>NZ_QFZQ01000009.1 GCF_003171675.1 Reichenbachiella versicolor | reverse complement strand
CCACAACCGCGTTCAATTAGCTGAGGGAATTCTACTGTAGACATATCGTTTTATAGTTTGGTTTCTATTTAAAACGAGTTTCATGCCTGTGGGTGAATTCCCTTATTCATGAAAGTTTTATGTCTAACAAAAGCTTAATGATGGGCAATTTTTCATTCAACAACTAAGTTTTAACTTAAGTAAAAAAAGAAGGCATAGCTAAATAAACATCTGTCTCTAATTGCTTATTTTCAGTACAAGTTCTTTCCTATTTATTCAATTCGAAATGATGAATTACTTCTCCTTTGACATTTATGAACCTAATCAATAGCTTGTCTTTTAATGCACTTGCTGCCACAAAGCCATTCTGTGCGGCAGCAAACTTTGTATACTCCATTTTTCCTGTCTCTCTTATATCAGAACCAGCACCAGAAATTATATGATGAGTCTTATAAGCTGGGTTATGAATATGCTGCAAGTCATGCTCATGACCTGCAAAATACAGATCCACATTATACTTGATCAAAACTTTTTCTAAATGATTTTTAATACTTCCAGTTGAGTGTATTCTTTTACCACCCGAGTATAATGGATGATGCCCTACAATAATTTTCCAATCAGCACTGTTATCACTCAAAACACTATCCATCCATACTAGCTGCCTGGTAGAATCTTGATCCCAAACAGACATATACTTGTCCTGCCGATAATACTGATCTTCAAAAGGGTTAGTGTCAAGAAAAACTATTTTGATAGAGATATTGTCGTCCTCAAAATTCTTGACATAGTACCTTGCAGGCATCTGCCATCTTTGACTAATTTTAGTATAATCTACTTGAGCTTGTGGATTGCCTCGATAGCCATGATTTCCTATTGCTGCATACCAATTGCAAAATAAGTTGTGATGACGATATACATCTTCGAAAGAAGTTTTCCATAGCGGATCAAGAACACTTGCCACTCCATTAGGATAAATATTATCTCCAGTAGTCACAATAAAATCTGGTTCTTGTATCTCAGAGTACTCCCCCATCTGATCTGCTACTTCTTGCTGTCCAAACTGTCCATTTCGACCAAAATCACCTATCACATACCAATGAATCGCATCCTCATAAGCTTTTTCAAATATCCCTTTTTCATCTTTGGACTCAGGTTCGCTTGATTGAACTTGCTGTCTCGATTGGCAACTTACTATCAATAAGATGCCTGATATATATATTAAAAGTTCCCTCATATTACTCAATCAATCTTAGTTTAAGGAAGATCTATTAATTTCTGAATATCATCCCAATCGTAGATTTGAAATGTTTTGTCATCCGACATCGCTACAAAGAGACCATTTGGAAAATCACTATTAAACGAAACCGAAGACACTTCTGAACCATCACTCTCATTCGTAGATACAGGAACCACTTTGATAAGAGGATGCTCGTGTAAGTCTTTATTAGTCCCTTCTCTTGGGAATACCCTAAAAACATTAGCTTGCTGATCTGATACCAAAATGTATCCTGTAGAATCCGAAGTTGAATAAATAGAAATTCCTTCTCTATCTTCTTTAAAACCATCCAAACCAAAAGAAGCCAATTCTTCATCTCCCATAGCTGGATCCACATAGTATTTGCGAATACCAAACCATTCATCTGAATAATATATATAACCCATCTGATCATCTACAGCTATAGCTTCTATCTCTCCATGTCCTCCACTAAACTTACCAAACTTGCGTACGAGTTCTCCTGAGACTTTGCCACTATCCAGATTCAATTTGTATTGATACAAATAACCATTGGCTGGAGAGCCTTCTCCTTTTCGGCTTACTATAGCATAAGCAGTACTATCAGATTTTCGCCAAGATAACGCAACACCCATTACAGCTCGACTATCACTATCTTCAAATACAGGAATTCCTCCTCCATCAATTGATTTCATTTCGGGTAGCTGATAAACACGAATCCTTTTCTTTCCCCTCTCGGTAAATACGGCTATATCCAATTTTACACTGTCCCATACTACTCCATGTAGTATATCTATATTATTAGGTCTATCTACGCCTTTAACTTTCAAAGAATCAATTGATTTCCCTTCAAGGTCAAAAACATAAATCCCCCCTTTTTCATCTTCATACTTGTCTGTTCCCAAGATTAATGATTTAGCCGGATCAATTGGATTGATCCATATCGCAGGGTCATCACTATCATACTGAACAGGACTTGTTGTGTACTTTGGTTTAAGCTTAATTATCGACTCTGACACATTTTTAGACTGGCAGCCAATAGCCACCAAAGCTATAAATAATATTTTCCTCATATTGGCTGATATAAAGAAGGCTGTACCGAAGTACAGCCTTCTTTATTATTTTAGATTAATCAAATTTTACTTTTGAAATAAGTCAAACTTTACTCCTAGATTGAACTTAGGACCATAGTATTCAACTTGCATAGTTCTTGACTCTATTCCTTGATAGTATCTCAAAGGCTGATTAGTTAAGTTGTTCATTTCAGCAAATACTCTCCAATTATTAGTAACTGCATAAGAGGCATTTATATCAAGAAAGAACTGCTCATCATAATATCTATCAAAGAATTCTTCATCTGCCACCTCATCTATGTAATCGGAAGAATAATTAGCAGAAACTCTTACTACCAATTTCTTAGTTTCAAAAGAAAGTGAAGCATTGAATAGGTGATCGGCTGTTCCTGGAAGATCAATACCATCTCTCACATCTCCGTCTTCACTAGCTATACCATCTATATCAGATGCATTGTAGGTATAGTTCGCATAAATACCGAACCCTTTCCATACACCCGGTAGAAAATCTAATTGTCTTTGAGCAGAAAGTTCAAAACCTCTAATACTACCAGAGCCTGAATTTTTCGGCTGGAAAGTGGTAATATCTCCAGCTTCAGTCACCGAAGTATAAATAAAATCGTCAATACTCTTATAAAACAATCCAGCAGAAACTACGCCTACTGACTGGAAGTAATATTCAGCCATCAAATCTATATTCATAGAAGTAGTTGGATTCAATTCAGAATTACCTAAAAACAACTCTTCACCTTCTTCTTCTTCTTCAATTAATCTATAGGGAACCAGATCGTAGTAATTTGGTCTAGCCAAAGAGTTAGTCCAAGCTGCTCTCAAAACAAGATCGCTGCTAGGTGCATACCTTAAGTGTACTGCAGGCAATAAATTATCATAAGACTTTCTGTCCTTAATTGGTTCTGCATTTACGAAATCACCGTCCTCATTGAAATTCACTTCATTACCTGTGTATTCAAAATCTGTATGTTCAACCCTTGCTCCTACGATTACCTTAACCTCGTCGTTTAAGTCTTGTGTCAATTGTATATATCCAGCGGTCACATTCTCATCGGCTTGATAGTTTGAAGCCAAATACTCATCTGGCTTATCTTCTCCCTCGAACCTAGATTCATCAGCAAAGTTCAACTTACCAAGTGCTTTCTCTGAATAAAAATCTCCTGCTGAATACTTACTACCAGCAAGGTAATCTGCATTAGTCTTGTTTGAAACAGCCCCATCAGCTAATGAAATGTCCCCATCGATCAACGTGTATTCCATAAACTCATTATCTCGAAGTTTAGACTTAGCGTTATACTTCGCTCCCAACTTGATATTCCCTTCTTGACTTGACAGTACTGACAAAGGAATCTTCAAATCGATTTGACCTGTATAATTTTCTTCTTCGGTATACTGATTCTCTTCCACAAACTTGTCAAATACGAAATTCGAATTTGTATTTTCATCTATACTCGTCGAAATCAATTGTGGTTCTCTAAACCCGCTGAAAGCTGAATTTACATCTAACGTTAAATCTTCATCTGTTTCAAACTTAGCATATCTCTCATTTGGTCTTTCTTCAGATGCCTTAGAATAAGCTCCATTCCAAGTTAACTGAATATTGTCAAACCAGTGATCTCCACTCAAGGAGTAAGCCTGCACTCGCTGATCTTCTAACCTTGTATTTCTTACTTTATCATTGTCAATACCTCCTTTAGTTTGTCTATCAGCTACACCAATAAACCCAGTAGGAGCATTGTCTACACCATTTGCAAAAACAGCCTTATCTACTTCAGTAGTTAACCTAAATCTATTTTCCCAATCATTTCTCCTAGTGTACATGCTCTTAGCATAGAGTGTATGATTGTTATTTATTTTGTAATCCAAGTTCAATGATACACTTCTTCTTGATCTGGTTACTTCATAGGTTCTAATTTCATTGACGGCCAAAAAAGGATCGGTTTCTATATCTTCTCCTGAATCATCATCCTCTACTTCGTACTCGTACTCAGCTTCCACGTTATGAGAGCCTATTACATCATTTCTCCATGAAGCAGAAAGAACAGCACCAAGTTTATTATCTATAAACCTGTTACTAGCTACTAACCCAAAGTTGTACCCAGGAGCATCACCAACTTCATTATAACTACCTGCTACAGAACCTGAAACTCTCATTCCTTCAGAGGCTCCTCTTGTAACAAGATTTACCGATCCACCTATAGCATCACCATCCATCTCTGGAAGTATAGCTTTATTCACCTGAATCGTCTGAATCATATCTGCAGGAATAAGGTCCATCTGGATATTTCTATTATCACCTTCCGCCGATGGAATTCTATTTCCATTCAAGGTCACAGAGTTCAACTGCGGTGCCAAACCTCTAATAATGATATTTCTAGCTTCTCCTTGATCTCCTTGCATAGTAATACCTGGCACTCTTTTTAAAGCATCACCAGCATTCGCATCTGGGAAACGACCAATCTGATCTGCTGCAACTACATTAGTAATGTTGTCATTAGACCTTTGTTGATTCAAAGCTTTTGCTTGTCCCTTCAATCTATCTCCAAGAATCATTACTTCTCCTCCTAGTAATACTCCAGGCTCAAGATCAAAAGAGAAAGAAGAAACGCCTTTATCAGCAACATCTACTTTCTTTGTTATTTCCTGATATCCTAAATAGGAAATTTTCACATCATGGCTTCCTTCTGGCACATCAATTATGGTAAACTCTCCATTGATATCAGTTACTGCTCCGACTTGTCCCAAGTCTGTTACAAGAACTGTAGCACCGGGCATCGCTAGCCCGTTCTCATCGGTGATTTTTCCTTTAATAGTGCCTGCTCCAGCTTCTGCAACCTCTGATGCGAAAAGGACTAATACGATAGCTAAACAGCTGATCATAATTTTTCTCATTGGTAAAAGTGTTTTAGTTCGATGGCGAAAGTAGAAGTAGAATGTTAAGGATAAATTAGCAAGTTTTAAAACTTAGATAACTTTAATCAAGGAGTTTTTATGTAATTATTGTTGCTTAGCTAATTATGTAAAAGTCTTGTAATCAGAAGAGGCTACAATAGATGTACAAGCACGTCTACAAAAAGCAACAAAGCGTATACAATTACTAACAAAACACACATAATCAACAAGTTATAAATTACTAATAAGTTATGAGATTGTACTCAAATAGGTATATAAATTCGAGCCTTTTTCAAGTTGAATTTTTTTACGAAGCCGATATCTAGCTATTCTCAAACTATCACTTGATATATTCAAGATTGAAGATATCTCATGCGACTGAAGGTTACTATGAATCATAGTACAAAGCCGAACTTCAGCCGCTGATAGATTTGGATGTTTTTCTTTTAATTTTTCATAGAACCCTACGTGTACTTTCTTAAAAACTGATTCAAACTCTTGCCAATCTTCATCCATTGTGAAACTAAGGTCAATCGCTTTAGTTAACTTATTCACTTTTTTCTTGACATCTTCAGGTTCACTTTTTTTAATCTTTTTTAGATTGTCTCGGAGTGATTTTAAGAATTCATTCTTTCTTATCATATGCAAAGCGGACCTTGATATTTCTCCATTCTTCATCTCTAGATCATCTTGGAGTTGTTTTTCAAAAAGACGCTTATTCTCAATTTCCGCTTTAAGTTTTTCTTCGTTTAATTGAGCATTGAGTAACTCAGATTTATTTAATTCATTCTCAATTTTGAGTAGTTGCTTTTCCTTTTTGTTTTTAGAGGATTTTAAAAAAGAACCATAAGAAATCAAACCTGTGATTAGTATTAAAGACAATCCTCCTAACCTGATTAAAGTCAAGGTATTCTGCCTGTCTTTTTTCATCGCAACAATAGTCTGTTTCTTTTTTTCAAGATCGAACTTGATCTGTTCCTTAGCCAATTCTTTTGCCATTCTTTCTCCAAACCATTCATTTTTATACTCATAACTGATCGATAAATAATAGTATGCACTATCATATTCATTTATATCCGCAAAAGTTTTGGATATATCTCTGGCTGCTGATTGAATTTGATCAAGATTCTTGATTTTCGTTGCAAGCGTATATGACTCTTTGGTATACTGCATAGCCATATTATAATTACCTGTTTTACGATATACATCTCCAATATTATTCAGGTTACTTACGAGTGCCAACATCGACTTTATCCCAAGATTATATTCATAGGCCTTTTCAAAATAGAATTTCGCTTCATCATACAACTCTAAATCCTCATAGATACTTCCAATATTATCATATATGACCGCTAGTTCAACTGAATCTGGTTGAGATTCAAAATACTCAAGAGCCTTCTTCTGACATAGCAATGCACTATCATACACTTGTGTCTTTTCATAGATATGTCCAAGATGCCCATAAAGTGAAGCAAGATCTTTTCTATGAGGTTCAGACTGACTATACTCCATAGCTTTGTGTATAGAGTAGAAAGCTTTATCATAATTATCTGTTTCTAAAAAAACAAAACTCATGACTTTATAGGCTTTACTTAAAAAGCGAAAATTATTGTCGATCGTGAATTGATCAATGGCACTACTTAAATGTACAATAGCTTCATCAAACGCCTCGTTTTCAGTTAAAACCTTAGCCAACAGCAAAGAAATACGCGCTTCACTAGACTTATCATTAAGTTTTTTTGCTAACTCCAGAAGGTTATGCCCTAAGAATAATAGACTGTCTGATGGAATTTTATTTGAACTGAGCTCTAAGTCAATAACAAGTGGCTCTATTTCGAAAGAAGAAATGGATTTAGGATGTGGGGAAAGAAATTGACAAGAAGACAGGCAGATACATAAAAGTAGAAAATAGTAGCTCTTCATCTCATTTATCACTTTTCAAAAGACAAATGACAATATTAAGCTTAGTAGATTACTTAGGATTAGCTAGACTATGAAGTTGCTATTAATTATAGAAATGAATAATCAAAAAAATGAACAAAAAAAGGCAGTCATTTCTGACTGCCCTAGAGTATTCTAATATTTAGTGCGCTATTAAGCTGAGTAATTACTCAACATTACTGGCATCACTAACATCAATAAATCTTCATTTTCTGCTTGTTCTACTGGAACTAAAAGCCCAGCTTTATTTGGTTCAGAAAGCTTCATTGTTACTTGCTTAGAACTAACATTTGCTAGCATCTCAATCAAGAACTTACCATTAAATCCAATCTCAATATCTGCACCGTTATGGTCACAAGAAAGTCTTTCATTGGCTTCGTTAGAAAAATCTAAGTCCTCAGATGACACTACCAACTCGCTTCCGGTGATCTTCAATCTTACCTGATGAGTTGTCTTATTGGCATAAATCGCTATACGCTTCAATGAACCAAGAAGTTCAGCTCTATCGATTGTCATTTCGTTATCATTACCAGCTGGAATTACATTTTCGTAATCAGGGAATCTCTCGTCGATCAATCTACATACCATCTGAACACCATCAAATCTAAAGAAGGCGTTTGACACATTATATTCTACACTTACGTTAGTATTCTCTGATGGTAAGGTCGAATTCAACAGCGTTAAAGCTTTACGAGGAATAATCATGCTCGCACCACTGTCAGAGGCAATATCTACTCTCCTGTACCTTATTAATCTATGACCATCAGTTGCCACGAATGTGGTATTCGTATCAGATAGGTTCAAAAACACGCCAGTCATCGCTGGTCTCAATTCATCGTTGCTAGTCGCCAAAATAGTATTGGAGATAGCATGACCTAACACCTCAGAGGAAATATTAACCGAACTACCATCAGCTACAGTAGGCACTTTAGGAAAGTCTGTAGCATTCTCTCCTGACAGCTTATACTTACCATTGTCAGAATTGATCTCTATGCTATATGAAGCTTCGTCAATATCAAAAGTAATTGGCTGCTCTGGTAGATTTTTCAGAGTGTCTAAAAGTATCTTAGAAGGAACTGCAATGCTACCGTTCTCTTTCGCCTCCACTTCAAGCTCCGTGATCATGGAAGTTTGTAAATCAGAAGCAGTTACTGTTAACTTCCCATCGCTGATTTCAAAAAGAAAGTTCTCAAGAATCGGAACGACTGGATTAGTAGTGATCACACCATTGATCGCAGAAATCTGCTTCAGTAGGTACGAAGAAGAAACAATAAATTTCATCGTGAAGTTTAAAAGTGTCCTAGAATAAATGAATGCTCAAAGTATGAACCTGCTTTGAGGCAGCCAAAGTTAAGGATAAATAGCAAATAAAAAAGTGAGTTCTATCTGTGATTTAGCAACTTTCAGTAGCAAATTTCAATTGAGTAGAATGGTAGTTATTTAGCGCATGCTAAACAGAAGATTTATCAGGCTTTACGAGGCAATAGAATTGGTTCAATTAAAATTCGAATCATATATAAAAAGATTTGCCCTAATTATTTATTCACAGAAAAATAACTTCCTTTCTTCATAAGCTTCTCCATTCTACCCTTATCTACGACAATCATTTGATCACTATCATCTTTCAAGAGGTAAAATCGCTCTTTGGGAATCAATGGGTAAATTTTCAAATTACGGCTTCTTGAAGCATCAATATCATCTAAGGTCAAAGTAGCAAAAGGCTCTACTTTTGAAAGACTATCATATCGAGGAAACTCTCCTTCATCTAGATAATCGTTAAGCATGAACTGCTCATACTGACTGAGATAGTCCATGAACACAGCCGTGTCAAGTAGATTAACACTATTTACAGCAAGAAATTTTTTATCAAAGTATATATCAAGGTTTTCTGCGTTAGAATATTTTATCCTAAGATTCTGTATTGATCTCCAGTTAGAAGCAAACAGCATCCTATCTCGCCATTGATTCAGAGTAAGTTCGAATATTCCTGAGAGATAGTTTTCATAACCCGGAATGCCTACAACGTAGATATCAGTAAGATTCTCATTAGCAAAATACCCAACCGATTTAGTAGCATTTCCTCCGGCATAGAATGATTTTACACCTGTCTTAGTACCTAATGTAACCTTAGCACCTTTGGTCAGAAGGTCTGTTTTTATTTCATCAAAATTAAGCCGGCTAACAGGACGAATAATAGAAACCTGTGACATTATGGCCTTAGTAACCTTTATCAATGATGGATCTACTGCATACCTTTCATTGAGCAACCAACCATCAGGATTTTGTATTTCAATCTTTTTCCCAAATCTTTCTATAATTAAAGATTTCAAACTTGAGGTATCTTCAATTTGAAACATGTCTACATCAAACGAGACACTAGAGGAATTACTACCATCATAGAAAAACAGCCCTACTGAAACTACTATTAGCCCAATGAGAATTAATATATGTTTATTCAATTGCCTCATTTAAAACTAGCGTATTTTCGTTTGCGCAGATAAACCCTGAGTACTCCAAAGACAATTAGCAAAACTATAGGAAGGACTAAATTAAACACCTGCCAAAATAGCTTTTCTTCTTCTACCTTGACTTTATCAAGTGGTCTAATTTGAACTTCTTTTGATTTTGATACTATTACGCCACTTTCATTGAGCATATAATCAATTGCATTTAATACAAAATCTTGATTTGCAAACTGAACTTGATTATATGGACTCACCCCTAATGGTAAAGGTTTACCGTCTTTCGGACTAAATTCATTTCGAATCATATCTCCATCGGCACACACTAATATAGAAGTCTCTTTACTATTTTCTATAAGACCAGACTTAGAAACTTCTTTAGGCAGCAACCTCTTGGCATAGTTCGATTTAAAGTAGCCTTTGAGAAGATAAGCTACAGGTTGAGAACCTTGGTTGAAACGTTTAGGATCTAAGTTTTTCTGAAGTTCGTTGAATGCTACTTTCACTGGAGTTGTTGAAATCAAAGAGTACTGAGAAGTCATCAACAACGGTACTTTGGACACTCCTGATGCTTTAACTGTATCAATTGTAGAAACAAACTTCATTGAAACTGCATCAAGGTTTTTGACAATTGGATGATTTCCAAAGTTATTGACAATAGGAAAAAATGGCCATGGAAGCATTCTAATCTGAGTATTATTACCCATGTTACCAGCTACAACTGGAAAATCACTACAAACAATGTCCTGTACAAAGTTTCTATTAATTCTAATTCCATACTTGAATAACATATCGTCCAAGTTTAATTCATAAGGAAATGCATAGGTTCCATCCCCGCTTGCACTATCCATATTGACACGAAGGGCATCAATAAAAAACAAAGCTTTTCCTCCATTCATTATATACTGATCAATCTTAAACTTTTCGACCTCCGTAAATGCTGTAGTCGGCTTTGGAAAGATTAAAGCATCATATATATCCAAAGTCTTAGTTCTATTTGGCAAGTCAACCTTAAATACATTGTAGTTCTCTAGAAGTGCTGAAGTCAAACCAGCAAGGTTTAATGAATCTGGTTCATTATGACCTGTAATCATTCCTATAGTTTTACGTCGATCACTTGAAAGCTTCCTGATCACATTTGCGATTTCGTATTCTAAACCTTCTATGGATTGATTGAGCTGTTCTTCAGCAGATGACGATTTGTTACCTTTTAGTAGCATTACAGGCATCTGCTGTCCTAAATAAGAAATGACTGCTCCCGGAAAAATAATTTTCTCAGTCTTATTACCATCTTTCTTAAAGGATAGATTAGTCGGCTGAAGCCCCTTCTTTACTAGAGCGGCATAAAATTCATTTCTAGCCTTGGCACTCTTGGCAGAAGAAGGATCTGTAAAGCGATAAACTATCTTTTTATCAGAATAGTAAACAAACTGATCCAACGTTTCATCAATAGCTCTGCGAAGTCGCTTAAAACCAGCTGGCATATCTCCATATAAATATACATCTACATATACTGGCTCCTGAAGGCTTGTTAATACATTTTTAGTAGCTTCCGAAATACTATACCTCTTACCTTCCGTCATATCGAAGCGAACAGGGAAGTGACTAATCAACTGATTAATTATAATCACTACCATTAGGCCAATACCCAGTTCTAATAAACTTTTGGCTTTATTGTTTACCATTTTCTTGCGTCCAGAATTAGTTTAGTAAACAATAACATAACTGTCGCTACACTTATAAAGTAGATAACATCTGCTAAATCAATAAGTCCTCTACTCAAAGAACTATAGTGCGAAAGCATTCCAAGATGATTCAGATAAAGTGCCATATTACCCCAAACATCAATGGTTGAAAGTGAATCAAAACCAGAGAAAAATAAAAAAGATAAGAATACAGCAATGACAAAAGATACAACTTGATTTTCTGTAATTGCAGAAGCAAAAACACCAATTGCGACAAATGCAGCCCCGACTAGTATCAAGCCTAAATATGAACCCGCAGTTCCAGGGATGTCTAAATTACCTACAGGATTACCTAAAACATATACTGAATAAAATGATAATAACGTTGGTAATATAGCTAGAATCACTAGAGCAAGACCTGCAAAATACTTGCCCAATATCACTTGAAAATAAGTTATTGGTTTGGTGAAAAGTAACTCAGCTGTACCTGTCCTTTTTTCCTCGGCAAAGAACTTCATAGTAATAGCAGGTATTAAAAACATGAATACATATGGACCGAGATTAAACAGTGTACTCATATCCGAATAACCGTATTCCAAGATACTGCTATCTGGAAATACCCACATCAGTAACCCAAGAGACGTTAAGAATACTCCAATTACTATATAGGCAATTAAACTATTCAAGAACCCATTAAATTCTTTAAGAAATACTGCTAACATTATTGATCCAAGGTCATAGATTGGAAAATATCTTCTAGTGATCGAACTTCCTCTTGCAATCCAACCAATGGTAGATTGTTGGTAGCTGCTAACTGAAAAACCTCACTTCTAGCCTCTTCGCTGTTAGTTACCTCCAGCGCATATTTACCTTCACTTTCTCTAGTCACACTATCAACAGTCGCTACTCCTTTTAGTAGAGATTCACTAATATCACTTTTAAACTCTACTATCAAGACTTGACTTTCTTTGAACCCCTTTTCAAATTCATCAATAGTATTGTCTGCAATTAATTTACCTTTATTGATCACCACTACTCTATCGCAAAGAGCTTTAATTTCCTGCATAATATGAGAAGAAAAAATCACCGTTTTATCTTTTGAAACGTCTTTGATCAACTTTCTTATTTCGAGGATTTGATTTGGATCTAGACCTGTAGTAGGTTCGTCTAGAATAAGTACTTCAGGATCGTGAAGTAAAGCTTGCGCTAAACCAACTCTCTGTCTATAACCTTTTGATAGTTGTCCAATTTTCTTGTTTTGTTCTCGTATTAAACCACATTGTTCAACTACTTCTGGAATTCTATTTCTTATTTGCTTACTTGAAAGTTTATTAGCCTTACCTGTAAAAGATAAAAACTCATGAACATACATGTCGAGATATAAAGGATTATGCTCAGGCAGATATCCTACTTTGGCTTGAACCATTAATGGTTCAGCTATCACATCAATATCAGCCACCTTTACAGATCCCATACTAGGACTCAGGTAACCAGTAGCAATCTTCATTGTTGTTGACTTACCAGCACCATTTGGTCCCAAAAAACCTAGTATTTCTCCTTTTTGTACTGAGAAAGAAATATCATCGACAGCATATTGCTGACCATATATTTTCGTAAGATTTTGGATTACTAACGACAAACTGAATAGAGCATTTAGTAACCTATCAAGGCTACATTACTTCAACAAAACGTAAATTCTTAATTGTGCAAATGTAAGTGTATCGTAGAAAATGCCAAGCTCAAACCATTGTTACTGATTTGCTTTAACATTTTTCAACAAAACTTATTTTTAACCTTTAGGTTTCAATGGCCGCACTTCAAAATCTACTGGTAAATAATTTGGTGGTGTATTTAGACAGTGAATTATACTTGAAGCTACATCTTGTGGCATCATCATATTATCATGAGCGTTGACTTCCTCCATATCATCGAAGAATTGAGTTTTTACACTACCTGGATAAATACAGGTAACTTTAATCCCAAAATCTCTTAACTCCATAAACATGGAATGAGAAATTCCTGTAACAGCATGCTTTGTACCAGCATACCCGACCATATTTTTGACAGGATTTCTTCCTGCCACAGAACCAATATTAATAATGTGACCAAACCCAAAATCTTTCATAGCAGGAATTACTGCCTGACTACAGTGAAAGACCCCATTAACATTAATATCAAACATTAATTTCCAATGATCAAAACTCATTTCGTCTATAGTCTCAACAAAACCTACTCCAGCATTGTTAACAAGTACAGTTGGCGCTTTTCCAAAATAATCTACAGTTGACCTATAAGCCTCTCTAACTTGATCTGGATTACTAACATCCACTGAACAGAAGTAATAGTTTTCGTGTTCAGTAATACCATTAGTTCTACTCCAACCTGCAACTTTGACACCTAGTTCAAGCAACTGTTTTACTAACTCACTTCCAATTCCCTTACTAGCTCCTGTTACAATAGCAATTTGTTCCTTGAGTATCATAAATCTTGTATTATAAGTTCTTTAATTAGTTTGGTCATATCTGGTTCTGCCTTAGCAGCAGCCTTTAAAATATCTTCTATACTCACCTTTTCTATCTCCCCATAACATACATCTGTCAAAACAGATACAGCGAAGACTGGCACCCCCATCTGACGAGCTACAATATTTTCTGGAACCGTTGACATACCTACAGCATCTGCACCGATAATCCGAAGAAATTTATATTCGGCACGAGTTTCTAAATTCGGTCCATTTACTCCTACATAAACACCTCTATGAACCTTAGTATCAAACGACTTGGAGATTTTGAGACCTCTATCAATCAATGAAAAATCATACGGTTGGCTCATATCCGGAAATCTATCTCCTAACTCATCTAGATTTTTTCCTACCAGTGGGTTTTCGGTTTGCAAATTGATGTGATCGTCAAGAATCATTAAATCACTCTTACCATAATCAGAATTCAAAGCTCCAGCAGCGTTACTGATGAATAATTTTTCAATCCCTAAAAGTTTCATAACCCTGACTGGAAATGTAACTTCTTTCATGGTATAGCCTTCGTAGAAATGAAATCTACCTTTCATGACCACTACAGACTTGTCTCCTAATTTGCCAAAAATCAATTTCCCTTTGTGAAATTCGACTGTAGAAACTGGAAAATGAGGAATTTCTTCATAATCAATTTCCAACTCAACATCTACTTCGTCTACCAAACCTCCTAATCCAGTACCTAGTATAATTCCGTACTTGGGAGATTCCATTATTTTAGACTGAATGAAATCAGCACTAAATTTGATTTGCTCTAGATATTCCATCTGTTGTTTTGATCTCTGTAACTTCAAGATTACTACAGACCGCACAAAATAGTTTCAGTTAGTCTTAATTTTTTAAGATCTAGCCATAGTAAACCCTAAGTAAACATATTTAACCTCTCTCAATCTTTACAGGTAATCTTATAAAGAACGTTGTACCAACACCCAGCTCACTTTCCAATTGAATATCTCCTTGTAGTTTTTCTGTCAATGTTTTAACAATAGATAAGCCAAGTCCATTGGTATGTTCTCCAGCGGTAGGCGTAGCACTTAATCTCTTGAAAGGTTTAAACATCTTTTTTTGATCTTCTTGACTTATCCCTGGACCTTCATCCTTTAAAGCAAAAAGGATATTCTTCTCTTCCTGAGTAATATCTAAATACATTTTAGCACCCGCAACAGAGAACTTCATAGCATTGGTCATTAAATTATCTAGCACTCTAGCAAGCATAGTCTTATCTGTAGTCATGATTTTATCCACCAACTTAATGACAACCTTTAGGCTTTGGCTCTTATGCTGAAGTTGAGTCTTAAAACTAATCTTCCAAGCTTTAATAAATTCTTCGATCGGTAAATCAACCAATTTAAGTTTAACTTCACCGTTTCTGGCGGAATTAACATCTAATAGATCTTGAATCAATGCCGTACCACGATGAACCACATCTTTCATTTGAATGATATACCCTTGTTGTTCAGAGTTGAGATTACCATCCAATTCGATAAGAGTAGATAAACTAAAAATATTACTAAGAGGTGTCCTCAAATCATGTGCTACGACGCTTAACACTCCATCTTTTTCCCTATTAAGGTCTTCTAGTACAGTATTCTTTTCTTTGACTTGATGCAATAGACTATTAATTGACAAACAGGTATTCACCCTTGCTGACAACTCTACTCTCTCTATCGGTTTTCGAATATAGTCTGAAGCTCCAGCTGCTAACGCTTTTCTTAAATCCTCGGATGAGGCACGACCTGTTGCCATTATGACCGGGATATCTTTAGTTTTTTCCTTTTCTTTAATAACCTTAAGTGCGTCAAACCCGCTGAGCTTTGGCATCTCCCAATCCATAATAATTAGATCTGGAAGTCTTTTGGTAGCGATATCTACAGCCATTTCTCCATTCGTCGCTAAAAGGAATTTGGCATTTGGTCGTTCTTTTTCAAGTACGTTCAAAATAACCTTCAAATTATCAGGCTGATCATCTGCGATCAATATGACAGTATTATTATCCAGATACATTTAACACATTAATTAATCTTTCATACTCAGACTCATTCACGTTTTGAACAGCATTTACAACATAACTCTTCCAGTATTTGACTTCTTGGTTGTCATCATTTAATCTTTCAATAGCTTTCATTATTTCACTATAATCGAAGACTTGGTAATTTTTAATCTCGTTAATAACAGGCTCAATCACTTGTAAATCAATAACATTAAACCCTTTTTTCTCATATGAAACCTTAGCCACCTTTACTTCTTTAGCTTCATAGCTCTGTACTAAAGGAAGTTGAACAATAAATGTGGCGCCTTTACCTTCTTCTGATTCTGCCCAAACCTTACCTCCATGTGCCTCTACTGCCATTTTACAAAAGGCTAATCCTAATCCAGTAGACTTTATACCTTTAGAGCTTTTAGGTGAAATTTGAGTGTATTTTTCAAAGACTCGATGAAGCATTCTCTTTGGAATCCCTGGACCTTGATCAATAAATGAAACCTCTACAAAGTCACCGTTTCGTTTAGATTTTATTTCAATTCTTCCATTTGTAGGAGAGTATTTAAGTGCATTAATCAAAATATTACAAAATACTCTAGACATTAGCTCTAGATCTACATTGCATAAGTACTTCTTAGCAGATGAATAATGGACTGTAATATTATCCTGCTCGATCATAAAGTCTGTCTGCTCTATTACACTCTTAATCATCTCATCTAAAAAATGCTCACTTTGAGAGATGGCAACATCCGTATTTTCAAATTTTTGTACATCAAGTATGTTCAATACCATATTGAGCATATTCTTCCCTGATTGATTTATACTCCTTATTTCTAATGGAGATGGCTGTCCCTCTGAAAAACTGATCACCGTATTCAATGCATTCTTAAAATCATGTACGATCATAGCAGTGGTCATCTCCTTAAACTTATTTAGGTCTCTTTGCTTAGAAAATGATTCACTGAGATGTGAAAAAGCTTCCTCAATTGCATCGTTCTTAATTTTAATTTTTTCATACGCTTGATGAAGTTCTTCTGATTGACTTAGGATTTCGGCCTTCTGTCTATTGACTTCAGCCGTCGCCTCTTCTATTATTTTATTTTGGATAAATCTTCTGGTAGATGTTTTTTTATTGAGTAAACGAGCAGCTACGATAATAACCATAATCAGCGTTGCTAATAGAATCCAATCGAGATAGGAAATCCAATGATTATTCAAATCGGCAGTCTTGTTGAATAATAAAAATGAAAGCTGATTTGAAATGGCTTGACAAATAATTGTTGGATCAAACAACAATGTTTTCATATAATATTCCATAGCTGCTACTTTACTCTACCCGAGTATTGATTATAAAAGATAAGGGATTTTGAGTGATTACTGAAGATGACGAAGTCAAATATTTAAACTAGAAAAATGGAAACTCTCAGCTGTATCAGATCAAAGAACATATTTAGTTAATACTGTCTTAATATACATAATTAACTGCACTATATAATAACCCTCATATTTGACTGCTTTTTACTAAAAATAGACTTTAATGAAGAAGATTTTCATAGTTCCAGACCTAATCTTCGCATCATAAAAGACAACCCTTGCGAACTTTTTCCAGTCTAAAAGTGTAACTTATGAGCTAAAACTAAACCTTAGACCGATTAAAAATTCAATTATTAACACTTTTCAAACTTCCGTGATCACTAATTTACTGTTCAGGTATCACCAAATCAGATTACAATCAGAATTAATTTGCGAACCTCTAGAACCAGAAGATTATGTGGTTCAACCTATTGTAGATGTTAGTCCTCCCAAATGGCACCTTGGTCACACTACTTGGTTTTTTGAGCAAATGTTGTTGGTTCCATTCATGCCTGACTACAAATTGTTTCACCCCGAATATAATTATGTCTTCAACAGCTATTACGAAACAGTAGGAAATAGAGTACTCAGAACTAATAGAGGAAACCTCTCAAAACCTTCAGTTGTGGATATATATTCCTACAGGAAATATGTAGATAAATGTATGAAGGACTTTATCGAGAACATTAACCTTTCAACTGAGCTTCTCAACATCATAGAGATTGGACTTCAACATGAACAACAACATCAAGAACTTTTATACTATGATATAAAGTACATTCTAGGAAATAACCCTTTATTCCCTAAATATCGAGAGGAATCGAATAACAAAAACCTTAGCTCAGCAACCCCTTTAGGATTTCTGGATGTATCTGAAGGCATTTATAAAGTCGGACATAATAGTGATGGGTTCTGCTTTGATAATGAAAAAGGTCATCATAGCGTCTTTCTTCATGATTATATAATTGGAGATCGACTTATCACTAATGCAGAATTCTTAGAATTCATTCAAGATGGAGGCTATCAGGATTTCAGACATTGGTACTCTGAAGCATGGGAATGGGTCAAAACTAATGACAAAAAGGCTCCATTTCACTGGCACAATATGGACGGTGTTTGGTATAACTACACCATGCATGGTTTAAAAAAAGTGAACCTAGATACTCCTGTAGCTCATGTAAGCCAGTTTGAAGCAGCCGCATTTGCGAAATGGAAAGGAATGAGGCTTCCTACGGAATTTGAATGGGAAGTTGCCTGTGGTATTCATCAGCCTAGCATTCCAGTATCAGCCAATCTATCTGACATGGATACTTTTGAACCAATTCAGCCTACTGAAGGAAATTATCAGTTTTATGGAGACTTGTGGGAATGGACTAGTTCAGCCTACACTGCATATCCGTACTACGAAGCTCCTGAAGGTGCGCTAGGAGAATACAATGGAAAATTTATGACTAACCAAATGGTTCTCAAGGGTGGTTCTTACGCAACCCCTCGTAACCATATACGTCCAACCTATAGAAATTTTTTTCACCCACATCTAAACTGGCAGTTCACTGGAATTCGCCTTGCTAAACATGTTTGATACTATTGAAAAACCCAAGATTGATATCTCATCTGACTTTTACAAAGACGTAATTTCTGGTCTAAATCAGTATCCTAAGTCTCTTTCTTCTAAATATTTCTATGACAAAAAAGGCGATCAAATCTTCCAACAAATCATGGAACTTGACGAATACTATTTGACGAGAGCAGAATTCGAAATTTTCAATCTCCAAGCAGATAAAATTCTTGATACTTTTTCTCCTAATGATCAACCGTTCAACCTAATTGAATTTGGTGCTGGCGATGGTCTCAAAACAAAAGTGTTATTGAAGTATTTTCTACAAAAAGAGGCTGACTTCAGTTATCTACCAATTGATATTTCTCAAAATGCATTAAACGGTTTGGCTTCTAGTCTTAATCAGGAAATTCCAGAACTAAATATCAATACACTTCAGGGAGATTACTTTGAAGTATTAGATAAGCTCTCTCATCAATCAGACAGGAGAAACATTCTACTATTCCTTGGCTCAAATATTGGAAACTTCACTAACGAACAAGCAAAAACATTTCTTTCTAAGATTAGTCAGGATTTAAACACAGGAGACTTAATCTTATTAGGTATTGACTTGAAGAAAAAACCAGAGTCAATTTTAGCGGCTTATTCGGACAAAAAAGGAGTAACCGCAGAATTCAATCTAAACTTATTAGATAGAATTAATCATGAACTTGATGGAGATTTTGAGCGAAGCAAATTTATTCACAATGCTTCTTATGACCCTATTACAGGAGATTGTAAAAGTTCATTATTAAGTAAAGAGAATCAAACTGTGACAATAAATGGAAATACATTTCATTTCGATCAGTGGGAGCCTATTCACACTGAAATTTCGAAAAAATATAGTTTGAAAGACATTGAAACTCTTGGAAAGAATACAGGGTTTGAAATTATTGACTATTTATTCGACCGAAAAAAGCAATTCACAAATACTATTTGGAGGGTAATATAAGTCATCAAAACGTTTTGATTCGATACCTAAGCTTTAGTCTAGTAGGACCGAAAAAACTCTAGTTCAACACATTGAGAAGTCTATCGAAAATTTACCGTTAGTATGAAACGGACTTATTTGATTACAAATATCTGCTTGAAGATAAGTAATAGAATTATCTTAAAAATGTATCAAGTAAAAAACACCTAGCATTTCTAACAATAAATTCTATTTTTGCAGTCCTTTAACTGATGCGCACGTGGTGGAATTGGTAGACACGCCATCTTGAGGGGGTGGTGGGAGCAATCCCGTGGAAGTTCGAATCTTCTCGTGCGCACTTCTTTTTCCTCTCAATTTTTCCAAGATGTCTTTTAATACTGAGTTACTAAAAAAAATCTGTGAAGCACCAGGTGCTCCGGGATTTGAAAACGCAATCCGAAACCTTGTCATAGAAGAAATTAAAGACCATGTAGACTCGTATTCGGTCGATAATATGGGAAATGTTATTGCCGTCAAGAAAGGCAAAACAGACAAGAAGGTGATGGTTGCTGCCCATATGGATGAAATTGGATTCATCGTAAGTCACATTGACGATAAAGGTTTCATTCGTTTCCAAACATTAGGAGGTTTTGACCCTAAGACGTTCACTGCCCAACGTGTAATAATTCACGGAAAAGAAGATGTAATGGGGGTAATGAGTAGTAAACCTATACACATCATGAGCCCAGAAGAACGAAATAAAGTAGCCAAAAAAGAAGATTACTTTATAGATCTAGGCATGTCAAAAGAGGATGTTGAAAAACTTGTATCTATAGGAGACCCTATTACCAGAGAACGGGAATTAATTGAAATGGGCAACTGTGTTAATTGTAAATCAATCGACAATAGGGTTTCAGTATTTATTCTTGTTGAAGCATTGAAAAAAATAAAGTCGCCTGCTCATGATGTATATGCCGTATTCTCTGTTCAAGAGGAAGTAGGTCTCCGTGGTGCAGAAGTAGCGGCACACTCTATCAATCCTGATTTTGGAATCGCTCTTGATACTACTATAGCTTATGACCTTCCTGGTGCTCAGCCTCATGAATATGTTACAGAACTAGGTAAAGGAACAGCAATTAAGATACTAGATGCTATGACAATTTGTGACCAACGTATGGTCAGGTTCCTTAGAAAAACTGCAAACGAAGCCAAAATCCCATGGCAAAATGAAATATTGGTAGCCGGTGGAACTGACACAGCGGGACTTCAAAGAAAAGGTAAAAATGGTTCCATTTCAGGTGCAATCAGCATCCCAACTCGTCATCTACATCAAGTAATAGAAATGGCAGACAAAGACGACATCAACGGATCCACTGACTTATTAGTAGCCGCTCTTGAAAAGATCGGAGAATACGATTGGAGTTGGAAATAGTCAAACTTTAGTTGATCCAAAAAAGGCTGCTTCACCATACAGTAGCAGCCTTTTTTATTATAAAATTAATAGCAGTCAATTAGTATTCAAAATCGGCTTTAAACCTCATACTACTTAATGTATTATCCATTCTATTCCAGTCACCTTTTACAGTTCCAGAAGGCCAAGGACGTCCATTAGAATCATGAGAATAATAATCGATAGACAAGGAACTCTTATACCAAGACTCTGGATCCAAGTATATAAATCTTCTGTATCCGGAAAAGTTATGATCTTTATACATTGTAATACGCACATTCAATAGATGTGAGGCGTTATAAAAAGAAACAGAACTTACTTTATCATTTGCACGTGAAAATCTCCCTGAAAAATTAAAACCTTCTTCAACACCTTCTTCAAATATTTGAGCCAATCCTAGTTCATGTGAAAAAAATTTACGTGAATAATTCGGGCCATCATAGAAGGTAAAGTATATAGTATGATCTACAATCTCACGATTCCTTTTTGAACTCTCATTAAAACGAATAATTGCATTTTTGTTTAAATCTCTAAAATAGTTCTCTAACTCAACCTGTGAATCAAAATAATAGATATTCAGACCGTTTGACCTGTAATAATCCACATGTACTATTTTTTCGTCTTTTAGGATGTTTTCGAACAAAAAATACTGTTCATTTTCTATAAACTTTTCAATTCCTTTTTTATCCGTGTAACTACTAAGTTCATAAGTTTTCCCCTTGTAAACGTGAGGTGTAGTATTGATTTCGTTTGGAGAAAATTCTATCGACTCTTCTTTAGATTCATCATTACAAGACTGAAAAAAAATTGTTGCGAATAGCAACAAACACAATACTAGTTTGTTTTTAAAATGTGTCATTAGTTTATTTTTGTTTATTTGTTATCAGTTAAGTCTTGGACTTTGCTTGTCCAATAACATTTACAAGAAATACAGTACTAAGGATATAATTAAATGTCTCAACACGTCTTTTAATTGAGTGGCACGAATCTAGTACCACCTTCTATTCTTTACAACGGTATGAACTGATTTTTTCAAAATTTCAATCTAAGAATAGAAAAATTAAAAGCTAGTTGATATAAACTATTGATTTGACTGTTTTACATAGCGTATTATAGTTTTCATCTTCGACACAAAACAGAACTGTGACCAGTTTTTGAAAGATAGTTTTAGATTCTGTGATTTCAAACTAGATAAATAATGGTAGTGTTCTTAAGATATACCAATTTTAAAATTATATACCTCTCTTAATCGTGAGTTTTTCACAAAAAAAATTGACTTGCTCTTAACTATACAAAATAACCTAGTTTTCTACTCCCAATATGGCTTGTCTGGGTTAATTTAGATTAAACCATTGACCGTTTAATTGACTTATCAAAGTCAAATTTTTGGTAAAAAAATTTTATGATACTAATACTTGAGCGGCTAAGACCTATAACACCATTTTTACTATTTGTAAGTAAGTATTACTTTCTTCTATTATGTTTTATTTCAACTAAAATTTGAACTAACCATAAAAAACAATCTTTTCCATCTTAGTGAACAACTTTATTTTTAATTTTATATGTAAACACAAGGTAAATTAGATCATCAGTTGCTCAGTATCTAATGAATCTCAATTGATAAATAGTAGGCTTAAAACTGATGTTTTAGGCCTGTTATTTTTAAGTACACAACGAACCAATGTTAATCTAGAATTTCTCCCGTATACTCTTCAATCATCGTCACTACGTCCAGAACAAAATCTTCTACAAACGATTGAGCATCTTCAGAGGAGTCATCTTTATAAACCAATGTAATCTGTTCTTGACTTGAATCGTATCCAATATCAGCAATTGCTACATTATTTATTAATATATCAACATCCATAGCATCTGCAATTTCTTGATCCGTTGGATCTTCCAACTTGAACAAACTGGATAAATCAGAGGCAGATACAATTTTCATATAGTGCATTTTCAACTCGAAAGTCAAACTCTTGATATCATCTTGCGTCAAATTTTCGAAAGTGGATTGATTCAACTCAGCATTCACTGTGATTTTAACAGATTCCTGCCCACCTTCTATCAAAGCTAAACTTGCCTCATAGTTCATTCCCTCTTTTGACATGACAAGCTTCACTGTAACTGGATTAAGATAGATATCGGCTTCTAAGTTAGTTACAGTGATAGAATCAGAAGCATTAGTATCCACTATCGCGTACGAAGCAGACACCAAGCCAATTTCGACCATTTTGATACCGTCATTTGAAAACGAAACATTACCAGTAATAGGCAAATAGTAATCATCTTGATTAGCTGTAATTTTTTGATCAACATAATTACTAATAGTCAATACTGCGTTGAGATTAGGCTCATATTGACTTGACGGAAATTGAAATTCAATCATTGAAGTAGAAACTAATTTTCTAGTCCACATACTGTCTTCTTTATTGAATGTATATGTACCCCCGAACTTAACTAGATCAAGTCTAGAGATTTCATCCCCGCCTTGTACTTCTAATAAATTCGCTTCCAAATTTTCAGTAAGTGCATCAATCCAAAGGGTCTCGGGAAACTCTCCTGCTCTTAAACTCAGCATTTCATCCATTATCATTTCCATACCGTCTCCTTTTTTGAGGTTTCGGATGGTTTGATAAGTAGCATCCATGGCAGCTATCATGTACTCTCTATCTTCAGCTACTGTAGTAGGGTCACAAGTGTCACCAATACCATCACTATCAAAGTCTGCTTGATCTTCGTTAGCAATCTCTGGACAATTATCGGCATAATCATAGATGCCATCTAAATCGGTATCTATTTCACATACATCCCCTATCCCGTCACTATTCTCATCCAATTGGTCTGGATTGGGTGTCGAAGGACAATTATCAATTGTGTCTTCTATGCCATCTTCATCTTGGTCGAGCACTTCTTCTTTTCCTCCACATGAAGTGAATAGAATAACAATAGATATAAAAATTATAAAGTAATTTTTTATTATTTGATTGGAACAATACATTGGTATCAGGTGTTATAAGTTGAGTATAAATACAAAAATACCAATTATAAACATCTCATATTTAAGCATATACAACACATTCATCCATCAATAATTATAACTCATCGAAAAACAATGGTGTACAAAACCTCATCGATTTGAGGGTGCATTCGCACCTAATAAAATTATCTAGATTCTGTCCCTCCTTGATGAAGCATTAAAACCTGATATTGTATTAACCTTACTGATTAAAAGGTCATTGAGCTGACTTGACTAAATTTTAAATAATTATGAAAACGCTTGTAGCATTTCTTTTTGTTTTGATGATAGGTTATCAATCAAACGCACAGTCAACTGGAGAAATCAATAGAATGAAAGCTGCTGAATTTGAAGCTGACTTAGCGAAAAACTATTTCAAATTAAAAAAGGCTAAAAAAGAGAAGTTTTATAAGCTAAGGCTTGAAACCAAAAATCAATACGCGGCTTATGTACAGCAGAAAAAAAAGGGAGAAATCACTCCTGATCAATTCAAAGAACAAGTAAGAGACTTTTGGAATGTACAACGCAAAATGTACGCGGATTTTCTGGGAGTATCAGAAGCTGAAGTAAACAACTTCAACAAGTATGCTAACGAAGAAAGAAAGAAGCAAAACGGATAAACTAAGAAACTTTCTCACTAATCCGAATCAACAGATTTGATCGTTGAGAAGATTTTTTATTCGCTGCTAAGTATATTCGAGCAAAAAATATCAGCAGCATGGGAATTCGATCCATACTCAGCAAACCTTTCGCCAACTACATATCCAAAGAACAGCAAAAATGGTCAATGAATGCCGTCCAAGTTCAAGACGACATCATGAAAAAAATTGTAAAAAGAGCAGCCAATACGCGGTTTGGTAAGGATCATAAATTCTCACAGATTAATAATTATCAAGACTTCAAACAAGCAGTACCTATTGGGGACTATGAAGTCATAAAGCCGTATGTTGAAAAAATAAAACTAGGAGAAAAAGACGTACTTTGGCCAGGTCAACCCGCATATTTTGCTAAAACCTCTGGCACTACCTCTGGTACTAAATACATCCCAATCACTAAAGACTCCATCCCCAATCATATCAATAGTGCTAGGAATGCTTTGTTGACTTATGTAAACAATTCTGGAAACAGCCAATTTCTTGATGGGAACTTAATCTTCCTCTCTGGAAGTCCGATAATGACAAAAACAACAGGAGTTCACACAGGAAGACTATCCGGAATAGTAAACCATCATGTACCTAATTACCTACGTTCTAACCAGATGCCCACCTACGAGACTAATTGTATAGAAGACTGGGAAACGAAAGTAGACACCATAGTAGAAGAAACGTTCAGCAAGGATATGACCCTAATCTCAGGGATTCCTCCTTGGGTTCAGATGTACTTTGATAGACTAACCGAAAAATCAGGGAAGGCTATTAAAGATATATTTCCAAACTTCTCTCTTTTCGTGTACGGTGGTGTAAACTTCGAACCATATAAAGGAAAAATATTTGAAAGTATAGGAAAAGAAATAGACTCTGTTGAAACCTACCCTGCATCTGAAGGCTTCATTGCTTATCAAGACACACTCGAAGACCCCGGGCTTTTAATGCTTCTAAACTCTGGAATCTTTTTCGAATTCATTCCTGCAGATGAATATTTTAATGATGCCCCTACAAGGCTTAGTATTGGCGAAGTAGAAATAGGCGTCAATTATGCCTTGATCATTAATAGTAATGCTGGACTCTGGGGATATTCAATAGGTGATACCATTCAGTTCGTTTCTAAAGACCCATATAGAATATTAGTAACAGGGCGCATCAAACATTTCATCTCAGCATTTGGTGAGCATGTGATAGGACAGGAAGTTGAAAAGGCTATGAATTATGCACTTTCATTGAATAAAGAAGCAGAGTTAACTGAATTCACAGTAGCCCCTCAGGTCACGCCAGAATTAGGACTACCAAGACACCAGTGGTTTATAGAGTTTGAAACCCCACCTTCCGATATGGCGAAATTCAGATCAGATCTGGATCAGCGATTGACTGAGTTAAACACCTACTATGAAGATCTTATTACAGGAAGTATTCTAGAAAAATTAGAAGTTATTTCTTTGAAGAAAAACAGCTTCATAGACTACATGAAATCACAAGGTAAACTAGGTGGTCAAAATAAGGTTCCAAGGCTATCTAATGACAGGAAAATTGCAGATAAGTTGATCAAATTCAAAGTATAATCCTATATCATCATACTACCTATGTATGACAAGTTTCTTTATTACTTTCGTTCCTAAATTGCTTATACACCAATTAGAATGTCAAAAAAAGTCATTTCCATTCTCGGCTCTACAGGCAGCATCGGCACACAGGCCTTAGAAGTTATAGAAGCCAACCCTGACAAATTCGAAGTAGAAGCTATCTCTGCTTATAATAATGCAGACCTGCTCATCGAACAAGCTAAGAAATTTAATCCCAATGTTGTAGTTATTGGCAACGAAGACAAATATGATGAAGTATTCACCGCTCTTGACCCGCTAGACATTAAAGTTTACGCTGGCGAAAATGGCCTTTGTCATATTGCAGAGATGGAAAGAGTCAATATAGTACTTACTGCTTTAGTAGGATATGCAGGTCTTAAACCTACACTTAGAGCCATAGAGGCCAATAAGGATATTGCTTTAGCCAATAAAGAAACTTTGGTGGTTGCAGGAGAATTGATCAATAAGATGTTGGAAACTTCTAGGTCACAAATTCTCCCTGTGGACTCGGAACACTCAGCCATTTTTCAGTGTTTAACTGGTGAAGTTGGAAATCCTATCGAAAAAATAATTTTAACAGCATCAGGAGGCCCTTTCAGAGGTAGAAGTCGTGAAGAGCTTATCAATGTAACGAAAGCTCAAGCTTTAAAACATCCTAATTGGGAAATGGGGGCGAAAATCACCATTGACTCCGCCTCAATGATGAATAAAGGACTTGAAGTAATCGAAGCCAAGTGGTTATTTGGTTTGTCTGATGATCAAATCGAAGTAATCGTTCATCCACAGTCAATTATACACTCAATCGTTCAGTTTGAAGATGGATCTATGAAGGCTCAAATGGGACTTCCTGACATGAAGCTTCCTATCCAGTATGCCATGACCTACCCTCACAGAATAAAAAGTACTTTTCCTAGGTTCAATTTTATGGATTACCCATCTTTGGCGTTCGAAAAACCAGACCTTGATACTTTTCGTAATCTAGGGCTGGCGTATGAGGCGATGAAACAAGGTGGAAATATGCCGTGCATATTAAATGCCGCAAATGAGATCGTTGTTGATGCCTTTCTAAAAGACAAAGTTGGATTCCTCCAAATGTCCGATATCATAGAACAGTGCATGAACAAAGTATCGTTAATCACGTCTCCAAGTTTAGAAGATTATGTAGCTACCGACGAAGAGAGTCGTAGATTGGCTATTGAAATATGTAATTGATGGAAGGAATAATTATGGCTGCCCAGTTAATGCTGGGACTTTCAATTTTAGTAGGAGTACACGAAGCAGGTCACCTTTTGGCCGCAAAAGCCTTCGGTATGCGAGTAGAGAAATTTTCTATAGGCTTCCCTCCTAAAATATGGGGATTTCAGTATGGTGAAACGGAGTACTCTTTCGGAGCTATTCCTCTTGGAGGCTTTGTAAAAATCACAGGAATGATAGACGAGTCGCTCGATGTAGACTCTATGTCAGCAGAACCAGAACCTTGGGAGTTTAGATCTAAGCCAGCTTGGCAAAGGCTCATCGTTATGATGGGAGGTATCATCGTTAACGTCATCACAGGTATTATCATTTTTGTTTTGATGACATACAGTCAAGGAGAATCGTTCTTGACAAAAGAAGAGCTTAATAAACATGGTATAGTTGCATACAAGCTGGGTGAAGAAATTGGATTCAAGACTGGAGATAAAATTCTAAAGCTAAATGGTAAGGACTATCAAAAGTTTTCTGACCTTATCAATACTAACATTATTTTGGACGATAAGTCTTACTATACTGTAAAGAGAGGTGAAGAAATCTTAGAAGTTTCGATACCAAAGGGCTTCCTAGATAAGTTTGCAGATAAAAAGAAATATGATGGCTTATTCATAGGACCACAACAACCATTCAAAGTAGGAAGGGTAATCATAGGCAGTAATGCTGACAAAGGTGGATTAAAAGCCAACGATATCATTCTTGCTGTTAACGACACTACTACAAACTACTTTGCTGATTTCAAGTCGATTCTTGCTAGAAATGCTGGAAAAGAAATCAAAGCCGAAGTAAAAAGAGAATCAGGTTCTACCGAACTGCTAAACTTTGAGGTAACTGAAGAGGGTACAATAGGGTTTGAATCTATGGTAACACTTGAGTTTGGACATGCCGACTATACATTTGGAGAATCTGTAAGCAAAGGAACCGCACAAGCTTTCAATGTAGTCTGGGTAAACATACAGGCTTTTGGTAAAATATTCAGAGGGGAAGTTTCTCCAAGTAAATCTTTAAGTGGCCCAATCGGAATTGCTCAAATGTTCGGAGGGACATGGAATTGGACCAAATTCTGGAGTTTAACAGGGCTGCTTTCTATGGTTTTAGCATTTATGAATTTCTTGCCTATTCCTGCATTGGACGGTGGTCATGTAGTATTCCTAACTTACGAAATGATCTCAGGTCAAAAACCTTCTGACAAATTCTTGGAAAATGCTCAGAAAGTAGGAATGGTATTACTTCTAGGACTGATGGGATTTGCCATCTTTAATGATATTTTCAAGACATTCTTTTAACAAAGATTTGTCTCTAAAGTCAAAGCCCTTTTCAATTCAGGTTGGAAAGGGCTTTTTGTTTGGTAGCATTTGATACAAATCTCCTCTTCTACATCAACTAGTATTGCTTAACTTAAAACCCGAGTTACTAAGACTTCATCCCATGAAATATCTACAACTAGTTGCGTTACTTCTTTCATTAGCATTATTCAGCTGTACACCTAAGAAAAACAGCTCTTTCGAACAAATTGGAAATATTACTCCGGAAGTACTGCGTCAAGGTGAAACTATAGTTCTGTCACAATGTATAGCATGCCACAATGCTCAAGCTTCTGAAATCGGCCGCATAGCGCCTCCAATGATTGCCGTAAAAAGACGATACTCCTTGGATACTCCTTCATTTGAGGTATTCAAAAACAGAATTAGCTTATTCATGAAAGACCCATCTGAGAACAGGGCATTGATGTATAATGCTGTTCGTAAATTCGGAGTGATGCCTAAACTTAGTTTTACTGACAATCAACTAGATGCTATCTCAGCTTACATCTACTATACGGAACAAGAAAAACCTGAGTGGTTTGATGCTCACTGGGAAGAAAGTCATGATAAGATTGATAACGAAGAGGAGTCTAATGATATGACCAAGCTAGGACTGCAATTAGCTATGAAAACGAAAAAAGTACTGGGTAAAAACCTAATGAAACAGATTAACAACAATGGGACTATTGCAGCGTTGACTTTCTGTGATGAGAATGCTTACCATCTAACCGATAGCATGTCTATGGAATTAGACACAGATATCAGCCGTGTTAGTGACCTGCCTCGCAACCCAGATAATCAAGCAAATAAAAAACAGCTTGAATATATCGAAATTGCTAAGCAAGCACTGGAGGATGGTAAACCAATTATACCTCTATTGACTGAAGACGAAAATGTTGTCACTGGCTTTTACCCAATTATCACCAACAAAATGTGTCTGCAATGTCATGGCACACTTGGTAAGGAGCTAAAATCAGAAACCCATGCCAAAATCAAGGAATTATATCCTAATGACTTAGCTATAGGCTATAAAGAGAATCAACTTCGTGGTATTTGGGTAGTGGAGATGATAAAATAACTCTACCTACAGTTAACTCGAACCCGCGAGAAGAAAATTGACGCTCGTTTTTCTTGCCGACGGATGAGGGAGTAAAAATTGGAGCAGTTTTTCGTCCCTCAGCTGGATTCATCAAAAATGACGCCCATTTTTCTTCCCTCACGCAGATTTACTAAAGCTGACTCCTAATTTTGTTCCCTCACGCAACTGCAAGAAAAATGACGCCCATTTTCGTTGTCGCAATCCGGCGGCAGCAAAATCAAGAATTTTTTTTGTTGTCGCTGAGCTGCGACAAACTATAGATTACCGTACTCTTCTATTTCTCTGAACTCGCTGTGATTCTCGTTCCATAACAGTGATAAACTTGTTTGGAATCTTAATTTCAACTTCTGTTTTTTCCCCTGTAATGGGATGATCAAACCATAGTTTGTCTGAACAAAGTAATAATCCCTTTCCTTGTAGAACATCTTGATTCCCCGAATAGAATTTATCACCTACCACTGGATGACCAATTTCAGACATATGAATACGAAGTTGATGCGTTCGTCCAGTAACTGGATATAAGTTAACTAGTGTCAAAGCTTTATACTTTGCTGAAGGTTTAGAAGTTAACACTTCATATTCACTAGTACTTTTCTTTCCGTCTATTGGCTTTTCGATAGTGCCTTTTGACTCTTTCAACTTGCCTATCACTACTGCTTTATAGCGCTTTCTAATCTCTTTGAATTGAAATTGCTTTCCCATTGCTACCTGTGCTCTGTCAGTCTTGGCCACCATCACTAAACCGCAAGTAGGTCCATCCAATCTATGCAATGGACGAATCATTTCAAGAGCATCTGGTTCCTTTGAAGGCTTAAGATTATAAGGTAATGCATTTTCTAGTGTCTTAAACTGATTTCCATTGACAGGAATTCCACCAGGTTTATTAAGTACTGCAAGATGCTCGTCTTCATATATTACAGGAATTTTTTCCTGATAGACTTTTCGTTTAGGCGTAGCCTGTTGTCTTCCCTTTTGACTAAATGTGATTTCATCACCTGAAAACACTCTTGCATCCCAATTGACCTGCTTTCCATTGACCTTCAATTCACCTGACGCAATAGCTTTTTTAGCTTTAGCTTTTGAAGCCAACCATTTAAAAACTTTAGGGGCTAGAAGATTTAAGAATTGAGGTTTTCCGCCTTTGGGAACAATGTACGATTCTGTCATGAGACAAAGTTAAAACGCTTTTACCTACTCTCATTTAGTCATTCGATTGTTTCATGTTTTCACAATAAATTCGCTCTTATGAAAAACCTCAACGCACTTTACGCTATCATATCTTTATCCGTTATATGTTCCGCTATTGCTATGATATTGCATATTCCTGGTTACAACGCTTTCTCTCTCATATTTAAGATGTCATTTCTGTTAGCAATACTTGTGTTAAGCTATGACAATGCCCAATTGAGAAAGAGGGTAAAAGAACTCGAAGGAAAGAGAAAGAAATAATTGACTCTGTAAAACCAATCAACAATCGTAAGCACTATTTACTGAAAAAGCCCTAAACCAAGTTCAGGGCTTTTAAATGTTATTACTTATAGGCAGCCTTAGTGCTTTAGTGCTCTATACTATTAAGTCATATTGACCTTAAATATTAAACCTACGATTAATAGAACTTCTGTTCATCATCTGGCTCTTCATCAATCCCTGACAGCATGCTTCCTAATAAATCATCAATTCTAAGACCTTCGTCTAGACTATGCTTACTTAGGTAACTGTACTCCACCATCGCAAACAGTACAAATTCCATTAAGAAATACTTAAAGTTCTTATCCTTCGTACCTTTAATTTCTTTGTCTACTATATCAGCTAATCCTGGAACCTTATTTAGCTCGTTTTCATACTCTGACTGACTATAATCATTGACCAAATCAACTAAATTCCCATTACCGAACCAGTTCGCTATTGCTTTGTATGGGTCTTTTTGATCTTTCGCTTTACGGACTTGGTCTGGATCAGAAAAGTAATCAACGAATAAAGTTCTAATGGCCTTTCCTATTAAGTTTTGTGCGACAATAGTTGCCCCTTCTTGCTCTCCTTCATAGACCAACTCAATTTTCCCAGTAATGGATGGAATGACACCTACAAAATCAGATATTCTGACATATCCTGTCTTTTCTTTGTTCTTGAACATACGACGCTCTACTGCACTCACTAGATTTTCGTAAGCAGTAATGGTCAGTCTAGCTGATACACCACTCTTCTCATCTACATATTCACTAGAGCGAGCCTCTATCGCTATTTGCTCAATGATCATTTTAGACAGCTCATTGAACTTTACATTATCCGTAGGTCTCTTATTTGCTTCTTGCTCAGTAATTCTCAGACTAGTTTCAATAGACTTGGGATAATGCGTAATAATCTGACTTCCCAATCGATCTTTGAGAGGAGTCACTATACTTCCTCTATTCGTATAATCTTCAGGGTTGGCAGTGAATACAAACTGGATATCTAAGGGAAGTCTTAGTTTGAAGCCTCTTATCTGAATATCTCCTTCCTGTAGAATATTGAAAAGCGAAACTTGAATTCTCGGTTGTAAATCTGGAATTTCATTGATGACAAAAATACCTCTATGTGTCCTCGGTACAAGCCCGTAATGAATGACTCTTTCGTCTGCGTAAGACAACTTCATGGAAGCAGCTTTGATCGGATCTACATCACCTATCAAGTCGGCAATAGATACATCTGGAGTAGCTAGCTTTTCCGTAAACCTTTCGTCCCTCTCCAACCAAACTACTGGTGTATCATCTCCTTTTTCCGCTATCAAATCCTTAGCAAAATCGGTCAAAGGATCCATAGGATCGTCATTTAGCTCACTTCCTCCTACTACCGGTACCACTTCATCTAGAAGGTTGACCATCTGTCTAGCGATACGAGTTTTGGCTTGACCGCGAAGACCCAGAAGATTGATATTGTGTTTAGATAAAATAGCTCTCTCCACATCTGGAATGACCGTATGCTCATACCCCCAAATCCCTTCAAACACATTAACATCGTCTTCTATTGATTGAATAAGGTTGTCTCTTAGTTCTTCCTTTACGGTTTTAGGTGTATAGCCAGATTTCTTGAGCGCACCTAGTGTATTGATTGATCGTTTTTGATCAATGGACAATTTACTGTAGTCTGCCATTATAGATTTTTTCGTCTGTTTCTTTTAAAGTCTTCAAATACCAAGTGTCCCAATCCCTGTAAGTCGCTGTAGTAAGCATTACCATTATTCACCTCGGTAAATTGCTTCACGAACTGCTTTAAGTATGGATCACTGGCGATCATGAACGTAGTAATCGGAATGCCAAGCCTACGACAGCTTGCTCCAAGGTTCATGGTCTTGCTTATAATTTTGGGATCTAGGCCAAAACTGTTTTTATAGTATTTCAAGCCAACTTTCATACACGTAGGCTTACCATCCGTGATCATGAATATTTGCTTGTTTTGATTCTTTCTCTTTCTCAAAATATCCATCGCTAACTCTAGTCCAGCGATGGTATTGGTATGATATGGACCTACACTGAGATAAGGAAGATCCTTGATATCGATCTGCCAAGCATCATTTCCAAAAACGATAATATCTAAGGTATCCTTTTTGTATTTGCGAAGAACTAACTCTGCCAGAGCCATAGCGACTTTCTTAGCTGGAGTGATTCTATCTTCTCCATAAAGAATCATAGAGTGACTGATGTCTATCATTAAGACGGTAGAGGTCTGAGTTTTGAACTCACGCTCTGTTACTTCTATATCACTTTCTCTCAGCTCAAAATTGTCGAATCCATGATTGATCTGTGCATTACGGAGACTCTCTGTCATCGCAATGTCTGCTGGAGAATCTCCAAACTGGAAGTCTCGCAAATCTACTCCTCTCTCCTCTCCTTTTCCTGTATTGAAAGTATCATGAGACCCTTTACCTCCCTTTTTCAACTTTCCAAAGATCTCTTCGAGCGCACTCTTTCTGAAATCATTTTCCGTCTTAGCTGTGATAGACATTTTTCCGTCAGCAGGATTCTCCTTCAATAGGCCTTCTTTCTTTAGGTCTTCGATAAAGTCCCCAATCCCGTAATCTTCCGTAGTGATATTGTACTGTTGGTCAAGGTTGGTCAACCAACTCAAAGCTTCCTGAGGATCACCTGATGTAATCAATAGTAGCTCACGAAATATCTTGTATAGTGATTCATAGGTATCCTTTCCTTTGTCTTGGTCAGGTATGAAATGTGTAAATCTGTGACCGATCATCTCAGTAGTGGGTAAAATTCATGTAATCTTAACTGAATCAAACCGAAATGGTTTGGGTTGACTGTAGAAAAGTAGTTGAATTTAATGAGTAATAGAGATAATGGACCATTTAGTACATTCTATTCTCTATTATATACGGTTAAATCAATTCATTGGAATTAGGTGCTTTGCAACAATGAATAATAAACTTTGATTAAAGTCCTATCTAGAAAAGAAATGCACAAACGGTAAAATACAACTACCGATACCCACAGTGTCTGCATCCACTACCACAGCAATTACCACGCATCAAGTGATATAATTCGGTAAATACTAGAAAGCCATTTTCAAAATAATAGTGTCTACCCTCCTCTTGCTGTGCTGGATATTCAGGAAATTCAAAGTTTGACTTAACCAAATCCCAATCAGCTTTGGTATCTACATCGACCAACTCTGGAAGAGTAAAAATAGATAGCCCTATCTTATTCGCTTTGTCTATGGTCTGATCAAAAACTCGTTCAGTACTCCATTCTACTTCATCAAAGAGCTCTGAATGATGCTTTTGCATCCCTAGCAAGTAATACCCTCCATCGTTAGCTGGACCGATTACCAAATCATTGTCATCCAAAGCAGCATAGGCTTGTAGGAGAATCTCACTTGTCAATTCAGCACAATCACTTCCGATGATTACTATTTTCTGACTCGAAGGAGAGACAGTGGCAAATGCATGACTCATTTTTTGACCTAAATCACCTTCTATTTGAACGTACTTGTCATACTTTTTCCATGAGTCCGTCTCGGTAATGTTGGAAGAATAATGTAACTGCTTCTGGACAGGAAGATTTTGTGTAATCAAACGAGTATGTGCCAAAAGCATCTTGTAGATATGTAGTGCTTTTTCATCTCCAATATCCTTTGCCAGTCGAGTTTTTACCTTACCCAGCTCTGGATTCTTGATGAATATGATTAGTGTACTGTCAGACATTTGAAAGGTGTTTTCGCGATTGTACAATGTCATAGAATACAGCTAACCCAACTGCTAAATATTCAATACCAATCATCAAAAAAGGATGTTCATATCCATTCGCTGTATACCCTAAATAGCTCAGAAAAATAAAGAAAGACCAAACTAGAGGAAAACGGTAACCTGTGATAACTGATAGTCCGATAAGAGGTACTATGTACCACGGATGCACGGTGGTCGCTACGAGCAACTGAATACCCCAGACTACAGTAAACGTCAATGCTAATGCATCTTTTTTACCATATCTCGTGAGACAATACACTAGTATCAAAAGCCCTCCAACGATTGTCAATATTGGACTAGCTACTTGAATAATGTCGTAATTCACTACTTTAAACCCAATGAATCTAACCAAAAAGAAAATACTTGCATTGAACTCAAAGCTTCTAAAAAACAAGTCTAAACTGTTCATCATGCCATGAACCAAAGAGGCATTCCATAATGGAATGAAGCATAGAATAACAACAGAAGTAGTTATGATAACTAATTCAAAAAATCGTTTCCAATCCAATTGACTTAAAAAAGCAGGTATCAATATCAGTGGAACCAACTTCACTGATATAGCCAACCCTATACTAGCACCCGACAACATTACCCTACCTTGGCTAATAGAGTAAATTGATAATAATACGAAGAACAGCATTATTCCTTCAAAGTGTAGGTTTCCTACCAGCTCAAGAATAACTAGTGGATTGAGTGCATACCATGATATTCTGTGGACATATTTAATGAGCAAGCAGAGTATGATCATTATTCCCAGATCAAACACCAGAAGAACAAACCTCATGATTAACACAGAGATCGACAAGCTATTACCATTAGCAGAAAGCCAGAAGACTAACTGACTAATTGGAGGATAAATGGTAAAGTAATCTTTAGAGTTAAGAGAATCATACATTTCATCTTGCTGGATCAATCCTTTGGTATGGAGCTCAGACGGGATAGAAGAAAAAGGATGAATTCCTTCATGGATCAATTGTCCATCCCATACAAACCTGTAAAAATCATCAGAGAGACTAGGCGTCCCGAAAAATAGAAGCAGCCTAACTACTATCCCTATAATAAAGACTTGTTTGAATTTGAGTTGGATTTTGGATAATAGAAGAAATCCAGAAAACGAAACTATATAGGCACCTATAAGCCTCCATCCTTGATCACGAGGTACATAATAATGAATCAAAATGATCCCTAAACTAAGTAGTAGTACCCCGATGACTTTTTTAAGCATGCCTCAGTGCTCTGATAGAATGTACAAAGATAGCAGAGAAGCCAAGTGTCAGCATTACATGGAAAATGATCATGATAAAATCATCCATATGGAATGCCATAAGGATACCAAATCCAAAGTAGCAAGCTAGTAACCCTTCGACAATAGTCTGCCAATCCAGTCTCAGTTTAATATACCTATTACCTATCCAACTATCTTTTTTGGAAAGAATATTGAATTTCGGAGTTCGGATAAAAGCAGTTTTCTTACCCAGAAGGCCTTCGGCTACTGCCAATGAATTGTGAAAAGACAAACCAAGCGATATAGTTAAAAACACAGGAAACACTTTGAAAAAGTATCGTTTGGGATGCTCTAGACCGAGCACCTGCGTAGATGTATAAAAGTATGCAGTGACCGATAAAAAGCCAAAGAATAAAAAATGCCCAAAAGCCTTCAATGAATCAAAAACAGGGTCTTCAACCTTAATCAACAATACTGGAATACTTAGCAAGGCAGCTGCAAACAGATAAAGAAAAACGCTGCTGTTGTTGAGATGAAAGAAAGCATGAAACTTAGTCATCAATGTTCTATCTGAGCGCAATACCTTTCCTAAGTTCTTGCGAGCAGTTTCTGCCGCTCCTTTGTTCCATCGAAACTGCTGGGATTTGATAGCTGGCATAATTACCGGAAGTTCTGCAGGTGATTCTACATCTTCAGCATACTGAAACTTCCAACCTTTGAGCTGTGCTCGATAGCTAAGGTCTAAATCTTCCGTTAAAGTATCTGCAGACCAACCGCCAGCATCTTCGATACAAGCCTTGCGCCAGATACCAGCTGTCCCATTGAAATTGATAAAACTCTGTGCCGAGTTTCGTCCAGTTTGTTCTACAGTAAAATGTGCATCAAGCCCAAATGCTTGCATTTTAGTCAGTACTGAATAGTCTTTGTTCAAATGAGACCAGCGAGTTTGAACACATCCAATCTTAGAACTCTCAAAATATGGAACTGTTCTTTTTAAGAAACTAGGGTCAGGCACAAAGTCCGCGTCAAATATTGCTAAGAATTCTCCTTTAGCACTTTTAGTCCCATACGCCAATGCACCAGCTTTGAAGCCTACTCTATCACTGCGAAAAATATGTTGGATATTATAACCAAGTAACTGGTATTCTTTGATCTTTCTAGCTGCTAGTTCTATACTTTCGTCTGTAGAATCATCTAGAACTTGGATTTCTAATTTGTCTTTAGGGTAGTCTAGCTGAACTACACTATCGATTAGTCTTTCGATAACATACTTTTCATTGAATACTGGCAACTGAACTGTTACCATAGGGTAGTTTTTCAGTTCAGGGACAGACTGCTTTTTCTTTTTGGATCTGAGGTACAAGTAGGTCAGATGTAACTGACTCATGCTAAACATAAATACGAATAGCAAGCATCCACAGTACACTCCCACTATTATCCAAGCTACTACCATATTTCCTTCAAAATTGTCGTGATAATCTTATGCCCTGCTAGAATAGTTCCTTTGACAGTACCAGATATCTTTGATGTACCTATTCGGTTTCTATAGTTCACAGGAATTTCGGTTGTATTCATCTTAAGTTTAGTAGCCTTGACTTGCATTTCTACTGTCCAGCCAAAGTTCTCATCCTTCATATTCATTTTCAAAAGACTATCAAACCTTACAGCTCTGAACGGTCCTAAATCAGTAAACTTATATCCATAGAAAACACTTATCATTCTAGTGGCTAACCAATTTCCAAAGACCTGAGGAACTGTCATAGCACCAGATTCCATGTCCCCTAATGCTCTAGAGCCTATGACTAATTCACTTCCTGATTTAATCTCTTTTATCAGTTCAGTCATATGTTCGGGATAGTCACTATAGTCACCGTCCAAAAAGACAACTGCATCTGGTTTTTCGTCTTGACTTTTGATGAAATCTATTCCCTTCAGACAGGCTTTACCATAGCCCTGCTGGGACTCATGCAATACGATAGCACCTTTCTCTTCTGCTACAATTGGAGTATCATCCACAGAACCATTATCTACTACGATTATATTTCTTACCAAAGCCTTTGGTATATCATCGATGACTAGGCCTACTGCATTTTGTTCATTAAGTACTGGAATGATGACGTCTACTGTCATTCGTATGCTGCTGTGAATTGAGTACCTGAGTTACTTAAATCCTTTGAAGATTTAAAGAAATCTCTTCGCACTGAAGATCTATTTTTCGCCATTGCTGCTAATTTGACTAGCTATAACAGAGAACTTTGCTTTTTAGTTCAATCGTTTGGGTAAGGAATGAATACAAAGTTGGTAAACTTCTCATCTACAACGAATAAGCAACAAAATTCATCTGCATCTTTATAGGCTTCTTGGAAATCTTTGAGGCTTTCTTCTGGTACAATATCTCTCTGAATGAACTCATCGATGTACGTCACATGATAATTCCATTCATTTTCCATTTCACCTTTTTTGATCAAAGCTTGACCTAGAGGGAGGTTATCCTTGGACACTGGAAATATTGGGTATTCTGAAAATCCTCTGGACCTGATTTGATAAGAAGCTTCTTTTAGATTGTCACAAACCTTTACAAAATCTGAAGAGATTGTACCTAGATATTTACCGCTTAGTTCTGGATCGTTATTCATCGCGAAGTATAAAATTAAGGCTGCAAAGTTCTTAAAGTTTCGCTTCTTTTCAAGACAAGTTCTGAATTCAAAAGAACTTGTGCCTACTTATAAAAAAAGAGGCATGCTTAAATAAGCATGCCCCATAGTAACCCGACATGTTACTGGCATTTTAAAATATTCTGATTATTCCTCTCCCCAGTAATCCAAAACCAAAAGATCTGTCATCAATGGTTTGTTCTTATCTACTAGTGCTAGATGAGCTGGATGTGGAATATAGTTATCTCTAGACTCTTTGTCTTTGAAAGTCACAGTGAAGCAGTGAGTCAAATCTTTAGTAAAACCTTCAACACTGACATCTTTACCACCTTCGAAACTAATGATACCAGGTACTTGATCTTTAAGAGCCATAAAATCTTTGATAGCCTGCTCCTGTCTCTCTGGAGTGATCTCTTGCTTGAATGTAAATGCCACTACGTGACGTAGTACTGGTTTTTTAGACTCACTACACGAAATGATCGTCAGTGAAAAAAGTAGAGTCGCTGCTATTAATGAATAGTTGAGTTTCATAATTAATTGAAGTTATACTGTTTTTAATCTTTTTCTTTTATTCTGTCCAGTCGATAGGATACAAATTCACTACCTGCTACAGACCCAATGAATAAGTAAAGCTGATCATTGATCACCTGTCCAGCTAAACCATAGTATACAGGAAGTCCTGTTTTTATTTTACCAGCATCGTATAGTCTACCTTGCTGAGTCAACGCAAATAATTGGATACTTCGATTGTCGCGAGTAGCCACTGCGATCAAATCATAATATTCGTCAATAGGTAATCTATGTAACCTAGTCTGCGCTTGGATCATAGTCTCATTGTCATCGATAAATACTGATCGAGGGATCAATTCTCCTTCCTTATTCAGCATAAAAACACTTACTGCATCTCCATGATAATAGTATGATTTACGATCTTTCACCCAAGGAGTAGGTTTGTAATAGCTATGATGTCTATGACCTACCACTACGAAATTCCACCCCTGAATCGAACTTGAAATAACTGGATAAGTACCATTGAGAAATCTCGTATCACTATCTGCGATATTGCTGATATTCTTGAATGTTCCATCTTCAAATACCTCCCAGCTACTTAGACCATTGTCATGGAAACCTCCAGTCATCAAGATAGTTCGTCCGTCTATACGATGAATGGACATACCTATAATCCCATCTGTAAATATCTCCTGATTATCAGCAATTGATTTGACATGTGTCAAACTTCCATCTTTGCCGATCTTGAAAGAAGACATACCGCGAGTAGGTCTTTCCAATCCCCCAGCAAATAGATAAGAGGCTTCTTTCATATGGATGACTTGCAGCGTAATAATAGTTCCTAGATACGTCTCTGGGGTATCTTCTATTACGAAAACACTTTTGAGTGTTCCATCATTATTTATCTTGAAAACTTCGATAGCATTCCCTCCTTTGAGTCCAGCAAATAGATAGTCTTGGCCGTCTATGGTATCAGCTACTAGCCCTCTGATAGTTTTCTTACCTCCAGTGACTACATAACTAGCCAGCGGTTTCATTTTGGCTTTTTCGCCTACACTGAATACGTCTATTTTATTTCCGTCTCCCGCTGAATAAGCAAAGTGCTTTGAATCTATCTCATAGATGATACAAGTGACTGTATTCTGTGAAGTACTTACTCTACTGACCTCATTTATATCATACTTGGGATGATCGTAAGTGTGTTTAGGTTGTGCTTGTGTGACTCCTACCAAAAGCAATAGCAGAGTAGAAATCCAAAATGGCTTGTACATAAATATGGGCTTATCTTATTTCTTCAAAATGATTTTGGATGCAGCAGTAGCAATGTCATGATCCTGCTCTATAGTACCTCCGCTGATACCAATTGCTCCTATAATATAACCTGCTGAATTGTAAATCGGAACTCCTCCTGGAAAAGTGATTAGTCCATCATTGGAATGTTCTATGTGATAAATAGCTCCACCCGGCTGTGCGATTTTGCCAATTTCACCAGTAGGTGCATTGAAATATCTGGCTGTTTTAGCCTTCTTGATGGCTACATCAATGCTTCCTAGATAGGAATTATCCATTCTCAAGAATGACTTTAAGTTGGCTCCAGCATCTACAACTGCGATATTAACTACTACTCCTTCTTTTTTAGAAAGACGGTTGGCTTCATTTACGATTAACTGCGCTTGGTCTGCTGTAATATCTCCTGGAAGCTGCTCTTGAGCATATCCTATAAATGAGCTAAGCAACATAGCTGTAGCGAAGAAATTGAAATAAACTAGTTTCATGTTTGGTATATTTTCAAATAGAGTTTTGATGTAAAATCAAGCCTATAACAAGGTTTATGATTTGATCCGATCACAAAGCTTGTCTGGTTCTATTAGAAAAACATTGAACTAGTTCAAGAAACGGGCTTCTACTTGCCTTCCTTCATTCTCTTTTTGCGGAGTTTGCTGACGAATTCTTGTGTAATACCTAAGTAACTGGCTATATCCTTATTGGTGACGCGCTTAGCGATGTTTGGATATGTATCTAGAAAGTGACTGTATCGTTTTTCAGCACTCCAATTGAGGTTTCGGACGACACGTCTCTGCCAAGCTGCTACAGCTGTCTGTGCCATGATTCTGAATAAACGCTCTATTTCTGGAGCTTTTGTATAGAGCTCTTCTTTATCCGATTTGCTGATGAATAAAACTCTACTGTCTTCTAGCGCCTGTATATACAACTCAGAAGGCGTAGCATTCAAAAAACTATCAATCTCCATGAGCCACCAGTCCTCCGCTGCGAAGTAGAGTATAGATTCTTTTCCTTCTTGATCGGTCGTCGAGACTTTGAAACAGCCTTCGATGACGAAACCCTCCATCCGACAGATCTCTCCTTTCTTGAGAACAAATTCGCGTCTAGCTATATCTCGACTTAGGAATGCAGAACTAATGGTCTCCCAAGCGGCATCTGTTAGTTCGACGTATTTTGAAAAGTTACTTTTTAGGAGGTTGAGATCGGTAGATAAAGTGTTTTTCATTTGACTAGATTTTTATCCTGGATCAAATAGCTTGGTCGTATAGTATTAGGGTTTCTCCAAGTGTTTAGTTCGTTATACAATTCGGTATCATCCTCTTTGACATTATGCATAAAGGATCTCCAAATATCCTCTCTTATCATTGAGTACCAAGGGCTAATCTTAAAAACCTTATGATTTAAATCAAATATTTCCCCTGAATAATAATAAATTGTTTTCACGGGGACTCCATAAGCTATTCGCCAAAGTCGTGAAGTGGGGAGTTCATACTCCGGCAACCACGGTAGTGCGTCTTTTCCCGTTCTAAATGTGTAGTACTCTGCAAATGACTTGTGAACAATCAGTAATTCGGGTTCTACACCAAGTGCCTCAATCTTTTTCGTCAAGACTTTATACTTATTATAGGGAGGGTCCAGCTTATCAGATGGATACCTTATAGCTGTATGTACACCACCTACTATCATCAGCAGGAACCCGATATACTTCATCCATGTCCGAATTTGAAACCTGAAGTAAGACAAGGTAAGAGAACCTATAATAACAAAGCCCATCAAAAGACGGTAAGAGAGACTCGTAGGTGACCACTCCAAAATAGGCAAGGTCAAAAGAATAAATAGACCGAATGTGACATACCAGTAATAAGAGGTCTCTTCTTTGACTATCGCAATGATGAGTATCACTAAGAATAACAGGTTGATCAATACAATTTCAGTAGTCCACGAAATTGAAATTGACTCTTTCATTAGCTCTATGAAAGATAGACTAGGAATGGAAGCTTGATTAAATGCAAACCCTTCTCGGTCAAAACTAAATGAAGCTAAAAGCTCTGGAAAAACTACTAATAGTGCTAGAAAAGCCATGCCTCCAAGGAACAGATACCTCGAATATGCAGGCAATAACCTAAAGACTAAAAACAAAGCCACTAGTACGATAGAAAGCCCTGCTGTCATTTTATGTATGAAACAATTGACTAAGAAAATCAGGGCGACTTTTACATATTGCTTTTTAAATAGGAACTCTAAGAGGAAGAGTAGCCCTATAAACCCCAAAAGGTTTTTAGGGAACTGTGCTCCTACATAGGTGAGCATAGGACTGAATAACGCAATACCAGCTACTAGGTATTTAGCATCTGATTTTTGATTTTGAATCGCTGCTAGTCGATATAGCTGGAGAGAAAAAAGGCCAACTATCAATGCTGATATGGTTTGATAGGTCAATTCATAATCCTGTACTAAGTAGTATACTCCTAGGAGTAAGGGATAAAAAAGGGAAAGTCGATTAGAGTGCATGGCACCCTCTTCTATATAAGATTTGATTTGAATGATATAGAAGTATGCATCCCAGCCGTTGGCGAACGATGAGTGACTGTGGTAGGTGTAAAATCGAAATAGAAAGGATATGAAAAATAGGAATAGGCTAAACCAATGATAGGATAGCCATGTTCTTATTTGTAACACTACTGACACTCTACTTGGAAATTTGAAACGGCATATTTCTTAGCAGTACCAAAGTTGTAATGCCACCATTCACTTCTGATGGGCGTAAATCCGAATTTCATCATGCCTACCTTCAATAGCTTTCTGTTTTCAATCACCTGAGCGGGTAAGTCACTATAGGCATGATGGGCTTTTTCTCCGAAATAGTCAAAGTCCGTCCCCATGTCTAGTTCCTTGCCTGCCTGGTCTACTAGTGTGATATCTACTGCTCCTCCACGATTGTGGATCGATCCGTATTTAGGATTGGCTACATAGCTAGAGTTGGGCATGACTTCCCACATCTTTTTCTGGACATCCAATGGTCGATAGCAATCATAAAACTTGATTCTAAGCCCTTTGGTTTTGAAGTAATTGTTAGCCTGTATCAGTGACCTTGCGACTTCTTCTCTGATGATACAGTCTGCACATTTATATACTTTTTCCTTCAAAAAATTGTTAGCTGTAGCATACCTCATATCATAGCGAAAGGTAGTGTCCAACGCTTCTAGTTTTACAAAACTCCCTTCTTGACTCCATGCTGTAGTAGTGGCTGTAGCATATAGACATACAGTACAGATAATTATGACGGCTTGTTTGTTCATATCAGTTTCCGATTACTACTATATCCTCTACAAATCTCTCACCTGAAACTTTTTGCTTGGTCAGTGTGAGCTTATCTTGAAAGATCCGAACATTAGCAGAAGTCACATCACCGTGGTAAAGTTCAGCTCTGGTCGTAGGGGTAAAGATCTTTCCAAAGATTCTTACCTTGACATAGTCGTCTCCTGATTCTTTCAATTCCCAGTTTCCATCTGCTATGATCTCTTTGGATTCATAATTAGAGTTTTCATAGTCATCCTTTTCACGGTATTCCCCCACAGAATACTCTTCACTTTCATACATGACAAAGGTGTTGTTGGAGCGAAGTATTAAACTGTTTTGCTTCCAAAAGTCTTCATAAAAATATCCTCCTTCAGTTTCTTTATGTTTTTCAGCCGTAGCATAAACACTGATATTTCTATCAATATATCTATCCAGTATCGCGTTCGAATTTGCCTGGGTATTTCGAATGCGTTTTTCTTCTGCATCGGTTGAAATGATAATATGCTGATCTCCATCCAAGAATTTGAGCTCACTGATCACCAAATCTTGGTATTTAGATCCTGGAAATATGTCTTTCACAGTTAGTGTGAATTTACGTCCCGTTATTGGCGCATTGAGCTTGACTATTTGAGAGGACATTTCATCCTTGATCATATGCGTAGCTCCTGTCCCGTCTCCTAGACCAAATTCAAAACTTTTTAGACGGGTATTACTCTTGTAGTGTGAAGGTGATCGCTGATACCCGTTCCATATTTTGATCGCTGAAATTGTAATCTCTTCGTCTGTCGTGAATGTCAACTTCTGATTGATGCCATTTCCATTACTACCTTCAGCCCAACCAAATTCTTTTTTGGAATCCATCAAGTTGGTGGCACCATATGCCAGTGCGGGTGTCAAGCTGGAAGAAGATTCTATTTTACCTTTGACAGTCTTAGGAGGAAGTATTTTATAACGTGAGTCATCTTTTCCATACATATAAATTTCGGATATAGAGACCGACTTATCAGCGTCGAAAATCGATCTATGATGAGTCTTATCTCCGATTACCTGCTCTATAGACTTTACTTCCTCACAGTCTGCTATTTTTATATAAAGTGAGGTAAGCTCTTGATCAATATTCTTGCTCACTCCCATGTCTCTTATTGTCGAACCAAAACTTCTTCCATCCCCATATACTTCATAAATGATTTTAGTAGCGTATTCAGCACCTACTTCTTCATCTATTTCTAGACTACCGATGTAGGTAGGCTCAGAAAAGTACATCATGATTCCTTCGTTGGGTCCTGCACCTTTCATAGTACGCCAGTAGGTCACTGGTTCCTCTATATCATCATCGAACAAGTTGTCTACAGCGTTTTCTTCAAGGGGTAATGCGGTAGAAGTAGCATACAATCCCTCTAGCTGAACTATCTGCGCAGTGGCTGTGATATGTAGTATTGTTACCAATAAGAAAGGAATTAGATTTTTCATTTGTGAAAGTTTATGTCCAAAGATCATTTAGCATATAATAATAATGAGTCTTACTTTATCATAATAAGCTTATCATTTCATCTTCACCCCTTGTGTTCTGACTCTAAGAGTAATCATAGGAATCACTTCCGTTTTCAAAGCGAGTAGAGGCGTTTGCGAAGTAAAATAAGTCAATCAAAACTTCCTATGGTCATGATTATTTAAGTTTGAAAGACTTATCGATTCATGGCTGTGGGTATTCGGATTATCTTCGGGACTTTATCATGTTCTACTCAGAGTCAAAATAGTAATCTAACAAGTCATCTCTCTGAGATAAAACAAACTAATGACTGGTACAAATCAAGTAGAGAAACCCCAAAAAAGAGGAAAGCTAAGAAAGTTCTTAGGTAAGCGATATTTCATATTCAAAAGAAGGCTTCGATGGATCAAGGAGGCTAAACATTTCTCCAAGGAACAGCGGAAAGAGTTGATTCAAAATATAGTGATAGAGCATAGCTCAATGCTGCTAAGACCTCTTAAGGATGTCGACATGCAGTATCAGTACAACAAAATCACAAACCTAAGATTGGCAATCAAACAGATCAACAGGATTGTTATCCATCCTAGGCAAACTTTCTCTCTTTGGTACTTAGTCGGAAATCCTTCCAAGAAAAGAGGGTACTTAAAAGGGCTTGTCCTGAGCAATGGACAGATAGGATATGACTATGGAGGTGGGCTATGCCAGTTGGGAAACCTTCTTTATTGGATGCTGCTACATACACCTCTGACAGTGACTGAGCGCTGGCGACATGGTTTTGATGTTTTTCCCGATGTGAACCGTAAGCTTCCTTTTGGTAGTGGGGCTACACTTTCCTACAACTATGTAGACCTACAGTTTCGTAATGACACTGATCAAGCGTACCAGCTCAACTTGTTCTTGAGTGAAGAGCGGCTTCATGGAGAAATTCGTTCGGAAAGAAAGCAAACTGACCAGTATAAGGTCTATGAAGATTATCATGAAATCAAGCACCAGTTCTGGGGTGGCTACACTCGACACAACAGGCTAAGTAGAAAAATCACTGATGAACATGAAAACCTCATAAGTGATGAAGTGGTTGTAGAAAATCATGCTATAATGATGTATGAGCCTCTCCTGAGTGAGTAACTAACTAGCTTATCATATGATATCTAAACAGTCAAAGTAGGCTGACCTACCTTCTTACGATGACCTCAAGCCGATATGTAGAGGCACTCAAGTTCGCGACAGGCTCGTGCAGCCTGCAGGAAGTTTTCGCGAGTTCGCGACATGGTGCTGCACTTTACATGACGTTTTCGCGGATTCGCGACGAGCCCATGCAGATTGTTTGGTGTTTTCGCGGATTCGCGACGCAAAGCTGCAATGTGCAGGAGAGTTTCGCGAGTTCGCGACGTGGCGCTGCAGACTACAGGGAGCTTTCGCGAAAGTTTGCGAGTCTGTTCAACGAAATGTGGGGTCTATTCAGTTAAGTGTGTCATGTTAACTAACGAGGTTACTTTGAGTAACCTCGTTAGTTAAAGAAGTTAGGTTAGTTTTAGAGCATGGAAATCAGAAAAACACCTCTAGAGCCTGGTAAGTTTTACCATATCTTCAATAGAGGAATCAATAAGTCTCCAGTTTTTTTCGAAGACAAGAACTATTACTTTTTTCTAGAAAAGTATGCTCAATATGTTTTTCCTTGGGTCAAAACCTATGCTTACTGTTTACTTGATAATCACTACCACTTACTTATTCAGGTCAGAGAAGAATATGAATTGAGTATTCCAAAAAACACTAAAAAAGGCTATGAGTGGTATGTAAGCAATGCTTTCTCTAGCTTTTTACAGAGTTACACCAGAGCGATTAACAAAGTATATGATCGCTCTGGATCTCTTTTTGAGACACCATTCAAAAGAATTGCTATCATGAACGACTCATATTATTCAAGATTAGTCTCCTATATTCATCAAAACCCTCAATTACACGGTATAACTCAAGATTTCAAAGACTACCCACATTCATCCTATTGGTCTCACCTATCTGCATCTAAAAACTCTAAGCTGGAGAGGACGGATGTTTTAGACTGGTTTGGTGGGGAAAAAACATATCGAAAATTTCATGAAATCGAAATTGAAAAAATAGAAAAAGAAATAACTCTCGAAGATTAACTATAACTAACTAGGTTACTTTAAGTAACCTAGTTAGTTATAGTTAATACACCACTTCCCCTCTCAGTCCACAGTGCTCTATAATCTTGGGCACCCATTCTTCTGCTCCTATAGAACGAATATGTAATCCTGATATGGGTTCTATTTGCCGTACCCCTGCCACCAATTCCTTCGTGATCCTTAAACTTTCTTTTTGACAGTTGTTCTTTTCCAGTCTAGTGATCAAATCCTGTGGTATATCTAATCCAGGGATCTGAGTCAATGCATGAAGACGCTCTGCATTTTCAAATGGAAATATTGCTCCTATGAACTTCACTCTTTTTTCTAAGCCTCTTCTCACTACCTCATTCATCCATTCATTGACAGACTCAAGTTCGAAAATGGCTTGTAATTGAATAAAATCTACTCCAGCGTCTATTTTACGTTCGAGTCTATCTACTCCTTTAGATAGATGAGGCCCATGACAGGCAAAGTCTATGGCACCTATGTTGAAAGTAGGTGGTGGAGAGATAATTTCACCATTGAACATTTCTCCTGAATCCGTAAGGTTTTTGATCTTTTTGATCGCTTCAATGGCATCCAAATCATGTACTTCGGTAGCATCTGGATCAGAACCTATAGCGCAAGGGTATCCTCCTAGGATGATAAGATTTTCTAACCCCGAAGCTGCCATAGCTAACAGATCCCCCTGAATGGCTATCTTGTTTTTGTGAATTAATGAGAACTGAAGTACTACTTCCATCTCCGAGAGATGGCACTGCTGACCAGGGATGATGTTGTTGATCCGAGCCTTAGATAGCAGATGATCATTGATTTGAACTACATCTACATATTCATGAATAATTTCTGCTTTGCGCATGAAATCCGCCAAGTCATAGTGCCTAGGCGGCGTCAACTCAGCTGAAACGAAGTATTCGTCACAGTCTAATAGACTCATGAAATTTGAGGAACTATTGAAGTAAGACATCTTAGGTTAGTTCTAGTATTTCAACTGTTTTATCTCCTTCTTGATCTTTGGCTATACTCTGAACAGTATAAATCGAACTCATCGCAGATGTACAAGCATACCCATACCTTTCTTCTACACGTTTGCTGGCATGCTCTAGAGCGGTAGTGCATTTGGATACAAACTCTTTGACTGTCATGCTATCTCCTTCTGTGAAATATTGGCAAACAATAGTGGAAGGAGAATATACATCACTGACTGCGTTGTCAGGCCATTTTACTTTAAGGTTAACTTCTGGCATTAGTTAAATTTTATAGTGTTTTCGATTAGTTGAATAACAATATCATGGTTGGCTGTGGCTAGACCAATGTCTTGGCAAACGACATTTTCTGACTCAAACTTTTTGGTAATCGCTTCTACATTTTCTTCATCACAGGTTAGTACAAATCCGAAACTTGGAAACGAGGTCAACCATTTCACCCAATCTTTGTCTGGTGCAGGAATGATATTTTGAAAGTCAATATTAAATCCTACTTGACTGGTATTGGACAACATGGCTATGGTACCAAACAAGCCTCCCATACTGATGTCTTTGGCTGCAGTCGCTAGTAGCTCATCAGCTATTTCTTTCAAGACCATTTTCTTTCGAAGTAAGGCTTCTCTATTGGCCGTCGTACTGGCATTCCAAAATGGGTATTCTTTATAATAATGTCCTGTCATGTCAACTGCCATCAATAACCTTTGCCCTGCTCTCGCATCAAAACTGGTCAAAAGATTTTTGGCAGTACCTATGATAGATACGGCTAGTGCTTTGCTCTCACTATTGTAGCAGGTATGCCCTCCTACGATCGGTACGTCGTAGGCTATAGAGGCCGCTTTCATTCCTTCCCAGATCTCATCTATATCTATCGCATCCATTCCCCATATGACATCTGTCAATGCGGTAGGAATACCTCCCATAGATAGAATATCACTGATGTTGACCATCACTGCGGAGTAACCTGCAAACCAAGGATCTTTGGTCAAAAATGAATCGATCATTCCTTCTGCGGCAAAAAGTGTATATCCGGTGTCTCCATTGGGGATGGCTGTGCAATCATCTCCTAACTGAATTTTTGGAGCAATTAGAGATGTGTGATGTGTTTTGGGAAGACTTACTGTCGACCCTATTTTATCATACGTACGTGAGATATTCATTTTGTCCACCACGTACGGATTGCTTCTAACAGCCTTGATTATATCTTCGGTCAATATATCTTCTATTACCATTATGCGACGTATTCAAGTTTTTTAGCCCAAGGTGAAGCTGGGTACTGAGTAAGGTCTGCTTCCATCAGGCTGTGTTCTTTTCCATGAATGATTACTTTATCCAATTCCTTCCAGTACAGTCGTTTGAAGAACTTCACATTCTGAGATTGTACATGAGCGAAGAACTGATCACACCCTAAGTAATTGGCCGTAGTGACAGCTTTGTATATCAGTGCGCCTCCTACTGATAGGGTAAATATTTGTTTTGGCTCATCCGAGAATAGAAAATTGGTATTGAATCTAGAGTGTGTTCGATAATCCTTGTCGACACATAGCCTACTTCCCCACCAAACTCGTGGAGACCGTTCGTCTATTCTAACTGCTCCGATTACATTGTGGACTATGCCCATGCATTCATCTAGTGCTACTATAGGTATCGCATGTTCATCTATAATATCTCGATCACTATCCGAAAAGATCTTTTGCTCCTTACAGAATACATTTTTTCTGAGGTTCCAATAGCACTTTTGATCCCACGGTTCATGTGGGTAGTCAAAACTGATGTAGTTGAACTTATATGTTTTTGGTGTCTCGATAATCATAGGCTATTTCCTTATGCAGTTTTGAGTAGTTCCCTTTGTTTTTCAAATGACTTGAGAGTAGAGCAAGCCCCACATTTGGCACACCCTGCTTTCACAGTTTCAGAGGTCATACCCGCTTCATACAACAGCCCTCCGACTTCTGCCATGATTGGTTCCATGAAGGCTGCATTTGGAGAAGCTAGGTTCTCTAAAGGGGTACCTACTATAGGCACAAATGGTACAACAAATGGATAAACTCCTAGATCTATAAGTGATCTAGATTTATCGATTATTTCATCTTGGGTATCACCTAGCCCTGCCAATATATATGTACTGACTTGTCCTTTTCCAAACACCTCGACTGCGGCTTCGAAAGCACGATCATAATAGTCCAAAGTAACTGTTGCTTTGCCAGGCATGATCTCGTCTCGAGTACGCTGAGTCGCTCCTTCGATATGCATGCCTATACTATCAGCACCAGCATCTTTTAATTTTTGAAACCAACTAAAATCGTTTGGCGGCTCACACTGTACCTGTATGGGAATATCTACAGCTTCTTTGACAGCGATGACACTTTCCAAAAGCAGTGAAGCTCCACGATCTTTAGTATTAGGAGTGCCTGTCGTCATGACAAATTGAGAAACACCGTCTAGTTCTACTGCTGCTTTAGCTACTTCAGCCAATTGAAAAGGTTTCTTATAAGCTATCGTCTTATCCGCTTTCAGAGATTCTCCAATCGCACAAAATTGACACGAGGTTTCTTTGTCATTGTACCTGATACAGTTTTGTAGTACTGTTGTGGCCAATACATCTTTACTGTGAAGGGTTGCTATTTTCCATAGTGGAACACCATCAGAAGTAGACTTGGCATAAAAGTTTGGTTGATGCGGAAAAGTAATCGAACCTAACTTATCATCCTTATCATACAATATCGATACACCCAGTTCATTAGGCTCAGTAGCCCAAAAGGGCGAATCTTGACTTTCATGATTATACGTGGGAACCATAATAGTTTGACCTGCCAGATTGATTGCTTTATGATCAGAAGGGCCAGCACCTCCCTTACGACCATTAGCCGTATTACCTTCACTCTTCATTCTAATGCCCTGAGACTGTAATCGGAGCATAGTGTTCGTATCTATCTGGGATGTAACCATTGTATTCATAGATATACTTTTAAGATTCTAAAATGACCGACTCAGTTTTTTCAGTAACAGGCTTGGGTGAAGCAGTTGAAGCTCCTTCGTTCTTTTCATATACCATCTGGTGAGCGGATTTATCGATCTGTAGAGACAGCAGTTCTGGTCTTGCATAGTGCCCTGTACTATCCATCATTCTCTTGCGTTTGGTGATCAGTTTCATATCTAAGTCAGCAATCGCTATTCCCTCTCCTTCTGTGATGGGGTCACATAAATGTTTGCCTTCTGGCGAAATAATAGCCGTCATACAACCTCCTATTAGTGCCTTCTGGAGTTGATTATCACTCGTCAATGACTCTATTTGATCGGGCCCTAACCAACCTGTAGAGTTGATCACGAAGCATCCAGACTCTAAAGCGTGATGTCTGATAGTAACTTCCATCTGATCAGCAAAAACTTGTCCTACCATAGATCCTGGGAATTGAGCACAGTGAATTTGCTCACCTTCTGTCATCAGTGCGTACCTAGCCAAAGGGTTGTAATGCTCCCAGCAAGCCAGTGCTCCTACTTTACCAACTGCTGTATCTACTGCTTTGAGTCCACTACCATCGCCTTGTCCCCAGACCATTCTTTCATGATAAGTAGGTGTGATCTTTCTACGCTTATGTACGATTTCACCGTTAGCATCGAAAACCAATTGTGTATTGTATATAGACCCACCGTCTAATTCATTTACTCCAATAACTGCAACCGTGCCTGTTTCCTTAACAGCTTCACCGATTAAATCTGTCACAGGTCCCGGAACCACTACTCCATTATTATATAGCCTCAAGTGATCTTTACCCTGCATTACTGGTGGCTTAATGAAAGAGAAATAGGGGTAGTTTGGAATAAACGTTTCTGGAAATACAACAATATCCGCACCTTGGCTCGCTGCCTTCTTGATGTAATCGGCCACCTTGTAGGTGGTGGCCATTACATCGTCAATAATTGGACTGATTTGTACTGCAGCCGCTTTTACTATTTCTTTCTTGAACATGATTATAGCGTCCAAGTATCCATTACAAATGCATTGTCTTTTCTATGCAATAGGATAATGTCTAATACATCTTGAGGAGCAATAGGTGTGATTCCTGGTAATAATGAAGGCTCTCCGTGACCATATAGCGCTTGTAAGGCGAATCTACACGCGTATACTTTACCTCCTTCATCCATGAACTTTGTCAAACGTTCAGCAAATGTTAAATGACCTGGAAATGCTGCGTCACCGATTTTTGGAAAACCTCTCTGTAAACCTAATGTCACACCCGGACCGTAAAGCAGGATAGATGTATCAAATCCTTTTCTTAATAATCTAGTGGCAGATAGGATGTTTACTAGACCAATAGATCCCTCAAATGCAACCGTGTGAAAGGTTACTAGCGCCTTTTCACCTTCTTCTGCTTTGACGTCTTCAAATACTTTCTCTTCGTAGTCTACGAAGTAATCTCCATCTTTGTGTAATGGTAAATCAACCTTTGGCATAATTCTATATTTGATTGTGTAATTGTAAAATGAACGAGCACCGTGCCATTCATGAAATCAAATATAGAGAGCGGTCCAATCGGATGTTATCACCTAAAATGGTGAAATTTAGGTGATAAGAAGTGTTTTATGGAGGAACGCAGGTTTTAACATGTTTTTTCTTTAGAATTTTGAATTACAAATAAAAACCAGTTATCAATTACAACTCATTTAATTCTCAAGGAGTTAAAAAAGAGAGTTTTATTAAACCAAAAGTCGTCAGTATGGAAGCATTCAATTTGTTCAATATGGGGTATACGGATGAGCAACGATTCTTTGAGGGACTACTTAAAGTCGAAGATGCGAACAGTTTCAAAGCAAAGAATTTTTTGCGTGAGGCTCGACTGCAACCCAATCAATTTATGTATCTACAGGATGTAGTACAAAGAAGGTTTTATAAGAAAGGGATACAAATTGCTCTGGGCTACAATTTTGAAGAACTGACTGCTGACTTTTTCATCAAGCACATTCATCCTGCTGACCTCACTATGTATTTGAAGCTTTCTAAGGCTTACAGAAAGTTTGTCTGCTACAATAAGGAACAAATCAACCAGACTCTTCATTCTCTACAGATGAACTTTAGAATTAGAAAAGCTGATGGTACTTATATACCGCTCTTACGAACTATTAAACCACTTATCGTCAATGATGACAATGAAGTGGAAGTATTCGTAAGTCAGTGTACTGATGTCTCACTTTTTAACCCAACTAATCAAATCAAATGGAAAGTATACGGTCCTGATGCGCACCTTTTTGACCAATATGTCAACGATAAGGAGCTTGGTGATAAGGAATTGTTTAGTGGAAGAGAACTTGAAGTATTAGGACTTCTAGTCAAAGGATATTCAAGCTCAAGAATTGCTAACGTTCTATTTGTGAGTGTCAACACTGTCAATACCCATCGTAAAAGCCTGATGAAAAAAGCTAATGTCAACAAGACTATTGATTTAATCTCTTTCGCCTCAGAGTACGGATACATTTAGATCTATCATTGTTAAATGACAGCAAAAAAGGCAACCTTTTCAAAGATTGCCGCTGATAGTTTTGCTATGACTTCCCGTCAAACTACCCCTATTAAATTATCTAGTTAACTGATACTTATATACCAATTTCAAATTCTACGCTTAGTGCGAAACCGACTACTGCTCTATCAACAATCGTTCAGCAATTTGCTCAGACAAATACCACGCGTCTTGAGTAATACCACTAAACCTACCTGATCCCCAAGTATGCATCCAAGGGAAGCCCAAAAAATACAACCCTTCTATATCCGAAACACCACGATGTCCACGAGGATACCCTGTTTGATCAAATGCATCCAATTTTAGCCATTTGAAATTAGGAGTAAAACCAATACACCAAATCACAGAAGTAATCCCTGATTCTGCAATATCGATACTTGATATATCTGATTCTGGCTCCCAAGGCGCAACATAAGGTTCTTCGATCGGTGCCTCAATTTTATTAGTCGCAATAAATTCATCTATTCGGTCTTTGATACTTTGAGCAGCTGCATCTGCCTTATCCAAGTCTTCTTTTAGATTATTTCCAAAATGGATCTCACCATCTTTGACATCATTAAACAATCCGTAGAGTTTCATTCCTTCCAGTGCAAATGCTCTAAGGTCTATTTCCCTACCTCCATCTCTACCAGTGACATAGTGATTGATTTTTCTTCTTACCGCCACAGGGTCTGGAAAAGTATCGATTGACTTCTCATAATAGCCCATTTGGTCTAGCCACTCTACCACGTCTCTACCTCTGTAGTTTCGAGGAGACTTCGGGGCATTTCCTACGCACAAATGAACTTTTCTTCCTTCAAGGTGCAGGTCTTCTGCAATCTGACAACCAGACTGCCCGCTACCTACAATCATTACTCCCCCTTCTGGTAATTGACTTGCATTTTTATATTCTGAAGAATGTACATTTTTAACAGTATTTGGTAGCTTATGAGCCACTGGAGGAATCAAAGGGTTGTGAAAAGCACCACTTGCAATGACTACCTCTTGCGAGGTGAAATCTCCCATAGATGTTTGTACTTCATAGATATCACCCACTTTGTCCACGGAGGTTACAGTCACTCCATTTTCCAAAGGAGGGTTAAACATATCAGCATATCCTTTTACAAATTCATAAGTTTGATCTCTATTCATGAATCCCTTAGGATTGTCCCCTGAATACTTATAGCCTGGTAGTTCACACTGCCAATTGGGCGTTACTAAGGTAAAATTGTCCCATCTATGTAGCCTCCAAGAGTCTCCTACTTGCCCCTTATCAAAAATAATATGATCAATATCCTTCTCCTTCAAACAATAACTAATCGCTAAACCGGCTTGCCCTCCTCCTACGATAATGACTGGATAATGCTTCTTCATAATCTATGATTTTAATATGAATGCAAGTTATGAAGTGAGGTAATCGAGGTCAATCGCCTAAAAAGGTGATTTTCAATGTTGCTCTGACTCAGAGATACTTTACTATCCCCAATAGCAAGCTCTGAAGATTCTAATTACCTTTGCCGCTCAAAATTTTGAGCAATGCCAAGAAGAGAACGAAACAAATTTGTAAAGAGAGGAGAGGTAATTGAAATCCGAATCGAAGACTATGCTTTTGGAGGAAAAGGAATCGGTAGGATTAGAAATGAAGAAGGTGAATTTGTTGTTTTCGTAGCCAATACTTTACCCGGACAATTAGTCAAAGCTCAAGTCAAAAAATCTAGTAAAAGCTACGCTGAATGTAAACTAATGGAGGTACTAGAGCAGTCTCCTGATGAAATAGACATGCCATATCAGGAAATCCCTGGCGCTCCTTACCTCAGACTACCTATAGAAAAACAACATCAGTACAAGAAACAAAGTACTCTTGATCTCTTTCAACGAATAGGCAAAGTGGCTGACATAGCTTCTAAATTCGATGAATTCGTGACTTCTCCTGAGTCGTTTCATTATCGTAACAAGATGGAGTATGGTTTCTCTGCTATTGGCTACGATAAGAAACTCAAAACTGATGTTGATGAATTCACTTTAGGTTTTAAGAAACGAGGTACTTGGTGGTGTGCCGAAGATTTGAACTGTGATTCTGGATTGTTTGACAAACAAGTAGAAGACAATCTAAAACTGATCAAAAAATACTGTCAAGACACTGGATTAGCTCCGTGGCATGCTCCTAAGAGATTTGGCTTCTTTAGGTACTTTGTAGTTCGTAAATCATTCAAAACGGATAGATTATTATTCAATCTGGTTACTACCTCTGACGGACTTTCAGATTTTGATCTTAATAAGTTTGCCGACTATTTGGTTGAACTTTTTGGAGATAGAGTAGCTGGCCTTCTGCATACTACCAATGATGAAACTGGAGACAGAACTATTGCCACTACTGGCAAAGTAGAGGTAATATATGGTGAGGATAAAATCATTGAAGAGTTGCTCGGACTCAACTTTGAGATTAGCATGAAGAGCTTCTTTCAAACGAATCCAAAGTCTGCCGAAAAGCTGTATAACAAGGCTGTAGATTATGCCTTTGAGAGGAAAGACACTATAGACAATAGCATCGTTCTTGATTTATTCTGTGGTACTGGCACTATAGGGCAAATTCTAGCTTCGAAAAGTGACAATGCTCAAATTATAGGCGTAGACATCGTAGAGTCTGCCATCGAAGACGCTAAAGAAAACGCAAAACGAAATGGTATCGAAGGTGTGAAATTCTTCGCGAGTGATGTAGGAAAGTTCTTGACCAAGTACCCTGAATACAAGGAAAAGATAGGAACAGTTATTCTTGATCCTGCACGAGCTGGTATAGCTCCAAAAACGCTCAAGAAAGTTATTGCACTAAATGCTGAACGAATGGTCTATGTGTCATGTAACCCTGCTACACAGGCTAGGGACGTAGAACAACTTCAGCAAGCTGGTTATGAACTCAAGAAGATTAGCTTAGTAGATCAATTCCCTCATACTTCTCATGTGGAATGCGTGGTTTTGTTGGAGTTGAGGCAGTAGATAGGAAACCAAATGAGAAATTTCTCATGAAAGTTGAGGGATTGTAGCAAAACAATGTTCTTGATTTTTTTTGTTCCCTATGCTTTCCTAGAATTTTACCTCCAGCCCAAACGTTTTTTGGTATTTCCCAACATAGAAATGATGTTAGACCAATGCTCAACACACTACTTCTTCAAACAGCAGGGAACTTAACATAATAAAAGGAATCGACTTTCCCTTTTATTATGTTAAGTTCCTATTTGTCCATACAGCCTTAATATTTATTCGGATTGAACCAGTAAATCAAAAATGGTCAATGGAAGGCTAAAAGGTGCTCCTGCGATTCCTTTACCGTTTTTTCCGCTATAGGGGATGACGAATAAAGATCCATCTGCATGTCCATCTACTGCAGAGGGAATAATACCCCCAGTAAGATCGCCGGATTCTTCTCCGAAAAGTGCATAAGGTGCTTCATTTTCTACTTGAGTGTAACCGGTTGCCTTTATTTTGAAAACTACACTTCCAACCTCTCCAGAGGTAATTGCCTTAATGGTAAGATTTAGATTTGGTGGAAGTTTCGACAAATACATACGAGTAAAACTAACACTATACTCCCCCAAAGGAAATAACACTTCATCTGTATCAGCATCAATCAGTAGAAGAGATTCTATGCTGCCAACTTCACCGAAAACCTGCAATGAAATTCTTAAAGGTACTCCTGCGATTCCTTCACCGTTTTTTTGGCTGTAGGGGGTGACGAATAAATCTTCTTGTCCTAAGGGAAAAATACCTCCAGTAAGATCGCCGGATTCTTCTCCGAAAAGTGCATAAGGCGCTTCATTTTCTACTTGAGTGTAACCGGATGTCTTCATTTCGAAAACTACACTTCCAATGTTTCCAGAGGTAATTGCCTGAATGGTATAATTTGGTGAACGTGTCGTCAAACTCAAATGAGATAGAATGGCACTTCCTTTGTTAGCCCCCCCCAAAGTAAATACCACTTCATCTGTATCAGTATCAATCAATAGAAGAGAGTCTATGCTGCCAACTTCATCCAAAATGTTCAATGGAATTCTAAAAGTTTTTCCGGCGACTCCTTGACCGTCTTTTTCACTATAGGGGGTGACGAATAAAGCTTTATCTGCATGTCCATCTCCTGCATAGGGAATAATACCTCCAGTAAGATCTCCAGATTCATCTCCGAAAAGTGCATAAGGTGCTTCATTTTCTACTTTAGTGTAACCGGATGTCTTTATTTCGAAAACTACACTTCCAATGTTTCCAGAGGTAATTGCCTGAATGGTAAGATTTAGCGGAAGTGTCGACAAATTCATAAGACTAGACTCCCCCAAAGGAAATAACACTTCATCTGTATCAGCATCAATCAGTAGAAGAGATTCTATGCTACCAACTTCAGATTGATTTTCATCTGAAGAAGTCGAATTTGCCTCGCCCTTAGTTGTAATTAACTCTTGATTTTCAGCGGCAACGTCATCTTCTGAACATGAGAAAATTGAAGCTAGAAAAAATGCTAAAATTAAAGTCGTAATACTGTTTTTTTTTAACTTGTTTCTTTTCATTTTTAATTTTTATTAGTCAAATAGAATTGTTCATTATTCGGCCATAAACGCTAAATAACTTATCAATTCAATCAAATTTTGATTACCACGTTGAGTAAAAATACTTGGGGTTTTAGCTAGCTCATCTCGCTAGCTTGGGAGGAGGAATTCTTTTGCAAGTTTATATCAAAATATAAAATAACGAGCTTTCATGCGATAGGAATAATCGAAGCAATAAATTATCCCTATCCTAGAAAAGAAATTTTCTCTTCAATTTCTAAGGGCCTATGATCATTCCTTATTGCACATAATGCTTTGTTTATTAATAGATAGTAACGCTTTTCTGTTTTAGAGATCAAACAGAAAACCGGTGTTTAGCCTGTGAATAATCTAATTTTATTTTTTTACACAATAGAATTGGGTTTGGTAGTATGAGAATTGCTATTACCTGAGGGCATGCTGGACTACTTTGAAGTAGAATCAGCAGAGAAACAAGAAAGAAGATTATTGGATCAGTTTAGTTGAGAAAGAATTGCCTGCCAAGGAGTTTTCTGAGGATCAATTACGATTACATGGTTTCCACGAACCGATAACAGTCAAGGATTTCCCCATTCGAGGAAAGGCTAGTTTTCTGAAGGTCAAGCGTAGGCGCTGGCTCAATGAATACACAGGTAAAGTAATGAGTAGAGACTGGCAATTAATAGCCAAAGGAACGCGAATGACTAAAGAATTCGCGTCTTTTTTAAAAGCAGTGCATCGATACCAGTCCAGTAAGTTGCAAAAGCTTGGGTAAGTACTTTCATGTGAACGGCAAACTGTTAGAGGAATAGTATGCTGTTCATTTGAGTGATTTTACTACTTGGGATCAACTAGAGTACGCAGAAGAACACGTTGTTTTTCCAGATAATGTAGGACTCTATCTGACCATAGATGAGACTACATGGATCCCTAAAAATTGGAGCGATTAAAACTAAAGATAAACGCTTAAATTTAGGGAAATGAAAAAGAGCAGATTTACCGAACCACAGATCATCAAAATCTTATCAGAACAAGAATCAGGTAGGACAGTTGCTGAAATTTGTCGTACTCATGGAGTGAGTCTGCCGACTTATTATAGCTGGAAGAGTAAGTACATAGGCATGCAAGCTAATCAGCTGAAGAAAATGAAAGAACTTGAGTCTGAATTGAATCAGATCAAGCGAATGTATGCGGATCTGGCCTTAGAGGATAATGCACTCAAAAACCTGATAGAAAAAAAGCTCTAAGGCCTGCTATTAAACGAGAAGCTGTTGGATACTTGGTCAAAGCAGAGGGGCTGAGTATCAGGCAGGCCTGCTCTGCAATCAAACTAAGCACATCGGTGTACTTGATTATCGTTTTAAGACAAAAACTGAGGATGCTCAAATCATCAGTAATTTGGAACAATTAGCCGAACGATATCCCACCTATGGTTTTCGCAAAATGTATCACATGCTTCGAGCAGATGGCTATAGATGGAATCACAAACGAGTACGAAGAGTTTACCTGATGATGGGTCTGAACTTGCGGAGAAGGCAAAAAAGGAGGCTTCCTGCCAGAGTGAAAGCACCACACATCATACCAGTCAAAACAAACATCACTTGGAGTATGGATTTTCTGCATGACTCATTGATCAACGGCATACAGTTCAGAACATTCAATGTCATTGACGACCACAACAGAGAAGCTTTGATGATCACCATTGATACGTCAATCAGTGCTCATTGAGTGGTGCGAGAACTGACTAGGTTGATTGAATGGAGAGGTAAACTAAAAGTCATTCGTATTGATAATGGACCAGAATTCACTTCAGCTACATTCGAGACTTGAGCTAGAAAGCATCGTATCAAAACTCTGTTTCATACAGCCAGGCAAACCCACTCAAAACAGCTTGATAGAACGGTTCAATGGCAACTACAGAAAAGAAGTCTTATCAGCCCATTTATTCACAGATCTCAATGAAGTCAGAGATGAAACGCAGAAATGGGTATGGACTTATAACAATATAAGACCTCATCAATCATTGGGAAACAAACCACCAGTTCGGTTCGCTAAACAGCAAGCACCAAGCTTAGAAATTGATCAACATTTATTAGAACAAACTATGTTTACTAACGGTGAAGTTTAGGGGATTCTTACACTTATATCTAAAATTCACTTTAGAAAACTCAAAGGAATTAGTGTTGATGAGTAGGAAATTTCTCATCTTTTTTGCTTGTTTTTCAAAAGAAGGGAAGGATTTCCCAACATTTTCTCAACTTATCTGAGAAAAAACTGAGACGATTCTATATTAAAAAATTGGTTTCAATCTAAAATTCTTTGTACAAGCAACAACGGTAATTATAAACTTCAAACATTACATGTAAAGTGCGTGGCTTTATTGGAGGTAAGAAAGTAAATAAGAGGCTAAACGACGAATTTCTGATGAAATTAAGAATTTAGTCATTTTACGGGTCGAAAGATCCGTTTCGACCCGTTTTTAGATAGCCTATCAGACAGTCATTTGTTCTTCATAAACCGATTCTCCAATTAGGCTAAACTGGAGCAGTTCGTAGATTTTTGCTTCAAGCACTTTAGGATCAGGAAACAAAGAAAGGCTGTAATACCAATTAGGACGGCTACCAATGGTAAAAACACCCAGTCCTGGCCTATTACTGTGATCAGTTACTTTCACCTGTCTGTCCGCATAAATTACTTGCACCTCAGCATAAGTATCAGACCATTTTCGTCGTTTTCCCTTGTAAAAGAAGACATGAGTGCCCGGTTGAGCATTTGCGTCGTAAATTGCTTCAAGGCTCGCCCTGTCCCTTAGCACTTCCAGTTTCTCTGTATTATTCATAATATTAGCTTTTGAAAAAAATATCACCTACTCGTAAGGCTTTTCGGTTTCCGCCTTTTGCACTTTAATATTAGATTCTGTGTTTTTTGGAAACCAAATAGATGTATGAATGTACCCACTTGATGTGTGGGAAGCGGAGGTTATTGTATGAGTGGTTTTATTAGAGGTGAAGTCGAAATGAGTAGTGAAGCGGCTGAAATCCAATAAAAAGCTTTTTAAGGCCATTTTATTGCGAATCGTTTTAATTTAGTCCCCTAAATAACTTCAAGAAATCCTTTGTAAGTGCCTGCTAATGTAAAACTTCCTCTTGCTATACTGTTGATTGTATCAACTTTTAATCTGCTAGCACAGTCTCAATTTACTGATAGCCATTTTAGCTTCTTTGAGATAGCGTATTTAGATACGAGCAATGAACTTTCTATTCAAGAAATAATTGATAGACCTGAAAGCTCTACTGATAAAAAAATTACTTTAACAGAAGTCAAAAGCGATTGTTGGATAAGAATTAAACTAAAAACCTTAGAGAACGGCACGTCTAAGTATCTTCTAGAAGTAGGTGAGCCTGCTTTAAAACACATCGATTTTTATTCTGTAAAAAACAGAACTGTTCAAGAACATTTTCAATCAGGCATTAGCATTCCTTTTGAAGATCGACAGGAGCAATATAGAAATCATGTATTCCCTATTACTAGCCAAGATTCGACCCTTCAAGTGTATTATCTATACATCACTACGAATGGTAATCGGAGTATTTCGCCTCTGAGCTTTCAGACTGAGGAAGAGTACCAAAAGAAAAACTTGATTCAAACATTAGAGCTTGGGGTTGGTATAGGTTTGTTATTTATTGTTTGCCTCATCTCCATTGTACTTTTTGTTCTTTTCAAAAAGAAAATATACTTGCTCTACTTCTTCCACTTAGCATTCGTGATTCTATTTATTTTGAGTAGAAGTGGTTTAGGGTTTCTCTACTTATGGGCCTGCAATCCTGATTGGAATCCGTTCATGATGAGGATGAGTTTGTATGGGCTTATCGCATTCATATCACTCTTCACCATTTATTTTTTACGAGTACGCACTTTTAGTAAAGTCTTAACCTCTCTGCTCTATGCAGATGCACTACTACACGTATTTCTCATTTTGGCTGTTTTTTTAGGAATAGATCTTGCGAACCTACCCAAGGTGCCTTTTTCAAGTTTTTTACACACGACACTTTTGATTACGGTAGGTGTCTTTGCTATGCGAGCAAACCTAAAACAAGCAGGTTTTTATACTGTAGGTATTGTGCTTTTCTCTCTGATTGGAATCATCCACATACTAGCCTTATATGGAGTTACACCAGTGTTTTTTTCTAAATTCATTGTATTGCGATTCGCATGGTATGTTGAAGTTTTTTTCCTAACCATCGGTGTTGCGTACAACTTCAAAAGAGTAATCCTTGAAAACAAACAACTACTCGCTACGAATAGATTGACAGAGTATCAACTGCGTAATGCAAAAGGCACCATAGATAAAGTCGAGCAAGAAATAGAGAAGAGGGATAGAAAACTGCTATCCTCCAATATGGAAGTGACTAAGAGAATAGATGAGCTGACTACCATTAAGGATGAAGTGGAAGATGTAAAAGTTAGAAAAAAGCTTGATCAACTAATTACTAATCAATACTCCGAGAACTCAGGATCTAATTGGGAAGACTTCAAATTACTTTTTGAGCAGATACACCCTTCCTTTTTTGAAAGGATCAATAATGAATATCCGAAACTCACTCAAAGTGACTTAAGGTTTGTTGCGTATGTCAAGATGGGGTTAAGCTCTAAGGAAATAGCCAGTTTATTGAATGTACAAGTAGATAGTCTTAAAAATACGCGCTATCGAATACGAAAGAAGATAGGGCTTGACCCTTCCGTAAAAGTGAATGATTTCTTTCTTAGATATTAAGGTAGAAATAAGTTCACAAAATCAAATCACCTTCTTTTTTGAAATTTTTAGGCAATTCAAAAACATGAACTGCCCACGCCGTTCGGCAGCAACGAAAACAGCTGTTGTTTTTGTAGCCTCACGCAGCGGCAAGGAAAACGACGGTCATTTTTCGTCCCTCAGCCGTCCGCAAGAAAAATGACGGCTGATTTTAGAGCCTCACTCGTCCGCAAGAAAAACGACGGTCGTTTTCTGAGCCTCATCCGTCCGCAGCAAAAACGACGGTCGTTTTTCGTCCCTCAGTCAGCGGCAGGAAAAATGACGCCCGTTTTCGTTGCCGCCGAGCTGCGAGAAGCATTAAAATCGTTTATTGACTAGATATCCAGTTTATTGATTCTTGTCGACCTTTTGTCGACTCTACCCTACTCCCCTTAATTACAAGCTTTAGATAATATTGGCATTTGATTTTTTCTGCTAGAAACCACATGCTACATAAGTCCAAACTTGTTGAACGTCTCTTTCTGATTATTTTTTTAATTGGCATAGTACGTTTTGCGAATGGCCAACCAGGATCCCTCACCTATTCTACCAATTCAGATATATCTACTCGCAATGGCGGTAGCAACTTCAATATCTCTGGTCAAGCAACAGACCCACGTTGCGTACAGATAAGTCCTGATGGGACCCGCGTATTTGTTGCTAATATAAGTCCAGATAGAGTTTTTCAATACAACTTGAGTATCCCGCATGACATTACATCAGCTTCCTATTCAGGTTCATCACTCGACACCAGCCCTCAAGGAGGCGAACCACACGGTATAAGTTTTTCGAAAGATGGCACTTATATGTATTTGGGTAGAAGTAATAAAGCGATAACCTATACGCTTTCTACTCCATTTGAAATTTCCTCCGCCTCTTTTTCCAGTGCAAATAATATGGATCATCTGACGCTTCCATCTGCTGACACAAGAGGTGTAGCGATCTCCAATGACGGAAGAAAAATATTTATTGCAAACTCGAATGAGGAAATTCGCCAATATAATTTAGGCACAGCTTATGACTTAACTACAGCAAGTGACCCCGGCAGATATATAGATGTATTGACTATCGATTCAGACATCAATACCCTTGAAAGTGTAACATTCAATTCAGATGGTTCTAAATTTTTCTTCACCGAAAGAACGAAAGATAGGTTACGCGCTGTAGGTGTTGGAACAAGGTTTAGATTATCAACAACTGGAGGAGGGTTCAATAATTTGGGTAGTATCGATGTCGGAAGTCAAGACAGTGGGCCAAGAGGAGTAGCCGTAAGTGGGAATGGTACTAGGCTTTATATGGTCGGATCTGATAATAGCCCTTCTCGCATCTATCAATATAATTTGACTAATGAAGTTTTTCAAGAGTCATCAGCTAATGACGGAAGTATACAGGGTGAATTAATCATTAATTTGGTAGGAGATAGATTTGTTGGTAATACATCGACCGTAGAAAGCAATTTATCAATAGACAATCTTCCCGCTGGTTTAGGTATCGATGTAGCATTTTCCAACAATAGAACTACTGCTATCATTACTTTGACTGGAAATGCTACATTAAATGATGATGTTCATAGTGTTTCAGATCTACGGGTTACATTCAGTAATGGCGCATTTACAAATTTGAATACCTCCTCCATTAGTAACTCCACCAATTTCAATACTGGGTTAAGTCTCGATTTCATCGGGCCTCCCATATTTACGAGTGGAAACACAGCCAGCGGGCCCGAAAACAGTACAAGTGACGTACTTGACATACAAGCGAATAATGGTGATGGAGGGAGTAACGATTCTAATGTAAACTATTCCATCACAGGAGGGCAAGATCAATCATTTTTCTCCATCAATTCGGGCAATGGGAGACTGAGGTTCAGTACTGCTCGAGATTTTGAAAACCCACAGGACGTAGGAAGCGACAATACGTACAGGGTGCGGGTCACTGCCACTGATAAATCGGGATTAACAACGGAACAGTTGATCACAGTCACAGTCACGGATGTCAATGAGGCCCCTATCATTACTAGTGCCAACTCGGCAAATTTTACAGAAAATGGTACGGGAACAGTTCTCAATGTACAGGCTAATGATGGCGATGGAGGGGCAGCAGATGCTAATGTAACGTACTCCATCACTGGCGGGGCAGATGCCTCCTTGTTTGGTATTAATGCTGCAAATGGCTTGCTAACCTTCAATAATGAACCAGATTTTGAAAATCCGACAGACAGCGATTTTGATAATGATTACCTATTGCAAGTAACCGCTACGGATGCAGTCGGAGGAGCTACTGTCTCTCAAACGATAACCGTCACTGTGACCAATGATACTGGGGAGCCGTTACCTACCCAGCCTCCTGGTGCTACAAACATATACTTCGATGGAGTAGACGACGCAATTACTATTCCTGCAAGTACTGATTTTGATGTAAACAATGAAGTTACCTATTCGATGTGGGTAAAAGTTACCAACCCAGATGCTAATGGAGGATTGTTATTCAGGAGATCGGGTGGTAGTATCGATGATAAACGTGTTCGTGTAAATGCAAATAGAACGGTTCAGTTCTTTTTGTTTCCCGCAACAGTTGGCGTCAATTTCACAACTGTAGACCAAATCCCGTTGAACGAATGGACGCACATTGCTTGTACATATCAAAGGAATGCAACTGCCAAAATTTATTTTGATGGAGTAGAAGTGGCATCTGTGATCACTTCAAATACAGCCGTTGGAAATGCCGGTACTACAGGCAGTTTACAAATAGGAGCCCCTAATTTTTTCGACGGTCAGCTAGATGAATTTAAGATTTTCAATACATCTCATACACCAGTCCAAATCCAGTCGGACATGGCAAGCACCAATCCTAACGAATCTGACTTGGTGGCTTATTGGAATTTTGATGATGACCAGACTATCGGCGTTCAAACCACTGTTGAAGATATCGTAAATGGCAATAACGGAACATTTATTGGGTCACCTCTTTGGGTCTCTCGGGTCAGGAATACATTAGACGACACCAATCCAGGATCACTGCGATATGCACTTATTCAAGCTAATTCTGATACAGACAAAGACTATATTGATTTTAGTATTTCTGGTGCTGGGGTACAAACAATCGCGCCTACATCTGCCCTGCCAACTATTTCACAAGAAGTAATCATAGACGGGTATTCTCAAATAGGCGCTACAAGAAACACTTTATCAGCAGGAAATGATGCGGTGTTGAATATCCAATTGGATGGATCAAGTGCAGGTTCAGTAAATGGTTTGAACATTACAGCTGCTAGTGAAATTTATGGATTGATTATCCATGGTTTTGCCAATGCAGGAATTGCACTAAATGGCAATGGCAGTACCGTGAGAGGTGTCAAAATTGGTGAAAACGCAGTAGGTGGTTCATCGCCTAATACCACAGGTATTCAAATAATAGGTAGTAATTCCACTTTAGGAGGCATTAATGTAGCGGAATCGAATGTGATCGTAAACAATACCACAGGAATTTCCCTAAATACTGGAACAACTTCTATTGGAAATAGCATAAGGGGAAATAGTATTTCAGGGAATACAATAGGTATTGATTTAGGAGCATCAGGTGCGGATACCAATGACATCAACGATGTAGACATGGGAAACAATGATTTACAAAACTTCCCTGCTATCTCAAGCGCTGTAATCAATGGAGCAAATTTAGAGTTTGACTTTTTGGTAGACGCTGCTACAGGTAATAGTGATTACGATTTGTTAGTTGATTTATACAAATCAGATGGATCTCGCCAAGGACAAGAGTATTTAACCACTATAACTTATCCTGCTGCTAGTGCTCAAAATACTTTCTCAAGTACGCTTGCTTTAGGATCTGTAGTAAGGGGAGATCACATAGTCGCGACTGCTACGGATGCAAGCGGCAATACGTCAGAGTTTTCAGAAGATATATTTGTCCGTCAGATTGCCAACTTCACTATCGATGCGATTTCGAACGCGAATGTTAATGAAAACACAACCTATACTTCGGTAACACCGAGCTTATCCGGCGACACCCCTATGGGAATAGTGACTTACACGCTTAGTGGGACAGACGCAGCGGACTTTACCATCAACAGTGCCACTGGAGTCGTCAGCATGGTAGCTAGAAACTTTGAAAATCCAGCAGACGATGATACCGACAATATCTACGAGCTTACGATTACTGCTACTGATAGTGACGGAAATGATGACTCAGAAGCCTGGACGGTAACTGTTAATGACCTTACGGAATCGGCTACTTTCACTATCGATGCCATTGCAAATACGAACGTCAATGAAAACAATGCTTACACTTCGATAACTCCTAACATCACAGGAACACCAATCGGAACAGTGACTTACACACTTGGTGGAACTGATGCGACTGACTTTACTATCAACAGTACAACGGGAGTCGTCAGCATGGTTGCTAGAGACTTTGAAAATCCGGTAGACGCCAACACTAACAATGTCTATGAAGTAACGATTACTGCTACAGACAGTGACGGGAATGATGACTCGGAAGCGTGGACGGTAACTGTTAATGACCTTACGGAATCGGCTACTTTCACCATAGATGCCATTGCAAATACGAACGTCAATGAAAATAATACTTACACTTCAGTGACGCCTAATATAACTGGTACACCGATAGGAACTGTCTCCTACTCTCTCGGTGGGACTGATGCAGCGGACTTTACTATCAACAGTACAACGGGAGTAGTCAGCATGGTAGCTAGAGACTTTGAAAATCCGGTAGACGCCAACACTAACAATGTCTATGAGCTTACAATTACAGCTACTGATAGTGATGGAAATGATGATGTGGAAGCTTGGACGGTAACTGTTAACGACCTTACGGAATCAGCAACTTTCACTATTGATGCAATTTCTAATGCTAGCGTCGATGAAAATAATACTTACACTTCAGTGACGCCTAGTATAACTGGTACGCCGATCGGAACTGTCTCCTACTCTCTCAGTGGGACTGATGCGACTGACTTTACTATCAACAGTACAACAGGAGTCGTCAGCATGGTAGCTAGAGACTTTGAAAATCCAGTTGATGCCAACACTAACAATGTCTATGAAGTAACGATTACTGCTACAGACAGTGACGGGAATGATGACTCGGAAGCGTGGACGGTAACTGTTAACGACCTCACGGAATCAGCAACTTTTACCATCAATGCAATTGCTAATACGAACGTCAATGAAAACAATGCTTACACTTCGGTGACGCCTAGCATCACAGGGGCACCGATAGGAACAGTGACTTACTCTATCGGCGGAACAGATGCAGCGGACTTTACTATCAACAGTACAACGGGAGTAGTCAGCATGGTAGCTAGAGACTTTGAAAATCCAGTTGATGCCAACACTAACAATGTCTATGAATTAACAATTACTGCTACTGATAGTGACGGGAATGATGACACGGAAGCTTGGAAGGTAACTGTTAACGACCTTACGGAATCGGCAACTTTCACCATAGATGCCATTGCTAATGCCAGCGTCGATGAAAACAATGCTTACACTTCTGTAACTCCTAGCATCACTGGATTACCAATCGGAACAGTGACTTACACGCTTGGAGGGACTGATGCAGCGGACTTTACTATCAATAGCGCCACGGGAGTAGTCAGCATGGTAGCTAGAGACTTTGAAAATCCAGCTGATAATGATACGGACAATGTCTACGAATTAACCATTACGGCTACTGACAGTGACGGAAACGATGACACAGAAGCTTGGATAGTCACTGTTAACGACCTCACAGAATCAGCAACTTTCACTATCGATGCAATTGCTAATGCTATCGTCAATGAAAACAATGCTTACACTTCTGTAACTCCTAACATCACTGGATCACCGATCGGAACAGTGACTTACACGCTTGGCGGAACAGATGCAGCGGACTTTACTATCAATAGCGCCACTGGAGTAGTCAGCATGGTAGCTAGAGACTTTGAAAATCCTGCCGATGATGATACCGACAATATCTACGAGCTTACGATTACTGCTACTGATAGTGACGGGAATGATGACACGGAAGCGTGGATGGTAACTGTTAACGACCTTACGGAATCGGCTACTTTCACCATCGATGCCATTGCCAATACGAACGTCAATGAAAACAATACTTACACTTCTGTGACGCCTAGTATAACTGGAACACCGATTGGAACAGTGACTTACTCTCTTGGTGGGACTGATGCAGCGGACTTTACTATCAATAGCGCCACTGGAGTAGTCAGCATGGTAGCTAAAGACTTTGAAAATCCGGTAGACGCCAACACTAACAATGTTTATGAATTAACGATTACTGCTACCGACAGTGATGGAAATGATGACTCAGAAGCCTGGACGGTAACTGTTAACGACCTTACGGAATCGGCTACTTTCACCATCGATGCCATTGCCAATACGAACGTCAATGAAAACAATACTTACACTTCAGTGACGCCTAGTATAACTGGAACACCGATTGGAACAGTGACTTACTCTCTTGGCGGAACAGACGCAGCGGACTTTACCATTAATAGCGCCACTGGAGTTGTCAGTATGGTCGCTAGAGACTTTGAGAATCCAGTTGATGCAAACACTAACAATGTTTATGAAGTAACTATCACAGCTACAGACAGTGATGGAAATGATGACTCAGAAGCCTGGACGGTAACTGTTAACGACCTCACGGAATCAGCAACTTTCACAATTGATCCCATTGCAAATACGAACGTCAATGAAAATAATACTTACACTTCAGTGACTCCTAGTATAACTGGTACGCCGATTGGAACAGTGACTTACTCTCTCGGCGGAACAGATGCAGCGGACTTTACTATCAACAGTACAACAGGAGTCGTCAGCATGGTAGCTAGAGACTTTGAAAATCCAGTTGATGCCAACACTAACAATGTCTATGAAGTAACTATCACAGCTAGAGATGCAGACAACAATACCGCTTCTCATAATTGGACGGTTACTGTGAACAATATCAATGACGAAGTCTTCACTATTACAGGACAAAGGAATCTTGCCACAAACGAGGAAGTTCCTTTAAACATTACATTAGCAGACGTTTTAGTAAACGATCCTGATGGATTATTTCCTTTAAGTTTCACCTTAGTAGTAGAAGAAGGACCCAATTATTCTGTCCTAGGAAACACTATAACGCCAGATACCGACTTCAATGGACAATTGACCGTTCCTATTCTTGTCAATGATAGGAACAGTGAGCCTTTTAACCTAATTGTCAATGTCAACCCTATTAACGATTTACCCATATTCACGTCGTCTACGCCTTCTGAAAATTATCTTGAAAACAACCTGACTCCAATCTTCAATTTTGACGCCAATGATGGTGATGGAGGTGGAAATGACGACGTTACATATACTGTTCTTGGAGCTGACGCTAATTTTTTCACTATTTCAAAGACCGGAGAATTGAGTTTTGTTCAATCACCCGATTTTGAAGCCCCTACAGACGGCGATCTAGACAATGTTTATCAAATTATTGTAAGTGCATCTGATGGTATTGTATCTACTGATCTTAATGTAGTTGTTGAGGTTTTAGATGTAGACGATGATGGAGATATTGAAATAACTAAGATCAGTGACGATATAGACAACGTACTTATTACACCTGTAAACTCTGAAGTTGTCGATGTAGGTAGCACTACCATTAATATTGAGATAGAAACAATTTTTGAGATGAGGAATACTGGAGATGTTTCTATTGAAATTTATCAAGTCACCTTATCCGATAGTACCAATTTTGCGCTATTAAACATTCCTCCGAATATTCAGGTTGATGAATACGCTGAATTCACTGTGGAGCTATTAGCTAGTCAAACTGGCTTTTTTAATAGTACCGTAAGTATGAATACCTCTATTGGTGTAATCACTTTTGAGATAACAGGTGAAGTACGAGACCTACCCAAGATTGAAGTTAAAAATGTAGTTACTCCCAATGGAGATGGGAAACATGACTTTCTCAAAATCAAAAACATACTCTTATACGACAATACACTTGTGGAAATTTTTAACCGAAATGGAAACAAAGTGTTTAGCATCAAAGACTACAACAATCAAGAGCTAGTGTTCAGAGGTAGATCCAATCAAAGTAGCAATCGGGATTTAATTCAAGGGAATTATTTCTACATTGTACGTAGCAATAAAAAGAAAATAGGTTCGGGATTTTTATTCTTAAAACGTTAAAATCATGAGCCGAATTTCATTGACTATAGTATTATTAGTTTGTTTGATATCCTCTCTACACGCACAGGACGATCCACTCTATAGACTTTACCAGTTTAACAAACTAATGCTTAACCCGGCTTATGCTGGAATATACAATAACGTATCCGCTTCTTTTATGACCAGTGCGCAGTGGGTAGGTATTGAAGGAGCACCGGTTACCAATACTGCGACTGGACAAGCGGCTCTTAAAGATGGTGAAATGGGAGTTGGTCTTGTCATTATCAATGATCAAGTAGGAATAAGTAGTACGAACGAAGTACAGCTTTCTTCATCCTACAATATCAAAATGGAAGAATCAAAACTCGGGTTTGGATTACAAGGAAGTTTCGTCACGAATAGCTATGACCTTTCCAAACTTAATCTTGAGTTTGTAGATGATGAGTTGCTTACTACGGGATTGGAGAATACAACTACTCCTAATTTTGGAATTGGAGCGATGTTCATGAATTTGGACTATTATGTAGGTGCTTCCATACCGAGAATTTTAGAAGTTAGCATAGAAGATGGGTCGGCCAACAGTATTAGATACAATAGGCATTACTATTTAAATGCGGGGTATTATTTCAGGCATTTTAGCGAAACAGAATATAAAGTAGACGGATTAATCAAATTCGCAGATCAAAGCAGGCCTTCATTGGACCTTACGGGAAGTATCAATGTAGATGGTTTGGTGTGGTTTGGGCTCAGCATGCGTGACTTCGTGCATTATGGTACCTTTTTTTATTTTGAAATTGGTAAAAATTTGCGGATCGGTTATGCCTTCGAATTACCTACCAATGGGCTCATTGGACAAAACTATGGTACACATCAGGTAGGCATAATATTAGATAAATCACTGATCAAAAGTTATCGAAAAGATAAAAGACGGTTTTAGCACATCTCTAAAGAGTATTTAATTCTTCGATTGAAATATTTTCTATTCATTTTAGATGTTGGCCTACTTATTGTAAGTCCATGCAAAGAAGTCTAATTAATCTATCGGCCAGCCAGCCCTACTTCTGATCATCAGAAGTAGGGCGTTTTACAGTTAATTCAACAATTATAACTACCTCATTTTCTTACTTTGTTTTGATAAACTGTGTAGCGAATACAGCTTTAGTAGTATGAACTCTCATGATATAGTTATTCGGAAACAAATAACTGACATTGAATATTTGGGTAGTTCCAGGGAAGTAACCAACTACATTTCCAAATAAATCATGAATACTGATGAACTGAATGAACTTAGCTACTTTGGGTTCTTTATACCTCAGATACATAACTCCTGATGTAGGGTTAGGAGACAGGACAAAGAAATCAGAGAACTCTGGTAGCTCTTCTTCATCCTCTTTTTCTTTTACAGTAACTGTCTCTACATCCGTAATAACTGGAGGATTAAAGTCAAAATAGATTGAGGCTCCGTTATCAATCTCATCATTGAGAACAAGGTCCGATTTAGATTTGATCTTGAATAACACATACCCGTCATTATCTGCATCATTGAATGGAAGGTGTATATCATCGAAGATAAATTCAATCTCTTTCTCATTATGCACTTCTGTACGGTATGGGTGACTCGCATGTAATGGAACAAAGGTTGCGATATCTAGCTTGGTAGTATCAATGTCATCTGTAATTCTGATATTGATAGCATCCGCTGTACCTTCATTTTCAAAGCGTATCAGGTAATGTAAATAGTTACCTACATTCTTTGGCTCCAAAATCTCTCCTTCCAAACAAGTCTTATCATTAGGGTCGTAAGAGTTTACCACCGTCTGATTAAGAACAGCTACGTTGTTACTCGGGGAAGAATCATTATTAGCAGCCACCTTTGTTTCGAAAGCCAATATATCACCACCATTTACAGCAGGATTGTCCAAAGGTGTGTTGACCTGAAAAGTCAAGGTAATACTTCTCGATTCAAGTGGAGTTAAATCGCTAAATGACCAAGTGATCTTATCTCCAAATATCGCTGATGGGCCAGGGGAAGCTGAAGTATATTGTAAAACATCATTCATATAGGTGAATGTAACTGTTCCTGACTGAGTAGTAGTTCCTCTATTCTTATACGTGACTACATACTCTGCACTAAATCCAGGTCTTGCTTGATTAACTGGTACTATCATGATTTCTAAATCATTGAAAAAACCATTGGCAGAAACACAGAAATCTTTAGTAACACTTGGTCCATTCTGTGGAAAGCTAATGACTGCTGGAGGAAACGGAGAAGGGTCAATCTTAAAATACAAAGGATTTTGCAGATTGCTAAACATGAAGTAATCCCCCTCTTGAAGTGCTGCACTATACTCACCGGTATTGAGTGGAAAAACCTGCAGGATATCTCCTGTAGTTTGATTAGACAAGATGAATTGTGCATCTGTGAAACCTTTATCGTTCACATCACATCCATCATTATCCAGATCATAGCGTACTGTGCCAGTTACAGGGTAATAATCGGTACCACAGCTACTGCTTACTGTACATGCGGTATAGTTAGGATTGTTGAAACGATCTTGAATCTGTGGGATGTAAGCTGCATCTGCACAGATGAAATCCAAACTAGGACAAGACGCAAAATGCGGCTGATCTGCACGAAAATTAAGTCCTGTCAGTAATGCTCTAGTAATATTTGGATTATTAGAAAAATTAAGACTCTGTACACTCGTATTTCTAAGATCTAATGTCTCTAATTTATTATCACCGATACTTAGAAACCCAAGTTCATTGAGAGCAGAAAAATCTATACTAGTCAACTCATTACGATCAAGACGAAGTGTGCCTATTTTTGGGTTGTTTGATAAATCCAGAAACTCAAGATTGTTGTTCTCTGCATGAAATGTTGTCAACTGCGTATTCTGAGAAAGGTCTATCTCAGTTAACCCATTTCCTGCTATTCGTAATTGCTCTAGTTTAGTCAGCGGGGTAAGATCCAGTGGTTGTGACCAATTATTTATGTTGGAATAATTTATTGACAACCACCTTAACGCTGTATTATTAGAAAAGTCAAGGCCTTGTAGTCTGTCACATTCAATTCCTAAAGTGATCAAAGCGGTGTTATTAGACAAATCCAAATTCGTTACATCACAATAAACCACAAACAATCTTTCTAGTAGTGGGTTATTAGTAAAGTCGAGTTCTGTGGGGCCATCATATAGATAATTTCTACTCCGACCAATGGAAAGCTCTTTAAGCTTAGCATTATTCTCAACATTTAAACTTTTGATATTGCTATTAAAACTGATGTCCAACTTGACCAATTCTGTATTTCCAGAAAAGTCTGCATCAACGATATTATTCTTATCAAGATTGATTGTCTCTACATTGATAAAATATTCTATCCCTGTCAAATCACTGATACCTGAATTTCTCAAATTAAGGCTAGTCACCAGCTCCGCCTCTTGTTGAGTAATTTCAAGATCATTGTTAGTATCTATACCGCCAATGCTTAATAGTTTGTTTTTAAAGTTAGCATCAGGAAAGTTGATGACCTGTGCGTGAGTGAGTATACTCATTACGATGAGCATAGCTAATAGTGTAAACTTTTTCATGTTTGGTTTTTTATAGGTTCAACCTTTTAAAGCCTACTTACCTTTCTAATCCATCAATAGTTGATAACAATTGTATAGCTGATCAAAAAAGAAGTCAGGTTTAAATGGTCTCTAATAAATTAATTTCGAGTAAATGTATGACGGCATACCGGTGGAAGAAATGCCCAATTTGTATCCGTAAGGATAGAACCAATATCCGTTGAGATTGGAGGATTATTCGTTTTGAAGAAGGTTTGAGATTTATTGCAAATCTCAGATCAAGACAGGAAAAAAACTCTTTCAACAGGCTTCGGGTGGTACTAGTAGGCACCTTGATTTCCTGTATTCTTTAAGATGAATCTATGATTAATATAGACCGCTTCCCTATACCATCATAGGTAAAATGATTGATCCTCCCAAATCGTAAAGGCTCTGTAAGGTCCGCCGAGATAGGTTGCTAGTCCTGGGTTGTCTAATTGCTTCACGAGCTCCTTACTTGCACTTGGTAAATTGACCTGTTTCAACGCAGGTAGGTTGTTAAGAACTTTCACCTCAGACACTCCATTGTCAATCAAGTCCAGATAAACTAGATTTTGCAGGTGCTCCAACCCATCCAAATCCTTGAGTTCATTTAAGGATACGTCGAGCATCTTTAGATTCTGGAGTGATGCCAACCCTTTGAGCGTTCGAAGTTGATTGTTACTAAGGTCTAGCCTTTCAAGATTAGGCAATTGATCTAAAAAGTCAATCTCATGGTGATAGCCGGCTTGTAGTTTTAACACACGAAGACTATCCAACTTTCCTAAAACAAACTTGTGCTGATTTCTATCAAATACACCATCTATCAGTAACTCTTCCAGATTAGGAAACTGCTCTAGGCCTTGGATACGATAATCATCCTCATCAAGGTCTAATTCAAGTACTTTCAAAGTATCACTGCTGAGTTGATTGATGTCTATAGAATCTTCGCATTTGAAATACGCTAGTTTTTTAAAACAACTCAGGTCACTCATAAGAACACTTCCTTCTAATGCTAGGTGTTTCAATCGAATAAGTTGATCAATTCCTGTGAGCCTTATCGGGTTTACACGACCACAAATCTGTAGGTACTCCAGACCTTTGACTGCCTTGAGGTCTAAAGTGCTCCCTTTTTTCGATTTGATGTTCAGTCTCAACTTTTTCAAATGAGGTAGAGAGAGTATTAGCTGTGCTTTTTTCTCACTAATTGCGTTTTGTACCACTAGGGACTCAAGGGCTCCAAACTCACTGATACTACTCATCCCTTTTGGCTCATCGACCCAAAGAGCCAGTTTCTTCAATTGCTGTTTGAGAGGTAATAGTTTCTTTAAGTTTCTAAAGTATTTCCCTTGTGAGAAGGAATGCCCTTCATGTACCTCTACTCGTTCTAGTTGAGTGAAAGCGGGTAATTCTTCAGTCATAAATTGACATCCCTCCAGAGACAAAGAGCGTATTTGCTGAGCAATGGGTAAAAAATGTGAGAGGTCAACCTTCTGGTAATTAAAGACTAGCGAATCAAGTCGTGTGAAGTGTTTTAGAAAGGTAGTATTAGTCAACTTACTTCCTTCATGAAAGCTTAGCTCTTTGATACAATGAGCGATGGAAGCTAACTTTTGAAAATCAAAAGTCTTCGTGTGAAGGCCTTTCTTACGCTTTCGTGTTTTGCTGATTTCGCATACTTTCAGCTGATATGATATATTCGAATCCACCTCAGGAGGTTCCGTCACTTTCACTGTTGTCCCTGTATCTACTGCAAGTTTTTCCAATTGAGGAATCTGTTCGATTCCATGAAAACTCTCCAGAATACTGTTTTCTATATTTATGTTTTTGGTTGATCTAGTAATAGGCAGGAAGAAGATGAAGTCATCTAATTCCATATTTTTAAATCTCAGTGAATATAAGTTTCTACTAAGATCTGCTTTATGAACCTCATCATTGACATCATTGTGAATGTGTGTATTGGTTAGCGTAAGACTGTATAGTGCTGGGATCAGATTTACTTCATAGAAGTTTCTGATTTGACATGTGTCAAATTCTAAATGGGATAAATACTTGGCGAAAGGAAGTAGAGATCCTATATGCACGACCTCCATGTTTTTAAAATGAATGACTTTGAAATGCCCTCTAAGTGTATTCGCCGGACAGCATTGGAGATCACAGGTATCCGGAAGAGTTACTCCATCTAAAACTATATGAGTTAAGCACTTGAAACTAAGAAATGCTGAAACATCATCAACACGACAATTGATAAGTGTCAGTTTTTTCACCATGTTGAACACAGGAGCTAAGGCATCAAAACTCTCAAAGTGCAAATCCGACAAGGTCAGATAATCTAGCTTTCTAGCTGTGTGCCGATGACCGAAGCTCTTATATGAATTGGGTTGTTGTTTTTTGCTATTATGATTCTCCTCTTCCAGTTTTACCTGCAAAGCGTCCTCTATCTTTTTAAGAGCTTCAATAAGTGTATTTGAATTTGCTTCTGACATTTTTACAATATTGTGAGGACTTATTATCGAAAGCCAACTAAGCTAATTAGAATGAAGCTCCCCGACCCAAGGGTATGAGGTATCTTTGGGATTTTATTTCTACTCGACCCAAGGATCAGGGAATTAAACCCAAAAGGCTATCGCCCTGCGATTAAATTCCAAACTCATCTTCTTCCCAAATCCAGAGATACACTGGATGGAATCCAGCATACGCAGCGACATTGGGGTTATCCAGTTGTGATGCTAAGTCATTCTGACCCCATACCGCTAAGTTTGCTCCTTTAAAATTGGGAAGAGTATTCAGGACACGAACATCCTTCACCTCTGTACCTAGTAGATCCAGATATTCCAACTTCTTGAGAGGCTCTAAAGCTGAGATATCAGTGACTTCACTTTCCATAAACGTAAGCTTTTTTAAGTTTGGAAACTTATCAATCTCTTTGAGATCTAGCTTGCACACTATATTCGACAGGTCTAAACTTTCGAGATTAGGCTGCTCTTCGAACGTGGAAAAGTTTTCTATATTGGCATTTTCTAAACTCAATACCTTCAAATGTTCCAACTTTCCTAAGGTCACTTTAGCACTTCCTTTGAGTTGTAGGTACTCTAAATTAGGAAACTGATCGAAACCATTTATTTCATAATCATAACTCACCAGATTGAGACGTTTTAGGTTTTTCATTTCTGGAAGCATGTTGAAATCAATGGTAGGTGAATCAGTAGAGTCACCGATCTTTAAGGATTTTAGTTTTTTAAGATGCTCGAACCCAGTAAAAGTCACATCTGTTTCGAGCTTTAGATACTCTAGGTTCTTGAGGTTTTCTAAGCTGAAAGTACCTTCTTCGTAAAACATCATCAATGACAGCCTTTTTAAGTTTTGAAGGGTCAAAATATGAGAGACTAACTCCCCATCGATAAATGCGATCACTAAAGACTCCAATGCGGTAAACTCTCTGATCAAATGCGGTGACTTGACTCCTTCTGACTCATAGATATCCAACGATTTTAGTTGGTTTTTTAGTGGCAGTATCTGGGGAAAGATCTCTAATGCTTCATCCTCATCTCCATATTGTGACACACTAAAATCAATCAAGCTAGCAAAGTCTTGGATATAACTGTAGTCTTGAACTGTACTACTACTCAAGCTAATACTCTCTATCTGCTGAGCAATCGGTAAAAACGCCTCTAGATGCACATTAGAGTCTTGAAAGTATAACTTCTTTACCTGCTGAAAGGTATCAATGCCCTCTAACTTTTGTTCTGTGAACTTATGGATCTCTAACCTATCAATATGGTTCTTAAAAGGGGATAACTTAATTAAATCCAAAGGCTTTTCCCCTTGCTCTAGTGCAAGGCCTATTTTCTTACCTGACTTGTTTTCTAATATTGATTGATCTTCAATAATCGTATCAGAGTCGATAGCAAACCCTCCCAAAGAAGGGAAGTGAGTCAGCCCTGAAATGCTACCGATCTGGCAATTCGTCACTTCTATAGATTTTAATGAGTGAGCAAATGGGAGAAAGGAAATATCATCAAAGCTGGTGTCGGTAATAGTCAAACGACGAGTTGTCCCTTTTGAACCTCTCTTGGGGCTATGGGTGAAGGTAATGTTGTTTAATATCAAAAGAGAGATATCTTCCAGATCATCCATCTCCTGAATATTGTCAATGTGACAATTGGTAAACTCTACTTGCCTGAATCGCTTGTAATTGAGCTGCTGGTGACAGGCTAAACAACTAGCATCTAGGCTCATATTAGAGCAGATTACATGACCCGGCATGCGACCAATCGTGTCACAGTTGCTGTTCTGAAAGGTAACATTGTCCAGTTGTAAATTGAAACAATTGAATTTTAGGAGTTCAGAAAAATTTTGAATGGTAGAATTCGTAAGTTTAAAACTTTCCAGTTTCTGTAAGTACGGCACCAGTGGGGTAAAATCCTCGATAGTCACACCATACAAATCCAAACTTCGCAGCTCTTCCTTACGAATATAATAGAGGCTTTTTTGATCCTGATCTTCGTCTAATGATTGTTCTTCTAATTTAACTCCCAGAATAGCCTCTATCTCTTGTATTGCCTTCATTATTGTTTCGTTGTTTACTGGATTTTTCGTGAAGATAGGGCGGTCATTTCTACTTCCAAACGCCGAACGTATTTATGCTGCGTCTCAATATATATTTGAATCGTCCGAATGAAAATTCGTCTGTGAGAAGAGTTCTCCTTTATCTGTTTAAAACAATTTTTACTATCGTAGAATTGATTTTACTCATGAAGTCATATAGGACGGCTAATAGTTGAAATAACAGCGCCATTGCGAATAGACTGTCGATAGAAAATCGAGGGGCTATGCGGCAATCCGTTCACTGAACTTCTGCATGACATGAACAGATTACTTCACTCCGTTCGTAATGACGAAATATACTTACGAGTTTGCATTTTATGAATAACGTCAAACATCTAATTAAGGTCTTAAAAAGTCGTCCTTCCCGACCTTTCGGGAAAGCGATCTATTCAGGTAGGCAGCTGCCCCACTTTGACAGATTACTATGTAGTAGCAAACCAACAGGCTATAAAATGCTCCTCCGCAGCGGAGGGACCAATTGTTTAGCGTAAAAAGCTTCCTCCGCAGCGGAGCGAGGTTTTGTTCAGCGTAAAAAGCTTCCTCCGCGGCGGAGCAACGTTTTGTCATGCGTAAAAACCTTCCTCCGCTGCGGAGGAAGGTTCCAACGTCAGTAAAAATCGTGCTCCGCTGCGGAGCTATAAAATTCAGATTTCTCCTATGTGTTCACTATTGCGAACACCTAATACATTCCCTTTCATTAGGTTAGCAACAACAAACAAACCATGCAATTAATCTCATCGATAATATGAATGCCACAACTTGTAAGACATTACTTTCTTTAAAATCAGTAGAAGCACTAGAGGCTTTTTCAGAGAAGACTGATCTATTGCGACTTCAGAGAAATTTGCGAAGCGTAGTATTCCAATACCTTCACACCAAGCATGACGAACTAATGGATGACTTTGAGTGTTTCATTAAGGATTTAGATCAACTGTTTTACTTTTTGGATATCATCATGGATGAAGAAAAGGGCAAGGATATACCCGAGTAAATGCATTCACCGTGAATAACATAGTCAGCTTTTGACCATGTATTATTTCAGAATTAGTGACAGCAAGATTTCCGCCGATCTGATCGAAGGCAATAGATAACTAACCAATGGGCACCTAAGTATTGAGGCACTTATGATTTGCTCAGTTCCATAGATTAGCTATTGCTGTGTAGGTTGGATCGGCTATCTTTCTTTTATAGAAATAATCAATTAGTTCACTACATAGATAAGTTAGACTCAAAGAATTTCTTCATCCAATTTATCGAGTGCGTTCTTACTAACAACATAGGCGTATATACTATTGGGAACGATTAAGAGGTCTTCATAATCTTCAAACTTGGTTTTACTGGTTATCACTCCTTTAGACAGCCTGTTTTTCTCCATAAACTTTTTAAGCTTTCCTGCTTTAGGATTATCTGACCACTTGACCTCGACAGCCCAATGAACGTTTTGAAAATTATTACTCACCTGAATCAAGTCAACCTCCCCCTCTTCTTTTCCTACTTTCCAATTAGCATATCTTAGATATTCATGCTCCCTGTGCATATATTGAGCATACACTGCGGTCTCAACCAAGTGAGGAAAACGCTCATCACTAGCCCTTATTCTACCAAAAAGACCCGTGAATAAACTAGGATTGGTTAGATATACCTTAAACTGGGTTATATTTTTAAATCTTTTAGCTGATAGATCTACTCTATGCAAGACCTTAACAAGAAATGCAGCTTCTAGGTACTTTATATATTTCTTTATTGTCTTGTTGTCAGTTTTTGTTTCTTGAGAAACCTTTTTGTAGTCTAAAATCTCACCAGTCCTGTAGGACAATACATTAAAAAACTGCTGCAACTCTAAGGTATTTTCTATCCCGAACAATCCCGGCAAGTCCTTCATTATTACCTTATCCGTAATATCCTTCTGGATCACACGCTCAGGGTTTTTCACCTTGTCTGAGTTAAGCGCTATTTCTGGAAAACCTCCAAAATTTATGTAATCAATAAAGTGATCATTGAATTTCTCAATGTCTGAACATTTATAAAACCTACGAGCTCCTCCAAAATTAACTTCCGTTTCTGAGAGCATCTTGTCATATCCATTGAGGTCAATATATTCTGCAAATGTTAGTGGAGGTAAAAAATAATCTGTAAACCTTCCTGCACCACTTTCAATACTTTTCATTCTAAGAGCGGCAGCAGCACTCCCACTTGCAATAAATTTCGTTTTCCTGTTCTTATCAACTAGTGACTTTAAATGAATTTCCCAATCCTTTAAGTACTGTATTTCATCAAAAAAGACATATGTATTCTCTAGTGATACATTATTGATCGACAAACCATCATTTACAAGTTCTTCTAATGGGACATTCGTATAAATAGGAGTGTCTAGACTAAAATAAAAAATATGCTTTGGATCCACACCACTATCAATAAGATCCTGTATGGCTTGATACATAATCACCGTCTTTCCAATCCTTCTAGGTCCCATTAGTACTACAGCACGATGAGGGAATTTCTGGGAAACTAGATCGAAGAAACCATTATAGTAACGTCTCTTGCTAAATTCATCGTAAAAAGGAATCCTCCTCTCCTCCCACCATGTGTTATCATCAATTATTCTACCCGTTAATATATTCTTGTCGAAACCCATATTTTAAATTCAAGGATGGTAATCCCAAAATTATAAACAACGAATTAAAGGACAACTATCCCATAATTAAAAAAGAATTCTAAAAACTGGGTCAGTAGATGCTCTATGATGAGCAGTTTGAACCAAACAATCTTCCCATATACCACCAGATTGCCATCACTTCACACTACATTGAACCAATTGAACACCATAGGGCGGTATTGTTTGCTCACTGGTATCTTAACTTGAGCCCGCCGGTAAAAAAGAAAAAGAGGCTGCCCTAATGAGCAGCCTCTATGATCTGAAAAAACACTATTTCTTCTCTAGTTTGCGCTCCACCACCAAGCGCCAGCGTTTAGGTCATCATTTCCGTCCAATAGCTTGATAGCATTTTCGTAGTTCTCAGCGTTGAGAGACTGTTCGTCTGCTGGATAAAAAAGTCTTACAGGTACATTCCCATTATTGGAAGTGCCAGGACCTGCTTTGATAAACGAAGGCTTTCTTGTTCTTTTCCAGTCTAGCCATGCTTCTATACCTACATGATACAGTGCCAGCCACTTTTGCTCGTAAAGCACTTCAGTAGTATTATCATATGGAGCTGTCGTTGTTAAAAAATCAGCCGGCATAGTTAATCCCCACTGAGTAAAGGAAGCTTCTACAGCAGCGTCATAATATCCCTTAGCGGTACCTGTAGAAATATATCCTTCTTCTCTTGCCTCGGCCAAGATGAAGTTCAATTCACTATAAGTAACCCAAATTGACTGGATCAAAGTACCAGAGTTGTAGAACTCTTCAGATCTACGAGAATAGTCTGCTGGTCTACCGATGTTTGATTGATCCAAACCTGGAGCTACGCCTTGTAATCTATCAGCGGCACAAGTAGCATCACCTTCAGCACATTGTCTTGGACTTAAGAACAACTCAAGTCTAGGGTCATTGTCATCCAAATTATCAATAAAAGTAGTAGTAGGTACGCTCAAGAAATAATCATAAGCTCTTCCACCATTCACCGCTGACACTGTAGATACATCAGGCACTACCCCAGAATATTCATAAATAACATCGTCCTCCGTAGATCCAAGCAATGGATACTTAGCTGGATTCTCCAAAATGGCCTTAAGGTTTGAAGATATATTAGTATTGACATTAGCCGTATGCATTAACAATCTCACTCGTAGAGTATTAGCATACTTTTGCCACATAGCCATATTCCCATCAAAAAGAATATCTCCCTTGACACTACCATCAGTATCGATCAGGCTATTGGCTCTTTCCAAATTCGTAAAAAGCTGATTGTAGATATCCTCCTGATTGTCATATGAAGGTGTTATCATATTAGACTCTGCCAATAGAGCTTCAGAATAAGGTACATGACCATAAGCATCAGTAATCACACTCATGACTTGAGACTCTAGGATGAGCGCTACTGCCTCTAGGTTTTGATCTCCATCAGCTATCGCTTGACTTTTTACATCTTGAATATTCAAGAGAACCTGATACATCGGTGACCAAAAACGGTCGTCCCCACTCCATCGATACAAATCCAAGTTGATGAACTCGTAGTTGGCTGCATATTGTGAAATGATATCTCCGAAGTTGTAAGCTTCATTCACATTGATATTGGCAAAATCAAAAATGATCGTAGGTAGTAAGAACTCTGACCCTACAGACTCTGGTTGATTGCCATTGGTATTGATAGACTCAAAGTCATCAGTACAAGCGCTGAAAAACACCGTGGCCAACGCTAAAAAGCATATAATTCTTTTCATGATTGAGTGTATTAAAATTTTAGATTGACTTTGAAACCGTATGTTCTGGCAGAAGGCAGCTGTGTCACTTCGATACCTGGTAAGATAGTTCCCCCGCTTAGTCCCTGTACTTCAGGGTCTATGTTAGGTACATCTGACCATACGAAGAGATTTGTTCCTACGAAACTGACTACCAAATCTTGAACTCCTAAGCTTTCTATCACTTTGTGAGGTAGTGAATAGCTAAGACTTACTTGTCTAAGCTTCAAGTAAGAAGCATCAAACAAATTGGCTTCAGCATTGGATCTAGGTACAGCATAAGCCCAAGTCTCAGCAGTTACTTCTGTAGTATTAGGTACATATCCACCAGCACCATCTGACACTACACCCTCTCCTACTACACCGTCTCTCCAGCCTTCGGTGAATTGAAGTGTACCACTCTCTCTACCTATCGCTTGTGTATATGAATATAGGTCTCCTCCGTGACGATAGTCAAACTGAGCAAATAGCTTGATGTTTTTATAACTGAATGCGGTATTGAAACCCAGCATCCAATCTGGATTGTAGTTTCCTACTTTTTTTCTGTCTGTACCGGTGATAGGAGAACCAGACTCGTCATAGATGATTTGTCCTGCGTCATTTCTTTCATAAGTACGTCCATAGATATCTCCCATTCGCTCTCCTGGTCGAGCTTCTACGGTAATATTATCTGGTCCTTGTGCGATCACAAAACTTTCAAGACCTGGAGCCAAAGATTTAACTTCTGATCTGTTTCTACTAAAGTTGGCCGCCAACTCCCATGAGAAGTCTGGAGTCTTTACTGGTATACCTCCTAGCGATAACTCTACTCCTGAGTTCACGATTTCACCAGCATTGATGATCGTAGAGTTGTAACCAGTAGATCGAGAGACATTAGCAGAGATGATTTGATCTTTAGTACTTGTATAGTAGTAAGATGCATCTGCGTATAGTCTTTGTCCAAAGAAATATGTCTCTAGACCAATTTCACTTGAAGTAGTTCTTTCCGGCTTAAGATCTGCATTTGGAAGTACAGTCGGATTCGTAAAAGTACCCGGTCTCGTGCCAAATGAATAGGTCTTTCTCAAACTCAAAGGATCTGTGTCATTTCCGACCTGCGCGATATTGGCTCTAAGCTTGATTAGCTCAACTTGCTCTGGTAAGTCAAAAATGGCAGTAGAAATGAATGATACTGATGCAGATGGATAAAAGTATGACCAGTTATCAGATGGCAAAGTGGATGACCAATCATTTCTAGCTGTCAGATCCAAATACAAAAACTTCTTATATCCTAGATTGACAAAACCATAAACACTCTGTATTTCTTTCTCGAAATATTCACTGGAAAGCACAGGCGTCACATTGATGTTGGACAATGTATATAGTCCTGGTACAGTCAATCCATTACCTTGAACAAGATCAATACCTATCTTTTGATTGTAACGATTACCACCAACAGAAAATTTGGTCTCTAACTCTCCAAAGCGATTGTCATAAGTAAGCAAAACATCCATGTTCAACTCTTTGACATCCACATTCTGCTCTCTCACCATTCCATTGACAAATCTGTGAGATCCTACTGGTCTTCTAGAAAATCTAAAATCTGATGATTCGTCGATTCCTACTCGTCCCAAAACCTTCAAGTTCTCCGTAAGGTCATAGGTCGTGGTAAAAGCACCTAAAATTCTTTTCTTATCAAATGAGTTGATGTTCTCATTCACGATCAACCAAGGATTGTCACCCCAAGAGAATAGTCTTCTTTGCTCTTCATCTGGAGTAATCCAATAATTCTTAAGATCCTTGAGGTCTACATTTAGATAGTTCCACAGCAAGGTGTACATGATCCCCTGCGATCCATATCCAGCTACAGGCAAGTTATCACTCTCACTTTTCAGATAGTTCACCCTAGCATCCATTCTCCACTTGTCTGTAATCTGATAGCCTGTATTTAATCTAAAGCTGTTTCTAGTCAGATCAGTATTAGGTACGATACCTGTATTGCGATTGTATCTGTAGCTAAATCGATAATCGATCTTGTCAGTCGCTCCAGACAACGCAACCGTATTATCCAATTGCAATCCAGTTTCAAAAAAGTCGTTGAGATCGTATCTATTAATAAATGGTCTCTCTACAGGTTCGCCTAGCGCTAACTCATGCTCTATAACTGTTCCATCCAAAGCAGGACCATAGTTAGTACCAAAATCTGATGCATAGGCCTGAGCCCATCCTCCTCCATAGCTGGATTGTAAATCTGGTAATACCAATGCCGAACTGAACATCGTGCTTGAACTGATCTCTACACCTATTCCTTGCTCTGCTTTACCCTTTTTGGTTGTAATCACAATTACACCATTTGAAGCTCTAGAACCATACAACGCTGAAGCAGCTGCTCCTTTAAGAATGTTTACACTTTCTATATCAGCACTGTTGATCTCTGCGATTCCATTACCGTAGTCAGTAGGCAAATCAGCCTGATCGGTAGGTCCTCCTCCTACTCCGTATATTTCATTGTTGACAGGTACACCGTCTATGACAAAGAGCGGCGCATTTTTATTGATGTTCAATGAATTCTCTCCTCTGAGTACTATCCTAGATGAACTAGCGACACCATTGCCTGAGCCAGTTACCTGTAGACCTGCTACTTTACCCGCCAAAAGATTGACCACGTTAGGTGTACTTACTTGATTAAGCTCAGCAGATTTTACTTCCTGAACTGCAAACCCTATTGATCTTTTCTCTTTCTTCAGCCCCAGAGCAGTGACTACGACTTCATTAAGGACATCAACATCGACTTCCATCGAGACATCAATGACTGATTGATCTCCTACAGGGATTTCCTGAGTGACATATCCTACAAATGATACCACCAACACATCGGTACTAGACACCTGTATGGAAAACTTTCCATCCATATCGGTCAAAGTACCCTTGTTTGTTCCTTGGACAAGCAGGGTTACACCTGGCAACCCAACGCCCGCTTGATCCTTTACGATACCCGTAACGTTCGTCTGGGCAAACGCACTCCAACTACCCAGCAAGAGCACTAAGAATAAAATTTTTCTCATAGTTTTAGTTATTCACTTTAACAGATTAAGATTTCACTTTTACCCATGTCGTCACTGCGTGATTTTTCGTTTTTAGTACAACCTTGACATATGGGGTTTTCTTTGGTGGGTTGATTTTGGTAGTAAAAGTTCTTTTTTGAACATCTACTTGGCCTACAGCCTTGTATTGATCTTCTTTTCCATCTTTTCGCTCATTGGTGTAGCTCACGTATACTGTAGCCTCTTCATGATTCCTGTATTCTGTCAACCAGTCGAGCTGGAGATATCCTCCTAAATAAGTTCCTCGTAAGTCGAATGCATCTACTGCCCCAGTTAGTGAAATACCGTCCAATTCATTGGCCGTAGATGCTGGAATATCAATATTGAGATAGTTGCATACGGTGGGCAGGATATCGACAATCGCTACCTGATTATTTTGAGCATAAAGGTTCTGAATGGGTCTATTCATTATTACCCAAGTGCTTCTCTCTCGGAAACTCTGAGAGCCGTGGTCTTTACCATCTGTGGGCTTTCGGCCGTGATCTGTCGTCACGATGATCAACCACTCTTCATCAGTCGCTTGTTCTCTTAGCTTCACAGCGTCCTGAATAGTACCGATCAATGCATCTTCATAAGTAACTGCACTATATAGCTCAGGGCCATCGCCATGCATATGTCCCATATCGTCAGTATGCTCTAGATATACCCAAGACAAATCAGGACCGTGGTTAATGATATAATCCGCTGCTTCAGCTACTACTTTATTGTCTATTCGCTTTAGATAGTGCTTGTTTGCATCGTGTGGATACGCTGCCGTATCTAGCTCAAATCCGTCAAAGGCATAGTCTAACTTCAAAGAACCTGTGGAGGATAACCCTTCTCCTAACAACTTGGTTCTATTGTCTTCCCAAGTAGAGAATATGGCAATTTTGCCTTCTGGATAAGCGTCTTTGTAAATTCTGAATACAGTAGGATAATTGTAGTTAGGTGAAACAATAGAGTTACCAAATACATGATGTTTATGACACCAAGTTCCTGTAAGCATGCTATTGTACCCTACTGCTGATATACTAGGCGTTTCGCTAATCGTCCCTCGTCGACCACCTACATACGCTGGACTAAACCAACCTTGCTCAGACATCGCGTCCATATAGGGAGTACTGACCTTATGAAAAGTGTCAGTTGATATACCATCTACCAATATCATAACTACTTTTCTTTTGCGATTGGCAGAAGCAGCTATTCGCTCATTAGTAAGCGTATCTTCTGGCGAGGTCAATACCACATCGATCTTGGCTCTTCCATTTACAGGTATCACTTGAAAATCATATCCATAGAAATAGTAGATCAGTGTATCGTTAGACTGTGTATCTATTCTATACTTCTCTTCGTGATCGACTATAGCGGTGACACCTGTAGTCTTAGATACTACATGAGTACCCAATACTGATCTACCTGACAAATCAGTGACAGTACCTGTGATACTGTGCTGTCCAAAACTGGTTACCGTTACTCCAAGAAAGATTAAACACCCAAGTGCATACCTCTTCATATCCATCTTTTTTTTGGAGGTAAAAGTATGCGGGTGAATTAAATGATTGACCGACCGTTCAGTTAATTAATCTTTAAACGTTCGTTACCAAAACGGAGGATTTTATGTCTAGGATTAACATATATTTTTTTTCACCACCCCTGATATAAATCTAAAATCTGGTAGACTTGCTGTTTTATCAATCACCGCCTTTTAACGGGAATTAGGCATTTAGAACCAACACAATTGACCAATAGAATCAATGGGTAGAAAGAGTATAACAGAGGAAAAGAGAAAGGAAATCATCATAGCCTTCTATAATACAGCAAAAAAGATCGGACTAGAAAATACGTCTATTGCCAAATTAGCTGAGGAACTGGAGGTCAGTAAAAGTTTGATTTTACATCATTTCAAATCTAAACATGAGCTGCTTACTCATCTTCACAATTTCCTACTGGAACAATACTTGAAATTCCTTAATAAAAACGGAACACCGGAAATAACCTCTCGTGAAGAAATTGTTAAATACGTTACCTCACTTTTTTCTAGAGACTGGAATAAGTACTTCGATGATGGGGTATTCTATAGTTGCTATGCGCTAATATTTAGACTGGAGGAATTCAAAACAAGCATGAGCTCTTATCTCGAAAAGGTTCATATCAACCTGAAAGAGAAATTGATCAGTGCTAAAGAAAATCAGGTGATCGAAAACGACGACATAGACGAAATCACTGAAATTATATTTAGTCTAGTAGATGGTGCTTATTTCTATCTGGGAACGATTAATGATAATGACAAGTACAAGAGACTGGAACAGCTATATATAAAGCATGCTCTTGGGCTCATCCAGTTTTCATGATTTGCGAAATACTGGAATCAATGCTATTCCTCCCCATGCAAGATTCAAAAAGGCTGTAGGATAGTCTCTAATATATAAACCATTCAAAACCAACAGAGCAGCTCCTACCAAATTGAACATCATATAAGATGTGTCTTGCACTTGTATTTTTCTACTGGCCAATAAGAAATACCCAACCAGATAGGAAAACGCGCCTACCCAAGCCAAAAGATTTATTAGGTCATCGACAGTAAAACTATATGTCATATTTAATTTTCTATTCTTAACTTCTCTCCTAGTGGCAAAACTAGGTCTCACAAATCACACAATTATCAAGTCAAAACTATTGTTATCTCAATGGTATCTGAATATTTCATATCAGCCCAGATGAAAATGGCAGCTCTCAAGCTGAGGTTGAATAGAGAATATTAACTTTTTTCACTTTTGATCAAGCATAAAAAACACCTCCCATTATACTTTGAGAGGTGTCTTTTATCCAAAGTTACCTACACTTATTTTCTTATAATTTTTCTATTAATAAGTTCTCCATTAGGCAACTTCACTCTCAATATATAAATCCCTGATGATAGTGAATGAATGTTGATCTTTCCTTCTAGTTGGTAACCATCAACTAACTGCTCAACGGTCTCGATTAGCTTTGTACCATCTAGATCATAGAGCGTGATCACAGTCTCACCTTTCATAGCTTTGGTCAAACGAAAGTTTACCAACCAATCAGATGGGTTAGGGTATATTAATATCCCTTCCTCTAACTCTAACTCTTCCTCTATCACAGGTTCTTCCAATTCTTCTACCTCTCTTGCAGAGTTTGCCTGTGCAGTTTTTTGATTCTGGCAATAGCTATTCATAGCAGAGCGCAACTCACCGGTAGGTTTGTCAAAATTGGAATGATAGATATTGTAATTGGTACCAAATAGTGGATGATCCACAAAACCATATGAAGCTAGTGTGGTGTTACTATTGGCCAATTTCTTAGACTCACCCCAAACACTCTGGCCCAATGCCCCGACGTCTTTGTAAGCAAAGTGGGTTTCACCTTCATAAATGAAGTTTCCATTAGCAAAAGAGCGATTGAGACTTCTATCTATTAAGGTAGTCAAGGTCAAGGAAGAAACGCCGTAAGACACCGTGATCCAATTCTCTAGCTCACTTTCAATATTTGAATTCATATTGAGGTTTTCCAAGATCACATCCCAATCTATCAAATCAGTAATGTCATGCTCACCTACCAACCCTCCTGATTCTCCGATTAAAGTGCTATAGCCAATTTCAGAAGACGCTATACCAGCACTTTGATAGCTTGTTGGATTGGTCCTCTGCTTATTGGTTTGCACTTGAATGGTTAGTCCCAATGCATCATCTATTTTACCATGAGCGCTGTTATTGTAAACGAAATAAGGCTTTTCTTTTATTTTCAAATACGCCTCGAAACTATCTCCATTTCGCACAATGGCTACACCGAACTTAGGTTGATTGAGCAAGTTGAAATTCCCTAAAGGACGATCGTATAGAGGAGTACCTCCTAACAGACCATTGTTATACCATTCACAACCTGGCCCATCACATGGATTTTGACCTCCAGGAGTGACAATCCTTCCATCACCATCCCTTAGCATCTTAGTAGAAATAGTCAACGTCCCTTTCAAGGCAAGATCACCAAATACAACATGAGGCCGTGGATCGGGCTCCTTTAGATTGATCTTTTGATCACTCCGCTTCACCTTGTCCTTGATAGCATCATACTGTAGCTTTCTTGCACTGGCTACTTTTAGTTTAGCTTCTCCTCGAGCGATAGTGGCTGATCCTTTACCTATTTTAGCCACTCCTTGTGCTATTTTAGCCGCTCCTTCGACTTTCTTTGAAGCAAAGCCCAAAATTGGACTATCCATCATCTTGGCTGCACCTTCCACGATAGTAGCTGCACCTTCAGCAATCGTAAAGGTACCTGAGGCAATTTGAGAGTTGCCATCTTGCTTGGTACCTCTCCAGGTTAACCAAGCCGCTTCTTTCTCCCATTTTTCAATCTTTTTCCCTACCAATACTCCATTAATTTCATTGGAATATTCTACTAGATCAAACTGATCATATTGATTGAATACGGTAGTCCCTAGCGTATTTTCTAGACTTCCAAAATCATTGTCCATCACACTCATCAAATAATCTTCCCTATGTGATGTCCAATCATCATACGGATCTGTTCCCGCAGGAATACTCCCTCCTGACAAGCGACCTATGATAGAGAGATCTCCTTTAGTTTGCTTATAGGCCTCCAATGTGAAGTTTGATTCAAAAAAACAAACACAGGGATCAAATTCCATGTAAAAGTCGGCAAAATACCATTGTCTACCTGACGAACTGAAAAAGGTCATCGGCTGGCTAAAACTACTTGCTTTCACTCTGTCTAGAGAAGCAAACTGAGCCATCCCTCCCCACATCTGGGGTCGATATTTATTGTTGCTGTCAGTATTTAGACTTAGGATCAATTGATTGGCTTCTCCTTCGTTTTTCGTATACACCATCACCCTTAGCATCCCTAGAACTCGGTCATACAGCATCACATACGGAAGTAAAGGAGCTTGTGAACGGATAGTACCGTCTGCATTGTAGCCTAAGTCAGCTTTGATCAACTCCCAGCCTTCATTGTATGAAAAATCTTCTCCACCCTGATAGGCTCCAGTAGACTGATCGTACTTCGCTGAAATGCTATTGTAAAAATCTCCTGACTGATAAAATGGACTAAAGACTTCCTCTTCCTGAATACCTGCATCTCGATAGCGAATGGGCCACTTGGTCTGGGTCCAGTCGAAGGTATTGACAATTTCCCCATCTGGTGAGTGTGGAAAAAAAGCATCGGAAGAGTAATATGTAGAACCATCATTCCCTCCGAAATCACTTCTTAAATTCACCAGAGCATTTTTCAAAGTATAGGAAAGTTGTACCTCACCTTGTTCTAGTTGCACAAGCATTCTAGCATTTTGAGAGATAGACTGATTCATGAAAAACTCTGTAGGGTCATTCAATGGAAGTCGATACTCTTTTCCATTTTGAGATGCTACCAGATATTGCTGTCCTTCAAACCCAAAGGTGATAGGTACTCCAAATACAAAATCGGTTGCTATTTCGCCTCCAAAAAGCGAAGCATTAGATCGTGGTAGTTCTTGTCCGCCTTGACCAAAAATAAGTGAAATAACGCCATTATGAATCTTAATTCCTACCTTGGGAATAGCTTGATCATAGGTACTACTCATGAGATTGTGCCGTATATAGTCTACGAATCCCACGGTACCCTCTGTACCTGAAGCAATTGTTATTCGAAAATCATCCGAACCATACCCTCCTACAAAGAACTTAGAAGAAACAAAGTTGTTTCTTTTATTATTGTTTATTTGATAGATACGAGTTCGACGATTAGCAAGGTCTTCTTCAATATTGCCCTTGTTCGCATTAAGAATCGGATCTGCTTTTTCGAATGTAATCGGATAGTACATGTTTACATCAAAATCGACCTTCCTAATAATGAACCTCTTAGAAGAGCCGACCGGAGTCATAATCTTACAGTCACACGTAGCATCGTTAGCTCCTGAGACTGTGGTGATGTATCCCTTAGCTACTATCCCATCAGACTTGTCTGCATCAGTAGTATTAGGCCCTGCTTCCGACATCCGAAATAGCAACGAGGAACGTTCGCTATTCAGTTCATTGGTAAAAACAGGAACACCGTCATCTTTTATTTGCAGAATTGCTCCTTTTTCCGACGCACTGTATACCTGAAAATAACCCTTGTAACGGTTTTCAATGATCCAAAAATAAAAACGAGTATCGTCTGGGTTCAATGCCTCCATCGACCCTATATCGTCAGTCCTATGTTTAAGGTAGTCTCCTCCTGAAATATCTTCTTGTATTGTATATATCCCTTTGATATACGAACCTAAAGGCATATTTCTAAAATCCGGTTCGCTAAACTGCAGTGATGCTGACCGTGCACTAACCTGAAAAGCCCCACCGAGACATATCAAACAATACAAAATAAGTTTGATGAACTTCTTTTTCATAATGATAGATTTTATAGTTCTCGACTTATTTAAAGGGTATCTAATTTTTCCTTCAGTTTCTTATTCTCATTCTTGAGTATTACCATCTCTTTTTCCAGTTTGATCAGATGAAGAAAAATAGACTCTATATTCTCCACTGATTGGATCGTAATGTCATTGAGATTCATTCCTTGATCAACTACCTCACTTTCAGAAGGCATATTAGGGAGGTGATGGTGTTTTTTGACAAAGGTCTCGACCTCGCTCAGCTCCATTAAATCATACTCTTCTGTGAACACATAATCTGGAAAGCTTGCGGCCGAAGTGACAAAAGACTTTGCATATACGTCACCTGCTATTTCTAATTTGTGATTAGGGGTAAGAGTACCAACACCTACATTTCCATCGTCTCTGACATAGAGATGAGTCAATTGATTATTTCGAACCCTCAATGCATATCTTTCCGAGCTGTTATTTTGACGTGTATTGATATCCATACCATCCTTAGACTGTCCATGTGCAATCAAAACATGCGGACCATTTGGACTCCCAAAAACGGCTTGCCAATTGTCAACATGCTTCCTCACTTCTAATGCATGAGAAGACGAGACTCTACTTGTACCAATATTTATGGAACCTGTAGCACGCAGACTTCCAGCTACATCCAAATCAGCTATCGGGTTTGTATTTCTGATTCCAACATTCCCTTTTTTAAGAATTGTAAGTGCATCACCTACACCTGCAACCCATAGAGCTAAATTACCTCCAGGTCTATTCGCCAGTTCAACTCTATTATGAATTCCTTCATTGGTAGAGACTCTCAAATAAGCTTGGTTCCAAGAAGATTCAAAAAGCCCAACTGCACCATTGGCATAGACATGGAATTTGTGATTTGGAGAGTTCGTCCCAATACCGACATATCCATTATGATGTACCCTCATATTCTCTTGGCCAGCAGAATTAAGAAACAAAACTTCATCATCTCCAGTATTATCCGCATCAGGGTGGATTTTTATTGCTCCCCAACTCTGATACTCACCTCCATTTGTACGAATATTGCCAGCCACATGTAGTTTTTCTGTTGGATTATCAATACCAATTCCTAAATTTCCATTTCGTGTTAGAATCATTTTCCTATTCCCACGATCGCTGTGAAGACCATTTGCAGCAAACCCCCACCATAGATCTCCTTGATTCACCATATTCCACCCTCTATCACCGGAGGTTTGAAGCCTTAAATAAGAATAGTGATTACTGTTGTCATCATTAATGGTATACCTATCTCTATCAGTCCCTTTGGCTGACCCCCAGAATTGAGCATATGAAAGCTGGTTCAAAAAAATACTACAAAGAATCATCACCACACAGGTGACTTTTTGGATAGTGAAATGGTTCACTTTTCTTTTAAATAAATTACTAGTCATTTTTACTTAACTGATTGTTGATCCTACTCATCGGGCACACTTTGCCCCTGGCTTTTCGGTTACCGCCTCTCTCGTGAAAATCTACTGCACGAGAACAGCTATTTATTATTCTAATTTTTAGGGCACAAAAATTCCTCAAAGGATATATCTACCCTTAAAAGGTTTTTGGATAGCCAAAACCATTCGTCTCGACTCTCGAAAAATGTATGATAAATCTCAGTACCTCTTAAGATGGTTTCTATCTTATCGTTATACAAGATGAACCAATGGAGGTAGAGAATAAACTAAAGGAGTCTTATCCCTTTAATTGGAAATAAAAACTCTAGGTACACGAGGCTACAGAGTCCCTTCTATGTAGCTCGACCTATCTGGCAGGGGAATTAAACCTTACAGATAAATGCACTGTGATTGGTCAGGATGCCTTAAAGTACATTCCTCGTAATAGGATTATATAAGATTCTGGAAGCAACCTGTAAATAGTCAGCTATATTTAATATTAGTGAAGCGGAAAGTGGATAGCTAGTTCTATGCTTAATCATGTATTTAATTATTCGTTGGTTATTTGTTTAGGGTCAATCAAAATTAACGGTTCAATGCACAATCCTAAGCATTTCTACATGATCGTTATTTTACATTAATGTTATGTAAAACCGTTATTTAATAACATTAAATAATAACAAGAATTAATTGCAATTTGCAGCCATATCATAGCGCATCTTTGAATAATTCAAGAGATTAATATCAAGGAAATAAATCTTAACGGGCAGTCCCCTTTAAAGCCTTCTTTCAACCTGTATAATATTTGCTATAACCACACCCTCACATGAATACCCACAGTCTATAAGTTTCAATAAATAAAAAACCACCTCAGCTCTCGCCAAGGTGGTATAATGAAACTATCCGACTCAATGGTTGGAATATCTTTTAACTATATTAAGCTACCTCTTCTGTATCCTCTTCCGTTTCTTCAGCTTCATTTTCCGAACGCGTCTTTCTAGACTTAGCCACGGTCATGATAGCTGTGGTAATACCGTCGATCAATGAAATAACCTCGTCATATTCACCTTCGGTAGTAGTACTTTGAAAAAAGATTTATTAGGTCATTAATTCCAAAACTATACTCCATACTTAGGTTTATATTCTTTACTCTTCCTAGTAGCAAAACTAAGTCTCACAAACAAATAAAGGCCGTTGCAAAACCCTCTGATTTTGTAACGGCCTTATAACTTAGCTTGTAAGGTAAAAGCTTGATAAAGTTTGATCGATTACTTCATGCTCGTTTAAACAGATTGTGTGCTTAGCAATATCTGATGATAGTACCACAGGACCCTCTCTGAAATAACTTACATGTTCACTGCCTTCGTCGTCTGTGGGTACTATATGAATCGTTTCGTTATTAGTGAAGACAATAGCGTTTAAACCTGAAGGAGTCAGATTTATTCGGATACGTTCACTATTTATGCCGAATCCTTTAAGCGTATAGATATCCGGATGCTTACTTTGGAGTTTTTTGGATAGTAAGTTAGAAAAACGAACATTGAAGGATAATTCACCTCCCTGAGGATGTGGTATACTCAGTTGAGCACTTCCGGTTTGGCGAATTTCTTCTATGATACCAATTACAACATTCCTATCAAGCCTTTTTTGATTCGTTTGCCCCTTAACAATTTGAACCTTATTTGTGCTAGCCCCAGCCCAAGGAGATGTCTTTTCCGCAACAACTAGATGTGCTACAATTGCAAAAAGGCCAATAAAAATTTTGAAAATTTTATTACTAATCATTCTTTTCAGATTCTTTTTCTGTTTGATTTAAATTTCTCGATCTCCTAACGTGATTTTCCTATATGGTAAATGTTAGTTGAGGTAATTAAAACTTGCAGCGCAACTCAATCTTCGTATAAGAAAGAGCTGATCAAGATTCATAAGGCGGATTAGTATTCTGATCGGTTTTTAAATATTATTATTGAATCACCCAGATATCATTTTTATGATAAAATCATACCTGTTCTCATTTATAAAGTGCAAATGAATCCATAAATACCAATTTAACGAAACGGTACATTTTAATCACTGAGTTGTAGCGTTTGAGCTTCCCCCCTTCTTTATCATACTTCAATGATAGCGACTCTAACATACCTAATCTGTATTGAGCATCATTGATTTGTTTTAAAAAACCATTGTGTGTAAATTAATTAATAATAGAGATACTCTTTTGGAGTTGTTCGTGCTAAATTGCGCGCCCAAAAAATTGCAAATTATGAAAATTACAACCAGATGTAAATTGAATAGCCAAAGTATTGGCTATTCTATGACTTGTCTGTTGTTGAGTATTCTTGTACTCACCAATGGGTGTCAGCAAGATGAACCTGATCTAGTAGAGTCTCAACCTTTAGATAGTGCTATTCCATACTTTCAAGCTAAGTTGATCGGAGACGAAAATGATGAAGAACTAGACGTCAAATATGAACAGCTGAAGGAACAGTTTGAATCGTTTCAGATATACGAACTGGTCATTGAAGATGTGTCCAGTTTTGTTTCTCAATCCCCTAATACACCTTTCAAATTGTTTTTTTCAGAGAAAGACCAGTGGGATATGCAACTGGAACCTTCTGATTTGATGAGTGAAGATTATCAATCCTATGGGGTATCATCTAGAGGTCGGGTTATATCAGAGCTGATGAAGAATGTCTATTATAATGGACAAACCACTAACAACGCTGCGGTAACTGCCACCCTAGATGGATCGACTATCAATGCCATGATCCACATGGATCATGAAGAAGTATTCATTGAAAATGTGGCTAATTTGGGTATCGAAGGGGAGCCAAATAAAGTGATCATTTACAGATCTAGCGATCTGAAAGATTCAAAGAAATATACCTGTACAGCGAAAACAATAGATGATCACTCACACTTGAGAACCTCAGAGGTAGTAGAAAGTCAAGATGAGTGCAGAGTAGGTCGTGTGGTAGATATCATTACTACTACTACGTATGATTTTTACGCGACTACTGGCCAACGCAATGTTCATACGATCAACTCGCTGCATTTAACCTATATCAATCACATGCAGTCAAGGTTCAATGAATTCAACATCAAGTTTCGGGTAAAAAAGCAGTTGGTTATTACGGAAGACATAGGTGATCCAAGAGACCACTTAGAGTTTGAGAATAACGTATTGATCATATTGAAAAATTACGAAAACGACGACGTTGTGGGTAGTGCCTATTTAGGTGGAATGTGTCTACCATTCGATCGGTCTTATATGTTTGTGACTTCCATTGTAAGTACCTCTTTCTCTGTTCAAACCTATTCACATGAAATGGGACATTTGTTCAATGCACGTCATAATGACCAAGACAGGAACATTATGAATACTTCCTCAAATGCAAGTACTGTAACAAGTAGATGGCACCCATCTACAAGGGAGGTTATCAATGCAAATAAATTCAGACGCTGCATTCATTGTGAAGAGCCTATTACTCACGGGATGTATGTATTTGATAGAGCTAGAGGGAATGGAACGTCTATCAGTCAGTCTAGAATACCTGCTGCAAACATTAAAGTTGGAGATTTTGATGGAGATGACAAAGATGACCTGATTACGTCAGATGGTGTGAATTGGTATATCGCATACAGCAAAAGCCTTCACCGTTGGGATATAGCTAATAACAACTCCTATCCTATCAATAATGTGCTAATTGGCGATTTTGATGGCGATGGCAAGTCAGATGTTTTTGCTCAAACAGGATCAGGTTGGCACATTTCTAAAGGAGCTACTGATTCGTGGACCAAAATATCTGGCTCTGGTACACAAGTATCTACGCTTGCAGTTGGAGATTTCAATGGAGATGGCATAGATGATATCATGAGGCAGTGGGATAGCTTTAATGGACAAGGTATAGGATGGTATGTAGCCTTTGGAGATGCTGGGAGTACTTTGAGTCATGATAATTGGAACAAGGTGACTTCTTCTGGCTTTGAGATGAAAGATGTTCGTGTGGGAGATTATAATGGAGATGGTATAGATGATATCCTAGCGCGGCATGGTACAGGTGGCGCTCAAGGAGTAGGTTGGTATGCAGTTTTTGGTAAGAATCAAAGACCTTTTGACTCTTGGGAAAAGATGAATGACAGCGGTTCTTATATGTCAGATGTACTAATCGGTGATTTTAACAACGATGGGGAGGATGATGTTTTGAAACACTTTGGCTTCAGTATGTTCGCAGGTGCTGGCTGGTACGTCAGTGATGGAGCTTCTGAAGATTGGATCAAAATACGAGACGAGTTTCAAGTAGGACCAGGTATCCAATCACTCCTAGTAGGTGATTTCACTGGAAACAACTCAACAGATATCATATATATTAAATAACGAAAGGAGCAATAAAATGAACTATTTTAAAATCAAATCCCTAGTTAACAAGGCTTTTATGCTCTGTGTTGGAGTTATCACCTTGAGTTGCGGTCAAGACGATCTTGGTTCTGAAACACCTCATGAGGAAATAATTAAGGCTAACAAGGTACAGACCGCCTATTCTGTATCGGTCATGCAACAGGCATTGGACGAACTCAGTAAAGACCCTTCATTCAACCCTGAAGAAATTGAAGTAGAAGAAAACTATCAGTATGTACGCTTTACCTTATCAGATGATGTTTCTCTAGATGAATTGGAAAAAACTGCAGATGTGTTTACCCACCCGATATATGGCTCTGATTTGAACCAAACCGACGAGGTCGAAGATGGAGTTTTCTATGGTGTCATACCTGCAGATGATTCTTTTCCTTTGAAAGAATATACTGTTCTTTCTTCGTTATATCTTCCCGAACACCTAGCAGATATTCCTGAAAGGGAAGAAGATATTGCTCGACTAGAGGATAAAGCTTACGAAATTGCAGGATGGTCATCTGAGAGCTCAAATTCTGCTCAGAGAAGACTAGGAAAATGGCGTCCAGATGGTCAAATAAAAGCCCTAGATGGTCAAGGAAATTCATTTCCCCTACCACAGTTGACCGTAAAAATTCGAAAGAACATCACTCCTAATAGATGGAAAACTGCAATTACTAACAAAGACGGTTGGTTTCGCTGGCCTGGGGCTAGACCTAGGCATTCGGTAGTTTATCATTTTGAGTATCACACCCAATCAACACCTTCTGCTTACTATCCGCAAACAGAAGTTGGTAACCTGATGCCCTACGATTTAAGGCTGGGTAGGAACCCTATTCTGATATCCAGTGGAAAAAAGAAAAGCCGGTTCTATGTGACACTGGGTACGAAAAATGATTACGACCACGTATTAGGTAAGCTATTTGCTGAGGCACTTCAGCAATACCTGCGATTTAGAGGTCAAATAGAAAAAGAGATAAGCACTGAGGCATTTTATATGTGGCAGCAGACAACAGAAAGACTTACTCTGTCTGTGACACCAGGTAAGAAAACAACATACCCATATATCGTGGCGCCTATTAATCAAATAAAACTATTTTTCTCTGATCTCAATAGTCGAACGCGATTAGACGATGCCTTGCTATTGATGCAAATGATAGATGCGTTTGAATATCATCGGCTAAGTAACACGACAGCCAAAACGATGGAAGATAACCTCAAGCACTTATGGTCATTTGCTATTGCTTATAAGGTAGTGAAAAGTAGCACATACAGTAATGTCATACCAGAGCTAAACGATTATCTGAAGGACCTCTCGTATACTTCTGAAAATAGACTTGTATTGGATTTAATAGATACTGAAGATGAACCAAACCCTCTCGGAGTAGATGGACTTTTAGATAATATAGATGGGTTTTCATGGGATGTGATGTTGAGGACGTTGAAAAATACTAGAGACATAGGAACATGGATGAGACGTCTGGCAGAAAATAATGAAGCTTCCGAGCAGCAGATTAAAGATTTATACAAAGCCGGCTTTAATGGTGGCGCTTATCTGTTTTCGAAAGGGCAAGAGTTTTCTACCCGCCTCAATTCTATCACAATCTCTGCAGATCAATTAAAGGTGGGGGATTTCAATGGAGACGGAAAAGATGATCTGTTTCATCAAAATGACTTAGGAAATGGAAGTATTCAAGGTTATTTCCAATACAACATTTTCGAAAAAGAGGTATCTACCTTCACTTTTCCATCTGGGGATTTGGTAATAGGAGATGTCAATGGAGATAAGAGGGACGACATACTTGTGATCTCTGGAACGACCTTTAGGGTCTATTATGGACCTAACTGGAATTCAGAAACCTTATCAACTTTCGATCCTGACAAAGTAGACGTCTTTAGGGGTGCAGACTTTGATGGTGATGAAAAAATGGATTTGATCGCCAATAAATCAGGAGATAATAAGCTCTACATGTGGTGGAGTTGTCAGGGAGAAGAGGTACCATGGATGACACATTCTATCAACTTAAGCGAGGCATTGATTGGAGATTTTTACAACAATGATTCTTATGACATCCTTTTTAAGGATAACAGGAATAGATATAGTGTCTTGTATGATTCCAATGGGTCAGGAGACGATCTCCGTTTGGGCTGGTCATTGCCATTCAGGTCTTTTGACAGAGTTCGTTTTGGGGATTTTAATGGGGATGGTCAGGATAACTTGATTCACTTTGAGCAGACTTGGTTCAGTTCTGATGATGGCAGAAATAGATGGAGTGTATTAAACAACCATGAGGATGCTGTCTTTGCTAGAGGAATTCATCCAAAGGATGTAATAATCGGTGATTTTAACGGCGATGGAAAGTCAGATATACTTTACACTGCAACAGATGAATAGTAAGACGTAATCACTTACATACCAAAAGACGACTTCATCATTTTGGGAGGTCGTCTTTTGTTTTTACTGGCATACTTTTATGCACCAAGCAAATCCTGTAATTCATTAGTAAAGTCATCTTTATTATAAGAAATGACACCCTATCCCCTAGCTGCGACAATAAATCACCGTAGCTATACTAAGCCTCTTTGTCACCGCCTTGATTTATTGTTGTGAAACCTATCATTACAAAGTTCCAATGCATAAAGTGTGTTTAACAAAAAAACCACCTCAGCTCTCGCCAAGGTGGTATAATGAAACTATCCGACTCAATGGTTGGAATATCTTTTACCTAAATTAAGCTACCTCCTCTGTAGCCTCTTCCGTTTCTTCAGCTTCATTTTCCGAGCGCGTCTTTCTAGACTTAGCCACGGTCATGATAGCTGTGGTAATACCGTCGATCAATGAAATAACCTCGTCATATTCACCTTCAGTAGTAGTACTTTGAAGAATCTCCATAGTACTCAGAAGAGCATTGAGATGAGGAATAATATTAGACCTAGCCTCTGACAGCGTCGGGTAGTCTGCCATTTGATCTGCCTCAAGACGCTCATTGTATAGATCGTTGAACTCCGTCTGCGCTTGTTTCAGTTCAGTATAGATGTCCATGGCATTTAGCGTAGTGATCGCCGACTGATAGGCTTCTTCATCCAATTCATTGAATAGCGCAGATAATTTACCCGATTGCTCCGCGTACCCGAGTTTGTACAAATTTTTACCCGCTTGATCGATCACAGGCCATACTTTGGCGTACGCTTCCTTGATAGTCTCTATTCGACGACGCTTATTGGCATCGACTAAATCTCTGAAGCCGATAAACAAATCATCTCTCAATGCATCTGTTTTGGACAATTCACTCACTAGTTGGTTAAGTCGTACTGCCATGATAGCCTGCTGTAGTGCTTCCAAATCCGACTCTAGTAGAGCGACTATTTTAAGTACGAAAGGATCTGTGATACTGGCTTCTTGAATGGCCTTAAGGTAATTAGCTGTAGTTTCTGCCAGTTCCGCTGGCAGCAAATAGCTTGTTCTAAGCTTGATCATATATAAATGTTTAGTATTAATTAAATATCGAGACATCAAATATAACGGTAACAATGGCAACTACAAACAAATAACAGTTATATAAATGATTAATCTCATTTTCATTTAACAAGCCCCTTTCCTAGCATCTACTTTTGAATTATTAATTAATATGGTCTAAATCTCGTGGAGCAGACTCCCAAAAATATTTTTTGCTCGACTGACAGTGACTTGGAGCGCGTAAATTTTCCAGATTGAGTAATCCAGCTGGCGAGACCGAAAAAAAATCTTTTTTGGACCAATCCAGTCGGATTGGAGCGCTTAGATTTTATTTTTTGAATTTTCCAGCTGATTTGCTCCAAATAAGATATTTCGTTGAATAATTCAGCTGGATTAGTCCGAAAAAGAATTTTCGCGGAGCAATCCAGTCGGATTATTCAAAAAAAGAATTTTTTCGCAATTATCCAGCTGACTTGAAGCGCAAAAGATCTTTCGCGCTTCAAGTCAGAAAATGTGCTGCGAAAAAATTTTTCCTAGTGTAAAATTCGGTGGTATTTCTGTGGCAAAAAAATTAATTCCTGTACTGAATGATGAGGGGGTAGCCTCCTTTTGTGAGGGATGAAGCTTTTAATTCAATAGGTATAACCTTAATATAAAGAAACCTCAACCCTGAGTGTTGGCACTAACAATAGGAAATTAAACCCCACTAGAGAGCATTTCATCAATGATCACCAGTGGGGTTTTCAGTATATTATTTACTAGGGTTCAAATTGCCTTGAATAGACCACGCAAAATCAAGTTGAACATAATTGGTAAAAATCGAATCATTCATACTTATGTACTGATCGGCCGTGTACCCTAGTGAACCATTCTTCGCATCGGATGTGGCTAGCGCATGACAGCTCATACAGTTACTTTGCATTCCATATTTGAAATTGGGGTTTAACCGATTAGAAACTGTAAATTCAGGAAGGCCTGCTTCGAGATATGGATTGAAACCTATTATTGGAGTAGCACCTTCATTCGTACCTCCTGTAATTGGTTGATTAGGCCAAACCATAGCATAAGCAGTAGATACTGCATAATGAGAAGCAGCCCCTTCCAACTGAGAAGGTCTAAGACTAGCCTCCCAATCAGAACTAGGAAAATCAGGGTTATCAGGATTCGTTGTCCAAAAAAACGTCTGCCACGTCCAATTACTGATCTCTTTTGTAGTAACATGCATAGCTACTAATACCGCCAAGTCTCCTGCATCTACTTTCACTCCAGTTTGACCTTCTTGTTGAGCATTGATATAGTTGGCCGTAGCTTCATCAAAAGTATAATATATAAACTCATCGAGGTTGACAATAGCACTAGCTGGAGGAGTACTGACTGTACTATCTACTGGAATAGCTACTTTTTCCGATTGCTGACTATTATTCACATCTGCATATATAAACGAATCCCAGTCTGATGAGTCAAATACCTGACCTAGACTATCTGGTTTATTAGGAGGTCCTGACCATGCTGGGATACGGATCAGTTGATCACTTTTCTTACCTATAAAATAAGTCGGCTTGATAGTAATGCTATTATTAGGAAAAGCTTTAATCGTTCCAATACCATTATTGACCACTAGTTTACTAATAGTGGATTGGTTGAGTAGCAAGTTTTGAGTCGCATGACAGGCCGCATTTGGATCATACGACACTGACACATACAATCCAGGATTTTTATCTACCGATGATGTAGTAGCAGCTCCAAATGTATGTGTCAATTGATTTGGGAAATGAAGACTCTCTCGAACATTTCTTTCTTTAGTCATGTCACAACCTCCCTCTGCATCACCATTAGCACATAGTGAGGCGATATCTGAGATTCCTAACCAAGTTTCATAGATCAGTAATGTGTCTGATAAATTATAAATCTGATCAGATTTGGATGTGAGACCCGCCCAAATTCCCCAAGCATGATTGGTAATGTTAATCGTATCCATCGAGTCCAACCAACCATATACAATGACTGAATCTTCTGGAAAGTTAAAATCTGGAACGACAGATGGTAAGGGCTGAGGAGTTACCATGTTAGAAAACGACTGGGTTTTATCATCAAATACGCAACTATAATAGATACTGGATGACAAGGCCACGGTGGCCATAAGGAGTAGGGTAGCTTTTAGTTTCATTTTGCTAGTTATTAAGTTGATTTTCAATATAATTTACTCAATAAAGTTCCTTGACACAAAGGGACGAGGTTACTTTAGATTTTTATTTAAGCTAGATTCAAGAGGTAAGAACCCCAGTAGAAAGCGAGTAACACTTAAGTCACCTGTTACACTATCACTAAACTCGCACCATTATCAGTGAATTCGTCATCCCAGAAAGTACCAAGACCTGCAGGTCGGGGAATTATCTGGGATCTCAACGTTATTTGGAAATATGAGCGTTGAGATCTCGGATAGGTTTTCTACGCTATCCTAGAAAATCTTCCGAGATGACGAATTCATGAAACTCTACTTATTACTGACGAGTAACAGAAGCCGTCACAAAACCTGAATTGTTAGCAAAATCAACATCCCAGGCATATAAGGTTAGTTCTACAGGTTCATCCGAATCAACTATTGTTTCAAAATTAGTTCCTACCTTGAAATAAGTAATGCCACCATCAAAACTGCCTACTAGAGATAATAACCTAAATTGGAATCCAAAAATTGACCATAAATCACCAGACGCTCCATTTGCATTAGTAAACGAACTAGATACAATCCAATACCAAAAATCATCTTCAGCACAAGTAATGGTAATTTTGTCTCCAGGGTAGAAAGTTCCAACTGAAAGACCAACTCCGCCCGTCACACTGTTTTCCATTGCATATACATCAAAGTACTCGACTTCTATCTCTTTCAAAATGACGATAAGTGGTTCGTCTTGGTAGAATTTGAGACTACTATTATCAAGTACTACAGTATCTTGTTCATATCCAGACTTAGAAGTAACGATAGTGTAGGTTCCAAATTCATCTCGCACTCGGATCTGTGTGGTTTCATTCAAAAGATCGTTTTCATAAAGTAGCGTATCTCCTGCATATACTTTGACAGATGCATCAGTCAGTTCGTATGACTCTGATATTTTATCAAAATAGTGAACAGACATCAAGAAATCGATCGTATTGACTACCTCAAAATCAAAATCTGTATAACCAAAATCCGACGCATCATAGCCTTCTGGAGAGATCACCTCTGGTGTGATTTGTTTGGAATCATCCGTAGCGATATCAAATGACATAGCCAACGGAGTATCCACAAGGTAAGCCAACTCACTTCCTTCTAACGGTGTCAAATAAAGAACTTCTCCGTTTTCATCTAGAACTAAGTATTCTACCAACTCATAAGATCCCACTTCTAGAGCGATAGGGTCACTGATATAGTTGCCATTGAATGAGATGACATCGAGGGCTTCTTTGTCATAGACTAACTCCCCTCCTTCGGCAGACTGAATAGTAACTACTATTTGGTCTGGATCTAATGATGCCGTACGCGTATTGCTAGCAGAAACATCCATATCATCAAAGGAAAAGGATACTTCTCCATAGCTACTTTCTGACAATGACTGTACTTCCTCAGACTGTTCACAAGCCAAAAAACATAAGCTCATCAATACTGGATAAATTAAGGTTTTAAACATCGGTTTCATTTTATTAAAGTTTATTTTTCCACCTACTCATTTGGCTTTTCGGCTACCGCCTCCTATGAAAACTACCACACAGGAACAGCCCGTTTTTTCTAGTGGGGTCTGCTCCACTTCAAAAGCTTTTGATAATTCAAAGTTGAGTGAAAGGAATACTGGATCTATCGATCAAAATGGGTAGATAGTCAGATACTGCTTTTGTGGTAGTGGAGGGGAAATCTCGATCCTTTTAAATAAAAAAGGTCGAAGCATGCTTCGACCTTAATGTTGATTACAAAAACTAATTCAGCTAATATTTATAAAAGGATCCCAAGTAAAATATCCAACGGTTGCACCAGTAGCTGAATCTACAATTTGAAAAGACCAGTTATATTGTACATTGCCGATATTCAGAACAGAACTTGCCCAAGCAGAACACATATAAGCTGAAAGGGTTGGTTGTGTCACCTCTGATTCACTATTATAATATAAAGCTGCGGGTACACTACTCATTTCTGGTTGGGTTATTATCCCTCCGTAACCTGTACCTGAAGAAAAGTTATATAATATCGAACAATATGACTGTGTTTGATTGTCTTGCAACCCAGTTGAGGGATCTGTAATTGTCCATCTAATGGTATTTCCAACAGAAGCATTGACTGCAAGCTCTGAAGTTCCATTTTTTGTGGACGCATATTGTCCATCACAAATCATGAAAATATAGCTATCTGAATCATTCCAACTTCCTAAACTAGTTGGGCTGTTCAAAGTACCAGCGCTTAATTTACCTTCGTTTACCTGTTTCATCAAAAAATTAGTGTCTACGACACATAGAATATCAATAGTTTCCATTTTACAATAAGTTTATTTTTTACCTACTCATTTGGCTTTTCGGCTACCGCCTCCTATGAAAACTACCACACAGGAACAGTTCGTTTTTTCAAGTGGGGTCTGCTCCACTCCAAAAGCTTTTGATAATTCAAAGTTGAGTGAAAGGAATACTGGATCTATCAATCAAAATGGGTAGATGGTCAAATACTACAGATGAGGTATAGTAGATACACATATCCGCCTTGATTAAAATTCAAATAAAGAAATGATGTGTTTCTGAAATAGAATGTGTCTAACTATTGCTTTACAAGTAACGGCTCTTTAATTTTCCTCAATTGAGGTATTTGATCCTATACCGCAATTGAGGTATTAATCAAACCCAAACGGACTAGACTTTTGTAACAGACAATTAAATAAAATGAATATGACCATTGATGTAATTATTGAAATCGACGCTAATCTCTTATCTACAGGCTCACCCAGCATACACTGGTATGCCCCAACTTCATTACCTATACTTAGCATTAGTATTCAAAGTGAAGGCAAGTCTTACAAGTCACCAATTCCACCAGAAAGCACTATAAATTTTAAAGTCGTATCAGAAGGAGGGACAGAACCTTATCCTAATTTCAATATTGTTCACATAGTTCCTGTATCTTCTAAATTAATGCCCTTTGTCAATATAAATTTTAATGATACCGCTAGTAACCCCTTCCAAACTAAATCCTGTAATGAGATCACTTTTGAAGAAGTATATGATCTATACTGCGAGTATACTGTCGGTGATCAACCTGAGTTCTATTTATTAGACCCTAAACTCCAATATGCTCAGAAACCACATTAATCAGTGAAGTATTTATACTTGTTTATTCTTTCAGGAGTATTTTATCTTGGTAATGCCCAAAACAAAGAAACTCTAGATAGTATAATGAAGGTACTAACCACCAAAGTACCTTCTGACACATCAAATGCTCTATTGTATCAGCAGATCATGATATTCTCAAGTGACCCAAATTTAAAAGAGCTATATGCAGACACTATCCTAAGATTTGAAAAACTTCAACCAAAATACTATATCATAGCATGGCAACAAAAAGGAGTATCGAAGAGACTCAATGGAGATTTAAAAAATGGTTTAAAGTTTCTTTTCCATTCAGCCAAATTAGCTGAAGAGCATAAACAATTATTACTATTAGCAGAGTGCTATGGAGAAATCGGAACTACTTATTCAATAAATTTAGATATTCAAAATGCATTAAAATATGAAAACAAATCAATTGATATTCTTCGGCAATTAGGTAAAGAATACAATTTGGCAATTGCGCTTCTCAACACTGGATATACATATTACGAAATCAACAAATATGATACAGCCAACCAATATTACAATGAAGCGAAACCTATCTTCGATTCACTCAATCTTACAATCGGTCAAGCTTACGTGATAGGGAATCGTGCATTAGTTTACTGGAAAACAGGAAAGATCGAACTAGCTAAAGAAGGATTACTTAGAGCCATTGATCTATTAAAACCTCTCGGTGACCAATTTGGAATGTCTGATTATCATAACCAACTAGGAAACCTTTATTGGGAACAAGGCAATTTATATAAGGCTAAAAAACATTTAAACATAGGTCTTGACATGGCTTTAGAACTAGATCTAAAAGAACAAATCAGAGATGCGTCTCTTTTATTATCCAAGATTTACGCTTCTACCCATGAATATCAAAAAGCTTACGACTACCAACTACAACATCTAGCATACAAAGACAGTATTCAAAGCAAAGAGACGACCAATGCTATGGCTGACCTGCGCACTGAGTACGAAGTCAACCTTCGAGAAAAAGAAATAACGACTCTAGAAAAAGACAAGCAACTTCAACAAACCTATATCATCATTGCGATCATCTTAGTCGCCCTTTTGTTGATCGCAATGCTTTATTTTAGACAAAGACTGCGTACTTCTAGATTGCTCATCCAAGCAGAGCGCCATAAAAACAATGCACGAATCAAAGATCTACTCAGAAACCACGAAACTGAAACACTACAAGCGATGGTGAATGGCAAAGAAGAAGAGCGTAAACACTTGGCTAAAGAATTACACAATCATCTTGGTAGTTTATTAGCTACTGTCAAAGTGAACCTCAATGGTCTCAAAAGTACAAATGAAGAAAAGCAACAAACCATCGTCAACCTAGTCGACCAAGCCTGTCAAGATATTAGAAACATATCTCATGAACTGAATATGGGAGTATCCGAAAATTTTGGTCTTGTCCCTGCACTATCTGAGCTTGTACGCCATCTGAAAAAAGTCAATGGACTAGCGGTAGAGTTTACGGCTTCTCTCGATCACGTATATATCAACGCTCAGAGTGAGATATTGCTCTATCGAATCACTCAGGAACTGATCAGCAATGTACTCAAGCATGCCAATGCTTCAGAACTATCCATCACACTAACCGGATATGAGGAGGACAACTTGGTCAACATCCTAGTAGAAGACAACGGAGATGGATTTGAATCTGAAAATGTAGAAAAAGCATCAAAAGGCATCGGACTAGATAGCCTAAATGATATCGTCCAAAAACTGGACGGAGAACTAATTATAGATAGCCGAACAGGAATGGGTACTACCATTAATATAGACCTGCCGGTTCCCAAACCTGAAACAATCATAGAACCATGATTAAAGCCCTCATCGTAGACGATCACGCCTTGTTTTCACAGGGAATGAAGACCATGTTCGAGCCGGAAGATGGTATAGCCGTGACTTGCGAAACCAAAAACGGGTACGAGATACCTTCTATCCTAGAAAAAAAAGAAGTTGACGTTATCATTATGGATATCGATATGCCAATGATCGATGGTCTGGCCGCTCTTGATTTACTCAAAAGAGAAAAGATCGACATCCCTGTACTGATGCTTACCATGCACCAATCGATTAACCGAATCCGAGGCGCACTCGAGCGAGGGGCTCAAGGCTATATACTAAAAGACGCATCTAAGGACGAACTAGTAGAAGCGATCACCTCAGTAAGTCAACGAAAAAACTACTTCCACCCGAAGATTCACGAAGAAGTATTCGACTACTTCAAAGGAAAGACCTCTGCCAAAAACAAACTACAAGAGCTTTCCAAAAGAGAAATTGAGATCATCCGTTGTCTAGCTGATGGTATGAATACCAAGCGCATGGCAGAATCTCTATTCATCAGTGAACACACCATCAGAACTCACCGCCGCAATATCATGCAAAAACTCCACGTAAAAACCTCAGCCGAGCTCGTCAAACTAGCAATCGACAGAGAATTGATTTAAAGATTACATCGCACACTCATAAATCAAAACTAACCACCCTTCTCTCAATGTTATTTTTAAATCAATCAGACTATCTAATAAAACTGTCGCGCTCATTGTTTCTCCTGTTTTAATCAAGCCAATAATTTCAACACAAAAGCAAATTTCGCCTAAGTAAAGAATTGGAACCTAAAAGAATTTTTGAACTTTTAGATGTTAACTCGACAAATCAAAATACGCTGTCAAAAGCTTCAAAAAAGAGTGTTAGAATTAATATTGTTACAACAACGGTTAGTAATTGCATGATTACTAACACGATATAAAATATAGCAAATTGAAGAAATCATCCAATAATCTTGCGCATTAATGTTTTTAGGAAAAATTTCGTTTTACCCCTAAGTTGACAGTAAGAGTTTCCCTTATAACGAGTTAAGTCTATTCACTTAATTCTTAACAAGAAGAGTATGGTTAGGTAAAAACGACACTTGATTTGAATTATTATTTACTTATTTCGAAATGTAAATCCCCCTGATGTTCCTTATCTAGACTCTCGAAGTTTAGATTTTAATTTATCGTATTAAAGTTTCGACCAGCTCAAAATGAAACAAATTGGATTGCGTTTGCGCAAGTTCATCGGATGTGAACTTCGTACTAAAGTTGTATTGTTCAATCCTCCTACACCTACAGCCAAAATACTCGCGTTTTTTCTACTATTCGTATTGGCAAGTTTACCATTAATGCCATTCGGTAGTTTGTATGCTTATTCTTCTAATGAGACTAAAGAACTTGACTGGGGTACTACGTCAACAGAAAACTTTGCCCCTGCTTCACCTAGTGCTCCATTTGTCACCGTATGGAAAACTGACAATCCTGGCGATTCAGGTCCTACTGAAATCACTATTCCTGCTGAAGATGGAGGGCATAACTATACTGTTGAGTATATAAACACAACTAACCCCGCTATCAATGGTACGGTAGGTCCATTTACGGGAAGAACCACGATTGATTTCGGTACCCCAGGTACATATCGAGTAACAATCACAGGAGACTTCCCTAGAATTTATTTCAATAACCAAAACTCTAACGATAAAGATAAGATTCTAAGAATAGAACAATGGGGTGACAACCCATGGACTAGTATGAGGAGAGCCTTTTTTGGATGTAGCAATTTGACTATTACTGCTACCGATATACCAAACTTAAGTGCAATACCCGATTTGACAGCAATGTTTGCCTTTGCTACCTCTTTAACCTCATTAGGACCAGCCGATTGGGATGTATCGGCGATTACCAAGATGAGGAGTATGTTTTTAAGAGCATCCAATTTTGATCAGGACTTGGGAGGATGGAAACTAAACCCTGCAGTAGACATGAAGTACATGTTGGATACAACAAACCTCTCCTGTACTAATTATTCAAACACGCTAATAGGTTGGGCAGCTCAATCTTCCACAGTCACTAATAAAGACTTCGGCCGTGTGTATAAATTAGAATATGGTTCGCATGCTATAGAGGCTAAAGCTATACTAGCCAAAGCTGGCTGGACTATGACAGGCGATAAACTTGGGACTGGTACAGCGGACTGCGCTCCTGCTGGAAATAAACCCTTCGTGACCATATGGAATAGTGCTAACACCTATGCAGGCTCTTCCCCTGCTACCCAAATCATTATTCCTACTAATGGAGGAGGATATAACTATTTTGTTCACTATGAAAACACCTCTGATCCATCTATCAACGGAATCTTTGGACCATTTACAGGAAATGCGACAGTCGATTTCGGTACCGCCGGTACCTATCGCGTAACCATCACAGGAGACTTCCCTCATATTTATTTTAACAATACAGGTGATAAAGATAAGATTATCAGCATAGAACAGTGGGGAGACAACCCATGGACTAGCATGAGGCTAGGCTTTTATGGATGTAGCAATTTGACCATTGCTGCTACTGACAAACCAGACTTAAGTGCAGTGACCGATATGGGAGGAATGTTTGCCTTGGCTACCTCTATAACCTCATTAGGACCAGTCGATTGGGATGTATCGACGGTTACTAATATGAATGCACTATTCTATTATGCCTCTAATTTCAATGGAGATATCAGTAGCTGGGATGTCAGTGAAGTCTTCGATATGCAGAATATGTTTGCTGGCGCATCTGCTTTTAATCAAGATATAAGAGGATGGAGAACGGATAAACTGCAGAGAACAGCTTTAATGTTCAATCAAGCTTCTTCATTTAATCAACCTTTAAATTGGGACTTCAAGCTTGTCACTGATATGTCAAGCATGTTTCTTGAGGCTAGTAGTTTTGATCAAGATCTCAGCAGCTGGACGCTGAACCCTTCTGTGAATATGGCCAAAATGCTGGACCAATCAGGGCTTTCATGTACCAATTATTCCAATACCCTTATCTCATGGGCTTCTACTGCTCCTTCTGGTCTGAGATTAAGTGCCGACGGACTCGAATATAGCTTCGATGCTATTAGTGCTCGAAATAGTCTTATCGACCGTAGTTGGATAATTGCTGACGACATATTAGGTAATAGCACTAGTGGTTGTGCAAAGCCATCTGGCAGCAGTCACTTCGTCACCGTATGGAATAGTGCTATTACTTATACAGGTTCTACTCCTAATACCCAAATCACCATACCTACTTTACTATCCACTGCAACTCTTGGGGGATATAATTATTACGTTCATTATGAAAACACCTCTGATGCTACCATCAATGGAATAGAAGGGCCTTTCACGGGAGATGCTAATATTGATTTCGGTACGCCAGGTGAATACCGTGTGACGATCACAGGAAAATTCCCTCATATTTACTTTGATTACAAGGGAGATGATCAAAAAATAATCAGAATAGAACAGTGGGGAGATAACCCTTGGACTTCTATGCATCGTTCTTTTGCAGATTGTAGCAATTTAACCATTACTGCTACTGATGCCCCCGACCTCAGTCGAGTCACTTCATCGTCATTTATGCTTGCTCGAACGAGTTCATTGACATCATTAGGCACAACTATCTGGGATGTATCTAACATAGAAGACATGCAATATATGTTTAAAGGTGCTACCAATTTTAATGGAGACATTAGCGGATGGAATGTTGAAGCGGTAACAGATATGTCATTCATGTTTTCTGGTGCTACAAGTTTCAATCAAAATTTAGGTGGCTGGAAAACAAATAAACTTACCCGTGCATCCCGCATGTTCGAAGGTGCTAGTTCATTTAACCAACCATTAAATTGGCATGTTGAGCTGGTAACTGATATGTCTTCTATGTTCTACAATGCCTCGGCATTTGATCAAGACCTCAGTAGTTGGAAACTAAATCCTGCAGTAGACATGTCCAATATGCTGAACAACACTGGTATGTCCTGCACCAATTATTCTAATACACTAGCTGGATGGGCAGCTTTATCGCCGACTGTCATTAATCGAAACTTAGATGCTACCAATATCACCTATGGGTCTCTTGCAATAAAAGATAGAGCTACCCTTACCAATACGCTAGGCTGGTCTATTACAAACGACGCTCTTGCAACAGGCACATCAGACTGCGCTCCAATTGGAAACAAACCTTTTGTAACGGTATGGAAAAGTGATAATCCTGGCACGTCAACCAATACTCAAATTAATATCCCTACAGATGGCATCGGGTATGACTATTCTGTACACTATGTAAAAACAGATGACGCTAGTATCAATGGTACCGTAGGACCTTTTAACGGAGATGCTACTATTGATTTTGGTACAGCTGGAGAATACCGTGTAACTATCGTAGGAGACTTTCCTAGCATTTACTTCGATGGCAAGGGAGACGATGAAAAAATTATAAGAATAGAACAATGGGGCGATAATCCTTGGACTTCTATGGAGGATGCCTTCAAGGGTTGTAAAAATTTAACCATTACTGCCACTGATGCTCCTGACTTGAGCGGTGTTACTAGTATGTCCAGTATGTTCCAAAATGCTGACTTACTGACATCTCTTGGGGCATCGGGATATACCAAATGGGATGTATCCAATGTACAAGATATGAGTGGGTTATTTTCACAAGCCCTTAACTTCAATGGAGATATTAGTGCATGGGACGTCAGTGAAGTAACGAACATGGCCGGCATGTTCGTCCTTGCTGGTAGTTTTAATCAAGATATTGGCGGATGGAATGTAGAAAAGGTTACTAATACTTTAGCGATGTTCTCTGGAGCAAGCAGCTTTGACCAAGATCTAGGAGGCTGGAAATTAAATCCATCTATAACGATGTTTTCCATGTTAGATAGATCGGGCATGTCATGTGACTCGTATTCTAGTACACTTAACGGATGGGCAGCGCAATCCCCTGCTGTCAATGGCAAAAATATAGGAGCTAAAGATCTCATTTATAGTTTTGATGCTATCAGTGCTAGAAAAGTATTGGCTGATGATCGAAGCTGGACTATTACTGGTGATGCATTGGGTACTGGAGCGAGTAGCTGTTCTCCACCTTCTAGTAGTAATAACTTCGTGACGATCTGGGACAGTAACAATACCTATACAGGCTCCACCACTGCTACGCAAATCAAGATACCTACTACCGGAACTGGCTATGACTACTATGTTCATTATGTAAAAACAGATGACGCATCAATCAATGGTATTGAAGGTCCTTTTTCAGGAGATGCGGTAATAGATTTTGGAACAGCTGGAGAGTATCGTGTAAGCATCACCGGAGATTTTCCTCAGATTTTCTTCAATGATGGTGACGATAAAAACAAAATCCTTCAAATAGTACAATGGGGTAACAATCCTTGGACTTCTATGGAGCGTGCTTTTAGAGGTTGTGGTAATTTGACTATCACGGCTGCTGATGCTCCAAATCTAAGCTCCGTAAAGGATATGTCTCTAATGTTTGAAAGAGCTAGTTCATTGACGTCTTTGGGGGCTTCAGGATATACCAAATGGGATGTATCAACAGTCAATAATATGATGTCGATGTTTACAGGAGCCACTGAATTCAACGGAGATATTAGCACATGGGATGTAAGTGAAGTGACCAACATGGGAAGCATGTTTGGAGATGCTAGAAAGTTCAATCAAGATATCAGTGGATGGAAAACTGACAAACTAATAAATGCATCAGCGATGTTTGGTCAGGCTTTTTCTTTCAATTACCCTCTCAATTGGAATACGGAGAACATTACGGACATGAGGAACATGTTCAATAATGCTCGTGATTTCGATCAAGATTTAGGAGGCTGGAAATTAAATACTGCAGTAGACATGAGAAGCATGTTAAGAAATGCTGGAATATCTTGTGAAAATTATTCGAAAACTTTAACGGGCTGGGCTACTCAATCTCCTGTGGTAACTGGTAGAAATCTAGGTTCAACCAATGGTGCTGCATTTGGATCTAATGCTATCAAGTATAGAGCCATACTAATTAGCAATGGGTGGACAATTAATGACGATGTATTTTTTGACTGCGATCCTACCGCTAGTAAACCTTTCATTACCGTCTGGAAAAGTGATAATGTTGGCACTTCATCTTCTACTCAAATCACTATACCTACCAATGGGGCTGGCTACAACTATTATGTTTATTATATAAAAACAGATGACCCTACTATTTATAACACTGTTGGACCTTTTACTGGAAACGCTACTATTGACTTTGGTACAGCTGGAACATATAATGTAGTCATCTTGGGAGATTTTCCTCAGATTTACTTCGATGATGGTGGTGATAAAAACAAAATCCTGAGAATAGAACAATGGGGAGACAATCCTTGGACTTCTATGGAGCGTGCTTTTAGAGGTTGTGGTAATTTGACTATAACGGCTGCTGATGCTCCTAACTTGAGCTCTGTGACTAACATGTCACTGATGTTTACCGGAGCTAGCTCACTGACGTCTTTGGGAGCTGCCAATTGGGATGTATCAAACGTCAGCAACATGTCGACGATGTTTGCTGGAACTCCTGAATTCAACGGAGATATTAGCGCATGGGATGTAGGTGAAGTGACTAATATGGGAAGCATGTTTGCATATGCTAGAAAGTTTAATCAAGACATCAGTGGATGGAAAACAGATAAACTGACAAACACCTTAGACATGTTTTTTCATGCTTCTTCATTCAATTATCCACTCAATTGGAACACGGAGAACATTACGGACATGCATGACATGTTCTTTCATGCAAGTAGCTTTGATCAAGATCTCGGAAGTTGGAAGCTGAATGCTTTAGTAGACATGAAAGGCTTGTTTTACAATTCTGGAATGTCATGCGAAAATTATTCCAAGACTCTAACTGGATGGTCTGCTCAATCTCCTGTAGTAACTGGTAGAGACTTAGGTTCAGCCAACGGACTTGCTTACGGCTCTCATGCTATCAAGTCTAGAGCTATTCTAATAAACAATGGGTGGGCAATCAAAGATGATGCTCTTGGCACCGGCACGGCAGACTGCTCTTCTTCAACTGACAAGCCTTTTGTCACGCTCTGGAAAAGTGATAATGGTGGCGTCTCATCTTCGACTCAAATCAATATACCTACTACTGGAGCTGGCTATGACTATTATGTGCATTATGTAAAAACAGATAACGCTGCTATCAATGGCACTATTGGGCCTTTCAAAGGAAATGCTACTATTAATTTTGGTACAGCTGGTACTTATCGAGTGACAATCGTTGGAGATTTTCCTCGAATACACTTCAATGGCAGAGGTGATGATCTGAAAATACTTGAGATAGAGCAATGGGGTAACAATTCTTGGACTTCTATGGCGGATGCTTTTAGTGGCTGCAACAATTTGACCGTCACAGCTTCAGACGCTCCTGATCTCAGCCTAGTAACTAGCGTGCGCAATATGTTCAGGGAAGCTAGTTCGTTGACCTCATTGGGAACTGGTTCATGGGATGTACAGACGGTAAAAGATATGAGCAATATGTTCCAGAATGCATCTTCATTTAACCAAGACTTAGGTCCTTGGAATGTGATGAATGTAGAAAACATGAGTGGAATGTTTGATAATGCCCATAGTTTCAATCAAGACATCAGTGGATGGGACATTAGTAAGGCAACTAGTATGGAAAAAATGTTTCGTGATGCTGTAGCCTTTGATCAAGACCTTGGCGGCTGGAAGCTAAATCCAGCAGTAGATATGACCAATATGTTGGATGATTCGGGAATAACATGTGATAGCTATTCTAAGACGATTTCGGGATGGTCTGCATTATCACCAACTGTTAGTGGTAGAACATTAGGCGCAAAAGGACTTACCTATGGTTCACATATTATAGAAGCTAGAGCTACCTTGACCGATGCCCTCGGCTGGACTATAAATAATGATGTGCTAGGAACTGGAACTTCTAACTGTAACCCTTCTTCAGATCGTCCCTTTGTGACTATTTGGAAAAGTGATAACCCTGGCACTTCATCTTCTACTGAAATAACTATTCCCACTACAGGAACTGGATATGATTACTATGTGCATTACATGAATACTTCTGATGCAAGTATCAATGGTACGGTCGGTCCTTATTCAGGAGATGCTACTATTGATTTTGGTACAGCTGGCACGTATCGAGTTACCATAATTGGTGATTTTCCACAGATCTATTTCAATGGTGTGGGCGATGATCAAAAAATTCTAAAAATAGAACAATGGGGTAATAACCCTTGGACATCTATGGAAAGAGCCTTTAAAGGTTGTAGTAATTTGACCATTACAGCTAGCGATGTACCAGATTTGGTAACCAACTCGGTGACCAATCTCAACGAGATGTTTCTTGATAATTCTTCTTTGACTGATTTAGGTAATCATAATTGGACAGTTACTGGAATAGAAAACGTACAAGACATGTTTGCAGGAGCATCCCTCTTCAATGGAAATATCAGCAATTGGTTCAATTCACCCAACGCTGTGAAAAACATGGAAGCGATGTTTGCAGGGGCGTCTGTATTTAATCAAAATATCAGTTCATGGGATGTTACCAGCGTAGAAAACATGAGTCGAATGTTCGAAAATGCTGATTCTTTTAACCATAACATCAGCGGGTGGAGTGTTGGAAATGTAAAGGAGATGCGTCAGATGTTTACTTACAACGATGCATTCAATCAAGATATTAGTTCATGGGATGTAAGTAGCTGTACCAATATGCAATCAATGTTTGCTCTAGCAAAATCCTTTGATCAAAACCTTGGTTCATGGAAACTCAACTCAAATGTATTATTGAGTAATATTTTCCATTCTTCTGGAGTCGGCTGCATCAACTTTTCTTCTATTTTAAATGGATGGGCTACTGTAAACTCTAGTGTCACTAATCGCGATATGGGTATCAATGATAGCGAGTTCGGAACGAGTGCCAAGGCAGCATACGATCTTTTAACTGACCCTGCTGGTATGAATTGGTCTATTCCAAATAAACTGAACTCTTCTGCCAGTTGTTCTCTTTTTACACTTGACGCTATTAGCAATGCTAATGTAAAAGAGAATGATGCTACTTATAAGGTGACTCCTTCTATTACAAATACTCCTTTTGCACCTACTGGGACAATAGTTTATTCTTTGATTGGTAAAGATGCTAGTCAGTTTACTTTGACAAGTAAAAGCACTGGTGTAATTACCATGAGTGCCAAAGATCATGAGGTCCCAACCGATGACGATAAAGACAATGTATATGAAATCACTCTTGTAGCTACTGACCCACTTGGAAACAATGCATCGACTAGCTGGACTGTTACTATCACTAATGTTAACGATAATGATCCAAAAGCTGTAGCTGATGCTTATACCTACAATGAAGGTTCTACCAATAGCGAGACCGCAGCGGACGGAGTTCTAAAAAATGATTCTGATCCTGATGGAGATGCTATTTCTGCAATCTTAGACACCGACGTCTCTAACGGAACATTGACCTTAAATTCTGATGGATCTTTCGACTACAAACATGACGGTTCTGAAACTACAAGTGATAGCTTCACTTACCAAATCAGCGATGGTACCCGAACAGGTAATAAGGTATCGGTTAGTATTACTATTAAGCCTACTAATGATCATCCTACTGCTATCTCCATAACTGATAATTCTATAGATGAAAATAAATCTATTAATTCTACAGTGGGTAAGTTCTCTTCTACTGATCCTGATACTGGTGATAAGCATACTTACACGCTCGTAACTGGAACCGGTAGTACCGATAATGCTAGCTTCAAAATTGTAGGTGATGAACTCCAGACTCTAGCTGTCTTTGATCATGAAACTAAGAGCTCTTATTCTATTAGGGTAAAATCTATCGATGATGGAACGGGAAATCTATCCTTTGAAAAGGTATTTACTATCAATATCAACGATGTGAATGATAAACCGTCTGACATCAGCATTTCTAGTAATTCAATTAAAGAAGGTTTGGCCAAGGGTTCTAAAGTCGGAGATTTCTCTTCTACTGATCAGGATACTGGTGATAAACATACTTATACGCTTGTCGCTGGAACAGGTAGTACGGATAACGCTAGTTTCAAAATCGTTGGAGACGAACTACAATCTGATGCCGTGTTCGATTTCGATGTCAAAAAGTCTTTCTCTATCAGAGTAAGGTCTACTGATGATGGTACTGGAAATCTAGCCTTTGAAAAAGTCTTTACTATCAATATTGGTGATGATAATTTCAAGCCTACTGATATAGCTATCTCTGCTAATTCTATCGATGAAAATAAAACTGCTAATTCTGCTGTAGGTAAGTTCTCTTCTACTGATCCTGATTCTGGTGATAAGCATACTTACACGCTCGTAACTGGAACCGGTAGTACCGATAATGCTAGCTTCAAAATTGTAGGCGATGAACTGCAAACTCTAGCTGCTTTTGATCATGAAACTAAGAGTTCTTATTCTATTAGGGTAAAATCTACTGATGACGGTACGGGAAATCTAGCCTTTGAAAAGGTATTTACTATCAATATCAACGATGTCAATGATGAACCAAAAATTACATCTACTCCGATTACAGTTGTGAGTCGCGATATTGCCTATTCATACACTATAACTGCAACTGATGATGACGGGAATACCTTAACCTATGCTATGATTTCACCACTGACTAGTTCTTGGCTCTCTTTTGATCCTAGTACTCAGAAATTAGAGGGAACTCCAACTATTTCAGATGTGGGAGCTCACGATGTTGTCTTAACTGTAAGTGACGGAATTATAGCTACACCAAAACAACAGAGCTTTAAGATTACTGTGAAAGGTGTCAACAGTGCTCCTACCTTCACATCCTCTCCTCAAGCCTTGGCTGATGAAGATGAATTATTTACATATAATGTCCAAACAAAAGACTTGGAAGGAGATAAGGTTATAGTACAATCATTTGGTCATCCATCTTGGTTGTCACTAAAGAGCAATACAAATGGTACTGCTGTTCTATCAGGAACGCCTACTAATGAAGACATTGGCTCATATGACGTTTCATTACGTGCTGATGATGGCGATTTATCTACATGGCAAAATTTCACAGTTCGCGTAGTAAATACTAACGATCCTCCTACAGCTATAACGATATCCAACAACACTACCATGGAATTCGAGCCCATAGGTTTGTTTGTTGCAAGTCTGACCACTGAGGATCCCGATCCAAATGATAGTCATACCTACAAGTTAGTTTTCGATGAAAAAGATGGTGAACCGTTTTATATTGATGGCAATCAGCTATTGACAAACAGACAACTTTCTCATTTTGCTCAAAAGGAATATACGTTTGAGATACAATCATTCGATGTGGCTGGAGCTAGCATTTCTACCGAAGTCACCATATTCATTGAAAAGAATCCTGAAAAGGAACTCATAATACCTAGTGCTTTCACTCCGAACAATGATGGAGAAAATGATTTCTGGGAAATTCCAAATATTGAATTGGTTCCAAACTGTAGAGTTAATATTCTGGATAGAAATGGCAAAAGGGTATTTTCTTCTCAAGGGTATGATCGTCCATGGGATGGAAGATACAAAGGTGAAAAACTACCTAAGGATACCTACTACTATTTCATAGAGTTGGATCGTGAAGGCACCATCATTAAGAAAAATGGATTTGTAGTGATATTATAAGCACAAGATGAAGTTGAAGAAGCAAAAGAGAAAAATACTCCTACTGAAAAAAGAATACTTGATCTTATTCTTTACAACACTCTTGTGCTCTGTAAAGCAGGTCAGTTGGGCTCAACAGCAATTACTTGGGCAGTATTTTAATATAATGCAGACTTACGCCCCTGGACTGACAGGGGCTAATGATTATTTAGATATAAATCTAGGTACACGTCAACAATGGCGAAATACAGACGGGGCTCCAAAAAGTAACTTCTTTAATGCCAATAGTACGCTATTGGTCAATAGAATGAATCCTCATGAGTACAATTCTATTAGAGTCAGTGACATGTCTCCTTACAAGAAAAAAAATCTCAAGATGGGTGTAGGAGGTTATTTCATGCAAAATAGTGTTGGCCCAATCGATCGTACACACCTGATGGCCAGTACAGCTTTGCATGTTCTTGTTCTTAGAGACTCTTATCTGTCTCTCGGTATCTCTACAGGTTATATTCTAGAACAGGTTGATTTGAGAGATTTGACTGTACTAAATCCTAATAACGATCAAGTGTATCAAGCATATCTCTCTCAAGGAACAAGTGCCTCCTATATGGATAACCATATAGGTTTAGCGTTTTATTCTAGTAGATTTTACTTCTCGTATTCTATGATCTCATATTTAAACTCTAAATTGGGGCGAAATGAGGCTTTTAGGCAAAACTCAACAGATCTCACTCATAATTTTTTAGGTGGGGTACGTTTGAGTCTCAATCAATTTTTTGAACTAACACCCAACTTTTTCCTTAGAAAAACTCCCCAAACTCCTACTCTACTTGATGCTGGTGTTCGGTTGAGTTACATGAACGACCTGATGCTTGGATTGTCGTATCGAAACGACAAATCATTCATCTCAATGATACGAATAGCGTTTAAGAGTATTTATTCTGTTACCTATTCGTATGAATTTAAAACCGCTAACCAAAACGTAAGAGACTTAAATACACATGAACTAACCATTGGTGTTCAGCTATTTAATAATCAGAAATACAAACCCGTTTGGTAGACTTCTATGAAGACAGGATTTACATTTTTATTGGTTGCTTTCAATTTTTTCTTGTCGCAAGGGCAACATGAATTTAGAGACCACAAAAAGATGGATCTTGGTGGTTTTGAGCATACAGAATGCTCTTACCCCATTTTGAGCGCTGATCAAAATACGCTGTTTTTCGTCAGTACTTTTGCTAAGGATAATGTAGGTGGGGAAAAAGCTGGACAAGATATTTGGTTTTCTCAAAGGAATGATTCTTCACAGTGGACTCAAGCTTATAATTTGTTTGCTCTGAACAATAAGTTTAATAATATGGTAGTCGGAGTAAACGACATTGATAGCTCACTTTACCTTCTGAATACCTATTCTAGTCCAAACCGATGGAGATATGGAATATCTTCATCGAAAATGAAATCGGACAGTTCTTGGACCAGGCCATTAGAGCTGAATGCCACTTTCCCCATGGAAAGTCTACTAAGAAATTTCTTTATCAATCCAGAGGAAGGGGTAATCTTTCTTTCTATGAGAACCAGACATGGAAGAGGAAACGAAGATATTTATGTCTATCAACTAGATGGACCAAATTGGGTTGGCCCCATCCAAATTAGCAAAAGCGTTAATTCTAACGCATCAGAAATAGCACCTTTTTATGCCCCTCACCTAAAAACTCTCTTTTTCGCCAGTGATGGACACTCTGGAAAAGGAAGCTTTGATATATACATGAGTAAAAAGCTTGGTGATACTTGGACAGAATGGAGTGAACCCATCAACATGGGAGATACAATAAATAGTGAACGTTTTGATGCTTACTTTTCTACTTACCCATCAGGTGAGAGTTTTTTCGCAAGTAACAAAGGCGGAGGTAAATCCTCATTGTACACTGGTAAATTAGTTTTCAAAACTGATGAAGATAACGCTACAGATTCCATAGAACAAATTATAGAAACCATTGAACCAGAGACTATCAATATTGACACTATCCAATTGGTAGAAGTATCCGAAGACTTAGAAGTTATTGAAGAAGAAACTAGAAAAGGGTTTGCAATTCAAGTAATAGCTATGCCAAGAAATATGAAACCAGAACCTGAGTTTTTTATTCCTCTTGAAGATTCAGACGTCCAGATGTCTAGAGGTAAAGACGGCTTGGACAGGTACTATTTCGGGATATATGATAATCGCGAAACCGCTCTAAAGGCTATGAAATCTGTACGGGAAATTGGCTATAAGGACGCTTTCGTCAGAGCCTTAGCTAAGTACAAAATTTTATAAACTTTATTCTTAATAGATAAATCACTCCTAATTACTATAGTGTTTCTATTTGATTAGAAAGCTACTATCGTCAATCTATACTTTGAAAACCCTATTACGGATACACCACCACTGAACTAGTGGTTTCTCTCAAAGCAACTTCTACTACTGGAATACCGACATTTTTAATATCGGTGTAGAGTTGCTTACAAATATTCTCAGCACTGGTAGGAAAATCAAACACTTTAAGCTTCATCCCTAATGGAGTCAAAGCATTCAATAATTCTTTGTCTGAAGAATTGATGAATGTAATGTGATCGTATTCTTTGATTATAGGATCTATGTAATTATCAATATCTTCAAACAACATAGTAATACCTCTTCCATCCACTTCTTCAATAGAAAGTTTGACCTCTACATAATAGGTATGACCATGCAGGTTACTGCACTTATTTTCCAAATACTCATTTCGGTGAGCTGCGTAGAAGTGATATTTCTTAATTACTTTCAAATTCTCCTTAATCTAAAAAACTACCTTAGTCACAATTGACACAGCAACTAGAGGATGACTTAATTTCTCTTGGCTCATACTTAGCTGCCATTTCGGCCATAGCCTTGATATGCTCTGGCGTAGTCCCACAACAACCTCCAATGATATTGACCAGACCACCATCATGATACTCTTGAATCTGTTCAGTCATATCAGTAGGCGACTCATCATATTCTCCCATTTCATTTGGCAACCCTGCATTAGGATGAGCGCTGATGCCAAATTCGGAATTATTAGAGAGAATTTCTAAATATGGCTTCATCATTTTTGCCCCTAATGCACAATTGAAGCCTACCGATAGCAAATCCATGTGAGATACAGATGCCAAAAACGCCTCAGCTGTCTGTCCACTCAAAGTTCTACCTGATGCATCCGTGATCGTTCCTGAAACCATAATTGGTAGTTTCACTCCTCTCTCTTTGTAGGACTCTTCAATGGCAAAAAGGCAAGCTTTAGCGTTCAGAGTATCAAAGATAGTTTCAACCATTAATATATCCACACCTCCATCGATTAAGGCCCCTGCTTGTTCTTGATATGAAGCGACCATTTCGTCCCAAGTTACTGCTCTATACCCCGGATCATTCACATCAGGAGAAAGAGAAAGGGTTCTATTAGTTGGGCCAATTGTTCCAGCGACATATCTTGGTTTATTAGGATTTTTTTTCGTGTACTCATCCGCAATCTCTTTGGCTACTTTAGCAGACTCATAATTGATATCATACACGGCACTCTCTAATTTATAATCCGCCTGTGCAATAGAAGTACCAGAGAATGTATTGGTTTCAATAATGTCGGCTCCAGCCTCAAGATATACACCATGAATCTCTTTTAATATATCAGGACGTACCAGTCCAAGTAAATCATTGTTTCCTTTAAGTGGAACAGAGTGATTTTTGAATCTCTCTCCTCTAAAATCCTCTTCTTGTAACTTATAAGTTTGAATCAAAGACCCCATGGCTCCATCTAGTACAAGGATTTTTTCTTTTACTAATTCTCTTACATCTGGCTTATTCATCTAATTTCTTTTTAACTAATTTTTGACTAACCGTTGAATTCGAATGTAGTCTTGTCTATACTGTCTTTGATTTTTATCCCAATAACTGCTAACCTATCACGAATAAAATCAGCCATTTGAAAGTCTTTCTTTGATCGAGCATCGTTTCTGATTTCTGAAATAATCTCCATGACTTCTGGTAAATAATCATTTTCAGAACTCTCCTGAGGCTGAATACCTAACACATCACAGAAGAACCCTTTAAAAGTTCTTTTAAGTTGACTTAATGCTTCTTCAGTTACGTTGCTTTCTTTATTCTCAAACTTATTGGCCAGAGACATTAACTCAAATAAGCTAGCCAGCACCTGAGCGGTATTAAAATCATCATTCATTTTGACATAGCAGTTTTCACAAGCTGTCAAAATTTGTTGAGATAACTCATTATCAACGATCTTATCTGATTTTGATTCTAAACCACCTATTAACTCCAAACCTTTCTGAAGTTTATTACAAGCGATTTCTGCAGATTTAAGGGCTTCATTAGAAAAGTCAATTACACTCCCATAGTGTGCTTGTAACATTAAAAACCTAACTGTCATAGGATCATAAGCCTGTAGTAACAGCTCATGCTCACCACTGAACATCTGACCAAGTGTAATAAAATTACCTTTAGACTTAGCCATTTTCTGTCCCTTTAATGTCATCATATTATTGTGCAACCAATAATTGACAGGAGTACATCCGAAGGCAGCATAGCTCTGTGCAATTTCAGCTTCGTGATGAGGGAATTTAAGATCCATACCTCCACCATGAATATCGAATGGTAGTCCTAAATATTTTTTACTCATCGCTGTACATTCAATATGCCAACCTGGAAACCCCTTACCCCAAGGAGAAGACCACTGCATGATATGAGACGCTTCTGCTCTCTTCCACAGCGCAAAGTCTGCAGGGTTCTTTTTTTCTTGCTGACCCTCAAGGTCTCGACTGCCAGCCATCAACTCATCTAATACCCTCCCAGACAATTCTCCATAATGGTATTTATCTGCGTAAGCATTCACATCCAAATAAACTGAACCATTGGATTCATAAGCCATGCCATTGGATAGAATTTCCTGAATAACTTCTATTTGCTCAGTAATATGACCGGAAGCAGTTGGTTCGATAGAAGGTGGCAATACATTAAGCTTTGCCATCGTATCACGATACAGATTGGTGTACCTCTGTGCTACCTCCATTGGTTCCAGCTGTTCTAATCGTGCTTTCTTAATGATTTTATCCTCTCCCTGATCTGCTAGTTCATCTTCAAGATGGCCAACATCCGTTATATTGCGAACATATCTGACTTTAAGACCTAGAAAAGAAAAATAGCGATAGATCACATCAAAAGTAATCGCCGATCTGGCATGTCCCAAATGTGGTTCACCGTACACGGTAGGTCCACATACGTACATACCTACCCTTCCTTCGCTAATAGGTTTGAATAACTCTTTATCTCCACTAAGAGTATTTTTAATATAAATATCTTGACTAAATGAATCCAAATTTACTCTGAGCTAAAAGCTTTATTTTTAGAAAATTGTTTTAGGTTTTAACGACACCAATCTGTTATCGTGAAATTGATCATGACATGGAGTCAATAGGCCAATTATCCTTATATCCCTCTACCCAGAAGTCTGTATCTAATTCATCATCCGTACTTAAACAAGCATCCAAATCTGACTTAATAGCCTGTTCATCCATTTCATGTCCAATGAATACTAACTCATTTTTTCTATCCCCATACCTAACGTCCCAACCAGACTGAATATCTTCTTGATTTTCTAAAAAGCTTGGATACATTATTCTTTGATCAAAAGGCATACTACTCCACCAGACACCTGCACTATTGACATCATGTATTCCTCCTGCTTGACCCCAAGAAAGCGCTTGATCTGGGCGCGAAGCCAACCAAAACAATCCTTTACTTCTTATTATCGAATTAGGAAAATCATTCTCTACATAATTATATAACCTAATCGGATCAAATGGTTTTATACTTCTGTACACGAATGAGGTAATTCCATACTCTTCAGTTTCAGGAGTATGTTCTTCTTTATTCAGTTCCTCTTCCCATCCAGGAGCTTGTTCTGCTTCGTCAAAATTGAATAATCCTGTATTTAAGATTTTCTGAGGTTCTACCTTACTATATGATGATTCTATAATCTTGGCCGTAGGGTTGAGTTTTTTTAAAGTAGAGCGAAGGACACCTAAATTTTTCTCATCAACTAGATCCGCTTTATTCAGAATAATAACATTCGCGAATTCAACTTGGTCGGTCAAAAGATGAACAATCGTACGATCATCTCCAGCAATATCTGTTAAATCTCGATCTACCAAAAGGTCTGGGCTACCAAAGTCTTTGAAGAAATTGAACGCATCTACCACTGTCACCATTGTATCTATATAACTGAACTGCGAAAGATCAATTCCGTTTTCATCATCCACAAAACTGAAAGTTTGTGCTACTGGAATTGGTTCACTAATACCTGTACTTTCTATTAACAGATAGTCAAACCTATTTTCTTTTGCCAATCGTTCTACCTCTACCATCAAGTCTTCTCTCAACGTACAGCAAATACAGCCATTACTCATCTCTACGAGTTTTTCTTCAGTCCTCGAGAGTGTGTTTTCATTTTTCACTAGATCAGCATCGACATTTACTTCGCTCATGTCATTGACTATGACCGCTACTTTCAATCCTTCCTTATTGTGCAAAACATGGTTTAAAAGAGTGGTCTTACCTGCTCCCAAAAAACCACTAAGAACAGTAACGGGTAACTTATTATTGTTTGGCATTATCTTCAGCTTAATTTTTTTAATACAAAAGCACTTATTCTGTTATTGCATTCCTTCTACAAATTGGAGTCCCTCTTTCTCAACCTTCAATTCACGATAAAAGCAGGCCTTTCGGTGTCTTTCGTTACTACCATAAGTATGACATACTCCATCTCCCAATAGTGTCACTTGATACACTAAAGCATCTTGATCACAATCTACCAATATGTTATCCATCTTTAAAGTATCTCCTGAGGTCTCACCTTTGGTCCAAAGTGTATTTCGAGAAGTACTCCAAAACGTAGCTAAACCAGTCTTGATCGTTTTCTCAAATGCTTCTTTGTTGACAGATGCTAACATGAGAATTTGGCCCGTCGCAGTCTCCTGAACAGCTACCGGAAGCAAACCTCCCCTTTTTTCAAATTGTAATAGAAGGTCAAGTCCTTCCTCCAGTTCTTCTGTAGAATACTTAAAAGGCTTATTCATCTTTTGCTTTTTTAGGAACAGGATCATATCCGTATGTACCATATGGGTGACACTTACTGAGTCTTTTCAATCCAAGAACTATCCCTTTAAATACTCCCCATTCTTGAATGGCTTCTAGCATATATCCTGAGCATGTAGGAGTATGTCGACATGATGATGGGAAGTAAGGAGATATACCTATTTGATAAAATCGAATAGCTCCTATGGCTAAGAACTTAGCTATGTATTTCAAAATGTGCACCTTTATGAAATTTTTTACAAATGTAAACGCAATTAGCTAACGCAACAATGTTGCATTAGTTTAAGTTTCAATACTCTTTCTTGATTGACTTATGGTTTGCTTTGTATAAAACTAATAGAGTTTATCCTTGGATAAACCTTCTATTCAACTTTTTAGCACCTCTCAAAGAGGTTTTAGACAAAGACGCTATTTTCTATAGGTTACCTAAAAAGTACCTAACTTGAAAACATTGTTCAAAAATGAAATCCTGAACTTATTTTAGCTATTCCTTCACTCAAAGAGTATTGCTTTTATTTCTTAGTAAAATCCTTGTAAAGCATACTTGGCTGTATCCCTTCATTATTTTGATACTTACCACTTTCATATTGAGTATAGTCACCATCGAGGTGGTGATAATATATCTGACATATTTCAACACTTGGATAAATTATCAAGGGTTGAACCACAAATATTTCTAAAGTCCAAAAACCATTAAATCCAACATCGCCAAAACCCGCAGTCACGTGAACAAACATTCCTAGCCTACCTATGCTACTTCTACCTTCTAGCATAGGAACGAGATTGTCAGTTTTGGTATGTTCTAGTGTACGGCCTAGATAAAGTTTTCCTGGTTCCAATTGAAGACCACTCTCAGGAATAGTCAGTTTGGTCACCTTATTCTCAACTTTCATATCTAAGACATGATTGTCGTAGACAGCTAACTCATCATGAAGTCGAAGGTTATAGCTATTAGGGTTCAATTGATTAGGATTATAGGGCTCTATCCTAATATCCTTTCCCATTCGCTCTTTAATCTCTAGACCACTTAATATCATTACGTATTGGTTTTTCTAATTTGAAGTTCCCGCCGCTATATTAAGTCAATATTACTTATTACTCTGCATCAATTCATTAATCTTGTTTTCTATTGAACGAATTTCAAGAAGTAAGTGCTCTTGCAGTTTCAAATGTTGATCAGGAGATAGCTTAACTTCTACCTCATGATTATGATCATGCCCTGAATGATCATGCTCTTCTTCTATGCCTGGAACTTCAATCAATTGCCCATCCCATTCTTTGACTTGTAATTCAATTGAATCAATTTCAGCTTTATTTTCTTCTTGATATTCTGCCGTTCTAAGCATAGTAAGTTGGTCATTTAATTGAGCTCGTACTAAAACCGATTTTTTATGAACCTCATACGCTTCTTGAAGAATTTTATTTGACTTATCAGAATGACCACAAGCCATAACCGATACTATTATCAATAAAGAGAAAAATGCTCTCTTAATAAAAACTTCAAGGCTAGAGTAAAGATTCGATCCAAAACACATATCAATTATTATTTATCCTGTTTGAGTTACTCCTTTAAAAATCAAGAGAAAGGTTTGTCTAGCAGAAAACAAAATAACCATATATTCAACCTTCTTCTTTTTATTGGAATGATACTTATTCGATAACAGCAAATATATTTTAGGCATGGATAATCGCAACATTGTTGCATTAGAAGTTTTCCATACCGTCAAAAACTAACAGGAAATCAAAACCAATCGAGTGTATGACTTAACATCTAAATAAGATTATCCCAAGTTGACTACTTGACAATTCTCGCCAAGATGAAACTGCTCTAGGCTTTTTCAGTTATATCTTTGACATTGAATTCGGATAGATGAAAAAAACTGTAGTAATAACTGGTGGTTCCTCAGGAATAGGTAGAGCATGTGCGGAGCTATATGCTACCAAAGGATTTTACGTCGTGTTTACAGGACGAGAAGAGGAACGACTAAAACATGTCCTACAGTCAATAGAGGAAAAAGGTGGAGAAGCTGATTATATAGTAAAAGATGCTGCTAATACAGATGGAGCAAAAAAAGTCATTGACTTCGCCATAAAAAAATACGGAACACTGGACGTACTTATTTGTAATGCTGGTGTCTCTCAACGTGCGATGTTCGAAGATGTTGATCTAGATGTATTTGAGGAAATTATGAAAATCAACCTTATGGGAACTGTTAAATATGTAAAGTTTGCTCTTCCCTATCTCGTCAAATCCCAAGGATCTATTGTTGGTGTGTCTTCTATCAACGGGTATAGAGGCACCCCTGGACGTACAGCCTACTCTGCTTCAAAATTTGCGATGCAAGGTTTTTTTGAATCCTTGAGACTCGAAATGAAAGCAAAAGGAGTACATGTGATGGTAATTAATCCAGGCTATACTAGTACAAACATCCGTAAGTTTGCCCTTAGAGGTGATGGAGTTGTACAAGGAGAGTCTCCACGCGACGAGTCCAAGATGATGAGTGCTGAAAAGGTGGCAAAATACCTATACTATGGTCAAACTCATCATCGGCGAGATGTAATTCTTACACTTCTCGGAAAAGCACTGATCTTCTTGAATAAGCGCTTCCCTAGGTGGATGGACAGAACAGTCTATCGCGTAATGAAAAAAGAAGACCCTGAGTTATTCACCCGGTAATCAACTTGCTACAAGCTTAATTTTTTCATTTCGAATGTACACTTCTTTCTCTTGCCAAGAGATCTTAGTCCAAACATCAGTTTGATCAAGTACTTTCACTCTATGTCCTTTATCAATTACCTCTACCAAATCTGCTCCTGATGACGGGGCACTCATCAAATAAGCATGACTGTCTATTACTATCCCTCTTGCGGGTGCTAATTGGAAATTAATCGCAAACCAAAAAAGGACGAGAAGCACCAAAGCACCAATAGCATATGGAGTAGCGTTAGTTTTGGATTTCAACTTTCTATAGACAATTACAAACAATAGGAACAGGATCACCGAAAATACTATCATGTAGAAAACAATGGCATTTCTATTGACATACCCTACAATAAACTCTGTATCATCACTAGTATACCCAAATAACTGTTTCTCTTGAGCTATATCTTCCATTTTGTACCGAGCTCTCTTATCGGCACTATGACGGTAATACTTATTAAGATAAAGTAAAGCCTCACTGTAATCTCCTAGTCCTTCTTTAATGTAGGCCATTTTCAAAAGCATCTGATCCGTCGCTTGGTGGTCTGATTCTAATATTTGAGCATACAATTCAAACGACTCTGTGTATTTTTTTTCCTTAAAAAGGGAATCAGCTTTGGTTAAAACATGATTAACCTCCTGGGAAAGAGAAGAGTACGGTACAGAGATAAATACTACTGAAAATATTAGAAATAAAAGAGATAGTAATTTTTGTCTTTTGTTCATCTGATTGATAGCTTTGCATCCGCAAAATAAAGGAACGGCTTACAAAGTTGAAAAGTTCTTTTAAAAATTGCAAGATTCGTTAGCTCAGTTGGTAGAGCAACGCCCTTTTAAGGCGTGGGTCCTGGGTTCGAGCCCCAGACGAATCACAATCCCGAAACAGTCGGGATTTTTTATTGGTTTGATTCGTTAGCTCAGTTGGTAGAGCAACGCCCTTTTAAGGCGTGGGTCCTGGGTTCGAGCCCCAGACGAATCACAATCTCGAAACTGTCGAGATTTTTATTGGTTCGATTCGTTAGCTCAGTTGGTAGAGCAACGCCCTTTTAAGGCGTGGGTCCTGGGTTCGAGCCCCAGACGAATCACTTCAAGGCCTCAGTAGTATCTGGGGCTTTTTTATTCCCAAAACCATGCATAGTACAAGTCTATAAAGAAACAAGATATACCCCTGCTCCTACCCTCTTGTAATATCTTTTTGTACCGAAGCCCGATAACTACTCCCTATCGGTAGTCTGCGATCCTGAATCTCAACAAAACTACTTCCGATCACAGACACCTTAGATCTTGAAACAGCATAAGACCTGTGAATCCTGACAAAGTCATCAACTGGCAACATGTCTAAAAAACTTGCCAACGAGGTCTTCAATAAAAGATTACTATCCTCAAAATGTATTCGTACATAATCTTTTAAACTTTCTACGAACAGGATCTGATCAATCTCTATACGATAGTGCTTTTTATTGATGTTAAGAAATATGTGTGATCTATGTGGTGATGGGTTGTCTGCTGATTCCTGTTGATATTTATTGAGTCGTTGATGATATTTTTCTACAGAATGAAGGAATCTATCGAAAGATATAGGTTTAAGAAGATAGTCTATGACATCAAATTCATAACTTTCCAAAGCATAGTCACGATAGGCCGTGGTTAAAATTACGGACGGTGGATGCTTTAATGTCTTGAGAAACTCCAGCCCTGTCAGCTTAGGCATCTGAATATCCAAAAAAATCAAATCAACACTCTTTGTTCTTAGTACATTCAGTGCTTTTATAGCGTTAGGGCTCGTGTCTACCACTTCCAAATCCTCTATAAGACTGATATGCTTCTTCAGCAATTCTATTGCAGGCGGTTCATCATCTACTAAAAGACATCGTATTGCCATAGTACTACACACTAATTTGTAAAGATGTCACAAAGAAACCATTCTCCTCATTCACTGTTATTTCATGTCGATCAGAATAAGTCAATTTAAGTTGCTTTTTTATATTAACTAATCCTATACCTCCAGACTCACTGGATTTTTCGTCTGGAAGACTTGATGCATGAGCTGCAGTGTTTCTAATGTCCAAGTTGACCGTATTTGAGTATTGTTTCAAATTAACTTCTATTAGAGCCTCATCGATGTTCTCGGTAGTCCCATGCTTGAAGGCATTTTCTACTAGTGACAAGATGATGAGCGGAGCAATTTTAACAGAGCTATCCTCTATATTCTTATTAAAATCCACATTCAATTGATCACCATGTCTTACTTTCTCAAGTTCCAAATAGTTTTCAATAGTCTTGACCTCATCACCCAGAGCAACAAGAGTTTTCTGACTCTTGTACAAAGCATAATCCAGAATCTCGGATAGTCTTAAGATAATGTCTGGAGCCTTGGGAGAACCTGTTATTACAAATGAATAAAGGTTATTTAGAGTATTGAATAGGAAATGTGGATTGAGTTGAGATTTAAGATACTTTAGTTCTGCTTCTACTTTTTCTCTATTGAGTTCTTCAAGTTCCTCCTTTTCCCTGAGTGCCTTTCGATGAGATTTAATGAATAGTATAGCCGCGGCTGGTGTGTAGAATTTAATGCTTTTGGCTAGAAACTCTGAGGTGTGTAAAAACCAACTTTGCTCATTATGATGTTCACCCCCTAAAAACTCCACACCTATGTATTTGCAAGAGTAACTAATGAAAGAACTGCTTAATATCAAGCTTAATGCAAAAAGCAGGTATTTCCTCTTGTTCAGAAAAAAGGGTATCTGCCAATAATCGAGGAGATAATATGCTACCATGAATAGAGGTACGTTCACCAAATTATATTGAACGCGAGATTCCAAATTCTCTTCATAAGAAAACATGATGGTGTAAAACACAAAAACACACAACCAAAAAACAATATGCTTCAGAGTCTTGGACATATACGAATACTGGTAAGATTTAACACGGGACAATAGGTATTAGATATAGTTTCCAGACTCTAGAGTCGGAAAGCTTCATTTTCAAATCTATCGATCTAAATGTACAAATTATGACCTCTTTTTAGAATTAACACTGCTAAATAGCACTTAACTACTGAAGAATAGCCCTTAACAGTCGACGAACCCAATTCTACATCCACAAATACCTATGTAATCTCGAATACCTGAGCCTCGTCTACTATTTCCAAATTGTTCGACTGAGGCTAATAGTTTTATTCGAAAAAAATGAAACGACTTATTGTATTCCTCTTCCTCCATCTGTCAGCCCTGTATTCTATTGCTCAATATAGTACTCCTCCTTCGGTTAAAATTTATGATGACAAAATAAAAGTAGATGGTGTACTTGATGAGTCAATATGGTCTAAAATCGAACCTATTAAGGATTTTTATAATTATTACCCCATCAATGACGGCATGGCTGTCAATGACTCTGAGGTCAAAATATTCCACGATGGTACGCGCCTGAATATAGCAGTGGTCTATCACGACACGACCTCGCAGACGAATGTAAGTAGTCTAAAAAGAGATGATTACTTTACTGGATTCCACCTTAGTGATTGTTTTGGGATAATCATTGATCCGTTTAACAATCAGAATAGAGGCTACTTCTTTGCTCTCAATGCTGGCAACAATCAACTAGACGGTACTATTGGAAACTATGAAGACCTTAACACCAACTGGGATGCAATTTGGTATGGACAATCATCAGTCATCGGAACTGATAAAATCTATGAATTATCGATTCCTCTACGGTATTTAAACTTTAACCCTGAAGTGGATGAGTGGAGTTTTCAATTTTACAATAGAGATACTAAAAACAGACTGTATACTACTTGGACTAAGTTCCCAAGAGGTTTTTTACAATTTGACACTCGTTTTTTGTCCAAGATCAAAATAGAAGATCTGAAACAAACACCCTCAGCTAGAAGCACAGTCATCGCCTCTACTACAGGAGCCTATGAAAAAGATGTAATTACTGGGTCGGAAGATTTTTCAATCATCCCAAGCCTTGATGTTCAATACAATGTCAATCAAGGGCTGCGCTTAGATGCGACTATCAATCCTGACTTTTCTCAGGTAGATGTAGACCAGCAGGTAACTAATCTCTCTCGGTTCAATATCATCTTCCCTGAAAGAAGAAACTTCTTCATTGAAAATGGTGATCTCTTCGCTAATCTGGGAACTTCGTCTGACATCATTCCTTTTTACTCGAGGTTTATCGGTGCACAAGGAGACATTCTCTTTGGCCTAAAGCTATCGGGTAATGCCAGTCCTTCTACAAGAGTGGGCATCATGAACGTTCAGTCCAAAAGGCTAGACTCGGTCAATGCTCCACAGAACTACAGTGTTTTGGTTGGACGACAACAACTTTCCAAACTATTCGCAGCTACTGCATACTTAGTTAATCGACAGGAATCGAGTTCCTCTGACATCAATCATGATTACAACCGAGTACTAGGTACTAATCTCCAATTCTTATCAGAAAACAAAAAATGGACAGGACTGGTCAATCTCGGAAGGAGTTTTTCGAATGAGTACAATGACCAAAGCAACATGTACAGTATTGAATCCTTTTACAATACGCGAGAAGTGACTTTTTCCAACAAGATCAATCACGTCGAGAATAATTATGTGACTGATATTGGTTTTGTTCCTAGGCTATATAATTATGACGTAGCTACAGATCAGACCATCAGACATGCTTATACCCATATTTCCAACAATTTGGATCTTGTCCATTTTTCCAATTCTTCCAAAATAGACTCTTATAGATTTCTTCGGGCAAAATCTGACCTCTACCTAAATGAAAGTGGAGAATTCAGTGAGTGGAATTTAAGGCTGAATAACACACTCTGGTTCAAGAACGTTTCGGCTATTTCCTTAGATGTTTTTTCAGACATGACAGAACTTAGATATGCATTTGACCCGTTAGGTAATGGCAATTCCGTTTCTCCAGGTTTGTATAAATACAATTCCGTAAGACTGTCATTTGACTCAGACTTTACTCAGCGTCACTTCTATACTGCCAGCGTCCAGCAAGGATCGTTTTATAATGGGAATAGAAGCAGATACGTCTCAAGTGTAGGCTATAGATTTCTCCCTCTGGCATCATTTGAAGTTGAATATGAACACAATAGATTAGACATGAACGAACTGGGAAGTAAGTCATTTCACTTGATAAAATTCATCAGTGAAATCTTCATCACTAATGATATCAATTGGACTACTTATATCCAATACAACAACCAATTCGACTTGTTCAATATCAATTCACGTCTACAATGGCAGTACCGCCCTCTATCCTATTTCTATCTAGTATTGTCAGACAACTATGGAGATGACTTCAGTCATCACAACTGGAACATTTCTGCGAAATTGAATTACAGACTGAGTTGGTAGTAGAGATATATTTCTAAAAAACATTTTGTAGCTGTCTGTGAAGTTTATAATTTGGCACCTCACGTTTTATCATTATCTAAATTCTAGCCATGCACGAATACGAATACGAGCCTGAACAGGAATCTGAATATTCTCAACTTCCTCAATTCTCATCCGACAAAGGAACAGCACGGGAACAAGAGCCCTATGTTGATAGATCGTATCAATACACTGAAGAAGAGGTACAAAAGGATCTCGAGGATATCCGAAAGCAAATGAAAAGAGATGCTCTCCGCGAGCAACAAAAACCTGAACCTAAACCAGCTCCTAAGCCAAGTGAAGGAGATTATTTTCAAAGGGATGAAAAAACTAGGAAGCTTCAAATACTAAAAGACTTGGAAAGAGTCGGTGCCACTCGACATTATCGTAATCTCCAGCGAGACACCGTTAATAAGTATCGAAAGCGGATACCCGGTATCAAGCAGGCCTTTAATGACTTTGACAGAAAAATGAGTGCTGCTGGATTCAAGGTAGGGACTCGCCCGTTTGTGGAAGCGTTGGAAGCTGAGTTTATTGGTTTGAAGTGGGGTGTAAAGATTCTTGGTGAGGAGTTTGGCGAATACTCTGGCTCTGAGGCGAATCTAAATCAGGCCAACCGAGAGCAAAAAGTAACTGCAAAGAACACGCAGGTCAAAGGTAGTGTAGGTGGTGGAGATGCTGAAAACCTTAAGAGTGATGTCCTCAATATTCAAACGGCTTTGCTCAATCTTGGTCTTCTAACTCCTTCAGACTTTGAGGACGAAAGCACCATAGTTAGTAATACACCTACTCCAGCTGTCGAACAGGAAAAGATCGCAAAAACAATAACGGCTATCGAAACACTACAGCGTGAAGTACTTGGGTGGAGGGAGTCTAGTGTCGATGGCAATATTTCTGGACCTGGCAGCAAGACGCTTCAGTCCATGCATGCCGAGATGATGGACCGAGATTATATTCAAAGGTGCCGAGATACCTATGCTAGCTTGGAGCATCGACGCAAGGCCGCTGAAAAGGTAGAGGAAAAGAAGAATCAAGAAGAAAAAGAAGAGGAGAATGCTGAAGTCCCAGTCTTTCTTGCGGAAAAACCCAAAATCCCTGTATTACCAAAGGATAAATATGAATTTGGTGTCCAGTTTCAAAATGACTTACTGGAGAAATGGGAATTGAGTGAAGGAGCTGAGAAACATGCTACTGGTAATAAGCTGGATAGAATGTACCATGAGTTCTTGATACAATCGGTAGATGAGTTTCGTGCCAAACTGAGTAGAGACTTCTTTATTTTTTTAAAGGATGGAAAATATCAGTTTGATGCTCAGAAGGCTACTGACGCCTTCAGAAAAGCTGATAAGAATACGCCTGCCAGTGCTTCCCTTCTTCGAGAGATACGAAAAAGAGCACTAGAAATTCTCGAAGATCCTGAGTTTGATGTTTTTGCCTTTGAGTCGCAGCGAGCTATTGCTGAGGCGCTTCGTCGCAAGGAGGAAGAAAAACAAAAAGCACAGACAAAGGATGTATCACAACTTTACAACCCTGAAATACTCAATTCCAAGCTAAACCTACTGATGCTTGGAGATCACAACCAAATCCCGGCTGGTGGTGAAATTGGTCTTAAGTTGTACATCAAAGGTCAGTATGTGATCTTTTTCGTCAAAGTCTCTGTCGGAGCAGGAATGACGATGGGCGTTCCTGACAACAGATCTTTTACTACTCAAGTGTCCTACAAGACAGGTATCGAAACTGGGGTGGATACTGGAGTATCCAAGGCATCGATAAGTGGCGAGTATCAGGATAGTCTTAACATCTCTACATTTGGTGATCTCAATGGTAAGTTTGAGTCGGTGGATCACTTTTCTGCCCACTTTCACAACGCACTGCTTCGGCTTTGCCTAAACAATGATATTGACCCTAGAAAGCTGGGGCTTAATACGGATAGTATCTATTGGAAAGAAAATGAAGACGAGCTAAAAAAACGATACATTCAACAGTCCGTGAACAAAAAATCTGGAAAGATTGTAGGATCTATGATGGATGATAAAGCGGGAGCTGAGATTGGGCTATCAGGCTTAGAGATCAATAGTCAGGAGAAAGAGGTGTCTGAAATAGGGCAAGCTCCTAAGGATACTGACAATAATCCGGATCACTTGTCGATCACTACTCTTTCTGGAAATGTAGTTTTCGATGGTACTAAGGTTGATCTCGCATATAATTCCGTAGGACAAGGCACACCATATTCTTTTGATATCATTGGTTCTTTTAGCAGCAGTCTCTTTGCGGGGACGAGTGCTGATCCACTGCTACAACAGTTTAATGGCTTGATACCTTCTATAAAAGAGAAAATGGGCCATATCAAAGCACTAAAAGGGCTCTTAGGTAATTTCGAATCCGAATTTGGTCGAGAGGTATTGACTAAAATATTCGCTACAGAGAAAAAGTCTAAGGTAAGCAAAAAGCTCACCGCAACTAGTGAGATCGAGCTGCACATCAAATTTGGCTACAATACTTCAGGATGGAGCCTTTATTATGTACGGGTAAACGCTAAAGAAACGATTAGTCCTTCTGTAGATGGCAAAGTAGCTGGGGTCAGCATAACGGGTTCACTCAAACAGGGGTTGTTTGAGGTACTAGGCACTAACAATATTACTTACATCAGTTCGCTATACAACCAAATGATGTACGAGTCTCTACCTAAGCAAGAGCGAATGAGAATCGACAAGCGTCTCAAGGAAACTGAAGTGGAGAGAAAAAATGCACCAGCTTCAGAGAAAAAGAAACTCAGAGATCAAACCTGGAATGGTCAGCCTGCATATGATGTCCCTGAAGACTGGAAGACTTATAAAAAAGCTCATGCTACCGCTATTCAAAGTATTATTGAAAACTTCTCTGATGGGGTTAGAATGGCGCTGAAATCTGAAGATGCTTGGGAACACGCTAAGGTTATGGGAATGAAGCTAAAAGACTATTTTGGGGAGTATGATAGTTTTAATAAACCCCTACTCCTAAAAAATATATTAAGGGGTAATTTCTTCTCAGAATCCCAATTCGAACAGCATATATTATTTAATAAATTCAAAGAAGATGTGGCAGACAGGATGGAATAGAAAAACACTCTGGTTCTCATTAATACTATTAGTTTTCTCAGGGTGTTACAAAACAAAAGCTCCTATGCAAAACAACAATATCGGTATCGAAAAAGAGAAAAAGGCCATTGAACTATTGAAGCAAAAAGTAGGCAAAAATGCTACTGAAGATAATTTCGGTATTTATAAAAATGATAGTGGCTACGTAGAGTCTCTATATATTAATGATGTTCAACTTGATAGGTTTCCCGAAGAGCTGTATGAATTCTCTCAAATAGAACTTTTAGGTTTACGAAATGTAAACCTTTCGGAAATACCACGAGATATTGATCGATTCAAAAAACTTGAGATATTAAGTGTAATTGGAAATAATATTAAAGACATACCAAGTAGCATTTTAAAGTCAGAAAAACTTAACGAATTGTTTTTAAGCAAAAATCAGTTCAGAAAACTACCTTCTTTTACTACACAACTAAAAAACTTAAAAACACTCTATTTAGACTACAACCATTTCACAGAATTCCCTAGAGAAGTACTAGAACTTGAACAGTTAGATATGCTCATATTACATGGCAATCCAATTTCTGAACTTCCTGAAGATATCGATCGACTCAAAAACCTCGGTAGTCTAGGATTTGACTATACAAATGTCACTAGTATCCCTGAAAGTATTGGCAATATGGATAGTATATACACCTTGTCCATTGAAGGAACTAAGATTAAAGATTTTCCAAAGTCAATTCTTAACATGAAAGGGTTACGCTCTATTGACCTAAGAGGTACTGGGATGACTGAAAATGACATCCCTTCTATTATTTGGAAGCTACCAAATCTAGAACATTTAACACTCTCTGATAACCCTATGAAAACCATACCTAAGGAAATAGGCAACTGTAAAAAATTACTCTCATTGTATGCGGATTACTGCTATCTAGAATACTTACCTGAAGAACTGGGGTATTGTACAAAGCTCAATTACATGAATTTTGCTTGGAACAACCTCAAAACTATCCCTGCTTCACTATGTAACCTTGACAAGATTATAGGTTTAAAAATCTATCGAAATGACCTTGAATATCTTCCTAGTTGTATAGATGATACTTATGTCGATGCTTATAGCAATCCTCTTCCCGGCGTACCGAGAAGGGATTAATTTCCTTACCTACATTAATCAGCTCTCACTATACAACCAAATGATGTATGAGTCTCTACCTAAGCAAGAGCGAATGAGAATCGACAAGAGTCTCAAGGAAACTGAAGAGGAGAGAAAAAATGCACCAGCTTCAGAGAAAAAGAAACTCAGAGATCAAACTTGGAATGGTCAACCTACATATGATATCCCTGAAGACTGGAAGACTTATAAAAAAGCTCATGCTACCGCTATTCAAAGTATTATTTAATAGTGCTTCCCTTCTTTTTGCAGCTTTAGCTTTACAAGCTGCCCCTTCTAGAACAAGTAACTACTTACGTAACCTGAGTCTCTCGAATAGAAGGCTCCGATATTAAATAATAATTACAGAATGAGTCTGCTCCTTATATGAAACAGACGTTATACCTATATGTTGTATAAGTATCGTACCTTATGTGACGCAAGTGTCGTACCTTATGTGGCACAGGTGTCATGCCTTATGTGACGCAGATATCATGCCTTACGTGGCACAGGTATCATGCCTTACGTGGCACAGATGTAGAACCTTATGTGGCGCAGGTGTCGTGCCTTATGTAATACAGGTATTGTACATTATGGTGTGCAGGTGTCGTACACTATGGTGTGTTGGTGTCGTACACTATGGTGTGTTGGTGTCGTGCACTATGGTGTGTTGGTGTCGTGCACTATGGTGTGTTGGTGTCGTGCACTATGGTGTGTTGGTGTCATGCACTATGGTGTGTTGGTGTCGTGCACTATGGTGTGTTGGTGTCGTGCACTATGGTGTGTTGGTGTCGTGCACTATGGTGTGTTGGTGTCGTGCACTATGGTGTGTTGGTGTCGTGCCTATTGGTACCTTAAACGGTACCAATAGATTATCGCATTGATGATCACTGTATCACCATTCATTGAAGCTGCATTGCCCAAAAAGGAAGCCAAAAGTCTAGAAAATTATAAACTCTCCCGATACACTGCGCTATCGGGGTCCGACAGTATAATTTTCATTCTTTCGTGTTAAGCATCAAATAAGTTGGTATTCAAGTATATAAAAAACAAAGGTCGATACATTGCTGCACCGACCTCATCATTCATTAAATTCTAAACATATTTCTATTCTTTGACGAAGCGTAGGGTAACTACGCCTTCTCTGCTTCTGAGCTGTAGTAGGTAAGTTCCTGACTTCAGATCACTGACATCTAGCTTCTGCTCACTTGATACTGCTTGCCATTGACCTTGTTTGGAGACTTGTCCTGTGACATCTACGATGGTCCATGTACTCACTGGTATCAATCCTGCCACTCCTTGGATGGTCAACTCTCCGGATGTTGGCACTGGGTATAAGGATATATTGTCCTGCTCTAGTTTACTAACATTAGCTACTACACTGCTTTTCGAAAGTGCTATGTCTATATTCACTTGCTCTGCTTGAAATATTTCTGGCAAGATCTTCACATTGCCATCTGTATATCTAGAGGTATTGGTTAATTCCACCCAAGCGATCAACGCAAATCGATCAGGATCTGCATCTACAGGTATATCCCACTCTTCTTCTGCGGATAGTGATTCTCCCAAGCTAGCATCCCAATCTGCCCATTTGCTGTCTGCTGGGTATCGGGGTAATAGTTTCACCAACACATTGTGGTGTATTGTCCCATCGCTAGCGGTGACTTCTTTTTCGACTACTGCCACATTGAGTACCATTAGAAGGTCAAGCGATGCTGTATCTAGTGACAGGTATGGAACACTATTTCTTACCGCTGATGCTGTTACTTTGAGGTTTTCTCCTGCTACATAGCTGGACTTATCATAGCTCAATGAAACATCAAAGGCGGGCTCTTGGACAGCCTGTTGGCTATAGGTCAATTCTCCCCAATCATTGAAGTTCTTTTCATCCGCTCCTGTTCCATTGATCATGGTAGTACCCACGTTGTATGATGCTCGAAGAGAATGGTGACTACTCGAATTTCTTGCGAAGTGATACCCATAGTGTAACTCGTCTGGCTGCGGATTAAATGAATGGTACTGGATGTATATCAAATCTTCACTACCAACACTGCTCGCTCGACGGGTATTGACAAATTCGTCTATGATCGCCTTTTGATTATCACCGGTCGCATTGAGATTGGTGACATGTTCTACCAGATTGTGACGGGTCTTGTTGTGTATGGTAAAACTGTCGAATGCTACTCCAGTGGTCGTCCTCGCGGTGGATAGGTTGAGTGATGCATAGGCGACTCTAAACTGTACGAATAGACCTGTGGTAATTGGTCTTCCTTTACTATCAGCCAATGATATCGCCGCGGCTTTGACCTTGGACAGGTCGTAGGATACTTTAACCCAGTCGTCTAGTACGCCTTCTGACTGCCCTGTCCATCCTATGATACTGCCCCCAGGGCCTGCTGAGATACTGGTACTGTTGTATCTGTGTAGCCCCGCTTCGGCTGATCCTACTAACTCCCAGTCTCCATTTTCATCTGGGTGCTGACCTACTACTCTGTACTGAAGTGCTATGCCTTCCAGTGATGGCGTATCATAGAACAGATCCATCGATACTAATGGTGCTGACCAATGACTCAAATCTATCAGCGGACTTTCTACCCAACTATACTCACCATTTCCTGTCGCTTGCCATACATACTCATGACCATCTAGGTCTTCTGTCATCTTCCAAGTACTATTTACAGCTGCCTCAGTCGATGAATTTTCGTTGGAAGAGGTAGGTACCCAATCATTCGTGTCTCCCGTGTCAAACCTAGCGGTGTATTGATCACCTGTGGGTGTTCCGTATCCTGGTACTGTCACTTCTTGTTGGATGATATCTTCACAGCCCAGTTGGGTAGTGACTTTGAGCTGAAGTGTTTGTATACCTGTATTAGACACTGACAATTCATCTTTTGCGGATGCAGCTAACGGGCTTAGCCTTTGCAGCTTATCGGTGGTACCGACTACCTCATAGTCCCATTGTACAATTCTATCTGCACCTACTGCCGCGCCTGTTGAATGCTCTTCCATCCAAACTTTTTGATCATTGGTCACTTGGTAGTCAAATGAAGCTTCGGGATTTTCTCCGACGGTCACTATCACTTGCGATTCGGTACTCAAACAGCCAGTGGAGGCATCTTTGAGTTTGATGGCATAATTGGCCGTAGAGGATTGATCGTTTCTGATCTTAGCTTCGTATTTCCAGCCAGTCCCTAGTATATTGTCCCCATCTACCCAAGCCAAACTATAGTAAGTAGCCGAATCTGCTTTAGCTGGAGTCATATCCAACGCTGGAATAAAACCTGCGCTTCCATCTCCTACACAAAATTCAGTAAATGAGACAGGCGGCTGTGCAGGACCTGAATATACCGTGATAGGATACACTCTTTCTTTCATGCAGTTAGATTCATTTCTATGCTCTACTCTGAGTTCATACCCATTGGTATTAGGAACCAGAAAGTTACCTGCTTTCAATGGTGTCACTATTTCACCAGCTTTAGCAGCTCTAAAGTACAGCTGTTCTTCCTCCAAAGGCGTCTCTATATTAGTGTCTAAATCTTTGACAAAAAAGAGCTGCGTACCGTTCTCTGGAACATACAGTTCTACGGGATCTTCTTGTTCACATTGTACGCTTGCTATTTGGCTAGCAGATCCAAGTACAAATACTCTTGGCTCTTCTGATTCTCCTACTCTTAGCTTTTGGGTTATTTGAGAAACAGATGCAGTCGTCCCAGTTCCTAATGAATATTCTATTACGATATCCACATTATTGTAACTACCCGCCTCGCTTGGTTTTATTAAATAAACACTAGTCGCTATCCCAGTTTCAGCATTCGTTACTGTCCCTATCGTAATTAAATTTGGTAGTGGACTTCCATCAGGAGCGAAGCCGCTCAGCGATTTTAGTTCCAAATCAGCTATCGTAATACTTGGCACCCAAGTTACAGGTATTGCATCTTCTTCATCTTTGCAGATGGTACCTTCTGAAATTGCTGCACTGGATAGCTGTGTGGCTTTTGTAGGGTCATATAGGTTAACCCCAAATCGTGCATAATTTATATCTACTTTATTTGTGCACTGTTGATAAAAACGTGCGTAAAAGAGGCTCTGTCCAGTAGCAGCATTATCAGCAAATAACTGAGCTTTTGCAGGACTCCAATAGGTATTGCCAGCATCTTCTCTAATAGGAGGATTCGAGGTCCCATAAACATCATAGAACGTACCTTTAATAGCCTTATTCGATGGATCTAGTGCCTCTATCCTGAACTCCGAATCAGTGCTAGCTTTAACAATTTTTTCATCGTAAGCTATGATATCTACTTTTGTCGCGTCTTCGGGATCATAGACCGCATATTTGATATCCTTATAATTATGAATCTCTACCATATCAAAGGTCAGCGTATTACTTCTTACGGGACAGGTACCTTTGGACTGTGCATAGACTTTATTTCCTTCTGATATAGTCGTTGTAGTCCAAGATGTACCAGTATGGTTTAGTACATTCTCTTTGTAAAAATCATAGTCGGCAGCAACTGCAGTAGAAGGGGTAGAAGTAGAAATCGTAATGTTTTCATTTGCGCAGAACTCAGTAGGAGAAACGCCAGTCTCGGCTCCTACGGCTGAGATTGTAAAAGCATCATCATCTGCGTACAAAGTAAACTCCCCTACGACTTCATCTTGTAGTCCTCTAAAAGATTCTGTCACATTACTAATGTACAACTCATAGTCTCCTGCATCATCGGCAGATTTAATCCCTGAGTATTTAATTTTCACGCCTTTAACTTCTAGAAGGTCTATTTTTTCGAATGAAATGGCTGAGTTGGTCTTAAACTCTACCAATAAGGTTTTTGTTCCTGATAGTTTAGTCTCTGTACCTTTTAAGTCTGACATTCCAGATGTTGACACACTACCTGCTGCTTCAAAATTGAACTTATCGGTTTCTACTCCTCCTTTCTCTCTTATCTTGATAGTGACCCTTTCTCTGGTACTAGCACCGTCTTTGTGAAAATTCCCTCGATGACCTTCTTGGATTGTGAATCCCATAGCGGCGCTTTCTTTTCCATTACATAGAGACTGTGAGCTAGTCACTCCTGTCACACTTGGTTGGGAAGCTGTAGTTGTAAATGAATAAGAGAGGCTTGCTGCCTCATTAGATAGCGTTTCGTTGGACTGTATGTTAGTCAAGGAAATAGTATAGACGTCATTAAATTTCAGAGGGTCGTTGAGAGTAATCACAATTCCCTTCGTAGAGTACGCTGCGCTGTAGTTCGGTGAAGCATCTACCACTCCTGATAGCTTGATTTCATCTCTAGTACCATTATCTTTTACTCCTGGATCATCAAAAACCAATTCGAGTACTCCTAAATAAGGCGATATATCAGTAGCTCCATCACTAGAAATACCTGTTACACTTGATATTTTTGGTGCGACTTTATTTGCTGTTTTGAAGTAGAGTACTGTAGTCACTGCTTTATTTTCGGCATCTTCATTTGAAGTAACATCTGTTAATTCAACTTTATACTTTTGACCATAGATCAGCCCCCCAAGTTCTATTGAAACATCCGTCGCTTTATCTCCACCAGCTAAAGTTTTATTAGAAAAATCAACTTTAGTCACATTAACAACTGGAGCTGATGCATCATCAGAATTATCATCCTTGACAGGAGTTATTTTTACTGTCGCAGCATCTACTCCAGCACTGTGCGTATCATCGTATTTATAGGTAGCTATAAGGCTAGTGATGTATGGAGATATTGAGCTCGTAAAACTTGGTGGCAGCGTAAGGTTAGTACCTATGTTTGTTTCGACTTTCTCTAGACTGGGCTTAATGGCTGCTTCTGTTGTAAAACTGAAACTAGCTGGAGTAGTTTTATAGGCAACAACATTAAGATCTTCTTTTGATTTGACATTCTTAAGGCTTACTGTATATGTAGTGCTATATTCCAAATGAGTTTTTATACTCAACTCTACATTGTTGCCATCATAACTCACATCATAGTCTGTTCCTTGAGTCAAGGTTCCACCTGTAAAAGATACTGTAATATCAGTAGCACTTTCTATTCCTCCACTATCGTCTCCTACGTCAAAGGCTGCTATGATTTTTTTTAGATATGGGTCTACATCAATGCCTTTGGTAGATAATCCTGTGTTCAGCACGGGTAGAGGGACGGCTTTAGTAGTAAACTCATAAGTCTTATCATCAGCTTTGTTATTAGCAGCTTCATCAGAAATAGCATCCTTTATTTCTAGATTATACTTAGTACCATACTGAAGTCTCGGTGTCGAACCACTTACATCTATCGTTACTACTTGACCACTGACACTGACCAAGACATTGGTCAAAGCTGCACCCATACCTGTTGGAGTTACAGGTTTGATTGTCACTGCAGGAGCATCTGTACCTCCTTTTATCCCATTACTATTAGTTGGTTTGCTATAGGTAGCTACTATATCGGTTATATATGGAGTGACAGACGTAGGTGATAATGATATGTCATCTGCTTTATTCGTTTCTATGCTGGTGATATATGGCTTGGTTGCAGACTCGGTAGTAAATTCAAAGGTTACATCATCTGCAAAATTTTCGGCATCTTCATTAGACTGCACAGCTGTGATCTTTACTTCATATTTTGTATCATACTCAAGTGTTTTCCCACTCAAATCAATGACTACGTTCTCACCACCAGTAATGGACACTTCTGTATCTGTAAATGTTAACGCTGATGAAGGCATACCGTCAGGAGTAATAGTTACTCCAAAGCCAGTTCCTTTTTTTATTCCAGTACTCGGAGCAGTAAAGTCATACTTCGCAATGACTTCATTTATATAAGGAGAAACCGCAGACAGAGAGGTAGAGCTAGGATTTGTACTCGCTGAATTAAAATCAGGCTTGACAGCCTCCATAGTCTTAAAATCATGAGTAACAGTTGCTTTATTTGACGCATCACTGATATCTGTCAGATCAACTATTTTGATCTGATAATCGGTATCGTATTCGAAATGTTCGTTTAAAGTCAGTCGTATGCTTTTTTTACTACTGTGAAACTTTTTTATCGACAGTTCTACCTCCTCTACAGGAGTGCCTAATTTGATCAATGTCAATGACGCAGAAGGGTTTTTCACCGTCATATTAAAGTCAATGACAATGGTCTCTACTTCTGTTCCTATCTTCAAATCGGTGAGAGGACTCATACCAACAAGGCTGATATCCGGTTGGGCAAGTACACTTAGGCTTACTAAAAATAGATAAACCTGAATTAGATTAATTGTTATCTTTTGCATGAGATTAATTAAGACGATTAGAGATTGTCAGGCCACTTCAAATGGCCTGACTAATTAAAGTATTCATTCCTTTATGAATCTGACAGAGAAAAAACTTGTTTTATCTCCTTCAACTCCAAAACCTATTCCTATTGCGGAGTCACCTGATTCAACTGAAAATATTTTTCCTTCTGTAGTATTATGCTCTGTACCAGTCCAGAAATATCCGTATTCTTCAAGATCGGCATATTTAAAACCAATATTATACTGACCTGCTAATTTGGCCTCAAATCCGCTAGTCCCTCCTTCTTTTAACTTAGCACCTGAATTCCCTGCAATAGACCCTAGGAAAGTCTCAAGAGTCTCAGCTTCTTCTATTGTAGGCATTTTCCATCCCTCAGGAGCAAAGTCATCAGAGGTGATTATATCCCAATCATATAGCTTACCATAAGTCTCGCAGTTAGATGCGTCGTCACCATAGCATCTAGATCCTTCATAGTCGTAGTTGAAGTTTTCTGCTAGCCAAGTCTGTGTACCGATCGTCTCCATCTTGTATCGCTGACCATCTCTAGTGTCTACAAAAGAAGACATGTCATCTGCTGATATCTCGATGGTCTTAGTGCATTCATAAGCATCTGTGACGACTACCGTGGCTTTAGATGTTTGTTCTGTTACTACTGTATATTCCTTTTCGCTTTTCTCTCCTGTGAATGGCTCTGTCACGCCTTCGTGCGTAACGCTATAGCTGTACGGTGCCTTACCTCCTGTGATCGTGAATCTGATTTCTCCATCTGATCCGATCGCTTCTACTGCGAAGTCTGACTCTGTAGCACAGTCAAATGCTGCTACTTCTTTGGTCAGTGTACAGTCATTGGCATCAGTGATCGTGATCGTTGCTTTTGGAAGGAAATGCTTTACTTCTGCGGTGAAGGTTTTCTCTTCTGAAGTGCCTTCCTGCGCTTCTTCTACACCTTCGTATGCTATCGAATACTTGTATGGGGTATCTCCATTGGTGATCGTGAAGGAGAATTCCGTCTCAGACTTGGTCACTGCTGCCTCAAATCCAGACGCTGCACAGTCAAATTCTTTTTCATCTTCATCGTCTGAATCATCTCCACATGACGAGACTATCACGGACAACGCTAATATTGCAGTAAGTGTATAAAATGATTTGATCACCGTAGCGACCATTGCATTGGTACTTTTCATTTTTTGAAAGTGTTTAACTAGGTACAAATAATATGAACGAACACTTGGCTAAACCTGAGTTCCTAACTTTTCTAGCCTTGTTTGCTTGGTAGCGCACTTGTATTAGATGTGTGAGGCTAGGTAGCTAAGTGCATAGCGAAATTAAATGCATCTCTGAAATAATAGTAATATTCTCATTGATTTCTTCATTTTTTTTTCGAAAACCTATCACAGATGCTTTGAGGGCTAAACAAATACCTTTCATCCAGTGGATTATAGACCGTCAATTGTAAAATCGTCACTAGAATTAAGTTCAGGCTCATGCCCTACCAAAACACATTCATCTACTAAAGGGCTACTGCTGTTCAGCTTGTAGATTGCCACATTCCATCTCGATTGCTTTCGAGGCTTCACTCGTACTGACGCTGTTTCTTTGATTTTGGACACTCTCCTTACTGTGCAGACTTCTGCATAGCGGTAGTCTTAATTTCTCAACTTGACTGTTTTTTGTCTGAGTATGGTTAGTCGTATGTGGTCATTCCGACGAAAAGGGGGAATCTATATTCTTATAATAAGATGCTCAGCAGGTGTTTAGATTGTTTCTTTCGCTAAGTTGAACTATTAATGTACTACTGAGTGATCGAGAATCGACACACTAGAGTTTAGAAGATATTTCGCTCTGCTCAATATGACTGCGTTTTTTCTTCGATGAGCAGCGCCATAAGCAGGAGGAGCGACGAAATAATCTGTAAAAATGAGAGCACTACCTTACTCGCTCAGATCCCCGTGCTGTGCTCGGAGGACGGATTTATTGAAAAGCGTCTTTATAAGGAGTTATGGCGCGGCAATCTGCTGATTGTAAGGCACCTTTATTAAGGATTATTATAAGGGCTATAATTAGCCTATTAGTCACTTTTTGTTTTTTACTCTCCATAACTAATATCGCTTTTGGGGCACTGTAACTAGTAAGGGCTTTTTAAGATATCGTACAAACCGAAGAATTACTTCTTTAATTGTATAGTACTTTTATAGGTGTTTTTCCGGTGTTCATCTCCTTCCCATTCTTCCTCATAAGTCTCAGTGATCACCTCATACTCCTTAGAGATAACACCATTAGTTGTAGCTATGTACCCTTGGTCAGCTATACAATTGAGAGGAATAGTAATTGTGTCAAGCACATGAGATGTTTTATCGTATATAAAAACTTTGGTTACACAGATATCAGCAGGATAACAATACATCATTGCAACACTATCTTCTGATTGATATAACTTACCTAGAATAGTACTGTATTCCGGTCTATACTTTTCTAATAGAGAATCACTGTAATTGAAAGAACCTTTGATTCCAATATGCAGATTGCAGTCCTCAATTTTTAACGGTAGAGGAATGAAAGGAGTCAAATTTACAAATTGTTTGAAGTCATCATTCCAATCTAAACTTTTCTCTATCTTCCGAATAAGCGTGATATTATAAATTTCTATAGGGCTAAGCTCAGGGTTAACATCCCAAATTTGCTGCGTTGGATTGTACCAATCAAACCTTGAATAGAAATCAGTCAATTCATAGGATTTAAAAATCAATCCATGTTTTGCAAAAATCTTGTTTCTAACTAGCCTAAGCTTTTTAAAATCATAAGTTGATAGCTCAACACTATCTAATTTCTGGGATACGTCAACTAAATCAATCTCATCATAAATTGATATAGTCTTTTCTTTTTTTTGAGTAGAGCAACATATAGAAAACACACCTACTAATACATAAAAGGGTATTAGTTTTATTTTAAGCCCTACCTGTACCTTTGAAAATATGTGCAAAAAATTACTACAATGACTTTGATTAGCTTTTTTCTTCATCGAAAAGGGTCTTATACTTTCTGCAAATGATTTTAAGGAATATCCTCTATCTCTGAGATGGTAATTGAGTCCGGAAATACACTTATATAATACTGAGCATCTAAATAAATTAGAAAAGATGATAGAGCAGGATCAAAATAAAAACTTAGCATTCCATCAGGTTCAATTTTGATTCCTTCCACTAAAGAATTTACGTTTAATGAATCTATTAAGCTATCAGCATTTGTCAATTTAAAAACCCAATTTTCTGTTCCTTGATTATTAAAACATGACACCTCAAACTCATTACCATTAGAGAATGAATTCTTTGTAAAAACAATACTCTCATTTGGTTTTTCAGCTAATTCCAAGATTACTTCGGAATAATGTGGAATGTCCCCCAACAATTGCTCTTCACTCATTGATAAAGATGGATAAACAATGTGAGTTTTTTCTTTGTGATTACACGAGTATAGTACCGCACTAAGGACGACCAACACCTTTAAAGTGATGTGCGTAAAATTCCTCCACATTGAATCAGTTTGGTTTAGCATCGAAATTGTTCTTTTTAAAATATAGAATAATGACTTTAAGGAATTCCTTCTATTTCTGAAACTATAATAGAGTCAGGGTATACATCGATATAATATTCAGCAGCTAAATAAATGAGAAAGGAATTTGATTCCTCATAGTACTTGAACTTTAACATCCCGTCATCATCTATATTTCGCCCATCAATAAGTGAATTCAAATTGATAGAGTCTAAAGTTTCTTTTTGATCACTAAGTTTCACAACCCAATTTTCATTTTGCAAATGATTTAAACATGAAACCTCAAAAAGGTTTCCATTAGTCAAAGTATTTCTGGTAAATAAAACTTCCTTCCCATCTTCCTCAATCATTTTAGAAATAGTATTTGAATAATGAGGAAACTCTTCTATCCAAATATGCTTAGCAGTTGGAATGGACGGTACTATTTCTATCTTTTTTTTACTCGTACAACCTGAAATAATTAAACTAAGGCCTACCAGCACTTTTAAAGTGATGTCCGTAAAATTCCTCCACATTGGACCAGTTTGTTTTAGCATCGAAATTGCTCTTTTCAAAATATAGAATAATGACTTTAAGGAATTCCTTCTATTTCTGAAACTATAATAGAGTCAGGGTATACACTGATATAATACTCCGCTGCTAAGTATATCCAAAAAAACTTTCCACTATCCTTATACTCAAAATTCATGTGATCTTCTAGTATAGGGTAGTTATCCATCAACTCTCTTGAAACATTTAAAGAATCAACTATTTGACCTTGTTTTTTAAGCTTAAAACACCAGACATTTAAGCCTGCTTTTTTCACACAACTTACTTCAAAATAGTTCGTTTCACTCATCTTATTTCTTGTGAAAACATATTCTTTACCATCATTTAGAGAATCAACTTTATTTAAAAAATTATGGATTCCATCAAGTTGATAAAACCAAACATTACTTTCAATTGGAATCGCAGGGTAACTGTCTATATCCTTTGTTTTAGAATTACACGCATATAATAATAAACTAAGGGCGACCACCGCCCTTAAAATAATTTTTGTACGTACCGTCTTTCTTTTTCCACAAACCTCCATTCGATCTAATGTGGTATTTATTTGAAACACTTTCTGTCCCCCCTTCATACTCTTCAGTTTTCTCATTCCATTTAGCTCCAGCTTTTCCAGACTGTGCGAAATAATATCTTTTCTTTCCATCAACTTCTTCGATTTTGGTGATAATGACTACGTGACTGACAGTAGAGATATCTTTCTGTTTACCAGATCCAGTAAAAACATAATCACCGACTCTGACATCTTCCAGCTTGTCACTAAATGTTCCATGCTCTTTGAGCACAGCTACCATTTTTTGTGTTCCTCGCTCATATTTATCCTGCTCGTTAATTCGTTCTAGGGAAAAAGTTTTACAGTATTTATTAAGCTCCTTCGGAGTAAGAAAACCATTCTTATCCTTCTGTTTCTTGGCTTCTTCTGAGTGATATACTGCATCTATTTCCCTGATAAAATGAGAACAGTCGACTCCTTTCCCTGCCTTCTTATCAGCAGTATTCCATCGGTACTTACGTTTATCATTTTTATTGTTAACTGCCTCCGCAGCTATTTCAGCTCTTTTTTCTCCTTGTTTTGATTCCAGAAGGTTTTCGTTTTGCTCTACAGCTACAAATCTTTCTATCCGTGCCTTTTCATTTTCATACCGATCGAATGCCCAATCATACCACCTGCTAAGTGAGTCTTGGAGGCTGCAGAGAAGATCATCACTGGCCGCTGCTAAATGAGCATCTGTAAGGTGATCAAGGAGCTTAGGAGAAAGTTCATCTTCTACATTTTCAGAGTTTAAGATAGCAATCACTAGATCAGGATTGTGCTCTACATAGTCTATCAATACTTTCGCGAATGTGTCTAGGCTGTCGTACTGCTCGATGAAGTTCTCCTGTATATGTTGATCAGTGGTAGGCTCATCTTTGATGCATTGTATTCTTTCTGCTTCTTCTTTTCTAGCTTCTTCTGCTTTGGCCAGTTCTTGTTTCTTTTTGGCTTCTGCTTCTTTTTTAGCTTTTCTTTTTGCTTCATAATCAGGAAACCCTTTGATCATTTTCTGTACATGATCATAATCAATCTCTTCTGAGTGCATAGCTTTGAGGGTGCCACTACCGGGACCTGATATGTTACCATCATATGTACCCCATCGAAGTACCTCTCTTTGAAACTTCTCTATCGCTGCGATGGTTGCTTGTATTGAATCCTTTTCTACAGACGGACTGGTTGTGTTGTTTACTGCTTCGCTTTCACTAGCGAAATCAGTATCAGCAAGTAGTCCCAATTTGTGCAATGCTTGTTGGATAATCAATACATCACCTTTTAAGTTGGCCGCTGATCCTGCCCCTACCCCTTTGGAGATTTGTGTGTTTTTCGCGTCTACTTTCTTTTTCTCAAACTCGCGATTGAGCACGGAAGCAGAACCGACATATTCTCCGTATTCTTCTCCTCTGATCATTGCACCCCATTGTAGACCTACAAAATCGGCTTCGAGTGCCGTCACAAATCCTCTGGTGCCTACTTCAAGACCTTCTCTACTCATCTTAGATTCAAAGTCTTTAAAAGCTAGCTTCAGATTCGGAATTCTCTTGCCATATCTGAAGATGGTGTCTTTTTTGAGTTTAGTGTAGTATTTAGAGGCACCTGCTCTTTCTATGGCTTGTTTAGAGGCTTCACGTCTAGCTTCTTTCTCTTTCTGGACTTGTTCTGGTGATTTTTCGTTGGCTTTTTTAGCTTCTGTTTCAGCTACTCTTTGGGCATGCGCTGCTGCGGATATACTTTCTTTAGTGTGACCAAACTCTGCTAGATACTCTTCTACTTCTTTTTCTCCTGTAGGATCTAGGTGCTTTCTGCTTTCGTTAATTTCTGCATTAACTCGTGCAGCTTTTTTAAGTTCTTCTTGAGAGGTGGAACTTGTATTTTTTTCTTTTTCTTCCTCTTTTTCGTATTGGAACATTGGCTATCAGGTTAATTAATCGTGGTAAGCCATGGATGACAAACCACGGTATTTTCAAATATTCAAGGGCAATACTATAGATAACCTCAAACAGTTACAAGCTAAATCCTGATCAACCGCTTGAGTTTTGGTGAAATTTAGTACACCAATTCCTTTGAAGGTTAGTTCTTTTATGAACTTTCAAATGGTCAAAGCCAAAAAAGTCTAACTAATATGATATAATTAAAGCTCTTGAACGGCAACAAAAAGTTCACAAATAAAAAACAGTAAATACATCCTTTTATCTTTAGAATTACTCAACTTCGTATCTGAATAGAATTAATAATAACCTAATAATTAACTGATGAAACCGCTTCACACCAACATTCACCTAACCTCATCGAATCATACTGAGTTTTCAAATAGACTGAGGTTGATTCCATACCCAATTGTATTCCATATTTCTAGATACTTTAGTTATTGATCTATAGTCTGATTCTCTATATCTAAAATCAAATAACCAACCTATCAAGTCAATCAAGAACTATAAAATTATTACTAAATCAGCCTTCTGTATATATCCTATTTGGGCGCTGTAGCTAATACAATATTTATTAATCATAAACTTTAATTAACATGAAAAACACATTTTTCAAACTCCTAGTCATCGCACTTGTATTCAGTGCTTCTATTGCTCAAGCAGGTGTAACTCTGCGCTATTACAACAAAGACTCTAAAGATTGGACATTCGATGTGAAAATTTCGGGTTCATCTAAAACGGTAGAGTTTAATAGCAGTAGAACATCTTCTGTTACAATACAAGGTGGAAACGACAAAGCTGAAATCAAAACTGAATGCGGATGGATCACTGTAGAGGATGATGATCGCATTGAAATCAAAGACGGCTGTATTACTATTAAGTAAATGCGTCTATCTCGGAAAAAGATAATGAGTTAATTCATCATCTCTAATTCTTTTTAACTGATATGCGAGATGCTCACCACTTTGATAATGACTACACACTAGTTTTTCAAGGTGGTGATGTATCTTCTATAAATATCTATAGTTCCTTCTCTTGCTTTGAAGTCAGCTATCCTGCTTCACTACTCAATAGCTGATCACAGTCTATTGAGTAATGAACAAATCAATAATTCATCCGCCATATACAATTGCGTATTATTGGTTTTTCTCTTTGTGCTGCTCCAGCTTGATAATCGGTGCCAGTATACTATGTGTTAGCTGCTTCGGATTTTCTTCATCCTTTCTGGCTTTAATACATCCTAGTTTGATAATATTAGAAATATTAGCACCTGTAAGAGAGTATTCTTTTGATAACCTTTCGGGAAGGTCTTCTGGCATGTATCGGTAGGTAGATGGAAGCGCCTTCTGCCAGAGTATATATCGCTCACTTTCACTAGGTGGTGGCATGAATATAGAACTGAGTATTCTCCTTCTAAATGCACTATCTAGATTTTGATTGTAGTTACTGGTCAAGATCACTAAACCTGGAAATCTCTCTATCTTCTGCAGTAGATATGCTACTTCTTGGTTCGCGTACCGGTCTTTCGAGTCTTTTACTTCCGTTCTTTTACCAAATAATGCATCTGCTTCATCAAAAAACAATATGCACCTTTTGTGCTCCAATCGTTTGAATATTTTCTCTAGGTTTTTCTCTGTTTCTCCTATGTACTTAGACACCACTCTGGAGAGGTCAATACAGTAGACATCTATTTCCAGCGTCTTACCCATCACTGCTACTGTCATGGTTTTACCCGTACCAGGAGGGCCATAGAGCATCGCTACATACCCTTTTTTTATCTTGCTCGAGAATTCCTCATCCTCGTACATCTCATCTTGACTTTTGACAAAATCCATCAAAATTTCTAGCTGATCTGTAACACTCTCTTTCAAAACTAAATCGTCGAATGTCAAGTGCGTATCCAGTAACACAGCGGGAAAGTCTGCACTTACATCTATTTGTACTCGTTTCCCATCCATCAACCAACGATAGTACTCCTCGTTAAGTCTAAGTGCCTGATTGTCTAAAATCTCTTTTTTATCATCCTCAGCTACTAGTACTTGCTCATTGAACAATCTAGAGTCTACTAATTCTGGATAATAATGTGCTCGTTTAATTGTTTTCTCTCCTGACAGCAGATACAGTATTGTACTTAAGGTAGGTTTGATCCTCTTAGTCTGCTCTTTTTGTACCCCGCCTACTCTGTAACGTAGCTCATCATGATCCCATATTTTGGAAATAGTGTGTGGCGCAAACTGACCTATATACACAAATGCCAACATGAATATCTCCGATTCTTTGAGCTCCATTTCGTTTTGCAAACGATTCCAAGCAGTATGCTCTGGCCACTGTGGTACATCCATGATTTCTTGAAAACCAATCGCTGGCAATTTATCATCCAGCTCAATAACTCTCTGATCGGTCACAGCTTGAACCCAATCGGCAGCTGCTTGAAAAGCATTAAAACTTCGTGTAAGAAGTTCTACTTTTTTTTCATCTGGAGATAACTTATCGAAATCTGTGAGGGTTAGGTGACCATTAGAAGCCACTGCTGTGGTAATAGGTAAAGTCATAATATTTAGATCCAATTATTAGGTTTATTAAACTGGGACAAATGTAATTAAATCTTATGAGCAATTGTACTACAAGAGCGTTGGACAATAAATATTCTTCCACTAAAATTGCACCTGATGGTTGCAGACGAGCAACTAGACTTTTTATAATCCATTTTAATTTCTAACCTGATGAAATATTTCTTCGTAACCGGCCTTTTACTTATCACTTCATTGTCAGTAGTTGCTCAGCGTAAAGAGGCAGAAAGTAAAACAGTAGAGTCTTTAAAACTGATACATCCTAGTTTTAGTGGTAATGCTGAAAACTGTATCCCTTATGATGTTTATGCTTTCAAGTATAAAAAGTCATGGATCATAGCGTTAAATGAAAGTGAAAATGTAGATGCTTTTATTCTCAATGCCCCCAGAGCACAAGAGAGCACATATATTGCTTCTTTTCATTTCACAGAGGGTTTGGGTAAAATCGTTCCAAATACATACTACTATAAACAAAAGAATAAACGCAAAGTCGTAAATGATCTGGAGCTATATCCTTACTACAAGATGAAGTGGTCTGGTAAAAAAGCGATGAATGGACTTTTGTATATAGAAATTGCTGACACTACTGAGCGACCTAAATTCTTCTTATGGAAGGTATTTAGCAAGAAGCAAGAAGATCTCAAATCTGAAGCTGGATCTTTAAAACCAAATTTTGAACAAGCTATCAGTGGAGTAAATGATCAAGCAGAACAAGAAGCGACTCAAGCATTGACTACCCCTTCTGTTGAAGAGGTAGTTCCAGTAGAAGTTCCTAAAAAAGGGTGGCTTTTCGGAAAGAAATGAATTGATCAATTCTGAACCAACTCTGTTGGTTACATTCTTTTTTCGTTTCAGAATTATAGAGAAGTTGAATAGGTAAGTCATCTGCCTCATTTGTACATACCTCTTTATAGCTTAGTTGATTTTGAAATAAAATCACGTTTAAAAATGTATTCGACTTTAGGCATTAATTTTTCAAAAGGAGAACAAAGCTCAAACTCAGAAAATACTTAGTCTTGTCGGGGGAATCTTTGGTTAAAAAAATATTAAGATAAAAGTAAGCCCTAAATAGTACTCTTTATCTCCACTCTACTTGTATAGGTGTTTCCATCCATTTGAACTTAATGAATCTATAGGACCATGGAAGCTTGTCCAAAAGCATATCATATGGCTTTTCCTCAACATATAAATTATAAACAGATTTTTCAAGAACTAGCTTAGCATCTCTGATCAAAAAAGAACCTCTCAAATTATCAATAGTTGAACCTTTAAGTGCAGGCCAGTTACCTACTACGGCTTTAAGAAGTCCATCACAAAGCTCCTTTTCTTCTGATGACAATGATATCATCTTCGGTGTAGGTAAACTCACTGGAAGGTCAGCCATAATTTTAAAAATAATGGTATGCTGCTCCACTATTTCGTCTGTCCCAAAAACTAAGTAATGCATTAATTCAAGAGCCTTTTGCTTACTTCTCAGATCGATTAAATTATTTTCCTCATTCAAAAGATCAAGGCGTCCAAATAGTCGTGGTAAATACGATCCCAGTAATACAATTCCCGCACTAGTAAGGAAAATTGAGGACTCTATGGCTTCTTTAGCTTTCTCTTCAATTTCCGAATCAACTGGTTGATCTTCTACAATTTCAATTTCTTCATCAACTAACTCACTAACAATATCATCAACTTCCAAATCAAGTCTCTCCTCTTTGGTTTCATCAATTTGCAAATGAGGTTCTTCTTTTTCTATATCCAGTTCTCTGATTCCTGATGTTTTTGCATCAGTTTCATCGATATCTGATTGTGATTTGATGTCACTTTCGTCAGTGGCATCACGAGTATCTAATATTCCTCCCCTTTCAATACGTTTATTTTCAAGCTCATTTAGCTTTGGCCAATCCCCTTCTAAAATTTCTTTCAATAAAAATACATGCTCATCTGCAAAGTCAAATACTGATTCTATAACCGAAAAAGTTAAATTCAAGCTACGGTCTCTCATCTGCTGAAACAAACGAATGACTTCTAATGAGCTTAAATTATTAATGATCTTTTTTGCAGTTTCATTATACTGTGTTAGTAGTTGTTCTATATATACACCTGCATCCATTTTAGGTCGAAACGCGACTTGACCAGTTTTTATTAATCGTCGAACAACATACTCCATAACACGTTCGTTCAACATGTGATTTTGCTGAAAACTTGAATGACCACTCTCTTCCACTAGACTAGAGAAAAGATTATTTTCAAATATCTCTGAGAAAAGCACTGTTGGTATTTCCGTACGTTCTGCTCGAACGATTAAATAATCTATTTCCGTTAGTGTCAAAGAGACTACCCGTTTTTTGACATCTTCGGAAAAGATCCCCCTACCTAATATTTCTTTAACCCACTCACGAACATCAGAATACTCTACAATTACATATTCTGGCACTACCCCATAGATCAAGTACTTAAGAACTTCGCGATCTGGATATATCTTTTCTTTCTGTTTCTGTTCATCTGTAACTATGGCATCTATAGTTTCTTGAACCTTTGTCGCTGTACTTTTATCATCTATGGTCTGTATTATTTTCAACACCTCTTTATCAGTAATTTTATCTCCTCCTTTCCATATCTCACTTATACCTAATTTAATGTCCTCCAGGCTTTTTTCCGACTTATCAAGTCTGGAAACGAGTTGAATTAATACTTCCTTCCCTAGTTGCTTTCTCTCTAGCATAGCTTTAACTAACCATTCCCCTTGTTTGGATAGTAAGGTCTCCAGAGAACCTTTAGCTGTCATAAAGCCTAGAGTCAAGCTGAATATTAATTCTTGTTCAACTGACTTTTCTTCTGATGATGTAAATGAAATCACTTCTGCGAATCCTCTTAATAAGGTTCTTAGAGGAGAATAGAGTGACTTACTCTGTGGGAATAATAGAGTAAAGAAAGTAAAGGGATCTTTTTGCTTGGCAATAACCAGTAAAAGCTGCTCTAATGGCACTAATGTCCATTTTATTGTATTTACGCGTTGGTTAGTAGAATAGGAAGCAATTAAGTCATTGATAGTTCTTCTAGTTCGGTAGTCTGAAGTTTTAGCCTGTACGTAAAGCATTACTTCCAGAGTGTCTTTGCCTACTTTATTTGCTAGAAACTGTAATAGCGTAAGCAATATTATTCCTTCTTTATTAACCTTTCCTTCTTTTGAAAAGACAATGTAAGTTTCTAAAAGCTTAACGAAAGCAGATTTCCACAACTCAGGGAACGAAATCCCTCCTATTAACTGACTCAATCCTGCTGATTCAAAGAGTTCCTTCGATTCATTCCAGAATTTCGATAAGTCTACTCCTACGTGGTTCTGCAATTGTTCATTACCGAACAGTATTTCTATTCTGTCTTTGTACTGAGCGATTGGATAATTCTCTTGAATTGATTTTAAAAAAGCATGCTGGTTTGAACGAATCCATTCTTTCATAGAAGAAGCGATATCTTTCATTATATCCTCCTCTACCCACCATGGGAGTATTCCTGTTTGTAAAAAAACTACTTCCCAGTTACTAGTCCTTACTTGATATACAGTCTGTTTCTCTGCTAATTGATCAATACCTTCGTCTAATGCTAGTACTTCTTTTGATATTTTTCCTGATAGTTGATTAAATAGAGCTTCCCTAAGCTTTTCTACTAAACGTTCCTCTATTTCATCTACCTCTACTACTCCTAGATCAATTTCCAATTCGTTGAAAGAAATAAGTTTGCCTTTGGACTCTTCCAACAATACATCATCAATTATGCTAATTAGACTATTCTTAATTTTACTCTCAAGCTGACTAAGTAGCTCGTTTGCTGATGAACTATCATCACTGTAAATATCAAACTCTAGCGTTCGAATTCTATTATTATGATGTCCTTTAGGTTTCAATTATGATAGCTGATCAGCAAACTCAAATAAAAGGTTGGTCAAATCATCTACAGTATTAAGATATCCTTCATCCTGATATGAATTATCCAAAAAGTTTCTCTTTAAGTCAAAGAAATTAAACATCAACCCTTCTAATTCTCTAAACTTTTCAAACTCTAACCATGATATATTAACATCTACAGAGGCAGGCTTTTCATTAGTAATAACCTCCTCTGCTACTCTACGGTATTCTTCGTCCATAAACCTTGCAGTCCACTCAGGAAAAACCATACTCAATCTATGAGAATAAAAGTCTTCAGGAATTCTTGGACTCTCTTCTTTATTCCTAACAAAGAAGTCAAACTTAAGGTGACTAGGCTCTTTAGAATTCATGAATCTAACTAATCTCTTGAGAGTTTCATGAGTCTTTTCTACCGATGGATCTGGAACAATACTTTCAAATGAAACATCAATTTGGTCAGTTTTAAAGTGTATTTCAAAGTCTCTATTTGTATTGATCTCTACAGAATAGTTGCTGATATCTAATAAATAAGGAAGCACATCGTCTATCATTTCAATTCTTTCTAAAAAAGAAAAAGTCTGCTCACTACCTAATATCCGATTCCCTTCTTCATCCAATACATACAACCCAAAGCTCTTTTCATCATTGTGCGGTCTCAATAATAGATGTTCTATAAGATGCACACCTTCACAAGACATATTTAGCTCTCTAACATGTTCAATTTGAGATATCACAAATTTCTCAGCCTTTGCAAATGACCTAAACTTGCTCAGTACCATCCACTGATTTTTTGTCTGATTGTAAAACACCACCGTTATGGTCTTCTCTGAATCAGTCAGTGTACCTAGTCGATAGTTTTCAATATTTAACCCGTCTAGTAAAACTTGAGGAGTTACAAATCCTTTTTTACTAAACCAGGATCTAGACAAAAGTTCTTCCCTCTCTTTTTGATTGAGACCTGAAAGTAATACTTCTTCGTCATCTACAATCTCGAACCTTTCATTGACAATATTTTCCGATATAAAATCCAGATCATCTTCTTCATCTATGACATCTTCAGTCAATTTTATTTTGAACTGATCAAAGACCGAGAAAACCGACCGCTTACTATATGTAAAAGTGTCTTTATCATTTGTAAGAAAAGCATTCAATCCTAATAGAAGTGCAACTTTTACTTCTAATCCTGAGGCATTCGTATTGATCTCTATATTTTCGGTATAATCATATCCTTTTGATCTATTGCTGTTGATAAATGGAATAGCTTGTAAGTAAGTAGCTTTATGAGAATTCATAAATTGCTCCATTCCATTATTATCAAAATAATAATTGAACTGTTTTAATGGTTTAGAATATTCCTCTCCATGTAGAGCTAGAAGATAATCTAGAAGTCTTTGGATTCGATCAAACCTATTCTCACCGACTGAAAGTATTTTTTTTAACCCGACACTATAATTAGCTTGAAAATCATCATTTGAAGAAGTATCTATTTTCTCATTCTTTAAAATCGGAGAAATATCTGGCACTGATGTAAGCTCTTGAGTAAAATAGCTCTCTTGAAATTTCCCATTAAATGATAATAAATCTTTTACATGAGCAAGCTGAGACAGACCATTAGCAATAACCTGTTCAAATAACAATAGATACCCTTTCAACTGTTTGGCTTGGGCTCTTCTTCTTTTACTTGCTTTTCCCGAAACACCTTCTTCGCCTATCCCATAAACAGCGGGAAATTGATTTTGAATAGAATAATATGACTCTATATCAACAGCATTGGCCTTTAAAGTATCTACCGTTTTTTCGTTCAAGCGATAGACTCTTCTTCCTGCTGATTTCAACTCATTGATTCGACGCTTAACTTCTTCACTGTTTGGAGTTCGATACTGAGTTTCTCCCTTATAAATATTTATAGAATGATTATTCTGTTCCTTATCGTCTACTGGTCTAAGTCTTGGCAGCTCATTTTCTTTTAATAAGATTTGATTATCGACCTCTTCTTCTCCAACATGGAACTTAAGGTTTTTCACACTCGAAACTCCTTCTACCTGCATTATTATTTTCATGACCTCAGAAACCAATACACGGTTCGTTTTGGCAGGAAGATCTTCGGTTTTAACAAAACCGTGTTTCAATAAGGGCCCATTATAAATATCATTCAACTGATATCCCTCATCCAATAACTCCTCTAACGAGTAAAACTTGATCTCTGGGCACAGGAAATTATTAATTTCATAAAACACATGAGCCATCACTTCTTCTGTGGAAGCAGTACCAGATACTTCAATGTCGACAGATAATCCTATTTCAATGTGCTGAGCAATATCAATTTTCCCAATATCCTCACAGATGTTTCTTACTGCATTATAAGCCTTAAAAGTATTTCCCTTAACAGCTTCATATGCCTCAGCGTTATTTTGTTGATCAACATCTATCAATACTCGATACAACCCTGACAACCCTGAACCATTACTGTTAATAGGAAAAACCCAAACATTCTTTATTTCAAATACGGAATCAAATAAAATTTTACGGTAATCATTTATAGTTAGTGCATTACCCGGTAAAACTTGTTCTGGTCGAAAAAATGACTGCTTATCTTCAGAATCCGAATGCAGTAAGTCTGCAATATCAAACTGAGCTTTGTAAGCTATTTCAGTCAACGCATAAACCACTTGCTCCAATATGGTGACTCCGGGATCATGCTCATTGAAGTCTGTCCAAAACTGTCCGGTAAGATTCTGAATGAGTTTAATACCTTCTTCTCGAAGATAATCAAAGTCAGCGCCTTTATTTAAAGGCAGATCTGTTTCTAAAAATAATGGTTGTTTCAATTTGGGTTAATTATCTTGTTTCGACGAATTGACTTGTTCATTTAGGCTTCCAATTATTTCGTATACCTCTTCAAAAGGCAGTTTTCCTAGAGCCTTAAAGACTACTTTAAGTTCTTCTATACTTAACTGAATACTTATCTCTTTTTTATCACTCATTTGATCACATCTTGATCGAAGCATTCCTCCATTAATGGGTCATGCCAAAGACTTGAAATATGAAACTGTATATTAAAACCTTCACCATAGTTGATTCTTGACCTAATCTCCAATCTTTGGTCATAAATATCCCCTTTCCAGCGAAGTTGTAGCTTATGTCCTCTAGAGCCATAATAAGCTTGAACTATTTTTATTTTGCTCTTAGACTTACCGTAAGTACTTAAAGCATTAGCAATCAACAACGAATATTTACCTGTCTTTTGTTTCCCTACACCTGCTACTACCTCGAATGCATAACACCCTCTCAGACTTTCAACAATAGGGTGCCATTTTCCATCGCCAGGAATTTTACCATGGTAAGCCGTCCCCTTTCTTCCTTGTGAAGAGACCACCCCTGCCACATCCAATGCTGATTCTGGATCCTTTTTATTAATCCCTACATCTCCATTCTCTCTAAAAGTGACGACTTCTTTTCCTCTGTGATTTTTAAAATGAAGGTCAGATGTACCACGGTCGATGTCAATACTCCATGCAGCACTTTTCTCTTCTATACTCCTATAGAAACTCATTAGTTTGGAAGAATCACCTATTGGTGAAAGCATCAATCCATCATCAATGGATTTTGAAACACCATCATCGACTTTATTGAGATAAGAATCAATAAGATCATTAAAGTTCTGCTCTGAGGGCAGGTTCCCTTTTCTAAAGTACTTTCGTAATGTCTCTCTATTCTGTAATGACATCTATTCTTACTTTTAATCTTCAATAATGAAATCTTGTCCCAACTCTAAATAATCAATTCCGGCTTGTCTAGATCGCTGTTCCTCGTTATCTATCATTACTGCTATTTGGTGTTCAGTAGCTGGTACCAAAATCGACCATGGTTTAGTAGCTTTCAACGCACCTATTTTATCCCCTTCTCTAGCCGTGTCTACTAATACATGTTTACCTGATTTATCTCTAGCCACCTGAACCATTGAAAATCGAGTAATAAAGTCTACATATTCTAATGTCCTGATATAACTCATAATATCCGATATATGAATTGTTCCTCCTAGCCCCATTTTTTTTGACTGTGATAGCAAGGTTCCACTTAGATAATTATTGATATCTTCATTGAGTTTTTGAATAAAAAAACCGTGGTTATGCCCTTCTGTGAACTTAACTGCACACAGAATCTTTATCCGTTCATAAGTTGGGTTTCGAACTTCTAAATTCACAAAAGACGAACCGAATGAAGCTAAACTAGCCTTGATTTGCATCAAGAGTTCACTACTAGCCATTGGCTCGGTATTAGACGAAGAAAACTCACCTTTGGGACTTACTACAATAAGCACGCTCCCTGGGAGGTTCGTACTATTACTGTTCATATTCGAAAGACAAGCTGCGTAGTCAATCTCAGGAAACTCTTCTAAAACAATACGCTCATAATCCCAGGTAGTAACTGCTCTTCCTTTGTGCCTTAGCCTTTCTCCCACCCGAGTATTAAATTTTTCAAGTGATTCTTCTGCCCTTCCATCAAAGGAGTGTAAAGGCTGAATGATAGACCTTACCCCACTTATATGATTGACTGTTCTGCTAATCGAATATTTGGTTAATCTTTTTCTTAAATAATCCTTACCTACTTCGTCCACATTGTCTAATGAAGCACTGACTACATTAGTAGCTAAGGTTCTTAATGCAGATACAGAACTAATATTTTTTCGAACACTTATTCTTAGCCAATAGAGACCATCTCCAAAAACCTCACTTTCTTTAGTAATATCACTAGGTAAGGAAATTGTAACTACTCCAGTTTTCAAGAATTTATTCGTATCATCTCTTACAATTCTGGAAGTAGATAATGGTTTCCACTCATCATCAATTAAATAATCCCAATCCATCTCTGGAATTCCCTCCTCAGAAGACTCTGAGTATTCATCTACCATATCAAAAAGAATAGAAACGGACTCTGGGGGGGTTAGACCAGCCAAACCTAAATACGCTGCGCCCTCAAAATCATAGTGAGGAACAACATAATTATCAATACTCTTAGCATTGGGAAACTTCTTTTGAATGCCAAAAGGATGTATATGAAATACCTGCCCATTCCCTTCATCTACTGATTCAGCGGAATCTTGTAATGAAATGGATGATGACGATTTATAGTTTAATGATATTGATTTGACCTTAGGAGCGTAGGGCTGCAACGGCATCTCTACTTTTTTAGATGTTTTTAACAACCCTCCTTTTGCGTTCTCTATTATTGCCTCTGACAATACTGCCTGATATACATCATGTGCAAAGCCATATATCGGATTTGTCAATTCCAATTTCAAAAAGCCTCTCTGCGATGTAGAAGTATATGATAGACTATCCTCAATTTTTTTATAGGCTGGAGACTGAGCGATCTTCTTTAAATCTATTTGATTTATAGTGGTATTCTTATGCAGAGTATCTTCTGAAAGAGGATCTTTAATTGATCCATTCTCTTCAGTTCTAAAAAGTTTAAGAGTTTGTTGATCTACCTGTTTTTCAGGCTTCCAATTGCCATTATCTAGCACAGAAACAGAAATTTCATATGAAGTATTATCAACACCAATATTATAGGCTTGATAATGTTTTTTAAACCCTCCTTCAGATTGGGGTAAGTCAAACCACTCAATATCCAGAGACAAATCATCAAGTGATTTACAAAACACCTCATTATTACCTAACAAAAAATAAGATCCTTTCTTAGGTGTAGGTCCAAAAGGTAAGAATGGAGAATTAGGACTTAATTGGCCAATATCATTATATAGCACTAAATCTCTCATACCACTAACTTCAACATTAATCTTAGCCTTCTCCAATTTCAAAAAAGACATAAATGTGTACCCATACACAAAGGAGTCAGAGTTTAATTGAAACTTCAATACTGGAAGATTTGTCTCAAAGTGCTCCATATGAAGCTCTGGATTAAATGCTTCGATAGACTCTACAGTACTATTGACATCAAATAAAAATGTCAAACTATGTTCTTGTGGATTCTTTCTAACCACATACTTTTCAACTTCGTACCACCCTTGAGAAGTTGTCAAAGTCAAATTAAAGGACTGTGAGAAAACCTTAACAAAATAAGAATCCAACTTCTCGTGATCTTCTGCTTCCAACTCAGCCTGCTCGCTTAGCATTGTTAAAGTAGCCATCATCTCTTCAAACGATTTCGTTTCAAAGTATAGAGTAACCTCAATTTCTCGGCTACCTCCTTTTAAAAACAAATTGGGAGAACTAATAGCGAATCCTACTTTAGCGTTGTCCATCGACTTTTCATCTCTTCCTTTATCTGACTGACTTTCACCAAAAAGTGCTAGAGTAGTTGGGGATTGAATTTCATTGGAAGAGGAGCTAACTATGTTACCTAAAGGCAAGTTTGAAAAGAAGACATTATTAATCCTCATTGCACTTACCTCTTTATCAGACCTATCTACGTACAATGAATAAACTTTGTCTATTTTAACCTGATTGGCAAGAAGATTATCTTGTGAACAATAATAAACATCCTGATTAGTATTTTTATCTAATCCATAAAATCTGGTTCCCGCCGGCACCATAGTTGAATCAGATTCCTTATCTAGTTCAATCTGAAGATACACCTTGTCCAAAGTATGTCCCAGCACTTTTTGATTCAAAACTTGTTTATAGTAGTAATCTATATGCTTGTCAACAACACTATTTATATTTTCTTGTGCATGAGAATATAATTTTAGAAATGCCAAATTCAAGGCTACCTCTGGATAATGGGTATCCTTGCTAAGAGACTGGTCTAAATATTCAGGAGTCTTAGTTCTCAAATAGTGCAATGTTTCATAAAAAGTCTGAAACACATCTTGGAATACCTGTGCTACTTCAGATTGTTCAGATCTATTAACTGATTCGTCGCTTCTACCTGTTAATCCCCAAATTTTATCAAAGCCTTCATCTATGTTCTCTAATAAATTCAACGCTTTACTTTCCGAAATAAATAATTTCAATGAAGCTCCCAGTTTCACTGTAATTGCACTTTCAATTTCAGCTCTTATCAACAAATTAGTCTCTGAAAAAGACTCTATTTTTTTAAGTTCTACAAACCAGTGATTAAAGTCCAGAGCTAACTTATGTATCTCTTTACTGCACCTAACAAGGTATTTCTTCTTTTTAGCCTCTTGACGAAAGAGATTAACTTTATTCAGATAAGATTTAAACCTTTTTTCAATCTGATTAGGATTTGAAAGAATTATTGAAGCTAAAATAACTGTTTCATCTGAAAAAAAGTGTGACCAATCTCCTTGAACTTGATCATCACTTCCGTAGAAATTAATCAATTTTGACAGTCTTGAAGTATACAAAAGTAGCTCTTCAAAACTTCTCTCATCTATTTTCACATAGTCACCACTTAGAGGCTCAAAAAACCTTTTCTCTTGCTTTGTTCCTATGTTGGAAGAAATTTGGGTATCCTTCATGACTATCTACTTACTCGGCTTGGGTATTTGGTTTAAATCTTACATTAGTCCCTTCTATGATATAATATGGATAAACCATATTACTTCTAGTATTTGTCTTTCGTACAGTGTACTCAAGTTGAATATCTAAACGTCCTTGATCTTCATCATTTGGAGATACTCTTACTTCTTCTAATGTAATTCTGGGTTCAAAAAATAAGACTGCATTTTCGATAGCATACTTAACATTGGTCACAAGGTTAGAATCTAGTTTCTCAAATGTGATAAACCTAAGATTACAACCATAGTCTGGTAACATTACTCTTTCACCAGGGTGAGTGGATAATAAAATGTATAGACTCTCCCGTATATCCTCTTCTTCTGAAACCAATACAATGCTTCCATTCCTTTGCTCAAACTCAGGGGGAAACTTCCACCCAACACCTAAAAACGACTTATTTCGACTCATTTTGCTAAATACTTTATCCTATTACTACAGTTGGGACTCCTGGACCTACAATAGTTCCTCCATGACTACAAGTATCTCCCACCCTCGCTGCAGGCATTCCTCCAATCATCACAGTAGTAGATCCCATGGCAATGCTATCTGGAGGCCCCGTACATTGAAGACAATCCCCAACTACTGCTGCAGGTTTACCACCGATCAATACTGTAGAGATACATGGGCCTGTGATAGGTCCCCCCACATGAGGAACTGTACCTGTTACCATTGGACAAACATGAAAATCTCCGATTACCGCTGCAAAAGACATCTTACTTATTAATTTATCTGAACTAATCCCCCTTCAATCACGGTACTAGCTGAACCTTTCAATTCAGCTTGTGCACCTTCTGCAGAAAATTTTGTATCTGCTTTAATTTCAACATTCATACCTTTTCCTAACAAATCTCCTTCAGCCATTAGCTCAATATTACCGTTAGATTTCATTGAAATATTACCCTCAGCAAAAAGTACTATATCCTCAGCAGAATTTATCTGTAAACCACCGTTCCCTAAAGTAATTTCATTAGAGTTTGCCTCATCCATTAGGGTAAGAGATTTATTATTATCATCCAGAACAATTTTCTGTCCCTCAGGTGTGAGAATGGTTATTTTTTTTTCTTCCTCATTGAATTGAATCTCTAGTTTGCTAGTAGTTAAAATAGATTTAATCTCATTGTTTTCACTAGCCACATAAGCTGGCTCTGCCATCTTATTGTACATAGAGCCGAGTACTACTGGGAAATTTGGGTCATCATTAAAAAAGCCTAAAACAACCTCATCTTCTAACTCTGGCATGAAGAAAAAGCCCGCTCCCTTGCTACTATATAAATTTGAGACTCTAGCCCAAACAGGCATATTATCTTGTTGAAGCGTGGGAATTGACACCTGTATTCTGTGATCTCCCATAGGATCCTCATGAATTTGTTTCACAATACCAATATGCAATCCATGAATCGGTGATGATATTCCAGAGGCTGGCATAGCTGCAATATTTGGAGTATGATCAACATACCAGCCCTCAGACAATCCTATCCGCAATTCGGTCTCCCAATCGCCATCTTCTATTCTATGATACACACCAGATATATAGGCATCACCATCAAATGTTTTTCCGACACCTTCCAACTTAAACCAAGTATCTAATTCCGCATCCGATGTACCACCAATCGTAACACTTCCTTTTATCTTCGAGAGTTCTGACTTTAATAATTTTGACTCTCCCCAAGCTTGTAAATCCGACATCACCACGTTTGCACCAGATTGCATTGTATAAGTATCAACACCTATAACTTCCGCCAATTTTGAGGAGCGCACCCCTCCTTGTTTCTCTTGTTTAGGGGCTTTTACAACTGTGTTGACAAGCTTTTGTTCACTTCTATCCCATGCAGTCACCTCCGCCTCTGCAAGTTGATTTTGAGCATCCAATACTGCATCAAATGAACGAATCGTCCCATCAAATCGGACTTCTATTTTTGACTGCTTTGTAGATGGTTTATCTACTATTAATTCCCCATCTGAATTTGCTACGATAAAACCATTGGCCTCCGCCCTCATTAGCATAAAATCCCAGTCTGAGATATAGTGTTGAATCATTTCTTCATGCTCTGTAGACGTTTCTCCAACAGTAGCTTGACTTCCTGAAGCTTTGACTAATTCGTTTATGATATCAGAGTCCTTCTTTTCGTAAAAAACTGAATTTTTACGCCCAACGGTCATTTTCACGACGGGATCCTTACATTCTACAGTAAGCACAAAACCTTCTACATCATTTACTGTCAAGGAGTTTTTAGTAACTATACCTTCAAATAAAGATTTCTCATCCGTATTGTAACCAACTTTAATTTCCACCTTCTTACCAGGTTCTAAAATTCCGGAATCACTGATTCTAAATTCATCGTCTGTACCCAGCCCTCCATCACTAAAGGTTAGTTTAGCTGAAGCGACCCTATTAATTTCTTTGGAAACATAGATAGCACTTATAAAATAGCTAGTTTCAAGTTGAACCCCATCTACCAATACTTGATGTGTAACTACAGACTTATCATTATTTGCCAACATATCTTCACTTTTTCAAAGGTGGGAAAAGAATTTGCATACCAGGTTTCAACGCCCGAAAACTAGTCAAGCTATTTACTTTAGCTACCTGTAAATAGTATTGACTGTCTTTATAAATTTTTTGACACATTGACGGAAGAGTATCACCGGCTTTTACAGTAACTAAATGAGTCAAATCGGGAGAATTCTCATTCTGTCTCTTTGCTATTTTCTCTTCCTTTTCGGAGCTTGTAAATGTTAGCTTGGCCTTCGTTCTTAAAAGTTTCCCACCTGGTTTAAACATAGAATGGGTATAATCTAAAGAGGTGAGCCTTCCTTCAAATATAAGTTCTCCCCAATCAACCTTTACTAGCGGTGTTTCATGTTCGGCTGATTGATATTTTAAGACTACATCTTCTAATTTTTTAATTCTCGCATCTACATCATGATCCTTTGATAAGCTCCTACTCATATCTCCAAAACCCAATGCTCCAGTACCATCGAACAAAATTTCGAAAGAAAGGGTTGTAGGCTTTTTGCTTTTAAAAGTAAGGGTCGCACCATCACTTCCCATTCCATTTTTAGGATTATAGCCAATTCCCTTTGTTAAACTAATAGATGTTGGATTAACTTGAACTTGAAATTTTTCTTTTTTATTATCAATAGTAAGCTTGGTTCCCACCAAGTCCATTGGGGTATTCGGGATCATTACTTTTTAATTTTTATCTTTCTGAATTTCGTTTTATTCTCTCTAGTACCCTATTGGTAATTTTTTTAACCATCCAGTCTTCGTGCTGTTTGTTTATAATATCATCGGTATTTTGTCTTGATATTGTTCCGTTTGCTACAGTCATTCTAATTTTTAGCTCCTTGATCTCAATAGCCATGATCATCTATATTTATATTGGCAATTCAATCATACCTTGATGACATAATTCTACTGTCTGAATGAATATATCACCTTTCTGTGCATCAAGAGCTGAATATTCCCATTTTACTGGATAGGCATTCGCGAAAATCCAACTTAAAACAGGAGAATTAGAATCATCTAATAATTGAATATAAACTTGTTTTAATTCGACCGGAATAGCTAAACCAGACTTCATAGTAGTCATACACCAAGTAGATAACTCACTAAACTTGCTTGTTATTCCTCTTTTCAAAACCAGATTAGAATGCTTAACATGAGAAGGTAGGTGGTGAACAAAACCATTCCGTCCACCTTCCTTGTATTCTTCAACGGCCAACTGAGAGCTAATTCCAGAAATTTCTTGAAAACTAGTATCATCGGCTCCCAACGCTTGCTGGAATGAAGTAACTCCAGCAAGCGTTAAACGAAACCGATATCCTGTTAAAGGATAATCACTATTCCCTGCCATCAATTAATTGTTTATCAATTAACCTGCAGATTGCTCAATGCCTTCATGAGCTAACTCTATAGTTTCAAGAGCTACTTCATTGGCATCTGCCTTTAAGTCAGGACCAGAAATTTTCACTGGAAACGCATTTCGAACTGTCCAAGTCATCACAGGCTCGTGTTCCTCATTCAACAACGAAATCGTTATATCTTCTCTTCTATCAGTATTGGTTTGTACATCTGCAAACCAATCATAGAAAGTGGTGTCATTTTCAAAAACACCTTTCTTAAGAGTGATATTACCATGCTTTTTCAAACCTGGTATCTTCTGAGAAATTAAATCAGGATCGTTTCCTGCTCTGTACTCAATGAACTGGGTTTCCATTTCTAACCCTGTTACTTCTTGAAAACCTAAATCTATATCTCCCCAAGTAACTTCAAAATGAAACTTGGGAACAGGCCATAATTCTTCTGCCATTTTTTTATCTGTCTAAAGCGTTAAGTATTTGATTAAATTAAGACTCCTGCATTTTCTGCTGGAAAGTAACCACAATGAATTCAGCAGGTCTTGAAACCGCTACTTTCACTGTTATTTTCATGATTCCATCCAAAACATCGTTAGGAGTCATTGTAGAGCCCATGCCAACTTGCACATCAAAAGCCTGCTCTGCTGTCAAGCCAACAAGTCCACCTTGTCTCCAAATATTGTTCAAGAATGAACTAATCATACTTTTGATCAATACCCAAGTATTAGCAGTGTTAGGTTCATAGACATACTTCTTAGCAGCATATTTAATAGACTCTTCTATGAATGTAATTGTTCTTCTTACATTAATATACTTCCAGTCTTGACTATTTCCGTTCAGAGTTCTAGCACCCCAAACAGTAGTTCCGTCTCCAACAAAAGCTCGAATAGCATTAATAGACTTACCCGAAACCGTAACATTCAAATCTTCCTGATCTTCATTCGTCAATTTTACTGTAGGTGAAACAACAGAATTGATACTGACATTAGCTGGAGCTTTCCAGATTCCTCTCTCATCGTCTACCATACAATAAACACCAGCCATCCCTGCCGCTGGAGGAAGAATATTCATAAAAGTCTTCATTCCAGCTTGAAATTTCTTGAATGCAGGACTAATTACTCCTAACATTTGAGTAGCTGTTTCTGAATCAATTACTCCCTGTGTTACTTTCTTTAATTCAGCTTTTACTTCATCAGCTTTTTTAGCATTGTCAGCAAGTTTCTCAGCTTCTTTACCCAACACAGATTCAAGAACATCGAGATTGGAAATATTACTTACATCAATTTCATCAGTATCTACCACTGCAGTATGAACCCATGGGTAATATGCTGCACCATATGAAAGCTGATTAAGACCAATACCCTCTCTAAATCTGTCAATAACATCATTAGCATCATATGATCTTGGTTTAGCACCGTTGTATACATCCAACAAAGCAAACCTGTCTTTCATTTTGAAGCCACAGTGTGATAACATTTCTTGCTGTACAGCAAAACAGTCACCCTCAGATAACATTACTGTCTCAGGAATAACCAACATAGACGGTTCAGATTCAGCAACCAATGCAGTAATACCATCCAATAGAGCCTTTTTTGCAATTGTGTTTGCTACAGGCGAAGCAGCAGCTTTTGGAGCTTCTTTGCTCTCCTTGCCATCTTTGCTTTTAGCTGGCGTTGGGGCTGGAGCCTCTTTTTCATAGCTTCCAACACTCACTATCCAGCAAGTACTTCCTCCATTCGCAAAAAATAGTCTAATACTATCAAAAAGTAAAAATCTACTAGTCGTATCAGGTACTAGTTTATAGCCTTTGCCCGCAATTTCTGCAACAGCTTCGTCAGCACCATTAGCTTCCTGAATACTGAAAGTAGATTTTGCTGCTCCACCAAAAATTTTGATGTAATCAGACAAAGAGCTAATTCTTACCGGTTGATTAATCAGAGACTTGCCGTCTCTTCTAGTGTTTTCTGTGTAGCCTACAAAGGCCGGTACAGAAGTCGGAATTCCTGCTACAGAATTCGGAAAGGCGTTTAATTCTTCAATGTAAACACCAGGAGTAGCCAAGTTCATTGCCATCTTCTAGATTTTGTTATAGATTATATTTATAGATTAATATGTATATATGCGAGTAGTTCCCCACTCGAATTATCCTTTATTACTGAGTCAACACGTGGAACTGGTAACCTCTTCTTTATTACTTTTTCTACCTTACTTCCATTCATTTCTACCAATTGAAATTGATAATTTGAAAACTCACTCAACTTCAAAGAGCTATTAGATAAGAAGGAGACAGAGTTTACCCCCGTTCTCTCGTGTTCTTCAACAGGTCCTTTAAACTTTATATTCTTAGCATCTGATAATACCAGAGTATTTTTCAATCTTTGGGCACTACTTGAATTTAAAACATACTTCCAGGGTAATTCTCGTGACTCAAAGTTGATCTGATAATTCTGGTTGGGAATCCCGTCTCCATTATCAATTGAATCGATTAAAGATTTCAACTCTTGAGCTCCAAAAATCAACTCTACATACCCTAGCGGATACTTTAGAGGTAAACTGGGTAACACCAAAAATTTTTCCTGCCCTACGACAACTATTCCTTCAACTGATTGAACTCTTTCCTTATAAGGAGAATCTTCTAAAAGTGTAATTTGTTCATCTTTCCCTACTACACTTTTTTGATGGAGCTCACTTTTATTATTCTCATTTGAAAAGTAGAACAAAGTATCCGTTTCTAAGGAAGCTCCTTGCGTAACTCCTCTAAAATATGGAGTACCATAGGACAGCCAAAAACCAAACCTAAGTTCTTCAAGTCTCTGAAGTCTTACCTTAAAAGAATCTTCATTGACTTGATCAGCTAACAGGATAAATCTAAAATCCTCCTGCTTGAAAACTATTCCTAAATCTCGGATTAGAGATTCTGTTGATCTGTCCGGGATAACTTTCAAATAACTGATAGAGTCATTATCAAAGTAACTATGACTAACGTCAACTTGTATGAAAGGTCGATATTGAAATTGAAAACTTATCATTAAAATTTGGTAGATAAACCAGTTAAAGGAGCACTCAAATTCATATTTTCTTCCCTAAGCTTTACCATCCTCATTTTATAAATAACTGACGGCAAATACTTAGCCCCTACAGCTCCCCACAGATAGCTTGTATCTTGAATATTTTGAGGAAAAATTTCGAAAGTAAGTTTTTCTAGACCTGAATCTAAATTAGGTGTATTGGAATGGTTAAGTGCTTTATTTACTTCAAAATAAGACATAATCGCAGCCAAATAATCTAAACCTTGCACATAATTGGCATCAATGAATGTAGAAGAAAATAAAAGGTACAAATTCACGTTAAGTACTCCTTTATTTGAAATTTGACCTCTTTGTGTAACTTTTTCTGGCTGGAGATTGACCAAACTTAAAATCAATCTATCGGGGTCAGTAACTGCCATGTTCCCTTCGAAATCCACTAAATTCGAAACAATTACTTTGTCATCTGAAATAGAAAATATGTTATTCAGATGTTCGTTTACCGATTCAGCTATAGTAATTAATGCAGATCCTATCATAATTACGGAAGTTCTTTTTCTTTTAAAAAATTTCTACTCAACCACATGATTATCGCCCCTCCAAGAAGAAACCCGATACTCAGGTACAGTAGTTGCCCTCCAACTGAGAACTTCATAGCTAAAAAAACTAAACCTACCATCAACAATACTAAGAGTGTAACTGTCCCCTTTAATGCGACATTAAATGTTCTTGAAATACGATAACCATATCTGTAGATGAAGAAGAAACCGATTAGACTTAAACCTGAAATCGCGCCAAAAAGAGATAATAATGGTCTTGGATTTCTAGTCAAATAAGTAGGGTCTTTAATTACTCTCATCAGTAACATCAATAATCTACGTGGAGAATAACGACCAAAGAACTTACTAAACCTAGCAGAATTCTCTTCCATACCAGAATATGCAAATTTCGCAGCTAGTAATTTCCAAAGTTCCGAATGTCCATTATCATAGCCTAGTGCCCAAATCCCAACACCAGCTAAACCTTTCTCTTTTACCCAATCATACTTTTTACTCAAGGAAAGACTATCATCATACCACAGCTGACGATACTCGTCATTGGAATCACGGTAGACATAATATTTGCTCATACTCCCTTTTTCTTCACAGCACGGGAGCTTTCCATATTTCTTTATGATATCCCGGTACATCGGATACTTTACAAAACTTTTAGCCTTAGAAGGGAATTTTAAACTTTCTGTTTTCCACTCTGCACCGTAATATGGCAACCCCATTAGAGTTTTATCTAATGCAATTCCTTCAGCAGAATATTCATCTAATACACCTTGTAAGTTATAATCCCACCAAACGTTTCCACTTCCAACAGGAGATACTGGACCAGCCTCATTACTATTAGCACCATAAAACTCATAGCCCATGATTACAAATAGGTCAATGTAGCTATTCAGTACTTTAAATTCATATACACTCGAATAATCTATCGGAGGAATGGCTAATGTCACCTGATAATTTTTATCGGTTTTCTTAAGCTCATTATGTAATTGAATAATAAATGCTGTGAAATTCCCTTTCTGATCAGACGGAATACTCTCAAAATCTATATTAACTCCATTGGCTCCTCTTTCTTCTAACAGAGAAATCAGAATTTTGATAAATTCTCTTTGTGCCTTTGTTGATGCTAGAAAAACCCTATTATTCTCTTTTCCAAAGTTTGTCACACTCAGTAACACGTTGGTTCCATGAGCTTTGGCAGAATCTATCATACTTGTACTTTTCCAGTCATGGATAGTCCTGTATCCTCCTGTATTGGGATTCAACTCATATGAGAAATATGCTATTGTTGATAGAAGCGAATAGTTATAATCTTGGTATGCTGTCCCCATCCAATACGGATGCCAACCAAACACCCTATAAGAATCATCTAGAATGTGTTCTTCTTTATAAGTTTCAGCTTGAGTAATACGATAATGCTTACTCCATTGAGACTCATTTTTATAATCCTGTTTAGGACGACGTTTCTTTACAGCATTAGATCTTTTTATAAAAGAAATGGTATCTATCGCATGCAACTGCCCTGAATCAACATATTCATTTGACAGAAGCATAGAATCTTCACTAACCGTTTCTTTTAGTTTTGGATCTATAGAAAATGAGTCTGACTTAGCCTCAAGAGGTTCATTATCGTTGTACTCTTTAACTCTTTGATTAAAAAAAGACTTTAAAGGATCATTTTGCGCTGCAACAGAAAAAGCTAGAATCGCAAAGACTAAAGTAGATAGGGTTCGTATTGATAGGAGGTTAAACAAAATGGTACTAGGTAAAAATTAGAAATAACGGTTTAGTAAATTAAATTCCTTGCAGTTCTCACTGCTTTCGAGAGCAAATAAAACATAAATCTAAAAACTAACAACACTAATTTTTATTTTTTTTTGTAGCTCAATAAAGTTCTCATGTAAATAGATTTTTTGATGTAAACACACTTTTATTTTAAAGTAGTTATTTTAATTTCACGGTGAATTTAACCAAGTGTTCTATCTAATTATACCATTTTTTTCTAATGAAACCTGCTATAAAAACTAAACCTAACCTTAGAATTCGAGAGTCCCTAATATCGATCAACACAGTTGGCTTTTGTATTGGACTTGCCTTCGTCTCGCAGTTAATCATTTCGGTTAATTCTTTATTTTCTGATGTCTCATTTGAAAATTTACCTAGACTACTAATTCTGGCCAGCTTATTTGGTTTACCTCTTATAACTTTATTCAATTACTTACAGCGGAATTATCCAACAGTAAGCTCCTGTTCCATCATTATTTCAATAACTACTGTAGTTCAGTATCTTAGCTATTATTTTAAGATAAAAGGTTCTTTCTTAGGAATTGAATTTTTTGAGTTTCAAATAGCTTCTTTGGTACCTTTCCTTTGGATATTGAATAAAAGTCAAAAACTAATTGCCTTAGATTTTATTAATATTCGAGAGTTAAGAAAATATGTGTTTCATACTAAAATAGGATACTTCTCATCCGTTTCTTTGAGTATAGTAATTCTTTTATTGTTAATAATATCAGATAATATATCCTCAGACACCCATTTATTATCAACCTTGATGCTCATTTCATTAGGAGCTTCTATTCTTACTTTTTTAACGCTACAATTTGCATCAATTAAACACAAACCTCTTAGTGAATTAAAATGGAATAAGCAGTATTTACAATACCAAAACAGACTTACTAAACTTATAAAAAACAAATACTATTTATCTCTTTTCTTTTTCTCAACTGTTAGCCAGAGCATAATCTTTCTAGTTTTTCTTTTATTCGTTTACTCGGTAGCAGAATTCAAGGTAAATCAACCAAACAACCTAATCTCTGGTCTAATATTTACCTTATGTGTATCACTTCTCACATTCATTTTACTATCACAAACTGGGAGTCAAACAATTAGAAAATTTGGTTTATCTAAGATTCTTTCATTTATACCATCCACTATAGCTATTGGAACATTATTCTGTTTAAGTATTGGCTATTTATACTCTTTCTCTGGTTATGATGTAACTTATATAAGATTTTTCATTGTTTGTAACATCTTCACAATAGTTTCCATTAGCTATACTTATGGATTTCAAACTACTGGGTTTATTACCTATTTCACACCGATTGATATCCGTCAAAAAAACAGTATTGACAATATTGTTAATGGATACGGCACCTGTATTGTATTAGCAATTACCTCTGGATTAGGTTACTTTATTATCAACTATCCAATAGCATTTGAATTTATCTCGGAGCATAGTCAAATTCCTATTTCACTTGGCCTACTTATTATATTCGGCTGCTTGATATTACATTTCTCTTTCAAAAACTTACATCAAGAATACACTTCTCTTCTCGAAGAAAACCTAGATAAACAACGTGATCTCATTAAGCATGATCAATCATTTATAGACAGTCTATCAGATGTGCTAGTAAAAAAGGTTAGCTCTGCGGATTACCCTGACGTCATTACGCAGCTTAAAACTCTTAAAATTATTGATCCCGTCCAGTATAGAAGTGTTTTGTCAAACCTTGTTGAACATAAAGACGAAAATGTACAAGAGTTAGTCGTCAAAGAAATTAAAACCTTACACTTAATAAAAGCTTACGACCAACTTAAAAGAATTCAAACGGACAAGAACTTCTCTACCTTAAAAACACAGAAACTAATTAATTCAACGGTTAAATCACTTTCACAAACTATTGAAATTATTCAAGATAGAAAGTACATCACACAACTTACCTCAAGTAAACTACCATATGAAAGACTTTATGGAGCGTTATTACTATCTGAACTTTCTGACAGTGAACGAATAGGAGTTTTAGACGCCTTATTAAAAGACAGCATCCCCTCTATTATTTTAAATTCAATCATAGGAAGTCAAAACCTAACAAACAATGACACAGTCAACGGTGTAATCAATCGAATTACATACTCTCAATATTCAAGTGCCGTAATATCTGTTTTATCCTCAGGCAATAACAATACTGTTGATATGCTTGAAACAGCTTTTGAACTTAATAGAAAAAATGAGGATACTCAGAAAAGAATAGTAATGGCGATCGGCAAAATTGGTAATGAGTATGCCGTACATAAGCTCTTAGAATACCTTAAAGATCCAAATCATAACATAGTTTCGGTAGCCCTTGAATCATTGAGTAAATGTGGCTTCACTATAACTAATGAAAAGATGGCTAGAAGTGTAAGGTCAGAAATTGCAGAAGTATGTGAGGCTACTATTTGGAATATGTCAGCATTACTAGATGCTAAATCAAATCACTGTTCTAATGAACTTATAAAAGCTCTTGAAATAGAGATTAAAGATAAGTACGAGACGATGTTTAGATTACTATCTCTTCTATATGATCCAAAATCAGTCGAATCAGTTAAAAACAATATCAACAGTCAAAATGTAGATGATTCAGAGTTAGCGTCTCAACTTCTCGACTTATTCATCAACGACGAACTTAAGACCTATTTAATTCCTCTTTTAAAAACATCAGCATACAGAGAAAAAATCAATGATTTAGAAGGAGTCTTTGCCTGTGAGAAATACAATAAGCGAGACTTACTTACTAGTATCATTTTCAGAGATTATCGCTGGATGAATGGCTGGACAAAGACACGAGCTCTAATTGATTTATGTGAATTTTCTGATGACAAAACAGCTGAGATCCTTTCAGCGCAATTAGTCAATAAAAACCCAATATTAAGAGAGACAGCTGCATATTCCTTGCTAGTAAACTATCCAGATATTTTTTCAGATCTTAAAGCGAGATATAATCAAAAAGACATGTTTTCATACGTCTATGATACCCTTCTAGAGATAGAAAACAAACAAACTTCTGGATCAAACTCTATTTTGCGTCAAGAAATAGCAGAGTTTTTATCACAGGTAAAAGAACTAAACGACGTATCCGGTGTAAGTATAACTACCCTAACAAGGCTTATCAAAATATTGAGATTAGACGCAAATGAAGTTATTACTACCACTACGATTGATGAGATGAATTATTATTTCATATACGAGGGCACTATTCAAGTTGACACTCAAAAAAACAGCTCTAAAAAAGGCCAAAATCAGATGATTCACCCTTTGGGATTTGTGTCAAATGAAAGAGACATTAAACTCACTAGCGAACAAAAATCTGTTCTATTTTATATACCCAAAACTGACTTTGAAAATGCACTGTATATGGATGAAGCAATTGCCAAATCAATATTATCAAACTGTCAATATTCAGAGTCAAATATTTATCTGAATTGGTCTCAAGTTTCATTTAACCTAAACTAAGCTTTAATCATGAAATCTACGATTACTAAACCTATTACTAAAAGAATAGTCAACCCATTCCCAGGCCTTAGGCCTTTCAAACCTGATGAAAGTGACTTGTTTTTTGGTAGAGAAAAACAAGTCAAACTTGTCATAGATCAACTTTTAAACAACAAGTTTATTGCTATTGTAGGTGCCTCAGGAGTAGGAAAATCCTCATTTATATCTTGTGGATTACTCTCTGAACTACCTAATCAAAAAGAGAACAGTTATGGGAAAAGCTGGAATATTCTTTCCATGACACCTGGAAAAAATCCTATTAAAAACTTAGCCGAATGTATGTTTGAGATAGGAATGGAAAATAAGAAATTTTCAGATATTGAAAGCCTTGAAAATTCCCTGCTTAACAACCCAGAATCGTTTAATGATATTGTAGAAGAACAAGCCAATAGTTCCAATACAAATTATCTTTTATTCATTGATCAGTTTGAAGAAATTTTCAGGTTCAATGATGATGACGAAACTGGATCAAAATCTGCTCTTTCGGTTATCGACATTATAGTTTCTTCTCTTTCTCAAATCGAATCGCCGATTTATATAGTATTAGCAGTCAGAGCGGATTTTATAGGCGACTGTGCCAAATTCCCTAGATTAACAAAAATCATTAATAATAGTCAATATCTAATTCCTCAGCTTACCAAAGAAGAAAAGAGAGAAGCGATAGTTGGGCCGATAAAATTCAGAAAAGCTAAAATAAAAGACTCTCTTGTAGACTTAATACTTGATGAAATGGGCGAAAGCTCTGATCAACTTCCAATTATGCAACATGCCATGATGAGAACTTGGTCTCAGTGGAGCAAGCTTAAACCACCCTCAGAACCAATTACAAAAGAGGACTACGAATCTATAGGAGGAATGCAAAATGCACTATCTGAACATGCTCGTGAGGCCTATCGAGAATTAGAGAAAGAGGATCAAAAAATCTGTCAAAAGATATTTAAAACTCTTACTGAAAAAGGGGATGGTGGTCGAGGTGTACGACGACCTACACAGCTTTCTGAAATTTGTGAAATTGTTAACGCTGACAAGCATCGTATTGTAAAAATAGTTGACTTCTTTAGAAGCCCATCTAGATCACTTCTACTCCCTCCAGCAGGCACCGATCTCAAGGATGAAACTGTGATAGATATTTCACATGAAAGTTTAATGAGAAATTGGGTTGAACTTTCAGAATGGGTTGATGATGAGGCGGAATCTGTCAAACTTTACAAAAGACTCGCTGAAGCTGCCATCATGCACCAAGAAGGTAAAGCTGGTCTTTGGGTTCCACCAGATTTACTATTAGCTCAAGACTGGTACAAAAAACAAAAACCAAGTGTGGCTTGGGGGTTAATGCACAACAAAGCCTTCGAAAGCACCATTTTGTTTCTTGAGCACAGCGAATCTGAATATGAGCGGGCTCAAATCTTAAAAGAAAAGGTTCAAAGAAGAAGAATAGTTATTTTTAGGCGAATTGCCGCTGTCATGTTTCTCTTAACCCTTGCCGCCGGATGGTCTTGGATCACAGCTAGAGAAAGTGCCAAAATAGCTGAAAACAAAAAACTCGAAGCTATCGCAGCACAAGAAGAAGCCGAAAATAGTGCTAAAGCAGCCGAAAGAGCAAGAGTAAAGGCTAAGCTAAGTGAACAATTAGCAAAGCAAAGCGAATTGGTTGCCAAACAAAAGGAAGAACTTGCCAGAGTAGCTAAGATTGAAGCCGACTCTAATGCGGTAAAAGCTGAAAATCAGAAAAAAATCGCTTTAGAAAAGCAAAAAGAAGCTACAGAGCTGAGACTATTATCTATTGCCAAATCAATGGCTATTAAGTCCAAAGAAATAGAAAATGATAAGCCTCAGAAAAAAAGCCTAGTAGCGAAACAAGCATACAATTTTTATGAATCCATAGAAAATACTGGCAAGACTAAAAAACTCGAAAAAGATCCTGATATCTATGACGGACTCTATTATTCACTCAAATCGTTACAGGATGAAAGTATTTTCAATTTGAGTGAACACGAACAAAATGTCCGAAGCATAGTTGGGGCTAAAAACGGAGATATGTTCTCAACCGGAAGCGACGGAAATATCATCCGATGGAAAAAAAACAAGTTTCACAGTTACATCAAAAAAAATGAATCTGGAACCAGAATCAATAAATCTCTGGCACTAAACAACAAGGAAAATCTATTGGCATGCAGTGGAAACTTCAATTTCATTGAAGTGTATGATTTAAAGTCAAACAATAAATCACTCAAACACATGATTCCAACAGAATGGACAGATACTTGGCATTTAGCTTTCACTCCCAAAAACAATTTGGTTTGTATAGGTTCCAACAATCAATTGATGCTGTATGATTTAGATTTAGATAAATTCACAGAAATCACTTACAAAACAGGTAAAATCAACGCAGTAGCGGTGCATCCTGAGAAGGATGTTGTACTTGTAGGCTGGGACAATGGCTTGGTTGAAGAATATGATTTAAATACTAAGCATGCTTCAGAAATTCTTACCAGTCCATCGTCCATCTATACACTAGTTTATAGCCAAGACGGAAGATATATCGCTGTAGGAGATGAAAAAGGTAAGGTTTACTTAAAAACACCTATAAAGACAGTCGAATTCCCTGGTCACAGTGCTAGAGTCAATCAAATTGCTTTTGATCATCAAAACCATTTCTTAGCTACAGCTAGTTTTGATAAGACTGTTCGAATTTGGAATATTTTATCAAAAGACGATGCCCCTATCATATTGAAAGATCATCAGGACTGGGTTTGGTCAATCGCCTTTACTCAAGACGATAAATACTTGTGGGCAGGAAGTAGAGACTATCTAATCAAAACTTGGCCTCTAGATCTAGACGAAATGGCGGCTAATATATGCCCAAACATACATCGAAAACAACTTACACAAGAAGAATGGATCCACTATGCGGGGGAAGATTTCAGTGAAATTGTAAACTCCACCTGTGATTAACCTAAATAAATAACAAAATGAATACCCTTTCCAAATTTATTGCTGCTGCAATGATTTCATATGTATCGACCATTATACCTACTCTAGCTCAAAAACCGACAGGTGGAGATGAGCAAGGATGTAAGCTTAACCTTAATTTGGCAGAAGAAAAATACAAAAATGGTCAGATTGAGGAAGTCCAAAGCCTCATTAAACCCTGTGTAGAAGGTAAAAGTAACTTCAATAAACAGGATAAAATTAGGGCTTACAAACTACTTACGATCACCTATCTGTACCTCAATGAAGAGGAAGAAGCATCTAAGAACATGCAAAAACTACTTAACTTAAATCCTGAGTATATAATTGATCCTAATGTAGACCCGTCGGAATTTGTTGATTTATACAATCAATTTCGCCACCATCCTATTGCTATAATTGGACTCAAAGCAGGAGTAAATAGCACTATGGTCAACGTAATTGACAATTTTGGTCAAGATGATATAGACAGGTCTTTAGGAACTTATACGGCTAAAATTGGTTACAGAGTCTCATTCACGAGTGAATTCTTAATTACCCCATTACTCTCTTTAGAAACTGGTCTATCTTACTCCAAAAGTAATTTTGAATATAGTAATCGTCAGTTTAGTTACTCAAATGTGTCAGTAGAAGAATCATTCTCGACTCTTAGCATTCCACTCCACACCAGATTTAGTTATACTAAACGTGATCTAAGGTTCTACCTACAGTTGGGAGCTAAAGTCAATTATTTAGTATCTAGTAGTGCTACATTAGTAAGGATTGACTCTTTAAACGAAGAATTAGGTTACCAATCTGTAGTAGGTCCAGCAGAAGATCTTTCTGATCAAAAAGCTAAACTCTTCTTCTCTTTACAATCAGCCATTGGAGGCTATTGGAAGAATGTAGTCGGTAATGGATATCTAATGATGGAAATTGGATATTCATACGGACTTAGTAACTTGATAGAACCTGACAAAAGATACGCTAACACTAACTTGATCAACAAATACAATTACATTCCGAACGACTTTTCCATCAATCAATTCACAGTTGAGATTGGCTATGGAATTCCAATATATAGACCGAAGAAATTGAAAAAGAAAAAATCTAATATTCTCTAACCTCTTATAATCATGAAATATTTAAAATTAACTACCCTAAACCTATTGTTCGCCTTATTTTTATTTGGATGTGAATCAGATGAACTAAATAAAAATACAGAGCCTAATATTTATCAAAAGTATATTGGAGGTGCATTTGAAGAAGAGTTTGTAGATGTAAAACCCTCAGAAAGTGATGGACACTATATATTGGCTACGAAAAAGATCAATCCAGAAACTGAAAGTCATTACCTAATTACTAAAATCGATGAATTTGGTAATACTGAATGGAGTCGAGAATTTGGCTTTGGAACTATAGCGGTAGCATCTGACATGATCGTTGAAGAAAATAGAATCCTGGCTCTTGGTCATATGATACTTGAGGATCTGAGTACAGAAATGATTCTTTGGATATTGGACTTCAATGGCAATACAATGGACAGTCTTTCTATAGGAACCCTTGAAGAGTCTGAAAGAAATGGACACTTTGTAAAAATGACAGATAACTCTAGTTACATAGTTGCAGCTGAGACTACTTCAGATGATAACCTATGGGATAATATCATCATGAAGCTAGAGCCAAACACTTTTGATATCAAATGGTCTAAGAATTATACTACTCATAGTGCAAAAAATGTGGTAGATATCATAGAAGTAGATAAAAACAAGATTGTATGGATAGGTTCAAATAATGAGCCAACATCTGGTAGCAGCAGTATATCAATTAATCTAGCTGATACAACAGGTATAAAAATAGAAAGCGTTGAATTAGGTCAATTTAACGGAGCATCAAACCTAGCCTTTGGTTTGTACCCATATCAGAGTAGATTTATCATAGCTGGAGGAAATAACGAAAGTGGGTCGTTTCAAGGAATGATGATACTTTTTGATATAAATGAAAATATTTTGGTTCAAGAAACTATCACACAGACAAGAGATAAAGAGTTTTTACTCTATGGTTTTCAACAAGCAAGTAATGGCAATTTACTAGTTTCAGGATATCAAATTACTGCTGTAGATAACCAAGATCAAATGATAGCAGAGTGGGATAGTCAAGGTAATCTAATCTGGGAAAAAGTATATGAAAATAGTTATGGAAACGATATATCTCATCGAATATCAGAATCAGCTGATGGACTTCATGTATTCGGTACTAGCTATGCTTTTACTAATCAGTCTGTGATATTAATGAAAACCAATCCAGAAGGAGAGTTATATTAGAATGACTTTTTAATTATCAATTAACTAAATCAATGGGAACACAGATGTCATATTTTGATTCTGCCGAGGAGCACGAATATGAATTAGAGGGACAAGAAAGTGATCACACCCCTGTAGCCTTCCTCTCCCCCGAAGATCGCCACCGACAAAGAGTGCTAGCCAGTCTAGCTGATAGAGACCCTTCCTTGCACTACTCCAGAGAAGAAGTCATGGCAGAGTTCCAAAGTATGCAGAAAAAAAAGACTGCACCCGCTCCACCCTCTACACCTAAAGTATCTTCGCTACCGTCTCCTAAACCAACCAAAAAACCATCTCCTCAACCGGTCAAAGCCAAGAAAAAACCAGACTTAAGCACCAGAAGACAAGAAAGCTTCGCCAAGCTTCAAGAAATCAACCGTCGCAAAAAAGCCAAGGAAGATTTCGAAAAAGGCATCATCAAATACTACAAAGGCGTCAAGACATCCTATCTAAAGGCTATAACCGTGCGTCGGGAAAAAGAACGCACCAGAACCAAGTTCAAACATTTCGAAAGTAAAGTAGTACGAGAAGGACTCGGCTGGGGCTCCACAGCATTTGTCTCTGTCCTCAAAGAAGAATTCCCAAACATCTTATGGCTCGCCGAACCACAAAACTTCAACCAACCGTTGAGTGAGAGTGGTGAGAATGAAGAAAACATCACTAAAACATCAAGCAGTACTAATGGTGGTGCTAATCCCCCTGCCTCAGTAACAAAGAAAGCTGAAACAACTACTGCGAAGACTGCAGCTACAGCAACAACAACCAAGCTCCCCGAAGCCCCAAAAGAAAACGCAACACCCGTTACTAAAGCCCCTGCAGTCAATGATAAAGCAGCCAAGAAAGGAGAAAACCCTTCTAAGAAGGATAAAGAGGAAAAAGGCAAAGGCGGTGATGTACTTAAAATAAACAAACCAGAATCTACCGAAGCCAAAGTAGACGCCACTAAAGCCAAAACTGACACACTTACTAAAACTGGAGAAGAACTAGACACCAACTCCAAATCCGCCTATACCAAAGGACTATCCAAAGTAGGTAAGACCTCACGTCAAGTACAAAAGACGGAAGGAGCAGCCAAAAAAGTAGCAGACGTTCAAAAAGCCGTAGTCCCTCCCAAAGAAGAAGCCACCAGCAAAGCCAATGACCAAGCCATCACCAACGTAGAGAAGTCTCCAGAGCCTAAACTGGATGCTGACACTCCAAAACAAGACGTCTCTAAAAAAATGGCCGACAGCCTACCCACTACCAAAGAAGCTGTCAAACGTCTAAGTGAACACAACCCCGCCAAAGACTCCGTTGATGGGATGAATAAGCTCATCAAAAAGCAAACAGGAGACGTCAAAGGCAACTATCAAAAAATCAAAGACGCTCCTACCCCTGTCCACGAATCAGCCAAACAAGAGCTCCCAGGAGTAGAAGCCCCTTCAAAAGTACAAGCCCTGAACCTTGCTGAAGGAATGTTACCTCCAGTACCTTCAGTACAGTCAGACTTTACAGAATACAAGACCGCTGGAGATGACCTGATTAAAAACGAACTACAATCCCCAGAACCTCCTCAAGGAATTTGAATCCTCCACTGCCGCACCGATGGTCGAAGCCCGCGCAGCCCGAGACGGAATCAAAGAAGACGTAGAGAAAGCTCCCAAAGAAGCCAAAGCCCTCGAACAAAAAGAAAAAAGTGCATTAGACAAAAGTCTACAATCCGAAGAGAAAGTAGCTGTGGACCAAATGGTCAGAGAACGCCAACGGCAACTCACTCGGGCCAATGACTCACAAAAAAAAGGGAAAGGCGATCAGGAAAAAGAACGCAAAAGAGTCAGTGACCGAATCAATGGCTTTTATACAGAAGCCAATAGCCAAGTACAAGTCAAGCTCAAAAC
>NZ_QFZQ01000008.1 GCF_003171675.1 Reichenbachiella versicolor | reverse complement strand
ACGCTAAGCACCCACAGTTGTTGCCGTAGAGCACGTAGAAAAAATTTTTCTCTAATAGAAAACAGCTTAGATCATCAGTTATTTAGGTAATCTATGCATTGGTGTGAAGAGACTTTCAGAAAAAAAAACCTGATATACTTCACGAGCATATCAGGTTCAAATGATAGAGCATCTTTAATCACAGGGCGATAGCCTTTTGGGTTTAATTCCCCTATCCTTGGGTCGGGGAGCTTCATTATGCCCAACCAAATATTTCTATTCTTTACAATTTAACTGGAGACGAGGCATAGTCTAATGGGTTTACTTTTGGAAGATCTGCATTCCATTTTGACTCCATTGCTTTCATTATCTCATTGGCTAAAATCGCGCTTCCTCGAGCGTTTATATGGATAGCGTCATTGGAAAACATTCCTGTAGGTAGAAAATCATAGGTCACCGTGATACCATCGACATCATATCCTCCTGCTACGGCTATTCCTAAAAGTAGAGTCTCTACATCGTACAGAATCAAGCGATCTGAATTAGCATCTACTACACTTTTAATATGTGCATTGATCGCTCCCCTGGTGGTCTCTATAGCTACTTTTTCTGCTCCTGTTAAAACCAAAGAGTCTGGAAGTGGATAAGATAGACCTGTTAAAATAGTTTCTGGTAGACCTGTAGGAGTCGTGTTGATAATAGTAGAGGCTGTCAATAATACTGTCTCAGATTGAGTAGCATCTCCATCAACTCCAGCTATATGACGTACTAATCTATACGGCTCCAATTGTGCTCTTTCTTGCGATGTCATTTGGGACGCCAATACTAACTTATCCCATTCTGGACCAAAATCAGTGAGCGTACTATCCACAATCATAAATCCGTTTTTCCCTGGAGAATAAGATATTTTTCTTGCGTCAGCTTCCTGTTGTACTATTAATCCTGCCACTACTAGTCCTTGAACTGCATTATTATAGCCTTCTAGTCCAGTATTCAATGCATCTGCATTTGCTTGATCTAATTCTAGGTCGTTCCATTGCACTGCTTGAAAAAATGGAAGAGCCAATACACTTGGAACATTTATTACTACACCTTTTGCTGCACTACTAGCTATGACGTTTGCAACTATACCTGAAAATGAGGCGTTGAAAGCGCCATTGGGATCTAGATCTGAACCTGTTCCTCCGCTGGTAGCATATCCTAAGACCTCATTTCCTCCGAACCATAGTGTCATGAATGTAGGAGCTTTTGCTAATGCATCACCTATAGGAGTGGATACTCCTGGAGTAGAAGCCATTCTTGCATAAAACCCATTGTATAAAGGATTAAGGTCAGAGTCAGGCCCTCCAGTCGCTGCTTGTACAAAGTTCAATGCTATCGCTCCCGGAATACCGTAGTTATTTAAAGTAGACTTGTCTCCGTCAAAAGTACCTATAGATTCTCCAGCATCATTGACGAGTCCAGCTGCAGCTACATCTAACAGTAACCTTCCTTCTGGGCAGCCTTCATCTTCATCTTGACATCCTGTTATAGACTTTACGGTAGGAACATTAAAGTCTCCTCCTCCGACTCCTTCTGCTTTGAACTGCTGAGCCAATATCACTGGGAAAGAATTGTTTTGACTGGCTACATATATGGAATTGTCCATGACTCCAGCGGTAATAGAGGCTCCTAGTGAAACATATGTACTCAAGTCCAATTCTCCTGAGTCTCCTGTAGGAGCAGTCACTTCCGTTTCGTTAGGGTTATTTTGATCTATTTCTTCCTGAACTAGGCTATCGTAATCATCACAGCTCAATACCACCAACGACATCAAGCCTACACCTATATATTTTCTTAGATTTTTCATTTTTGATATCATTAGTTTAAGAATTCGTCAAACGTGATCGACACATAATACAGAGCTCCCATATTTGGATTACCAAAACCAGTGGTGTATCTCTTATTGAGTACATTGCTACCGCCTAGTTTAACGATCGACTTAATATTTGAAAGCTTATAACTAATCTGAGCATCTAATGTCCCAAACTCAGGAATAACTCCATTTCCGTAGGATGATTCCCAGTAGAATGCTTGTTGCCATCTCCAAGTCAAATTGAAACCTAGATTATCTACTACCTCTCTATTACTCAATGAGACATTGAATTTGTACTTCGGTGTATTGTACTGAGCTCTGAACCCTTGGCTTTCGAGGTCTTTGGCATCTAGAAGATTGTCATAAGAGACATTACCTCCGACTCTATATCCTCCTGTCAAGAAATAGGCAGCTTCAATACCCCAGCCATGGGATTCTACTGTACCATCAGCATTGACATCAAAGCCAAATTCTTGTAAAGCTGTTCCTGTTGGTAGATTGCCGCTTGCTATATCAGACTTGCCTTCATCTGAGCTTGCATCAAAATTCTCAGGTGTGTTGTAACCATTTTCTCTTATACTAGCTTCTGATTGTGCAGGGTCAACTGATACAACTTGCTGAAACAAAATTTCTCCGATAAAGTCTTGATAAAAACTATGGTAGTAATATCCATCTAACATCAACTTGTTATCTAAATATAGTCCTCTATATCCCAATTCAAATGTGTTGACCTTCTCTGTCGTAAGTCCTTTGGCGATTTTATCAGATGTCTCTAATAGCGACGCGTCATTGTTTGCTTGAGCAGCTACTATACTAGCTGTAGAATAAACCAAAGACTGAGAATTTAAAAAGCCATATCTATCGATTAGCAACTGGTTACTACCTACTAGTCTTCTCACTGCTACGTCTAAGTCAATGAACTGATCTTGTGCTGTTGGGATTCTGAACCCTCTTTGGAATGACCCTCTAAAATTATGATCCTTAGCTACCGTTCCTACTACTGATACTCTTGGAGAAAACTGCCCATCAAAATTATCATTCTTGTCATATCTTCCTGATGCTTGAACTTTCAGTCGATCGTCTAAAAATCTTTTAGTGACCTGAACATATCCTCCATACTCATTATAAGATTGTTCATCTCCATTATCCTCCAATGCGAATAGCGTACCTTCAGAATTTAGATTGTATCTTCTAAAATTGGCTCCCACTTGAACCTCTGCCCAATCAACCAAATCCGAAAAACTATATCCCCCTTCTGCGTGAATTAGGTTAGAGTTATCCTTGAATTTTGAACCGCCATCTTTAATGGATAGACTATTCAATGAGTCAAACTTCTGTTGAAATACTGCGGTTCCTGGTGCATAAGCTTCTTGTCTTCCATCTGCATAGGCTCTAGCTTGTGCATGAGCAGCTTCATAACTTAAACCATTGTCTCTGCCTGCTTGAAAAGCACCTACATAGTCTGGAACATAGTTTTCGACGTTAATCAATGATGCAACTGTATTGGCTGCGTAAGAATCTCCTGAAGCTTCTTGAGTCATATAAGCACGACCATAATAATTTGTCCCTTTTACTTCAAGTTTTCCTGTCCATATAGAGAACCCATCCAAAACGAATCTGTCATTGGCTGTATATACTGTAGAACCATTACCCCAGTTAAATTGACCGATGACTTCCATGTCATCATTGACTCGGTAATGCAACGCTCCACCTAGCTTCACACTTGATATGGTATTATCCACAAATGAGCTTTCAGTAAATCCTGTTGGAGAGAATTGGCCTCTTGATCCATAGTGACCTAATGATTCTAAACCAATGGTAGGATCACCATATACATTGACTCCCTCATAAGCGCGGTTGCTTTCTCTATTTCTACCCTGAGTCTCGACCACATAGCCCTGTCCATCTCCTCTATTCGGCCAAACTGAACTTTTATCTCTTTCATCAACTCCTCTGAAATCCTGTGCTGTCAAATATGAGGCTGTTACTTTGACTGCCAATTTGTTATTAAAAGCCTTAGCGTATCTGATTCCGTAATCCTGATATAATGCAGGGTCATCATCTTCACCATCCACATGATTGACTCCCAGTTTGGTGTATGCACTTAAACCTTGATAATCAAATGGGCTTTTTGATCTCATGACCAATGCTCCATTTAGGGCATTGGGACCATACAGCGCAGAAGAGGCTCCAGGTAGAAGTTCTGCACTTTCTAGATCTAGATCGTTGATACCGACAATATTCCCTACCGCAAAGTTGAGACCAGGGGCAACATTGTCTATTCCGTCTATGGTCTGTACCAACCTTACGTTACCATTTGCACCAAACCCACGAATGTTAATAGACTTGAAGGTCATACTCTGCGCACTAAGGTCTACACCTTTAAAGTTTTGCATAGCATCATAGAAACTTGGAGCAGCTGTCTCCCTTATGGATAGGACATCCATTTTTTCTACAGAAACGGGGGACTCCATCACAGATTCTTCAAATTTGGATGCTGAAACTACCACTTCCTGTCCCATAATCGCACTCTCTTCCATCATCACTTCTAGACCTTGAATATTGGCCTGATTGACATCTAATTCTACAGTAGTATAACCTACCATAGAGAATACCAATGTCAAAGGAGGGGCGGAAGAAATATCAAGACTGAAATTACCTTGTGTATCGGATATCGTTCCGATTACTTTTCCCTTGACTAGGATACTTACTCCCAATAAAGGTGCGTTAGATTGGCCATCGACTACACTACCAGAAATGCTTGTCTGAGCGACGGCACTATAGCCCAACATCACCAAGCATAAAATACTCAGAGCGAACTGCTTAGTTAATCGTATCATCATATAGTTTGAATTAATAGAATTAAACGACCTGTGACTTTTAGGCCGTATTAGTTTTTATTAAAGTATTAGAAATTAATAAAAAAAAGGCTTAAAGTAGTACTTCAAGCCTTTTTTATCCTAGAATAAATAGTATTCTTATTGTTTTTTCAGATACTCAACAAATTTCTCACACATGTTGGCAATTTCTGTAGACATAAATTCGTCACCCGTGGCATTCAAAAGTGTATTAGATGCAGTCCCCAAGAGATTAACATAAAATTTCTTCATCTCTACTACATCCATTTCTTTGATCCAAAGATCAAGATTCAACGCCTCAGATTTTTCACCATCCCAAAATGATAAAGAAATCGCCTTGGCTTCCATCTCCTTACCTCCTTGATTGTCCTCGGCTGACCATGTGATCTTTTCAGGTATATTTTGGTCGTCTAATTCAACCTCAACATTAATTTTTGATTTTCTCACCTTCCCTCTTTTTTTGGTTTTTCAAAATTTCTTTAGCTGAATCCAGATCATCCTTTAATTGAGCTTTTAATAACTCAACTCCCTCAAACTTCTTTTCATCTCTGATCCGCTTGATAAAGCTCACTTTAATTTCTTCATTATAAATATCTTGATCCATATCAAAAATATTCACTTCTATAGACCTACCTGCTCCTTCAATAGTCGGTCTTTCGCCAATATTCAACATGCCTTCCCACACCTGTCCAGCTACTTCAACATTGACTGCATACACACCATCTTTAGGAACAAGCTTATAGGTTTCCTTTATTTCAATATTGGCAGTTGGAAAACCTATACTTTTCCCAACCTTTTGACCTTCAACCACTTTACCTGTTAACGAATAATTTCGACCTAAATAGTGGTTAGCATGATCAACTGCTCCAAATAATAATGCCTCTCTTACCTTCGTAGAACTAACACCTACATGATCAATATCTTGACGCTTGATTTCTTCGACATTGAAACCATAGTTACCACTATTTTCTTTTAGATAATCAAATCCTCCAGTTCTGTTTTTACCAAATCGATGATCATACCCTATTACCAATTCTTTAGTCCCTATTTTGTCTACTAAGATCCCTTGAATAAACTCTTCGGATGATAATTGGGAAAATTCTTTAGTGAAATTGATCTGTATTAAATAATCGATTCCAACTTGCTCAAGTAACTGAGCTTTTTCATCAAAAGTGGAGAGAAGTTTCAAATCCGACTTCCCATCTGATAATACGAATCGTGGGTGTGGCCAAAAGGTAAGGACCACACTTTTGCCATTAGACTTCTTGGCATGTTCTACTACTTGTCTGAGAATCTTCTGATGACCAAAATGTACTCCATCAAAAGTGCCACTGGTCACTACAGCCCCTTCTATACTAGGAATATCCTCAATGCCATAAATGATCTTCATCTCTCTTTTAATCGTAGGGCAGTAGCCATTTGGGTTGATTCCTCACCTCTTGGTCTTGAGCTGAGGAACTTAATTTGGCCGCAAATCTAGTCGCTTTTCAATTTCGCTATGAATTCTTCTAGATTATATGCGTCGTCTATTTTATGTTCACCTATCGCAGTTCGTCTTAGCTCAGACATATATGCTCCACATCCCAGTTTTCTCCCTATATCTCTCACTAAGCTTCTTATATAAGTCCCTTTGGAGCAATCGATTTCAAACTTGACTTCTGGCAAGTTAATTTCCGTGATTTCAAACTTGTCTACTATGACAGGACGAGGGTCAAGTTTTACATCTTCTTTTCTACGAGCCATTTTATAGGCTCTCTGACCATCTACTTTAATAGCACTGTATTCAGGTGGGACTTGCATCTGCGGTCCAGACAGTTCTTGAGCGGCTTTTTTTATTTGTTCTAATGTGACTTGAGAATAATCTGATTCCGAATCAAACTCTGTTTCAAGATCTATAGAAGGAGTTGTTTTACCTAAGACTAATGTTCCAGTATAGGACTTAGGCTTACCTTGAAATTCATCAATTTTTTTAGTGGCCTTACCTGCACAAACTATGAGTAAACCTGTCGCTAATGGATCTAAAGTACCGGCATGTCCTACTTTTTTGATTCTGAGTGTACCGCGAACTTTTTTCACAACATCAAATGATGTCCACTCATAAGGCTTATCTAACAAAAAAACCTCTCCCTTCTCAAAATCTAAGGAATCTCTAGAAATGTCTATCACAATACCAACCCTAAAATGATAGCCAAAGCACCGACTAAACCACAGTAAACCGCAAAATAGATAAGCTTACCTTTCTTAACGATGCTAATCATCCATTGACAAGCTAATAACCCTGATATAAATGCGGCTACAAAACCGACTACCAAATTCATGACTGATAAGTTTTGAATCACTTCAGGTGCTTCTATGACATCTTTAGTCTTCAAAAGCATCGCTCCGAGAATCGGTGGAAGTACCATCAAAAAAGAAAACTTAGCAGCTTTTGCTTTATCTACTCCTAATATCAATGCTGTAGATATGGTCGCACCTGATCTCGATACTCCAGGTAAAATAGCTATGGTCTGGGCTATACCGATGATGAATGCTTTAAAAAAACTCACATCACCTTCATTCTTCTTACTATAATAAGTTATTGAAAGAAGCACAGCGGTAAACAACAAATTACATCCTACCAAGATGACTTTCCCTCCAAAAAATGCTTCTACTTGATCTTCAAAAAAAACGCCTACTACTCCAACTGGTATCATAGACACTACGATCATAGTGGCATATTGCCATGATTCGTTCCACTTGAATTCTAATAAACCCTTGAAAATATCTCCAATGTCCTTTCTGAAAACTATTATCGTACTGAGGGCTGTTGCGCCATGCAATAGAATAGCAAATAATAGATTGTCTTCAGACTGAATACCAAGCAGGACAGAACCTAATTCTAGGTGACCGCTACTGCTGACTGGTAAGAATTCCGTAAGTCCTTGTATGATTCCAAGGATCAAGGCTTCTATAAAACTCATCTAGATTTCGGCTTGAGAAGTATCGCAAAGAATTCAATAATAAACCCTATCATAACTACGATTGGTCCCAAGGTCAATCCCATAAACCCAAAACCGTAGTCATCACTATCCAATGTCATAATAAAAAAGCCTACTATAATAGTAACTACACCTGCTATCATAAGCATATAGTTCGTTTTGCCAAAGGCCAATTTTTCTTTGTCGTTCATATCATTAATATAATTCATCAAGAGACATCTTCATATACTTTTTCATTGCCGCAAAAGTACTGAAGAATCCAACCATTGCACCAATAACTAGCAAGGTAGCACTTAGAATGCCTAATTGCTCTAATTTAACTAAGCTTAACAGTCCTTCGATTTGTGCATCGGCATAGTGGATTACCCCGGCTAACAGAACTATTGAAATAAATCCAGCAATTAATCCAAAACCTATTGCTCTATTTAAAAATGGACTGCGAATAAACCTAGCAGTAGCACCTACAAGCTGCATACTCCTAATTAAGAACCTCTGTGAAAAGAGTGCTAATTTGATAGTATTATGAATCAAAATCACAACAATCAACAGGAGTAAAATGGCAAAACCAACGAGCACAAGACCAATCTTTTGCACATTTTTATTGATACTATTAATCAAGGTCTGCATATACGATACTTCATATACACCTCGAATGAACTGTATCTCTTTTTTTATTTCTGACAAATTTTCTTCCTGATGAAATTCAGGACTTATCTTAACTGTAACTACATCTCGAAGAGGGTTATCTCCCAAGAAAGCCACAAAATCTTCACCTGTCTCTTTTGCAAATTGCTTGGCTGCTTGCTCTTTGGTGATGAGTTGTACTTGAGCTTCTCCGTCTTTTCTGACTACATAATCTTTAACGGAAAGTGTTTTTATAATTTTCGTCCTTTCGTTTGTACTCAGATTCTTATTGAGAAATACTTGAACCTCGACATTCTCCTGAATAATCTTTGACAAGTTGTTGGTTAGAAGTAGGAGTATACCAAATAGTCCCATGACGAAAAGAGCTAAAGTCACACTGAACACCACGCTAACGAATGGATAACTACCTAGCTTTTTCTTTTTGATTCTCTTCTCTCTGGACATGATTTGTCAAAAGTAGTTGTTAATGGTTTAATTATGAAAATAGCGAATAGCTATTCCCCTTCCATCTAATAGACAAAAAATTTTTAGTACTAGACCTTTTTAGAAAAATTCCTCTAACAGCAAAAAGGCTTGCTAGAAACAAGTCTTTTTAATTCTTTTAATTTTCCTTAGTTATTGTAATTGGATTTGAGCAAATCGAGCCTTTGAATCATATGGGTATCATTGATTCTGGAAAGTTTAGTAATGTCTGTAGCTCCTTTCCTCAAATGAAAAAAGTCTCCATTATAATAGAAGTAAATCTTCTTGTCATAGCGCCCGTTTACTTCTATAATCTCATATGGTGACTCATCAAATTTACCATATAGAAAAAGTCTGTTGTCTTCAATTCTATAGTGAAAATGGTACTTTCTTGAATTTACTTGATTGATACTAATTTTTTCAGGAACTGTAACTACTGTTTCTGTCTCTACTTTCTCTGTTGATTCTATTCCTAGATTAGGTGCATTAAAATCTTCTTCTTGCTCAGTTTCCATGTTTGGAATCTCAAATACTAAAGCTTGAGGTGCATCTATCTGATTCAGCACTTCTTTTTCTTCTTTAGTGGGAACATTCTTTATATCAACAGCCATCGATGCAATAGCTGAATACTCAATATCATTCTTGACAGGAGAAGGGTTATAGACAAAGTCTATTTTTTCTTTGAAGTCTATATTGATATTACTAGCTGTCAAGTACTCCATCTTTCCTTCAACAGCTTTCAGATGGATATTAGTTGCAGCCTTTGTATTATAAAATAAATATGTTCCGGTAACAAGCGTTAAAGATGTCAAGCCATAAATAACTGGCTTAACTAAACTACTTTGAAGAAAAGCCCCTATAAGTGTAGGCTCAACAGATATGTTGCTCAATCTAGTCTTGAGTTCCGACTTACGTCGCGACTTTAAGCTCTCAATGATATCCATTTGATAATCAAACTCTGCTTTGAGAATAGGATTGCTCTCCACATGCCCTTCGAAGACAAGTCTGTCTGCACCCTTCATTTCTCCACTAATGTAGGCTTCTAACTGTTCGTTGAATTGGCTCCTTATAGACATATCAATCTAAAAAATCACTCGAAGTGTATGTTCGTTTGATCATCATATCAAGCTTCTTTTTACACTTATATTTTTTTGTTTTAGCAGTATCTGCATTGGCAAAACCTAATTTTTCGGCGATATCTGGCATCGACAGTCCATCGAAATAATGATAGGTCAAAATCTTTCTGCATACATCTCCTAATTGATCTATACATTCATGAATTATTTTGACTTTTTCATTTCTTTCAAAATCCTGAAAAGTCACTTCCTCCACCATCTCACCAGAGTTTCTGGTTTTACGATCTAATTCTTTTCTCCAGAGATTTAAACAAATACTATAGAGATAAGTAGAGATTTTGGAGGTCAACACTAAATTTCCTGAAATGGCCTTTTGCCAAAAAACTAACAAAGCATCCTGATAAACGTCCTTAGCTTCGTCTTCAGTCCCGTTATTGTTTAGTACAATACGAGTCATCATCCGATAATGCTTAGTGTACAAGTAGTCAAGTGCACTTTCGTCTCCTCTACTTACTTTTTCTAGTATTTCGTGATCCTTCATTAATTAAAAAGCTCTCGCTTTGATTTTAAATACATCAAAATAATAAAATGTAACCTCTTTCCTTAAAGATTTTCTATGAACATACTGATAATGAGCTACCAATAAACGAATTTCTTTAGATAAATAAAGAACCAAACCATTACAAAAACCTTTCTTGAGATAAAAATGAAATACTAGTTTGGGTAAACTCTAGAAAAACAGCGAGCATTCTCAATACTCTATATTAAGTACAATCATTTCTGTGCTATTCTTTTACAGCTTTCCATCTCTGAGTCCTGTAGAAAAACGCAACATACCCTCTTAGCATTAAGTCTCCGTCTTCCATCCAAAGTTTACAGTTATATTCTGTGCCGTTCTCGGGGTCAAGAATTTTACCATTAACGTATTCATTGCCTTTCAAGACACACCCACGGAGGATTTCCATTCCTAAAACAGGTTTCTTGTATCTATCATCGTCTTCGTCACATTCTTTACAAATTGGGTTTGGTTCAGTTGGTTCAAGGATTTCGGCAACTTTACCATAGAACTTTTCCCCTTTTTTATAGATTTCAATAATGGATTTAGCTTTTCCAGTGTTATCATCTATAGTTTTCCAACTTCCGACTATGTCTTGAGCCATCATAAATTGGCATGAAAATGTCAAAATAAGACCTAACAATACTCTCTTCATAAAACTTGACTTTTGAAAAAATAACAAATTGACCAATTGTAAATGCAAAAAAGATACATCTAGCGCCTATGCATAGACAACTGTTGCGAAACTGCTAAAAATAGACAAAAAACATGACCTAAGTCGTCTCAAATGCCTGATCTTGTTTGGTATTCAATAGTTTGTTTTAGCGGTGTAGAATGTTAGTTTTGCTGCAAAATTTAAGAAACAAATTAAAGATTAAATCTAATGATCAAAGTTGCTATCAACGGTTTTGGGCGTATCGGTAGATTGGCGTTCCAAGCACTATTGAAAAAAGAGAATGTTGAGGTTGTTGCAATCAACGACTTGACTGACACTAAGACGCTTGCGCATTTGTTGAAGTATGACTCTACCCAAGGTAAATTTGACGGAACTGTAGAGGCTGCTGAAGATGGTATCGTAGTAAACGGAAAAAAAATCGGTATTACTGCTGAAATGGATCCTGCAAACCTACCATGGGGTAAATTAGGTATCGATGTTGTTTTAGAGTCTACTGGTAGATTCGTAAATGAAGAAGGTGCTGGTAAACACTTGACAGCTGGTGCTAAAAAGGTTGTTATTTCTGCTCCTGCAAAAGGTGATATCCCTACTGTAGTATTAGGTGTAAATGAAGATATCTTGACTGGAGATGAGACTATCATGTCAAACGCTTCTTGTACGACTAACTGTCTAGCTCCGATCGCTAAGGTTCTTCATGACAACTTCGGTCTTGAGCAAGGATATATCACTACTATTCACGCTTATACTGCTGACCAAAGACTACAAGATGCTCCTCATGCTGATTTGAGAAGATCAAGAGCTGCAGCTATCAATATGGTTCCTACTTCTACTGGTGCTGCTAAAGCTGTAGGGTTAGTTCTTCCTGAATTGAAAGGTAAATTGGATGGTAACTCAATGAGAGTTCCAACTCCTACTGGTTCTATTACTGACTTGGTTGCTACGTTGAAAAAAGAGGTAACTGTAGAAGAAGTAAATGCTGCTATGAAAGCTGCTGCTGAAGGACCAATGAAGGGTATTTTGAAATACACTGAAGATCCAATCGTTTCTAGCGATATTGTTGGAGATTCTCACTCTTCTATTTTCGATGCAGGTATCACTTCTACTAATGGTAAAATGGTAAAAATTGCTTCTTGGTACGATAATGAAGCTGGATACTCTAATAGAGCTGCTGATTTGATTGCTAAAATCGGATAATTCTCTCTTAGAATTTAAAATAACACAAAGCCTTGATTCTAAATCGAATCAAGGCTTTCTTATTTTAGATCGACTTTCAAATAATAACCATTATGCAATTGGTTATTATTGATCATTTCATAAAGATTCTTGTTCCTAGAATTCATTTCTATTGATACACTAAAAAAGAATCTAGATAGTTATTAAAAGTGACACTTGCTCAAATAAAAACCTTGGCGTAACGATCAAGAAGCAAAATTGTCAAACCAATAAGCACTAGTATTAGACTTTGCTTAACGAAAGTATCTACTATTTTTGCAATCCTCCTGAAATAAAATTTGTCGTAGATAGTTTTTACAAAATATACTTTGATAGCCAAGATTTAAATCCATTATTCTTTGGCATAAGATTTTTGAAACTCTGTCTCCCTATCAACTGCCCTATCCCAACAGAGATTTTTAGCTAATTCATAATTTAGTGATATGTCAAACAGCTTGAGGAAATTAAGAAACAAATGGCTGAATCAGACATTAATCATGATTTTGATTCTTTCATGTGTAGCTCAGGTTTTTCACCTCATAAGAGCCATTGAACAAAATGATTTTCTGCTTTTTGGAATTCAAATATTCGTTATTTCCTTATTGTTTTTAGTTACAATTCGAAGGAAAAAGATTCCTCTTGAATATAAGTTCTGGATGTTGCTAATTGTTTCATCTATTATGGTTTTCATAGGCTTATTTAAGTTCGGGTTCTTCTCTGCTGCCAAAGTCTGTGTACCACTTTTACCTATCTATTTTTCATTTATTATATCTTATCGAAAAGCTCTAATCATATTGACTGTCTATATATTAGTTTTTATGGCAGCAGGTACACTTTATGATCTAGGCTGGATACAATATAGCTTTGACACAAATGCTTATGCTAGTAATTGGTCTATATGGGTACTAGAGGCTTCAGTTATAGTATTGATGTCTTGTGGAATACTATACTTCTCCTATTCATATGGAAACTTTATTGATTCAAATCACATTAAGCTTCAAACGCAACACAATGAATTAATAAATAGTGGTGTAAAATTTAAAGTCCTTTTTGAAAATGCTTTTGAAGCTATAGCAGTATTTGACGATGAAAAAATAGTTGACTGCAACCTCAAAATGTGTGAATACTATGGGTATACAAAAGATAAACTGATTGGTCAAAAGCATAACTTTCTCATTTCATATCTCAGTGATGAAGGAGCCTACTTTATAGAAAAAGTTGAGAGTATGTTCAAAAACAACATTGATGAAGCACAGCAGTTTGAATGTAAGCATAAGCATCAATCTGAGAAATTATTTGATGTATCTGTCTCATTGAATATGATAAGTCTAAAAGACAAAAGACTGATGCAAGTAGTGATACGAGATATTACGGAAAGAAAAAAAGTAGAAAAAGAATTGGCTCTATATAGGGAGGATCTTGAGAAATTGGTAAAATCTAGAACCGACGAGCTAACTATTCTCAATGAAGGACTACGTTCAATTAGTCTTGATTTAGCCAACAAGTCCAAAACTATGGAAAAGGAAAATTCCGAATTGCTATCAAAAATTAATGCCCTAAAAAAAGGAGAGGTCTAGCTCAAGTTTTGATCAGCTGTATCCATATCAAACCAATATTAAGAGCATCTAGAGGTTATCTAAATGCTCTAATACTAATTATTTTTTGCTATACTATATTACTCAGCAATAAGTTCAAAACCATGAGTAAGCTCAATTTCTGGATCAAGCGATGATGCAACACTGCAGTAGCTACTTACTGCCAAATCAATTATTCTTTCCGCTTCTTTTTCAGTTAAATCAGGAGAAGTGATAATATACTTCACATGAATCTTGGTGAATTTTTTTGGATGAGTATCTGCTCTTTCAGCTGTAGTTTCAGCCTTCATATCTACGAAAGTTTTTCTACGCTTTTTGATCATCTGAACCATATCAACAGCTGCACAAGACGCTAGAGCAGATAGTACTAATTGCATAGGAGACTGTGCTTTCTTATCAGCAGGGTCATACATATCAATCGGTACAATATTTCCACTTTCATTGACGCCTTCAAACTCTTTATCGGCTTTATAATGCATTATTGATTTCATACGCTTCATATTTTAGGACGGCAAATATAGTTTCAATTTAACATCCTGAATGTTGACATCGATATACGCTAGAAGATACTTGCAAGTTCGGTACCATCAGACAATTTAACTCCTCTATACATTCCTTTTGTATTGAAGGGAAGAACCACCTTTCCTGTTTGGTCTATTCCTATCAAGCCTCCTCGCCCACCTAATTTCACTAACTTTTCATGAATAACATAGTTAGTAGCTTCTTGAAGCGTTTCACCCAAATATTCCATTCTTGCAGACACGTCATACGCTACAACTCCTCTCATGTAATATTCACCATGTCCAGTACAAGAAATGGCACAAGTTTCATTATTAGCATATGTACCTAGTCCAATTAAGGGGCTATCTCCGATACGACCGTATTTTTTATTCGTCATTCCTCCTGTAGAAGTAGCTGCCGCAAGATTACCTCTTTTATCAAGAGCTACTGCTCCGACGGTACCAAACTTCCTATCAGCTCCTTCGTCATGATCCAGTGTTGTCTTGTCAGAAGTCAGAGCTCTTTGAAGCTGCTTGTATCTAAATTCATCATAAAAATACTCTGCATCTTTTATCTGTAATTCGTGTTTCTTAGCATACTCTAAGGCTTGATCTCCGCTCAATAGCACATGACGAGATTTGTGCATAATAATTTCAGCAAGCTTAACTGGATTTTTCACAAATTGCACAGCTGCTACCCCTCCAGCTCTGAGCTTTTTGCCATCCATTATTGCTGCATCCATTTCATTTTTGCCTTCATGAGTAAAAACCGAACCTTTGCCTGCATTGAACAAGTGACTATCTTCCAAAACTATAACTGCTTCAATAACTGCATCAGTAGCCTTTCCTCCTCTGCGCAAGACTTGATATCCAAGACTATATGCATGTTTCAAAGCTTCGTAATAAGCTTGAGTTTTCCATTTATTCATCTTGGCCTTGGAGATCGTCCCTGCCCCACCATGTATTGCTATGCCATATGGGTTCATTACTTACTTTTGCTTCGTTTTCGAGGAGTGGATAGAATCTTATATAGTTCTTTGACATCCATATCTAAGCTATTAAATACAGGTATGTCAGTATATTCACTTAGCTCTTTTATATGCAAAGGGGAGCTACTACACACTCCTGATATAGCATCGGGAACCAAATCAAATTTTCGCTTTAAAATTTCTAATCCTCCAATCGCTCCGAATGAATCTGCTGCACAAAAGATCAGTTTGTGAATACGCTTTCTAACTTCTTCTGACCTAAGCAGCATAGCTGTCTCTCTTTGATTGATCCCATCTGCAAACTCAACTACCCAGTATTTATCTTTATTATTGGCGTACTTAAGATCTAGTTTATTAAAAACATCTTCTACTTCTGATTCTTTCAACATATAAGTAGAAGGATATCCTAAAAAAGAAAAATCGGAGAAATACTCTGCACCAGCATCGTTCATACTCAATATATCTTTTAAACTCGCCGTACCTGTCACCTTCGAAGCTCTTACCTCTTTGTCGTATGTAGTGAGAGAGTAGACGCATGCAGTAGCAGCAGCGCTTTTTCCCGAATTCATAGCTGTTCCTATTGCCAAAATCATCTTTGCTCTTGGTGACTTCTTTTCGGTGACTTTTGGTTTAATAATGTTAAAATTCTTAGTGTTAAGAATATTTCCACTTTTGTCACATGCATACCCTAAGGGTTTGATTTTAGTAGGCGATATGACTTTACCACTTTTAGAAAGTACAGTTCCTATCACACCCGATCTTGCTAAAAGGTCTATTTCTACGTTTAGAGAATTTGGAATAAGCCCTTCATAATAATCAGGAGCATAACGATTACCTAAAACGAATACGGCTTTAGTCCCTGGATGAATTGTATGAATTCTCCCTTCTCCATTTTCTAATGAGTTGTGTTGACCAATACTCAATACTTCTCCATAAACAACATCACCAATTTCAGGTTTTTTGTCTAAATCAGTATAACCTTTAACTGCCTTTCGTGGAAGGGTATACGCTGCACTAGGGATACGGAATCCTTTATCTAATTTTTTCATTAATAATCCATTTCTATTGCTATGCAATATTCCCATTAGAAGGGACATTGGACTAGTTTCAATTTAAAGGATCGATTAAGGAATTTTTAAATTAAACTACTTCGATTGCTCTTAGTTTACAAACCTGTTTGATAGGTAATGAGATAATAAAAGTACTTCCTTCATTAAGTTTTGATGATACTTGAAGCTCGCCTCCATGCTTTCGGATAAAATCATATGCTAACATCAAGCCTAGTCCTGTACCTTTTTCACCTTGGGTGCCTTGAGAGCGTTTTTTCACTAGAGAAGTGAACAGAGTTGATTGTGCCTCTGGTTCTATTCCAATACCACTGTCTTTTACCATAATTTTGATATGGCTTGTTGAGATTTCACTGCCTACTTTTATAAAGCCACTTTCGCTCGTGAATTTGATAGCATTATCTAACAAGTTCCTCAAGACCAGATCAATCATGTTTCGATCAGCAGATATTTCTAAATCATCATCCAGCTCATTTAAAAATGATATTGACTTGTCAGTCAAACGCTGAGATTGTAAAGATTGAATACTGTTTACTAACGACTTTAAATTGACGCATTCAAATTTTGGAATTAAAGAATCTGTCTGTGTTTTAGCCCACATAAGTAGGTTGTCAAGCAAAACCGAAATAGCGTCAGCAGAAGCAAGAATATTACTGGAGAATGTCGAAACTTCCTCCTTCGTCATGGTATTCATACTTTCTGACAATATTTGAAGTGACATAGTTAGATTACTCATAGGTCCTCTAAGGTCATGGCCAATTATAGAAAAGAACTTATCTTTTACTTGATTCGATTCTTCTAAAGACTTTTGAGACGATTCGAGTAGATTATTAATCTTAATCAACTCTTCATTATGCCATATCATCTGAGTTGTTTGCCTCTCAAGTTCATCAAACTGATTCCGAATGGTATAGAGTAATTGAATATAAGAATGATAAAGAGATTTAGTCTCCTTGGTAGCATAATTGCTAGGTTTCCAATTTGGCTCCTTAAAATTTGTTAATTGAGCTTGCTGCATAGTGGCTGCCAAACTCTTAATCGACTTAGTTACAAATCCTGCACTGAAATATCCCAAGATGATACTGGCACTTATACCACAAAACACGAAAATGACGAAGTTCCTAATTAATGCGGTAATTAACCGATCAGTCTTTGCATTTACTAGTGTCGAAACATGTTGAAAGGAAGATGTAACTGCAAAAGAGGCCTCATTTAATTCCCAAATTGCACCATAGTTTTCATTTCCAATAGCTTGTTCAGTTTTAACTATCTCTTGAAAGGAAAGCTGATAATTCTCTAATAGGACGAACAACTCCTGTCCGTCTTTAGACTTTGACTTTTTAAACTTCTTCTTAAGCTTATCTGCTTTTTGATTCAGAAGGTTAACATAAGCTAAATCCTTTCTAAGTATGTAATCTTTTTCATGCCTTCTTAAGGTTAATAATTCACTCAACTCAAGTTCACTAGGGTGATTTTCAAGCTCATGTGCAAACCTTCGCATCTGACCTTCCAAACCAAAATCTTTAAAGCCTTTCATTCTATAAAGAGCTAAAAGTCTCTGCTGACATTGATTGTATCGATTGATTTGATTTATTATTCCTTCAATTTCTTTTTGTAATTCAAAGGCTCCAGCGATCTTCCCGGTATTTACCTCTTGTAATTCTTTAATTATAGCATCAAATTTTTTATTTCTAATAGCTACACGCTTATAACCATCTTTATTATAAAAAGCTGCTTTATTGACCTCATCTCTCCTAATCATTTGATCTTCATTGATCAAAGTCATCATTTTAGAGTTAGTCAGGAAAAAATTACTCTGCAGGTCTCGAATTTTTGATGCTTTGTGAAGAAAGTTGAAGGTAAGAGTAGATATAGTTAGGAGTATAAGAAAAAAGATAGCATGACTAAAAAGTATGCGGTTACCAAGAGTGTTCATACCATTGCTATTAAAAACGCAAATGTATGATCAATTTGTGGCTTTTTGATTATCAGCTTTTTACCTCTATGTTAAAAGCTTCAAATTCATTTATCTCGAATCCATAACCACTTCCACAATGTCCTATAATTTACTTTGGTACCATGAACAAAAATACCTATCCGATAGATTTTACTAGCGATCATGGCAGTACCTATAAACCCTACACATAGCGCAAGCATCGAGACTACAATATGCCAAAGCGGAACATCAAAAGGTAGTCGCATCATCATAACAACTGGTGAAGAAAATGGGATAATAGAAAGCCAAAATGCAAGTGAACCATTAGGCTCTTGAAGTATAGAGGTCATCATGATCACAGACAAGATTAATGGAGCAGTAATGGGAAGCATGAACTGCTGTGTATCGGCGTCACTATCTACTGCCGAACCGACTGCTGCGAAAAGAGACCCATAGAACAAATAGCCTCCAATAAAGTAAAACAAAAAACAACCTATCAAAAGCGGGAAATCGAAATTAGAGACTGTCATCAAAGATTGCTCTAATACCTCATAATCGGCATTAGGCACTTTGCTCTCTAACATCGCTTGCTCCACAGCTTTCTGATCAGAAGAGTTTAATAGAAATGACGAAACCCCATAGACCAATCCAAAAGATAATAATAACCAAATCAGAAATTGAGTCAACCCAACCGCAGCAACTCCGACAATTTTTCCAATCATTAGCTCAATGGGTTTGACAGAAGCAATAATCACTTCAATAATCCTACTGGTCTTTTCTTCAATCACACCACGCATAATTTGTGCTCCATAGAGAAAGATGAAAAAGTAAATTAGAAAAGATCCTATATACCCAGCAGCTGTAGTCGCCTCAGCGTTACTCTGACTTTCATCCCCTGCTTTATTAAGTCGAATGGTCTTAAGTTTAAGTTTTTTCTTGAGGTTTTTAATTACACCTTCAGAAACTCCTGATTCTTTTAGACGAATATTCTCTATTCTAGACTGTAGTTTCCAATTCAAAGCATTCACTATTGAAAGACCAGGGTTTTGATATGAATATAGTTTTATGGCTTTAACATCATACATTCCCATTTTAGGAATATGTAAAAGGCCAAAAGCTTCATTTACCTCCAAACTTGATTTTGCAGACAACAAGTCTTCCTCTATAAAGTCAAAGTACAAAGTCTTATTCCCTTCGAGTTGACCTTTAAACATTCCTGTTTCATCAATAACTTGAATAATTTTTTGATCATCCGTACTGGTACTTGCCATCCAAACTGGGACTATAAATAGCGCAGCAAATATGAATGGTCCCAATACACTCATAATAATAAAGGATTTCTTACGCACCCTTGACAAGTACTCCCTAACTATGATCAAACCTATCTTATTCATGAGAAGATGATTTTACAGTTTGAACGAAAATATCGTGAATAGATGGAATCTTTTCATTAAATGATGTGATCTCCAAATCAGTTACACTTTTTAACAAATCAGTTGTTGTGTAGCCATTTTTTAATCTAACATGAGCTTGATATCCTTCTTCCAATTTAGCGGTAGATATCAAGTCAAAACAATCGGGTGAGGAATTAATTTCTCCTGATAAGTAGTCAATCAAATAGCTTCTATCTCTGTGCTCGTCTTTGATATTTTTCTTGGCACCATTTAATACCAATGAAGATTTATTAATTAAAACTATATGATCGCACAATTCCTCAACCGCCTCCATTCTATGTGTAGAATAAACAATCGTAGTTCCTTTCTCCTTGATTTCTTGAAGCTCGTCTTTAATGAGATCAGCATTAACAGGGTCGAAACCTGAAAATGGCTCATCTAAAATCAAAAGGTCTGGTTCATGTGCCACTGTTGCTACAAACTGCACCTTCTGTTGCATTCCCTTAGATAGATCTTCTACTCTCTTATTGATCCATGTACGCATGTCCATTTTATCTAACCAATAATTAATTTTTTTAATGGCTTCAGATTTTGACAGCCCTTTTAGTCGAACGAGGTAAAGTAGGTGCTCAGCTACTTTCATCTTTTTATAAAGACCACGCTCTTCTGGTAGGTATCCAATTCGTCGTACATCTTCATGGGTCATTGGCTGACCTTTAAAAATCACCGTTCCTTGGTCCGCCAAGATAATTTGAGTAATTATTCTAATTAAAGTGGTTTTACCTGCACCATTGGGGCCTAATAGACCTAATACTGCATGTTCTGGTATTTCAAATGAAATATCATTCAACGCAATATGATCATCATATCTTTTAGATACGTTCTGAATTTGAAGTATGCTCAACTGTAATGAATAAGAGTAGTTTACAATCGTTAGTAACAGATCAAAACTAAATATTACAACTGGTTATTCTGGATATAGAAAGATGATATTTCCTAGTGCTACATCTAGGTCAAAGGTTACGAGATTATCTGCTCCTGAAGTATATGCCGAATTAACAAATACTCCTTTCTCTGATTCTTTAAAATCTTGCTCAAAGGAAATTTTACAAAGAGGACTTGTTTTAAAATTGACTTTGGCGGGTACACCTTTATCTGGCATTAAAACTTTCAACTTCCCTGCACCGATCATTGCTTTAATAGTACAATTGGAGACTGGAGCTTGACGCAAGTCCAAAACCACAGTCCCAAATCCGACATCGGTAGTGACATACTTGGCTCTTGCCGCATGCATTTGATCTATTACAACCGTACCCATATCAACACTGACTTGCAGAGTATCCATTTCACAGCGGTTTTTTCTATCCGTATCGTATGTCAATTTAACATCTGCACTTCCAGTCTCTAATTTTAATCTAGACACGGCTACGTTAGACAAATTAACATTGGCATCACCTACTCCATATTGAAGGTTGAGATCATAAATTTTATCATTAGTTAGATATACCTTCCAGTAATTTTCCTCTATGTCTTCGCTACCAAACATAGAATAAGATATAGCTTGGCTTAGGCCTTTTTTATTGTAATCTTCAAGTTCTAAGGATACAAGTTGAGACTTTCCTGATTGAATGGCTGAAAAGCTAGGATTAACGTCTGAGAAGTCAGGATTACCATAGATGGTAAGTGGGTCGTCGTGATGAGATGGCTTGATAAAACAGGTGCCTGAGGTAGCCTTGAGCGAAAACCTCACTGTGTCATATGAAGTATCGTCTTTGACAGCGTAAAATTTTTTAAGCTGACAACTTCCTTCTAACCAATAACAACAGACCAACAACGTGGTCAACAAAATCCTGTTCATGTGCTAACCTTACGGTAATACCTTCAATGAAGTTTGAAACAAAGTCGAAAATATAGCTATTCGGTCAAAAACCGAAATTTTAGTTGCTTTCTGCTTTGTTGGTGACATTATATCAATCTTTCCAATCTGAATACCTTCCTTAATTTTTGGTCATTTCTTTTGATTTTGACCACAATCTTTTTCCCTGGTTTTTCTCTTAATATGGCATTGGCTCCAGCCAATTTAATTGACTCATAGTCTAGACCATTTATGGTTTTGATGATATCTCCTTTTTGGATCCCTGCCAAGTGAGCTGGTGAGTTTTCGCGAACGGAGCTTACTTCAAAATTTTCATATCTAGATCCATTTCTCCCATTTGCTACTATATATAACCCACTCATATCATGCTCAAAATGTGAATCGTAGTAACGATTCTTTTTTAGATAAATACCCTCATTGTGATAATCGATTATGACATCAAACCTAGATAGAAACTCTCCTCCTAAAGTACCATATTTGCTGCCGCGCTTCACCGTCTCAGGAGTTGTATTAGGATCAGGGAAAGTCGCAATAGTCTTATTGATCTCAAACTCATCAACCTGAATGGCATCAACCCTCCCTAAAAAACCATAAAAATCTCCCGCTAATCCTCGTCCAATAACAGATGCAACATTGATCTCAGGTACAATAATATCGTCATGTTGTGGGTCGAGAAGGATGGAGTGACTAGCTCCTGTATCTACCATTAACGGCTGAGTAACTTCAGCATTTTCACCATCTTTGATAGTCACTGTCATATAAGGTTTAGTGTTAATAACCTTAATAGGAACTTTTGTAAATCTTCTTCTAGGCTTGAAGGCTTCTGGTTCAATCAGTGTAATGTAACCTTCCTCATAGTCAATTCTAACCACAAACCTCTTAAACAAATCATACCCTAAAACTCCATAAACATCTATTCCTAAATTTTTCTCGAGTTCCAAATAATCATGCTCCAAGACCAAAAAAGACTGCGTAAAATCCGAAACTACTCCTCCCGGTAATTCTAGATTAATATCTTTGACAACAAGTGCTCTGATACTGTCTACAGATCCACGCCCGTATATTACAATCTCACGTGTATATTCCAAACCCAAATAATCTCCAATAGCTTTTTCGGTAAGAATAGGATACTGAACTCCTGTATCAACTATAAAGTTCATCTCCATACCTCCGTTAACTTTCACTGGTACGACTATGAGATTATCATAAAGCTTGAAAGGTATTCTAATACGAACTCTATCCTCTGGAACCTTAAATCCGTGATGAATATTAGCTTGCGATATACCTAGAAAAGGTATAAAAGAAAGTAAATAGCATAGTATTATTCTTTTTCGCATGGCTGCACTCAATTGAAATGAATAAAATTACCTCAATCTAAAAATCAGATCTATTGAAATCGTTGATTGTATTTTTTTGAATTTTACGAAAATCTAACCGTATTTGTTTTTAAGTCTATATATGATCTTATCACTTAAAGTAATTCTATTGAGGTCTTTAGAGTAGATTTGCTCAAAATCATAATTATATGCTAAGAAGACCTCGTAGAAATAGAAAATCTACTGTGATCAGAGACATGGTAGAAGAAACTAGGCTATCCGTCAATGATTTCATGTTACCGTTATTCCTTCTAGAGGGAAATAGTAAAAAAGTTGAAGTAGATTCAATGCCCGGGGTTTACAGACTTTCCTTAGACAATATGCTTCGTGAAGTCGAAACGTGTTTAAAACTTGGCATAAGAGCATTTGACGTATTCCCTGTGGTAGATGAAAAACACAAGGACAAAATAGCTACTCAAAGCTATAATCATGACTTCTTCTATTTGAAAGCTCTCACAGAAATCAAAAAGGAGTTTCCAGAAGCTTGCATCATGACAGATGTAGCTATGGATCCATATAGTACGGACGGTCATGATGGTATAGTGGATGATGAAGGAAACATCCTGAATGATGAGACGCTGGAAATACTTGGAGAAATGACTTTAAGTCAAGCACAGACTGGAATAGATATCATTGGCCCGTCTGATATGATGGATGGACGTGTAGAATACTTGAGAGATGTCCTTGATGAAAACGGTTTTGAAAATACTTCCATCATGTCTTATACTGCCAAGTATGCAAGTGCTTTCTATGGTCCATTCCGAGATGCCTTAGACTCGGCACCTAAATCTGGTGATAAAAAAACATATCAAATGAATCCTGCTAACCTTCGTGAAGCCATCATTGAAGGAGAGTTAGATGAAGAAGAGGGAGCAGATTTTCTAATGGTAAAACCAGCTCTAGCTTATTTGGATGTAATTAAGCTTCTAAGAGATAATTTTGATCTTCCAATAGCTGCCTATAATGTATCTGGCGAATATGCTATGATTAAAGCTGCAGCTCAAAAAGGATGGTTAGACGGAGATAAAGCCATGATGGAATCATTGCTTAGTATGAGAAGAGCTGGTGCCAAAATTATTTTGACATATTTTGCTAAAGAAGCTGCCATTCTTCTAAAAAGTTAATGAATTGCGTAATTCTGACACTTATTAAAACAATAATAGATGAACCGCTAAACCTATAATTTCTAGTATGAAAAAATATTGTTGGTTACTTACACTCTTGCCTTTATTAGCTATTAAAGTAGAATCTTTTGGACAGACTAAAGGATTCAAACCTTTATTTAACGGTAAAGACTTTTCTGGTTGGTACCTTAAAATCAAATCAGATAACGATTCATTAGCTCAAGAAGTATTTGCTATTGACAATGGAACGGTCCATGTATTCAATGAATCTTTTCCTGATCAATATGAAACCGATATAAAGACTCACAATACGCATGGTCTATTCTATACAGATAAAGAGTATAGCAGATACATTTTAAAATTTGAATACAAATGGGGAAGCAGAGTAGCGAACAATTTCAAAGCTTGGCAATATGATGCTGGTGTGTATTACCATGTTACAGATGATAAAATCTGGCCTACAGGAATTGAATATCAAATTAGATATGATCATACTAAAGAAAATAATCACACTGGTGACCTAATCCGCCCAAAGGGAGTAACATACAATTGGTTTTGTACTGAAGATGGTAAATTCTATTTACACCCAAATGATGGAGGAATCCCTGAAGTAAAAAAACACTGGATGCATCGAGCTAAGCAAACAAACAATTATCATGCACTAGATGGTCAATGGAACAATTGTGAAATTATAGTAATGGGAGATAAATATGCCATCCACAAACTGAATGGTGAAGTAGTGAACATGGCTTTTAATTTAAACCCTGCAAAAGGAATCATTGGATTTCAGAGTGAAACAGCTGAAATTTTCTACAGGAACATCGAAATAATGGAATTCAAAAAGGATATTCCAGCTAAGAAGTTTCTTTAATGAAATCCGAGTAAACTAAAGCTTGCAAATAATCTCCTCTAAATTATCTTCTTTTGAGAGATTCATTTTTTTTCTAATTCGATAACGAGAACTATTTACACTCTCACTAGAGATACCCAAAAGTTGAGACATCTCTTTACTTGAGAAGTTCAATTTTATTAGGGCACATATCTTGTGATCACCCTTTGTAAGTTCTGGATAGGTATCACTTAATGCAGAGTAGAAACTTTTGTTGACAGAACTAAATCTGGCATCGAACTCTTTCCAGTCATTTTTCCGATTGACAGTAATTTTAGAGATCAGGGAACGTTTAATTTTTTCTTGTTTGTCTTTATCACTTTCGTTAAGAGTGTTTTTGATTTCAAGAAGCAATTCATCTTTTTCTATCAACTGCAAGGCAAATGAGGTAAGCTCCTTATTCTTTAGTTCTAAGATCTGCTGATTGTTTTGCTTGGCTAATTTGTGGTTACTCTTTAATATTTTCTTTTCTGTACGGTGTCTGTTTCTTAAGTAAAGAATGATTGTAAATGAAACTACAACTAAGAATGCTACTGCAATACTAAGAATGACTGTTTTGAGATTTAAAATACTTCGTTCCTGTTCTAATTCTGTAAGTCTAGCTTGTTCTATTATCTGTCGTTGTCTTTCAGTCTCTATTCTAAACTCATCCTTAATTTCGAACAGGCTTCTGTTCGTTGGACTTGATGCACCGAAATATTGATCTGCTACATCTATAGATTTCAATAAGTAAATATAAGCCTCCCGTTCCTTTCCCCAGATAAAGTAAAGGTTCGCCAGCTTGCGATACACTTGGGGTACAAAATTTTGATGTCTATTATAACGGTCTGCTATTTCGATAGATTTTAAGAAGTACTCTTCACTCCTCTTCAAATTATTCATAGCCAAACAGACTTCACCCAAAAAAGAATACAATATGGTTAAATACGCTCGTTTTCCTCCAATGAAGGTTTTCTCATTTTTTAGCAATAGTTCAAGAGCCTGATTTGGTTTTCCTTGATATAACAACAATATACCTTGGACTCCATCCACATACTGACCATCAATATTTGGGTCTTGTCTCATTATAGCATGACAGCTATCCACATAATGCTGTGCTATTCCATAATTGCCATTTTCTCTATGATGATTGGCATAAGTCGTGTAAACTCTCATTAAAGCTATTAAACCTTCTTTTCCATCGTGGATTAGCTTTTTATTGACTGCGACAGACTTCTCGAAGTATTCCTCCGCCTCTGGGTTTCTCTCAAACATGCTATAAAGAATGGCTAAACCTGAATAGATTTTTGCTAGTTGTCCTTCATTTCCCTTAGCATTAGCCAAAATCAAAGCTTCCCAATATCCATCATAAGCTTTAGGGTAATTCGCATTTCCAGATTGCATTTTCGCAATCTCTATAAGTAGTTTAATAGTTCTGGTTGTATCCCCATTTACAAGAGACAGTTCCTTTGCATTATTGAATACAGAGATTAAACTATCCTCATTAGCAAACTTCAGTTTTTCAGTAATTTGCTTCAGGTCATCAGGTGGGTTATCCTGAGCATGACCAGTAAAGGAATAGTTCAAAACCCAAACTAGAACCACAAAACTCCAAGTCCTCACAACAACCGATCTTCTCTTATTCATATCTATAGTAAAAATAGACATTGTCATTAATCAAAACACTAAATCATTTGATTTTGGCTGAATCAAGCACTATTCTCACTCTAATATCTATACAAAATCTATCACAAATCTATTCCTGTCTATCGTTCATCCATAGTCTTCATTAGCACTCTCACATTTTCATCATCCACATTTGTATAATCAATTTGACAAACTTGTATGAAGAGTTTTTCAAACTATAAGAATGGTAATGAATACAGACACTGAAAGGCTTAATGCTAAAAAGTGTTCAACTATTAAAATCTAAATTATGTACAAATCAATTCAAAAATTGAAATCACTCGCACTCATATTTTTGAGTGTTCTAGCGTTATCAACATTTAATGCTTCAGCCAAAACAAAAGCCGATTCCAAAGTGGCCATTATCACAGGATCTAACAGAGGGCAAGGATTAGGATGGACAAAATATTACTTAGAGAAAGGCTATACAGTGATAGCTACTGCTCGTAAACCAGAATCAGCAGACCAGTTACAAGCATTAAAGAAACAATACAAGAAAAAATTAATGATCGAAAAACTTGATGTAACAAGTTTGGAAGATGCGAATACTCTCAGTAACACACTTACAAAGAAGAAAATTAAAATCGACATAGCTATCAGTAATGCTGGTGTGACTGTGAAAGAAAACTTTGGTGAATGGACAGAAAAGTCTCTGATCGGTAATTTCAAAGTCAACACCATGGGAGCGGCTTTCTTTGCACAAATGCTAGATCCGCACCTTAAAAATGGTGCTAAAGTGATTCAACTCTCTTCAGGTGCAGGATGTATAGCTTGTCAAAAAAAGAGCAACGAAATTGATTCATACGCAATCAGCAAAGCTGGTTTAAATATGTTGACAAAGAAATTATCTTTTATCTGGGCAGATCGCCAAATTATAGTAGTGTCTATGACTCCAGGAGGTGTGAAAACTGATATGAACCCTACAGCTAAACGAACGGTAGAAGAAGCCATTCCAATGATGGCTGCAACTGTAGAAGCATTGACTATTGAGCAAACAGGAACCTTTATCAACTTCAAAGGCAAAAATATGCCTTGGTAAGGCTAAGCACTATCACACTTTAATATTAAAATCATGGTAAAAAAAGCTTTAGGCTGGTTTTCAGAAATTGAAAACCACGAAGTAAAAGCCACTGCCTTATCTTTCTTGTTTGCATTTATATTAATGCTCTCCTATTACATCCTGAGACCGGTCAGAGATGCAATGGCTAGTGACTGGTCAGATGCAGAGGTGAGTCAACTCTGGACAATGAATTTCTTTATTAGTGCAGCTGTAGTAGCAATCTATGGAGTAATTGTTTCCAAAGTAAGATTTCAAAGATTAGTGCCAGGTGTATATGCATTCTTTGCGATGTCCTTTATATTGTTCTATTTATCAATGTGGACAATTAGTGATGCCGTGATCATTGATAAAGCATTCTACGTATGGCTTAGTGTTTTTGCCATGTTTCACCTCTCTGTCTTTTGGAGTTTTATGTCTGACCTTTTCAACAAAGATCAGGCGAGAAGGTTATTTGCAACAATTGCTGCAGGAGCAAGTGCAGGGGCATTAATTGGACCAATGATTCCCACTTTTCTTGCAGGAGTGTCTGGTATTGATAATCTAATACTTACAGCTTCAATCATTTTACTACTTCCTATTCCATTAGCCATCAAACTAACGAGAATTAAGAAGAGTGAATTACATAATGATGATCAAGTTATTGACTCAGGCAAATTCATCCTTGGAGGAAATCCGTTTGCTGGATTCAAAACCTTTGTGACAGATCCTTATTTATTAGCTATTGGTGCATTCATCTTGCTTTATACAATGATTAGTTCATTTGTGTATTTCGAGCAGAAAAACTTACTAGCTGCCTATGATCGAGCTACAAGAACACAAATTCTTGGCAGCATTGATTGGATAGTTAATGTACTGACATTTGGGATAGCATTTTTCGCTACCTCTCGCATCGTGAAAAAATTAGGAATGGGGTTGACATTGGCATTATTGCCCTTAATAATGAGTGTAGCAGTTCTACTATTAGCATTTGCTCCAATAGTAGTCATCCTATTAGTTGTTCAGGTGCTAAGAAGGTCCGGTAACTATGCAGTAACTAGACCTGCCCGTGAAATGCTATTCACAGAAGTCAGTAAAGAGAAGCGTTTCAAGACAAAGCCTGTTATTGATGTGGTTGTATATAGAGGAGGTGACTCACTCACAGCTTGGATATTCACTGGCTTAACTGAAGGTATTGGTCTAGGTTTAGCTGCTGTGGGAGTAATAGGAGCAGGTATAGCTGCTGTTTGGGCTTGCGTAGGGTTATACCTTGGTGGAAAATACAATAATATTCAGGAAGAAATTGATCCGAAAGGAGAGAACATAGAACCCATACGACAGAGTGTATAAACCTTGAAAATTGTCATTGTTAGATTTTAGCTACAGGCTGACATCTGATAATTCAAACCGTAACCCAAATCATTTTTTCAAAATACGATCAATCATACGGTAAATAAAAAACCGCTGTCATGTATATGATAGCTCTAAAAAGAAATAAAATGAAAGAAATATTGAAAACGACTTTAAGTCTAATAGTAATACTATTATTCTCAACACTAACCCTAGAAGCTAAAACACCAAAATCTAAAGGCTCTAAGACGTCTGTACTTGTAGTCAGAGGTGGACATCACTATGACTCTCCAGCATTCGAGAAAATGTGCGAAAGTTTGAAAGGCGTAGACGTTGACTTGATGCTCAATGCTCACCTATACGCTATGAAAATTGACGAAATCAAAGAGAAATACGATGCGATCCTATTCTTTGACCAAAATAAAAGATACCCAGAGTTGAAGAGGAATAAGAAACTTTACATGGATCTAACTGATGCTGGTATCGGTATGGTATTTCTTCATTTTACGCTTTCATCTCAACCAGATTGGGATGAATATCACGAATTGGTTGGAGGTAAGTGGTTCTTAAGAAGTCACACCAAAGACAAGTCTAAAGTCTCAAAATATTATCCTGAAAAGACAGTAGATATTAAAATCGTAGACCCTGAACATCCAATCACAGCTGGAATATCAGATTTTACATTAACCGACACATATTACGGTAAGATCTATATGAGAAATGGTATCACCTCATTATTAACTTCAGATGATACTGACGTAGCACCTTCTATCGCTTGGACTCAAAAATATAACAACTCCAAAGTCGTATATATCATGCCTGGCTTCTCTAAAGGAGCATTTGAAAACCCATCTTATAAAAAACTAGTAGCAAACGCGCTGAAATATGTAGGTGCACAGGATTAACTCCTAATTACAAGTTGAAGTAGAGTTTGAAAAGCTGGTTTTATTAAATCAGCTTTTTTGTTTAAATGAATAACTTTAAAATAGGCAATGAAAGAAAAAATGTCACTTCGTTAAACTATTCCTAATATTTTACTATCCATTTTTCGATAGAGTCCTTCAATATTGACTGGCTATCATTTATTTTGCATTTTTCACTGAATTATAGATTACATGAGCCAATCGAATGAAGCCGAAGTGATGTTGACCCTAGAGGAATTTGGCATTTTATGTTTTACTAACTCCTATTATCTTGATGATGAACTGAAAAACAAGGTAGAGGTAATATTAACCTCCAGCCAAACCTATTTTTGGGTACCTGTAATTTCACACTTGATCAAATCCACTGAACTGAGTATTGAGGATATTCGGGTATTTGTAGAGTTATCACTTAACAACCTTGTTACTAAAAATGAAGCCCGTTGGAATAATCGTGCACTAGGAGTAGAAGGCATGCTAGCTACCCTTGAAAGTGTATTATTTTATACCACAAGACTTAAATTCGATAATCCAGTACTCGAGCATCAAAGTTTATTTGGTTCATTCATTGATGAAATTTCCGAAAGACTGGAAGATCACAATCTTATCGAAGCCAATCAAATCGAAGTTCTTAATGGAGCTCCAGGAGTAATGATGGGACTTTTACCTTTAGGTTTTACAAAAAGAACACGAGTAGGAGAGGACATTTTCACAAAGTTTCAGAATCAATTCCGTGACATGGAGGTGAACAAAACAATTAAGGATTCACCCTATGAAAATCACTATAGATTCTTTAGGGTCTATGAGCTTTTCAGATCAGCAATATTTACTATGGAAGAAGAATTTGGGACATACAAAAACAAAAAGTCCAAACAAAAGTAATTCCAACAGTAGTTTAACGTGAATTCTGGATAATAACTGAAAAATATTAGCCGATGAAATGCATCACTGGTAAGAAATGTCACGAAACTGAAGAGCTTGCTGAGGAGGCATTAATCGAAAATCATATTCACTTCAACCACCCAAAAGGAAGTGGACCAATCAACATTTATTTGTGTGAACACTGCGGGCACTACCATTTTACTTCACAAGGCGAACCACATTATATTCTTGAGGAAAAAGCTTCCTATATAGCTGCACAAAAACGCGCTAGAGATTGGGAATATCGACTGAGATAGGGCATTGATCGAATTATCCCAATGGTTCAGGTTTAGAATGATGTTCTAAATCAAGATTTATACTATCTTGATTTTTACCATGAACCGATTCCTTGAAAAACATGGCTATTTCCTTGAGAGGAAAGGGCAAACAGTATTAGTGCATCACAAAAAGCTGAATTATGGATGTATACACGTCCTATTCGTGTTTCTTTTAATTCCTTGTGTAGCTTTGACTTTCCTTCACTTAGGTTTTAGTCTCTTTCTTGTCCCACTTCTATTCTTCTATTTCATGGAGGTCGACAAGAGAAATAAGCATGCTGATTATACTATTATCAACTACGGTAAGAAATGCTTTGAAATAACTGATAAAAAAGGAAAAGTCATTGAGACTTTTGAGTTCAAGAAAGCAACTTCTGTAGTAAGTACTGACGAACATATTGGAGGCTTTGCTTCTGCTGACAAAGAAACTACTGAGGAATATAGAAGGGAGATTAATATATTTTTTGATGCTGGACAGATTCTCACATTATTTTCTTTCGTATCAGATCATGATGATGAGGAAATAGAAGTACAAGAATTAGTAACATGGTTGGAAAAAATCCTAGAAGATTATCTTTTCTCAAGCACTTCACTACGCCCAACTAGTTTAAGCTGAGAAAATACTACTACCTACAGGATAAATAAGTGACAACTCTACAACAACTCCTTACTTTTTGAAACTCATTGTACTTTGAATTCGATAGAATTATATTTGTTTTAACAAAATTCAGCAAATGGGATTAGCAGAAGATATTAAATCAAGCAGTTTTGAAAGTTATCGTGCCAAGGCTTTGGTCAACATTTTATACACTTCTAATTACTTTCGTGACGTATTCAAATCCCACCTTAAGAAGTTTAACCTCCAGCATCAACACTATAACGTACTTCGCATCATAAATGGAAAATACCCAGAACCGATCTCTCCAGGTCAGATCAAAGAAGTAATGTTGGATAAAGGGCCAGATGTAACTCGACTAGTAGATAAGTTAGTCAAATTGGGTTTGGTAGATAGATGTCTAAGTGAGTCTAATCGTAGAATGGTCGAAATTAAAATGACGGAAAAAGGACGCGAATTTGCACTGAAACTCATTGAAGACGGGAAAGCAATTACTGACAAATCAATGGGGCTTTCGGAAGAAGAAGCCCAACAACTTAGCGACCTTTTGGATAAAGCCCGAACTAAATAGTTGTTGCAACAAATATTATTTCGATACGTTTATTTCTGTTAAAAGGAGGTAAGCATGCAACGAAAAGTATTAAAGGTGATTAATACACCTAAAGTAATGATGGGTAATATTGAAATAGGTCAACCTATTCCTTCAAGCCCTATCGAACAAATAAGCCCTTTTATATTATTGCATTATGCGGAGCCTAAGTATATAGCCCCTGGTATGAAACCAATGGACATTGGCCCACACCCTCACCGCGGATTTGAGCCTGTTAGCTTCGTTTTTCAAGGGTATATTGGTCATAAAGATTCTTTAGGAAACGAGAGAGTCATCGGACCTGGTGGTGTTCAATGGATGACTGCTGGTAGAGGAATCGTCCATAGCGAAGGAGCTCCTCAATCATATTTTGAAGAAGGTGGCAATCTTGAAATGATCCAACTTTGGATCAACCTACCTGCTGAACATAAAATGACAACGCCCAAATATCAGCCAGCTTCAAAAGAGGAAATTCCTTTTGTAGAAACTGATGGTACTAGAGTAAATATAGTATCGGGGAATTACAAGGGAATAACTGGCCCAATTGATTCTATCACTGATATTGAAGCGTTTACCTTAGAAATGCGAAAAGATGGAAATGTCTCTATTCCAAGTTATGGAAATAGGAACATCTTACTTTATCAATTAAGAGGAAAAAGTATTATCAATAATCATCAGGTTGGAAATCAGCAGCTAGTCTTATTTGATAATCAAGATGGGGGCATTGAAATCAAATCAAGCGAAGAAACCGTTATTCTTTTCTTATCAGGAGAACCAATTGATGAGCCTATGGTATCACATGGACCTTTTGTAATGAATAGTACAACTGAAATTATGGAAGCAATGCGCGACTACTCTACGGGTAAAATGGGTGTAATGACTGAGTATTAAAATAGAAAAGGTCACCAAGTAAATTAGAGATTTTGTATTCATAAATCACTTTTGGCACAGGAATTGATATTAAGCTACTCAAGTTTAGTCAATTCAATATTAGAGAAAAGTAACCTTGACTAGACAAGGATAATGATTAGGTTTGTTTTGAGTTATAGGCTCTGGGGTGGTTCCCAGAGCCTTCTTATTTTAAAGTAAAAGGTTAATTAATCTCCGTTGGTTTGAAGATCTTTTGATCAGCATAGAAAGTACCAAAAGGAATCAAAGAAGCTACTAATCCTATAGCTAGATCTCTTTTCCTCCAATGATGCAACAAAGCGTTTTGAAAACATAAATAGATATACAAAATAAAGAACCAACCATGAGCCATCCCCACTACATAGTTTGGCTCAGGAATATCCAGTAAATATTTCATTGGCATTGTCACGCCAAATAACAGGTAGCTAATTCCTTCGGCAATAGCCATTATTCTAAGTCTTCCTATTGGTGTTTTAAAATTCATTTTCCTATTTTCAATGTGACATCATGCAATGATAAACCAATTAAAGACCTTAGATCAAGTCTCTTATTTATGATAGATAAACTACCAGAATTTAATAAACTCAATATTGCCCTTTTAATGGAGGTAAATCATACTCACTGAAAATATTGTCTTGTTCGATGAGCTCTTCTATTGCCTTTATTGTTCTAGGTGCTTTATTTGAAAGAAGCTCATACCCATCTTCAGTAATCAATATATCATCCTCGATACGAACAGCGATACCCCACCATTTTTCATCACAATCGCTTCCAATCGGAATGTAGATTCCTGGTTCAATAGTAATGACCATATTTTCTTCATATTTCTTATACTGACCTGGGTCATGGACATCTAAACCAATATGATGACTTAAACCATGAGGAAAATAAAAGTGTTCATGGTCTTCTGATTCTATGATGCCTAGTTTAGCTAAACCTTTATTGATAACGTCTCTAGCTATCCAACCTGATTTACTAAATGTATTACCTGGTTTACAATTCTTAAAAGCGGCTTCTTGAGCTTTCAATACCAAATTATATATAGCGGCTTGCTCCTTTGTGAATTTACCATCGGCTGGTATAGTCCGTGTCACATCAGCTGTGTATCCATGATATTCAGCTCCTAGATCCATCAATACTAAATCATCTTTTACCTTCATTTTATCATTTTTGATATAATGCAGTATGCATCCATTATGACCTGCACCTACGATCGATGGATACCCTTCATATTCTGCACCATATTTTTTGTAAACGAACTCATGTATGCCTTGAATCTCAGATTCTGACATCCCTGGATGCAGACCTTTCATGACTTCACGTTGGCCGATACAAGAAATATCAATTGCTTTTCGCAACATATCAATTTCCTCTTTGAGCTTTATTTCTCGCAATTCAGTCATGATCTCTCGAATACGAGTTGTATTGACACTCATTTTGTATTCACCCTCACTCACTATTTCAAGATTCTTTGCTGATTCAATCTTTTCTTTGAATTGCTCTATTAAACTAAATAAATCAGCAGGGTTTGATGGGTTATCACGAACATCGTTGAAAAACTTCTCTTGAAGTACAAAATCAAACTTTGAGAAATCAATTTCAAACTTGTCAAACTTCTGAGCATCTAAAACAGCTTCAAACCCTAGACTTTTTACACCTTCTGGCCCTAATACTTCTCCATCGAAAACAGGTCGTTTATTTAAAGAAGTCTGGGAGAAAACAATTTCATCATATTCACCAATTTCTTCGCTATGTTGAAATTCCTTAAACAATAAAAGTACCGCACCTGGCTCTCTATACCCTGTCAAATAAAAGAAGTTTGAAGCTTGGTGATAAACATAATCCACATCATTAGATCGATTTCGAATTGGATTAGCAAAAAACACTGCAACTGAGTTATTAGGCATTTTATCTCTGAATACTTGACGTCTACCTTCATGAAAATCAGGTTTTAAGAAGTCATTGAGATAATCACTTTCTTGTGCATATGATGAGGCTGATATAATTAAAAATAAAAATGTGATGCTTTTCATATTGATAAGGTAATAAAACCAAGTAATGAACGAAGATAAACCTACCTCTTCTATATAGGTTGAAAATTAATTAGATTTGAAATAAGCGTTTACATGACGTTTGTATATTTAGCTCAATATAAGAGTTGAGAAGCTAGAACTAATGGGCGATTGCCTTTTGTATAATAACATTTTTAACGCATGACAATACTCGGAATAGATATAGGAGGATCAGGAATAAAAGGAGCAATAGTAGACGTTGAAAATGGACAACTAATTACAGATAGACATAGAATTCCTACACCTCAACCAGCTACTCCTAAGGCAGTTGCCAAAACTGTCAAAGAACTCGTCGAACATTTTAAATGGAAAGGTACAGTAGGTTGTAGTTTTCCAAGCGTAGTTAAAGAAGGCAAATGCTTCACAGCTGGCAACATTGCTCAGGAATGGATTGGAACTCAAATCGATGATCTTTTTAGTAAAACTTGTGGTGGGATAAAATTTGTAGTTGGTAATGATGCAGATCTTGCTGGCGTTGCTGAAATGAGAATGGGAGCTGGAATTGGTCTCAATGGAAAAGTCATGATGGTAACTATTGGTACCGGGCTTGGATCCGGTTTATTCTTCAATGGTGAATTAATCCCCAATATCGAATTGGGGCATTTGTTTCACACTGATGGCCGACCTATTGAAAAATATGCTGCTGACTCAGCTAGAGAAAGAGAAGGTTTAGAATTAGAGGAATGGGCAAAACGGTTTGATTTCTTCTTGAATCACCTCAATAGAGTAACAGCACCTGATCATATTATAATTGGTGGTGGAATAAGTAAAAAGTTTGATAAGTTCGAGAAATATTTGACAGCAGACATTCCTATCACTGTAGCTAAGTTTAGAAATCAAGCAGGAATCATTGGTGCCGCAATGTATGCACTTGACATGTCAAATTAAGGATTTGATTTTATTGACTACACTATTTTTACAGTAATCGATATAGTGTAGACTAGTGGCTTTTAGTAAGGGGTCACCAACAAACCAATGCTTCATAAGATATATTGCTCCTACATAGGGAAACACTGCAATAAGAGCGTCTAACCATGAAACAGCATTTCTAAGCCTTGATTTAATAAATGTGAGCTTTAAGAATGCATTGACAAAAGTCCAACCTATCAATATTGTCAATGGATAATTGATCTCTTCTGGAGATGTGATAAACGAGACGAGCATCATTGGCATCAAGACTAAATCAATCCAAACAGCTATCATACTCCATATAGCCAAAGTCGCACATACGGATATAATTTGACCTAAACGTCGGCTAATAATTAATGATTCTAGATGCTTTTTTTGCTCTATTGAATATTCCTGTTGATTTATAAAGTAGAGAAAATGGCTCATCTTTTTCTAACCTCATTATTAGATACTTGGTTCAGTAGTGAAACAAAGTTCCAATAGGTCTTCCACTTCTTGAACTTCTCCTGACTTTAATTTACCTAGAAAAATATTTCCAATTCTTATTCTAACCAATCTCAATGTTGGAAAACCAACTGCAGCTGTCATTTTACGAATCTGTCGATTTTTACCTTCAGAAATAGTTATAGAAATCCATGACGTATCACCATGCCTTTCATCTCTTATTTTATGACCATCACCCAGATATAATGGAGGGTTAATTCTCTCAACTTTACATGGGGCAGGTTTAAAGGTTTTTCCTTTAACTGTAATCTTTGGACAGTCAGATAAGAGCGCTATTGACTCATTATTGATTTCTCCATCCAGCTGAACGTAGTACTCCTTTTCGATTTTATTGTCTCGCACTTCATAGCTCACTTTTCCGTCAGTGGTCAACAGCAGTAAACCTTCTGTATTTTCATCTAGCCTACCTATTGACATTGTTCCTTCTGGAAAGTCATTGATATCTCCAAGCATTTTTTTGTTTCGTCGTTTACGGTGTTGATGTGTAAACTGTGAAAGATATCCTGAAGGCTTATGAATAATAAAATGTCTGTGCTTCATCCAAATTAAACTATTATCTTAAGCTAAAAACCCAACTATTAATAAAACCTTTTCTTACAAAAACTTGATCTTTTAGCTTAAAACCATTTCGCAAAAGGACACTTTCTAGGTCGGCAAATCGCTTTCTTTTTAACTGAGTGGTTAACCTAAAAAAAGTATGCATTGAGTAGGACAGCCACGATTGATAGCATGTTTTTGGTACTCCAAAGTCTTTTACAATTAATCTTCCGGTAATTCTCAACATTGACTTTATTAGATCAATTACTTTAGCTAGATCTTCGTCACTGAATAAATCGAGAAAAAAATCGGAGATGATGTAGTCATACTTTACAATCGGTTTGAGTTCTTCTAATCTACAACAATGAAATGTAACTGAGCTTCTAGTGTCTCTCCGTTGTGCACTTCTTATCATTCTATAAGAGGAATCAACATAGTCAACATTGGCATGTAAATGTTCCAATAAATACCCAGTTCCTCCTCCAATAACTAACACCAAGTCCTCCTGTTGAATCTCTGATAACTGAGCTTTTTGAATCTTAAAAATGGGCTTACCAAAAACACAATTTTTGAGCAGGTCATAAATTGGTGCAATGCTGTTGTAGTTTAACATTACCTAAAAAAATATTACCGCTGGAATAAAGAAAATCATATCTGCATATATACGATACCTTTCGTACTGTTTGAACCAACTTGGGCGATTGAGAATCATATACAGCACTGCTACCATTGCAAAAAATACAGCGTAAAGTACCCAAGAGGACGAAGGTAGATAAATAGCACTTACTACTATCAAAACAAGTAATATGTAAATCAGATAACTTAGTAAATAATACGATGGTTTGTATCCAAACCGAATAGCCCAAGAATGACTTCCATCCTTGCGATCATTAGACATTTCATACATGGTTATAAGTATCAGGTTAATAAAGGCTATCCCAAATACGATAATCATGCAAAGTAAACCACTTAAAGAATTAGCAGCACCAAGTGAAACGGGCCCTACAAAGACACCAATAGTATAAATGGAAGCAATAAGAAGTTCTTTAATCAAGACTACCTTAAATAAAAGCGAAAATAGAAAGTAAACTCCTACAGATATACTTACAACAATTCCAATATATAATGTTTGAACTGGTAAAAATAATAAACTGAATAAACCTATCAGAATTTGGCAAATCATCAGAACTATCATTTTTCTAGAATGGTCCTGATGAAACCTGTGCCTATGCATACTGGGTCTATACATATTGAGGCTATTGCCCACTCTTCTTGCGTCTATCCAATGATCCAAAGTATAGATAAACCAAACTGCAAGAAATAATGAAATCGATATAGACGCAGGAAGTAATAACCCAAAAGTATGAGAAATAGCATTAGTCATTACAATAGAGCCAAAGGCTACATCAATTGATAAAATTCTTAGCCAGTAATATATGCTCTTCAGTGCTTTCAATATAAGTACTAATTTTTAAGGGGCGTAAAGATAAAACTCCCTACATAAGACTCCATTACGAATCATAGCTATCGTTGGATAATAGAGTAAAAAGAGAATTGGCCAGATAATTGTGAAGACCAACAAATTACATAACGAAATAAACCATAATTAATCATGAAATATTCAGGACTATTTTTTGTAATCATTCTTTTCAGTGGTTGTTCTGAGCTAGTTGAAGACTGTATTTTCCCATCTAAACCTGAGTTTGAAACTCATAGCTTAAAAACAGGAACTTTAAACAAAGAGTACAATACTTCGATATTAGGTCGTGTAAAAAATGAGTCTAGCGGTTCATATTATACCTTTTATTTTACTTTGTTAAATGACCTTCCAGATGGTCTCAAGCATTATACAGAAGGTCGAGAATTAGTAATTTATGGTACTCCCAAAACTACTGGTAAATTCAATATCAAAGTGCAATTAGAAATTGATGAGTCTTGTGATGAAGAGTGGGACGATGAGTACGCTGAGTTCGACTGCGATAATGTATGCTTTGCAGGAAAGATTATTGAAAAGACATACACTTTAAATATCAGTGGCGAAGCTAGGTAATAAAAAAAAAGGCCGTTTACCTCGTCTAGGTGAACGGCCTTTGTATATGAATGATAAGACTAAATTATGTGCTTTTCTAAGTAGTTAAGAAAATCGGACTTCGGGGTGCAGCCCGAAGTCCAAGATTGATGTTTACCTCTTAAACTTCAAACCTTTTATTATGATTATTAACTATGATTCAAAAGTAGCCTGAGAATAAGAAGAGCAAAAGTCAAGATCGGTGAACTGACATATTTCGCTGGTGAAATGCACAATTGGTTTGGTGGGATGATTCATCTCTTCGATCAATAAACGTATTTTACATGTAAACTCATCTAGATTATAAAACAACAGCATAAAAAAGCCTTGATCCGAAACCGAATCAAGGCCATACTTCTATAAACTCTAACTTCTAACTAATTACTTAAAAGCACTTAATTACATTATCACATATGGATCGCACCGGCATCAGAAGCTGCTAAGCAAGCTTCTTTTACAGCCTCCATATAAGTTGGGTGTGCATGAGACATTCTTGAAACATCTTCGGCTGATGCTCTGAACTCCATGGCAGTAACCCCAGCGGCTATCATATCAGCAGCTCTTGCACCAATGATATGTATTCCTAAAATCTCATCTGTATTCTTATCAGCAAGCACTTTGACCAATCCATCGGTATCCATACTTGCTCTAGCTCTACCTAGCGCCTTGTATGGAAAGGAACCAACTTTATAATCCATACCTGATTCCTTTAACTGTTCTTCAGTTTTCCCCACTCCTGCTACTTCAGGCCAAGTATAGACAACACCTGGAATCAAATTGTAATCTATATGAGGTTTCTGACCAGCCAATTGCTCAGCCACCATTACACCTTCTTCTTCAGCCTTATGTGCTAGCATTGCACCTTTTACTACATCACCAATTGCGTAGATATTATCAACGGAAGTTTTCAAATGAGCATCAGTCTCTATTCTTCCTGCTTTATCTGTGGTAATACCAATATTTTCAAGTCCAAGTCCATCAGTATAAGCTCGTCTTCCTACTGATACTAAACAATAATCACCTTTAAGTTCCAGAACTTCCCCTTTTGGAGTATCCGCTTTAACCGTTACAGTTTTAGCTGTCCCTTTTACTTCAGTCACTTTGTGTTTAGTGTAGAACTTCATCCCGAGCTTCTTCAATGACTTAGTTAATTCCCTTGACATAGTACTATCCATGGTAGGAATTATTTTATCGAAGTATTCTACAACGGATACCTGAGACCCTAATCTTGCATAAACAGAGCCGAGTTCAAGACCTATTACACCTCCTCCGATAATAATCAAATGCTTCGGGATTTCTTTCAAAACCAAAGCCTCAGTTGAAGTAATTACTCTCTTCTTATCTATCTCGATAAAAGGTAAGGTTGAAGGCTTTGAACCAGTAGCTATAATCACTTTATCAGTAGATATGGTTTCTTCTTTCTCACCAGCTACTTTAATAGTGTTTTTATCCACGAAAGATCCATGACCAGTGAAGACATCGATCTTATTTTTCTTCATCAAATAAGCAACACCTTCTACATTTTGTTTTACTACTTCACCTTTTCGAGCAATCATTTGCTCGAAATTGATTTTAGGCTTCGCGATTTCAATACCGTGTTCTTTGAAAGTGTGCTCTGCATCATGGTAATGATGAGATGAATCTAATAAAGCCTTAGAAGGAATACACCCTACATTAAGGCATGTTCCACCAAGTGTATTGTATTTTTCTACTACGGCTACTTTCATGCCCAATTGAGCGCATCTAATGGCTGACACATATCCGCCAGGTCCTGAGCCAATAACTGTTACGTCGTATTTCATTTTTTTAGTAGTTAATACTGGTTTAGATCCCTAACATCAATCTAGCTGGATCCTCTAGTAATTGCTTTATTCTTACCAAGAAGCTAACAGACTCTCTACCATCAATAATTCTATGGTCATATGATAATGCTAAGTACATAATTGGTCTGATCTCTACTTGCCCATTAATCGCAACAGGTCTCTCAACGATGTTATGCATACCAAGTATAGCCGACTGTGGAGCATTAATAATAGGAGTTGACAACATAGAACCGAATATACCTCCATTGGTAATCGTAAAAGTTCCTCCTTGCATTTCTTCCATGCTGAGTTTATTGTCTCTGGCCTTCTTCGCTAATCTAACTACCTCACTTTCGATTTGATTGAAAGACATAGATTCTGCATTTCTTATTACTGGAACTACCAATCCTTTAGGAGCAGATACCGCAATAGAAACATCACAAAAGTCATTGGTCACCATTTCATTTCCATCAATGAAAGCATTAACTGCTGGCCACTCTTGTAGAGCCATGGTAGAAGCTTTAATAAAGAAAGACATGAATCCTAAGTTCACTTCGTATTTCTCTTTGAAAGACTCTTTATATTTCTTTCTCAAATCCATGATTGGTTTCATATCTACTTCATTGAAAGTAGTCAACATAGCTGTCTCATTTTTCACAGCGACCAATCTTCTCGCTACAGTTTTTCTCATTGGAGAAAGCTTCTTGCGAGTAGTTTCTCTTGAGATACCAGCAAATACAGGTGCAGCAGGTGAAGGAGCAGCGGCAGCAGGTTTAGCGGCTGGAGCAGGCTTTTGTGCTGCAAGAGCATCTTCTTTAGTGATTCTTCCATCTTTACCAGTTCCTTTGATACCAGTAGCATCAATTCCTTTTTCAGCTAGAATTTTAGCTGCTGCTGGTGATGGATGCCCAGCGGCATACCCATCTGTACTTTCAGATGTGGTAGACTCAGAAGATGAAGTAGTACTAGTTTCGATTGGTGTTCCACCTTCCATCACATCGATACTAGCAATGATGGCCCCGATAGAAACAGTATTACCCTCTTCTTCTTTGATCCTTAATATACCTGAAGAAGTAGCTGGAAATTCGAATGTAGCTTTATCAGATTCAATCTCACAAATTTCTTCATCCATGTTGACAAAGTCTCCATCTTGCTTTAGCCAAGTTCCTATAGTGACTTCAGAAATAGACTCCCCAACTGGAGTAATAATTTGATCAGCCTTTTCTCCAGTAGCTTTTGGTTCTACAGAAGATGGCGTTTCAACGACAGGGGTTACTATAGGAGTAGATGCATTAGCCGAAGTATCTATTTGAGCAATTACGGCTCCTATTTCTACAGTCTCTCCTTCTTCAACTAGTATTTTCAATGTACCGGCTGCCTCAGCTGGAAATTCCTGAGTAGCCTTATCTGTTTCAAGCTCTACGAAGATTTCGTCTAACTCTACATATTCTCCGTGACCTTTGATCCATTGTGATATAGTCACTTCAGTTACTGACTCACCAACAGCTGGTATTTTAACGTCAATCATTTTTTTATTATTTGAATATTTTGAATCTGATTAATGAATTAAGAGAAAGATTTTTCAATGATTTCTTCTTGCTCTTGTTTGTGGACTTTAGCGTATCCAGTGGCTGGAGATGCAGCAGACTTTCTAGAGATTACATCCTTCTTCACTTCTCTGAATGATCTCAAAATGAATGACCATGCTCCCATGTTCTCTGGCTCCTCTTGTACCCAATGAACCGTATCAACTTTGTATTTATCCAGCTCAGCCATAACCTGCTTCTTAGGGAATGGGTGTAATTGCTCCATTCTAATGATGGCTACATCATCACGTTTGTCCTTCTGTTGCTTATCCAATAAATCAAAATATACCTTACCAGTACACAGCAACACTTTTTTCACTTTCTTAGGATCAACATAATCATCGCCGATTACTTCTTGAAACCTTCCGTTTGTGAATTCATCTAATTTAGAAACTACTAATGGGTGTCTAAATAAGGACTTAGGAGACATCAAAATACATGGCATTCTGAATGGCATAGCTAACTGTCTTCTAATCATATGAAAATAGTTAGACGGCTTTGTCAAATTGCAGATATACATGTTATTACCAGATGCCAACTGTAGGTATCTCTCAGGACGAGCATTCGAATGCTCAGGCCCCTGACCTTCATATCCGTGAGGTAATAAAAGAACCAAACCGTTCATTCTCTTCCACTTAGTGTAAGAACAAGAAATGAATTGGTCAATCATTACTTGAGCACCGTTGGCGAAATCTCCAAACTGTGCTTCCCAGATAACTACCGCGTTTGGATCTGCCATTGCATAACCAAATTCAAACCCCATGCATCCGAACTCTGATAAGTGAGAGTTGTAGATTTTAAATGGAGTCTGGTACTTATCAACATGATCTAAGAAGCTGTAAGCCTCGTTAGTATTCATGTCTTTTACTACTGCATGTCTATGAGAGAAAGTACCTCTTCTTGTATCCTGTCCAGAGATTCTTACGTCTTTCTTTTCGAGAAGTAATGAACCATATGCTAACAACTCAGCAGAAGCCCAGTTCAGTTCTTTTTTGTCAAAGAACATCTCTTTTCTCTGCTTCATTACTTTCTCAATTTGCTTAATAGGTTTGAAGCCTTCAGGTACTTGAGATAAAGCAGTTCCAACTTTCTCTATAAAATCTTCCGGAATTGACGTATCAGGAGATTGATCAAAATCTGATGGTTTTGATAATCTCATCTGAGAAAACTCTTTTTCAGACTGCTGAAGGGTATAAGGTAATTTTTCTTGCTTGACCTGATTCAATCTATCTTGAAGCAGTGCTTTAAACTCCTTATCCATATTAGCCACCAAACCAGCTTCTACCTCTCCTTTGCTGATCAAATACTGGCTATAGACCTCTCTAGGGTTCGCGTGCTTAGATATGATATTATAAAGAGATGGCTGAGTGAATTTTGGTTCATCAGATTCATTATGCCCGTGACGTCGGTAACATACCATATCTACGAAAATGTCTCTATGGAAAGTTTGTCTCCATTCCGCCGCCAATTTCATGCAGTAAACAACTGCTTCCGGATTGTCCCCATTTACATGAAGTACTGGGCAGTCAACCGTTTTTGCTAGATCCGTACAATAAATAGAAGATCTGGCTTCCTCAAAGTCAGTTGTAAAACCAACTTGGTTGTTAATCACAAAATGGATCGTTCCCCCTGTCTGATATGCCTCAAGTTTAGACATTTGAATTAACTCATATCCAATACCCTGACCTGCCACAGCAGCATCACCATGAATCAGAATCGGCATACATTTCTTCGGGTTGTCTTCGTATAGGTTATCAATCTTCGCCCTTACGAATCCTTCAACAACTGGATTTACAGCCTCAAGGTGAGATGGATTAGGAGCAAGTTTTAGATTTACTTTATTTCCTTCTGGAGTCACTACTTCAGATGAGAATCCCATGTGGTACTTAACATCACCGTCTCCCATCGTCATCTCTGGAGTTACAACTCCTTCAAATTCGTTGAAGACTTGATCATAAGTCTTACCCATGATATTTACCAAGACATTTAAACGGCCTCTATGAGCCATGCCAATCACAACTTCTTCCACCCCTAGTTCTGCTGACTTATTAATCAATGCATCCAGTGCAGGAATAGTAGTCTCACCTCCTTCTAATGAGAATCTTTTTTGACCGAGATATTTAGTATGAAGAAAGTTTTCGAATACTACAGCCTCATTTAGTTTAGATAGGATTTGCTTCTTTTCTGCGATTGGAGGATTGAAGTTCAGAGCGTCCTTTTCAATTTTTTGTTTGAACCATTCCAATCTATCTGGATGTCGAATGTACATATACTCAAATCCTATATTTCCTTCATAGCAATCTGTAAGGAAATCAACAATTCTTTTGAGCGTAGTTCTTCCAAGTCCTAACTCTTTTCCTCCTTCGAACTCAGTATCAAGGTCAGATTTACTTAGTCCAAAATCTTCAAGCTCAAGTAGGGCCTTTCTATCTTTTCTTTTTCTTACAGGATTTGTGGTTGATCTAAGGTGGCCTCTGGATCTAAAAGCGTGAATCAATTTGCTAACCGCTATTTCCTTACTAGAAACAGGGGCACTAGATGATGCCACAGTGTCTCCTTCTCCATTTTCTCCATACTTGGCTAGTGAGAACTCATAACCTTCGAAAAATCTCTGCCAAGTAATATCTACGGATTGTGGATCTTCTTTGTAGGATTGGTACATATCATCAATGGCACTCACGTCAGCATTGGCGATATAACTAAATTTGTCCATCTATACTCTCTTTTAGTAATGCGAAGACAAATGTATGTTAATAGTTTTTCAATTAAAAACCGTATAAACGGTTACAAGAATTACGTAGTTGCTAGTGCGATTACCCTTGTTTAAACATTCTCTTACAGAATGAATTAGCAGCCTAACTTATCTCTATAAAATAGAAAAGCTTCCTTAAAATTTTGAGGAAGCTTTTCTATTTCAAGATCTAAATGTTTTTGACTAATTAAGAAGTAGTTTCCGCTACTTCTTCTACAAAGAACTTCTTTTGAAATATCAAGATCGCGAATACACCGCAAAAAATAGAAGCATCTGCCACATTAAAGACCGGCCATAAAGACATGTATCGTCCTCCCATCCCAGGAATCCAATCTGGAAGTCTGCCTTCCCAAATATCAAAATAGAACATATCTACAACCTGACCATTGAACCATGGAGTAGGCGCGTCATAAGGAGCATTGTCCAGCCAAATGCCATAGAAGGTAGAGTCCACTACGTTTCCAATAGCCCCGCCAAGAATCATAGCGATACATACCAATAATCCAGGATGTGCTCCTCTTTTGATCATATTCAATAAGTAATAGCTAATACCTACCATCGCGACTAGTCTAAAAAGAGTTAGGAATAACTTGCCGTACTGTGATCCAAACTTCATTCCAAAAGCCATCCCTGGATTGGTCAAGTAATGAAGCTTGAAAAATTCTCCAAGGATTTTTATCTGTCCACTTACACCCATATCCATATTGTAATGAACCAGCATCTTTACTACTTGGTCCAATATGATCACTCCAATAGCGATTCCGAAATATTTAATGATCTTGTTATTCATTAGTTCACTTCGATTTTGACCTGAATTTTCAGATCGTCGATATCCAATTCTTCACCATCTGCTAAGTTATCTACTACCAACAGATTGTTTGCTTGTGTTTCTATACACAAATACTCTTCAAATTGCTTGACTGATTCCGTCACTATAGAATCTTCGCTTGAGATCTGAATTTTGATTCGGTCTTGTACTTCAAGACCATTATCTTTTCTTAAGTTCTGCACTCTATTAACAATATCTCTAGCGATACCTTCCTTCTTGAGGTCATCAGTTATATTAATATCTAGAGCTACGGTCAATCCTCCTTCACTGGCTACCAACCATCCAGGAATATCCTCTGAAGCGATTAAAACGTCTTCTAGAGTTAACTCAATAATAGTATCTCCTAAATCAAGAGCGTACTTATTTTCTTTCTCTATCTGAGAAATGTCATCAGCAGAAAACCCTGCAATGGCCTTAGAAATATCTTTCATTCTAGGTCCATATTGCTTACCAAGCTTTTTAAAGTTTGGTTTGATAGATTTAACTAGAACCCCAGAAGTATCATCGATTAATTCTACAGCCTTAATATTCACCTCCGTCAGAATAAGTTCTTCTACAGCCTTTACTCGATCAACTGTATTCTCATTCATCACTGGAATCATGATTTTAGAAAGCGGCTGTCTTACTTTAAGTTTCTCTTTCTTTCTCAATGAATGAACCAATGAAGAAACCTTTTGAGCCATTTCCATTCTTGCCTCTAATTCTTCATCAATTAGTGATTCATCAGCCTCTGGAAACTTAGATAAATGGACAGAATCATGTTCTTCTTGCCCTGAAACTTCATTTAGATGCCCATAAACTTTATCCAAAAAGAAAGGCGCTATCGGAGCTCCTAGTTTAGCAACTGTCAGTAAACAGGTGTAAAGTGATTGATAAGCCGACTTTTTATCTTCATTATACTCACCTTTCCAAAAACGTTTTCTATTCAGACGAACGTACCAATTGCTCAAATCGTCAATTACAAAATCTTGAATTAGCCTAGCCGCTTTAGTAGGTTCATAATCATTGAAAGCGTCATCAACCTTTTTTGTCAAGCTATTAAGCTTACTGATGATCCATCGATCACTCTCTGTTCTTTTCTCGATTGGAATTGCCTGCTCCTTGAAGTCAAAACCATCCAAATTGGCATAAAGAGCAAAGAAATTATAAGTATTGAAGAATGTTCCAAAAAACCTTCTCTGAACCTCTGCAACTCCTTCTAAATCAAACTTCAAATTGTCCCAAGGATTGGCATTAGAGATCATATACCAACGTGTAGCATCAGGACCATATTTAGAAAGAGTCGTAAATGGATCAACCGCATTACCTAGCCTTTTGGACATTTTCTGTCCGTTCTTGTCTAAGACGAGTCCATTAGAAACTACATTTTTATAGGCAACACCATCAAACACCATAGTGGCGATCGCGTGTAATGTGTAGAACCAACCTCTTGTCTGATCTACACCTTCTGCTATGAAATCAGCTGTTTTCAGTCCGTCATCAACTGCTTCTTTATTTTCAAAAGGATAGTGCCATTGAGCATATGGCATTGATCCAGAATCAAACCAAACATCAATTAAGTCTGATTCTCGTCTCATTGGCTTGCCAGTTTCTGATACCAATGTGATCTGATCTACAATGTTTTTATGCAGATCTACTTTATCATAATTTTCTTCTGACATGTCCCCCACTACAAAGTCCGAATAGATATCACTATCCATGAAACCTGCAGCAATAGACTTTTGAATTTCTTCTTTTAGTTCTGCCAAAGAACCAATCATTTTTAATTCTTTGCCATCTTCTGACTTCCAAATTGGCAATGGAATACCCCAATAACGAGATCGAGATAGGTTCCAATCATTAGCATTTTGAAGCCAATTTCCAAAACGACCTGTACCTGTAGATTCTGGTTTCCAATTGATAGTTGTATTTAAATCGTACATTCTATCATTCTTATCAGTCACTTTTATGAACCAAGAATCTAAAGGGTAGTACAAAATAGGCTTATCAGTTCTCCAGCAATGTGGGTAACTGTGCACATATTTTTCAACTTTAAATGCTTTATTTTCTTCTTTTAGACGAATAGCTATCTGTACATCTACTGATTTGTCTGGGGCTTCGCCTTCATTGTAATATTCATTCTTGACATACATTCCAGCAAATTCACCTACCTCTGGTCTAAAACGACCTTGCAAGTCTACCAATGGAACTAGATTATCATCTTCGTCTTTGACTAACATCGGAGGAATCTCTGGCTTTGCCTGCTTGGCAGCCATCGCATCATCTGCTCCAAAAGTAGGTGCCGTATGCACAATTCCAGTGCCGTCTTCAGTGGTTACGAAATCACCTCCGATTACTCGAAATGCATTTTCAGAATTTTCATATGGCAATGCAAAGGGAAGTAATTGCTCATATCTGATTCCGATTAAGTCAGCACCTTTACATTCAGTGGCTATATAATACGGGATCTGTTTATCCCCTTTTGAATAGCTATCTAGTTCTGCAACACCTTCTACCTGATTGAATTTCTTACCCGCAAATTGTTTCGCAACTAAAGACTTAGCCAAAACAACCTGAATTGGTTCGAATGTATATTGATTAAAAGTCTTCACGACTACATAGTCGATCTTAGGCCCAACTGTTAGAGCTGTATTACTTGGCAAAGTCCAAGGTGTGGTTGTCCATGCTAATAGATACAGATCCTCGGATATATTCAAACTAGAGGGAACAGTCTCTGGAATGGCTTTAAACTGACCAATAACTGTAGTATCTGTTACATCTTGATATGCCCCTGGTTGATTGACTTCATTTGAGCTTAGACCAGTACCTGCTTTTGGAGAATAAGGTTGTATAGAATATCCTTTGTATATAAGGCCTTTGTCAAAAATCTGCTTTAACAACCACCATACACTTTCCATGTATTTAGGCTTGTAGGTGATATATGGATCTTTCATATCCACCCAGTAACCCATCTTTTCAGTAAGGTCGTTCCATATGTCAGTATACTTCATGACAGCTTTTCTACAAGCGTCATTATAATCTTCTACACTGATTTTCTTACCAATATCTTCTTTAGTAATTCCAAGCTCTTTTTCTACCCCAAGCTCCACTGGAAGGCCGTGTGTGTCCCAACCTGCCTTTCTTTTAACTTGAAATCCTTTTTGAGTTTTGTATCTACAAAAAATGTCCTTAATCGCTCGTCCCATCACATGATGAATACCTGGAACACCATTCGCCGAAGGAGGACCTTCGAAAAACATAAAAGTCTCTGCACCCTCTTTCTGGTCTACAGACTTATTAAAAATGTCATTTTTCTTCCAAAACTCTAGCACTTCATCCGCTACCTCAGCGTAATTGATGCCTTTATATTCTTTGTATTTCAATGCCTTATCGGAATTTACTTACTTAAATACTATTCAAAATTTAGTTTATCGGCGCTTTTTCCGCCACCTTGATCTGATCTAGATCTATCTCTTCGTCTTCCTCTTCATGATAGAATTCTGGAAACCTCTCAATTAACGGATGGCTATTGACATTTCGCTTTCCACTATCAAACCGTAATAGCAACGACGGCAAAACCGTAAGGTTAGTCAGCATAGCCATCAAAAGAGTAGTACTGGTTAAGGCACCAAGTGCTACTGTACCTCCAAAATCAGATGCTGCAAAAATTACAAAACCAAAGAACAGAATGATCGAAGTATAAATCATACTTGCACCTGTTTCTCTGATACTTCTCGATACCGCTACCGGTACAAAGAAGTTATTGGCAAAGAGTTCTTGCCTATACTTAGCCAAGAAATGAATTGAATCATCTACAGAAATCCCAAAAGCGATGCTAAAAATAAGAGCTGTACTTGGTTTTAGAGGTATGCCTGTTAACCCCATCATTCCTCCAGTGATCATCAATGGAATAATATTCGGTATTAGACATATAACTATCATCTTGAAGTTTTTGAATAATACGCCCATTATAAAAGCGATAATCACAAAAGCAATAACCATACTGGTTATCAAGTTGTCAATCAAAAACTTATTCCCCTTGATAAATAATAAGGTAGTCCCCGTAAGAGAAACATCCATTTTAGTACCTGCAAATACTTCTTCGATCTTAGGCTTGATCACTTCAGTTATTAAATGATCCATTTTAAGTGAACCAATATCTGCCATTTTTAAAGATACTCTCAACTTTTGTCCAGTAGAGTCTACGAACGCTTTTGCCAAATTATCTTCGTCAGACTCTTGCTTTAAATATCTAAAAATAAAATTCTTATCTCTATTGTTCGGAAGACTGTAATAACTCGGCTTATCTTTATAGAAAGCCTGTCGACTAGCTTTTATAAACCCAACAACGGATATAGGCTTTGATATGTGATCTAGAGAGTCCATGAAAGACTCGAATTCATCAATTTTTCTTAAATTTTTGATGTTTTGAACGCCTTTCTTTACCCCAGTATCTACAATAACCTCAAGGGGCATTACTCCACTGAAGTTGTCTTCAAAAAAAAGTAAATCTTGTTTTTCTGAACTTTCTTCAGGTAGATCATCTACCATAAATGATACGGCTTCGATCTTTGAAATCCCAAAAATGCACACTGCAATAATTATTGCTGTGACATTAAACACATAATACTTATGCCTGTGGACTAATAGATCTAGGCTTGTCAGTACTTTATCTAATGGTTTAAACTTTAAATGCTTTAGGTGCCTAGAAGAAGGTGCTTTTATATAGGAAAACACAGCAGGGATCATAATCAAGCTAACCACAAAAGTCACCATGATATTAATACCCGCAACAATGCCAAATTCTTTTAGTACAACTATATCCGTAAATGCCAATACCAAAAAGCCAACAGCTGTGGTAAAATTAGTAATGAACGTTACGATCCCGATCTTACGAATAATTTTTTCAAGGGCTTTCATCTGATCACCATGAGCGTGAAACTCTTGATGATACTTATTGAGCATGTATACAGCATTGGGAATACCTATGACTACAATAATAGGAGGGATCAACCCTGTCAATAGTGTGATCTTAAAACTAAGCAGGGACAAAGTACCCATCACCCAAACCACTATAATTCCTATTATGAAAAGAGGCACTACTACAGCCTTGACCGATCGAAAAAATAAGAAAAGAATAAAACCAGTTACTAATACCGATAGACCCAAGAACATAATAAGTTCTTGCTTAAGCTTATGTGTGTTGGTATATCTTATATATGGTAAACCTGCATATCTAAGATCTATTCCCGTCGCTTCTTCAAAGGCGTATGCAGTATTGAGAATGTCTTCTACTACAACGTCTCTTTTTTTAGAGTTCATCAATGATTGCTCTATGGTAACTAGTAACATACTGGCTCCATTTTCAGAATTCATTAATTGTCCATCATAAAATTTTATACTGGACACGAAATTCATCATGCTATCTAACTCTTCTTGAGTTTTTGGCATCTGAGCAAATATTGGCTCAAGTTCAAAGCGCTTAGACTCTGTATTTTTGACAATCTTCTTGAGGTTGGTGAAACTCAATACATCGTTTACACCACTAATACCTTCTAAAGCATTGGTCATGTAGTTCAGCTTTCTAAAATTGTCTAATTCTAGCAGAGAACTATCATTGACTCCAATGACCATAATATTACCATCTTCACCGAATTCTTGTTTGAACTCTTGGAAGTTAATCATATCTGGATCACTATCGGGCACTACATTAGCCAGCACAAATGACCACTTGACGAACTGGCTTTGATAAGCCATAAACCCCGTCGCAGCAAACACAGCTAGGATGAGGAAAAGTCTATACTTTAATATATAGAGGGAGAGTTTATACCACATTGCTAAAAAATGATCTGCAAAGGTAAGATTTTTATTGAATGATAAATGGACATAAAAAAAGGGGCTAACGGCCCCTAAAACAATTTTTCATGATCCGTATCACGCTTGATACTTCAATACTTTCTTCTTTAATAATTCTCTGTCCGATGTAATAGATGGGTCAGAATAGATTTTTGCTGATAATTCGGCTATTACAGACTTCTTATATCCCAATTTCACAGCCACATCTTCACAATATCTTACTTCACTTAGGAAGATTTCCTTATCAACCTTCATTAGCTGTACTACATTAAATAAATATTCGAATTTTTCATCATCCGACATTTGTGTTACACTTGGCAATGGCTCTGGCTTTTCAAGTAACTCCTCGATCTCAGCTTCACTTAGTCCATTAGCTTTCCCAACCATTAAAATCATGTCTCTTTCATCTTCCGCATAATCATTATCTACTTTAGCAAGACCGATCAGCATACTTAAATGAGGCTTGATATTCATATTCTTGTTTCTTTAAAATTCTGTAGTTCTAAATAAATATAATTTAAAATCTAGGTAAGCGGGATTGAGTGACTAAGATAAAGGTTCTTATTATAATATATAAGCGGAATGACACTATCTAATTGACAAATGACATTACTCTCTTTTATATAAGTGAAACTGTATACTGCTATTTCAACGGTCAATAAAAGGCACTTATAGATACGAATCTATCTATTCATCGAAAAGCCTGTTAGTAAAAGTTGCTCCTTCGCTACTAATAGGCTTAAATCAATATATTTGTGACATTAGCTGTAAATGGGAAAAAACTCTTAATTTAGACGCCAAATCAGCATAAACACTAAATTAGAACTCAAAGGCTAGGAATTGATAGTAGACTAAATCACTGCATTTTTGGCTGAAACCAAATCAATATGGGCATACTTATACCTCTAATTTTAATATCCATTAGCTGTGTAGTGATATGGAGAGCTGGAGATGGATTCATGGCCGCGTCAGAATATATAGGCCGCAACCTCTCTGAAGGTGTTCGAGGGGCTTCTATCAACGCAATCGCTAGTTCTATGCCTGAAGTCTTCACTTCAATATTTTTCTTATTCATTTTAAGCGATAAAGGAGAAGGTTTCTCGGGTGGAATCGGAACCACTGCGGGCAGTGCCATTTTTAACAGTATGGTAATTCCTGCTGTATCTGTTATCGCAGTAATTGGAATCGGTTTAGCCAAAAGAATTAAAGTTTCTAAGAAGGTAATGCTTAGAGATGGAATTGCTCTGATACTTACAGAATTGATATTCTTAATATTGATAAGCGGCTCTTCTTTGGAATGGTACCACGGCCTTATTTTAATGTGCGTATATGTAGTGTACATCAGCTACATGTTCATCTCTATGAACTTCAATAAGAAAAAAGCTGATAATGGTGAAGAAGAAGTTGAACAGGAAGAGGATGAGGATGAAGAAGATGATGAGCCACAGCCATCGTTCTTTAAAAGTCTTATTTCTTTTGACCTAGAAAATATTTTTATTCGAGGGGAAATTAATGGGCCTAAAGCTTGGCCTTTATTGGTTTTCTCTACGCTATCAATAGCAGCTGTTTGTTATTTATTGGTGGTAGCATGTGAATGGATAGGGGCAGCTGAATATACAGTTCCTTACCTCGGAACTTATAACGGCCTAGATATTCCATTAATGTTTGTAGCGTTGATCTTGGCATCTGCTGCATCAAGTTTCCCTGATACTGTGATTTCTATTAAAGATGCTCAGAGAGGACAGTACGATGATGCTATTTCTAATGCACTTGGTAGTAACATATTTGATGTATGTTTCGCACTTGGTTTCCCTCTATTCATCTTTAGTGCACTATATGGTCCAATAGAAATGGCTCCTGAAATAGTGGATCAAAGTAGTGAACTAAGACTTTTATTATTGATCTTAACTATCGTAGCTGTTATTATCTTCACCTCTTCTCAATACATTGGTAAGAAAAAGGCTTTTGTTTTATTAGGTATTTACTTTCTATTCGTAGTATACATTGTGGGTAGAAGTGCCGACAATGTTGTTGCTAACAACATTGCCGACTTTCTAGTAAACACAGTTAGGACATTTAGCATACGCTGACACTAGTTCAACTGAAAAGTTATTGGGACGACCATTCTTACTTTGACTGGTCGTCCTCTTTGTTTTCAGGGTTCCAGTCTGGAGAATTTCTAACCACTCTTACTGCCTCCTCATCGCAGCCTCCTCCTATTCCTTTGATGATTTCTATATCTGTGAGTGAACCATCTCTATCCACCACAAACTGGACAAAGACTCTACCTTCTACCCCCATTCGTTTTGCCAATCGAGGGTATCTCAGCTTTTTAGATATATGATTGTAGAATGAAGAAAATCCACCAATTGGAATAGGGTTTTTCTCTGCAGTAATTAGAATTGTTCCTTCAACTTCCTCTGGCTCTTCATAGCCAATCAAATCATTATCTTCAATTACAGGCTCATCATCTTCCCAGTCTAATTTAATCTCCTCAGCGGCTTCCGTTATCTCTTCACCTTCTTTAATAGTAGGGTTAACAATTTCCTTTTTGATCTCACGCTTAGGTTCAGGAGGCCTTCTTTTAGGTTCATGCACTGTATTCACAGCTACCATATAAGGTTCGTCTTCGATTTCCTCAGCTTCCCAAACTTGAAGCTTTGGCACTTCGGATTTCCAATTAAATGCCGTCACAACTAAGCTTAGTGCTATTACCAGACCTAGACTAAAGAACATACCTCTCTTGTTATCCAGATCGATATCTGGATTTTTTCTTAATTCCATGATTTTAAAAATTGATAGTTAAGATTCAGTAGACTATCTACTGAATTGAATTACATAGAGCCTATGAGACGATTAAACGAAACTCCATTTAGAGGTATCTTTTCGATTAACACGCACTGTCCCAATGGGCTTTTAATTAAGACTGTCCCGGGTATAGTCTATTTTTTTATTTCTATTGAGCCGATTGCTCAATCTGCTTCGCTTATTTCAGTAGTTAACCAAAATGCGCTCCTAAAAGTCTTCTTCAAATACTGTTTCGGACTTTTGACGTTCTATTTCTTTTTTGTTGTCACTGATGCGGGAGATACCCATGATGATCATAGCAATGACCAATCCGATTCCTAACAAGATTGCTAGCAATCTGAGAATTGGGAACTTTGGTTTGTCCTCATTGGTAGCTGAGTACAAACTATCAAAGTTCTTGTGACGCTGAATCTGTCCATGCGTCAACGAATCCCTTCTCAACTTGATCTTATACTTGGTCATTGTTTCGATCTATTATAGTACTCTGCAAACTTCTCCTTCAATTTATTCAATGATCTGTACAATCTCATTTTCACAGTGCTTTCATTCATTTCCATGATAAAAGCAATCTCTTCGAAGGTCTTGTTCTCAAAATATTTGAGCTCAAGAAGCCTAACTTCTTTGTCCTTGAGGGAGGAAATCATTTTACTTAGTAATTTCATTTTTTCCTCTCCATCCTCTAAGTCAGCACATGTCATAAGACTATTGACCTTGTCTGACTCTAGACTTAAGTAAGCTTTCTTTTGATTTCGAAAATGACCGTACACTTCATTATTCGCAATTTTGTACAACCAAGTTCCAAAACCAAACCCTCTGAATTCATATGTCTTTAATGACTTCATAGCATTAAAAAACACCTTTGAAGTCAAATCTGCAGTAAGATCTTCATCATCTGTCTTTCGATAGATGAAATTGAATATCTGATCGAAATAACGATTATACAGAGGTTCGAAGTGCTTAAGGTCTTTCTTCGCAGCTTCTATTTCCTCTATTTCTTTCGATAAGTTTTGATCAGCCATATTCAGACCTTTGCTATTGATTTACTTCTAGAATGTACGGCTTCGTAGATAGTCACATTTAAGATAGATTTTTTTGAAAAAAGAATTGATAACTGATCTTTACCTATTAGTACAACCTCCTCATATGGTAGATAAACAAAAACTAAAGTCCGTATTTCTTCGAAAAAGAAAAACTATCTCAAAAACTGAGTTTGAAAGACGAAATGCTGAAATTTTCTATCATTTCAGTACTTGGCTGGAACGTCATTCGAACATAAAAAACGTTCACTGCTTTCTACCTATTGAGAAGCAAAAAGAAATAGATACTCGCATTTTCATTAAATATTTGAAAGCTCTTGATTTTCAAATTGTGCTTTCGCAAAGTTCTCTTGAGACTAATGATATGACTCATTATTATTTTGAATCAAAAGATCAGTTGGAAGAAAATAAGTGGGGGATCTTAGAACCGACAACTGGCCAGGTCTGTGCATGTGAAGAGATAGATATTGTTCTTGTTCCTCTTGTCGTTTTTGATCGAAATGGTCATCGAATCGGCTATGGCAAGGGATATTATGATAAATTTTTAAATCAATGTAAACCATCTTGTCTGAAAGTAGGGGTAAGTATGGCTCTTCCCTTAGATAAAATCCCTTATGTAGAAGATCATGACATACCGCTCGATGTTTGTATCACTCCTTATGGCATTTATGAATTCGGATCATAACTTAGCCTCATGCAGAAGCAATCTTATGATGTAGTAATTATCGGTGCTGGCCCTATTGGCTTAGCATGTGGAATCGAAGCTAAAAAGAAGGGTTTATCATATATAATAATAGATAAAGGGTGTTTGGTAAATTCTCTTTACAACTATCCTAAAAACATGACGTTTTTCTCTACTTCTGAAAAACTTGAGATTGGGGGAGTACCTTTCGTATCACATAATCCGAAGCCTACCAGAAGTGAGGCTCTTGAATACTATAGAAGAGTAGCTATGAATTGGGAGCTAAATATCGGGCTCTACGAAGAAATAGTTTCTGTAGATAAAGAAACCAACTTCAAAATAGTAAGTAGTAAGGCTCATTATGAAGCCAAGAATCTAGTGATTGCAACTGGCTTTTACGATTTACCTTTCTTGTTAAACGTACCTGGAGAAAGCCTAACGAAAGTAAAACATTACTATGATGAGCCTCATCCGTACTTTGGTCAAAAAATAATAGTGATAGGAGCGGCTAATTCTTCTGTGGATGCTGCATTGGAGACATACAGAAAAGGTGCTGAGGTAACTATGGTTATTCGCGAATCTGAGATCAATGATCGAGTTAAGTATTGGGTAAGACCAGATATCGATAATCGAATCAAAGAAGGTTCTATCAAGGCTTACTTTAATTCTACCATTACTGAAATCAAAGAACATAGTGTGTCAGTCAATACTCCTGAGGGAAATATGGAAATTGAAAATGACTTTGTCCTGGCAATGACGGGCTACCAGCCCAGCTTCGAATTCCTTGAGTCATTGGGTATCGAAATAGGTACAGATGAGATGAAAACTCCACGTCACGACCCCGAAACTATGGAAACTAATGTTTCAGGTATCTATTTGGCTGGTGTAGTTTGTGGCGGTCTTCAGACCAATAAATGGTTCATAGAAAACTCCCGTGTACACGCAGAAATCATAGCTAATTCAATAAAGAACCTGTCCTGAGTCATAGACAAGCGGTTCTGAGTGATTTTTGACTGGTCCTCAACGATTTTTTTGTGGTTCTGAATGAATTTTTGATGGTACTGAATAAAAATCTTGTGGTTACCAGTCATTTTATAGCGGTTACCAATGATTTTCTTGTGGTACTAATTGATTTTGGTATGGTTCTGAATCATTTCTGAACGGTTCTGAGTCAATGACTGAAGGGACTGAACGAAAATTTTCACGTACTCTTTAAATATTTAATGGGAATTAGCCATCCAGAATAAAGTTGACTGTTTTTTTAACAACATTTTGTTCTTAGCTGTCTTTACAGGGATATTCTTAAACCTGAATTGAGTCAGCAAATACTTTTTCCCTTCTCAATAGTAAAACCTTGGGCTCACTTATTGCCTATACTAGCTATCAAGCCTGATAGCTAGGTAAACTAAAGTAAAAGGTACTTCCCTCATTGGGCTTACTCATCACTCGTATAGTAGAGTCATGTAGCTCCATGATTTTTTTAACGATCGCCAGACCTAATCCGACTCCTGATTTAGTAGCTTTTTCGCCTTTGGCTTGTCTATACCTTTCAAAAATTTGAGCTTGTTCCTCTTCAGGTATTCCTGGGCCTGAATCCTTTATATTAACTACGACACTATCTTTTGTAGAATCCACCACCACTTTGATTACTCCATTTTCAGGAGTGAATTTCATGGCGTTGTCCATCAAATTTTGAATGGCTCTTTCTACTAGACTAATATCTGCAAACACAAGTGGAACGGTCTCATGCTGTCCCACTTCCAATGTTATGTTCTTTTCGTTGGCTATGACTTGGTACTTGGCATTTAGGTCATATACCAAATCCAATATCGAAAATGGTTCTTTAACGGGTTCAACTTGTTTGGCTTCGAGTTTAGAATATTCAAATAACTGGCTTACCAAAGTCGACAACTGTTCACTACTGGTATGAATGATATTGAGATATTTTTCTTGATCTTCCTTAGATAAGGAATCACCTTTTATCTGAAGCGTTTCAATATAGCCTCGAAGTACTGCTAGTGGAGTTCTTAGATCATGGCTGACGTTTGCGATTAGCTCTCTTCGGAGCAAATCGACTGATTTTATCTCATCGATATTTCGTTCAATAGTATCAGCCATGTCATTGAATGTAGTAGCCAATACGGATAGGTCCGAGTTATCTGATTCGGTAACTCTTACTTTGATGTCACCTTCTCTGAAACGCTGTACCTTATCAATGATTACTCTTAAGTTTTTGGTCAAGAACCAAATGGCTAGGAATCCACCCAGTCCCGAGAATATCATGGTCAAAAGTCCTGCTCCTATTCCCAATTGAAAAGTCAAACTTGATAGGAGCTTATTATTGACATCTGTCAATGCCTGACCGGCTAATACGATGTATATAAAGCCTGTTTTGTCACCTACTTTGTATGGGGCAGCTGAGAATATTTTCTTTTCATTTTGGTTTCTAGGATCGTCTCCGAGTATTAAATGCTGACCACCGCATTTCATGAAGTCTTCGACTGGTGCTAAGTCTACTCTGCTCATTGGATTCTTCGCATCATCCTCATCTAGTACTACTGAATACAGTATCAAACCTTCATCATCTAGCAAATAGACTTCGATACTTGGGTTGACAGCCATCATATCATGCATCAAGCCTCCAAAAAGGGCTTTGTTTACACTACCATCTTCTAAGAAGGGGGCTTCATTTTTAAACTTTTCAGTAATCAGATGGTCTGCCAAATGTGCATTGAGCTTTTGAGAAGTCTCTGCCACATATCTATTCATGAAGAATACTGTGGTGAATATGTAGGCTGCCCCCATGAGCAACACTACAAGGAAAAAAGTCAGAACTAATTTTTGTATTAGTTGAATGGATACGGATCTAGTCTTAGGCATGTAGTATTACGTCTTCGTTGAACTTATAACCAATTCCCCATGTCGTCATGATATAGGTCGGGGATGCCATATCAGGTTCTATTTTAGCTCTTAGTCTATTAATATGTGCATTGACAGTATGCTCATATCCTTCAAAGTCATAACCCCAAATTAGTTTTAACAATTCTGATCGGGTATAACTTCGACCGGGTTTAGAGGCCATTAAGGTCAATAATTCGAATTCTTTTGGTGATAGCTCAATTTTATTTCCATTCAACAGAACCTTTCGCTTTTCAATATCAATGGATAGGTTTTCAAAATTGAGAACAACTTCATTTTGACTTTCAGCAGACTCCACATCCATCTTTGTACGTCTGAAAACAGCTTTGACTCTAGCTATAAATTCGCGAACACTAAATGGCTTCGTGATGTAATCGTCTGCCCCTATCTCTAGACCTAACACTCGGTCGATCTCCTCACTTTTCGCCGTCAGCATAATAATAGGAACATTACTTGTAGACCTGACTCTTCTACAGATTTCTATTCCGTCCATACTGGGAAGGGTTATATCTAGTATAATTAGGTCAGGGTCGAAGGTAGAAAATCTATCTAAGCCTTTCTGCCCATCCATCTCTGCTACGATTTCACACTGTAGATCCGAAAGGTGAATTTTCAGCAAATTGACGATCTCTGGATCATCTTCTACAATGAGGACTTTTTTGGTATTCATGTTGTCTGAGTCTAAAGAATATTCGAAAGAAGCAAAAAGATATCACAGAACTATCACAATCTCATCAAGGCTTTGTGATCGATTTGGTATACAAACTGCGATTCAGAGCAAATTCTTGCTATTATCCTGCTTTTTAGCCGATTAAGCTGTTATGATAACGTACAGAATCGTTATTTGGCTGTGATTATTTGGTAACATTTCATGCGTTGATTTGAATAAACAAAAACAGTTTATCTCATGGAACTGACATTCTTGAATGATCATTTATACTCGCAACAAGATGATTATTTAAGAACATAAAGTTTCATGTGACTATCAAACTAAAAACATAAACACATGAAAACATTGAACAAACTTATCCTTCTATCACTAGTTGTGCTAGTTGCAGGATCTTTGACAAGCTGTGACGATGATGAAAACGATTCATCAAAACCTTCTTCTTTGACTTTGAATCTTTCTGGTCTAGAAGATCTTGGTAGTGGTTATGCATACGAAGGCTGGATTATCGTAGATGGTTCACCTGTTACTACTGGTACCTTTACTGTTGATGCCGATGGTAAATTATCTGCTACTTCTTTTGAAGTAGATGCTGATCAATTGGCTGCTGCTACTAATTTCGTTCTTTCAATAGAGCCTTCTCCAGATAGTGATCCTGCTCCAGCAGATACTAAGCTTTTAATCGGTGAATTCAGCGGAAACTCAGCAACTGTTTCTACAGGTACTGTAAGTGAGGGAGACTTTACTGCTTCTACTGGAGAGTATATCGTAGCTGCACCTACTGCTAGTGCTGATCTTATGGGTGCTACTTATAGCGGAATTTGGTTCTTAAATAATGAGAGTATGCCGATGGTTGCTGGTTTAGATTTACCAGAACTTGCTGCTGGATGGAAGTATGAAGGATGGGTAGTTATAGATGGTGTTCCTGTAAGTACTGGTACTTTCACAGCAGTAGACGAAGCTGATGATGCTTCTCCTCATAGTGATGGAGGTCCAGCATTCCCAGGTGAAGATTTCTTAACTGACGCACCTTCGACTTTGACATTCCCTACTGATATCAGAGGAGGAGCGGCAGTTATCTCTATCGAGCCTTCTCCAGACAATAGCGCTGCTCCATTTGCTTTGAAACCATTACTTCATTCTATTCCTGAAGATGCAGCTGCAGGAACTGTATTGACAATGGGTAACAATACTAACGCAAGTTTCCCTTCTGGAACTGTAACTAGATAATAGACAGGAAATCTGTAAAACTTTGATTTATAAGAGAACCGTCATATTTATATGGCGGTTTTTTTTATTTAAGCCACTTTTTGAATTTCAAATGACTTGCCCTGCCAATCAAAACTTTCTCCTTCTTTCTTACCCAGCATCGCTTGGGCAATTGGTGAGATTGCAGAAATGGCAAATACTGTAGTATTTCCAATAATCACCTTACCTAGAGATGTAGAAATAAAGTAGGTCATTGAATTAGCAAAAACTATTGCGCCAAGCTCAATCGAATCCGACTTTGTTTCTGAATCAATTCCTATCAGAGTCTTCTTCATTCCTAATAATTCTGACAAATGTTTAGCATTCATGTCTCTTTCATTTTGAGACATGGCACGACCAGTTTCATACTTGTCACCAGCACTGGACTTAGTTTCATTGTTAGCAGACTGTTGCGCTTGATCAATTGCTTTTTGTGTCACATCTATTTTAGAATCTATAATAGATAGACATTCCTCTAAAAGGTCTTTTTTATTAATCATAATTAGAAAGGAGTGGGGCGTACTGGATTCGAACCAGTGACCTCTGCCCTGTCAAGGCAGCGCTCTAAACCAACTGAGCTAACGTCCCATAAGAATTGGGAGGCCAAAAATAATTAAAATTAATAGACACACAATCTAAGAATAAACCTGAATAGATATATGAAAAATATTATCTACAACAGCACTTACTGCTAACGCATTAGCAGTAAGTAATTTATTTAGTCATGATGCAGAACAAATCTAAATTCTGATCACTTTCCTCGTTTAAGAAAAAATCTTCTCGTTTAATCTCTGCCACGAGACCTTCTGCCTGTTTCTGTAGTTTATTTCTATTCAGCCTATTCAAAACATCATAAGGAATCCTCAAAACACTATTAGGAAGTCTATATTGAAGGTTGAATATATCAAAACGCGTAATTTTTCTAACAGATTCCCGATTTTGCTCGTGATAGGTCATAACTTTTTCATTTCCCGCAATGCCCTTCATTTCCACTTTACTAAATATCTCAGAAGCTAGCATTTTTAATTCCTTACCAGTGTACTCTCTGATATGCCAAGGATTTCGACTCAGTGTCTGTTTAATATTAGGCGTAGTAATAATTGCTTGTCCTCCTGGCTTTAAAACTCTTAGAATTTCCTGAAGAAAAAGCTTATCCTCTTTTATATGTTCGATCACCTGAAAACTGATAACCGTATCGAAGCTATCGTCTTCCAGTTCAGAAAACGGTGGAAAAGTAGTCTGTCTAAAGTCAACCTCTGGAAATCTCTCTTTCAGACTATCAATTGCCGATTGTATTTTGTCCAAAGCTGTGTAGCTCTCTGCTTGAGGAGCTAATAAAGCAATTCCTCTTCCTTCTCCACAACCGGGTTCTAAAACCTTGCCTTTAACAAATGCTTGTGCTTCATAATACGCACTCAATAACCTCTGGTGTATTACATTATCTGATGCGATTTCGTCAGATGCGATTTCTGTAGTGTAGATAGACATATGCGGCAAAAATAGAATATTATCCACCTTTGCACTCTAAAAATCGTCTATATTCGTTTTCATGTCAACAACACTGATTTTTCGACCAGTATTAGGCTTTTTCTTTCTGCTTGCAAGCTTTTGTGCAAGTAGCTTAGATCTGTCTAAAGTGGATTATAGCTACCTATACAAAGACACTAACGTCAATTTCAAATACCAAGTAGCAGAAAGAGAAGGCACGTATAGACTTCATATCAATATGGAATTAAGAAAAGTGGGTGCAAATGATGACATAAAGAATTTCGAAATTACTTCTCAAAAAAAATTCACAACCAAAAAGGGCTCTCCGGTGGAGATGCTTACCAACTACAAATCAGGAAATGGCAACATCGTAACTTATGACATTACATTAAAACCTTCAGTAGCTGACGATCAGTATTTAGTTGTATTTTTTAAATTTCTTACTCAGCCATACGTAATTGATATTCCTATCGGGGACGCAGTGGGATATTCTTACCCTGCATTCATCATTAAAAATCCTGCATCACCAGTTGGCATCATAAAACAAGAAGATTCTCTAGTTTTTGAAAGTATTGGAAGAGGAAACGAATATATCGGACAACTTTTTGAAGATAAATTCAAAACAGCAACTCCTCCTTTTTCAGAGCAAAAATTAGAAGAGCAAAGGTTTGAAGCCAGTAGAAAAGATAAAGCTTCATATCATTATAAAGTATTAGACAAAAACTATTCGTTCTATTTCCAAAGTGAAAATAGTGACAAAGCAGGTGCATCTTTTTACAGTCAACGCTCTTATTTTCCAAAAAGCAAAGAGCATTCTGAATTAATTGGTCCATTAAAGTATATCTCCACACAACAGGAGTTTGAAAAACTAGAAAAAGCCAGAAACAAACAATTAGCTTTTGACAATTTTTGGCTTGCTATGATTCCATCAAATAAACTTGCTGCCAGAACACTTCGAAACTATTATGCAAGGGTAAACCGAGCGACGGAATTATTCTCAGATTACAAAGCTGGTTGGAAAACAGATAGAGGTATGATTTTTACAATTTATGGTATACCTGACGATGTACATAAGCAAGAGGGTTCTGAAATATGGACGTACGATACATACAATGGTCGATTAACGTTTAGCTTTGCAAAAGTTCCAAATGAAATCACAGGATTCACTTATGTTTTGGAACGCAATAAGAAGTATTCAAATGTTTGGTACGGTCAGTTAGATAAATGGAGAAAAGGAGATACGTAAAAAAAAGTTTTGGCAATAGAGATACCTTTCAAGCACCAGATAATATGGTTTTTGGAACTCGAGCAGTAATCGAAACAATTAAATCTGGAAAAGCTATTGACAAGGTTTTTTTGCAAAAAGATCTCAACAATGACCTAACAAAGGAATTACTTCAGCTTTTAAGAGGTGTAATGGTACCTGTGTCAAAAGTACCCATTGAAAAGCTTAACCGATTCACTAGAAAAAATCATCAAGGAGTAGTTGCTTTTACATCACCCATTGATTTCGTAAAACTTAGTAATATAGTAGCGAATAGTTATGAAGATGGAACTCCCCCACTAGTGATGATCCTAGATCGATTAACTGATGTTAGAAACTTTGGAGCTATTTGTCGTACTGCTGAATGTGCTGGAGTAAACGGAATTGTAATCCCTGCAAAAGGTGGAGCAGCTATCAATAGTGACGCTGTAAAAACATCTGCTGGAGCCTTAAATTACCTTTCTATCTGTAAAGAATACGAACTCGTAGAATCGGCAAAATATCTAAAGGATAGTGGCTTCCAAATCATAGCTTGTACTGAAAAAGGTGACGATGTTATCTACAAAGCTGAATTCGATATTCCTACGTGTATTATCATGGGATCTGAGGAAGATGGAATTTCAGAAGAGCTTCTTGAAATCGCAGATTTCAAACTAGGAATTCCAATAGGGGGTGAAATTGATTCTCTCAATGTCTCTGTAGCAGCAGGAATTGTTTTATATGAATGTGTAAGACAGAGGGGATACTGATATTTTAAACTTTACGAAAGTTTGATTATTTACTTTCGTAAAGTTGAATCAAATTCTATTGGTGTTTGCTTCCAGTTTTTTCTTTTGCCGCAGCTACATATTCTCTGAACTTAGCCTCATTATCTTTTTTACAAACAATTAAGACATCTTCGAAGTCACCTACCAAGTAACCGTCCAAGTCATCTAATACCAACAACCTATCTGTTTCACTTTTGATGATATTATTCTTGGCATCCATAATAATAGCTTCACCATCCACTACATTATCATTATCATCTTTATCTCTCATTTCATGAAGTGAACTCCATGAACCTAAATCGGACCAGTCAAAATCAGCAGGAACCACATAGACATTAGGAGATTTCTCAAGTATACCGTAGTCAATTGATATCCCTTCCATTTCACTATATGCGGGATTAATATAACCTTCCTCTTTATCAGTATAATACAAATCATTTGCCTTTTCGAAAGCCTCAGCTACATCAGGAAGGTATTTTCCAAAAGACTTAGTAATAGTATCAATCGACCATATAAAAATCCCCGCATTCCAGACAAAGTCTCCACTTTCCAAGAACTGTTTTGCTTTTTCGAGATTAGGTTTCTCTGTGAAGTTTTTTACTTTCGATACGTCCTCATTACCTTCCTCATATTGAATATATCCATATCCTGTTTCTGGACGATTTGGCGTAATTCCTATTGTCACTAAACTTTCAGTAGCATCGGAAGCTTTAATTCCTTTTGCTATGATTTCTGTGAATTTTTCGGTTTGAAAGACAGCATGATCTGCCGGAGTGACTACCATTACTGCATTGGGGTCTTTAGACTTGATTTTATATGCAGCATAAGCAATACATGGAGCCGTATTTCTACGATCTGGCTCACATAATATGTGATCTTCTGAAACTTCTGGAAGTTGTTCCTTAACGAGATCAGCATATATCTGGTTAGTAACCACCAATATATTATCTTTGTTGGAAGTATTTAGAAACCTCTCGTAGGTCATCTGAAGTAAAGACTTTCCAGTACCTAGGATGTCTATAAATTGCTTCGGTCGAGAGTTTCGACTGTACGGCCAAAACCTACTTCCGACACCGCCAGCCATTATTACTACGTATACTTGTGAGCTCATTTAATTAGTTAATTTGGCTTCAAAACTACGAAGAATATTGGTTTGAAATATTAGTAACGTAATTATTACAATAAACTGATGCCTTGAGCGTCATAGAAAAAAATTATTGCAGCAGTTCGGTGCATTAATTGCCGTTTAGCGATTGAAAATCAGCATAAAATGGTTAATTTATGTATCCGTTTAATTTTGAGACAAATGATAATTACTCAAGATGTGGGATTACAGGAGCAACTGAAGAAGACGTTTGGTTTTAGCAGCTTCAGAGGCAACCAAGAGCAAATCATCAACAACATCCTTAAAGGAAAAAACACTTTCGTCCTGATGCCTACGGGAGCAGGAAAGTCACTTTGTTATCAGCTACCAGCTGTCATGTGTGAAGGAACGGCCATCGTTATTTCTCCATTGATAGCATTGATGAAAAATCAAGTTGATCAGCTAAACGCTTTCGGAATCAGAGCAGAGTTTCTAAATTCTACTTTAAATAAAACTGATTCAAAGAGAGTCAAAGACGGAGTTTTATCAGAAGAAGTGAAACTTTTGTATGTGGCACCAGAGTCCCTAACAAAAGAAGATAATATTGCTTTCTTAAGTGAGGCAAAAATTTCTTTTGCAGCCATTGACGAAGCGCATTGTATTTCTGAATGGGGTCATGACTTCCGTCCAGAATACCGACGGATTAAGAGCATCATGGAACAATTAGGAAATATTCCAATAATTGCGCTGACGGCTACAGCCACTCCAAAGGTTCAGATGGATATCCAAAAGAATCTAAATATGGAGGAAGCTGATGTTTTTAAGTCTTCTTTCAACCGAACGAATCTTTTTTATGAGATCAGGCCTAAAGTAGATGTTAACAAGCAACTGATTAAAATCATCAACGATTTTAAAGGGCAATCAGGGGTTATCTACTGCTTGAGTAGAAAAAAAGTAGAAGAAATTGCAGAATTTCTGAAAGTCAACGGAGTCAATGCGGCACCCTACCATGCAGGTCTTGAAAGTGCTACTAGAATGAAAAACCAAGATGACTTCCTAAGTGAAGATGTCGATGTGATTGTAGCCACAATTGCTTTTGGAATGGGGATTGATAAGCCTGACGTCCGATTCGTGATTCACTATGATACTCCCAAATCTTTAGAAGGGTATTACCAAGAAACTGGTAGAGCTGGTAGAGATGGTCTTGAAGGAAAATGTGTAATGTTTTACACCCTTGATGACATTATTAAGCTTGAAAAATTCAATAAAGACAAACCAGTAACAGAACGTGAAAATGCGAAGCATTTATTGGAAGAGATGTCTTCGTATGCAGAGTCATCAGTCTGCAGACGTAAACAACTTCTTCACTATTTTGGTGAAGAATACGATGATAGTAAGTGCAAAGACAGTGGAATGTGTGATAATTGTGCACATCCTAAAGAAATATTTGAAGGTCAATCATTTATCCAAAAAGTAATAGACACGGCCATCAAAACTGAGGAAAGGTTTGGCATAAAACACATAGTTGATGTAGTCAGAGGTATTGAGAGCCAATATGTGAAGAGTTATGACCACAGCAAATTAGATGTATTTGGTACGGGAAATGATGAATCTGAAGTTTTTTGGAGATCTGTAGTACGCCAAACTCTTTTGAATGAGTTTTTAGAAAAAGACATAGTCAATATTGGCGTATTGAAAGTAACCAAAAAAGGACATGATTTCTTAAAGTCTCCTTTTGAAGTAATGCTTTCTAAAGATCATGACTACAATGTCGAAAACTTAGAAGATGCGGGTCATTTATCTCAAAATAAGGCTTACGACAAGGAACTTTTCAACATGCTGAAAGACCTTCGTAAAAAGGTAGCAAAGCAAAAGAATTTACCTCCATACGTTATATTTCAGGATCCTTCTCTTGAAGAAATGGCCACAGCATACCCTACTACTAAGGATGATCTTGCTCAGATTAATGGTGTAGGAATGGGTAAGGTTTCTAAGTTCGGAAAACCTTTTATTGATCTGATAACGAAGTACGTAGAGGAAAACGAACTGGAAACAGCATCAAACGTGGTTATCAAATCTGCTGTTAACAAGTCAAAAATCAAGATTTTCTTGATTCAAAAGATTGATGCTAAAATGGATTTGGAGGAAATAGCTGATCTTAAAGCCATCTCATTTGACCAGGTTTTAGAAGAAATTGAGCACATTATTTACTCTGGAACCAAATTAAATCTTGATTACTATATTGACTCTTTTATCGATGAAGATCGACAAGATGATATCATGGACTATTTCTTAACAGCTGAGACCGATGATATCGATGAAGCTATGGACGAACTAGAAGTTGATGGATACACTGAAGAGGAAGTAAGACTTATGCGAATCAAATTCATGTCTGAATACGCAAATTAGAGTTAGCTGATACTAGATAGATCAATTACTTTTGCGGCTCCATATGGTATCGTGGATCGGTGCTATTAGTTTTTAAATACTCCTGATAAATCAGGAAACAATCAAAAATTCATGAATATTCTAATAATTGGATCAGGCGGAAGAGAACATGCACTGGCTTGGAAAATAAAACAAAGTGATTTGTGTGATGATCTATTTGTTGCACCAGGAAATGCCGGTACTAATAGTGTGGCTACGAATCTTGAAATCGGAGTTAATGATTTCGAAGAAATAGAAAGAGCTATTATCGACCAAAATATTGGAATGGTTGTAGTTGGACCCGAAGAACCCTTAGTTAAAGGAATTAGAAACTACATAGACAGTAAACCAAACTTAGCTGAAGTTCTAGTAGTCGGTCCTAGCGCCGATGGAGCACAACTAGAAGGAAGTAAAGATTATTCGAAAGAGTTCATGAACCGTCATGGTGTGCCAACTGCGGGTTCTAAAACTATTACCTCATTAAATATTAATGATGGAAAAGAATATCTAGAAACTTTAGAAGGACCTTTCGTATTAAAAGCTGATGGACTTGCAGCTGGCAAAGGTGTAATTATTACCGAAGACCTAAATGAAGCAAAAGATACTCTTGAAGAAATGCTAGGAGGCAAATTCGGAGATGCTAGTAACAAAGTAGTAATAGAGGAGTATCTACATGGTATTGAACTATCCGTTTTTGTTTTAACTGACGGAAAAGATTATTTAATCCTTCCAGAAGCTAAAGATTATAAAAGAATCGGTGAGGGAGATACTGGCCCTAATACAGGCGGAATGGGTGCTGTATCACCAGTCCCTTTTGCTGATGCCGAATTCATGAAACGGGTTGAAGAAAAGGTGGTAATTCCAACAGTAAATGGATTAAACAAAGAAGGAATTGATTACGTTGGCTTTATTTTCATCGGGCTGATGAACAACAATGGAGAGCCTTCAGTGGTAGAATACAATGTCAGAATGGGAGATCCGGAAACTGAAGTAGTATTGCCAAGAATCAAATCTGATTTAACTCAACATCTTATAGCAGCAGCTAAAAAAGAGCTTGCTAATGAAACCATAGAGTTTAGCGATGAAACTGCTACTACTGTGGTGGCAGTTTCAGGTGGATACCCTGGTTCTTATAAAAAAGGAAATTCAATGACTGGTCTCGGTCAAGAAAAGAAAGGAATTGTTTTTCATGCTGGAACAAAAGTATCAGGTGAAGAAATAGTAACTAACGGAGGTCGTGTGCTCGCATCAACAGGAATTGGCGATTCAATCCAATCTGCTCTTAATCTATCCTATGATAATTTGTCAAAAATTTCTTGGGATGGTATGACAATGCGTAAAGATATAGGGCAAGACCTTCTTAATTGGAAAGGGTGAGAATCCCACCCTTCTAATAATGAAATGAGTCTCTTGGTCAAGTACGATAAGAATTTAATTCTTACTTATATTTAGAGAATCAAGTTTTTGAATTGATTGATTATTGATAAACCTGTGATTAAAAGTGACATTAGTCATTTGTAACTCACTTAGATGATAGACATATGTCAGGATGTAGTTCTTGTAGCACACTGACAGCTGCAGAAGGTAACGTACTGGGTTGCAATAGAAATGGCGGATGCGATAGTGGAGGCTGCAACAAAAAGAATGTATTCGATTGGTTATCCAACATGGATATGCCACGAGAGGATACGTTTGACGTATTAGAAGTTAGATTTAAAAATGGAAGGAAGGATTTCTATAGAAATACTAACGATTTAGAGCTTTATCCTGGAGACCCTGTAGTGATAGACGTACCTAATGGTCATCACATTGGCTATATTTCTTTACAAGGAGAGTTAGTAAGGCTTCAAATGCAAAAGAAAAAGGTTAAGAATAATGATGATATTCGAAGTATCTATCGTGTTGCAACGCAAAAAGACCTTGAGAAATTTGAAACCGCAAAGAATCGAGAAAATACAACTCTATTCCGAACCAGAGAAATTATAGATAAACTCAAGCTTCAAATGAAGTTAACTGATATTGAGTTTCAGGCTGATAATTCTAAAGCTACATTTTACTATTCAGCTGACGAAAGAGTAGACTTTCGAGAATTAATCAAACAATTGGCTGGAGAGTTTAGAATACGTGTGGAAATGCGTCAAATCAGTCTTCGTCAGGAAGCAAGTAGACTGGGTGGAATCGGGTCCTGTGGTCGAGAACTTTGCTGTTCTACATGGTTATCTGAATTCAAAAGTGTCTCCACATCAGCCGCTAGATATCAAAACCTTTCTCTTAACCCTAGCAAACTATCTGGTCAATGTGGACGTCTTAAATGCTGTCTAAATTATGAATTGGAAACTTATATGGATGCTCTTGGAGACATTCCAAAAGTTGACAAACCACTTTTGACAGAGAAAGGTGAGGCCAGATTACAAAAGACCGATATCTTTAGAAAAATCATGTGGTTCGGATATAAAAACGAAAACGCATGGATATCTGTAGATACTGATCGAGTAGTTGAAATTCAAAAATTGAATGCTCGGGGTCAAAAGCCAGAATCTCTTAAAGAAGAGCTGGTGGAAATCGAATCTTCCAATGCAGATTTCTTATCATTGAATAATGATCTTGATCGTATTGATAAAAAATATCGAAAGAAAAATAAACCCAACAACAAGGCTAGACGGAGAAATAGATCCAAAACAAATAATAACCTTGTCTCGAAACAAAATAATAACTCTAATCAGCAAAAGGAGAATACAAAACCTAAAAACAACAAGTCAAAAGCTAAAGGAGAACAAAACAAGAACCCAGAAAACAATCAACCTAAGAATCAAAACCACAGATCTAAAAATCAAGGAAATAGACGAAATCGAAATAGGAATACTAAACCTAAGAAATAATCAAATGAAGAAACTACTTACATACTCATTAGCACTAATTACATTAGTTAGCGTATTGACGTCTTGTAAAAATGATGTGATATATGATGGCTACCAAGATATTCCAGCAGGTATATGGAATGTTGATTCATTAGCATCATTTGACTTCGAAATAGAGGATGCATCTATTAAATACGACATATCATACAATGTACGATATGCCGTACAATACCCTTATTATAATGTGTTTGTAACTCATTATCTTGTAGATTCAACTCAGTCAATTGCATCAGAAGAGCTTCAAAATTTGATGCTTTTTGATAAAAAATCCGGCGAACCTCTTGGGGACGGTGTAGGAGACCTTTTTGATAGAGAGATTCCAATTTTAAAAGGATATCAGTTTGAAATGCCCGGAAAACATTCTTTTAAAATCAAACAATTCATGAGAATGGAAGAACTTCCAGGAATTATGGCCTTTGGTCTGAAAGTCGTAAAATCTCCAGAAGAAGATCAATAATTATTGATCTTCTTCTTTAATGTTTCTACCTATCAATCTTTTGATTTGATCTCTCAAGTGATCAGGGTTCGACCAATATTGACGACTGAATAAGCTGAGATAATTCCAGTTTTTAAACTTCAAAATATAGTGCTTGTAAACATGCGATGCCTTTACACTAATAGCTCCATGATACAGCTCATCATCAGTTAATAAGCCTCCTATATAGTTGTCTTTATGTTGAATAGCTAAGTCCATATATGGCATAGTGGAGTCTATATCAACATGTTGAAATTCATTAAATTCAATATCCTTAATCTTCGCAGATAAATACCAATTTTTGGAATGTTCGAATTTTGTCTGACGATCGTGCCTTGTATTACCTTCAAATACTTTAAAAGCAAATTCAAGATACTTTTTTAATAATCTAGGGCCAGCATACTTAGCTTGTTCTACGTTTAATTGCTGAGGAAAAATACTCGTGACTAAATAAATCTTTTCCCTTGCCCTAGTAATAGCCACATTGAGTCGGTTTTCACCTCCTTCCGTATTGAGACTGCCAAAATTCATGATCATGCGGCCAGAAGAATCAGGTGCGTAAACAGTAGAGAAAATAATTACGTCTTTCTCATCACCCTGAATATTCTCAATATTTTTAACAATTAAATTGTCTGGAAGAATAATATTTTTTTCAACTGAATATTCTTCTAGTCGACCAATAATATGTAGTTGCTGTTGGACATTAAATGTAACTATACCAATTTCTAGATTGGGTTTTAATTCCAACAGCTGCTTAACCAACTCAACAATTCTGTCTGCTTCAACTTTATTTTTGTTCTTGTGCCAGACCCCTTCTACCTTGATGTACTCGATTGCTCTGTCACCTTGATTAAGATCATTACAATCCGGCAACATATCCAATCGATTATCATAAAAATGTTCATTAGAGAATCGAATCAAATCTAGATTCTTACTTCGATAGTGCCCATTGAGCTGAACTTGCATAAGATGCTTGCCAGCAAGATTCAATAAAGAATCAAAGTCCAATTCAGGAATCTCTTCTTGGTTTTCCTCTTCCCACCTTACTTGGTACAGGTCATTAGGTTTTAACTGTTTAGAATCTCCTGCAACTACGACTTGTTTACCTCTGTACATGGCAGGTATTCCTTTCTCTACAAAGCATTGTGAAGCCTCATCAAAAATCACTAGATCGAAAACTTTCTCCATCGGAAAAATAGCAGAAGCAGACTCTGGAGAAGCTAACCAACAAGGTATTAAATCAAAAATCTCCCTTGGATAATTGGCAATCAATTTTCTAACAGGCCAAATACGACGTTTTTTAGTAACCTGATGATATACATCTCGATAGGTCACCATATTATTGAGACGGTTATACTCTACATTCTTATATACTCTTTCTCGAGACTTAATGAGTAAAATTTCATTGCTAAGTCGGAACTTTTCAGAAACTGCATTTTGTAAGTCTAGTTGCATCTGCTCAAATTTTTGTGAGCTGACTGTACGTAAAACCGGATATTTAATCTCTATGTGGTCAATCCAAGCAAGTTTTAAAGAGTTATCAAAAAGTTTTACCCATTGATCTGCATTTGCACTAGGGAGCTCCTCTTGAATTTTTTCAATGACCCTTTTTTCTTCATGTGAAAGTTCTTCTTTTAGCTTGTCATATTCACAAAGAGAGTCGAAATCCAAATGAAGAGACTTGTCTAGCTTCTTCATATCCACATGTTTACCAAAAATCTGACGTAGATGTGCAATAGAAAAGTATTTTTCCCAATGTGAAAGCTTTTCTTCAATTGGTTCTAGAGCCACTAAAAGACTTTCAAGCTTCTTCACATACTCTACACCATCCAAATTTTCAGCTGAAATATAGTCATTGAGTTGTCTTATATTTCTAAGCAGATCTCTAGCTTCAATAGCCTGCTTCTGATAGAAAAACCAATTCTGTATATCAATCTTTCTGAATTTAGATGGAAGTTCAAGCAGGCCTTTAAGTTTGATTAAACCCGTCAAATTGTGTTCAAGGTTCAATCTATTATCAACTTTTTCAACCAGAATATTGAATGCTTCGCGACTATTCTTCAATTTATTGGCAACCAATACTCGTGTAATGAAAATTTTGTCTTTTGAAAAAAACTTCCACCAGAACCATTTGAGCAAGTTGCCCTTAGCTGCTAAACCTCTTTCTAATACTTCCTGAAACCTACCTAGCTCTTGAGATTCCAGTGACAATTCGGGCCCTTCGCCATCAAAAAATTGTAAGGTTGTCTTTTCTATTTCGGCAATTTCTTTCTTTTCTACTCGATTAGGCTCAGATTTCAGTAGTTTCACAAGGCCTCTGAAGGCTTGCTTATCTTTTAGTAACGAGGCTAAATGCACGATATCGGACTTCTTACGGATTATCTCCGCTACATCACCAAATAGAATTTTCTTCCCTACAGCTTTCTTTGTTACTATTTCCAGTACATTAATGTATGGTTCTATTTCATTGATATAATCAGACAAAACCTGCCTCTCTTTTACACCATAAGAAGCAAAGGATAACCTCCTAAACCAGGGATGGTTTTCATTTTCAAATTGTTCAGCATATATACTATAGTATTTCAATTTGCGTTTAAAAGCAGATATGTCACCCACTTTAAAAAATCTATATTCTTGATTGAGCGGAATGCTCTGACGATGAGGACTAGATGTCAAATAAAGCTCCTTAATAGAATGTCCACATTCGGTTGTATCAAATAGAGCTGCCTTGAATTCTTCTAATTCCTCCTCTAGCTGATCTATCAGCCTACTCGTTTTCAAGAAATTTCTTTCAATCTGAATAGCATCTAAAGAATTATTCATAGACCTATAGTCCTCTAGATGACTAATCTGCTTTTCTATCTGTTGATAAATCGGTTTACGATCATTTTTAAAATCGTGTAATAACCCTAAAAACTCTCCGAGTTGCTTCTCTTCTAATCGTTCAAAAACGACATCTAAAGCAGCACGTTTTTGGCTAACAAGAAGAACATTCTTTCCTCTAGCTATATAATCTGCTATTAGATTACATATCAATTGTGATTTCCCAGTACCTGGAGGACCTTGTACTACTGCCGAATTCCCTTTTTTTATAGCTTTCAGTGCATTCTCCTGATATGCGTCTAGTTTAAAAGGGGCATAAGTTTGATCCTCTTTAACTTTTTTAAGAAAACGATAGTAGGATGTATCTAGATCATCTGTAGTATCTAAATTCCTTTCCTTGAAAAACGACTCTACATTTTCTGGAGGTCTTTCCAGCATGGTCATATAATCTGGAACGAGATAAGACCCTGCTTGAGGAAATATCCCAATAATGGCTTGTGGAAATAACTTTAATTCTCCTTCTTTCTCAAAGTTCTCAAGCTCTAATTTTTTGACCGAATCGAAGGACTTAAGAACGTCCTGAAAATTATCTTGATTGAAATTAACCTCTAAATTTTCTTTCTTAAGTAGTTCATAGAGATCCGTTTTAAACCCTGTACTTTCTCGATCAAAATCATCAAACACTCTTTCTAACAACGTCTCATTCGGAGTCAATCCGTTGAAATAAGCATATGCCAGTAAGAATGATTTATTCATTGTAATATTTACATCCTTACGAACATGAACTAACCAGTTCTTGTGATCCGATGTAATAGAAACAGGAAAAAACATTAATGGGCATCTTACAATAGTCCCATCCGAAAACTTTCCCTTAACGATAGGCCAACCAAGATAAAGATCCCTAGCTCCACGCTCTTCATACACTAGATTATCAATTCTAGTAAGTTTTTTAAGTCGCTTAGAAAGTTTATTACTATCTCCATCTCTACTATCTTGAATAGTACACAATGGAATATTAGTCTTCCGAGCAATGATTTTCTCTAGAATCTTAAATGATGGTTCTTTCAATGCATAATCGAAATCATGTACATCCATGAATTGCTCAGTAGTCAATTTGAGCAAAAGCAACGAACGATTATTCCCAGAGAGATTTGTAAGGCGACGTAAATATGACTTGAGTATTTCCTCCATACTCGTCTAAAATACATTGAATCATTGAGATATTTATACTATTATCTATTCACTAAGTGAACTTCATTTTCTAACTTCTAGATAAGGTGATATTTTAGAAAATACAGAATCAGATATAGATATGATATTCTTAATCTGATCCACTGATTGATATTCTCCATGTTGTTTCTTGTATCTCAATATGCTATTAGCATCCTTGTAGGATATGTATGGATGTCTTGCTAAAACTTTAACTGAATCTGTATTCAAATCAACTTTTTTAATCTCTATCTCTTGCAGAGATATTTGATCTATAATTCTATCAGCCAAATCGGGTTTAATTCCATACATCTCTTTGATCTGACTTTTGTCCACAAATCCACCTAGGGCTTCTCTATACTTCACGATTCTTGAGGACCAATACTTTCCTACACCTACAATAGATTGTAATTCCGTGGTATCCGCTGTATTCAGGTTTATTACTACAGCATCTTCTTTTAAAAATGAATTAGATGTGTTTTCGACATTAGTTTTGTTGTATTCAAGTCTTAGTTCTGTTTTCTTAGAATCTGGGATAATAATGTATTTAAAATATGACTTCACTAAGCTTTTATTAATCCCATAAATCTTCATCAAATCTTTCTTTTTCTTAAACACACCACCACTCCGACGGTATTTGATTAATCGATCTGCTACATATTCTTTGAAACCAAGTTTTATGAATTCGCTTTTACTAATAGTATTCGGATTGAAGTATTGAGGCGATATTTTGGGTAAAACAACCTCCGGTTCTTGAATAGGAGTAAGAATAATTTCTTTCTTCCAAGCCTCCAAAGCAGCTTTCTCTTCCAAAAAATCATGCGGGTAATAATACTTCAAAAGCATCTTATACCCTTTTGGGATAAAAAGAATAATAGTCATCAAAGGAATTAAAACAAACATCCCTTGAATTTCATGTTTCGTAAAGCCAAATCGGCTACGCATCCACTTGGTTAGATAATTAAACATAGACTTAAAGTTTAAAGGCAAGTTAGGTACATCAGAAGCTGTTTTAAGAATACTATTCGTTAGAATAACTTCAGCTTTTCAATATTAAGTTAATATCTTAACATTTCGTTCAATATAGAACTTATAATTAATGACTCTTATCAGCTAGCTAATGATATCTCTATGAAAGTGCTACTTTTGCAATCCATTTATTAACATAAATAGAAAAGAAATTGAAATTAGCAGTTGTCGGAGCTACTGGACTTGTAGGAAACGAAATCCTAGAAGTGCTCCAAGAAAGAAACTTTCAGTACGATGAATTGTTGTTGGTTGCTTCAGCCAGATCTGTAGGCAAAGAAGTTGAGTACAACGGCAAGACCTATACGGTCATTGGGCTAGAAGATGCAGTCGCTGCTAAGCCAGACGTTGCCATTTTCTCAGCAGGAGGAAGTACCTCTCTTGAATGGGCACCTCAATTTGCAAAAGCTGGAACCATCGTGATTGATAACTCTTCAGCATGGAGAATGGATCCATCTAAGAAATTGATCGTCCCTGAAATTAATGGGGAAACGATTATGATGGATGATAGAATAATTGCAAACCCCAACTGTTCTACTATACAAATGGTACTGGTCCTAGGACCTCTTCATAAAAAATATGGTATTAATAGAGTTGTAGTCTCTACATACCAGTCAGTCACTGGGTCAGGTAAAGGAGCTGTTGATCAAATGATGGCAGAAAGAGCAGGTAAGACTCCTGAAATGATCTACCCACATAAAATAGACATGAACGTACTTCCTCATATTGATGTATTCCAAGATAATGGATACACAAAGGAAGAAATGAAGATGACAAATGAAACGGTCAAGATACTTGGAGACGAAAACGTAAAAGTGACCGCTACCGCTGTAAGAATACCTACCATGGGAGGTCACTCAGAAGCTGTTAACATTGAGTTTGATAATCCATATGATATGAAAGAGGTGAAGGAAATTCTTTCTAAAGTACCAGGACTTATCATCCAAGACGATGTGGCTAATAATATATATCCAATGCCTCTGACAGCTCACAAAAAGGATGAAGTATTTGTTGGTAGATTCAGAAATGATGAATCTAGAGAAAACGCATTGAACCTTTGGATTGTAGCAGATAACTTAAGAAAAGGGGCAGCTACAAACGCAGTTCAAATTGCAGAGTTTATCAGTGAGAAAAATCTCGTATTCTAATCACTCACAGTGCAAGAATTAAGGCGGCAGGATATTCAATCTTTCATCAAAAAACATGAGAAAGAAGATCCTGTCTCTTTAGTTTTATCAGCATCTAAATTCCCTAGCCTTCCAATCCAACTTATTGCCGCACAAATAAAATCTCGTCAAAAGGCAATAACCAAGTTACCTTCACTCTATAAAATTCCAGATGTCATATTTCCTCATGGTGTCTCAATGGAGCAATGTTCATCCGAAGCTACTGCTCGATACAAAGCTCAACTGGTTGAAGAAAGGGACTCACTCACCGATTTATCTGGAGGGTTTGGTATTGACACCTATTTCTTTTCTCAAAGAGTCAAAAAAACTATTCATGTTGAGAAAAATCCAGAATTATCTCAACTAGCCTTATCCAATTATAAAGCTCTTAACGCAGAGATAACTTGTATACATAATAGCGCTGAAAACTATCTCAAAAACGAAAAAACAGCCGCGAAAGTCTATTATATAGATCCAGCCAGAAGGGATGAAAACAATAAAAAAGTCTTTGCTCTTTCTGACTGCCAGCCTGATTTAACTAAGATCTTACCAGAAATTGAGAAACGGAATGCTAAATTAATAGTGAAGCTTTCTCCTATGCTAGATATAGAACAGGCTATGAATCAACTAAACTCAGTAAATGAAATACACACTGTTTCAGTTGACAATGAATGCAAAGAACTTCTTTTCATAATTACAAAAGAACCGCGCCCTGTTACTTTTCATACAATCAATCTACTAAAAAATGGCGGCACTCAATTATTCCTATTTTCCAAAAAAGAAGAGGAAGAAGTTCCATCATTCTCTATGCCGTCTAACTATCTCTATGAACCTAACGCTTCAATCATGAAAGCTGGTGGATTCAATAGTATTTCAAATAAGCTTGGATTAACTAAACTTCATCGAAACTCTCATCTGTATTCTAGCCCCGAAATAATTCCTAATTTCCCTGGGCGTTCCTTTAAAATACTCAAACAAATTGCTTTAAATAAAAAAAAGTTAAAAGCTGAAATACCATCAATGAAAGCCAACTTAACTGTTAGAAACTATCCACAAGATGTCTCTAATATTCGGAAAAAAACAGGTTTAAAAGAAGGTGGTCAGTTGTACATTTTTGCTACGACCTTAATGGACGGAACCAACACTGGAATACTTTGCGAGAAAATTAATTAATCAGTTTAATAAACATCTCTTTCCAATCTTCATGCCCTTTGAAACTATTTAAAAGTGCGTTTTTAAGATAGCCTGGGACCTCTTCCTTATTATCTAACCTTTTAATAACATCCCTTAGCATTTCGTTGACTTCTGACTTATTTTCTAAGTCACTATCTGCTACTTCGGCTACTAATGCTTGAAATGTCAAAGCATCTTGTTGATTTAACTTATTTAGGCTCTCAGCATCAATGAGCTGTTTAGCTTGGATATCCATCACACAGTCATTGTACTGAACGACTATCTGGGCTAAGTTATTTTTTGAAAACCCTTTAGCACTCACTTTAGCTAAAACATCACTGCATTCTGCAACCATTGCCTTTAATTTCGACTTAAATCCTTGAGCAGAAATCTCTAACGGTTTCCAGCCTTCTTTAAACAATGTCTTAGTGTCAAAATCAAGGCGCTTTGTTTTATTTGGATCGACCATCAAGTAATAGTTCAAAACTCCTTTCTCTATTACTTTAGCATAATAATGATGTTTCTTAATTTTTACTGTAACATATTCCTCTCCGTCCAATTCGACCTTTTCAACATCATATGCCGCTAACTTGGTCAAACCTTCGTCGTTCTTTACAGCAACTTTGTCTTGGCCATATCGACCTTTTAAATCAAAATAAACTTTCCCTTCAAGAGTCTTGCCCTCTTTGGTCAAAACATAATCCTTGGCATGTATCGAAAATGAAAGCGCAAAAAGAAGTACAAAAAGGGTTACTCTCATCGATTATACTTTTCTAGAAGTTTATTGAATTCTTGACTCAATTTATCATCTTGATTCAAAATAGAATGTATTGAGTTAATAAGATATGTTGGTACATTCTTTCCAATGTTGACTTTCCCTTGCACATCATTAATCATTTCAACAAGATCTTCCTTATCCGCAATTTGACTTTCTCGAATTCTTTGAATTAAAACTTTAAAATCTGCTATGTCTTTATCAACATCCTCCTTTGTGAACAACGCTACAGTACGATTATCCATACATGAATTATATTCATTCACTATTTCTTGTATGTTTTTGATCTTGTAGTTTCCCGCTTCTTCAACTTTTGAATTAACCACGCAATCTTCTAGAAACTTCTTTGTAACCCTTTTGAAAGTAAGCAAAGAAACCATTAGTTGCTCTCCTGTTCTTTTTACCAATACCTTTTGAATAAATTGTGTAGATGTTTCTCCATCGGTACCTCTTACATGATAAAGGCTCAAGAAGCCTTCACTTACAACTTCACCAAACTGTTGTTTCTGATTCAACTTTATAGGTATGTAATCAAAACCATTAAGATGGGCACGTTTTATTTGCCAAGGCATCATCGTAAACTTTCCAGAATCGGCTTTGACCCTGATACGATCATGATCATACTTATCTCTCATATCTATATACATCCTTGCGCGGATAGTATCTCCTTTAAGATTTATGACCCAATTATTTTTGTCTTTCGAGTGTGCAGATAATGCAGCAGAAAAGAAAAGAAAAAAAAGTAGTGATTTTCTAAATATCATTTGACAAATGTAACCTCATTTATCAATAAACCAGATTAATGAAGTTGTGTGAGTTTATCGACCTCTGTTATTATTCTTTGACGATCAAATGGTTTTGGCAAATAACCGCTTAAATACCCTTCTTCTATAGCCCTGTCTATTTCACTATTTCTCATGAAGGCAGATATCATAATAATATGCTTATCGAATTTTTCACTAGCTTCTCGGGCAAGTTCTAAACCGTCCCGGTTAGGCATTCTCCAGTCGGTAAATATTACCTCGATGTCATCATGCACATCTAGTAGTTCAAGTGCCTGATCTACAGAATTGGCTTTGAAAACCTTGAAGTTATGATTAAGAAGCATATCAAATAGCTCTAAATTCATTTCTTCATCATCTACATAAAGTATCGGTTTTTTCATAGATCAACAATTTCTGTTAGAGACACTACCAAATTTAAAAAGGAAAAATGATAGCACAATATTTATTTCAATTGGCTAATAACAGGAAAAGACCGTTTACCCTTAATTTAATAAACCCAACTCTTTGGTTTTAGTAAGAAAACTTTCACGATCAAGAGGTTTTGAAAAATAAGCCTTTAAGACGCCATTGGCTATTGCATCATCAATTTCTCTATTTTTCATGTATGCGGATAGCATCATGATTTTTTTATCCTTAAAAAGTGACTTGGCTTTACGAGCAAAAGATAAGCCATCCATTTTAGGCATGCTCCAGTCTGTAATCACCAATTTTATTTCTGGATTTTCTGAGAGAATTTCTAAAGCACCCTGTCCAGAATCCGCTTTGTAAACATTAAAAGTAGATTGTAACAACATCTCAAAGATGTATCTATTAATCTCTTCATCATCTACATACAATATCGAACTCTTACTATCCATTCTCCAATTCGTGGTTAGTACTAATATAATAGGACTATAAAACGAATAAAAATGTTTACGATGGATGAGATTTTTTTAATGACCAGCGTAGCCATATTATAGATAAACAAATGAGCCTGACTCTATCGAATCAGGCTCATTTGTTTATCTATACATTATTAATGTGCACTTTGAGTGTTAAAACTCGAAGAATAATTAAATGTTTTCTCCATCGATAAATCTGCTGTGTCAAAAGAGAGTCTATCTAAGAGTCTCTTAGCAAATTCTAGATTGAAGATTTCCTCTTGTAAATCCGCATCTAACATAGCAGCATTTTGGATTTCACTTTTTTCAGTTTCAGAAGATTCACCATAGATATAGCGCATCAAATCAAGTTCGGTAAACAGTGTTGTCATAGGCGATGTTTAGTTTGTCCATCTTTTTGCGCAAATTAATTAAAGCATAGCGCATTCGCCCAAGAGCAGTGTTTATACTTACGTTTGTGGACTCTGCGATATCCTGAAAACTCATTTGCATATAATGTCTCATTATAAGCACTTCACGTTGCGAATCTGGTAATTCTTGCACCAGTCGCTTCAATAGCTGATTAGTATCTTCTTTGATTTGCACAGATTCCATTGACCCTTCTGCAAATTCCATAGTGTCAAAAACGCGACTACCATCTTCAAGTACGATAGTAGGGTATCGTTTGTTCTTCCTAAAACTATCTATCGCCAGATTATGTGCGATTCTAAGTACCCAAGGCAAAAATTTACCTTCCTCATTGTACTTTCCAGATTTAATGGTATTTACTACTTTAATAAAAGCATCTTGCAGCAAATCCTCAGCTACATATTTGTCCTTGACGATCAAATAAATTGTAGTGAAAACCCTGGCTTTATGTCGAGTTACTAACTCTTCAAAAGCCATTTCATTTCCGTTTTTGTAAAGTGATACTAGTTCACTATCGCTGACACCTATTTTATTCATTGTAACACCTGTTTAGTTAACGCAGAGTTTTTTTCCATATTGTACATATGGTTAATCAGGTTCAGAATTATTCGGTGAATAAGATTGTGGGGAGAGTAAAATTATAAAATGCCTATTGACAATCCAAAGAAAAATATCTTTTTAATGCAATTTAATGTTGGTATGTTTCTATTTGAAGGTTGAAGACCTATATCAATTCATTTAAATACAAGACACTTTGGAACCCTAGTTCCCCTATTTCAGTTTATGAAAAAAACATTTGTTAAGACATGAAAGCAATTTGGAACGGACAGGTAATCGCTGAGAGTGATGATACTGTAATCATAGAAAATAATCACTATTTTCCTTCAGATAGTATAAAATCTGAATACTTTAACGAAAGTAAAACACACACCACTTGCCCTTGGAAAGGAGTCGCTAGTTACTATACTCTCAATGTAAACGGACAAAAAAACGAAGACGCAGCGTGGTATTATCCTTCTGCATCAGAGCTTGCTAAAAAAATCGAAGGGTATGTCGCATTCTGGAAAGGGGTTGAAATCGTCAAATAAGTTTTTGATGGTTCAGAAAGAAACGACCTTTTGAGATTACGTTAAAAAACACGTATAAAATACAAAACAAAACCCGACATCAATGTCAAACATTATTACACCTAGCTCACTAGCTACAGAAGAGACTAAGCAGTTCATGAATGGACTTATCAAAAGAAATCCAGGTGAGCCTGAATTTCATCAAGCAGTCCAAGAAGTAGCGGAGTCTCTCATGCCATATATATTAGATAACAAAAAGTATAGAGAATCTCAGATCCTAGAAAGAATGACCGAACCAGATAGGGTCGTAATTTTTAGAGTAACCTGGGAAGATGATCAGGGAAATCTAAGAGCCAATAGAGCATGGAGAGTACAATTCAATAATTCTATCGGTCCATATAAAGGTGGAATGAGATTTCACCCTTCAGTGACTTTGAGTATCTTAAAATTCCTTGGATTCGAACAAACTTTCAAAAACAGTTTAACCACATTGCCAATGGGAGGAGCCAAAGGTGGTTCCAATTTTAATCCAAAAGGCAAAAGTGATCGTGAAGTGATGAGATTTTGTCATTCACTTATGATAGAACTGCATAGACATGTTGGTGAAGATACAGATATCCCAGCCGGAGATATAGGAGTAGGTGCTCGAGAGATTAGCTATATGTTTGGACAGTACAAAAGACTGGCTAACAAATTTACTGGTGTTCTTACAGGTAAAGGATTGGAATTTGGAGGTAGTTTGATTCGAACAGAAGCTACTGGATATGGTTGTATATACTTCACCAAACATATGCTAGAAATGATTGGAGAAGACTTTAATGGCAAACGAGCAGTTATTTCAGGGTCAGGAAATGTCGCTATTTATGCGGCTGAAAAACTGATCGAACTTGGGGCGAAAGTAGTCACTTTGTCAGATTCTGGTGGATACATATATGATAAAGACGGTATTGATGAAGAAAAGCTAGAATGGATTAAAGATCTAAAAATTGTCAGAAGGGGCAGAATCTCTGAATATGCAGAAAAATATGGCTGTGAATACCATTCAGGTAAAAGGCCGTGGAGTGTAGCATGCGATTTGGCGTTTCCATGTGCAACACAAAACGAACTGAATTTGAGTGAAGCTAAAACTCTGATTGAAAATGGAGTCATGGCTGTAGCGGAAGGAGCTAATATGCCTACAGAATTAGATGCAGCTCATGCATTCCAGTCAGCAGGTGTTCTTTATGGACCAGCCAAGGCCTCTAATGCAGGTGGTGTAGCCGTATCTGGTCTTGAGCAAAGTCAAAACTCACTCCGACTCTCTTGGACACGCGAAGAAGTAGACGAAAAACTTAAAAACATCATGTCCAACATTCATAATAAATGTGTAGCATATGGGACAGAACCTGATGGCTCTATCAATTATGTTAAAGGCGCTAATATCGCTGGTTTTGTAAAAGTAGCAGATGCTATGATTTCCTATGGAGCTGTTTAGAAATAAATAATTTCTATCAAACCTTTATAAAGATGAATTAAAATAGGAGCGAATTCAAAAGTCCACTCCTATTTTAGTTTTTATGTGAAGATGGGCATAAGCGCAATTGCTTTAGTGTTAACAATTCATATACAAGCGCCAATAGATCACCGAATGAATTTAGATATTACAGTAAAGTTGATTTGTACCAACCATTATCTAAACAATGGAAATTGACTTTTATAAAAGCCTTAACTATCATATAAACATTACTTTGGCTGCTTCACTTTACCTAGTTTTACAGTTCAATTTATAACCCCAAATTTTTTGGGACTAAACCACAGTATAATGCATTTAAATACACTGACAGCTATTTCACCGGTCGATGGTAGATATAGAAGACATACTGCTAGCATGGCAGAATATTTCTCTGAATATGGGCTGATCAAATATAGAGTTCATGTAGAAATTGAATATTTTATTGCTTTATGTCAGCACCCCCTTCCTCAACTCGAAAAGGTAGATAGCAGTGTATTTGGAAAACTTAGACAAATTGTTGTTGAGTTTAGTGAAGCTGATGCTACTGAGATCAAGGAAATAGAAAAAACTACCAATCACGATGTAAAAGCAGTAGAGTACTTTATTAAAAAAAGATTTGATGAATTAGGGCTAGAGCAGTTCAAAGAATTCATCCACTTTGGCTTGACCTCTCAGGATATAAATAACACTGCTATTCCATTGCAGCTGAAGCACGCCATGGACAATGAAGTAATTCCTATGCTAAATAATATAGCAGCTACTTTACTTGAAATGTCTGAAACATGGAAGGACGTATCTATGTTGGCTAAAACTCATGGCCAACCTGCTTCTCCTACTAATCTTGGTAAGGAAATACTTGTCTTTCAAGAAAGGTTAAACCAACAACTCAATATGCTAGATAGTATCAGATATGGAGCGAAGTTTGGTGGTGCTACAGGAAACATGAATGCTCATCATATAGCATATCCTGAAATAGATTGGAATAAATTTGCCAATAACTTTGTAGACAATATTCTTGGGTTGAGAAGAAGTTATCCAACTACTCAAATTGAGCACTATGATGACATGGCAGCTTTATTTGACAATTTGAAGCGAATTAGCACTATTCTAATTGACTTCAGTAGAGATGTATGGCAGTATATCTCTATGGGATACTTCAAACAAAAAGTGATCAAAGGTGAAGTAGGATCGTCTGCTATGCCACACAAGGTAAATCCAATTGACTTTGAAAATGCTGAAGGTAACCTAGGTATAGGGAATGCTATATTCGAACACCTCGCTTCTAAACTTCCTATATCTAGACTTCAAAGAGACCTTACAGATTCAACTGTACTTAGGAACATCGGAGTTCCTGTTGGCCATTTATATATAGCGTTAAAGTCCTTAGAAAAAGGAATGTCAAAACTCGAACTTAATCAACAGGCTATAGAATACGACCTAGATCAAAATTGGGCAGTAGTTTCTGAGGCGATACAAACAATTTTAAGAAGAGAAGCATATCCGGAACCTTACGAAGCACTGAAAGCACTGACCAGAGGTAATCAAGAAATTACCCAGTTATCACTTGCTGAGTTCATTGATTCTTTAAATGTTAGTGATGAATTAAAAGTCGATTTGAAAAAGATAACTCCTTTTAATTATACAGGAATTAACCCTTTAAAATAATAATTGGCCTTGGAGGTTTTCTAAATACAAAACCTCCAAGGTAACCCTTTTAAACTATCATCCCCGATAGTCTCCACTAACTCTAGCGCAATTCTTAAATTCTCTTTTCACTTTAGTTTTCCAGAATGGACTCTTAGTAAAAATTAGACCAAATTGGACGCCAAAATTGTGTGTAATACGACTCAATTCTCTACCCAATGACTCCTTTCTATGATGAAGCTGGTATACGAAGCCATATTTATGTGTGACGCTTACAGCACATGGATTACCTATTAAAAGCTTGCTACCCTTTTTTTTATAAATGTACTTGTAATCTGGGCTTAGATGCAAGTATTTCTTATTCTTGCGATCTTCGTTTTCTCCTTGCCAGTCTTTGACTTCATTAGTTGTTTTATTTGTTTTAGGTCTATTACTTTTTCTAGATTGAGCAATAGCATCGAACCTACCCCAGCAAAGAAGAGTAAGCGTTAATAAAGCGATAAATTGGATATAAGAGCCTCTCACAATATCAAATATAGTGATCGTGCAATTACAACGATATGATGCCTTTAATTTTCTTAGCCTCAGTATATACTTCTATAATATGATCCGCTGATTCCATCATACTCTTAATAGTCATACTAATGTATTTTCCTGAAGATGACGGCTTAGTAACAATCTCATTTTTGGGAAAAAGCAACTCTACCTCAGCTACCTTATCCTTAGGTACAATAAACTTGAACATGTATAAAGTAGGGAAATTGTGTACTTTCTCTAACTTCTCTTTAAATGCTTTAAAATCTTCCATATAAGAAAAAAGTCCTGATCGATAGATACCGATCAGGACTTAAATAAGTTTTTTGTTCTAAATTCTAGAAGAACTTGTATCTATTATCTTCAATATCTGCAAGTTCTTTAACGGCATTATCAACTTTTGCGTTGGTTCTTGGCTGAATTTTCTGTGTGATTTGGTTCTGATAAGGAACATAATCAGAAATCTCTGGTCCTTCTAACTTACTAACCAATTCAATCAAAATCACACCGTTACTAATAGCAAATGGCTGAGTTCTCTCTCCTGATTCCATAGAGAATATAGTTCCTACTGCTTCTGGTGCTAATCCTACACTTTGAAGGGAGTTACTTGTCAATTTAAGACTAGGCATACTATAATACTTGGCATTATTTCCTTCATAGTCAATTGCCATTTGTGCTAGAGCACCATCTACAGCCTTTAATTTCTCAATAATAATATCAGCTTTCTTCTGATCTTTTACCTTCTTCTCTATTTCGAATCTAACACTCTCGAGATTTGCTACGCCTTTTTCCTGCTCATCTGCTACCGCAGCTATCACATAAGTATTATCTATCTCAAATACATCAGATACATCACCTACATTAGCCTTGTTGTATGCCCAAAAAACAATATTTCTACCTTCTGATATAGAGTTTAACCTTCTATCATTTTTACCAATATTAGACGCCGTTGAAACTGTCAATCCTTGTTCTTTTGCACTAGTTTCAAGATCTTCCAAAGACTTAGCTCCCATAGCGAAAGTTTCTGCTTGACGATAAACTTCGTTTCTAGTTTCATCACTAATGAAAATCTCGAGGCTTACTTTGGCAATATCATAACTCTGGTTAGTCTTAGCAGCAGTTACGTCAATTATATGGTAACCAAATTGAGTTTCAACTACGTCTGGAAGCAACCCTTCAGACGATCTGGCAAATACTGCATCATCAAATTCTTTCACCATTTGTTTGCCTTGAGCAAACCAACCTAAATCTCCACCTCTAGAAGCCGTACCATCTGTGCCATGCACTCTAGCCATTTCGGCAAAGTCAGCACCATTCTTAATTTGTCTTAAAATATCTCTAGCCTCTTTTTTCGCAGCTGCTTTAGCGGTAGAAGTTTCATCATCCCATTTAAACAAAATATGACTTGCTTTTGCCGAATAATCTTCAGACTCTTCAACGGATACGACTTTATAAATTGTGTAAAAGCCACTTTCAATCACAGGGTCTGTCACTTCTCCTACTGCTAGGATATTTCCATCGACTTGAACTGCCTCGGGAAGGTTTTCAAGTGTATAATTCTTGAATGGGTCAGTTCCTTCTGAATTTACTGTAGCAAAAAGTGAATCCGTAGTTGAAACAGCCAACTCGGCTTTAAGCTGTACAATCTCTTCCTTTACCATCGCCGTATCAGCTGATGAAGCAATCACATCAAACGATACATATTTAATTTCTTTTGTCTCTTCTTTCTCGTATTCTTCCCTATTATCAGACAAGTAAGATTTTAACTCTGCATCTGTAACCGTTACCGAACTATCAGGAACACTATAATAAGGAACATAAATATAGTTCACCTCAGCAGTCGCGGTAGTATTTTTATAAAGCTCTTTAGCTTCTTCTATAGACGCAAAAGTAGATTTCACAAGCATGTTGTTATACTTCTCTCTAAGTCTAGTAGGTGCAAGAGACTGTTCAAAATTGTACCAGCTCGCTTGCTGTGCAGGAGGCTGATTACTCAAATTACTTAAGAAAGTGATTACATTATCTATGGAAAATTCTCCTGTTTCAGGATTAGTAAATGCTTGTCTGATCTGAGGACTTATGTTATCTCCCTGAACCATATCTATTACTTCCTCAGGAGTAACCTCTAACCCAATCGAAGAAAACTGCTGATCAAAGGCAAGCTCTCCAATCAAAGCTTCCCAAGTTTGGTTTCTGATAAAAACCTGCTGAGCTGCAGTAGGACTTTGCCCTCTGTTATTTTGGACAAAGTTGTAAGTCATCTCTTCTTGTTTCGCAATAAAGTCTTTGTACGAAACCTTCTCACCTGCAATTTCTCCTACATTATCCCCCTTACCAAAAAGAGCTGATCCCGAATTGAAAAAGTCACCCACGATGAAGGCAAGAATAGAAACGCCTATCATTCCAACCAATACCTTGCTGCCTTTTTCTCGCAGCGTATTTATTAATGCCATGTTTATGTTGTTGTACCCCGACCAGTCGGGGAGTTTTAGTTATTTGAAAAAGTTAATAGAAGTAACCAACAACTATCAACTGTTCCTTCTGAATTTGTCAAACTAAGAAATGACCAAAGCCAAAGGAAGCGCAAAATAAGAAAGTCTCGATGTAATATCAAAAGAATAGTAAATGATCCCTCAATTGGTTTACAGAGTATTTTCTACTGGTTCAATTGTAAGCTTAACTTTTTCAATACGAGTATCTTCCATCAAGATGATTTCAAAAGAAAAGCCAGGTATTTCAATAGTTTGTCCTTGTTCAGGCAAGTTTTCGTTAAAGGTTAGAATCAAACCACCAATTGTATCATATTCACCTTCTGGTAACCCCCATTCATATGTTTCATTAAGATAATCTATTTCTTGGCGAGCACTAAGCATAAATTCTGTCTCTGTGATCTCTTCCTCAATCAAATCGTCATCATCGTGTTCATCTTTTATCTCACCAAATATCTCTTCTATAATATCTTCTAAACTTACAATACCTGAAGTTCCACCATATTCATCGACAACCAATGCCAAACTTTTACGCTCAGAAATAAGCTGTACTAGTAGCTCACTAGCAGACGCCGTTTGTGGAACAATGATGATTTTCGTTAAAATTGATTTAATATCATCTGGCTTCTTAAACATGGCCAGAGAATGACAATATCCAATAATATCATCTACAGACTCGTCATAAACTAAAATTTTCGAATGACCACTATCTATAAATTGCTGTTTCAGTTCATCAATAGAATCATTGACATCAACAGCAACAATTTCCGTCCGTGGAATCATGCATTCTCGGACTTTTATGGTTTTAAAATCTAAAGCATTGTTGAAATACTTAGCATCGATATCAGCATCTTGAGAATCTGATTCTTGACTACTATCATCGACAACAATATTCTTGATATAATGGTTAAGATCAGTTAATCCAAAAACCGGTCTGTCCTCCGAATACTCTAGTCTTAAAATATTCTTGATAAGAAATTTACTGGAGGCAGCTATTACTATGACTACAGGGCTGAGGACATAATAAATAATCAAAAACGGTATGGCCAGTGCCATTAAAAAACCATACGGATTAGTCAAAAATAAACTTTTCGGGATGTATTCTGCAGTAAACAAAACAATGATCGTCGAAATAATTGTTTGTCCTAATAGAACCAACAAATCATTGTTAATCCATTGTTGTAACCAAGGCTCTAGCAAGATTGCCATCAACATACCGTAAACCACTAGCGTGAGATTATTTCCAATCAGCGTAGTGGCTATAAACTTAGACGGTTGATTTGAAAACTTTGCTAGAATCCTACTAGAAAGTCCTCCTTGCTTTCCTTGAAGCTCTATATGAAGCTTATTTGTGGATATAAAGGCTATTTCTATTCCCGAAAACAATGCCGAAAAAAGGATGCATATTACAATACCGAAAAGGATGATCATATCCATAATGTGACGCTACCGCTTGTCCTTGCGAAGTTTATATAAAAGTATAAGAGATATACTTAACATGAAAATCCAATAGGCAGCCCCAAAGCCAAAGGACATGGTCTGATGTATGCCGATTAGGAAGAAGCCAGCTGATAAGGTCAGAATGATTACGTCGAGTAGTGCTTTCATTGTTCTTCTAGCTGAATTTCGCTTTCTTCATAAAAAATGGTATCTTCTTCAAACACCAGATCCGAATCAAAATCATCGTCAACAATCACCGTATCTTTTTTCTCTTCTGTGACGGTTTTCTTCCCTTTTACCAATGTCATTGTACCTGAAGGCTTCAAGATGGTATATTCTGTAAAACTCTGATCTGCTTCTAAACCTTCACCTGTCAAAACTTCATCACCTGTTGTAATAGTAACAAATTGATCACTATGAATGCGCTCATCCTTTGGTACCCAATAGAGTATTTCTGTAGTAAGATTATCACCAGCCTCTACGCTGTTCATTATGACATTTCCTTCTGCTTTATAATAATCTTCCTTCTTAAAGTAGTAGCCTGTTCTAGCTTTGAGAGTAGAGCTAATTCTACCATCTTTCGTGAAAAACTCTAAATATATTCCTTCAGGAAACTCTCTGTCTCCATTATTCAGTTCATTTTGAATAGCCGCAACCAGCCTTAGCTTGACTAAAGTAGAATCTGTAACTAAAACGTTGATGTTTTTCATAGCTACTGATGGACCTTCATATTTCTCATGTTCAAGCACCTCACTTTTGTGCTGACATGAAAATGCCAATGTGACAATAAATAATATGATAAAATGTTTTTTCACCAAAGTGCCTAAATAGAAAAGCACCTCCGTAATAGAAGGTGCTTTTAATTATTTTTTAACAGTTCTTATTCAGCTGGCCTTTTCTGTAATTTAACAGTCTCATTGATCCAACAACCTACTGTCATTGACTGCCCTTCTTCTAAACCTAATTCAAAAATTTCACCTATTGAAGGGAACTGAGCCTTAGCTTTTTTCATAAGTGCTGAATTGCCCGCTTTAGCATATTGACCATAAGCAGCTATAAATACCAATCTATCATCTACTCTACTTTCTCCTTTCTTACAATCATCATAACTGGCATAATACAAATCTCCAATAAAAACATATGCGTTCTTCATCGATGGATCATTTGACAATGCTTGCTTGGCTGAACTTCTAGCCTTAGACTTATAGCCTTGATTCCTGTAAGTTTTAGCTTTTGCTAAATGAATTTCTGCTTTAGTCAAATTGTCATCAGTCAAACCAAGTGCCTTATCATACCACTCAGTCGCTTTAGCGTAATCTTTGCTAGCTCCGTACTTGATAGCTATCACTTTAGCCATACCGGCATCTGGTTCTTGAGCAAAAACGATTTCTCCAGCTTCAATGAATGTAGGACTATCAGTACATTTAGCATTCAGCATTAATTTAAAAATCTTCTTAGCTAATTTGACATTTTTAGTTTCTCTCATCTTAGGAGCAAATTTGCTCTCGATGAACTCACAATCTACCTCAACTAAAGCAGAGAACAATTGATCTACTGAAGCTTGAGCCTTTACCAAGTAATCCTTACTTCTTTGAGATTTATTAGGGTCTGCCAACTTAGCGTCGAAAATATCTGAAATAGTACTGTATCTGTCTATGATACTCTCATCAGTCAAATCTCCAATTTTATAACCTTTACATCTTCTAATGACGTCCATGTAACCTAATAAATTACCATCAGCTACTTTTTCGCCTTTCATTTCATACACTTTCTGATAAAGTGATAATAAATCCTGAAGTTTGGTTTTATCCTGCTTAAAATACTTATAAGCCTTTGATGCTTTTCTATCAAGTACATTGGCTTCATCACCAAAATACTTTATACGGTCATCAAATAACTGCATGCATTTTTCTTGAAGCTCTACTTTTTTGACAGGATCCTTCTCCGCTGCCTGAAGTGCATCATAAATTTTAACACCGTTTACATATATAGACTTATTCAAGTCAGGACAATTGTCCAATAACCATTGGTGTGCTGGCTGAGCAGTAGCCCAGTCTTTACTCTTCACTGCGTCTGAGTATAGAGCATTTTTTTCTTTAGCTGTTTCTACGTCTTCGGGCCACTTCCACCCTGGCTGTGCCATCACTGTGACGCCTGCCATGAAGACCAATATGAATAGAATTTGTTTTTTCATTTTCTTTTAATTTTTCCCGCTAGTGAAAATCAGGTCGAAAATTATAACTATAGACCTTAATTCTCAAATAAAAGCGGTTCTAACATTAATTATATTTTCTTCTCACAAACCATCTATCATTCAACGTTGCGCCTAAAGTAAACTTAAAATAGTTCTCACGCACCAAATCATTTTTAGTGGTCCCTCTACCTCCATATTTGAAAGCCATATTCAAAGAGGACACTCCCCTTACAGGTAAAGACCAGCCAAAATTGATGCCAAAATCATTTATCTGCTTTCCATTAAACAAATATGGTAGCTGCTCATACTTGAATCCAATCCTGTATCTTACTCTAGCTAAATAGTTGTCAACATCATCATATTCAGGAACATACTCGAATCCAACTCCCGCAGTAAATGAATCTTTATATTCTGAGTTTTGATTGCTACTTAAGTCTGGGTTTTGATCCCAATCAGACCAAGTTACATCCACCCCTAACGAGTAATGATTTTCTTTAATGAGACCTAACCCAATTCCAATTTTAGATGGAAGTGAAAAATGATCATCTATAGACCTATCAGCAAATGGATCTGAAATATCACCAAATGTACCAGAAGAAAAAACTACATCTCTTGACCCACTAAGATCATTTGCCAAATCATATGTAGCTCCTAAAAATAAAAGTTTCTTGTTTTCAAAGGTCTTACGGTAAGAAACCCCTACTCCGTAGTCAAACCCCTTGTAATTGGTTGTTTCCGTATAGACATTTCTAATTTGACTGAAACCATCGCCTTTCAAAAAATAATCATTGGTATGCTCGGTAAACCCAAATAGAAAAGATGTTCTTAAACCAATAGATAACTCTTCAGTCAATTTAAAACCATTAGAAAACCTGAACTCTGACAACCCTCCAGAACCAACCAGTGAAATATCTGCTTCGTCTTCAGAACCTTCTACAGGAGCAGAAGTCGTAAGGTTATAGTTTACACTACTGTAAGGGTTCATTGACAAGCTCGTAGTCCACTTGTATGGTATAATTGGAAATGCAAAACTCAAGTATTTGTATCCAGAAGAGCCAGTAGAAGAACTTCCTTGAGCACTTGACAAATTTCGAGACTCAGCCTGAATGGCCAGCTCGAAAATGCTAAATGAATGAAGAACTAAGTTAGCAGGGTTGAGTGTATTGATACTCAACGGCTGAGGCATACCAATACCTACATCTCCCATACCTGCTTGATGTGAGGTTGTTCTTTCGTGAATTTCTCCAATTCCTATCGCTGTATATGGGGAAGAGGTGTTTTGCGCCAGCCCACTGAAGCTACTTAGGATAATAGTAGCTATCCCAGTCAATCTGATTAATTTCATTCCTATTTTTTCGAAAAAGCGTACTTTACCGCTAGTTTACAGGGCAGCAAAGATGTATGCTTTTATACTAGATTCAAAAATTTGAAGATTTTTCAAGTCTAAAGTCAACAAGTATGACAAGAAAAACTACAAACACTAGAAGAATGCTTTTTTTTATTAAATAGATGCTTGGTTTACCAATATTTAATTTCGAATACCTTTGAATTTATTATTCTGGTATATCTTTAGCGCCACAACTACTACAGCAGCTAATTTATTCACCCATTTACTTACTTTACATTTAAGTTATGTAGAGTAGGATGGGTACACATTAAATTTTATAGCCGAAGTACCCATATGCATAAGCTTCTTGTTTTTACAGTATTAATGCTAATAGGCCTAAGTGGTCTAGCATCAAATACAGAAGCCAACCTCCCAAATGAAACCTTTTGTGTAGTAGATTCCATCGTGAGTTCAGAAGATGGAGGCCACGCTAGCGATCATCATGCCCCAGCGTGGACCGTAGTTCCATTCGTTCTATTGCTATTGATGATAGCAACTGGACCTCTATTCTATGAACATTTCTGGCACAAAAGTTATCCGATCATAGCTTGTATCCTTGCAGCTATAGTCGTTTCATACTATTTGTTTGTCTTACACAATCACCACAGTCCAGTCCATGCATTAGCCGAATATGTACAATTTATTGCATTACTGAGTGGACTATACATCGCTTCTGGAGGCATTATGATTAATGTTGACAAAGAAGCTAAACCTACCACCAATGTAACCATTCTACTTATTGGAGCAGTGGCAGCAAATATTATCGGTACTACTGGAGCTTCAATGCTTTTGATTAGGCCATTTATAAGATTGAATAGAAATCGCATTAAAGCCTACCATATAATTTTCTTCATTTTTATGGTGAGTAATATCGGTGGTGCTTTGACCCCAATAGGTGACCCTCCATTATTCTTAGGTTTCCTAAAAGGGGTTCCTTTTTTCTGGACACTTGTCAACAACATAGTTCCTTGGGGACTAGCCTGCATCATACTTGCCACAACTTTCTTCATAATTGATAAAAATAATAAAGCGGACTACAGCTTTGGAGAAGACACGGAAGTCCCTACTGGAAAGACAACGCTTACCGGGACAAAAAACTTTGCTTGGCTTGCAGTTATCGTTGGGTCTGTTTTTCTAGATCCAAATGTCCTTGATTGGGTTCCCGCTATAATATATGAAGGTCAAAAATTTTCTTTTGTTAGAGAAATAATAATGCTATCGGCAGGTTTTGCATCGTACAAACTAGCAGATAAAAGAGCTATAGAAGGAAATGAATTTAATTTTGAACCAATAAAAGAAGTGGCTTTCATTTTTATTGGAATATTCGGAACCATGATGCCTGCTTTAGAATTGGTAGGTAATTACGCTCAATCCGAAGCTGGTTCGGCAATGATTACTCATAATACTTTGTATTGGGGAACTGGAATGCTCTCTGGATTTTTGGATAATGCTCCTACATATATTAATTTCTTAACTGCCGCAATGGCCTCTCAGGGAGCAAGTATCAATCACGCTACAGAAGTCGTTAGTTTTGCAAATAATGGATATACCAATTCAGCATTATATTTGAAAGCGATCTCTGTAGCTGCAGTGTTTTTTGGTTCAATGACTTACATCGGAAATGGTCCAAACTTCATGGTAAAATCCATTGCAGAACAGGTTGGTATTAAAATGCCTTCCTTCTTTGGGTATATCATCCGTTTTTCAATTCCATTCCTTTTACCCTTGTTTATAATTGTCTGGTTGATCTTCTTTTATTGGAATTTACTTTAATTACTTAAACAAGCTTGATAAAGACAGAAAGGGCTCATCATTAACTGATGAGCCCTTTCTGTCTTTATTCCTAGAAATTATATCCCCAGCATTTTAATAGCAGTAATAGCTGCTTCATCACCTTTATTTCCATGCTTTCCTCCAGCTCTGTCCAAAGCCTGCTGCTGAGTGTTTGGAGTTAACACACCAAAAATTACTGGCTTGCCATACTTTAACCCAACATCTGTCAAACCATGTGCAACTGCACTACAAATAAAGTCGAAATGTTTAGTCTCTCCTTGAATAACACAACCAATACAAATGACAGCATCTATTTCTGACTGCTCTGCCATCTTCTGAGCCCCTAAGCTAAGCTCATAACTACCTGGCACATCTACTCTATAAATGTTATCTGTAGCAGCACCATGCTGTTTTAGTGTTTCAATAGCTCCTTCACACAGAGCCTCCGTCACTTCTTCATTCCATTCCGAAACAACTATAGCGAAGTTCTTATCAGAGATGTCAATAATATTCTTTGAACTATATTCACTTAAGTTCTTAAGACTTGATGCCATTTTTATAATTTTTATTGTAGCGCAAATGTATGTCGAAGAATCATTTGATAGAGAATGTTCTAGAACATGACCGGTCAGAGTGCCTTTATTTCGAGAAAATAGACCTTATTTTACTCACAAACCCATCCTTTTTATTTCTATCATCACTCCAAACTGAAGTGACTGCATTTAGTTTATTTACCTTATACTCAAAATCTCCTTTCAATTGTTCTCGGATTTTGGTCATGTTTTCTAAAATATCATCAATACTGTCAGGAATTGAATCATTTAAAAATTCTTTTACTCTCTTAGCAACAGTTGGAGATTTCCCATTAGTAGAAATGCCGATCTTTAAATCACCTTTCTTCACTACGGATGAAAGATAAAAATCACACAATTCTGGTTTATCCGCAATATTGACCAAAACTCTTTTTTCCTTAGCGTCAGCTGCTACGATACCACTAATCTCAGGATCGTCTATTCCACAGATGGCAACTTGAGCTCCATCTAAATCAGATTTTTCATAAGGCTTTTCTACCAATTTAAGATTAGAATAGTTTTTAGCCTTTTCTTTTATCTCATCGCTAATTTCCTTAGCTACTAGCTTGATCCTAGTCTCCGGACTATTAGTAAGTACAGCGGATAATTTTTCCATTCCTACAAAACCTCCTCCCACAATTAAGAGATCGAGCTCTTCAAGTTTTAGGAATACGGGCATTAGATTATTTCCAAATTCAGCTGGACTTGACATGCATCAAATGTTTAGGGATTCTATTTCTTTTTTTAACTTATCCTCTCCAAGAGCGACTGTTTCTCCGATTACTATAATGGATGGAGCTCCAATCTCGTTCTCTACGACAAGACTATTAATATTGTTTACCCTCCCTATAACAATTTTCTGATTAGGCTTCGACCCATTCATAATAACTGCGGCTGGTGTATTTTCCTTACCATATGATTTGTAAACTTCTACAATCTCAGGAAGCTTTTTTACTCCCATTAATATAACACTAGTAGCCTGTGATTGAGCTGCCAAACCAATATCTTGAGACAATGTATGATCGGTTCGAACAGCTGTCATTACCCAAAAACTATCATTAATTCCTCTTCTCGTCAATGGGATTTGATTCAAAGCTGGAACGGAAATAGCACTTGTTACACCTGGTACTAAGTCTACCTCTATACCATGTTTTTCCGCAAATTCAAGTTCCTCATGACCTCTTCCAAACACATATGGATCGCCTCCCTTTAGCCTCACTACATGACCACTTTCCTTAGCATGTTCAACGATCATTTCATTTATTTTGTCTTGTTGATATGCATGCATGCTGGCTCTTTTCCCAACAAATATCTTCTTGACATTCGGTCCGCAATGATTCAACAATTCTTCATTGGCCAGAGCATCATATAGAACCACATCCGCGGACTTTAATACTTCTACTCCTTTTAATGTAAATAGTCCTGGATCACCAGGTCCAGCCCCTACTAATGTCAACTTTGCTTTGCCCATGTAGAAAAAAAGGCTACCTCAAAGTCTCGTCACTGCGAAGAATTCTTCGTTATGACAATCTTCAAGGTAGCCTTAGATTTAAATTATTATCTTATACAGTAGCTTCCTCAGTAACTGTAGCTTGTACTTCATTTACCTTTTTTAAGAAAGCATCTGCTTCCGAAATATACTTTTCAGCAAACTCCTTACTAGGTTCACTTTGATTGATTCTCAATACAAATTCTGTATATGAATCACCATTCAAAACGTCTGTAAAATTCTCTGCAAGTTCTTCGTCAAAGCTTTGCATGATACCTGCCTGAGTATTTACAGTAGTTCCTTTATCTACTAACAGTGCCTTTGCTCCATTAATCTTCACATTATAAGCATGATAAATCGCGTCAGCGATATTATCACCTTCAAAAGCAGCCTTTGCCCATCCTAACTTTTCTTCTGCCTCGTACATCAATGTCTGGAACAAATCAATGATTACACCAGCACATTCACCTACTTCCGTTTCGACTTTAAATTGCTGATCTTTACCCCAATCGATATAGTCGGAATCCTTTACAGTTTCCAAATCAGCCAAGAACTTCAACAACTGGTAAAAATAGTCCTTACCTTGTCTTCTAAAGTACAATGCGTATTTCTCATTTTCTTGAGCATTCTCAGCATAATCTTTGAACAGAATTCTTAATACTTCTGGAGCACGCTTACTTGGCACTTTTATGACCTTTTCTGCGATGTATCCTTCACCATTGTGACCTAGTCCACCTCCCAATAACACTTGTACAGCTGGAAGAGTCTTTTTAGTTACTTTATGTCTCAACGAAGAACCATGGAATCCGATACCTGCTATACCGTGATGACCACAAGAGTTAGGGCATCCACTAATTTTTATCTTTATGTCTTCATTTTTCAAGAGCTCCGGATATTCGCTTTCGATTACTTGCTCAAGTTCTAAAGCAACTCTAGTAGAATTGGAAATACCCAAGTTACATGTATCGGTACCTGCACAAGCAATGATATCTGCTGTAGAATCAAAACCAGGGTCAGCCAAATTCAACTCTTTTAGTTCAGCGTAAAGAGATTTCAAGGAATCCTCCTTCACGTATCTCAAAAGGTAACCTTGATTTACCGTCACTCTGATATCATCAGCAGCATATTTCAAGACTATATTGCCAAACTTATGCGCTCTTTCTGAGCTCATATCACCATTTGGAAGTTTTACTTGTACATAGAAATATCCATCCTGCTTTTGAGGCTTGACATTGGTTTCTCTCCACTTTTCATAATGATCAAGGTCTGTAACAGCCTTATCTGAAAAAACAACATTTTGTGGAATTGAAGGGATTTTAGAAGCGCTGTCTACTTTATAACTTTTTGAGCCAATAGCTTTCCATTCTTCTTTAACTAATCTCATTACTTCTTCTAAGCCGATATCAGCCAATAAGAATTTGAATCTTGCTTTTACTCTTCTCTTACGCTCACCGTATCTATCAAATACTCTTAAAAGTGCCTCAGAAAATGGAATCATCTGGTCTTCTTCCAAAAATTCATAAGCCATCTGAGCTGGCATAGGTTGAGCACCTAGTCCTCCACCAATCATCACTTTAAAACCTCTGACTTCTTTACCATCAACAATTTTTACTTTAGGAATAAATCCAATATCGTGAATGAAAGAAATACCTGTATCTTTTTCGTTTGAGGAGAATGAAACTTTGAACTTACGTCCCATCTCTTGACAAACCGGATTTCTTAAAAAGTATTTAAAAAATTCATATGCGTAGGGAGAGACATCAAAAGGCTCATTAGGATCAACACCAGCTATTGGTGAAGCGGTAACATTTCTTAAAGTGTTTCCACAAGCTTCTCTCAATGTAATCTCTTCTTGCTCAAGTTTAGCCCATAATTCGGGCGTTCTGTCTAGAGAAACATAATGAATCTGGATATCTTGTCGTGTGGTAGCATGCAAGTTTCCTCCACCATACTCAGTAGATATATCAGCAATTCTTTTCAATTGCTTTACGGACATCTTACCAAATGGAATCTTAATTCTTACCATTTGATTGCCTGGCTGTCTCTGGCCATAGACACCTCTAGCTAATCTCAAGCTTCGGAATTTATCCGGATCTGTTTTACCATCTTTAAATTCACGAATCTTTTTCTCTAAATCGATGATATCCTGTTGTACGACAGGATTTTCAAGGTTTTCGAGTTCTGTTCTGAAACTTTGCATAGTTGTTTGGTTTTGCAACGAAAAAAGCCTCCCGATGAGCGTCGAAGAGGCTTTTAATGTCTTATTTCCTTAATTAATATTTTGTTCATTAAATCTTCCTCTCACATTCACACGCTCCAGCAACATGCCCTTAGACAAGTCTCCGTCATAGAAATATTTAATGTGTGTTTTTTCATTGGATATTCTCAATCGTGATCCTGTCAACGCAGGAAAATAAATTGGGGTTCAAAGATAGAATGGAAATTTCGTTTTTTTGACTATTTTTTTAATAATCAATGAGTTTGATTGATTTTGTGACTTTAGTCGCATGATATACTAGAACACAAAAAAAGCCCAGCTAAATAGCTGAGCTTTAAATTCATATTTTCTAATAGATCTAGAAATACAATGAAAAACCTACATTGATTCCAAATGAATTGATATCTTCGAGAGCATCACTTAATCCCATATCATAAGAAATAGTTGGCTCTACAGCTACGTTTTCACCTAAAAACACTGCATAACCTGCCTCAAGACCAAAAGCACTACCTTTAGATTCTACTTCATCAGATCCATCATCAACTGTATTCTTCAAGTAAGAGTAATTTGCTCCAACTATAATTGCACTGTTAATATAGTATCTACCAAAAAGACCAAAATCAAATGTATTGTCTTTAAAGTCTCCAGTACTTTCGTTGTCGAAACCAAGACCTAATCCTACAGCTAAATCATCAATAACAAAGTATCCAGCCTGTGCATCTAATACAAAGTTATTAGTAGCATCATCAGCATCTTTATGCTTAGTAGAGTTAAATCCAAGATTTGTAGATGCTCCAACTAAAATTGAACCTTGTTCAGTTTGTGCCTGTACATTAGTGAATGTGATAATTGCTAACGCAACAACTAAAAATTTAATAGATGATTTCATAAAAAGTTTTGTTTAGTTAAAATATGATAAGGCCGCAATCTATTACAAAAATATTTTAACGGCATTTTTTTTTATGCTAAAAAACATAAAATGATTTTAATCATTAAACCTTCAATAAATCAACCCAACCACCTTTTAAATACTGAAGCCCTTTCACTGCTCACTATTATTTGTTCCTCTTGAATAGGGCTTGTCTCTACCAATAGCTTTCCCTTACCATATTTGTGGACAATCGTTACACAGTCGTAACAAATGATAAACTGACGATTGGCTCTAAAAAACTTTTCTGGATCTAGGGATTCTATAATTTCATCTAATGTATGATCTATTACATAAAACTTGTTCTGTTTAGTTTGTAAATAGACCAAACCGTTCTTAGCATGAAATGACCCAATATCTTTGGTTTCTACAGAAAGCATCTTTTCTCCAATCTTAACCAAGAAACGCGACTTATACTTTACATCGGTAAGGTGTATCTCCTTAATAATCTTGGACAAATTGGATTCTGAAGGAGAATCATAAACGTGAAGAGATTTGTACTTATTTATACTTTGAATTAGATCTTCTTGATTGATTGGTTTTAGCAGGTAATCTATACTATTGACTTTGAAAGCTCTTAAGGTATACTCGTCAAATGCGGTTGTGAAAATAACTGGTTTTTTAACTTCTACTTGATCGAAAATCTCGAAACTTATCCCATCGCTCAATTGGATATCCATGAAAATCAAATCTGGAGCTTTATGAGACTGTAGATACTTGACAGTTTCTTGTACACCATCAAAAACATCTATAATCTCAATCTGCGAATCAATTTCTTCGAGCAATTTTTGAAGTCGTCTAAACGCTGGTGCTTCGTCTTCTATAATTAGAACCTTCATCCTTGTTGAGCTTTGAGATATTCAATTTCTGACTGAACTTGTATAAGTGGAATAGCTACTCTAAAATACTTCTGAGAGGTAACAACTTTAATTTCTCTATCGCCTAAAAACTGATACCTTTTCCTAATGTTATCTAAACCTGTTTTTGTTGATTTCTCCAAAGACTTCTTGATCTGAAGAGTATTTTTAACAACTATTTCTCCTATTTGGTCTATGTAAACCTCTATATTAAGTGGCGCTATTTTGGAAATCATATTGTGTTTGATAGCATTTTCCAAGAGCATTTGTATAGTCAAAGGAGCTACATATTTCTGACGACTTTCAAGATCTACTTTTATATCTACTAACAAGTTTTCAGGATATCTCATTTTTAGAAGGTAAACATAGGATTTGCAAAATTCTAGCTCTTCATGAACACTAACTAATTCACGCTCCTTGTTTCTTAAAATATAGCGATATACTTCTGAAAGGGTCTGAGTAAAGTCAACTGCTACCTTTTGATCCTCTTCGATAAGAGTCGTCAATGTATTCAGGCTATTGAAAAGAAAATGTGGGCTCATTTGATTTTGAAGTACTTCAAATTGAGTTCGGATTTGTTGGTTTTTCAATTCTTCATTCTGTCTTACAGATTCTTTCCATTTCTCGAAGAAATCATTTCCCACATAAAATGATGAGATAATTATTCCTGCTATAAGACTAATATTATTGTTTCTAAAGAAGAACTTAGGATCTATTATATTATCCCAAGTGCAGGTGCCTAAAATTAGACTAACAAGGTTGGCTCCGAGAATCAACCACAGAGTGACTGAAACAACGGAGATCAATAATCTTTTGGGTGTAGATTCTAAAAGTGGAAATCGGTCTTCAAAATAGTCTAGTATGAAACCTGATCCATTCCAAAGTACAGCACAAAACACAAGCACTTTTCCATAAAGCATATAGAATGGAATAGCATCATCTTCTGGCGTCTTAAAAACAACAGTAATGATAAGAGCTACGGCAAAAATACCGATCCAACGAACATATATTTCTTTGATTTTTAGCACATAACAATGATAGTTGATTTTTATACGGATTAGGAAAAATTCTAAGTGAAGCAGGAAATTCAACGTGTCAAGCTGAAATTATATCAATGAAGCAATATTATCTTTTATCAATGGATCCAATCCGCTTCAACTCATTTTTTGAATGGTTGAATCATATGCATTTATGCTTGAGTTAACTTTATGTAATTAGAGCCAACCATGAATTCTACTTTCGAATGGAATTCAAAATGATATAACCATGAAAACTAAACATCTTATTCTGTTAATAGGAATATTAGCGGCAGCATGTAGTCTCTATGCTGATGCGCCCAAAACTCAAGTAGTCAAAGGAATCATTAAAGATGCTCAATCAGAATTTGAGTTAATTGGAGCTACAATATCACTTGTCAACTCACAATCAACATTAGGGGCAATTACTGATACTAAAGGTAGGTTTAGAATAGAAAGCGTACCCATAGGTAGGCAAACTTTTATCGTTAGTTATCTGGGTTACAAAAGCCAAACACTTCCAAATGTACTAGTGACAACTGGTAAAGAAGTATTTCTAGAAATCAAACTAGAGGAATCGGTGGAGAAACTAGACGAAATAGTTATTTCTTCAGGAGCAGACAAGGATCTTCCTATTAATGAACTAGCCAAGGTTAGCGCCAGAACTTTCTCTGTCGAAGAAGTAGTTAGGTATTCTGGAGGTAGAAATGACGTAGCCAGAATCGCATCTTCGTTTGCTGGGGTAAGTGCTCCAAATGACTCTAGAAATGATATAGTAGTGAGAGGAAACTCACCAGCTGGTCTTCTTTGGAAGATAGATGGACTCCCTATTGCGACTACGAACCATTACAATACACTTGGTACTACTGGCGGACCTGTAAGTGCCTTGAATACTAACATGCTTCGTACATCAGACTTTATGACAGGAGCTTTCCCTGCAGAATATGGAAACGCTAATGCAGCAGTTTTTGATGTCAATTTTAGAAATGGCAACACTGATCGTCATGAGTTCATGGCTCAGCTTAGCGCTTTTACAGGAATGGAAGCAATGGTTGAGGGACCAATTAGTAAAAAGAACAATTCATCTTACTTAATGGCATATAGATATGGATTGGCAAGTGTCGCTGCTACAGGGACAAGTGCTATCCCTGTTTACCAAGATCTTGCCTTCAAATTAAATCTTGGAGATTCTAAAATTGGTCAGTTTGAAGTATTTGGACTAGGCGGAAAGAGTAGTATCGACTTTTATGGAGATGAAATCGATGAAGATGATTTATTCGCAAACCCTAATGAAAATGCTTTTGTAAATGGTGAGCTTGGACTAGTTGGTATGAGTCATTTGCTAAAACTGAATAAGTCCACGTACTTGAAGACAACTTTAGGAGCTTCTACTACATACAATAGATTCTATCTTGAAAATATCGATAGTCTTACTAACCCAGTAAGAGACACCACATATTTTGCAACTCTAGATGAAAACAGAGAAACGAGATATACTATAAACTCCTACATCAATAAGAAATTTGATGCGCAGTGGAGCCTAAGAGCTGGAACTCTAGTAGAAATATATGATGTGACGCTTTTTGGGGAGAATAGAGATAACAATTCAAACATTCCTGATGACAACGGTGATGGAATACCAGACTTTTTGGAAGAATATCGAAACGTCAAAGAAGTCTATTACTTACCACAATTTTATGCGCAAGCACAGTACAATGTGAATAATGATCTAAGCACAACTTTCGGAATACACGCACAGTACCACACCATAACCGAAGTAATCGCGATTGAACCTCGACTTGGAATGAGTTGGGAATTTGTCCCTAGTCAAAAATTAAGTCTGGCATATGGACTGCATGCACAAGCTATTCAGAGTCCAATATTATTTTACAGAGAGCTAGATGACCAAGGAAATTATTTAGAAACAAATAACAGTCTTGATTTTACCAAGGCACATCATGTAGTGCTTGGCTACGACAGGAGGCTAGGTTCAGATTGGAGGTTAAAAGCGGAAGCATATTATCAACACTTATTTGATGTACCTGTAGAGAAGACAGCATCAAGCTACTCTGCAATCAATCAAGGTGCGGATTTTGGGTTAGACTCTAGAATAAACTTGGTGAATGAAGGAACAGGAAGGAATTATGGAGTTGAATTGACTATAGAGAAATTTTTCAGTGGTGGATATTACTTACTGGCCACCACCTCCCTATACGATTCTAAGTACAAGGGAAGTGATGAGGTACTTCGGAATACAGCTTTTAACAATCAATATGTATTCAATGCTTTGTTTGGAAAGGAGTGGAAATTTGGAAAAGATAAAAGACATGCCTGGACTTTCGATACCAAGTTTACTACATCTGGCGGTAATCCATACACTCCTATCGATCTAGCGGCTACAAGGGAAGCAAATGGAGACGTAATGTATTTCGAAGATTTGGCGTTTAGCGAACGAATTGCACCCTATATGAGACTAGATGTGAAATTTGGTGTTCGATTGAATAGTGCTAAGAGAAGACTATCACAAACATTCTACTTGGACTTCCAAAATGTAACTGGCCGCGAAAACGAATTTGTAAAGAGATACAACGAAGTTACTGACGAAATAAATACTGTAACACAAATTGGATTTTTCCCTGATTTTATGTGGAGAATTAATTTTTAGTCGCAATGTGTTAGCCATTTTGGTCTAATTGCCGATACTCGGGGCAATCGATAAATAAAATTCAAATAATCAATCATATCATCTATAGCTCTCCAAGGAATGAAAACCTTGGAGGGTTATGAAACTTCACTAATTTCGCGACTAAATAAAATGCGAAATCATGAGCTTCGAAAAACCCAATATCAGAGTAGGATATGGATATGATGTACACCAGCTAGCCGAAGGACAGCCATTTTGGTTAGGGGGAATAGAAGTTCCACATACACACGGGGCCGTTGGACATTCTGATGCTGATGTACTGATTCATGTGATCTGTGACGCACTCCTTGGCGCTGCGAATATGCGAGATATTGGATATCACTTTTCTGATACAGATCCTAAGTTTAAAGGTATTGACAGCAAAATCTTACTGAAGGATGTTCTGAAACTATTAAGAGATGCTGACTTTGCCATTGGCAATATTGATTGTACTATCTGTCTTCAAAGACCTAAAGTCAATCCTCATATTCCAGAGATGAAAAATGTTTTGGCGGAAGTAATGCAGATCGCAGAAAACGATTTGTCAATTAAAGCGACCACTACTGAAAAGCTTGGGTTTGTTGGAAAAGAAGAAGGTGTGGCAGCTCATGCCACTGTATTGATCTATAAATATGCCTAAAGTAGAAATCATCAAAACCAAGGATGGTTCTTCGTCTCTGTTTTTGCCGGATATGAATGAAACCTACCATTCTACACATGGAGCTCTTACAGAAGCTCTTTATGTTTTTATTGATAAGGCGCTTGAAGAGCATCGAAGATGCTATCCAAATCAGGAGACAATCAAAATTTTAGAGATAGGTTTTGGTACAGGTTTAAATGCATGGCTGACAGCATCAAAAGTGTTAGATTCTAATTTTACAGTGGAATATTGTTCTCTAGAGAAGTTTCCAGTAGGTTCAGAAATTGTTTCCGAGCTCAATTACACGGACAATAGTCCTATAGGTGACAAAGAGCTTTTTGAAAAGTTACATGATGCCGCTTGGAATGTACCTGTAAGTGTAACTGACAACTTCGTTTTGGAGAAATTAGAGACGGATGTTTTTGATTTTGAAACAAGAAATGATCAATTCGATATAATCTATTTCGATGCATTTGCACCATCCAAACAACCAGAAATGTGGAGTCTAGAGGTACTCAATAAGATGTATTCCTCTACTGCTAAAGGCGGTATTTTCTCCACCTATTGCGCGCAAGGCCAGTTTAAGCGAGATCTGAGAGCAGCTGGATATGACACCGAATCACTTCCAGGACCTCCTGGAAAAAAGGAAATGACACGCGGGAGAAAAGTGTAACTTATATAAGCAAAACCCCTACTTTACGGGTTAAGCTTTCATCATATCAAACCCACCTGTATATTTGCCTTGGTCTTGACCATCGTCACATTCTATGAGAATAATAATAGCAGGAGCAGGAGATGTAGGATTTCACCTTGCGAAATTACTAGCCTACGAAGCACATGATATCGATATCATAGATATGAGTGATGATCGATTACAGTATGTCTCGAATCATCTTGACGTACAAACTGTCAAAGGAAACTCTACTTCGATTAAGGTTTTAGAAAAAGCTCAGGTCTGTAAAGCAGACTTACTCATTGCCGTCACAGAGTCTGAGGCTACCAATATCACGACTTGTATGATTGGTAAGCAATTGGGGGCAAAAAAAACTATATCTCGAATCACCAACACAGAGTTTCTTCACAAAAAAGACATTTTAGATCACCAAAAAATCGGTATTGACGAAGTAATATCTCCTGAGTCACTTGCAGCCAAAGAGATCAAAAGACTTCTCAAAGAATCTGCAGTAACTGATCTATTCAACTTCGAACAAGGTATTTTGTCTTTGGTGGGAATCACTATTGATGGCAATTCCGAGTTGAAAGACAAGAGTCTTGTAGAAACTGCGTATCTCAACCCTGATCACAACTTTAGTACGGTTGCTATCTTGAGGGATAAAGAGACCATTATTCCTCATGGTGACAACAGATTTCATGAAGATGATCACGCCTACTTTATTTGTCAGCCCAACGGCGTAGATAGAGTATTATCGTTAGCAGGAAAAAGTAGCAAGGACATTAAAAATCTTATGATCCTTGGAGGAAGCAAAATCGGTATCCAAACGGCTAGCCTCCTCAACAAAAAATATAATATCAAATTAATAGAGCAAGACAGAGATAAGTGCTTCGAACTGGCTGATCAATTTCACAATGTAATGATCATCAATGGTGATGGGCGTGATGTAGAACTGCTCAAAGAAGAAGGAATAGACGACATGGATGCCTTCATAGCTGTAACGGGGAATTCTGAGACTAATATGATCTCATCTCTAGTAGCTAAAAACCATGGAGTGCCTAAGACTATTTCGCTCGTAGAGAATATTGACTATATCCATTTGTCCCAAAACATAGGTGTGGATACTATGATCAACAAAAAGTTGATTGCTGCAAGTTTTATATTCAGATACATTAGAAAAGGTGAAGTCGTCAACCACACAAGTATTCACGGAGTGGATGGTGAAATTGTAGAATTCGAAGTAAAAGACTGTTCTAAAATTTTAGGTCAGGAACTGAAAAGCCTTGGTTTTCCTAAGGGGGCGATTGTTGGTGGAGTTATTAGAAATGGTAAAGGAATCACCGCTCGAGGTAACTTTCAGTTCGAACCTAAGGATAGAGTCGTTGTACTTTCCAAACCTGAGTGCATTCGCAAAATTGAGGACTTCTTTAAATAAACAAATCCAATGAAGTTCAATTATAAAGTCATCATCAACGTGCTCGGTCTGTTGATTCTTCTCAACGGAGCATTCATGATGACTTGCGTACCTTTCAGCTTGTATTTTGAAACAGATGACTTGTTTCCAATACTAGTCTCTTCACTTACTACCATGTTCATTGGTTTCGTGACTTTCGTAGCCACGCGCCAAAACACTTCGAAAGAACTTAAGAAAAAGGATGGTTATTTAATTGTAACCTTAGGATGGTTGTCGATGTCACTATTTGGTACATTACCCTATATCCTCAGTGGGTCTATTGATAATTTTACGGATGCTTTTTTCGAGACTATTTCAGGATTTACGACTACTGGCGCTACTATTCTGACAGATATCGAAGCTGTAGACCAAGGAGTCTTGATGTGGAGAAGTTTGACACAATGGATAGGAGGAATGGGTATTATCGTACTGGCGGTGGCGATCCTTCCCCTATTAGGAATCGGAGGTATGCAGCTATTCGTAGCTGAAGCTCCTGGTATTACGCCTGATAAACTGAAACCTAGAATTACCGAAACGGCTAAAAGACTGTGGTTTATTTATGTTGGTTTAACATTCACTGAACTATGCCTTCTTTGGATCGGTGGTATGACTTTCTATGATGCTCTGAATCACGCCTTGACGACTATGGCTACGGGAGGGTTTTCTACTAAAAATGCCAGCGTTGCTCACTATCAGTCTCCTTTTATTCAGTATGTGATCATCCTGTTCATGTTCTTAGCGGGTACGAACTTCACTATGACATATTTTGGACTACATGGTAAATTCAAGACTGTATTCCGAAACGAAGAGTTTAAATTTTACTTGATCACCACATTACTATTGACTATTCTCATAGGGTTCAATGTACACCTACACTACGGTGAAGAATGGGAAACATCTTTTAGAGACAGTCTGTTTCAAGTAGTATCTATTATTACTACCACAGGATATGTCACTGCAGATTATTCCCTTTGGCCATCAAATACAGTTATGATCATTTTCGTGGCGATGTTTCTGGGAGCGTCGGCTGGAAGTACGGCTGGGGGAGTTAAGATCGTAAGACATGTTATATTAATTAAAAACAGTATTCTAGAGCTTAAGCGTCAGCTACACCCATCGGCAATTATCCCTGTGAGACTCAACAAAAAAGCAGTTCACAGAGATATCACCTTCAACATTCTAGCATTCATCATGATTTACATTGCCATTTTTGCTACTGGCTCTGTTATTATGACTTGGATCGGAGTCGACTTTTTGACTGCATTGGGATCTGTCGCTACGTCTCTAGGGAATATAGGCCCAGGTCTAGGAGATGTAGGTCCTGTTGATAATTTCTCTCAAATTCCTCTTGCTGGTAAATGGTTTCTCAGTTTCTTAATGTTACTCGGTAGATTAGAACTATTTACTGTACTAATATTGCTGACTCCTTATTTCTGGAAAAAAGTATAAGCACTTATGGACATAATTAACTTCATTATCTGGAGCCCAAGCCCAGACATGTTTGTCATACCAGGCATCGGTCACCCTGTAAGATGGTATGGTCTTCTTTTCGCTATGGCATTTATCGTCGGACAGTACATCATGTCATACATGTTCAAACTAGAGGGACGAAACCAAAAAGATATCGATAAACTGACTATGTATGTGATAGCTGGTACGATCATAGGAGCTCGACTTGGTCATTGCTTGTTTTATCAGCCTTCTTACTATCTATCAAACCCTATCAAAATTCTATATGTGTGGGAAGGAGGATTAGCCAGTCATGGAGCGGCCATTGCTCTATTTATATCTCTTTATCTATTTGCGAAGAAATTCAACTACCGATACCTATGGATATTAGACCGTGTGGCTATCATCACGATCCTAAGTGGGATGATGATTCGTACTGGGAATTTTATGAACTCTGAAATAATCGGTAAACCTACCAAGAGTGATTATGGTGTTGTATTCGCAAGGAGCTTGGAGGAAGCTGTATTACGTGAAGATCGAGCGATTGAAGACATTTCGTTTAGTAAAGGCGACCAAGATTTGGGGGAATATGTTCCTGTAAATCTAGAATTGACCTACAAGCGTGGCATGGTGAATGACGAGTCTGCAAAAGCTGAAAGCATTAAAAGAACTATAAAGTCTATCATTAGTCGCTCTAGTCAAGTAAGCGAGCATTTTGCTTTGACTAATCAAGACATAAAAGTCTCTACAGGGAAAAAGAATAATATTGTCAAAGCTACTATAGAACTACAAGGAATCTCCAGACATCCAGGCCAGCTCTATGAAGCCATTGCTTGCTTAGTCATATTTTTGATTTTAGCTCATGTCTACTATCATCACAGACACCAGTTGAATAATGGTACTATATTCGGACTTTTCATGGTAATGCTTTGGATTGAAAGATTCCTAGTAGAATTTTCTAAGGAAAACCAAGTAGGCTGGGAAGCTGATATTCCTCTCAACATGGGTCAATGGCTGAGCATTCCAATGTTCCTGTTTGGATTGGGTATATTGATATACTCTTTCAAATTTGGAGAAAAGACGGAACAGTAGTTTTCCGGACACTTATCTCTAAGGTGTAGACATCAACCTTATTCAAAGGATTTTATTTAAAAAACAAAGGAGCTTGTTTCGATATGGAACAAGCTCCTCTGTTTTTATATACTTTGACTTTTATCCGAAAGTTAAAATACAAGCGGTTCATCTGCGGCAAAGAAATACTTCTCTGTTTTTTATCCTGATGCACTACGGCTTTAAATTTTAATCTCAACATTCATCTCGCAGTATTACGACAAAGTAAATTGTCTCATTTTTTAATGTCGTAGCACTGCGGCAAGAAAATCAACTTCTATTTTTAATGCCGCAAGATTACAATAAGAAAATCAGCGTCAGTTTTTACTGTCGCAAATTATCGATCAAAAAAATTAATCCTGATTTTATCCTCGCTCGCTAACGGCAAGGTTTTATTACGTTGATTGTTTCAAGAATGAATCAAAAAGACATCTGGTAGAAAAATCAAACAATATTCAATACTTGTTCTTTGATTTTTTCGAGTTCATCTTTCATCTCTACGACCAATCTTTGGATCTCCGAATCATTAGCTTTTGAACCGATAGTATTGATCTCACGACCCATTTCCTGACTAATAAATCCTAGCTTCTTGCCTTGTGAATCGGAGCTTGCTAAAGTCTCTTGATAGTATTCGATATGGTTGCCTAGTCGTACAAATTCTTCTGAAATATCAAGTTTCTCGATGTAGTAAATCAACTCCTGTTCAAAACGATTTGGATCAGCTTTTTCTGAAGACTCTAATTCCTCTAGACTAGCATTGATTCTAGACTTGATGTTTTCTATTCTTTCTGGGTTCCGTTTTTTTATAGCTTCCAGTGTGATCGCGATATTTTTTCCGAAACCAATCATGGCTTCCTCTATCGATTTACCTTCATCTATTCGGTATTGGTCACATTGATCTATGGCTTGCTCTGTGAGCTCCAAAACTTTGGCTTTGTCCAGCATTGAATTGGTGTCTTGTTCTTTCAAAACTAGCACATCAGACATTTTCATTATCTGAGCATAAAGATCAGCATCAGTAATTTTCATATCACCAGCGGCATTGCTAAACTCAGCTTTATAATGATCAAAAACCTCTTGATCGACAGTAGGAGAGGAATTTACTCCTGATTTGAAAGAAACTTCAATGGTAAAATTAGCCTTACCTCTGACGAGTTTGTCTCCGATAATTTTTCGGATTTCATTTTCGTATATCGACACTTCCTTTGGAAGCTTGGCAGCGCAGTCTAAAAATTTAGAATTGAGAGTCTTAATCTCTACCGATATGCTGAGTTGATCGTCTTCAAACTGAGCTATACCATAACCTGTCATTGATTTTACCATATGCAAATGTGCAGAAAATATCGGTTATTGCCGTCAGAGGTCTAATACCTAATTATTTATGATCGTTTAGCACCAATAAACTGAAGTGAATAGAGACTGTAAATTTTCTTGCATTGTTTACTTAAGATTTGCAGAATTGAATTACAATTAAAAATCGTAGCCTATGGTGACGTAAAATTTCATGTTTCCAATTCGATAATCCTCGATAGGCTTAGCAAAATCAAAACGAGCATAGTATCCAAGGAGTGCGGTGCGTACTCCAAATCCATAACTGGCTAGCCAAGGGTTTCTTGTTGTACGAACAACAGCAGTGAATATAGATTCTTCAGAACCAACTTCACGAGTATCTACAGAATTGCCTTCTTCGAATGGTGAGGGCCCGGTCCATGCAGAACCGATATCATAAAAACCTATGAACATCAGATTTCTTAAAAAGTCAGATTTAATCGCTCCTGTAGAAAAATATTGAACTATTGGCCACCTCAACTCAGCAGAACCTGTCAATACATTTTCGCCACTAAACCTGTTCAAATCAAATCCTCTAAGATTGACGAATTCGGAAAAAAGCACTTCAGAATTATCCTTATGATTGCTAAAACTGAGTGGGGTATCAAGGTTGTCTGTATTGTCAGAACTACTTCCTATCCAATTATCCATACCTCCCAGCATATAGGTTCTTGGATTGTTTCCTAATGACCGAGCATAGTAAATTCGACCTGCTAGTATCAGTTCTTTATGAATTTTTTGATAGCGTCTAATATCTGCAGATAGTGTTCTGAAGCTTAACCTTTCATCTGTAAAACATTCGTATTGCTCATAAGTAAGTTTACCTCTTGCCCCTTCAAACAAATTCAGACCATTGGAAACGGTCCTATCAAAGACCCAGCTAAGCCTATATCCTCCGTAGTCATGACTTGAACCGCTAAATACGTCGGAGGCTGGAAAACTATTTGCTAATACATCCGGATGCAAGTTTTGCCCTTCTGTAAAGGCCATAAAAACATCTCCTTCAAAGCGTGTGGCTACAGAAGTTGGCAAGGAAGCTCCAATGGTGAATGTATTCATCTTATACTTTTGGATATAATTTCGAAATCCATAATCACTGAAAAATGGCTCATCTCCTTCTTTAAATATTACTCTACGATCATAGCGAGCATGATAATCTATTGGATTCTTTAGGTATTTGTACTCTGCAAAAAAATCTCCACTTTGGAAATCTGTAATAAACATCATACCACCATTAAATCGATGATTGTCTAGCAAATCTGACATCTGAGTCTCCATCAATATGCCAAAACCACGATACTGATCAAAGACCATGGAAGTCACTAGATTGTCTATTGAAAATGAGGTAACAAATGGAAGTGGCCCTACTACTTCTGGCTCTTCTTGCATCTTCAAGTAAATAGATAAGAATGAAAACTTATCTTCTTCCTCAGGAATTTCCTCTTCAAACTGAAAATGATCTGGAGATAATATAGTATCAGCAGGAGTTTGTACAATAGTTGAATCTAATTCAAACTGACCATCATCATAATATTGACTCAAAGGGTCATATTCTGCTCCTATAGATCTACCGCCTACAGTTTTTGTGTCTATGACAGGCTTCGACTGACCGAAGACGTAATTATTCAAATTGATATAGCCGTCATCCTCTGGCACCATGATCGTAGCTTCACCTTGTGGTTTCTCAAAGTTACTTCCCAGCGTATCACCAGCAAATAAAAAGTCCAATGGATCATAGTCATCGCCAATTGGCTCAATGGTTTCAGTCTGAACAGAAGAAGAATCTTCAGGTATCTGAAACACATAATTGTTCAGGTTCAAAAACCCTTCTTCAGCTTCACGATTCTTTGCGTTGAGTTCATTTTGAGTAGATTCATAATTTATTGATAAAGCATATTCATCCGAGAATTCTTCTGCTACCACACTATCCGGATTGAAAATCTCCCAATCTTGCTTCAACTCATCAAAAAGCTCTTCTGTTTTTTGACTCTCTCTCTTCTCTCTCAAATACTCCACTTGGCGAACCTGTTGTCTTAAAGTGGATGGAGGAAAAACAGTCTGTTCTAAATCGTAATTTCTATTTAAGTAAATTTTTGCCTGTCCTTTATTGAGCATCAGAAAAGCCAAATCCTTTGTGTATTGATTAATGTCATAATCTGTCATACTCGTACGGAAATTGGTGATTTGAGTATAAGTGTCATCGACGAAGCTATACTTATACATATTATTGATCCCTTTTAAATCACTGAGATAATACACATTATCCTTGTCCAATGCGACAGGATGTTTATCGTTACTCAACGTATTTGTTAATCTTTTCAACAGTGTTCTTGTAGTATCCAGATCGTAGGCGAACAAATTCAAAACATCTGGTGGAGCGTCGGAAGACTCTGGTGGTACTCGAAGGGAATCAATGGTACGATTGGAACTAAAGACAATGGCATCAGTACCTGGGATAAACCTTGGATGTAAATCATCCCATCCATCTTTAGTCAATCTTTTAATGGCATTTTTTCTGGTACTCAAGAGGAATAAATCGGTTTGGCCTTTAGTCTCTGCACTAATAATGGCAAGCTTTCCATTGTCATTGTAACTCAAATCATTGACCATGTTAAACTTCCTTAGCGTCTTTTTCTGTTTGTTGCCCTTATTCAAGTCAAATGTTACAAGTTGAAGGTCATTATAATCTTTTTCTACAATACCTAATTGATGATCATTTGCCCATGCAATCAAGGGAAGGTGAAATGAATTTTCCTGGTCAATAAGTGTATAACCTCCTCTATGGGCAACATTCTCTCTACCGTTCTCTAAATTTTTGATAACAATTTTGTACTTACCTTCAGTGTTTTGGACATATGCTAGTTTCGTACCATCAGGGCTTACTCTCATTTTGGTAAGCTTGCTGTCTTTGTTAAACGTCTTAACAATTCTATCTTCCTTAGTCGGTTCGATATAGGCAGCATTCAAGGCTTCCATAGGTACTCCATAGTAATCTGCCCACTCAAACATGAACTGCTCGAAGGATATCCCAAGTGAACTTGCAATACTTACTTCTTCATTTCTAATGATTCTGGTAAGGTTTAAGATATTACTCAAGTTACTCTTGCCATATCGTACAGCAATGTAGTTCCAGACGGACTGCCCTACTAATGCTGCTGTTTCGCCTTCCAACCTTTTAAATGGTCGAAGTTTCTTATATAGCAAATGATCTCTCACATAGTCATCCATCTCGATATCCCAGCCATAGGCTACATATCTGGTAGCTCCTTCCAAAAACCACTCTGACATATGGAGCAAGTAAGAATTTTGAAAGACCTCACCAAGTGTCCCCCCAAACATCATATCATCCATCAGCATCTTAGTGGTCTTGTATTTGAGTTCCTTTCGGAATTCGACAACACTACCAGCATACGCAGCCTCCAGCATCAACTTAACAAATCTGGTTTCTCCAGCAATGGTGAAAGTCGGCTGTCCTACACCTACATTACTTTGCAAAAGATCTCTATGATTGTTATAAACGAAAATTTGAGCTTTGGCAAATGGCGAATAACCAATCATATCTGATATAGCTTCATAGTCTTCATCAAGCTCAGCCATGGCAATTTGAGCATACTCTTCACCATCGCGATAAAAATGCACTTCATAGTTTTCAGTACCGTAGTATTGCCAGTCAAAATTCTTATGCTGTACCCTGTTTTGACCAAATTCAACCTGCTTGTACTGTGCTCTAGACAAGAACCCAGTCATAGTCAATAGCAAAATGATCAGATATTTGATCTTCATTTTAGCGCGATATGTTGACAGGGTTAGAATATTCTTTGAGGTATCTATTAAGATTTACATCTTCGTTTATCTCTGTGCCATGAATCAGATGACTCAATAAGTCATGAGCAAAATAAGGTACTAATGAAACTCCTTTAGAACCAAACCCATTGAACAGATAAAATTGTCCATATTCGGGATGTTTTCCAATCAAAGGTCTTCTATCCTTGGTCGCAGGTCGGACACCTGCAAGAGCTTCTTTTCTTTCAAAGCTTTCATGACACAAAGCTGATAACTTCTCTAACAATTCATTTTGACCCTTTTCGGTTGGTTCGATAGACTCAAAATGATTTTGATAGGTCGATCCCACTTTTACTTCTCTATTTTTTCTAGGAAGAATAAAAATCCCTCTATTATAAATTTTCTTAAGATCTTTTTCTCCACTCATTATCATCACATCTCCCTTCACTGGTCTGAATGGTAACCATCCAAAATGCTTTGATTCTTGTGCTCGAAGACCATTACAATAGATAACACGCCCATACTCTGTGCCTTTGTAAAAGACAGTATCATCACCTATCTCCAATTTATCTTCTTCAAAATTTTCTTCGCTATAACTGTTCAAAGCTTTCAATCTTTCACTACTTGCCAACAATAAAGCAGGAATGTCTAGATATCCGGACTGTGCCAAATGTAGTCCTCCATGAGGATCATTGAGATCAATTTCTGAAACAGAGTCACGCGCAACATCTTCTATGAACTGGGCGAATTTGTCATCTGATCTCTTAGCATCCCAGTCGTTTTGTTCCGCGATATCAACAAAGGGTCGGTAAATTCCTATATCGTGAAGAAACTGCGATGATAACACCTTCTCTAAACGTCGATAGGTTTCTAACATGGATGGAAATAAAGAATCGGCCATCCAAGTTTTAACCATTCTTCGTCCAGTAATAGGATTGTAGAGCCCCGCAGCCACCATCGAAGAAATATTTTTATTTGGCTCGTCCAATACGTCAATAGCCTTGCCTTTTTCTATCAATAGATTTGATAAAACTGCTCCTGCGATACCGTGCCCGACTATTAAGAAATCTTTCAATACTGGATGTTTAATTGATTAGCTATTCAATGGAACAAATTTGCAGACTAAGAATCTAATAAAGCGATTGAAAATGTAAATTTTCTATTTATCACTATATACCTACTGATATCCAACAAAAGAATTAGAATCCGAGTTTCTAATTTTCAATTTCCTCCTGATAAAAATCACATTGACAACCTATACACTCAACCAACACCCATTGTAATTTTAATGTCAATAAGCACAGACAAAAATTTATAATGACTATTGATTTGATCTTTTTTATCTCAGGTATAGCGATACTTTCTTGTCTCTCCTATTCTGCGTATAGTTGGTATTTGATCTATGCAAAAACTCAAGGAGCTGACTTAAAAACCGTTTTTCAAGAAGGTTTTTTTGAACCTAAATTTATTAAACACGAGAACAACGAGGTCACGTCTTACGAAAGAATAAAACTGAACATACTTTTTACTCTGCTTTATACCTCTTTTTCTATTTTCATATTACTATTTATTTCTACTATTCTGTTTTTAGATAAGTAAGTAATGCTTCGGCGTTGGATTTATTTGTGATTGACTAATAAACCGACAAATTTGTGGATTAAGTATTATTGCTATGATCCAAATTCAAAATTTCGTATTTAACCCATTCATGGAGAATACGTACGTCTTGTACGATGAGACTAATGAAGCTATTATCATTGACCCAGGCTGTTATGAAGATGTAGAGCAACGCGATCTGGTTGAATTCATAGAAGATATGAATCTAAAAGTCGTAGGATTAGTGAATACACACTGTCATATTGATCACGTCTTTGGAAATGCTTTCATTTCGAAAAAATACAATGTAGGCTTACAGATTCATAAAGAAGACGAAGCGACTTTAAAATCTGTAGAAGTGTATGCCCCAGCATATGGCTTCCAAGGTTATCATCCTGTCGAAGCAGAAAGTTTTTTTGAAGAAGGTGATCAAATCAAGTTTGGTAATTCGGAATTGGACATATTATTCACACCAGGTCATGCTCCTGGACATGTAGTGTTTTTTAATAAAGATCAAAAAATATGTATAGGTGGAGATGTGCTGTTCGATGGCAGTATCGGTAGGACAGATCTACCTGGAGGGGACTTCGATATCTTAATCAAAAGCATACATGAAAAACTATTCAAGTTAGAAGACGATGTGGTAGTTTATCCTGGCCACGGCGGTAGTACAACTATCGGAAAAGAAAAAATAAGCAATCCTTTTTGCGCTATCAATCAGAACTCGTGAATATCAAAAAACATATTCCCAACTTCCTTACTTGCTGCAATATATTCTTTGGCTGTTTAGCAGTCATAGAGGTTTTTCAAGGCAGCCTCAGTAATGTCATCTTTTTTACTATGCTATCTGCTATAGCCGATTTTTTAGATGGATTCGCTGCCAGATTATTAAAATCATACTCTGAGATAGGAAAAGACCTTGATTCACTCGCAGACATGCTCTCTTTTGGACTTGTTCCCAGTCTGGTTGTATTTAAAATGGTACAAAACCTAGGAGTATCTGAATGGTGGTGGAGCTATACACCTTTAATCATTGCCATTCTTTCTGGAGTGCGCCTTGCAAAGTTTAATAACGATGAAAGACAGTCTGATACTTTTTACGGATTACCGACTCCTGCCAATGCTATGTTTTTCTGTTCACTTCCACTTTTGATTGCTCATGAAGTTTTTGGTGAAATTGTCAATAATCCGATAATTCTAGTGATCATGTCTGTATCGATGGCTTTATTGTTGGTCTCAGAAATCAAAATGATTGCTTTAAAATTCAAAGGCTATGGATGGCAAGGAAACCAAAATAAATACGTTACTATCCTTATTAGCATCGGTTTATTAGTGACATTCAAATGGATTGCACTGCCATTGATTATTGTGCTTTACGTCATTATTTCTATATTAGCTTCTCTTTTCGACTCTAATAAATAATTTCTATAGGATAAATCTTTACCCGAATAACAATAGTCTACCAGCGTCAACCACTCCTCTCAAAGGAACAATTGTTTAAAACTTCGTGTATTGATATAGTAATTATTACTTCATGAGATTAATTCTAACATGTTTATTCATTCTAGGCTTTACAGCAGCTCATTCGGCTACTGACAGGTCTGTATTGTCTGAAGGTGAGTGGTACAAAATCGCAGTACTCGAAGATGGAATTCACAAAATAGATCAAAATTTGATCCGACAATTAGGCTGGGACCCTTCAAATATTGACGCCAACAAAATAGCTGTTTTTGGAAATAGTGTAAATGGTATACTTCCACAAAGAAATAGTGAAGCTCGTCCAGATGACTTGATTGAGATTCCAGTTTATACTGAAGGACTATCTGATGGCAACTTCGGATCCGATGATGGGATCTATTTCTATGGGAAAAGCTCTAATGGATTATTTTTTGATCAAGACAGTCAAACCTTAACCTTCGAAAAGAATTTCTATAGCGATACATCATTCTATTTCATCACCATCAAAGAGAATGCACGAAGAATAGAACAATCAGACAATCTAACTGATGGTAGTAATCCTAAGACTTCGTATCTAAAATTAACTCCTTACGAATTAGATGAGGATAACTTACTTGCTGCTAGTGGCAATTCTGGATCAGGTAGAATGTTTGTCGGTCACCTGATGACTCAATCAAGCAAGATTACCAATATTACTTACCCTAGTTTGGACGTAGTCGATGGATCAGAAGTAATTGTTCAATATCAGTTAGTCTCAAGGGACAAACAAGATTCCAATTTTGATATAATTCTAGGCGGCATGAATATTGGGAATGTTGAAATGACTCCAGTGCCAGATATCGAGTATGATAATGTCGCTGATATCCAATCAGGACTTTTTTCAACCAACACCAATAATACTTCGGGATGGTCCTCTGGAATAAAAGCATCTATTGTATTCAATAATAACACTGCGTCTAAAGGGTATCTAGACTACTTGCACATTGTTACCCGAAACAACCTGAATTTATCAAGTGGACAACTTCTAGTACATGTGGAAGAAGCAGGTTCGTTTTACGAAATCAAAAATGTGACTTCAAATACTCAGGTTTGGAATTTAAGTGACTACTCTCAGCCTACAACAGTAAATCTTTCTATATCGGGCAACACAGCAAAGTTCCTAGCCAAGGAAGAACAAACTAGGTTCATCGTATTTAACCCTTCTCAAGCCAAATCTCCAATTTATCATTCCGCCGTCAGCAACCAGAATTTACATGGTCTTCCTAGTGCAGAGGTGATCTACATTACACATGTCAATTTTGAAAATGTTGTTAAACAAATAGCTTCATTTCGAACTGAACAGGATCAAATGAGCACAGCCGTAGTTACTGTTGATAAAATTTACAATGAATATTCTTCAGGTCGTCAAGATGTATCTGCTATTCGAGATTTTATCAAAGATCAACACTCAAAGTATGGAGATTTAAAATTTGTAACACTAGTTGGTGATGCTTCTTTTGATTACAAAAACCGTGAAATCAACTTTACTAATTTCGTACCTAACTACCAATCACGAAATTCTATTCATGAGGTAAATTCATATGGATCGGATGATTATTATGGCTTCTTAGAAGAAGACGAAGGGGAATGGTTAGAAACTACCAATAGTACCGATAATCATACTCTTGATATAGGTATTGGACGAATACCTATTCAAAAGATCGAAGAGGCTGAAGCATACCTTATTAAACTAAGAAGATATGAATCTAGTCTCTACAATTATGGCAAGTGGCGTCAACACTTCACTTTTATAGCCGATGATGGAGATGCTAACATTCACCAATCAGCTGCTAATGATTTGAAAAACTATGTACACCAACAGTCTGATGAATTTAATTGCTCTCTGCTTTTTGTAGATGCCTATAAACAAGAAGATGCACCTAGCGGTCAGAATAGTCCTGATGCTAGTCAAGCTTTACTCGATCATTTTTCTAGAGGTAATCTTATCATGAATTATACTGGACATGGGAATACGGCTCGATTGGCTCATGAATTCTTGTTAACTGATGAAATGATTACTAAACTTAATAACAGGCTTTATACTCCGTTCTTTATTACGGCTACATGTAACTTTGGAGTATTTGACAACCCTAGACTTACATCAGGAGGCGAAAAACTAGTACTTAGTCCAAAAGGTGGTGCAATAGGAATGCTAACTTCTACTCGATCGGTATACTCAAGTAGTAATGAAGAAATCAATAAGGCATTCTATGAGGCTTTTCTTGATCAACCTGAAAACAAATATCATCGCCTAGGCGAGATCATGATGAATACTAAAAACAACAGCTTCCGAGGTGTCAGAAATAGAAATTACTCTTTGCTCGGAGATGCAAGTATGAGGCTTTTAGTACCTCAACAGCATATGGTTTTAACTTCTATCAATGACAATAATCTCGATCAGCCTGATACAATTAAGGCACTTGGAAAGCACGGTGTGACAGGACAAGTCCTGATTAATGGGGAAAAAGATAGTAATTTTAATGGAGTTGCTACCATTACTATTTATGATCAACCAGGTGTTTTTAAAACATATGGTGACGAAAGTAATGCGGATACTTACTTTGTAGAAGATGTATTGCTTTTTAGAGGAGATGTGACAGTCTCTGAAGGTAGTTTCAATGCTGAATTTGTTATTCCAAAAAACATCAATTACTCTTTTGAAAAAGGAAAAGTAAGCATGTATGCTGTTGACTCAGAGTTTAACCGAGATGCTTTTGGCGCTTTCTCAGACGTAATCGTAGGGGGAACTGCAGACAACTACGAAGTTGACAATACGAAGCCAACTATAGATGTATATATCAATGATACTGATTTTGTAAATGGTGGCACTGTACCTGTCAACTCTGTTTTGGTTGCTAAACTTTTTGATGAAAACGGCATCAACATTTCAAATATGGGATTTAACAACGATATTGTTATGTATCTTGATGATAATCAACCCATAGTTATCAACGAATTTTTTACTTCAAGCATTGATACTTATCAAGAAGGCTGGGTATCATATCCTATTCAAAATCTGGAAGAAGGCAAGCATACTCTTACTCTTGAAGCTTTTGACAACTACAATAATCGCTCTGAAAAAACCGTTACATTCTACGTTACTACTAAAAACCAAGTCAAGTTAGATTTAGTGAGAGTATATCCAAATCCTATACTACTCGATAATACCTATTTTAAATTTCAACACGATAGAGTTGGTGAGGAGTTGAATATTCAGATTTGTATCACTAATTTTCAAGGACAGGAAATTTTAAAAAAGGAGTATCGTTACCTCGATAGTCCTCCGGTCATTGATAATTTGATGTGGGATGGAAGAGATGCTTGGGGCAACAGATTAAATCAAGGAACATATATATATAAGATTCAAGTACAGAGTACTTTTGACAATGCTAAAGCTCATGCTTATCAAAGGCTGGTCGTTCAGTAAAGTCAAGCTCCGTATTATCGCAACAACAAAAAGATGAAAAACTACAGGATTAAATTCAGCATACTTGGACTCATTGCCATGTTGGCAACGTTGTCTACTAACGCTCAAACCATCGGTGGAGGTACTACAGACCCAGACTATAGAGTTATTTTGACTGCGGTTCCATTCTTATCTATCGCACCAGATTCACGAGCGAGTGGTATGGGGGATGTTGGAGCAGCCACCAGCCCAGATATCAATAGTGCACATTGGAATAATGGTAAATTGGCATTTATTGATGGTAGTTTTGGAGGATCACTTTCATACTCTCCGTGGCTAAAGAACATTGTTCCAGATATGGGACTGACTTACCTATCTGGCTTCTATAAAATTGACAAGGTCCAAACTGTAGGAATATCTATGAGATATTTTGACTTAGGTAAGATTTACCTTACTGATATTGAAGGTGTTCAATTAGGAGAAGATAATCCACGTGAATTTGCTTTTGATGGCACGTACTCAAGGAAATTAAGTAATAACTGGGGTATAGGTGTTTCTATGAGATATGTGGCATCTAACTTAGTAGGGCCGTCAGGTGGTCAAGATAAAGTTGCTTCCAGTGTAGCAGTAGATTTAGGAACTTACTATACCAAACCTGTGACTCTAGGTAGGACAAACGCTGAATATGCATTTGGTGCACATATTTCTAATATTGGTCAAAAAATGTCATATACTGGAAATGCTGAACAAGAAGATTTTATCCCTGTCAATCTAAGAATCGGTACTTCGTTAAAACTAGAGCTTGATCCGTATAACTCTCTCACCTTAGCTGTTGATCTTAACAAGCTATTGGTACCAACACCACCTGTTTATGCTGAAGATGAAGATGGCAATCCAGTATTTGATAATAATAATGAACGTGTAATAGAAAAAGGTGAAGACCCAGATAGAAATTTGATTGCTGGAATGTTCGGTTCATTCTCTGATGCACCTGATGGCTTTTCTGAGGAAGTAAAAGAATTTACGGTCTCTTCTGGTGCTGAATATTGGTACAGAAATATTTTCTCAGCAAGAGCTGGATATTTTTACGAAAACAAAGAAAAAGGAGGTCGTCAGTATGCTTCTTTAGGTTTAGGTATTAGATATCAGACCTTTGGTCTAGATATGTCTTATTTGATACCTGGCGATCAAAATAATCCACTTGCTGAGACTATCAGATTTACATTGATCTGGATGGTAACTAAAGAAGAAGATCAGCAAAACTAATATCTATGACATTAGACAGAACTGTAGCTCCTCCTTCGGGGGAGCTTTTTTATTCTCCTTTTGCAGAAGCGCAAAAAGTTGAAGGAAGTAGAATCCCAACCTATTACATCAATGCTGGTGAGCAATCTATAGTCAAGTTACAACTCAAACTAAAATCTGGAATTTGGTATGAGTCTTTTCTTGCTGAATCATGGTTTGTAGCCAAAATGCTCATGGAGGGCACAAAATCCAAAACTGCCCATGAACTATCAGAGGCGTTTCAGGCACTAGGTGCATTCATAGAAATAGATCCGGGATTTGATGACGTTTCTTTCAATATTTATAGTTTGACAAGAAACTATAGTCAAGTACTTGATTTATTCAACGAAATACTGACTGAACCAACCTTCCCAGAAAAAGAGCTTGAGACTCTCAAACAAATTCGTTTGAACGAACATCGAGTCAACAACTCCAAAACGAGTATGGTTGCTTCGAAAAAAATTCGCGAATCACTTTATGGTTTAGACCATCCGTATGGCAAAGCTATTCAAGAGGAAAATATTCAGTCCATTCAAAGAAATCAGCTAACAACCTACTTCAATGAAAAATTCTTCAACTGCCCTGAGCTATTTCTATCTGGCAAAATAGATGACGAGCTTCTTAAACTGACCCAAGACAAGTTGACTTTCCCTTTTCTACTAAATGAAGAGAAAGCCAATCCTGCCATTTCCGGTATGGAAAAACAAATCGAAATAAATCGCCCAGATAATCTACAATCATCAATCAAATTAGCTTGGCATATACCCAGTAAACTTGACCAAGGTTATTTTGACTTAGCCATATCCAATACACTTTTAGGTGGCTATTTTGGATCGAGACTAATGAAAAATATACGAGAAGAAAAAGGTTATACATACGGTATTCATTCCTACCCTGTTCATTTGAATCATGCTTCATTTCTTCTTATCAGCACGGATGTAAAAGGAGAATATGCAGAAGACACAATTAACGAAACATTTAAAGAGATTGAGAAAATTATAAATCAACCTACTACAGAAGAAGAAATAGAAATGGTTGTTAATTATTTATCAGGTACATTCTATTCTTCAGTAACTACTCCATTTAAGCTCATGGGTAAATTCATGCAGATTCATAACATAGGAGCTGGTTATGAACACTATGAAAGGTATTTTGAATCATTAAAGTCCTTTGATGTAGACAAACTTCAAAGCTCAATTAAGCAATACTTAAATGTAGATCAAGTGAGAAGGGTTGTTGTGGGTCCTATGTCTTAAATTTAGAATCAGTTAAATTTAAGACTATAAAAACAAGAGGCAAATTGCCCTTTAAAAATGTAAGAGGACAGAATAGATTACTGAACAATCAGCATTTTAATACTTAGTTTTATTTACCTGCTAGTTGGCACAAATAAAAACCATCAGAATATTCAGTAATCTGATTGTATTTTAAATGGAGTTCAAAATTGCCCTCTGTATTAATCAAAGCATACTTCCCTCGACGCTTAGCGATGAATGAATGATTCATTGTTTGAATTACACTATCAAATGAAATCGGCATTACTTGCTCTCCAGTAGCTAAAAACACACCAAATTTTTCACCATCTCTGACAATAAGAGCGCCATCCATACATCTAACTATTTCATCATGCACCGGCTCTATTATCATCTTACCTTGGTCGGTTAAAACACCTTGTTTTCCATCTCTTTGAATAATAATTGTACCTTTTTCACATGGCATTATTTTATCAATATTCGGCTGTACAATAATTCTCTCTTGAGTGTCAATCATTCCCCAACTTCCATTCATACTCACGATCGCCATACCATTATTAAAAGAGAATACATTATCATATCGGTTAGCAATCAATAATTGTTCTTGTAGATTGACAAATCCCCAGCTATTATTAATCTTAACAGATATCTTTCCTTCATTGACATCACGAATCTGTTGATAACGTGTACTAGGTTGGATCAAAATAACTCCATCCAACCGAGCTAACCCTACCTTATCTTCTTGTGTGATTTCTAAAAATCTTCCGCCTAAGTATCTTATCGTATCATATATAGGGAGTAAAGCCTCGTTACCTCCCAAAGTCACATAACCGTATTGTCCAGATTCTGTTACCTCTAAGTACCCATTAAAAGCTGGTACTAACTCATTGTATGTTTGATATACTCGAAAACCTTCAGGGCTGAAAATGTCGGTACGTTGGTTGGATTTAGCCAGAATATAACCTCCACTTTGGAATGACATCTTATCAGCGTTTCTATCAATTATAATGTCTCCTTTTCGATTGATCATCATTGCAAAACCAAGGTAGTTTACTATTGCTACCTTTTCTTTGAAAGGTTCTGCATCATCAAACTTGGCACTGATTTTAAGGTTCCCATCTTGATTCATATACCCCCAGTACTTTCCTTTTTTAACAGGTACAAGCGGATCATTTGATACTTTAACATCAGCTAATGCCCATTTAGAAATCAATTTCCCGAGGTGGTCGTAAATACTCCATTTACCGCTTTGTTGAGTATAAATATAATATTCGTCAAGCATCACATTTTCCAAGTCTCCACCTACAAGGATATTTCCTTTTCCATCAAGTACATTAATAGTTGACTCAGTCTCAACCACTATCAAATCTTCATTTTTCTCATAACGCTTTACAGAAGAAAACTCATTGACCACCGTATCCAAATTCTCAAAACGCAAAACCGCATTTCTAAAAACCGCAACCATTGATTCTGAAGCTGGCAATACGGAATCCGCTTCAAACTCGACAATTGTATTTTTCCAACCCTTTAATAGATACTTTTGAAAACTCACGCGGTCTTCCCCTATAGACTTGAATCTAGGGGGTACTGTGATCTTGCCCTTGACATCGATTATTCCATATGAACCTCCTTCTTGGATCACAGCTTTCCCACTTTCTAATGGTTCTATTGAATTCAATAATGGTTCTATCAGTACTCTGCCATCAGTATCAATTAATCCCTTTTTACCAGAAGCTATCGTGTAGGTATAAACATTATTATTGAAATTCTCTACTAAACTATATTTCGAAGGAAGTACTTCTTTACCATAGCTGTTAATCAATCCAAAGTAGGAACCCTGACCAGTCCTATTCGATACGATCAGCAGCTCACCAGATTTTTGTATAGAATGATATTTGAAGTCAACTTGTACATCTCCCTTGAAGTTCAGTACTCCGTATAATAACTCATTCGAAAACCTCCCTATTACCGACGCAAAAATCAACCCTTTGTGAACTCCCTCTAATGTATAATATCGAGAATCAGAGATATGCTTTCCCTTGATTGTCATAAGCCCCCAACCATTTCCATCATTATAGCCAATGACATCACCAACTGGAAGCTGCAGTCCATTACTCCACCCTATTTTTTCATATTGGGGAGTTATTAAGGTATTACCCTCAGCATCTCTAATACCAAACTTTCCATTTTTAAGAAAAATCTCTACAACGTCAGTGGCCAGAGAAAAGTGAAGGGTAGAAAAAGTAAATACTAGAATTAAAAAAAAACCTCTGATAGGCAAAGGAACTGAACTCACTACTATTTCTTTACTTCCTCAGACTTTGTTTTCTCGAGATTGAAAAGATCATTTAATACTTCTACTAAAGACTCTTCTTCACCTCTTTTACATGCCGCTTTTAACTGAAGCACTGGTAACTTGATGATTTTTTGCATCATACTCTTGGTCACAGTATCCACTAGGTCAGATTCTTTTGGAGTCAATTTTTTTACGTATCTAGAAATTTCTGCTTGGCGAATTTCTTCTAAAGCATTTTTAAGCTTATTAATAACAGGAGATACTCCCATTTCTTGAGCCCAAGTCCCAAACTCTTTAATAGCATCGGCTATAATCGAATTCACATCTGGTATTGCTGCTAATCTTCTTTCTAATACAGCATTAGCCTTAGCTGTAATATTATCTATATTGTATAGTAACAATCCGTTGATGTTCTCAATATCCTCCTCAATACTTCTAGGTACTGATAAATCGAAAAGATATTTATGACTGTGTAAGTCAGTAAACCACTTTTTAACTATTAAGGGCTCAGAAATATTTACAGAAGAAATGATTACATCAGCCTCTATAGCAGCTAAAGCTACATCCTCAAATTTCACTACTTCATATCCTAGTTCTTGAGCTAGAGCCTCTGACCTTTCGATACTTCTGTTACAAAGCATCACATGCTTTGTTGACAAGTTATCAAGATTACGAGCTACATCTTCACCAATCTCTCCAAGACCTACAACTAAAATTCTAGGTGTTTCTAAAGCCTGTGTGAGCTCTTGAACTAGATCAACAGTAGCATAGGATACTGACGCAGCCCCGTCTCTAAATGCAGTTTCTTGTACAACTCTTTTATTGGTATAAAAAATGGAATGGAGTAATCTATGAACAAATGGACCAGCCATTTCTTGATCGGCAGACCACTGATAAGCTTTCTTTACTTGATTGATGATCTGAAGATCTCCAACGACTTGTGCTTCTAAACCAATAGATACAGCATATAAGTGATTGATAGCAACCTCATTGGTATCTAAATCAATAAAATATTGCAAATACTCAGCACTGTCACCTAGCCCTTTCACTAGAGACAGAAGCTTTACTAACAATTCTTTCTTAGAAGTATTGCTAGCGTAGTAAATTTCAGTTCTATTACAAGTAGAAAGGACTAACGCCTCACTTATTTCACTGCATTCAGCGATCATATCAAGAAGCTTTTTGGTAGAAGCTTCATCCAAAGACACCTTTTCTCTAATTTCTATTGGTGCATTTTTGTAAGAAAGACTAATTGCTTTGAACTGATTATGCATAATGATTTATGTTGACTGCAAAATTATTACAAATAGAAAAATAGTGTTGTCGTTTACAAGTCAACGATGTAATTTAGATCGTTTTTAAATAATTAAACTAATTGTCGTAAATAGTCTCAAATCTTAAAAAAGATATCATGAAAAGAGTGGCTTTTAATTTCTAAAAAATCCTAGCTTTGCACGGCAAATAAAAACAGTTATTTGCCCATGCATTTCGATAATTCCAAGCTTGTTTTCGAAGCCCTCACTTACGACGATGTTCTATTACTTCCGGGTTATTCTGAGGTTTTGCCGAGAGATACTGATACAAGTACATATCTCACTAAAAACATTAAATTAAACATTCCATTAGTATCCGCAGCGATGGATACTGTAACAGAGTCAGCTCTAGCTATTTCGATGGCTCTTGAGGGTGGAATTGGTATCATTCACAAAAATATGACGATTGATCAGCAAGCTGCTCAAGTTCGTAAAGTAAAAAGGTCGCAAAGTGGAATGATCCTAGATCCAGTCACACTTCCTGAAACAGCCACTGTGCGAGATGCTCTAGCTTCAATGAGAGAATACAAGATTGGCGGTATCCCAGTTGTAAACTCAGAGAAAAAACTAATAGGGATTATAACTAATAGAGATCTTAGATTTCAAAAGAATAAAGATCAGTTAATCAAAGAAATCATGACCTCTGATAATCTAGTCACAGCAACAGACAAGATTGGATTGAATGAGGCAGAGAGTATCTTACAAGACCACAGAATAGAAAAGCTTCCTATTGTAGATTCTGAAGGAAAATTGACTGGATTAATCACTTACAAAGATATTCTTAAAAATAAAGATAAACCTAACGCGTGTAAGGATGAATTCGGCCGTCTTAGAGTAGGTGCAGCTGTAGGAGTGACTCCAGATATCGAGGAAAGGGTACAAAAGCTTATTGAAGCGGGTGTAGATGTAATCTCAATAGATACTGCCCACGGTCATTCAAAAGGTGTTATCGATACTTGTAAGAGAATCAAACAAAAATTTGATATTGATGTAATAGTTGGAAACATAGCAACTGCCGAAGCCGCTGTGGCATTAGCGGATGCAGGAGCAGATGCCATAAAAGTAGGTGTAGGACCTGGATCTATTTGTACGACTAGAATTATAGCTGGTGTAGGTATGCCACAACTATCGGCTGTGTACGAGGCAGCTAAAGCCGTTGAAGGAAGAGGAATTCCTATTATCGCTGACGGAGGTATCAGATTTTCTGGCGATTTTGTAAAGGCAATAGCTGCAGGGGGCAACTGCATCATGATTGGTAGCTTACTTGGAGGTACAGAAGAAGCTCCCGGAGAAGTAATAATTTATGAGGGTCGAAAATTCAAGACTTACCGAGGTATGGGGTCATTGGAAGCAATGGAAGACGGGTCAAAGGACAGGTATTTCCAAGATGCTGAAGATGATGTAAAGAAACTAGTACCTGAAGGAATTGTAGGACGTGTCCCTTACAAAGGCATGGTGGCTGAAGTTCTTTACCAAATGACTGGTGGTCTTAAAGCTGGAATGGGATATTGTGGAGCAGGATCAATTGAAGACTTGAAGAAAGCCAAATTTGTAAAAATTACCGGGTCAGGAATGAAGGAATCTCACCCTCATGATGTACATATAACCCGAGAAGCACCAAATTATTCAAGATAATTCAAACTGAATTTCTTTAAAAAATCTAAACGGATCGTACTGAGTATGATCCGTTTTTTGTTTGTAATCTCCAATAATTACTAAATTGCTGCGTTCAAGGCATCATTGCTTGATTACAAACTGAATATTCACTAATATAGATGCTCTCTCAAAAAGGGATAATCCGCCTTAGCGTCATTTTTGCAACGATCTTTTGGTCACTTTTGACCATAGTAGATTTAATGGCAGCTTTTAGTGAAAAAAATGAGATCGCCTTTGGTCTTCCAAACATCATATCTAATCTTTTACTAGCTTTCTTTATTTGTGCCATTCTGATTTACTACAGATACAGCATTAGTAAGGCTGAAAGTGTCAATTTCGTAGATCTTCTCTGGAAAGTATTTGTTTTTGGATTAGTAACCACGATAGTGACCCTAGTAATTGAGTTTTTCTTCAATATTCTAGATGGACATAGACTAACTGAGAATAGCATTATTATCAACTTCTTCTACCATATTAACATGGGGTTGATAATTGGGTTCGTGTCTTCTACCTACGTAGTCTGGAAACGATTAATCCTTTACCAAAAAACCAAATCTCTTCTAGCTACTTGGCAGATATACGAATACTTACTGCTTGCTACCTTAATATATGATTTATTCTTTCATCATTACAATGAGCCATCTTTTATCGCGATATATGCTGTTTTAGGAATTATTGGTCTGGTATTGTCTTTTAACCTGAAGTGGATTGCTTACTTGAATTTTAAACAGAAGTGGAGAAGTTTACTTTTCATTCTTCTGGTAGTAGTTTACATCTGGTACTTTGTACGCACATTGATGTTCTACTCTGATAAGTCGATATTGATTCGCGACTTACTCGACAATGTTTTCATACTCTCTATGATTACTTTCATTGTCATATATGCGGCAATTTCTTTCTTAGTTATACTGTTCAATTTACCAACAACATCAGTATTTGAAAGAAAATTAGATGAAGCAGTGAGTTTTCAAAGATTAAGCCAATCCATTCCAGCTGGTGAAAGTGAAGAGAAAGTCTATGAAATACTCATGGAAAGTGCTACGAGCGCCGTATTCAGTGAAGCAGCTTGGATAGAAATTAGAGATGAATCTAAAAACATCAACGTTACTTTAACAGACAGAATAGAAAAAACAGCAATTCCAAAAATCAAATCCGCTGTTGAAAGCAGTAGATTCAAAAAAATACTCAACTCAGAGTTTGATCAAAACAATGATCAGATTAAACTAACTGCCAACATAAAACATCCTGATTATAAATCAGTACTTCAGTTTCCTGTCAATGTTAAGGGTGAAAAAATTGGAAAACTAGTTTTACTTAAAGAGGTAAATGATGGCTTCAACAAAGAAATGATTGACATCATTGATACCTTTGTGAATCAAGCCAATGTCTCAATTGAAAACTTCCGATTACTACAAGAAGCCCTAACAAATGAACGATATCAAGAAGAATTAAAAATAGCAAACAGAGTTCAGCGACAACTACTACCTGATAAGCTTGTGCAACATGAGGCATTTGACATACATGCTTTTACTCAGGCTGCTGATGAAGTAGGGGGTGATTATTATGATATTTTCGAATTGGACGATCACCGCACAGCTTTGATTATCGGAGACGTCTCTGGTAAAGGAACTTCAGCTGCATTTCATATGGCACAAATGAAAGGTATCTTTCATAGCTTAGTTCATCTAGACCTTAATCCTGAAGATTTCATGGTCTATGCCAATGACGCTTTGAGTAGGTGTCTGGAGCAAACATCATTTATTACAGTGTCTTATTTCGTAATCGATAGTCAAACGAATAAAGCCACATTTGCTCGTGCAGGACATTGTCCATCATTATTCTATAGTGCAAAAGACAGTCAGGCTTCATATTTCAAGAATAAAGGTCTTGGACTTGGGATTTTAAGAAACTCTAAGTTTCACAACTACGTACAAGTCAACGAGTTTGAATTTGCGGTAAATGATGTATTGGTACTATATACAGACGGGATCACCGAGGCGACAAATAAAAACAAAGAGCAATATGGCTCTGAAAGACTACTCAAAACATTAACCCAAAACGCTGAATTGGCTCCTGAGGCAATTCAACAGAGTTTAATTAATGACCTCTATTCGTTTTGTGAGGAAGATAAACTATCCGACGACTATACATTATTAATTCTAAAGTTTAGAAAATAAAATGGTAACGATTGATACACATTCGATAGCTGATGAAGGAGTATATGAACTCTCTGTCCATGGAGAGATAGATGCTTCATCATCCATTTATTTAGAAACTGCTTTGAAAGAAGCAATGCAACAGAGTAAAAAAATTCTGATAGATATGTCAGAATTAGAATATATCTCTTCAGCAGGCTTAGGTGTATTCATGTCTATATTACAAGATCTTGAAAATGAAGAAATCCAAATGGTACTTTTTAATATGTCTGAAAAGGTCATAGATGTTTTTGAAATCTTGGGATTAAATCTATTGATGAATATTCAACCATCGAAGGAGGAAGCGCTGGCAGAATTAAAATGACACATCAGTTCAAAACATCGTGTAAAAGAGAGAAACTCAAAGACATTCGTCATTTTTTGACTGAAGTGCTTAATGATATAGGTCTCTCTGAAAAGGAATCAAACAAAGTAGTTCTAGCTGTAGACGAGGTCTGTGCAAATTTGATGATCCACTCTAATAAAGATAATCCTAATGAAAACTTAGAAGTTTACGTACAGGATGAAGGTGATAAGATTAAATTTGAAATTGTAGACCATGGAGAAGCCTTCGACTATACACACTATAAAGAGCCAGCTATCGATGATATCGTTATGAGCAAACGTCGAGGAGGACTTGGTATAATGCTTGTTAAAAAAATAATGGATCAGGTAGAATTCAAGTGTGAGAAGTCTCGAAATGTATGTTGTATGACCAAGAACATTGACAAGAAAAAATGAATCGTACCCTCCTTTTATTATTACTAACCACCCTTTTCACTCACTCCTTCGCAAAACCAGCTATTAAGGACAAATCCAAAGTCACTCTATTCAACATTGGTAACGATAAACATGACTTAGCTGAATTTGAATACTATTTTCTAAAAAACTCAGAAAGACCAAGTTCTGATTCAGCCTCTCAAAAGGTTAATGATTACTTAAAACTATATATTGATTTCAGACTTAAAGTCAAAGAGGCGCGAAGCCTTAAAATGGATCAAGAAGAGGGATTTATTAAAGAATTGAACGGATACAAAGAACAACTCATTGAGCCGTATCTACTGACCTCAAAAATCAACAACGAACAGGTTAAAGAAACTTATGAAAGAATGCTGTGGGAAGTTTCAGGATCTCATATTTTACTCAAGAATAAACCTAACGCAACACCAGAGGATACTCTTGAAATTTACGATAGACTTCTAGATATTAAGAAAAGAATTGAAGCTGGTGAAGATTTTGGCAAATTGGCAAAACAGTATTCTGATGACAAGAGTGCATTAAAAAATAACGGGTATTTAGGTTATTTCTCAGCGTTGCAAATGGTTTACCCATTTGAAAATGCGGCTTACTCTAACCAAGTTGGATCAATAGTAGGTCCTTTTACTACCAGATTTGGATATCATATTTTACGAGTGGAGGATAAGCGACCAGCTAGAGGTCAAGCGCTTACTGCACATATAATGATTAGATATCAAGGTGATGAAACTGCTCAATTAAAAGCTAAAGAAAAAGCAGAATCCATTTACCAAAATCTAATGTCCGGAAAAGATTGGGATGAACAATGTGCACTTTATTCTGACGACCAGAATACTGCTAAAGTTGGAGGTAAGCTCAGATGGTTTGGTACAGGAAACCTAGTGCCCGAGTTCGAAGATGCAGCCTTTTCTCTTAAAAAAGGAGAAATCTCTAAACCCGTTAAAACTCAATTTGGATGGCATATTATTAAACTTTTAGATAAAAAGTCTATTTCATCATTAGAAGAACAGAAATCCACAATAGAAAAGCGAATCTCAAGAGATGGACGTTCTAAAATTAAGAAAGAAACTGCAATCAAAAGACTGAAAAAAGAGCATGAATACATACTTGACACTATCCTAAAGAATCAAGCTTTCTCAGCTGTGGACTCTACTTTACTAACTGGACAATGGGAAATTTCTAAAAATGATTTATCTGAAAAATCTCTAATAACAATAGGGAAGAAAAAATTCCCAATCTCTGATTTTTGGGCTTTTGTGGTCGCAAAACAAAAGCCAAGAAAGACTACCACTCGAGAAGAATACCTTCAACAGCTTTTTGATCAGTATGAAGAAAAAGTAATATTTGACTTTGAAAAAGAAGATATCACTGTCAATAACCAAGAATATAAAATGATCCTTGATGAATATCGCAGCGGTATTTTACTCTTTAACCTCATGGAGAAAAAAGTGTGGAATAAAGCAATTGAGGATACTACTGGGTTAAAGAAATTCTATGAATCCAATAAAGAAAAATACATTCTTGGAGAACATGCTCTGGTCAGGAAATTTGTATTAACAGATACTTCTATAATTGAATCAATCATTGATAACCTACATATGACTAATCAGCAGCTAGATTCAATATACAACAAAGAAAAATCACTATCACTACAAGTTTCTAATGAAAAAGTCATGAAAGGTGATAACACTTTTATAGATAAAAATTGGAAAGAAGGAATACATATTGAAAAACACACAGAGTATACTACGCTTTGGTCTATTTCAGAAATTAAGAAAAAAGGATACAAAGAACTTAAGGAGACCAGAGGATTGGTAATTTCTGATTATCAATCTGAACTAGAACAATTGTGGCTAGATGAATTAAGGAAGAAGTACCCCATAAAAGTCTCAAAATCTGCATTAAAAAAATACACGTCTGAGTTTGAATAAATTATTTATTACACTGCCTGCTTTAGTCTTACTGACCGCGTCCTGCGAGCAATTGAGAAATTTGTATAAGCCATCCAGTGATACGAAGAAAATTGAACGAGTAAAAGTTGCAAGAGTAGGCAATACCTATTTATATGAAGATGATATAGTAGGTATAGTTCCAGTTGGATCTTCATCCAAAGACAGTTCACTAATCATGAAGAAATTCATGGAACAATGGATCAAAAAGCAACTTACGATTAACCGAGCAACTCAAGAGCTTGAGTTTGACGAGGCAAACATTGAGCGAAAAGTTTTAGATTATAGATATGCTCTCATGGTGCATGAGTATGAGAAATATTATGTCAATCAACACCTCAATAAAAATATTAGCGATGAGGAAATAACGAAGTACTACAATGAAAAATTTGAAAATTTTGTACTCAGACAAAACATTGTTAAGTGCTTATTTACAGTTGTTCCAAAGGAAGCACCTCAAATAGATAACTTCAGAAAGCTTATCAAATCATATCCTAACGGAGAGTTGGAAGAAATACAGTCGTATTGCTATAGATTTGCAACTAAATCATCTCTAGAGTCAAACTTGTGGATTGAATTTGATGAAGTGATCAACAATACTCCTATTACTGAAATAGAAGATAAGGTCCAATACCTCAAAAGCAATAGCTATATAGAAACTAAAGATGATGAGAATTTTTATTTCATCAGATTATTGGATTATAAAATTTCTAATCAAATTTCTCCACTCGAATACATCCGAGACGATATTGAGAGCATTCTGATAAATAAGAAAAAGGTAGAACTAAGAAAACAGCTCGAGCAGGACATCCTGGCAAGTGCTAAGCAGAATAATGATTTTGAAGTCTTTAAATAAGGTAATATTAGGGGTATTCTTCACTTTGACAAGCTCATTGGCATTTGCTCAAAGTGATGGAATGGTATTGGAAAAGGTAGTAGCCAAGGTAGATGACTACATCATTCTTAAGTCTGAATTAGAAAGAGGTTATTTAGAAATGCTCTCCAGAGGTGAAATAGTTCGTGGAGATGCAAAGTGTAAAATGCTCGAAAACCTTGTTATCAGTAAACTTATGGTGGCAAAAGCAGAGATAGATTCAGTCGTCGTACCAGCAGAACAGGTGGAAGCTAACCTTGATCAAAGAATGTCTTACTTCATTCAACAGATTGGTTCTGAAGAAAAGCTTGAGGAGATTTATGGAAAAACAGTCGCTGAATTCAGAGAAGAACTGTTTGACCAAATTCACGAACAAATGGTAGTTCAAAGGATGCAAGGTGAAATTGGGCAGTCAGTGGAGACTTCTCCAGCTGAAGTACAACAATTCTTCTACGCTATACCAAAAGATAGCTTACCCTATTTCTCAACCGAGGTAACCATAGGTCAAATAGTAGTAGAGCCTAGTGTAAGTGATTCTAGAAAACAAGAAATCAGAGAGCAATTATATGGGTTCAAAAAAGACATTGAAGCAGGTATAGATTTCGGTGTACTAGCCCAAAAATATTCAATGGATCCTGGATCCAGACCTAAAGGTGGTGACTTAGGTTTTCAGAAAAGAGGCCAACTAGTACCTGAATTTGAAGCAGCTGCATTAGCCCTTGAACCAGGTGAAATTTCAGACCCGATCGAATCAGATTTTGGTTTTCATCTTATACAATTAATAGAACGAAGAGGTAATACTTTTCATGCACGACACATTTTATTGATTCCATCTCCTACTCTACAGGACGTTCAGGACAGTAAAGATTACCTTGATAGTCTAAGAACTAAAATTGTAAATGATAGCTTAAACTTTGAATACGCTGCAAAAGAATATTCAGATGATCAGCAAACCAGTGGAAACGGTGGTTTTTTCAGCGATGCTAGCGGATCCAATAAAGTTTCTGTTGAAACCCTTGACCCTACATTATTTTTTACAATTGACACTATGACAGTAGGAAATATCACTAAACCTATCGATTTTAGATTAGGAGATGGTAGTCCTGCTGCTAGAATAATATATTTCAAAGAGAAAATACCTCCACATCAAGCTAACCTTCAGCAAGACTATCAAAAATTAAAAACGGCAACTTTGGCTAATAAGCGAAACAATATTATGTCTGATTGGTTTCAAGAGGCTAGAGGTGATGTCTACATCGAGATAGACGATAACTATAAGTATTGTAAAATAATGGAAGAATAATTCTATGAGTGAATTTTCAAATGATGTAGTAGCGGCCGATAGCTTACATAAAGCTTATACGGACCTTACAAAAGAGATTTCAAAAGTCATCGTAGGACAAGAAGATGTTGTCCGGCTACTTTTAAATTCTATTTTCTGTGAAGGTCATGCACTTTTAGTAGGTGTGCCTGGTCTAGCTAAAACACTTCTAATCCGTACGTTATCAGCAGCTCTTGATCTAGACTTCAACCGTATTCAGTTTACACCTGATTTGATGCCTTCTGATATAGTAGGAGCTGAAACACTTGATAAAGAACGAAACTTCAAATTCATCAAAGGACCAATATTCTCGAATATTATCCTTGCTGATGAGATCAATCGTACACCGCCTAAAACACAAGCTGCACTGCTTGAATCTATGCAGGAATATTCTGTAACTGTTGCTGGTAAACATTGGAAATTGGATAAACCATTCTTTGTATTAGCGACACAAAATCCTATCGAACAAGAGGGTACTTATCCGCTACCAGAAGCTCAGTTAGATAGATTCATGTTTATGATTCAGTTGGACTACCCTTCATATGAAACTGAAGTAAATATTGTCAAAAACGAAGTAGGTGCATCTGTAAGCGATGTTAAACCTGTATTGGATGGAAAACAGATACAAGCTTACCAACAATTGATTAGCAAAGTACCGGTAGCTGACAATGTAGTCGAATATGCTGTAGAGCTCGTACACAAAACTCGTCCATCTTCAGAAAGGGCTACTAACATCACCAAACAATATTTGGAGTGGGGAGCTGGACCTAGAGCTTCTCAATTTCTTATAAAAGGAGCTAAATGTAACGCACTATTCAACGGAAAGTACTCTCCTGATATAGAAGACGTTAAAGCCATTGCTGAACCAGTTTTAAGACATAGAATTGTTAGAAATTTCAAAGCAGAAGCGGAAGGAATGTCTATTGAAAAAATAGTCGAAGGTATACTATAACACCACTAGGAAATAGCACCCCTCTACCTAACTAGAAAATAAAGGCAATGAACTATATCTCTTCAATTAACAGTGGCTTATCTCAACATCTAACATTATATGAATTAGATTAGACTAACGATCTGCTATTTCAAACATCTCACTTATATAAGAAGCCTGATTATCAAAATAGGCCGTAATATTTGATACCTCTATCACCTCTTGCATGATTAGTCCTTCACCATGGTCTAATTCTAAGAAAAAGTGACCGCACTCATGCATTATTATATACTCCAAAGTTCTTGGATAGGACTTATACCTAGAATTAACAATAATTGTCCCTTTTGATCTATTGGCTACCGCAGCACGAATTCCATCTATATCCCCGAATTTGATCGTATAAGAACGATCGATTCTTTGTTCAGCTCCATGTTTTCTAGCTGCGCTAAAGAATTTCTTAACGTAATCCTCCAACTCCATATCAATTTCCTGAATTGTCTCAACCTCTTCTTCATTACAAGAGTTTAAAAACACTACAGACATTAAGGTCAGGAAAACAGTTAAAAAAAACTTCATTCCACTCTGATTTAGATGACATTACATTGTCTTATCATCATCTAAAAGCTGAGTTAGCCATCCCATTGTTAAAGCCGTCAATAAAAGCAACGAACCTTTTAAAAGCAAACAGTAACCGTACTTCAAACGTTTACAAAACTAATCTTAAAAAAATTATTCTAAGATTTTATAATAAAAAGTTGAATTATATGTCCAAACGATGTTAATACAAAATTTTATTTTGATTAGACGTTTATACTTTTAATCGATTCTTGTAAAGAATATTTAATAAGACTCCTGTTACAATTAAACCCATTCCAGTATAGCTCAACCATGAATATGATTCTCCAAAAACCAATAAACCAAACACAACTGCATAGAGCATTCCAGTATAATTAACAATGGACACGTTGGAAACTTCCTCCAATTGATAAGAACGAGTTAGAAAATATTGAGCTATCTGAGTCAGAGTACCTACCATAAAAAGCACAAGCCAATCCAAACCCTGTGGTTGTACCCAGTTAAAAAGACAATAGATACCTGCAAAAGGCATAGTTACCATCGGGAAGTAAAGTATGATAACCAAAGGGTGTTCTGTGGTTTTTAACTTACGAACTAAATTGTAGGCTAATCCTGTAAATACTGCCGAAGTAACGCCTATAAGTAAATGAATAAGGCTAACTCTAGCGTCTACTCCTTGAATAAGTAGTACACCTATAAAGGAAACTCCGAAAAATATATATTGCTTCCAAGAAACTTTCTCCTTTACTATAAAAACACCCAGTACAGCAGTAAAAATTGGCGAAAGATATTGCATGCTCGCAGCTGCAGCTAAAGGAATCTGTTGAATCAAAGAAAAATACATCGTAAGAGCCAATGCCCCACATACCCCTCTCATCAGAAGCAACTTCTTATTATTTCCGAAGACATGAACTTTACTTCTAAAAAGAAAAAACAAGCTCAGAACCAGTGAAACCAAAGATCTGAAAAATACAACTTCCACCGCTGGTAAATGAGATACTAGCTTGACACTCACTTTCATAAGTGAAAAGGTAAATGCTGCAATTAGCATATACCAAATTCCCTTGGACCCAATCATTATTCTGAGATTTTACCATCTGCCATGACTATTTTTCTATCTGTCATGTCAGCCAGCTCTTTATTATGTGTAACAATCACAAAAGTCTGTCCCAATTGTTTTTGTAGTTCAAAAAATATTGAGTGCAAGTGATTAGCATTTACCGAATCTAAATTTCCACTAGGCTCATCCGCAAAAATTATACTTGGTTTATTTATTAGAGCCCTTGCTACAGCAGCACGTTGCTGTTCCCCTCCTGATAATTGTGATGGTTTGTGCGTTCTTCTATCATACACGCCCAACATTCGCATAAGTTGATCAGCATAGTCACTGACTTTTTTACCTGAATTACCTCCTATATAGGACGGTATTAAGATATTTTCTTCTAAAGAAAACTCTGGAAGCAAATTGTGGAATTGAAAAACGAAACCAATTTGCTTATTTCTAAAAGCAGCTAATTGATTAGGTTTCATACCATTAATAGATTGGTTATTGATAGTAATGTCACCAATATCTGGTTTATCCAAAGTCCCTAAAATTTGGAGCAAAGTACTTTTACCAGCTCCTGAGGCCCCAACAATAGATATGACCTCGTTTTTGCTTACAGAAAGGTCAATACCTTTCAATACATTTAAATCGCTATAGGACTTATGAATATTATAGGCTTGCAGCATGTCAGCAAATATAGAAGTTATAACTATTCACTTTGCTGTTTTTAAGAAGAGTGGAAAAAAATGCAAAAAAAAGAGCTACCGTTTCCAGCAACCCTTTAATCCACCTGTATTATCCCTGTCTTTAATTTCTTTGATAATATGTACTGAACTTAAAAAGAGCCACCACCGTTGCAGTGACTCTTTATCCACCTGTATTATCCCGTATCTTTGATAATGTAAGTGATTTAAAAAAGGGCCATCGCATTGCAACGACCCTTTAATCCACCTGTATTATCCCGTATCTTTTGATAAAGAGATGATTTAAAAAAGAGCCATCGCATTGCAACGACTCTTTATCCACCTGTATTATCCCGTATCTTTATGCAGCTGCTATCTGAGTAGCCTTTACTGCGTTAATTTTCGAAACTTCTTTAATGTTGAATCTCATGTCAAAGAATCCTTCCAACTCTTCACCAGCTTCTCTCATATCTTCGTCTCCTTGTTCAAAGAACCAATTAACTGTTACTTTTTTACCCATTCCATCTATCATCGCTAATTTTTGCATGAACATGTATAAGTACTTAGAAGAACTAGTATTATAATACTCGAAAGCCAAGTTGGTAGTCATCGTACTGTCCCCATCTAGTTCAGCATATGCATCCAAGCTTTTCAAAACATAGTCATAAAATGCATTTGGATTCTCAGGATTCGATTTACCCCTCATATCAAAGATCCCTTTTTTTGGATCGAAGTATATAGATGGTGTCACTCTCGATGGTCTGATAAAATATCCGTTCATGACTTGTTTGCTTTAGTTGTGAGTAAATCATTTAATTAATCACAATTCAAAAGTAGAACAGTTGAGAGGGCTCTGAAATAGAGGATTTTCGTAAAAAGTTTTTTACGAAAAAAACTAACAAAAACCTGCCTCAATTGACTGAAATCATAGTTTTTTTAAAAACGGTGTAGGGAATAAGGCAAAAAAAATACGCTTAACATTTGAATAACGTAAGCGTATTAGGTGATGTCTTTGACCTCTCTAAGAGAAATTTTTATGACTATAAAGGAATTACCTATATTTTAGATCATACCTGATCAATCCAACTCGATTATTTTCTCTTTAATGGCATATTTTACTAGTTGAGCTGTGCTTTTCAAATTGAGTTTTTGCATGATATGGTTTCTATGAGCATCAACGGTGCGAATACTAATAAAAAGTTTATCAGCTATTTCTCTATTTGATAAACCTGTTGCGATCTGACGAAGTACTTCAATTTCTCTTTTACTAAGATCTTTATTTTCACTTGCAGCTCTCTCTCCCTTGCTTTGCTTGTAAAATCCTTTAAAAATGACCTGAGATACTTTCTCTCCGAAATATTGCTCGCCTTGCATTACTTTTTTGATTCCTTCAGCGAGAAGTTCCTTTTTAGTATCCTTGGCAAGATAACCCGCTACCCCAGCTTTGATGGCTTCTGAAATATGATCTTGAGTCACGTCCATGGATAGCATAATTACTTTGATATCTGGATAATCAGCAATTAGCTTCTTTGCAGTCTCAATACCATTTAGACCTGGCATATTGATATCCATTAGTACTACGTCTGGCAGATTATCATCTACTTTTTTTAATGCTTCTTCACCACTCTCAGCATCACCTATGATATTGAACTCATCATAGATGGATAGCATCGTGATTATACCTTCTCTTACAAGAGAATGATCATCTACTACTAGGATATTAATTTTCGACATAGATCAGTTATTAAGTGGAAACCAAGATTTTACTAAGGTACCTTTATCTGGGACAGAATCAATCTCAAAATGCCCGTTTTGCAAAGATGTCCTTTCTTTCATATTCTTTATACCATTCCACTTAGTTTCAGTGTCGAAACCTATCCCATCATCCTTTACTTCTAGAATGATGTTGTCGCGAGTTGTTTCTACACTAATAGAAACGTTGGTGGCCTTGGCGTATTTAATTACGTTATTAAGCGCTTCTTGAGCAATTCTATATATCGTAGTCGACAGTTCCAAATCATATTCATCTGGTAAATCAATATATGAATCCAAGTGAAAGTCTCCTATTGCTCGAGTCTCTTCTATAAAGTACTCTAGAGTTTTCTTCAATCCAAAATCTTCCAAATGTCGGTTAGCCAGATTTCTAGATACTCTTCTAACCTCTTCAAGCGTAGTCGCCAGTAACTCCTCCACTTCATCCTTAGCATTAGCTAAAACAGGCTTGTCAATATCTATGCAGGAAAGTTTAAATTTAGCAGCGACCAACATCTGACCTATACCATCATGTATATCTCTACCCATTCTAGCGCGTTCTTCTTGCTGGGCATTATATATAGAGCGAGTAATCTCTCTTTGCTCAGTAATATCCTGAACTACACCCATAATTGTGGTTACCTTACCTTGTTTATCTGTAGTGATGTAACCTGAATTTCTGACAATTTTCACTCTATCTTCATCGAAGAGCAGTCTATGTTCTATATCATAGAATTTCTTTTTTGAAAGAAGTGTCTCTTTTACATAGGGTTGATCCTGAGGATGCACCCTTTCCATGTATATCTCAGTCAGACTGTGATGCTCTTTGATTTCGAAAATGTTTCTAAATTCCTCCGAAAACATCATTGATGATTGTCTAGAATTCCATTCGAAACTTCCTAGTCTTGCCACTGCCTCAGCGTTCTCAAGAATCGCTTGATTTTTTTTAAGCTTCTCTTCAGACAGTTTTCTAGAAGTAATATCTATTACCGTCCCTGAAGCTCTCAATGGACGCTTATCTAATGAGTATCTTGTAATTTTTCCTCTAGCCAATACCCATCTCTTACTAGTATCACCATGACGATGAATAGGAAATTCATGATCAAAATTAGGAGCGCGTTCTTCAATCACATCCTGCATAGCTTTGACCACATCTTCATCTATTGTTTCACTTTTTTCTTGAAAGTACTTAAAGTCCAAAATGGCATCCTCCTCTGATAAGCCAAGTATTGAAAGGCTTTTATTATTATAGACTATAGTATTAGACATGAAATCTAAATCCCAAACTCCCATATCCGTACCTTCTAGAGCAAGCTCTAACCTTTCCTTATTTAGAATAAGCTCATGTTCAGCTGATTTCTTTTCGCGATTGATCTTTTTTTCGTTCATCGCGCGTTCAATGACCAGCGGAAGCATAGATAAACTATCCTTGGACACGATGTCCGTAACTCCCATTTTCAAGGCTTCAACAGCATTCTTCTCCCCAACCGTGCCTGACACTATTATAAAAGGAATATCAATCTCTCCTATTAACTGAAAAGCATCTATGGCTGTGCAGTCCGGAAGATTATAATCTGAAATAATTAAGTGTGGGAGAAAATCAAAAAGCTTTTCTTTGAACTCATCCAAAGTATCCACTCTGATATAGTCGTTATCAAAACCTGCCTTGTTGATTTCATAAATTGCCATTTCGGCATCTTCAACAGAGTCTTCTAAGATTAGAATATTAAGCTTAGTGTGTTCCAATACTTATTTTAAGATTTAGAATATTTAGAAAATTAATCAAGTTGAATAATACCTACAATTTATGGCCGTGGAATCGTAAAATGGAATGTAGTTCCTACTCCTAATTCGCTTTCTGCCCAAATTTTTCCTTTATGTTTCAATATAACTTTTTGGACAATAGCTAACCCAACTCCGGTACCTTCAAAATCCTCCTCTCTGTGAAGTCTTTGAAAAACACTAAAGAGTTTATCGTACCTACGCATATCAAAGCCTACTCCATTATCAATAATCATAAATTCATATTGATCTACCTCTTTCTTACATTGAATCTCAATTAAAGGATGAGGTTCATTCGCTGAAAATTTAGCAGCATTACCTAATAAATTAGCAAAAACTTGTTTGATCAGTGTTTTTTCAGCGAATATCACAGGCATATCTTCATATTTTATATGATCAGGATTTAAAGCATATTCTTGTATCACACATTTTATTATTTCGTCTACTTCAACTGGACTTAGTCGAATAGCTTTTCTGCTAACTCTTGAAATTTCCAATAAATCTTCAATCTGCCGAGACATCTTCGAACTATTTTTCGATATCACATCGAGAAGCCTATTCCCTTCATCACCCAAATTCTCACTATGGGAATCTTTAATCATTCTGGAATAACCTTGAATTGCTCTTAAAGGGGCTCTTAAATCATGAGAAATAGAATAGCTAAATGACTCCAATTCTATGTTAGCTGTCTCTAGTTCTTTGACCTGCTCTTCAAGCTTAGAATTTAGGGCATTAATCTTTTCTTCACTTTGCTTTCTGTTAGTGATATCATTCACAATTCTAACCAAGTATTTCAATTCTTCATTTTCACCTTTAATCGCAGATACGGTGACTCCTGCGAATATATGATTCCCAGAATTAGTTAAGTTTTTCTTTTCAATATAGTAGCTGTCTATACTTTTCCGAATGAGGAAATCGAGCTGTGTGGACTCTTCCTCGTTTTCATCCAATGGAGAGAATTTTTCTATACTCTGACCTATTATATCCTCTTCTTTGAATCCGTGCATCTTTAATAATGCATGGTTAGCCATTAAAACTCTATTTGTTAAGTCCGTCAAGCAAATACCGATGTCGGCATAATCATATATACTTTTGAAACGTTCTTCACTAAGCGTCAAGGCTCTATCTACCTCTTCACGACTTTCTGTCAAGTATTTTATGTCAAGTAAACTTTCAAGGTTTCCTTGCATCAATTCGAACAACTCTTGTTCAAAAGAATTAAGAGAACGTTTTTGGGTGGATTCATCATAAAATCCAATCACACCGAAAGTTTCATCATTAATTACTAAAGGCAGACCAGCATAAAAAACACCCTTATTTTTTGCGGGGTACAATCCTCTTTTTTTGATTGGTTCTATCAACGTAAGCTTATCTTGACCTACCGTCTCTAGTATTTTTTCTCGTAAAAACTTCAGATCACCTGACTTTGAAAATGACCTCACTTTTAGAAAACCAATAACCTCCAATTCGTCGTTCTCGTCAACTCTTGCAACGAAGCCATTTTCAAGTTTTAGAATCTCACAGCCTAGCAATAAGTACTGTTCAATTAAACTACTCAGTGGCAAATGTCTAATAGCCTGAAGATCGTACATCTTTCTAAGACCATCCTGAAACTGTATCGCACTCTCCTGCTGAGAATCGAAATTATTTTTAAGACGGGTAACTATTAATAAAATGATGAAAGATACGATCATGTAGTCATATACTTCCTTGTCATTTTCTCCCCAAATTGGTAATTCGTGAGCGTAATTATCCAAAAGGATAAGTATCCACTGAAGAATTAATGCAAAGTTTACCAGTTTAACCCTCCATTCTTTCTTAATGATAATTACTGATAATAAAACTCCAGTAAAATATCCTAATCCTCCTCCTTCAATACCTCCAGTTTTAAACCAAGAAAATATCGAATAGATCATTAGTATGACCAGCCAAAGGTTTACGTATTTAGACGGGTCCTTGCCATTTCGAACTCTTAACCAGAAAATAAAGGTCGTAATACAACCAATAATGTAAAACACGAATACCAAGTACTGATGCAAAGCAAACAATCTGTAGAAGGCAACATAAGCCATCGTCAACATCATGCAGACTAGTGCGGTACGGAAGATCTGGTGTTCTAGAAATTTTTCTCTCAAGGTGCTGAACTAAGGATAATGCTGAAAGATATTGAAATACGCATTAATAAACAGACAATTTTCCTGACTAGGTAGAAGTAAAAAATTCGTCAACTTGATAAAGCGCAGGGGTTAATTTAGATTCGCACCAAAATATATATAGAAGTAAGATGAACATTCACGAATATCAATCCAAAGAGATCCTGAAAGGATACGGAGTAACGATCCAAGAAGGAATTGTTGCAGATACACCAGACGAGGCATTGGTAGCTGCTAAGGAGCTCAATGAAAGTACAGGTACTGAATGGTACGTGGTCAAAGCTCAGATCCACGCTGGTGGTCGAGGAAAAGGTAAAATCAATGAAACTGGATCTAATGGTGTAGTTTTAGCAAAAAGTCTTGATGAAGTTCCTCAAAAAGCTAAAGATATTTTAGGTGGTACACTTGTAACTCACCAAACAGGCCCAGAAGGTAAATTAGTCAACAAAGTATTGATTGCACAGGATGTTTATTATCCAGGTGAAAGCGATCCAAAAGAATACTACATGAGTATCCTTCTGGACAGAGCTAAAGGATGCAATGTAATAATGGCGTCTACTGAAGGGGGTATGGACATCGAAACTGTTGCTGAAGAAACTCCTGAAAAAATCATCAAAGAATGGATAGACCCTTCAGTTGGTCTGCAAGGATTTCAAGCAAGAAAAGTGGCCTTCGCTCTTGGTCTAGAAGGTCAGGCTTTCAAAGAAATGGTGAAGTTCATCTTTGCTCTTTACAAAGCTTACGTGGGTACCGATTCATCTATGTTCGAAATCAATCCTGTATTGAAAACTTCTGATAACAAAATTTTAGCAGTAGATGCTAAAGTAGATCTAGATGACAATGCACTCTTCAGACACAAAGATCTTCATGAGCTTAGAGATCTCTCAGAAGAAGATCCTGCAGAAGTAGAAGCTGGACAGTCTGGTCTTAATTATGTGAAACTAGATGGAAATGTAGGGTGTATGGTAAATGGTGCTGGACTCGCTATGGCTACTATGGACATTATCAAGTTATCTGGTGGAGAGCCTGCTAACTTCCTTGATGTAGGAGGGTCTGCTAACGCTCAGACTGTAGAGGCTGGTTTCCGTATCATTATGAAAGATCCTAACGTTAAGGCAATTTTGATTAACATCTTTGGAGGAATCGTAAGATGTGACAGAGTTGCTAACGGTGTAGTAGAGGCATATAAAAACATCGGAGAGATCAATATTCCTATCATTGTAAGACTACAAGGTACTAATGCTGAAGAAGGAGCTAAGATCATCGACGAATCAGGATTGAAAGTGTACTCTGCAGTATTATTGAAAGATGCTGCTGCGAAAGTGAAAGAATTGATTTAAGTTGGCAAATGATAGTCCATAGTTTAGAGAATAGGTCTACTGACTATGGACTAGCAACTATCAAACAACAGTACCCGTAGTTCAACTGGATAGAATATCAGATTTCGGCTCTGAGGGTTGAGGGTTCGAATCCTTCCGGGTACGCTAAGCCTCGTCAATTAATTTTGGCGAGGCTTATTTTTTATGTAACCGATCTTATACTAGACGTAATCATATCATTTCAACTAAAAATGAATCTATGTAGAAACTGAAAGACCTCTTTTATAAACTTTCTTCTTTAGGAAGTACGTTATGGTAATGAGGTGAGGGAATTCTACTAACATACCAACTACTAAAACTAGATGAATGAGTGGTTCGTCTGGAAAAAATATTAAGCTTACGGCCAACATTAGCGGAGCATTTCTCGCTGCTGTTGTCATCGTCAGGCTCACCTCTTCCTTTTTTGAAAAAGAAGAAGCTCTTGAGATGAATCTGGCTAGAAAGAAGGTTAGAATAAAGAAGCTCAATATAGCTGCAAACATTTTAGGAAGAACGAAAGCATTCTCTATCAGGGATTCAACATTTGAATTGAAAATAGAAAAAATCAACAGAACTATAGCGATAAAGGTTAATCTCTCAGATAAAGAAACGCTCTTCTCAAAAAGAAACGGTTTAAGTTTATTAACAAGCAAGCGTACCATTTGCGCAATAACAAATGGTAAAAGCACCCAATAAACCATTACTTCAAAAAATGCATCGAAAGGGATACTAAATGAATTCGATGTACCCGCATAAAGATAGACTGGTAAAAGAAGAATTTGCAATAGTAAATTGAATGGCAACAAGGCTGAATTTAACTCTACATCTCCGCCAGCTAGTTTTGTAAACCCTAAATACCAATCAGTACATGGAGCGACCATGTAGATAATCAAACCAATAAAAATTGCACTTTCATTCGACACAAACATTGACGCTAGTAAAAAAGCTATAGTCGGTATTGCCACAAAGTTTGATAATAAGGCAGTCAAAAGATATCTCTTGTTCTTTATCTGCTTGAATAACTTATCCAACGAAATATTGTAAAACAGGAAAAACAACATTGCAAGAATGAAATAGTCTGTCCAAGAGCTTTGAAACGATGTGAAAAGGCCAACTAAAGAGCCTGCTACTATTGCAGCAATCATTAAAAGAGATTCCAGATATGGTTTCATAACTTATTAGGCATTGTCTTTATCAGAAGACATGCATTTATAAAAGAATACTTAAAAAATGTTTGTATTAGATCAATCAGTCAATATCAAACTTCTAGCAAACACATTCTCCATCACAACAGGATAAATCATCTAGATAGAAATTGAGCTCCTTATAATCCTTAAGCACCGTTTTAAGGAGTTTTCGTTTAACGCGCTTTCTCTTAGCAATTGTCTCAGCTACTATAGCAAACCTCTGTCGGTACTTGTATATGAAGCAAAACAGAGCATTATCATGCTTCACTTGAGGGCCTACCAGAAACAAGTTTTTTGTTCTAGTAGCTTCATCCAATTCAGTTAATAGAGGATATCCTTGTTTGTTGAAAATAAAAAGATCTTGGACAAGTTTCAGACTACTAGCGAAGCCTGTACAGTTAATGGGCTTTTGACTAGTCTCGAACTCTTTGCCATTCTTAGTCTTGACTAGATATTTATTGTCTATAAATTCAACACTCTCAACTTTTGTTTGTGAATGATAATCTAATTGATCTATTACGCTATTAATCCTATCTCTAGTGAATGGTGAAAGACAATAACTAGAATCACTTTCTACATGCTCCAAATAGTTTGAATCATCCAAAAGAATCACTTTCTTCCCCTGATTAATAAGATTACACGCAGCGTCAAATCCAGACTCATAAGCGCCTATTACAATGTGTTCATCTCCGTCCAATTCAGAAAATGAAGGAACTTCTGAATAATGCGTACTTAGGCCACTACCCTGAAAACTTTTTCTTTTGGGGTATTGATACTCTCCAGCTGCCCATATTAAGAATTTACATTCGTAGCTTCCGAGACTTGTATCTAGTGTAAATAATCTTCCGTCTTTCTGTATTTCTTTGACTTCTACGCCTGTATAAACAGGTAATTTGTGATATGCAGAAAGTCCTTCAAGGTAAGAAGCATATTCCTCTCCAGTAGGGTGCTCTGTCATTAGAGATAAGGCAGGAGAAGTATCAGGAGTAATGGCATTTAAATCTGCCATTTTAAAGAAATTACCTGTAAAGGAAGGAGAAATGAATTTAGTTTCCTTTGGCCATTTTTTAAACGAAGCACCGACTTCATCTTTTTCTAGAACTATGAAATCTAATCCTAACTTACTTAATATGACTGAAACACCTAATCCAGCTGCTCCTGCCCCGACTACAATGACATCTGTTTTGTTATTTTCTATCATTATTTACTCTTGAAAAAATCCTCAATAGTGAAGCATGTACTAGTCTCTAGAAATGAGCTGTCTAAAAAATGCAACATTGATGCAATAATAAATATTTAGTCATTTCATAAAGATTCTAAAGTCGTTAGATTTTTAATTAACCCAATAAGTATACCTAAGCATTCGGGTAAAAAAGATCTACTAAACCAAAGTACCTTTTATTACTTCCTTTCAAATACAAAAAGATTGAATTCATCAAGTAAAATGGATAGAGAAAAGAGTAAACACTAATCCATAGAGCAAAAAAAATCCTAGTCTTTAACAAACTAGGATTTTTTTCTTTCAATTGTGATTACTTCTCTACTTCCTCTCGTTCTCTGTGACCACAGTACGAACAATGGAAATGCTTGATTTCTTTCTTAGTAACCGTATCTATCTCTTCACTGGTCAGTTTTAAAATTTTAAAATGACATCTAGGACATTCTCTATCGGCTGTTCCTTTATAAGTTTCGATGATGGTTTTGTCAGTCACTTCATCCAACCATACGTCAAAGTCAAATTTGAACTCATCCTCCTGACGAATCATTTCTTCAGTCAAGTACTTGTCTTCCTCTTCCTCATTAAGAAGTCTCATCAAGTTTCCTGTGTGAGGGTGCTTCCTAGGTTTGAATCGGATATCTGATAGCTTTCTATCCAAAATAAAAGGATAATACACTTTCAAATATGCTCTGGCAGCAAATCCAACAGTCAAGCCTGCTGCTGCTGCCATTCCTGTTTTTAAACTAAAAACAAAGATGTGTGTGAAATCTCTTTCATTGAGAAGTAAAACACTTACCACTATACCAATCGCCAATGCGAAACCTATAGAAGCAGTCATCATAATCATGACTTCGTTTTTAAGGATAAAGTTGTACTTCTTAGATCTGTTACCGATTAGAACAGTAATCAAAGAATAAAGGATATAGATCGAAGCTGATATTACTACTAATGCAAGTGCACCAGTGAAACCGTAGGTTGACCAGAATTGGTACGTACTTTCCATAATGAATTAGTTCAAGCGAATTTAGGGTGAAAAAATAGGTAGAATTTAGTAAACTAACGAACAAAGCATTTATTTAATTGTATGATCTGCTCGAGACATATTTTTAACTTTTTACACTTTCTAGTGCCTCTTCTATATATGTAAAGGTAGATAATACTTCTGCCTTTCCATCCACTACTGCCACATCATGTTCAAAGTGAGCAGACGGCTTTTTGTCAGCCGTAATGATCGTCCAGCCATCTGACAGCTGACGAACATTCTTTGTTCCCAGATTAATCATCGGCTCTATAGCGATGACTAGACCATCTTTCAGAGCCGGCCCTCTACCTCTCTTTCCAAAATTAGGAACCTCAGGGCTCTCATGCATCTCTCGACCTAATCCATGACCAACCAACTCTCTCACTACACCGTAGCCGTTTCTCTCAGCATATTGCTGTATAGCAAAACTAATGTCACCAATTCTATTCCCCTTCTTCACTTGCTTGATTCCAAGATCTAAGCACTCTTTGGTAACTTCTAATAAGCGCTTGGTTTCAGGAGCTACCTCTCCTACTTCAAAAGTATAAGCATGATCACCATAGAAGCCATTCATCAAAACGCCACAATCGATACTAATCACATCTCCGCTCTCCAGTGGGGTATCATTAGGTATACCATGAACGACCTGCTCATTAAGAGACATGCATAGGGTATTGGGAAAATCGTACAGACCAAGGAAACCTGGCACACCTCCATTATCTCTAATGAAAGACTCTGCAAGTGAGTCTAGATAAAGCGGAGTGACACCGGGTTTTACTTCTTTCGCTAGCATGCCCAAGGTTTTAGAAACCAGTTGAGCACTTTGGCGCATCAATTCTATCTCGTCCTTTGTCTTATAATGAATCATTTCCTTGAATTAGTGTGCAAAGATAGCATTATTCTAATTAGTGTATAGACAAAAAAAATCCCCGACCTATGGCCGAGGATTCAAATTTCTTTTAGAATGTTGACTTAGATAACACCTTCTAAGACATCCTTAATAGGTACTCTTTTACCGTCTTTGTATGCTACGATCCATGCACCTTTGACACCCATTTCTCTCAAATATTTCTTGAAAGTATCAGCTTCCCAGTAATCTCTGAAAAGACCTACTGTGTATCTCAATGTACCATTATCATCGTCTACTTCAAAAGATGGGTTGTTCTTAGCAAATTCTTTTAAGTCTTTTTGTTTGAATGCTCCGATCTGAACTTTGAAAACGATTCCTTTGATAGGGCCTGAAGATCTTGCAATGCTTCCACCTTCGCTTCCACCTGCTGCTGCTTTTCTTTTCGCTGCTGCCAATTCACTTCTCATACTAGAGATTTGATCTTGGTAATCAGAGATCTGATCGTCTTTTTCTTTCAACTTAGTATCAAATCCTGCCGCATCCTTTTTAAGGCTGCTAAGTTGACCTTTCAAAGACTTGTTTTCTTCCAACAAAGCTTTGTATTGCTGAGGAGTCAACGATTTGATTCGTTTTTTCCACTCCTTCTGCTCACTCTTTGACATTTGAGCAGATGCATTGAAAGCAAATGTCAAAGCCATCAAAATTGAAAAAACACTTATAATATGTCTCATAACATTGGGATATTTTATTCTACTTAAAGTAACACTTTAACTGAAACGTGATTCGAATATAGCTATTAATTGACAATAATAGTACTTTTTCAATTTTTGTTAATATTACTTTGGGTATAATCACACTTCACAACCTATTGATATAGAGCGTATATACAAAAACCGTTCGAGGGTTTCTTGTCTTTAAAAAACCTCTCGAACGGTAATGTTACTCTTTCTCAGATTCTAATTAGTCCTATTTCTTAAGGCTTCCTACCATGTCAGCTGGAACTACCCATTCGTCAAACTGCTCATTGGTCAATAGCTCCAATGCAAGAGCTGCTTCTCTCAATGTCGTTCCTTCTTTGTGTGCTTTTTTAGCAATTGCAGCTGCATTTTCATATCCGATGTGGGTATTGAGTGCAGTTACTAGCATCAATGACTTTTCTAGCTTCTCTTCTATCACTGGGTGATTTGGCTCGATTCCTACCGCACAGTTGTCATTGAATGATTCACAAGCATCTCCGATTAATCTTGCCGAGTTAAGCAAGTTGTAAACCATCATTGGCTTGAAGACATTTAGCTCGAAGTGACCCGTCATACCACCAGCAGATACTGCTACATCGTTTCCGATAACTTGAGCTGCTACCATTGTCAAAGCTTCACACTGAGTAGGGTTTACTTTACCTGGCATAATAGATGAACCTGGTTCGTTTTCTGGAATCTTGATTTCACCAATACCACTTCTAGGTCCAGAAGATAGCATTCTGATATCATTTCCAATTTTCATTAAGCTAACTGCTAATTGCTTCAATGCTCCATGAGACTCTACTATCGCATCGTGTGCTGCCAATGCTTCGAATTTGTTGGCTGCTGTCACGAATGGAAGTTCAGCATGACCTGCGATTTTCTCAGCTACAAGTTCAGAATATCCTTCTGGAGTATTCAAGCCTGTTCCGACAGCAGTACCGCCTAGCGCCAACTCTGAAAGGTGAGCTAAGGTGTTTTTCAATGCCTTCAAGCCAAAGTCTAATTGAGCTACATATCCTGAAAACTCATGACCTAGTGTAAGTGGTGTAGCGTCCATGAAGTGAGTTCTACCTATTTTCACTACATCACTGAATGCTTCAGCTTTGGCCGCCAAGGTATCTCTTAGTTTAGTCACCTTAGGAATAGTAACGTCTATCAACATCTTGTAGCCTGCGATGTGCATCGCTGTAGGGAAAGTATCATTTGATGACTGAGATTTGTTGACATCATCATTTGGGTGGATGAATTTCTTAGCATCGGTCAAAGTACCACCATTGATCACATGGGCTCTGTTGGCGATGACTTCGTTACAGTTCATATTAGACTGTGTACCTGATCCCGTTTGCCATACTACCAATGGAAACTGATCATCAAGCTTACCTTCTAGGATTTCATCACATACTTGTCCAATCAACTTGCTTTTTTCTTCATCCATCACACCAAGGGCAGCGTTGGTCTCAGCGGCAGATTTTTTCAAAATCGCAAAAGCTCTAATGATCTCAATAGGCATCTTCATTGACTCGCCACCTATTTTGAAGTTCATTTTAGATCTCTGAGTTTGTGCGCCCCAGTACTTATCAGCGGGTACTTGTACCTCGCCCATGGTGTCTTTTTCGATTCTGTATTCCATTGGTTCTTTCTTTTTATTACTTCTACTATTAATTATTTGCTACACGATCGATGTGTTTGCGGGCGCAATTTAATCTTTAAGACGCACATCGCCTATGGGCATATTATGATTTAGATACTGTGAGCGAGAAGAGTATGGTCAGGTAAGATTTATTAGGCTACACTTCATCTTATCAAAGGTTCGGAAACTATTAAGTAACAAGTATGCATTTAGCTTAAAAATCATTAGGTATGCTACATAACTTTGGATTCTGCTCAAACTAAAGTGAGTCTAAACTTTAGCTACTGGATTGTTATTAGAATTTATACTTCCCAGCTAGTCTGATGGTCTGCGTCTCATAATGGTTTTGATAATCTATTCTGACACCATCCGCTTTATAAGTTTGACGGATATTATTGGTATTGAACATATCACTAATTACTAAGCTTATCTCACCGTTGCCTCCCAATAGCTTTTGTTTGATACCGAGATCAACTGAGCCCATACTTTCCTGTCTTCCTTGCGGAATATTAGTTGGTGCGAAATAGATACCAGTCAGTTGGACTTGAAGATCTTCAGATACTGACCAAGTGTTAGTTAGCTTAGTATTCAAAGTGTTTAATGTAGACCTTTCTAACTTATAAGTATGCTCATATGGAAAAAGTAAAACACCTTGATAACTACTAATTTTGTTCTGATACATATTGGCATTGGCGGTAAGTTTCCACCAATTGCTAATTTCTTGGTTGATAATAACTTCAAAACCGATCAAATTCTGCTTACCTGTATTAGCGTATGATTTCAAGATTATATCCCGATCTGTATTGGTTGTATCTTGAGAATATACTCTCATGAATGGGTCGATAATCCACTTAGAATATACTGCTCCATAAATGGAGCCTGACTTCCATAAGTATCGATAACCTACTTCAGTTGATTGAGTGTATTGAGGTCTTAGATAGGGGTTGCCTATTTTGACCAACTCATGATCATCTGACTTGGGATACATCCTCAATTCAGGTTCACCTGGTCGATCGACTCGATAACTATAAAATAATGACAGGTTTTGAGATTCATTAATGTTATATGTAAATCGAGCATTTGGGAACAAATTGAAATAATCATAAGCATCATTCTGATTGTAATAAACATTGGCAGGATCCATATCATACGCTACGGATGTATACTCTGTTCTTAATCCTGCTTCGACTTCATAGTTCCCCACGTCATGTACCCAATTGGCATATGCCGCTTGAATAAATTCTGACCAATTCGAATATCTCCCAAGCCCCTCGTACAAAATAGACTCGTTACCTCTCCACTGTGTGTAATCGACGGGTAAATCACGGTACTGGATTTTTGCACCAAGTTCGATTCTACCACTGCTCAGGGGCTTTTGATAATCTATTTTACCAGAATAGATATATTCTTCAGCCAATATATTGGTCACATCTCGACCTTGACGGACGGCAGAGCTATCATTGATGTAATAGGTTTCGTCTTCCCATCCTTTAGAAAACTGAGCTATAATACTAACGGTATGTCCTGGCTGATAAAAACTATGGGTATAGTCTGCCATATAGTTCATAAATCCAGTGACCTCTTCTTCATTCCAGTTGATATAGCGTTCACGGATCCAGTCTTTGTCGAGATAAGGAACCTGAGCTGTGTCTACATGACTCTCCCAATCATATATGCCTGAAAATGTTAGGGTATTGTGGTCATTGAGGTAAAAATCTACACCACCTTTCAAGATGTAGTGTGTTTGCTTTCTATTTTCTGGTACTTGCGAACTGATCACTGAACCATCTTCATAGTGTCGCGTGCTGAATTCGTTATTTGGAAGCTTCTCTTGAAATAGTATCTCTGACTGCAAAAATGCGCTAAGTTTATCCTGACCGTAGTTCAAATCAAGACTTGGAATGTATTTTGGTGTGTATTGAAAACTTCCTAATTCTGTAGATAAATCCTCCTTACGCTTGGAGATAGCTCCTAGCCCAACGGCCAAACCTAAAGATCCATGCAAGCCCTTTTCAGATTCTTTTTTATAAATGATGTTGATAACTCCCGCCATACCATTTGCATCATATTTAGCAGAGGGGTTATTGATGATTTCAATTTTTTCAATGTTGTTCGCTGGAAGATTGTCAAGACCTTTTTGATTGCCAAATCCTGTCAAACTCGATTGCTTACCATCTACCAATACAATCACTTTGTCACTTCCTCTTAGTAAGACCTTGCCTTCTTGACTAAATGTTACACCAGGCATGGCCTTCATAGCGTCCATTACTGTTCCACCAGACTGGGAAATAGTCTCAGACATACTGTAACTCTTTTTGTTCAGTTGAGCGGACAATTCTTCAGCATCCCCAGTAATAACTACATCCTGCAGTTGAGTAGCAGATTCCATTAACTCTATGATTCCTAGATCATAAAAATCGTTAAGCTCACTGATGAAGATTTTCTTTTGGTATGTCTCTCGACCCAGCGCTGAAACTTCTATTGTGCATAAACCTTCAGAAAGTCCATTAATCACAAAACGCCCTTGTTCGTCGCTGATAGCACCAGAAATTTGACCATTTTGATGACTCACCTTAATTGTGGCAAATAAAACTGGTTTTTCGGTTTCTATTTCAATAACTCTACCTGAGAGAGAGGTATAAGTAGAAGCCTTAGAAAGAAAGGTAATCAACATCATGACTACCAGAATGAGAATTTTATTGAGTACACTCATGGGTGCTTAGTCTTGAACAAATTGAGGCGCAATTTAGATAGTAACTCAAATTTTCATGTCAATTAGCCATAATTCACTGTATGAAAATTTAGCAAAGAAGGTATGTTCTAGCGAATTCCAATTATAGTTTTATCACAAATTCATCAATCTGACAGTGTTCTTTTTCATAAACCATTGGATCGATTGTATTAATTACTATATTTGAAAACAGTTATAAACAAAACCAGCTCACCTTAACTAATTTTCTATGACCTATATACACGTAACATCAGCTCCAATCCACACAGTTTTTAGACTATATGTATCTCAGCAATTCGCTGTGATCAATGGTGTACCTCTTACCCCTTTGGCTTTGTCTCTGATGAGGTGAGTCTGCTCCCAATGTGTGATTGATTCCTTTCGTAAATTATTTTTTTAACCATAAATAGTAGAATTATGCCTATAAAGTATGCATTGTTCCAAAACCACCTAACCTCAGATCCTGACGACTACATGGCTGTCGTGCAGGATCAAGATTCAAAATCCAAAGAAGAGATCATCGATGATATGATCAGTCGAGGTAGCACTGTCACTAGGGCAGAGGCTCTTTCTGTATTGGAAGAGTTCGAAGCGAGTGTAGAAAGATCTTTGGAGGATGGATTTAGCATCAATACACCGTTGTTCAAAATATCTCCTTCGATCCAAGGGGTGTTTTATGAATCGGATAATTTTGACCGAAGTCAGCATTATGTAAGACTCAATGTGACTCCTGGCAATAGGATCGGTGAGATAGCTGGTGGCATCGATGTGAAAAAAGTCAATGCTGTTTCTCCTCAACCTACCTTGGTTAGTTTCAAAGATGTAATATCTGGAACTAGCAACGAGACGCTTACCAGTGGTGGCGTTGGAGAGATCAATGGTAGCCTCCTCAAAATCGATCCTAGTGATGCTGAGCAAGGTGTATTCATGATCGCTACGAACGGCACAGCCACTAAGGCTGATACCATCGTCCGCAACAAACCTAGCAATGTGATCTTCATGATCCCTGGTAGTTTGACTGCGGGTGAGTATCGTCTGGAGGTGAGGGCGAGACTTAAGGGTCGTAAAGAACTGAAAATTGGCGCTCTAAGTTCGCCACTACAAGTTCTCTAAAATTCGTTTTAGTACACCCTTCCCTGTCCAGAACCTGTCCCCTATGCGGGACAGGTTCGTTCCCTTATGCAGGACAGGTATTGTCCCTCATAAGGGACAACAGTTGGACAGGGAAAGGGTATTTTATTTTGATAATAATCTCAAAAATTATGCATAGGCTGAGTACTGTGAATTAATTTGCGTAAAACAAAAATTAATTTGTGAATACCCTAGAATTGAATAGAATCAAAGTAGTTCTCGCAGAGACAAAAAACAAGAACAAGTGGCTGGCTGAAAAAGTTGGCAAAGATGTATCTACGATATCTCAATGGTGCACCAACTCGCGTCAACCTTCATTGGAAATGCTTTACAACGTCGCCAAAGCTATGGACGTTGATGTTAGAGAATTGCTTCACCCAACAAAATAGATCAATGGCTAGAAAGAATACATATATTGATTTGTTCGCTGGCTGTGGGGGGTTATCGCTGGGACTATACAATTCAGGTAAATGGAAAGCTCAATTTGCTATAGAAAAAAGCCCCGATGCTTTCGAAACTTTAGAATATAACCTCATTGACAAGAAGAAGCATTTCGATTGGCCTTCATGGCTACCGAAAAGTAGTCATGATATTAATGATGTAATTACCAATTATAAAGATGAATTAAAATCGCTTCGTGGTAAAATAGACATGGTTGCAGGAGGACCTCCTTGTCAAGGGTTTTCAACTGCCGGCAGAAGACTAGAAAATGATAATCGGAATAAGTTGATCGAATCGTATATTAAATTCATTCGATTGGTGCAGCCCAAAATTATTTTCTTTGAAAATGTAAAAGGCTTCACTCAAAGGTTCGATAAGAATAAAGTTAAGGGAAGAGTATATGCTAAATATGTGCAAAATGCCTTGAAGCGTGATTCCAAAAGACTCGATTCATTAGGTTATGAAGTAGAAGGGCACCTCATTAATTTTTCTGACTATGGAGTCCCTCAAAAAAGGACGCGCTATATTCTAGTAGGAGTACGAAAAGACTTGTCGTCAAAATCAATACCTCAAGATTTTTTCAATGAAATTAAGTCCAATAGAGAACAATTCTTAGTGAGCAAGGGCATTGGTTTAAATAACTCTTTGGAAGATGCAATTTCAGATCTTTTAAGAATCAATGAAGTGGTATCTCCGGACACTAAAAATTTCAAATCTGCGCTATATAATTCGCCTTCTTCACCTTACCAGCTACTATTAAGAAAAGGCGTTGATAAAACGATACCTGATAGCCATCGATTCGCTAACCACACACCTAAAACAATCGAAAAACTGAATTACATCCTTGATCATTCTGAAAAAGGTAAAACGCTTAGTGATGGAATTAAAGAGAAATTCAATCTAAAAAAACGGACTATTATACCCCTATCAGGTGATTCTCCTACCCCCACAATCACTACATTACCTGATGACTATGTTCACTACTGCGAACCAAGAATCTTCACAGTAAGAGAGTATGCAAGAATTCAATCTTTCAATGATTGGTATGAGTTTCAGGGGAAGTATACCACAGGTGGTAAGCTTAGAACTCAAGAAGTTCCTAGATATTCTCAAATAGGTAATGCTATCCCTCCGTTGTTCGGTGAGCAGGCTGGTAGTGTTTTAAATCTTCTTATAGACTAATGGCGGAGCAAAATAGTTTACACTTTAAGACAAACGTCCAGCTAAAGAGTATAATTGGTAAAGACCTTATCAATGATGATAATATTGCCATTTTAGAGTTAGTTAAAAATTCATTTGATGCAGATGCCAAACAAGTCTTTGTCAAATATCTCAATCTCAAAACCCAAAACGATTTATCAGCTAAAATTTCAAATTCCACATCAAGAATAATTATCCAAGATGATGGAATCGGTATGAATCTAGATGACATCAAAGACAAATGGTTAAACATAGCGTTTTCACAAAAGAAATCTAACACGAAACAGCATAATAGACGAATGGCTGGTGCCAAAGGAGTGGGGAGATTTTCTTGTGACCGATTAGGAGAATTCTTAAACCTCTATGCGAAAAAAGCAGACGAAAATAAATACGTTAAGCTCTTTATTGATTGGAAGCAGTTTGAAATTGAGGATGAGAAAAAAGAGATTCAAGCAGTCAACCTCAAATATGAAGAACTTACTCATGAGCAATTCAAAAAAACAGGATTGGAAACTTTTGATCACGGTGTTTTACTTGAAATCATCAAACTTAGAAGTTCATGGGTCTATCCTGTCAAGGACAAAAATGGCAAGATCGAAAAGTGGAACTCAGATAAACTTGTCGAGCTCAAAAAGTACCTTGAAAAATTAATAAACCCGAATCAAGCATTCGAAAATGATGATTTCGGAATATTTATTGATGCACCAGAGTTCATTGAAGAAAACAATTCAAAAGAAAAATTTGAACGATTTATAGGTAAGGTTGAAAACAGGATTTTTGAGAAACTTGACTTTAAAACAACAAGTATAGAAAGTAAAATCATTGACGGAGGGGGTATCATTCTAACCACGTTAAAAGATAAGGGGGAAACAATTTTTTGGGTCAAAGAGGAAAATGAATATTCTGATTCTTTAAAAGACATTACCCTAAACTTATATTACTTAAATCCATATGCAAAAGCTTTTTTTACACGGCAAACTGGCGTAAGGTCAGTTGATTATGGATCTGTCTATTTATTTTTAAACGGTTTTAGAATTCCTCCTTATGGGGAACCAGAAAATGATTGGCTCAAATTAGATCAGAGAAAAGCACAAGGCTACGCACGTTTTTTTGGAACTCGAGATGTTGTTGGAACTATTGAAATCAATGACAACATCGGACTTTTCCCAATCGTAACCAGTAGAACTGGATTGGTGCAAAATAATAGTTATCAATCACTTACCGAAAAAGACGGTTTCTTTTTCAAACAATTCAAAAGATTAGAAAAATATGTAGTCGATGGTTTAGACTGGGATAGAATTCCAAAAAACATAGATTTTCAACTAATAGAAAGTAAAATTAAATCAGGTGAATCGAAAGATGAAGATCTAATTTTCGAAGAGGATGAAAACTCAAAACAAGAAAGAATTTATTCTACTATTCACTCAATCATTTCAGCAAAATCTAAAGACGTAATTGAACTATATATAAATGAGCATCTCATTACACGAAAAATCGAAGAGGAAAGGCAAAACTCTGAGAAAGAGTTCAGTCAACTGTTGGAGGATTTTGGTAAGAAAAAAATTGACTCCGACACATTAAGTAGAATTCTTGAAAAAAAAGCAGAAGAGAATAAGTCGCTTCAAAAGCAACTTAATGAGTTTTCCAAATACACAACAAATGAAATAACCTCCAAAGCTCTTTTAGAATTACAGGATTACAAGGAAACAATTGAAAAACAAAGTCAAATTATTCTTGATCTACAACAGGAGCTAACAGATTTAAAGGAAAAAAAAGAGCTTGCTGAAAACTCAGTCAAATCAATAAAACAACAGGTAAAAACCTATCAAAAAGATCTATCGCTTGAAAAGCAAAAAAACCAATATCTTCTAGCCACCAGAAAAACATTAAGCTCTGACGCTGACGGCTTAATTCATACCATTAAGATAAATAACATTGAAGTTAGAGATGGTCTCGAAAACATAATTGAAGACTTAACAGAAGGGAGTTTTGAAGTTCAAAACCTAATTGAACGGCTTGGTTTTCTAAAACTTAATGCAGAAAGGTCCCTAAAAATGGCTGAGTTTGCTACACGCGCGAATTTGAGTGAGGATATTGAGAAAAAAGATGTTGATGTGGTATCATACATCAAAGAATATATTGACCTATATGGTAAAACATTTTCTGACAAAGTAGATTTTCAGTTTGAACTTAATAACGCAACTTTAAACAAAAACATTAGTGTTTTAAATCTTTCAATCATCCTTGATAACTTGATTTCAAACTCTATCAAATGGAACGCAAAGAACATACTATTAACTTTTCATAATATATCAGAAAAACAATTAGACCTAGTCTTTTCTGATGACGGTCTCGGATTATCTAACGATTTACTAGATAACCCTAATTGTATTTTTGAGTTGTCTATTCGAAACATTCCACCTAGTCAGGAAAGTGGTTCAGGAATCGGATTATTTTACACCAAAGACCTTTTAAATGAAATGAACTCAGATATTACATTTTTAGGGAATAAGATTAACTATTCTGGTGCTTCTTTTAAACTAACCTTTGAAACTATATGAGTATCAAAAAGCTTCTCTATATTGATGATAATAAAATTCCTTCTCAAATAGACAAACTCAAAAGAAAGCTAAAAAAACAGGGATTTGAATTAGATGAAACCTTCATAAACCTTGGAGACGAAAAATTCAAAAAAAGAAATGAAGACGATAAAGTTATTCTTGATAAGAGTAAAATTCACTCTTTCATAAAAGATGAATACTCAAATGAACATTTTGATATCATTGCCTCAGATTATGACTTTAAAGACTCTTATCTGGACGGGTATACTCTTTTGAAAAAGCTAAAAAATGATAGTCAGTCTCAAAAATACAAATTCAGAAAAGCAAAGTTTTGCTTGTATTCTGCTGACCAAGATCAAGCAATTAAAAAATTTGACACACCTGACAAAATAAGGGACTTGATCAGGTTAAAAATAGATGACTTTATAAAAAGAGAAAATATTTCTGAAGAGCTAACCAGAATTTTTTTGGCTCCTGAAAAATCATATTTGTTCAAAGAACATATCACCTCTTATTTAGAACAATATCCCGACTTAATTTTCAACAATGTCTACCCTAAATTCAGAGGCAAGAAACTTTCGGAAATCGCTAATGAAATAGATAAAGATTTGCCAAATGGTATTAATTTTCAAAAAGCGTTAGTAGAACTTACTGTAGCTCATTTAATTAATTTGAATGATTTTGAAAAAGAATGACTACTATAATTATTCCCATTGATCCCTCAACTTCTTTTTTATTCGAAATAATTGAACGCCTTGATAATATAGGAATTGAGTTTAAGGTTATAGAGGTTCACGCGAACGAAGAATCATATTCATCTTCACTCAAACAAATTGAGGCCATTGAAAAAGGCTCACTCGTCATCTTTTTAGGACATGGTACAAACGAACAGCTATATGGAGGTGAAAATGAACCTGACTTCACACAAAAAGGATTAATAAAGAAGGAACAAATGAGAGTTTTTGAAGACCAGAATCTATTCCTTCTTTCATGTAATTCATCAGGGCTATTAAAAAGTTATTCCAAGGTTTCAAAAATAAAAAAGTCTATTGGTTTCGGAGCCTTACCTACATCTAAAGAAGAAGTTCTTGATGAAAAAAAGCTTATAGTGAAAAACATTTCTGCGGAAGAGTTAGCAGAAAAGTTTAAGGAAACCATATTAGACATTACCTCAACATGCTTAATACAATACTTCAATAGGGGGCTACATTTTTCTGAATTAAAAGACTTGATTCACCTTCACATAGACAAGAATATTAATCAATGTATCCTTGAAGAAAACAACCCCTCACTTGCTGATCTTTTGTTTAACATGAAGGCAAATATGATTCAGCTCTAATAAGAATACCTACCTCCCCATCATCACATAATGCCAAAGCACCACTCCAATTGTCACTGAGATATTAAGCGAATGCTTTGTCCCAAACTGAGGAATCTCTAGACATTGGCCTGCCGCATCTATAGCCTCTTGCTCTACGCCAAAGACTTCGTTGCCAAATACGAATGCATATTTTTTATCTCCATCAGGCTTGAAAGTATCAAGCATAGTAGCACTCTCGGCCTGTTCAATAGCATAGACCTCATAACCATCAGATTGGAGTTTTTGTATGGTTTCGACAGTCGACTGCACATGTTCCCACTCCACAGATTCGGTAGCACCAAGGGCAGTTTTATTAATATCACGATGTGGAGGCTTACCCGTGATCCCACACAAATAAATCTTCTCTACGTTGAAAGCATCGGAAGTACGAAAAGCCGATCCGACATTATTCAAACTACGGATATTGTCTAGGATGACAATGGCTGGGTTTTTATCCTGAGCTTTGAATTCTTCTACAGACGGTCGGTTGAGTTCTTCGTTCTTTAGCTTCTTCATGACGGCGAAGTTACAAGGAGTCCTTGAGAGATTGGGGATTGTTTTTCAAGAATGAAGTTCCTTGACCCAAGGGTAAGAGGCACCTTAGGAGTTTTGTTTAACTCAATACAAAGGTCAAGGAATTAAACCCAATGGGTCATCGCCTTTCGATCAAATCTACGTGTTCTTAAGTACTTGTATCTCTGAAATCATTAAATTTCGAGTTGAAAACGTTTTCACGATATGACCAAAGCAATACTCATCCCTACGCTTCTGATTTTCCTATCCATCTTCAGTGTTGATATTTATGCTCAAGAAGTTCGTAACGATAGCCTCATCATCAAGCATAGAAAGCGTGACAAGCAGATTTTGGTTACTAAACAATCACACGACCTTAGGATTACTACCACAGACAAGAAAGTATTTACCGGTCAATTCCGATACAGGACTCCAGATGAAGTCATATTGCTAAATGGTAAAAAAACCGTCAAAGTAGCTATAGACGACATAGCCATAGTTCAACGTATTCCTAATCCAGCTTCAGGTTTGATTTCTTTTATTGTCAAGTCAGCAGGATATACTAATCTAACAGTAGGCGCAGGTCTAGCTACCGCAGGTGCACTAAGTGTCGACAACAACAAAGCTGTAGGTTATACCCTAATAGGTCTTTCCCTACCATTCTTCTACTATGGTATCAGCTATTTGGTAACGGGCAATGGTCTTGAGAAAAAGCTTAGAGTGAAAAAACAATGGGAGATTGTCGACCCTCAATAATTCTTCTTTCTCTCATTAATTATTAGCCTTTTAGGTCATGTCTGAATGAACCGTCTAATTCTAATTGGACGGTGAAAACTAATACCACTGTGTCCAAAAGCAGATTTTTGTATAATTATCTTTTGGATTACATATAAATTCGTGCTTCAATTCAGAAAAATATGGCCGCCAAGACAAAAGAAACCCCGCTAATGAAACAATACAACGCCATCAAGGCTAAACACCCTGATGCGATGTTACTTTTTAGAGTGGGAGACTTTTATGAGACGTTTGGAGAAGACGCTGTCAAAGCCAGCAAAGTATTAGACATCGTCTTGACTAAACGTGCTAATGGTTCAGCTGCTCATATCGAATTAGCTGGATTCCCTCATCACTCACTGGATACTTACTTACCAAAACTGGTAAGAGCCGGAAACAGAGTAGCCATCTGTGACCAGCTAGAAAATCCTAAGGACGTCAAAGGTATTGTCAAACGTGGAGTGACTGAATTGGTAACGCCAGGGCTAACACTCAACGACAACGTCCTCGACCAAAAGAAAAACAATTATCTAGCTTCGATCTGTTTTGACAAGAAGTCAAATGGAATCGCATTTCTTGACCTAAGTACAGGGGAGTTCATGGTATCAGAGGGTGATTTAGACTACATCGACAAGCTCATCCAAGGGTTCAAGCCTTCAGAAATCATCTACTGCAAAAACAAACGAAACGAATTCGAAGAACTGTTTGGAGATGAATTCAATACATTCTGCTTGGAAGAATGGATTTATGGATTTGATTTTGGATATGAGAAACTTCAATCACACTTCCAAACCAAAAACCTCAAAGGATTCGGAATAGAAGAATCTCAATTGGGAATAGCTGCAGCCGGAGCTGTCCTTCATTATCTAGAAGAAACAGAACACAAAGAGATCAAGCACATCTCTGCCATCTCTAGAATAGATACTGACAAATACGTTTGGCTAGACAAGTTTACAATCAGAAATCTTGAATTAGCCTATCCAGCGCAGCCAGATGGTGTACCATTGATCTCAATCCTTGATCATACACAAACCCCAATGGGGGCACGCCTCTTGAAGAAATGGATGGTACTTCCTCTAAAGGACAAGGCCATCATTGACAATAGACTGAATGCTGTAGAGTCATTCATTCAAAATGCTGATTTAGCTGAATCCACTCTAGAGCAATTGTCCGGTATGACTGATATCGAGCGATTGGCTTCGAAAGTAGCTGCGCTCAGGGTGAACCCTAGAGAGTTACTTCATCTGAGAAAAGCACTAGAAAAGATATTGCCAATTATTGATGTTTTGGGGTCGAGCGATTCTGAAGTTTTTCAGGCATACGCCAAAAAACTTGATCCGTGTGTGGACTTGGTAGAGAAACTCGAATCTCACCTAAAAGAAGAACTTCCACTCAATGCTACCCAAGGAAATATCATAGCGGATGGCATCAATGAGGAGCTAGATGAACTGAGAAAAATCGCCTACTCAGGCAAAGACTTCCTTCTCCAAATCCAAGAGCGTGAAAAAGAACGCACGGGTATTTCATCTTTAAAAATCGCATACAATAAAGTCTTTGGGTATTACCTAGAAGTATCTAATGCTCACAAAGACAAGGTTCCAGAAGAATGGATCAGAAAGCAAACCTTAGTCAATGCTGAAAGATATATTACTGAAGAACTAAAAGTCTATGAAGAGAAAATCTTAGGAGCGGAGGATAAGTTAGGTTCGATAGAGTTTAATCTCTTTCAGGAGATCGTGCAGTATACCGCACAGTTCGTCTTAGCCATTCAAGGCAATGCAAAGATCATCTCCGAAATCGACTGTCTGTTGTCATTCTCTACAGCAGCACAGAAAAATAACTACTGTAGACCTACAGTAAAGGAAAGTCAAGAGATAGACATCAAAGAAGGGCGCCATCCAGTAATCGAAACACAACTACCGAATGGCGAAGAATATGTTCCCAATAGTATTTTCTTAGATGATGCTTCACAGCAAATCATAGTCATCACTGGACCAAACATGGCGGGTAAGTCTGCTTTATTGAGACAAACAGCATTGATCGTTTTGATGGCGCAAATGGGATCATTTGTTCCGGCTGCTTATGCCAAAGTAGGGATAATTGATAAAGTCTTCACAAGAGTTGGTGCTTCTGACAACCTTTCTAAAGGTGAATCTACCTTCATGGTAGAAATGACTGAAACTGCCAGTATTCTAAACAACCTCAGTGAAAACTGCTTGGTACTTATGGACGAAATTGGACGTGGTACGAGTACTTACGATGGTGTCTCTATAGCATGGTCAATTGTCGAACACCTCCACAACCACCCAAAATTCAAGGGTAAAACGATGTTCGCCACTCACTATCATGAACTGAATCAAATCGCAGAAGACTTTCCAAGAGTCAAAAACTTCAATGTATCCGTCAAAGAACTTGACAACCGTGTGATATTCATGCGAAAACTCAAAGAAGGAGGAAGTGAGCACAGTTTTGGTATCCATGTAGCACAAATGGCCGGCATGCCTAACGAAGTGGTCATCCGAGCCAACGAAATTCTTCACCACCTTGAGAAAGACAAGATCAAAGAAGAAAATAAAAGCAAGCTCGAAGAAGTACCTAAAAACAACTTCCAACTAAGTATGTTTGGCGCTGACCCCAACTACGAAGAAGTACTAGGAATGCTCAACAAAATAGATGTAAATACTATCTCACCAGTAGAAGCATTACTCAAACTGAATGAGATTAAAAATGTGTTGAAGGGGAAATGATTTAATTTTATAAAGTTCATTTGACAAACCTATCGAAATCTATTGTTAAGCTGTTCAGACGTACTATTTGTTGTAATTATCTTATGGGTTCCATATAAGAAGTAGCAAAGTCACTTTTAGTGATATCATTTGTGTCATTTTATGTCTTTCGTTTCGTTTATTTCGTTTAGACTTACATAAAACGATTACAAAGATGTCAGATTCCAACATTAACATATCACCAAATCGCCAAGAGCGACAGATTGCACAAGAGGGCTTCCAAAAGCTGACAGAAATAATTGACGAAATCAACCACCCAGAAAACATACCCGAAATATCTATTCAGGAAACAGGGGATCCAATAAAAATTCCGTTGAATGTTTTAAAGCTTTTAGCAGAAGTGTTAAAGAATATAAAAGATGGAAATTCCATTTCTATTATTTCGAAAGGAACAGTCTTTACAACTCAAAAAGCTGCAGAATTCTTGAATTGTTCTCGCCCCTACATCACAAAGCTTATTGATGAGGGAAAGTTGAAAGCTACAAAAGTTGGGCGTCATCGTAGAATTCAATTTAATGATTTGGTTGAATTCAAAAAGAATAAGCTCAATGAGCAAAAAGATGCACTTGCGAAATTGATGCACGACTCAGAAGACTTGGGACTATATGAGATTGATTAATAGTGCAAGGTTTACTGCTGTACTAGATGCTAATGTTCTATTCCCGATTGTAATAAGAGACTATTTACTTTGGCTCGCCACTTACGAACTATATTCTCCAAAATGGAGCAAAACTCTACTTGATGAATTCAGTTCTATCTTTTCAAAAAAGAAAATGGACTTGACAATGGAGCAAATTCGAAAACAGATTGACTGGATGAACAAAGCATGTCCAGACGCACTTGTTGAAAAGTATGAAACTCTTATTGAAACAGTGAAGCTTCCAGATCAAGATGACAGACATGTAGTAGCTGCTGCATTGAAATGCAATGCCAATGTAATAGTCACCAATAATCTCAAAGATTTTCCAACATCATATATCGAGTCATTAGGCCTTAACATTATTGATCCAGATACCTTTATAGCCGATATGATAGACTTATCCCCTGATAAATGTACAGATGCATTTCGTGAGATGGTATTAAAAAAACGAAAACCACCGTATGACGAAATACAGTATTTGGAGATACTAAGAAAAAATGGATTACATCAAACAGCAGATGAACTATCCAAATACGTTTAAGCAGATACAGTTATTAGTTTCTTAATTCAATTCAAAAACACTAAAATTGCTCAGTGCAATAAAGTACGTATATGAGCGAGCAAAGCGAACATAGAATGGAGCTAAGTGCGAGACACTTAGTCAAAAAGTATAAAAAGAGAACTGTAGTAAACGATATCTCGGTAACTGTAAAGCAGGGAGAGATCGTTGGGCTTCTTGGCCCTAATGGCGCTGGTAAAACTACTTCCTTCTATATGATCGTTGGACTTGTCAAACCCAATGATGGTCAAATTTTCCTCGATGATCGTGATATCACTGGTCTTCCAATGTACCAAAGATCAAGATTAGGTGTAGGGTATCTAGCTCAGGAAGCTTCAGTATTCAGAAATCTATCTGTAGAGGAAAATATCGTTTCTGTAATGGAAATGAAGAAGTACACGAAGCAGCAGAGAAAAGACAAAGTCGAAGAACTACTGGAAGAATTTAGTTTAGGCCACGTAAGAAAGAACCTCGGAAAGGTCCTATCTGGAGGTGAAAGACGCCGAACTGAGATTGCACGTGCACTGGCTATTGACCCACACTTTGTACTACTAGATGAGCCTTTTGCTGGAGTAGACCCCATCGCTGTAGAGGAGATTCAAACTATAGTAGCAAAACTTAAAAATAAAAATATTGGTATCCTGATCACTGATCACAATGTACAGGAAACCCTATCCATCACGGATAGAGCCTACCTCATGTTTGAGGGAAAACTTCTGAAACAAGGAACAGCCGAAGAACTAGCAGCTGACGAACAGGTACGTAAAGTATACCTAGGACAGCACTTTGAGTTGAAGAGAAAAGTATAATCTCATGCCCTTATTGAATTCCATCTTGACATTTGTCATGAAGAAGCGGATACATGATATCGAGCTTTTTATGAAATACCCACATGACGTGCAGCGAGACACCTTTCATTACCTACTCGATACTGCGAAGAAAACTGACTTCGGCAAGCAGTATGATTTCAGAAATATTGAGAACCCTGATCAGTTTGCACAGGATGTACCGGTTCACACATATGAGCAATTATATCCTTACATAGAACGCCGTCTAAAAGGTGAGAAAAAAGTGCTTTGGCCTAAAGACATTAAATGGTTCGCAAAATCATCCGGAACCACTAATGCCAAAAGCAAGTTCATTCCTGTATCGAAGGAGGCTCTGGAAGACTGTCACTACAAGGGTGGAAAAGATTTAATATCGCTTTATGTAAACAACTATCCAGACTCGCAGATGTTCAGCGGTAAAGGTCTTGCCATAGGAGGTAGTCATCAAGTCAATGAGTTAGATCCAAAGCAAGAAACACATTACGGAGATGTATCAGCAGTCATCATGCAAAACTTACCACTTTGGGCGCAGTATGTAAGAACCCCTTCTCTGGAAGTGGCGCTTATGGACAAGTGGGAAGAAAAAATCGAGCGTATGGCTATGGAAACCAAAGATGTTGATGTCACCAATATCTCTGGGGTACCTACTTGGACTATCCTTCTTATCCAACGTATCAATGAAATAATGGGCACTGACAACATTACTGAAGTCTGGCCCAATCTTGAGGTTTTCTTTCATGGTGCTGTATCTTTTACCCCGTATAGAAACCTCTTCAAAGAGCTGATTCCGAAAGACAGCATGCGTTATATGGAAATCTATAACGCCTCCGAAGGTTTTTTCGGTATTCAAGATCAAATAGATAGCGACGAGTTTCTACTGATGTTGGATTATGGCGTTTACTATGAATTCATTCCATACGAAAATATCCAAGACGAACACCCAAAAACTATCCAGCTTGAAGAAGTAGAACTAGGAAAAATCTATGCAATGATCATTACGACAAATGCTGGATTGTGGCGATACAATATTGGCGACACCATCAAGTTTACCAATCTTGATCCTTACAGATTTAAAATTGCCGGTCGTACCAAGCATTTTATCAATGCCTTTGGGGAAGAGCTAGTTGTTGAAAACGCGGAACAAGGAGTTAGTGCTGCTTGTGAGGCCACGGGAGCAACTATCGACAATTTCACAGCAGCTCCGTTATATTTTTCGGATAAGAGAGAAGGTGGTGGTCATGAATGGATTATTGAGTTTAAGTCGAAACCTGACAGCTTAGAAAGGTTCGTTAGAAAATTAGACGAAAAGATACGAGAAGTAAACTCAGATTATGATGCGAAGCGGCATAAAGATATGGCCTTAAAGCTTCCAATAGTCCACCCAGTTGAGATAGGAACATTCTACGCTTGGATGAAACGAAGAGGCAAACTAGGAGGGCAAAACAAGGTTCCTAGGCTGGCCAATAATCGAGAGTATATCGAGGATATATTAGAGATGCTTGAAAAAAAATAACCCTTCCAAATCTGAAAGGGTTATCATCAACTTTCTTTATTCTACAATTCGTTCTTAGAATTCAGCATTACCTGGAGTTCTTGGGAAAGGAATTACGTCACGGATATTAGTCATACCTGTGATAAATAGAATCAACCTTTCGAAACCAAGACCATATCCACTATGTGGTGTCGTACCAAATTTACGGGTATCCAAAAACCAACCCATTTCCTCAGCTGGAACATCCATTTCCTCCATTCTCTGAGTCAACTTATCTAGCCTTTCCTCTCTTTGCGATCCTCCAACTATTTCACCTATTCCTGGAAACAAGATATCCATTGCCGCTACAGTATTCCCATCATCATTTTGACGCATGTAGAATGCTTTGATATCCTTTGGATAGTCAGTCAAAATAACCGGCTTATTGAAGTGCTTCTCTACCAAATATCTCTCATGTTCTGACTGCAAATCAGCTCCCCAGCCTTCTATCAAGTATTGGAATTTCTTCTTCTTGTTCGGTTTAGAATTTCTAAGAATATCGATTGCTTCAGTATAAGTCAATCTCTCAAACTGATTCTCAACAACGAACTTCAGTCTATCCAAAAGATACATGGAAGGCCTGTCTATCTCTTTCTTGTTCTTGTTTTCTTCTACCTCTCTGGCATGAAGAAAATCAAGATCATCAGCACAGTTATCCAAAGCATACTTCACTACGTACTGAAGCATTTCTTCAGCCAGATCCATATTATCATTCAAGTCAGCAAATGCAACTTCAGGCTCGATCATCCAAAACTCAGCCAAATGACGAGTAGTGTTTGAATTCTCCGCTCGGAAAGTAGGCCCAAAGGTGTAAACTTGTGAAAGCGAAAGCGCGAACAACTCAGCTTCTAACTGACCTGAAACAGTCAGGTTAGTTTCTTTGTCAAAGAAATCTTGTTTGTAGTCGATAGCACCTTCCTCATTTTTAGGAAGATTATCCATATCCAGCGTGGTGACTCTGAACATCTCTCCTGCGCCTTCTGCATCGCTACCTGTAATGATAGGTGTGTGGATGTTATAGAAACCTTTATCATTGAAAAATTTGTGAATCGCATACGTCATCGCATGACGAATTCTAAATACCGCACTAAAAGTATTCGTTCTAGGTCTTAAGTGAGCTATCTCTCTCAAGTACTCTAAAGAATGCTTCTTCGGTTGAAGAGGGTATTTTTCAGGATCAGCCTCACCCAAAATCTCAAGTGACTTGACTAAAAGCTCGACACTTTGTCCAGAACCTTGAGACTCTACTAATTCACCTTGAGCCGATAGACAGGCTCCAGTCGCTACTTTTTTCAATAGATCTTCACTAATATCATTGGGATCAGCTACTAATTGAAGGTTCTTAATTGTAGAGCCATCATTGAGCGCGATAAAAGTCACATTTTTATTACCTCTTTTCGTTCTTACCCAACCTTTAACTAATGTGTCCGCAGATGCCTGTCCTGCACTGAGGATGTCTGCGATTTTGGTGCGTCTTATTGTGCTCAACGTCCTATGATTTAATGATTATAAATACCTGAATGCTATATCAGAGCGCAAAAAAAGTGTTTTTCCTAATGCTGTGCAATTAATTGATTTTTCATTCTCTTTGCCTCCTCACAATTAATGATACAAACCCATGGCTAAATACGACATATATGGTATTGGAAATGCGCTAGTGGACTTACTTTTCGAAGTAGACGAGCAATTTCTAGCAGACAACAACATTGAAAAAGGATTGATGACTTTGGTAGAAGAAGATCGCCAAAAGGAGTTAATCAGCAAGATCGATGTGAAGGAAGAGATGATGAAAGGTGGAGGATCTGCTGCCAACTCAATAGTAGCTGCCAGCCAATTTGGTGCAGCATGTTATTATTCATGTAAAGTAGCTAACGATCAGTTTGGCCATTTTTATTTGAAAGACTTAAAGGAAAATGGAGTTGATACGAAACTCACTGAAGAAACCACTCCAACAGGTCATACAGGAAGATGTCTTGTAATGACAACTCCTGATGCCGAGCGTACGATGAATACTTTCTTAGGTATTACTTCTGACTTTTCTGTAAATGAAATAGACGAAGATGCCATCAAAGACTCGAAGTATATCTACTCTGAAGGATACTTGGTGCCCTCTCCAAGTGGTCGAGAAGCAATGATCAAAGGAAAAGAAATAGCAGAAGCTAACGGAGTTAAAGTAGCAATGTCATTCTCCGATCCAAGTATGGTAAAGTTCTTCAAAAATGAAATGATCGAAGTAGTAGGCAGTGGTGTTGATCTTTTATTCTGCAATGAGGAAGAAGCTATGCTCTACACGGATACAGAGACAGTTTGGGAAGCAAGAGAAGAATTAAAGAAAATTGCCAAGAAGTTTGCCATTACACTTGGTAAGAACGGAGCTATGATATTTGATGGTGAAACTTTTGTAGATATCGAACCTTACGAAGTAGAAGCAATAGATACAAATGGGGCTGGAGATATGTTCGCCGGAGCATTCTTATTCGCAATTAATCATGGACACAGTTACGCTGAAGCTGGAAAGATCGCTTCACTAGCATCTTCTAAGGTAGTTTCTCAATTTGGCGCTAGACTAGAATGGACTCAGGCTAAGGATATCTTAAACCATCTCGTTTAAGATTTGAACAACTGCCCACCTGAAGTTGAATCTTAAGATGAGTTTAGAATGAATACTCCGTGGACTTACAAGTATTAAAGTTCTCAAGATCAAAATAACTTCATTAACACACTCTTTCGCAAGACTCTGAATCACACAGAGTCTTGTGATTGCTTTTAAAAATAGGTGCATGACTCAATTTTTGCCGCCTTATTGAGAAGTCATTACATTTGAGAATGTCCTCTACTCAAGAAGAAATTCTCAAACTAGGCGAAAGTCTCATCTGCACAAAGGGTTATACCGGTTTTAGCTACAAAGACATTTCTGTCCCTTTAGGCATCAAAAATGCCGCCATTCATTATCATTTTCCATCTAAAGCTGATCTTGGTATAGAAGTCATCAGACTGAATCAAGAAAGATTCCAAGAATTAAAAGAAACAGTACAAGACAACAGTCCAGCTGAAAAAATCGACGCGCTAGTCAATCTGTACAGATCGAATCACGAAAAAGGTTATCTGTGCATTACCGCAGCACTCAGCCCTTCATTTGAATCTCTTCCAGACGAAATGAAAGAAGAACTCACCAGCTATACCAATGATTTGCGACAATGGCTTACCAATGCTCTATTGGAAGGAAAAGAACTAGGTCAGTTTGGTTTTGAGGGGGATATCAGAAGTATGGCAGATCAAATGCTCGGATCTTTTATTTCTTCACTGGTACTTGAAAGAGTTACGTCTGAACCTATCCTAGACAAGGTCATTTCCGAACTACTAGGTAGTGAGTAGATCCATTTTCTTATGACAAATTAATTTCTTTAAATAGAAACTAATTTGATATGACCTTAACTCATTGATTATCTGCAACAATTATAAGGTAATCTCCTAGTTTTCTGTAGGGCAAATTCTTAAAAAGAGTATGTTATGCCGATTTAACAGTACATAACACGTTTATTTAATGAAATTCCTCTTGCTTTGCCTAACCAAACAACTAAATGTTCGAATGCAGACAAAAAAATTATGGGCTATACTAATAGCTAGTGTTATTAGTATGCCCAGATTAGTAGCGGCAAATATAACTTCAAATCAAGATGGTGCGTGGAATGACCCTAGCACATGGAGCTGTGGGTGTATTCCAAACACTTCAGATGATGTAATTCTATACCATGATGTTACGTCTGCAATAAACCAAGAAGTATTATCCTTAGGTTTTGGTACTAGCTATTCTTCAGGTGCTACATCTGGCACGCTAAATATTACCTCTGGTACAGTAATTATTAATGGAGATGTTCCTTTTGGTCTCAATGGCCAATCTAATGGAGTCTTAACAATTGCTTCAGGAGCAAAGTTTATATCTACGGGAATCGTATCATGGCAACAAAAAGCTACTATTAATGTTAATGGAGAATTTGAAGCTGGCTCTTTTAATGCTTTCAATGGTGGTGGTGGAGAATTTAATGTTGCCTCTTTAGGTACAGCTACTTTTACCAATGATTTTTTAATAAGTGCTGGCAACCACTCTTTCAACATCGATGGGAATATGAATGTTCTCGGAAATGTTTCAATCACTGGTGGAGCTTCAGCAACAGTTGAAGGAGCACTAAACATTACCGGAAATTTACATGTACAATCTACTGATCGAATATTTGGAACAGGAACCGTATCTGCTGGCTCGTTTAATTGTAATGGAAGATGTGGTCCTAACATTAATACAGTGACACTACCTGTAAGCTTAACTTTTTTCAAGGCAAACACCGAATCGGGCTTGGTTGTCATCACATGGCAAACTGCACTTGAGGTCAATAACGATTATTTTGAATTGTATAGATCTTCAAATGGAGTCGATTTTACGTTTATCGAGCGAATAGATGGACAAGGAACAACTAATAATACCACTAACTACAAAGTAATTGATAGACCACCTTTTGATGGAACTGTTTATTACCGATTAAAACAAGTTGATTTTGATGGTACTAGTGAAGTATTTCCATTAGTAAGTGTGAATCATACTGGATTTCATGAATTGGAAGCAACTATATACCCTATTCCATTTGATAAAAATGACGGGTTTTATGTATCAGGAGTAGAGGGTACCTCTTTCGAAATCAATGTTTTCGACATGCTAGGAAACTTCATCGGGCATCTTGAACCAGAAGTCATAAATAACAATATCCTTGTCAACACTTCTAAAATGGATTTACATAGAGGAATATATGTTGTAGAAATGATCATAGGAAATCAAAAAATCACAAAGAGGGTAAGTCTGAAATAAATAGGTTTAGAATATTTCAATTGAAAAGAGCTTGATGATATAGGTCGTCAAGCTCTTTTTATTTTTAGCTATGTAGTTCTGTAGTACCAAGAAGAATAAACCCTTTGATAGTTAATACATCTCCAAAATACTCTGTAGGCCTGTGTGCACGTTTATCTGCAAAGCCGCCTAATATGTTAGTCGCTTCGAAGTTCACTACCCAATCGTCAGGAACATATAATTTAACACCTCCCATTACACTAAAAGAATCCAATAGAGCTTGACCATGTTCGAGAGAAGATTGTCTAAGGTCTAATTCAATACTTCCTATAACGGCTGAAAGCTTACCTCCAGAAAAAGATTTAGAATTTATCTTTTTCGAACTACTAGCCAGTATAGCGACATCATCTATATCTTTAGCTATTTTACTTTGGTCAGTTACTTGGCTTTTAATGAAAAAAGCGGCTCCAACGAGAATTAATAGGATAGGCCAATACTGTTCTATCCCTATAGAAAAGTACACAGGTAACCAAAGGACAATACCCACTAGAATTAATATTAGTCCACCTTTCTTATTTCCCATTGACAGTTGAAGCAGACCTAACCCAACTATTACGGTTTGCCAAGTCAATAAATATTGAGAAATAGTGACCGTTAATACACCGAGGTTATTTAATAAAAACAACACTCCTACTGCAATAAGAAGCAGACCTAAAATTATTCGCCGATTGGTTCCTTTCATGTTATTAAAAAAATAGTTTTCCATTTGTCACTGAAACACTAACAAATCTAACTAGACTTTGAAAGAGGGCAGATTATGGATATAAAAAAAGCCATTCCGAAAATTCGAAATGGCTTCCTAAATACTTTTAAGAATCTCTTATAGAAGACCTCTTAATCTAGCAGCGTGCTTCTTTGCATCCTGATACTCAGTAGCACCAAAGAAATCTGAAACAATAGACTCATAATTAGCAAGAGCCGCTTTTGCATCTCCATTTCTTTCATTGGCTATAGCAGCTTTCTGAAGGTAGATAGGGCTAAATTCTTTATTGGCGTTATAGCCTGCAGCCTTCTCATACATAGATGCTGCTTTACCAAAATCACCCAACTCCATGTGAGCGTCACCTATCAAAGAATAGGCTCTAGCTTGAACTAAATAGTCAGATGAACTGAATTTATTCAAGTACTCTAGTGCACTCTCAAAATCACCTTGCTTTAAGTAAGCTGTACCAGCGTAAAAACTTGCTACATTAGCAGCATCAGTCATACCATACTCACTTACTATATCTAATAGACCATAGTTATTACCATCACCATTCAAAGCTAAATCTAAGCTATCAGCCTCGAAATAATAGACTGCTTGAAAAAGCTCTTGCTGAGCTATAGTGTTTTGACTACTAATATAGTACTTACCTCCAAGGAAGATCAAAATAATTGCAGCTATGACACTACCAATAGTAAGTACTAGCTTTTTATTTTGTTCTACAAAGTGCTCAGCTTTAGAAAGCTCTTGAGCCAATGCTTCAGAGCTATCGTAAATGTGCTCTTGCTCTTCGTTTTTCTTCTTATCAGACATTATCTAAATAATTAAGCCCCGAAACAGGGACGGATATATTCTTAGTTTTCTACGTATGGATATGAAGGATCCATATAAATGTCAGTGTAAGCATCTGCCGCTGGCGGGAATGGAGATTCCTCAGCGAAGGTTACACATTCTTTTACTCGTTCCTTGATATCAGCATCTATTTTATTTAATTCCTCTTCAGTAGCGAACCCTTGCTCTAGAATAGCCGCTTTCACTTGCTGAATTGGATCTCTTTGCTTGTACTCTTCTACTTCCTCCTTAGTTCTATACTTAGCAGGATCTGACATTGAGTGACCCTTGTATCTGTAAGTTCTAAACTCTAACAATGTAGGACCATCGCCTTTTCTAGCTCTATCAGCAGCTTCAGATACAGCAATATGTACATCAGCAGCAGACATACCATCTACAGATACTGATGGCATTTGGTATGCAGATCCTAGTTGGTCTAGCTCTGTTACATTAGAAGTTCTTTTCACAGAAGTACCCATCGCATATCCATTGTTTTCAATAACAAATAGACATGGAAGCTTCAAGGTCATTGCCATATTCAAAGCTTCATGAAAAGCACCTTGTCTAACAGCACCATCACCCATATATACGATACAAAGTTTGCCAGTCTCATTGTACTGCTCAGCGAAAGCAATACCAGCACCTAATGGCACCTGACCACCTACGATACCATGTCCACCCATGAATCCAACTTCTTTGTCGAACATGTGCATCGAACCTCCTTTACCTTTAGAAACACCAGTCACTTTACCATAAAGCTCAGCCATAATTTTCTTAGGGTCCGTTCCCAATGCCAGTGGATGTGCGTGATCTCTATATGAAGTAAGATACTTATCCCCTTTTTCTAAAGCAGAAACCGCTCCAGCTACACAAGCTTCCTGTCCTATATAAAGGTGACAGAAACCTTTAATTTTTTGCTGACCATATAGCTGACCCGCTTTCTCCTCAAACCTTCTCATGAGCATCATTTGCTCAAACCACGTCATATAGGTCTCCTTAGAAAATTCTATTTTCTTAGAAGCCTTTGTTGTCTTTTTTTTCGCTGTAGTTGCCATCCTAAATAAGAATTAAAAGCGGTTAAATGTTATAATTTTGAGGCCTCAACTTAGACTAATGCCTCGGCGATTCTACTTCAAATCGGGAGCGAAATTAGTCATTTATCAACTTTCGGCAAAACTATATGTATCTACAGTCTCTCGATATTATCAATTTTAAAAACTATAATGAGGGACAAGTTGAATTCTGTGACCATATCAACTGCCTCGTTGGGCTCAACGGGTCTGGTAAAACCAACCTTCTAGATGCTATCTATTATTTGTCAATGACGAAAAGTTATTTCAATTCACTTGACGGTCAGAATATCAAAAAAAATGAAGATTTCTTTGTAATAAATGCAGAGGTACAACTAGAAGACAAAATAAGAAAATATCACTGTAGCCTTAAAAAAGGTGAAAAAAAGACGTTCAAAGTAGATGGTGCTGAATATGAAAAAATGAGTGAGCATCTAGGAAAGTTTCCTGCCGTGATGATTGCGCCGGCTGATGATGAACTAATTCGTGAAAGTAACGATGTCCGAAGAAAATACTTTGATAGTATCATCGCTCAAACTGACAAAATTTATCTTGCCGAACTGATCAGATATAATCATCATCTCAAGCAACGAAATGCACTACTGAAATCACAACCAACTGGTAAAAAAATAGATAAAATCCTTCTTGAAGGATATGATCGACCAATGATCGAAAGCTCAAAGATTATCGCTCAAAAACGACTAGAATTCATTCAGCGGTTTGAGCCTATAGTCGAAAACAACTATGAACTCATTTCTGAAAAGAGGGAAAATGTCAACATAGAATACAAATCAAAAGCGTTACTCAATTCTTTTGAAGAAGATTTTGCTAACTCCTATGAACGTGATCTCATTCTCCAACGAACTAATGTCGGAGTCCATAAGGATGAATATTTATTTACTATCAATGATATGGCGATCAAAAAATTTGGTTCGCAAGGGCAACAGAAATCATTTTTAATAAGTCTGAAACTAGCACAGTTTGAATTCGTGAAAGAGCAAGTTGGACTAACTCCTGTCCTTTTACTGGATGACATATTTGACAAGCTCGATGACGGACGCATTGGCCGAATGTTAGAAATAATTACCTCATCTAGATTTAAACAGATTTTCATTACTGATGCCCGCGAGGAACGTACTATGAGTCTTGTAACTGAAAAGTTTAATCCCGTAAGAGTATTTAGAATTGATGAAAGTGGAATAAAGCGAGTTGATGTTGCTTAAAAGTAGAAGACTCTTTATTCAAAAATTTCCAGATTAGTTTCTCAAAGAAATGATAGGAGGTCAATATACAAATCACCACTGATCTCAAAACATAAAAACTTAATTCGAAACATAACTCACTTTTCGGTCTAATACACCATGAAAATCAGGGGTGAACAGTTTCATCAATAGTTTCTCTCCTTCCCAATTTATTAGGAATGATACCATTGTGAACAAGTAAACTCGAACTGAAATGAAGGTAAGAACTATTTTGATGAGCGTAGTGGGTATAATAACTGTAGTGTCCAACACTTTCGCCAAAACTACAAAGAAATCAAAACCTAATATCATCGTTGTATTTGCCGATGACATCAGCGCAAGAGAATTTCCAATATATGGATCGGACACATGGAGTTCTCCAGAAGCTAAGAATACGTCAGATGTAAAATACAGAGCTAAAACTCCCGTTTTGGACAAAATAGCTAAAGAAGGTTGCTATGTTAAGACAGCTTGGGCATCAGTCGTTTGCTCTCCGAGTAGAGCAATGATGATGACAGGTAGGTATGCACATCTTCATAAATGGTGGGAAAATAAATCTATTGGTCAATACACCAATGAAAAAGGAAAGGCAGTTGCCTATCCATTTTACGAAAGCTCTCCCAAAACCATCGGAGCCATTGCGAAAGAGGGCGGATACGCAACCATATGGGCAGGCAAAACACAAATGAGAGGAGCTGACTTATCAAAATTTGGATTTGACGAAGGAGTATTTACACCAGGGCCATTAAAACAAACACGACTAGAGCCAAACTCATTTACAGACTTTAGAGTGGAAATTGTAAAGGAAAATGGTCATAAGAGAATACTCAATATGGATACTGGTGAAGAAATGGACACTTATGCTCAAAATAGTTGGTATTGGAAACCTCATGTAATGCTGATGAACCACCCAAGCTCAAAAGGAAAAAAGTACGAATGGTGGCCAAATACTCCTGAGAGTAAAGAAGCATATGGTACTCATACCTATGGTCCAGATGTAGAGTTAGATTTTATTCTAGACTTTATGGAAAGAAAGACTAATGATAAGATGCCCTTCTTTGTATACCATACAACTCATCTTGGACATGATGCGATGAATTTTGTCAATCCAAAGGAGACTAGCAAATGGCCTGGAACTCCCAAAATTAAATGGACTGGTAAAGAATATGTACGAACACAACCAAAAATCACTGGTGATAATGGAAATTATGATACTCATGGTACGATAACAGAACCAGGTATTCATACTCACATCAATTACCTAGATTATCAAATGTGGCAATATCTCAATAAGCTTGATGATCTAGGAATAATGGACAATACTATAATAATCTTCTGTGCCGACAATGGAACGGGAAAGTATGGCAAAAATAGTCCTGATATTCAGAAAGGTGTACATGTGCCATTTATGGTTTATGCACCAGGATTGGGTATGACTAAGAAGGGGTTTCAAGATGTCTTGGTGAATATAGCCGATGTATTGCCTACTGTAGCTGAATTGGCGGGTGTTGATATACCTGCCGACTATGAAATGAATGGTGTGAGCTTAATTCCATTCTTGACTACAAATAAACCCACACACCGAGAGTGGATTTATGGTTATAAAGGATCAATGCAAATCATCCGCAATGATATCTTACTCAAAGATGGTCGTGACAAATGGTATGATGTCAGAGAAAACCCTAAGGATTTAATCAGCTTTCCTCAAATTACTGACTGGAATATGGCTTCCTCAGATCTAAAACAGGAAAAGGAAAAACTACTGAATATACTTCCTCAGTTTGACAAATTTGACGAGGAACAACATGGTCCATTATCCCCAGCTAACAAAACAGAACTAAAGGAACTAGCTAGGAGAAAAGCAATGAAGAAAAAAAAGGCTAAGGCTTTATCAAATAATTAATCTCCTTATTTATTTAAGTACACACCAAAAGCACGCTCTGAATTTGAGCGTGCTTTTTCGTTTTCCCGAACCATCAAAACCATATCCCGTATGAAGTGTGTAATATTGCAGACATAGTGAGCCTTTCCCTATCTGATATTTCATGAGAGATTTAGCGCATATCAATAAGTACCTCTTCAAATACAAGTGGTATTTAGTTCTTGGTACAGTATTTATAATAATAGCCAATCTATTTGGTGTAGTGCCCGCAGTGGTCGTACGTCAATCTTTCGATTTGATTCAAGGAAGTTTTTCGATATTTCATTGGTTCGATGGGTTTGAGCTTCAAAAAAATGGCTACGATCTATTCGTAAAGAGTATACTGGTTTTCGGAGTTATCATACTCGTATCAGCAGTTCTTAGAGGAGGTTTCATGTTTTTGATGCGTCAGACCATCATCGTCATGTCAAGGCTTATTGAGTTTGATCTCAAAAACGAAATATACGCACACTATCAGACTCTTCCCCTAAGCTTTTATAGAAAGAATAACACTGGGGACCTAATGAATAGAATCTCCGAAGATGTAAGCAAAGTCAGAATGTACATAGGCCCTGCCATCATGTATGGAATCAATTTGGCTACTATGTTCATCATTGTCATTCCATTTATGTTTTCGATCAATGTCAAACTAACCTTGTACTCGTTGATTCCGCTACCATTCTTGTCATTTAGCATATACTTTGTCAATAATATCATCAACAAGCGTTCTGAGGAAATTCAAGAAAGTCAATCCAAACTCTCCACTTTCGTTCAAGAAGCATTCTCAGGCATCAGAGTGATTAAAGCGTTTGTTAGAGAAAAGGATTATGATCATAAGTTTGAAGGTACTAGTGAAGAATATCGTCATAAGTCTCTCAAGCTCGCTTTTGTACAGTCTTTATTTTTTCCATTGATTATGGGCCTAATCGGTCTCAGTGTGATACTAACCGTATATATTGGATCTGAAGGAGTATTAGCAGGAGAGTTGAGTACAGGAAACATCGCCGAGTTCATAATATATGTGAATATGTTGACTTGGCCTGTGACATCACTGGGCTGGATCACAAGTATTATACAAAGTGCAGCGGCTTCTCAACGACGAATCAATGAATTCCTATCAGCTAAGAATGATATAATCTCTGACAAAAACATTAAGCAGGACATTGTAGGAAATATCAGATTTGACAAGGTCTCTTTTGTTTATCCTGATTCAGGAATCAAAGCTCTTGAAGATATTTCATTCTCCGTCAAGGCTGGAGAATCGATAGCAATCATTGGTACTACAGGTTCTGGAAAAAGTACTATAGCTAATTTGATTTGTCGACTGTATGATCCTACTAATGGAGAAGTCCAAATTGATGACTTAAAGCTAACAGATCACCAAATTTCCAATGTTCGTCAAAACATCGGTTATGTACCTCAAGACGTCTTTCTTTTCTCTGAATCTATTCGCGATAATATCTCTTTTGGCAATGGCAAAGTCAGCGACGAACGAATTGACAAAGCAGTAGCTTATTCCGATTTGACAGAAAATATTGATCGCTTCCCTGATGGACTTCAAACCATGTTAGGAGAGAGGGGAATTACACTCTCAGGAGGTCAAAAGCAGAGAGTTTCGATAGCTAGAGCAATAGTTAGAGAACCAAAGATCTTAATACTTGATGATTGTCTTTCAGCGGTAGACACCAAAACGGAAAACAGTATTCTTAACAGTATGAAGAAGATCATGGTGGATCGTACTACTGTAATTATTTCACACAGAGTTTCTTCCGCTCAGTTAGCAGATAAGATTATCGTATTAGACGAAGGCAAAATCGTAGAGCAAGGGACTCATGCTGAGCTTATCAGTCACGAAGGGGTCTATAAAACACTCTATGACAAGCAAATTCAAAAGGAAGAAGCTGACCCCTTGGTCTAGTTCCTTTATTCATGGGTCAATAGATCTTCACTTTCTGCATCACTAATATTGATCTCTCTTTCTAAACGGGTGCAATTGGTTCTTTTAAATCAGTATCCTGTTTAATAAATTGCGCGAGTTTTTAAATTAAGATCTGTCAAATGAAAAGTCTAATACACCTAACCATAGTGGTTTGTGTTTCAATCAATCTCCTTAGTTCATGTTCTTACCATTTAGGTTCTGTTAGTGGAGGCAGTGCAGTTATTACTAATGATAAATTCAAAAGCATAGACTATGCATTTGGGACATCACGTACGACTAATTTTCTCGGTATCGGTGGCAACAGCAAAGATGCACTCGTATTGGAAGCCAAACGAAATTTATTCCTCAATAGTGATATCCAACTAGGGCAAGTTCTAGGGCAAACAACAACTGACTTCAAAAGAACAATATTTTTCCCTTTGTTTACGACCAAGGTTTTAGTGTCAGCGGAAATTATTGATTTTACCAGTAAAGAAATAGATAGCATCTCTTGGGCTGATAACATAGCTGATTTCACTAATAAACCTTCAACAGATTATTTCAATTTTGGTCAAAAAGTCCCTCTAGTTCAGAGGAAAGATACTATTATAGGTCAAATAGTAGACGTAAAACCTGAGGTATGTTTGGTAAAGTTCTATGATCACAGAAATAATCTTAGAATAAAAAAAATCCCTACTGTTACTCTAGTATCTTATCAAAAAAAGATTCCAGTACTTTCCTTAGATCAGGGCAATCCTATTGATTACTTCACTCCAAAAGATCCTAAAAATGAACTTGTAAAGTTTCAACACAAAGGAATAGTCTTAGAAGGTGAATTAATGGAGCAAAAAGGTGATGTGTATTTAATAAGAATGCAAAAAGAATCAGGAAACCACATCGGTTTTTATGTTAAGGAAGAAGACCTTGTATCTTCGAAAGAGTAAAAATTTATAAAGTACAAAAAAGGAAAGAGCATTGACCCTTTCCTTCTACTCTATACACTATTGCTAATCTTTATATTTCTACCTCATCTAGATTGATAAACTCAATTTCGCTATTATCATTAAGTGAGACACCTATTACCGATTCGTTATTGATCTTTCCAGCTAAAATCTCTTTTGACAAAGCATTCAAAACGGTTTTTTGCATCACTCTTTTCAACGGTCTAGCGCCAAATTGCGGGTCATATCCAAGTTCACCTAACTTGTCAAGAACTTGAGGAGTAGCTTCTATTTTTACACCATTTTGAGCTAATCGTTTTTGAATCAATTTAAACTGGAATCCGACTATCTCTCTGATATTATCCTTAGTCAATGGACGGAACATAATGGTTTCATCCACTCGATTTAAGAATTCCGGCCTTACAGACTGTTTCATCAATTCAAACACTTCTCCTTTTGTCTTCGCTATCACTTCATCAACATTGACAGAATCAAGATTCGAGAAATTTTCCTGAATCAAATGAGCTCCAATGTTTGTAGTCATGATAATAATGGTATTCTTGAAGTTAGCCACACGGCCTTTATTATCAGTCAGTCTTCCATCATCTAAAACTTGCAAAAGAACATTAAATGCATCAGGGTGCGCCTTTTCTATTTCGTCAAGTAAAACAACAGAATATGGTTTTCGTCTTACCGCTTCCGTCAACTGTCCACCCTCGTCATATCCTACATATCCAGGAGGAGCTCCTATGAGTCTACTCACGGCATGTCTCTCTTGATATTCTGACATATCAATGCGTACCATGGCATTCTCATCATTGAACAAATAATCAGCTAATGCTTTAGCCAACTCCGTCTTTCCCACTCCTGTCGTACCTAGAAATATAAATGACCCAATAGGACGATTTGGATCATGCAACCCTGCTCTACTTCTTCGAACCGCATCCGAAATACTTTCAATTGCTTCCTCTTGACCCGCAACACGTTTACCAAGCTCATCTTCTAAATGAAGAAGTTTCTCTCTGTCACTTTGTAGCATCTTTTTCACAGGAATACCTGTCCAACGAGCTACCACCTCTGCTATGTCTTCGCTGTCTACTTCTTCCTTCAAAAGAGAACTTTGTCCTTGCATCTCAGAGAGCTGAACTTTGAGCTGTTCAAGCTTACCTTCACTCTCCGTTATCTTTCCGTATCTAATTTCAGCTACTTTACCAAAATCTCCGCTTCGTTCGGCCTGTTCTGCTTCAACCTTATATCTTTCTAAGTTTTCTTTTTCAACTTGGATACCTGTAATCACAGACTTTTCATTCTCCCACTTTGCCTTGATATCATCCCTACGAACACTCAAATCAGAGATCTTTCTAGATAGCACTTTTTCTCTATCCTTGTTTTTCTCTCTTCGAATTGCTTCACGTTCGATTTCGAGCTGCATAATCTTCCGATTCAATTCATCAAGCGCTTCCGGCACAGAGTCAATTTCAATCCTAAGTTTAGAAGCCGCTTCATCCATCAAATCAATGGCTTTATCTGGTAGATGGCGATCCGAAATGTATCTGCTTGATAGTTCTACAGAGGCGATAACAGCATCATCTTTAATCCGAACTCCGTGATGAACCTCGTACTTGTCTTTGATTCCACGAAGAATAGAAATTGAAGCTTGTTCGTCCGGTTCATCAACTAAGACCGTCTGAAACCTCCTTTCTAGTGCTTTATCCTTCTCAATATACTTCTGATATTCCTTCAAAGTAGTCGCACCGATTGCATGTAGCTCACCTCTTGCCAGAGCTGGTTTCAATAAATTCGCAGCATCCATAGCTCCTTCTCCACCTCCTCCGGATCCTATCAATGTGTGTATCTCATCTATAAATAGAATAATTTCACCATCCGAATCAGTCACTTCTTTGATCACTGATTTAAGCCTTTCTTCGAACTCCCCTTTGTATTTTGCGCCAGCAACTAAGAGTCCCATGTCTAAAGAAATGAGTGTCTTCGTTTTCAAATTCTCGGGTACATCTCCATCAACGATTCGTTGAGCCATTCCCTCGATGATTGCAGTTTTACCCACACCTGGTTCTCCAATCAACATCGGGTTGTTCTTAGTTCTACGAGATAATATTTGAAGTACTCTTCGAATCTCCTCATCTCGACCAATAACTGGATCAATTTTACCATCCTTTGCTAGTTGGTTCAAGTTCTTAGAATATCTATCTAGCGACTGATAGTTTGATTCTGCATTTTGACTATTCACTTTATTTCCTCCTCTTAATTCTTTGATAGCAGTCTCTAAGTCTCTTTGGTTGAAGCCTACCTCCTTTAAGGCCTTTGCCGCCTTGTCGAACCCTACGAGAATACCAGCTATTATATGCTCTATTGCTACAAATTCATCTCCTTGTTTCTTAGCAAAAGTTTCGGCTTTCTTAAGAGCTGCAGCCGATTCATTTGACAGATAAGGCTGCTGACCACTTACTTTTGGATATGATTTTATTGCTTCATCTAGTTGCGTTTCCAGTCGTTCAGTGTTGGTACCTAACTTTTTCAACAAAAATGATAGTACATTTTCATCTACTCGGATAATAGCCTTTAAAATATGAGCTGGTTCAATAGCCTGTTGACCATTTTCTTTTACAAGCTCACCAGACTTATTCAATACTTCCTGTGACTTAACTGTATATTGATTGAAATTCATAACTCTCAATTTTTAGGTTATAACAGCCAAGTATCAATTCTTATTCCAATCAACATATCAGATAAAAAACTGCCAATATGACTTGATTTAACTGGCGAAACACAATTTATTCGACTTATTGTCAGCACTATTGGTTGTTTAGAATAGTAAGTCCAATCATTTTTCGAAAGCTATCAAGCTATAAATACCTCGCATGAAGCAATGTATTGATCATCTAGATTTATCTTGCTCTACACAATCACAATCATTTATACCTATGACTGATAAGAACAGACGTAAATTTATTCGTAACTCTAGTTTGGCTTTGGCCGCTGCTGCTACAGCAACCTTAACATCTTGCAAGGAGAAAAAAGCGCAGTCAGTAGAAGCTCCTTACATCAATTTTAACAAGACTTTTAAATGGAAGATGGTGACTACATGGCCTCCAAACTTTCCGGTCTTAGGAGAGGGTTGTAAACTTATGGCCAAGTGGATTAGTACTATGAGTGGAGGCCGAATGGAAATTGAGGTATATGGTGGTGGAGAACTAATTCCCTCACTTGAAAGTTTTGATGCAGTAAGTCATGGTGCTGTAGAAATGGCAAGTGGATCGGGCTATTACTGGGCTGGCAAAATCCCCGCAGCACAATTATTTTCTTCTATACCATTTGGAATGAACTCCCAATCTATGAATGCCTGGATATTAAATGGTGGCGGATTAGATCTTTGGAAAGAACTTTATGCACCCTTTAACCTTATACCTCTTCCTGGAGGAAATACTGGATCTCAAGCAGGAGGTTGGTACAATAAAGAAATCAATAGTATCGAGGATTACAAAGGCCTAAAAATTCGTATGCCTGGAATAGGGGGTAAGGTGATTAATAAAATCGGAGGAACTTCGGTTCTTGTCGCAGGAAGCGAATTGTATACTAATCTTGAAAGAGGAGTCATCGATGCTACTGAGTGGATAGGCCCATACCACGATTACAAAATGGGATTTCACAGAGTAGCTAAGAATTATTATTTCCCTGGGTGGCATGAACCGGGTACTGTGCTGGAAACTACTATCAATAGATCAAAATTCGAATCATTACCTGCGGACCTTCAAAAGATAATCGTAGTAGCAAATGACAAACTAAATCATTGGATGTTATTAGAATTTGAAACTCAAAATGCTATTTATCTTGAAAAAATAAAAACGGAAGGAGTCAATATCAAAAGGTTCCCTAATGAGGTAATATACAAGATGAAAGAACTTTCTAAGGAAGTTCTTCACGAGCTAGTAGAGACAAATGAACCGCTTTCGAAAATTTATCATCATTTTTCCAATTTCGAGAAAAAAGCACGAGCTTGGAAAGAACTAAGTCAGATATAGTAATGAAGAAAGTATACACCTGTATGGTAGTAGATGATGATCCTACCTACACGGACATTATGGAACGATTCATTTCACAAATTGATTGCCTGACACTTCGCAATTCGTTCAACAATCCAATTGAAGCCATTTTAGATATTGAAAAAAACGGAACGCCCGATTTACTATTTTTAGATGTACATATGCCACAGATCGATGCTTTTACTACTATAGAAGCTCTTGACCCGAAACCAAAAATAATCATTGTCTCATCTCACTGGCAATACGAAGATAAATTGATCCAAGAAGGTGCAGATAAGTTTATTCAAAAACCAATTACGGATTCAAAACAACTCGAAAAGATTGTTCTTGACGTTATGGAAAACTAGATTTATGATTAAATGATGTACAAACTTCTAAAAAGAAGCTTTATCCAGACGAGTGAAACTTGTATAAAAAGAAAACGGCATCCTGAAATCAGAATGCCGTTTTTATATGTCTTTGTATTTATCTATTAGTAGTTAGTACCAGCTCTAATCATGGCACATCTAAATCCTACTGTAGAAGTAGAAGAATCTTCTTCTAGAAACCTTCTTGTTCCAGGAGACATCCAATAAGCTACATCAGCCCAAGAACCTCCTTTGATTACTCGTACTCTATCAGAAATCAACGAGTTGAAGTTTTGTGCGTCATAACCGTCTTCTTCATCTAGGAATCCATCTCTTCTTACTGGGTTCATATCGTCCATATCTTGGAATGAAAGCGGTCTATATACATCTTGAACCCACTCATTTACATTTCCTGCCATGTTATAAAGACCGAAGTCGTTTGGAGGATATTCATAAATGTAGGTAGTAATCATAGCTCCATCATTAAGCTTACCAGCAATACCTGCGTAATCCCCTCTACCTCTTTTGAAGTTAGCAAGGAAAGTCCCTAACTTTTTACCATATGGATTTCTCAAAGCATGACCATCCCAAGGATATAGTCTTCTATGCGTTTGATTTTCATCCAACCATTGAGTACCAATTAGTGCTTGTGCGGCATATTCCCACTCAGCCTCAGAAGGAAGTCTATAGTCAGGAAGAACAACGCCAGACTCTAATTGCGGTTTATCACCATCTAATCCTTCTGCACCAGCTTCTTGGTAAAAATCAGATTCTTTATACAACCTATCATTTACAACATCTGATCTCCATCTACAGAAATCTTGTGCTTGTAACCAATTAACACCAACTACTGGAAAGTATCTAAAACCTGGATATCTTAAATAATGATCGACGTAAGGGTCATTATAAGCAAGATCTTTTGACCAAACAGTAGTATCTGGTAATGCAGACTGATAAAATTCATCTGAAGAATCTAGCTTCACATAGTGGAGATATTCCAACCAGTGAATATTAGCTACTTCAGTTTCATCCATATAGAAAGAAGCAACTGTTACAGTTCTTTCAATGTTATCGTTGCTATTCATTATATCTTCCTCGAAAGAACCTAGAATAGTTCTACCTCCTTCGATGAACCTCAAGTTAGGGCCATCTGGCTGCCCACTAAAATCGTTTACTTGAAAGTTTTCTTCTTCATTGTAAGCCATTCCAGTTAAGGTACTTGCCTCCCCTGGGTTTGAGCTATTTGGATGTCCTGTCCCACCTCCTAGGCATGACGTAAGAACAACACCCGCTCCGAAGGCATAAAGTGAAGCCTTCAAGAAAGGAATAAATTTTTTCATAACAAATTCAAATTTTATTCGAACTCCTAAAATAAATACAAATTTTAATAAAACAAACGACACATAAACACTACGCGGATTCTGATCAATGTCAAAAGCGCTACTCGCTTGTCTTAGTATTAACTATTTTATCACCTGTATATAATACAATTCAAAAATATGCAATTTATTGTCTTTAGGCATTTAATTAATCGAATTTAATCGAATTGAAATATTCTAAGTGATAATTTTCATCAAAAGCTATTAATCAGATACTCGTATAATATTGTATACCTTTGCATTAATTATGTCACAAGCTGAACTAACTTCATACCGCCCTTTGCTCTATTCTATTGCTTACAAGCTAGTAGGATGCACTGCCACTGCTGAAGATCTAGTACAAGATACGTTCGTAAACTGGTTGAAAACAGATAAATTCAAAGTAAAGGATGTTAAAGCATACTTAATTAAAAGTATAACAAACTCCTGCTTTAACTATCTTAATTCTATTAAGAAAAAGAAAGAGCAATTGATGGAGAATGTAAGTCTACCTCAAATCAACTTTAGTCCAGATTTCTCTTCGCTAGATCTTAGATGTGAGGTTACTCAAGCGCTAGCTACAATGAGTAAGAAATTAGCACCTTCTGAAAGAGCCGTATTTATGCTTAAAGGCCTTTTTAACATTGATTATAGCGAGATCACTTCTATACTTAATAAAACTAGTGACAATTGTCGTCAGTTATTTAGTCGTGCTCAAACCAAGTTAGTTGATGACAAGGATCGATTTAATCTAGACACAGATCATTTATTAAATCTAGTAACAAACTTTAAGAAAGCGACGCTTGGTGAATTAACAGATCTAATAGATAATTTGAAAAGGGATATAGAAAACAAATAAATCTTTCGTCAAAGTCTAGCATCTTTTAAAAAAGGATATTTTCCACGAAAGTCATTCAGTGTTTGTTTCTGTATTTCTACTATTGCAATCTTAGTTTCTTGATAAGGAGATTGTATATATTCTCCCTGATAATCAACAACTTGACTTCGGCCCATATAATCTAGACCATTTAAGTCTCTACCAACTCTATTGACTCCTAAAACATAACTTTGATTTTCAATTGCGCGAGCAGTCAATAGACTATCCCAGGCGTTTTGTCTTGTAGAGGGCCAATTAGCAATAAATACTAAAAGGTCATATTCATATTCACCTTCTATTATTTTATTTCTTGACCACTCCGGGAATCTAAGATCATAGCAAATCATTGGGCAAATCCTCCAACCTTTATGTTCTACTATGAGTTTTTGGGTTCCAGCTTTAAAAATCTTTTCCTCACCCATCATTGAAAAAAGGTGCTTCTTATCATAAGATTCTATCCTTCCATCAGGAAAAGCAAAGACGAAACGGTTGTATATCAACCCTTTGTCATTTACTAGATAACTACCTCCTATTACCGCTTTGTATTGAGACGCTATCTGTAGAAGCCACCTTTGGGTTTTAAGTCCTGGAACTTCAGCAAGCGATTTGTTAATAGAAAAACCTGTATTGAAAGTTTCCGGAAGGATTATTAAATCTACATTTCCCTCCAAAGCCCATAACTTCTCTTCCAGTTCATTAAGATTAGCCTCTACATTTTCCCAATAAATGTCTGTTTGGACAAGGGCAACCTTGAGGTTATCAGCGATCATTATTTTTTAGGTGCCTTGATTTTATAATCGGCATCGCACTTTCCTTTGCTAATATTGGAAAGTTTCCCTTTGAGAATTCTTTTCTTAAAGGGGGATAAATAATCAGTAAATAGAACCCCATCTATATGATCAAATTCATGTTGGATGATTCTAGCTTTCATACCATCAAACTCCTCTTCGTGTTCTACAAAATCTGTATCTAAATAATTGATACAAAGCTTTGGTTGTCGCATTACATCTTCACGGACTCCTGGGATACTCAAGCACCCTTCTTCAAATGCCCACTTTTCTCCTTCTTCCCATACAATTTCAGGATTGATAAATACTTTCTTAAAATCTTCCATACCTTCTTCCTCAATGGGGCTACCATCTACTATGAACATACGAATTGACTTGCCGATCTGAGGAGCTGCTAGTCCTATTCCACTAGCTTGATACATTGTTTCAAACATATCCTCTGCTAGTTGTTTGACATCCATTTCTCCCTCTTCTATCTCAACGGCTACCTTCTTTAATACAGGGTCGCCATACATTACTATTGGATAAATCATACTATAGAATCTAAATAGGACTGCAATATGATCGCAGCACTTATCTTGTCCACATTTTCTTTTTTCCTGCGTTCACTTTTTTTCATCCCACCTGTAAGCATTGCGCTTTTTGCCATTTTGCTAGTAAAGCGTTCGTCTACTTGATGAATTGGAAGACCAGGAAATTCCTTGTCAAGCAAATTTATAAAAGACCTCACAGATGCAGTGCTATCTGTGTCATTATTCATAAGGTCTTTGGGCATACCAATTACTATAGCATCTATACCTTCTGAATCCTTATATGATTTTAAAAATGATATGGCTTCTTTAGTTGGTACAGTGTCTAAAGGTGAACATATAATTTGCAAAGGGTCAGTCACTGCAAGCCCTGTCCTTTTTTTGCCATAGTCTATGGCGAGAATTCTTCCCATTAATTAAGTCCGACTTTTGAATCAAGCAATTTAATAGCTTCTTTTTCGATTATCAGTCCTTTAGCAAATAAGATGTCATTTTCAATGTTAGCATGTCTAACTAAATCTTCATCAAACTGTCTCAATGCAATAATTAAAAGGCGAAGCGTTGGATCAGATATTCCTTCGGTACTATAGTTATTAGTAATATCACGAATACCTTTCATTTCAGTATCTGAATCGTTATGATATAAAGCAAATTCCTGTACAGAAAACTTGTCCATTCGTGTTTGCATCATGGTGGTATTCAATTTACCATTTACAAATTTTTCTAAATCACTCAAATAGGTAAATAATCTATCCTCTTCCTCATAAATATGATGAATAAAATCCTCTATGAACATAGGAAGAATCATCTTTAAATCCTGTACAAGATTCTGATCCTCTGAGTTTTCAACTTCTGCTACTTTCTTCAAAATGTAGGACAGAGTATCTTTTATGAAAATCTGATGTGAATGTTTGAGATAAGCTACAATCAATCGAATAGGATATTTTCTAAGGTCTAAGTACTCTCTTGACTTTCGACTATTAGACTCTTCTAAAATCGTTAATAGATTGTCGAGATTAATATTGTTTTCTTTAGTAATTTCTGCCAAAGTTTTATCTCTCGATTCATAAAATTCAACACCAAGTTGTTCTAGTACTTTAGCGTAAACTACATCTTCATCGATAAGAGATTCTATAGACTTATTTTGCATGACTTTATACTATTGAGTGTAATCAAAAATACCAAATGGTCCTAGGCATAACAATGACAAAAGTCAGGTTTTAACAATTATGTCGCGAAAATTTGACCTCTTACCTTCCTCTACTGTTTTAAAAACATTAGTTCTTAATAAAGTTTGAGTTCTTTTAATATGAAAAACTATTTAAGAACTCGATTAGTTCGGATTTGAAATGTGACTCTGTATCACCGTAAGAAATGTACTTTTTTAATTTTTGATCCATACTAACCATTTGCTGTTGAAGCTCTGTTTGTTGGTTTATAAATAAAAATTCAAGGTCCGGTTTTAGCTCTTTTAGCACATCCACAATATCCAGAACAGACATATTTCTTTCGGCAATATTGTAGTCGCCGATAGGAACCTCCGTAGTCGTTATTTTATTTAATATTTCTCCAATAGCGTTAATATGAATAAAAGCTCTTTTCTGATTACCACTTCCATTAATCTGTATTCTTCCACTAAAATTAGCCTCGAAAACAAATTTATTAATGACGGCATCAAATCGCATACTTCTACCATAGCCATAGACATTGCCACATCGAAGAATAATAGGATTAAACTTTTTATCCAGCCTTTGGATGTGTTCCTCTCCTCGTTGTTTAGAAATCGCATAAAATGAAGAAGGATTGACTGGTGAATCTTCAGTCAGTTCATCGTTCGAAAAACCATAAACTCCCATACTGCTGAGATAGATTACCTTCTTAACCGAGTCAGATTCCTCAATGGCGTAACTTAACTCAGCTGTACCCCAGTTATTGATTTGCTCATAGAAATGCAAATTTACATTAGCAAATGGTGACGTTGCCTTTGCAGCTAAATGATAAACTACATCGATTCCCTGTAGCGCTTTTTTTAGACTTCTGGAATCAAGCAAATCACCTTTTACAAATTTTAATCCTTCGGGGTGGATATATTTATCTCCCAAAAACATATTATAGTTTCCACGAAGAAGGTTATCATATACTAGAATGCTTTTGACACTTTTATTGGCACACAGACTTTTTATCAACCGAGTGCCAATATATCCTGCACCACCAGTTACTAATACATTCATAGATTATTCTTTATTTCGCGACTAATTCAGTGTGTAGCCCACACTCTGTTTTGTTCATTCCATACCACCTTGCCTCACGTTCCATCATTTCTAATGAGGGTTTGCGCGTGCAAGGCTCACAGCCTATACTCGTATATCCTTGAGGTTCGAGAGGGTGCTTCAGCAAATTGTATTCTTTGATATAGTCATATATCATTTTGTTGGTCCATTCTAACATAGGATGGAATCGAATAGTGCCAAATTTAGAAGGGACCTCTACTTTCATTTTTGCTCGATTAGCATTTTGATCTTTTCGAATACCGTTGACCCATACATCGTAATCCGATAATAATTTGTCCATTGGTTGAACTTTATTGTAAAAACAACATCTATCAGGATCAGAAGCAAATAGCAATTTTCCTTCGCTATCTTTTTGCAAACTCTTAGGCACGTCTGGCTTGACGTCCATAATTGTTAACCCCCAATTTTCTGCTAGAGAATCTTTGAATTGAATAGTTTCGGGAAATAAAAAACCTGTATTCAAACAATATATGGGAATGGATTTATCAATTCTACTCAATATGTGCAGCATAACAATACTATGAGTTTGAAAAGAGGAAGTTGTGAATAGTCTCTTTCCGTCATTCTGATATTGTATAATCGCATTTTTAATTTCTTCAAAATCCACACTAAAAAGGGGCTATGGTAAAACTTTCGTAAATTAAGAAATATCCATTATCCATCACGAAATGTCAAATAAGTTACGAGAATCCGCATAAATAAGGTTCGAAAAATTACCTTGTTAAAACAAATAATGAATTATACCGTAAACTTGCACCGTATAAAGCGTCTCGTTTTATTACTTATATAAATAGTTAAACAGTAAAGATTTGAAAACAGCAGTTTATCGGCTAGAGCACTTCAATGCTGCTCACCGTCTGCACAATCCAGACTGGTCAGATCAAAAGAATGAAGAAGTTTTTGGTAAATGTAACAATGCATACTATCATGGCCACAACTATAATCTGGAGGTATGTTTAATAGGAGATATAGATCCTGATACTGGATATGTATTTGACCTAAAGGTTCTTAGTGATTTGATTAAAGAAAAAATTCTTGATCGATTTGACCACAAAAACCTAAATTTAGATACTGAAGAATTCAAAGAACTCAACCCAACAGCTGAAAATATAGCCGTAGTCATCTACAACTTATTAAGAGCTGAGATACAAAGTGAAATTGAACTGAAAATCAAGTTGTATGAAACAGAAAGAAACTACGTCGAGTATCCCGTATGAAATAATGGAGGATATGGATCATATAGGATCCTCTTTTGACACACCTTTAAGGGCTGATGCTTTTGAAATGGATGACGACCTTAAAATGGAATTGATCTCAAAGCATTTTAGAGAAATCATGCAGATATTGGGTCTTGACTTATCAGATGATAGTCTTAGCGGTACGCCTCATAGAGTCGCCAAGATGTATGTTAAAGAAGTTTTTAGTGGGTTAAACCCTGCAAATAAACCCGTGGTCAAGTTATTTGATAATAAATACGACTACGATCAAATGTTGGTAGAAAAGAACATTACTTTTTATTCCAATTGTGAGCATCATTTTGTTCCAATCTATGGAAAAGCACATGTAGCTTATATTTCTAGCGGTAAGGTGATAGGTCTTTCTAAAATAAACCGTATTGTTCAGTATTACGCTAAAAGGCCTCAAGTTCAGGAAAGATTAACTGTTCAAATTGCTAATGAGCTAAAACAAATTTTAGATACTGACGATGTGGCGGTAGTAATAGATGCCGTACATATGTGTGTAGCTTCACGCGGAGTAAATGATACCAATAGCAGAACGGGAACTTCACATTTTAGTGGGAAATTTAAGGAAGAAACCTCTAGGAAGGAATTCTTAAATTATATTAACGCTCCCACTTAATATGAACAAAGCCAACTTAAAAGCTCTCTATCTCAGAGATCTAGATCGTCTTATCGAGGAAATAAAATCTTATAAAGACGAAAAAAACTTATGGATCGTTGAGAACCAAGTAAACAACTCTGCTGGAAATTTGTGTCTACACCTTTGTGGTAATTTACAACATTTCGTTGGAGCTATAATAGGTCAAAGTGGTTACATTAGGGATAGAGAGCAAGAGTTTGGTTCTAGAGATATTCATAGGGAATTGTTAATTCAAGAGGTTGAGTTTACTAAAGATGCGATTAAACTTGGCTTCGATCAATACGATGAGAAATTAGGGGAAGATATTTATCCAATAGAAGTATTCGGGAAACCTATGACTAATGAATACTTTTTATTTCATCTAATTGCCCACCTCAACTATCACTTAGGGCAAATTAGTTACCATAGAAGATTAATTGAAAAATAAGCTACTTGAGCATATTATTTTCCAAGATGTATTTGAGCATTTCGATAATAGCTTCATTGACGGGTTTATAATAGACACCCAACTCATGACGACTCTTGGTATTGTCAAATTTTAGGTCTTTGTCGACATTGTTTACAACGAACCTTCTAGAATAGCCTTGTGCAAAACCTAAGAAATACAGCATTCTAGTGGATAAAAGCTTTCTGGGAAAATTAAAACTTTCTCCAAAATATTGATCTAACACTTTAGCAATTTCCAATATAGACTTCACCTCATTCACAATCATAAACCGTCCTATAGCATATTCATCTTGAGCTGCGAAAATATGGGCTTGTGCGACATCTCTTACATCTACTAGACCAACCTTTATATTTGGAACTCCATTTTTATATGTGCCGTCGGCTATTTTTCGAATAAAATCAAAACTACCTGACTTACTTTTAAAGGTAAGCGAGGGTCCTAAGAATAGTGAAGGGTTTAATACGACTAATTTCCATCGATTCTGTTCATCATGCAACTTCCATGCTTCACGTTCTGCGACTGTTTTGGCAAAGCCAAGTGGTTGATAATTTAAGTTGCTTGATTTGTTCCAATAGTTTTCGGTAAAAGTTTCATCTTTTACTCCAATGCAGTCAGTTGCATCTCCATATATTGCAGAAATGGCACTCGTCAAAACTACCTTCTTCACCGAGTGTGCCTTATTTACTGCACTTATTACATTCCTTGTGCCGTCTAGTGATGGATCTATTAGTTCTTTTTGCGGACTTCGAATGTTATGAACTTTATACGGAGAAGCAGTATGAAAAACAATGTTACACCCAGTAATACAAGCATTGAAAGCTTCAGGATCAAGTAAATCTGCTTGGAATACCTCTAAACTACCTTTACTTCTTTCAGCTATTTTTTGAAGGTGTTTATAGCTATCTTCATTATTGATATGACGAACTGTAATTCTAACTTTATAACCATCTTCTAGTAGATACTTAACTAGCCAAGACGCCATAAAACCAGCACCTCCAGTCACTAAAACAGGAAAATCTCTTCCTAAAATATTTGGGTTTATCTCTTCCGGCTCACAACTGAACATAGCTATATTAAATTAGATATTCAGAAAGAAATTTCCCAGAAGGATTGACATAAAAAACCCATCTCGATATATCGAGATGGGTTTTTAAAATATTTAAAAAGTAATTACTTTGTCGGACATTCGTCTGGAAGCGTTACTCCTGCAGCTGCCGTTTTGTAACCTTCAATAGTTGCCTTTTCTGCATCGGAACAACCTTCAGACTGTATTGTTACAGCATTGAATTTAGACAATGCCTCTTTCAACGCGTTACAGTTTGTAGGTGTATCTTCTGTTGTGTAATTAGTAATAGCTTCAGTCAATGCTTTGCCTAAAGGATCGACTTCAGAGAAATTACATTCTCCTGACCCTCCATCATCACCTGACGAATCACATGATGCAAAAAAGAATGCTGATAAAATAAGTGTTGTTGCGAATAGTCTGTTAATCATATTCATTATTCAAATAATTTAAGTTTTTAACGCTACAAGTTAAGCATTTGGAAAATTATTTCCTAACTGCCCTTAAAGTATTGGTGGATTCATAATTTTATCAGGTCCATGGAATATATGCATTATGCCTAGTAACGTGCTAACTTTACACTTTTAAAAAAAATCAGACTATGGTTAGATTTTTCGGTTGGGTGCTTCTTTCAACATTTATAGCTAGTTGTTCAGCATTTTATGACAAGGAAAAAACAAATGTCAATCAAATCATCAAGACTCAAGAAATTAAAAAAGTAAGTACCACAGAAATATTAATCTTTGGAGAAAAGCTTGGTTTGAAATATGGTAATCAGGTAAAAGAACTTGCTGTATTATTTTGCAACTATGATCAGGCCATTGATTCTATCTCGTTTTCTGACCTAAAAATATATTATGACACTTTAGCCTCTTCATTCGCCAACAAGGAATCCAAAGCTCTATTTGAAGCATATCAATATTCAGAGGAAAATAATATACTTATGAGTCCTTCTGTGCAAACACTTCCTGACGGTAATATTCTATACACTTTTCCCATAGAATCAAATGAAGGATCATTCGATGAGAACTGTGAAGAAAAAAGACCCTTCGGTATGCTAGAAATTATCTTGGCTCGTAAACTCGTTGTAAACTCGATAGAAATCTAAAAAGCTCCTCTCAATTACAGTTTTATCAAGACAGCTTCTCTTTCAAAAATCTAGCAGTGTGATTATCATTTAGCTTAACCATATCTTCTGGTAATCCTGCAAAACACAGTTTACCGCCTTGATCACCACCATCAGGCCCAAGGTCAATAATCCAGTCGGACGATTTAATGATTTCCATGTTATGTTCAATAATAACTACAGTGTTTCCTTGATATACTAAGGCATTTATTGAAGCTAGTAACTTTTCAATATCCTTAAAATGGAGACCCGTAGTAGGTTCATCGAAGATGAAAAGAATATGCTCTCTCTGAGCTACTGCTCCTCTTCCCAGAAAAGAAGCAAGTTTAACTCGCTGAGCTTCCCCACCTGACAAGGAATTGGAACTTTGACCTAATTGAACGTAACCAAGGCCTACATCATCCAGTGGTTTGAGCTTATTGACGATTGATTTTTGGTCTGAAAAGAACTCTAAACTCTCTTCAATTGTCATTTCCAAAACATCGCTAATACTCTTGTCTTTATAGGTAACCTCAAGTATTTCTTCTTTAAACCGCTTTCCTTTACATTCATCACAAGTCAAGTGGAGATCAGCCATAAATTGCATTTCAATTTTAACTTCTCCTTCTCCTTGACAAGTTTCACAGCGGCCACCTTCAACATTAAACGAGAAATGAGCTGGCTTTAAACCTCGTTGCTTAGCCATAACTTGATCCGCAAATAAGGATCTAATAGGATCATAAGCTTTGACATAGGTAACGGGATTAGATCTTGAACTTCTACCCAGAGGGTTTTGATCAATCATCTCCAACCTATCTATTATTTTATAATCACCGTCTAACTCACTAAATTTTCCAGTTTCTTCACCAGTGACTCCATGCATCTTTCCTAGTGCTGGATAGAATATTTTTCTTATCAGTGTTGACTTACCAGATCCACTAACACCAGTGACACTGGTTAAAACTCCCAGAGGGATTTCTACATCAATTCTTTTAAGATTATTTTCTCGTGCACCTAAAATTTTAATCGACTTTGACCATTGGCGTCTATTTTCGGGAATAGGTATGAATTCTTTTCCGTTCAGAAATCTAGCAGTAATGGAATCCTTTTCTTTTAGTATTTTGTCCCAGTCACCCTGAAAAACTAAGTTTCCTCCATGCATTCCAGCTGCTGGCCCAATATCAATTATCTGGTCTGCACGCCTCATAACCTCTTCCTCGTGTTCTACTACTATGACAGTATTGCCAACATTTCTTAGAGTGTTGAGAACATTTCCCAATCTAGCGGTATCTCTTGGGTGTAAACCAATACTTGGTTCATCTAATATATACATAGACCCTACGAGAGCACTTCCCAACGATGTTGCAAGTTTTATACGCTGATACTCTCCTCCAGAGAGTGTTGAGGTCAATCGATTTAATGTTAAATAACCAAGACCTACTTCTTGCATATACCGAAGTCGGTTTTTTATTTCCTTAAGAAGTCGATCGGCTACTTTTTTATCAAAATCTGATAACTGAAGCTCATCAAAAAACGCAATAGCTTTATTAATGGGCATTAAAACAATGTCAGTTATGGACTTGTCATTGATTTTGACATAGTTTGCGTCTTTTCTTAACCGAGTTCCTTTACAATCTGGGCATGTTGTTTTTCCCCGATATCTAGAGAGCATAACTCTGTATTGTATCTTATGAAGTTGGCTTTCTATAAACTTGAAATAAGCGTTAATTCCTTCAAAGTGCTTATGGCCATTCCATAGTAAATCATACTGTTCTTCGGTAAGATCTTTTATCGGACGATGAATTGGAAAATCTATATCCAATGCCATATCAATTAGCGGCTGGATCCATTTCCTCATGTTCTCACTTCTCCACGGCACAATAGCATTTTCAAAAACAGATAGGTTGCGATCTGCGATTACTAGATCTGGATCAATCCCTAATACTTTTCCAAAACCTTCACACCTACGACAAGCACCATATGGATTATTGAAGCTAAATAAATTGACAGATGGTTCTTCAAACTCTACCCCATCTAGTTCGAATTTATCTGAATATTTTACAACGTCTCCTCCTCGATAGTGAACATGACAATTTCCATCACCTTCAAAAAAAGCAGTTTGTACTGAATCTCCTATCCTAAAGATTGTATCTTCATCCTCATCATTTACTGCGACTCTATCGATAAGGATTTCGATCTGGTCAAAAGTTAGTTTTTGAGCATCTAAATCCTCCAAATACTGCACTTCTTCCTCAATTAAAACTCTGGTAAAACCTTTACTCAGGAGAATATTAATTTCTTCTTCTACTCCTCTACCGTCATGAAGTACCAGAGGGGCTGCTATCATCAATTTTGTGCCGTTTTCTTGAGTATTGATTGCATTAACGACTGACGTCACGGAGTCTTTTTTAACCTCCTTTCCAGAGATTGGAGAAATTGTCTTTCCTACTCTTGCGAAAAGCAACTTCATATAGTCGTATATCTCAGTAGTCGTACCTACGGTAGAACGTGGGTTTCTGGTATTGACTTTTTGCTCAATGGCTACAGCAGGAGAAATTCCTTTGATATAATCGACCTCTGGTTTTTCCATCCTACCTAAGAACTGCCGAGCATAGGATGAAAGGCTTTCTACATACTTTCTCTGTCCTTCTGCAAATAATGTATCAAACGCCAATGAAGATTTGCCAGAGCCTGACAGACCTGTAATCACTACTAATTTGTTTCTTGGAATAGCGACACTCAAGTCCTTAAGATTATTGACTCTTGCGCCTTTGACAATAATATACTCTTTGGGATCTAATTGGTCGATGTTGGTAACATCAGTTGAATCTGGAGCTTTCGCCATTCTGCAATGTTTTTTTAAAGCGCAAAGATATTGATACGTGATCCAAAAGAGGTCAGTTCAGAACTAATTGAAATTTTTTTGCCCACAATTGTCACAATATTCTACACTACTTGTCTTAGGGTTAGGCAACAATTAAAAAACATGGAAATATTAATATTAATGCTGGTTTTGTGGTACGTGGGTCTGTTCTTCCAGACTTTTTTCCTTCATCGCTATGCTGCTCATCAGTCTTTCACTATGTCGAAATTTGGTGAAAAAATCTGTTTTATAGGAACTTGGATATTTCAAGGTTCAAATTACCTAAGCGCATACGGTTATGGTATCATGCACAGAATGCACCACGCATATGCTGACACTGAAAAAGATGTCCATTCTCCTAAATATGATAAATCTTTATTTTCTATGATGTGGAGAACTAAGACTATATACTCTTCTATCACCAACAAAGAAGTTGAAGGGATTGAAGAAAGGTTTACAAAAGATGTTCCTGAGTGGCATTGGTTTGATAAGTTCGCTAGGTCTTGGGTTTCAAGAATAGGTTGGGGAGTATTCTACACATGGTTTTTCTATACATATGCTACAGCTTGGTGGCAATGGTTGGCTCTTCCAATAGCTTTCTTAATGGCCCCTATTCATGGCGCAATCATTAATTGGTTTGCACATATATATGGATATGTGAACTATAAAGTTGGAGATACTAGTAAAAATATGCTGCCAGTAGATTTCCTCATGATGGGAGAAAGCTACCATAATAATCACCATAAGCATGGTAACAGAGCTAATTTCGGAGGTGTAAGATGGCACGAAATAGATCCTACTTATGTAATCATGTGGGTCCTTGACAAATTAGGAATGATTCATATTAAGAGACTAGAAGTCTCTGTTAAAAGAGAAGGTCTTAAAAAAGCTGCATAGCAGTTTTCTAGTTAAAATTTGTTTAGCCCAGTACTGAAAAGTGCTGGGTTTTTTATTTTAAAATATTACGTGACGATAGATATTTAGCTTAAGATCTTCTATTGATATTTTGTTCAAATCCGAGAAGGGAAAAGGTTAACATCAAAAAAAGACCAGACACTATATGCATCTGGTCTTTGTTAAATGAATTACAATATTGTTTTTACATGGAGATAGCTACTGAGTGAGCAAAGTCTCCAATTTTCTCTGCTGGTAATTGAATTTCAAGACCGGCTTCTGTTATTTCCCAGCTCAGTTTAGCATCACTACCTAATAGTTTTATGTCTTTGATTTCCTTAAGTTCGTATTCTGATCCCTTAGCCAATGACTTAATAACCATTTTGCTATTTTCTGGCCAATCCATAGCTATAGCGTAAAGTGTGTTTTCTTTGGTAGTGAATCTTATATCTTCTGCAGTCATACCTTTATTACCACCTTCAGAGTGGTGACCTTTCTTCACTTCAGTAGGCCCTTCACCAAAAATATTCCAATACTTCGTATCATAGATAGCTTCACCGTTCGTATCCAACCATGATCCGATTTGTAATAAAATCTCCTCTTGATCCTCAGGAATAGTACCATCAGCTTTTGGACCTACATTTAGAAGAAGGTTGCCATTTTTACTCACGATATCTATTAAGTCATCGATAAGAGAGTTTGCTGTTTTAGACTTCCAATTAGTTACGTAACTCCAAGAATTCTTACCAATAGAAGTATCTGTTTGCCAAGGAAGCTTACGAATACCAGGTAATTTCCCTCTTTCAAGATCATAGATTACTGTTCCCTCTGGAAAAGCTTCATGGCTAAAGTTCTTGTCCTGTAGTACAACTTCTTTGTTCCATTCAATTCCTTTATTGTAATAGTAAGCAGCCAATCTTGGTCTTACCGACTCGAAATCAGGAATATCTACGTAAAAATCTAACCAAAAAATATCTGGCTGATAGTTGTCAATAACGTCAATCGTTCTTTCCCACCATCTGTCCAAAAATTTCTGAGAAACTGGCTCCAAAAGATCCTTTCCTTTGGAACTGTACAAATCTGCATATTCTGGATCAACGGTATCGAAGTGATCCTTTTTATTATAAAATGACCAGTTGAAGGCAAAGTGTGATGACGTACCCATGATCATACCTTTCTCACGTCCAGCTTTAAACAGTTCTCCAAGGACGTCACGTTTGGGACCCATATCAAATGAGTTCCATCTTGTCGTATTCGACTTATACATCGCAAAACCATCATGGTGGTCTGCTACAGGAATAACGTATTTAGCTCCAGCTTTTTGGAAAAGGTCTATCCAAGCTTCAGGATCCCACTTTTCAGCTTTGAACATTGGTATAAAATCCTTGTATCCAAACTCTTTTGGGTCTCCCCAGTTCTCTTTGTGGTGACTATGAACTTTATGAGGGCCATCCTGTTGGTGATCAAGCTGAGCAGTAAAGGTAGCCGTATCCATATACATTAATCTTGGATACCATTCTGACCCAAAAGCGGGTACAGTATACGCTCCCCAATGAATAAATATCCCAAATTTCTGTTTATTGAACCATTCAGGGTCTTTGTAGTTAGCTTTTATAGATTCCCAGTTTGGTTCGTAGACAGGTTTAGTCTCTTCGTCCAAAGCGACTTCAGCTTTTTTAGGACTACAAGCAGTTAATAAAGCTAAACTGCACATAGCATAAGCTGAGTATTTCTTAAGTTTTTGAATTGTGATGAACATAAAAATTTATTGATGCTAATATTGACCGTCTAGTGACTCATCTGTCACTCTAACAAATACTAAAGTAGAAAGCTAGAGATATCTATATTAGGGTATTCTCGATGAAGATATATCACCCCCTTTTTTCTCAAGGTTTTATATCCTTTGTCTAGTCACTATCGAGTGTTTTTAGGCTTGTATTTTGACATTTGGAAGATTTTATGCGCATCCGTTTCAGCCATCAGTTCTTGAATAGTCACATCATTTTCTTCCATATATTTATTTACGATTTGCCATCCAATCCAAGCTCCTATTCTTCCTGGGCATTTCTCACTGATCTCAAATACATTAGGTGCTTCACCTACGAATTTGTTTTTCATAAAGTGATCAGTCTCATACAAAAGTTCGTTCTCAATAAAATTGGCCCAGATGACTTCCTGATTACTTTTAGCTAGTCTCATTTCTTCAGATGTATAACCTATGATCAATGAATCAGGAATACAGGGCATGGATTGCTTCACGAAATAATATGATTTACCAATATTTACCATATCTGCGAGCAGGGTTCCATGTTTCTGATCAATCTGGTTAAATTCATTCGATACGAAACTCATAATTATCGGAGCCATGCTTTCTCGCATATATCTTCTTACCATATATTTCGGAATGTTGTTAGGATGAAAAGATCCGTTCATTCCAATAAGGTAATCCAAACCAACAACGATCAACGAATCTGATATGTATAAATCATTGTACAATCCTGATACCATAGTCTGTAGTCGTGGGACTTTTGTCTCAGGATAATGATACTTCACGAATTGATAAGCATGCTCAAGTTGTTTGACATAAACATCTAAGTCTTTGAAGTACTCCAAGGCTTCATTAGTCAGAGTATCTATGGATGGCTCTTGAAAAAGAGGCAGCATTCGCTTGGCTAATATCTGATCATTAGGGTATTGCTTGGCATCCAAGAAAAAGTCAGCCATTGTCCTGTTCCTATTCAAGAACAAAAGGACATCATCCACTGTCTTAAAATTTCTTGTTTGTTCTTCAAGCCTTTCTACTGGTATATCGATTGGAATAGACTGATATTTATCATTGACTTCACAGGAATCCGATCCACAGGACCATACTACTATTCCTGTAATAACTGCTAAAAACTGAGTGATATATGACAACTTCAAAGTTTGGGGTTTTAGATTTGCGCAATTGAAAAACTGCGAGACAAAAGTATTTATTTTAGACTCATGAAGAAATTTATCCTCACCGCCACTTTAATCATTTGTGCAATTTATAGCCAAGCCCAATTAAGAATTGGTTTGATGGCTGCCCCAGAATTTTCGTATGGACAAGTAAAGTATAATGGAGAGACTACATCTGTCGATAGTGATGGAGCTACTTTCTTATCAAAATTTGGACTTGAATTCGACTTTATGATGTCCGATACTTATGCATTTAGCACAGGTTTAATTTACTCTCCTAAAAGACTTTCTCTAAAAGCTGAAAACGCTGATGGAACTGTAATCGCAGAAGAGTATAAGATCCAATATTTACAACTTCCAGCGACTCTTAAACTGTTTACAAGTGAGATTCAGCCAGATTTGAAGGCTTATTTCCAAATCGGTTTCATGGGAGAAATAATGCTTTACAATGAAAAGCTTGAAGATGATAATGAACTAGTCGATAAGTTTCAGTTCTTTGACTTTTCCTTTACTGGCGGAGCTGGTTTGGAATACGGGGCAGGAGTAAATACTATTATTTATGGAGGAGTATTTTATGACCTAGGATTAGTAAATGTAATCAAGGAAGAAAATGCTCCTGAGGACGATTTGACAGCAAAAATGAGAGCTTGGAGTTTGAAAATTGGATTGAAATTTTAATCTCAAGGAGATAGCCCATTAGGTTTAATTCCCCAACCCTTAGGTCGAGGAGATTCTTTCTCAGAAGCCACGTCTTAAGTCTTTATCTAAAAGATTTTTTTCCTGATCTGGTAGTCTGAGGGCCTGAAATCATTTTTTTCTCCAAAGACAATGAATTAAAAATCGTAAAATATTCAGATTGAGTAATCCAGCTGAATTGAAGCAAAAAAGAATTTTCGTAGAGAGCTTCAGCTGGATTATTCCAAAAAATATCTTTTTTTCAATAATCCAGTCTACGAGAAGCTCTCAAAATTTTCAAATTGAATAATCCGACTGACTTGAAGTAAAAAAGAATTTTCGCAGAGTAATCCAGCTGATTTGGTCTAAAAAAATCTTTTCTTCAATAATTCAGTTGACGAGAAGCCCTCAAAATTTTCAAATTGAATAATCCGGCTGACTTGAAGTAAAAAAGAATTTTCGCGTAATAATCCAGCTGACTTAGTCTAAAAAATATCTTTTTTGGAATAATACAGTCGACGAGAAAATAAGAGATTTTCCATGGGTTTAAAGTCAGCAACTACTACCAAAAAATTTGTTTGTATTCTACCCATCCACTGGACTGCATTCATGTTTCAATCAATCATGCTGGCCTAGCAAAGTGTAGGACTTTATAAAGTTCGTTTGAGAGATCTATTAAAATCTATTGTTGAACTGTTCAGATGTACTATTTAATGTAGTTATCTTATGGATTCTATATAATCTAGATTTGAAAGTATGCTTTTAGATTTCAAAGAGGAATTTCATACAAAAAGAAACCTCCAATCTGAACATCAAGATTAGAGGTTTCTACTTTATAGAAAGTATAAGGTTATTTCAAGTACTCAAATGTCCCTTTTTCAGAAGTAATGGTAGCTTTAGTTGTCTCTGATGATTCTACTCTACCTATTATCTGAGCACTCACTCCAAACGACTCTGATATTTCTATCAAGTCTTTAGCGATATTTTCAGGGACGTATAGCTCCATTCTGTGCCCCATGTTAAATACTTTGTACATTTCTTTCCAATCTGTACCGCTTTCCTGATGAATCAATTTGAACAGAGGAGGGATTTCAAAAAGATTGTCCTTGATTACATGAACGTCTTCTACAAAGTGAAGGACTTTAGTTTGTGCGCCCCCGCTACAATGAACCATTCCATTAATCTGAGATCTATAATTTTCCAATATCTTCTTAATGATCGGTGCATATGTTCTAGTAGGGGATAGAACTAATTTTCCAGCATCTAAAGGAGATCCTTCAACAGAGTCTAAAAGATCCTTAGTACCAGAATAAATCAATTCAGTAGGTACTCCTGGGTCAAAACACTCTGGATATTTTTCCATGTACTTTTTGGCAAATACATCATGTCTTGCCGATGTCAATCCATTGCTACCCATACCTCCGTTGTACTCAGATTCATAGTTAGCTTGACCATAAGATGCTAAACCAACAATTACATTTCCACCTTGAATTTTATCATTGGAAATCACATCAGCTCTCGTCATTCTCCCAATGACCGTACTATCAACTACTACGGTTCTTACTAAATCACCTAAATCGGCAGTTTCTCCACCAGTGGATTTTATATCGACACCATTGTCACTAAGCATCTGTAGAACTTCTTCTGTTCCCTCGATTAGAGCTGTTAATACTTCACCTGGAATAAGGTTTTTATTTCGACCGATGGTAGAAGAAAGAAGTATATTGTCTGTTGCTCCTACACATAGAAGGTCATCCGTATTCATGATGACAGCATCTTGAGCGATACCTTTCCATACGCTAAGGTCTCCAGTTTCTTTCCAGTACATGTATGCAAGAGAAGATTTAGTACCTGCACCATCTGCATGCATAATATTGCAATAATCATCGTTACCTCCGAGCATATCAGGTACGATTTTGCAAAAAGCACTTGGGAATACACCCTTATCAATATTTTTGATAGCATTATGGACATCTTCTTTAGAGGCAGATACGCCTCTCTGCATGTATCTTTCGTTCATGATCGAATCTGTAAAATTTCCTGCAAAGCTAATCAGAAGTCATTAGTCACAGTTCCGTCTTTTAGAATTTCAATTCTATATATGAACTTCGGAAATACTAAATGAGATTATATAACACCAATTCAACGAATCAATCGGAAACTATACAAGTTGTACAGTGTAATTGTTGGTTTATTGGAAGGATTGTCAAATTCCTGCTATTTTGCCATTAGAACTAAAAACCATTTCTTAATGAACTCGACCATGTCGCTGTTTTCTATTTCGATATTTGCAACCTTATTCTTGAGTTGTCAACAAAAAAATACTTCATCTAATCTTGACCTACTTGCTCCTGAAGAGTTCCAAGCCACTATTGACGGAAAGGAAACCCAACTTATCACTCTTACAAATAAAAACGGCTTAGTAATGCAAGTCACAAACTATGGAGCCAAAGTCATGTCTCTTTTTGTGCCAGACAGAGAAGGTAATTTCTCGGATATTGTTACTGGTTTTGAAAATATTGAAGACGCTTCTACTCGTATGGCTTACTTTGGAGCTAGTATAGGTAGATATGCAAATAGAGTCAAAGGAGGAAAATTTACACTTGATAGTACAACTTACCAACTTGCTGTCAATAGTGGTCCAAATCATTCACATGGTGGCAAAAAAGGCTTTTGTGCTGTTATGTGGGATATTGAAAAAACTACTTTCAACTCTGTCATTTTAAGCTATTTGTCACGAGATGGTGAAGAAGGGTATCCTGGAAATCTTAGGGTAACTTGTAAATACACTCTTACCAACGATAACCAGTTTAAAACCGAATTCTCAGCCACTACTGATGCAAGTACTATCGTCAACCTCACCCAGCATTCTTTCTTTAATCTTAAGGGTGCTGGCAGAGGACAAATCACCAATCATCTCCTCGAGGTAAATGCAAAGTCGTATCTACCTATAGACCCCAATTCTATTCCTCTAGGAGAGCCTGAAAATGTAACTGGAACACCTTTCGATTTTATTACTCCAAAGCTTATCGGTGAGAAAATTAATAGTGAAAACGAACAGCTTGCAAGAGGTAAGGGCTATGATCATACCTTTGTTCTAAATGAATTCGATGGACAGACACACTATGCTGGAAAGTTGATTGAACCTACTAGCGGTCGTGTCATGGAAGTTTATACTAATGAACCCGGTTTGCATGTTTATACAGGAAACTTTTTATCCAATACCATCGGAAAAAACGGGCAAACTTATGAGTTTAGAGAAGCTATTTGTCTCGAAACACAGAAATTCCCGAACAGTCCTAACGAACCTAGTTTTCCTAGTGCTAGACTAGATCCAGGAGAAAAGTACTACTCTGAGAGTATTTATAAATTTGGGGTTCTAGAATAAGCATACTATTAAAATTTTATAGATGAAGCCTTTCCAAACACTAATTCTTCTTCTGTTATCTACTACAGCTTTTGGGTGGGGGCAAACTGGTCATAGAGTTGTTGGACAGATTGCTTTTGAGCACCTTACTCCTAAGGCCAAAAAGAACATAAAAAAAGTACTTCATAATGAGCCGCTCGGACTTATAGGCAATTACATGGACTTTGTTCGATCCGATCCAAATATGAACTATATGGCGCCTTGGCACTATTGTACTATTCCAGATGAACAGTCATATGAAGAAGCTGGTATTCCAGAAAAAAGTGATGTTATCCAACAAATTATCCGAATCACTTCTGAACTCAAATCGAAAGAATTTACATATGAAAGTGAATTAGAAAACCTTAAATATCTAGTTCATCTGATTGCAGATATTCACCAGCCTCTACATGTAGGAAATGGTCAAGACAAAGGTGGTAACACAGTTGAGGTCGAGTTCATGTGGAAAGAAACTAATTTGCACAGAGTTTGGGATACTGATATGATAGATCACCAAAAACTATCGTATACTGAATACAGTGAATGGATCAATCACCCTACCAAGGAGCAAATCCAAAAATGGCAATCCGAAGATGTTTTAAAATGGGCACTAGAAGGAAAAGATCTGAGATCACAAGTGTACAACATCCCTGAAAACAAAAAATTATCCTACCGGTACATCTATGACAATATTTCCACATTAAACGAACGCTTACTAAGAGCAGGCGTTCGTCTTGCAGGTGTTCTCAATGAGATATACGGGTGAGATTAGAATGGAAGGTTGTCCACTTGAACATTACCACCTACTAGAATTACTCCTGTTTTCTTACCTGTAAATTGCTCTTTGTTTTTCAACAACAATGCTACTGGTACTGCGGCTGATGGCTCTATCACCATTTTCATCCGCTCCCATACAAATCTCATAGCTGAAATAATTTCCTCTTCAGATACAGTCTCGATGGAATCGGCGTATTTTTTGATTATTTCAAAATTCAGTTCACCTATTGAAATTTGCAAACCGTCAGCGACAGTTGGTTTATGGTCAACAGGCAATGTTTGCCTTTCTCCAGATTGAAAAGACAAGTAAGCATCATTTACATTTTCTGGTTCTGCTAAAATGACTTTAGTTGATGGACTTACATAATGTGTAATCAAAGTAGTCCCTGCTGCCATACCACCTCCACCTACTGGACAGAGCACGAAATCTAAATCTGGTTCTTCTTCGATCAACTCTTTACCCGCTGTAGCATTTCCAGCAATAATTATAGGATCATCATATCCATGAATCTGAATAGCACCTGTCTCCTTCACGATTTTATCACATGCTTCTTTCCTTGCTGCCTCATTTGGTTCACAGAGTGTTAGCTCTGCACCATAGCCTCTTACTGCAGCAATTTTCACAGGAGGGGCATCTTGAGGCATCACAATATACGCCTTGACGCCAGCCAGAGCAGCTGCCTTTGCCACAGCTTGCGCATGATTACCAGAAGAATGCGTAGCAAAACCATTTTTTCGCAAGTCTGAACGAGTGGAAAACACATAATTAGCAACACCTCTCATTTCTACAGCTCCCACCTTCTGCAAATTTTCACACTTGAAGAAGACTTCCCCATCCACAAGCTCATTTATCGTGCGTGAAGTAATCACAGGTGTATTTACTACATATGGATAAATTCGGGTATGTGCTCTTTTAATGTCGCTGAGACTCGGTATACTCATGTCTTTTGTTTTTGACGTATCAGTTAAGATTCTTAACAAACTTAATTTGAAATGAAGTCAATTACTCTATTGGGGTAATCAGAAATAATACCGTCAACTCCCCACTGTAAAACTTCTTCGATGTCCTCCTGATTATTAACAGTCCAAGGTATTACCTTCAATCCTTTCATCTGAAGGTATTTTACTTTATCACCATCTAATAATTTGTAATAGCAACTATAAATCTCTGGAATGAATCCTAAGCTATCAATATTTTGATCTATTGAAACATTATTGTCTATTAGTACTGCAAGCTCAATCTCAGGATAATTTTCACGAAAATATTTAAGAACTCGAAAATCAAACGATTGTATATTCAGAAGCTTTTTATCCATATGTTCTTCTATGAAATCATAGACTAATTTGCTAAACACTTCTGGGGTTGGGTGATATAAATCATCACCACTTGACTTGCTCTTTATTTCAATGTTATATCGAATATTTTCAATTCCGTTCTTTGCCGAATATTCATTCACAGTACGTACCAAGTCTAATAATAGAGGCTTGTTTACCTTCATTTTTTCCTGATCAGGAAATGATGAATGAAACTTCAAACCAACATCATATTTCTGAACTTGATCATAAGTCATTTGATAGATATTATGTTCTAGTTCATCTTCTTCGGTAATCTCATTTCCAAGGCTATCTGTTGATATTTTATATCCCATATATGGTTCATGAGAAACTACCAACTGACTATCTTTAGTTACCGCGAGATCCAACTCCAAAGTGGTGACTCCAAGCTCTAGAGCTTTAACAAAAGCTGGAATGGTATTTTCAGGCATCAACCCTCTTGCTCCACGGTGACCTTGTATATCTATATTATTTATCACTTCCTTACTTTTTGTATTACAACATTGAATGGTCAGTAGTACTAATGCGAGAAATATATAAGTGCGTAATAATTTCATCTTAGCTAATTTGTAAGCAAATAGGACAATGATCAGACTCCATATAGTCTGGAAGTATGGTAGAATCTTGGACTTGATCCATGAATACTTCAGAAACTAAAAAATAGTCAAGTCTCCAACCTATGTTTTTTTCACGAGCACCTGCTCGATAACTCCACCAACTATACGCCACTTCTTCCGGGTACAACTTTCTAAAAGTGTCTATAAATCCCGCTTCCAAGAAATTAGTCATTCCATCAATCTCTTTTTGAGTATATCCAGCAGTCTTGTTATAGTTGGACTTAGGCCTAGCTATATCTATTTCCTGATGAGCAACATTAAAATCACCACATACTATAACAGGCTTCTTTTCTTCCAAGTTCTTAAGGTAGTTTTTAAATGCTACGTCCCAAGTCTCTCTATAGGGAAGTCTCTTTAAGCCTTGACTAGAATTGGGGACATATACTCCTACAAAATAATACTTCTCAAATTCAACGGTAAGCACTCTACCTTCTTGATCATGTTCTTCAATTCCTATTCCTTTAGATACACTGATTGCTTTTTCCTTGGTCAAAATAGCAGTACCACTGTACCCTTTTTTTATTGCACTATTAACATACACATGATAGGGAATCTCTCCTAGTGCCTCGATGACTTGATCATCTTGAGCTTTGGTCTCTTGAAGGCAGATAATATCTGGGTCTAATTCAGAAAGGGAATCGTGAAAACCTTTCTTAATAGCTGCACGAATGCCATTGACATTCCATGAGATTAGTTTTTGGGACATAATGTTATACCGTTAGCAAGCTTCAAATTTAAAGCTGGTATTCACAATCACAAAAACACTAGGAAAGATCTAAAAAAAGTAAATGCTATTATATTGTTAAGAAAACACAGTAGCTAATCTAATCTCTTTTTCAAGAGTTGAAATTTCATGCTGTTTTTCAGTATTTGTCCATTCAAATACTAGTGCCATATAGTCAGCTACTTCGGTTAAAGTTTCTTCTATACTTTTTACATCAAAAAATAATCTACCTGTCCTGTATATATAGAAGTCTACTAAATGTAAAACCATTTCATTCCTGATACAAAAATCCACTTCTGATAAAATCAATGAAGGTTTTGACCCCTGCAAAATACTCTCAGCTTGACTCCCATATAAGTCAACTAAATAATCAATGATATCTGGATTTATATCTGAAAACTGCTTCAATAATTTAATTTTATACTTTTTTACAGACTTGTAAGATTTAAAATCATTACCAGGAATTCTTATTTTTTTTGTTTTGCTTTTAATCTCTTTGGTAATCGAATGTGAATCACTGCGAATATCCATTAGTTGATCCACAGCACGTTTTGCCATTTTTCGATAACCTGTCAACTTACCTCCAGCAATAGTGATAAGTCCTTTATCGGAAACAAAGATTTCATCTTTTCTAGAAATTTCAGATGCTGATTTACCTTCTTCCTCTATCAATGGACGAACACCTGCCCAAGAAGAAAGAACATCTTCTAATTTTAATTCAGCAGTAGGAAAATTGTTATTGACAGAATCCAAAATATAATAAACATCATCCTCAGTTGTTCTTACTTCATCTGGATTGCCTGTGAAATCTGTATCGGTTGTACCTATATAAGTTACTTTATGTCTAGGTATAGCGAACATCATTCGTCCATCAGGTACATCAAAATACACAGATTGTTTTACAGGTAATTTTTGATGAGGTACTACAATATGGACACCTTTCGTAAGATGTAAATGTTTTCCTTCTATATGCTCTTGCGTACTTCGAACTTCATCTGCCCATGGGCCAGTAGAATTGATCACAAAGTCACTATAAACTTTAATAGTCTCATTACCATTAAGATCTTCAATCTCTACTCCGCAAATAGAACCCGCTTTTTCTAGAAAGTTTACAAACGGAGCATAGTTCATTACCACAACACCCATTTGTTCGGCCTTTTTGATTAGCTCAATGACTAACCTAAAATCATCCGTTTGATATTCAGAATAAAGTCCACCCCCCTCAAGTCTATCCTCATCTAGCAATGGTTCGATCTCTATGGTTTCATCCACAGTTAACATCTTTCGTTGGTCTTCATTGCTTACATCTGCAAGTACGTCGTATACCATTAATCCAACAGAAGTAATAATCTTTCCATAATTACCTCCTTTAATTAGTGGAAGCAGCATCTTTTCTGGACGAACAAGGTGAGTAGCAATTTTATGAACCGTAGCCCTCTCTTTACCTACTTCTCTTACCAAAGAAAATTCATACTGCTTGAGATAACGAAGTCCGCCGTGAATCAGCTTAGTGGATTTACTACTAGTACCAGATGCAAAATCATTTTTTTCGAAAAGAGCAACTTTTAGTCCTCTTGAAACCGCATCCAATGCAATACCTGCACCTGTAATGCCTCCTCCGATAATGATCAGATCAAAATATTCTTTGCTAAGCTGCTCCAGTTTAGCTTTTCTTGATAGTGTAGGGTTTGACTCAAGCATAATTGAGTCCTAATTTAAGAAGAGCTAGACAGAATGTGTAACCTTCGCCCAGTTCATACAGCGTTTTACTGCATTATGCCAGCCAGTATACAATTCATCTCTAGTATATTCATCCATTTTTGGTTTGAATACTTTGTCTACACTGATTTTACTTATTACTGTATCTTTTTTCCAAATCCCTGCGGTAATACCTGCAATCAATGCAGCACCTATCGCTGTAGACTCGATATTCTTAGGTCTTCTAACGTCAACATTCATAATATCGGACTGAAACTGCATCAAATAATTGTTCACAGATGCACCTCCATCCACATTCAATGTATTGATTTTCAAATTGGAGTCTGCAACCATTGCTCCTAGGACATCTTTGGTTTGGTATGCCATAGAGTCAAGTGTACCTTTTATTATATCATTATTTGTACTTTCTGCTGTTAACCCAAATATCCCACCTCGGGCGTACATATCCCAAAACGGAGCACCTAATCCATTGAATGACGGAACTACATAAACACCATTGTCTCTATTTGAACGATTAGCATAATATTCCGTCTCTTCTACGGAATTAATCATTTTTAACCCATCTCTTAACCATTGAACAGAAGCACCAGCTATGAAAATACTACCTTCAAGGGCATACTCAATAGTGCCATTAAGACCCCATGCAATAGTAGTTAAAAGACCATTATTTGAAAATTGAGGCTCTTCACCGGTATTCATCAATATGAAACAGCCAGTACCGTAAGTATTTTTTACATCTCCTGGATTGAAACAGCCTTGCCCAAAAAGTGATGCTTGCTGATCTCCAGCAACTCCTGTTATTTGTATGGTAGCTCCATTTAGATGAGCATCTCCAAAATAATATCCAGAATGAGTAACGTCTGGGAGCATTTCCCTTGGAATATCAAATAGATCCAGCAAATCATGATCCCATGTCAGTTCTGTAATATTAAATAACATAGTTCTCGACGCATTGCTAAAATCAGTGATGTGAGAATCTCTATTGGTTAAGTTCCAGATAATCCAAGTATCGATAGTTCCACATAATAGTTCACCATTTTCAGCTTTTTTTCTGGCTCCAGAGACATTGTCCAAAATCCATTTGATCTTGGAGGCTGAAAAATAAGGATCAATAACAAGTCCTGTTTTTTTTCTAATTCTTGAACCGTTTGTTGAACCCTTTAACTCGTCACAAAAATTTGCTGTACGAGTATCTTGCCATGAAATAGCATTGTATACAGGCTTACCTGAGTTTTTATCCCATACTACAACAGTCTCACGCTGGTTAGTAATACCAATTGTTGAAATTTGAGAAATGTTGATTTTAGTAGTTTTCACTACTTCATAGATCAAATCAATAAGTACCTTAAACAAACGTTTTGGATCATTCTCTAACCAGCCTTGCTCAGGAATAATTTGCTTGACTTCGGCTTGTGCCATGCCAATCATCTTAGCATTCTGGTCGAAAAGAATCGCTCTCGAACTTGTGGTACCTTGATCTAACGCCAGTACGTATTGCTTCATATGCTCTACTTATCGATAGTTAGGATTAATTCTTAAAAATAAAAAAAAACACAAAATCCGATACCTTTTATAAGCAAAAAGCCCAGAAGAAAATTCTACAAAGAATACACTTCGCAGAACTATTCAATTACATAATTGTATGCAGTAAAAATTAATCTTAATATTAGAAAGATAAACTTAGTGATAATAGTCATTGATCTCTATCAAGTAAAAGAGCTAAGACACTCTACTAGATTCGCTCTTCAATATTCTTATCGTTGATTTTTCAAAAAAGAACAATGCAACCATCATCAGCAGATGACTAACATCGTGCCTATTAAACCATATGTGTGGATCTATTTTTCCTGCAACAAATGGTAAGGTCAAAAACATAAAAAATACACCATAGAGATATTCTTTCCATCTATCATCTCCCTTTCGAACAGTAACCAAGCTTATAAGGCCTAAGAAAAAAAGTAGGCCAATGGCAGTATGTATGGACACCCACAAAAAATCTAACTGCATAATCATCAAAACGAATAAAAAAAGACTGCTTACCCATATCACTTTTTTCAGTATGTCCTTTTTATCAGTGCTATCGCTTACTGCCAGTTCTAAATAAGTAATCATTAATACAGCAAATGACCAGCTTGGAAGCTTACCAATCATACCTGTGTAATGAAAAAAGAAATGTGAAAGCCCCCCAAAAGCAGTCGAAAAACCGAAAAACAGAAAGAACCGGTACCACCCTTTTGCAAATTCTGTATCCAAATCAAATTGCTTAATTCGTTTGGCATATATAAAACATTGAATCGCAATTAACCAATTAAACAAAAGGGCCATAGGCTCCATCATAACTATACCGAAGTATTCGAATACAATTTTTTCCATACACTAGTAATCAGTGCGCAAAGATGTAATAATTTTTAATGACCTCGATATCGCCTCGTTAGCTCTAAGAGAGCTTCCAAAATTTTAAGTTAATCCAAAGATAAAATTGCTTCATACACTCATTGAGTGTCTACCTTAATACTCCTTCGCACTACTCAATAAACAATCATTTTCAGCTATTGATTATAAGCATTAAGCGTTTTGATAAGCCGGATGATACTTTTTTAAAGGTCTAACATTACCTATCAAGTTAAAATCAACGTTGAGATTACACTTTATGACAATGAAAGAGTCTAGTACCTCAACATAAAAAGGCATACTTATTGCTTTTGCTTATATCATAGTTTTTAAGAAGGTTAATTGTTTATAGTAAGACGAATCCACACTGTTATTTTAATAGTGTGGATTTTGACGAATTCTTAAAGAACCTACAGTCTAAAATCATAAAATCCATTTAAAGAATTTCGGCCAATTACCAACTCAATCTATTAATTTTGATGCATGAATATAGCGCTTATAGATCTTCCTGATCTAAGACCAAAACTCTATCCATTTGCATTAACTAGACCCATTGGAAATTTTTTGGTTGGAATCATGACTATTCAAGAAAAATGGAATCACTATTTAGATGAAACTGTAGATCTTGTGACTGATTCGGAATTACTTAACACGATATTCAGAAAGAATGAATTTACTTACGATTTAGTCATTAATTCTACTTTACTTCCAGATTCAAAACTTGTTTCATCTATTCTGGACTTGAGTGATAATCAATCCCTTTATAAGGACGGAATGCTTTTAGCAGCCAAGATCAATTCCAATTCTGTACGAATAGACACAAGTGAAGCAGATAAGTTAGAATTCAACGGTGAAATATCATACTTGAATAGGTCATGGGATATCTTTTTAAAGACTAGTGAAGAAATTCAAAAAGACTTTAATGCTTTGACCAAGAATCAAAAGTCTCAGAAAATAAACGACCCTCATACCATCATTTATGGTGAAAAAAATTTATTCATAGCAGAAGGGGCCAACATAAAGGCATCAATAATCAACGCTGAAAAAGGACCTGTATACATTGACGAAAACGCTGTAATAGAAGAAGGCTGTATAATCAAAGGTCCCTTCTATCTAGGCAAAAAATCAAAAGTTAATGCTGGTGCGGTTATTCGTGAAGCTTGTTCATTCGGTCCTTCATGCAAGGTAGGAGGAGAAGTATCAAACACTGTAATTTTCTCAAACTCTAACAAAGGACATGATGGTTATCTAGGAAATGCGGTCTTGGGAGAGTTCTGCAATTTAGGGGCTGGTACAAATTCATCAAATTTGAAAAACAATTACGACCACGTTAAAATGTACGACTACATAGACGAACAGTTTATAGATTCTGGTCTTCAATTTTGTGGATTACTAATGGGAGACCACTCTAAGTCTGCAATTGGAACAACCTTCAACACAGGAACTACAGTTGAGACGCACTGCAATGTTTTTGGTGCAGGTTTTCCTCGAACATTTATTCCTTCATTTTCTTGGGGAGGGGCTGACCATATGGTTACGTACACATTTGATCGAGCAATGAAAACGGCTGAAAAAGCTATGGCTCGAAGAAATGTAGAACTAACTGATAGCAACAAGAAACTTTTCCAATCTATATTTGATGCTTCATCGGAATTGAGATCATGAGATTCGCAGATATCCCTGGACTTTCTGACAGCAAATACCTGCTTACACAAGCAGTCAAAAACAATCATGTAGCTCATGCACAGCTATTTTATGGCAAACCTGGATCAGGTAATATGGCTATAGCTTTAGCATTTGCTACTTATCTTAATTGTACAGACAAACAGGAAAATGATTCTTGTGGGAAATGTCCATCTTGTGTCAAAATGGATAAGCTAGTTCATCCAGATCTTCAATTTGTATTTCCAGTTAGTGCTACCAAAGGTATTTCTGGGAAAAATGTAGTGAGCTCAAGTTATCTAAATGAATGGAGAGAGTTTCTGATAGCCAACCCTTTTGGATCACTTGAAGATTGGAGTGGACACTACGGCGCTGAAAATAAGCAAGCTAATATTTCAAAAGAAGAAAGTAGAAATATCGTCAAATCAATGACAATGACTTCTTTCGAAGGAGAATACAAAGTTCTTATCATTTGGCTTCCAGAAAACATGCATAGTACTGCTGCCAATGGTATCCTAAAGATTTTAGAAGAACCACCTGCCAAAACCATTTTCATTATGGTCTCTTGCGACTACGAGAGACTATTGACAACTATTTTGTCTAGATGTCAACTCTTCAAGATTCCTAATTTTTCTACTGAAGATATAGAGACGTACTTAACCAAAACTCACAACCTGTTACCTGAAAGAGCAAAGACCATTGCTGCTTTATCTGAAGGCAGTATCCGAACTGCCATAGAGAATATAGATGAAAGTGAGAATGATGATCATGCCATATTTAGAGACTGGATGCGTCAATGCTGGACTAAAGATTTTATAAAAATCAATCAAACCAATGACATCTTTTTCAAAATGAGCAAAACAGCGCAAAAACTGTTTTTACAATATGCCATTAATATGCTCAGACATGCTTTAGTCCATAGTGTGTGGCCAGAAGAAAGCGAAAAACTGAATTCGGATGAGCAGGGATTTGTGGCGAATTTTGGAAAGGCTCTAAATGAACAAAAAATCGAGGTGATCAGTAGTGAAATTAATACTGCATTATATCACATCGAACGAAATGCAAATATTAGAATTTTGTTTTTAGACCTGTCTATACGCATTGGACAGGCAATGACCGCTTGATATGAAAATCAAAATTGGCACCAGAGGTAGTAAATTGGCACTATGGCAAGCATACCATGTGCAAGACTTGTTAAAAGAAAAAGGAGTAGACAGTGAGATCATCGTTATCGAAACTAAAGGCGATAAGGTATTAAATGTGAGCCTTTCTAAGATTGGGAGTAAAGGCGTTTTTACAGAAGAAATTGAAGATCAACTTCAATCAGGTGATATTGATATTGCGGTACACAGTGCAAAAGACATGCAATCGAAATTACCAAAAGGATTCGAAATCATTGCTTTTGGTAAAAGAGAGAAAGTTCATGATATTCTTTTGAGCCACAAGAAAATTGACCTCAATAGTGAAACTCTGGTATTAGGGACATCATCGACTCGTAGATTAGCTTTTCTCAAAGAGAGTTATCCTGCTGTTAAAACCGTACCCATTAGAGGAAATCTACAAACTCGTATCCAAAAAATGAAAGATGGGCAATGCGATGCTTTATGGTTAGCATATGCAGGTGCTCATCGAATGGGTTATGACGATATGATTGTTCATGAATTCGATCCTTCAGAGTATATTCCGGCAGTAGGGCAAGGGTCAATTGCTATAGAAGTCTTCGAAACTATTGCCCCAGAAAAAAAGAGAGTTGTAAGAGAAGCTATTAATCATGAGCCTTCTGAAAAGTGTTTATTAGCTGAGAGAGCATTCTTAAGAAAAATGGATGGTGGATGTAGTATTCCTGTATTTGGAAGAGCTGTTATCAAAGAGGAAGTTCTTGAAATCACAGGAGGAATTATAAGTCTCGACGGCTCTAAAAAGATCATAAAAACGTGCAGTTCAACTCTCAATGCTGTAGAAAAGGCAGGAGAAATTATAGGTACAAATGTCCTGAAGGCCGGAGGAGATAAAATATTAGAAGAGATAAAATCACAAAACGAAGAATAGAATAGCAATGAGAAAGTATTTCAGTGCTTTGACCATATTAATGGTCATATTATCATCTTGTTCCAAGGAGAATAAGGCTAAAGAAAGTAAGAAGGATTTCATAGTAACAATCCAGACCACTTATGGAGACATGAAGGTTATCTTATATGACGAAACTCCCCTTCATAAAGAGAACTTTTTGGAACTAGCGCGGTCTGGTCAATATGATAGCACAATCTGGCACAGAGTAATAGAAAATTTCATGATTCAAGGAGGTGGAATTGATATGAAAAATGGAACCAACGATGACAAAAAAATTGATGCAGAAATTGTCAAGGGTTTTTATCACCACAAAGGCGCATTAGCTGCAGCTCGACAGGGTGATCAGGTCAACCCTAAGAAAAAGTCCAGTTGGTGTCAATTCTATATCGTACAAGGAGAAGTCTATGACAGTGCACAATTAAAAAGCATGGAAACCCAAATGACTGATCGCAAAAAAGGACAGTTATTTGGTGAAGTGATTCGAAGACCAGAAAATGCAGATATTTTGAGTGCTGGCCAAGAATTTCAAAGAGAGGGTAACCGTCAAAAAGTTGATTCACTTACTCAAATAGTAATGGGAATTGTTGAGAGAGAATTAGGACCAATAGGTTTTTCAGAAGAACAATTCAAAGCATATTCAACTGTTGGAGGTTCTCCACATTTAGACAATGAGTACACCGTATTTGGTAAAGTGATTGAAGGTCTGGATGTCATTGACAGAATAGCTGCCGTAGATAAAGGTAGAGGCGATAAACCGAAAATAGACATTTACATCAAAATGAGTGTCGAAGAGCTTCCTAAAAAGAAGATTACCAAGATGTATGGATATGAATACTCAAAGAGCGAAAAGTAATTTCTTCTTAAGTTTCAATTTTGGTATTTAAAAAAACCCTTGCAAATCGTGATTTGCAAGGGTTTTTTTTCAGAGATCTATCGTTCACAATAGGTCTCAAAACCAGTATAATAACTAACCGTTGATAGCTTCTACTTCTTTCACCTCAGGAACCATTCTCTTTAGTAAGTTTTCTATTCCGGCTTTCAAGGTCAAAGTAGATGATGGACATCCGCTGCAAGCCCCTTGAAGAACGACACTGACTACACCATCTTTGAAGGAGTGAAAATGAATTGCTCCTCCATCTTGCTCAACTGCAGGTCGAATATATTCATCAAGTATTCCTTTAATATTTTCATCAATATCGGATGATGCTGGCTTAGATGCTTGATCTTCTTTGGCTTGCTCGTAAGCCTTGTTTAAATCAACGACAGATTTACCTGCATCAATATAGTTCTTAATATGCTCCTTAATTCCATTCTTTACTTCTTCCCAGTCAGTCGCATCGTCCTTAGTTACTGTAACAAAATTACTCATTATGAATACTCCTTGGACAAAAGGGAAAGTGAAGAGCTCTTGAGCCAAATCAGAATTGGTAGCCGACTCAAGAGTCGGATAATCAAAATTCAACCCTTCGGGAATCAACATGAAGTTGGCCACAAACTTCAAAGTATTTGGGTTTGGGTTTGATTCTATGTATAAATTAACGGGTGCTTTTTTAACCTCTTCCATTTTTCTATAGTAAATATTTTAATTGCTAACTGTTAGCTTCAATTTCTTAAAACAAATCTAACGATATCTGTACGTTCAGGTTTGACGTTTTTTGCTCGCAGCTACAAAATTAATATTTCTCAAGTTCACCTTCTGATTTAGCAATCAAAGTACAAACTGTTGCATCTCCCGTTATATTTACCACAGTTCGACACATGTCCAAAATTCTATCAACTGGGAAAATTATGGCGACCCAAGCTGGATTAAGTCCAACAGACTGTAATACAATAATCATCATGACTAGACCCGCACTAGGCGTGGCCGCGGCTCCAATAGATGCTAATGTCGCTGTAAAAACTATAGTTAGCTGCTGTACGAGCGTTAAGTCCACCATATGAAGTTGAGCTAAAAAAACTACAGCTACCGCCTGATAAAGGCTAGTCCCATCCATATTAACAGTAGCACCTACTGGAAGAACGAAACTCGTAATATTCTTAGAAACACCCATATTGTCCTCTACACATTCCATAGTCACAGGTAGAGTGGCTGCACTTGAGCTGGTAGAAAACCCTAAGAATTGAGCAGGGCTTATATTCTTAAAAAACTCTTTATAAGACAATTTTTTGACAAATGGCTTCAGCATCATCGGATAGAAAACAAAAACCATGAAAAATAGTCCAGCTACCAAGGTAAGTGAGTAAGAACCTAATCCAATAAAGATCTCGATTACCTCCTTTGGCGTATCTGCCATTTTTGCAATTACTCCTGCCAGCAATGCAAACACGAAGTAAGGAGCAGCCTTCATTACTACATCTACCATCTTTAGAAAAATGGCATTGATACTATTTATAAAGTCTACTACTGGTTGAGTTTTTGAATCAGGAACTAACACTATTGTGATACCAAAAAAGATTGCAAAAAAGATTACCTGAAGCATCAACTTATTATTTGAGATACTAACAACAATATTCTCTGGCACCATGTCTACGATGAATTGTAATGGCCCAGCTTCTTTTTGAGCTTTTGCTAATTTCTTTTTCTCCTCAACATCCTTCATATCGTCTTCTGAAACCGTACCCAACCAAGCATTTGAAAGCAAATGTTTGTTTTCAGGCATTCCGATATATGACTTTCCATCCTGTGCTGGACCAAGATCGTTTTCCATCAACCACATTTCGTAGCTTATTCTATTCTTCAATCGCTGTTCATCATCCATCATATTTCCTGGCTTGATGATGTTTACCAGTACTAATCCGATAGAAACCGCAACTATTGTAGTGATAAGGTATGCCAACAATGTTTTTCCGCCTAATCGTCCAAGCTTTGAAGTATCACTCAAACCTGACACACCACTTATGATTGAAAATAAGACTAAGGGTACAGCAATGAACTTTAACAATCGAATAAAAATAACTCCAAAAGGGTCAATCCAATTGATAGTAAAATTATTCCAACCCAATGCGCTTGAAATCAAAGCCCAAATAATGCCAGCAATTAGTCCAATAAGAATCTTAAAATGAAGCGGGAGTTTTTTCATGTGTAGCTGATAAATTTTAGGCGGAAGTTACCAAATGCACATAAAAAAAGAGCGGAATCCATACAGAATTCCGCTCTCAATTACTATTTGTATTTTCTTAGAATTCTTTAGCCAACTCTTGAGCGTCAGAGAGAGAAGCAACATCGAACATATCAAAGTTGAATGGAGCACCCGTTTTTGTCCATTTCTTTGAAGCCAACTTTGTAATTGCGCTTTTAGGCAAAATAGTAAAGATTGCTTTCATTCCATTATCTGCAAATGACGGAAACAATGTTTGGGCAAACCAATCTTGTCTTTCTTGTGTAGGTACTCCTTGTGCTTCCGAGACATCAAGAAATAACTTATTTATCCCGCCTTTGACTTGCTCAAGTTGAGCTTCACAACACTCCTTAATCGCCACATCGTCAGATAACGATGACCACTTTACAGTCATAGATTGGTTAGATAAATCAACTGACGTTTCAACTACTCCGTCCTTTTGATAAAATGATTCCATGTTACTGGGTTAATTGAATTAAAATTTAAGCCGCAAAACTATAACTCCGCCTAGGCTCAATCAATCCGCAAAAACACGTAATCTCTCGTAGGTGAATATTACAATCGAGTCATTTTATTCAATAAATAAAAATCTAAAATAGTCATAGCAGCCATAGCTTCTACGATTGGGACCGCTCTTGGTACTACACATGGATCATGTCTACCTCTTCCAGACACTATTGCAGAATCACCATGCTTATCTACAGAATCTTGATCTCTCATGATTGTAGCTACTGGCTTAAATGCTACCTTAAAGTAAATATCTTCACCATTCGATATACCTCCTTGAATTCCTCCAGATAGGTTTGTAGTAGTTTTTACTTTATCCCCTTCCATGATGAAATTATCATTATGTTCAGAACCTCTCATCTTTGCTCCTTCAAATCCGCTACCATATTCAAAGCCTTTAACAGCATTGATTCCAAGCATAGCTGCCCCCAATCTGGCATGAAGTTTATCAAAAACCGGCTCGCCTAGACCAGCAGGAGTTCCTTCAATCACACAGTCTACTACACCCCCTATAGTGTCTCCATCTTTTCTTATTTGATCAATTAATTCAATCATTCTGTCAGCAACTTCTGGATCTGGACACCTAACGATATTGGACTCAATCTGCGAAAAGTCTAGTTCCTGATAAGGTTTCTTAGTTTTAATATCACCAGCTTGAGATACATACGCATTTACCTTTATTCCTAATTGGCGAAGTGCCATCTTAGCTATAGCTCCGGCCGCTACTCGCGCTGCTGTCTCTCTTGCTGAACTTCGTCCACCTCCTCGATAGTCTCTTACACCATACTTTTCCTCATAAGTATAATCAGCATGCGAAGGTCTAAACTTCTCAGCAATATGAGAATAATCCTTACTTTTTTGATCCTTATTGTGAATCACAAGAGCAATCGGGGTGCCCGTAGATTTACCCTCAAATACTCCAGAAAGGATTTCGCATGAATCTGGCTCTTTGCGCTGTGTGGTGATTTTTGACTGACCCGGCTTGCGTCTGTCCATTTCATCTTGGATGAAAGCTTCATCTATATCGATACCCGCAGGACACCCATCTATAGTTACACCTATAGCTCTACCATGTGATTCTCCGAAAGTGGTGATCTTGAACAAAGATCCGAATGAATTGCTCATTGATTATGTATTAAAAGATGCACTAGCATCATCAAATTTGTAATTTGGAAGAGTGTTATTTCTTGATCATCAAGGCAATCACCCCAGCAATGAGCGCAAAAATAACAATATTGAGGATTGTCCTTAACCTTTCCCGTTCTCCTATAGAAAATAATCGATTGTCTTGCTCTTCAATGACATCATAGAACGATCCCATATCGTTGGACAAAATGTGTTCATTCTTCTTACTTTCTCCAGAAACAATCAACTTAACTTCTGATTTTAATGTGTCATAAGTTTCTTTCTTTGGATTGAAATAAACCCATTGAAAATATTCACTCATATCAAACTCTCCTGGCTCATTTGGAACACCATAAAAACTAAATGATTTCCCTCCTCTAACATGTCCATTACTACGGCTTATATCTTGTCTAATATTGGGAGGGTACAAGTCGAAATTATCATCACTTACAACTTCAAGGTCTTTAATAGCAGAAATGTTCCCTTCTCCTACTACTGCGAAACTATAAGTGAAACTGTTACCTGTCTCAAGCTGACTTTTACTGATTTTTTCATCCAGTCTATAATTACCTACCGAAACACTTTCTTTCAAAGGATGGTCCGGAAGGTCTTTAACCGTAACTTTTTTTTCCTTAGACGAAAAAGTAACGATTTCCTCTTTTCTATTCCTACCAAAAAAAGTTCGGTTCTTCGCCACTTTATACTTGATCATTTTCATATCAACTTTAGGCAAGATGATAGGATCTGTATTTAGAGGGTAGAAGGCCGATTGGAACACTCTATACTGCTTAAATGCTTCACCATTAATAGTCACTGGCTCTCCTTGAATATTTTCTATTTCAAAGTTTTCTTCCCAACAATTAGCGGGTTTAATTTTTTTGATAATTTCTCCTAGTTGAGCATTGAGTTCATAGAAGCTTAATTCTGCTTGGTTTTTTTCAGAAACATAAAATGCCAAAGTCATCGTAAACCCTTCTCCTACATATACAGAAGGCTTATCTGATGTCAATGCCAAAAAGGCATCTGCTTCTACCTCAATAAATTCTTGAGGTTGGTTAGACCTACCAAAAAAGTCATCAAACGGATCGGCAAAAGGGTCATACCTTTGACGCTGTTGTTGTCTCTTAACGGCAGGACCTACTGTAATTACTGTACCATTTGAAGAAACAACTTTATCATCGACCTGAATTTTGAAAGGCGGTAGTTTAAATTGACCTTCTTTAGTAGGTGCATAATTCTGAGTGATACTTACCGAACTACTTCTTTGCCCATTGATAAAATTCGTGGAAGAAGAAGAAGAAGTACCTCTTTTCACAAAGCCTTCAATATCGGGAAACCCGCTATACCTAGACATTCGAGTATTATGCGCGGTGAGCGTAATCGTAAAAGCCTGATTTAGAGCAATATTGTTTCTGCCAAATTCTATAGTGAGTTCTTGAGCAGAAGCGAGGCTAAAAGAAAGTAATGAGATTAAAAAAAAGAATATCCTTTTGTTCATCTTATCGTAATAGTCTTCGGATCAATTTGCAATTTGAATGCAAGTTTACTAAATTCATTTGGCAATTTGAGAAACACTAGAGGAGTCAAATATTAAAAAATGTTACTAAACACAAACTCATTATCCTTATGTTGGAATACTCAAAAACCATTCTGTCCAAGGTAAGCTTCGACAGAGCCCTCTTCGATAAGGAGTTGGCTAAAGCGATTCAAACTGTTGGTGAACAATTGAGTGAACTTAAGCAATGGTGTTACGAGACTTTTAGGCATCGATATCCATTGATACTACAAAAACATTTTAATTAGGTTAAACGAATAACGCCCCAATGTTAACTCATCGGGGTTTTTTATTTCCTTTGCACAAGTATTTTGCCAAAGGACAATGATAAAAAAAACCCTACTCCTCTTCACCTCCTTATTACTAAGTTATTATTCTCAAGCCAATTTAGACTCTCTCACATTTAAACTTCAATCGCCCTACAAAGCGATTAAGCTATTAGACAAAAGTCTAAAAACAGGCGATCCTAGTATTGGAAGAATAGTAGTAAACAATCCCGATTCAGCAAGACAGGTTTATATTGTTAGAATCTACAAAGAAATACTTAAAGGATCTGGTATGCTAATAGATATCAATGATGTACCTACTGATCCAGAGTATTTTGACAGTCTTAGCCAAGACTTTCGATATGCACTCAGCAAAACTACAGATGATATCTATTTACAGCGTAAAAACGGCCGGTGGCAGATTCAACCAGAAGTTCAGAAAGAACTAGAAAAAATGCATGAAGGTCTCTTCAAGTTTGGAAACGACTTATTTCTGGAGAGTCAATCAAAAGGAACTATTCTTGGCAATAAGCTATTAGGACTTCAAATCTGGCAGTGGTTAGGAATCTTAACAGTTCTTTTTTTAGGCCTTTTTATTAGAATAATTTTCGCATTGATCTTCGAAAAACTCCTAATGAGATTTCTTGAGAAAATGCAAAAGACGCATATAGGAGAAAAGTACATAGTACCAGTAGCGAAACCTACTGCGATGCTAGTAGTATTTTTGTTTGTCTCTTTAGTTTATCCTCAACTCACATTGCCTCCAATGGTGAGTTACTATCTATTATTAGTTATCAAAGGTATTATCCCTTTATACGGAATGATAGTTCTTTATAGACTAGTAAATATTATTGAAGTCTATTTGGTTAAAATTGTTCGAAAGACTGAAAGTACTTTAGACGACCAATTAATCCCTCTTCTCAAGAAGATAATGAAGGTACTGGTTGTAGTACTAGGAGGTCTAATAATAATGGACTCTTTGGGAATTCCTATTTTGCCATTATTAACTGGGCTTTCTATCGGAGGATTAGCGTTTGCATTAGCCGCTCAAGATACACTTAAAAACTTCTTCGGTTCAGTTATGATTTTTGTGGATAAACCATTTCAAATTGGAGATTGGATTACCACTGGTGACTTTGACGGTACCGTCGAGGAAGTTGGGTTTAGATCTACAAGAATTAGAACCTTTAGAAATTCCGTTGTTTATGTACCAAATGGCCTACTTGCTGATACTATAGTTGATAACAATGGCCTTAGACAATTCAGAAGATTCAAAACTAATCTATCAATTACATATGATACTCCTCCTGACAGAATTGAAGTGTTCGTAGAAGGTTTAAAACGTATTGTACTTGAACATCCCAAAACAAGTAAAGACAAGTTTGAAATTCACTTAAACGATCTTGGAACTTCTTCTTTGAGTATTCTTTTTTACATCTTCTTTGAAGCACCTACTTGGTCTGATGAACTGAAGTTTAGACAAGAAGTTATTCTTTCTATTCTGAGACTTGGGAGACACCTTAATGTCAACTTTGCTTTCCCTACTCAAACTGTTCATGTTGAAAACTTACCAGGCCAAACGAGTCTATCTCCGAACTATACTTGGACTAAAGATGAACTGAACTCAAAGCTTGGTGATTTTTTTGAGAAGGAAAACGCTTCGTAATCTATTGATAACAGGTATTTATCCTCAAAACAGATTATAGAGTTCTATTTATTAATGAATCTAATGCTAAATAGTCTATTTAAATAAATACTACTGTCGATTCGAGGATGGCCGCAATAAAAAGTAAATAGCTCCAAATACTACAAAAGTTACTAATAAAAGAATCCAAATACCTGGCTTTTCACTTACTGCTGTAGCAATATTAAGAGCGTTAGACCCAATCCAAATTGCAAATAATGATCTTGGTAGCATACCTATCATTCCTCCTAAAAGGAATGGTAACTGACGCACACTCATTACACCTAATACCAGATTCATAATAGCAAAGGGAAGAGCAGGAGAAAGTCTAGATAGAATGACAAGAACATAAGCATTTTTATCAGCCTTGTCTAATATTTCATTAGACTTTGGATAGGACTTAATTAATCCCTCAATTAATTCTCCCTTTAGTGCTTTTGATAAAGCATACCCTATGTAAGAAGCTACAGAATATGATACTACAAAAGGTATTACAGCTTCCCACTTTAGATAAAAACCTAACACAATCGCTGAAAAAGTGGTTGGAGTAATCGCTAAAGACATCAAAACAGTAATTCCAACAAACAATAAAAACCATTGCATTAGATCTAAATTAACTTTTAAATCAAGGTGTTCTATTACCCATAAACTCACACCTGTAGAAAAACTTAGTGGAACCAAGCTCATCCATAGTATCAAAAATGCAAGCGTTTTATTATCACGAAATATGGTAAATATGATCTTACTGCTGTTCAACTGAGGAATTGTAAATGACTAGCATGAATATGCATAGAATCGTTAGCTTTGTGAGAGTTTGTCAAGATAGAAATCTTCGTTAGTATTTTTGCAAACTTAACACTACTAAGCCATACACTATGAAATTCGGTACAAAAGCCATACACGCTGGAATAGAGCCTGAAGAGGGCACTGGAGCGATCATGACGCCGATCTACCAAACGTCCACTTATGTCCAGCCATCTCCTGGTAAGCACAAAGGGTATGAGTATTCTCGAACTCAAAACCCTACTAGAGACGCTCTTCAAAAGAACCTCGCTGCATTAGAAAATTCTGATCATGGATTAGTTTTCGGTTCTGGAATGGCAACTACAGATGCTATTATGAGACTTCTTAAACCTGGAGATGAAGTATTAGCTTCAAATGACCTATATGGGGGAACTTATAGAATATTCACTCAGATATATCAAGATATCGGCATTAAATTCAAGTTTGTCGACATGACTGACTTGAACCGCATCTCTGAACAATTCTCAAAAAATACAAAGCTGGTCTGGATCGAAACGCCTTCGAATCCAATGATGAATGTCATAGATATAAAAGGACTATCAGGTGTATGTAAAAAATTTAATGCGCTTTTTTGTGTGGATAATACGTTTGCTACACCTTATTTACAAAACCCATTAGACTTAGGAGCAGATATTTCTACTCACTCTGTTACGAAATATTTAGCAGGTCATTCGGATGTAGTAATGGGAGCCTTGATGACAAATAGTGATTCGCTACACGAAAAATTGGCTTTTATTCAAAACTCTTGCGGTGCAGTAGCTGGTCCAATGGACTGTTTTTTGGCTCTTCGTGGTATAAAAACCCTGCACATTCGTATGCAAAGACATTGTGAAAACGGTAGGAGAATTGCCCATTTTCTAAAATCACACCCGAAGGTTTCCAAAGTCTATTGGCCGGGCTTTGAAGAGCATAAAAACCATGATATAGCTAAGCGTCAAATGAAAGACTTTGGCGGAATGATTTCATTTGTCCTAAAAAATGATAAAATTGGCGACGCAATTCAAGTTATGGAGAATGTTAAGCTATTCTCTTTAGCAGAATCGCTTGGGGGTGTAGAGTCATTATGTGGTCATCCTGCAAGTATGACTCACGCAAGTATCCCAAGAGAAGAGAGATTGAAGTCAGGCTTGAAAGACTCACTGATTAGGTTGAGTGTAGGCATAGAAGATGCTGAAGATTTGGTAGCTGATCTTGAGCAAGCCTTGGCATAAAATATTGTATATGATGATGAACACGAAAGCGTGAGGAGTTTCCTCGCGCTTTTTTTTCTGAAAGTCTCTTCATACCAATGCATAGATTACCTAAATAACTGATGATCTAAGCTGTTTTCTATTAGAGAAAAATTTTTTCTACGTGCTCTACGGCAACAACTGTGGGTGCTTAGC
>NZ_QFZQ01000007.1 GCF_003171675.1 Reichenbachiella versicolor | reverse complement strand
TCCCATTCCGAACAGAGCAGTTAAGCCACTCAGCGCCGATGGTACTTCAGTAAAATGCGGGAGAGTAGGTCATCGCCAGATTTTATCAAAGGGGTTAGTGAGAATTCATTAACCCTTTTTTTATACCCCTATATTTTTATAATCTATACACCTCAACCTAATAACTCTTCTCACAAACTAATATAGGCTAGATACTGGTTATGGTAACGACCTGTTTTAAGACAATTAATCAAACCTAATTCAAGGAAAGGACACATACCTTTTGAGATCAATAATTAATGCAATAGTTTCCAAGCTATATAAAAAATCATCTTCTCTGAATTATTCTGTTTCTCACAATATTAGGTGATTTATTACATGACTTTTTACGGTGTTTTGACCTCTATTCTACATAGATTTGAAGTCGTCTTTAGACGATTACTGACTACTAATGAATAAAACTATATGGCTTCAGAACTATACTCTAATGGCCTAATAAGCCTAAAAAAGTACTGGAAGCAAGATGTGCTTTCAGGTTTTATGGTCTCACTTATTGCTTTACCACTATGTTTAGGAATCGCACTAGCTTCGGGTGTGCCCCCTATGGCTGGACTCATAGCAGCTATAGTTGGAGGACTTTTTATGTCAAGGGTGACAGGATCCTATGTGACGATTAGTGGTCCTGCAGCTGGTTTAATTGTAGTTAATCTAGGTGCAGTTGAGTCTTTAGGGGCAATGCCAGACGGTAGTGTAGACATGTTACTGGGATATAAATATGCATTGGCTGCCTTTGTAGTGGCAGGTATAATTCAATTGATTTTTGGTTTTCTTAAGGTGGGTAAATTTGGAGATTTTTTCCCCACTGCGGCCGTTCACGGTATGTTGGCTGCAATAGGTGTAATAATAATAGTTAAGCAACTCTTTGTTGCTCTGGATTATACTCCAGAAAAAGGGGGGCATGGGATCATTGGGTCAATGTTACAAATCCCAGATGCTTTTGTCAACATGAATCCTGAGATCGCTATAATTGCTTTGTCAAGTATTTTTATACTCGTTATTCATCCCCACATTAAGTTTAAGCCAGTTAAGATGATTCCTGCACCGATGTGGGTAATTATTTGTTCAATTCCATTCTCTCATATTTTTGATTTATTTCATGAGCATGATTATAAACTTGTAGGTCATAAATATCATTTAGGTCCTAAGAATTTGGTTCATCTTCCTGAGAAAATTGTAGAGGGATTCGTCTTACCAGATTTTGATATGGCTTTCACAGGAGTTTTTTGGGTCGCAGTCATCAGTGTTGCTTTGGTTTCAAGTATTGAATCGCTGTTGAGTGCATCTGCTGTAGACACTTTAGATCCACATTATCGTAAGTCTAATTTGAATAGAGATGTATCTTCAATGGGGGGTGGTAGTGCTTTATCTGCCATGATTGGAGGTCTACCTATGATTTCGGAAATAGTGAGAAGTACCGCGAACATAACTAACGGTGGTAAGACACAATGGGCGAATTTTTTTCATGGAGGGTTTTTATTATTGTTTCTGCTATTTGGAAAGCCAATAATTGAGCAAATTCCTTTAGCAGCATTGGCTGCAATGTTGATTCATGTAGGTTTTAGATTAGCATCTCCTACAGAATTTAAACATATCTATGAAATAGGTAAGGAGCAGTTGTTGATTTTCATAACGACCCTTCTGACAGTATTAGCAACAGATTTGATTATAGGTGTACTGGCAGGAATATTAATGCAGGTGATCATACACCTGTATTATGGAGCACCTTTAAGATTTCTCTTCAAGTCTAAGTTTGATTATACAGAGCACGAGGATAAGAATCAAAGGGTCATCTCTCTTCATCATTCAGCTATTTTTTCGAATTATATTTCACTTAAGTCAGAGATAGAAAAGCATAGAGAGTACGGTGAGTTGGTATTAGATTTTAGCAATGTGAATATTATAGATCACACATTTAGAACGCACTTACATGACTTACAAAAAGAGTGGGAAGGACAAGGTAAGAAACTTAAATTTACCAATGTAGATCATTTAATACCTGTATCTGATCACCCGTTGGCAACAAAAATCAAAGGTGATTTATCGGAAGAACAAGGTCGAAAATTAACAAAGCATCAGCAGTATTTGAATAAAATTGCTGATATGAATCACTGGAGATTCTTACCTGGGAAAACCATATCTTTTGAAGATTTTGAGGGGTTTAGTTTCAGTAATAGTAGTAAGATCGTTTACGCTCAAAATATTATATCAGGAGAATATGAAGGGGAAAGAATTATTTATTCTGAGATTATTTATGATAAGACACTCGATACAAAATCTGCAGATTCCAGATTGTCGGCTTTGTTAATTCAAAGTGAAAAGAATTTACCAGTGTTTACTGTAGAGAAGGAAGATTTCTTTGATAAAGTAACAGATTTAGCATATCAACAAGATATTGACTTTGACGAGTATCCTGTTTTCTCGAATAAGTTTGTGTTGAAAGGGCCAAATGAGGAAGAAATTCGAGATTTCTTTCATAGGGGACTGATTAGAAAAATTGAAGAGAACCCTCATTTTCATATTGAGAGTAATGGCAAGGCTATTATTCTTTACAGTTTTGAAGAGGAAGAAGAGAAAGTATCTTTAAATGAACTAATAAGGTTCGGTAAAATATTAGCGTTAATTCACTAATTAAAAGTTTTAATAAAGATGAGGCTCCTGATCACAAAGTTGTAATCAGGAGCCTTTTTTGTTTTAAAGCCTGAGATTGTTAATCGGTTACTTCTCCACTGATAATTAACTTTATAGGTTCGTTATTGATATTTGTGTAGACTAAAATCGACTTATTGAATGTGCCAATTTTAGCAGCATTGTATTTGGCAGTTACTTGTCCTGATTCACCAGGTAATATCTCATTTGTAGTATGACTAGTCACAGTACATCCACAAGATCCTTTAGATTTAGTAATCTGGATTGATTGGTTATTCTCATTAACAAAATTGAAGGTTTTAGTGACAGGATTCCCCTTTACTATTTTGCCAAAATTATGAGTTTTACTTTCCCAAATGAGGGAACTGTTAGAAGGCTTTTCAGCTAGTAAAAATTGAAATGAAGTGGTAACTAAGACCACCAATACACTTAAGGTTTTCATCGTGATAAAGTTTTAATTGAAAATTATTTACGTAAAAGTCAGAATAGTGGGGGCTAATGACTCATAATGAAAACTTATCAATTGTTAATGAAATGTTAAACACGATCTGAGTGCAGGAAATTGTTTTCAATGAAGTTTGTTTACGGTTAATACATGAGTAAGCGAGTATTTTATACGGTTTTGTTTTTGGCAGTATGTTCTATTCTAGGAATAGTTGCTGTTCAAACATTTTGGCTTAACAAGGCATTTAACTTGAAGCAGCAACAATTTGAATACGAGGTGAGTGTGGCGTTGCTTAATGTGACAGATAGATTATGTGAAATCAACCAGTCAGAATTACCTGATGATCCGATAGAGAAGCTGTCTTCCAATTATTTTATTGTGAATCTAAATAATAGCATATCACCGCGAGTACTTGAGTTGATTCTTTTGGAAGAATTTACAAAGAGGGAGATGGATCAGGCATTTGAATATGCAATTTTTGATTGTACGGATCAAACTATGGTTTATGGATCTTATTTGAGTACAGACGAAATGAGAGTAAGGACTGATGATTTTCCAGTTTTAGATAAAGATGAATATTACTTCGGTGTTCGTTTTCCACGAATGCGATCTTATGTTTCTGGGGAAATGGATATATGGTGGTTTTCAAGCATAGTATTGGTTTTAGTAATTGCTTTCTTCTCTTATGCCTTATTTGCGATATTTCGTCAAAGACAATTGTCAGAGATACAGAAAGATTTTGTGAACAATATGACGCATGAATTCAAAACACCAATTGCTTCGATTCAATTGGCGTCTTATGCAATATCTGAGAGTTTGAGTAATGAAAATAGGTTTAAGCAGTATGCTAGTATTATTCAACTGGAGTCAGAAAGGTTGAAAAATCAAGTAGACCGAGTCTTAGATATTACAAGTTTGGAAGGGAAGGTTATTGATTTAAAATATGAAAGTTGTGATCTTATACAATTAATTGATGAAGCCATTCAAAGAGTTTCAGCTTTGCTGGATCAAAGTAATGGAAATGTCAAGGTCATTGAGAGTGATAAGAAGATCAATATTAATGTAGACAAATTTCATTTTGAGAATGTCTTGGTCAATATTTTAGATAATGCGATTAAATATTGCGTCAAGCAGCCCTTGATTAGAGTCGAGTTAGAACAGAGAAAAAATAAGGTACTTATCAAAGTGATTGATAATGGTATTGGGATGGATGAAGGTGTGAATAGACGAATATTCAAGAAATTTTATCGAGTGACAAATAATGATTTGTATAGCGTAAAAGGCTTTGGTTTGGGATTATATTATGCGAAGACAATTGTCGAAGCACATGGAGGCAGTATTGAAGTCGAAAGTAACTTGTCAGGATCGACATTTTTAATCACGTTGTAAAAATGAAATCTCAGCCCAAAGTTTTATTAGTTGAAGATGATGTAAGTCTTGGCTTTATGATCAAGGATGTTTTGTCAAATAATGATTACGATGTGCGTTGGATAGAAGATGGGCATAGGGCTTGGGATGAGTTTGGAGGAGAGGGGTTTGATCTATGCATTTTGGATGTAATGATGCCGAGAATGGACGGTTTTACACTAAGCAGAAGAATAAGGGAATTAGATCAAAATATTCCGATTATTTTTCTTACAGCGAGGAGTATGCAGGAGGATAAATTGAGAGGGTTTGAAATGGGAGGGGACGACTATTTGACAAAGCCATTTTCAGTGGATGAGCTGATATGTAGAATGGAAGTGTTCTTGAGAAGAAATGGAACAAAAACTAAGTCTCTGGATAAGTATAGAATAGGGCATTACGAGCTGGACAGTAAGAGATTGACTTTGGCTTATGGAAAGTCTATTAGGAATCTGACTAGGCGTGAGGCAGATTTACTTGAAATGTTAATAATGGGAGATGGGGAAATTGTGAATCGGTCCAATATTTTGACAAAACTTTGGGGAGAGGATGATTACTTTAAAGGTAGAAGTTTGGACGTCTTTATTTCAAGACTGAGAAAGTACCTCAGGGAAGATCGAAATATATTGCTTGAGAATATTCATAGCGTCGGTTTTCGACTGATTGTATTAAGATGATTTTAGTTCATAGAAGGGGATAATATTTGATAATTATTCACTTGAAGGTTCTTTTATTCCTTTTGAAGAAGAGGAAGAAAAAGGAATGTCTTCCATGTTGATATAATGGACTTTGATTAATGAGGATACTTCTACCGATAAAAAGTCAAATTCATCTGTTACGGTACCTTTGATTTCGTATATACCTTGACCTCTGATAGGGTATTTTGATGCAATAGGAGGAAAGTGAACAGTATCAATAAAATGCCCTGCCTCATCAATGAAAGTACCAAAAAACATTCTTTGCCCTTTAGATGTACCAGTGTTTTTAGTAGCTATGAGATAGCCGAGCATGGTGATCTTTTTGTTTTTGAATTGAGACAGTTCAGCTGATAAACTGTATGGTTTACCATAAGGCAGAGTTAAATTGAATGGGTTTTCTAGAGGAAAGCCTAAAATTTCAATTTCATCAAATCCTTTCTCTCTTGGGTCGATATAAAGGTTTGGGATATTGAATTTTTTAACTCTTGTTTTAAATAAACTTGGAGGGGTATACTTGCTTTTGTTAAGTAGCATGAATGATTCCCAAAGTAGTTTTTTCTTGTTAGAGTCTATTGTGCGAAAAGCTCCGATCCGAATGAGAATTTGCAGTTGCTCTATACCTATATTAACTCTATTAACAAATTCTTCAAGACTTTTGAATTCAAAGTAGTAATCTCTTTTTTCGAGGATTTCAATGATGCTATTATGGTCTAGGTCTTGGACAATATGAAAACCTAGGTATATGGTTTTATCATCAATAGTAGTTTCTTGCCTTGAGGTATTGATACATGGGGGTTCTATGATTGCTCCTAGCATTTTAGCCTCATGAATATAGAGTTCAGGTCGATAAAAACCGCCCCCATTGTTGATGATACTTACCATGTACTCTAGTGGATAGTAAGCTTTTAGAAATAAGCATTGGTAACTTTCTATAGCGTAAGAGGCAGAATGACCTTTGGCGAAGGCATAGCCTGCAAAACTCATGATCTGATGCCATACTTCATGGATTAATTTTTCTGAATGTCCCTTTTTGCGACACTCTTCAAAATATCTTCTTTCCACTTCTTTAAATTCTGCTCTAGAGCGATATTTACCAGACATGCCTCGACGGAGTTTATCAGACTCTGCTAGTGTGAGGCCAGCAAAATAATGAGCGACTTTAATAACATCTTCCTGATAAACCATGATTCCAAACGTGTCTGGCATGATCTTTTTCATGGTAGGATGTGCTTCCTTTCTCTTTTCAGGTTTTCTAAATCGAATGATATATTGTCGCATCATACCAGATTTGGCTACTCCTGGTCTGATAATAGAGCTAGCAGCTACTAAACCTTCATAATGGTCAACCTTAAGTTTTTTAAGTAGCATGCGCATAGCAGGAGATTCGACATAGAAACATCCAATAGCTTGCCCAGTTCTTAATAGGTGTTTTATTTTTTCATCTTTAAAAAAACGCTTAGTGTCATGGATGTCTATCCGTGGAGCTTGTGGTTGGTTATATCTTATGATCTCTAGAGTCTCTTTGATTTTACTGAGACCTCGTTGGCTAAGAATATCAAATTTGTATAAACCAGCATCTTCTGCTTCTGTCATATCAAAATGCGTGATAGGAAAGCCTTTAGGGGGCATGTTAGTAGCAGTAAAGTGATAAATAGGTTTGTCAGAGATGATAATGCCGCTAGCATGTATGCTTAAGTGGCTAGGGATTTTTTCGAGTTTTACGGCGTAGTTGAGTATAGACATAGAAAGCTTGTCTAGTCTATGGATCGCTTTTTGAGAGTCATCAGCTTTGAGTGTCTCGGTGAGACGTGTGATTTCATGTGGTGGTAGTCCGCATGCTTTACTGATTTCTCTTATTGCAGCTTTTACTTTGAAAGTATTGTATGTCGCAAGTAAGGCTACGTGGTCATAACCATAAGTTTCAAATATGTATTTAGTAATATCATCTCGATCTCGCCAAGAAAAATCAATATCAAAATCAGGTGGATTTCGACGGTAGAGATTAATGAACCTTTCAAAATATAAGTCTAAACCAATAGGGTCTACATCTGTGATTCGTAGGATATATGCAACTATACTATTAGCTCCACTGCCACGACCGATATAGAAGTATTTTTTGCGAATCGCATATTCGATGATATCCCAATTGACTAAGAAATATGATACGAATCCTTTTTGCTTGATCATATTCAGTTCCAATGCTAACCTTCGGTAGATTTTAATGGTTGGGTTAGGGTAGCGGTAGTTTAGTTTTTTAAGACATAGACTGCGGATTTTCTGATAGTCTTCTTTTTCAGAACCAGTAAATGTCTGAATGTTCTTGTGAGGGTATTCATCTCCGAATTCAAACTGTATTGAGCTATTATCTATGATTGCCTTTGTATTTAGGATGATCTCAGGATAGTCTTCGAAGGTATCGAGGAGTTCTTTTTTTGAGAGCATATATTCATGTGTAGCACATAGATCTTTAGACGTCAGTTTTGTAAGGAGAGTGTTGTAATGAATGGCACGTAGTAGTCGGTGTACATTGAAGTCAGGTTGTTTTCGATTCGGATGGTTATGTGTTTTTCTAATAGTGACAGTTCTGAGGATGACTATTTTGTCTATATGATTTTTCCATTTTGAAAAAGGAAGTTTGAGGATATCATTAGGGTCAATACCAACATATTCGTGATGTTGGAGTTGATCAGGTTGACATGATAAATAAGGGTAAATGGTATAAGTATTATCAAGTTGAGGAGCCTGATCTGGAAATGGTTCTTCTTGATGAAGATGTTTAGATAGATAAACATTGATATTTTGGAAACCAGTATTGTTTTGTGCAATGAGGACAAATTTTTGTTCAGTGTCATTTCTGAAGTCTACACCAACTATTGGACGAATACCAAACTTATGAGCATCACGAATGAATCGCATGCACCCTGCAGTACTGTTGATGTCAGTGAGTACGAATGAGCTAAGGTTTTTATTTTTCGCTTCGGTGAGAAGTTGGTCAGTAGACATGACGCCATACTTGAAGCTAAAGAAAGAATGGGTATTGAGATACATAGCAGTTCTGGTTCATAGAAAATAATCAGATGTTATATGGACGTAATTATGTCATGTTCTTCTATTTGCGAGTAATGGAGGCGCTTCACCAGTGAAGGGGTTAAATCTGCTGATTGTTTTAGCAGTGATACCAGAAGCACGCATGATCTTGCGGTCTCCATACTTGTCACGGATTTTATCCATTGCCTGATATAGACTGATAATTTCTTCGGAATCCTCGAAGAGGTCAATTTGATAATTACCTTCTGCTAGATCACTATATCGAACGCCAATTAACCTTATCAGAAGCCGTTTGTTATACAGCTTGTCAAACATCTCTAGTGCCTTCGGTATCAAAAGATGATCCGCAGAGGTATGAGGAACTTTCTTTTGTAGCGTATGGGTATTGAAGTCTGAGTAGCGAACTTTCACTGTCACACAAGAAGTCAATTTATTTCCTCTTCGTAGTTGAAAAGCAAGGTTTTCCGCCATAGCGAGTAGTATACTCTTCAGTTTTACAATATCTATTGTGTCTCTGTCAAAAGTTCTCTCTGTAGAAATGGACTTTCGTTCTTGATAGGCAATAACTGGACTGTTATCAATACCGTTTGCTTTTTTCCACATTTTAATGCCATTGATGCCAAAAGCACGCTCGATCAATTCTACTGGCATTTCTTGTAGTTGATGAATGTGCCTAATTCCTAGCTGTCTTAGTGTTTGGTAGGTTTTTTCTCCCACCATGGGAATTTTCTTTACAGATAAAGGAGCTAAAAACGTCTTTTCGTATCCATAGGGAATCTGTATTTCATTATCAGGTTTGGCTTCACCTGTAGCGATTTTAGAGACAGTTTTATTTTGAGATAGCCCGAATGAGATAGGTAGTTTGGTATTGTGAATGATTTTTTGTCTCAGCTCTGATGCCCATTGCATACAGCCGAAGAACTGGTCCATTCCACTAAGGTCTAAATAGAATTCGTCGATAGAAGACTTTTCGAAAAGTGGTACATGGTCACGAATGATATCAGTGACTTCCTTTGATTTTTCTGAATACAGCTGAGAGTTGCCTCTGATGATAATTGCTTCTGGACACAGTTGTCTAGCTACTTTCATCGGCATAGCCGAATGGATGCCAAATGAACGTGCTTCATAACTACAAGATGCTACCACACCTCGGTCAGAGGTACCTCCTATTAAGACGGGTTTACCAAGTAGTCTCTTATCAAATAGTCGTTCACATGAGACAAAAAAGGTATCCAAGTCCATATGAACGATAGACTTTTGTGGATTCATATATTTCTATTTTCACAAATTAAAACTACTTTATTTAGTAATAACTAATAATTTTAGTTTTAAAAATCAACATGTTATAAACAGACGAAATGTCAATACTTTAATAATTATGGAATCAATTATTAGATATGAGTGTTTGTGGAATCATGAAGTGGATATCTATAGTATGTTTATTTTTGGGAATGTCAGTTCAGGCACAGCCTATCGCAGTGGTAGAGTTATTTACATCTCAAGGCTGTTCCAGTTGTCCTAGTGCTGATAAGCTTTTACAGGAAGTTGTAGGTAATAAAAGTGAAAAAGGAAGAGTAATAGGCCTTTCGTTTCATGTAGAATATTGGAACCGTCTAGGGTGGAAAGACCCTTATAGTGATCAAAAATATACAGACCGTCAACGTTGGTATGCCAGAGAAATGCGACTTAGCTCTATGTATACACCACAGATGATCGTAGATGGTAGAGAAGAGTTTGTAGGATCGAATAGATCCCGTTTGAAATCTGCCGTTTTAAAATCTTTTGAAAATGAGAAGGAAAGCATTATGATTTCAAACCTTAAAGTAGAGAGTGGTCAAGTCACTTTTAAATTTGACTGTTTTGAGGGAAATCATGATGTAATAAATTTTGCAATTGTACAAAAACAAGCCTCGAATTATGTACCTCGTGGAGAGAACCGAAGCAGAACACTTACTCATTCTAATGTGGTACGGTATTTTCAAAGTATTCCTTTTCAAAAGTCTAGTTATATGACTTTGCCTTTACCAGATACAGACGAAGATTTAATGTTAATTATTTATACACAGGACACTAGTACTTTGGCTCTTGAAGCAGTAAGCGAAGTGAAATTGTAAAAAAGGAAATAATTATTCTTGAGAATCTATCTGCTTTTTGAGTTTTTGTATTCTACCGTAAGATTGGGATATTCTATCTGTTGAAACCTTATTATCCTCTATAGCTCGCTTGATTACAGAGTGAATTTCTGTTGCGGATCTACGCTCATTACCAGGTACATTGTTACAGAACATTAAGATATCAATCCCTGCATTGATTGCTAGTACTATAGATTCTTCAAACCCATATTCACTGCTGATCGCATGCATCTGCATATCGTCGGAGAAAACTACTCCTTGATATCCATATGTGTCACGAAGGATTTCATTAATAATGTAAGGTGATAATGTTGCAGGATACCCTGAAGGGTCAAGGTGCTTATTAACTATATGTGCAGACATGATAGCATCTACTTGCTCTTCTTGGATGAGTCGTCTATAAGGCGTCAATTCACGATATTCCCAGTACTTTGTTACATCAGCCATACCAAGGTGAGAATCCGCGTGAGAACTACCATGTCCAGGAAAATGTTTGAGTGTTGTCACAACACCATATTCACGATGTCCTTTGATGACTTGTCTAGCGTGACGAACGACCACTTTTTCATTGTCACTAAAGCTTCTTCCAAGTTTAGTAATTACAGGGTTTTCTGGATAAACAGCTACATCTACATCTGGAGCAAAATTAACATTGATACCTAATTGATTGAGAATACTGGAAGTTTGTTGGGCATAGAACCTAGTAGAGTCAATATTATCAATTTGTCCTAAGTATTGAGCAGTGACAGTTTTTGGAAAACCATATTTTTGTTTGAGTCGATTGACCCTTCCCCCTTCTTGATCAATTCCTATTAATAGCTTTGATTCATCTATTGATTGGAGTTCTGTCGTGAGTTTTATTAATTCAGTTTTGGAATTTGACTTGGCTATATTTTTCTCAAACAGAATTACGCCGCCGATATACCCTTTTTTGATTTCTTTTTTAAGTTGCTCGTTCTGGTCAATGCCAGGATAATCTCCTATTCCTGTCATTATCATTTGTCCAATCATGACATCTAAGGAGTCTAATTGTCCATATGCGATTTGAAATGAAAAGATTATAGTGGATAATACTGCTAAAAAAAGCTTCATAATGTCTTGTGTTGATAGTTTGCAATTTAAAAAAGTAAATCTGTTTAGTTTTGCCACCGTATAAAGAAAACCGCCAATTGATTTTTGGTGCTTAACCCTGATTGAGGTACATTTAGAAAACTATGCAGATAGAACCAGGCAAACTTCTCGCCAAGATCAATTCTCCTTCGGATATGAACGACTTGGATACTGTGCAATTGGTACAGTTATGTGACGAGTTGCGTCAATACATTATTGATACAGTTTCTGTTTACGGAGGGCACTTCGGAGCTAGTTTGGGTGTGGTAGAGTTAACAGTGGCATTACACCACGTTTTCAACACACCTGATGATCAGTTGATTTGGGATGTAGGACATCAAGCCTACGGTCACAAAATTTTGACAGGACGTCGTGAGCAGTTTCATACGAATAGGTTCTATGGAGGACTATCAGGTTTTCCAAAAAGAAAAGAAAGTGAGTATGATGCTTTTGGTGTTGGACACTCTTCCACTTCGATATCGGCAGCCCTAGGAATGGCTGAAGCTTCGAAGTATAAACAAGAAAAAGATAGACAACATATTGCAGTCATTGGTGATGGAGCTATGACTGGGGGTATGGTTTTCGAAGCTATGAATCATGCAGGAGTTTCAAACTCTAACATGTTGATCATTCTCAATGATAATTGCATGTCAATTGATCCTAATGTAGGCGCGCTTAGAGATTACCTTACAGATATCACTACTTCTCATACTTACAACAAGTTAAGAGATGAGGCATGGAAGATCTTGGGTAAGATTAGCAAGTTTGGGACTAATGCTAGAGAGATTGCAGGTAAGTTCGAAGCGAGTATCAAATCTTTCTTGCTCAAGCAGAGTAATATGTTTGAGTCTTTTAATATTAGGTATTTCGGTCCGATTGATGGTCATGATATCAACCATTTAGTTCATGTTTTGAATGACCTAAAAGACATTCCAGGTCCTAAAATTCTTCACTGTATTACTAAAAAGGGAAAAGGTTACACACTAGCAGAAGAAAATCAAACCAAATGGCATGCACCAGGTACCTTTGATAAGGTGACAGGTGAAATTCATAAGAAAGTATACGATACGCCTCAAGCTCCTAAATATCAAGAAGTTTTTGGTCACACAATAGTGGAATTAGCCAAAGAGAATGAAAAGATAATGGGAGTTACTCCTGCGATGCCCTCTGGATCCTCTATGAATATCATGATGAAGGAGATGCCAGATAGAACCTATGATGTAGGTATTGCAGAACAGCATGCTGTGACTTTTTCGGCAGGTTTGGCTACACAAGGCCTAGTTCCTTTCTGTAATATATATTCTACTTTCATGCAGCGTGCATATGATCAAGTAATCCATGATGTCGCACTTCAGAATTTGAATGTAGTTTTTTGTCTAGATCGAGCAGGGTTTGCAGGAGCTGATGGACCCACCCATCATGGAGCATATGATATAGCATACTTTAGATGTATTCCTAATCTGATAGTAGCTGCACCAATGAATGAAGCTGAACTTCGTAATATGATGTTTACGGCTCAACTACCAGATCAAGGACCATTCTCTATTCGTTACCCAAGAGGTAAAGGAGTAATGCCTGATTGGAGAACTCCGATGGAAGAAATCGAGATAGGTACGGGTAGGAAGATTGTTGATGGTGATGAGTTGGCTTTCGTTACCATAGGACATATAGGAAACTATGCTGTAGAGGTTTGTAACAAACTTCAGTTGGAAAATATTAAAGCAGCACACTATGATATGAGGTTTGCTAAGCCGCTAGATGAATCAATGCTACATGATATTTTCAAAAATCATAAGTATGTGATTACGGTTGAAGATGGCTGTTTGCAAGGTGGTTTTGGGAGCTCTATCCTTGAGTTTATGGTAGACAATGATTATACTTCTAAGGTAGTAAGACTAGGTATTCCAGATCAATATATTGAGCATGGTACTCAAGAAGAGCTTCATAAAGAATGTGGGTTTGATCCTGAAGGTATTTATAAGTCAGCAAAGAAAATTCTCGAAACAGCACTAGTCTAATCTAATATGAACCTTTCTATACAAGGCTCTTCTTCAAAAGTTATACTCTTCATCCATGGTTTTTGTGAGACTCTTAATATTTGGAAACCATATGTTGAGGCTCTAAAGGAGAATTATAAAGTAATTTCTATTGATCTGCCAGGTCATGGTAAAACATCATTAGTTACTTCACAGTTTACAATCGAGGATATAGCAGATCTAGTGATCGAAGAGATGAACTCTCTGGCAGTTGGGAAGTTTTTTGTGATTGGACATTCTTTAGGGGGCTATATTAGCCTTGCATTGAGTGAATTATATCCTGATGCTGTGACGGGTTTTGGATTGTTTTCATCTACTACTTTTCCTGATGATGATGAGAAGAGAAAAGTCAGGGATAAAGTGGGTGGCTTCATAGCAGAGCATGGTCACAAGGAGTTTATTGATTCATTTGTACCTAATCTATTTACTCCAGAGAATAGAAGAACTTTTGTAGAAGAAATTGAAACGTTGAAGAAAAACGCTTACCTCACTTCTACGGAAAGTATTGTAGGTTATTCTCAGGCGATGAAAGTTCGTCCTGATAGAACTAAACAGCTTAGCATAGATAAACCGAAGTTTATTATTGCTGGAGATAGAGATATGGCTGTTAAAATTGAATCCTCTAAAGAGATGATGACTTTCATTCCAGAGTCTGATAGTCTTATTTTAAAGGATACAGGACACAATGGTTTTCTCGAAGCACAAGTTGACTCTATTACCTATATTAAAGAGTTCTTGTTGAGAAATAGCATTAACCTATAGGTTTGTACTGCTTTCAAGGTAATTTTTGATTGAACAGTGATTCAAAATAAAGTACTTATAATGTTGGAGTGTCTTTTTTTGTCGTAGTCTCATGGAATCTGTTTAATTTTCGCCTATGCGTCTGATAATCAATTTATTTTTTTTCCTAGCCGTTTTTCTTTTTTCTTGTAGGGGACCAGAATCTTCAAAGACTGTAGATGTTGAATCTAAAAGTGTCAAAAAATCTTTCAAGCCAATAGATCGGGATTTAGGAGCGATCAAAAGAGAAGGTAAGCTTACGGCCATCGTGGACAACAGCTCCACGGGTATGTTTCTATATAGAGGAGAGCCTTTAGGATTTGAGTATGAGCTTATTTCAAAGTATGCTGAATATACGGGGCTTGATTTAGAGTTTAAAATTGCGCGAAGTATCGAAGAGGGCTTTGAATTGATCAATAAAGGTGATGGAGATATTTTAGCTCACAATTTGACCGTCACCAAAGAAAGAAAAGAAAAGATCGGATTTACAAATTCTCATTACCACATTCGTCAAGTATTGATTCAGCGAAAACCAGAGAAATGGAGAGATATGAAACTTCATGAAATTGATGAAGTACTTATTCGAAGTGTTATTGACCTTATAGGTAAAGAGGTTTATGTTCGAAAACATTCGGCTTTTGGCTCGCGATTAAGAAATCTGAGTGATGAAATAGGAGGCGAAATTTTAGTAGTTGAGGATTTTGAAGACTTGGAGACGGAATCTATTATCGAATTAGTAGCTGATGGAACAATTGAATATACAGTTGCAGATGAGAATTTGGCAAAATTGATAGCTAAAAAACATCCTATACTTGATGTTAAAACTCCAGTAAGTTTCCCTCAGCAAATAGCATGGGGAGTTCGTGATAACGCAGACTCATTGAAGCTATCAATAAACACCTGGCTCAAGCAAATAAAACGAGGGTCAGAATACAATTCTCTCTACAATAAATATTTTAAAGCTTCTACTTCTAGGGCAAGAGAGGTGCTGAAGAGTGATTTTTTCTCTAATACTGGGGATAAGATCTCTCCCTATGATTCGTTAATCAAAATAGGGGCAGATAGTGTTGGTTGGGATTGGAGGTTGTTAGCCGCACAAATTTCTCGAGAATCACGTTTTGATCCGAAGGCCAAATCTTGGGTAGGGGCGAAAGGTCTTATGCAAGTTATGCCGAAGACAGCTAAGAGTTATGGAATAAAAAATCTAGAAGACCCTTATCATAGTATCAAAGCAGGTACAATGCATATTCAGTGGCTTCAAAAAAAATGGAAATACCTAGAAGATTCTGTCGAGAGAGAAAAATTTGTTTTGGCATCTTATAATGTAGGAGATGGTCATGTACGCGATGCCGTAAAATTGGCTAAAAAGTATGGAGCAGATCCGAATGTGTGGGATGATAATGTGGAGAAGTACTTGCTTTTAAAATCTCAGAGTAAATATTATGAAGATCCTGTTGTTCAATTCGGGTATTGTAGGGGAAATGAGCCAGTGCAGTATGTGAAGGATATCCTTTACAGATATGGACGATACATTCAGATGGGGATTACTGATTCTACTGAATAAGTGTGTTTTATTATAAACTGATTATTTTACAGTCATGAGTGATCATTTACATCTACTTTATATTGAATATATAAAGGCTCGTCGTGTCAAGCTTCCCGAGGATCAATTCATTTATATAGCAAAGTTATATCCAGCTTTATTGGTTTGTTTGAGTGATGGGGTTCTTGATAAGGAAGAGTGGGATAGTATTGTGATGGCTACTCGCGGACTTGCAGCTGAATTCGTTTCTTCATCAGCAAGCAATAGAGATGCAATTGCCATGTCGATTCGTACTGAGATGAGATATCTTATAGATAATGTTGACAAGTGGAAGAAGAAGTTTTTACATGCTTTGCATCATTATGTTCAAGAGAATCCACTGGATCAAGAGTTTATTATAGAAACTATGTATCTCTTCGCCAATATCGCTGATGGGATATCAGACGAAGAGGAACAAGCTATTCACGAGTTGGCTACTAGGCTCGAAATCAAATTTTAACTGGCTATGGATAGTTCTATCTGATCTAGATAGAGGTCTAATCTATTTGATTGAAAATCTAAGGGAGTAATATTTTCAATCACCAGAGATTTTTGACTGACGAATACTTCATAGTATTCATCTTTGATCAAATACAAATTCACCTTGTGGGCGTAGTATCTGATGTCAGTGACAAAAGAGCCATATCTGTACAGATGATTGATCTGATCATTCAATGGCATCTTGATAAACGAATCAACTCTCATGGCATTATTAATTTTAATTTGATAATTCGCCGAGACTGTTTTAAATAGTCTGTAGCCTTGTTTTCTTGTTTCAAAATTAGATGATCATGTATCAGCTAGAAATAGAGGAATGCCGTATAAATTAATTTAGGTAGACAGAGGAATTGGTCGTTGCCTAATTATGAGTTAATTGTATTATTTTAATAATTTGTTTCATGATAGTAATCAGGGTATGTTTTACGTATCGGTTACTATCACTATTTCTAAGTAGTTCGATATGTGGATTGCTTAGGTAATAAGTAAATTGCTTATGTACACCCTGTAGTAACTCAAGACTTATACTTAAAACAACACAGCTATATAGATGACTATCACCACTGTTGATCTACATTTTCTTGGATTAGAACACGCGATTGCTTCATACATTATCGAAAACTCAGAAGGGCCAATTCTAATAGAGACGGGACCATATTCAACCTATCCGTATTTAGTGGAACAAATAAATGCTTTAGGATATAAAATTTCAGATTTCAAACATGTATTTATAACTCATATTCATTTAGATCATGCTGGTGCTGCTTGGGCTTTTGCTAAGGAAGGAGCTAATATTTATTTGCATCCATTAGGAGTAAAACATATGGCTGATCCTTCTAGGTTGATGGCTTCTGCCAAAATGATTTATAAGGATGATATGGATAGACTCTGGGGGCAGATGGAGCCCATACCTGAAAGTCAATTAATTCAAGTCGGAGATAAAGAAACCATCAAAGTAGGCGATGTTGAAATAAAGAGTCTACATACTCCAGGTCATGCTAAACATCATATAGCATGGCAAATCGATGGCGTTATCTTCTCTGGGGATGTAGCGGGAGTGAAAATAGCAAATGGTCCAGTTCAACCACCATGTCCACCTCCCGATATTAATATTGAATATTGGCTTGCATCGATTAATATTTTACGAAAAGCAAAACCATCTCTTCTTTACTTAACTCATTATGGAAGTATCTCCAATGTTGATGGTCACTTTGACGAATTGGAAGAGATACTTTCTGACTGGTCAGATTTCGTCAAAGTAAAATGGGAAGGTGGTATGACTAATGAAGCAATAGTCCCATTGTTTATTAATTACACTAATGATCAATTAAAAGCCAAAGGGTTATCCCAAAATGAAATAGATCAATATCAAGCAGCAAACCCATCTTGGATGAGTGTAGCAGGTTTAGTCAGATATTGGACTAAGAAAATGAATACTAATTAGCCATATGAAAACCCCATTTAGCCATTTGATTTTCATTGATATTGAGACTGCTTCTCAAGAATCAATGTTCGAAGAACTACCCGATAATATACAAGAGCAATGGGTGAAAAAGTCTCAAATGCTCTCTCGAGATGAAGAATTATCTCCGCAGGAATTGTACTTTCAAAGAGCTGGTATCTATGCTGAGTTTGGGAAAATCATCTGTATATCTGTGGGTTTTCTATACTATGATCAGGAAGAAAAACTATCTATGAAAATCAAGGCGATTGTCAATCATGATGAAAAAGCCTTATTAAAGGAGTTGATAGAAACACTTGGTAGTAAGCTCGATGAAACTAAAATTCAGTTATGCGCCCACAATGGTAAGGAGTTTGATTTTCCATATATCTCACGAAGGTTATTAATCAATGGTTTGCCACTACCTCCATACCTTGAACTATCGGGTAAGAAGCCTTGGGAAGTTCAACATATTGACACGATGCAACTTTGGAAGTTTGGAGATTGGAAAAACTACACCTCATTAGAATTGTTAACTCAAGTTTTTGGTATAGAATCTCCTAAAGATGATATCGATGGCTCGGATGTTAATCGAGTTTATTACGAAGATGAAGATTTAAATAGGATTGCTAAGTACTGTAGTCAAGATGTATTAGCCACGGCACAGGTTTATTTGAGATTGAAAGGGTATGCCAATTTGAATATAAATGATGTGTTTTATTCTTAATTATTATCTTCTAAAGCTCATTATTCATCTATCAATATGGAATTTATATGATGATAGGTGTACAAATTTTTGTTTTTGGAGGACATAGAATTAGGTTCACATTTTTCTTAACCAGACCTTATGGGATTAAGTATTGCCCGCACAATGGATAGTCGCTCTAAGATTAAAAGTATCTGAATTTGTGTATTTGGTTACTTTCTATCTCTCTAAAAGACAATTCAATATCTTATACCAATTACTTCGTCCTATCTTTACCCCCAAAATTCCACTTCCCTGATTATATGGCGAAAAAGAAAAAAGGTAAAAGAAAACAAGGAGGCTTTGGTAGGCCAACGGATATCAAAGCATTGCAGAGAGCAGTCAGTGAATTATTCGACGAACATGCTGGCGATTCTTTTACCGTCAAGCAAATTTTTACAAAAACCGGAACCAGAGATAAGAACAGCAAACGTGAGGTGCTTAGTTATGTTTTAGATCTTGAACATGCTGGTGTATTGATTCAGAATCGCAATGGTTCTTTCCGAACGAAAGAGGAAAAAAGCACTAATAAGCTCATTGGAACTGTTGATCATGTCAATTCTCGATTTGCCTATGTGATCATAGATGGAGAGGATGAAGATATCTGGGTAAAGACTGATGACTTGATGTCTGCTATAGATGGTGATACTGTTGAGGTCATCAAGAAGCGAGGTCGTAAACATGGCGCCAAACCAGAAGGGAAGGTCATCAATATAATAGAGCGTAATAAGACTGAGTTTGTAGGGAAGATTGATATTCTACCAAAGTTTTCGTTCGTTACTCCAGATAATAGAAAGATACATGTAGATGTATTCGTATATCCAGAAAAAATAGCGGACGCCAAGCCCAATGACAAGGTACTCGTCAAAATAGATAAGTGGCACGGTGGACGGGATAAGAGTCCGATAGGTCATGTGGTAAAGGTTTTAGGTCAAGCAGGAGAAAATGAAGCCGAAATCCATTCTATCATGGCAGAGTTCGACTTGCCATTTGAGTTTCCGCATAATGTCGAAGCTGCTGCAGAAGAAATTGATATCGAAGTACCTAAGTCTGAAATAGAGAAGCGTCGAGATATGCGTGAGATTACGACCTTCACTATTGACCCTCTTGATGCAAAGGATTTTGATGATGCTATTTCGTTTAGAGAGATTAAAAAAGATTTGTACGAAATAGGCGTACATATCGCAGATGTATCTCATTATGTGACTCCAGACAGTACATTGGATGATGAAGCGATAGAGCGAGCAACTTCTGTTTATTTGGTAGACCGTACGATTCCTATGTTGCCAGAGAAGTTGTCCAATGGAGTTTGCTCCCTTCGTCCAAATGAAGATAAACTGACTTTCTCAGCAGTATTTGAGATAGATAATAATGCTAAGGTCAAAGGACATTGGTTTGGTAGAACGGTGATTCACTCAGACCGAAGGTTTACCTATGAAGAAGCTCAAGAGCGAATTGAATCAGGAGAGGGAGATTTTCAGGAAGAGATCAATACACTCAACCAGTTAGCGAAGAAGTTTAAAGCCAATAGGTTCAAAAAGGGAGCGATCAATTTTGAAACAGTGGAGGTCAAATTCAAACTGGATGAAGATGGAAAGCCATTAGGGATTATCCCAAAGGAAAGAAAAGATGCTCATAAACTAGTGGAGGAATTTATGCTTCTAGCTAATCGTTTTGTAGCAACAGAAGTATTTAATAGGAATAAGGGGGAGGATACATTTGTCTATCGTACCCATGATGACCCAGATCCAGAGAAGCTAGATTCATTTTCAAAATTTGCAGTGAAGTTCGGGCATAAAGTGAATGTCCATGGAGAGCTTTCCTCAGAGTTGAATAGTTTGATGGATGATATTCAAGGCAAGCCTGAGCAAAACGTTCTAGAATCTTTGGCGATTCGGGCTATGTCTAAGGCTGTCTATACTACCGAACCAAAAGGACATTTTGGATTGGCATTTCCTCATTATACACACTTTACTTCACCGATTCGTCGATATCCAGATGTAATGGTGCATAGATTGCTTCTGCACTATTTAGACAATAAAAGATCCCCAAAGCCAGAGGAATACAAAGAGCTTTGTTCGCATTCTTCAAGTAGGGAGAAACGAGCAGCAGATGCAGAGAGAGCTTCGATCAAATACAAACAGGTAGAATACATGCAATCTGTAGAAGGTAAAGAGTTCGAAGGAGTAATCTCAGGTGTGACAGAATGGGGGATATTCGTAGAAATCACAGAGACCAAGTGTGAAGGGATGGTTCGTGCTGCGAGCTTGACAGATGACTACTATGAATTTGATGAAAAGAACTATCGTATGATTGGTAGACGAAATAAAAGAATGTTTACTTTGGGCGATTCTGTCAATGTTACCGTAGTGGATACTAATATTGATAGAAGGACTATAGACCTAGAGTTTGTAGGTATGAAGGATGACGAGTATGACTTTTAGAGTGGGCTCGTTTTGACTCTCCTTAATTTCTACTAGGTAGGTTCCCGTTTTTTAATATTCCTCCCCACAGTTTACCAATCCGAAAACAAACAATTTGAATGACTGATCAAATTAAATTATTTCAAGAAAAGCTTAATGCCGAATTAGCCAAAATGGAATTCGGTAAAAAACCAACCGAGTTATACGAACCACTCAGATATACTCTTCGACAAGGAGGTAAGCGTATGAGACCGATACTGGCTGTCATGGCTTACTTGACCAAAAAACAGGATTGGGAGTCTATTATTGCTCCAGCACTTTCTATCGAATTGTTTCACAACTTTACTTTGATTCATGATGATATCATGGACGAAGCGCCACTGCGTCGAGGAAAGGAAACAGTATATAAAAAGTGGGATAGCAACATCGCAATTTTATCAGGTGATGCTTTGATGATTTTAGCATACGATTTGATGCTAGAAGCCGACTATGATGATATCAAATATCTAATTAAGCTCTTCAATAGGTGTGTAGTAGAAGTTTGTGAAGGCCAGCAGATGGATATGAATTTTGAGACTATAGATACTGTGCCTGAGGAGGATTATATCGAAATGATCAAGTTAAAGACTTCGGTATTACTCGGCTATAGTTTAGAAATGGGAGCTCTTTTAGCGGGAATGACTAAGGAGCAAGCCTTGAAGTTGAGAGAGTTTGGGATAAATATCGGTATAGGGTTTCAGCTAAAGGATGATTTGCTAGACGTCTATGGAGATACGGCTAAAGTTGGTAAACAAATAGGCGGAGATATTATCTCCAACAAGAAAACAATGCTCCTACTCAAGGCTCTTGAACTGGCAGATGAAAAAACTAAGGAAGACCTCGATGATCTGATTGCTGCTACTGATTTTGATCCCGTGAAGAAAGTCGATTCAGTCAAGGCTATTTACGCACAGCTAGGGATTAAGGAAATAGCAGAGGAAAAAATGAAGTATTATTTCGATCTAGGTTTTAAGCAGTTGGTGGAATTAAAGGATGAAGATCTGAACCTTGACCCGTTGATTGCATTTACACAGGCTTTGATTGACAGAGATCATTAATTTATGCTTTATATCACTCAGCTGATTTATATCAAAGACAACTGCGAAGAAGCTTTTTTGGAGTTTGAGTCTAAGGCAATACCATTACTTCAAGAATACGGAGGGAAGGTTATTCAGCGCATTCGGCCTACAGCAGATTCCTTTATAGAAGGAGAAGAATTGCGTCCCTACGAGATTCATATAGTATCAATGGAGTCAAAGGACAGGCTTAAGGAATTTGCTAATGATCCTCGGAGACAAGACTTCATACACCTGAAAGATGAGTCCGTGTCAGAGATATTGATGTTTATGGGAGAGAAAGTTTGATTGCTCTGTAGATTCTTAGCTTTTTATCATGATGAGTAGCATCTTAAAAGACTCAGTAGCCTCAAGAGCATGTGGGATATTGGCCGGCATCACGATCAGTTCACCTGCTGTCAGTTGATATTCTTTGCTATCTATTGTCACTTTACAACAGCCATCCACTATGTAAACTGTAGCATCAAATGGGGCTGTATGCTCACTTAAACTTTGTCCTTTGTCAAATGCAAATAGTGTTGTATTGCCACCTTGACTTTTTGTCAAAATTTTACTGACAGTAGCCTCTTCAGAGTAGGAAATTAAGTTTTTGAGAAGGAAGGTTTCAGAATGATTTATGGTGCTTTTATTCATAGAGATACAGTTTAAATGTCATTCTTCATAGAAGACAAAGCGGATAATTTGGACTCAAAGATGTGTGCAATAGACCTAGCCCTGAGTTTAGTTTGTTCAGTCACTTCTCCCTCGAATAGTGCATCTATATTTTCGACAAATAAACCTATCCATTGCTCGAAATGCTCCTTGTTGATTGGTAGAGGCTGGTGCACAGCGAAAGGATTTCCTTTAAAACCCTGCTTACCTAAAATCAAACCTTCCCAGAACTGATACATTCTAGGCAAATGCGAGTCCCAGTCTACTTTTGCAAAACCATTGAATACATCGGAAAGAAGAGGATTCTCATTGACCCTAGCATAAAAAGAATCCACCATGAGCTTGATGTCTTCTTCAGTTGAAATATCGTTTTTGATTGATTTCACGGCGTTTTCCATTTGTATTAGCAATTCTACACTTTATAGGATGACTCCTTTATGACTTATGTCATAAAAGAAGTTTACTAATGAAGTTCTCCGACCCAAGGGTACGGAATATCTTCGGAATTTTATTTAAAAGATCGGGGAATTAAACCCAATGAGCTATCGCTCTGCGATTAAAAATAATCTAGAGCATCAGCGAAGTATTTTCCTGCCTTCCAGTTTTATTTCGCCAGAGTCCGCCAATGTTTTGACAGTTCTGATGACAGTTTCTACTCGTATACCAAGAAGGTTTGATAGTTGCTGACGTGTGAGTTTGATATGGAAAGGGGTGTTTACTTGTCCATATTCAGCCTTTAGATGGTCAAAAAATGTTAAGAGTCGGTGCCTAGCATCGTGGCTAGAAATCTCTTTCATGATCATTGATTTGTACATCAGCCTTTTGGAAAGCATCGATGTAAATGTCAGATGCACCTCTGGATACTCTTTGAGTAGGAGGAATAATTTCTCCTTTCCTAGTTTGTAGAGAATAGAAGCTTTCTCAGTTTTAGCAGAGGCAGGATATCTGGCGTCATGAAATAATGGAGGCTCCCCAAAACTCTGTTCGTCTTGGAATGTACCCTGTACGAACTCTTTCCCTTCTTCATTGATATTGATCATTTTCACGCCACCTGATATGATCTGGTAATAGAATCTAGCCTGATCACCTTCTTGAAAGATAAAAGTGTCTTTAGCTAATTCAATTTTTGAAGGGCTGTATTGTTCTATTATATCTGAAGGGATCATTTTTTGTCGCTGACTGATGGTCTTAGCTTTTTTATCATCGATTTCAATCCTTTAGTCTCATCTTGAGAATAAACTCAACTACCAAGCATAATCAGATAGATACCAGCAATTATTCCTAGTAAAATCAATGCCTTCTTTCGTTTGTTTTTCTCTTTGAAGATAATTGCTCCTACGCCAAATGAAATGATTACGCTACTCCGTCTCAGTAGTGAGAGAATAGAAACTAAAGACTCCTCATAGGACAAGGCATAGAAGTATGCAAAGTCACCAAGTACTAGTACGATCCCAATCCAAGGAATTGTATTGCGCCAAGTAAACTTAGTCAGCTCCTTACGTTTTGGATACCAAAAAACTCCTAGTACAATAGCCATCACAGGTACTTGATAAAAGGAGAAGTAGGCCTGAATCGCCACTCGATTGTATAAGCCAATCAAGTATTTATCATAAAGGGTACTGAATGTGCCGATTAGTGTGGCTAGCATGATGAACCACACCCATTTATTCGATCGGAAGTGAATTCCTTCACTTTTGCCTGCTGATGAGAAAATATAGAAAAACACGAGGGCAATAGTCATTCCTATCCATTGCAATGTGCTGAGAGATTCTCCGAAGATAGTGATAGCACCTATCAGTGTCCATACTGGTCCAGTAGCACGTATCGGAGACACTATACTGATCGGGAGGTTCTTCAGAGCCATATAGGATAGTATCCAGGACGAAATGACAATAAAAGTCTTGATCAGAATATGAATGTGAAACTGGAAGTTGCCAGAAGGGATGTAGAAGTTAGGATACTGGTCAAAGCCTTTCACTGTCATAGACATAATCCATGGAGGTAGGAAAAGTAAGGCGGATGCGACAGTAGAAAAGAACAATACAGGCAATACGGCATTGTCATTGAGAGACTGCTTTTTGAGGATATCATAGATCCCGAGCCCTACGAGTGATACGATTCCAAGAAGTATCCACATATTGAATCAGTTTGAGCTCGCAATCTAGTCGAAATATCTTCTAGACTGTATTTAGAATTGATCGCTTAGGAATAGTTATAATTCTTATAGCTAATTCGAATGATATCGTATTACCTATTTAAGCGCATGGCGATTCATTTGTAATGGCATACTATTCTCTTTATAGATCATTGTTTAGGTTCAAGTACGCAGTGTTTACTATTAAGAAGCCTGTGTTTGTCTGAGAGTATGCTGTGTTTGACTTCAACCCCATTATGTTTGGAGTCAAGAGGCCTATGTTTGAGGTAGATGGCTCTATGTTTGAAATCAAGGAGTCTATGTTTGGCTGAGAGAGGTCTTTGCTTAAATTGGAGAGTACTATGTTTGAAATAGAGAGACTTGTGTTTGAGTCAGAGATGGCTGTGCTTGGTAAGCAGAAGTTATCTTCTTGAAAACTGTATTTGTTTATTTACGGGAAGACTTCAAAAAATAGAAAAAGGAGGACTACAGATTAGTCCTCCCAAAGCTTTAAGACTCTTCAATACCATGAAATGTAACGTAACCGATAAACTCAATTTGAGCAGGGGTTAAAGAGCTTGAATTTTCCGATACTTGACGTGTATCAACTGATGTGCTTTTCAAATTATTATTTGTGTGAACACATAGACCATTTACGTTTCGCATAACTTAAATGATGAAATGAATAAAAAGAAGATAGGTCACTGCGAAACGTATCAAAGCAATGCCTTGAATGGTCTTCGGGACTTGCACCCGTATGCCTATCCAATAACTTCTAGACTAAATCTCATTGAAAAAGGAGGACTACTGATTAGTCCCCCTAAAGTTTTAAGACTCTTCACTAATTCGTTCAAATCCTTCCCAGAGAATTTTCAAATCAAAAAGAGCAGACTTTTCATTTGTATCAAAGCACAGGTCCGTATGATACAGAGCAAAGTCATGAATCATCTTTAAAGACTTAATAAAATCTTCAATACCATGAAATGTAACGTAACCGATAAACTCAATTTGAGCTGGGGTTAAAGAGCTTGAACTTTCCGATACTTGACGTGTATCAACCGAAGTAACTGCCGAGCTTCCGTTCTGACAAATACTTTGACCATTCTGTGTTTGCATTTTGAAATGGGTTTAATTGAACAAAAAGAGGGAGAGTCACTGCAAACACATTCCAAGCGATGCTCAGATAGGTCTCGGGACTTTCACCCGTATGCTCTCCCAAGATTTTCTGTTTAAGACGTATTTCCGAATTATGCATCTGATAAATTAAAATGTGTTTGCATTTCAAAGATATGAATTTACTAGAAAGGGAAAGCTGATAATAGATGCTAAAACACTTACTTATTTTAAGCGCAAGTACAGTGATACAAGGATTTCATTAAGGTTAAAATCACTCTCAGACTTCAAACAATAAGGTCAATTGAAGGTCAGATGTAACGTCAGGTCAATCACACGTAGTCCTTAGTTGGTCACATGTAATGCATGGTTGATGAAATGTAACGTCTGGTTGATCGCATGTAATGCTTGGTTAATGAAATGTAACATCTGGTTGATCACATGTAATGCATGGTTGATGAAATGTAACGTCTGGTTGATCACATGTAATGCATGGTTGATGAAATGTAACGTCTGGTTGATCGCATGTAACCCTTGGTTGATCAATTGTAAGTTTATATGACCTTTCCATAAAGTTTACGTCTAGCTTTTGGTTGTCTTTTTGATGATAATCCCTCCATTCCTTTGTCAATAGAATCCGTATCTTCGGAACTTGTTATTATAATTTATAGATATGTCTTTGACCGTTATTTTGATCATAGTGACCGTGGTAGTCAGCTACTCCGCTTTTAAAAACCCTTCTTTAGCTCATCGGCTGGTCATGAATCCGGTGGCAGTGCGTCAAGGCCAGTGGTATCGAATGTTGACCTCAGGATTTGTTCATGGTAGCTGGGCACATCTTGGATTTAATATGTTTACCTTCTATTTCTTCGGGAGTAATGTAGAGTACATATTTCAATTCACTCAAGGAAGTCTGGGCGCTATATACTTTGTTGCATTTTATCTAATGGCAATCGTAGTCTCTGACCTCATCACGGTATTTAAGCAAAGTAATAATCCTGGCTACAACTCGCTCGGAGCCTCTGGAGGAGTTTCTGCAATTGTGTTTTGTAGTATTATGTTTTTTCCAACAGATAACATATGTCTTTACGGTTTTATATGTTTGCCAGGCTTCATCTTAGGAGGTATTTATATTGTTTATTCCTATATGAAAAGCGATTCGCTTTCAGATAATATCAATCATGATGCACATTTATACGGAGCTATTTTTGGATTAATTTTTAGTGTTTTGGTCGATCCAGAAGTGCTATCTCGGTTTGTTGATGAAATCTCTGTTTGGAGGCCATTTGCAGGGTTTTGATAAAAAAGGTTGATTATCAATCTCTTTGTGTAATATTTTGAATACATTCAACGTTGGGATATGTAGAATTACATATTCCGACCTCCCCTTATCATCCCGACTTATTTAACCATAAAAAAACAATGATGATATGTTTAAGCATTACACACTAATTCTAACCTTTCTCCTAAGTTCATTTGCATTCAGTGCCTTTTGTGAAGATGTAGAAGAACTAATCCGAAAAGATGTAAAATCTAAATATTCTAACGTCACGATTAAGAAAATTGAAAAGAAGCCTTGGGGAGTATATTGGGTATACACCAAGATTGATTGTCAATTTGGTGATGGAATCACACTGAGAGTAACATATGATTTAGATATAAAAATCACAGGAAATATGTATACGATCACCAATAAAGTGCCCGAGAAAATACTGAATAAAATCAAGATAGATTCACCTATCGGATGGTGCACTTATACAGATAATGGATCAGGTAGAGGCAATTATAGAATTCAGCATAAAAACGGTCAATATTCTTTGTTCAATGAAAAGTTGAAGCCAGTAGAAGTAGGAGAGATGGAGGATGATGTCGTATTGACACATCACATAAAGAAGGATATCTACAGCAGACTTAATGATGCTCAGATTATCTCAGGAAGAAAAAGCAAGGGTAACTTAGAACTGTATCAGTTTAGTATTGTTGCTAAAACTGCCAATGGTCATTATAACCCTGGCATGATCATATATACTCCAGATGGTGAATGGTCTAGGACCAACTATTACTTGAAAGACTATTTTAGACTTCCATTGGAACTACTCATGTATGTCAATGATAATGGTGGACTTGATACTTTCGGAGCGATCAATAAAGTAGAGCAAAAGGATAAGCCTACAGTATATGAAGTGACCTATCAGGATGGGAAAAAAGTTAGGCTTGATGAAGATTTAAATGTGATGTAATCAAATTACTTAGGCTACTATATACTAAAAAGGCGAATCTCGATCGAGATTCGCCTTTTTTATGAAGTAAAGTGAGCAATATCTAAGCTCCCCAATTAGCCTCAACACTTGAGAACACCTTCTCAATAATATCGCTTGCCCATGCGAATGGGTTTTTTCTTATTTTCTTTTCTTCCTCACCTACTAGATGAAAAAGTCCTCCAACTGCTTTCTCAGTAGCATAACCGTCTATCGACTCAGGAAGAGTGACACCTATGTAGTTGCTGATTGAAATGGGTTCTATTCCCGCAGCGGAATAGGCAAGTTTAAATGCCTGTGTTTCAAAAAAACTATCTATGTTCAGTTGATCTATAAGAAAATCCTCATCGATCATGAAATTCACAACACCCTCTACATCTTCATATATACCTAGTGCTTGCGTTTGTTCTAGTGCTGATCGTACATCTGGTTGAAAAGCTGAAACTAACGCTGTACTGGTATTGTCTTGAAAGTAAGCCGTCGCAGCCGTAGAGTCTCCTTGAAGAATATTCAAGCCATCCACTATGGACATGTTTACGATAGCATTTACGAAGATTGGCTTTGCTTTAGTAGCAGCAGATTCAGCACCTCTGTTCATTGCTTGTATCAGATCTTCGAATGGTTCGCCTTCCACACTATTGGCAGTAAGGTATGTATCCCAGATCGCACTGTATGGAATAGATACATCTCCAATGAATTTACTTACCCCTGAAAGTTCATCTACATCTGATAGCTTAAGAGAGCCCGTTTCAATTGTATTTTGCAGTTTTTTCACTTCTGTAGGAAGTAAAATTTTGATGATTTCATTCTTATAATATCCATTGACTGCGGAAGCTGAGACTACAGAATTATCGGTACCTACTTCAAGGGCTTCTTTGAGTCCTAGAATGATTTCTTCGTCAGAAAGACCATTGGACGATTCATTGATGATGTCTTCAAGTACATCACATGATGCTAATAAAAAAGGTAGGATTAATAGTGTGAAGTACTTTTTCATGTGTTTGTATTTTATACTCTTATTTAAATGCGTGTTTAATGGCTGAGACCTTTTATATACTAATTATCAAATAAGGCGGATAAGAAAAACTAAAACCTCTATATCTAAACAAAGAATTTTTCTGTTCAATATAATAACTGAAGTAAATAGAAAATATTTGCATCTACAAGAATAGAGTTTATCAAATCACAAGTTTTGAAATTTTCATTTTTTTATTCGTTCATCGTTGTTTGTATTTTGCTCATTGGTTGCGACACTGAAGACCTAGGAGATCAGTCAGCTAAGGAAGAGGAGCTATTCACTGCCATAAATAACTTCCGCAGTCAAAACAGCTTGGAGCCTTTGAAGTCAGAAAGGTATCTCTCTATAGAAGCAAGAATTCAAAGTCAGGAAATGGCGCTCGGGCAAATTAGATATTCTGGATTTCGTGCTGCAGGTTATGACGAGTTAGTCATCAGAATCAATCAGGAGCTAGGGACTGGTGAAGTGGAGGATATTCATCAAAAGGGAGCATTTGTGATTTCCGAAGTCACTACCGCATGGACTACCAACATTCGCCAAAAGAATATTCTATTGGGGCAGTTTACCCACGGAGGTACAGGTATATATCAGAATGAGGAGGGAGAGAGTTATTACTCCTTCATTTTATTCAATAAAAAGGAGTAATAACTTATAGTAAAAAGATCTTAGTCAACAATCAAGTGCCCTTCATGTGGAGCGAAGTACGGAAGGACTTCGATATCCCTGCCAGCATCAAGTCTTCTTGTTGATGTCGCATTTCCAGTGATTAGTTGGATAGCTCTAGACAGAAGAGGCTCAGATTCGTCACCTAATTTTACTAAGTAATCGAAGTCAGAAAACTCTTTAAGGATATTTTCAGACTTAGGAGTAAAACCATCAGCATAGTCTGAGTTTCCATTAGAATTTGCAATCTTCAGCACGATAGGCAAAAGTCCGTAGTCATTTTCATCATTCTCAGTATCCTCTATCGGGATTGAACCTACGTTTTTCCCAACTGTCGTTTCTCCTATTAAAGTTATATCCATATATGGAAGTAAACCATTGATCATTAGTTCACTGGCAGAGGCTGTTCTCCTACCTGTAATAATATAGAGTCTTTCAATTCCAATATTGTTAGCCTCGACTGTGAAAAAGCCTCTTGTCTCTTCATTTTCTTGTTTAAAGAATGCTTCTAATAGATCGTTGAATTGATTGTGATAAAATACACTTTTGTCAGTCACACCTGGGGCAATCAAACTAGCTAAATTGGTAGCAGAAGAAATAGATCCACCACTATTGTATCTTAAATCTAAAACTAGATCGGTAATGCCTTCACTATTAAATTCTCCAAATACAGCATCTACCTGATCATCATAGTTGTCACCCTGTCCTCCGTTTGAAAAGAAGTTATATACCAAATAACCAATTTTATGATCACCATCAGTGATCACTTTGTTCATGAAAATAGGGTTTTCGGCGTATTCTACAGTACTTACAGAAAACGTCCCTCGTACAGCATATTGACTTCCGTTCCATCTAGATACGGTCAAAGTATGAGCTTCAGATGTCTCACCAAGCAATTCGGAATAATTATCCAAATTCATTTCCTTATCGTTAATCTCAATGAAAACATCCCCTCGTTTGAGAGCGGAAGTTTCTGCTGGAGAATTTGGTTTGATGTAAGTGATAATTCCAACTACCTGTTCGCTGGTCGAGCTGGTTCTACTAAGAATGAATTCATATCCACCCTCCTTTGTGACTCCATTTAGACCATTAATTAATTCATCATAGTTGGGAGCGATATATGAAAATCTATCTTCTGAATCGATCAACGTTTCAAAATATTCTTCAGGGTCACTTGTTGAAGCCTTGTAAGATGGAAGGTTATCTGTCCAGTAATACACTTCATCCATCACATCGTAGATCCATTCGTTTATGTCTTCATTAAGATCTTTTTGCTTTTGTTCAGCTTCTAGTTGCTCTTGTGCTGCAATTTCTTCAGCAGTCAAACTTTCATCTTCACTACATGATGTGAATAGAGTTACTAGAACCAAAAGGCCTAGTAGGTTTTTTATCAGATACTTCATACTACTTTTTATTTTCAATGTAACTTAAATAATCCCCCGACTCTATTTGATACATACCAATAGTCGGCTGGTTGAAAAAATACACCCACGATTCGGTCGTTTGTGAATTCAAAGATACTCTAACTCTTTTACGAACGAATTCAGAGGCATCAAGATTGTCTTCATAATATCCTTCGTACTCATCTAACTTCTCAAGAGTAGTCGTCATATCTCCTGTGAGTCTTACCACTTGACCATGAACTACGTTCTTAGTATCGTCCGTTGGGATTACCCCAGGATACCAAGAGATCTCATATAGCTTACCCAAAATGGTGGCTGGACCTACTAATTCAGATCGTTCCTTTAAATAAAGAGCATATTCGTTCTCATTGTCTTGTAGTAGTGATCCATATATGAATAACAAATCTGTCATTTAAATGATTCCTTGATATTGGAAAGTTGAGTAGTTCCCATCTCGATTCCCTCTACATCAGCAATTATAAGCATTAGCTTGTTTTTCATCTCTTTGAGCTGGTATGACTTAGGGTGACCCTGTACGTACGTCATTAGTTGGCCAAATACCGGAGAAGTATAGTAAGAGTCATTTGTTTGAGGAGGGAAATAACACCTCATCCTATTATTTTTCATTATTAAACGTTCAAAGCCAAGTTCTATTGCCACCCAACGGAGCCTAACTGTTTTGAATAAGTCAACAACTGGTTGTGGGAGTTTACCAAATCGATCCTCTACAGATATCATGAACATCTTCAATTCTCCTTCATTCTTGATTTCATCAATTTGAGTATATAGAGCGAGTCTTTCAGTGATGTTTTTGACATAGTCTTCAGGAATCAATATTTCAAGGTCGGTCTCGATCACACAGTCATTTACAAATGCTTTAGGTAAAGTATCTTCTTCATCTGCAAATAATTCTTTGAATTCGTTTCCTTTTAAGTCTTGGACAGCTTCATCGAGTATTTTATGATACATATCAAATCCAATGTCTGAAATAAACCCACTTTGCTCGCCACCTAGAAGGTTTCCAGCTCCTCGTATGTCAAGATCTCTCATCGCTACCTTGAACCCGTCTCCTAGATCCGAAAACTCTTCAAGAGCACTCAGTCTTTTGCGCGAGTCTGACGATAAGTGAGAGGTAGGAGGAGTGATCAAGTAACAGAATGCCTTTTTATTAGATCGTCCTACACGCCCTCTCATCTGATGGAGGTCTGATAATCCGAAGTTCTGCGCATTGTTGATGATAATCGTATTCGCATTTGGAATATCTAGGCCAGACTCTATGATATTGGTAGATACCAATACATCGTATTCACCTTCGATGAACTTAAGCATTGTCTTTTCAAGCTGTTGACCATCCATTTGTCCATGTGCGACACCGACTCTTGAATCAGGCACAAGTCTATGAATGATATTGGCTATACTATCAATGTCATTAACACGGTTGTGTACAAAGAAAACCTGTCCACCTCTACGCAGTTCAAAGCTGATAGCGTCTCTTGTAAACTCTTCACTAAATACATGAAGTTCAGTCGTGACAGGTTGTCTGTTCGGAGGAGGAGTAGATATTATACTTAAATCTCTTGCTCCCATCAGAGAGAAGTGTAATGTTCTAGGAATCGGAGTCGCTGTCAGTGTAAGAGTATCCACGTTCACTTTTATTTCTTTCAGCTTATCCTTGATTTTTACACCAAACTTTTGCTCTTCATCGATTACTAATAAACCAAGGTCTTTGAATTGAACATCTTTATTGACAATTCTATGAGTTCCTACTAAGATGTCTACCTTACCTTCTTTGACGTCGGCAAGTACACTTTTAATATCCTTGGTAGTTCTAAATCGATTGATGTACTCCACCCTTATAGGAAGATTAGACATTCTGTCTTTGAAGGATTTATAGTGCTGCATTGCTAAGATGGTCGTAGGTACTAATACTGCTACCTGTTTGCCATTGTCAGCAGCTTTGAAAGCTGCACGCATAGCCACTTCTGTTTTACCAAATCCTACATCACCACAAACCAATCGATCCATTGGGTGAGCCTTTTGCATGTCTATTTTGACGTCCTCAGATGCCTTACCTTGATCAGGTGTATCTTCATACATGAAGGATGTCTCTAGCTCCGCTTGAAGGTAACTATCTTCTCCAAAAGCAAATCCAGGAGCTGCTTTTCTTTTCGCATATAAAGCAATCAACTCCTTGGCAATGTCCTTGACTTTACTCTTTACTTTTTTCTTCTTGTTTTCCCATTCTGGAGAACCAAGCTTGCTCACTTGTGGCGGAATGGATTCTTTGCCACTATATTTAGATATTTTATGCAAGGAATGAATACTTACGTATAGCAAGTCATCATCTCGATAGATCAGCCTGATAGCTTCTTGTTGATTACCATTGACATCGATGGTGTCAAGACCTGCAAATCTTCCAATACCATGATCTATATGGGTGACAAAATCTCCTGGGTTCAGTGATCGAAGCTCTTTAAGAGTAAGTGCTTTTGATTTTGAATGTTTACGTCGGATTTTGTATCTGTGAAACCTTTCAAAGAGCTGATGATCAGTGTAGCATAGCATTCGAGTCTTCTTATCAATAAACCCTTCTCTGAGTCCAGCTATCAAGCTACCAAACTTGATAAAAGGATTAACTTCTTCAAAAATAGACGTTAATTGACCAATAGGCTTTTCTGATTCAGAAGCAACAACGGTAGTAAAACCCTGCTCTTGATGTTTTTCTAAATCCTCAGCTATTAGCTCAAAATTCTTATTGAAAGAAGGTTGGGCAGCAGTATCGAATGGGATCTCAGTCCCACCTTTGGTGTAGAACCGATTTCCAAATTCTATTTTAACATAAGCCTCAATCGAGTTAGTAAAGGTTTTAGAAGTCTCAAACAGTTGTTCAGGCTTCATGGAGATATTTGAGTCACCACTAGCTTCCATTATTTCATCGAAACTTGCATTGGCTTGTTCGAAGGATTTGTCAATTATATCTAGCGTGTTTTGAAGGTCTTTCACCCAAACTTTTGAATTATTGGGAATATAATCCATGAATGATTGGCGTTCTTCCTCTAGTAGTTTTGTCTGGACATTAGGGATGATATGAACTACTTTCAGAGAATCCTTCGACAATTGTGTGTCAGGATCGAAAGTTCTGATACTTTCTATTTCGTCTCCAAATAACTCAAGCCTGTAAGGTAGTTCTCCAGCATAAGAATATACATCGACGATGCCACCACGAATGGCAAATTGACCTGGTTCATATACGAAATCGTCTTGAACGAAATCATATTCATGCAAAAGGTCAGTAAGAAAGGCTGTATCTACACTTTCGCCCACTTTCGCTGTGAACGTATTTTTGACAAGTGACTTTTTGTTGATCACCTTCTCCGTAAGTGCTTCTGGATATGTCACAATGAGTTCTCCATTAGAAGACTTATTGTTGATTCGGTTAAGAATCTCAGCCCGCATCAGAATGTTGGCATTTTCAGTCTCTTCAAACTGATAGGGGCGCTTGTAGGATGAAGGGAACAATAAGACTTCTTTATCACCTACAAGGTTTTGTAGATCATTATGAAAATATGCCGCCTCTTCTTTCTCATGAAGAATAAAGATATGATTTTGATGATTGAGCTGATAGATTGAGGCTGCCACGATAGCATCTAGACTACCCAATAATCCTTTTATTCTCAAGTTCGTATGCTCATTAGGTTTAATGAGTTCTGCTAGGCTTTTAATTTCCGCTTCAGCCTTATAGATCGATAGTAATTCTTTGGTGTTCACTTCCTTTCTGCACTATTTGCGGCAAAACTATGTCAATTCACGACGATTTTGACTAATGTTTTGACTATCAAAAAACTTTTTGTCGGATATGGCAACTTTTCGCTTAACATTCAGTTAATACAATCAATTAGTAATAATGTTTTAGTTAGTACAATTCTTGACGAGCCAATCGGGCAAGTCAAAATTAAGTTAAGGTTAGGTTAGTGAGCTCGCCCCGCTGTTGGTACCAGCGGGGCGAGTCATTTTTAGGCAAATCAAAATTAATTTCTTAGCTGTAATATACTTTCACTTCTATTCCACCATTCCTTATACATTTGCGAATGAAGCTCTCGGTCTCTGAGGCACGAGGAGTCTTCGGAATTTTATTTAAGCTGGAGGGTTAAGCAGGCATTCGCTCTGAGATTAAACCTTAAAAAACTTTACATATGAATTGGGAAACCGTCAAAGAATTTGAAGACATCACTTATAAAAAGTCTAACGGTGTAGCAAGAATTGCATTTAACAGGCCCAACGTTAGAAATGCATTTCGACCAAAGACAACTTCTGAGCTGTACGATGCTTTTTATGACGCATACGAAGACACTTCTATTGGGGTAGTTTTACTTAGCGCAGAAGGGCCATCTACCAAAGATGGTGTTTATTCATTCTGTAGTGGAGGTGATCAGAAGGCTCGTGGGCATAAAGGATACGTCGGAGAGGACGGAAGACATCGTTTGAATATTCTAGAAGTTCAGAGATTGATACGTTTTATGCCCAAGGTTGTGATTGCCGTGGTTCCAGGATGGGCTGTAGGAGGAGGTCATAGTTTGCACGTTGTTTGTGACTTGACATTGGCCAGCAAAGAGCATGCAATTTTCAAGCAGACAGATGCGGATGTTACCTCATTCGATGGAGGGTATGGATCGGCATACTTGGCTAAAATGGTAGGTCAGAAGAAAGCTCGTGAGATATTCTTTCTTGGAAGAAACTATTCTGCTCAGGAAGCCTATGAAATGGGAATGGTCAATGCCGTAATTCCACATGCTGAACTGGAAGATACTGCCTATGAATGGGCACAAGAAATCTTAGCAAAATCACCTACTTCTATAAAGATGCTAAAGTTTGCTATGAACTTGACGGATGATGGTATGGTAGGTCAGCAAGTTTTCGCTGGTGAAGCTACCAGATTAGCATATATGACGGATGAGGCTAAAGAAGGTCGTAATGCCTTTCTCGAAAAGAGAAAGCCAAACTTTGGAGACGATCAGTGGGCACCTTGCTAAACTTCCAACAACTCTAATTGAGATTTCAGTTTGTCTAGAGATGAACTGAAATCTATTTTGTTGTCATTTTCACTATTATCGATCACGATATCTGCTGATTCTCTGCTTGGGAGCACATATTTTTCATAAGTAGGCCATACATGATGCTCAAATCTGTATTTGACATCGTTTAAATCATACCCACGCTCTACTGCATCACGTTTTATTCTACGTTCGACCATCACATTCTTAGGGCAGTCTATATAGACTGTTATGTCCATTTGTTTACTTATCTGGGTATGATAGAATACAAACAAACCTTCAACTATAATGATTGGCTTTGATGAGATGTGTATGTGATTAGGTTTACTCTCTTTGTTATTGAATGTATATTCTTCTAGTATAACAGGCTCTCCCTTGATGAGCTTTTTGAGGTCATTAGCGAATGCATCGTGATTGATTGCAGAGGGGAGGTCAAAGTTTTCGATTCCTTGATCATCTTTAGTTTGTTCCTCAATAGGCTTATAGTAATTGTCTTGAGACAAAACTGTCACCTTTTCTTCTCCAAGAGCTTGCTTCAGCAGATGTAAAATAAACGTCTTGCCTGATCCACTTCCTCCAGTAAGTCCAATTATTATTGGTCTATTCATGATTTTTCTTTTCGGACGGCTAATCTATTCTCAACTGTAATAAAGTCATAGTTCAAAGCATCATATCATTCAATCTATTTGAGTAAATTAGAAAAAACTAAAGATCCCTTCTCTATGAGCGAACAACACAAAGGACAAATCGAAGATATTTTAAAAGACTTGGGTAGGAAGATTGATGAATTGATCGAGAAAGCAAAAACTGCCAAGGATGAAGTGAGAGATGATATTGATAAAAAAATTACCGTCCTGAAAAGTCGTAAAAAAGACCTAGAGGATGAATATTATGACTTCAAAGAAAAAAACGAGGATAAGTGGGCTGAAGTAAAAGATCACTTGAGTAGTGCCGCTGCTGAAATTAAGTTGGCAGCGGAAGCGGCATTTAAGAAAAGCTAACAGCAAGATCGCTGTTGACTAAAGCATCTGTTGTACTAGTTTTGCTGTCACAAGTAGAATGAAATATGGCGGCGATAGCACTTTCTGTAGAAAAACTCACTAAAAGCTTCAATGAAAAGCAACTGTTCAATGATATAACCTTTGGAATTGATCAGGGGCAAAAAGTAGCCTTAGTAGGTGTGAATGGTTGTGGCAAGTCCACATTGTTAAATGTCATAGCAGGGCAAGAACAGCAGGATGCTGGAATCGTTTCTTTTCAGAAAGATCTGAAAATCGCATACCTAGATCAGGCTCCAGATCTTAGTGAATTTCATACTATTCTTGATTCAATTTTTGACGCTTCTCATCCTGAAGCTAAGCTTCTAAACGAATATTGGAAGTTGGTAGAAAAATCAAGTCCTACTGAAGCTGATCAAGAAAAGCTTCAAGAGTTAATCACTCAGATAGATGGACTGAATGCCTGGGATTATGAGTTTAGACTCAAAGAAATATTAGGTAAACTTGGAATTAATAATCTTGAGAGGCCAATTGTAGAACTTTCAGGAGGGCAACAAAAACGAATTGCTTTGGCAAAAGCGATGCTTGGAGAGCCTGATTTCTTAATCCTCGATGAGCCAACAAACCATCTTGACCTTGATATTATAGAATGGCTGGAAGAATACTTAGCTGCACAAAACCTTGGACTTTTGATGGTGACACATGATCGTTACTTCTTAGATAAAGTGTGCAATGAAATCATCGAAATAGACAAAGGGAATTTATTTAGGTACAAAGGGACTTATGCAGACTATCTTGAAAAAAAGGGTGAGGCACTGGAAAATGCGAAGACTGTACGTGATAAAGCTAGAAACTTATTAAGTAAAGAATTAGAGTGGATGCGTCGTCAGCCAAAGGCTCGTGGAACTAAGGCCAAATACCGAATTGACGCCTTTCATGATACGAAGAAGAAAGCTAAAGTTGATTTGAGCACTTCAGAGCTTGAGATCAAAATTTCAGGTAAACGTCAAGGAAAGAAAATTCTGGAGCTTAACAAAATTGCAAAGGCGTGGGAAGGTAAAAATATGTTCAAAGACTTTTCACACATCTTTACTCGAGGAGAGAAGGTGGGGATAGTAGGATATAATGGTACTGGAAAGTCTACATTCCTTAATGTAGTGACCCAAACAATTACTCCTGATGCTGGAGAAATAGATCTAGGGGTAAATACACTTTTTGGTTATTACAAGCAAGATACAATACAGGAGGAACCAGGTAAGACTGTGTTGGAGAGTATTCAAGAGGTGGCAGAAGTTATTACACTAGATGATGGTAGTGTCGTCACGGCATCACAATTACTTAATCAGTTTTTATTTGATCCAAAAGTTCAGCATTCGCACATAGCAAAACTAAGTGGGGGAGAGAAGCGAAGGTTGCAGCTTTTAAAGGTTTTGATGGCCAATCCTAATTTCCTTATTCTCGATGAGCCAACGAATGACTTGGATATAGTCACTTTGAATATTCTAGAAGACTACCTTCAAAATTTTTCAGGGTGTTTGTTGATAGTATCTCACGACAGGTATTTCATGGATAAGTTGGTTGATCACTTATTTGTGTTTGACCATAGTGATGTAATTCGTGATTTCCCAGGAAACTACACTGACTATCGAGTAGAACAGAAAGAAAAGAAAAAGGAGGCTCAGTCTAGCTCGAATGTGTCTCAGGAAAAGACCAATACTAAAACTAGAGAATCTGAAAAGAAAAAGCTGACCTATAAAGAACAACAGGAATTCAAGAAGATCGAAGATCAAATGCCAAAGTTAGAGACGCGAAAAGAAGAACTGAATCAGTTACTGAATTCTGGTGAAACCGATCACGTTAAACTTACAGAATGGTCACAGGAAATAGAAAATTTACAAAATGACCTTGATGAGATGGAAATGCGCTGGCTAGAATTGTCTGAGTACTTGTAATAAAACCAATGCTGAAATCACTTACTTTATCTAGAACTTAATCTAAACGAATAATAAGAATCTACACGATTATGAACAAAGTACTTAAAAAATCCCATGACAAAGTATTAGCAGGTGTATGTGGTGGACTAGCCGAATATTTTGGTCTAGACCTTACATTGGTCAGAATAGGCTATGTGTTGATTTCACTGTTATCTGCAGCTTTTCCAGGACTCCTGATTTATGTAATTCTTTGGATAATAATGCCTGATTAGCGTTTGAACTTTAATTAGAAGTCTTATTTTCAACTAATTACATTCTATGCTTTGCTTCCTTATTGGGTTTTAATACCTTTGCGATCCTTTTTCGGAAGGATCATCATAAATCATGCTATGGCAAAAACCATGGCGATATCTTAAAACAATAGAAAAATGAAACAAGATATTCATCCAGAATACAAAGAGGTCATCTTTTTTGACACGTCAAGTGATTTTAAATTCTTGACTAAGTCTACGATCTCTTCAGGAGAGACTATGAAATGGGAAGACGGTAACGAGTACCCAGTAATCAAAGTCGAAGTTAGTTCTGCTTCTCACCCATTCTACACAGGTAAAAAACTATTTGTGGATACTGCTGGTAGAGTTGAGAAATTCAACAAGAGATACAAGAAAAAGTAATTTTTATATCTCATTACAGAGACCAAAAGTCTTCAATAACGATGAATTCGGAATTGAAGACTTTTTTAGTTTAGAGCCCTTTAGTAATACATAAAAGCTTTCTCGATTAATCTTTTGGTTTAGGTCTGGTAATTGGAGCACTCAATTTGCCATTTTCAGATAGTGCAACAGCAATAAATCTTAAACTGGGGATTTCTTCAAATACGATGATCATCATCACGGTGATAGGTACCGAAAGGATCATGCCCATGATGCCCCATATCCCACCCCAGATAGTCAGGGATAAAATCACTACTAGTGAACTCATGTTAAGAGAGCTACCCATCAATTTGGGCTCTACAATATTTCCAACTACCACTTGTACTAGCCCAACAGATAGAAGCACATAAATAAATGGTGCTAATTCTGCCATCTGAAAGATTGTAAACACAGCCGGAAACGCAGTAGCAACTAGTGAACCTATAGTTGGAATAAAATTCAAGATGAATATCAAGAAAGACCAGAAAAGTGCTGCTTCTACTCCAAATATCAATAAAACAATATAGCTCAATGCTCCTGTAATAAAGCTCACAAGCGACTTTAGTCTCAAGTAGCGACCTATGTTTTGATCCATTTTATAGAAAAGGTCCTCTTTCTTATCTCTTTCGTCATCATCAGGATAGAAAGCTTTTAATTTATATGGGAAAACGGCCTCTTCTACCAATAGAAATGCTACATAAATTAGAATAAGGAAACCATCAGAGAAAATTATAGAAACATAATCAAAGGTTGAAGCCGCTAATTCTCCCATATCGTATTTCGCAAAATACTCATTGACTTGACTTGCTACATCGTATCCCAGTATGTCACTTAGTTGTAATAAGACAATTTGAAAATTAGCTGCATAAGTATCGAAGTTGGCATACATCGAATTGAGATTATAGTAAATCAACTCAACTATACCGGCAATCACTATATTTATAACAATAAATGCCGCAGTACTTTGTATCCAAACAGGTACATTCTTCCTCACCCAAGGTATCATTTGAAAATTTTCGCGTAGCTCGTGAATGATAAACCAGATAATTAGCGCCACTATGAATGGCACTAAATATTCTTCGGTATATACCAGAATAGCAACTGCACCGATAAAAATGAAAAGAATATAAGTTACGCGAGCAAGGCTATTAGTAGATACGCTGTTTTCCTCATTAATCATAGTGAGTATAATTCTAGTTTTAGGTATGATGTATTATCAAGTCGGTATGATAAAATAAACCCGAAAACTCTAGGTGTGCAAAAGGTTCTGCTATTTGTTGTAGTGCTTCGTTTAATTTCTTAAAAATTAGAATAGTGGCTACTTTTTCTTTTCTTCCTTTAGCCGATCCAACCCCATGTTAGCTCGCTTGTAATGAGTAGATTTTCTGGAAGCATACTTTTTGACTTTCTTGAAGTATGCTTTTGCATTATCATAGTTCTTATCCTTCATCTCTATTCTTCCAAGTTCATAGAGAGACATCAGATGGTAGCCTTTTTCTTGAGCTTCTAACTCTTCTCCAAATTCTACACTTCTTAAGTAGTATTCTTTTGCCTTCAAATCGTTTTTTTGATAAGCATATATTTGTCCAAGAAAGTATGAGGCATATCTTCCGCTGTTAGGTTCGTAACCTACATATCCACTATCTATTCTATTCATCATGCGTAGGCATTCGGGTTTGAGTTTATAGAACTGACCCTTTTGATACAGCATTCGAACATAATAGCGATGGAAATAGGCATTGTTCGGAAATGTTTTGTGCAGATAGTCAGAAAGAAACATTGCCTTTTGAGTATTTCCTTCTCCGTTTTCAATTTTCATTAACCAGTATTGTGCTTCGGTACGTGTATAGAAAGCATTGTTGGCTACGTTCTGAAGTTGTTTTCTCCCCAGTTCTTTATCACCATCTCTGAAGAATACCATCATAGGTTTGAGGATTTTATAGTTTTCAGGTATCCATACAGAATAGTAATTATATAAAGCATCTCCAAAAAGTACTTCAGCACCATAGTCTGGTCGATCACGACAATATTCCAAATATTTAAGAGCCTGTTTTCCTTCAGAAGCCGCTTTGGTCCATTGCTTCCGCTCTGCGTATAATCTGCCTTTGAAAGCGTGAGCAGCTGATAAGAAAAAACCTCCTTCTATAGTACTACCATGCTCAAAGATATTTTTAGCGACTAGTATTGAAGTGTCCATGTAGCTTAGAAAAGCTTCGTCATATTCTTCATTATGTATGTCTGGAACAATCCTCCACCACTGGCTCAGCCCTAGTAAGAAATGTGGTAATGGATGCCAAGCATACTGATTTCTCAACCATCTAAATTGAGAGTCTGCTCTGGTAAAATCATAATTGTACATATAATTGATGCCGTCAGTACATTCTATCTGTACTTCTAGGTCAAGTAATAACTGAGGAATAGAGTCAGGGACATAATGGGAAGAATGATTGGCTAATGCCAATGAGGTAGAGAGAAATAGTATAAGAACAACAAATAATCGATGCATAAAAAGATATTTAATGCTTTAATACAATTTTGTTGCCATTATTGTCAAGCTTAAAAGCATTGGTCTTAGCCAGACCTATTTTAAATGAAAGAGCATCGAAAGAAGCCAAATCCCTTTCTACAGGCATGAATTCTGTAGTTTCTAAAGATTCATAAGGAAGATGAATGAGCTCAAGTAGAATGTCGTCTTTTCGCAAATAGTTTTGAAAATGAATGTTTTTTTCATCATTTAACTTCAATTCCTTGAATCCCATTTTAGCCTTATACCATTTTAGAGACATAATGTAGTCCGAAGAGCTAATTGCAAATAATTTGGGAAGGACAATGTAATTTTTTGAGCTGCTAGCTGCTTCCAAAAATTGGATTTTATTACCGTCAGGGTCCAATACAGTCATAGTTCGATAACCTATGTTCACATCCATAGTGTCTTTCTGTACGAATGTTTCCTCATATCGTTCTAAGTAAAGTTTTAAGCTGTCAAATTGATTGACCGTAAAACCTATTTTATCGATTCCATTTACGTACTTTTTGCCTTTTGAAAAGTTGATTTGATTTAATACAATGGTATTTTGACCTTGCATTAGGTTGAGTCGGAATCCTCCCTTGATCATTTTTGCATATTTTTCGGGTCGATATTCCATCATTTTGAATTTCATATACCGACGATACCAAGTGGCGGATGTTTTTATATCACTACAAACTACAGTCACACTAGTCATTGCAAGCTTGTTGGGGTCGTTTTGAGCAGAGGCGTCAAGGCAAGCAAATAGTGTTGTTAGCAGTAATAAAATCCCTTTTTTCATATCATACTTATTGAAAAACCTAAAATAGTCATCGTGCTTGATAAATTCACTTGATGAGCCTTTCAAAAAAAATTATAACCTCAAAACCTCTCTAATCCGTTAACCGTAGTACTTTTGTATCCATTTTAGAAAGTATGTCCAAATAAATCCTATCGATGAGTAGCGACGAGCAAATATTAGAAGAGTTTACTTCAAAGGAGTATGAGCATGGGTGGTCGGTTGATTTAGAAGCTGATGAAGCTCCTGAAGGATTGAACGAAGATATCGTGCGATTTATTTCCGCTAAGAAAAATGAACCAGAATGGTTATTGGAGTGGCGATTAAAAGCATTTGATAAGTGGTCCAATATGGAAGAGCCTGAATGGGCTAATGTAAAATATCCAAAAACCGATTATCAAGCGATAAAATATTATTCTGCACCAAAGCAGAAAAAGGCTGTAGAGAGCTTAGATGATGTAGATCCAGAATTGATTGAAACGTTTGAGAAATTGGGGATTTCGTTGACTGAGCAAAAGCGATTAACTGGAGTGGCAGTGGATGCAGTGATTGATTCGGTTTCTGTTGCGACCACATTTAAGGAGACACTTGGTGAATTAGGAATCATTTTCTGTTCTTTTAGCGAAGCTGTTCAAGAGCATCCAGAATTAGTAAGAAAACATCTAGGAAGTGTAGTTCCAGTTTCTGATAATTATTTCAGTGCTTTGAACTCTGCTGTATTTTCTGATGGATCTTTCTGTTATATTCCCAAGGGAGTAAGGTGTCCGATGGAATTATCTACGTATTTCAGGATTAATGCGGCTAATACAGGCCAATTTGAAAGAACGTTGATTGTAGCGGAAGAAGGGTCTTACGTAAGCTACTTAGAGGGATGTACAGCTCCTATGAGAGATGAGAATCAGCTTCATGCGGCGGTTGTTGAAATTATAGCTAATACCGATGCTGAAGTAAAGTATTCTACCGTACAGAATTGGTATCCTGGCGATAAAGATGGGAAAGGAGGTATTTACAACTTCGTAACTAAGAGAGGCATATGTGCTGGTGATAGATCCAAGATCTCTTGGACTCAGGTTGAGACTGGATCTGCTGTTACATGGAAGTACCCTTCTTGTATCTTGAAAGGAGATTATTCTGTTGGTGAGTTTTATTCAGTAGCTGTTACTAATAACTATCAGCAAGCAGATACAGGAACAAAAATGATACATATTGGTAAAGGCACTAAGTCTAGAATCGTATCAAAAGGTATTTCTGCAGGTAAGTCTCAGAATTCTTATAGAGGCCAAGTTCAAGTAATGAAAAGAGCTTCTGGAGCAAGAAATTTCTCTCAATGTGATTCATTATTGATTGGAGATCAGTGTGGTGCTCACACTTTTCCATATATAGATATTGAGAATTCTTCTGCTCAAGTAGAACATGAAGCAACTACGTCAAAAATAGGAGAGGATCAAATATTTTACTGTACTCAAAGAGGAATCGATGAGGAGAATGCAGTGGCTCTTATTGTAAATGGTTATGCTAAAGAAGTTTTAAACAAGCTTCCTATGGAGTTTGCTGTTGAAGCTCAGAAACTTTTGGCACTGACGTTAGAGGGATCCGTAGGGTAATTATTTAGAAAATCACATTGGCATATCGCCAAAATAAATCAGATATAGCAATGCTTAAGATTAACAATCTACAAGCTCGAGTTGAGGAAAAAGAAATTTTAAAAGGAATCAATCTTGAAGTTAAAGCTGGCGAGGTTCACGCGATCATGGGACCAAATGGTTCAGGTAAGAGTACTTTAGCGTCAGTTTTGGCAGGTCGTGATGACTATGAAGTGACAGGTGGTTCTGTTGAGTTTATGGGGGAAGACTTATTGGAAATGGCAGCTGAGGAAAGAGCTCGTGAAGGTGTTTTCTTGGCCTTTCAATATCCAGTAGAGATTCCAGGTGTGACTACTACTAACTTCATGAAAACGGCTATCAACCAAGTAAGAGAGCACAGAGGACAAGATGCCCTTGACGCTGTTGAGTTCTTGAAGTTGATGAAAGAGAAAATGAAGCTTGTGGAGATCGATCAGTCTCTATTAAGTAGATCTTTGAACGAAGGTTTCTCAGGTGGAGAGAAGAAAAGAAACGAGATCTTCCAAATGGCTATGCTGGAGCCTAAGTTGGCATTGTTAGATGAAACGGATTCAGGACTTGACATTGATGCCTTGAGAATTGTTTCCAATGGAGTTAATGCTCTTAAATCTAAAGACAACGCGACTATAGTTGTGACTCACTATCAAAGACTTTTAGATTATATCGTTCCTGATTTTGTACATGTTTTGTACAAAGGTAAGATAGTTAAGTCAGGGCCAAAAGAGTTGGCTTTGGAGCTTGAAGAAAAAGGTTACGATTGGATTATCAACGATTTGCAAGAAGCATAATGAGTACTGTAGAGAAGAAGATTTTCGGGCAGGAACTCATCAATCAGGCAGAATCGTATGTAAGCAACCTGAATGGTAGTTCGATTGCTCATCTAAAAGCGCAAAGAGATGAAGCGCTTACTCAGTTGAAAGACGCAGGTTTTCCAGGTCCTAAGGCTGAAGAATATAAATTTACAAAATTGACTAAGGCAATCGAGGGTAAGTTCGATTTTGCTAATGTAAAATCAGTTACCCAGAAACCTTCAGAAAAGATGAAGGAGATCGCTCGTAAGCATGAAGGTGCTAATGTTTTGTTTTTTGTCAATGGAGAGTTTGATCAGGAGCATTCAAAAGTAGTTTCTCCTGAGTCAGAGATTACGATTGAGCCTTTGAATAATAGAGCTGATGCTACTAATTTAATGTCAGAAACCAATGATGCTTTTGCTATTCAGAATAAAGTGTTTGTTAATTCAGGTGTGGTAATTGAAGTCAAAAAATCAAAGGTTGTTTCTGCACCCGTGATTTGTTATTACATCTCTGTAGAAAGTGGTTCTAACGTAGGTTTCGTAAAAAATATTTATTTGGCTCACGAAAACAGCCAAGCGGATTTTGTGCATTTCCATTATTCAGAAGGGGAAGGTCGGACATTCTGTAATGAAACTAAGAATTACATTGTAAAGGCTAATGCAAACATTAGTTTATATAAAGTTCAAGAAGAGTCGTCTAATGCGATTTATGTAGGTAACACAAACGTAAGTCAAGAAAGAGATAGTGTATTTTCATCATATGTATTCACTTTCGATGGAGATATTGTGAGGAATAACTTGAATATCTCAGTCAATGGTGAGGGGGTTGAGAGTAACATGTATGGATTATATCTGACTAAAGGTAAGAGCCATGTTGACAATCATACTACTGTTGATCATACACAACCAAACACAAATAGTAACGAACTTTATAAAGGAATTATCGACGATGAATCTAGAGCGGTTTTCAACGGTAAAATTTTTGTTCGACAAGCAGCTCAAAAAACCAATGCTTTTCAGTCAAATGGTAATATCCTTTTGTCTGACAAAGCCGTAATAAACACCAAGCCTCAGTTAGAAATTTGGGCCGATGATGTGAAGTGTTCTCACGGATGTACAACCGGTCAGTTAGACGAAGAGGCTATATTCTATTTGAGAGCAAGAGGGATCAGTTTAGAAAAAGCAAAGTCTATGATTCTTTTAGCCAATGCATCTGAGGTAATTGAAAAAATTAAACTGGGATGGTTAAAGATGGAAGTGACAGATAAGGTTGTTGAAAGATTAGAAGTTTAAGAACTATATGGTAAGTACCGAATTAGATATAGAATCAATAAGAAAGCAGTTTCCGATTTTGCATCAGGAAGTAAATGGTAAGCCGCTAATTTACTTTGATAATGCTGCAACATCGCAGAAACCGCAATCTGTAATTGATGCTTTGACACATTATTATGATTCGGACAACGCCAATATACATAGAGGTATTCACACACTTGCTGAGCGTTCCACTACAGCTTTTGAAGATTCTCGTAAAGCTGTAGCGAAATTCCTGAATGCCAATGAGGTGGAAGAAATTATTTTTACCAAAGGAACGACAGAAGGTATTAATTTGGTAGCATCTACATTTGGTCGAAAATTCATCAGTGAAGGAGACGAAATAGTTGTTTCTAATCTTGAACATCATTCGAATATTGTGCCTTGGCAACTTCTCTGTGAAGAGAAAGGTTGTGTATTGAAGGTTATCCCAGTGAATAATCAAGGTGAATTAATTATGGAAGAGTTTGACAAGTTGTTGTCAGACAAAACCAAGTTCGTTTCGGTGAATTATATCTCTAATGCATTAGGAACTATTAATCCTGTTCAAGACATTATTAACAAATCACATGAGGTAGGAGCTAAAGTATTGATTGATGCTGCACAAGCTGCCCCACACGTGAGACTAGATGTTCAGTCTATGAATTGTGATTTTTTAGCTTTTTCAGGTCACAAAGTTTATGGACCCACTGGAGTTGGAGCTCTTTACGGCAAAAGGGAGTTGTTAGAAAAAATGCCGCCATATCAAGGTGGAGGAGAAATGATCAAAGATGTGAGTTTTTCTGGAACTACCTATAATGATATCCCTTACAAGTTTGAGGCAGGAACTCCAAATATTGGAGAAGTGATTGCATTAAAGGCAGCATTAGATTTTGTAAATGATTTAACTCCTGAAGCAATTGCAGAGCATGAGCATGAATTATTAGAATATGCTAATGAATTGCTTAAAGATGTCGATGGTTTTCAGCCCGTAGGTACTGCAAAAAATAAGGCAAGTGTTGTATCTTTTTTAATAGATGGAGTTCATCCTTTTGATTTGGGCCAGATTTTAGATGCTAAAGGTATCGCTGTAAGAACGGGTCATCATTGTGCACAACCTTTAATGGAAAGGTTTGAAATAGAAGGAACAGTAAGAGCATCATTCTCGGTATATAACACCAAGGAAGAAATAAAAGAATTTGTTGAAGCGCTGAAATCAGCAGTGAAAATGTTTAAAGCCTAATGGCAAATATCAAGGAGGCTCAGGAAGAGATCATTGAAAATTTCTCCATGTTCGATGGGGATATGGAAATGACCATTGGTTATATCATGGAATTGGGTTCTAAATTACCTGAATTCCCAGAGGAACTAAAGACAGACGAGAATATAGTGAAAGGCTGTCAATCAAAAGTTTGGTTGAGTGCTGACCTTATAGATGGAAAAGTCGTATACAAAGCCGATAGTAATACTGCTATTACAAAAGGGTTAGTAAGTCTTTTGTTAACTATTCTCTCAGGGCAAGACCCTGACGATATTTTAAGTGCTGATCTTTACTTTAAAGAAAAGATCGGAATGAACAGATTCATCGGGACGCAAAGATCAAATGGTTTTGCAGCGATGATCAAGCAAATGCAGATTTACGCATTAGCGATGAAAGCAAAAGCTTAAGAAAATGGAGCAGAACGAATTAAGAGAAAAAGTATTAGAGGCGATCAAAAAGGTTTATGACCCAGAGATTCCTGTAGACGTGTATGAGTTAGGGTTAATCTACGAGATCAACGTTTTTCCAGTCAATAATGTCTATGTACTAATGACCTTAACCTCTCCTGCTTGTCCATCTGCCGAACAAATACCAGATGAAATCAAAACCAATATTGAAGCAATTGATGGTGTTGGTAAAGTAGATGTAGAGGTGACTTTTGACCCGCCTTATGAGACAGATATGATGTCTGAGGCAGCGAAGTTAGAATTAGGATTTATGTAAATAATCGGTCGATATCCAAAAGACGATGGTAAATAATTTGAACTATCGATTTTGACTATGGACTATAAAATAGATAAAAAATGTATCCAGAAGAATTAGTAGCACCAATGAGAACAGACTTGACGTCTGTAGGGTTCGATGAATTTAAAACAGCCAATGAAGTAGAGCAACACATGACAGATCACAAAGGCACTACTTTATTAGTAATAAATTCAGTATGCGGTTGTGCAGCAGGTTCAGCTAGACCAGGAGTTAAGATGGCTGTTTCGGGTGCTGAAAAGAAGCCTGATGCTTTAGCAACTGTTTTTGCTGGTGTGGATAAAGAGGCTGTTCAAAAGGCAAGAGAGTATACTATGCCTTACCCTCCTTCGTCTCCAGCAATTGCTTTATTCAAAGATGGGGAATTAGCACATTTTGTAGAGAGGCATCATATAGAAGGAAGAAGCGCTGAAATGATCGCAGATCACTTAGTAAATGTGTTTGACGAATTCTGTTAATTAGTATTAAAGAGTTAAAAAATTAGATAATGAGCAAAGACTAACTTAAAGTCTTTGCTCTTTTTTGTTTTAGTTCAAAAAATAAGAAATATGGCTCTTACTGAATCTAATATGATGCCGCTTGGTACCGTTGCTCCTTCTTTTACTCTTTATGATACTATTACAGGTAAAGAGTTAAGTTTCGCTGATAGAAGAGGTCAGAAAGGAACTGTAGTTATGTTTATTTGTAATCACTGTCCATATGTGATTCACATCCAAGATGAGGTAGTTAAAATTTCCCATGAGTTTTCTGATCAGGGAATAGATTTTATTGCAATAAGCTCAAATGATGTAGATAAATACCCTCTAGATTCTCCTGAATTGATGAAAATTCATGCAGAAAAGTATGGTTTTAACTTTCCATATCTATATGATGAGTCTCAAGAAGTCGCAAAGTCATATAAAGCTGCATGTACGCCAGATTTTTATCTTTTTGATGAGAATGATGTTTGTGTTTATCGAGGTAGAATGGATGCCTCTACTCCAGGTAATGGTATTCCCGTCACAGGGGAAGATTTAAGAAATGCCCTTAGCCAACTTATAAACCTTGAAGAAATAAATGAGAAACAGGCCCCAAGTATGGGGTGTAATATCAAATGGAAACGATAAAGAGATCAAAAGACGTCATCCATTTTTACTCTAATTTAAAAACTCTAATATCGAATTATAATGAGCGTTCATAAGTCTAATATAAAAAGAGTTACTACTCATCAACTACAAGAAATGAAGAACCGTGGAGAGAAGATTTCCATGTTGACTGCTTATGATTATTCTATGGCCAAAATCTTAGATCAGGCAGGTGTTGATGTTATGTTAGTGGGAGATTCAGCTTCTAATGTAATGGCTGGGCATGAAACGACTCTTCCTATAACGCTTGATCAGATGATATACCACGCATCTTCTGTAGTGCGAGCCGCAGATAGAGCGTTTGTAGTGGTAGATATTCCTTTTGGTAGCTATCAAGGTAATTCGAAGTTAGCGTTGGAGTCAAGCATTAGAGTAATGAAAGAGTCTGGTGCCCATAGTGTAAAAATGGAAGGTGGAGCAGAGATTAAAGAAAGTATTGAGAGAGTATTGAGTGCTGGTATACCTGTAATGGGACATCTTGGTTTAACCCCACAATCAATATATAAATTTGGTACCTACACTGTTAGGGCTAAGGAAGAGGCTGAGGCAGAAAAGTTAATTGATGATGCGAAGCTGTTAGAAGAAACGGGATGTTATGCTATAGTTCTTGAAAAGATTCCTAGTTCTTTGGCTAAAATAGTTTCTGAATCTATCACGATTCCTACTATTGGCATAGGTGCAGGCCAGGATACAGATGGACAGGTATTGGTAGTGCATGATATGCTAGGGATTACTCAAGAGTTTAAACCTAGGTTTTTACGGCAGTATGCTAACTTGTCAGAAGTAATGACTGGCGCTGTCGAAAATTATATTTCCGATGTTAAAGCAAGGGAGTTCCCTAGCGATAAAGAAAGCTATTAAGTTGAAAAGATAAAAAAAGAGCAACTTCTAATGAGAGGTTGCTCTTGGTTCAAACATTTCGAAGTAGTAGTTTAATCATTCATATACATCTAATGTTTTCAATTGGCAGTTGGTTCAGGGGGCGTGTGACGAGCTAAGAATTCATTCACTTCACGTAAACTTGTTCCAGTAATTTCTACCAATCGAATTATTTGTCTGCGATGGTAATCTTCACTGCGAATGTCTAGTTCTTGATCTGTGAAATTTTCTTTGCTGAGCTGATTGATCTCTTGAAGTTCATAGAGCTTCATATTATAGACCAGATCTTTTTGACTTGTTGTTAAGTCAAAACTTTTCGCTGCATTGTCAGCGAACTCCCGTGCAACCTCGTCTTGATTTCTCAAGACTTCGATACGCGATATCCCAAGCGCGGATACCGATACCAATCCTGTGATTAACAGTAGTTTAGTCATAGTAGTTTATCATCATATATAGTAGTGTCTTAGTCGGGTTAATTATTGATTATTTTCTAGTCCTTTAAGTCGCTTGTAAGGTCTAGTGAGAGATTGGTGTGTTAGCTCGTTGGGAGCTTCCAGTGATTAGATATCACTAAAATAAATCTAATTGTGTAAAAGAAAAAGGGTAAAGACAACGTATAATGCTCTAATAGTCAAATAAGTACTTACTAAACCCTTCGTGCACGTACACACTGCTTTATATAAAAAATGATCTATTGACTATGTAAGACAGTTTTCGAAATCGGATAAAGGATTTTTTAAAAGAATAATCCCACTAAAAATGCTATGACGAAGAAAAATAGAATTAACATGAGGGTGAGTTTTATTTTTGAGAAGTTTTAAAATAGTGCCAAATAAAATTCTTAACCTAAATACATTATTTTATCCATAAAGCTAATGTGTTAAAAGAAACTACAAAATGAGTACGGTTTCATTTAGAAAAAGTTTGGAAGTCATTTGTTTTTGCGATTCTTAGCTAAATCATTGGATATAAGAGGGTTGTTATGTTGAAAAAATTCTAGGGAAGATTTGCAACTTGTTTTTCCAAAAAAGCCATGCTAATCATGATAATATTGACTTTATAGAGATGTTTGTCAGAGATATCTTTGTTTAAAACATAATGTCAATGCGAGGTATTAAGAAAATTATCCCAATAGTATTAGTTACTATTTGTTCTAGTCAGGTAATAGCCCAGCTAAAACCTATTTTTCAAGATGGGCAAACAGTTAGTTTTATAGGAAATAGTATAACTCAGGATGGAAGGTATCATATGCTAATTCATGCGTTTCATGCAACTAGATTTCCTTCACAAAAAGTGAAATTTATTAATGCAGGAGTTTCTGGAGATGTAGCGGGAGGAATGATCAATCGCTTTGAAAAGGATGTGTTAGTTTATAATCCTGATTACTCGCTTTTAATGACAGGAATGAATGACATGCGAGGGAATTTATTTAAATCAGGAATAGAGGTTAGTAGAACTATTTCTGCACAGCGAGAAGAAGCTTTGGATATTTATAAGCAACAAACAGAAAAACTAGTTGATCTAATTTTAGAATCTGGAATCAAGCCTATATTAATGACGCCATCAATATATGACCAGACTGCCGAATTAAAGACTCCTGCTGCTTATGGAAAGAATGATGCATTAGTAAAATGTGCTATTCATATCAGAAAGCTAGCAGATAAAATTCAAGCTCCTGTTGTTGATCTAAATTCGTTTATGTTAGTATTAAACGAGAAAGTACAAGAGCAAGATCCTACTCAAACGATTGTAAGTCAGGATAGAGTTCACCCGAAACATACTGGCCATTTTACTATGGCTTATAAAATTCTTGAGACTCTTAATGCTCCCAAATATGTTTCAAAAGTAGTAATAGACTTTAAGAATAAATCAGTTGTTGAAGCGCAGAACTGTAAGGTTAATTTGAGTAGTGGTGAGCGGTTATTGGGGTTTCAATTGGCGGCGAATGCTCTTCCTTTTCCAGTTACAGAAGAGTATCAAGAAGGGGCTGATTTGGTTCCATTCCAAAAACAGTTTAATAATGAAGTCTTGAAGGTAATGGGGCTTAAACGTGGAAATTATCTTTTAAAAATAGACGAAATACCTGTTGACACTTTATCCTCAACTGAGCTAGTTAATGGGATTAATCTTGCGAATAATACTTTGACTCCACAGTATATCCAAGCTAAGCAGGTATTCGATCTATGTTTGAAATATCACCAAGTAATGGGCAAAGTTAGAGTAATAAAACTGGTTGAGTTTAGTAAGCTTAGAGATTATAAAGGTGCTGATGATTTAGAGTCTAAACGAGCTTATTTAAATAAGCTTGTCTTGGAGGCTGAAGGTAAACCATGGTACCCTTATTTAAAAAAAGTGACTAAACAGTATTTTGAGTATTTGCCAAACGAGGAGTCCTATTGGAAGGAGATTGATCATTTTAGAGATAAAATTTTTAATACCAATAAACCAAAAACTAGAGTTTATCAACTCAGTAAAATTTGATCCTTGTTATAAGGAGGTTGAAAAAATAAAGTGCGTTTATCCTAGTATTTTAATAAGAGAGTTGTTATAAAACGTTAAGTGGAAATAATAAACTAAAAATTTATTTTATTTATAAAACTGAAATAAAAAAAACGCTTTTTTGATCAGAATAACGGTGTATCATAATTTTTATGAAGTTGAGATATCTTATTTCTAATAATTCATATGCTGTGAGTTAAGTCTTAATTTCAAACGATTTTACTTTGATAAATTATTAAAAATTTAACATAGAAATTAAATAGTTCAATATATCACTTTAAAAGTAATATGGTAGTTTTACGTTGCATTTTGTAAAGAAAACTTTGGAAAGAAATAAGAGGATATGAGGAGTATGAAGATTAACCTGTTTTATGCGTTTATAGTATGTTTTTTTACTCAATTTACCGTTTATGGACAGGTAAGTCCTGGAGGCGTCGGAAGAACTAATCTTAGAGTATGGCTTAAAGCGGATGCAGGAACGAATACTACTGTAGGTGGGGCCGATGTAAATGATTGGCAGGATCAAAGCGATTATAATAATGATGCAGTTAGAAGTACTGCTGTAAGCGTGGATATTGGTTCGGGGGATGTTTTCGGAAATGATCCTTCTTATGTTGAAAATGTTTTGAATTTCAATCCAGGTATTGATTTTGATGATGTAGACAGAGAAACATTAGAGATAGCATCGGGAAATATTTTTTCTACAGCTTCTGTTCCTGATATAAATATGTTTGTAATAACTAAAGTTGATGAAATCAAACCAGGAACCATGTTTTTCAATTTTCCCCATGATCAAAATGATAGATTTGGAATTCATTTGCCGTGGGATGATAATAATCTTTATTGGGACTATGGAGATATCGATGGTGGAAATGGTAGGTTGAATTTTGGGTTAGGTCAGACAGTAGTAGAAAGTAGAATCTGGTCTTTTCGCTCTAGTGCTACTAAAGGTATACAAGACGCTAGAAGAGATGGAACTCAAATTGTGACTACAGGTGCTTTAGAAACTTTTGGCCGAGGAACCTCCTTTGGTATACTGATGGGTGCACATAGTACGCATGATTTTGGGTGGACTCCTCAAGAATTTATTGATGCTACCATTTCAGAGCTTATTATTTTCGAAGGGACTCTAACAGATGCACAGAGAGAAAGACTGGAAACTTATCTTGCTATCAAATATGGCGTGACTATGGGCCATGACTACTTTACAGTAGCGTACGATGGTACGAATGCAGCATCTACAACGTTGTATGATATAAGTAATGGATATGGTAATGATATAGCCGGAATAGGTCGTGATGATATTCAGGGACTAAACCAAACTACCTCAAAAAGTATTAATGATGACGCATCTATGACAGTGACTGGTGCTACTAGTTTAGATGATAATGATTATCTCGTCTGGGGAAACAATGGTAATACGGGTAGTTCTGCTGACCTACCTGCAGGGTATGATGAAAGATTAAATAGAATTTGGTACTTTGAAGAAGTAGGAGAAGTAGGGACGGTTACTATAAGATTTGATTTAAAACAGTTAGGTAAAAGATCTAGGAATCCAGACGATTATGCTCTATTAATTAATAATGCTTCTCCAATCTTTGCAGGTGTTACTCCTTTCACCAACGGTGTAAATATCGTTGATGACGTGATTACGTTTACCAATGTTTCTATTGCGGATGGTGATTATTTATCACTAGCTGTATCTTCAGTTGGTGCTCCTGGAGCCATTTCGGCTAACATGTTATTGTGGGTAAGTCCTGAAAGTGTAGTTACTGATGCTGAAGATAGTGATGTTGATCAATGGACTGATCAAAGTGGATTCAGTAATAACTTAGAATCAATGTTGTTTGACCGCCCTGTCTTGGAAACGTCTGCTCAAGTCAATGGTAATAATTATCTTGTTTTTTCAGGAGACAACATGGGACAAGCGACACTTAACGCTACTTCGAATGCTAATTCCTTTATTACAGTTGTCAGAGGAAGTACAAATGGTGTTGATTTATTTGAAGTTGATAATAATACCAATCCAAGATTAGAGATAAATGGAGGAGTGTATAGAGTCAACGGAGGTGCATTTACTTCGACTACTGGTACAGGTGATTGGCATATTGTAGAATTAATAAATAATAATTCCAATAACCACCAGATTTTTGTAAATGGAGATTTGGAATCAACCAATACTGGTTTTGTGACAATAGCCGCTAGTGATGATTATAATTTTTTCACAGATTATACTGGCGATGTAGCTGAAGCCGTATATTATTCCAATTCTTTAAATGATTCAGAAAGAAGGCAAGTAGAGACATATTTGGCAGTAAAATATGGAATTACGCTAGATATATCTTCGCAAGATTATCTTAATGGTAGTGGAGCAACTATTTTAGATAGAACAGCCTTTAGTAGTTACAGTAGTATCATTTCGGGTATAGGAAGAGCTAATGCGGATATGGGTGTTGATGCTCAAGGGTTGATCCAACAAGAGTCTAAGAATGTCAATACTAATGCTATAATAACCATAGGAAACCCTACTGATTTGACTGATGGGGAGTATTTATTTTGGGGTAGTAATAACGAAACAGCTTTGGCTTCATTGACAGAGTCAGCTTCTTCTATCTTAGGAGTTTCAATGACTTTGGACAGAAAATGGAGAGTAACAGAGACAGGTGAGACGGGTACGGTTGATATATCATTTAATTTAAATGGCGTAAATGCTGTTTCAGGGCGTGCATTAGCACAGTATACACTTGTTGTTGATGACAATGAGGACATGTCAAGTCCTATTACTAATATTAAACCAACATATGTGACAGGTAATGTAATTACGTTTAGTGGTATAAACTTAGATGAAGGTAATTATGTGGTATTAGGATCAAATGTTGATTCTGCCCCTGCAGGTGTTTCGACTAATCTTAATTTATGGTTAAGAGCAGGTACAGGAGTAGAGAATAGTTTTGGAGTACCTGCTACAGATGGGCAGACGGTTGAATATTGGAGAGACCAATCTGCAAATAGCAATGATGCTGTGGAGACTATTAATTTTAGGAAGCCTCGTTTCAATACGTCTGTAATTAATGATAATCCTGTTGTAACATTTGCAAATTTGGACTTATCCCTGCAAGGAAGTATAACAACTACGACTGCTGGCCTGACTTTTTTTATTGTAGGTACGCACAACGATGCTGCTAATTCGACAGATGCATTTTTTGAATTTAGAAATAATGCTGTAGCTGATCAAGATGGAAGGAATTGGTTTGAAGATAATAGGTACGCTAGTACAACTACTTATACTTCAAATATTCAGAAGAATTCATCGGGTCTTTGGTCTATTGATCATCCTTCTGGTAGGGTCGCAAATATTTACGAAAATGGTATTGCTTTTCAATTGAGTAATGCGACTAACTATTCAGTTTCGCCGGCTGGAACTTATGATTATGTCTTGGGGGATGATGATACAGGAGGCAATGAATTAAATGGGAATATAGCTGAATTAGTGGCATATGAGGGGACTTTGTCTGTTTCTGACCGTCAAAAAATAGAGTCCTATTTTGGTGTGAAATATGGAATTACATTAGGTCATAATTATTATAGTTCTACTTATAATGGATCTAATGCGGCTTCGACTACTATTTACGATGTATCAACTTATTCAAATGATATAGCAGGAATAGGAAGGGATGATAGTGAATTGCTCTCGCAAACACAGTCAAAAAGTGAAAACGCAGATGCTATTTTAACCATGGGTACGCCTAGTGATTTAGGCGATGCAGAGTATCTTATTTGGGGAAATGACAATGGCGCGTTGAGTGAAACTACCGTTAATGTACCATCAGGTATAACAGATATGCTAACCAGAAAATGGAGAGTAGAAGAAACAGGAGATGTAGGAGCTGTTACGGTTACGTTTGATGTTTCTAGTATCGGAGGGATAGGTACAGTTGCTGAGGATTTCGCATTAATTACAGATACGGATGCAGATTTTACATCAGGTACTGTTATTACGAATGCCAGTAGTTTTGCTTCAAATATTGTTACATTCAATAGTGTTGATCTAAATGATGGTGCGTTTTTTACATTGGCTACAGGTGTTAGTAGTGCACTCACTGAAATTTCAAGTGCTGTTGGTGACTATGAAGTTTCTACAGGTTGCCCTACTTTGAACGGGGCTTCTTTTGTAATGCTAAGGGATGCTAGTGGAAGGATAGTGGCAGAAGTTAATCCTAACGGCAATGATTTAGGAGAAACATGCTGGGGAGTAAGAATTCGTACATCCGGCGACAACGTGGTAGATGTATCAAATGAAGATTACTTTATAGATAGAAACTTTTACATTACTCCTACAAATGCACCTACTTCCCCAGTAACTGTTCGACTTTATTTTTTAAATGATGAAGTTTCGGATATTCGAACTCAGTTAGCAGCAGATGGCAGATCAAATGGAGCAGACTGGGACGAATATTACAGAGACTTTTTTAGAGTGACCAAACGGGATGGAAGTAGTCTCGACTTGACTGGAGTGACTATGAGTCTTGATGTCTTTACTCCAACTATTACCTCACATGGTTCTACTGGCATTGCTGCCGAAATAGACGTAAACTCGTTTTCAGAATTTTATGCAGGGACAGATTCCGATGATCCAAGTGCGCCTCTACCTATCAACTTAGTGTCTTTTAACGCTGAAAGTGAAGGCTATCAAGTACTACTTACTTGGGAGACCGCTTCTGAAACAAATAATGACTTTTTTACAATCGAAAAAAGTTCTGATGGGGTTGGATTTACAGAATTAGGAAAAGTATCTGGAGCAGGAAATAGCAGTGAGCTTCTGAGTTATCAATATATCGACCAGTATCCTTTTGGCGGTAAATCTTACTATAGGTTAAAACAAACCGATTTTGATGGAGAATATAGCTATTCGGAAGTGGTAGTGGTGCAAAATATGCTGGATTTATCTTTGAATATTTATCCAAACCCAATTCATGATAAAGCGACTGTACAATTCAATCAAAAAATCGAATTGTCTAGTGTGGATGTTTCTGTAGTAGATATGACTGGAAGGCTCATTCAATCTTCCATTTCTAAAATAAATGATAGTATCATAGATATTGACCTCTCGTCTGTGGTGCCAGGAATCTACTATGCAACTATTATCGCCAATGGCTATGAAAAAGAGATTAAGCTAATTAAGCAATGATTTTAAGTTTATTAGTCTGATAAAATAATCCAACCAGTCTTTTAATAGGAGGTATTTATAAACAGATATAGAAAACTTAAATGATTGGGGTTATAAAAAAGAAGCGATTAAAAACCGCTTCTTTTTTGTTTAGAGGTATTTGATTTTAGTTAAAGTCACATGACCCATTTATTAAAGTAGAGTATTCAAATAATTAATGAATTGATAAAATTTTGACAGCGTTTTTACTCGATTGTTATTTTTCTAATTCTAACATTACCTCTATCAGTGATATATAAATTGCCAAGCTGATCTATGGTCATTTGACGAGGACCATTAAAGTTTGCTGTTTTTGGGTCTCCATCTTTGTAACCACTTGTGCCATCTCCAGCGATTGTCGTAACTACTCCGTCTGGAGTCATTTTTCTAACAGCATTATTTCTAGAGTCTAGTATATAGAAGTCCCCCTCTGAGTTGATCTCAATATCTAGTGGTAAATTAAATTGAGCAGATGTTCCTTGACAGTCTTTGTAACCAGCATCTCCACTTCCAGCTACTGTAGATACTTCTCCATCCGGGCTAATTTTTCGGATTCTGTTATTCCCAATATCACATACATAAAGATTGCCATTGTCATCTATTGCAATTCCTCTTGGGTTGTTGAATTGAGCTTCAGAGACATTACCGTCCTTAAAGTCTTTAACATCACCACCTGCTATAGTACTTACTATTCCTTCAGTTGAAACTTTTCTAATCCTATTATTGAAATCGTTGTCACAGACATATAAATCTCCGTTTTGATCAAATGTAAGGGACGTAGGGAAATCAAATTCAGCAGTCAGTCGATCGTCGCTATCCTTATATCCTTCTGTGCCCATCACACCGGCAAACGTGCTTACTGTTCCATCTGGAGTGATTTTTCTAATCACATGATTAGATCCACCATCTCCAACGTATAGGTTTCCTTGTTGATCAATTTCTATACTAATGATATAAGAAAATTCAGCAACATTAGAAGCTCCATTGCTACTGCCTCTTGTTCCGCTACCAGAATAAGTAGATACTACTCCATCAGGTGTAATTTTTCGAACAACATAATTAAATAGGTCTGCCACGAATATGTTTCCATCATTATCAGCAACAATACCGTCGATAGAGTTGTTAAATTCGGCATTGGCAGCAGGACCATTGATGAAACCGCCATTCCCATTGCCAGCAAATGTGCTTACTGATACTACTTCCAGAACATTGGTGATGGTGATCGTAAAAGAAGCTTCATCTGTTAGATCATCTGCGCTTGCAGATACTTTACCAGTAATGCTCTGAACAGATTCGTAGTCAAATGCACTAGCGTCGGATACTATTAGGGCGCCATCTGAGTTAATACTTACTGCACCATTGACCGAAAGTTCAGTGATTTCAAAAGTCACATCTTCGGTTAAGTTTTCAGAACTAAAAGTGATTTTTCCGATTTCAGCTTCATTAGCAGGATTTTCTGGAAACTCTACTAATAGGTCGCTAATTTCTAGTGTTAGACTTATCTCCTCGTCTCCTTGATCTTGTTGTAGTTCCTCTTCTTCAGTCTCGGAGCCACCACACGAAAACATAGTTAATGTGGTTAGACATAGGAGTATTAATAGATATTTGATTTTCATAATTTTCGATTGATATGATAATTTTTCTTCTAAATGCTTAATTAGGATAGGTAGCAGGTTACACAAAATGTATGTCTATGTTGACTTATAGTTTCTTAGAAAAGTGGTTGGAAAGATGAACTGTGTAGATTATTTATCTAACACAGTTCATAATTTTTAGACTATATTATTTCTCAATCAAGATGGGGGCAAAACAACCTTTGGTTGGTAATTGTTCAGAGCTCAATCCAGAATTATCATCAAAACCGGTGCATGAAGTAACATTTATTGTATTCCATTTACTCAGGTCCTGTTTGAAAGCAATGGCGTTTTTAAACGTACTGCTCATATAAATTACCTTTCCCACTTCCCACTTACTAATGTCTTGGTTGAAAGCAGATGCATTTTCAAACATATATGATATGTTAGTTACATTGCTAACATCCCATTCACTAATATCCTGACTGAAAGTTGTTGCATAAGAAAACATGTATGGCATGCTAGTTACGCTGCTAATATCCCATTTACTAATATCCTGATTAAAAGCTTCCGCACCTCTAAACATGCTTGACATGCTGGTTACATTGCTAACATCCCATTTACTTATGTTCTGATTAAAAGCTATAGCTCCATCAAACATGCCTGACATGTCAATTATATTGCTAACATCCCATTTACTAATGTCCTGATTAAATGCTTTCGCACGGCTAAACAAGCTACCCATATTTTCGACTTTACTGACATCCCAATTGCTGATATCTCCATTGAATAGATATGCTTTTACAAACATTCTATACATGGATTTAACTCTGCTCAGGTCAGGTGCATCAGTTGCATTATATGTCAAGTTTGAGCAGTAAGCAAAAGCTTCTTCCATAGTTCTCCATTCAATGTCTCCCCATTGTTCTATAGTTAATAGCTTTTCAGAATTGGTATCGTCAGCACCGTTTAGTATGCCTGGAAAATGTCCTAGAATTTTGATCGTGTATTCACCAGCTATGCTATATGTGTGAGTTGCATCCTCTGTATGACTTGTTGTTTCACCATCGCCCCAATCCACAGTGTAGTTGTATTGGTAATCAGAATCATCTTCAGTTATTGAGAAAGATCGTTCAGTGCCCAAATGCGTATAGATAGATATATCTTCGCCTGCAGTGGTTGTTTTCCATTTTGTAATAAAAGGTATATCAACGATGTTTGTTAGTGTAATAGTAAAAGAAGCCTCGTCAGTCAATCCATCAGCACTTGCAGATACTTTACCAGTAATACTTTGAACAGACTCGTAGTCAAATGCAGTTGCATCTGCTACTAATAAGGTTCCGTCAGAGTTGATACTTACAGCTCCGCTAACAGATTGCTCAGAGATTTCAAAAGAAACAGCTTCAGTAAGATTCTCTGAACTAACCGTGATTTTTCCGATTTCGGCTTCATCTTCAGGGTTTTCTGGAAACTCTATTGATAAGTCGCTGATTTCAAGTGTTAGATTAATTTCATCTTCTTGCTCTTGTTCTTTTTCATCCTCATTTTGTTGTTCATCTATTGCAGTCTCGGAATCGTTGCATGAGAGTATTGAAAATGTGGTTAGACATAGGAGTATTAATAGATATTTGATTTTCATGATTTGTACTTTGATGATTTTTAATTGCAAAAATCTTAAGTAAATCACTCAAATGATAGTCCCCTAATTTGGTATTTTTTGGTTCAGATTCTTGATATCAAGCTTGAAAAGCTTCATAGAACTAATCGAAAACTCGGAGGGTGGAGATGGTAGTATTAGATATTACCTTTCACTCCTAGTGAGACTTTGTATAACTTCGCAGTTTGATATTCAAGGCCTAAGCATGCAGCAATACTATTTAAGTCTCGGGTCGAAAAAATTATTGTAAAAACAACAATGGCAAACACATCTAAAATTATTTACACTAAGACGGATGAAGCACCGGCTTTAGCTACTTACTCATTTCTTCCAATCGTGAAAGCATTTACTTCTGCCGCAGGAGTAGACGTAGAAACTAGGGATATTTCTTTAGCAGGTAGGATTATTGCTAATTTCCCAGACAACTTGACGGAAGATCAGAAAATCGGGGATGCACTTGCGGAGTTAGGAGAATTAGCTAAAACTCCTGAAGCCAATATCATTAAGTTGCCAAATATCTCAGCTTCTATTCCACAGTTACAGGCTGCAATAAAGGAACTACAAGGTCAAGGGTATAATCTTCCTGATTATCCAGAGGAGCCTAAGAATGAAGAAGAAAAAGAAGTCAAAGCTAGATATGCGAAGGTTTTAGGATCAGCGGTAAACCCAGTCTTAAGAGAAGGTAACTCTGACAGAAGAGCACCGAAAGCTGTAAAAACGTATGCTAAAAATAATCCTCATTCAATGGGAGCTTGGTCTTCAGACTCGAAGTCTCATGTAGCTAGTATGAGTGATAGTGATTTCTTTGGCAGTGAAAAGTCGACCACTATTTCTGGAGTCACAGAAGCTAAGATAGAGTTTGTAGGAGCTGATGGTACTTCGAAAGTATTGAAGCCATCTATTCCTCTAGAGGATAAAGAGATTATCGATTGTTCAGTAATGAACATGGCTGCATTGAAAAAATTCATAGCTGAGCAAATCGAAGATGCTAAAGCACAAGGAATACTTTTCTCGCTTCATATGAAAGCTACGATGATGAAGGTTTCTGACCCTATCATTTTCGGCGCTGTGGTATCTGTATTTTATAAGGAAGTGTTCGAAAAGTATGGTGAGTTGTTTGCTGAGCTAGGAGTAGATACCAACAATGGTTTGGGTGACGTCTACGCTAAGATTGCAGGACACGACAAAGAGGCAGAAGTAAAAGCTGCGATCGAGGCTGTGTATGAAAATGCTCCAGATTTGGCAATGGTGAATTCTGACAAAGGAATCACTAACCTTCATGTTCCTTCTGATGTTATTATTGATGCTTCTATGCCAGCTATGATCAGAACTTCCGGTCAGATGTGGAACAAAGAAGGTAATCAACAAGATACTAAAGCTGTAATTCCAGACAGAAGTTACGCAGGTGTATATCAAGCTGTAATCGAAGATTGTAAAGCAAATGGCGCTTACGATCCTGCTTCTATGGGATCTGTTCCTAACGTAGGATTGATGGCTAAGAAGGCTGAAGAATACGGTTCGCACGATAAGACTTTCCAAATGGAAGCTGCTGGTACTGTAAAAGTAGTAGATGCTTCAGGAGCGGTATTATTAGAGCAGTCAGTAGAAGCTGGAGACATTTTCAGAATGTGTCAAGTGAAAGATGCTCCTATCCAAGACTGGGTAAAACTTGCTGTTAACAGAGCTAAAGCAACTGGTGTTCCAGCTGTATTCTGGTTGAACGAAGAAAGAGCACACGATGCTGAGTTGATTAAGAAGGTAAATCAATACTTAGGAGATCATGATACAACTGGTCTTGAGCTATTGATTAAATCTCCAGTAGACGCGACTAAATTCTCTGTAGAGAGAATCAGAAAAGGTGAAGATACTATCTCTGTTACAGGAAATGTATTGAGAGATTACTTGACTGACTTATTCCCAATTTTGGAAGTTGGTACTTCTGCTAAAATGCTTTCAATAGTTCCATTGATGAATGGAGGAGGATTATTTGAAACGGGTGCTGGAGGGTCTGCTCCTAAGCACGTACAGCAGTTCGAATCTGAAGGATACTTAAGATGGGATTCTTTAGGTGAATTCATGGCATTAGTTCCTTCTTTAGAGCAAGTAGCAAGTTCAACAGATAACGCTAAGGCTCAGATTTTAGCTGAAGCACTTGATGAGGCTAACACTAAGTTCTTGGCGGAGAACAAATCTCCATCGAGAAGAGTAGGAGGAATTGACAACAGAGGTTCTCACTTCTATTTAGCACTTTACTGGGCACAAGAATTAGCGGGTCAGGATAAAGATGCAGACTTGAAAACGGCATTCGGTTCTTTGGCTGAGAAATTGACCGCTCAGGAAGCAAAGATCAACGAAGAGTTAATTGCTGCTCAAGGTACTCCTCAAGAAATCGGTGGATACTATCAGCCAGATTTTGAGAAAGCTTCCAAAGCTATGAGGCCTTCTGAAACATTGAACGCTGCTTTGGCTTCATTGAACTAAATATAATTTTATACTTCGGAACAGGTTTTCCCTGTTGAAGTCATTATATATAAAAAGCTCCTTTATCAGATAAAGGAGCTTTTTTATTCTATAAATATGAGTTCTTTCTAGACTTATATTAGAAATCTATAAACATCAGGTTTGAAACTGACGCTTATAGATTTTTAGATTGACAATAAGTTTATCAGAAGTTAAACTGTAGTCCAGCCATATAAACTCCACTAGTTTCGTCCATCCATCCAAGTTCCTTAGAAGAGTTGTCTAGCACATTTCGAGCGTTGACAAATACAGCATTATCCTTGTAGATTTTGTAACTCACTTTAGTATTAACTATTCCTTTAGGAGAAGTTCTATCTGTTCCGTATTGAGTTCTCATTACTTGTTCTGTAAAGAAATAAGTACTCACAAAAACACCAAGCTTATCTTGTAACCCTTTCCAGTCTAAGCTTGCTCCACCGTAGAAAGAAGGAGTAGCTTCATGGTCAACCTCATCCTTAGTAACATCAGGTCTGTTAGCAGAATAAGCAAGTACAGAAGGATAAGCATCGTATCCAGCACCTTCAAAGAAGGAAGTCTCAGTTACACCTAGTGCATTGTCTCCGTTAGTTTGAAGTCTTGCCCCAGCGTCTTGTGTCATTTGTCCGATGATCTCGTTAGTAGTCAAAGGATAGTAGTTCTTGAGTGTAGTTTGCTGATAAGTTCCATATGCCGTAATTACAAGATTCTCATTAGCTACCCATGAAACATTAGCTGTGACGCCCAATTGATGAGACTCAACTTCGATATTCTGATAAGCCATTTGTACGAACTCAGGAATTCCTGCTGCAGGTACTGGTCTTTCTATTTTGACAACTGAACCACTATTAGGATCAGTGAAGTTGAATTGCGTAGATTGAACTGCTGCGAAATTACCTACGACAGAGTCAGGAGATAAATAACCAAAGTCCCTAGCTATAGAATAGAAAGCCTCGATATCGATCTGGATGTTCTTTGTAGGTTTCATTCTGTAACCGATTTCAAAGTTGTCTAAGACGGCTAAATCTAAGTTTTCAGACCCTACGAATTTGATTGAGTTAGGGAAGCTTCGAGCTGTCCTGTCCCAATCATAATTAGAGTATGAGTCAACTGCGAATGGCGAGCGATTGGCTCTAGCATAGTTCGCTCTGAAGAAGTGAGCATTATCCAAGTTATAACTTGCCGTAAACTGAAATGGCAAATACACATCATCGTTGACATTGTACTTTTCAGCTCTTAGTGCACCAATGAATCTGAAATCATTAATTGAATAATCAGCTCTGAAACTTCCTGATACAGCATTGATTGTCCTCTTAGCATTAAGGTATCCATTACCGATTTCATCCAAATGCGGTTTGTCATTTTGCGAAGCTTGTTGATAATAGATCCCTGGGCGTAAGTTCAATCCTCCAAATTCAAAATCATATTCTGCTTGAGCATTGAAAACATCAAGATCCAGTTTGAATCCATCATCTCCTACGACTATATCTTGCCATCCAAAGTTGTAATTTGCCTGAAGTGAAAGGCCATAGATCTTAGTGTATAGATCAATGTAAGAAGTCTGACTATACCTCGTACTTAATGGAGTTACTTGATCACCATAGGTACTAGATATTACTTCAGAGTACTGTGAACCTAGAGACACTCTAGTATTGATGTCATCGGAATAGTCATAAAAAAGAAATCCGTTGACTCCGTATCGATCACGTGCCATCTCAGGTCTTTGATATTTAGCAGAGCCATCTCCATCTTTTGGGTTAACATATTTTAACCAAGGTAAAGACGGGTCTGGCAAGCTGAAGAGATCCTCAACCTTGTATAATTCCTCAGGGTTTAAAATACCTGAATACGCATCATAAAGCCCAGGAACAGTAGAGTTTCTAAACAAAGAATCAAGAGGGTCCAGCGCTAAAAGCTTATCAGTAGTACGATCCATATACTGATAGTTTCCAGATACTCTATAAGAGAGCTTATCATTGATAGCTTGACCAGTACTTAGATTAGCAATTTTGGTATTCAAACTACCGCCTTGGACATTTCCGTTGACTTCTAGTTTAGAGTTCTCAGGTCTTTTAGTAATAATGTTGATCACCCCTGTAGCGGCATTGGCACCGTACAAAGCACTTGCAGCACCTCTTACTATTTCGATTCTATCGATGTCGATGATGTCAACCGGTAATGTTTCCCAGAAAGTACCTCCATTGACATAGTTGTACACTTGACGACCGTCAATCATGACTAGAGTCATAGAATTTTCAGAATAAACAAAAAGATTGTTTGACGGAATATTGTCATTACCTCTGATGTGAATATCAAAATTACCAGTAGTTTTTTCTCTGACAATCATACCTGGTACTAGTCTAAAAGCTTCTTCTATATTTCTAGCACCTGAAGCCAAAATCTGTTCACCAGTAAGTACAGTAGTAGATAATGGAGCTTCAAAGCTACTTTCTGCTTTTTTAGAAGCAGCAGTTACATCTTTGTTAAGAAGTAGTTCGTAAAGCTCGTCCATCGAAACCCCCATTTTTTCTGCGAGTTTGAGAACATCTTCAAATGGCATTTCTAGCAAATGGTCATAATCCATTGCTAAAATGTCTTTGCGAGTTAATTTATTTACATCCTTCTGCTGTGCCGATACTTCGTTGAAAGAAAATACAAGCACTATAAAAATCAGGCTGTAAAAGATTTTTTGTTGAAAGTTCATTAAACCTTTGGATTAGTTGTTATTGTATTTGATTACCAAGTTTCAAGAGATGACCACTAACGTTCAGCGAGCGAGCTTTAATATTGGATTCACTGATTTCATAGGTAAGCTTGTTACCCTGTACTATCAGACTGATACTAGATCCTTTTCTTACTAAGCCAGCCCCTTCTGTGATGACTAGAGTATTTTTAGATTTAGTAGCGTTCAATACAGATTGCAGCTGAGATGATTTATTAGGGCTAATAATTACAATATGAGCCTGACCAATGTCGCTGATCGACTGGTATTCCTTGATTTTGATAGCCTGATCACCAACTTTACGAGTTTGTGCTAGTTGGCGCATCTCTCCAATCAGTGGAGTAGAACCTACGAAAGCTATTTCAAAATCAGACTTAGTCTTAGCCTCAGGCCAATCTATGTACTTAGTGAAATTGTAAATGAAAACGGTTTTGAGCTTTTCCGTTTGACCGAAAGAGTCTGTTGTACTAAACAGTATCCCAATCAGTAAAAGAGCTGTTATTTTCCTCATGTGATTGCTTTAAAAAGCGATTTCCTTAATAAATGAATGATGTTATTTCGAACGGGACAGATGGATGTTCTAATTCTAGCTCAAGATTACGAAATCTATTTGAAATTAAGAATATTCAGATAGTTAACGGTGTATGTAATTCGCTATCAAAGAGTAAGTTGTAGATGAATCATTTATTGCTCATCAGACAATAAATGATTCATTATGAATGGATATCAAGAGGTAGATAATTAGCGACAAGAGGAAAATAATAATTTAAGTCAAAGTAGAATTTTTTTTCGTCTACTTCAAGGTAAGCTCTGATGTGATCGAGTTTGTTAATTCTGACTGCACCATCAATTCTGCTTCTAAGTAATCTGCTAGTGAATTAAGATAGAATATTGCATCTCGCTTATTGTTCCTTTCTAGATTTCTTCTTTCTATAGGTAAAGTTTCTAATACTTCTGGATGAGAAAGATTTTCAATGGCCTTGATGTCTTCGAGAGAAAGTCCATTTGAGGTAAGTTGTGAGATGACTTCATCAAACGGCATTCCACTTGTCTCGCAGTAATCGGTGCACTGATCATTCCAGTCACCACGTCCTTGCATCGCGAGTTGATGAATTTCAGCAGCAGACTTTTGAGTTAATTCTTGAGCTACAAATCCACAGTTGCAATAGCCCATATGTCCCCATTGGTATTTATCAGATGCGTTGATTTTGATAGCTGCTTGACGAAGTGCGTTTATTAGTTTTTGATTTGCTCTAGCCATATTACTTACTTTTCTAATTCTGATTTTAGGGCTATACCCCTACAGGTTTGGTTTCTAGAAACTTGTATGAAATTACGCTATTCAGAAATGAAAGATTGATTTTTAATAATCAATACACAGCCGAAGTCTTTAGAAGACTTTCTCCAAACTCAATGTCGGTCAAATGCACAATCGAAAGACAATAGCCTGTTGAGTTTAGTGCTTTACTATTCGAGGAGAGTATATTTCAATAAGTGAGTGATGAAGAAGTGTAAGGAATAAATAGACTAGGATGTGATAGCAATAGATTCTTATCTGAAAAGAACGTCACGCTTATAAGCGATGACGACTTTCCAGATGGTCTTTTTATTAACAATGAATGATTAAGTGTATTACCTATAGACTCTGTGCCAGAGACGATAGTTTATTAGATGCAGTCATTCCTTTATAGGTCATTTTCGGTTCGTTGAAAATGTATTTAAGTTGTTTGTCCTCGGTATAGAGTACGAAGTCAGCTCCCTTATGAATGTGAGTTTTAGTGGCGCTGATTAAGAGTATACTCTTATTACCTATACTTCTAGCATAATCACGAAGGATATCAATATTCTCCTCAGTGATAAATACGATATCGCATTTATTAGCATCTTCAGGGGTAGTCAAAGGTAAGATGTTCAAGTTTTCCTTATTCTTGGCGAAAGAAGATAGGTTTTTGTAGACGCCGGCAGTTTCGAATACGCCAATGGTTCTACTGGATTGTTCGTTTGGCCAAATAATATATTCAGAAACTTTGTAAAGCAGTAGAGCTTTGTATTGGTCTAAATTTTGGCAGTACCCTGAATACCTACTGAACATGGTCAGTAGGAAAAATGACAGCAACAGAAACTTAAATCTGTTGGGTTGATTGATTATTCTCATGTGCTTGCATTAATTTTTCTCAATATCAAAGGTCTTGTATTCAAGGGGTTATATCTATAGAGAAAGATCGTAATTATGATTTTAGGACATTCTTGTAGAAAGTAATCAGTGAGGGATACAGCTGATATAAGAAAATTACCGACGTGATAAAATGAAAAAGGCTGACCCATTATGTGAGTCAGCCTTCAAAATCATCAAATCTTAGATTCTATTCAGGTGTCTTTTCATCTGGCCATTCTTGTTTGAATTTGATCCAGAAATCTGAGATAGTATTCTTCATGTCTTTGTGAAGTACGAGTATTCCGACAAGGTTAGGAATAGTCATCAATGCGATGGTCAAAGCAGAGAAAGTCCAGACTATAGTCGTGTCTACTATGGCTGCTAAGAAGAATGCAATGATGTATACAATTCGGAAATAGATCACTGATCCTGCCCCGAATAAGAAGGTCATCGCTCTATCTCCATAGTATGACCAAGAGATAGCGGTGCTAAAGGCAAACAACAATATCCCAATAGATACGATATATTGACCCCAGTCACCAAGGAACCCTCTTTTGAATGCCTCGATAGTAAGAGGAGCACTATGGACTAGAGACTTTCCTTTCAGTTCTATGTTGCCTTTAGGTTTACCGTTGACCACAGTAAGTGTTCCGGTGTATACTTCAGAGCCCTGATATACTTTGACTTCTTCTGCGATAGATCTCGCATGAAGTATACTAGGACTATTTTCAATGATACCATTATTGACAGTAAGGTCTCCTGAGTAGCTTGCTAGTGGTGTGTCACCAAAGTGGCCTTTTAGCTTAGCTAAGTCGTCACTATCTGATTCATTGTATTGATCAGCTAGTATGGTGATGTCGGTGATTTGGAAGTCATTTTGAATTTTTTCATTCCATACTCCACTGGAAAGAAGTACCAACCCAGTGATAGTACAAATCACAATTGTATCAATAAATGGTTCTAGAATAGCGACCAAACCTTCTGATACAGGTTCATCTCCTTTGGCAGCAGCGTGAGCAATAGGCGCACTACCTTGTCCCGCTTCATTGGAGAATAGGCCTCTACCGACACCTTTTTCTAGTGCAAACTTCAGTGTAGCACCTAAGAATCCACCCGATGCTGCTGATCCAGAGAATACTTGTGAGAAAATGGATATGAAAGAAGGGATTACGTTTTCAATATTATAAAAGATCACAGCAAAAGCGCCTATGAAATATATGACTGCCATAGAAGGAACTAACTTCTCCGTGACGGCAGCGATTCTTTTGATACCTCCGATGATCACAAGTCCTAATAATACCGCTAATACACCTCCAGTGATGTACTCACTGATATCGAAGGTTGCTTTCAGAGAACTAGCGATGGTGTTTACTTGTGGTAAACTTCCTGTTCCGAATGAAGAGAAAACTGTCGCTGCAGCGAATATGGCAGCTAGCCAACCTAAATTCATTTTGTTCTTCATGTAGTACATAGGTCCACCAGCCATTGTACCATCTGCAGTCTTTTCTCTGTATTTATGAGACAGCGTTACTTCGACAAACTTGGTACACATACCCACTGCCGCGGTCATGATCATCCAAAACAGCGCCGCAGGTCCTCCCAAATGAATGGCCAATGCTACTCCTGCAATATTACCAGTACCGACAGTACCAGACAGCGCTGTAGCCAAGGCTTGGAAGTGAGAAGTATCTCCTTCAGCATCCGCTTTGTCATATTTTCCTTTTAGGATTTTAATAGCGAACCCAAAGTATCGGACTTGTGGGAATTTGAGATAGATGGTGAAGAATAGACCCGTTCCAAGTAGCGCGTATGGAAACCAAGCAGCACTGCCGATAAAGCTATCGAGCCAGAGCATTGCGTCATTCAGTTGTTGCATAATGTTGTTAAGAAATAATGTTATTCATCAATGTTTGTAGGTTGCAGCCGACAAATCTAAGGAAACAGGGTACTTGATTTTGGAAGAATGTCGCTTATTTTATGAATGTGAAGGCATTAGATCATTTAAAAGAGTCTCTTCAAAGATTTTCCTTATTGGAAGATGAGGTATGGCAGGATTTTTCTTGCCATTGGGAAGCAATGGTTTTTTCAAAAGGAGAACACGTGACGGAGATGGGTAGTATAGAACGCTATTTTTATTTCGTTTACTCTGGAGTATTGAGAGGATATGCACTCAATGATGGTATGGACATTAGTTTTGGATTCACATATGATGGGGAGTTTTCAGGAGTGTATGATTCATTCTTGGACCAGAAACCCGCAGACTGGGGACTAGAAGCACTTCAGAAAACCGAAACGCTTAGAATCAGCTTCAAGTCCATGATGAAAATGTACGATGACCATAAATCTATAGAGCGCTGGGGTAGGGTTTTCAATGCCAAGATGCTAGTAGGAATGGGGCGTCGGCAGTTAGAAGTAAGAAACTTTTCGGCAGAGGAGCGTTTTGATAGACTCTACCGAGACAGCCCTCATATTTTTCAGCTGGTGCCACAAAAGCATCTAGCATCTTATCTCGGCATGACTCCAGAGACATTTAGTCGTCTGAGACGTCAAAGAATGGATGAAAAACGAAATTGATTTAGATCAATTTTGTTCACAAAACCTCTCTCTACATTTGAATAGAATTAATTATCTACTCAAATGAACAGACAGGAACTAATCGATCAACTCATCCAAGATACGCTTGAAGTCAAAGCTGCAGTTAAGGAATTTTCAGAACTTCCTCTGTCAGTACTTTCGAAACAACCAGCAGAGGATCATTGGAGCGTATTGCAGTGTGTAGAGCATCTCAATATTGCCGATGAACATTATTTACTTCAGTTTGAAGACAAACTACCCGCAGCTCCAAAATCTTCAATTGAAACTTTCAAATCTGGAATGCTGGGTAAGAAATTCATCAAAATGATCAAGCCAACAGAAAGTGGGGACATTCCTTCTCCTATGCAGACGTTCAAGAAATTTCGGCCTCAAGTAGATGTAAAAATGGATACGGTAGAAAAGTTCTTAGCTGATCAAGATCGGATAGTTGAATATTTGAAAGTCGCATCATCCCTAGATATCAATAAAAACAGAATCCCTTCAGCAATTGGGTCTATCATTATGTTCAAGTTGGGAGATGCCTTTGGTTTTCTCATCGGTCACAATCAACGTCATGTCCAGCAAATGCGAAATGTACTGAAGGAAATTAATGCCGACGTCGAGTTAGCATCATAGACAAGGTACCTCTATATGTAAACTAAGTACCTAAAAGGATCTCAATTGGAGGTCTAAGTATCAAACGGCTAGCTAAAACCTTCGGCTTTCATACTTAGAGGTACAAGCTTGGAGCAAAAAGCTCGAATCGCCGAGCTTTTACTATCAAGCGCGGACCAAAAAGGTTCCACGTCCGAGCTCTGACCTCCAATCGATAAGCTCAAAGGTTCAACGTTCCAGTTAAAAGGTGCAAGCTCGGATCTTTGAGGTCTATGGGGGTACCTCAGAGGTACCCTAATGTAGCTTTGAGGTGGGGGAGGGTACCTTCGAGGTACCCCATTGAGCGTATTAAAGTCCTTTTAACCTCAGTTCGATTTAAGAACCTTACTTATTTGACGTTTCACAAAAAAGAATGAAAATTATACTGTTTGAGCGCTAGCGAGTTTATAATTTTCTAGACTTTTTGCTTCCTTTTTTGGCAATGAAAAAAGGAAGAGCCTGCCTGGCTTGAAGGCAAAAGCTTGATTAAGTGTAATGGATTTAGGTTTTGCAGAGTGTTTGAAAAAATATTAATCGAACTCAGGTTTTTAGTTTATTCTTGAATTAACACCGATCTTGTCAGCCCCATGACTTCGTCATCTCGGAAGGTTTTCTAGAAATAGAAAAGCTATCCGAGATCTCAACGCTCCTATATGTAGACACTTAGAGGTCCTAGATAATTCCTGGGATGAAGATCATTCATTTACAATCAATAAAACTTTCAAACAAACTAATCTCTCAACAGTCACTGTCAATTTGGATTAACCTGTTTTTCCAGATAATGAAAGTCGATACCATATTGTTCCTTGATGGCAGTGATTTTATCTTGAGCGTCGGATTTGGGTTTGTGTTTGTTGAGACCCACGAGCATTACATTCTTGCGAGTATGCTCGACAGAAATAAACTCAAAGACTTTAGATTCATAACCTTCACGCTCTAGAATCAATGCACGAATGGTATCCGTCACCATTTCATATTGACGCTCTTTGAATATACCGTATTTCAAGATTGGGTCAGATTGTTCTTTTCCTTTAAGCTGTTGGCGAATCTGCTTATGACAGCAAGGCGCACAAACAATAAGTTCCGCTTTGTCTTTTAAGCCTTTTCCAATAGCATCATCAGTAGCCGTATCACAGGCGTGAAGTGCTATCAATATATCTATAGAATCACCTTCGTAGTTTTCAATCCTTTGGTCTACGAAACTTAAATTATCGAAAGAGCATTCACGAGCGGCGTTGTTACATAGATCGACTAGATCTTTTCTCAATTCTATTCCTATCACTTCAGCCTCGATTCCTTTTTGATTCTTGAGAAAATCATACAGTGCAAATGTCAAATAACCCTTACCAGACCCCATATCTACTACTTTGATAGGGCGATTGGGTAGTTTGATCTGAGAGAGTAGATTATCGAAGATTTCTAAATACTTATTGATCTGGCGATACTTGTCAGCCATTTTAGGAATGACTTTTCCACTCGAATCGGATACATTTAGTTCTTGCAGATATTGAGCATCACTCTTTACAAACTTCTTTTTTTCACGATTGTGAGATTGTGAAGTTGTTGTTTGCTTTTGATTGGTAGTTTGAATGGTGACTTTTTCTTTCTTACTGGTCATTAAAGAGTGGACTTGAGTAGTGGTAATTAGGTTAGCGTTTTTAAATTCTTCTTTGAGAAGTCTGGCTATTTCCTTCAGTCCTTGTGCTTTGAGCAAGTTACTAGTCTTGTCTTGTGTCTTGTATCTATAGGTAAAACTGAATTGTGGCTCTTCTTTGATGACCACCCATCTCACATAAATATTGACAAGAGTGCTACTTCGATCTCTGTTTTTACTAAGGGTGAGCTTGTTGAATTCTCCATTGGAGCTGCTGGCTGAAACCAGCTCAAGAAAATCTTCTAAAGTGTTCATTTGGCAAAGGTATACTAGACCGCGCTACTTGTGATAGGTAGAAAGCCGTACTTAGGGCATGTTTTTTTGAGACTTGTGTTTTAGAAATCTACGGGACGTTTGAATCTTAGTATTACTGGAGCTTTCCCCGTGATACCAAAAGTTTCCTCAGCGTAAGGCGAAGCTTTTAGTCCATTGTTATCAAGTCCTACCCATATCTCATCATCGGTAAGTAGGAGGGCTTCCCCCATACCAAAAGGAGTAGGTTCAAATAACTTTCCCTGTTCGGTATTAGCGATGTGTTGGTAGTGATATTTAGAAACCACCTTTTCTGTTTTAGGATCAATTTTAGCTATGTGACATCCATTTCGTTCTATAGCGTATAAATACCCATTCTCAAATTTAGCATCTGCAAAATCATTGCTTTCGATTTGCGGAGTATTAAAGCTATTTCTTATCTTCCAGTTGGTCATATCTATAGCGTATATACCTCTAGGTTCACGTTCTTTCAAGCCATACATTATTTGGTTCTGGCAGTCTATTGCGATCCCTTCCCAGCCAGCATTGCCCCAATTACTTGGAGGATTATCACCTTTAAATTTTAAATCAAGAGTTTGAATGGAGCCATCAGGATGCATAGCGATGATGTCACCAGGTCTTTCATTGATGAGATAAATCAGCCCGTGACAGTAATCAATTCCCTCAAGGTCCAGTTGTGGATCATTAATTTCAATCGCCTTCTTATGAGAAACTTGAAATTGACCTTTTGAAAGATGGATTCCGTAGAGAAACTTATTCCATGGTTTGTCCGCGACTACATAGAGAGAGTCTTCTATAAAGACAATACCACTGAGATCAAACATGACACCATGAAGTGCGTCTGACTGATGAATTTCGATGAATTCTAATTCAGGGTAATTGGAGTTAGGTAGACTACAGCTGGATATACCTACGAAAATGGTCAATATGCATATCCAGCTTTTCAAAGAATAATTGACTTATTAAAGTCTTTCTATTTTAGCTCCAATGGCATTTAGGCGAGTATCTATGTTTTGATATCCTCTATCTATTTGCTCTACATTGTGGATGATACTCTCTCCCTCAGCAGACATCGCTGCGATCAATAGCGAGACACCCGCTCTGATATCTGGAGAAGTCATTTTGATACCGCGAAGTTTGATCTGCTTATTGAGACCTATCACAGTAGCTCTATGTGGATCACAAAGAATCACCTGCGCACCCATTTCGATTAGTTTATCCACGAAGAATAGCCTACTCTCGAACATTTTCTGATGAATCAAGACAGTCCCTTTCGCTTGCGTAGCGACCACAAGTGCAATGCTCAAAAGGTCAGGCGTAAAGCCAGGCCATATCGCATCCGCAATGGTCATAATAGATCCATCGATAAAAGTCTCAATTTCGTAGTTGCTCTGTTTAGGGACATAAATATCGTCCCCTTTGAATTCCATCTTAATACCTAGTCTACCAAAGATCTCAGGTATAATTCCCAAGTGCTTGATACCAGCATTTTTGATAGTAATTTCAGACTCGGTCATAGCAGCCATCCCGATGAAACTACCTATTTCGATCATATCAGGAAGCATAGTATGAGTAGTACCTCCGAGTTGATCTACACCTTCTATTTCCAATAGGTTTGAGCCTACTCCAGTGATCTTTGCTCCCATGCTATTCAGCATTTTACAAAGCTGCTGAAGATAAGGTTCACAGGCTGCGTTGTAAATAGTAGTCTTTCCCTTAGCAAGAGAAGCCGCCATTACGATGTTGGCAGTACCAGTCACCGAAGCTTCATCTAAGAGCATATAGCATCCTTCTAGGTGAGAAGCATCTATATTGTAATATCCTGTTTTCTTATCGTAGTTGAACTTAGCACCGAGCTTTTGAAACCCTGTGAAGTGGGTATCTAGTCTGCGACGGCCTATTTTGTCACCACCTGGCTGGGGAATCATTCCTTTCTTGAATCTTGAAAGCATGGGTCCAAGAAGCATTATAGAGCCTCTAAGTGAAGACGCCATTTGCTTGTACTCATCAGATTCTAAGAAATTGATATCTACATCGTCCGCCTGAAATTCATATGACTCATCGCCAAGCTTGTTTACTTTCACTCCCATATGTCCCAATAGCTCAATGAGCTTGTTCACATCACGAATATTGGGGACTTTATGGATAGTAACCTTTTCTGGCGTCAACAATACGGCAGATAAGATTTGAAGTGCTTCGTTTTTGGCTCCTTGGGGCGTAAGTTCTCCTTTGAGCGAAGTACCGCCAGTTACCTTGAATGATGCCATTGGGTAGTAGTTATTAAGATTTAGTTCTTACGTTTTTGGAATTTACCTCTTCGGTTGTTGTTATTGTTTCTATGGTTTCGGCCACCTCTGTTGCGGTTTTCTTTCTTCTGAGGCTCGAAAAGGTTACCTTCTTTCACTTTAGCCATATCGATGTCTAGCCTGTTTTTAGATAGCTTTCTGATGTTGGCATAAACGACATCATCCTCCATCACATCTTTGTTGTACGAAGAGAAGAAAGTTTTCATCAGTTTACCAATATGAATAATGGCAGCTTCCTGCTCCTCAGGATCTTCTAGAGTGATCGCTTTATCTACCAGAAGTTCGATGTTTCTACCGAAGTGCTTGAAGACAATCTCATTATTACTATAGGGAACTCTCTCAGGTTTCTTGAAAATAACCTCCTTATCAGGCTTAGGGAAAGAACCTTCTACTTCTAGTTCAAAGTCAGCAATAATGTGCATGTCATCCCATAGCTTTTGAGCTATCTCCGGAGTGTCTTTGATCGATGGATTGATTTGTCTCATCAATTCTGTCATTACCTCAGCCTTCTTGTTCCTTTCTGTAGGATCTTCGATCGTTTTCAGGTATTGAACAAGCTTCTGGATATTTCTGCCGTATTCTCTTAGGGTAAGGTTATCTCTTACGGTATTGTAATCGTGCATGTGATGTGATTTTATAGGCAATGCTGGATTTGTATTTCCAGAAGGCTGCCTTAATGTCTAACTTCTAAGTCGATTCATACTTTAAACTTAAGTCTCAAAGTATGATATTTTTATAATGCGCACCAAAATTAACCCTTTCGGCCAATAATGCGTTATAACTCATTTTTAAATTATATAACTTGAAGCGTATATTAGTAGAAATCCTATTCATTATAGCGGTTTCCGGAATAATTACACTTCTTTAAATATTGAATAATAACTTATAATCTCGCACAATAAAAAAGGATCAAATCAAGAGAAAATATAACTCGATTAATTTTGATGACTTAATTTCGCGCAATCAAACCTTAACAAGACAATCAATCAAATGCTTAAGTACTTACTTTGGTCTCTGCTAGGAATAGTAGTAGGGCTTTTTATATATGCAGGATACACTTTATCGACTACACGTACACATAGCCCAGAAGGGGTTTCGAAGCTGACTTCCAATGCTACGACGATCAAAGTTGATTATTGTAGACCATACAAGAAAGGACGAGAAATTTTCGGAGAACTAGTGCCTTTTGGGGAATACTGGCGGACTGGAGCAAATGAACCTACTAGAATCAATTTTTCTACTAATGTGAAATTTGGAGGAGAGCGTGTAAAAGCTGGGACATACAGACTTTATACTATTCCGGGTGAAGATAATTGGACGGTTGCTTTGAATTCCGAATTGGAAAATTGGGGGTATTATGAACCGGATTACTCTTTAGATGTGGTTAGAGTTAAAGCTCCAGTGATTGAGACAAAGAAAGAAATCGAACAGTTCATCATTGAATTACTCAAAGAAGGAGATAATATTAAACTAAGGTTTGCGTGGGATGATACTCAGGTAGAAGTACCTATAGAGTTGGAGTAGTTCATTCAAACCTATTGTGTTGTCATCTTGCATGAGATCAAAAGAAGGCAGACTCACCAGTAATTTCTTTTCCTAATATTAAAAGGTGAATATCATGAGTTCCCTCATAGGTGACGACTGATTCTAAGTTCATCATGTGTCTCATGATAGGGAATTGATTGGTTATTCCCATTGCTCCAAGAATTTGTCTCGATTCTCGGGCTATATTCAGAGCAGTATTCACATTGTTTCTTTTGGCCATTGATATTTGATAAGTTGAAGCATTGCCGTCGTTCATCAGTTGTCCGAGCCTTAAGTTTAGTAATTGAGCTTTTGTAATTTCGGTGAGCATCTCTGCTAATTTCTTTTGCGTTAACTGAAATTTTGAGATGGGTTTACCAAACTGTTTTCGCTCACTAGCATATTTTCTTGCTGCTTCATAGCAGTCCATAGCTGCTCCTATTGCTCCCCAAGCGATACCATACCGAGCGGAGTCAAGACACATTAAAGGTGCTCCTAAACCAGATTTGTTAGGGAGAATATTTGATTTGGGTACTTTGACGTTTTGGAATACTAGCTCGCCAGTACTGCTAGCCCGAAGAGACCACTTGCCATGTGTAGATGGAGTACTGAAACCTTCCATTCCTCGTTCTACAATTATACCATGAATCCTACCAGCCTCATTTTTTGCCCAGACAATTGCGATATCAGCTAAAGCAGCATTCGAGATCCACATTTTCGAACCATCTAATATGATGTGTTCTCCTTCTTCTTTGTAATGTGTCTTCATGCTAGATGGGTCTGACCCATGATCGGGTTCAGTCAGCCCAAAACAACCAAGCATTTCACCTGAGGCAAGTTTTGGGAGATACTTTCCCTTCTGTTCTTCTGAACCAAACTTAAAAATGGGATACATCACTAATGAGCTTTGAACAGAGGCAGTAGATCTCATGCCTGAGTCGCCTCGTTCGATTTCTTGCATAATGAGTCCGTACGAAAGGTAGTCGAGTCCAGCACCCCCATATTTACTTGGGAGATAAGGGCCGAATGCTCCGATACTTCCAAGCCTTTCAACAATGTGTTCAGGGAATATTGCTTCTTCATACCAGCTTTCTATATGTGGAGTGATTTCTGTTTTTACGAAATCCCTAATAGAAGAGCGAATTATTTTATGTTCATCAGAGAGTAGGTCATCTATTTGGTAAAAGTCGGGAGAATTGAAATCGTCTGTCTTCATATTTCAAAGTAATTATGGGCTTGGAGTATTCTCTTTTATGTGGATGGATGGTGAAAGTGCTCTGAGCTGGCTAATTTCAATTTACAGAAATAAAACCGTTTTGAATAATAAGTGTGTTAAGTGTTCAGTCTTTTGAACGGTTTAGTAATCAAAATGATATGTTAACATAGGACCCTTTAAAATTAACATTGGGTGAGTAAGAGGCTGGTTAGAACATAAGCATTTTGGTAAGAAGAGGAAATAATATATCCAACCGTTAGATGTTAAAACGCAGGTTTTTATCTACCTTTAATCTTTAGAACATCTGTTTATAGGCCTGTTTTACAACAAGTTGATCGGTTAACTTGTGCCTCATAATATATACATAATACTAAATACCCAATTTCTATGAGAAAAACGCTAATTACATTTATTTATATCTGTGGATTCTTTGCATCAGCTTTTGGTCAAGGGAATTCAGTTTCCGGTGTGGTCACTGATGCACAAACAGGTGAGCCTGTTCCTGGAACCAGTGTTGTTATTAAAGGATCCTCTGATGGTACCATTACCAATTATGACGGGAAATATTCTATAAATGCAGATGAGAAAAGCACACTTGTGTTCTCTTTTGTGGGCTACACTTTAACAGAAGTTGTAGTTGGTAGTCAAACAGTTATTAATGTCAAATTAGATCCCTCTACAACTGAATTGGAAGAGATGGTGATCGTAGGTACGAGGAGTATTCCTCGAAGTACCGTAGATACACCCGTTCCGGTAGATAAGGTTTCAGCCAAAGAATTGACTGCTACTGGTCAGCCTACTTTTGATAAGGCTCTCCAGTATAAAATACCTTCTTTCAATACTGTACAGACTCCTGTAAACGATGCTACATCTTTATTAGATCCATATGAGATCCGAAATATGGGACCCAGTAGGACATTGATATTGGTGAATGGTAAACGTAAAAACTTAAGTTCATTACTGTATACACAAACTTCTCCGGGACGTGGTGAAACAGGTGCTGATATCTCTGCAATTCCTACAGACGCTATCAAGCAGGTACAGATCCTAAGAGACGGTGCATCTGCACAATATGGATCAGATGCGATTGCTGGTGTGATGAACATCATCATGAAGGATGATGCTGAAGGTACTTCTGCTACCCTAAGAACAGGTATCACTAGTGAAGGAGACGGTGAAATGATAGGCTTAAGCATCAACGGAGGTGCTGCATTAGGCAAAGAAAAAGGATTCATCAATTACACTGCTGACTTCTCACAAGTTGGTTTGGCAAACAGACCAGGTACAGTAGATGCTGATGGTGAACTTCAAGATTTCCTTGATGGTGATGAATCTAGAAGGGCTGAGGTAGAAAACTTCCTAGCACAGTATCCTGATGCAGGTAATGTTAATGGTTCTCCTGAGACTACTGCTTCAAAATTTGCATTGAATAGTGGTTATGATTTAAATGAATCTACTGAGCTATATATGAATGCTGCCTATGTCTACAAGAAGGTAAACAGTTTTGCCAATTATAGAACACCTTACTGGAGAACCTTGGATGAGTTTCCATATTTAGCAGCTTTCTATCCTAATGGTCCTGATGGTCAGTATGTAGGTTATCTGCCTACCTTTGAGGGTAATCTATCGGATTACAATGGAACGATAGGTATCAAGTCTAAAATCAATGACTGGAATACTGATGTGAGTTTCACTACAGGGGGTAATATGCAAACCTATAGAGTAAATAACTCTCACAATGGGAACTCGGTTTTGTCTCCTCCTACAGCGGATATTACAGCAACAGACACCAGCTTTGTCGCAGGGGTAGAGTTGTATAGAGAAAATAGTAAAGTATCATTTGATCCAGGAGGGACTAAGTTCACTCACAATGTAGGTAATATTGATATTTCTAAGCAGGTAACTGATAAATTGGCTCTTGCTTTTGGTTCTGAGTTCAGAATAGAAAACTTTGAAATCATAGAAGGAGAATTAGCTTCATATGATGGTGGTGGTGCTGACTCTTTTGCAGGGAATACTCCAGAAAACTCAGGAAAGTTTGATAGATATAATTTCGGGGGATATGCAGATGTACTATATGATATCACAGAAGATTTTTTGATCAATGGTACTGTACGTCTTGAGAACTATAGTGACTTTGGAGAGGCATTTGTATGGAAAGCAAGTTCTAGATATAAATTATTTGATGAGGGGCTAATCCTAAGAGGATCATACTCTACAGGTTTCAGAGCACCTACACTACATCAGATATATACTCAAAGAGCACAGTATTCTTTCGTGCCAGGTCAAGGAATACAAGTAGGAGGTTTGATCAATAATGTGTCTCGTGAAGCTAGACTATTAGGTGTACCTAAACTTGATGCTGAAGAGTCTACTAACTTTACGTTTGGATTTGGATCTCGATTAGGTGATTTGAATATCACAGTTGATTATTATAACATAGAAGTGCGAGATAGAATTATTTTGAGTACTGAATTGACACCTCCAACGGGTAGTGCATTTGAGGGGTTGTCTGATGTTAGTTTCTTTGTCAATGCATTGGATACTCGTACTTCAGGTTTAGATGTCGTTATTAGTTATAGTGATTTAGAAGTAGGACCTGGAACGTTTAATTTTAACTTATCAGGAAACTATACTCTTCAAAATGAGAGAATAGGTAGTGTTAAAAACCCAGCATTCGCTGAATTAACTGGACAGTCAGTGGCAAATGCTACTCAGGAAGCACTATTCTTTACTTCAAGACCAGTAACGAAGTGGATTTTAGGAATTAACTATGAGTTGGATAAGATCGGGTTTGCTCTTAACAATACTTATTTTGGAAAGACTGAATTTAGACAGGACGGTTTGAACGAAAACTTGAAGACAGAGTTTGATCCTAAGGTAGTAACTGATTTGGCAGTGACTTACCATCCAATAGAGAAATTGACTTTGGCTTTTAATGTCAATAACATCTTCAATGTATTACCAGAGTGGAAGTTTGTTGCGTTGAATGATGCTGGAAAAGCAATACTAGCAGATCCAGATCAGGTGAAAGAAAACTCAAACTTGATCACATTCAATCAAAGATATTCTCAGATGACCTACGATGGCTATCATTTCAGCCAATTAGGTACTATGTTCAGCTTATCAGCTAACTATAGATTCTGATAAATATTTAATAGGTTAACGTTTACATAAAACAAGAATAGAGAGGCTGCCATCGTTGGTGGCCTCTTTTTTTGTCTTGCATTCAATTGCTATTTAGAGATATGAATCGTTTCAAAAAGCCGTAAGGTGGTAATCTCAATTAGATTAATAAACAACGTTTAGGCATACTCGAGGCTATGTTACTTTATCATATAATTCCATTCATTGGCGAAAGCATAAGGAAGAGCCCTGATGTTGAGTATTGAAGGACATTTTCTTAGATGAGTTAATGTGCATTAGAATCCGTAAGTATTTTCTAATACATAGAATATGCTCATTTTTACGGTTGTCCATTTCTATAAAACACATTGCTTCTGGTGAGACGATTCGTAGTTCTTAGTTTTTTCATGATTATTACTTCATTGGCGAATGCTCAATCTGTCAAGAGGAGGACATATTATGATGCTGAAAAGACAGTGGTCAAGGAGGAGTTTTATGTCTACGATACGATACGCAATCATCTGGATGGACCTTTTACTTCCTACTATCTTTCTGGAAAGATTAAATCCATTGGAGACTACGGTTTCAACAAGGCTACTGGTGTCTGGGAGTATTTCTATGAAAATGGTAATTTAAAGAGTACGGGGTCTTTCATGAGAGGAAAGACTTTGGGTATCTGGGAGTACTTCTACGAAAATGGTAATAAGCGATCAGAAGGGATTCTGGATGATGGTGTAAAAGGGGGGCATTGGACATATTTCTATGAAAACGGAAATATTAAATCTGAAGGGGAGTATTTCGAAGGAGAAAAGGAAAGTTCATGGATATACTACTATGAAGGTGGAGGAATAAAAGCTAAGGCTGAGTTTAACAATGGAAGTGGCCTTTACAAAGAATATTATGTTTCTGGAGACCTTAAAATGGTCGGGCTGAATCATCTTGGAAAAAGTGATAGTTTATGGACTTACTACTATCAGACAGGTGAGAAAATGGCTGAGGGGTACTATGATGATGGTATCAAGACTGGGACATGGAAGTATTACTATAAGAACGGAGCCTTATCAGCCGAGGGTGGTTTTGATAAAGGAAATACTATAGGTAACTGGATTTATTATTACGAAAGTGGTGCTAAAAGCTCTGAGGGTCTTAAGAAGAATGGGATGAAGGATGGCTACTGGAAAATGTTTTATGAGACAGGAGAGACAAAAGGTATTGGTGATCTGGATGAAGGAACGGGTGAGTATAAGGAGTATTATACAAGTGGTAAGTTAAAAGTAACGGGCCATTTCAAAGACGGACAGAATGACGGTCATTGGACATACTATGATGAGGAAGGACATGTCGAAGGAATAGCTGATTTTGAAAAAGGAATAGGCGACTATGAGGGGTATTATCTAGACGGCTCGATAAAGATGGAAGGTAGAATCTCAAACGGCCGTAGAGTAGGCGAATGGATACTGTATGATCATGATGGTGAGATAGCGGGTAAATATCACCCAGTCTACCGTGAGGAAAATGATGTATGGGAACATGATGAAGATGTGACTCCGGGTAGAAAACTGGAATATGATAAGCCTGATTACAAATTCAAAAACAATAGATCACGTTTTTTTACACCAGTAGTCAATGAGTATGAGGGTGTCATTATAGGAGGTAATCCTGTGTTTTCATTGTTTGGTCTTTTACCAATTGGTATAGAATATTATAGACAAGAGCGCTTAGGGTATGAGCTGGAATATATTCATTATAGAAAACCTTTTTATAAAAGTCATGCAGGGATAGATCCGGGAGATTTATACAATAATGGATTTGAAGTGCTGCTAAAGCAGAAGTTTTATTTTCCAGATGAAAACTATGGTATGTTTTATTTCGGTCATCTGGTAGGTTATAAATATCTGAAATATGATGCACTACCAGATACAGAAGTAGGTTCGGAAGTGGTAAGTGCTGACGTGCGAAACTATTTCTATGGATTAATAATAGGAGATAGATTGACACAAAGCCCGGGAAATGCAGGGATCACTTTGGACGTGTATTTTGGTTTTGGTTTGGGAGTGAAGGACTATCAAAAGAGATACTCAGATTTGGTCTATGATAGATATTTTAACGATATCCATCAGACCAATATTTATGTCCCCGTTTTCTTTGGGATCAATATTGGTTACCTAGGTTTTAAAAAATACCATACAACCCCTGTACCTTCGCGCAAGTAATGTCGAAGATTTTAAAATATAGGCTCAAGCCAGAGATAGCGTTGGATGAGGAGGCATTTGAGCAGTTTATTTCTGCCAAAGTCAAAGGAGATACACACTGGAAACTACTCAAGAGATCGATTGATGCTAGATCTCGTAAGGTACAAGTTAATGTAGAAATTGGTTTGTATGATCAAGAGGATCCGTGGGCAATAGAATATCAAAAGCCTTCAGAGGATGTCTCAGGAAAACCAGAAGTTATTATAGTAGGTGCTGGGCCAGCAGGAATGTTTGCAGCCTTGAAGTGTCTAGAGATGGGGGTTAAACCTATCATTCTCGAAAGAGGAAAGGACGTACGTGCTCGTCGAAGAGATCTCGCAGCCATCAATAAGGACCATGTCGTCAATCCAGATTCTAATTATTGTTTTGGTGAAGGAGGAGCAGGGACATACTCTGATGGTAAGCTCTATACTAGATCAAAAAAGCGAGGCGATGTTCGTCGTATTTTGGAGATGTTGGTGACTTATGGATCTACGGAGAAAATTCTTGTAGAAACTCATCCTCATATCGGAACTAATAAATTACCAAAGGTCATAGCTGATATCAGAGAGACCATATTATCTAGAGGAGGTGAGATACATTTCGATACTAGAGTTGAAGACTTGATCGTTCAAAATGGAGTGTTGAAAGGAGTGAAAACAGCTAGTGGATATACTTTTGAGGGGCTGGGAGTGATCTTAGCTACCGGACATTCGGCTCGAGATATATTTAGACTACTAGATCGACACAAGGTCAAAATAGAATCAAAACCATTTGCTCTAGGCGTCAGGGTAGAGCACCCACAAACTGTCATCGACAAAATTCAATATCACTGTGATTCTAGGGGAGAATACTTGCCAGCTGCTGCGTATAGTTTGGTCACACAAACGAATTACCAAGAAATTCGCCGCGGAGTGTTTTCGTTCTGTATGTGTCCAGGAGGGTTTATTGTTCCAGCTGCTACTGAGCCAGGCGAATTGGTAGTTAATGGCATGAGCCCTTCAAGACGGGACTCTAAGTATGCCAATTCGGGAATTGTAGTAGCTATCGAAAATGAAGATCTCGAAAAGTACGAAAATAATGGGGAGTTCAGAGCGCTCAACTTTCAAGCGGATGTCGAGAAAGCTGCTTGGCGTGCGGGTGGAGAGACTCAAGTCGCTCCAGCGCAGAGATTAGCTGACTTTGTGAGTAACAAACAGTCGCAGGATTTACCAGAGTGCTCTTATCAGCCGGGACTCAACTCAGTAAAATTCTCAGATTTCCTGCCTGAAAGTATCAATCAACGTCTCAAGAATGGTTTCAAGGACTTTGGTAATAAGTCGAAAGGGTATTTGACAAATGAGGCTTTAATAGTAGGTGTCGAAAGTAGAACTTCGTCTCCGATTCATATTCCAAGGGATCGAGATACATTCGAACATATAGAACTAAAGCGTCTATATCCATGTGGAGAAGGGGCTGGATATGCTGGAGGAATCATGTCCGCTGCGATTGATGGTGAAAAATGTGCTGAAGCATTAATTAATCAGTATTTAAAATAACTAATACCTCGTTTGTTCTGTTGTCGCTGAGTGGCGACAGGAAAAAATCTTCTCGTTTTTAATGCCTCATACTGTGGGACGAAAAATGAACCTCAGTTTCTTAGCCTCATGCGTCCTCGTCAAAAACGACCGTTGTCTTTTTAACCTCATACGGCCGCATGAAAAATGAGAGCTGTTTTCTTAGCCTCAGTCAGCGACAAGGAAAATAGCTCTCGTTTTTGTTGCAGAAGTATAGCGACAAGAAAAAAAGATTCTGGTTTAGCTGTCGCAGTGTTGCGACAAAGAAAGTAGTTTCTGATGTCGATAGATTACGGCAATGTTTTACTCTTTTAAGTTTACATCTGAGTATTGATGAGAGAATATTGGCTAGTTAGCTCTTGTCTATCTGACTGTTTGATATCAAACAATATACGAAACGATCTATCTGGCAATGCGTAAAAGAATGAGACTATACTATTAGAAAAAAAATATAGAATAATCTTTAAAAAGTAACGGTGGATAAAAAACATACAGTCGTACTCGGAGCGTCTACTAATCCTTCGAGATATGCCCACATGGCTGTGGAGCGGTTAGCTGGAGCAGGACATCCTATCAGTTTAGTAAGTATCAAAAAAGGCGAACAACATGGTCAGGCTTTTCAAGACCTTCGAGAAAAGCCTATAATCAAAGACGTAGATACTGTTACGCTGTATGTTGGTACTCAGAATCTCGATCAATGGAAGGACTATATCTTGGATTTAGCTCCAAAAAGAATCATTATGAATCCCGGGACTGAGCATGAAGGGTTAAAAAATGCAGCTGAAGCTCGGGGAATAGAGGTAGTAGAAGGTTGTACCTTAGTGATGCTGGGTAACGGGTTATATTAAAAAAGGAACATCTTTCGATGCTCCTTTTTTAATATCACTAATCCAAATTTGGCTGAGGAGTAAGTCTTAAGTAAGGCTTAACCTCGGTATAACCTTTTGGAAATATCTCTGGAATGTCCGCGGTCGCAATAGCTGGAACTACTACACAATCATCACCATTGTTCCAGTTAGCTGGAGTAGCTACTTTGTGATAAGCTGTAAGTTGTAGTGAGTCGATCACTCTCAATAATTCATCAAAGTTTCTACCGGTAGAAGCAGGATAAGTGATAATTAATTTCACCTTCTTATCATTACCGATTACAAATACAGATCTTACTGTCAATTTATCATCTGCATTAGGGTGAATCATGTCGTAAAGCTCAGATACCTTTCTGTTCTCATCGGCGATGATAGGAAAGTTTACAGTAGTATTCTGTGTTTCATTGATGTCCTTGATCCAGCCTTTGTGAGACTCTAAACCATCAACACTTAGTGCTGCTACTTTTACATTTCTCTTGTCAAATTCTGCCTTATACTTTGCTACAGTTCCTAGCTCAGTAGTACATACAGGAGTGTAATCCGCAGGGTGAGAAAATAATATTCCCCACCCTTCTCCTAGCCATTGGTGAAAATCGATTTCCCCTTCTGTAGTTTGTGCAGTGAAATTAGGTGCTATATCACCTAGTCTGATAGTACTCATTTAATTGATTGTTTATGTGTTGGTAATTGAAAATACCCAACCTGAGATACCATCGGTATTATCAGGTGGATAGATGTTGTTCAGTTGAATGGTTGAAACGTAAAAGCTATATTGGTGTTTCGAATTATTATGGCTTCGCGAAAATCGCTTATTTGAAATTCCAGATTTTCAATTCAGTTCTTGAGAGAAAGAACTCTTTAATTTCTTTGAAATCATTTAGTAATGTTGAAAGAAGAATCAAGTTGCCTCGAAAACATGTTTGTAAATACTAGTTTTTTATAGCTTGATGATCTTGAATAAAAAGGAGTTAGATCCTTATTCATCGATTTTAATTATCTCAGCTACACATCTAAAACCAACCCAAGGAGCTGTCTTTTGTTTAAAAGAATAATCTCTGCATATATCGACTTGATCTCGATTGTGAATCCAGCTTCCTCCCTTGACGAGCTCGTCTTCTTGAACAAATTCTGAGACGTTGTCAAGCATAGAGTATATTTCAAAATTATTGGGTGGACTAGCACGTGTGTGCCAAGGGCCAATTGTTATAGCGCCATAATTAATAAATTGAGGTCTTTCATACATCAAATTAAATTTACTCTCTTCCAAAGAGAGGAATTTTTTAAGCGCTTCTTTTTCTTGTTTGTTTAGTGAGTTTTTTGAAAGTGTATTTCTTCGAATGGTTTCATGCCATTTAGTTGTTTTGGGTAGCTTTGATATACCGAATGGAAATGTTTCTTTGTCTACGCATGCTTGTGCTGAATATTCCCATTCTTCTTTAGTAGGTAGTCTGTAAACTACTTTAAAACCAATCTTTTTCTTTTTTGCCTCATGATTCTTAGGTCTATTTTTTCTCCAACGATCGTTGACTACGGTACTTCTCCATTTACAGAATTGTTCAGCTTGCCATTTTGAAACACCAATTATTGGGTGGTTTCTGAAATAGTGATTTTTGAAATAGTCACAACAAAGAAATTCTGTCATCCTTCTTTCATTGTCCTTAACAATGAAAGAATGCATCACAAAATCACCTTCCTTTAAGTAGACTAGACTTTGCTCTACCATTTTGTTTGGAAGCATTTTATCATAGTACTCTTCAGACGAATCTCGCTTTATGAAATACAAAAACTCTAACCAATGAATATTGGCTACTTCAGTTTGATCAATAAACAGGTTATCGTATAGGTAGATTCCATTAGGAGGGTTAGGAAGTTTTCCCCTTTTTTGACTCGAGAGCGAAAGTGGAATTATTAAAAAAACACAAAAGGCGATACTTTTCATAAGAGACTAAAGAAGGAGTTAATTTGTAAGTTGTCCATCTTCAAATTTCTAAACATTTTAATTAAAACTTAGACCTTCTTCATTAACAACAACCACCGCCATCGTAGAAGTAGGTAGAATCTGTGATATGTATGTCGTCTCTTTGAAGGCTAGCCAACGCAGCAGCCGTTTTATCACAGACAGCCAAAGGTTGGTTTTGCATCAAAACATGTCCCTTTTTGTCATCGAAATACTCATCATTACCATAGAATATTGCCGCTTTACCAGTGAATATACAAGGTCCATCTTCAGGCATAGGGTCTTTGATAGCTGCTACTTCCAGACTTTCGATGATGATGTTGTGATCTATGTCGTAATGATTAGGAGATAAGATTCGATATGGGCGCTTAGCTCTTACTTCTATCGTCCCAAACCCTGCATCAGTTAGCATTTTTATATAATCATCCATAGGAATAGCGCCACTTAGACAAAGAGCTCTAAGTTTCTCATCTTCTCTTAAATACTTGGGCATAAACTGGTTGCAGATAGGGTCAGACATCACCAGACGACCATGAGGCTTTAATACTCTAAACATTTCATCAAGAGCTTTCTTTAAATCATCTGCTTTGAAAATGTTAAAGAGGCAATTCTGAGCAGCAACATCCACTGAATTATCTTCAATCGGTAAATTGAGAGCATCACCTTTACGCAGGTCTATAAAGTCTTTTTGGAACCAATCATTTTCTTCTTCTGCCTTTACAAAGTTTTGAGCAGAAGCCTTGAGCATTTCATCTACTACATCTACACCGATTACTCCTTGAATTTGTCTATTGAAATAAGAAAACTGAAGAAGCTCCATTCCACCACCTACTCCTACATACAGCACTTTTGGATTGTTTGCTAAATCTCTAGGGTGAACTGTAGTTCCACAGCCATAATTCATTTGCTGCATTTTATTAGGAATACTCAAGCCTGGAAGCTGCCAGATGGGTGATGTCGTACAACATAAGCCGACATCAGGAGTGATTGCGGCATCTTTATATAGCTCTTTTGTAGTTTGAAGGTAGTTGCTCATTGATATTAATGTTTACAATAATGTTTTTGAAAAATTGGGGGAAAGAATAACTACGTAGTCGTTCCACCACAAGATGAGCCTGAGCCAGCAGTACATCCAAAACAATGCTGGTTGACAATAATCTCTCTCGAGTGAAGGTCTTCAGCATTAAAGTCTCTGATGTGTTGAGAGGCTGTGTTGACCTTCAAATCTAACATTTGATTGAAGTCGCAGTCATATAAAAAGCCATCCCAGCCTATAGAAATAGTGTTACGGCACATGACACCTTTAGCCGCTTCAGGATTATAAGCATCTATTAGTTCTTGCATATAATCTTCATACTTTTCTGTATCTACTAGGTACTCTAAAAATCGAGAGATTGGTAAATTGGTAATTGCGAACAATTCATTAAAGTCGATATCGAAATTATTTTTAAGTCTTCGCTTAAATTCGTTTTCGAGTCCTTTTTGATCATCAGGTAAGAAAGCCCCACTAGGATTGTAGACCAAATTGAGCCTTAATTCAGAATCAGCTTTTCCATAGCCAATAGCGTTTAACATCTGTAATGCTTCTATCGACTTTTCAAATACTCCCTTACCACGTTGAGAATCTGTCCTCTTTGCAGAAAAATGTGGTAATGAGGATACTACCTCTACCTTGTGTTTTGCAAAGAAATCGGGTAGATCGTGATACTTGTTATTAGCTAAAATGATGGTCAAATTACACCGAACAATAATGTGCTTACCTCTTTGACTAAGTTCTTCAATAAACCATCTAAAATTAGGATTCATCTCAGGTGCTCCACCTGTTAAATCAACTGTAGATATGTTACAAGAATCTAACGCATCGAGACAAAGTTGCATCGTCTCTTTAGTCATAATTTCCTTTCTATCTGGTCCAGCATCTACATGACAATGCTTACAAACCTGATTGCACATTTTACCGAGGTTGACTTGGAATATGTCAATATCAGAGGAAACAAGAGGATAGAGAGCTGAGGACTCAAGTTTTGTCTCAAACTTGATCAAATCGTCTGAATTTAAAAAGTCAATTTGTACCGCAGGAGATGCTAAAGGTTTAGCTTGAGCCAAAGAGGAAATATTATTATTCACTGTATTTACTTCGCTTTTCATCTAAAACTTACATGGTGATATCATCAGCTTTATTCATCATTTGTACCCCGTGTACTAGTACCGCTCCGCTTTTGATAGCAGCAGCCACGTGAATAGCCTCCATCATCTGCTCCTCATCCGCTCCTTTTTTTAGAGAATCTGAGGTGTAAGCATCAATACAGTAAGGACAATGGACAGCATGGGATACTGCTAAAGCTATGAGTGATTTTTCTCTTGCGGTAAGAGCTCCTTCTTTAAAAACTTCACCGTAATAGTCGAAAAACTTCTCTCCTAATTTGGGTTGCCATTCTGTAATATTTCCGAATTTCTTAAGGTCTTTAGGGTCGTAGTATGAATTATCCATATTTGAGATTTAAGGTTTTCGCCAATGGCTAATAGCACATTTTGATTAACCTATGCTTTAATATTTCAGGTCTAGACAAAATACTGAAGAAACTTACTTGGTTTCAATAGCCTTGGGAATTTCATTAAACCGTAATCTACTAACTCCAATTACATTGAAATAATTCCGTAACTATGAATTTTTATTGATGGGAAATAGCTTTTTGAGTTTGATAGGTAATAAAAGTCTCCACACTCATGGGCGTATAGTTTTCATTTAGAAAGAGACTACAAAAAAAGGCGACCCTCAAAGAAGGACGCCTTTTCAATTTTTTTTATAAGTGTCTTAAACTGCTTGCTTGGTCTCGATGCTTTTTTCTACACCATTTACTTGACCAAAACCAACGAACTTTCTTGCTTGGATTAATTTATCAACAGCAATATCAATTTGTTCATGGGTGTGTGTTGCCATGAGAGAAAATCGAATTAGAGAAGAATCACTCTTCACAGCAGGTGAGATAACAGGGTTTACAAATACACCATTTTCGATTAAGAACTGAGTTACCTGAAAAGTCTTCTCGTTGTCTCTAACATATACAGGAATAATTGGGGATTCAGTCTCGCCAATTTCAAACCCATTTTCTTTTAAGACTTTGAGCGCATAGTTCGTATTCTCCCAAAGTTTATCAATTCTTTCAGGCTCACTTTTCATAATTTCCAAAGCTGCCAAGGCACTAGCTGCTGATGCAGGAGGAATACTTGCGCTGAAAATTAAAGATCTAGCGTGGTGTTTTAAGAAGTTGATAGAAGTTCTGTCTGCAGCAACAAATCCACCTAGAGAAGCTAACGATTTACTAAATGTACCTACTATATACCCCACCTCTTTTGTTAATCCAAAATGAGAAGCGGTTCCAGAGCCATTTTTGCCAATTACGCCGACAGCGTGAGCATCGTCGACTACGATTTCGGCACCATATTTCTTAGAAAGTTCTACAATTTGAGGAAGTTTAGCGATATCTCCTTCCATACTAAAGATTCCGTCAACTACGATAAGTTTTACAGAATCTGGTTCACATCTTTTCAGCTTACTTTCCAATGACTCCATGTCATTGTGCTTGTATTTAACTACTTGAGAAAATGAAAGTCTAGCACCATCGATTATACAAGCATGGTCTAATTCATCTATGATGATGTAATCTTTCCTGCCAGTTAAAGTTGATATTACGCCTAAATTGGTTTGGAAACCAGTACTGAAGATTAATGCTGCTTCTTTTTCGAAATACTCAGCAAGTGAATTTTCTAATTGAGTGTGAAGGTCAAGGGTTCCGTTCAAGAACCTAGAACCAGCACAGCCAGTTCCATATTTATCTACGGCGTCTTTAGCTGCTTCCTTTACTTTTGGGTGATTGGTCAGTCCCAAGTAACTATTAGAGCCAAACATCAGAACTTTTTCACCATTGATCAAAACCTCTGTGTCCTGATTCGTTCCAATTTCTCTGAAATATGGATACAGACCAGCACTCCTTACCTCGTCAGCGTATGTATATTGTGAAAGGCGCTCTTTTAATACACTCATTAATAATTATTTTTCCTAGTCTCGGATTGATACGAATCTACAAAGTTAGTTGGATTCTCAATATATCTATGTCTAAGACTCTCGTTTAGTCAATTTAGCTAAGGGATTTTTTATACATTCGATGCTTTTTATAAATCTCTCCATTGATGTTTTGTAGAGCTTTATTCATCATTTCATTGTTCTCTAAAACCCATGAAGCCTCTCCTCCGACGTATCCTTTCTTTTTAGCTTCCTCAAAAGCTTTCATATAGAAATACGCATCGATGCCAAGCTTCCTATACTCTTCGACAATTCCCAACGTCAATACCCTCACTTTATTTATCTTTCTTTTGAAATAAAGTAGTTTAAAAATCCCAAATGGGAGTAAACGACCTCTTTTAACTCGTTTAAAGGCCATATTCATATCTGGAAGACTCAAGGAAAAACCTATTGCTTCGCCATTATGCTCAGCGATAAGTAAGAAATCAGGATCCAAAGCCAATTTCATATCCTTGGCATTATGCTTAAACTCTTCTTCCGTAAATGGAACAAACCCCCAATTTTTCTCCCAAGCTTGGTTGTAAATCTTGAAAACCCTGTCTACTTCGTCATTGAAATTCTTCATGTTAGGCTTTCGAATTGTAATTCCTTTCGAATTAAGCCTTTCAAGAATTTTTGATGATAAATTAATTAGTTTATCGGGTACATCTTCAGTTTTGATCCAATATGATACTAAATCCATGTCTTTTTCCATTCCATACTTTTTCAGGAGTGTATCATAGTAAGGAGGATTATAGGGCATCATGAGAGTAGGAGACATGTTATGTCCTTCCACTAGAGTACCACAAGTTTCATTAGTAGAATAGTTTGTTGGTCCTAAGATATCTGTAAGATCTTTTTCTTTAATCCATTTTGACGCAGTATCAAGTAGCTTTTCAGCTACCTCATAGTCATCGATTGATTCAAAAAAACCAAAGTGTCCTACCTTACGATCTGTGTATGCATTGAAGTTGTTGTTTTGAATCGCTGCGATTCGACCTACGACTTCGTTATTTTTAAGAGCTAAGAAAAAATCTACCGTTGAGTGCTTGAAGAATGGATGATTTTTTTTGTCCATTAAATCTTTCTGAGCGACAAATAACTCGGGGACATAATTATCATCATTTTTGTATAGATCGTGAGGGAAATCTATGAAGCGTTTTAAGTCCTTTTTGCTGTCGACTTTTTGAATCTGGATCATAGGAATTTGGATGATGAGACTATAGTGTCTTTTTGAACTGCCAGCAAATATATCATTGTATTGTATATTCCAAGCAATATGGGATTAGCGTTCATTGCTTTATTCATATTCAGGTTGTGACTAATCAATGAATTGGATAAAGACTTAGAAAAAAGAAAAGCAAGCCACAATCAAGGGACTTGCTTTAAGTAATTAATATAGAAGTAGATCTTTATGCCAATTCAGCATTTTGCTGATCTAGACATTCGTCTAATGACATTTCATCTGAATAAACCGTAGCTGCTTTGTCTCGCAAGTTATAATTAGAACTTAAAACTTGCCCATAAGCTCCTGCGGATTTGATGCAAAGGTAGTCACCTCTTTTGGTAATTGGCATTTCCAACTCACCAAAAACATCAGAACTCTCACAAATCGGTCCTACAACAGAGTAATTATCTATTCCTAACGCACTGTCGGCGGTAATATTTTCAATTTTATGGTAAGAATCATAAAGTGCAGGTCTTATTAGCTCTGTCATTCCGGCATCTATGATTGCGAAATTCTTGGTTGCTCCTTTCTTTATATAAAGTACTTTAGAGATCAATGAACCACATTGTCCTACCACGGATCTTCCTAGTTCAAAATGAACTGTTTGTCCATCTCGTACTTTTAAGTGCTGATGAAAGGTTTTGAAATACCCTTCGAAATCCGGAATCGGATTTTCTTCAGGATTTAAATAATCGATGCCCAATCCGCCACCAACATTAATATGTTCTAGTTCCACGCCCGAAGCCTCTAGATCTTCCAACAAAGTGTTTACTTGCTTACACAACTTAACAAATGGATCCATAGATAAGATTTGAGATCCAATATGAAAATGAATGCCTTTCAAATGAAGGTGCTGCATTTTGTTGATTTCTTCTACAGCTCTTCCTACTTCACTAATTGGAATGCCAAATTTATTTTCACTAAGGCCAGTAGTGATTTTAGCATGTGTTTTGGCATCCACATTCGGATTAATTCGGAATGAAATGTCAGCAGTTTTGTTAAGGTTTCCAGCGATTTCATTAATTACTTCCAGTTCTTCAATGGATTCACAATTAATGCTGTGAATATTGTTAGAAATAGCAGTAATGAGTTCATCATCTGATTTACCAACACCTGCAAGTACAACCTCGTTAGGGTTAAAGCCAGTATCGATAGCAGTTTGTACTTCATTGCCACTAACACAGTCGGCACCAAAACCATATTTTTGAATTAATTCAAGAACACGTTTTTCAGCATTAGCCTTAATTGCGTAATGTACCTTGAAATTTGGACTAGGTATCGCATTGTTAAGCGCTTGGAGGGTGTTTTCCAACAACTCCATATCATAATGGTAAAAAGGCGTTTTCACTCTCATTTTCTGAATTTTTCATTGAATTAATCCTCCAAAAGTATTTGTCAGTAATTCCACCATAAAAGAAATGTGAATTATTTTCATAAAATTTGCATCGTGTTAAATATTTAACAAAGTGAAGAAAATATCTGATATAGTTGATGAAGGCATTCGTAAAATGCCTTTTGTTGAAGAAGCTATGAGGGCTGGGTTGATTAATTACTCGTCATTGGCTCGTATGTTAAAGCCGTTCGTTTCAAAGGAGTTAATGAAAGATGCTACGGAGGCTTCTATTCTTATGGCGCTTAAACGAAGATCAACCATGGGAGACAATGCATTAAATCTAAACCCTAAAAACTATCATGACCATATAGGTGATATTTTTGTTCGATCGGGATTGTCTACCTACACTTATTCGAACTCTAAAACCTTAACAGAAAATCAAACTCAGTTACTTCATGAAATTCAGAACTTATCAGATACATATTGTTCTTTTACTCAAGGTATGTATGAGCGAACTTTGATTGTTAGTGAAAACCTCACGGATAGGGTAAAGCGTATTTTCAGAAATGAACAATTGATTACAGGTCACCGACAGCTTAGTTCAGCTACAGTAAAGTTGAAAGCTTCAAATGTAAAGGCTTATGGGCTGTATTACTATATATTTAAAATGATCGCTTGGTATGGTATTACTATTATAGAGGTAATTTCGACTTCGAATGAGTTTACTATTGTAGTCGAGTCAAAGGATATAAATGATGCCTTTACCGTTTTGATGAAAATAAAGTCAGATGATAGTGATTTCTAGTTTGGGCTATGAGAGGGTTATTCAGGGTTGAGTAAAACTAACATGTGCTGAGTATATTCGAGAAAATTCTGATAATCTGTAATACCACAGTCTTTTCCAATCTCTGATACTGTATAGTATTTACGTTTACGACCGTTATATAATCCAGTCTCGCAGCTTATGAGTTTAGCATCAGTAAGTTTTTTTAACGCGGGGTACAAAGCACCTTCCGTTATTAATACTTTTCCCTGAGTGAGTTGCTTAGCTTTCTTTGCTATTTCGTAGCCATGCATTCTTCCATACGAGCTTAATAGTCTTAATATTATTGTTTTGAGAGTACCTTTTAATAATTCTTTATCAACCATGTATAATTAAGATGTAATGCTCAAAGGTAAAACCCATGCCTTGTACCTTTATGTATATGAAAAGTGATTAATTACATGAGGTTAAATGATATAAATCATTCAATTTGTAATTATTCTAAATAGAGTAAATATCAGCTTTAGTCAAAACTGTTAACTAATTGATTTTCAGTTATAAATGTACGTGTTTTACGTAGCGATGTTAAAAAGGGACATTGTAGGGCATAAGGTGCTTTTGAAATCATTATACCCGCTACTACATTTGCAACCACTTAAAAAAGGAAAGCTAAAACTGATGTTTAAGAATACAAGTTTCAATTCAATCGGCGGAGCACTCAATCGTGTGTATGCCCTTCTTCTCTCCTTTATACTTATTATAGTATTGACACCAGCTCAAGTCTCTGCTCAGGATGATGGAATTCCTACAGATGAAGCGGTCATTGCTAGTGGCGAGAAACTATTCAAAGCAAACTGTACAGTTTGTCACGCTATTCATGACAAAGTTGTCGGGCCGGCGTTGAAAAACGTGCATCAAAGACGAGATGTTGCGTGGATAACTGCTTTTGTTAAGAACTCTCAAAAAGTAATAAAGTCTGGAGATCCATATGCAGTCAAGTTGTATAACGAATACAACAAAACGGAAATGACTTCATTTGATTTCGAGAATGAAGAGATTCTTTCTATTATATCTTACATCAAGCAAGAATCATCAAAGAACCCAGCTGCTGCTGCACCTGCCGCTGCTGAGAGTGGCGATGTCGCAGCTGTTACGACGAATCAAGGTCCTTCTCCCTTTGTCAATGTTATTCTTATTGTATTGACAGTAATTCTAGTATTGATTTTGGTTGTTTTGGCCATGATCATAGGTTTATTGAAGAAGTATATTTCTCAGAAAGATGGATTAAGCGTAGAGGATCAAGAAATTGCTTCACAGACTACAGATTTTGGAGCACTTGTTAAAAGCAACGCATTTCTGGGTTTAGTTGCTTTTATCTTTACCGCGATAGTTTTGAAGTCGGTAATTGATGGGTTGTTCACGATTGGAGTGCAGCAAGGCTATCAGCCTACGCAGCCAATAGCATTCTCTCATCAGATTCATGCGGGTCAATATGAGATTGATTGTAACTATTGTCATACAGGTGTAAGAAAGAGTAAGAATGCTAATATTCCTTCTCCAAACATTTGTATGAATTGTCATTCATCTATTAAGACTGAATCACCAGAGATCCAAAAAATATATGCAGCGGTTGAGAATAACGAGCCTATCCAGTGGGTTAGAATTCATAACTTGCCTGATTTGGCTTACTTCAATCACTCTCAACATGTAGATGTGGCGGAAATAGAATGTCAAACTTGTCACGGCCCTATTGAAGAAATGGATGTTGTATATCAATATGCTCCATTAACTATGGGATGGTGTATCAACTGTCACAGAGAGACTGATGTCAATACCAAAGGGAATGAATACTACGACAACCTAGTCGAGCTCCACGCAGAAAAGAGTAAAGAGCCAATGAAAGTAGAGGACATTGGAGGATTGGAATGCTCTAAGTGTCACTATTAATTAAGATTTTAATTGGGAATCAATCATAAAATGGAGAATACCAAAAAGCAATATTGGAAAGGGTTAGAGGAGTTGACCAAAAACCCTGAGTACGAAAAATATGCTGACAAAGAATTTCCTGAGTACCTGCCAGTAGGCGAAGAAGCTGAAGGTGGAACAGGTGCATCTAGAAGGGATTTCTTGAAATTGATGGGATTTGGAGTAGCAGCAGCATCTCTTGCAGCTTGTGAAACCCCAGTTAGAAAGGCTATCCCTTACTTGAACAAACCCGCGGATGTAGACCCAGGTGTTCCTAACTATTATGCTTCTACTTATGTAAATGGAAGTGAGTACTGTTCAGTAGTAGTTAAAACGAGAGAAGGTCGTCCTATTAAAATTGATGGAAACAAACTTTCTTCCGTGTCAGGGGGAGGTACTTCATCTCAAGCACAGGCTTCGGTTCTTTCTTTGTACGATAAAGAAAGATTGACCGCTCCTGAGCTTGGAGGAAAGAAGGTTTCTTGGGAAGATTTAGATAAAGAAGTTATTAAGCAATTATCTTCTGCTAAAAAAGTAGCATTAGTTAGTAACTCGGTATATAGCCCATCTACTTTAAAGAGTATAGAAGGTCTTCAAAATAAATATCCAAGCTTAGTACATGTTCAATACGATCAGGTATCTGCAAGTGGTATTCTTTCAGCGAATGAAAGTAGCTTTGGAATAAAGGCACTTCCATCCTATGATTTTAGTAAGGCAGACACAATTGTGTCTTTCGACGCGGATTTCTTAGGGAGTTGGATTAACCCAACGCTTTTTAGTAAGCAATTTGCTCAGACAAGGAAATTAAGTAATGGTAAGAAGTCAATGTCAAGACTCTATTCTTTTGAGTCAAACTTATCATTAACTGGTGCTAATGCTGATTACAGAACTGCTATTAAAGCGTCTGAACAAGGGGTGTTTGTTGCTAACCTTTACAACGCAATAGCATCTAAAGTTGGTATGTCTAAAGTTTCGGCTCCAAAAATCGCTGATTCTGCGATATTGATGAAAGCAGCTGCTGATCTGTTGAAAACTAAAGGAAGGTCATTAGTAGTTTCTGGATCGAATAACGAAAATGTTCAAGTATTAGTAAACGGTATTAATTCAATGTTGGCTTCTTATGGGGCAACCATTAATTTGAATTCAGCTGTCTACACTAAGAAAGGTGACGATAAAGAAATGATTAACTTCATCAAAGGCCTGAATGCTGGTAGCTATGATGGAGTTATTTTTTATAATGCCAATCCAGTTTATGATCATGCTCAAGGTGCACAGATCGCCACTGGATTGAAGAAAGCAAAATTCTCGATTTCTACTTCAGATAGAAAAGATGAAACTGCAGCATTAGCAACTGTAATTGCTCCTGATAATCACTACCTAGAGTCATGGAATGATTTCGAACCGGTAGCAGGTAAGTTCAGTTTCTCTCAGCCTACCATTTCTCCATTGTTTGATACGAGACAGGCACAAGAGTCTTTCTTGGCTTGGGCTGGAGATACAGCTTCTTATTTTGATATGTTGAAATCTTCTTGGTCTGCTAGTTTGACAGGTGACATTCAAGCAGGTTGGGATAAGTTACTTCAAGATGGAGTTGTTGAGAAGACTATAGAGACTACAGAAATCACTTTTGTAGGCGATGTTTCATCGGCTGCACAAAAAGTTTCTACTCCTGCTTCAGGATTAGAGTTAGTTATTTATGAAAACTATTCTGTAGGTACGGGTATTCAAGCCAACAATCCTTGGTTACAAGAGATGCCTGATCCAATCACTAAATCTGTTTGGGACAATTACATTACTGTAGCTCCTAAGATGGCAGAAGAACTAGGATTGGTTCTTGGAGATATGGAAACGCAGTTGGTTTCTTTAACTGTAGGAAATCAAACTATTAAGGCCCCGGCTTTAGTTCAGCCTGGACAAGCTGCTGGGACTATTGGTTTGGCCCTCGGATATGGTAGAACTAATGGAGGTAAAGTAGCCAATAAGGTAGGTGTGAACGCATATCCATTTATTGATAATACTAAAGGGTTTCAGAACAAATCTGTTACTTCAGGGGTTAAGTTAGAGCTTAGCGGAGAGAAGTATAGAGTGGCACAAACTCAGACTCATGAGACTTACATGGGTAGAGAAAATGTTGTTCAGGAGTCTATTTTATCAAAATATAAGAAGGACGAAAGCGCGGGTAGATATCACCCGATGATTTCTACATATAGTGGAGCTAAAAAACCTGGTACGATATCTTTATGGAAAGGTCATGAGTATCCGAATCATCACTGGGGAATGACCATTGACTTGAATTCTTGTACTGGCTGTGGAGCTTGTACGGTTTCTTGTCAGGCGGAAAACAACGTGCCAGTTGTAGGTAAAGAAGAGGTTCTTAACAGACGTGAGATGACGTGGTTGAGAATTGATAGATACTACAGTAGTGATGCACCAGAAGGAGATTTGACGGCAATGGAAATTGCTGCAGAAAATCCTGAGGTGACTTTTCAGCCAATGATGTGCCAGCAGTGTAACAATGCTCCTTGTGAGACAGTTTGTCCTGTAGCTGCGACTAACCACTCTTCGGAAGGTCTTAACCAAATGGCTTACAATAGATGTATTGGTACGAGATATTGTGCGAATAACTGTCCTTATAAAGTAAGAAGATTCAACTGGTTTAAATACCACGATAATGATCAGTTTGCTGATAACACCTCTATGAACAATGACTTGGGTAAGATGGTATTGAACCCAGACGTAACTGTAAGAGCTAGAGGAGTAATGGAGAAGTGTTCATTCTGTGTTCAGAGAATACAAGCTGGTAAGTTGAATGCTAAACAGGAAGGAAGAAGACCAGTTGATGGTGAAATTACTTCTGCATGTGCATCGGCTTGTCCATCGGAGGCTCTTGTATTTGGAGACTTAAAGGATCCAAATTCTAAAATTTCTCAAATGTTGAAAATCAAGGAAGTTGAAAACGAGAAAGGTAAGAAGGATCTTGAAGTGACTGAACCTAGAGCGTATCATATGTTAGAGGAGTTAAGGGTGGATCCAAATGTGTGGTATTTCACTAAGATTAGAAATAAAGAAGAAAACGAAGCTTAAGCTTAATAATAAATCAAAAGAATATGCATTCAGAAGCAGTAGTTCGTAAGCCACTCGTAACAGGGGGCAAAACTGTACACGACGTAACTGAAGACATTTGCAAAAGAGTAGAGGAGAAACCAGTGAAGTCATGGATGGCTGCAATGGCGGTGTCTCTTGCTTTGCTTGGCTTCGGAGCTTATGCGGTATTTACCCTGGTTTGGGAAGGTATCGGTAGCTGGGGTCTTAATAAAACAGTAGGCTGGGCCTGGGATATCACCAACTTCGTATGGTGGGTAGGTATCGGTCACGCGGGTACTTTGATTTCTGCGATTCTTCTCCTTTTCAGACAGAGATGGAGAATGTCGATCAACAGAGCGGCAGAGGCCATGACAATTTTTGCGGTAATATGTGCACTGCAGTTTCCACTTCTTCACATGGGTAGACCATGGATTGGAGCTATTTGGGCGTTACCATTACCAAATACTTACGGTTCTCTTTGGGTGAACTTCAACTCACCACTTCTTTGGGACGTATTTGCGATTAGTACTTATTTCTCTGTATCACTTGTTTTTTGGTATATAGGTTTGGTTCCTGATTTTGCTACTATTAGAGATAGAGCGACAGGTATTTCGAAAGCCGTATATGGAGCACTTTCATTAGGATGGACCGGTGGTGCAAAGGATTGGTCAAGATATGAAACTGTAGCGCTTGTTTTAGCTGGTTTGGCTACTCCGTTAGTACTCTCAGTACACACAATCGTATCTTTTGACTTTGCAACTTCTGTGATTCCTGGTTGGCACACGACTATCTTTCCTCCTTATTTTGTGGCTGGTGCTATATTTTCTGGATTTGCGATGGTATTGACTCTTTTGCTTGTTACAAGAAGGGTGTTTAACCTTGAGGATTACATCACGATGGAACACATGTCCGTGATGAATATTATTATCATGGTGACGGGGTCTATTGTAGGTATTGCCTATATCACTGAACTTTTTATAGCTTGGTATTCTGGTGTTGAAGGTGAACAATACGCTTTTTACAACAGAGCTTTAGGTCCATATGCTTGGGCATATTGGTCAATGATGACTTGTAATGTAATTTCTCCTCAGTTATTTTGGTTCAAAAGAATCAGAACTAATATCGCTGCTACTTTTATCATTTCGATTATCGTAAACATAGGTATGTGGTTTGAGAGATTTGTAATTATTGTTACCTCGCTACACAGAGACTTTTTACCTTCTTCATGGGCAATGTTCTACCCTACATGGGTTGACGTTGGAGTCTACATTTTTACATTTGGTTTGTTCTTCACATTGTTCTTCTTGTTTGCAAAATTCTTCCCTGTTATCAATATGGCAGAAGTGAAGAGTATTGTCAAAACAACAGGCGAAAAAACTGATAAATAATAATGAGCGGTAATAAGAATTTTGTTTTAGGTGTATATAGCGATGAGGATGAATTACTCAAAGCTATTCCTCAAGTAAGAGAAAGTGGTGTGAAGATTCACGAAGTCTTTTCTCCATTTCCAGTGCATGGTATTGATGACGTATTAGGATATAAAAGATCAAACTTATCTATCGCTGCATTCTTGTTTGGATTGTTAGGTACTACGCTAGCATTGACGATGCAGATCGGTATGATGGCTGTTGATTGGCCAATGATTGTTGGTGGTAAGGATCACCTTCCTTTTCCTACTTTTATCCCAGTAACTTTTGAGTTGACTGTATTATTGGCAGCTTTCGGTATGTGTGGTACTTTCTTCGTAGCGAGTAATTTGAGGCCTTGGGCAAAACCAAGGATTTTTGATGAAAGAATTACTGATGACAAGCATGTTGTAGTAGTTGACATCGATAAACAAAAGATGAGCGAGGCTGAAATAAAGTCTGTTTTCGAAAAAGCAGGAGCCGAGGAGATCAATAACAAACAATTTGATTAAGAAATTCTAACTAGTATAATAGATGAATTTTAATAGATATATCAACGTTTTTGCCATCCTAGCTGCTGGAGTAATGGCGGCTGCGTGCTCGGCACGAGGTGACAGAACTGGTGTGGAGTATGCACCTCAGATGTACCACTCTGTACCGTATGAGGGATTGGTACAGGTGACGGATTATGAAGCGGGTAGATGGTTGACTTCTACAGATGAAGGAGCTGCTGAATTTTACACTTCAAACCCAAATAACCCTCATAGCATGAATATGCGTGAACCAGTTGCTAATACTGTTAGAAGAGGAGATTACTTACCTTACAGAATACCAAAAGATTCAATCGCATTGGCTGGAAGAGTACTTAAAAATCCATTAGACAGCACAGAGTCTGTAGTTGCTGAAGGAAAAGTTTTATTCTCAAGATATTGTCAGCATTGTCATGGAGAACAAGGACTTGGAGACGGTCTTGTAGGAAAGGTATTCAAAGGTGTGACTCCGTACAACTCAAGGGCTGTAAAGGATAAGCCTGAGGGACACATATTCCATGTGATTACACATGGTAAGGGAAGAATGGGGTCTCATGCGTCTCAGGTAAGTGTGGAAGATAGATGGAAGATTGTAAGGTTTGTTCAAACACTTCAAAAACAATAATTCTTAAAAGAGCATAATAGTTATGAGTGACGAAAAATTCATTTTCACAGGAGGAGCCAAGAAGACACTTGCTATAGTACTGGCTGCTGGTATTGTATTAGCGATTTTAGGAGTAATAATGATTAACAGTGGAGGACATGGTCATGAAGACGTTGGTCACGCTGTTGAGGCTGTGGCTCATGAGGGACATGATGCTCATGCAAATGTTAGTCATGATGAGCATGGTGGTGGTCATGGAGCTTTCAGTTGGATCACTAGACTTAAAGCAGATCTTTGGATAAACAATTTGTACTTTTTGGGGCTTGCTGCGATAGGAGTATTTTTTATTGCTATCCAATATGTGGCACAGGCAGGATGGTCTGTGGGTCTTAAAAGAATTCCAATGGCGATGGCAAGTTGGTTGCCAATTGCTGGCGGTTTGATGGTTGTTCTTTTCTTTTTTACAAGTCATGATTTATTTCATTGGACACATTCAAGTCTTTATGCAGAAGTGGGAGGTGATGAAATCCTGAAAGGTAAGGCAGGGTATTTTTTCTGGCCTTTAGAAAATGGTGGTTTTCCTCTCTTCTATTTTGCTAGAATGATCATTTTCATAGGAGCTTGGTATTGGTTTTTTATAAAAATTAGAAAGCACATGCTGACTGAAGATATAGAAGGTGGAACTAAAAACTGGTGGCAGTCTAAAGTAGTTTCAGCTGCATTTTTAGTCTTTTTCGGTTACTCTTCATCTATAGCTGCATGGGATTGGGTAATGTCTATTGATCCTCACTGGTTCTCTACAATGTTTGGATGGTATGTATTCGCTAGTTGGTGGGTAACAGGGCTTGCTTTTATTGCATTTACTGCCGCTTTATTGAAGGATGCTGGATATTTGAAAATAGTTAACGCCAATCATTTTCATGACATAGGTAAGTTTGTTTGGGGATTTAGTATTTTCTGGACTTATATCTGGTTCTCACAATTTCTGCTTATTTATTATGCAAATATCCCAGAGGAGACAATTTACTTTGTAGAGAGATTGCAAAGCGACAAATACGCTCCATTCTTCTTCTTAAATTTAATCATCAATTTTATTCTTCCGTTTTTACTACTGATGACAAGGGATGCTAAAAGACATACAAGAATTCTGAAGGTGGTTTGTCCTATAGTTTTGATTGGTCACTGGATTGATTTTTATTTAATGGTTACTCCTGGGACTTTGAAAGAGAATGGTGGATTTGGTTTGTTAGAAGTTGGATTATTTATGGTATTTGCTGCTGCTTTCTTATTTGTAATGTTAAGAGCATTGGCTAAACATCCATTGATCGCTAAGAATCATCCAATGATGGGAGAAACATTGCACCATCATATATAACAGATTAAAGAATAAATATATATAGTATAAATTATGCTGAACTTCGTAATTGTAATATCAGTATTTCTAGTTCTGGCCATATTGGTGACAATATTCAGAGCTCATACTTTGGTACAAGTAGTAAGAGGGAAGAAAGATGGTGAGTCATTGGGCACAAGTAACAAAGTAAATGGAGCTTTATTTGTAGCTTTTGCAGTAATTGCATTGATTGCTTTCTTTTGGTATTCTTTTAGTCAATTTGACAGATACACTGTGCCAGTAGCTTCTGAACATGGTGAGATCACATATAAATTGTTTTGGATCACTATGGCAGTCACTTGTACTGCTTTCATCCTCACAAATCTTCTATTATTTTGGTTTTCATTCCGCTATCAGCATAAGGAAGGGGCTAAAGCTCATTTTTATCCTGAGAACCACAAACTAGAGACAGTTTGGACTATTATACCAGCTATCGTACTAGCTCTATTGGTATTTAGTGGTTTTAGAGCATGGAACAATATCACAGATCAGGCTCCAGAAAATGCAGAGGTTATTGAAATTTTTGGATTTCAATTCGGTTGGGCAGCAAGATATCCTGGTGCCGATGGGAAATTAGGACCGTACGATTATAAGTTGATAGATGATGATAATAAACTAGGGTTAGATTTTACTAGTCAATACTCTGTTGATGATGTAATTCCTAGGGAAATTCATATACCTAAGGGTAAGCCGGTATTGTTTAAGATAAGAGCTAGAGATGTAATTCATAGTGTCTACGTACCTCATTTTAGATTACAGATGAATGCCGTTCCAGGCATGCCTACTCAGTTTTGGTTTGTTCCAACAAAGTCTACTGCGGACATGGCTGCAGAAACAGGAAACCCAGATTTTCAATATGAGTTGGTATGTAATAAAATTTGTGGTAAAGCGCATTTTGGTATGAAGGCTATCATCATTGTAGATGAAGCTGACGAATACGAGGCTTGGAAAGCTAAGCAAAAGTCATGGTTGTCTAAGAACCCTGATTATTTATCAAGTTTGAAAACCAGCCCAGCAATGACTGTGGCTTCAAGTGAAAAAGAAAACGAGTTAGAAGCACAAGCTTCACTATAACTAAATAAGATATGGCAGTTTCAGAAGCACAAGTATTAGAGCATAGTGGCGCGAATGAGCATCATGATGATCATGAGCACCATGGGAACTTCGTAACAAATTATATTTTCTCTCTAGATCATAAAGTAATTGGTAAGCAATTCTTACTAACCGGTATATTCTGGGCGATAATTGGTGGTGGACTTTCTATCATCTTTAGATTACAACTAGGTTTTCCAGATATGGATCTTGAGTGGCTAAGACCTCTTTTGGGAAAATGGATAACTGATACTGGTAAATTAGACACTGAGTTTTATCTGGCTTTAGTGACTATGCACGGTACGATAATGGTTTTCTTCGTATTGACTGCTGGCTTAAGTGGTACTTTTAGTAACTTTTTAATACCGCTTCAAATAGGAGCTAGGGACATGGCATCTGGTTTTATGAACATGTTGTCATATTGGTTATTCTTTTTGTCAAGTGTAATCATGTTTATCTCTTTATTCATAGAAACAGGGCCTGCTGGTGGAGGATGGACAATATATCCACCTTTAAGTGCTTTACCTCAAGCAATTTCAGGATCAGGATTAGGTATGACACTTTGGTTAGTAGCGATGGTGTTTTTTATAGCCTCATCGCTTTTAGGAGGGATTAATTATATCTCAACTATCATTAACCTTAGAACTGAAGGTATGTCTTTTACAAGAATGCCACTGACTATTTGGGCATTCTTTTTAACAGCAATTTTAGGTCTATTATCATTTCCAGTACTTTTTGCCTGTGCTTTATTATTAGTATTTGATAGATCTTTTGGTACGTCTTTTTATCTTTCTGATATCTATATAGGAGGAGAAGCACTTCCAAATACTGGCGGTAGTCCAATTTTATTCCAGCATTTGTTTTGGTTTCTAGGGCACCCAGAAGTTTATATTATTATTTTACCAGCATTAGGTATTACATCAGAAATTATATCGACAAATGCGAGAAAGCCAATTTTTGGATACAGAGCAATGATTGGGTCTATGATGGGTATAGGTGTTTTGTCTTTCGTAGTTTGGGCGCACCATATGTTTGTTACTGGTATGAGTCCGTTTTTAGGGTCTATATTCATGATTTTAACTCTCATTATAGCGGTACCTTCAGCTATTAAGGGTTTTAATTATATTACAACGTTGTGGCGAGGTAACATTAGGTTTACACCGGCCATGTTGTTCTCTATAGGTTTAGTGTCATTATTTATTTCAGGTGGTGTTACGGGTATTTTCCTTGGTAATTCAGCTTTAGATATTTTCTTGCATGACACTTATTTTGTAGTTGCCCATTTTCACTTAGTAATGGGAAGTTCTGCATTCTTTGGGATGGTAGCTGGTATATATCATTGGTATCCAAAAATGTTTGGACGAATGATGGACGATAAACTAGGGTACATTCATTTTTGGCTAACATTCGTTGGTGTTTACTTAGTGTTTTTCCCAATGCATTATATCGGGATCGCTGGTTTTCCTAGAAGATATTACTCTTTCACGAATTTTGACGCCTTCAGTTCTTTTGGTGATTTGAATATGTTTGTAAGTGCAGCTGCGATTATCACGTTCGGTGCACAGTTCATCTTTTTGTTCAACTTTTTCTATAGTATGATTCGAGGAAGGAAAGCTCCTGAAAATCCTTGGGAGTCTAATACATTAGAATGGACGACTCCAAGAGTACCGGGACATGGAAACTGGCCAGGAGAAATTCCAACTGTTTATAGATGGCCTTATGATTATAGTAAACCAGGTTCAGAATCTGATTTTATACCACAGACTATACCATTGTCATCTACACCAGAATCTAATCTTGCTCATGAAGAGGAGAGTGCTAAAACTGAACAAGTAGATAAATAGGCTAATGCCTAGACCATATAAAGGTTTATTTAGAAGAATTAATTTTATTACGATCATTGCCGTTTACTTTTTAATATTAGTAGGCGGCATTGTTCGTAGTACAGGATCTGGAATGGGGTGTCCAGATTGGCCAAAGTGTTTTGGGAAATTCGTACCTCCAACTGATGTTTCAGATTTACCTAGTGATTATCAAGATCTGTATCTTAATAAAAGACTAGAAAAAAATGAAAGGCTCGCAAAGATGTTTTCATTTATTGGTATGAAGAGATTGTCCAAGAAGATTCGTGAAGAAGAATCAATATTTGTTGAACAAGAATTCAACTTTACAAGAACTTGGATTGAATATATTAATAGGTTAATTGGAGTGATAATAGGACTATTGATAATAGCAACAGTTTTATCCTCTTTGAGTTATTTAGGCTTAAATAATGCTGTAGTGTATCTATCAATTACTTCACTCATATTGGTTGTTTTTCAAGGTTGGATAGGCTCAATTGTAGTTAGTACAAATTTATTACCAGGGATGATAACATTTCATATGGTGCTAGCTATAGGTTTAATTGCTTTATTACAATTAGCTAGGTTTAAAGTAGTTAAAAGCGATTTGAAAGGTATTGTTAATTTCAGGCCTAAGAGGTTGAGAAGGATATTGGAGGTCTGTATGGTGTTATTTTTGATTCAAATTCTTTTAGGGACGCAAATAAGAGAAGCAATAGATCAAATAGCACTTAAGTTAGGAGAAGGGTTAAGAGAGAGTTGGATTGAGAACTTAGGACTGACGTTTTATATCCATCGATCTTATAGTTTGCTATTGCTATTGTTACATGTGTATTTAGGTTACATTTTATTGAAAAGTGTAAGTAATTTCAAGGAGTCTAAAATACTAGTTGCTAGTCTTGTTTCGATGATTGTGCTGGAGATACTAACTGGTATAGTAATGGCATATTTTGGTTTACCTCGATTTGCTCAACCTATACATTTACTTGTTGGAGTAGGTGTTTTTGGTGCCCAGTATTATTTGTATTTAATGATAAAAGAACGATCCTCGGATAATCCTGTATTGGTAAATGGATAAAGTAGAGAATATATCGATTGGTATTGCAGATAAAGCAAGGGCGTATGTTGAATTAATGAAATTACGCCTTTCTTCTCTCGTTGCTTTTTCTTCTGGTTTTGGTTACGTACTTGGTACAAAGGGAGAATTGAGTTTCTGGACGTTAGTTTGTCTTTCTATTGGAGGAATTTTAGTTTCTGGAGCTTCAGTTACTATCAATCAAGTATTGGAGATTCCTTACGATGCATTAATGAAGAGAACAAAGTTTAGACCTCTTCCAACAAGAAGAATTTCTGGAAATGAAGCCATTATTTTTTCTGTTGTTTTAGGGATACTTGGTTTGGGAATACTTTGGTTCACGACAAATCTCCTAACTGTATTATTGTCTTTTGTTTCTCTAGTATTATATAGTTTCATTTATACTCCACTTAAAAGAGTGGGACCTATAGCGGTTTTTGTAGGTGCTATTCCAGGAGCCTTACCACCTTTATTGGGTTGGACAGCTGCCACAGGAATGGTGACGTATGAGGCTTTGATAATTTTTGGAATTCAATTTATTTGGCAGTTCCCTCATTTTTGGGCGATTGCTTGGGTTGCTGATGAGGATTACAGAAAAGCTGGATTCAAATTGCTACCGAATGGAGGTAGAAAAGATTTGAATACTGCTATTAATATAATGATGTATACATTGTTTTTAATTCCATTGGGCTTATTACCAGCCTATTTTGGGCTTACTGGCCTAAATTCGGCAATAATAGCTACTTTTTGTGGTGTAGCTTTTTTAGCGCAGACGTTCAGCTTAATGAGAAATTATTCTGATAAAGCTGCTTTGAAGATCATGTTTGGATCTTTTTTGTATTTACCTATTGTACAGATCGCTTATTTATTAGATAAAATTTGAGATGGATACAGCTTTCCCATTAAAAAGAAAAGATAAAGGAACATCATTCAAATTGCACCCTCAGAAGGTTGCTCTTTGGTTGTTCTTGGTTTCCGTGTTTATGCTTTTTGCAGCATGGACTAGTGCTTATGTGGTTAAACAGTCTGATGGTACTATCCCAGATTTGGAAATACCGTTAATGTTTGACTATTCTACAATAGTAGTAGTCTTGAGTAGTGTTACTATGCATATGGCATATATTTTTAGTAAAAGAAATCAAATATTAAATATTAAGATTTCTTTGTTAGCTACGGCTTTATTAGGAGTGACTTTTTTAGTAATGCAGTGTATGGCTGCAGTTGAATTTACTAATGCTGGTGGATATTGGGTAGGTCATCCTATGAGCTCTTTTGTTTATGTATTAGCGGGCGCTCATGGTGTACATCTTGTTAGTGCAATAATTTTTTTAGTAATCGTAGTGAACGCTGCGTTTAGATATAGAGTGCATTCGAAAAGTATGGTTCGAATTGAAATGTGTACCACGTATTGGCATTTCTTAGGTGGACTTTGGATGTATTTATATTTATTTTTGACTCTTAATCATTAATTAAAACGAATAAAAATGGCTGGAACTGCAGTAGTTGTAGATGATTCCAAAAATCTTTGGGGTGGCGGTAATGAACCGATGAATGCAAGTTATGGAAAGCTGATGATGTGGTTTTTCCTTTTGTCAGATGTGTTCACTTTTTCTGCATTATTGATCGCTTATGGTATGGTGAGATTTAGTCACCCGGCTTTCGAGGGGGCTATAGAAGAATTTGTATTTTCTCAGGAATACTGGCCAATACCAGATAAGGTATTTAATGCAGTTCCTTTCCTACATGGAGTTGATCTACCATTGGTTTTTGTAGGTATAATGACTTTTATTTTGATACTTAGTTCGGTAACAATGGTCTTGGCTGTAGAGGCTGGGCAGAGAAATGATAGAGCTGCTGTAGAGAAGTGGATGTTATGGACACTGTTGGGTGGAATAACCTTTTTAGGCTGTCAAGCTTGGGAATGGAGTCATTTTATTCATGGAACCGATGCCGGAGGAAAGTTACTAGATGGTTCAATTTTTTACGGAGCTAATCTGTCTCAGAATCAGTATGGACCACCCAATTTTGCGGCACTTTTCTTCTTTATTACGGGTTTTCACGGTTTTCATGTATTCTCCGGAGTAGTTTTAAATTTCATTATTTTCTTTCAAGCTACTGTAGGTAAATTAGAAAGAAGAGGAACTTATGAGATGGTGGAAAAAGTCGGACTTTATTGGCATTTTGTAGATTTAGTCTGGGTATTTGTTTTCACATTCTTTTATTTGGTTTGATATAAAAATATTTATATAAAATGGAGCAGGAAAAAAGCACGTTAGAGGTAATACCAGCTGATAAAGCTAAGATTACTAAGATTTGGAAGGTTACAGGTTATCTCGCAGCTGCGACTACTGTTGAGTTTATTATCGCATTAGGTACGGATTTATCCTACTCAATAAAAACGTCGATCTTTATTTTATTGACGATATATAAAGCTTACTATATTGTTTCTGAGTTCATGCATCTAGGGCATGAGAAGAGGAGTTTGATTAACAGTATTGTATATCCATGCATTTTTATTGTGTGGTTGTTAATAGCATTACTGATTCAAGGTGAGGCTGTTTTTCAAGCTTTATTAGGTCAATAATCGATTCTAGATTTAAAATACTAACAGCCGTTCTTAATTTTTGAACGGCTTTTTTTATTCATGAAATTAAAATGGCCATTATTAATCATTCTAATTGGCTTACCAGTTGGGATTTATTTGTTTCTTCAAATGTTTGGAGAGAACAAATTTGCGATTCCTGTTTATTATCAAGGAACAATAGAAGGTGAAAATGAACCTTGTGAATATCCGAATCAAACTCAGTATAAAGTCCCAAATTTTTTAAATCAACTTGATTCAGGGGTTTTGGTTTATGGAATGTTAGAGAATAGAGTTTCACAAACATTGATGATGAATATTCAGTCTTTCCTTACTCAATCTTGGAAGGATAGGGTTCATATTTTATTACTGTATACAGATAGTACTGTAATAGAACAAAATGTCGTTGAAAGTACTTATTGGTTAAATGATTCTTTGAACTCTGTTGCAAGGTGTGCGTTGGTATTATCAGATAAAAAAGGCGATTCTACTTTTGTATTATGTGATACTGAGCGAAGAGTACGAGGTTATTATGATATTTCGGACTTGGAGGAGCTAGATAGATTAGTAATTGAGACACGAATTTTACTAGAAGAATAGAAATGACAGACACTAGAAAGGCAGGTATTATAATTACTATATTATCTATAGTAGTACCTGCGTTAGTAGCGATACTACTTTTTACTCCTTTTAAGTTAGAAACTGACTACGAGTGGATTAGAAGCCTTCCCAAAGTAAATGCGATATTAAACGGAACTACGGCAATTCTATTAATATTGGGAGGTTGGTTTGCGAAAACTGGAAACATTAGTCTTCATAAGTTAATGATGTCTTTGTCTTTGCTACTGGGTACTTTGTTTTTGTTGTCTTATGTTACTTATCATGGGTCTGTTCAGTCTGTTAGATTTGGAGATGTCAATGGAGATTACGTAGTAGATGATTTAGAGCAAGCGGCGATAGGTAGTCTAAGAATAGTTTATTTGATTATTTTATTGTCACATATAGCCCTTTCTATAGTTGTAGTACCTTTTGTACTAAGAGCTTTTTATTTTGCTTTAGCTGGGGATTTTAAAAAACATGTTAAAACCGTCAAATACACTTGGCCTATTTGGCTATATGTTTCTGTTACGGGTGTGATGGTGTATGTGCTTGCTAGTCCTTATTATCAATAATCAACACTTAACATGCGTTATTTAATCACAATAATCTGTGTGTTAACTACTTCTTATTACACTAATGCGCAGTGTGCAATGTGTAAAACCACAATAGTTAATAATGTGAGTAACGGAGAACTAGCTTTAGCTGAAGGACTTAATTTTGGAATTATCTATTTGTTTAGCTCACCATATTTGGCTTTTGCTGTGATAGCAGGAGTAGTCATTTTTAAATTTAAACAACATGCCAAGTCAAGGAGAGGCAATAATAAAATGTAAATGCCCAAAGTGCAGAGAGGGTGATATGTTCGAGACTTCAATGTTCCGAAATTATTTTAATGTAAAAATGCCAAAAGAGTGTCCAAAGTGTGGTCAGACTTATAGGCCAGAGCCGGGTTTCTTTTTTGGCGCCATGTATGTGAGTTATGGTTTTTCAGTAGCTACAATGATCACGGTTGGCGTTATTTTATATAATTTTTTTGGAGATCCCGATATGTGGGTATATATGACTACGGTTATTGCAACAGTTGCAATACTTTGGCCAATTCAATACCGTTTGTCAAGGTCGATTTTCTTTAATGTGTTTGGAGGAGTAGATTACGATCCGTCAGTCATGAAATCCAGTAAAGGATAACTGAGATGCTTTCAAAATAAACGGCTGAAGAAGCCAGGTTTTTCAATAAAAGAGGTTTTGTAGAATTCTTTTATAAGACTCTTATTAATTTATCTAATTTCAAGGTACCTTCTTTAACCTAGAAATTGTCTCTATGAAAGTGTATTATTCTCTTATTACTGCAATACTGTGTCTAACAGCATTGACGGTGATTTTTTTATCTGGTCGACGATCAGAGGAAAATACGGTTAGATGGATTGAAGAGCAAGTATCTTTACGTTTTGAGGAGTTTGAATCCATTTTGGACGGAAAGAGAAGAGTAGCTGGAGACATAATTACAGTTCGCTATGATTCTCTTGCTCGTCCTGTAATGTGGTCAGATAACGATTATATTCCCACTCTTGATCTGATATTAAATAGTCCTAATTCAAAATTACTGAGTACTGAATATGGCGAGTACCTTTATTCCTATAAGATAACAGGAAATTCTACGCATGCTGTTTTTAGTCCATTGCGTCGATTGTATAACCTGTCAAGTGAGTATGATCGAGTCAAGATCAATCATAACATTATTCCTCATGGAGTAAGCATGGTTTCCAATGGGACAGGAGTGAGAATTCAGTATAATGAGGATGTGTTGTTTTATGTAAGTATTGGAAGTGAAAACTTTTTATCCTCTAGTCAGACTATGCTGATTAAGTTTTTGTATTTGCTTCTAATCATTTCTCTATTCACATTAGTGTATCAAATAGCATCAAGGATCATATATAAAATTGGTGTCCAGTTTGCAGTATTATTGTTGTGTTTGATACTATTAGTGTTGCGACTCATTGCTCATACCTACGGGCATCTGCCTTTTTTGGATGAGTTCAGCCTTTTCGATCCAAGTGTTTTTCATTTCAGAAGCTTTTATCCTTCCCTTGGTGATGGAATTTTAAACGTAATCTCTATAAGCACTTTCTTGATTTTTATTTTATTCAATTTGGATGGTTTCGCTCCGAAGAGAAAATGGTTAAAGATAGTGTTCGTGATCAGCTCAGTATTAGGCACTTATTTAGCATTATACGCGTTTGCTAGTTCGATATATGCGATTGGGGTCAATTCCAATGTTAGCTTAGATATTAGCACATCACTTGAGTTTACTTCTGATCGTATAGCCGGCTATCTCTTGGTTGGGTTGCTTGCGATCATGTTCTTTTTGATTCATAGTTTATCATTTAGACTGGTAAAGAGTGTTTGGGTAAAGGATCGATTCGTACTTATGCTACACCTGATTTCTTTAGGAGGCGCCACTTTACTGCTTGTTTCAGAGACTATGGGTGGTTTCGTGCTGGTAATTAATGCTCTTTACATCTTTAGTACTTATAAACTAAAAATGCCAGAAACCCTGAGTTCTTTAAAATTTCAGAGCGTCAACTATTTAATGTTTACAGGAATTGTTTTAGCGGGACTCTCGGCATTATCCGTTTATAAAGCTGCTGAGCGTAAGGAGCTATATCAGATGCAGAGGTTTATCAGTTATTTGCAAGTTGATAGGGATATAGAAGGAGAGTTTATTTTATCAGACATACTGGAAGGTGTATCGAATGATACGAAATTTTTACAATACTATACAAATGAGCTTCGCGCTGAGAAGCTGGCTAAGCATCGGCTAGAAAAATATTATTTAAATACCTATTTCTCGAATTTTGAAGTTGTCGTACAGCTTTATGATAGCACTGGTAATTACTTCTTGAATAGTTTGGCTAATAATTTTGAGGAATCAAAAAAGAAGTTTGATTTTCCAGATTATAAGACGGCATATCCAAATATTTTTTACGATGGGAAGATTACTCATAACAAACGAAAACGATACATCTCATTCGTAGAATTAGGCAATAGGCAAGGTTTTATGCGTATCGAGATGACGATGAAAAAATTCTCTTCTAAACGTGTACTTCCTTTACTCTTGGCTAGTAGAAGAATGCTAGAGAAGAGTGGCTACAGTTACGCTTTCATTGCAGATGGCGGGCTTAATTATACCTCAGGAAGTTTCGAGTATGCTTCGGATTTTGATATGAAATGGCTTGGAGAGGTGCCGTTGTATAACGTAGGTATTGAACGTGAAGGGTATCATCATTTAGGGGCTGAGTTCGGAGGGAAGATTACTGTAGTCAGCCAAAAGGTATATCAGTCTGCTAGTGTGATATCTAACTTCTCTTTTTATTTCATTCTACTATTCTTCGTTCTTGGTCTAGTGAGTGTAATTATGGTAAAGAGTGAAAGAAATGAAGGGATTTACCTGAGCTTTTCTACGAAGATTATGCTGTATTCTGCGGTGTCATTTATAGTACCCTTGATACTCGTAGCAAGTGCTGTTTTAACCACAACAGATAGGACTAATAAGAAGGAAATTGAAAAGTCGAATCTTAAACGAACGGCTCTTTTGACAGAGAATCTTGATGATCCTTTGAGTGCATATGCAAAGAAGAGAATCGGTAAGGTACGTTTAGAAGATCAAATCAATCAGTTGGCTGCTTATTCAGGGATGGATATCAGCTTATATGGTAAAAGTGGAGTCCTACTTGCATCGAGTACACCTGAAATTTTTAATAAAGGAATATTATCTAAATATCTAAACCCTGCTGCGGTATCTGAGTTGTTTAAGTCTGATAAGGACTACTTTACCATGTCTGAGTCTATCGGTAAGTTTCAGTATAAGACATCGTATGTACGAATCAATTCGCCAGTTACTGGAGAAGTTCTGGGTGTATTAGCTTCACCCTATTTTGGGATCAAAAACTATGTGAAACGTCAACAACTTCAAGTGTTTGGTGACATTATCAACATTTTTACGCTAGTATTTATTTTATCAATTGGAGTCGCTTATTGGGTAATTGCCCGATTGACACAGCCTATAGTGGATGTAGCAGATAAACTTCATGATACGGGCTTTGTGAATGATAATCAACCAATAGAATGGGAGTCTGATGATGAAATAGGTATTCTGGTCAATGAGTATAACAACATGTTAGCTAAGCTAGAAGAGACCAAAGTAGAACTAGCGAGAAACGAGAAGGAAGCAGCATGGCGCGAGATGGCCAAACAGGTAGCTCATGAGATTAAGAATCCTCTGACACCGATGAAGCTTTCTATTCAGCACCTTAATAGAGTTTTTGCAGATCAACCAAACAAAAGGAAGACTTTGGATAACCTACTTGCACAAGTAGATACCTTAGATGAGATAGTAACTTCATTTAGTCACTTCGCTAAAATGCCAACACCACTGAATGAACCGTTTAATTTTGGAGAAGTTTTGCAAAGATCTGTAGATCTACATGTAGATAAGAGAATCGATCTTGAAATCCCAATGGAAGCATGTATAGTGTCCGGGGACAAAAAGCTATTCGGAAGAATCTTTAATAACCTCATTTTAAATGGTTTTCAAGCTATGAAAGACGTAGAGAACCCTATGATGATGGTGAGACTCTTTATCCACGGGGACAATATCGTTGCCCATTTCCAAGATGAAGGAGAAGGTATAGATGAGGAGAATCGTGATAAAGTATTTATTCCCAATTTCAGTACCAAAGAAACTGGGTCAGGCATTGGACTGGCAGTAGCCAAGCGAGGTATCGAACATGCTGGAGGTAATATCTGGTTTGAGTCTGAACCTGGTCATACGACCTTTATGATCAGTATGCCACTTTGGAAAGACGAAACCGTACAAAATAACGCCTAATACTCACTAATTTTAGCGGATTGGTGTTATAGGTTAGATGCGAAGAATAGTTTTAACTTTCGGGATAGTGTTTTTGGTGCAGATCGCATGGGCACAGTACGGCAGACGCTGCCTTACTACCCTTCCAGTTTCTTCTACGATAGCATTAAGAGATAGCTTGCTAATTGACCCCCAGAGTATTGAGTTGACTCCAAACCTTGCTTTTGAATATGATCAATCGACCAAAGAGATTTCTCTCAAAGTTCCTATAGCCACTTCTATAGAGGTTTGTTACAGAGTTTTTCCTATTAATGTTGAGAAGGTATATGCTCATCAATCAGCGGATGCTTACGACTCTACCGCTACTTTTTCTGCTTTTACCCAAGAGGTCTACCAATACGAAAAGGAAGAGCTATTTGAAACACCAAAAATTTATAAGACCGGAAGTTTAACGAGAGGTGTGAGTTTTGGAAATTCTCAAAGTGTCAATGTAAACTCTAGTTTCAACTTTCAAATGGAAGGGCAACTGACCGATAAATTAAACATCCGAGCAGACATAACAGACCAAAATGTTCCCTTTCAGCCCGAAGGAAATACCCAACAGTTGCGAGAGTTTGACAATGTAACCTTTGAAGTTTATAATGATGATTTGTCCATTCAAGCTGGAGATGTTTTACTCAAGAATGACAATTCCTATTTCCTAAAGTACAATAAGAATGTATTAGGAGGGAAAATTGATGTGAAGTATGGTGATCAAAATAAGACTTATGGTCAAAGTATGTTTGCTATCGCAGCGGCAAAAGGTCAGTTCGTTGATTTGACATTAGATGCAGAAGAAGGGCTACAAGGACCCTATCAATTGCGTGATGCAAATGGGCGACAATTTTTAGTAGTAATGGCCAACTCAGAGCAGGTTTATATTGACGGGCAGTTGATGACTCGTGGCTTCAATTATGACTATGTTATTGATTACAATCTAGGTGAGATTACGTTTACACCCAATGTATTGATTACACAGTTCACGAGAATCAGGGTGACCTTTGAATATTCTGACCAGAGCTATAGTCGTTCGATTATTACTGCGAGACAAAAAGTAAACTCGGGTAAAGTAGATTTTACTTTTAACTATTATCGAGAGAAAGATGATCTCAATCGCCCATTGGCTTTTACCTTGTCTCAAGAAGACCAAATCAAGATGGCTGAGGCTGGAGATGATGATATCCCAGTACCCATAGGGAGTGAATTACAAGTCCCATATTTAGCAGATAGGGTTTTGTACGAAAAGATCGATACAGTTGATTTAGATAATAATCCCGTAGAAATATTTCAATATTCAAGAGATTCTATAGCCGAATTATATCAGGTTTCTTTTGCTGAGGTGGGGTTTGGAAATGGAGATTATGAATTGGTTCAAAATGATGTCAATGGCAGAGTGTATGAATGGGTAAGCCCTCAGCTCGGGCAGTCGATGGGAAGATATGCCCCTGTTCGGTTTGTTCCTGCTCCGAATATGAGGCAAATGGTTACAGTTGAAGCAAAGTTGAGAATAGGCAAATCCTTGGAAGCTTATTCGGAAGTAGCTTTTTCGAACGAAGACCTTAATTTGTATTCTCCTATAGGTAATGAAGATAACAGAGATCTGGCCACATTGATAGGTGCTCGAATTGTTAAAAAGCCACTCTCAAAAGGCTATTTCTTATCAGCAGATATTAATTACGAGTATGACGGTAAAGACTTTCAAATAATCGATAGATATCGTCCAATAGAGTACGATCGCAACTGGAGTTATAGAGCGAAAGAGGATACATTTCGAACCAGTGACAACATTTTCAATATAGTCGCCTCAATAAAGAAAGATCTATATAATCAGATCAACGCAAGATACAGTACTCGCCAAAAGGAATTTGCGATTGATGGATATCAACAGGATTATTCACTTCAAAAAAGCTTTGATGCGATAAAGTTTTCAGGAGCATGGTTCGACATGAACAATGACAACCTCTACCAAGAATCGTCATGGCAGCGCTGGCATGGAGAAGTGTTTTACGACCGTTTCTTTGCTGTGCCAGGCTATAAAATCATGGCAGATCAAAATGAAGTCAAAGCTACAGGGACAGACTCCCTTGTGAGTACTGCTATGAATTATACATCGCAGCAATTTTATATCAGAAACCATGATTCTCTACGAATGAGTTTTCGACTAGAACAGATATTCAGAGAGGATAAGAGTATAACAGAAGGTAATTTGTTACCATTTACACAGTCACAGACCACTACAGCTCAGGTTTCCACTCCCAAACGAGCTAGTCAGGTGGTAGAACTGACAGCCACCTATCGCCAGCTACAATATCTAGAAGAGTTTAGCGAACTAGATGATGAGAACTTGATTTTAGGAAGAGTTAACTGGAGAAGTGTTTATTTCAAAAGGCATTTGGACACTGATCTAATGTATTCTACATCTAGTAGCCGAGAGATACTGCGTGAATTCGCATATGTACAAGTACCAACTGGAGAGGGAACCCATACTTGGCGGGACTTGAATGAAGATGGAGTACAAGACATATCAGAGTTTTTCTTAGCAGTCAACTTTGACGAAAAGAACTACATCAGGGTCTTTGTACCTACTACAGAATCTGTAGATGCATTTAATACACTTTTTATTTATACATTGAATGCTAACGCTCCTCGGTCATGGAGCAAAGCTGATGGCTTTTTAGGGTTTCTTGGTAAATGGAGTAATAGAACTAATATCAATATCAATAAGAAAAATACAGATGATGATTTCAATTCTAGGTTCAACCCTTTCGCACTTCAAATCGATGATCAAAACCTAATATTTACGCGAGATGGTATACGCTCCACCATGTTTTATAATCGTACTGGGCGAGGACTTGGAGGAGATATTACCTATTTAGTCAATCGATCCAAGCAAGCTATATCCAGAGGTGTAGACTCTCGATCTACTCAGGAATATAGCACTAACCTTCGCTATCATATTGGTGATGAAATAACGCTGACGACAGGATACATGATACAGTACAAGAAAAATGCATCACAATATCAGCAGGACCAGAATTTCGAGATACAGACTAATAGAATCGCTCCTGGTATTATCTGGCAACCGAATAATAACCTTAGGTTTTCCACAGTTTATAGCTTGATTCAGAAAATAAATACAGATGCTGAAGTCCCTGAAGAATCTCAAACAGATGAAGTTACATTCGAAACGAGATGGGCCAATGGAATTAAAAATTCACTCACTGCTAATTTTACCTACTCCAATATCAGCTTTGAAGGAGATGAAAACACCGCAGCCGCCTATGAACTCCTCAATGCTCTTCGTCCTGGAGTCAATACAGCATGGAGGCTAAACTATAATCAGAAACTATTCTCTGGTCTACAAATGACTTTGGGATATGAAGGGCGAAAGTCATCAGGGTCTAATATGATTCATATGGGGAGAATGCAGGTGACTGCATTGTTTTAAACATTCTTCATGCTTACATAAGGACACGATGTGTGCTCAGTACTTAGCACAGTATCTGCTCAGTAGTGAGCACAATGTCTGTTCCAGTAAGGCTCAGAAAAACCTGTATTGAGTAGAGAAATCAATGCCATTTAATTGTTATAACCTGTCACATCAAACATTCTTAAACAACATCATCTATTGGACAATAGTTGTCCCCTATGCAGGACAACATCTGTCCAGCATAAGGGAACGAACCTGTCCTGCGTAAGGGACAGACACAGTCAAGGCAAGAGAATAAAAAATGATCAAAAGTAGACTATTGATACAGGAGGGCTTTACAATTCGTTTACATTTGGTAGCAAAAAACAAGACGATTGATGAGACTATATATTGCAGCACTTCTGATCACGATACTTTTCGGGTGTCAAACTAAATACGAACTAAAAGAAGGAGAAAAATATCTCTGGGTGTATAGCCTTAGAACAGAATGCGACAAATCATCTACCGAGCTATGTTATAAAATAAAACTTGGTGAAAATCCAAATATGAACGAATGGGAAAGCTCAAAGGCATTACCAATAGGGTTTGAGTATGAAGAAGGCTATATATACAGACTAGCTGTGACCAGTAAGTATATAACGGATGATTCAGTAGTCTACACTATGACTGAGCAAGTCAATAAAATCAAAGATCAGAAACTGGTTCTAAACGATATCTGGGTACTGGAAAAAGTAAAGGGAGAGTCAATTGATTTGTCAGGAGGGCAAGGGTTACCCCAACTGGAGCTGAAAATTCGAGATATGAAATTCTTAGGGTTTGATGGGTGCAATTTTATACAAGGTGAAATAGAAGGAGTAGGGACAGATCGTATTGAGTTTGGATCTGTAGCACACACCATGAAAAATTGTCCCAAAATGGAATTGGGAAATCAATTCAGAGAATTACTAAAAGAGACTAAAACTTACAAAGTCAAAGACCTAAGATTGATGCTATACAATGAAGCAGGAGAAGAAATTCTTAAGATGAAGAAAGTAGATTAGAGATGTAGATAGTAATCCTTCAATAACCCTACAAACTCATTGGTATACTCCTTGCCATCCCGAATGCTTATTTGTTCGGGAATTGCATCAAAATCATTACGTTGGACTTCAGATATTATTCTAAACACTCCTTTGTTGGGCTGGTTTTTTACTATGAGTGCAGGTTTAGCAAATAGATTTTTAGCCTTAGCTTCCAATGAAAACAATTGACTTTCATACTCGGGGTATAGAACGAAAGCTTTTCCTTCATTAGAAAGCACTTTATCAATCACTACGGATAATGTACTGGCGCTTAAACCTTCAGATTGATGAAGGGCAAGATTTCGAGTAGAGGATAGAGACTTTAAAGAAGACTTAAAAAACGGAGGATTAGAGATAATTAAATCATACTTGATGCTTGATGATTCAGCAAAAGACTGAATATCCTTATGATGGATATTCAACCTATCTGACCAAGGAGACTCTTTGAAGTTTTCCGATGCCTGATGAGCAGCCCCTTCGTCAATCTCTACAGAGTCAATAACAGCATCGAATCTTTGAGCCAGCATAAGTGACAATAGACCAGTTCCAGCCCCTATATCCAGAATTCTCTCAGCAGAATTTGCCTGAACCCAAGCACCAAATAAACAAGCCTCCGTGCTGACCTTCATCGCACATTGACCTTGATTGATTTTAAACTGTTTGAATTGAAAATAAGAGTTGGGCATCCGAGATCAATTAACCATTTACTCCAGACTCGAATCCCACATCAGCAGGAAGGTTAGGAGCTAAAGCAGCCTCTACCGCCAGTTCATCACAGCGCTCGTTTTCTGGAATACCAGCATGACCTTTGACCCATTTGAACTTGACTTTATTTCGTTTATAAACCGGAATGAAGCGTTTCCAGAGATCACTGTTCTTTTTGTCTTTGAAGTTCTTTTTGACCCAGCCCCATAGCCAGCCTTTTTCTACAGCATCTACTACATACTTAGAATCAGAGTAAATCAAAACATCAGCATTGATCACCTTCAAAGCCTCTAAACCTTTGATCACAGCCAGCAACTCCATTCTATTGTTAGTAGTCTTGCGAAAACCCTCAGAAAGTTCCTTTCTATGTCCTTTAGCCAGTAAAACCGTACCATAGCCGCCTGGCCCAGGATTGCCTCTAGAGGCTCCATCAGTATATATTGTAATCATAGATGCATTGATTTCGAGGACAACAGCCCATTTAGTATGATTCCCCGATCTCACGAATCAGGGAAATCTATTTTACCACATCAAAAGAGCGTTTTTGAACAATTTGATTGCGATAGCTAACAAAATTATACCAAAAACCTTTCTTAGAATATTGAAACCCGCCACTCCGATTTTGGCCTCTAGCCAGCTTGAAGATTTCAATACTATAAATACCAAGAGAAGATTGATTACGATCCCTACTAAAATATTAGGTAGTTCGTATTCTGCCCTTAAGGAAAGCAAAGCCGTCATCGTACCGGGTCCTGCCAAGAGAGGGAAAGCCAAAGGGACAATCGAAGAACTGGTTTCAGCCTCAGGATCTGGTTGAAACAAGACTATACCCAGCGTCAATTCCAGCCCTATCAAAAACATAATCAACGCCCCAGCTATGGCAAATGACACGATATCCAATCCAAAAAGGTGTAAAATCTTAGTACCCAAAAGCAGGAATGCAATCATGATTACTCCCGCCACTATTGTAGCCTTAGCACTTTCGATTTTTCCAGATCTCTTTCGGAGATCAATCACGATCGGTAAACTACCCACGATATCTATTATCGAAAATAGAATTAGAGTGACAGAGATAATTTCTTTAAAACTAAACATCCTTCTTTTCAATTAAATATTCAACACCCATATCATACCCTTTCAGACCTTGACCTATATAGTGACTAACACAAACAGCAGTCAAAAAAGAAAAATGTCTGAACTTCTCGCGTTTTGAGATGTCTGAAATATGTACCTCCACTACTGGAGTCTTTACACCACTGATCGCGTCAGCTATAGCCACCGAAGTGTGCGTATATCCACCCGCATTGAATACTATCCCGTCGTAGCTAAAACCTACTTCATGAATCTTGTCAATCAAAGCCCCCTCATGATTGCTCTGAAAGTACTCCAGCTCCACATTAGCAAACTTGGCCAACATCTCCTGAAAGTAATCTTCAAATGTCTGCGTACCATAGATCTCAGGTTCACGTTTTCCCAGAAGGTTAAGATTGGGTCCGTTGAGAATAAGGATTTTCATAAATCAATACATTTCAATTTCTAATCTGGTTGTGTTTAGGTTTGCGCAAAGATAAATTGAGACGAGGCAATTGGTCTTGCTTATTTTATCTTTCATTTCAGAAATGAATCATGTCTTGGAATCTCTACATCAAAAACTTCACCGCATACCTTCAGCTAGAGCGGTCGCTATCTATCAACTCCGTAGAAGCCTACGTTCGAGATGTTCAGAAACTGGAGCAGTTTCTACAATTGATGAAGAGAGATAAAACTCCCCTCGAAGTCACGGATGTAGATATTAGAGACCTATTAGAGTACATTCAAGAACTGGAAATGTCTGCATATTCTCAGGCTCGTATAGTATCAGGAATCAAAGCCTTTTATAAATATTTAGAATATGAGGGAACGCTAGATAAAGATCCATCAGTCTTAATCGAAGCACCCAAGCTAGGAAGAAAGCTTCCCGATACGCTTAACTTTCATGAAATCGAACAACTACTAGATGCCATCGATATGTCCAAGCCGGAGGGACAACGAAATAGAGCGATACTAGAAGTGCTATATAGCTCTGGATTGCGTGTCTCTGAGTTAGTCAATTTGCAGCTAAGTAGTGTCATGCAAGACATAGGCTTTCTCCGGGTATTTGGGAAAGGCAACAAAGAACGCTTAGTTCCCATCGGACGAGACGCACTGAAGCACATGAAAATCTATGTAGAAGAAGTTCGTTGTCATTTAGATATCAAGCCAGGACATGAACATATTGTTTTTCTCAATCGTCGTGGAGCGCAGTTGACCAGAGTCATGATATTCACGATCATCAAGCGGCTAGGAGAGGCTATTGGATTGAAGAAGCGAATTAGCCCCCATACATTTAGGCACTCATTTGCCACACACCTGATCGAAGGCGGAGCAGACTTAAGAGCCGTTCAAGACATGCTAGGGCATGAATCGATCACCACCACCGAGATATATACGCACCTAGATAGAGACTATCTCAAGCAAGTCATGCAAGAGTTTCACCCCAGAGCATGATGAATTGTTGTCCCTTTGATATTTTGAGAGGGGATGCCTAAGAGAAAAAATCGAGGTTCGCTAAGCTCGCCACAGCAGTCGGTATGGAATGTTTCATGTTAGTTAATCGTCATCCCAGAAGGTTTTCTCACGATAGTAGAGAAAAGCTATCAGGGATCTGATAGACTCTGCTTGTAGTTGGCCTTGAGATCCTGAATAATCAATTCTTACTGTCGCAGAATAGATTTTCAGGATGACGACTGGATACACTCCAATAATCTTATGCTTAAAAACACTAATCGATTACAAGAGAAACCCTCAGAGACTTAATCATTGAATTTGATTGACAAATGTTTTTTCAGAGTTGAATCTATAGAGTACTTGAGTATCTTAGTTACCTTGACAACTGTCTTTTTATTTATAATCGCATTAACTCCTTTTCTAGCTATGAAAAAACTATTCATTCTATCAAGTTTTATTCTCTTATGTCAAATCTCATTTGCACAAACTAAGAATTTCATAGATCAGCCATTCATAGAGACATCCGCTATGGTCGATACATTAGTCACACCCGACGAAATTTACTTGACGATCTCCATAACAGAGAAGGATACCAAAGGCAAAGTATCTGTAGAAGAGTTGGAATCCAAAATGGTGACCGTACTGAAGAAGATGGGGATTAAGACCAAAGAAAACTTAACTCTAAACGACCTGTCAAGTAACTTCAAAAAGTACTTTTTAAAGAATCAAGACATACTAAAAGTAAAAGTCTATACCCTGAAGGTATTTGATGCCATCACAGCCGGTAAGGTAATACTAGAACTGGAAAAGAATGAAATATCAAATGTCACACTGGAACGAACCGAATACTCAAAAATCAAAGCGTTAAAACTTCAACTAAAGTCGAAAGCAATACTAAAAGCCAAAAGACAGGCAGAATATTTGGCTCACCCACTTGGCCAAAAAGTAGGAACTGCAATCTTGATTTCTGATGACCCGAACAACTCATTTGTGAATCAATATCAAGATAGAAGTCAGCAAATCATGATAAGAGGCTATTCGTCAATGAATAGAAATGAATTTAAACCAGCAGACATAGAGTTCAAGAAAATAAAGGTACAAGCCGCCGTCTCTGTTAAATTCAAACTAGAAGAGTAAGCCAGTCAATCTTTATGACCATTATCTCTCATATTATTAAATTTCAATAAAGTCACTTTCTTTAAAATGAAAAACCTCCCCATCATTTTACTGCTATTTGCTTTTGCATGTAGTCAAGCTCCACTTTCTAAAATGGACCCTCTCAAAAAGGAAATTCAGAATACTCTAAAAGACAAAGACGCCACGGTAGGTGTTTCCATCATAGGTCCATCATCACTAGATACATTATCGATCAATGGAGATTTGCACTTGCCTATGCAGAGCGTCTATAAGTTTCATCTTGCAGCCGCTGTTTTACATCGAGTAGATCAAGGAGAACTGAATTTGAGCGATACTATTGAGATTACCAAAGAGCAATTGGACAACCCGCTATGGAGCGTCATTAGAAAAGATTACCCAAACGGAGGCAAGCTTTCACTAGGACAAGTGATAAAGTATACCGTCGCTGTTAGTGATAATGTAGGCTGTGACTTGCTATTCGAAATGATCGGAGGGCCATCGGTAGCACAGGAATACATGAATAAAATCGGTATTACTGATATAGCCATACTTCACAATGAAGAAACTATGCAAAGCGAGTGGAGTATTCAATATCTGAATTGGACTACAGCAAAATCGGCAACTAAAGTATTAAAAACACTTTATGAGAATAAAGACAATTTGCTCTCAACAGCAAGTCATCAGTTTTTGTGGGACGTAATGAAATCTTCGTGGGTTGGTAAGCTCTCCATGAAGACTTATCTGCCAGAAACTACAGTCATCGCTCACAAGACAGGTCACTCTGGTAAAAACGAAGAAGGCCTTACAGCCGCACAGAATGAGATAGGAATTATTTGGCTTCCAAATGGCGACTATTTCTATATCAGCATCCTAGTCAGTGACTCATCAGAAGAGTCTGAAGTCAATCGGAAATTATTAGCCGATATTACTAAGCTGACTTGGGACTACTTCAATGATAAGTAGGATACTCCTAAGAAGTAATGCCTATAACCTCATAAAGCCATTAACACATCCGCTTGACCACAAATCTGGCATAGCTACGGGGTCTCCAATAACTCGTATAATGTTCTTAAGTCTCTGGCAATAGCAAGACTCTTAATGTCGAAAAAAGTAATCGTAATCCCAGAAGTTTTTCTCATGATAGTAGAGAAAAGCTATCTGGGATCTTACTTACTTGATGCACATTCAGTAGCTATCCGTCTCTCTTCACAGCGAATATTTATTCAACCCCTACGGATATAGATTCAAGGTTTGTTTCGACTAATCTCTACAACTCTTTTGTACAAGTCATCCTAATCAGTCACCTCATTATGAAGGTTTCAAAGACTCAGTTAAACTGATTTTGGCCTGATCAGAGATAGGATAGGAATTACTAAAAACTGAATTAAGTAGAATAAAAATCAATCAGAAATGAAGAAAGAGTTAAGAGTCCATTCAACGGTGATGTTGGTTTCGACAGTCCCGTTATTTACATCTGTCAAAGAGGAAGGTAGCCCCAGTAAATGCTTCTGAATGTAGAAGAGTTAGTCGATTAGGTAAACGGAAACTAAACCGCGGGCACGCCTTAAGTATAGTGTTATACAATGCTTCTGAGGTCTCCTGCTGTGAGTTTCAATCACGTTTATTCTAATGCCACATATGCCTCATAGTAGGTAGTCAAACAATCAAATTTTAATCAAGCATGGTGGAGATAAATACATACATAGCCCATGCTACTTAAACTTCACAAAAAATGAAAAATCTAAAATTACTAATCTTATCAATCATCGTAGCCGCTATAAACTTAGCCTGTACAGAGGATGATTTATGGTTTCAAAATATTGCTCCAGAGATAACAAATCAGTCATTTTCTATCTCAGAGGATTCGGATGAAGATGTAGTCATTGGAACGGTAATAGCCATTGATCCTGATAATGATAAATTGTCTTTTTCTATTCTACAGGATACAGACAGTTTGTTTGAGATCACTGCTACAGGCGAAATAAGTTAGATAGCAGGTAAGTCTCTAGACCATGATGTAATAGCCAGCTATGAGATCATAGTAGAAGTATCAGATGGTAAAAATCAAGCATCAGCTAGGATCACTATACTTGTCACAAAAGTACCAGACAATAAAGCGCCAAAAATAACGGATCAAACATTCACAGTTGCAGAAGATATAGCTGATGATGTAGAAATAGGAGCCATATTAGCTACCGACGACGAAGCATTAACTTTTACCATTGTACAGGATACTAATAACTTATTTGAACTGTCAAGTGATGGTAAGTTGAGCTTAGCTACAGGTAAGATGTTTGATTATGAATCTACAACTAGCCATGAGATCACTGTAGAAGTATCAGACGGAGAACTACAGTCACAAGCTAAGGTTATCATCAATGTCACAGATATCGTAGAGCCGTTTATTACTACTTGGGAGACTACAGTAGACTCACAAACGATTACCATTCCTACCAATTCCAGCTATACCTATAACTACACTGTAGACTGGGGAGACGATAGTGGTAGAGAGAGTTTTACAGGAGATGCTTCACACACTTATGCCACTGCTGGAACTTATACGATCATGATTAGTGGAGAATTCCCAGCTATTTATTTCAATAACAGTGGTTCAAGACTTTTAATAACTGAGGTAAACAGTTGGGGAGATATCGATTGGAAATCAATGCGAAATGCTTTTTACGGCTGTTTCAATGTAGAAGTCTTTGCTACTGATGCACCTGATTTGAGTGAAGTGAATGATATGAGCTTTATGTTCTCTGATGCCAGAGCATTCAATCAACCTTTGAATGGATGGGATGTATCAAACGTTACCAACATGAGAGGAATATTTTTGAAAGCAAGATCATTCAACCAAGATTTAAGCAGTTGGGATGTGTCAAATGTTAGTAATATGGAGGCAATGTTCAATGGAGCGATTGTATTTAATCAAGACCTGAGTGGATGGGATGTTTCTAAATCTACAAGTATGAGTTTTATGTTTAACCAAGCCGCAGCATTCAATCAAAACTTGAGTGCGTGGGATGTATCTAATGTTACCAATATGCTGTTTATGTTCCATATGGCAACCATCTTTGATCAAGATTTGAGTGGATGGAATACTTCCAAAGTATTACAGTGTAGAAATTTTTCAGTTAGTTCTAGCCTATCAGCTTCAGACTTACCAACTCTTGGAAGTTGTTTCTAAACTAGTTGTGAAACTCTTCTAGAAGATCCAATTGGTGACAATTGAATAAAACTGATAGGGTTTTATCTCTATGTTGAAATCGAATATTATAATAGAGGTCGCTTCCATGTAGTCGGAGCGGCCTCTTTTGTTTTCGGCTAACAAAGTGCTTAATTATTCTTATTAAACAGTTAATAGCTGATTCGAAGAAAAAAAGACTAAACAAGCTGTTAGAAAAAACGAAACAGTAAAAAGGTCTTATCTTACATAGTACACAATAACTATAAACAATGAAACTAACTCTATTATCATTACTCATGTTGACCTTGATATATACCACTCAAGGACAAAATCTAAAAACTACATCTGATCCAGCTAAGATCTACCTCATGGAACCTGAGCGATCTCAACTAAAGCCTGGAAGTACTACATCAGAAAAATATTTCCAACTTGGAGAAATGAGCGGTCAAGCGATTTTCATCGTATCTGAGGGTGAAAAGGCCAATCCTATGATCTATAGTAAAATGGAAGCCGAATCTGCTAAAGCAGGTATGGATATCTATTTTAGTAGAATGGGGATGTATATCATAGCTGTAGATGCTAACAACTTTCTAAGCCTATACCCATCTCCTGCCGAACCATTAGGCAAAGTAAAATGGTCAAAGTTTATGTTTAGCAATTTTTTCAGCACGGATAAAGCGAAAGCTCAGGGCAAAACGAAACAGCAGCTTGAACAAGAAGCAATCGCGGTTTCAGAAAAAGTATTATAAAAGTTAGTTGCAACCACTTAAAACATATCATCAGGTCAATGCTATAGATGAAAGCATTAGCTTTAGCGTATCACGAATGGATGATATCTATGATCGGAGAAAAGGTCAACAAGACGAGCCACACCGTCATGACTTTTTCACCGTGATCATAACCAAATCAGCTAAAGGTCAACATGTCATAGATTTCAAGTCCTATGAACTCAAAGGCAATCAAATTTACTTTATCAATCCAGGACAAGTTCACCAGTTAATCGAAGAACAAAGGTCTATTGGCTATGCCATTACATTTTCTAATGAGTTTTTGGCACACAATTACATTTCGATAGACTTTATAGATAACCTCAATGTGTTTCAAGATTTCGGAAGCGCACCTCCACTAGAAGCTGATAACGATGAATTGCAGCAGATATGTTCTTATGCAGAGCAACTAATCAATATATATGGTTCGGATCAGCCTTTCAAGTATGATGCATTGGGAGCATTGCTTAAGCTAATGTTGATAGAAAGTAATAACCTCTGTCAAATTGATAAAACAGATATTTCGGCAGATACAAGTCAGTCATTACTCCTACAATATAAAAACCTTCTCAACGAAAATTTCAAATCTTGGCATACGGTCAACGAATATGCAGATCAACTAAATGTAACGCCCGACTATCTCAACCGTGTCGTAAAGAATCTAACAGGCAAAACAGCCAAAGAGCATATCCAAAGTAGAATCATATTAGCAGCGAAACGAATGATCTATTTCTCCGAACTCACTAATAAGGAACTAGCCTACGACCTAGGATTCACAGAACCAGCCAATTTCACAGCATTCTTCAAAAAGTGCACAGGCATTCCACCATCAGAGTTTAGAAAACGAGCGTCAAAGGCTTTGTTCTAGACTAGAACAATCAATTATTTTTTATCCAAATTATCGACCACGAAGGAAGGGTCCCCTAAGGAATGTGCGTCGCACAATAAATGACTTCTAATTGAAAAGAATGAATTGTTTTAAGAATGCTAGAAGTGTTTTTAAAATATATGCATACCTAAGTACCCATGCATATATGCACACCTCATACCCCTTGCATATATGCACACCCTAGACCCTGTGCATAATTTTAAACTTGACCTTTTTAAATTATGCATACCCAACACCCTATGCATATATGCACACCCAATATGGTATGCATAATTATGTTGAGACAAACTTTGTGATAAGTCTAAGTGCGAAAACACTGAAAATTTAGACTGATCGGCTAGATTCGAGGTGTTAAAACTTATCGTGGTGAGGTACGTAGCCTACCATTACTTTAGCCATATTTTTGAAAAATGCCACGAACTATAATTGAAAATATAGTTATTCAACATTACGAAGAGGCAAGCAACTTTGAATTTTGCCAATATACGAGTATACGTTTTTTTGAAATTGTATATTTTCATTCGGGGACAGGAACAATTAGAGTTAACAAGAAGGTTGTGCCCTATACACCTAAAAGTGTTTTTATATTTATACCCGATGATGTCTATATTGTACAGGCTGAAAGTGTGACTACAGTTACGACTATTAAATTCTTAAAGAACTTCTTCAACAATTCATTATCAAAAATACCTGTTACCTCAGCAAATGATTGGTTTCGTAAGATGGAAGGAATTCTTCATAGCAACAGCTTTCAATTACCTGTTGTAAAGTTTAAAATAGAAACCGAAATTGATGATTTCGCCCCTCTAATAAAAATGCTAATTCAAGAATATCAAAAAAAGCAATCCTACGATATAATAATTATTGAAAATGTATTAACCATAATTTTGCACCTAATCGCCCGTAATATGGAATATGGTCTGAATGAAAAAACAAACATTAGTCGCAATTCTAAAATACAGGATATAATAAATTTCATTCACTCAAATATTTATGAGCCTTACTTATTAACGAGTACTCATTTAGCAGATGTGTTTAATTTATCGGAGAATTATGTGAGTCAGTATTTTAAAAAAAATATGTCCATGAGTTTGAAGAAATACATCCTTAATTATAAACTAAAGATAGTAGAGACGAAACTTAAGTATACTGATTTAAGCTATTCTGAAATTGCATTAGATCTTGGTTTTACAGATGCGAGCCATTTAAACAAAACTTTTTTGACCTACAAAGGCATTTCAATTGGTGATTATAAAGCTCAAATCACAAGAAATCACCCTTAACTATATTTTTTACCTAAAGAGCTTAAATTTTTACTCAATCTCAGGTACATGCTTACGATATGTTTGTGATATCAAATTATTAACAAATAAAAACATATTTAAGAGTTATGTACTATTCAGTATTGGACGTAAATCCATCAACAGACACATGGGTAAATGCTTATGTGGCAGAATCAGGAAAAATAGTTGCTAAGCATGGCGGTAAATACTTAGCTAGAACGGCAAGTCATGAGCAAATTGAAGGCGATGACCAACCAACAGCATTGAGAATTATTTTAGAATGGCCTTCTAAAGAACACGCTTTAAACTTTATGAAAGACCCAGAATATCTTCCCCATTTAAAAGCGCGTACCGAAGGTTCTGTAAGTCATCATTTTCTTATTGAAGCAAAAGACGATTTAGCATAACAGATTGAACTAAAGTATTAAGATCATTAAAAATGAATATACAAGACAGCAACTTACCATTTGAGAATATTGGGTGGATAGTAGAAGCAAAAATTAAAGAAGGAAGAAGAGAAGATTTTAAAGTTATTGTTGAAGAAATAGTCGCAGAGACTAGAAAAGAGGGTGGTACTTTAAACTATCAATATTTTGTGTCTGATGATGGAGATGTATTAGTTTATGAACGCTTTGCAAACATAGAATCAGCTCATATTCACATTACAAACTGGGATAATTTTGCAGAACGTTGGTTAGAAGCTGCCCCAGGAACACGTATGGTACATTTAGGTAATTTGCCTGAGGAATTAACGAGTAGACATGCTGCTTTAGCTCCTAAATTATTAAAACCTTTTGGTGGGTTTGCTAGATAGATTTTAACACCAGATTTAATCAAGTTTTAAAAAAGAAAAGATGAAAAGAGTATCTATATATTTAGCATTAATAGTATCCCTTGTATTTACTTATTCCTGTGATAAAGTAAAATCAGAGAATCAAAAAAAATCTGAAGTAAAGGAAGTAACAGCAAAAAAGCCTGTTGTTTTAGAGTCAAAATTATTTTTGAATTTACCAGAAACATTCAATTCTCCTGCAAGTGGTGATATTGACAGCGAAGGAAATATTTATTTTACCTCACCAAATTTTCATAATGATGCTTTGATTAAATCTGGTGATATGAAAACTCCTGCGACTCCAACTATTGGAAAAGTAGACCAAAACAATCAATTAACTACTTGGTATACTTTTAAACCAGAGGATATGGAAAAAACAAGTGGGAAAATTGCTCCTTTTGGTCTTGCTTTTGGACCAGATGGTAATGCCTACTTAGCAGACATGCAATTATGGTTTAATGGGCAATCTAGGATATTAAGAATTAATGTTGAAGAAGGAAAAGCTACTAGTATAGATGTTGTGGCTGTTGGAATGTCCTTTCCTAACGCTTTAGTTTGGAAAGGGAATGATTTATACATCTCTGATACTGTTTTAGGCGAAACTGAAGATGGTAAACATGTTAGCGGTATTTACAAGGTAAATATTTCTGAACTTAATGCTAAAAACCCAGTAAAAATAAGTACTTCTTTAGGAGATGAGAACCCTCATTTATTTGAGACTTTTATTTCTAACGGAAGTTTAAAATTTGGTGCTAACGGATTAGCAATTGATGGAGAAGGCAATATCTACACAGGTATAATGGAAGAAGGAACCGTATTAAAAACAACCGTAGATACAAACAATAATGTAATAACCACACCTTTTGCAAAAGGAATGGTTGCAACGGATGGTATGAAATGGGATGCTAGAACTAATAAATTGTACATTACAGATTTATTTGCCAATGCGGTATACAGCATTGATATGAATGGAGATTTAGACTTGTTAGTTAAAAATGGGAACACCAATGGGGATGATGGTTTACTTGATGCCCCTAGCGAAGTAGTTATTAGAGGTAACGAGATTATTGTTCTCAATTTTGACGCTACTTTTGACGTTCCGAATATGGTTAATAAAAGTCCCGATGCTCCCTACACACTTTCCGTCATTACATTATAGGTAAAAGGAAAATATTTTACAGTTAAAGCTTCTCAATAGAGAGGCTTTTGTTATAATAAATCACCTGACTTCAGACAAACTAAATATCTAGCCAATACGCCTATTGCTGGTTCGAATGTTGATTACCTTGACGTTTGTAATACTTTTCTTTCCTACTTTTTACTCTGGTTTGTTCACTATTCGACTACATTAAATCGCTTTTATATCCCTTTACCTACGCAGTCTTCTTTGAATGGGCAGCTTCTACAATCAGACTTAGGTGTGGCATAATGTCATTTCTCTGTCCCTTTTCAAACGCCCCACACTATATCAGGTCTATATCCTGAAGAAAATCCTAATAGCAAACCGAACACCGTCTCGGTTGAGTGTTGCCCCATTATTAAACGAGAGCTTTTGGAGATTAAGGTACTAGAATCTTTGACGCTCTAACTTTTACAAATAGATCCTCCCTTCTCCAGGAAGACTTTATTCGTAGTGCAATAGCCCATTGGATAATAGATTTACTTCTACATTTCCTAACCTGATAACCCATGTCGGAAAATCATAATTCATCCACGGATTTTCACAATCACCTTGCAATAGAGGTTACCGTTTATTGTATTGTAATCAAACAAAGACACCTATGCGACGAAAAGATTTTATCAAGAAGAGTTTAATCGCTACAGCAGCAGGAGCTACGGTACCAAGCTTACTCAATGGCAAAGAATCAACTTACAATAGACTCATCGATCAAGTAGGTTTCAATCATTTACCCAACAAAGAGATAAAGAAGATGAACAAGGTAATACACAAAGCCAATACAAGAGGACATGCTAACCACGGATGGTTGGATTCTCATCACTCATTTAGTTTCGCTAACTATCACAATCCAGAGCGGATGAATTTCGGAGTATTGAGAGTACTTAACGACGATAAAGTCGATCCGGGGATGGGATTTGGGAAACACCCACATGATAACATGGAGATCATATCTATTCCATTGGAAGGTGACCTAGAGCACAAAGACAGCATGGGAAATACAACGATCATCAAGGAAGGAGATGTACAGGTAATGAGTGCTGGAACTGGAATATTTCATAGCGAATACAACAAGAGCAAAGACCGGGATGTAAAGTTTCTTCAGATTTGGGTCTTCCCAAATAAGAAAAATGTAGAACCTAGATATGATCAAATCTCCATACGAGAGATAGAGAAACAAAACCAGTTCTATCAAGTATTGTCACCAAATGCCGATGATGATGGTGTATGGGTACATCAAGATGCATGGTTTAGCTTAGGTAAGTTTGAAAATGGAACGGCTGATAAGTACCAAATTAAGAAAAGTGGTAATGGAGTATATGCGTTCGTGTTAGAAGGGGAAGTAGAGATCGCAGGCGAGCAACTATCCAAAAGAGATGGTATGGGAATCTGGGATGCGGAATCCATTGAAGTGAAAGCTTCAGAAGATGCACGGGTACTTCTGATGGACGTACCTATGTCATTATCATAATAAGATCAGAAAAACATTTTCTCGATATAAAACGGCCCGAAGTCAATTGGGTCGTTTTTATTTTCTTCAAAATTATCATGTATTGGATTTAATTTGTTGACTGTTTTTCATAGAGTAGATTCGCTTTTACAATTACTACTTTGTCATGTCTATGGTACCCGTATTGAGTACAATAATATCCCCAGACTATTTGTCTCAATTCTGCGAAATTAAGTACGGATATCAATCTAAATCTTGTACGATACTCAAAACAGGAGTCAACCATCATTATCTACTGACAACAATATCAGGGGAGAAGTTTGTAATTAGAGTATATTTCAAGGACTGGCGAACTGAAGATGAAATAGAAGAGGAGCTGGCGTTATTGGACTACCTGAAGAAGAACAGACTGACGGTGGCATACCCAATAGAAAACTCCGAAGGCCAGTACATTCAAAAAATAGAGGCGCCAGAAGGCGAACGTTATGTGGTTTTGTTTTCCTATGTGGAAGGCGAAACCATCAGAAAACCTACTGCAGATCATTGTTATCACTTAGGTGTAGAAATATCCAAAATGCACAAGGTGACGATAAACAAATCGATTCAGCGACAGAACTATACTGATACCACATTGTCCACATGGGCGTATAAACTCGCAAAGAGCAAGTTCGGAACGTCTTCTTACGAAATGAAATATTTCGGTCGAGCTAAAAACATTATTTCAGAAGAATTTAACAATGCTAAGCGCGATGATCTGAGACAAGGTGTAGTGCATCTAGATCTCTGGTACGAGAATATGAAAATCAAAGATGATAAGCATATAGCATTTTTTGATTTTGACAATTGTGGCAATGGCTGGCAATTTTTGGATATCGCGTATTGTCTTATGCTTATCTACAGGAATGAACCCATCAAAGAGTCTTTTGATAAGAAAAAGGCAAGGTTCTATGAAGGCTATGAATCAATCATAAAGGTAACAGACGAAGAAAAACGTCTTGTCCCGTATGGTGGATTGGCCATTTGGCTTCACTATTCAGGAATTCATGTTCAGCGATTTGATGACTTCTCCAATCACTTTTTGAGTGAGGAATTTTTAAAGTATTGGATTCATACTGTAGATCAATGGATGAAAATCAATGAGATAGAAATTTAGTATCAGCTTACCTCATTTAGTCTTATAGAGGTTTAAGACAACTACAAATCGAAATTTCATTAAGACTCCTCGACGTAGTCACTAAACTCTTCGATCCAGTCATGATAGTGAAAATGAAACTCTTGTTCATCTTCTAACCCACACAATTTTTTATTCGAATCAGGATCTAAGAAGTTGACTTCGACAGGATAGTTAAAGTCTCTTAGCTTTAGCATCATCGAGTAAAAGAACCCTTTAGCATTTTCTTCAAGCAATTCTTTTACTGCAGCTTTTTGGTCATGGTCTAGTGTAGATAATTGGGTCTTCAAGTCATGGTTTACATTATCCTCTCCATCCAACGTTTTGAAAGCATTTTCCAAATTGGAATCCATAGCTCCAACTAGTTTTGCACCAAAAAACCTAGTAATAAACTCTGGGTCATCAGTAGGTAAGCTTCCATTTTCAAGGTACTCAGATGCCTGATCATATATGCTGTCTCGTTTACTCATTACTTATCTAACATGTTATATTAATTATTAACTTATTGAAGTTCCCCAAAGGGTACGGAGTATCTTCGGAATTATACTTTTAGCTGACCCAAGGAAATCACCTTACAATTAACTCGGTCAGTTTTGTAGCTTCACCTGATAGTTCGCCATGAGGAATTACAAAACTAAAGTATGCTTTACAGACAGTATTAACCCAATTGTTTTCTTCTTCGTCGATATGCTTAGCAATTAACTCAAAATCTTCAGTCACATATGCTGCAAGATCAGATGATTCAGTTTTATCATATATCATCTTAAAGAGTCGTTCCCTATCACTATCTATATCAAGATTTTTATCCTCTACATTTTCCCAGGCCTTTGTCCAAGGGTTAGAAAAAACATCAGAGTCTCTTGAATCCAAAATATCATCAATGGTATCTAAGTCTAATGACATCAATGCCTTCTGTACAGATTCTTCGAATTTATTTTTAAACCGATCTAATATCATATTCATTTAATTTTTTGTAGAAGACTACGATCATCCTGCTTAGGTTGTATTGGTGCATAAAGCTAATACAATGCGTAAGAATCATTGATTTCATTTTTATACTGAGGAGCAATTCGAAGTTTTATTCACAGGACCAAAGTCCATTGGATTTATTTTCCCCTATCTATGGGTATGAAAAATTCGTATTAGCGGAAATATACTATTCAGGCTGGCGTAAGGAAGTATCATAGAAATGAGTTGTAATGTGTATTTCAACCAAAATTTAGTTTTGTAGTTTTGGAGAGAAACTACCTTACTGTTTAAGGCGAATGGAATTCAAAGAACAAGTCATAAAATACAAAGACAAAATAGTCTTCATTAGACTCTCGATGCCGTCTTTTGATCGCACGCTTAAGCAGTACGTGGAGGATGAAGCTTGTTTCATGTTCGTGAATAAAGGTGAGGTAGGTGTTCGGTCTCAAGAAGACTATCTCAAACTCAATAAAGATGTAGGAATGCTTGCCAAGTGTCTCAACTACTTTTTTGAGCCATCAGATAATAAGGATGTGTGTAACGAAGGGATAGAGTCCATAGGTATATTTTTATACCCTTCTTTGATCGAGGACCTTTTCGAATTCGAAGTATCAGAATCAAATCACACAGTACCATTTAATCTAAAACAGGTTCAGATAGACCTGCTACTGGAAAATTACAAACAAAGTATTAGCATATTATTGGACAATCCAGAATTGGCAGATGAAGGCATCATCAAAACTAAATTGAAAGAGTTCGTCCAACTCATATCCAAGTCGGTACAAGCACCTTCTCAGCTCGATTTTTTAGCAGCTTTATTTAAACCAACCGAAGTCGAATTCAAATCAATCATTCAGCATAATCTATATGCTAATCTTTCATTGGAGGAATTGGCAACACTTTGTCACCTTAGTCTATCTTCTTTCAAGCGCAAATTCAATGAGGTGTTTGGCGAAAGCCCAAAGAAATATGTAGCCAAGAAAAAAGTAGAGAAGGCAGCGTCCCTTCTCAAGGCTGGTGATCAACGAATATCTGATATTGCCTACCAAGTAGGCTTCGATTCTTTGGCTACATTCAATAGAAATTTCTCCTCTATCTATGGGAAATCACCAAGTGAATATCGGTTGAACTAAAATGAGAAGTCTTTGGGCTAATCTGTTCAATTAAACCCTTTCCACCTCGCGTACTTTGTTCTACAAACAATAAAAGAATAAAGTCATGCAAAAATCTAAAGCCTTAAAAACGTACCTGATCGTTTCAGGAATATTATTGACAGTCATTGGAGGAGCTACTTTGGCCATTCCGGTGGATATGAAAGCAAGTGCAGGTATTGATATAGCTGGTAATATCAGTGTGATCAATGATGTTCGAGGGACAGGAGCACTTATCCTAGGTATAGCTCTTATTACGATTATAGGAGCCTTCAACCAAAAGCTCACTTACACATCTAGTATCATTTCAGCATTACTCTTTGTCTCTATAGGTATCGGTCGATTGACAAGTATTGCGCTCGACGGAATGCCAGTAGATGGATTATTGAAAGCAACAGGACTAGAGTTAGTACTTGGACTAATAGGAGTGATACTTTTCACCAGATCTAAAAAATAAATACAAACCACGGTATAAAACTTAAAGACATGAACAAGACAATATTGATTACAGGTGCAAATGCAGGCATTGGTAAGGAAACCGCCAGATTACTTGCGTTAAAACCAGAAACAGAAAAAATCTACCTAGCCTGTAGAAATATTTCCAAAGCTGAAATAGCTAAGAAGGAATTAGAAGAAAAAACAGGAAGACAAATTTTTGAGATTGTCATCATGGATGTTTCTAACCCTGAATCTGTAAAACAGGCAGTCAATCAGCTCAATGAACCTGTGGATGCATTGATAATGAATGCTGGAGGTACTGGTGGAAAGAAACCAAGACAACTAACCAAAGACGGTGTTACGAATATTACTGCGACTAATCTACTGGGGCATGTGGTATTAGTAGATGAACTATTAGCCGTTAAGAAACTAAAGAAAGTAGCGCTCTTTGCTAGTTCAGAAGCCGCAAGAGGTGTCAAGAAAACTGGAATGCAAAGACCAGACCTTAAAACATCCTCAGCGGAAGAATTTGCAACTGTATTTGATGGATCATTCTTTGGAAAAGATTTTGACCCAATGCAAGTATATGGAGTAGTGAAATATGGTGGGACATTATGGATGTCATCAATGGCTAGAAAAAATCCAGAAATTAGGTTCGTGTCAATGAGTCCGGGAGGTACGAGAGGCACACAAGGCTTTGACGACCTCCCGCTTTTCCAAAAGATCATGTTCAAATATGTAGGTATGCCAATTTTGATGCCATTGATGGGCTTGTCGCATAGTCTGACCAAAGGCGCTCAGAGATTCGTAGACGGAATAGGAAATACTGAATATAAAAGCGGCAATTTCTACGCCAGTAAAGAGAATGTTCTGACGGGGCCATTGGTAGAGCAGAGACAAATATTCTCAGACTTGGGTAATGAACAATACCAAATCAATGCAGACGAAGCGATTCATAAGTTTATCAATTAATAGTAAGTACGACTCAAGATTACTTGGGTCGTGCTTAGTAACTCGGCACCATAAAGCATTATAGAGTATTTGTAGAAGTTCAAAAGCACTCCTTCACTTTGCATTGCAAAAGCCTCTTAAAACATTGCATGTTACACTGAAAGTCATTCATATAGGTCTCAATACACTGCACAAGTACCTTGACTATCTGCACACAATGCTCAAATATCTGCACAGATACCTGAATCGATTGCACACATTGATAGATGCTATACATGCACCACTCTATAGACTGCACACAATGCTTGAATCTATGCACAGATGTCTACCAAGACAGCATACCTATCTCCACGGATTGCATAGCTAGCTCAATAGCCTGCACAAATCATCTTATCGTATCAGGTAAAATACTAGTCAAGGATTTGAAATCATTGAGTTTGCTATCCAGCAAATGCGTTGGAGACACATTCTTGAGGCTATTAAAAATAATAGAAGACCGGTCAGGATACTTTTCTTCCCAGGTTCTTAGCATCTGCTTAGTCAATTGCCGTTGCATATTGGGCTGCGACCCACATAGGTTACAAGGAATAATAGGAAACTGTCGATGATCAGCATAGGTAGCTATATCCTGTTCCTTGCAAAAAGCCAAAGGCCTCAACACAACCAGTTCTTCATCATCAGTGACATATTTAGGAGGCATCGCTTCTAGCTTGCCACTGAAAAACATATTCATTAAAAATGTCTCTATAATATCATCTCTGTGATGACCAAGAGCCAATTTATTGGCGCCAAGTTTCTTAGCCCATTCATACAATGTACCTCTTCGAAGTCTGGAGCAAAGACTACAAGTAGTCTTACCCTCAGGAGTTTTTTCCTTGACGATACTGTAAGTATCCTTTTCTATGATATGGTACTCTACCTCTAGAGTAGACAAGTACTCTGGCAAAATATGTTCAGGAAATCCGGGTTGTTTTTGGTCGAGATTCACAGCGATGACTTGAAAATCAATATCAGACTGGTCTCTGAAATGCAGCAGCATATCCAGCATAGTATAGCTATCCTTGCCACCAGATAGACATGCCATGATCTTGTCACCATGCCCAATCATGCCATATTCCTCCATAGCATTCCACGTTTCCCTTCTCAGCTTTTTAGTTAAGCTCTTGATCTTCCCGTCCATAGCACAAAATTAAATGGATTAGATGAGACAAGTTAAGTTCCTTGATTTAAGTAAGAGGTTATTTTAGCACAACCCAAAGTGCTGGGAATTAAACTCAATGAGTTATTGCCCTGCGGTTAAATGACGTACAGCCAAAGTGTTTTATCTCAGTCCAGCTTTAACTTCCAAATATCTTTTGCAGCCAAGCAAATAATTCCATGCTCCATGCTAAGGCTATATGTAAGACAACTCCACCCCATATACGCTTGGAGTAATAGGCAAAAACGCCAATAATGTAGCCACCAAAAGCTGATGATATACACTCAGTCATAGGCTTGCCAAAATGCAAAAACACATACGACCCGACCATAGCCATTACCGCATGACCACCTAAGACCCTCATAAACCCAATCACTAGAAATCCTCGAAAGAAAAACTCGACATTGAGAAAATTAGCTCCATATAGCAATTCATAGAATGCAATAGTCATCCACTTAGGAAGGTTGTGAGCATTAGCAAAACCTATCGCACCAGATTTATTGAATCGAGGATAGTAGCTAGTAAGATCCCCAATAAATGACCCTAGCCCGACACCGATAAATACAACACCCACTAATATGAAGTATGGAGTAAAGTCCGTATCCTTTACTTTCAGACCATACCACGCATTGTCCTCATCACGCTTCTTTTCATACATATTGTAGAATATTAATATAGGAATCAATGTGGTCAGGTAAGGCCTCAAATACCACAGAATCTTTCTGCCATATAGCCTATCTGCGTGTGGTAGATCGTCTATCAAATAGTAGTGTAGAAAGAAGGATCGTTGGAATCCAATGAGAACAAATGCTAATAAAAATAGTATCCAAAACTCCTTTGATTTAACCCAAGTACGATTGATGTTAAAAACATACATGAAGCCACAGATCACCAGAAAAGGCAGCATAGTAGTAATAGACATCAGAGGTAGCTTAGTCCACTGTCTATAAAATGAATCGATGTATCCGTTTTCAAAGTTGTACTTGTAATTGAAATAGATACTAACAGCCAAGAAAATGGCAGTTGTCAGATAGAAACCCAAATGATAATGAGCCTTCCAATACTTCTGTAGATAAGCAAAGATTTGCTTCATCGCTAGCCAAGGTTATAAGGAGATCATCAGACAAACTCTTTTAAGTATGGATATTACAAGTTGACTCTATCCCCTAAGATTATACAATGAATGTCGCTGCAATTTATGACAATCCGCCATGCTATTCGAATGATCAACCAAGATTAAAGGATGGTTACTTTTTGCCCTTTGCCGAATTCTTTAAATTGTACAGTAATTGATTATTTTAATGTATGATCGGAAGTCATAGACACATTGTTTTCATGGGGATTCTTGCACTGCTGGGTAGTTTTCAACTTTCGGCAGCGACGGTCAACCCAGAAAAAGCACTATCCGACAAGTCCAATCTCAACGCTTACATTGAAATCCTGACAGATTCATCTTATTCTATTCATATAAAAGATGCCTTATCTGCTCCCGAAATTCACTGGGAAGCATATGATGGGCAAAAACTAAAGCCAGACCACATCTACTGGGCCAAGTTGACCTTTGAAAACAACCTGCCTCGAGTAATGTCCTACTTCCTCTATGTAGGTAAAAATGACTATATCGACGCCTTCTATGTAAGTAACAATGAAGTAATCCATCATTCTAAAAGTGGTTATCTATATACCTCCTCAGAAAAAGAGATCGAAGTTGGTAGCTATTATATACCCATGATGCTCAGTGCTAAGTCAAAGATCGATGTCTACATCAGAATAGAAGAAGGTATTCATAATTCTCCAGAATTTAAGTTACAGTTATACTCTGGAAACAACTGGGCCAATCATATGTTTGGGCACTATGCCGTAGATATCACATTTCAGATATTCCTATGGTTGATGATATTCTACTCTATATTCCAATACGGAGCCTCCAATATTCGTGAGTACTTATTCTATAGTATTTACCTATTTACCGTATCGCTGATCTTTCTCTACTTCACCGGAATGCTACGGGAGTTCATCCTAAAATCTATCCCCCAGCTGACCATCTACTTTATACCTATGCCCTTGGTGACATTTAGTGGCTATTGGTTATTAGTCATCAGTCTTCTGGACCTAAAGAAAAAACTACCCACAATTGAAAGAAATATTAGGAACATACTCATAGTGAACAGTATAGTCATAGTACTGTGTGTGGTTTCGCTATTTTTTATTCAAAATTTCGAGTCCACTACTATCGTAATTCAGATCATTACTGCGGGTAATTTCGCTTATGTACTGTGGTTCTTATATCAAATATCCCAAGCCAAGCATGCTATGGCTAAGTACTATATAGGTGGGACTACATTAGTAGTATTGTTAGGGATATTTGAACTCCTCACTTGGGACCCAGAAAACTCCACAGCTGAAATAATGCAACTTGGCTTTGTAGTAGAAATTATCATCTTTTCAATTGGGCTGAATAAAAAGAAGAAGATTATCGAGGGGGAAAAGAAGAAAGCTCTCGATAGGCAAATCAATCAATTGAAGTTAAATGAGAGTCTAGCTCAATGGCAAAAAGAAGAGCTGGAGAAGATCATTGACAATCGAACACAAAAAATCAAAAGCAAAAACAAAGATCTCAAACGAGCAATCGCCAAGGCTAATGAAGCCGCAAGAGTCAAGTCGGATTTCTTATCAGTAATGAGTCACGAGATCCGCACCCCAATGAATGCAGTAATAGGTATAGTGCATCTTTTACTGAGCGAAAACCCCAAGAAATCTCAGATGGACAACCTCAAGACTCTGAAGTTTTCAGCTGAAAATCTTTTAGTATTAATCAATGACATACTTGACTATAGCAAAGTAGAATCAGGTAACATTAAGCTTGAGCATATACCTTTCGACCTTCGAGAATTGACCAAAAGCATTGGGAGTACATATGAAACTCATGCTGCCGAAAATGGGATCCAATTCAACATATTGATTGACCAAAATATTCCTTCTACCCTAAAGAGCGACCCCGCCAGACTGACTCAAATTCTAAATAACCTAATCAGTAACGCGATCAAGTTCACTCCAAAAGGAGAAGTCAAGCTTTTGATCAATATGATTAAAAAGACAGGAAGCAAAGTCAAGGTTGAGTTTTTAGTTCAGGATACGGGAATAGGAATATCAAAAGAGAAGCAAGAGTTAATCTTTGAAAGCTTCACTCAAGCTCATGCCAATACCACTAGAAAGTATGGAGGGACAGGACTAGGGTTAGCGATCACTAAGAAACTCATAGCTCTATTTGATAGTTATATAGTGGTAGAAAGCAAACCAGGAGAAGGTTCCAAGTTTAGTTTTACCATGTTACTAGAAGAAGCTACGGGAGGTATATACAGTATGGAGGAAGATCAGTCTGAAAAAATATTAAGTATCAAGAATAGAAATGTTCTTATCGTCGATGACAACACTATCAATTTGATGATGGCCAAAAAATTTGTCAATAAATGGGGAATGAATTGTGAAACTGTGGAGTCAGGAAAGCTAGCTCTCAATGCCATTTTCAATGACAACTATGATCTGATTCTTATGGACTTACAGATGCCCGAAATGGATGGCTATGAAGTCACCGAGACTATTCGATCATTAGATAGCCCTGACATCAATAACATTCCAATTATTGCCGTATCAGCAGATACTTTTGATAATGTTCAAGATAAAATATTAGAAGCAGGCATGAATGACTTTCTGTCCAAACCCTTCAATCCAAACGAACTGCTGAATCTTGTTCATAAGTATTGCGCTTCTCCGATTACGAGAAGTTAGTTAATCTACTCAGTTTCAATTTCTATCAGTTTTTAGACATCACTAGTTACTGTAGGTATTAGTCTTATTGTTTACTTTGCACATTATTCCGTAGTTTAAAAAGTATGCAGTGAAGTATCATATTGAGAATGAATTATTCTCGGTGGCGGTACAGGAAAAAGGCGCTGAGCTTTGTAGCATCAAGTCGAAATCCACCAACATCGAATATATCTGGCAGGCAAATCCCGATATCTGGGGAAGTTCTGCCCCCGTATTATTTCCTATCATAGGAAACCTAAAAGAAGGAAAAACTAAAATCGATAAAGAGTCTTATAAAATTCCCAGACACGGTCTGGTAAGAAATAATTCAAAAGTTAAACTGATTAATAAAACTAAAACAAGACTTTCTTTCTTACTGTCGAGTGATGAGGAATCAATCGAGTTATATCCCTACAAGTTTGACTTCAAAATAAGCTTCTTTCTCTTTGAGAATAAACTTCAGATCTTTCATGAGATAGTTAATCTCAATAGAGAACCAATGCTTTTTTCAGTAGGAGCACATCCAGCTTTCAACATACCTTGGAAAAAAGGTGAAAACTATGATGACTATTATTTAGAATTCGAATACGAGGAAGAAGCAACAGTCTTTGATCTAAAACCATCAGGACTGCTCGGAGAGAAAGAAAAACCATTAATAAAAAAAGCGAAACAGCTACCCCTAGCTCATGAGCTATTTGAGGATGATGCTAAGATCTTCACAGAGCTAAAATCTACAGATGTAAAAATCAAATCCAAGACCAATAAAGCAAGTATCTCTATCAATTATGATGATTTTCCATTTCTAGCAGTATGGGCTAAACCTAATGGAGATTTTGTGTGTATTGAACCTTGGAATGGGCTTCCTGATTTCGAAAGTGCAGATGGGCACTTCAAAAACAAAGCTGGAAATATAAAATTGACTCCAGGTAATACGCATTATGCATCTTACACTATTCAAGTCAATGAGTAATTATCTTACACTATGATAACAATGAAACCAACCAACTTATGAAAAAGAATATTATCATAGCAGTATTACTCTTCGGTAATTTGTTCTTCGGCTTTTATGCCTATATCAAGGCTAAAGAAGCTGCTGTAAATAATTTAGAAACTCAAATATTTAAATTAAAAGCAGAGAATGATGCAAAAATGGCAGAAGAGCATAGAAATGCTGCAGAAGAAGCTGAAATGAAAGCAGTTGAATTGGCAGCGAAAGCTATTAAATCTCAAAGAGAGGCCGAGGAGGCTTTGAAAACTGTAAATAATATTAACAATGTATAAGAACATAGCTATTGGAATACTGATCGCTGGGAACGCATACTTTGCATTCAAATCAATCTCACTTGCTAAGGAGACAGAAATCTTAAAAGCACAGTCGGAAGGAATCTATATGAATTCCATTAAGCATAAGAAGTTGGCAGAGAAGGCTAAATTACTGGCTGAAGAAGCTGCTGCCGAGGCAAGGTTAGCTAAAATGGAAGCTGAAAAAAAAGCTCAACTTCTAATAGAGTGTCAAGGAAAATAAGCTTTGCCCATAGTCTAGTTATTCGATCTAGCACTTAAAGATTGTTTGCATGAGAGATTAACCTTAGCAAACAGAATTCGTTGTAAGCCTTTAATAAACCTATTTCAACCCCCACCATGAATAACAGGATAATCATATTGATTCTATCTGGCTTTTGTTTACTATTTAGTGGTCTAGCTTTTTATTATGCCAACCAAATCGTAAAACTTAAAAGATCCACTGATTCTTACCGTCAAGCTACCGAAGAGGCCGAAAAACGTTTCGTTCAAATGAAGGCAGAAGAAAGTCGAAGCCAACAAATTGCCCGTATGGAAGCCAATGAGTGTGAAAGACAAATAATAGAACTCAGCAAAGCGCTTAGAGAATGTAAAGGACAATAGATAGATGTTATTTCAGCGCAGCACGAGCTCCCAGCTTTACTACTTCTAAATCCTTGATTTTACCCGCATCAAGAGAGAACCTGATCAAAGTTCTTTCTTTATGAAAACCATGTTTTCCCGCTGCGCCAGGATTTATGTAAAGAACACCTGGCACTTTAGGGTCAGGTAATACAGCTAGAATATGCGAATGTCCACAGATGAATAAGTCAGGACGCCATCGTTCGATTAGCGGCTTCACACGAGGATTGTAGCGAGGAGGTTTTCCACCGATGTGTGTCATCCAAACTTTGACTCCTTCACAGTCAAACTTCTGATCTTCAGGGAAAATTTCTCTTACTTTATGACCATCTATATTGCCGTACACCCCCAATATTGGTTTAAAAGCTCCTAATTCTTCGATCAGAGATTCATTACCCACATCTCCAGCATGCCAAATTTGATCAACGTCCTTGAAGTAATCAAAAACCTTAGGATCGAGATATCCATGAGTATCCGAAATGAGACCTATTCTTGTCATATTTTGAAATCAAATTGCGCAAAAAAAGCACACTATTACGATTGAGATTTATATCTCACTATCAACCTGCCTTTCGCTTCTAAAGGCCAAATTAACTCTAACGATATTTATTATCTGATTTTTTTAAATCAACAACTACCTCAAAAGGGCATTATTAACATAGATTTGCTCCTATGCAGTTCATGTACCCCTCTTTTCTTTGGGCACTTTTATTAATGACTATTCCAGTCATTATTCACCTGTTCAATTTCAGGAAACCTAAGTTGGTAATTTTCTCCAATGTTCGTTTTCTAAAGTCAGTCCAGAAAAAAAATGCATCCAATCAGCGGTTGAAGCACCTTCTTATCATGGCAGCTAGAATGCTATTTATAGCTTTTGCAGTTTTGACTTTTGCTCAACCATTCATTCCGAGTAATGAAGAAGGCATTAGTGGCACACACGTAGATATCTATCTAGACAATTCCCCCAGCATGTCCAATAAGGTTGGAGATAAAACAGGTATCACTCAAAGTGTGCTCTTAGTTAGTCAGCTACTAGAACTCTACCCAGATGCAGCCAAATTCAGACTTATAACGAATGAATTTGCACCAAAATCAAATCATTATCGCTCCAAAGAACAAATCACTGAACTGATGTATGATTTGTCAGAGACAAATCAGGATAGGAGTTTTGAGCAAATAATGAAAAAAATCAAGGACTCAGAAATTGATCAAAAAGATGTGTTCATTGTCTCTGATTACCAATTGAGTACGAAGAGGAATCTTGAAATTACGGATAGTTTAAGCAAATACTATCTATTACCAGTTCGGTTTGATCAATATAATAATGTAAGCGTTGATAGTGTCTATTTGCGTTCTCCTTTCGTCATCCCAGGACAGCGAAATCAAGTCATCGCTTCATTGACTAACCACGGAAGTAATTCTATCATAGATTTACATATCAAGCTTTTTATAAATCAAAATATCTCCTCGGGAGCTTCAATTGACATAGACGCAGGAGAAACGGTTACTATCGAATTTGAACTCGACAAAAAACTTGAACCTACCAATGTATGTCAATTAAGCATCGAAGACTATCCGATCACTTTTGATAATCAATACCATTTTATCATCAATACACTTAATGGGATTAATATTTCAGAGGTAAAAGATGGATCAGAGTCAAGTAGGTTTGAAAAAGTCTTCTCATCCAATGAACTTTTTAACTATTCTGGATTTTCGTCGAATAAAGTCAACTATGAGTCCATTAAAAATAGTGATCTAGTAATACTTAACGAACTTCAAAATATTGACAAAGGACTATCCGGCGTAGTAGCGTCTATGTATGCCGAAGGTAAAACAATAGTCTTCATCCCTAATGAAAAGTCTACTTCGTTAGAATACCTAGTGCCCTTGGGAATAGGATACGACCAACTAGATGAACCGCAAGAGGGAACGGTAAAAACACCAGACATTGATCATCCATTCTTTGTTAATATTTTCGAAAAAGTAGATAAACGAAATAAGATGCCTTCTTGTAAAATTCTACTGTCCTATTTCAATTCTACGGATGTAATTTTAAGTAGTCAGTTAGGTACTCCGTTTTTGAGTCTATTTGAGAATAAAGGAAGTTTATATGCATTTAGTGCACCTATATCAAATAGTCATTCTACACTTACAGAGAACGCACTTTTTGTACCCTTGATGCACCGAATTGCGGAGCGAAGTAGTTTAGTAAACCAATCTTTGGCTTACTCAACGGATCAAGACATTATCAGCATGACATTAGACTCAATTAACAAAAAAGAACTCTACAAGCTAGTCAACCATAATGCTCAATTAGTTCCTAGTCAGAGAACAGCTAGTAATAGACTAATCTTGGAAGTTCCTACAGATTTGATCAAAACGGGAATATATGAGTTGAAAAATCAACAAAAGTCAGTCTCTAAACTGGCATTTAATCATCCCAAGGTAGAGTCTGACTTAATACCCTATACCGAAGACCAGCTAAAGGCATTGGCAGGATCACAAAACAATATCGAATTATTCGAATTCAGTGATGAAAGCGAATTTGGTCGTGATCTTAAAGAAAAGTACCTCCATCAGGATTTATGGAAATATGCATTAATTTTGTGCTTGGTATTTTTAACCGTTGAGACATTATTAATCAGATTTCTGTAAATGAGTATCCTCTTAAGAGAAGTAAAGATTCTCGACCCAAGCTCACCGCATCATAACAAAACCCTCAATGTATTTGTCAAGGACGGAGTTATCGCTAAGATCGATAAGGAAGAGCATAAAGCAGATCGAGTTCTAGATTGCAAAGGACAGTATCTATCTCAAGGTTGGTTCGATATGCAAGCCAATTTTAATGATCCAGGATTAGAACATAAAGAAGATATTGATTCAGGTTGTCAATTGGCAGCGGCCTCTGGATTCACAGGCGTAGCTACTTTACCGAATACCACTCCAGTAATTCAGACTAAGAGTCATATTGAATATATCAAGTCAAGAAGTGCGTATCATACTACGGATTTATTTCCAATAGCAGCAGTCACTATTGATACCAAAGGAGAGGACTTTACTGAAATGCTAGATTTGCACGAAGCAGGTGCAGTAGCATTTTCAGATGGTGAAAAACCAATTTGGCATACTGATATTCTTCTGAAATCTCTGATATATCTTCAGAAGGTAGACGGTTTATTGATAAATCTTCCAGAAGACCGAATGTTGACAAGGTTTTGTACGATGCATGAGGGTATTGTCAGTACCAACCTAGGTCTTAGAGGAATGCCTGCTCTTGCTGAGCATATTAGTATCAAAAGAGATCTTGACCTACTAAAATACGCAGGTGGTAAAATTCACTTCTCTAATATCTCTTCCAAAGAAAGTATCAAGCTTATTAAGAAAGCTAAGAATGCAGGGTTGAATGTAACGTGTGATGTAAGTATTCACCATTTATTGCATACTGATGAAGATGTAGTGACATATGATCCTAACTATAAAATCAATCCTCCTCTTAGAACAGAAAAAGATAGAAAAGCATTGATCAAAGGACTGGAAGAAGGGGTAATAGATTTAATTGTATCGGCGCATACACCACATGATGAAGAGTGTAAAAAATTAGAATTTGACAAGGCAGATTTTGGTATTATGGGACTCCAGACTATCCTTCCAGGATTATTATCTCTTGGATCAAAGCTAGATCTAAACATCTGGATTGAGAAGATAACCACAGCTCCTAGATCTATTCTAAAGATAGAATCAGCGACAATCGAAGAAGGTAATTCTGTTAATCTTACACTCTTTGATCCCAAAAAGAAGTGGAAACTTGATGACAGTACCAATCTGTCTAAATCTAGAAATTCTACTTTCTGGGGAAAGGAACTAACGGGAAAGGTTACTGCAGTATTCAATGGTACTAAGTCTCAGATATTCTAAAAATGAATTCACTGTTTAATACTTCCATCAAATTTGGACTGATAGGATCTGGTATATATATGTTTATTTTCATGATATACTATTTCAGTGGAGCTAATCCGCTTGTGGAGATGTATATCATAAACATATTTATCCTTCCGATATTCTTATATTTTGGAATAAGAGAGTTTCGAGATTATCGAAATGGTAGCCTGCTTTCTTTCGGACAAGGAATGTCATTAGGAGTTATATTATATGTTTTAATAGCAACCCTTACATCAGCATTTACTTTTGTTTTTTTGGAATTCATAGATTCAAGTCTTGTAGAAAATTTCATTCAAGTAAGAATAGATGATCTTGTATCGAATAAGGATAAGACTGTTGAAGAGTTAGGGCAAGAAATGTTTAACGAACAAGTAATGAAAATCGAAAACAATGACGCTAAGGATCTAGTATTGGATAGCTTCCTAAAACGGGTATTGTTAGGCTTTTTTCTAACTACAGTAATCTCTCTTGTAATGAAGAAAACAGAGAGATAATCATAGATTCTTCTTATTTTCGGCCACTCTCAAAAAAGTAATGAACAACGAACTAAATATAACAGGACTAAAACACGGAGCCTTAGCAGGTGGAATCGGAGCGATAATATCCTTCATACTCATTATGATCGGTAGAGAGCTATATATGGGAGTATCAGGATTCGTTGGTGTTATTGTTGCCTTTTCCGTTTTGATTCGACTCGGGCGTCATGAAAGAAATTTGCATTATGAAGGTTATCTGTCTTATTTCGGCGCTTTCGTTTATGCCTCTATATTATTCTTCATATCTGGGTACATCGCTGAGGTAGCCCATATTTCTATCTGTAACTATATCGATCCTAAGATTAAAGAAATTATGCTGACTGAAGGGCTTAAAAGCTCAGAACAAGCATTTAGAATGTTAAATTTGGAGGAAAAGGAAATTGACAAAAGTTTAGATGAACTGGAGACAAGTCTTAAGATGAGTTTTTCTTATTATTCTCTTATCTCAAACAGCTATATATTGCTAATTAGAGCAATATTCTTAGGAGCTATAGGAGCGTTCTTTATTAAAAAATCAAGACCTGATTTCGAAGAATAAAATGGCCAACGAACTAGATATATCCATTGTAGTACCATTATTTAATGAAGATGAGTCATTGGGGGAGTTGCATGCTTGGATTAAGAAAGTATGTGATGAAAACCAATACAAATATGAAGTTCTATTTATTGATGATGGTAGCTCGGATAATTCTTGGCAAGTAATTTCAAGTCTAGCAAAGGATCATTCAGAAGTCGTGGGTATTCAGTTCAATAGAAACTACGGAAAGTCTGCTGCTCTCAATGTAGGATTTAAAAATGCTACAGGGAATGTTGTCATTACAATGGATGCGGATTTGCAGGATAGTCCAGATGAGATTCCAGGGTTGTACAACAAAATAATTAATGAAAATTATGATTTAGTCTCAGGTTGGAAGAAAAAGCGTTTTGATCCGATCATGAAGACTATACCTTCTAAGTTTTTTAATCTAGTCGCTAGAAAGTTCTCAGGTATTTACTTAAATGACTTCAACTGTGGTCTAAAGGCCTATAAGAATGAAGTGATTAAAGCTATTGATGTCTATGGTGAGATGCATAGGTATATTCCGTTTTTAGCTAAAGGAAAAGGATATGATAAGATAGGAGAACAAATAGTACAGCATCAAGCTCGAAAGTATGGTACTACAAAGTTTGGTCTAGAGCGATTTATCTTCGGATTCTTAGATCTATTATCCATATCATTCGTCTCTAAATTTAGAAAGAGACCAATGCACTTCTTTGGTTCTCTGGGAACTATTTCTTTTTTATTCGGGACAGTAATAACATTTTTCTTGATCGGTAAAAAAATCTATGAGTTACAAACAATGCAAATGGCCAGAGATATTGTTGATCAGCCGTTGTTCTTTCTTGCGTTGGTAGCTATAATCATAGGTATGCAACTCTTTTTGGCTGGGTTTATTGGAGAGATGATGATCCAAAGTTCTCCGCAAAAAGAAAACGAATACTTGATCAAATCGAAAATAAATGACAATGCCTAACTACTTGTCAGTTGGTTCAATTAGTGCTTTTCAAGATATGTTTTAGTCTATAGTTACAATTGATAAAGGAGTAAATAGCTTAATCATATCAGCTTAGAAAAACTGGTAATATATAGTTCACAAACTCAAATCGTCAATCATAAAATTGTTTTCTACTTTGAAGACTAATGCCCTAGATTGTTAACTTTTATAAAGTTTTCATTGCAGAAAAACACATGATCAAACTCAAAACCATCATCATAGATGATGAAGAAAGAGCTAGAAATGTTCTTTTTAATTTACTGAAAAGGTACCCTAGCATAGAGATTGTAGCGAATTGTGATAATCTAATCGAGGGTGTACAGGAGATAAAAGAATGTAATCCAGACATTGTTTTTTTGGATATTCAAATGCCTAATTATGCAGGGTATGAAATAGCTAGTTTTATTGATGAAATTGACTTTGATATCATATTTGTTACGGCATTTGATCAGTATGCAATCAAGGCATTTGAACTAAACGCTACAGATTATTTAGTCAAACCTGTAGATAGAAAAATGCTTAATAAAGCAATTGAAAAAGTAGAAGAAAGGCTTTCCATAGAAAAGGATTTGTCTAGATATAAAATGTTATTGAATTCTATTCAAGAAAAGAAATTCAAGCAGTTAGTTGTTCCTCAACTCGGCAATCGGAAAGTTGTCAATATTGAGGATATTTTAGCTGTAGAGGCAGATGGGGCATACAGTAAAATTCACATGAGTGCTAAAGAAAGTATTACTACTAGTAAAAATCTGAAGTACTTTGAAGGGATACTATCACTTAACGAGCAATTTATTCGAATACATAGAGCGTGGATAATCAATAGAGATCACCTTACTAACATCAACCGTTCTAAACAAACTGCTATATTGGGGAATGGCTTACTTGAAACTAAAATTTCAAGATCCAAATTGAAGGATTTAGATATCCAGTCTCTTTAAAGCAAAATGCTTAGTAGAATTCTCAATATTGGTATTTCAGAAGAGTATTCTTTACTCGAAAACAAGAGGTGCAGACTTTTAAACTTTATGTCAATATTTACAATATTGACCTCTATTTTCGTGGCTCTTGTTGAACTTTTATTTGTTTCTTCATACCTGACACCACAGCGCCTGAGTGTGTCTATTGTTGCTATATTCTGTTCGTTTATAACTATTTATCTACAATTCAAGTCCAAGTTAACTGCTGCAAGGTATTTCTTCTTTTCACTTATTCTAGGAGCGATTTTTATTAACGCTAATTTCACATTTAAGGGACATGCTGGAGAATATGAATACATCGCTTTACCTGTACTTGCAATCCTTCTGTTTGACAAAAGTGTCACTCACTACATTACTTTCTTAGTCTCCGTAGCACTGTTTTATGTTCCGAACTATTTCTTAGATATATATCAAAGCTCTGATTTTGGACACATTAATACATTATTCGTTTTTCTAGCTGTTTTTTTATTCACTTTAATATTTAAAAATCTAAATCAAAAGAATGAAGCTCTATTGAGGACAGTTAATAAGAGGCTTGAAGAATCAAAAAAAAACGAATTGGCCTTTCTACAACTCAAATCACTAAGGTCGCAAATGAACTCACACTTTATTTTTAATTCGCTCAATTCGATACAAGATCTAGTGCTAAAACAGGATATTGATGCTTCCTATGATTACATAACATTATTTGCGCAGCTAGTTCGAGATGTATTGAATTACTCAAATAAGGATTTCATTCGAATGGATGAGGAATTGGATTTTTTAGATATATATCTCAGATTAGAAAAGTTACGGTTTGGGAATGACTTTACTTATGAAATCTATCACGAGAACGTAGAAGGGCTTCAACTTCCGTCCCTCATTATTCAGCCATTTATTGAAAACTCTTTGGTTCACGGACTATTTCATAAATCGGGTAGTAAGCATCTAAGTATTCATTTTGAGTATACAGGTATATTAACCTGTACCATTATTGATAATGGTGTTGGACGTGAGAAAGTAAAAGAGATCCAACAAAGACAAGGAAGAAATCATCAGAAATCATACGCATTAGAAGCCATAGAACAAAGGCTGAGTATTTTGAAAACACAGAGTGATGCTGAAATTGGATATGATATTTCTGATTTATACAAAAGTCAAACACCAATTGGGACTAAGGTCGTAGTTAAACTTCCTTCAATCCATGAGTTTTAAGTAAAAGACAACAGTCAATTAAGTTTACTTACCAAATTCCGTTGGTAGTGTCTAAAAAAAAAACTATTCAGTTTTCCTGACTTATATCATCACGACAAAAATATTTCCTTTCACAAACTCAATTTGCCATTCACAAAACCATTTGAACTGTCGTAGTAGAGTTTTTCTAATCTTGTATAATAACAACAATTTCAAGGAATAATGAAAAAACTTAAATTATCAGGATTAGTATTATTGATTCTATCAGTAATAATTTTTTCGTGTGCAGACAACGAGGACACAGAACCCGAAGAAAACCTCAAACAAGTACAAAATAGTGTGCCTACTATCAAGGCTCAGTCTTTCAACGTTTCGGAAGCAGCAACAGACACAGATATACTAGCAACAGTTGTTGCCTCTGATGTAGACAGTCTTGATGTGCTTTCATTTGGTATCAAAACCAATGATAATGATCTCTTCGAAATAAGTACTGACGGTAAACTTAGTTTAGCAGATGGTAAATCATTGGATGCAGGAGTTTCAGCTTCACATAAAATAACAGTAGAAGTGACCGATGATAAGGATACCGCTTCAGCTATCATTACTCTTCAAGTAATAAGTGTCAGTAAAAATACAGCTCCGAAAGTATCCGACCAGAGTTTTGATATAGCAGAAAACAATTCTATTGATGCTTTGATAGGTCAAATAGTAGCTTCTGATGCAGAAGGAGATGAGCTTACATTTAGCTGGCCTGGAAAGCCTCTACACCATGACTTAGACGTCGCATCAGACGGTAAACTTATAGCTTCGACATCCTTCAATCATGAGATAAAGGATAGCTACTCTATAGACTTAGAAGTAAGTGATGGAACATTGACCAGTATGGCAACGATTACAGTAAATATAACAGATGTAAATGAGGCGCCAACTTTCGATGGTGTTTTTACTTTTTTTATAGATGAAGATGTTGCTTCTGGAACTACAGTAGGTCAGGTCACAGCTACAGACCCAGAGGGTACGAGTCTTACATATAAGTTTTTACCTTCAGGTGCAGGAGTCATTCTATTTCAAGTTTCATCAGACGGAACTATTAAAGTTCATCAATCAAAAACACTAGACTATGAGACTGATAAAACACATTCTGTAAGAGTAGAAGTGACCGATGGCGAGTTTAAAGAATTTATAGATGTAACTATTAATGTAAATGATATCTTCGAGCCATCAGGAATTACAGTAAGCGCTTTTATAGGAGGAGGTTTTGGTACTCCATTAAACGGCCCTCGAGCAATGGTAAAAGATGCAGCAGGAGTAGTTTATATTTCAGATTGGTCAGATCACGTGATTAGAAAGATGGATACGGATGGCAATATTTCTGTTTTTGCAGGGATGGTTGGCCAACCAGGTAATTCAGGCGGAACTGGAACAAGTGCTAGATTTAGAAGCCCTAATGGAATGACTATCGACGCGGCTGGTAATTTATATGTATGTGATCAGGGTAATCATGCAATACGAAAAATTACACCCACAGGGGAGGTTAGCGTTTATGCTGGATCATTGACTGGCACTTCAGGGTATGTAGAAGGTGCACTGACAGTAGCTAGATTTAATCAACCTACAGATATAGTAATGGATGGTTCTGGTAATTTCTATGTTACAGATCAAGGTAATCATTCCATTCGTGCAATTACTTCTGCAGGAAGAGTAGCAACTATAGGAGGTTCAGGAGATGGAATGCCTGGTTCGGCAGATGGAGATTTTTCTTCTTCATTTAATAAGCCGACAGCTGTAGCAATAGATGGTTCGGGTAATTTGTTTATCGCTGATTTAGGAAATAATCGAATTCGAAAAATAGATGCTTCAGGGTTAACTTCTACTTTGGCAGGGTCTACCAGAGGGTTAGAAAATGGTGTAGGTTCGAATGCTAAATTTAACTCGCCATCAGGAATCGCAGTAGATCATGCAGGGAACATATTTGTAGCAGAACATGGAAATAGTCTCATTCGAAAAGTGACACAGACCGGAGAAGTAAGTATTTATGCTGGAGAAGTAAACACTGTCGAGGGAGCTCTTCGATCGAGTCTGGGTTGGGTAAACGGAGATGGTCTTATTGCTAAATTTAAAAACCCTAGGAATCTATACATAGATAATACAGGAGACCTTTTCGTTACAGACACAGGCAACAAGGCTATTAGAAAAGTAACTAATGATAATTTATCAAGTCTATAGGAAACTCATTGATAAAGTTCAAAACCTTTAAAAGTTATTGGAATGTAATATGTAGTTTAAAGGTTTAAGTTAGTTAAAAAATAAAAGAGGCTACCTTTCATTAGGTAGCCTCTTTTAAATAGTTAGAAATAACCTAATTACTTTGGATTTAATTGTCTAACCGTTAGAGTGGACTTAGATAAACTGCCGAGGATATCCCGTGCTTTTTTGGATCGATAACCTCATTTCTTCTTACAATAGAAAATAATTTCGTCAGTTGGTAAGGCGTATCTTTTTTGTTCCTCAGGTGAAAACTCCTCTACGTATTTGCTCTCTTCTACTTCAAAACCCACTGATCTAATTCGGTCAGCATAGTCTTTACCGTACATTCTCACATGATCATCTTGACCAAAAGCTGTCTCTCGTTCTCTAGGGTCTGTGATCGTAGGGTCTTCATAGGTTTCATCCTTCAATGGGTGAAACAGAGGTATTTGTAATATTGCGAAGCCTCCTGGCTTTAAAACTCTGAAAATCTCAGACATTGCCTTATAGTCATCTGTTACATGCTCCATGACATGGTTACAAAAAACTACGTCGAAATTAGCTTCTGGATATGGAATATCATGCACGTCCAATTTGACTTTGGCTAATGGTGATTCGATGTCTGCGGTGATATATCTATCACCATGAACTTTTTCGAACCTATCCATAAAGCATAATTCAGGAGCAATATGTAGAACGTCTAACTTTTGTTCGAAGAAGCTGGTCTTTTGATTTAAGAACAGCCAAAGCAAACGATGTCGTTCTAGAGCAAGGCAATTGGGACAAAGTGCATTGGATCTTGAAACTAATCTTCCATAAGGTAAGAATTCTGAAAATGTACTTTGACAGACTGTACACTCAACTTTATTACCACGATACCATACTTTCAGAACCTGCAGTCCTATATGACTGAATAGCTGTAAATACTTACGAGGTACGAACCTCAAGAAAAAACTTATGATTGACTTCAATTACGCAAATTTTGATCAGCGCAAATATAGAGTTTTAGCCATAAGTCAATGACGTATTAATATTTAGAATCAATGAGTAACCTCCATCGGCTCAAAGGTTTCCTCTACATGGTCGTTGATGGTGTCATACTCAAGATGATATTGAAGATCGATATCATGAATATAATCTGCTTGCTTGAGGTCCTTTAAAAATTTTCTTACATCAGCCACAGCTTTTTCTTCATGTTTTTTTTGAGTACTAGTCGTAGCATACTCTAGAGAGGATAGCATTTCTCGGAATGAAATACTTAAAAGGTTCATTGCTTTAAACTTTTGACCATGCTCAAGTCTATTTTCTGAAATTCTTAAATTGGCATAAGCGATTGAGTTCAAAGCATTAAAGAAAGCATGGTTAAGATCATCCATTATTACGGAGTCATTCTTGATTTCTATTTCGACCAATTTGAGATCTTCAATAGCTTCATCAACAAACTTCATAGCCGTAGAATCTGCATTTTTTTCGATTATCTTCATGCCGAATATGGCTTTTTCGATTTCTTTATACCCTTCTTGAAACCGTTCTTTTTCAATCGCATGATGCGCATTTGTCAAATGTTCAATTGGCGCAACAGCTCTTTCTAAAGTCAGTACATCCTTATGTCCAAGGTAGTAAATATGAAGTGCTCCTAGTGAAATACTAAGCACTGTAACATTGAAGAAAAACTTACTCATCACGAATGATAGATTTTTGATAATTAATGTTGTCTCGGAAAGGATTGTACAAGATAGTCAAATAATGATAAGCATTATAAAAAGCGTAATAATTTAGGTGGGGTCACTATTTAACTTTTGGTAAAGTGAACTAAAAAATTGCATCTCATCCACTGTTTATGCTCATTTTTTTATTCCAAGTCATCATATATCTTTGTTTAAACCGAAGAGAGATTTGGACACTCTCAAAACTGACTTAACATTCAAACAAAAATTCAATCATACATGAGTAACTTGATTTATGTGCCAATAGCGTTGGCCATCCTAGGACTTATTTTCATGCTGATCAAAATGGCATGGGTCAAAAAACAAAGTGCTGGAAACGAGAGAATGAAAGAAATCTCTCTTAATATAAAAGAGGGAGCGCTTGCTTTTCTCAGTGCAGAATACAGACTGCTAGCCATTTTTGTAGTAGTCGCTTCCATAGCCTTATTTGGAATTTCTACTTTAGTAGATACTACCAGTTGGATGATTGTTCCAGCATTTGTAGTAGGTGCCATATTTTCAGCAGTTGCGGGCAATATCGGGATGCGTATCGCTACAGAAGCTAATGCCAGAACTACAGAGGCAGCTAGAACTAGTCTCCCCAATGCTCTAAAAGTGTCCTTTGGTGGAGGTACTGTAATGGGACTAGGAGTGGCAGGGTTAGCTGTATTAGGCTTAAGCCTTTTCTTTTTGGTCTTCATCAAAATGTTCATGGGAGACACTGGAAGCTTTTATGACAATATGACGATGGTCTTGGAGGCACTTGCAGGATTTTCTTTAGGAGCTGAATCAATAGCTTTGTTTGCCAGAGTAGGTGGTGGTATTTATACCAAAGCTGCAGACGTAGGTGCTGATTTAGTAGGAAAAGTGGAAGCCGGTATTCCAGAAGACGATCCCAGAAACCCTGCAACGATTGCTGATAATGTAGGTGACAATGTCGGAGATGTGGCAGGTATGGGAGCTGATCTTTTCGGGTCATATGTAGCAACTGTACTCGCATCAATGGTATTAGGTAATTATATTATCAAAGACATGGCAGAGGCAGGAGTAGTTATAGAGTCTTTTGGAGGTATGGGACCTATTTTACTACCCATTATGATAGCAGGAGTAGGTATAATTGCTTCTATAATAGGTACGTTCTTGATTTCAGTCAAAGACAATTCAGCCAAAGAAGCTGAGGTACAAAAAGCACTAAACATTGGTAATATATCGTCAATCTTGATATCGGCAGTAGCTGGCTGGTTTTTAGTAGACTGGTTATTACCAGAAACGATTACAGGGATGGCCTTCTTTGGAGAAGCTGCTAAAGACATCCCAAGTAGGCATGTATTCTATGCTACACTGGTAGGCTTGTCTGTTGGTTATTTGATATCATATTTTACCGAATACTATACAGCTCTTGGTAAAAAACCGGTGTTGGACATAGTTACTAATTCTTCTACAGGTGCGGCTACTAATATTATAGCAGGTCTAGCCACAGGGATGATTTCTACATTCTCATCTGTTTTACTGTTCGCTGTAGCGATTTGGGGATCGTATGCACTAGCTGGATTTTATGGAGTAGCGATTGCAGCTTCGGCAATGATGGCCACAACAGCTATGCAATTGGCTATAGATGCATTTGGTCCGATAGCGGATAATGCAGGTGGAGTAGCAGAGATGAGTGAGTTACCTGAAGAAGTAAGAGAAAGAACAGATATTCTTGACTCTGTAGGAAATACTACAGCAGCGATAGGTAAAGGCTTTGCAATTGCTTCAGCAGCATTGACTGCCTTAGCATTATTTGCAGCTTATGTGACTTTCACAGGAATCGATGGAATCAATATATTCAAGGCTGATGTATTAGCAGCCTTATTTATTGGAGGGATGATTCCAGTAGTTTTCTCAGCACTTGCGATGAAGTCTGTCGGTAAGGCTGCGATGGATATGGTCATGGAGGTAAGGCGACAGTTCAGGGAAATTCCTGGCATCATGGAAGGAACGAGTACTCCTCAATATGGCAAATGCGTAGAAATCTCTACTAAGGCAGCATTGAGAGAAATGATGCTTCCAGGCGCTATTACTATTATAACTCCTATAATAATTGGATTCTTAATGGGACCTGAGGCACTTGGATCATATATGGCAGGGGTAGCTGTATCAGGCGTACTCTGGGCCATATTCCAAAATAATGCCGGAGGAGCATGGGATAACGCAAAAAAATCATTCGAAGCGGGTGTCAATATCAATGGTGAGATGACCTATAAAGGTTCTGAAGCTCATAAGGCAGCGGTTACAGGTGACACAGTAGGAGATCCATTTAAGGATACTTCGGGACCATCGATGAATATTTTGATCAAGTTAACATGTCTAGTTGGTTTAGTAATCGCTCCGATTTTAGGTCAAGTCTATCGTACAGGAGGACATGGAGATAACTCTCATCGGGCAGAATTTGTCATAAAGTGTAAACCAGACTGTAAAAAAGCTTGCGAAAAAATGGCTAAGATAAATTCAGAAACTGTAGCCTCTATTGATGTTAAAGATTACACGTTAGAAGAATTAAACCCAAAGAAATGTTCCAAGAAAAGTTGCTGTGCTAAGAAGAGTAAAGCAGTTCTAAATTAATGGAAAGAAACTATTTTATGATTTCTTGAATTGGAAGTTAAGAGAAGCGTATTCGGAATTTCGGATACGCTTTTTTTGATCCAATTATCTAAAATACACTTGAAACAATATAGCAGATTTGCCGGGGTATTCTTTGCTCTTGATGATTTTTGGGATGACTAATCTGTCTTTTGATAAAGAGTGAATACTCAAATAATCTGTTCGCGTTTTCTTAGCTCTTTCTTGCGAATCATAGTGATACAGCCTGAGCTGTTCAGTGGCTGTATAGGACCATTTACAGTAGGTCGTCTTTACATTGTCTCCTTTTCCTTTCGTGAAGAATGCATTACCATTCGCTGAGAAGTCTAGTTTTTTCATTGCGCTACCAGACCTATATTGACGTCCGGTATTGGTTACTGTATGAGAATACTTCCAAGTCTCACCCGGAAATAATTGTAGAACTTTCGTTTCCAGTATGTTGGAAGAAATAGCGTCTAAAGTATTTAATGCTTCACTTCTATCAATACCATCCAGTTTAAATCGCTTATTGAGATAGGCTATTTCGGTGGCTAGTTTCTCATTGAACTGACCGAAAGAAAAAAATGAAGACAGAATTACTATCAAGAATATGAATACAAAGCGAACAGCATTTTTCATGATCCAATCAAAATGTTTGAATCTAAAACTAAAGAAATTCAAATCACTTTTACATACTGAGTACTATGAAGATGTATTGTAGAATGGGTGAAATTAGGTTGTGGTTTGATTATTCTATTCAGTCTAAGCGCTCTCAAATTCCTTTCATATTTTTTGGTTTGTTTTATTTTAATTAATTGACACACATTATGGAATAGACTTGGAATACTCACATTATAGAAGAATTGAAGCTGTCAGATATTAAAATTCTTATGAATAATTTAGGGATGCTTTTTACTCAAAGGACAACAGTATGATTTAATTATATTGTTCTCTAGAACAAGTGTTACTTGTCAGAATAAGATAAATCAATGATTCTAAACAATGAATATCCAGCACCGACCCCTAATAGGAGGAACCTTATCGTTTCTCTACTTTTTGGCTTATTCATTGCTTTTTTTCTGATATTCTTCGAGCCATTTGAAATAAATATCTCCAGTGGTAAAAATAGTATTGAGTCTTTACTTTTCTACGGTTTAATATCTACCAGCGTCCTAATCGTTTTCTTGAATATTCTACCGTTTTTCTTACCTCAAGTATTTAACGACGAATGCTGGAAGGTGAAACATCAAATGATTTACTGTTCAGTTATTTTATTAGTTATCTCCACACTAAATGGACTTTATACCAACTTTATTAACTCATTGAGCTTTAATTGGTCCAACTATTGGTGGATTATTAACCGGACTTTTGTTTTGGGTACTATCCCTTTTTCCTTTTTTGTTTTGATTGATTACAAGAGGAGGGATGTAGCCAACAAAGGTGTGGCACTTTCTATTGAAGAGAGAAAAAATAAAAATGAACTGCTCCTAAAGAATAATGTATACTCAATTATTACAGACTTAAAAGAAGAGATATTTTCTTTTGAAGATCGATGCTTTATGTATGCATCAGCGGTAGGGAACTATACGGATTTGTATTTTTTTAATGAGGGTAAATTGTCAAAGTCGACCTATAGAATATCTCTCACTGCATTTGAAAATCAGTTAAAGACCTCCAATCTACTTAGATGCCACCGGTCTTTCGTGGTCAATTTAGATAAGGTAATTGATGTTTCTGGGAATGCCCAAGGTCTAAAACTGACGCTGACTGATGGCCTTTCTATAGTACCTGTTTCTAGGAGGTATATACAAGATGTAAAGTCATCTATTTTAAAGTCAACCTAAAAAAGCTTAAGTCTGTGTTCATCACATAATCATGTCATTCACATCGTGGATATTGTCATTCAAATCATTGTATTGCTACTCATCCCATCAGCTAAATATTCTGGATTAAGTCGCCCATGTTTACCTGATGAAGAAAAAAGCCCTCATTATATTTTTGGTTATTGGAGCCATAACTATGCTGGTAATGTCAGCACATTACCTCTATGAAAATCAATCTGGTATTTTAAGAAGCAAAGACATAGCCTCTAATGTTTGGTATTTGTCTGTTTTTAGAGCTCATGTCTTATTAGGACTTGTTGCTATTTCTACAGGTCCATTTCAATTTGTAAATCGTATCAGAGAAAAAAACAGGTTGATCCATAAACTATTTGGATACACTTATTTTATAAGCGTAGGAATTAGCAGCCTCTGTGGAATTATGATAGCGCCATTCTCTATGGGAGGATGGATTACGTCATATGGATTCACTTTATTGGCTATAGCGTGGTTATTTACTACTGTAAAATCACTACTTGCTATTAAGAGTAGTGATTTATACAATCATAGACTATGGTCATACCTGAGTTATGCACTCACTTTCACTGCTATTACCCAAAGAACGATGCTTTTGATACCATTGCTAACTAGCGTATCATTCATGCCTGTTTATCAGTTATCCGCATGGCTTCCATGGCCTCTAAATCTGATTATAGCTTTACTAATTTTTAATAGTTATTCTTCAACTAAAAGTTAGATTAGATACACTCCATGAATATTCACAGTAAGGGCGTTTTTTATCTTGTTTTACAATACGCAATGGTTTACTAGCTGTCACGAATTAAATAGATAATCAATACCAATTTTATTAATAATCTCATTGTCAGTCATAGACCTAGACTAAGTTTTTATTGAAGTAAATATTTACATTCTAGCTTGTTAAATCATTTGTTTATTGACGTATGTGGATTTCTCGAAATCTCGTATGTTCATTGAGATAATTGGAACAACAGGAAAAAGCAAGTTTAAATTCGTAACTATTGTTTTTGATAGATTACTTTTTTGAGATGTAGTTCTACCCTCCATTATATTCGCAAATACATGGATGAAATCATCTTTTGTATTTCCAGTGTTGTAATGTTGATATGGGTTAATTCTAACTTTTATTTCATCCGGATGAAACAACTCAGTTGAGTTAGCTATATCATAAACCCTTTCCATAATTATCTCTGGAGAATTTAGTTTGAGTACGTTTTCAGAGCACTCTATTACAAAATGTGGCATAGTTTTTTACTAGAAAAGTTTACTGCTATTTGTCTTAATAACGATTGATAAAACGAAATAGAAATTAGAAAGATTGCTTTAACGACCTTCATTGCTAAAAAGAATCTAAAAATACCAGAAAGACCTATTCTCCGTTCGCCCTCTAATGTCTGTAAACAAATCAAGCCTCGTTTTTTACTAAAATTCACATTTTTCTTACCAAAAGGCAGGTGTTGACTCACTCTATCTTTACATCATAATAAAACAGAGAAAAATGATGACTACAGATAACAATGCATTAGCACAAGCTCGCGCACTTACTTTACCTTCTCGTGAAGCAATGTTAAATCGAGAACCATCTGTTTCGCGTTTTTGGAACACCAATCGAACATTGCTCGAAGACGCATGGGCAGAATGGGAAATCGAAAACAAGGACAGCCTATTGGTTCCTGATGACTCGTTATTAGATCCACGACTACGAAAAGCTATTAACGAAGCATGGGAAAACCCAGAGAAAGAAAATGCAGTGGCAGATCTATGGGAAGAGATTATCCCAGGCGTATATTCGGTGCAGTTTTTTGATCTTGAACGTTTAGCAGAATTCCGCAAATATTTAGAAGCGGTAGCGAATTCTCAGATCCCTGCTCGTCCACCATACGGTATTCAATTGAATCGTTTTGGAGTTATGCTTGATCCACGATCAGAGGGGCACTTAGCAGCACCTAACTTTCAAGCATTTTACAACGATATCATGGATCGCTACATGCGTCCAGTAGCTCGTTTGTTATTGGGGACTTATGGCTATGACAACCAAACATTTGGTTTTTCTATTCAGTACAATCCTGATAAGGATAAAGATTTGCACGCGCATACTGATGCTTCAGCGGCTACCTTGAATATCAATATTAACTTACCTGATGAGAAGTTTACAGGTTCACAAGTTGATTTTCATGACAATACAACTGGTAAAACGGTACAAACTGTTTTCGAACCAGGAAAAGCAATAATCCACCGAGGAAGTGTACCACATGCTACACACCCGATCACAAGTGGACAAAGAAGCAACTTGGTAGTATGGTTATACGGTGACCGCATGCAAATTCCTCGCGGAGGAGCAAGTAGCTACGGAAGTTTTGGTGATTCTGAGCCATCAGTTAACGCACCAGAAAACGTCACTGCTCGTGAACGATGGAGTGTGCCAGAAGGAGCGAAAGATTCTTACGCACCATTTTAGAAGAGGGATCGAGAACCACGTTCAGAAGACACTTTGACAAGTATAGTGTTCATGTAGAAGTATAGCCATAATAAGTAGTTCCAGTAAATCATTTTTCTGATTTACTGGAACAAACTATTGATATATAAGACTAATTGCATCAACCAAACCGTAGATGTTTCATCAAATAGGCTTCCTAGAACTAGTTTCCCCATCAACATAGTATTAAGAGTGAGCCTTGTTTTCCAGATTACCCCTCTCCTCTATATTTCCAATATTTGGTTTTATCTTCTTGGTTGGAAATTGATTGTGATTAATCTAAGGTTGATATGGGTGAAACAAAAAAACGATTAGTAGAATTAGACGTTCTAAGAGGGGTGAGTGTTTTTGGGATGATTTTGGTGATTACTCCTGGAAGTTGGGGACATAGATTTGAATGGACAAATCATGCAGAATGGCAAGGTTATCCTCTTTCAGATATGATATTTCCATCCTTCTTGTTCTGTGTAGGTATGTCTATTGCTCTGTCTTTTAACAGAAGAAACCCAGATAGTATCTTTCAGTTAATATTAAAAGTATTCAAAAGAACATTAGCTCTATTTATAATAGGGATAGTAATAAATGGGTTTCCATATTATGATCTTGAAAATATTAGGATACCAGGTATTCTTCAGCGTATAGCACTTAGTTATATGATAGTGACCTGCTTCTGGATTGTTTTGCAATCAAAACAGGTAAATCAACCAATAATATGGCTGTCTATTGTTTCAGTCTTGATCCTTGCTGCATACTATGTCTTATTGTATTATATCCCTGTGCCAGGGATAGGAGTGACTGGAGATAGTCCAGCTTATTCATGGCCAAGTATGGTAGATCAGCAGATATTTGGAATTAATCATTTATGGAAATATGGAGTAACAGATGATAAAGTAACCTATGACCCTGAAGGGATTTTAGCTACTTTTCCAGCAAGTGTTAATGTCGTTATAGGGTTAATTATTGGTTTGATATATACTCGATATACCAGCTTTTATACTTCGGGTAATCTTATAATTTTAGGAGGGTGTCTTTTGATAATAGGAGTGACTCTGGATTATACAAGTGTTGCCCCTAGTATCAAGAAAATTTGGAGTAGCAGTTTTGTACTATTAAGTGGAGGTTTTTCATTACTATTATTTGTTATGATCAAGCTAGTATTAGAAAAATTACCAAAGACAAGGATTTACCTACAGCCATTCATAGTATATGGGGGGAATGCAATAATAGCTTTTGCTTTAAGCAATATGTTAGTTCCCATTTTTGATTTACCAATAGTGGGTGAAAAGTCAATGCGATACCTAGGCTTTGAATTTTTTAATTCGTTCATTTATCATGAGAAGTGGAGTTCGATGTCTTTTGCAATAGCATTTTTGATTATACTATTCTTACCATTAAGGCAGATGTATAAAAGAAGGATCTTCTTGAAACTGTAGAAAGGTATAAAGAAAAGAATCACGTCAATTCGACGCTGTAAATTTCTTTGAAACTATGTCCTAGTTTGCTTCGACGGACGAATAAAATCAATATCTAAGGGGTATTTCTCATTGCTAATATCTAATGTCAGCAGGCTTGATTTGTATTGTGCATTTAACAATAACTGCATTAGTTCTTTTTATAGAAAATGAAAACAAACCTTACTAATTTGTCTAAAGAAAAACAAAGAGTCAGCTCAGTAGACAAAAACACGTACTACGAGATATCGTATATTGACACCAAATATCTTCTCCACATTACTTACAAAAGATAGTATCTCTAGAATGAACAATCTTACAAAGCTTTTCAAATCCATTCTACCATTATCAGGCGCCGATGAATTATTACTAGAAGAGCATTTAAAACCAGAGTGTTTTTCCAAAAAAGAAAGCTACAATGAACTAGGCAGAGTATGTACCAAGCTGGGGTTTGTAGAAGAAGGAATATTTAAAGTCTCCAGTTTTAAAGTAGATGGAAGCGAGTATATCAAGTATTTTGTCGATTCAGGTCACTTTTTGATTGATCTAGACAGCTTCTTTCACAAATCTCCTTCCACAGAAAGTATTGTTGCTCTAATGGATAGTAAAGTATTGACAATCAATTCAAGGTCATATAGAATATTGGAAGACAACATTGAAAATTTTCCCAAAATCATTTATCATCTAAAAGAGAAAGCTCTTATAGCTAAGTTTAGCTTGAAGAATGAAATGTTGGTAGATGATGCAGTCACACGATATCATAAGTTTGTCAAGAGACATCCTGCAATCAATCAGAAAGTTTCCCAAAGGCACATCGCTATGCATCTAGGTATCTCTGAATATACATTAAGCAGAATAAGAGCTCAAAAGTGATTTCTTGCTAAATGGCAAACTTTTCGAAAAAACGCTCCTCTACATTTGTTATTCGAATAATAAACTAACAATGTAGTCATGCAAACATTAAAGAATAAGGTTGTTTTAATAACAGGAGCGTCGAAAGGAATAGGGGCAAAAATAGCACTCAGTGTAGCGAGTGAAGGGGCTAAGGTAATAGTGAATTATAACCATGATCAAGCTGGTGCTGATAAGGTAGTATCTCAAATAAAAGAGTCCGTCGGTGAGGCTGTAGCGATTCAGGCCAACGTATCAAGTAGAGAGAACGTTGAAAACCTTTTCGCAAAGTCAAAAGAAGTATTTGGAAATATTACTACTCTAGTGAATAATGCTGGGGTTTATAAATTCGAACCGATAGAGACCGTAACTGAGGATGAGTTTCACTTACAGTTCAATACCAATGTTCTTGGGACTTTTCTAACAACCCAACAAGCTATTCCACATTTTGAAAATAATGGTGAAGGATCTATTATCAATATAGGGTCTGTGGCGAGTGTTAAGCCTACACCTATGACGTCACTATACTCTGCTACCAAGGGTGCAACAGATGCTTTTACATCCACGTTAGCTCAAGAACTTGGGTCTAAAAAAATAAGAGTAAATTCTATTTTGCCAGGTCCTACCGTGACAGATGGGAACCCAATGAATGATGAAGTGAAATCATTTGTGCAAAGTCAAACTCCAATGGGGGCGATTGGAAAAACTGATGATATAGCGCAGTTAGCAGTTTTTTTAACTTCAGACAATGCTTTTTGGGTTACAGGACAAAAGATAGAAGTCTCAGGAGGCTTTTGATCAATGTTATAGTTTCTTCCATTAAAATCTATCATTTGAAGTCTTCCAAAGGATGACTTCAAATGTGAAGAAAAGCCGTAGATTTATTCTTAACATTCAATCTAATAGGTTATCAGCTGGCAATTTAAAGTCATCTTGACAGTGAAAGGACATATTAGCGAAGATGTATACTTCCTTAGGAAGATGGTTAATTGTGTTTCTAATAGATTCAAACGGGTACTATTAGATTCTACTAAAGACCCATGCTATTCATAGCTGTGGGAATTAAACTATTATAGTTGCTCTCTATTCTTTTTTACTATACGCATTAGGTTATTGGCAAAAATGAAATCTTCAAGCTCCGGTACATCAGTATCAAAGATCGTCTTATTGTTGCCTTCCCAAAGCTTATGTCCTTGGTAAACAAAAACGATATTATCCCCGATTTCCATCACTGAGTTCATATCATGCGATACTACGACCGTAGTGATGTCCAGATCTACTGTGATTTCCTTAATCAAATTGTCAATGATAATTGACGTCTGAGGGTCAAGTCCAGAGTTAGGCTCATCGCAGAATAGGTACTTTGAATTATTAACGATAGCTCTAGCTATACCTACCCTTTTTTTCATTCCACCACTGAGCTCCGAAGGCATTTTGTGATTGGAATTGACCAAGTCGACTCTTTTGAGACACTCATTGACTCTATCAAACTTTTCATCCTTGGGCATATCTGTCAGTATATCCAGAGGGAACATGATGTTTTGCTCCACGGTCATTGAATCAAACAAAGCACCACCCTGAAACAACATCCCTATTTCTCGGCGAATCTCAGTCTTTAAGTTTTTATCCGCAGCTGTGAAGTCTCGACCACCGTAGAGAATAGAACCTTTGTCAGGTTCGACCAGTCCCACTATGTTTTTTAACAGTACACTTTTACCAGTACCCGAAGCCCCAATAATCATGTTGCACTTACCTTGTTCGAAAGTAGCATCTATACCTTTGATAATGTCCTTGCCACTAAACGATTTCCAGAGTCCTTTTACTTCTATCATCTTACAATAACAGTTTAGTTAAAACAAAGTCAGCACAAAGGATACCAATACAGCTATTGGTCACCGCACTGGTACTCGCGATACCCACCTCGAGTGCACCGCCTTTAGTGTAGAAGCCTTTGTAAGCCGAAAGTGCAGCCACTATAAAGGCGAAAGTGTAAGATTTAGCTAATGCGAAAGTGATATTGTATTCTAAGAACTCTGCTCGAATACCATAGACATAATCCACAGCTGAAATCACTCCAGTCAGTGTTCCAGCTATGTAACCTCCAACTAGTGAAAGAAAAGCTGAAAGCACAACTAGCATAGGATAGGTGATGATTGAAGCCAATATTTTAGGTAAAACCAAATAAGAAGCAGAATTGATTCCCATTACTTCCAGCGCATCGATTTGCTCCGTAATACGCATGGTGCCAAGCTCCCCAGCGATATTCGACCCTACTTTTCCAGCATATACGATCGCCATGACGGTCGGAGCCAGTTCCAATACAGTCATATCTCTCACCACCAAGGCAATGACATAGTCAGGAATAAAAGGACTGACCAAGTTATAGGCAGTCTGAAGAGTCGTAACTGCACCAATAAACGTTGAAACGATCGAAACTAAGAAAATGGAGTTGACTCCGATCTTGATACATTCGTCTATAGTCAATCTGACGTAAGTCACGAAGGACTCTCGTCTGAGAAACATCGATCGGATGAACAAAACAAAACGGCCTATGCTATTCATGTCTTCAATTTGTCTTCAATAATAACAATTCTAGTCCTTGCGTGATAGAACAACTCCCGTTTTGTTAGTCTGCTCTTTAAAATGCAAATTTGTTACAACAACATAAAGCAGAAAATGAATAAAACGGCAGTCATTACAGGAGGTACCAAAGGTATAGGAAAGGCAATTATCCAAAAATTAGCTCAAGAAGGTTTCGATATTATTACTTGTTCAAGAAGTTGGGATGAGTTAGAAGAACTTAAAGCCGAAATAGAAGAAGACGCAGATGTGACTGTACATATTATGAGAGCAGACCTTTCACTGAGAACAGACACAGATGCTTTCATCAAGACCATTAACCAAACAGTAGATCGTATCGATATTTTGGTCAACAATACTGGAGTTTTTCTTCCTGGAGAACTTACCTCCGAGCCTGAAGGGAATTTAGAATTGATGATTCAAACTAACCTGTACAGCGCCTACCACTTGACCCGTGGAGTCATAGATAAAATGAAGGATAGAAAATCAGGCGATATCTTCAATATGTGTTCAATAGCCAGTATCACTGCATATCCTAATGGCGGTTCTTATAGCATTTCCAAATTTGCAATGTATGGAATGTCCAAAGTACTGCGCGAAGAACTAAAACCATTTGGAATCAGAGTGGTGTCAGTATTGCCTGGAGCCACATTGACCAACAGCTGGAGCGGAATAGATATTCCAGAAGAGAGATTTATGAAAGCCTCAGACGTAGCTGATGCCGTATGGGGAGCACACAGCCTATCTAAAAATTCGGTTGTAGAAGAAATTGTCATTAGACCACAGCTTGGAGACCTATAAATCTTACCAACAGGTTTTTATTTCAAAAAACCGATTAACGTTTAAACCCCTTTTATCCAAGCCTGATAAAAGGGGTTTTTAAATAGAAAGTAGAGGTAACACTAAAAGTCTGAATTGTCTACACAGGCAAATTCAGACAGTAAGGTGTAATCAAAGATGGTTTTTGATCTAATCAGGATTAGATTTACCCGTTCAATTTCAAACACAGACCAAGTGGCATCTAAGAAATACTGCAACTCCCTGACGGAGTATTCTAGAAGACAAGCAATCGAAGTCAATATTGGAGGAATTCCATTAGGAGGAAATCAACCTATAAGAGTTCAATCCATGACCACCATCGATACTATGGATACTCAAGGATCCGTAGAACAAACGAAGAGGATGGTAGACTCAGGATGTGAATATGTAAGAATCACAGCCCCCAGTCTAAAGGAAGCTGCCAACTTAGAAAACATCAAGAACGAGCTTAGAGCTGCTGGAATTAATGTGCCACTAGTAGCAGACATTCACTTCACGCCCAATGCCGCTGAACTCGCCGCTACTATCGTAGAAAAAGTTCGTGTCAACCCTGGGAACTACGCTGATAAAAAGAAGTTTGAAAACATCGAGTATACAGATGAGACCTATCAGGAAGAACTAGCACGGATCAAAGAAAAATTTGCGCCATTAGTTACTATTTGCAAGGAGAATGGCACAGCGATGAGGATAGGTACGAACCATGGCTCTCTATCAGACCGAATCATGAGTCGATTTGGAGACACACCACTAGGTATGGTAGAGTCAGCATTAGAGTTCCTAAGAATCTGCGTAGAGATGGACTACCATGATATAGTCATCTCGATGAAGGCATCCAATACCAGAGTAATGGTACAAGCCTATAGACTGCTCGTCAATAAACTGGAAGAAGAAGGCCTTCCAGCATACCCGTTTCATCTAGGAGTAACTGAGGCAGGAGAAGGTGAAGATGGACGAATCAAATCTGCTGTAGGAATCGGAGCACTATTAGAGGATGGATTAGGAGATACAGTGCGGGTGTCATTGACCGAAGAGCCAGAGTTCGAAGCCCCAGTAGCAGCATCTTTGATTAATAGATATAGCAGTAGAGCAGGCCATAATAATATCACTCCTTTGGATCAGTCACCTGTTGACCCATTCAATTATCACAGAAGAGAAACTATCGAGACCGATATCGTAGGAGGGCAAAATGTACCAAGAGTCATTGCTGACTTCTCTGATCAAAAAGTAGAAGTCAAAGACTTGAAAAACGTAGGACATTTTTACCTGCCTGAGCCAGATAAATGGAGAATGAACGACCTAGGGGTAGACTTCATCTATACAGGTACTAGTCCAGTAGATTTCATGCTCCCCAATGGCTTGAAAGAGATTATCGATTTTGATACTTTTAAAGACCTTGATGCTACCGATAGTCAGTTTCCTCTATTTAATACCGATCAGATAGATAGCATTGATATTGCTAAAACTTCCTTTTTGAAAGTCGATAGTGCAGATCTGTCTATCGTCGAAAAGTTGAAGATATTGTCCAATGTCACCTTGATATTGACCACGACAAATGATCACGCTATGGCGGAAATGAGAAGATTTATCTTCGAGTTGATCGTTCATGAAGTCAAGCTACCAGTCATTTTGGATCGAAAGATAGATGAATCTGATATTTCAGAATTTCAACTACAATCAGCCACGGACGTTGGAGGTTTATTGATAGATGGGCTAGGAGATGGAGTCATCCTAACAGGGAATGGAGATAAAAAGGTAGAAAACGACACTGCCTTCGGAATCTTGCAAGCTGCCCGAACCCGCATGACCAAAACAGAGTATATCTCTTGTCCCTCATGTGGTAGAACATTATTTGATCTACAGGAGACGACAGCGATGATACGCAAGAGAACAGATCATCTCAAAGGAGTGAAAATCGGGATAATGGGATGTATCGTCAATGGTCCTGGAGAAATGGCGGATGCCGATTATGGCTACGTCGGATCAGGTAAAGGAAAAATTACACTTTACAAAGGCCAAGAAGTAGTCAAGAAAGCTGTTCCTTCTGAAAATGCAGTAGATGAACTAATAGAGATTATCAGAGAAGACGGTCAGTGGGTAGAACCAGCAGAGGTGGCTGAAGCTGAAATTTAAAGTGGTTAAAAGTAACCAAGAACAAAGAATCTGACTAATCAAACCCCTGACTTGACCGAGGAGGTAGTCATTTGAAATTATAACTTGAATAAAAGATTATGAAAGATTTTTTCTCACTAGGCGAAGTATTTGGATACTACTTCAGGAAAAAAGAAGAAGGAGCCAAAAAGCCGGACTTCAACCTTAAGATGATGCACGGAATCAACAAGATTTCCATCATAGTATTCTTAGTAGGAATGATATTCTTCATAAGTAAGAGACTCTTTTTTTAACCTAAACGGGTTATCACTCCTTTTAAAAGGTATTTTTCCAACCAAACCTCACTAAGAACCAGTGATTAGTGACATCTAACTGGTTCTATCCCATTTTTTGTTGGTTCTGAATCATTTTTGAGTGGTTCCCAGTCATTTTACACCCGTCCTGAATGATTTTAGAGCCGTTCTCAGTCATTTTTTAGTGGTACTGAATGACTTCTAAGTGGTTCCCTGTCATTTTTTAATGGTACTGAATGATTTCTAAGTGGTCCTCATTCATTGATCAGTGGTTCTCAGCCATTTTCTGGCGGTCCTGAGTCTATGTTTATAGGTTCTCAATCAATAAAAAGGCGTTCTGTCACAAATTCTCATGGTTCTAGGATATTAAATGCAATCAAAAGGTTGCTTAATTATTGTTCTTGATCTACTTTAGCAACTATAAGGTTGCATTTAAAACAAAATCGATAAAAAAATGGAAAACACTATCACACTCAACAAGAAGTTTAACCATCCAATAGAGAAAGTATGGGAAGCTATTTCAGATCAAGAGAAAATATCCGAATGGTTTTTGAAAGCCGATTTCAAAGCCGAGGTAGGATATAACTACACTTTTCAAGATCCTAAGTGCACCGTCACAGGAGAGGTAAAAGAAGTATCCAAACCCAATCAACTGGACTATACTTGGATTGTAGGAGGGACGACTACAGAGACTAGCGTATCTTGGATCTTGACCCAAGATGGAGATACTACCGTGCTAGATCTCAAGCACTGGGGAATAGAAAACTACGCTGATGCTGCACCTAACTTTTTCGCGAGCTTCAATGAAGGCTGGAACAAATGTTTTGCATCATTGGATGAATACTTATCTTCGATCCATGCCCAATAAACCAGATTTAGACAAATTATTCAAGGCCATAGCTGATCCTACGCGTCGGGAGATTATTTATCTCTTGGCCATAGTATCAGCTAGCCTTACGATCAACGAAATCAGTGACAAGTTTCCCGCTTCCAGACAAGCTATTACTAAGCATATCAAAATCCTTCAAGACGCTGATCTGCTGAAGATAGAAAAGAAAGGACGGGAGAGTTATTGCTATGCCAAAGCAGAAAGTCTACGACACGTGCAAGACTGGATGAATCTCTATCAAAAGTTTTGGACCAGCAAGCTCGACGATTTGGAGAGTTTCTTGGACTCGAATTAGTAATAGAAAGTCACGTCTCCCTAGATTTGCTACATGGAGATGTATCAGATAATTTTTCTTTTAGTAGGCGTGGCTATAGGCGGAGGCGCTGGGTTTTTGATTGCAAAATTGAATGTTGAAAAGAATGCAGGAATAGGCCAGCAAGCAGTTAATGAGTTGGAGTTTCAACTACGATCAGAGAAAGAGCGAACCACCGCACTCAATAATGATGTATCTAAAATCAATCAAGACCTTAAAAAAGAGCGTGAGCAGGTTATTATCTTGAACAGTGACAAGACACGGCTTCAAGCTAACTTCGAAAACCTTCAAAAGAAGCTCACTGAACAAAAAGAAGAATTGGATGGAATTCGAGAGAAGTTTACTCACGAATTTAAGAACCTAGCTAATGAAATCTTTGAAGAAAAGTCTAAGAAGTTTACAGATCAAAACAAGGTACAGATACATGATCTGTTGAAACCCCTAGGGGAAAAAATCATCAACTTCGAAAAGAGAGTCGAAGAAACCAATAAAGAAAGTATCGCTAGGAATTCTGCTCTCAAGGAGCAAATAGTCGGCTTCAAAGAGCTTAACCAACGAATCACCAAAGAAGCAGAAAACCTAGTCAAAGCTCTCAAAGGAGATACTAAAGCTCAAGGTAACTGGGGAGAATTCATATTAGAAAGTATCCTTGAGAAGTCAGGTCTAGAGAAAGGAAGAGAGTATTTTATCCAAGAGTCATTGACCAATGAAGACGGACAAAGGTTTCAGCCAGACGTCGTAGTCAAACTTCCAGATCACAAGAATATAATAGTAGATTCTAAGGTGTCATTGATTGCTTATGAGAGATTTATCAATCTAGAAGATGAAAAGGAAAAGGAAGCAGAGCTTAAAACACACCTTTTATCACTAAGAACTCATATTAAAGGACTAAGCGAAAAGAACTACCAACACTTATACGGAGTAGAAGGACTTGATTTTGTATTGATGTTTGTACCAGTAGAGCCAGCTTTCTCCCTAGCAGTCCAAAGAGATCCAGAACTATTCAATGATGCCTACGCAAAGAATATCGTCATAGTAAGTCCAGCTACTTTGATCGCTACACTGAGAACTATTTCCAGTATTTGGAAGCAAGAATATCAGAATAGAAATGCCATCGAAATAGCCAGTGAAGGAGGTAAGATGTATGATAAATTTGTAGCCTTCGTAGAGGATATCAAGAAAGTGGGAGTACAATTAAATACTACCCAAAAAACCTATCAAGAAGCTGCCAAGAAACTATATGACGGTACAGGTAATTTGGTGACCAGAGCCGAAAAAATGAAAAAACTGGGAGCTAAAGCCACTAAGAACTTGGATCAAAACTTAATTGAGAAATCAAAGTAACCTTCTCTCGTCGAATCTTGTATAAGGGATGTATTCTATCAAAAGGGATGATCTCCCATTTCAACCAGTTAAATTTTAAGATATTCAATTTCATATAGATGAAAAATTTCGAACTATACAACCCTGTAAACCTAGTTTTTGGTAAAAACCAAATCACTAAACTTTCTTCACTCATTTCAAAAGATCAAAAAGTATTGATGCTTTACGGAGGAGGAAGCATCAAGAAAAATGGCGTCTACGATCAAGTCAAAGAAGCACTGGACGGATACGATGTAGTTGAGTTTGGAGGCATTGAAGCCAATCCTGAGTTCGAGACTTTGATGAAAGCACTTAAAGTCATCAAAGAAGAGAAAATTGATTTCATGCTCGCAGTAGGAGGAGGGTCGGTAATTGACGGAACCAAATTCTTAAGTTCTGCAGCATTATATGAAGGAGATGATCCATGGGAAATTCTAGCTAAGAGAATTAGAACCAATAAAGGACTTCCTTTCGGTACAGTATTGACACTACCAGCTACAGGCAGTGAGATGAACAGTGGTGCAGTTGTGAGTAGAAAAGAAATCAATAAGAAACTTGCGATGGGCGGACCAGGATTATTTCCTCAATTCTCTATCTGTGACCCTACCGTAGTCAAAAGCATACCTCAAAGACAAATTGCCAATGGAGTAGCAGATGCCTTCACTCATGTATTAGAGCAGTATATGACCTACCCAATTGGAGCATTAGTACAAGATAGATTTTCAGAAGGAATCATGAGTAGCTTAATAGAGGTAGCGCCTAAGATCACTGCAGACCCATCAGACTATGATGCTGCAGCTAACTTCATGTGGGCTTGCACGATGGCTCTCAATGGTTTGATCCAAAAAGGAGTGCCGACAGATTGGAGTGTTCACATGATCGCGCATGAGATTACAGCCCATTATGGAGTAGATCACGCACGTACTTTAGCCATTGTATTACCGAGAGCATACCAATATAAATTCGAAGAGAAGAAAGAAAAACTAGCACAGTTTGCAGAAAGAGTACTGGATGTAAAAACAGGAAATATAGAAGAGAAAGCTAGTCATGCTATTACCGCCATAGAAGAGTTTTATCACTCGCTAGGCATCGATACTAAGCTGAGCGAGTACACAGAAGATTACGAAGGGTTTGCTCAAAAAGCAGCAGAGAGTCTGACACAACAAGGAATGGTCAAGCTAGGAGAACATGGTGATATCACACCAGAGGTGGCAGTCGAGATATTGGAGAAGTCTTATTGATCTCTTCGTTTATTCATTATTTTAGCAGCCTGAATAAAAAGCACGCAATATGAATTTTAATGAGATAGCAACGGTATCAGGCAAGGGTGGACTTTTCAGTATTGTATCACCGACTAGAGGAGGTATGATTCTTGAAACAATGGATGACAAGAAGAAGAAAATGGTTGTCAACATGAATGCTAAAGTATCTGTGCTAGGTGAGATTTCTATCTACACTACAGACTCTGAAGGTTCCAAACCATTGGAAGATGTAATGAAAGCTATCCATGCAGAATATGAAGGTGATACAGGATTGACCGGAAGTTCTGATCCTGAAGAGCTGAAATCATTTTTGAAGAGTGTACTTCCTACCTACGACGAAGATCAGGTTTATGTATCTGACATCAAGAAGTTGGTGAACTGGTACAACTTATTGAGTGCTGGTTATCCAGAAGTATTCGAAGAGCAGAAGGAAGAAGAAGCTGAGGCTGAAACTTCTGAAGAAAAATAAAATGGATAGGGAAACAGTCAGCTGTAGCCAGCTCATTTCAGCACACTTTCAGTTGGATGAGTCTGAACTAGCAGAGGCTGTTTTCTTGACTGACCTTACTTATCTCCTGACCAGAATTATCCGACACCTTCTCGATAAAGATCTCAATCGACTCCTCAATGCATTTTATAAAATTGATATAGGGGAAGACAAATTCAAGTCCATTCTTACCACAGCCCCGCCAGAAGAACTCGCTACTATACTAGCTCAAGAAGTAATTCAAAGAGAACTTCAGAAAGTCAAGACGCGAGAGAAATATCGAAGTTTGTAGATGTCAAACAAGCACATAACCCTTCAGTTTTTTATATATCCAAAGCTAGGGTTTACTGACTATTAGCTAATTACCTCTTTTAAGCTTAATTTTGCGCCCCAATGATGAGAGCCGTGGCTTTCTTTTGGTAAGACAATAACTAGCATTAGCATGAAGGTATTCAAATTTGGAGGTGCGTCAGTTAAAGATGCAGAGTCAGTAAAGAACGTAGCAAGCGTAATCAAGAGGTTTTGTGATGAAGAGTTGGTAGTAGTAGTATCTGCTATGGGTAAAACTACAAATGCTCTCGAAGAAGTCGTTGAATTGTTTTTCAACAAAGGTGACTGGCAAACTAAATTGAATGATATCAAAGATTTTCATATCAGTATTGCACAAGGTCTTCTTCCTGAAGGACATGAGCTTTTCGAAAGAATAGAATCAATCTTCGAAACCATAGCAGACTATCTAAAAGGCGCTGAAGGAAACGGATACTCTGAGGTCTATAGTGAAATGGTAAGTCAGGGGGAATTGCTTTCTACTCGTATTATCAAGCATTACTTGAATGACAATGTGAAGAAAACTGCGTGGATTGATGCACGACGAATGGTCAGAACAGACAATCACTTCACAGATTCTAGGGTAGACTGGGAATTGACTAAAAGAAACATCAAAAGCGGAATCCCTCAGCATACCAAAGACGGTATTGTGATTTCTCAAGGTTTTATTGGTTCAAACGGTCAAGGAAAGACTACTACATTAGGCAGAGAGGGTTCGGACTTTAGTGCGGCAATATTTGCTACCTGTCTACAAGCTGAATCTGTTACCGTATGGAAAGATGTACCAGGAGTAATGACAGCAGACCCACGTAAGATGCCAGAAGCTACTATTATTCCAGAGTTGACATATATGGATGCTGCTGAAATGACCTATTATGGTGCATCTATCATTCACCCTAGAACAATCAAGCCTCTGGCTCAAAATAAAATCAAGCTCTTTGTAAGGCCATTTACTGCACCTGAAAACGATGGGACAGTAATCGGCAGAGGACATGCCAAGCAGCACCCTGCTTCGTTTATTGTGAAGATCAAACAGGTGTTTATCTCATTTAAAGTCACCGACTTTACGTTTATCGATGAGAAAAAGCTAAGCATCATTTTCAATGCTTTGGATCAATTAAATATCAAGACAAATTTGATGCAGACATCTGCAGTTAGTTTTCAGATTTGTATTGATAAGAAATTCGATAAAGTAGAGAAACTAGTACAGATGCTAGAAGGAGAATTTGAGATAGATGTTAGAGAAGGCTTAGAGCTTTTGACAGTAATAGCTCATAATGCTGAGGCATTATCTCAGATCTATCAGAGAGAAGAAGTAATCCTTGAACAAAAAAGTGAGGCAGTTTATCACTTATTATATGTTCCAGAGAAGAAGCATATAATAATGACAGAAGAGAAGAAGAGAGCTTAATTGCTCAGACAGAACAGAAGGACGTACTCAGGTTCCGTCCTTTTGTTGATTTTTTTAGGGGGTGATTTGTTCAAATGTAGAATAGTCAGGGATTTTCACCAGTCAGACAATAAGATTAGTACCAAATTAGCAACTAGATAATTAAGTCAATTGCTATGGTAAGATCACTGTTCACACTTATTGTTGTCCTATTAATTTATTCCTCAGAAGCGAAAGCTCAGCCTGACAGATTTAGAAACCCTATTCTCCCAGGTTTCTATCCAGACCCGTCTATCTGTCGAGTAGGAGAATATTTCTATATAGTCAATTCATCTTTTGAGTGGTATCCGGCCCTTCCGATTCATCGGAGTAAGGATCTGGTAAATTGGGAAAAAATAGGTCATGCCATCCATCGATCTGATCAGCTGGATATGGGAAAAGGAGTCAAAGACTCCAATGGCATATTTGCCCCCACGATTCGATACAGGGATGGGCTGTTTTATGTTATCACAACTTGCATTGGCTGTAATGGAAATTTTTACGTGACCGCTGAAGATCCAGCAGGACCATGGTCTGATCCGATTTGGGTAAAGAATGAAAATGGAAAAGGAGCTCGTGGAATCGATCCTTCATTGTTTTGGGATGATGACGGGAGGTGTTACTATATAGGTACTGGGCTACTTGGAGGAGATCGTAAGGAGTGGAAAGGCAAGGGCGGTATTTGGCTTCAAGAGATTGATCTGAAGTCAGGTAAGTTGATAGGGGCTAAGACGCAATTGACTCTTGGATATGCTTCAAATGCAAGATGGCCAGAAGGACCTCATATTTACAAAGTAGAGGGTCAGTATCTACTACTGATAGGCGAGGGAGGAACTAATTCTTTTCATTCGGTGACCGTCTTCAATAGCAAAAATCTGAGAGGTCCTTATAAACCCAATGATAGTAATCCGGTCATGACACACAGACATTTGGCTCCGTTTCATCCCATTGATCAGACGGGACATGCCGATTTGGTACAGGATGAGAATGGAAACTGGTACTCTGTAATGTTGGGTAAGCGACCTGTTGACGGTTTCATAATGTTGGCTCGAGAGACTTTCTTGGCTGAAGTGAGTATGATGCGAAACCCCGAAAATGACATTACCCCGATCTACAACCCGGGTGTAGGTAGTTTGCAATTGGAACAGAAGCGACCGAACCTTCCTTGGAGCCCCGTACCTGAGAAGAGTTTGAAATACAACTTTGAAGATGAAGATTTGGGGCTCGATTGGAATATGCTCAGAACACCCAAGAGCAAATGGTATAGTACAGGAGATGGTTTACAGCTTCAACTCAGACCGGAAGTCTTGAATGAATTTACCAATCCATCTTTTGTTGGTATGAGAGTTACTGATCATGTCTATCAGGTCACAACTGAGCTTTCTTTCAAAACTGGTAAGGAAAACGAAAAAGCAGGATTGGTGATATATCGTAGATCTACCAGTCATTTTCAGTTACTTAAAGGTAAGGATGGAATTACTCTGACTGTGACTTCCAAAATAGGGGTAAAAGACGAACCCGTAAAAACCGAAGAAGTAAGTGTTCCTTATAAAAAAGCAGAGGTGATTTTACACGCAAGAGTTAATAAGAGTAAAGTGCAGTTTTATTTTGGAGAGTCTGTAGACAAATTGAAGCCGATCGGCGGAGAGCTCGACTACACGATTCTATCAGACGAAGTAACTATGAAATTCAATGGGGTCTATTCCGGACTCTATGCTACTGGTTCAGGAGAATCAAGTAATCAGTATGCAAGGTTTGATAAGTATGAATACCAAAAGGGCGAATAGTATAGACTTAGCATAGACCCGTCTACAGGAAACCGATCTCAGGGTGCGTTAATCAATGATTTTTTAAGGAATTGCCATTGATTTCAGTGGATTCTAAATCCCCCTTTTATTCTTAAAATATACCAATGGAGTATTGAGTCTTATGTGTAGACCTTTGTCGTGTTAACAAATTAAAAGTCGCAAAAATGAAAGCTAGAATCTTAATAATACTATGTACTTTATGGTGGCTAGGAGGCTGTAGTCATACGGGAAATAATAAAAAAGTATCCCGATATGAGCCCAATTGGGAATCACTTCAGAAATACGAAGTTCCTGAATGGTACAAGGACATGAAGTTTGGTATCTATTTCCACTGGGGACCATATTCTGTACCTGCACATAAGACCGAATGGTATTCTACACACATGTATAAAAAAGGGCACCCGATTAGAAAGTATCATGAAGAGACTTATGGACCCCTTGATGAGTTTGGCTACAAAGACTTCATTCCGATGTTCACTGCGGAAAAATTTAATGCTGAAGAGTGGGTGGATCTATTCGTGAAAGCAGGAGCTCAGTTTGCAGGGCCGGTTGCAGAACATGCCGATGGATTTGCTATGTGGGATAGTGAGATCACAGAATGGAATTCAGTAAAAATGGGTCCAAAACGTGATATAGTCGGTGAGCTGGAAAAAGCTGTAAAAGCTAAAGGACTTAAATTCATAGCGACCTATCATAGACATTGGTTGTATGCTTGGTATCCGACTTGGAACAAAAAAGTAGATGCAGGAGATCCAGAGTATGAAGGGCTTTATGGACCATATGTACCAGAAGGGTCGTTTGTAATGGCTACAGGAGACTATCCTAATCCCCCTAAAGAGGAATTTCATAAGGATTGGTTAGCTCGATTAGACGAATTGATGGCTAAGTATGAACCAGATATAATTTGGTTTGATAACAAAATGGACATTATCGAAGAAAAGTATCGTCAGCAGTTTTTAGCCAATTACTACAACAGCGCAGAGAAATGGGGCAAAGAAGTAGTATGTACATACAAGTTTACAGATATGGCTGAAGGAAGTGCTGTGCTAGATTTAGAACGATCCAGAATGAGCGAAAAGAAAGACTTTGTATGGTTGACTGACGATTCGATTGATTGGGGAGCATGGTGCGATGTTTCAGATCCACAATACAAGTCTACGGATCGCCTTATAGATTTCTTAGTTGATGTAGTCAGTAAGAATGGAGCCGTCTTGCTCAATATCACACCTCGAGCAAACGGTGAGATTCCTCAAGGTGTACAGGAAAGGCTATTAGAAATGGGAGAGTGGTTAAAAGTTAATGGAGAAGCTATATATGGAACAAGAACTTGGAAAATCTACGGAGAAGGTCCTCAAGATATCGTAGAAGGTCATTTAAGTGAAAGAAAAAATAAAGACGCTGTAGTAGAGGATATACGTTTTACTACTAAGGGTGAAAATTTGTATGCTATTTCTATGGCCAGACCTGAAGGTCAGCTCTGGATAAAAAGTTTTGCGGAATCTAAAGGTTTACTTGAAAAGGAAATAAAAAATGTGGAGTTACTTGGTTTTGGAAATGTAGAATGGGAATTGTCACAAGATGGGGTATTAGTGAATATTCCTGAAAGTTATGAAGGAAAATATGCTGTTACATTCAAGGTAACATTCTAAATAAACAAGGTCAGTAGCAAGTGCTACTGACCAACAACTAAATATTACCAAACACTCAATAATTCTCGATTTGCACAGTGTTAGTCTTAGACCATTGATATGTGTCCACATTAACCATTAGTGCGTCCTCAGATTTATCAGTATATTTTTCTAACAAGAAGTGTTTTTCGCTTCCGTCTACTCCTCTGTATCCTACTAAATAAAAAGGAAGTAATTTGTTATAAATCTCTAACTGCCCTTCGTAAACAGAAATAATCGATAACTCACCTCTGAAATTTTTTAACACCGTCTCAATGATTTCAGGTGAGGCAAACTGGGCGGTAGAAGAGAATATTTCATCCTCTAGATTAATAGCTCTCACATTGATGTGATTGTCGGCCACGTTTTTTACGGGTTCTGCAGTGACTGTGAAGTTTTTAAAGTCACGTATTGCTGGATCTATCTGAAACTTGCCAGAATAAGTCTGGCCAAAACTAGTCAAACAAAAAAGTGTCAGGGTGAATATTATATAGGTCGATTTCATGTTGGCTTGGGTTTATAATCTATTACAAACCAACAATAACAAAACGTTAAATCACAAATCTATCGACGAGTGGAAGGTTATTATCGACTTAAGGTGAGAGGGTTATGGGTAATTGGTATGAAGCTCGATTATTTTTTTTCATCATCCAATTCTATTACGGATCTCACTCCGGTAAAAGAAATAGGATCACGATGAGTGCTACTGATTGTAAGAGACGCATCATCTCCAGCTCCCATGAATAGGGTGTATCGGTATACTTCTTGATTTTTACTATCAGATTGGAAAGTAATTACAACCTGTTTCCTTTTAGGATTATTGCCTACAGAATAATTCCTAAGTAGCCCTTCGTATTTGATACCTCTGTCTGATGAACCATAATCAGGTGCTATTCTAGATACTCCAAAATATGGTAGGAAAACTTTGACAGAGTCCCCTTTTACAATAAGATCATAAGTAGGACCAGTCAATGGTATGTTGTTCCCTGACATTGGATTTGCAAAGTTGGCTATAAATTCAAATTCAGCTTTGTCGGCCATATCGACAGAGGCCTCATATGCTCTAAGCTTTTTTTCTTGTTTAGCAGCTTTTTTACCTGAATCTTTTTGAAAATTACTGGACAGTAAAAAGGGAACGAGAGCAATAAATGATAAAAGTCTCATGAGAAAAGTTTTAGTCAGTTTACGGTAGAATCAATCCTGAGTTTGAAATCTTAGCTTAGAATTTTCCTTATTCCCAAGAGCTTCATCTATCGACGGCGCAAAGTTACTTTCTCCTAGTAATTCTATCATACCTGACTTGAATAATTTATCTCTTACAGGTCCAATAACACTAGTTATTTTTAGAGTAATCCCTTTTGAATTAAGATGAGAATGAATTTCCGACAAACCATCTAGAGCAGTTGCGTCAATATCACTTATGCCTTGTGCATCAATTATGAATATTTTTAACGTTGGTTTAGAAATTGAAGCTTCTTTTATTATTTTTACTACCGCATTGATATTGGCAAAATAGAGTCTAGCATCAATTCTTAGTATAGAAATATTAGGATGATCCTCCGCGTTATCGTATCTCAAGAGGTTTCTATAGTGTTTAGTCCCACTGACTTTGCCTAGCCAAGCAGTATGAGGCTCAGAAGTTTTATAAATAAGGGTAGTCAACGATAGTCCCACTCCAATGATCACACCTTTTTCTATTCCAAAGAACAATGTGACTGAAAAAGTTACAAGAAGCATTACAAAGTCGGCTTTGTCAGCTTTCCATAATCTAGTTGGCAGTTTCAAATCAACCAAACCGAGTACTGCAACAATGATCAATGAAGCCAGTGTAGCCTTAGGTAAATAATAGAATAAGGGAGTTAAAAATAATAGAGTTGACAGAACAATTGATGCAGCAATCCAGCTAGCAATAGGAGTTTTTGCCCCTGATTGATCATTGACAGCTGTCCTTCCAAATCCTCCAGAAGTAGGGAAACTACCCAGAAATGATCCTACGATATTTGAAAGCCCCAATGCTAATAGTTCTTGATTGGGCTTGATAGAATACTCTTTACTATGTTTCATCTGGATCCTAGTACCAACTGAATAGGCTTCTAAAAATCCAATTATGGCTATTACTATCCCTATAGGAATGATCTCATAAACAACTTCTATTTGTAAAGAATGAAATTGAAATTTGGGTAACCCTTTAGGAATTTCTCCAACAACTGAGAAACCTTGTTCTGTAAGTGTCAATATGTAGACAAGTAAGGTTGATAAGGCTACGACAGTGATTCCAGCAGGGATTTTAGGGAAATACCTCTTAAATAAAATCAAGACTGAGATTGCTAGAATTCCCAATATAAATGTTAGCCAATGAAAGTGCTCTATTTCTCGAATAGTGTCAATGAAGATATCCTGAATAAAACGAGATCGTGGAATGTTGAAGCCAAGAATATTTTTTAATTGACTGGCTGCAATTATTAATGCCGCTGCAGATGTAAATCCACTTATCACTGGTTTAGAAAGAAAATTAACAAGAAAGCCTAATTTGAAAATGCCCATTAAAACTTGAGTACTCCCTATTATAAAAGCTAATAATAGAGCAAGCTCTATATAATGTTCAGAGCCTATGTGAGCTAAGGTCGATATAGATGTAGCCACCAAAAGTGAATCCATTGCTACAGGTCCTACGGCCAACTGTCTTGATGATCCAAAGATGGAGTATACTAATTGAGGGAAGATTGCCGAATAAAGACCGTAAACTGGTGGTAATCCAGCTAACATAGCATATGCCATTCCTTGTGGTACAAGTAATACTCCGACTGCCAGACCAGCGGTCATATCATTTTTAAATGTACTTTTAGAGTACCCTTTTAGAGCTGATAAGATTGGGAATAAACCTTTCATTACAATTTAAGACACCTCGCAAAGGTAGCTGAAGCGATAAGTATCTATTGTAACGATTGTTACTTAGCTAAAGGAGGGAGTTATTCTGATAGACTAAAGCGTAGAATTAAATAAGGTAAAAAGGAATTTTTGTGATGATTACATTTACATCACTTCGATTTTGTTTCGATGTAACTCTATTTGTCCGTTTTCTTCTAGCTTTTTCAAGAGTCTCGATATTACAACTCTGGAAGTACCTAGGTCTTTTGCTATATCTTGATGAGTACGTGAAATTACAAACGAACCAGTATTTTGCTTGATGTCAAGTAAGTAATTCATCAAGCGTTCGTCAAGTTTCATAAACGCTACAGAGTCTAAAGCTGAAAGCATTTCCTCAAACCTTTCGTTATATGAATTGAATACAAACTGCCTCCAAGAAGAGAATTTCATCCAATTGTCCATTTGTTCTAGAGGGATCATACCTACCATCACATTAGTTTCAGCTACTGCTCGTATTTCACTTTTTTTATGTTTGAGACAGCAAGTGAGAGACATAGCACAAGTATCCCCACCACCTAGATAATAAAGAAATAACTCATGACCTTTATTATCCTCACGAATAACCTTTATTGAACCATCCAATACTAGAGGAATGCTCTTTACATATTTTCCATAGTCAATGATCACTTCACCTGAATCCACCTCCTTAAACTTGATACAATCAAGAATCTCATCAATAAGGTCTTTTTGAAATAGTTTACCGAATTTTGCTATTAGAAGCTGTTCCATATGATAAGTGACAAAGGTTTAATGATTTAGGGATCAAATTTTGTAAATACCTTTTAATTATCAGTAATATATATCTAAATTTGCGTCCCTATTTTCTAGACATAGCTAAAATGAAAGAAAATAAGCGATTTAAGATTGATATTTACGGACTCAAGATTGGGGTTCATGAATATGAATTTGAAATTAATGATGAGCTCTTTGAAAGTTTTGAAGATAGCCTAGTCGACAATGGTAAAGGTGAGTGCAAAGTTTCTTTGTTGAAAAAAGAAACTTTGATGGAGCTTACGTTTGATATTAATGCCTCTTTGGAATTAATATGTGATCGTAGCAACGAACCTTTTGACTATGTTATTGATAGTACGGAAACTCTTCTCATAAAGTATGGGGAAGAATTTGATGATAGCGAAGAGGATATTTGGGTAATACCAAGTGGACAGCAAAGCATCAATATTCAGCAACCGCTCTATGAGTATATTTCTTTGGCTGTTCCAATGAAAAAACTTCATCCTAAGTTCGAAGAAGATGATATCGAAGAGGATGATGAATTGGAATGGGTATACACCGTAGGTGAATCAGAAGAAGAAGAGGAAGAGAGTAAAGAAGAAGATATCGACCCTAGATGGGCGGCATTGAAAAATATTAAAAAGAACTAAAGTAAAATAATAAGAAGATGGCACATCCTAAGCGTAAGACGTCGAAGCAAAGAAGGGATAAGAGAAGAACTCACTACAAGTCTGAAGCAAAGAACTATGTAGTTTGTGCTACTACTGGAGAGGCACACTTACCTCACAGAGCATACTGGCACGAAGGCAAACTTTACTACAAAGGTAAAGTTGTGATAGAGAAAGAAGTTCTAGCTTAATATACTTTGAGCTCAAGAGAATAATTACCATAGTCTGCCTAAAAAGCAGACTTTCTCTGTTTATACCTACTACACTTCAATCAGCTTGGATTTCAATTGATAAGATTTTCACTATCTTGCCGACCAATTGAATGACCTAAGCTATATCTATGGATATACAGTCAAATTTAGCCCCAAATGACAAATATTAAAGCTGCGATCACAGGCGTTCATGGTTATGTACCAGACTATGTATTGACTAACGCCGAGCTTGAAACGATGGTGGATACCTCTGATGAGTGGATCACTACTCGTACAGGAATCAAAGAAAGAAGAATTTTAAAAGGAGTAGAACAAGGAACATCTGTGATAGGTGTTGAAGCTTGTAAAGGCCTGCTTGAGAAGACTGGAACTGATCCTATGGATATAGATTTGATAATCTGTGCCACTATTACTCCTGATTTCCCTTTTCCTGCTACTGCTAATATTGTAGGAGAGGAAATAGGTGCAAAAAACGCTTGGAGTTTTGATATGGGAGCAGCTTGTTCAGGGTTCTTATATGCATTATCTACGGCTGCTCAGTTTATCGAAACAGGAAAGTACAAAAAAGTCATTGTGATAGGTGCTGATAAGATGTCATCAATTATCAACTATGAAGATAGAACTACCTGTATCATATTCGGAGACGGTGGTGGAGCTGTACTACTTGAACCAACAGAAGAAAATGTGGGTGTTGTTGACTCTATTTTGAAAACTGATGGAACTGGCGTCAATTTCTTAGGTATGCCTGGAGGAGGTAGCAGAGTTCCTGCCACAGTTGAGTCTGTTCAAGCTAAAAAACACTATGCATTCCAAGAAGGGTCGACAGTTTTTAAATTTGCTGTGACCAATATGGCAGATGTTTCTGCCGAAATCATGGAGAAAAACAATCTTAAAGGTGAAGATATTGCTTGGTTAGTACCTCATCAGGCCAATAAAAGAATCATAGATGCTACCGCTCGTAGAATGGAAGTGAGCGACGACAAGGTCATGATGAATATTGAAAAATATGGTAACACTACAGCGGGGACACTTCCTCTTTGTTTGTGGGATTATGAAAGTCAATTGAAGAAAGGAGACAATTTAATTTTGGCTGCTTTCGGAGGTGGTTTCACTTGGGGATCTCTTTATTTAAAATGGGCTTACGACCCGAAATAATTCATAGCATTATTAATTATTCAGATAATGGCAACTACTGCAGATATCAAAAACGGAATGTGTATTGAGTACAATCATGGTTTGTACTTTATCATAGACTTCCAACACGTAAAGCCAGGAAAAGGTCCTGCCTTTGTAAGAACAAAATTGAAAAACGTGAAGACTGGCAAAGTAGTAGATAATACTTTCTCTGCTGGACACAAAATTCAGACTGCTCGTATTGAGAGACATAAGTATCAGTATTTGTACAAAGATGATTTAGGGTACAACTTCATGCATAATGAGACTTATGAGCAAATAGGGGTAGAGGAAACTTTGATTGATGCGCCTAAATTTTTGAAAGAAGGACAGAATGTTGAGGTGATCTTTCACGCTGAGGAAGAAGTAATATTAGGGGTAGAGCTTCCTATTCATGTAATCCTTGATGTCACTTACACTGAACCAGGGTTAAAAGGCGATACAGCGACTAATGCATCCAAGCCTGCTACTGTAGAGACTGGTGCTGAGATTCAAGTTCCACTTTTCGTCAATGAAGGTGATACATTGAAGATTGAGAGTAAAACAGGGGCTTACGTAGAAAGAGTCAAGAAATAAACTGAGGGAGAGATAAGAATGTTATTAGGCTTAAAGCTTTACATTTGCCGTCCATTTATCCCAATCAATAGTTAAGAATTACAATAAATATCATATCTCATGAAAGTAAAAGAAATCAGAGACCTAATTGATTTCCTAGCAGATTCAGGACTAGAAGAGGTGAATATCGAAACTGAAGAGTTCAAGATTAAGGTGAAGAGAAGTAACGAAGCTCAAATAGTAGAGACAGTTGCAGCTCCTGTGGTCGCAGCACCTGCACCCGTAGCAGCTCCAGTGCCAGCTGCAGCACCAGCACCTGCTCCAGCAGCAGTAGAATCTCCTGCTCCAGCTGGAAATAACTATATCGAAGTAAAGTCTCCAATGATCGGTACTTTCTACAAAGCAGCTAATCCAGAGTCACCAAACTTTGTGAATGTAGGAGATAAAATTAGCGCTGGGGACACAGTATGTATTATAGAAGCTATGAAACTTTTCAATGAAATTGAATCTGAAGTTTCAGGTACTATAGTGAAGATTTTGGCAGAAAATGCTGCGCCTGTTGAGTATGATCAGCCATTATTCCTAGTAGATCCTTCTTAATACATAAACTCAAAGCGTAGTGTTTAAAAAGATATTAATTGCCAACAGGGGAGAGATTGCTCTTAGAGTAATCAGAACTTGTAAGGAAATGGGCATCAAAACTGTAGCGGTTTATTCTACAGCCGATGCTGACAGTTTACATGTGAGGTTTGCTGATGAGGCTGTATGTATTGGCCCCGCTCCGAGTTCTCAATCTTACTTAGATATCAAGAAAATAGTTTCAGCAGCAGAAATTACTAATGCAGACGCTATTCATCCAGGATATGGATTTCTTTCTGAGAATGCCGAATTCTCTAAAGTATGTGAGGAGTACGATATCAAATTCATCGGTGCTAGTGCAGAGATGATTAACAAAATGGGGGATAAGGCTACAGCTAAGGATACTATGAAGAAAGCTGGTGTTCCTACTATTCCTGGTTCTGATGGATTGTTAGATTCATTACAAGAAGGTATTGCATTGGCTAAGGAAGTTGGATACCCAGTCATTATCAAAGCGACTGCTGGTGGTGGTGGACGCGGTATGCGAAAAATCGAAAAGGAGGAAGAATTTGAGAAAGCATGGAATGACGCTCGAATTGAGTCCAAAGCAGCCTTTGGCAACGATGGTATGTACCTTGAGAAATTCGTGGAAGAGCCAAGACACGTAGAAATACAGATAGTAGGAGATAGTAGAGGTAGAGCTTGTCATCTTTCTGAAAGAGATTGTTCTGTACAGAGAAGGCACCAAAAATTGACTGAAGAAACTCCATGTCCAGCTTCAGTTATGACTCAGGAACTTCGTGAGAGAATGGGTGTAGCTGCGATTAAAGGTGCGGAAGCTATCGGTTATGAAGGCGCAGGTACAGTTGAATTCTTACTAGATAAGCATGGTGATTTCTACTTTATGGAAATGAATACTCGTATTCAGGTAGAGCATCCTATCACGGAAGAAGTAACAGATTTTGATCTGATCAAGGAGCAAATAAAGGTGGCTGCTGGTATTGAGATATCTGGTAAAAACTATTTCCCAAAGCTTCATGCCATAGAGTGTAGAATCAATGCTGAGGATGTAGCAAAAGATTTTAGACCTTCTCCAGGGAAGATTACAAACCTTCACCTTCCTGGTGGTCATGGTGTAAGAGTAGATAGTCATGTATATGCAGGTTATACTATTCCTCCTAATTATGACTCAATGATTGCTAAACTGATTGTTTCTGCTCAGACAAGAGAAGAAGCATTGATTAGAATGAAAAGAGCATTGGAAGAGTTCGTAATTGAAGGAGTGAAAACGACAATTCCATTTCATATCAAATTAATGGAAGATGAGATTTTTAAATCTGGTCAGTTTACGACAGCATTTATGGAATCATTTGATATGAGTGACCTATAATAGCAAGGACAATATTTATATTAGTAGCCATTCTATCTGATAGAATGGCTATTTTTTTGTCATGAAGTATAGTATTTTAATCATTTTACTTTTGGTATCAGTGTCTTTGGTGGCACAAGACTCCGCTTATGTTCGTCAACCTAAGAAGAAGGAATTAATGATAGGTTTAGGGGGAGCCAAGTACAAAGGAGATTTAGGAAGTGGTTATGGAGCAAGTTCTCTTATGGGGTCAATAGGGCTTAAACTCAATCGAGATAAAAGGCTTCATGGCAACTTGACTCTTACATTAGGTTCTGTTAGTGGTCACGAGCTAGATTATGTCTTTCAAGATGATCCTAATTCTACTCCTAACTCTTCATTTACTTCCAGTTTGCTTGCTTTCAACTATGACTTACAATATTACTTAGTTGATTGGGAAAGATTGAAAGTCTACTTTTCTCAGGGAATTGGTTTTGCAAGATTTCAACCAAAGGATGAATCAGGAGAAAATTTATCTGATCAAACAGAAACAAGAGCTCTCAATGAAGAATATGGAAACATATCTTTCATGTTGCCGACACATTTCGGAGTTAGATATGTGACAACGACGCAATACTCTATTGGAGCACAAATAGGTTGGCTGAATACGACAACAGACTATTTGGATAATATCAGCCAGTGGGGAAAGGATAGTAAAAATGATAATATTCTTACTCTTAGATTAGTCTTCTATGCACCTATAAAGTTTTAGGTTCTATCATTGTTTTATTTTTGTACTCGAGTTTAATTTGATAATTATTTATGAAATATCTAATTCCTGTCCTATGTATCTGTATTGGGATGTATAGTTCAAATCTTTACGCAGATTCATGTCCCACCATATCAATAGGGAAATTGAATTTAAAGAATGATCGTCGATGTTTCGATGATGTTTCTGCAAATGGAGAAATACATATTCAGTCCATTATAGTGGATGGAGTTGAGACTAATGACTTAAAAGGGTATACCTCTCGTTTTTTTAGCGAAAATAACTTGGATAACCTTCTTTTTGAAGGATTATTACATAAGGAAGTTCCTTCTGGAGTATATCAATATCAATTGATAGAAAAAGAGTCGGGTTGCATATCTTCAGTCTTTGAATTGGTGATTGAACGAACTGAAGTGAATATTGAAATCGCTATAGAGAAGATTTCTGATTTGACACATTGTACTGTTTCAAATGGTGCATTGAATGCGATAGCCTATATTGAATGGGAAGGAGAGTTGATTAATTCAAAAGATAACCCTGATAGGTTTGATCCAGAGTGGTACTTTGGTTCCACTCAAGTTGTCCCAATCGGGAATGATTTTATGCAAAGTCACTTAGATCAAGGACTATATAATGTTACGATGGTTGATAAAATTTCAGGTTGTGAAGACTTTAGAATGGGATCAATATTAACAGCAATTACCCTTCCAGAGATAAACATTGCTGAAATCAAAGATGTTAAGTCTTGTGGTCGACCTGGAGAAGTTATGTTGGAAATTGACGATCCTAATTCTACGGAATATGAATATTCTTGGTACAGGGGTACTGAAGTGGAAGAGGAGGAAGGTTATGCAGGAAATCCATTCTATCCAGATTTAGAAGGTATATATACCGTGGAGGTTTTAAGTAAACAAACAGGATGTGAATCTATTGCGCCAATAACTTTTAAAGTAGGGACAACAGACTCTAAGATTGAAGAAGAAGTTTCATATACAATATGTAAAGGGGAGTCATTCATAATGGGAAGTCAAGAGTTGACGGAGTCAGGTCAATATTCTGAATTGTTTGAAGATGTGGATGGTTGTGATAGTTTAGTGAATTTAGATCTTACCATTGAAGAGATAAGTTACACTACTTCTTTCAGTAATAATAGTATTGAAATAATATCAGCCTTATCAACTGACATTCAGTGGATAGATTGCTCAACAAGTAATATTTTAGGAGTTAAGGGTACGATATTTAAACCACAGGTTTCGGGAGATTATGCAGCAATTTTGTCTCAGAATGAATGTCAAGAAACTACAGAATGTTTCACTATTGAAATTCCCGTTGATGAACTTATACCTCCAGAGGAACAAAATTCTAATATAGTAGCCAGAATAAAAGGAGAAAATGATTTTCTTGCATTAGATGAAATAGGAGGGTATTGGATTTTTAAAAATAGTAACTCGTCTACATTTAGTTATCAGATTAGATCTATTTCTGGTAAGATATTTTCTTCGGGAAATAGCTTTTTAAAAAGTATTAGGATTGAGAAACCTAAGAATAAAGGTGTTTATGTGTTAAAAATACGTAATTCAGGAACTACTCGGTTTTGGAAGATACTGGTTGAATAGTATAGATTGGTAAAAAAGTAGCAAGAGTTATACGTATATAGAAGATTTTACCATCTAAAGAACAAAATTTCGGATGGTGAATAGTTATTTGATCTTAAAACAATCCCAATTGCCTTACGCTTGGTTTTCTAAAGTCATTGAGGTTCCATTCTGGGAAAAGCTGATTTAGGTTGTGCTTCTTTCTGGCTGAGTTTATTAGTTTTTTGATTTGCTGAGATAGCTCGCCATCTCCAGTCATTCGAGTGCCTATTCTGCTGTCATTTAGGTTTCCGTCATGCAATTCCTTGACTTGATTCAATACTTTGTTTTTTCGGTCTGGATAGTGATGGTCTAGCCAATTCGTGAAGATTTCCGGTAGAACTCCATTAAGCCTTAGTACAGTGTAATACATTGAAAGAGCTCCATTGTCTTGAGCTTTTTTTGCTATTGCATTGATTTCATGGCTGTTAATGGAAGGAATAATGGGAGCCATCATGATACCTGTAGGAATTCCTTCTTCAGACAGTTTTCTTATCGCATTCAGACGAGCAGGAACGGCAGATGTTCTAGGCTCAAGTGTAGAACGAGTTTTTTCACTAAGACTAGTAAGCGAAATAATAACTCTAATCAAGTTACGTTCAGCTAGAGGTTTAAGAATATCTAAATCTCTTAAAATCATAGCATTTTTAGTGATAATGCCTACTGGGTTTCGAGTTTGGAGAAAAACCTTAAGTAAGTTTCTAGTAAGTTCCCATTTCCGTTCTAGTGGTTGGTAGCAGTCAGTGTTTCCAGAGAGCATGATGGGGGCTGGTTTCCAGTTTCTCGATTCAAGCTTTCTTTCCAGCAGAGAAACAGCATTTGCTTTGATAAGAATTTTAGACTCAAAGTCTGTTCCAGCACTGTATCCCCAGTACTCATGTGAGTTTCGTGCGTAACAATATACGCAACCATGCTCGCAGCCTTGGTAAGGGTTGATAGAGTAGTCAAAATTTAGGTCCTCACTAGGAACACGATTCACAATTGTTTTAGGATAAGTACGAATAACTTTAGTAGTGATTTTTTTATGTTTTTTACCTTGACTTCTCAAGTATTCGTCGTATTCTATATCCTTTTCGAATGCTGTATTTAGAAAATGATTCGAAGTGTTGATTTGTGCCCCTCGTCCCTTTTGGTATAGCATGCCAGTTCTTTTTAGTATTCAAAAATACTAAAAAAATTAGCTAAAACTATTTATTGTAGTTTTTGAAATTAAGAATTTAGTCAGTGCGCTTTGTTTATTTAGAGTTAGAGGTTTCGCTATTCTTTTCGATTTCTTGACGTATTTGATTGAATTCAGACTGATATTGATCAAAGTATCCTTGTTCTTCAAGTAAAGAACTAATGTCTTTAGTGATATTGTCCATTTCGATTGCGGATTTATCTAAAAGATCAGTGATTTTATTTACTTCTTCGTAGTGGATTCCTTCTTTTTTTAAAAGGTTGATAAGACCCAAAAGCCTTGTCAAAGGAGCTCTTAGCAAATGAGAATTCATGAAAGCTTGTTTAGCTAGAGTTTTGTTTTGGGCGATCACTAGGTTAGTATTCTCTTGTTGAATGGCTATTTTTTCTTTTTTCAGGCGGTTCATTCTATTTCCTAAAGCGAAAGCAAACAACATGGCTTCAAAGGAAAATCCACCATATACCGCAAACTCAGATAGTTGATGAGTAAGTAGGCCATTCGTCCAAAAGATGTAGACAAACATACTAGACACGACGAAGAACCATCCAAGTACGTAGAATCTAGCATTGAAATAGCCTTTAGTCCACACATATATAGCCGCCAACAATAGAATGAGATTGTAAAGAAAAGATAGTGTGTATAGCGAGTCACTAAGAGCTGAAGGAGCAGACAAGCCTGTCAATAAAAGAAATGGATAAAATAGTCCAATAATTAAGGTGAGTGTAGTGATTAGTCTATAAAACCATTTAGCAGTTTTTTTCATTTCCAAATAAAGAAATGCGAATGCTGTGGCAGACCAATAACCAATACTGCTCCAAGCCATGATGTAGTCCCACATCCATTTATTTTGAAATAGTACGAATCCACTGTGAAAAGGAAGGGCAAAACCTATATATAGAACATAAATTAAATAAGGTATGTAAATGATGTCGCGTGTAGATATGAGTAAGAAACTATTGTAAACAAACATGCAGAGCATCAATACAATAAATCCTACTGGTAGTAATTCTCTTGTGTGAAGAAAATCTATCATGTTGGCAAGTCCTGCTATTATATATTGGTAGTTTCTTGAAGATTGAGAACTAATTCGTAGTAGTATAAGTGGAGAGGTTGATAAAGAATCTATTCTCACTGCAAGAGTTTGATATGGCAACGTCTTCCCGATAGTAGGTCTTGATTTTAGGTGATCAAACTCAAGAAATTGATGAAAATTATCCAAAGAGTCAATAATATAACCTGAAGCTTTCCATACGTTGGAGTAGTCACCAAAACTTAAATAAGTATGATCAAAAGTTTTGCTTTCTAATTCAATCCCTATCCAAATGACAGAGTCCTGAGCGCTAAAGTTAAAGACTGGATGGTTTGATTCTTGGAATTTATTCCTTCTGTACATTTGAATCACATCTTCTACCTTGTAATTTCCATGTGTATCCACAGTAGTCAATACAGAATGGCCAATATTCTGCTTTTCATCAGAGTCAATGACAATACCTTTACCTATCGAGGTACTTATATTGAAAAGCAAGTATGAAAATAAGCCTAAGCAAAGACGTAAAAACAAAATGTACCTGGTTATTGGTGGATGTTTAATTTAATGTTTTTTGATCTTACAAAAAAGCCTCTTCCGGTCACCCGAAAGAGGCTTTTTGAAAGTCATAGCGACAAATTAGGCCATGTTATGGAATACATTTTGCACATCGTCATCGTCCTCTATTTTTTCAAGAAGCTTGTTAACATCCTCCTGCTGCTCTTCAGAAAGCTCTGTGGTTGACTGAGGTATTCTATCAAATCCTGATGACAGGATTTCAATATTATTTTCTTCAAAATACTTCTGAAGAGATCCAAAATCAGCAAAACCTCCATAGACCATAATACCATCTTCATCATCGAAAACCTCTTCAGCGCCAAAATCGATTAGTTCTAATTCCAACTCTTCAGGATCAAGACCTTCTTTATTTAGTCTGAAATTACAGGTGTGGTCAAACATAAACTCCACTGAACCAGAAGTACCTAAGTTTCCATTGCACTTATTGAAGTAGCTTCTAATATTAGCGACAGTCCGATTGTTATTATCAGTAGCGGTCTCTACCAATATTGCAATTCCATGAGGAGCGTAGCCTTCGAATAGAGTCTCTTTGAAATCTCCTTGATTTTTATCAGAAGCTTTTTTGATGGCACGCTCGACATTGTCTTTAGGCATGTTAGCAGCCTTAGCGTTTTGAATTACTGCTCTAAGACGAGAGTTGCTGTCTGGGTTTGGACCTCCTTCTTTTACCGCTATTACTATCTCTTTTCCTATTCGAGTGAATGTCTTAGACATAGCACCCCATCTTTTTAGCTTTCTTGCTTTACGAAATTCAAATGCTCTTCCCATTTCTAATCTTTATTTAGATCGCAAATATAAAAACTCAACGCTATGTAGAAGAATTGATTTGCTGATGAAAAACATGATCGAAGATTGGTTTATTGGCATCTTTTTTCGGTTAAATTTAGTTTATGTCAAAGCAATTAAATTTCAATGAAATTGTGCTCGAGGCTTGGGAAAGCTATGATAGCACGCGTAAAGTTGTCTCTATCAATGATATCAGTGCACGAGTGTCTACTAATCATGTTTATAAACTTGTATTAGATACAGATACAGTAGTGATAGGCAAGCTAAGTTACTTTGGGTTTTATGAAAATTTCCTAGAGGATCATGCTCTAGTAAATGGCCTAGCGATTAACCTTCCTTCTCCCTATGATTCTTTTATTTCAAGGTCTCTCACTAAAGGGAACGAACTGTTCACACATAGATATCAAGATGATGTGTTGGATGCCTGGGTAGTGTTTTACAATCCAATCAAAATTGGACAAATGTTGCCTCCAATTTTGAGTGAAGATCAGATAATCAAGCTTGGTCAAGAAGTAGCCAAGTTTCATAAAGCTTGTACTCGCATGGTAAATATTTTGCCCACTTGGTCTAAGACATTAAGAAAAGACCTAGACCATTTAATCGAGATATGTAGCTCTGATGTAGGGCAGTATGAACACCGAGGTAATATTGATACAATAAAAAATCAAATTGAGATCTTCTACAGGAACTATGACGAGCTTGGTGCAGAGCCATGGACAGCCATCCCTGTATTTGTAGATTGGAATATAGGGAATTTTTCAATTGATAAGTCAGGTAATTTTTTCAGTCGTTGGGATTACGATTGGTTCAGAATGAGCTCAAGAATATTAGACTTCTATTTTTTTAGCCGAGTTTGTTCTACAATAGGAGATAAGAAAGAGTTTAGTTATTTAATAGACCCAGTAAATGAGGATCGATTTATTCTTTTTTTGAAAGAATATCATAAGATATTTCCATTAACTAGAAATGAAATACTATTCATTAAGGAGGCTTACAGGTTTTTTATTCTCAATTATGTCATTAAAGATGGTCGATATTTTTTTCACGAGATATATGCGACTAAACTGCAAAAAGAAGCTTACGAAATATACTTTCCTCAAATTGATAACTTTGATGGAGAGAAGTTGTTGAAGGCTTTAGATTTATAAAAAATGATTAAGGATTTTAGAGAAGTAGTAGATCAGTATGATGTAGTGTTTTTTGATGCATTTGGAGTACTTAAAAACTCAAGCGGTTTGATTCCAGATATAGAAAAAACGTTCGATTATCTGGTCGCAAATGATATTGAGTTTTATATTCTTACCAACGATGCTTCAAAAGGCCCTGCTAAATTGGCTGAATCTTATTTGGTTAAAGGCTTGCCCCTAGTTACCGAAGATAAAATTATTTCGTCAGGAATGATGGCAAGGGATTATCTGAAAACTAAAGTAAAAGGAGGTAAGGTAGCTTATCTTGGAACTAAAGAGTCAGCTCATTATCTTGAAGAAACCGGCTTACATGCGGTTTCTATAGCAGATGTAGATATTAATCATATTGATGATATCAATGCGCTTGTGTTTTTGGATGATGAAGGTTTTGATTGGTTCAAGGATATAAATAAACTACTGAATCTTGTTCGACTAAGAAATATCCCTGTGATAATAGCAAATACTGATAGATCCTATCCTGTAAACGCTAAAGAGGTCTCTATAGCCATTGGGAGTATAGCAGAGATGATTGAAAAAATCACGGGTAAGAAGTTTATCAAATTTGGTAAGCCAGATACAAATATGTTCATATTCGCATACCAACATACGGCGAAGGCACAAGAGCTAGGAAAGCAGAGAATTTTAATGGTGGGAGATACGTTGAATACCGACATATTGGGAGGTAACAAGTTTGGAATTGACACTGCTTTAGTTTTGACCGGTAATACTTTAATGGAGAACTATCAAATGAGAATAGCTACTACGGGTATTATTCCAGACCATGTATGTGAGTCAGCGGTCATAAGTGGCTACTCTAAAATTTTGTAGGGCTTTTTTAGATACGGAATTCAAAATTCGGGAACTGAGAAATTATAATTGTGCGACAAATGTGCTAGAAATCACCTCTCTTTCTAATATTTATTTAGAAAAAATTAACTAAAAACATGATTTAAATCATCTGGATAGCTTTTGTGTAATAATGCATATTTAATAATGACAAAAGGTGTTAATATTTCATGACACATTCAATTACCATTGCTGCTTAAATCAAAAGTGAATTTCTGATCAAGGATATTCATAGGTTTAAAGAGGCAAATGAGCGATTTTGACTTTGTTAAAGGGTTTAAGTTTGTAATTTGCAACTAATCAATTTGTTGGCTGGACTTAGATGAAGTCTATAACAGCTTTTATTTATTTCTTTTTTTAAAGAAAATCACCAACTACTACCTTAGATTTGTTATTGTACCTGCTATCGCACCATAATTTGCGGCGTTAAAGGATTTGAATATTACTGATATCTAACAGGAAAAATTATGCAAAAAGCGGATTGTCTTACATGTACCAACGACAGCTGCCTGATCAAGAAAAATGCCAATGCAACTGCTGCAATGCCGTTCGTAGAGCAAAAACACACTATCTTTTGTAAAAAAGGGCAACAGTTCATTATTGAAGGTGCGCCAGTGCATGGTTTGTACTTTGTTTATAAAGGAAAGGTTAAGGTTTCCAAGACAGGCCTTCATGGACGAGAACAGATCGTAAGGTTTGGTCATGATGGAGAGATTATTGGTCATAGAGGTTTTGGTACTGGTAAATTCTCACCTATTAGTGCGGTGGCACTTGAAGATACTGTTTTATGTAACTTCACTAATGATGTACTCAACGATATGATGCATCATGTGCCGGATGTTACTTATGATATGATGATGTTCTATGCAGAAGAGTTAAATAAATCTGAGACTAAGGTTAAGAAATTTGCTCAGATGACTGTTCGAGAGAAGGTAATAGACGCATTTCTATATATACGTAGGAAATTCGGTCAACCAGGAGACTTTTTTGATATTCAATTGTCTAGAAAGGACATAGCCGGATTTGCAGGTACAACTGAAGAACAGGTGATACGAGTAATATCTAGTTTGAAAAAAGAAAACCTGCTTAGAGCACAAGGTAAAAAGTTGGGAATTGTAGATTTAGATCTTCTTAAAAAAGAAATTTCAGAACACAATTTCTTCTTGGATAGCTAAAAACATTGGAATTATATTTTGTTAAACCTCGCAGGCTGAAGAAAAGTTTGCGAGGTTTTTCTTTTTAAACCAATAGGTGTTAATTGTTTTACTCCGAAGTATAACTGAATAGCTATTAAGAGTTTTAGAATTGAAATTGGATTGATGTCAGTTTACCTTGTAGTAAGACAAGCAAAAGCCAAAAACGTAGAAATTACGACTTTATGCTTTTGTTATAGATTCTGATTTTTAGGTTTCTATTTTCTAGAATTATGCTTCAAAACCTGTATATTGTTATAGGTAAATTGTTGAAATATATGTGATTATCAATTTTCCCTTCTTATCTCCTTTTCCTTTCTGTTCTCCACCCTATTAGATTATGTATTATTCAGTTATTGATTAATTGATTATTAAAGTAATGGATGATGATAAAGACTAATATCTGGCGAGTTACTCGCCCTGTACAACTGTTTTATTTTGGATTGGTATTAATATTTTACGTTGGGTCGGCTCCTGCTGTTATCGCACAAGATCAAGCAGAGGTTGATAAAATTAAAACTGATATAGAAAAAAGGCTACCGTCTTTTGAGATGAGTAAGATTGATTACAAGCCATGGAATTTTTATTGGGCTTATGGTAAGGGAGAGTTGATTCCTGGTATAAGGTCAAAAGTGAGGATAGATTATGATTCTACAGGTTCTTGGGTCGATATGCGTCAACAAGTGCGGGGCAGCTCCTCTTTAACTGATGAACTAAGGAGTTCTTTATTGGGGATTGATTTTGAGAAAAACTTCAGGAATTTAGAGTACATGGTTACCTCATACTCCGATCCATATTATAAAGTGACTCTTAAGTCAGGAGAGTTGTTTTGTTTGACTCAAGATTTTAAACGGATGGACTATGGTGCAATGCATATCGAGGGTATAATGACAGATAAGATCATGAAGGATATTGATTCAAGACTTGAAAATTGGTATGTCTATGAAGGAAAAGCAGCAGATGAACCAGGGCATTATCAGTTTCAAGTTGTTTTTAAGACAGACTATGTGGATTATCAAAAAGGAAAAGTAGTTTATTCAAAGGACGGAGATTGGTCTTACACACGTTACTATATGAATAGCTATGACTATCTACCGATGGATTTGATGATGTACGTAGCAGATAATGGAGGTTTGGAAAACTTTGGAAGAGTGAGCTATGATAAAAGTGCAGAAGAAGAGTATTATTCCATTGAGTTTAAAGATGGAAAAAGAATCAAACTTGATATGGGGTTCAATGTGATGGGGTTGGCCAATGAATGAACAAAGGAATTACTACTAACATTATAGTATGCTGCATAATAGTTTGTGAACTATTCAAAATTTATAACTTCATTAAATAAGCAAGAGTGTAATATGGGGGTCTGTTTTCATGAGCAGATCCATTACCAGAATTGCCTATTGAGTGAGTGTGCGTATTATTATTTGTTGTTCCTGAATGTGAGTGAGTACTTGAGTTAACTTGATTGTTTAAAGTTCGAGTTGAATAGTTATAACCTTCTTCGTAATCTATTGATGTGTCTATTCCTTGTGAATAGACCAATCCAGGTCCATTAACTCCGTCTGGAAGAGATCCGGAAATAGTTCCGCTTCCGTCACTTGTAAATCTAGCTCCATGACTTTGTTTTACGGAATGGCTATGGCTGCCACCAGATAAGTTAATTGAATGCTGATGACTTACACTATTGATGCTGTGTTTATGTGACGGCATTTCATTAGTAGTTAAAATGTGTGATTTTTCTCCACCAGATTTACCAGTAATTTTTGCAGTTGTACGAGAACTAAGATTGCCTGGATTGTTGTAATCAACATCATTAGAAGAATATCCAACTATAAATTTACCTTTTAAATTGGGGGGTAGGATGTTTCTATCTCCATTTTTTGAGTTTCCGATATCTGAATGATCTTTTGGATTATACCATCTTCCATCACATAGAGCCCATCCGGCAGGTATGTTAGTTCCAGACCACATGATTATTGTTCCAGTTGGACTTCCTAAAGATGACCATCTACCGTTTTGATAACTGCAAACGGCTTTTTCATCTGTATTATATATTAGTAGCCCTTCAGCAGGAGATATTATTGACCACATTTGTTTATGACTCAACCGAGGTAATAGAACTCCCTTGTTCTTTGTTTGAGAGACTATATCTAGTACTGCTGTTTTTTCCACTGACGAGGTTCCAATACCTATGCCATCTTGTGCAAAGGAAACTTTAGATATGGTTAGAAATAAAACAAACATGTTTAAAAAGAGATGTGTTGATTTCATGATGTTTTGTTTTGATTAATTACGTATGCTGTTCTAAGTAATTAAAGTAAAAGTACGTATTTATTTTGATTGTACTTAATTAGGTCGTCTATTGATTCTGAGGTTGCTTAATGTGTTTGTTTACTGTTTTTTATCCTAAATAAGCCTTTTTATCTTTCAATTTAATTTCTACGTATTTTGCTTATTAGCAACGGATAGTAAGTATTTATTTGGTTTATTACGTAATTTTTTATTTTCTACGTAGTTCTATTGATTTTGTTAAGTATCAGAAATTCAATAGTTTAATAATTTTATATGTTAAAAAGCAGTTTTATACATGGTGTAAAAAAATATTGATTTATGATGTTAGTCATACCATGCTTGGCAAGTCGCTTCTACATTTGTAAGTATAAATACTGAAACAAATACGTATCAAGTTATTCGATTACGTAGTTATTACTAAACAGATAAAACTATCATCATGAAAAAACACTTATTAACATTAGTTCTTTTGTGTGCATCGGTAGCTTCATTCGCACAGATGTCTATCACTGGAGAGATAAGACCACGTACCGAATTGTACAATGGTGCAAACACAGGCTTGTCAGAGAAGTTGGATGTACCAGGAACTAGAATAGGTTTAGCTACTCAGCAGAGATCAAGACTATACTTTAGTTATAAGAGCGAAGATCTGAAAATCGTCTTTACTCCTCAGTTGATTCATTTTTGGGGTCAAATGCCTCAAGCATATGACTTATTAGGGGATGGTGCACCAGGAGCTCCTGAGCCAACTTTTGGAGTTTACGAGGCTTATGCTGAATACAAGGCTGGAGATATGTACTCTTTAAAAGTAGGACGTCAAGCAATCAGTTATAAAGATCAAAGATGGTTTGGTGCACTAGGCTGGGCGGCTTCAGGAAGAGCACATGATGCTTTTGTTAATAAGTTCTCTTTTGGAGATGTTAAATTAGATGTGGGTGTAGCCTTAGCTCAAACTAGACATACCAATAAATTAGATTCGATAAACATTGCTGGAATCAGAACAGGGTACAAAAGTTTGCAGTATGCTTGGTTAACACTGCCAGCAGGAGATTTAACTCTTGATGCAATGATCTCTAACAGAACTTTAGGTGGTTATATAGGCGGTCAAGGTGGACCTGCACCAACAAGATTCCCATCGGAAATAGAGTATTCTAATGAAACCACTATTGGTATTTTACCAACTTTTAAATCTGCATCATTCACTCTGAATGCTTCTGCATACGTCCAGACTAGAGAAGGAAATAAAGGTTTAGGTTATTTAGCTGCATTTGATATTACTTCAAAAGCATTAGGTCTTCCATTGACCCTTGGAGTAGATGTAGTTTCTGGAGAGTCTTCTGATGATGAGGGATCAAACCTTTGGCAACAGCCTTTCGGTACCAATCATAAATTTTATGGTTTTATGGATTATTTCTACGTAGGGGAGTCTGTTAAAGGTGGTCAAGGTTTAACAGATATTTACGCTAAAGCGGTTTTCAAAACAGGAGAGAAGTCTAAGTTGGTAGTGATGCCACATGTATTCAAAACTACTTTGGCTCCAGAGGGTATTCAATCTGATGGGTTCTTCGGTACTGAATTAGACTTTGTGTATATCTACCAAGTGTCAGCTGACTTTAACTTCACTTTAGGTTATTCTAAAATGTTTGCTACTTCATACATGTCTTCTGTTTATGGAGGAGATCACAAAGCAGGACAGAACTGGGCATGGATGCAGTTGACTTTCAAGCCTAAATTCTTGTAATCAATCCACTAATAATACTAACGCGAGCCTCATATGAGGCTCGTTATAAACATTGAAAATCAAAACTCATGAAAAAAGTTTTTAATAATTTATTCGTAAGACTTAGCGTATTCGCCGCGCTATTGGTTCTATTGAGTCAGTGCGGTGGAGCTAAGAAATCTGAATCTACCGAAGAGGTAGCTGAAGAGGAAACTAGCAAAACAGTTCAGCTAGAAATCGAAAAGCCAGAATTGACTTTCGGTTTTATTAAGTTGACAGATATGGCTCCACTTGCTATTGCAAAAGAGCTTGGTTACTTCGAGGACGAAGGACTTTTCGTTACGATTGAAGCTCAATCAAACTGGAAGAACGTTCTTGATAGAGTGATTGACGGACAGTTAGACGGTTCTCACATGTTGGCTGGTCAGCCTATCGCTGCAGGTGCTGGATTTGGTAGACAAGCTGAATTAATTACGCCATTTTCTATGGACCTTAATGGTAACGGTATCACTGTTTCTAACGATGTATGGTCTAAAATGAAGCCAAACGTGCCAGTAGGAGAAGACGGTAAGCCAGTTCATCCAATCAAGGCAGACGCTATCAAGCCAGTAATCGAGTCTTACAAAGCGGATGGTAAACCATTCAAAATGGGTATGGTATTCCCAGTTTCTACACACAACTATGAGATCAGATACTGGTTGGCAGCAGCAGGAATCAATCCTGGTTTTTATACTGCTGACAATATTCAAGGACAAGTAGATGCTGACGTTCTTCTTTCAGTAACTCCTCCACCACAAATGCCAGCTACTCTAGAGGCAGGTACTATCTATGGATACTGTGTGGGAGAGCCTTGGAACCAGCAAGCTGTATTCAAAGGTATCGGTGTGCCAGTGACTACTAACTATGATGTATGGAAAAATAACCCAGAGAAGGTTTTCGTAATGAGAAAAGACTTCGCTGAGAAATATCCTAACACTGCTGTTGCGATCACTAAAGCATTGATCAGAGCAGGTAAGTGGTTAGATGCTCAAGGTAATAGACCACAAGCAGTAGGTATACTTTCTATGCCTGAGTATGTAGGTGCTGACTCTGTAGTAATCGCAAACTCAATGACAGGTACTTTCGAATTCGAAAAAGGAGACAAGAGATCAATGCCTGATTTCAATGTATTCTTCAGATACCACGCGACATATCCATTCTACTCTGACGGAACTTGGTTCTTGACTCAGATGAGAAGATGGGGACAGATTCCTGAATCTAAGCCAGCTGGATGGTACTCTGAGACTATTAAGAATATCTACAGACCAGATATCTGGGAGAAAGCAGCAGCTCTTCTACTTGAAGAAGGTTACTTGACTAAAGATGAAATTCCTACTACGGATGGTTACAAAGCTCCAACAGCGGACTTCATCGATGGTATTACTTATGATGGTAAAGATCCAATCGGATACATTAATAGCTTCCCTGTAGGAAACAAAGACTGATAATTAATAAAGATCTAATCAACATATCATGCCTGACAGGTCAAACACCTGTCAGGTTTATTAACCCAACCTAAACCAACAAAAATTAGAGTAATCAACCTGACAAAAGAAAATTATGGGTGCTTTGACGGGAGGGGCGAGAGTCTCTCCCTGATTTTTCAAAGTATCATACAAGTAGAAAAATATAGAAGAATTATAACCGGTCAGGTCTTGAGATAAGCACTAGGCTATGACCACAAGAATTACTAAATCAAGTACTCATGAAATGAGCATGACAAGACAGCGCCCATTAGCTTGGATTGTCACTTCATGCAAATTCCATGTGACAGTTAACAACAAAATACTATTCACATGAAAGATTCAATCATCAAAGTGTTGCGATTAATTGGTCTAGGATTTCTAGAGCCATTAGTTAGATTATGCGTAGGTGAACAGCCACAAAAAAACGCGGTGCTTTTTGTAAAGAAAGCCATCTTTCCACTCGTGTCGATTTTAACATTCCTAGTGATCTGGGGAATGGGAGCGCAGTCTCTATATGACAAAGATGCTAATGCCCGAATAGAGAAAGCTAGATCAGAGCAGGGTGAAGCTGCAGCTGTAGAGATGCAGAAATGTATCGAATCAGGTGATGTAAGTTGCCAACCAAATACACTACCATCTCCTGCCAAAGTCTGGGCGGCGTATAAAACATTGCTTGCTGATCACTGGACGATTTCTGAGAAGAAAGAAGAGTTTGCGAAGAAGACTGCCAAGATTAATGCTAAGAGAGCAGAGAAAGGTGAAGCTCCTATTAAGTATACAGGACGTCCATCTTTCGTAGATCAAATTCAGACTAGTTTGAAAACGGTGTTTGCAGGATTCCTTCTTGCTGCATTGATCGCAATACCGGTAGGTATTATTATAGGATTAAGTACCACTTTAAGAACTTCAATCAACTGGTTCATTCAGATTTTGAAACCAGTATCTCCAGTAGTATGGTTGTTACTTGTATTCATGATTGTCAAGACACTTTTGAGTGAATCAGATTCTGATAAATCATTCATGATCTCCTTTATATCTGTTGGTCTCTGCGCGATGTGGGCAACATTGGTTAATACTTCTATGGGAGTAGCGACGGTAGATAAAGACTTCGTAAACGTAGCTAAAGTTCTAAAGCTAAACGTATTTCAAAATATTTTTAAAGTGGTATTACCATCTTCATTACCGATGATTTTTACAGGATTGAGAATTACTCTTTCTGTAGCATGGATGGTATTGATTGCTATTGAGTTATTGGCTCAAAGCCCAGGACTAGGATCATTTGTATGGGAGGAATTCCAAAATGGAGCGAATGATTCTAACGCCAAAATTATTGTAGCGATGTTCGTCATTGGTATGATTGGTTTTGGACTTGACAGAATCATGGCTACTATCCAGAAATTCATGTCTTTCAACAAAGCTGATGTTGCTTAATTGGCAATTCAGTGATAAGTATTCAAACTTTAAAATATTGAAGACATGGCTTTTTTAGAATTAAGAAATGTATCAAAGTCCTACGGGACGGGAAAAGATAAGGTAGAGGTGTTGAAGAACATCAATCTATCAGTAGAGGAAGGAGAATTTCTTGCCATCGTTGGATTTACTGGTAGTGGTAAGACTACATTGATCAATTTGATCAATGGTCTTCACTTCCCTGACGAAGGGGAGGTGTTGCTAAACGGTAAGCCAATCACAGGTCCTGGGCCAGATAGAGGTGTAGTTTTTCAAAACTATTCTCTTCTTCCGTGGTTGACAGTTTACTCCAATGTGAAACTGGCAATCGATGAAGTAATGAAAAGCGCTTCCAAAAAAGAAAAAGATGCTCAAATCCGCAAGTATGTGGAGATGGTAAATTTGACACATGCGATTGACAAACGTCCTGCTGAGCTATCAGGAGGTATGAGACAGAGAGTCTCAGTAGCAAGAGCATTGGCGATGAATCCTAAAATGCTTTTGATGGATGAGCCATTATCTGCATTGGATGCATTGACCAGAGGTACGCTACAGGAGGAGATCGTAAAAATCTGGGGTGAGGACAAGAAAACTTGTCTGCTGATCACCAATGATGTGGACGAGGGAATCATCATGGCAGATAGAATAATTCCATTGACTCCTGGTCCAAATGCAACGCTCGGGCCAGAGTTTAAAGTGGATTTTGCTAGACCAAGGGTGATCACAGAGATCAACCAAGACCCTAATTACAAAAAACTGAGAACTAAAATCGTCGAGTATTTGATAGAGCTAGGGGAGAATAGAAAGGCTGAACAACATGCCGAGTACACCCTTCCGGATCTGAAACCAGTGATGCCAGGGTGGATCAAGTGGGGTAAAAAGCCTTCAGAGACTGATTACGAAAGGTCAAAACACATTTAAACCCAACTATTGGTGAATACTGATAGCAAAAAGCACACATTATGGAAGTATTAGATAAAGAATTAGTTCAGAAAAAATCGAAGGCTTCATTGCCTGAAATAGATACTAGACCTGACATGCTCAAGATAGAGGATTTAGCCAAAGTATATCCTACACCAAAAGGTGACTACACGGTGCTTTCAGATCTTCAGCTTAGTGTGAAACAGAGTGAATTCATTTCTATTATTGGTCACTCAGGTTGTGGTAAATCCACGCTTTTGACCATGATTGCAGGATTGAATGACATATCTGCGGGTAAGATTAAAGTGGATGGAGAGCAAATTCATGGAGCAGGTCCTGATAGAGCTGTAGTATTTCAGTCTCCAAGTTTATTCCCTTGGTTGACAGCATTAGAAAACGTACTGATAGGAGTGAAGCAAGTCTTTCCTCATGGCTCTAAACAAGAGAAATTAGATATTTGTAAATACTACTTAGATAAAGTAGGTCTAGGCAATGATTTTAATAAGAAAGCACTAGAGCTTTCTCAAGGCATGCAGCAGCGTGTAGGTATTGCAAGAGCATTTGCTCTTAAGCCAAAAGTATTGCTACTAGATGAGCCCTTTGGTATGCTAGATTCCTTGACTAGAGGAGAGCTGCAAGATGTGCTATTAGAAGTATGGCAAAAGGAAAAGATAACAGCTATAGCGATTACTCACGATGTAGATGAGTCAATATTCTTGGCTGACCGTGTGATCATGATGACCAGTGGGCCTTTTGCTAAGATTGGCGATGAGCTTGTGATTCCATACGAACGTCCAAGGGTAAGAAAAGAAATTCTTGAGCATCCAGATTATTATGATTACAGAGGTTATTTAATGAATTTCTTGAATCACTAAGAGCCATGTCAAAAGTCCACCAATTGAGAACCTAGGCTTTCAAGGTTTTGGCTCTTCATTTATCCCAGAGTTCTATCTCGAATCTTTCAAGAAGCTCCCTATCCAGCGTACTGGTTATCTTCAGTTATCTAGTCAAAAGGGGCGGGGAAATTCAATCAAACCGGGCTAACGCCCTGCGATTAAGGTTTTAGAGAACTACAATAGATTTAGTAAAAGTTAGTACTACCAGTCGGAGGAGTCCGGCTGGTATTTTTTTGCTCTCTACTTATTAAAGAACTGTGATATCTTCAGAGTTGAATGGTTTCGAATTTTAATTCTCTAGTTGAACTTAATCTGTCGGAGGCTGTCAAACGCGATAAACGATTCAGTGATCCTTTGAGAATGTTTTTTAACTTAGGCGCACTTTAAATAAATCTATATATCATGAATATTTTCAAAACCTTATTATTTGCCGTTTTGGCAGTTGTAGTAATGTCTTGTAGTAAAAGCGCTAAGAAAGAAACAACCATAGCTGAGCCAGTTGCAGAAGCCGTTCCGTCATTGAAAGTAAAGACCAATGGAGCTTCATTGAAATGGACAGCCTATAAGTTTACTTCCAGATCTGGAGTAGGAGGGACATTCGATACTTTGAATATAGAAGCTGATAAAATCAGTGGTACTGCTGAAGAGATTTTGGCTGGTGGTAAAATTACTATTCCAACAAGTACAGTCAACTCTAACAATGTAATCAGAGACCCAAAGATTAAAGCCTCATTTTTTGGCACATTCAACACATCTGAGATTAAAGGAAAGATCTTAAGTGCTGCTGATGGTAAAGGTGAAATTGAATTTACGATGAATGGTATGTCTGCCAATACCCCATATACATACGCTGTCAATGATACTGCCTTAGTTGTAACCACAGCAGTAGATGTGACTACTTGGAACGGTAGCGCAGCTATTGCAGCTTTGAATGAGGTATGTAAGGGACTACATACTGGTGACGATGGAGTATCCAAACTATGGCCAGATGTGGATGTAGTACTTTCAGTGCCATTGATTAAGTAATCTGATGATAAAGTTTTCATGAGGCTATTCAGTATGGTAGCTTCATGAAAGTTTTATGCTTCTCTATTGCTCCATGCCCCTTTGATAGATGAATTGCTAAATGTGAGTAACTCTAACAAAATGCAAAAAGGGATTAGTGCCTAGCCATACGATCATTACATGCGGCCAACCAGACGTTACAATTGATTAACCAAGGATTACATGTGATCAACCAGACGTTACAACTGATCAACCAAGGATTACATGCGATCAACCAGACGTTACAATTGATCGACCAAGGATTACATGCGATCAACCAGACGTTACAACTGATTAACCAAGGATTACATGTGACCAACCAGACGTTACAACTGATTAACCAAGGATTACATGTGACCAACCAGACGTTACAATTGATCGACCAAGGATTACATGTGATCAACCAGACGTTACAATTGATCGACCAAGGATTACATGTGATCAACCAGACGTTACAATTGATCAACCAAGGACTACATGCGATCAACCAAACGTTACGTCTGACCTTCTAAGAATGGTAATTGTTTCACGGAGTTCTATTGCAGGGTTGCAATAAAGTATTGAAGAGCTTAGCGTACCATCCAATCTTGTGCGAAGAATGATACACTAAGTTCGTATTTCTTTTTTTAGAGTAAAGATTACTCTTTAAGAACCATGTCTATAACCATCACAGCTCCTAAGATCAATTGACGCATAGGATTGTCCGCTGGTACCTGGTCATTGATTTCCAACATGTAGTTGTCGGCAGTGGTAAACATTTCTTTACCAAGACCCGCCCACTTTTTACTTACATGAGCGAATTCTACATTGTCTTTGATAAACTTGAAATCCCAACTAGTCCATTTCCCTTTTAGTTGACATAGTACTTCGCCTGAAGGGTTTAGAATATCGAATTTCCCTCCGATAGAGAAAAATTTCTGCTTGAACATCCCTACCAATTGGTCATTCTCGTCCAATACCTGAACTTCAGATAAGAAAATAGAAACACCTCTTTTCACGGTCAAGACTTTGTTCCCTTGAGTGTCCGTAAGAACCACTTCAAATGGTGTCATTCTTTTGTAGTCCGTGAATCGAAAGATTTTGGTGAAGACTCCTAGATTAGGTTCTCTACATTCCATGATCACTTCTTGGTTTTCTGGATCATGGATGTTGTAGTTGTTAGATGCTTTGAACATCCCCACGTGTTCTTTTACGAAGAACAAGTTTCGATTTAGTACTGGATTCATGTTTATTAGAATTTATAGTTAAGTGTTAGCACCGCATTGATTCCCGATGCGTCTGCAAAATACCTTAACCTATCCAGATAATCACGATATTCTGTATTCAATAAATTCTCAACTTTGAAACTAATATTGATTATAGACTTATTTATAAGAATACTTGTGCTAGCACTAATGTTAATAAGCACATACGACGGAGGAGGAGGTGATAGCTCTTCTTGTTCTACTTGAGGAATAATGTCTCTTTCCAATACATATTTTCCCCCTAGCGATACACTATTGTTCTTTAATACTCCTTGATCATCAATTGTATATGTAAGCCGTCCTGTAAGGGCATTGGAAGGCATGAATACCAATGGAATATTATTGACCAGATCTTGAGCATACAAATGAGCATATCCAAAGTCTAGTTTGTAGTGATGAGAGAGTGTGTAACTAAAGTTAAAATCAGCACCTAATAACAGTGCGTCAGTCTGATCGTAATCAAATTTCCAGAAAGTACCTCTAATAGTTGTAGTGTCATTTGCTGGTTTGAGATAAATGTAATCTTTAAAGTACTGACCATAGAATACTGTTTGAAGAAATAATTTACGTCCAATAGTGTAATCATTCGAAAGAATAGCTTTGACCGAATGTTCGGCTGTTAGATCTGGGTCTCCTTTTTCATAGCTAGCTACCCCTTGATGTACTCCATCACTATAGAGCTCATTTACTTCAGGAGCCCTTTGTGCAAAACCAATGTTTAATTTGCTAGTGAAATTCGTATTCCAGTCTCTACTCACTCCCGCAGCTACAGAAAAATTATGAGCTAGATTGTTGTATTTGTATACCTCAAGGTTGCCAATATCATTTCTTTCTATATTTCTGACGTTTTGTGTGACCAAGTCATACCTCAAGCCAAACTCTAAAATGCTTTTAAGATAGCTTCTTTGAAAAGTTAAAAACGCCCCAGGGATTTGTGAATTATAGTCAGGTATTAGAGGTAGCCTACCGGTCGTTCCATTATGATTCTTGTTGATCAGGTAGTTGTATTGCAACCCTGCTCGATAACTTAAGTTAACATTAACGTCTTTGGCTAAAGTAGCTTCTAGATATTGAGAATTAAGGGACATACTTACAGCAGGTGTATTAGATTCACCACCTCTTCTGACATCGAATTCATTTCTTCGATTTAATTGACCAGCGTATTTTAGACTGAGTTGGCTAGTCTCGGAGAGACTATGATTACTTTCTAGAAGAAGAAGGTGATGGTTTACACTCTGTCTTGGTGATTCCAGTTTGTAACTAAAGTTATCGTCATTATTGAATGGTTCTTTGACTGTAAGTGCCGATTTAAGGTCTCTCGTATTAGAGATGTGTGACCCTTTGAGTATTCCTATATCCGTATGAAAGAAACTGTAATAGGAATTGATTTTCCATTTCTTAGACATTGAATGATTCCACTGTCCCGCGAAGTTTGATTCTCTTCGACCAGTATTGGTCAGAAAATAGCCAGGAGCTTTAGCATCACCAATTAGTTTAGCGGTACCGACGATTCTCCATTGATCGATGTCATTTCCTTTTTGAATTTTACTATTCAGCGTATGACCTAGTCCATTGGACTGAAAAATATAATTAACATCACCATGAAGGTGAGGGTCATTCGCTATTGGACCAGGGTGTATCTCAAGTACTCCACCAAGAGAGCCGCCACTAATCTCAAGTCCTGCGACACCTTTTATCACAGCTAGATGATCTGCTACAAATAAATCTATCTCAGGAGCGTGGTCATTTCCCCATCTTTGACCTGCTTGTTTGATGCCATTATTGAGGATAGTGACCCTATTACCATACAAGCCATGTATTACTGGTTTTGAAACACCAGGGCCGTTTTTTACTACATTTACTCCACTGATTACTGCTGCGAGATCTGCTAAGTTGTTATTGGCTTCGAATAGAATTTTCTCTTGTGAAAGTACATTACTGACTTTTGTCAATGACTCTACTGTCTCACCATGTACTAGAATTTCATCTAATAACTCATCATTGCGATCAAGAGAGATGGTTTGGTTACTGTTTTCTTGAAGGTCTACGTATAAGTTTTCTGGAGTAAAACCTACATGAGTAACCTTTATATGATATTGACCAGGACAGATATTTTTAAATTCAAATCTTCCCAAAGAATCTGTGATCATACCTTGACTAGATTCTAAAATCATAATCGAAGCATAGCACTTAGGAAGTCCTGACATTTGGTCAAGAATTTGACCTTGATAGGTAATATTACAATTCTGGCTCCACCCATAGGATGAAGCCAGAAATATTAATACAAAAAAAAATGTTCGCACTTAAGCTTATTCTACGGTAATGTCAAACTTTACATCTATATCAGTAGATCCACCAGCAGTTTCCAAAGTGGCATCCTTTGATTTAGTAGGCTCATGCTTCAAAACAATGTTGAGGGTACCAGTACCAGCATCGCCAGTAGTCAGTTCTATTTCAAGACCTAAAGGCATTCCATTTCCATCCTCATCCTCATACTCGATAGTAGCAAGGTCTGCAGGGTCAACTACATAGAATACTTGGTGATCCTCATCTTCTTTTTCTATCGTCTCAGTTACATCATAGCCATGATCATGTTCGTGGTCATGATCGTGATCATCTTCTAGCGTTCTGTGATTATGACCATCCTCATCGTCATGATCATCTTCATCTTTTTCAGCAAGTTCATTCAAAAATTCAATATGACCATGATAAGTAGTGTTGGCAGCTAGAGCTTCAGTCTCTATTTCCGGTTTACCATCCAAGTCTATATCTTCCCAATGTAAATGAACTTCGTTATTTGGATTTGACTCATCATATAACTCAAGAATCACAGTAGTAATGAGTTCATTTTCATTTGGAATTTCGGTTTCTTCCTCATCACAAGAAGTGAACATTACTGAGGCAGCCAAAGCGGCTACAAGTAGTGATTTATTAAATATTTTCATATTCATATGTATTTTAGTGTATTGGAAACATTAAATGCAACAAAGTTGCAAAGATCGTCTTTCAAATATTAAATGCAATACAGTTGCGATAAAAATGAGAAACTCTAAAAGTAAAACAGCTATAGTGGAGCTGCTAGAACAGTCTGAAGGAGCATTGAGCCATAAGGATATTCAGACTCAGCTCAAGGATTTATGTGATAGAGTGACAGTTTATCGTGTTTTGGATAGACTTGTCAATGAAGGCCGAGTGCATAAGGTGATTGACTTTGATGGAGTGATGCGCTTTGCGGCTTGTCATCATTGTGGAGATCATGAACATTCTCATAATCATGTTCATTTTAGTTGTGAGTCTTGTAATAAGGTCTTTTGCTTAGATACAGTCAAGCCGCAAGTAGATTTACCAGACGGTTATCAAGTAAAAGATTCACTTCATGTAGTCTCAGGAGTTTGTGCCCAATGTTCTAGTTAAACGATAGGTTCTTTCATTAAAATCTGTGGTATAAACATTTGTCAAGTATCTGCCTATTCTGAAGTTTCCCTGCGATTCGGTATTTTAGTAATTCATCAGACGCTAATAGCATGTCAAATTTTCTTTTTACCGTAGTACTTTTTCTTGGATCAATTGTATTAGCGCATGCTCAGCCCAATTTCAAAATTGTAGATTTTGAGCCTAAAGGAGATAAGAAACCTTCTTATTATAACTCTCAAGCCAAGAAAGAAAGAAAGAAAAATAGAATTGACAATGCCCTATTGTGTGCCTCATATGCACTGGAAATAGCTTCTAAAAAGAAAGACATATCCAATGCTCAAGAGGTGTTGAGAACCTACTATACTGCTCAGGTAGAGAGTAATTTGAGAAAAATAGATGAGCATAAAGTCGCTACTGCTGAGTTCAAAGGCGATGGAACAGTAACCAAACAAGCAGAAATCTACAACATGTACGTAGCCATGAATAAGTACAACAAAGTACTGAGAAAACTGCCTGCTTCTAAATTCACACCTGTCAAGAAAAAAGATGCTAAAGTAGAGATTCAGATAGCAGAGCCATACAGTTCAGAGGTCAATCGAGCTTTGGTGGCATTTGAGAAAGGAAAGAGAAAAGCGGCAGAGATGCACTACAAGGAAGGTCTATCTCACTTCAATATTGGCCCTGATAATAAGCAAGCGAATAGAAGAGCTGCAAGGAGATTTGCATACGCGCAAGGCTATGTTCAAAATTACAAAGACGCAGATGGACTATACGAGCAAGCAGTACAGAGAGGCACAGTGAGCATAGGTGTGATGCCTATAGAGTCTGGAGGAGATAAGTGCGATGCGGAATCAGTCAATGAAATGACCCGATTGATTACTTCTCAGCTGAGAAAAGAAAATATAGAATTCATAGAGGTGAGAGGGTATGAAAAGAATGCAGCGACAGATGTGACTTATGCACTGGCTCGTGGTTTGGTCAATTCACTCAATATATCCGATAGCAAGAAATCAAATACTACAGCCAGTTTGAATGAATCAAAATTCGATATGAGTTCTGGAGATCTAGATCAAATCAGAAATGCGGACTATGTTCTTACTGGCAAATTGGGAGCCTGTAGAACATCTTCCATTACTGAAGATAGTGGCGAAAAGGTTTTCTCTAGAGAAGTAGTAGTAGGACAAGAAACTTATAAAGATGAGGATGGTAAGGAGAAAAAACGAGATGTGAAGAAAGAAGTAACAGCTAAGTCCAAGAAAAAAGTAAAGACAGTAAAAGCTTCGGCAGCGGTAAAATACCGATTAGTAGCCAAAGGTGGCCGTGTAGTTTGGGCAAGAGAACTTAGTGATAAAGAATCTTGGACTACCGAGTGGTATGTATTTCTATCAGGAGATAAACGAGCTATGGACGACGCCAAGACTAAACCATCTTCTACACCTAAATTGATCGGTGATGCGGCTAGACAGTTAGCTCAGAGCATGTCGAAAGAACTCAAACAGTTTGCTAAAAACGAGGTCAAAGACTAAATAAACAGCACATCTTTCACCACTCGTCTCCCAAATTCTTTGGTGATCAGTTCTATCACTTTATGCTTGGCAGCGTTTAGTTCTTGTTTGAGGGGGGCAGAATTTAGTTTGACTATCAATACACTATCTCGCATTTCTATATGATCCGTTCTATTGGCTATAGCCGAACCCATAATCTTTTCCCAAGCAGTGGATATATTGGCTTGATCAAATCGCTTCTCTAAGTTGTATGACTTGAGCATAGCATCTATGACATCCTTGACGGAGGCAGTGTGTTTATTTCTAACGCTAGCAGGATGTGGATTTTTCTTCGCCATCTTAAAGAGAATTACTTAATGGGTTTTGCCTCAAAATTAGCGTCATCAAGTGATAGAGGTGTGGTAATTGCGCATTGAATTGTTCACTTCTTTCGAAGAAGTTCTCCACAGCGATAGCAAAAAACTCATGCTCATTGACACTTGCGTAAGATCTAAATAGGTGGCTGGGGTCACTATTGATTCTCATCATTTCCTCCGAAGCAGCCTTTCGCCATTGAGCCAGAGCTCCTTGGTCTAGGAAGTTATATTCATCATTAGATATAATATTTTCTAAATGAAGCGCATGAGCCATTTCGTGAAGACCAAGGTTAATACCGTCATTCTTTTTGACGTACCCATCTAGGAAGTGATGCCAAGAAAGCACAATAGCTTTCAGTCTAGGGTTGATTTCACCCTTGTGATATTGTTTATTGATGGTAGAATAGTAATCATTTGGGTAGATGATGATTCGTGTGAAATGCGACAGCATTATTTTAGGAAGTCCAAAGGTCAGCTGTACCGCGCATGCTGAAATCAAAACCCTCATCACCTCATCTACTTTTACACCTCTTCCATAAAAAGTCTTCGAAAGAATAATAGCTTGGACACGTTGACCAAATACTTTCTGCTGGTCTGAAGGAAGGTTTTTATAAAATGGGAAATACTCTGACAGAATTTTCTTTCTGCTTCTTCGTAATGGGGTAGGAAAACCTGGCACTACGAATCCCATTTGTACTCGGCCACTTGCAGCTAATATGAATATTAATAAAAATGAGATCAAAGCAAATAAAGCACCATCTCTGACGTCAGATGAGTGAGAAGATTGTATCTCCAATAAGAAGGAATGTAGTAAAGTCAATTGATATTTATTGTTTGGTTCTTGATAGTTCCATGACAGGTAGTTTGCCAAAAACTATCATTTAATACTTTTTCAAGAATCGCTTCAGACGTAGGTTCTCCGTTTACAGTCATCCAAGTTTTGATCGCTGAAGATATTTTGCCTTGGATAGCATCATGTTGGGTATTGACCCAATTTCGGCTGGTGGATTTGATTTTAATGAGTCCGAGATAGTTGAATCGATAATTATCTATTGTAAACTCAAGAGCCAGTCTTAGATCCGTTTCAGGGTTGTCAGCATTGACATTTTTTCCAGATAAGTCTAGCATCAAGGCATCTTGAAAACTGATATCAGCCTGTTTTTCTACTAAGCCTCTGTACTTATCCAGAAAAGCCAAAGTATCTCCATCCGCCATGTGATGGCGAACAATATCGACTACTGATATTTTAGGATTGAGTTCTTTGAACGATTGGCAAGCTTCCAAAAACCAGTTTTCTAATTCATAGAATTTGGTCAAAGAAAAAATCTCTTTCCCATCTAGTTTGAGCCCCATAGAGGAAGTTCGCTTCCAGATAGAAAAGAGATTCCAGAGTTTCGGAGAGATAAGCCCTATCCCAAAAAGGAAAAGAGCCAGTCCGATGATTAGTATAAAGTCCATTGGCTAATTAATTCAATCGCAGCGCGACAGCCCATTGGGTTGATTTCTGACCCTTGGGGCGAGCTTAAATAAAACCTGATGCCCCGTACCCTAAGTTCGAGGAGCTTCATTGGACAATTTACGAATTATAAAGATTTCAGCAACGGCTTCAAGTCCACTGCAGCTTCGATTTCTTTTACCACCTCATCTATAGAGACTCTTTTTTGTTCCATAGAATCCCTTTCACGAATCGTGACAGTTCCGTCTTCTAGCGTTTGATGATCAACAGTAATACAATACGGAGTACCGATCGCATCTTGTCTTCTATATCTTCTGCCTATGGCATCCTTACCATCGTACTGAGCATTCACAGAGAATTTCAACTCATCCAAAATCTCTCTTGCTTTCTCAGGAAGACCATCTTTATTGACCAAAGGAAGTACAGCAGCTTTTACTGGAGCTAATACTGAAGGGATCTTCAATACAGTTCTCGAACTACCATCCTCTAAAGTTTCTTCTTCATATGAACTAGACAATACCGCTAGGAACATTCTATCCAAACCAATAGAAGTTTCTACCACATAAGGAACATACGATTCATCAGTTTCATTATCGAAGAACTGAAGTTTCTTACCACTATGTTCTTCGTGAGCCTTCAGGTCAAAATCAGTTCTTGAGTGAATTCCTTCCAGTTCCTTGAAACCCATTGGGAAGTTGAACTCGATATCACACGCCGCGTTGGCATAGTGAGCAAGGTTTAAGTGATCATGAAATCTATAATTTTCCTCACCCATTCCCAGAGACTTGTGCCAGTTGATACGCTTGTTTTTCCAGTTTTCATACCACTCCATCTCTGTACCAGGCTTGATGAAGAATTGCATCTCCATTTGCTCAAACTCTCTCATACGGAAGATAAACTGGCGAGCGATGATTTCGTTTCTAAAAGCCTTACCCGTCTGAGCGATTCCGAAAGGAAGCTTCATACGACCAGTCTTCTGTACATTCAGGTAGTTCACGAATATACCCTGAGCCGTCTCTGGTCTTAAGTAGATTTTACTAGCACCATCCGCTAAAGAACCAAGTTCAGTGCTGAACATTAAGTTGAACTGACGAACTTCAGTCCAGTTCTTAGACCCACTTACAGGGTCAGCTATACCCAATTCTTCGATTAGAAGTTTTAGATCTTCAAAATTCTCCTCCGCCATATCTTTAGCGAATCGCTCATTGATGGCATCAATTTTCTCTTGATTCTGAAGAACTCTTGGGTTGGTAGCTTTGAACTGAGCCTCATCAAAATCATCACCAAATCTCTTAGCAGCCTTAGCCACTTCTTTGTCGATTTTAGCTTCGATTTTAGCGATATGCTCTTCGATCAATACATCAGCTCTATATCTTTTTTTGGAGTCTTTGTTGTCGATCATCGGGTCATTGAAAGCATCTACGTGTCCAGAAGCCTTCCAAGTGGTAGGATGCATAAAGATGGCAGCATCGATACCTACGATGTTTTCATTCATCTGCACCATGGCTTTCCACCAATAGTTTCGGATATTGTTCTTCAACTCTACGCCATACTGACCATAGTCATAGGTCGCACTCAGCCCGTCATATATTTCACTAGATGGGAACACATAACCGTACTCTTTAGCGTGAGATACGATTTTCTTCAATAGATTCTGATCGTCATTTTTTGCCATGGCGCAAAGATATACGAACGGAAAATATGCAAAAGGATATTGACAGTTATATAGATTATCTTATCTGATGTACTTTGACTCTTAATCGAAAAAGTAAGTAGGAGGTATTGCCCAAATGATCCACGACCATACCCGAATGACTGCCGACCACGCCCTAATGATCCACGACCATGCCCGAATGACTGCCGACCACGCCCTAATGATCCGCGACCATGCCCGAATGACTGCCGACCATGCCCTAACGATCCACGACCATGCCCGAATGACCGCCGACCACGCCCTAACGATTCACGACCATGCCCGAAAGACTGCCGACCATGCCCTATCGATCCACGACCATACCCGAATGACAGCCGACCAGTTCGGAATGAAATTTTATTTAACTGAACTTCATTTTATTGATGCTATACCTAGCAGTGATCGAATACCTACTTTGGTTTCTAGAGTATTCACTTGTCGAGGAATATGAGTCTTCTTGATCGACTACTCGATCTCTGTTCCATGATTGAAGCACATCTGTCCATCTGAAACTTAGACTCAATCGGTCATCTTTGAGTAGTTTTTGTCTAGCAGAGAAATTCATGAAGTAATTAGGCTCATAGTATCCTTGAGCAGTTACTCTGGTACTGAAATAATTGAAAGAAAGTTGAGTAGATAGCTTCTTGTTTATTTCTAAATCGGTACTGGTTTTGAAGTTGTAATTAGTTCCGTTTCGGGTGACTATTCTATTGTAAGTCTCTGAGAAAGTAGCGAAAGTAGCAGTGTACCAGTTGAAGCTGGATTTTATTTTTAGAGGTTTAATTACTTTCCAAGTTTCTATTATTTCAAAGCCGTATGTTTCGCCACTATTCACATTTCGAAATGTTTGATTGACGATGCTATTACCATCTTCATCTTCACTATCGAATCTGTATCTGATAGTGATGTTAGAGATGGATTTATAATATGTGCTCGCGCCTAAAAATAACTTATCATCTAATAATGAAATGTCATAAGAGAGATCAAAAGTGTTGATTTCTTCAGGTTTCAATTGTGCATTTCCATAGAATACACGAGTAGGGCCATAGTAGGTAATGAACGGGTTAAGTCTATAGTAGGAGGGCAATTTTGTTTTCGTAGAGTAATTGAAGGACAAGGTTTGCGAGTCATTGATCTCATATGCTAACTGAAACGAAGGAGACCAATAATAATGATCTGAAGAGTTGTCTACAGTATCAGTTCTTGACTTAGGACTGAGTAATGCGGTGTTGAATCTAAGCCCTGCCGAATAGGTCAATTTATCAACGAATACGGTCGGACCTTTGACTAATACATAGACACTGTAGTTTTGATCATCATAGTCGTAGACGTTGGACCGAGCAGTATCTTTTAACCAAGTGATCATGTCATCTCTGTCTATTCTTGAGTATTGGTAGTCTCTGATGACCGATCGCAGACTCATACTAGCTCCTATTTCATAGCTGTGACCTCCTGAAAGGGGTTTTTCATAGTCTATTTTAGATCTGAAGTTTTTCTCATTGTTACCATCCTCTATCAGATCGAGTCTATTTACTCGATTAAATTCTCCTTCGGCTGTAAACAAAGAATCTAGAAAAGTATAATTGTCTTGCCTGTCTCCTTCGTAGAAGTCTACTCTAGCTCGGAATTCATGACCTTCATATTCTTTCCATTTGTATTGCGCACTGACTTTGTACCAATAGCTATCATAAGTTCCTTTTCTTTCCCTGTCTGACATCCTGGTTAAGACGGTGTCTTTGCTGAAGAAGTCTTGATGATATTCTCTAAGCTTATCATAGCTTCCAAGGCCTCCGTTTAAGTTCAACTCTACGTTACTCTGATCATTTAATTGATACCTTCCTTTGAGTCTATAGTTTTGTTTGAACTGGTCATCATGGCTAGCAAAATCTTGATCTTGAAAAGAATTAGGCTCTCTGATATACGTAGTGTCAAGACCAGAGACTAATGTGTCAGTTACTCTATAGCTTGTTCTGTAACTAGATCCATTGTCTTTAAAAATATTCCAATTGAGATTGGCGCCGCCACTTACTGAAAATTTGCCTTTGGTATATGATCCGCCTGCTGATGGATTGTACATTCCATCGTTGCCGATTCTCATCCCAGTATAGGCACTGAATCCAGTTTTCTTACTTTTTTTAAGTTTGATGTTCAGTACCCCCTCTCCATTTTGAGTGTCGTATTTAGCCGAAGGGTTGTTGATGACATCAATACTTTCTATTTGATCAGCGGGTATTTGTTCCAATATATTTTCAATATTGGTTTCCACTCCATCTATCATAATAGTGACTTTTCTTCCTCTCATGGTAATTTGATCGTCCGCGTCTACATTGGCGGAAGGAATGTTTTTTAGCACGTCTAGTGCGTTTGAAGATTCTGAAGCAGCAGTTTCTGTTACATTATAAGTTTTGACCCCAGGAGTGGTTTGAATAGTAGGTCTTTCTGATTGTATCACTACATTTTTGAGCTTTTGTGCATCAGGTTCTATTTGTATAGAGGGTAGAGTAGCGTCAGTACTCACCTGTACCGAGTCTAAGTGAAACGTCTTATATCCTATAAAAGAAATTTGAATGTTATAAAGTCCTGGTTCAAGATCGAACTTGAAAAAGCCGTCAAAATCGGATGCACAACCTCCCACAGGAACAGTCTCTCCAGCAAGGAAAAAGCCTACATTGGCAAAGGGTACCGGCATAGCCATTTCATCAAAGATTTGACCACCGATTTCGTATTTATTTTGAGCGGATAGGTGAATACTAGATGAAATGATAATGATTGTAATTAGAGCTTTCAGCTTCATGTCTGGTACCAATTTATTGTTTAGCTCGGTGAGCTAAGATTGTAATAATAAAGGGATGGGTTATGCGTCTGTGATTACTAGCAATAAATGAGCCAAAGTATCCTAAAAATAAAAAAAGGTCTTGACAATTAAGCCAAGACCTTGTGATAAAGTCATCTCATAATTATAATGATTCCATAGCTGGCTGAGACACACTGATTAAAACCACTACCTCAGAGCGTCTACTTAATGCCTTATCATATAAATAGAGAAGACCTAACTAAACCACGCTAAGAAGCGTGCATGCTAACACAAAACCGTAAGTTAAAAATGCTCCAAGAGCAATCTGTGTAACTGTTTTTTTCGAAGGTCTAAATTTTGGTTTCATATTTTAATCGTTTAATGTATTTCGATTGTTTTTATGCTGCTGTGGTAGATTGGCCTCCTAATACTGTTATTTCTGGTACTTCTTTGAAGTTGAACTCATAGTCGAAAAAAGAACTATAATCCTCTCCAGCTTCCATCATATCTTCATCATCTTCTTCGTGAAACCAATTCACTACTACTTTTTTACCAGCTGCATGAATCTTTTTCAGTTTATCTAGGATTAAAAAAATACACTTGCTGGAACTGGTGTTGAAATATTCGAAAGCCAGATTGACTATTAATTTATCTTGAGCTGCTTTAGGGTAAGCTTCCAAATACTTGAACAAAGGAGTATAAAATGAAACTGGATTTTCAGGACTTGATTTTCCTCTAAGGTCAAGAATTTGTTTCTGCGGGTTGAAATACACCGAGGGAGTAACTTTTGTTGATCTTATGAAGAAGCCTTTCATATTTCGTTCAAGTGTTATGACAAATGGATATTCGAGTTTAGTTTTCCAAAGTTGAAGTAATCCATTATTTAATAGAATACAGGATTTCCGTATTTATAGAAATAGGGATATCGGCTACAATATCGCTGTGTCAATATGGAAAATTCAATGAAATGCCATTTTTAGCCTCTGAACAGGGTTTGTAGATAGTGTTGGGTTTTAAGTTTTAGGGGATTTACCTATTTAAGTGGTTGGAATTTCTCTATTTTTTCAAAAGCCTTATCAATTTTGTCTACAATTGTAAGACTGCCTAGCATATGAACGTTAGGAATTCAATGAATACTTAATCGATTACCAATCAATAAAAGTCAACGTATAACATGGAAGCGTTTCTAACTGTAGAGGGACTTGTAGCCCTATTGACCCTTACTTTTTTAGAGATTGTACTTGGAGTGGATAATATTATTTTCATATCCATCGTATCCAATAAGCTTCCCAAAGATCAACAAGGTAAAGCAAGAATGGTAGGTCTTTCATTGGCCTTAATTATGCGGATTGGTTTACTGAGTGCCATTACTTGGATTATCACTTTCTCACAACCACTTTTTACAGTTTTTGATCATGGATTTAGTGGTAGAGATTTGATTCTGTTATCTGGGGGACTTTTCCTTATTGGAAAAAGTACTCTAGAGATGAATCACAAAATGGAGGCAATAGAAGAACAGCATACTGTTCGAAAAACAACTTCATTACCTTCTGCTATTGCTCAAATAGTGATGCTTGATATTATTTTTTCTTTTGATTCTATTTTGACTGCAGTGGGTTTGACTGATCAACTGATGATAATGATTACAGCTGTTATAATAGCGATGTTCATTATGATGACCTTCGCAGGTAAGATTAGTGATTATATCAGTAGTCATCCTTCCTTGGAGGTATTGGCTCTTTCGTTCTTGATTTTGATAGGATTTATGCTAATGATCGAGGCATTTGGACACCATGTACCAAAAGGATATATCTATTTCGCCGTATTCTTCTCATTGGTGGTAGAAATGATCAATATTCGTATCCGTAGAAAAAAGAAGAAGCTTTCACCTGTCCAATTGAAACGTAAGGTGAAAGAAGAGGCAGAATAATTCTCTTTGCTTTAGTCATACTATTCCTTTCAATAACTAGAACTTGATCTTTAGATATTTCGTTGGAGATGCGAGCCTGACTTCTAATATCTGTCCATTATGATTAGTTTTGCGGCTATGCAAATTTCCAATTATCAGATTATTCTAGTGTTTGCTTTAGGTGGGTTAGTAGCCATTCTGGGGCCGATGGTAATCAGTTGGTTACTTAGACCCAGACGCCCCAACGAAGAAAAGTTAACTACCTATGAGTGTGGAGAAGATCCTACAGGTACTGCATGGGGGAAGTTTAACATTAGATTTTATGTAGTTGCATTAGTTTTTGTACTATTCGAAACAGAGCTTTTGTTTTTGTTTCCATGGGCTATTGTTTTTGGAAACGAGGAATTAAATAATAATACAGGAGGACAATGGGGGTTTCTAGCTTTCGTAGAGATGGGGTTATTCATTTTAATATTAGCAGTAGGACTTGCATATGTTTGGGCAAAAGGTTTTTTGGATTGGGAAAAACCAGAAGTTAAAGTCGTAAAAGTAGAGTCGAAAGTTCCTGACTCACTCTATGATAAAATCAATGCCAAATATTCTTAGAAAGCAGTGAAGTCTGAAGAATAAGCAATCATCCGTATTTCTTAACCGACAATACTGAACATTAAAAAAATAGATGAAAGGATTACTCGATCAAAAATTTAACAATGGAGGTGTAATCGTAAGTAACCTCGAAGATCTAACTAATTGGGCCAGGTTATCAAGTCTTTGGCCTATGGGGTTTGGATTAGCATGTTGCGCGATCGAGATGATGGGAGCCTATAGTTCGGCTTATGACTTAGACAGATACGGAGTGATCCCAAGGGCTTCCCCTAGACTGTCAGATGTAATGATTATTGCTGGTACAGTAACTTATAAAATGGCTGATAGAGTTCGTAGATTATATGAACAAATGGCAGAGCCTCGCTATGTTATATCTATGGGATCGTGTTCCAACTGTGGTGGACCATATTGGGAGCATGGTTATCATGTGGTCAAAGGTGTAGATAAAATTATTCCGGTTGATGTTTATGTACCAGGGTGTCCTCCTAGGCCTGAAGCGTTGATTGGCGGTATTCTTAAACTTAGAGAAAAGATTGAACAAGAAAACTTTGGAGAGCCAGAAGGATTACGTGAGATCATTGAAAAAATGGATTGATGGATATTCAAGGATTTAAAGAGTTAATCGAGGAGAAGTTAGGAGATGAGTCTGTCTTAGGTGTCGTTGAAAATTCCACACCTGCAACATTGGAGGTTCGAACAGAAAAAATATTAGAAGTACTTGACTTCTTACATTCAAGTGACCAAGCGTATTTTGATATGTTATCATGTATTACGGCAATTGATAACGGACCAGAGGTTAATAGCATGGAAGTGATTTATACTTTGTACTCCATTCCTTTAGAACATTCGCTGATGCTCAAGGTTACTTTGGATCGAGAAAATCCTGAGGTTGAAAGCGCTACTCAGATTTGGAAAACTGCAAATTGGCACGAGCGTGAAGCGTATGACTTATTTGGGATTAAGTTCCTAAATCATCCTGATTTAAGAAGAATTTTAATGCCCGCAGACTGGGAAGGATACCCTCTTCGCAAGGACTATGTCGAACCTCAAGAGTATCGAGGAATGAAAACCATCAGGGAGGAGGAAGATCGCATATGAGTCAGGCAATAGAATATAAATATCACCCATCCAATCTCAACGAATCTGCTCCAAATGTCTATACAGAAAAGAATCTGAAGACAGAGGAAATGGTCTTAAATATAGGGCCTCAGCACCCATCTACTCACGGTGTATTACGATTAGAAGTCGTGACTGATGGAGAGATAGTGGTCGACGTTGTTCCTCACTTAGGCTATTTACATAGGTGTTTTGAAAAACATACTGAGTCGGTCTCTTTCATCGGAGGCATTCCATTTGTAGATAGAATGGATTACGTCGCAGCTATGAACTCAGAGCATGCTTGGGTGATGGGAGTCGAGAAAATGCTAGGGATTGAAAATGATATTCCGAAAAGAGTAGAGTACATAAGAGTACTTGTAGCAGAGTTGAATAGGATTGCTTCTCACTTTGTAGCGATAGGTACCTATGGCTTAGATATTGGTGCTTTTACACCATTTCTATGGCTGATGAGAGATCGTGAGCATATTTTACGAATGTTAGAGTGGGTCAGTGGAGCTCGTATGCTATACAATTATATATGGGTAGGAGGTCTATTCTATGATCTACCAGTAGGTTTTGAAGAGAAGTGTCTTGAGTTTGTCAATTATCTAAAACCAAAACTTGCTGAGTTAGATAATGTGCTTATTGGAAATAAAATCTTTGTAGAGCGAACAGCCAATATTGGAGTACTTTCAAGAGATCTTGCTATCAACTATGGTGTAACAGGGCCAATATTGAGAGGTTCAGGATTAAAATATGATCTGCGTAAAGTAGATGGCTATTCTGTGTATCCAGAGCTTGATTTTGAGGTACCTATCGGAACAGGAAAAATGGGGACAACAGGAGACTGTTGGGATAGAACCTGGGTAAGAGTAGAAGAGGTAAAACAATCGGTAAAGATCATTGAACAGTGTCTTGAGAAATTAACTGGAGACTACAAAAGAACTAGAGATTTTGACCCTCGCTCGGCGGTGCCTAAGAAAGTAAGACCTAAGGCCCAAGATTTTTACACTAGATCTGAAAACCCTAAAGGTGAACTTGGCTTTTTCTTTCGTACAGATGGAAGGTCCGATGTTCCTGTTCGTTGTAAAGCTCGTGGCTGTTCGTTTTCTAATTTATCGGTATTAGCTGATATATCTAGAGGTCATATGATTGCAGATTTAATAGCTATTATAGGTTCGCTTGATTTTGTGATGGGGGAGGTTGATAGATAAATAACCTTGTTGGTATTAAGTTTTTCATCATGGGGTACGAGTAAGTACCTTTATGTTGTTTATTATCAAAAATAATTTTCATGAAACTTAATCTCTGCCTGAAAGTCCTTGATGCGGAGGCCATCCGACAAACGGATCAATTTACTATTACCAATGAGCCCATTGCTTCAATAGATTTAATGGAGCGTGCTTCAGAGGCATTCTTTAATAGGTTTATAGAGTTATATGATTTGAACTATTCAGTGTTCGTTGTTGCTGGGACAGGTAACAATGGCGGGGATGGTCTAGCTATTGCAAGGTTACTTATTGAAGCAGGTTATAAGGTGTCTGTAGCAGTAATCGGAGATGCTGAAAAAGGGACAAAGGATTTTAGCACTAATCTTGAATTACTCAATAAGTATTTGGAACCTCACTTTATTACCTCAAGGAAGAATTTTCCCGAGTTGGGGCAATATAATGTTGTCATTGATGCCATATTTGGTTCTGGATTGTCAAGACCTGTTACGGGAGTATATGCGGATTTAATAACTTGTATTAATCAATCGGAACTAAAAGTAGTATCCGTAGATATAGCTTCTGGCTTGGGAAGCAGTGATAAGGTAGAAAATGGCGAAATCATTCGAGCTAATCAGACAATTTCTTTTCAAGTACCTAAACTTCCTTTTTTCTTACCTGAAAACGATTCGTTTTGTGGTCGTGTTTCTATAGTTGATATTGGTTTAGATCAAGGTTTTGTGAATAACCTTCCATCTAAGATGTATCAAACAACCCCAGAATTTATTGCTTCAATATTGAAGAGTAGATCAAAATATGTTCACAAAGGACAGATGGGGCGTGACTTGATTATTGCAGGAAGTAAGGGTAAGATTGGAGCTTCTATATTGGCAAGTCATTCTTGTTTAAAATCGGGAGCTGGCCTTTTGACAGTTGCTGTTCCAAAATGTGGTACTAACGTACTCCAAACTGCATTACCTGAAGCCATGGTAGATGAGAATCAAGGAGAGGAGTTTTTTACAGTAGCACCTAAGATTAGTAATTATGACGCTATAGGGATTGGTCCTGGATTAGGTACTGAGTATCAAACCAAAAAGGTAGTTGAGCAAATAATTTCTTCTACTAAAGGTGGATTACTAATAGATGCAGATGCTTTAAATATCCTTTCTTCTGATAAAAAATTGCTTCAAAAACTCCCAGTAGATACAGTACTTACACCTCATCCTGGTGAATTCAAAAGGCTGGTAGGAAGCTGGTCAGATGATTATGAAAGGCTTGTGCTTCAGATAGAATTTGCTAGAAAGTACAATGTCAACGTGGTTCTTAAAGGAGCTAATACAAGCGTAGTTACAAAAGATGGTTTAGTGTTTTTTAATAGCACAGGGAATCCAGGAATGGCAACTGCCGGAAGTGGTGACGTACTGACGGGTATTATCACGGCTATGATTGGTCAAGGGTATAGTGGGGAAGAAGCTGCCATATTAGGAGTTTATATTCATGGCTTAGCAGCAGATATTTATGTAGATGAACATTCTATGGAGTCTCTGATAGCTTCAGATATTATTGATAATCTTGGAAAAGCTTTTCGTTCATTAAGGGAAAACTAGTTTAGATCTTAGTATTCGTCTATTAAATCTAATTTTTAGTCGAAAGTGAACATGGTATACCAAATCTTTTGCCGAATGTTGCTATATTCAATGAAATCATAAATTAAAGATTACTCCTTTACATGAAAAGATGTCTAACCATATTATTATTATCAATAAGCCTTGCTGGATCAGCAGAGGCCCAGATAGGCATTAATAAGCAAGACTCTTCTCTAGAAGTATACCCAAACCCTACTTCACATTTCATTTTTGTTCAACTTCCAGATTATATAGATAATCCATCTCTTCAGATCAAGAGTATGATTGGCAATGATCAAGAGGCGTATATCATTAAGTTGACTGAAACTAAATACAAAATAGATGTTAGTAAATTTAGTGATGGATACTATTACCTAATTGCTACGGCATCAGGATACAAAGAGACTTTTAGATTTTTGAAAAAGTAGTATAACTTATTTGGTAAGAAAAAGCCCGTATCGGTTTACCGTACGGGCTTTTTCATGTCAATGAGTTTGTCTACTCAGAGCTGAATTCTTCTAGGAATTATGGAGCCATCATACCGTAATATTGGCTAAACATTCTTTCGAATTTCAAAGCCAGATCTGGATCATTGTATTGACGATAAGTTCTTGATAGTTCATTAAGTGATACAAGATTCTTTTGGAGAGCGAAAGTATCTCTAGAGCCTTTCATGAATAAGTAAGCAAGCATTTCATTAGCACGATCACCAATTCTATTTGCGATCTTATCAGCTTTTTCTTTCTCACCAAGCTCCAACAAGAAGCCTACGACCTGTACACTGAAATGATCAAATTGAATTACTTCATCTGGCATTCGTGCAAGTGTTTCTTCCACTGCTTGCTTAGCTCTGACAGTATCTCCTTCCATCAGTAGGTTTTCAATCAATGTGTTGAATGAAGCTCTGTGATTAAGGACGAAATTTCGATAATCTTCAGAATAATAAACATTAGGGTTATCTAGCTCTCTCCAGTAGAAATTATTCATCATGTTGTCATACATCATATTAGTATCGACGAACATGCCTTGCTTATCGTTTTTGATAGGTAATAACCTAAATGCATTCCCTTCTTGAACCATGAACTGTTTCAAGTTGAGATTTACAGATGATGCCGATGTATTGTTAAAATATATAGGTCGTTCCCAGTTGTTATTCACTATCAAGTCAAGTATTGCCAAATCCTTTTTCTCAAGACCACGACCTTTCATGCTCCATTGCATTTTTGACACCATTTTATCAGCGAACTGTTCAGGAATAATACCCTTAGCTAGAACGGCAGCCGTATCTACATTAAGAGAGAATTTTTTAGCAGGCACCGAATTATACTTACTGATACTCGTTGGCAATTGAAGAGCGGGGTGCTCGTTCTTAATCAGCTTAATAAATTGACGAGCATCGATCATTCCGTTTTTAATACTTGGGAGTTCTCTCAATGGTAAATAATCATTGAGACCACCTTGAACATAGTTATCTAAAGTAAGTCCAAATGGTAATGGTTTAGATTCGTATGCGTCTCGCATCATTTGCGCTATGTACCAGTCTGTATTGAAGTAGCTTAATACCACTACCCTTACGTCAGTTCTGAATCCTTCTACCTCTTGTACATACCAGAGCGGGAAGGTGTCATTATCACCACCAGTAAATAAGATGGCATTTGGAGCACATGATGCTAAGAAGTTTTTAGCAGAGTCTACAGAAAAATATCTATTAGATCTATCATGGTCATCCCAGTTTTCAGCTGCCATTATAGTTGGAGCAGTTAAACCAATTACTATAGCAATCACAGCTGCTATTGAACCTATATTTAATAATTTCTTCAATCCTTCATAGATCGCAATTACTGCCAGACCAATCCAAAATGCAAATGCATAATATGAACCAGCGTAGATGTAATCCCTTTCTCTAGGTTCGATAGGAGGAGAGTTTAAATAAAGAACAATAGCTGCGCCAGTCAGGAAAAATAGCATAGCTACAAATGCGAAGTTTTTAGTGTCCTTATAGTATTGAAATATTAGACCAATTATTCCCAAAAGCAATGGGATCATGAAGTAGATATTTCGCCCTTTATTATTTGCCAATTCAGCGGGGACTTCTTCTAGAGCATCATTAATGCCTAGCCACCCAGCTCCTTGTATATCTGAAGCTCGGCCTGCAAAATTCCACATGAAGTACCTGAAGTACATGGTACCCAATTGATGCTTTAGCATGAAAGCTATATTGTCAGCAAAGCTAGGTTTCTCACCTTCTCGTAATCCAATAATGTCACGATATTTTTGTGCATGGGCAGGTTGACTACTCCAGGCTCTTGGAAGAATAGTTGTTTGGGTTGGGTCGTAGATATAGTCCAGTTTGAAGTCTGCTACTTCGTATTCTTCCTTCCCTTTTTTATAAACCGCTTCTCCCTTCTTTTGATCTACTACGTCAGCAGTGAAGTACTGACCATGTACAAGTGGACGGCTACCATATTGCTCACGTTTCAAATAAGATACGAAACTCAGTACATCTTCAGGATTATTTTCATCAATAGGAGGATCGTAGTTTGATCTGATTAATACTATACTGTAAGTAGAGTACCCAATAATGATAAATGCGAAGGATAGCATAATCGTATTGAATCCGCTTACACTCAGGTTTTCAATATATTTTTCGTGTTTAGTACCTTCACAAAATAGATACCAGACAGCTATTCCTGGTACTATCCCTAGAGCAACGATGATTGCCGTTTTATTAATATTCTTTTTAGAGACGAAGTAAGTTACGATAGTTGCGATCGCTGCTATGACCACAGATCTCAAAGGGCTTCCGCTTATAATAACATTGACCAACACAAAAAGTATAACTCCAGAAGTGATCAATAAAAACAAATGACTCAATTTGTCACCTTTGCTAGTGGATACAATACCGTAGATAATATATCCGAAGAATGCTGCTATGAAAATTGCTATTCCAGACCCGAAAGGAAGTCCAAGATCATTAACGAAATTGATTTCTATTTGACCAGCAACTGAGGGAAGACCAGGTATGATACCTTCCATGATTACTATGATGATAGTGCCACTAGCAATCAGTGCTCCAAACACCCCTTTGACAGTCACTTCTAGTCTTTTCTTGAAGTAGTAAATAAGTCCTAAAGCTGGAACTGTTACTAAATTTAACAAGTGAACCCCAATACTCAACCCTACCATATATGCAATGAAGATCATCCATCTATTTTGACTCGCAGGGTCTTCAATATTTTCCCACTTCAATATGGCCCACACAACAAATGCGGTAAAGAAAGAAGACATACCGTACACCTCTGCTTCTACAGCAGAGAACCAAAATGAATCTGAAAAAGTGTAGGCTAAAGCACCTACCAAACCGCTTCCGAGCACAACTAGATTACCGATAATGTTATCTTCTTTGACAAGTTTTTTCGCTAAGTGAGTAATAGACCAGAATAGAAATAAAATCGTAAACCCACTACTAATTACACTTACCATATTGATCCAATAGGCAACTTGTTCTACATCACCCATTGCTAGGAAAGAGAACATTCTGCCAATTAGAAGAAAAAATGGAGCTCCTGGAGGATGAGGAACTTCTAACTTGTAGGATACTGCGATGAACTCCCCGCAGTCCCAGTAACTAGCCGTAGGTTCGACTGTCATAGCATATACTACTGTCGCAGCGATGAAGACTAACCAGCCTATAATATTGTTAAGTTTCGTATAATTCAGCATATCGATTTGGCGATGTGAGAGGCGAAAATACTAATTATTGCCTAATTGGCAGAGGTAAGCTTCGTTAACTTATGTTAAGCTCTTTTCAAGTAGATTTAGATCAAGAAGGAGTGCTGCCAATAGTTTATAGAATACAAAGTAGTTTAGGAAGTAAAAACTGAAATGTAATCATATGTATACTGATATGAAAGTTGTAAAGTTAAGAGGTTTAAAAACAACAGATTTCTCCCCAAACCAAATTAAATAAGATCAAACAATGCTGTATTTGTTATTATAGGTTCAAGTTTATATTGTGATTTTCACGTTACTTAGCGCTTTTGTTTGTTAGAAATATTAACCGGTGCATTTATGCGAAGCATTCAGAATTCCATCTTATTCTTATTTCTAGTTCTTTCATTAACAGTATTTATATCTAAGGGGTATACTCAAGAAAACGAAGAATTATCTGCGGTCTATAGAGGCTCAGAAACAAATCATTTTGATCTTATTCATACAGAATTAAAAGTGTCTTTTGATTGGGAGAATGAAACGATGCAGGGAGAAGCCCTTTTGTTCCTTAAACCGTATTATTACGAACAAACTCGTCTTGTTCTTGATGCAAAAATGATGGTGATTTCTAAGGTAATGGTCAACGGTAGATCTATGAATTATCAATATGATAGTTTGAACTTGGCTATAGACCTAGATAGACCAGTTAATCGTTTCGATACTCTCGAGGTAAACATAGACTATACAGCACACCCTAATTTAGTAAAGACCAAAGGAGATGGTGTGATCACTGAAGATAAAGGACTTTACTTCATAAAACCGTCTAAAGACAAGCCTAACAAACCATTTCAGATTTGGACACAAGGAGAAACAGAATCAAGTTCAGTGTGGTTTCCTACTATTGATACTCCCAATCAGAGGTGTACTCAAGAGATCCAAATATCTGTTCAAGATAAATACAGAACATTGTCCAATGGCATTCTTATCAATCCAAAAGCGAGTCCAGATCAATCTGGAATTAGAACAGATATCTGGAAAATGGATCAGCCACATGCACCATATTTATTCATGATGGCCATAGGTGAATACGCAACCGTCAAGGATACTTGGAATGATATCGAATTAGAATACATAGTCGAACCAGAGTATGAGGCTCATGCAAAGGCAATCTTTGGGCATACCCCAGAGATGATAGAGTATTTTTCAGAATTGTTGGATTATCCGTTTCCATGGCAGAAGTACAGTCAAGTTGTCGTCCGGGATTTTGTCTCTGGAGCCATGGAGAATACAACAGCATCCGTTTTTATGGAAGGAGTTCAGGCTACTAGGCGTGAGCTCATCGATTTTAATTGGGACGATATTATAGCGCATGAACTGTTTCATCAATGGTTTGGAGATTTGGTCACCTGTGAATCTTGGTCAAATTTGACACTTAATGAAGGATTTGCAAGTTATAGTGAGTATCTGTGGGCAGAGTATAAGTATGGAATTGACGAAGCTCAGTTTGAATTACTTAACTCTAGGGAAGCTTACTTTACCGAATCCTATGATAGCGCAAAGTCATTGATTAGATATTATTATGACTCTCGAAATGATCTGTTTGATACACATTCTTATAATAAAGGAGCAGCAGTCCTACATATGCTCCGAGGTTATCTTGGAGATCAGGCGTTTTTTGCTGGGGTACATCATTATTTAAAGAAAAATGAATACCAATCCGTAGAGGTAGCAGACTTAAGATTAGCTTTTGAAGAATTGTTAGGAGAGGATTTGCACTGGTTTTTTGACCAATGGTATTTTACCCCAGGACATCCAATAATTGATGTAACCCATGAATATAAAGATGGAACTTTGACCATTACCGCAGAGCAATATTCTTCTGTAGGGATGGATATGGTATATGAACTTCCACTATTTATTGATATAACCGTAGAAGGAATTATCCATCGCCATTCAGTTGTCATGACAAATGGATTAGAAGTCTACACTTTTAAGTATGAATCAGAACCTGAACTTGTAGTGTTTGATGGTGATAGATATTTACTAGCCGAGATTAATCATGATAAATCTGAGTTGGAGCTACTTGAACAAATGAAAAACAAATCGGATCTGTATGGAAGGATTCAGACAATAGATAGCCTTCCTTCTTTTAAATCCAAAAAGATTATAAAAAGTATAGTGGAAATGGGATTAGAAGATCCATATCCAACAATAAAACAAAGAACCTTGAATTATCTAAGTTCATCTAAACTCAAAATTGACGATTATAAAGATCGTGTAACACTTTTACTGAAAGATTCATCATCCGAAGTTCGTGCTTCGGCTGTCAATTATGTAGGACAGGTTTCATTTGAAGAGTATAAGCAATTTATTACTAAAGCAATAGGCGACTCATCTTACATGGTAGCAGGTGCAGCGTTAACACAGTTTCAAGAAAATGGACAGCAATTACACGAATCGGTTTTTAAAAATTTCGCTCTTGAAACTAATATCAATATAGTCTTGGCATTGGCACCATTTGTGAATGAAAAAGAAGATGATTTTGTATTTCCATGGTACAGCACGAAGTTTAAACAACTTAAGAACTCAGAGATATACTTTTTACTTCAACTCTATGCAGAGAAACTCATAAGCGCTCCTACTAAGTTCAAAGAAATAGCCGTTGGACAGTTGTATCACATAGCAACAACCCATGCTCAGTACGGAACAAAACTATCAGCCTATCAAACTTTAATGTTGATTTCAGATACTAACGGTGCCGAGCAAGCCATGGAAGATATCAGAAAAAATGAATCAGACCCAGAATTGATAAATTGGTATGAGTCAAATCAGTTATTCTAATAATTCATCAATAGAACTACTAGCCACATAATGGTAATTAGGTCTAGCTTTCTTATAAACTTCTTTTGCCCATTTTTTACCTTCTTCCGTTTGAATTAGAGCGGTATAAAGGGGCATTAGAAATTTACGACGACCAGTTTTTATTAAGAAAGACTCAATGTATGGGTAGCAAGGCTGATAATTATTTTGAATAGAGACTTTAGCCCAAACAGAGAATATTTCACTATTCTGAGATTTTGTAAAACCAAATACTTCATCTAAAGAACGCAATTGCACAGAGTCTAATTGGTTTGGAAGCTCACTGACAAATTGTATCCACTCATGTGTAGACCATTGATCTGTTTTGAATTCATCCTTCATTTGGGACGCGGTCATGTTTTTTAATAGCTGAAGGATTGCTTTATCTACAGTTTTAAACTTTTCTGGAGATGGAGTAGGAGAGTCATTTGGAAGTCCATGCGTATATATCCATTCATTTAAAAAGTCTTTTGGTAAGTCAATTTGATACTCTTCTATAAGTTGTTTGTTTAAAATTTCAATGAACTTTTCAGTAGTGATGCTCTGGTAGGCATTTTGAGAAAAATAAGTCTTTAGAAATAAGTCAAATTTTTCTCTCCCAAATTTTTCTTCTAGTGACCTTAAAAAGAAATATCCTTTATCATAAGCGATAGAAGTCATCCCATCGTCTGGATTACGACCCTTAAGATTTAGTTTTAGACGAGTGTCTTCAGCTGGTAAACTTTCTAATTCTTCCTTCAGTCCATTCATTGATAATGAAGCTAGCATTTCAGAGTATTCCCTTCCATAAAGAGCTTCCATAATTCTATATTCGAAGTAGACCGTAAACCCTTCGTTTAACCAAAAGTCATCCCATGTTGCATTCGTTACCAAATTACCAGACCAACTATGAGCTAGCTCATGAGCAACTAGAGACGTTAGAGACTTATCCCCTGCCAAAATGGTAGGAGTGGCAAAAGTTAATTTAGGGTTTTCCATCCCTCCAAATGGAAAACTTGGAGGTAAGACAAGTAAGTCATATTTACCCCATTTGTATTCACCATATAATGATTCAGCTGTAGAGATCATTTTTTCAAGATCTTCAAATTCATATAGAGCATCATCTAAAACTGAAGGCTCTGCATATACTCCGCTTCGATCGCTGATTGGTTTATAGACTAAATCTCCCGCTGAAAGAGCCAATAGATATGCAGGAATAGGTTGCTCCATTTTAAAATTATAAATTCCAGAATCATTTTTCTTAGTAGGATTATTAGCGCTCATTAGAGCAATTAGATTTTTAGGTACTTCAACCTTTGCATCGTATGTGAATCGTATTCCAGGAGAATCTTGAATAGGAATCCATGAACGAGCAAGGATGGCTTGTGATTGTGTAAACAAAAAGGGAAAAGTTTTGTCAGCTGTTTGTTGCGGACTCAACCATTGTAGAGCCTCAGCTGATTTATTAGTTTCATAAGTTATGCTAATTAGCTTAGTATTAGAGCTTAGCTGAATTTTTAGAGCTTGTCCGAGAAAGTGCTGTGGTTCTAATAATTCAAAGGGAAGAGTTTCATTATTCCCATTCACAACAGAGCGAATATTTAGATTTTTAGTATCCAAGACTATAATCTTAGCATTGGGTAGCTTTTTTATTTGGTAAGTAGCGGTGGCGAAGATTTTCTTTTTGTTAAAATCAATTCTTGCGTCCCAGTTTAGATGAGTGATTATAGACTGTCCTAGTCTTGCGAACGAGTGACTATCATTATTAATGGCATCCATGTTGATTGAATCGTTAGATGTTTGACAAGAAAAAAAAGAAATAAAAACAGCCAAAGTAGTTGGTAATGAAATGCTTCTGTAAAATGACTTCATGTTAGCATAAAATTCTTTTGAAAATTCTTCCTAAAACTATTGAAAATTGAAAGCATAAGTGCATTTTTGCCGCCCATTCAAAATGAAAACAATCACGAAGAAAAAAGAGATTGAAAATAAATTTTGAAAAATTTGAATAAGAGACAAAAGATTATACTTTTGCACTTCCTTAAAAAAACGGGCTAAAAAGGTCAGCCAATTGAGGAAAGTTACATTGAAATGTTGAAATAACTGGGGGGATACCAAAGCGGCCAACTGGGACGGACTGTAACTCCGTTGACTTATGTCTTCGCAGGTTCGAATCCTGCTCCCCCCACCATTGGCCATTGATGTCGAGGACATCAAAATGTTTAATAAGCGGGAGTAGCTCAGTTGGTAGAGCGACAGCCTTCCAAGCTGTAGGTCGCGGGTTCGAGCCTCGTCTCCCGCTCTTTTTATTAAACTATGCCGATGTAGCTAAGGCTTGCCTGGCAATGTCGGATAGATTCAATCAAGCCGACGTAGCTCAGGGGTAGAGCACTTCCTTGGTAAGGAAGAGGCCACGGGTTCAAATCCCGTCGTTGGCTCATTCTCTCCCTCAGGTAATCCATTAGAGTTTTGAATTTTTTAATTAGCCATGCACTGTTGTATGGTGATTTTTATATTTAACAGAATTTTTAACTAAAATAGGAATTTTCAGACATGGCTAAAGAAACCTTTGACCGTTCGAAACCTCACGTGAATATTGGTACTATTGGTCACGTGGATCACGGTAAGACAACTTTGACTGCTGCTATCTCTAAAGTATTAGCTGACAAAGGTCTTGCTGAGCAAAAAGACTTTGGTGCAATCGATAACGCTCCTGAGGAAGCAGAAAGAGGTATTACAATCAATACTTCTCATATCGAATACCAAACAGAAAACAGACACTACGCACACGTTGATTGTCCAGGTCACGCCGATTATGTAAAGAACATGATTACTGGTGCTGCGCAAATGGACGGTGCTATCATCGTTGTTGCTGCTACTGACGGTCCTATGCCACAAACTAGAGAGCACATCCTTCTTTCAAGACAGGTAGGTGTACCAGCGCTAGTTGTGTTCATGAACAAAGTTGACTTGGTAGATGATGAAGAGCTTCTTGAGCTTGTTGAAATGGAAGTAAGAGAGCTTCTTTCTGAGTATGATTTTCCAGGTGATGATATTCCTGTAATTGCTGGATCAGCATTAGGTGGATTGAACGGTGAAGCTGAGTGGGTTGCTAAAATCGACGAGTTGATGGCTGCTGTTGACGAGTATATTCCATTACCAGAAAGAGCTGTAGATAAAGATTTCTTGATGCCTGTAGAAGATGTATTCTCTATCACTGGTAGAGGTACAGTAGCTACTGGTAGAATCGAAAGAGGTGTTACTAACACAGGTGACCCTGTAGATATCATCGGTATGGGTGCTGAAGACATGACTTCAACTATCACTGGTGTTGAGATGTTTAGAAAAATCTTAGACAGAGGTGAAGCTGGTGACAACGTTGGTCTACTTTTAAGAGGTATCGAGAAAACGGATATCAAAAGAGGTATGATTATCTGTAAGCCTGGTTCTGTGAATCCTCACTCTCACTTCAAAGCTGAGGTTTATGTCCTTTCAAAAGAAGAAGGTGGTAGACACACTCCTTTCTTTAACAAATACAGACCTCAGTTCTATCTAAGGACAACTGATGTAACTGGTGAGATTAAACTTCCTGAAGGAGTTGAAATGGTAATGCCAGGTGATAACGTTACTATCGAAGTAACTTTGATCAATAAAGTAGCTCTTGAAAAAGGACTAAGATTTGCGATCAGAGAAGGTGGTAGAACAGTTGGTTCTGGGCAGGTTACTGAAATCTTAGACTAATCGTCTAATCGGTAGATATAAAATTAACAACGCACTTCATTTTTTAATGAAGTGCGTTTGTTTATCTGAAATAATCATCTAATTTTGCAGTCCTTTTTTAAGGAAAACCGCACACGGGTCTAGCTCAATTGGTAGAGCACTGGTCTCCAAAACCAGCGGTTGGGAGTTCGAGTCTCTCGACCCGTGCTAATTAAAAACGTTAAGGTTTGTACTATGACTAAATTGATCAACTTTATTAAAGAATCTTATGACGAGATGGTCCACAAGGTTACATGGTCCAAGTATTCTGAGCTTCAAAGTTCTTCTATTCTGGTCTTAGTCGCTTCCCTGATCTTCGCGTTATTCATTGGTCTGATAGATCTCGGTTTCGAGAATATGTTGGATTGGTACTATAATAATCTTTAAGTCTAAAGTCCTGTACTATGAGTGATTTAAAATGGTACGTTGTTCGTGCTGTCAGTGGCCAAGAAAAGAAAGTAAAATCTTACTTGGAGACGGAGATTGTCAGGATGAATCTGGAAGAATACATTCCTCAGGTTATGATACCTGCTGAAAAGGTGTATGAAATGAGAAATGGAAAAAAGAGAGTCAGAGAAAGGAATTTCTTTCCTGGCTATATTTTGATTTCTGCAGACATCAATCACGGTGAGGTACAACATACAATCACTAATATACCAGGTGTAATTGGATTTTTAGGTTCAAATGATGGAGGTCCTTCTAAGACCCCTGTTCCATTAAGACAAAATGAGGTTAACCGAATTTTAGGAAAAGTAGAAGAGGTAGACGAGCTAGAAGAAAAGCTTGATACTCCTTTTATAGTGGGAGAGAGTGTTAATGTAATGGATGGTCCATTTAGTGGTTTTACAGGTACGGTAGAAGAAGTATTTGAAGAAAGGAAGAAGTTGAATGTAATGGTGAAAATCTTCGGCCGAAATACTCCTGTAGAGCTTAATTATGTTCAAGTTGAAAAAGTAGAGTAAAAATGGCTAAGGAAATTAGTGGTTACTTAAAATTACAGATAAAGGGTGGCGCTGCCAATCCTTCTCCTCCAGTAGGTCCTGCTCTAGGTAGTAAGGGACTTAACATAATGGATTTCTGTAAGCAATTTAATGCCAGAACTCAGGAAAAAGCAGGTCAAGTACTTCCAGTACTTGTTACTATTTACAGTGACAAATCTTTTGACTTTGTTATTAAGACACCCCCAGCATCTGTTCTTTTGATGAATGCTGCGAAACTTAAGAAAGGTTCTTCACAACCAAACAGAGACAAAGTAGGATCAGTAAGCTGGGATCAAGTGAAAGAGATCGCAGAGACCAAGCTACCTGACTTGAATGCTTTTACAGTAGAGTCTGCTATGAAACAAGTAGCGGGTACTGCTAGAAGCATGGGAATAAATGTAACAGGAGACGCCCCTTGGGCCAATTAATTATTGAATTAAAATGGCAAAATTAACGAAAAGTCAAAAGCTAGCTGCAGAAAAGTATGACAAAACAAAGAGTTACTCTCTTTCGGAGGCATCGCAGATAGTAAAAGATATCACTACGAGTAAGTTCGACGCATCAGTTGACGTTGACTTAAGGTTAGGAGTTGATCCAAGAAAGGCAGATCAAATGGTGAGAGGTGTTGTTGCACTTCCACATGGAACTGGTAAAGAAACTAGAGTACTTGTACTTTGTACACCTGATAAAGAACAGGAAGCAAAAGATGCAGGTGCTGATCACGTAGGGTTAGATGATTACATTAAGAAGATCGAAGGTGGATGGACTGATGTAGATGTTATCATAACTATGCCTACTGTAATGGCTAAAGTTGGTCGTATTGGTAGAGTTTTAGGGCCTAGAGGTTTAATGCCAAATCCTAAATCTGGAACTGTTACGCTTGACGTTGCTAAAGCAGTAAAAGAAGTGAAGTCTGGTAAAATTGATTTTAAAGTAGACAAATTTGGAATCATCCATGCAAGTATCGGAAGAGTGTCATTCTCACCAGAGAAGATCGAAGAAAACGCTATGGAGTTAATTCAGACAGTTTCAAAGTTGAAGCCTGCGAGTGCAAAAGGTACTTATTTTAAGAGTATTAGCATGTCTAGTACTATGAGTGCTGGCATCTCTGTTGACAAAGGTTCAATAGCGGGTTTATAATAGTCTTTTAACTAATTCAACCGTAGAAATACGTTGGAATTACAAAAGAAATTAAAATGACAAAAGAAGATAAAGCCCTTGTTATTCAAGAACTAACTGAGAAGTTCAAAGAAACAAGTAATTTCTATTTTACTGATGCATCAGGTATGACAGTAGAAGAAGTAAATAACTTGAGAAGAAAGTGCTTCGAGGCTGGTATTGAATATAAGGTTATCAAAAACACTTTGATCAAAAAGGCGCTTGAAAATGTAGAAGGTGATTTTTCAGAACTTAATGATACAGTTTTGAAAGGATTTACTGGAGTTATGTTTACAAGTGCAGAAGCAGCGAATGTGCCTGCTAATGTGATCAAGAAATTTCAAAAAGAGGATAAAGACCAAAGACCACATTTGAAGGGAGCTTCCATCGATTACGATCTCTTCATTGGTGCCGAACACCTGAGTGCGCTTAGCAAGCTTAAGTCTAAGAATGAGCTTATTGGTGAAGTCATTGGATTGTTGCAATCTCCTGCTAAAAATGTTATTTCGTCTCTACAGAGTGGAGGACAAACATTATCAGGGTTGCTTAAGACTTTGTCCGAACGTTAATTATCAAGGTTTAAATTATTAATTTACAAATAGTAAGAAAATGGCAGATTTAAAAGAATTCGCTGAGCAGTTGGTCAACTTAACTGTAAAGGAAGTAAATGAATTAGCTGAAATTTTAAAAGATGAGTACGGAATCGAGCCAGCTGCTGCTGCTGCTCCTGTAATGGTAGCTGGTGCTGCTGGAGGAGAAGAAGGTGGGGCAGAAGAGAAGAGCTCTTTTGACGTGATCTTAAAATCTCCAGGTGGAGCTAAACTTGCAATCGTTAAGCTTGTTAAAGAGCTAACAGGTCTTGGATTGAAAGAAGCGAAAGAAGTTGTAGACGGAGCTCCTAAAGCTATCAAAGAAGGTCTAGCTAAAGATGAAGCTGAAGGTCTTAAGAAGCAATTGGAAGAAGCTGGAGCTGAAGTAGAGCTTAAGTAATTCTTTGACGGTTTTTAATTAAAAAACGTCTAAAATATTAGACCTGGCCCCGATGCATCGGGGTCAGGTCTTTTCCTGTTTCTATATTTCCAAATCTTGGATGCGAAACATTTCTTGTATTGATAACAAATAAATAGTACTGCCTTGGCTAGTAATAATACATCTGAAAGAATCAATTTTTCTTCGATCAAATCAGTGATAGATTATCCTGATTTCTTGAAGGTTCAGTTGCAGTCATTTGAGGACTTCTTCCAATTGGAAACACCTGCAGAAAAAAGGGTGCAAGAAGGACTGTTCAAAGTATTTTCAGAAAACTTCCCAATCTCTGATTCTAGAGACAATTTTGTCCTAGAGTTCATTGATTATATGGTAGACCCACCAAAGTACAATGTAGATGAAAGTATTGATAGAGGACTGACATATTCGGTGCCTCTGAAAGCAAAATTGAAATTATCTTGTAATGATGAAGATAATGATGATTTTGAAACTATCGAACAAGAGGTGTTTTTAGGGAATATTCCTTATATGACTCCGAAGGGTTCTTTTGTGATAAATGGTGCAGAAAGAGTTATTGTATCTCAATTACATAGGTCTCCAGGTGTGTTTTTCGCACAGAGTAAGCACACTAATGGAACGAAACTATATTCAGCGAGAATTATTCCTTTTAGAGGTTCTTGGATTGAATTCGCAACAGACGTAAATAACGTTATGTATGCGTATATCGATAGAAAGAAAAAGTTCCCTGTAACTACTTTATTAAGAGCAATAGGTTATGGAGGTGATAAAGATATTCTCGATTTGTTTGGATTGTCAGAAGAAATCGAAGCAAATAAAAAAGAACTGAAGAAAGTAGTTGATAGAAAATTAGCTGCAAGGGTTCTTAGAACTTGGACAGAGGATTTCGTTGATGAAGATACAGGAGAGGTTGTATCTATTGACAGAAACGAAGTTGTTCTTGAAAGAGACTCTATAATTACAGAAGAGGACATTGACATTATTTTAGATTCGGGATCTAAGTCTATTATTCTTCACAAGAAAGATGTTAACGTTACAGATTACTCTATTATTTACAATACGCTTCAGAAAGACAATTCCAACTCTGAAAAAGAAGCAGTAGAGCAGATCTATAGACAATTAAGAAATACTGAGGCACCAGATGAGCAAACCGCTCGTGATATCATTAACAACTTGTTCTTCTCAGACAAGAGATATGATTTAGGTGATGTAGGTAGATATAGAATTAATAGAAAGCTTCAATTGGATCTTTCTAACGATTCAAGGGTATTAACCACTGAGGATATAATCCTTATCGTTAAGTATTTGATAGGGTTGATCAATTCAAAAGCTGTTGTGGATGATATTGATCACTTAAGTAATAGACGTGTAAGGACGGTAGGTGAACAGCTTTACGCACAGTTCGGTGTTGGTCTATCTAGAATGGCTAGAACGATCAAGGAAAGAATGAATGTCAGGGATAATGAAGAGTTCAAGCCTATTGATTTGATCAATGCAAGAACACTTTCATCGGTAATCAATTCGTTCTTCGGAACTAATCAGTTATCTCAGTTTATGGATCAAACTAATCCATTAGCAGAGATTACACATAAAAGAAGAATGTCTGCACTAGGACCAGGAGGTCTTTCTAGAGAAAGAGCTGGTTTTGAGGTAAGAGACGTTCATTACACTCACTACGGTAGACTTTGTACAATTGAAACTCCTGAGGGACCAAACATTGGTTTGATATCTTCTCTTTGTGTTCATGCAAAAGTGAATCAAATGGGATTCATTGAAACCCCTTACAGAGAGGTAAATGAAGGTGTTGTTGATATGTCCGCTGACGTTAAATATTTAACGGCAGAGGAAGAAGATACGCATAACATTGCTCAGGCAAACGCACCATTAAATGATGGAGGAGAATTCCTAAATGATAAAGTTAAAGCTAGGTACGAAGGGGATTTCCCTGTTGTAGGGCCTAAGGAGCTTAGATATATGGATGTTGCACCTAACCAGATTGTTTCTGTTGCAGCATCTATGATTCCATTCCTCGAGCATGATGATGCGAACCGTGCTTTGATGGGATCGAACATGCAGCGCCAAGCTGTACCTTTATTGAAGCCACAAGCTCCAATTGTAGGTACTGGTTTAGAGAAAAGGGTTGCATTGGATTCTCGATCGTTAGTTTTAGCTGAAAAAGATGGAGTTATTACATATGTAGATTCAAAAAAGATTGTCGTAAAATATGATAGAACCGACGATGAGAAGTTGGTATTATTCGGCAGTGAGGAAACTACTTATGATTTAATAAAATTCAGAAGAACAAATCAAGATACTTGTATTAATCTGAAGCCAATTGTTTATAAAGGTGATAAGGTTAAACAAGGTCAAGCACTGTGTGAAGGTTTTGCTACTGAAAAAGGAGAGCTTGCTCTTGGTAGAAATCTTAAAGTGGCATACATGCCTTGGCAAGGTTATAACTTTGAGGATGCGATTGTGATTTCTGAGAAGGTTGTAAGGGATGATGTTTTTACTTCTATTCATATCGATGAATATGAATTGGAGGTTAGAGATACTAAACGAGGTGAAGAAGAACTAACGTCTGAAATTCCTAATGTATCAGAAGAGGCAGTTAAAAACCTTGATGAAAACGGTATTATCAGAGTAGGAGCGGAGATCAAAGAAGGAGATATTTTAATTGGTAAGATTACTCCTAAAGGAGAGTCGGATCCTACTCCTGAGGAGAAACTACTTAGGGCTATCTTTGGTGATAAAGCAGGTGATGTTAAGGATGCTTCTTTGAAAGCCTCTCCATCATTGAGAGGTGTTGTTATAGATACAAAACTATTCTCAAGACCTAAGAAGGATAAAGATCTTAGGGCAAAGGCTAAAAAGGAAGTAGAATTGCTTAAAGCAAAGTACTCAAAAGATCTTTTGGCGCTCAGAACTGAAATTATAGAAAAGCTTGTCGAACTTATCGGAGGTATGACCTCGCAAGGAGTTAAGCATAAGTTTGGAGAAGAGATCATGTCAAAAGGTGTCAAGTTCAATGCTAATAACATTGATCAAAACATTTTCCCTGACAAGAATATCTTCAGAGATGAAAGTAGTTATCATGTCCCAGAAGAAGTGAATTTAATTTCAGATTTAATTCTAGAAAACTGGACAGATGATGATCACGCAAATGAGCTTATTGTGAGACTTGTTAAGAATTATAATAAAGCTAGAAATGAGATTTCAGGTGTTTTCAAAAGGGAAAGATTTACTCTAGAGGTAGGAGACGAGCTTCCAGCTGGAATTGTTCAACTTGCGAAAGTTTATGTAGCTAAGAAGCGTAAGTTGAAAGTAGGTGATAAAATGGCAGGTCGTCACGGTAACAAAGGTGTTGTTGCTAAGATTGTTAGAGAAGAGGATATGCCTTTCCTAGAAGACGGGACTCCAGTAGATATTTGTTTGAACCCTCTTGGTGTACCATCAAGGATGAATATAGGACAGATTTATGAAACTGTTTTGGCTTGGGCTGGATACAAATTGGGTAGAAAATATGCTACTCCGATTTTTGACGGTGCTACTATGGAAGAGGTTGCAGCAGAATTGGCAGAGGCAGGGCTTCCAGAGTACGGTAGATCTTATCTATATGATGGATTGACAGGTGAAAGGTTTGACCAACCTGTTACAGTGGGGATAGCATATATGCTGAAACTAGGTCACTTAGTTGATGATAAGATGCACGCACGTTCTATCGGACCATACTCGTTGATTACTCAACAACCATTAGGAGGTAAGGCTCAGTTTGGTGGTCAGCGTTTTGGAGAAATGGAAGTTTGGGCACTGGAAGCTTTCGGTGCTGCTAATGTTCTTCAAGAGATCTTGACTATCAAGTCTGATGATGTAATTGGTAGAGCGAAAGCTTATGAAGCTATCGTTAAAGGTGAGAATATGAACAAACCTAATATTCCGGAGTCGTTCAACGTACTCGTTCACGAATTAAGAGGTTTGGCTCTTGAAATCACTTTAGACTAATTTTTTGAACAACAGTCCCGACTAACCTCGGGACATTAACATATATCAAGATATAATTATGGCATTCAGAAAAAACAAAAAGCTGAACAACGACTTCTCGAAAGTGACAGTAAGTTTGGCTTCTCCCGAATCTATTCTGGAAAGCTCGCATGGTGAGGTTACTCAACCAGAGACCATCAACTATCGAACCTATAAGCCAGAAATGGGTGGACTATTCTGTGAAAGAATATTCGGACCTGTAAAGGATTGGGAATGTCATTGTGGGAAATATAAGAGAATCAGATATAAAGGTATTATCTGTGATCGATGTGGTGTTGAAGTTACTGAAAAGAAAGTAAGAAGAGAGAGAATGGGGCACATCGAGTTGGTGGTTCCTGTAGCTCATATTTGGTACTTCAAATCATTACCAAATAAAATTGGTTATCTTCTGGGAATTCCTACTAAGAAGCTTGACCAAATCATTTACTATGAGCGTTTTTTGGTTATTCAACCAGGTATCAAGGAAGAAGATGGTATCAACAGGCATGACTTCTTAACTGAAGATGAGTATTTAGATATCTTGGATAAACTTCCAAGGGAAAACCAAATGCTTGATGATGATGATCCAAACAAATTCATCGCTAAAATGGGAGCTGAGGCTTTGGAGATGTCTTTATCAAGGATAGATTTAGATACTTTATCTTATGACTTGAGACACCAAGCTGCCACAGATACTTCTCAGCAGAGAAAAGCAGAGGCTTTGAAAAGGTTAAAGGTTGTTGAGGCATTCAGAGATGCTAAGACTAGAATTGAGAATAAGCCTGAGTGGATGATAATTAAGATGGTTCCAGTTATTCCACCTGAATTGAGACCATTGGTGCCATTAGACGGAGGTAGATTCGCTACATCTGATTTAAATGATCTTTATAGAAGAGTTATTATCAGAAACAATCGTCTGAAAAGATTGGTTGATATTAAGGCTCCAGAGGTGATTTTGAGAAATGAAAAGAGGATGCTTCAAGAAGCAGTTGATTCTCTTTTTGATAACTCAAGAAAAGTGAATGCGGTAAGATCTGATGGAAATAGAGCATTGAAATCTTTGAGCGATATGCTTAAAGGTAAGCAAGGTAGATTCCGTCAAAACTTACTAGGAAAGAGGGTTGATTATTCTGGACGTTCTGTAATTGTAGTAGGACCAGAATTGAAAATGCACGAGTGTGGTCTTCCTAAAGGAATGGCTGCTGAGCTTTTCAAGCCTTTTATCATTAGAAAATTAATAGAAAGAGGAATTGTTAAGACTGTAAAGTCTGCTAAGAAAATAGTTGATAGAAAGGACCCAGTTGTTTGGGATATATTGGAGAACGTTTTGAAAGGACATCCTGTTCTGCTTAACCGTGCTCCTACACTACACAGGCTTGGTATTCAGGCTTTCCAACCTAAGTTGATTGAAGGTAAAGCTATCCAACTTCACCCATTAGCATGTACGGCATTCAACGCCGATTTTGATGGTGACCAAATGGCGGTTCACGTACCTTTAGGTCATGAGGCTATTTTGGAAGCATCTATTTTAATGCTCGCTTCTCATAATATTTTAAATCCTGCAAATGGAGCTCCTATTACTGTACCTTCTCAGGATATGGTATTGGGTCTTTACTATGTTACTAAAGGTAAAAGAAGTACAGATGAGGAGAAGGTTGCTGGAGAAGGTATGACTTTCTACAGTGCAGAAGAAGTAGTAATTGCTATTAACGAAGGAAAACTATCAAAGCACGCTTTCATCAAAGTAAGAACTACGGTTAGAACTGAGGAAGGTGAGTTAGAAACTAAAGTTATTGAAACGGTAGCTGGTAGAGTTATATTTAACCAGTTCGTTCCTGAGGAAGTAGGTTTCGTAGACGAGCTTCTTTCGAAGAAAAAGCTTCAACAGATTATTTCTAGAGTCTTCAAGATTACTGGAATGGCTAGAACTGCACAGTTCTTAGATGATATCAAACACTTAGGGTTCCAGTCGGCATACAAGGGAGGTTTGTCAATGGGACTTGGTGACATTAACATTCCTGAGGAGAAAGAAGGACTTGTCGCACAAGCCAAAGAAGAAGTAGATGCAGTATGGGCCAATTATCAAATGGGTCTAATAACTGACAACGAGAGATATAACCAAGTTATTGATATTTGGACCAGAATCAATTCTATGTTGACTTCAACACTAATGAAGCAATTAGAAGAGGAAAAGCAAGGTTTTAATTCGATTTACATGATGATGCACTCAGGTGCAAGGGGATCGAGAGAGCAAATTCGTCAGCTCGGAGGAATGAGAGGTTTGATGGCTAAACCACAGAAAAACCTTCAAGGTTCTGTAGGTGAAATCATCGAAAACCCAATTCTTTCAAACTTTAAAGAAGGACTTGATGTAATTGAATACTTTATCTCTACGCATGGTGCTCGTAAAGGTCTTGCCGATACAGCATTGAAAACTGCGGATGCGGGTTACTTGACTAGACGTTTGGTAGATGTATCGCAAGATGTAGTAGTAAACGAAGAAGACTGCGGTACGCTAAGAGGGCTTGTTGTTTCAGCACTGAAAGACAATGAGGATATTGTAGAGCCATTGTCTGAAAGAATTTTAGGTAGAGTATCTGTACATGATGTGTACGATCCTATCTCCGAAGAATTGATTATTCCAGCAGGAATCGAGATTACAGAGGAGTTAGCTGAGCAAGTTGATGAGACAGCTATCGAAGAAGTAGAAATTAGATCAGTACTTACTTGTGAAGCGAAGAGAGGAGTTTGTTCTAAGTGTTATGGACGTAATCTTGCTACGGGTAAAATGGCTCAAAAAGGAGAGGCTGTAGGTGTGATCGCTGCCCAGTCGATTGGTGAGCCAGGAACACAGCTGACATTGAGAACATTCCACGTAGGGGGTACTGCTTCGAACATTGCAGTTGAAGCAACGATCCAGGCTAAGTTCGATGGTGTCGTAGAATTTGAAGAGCTAAGATCTTTGAAAACTACTAACTCTGAAGGAGATGCTGTAGACGTAGTAATGGGTAGAGCGGGCGAGATTAAAATTAACGACCCTGAAACAGGTAAGACTTTGATCAGTAATCATGTACCTTATGGAGCTTTCTTGAATGTGAAAAACAAGAAAAAAGTGAAGAAAGGAGATCAACTTTGTGCGTGGGATCCATATAATGCTGTGATCTTGTCTGAATTCGATGGTACTGTGGAGTTTGACTCGATAATTGAGGGTATTACTTATAAGGAAGAATCTGATGAGCAGACCGGTCACAGAGAGAAAGTAATCATCGATACAAAAGATAAAACAAAGAATCCTGCCGTAGTTGTGGAAGGCAAGGATGAGTCTAAAGGTTATAATATACCTGTAGGGGCACACTTGGCGGTTGATATTGGGGATAAGATTTCTGCAGGTCAGATTCTTGCTAAGATTCCGAGATCAATGGGTAAATCAAGAGATATTACTGGAGGTTTACCAAGAGTAACAGAGTTATTTGAGGCTAGAAACCCTTCTAACCCGGCTGTTGTTTCTGAGATTGATGGTGTGGTAACATACGGTGGAATCAAAAGAGGAAATAGAGAAATCTTTGTAGAGTCTAAAGATGGAGTGAAGAAAAGATACCTAGTTTCTCTTTCTAAACACATTTTGGTTCAAGATAATGACTTTGTAAGGGCAGGTTATTCGCTTTCTGATGGTGCAGTAACTCCTGCAGATATTTTGTCTATCAAAGGACCTACTGCAGTACAAGAATATTTAGTGAATGAAATTCAAGAGGTATACAGACTGCAAGGTGTGAAAATTAACGATAAGCATATTGAAGTTATCGTTAGACAAATGATGCAGAAAGTAATAATTCTAGATGCTGGTGACACTAGCTTCCTACCAAATCAGCTTGTAGATAAACAGAGATTTATGGAAGAGAATGATTCTGTATTGGATATGAAAGTAGTGACGGATGCTGGTGATTCTGCTAACTTAAAGGCTGGACAGATTATCACTTCTCGACAGTTGAGAGATGAAAATTCTAGCTTGAGAAGGAAAGACCTAAAACTGGCAGTTGTTAGAAGTGCAGAGCCTGCGGTTTCTAAACCAACGCTTCAAGGTATCACTCAAGCATCTCTAGGAACAGAAAGCTTCATATCTGCTGCTTCATTCCAAGAAACCACTAAAGTCTTAAGTGAAGCTTCGATTAGAGGTAAAAGGGATGATTTAAGTGGATTGAAAGAAAACGTAATCGTTGGACACTTGATACCAGCAGGTACAGGTAGAAGAGAATACGGAGATTTAATCGTTGGGTCTCAAGAAGAGTATGATAACTTAGTTTCTGCTAAGCAAGAATTTGTAAGGTCTAAAGATTTACAAGAAAATGAATAAGCAGGACGAAAATCAGAAACAAGCGGGCAATCAAATCAACATTGAGTTGTCTGAAGAAATCGCAGAAGGTGTTTATGCAAATCTTGCGATGATTGCTCACTCAAATTCTGAATTCGTTATCGACTTTATTCGATTGATGCCAGGAGTACCAAAGGCTAAGGTGAAATCAAGAGTAGTTGTTACTCCAGAGCATGCCAAGCGTTTGTTTTTGGCACTTCAAGAGAATATTCAGAAATATGAAAAAATGTTTGGACCTATTAAGCAAGTCGAAGAATCTCCAAAATTCCCAATGAATTTCGGAGGTGCAGTAGGCGAAGCGTAAGTGCCTGACATAAATATATTTAAAATAGGGGTTGTGAAATTTTGCTAGAAATTTTGCAATCCCTATTTTTGCGTTCCCAAAATTTGAACGGTAGTAAATTAAATTATAACAAATGCCTACTATACAACAATTAGTAAGGAAGGGTAGAAAAACTTTGGTATCGAAGTCAAAGTCTCCGGCTTTGGATTCGTGTCCGCAGCGAAGAGGTGTGTGTACTAGAGTATATACTACTACTCCGAAGAAGCCGAACTCGGCGATGAGAAAAGTGGCAAGGGTAAGATTGACTAATGGTAAAGAGGTCAATGCTTATATCCCAGGTGAGGGCCACAACCTACAAGAGCACTCGATTGTACTGATCAGAGGAGGTAGGGTTAAAGATTTACCAGGTGTTAGATATCACATTATTAGAGGTGCTTTGGATACTGCTGGTGTAAGTGGTAGACTTCAGAGAAGGTCTAAGTATGGTGCTAAGAAGCCTAAGGATAAAAAATAATTATATACAATAAAGAATAATGAGAAAAGCGAAACCAAAGAAGAGATATATTCTTCCGGATCCTAAGTTCCAGGATACCTTGGTATCTAAATTCGTGAACTACCTAATGGTAGACGGTAAGAAGAGTATTGCTTATTCTATTTTCTATGATGCAGTGGCAATAGTAGAAGAGAAGACAGGTGAGAATGGTCTTGAGACTTGGAAAAAAGCGCTTAACAACATCATGCCTTCAGTTGAAGTGAAGTCAAGAAGAGTTGGAGGAGCGACATTCCAGGTGCCTATTGAAGTAAGACCTTCTAGAAAGACTTCACTGGGTATCAAATGGATGATCTCCTACTCTAGATCAAGAGGCGAAAAAACTATGAAGGAGCGTTTAGCTGGTGAAATCATCGCTGCATCTAAAGGTGAAGGTGCAGCTGTAAAGAAAAAGGATGATACACACAGAATGGCTGAAGCAAACAAAGCATTTTCACATTTTAGATTTTAATCATAAAGAAAAATGGCTAGAGACCTTAGCTTAACGCGAAATATCGGTATCGCTGCACACATTGATGCCGGTAAGACAACTACTACAGAGCGTATCCTTTATTACACTGGAGTAAGCCACAAGATCGGAGAAGTGCATGATGGTGCTGCTACCATGGACTGGATGGAGCAGGAGCAAGAAAGAGGTATCACTATTACTTCAGCTGCTACTACCGTATTTTGGAAATATAAGAATCAAGATTATCATATTAATATCATTGATACTCCTGGTCACGTTGACTTCACTGTAGAGGTTAATAGATCTTTGAGAGTATTAGATGGTTTGGTTTTCTTGTTTTCTGCTGTTGATGGTGTTGAACCTCAGTCCGAGACTAACTGGAGACTTGCTGATAACTATAATGTAGCACGTCTAGGTTTCGTAAATAAAATGGACCGTGCAGGTTCTGATTTTCTTGCAGTTTGTAAGCAAGTAAAAGAAAGATTAGGATCCAAAGCTGTTCCTTTCCAATTACCAATTGGAGCGGAAGATACTTTTAAAGGTGTCGTTGATCTAGTAGAGAAAAAAGCAATGATCTGGAACGAAGCTGACCAAGGAATGACTTTTGAGGAAGTTGAAATTCCAGCAGATATGGTTGACGACGTTGATCAATATAGAGAAGAGTTGCTTGAAGCTGTTGCCGAATACGATGAAGGATTGATGGAGAAATACTTCGAAGATCCAGACTCTATTACTAGAGAGGAGATTATTGAAGCTTCTAGAAAGGCAACAATTGATATGGCATTTGTTCCGATGTTCTGTGGATCTGCATTCAAGAACAAAGGTGTTCAAACAATGCTTGACTATGTTATGGAGTTGCTTCCATCTCCGCTTGATAGAAAAGAGATGACTGCTACCGATGTAGATACTGAAGAAGATGTAGTTATCAATCCTTCTGCAGACGAACCGTTTACGGCTTTAGCGTTTAAGATAGCAACAGATCCATTTGTAGGTAGACTTTGTTTTACTAGATCTTATTCTGGAGTACTTAATTCAGGTTCTTATGTTTTCAACACTAGAACATTGAAAAAAGAAAGAATTTCCAGAATTTTTCAAATGCACGCTAACAAGCAAAATCAAATTGATCAGTTTCATGCTGGGGATATTGCAGCTGTAGTTGGTTTTAAAGATATAAAGACTGGTGATACACTTTGCAGTGAAGACCGTAAAGTGGTACTTGAATCAATGATTTTCCCTGATCCGGTAATTGGATACGCTATTGAGCCAAAGACTCAAGCTGATGTAGACAAATTAGGTATGGCGATTGCTAAGTTGGTTGAGGAAGATCCAACTCTACAAGTAGAAACAGACCATGATACGGGGCAGACTATTTTAAGAGGTATGGGAGAGCTTCACTTGGATATCATCATCGATAGATTGAAAAGAGAATTCAAGGTTGAGATCAACCAAGGTGCTCCTCAGGTAGCTTATAAGGAAGCAATTCAGTCACTAGTAGATCACAAAGAGGTTTACAAGAAGCAATCGGGTGGTAAAGGTAAATTCGCTGATATCGTATTTGAATTGTCTCCCGTTGATGAAGACTTTGATAAAGTAGGTCTTCAGTTTGATAACAAAATTGTGGGTGGAGTAATTCCAAAAGAATTTATCCCTGCAATTGAGAAAGGATTCACTTCTGCAATGGAAAATGGTCCTTTGGCTGGGTTCCCTGTAGATAGCATGAAGGTTAAACTTTATCATGGATCTTTCCACGACGTGGATTCAGATGCACTATCTTTCGAACTAGCTGCGAGACTAGGTTTTAAAGAGGCTGCAAAGAAAGCTAGTCCTGTTTTACTTGAGCCAATTATGGCTGTTGAGATTGTTACTCCAGATGAATATACTGGATCAGTAACAGGAGACCTTAACAGAAGAAGAGGTATCATGAAGGGAATGGATGTTAAAGGAAACTCACAGCTAGTGAAAGCGGACGTTCCACTTTCAGAGATGTTTGGATATGTGACTGATTTGAGAACAATGACATCTGGTAGAGCTACGGCCTCGCTGACATTCTCTCACTATGATCCAGTTCCAAGAAACATCGCTGAAGAAGTGATTAAAAAATCACAGGGAGCTGAAGCTTAAAATATTTGAATTATGAATCAGAAAATAAGAATCAAACTTAAGTCATACGATCACAACTTGGTTGACAAATCTTCTGAGAAGATCGTAAGAGCTGTAAAGACTACTGGAGCAGTAGTAAGTGGACCTATTCCACTTCCTACTATTAAAGAAAAGTTTACAGTTTTGAAATCTCCACATGTTAACAAAAAGGCTAGAGATCAGTATCAGCTTTGTACTTACAAGAGATTGGTAGATATCTATTCAAACTCTGCAAAAACAGTTGATGCATTGATGAAACTTGAGTTACCAAGTGGTGTGGATGTTGAGATTAAAGTCTGATAGATAAGACTTTGTAGAAATATTAAGAACCCTGATTTTGATTGGGGTTCTTTTTTTGGCTCTTAGCCAACGATATTTTGTAGTGAAAGTTTTGCTAACGTCTGATTTTCACTATCTTTGCACTCCTTTTGCGCATAGAGCGTCAAAAAAGGTATATTTTATTGAAAAATAATATTGAGTAAAAACTGAGATGTCAGGTATCATTGGAAAAAAAATTGGGATGACTAGTATCTACAGTGCCGATGGACGTAATGTCGCATGCACATTGATAGAAGCTGGTCCTTGCGTCGTAACGCAAGTTAAGAATGAAGAGACTGACGGGTACAAAGCTATTCAGCTTGGCTATGGCGAGCGAAAAGAAAAGCGTACTACGAAGGCTCTTAATGGTCACTTCGCAAAGGCGAAGACTACTCCTAAACAACATGTTGTTGAATTCCGAAACTTTAGAGAAGAGTTCGAAGGAGGAGTAGAATTAGGTAGAGAACTAAAGGTTGAGGATGTTTTCCAAGTCGAAGACTTCGTGGATGCTGTTGGTACCTCTAAAGGTAAAGGTTTTCAGGGTGTAGTAAAGAGACACAACTTCGGGGGGGTAGGTCAAGCTACACACGGTCAGCACAATAGATTGAGAGCTCCTGGTTCTATTGGTGGTGCGTCTTATCCAGCTAGAGTATTCAAAGGAATGAGAATGGCAGGTCAAACAGGAGGAGACAGAGTGAAGGTAACTAACCTTCAAGTGTTAAAAATTGTTCCTGAAAAGAACCTCATCGTTGTAAGTGGATCAATTCCTGGTCCTAAAAATTCAATTGTAATTCTAGAGAAATAGTCATGAAGGTATCCGTATTAGATAAGAGCGGTGTTGACACCGGCAGAACTGTTGAGTTGAATAAGGATGTTTTTGGTGTTGAGCCAAATGATCATGCTATTTACTTGGATGTGAAACAATACTTGTCTCACCAAAGACAAGGAACTCATAAATCAAAGGAGAGAGCCGAAATTGCTGGTTCTACTAAGAAGATTAAAAAGCAGAAGGGTACTGGAACAGCAAGGGCTGGTAGTATTAAATCTCCTGTTTTTAGAGGTGGAGGACGTGTATTTGGTCCTAAGCCAAGAAATTATGAGTTGAAACTGAATAAAAAGTTAAAGTCTTTAGCGAGAAAGTCTGCTTTGTCTTACAAGGCTACTGAGAAGAATATTGCGATCGTTGAGGATTTTGCGTTCGACGCTCCAAAAACTAAAGAGTACTCGGCACTACTGGCTAACCTGTCGGTAGCTGATAAAAAGACCCTTTTAGTGTTAGGTGACGATAACAAAAACGTTTTCTTGTCATCAAGAAATCTTCAAAAAGCTAATGTGGTTACTGCTGACCAGATCAATACATATGATCTATTAAATGCAGATAACTTGATTCTTTGCGAAGGCTCAGTAGATAAGATTCATAACTTATTAACGAAATAAGAAGATGAGCATATTAAAGAAACCAATTGTAAGCGAGAAGGTATCTGCATTAAACGAAGCTGGTAAGTATGGTTTTGTTGTGGATAAATCTGCTAACAAAGTAGAGATAAAGAAGGCAGTAGAGAAAGCGTATGGCGTTACTGTTGAAAGTGTGAATACAATGGTTTATCCTGGTAAGTCTAAGACTAAGTATACAAAGTCGAAGATCATTTCAGGAAGAACTTCTGCATACAAGAAGGCAATCGTTCAGGTTGCTGATGGAGATATTATTGATTTTTACGGAGAAGTATAATTTATAGAAGATGGCTGTAAGAAAACTTAAACCGATGACTCCAGGTACGAGGTACAGAGTAGCTCCTGTCTTCGACGAGATTACTACTTCGACTCCTGAGAAATCGTTGACAAAAGCTACCAAGCGTTCTGGTGGACGTAACAGTAGCGGTAAGATGACTGTTAGAAATATTGGAGGTGGTCACAAAAAAAAATTAAGAACAATTGACTTCAAAAGAGAGAAGCATGGTATTCCTGCTACTGTGAAGACAATTGAATACGATCCAATGAGAACTGCTAGAATTGCTTTAGTATTCTACGCAGATGGCGAAAAAAGGTATATCATCGCTCCAGCGGGGTTGGAAGTAGGTCAGACGCTAGTGTCTGGTCCTGGTGTTGCTCCAGAGGTTGGTAATACGTTGTTATTGTCTGAAATTCCCCTTGGTACTATTATCCACAATGTCGAGCTTAAGCCTGGTAAAGGTGCTGCAATGGCGAGAAGTGCTGGTTCTTATGTTCAGTTGATGGCAAGAGAAGGTAAGTATGCAACTGTCAAACTTCCTTCAGGAGAAATGAGATTGGTGCTTACTACTTGTCTAGCTACTATCGGAACTGTATCTAATGGTGATCATATGAATGTGAGATTAGGTAAAGCTGGTAGAAACAGATGGTTAGGAAAGAGACCAAGAGTAAGAGGTGTTGCTATGAACCCAGTTGATCACCCAATGGGCGGTGGTGAAGGTAAGTCTTCAGGAGGTCATCCAAGGTCTAGAACTGGTGTGATGGCTAAAGGTCAGAAGACTAGAACGCCTAAGAAGTATTCTAACAAAATGATCATTGGTAAAAAGAAGAAATAAGTAATGGGAAGATCACTTAAAAAAGGACCTTACATCGACTTTAGACTTGATAACAAAGTTCAAGCTATGACTGATTCTGGAAAGAAGACTGTGATTAAAACATGGTCAAGAAGATCAATGATCTCTCCAGACTTTGTGGGACATACATTCGCAGTTCATAATGGAAACAAATTTATTCCTGTGTTTGTAACCGAGAACATGGTAGGCCATAAACTAGGAGAGTTTGCTCCTACAAGAAATTTCAGAGGCCACATTAATAAAAAGGACAAGAAGAAATAAGGTATAGATGGAAGCTGTAGCGAAATTAAATAACGTGCCTACTTCTCCTCGAAGAATGAGAGTTGTGGCTGATTTGGTTAGAGGCCAAAGAGTAAACCACGCTTTGAACGTATTGAAGTTCGAAGCTAAGTCTGGTGCTCCTAAAATTGAAAAACTTCTTCTTTCAGCTATCTCTAATTGGGAAGCAAAGAATGAGGATCAAAAACTCGAAGAGGCTGATCTATACGTAAAAGCGATCTATGTCGATAGCGGTAGAATCTTGAAAAGACTGAGACCTGCTCCACAGGGTAGAGCTCACCGAATTAGAAAAAGATCGAATCACGTGACATTAGTAGTTGATAGCTATAATGCACAAGAGGAAACTAATACTGAAAAAGCTGAAAACTAATTAGAAATGGGACAAAAGGTAAACCCGGTAGGATTTAGATTAGGAGTTGTCAAAGGTTGGGATTCTAACTGGTACGGCGGCAAAACATTCCCTGACAAATTAGTTGAGGATACTAAGATTAGAAAATACATTAGTGCTCGTATTCCTAAGGGCGGTATTGCTAAAGTGGTTATTGAGAGAACTATCAAGAGAATCACACTTACTATCCATACAGCTAGACCAGGAGTAGTTATAGGTAAAGGTGGATCTGAAGTTGATAAGATCAAAGAAGAATTAAAACAGTTGACCGGAAAGGATCTTCAGATTAACATCTTCGAAATAAAAAGACCTGAATTAGACGCTGTTTTAGTAGGTCAGTCGATTGCTCAGCAACTTAAAGCTAGAATTTCTTTTAGAAGAGCTATGAAACAAGCAATAGCTGCTACTATGAGAGTTGGCGCCGAAGGGATTAAGATCAAATGTTCTGGTAGATTGGGTGGTGCTGAAATGGCAAGATCTGAACAGTACAAAGAAGGTAGAATTCCTCTTCATACTTTGAGAGCTGACATTGATTATGCGGTATCTGAAGCCGATACTATTTATGGAAAGATTGGTATTAAGGTTTGGATTTTCAAAGGAGAGATCTACGGTAAGAGAGACTTATCACCTAACGTTGGGGCTAAAAACCAACAAGGAGGAGGAAGAAGATCTGGAGGTCGTGGTGATGCACCAAAAAGAGCAAGAAGATAAATATTGAATCATATCCGAAAGGATTAAAAGATATAGAATATGTTACAGCCGAAAAGAACCAAGTTCAGAAAAGCACAGAAAGGTAGAATTAAGGGAGTGGCTCAGAGAGGTCATACTTTAGCATTCGGTACTTTCGGTATCAAGGCTTTGGAGCCAGGATGGATCACAAGTAGACAAATAGAGGCTGCAAGGATCACTATGACCAGAGCTATGAAAAGAGAAGGTCAGGTTTGGATTAGAATTTTTCCAGATAAACCTATCACTAAGAAGCCCGCTGAAGTAAGAATGGGTAAAGGTAAGGGAGCTCCAGAATATTGGGTAGCTACTGTTAAGCCTGGAACTATCTTATTCGAGTCTGCAGGTATTAGCAGAGAACTTGCTAGAGAAGCGTTAAGATTAGCTGAACAAAAGCTTCCTATCAGAACTAAGTTCGTAGTTAGTAGAGATTATCAAGACTAAGTTTTTAAATAAAGCGTCATGAAGAATTCAGAAATCAAAGGATTGTCTATCGATGAGTTGAAAAGCAAGTTGGCTGCTGAAAAAGAAGGCTTAGCTAAGTTGAAATTCGCTCATGCTATCACGCCTATCGAAAATCCTATGAGATTGAGAGAGGCAAAGAAATTGATCGCTAGAATTAGCACAGAACTAAGAGCGAAAGAGATAGCTCAATAATTAAGGTTACAAGATGGAAACTAGAAATTTAAGAAAAGAACGTATCGGTAAGGTCGTCAGCACGAAAATGGACAAGACCATTACTGTAGCTGTTGAGCGTAAAATGAAACACCCTATCTACGGTAAATTTGTGAGCCAAACTAAAAAGTTCCATGCTCATGATGAAAAGAATGATTGTGGAGAAGGTGATACAGTAAAAATTATGGAAACTCGTCCATTGAGCAAAAGCAAAAGATGGAGATTGGTTGAAATTTTAGAAAGAGCTAAATAATGGTACAGCAAGAATCAAGACTAAGCGTAGCGGATAATAGTGGTGCTAAAGAAGTACTTTGTATCCGTGTACTAGGAGGTACTGGTAAGAGATATGCTTCTGTAGGTGATAAGATTGTTGTTACAGTTAAGTCGGCTATTTCATCAAGTAACCTTAAGAAAGGTACTGTTTCAAAAGCAGTAGTAGTAAGGACTAAGAAAGAGATAAGAAGAAAGGATGGTTCTTATATCAGATTCGAAGACAATGCTGCGGTATTGTTGAATGAGGGTGGTGAGCCTAGAGGAACAAGGATCTTTGGTCCAGTTGCTCGTGAGCTAAGAGAAAAGCAATTTATGAAGATCGTTTCTTTAGCGCCTGAGGTACTTTAATCATTTTTTCAAGTTAGAAGAATTAAGAAAATGAAACTTCACATAAAAAAAGGAGATACAGTTAAAGTACTTTCAGGAAATTCTAAAGGTAAGACTGGAGCTGTTCTAGAAGTAATCCCATCTAAGGGTAGAGCTATTGTTGAGGGTTTGAATATGGTAACTAAGCACACTAAACCTTCTGCCGAAAACCCTGAGGGAGGAATTAAAAAAGTAGAAGCGTCTATTGACATCAGTAACCTGATGCTAGTTGATCCTAAAACAGGAGAAGCTACAAAAGTTGGTAGAAAACTTGATGACAAGGGCAAGTTGGTAAGATATTCAAAGAAAACAGGAGAGGTAATATAAGATGGCTATTCCTAGATTAAAAACAAAATATCAAGACGAAGTTGTAGGAGTATTGAAAGATAAATTTCAATACAAGTCGACTATGCAAGTACCAAAGATCGAAAAGATCTCAATCAATAGAGGTATCGGTGATGCTGTTGCGGACAAAAAATTGGTTGACGCTGGAGTAGAAGAGTTGACAATGATTACTGGTCAGAAGGCTGTTGCTACTTTGTCTAAGAAGGCAATTTCTAACTTTAAGCTAAGAGAAAATATGCCGATTGGTGCAAGAGTAACTCTTAGAGGAGATAAGATGTATGAGTTCATGGATAGATTAATGAACATTGCATTGCCAAGAGTAAGAGATTTTCAAGGGGTAAAGGATAAAGGTTTTGATGGTAGAGGGAATTATACTTTAGGTGTTAAAGAGCAAATTATCTTCCCAGAAATATCTATCGATAAAATCAATCGAATCGCTGGTATGGATATCACTTTTGTGACTTCAGCTCAGACAGATGAAGAAAGTTATGAATTATTAAAGGCATTTGGTATGCCTTTCGCAAAGAAAAACAGCAACTAAGATGGCAAGAGAAGCAATAAAAGCCAGAGAGCGAAAAAGAGAAAAGCTTGTAGCTAAATATGCTGCTAAAAGAGCTGAATTGAAAGCGGCGGGTGACTATGAAGGTCTTGATAAACTCCCTAGAAATTCATCAAAAGTTAGACTACACAATAGATGTAAGTTAACTGGGAGACCTAAAGGTTATATGAGAAAATTCGGCATTTCAAGGGTAACTTTCCGAGAAATGGCTAGCGCAGGTAAGATACCAGGAGTAACTAAATCAAGCTGGTAAAAGTTTAGAGTTTAAAAAATATTAACTAACTTTGCAGCCCCGTTTATTTAAAGGGGCTTAAAAGTATATACTGTAATGACAGATCCAATAGCAGATTATTTAACAAGGTTAAGAAACGCCATCAAAGCGAACCATAGAATCGTTGAAATTCCTGCTTCTAATATAAAGAAGGAAATCACTAAGGTTCTTATGGATCAAGGGTTCATCAAGAATTATAGATTTGAGGATAGTGGTGTTCAAGGTACGATTAAGATTGCGCTAAAGTTCAATCCTCAGACCAAAGAGTCTGCGATTGTCCATTTAGAAAGAGTAAGTAAGCCAGGTTTAAGAAAATACGCTGGAGCAGGGAATGTTCCTAGAGTATTAAATGGTCTAGGGGTTGCGATTATGTCTACTTCAAAAGGAGTAATTACAGGAAAGCAGGCTAAGGAGCATAACGTTGGCGGTGAAGTATTGTGCTACGTTTATTAATTATAAGAAATGTCACGAATAGGAAATAAACCAGTAGCGCTACCACAGGGTGTTGAAGTAACGGTTAAGGGTGGTAACGTTTCAGTGAAAGGAGCTAAAGGTACTTTGTCTAGAGATATTGATACTGATTTTGCCGTTGCGGTAGAAGAGGGTCAATTGACAGTCAAAAGACCAACTGAGCAAAAAAGACACAAGGCACTTCATGGTCTTTATAGATCATTAATCAATAATATGGTTATAGGAGTGTCTGAAGGATACAAAAAGCAATTAGAACTTGTAGGGGTAGGATATAAAGCTGCAACTCAAGGACAAGTTCTTGAAATGAACTTAGGCTATTCGCATAATATTTTTATGCAAATCCCTACTGAAGTTAAGGTTAGTGCTGAGACTCAAAAAGGTAAAAACCCTATTGTGACTTTAGAATCTACCGATAAAGAGTTAGTAGGAGAAGTTGCTGCGAAGATTAGAACTCTAAGAAAAATCGAACCTTATAAAGGTAAGGGTATTAGGTTCGTTGGAGAGATTATTAGAAGAAAAGCTGGTAAAACTGCTGCTAAATAATACGAGAGATGGCAATTACTAAAGAGCAAAGAAGATTAAGAATTCGTAGAGGAATTCGTAATAAAGTTAACGGTACTGTTGAGAGACCAAGATTGTCTGTTTTCAAAAGCAATAAAGGTATCTATGTACAGTTGATTGATGATGCTAATGGTCATACTCTTGCATCTACATCATCGGCAGAATTAGGTAAGTCTGTTGTGAACATAGAAATTTCTAAAGAGGTAGGTAAGAAGTTAGCTGAAAAGGCTTCTGGAGCAGGTATTACTTCAGTAGTATTTGATAGAGGTGGTTATCCTTATCATGGTAAAGTAAAGGCTTTAGCTGACGGAGCGCGTGAGGGAGGTCTTAAATTTTAATTGATTATGTCTAAGCAAAATATTAAAACGCTTAAAGCAAGCGAAATAGACCTTCAAGAAAAGGTAGTTGCGATCAAGAGGGTAGCTAAGGTTGTAAAAGGAGGTAGAAGATTTAGTTTTTCTGCTATAGTTGTCGTAGGTGATGGCAACGGTGTCTGTGGTTACGGTCTAGGTAAGGCTAATGAAGTGACAGATTCAATTACTAAGGGAATTGATGATGCTAAGAAAAATTTGGTAAAGGTGCCTGTATACAAAGGGACTGTACCTCATGAAGCACTTGGAAAATTTGGGGGTGGTTTCGTATTATTGAAACCTGCAGCTCCTGGTACAGGTGTAATCGCTGGAGGTGCAATGCGCGCAGTGTTGGAAAGTGCAGGGGTTCATGATGTATTGGCTAAATCAAAAGGTTCTTCTAATCCGCATAATGTTGTAAAAGCTACTTTTGACGCATTAGCCAAGATGAGAGATCCTTATGCAGTAGCTGCACAAAGAGGAGTAGAGTTATCTAAAGTTTTTAATGGGTAATTAAGATGGCTACAGTTGTAATAACACAGAAAAGAAGTACGATCAACAGACCAAAAGATCAAAAGTTGACTATTCAGGCTTTAGGTCTTGGAAAAATTAATAAATCTGTTGAGAAGGAATTAACACCTCAGATTCAAGGAATGATCAATAAAGTAGGTCATTTAGTATCTGTAGAAAATAAGTAAGAAATAGAATATTCTTAAAAAGATGAAATTAAATACTTTAAAGCCAGCAGAAGGTTCGGTAAAATCTAGCAAGAGAATTGGTAGAGGACAAGGATCAGGTAGAGGGGGGACTTCTACAAGAGGTCATAAGGGTGCAAAGTCTAGATCAGGATATTCTAGAAAAGCCGGATTTGAAGGTGGGCAGATGCCTTTATATAGACGAGTTCCTAAATTTGGTTTCAAAAGTCCTAATAGAGTTGAAACTAAACCGATTAACTTGGATACTATTCAGGCATTAGCTGACAAGGGTATAGTTGTGATTACTTTGGAGACATTATTAAATAACGGTCTTGCTGGTAAGCATGATGTAGTAAAAATATTAGGTAGAGGAGAGCTGTCTGCTAAAGTAGAAGTAACTGCTCATTTGTTTTCAAAATCAGCTATTGAAGCTATAGAAAAAGCTGGTGGTACTGCCACCGCTGTCTAAGCACTATGAAGAAATTTTTCAGCACGATACGTAATATCTTCACTATTGAAGAATTAAGAACCAGAATTTTAAATACTGTTGGATTCCTAATCATTTTTAGATTGGGATCTTTTGTAGTATTACCTGGTATTGATCCGTCAAAATTAGCAGACAAGGCTCAAGGTATTTTTGGTCTTTTGGACGCTTTTCTAGGCGGTGCGTTTAGTAATGCTTCGATATTTGGATTAGGAATTATGCCGTATATATCGGCATCAATCGTAATTCAATTGTTAACTATGGCTGTTCCTTATTTCCAGAAACTACAAAAGGAAGGGGATAGCGGTAGAAAGAAGATAAATCAAATTACTAGAGTGTTGACGATTGGAATCACCTTTGCACAAGGTGGTGCATATTTAGCGGCTTCAATACCGGCTGAAGCAATTGTTGTTCAGAATAAGTTTTTATTCAATGCCTCTGCTTTGACTATACTGACTGCAGGTACTATTTTTTGCATGTGGTTAGGTGAAAAAATAACTGATAAAGGAATAGGAAATGGGATATCAATGTTGATTATGATTGGTATCATTTCGAGGTTTCCTGGTAGTATTGTTCAGGAAGCAATGACTAGAGGCATGGGAGGAGCATTGTTTTTTCTTTTAGAAATAGTAGCGTTGTTTTTTGTAGTTATGGCTGTTGTTTTATTGACTCAGGCAGTTAGAAGAATACCGGTACAGTACGCAAAACAAGTCGTAGGTAATAAGGTTTACGGGGGGCAAAGACAGTATATTCCTATAAAAGTAAATAGTGCTGGTGTAATGCCAATAATTTTTGCACAGTCTTTAATGTTTTTGCCTGCTATGGTGGCTGGGTATTTTGCTGAATCAAGTGATGTGGCTCAATTTATAGGCGCTACGTTCTCTAATTTTCAGTCTTGGCAGTACAATTTGACATTCGCAATTATGATTGTATTGTTTACTTTCTTTTATACTGCTATTTCTATTAATCCAAATCAGATTGCAGACGATATGAAGAGAAATGGTGGATTTATCCCGGGTGTAAAGCCAGGAGCGGCCACTTCTGAATTTATAGATACTGTGCTAACTAGAGTTACACTTCCTGGTTCATTGTTTTTAGCAATAGTAGCAATACTTCCAGCTTTTGCACAAATGGCAGGTGTGAGTGGTAATTTTGCACAGTTCTTTGGAGGTACGTCTTTGTTGATAATGGTAGGCGTAATTCTTGATACCCTACAGCAGATAGAAAGTTATTTGTTAATGAGGCATTATGAAGGAATGATGAAGTCTGGCAAAATACGAGGTAGGTCACAAAACATCGCAGTAGCGTAATTAAAGATATGGCTAAGCAAGCTTCTATAGAGCAGGACGGTACAATAATCGAAGCATTGTCGAATGCAATGTTTAGAGTGGAATTGGAAAATGGGCATGAGGTTATAGCCCATATTTCAGGTAAGATGAGAATGCATTACATCAAAATCCTACCTGGAGACAAAGTGAAGATGGAGATGTCTCCATATGATTTGACAAAAGGTAGAATAGTATATCGCTATAAGTAAAAAGACATGAAAGTTAAAGCGTCTGTTAAAAAGCGTAGTGCGGATTGTAAAGTAATCCGTAGAAACGGTAAGGTTTACGTGATTAATAAAAAGAACCCAAGGTTTAAGCAAAGACAAGGATAATTATGGCTAGGATAGCAGGAGTAGATATTCCAGGTAATAAAAGAGGTGAAATAGCTCTTACCTATATTTTCGGAATTGGACGTAGTTCAGCTCAAAGAATTTTGACTGAAGCCGGCATTGATTGGAACACAAAGGCAGATGAGTGGTCTGAAGAGCAAGCTGGTAAAGTTAGAGCCATTATTTCAGAGAACTTTAGAGTGGAAGGAGTACTTAAATCTGAAGTTCAGCTTAATATAAAGCGTTTGATGGATATTGGATGTTACAGAGGACTTAGACATAGAAAAGGTCTACCAGTTCGTGGTCAGCATACGAAAAACAACGCAAGAACTAGAAAAGGAAAGAGAAAAACAGTTGCTAACAAGAAGATAGCTACTAAATAATTTTTGACATGGCTGACAAAAGAAAAGATAAAGGAAGAAAAAGAGTCGTAGTAGTAGAGCCTGTTGGTCAAGCTCACATCAAGGCTTCTTTTAACAATATTATTATCTCTTTGACTAATAATTCAGGACAAGTAGTGTCATGGGCGTCTGCTGGTAAAATGGGTTTCAAAGGCTCTAAGAAAAACACGCCATATGCTGCACAAGTAGCAGCTCAGGATTGTGCTCAAAAGGCTTACGAACTAGGCCTTAGAAAAGTAGAGGTTTTTGTAAAGGGACCAGGTGCTGGTAGAGAATCTGCTATCAGAACGCTTCAAAATTCAGGTATAGAGGTTACTATGATCAAAGATGTAACTCCTTTACCTCATAATGGATGTAGAGCGCCTAAGAGAAGAAGAGTTTAATTCATAAGGATTTATAAGAAATGGCAAGGTATAGAGGACCAAAAACTAAGATAGCTCGTAAATTTAACGATCCTATTTTCGGCCCAGATAAAGTATTAGCTAAGAAAAATTACCCTCCAGGACAACACGGTAGAGGCAGAAGAAAAAAGCAGTCTGAATATGCTATACAGTTAGCAGAAAAGCAAAAGGCTAAGTATACTTATGGATTATTAGAAAAGCAGTTTTCTAATCTTTTTGATCATGCTTCTAGAAAGAGTGGTATCACAGGTACTATTCTGCTGCAAATGTTAGAATCAAGATTAGACAATACTGTTTTCAGATTAGGTATAGCTCCTACTAGAAGTGCAGCTAGACAATTAGTTCTTCATAAGCATATTACGGTAAATGGAGAAGTAGTCAATATTCCTTCGTTTTCATTGAAATTAGGAGATATAGTAGCAGTAAGAGAAAAGTCTAAATCATTAGAGGCTGTAACTACGAGTTTATCAAGAGGATCGGTCAGTAAATACCCTTGGTTAGAATGGGATGGATCTTCAATGTCTGGAAAAATAACGGTTTTACCTACAAGGGAAGAGATTCCAGAAAACATAAAGGAGCAATTAATCGTCGAATTGTACTCTAAGTAATAAATTAATTTTTTTAATAAAGGAATTATTATGTCAATACTAGCATTTCAAATGCCTGAGAAGGTGGTTATGGAGAAAGCTGATGACTTTCATGGCTTATTTACTTTCAAACCATTAGAGCAGGGCTACGGTGTAACTGTAGGTAATGCATTAAGAAGAATATTGTTGTCTTCATTAGAGGGATATGCCATTACTGGTATAAAAATCCCTGGGGTATTGCATGAGTTTTCTACTATTGAAGGTGTAGTTGAAGATGTGTCTGAGATCATTCTGAACCTTAAGATGGTTCGTTTCAAGAAGGTAGCGGATACAGTAGATAGCAAAATAGTAGTGAGCGTTTCTGGTCAGAAGGAATTCAAGGCTGGGGATATCAGTGGTGCTACCTCTACTTTTGAGATTCTAAATCCAGATCATGTAATATGTAATTTGGATGAATCTGTAAATTTTGAGATTGAATTGACAATCGAAAAAGGTAGAGGATATGTGACAGCAGAGGAAAATAAACCAGAAGAGCAAATTTTTGGCTTTATTCCGATTGATGCCATCTTCACTCCAATAAAAAATGTGAAGTTTTCTGTTGAAAATACAAGAGTTGAGCAAAAGACGGATTATGAGCAGTTACTGTTGGATATCGAAACTGATGGGTCGATTCATCCAGAAAACGCTCTTAAAGGTGCTGCTAATATTTTGATCCAGCACTTTATGTTGTTCTCTGATCAAACAATGATTTTAGATTCATTAGATACTGGAGAACCAGAAGCTGTAGATGAAGAATTATTGCACATGAGAAAGCTTCTAAAAACAGGATTAAATGATTTAGATCTTTCCGTAAGAGCTTATAATTGTTTGAAGGCTGCAGATGTGGCTACTTTAGGTGATCTTGTAAGGTTAGAGATTTCAGATATGATGAAATTTAGAAATTTCGGAAAGAAATCGTTAGCTGAACTTGAGCAGTTGGTGGCAGATAAGAATTTGACTTTTGGCATGGATTTGTCAAAATACAAACTAGACGAGGAGTAAAATAATGAGACACGGGAAGAAATTTAATCATTTAGGTAGAACTGCATCTCATAGAGGTGCTATGCTATCGAATATGGCGTCTTCATTGATTTTGAATAAAAGAATCACTACGACAGTAGCGAAGGCAAAAGCATTGAAGAAATACGTAGAGCCAATTATAACTAAGGCTAAGGCTGATACTACACACTCAAGGAGAGTTGTATTTTCATACCTTCAGAATAAGGAATCTGTAACCACACTTTTTGGTGAAGTAGCGGAGAAAGTAGCCACTAGACCGGGTGGATATACTAGAATATTTAAAACTGGAACTAGACAAGGTGATAATGCAGAAATGGTTGTTATGGAACTTGTTGACTTCAATGAGTTATTGCTTCAAGAAGCAGCTCCTGCTAAAACTAAGACGAGAAGAAGTAGAAGAGGCGGAAAGAAGGCTGAAGCTGTTGAAGCTTCTTCAGTAGTAGAAGAGGCTGAAGTTATTAAGGAAGTAGAATCAGAAGAGGCTAAAATTGAATCAGAAGAATCTTCTGATAATGATGCAAGTACTGATTCTGAAAAAGAAGATAAGCAGTAATTATACTGATTAGTAACATATTGAAGCCATCTCGATTGTAATCGAGATGGCTTTTTTTATATCGTAACTTTTATTCAAATTTGCGGGGAAAATTCACCCCACCCTCAACTGAGAAGTATGAAAATTAAAGACAGAAAGAAGGCATATCTTTTATTAGCAGACGGAATGTATTTGGAAGGTTTTTCTATTGGTAGTGAAGGTACTAGTGGTGGAGAAATCTGTTTTAATACAGGGATGACTGGATATCAGGAAATATATACAGACCCTTCTTATTTTGGTCAGATTGTAATAACTACAAATTCTCATATAGGTAATTATGGTTCTTTGGATTTAGAACAAGAATCTGAACATCCTCAAGTAAATGGAATTGTAATTAATGAATTTTCAGAGATTCATAGTAGAGATAAAGCAGAGTCAACGTTAGATGATTACTTGCTTAAGCATGGAGTAGTCGGAATTGCTGGTGTGGATACACGTAAACTAGTAAAACATGTTAGAACTTCAGGGGCTCAAAATGCAATTATAACGTCTCAGATTGATGGCAAAGATGAATTGCTAAAGAAGCTAAACGAAGTTCCTAGTATGGATCATTTAGAACTTGCTTCTAAAGTTACCACTGAAAGTGTTTATGAACTAGGAGAAGGAAATCAATATAAAGTAGCAGTACTGGATATAGGGGTTAAAAAATCTATACTATCAAATATGGTGAGTAGAGATTGTCATTTAAAAGTGTTTCCAGCAAAAACTGCTATTGATGTATTAAAAGACTGGAATCCAGATGGCTATTTTATTTCAAATGGCCCTGGAGATCCTTCAGCTATGGATTACGCAATAGATACAGTAAAACAGATAATTAATGAAGGTAAGCCTACTTTCGGTATTTGTTTGGGGCATCAAGTAATCGCTTTAGCAAATGGTATTTCTACCTTCAAAATGCATCATGGACATCGTGGTCTAAATCATCCAGTTAAAAACATTATAACAGGATTAAGCGAGGTGACTTCACAAAATCACGGTTTCGCTGTTGATTCAGAATCTCTCGAAAAATCAGATAATGTAGAGCTTACCCATATTAATCTTAATGATAATACGGTAGCTGGAATTCGTATGAAGGATAAGCCAGTTTTCTCGGTGCAACACCACCCAGAAGCTTCTCCAGGACCACATGATTCTAGATACCTTTTTGACGATTTTATTGAACTAATTAAAAAACACAAGTCATGAGTTTGATCGAAAGTGTATTTGCAAGACAAATACTGGATTCAAGAGGAAATCCAACAGTTGAAGTGGATGTTGTAACTGAGAGCGGTGTTCTAGGTAGAGCTGCTGTTCCTTCAGGTGCTTCTACTGGGGTAAACGAAGCTGTAGAGCTTAGAGACGCTGATAAAGGAACCTACCTTGGTAAAGGAGTTTTGAAAGCTGTTGAAAACGTAAACACTACTATCCAAAACGAATTGATCGGTCTATCTGTTTTTGATCAGAGATATATTGACCAACTAATGATCAACTTGGACGGTACTGACACTAAATCTAAGCTAGGAGCTAACGCAATATTAGGTGTTTCTTTAGCAGTAGCTAAAGCAGCAGCTGAAGAGTTAGGATTGCCATTATTCAGATACATTGGAGGAACTAATGCCTATACGCTGCCTGTTCCAATGATGAACATCATAAATGGTGGATCTCATTCAGATGCTACTATAGCTTTTCAAGAGTTCATGATTAGACCTGTAGGGGCTGAGACTTTCTCACAGGCTATGCAAATGGGGGCAGAAACTTTCCATGCTTTGAAGAAAATTTTGAAGGAAAAAGGATTGAGTACTGCAGTAGGTGATGAAGGAGGGTTTGCTCCTGCGTTTACAGGTGGTACAGAAGAGGCTCTTGATAGCGTAATTAAAGCAATTGAGGCAGCTGGATACAAACCAGGTGAACAAATCACTATCGGTCTTGACTGTGCTTCTTCAGAATTCTATGTTGATGGTAAATACGACTACTCTAAGTTTGAAGGACCAAATGGTAAGGTAAGAGATGCTCAAGCGCAAGTTGATTACTTGGCTGAGTTGGTAGAAAAGTATCCAATTGATTCTATCGAAGATGGTTGTGCAGAAGAGGATTGGTCTACTTGGGCAATGTTAACTGAGAAAATTGGTGACAAGTGCCAGCTTGTAGGAGATGATCTTTTTGTAACTAATGTGAAATTCCTTCAAAGAGGTATAGAAGAGAAGTCTGCAAACTCAATTTTGATTAAAGTCAATCAAATTGGTTCTCTTTCTGAGACTCTAGACGCAATTGAGATGGCACACAAGGCAGGTTTCACTGCTGTAGTTTCTCATAGATCTGGTGAAACAGAAGATGCTACAATTGCTGATATTGCAGTGGCTACTAATGCTGGACAAATCAAGACTGGATCTCTTTCTAGATCTGATAGAATGGCTAAATACAACCAATTACTAAGAATTGAAGAAGAGCTAGGAGAAATAGCTAAGTACCCTAGTAAGTAAACCAAGAATCAAATAATGTTAAAAAGCTGTCTAATTATTTAGACAGCTTTTTTAGTATAGGGTTTTAGTGAATTGCGAAATTGATATCAATTGACAAATGCTTTAAGGTCAATAGATCATTAAATATATCTTGTTACTTTTAGTGTATTATTTCACCTGAAAATATTAAAATGAAAAATATTCTAATTGTAATTAGTATAATATTTAGTGTAATTATTAATACACAGGCTCAGGAGGTTAAGGTAAATTCAGCTGATGTCGCCACCTGGTTGAAGAATTATCGCGGTATGATGAATGAATCTAAGAACATAGATTATGAATATCAGGGTGATTTTAAGAGTGCTAAACCAACAGATATTTTGGCATCGATAAAGTCTAATCAACAAGCTTATGCTATTGCTAAAAAGTATGGTTTTGATAATACGGAAGCTATTACCAAGATGATGCGGATTACATATATCTATATGTCTCTAAGAATGGAGGAAGAGCTTAAAAATATACCAGAAGAGTATCAGGCAGTAACTAGGCAGCAGTTAAAATCTATTTACGGTGAAATGAATTTCTCTGATAAAGAAGTGGTTGCTGTCAAGGATAAATATTTAGACATTGATGCTTTAATGAAAGAGCAAGAGGAAAATGGGGATGACTATTAGTTAGTTTTTCTTCATCTCTCTTTTGTGATTGATTAAAACGATTCGTGATTTTGTATTATAAAAATAAGGTTTCTAACTATGTTCAAGCCAAAAATTAAAATACCTACTAATTTCTATTTGATCGTTGGTGTTGGATTCCTATTCTGGATGCTTTTTTTTGACTCGAATGATTTTTATTCTCAATACCAGCTTCGAAGTAAGCTGATTGAACTGGAGCAAGAAAAAAAATACTATCAGGATAAGGTCAAGGAAGTAGAACAAGATCGAGAGGCTTTGTTGAAAGATAAAGACAAGCTCGAAAAGTTTGCTCGTGAAAAATACTACATGAAAAAAGACAATGAAGATGTTTTTGTCATTCTTGAGGAATAAACAAAGAATTCATATGAAACAGCCCGTATTAATTGCGTTATTTTTTTTGAGTTCTACTTTTTGTTTTGGTCAGTATAAAGAGAATTATAAGGGTCAATCAAATAAAAAGAGTACTGGACAAGGAGATTGGCTAGATAAGGTCTTTGTCCAACCTGGTTTAGGTTTGTCCTTTGGAGCTGGAGGAGCCTATGTCAATGTAGGACTTACAGTAGGATATAAGGTGACGGAGAGGTTATCAGCTGGCGTAGGAGCAAATTATATTTATACTAAGATAGAGTCGGATATTCCGTCAACTCCTGATCTTAGGTCAGATACTTGGGGAGGGAATTTATTTAGTAGATATATCCTTATTGGACCTCTTTTCGCAGCTGCTCAGTATGAATTTATGAGTATTCAATATTCCGGTTTTGTTAATGAAAAATTGAATTACGATGCTTTTCTTTTAGGAGGGGGGATTCTTCAAAAAAAGGGTAATATCGGAGTGTTTATTCAGCTACTGTATAACCTTAATTATGACGATGATGGAACTTATCGCGACAATGGACCATATACATCGCCTTATGTCTTTAGTGCGGGTTTGATGGTAGGCTTTTAATAGTGAGCATTTTTGTATGCTTAGTGGCAGTCACTATAGTCTTTTGGTTTTGATTCGCTACTCCTTGATCCAGTAGTTTCAAAATCTCGAAAATATCTGATGCTTCTGGGTCGCTAAGCTTCATTTATTGATCCTTGATTTGAATTCTTATAAAATACCAGTAGATATTCAACAGACTTGGGTGAGAGATTTTTTTGCTTTTTGCCTATTTTGTTTCGTATAATTAGTTGGTCTTCATCTAATATTTGCCCTGATAATAGGGCAAACATGTAACTGAGTAGCTCGACTATTATAGAAATTTAATTCCAAATTTATCTCCTAGCCCTTTCAAATCTTCAATCACTGGATCAAGTAGTTTAATACCTTTTTGGGACCTTTCAGCTTCCATACCACGTTCATAGTCTCCAGGTATTTGAACTTTTACTCCTGAATTAACAGGTTCAGCATTTCGAAACCTTTCAATCCAGTTGTCCATATGACCAAGAAACTCTTCCTTAGGTCTAAAGGCATCCACTCTCATAGCGCCAAAGAAATGCCCAAGCCCTTCGCCTACTAGGTTTGGTAATGGATCAATAAAACTAACAAACGGAGGAACCCAAGGCCCGTAATTAGCTCCAGACAATACAGAAGAGAAAATATCTACAATAGAGCCTAAGATATAACCTTTGTGAGAGGCATGATCTCTATCGCCTCCTAGTGGTAATAATGCACCTCCTTCTTGTACACCCTTAGCGTTAGTTGTAGGCTTACCTTCCTTGTCTTGAACCCAACCTAATGGAGCTTCTTCATTCTTTCTCTGAAGAACTTCCAGTTTACCATTAGCAGCAGTAGTTGTTGCCATATCAGCAACGAATGGAGGTTGTTTGTCAGCAGGAATTGCAACAGAAATAGGGTTCGTACCTAGCATTCTTTCTTTGGAAAAAGTAGGAGCTACTAGCGGACTAGCATTCGTCATCGAAATACCAATCATATCTTTATCAAGAGCCATCATAGAATGATAGCCAGCAATGCCATAATGATTTGAGTTTTTGACGCTCACCCAACCGGTGCCAACATTTTCGGCCTTTTCCATCGCGATTTTCATAGCCTCAGGACCAGCTATTAGTCCAAGAGCTCCGTCAGCATCTACCACAGCAGTAGAAGGTGTTTCATGAACTACTTTGATCTTTGGCTGAGCATTTATTCGATCGACCTCCCATAGTCTCACGTACCCCTTGAGTCGAGCTATTCCATGAGAGTCGACACCTCTAAGGTCTGCACTGATTAGAACTTTAGCAGCTGAAAGAGACATCTCTTCACTGTGTCCCATAGCTATAAATACTTCCTTCGAAAAGTTGAAGAGTTGATCGTATGAATACATATTAATGTAGGGTTATGCTTGTTTCCTATTGGGTAAACCGAAGGCCAATACACCTTCTTTCAAAGCATAGGAAGATATTTTGATAAGGTCAAAGCTACATTCATCAAGAATAGTTTTGGTTACTATAGCTGCCCCAACTATCATGTCGACACGCATTCTAATCATTCCTGGGATTTCAAGTCTACTTGTTTTGTCCTTAGTGATCATTAGATCATAGATACTTTGAAATTCATCTCCTGTTAAAATAGGCTTGTCTTCTGCAGTAGAAACTCCTTTATTGTGAATATCCCAGAAAGTGTCGAATGATCCCGAAGAACCAATTAAGTATTGAGCATTATGTTTCTTACACTCTTCGAAAACCTCCTGCAAAACTGAATGCAGATACTTCTGCAGGTTTGATATTTCTTCTGGAAGAATTGGGTCTGACTTATGATACTCATCGATTAACCTCTGTCCCCCGATTTCATAGCTCTTAAGCCACTTCACATCGAGCTCATCCGCGATAATAAACTCAATACTACCACCACCTATATCTACAATCAATCCCGTCTCATGGTCAAAGTCGATACATTGCTTCACTCCTTGATGGATTAAAAACGCTTCTTCTTCTCCAGACAAAACATTGATTTCGAAACCGGTTTCTTCCTTTACAATTTTTATAAAATCGGCTTGATTCTTCGCACTTCTAACAGCACTAGTTGCAGTTACATAAACTTCCTCTACCTCTAAGTCTTGCAATGTCTGCTTGAAGTCCGAAAGCGTATTGATAGCTCTAGCCACGGCATCATCAGCTATGATTCCATCAGAGATTCCTCCTTTACCTATTCGAACAGCTACCTTTTCCTTGTGATAAACCGAGTTGAAATCATTCTTTTCAGTAATCAGCAAGTGAAAAGTATTAGTTCCCATATCAATGACACCTACCTTCATATGCTTTTAAAATTGCGCTAATTTATCAATTCTCCTCTCATGATTGCTTTCCGAAGCCTTATTTATTTGACGAAATAAATAGCCTTTTCGTATGAAAGCCTCGTACTATCTTTGAACGAATTTTTCTGAGATTATATAACAATAAATTATGGATAAGCAGAGTAAAGACTTTTTGTATGAATACCTCAATAACCCATCACCAACAGGGTTTGAATCTGGTGGGCAACAAATTTGGTTGGATTATATGAAACAATACTCTGACGAGTATATCACCGACATCTATGGTTCGGCGGCGGCAGTGATCAACCCAAAGGCAGAATATAAAGTGGTAATTGAAGCTCATGCAGATGAAATCTCGTGGTTTGTCAATTATATAGATGATAGTGGCTACATATACGTGATCAGAAATGGTGGATCAGACCACCAAATAGCACCATCTAAACGAGTCAATATATTTACCGACAAAGGTATTGTTAAAGGAGTTTTCGGTTGGCCAGCCATTCATGTCAGAAAAGCGAATAACGAAAAGTCTCCATCATTAGACAATATTTTTATTGATGTAGGGTGTGAGTCTAAAGATGAAGTAACAGAATTAGGAATTAAAGTAGGGAACGTTATCACCTTTGATGACGAGTTGATGGATCTGAACGAAAAGTTTCTTTGTGGAAGAGCGTTAGACAATAGAATAGGAGGATTTATGATCGCAGAGGTGGCAAGACGACTGAAAGAAAATGAAGTTGAGTTGCCTTTTGGATTGTATGTGGTCAATGCAGTTCAGGAAGAAATAGGGCTGAGAGGAGCAGAGATGATGGCAGCTAGAATAAAACCTGACGTGGCTATCGTTACAGACGTTTGTCATGATACACATTCACCAATGTACGACAAAAAGAAAAGTGGAGATCAGAAAGCAGGAAAAGGCCCAGTATTGACTTTCGGCCCAGCTGTTCAAAATAATTTACTGAACATGTTAATTGTTGTGGCCGATACTACAGAGAATTCATATCAAAGAGCTGCCACTTCGCGATCTACAGGGACAGATACTGACGCATTTGCATATTCTGGAGACGGTGTAGCGTCAGCTTTGATTTCTTTACCTCTTAAATACATGCATACTACTGTAGAAACAGCACACTACGATGATATTGAAGGGGTCATTAGTTTGATTTATGACTTTTTAGTTCAATTAAAGTCAGGACATGATTTTAGATACATAAAATAGGTAGCTAGATATCCTAATAACTTGATAGGGTTGGTTTCTACTGAGGTAATGACTTTTTATACAAATAAATAGTTAGTTCTACCATATCAGGAATCAACCCTACCATTTAACTACTGATCTATTCCGTACAAGAATCATATCTACCATGTGAGGAATCGATTCTACTAGTATATTAATGGGTTCTACCGTGTGAACAATAACATATTCCACCCAAGAACAAGTTCTACCATGATGACAATGAATTCTACCACGCCAGAATGAGTTCTACCGTACCAGGGGGCGGTTCTACCATGTCAGGAATGAATTATTCCACTAAAAAATCAATTCTACCATCCTATTGATGATTTATTCTAGGTAGAAATCATCAATAGCACAGAATATCAGTCATTAGATGTTCCGATCTATGTTTTACCTTTGCAGACTTCTTTTAAAAGAAATACAATAGTTATATGATTTTGACCACAGAACAGAAGAATCAGGTTTTGAAAGACCTTGCTAGTTTGATCGCTGGTAACAGTGATGATATTATAGCACAAAACAAACTTGATTTGGACAAAGCGGGTGATTTAGACTTGACGCTGGTCGACAGATTGAAGGTTGACGAAAAGAAAGTCCAAGGTATGGTATCAGCAGTCGAAGAAGTGATCGATTTAGAAGATCCTCAAGGCGTAGTATTGAGCCAGTACGATCACCCCAATGGAATGAAGGTTGAAAATCGTGTAGTACCATTCGGTAAAATTCTCATTATCTATGAGTCTCGTCCAGATGTGACGATAGAGGCAGCCATTAGTGCTTTCAAGGCAGGCAATAAGATCATGCTAAAAGGAGGGAAAGAGGCTAGAAACTCTAATCTTTTCTTAGTAAAGCTATGGAAAGAAGCTTTATCTAAAAATGGAATAGCAGAGGACTTTGTTACCTATCTAGATATAGATAGAACGGAGACCCAAAGATTACTTGCCGACAATCCGTATAATCTTGACTTGATTATCCCTAGAGGAGGAGATGGTTTAATTAACTATATACGCACCAATACAGCGGTTCCATTGATTATCAGTGGTAGAGGTAACAACTTTATCTATGTTCATGAAAATGCAGACCTAGACAAAGCATTGAACTTGATTCTGAATGGTAAGAGCCGCCTAAGTGTCTGCAATGCCATAGATAAGGTGTTGTTCAATAAGAATATTGCTGGGCTAGATGAATGGATGGCTAAAGTGATCACTGCGGCTCAGGCAATGGAATTGGTTATACATGGAGATGGAGAGTATTTTTCTCAGTTTAACAATGTGACTTCGATGAAAGAAAAGTCGATGTATGCAGAAGAGTTTTTGTCAGCAGACATTCTCTTTGGAATAGTGGATACGATGGATGAAGCTATTGTTAAAATTAATCAATACTCAGGAGGGCATTCAGGAGTTATCGTTTCTTCAGATAAGGAGTCAGCTGTACAATTTCAAAATGAAGTGGATTGTGCCGCTGTATATCACAACGCTTCTTCAAGGTTTACTGATGGAGGACAATTTGGTTTTGGGGCGGAAATAGCAATCAGTACTCAAAAACTACACTTTAGAGGCCCAGTAGGTTTAGGTCAATTAGTGACTAACAAATGGTTCATATCAGGAGATGGTCAAATCAGATAAGCATAGACCAGGTCTGGTCATCAAAATAGGTACTTCTACACTGACAGCTGGTACGGACAGAATTTCTCGCGGGAAGATAGAAGACATTGCTCGTCAAATTGTCGAGTTGAGAGATGATTATGATATTACTATAGTTTCCTCAGGAGCTATCGCTTTGGCTAAGCAATATGTAAATATCAATCGCTGGGGAAATATGGTTGACTCTAAACAGGCGCTATCGGCAATAGGTCAGCCAAAACTAATGCAAGTATTCAATGAGGTCTTTGGAGATTTTGGTTTACCAGTAGCTCAATGTCTGATGACATACAAGGATTTTGAAAACCCTGAATCAAGAGCTAATACAAAGAACACAATTAACGAGTTGATAGCTCATGGCTACTTTCCTATTATCAATGAAAATGATACTACAGCGGTAGAGGAATTAGTACTAGGAGACAATGATAAATTGTCAGCATTAGTCGCTGCATTAGTTGGAGCCGAAAAGTTAATTATAGCGTCAGATATAGATGGACTTTTCAATAAGAACCCTAAGAAATACAGTGATGCAGAATTGATACCTGAAATTACCGAGCTAGATTCTTTGTCTAATTATATTGAAGAAATCGATAACGGTCTAGGTACAGGAGGGATGACTACCAAAGTAGCGGCTGTACGCATTTGTTTTGAAGCGGGTGTGACCACCTACTTAGTAAATGGAGCCAATCAGTTCTTTATCAGAAAGACTTTGGAAGGAAATATTCCATTCACTAAATTCATTCCAACTTAACAATAAAGGATCAAGTTATTAGTTTTTTGTTCACATGGTAATTAGTTCTACTTTTGTGAAGGTTTTGAGACTTTATTTCATTCAAATGGTTATGGGAGTTATTAAGAAAATTTTTGCGGCAACCATTCTTGTCTTAACATTATCCACTGCTTGGGGACAGGAAAATATTCAAGATCAGTTTAATACTTTCTACGATAAGGAAACGAATACGTGGCAGGAGTATCGCATGATGAAAATGCCGAAATTGAAGGAGTTTTGGGAAGTAGTATCAGATACACTTGCATTGAAAGATCAAAGCATAAAAAGTGGATTGGAGCAAGTAGCTAAGCTTGAGGCAGATGTGAAGTCAAGAGATACTAGAATTGCTGAATTAGAAACACAGCTTACTGAAAGTATGTCCCTAAACGATTCTATTTCCTTCATAGGAATGAATATGAGTAAGATTGCCTACACAATAATAGTATGGAGTATTATAGTAGCTCTAGCGGTGGCTGTGATAGTCGTTTACCTTATGTTCATGAGAAGTAATGTAGTTACTAAAAAAGTTCAAAAAGCATATAATAGTCTTGAAACGGAATATGCCGAGCACAGAGATAGGGCTAGGGAAAGTCAAGTTAAACTCAAAAGAGAGCTTCAAACTGCTCTTAATACATTGCATGAAAATAGAATCAATCTCTGATTGATACAAGAAATATTATTCAAAGAAAGACCACTATTAGGTGGTCTTTTTTGTTTCTATGCCAATAGTCTATCAATTATTAAGGCTAAAATTTACAAATCCATAGCATATACATAACTGTACTGGGACGATCCGGTCTACTTAAATGTCTTCTTTTGCGGTTAAATTGGAAGCTATGAAACTTGTCCTACCTGTATTACTGGAATGCTGTTTCAGACTCCATATAATACAAGTTAACTAGTCAGTAGAATGAGAGTTTTATATCTATTAATTACCCTATATATTTTGATAGGGTGTCAATCAAATAAGTCAGAAAAATTTACTGTTAAGCTAAAAGGGAGTGAATCGATGTTTGGTTCTTTTAAGGCTTTAAAGAATGACTTTGAGAGTATTCAAGATTCAATTAAGTTAGAATTAGAAGGAGGAGGGAGTAAAACAGCATTGCCATCTGTAGCAAACGGTTTAGCTGATATTGGACTATCTTCCTATCCATTTGACGTCAATGATATTCTTGGTAAAGGTCATGGTGTTGATGAGATGATAGTGGCTTATGATGGAATTATAATTATTAACAATGAGAGTAATCCCATAGATCAATTAACTAATGAGCAAATAACAGGCATATATGACGGTACTTATACAGATTGGGGACAAATAGGCGGTAGACCGGGTATTATTAAACCCATTATAAGAGACGAAAATTCAGGGACGCAAAAGTTCTTCAGGGAACATTTTCGACTAGATACGATTCCTGACTATGCTTTGGTAGCGGAAAAGAACAATGAAATAGTTGCTAAAGTCAATGCAGACCCCAATAGCATAGGCTACATTGGTTTTGCCTATGTGACTTTGAATGTCAAAGATGTAAAAGTACCATCTACTAAGTCTATAGATGATTCAATGTTTATTTACCCTTCTACTCGAACAATATCCGAAGGGCATTATCCATTAAAAAGGTCGCTAAGAATATATTTTAAATCAGATAAAAATGACTACGTAAAAGCTTTCTTGTCATATATTAGATCTAATAGAGGTAAAGATATTCTTGACGAGCAAGGTTTGATAGTGGCCTCTTCTATGTATTGAGAGCAATTATTTTGTGGATTTTGTGACTATCCCTACCAGTTCGCACAGTTATTTCAAACGATAGTTAAAACCAAGTCCATACATAGCTCCTATTTGGCTTAAGGTAACATTTCTTAATTGGTCGGTTCTCATAACTCTTCCCTCATTTAGAATATCATTCCCAAAAACATAAGCCGTGAGTTTGCCATCTAGAAAACGTTTTTCTACACGAGCATTTAAAATGAAACGATCGTTATTTACAGCTACTGGTGTAAAGTCATATCCTTGATTTTCTTCCAGACCTAGAGCTGCGTCTAAATCTCTCAAGTCATTTTCTGCCACCATTTCGTATCTTTCAAGTCTGTCGTAGAAATAGTTTAACTCAGAAAAGTGTTTGCTAGCATATATTGTTTGAATATTGAACGTCAAGTGATCACCAAAACTTTGAGTTAACCTAAATCTGAAAATATGCTCTGGCATAAAAGGAGTTGCAGGAGCTTCTTCGGTGTTTTCAATAATATCACTACTAAAATCAGGATTGTCTTGTAACTCCCATTCTGTTGTTTGATAAGTGTAAGAAAATTTATACACGATATCCTCTCTGGGAAATGCTTGAACGCTTAATTCAACTCCTTTATTTACACCTTTCATATAATTTCCATATAAGTAATAGTTTACTTGTTCATTTGGTCTTGTAATAGAGGGTTGGTTCAATTGAGATGCCAATGGATCTCCAGGACTTGCAGAAACTGCATCGCTAATATTGGTATGAAATAGAGTAGCATTTACTTGAGAATGACTGTATAGTTGAGCCTTGAATCCTAATTCCCAAGTTTGAAATTGAGTAGGTGTCGTATTAGAACCATTTTTAACTGCCGTAGTCAAGGTTTGATCTTTTACATTCTGAGTAGTACCATTCAAAAGTGCCTGCCCTTCTTCGCTTTGAATATATGCTTCAGTATTTGATTTTATTGTGCTTTGACCAAGATCACTCGAAATAAAATCATTTGCTGAGTTGACTGCTTCTTCTTGAGATGCTCCTCCATTTCTTGCAGTATTATACGCATCTAAAAATACTAGGTCAGCAACCTGTGTAGCGGTTTGATTGTAGATTTGATCATATATTACTAAGTCATACGTTTCGTCAGACGCTGATTGAAATAAGAACCAGTCAATATTAGTATTATTAAACCCTGGAGTCGTGTATGATTGTGTGAATCCGCCCCAAACCGTAAATCTTTCATTAACTATTCCAGCTACTTTAGCCATTGGGGAGATGTAATATTTATCATTGACTAGAGAGTAGTTTTCTGCTTTTATCCCAGCCGTAAAATTTAATTTACCATCCAGAAGTTTTAGTTTGTCCTGAATGAATGCTCCTTTCAAAGACTCATTTGCTTTAGGGTCTAAATATTGAATTTGATTTGGCGCTACAATATTGTGAATATCAAAGTTGACCAATCTATAATTCGCTCCAAAACTCAGATCATTAAAAGCTCCAATAGAAATATTATCTTGAATTTCAAAGTCATATATCGCATTAGAAATATCCATGCCTCCAGCCAATCTGTAAAAGTCATTTTCAATATTGGTAGAAGCTCTTAAAAAGAAAGAATGCTTATCTGAGAAATTATGATCGTACCTTATATTTCCTACAAATCTTGAGGCGTTGATATCATTTTCATGTTTAATATCTGTTCTTTCAAATAAAAATTCTTTACCTAGAGAATTAGTGTAAGTCGTTTTCTGACGTCCGTTAAAATGAGAGCGAAACGAAATCTTATCCTTGGACGAAATGTTGTAGTTTGCCTTCAATCCAAGACTGTAATACATAGACTTATTAAAGTCCTTGGTAAAAGCAGTTCCATTCTCACCTAATGTTTCATTGTTAGCACCGTCTTCGAACTTACCGGCCAAAGATTCCCAACCTGAAAAGTATCTGTATTTTGTATATCCAGATATTGCAAGTTTATCATTGATTTTACCTCCAGCCCTGATAGTTGCATTGGCATAACCTGGAGTGGCTCCCTCAGCTCTTACATTTATACCATCATATTTATCGGGATCTTTAGTGAAAATGCTTATCACTCCCGTAGCTGAATTGGCACCGTAAATTGTTCCCCCAGAACCACTTATAACTTCAATTCTTTCTATTTCATCTAAAGGGATATCAAAATTGATGAAAGAAAAAGTCTGTCCCATCAACTCTTGTAACGGGGTTCCATCTAAAAGGTATAGAACAGTTTGGGGGTCTGCATTATAAGGCTGAGATACTCGGATTCCTGAATAAACACTATTGTATTCATCTTGGGTACCCCAATATCCGGGTACATCTCGAAGTATTTCATGAAGAGTAGTAGCACCAGACTGTCTAATGTCATCTGAATTTACTACATATATAGCGGAAGCTACATCTTGGAGTCTTTCTGCTTTTTTCGATACAGAAGTGACCTCTATATTCATAAGATCCTCAAGAGACATACTGAGTATGTCATCTTGAGGAAAAAGCTCTTGAGCTATTGCTTGTGGGGGTAATACTAAGTAGCAAAAAGCCAAGACCATTACTTTTAATGATCTTATTGGGTTCATGGTAGTTGGTTTTTTGTGTTGCTATTATTTTATCATATTGCTTTTCCTAATGCTAGTAGTTTTGAACTAGGAACCATTTTTTTAGACTCTATACTACCTTTATTGATAAGGAATCTCAATTTTCCTTGCTCTAAATAGAACCCGATGTCTGCTCCTTGTGGTACTAGCTTACTATTTTCAGTTACTAGAAGTATGCTATTGCCATTAATAGTTGATACATAACTATTTAATTGGCCACTTTGTGCATTGGGTAAGAAGATAATGTTACAGCTTTTTGAATCACTGGCACTACTAATATTTTTCACTTCTAGATTATCCTTACTAGCTGCAAACGTTGACAACTGATTGAAGACATCAGATTTACCCGCTACTCCAACTACTATTTTTGATGGACTTGAAGGCCATTCGATATACTCTGCAAATTTGTATATGAATAGCGCTTTGAATTTACTTTCTTGTGCAGAAGCCGAAAGGCTAACGATTGAAAGAAAGCATATAATAAATAAAGTCTTTCTTGTTTTCATAATTCTCTTATCTAAGAACGTATTCTTTTAAAAATCAGTATAACTACAATTTAAAGTTTTGAACTTCTGTACGTAAAGAAGCTGCTATACCCGTTAGCTGCTCAGACTTCTGATTGTAATTTTCCATACCTGCGGATAATTCACTAGCCGAACTAGCTATTTCTTCAGTACCGGCAGCAGTTTGCTCAGCAATCACTACCACACTTTCGGTAATAGAAACAACTTGATTCATATCAGAGGTCTGTGACTGGGTAGCTGAAACTATTCCTTCACTTAATTCAAGTGTAGTCTTATTAGATAGAGCAATTTCATTGAAAGTGGCAGAAGCAGACTTGGATGCGTTGTCTCCGTCTTGGACACTCTTATTCATGCTTTGCATCATTTGAGTAGCTTGATCAGTATCTGATTTTACACTATCTACTAATTTCTCAATCTCTTGCGCTGAATGTTTAGAATCCTCAGCTAGTTTTCTAATTTCTTCCGCTACGACTGCAAATCCTCTACCTGCATCACCAGCTTGTGCTGCTTCTATAGCTGCATTCAATGCTAGAAGGTTTGTTTGAGATGCTATTTCAGTAATTACACTCAGTACTCTAGTTATTTCAGCAGAACGCAATGCTAAAACTTTGATAGACTCAGTAGTCTTGTCTGTGTAGTCAGATATTTCTTCCATGCTTACTGCAAGGTTGTCAACCATCTGCTTACCTTTTTCACTATTTTCCACACCTACCTGAGCAGCATTCTGAATATTTTTAGCCTTATCACCCATGTCAGCTGAAGACTTCAATATTTTTTCTACTAGGGAAGAAGACTCTTCTACTTTATTTACTTGATTTTGAGCTCCTGAACTCATCTGACTAATAGCGGAAGCAATTTCGCTAGTTGTAGAATTCATTTCTTCACTTGCATTTAACATAGCGACTGAGGAGTCATCAACTGAGTCAGCACTTCGTGCAATCTGTGTTAATAGTTGACTTAGATTATTCGTAGCGATATTCAAGTTGTTTACCAACTCGCCAATTTGACCTTTTGCACTACCGTCGTATTTTTTACTAAGATCCCCATCAGCCATAGCCGTTACAATGTCATTGACTTCTAGAATTGGAACAGCAATAGATTCAAGCATTTCATTGATTGTAATACTTAGACCTTTCCATGCTCCTTCTTTATTCTCAATATTGATTCTAGCATCAAGGTTACCTTCATCACTAGCCATTCTTACCACCTCATTAGTCTCATCTATAACACCTTTCATGTTATTTCTCATTGATAAAAGGGAATGTCCAAGAACGTCATCATCACTCAATGCTTTGAAGATACTATCTAGGTTACCTTTTTCGATATCACTTGCAAATTGTGAAGAAGCACTAAATGCATTAATTAATGTATTGATACCATTACTCATCTGACCAATTTCATCTTTAGCTCTGGTTTCGAGTTTTTCAGGAATCTTACCTATACTAATTTCAGCTATTTTCTCTCTAATTACATTGATTGGTGCTGTTATACTACTAGAGAGGAAAATTGATATTAGAACGGCAATTGCTACGGCGATTAGAGTTAAAAACAAAACAGTTTTCCAAACTGTGTCAAAGGAACCTACGAGGCCTTCTTTTAACTCTTCAGAAAGTATATTCTTTTTCTCAATTTCAGCATCCAGTTTTATAATGATTTCATCAGATGTGGGAATAATACTACTTTCAATTAAGTCCTCACATATGAAAAGTGTCATTGCATCCTCATAAGCAAGTCCATTATTGAGACTCGTCATTATTGTTTGTTGATCATTCAATACGGATTCGAACGAAAGAACAAGACTTTGAATATTTGCGTATTTCTCCACTGAAGCATTTAGAGAGTCTCCAATTGCCATCAATGAGTCTCTGATTTGAGGGAATTTTTTTTCGTGGATAGCTTTTAGCTTTTCTTTATCTTTCTCGTATCTACTTACATATACCCAGTTAGTAGCATAGGTTTTAGCATCTTTTACTAATGTTTTAAACTCATCTAAATTACTCAGGGTAGGATTAACCTGTTCCGAAATTACATTGAGCTTATCAGAGCTATCAAATAGTCTATATATTGTAATAATTCCGATAATTACTGTTACTGCAATTAACAATGAGAAGCTTAAGAAAATTTTCTTACTAATTGAAAGGCTAATCTTATCAGTTGCAATGAATTTTTTAAAATCCATGTTTTTGGTTTTTGATGTAAACATTATCGACCCGAACTCTTTAATGGGCCAGATATATCACTAGTGCAAAGTTTCTATCCTTTAAGTTGGGAAACAATAAGCATCTCACCGAAAAATTCAATAGGGTTTATTCCTAAAGACTACGTAGTTTTTATCCGATAGACGAATTCACAATAAAGTCTAAGGTAAGCCTTGATGTGCTTTTGTTAAAATGCTGCTTGTTGTCTCAATTTAGATGTCAATATAATAAATATACTCGAACGTCCAGAAGCTTTTGCTTTGTATTGCTGTATTCAATATCATACTTAGAATCATTCATAATCATCAATGTTGAAGTTAATCTAGAAAGAGCATATAGTTGCTAACTATTGGCCTAAAAAAACAGATTTTCTTTCGTTTTTATTAATAGTGAAATATACATTTTTTGTACAGCACAGTTACTTTGTTTGAGTATTAGAAGTCAATATAAATTGCTAAACAGTAGGACTATTGATTCTAGTGACTCGAATTGATAATTAACTAATTATGCTATTTTTTATAGGTGTAGTGGATTCAAATAATACTTTCTTGAAACAAGTAATGTTAACTTTTAAATTAAAGGAATTGTGGTTCAAATAATGAATTCATAACTAATCTGGAAAATCTATTAGGGCTTCCAGTTTATTGATTGTTCTGATTGTAATTTATTCTAACCTTTATTCAGTAGAAATTCCAGCATATCTTAAATGATCCCAATATTCGGGATAAGATTTTACAACTACTTCAGGTTCATTGATAATTACTGGCAATTGAGTGCAAAGTGGTGCTAAAGCCATTGCCATTCTATGGTCATCATAAGTGTCAAATGTCACACCCATAGTTTGGTCTATTGATGGAGCTGGAGTCAATTCCCATACACCTTTAGTCGTTTCTTCTAATTTAGCTCCTATTTTACCAAGTTCTGTAGCCATAGCAGCAGTACGATCAGACTCTTTAATTCTTAAACTTTCAAGTCCTGTCATTTTAAGAGATACACCTTTGGCTGCGGCACATGCGAAGACTGTTTGAGCTAGATCAGGACATGACTTGAAATCTATATCCAAATGAGATTTTTGATCACATTTCGTGAGAGTCACTACGTCTCCATTAAAAGTAGATTTGACACCTAATCCTTCCATGATTTTTACAATTGCACTATCACCTTGATTAGAGACTTCCCTTAAGCCTTTTAACTTGATTGATGCTGTGTTTGCTAAAGCAGCAAAACTATACCAATAACTAGCTCCTGACCAATCGGATTCAATAGTATAGCTATTAGCAGCATATTCTTGTGATGCTACAGATATTATTTTGCCTTCAAAACAGCTTTCTACACCGAAGTGTTTCATTAAATTCAATGTCATCTCTATGTATGGACGACTATAAATTTCACCTTCTAAATTAATTTTTAGCCCTTTGGGTAAAGTAGGGGCAATCATTAATAAAGCAGATATATACTGACTACTAATATTACCAGGAATTGTGAGTTCGTCAACTTTCTGCTCACTAAAAGGTTTGAATTCAAGAGGGGGATAACCTTCTTCTCCTACATACTTTACGTTTGCGCCTAGTTCATTCAAAGCTTCTACTAAGATTTTTATAGGTCTTTGACACATTCTTGGAGTACCGGTAATTCTTCTTTCTTTGTTACTAGTGGCTAGATACGCAGTCATAAATCTCATTACCGTACCTGCATCCAAAACATCTAATTCATAATCATCAGAATTGAGAAGAGTAGTCATGGTTTGAGTGTCTCTGGCAGAAGATAGATTACTTAATTCTGCTTTATTACCTCCCAAGATTTTAATTAGTAGGGCTCGGTTACTCTCACTTTTTGATGAGGTTAATGGTACTTCTAGCGAAACAGAGTTGGTTTTTGCAAGTGAAATCGATGTACTCATGATCTAATAATCTTGTAAAGTCTAATTGGACGGCAATATTAAAAGGATTCCTTGAGATAATGGTGTTTGTTCAGTTTGAGTTGATGGAAGAAATCTAGATTATGCAGAATTCGGAAGTTTTTTGGCAGGATTCGAAAGTCTTATATCGTCAATTTTGAATTTCGGTATGGAATTTGGTTCCTAATGTTTCAACTGAATTTATGATACGTCGTAAAGTAATCTACATTAACTATGAAAGATATGATTCAAGGAAAAAGAAAAAAGAGAAGTAGTTTAATTACAAAATTAACAGTGGGTGCAGCGCTAGGTACGGCTGCTTTCCTGTTTTTGAAAAGCGATAGACCCAATGCTAAAAATAGCAAGCAACAGGCTATTAAAATTCAAAAGGAAAAGATGTTTATTTAGATATCTTTTGATTGAAATAAAATAAGCTATCTACCATATCAGCTGTCGATACGGGAATGTTTACAGTGCATTCCCCGATTGATTTCAATAAACTGAACTGCACAATTCCCCCTTCATTTTTTTTGTCTTGGAGTGTCAATTTCAGAATATCATCAAACAGTGAAGATTCTATCACTTTCGGTTGATAAACCTCTATTAGGTAGTCAGAAATTTCTTCTAAGTCTTCTTTGGATAATCCTGTTAGTTTCTTCGAAAGATAAGCTTCACAAATCATTCCTACAGCTATAGCTTCTCCATGTAATAATTTTTCCTTTGGCTTTTCTAGGAAATATGATTCTACAGCGTGACCTATTGTGTGCCCATAGTTTAGTATTTTTCTTATACCTGATTCGAAGGGATCTTCAGTGACCACTTTCTTTTTAATCTCAATAGACTCTGACACAAGTTCGGTCAAATCAGCATTATACGGATTGATTGTTTTTACCTTTTCGAAATATGGTTTGTCGTAAATTAAACCATGTTTGATAACCTCTGCAAAACCAGACCGTAATTCATTTTTAGGTAAAGATTCGAAAAAATCAGAGTGAATTAATACGGTCTTTGGTTCTTTAAAAAAACCAATGTGATTCTTAAAACCATGAAAGTCAACACCTAGTTTTCCTCCAACACTTGCATCGACTTGGGAAAGAAGAGTGGTAGGTATATTAATAAAATCAAAACCACGTTTGTATGCACTCGCTGCAAACCCTCCCATATCACCTATTACACCTCCTCCAAGATTAATCAACAGAGCTTTTCTGTCAAAACTTGCTTCGGTCATTGCCATCCAGATGTCTTCGCACGTACCTAGATGTTTATTCTCTTCTCCACTTTTAATAGTAATTAAGTAATGCTCAGGAAGTACGTCAATCACTTTCGGTAAGCAGTGCTTTTGGGTGTTTTCATCAACTAAAACCGCTATTTTACTATATTTTTTATCGCTTAAGTAGTTACTAATACTTTGCTTTATATCTCTAGTGATTTCAGTACTGTGGTTTTGCATAGTTTTCAATTTGAGATGCAAAAGTATATGGGCGTTTTAAAATTTGTTGATAAAGCCCTTGAAAGTTTCAGTAACCCATATCTTTAGCTTGCGTAGTATTGGATCATGCAAAGAACAACCGTATTTATTCTTTTTTTAATTTTTTATGCCTTTTTGGATTATTACATCTTTCAGGCGGTTAAAGTAGTTACCCAAAATTGGTCTAGTTCCACTCGGACATTGGTTCATTCTATATATTGGATACTTACCTTTATCACTTATCTGTCAATTGTTTTTTGGAGATCAGTAGATTCTGATAATGCACTACTGAAGACAATTATGTTCAGTTCTGTTGCTTTGAATTTCTTGGGTAAGTTCTTTGCTGGTATTGTACTTTTTAGTGAGGATATTTATAGAGCGGGTAAATATTTGTATGCAGGGGTCTTTCAAAATGGAGGGGGCGCATCGGCAGAAGGTATGAGTCGTTCAGAGTTTATTTCGAAAACAGCTTTGGCTGTTGGGACCATACCTGCTGCTACATTAAGTTTTGGTGTGATATCTGGAGCATATGATTACAGGGTTAGAAAACGTGAAGTGAAAATAGCAAATCTTCCCAGAGCTTTTGACGGAGTCAGGATTGCACAGCTTTCAGATATTCATAGTGGAAGTTTTTTTAATAAAACAGCTGTAAAAGGAGGAGTAGAGATGATGTTGGCAGAAAAGCCAGATCTTTTTCTTTTTACTGGAGATTTAGTGAATAACGAGTCTAAAGAAGTAAAAGATTATTTAGAGATTTTCGAAAAAGCAAAGGCACCCTTGGGAAGTTTTTCTGTACTTGGGAATCACGATTATGGAGATTATAAACAATGGACTTCATTAGAAGCCAAACAACAAAACCTTAAAGATCTTATTCAATCCCATAAAAATATGGGGTGGGATATTTTGATGAATGAGCATAGGTATTTGGAAGTAGACGGTGAGCGACTTGCTATTGTAGGTGTTGAAAATTGGGGTGATCGTGGTTTTGCTAAATATGGAAAATTAAAAGAAGCCATGCATAATGTAGAGGCAGATGCTAAAATATTGTTGTCTCATGATCCAAGTCACTGGGATGCTCAAATCAGACCTAATTTTTCCGATATTGATTTAACCTTATCAGGTCATACTCATGGGATGCAATTTGGGGTTGAAATAGGTGATTTTAGATGGAGTCCATCACAGTATATTTACAAACAATGGGCAGACCTGTACACTGAAGGAAATCAGAATTTGTATGTTAATAGAGGCTTCGGTTTCTTAGGATACCCTGGCCGAATTGGAATACTTCCTGAAATAACTATACTTGAATTAAAGAAAGCTTAGTTATCAGTGATGAAAATTTACACTAAAACGGGAGACAATGGTACGACAGGTCTACTTGGGGGCGATCGCCTTTCCAAGTCAGATATTCAAATTGAAGCTTATGGTACTATAGACGAGTTAAATAGTCACTTTGGACTTGTCGCAGATTTTGAAGTAAACAAATTCAATAGAGATTTTCATACTAAGATTCAGAGTGTATTATTTGATATCGGTTCACATCTTGCTAAAAGTGAAGAGTTTGATAGTAAAGATTTGCCAAATATTGATGAGAAAGTCATTTCACAACTTGAAGATAGAATGGACTCGATGACCAGCGAGTTGTCAGAACTAAAAACTTTTATTCTTCCCTCAGGACATGTAGAGATTTCTCATACTCATATTGCTCGTACAGTTTGTAGACGGGCAGAAAGAAGAGTAGTAGCATTAGCAGAGGAAATAGATGTTTTAGAAATAATACAGAAATTTCTAAACCGTCTATCAGATTATTTATTCATCCTGTCTAGATGGATGAGTAAACAACTAAAAGTTGTAGAAATTCCATGGGGTTCCTGAGAATACTGTTTCTAAATTCATGTAAATCATCAGGAAAATGGTTAAATACTATAACTTTGATAATCCAAAATGACGTATCCTAAAAGTGCGTCTTTTTTTATAACCAATTTTTACAGATATGATGAGCACACTTGCTTTTGACATCAAAGAAACCACCGATTCTAAATTGAGTCAGGTAGACTTTGATAACATTGAGTTTGGTAAAGTATATTCTGATCATATGTTTGTGGCAGAATATGAAGATGGTGAGTGGAAAAACTTACGTATCGAGCCGTTCGGAGATTTATCTGTTAGCCCAGCTAATGCAACTTTACACTACGCCCAATCAATATTTGAAGGATTAAAAGCTTACAAAAATGATGCAGGTGATATTTTTGTGTTCAGGCCTGAAGCCAATGCGAAAAGGCTGATTGAAAGTGCTGAACGTATGTGTATTCCGCCTATTCCTGAAGACTTATTCATGTCTGCTTTGACTGAACTATTGAAGTTAGATTCAGCTTGGATACCTACTAAGCCAGATACTTCCTTATATATAAGGCCGTTAATCTTTGCAAATGATCCTTATGTAGGGGTTAGACCGTCTAATACTTATAAATTTCTTCTTTTTACGGGGCCTGTTGGAGCATATTATTCAGAGGAAGTCAATGTAAAAATAGAGACTCATTATACAAGAGCTGTTAGAGGAGGAGTAGGGTCAGCTAAGACTGCGGGTAATTATGCAGCCTCACTATATCCAGCACTACAAGCTCAGAAAGAAGGGTATCATCAATTGATTTGGACTGATGGGCAGAATCATGAAATGATCGAGGAAGCTGGTACAATGAATTTGCTGTTTTACATAAATGATACGTTGATTACGGCTCCTACAAGTGATTCAATATTACATGGAATCACAAGAGATAGTGTTTTAACTCTAGCTAAAGATTGGGGAATTAAAGTCGAAGAAAGACAGCTTAGTGTAAAAGAGTTGATTGATTCAATTGAAAAGGGAGAAGTACAAGAAGTATTTGGTGCAGGTACTGCCGCTACTATTTCCAAAATTCGAATGATTGGATATGAGGGCAAGCAATATGAATTGCCAAAGGAGAAACCTCTTTGTGATAGATTATTTGATACTCTGGATAAAATAAAGACAGGTCAAGTCGAGGATAAATTTGGTTGGGTTTGTAAAATTTGATTTTGACTGGTGACGATATTAATAGCCATTCTAACAACTGTTAGGATGGCTTTTTTTACGATCTTACTTTTAAGCCACAGTTTCTTTTTCTTGTAACCATGATATGGCTAGCTCTGGTGTTTCAAAAGTCTTGTACTGCATGTTTCGATTGTAAAGTTTTAATACCTCAACTAAAATTGTAGATACCAACTGTGCAAAAGTAGACTTTGATGTCACTGCTCCAATTTTGGATATACTCTTGATTATTGCCTTACCTTCGTTTTTCATATATTCTTTTATCCAGCTTTTGGCCTCAGGAGTATAGGATTCTAATTCTCTTCTATCAAACATGATATAAGAACATTTTCCTTGTTGTGTGAGTTGAGCAGTTTTTTGAACAAGCTCACTAAGTGTTTCGATCGTCACAGTACCGTTCCATTTAAATTTTACGATACCGTTAACTTCATCATGAAATAATGAAGCATCTTTTTTCTCACTAAGTACTTTCATCTCTGTAGATTAAATAAACTTATTTTACTAATCTACTAAACAATAATATTAATGTAGTTGCTTAAATGTTTCTTTTGAGTTGGTTAGGTTTTGATTTAGTTCCTCTTAAAAATATTTTTAATTCTATCACGCTTTGAAGTAGAAGCAGTGCTATTGGTCTTTTTTTCATTTCCAGTTACCCATTCTTGAGCTAGAATTGGAGATTCAAATTTATGGTAAACAATGTCGGGATTAATTTTCTTGATTGATTCCATTAATATATCTGAAGTAATTTCTGTAATCTCATGAAGAGAATTGATTCCAGCCATTCTATCTGTTTTTTGCATGGCTTCAATCCCCATATTTTCTAGAAAACGTGTCTTGATCCATACTCTTGCTTCAGGAGTAAATCCATCTTGCTCTCGTCTATCAAGTATCCAGTGCACTACCTCCATAGCGGAGACAGCTTTTGCAGCTAATCCAAGTATTCTTGAAACTGTAGCTTCAGATACTGTATCTTTCCAAGTAATAGAGAAAATATGTTTTTCCTCATCCAGTTCGAAAATCCCGTCTTCTGCCTCGTGAATCAATCTCATCTTCATATCTAATTTATTCTCTTTCAAACATGATAGTAAAAGGCAAGATAAAAGAATCTAATGTATTGACCATCATAAATTATTCTATACCTAACTTTGCTGCCATTTTCTATTATGCAGTATGCATAGAATAATTTAGAGGTATCGATGATAATCGATATAGTTTCAATAAAAAATAGATGACAGCAGATCAACTAAAAGATTTAAAGGCCCGCGTGAGTGCACTGCGGGGGTATCTTTGACTATGATGTCAAAGTCCAAGAGGTAGAAGAAGAAGAATCGATTACTACCCAGGCTGATTTTTGGAATGATCCTAAAGAAGCCGAAAAAATTCTAAAACAAATCAAATCCAAGAAGGTCTGGACAGATGGTTTTGCTAAGGTCAATAGCCTAGTGGAAGATGCCGAGACCATGCAAGAATTCTATGAAGCAGGAGAAGTAGAAGTAGCTGAAGTAGATGCGGAATATTCTAAGGCTTTAGAAGCGCTTGAAGAGTTGGAGTTCAAAAGAATGCTCAGTGGGGAAGAAGATCAACTAGGAGCAGTGTTGGAAATCAATCCTGGTGCTGGTGGTACTGAATCTCAAGATTGGGCATCTATCTTGATGAGAATGTATGTGATGTGGGGAGAAAAGAATGGCTATAAAGTCAAGCAACTCAACTATCAACCTGGGGATACGGCAGGATTAAAATCTGCTACTCTTGAATTCGAAGGGCAATTTGCATACGGAAACCTCAAGTCGGAAACAGGAGTTCACAGATTGGTAAGAATTTCGCCATTTGATTCAGGAGGTCGTCGACACACATCATTTGCGTCAGCTTATGTATATCCTGTAGCTGATGATACTATCGAAGTCGAAGTAAACCAAGGAGATATAGAATGGCAAACCTCTAGATCTGGAGGTGCTGGTGGTCAGAATGTCAATAAGGTAGAAACTAAAGTTCAGTTAACTCACAAGCCAACAGGTATTGTCATAGTATGTTCAATAGAGCGTTCTCAATTAGCAAATAAGGAACATGCTATGAGGATGTTGAAGTCTAGGTTGTATCAAATAGAAGTTGATAAACGAAACGCGGCTAGAGATGAAATAGAAGCAGGTAAGATGAGAGTGGATTTTGGTAGTCAGATTAGAAATTATGTACTACACCCATATAAGTTAATAAAAGATGCTCGTACTGGAGTAGAACGAACAGATGTACAAAACGTACTCGATGGGGATATCAATGACTATATAAAAGCCTTTTTGATGGGGACATCAGCTGATTCTCAAAAAGAAAATTGAGGCTTTACATAAACCTTAAGACTGGATAATGTTCTCCAGTTTTAAGGTTAAAATTTGGACTAATGATTTTTGCAGCAATAGATATAGGGTCGAACGCCGTTCGTCTCCAGATCACCAATGTTATTCGGTACGGTGATTCAACTACTTTTAAAAAACTTGAATTTGTAAGATTTCCACTTCGTCTTGGTGGAGATGTATTTACCCAGAAAAGGATAGGAGAGCAAAGAGAAAGTGATTTTGTGAAGCTTATGCAAGCCTATAAAATCTTGATTGATCTCTATAAAGTGGATGAGTATTACGCATGTGCCACTTCTGCTATGCGTGAAGCCGAAAACGGTCAAGAGTTAGCCAATAGAGTTTGGAAGGAAGTAGGGCTTAAGATCAATATTATATCAGGTGATCAAGAAGCTGATTTGATCAATAAGGTAATCTCGTATCACTTAGGTGAAGATCAATTCATTCATATAGATGTAGGAGGAGGAAGTACAGAATTGAATCTATATAACGGGTATGATAAGATAGCTGCAAAATCTTTTCCCATAGGATCAGTCAGATTATTAAACGATAAGGATAGGCACGAAGCTTGGGAGGAAATGTATGAATGGATAGATAAGTATGTCGACTCTAAAAAAGAAATTAAGGCTATTGGTACAGGTGGAAATATCAAGAAGCTATTTGAAGTTTCGAGTGGTCAAAAAGGTGAATTCTTATCTATTAAGACTATGGAAAGTTGCCTCAAAGATCTAACTAAGATGGATTATGAGGAGCGAATGCACAAACTTCAGATGAATGCTGATAGAGCAGATGTGATTATTCCGGCATCAGGTATTTATATTAATGCAATGAAGCGGTCAGGAGCACAGAAAATATTGGTACCAGATGTAGGGCTTAAAGATGGTATCATGGCCTACCTTTATGAAAAAAACATTTCCACCGCAGGGCTATTTAGCTTTAGAAATTAACTTGTATGAAACAAAAGTATTCGGAGATCAAGCGCTATATCCAAACGGATATCTGGCTGCGAAATGATCCGAAAGGGTTCAAAGGAATACTTGTTAGAGTACTACGCATAGTAATTATTGTTATGCGCGAGGTGAAAAAGGATCAAATATTTTTAAAGTCCTCTGCTCTCACGTATTTGACAATATTGTCAGTGGTTCCGTCAATGGCTTTATTGTTTGGTATCTTGAAAGGCTTCGGTCTAGAGATCAGTGTGGAGGATGTAATAGGTGAATTATTTCCAGCACAGGAGATAGTGGTAACTACCACCTATGAAATGGCTCAAAGAATGATTGATAGTGCTAAAGGAGGGGTCATTGCCGGTGTATCCATTTTGATACTATTTTTCACTGTAATGCGATTGCTCAACAATATAGAGTTAGTTTTTAATGGTATCTGGGGCAAGCAACGGCCACGTACGGTGTTAAGAAAGTTTACAGATTATACTGCCATTGTGGTATTCTCACCTATTCTTATTTTGACATCAAGTGCAGCAACAGTTTTTTTTAGGACACAAGTCAGTGATTTTGGAAAGAAGCTACAAGTTGAGCTGTTTAATGGTCCTTTAGAATTTCTACTCGCTAACTTCTCCAGTTATTTTTTGATCTGGATTATGTTTTCGCTTATCTACATCATATTGCCGAATGTCAAAGTCAATCCTAAAATTGGGATTTTGACAGGTATATTAACAGGTACTGTGTTTCAGATGGTACAGTTGGGTTTTATTAACTTTTCCGTGGGGGTAACGAAGTACAATGCGATTTATGGAAGTTTAGCGGCTTTACCATTGTTTTTTACATTTACACAGTTGAGCTGGACCATTACTTGTATTGGAGGAGAGTTTGCTTTTGCACTAGAAAAGGAAAAAGAATATGTGCCTGAGATAAAAGAATCAGACTTTAGTATCAACGAAAAGAAAAGAATAGCTATTCTCGTAATGTTAACTATCGCAAGAGCATTTGAAAAAGAGAATAATCCATTTACAAAGAAGAGCCTAGCAGATGCGTTATCGATACCACATCGCTACGTTTCAGATTCTGTTAATTTACTTGTTGACTCGGGTTTATTGATTAGAAGCAAGCCTGACGGAAAAGCAACTCATATATATATCCCTGCTACGGCAATAAGTAATATGACTGTGAGTTATGTGTTAAATAAGTTTGAAGGGTTGGGACATAAGCAGTTGTTTCAACGTGAAGACAAGGACTTCCAAAAAGTGGATAAACTACTGTCAAAGCTGGATAAGACTTTGGCAAATTGCGATAATAATAAACTACTTACTGAAATTTAATTTAGAATTATGATGAATCCATGGCATGACGTTTCCTATGGGGAAAACGCACCAGAGGTGGTAGAGGGAATTATTGAGATCCCTAAGAATACAAGAGCTAAGTATGAGTTGGACAAAGATTGTGGGCTATTGAGAATGGATAGAGTACTTTACTCCTCTATAAATTACCCAGCAAATTATGGTTTTATACCTCGTACCTTTTGTGATGATGGTGACCCATTGGATATTTTGGTTTTATCACAGATTGATGTGGTTCCTATGTGTATCGTAGAATCAAAGGTGATAGGAGTGATGGGAATGCTTGATGAGGGAGAAGCTGATGATAAGATTATCGCTGTGGCTGCGAATGATATGAGCGTCAATCATATTAATGATATCACGGAGCTTGCCCCACATTTTATCAAAGAGCTTCAGTCTTTCTTCGAAGATTACAAAAAGTTAGAGAACAAAACAGTACATGTAGAAGAATTTCAAAATAAAGAAGCTGCGATCAAGATTGTAGAACAAGCATTCAAAGATTATCAGCAGAAGTACCCATATGGAGGTAAATAGTAGGTAAAATATAAAATAGAGCTTAAGTTTATTGATAGGTTGATCGAGAGGTCAACCTATTTTTTTTAACTTGTTATACATAACTTCATTTTATACGGTAGTGTGTAGTGTAAATCATTTCAAGGAGACACGGTTTTATTAACTTTTGTCTCAGGATAGTTACTAAATGGTAAGAAATCTTCTAAGGATATTTATTGTTACGTTTTTAATTACAATTGATGCGTTTGGAGGCTCAAAGTTGAGCTTTTCTCCTTTGAAGACAGAAGTACCTTTTGATAATCAAGTACGAGTAGTACACCGAGATAGTGAGGGGTACCTGTGGATAGGTATGCGTAGACATGGTTTGATTCGTCACGATAGCTATTCTGTAAAGGTCTTTGGTTATCATCAATATGATTCTCTATCACTTAGTAACAATTTCATCACATGGGTAGGGGAAGATTATAAAGATAGACTTTGGGTAGCTACCATGCACGGTGTCAATAGGTATGATGCCTCTACAGAGACTTTTACAAGATATTATCATGATCCTACGGATTCTTCGTCACTTCCAGGAAACTTTGTGATGACACTTTATGAAGACAGTCAAAATAGACTATGGGTAATCTGTGGAGAGGGCATTTGTTACTACGACGAAGCCAATGACAAATTTGTAAGAGTACCTATATCTATTCCATCGGGTATGTCGAACGTGAAATTTACAGGCTTTACTGAAGATCTGACGGGTAGGTATTGGTTGGTTTCAGATCATTATGGTATTTGGGAAGTAATGCCAAATAAGAAGAGGTCAAGGTTTATACCTGATGAAAAGCATGATCCTGGTTTTTTTAATCATAAAAAACTGATGGTAGACCAAAACAATTTGGTTTGGATTGGTTCTTTAGCTCAGGGAGTTATTCATTTTGATCCTGAAAAAGAACGGTTTTATCAAGTTCCTACCACCTTATCTGAAGGAGGGACAAATGGGAGTATCATACGAAATATGGTCGAGTTAGATGATCAGTATGTGTTGATCGCAGTAGACCAAGGTGGAGTGAATATGTATGATAAAAAAACAAACAAAGTAACTATTCCAGAATTAGAAACCGAAGGTGTGTTTTGTTTTTCGAAAGATGATGAGGGAATTCTGTGGGTCGGAACCTCAAGATCAGGAGTCTATTATTATAATCCAAAGAAGGAACAATTTCAGATATATAAAAGATTGGGGAATTCGGAAAGTGATGCCCTTTGCTCTACGATTGTCGGCTGTTTTTTTGAAGATGATAATGATGATATCTGGATTGGCTCTGATGGAGGAGGTGTGACAACTTTTAATCTAAAGACAGGTGATTTTACCTCACTTCAGAGCATGATAAAGTCTTCAAATGTAGAATTACCGGAGGTAGTTAGGTCTATAGATAGAGATCAAAATGGTCTTTACTGGATTATGACTTGGGACAAGGGAATTTATGTCTTTGATAAAGATAAAGGGCAATTGCAAAAGGCAAAATTTTCAGAAGAGATAGAAGAATGGTTGAATAAAGGTGCTCTGTGGAGTTTGAAATTTGACTCGAGAGGTAGATTATGGATAGCTACACAATTTGGGACAATTCTAACCTTGGATACGCAGGGGGAACTATTGGCGGTCAATTTTGATAAGGATATGCCTCTAAGAGGATTGTCCACGTTGTTTTTTTTTCATGGAGAGGAAGTTTATACGACTCGATTCAATACTATTTATAAGTTCAATGAGGAGACATTAGTCTTTGATCAAGTAACTATAGCAGGCGGAGACGAGACTGAAATTTTAACCATCAAATTCTCAGTTTTTGGTAAGATATACGTGTTATCATATAATCAAGGACTTTTTATTTTTGATGAACACTTTGAACAACTCAAGCATTACACAGGTGAAAATGGACTCCCTTCCATGTATTTGCAATCGATGGAAGTAGATGTACACGACAATATTTGGATATCATATGTAGATGGTATTTTAAGATATAATGAAAGAACAGGGTTGTTTGCAACCTATAATGAAGAGGATGGTTTGGTACATGATGAATTTTTTCCTCAGTCCTCGATTCGAACTAATCAAGGGGAGTTGTTTTTTGGAGGAATTAATGGGTATTGTAGATTCGCTCCATCCAAAATCGTAGAAAACCCTAATGAGCCTCCTGTGTATATAACCAATGTCAATGTCGTTGGTGAGGATATTAATATTAGAAGGGATAAATCCATAATTGTTGATAGTGATAGTATCAGGACTTTGGTACTGGATTGGAGGTCAAATATGCTGACTCTTGACTTTGTGGGGATTAATTTTACTGGACCAGGGAAAAATCAATATGCCTATAAATTAAATGGGTTTGATGAGGATTGGGTTTTTACCAGTTCTAGAAATAGGAAGGCAACCTATACTAATCTTCCACCGGGAGATTATGTGTTTCACGTCAAGGCTTCGAATAACACGGGACTATGGAATGAAGAGGGAGCACAATTGAAAATTACCATTCAACCACCTTTTTGGAGAACTTCTTGGTTCTATATTGGAATGATCATATTCATGATTTTTGCAATTTATCAATACGCTAGAATTCGCGAAAGACAATTGGTTTTAACCAACTTTAAATTGCAAACGGCTGTAGATGATCGAACTAAAAAAATCAAAGAGCAAAACCAACTTCTTGATGACCTTAATCATAATCTAGAGCAAAAGATAGATGATAAAACTGCTGAGCTAAAGAAAACTATTAAACGTCTCAATGTTATTGTCTCACAGTTAGACAGGTTTATATATAGTACTGCTCATGAGTTGAGTGCTCCTCTAAAGTCGATTAGAGGACTAATTGGAATTGTAGCTAATGAAAAATATAAGAATCCAAAACAGTACTTTGACTACATACAAAAAAGTGTTCTGCAGCTGGAGAATGTTATTGATACGTTTGTAGTATTCAGTAGAAATTCTAGAACTGAACTAAAGTTTGAGGAAATTAATTTGAATCGAATAGTTAGCGACCATGTTGAGAGTATTAAATATATGGAAAATGCTTCCTTGATTGATTTTCAGATAGATTTGGATGACTCTCTAGAAATTAATTCTGACTTGATTAGGATTCAGATAATCATTAACAATTTGATCAATAATGCTGTCAAGTATAGTGACTTGAGCAAAGAAAACAGTTGGGTTAGTATTAGCTATGAACAAAAGAATGAAAATCATTTCCTCTTCATTTCTGATAACGGAAGGGGTATTTCAAAAGTAGTTTTGCCACGAATATTTGAAATGTTCTACAGAGGCTCCTCTTCTTCTAAGGGAACAGGTTTAGGACTTTACATTGTGAAAGAGGCAATTGACCTTCTACAGGGAAAAATTGAATTAGAGTCTGAAGAAGGGCAAGGAACTACTTTTGTTGTTGTTTTGCCTATAGATAGAGCTTAGAATAATAAGGCATTCTTAATACATGCCTTATTTCAATCCAAATGAGTCGCTATGGATGAGATAGAATCAACTTAGATGTTTGGGTAAAATCTTTAGTTGATATTCTCATTAGATACATTCCTTTGGATAGGTAATTGTTAAGAGGAATTACCAAAGAGGTACCTTGTGTTGATTGAGAGAAAATCACATTTCCATTTAGTCCTAGAATTTCAATTTTATCAATTTTAACATAGTCGCTTTGGACATGGAGAATATTTCCAGTAACAGGGTTTGGATAGATATTAACTCCGCTCACGAGAGAAGTCTCTATAGATAATTCTACAGGGTCTGTTTCTTCTTCATCTGTTGACATAATAGTACCAAAATCTTCATCTTCTTTTTGAATGAATTCGGGTATAGTCACTTCAGATCCAGCACTCCAAGGAGTAACACCATGCTCAAATGCTCCGATATCTGGTGCAGCTCCTTTATATCCATCTGTGATACCTGCAATTTCGATTCCTGCATCTATAGCTGAAGAAGTAGAAGTGAGGAAGAATTTATCTGACTCCTTGTCTACAAAGTGATCATCCGCAGTTGAAAAATCTATATTATTCTTAAACTCAATTTTAGGGATTAGATCAGTATCTACTCCATTTCCATCATCGTCTATCATTCTAGAGTCCATCAGGTTGTTATAGAATTTCGTATCTCTAATGTTTCCCATTTTGTCACGATTCCAGATTCTTATTCGCCAGTCGCAGTTCCAGACTGTATTGTTGTAATAATGTACGTCGTAGATTTCGGTTCTTCTAGGACCAAGGTATACGAAAGCACCATCGTGTCGAGGTTTAGTTTTGAAATTCCAGATGAGGTTGTGATGTGCTGTGTAATTAGCGACATCTTCAATGTATAGTGCAACAACAAACTGTTTATCATCTTCTACTTCTCGATGTTTTGGAAGAGTGTTGCTATCATGGATATGATTATATGCAATTTCAGAACCATCGATGTCCAATACGGTAGCATATGCTCCACCGCTAGTAGCTTCAATAGATCCTGCATCTTGTCCCATTTTCATACAGTCGTAGAAGTCACTATAGGTAATGTCTGTTTTGTTTTGAAATCTAATGTGAAACCTGCCAGTGGCACCCATTGTACATCGAGTGATAGTTGTATTGCGTGCATGAGTTAGAATACTGGAAGTGAATTGTGCATTCCATCCTATATGATCAATGAAGCAATTTTCAATGGTATTTCCAGATCCAGACTCGATGGAAAACCCATTACCCCAGGAGTGTGCAACATAGCACCCTTTGTAGGTGTTATCGTTTCCATTGATATAAAGCCCCCCTTGTTCTTTGAATGTGTGACTGTAGCTTTTTCGATAGAAATATGGAAATAGGTAACGAATGGTTGTATTCTCAACTAGGCAGTTGTTGGCTTTGATTTCTATGCTTGCTGATTTGATGTGCAATCCTTTTATGGTCGTATTGTTTTTTGAGGTTTTGAATGCCCATTGTCGTTTTTTGGCTTCGATTATCATTTTTGAGATGTCTTGAGATGGTGGTTTGAAGTATATTTTGTCATCTTTCCAGTACCATTCACCTTCAATATCAAGAGCATTGAGGTGAAATATATAGCCCCATCCATGTCCGGGGACTTGTTTTTCATTTTGAATCCACTGTTTAAATTTGGGGGTGACACTGAGTTGCGTGCCAGAGCTGGCAGCGATAATTCCGTGTGGATTCATCCATGTATAACCTGTGATTCCTTTGAAATAGCCTCCTTCCCAGTGATTGGCAGGAAAAGAGGGCATATCAGGGAATTCTACTTTTCTTGTAGGTTCATCAGCTATAGCATTGTGAGCTATGCAGTACCCATATCCACCTTCTTTGGAATGAACGTCCATCATATCTCCGTTGGTTTTGCTTGGATAGCGAGCCATATGCATGTACGCTCCTTCTGCGAATACTTCTGTGAATTGAGTTTCAAATCCGCTGAAGGAGTTTTGATAGATACCATCTTTATAAAGAGTCCATTGGGTAGGAGGGAGTATATCTAGCCCTGTGACTATTACTTGTTCATTATTGTAATTGGTGAAGGTTTGATTAGGGTACTTAACTGTAATTGTTTCACGATATGTTCCTTCCATGATATAGCAAGTGCCACCAGTGGATAGGATGTTGGAACCTTTTTGGATAGTTCGGTAAGGGTTTGCTAAGGTACCATCTCCAGTATCGTCATTACCATTGACAGAAACGTACACTTCTACTACTGACGCTTGCGTAGAGAATACTATCAAAGACAGTACGAGGGCTGTTATGAATTTCATAGTCTTATCTTTTGTGCTTGACTAATAAACTTCAAATGATAATAGAAGCAAATAGATGAATAAGCCAATCCATTTTCCCCCTGAAAACTTCGATTCTTTTTACTAGGTTTTCTCTAGTCGTTCAATTGAGGAATACTATTAATAAATTCTAATTTGAATGAATATGCGAATGAAGAATTTTGAACTGATGTTGGAATATGAAGTGTCAACCCCTTTTTAGTTTGGGTGAAGTCAATGGTTTGGTTCAGTCCTAAAAGTGTGATTTTATTTAATTCAGACATATCAAACGCGATTGAATTTAACTGTTTTAAAATGGCTTCTTTACCTGGGTAACCTAGAAAAGTAGCGTATAGAATATTTCCAGACTTGTTTTGAGTAAATCGAACATCTGCCGAAGAATACTCAACCTGATCACCGTGCATTTTTTCACTTGGAGTAGTAGGTCCGTCACCAAATACTTCCCATGGTCTGGTAGCATATACAGCTTCTCCGTTTATATTTAACCATTGTCCAATTTCTAAGATTGGGATTTTAGCTTCAAGAGGAATAGTGCCGTCTGCTTTTGGACCAATGTTTAGCAATAAAATACCGTTTTTAGAAATGATGTCCATTAGCATATCTATCACTTGATTGGCGGATCGGTATTCTTCATCAGGTGAATAACTCCAGCTATGTAGACCTAATGAAGTATCGTTTTGCCAAACTCGTTCTTCTTTTTCTATCATTCCTCCTCGTTCTAGATCTAGTACGGCAGAGCCTGCGGGTAGTTTTTTTCTGTTTTTATAATTTATAACTACATCCGGAGAGGGGAAACTTTCACGGTTCCAGTCAATAGCTTTGTTGTAGTAGTATTCTAAAAAGTTTCTTCTATGCTCTTCTGCAAATGGTTTGATATTCCATCCCCAGTCAAAGTAATATAAGTCTGGCTGATATTTATTGACGAGCTCTGTCGTGATACGCCACCAGCGACAGATCGCTGCTGAGTCTACAGTGCCGTTTCCATAGAGGTTTTGAGTTTCATTTTTCAAGCCATCGAAACCATTTCTATGATTATACTCAAAAAAATGTCCGTTCCAGGCAGAGTGATTGGATACTCCGAATTTCATACCTCTAGCTTGGGTAGCTTCTTTCATGGCTTTAACAAAGTCTTTTTGAGGCCCCATATTCACAGAGTTGAAGTGCTGCTCTTCTGAGTCCCAGAGACAAAAGTTATCATGATGCATGGCCATCATCGTAAAGAATTTTGCACCACCTTGTTGGAACAAATCTGCCCATTCGTCTGCATCGAATTTTTCGGCTTTAAACATTGGAATGAAGTCTTTGTAACCAAACTCTGAAGGGTCACCATACTTTTCACGATGATGCATCGCAGTCTTCAGACCTCTTGAGTCAAAAGAGTACCCTTTGTCATTTCCTGAACTGTCATAGACATTGTACATCCATCTACCATACCATTCAGCAGCATGGTCTCCAGCGTAGGCTGGCACGGAATATATTCCCCATGTGACCCAATAGCCTAGCTTAGCATCTATATACCATTCTGGAACTTGGTATTGGACTAGCGAGGAATCCGATGTACTGAAGTATCTTTTATTGGAATCTGATTTTGTTTGGCAGCTTATAATTGAGATAAGGCTGACGCTTATAAATATATGTAGAGCTTTGTACATGGAGTGTATTGAACTATGGAAACAATAGATTCAAAATTGCCTTGACTATAGTGCAAACTGGATGAAAAATGGGTGCAGATATCGGGACTTTACGAGAATTATCGGAATTAACTGAAAAGCTCGAATTAATGATTTACGTCTCCAACCAGCTTTTAAAGTCTTTGACCCTTTCTCTTGCCACAAGTAGATCTTGTGATTCAAAATTCGTCAAGGTCAATTTCAGTCTACTTCCAGAGAAAGCGATAATATCCTGAATAGCATCCATCTTGATAATAAATTTTCGATTGATTCTATAATATTCCTTTGGGTCAATTAAGCTCTCTACCTTGTCTAGCGTTTGATCTATCAAAACTCTTGACCCATCTTCTTTGATCAAGTAATTGGCCTTGTCTTCACTGGTGAATGCAGATATTTCAGATGTTTTGATCATTTTGATATGCTCACCGACTTTGACGACGAATTGCTTTTTGTAGTCTTTTTGTGTGTTGATGAGGCTATTGATTAGTTCTGGACTAAGTGTTGGAGCTTGTGGTTTTACTTTACTGATGGCACGTACTAAGTCTTCCTTTTTTACCGGTTTCAGTAGGTAGTCTATTCCATTGACTTCAAAAGCTTTGATGGCATATTGATCATACGCCGTTGTGAAGATTACAGGGCATTTCACATTCATTTTTTCGAATACTTCAAAACTCAATCCATCTGCCAGTTGAATATCAAACAGAGCGAGGTCTATGCTTGATTGGTTTTCTTCTAGCCAAGAAACAGTGTTTCGGACAGTATCCTTAGTAGCTATTACGTCTACTTTTTCCTCACCTAGCATTCTTTTTAGTCTATTGGCTGCTAGTACTTCGTCTTCTACGATGAGTGCATTCATGATTTTGGATTAAGTATTGGTAGTTTAACAGAGAATTCCTTTTCGGTTTGATTGATTTCAACAGATTCATTGGTCAGGAAACTGTATCGCAGTTGTAGATTTTTCAAGCCTAGTTGAGTAGAATCTCTCTTTTCTACTCGGATCGGGTTGATATTATTAGTGACAATGATTGCATTGTTCTCTATAGTTACTTGGACGTTCAATGGTCGGTCTGAAGAGATTTCATTGTGTTTGATACTGTTTTCAATCAATAGCTGCAGAGCAAGCGGAGGTATCATTTGAGTATCGTTGATTGACTCATTTTGGATAAAATCTACTTTGAAGTTTTCACCAAAACGTATTTCGTGTAAGTCAACATAAGAATGAACAAAGTCTAGTTCTTCGACCAATGAAACCAATTCTTGGTCAGATTGCTGTAAGACATAACGATATACGCCTGATAGTTTCTGAATAAAGTCAACAGCACCGTCGCTTTTATCTTCTACTAGCATGGTCAGTGCATTTAAGCTATTGAATAAAAAGTGTGGATTTACCTGAGTTTTGAGAGACTCAAACTTAGCGTTGATACTTTCAGTTTTAAGTTTTTCGTTTTGAACTGCCGCCTCTCTAAATGCAAAGAAGAAACCTCTAGCATGAAAGAAGAGAGAAATAAATATTGCAATCAAAGTAGAGTAGATGATGGGTTTAGTAAGCTTCCCATTATTGAGTAAATGAAAGAAGTCAAAGCCGTAGTATACCTCTAACAATATGTAGTAAAGTACAAGTAGAATGATGGTGACATAAGATATGCTCATGACTATACTCATGATTGTTCTTGCTACAGGGTACTCAAGCCATGGTAAATATTTGTCCAATGGCTTGACGACAAAAACATAGCTACCCATGCTTATTGCATTCCATAGCACAAATGAAAAGAAGACATTGACAATATACTCTTCATAGTGTCCGGTTTGGAGACAGTTGGGACAGAAGCCAAAGGCAATAATAATGCTACCAACCAATGGTAAGGCTACTACTTTGAAGAGCATCTTCTTCCCCCCTTTGTACATGTGATATTCTGTATTTTTCATCCTTGACAAATCTAAGGTTTGTTGTTTATTCATTGTTAATCAGAATAATCGCTACCAGTGTCAGCTTGAAATTAAATTTCTTTCTATTTCACTCTGAGATAAAGATTTAAGCTTTTCATCAAGCTATTTCTCTCTTTCGAGTCTCCTTTTTGAGTTTTTTTGTAGCATTCCTGTCGTATTTTTTATCCAAAAAAATTTCTTTTGACGACATCTACTGACTTGAAGCGCGTAAAAAATCCATGAGCTCTGCGCAGTGTGGATTAATGCGAAAAAATTATTTTTTGGTCTACTCTGTACTGATTACTCCTCATAAATTTTTTTTTCTCTTTATTCAGGGTGGATTTTTCGATAAAAAAAATCTACGAGCTTCTCGCGGGCTGATTTTTCAAAAAAAACTTTTTTTTTCGTTCTCGCCAGTTGGATTACTCAATCTGAAAAATCTACGAGCTCCAAGTCACTGTACTTGGAGAAAGAAAAATAATTGGCGTACTCAGACGAGGGACGAGGAGCTAATTTTTTTTACAGACACTGAATATGGTGTCAGACCTCGTCCCAATTTATAAGTATTATTTGCTACACTTTCCTAGCCATTCTTCTATTCCGTAGTTTCCCCAGCTTGGCGCTATAGGATCTGAAACTTCTTGTTCTTTGAATAATTGATCAGCTTTCAGTACCATTTGGCATGCGTCGTCAGTCGACTCTCCGAAGAACTCAGCCGTTCCCATTTGCATCTGCCCTAGAAAAAGTACTGCCCTAGGATTATTGGGGTTGAGCTGAACAGCCTTGCCAAGTGTCGCACCTATTTTAGCACCCATTGATTTTCCACGAGTAGCTGGATCTACAGTCATCTTCATCATGAGAGCAAATCCTTTCAAAGCCACCACCTCAGAGTTGGCTGGAGCAATAGACTCAGCTGATGACAAGATCTCCAATGATCGGTCGATGACGAGATCTCGATCGGTATTGTCAGTAGTTTGGAAAAACTTGAATACTTGGCTCAAAGAAGCATAGTAGTATGGTTCCCATTTGTCTTTTTCAGCTTGTCCGATTCTATTAAACTTATTAGTCAGTTGATCAAGCTCATTAGGGGAGGCGCGATAGAGGGACTGAATAGATGAAGTCATTTGATCTTCATATTTGTTGCCAGCCCAAGCTGTTAAAGAAAGGATAGTGAATAGAATTATTGATAGCGTTCTCATGTTCTTATATTATTTAAGGGTGATTTCAATTGTTTTGTTCGTATTCAATTCAAATGCTGAATCTTCGAATGATGGAGGTCCAAAAAAGCCTTTGGCATTGTTAGAAAATCCATAGGGCTCCGTAGGCTTACCATAGTTGGTTTTGTCCATTTTACCGTTAGCATTTTGGTCATGAAGGATGCTGACTGCATAGGTACCTGGCGTCACATCTTTGAAGATGATTGTCATGTCGCCTTCCTCGTTGACAGCTTTACTTATTCGCTTACCTTTTCTCAAAAAGTTCTCTTCTGAATCAAAAAGACTTGCCTTCACGTTGCCTTTTCCGTTGATGTTTTTGATGACTACTTTCAAGTCTTCAGCCTGAGTAGTGGCAATCATGCCTAGCATAATTACCGCTGTGATTAGTTTAGTTCTCATAGTTGTTATGTTTATAAATATTCTAATTGATTTTTCTGTTTGTCTTTGGAGAGTGTGATGAACACACCCAGTAAATAAAACCTTGGTGCTGGTTGGCCAACTGGCATTCCCTTGTAGACGCCTTGATCATCTGGAGCATTGGCATATTGATATCCAAATACATTGTCTCGACCTGTCAGATTAGATACCGACACATAGAAGATGACATTTGATCGGTGCAGGTATGCAGCATTGAAACTCAGGTCTGCATAATTCGGAGACATGCTTCCGTTGAATTCCTCTTCGTTGGGATTGTTGTAAGGTCGTCCAGAGTTGAAGCTCCAACTGGCTCCAAACTGTGTCTTGAGTTCAGGTACAAAGTGTTTGTAGACCACCGAGATATTGTGCATTGCAGCGAACTGAGGTCTTACTTCGTAGGGATAGTTTCTGAAATCTCTTTTGGTATCTATGAAAGAATAGGTAATCCAATAGTCAGCATTCTTGATCGTCTTGCCATCTCTAAAGAAGAAGTCAAAGCCTCTAGCGTAGCCAGATCCACTGTTGTCGTACAGCGTAGGGTTGAACTGTTGGCTAGGGTCAAACTTGATCAATTCATCATAGTTCTTTTGATAAATTTCTCCTCTGAGGGTAAAATCATTTTTAGTCAATTGATAGCTCAGCATGTAGTGGTCAGCTTCTTCATATGAAAGCTGATCATTGATATATAGCAGGTCGTTGGGAGCCAGTTGATGGAATTTGCCATAAGCAAAAGACACTTGGCTGTTTTCACTGGTTTTGTATGCCGTGGATAGACGAGGTGAAAAGACATGCTGGTCAGTCAATCCATAGTGTTCGTATCTCAGTCCGGCTCTCACTGTCCAGCTTTTGGTGATATAGTAGTCTGCTTCTGAAAACGCACCTAGCTGAGAGTTTTTGAATGATGGTTTAAAGACTGCTGTATCTACATCGGTGAGTTGAGTTGAACTTTTGAATATCCATTCTGCACCGGTTTTGATGGTTACATTTCTATAGTCCGTAGCGACATAAGTCTTAGCATGAGTAGAGGTTTCATTGGTGTTGATGCTGACTTCATTGAACTGAGTCATATCTTCAAGCTCTCCATAGGCTAACCCTAAGTAAGCAGAGGTGTTCTCATTGATCGCTCTTTTGTAGCTGGTATTTAAATAGAAGTTGTGATTATCACTTTGTACATAGTCACCTGTGGTATTATTGGGACTTGGTATGACCACTCCATAGTCAGATTGATTGCCGGTGACATAAACTTTCAGCATATCATCTCCAGTTATCTTTTGACTGTACATGAATGTGCCATCATACGAAGTAATACCGTCTTTCCAGTCGTATGCTTGTTCGACAAGATTCATATAAGGGTCCAAATTCATATATCCCACTTGTCCATATACCGATGCGTTTTCCCAAGCTTGAGTATGAGCCACTTGACCTCCTACAGTCATTAGTCCTAGCTCAGTTTGTGTCTCAGGAGCGACGTCTACAGAGTTGAGTGACAGTACCGAAGACAATGCCTGACCAAATTCTGCACTGTAGCCCCCAGTACTGAAGAAGGTGCCTTTGAATAGGAAAGGACTGAATCTACTCCTTGTGGGGATATTATTTGGAGTCTGGTTGTAGAAGCTATTCACCCAGAGACCATCAATGAATGCCTGTGTTTCATCAGCAGTACCTCCTCTGACGAAGAGTCTACCACTTTCAGCATTCCGAGAAGTTCCAGGTAGCGTATTCATAGCAGCAGGGATATCTGCTAGTGCTCCAGCAGTCATGGCTACATCTAATGGTTTCAGTATAGTAGACTTTTTTTCGTCACTAGCTTCAAAAGCTCCTGCTGTAATAGTGACGCCATTAAGTTGGTTGATCTCCTCTTTTAGATTGAAGTTGAGCTGAATAGGAGAGTTGTTGATTGTTATTTCCTGTTGGATCGGTTGGTATCCGATCATACTCACTATCAATGTGTGGCTACCAGATTCACTAGTTTCGAAAGAGAATAGACCATCCATATTAGAAGTAGCACCATCGTAGCTGTCTTGGATATAAACATTGACACCGGGAAGAGCTTCTCCGCTAGATGTAACTATACCACTGATGGTGATGGCGGATGCTTGAGTAGCTAGATTGAGAATAAGTAAGATGAACGCTAGTCCTTTCATGTTTTTGTTTGTTTTGATGATACAAACATGAAGAACTGGTGTGGCGATCAGAATTTAAGTCTGACGAACCGTCGAATAGGTAGGATGAGTTGTGGGTTGGGGTTAAAAAGGTTAATTATTATTAAGTAAGAAGAAGAATCTAATAAAACGTCAATAGCGAGGAACGAAGCGATCTGTTCCTGATTTTCTCATAGCGGACCAGCTTGCCACATCCTTGTTCCTCGCAATAACCATTTTTATATTTTACTTCACAGTCACTACTGTATGATCTGCGAATCTACCATCAGCAGTAGTTGCCCATACTTTCGTATTTCCTTTGCCGATTGCTACTAGCTCACCTTTTTTGTTGAATTTGACCACAGTCTCGTTTTCAGACTTCCAAGTAATTTTTTGGCTAGCATATTGTTTAGCTATGATTTGGGCACTCAGTGATGAAGTAGCTCCCGGTGAAAGTTCAATTGATCCTTTCTCAACTTTTACTACCTGAATAGGGTCGTTGATATCCATTTTACCCTTGTAGAATCCACAGCCTTTGGTCGCACTCCAGATTTCTTTTGGGTCATAGATGTCGAATTTGATGTCTTCGATTTTGTGTGGAGTGCCAAGTCCTTTGTTACTTTTAGCCCATGTCTTACCTCTATCTCTACTGATGAATACACCAGGATTTTCAGCCATATACTCAGTAGTCACCACTACAAGGTTTCTGTCAAATGGTGATATATCAATTGATCGAGTACCTGCATAAGCAAAGGCCTGTACCCAAGTTTTACCAAAGTCATCGGTATACCAAAGTCCTTGACCATTTTGACGATAGCCAGTTGTGATATACAATCTACCAGAATGATCAAAAGCCATTTTCATGACACAATCTATCTGAGCAGGAGTTTTTACTTTTTTCCAAGAAAGTCCTCGATCCGAAGAATAGTATAGGCCACCCTCAGCATTAGGACGTTCTTGTACAAACGCACTTTTCTGAGCCGCTGCAAAGAGAGACTTTCTAGATTCATCTCTCGGGTCAAACTTGATATCACTGATTCTGACAGGGGCTGGCAAACCTTTATTGCTTTGTTGGAAAGTCTTACCACCGTCCTCTGATCTGTAGAAGCCAGCCAAATGCCCCTTGTTCTTATTTACAATCTTGGTGATACCGTGATACATATATTGGCTGTTGATCGGGTCTACACAAAGTCCATTAGTGTACATGTCATCCAGCCATTTGTTGGTTGCTGGGGTAGCTGTACCATGCTTAGCCCAGTTGTGCCCACCATCTGTGCTTTTGAAGATGAACTGCTTATCCTCCTGACGGCTAGACGTACCGTAGACTGTTTGACCATCATAAGGATCAGAAGCTATTGAAATAACACTAGCGGGGGGACTTTCAATATACTTAAGAGCGATTCTGTCGTCTGGACTGTCATCCGTAGGAATCCAAACTCTGTGCTCTCCCGAACCTAATACTGCTGATTCCAATCTCTTGTCTTGATGAATTATTAAACCTGGAAGATTACTGTTTCCAGTACCGATGATAGCTCCACTTTCTGTGTAAACTTCGTCTTTCTGTTTCCAAGTCTTACCATGATCGGTACTTAGCATAGTACTGTGATCAGATACGATCATTACGCTACCATCCACACCTACGTCCAAACCTCTCATCGATCTCAAAGCATAGTTAGTACCAAACCTCATGTGAGGAGAGTAGTGTCCTACCTCCATGTTTTCATTATATGGATTACCGCGTTCTATCCAATATTCCTTGTCGCGCTCCCAAGCGTCTTGGTAAAGTCTAGCAGTATTGATCCATTTCTTACCATCATTCTCTGTTACCCAAAGACGACCCGGCATGATTGAGTTTCCAATTTGTGGGTCAGCAAAGCCGATATATACCGCACCTTTTCTACTAGGGTCAGCACTGATCATACTAAAACACTGAAGCGCAGCAGTAGGTAGTTTTGGATATTTTTTCTTAGCCGCTTGCCCTTTGAAGTAATTGTTCTTGCCTTCCATCTCAAACCAGATGCCAATGTATTGGTAGTAGTTCTTAGGTACCCCACCAGAAAGACGATTAATATCAAGCGCGAGATCTCCATTCATCTTGGTGAAAGATTTACCTCCATTGCTAGTCATGTAAATACCTCCATTGCATTTTGTAGTTTGACCATCTGGTAGATACTGTACCTGATCGATCAAGTATAGGGTAAGTTCTTTGGACTCCTTATCATAGTAGTAGTCCATATCCATGATGATATTGTTATCCAACTTGCCTTCGGAGATATTTTTCCAGCTTCCTCCACCATTTGTGGACTTGAAAAGTCCGTAGTTAGAAGCCGCATAGACTTCATCAGAATTAGCAGGATTGACTATGATGACACCAACTTGTGCTTTGTCGTGAAGTCCTTTTGTTACTTCCTTCCAGCTTTTTCCTCCATTGGTTGTTTTCCAAAGTTTACCCGTAAAGCGCTCTTCTTTACCGTGAGGATTGTTAATGGTAATGTCTTTGTAGCAGGAGAGCCATTCTTGTTGACGGACATTCGCACCACCTCCTACATACCAAGTCATTTTATCATTAGGGTCAAGACCCAATGACGCTACTTTCTTGAACCAACCCTGTTGATCCGTACCGTCAGGCTTGGCTTTGTACCAAGGGCAGTTTGGGATGAAATTCCATGCCTTTCCTCTGTCTTCAGTATACCAGTGTCTCGAAGATTCTATCGCTACCCCAAAATCTGGGTCTGCATGAGAATACAACAACTCTCTTATGTGGTAAAAGTCACCATTACCATCGTAGTCTTTGATGCTATACCAGCTATCCCCATTGTTTTCGGACTGATAGATATTCCACATATCTGGGCACTGCGTCACGAACTGTGGAATAGTAGGGTGGTAGCGCATCATATTCGCGAAACCAGCATTACCAGGTGATGTTTGCGTCCATGTAATGGGCCCCGTAGATTCTACTCTTTCAGTTTGGAGTCTTTTGACAAAGCTCTTTTGTGCACTTGCAGTCAATGCAAGCAAGCACAGCATGATTGTAATTTTAGTCTTCATTAATTCTCGTATCTGTTTCTGCTAATCGGTGTGATACCGAATTATACAAATAACGAATCCTAGGGCTATAAAGACAATAGCTGTTGAGTATGAAATGAGTCAGCTAAGGGCGGTAAATTATTAGGTATTTGAGGGGGGCGATTTGGTTATTCTAAGGTTTTAGTGCTTCAGTGATTTCGTCAATACCTCTAATATAAACTTCAGGTTTTCTCTTTTTCCTTTCGAGTTGAATATCAATAATTGTTAGGTTGTTATAGTTTTCTCCAAGGTATATGGCTTGGGATATGTCAGTTGTTTTAGTGTAAATGTAGAAAGTTGGGTCTATTCTGATTTTATCAAGTTTAAACAAACCTTCTCCATTGATTTTGATGAAATGATCCTTATTTAATACATCAGAGTTAAAGTGTTTTTGAAGTATTTCTTCAATGGTTAAATAGTCAGAATAGTCAGTTTTCGATGTTATTCGAATTTCCCCATTAGTCGTTTCATGAGTTACCCTTAGATCCTTGATGTTATCTGGATTAATATAAGTCTCTTTTGAAATGCTAGGTATTTGTATAGAATTAATGAAATAAATAGGTTCTCTAGCAGTTTGAGCTTGAATAAAACTCGTATAAAGTATGGTTGATAGAAATATCAGGTATTTCATGGTTCTATTTTTGAATTCACAAAGATGCTTATTGCTTTAGTTGAAAAAAGCTATGTACACCCTTCTTATTAGTGTTTATAGTTTTATCGATAAATCAAGTCGGCCTCCAAGACCAAGTTCAACGATTTTCTTCAGAGTAGAAAGCCTGACTTCTTTGATATTGTTTTCAATTTTAGATATGTAAGATTTAGTAGTTCCTATCTTGATAGCCAGTTCTTCCTGAGTCAAACCCTTTTCTATTCTAGCATCATGAATAAGTGCTCCAATTTTAAAGTTATCATATCCTTCTTCCAGCTCATTGCGCGTTGAAGTTCCAATTTCTCCAAAATGTTTGTTTTTGAATTCATCAAGGGTGACTACGTTACTTTTCTTGTTCATACTCTTTCATTATTTTCAAAGCTTTTTCGATTTCAGTTTTAGGCGTTTTTTGAGTTTTCTTTTGAAAAGCATTCATTAGAATTACCAATTTACCTTCATCGAAACAGCAAAATATTCGATAAATGTTACTGCCTACCTGAACTCTTAGTTCATAAAGCCCATCCGTTCCCTTGATATGTTTAAGATATTTCTCTGGAACATTCTGGATTTCCTCAATTAAGCTAATAGTCCAAATAATTTTTCTCTGTACTTTTTCGGATTGTTTAACGAAAAAGGATTCAAAGTAATCTTTAAAGAAGACGGCAGTCCTTATTTTGTTATTCACATAACAAAGATATTGTAAGTTGTACTAAAGTGAAACTTACTTTTTTGTGAAATAGGGTACTATGCTACTTATTTCAGTCTTACGGGCAAGGTTAGAAAAATCAATCCCCCCTCTCTAGTGATCCATCAATACGTCACTACTTCAAATTAAAAAGCAAAGTCGAAACGTATATAGAACCAATATTTCGCAGCTTGTTTTATGGGATTAATTAGCTGAGAGGAAATAAAAGACTGAAGCTCTTTGAAGACTCATAGAAACGTCTCAATCAGCACTGTCAATTAGAATAGTACCCATTAATTTTAGCCCTATATAGTCATTTCAGATTTCTGAAATGAGAATGACAACAACATTATCTTTTATTAAACAACAGAGACAAAAATGATAATTGGAATTCCAAAGGAGATTAAGAACAATGAGAGTAGGGTAGCGCTCACACCTGGGGGAGCACATGAGTTGATCAAAAGAGGGCATGAAGTGTTCGTTCAGGCATCTGCTGGAGAGATGAGTGGTTTTGTAGACGAAGACTATACAAGTGCTGGGGCGAAAATATTGCCTACTATCGAAGATGTTTATGCTACTGCTGAAATGATCATGAAGGTGAAAGAACCTATCGAGCCAGAATACGAGTTGGTACGAGAAGGGCAGTTGCTATTTACCTATTTCCACTTTGCATCTTATGAGCCGCTTACCAAAGCAATGATAAAAAGCAATGCGGTTTGTTTGGCTTATGAGACAGTAGAGAAAGCTGATAGAAGTCTTCCATTATTGGTACCAATGTCTGAAGTCGCTGGTCGTATGTCGATACAGGAAGGAGCTAAATATTTGGAGAAGCCTATGCAAGGCCGTGGAATTCTACTAGGTGGAGTACCAGGAGTACAGCCTGCTAAGGTATTGATACTTGGAGGAGGTGTCGTAGGGACTAACGCTGCTAAAATGGCTGCTGGAATGGGGGCCGACGTCACGATTATGGATCTCAATTTAGCTCGCTTAAGGTATTTGGATGACATCATGCCTGCCAATGTCAATACCATGATGTCTAGCGAGTACAACATTAGAAAACTGATCAAATCCCATGATTTGATAGTAGGCGCAGTTCTTATACCCGGTGCAAAGGCTCCGAATTTGATTACTAAAGACATGCTGGGAGATATGCTTCCAGGGACGGTTTTAGTAGATGTAGCAGTAGATCAAGGAGGATGTATAGAAACTTGTCGCCCTACTACTCACGAAGATCCTACTTTTATCATAGATGACGTACTACATTACTGTGTAGCTAATATGCCGGGAGCAGTGCCATATACTTCTACTTTGGCATTGACCAACGCGACATTACCATATGCGATTCAGTTAGCAGATCAAGGCTGGAAGCAGGCATGTAAGAATAACGAAGAGTTGAAAAAAGGCCTTAACGTCATAGATGGAGAAATTGTCTATAAGGCAGTTTCAGAAACTTTTGATCTTGATTATTCAGATGTGGAGAAGTTTCTTGACTGAGAATAACTAAAGAATTTAAGCCTGTCCAATCAATGAGTTTCTTCAGAAGATTGGATAGGCTTTTTTGTATTTGATAATAAACCTAATTCCCCAATTGAATTCCAATTCTTTTAGCCAGTTCCTTCAAATCCTTGAACTCTCCTGAAAAATGAAAGGTCCTGTGATAATGCGTCAGGGTATCTCCCGGAGCTAATTCTCTCATAGCAGATTGAGATTCTAGTTCATAGAAAGTCCTTTCTTCTGCATAAGTTTGATCTAATGGACCATTGTTGTAGCTCGTGACTATTTCACCATCGTACGGATTTTCTTGAACGCTTACATGGCCATTATAGTAGAGACTATCCTCAGTTTGTTGGTATTGAACCACAGTAAGTAGTTTTCTATCTTTTGAATAAGAAGCGATTAGCTCAGGAGCATATTGGCTAGGTATCCCGAATTTACTTCTGAGCAACCCATCGGCTTTAAAAGATAAAAGCTTGTCTTTAATACTCAGTATGTCAGTGTTGTCAATTTCGAAGTACTGAAAAATGTCAGATAGTGAAAGGTCATATTTCAAGGGCACATATACAGTCGTCTCATCGGTACCTGGAAACATTCCTAAACTCCAAAGCCCCACAAGCCCAGTTTCTTTGCGCCATGTACTATCACCAGAGTTGATCATTTGATGACGGCTTTCAAATGCTACAGCATTTAAACCCTCAGGGATCTCAGCTTCTAAATAGCTATTTAAGTTGTCAGGTTGCAGAAGCTCAACTTCACGATATACTTCAATATCAAATTCGGTTCCCACGAAGTTTTGGAGAAGAAAGTCTTGCTTCATTTTTACATGTTCGTTAGATTGTTCGATCACTTCATAAGCTACATTATTGAAAGAGTCTGGAACCAGCCAATTATCTTCATGAATAGGCTCAATTTGTTGGTAGTAAAAGGAGAATTGACTACCCAGAGGTCCAAACCATAACCGATCTTCGCCTCCCACTTGCCCACCATGTACCGTGTCTTTTGTTAGTTCAGTTCTATTTAGCCAGCCAATAGTTTGTCCTTTGGTACAGTTTAGAGTGCTTGCCAATACTCTACCTTGGTATGCAGGAGCGATGAGTATTCGAGATTGACCGTCGTTGTTATAGAGTTCTATTAATTCCGTTTTGTTCTCTATTAGTTTCTTGTCAGTAGAATAGTTGATCAAGTCAGAAGATTGACAAGACGCAAGAGTCAACAGTAAGGGGAGTAGGTATTTCATGATTTTGACATTTAGGTGAATATAAAGCTATTACGATTCTTGGCTCTTCGTCTTAATGATCGCATTATATTTGCAACTTTCTCAACCTTAGGCAACCATACGCCACCTTATCCCGTCTGGGCGGTGAGCTCTTGAATTGAGCAGTTTAGATAAAATATTGAAGAAGGCCGCTAAAGGCCATCGAAAGAGTCAGGTAGCTCTATATGAGGACTTCTATGGATATGCTATGAGTGTAGGTTTGAGATTTTCGGACACTAGAGAGGAGGCACAAGAGATAGTGCACGATTCCTTTATTAAAGCGTTTGGAAAGCTTGATACCATCACCAATGCTGATTCTTTCAAGCCATGGTTTAGAAGAATTATTGTCAATACCTCCATTGACTTTTTCAGAAAGAAAAGACTAGAGATCGGTCAACTAGACGTCGTAGAGAATGAAGTAGCCGATCTCAATGAAGATGCACTATCGCAGATGAGTGCTCAGGAGATATTGGATGCTATTCAGCAACTCACTCCCGGATACAGAATGGTGTTTACACTATACGCGATAGAAGGGTATAAACATGATGAAATAGCTAAAGAGCTAGGAATATCGGTAGGTGCTTCAAAGTCTAACTTATCGAAAGCTAGACAGAAGCTACAAAAAATGCTATTGGACTCAGGCCGAAAGGAGGTGAGCAATGGATGAATCGAAGTTTGACGATATACTGAAAGGGAAACTGGAATCCCACATTGATCCGGGTGGACCGCCACCGGGACAGATGGCTCGTATGCTTGATGATTTGCCATCAGTGTCCAGCTACGCTTCGTCGTCAACAGTTAAGTATCTGGCAGCTGCTAGTGCAGTATTGTTTTTGACTACTATTTTCTTGATCTACCGAACCTTCATGCTGGAGGAGCGAATTATTGAATTGCATCAAGTTGGGAATTCAACATTGGCGATGAATCAGATCAGTGGAGGTGAATCAATCATTTACTATGACTCTATCGCTAAGCGATCTTATAGGAGAGTGTACATTGATCAGGATGGACAGAGACTCGATACGATCTATTCATCAAATTATACTAGGTCAGGCGCAGCATATCGCCCGATGACGGCATTAGATTCTCAAGTGTTGGTCAATCAAGCGATGACTCAGTTGATAGAAACTATGAAGTCAGACCCAGAGCTACTAAGCGAAATATTACCAGAAGGAACTGCCGATCAGCCAGTTTTTTACGCATCAGCTCCTACATCAACTTCTCAGCCGGAACTAGCAAATGATGGGATGGAATCTACGAGAGGAGCGTCAATAGGATTGACACCAGAGGAAAGAGAAGCACTCTACAATGAACTTCGCAACGAGATTATTGCCTCTCTAGAACAAGAGCAAAGAGAACTGCAAAAGGCTATTTCGGATTCATTGGCCTCTGCTGATTCAAATGAAGAGCAGCTTATACCGATAGACTCAGTTGAAGTAATGGAAGAAGATAGTGCTGCAGTAGCTAGACGACAAGAGATGCGTGAGCAGCAAAAGAAAATAGCCAATCGATCGTGGAGCCTCTATGGAGGAATGGGGCCTGGAATAGCTCCTACTAGTTTTGGAAATATGTTCAACGGAGCTTTTCTAGGAGGTGTAGAATACAAGTTCAACAAATACATAGGTGTATCCTCAGGACTGGAATATCATATAGGTAATGGTGAATCCTACGAGATAGATGATTTAGACTTGAGTGTTTTCGAAGATTTGACCGCAGCTGACTTAGCGGATGCCAAAGAGTTGAAGTTTACTGTACAGTGGATGGATATCCCACTAGAAGCTAAAGTTTATTTGATGCCAGACAAAAAGTTCCAACCATATGCTTTGGTATCATTGAGATCACGATTGCTATTGAGTGAGTCTTATAAGTTTGAAACTTTTGATGATCAATATTTAAATGCTGATGTAGAGGATGGAAAATCATTTTCTTTCCCGTCGGTAGGATATGGAGCAGGTTTCAGAGTCCCCATCAATAGTAAGTTGGACTATGCCATGCAATTGCAGCATTCTGTTGGAGGTCAATCGCTAGGGGGATTCAATGAAAAGTTCAACTCTGTACAAGGCCATGCGCTCCTAATCATCAAGTTGAAATAATAATCCTAGGTATAGGCAACCATTTTCAAGAGAGCCGCGTCTCGGCGGAGATGCTTTTCATAATCATTGTTTTAAGCCTCCTTTTTTGTAATTAAGACTTATTGAAAGTCCCCAAAGATTGTTTTGGATTAGTACCAAACAGACAGGTAGGTCATCGGTTCAGTTTGAACTGATGACCTTAATCCAAAAGGTTCATTGGAACAATATGGACTCAAAGGGAAGATATGTTATCTGGAATATATGGCTTCGTTGGATATGAGATAAAATTCTCCTTCACCTGTGTGATTTTATCTTCTATGATTCTGTAAATTTTTTAGCTGTGAACTTTTTAAAATCTCTGATGATATTACTCAAATTGCTGTTTTTCTCTCTGAGAATAAGATGGCAATGATTGCTAATCTATCCAATCGGGTATTTCCAGCCCTTTCATCTTTTTTGTAGTACTGGAAGTAGCTTTAAAGGTTTGAAGACAATGGATAATTTTTCGTTTTTGATGATTTTTATGTTTTGAGCCGTTATGCAAAATGAGGTGAGAAATCATTAGTTAGATACTAAGCGAATATTGATCAACACAACTCAAGTTTTGACTTTAGATAGTTCTAAGTCAATTAGTTTAGTTGTATCTTTATTAAACAATTACGTCTTATCCGATATAACTTTTATAATAACATCGTTGAGGTGATAACTATTTAGTTTAGTTGATTTCAGGAAGCTTTTTAACGTCTCATTGAAATCTTTTAACATGCAACAAAATAATCAGGAAATAGAAATGTACAAATGGACTCAGATCAGGAAAATAGGAAAGTATGGTTATCAAATCATTATAGGCATTTGTATCTCGCTTTCATGTACTGTAGCTGAGAAAAATGAGAATCTACCCATAGAAAGTTCCATTTTCAATTTCTTAGATATCAAGGTTCCTCAAGTTGCTACTGAGAAAATTCCAACTAGTTTAAAAAACAGATTGAAAAATGATTCAAAGGATAATTATGGAATAGATATTTCCTATTATCAGGGAAGCATTATGGAGAAATTACCTGCCCACAGTGATAGTATTCAATTTGCAATCTGTAAGGCCACTCAAGGTACCCAATATGTAGACCCAATGTTTAAAACTAATTGGCGTGAAATCCAACAGAAAGGCTTATTGAGAGGTGCTTATCATTTTTATGACTGCTCACAAGATCCTAAGGCACAGGCACAGCATTTTTATACCGTGATTAAAGATATCAAACCCTATGATATTGCTCCCATTTTAGATATTGAACAAGGCGGACTTGTAAAAGGTCAAACTGCTCTTGAATTACAGAAACAGATTAAAAATTTCCTCGAAGAACTGGAAAAGTTGAGCGGACGAAAACCAATCATTTATTCAGACTATGCCTTTATTCAGGAGTACATCACCGATGCTAAATTTTCTAAATACGATCTTTGGCTAGCCGAATACAGCGGCCATCAAGCCCCGTTAATTCCAAATGTTTGGAAACAAAAAGGCTATTTAATATGGCAAAGAAGTGATAACTACCATGCTTTTTCTACACAAATAGATTTAGATATATCGGCTGTGCCTCTTAAAAATATGGTAGACCTTAACGAGTGAATGCTCTTAAAAGCAATCAAAAAAAATGTCATTCATTGTGGTTGTTCTGTATTTGTGATTTTAGCAGTAATGGAATTATTATAGTTTAAACAGCGCTTCCAGATTTGCAATCTGGAAGGACGATCTTAGGCTTTGTAAGCCCATTGTATAATGCGGTTCGAAGAACCTACGATAGTTGCACCGAATTGCAAATTCGGCACAGCTCTTTTTTTATTCTATACCCTTCCCTAACAGCAGGTTGTTTTTTTGATTAACAGCTCTTCTGGATTTGTAATCCAGAAGTTTTATCACAGATTTTCTAAACCAATTTTACATTAGCGTTTATCGGATCGCAGATCCTATGATAGTAATACCGAATTGCAAATTCAGCACAGCGGGTTCGACATTACAAATGTCGAATAGCTGACATATCCCGAACAGCGGATATGTTCGCGATTGCAAATCACGAACAGCTTGACAGATCTCAAACAGCTGGAAATAGCGGGATTCTTAGATACTACCTTTTTAGTACATCTTACTTTTTCTTAATAAAGCCGCTACCTGTTCTCGTTGACCTCTACCTCGTAATCCTTTACCAGGTTGGTAAATATCAGTTATTGAGGTATTGCTAAATACTTTATCTTTATTCCGTTTTGCAAATACTATTTTTTTGTTTCTATTAGCTGGAGGAGCCTTTTTCGCAACTTTTACACTTGGTTTGGTGTGCAGTTCTTGAACTGGAGATGAAGGTGTTAGATTGCTTACGTAGTTTCTCAAAGAAGAAGCTTCTGAGATATCAATGTTGGGCCTGTATCCATCTGTTAAATGATCAAAAACTTTTTTGTTATTTAATAGTATTTTGTAGCGCATGGCTTTTAGCGTACCCACTTTTTCTCCTGTATCATAAACATATGCGGTAACTTTAACTTTGATTTCACCTGCATTTCCGCCTTTATGCAGTTCTCTAATACCATCTTCTATTGCTAATATTTCTGTGTTTTGATGAGGAGATGCTGCAAATGCTTCCAAGACTCCATTCCCTCCATTGAACGATGCAGCCAATCCATGTGAAACTTCCGCAAACCAAAATATTCCATCCGTATATGGTTGACTTTTTAAATGTTTAGCTACTACCTTTTTACGATCTTCTTGTTGATCTGTCCATTTTGCACCATCTCGGTTACTATAAAAAACAGGAGTAACACCAGAGGTGAATCCCGATAAATTTCTTTCTCCCTTGAGGTGAACCCGAATTGTACCATCTTTATAGCTTTTTCCTTTTTTGTATTTTGCAATGCGATTTGCATTAATTTGTTGAGTATTTTTTTTTGATTTTCGAGCCCTCATTCTTACAAGTGCTGAGGCATTGACCATCCCCCCCACATCCCGATCACTCACCGGATTGCCTTCTACAAAGCCATAAAGGTTATACCCCCCACGAATCCCAATCGGGTCGGTAGCCGTCCAGCGGCTGAGCCAAGGGCAGTAGTAGCGCATGCCGTAGTAGTAGAGCTGGGTAAAACGGTCTTTTTCTTCGCCACTGTATTGGTAGTGCTTGTTTTTTACTTCGGTTTGGTTTTTTCCTGTCATGAGGCTGGTGCCTCCATAAGGGAAATACTCCTGGTAGGTGATGAGCTTACCTTTGCCATCGAGCTCGGTGCTACTGCTTGTGAGAAAATCAGTGAGCTGGTAGCGTAATTGTGATTTTTTCGTGCCTTCATTTAAAGGTCCACTTTCCCAATAGCGCCAATCACAAAAGCACGCATCTCCCTCCATCAGGCGCTTGTGGTGCCAGCTTTTGTTCCAGTTTGTACCCGTGCTGGTTTGTGTACCACTACGCCTGATTTCTATTCCGCCAATGTACAATACTTCTTTAATCGTAGTATTCGTCCCGTTTTGGAATACCGTCACTTTTCGGGTGCGTTGGCCGCCACTGTTGTACACATAATATTCGTTATTTTGAGTACCGTTTGCGGAAGCAGATGAGATATTATCTCGGTAATTGTAGGCTAACGTTTGGTTATTGCTTAAGGTCAGCATATTGCCATTCGGGTCGTAGTGGTAATCTACCGTTGAGTTGCTGCCAAAACTGCTGCTGGCTATCTGGTTGTTGGTCGCTACGATGCTATTTTTTTGTATGGTAGTGTTGGCTCCTGTGGCATTGCGTAAATGCTTTGTTGTTAAAAGATTGCCAGAACTATCATAGGCATAGTTTTGGGTGTAAGTGAGCAAGGCATTCGCATCACTCTTGCTTGGAGCTGGTGTTTGGTATAAAGGCGGATTACTATTTGCCACCGACTTAGCTTCCTGAGCGGCTTGCCACATGCCTGCATGTTCGCGTCCGGTAGCGGAGATCAGGCGGTACAGCGCATCAAAGGTGTAGCTGGCTTTAGCGTCCACCACATTGTTTTTGTAATAGGTGGTGGGAATGGCGTTGTTAATCACAGAGGTAATGTTGCCCACCGGATCATGGTGGTATTCCAAGTCTTGCAATTTGGTATGATCTGTACTCGAACTACGCATGCTTTTAATACCGGTCAACTCAAAAGTGAATGGATCGTAGCTATAAGTCGTTTTTACCCTATTCGCATATCGCACCAACGTTTTTTGCCCTTTGGCATTGTATGCAATGTTCAAAATACCGGGCGTCATACCAGTACTGGAAGCTTTAGTTCCCAGCTCACCTGCTGTTACAGCCACCGACTTTACCTGATTCAGGCTGTTGTAATTGGGAGTAGTGACATTGCCATCGGCATCTGTGCTATCAATAGGAAGACCAATGGCTGAAATAGCGGTACTGGTCACAAAACATGCTGGTGCGTTTGTTGACCCCATCTGCATCATCAGAGTACTTAATTCTTGTGGCAGTATATTTTCTGCAAAATCGTGACGTTGGTATTTACCTGCTAGATTTGCTGCCAGTGCTTCAAGTATACTTTTACTGATATGGTTCCAGTTCGCTTCCGCTTCGTACTCTTTTCTAAGCCACTGTGCGGTTAACAGTCCATGACCATTAATGTCATAGGAAGGCATCACATTCAATCCCGCCTGATCCAGTTGAATGACGGGTTTGCCACGTAAGTTAAGCGCCTCTGGATGTTGAAAATAAGGGCTGCCATTACTGTCCTCAGTATCTCCGTAAATGATTTTTTCGGTGATTTGGTCTAATGCCAGAGGGTCTTCTGTGGATGGTTTTTTGCTTACATAGTTTTGCACGGGGCGTTGCAGGTCATCGTAGGTCATAAACAGCTGAGTGCCACGGGAGTCACAGGAGTAAATGGGCTTGCCCATCACATCATGGAGCATCCAACGTGTCCCTGCATCTGAGGAAACGGATTTTACCACTTCTTTGCTCAGGTTATGGCTATAGGTAAAGTTATCCAACTGCTGTGCATGCAAGCGTGCATCCGCACTAGTGCGTTCATTGCCCATCAGGTCATAGGTCAGGTATCGGGCATCCTGTTCAGTTTCCAGTACATTAAGTTGCATGCTTTGTACGGTGTGCCCTAGGCTATCTTCCCAATGCTGTACTGGGGTATTGATAAAGGCTTTGGACTTTTCTATTGCGTCTTGATCGATATTGGCATCCGGTGTGGGGGCGTAAACGCTCAGGTTGAGGCAGTCGTTGGCATCATATTGCAAGACGCTCCAAGGAGAAGGCACCAATTCTGTGTAGGTGATCGTGTGACCTTGGGTGCTGTTTCCTAGCTTTGCATATAGTTTGTCATTGAGAAATCCCTGATAGGCAGGTTCTTTGACCGCTCCATTTATTAAAGAACCAAACAACGTCTTCGTAAAAAAACCTTCGTGTATGATAGCACCTGAACTACCAACCCTTTCCTGTGCGCTGCGGGTAAGCACCTGTCTTCCCAATGCATCATAAAACAGGGTGGCCGAATAGCCTACCTGGTTTAAAGCTGATTCGTCCGTGTATTGCCAGTCTGGGGCGTAGTAGGGTTCATACTGCTGTATCGGATGGCCTTTGTCGTTGTAGACGGTCGCCCCGGACGTGAGCCAGCAAGTGGCCATTTTTTGGATGCTGACCTTTTGTGTTTGGGCATCCCAACTTCGGGTGTCTTGTTTTTCATTACAGTAGGCTTTGCTTTGTAGTTCCCGACCAAACCCATCGTGGTAACTCACCGTCATTTGGATGCTGGGACTTGGGGAAGCGCTTTGTCCATTTACACGTGTATAATCGTCATAATTCAAGCTGGCCGTATGGTTGGGGATTTTGTGATCCTTCCAGGCATGGAGGTTGTAATAAAAGAAGGTGGCGGCACCTTGTAGGTATTTTTCTGGATGGGTGAAAATGTCGTCCAATGTATCAACTTCCACGACTTTGTATGCATCCAGTGCTGCAAAACCTACCGTTTGATCTGCTTGCGTACCCTGCTCACTGGTGGCGATCACCATACCTAGCGGATCTACAATCACTGAGCTGGTATTTTGATTGGGATCAACAATAGTGGCTGGATGTAGCGTGCGGTAGTCAAAGTCGCTGATTAGAGTTATGTTATTATAAGGTGCAACCACCTCATGCACAAACATATGGTAGTTGTCGTAATGATATCGTGTAGTGTTTCCAAAAGGATCTGTATGTGAGGTAGGCAAATAAAAGTGGTTGCTATCTGCATAGTGTTGGGTTGCTCCCGGGTTCCAATAGTACTGGCTGTCCTCTCCTGAACCAATCGGTTGTTGGTAACCACCTTTCGCCCCATGATGGGCGCTTTCCTCTCCCGTCAATAAACCATGAACAAAAGCTGCAACCTCCTGCTTTTTGTCGTTTCCTGTAAAAGTGATTAAGCTGCCGAATTGCTCATCGTTGAGTAGTTGGTTCCTGTCAAACTCGGCCATTTCCATGCGATATGGTAGCAAGGGTGTTGTTACTTGGCCATAAGGTAGTGCGGCTTTTGTGGCCGCATCGTAATAGTAATGCCGTTCCCAGTGCCATAGTTTCTTTTCATATTGACCACTTTTTGCATCTGCGATCAGCTTCTCCATTCTCGAAAAGTCCATGGATGTAGTGCTGATGGGGATGTTTTGTATTTCGAAGGTCTTACTTTCAATGGGGATGCCCAGTTGCTTGGTATTGGTTTGATCTATATTAAAAAAGGTATTTTCATCCACTGCTACCCACACTTTTTGTTGTTGTGCTTTGGTCTGTGCATCCAGATCATCAGGCAGTTGATCACTTCTCCGCCCAAAATCAATGCTGGCAGATTGCAAGACATGTCCATACGCATCTATTTTCAGTACAAACTGTTGAGTCACACGTGGATCATTGGCATTGCGTTCATAGTCCCAATCGATGGATTGCCGCTCGTGCATGAGAAATACCGCATATTTATTGGTAAACAAGCGTTGTAGTTGCTTCACGGTAAACTGCGATTGTGAAACGGAGTATGGCGTCTCTTGCCAGGGCGTATCGTCATTGCCATAGACTTCACTCCGTATCACAGCACCATGCAGGGTACGATGGGCATTGCGTATGGTTTCATAGCTGGAATCCGTATCGAGCCATTCAAATTCAGTGTTTGGTAGCACTTGTGCCTTTGGATCACCCTGCCAGTATTCTTTTTGATACTGCTTCATCAGGTCATGGTGGGCAAGATAGGCTCCCGTATGGTACCAGGTTTTGGTAAGCAATGCGGGGGCTTCATAGGCCGCTGTTTTACCAGAATCGGAAGCGGTGAACTGATCAAAGGAATTGGTATCGGTACGATCTACCCTGCCAAATCCACGGAAATCGCGTTCGAACCCATCGTAATAGCCATGGCTGTAATGAAAGCAGTTTTCCAAGGTGGTATTGGAAATCTGGTCATGATGGGTCACACTCGTCAATACATTGATTGCGTATGGAATATGAGTGACCCAGGGTCTGCCTAGTTGTTTGTCTTTGAGGTAACACCAAGATGAAGACCCGTAGGTCATTGTCTTAATGGCGCCCATATTATTATCAATCTGAGTCAGCAGATAGGGCTTATGTCCTGCCGGGTTTGTTGAGGTGCCTGTAGTCTTGTTAAAGTTATAATAATGAACCACAGGATTGGGATGCGTCTGTTGAAACACGAGGCAATTGGTGCCATTTCCGATCACATCTGCAAATTGTACTTGATCTGCATTGTCCCAGAAGGCAGGCAGGTTAATTTTCAGAGGTGTCGTGTTGAAACCATTACCACTTTGATTGAAATAGATGGCCATATGATCGTGATACAAATAGGCCAGGTCTGTGGTACCCGACCCATCAATGTCTGCCCACAGCAGACGGTCGATATGAAAATCATCCCCAAAATCAGGCACATCGAGCATGGTTACTTTTTCTCCAAAGGCACCATACCCCAGGTTCGGCCATACCTCTACAGTATTTTGTGTGACTTTCACGCGCTGTGCCAATCCACTGCCCAGCATATCAGCATAAAACAAAATTGCATTGGGTGCATCTGGTTTAGAGGTAGGTACATCGGTGTTGCGTGTTTGAAAATTTCCCTTAGCGAAACCTTGTGTTCGAATGGAAGCATTGACCCGAACGCGTTCTTCTTCTATCAACACCAAATCTGCCACACCATCACCAGTCACATCCTGATGGCTGATTTCCTGTTGCAGAAAGTTGCTAGGAAATTGTTCGAAAGCTTTAAAATTATGCCATTGGTTTTGGTCTATTAATTCATAATATCCGGCTGATTGGGGTTGGCTCACGAGTAAATCCAAATGTCCATCACCTGTCAGATCTGTGAGAGTCAATTGTTCATCCTCACGTCCTACTGGAAAAGAAATGTTTTGTGGCGCTCCAAAACGTGGGACCTCATCACCATTGTAAACACGTGATCGATAGCTTACCGTTTCTCCACTGCGATACAAAATACCAGGAATGCCTTCACTGTACAAGTCCATGAGCTGGAAAGAACCATCGATAGCCTGTGTTAAGGCCTTACCATTCATGTCTTCCAGTTGCTCAAATGCTTGGGGCTTGTAGTCTTTTTGCAAAGGTGGAAATTCCTGATAGGTCATGGAAAGTGCTGGCAGGCTTTTGGTGCGATACGGTGCATGATCCAGGTATTGATAGCCAGTGTGGGTCACTTCTTTCAGCTGGGTAGCTATGGTAGAAGGTTTATGGTTCAGCGTGAGGACATTGGTGAGAAAGCGGTTGCCACTATTGTACTCTTCAAAACGGTGGAAGAGCAGGATGCGCTGGCACAATCGCCAGGTACGAATTTCAAAACCCGCATTGTATTCTGAAAAAGGATCTTTCCTGCATAGCCAGGTGCCTGTATCGGTGACCGCCTTATCTGAATTTGCTTTGGGGTTGATGTCCCATGATCCATAGTCAAAATGGATTTCAAAATGCCAATGAACCTGATTCAGATAGGTACTGCTTTCGCCCAAAATCAGCGAACCGTCTGTGATCGCCTGGTCATTACCATAGCTAACAGCACTGAGATAGGTGTTCGTTTGTGTATCACGATGTTGGTTGAGGTATTTTTCGGGGATATTGTCTTTGTTTTCTTTTTGGTATTGAAAGAGTTGGTGATTGCCTTTATCATCATAGGTTTCTTCTAATAACCATTTAAAGATACGTCTGGGATCATTGGGATCAAATACCTGAGCACTGCGGTTTTTGCCATAAATACTTACGATATTTTGACTGCTTCTTACTTTCCAGAATACATCGGCAGTGTCTAGCATGTTGGTATGGCATTCGATTCGGTCAAAGTTGCCTTGCGTGCGACTTTGGTATTCGCAGACCTTATAGTTTCCTTCTGTTTTGGTTTTTCGGCTGCCGTCTTCATTGCGTACAGGCACCAAAAAGGAAGCTGCGGAGTAGTAAAAGGTGTCTTCATCATTGTAATGCGGCATTTCTTTGGACGTTCTGCGCATGATCTCTGGTGTGGACAGTTCCCAGCCCATGCCAAATGGCGAATTGCCATTGCCAGTGCTGTAATTGAGGCTCATGGACGGCTCGAAATCTCTGCAGGGTGATGCTGGTATAGGAATGGTAAGCGACCCACTGCCATTGAATTCATTGGGCGTAAACGTTTGTCCCATGCCTGCTGCACTGCCGCCTCCCTTTGGTAAGGAAGGGTTGATGACCTGAATTCCCTTGGAACCCTGGCTGCTGTTGTTCATTGCCTGTCCCATCTTGATCAGTTAGAGGCTGGAGGATTAACCGTATAGTCTATTACTAAAATAAGGTCTTTTAACCCTTTAGGCAGATTACTTCCACCTCCTACATATAAAGTGCCATCCAAATGAGTGCCTGAAAAGAAGGGGACGTTCTCTAAAGATGTTGCAATGTTATTGTGCCAAGAGTTGAATGTAATATGGGACTCTTTGTTGGCCAAACTAAACACATTGCTGCCGGACAGTTTCGTTTCTCCCTCGGTAATGGCGCAGAGACTGATTTTATGACTCGTTGGTGTGTCTTGCTTTCCTACACCTCTCCATTTTTTGGCATTGATGTGAATGGGCATGGGAGTTTCTGGCTTATTTACAAAGCTATTCCATATACCAGGGTTGAGTCGAGCCAATGAGATGAATTGACTACCATTGAACTGTTGTCTTGCAGTTTGAACACTTGACTTATATTGCGCACTACCTTGCAATGCGGTGTAGCTGAGTTCAATGATAACATCTGTTATACTCTCAAAATCAATGGAGTTTTCCTCTAGAGGCATTTCCAATAACCAAGAAGAAACAACCCCTGTGCCTTCAAACGGCAGATAACGTGGATCATTAAAATTCAACTCAAACAGCCCCGTATCGTTCATGCCTTGCGTTAGAGCGATTTGCTGGTTGGGCACCAGATCTACAACTAATGAAGCGGTTTGGCCTCCTTCTTTTGGATTTAGCAGGTATTTTACTGCATGCACTCCATCGTCATCATCGGTACTGACCAGTTTATTGGTGAGCTGGGTCAGGGTAGCGTGTATGTTTTGGTATGGTCCCAAAATCATGGGGATGGTAATGGCGATGCTTTTAATCTGACGACAATAATGGCCAGGAAAGTCAAACGCAAAATCCTTTTCCGTGAGATCAAACTGGCACTGACCTGTTTGGATGAGCGTCATCAACGCTACCGGATCTAACTGTGCCAGGGAAATTGTTTTTCGTAGTTCTAACCTGCGCTGGTTCTGGTCCATATAGGTTTTTTCCATGCGCTGTAGATCAAGTTGCAACGATTCACCAGCCAATAAGCCTTCATACAAATTGTTCCAGTTTCCCGGGGTAATGAAGTCTGCCAGGTCTTTTTTACGTCCGATATTCTCAAACTGCCAGGCATTTTGTGCCTGATAAGCAAGGTCTTTTGCCAGTTGATACCCTTGATAGTACAAGGAAGATACTTGCCCAATGTACCAACTGTACAATTGATCGTTGGTGAACTTACTCAGGTAAAATTGGGCGATTTTCTGGTTTTGTTTGATGTTTTCATTGAGCAAATCAATTTCCTGTTTTGCCATATCCTGCTGGTACTGGGCAGCTACAATCTGTGAATGTATTTGTTTGGTATCATCAGTGGCTAATTGTTTTTGTAGTTGCCAGTCTTGGGACCTGCGTTTATAACCAGCAACGGTTCCTAAAAGCGATGCGGATTGATTAAGTAAATCAGCGGGCAATTGAATAGATTGTGCCATTTGACTAAGGGCTGCACCTGGTTGAAAACCACCATCGGACAACCCGAATATCGTTGGGATCAGGTTTGCAAAGGATGATGCGATCAGCAAGGGTTCTGTGGCGGCTGAAATGAGCATTGATATCCCTTGAAGTGCTATTTCGGCATCTTCTTCTGGTAACCAGCCTTCATTGATCAGATTAGTATAGTGCTGTTCACGGTTTTGCGCGTTGGTTAACCCACTTTGCAAGGCCAAAATATTTTGTTTAGCAGCTTGTAATTGATCTTGCTTGCTCGTTTGGGTCATGTGTAAGATATTCCCCTGATTGGTATTGTAGAGCTCTGCCAGCCTCTGGGCATCTTTTGTCTGTAAAGCTGCAAGCAAGGATTGCCCGAGTTGGGTGACTGTTGCGGTTACTTCTTTTGCTTTTTCGATCATGACCTCAAAGCGATAATGAGGTACGATGGCATGTACTGAAGTAGTTACTTCTTCGATACTTTCACCAGAACCGACAGCCTCCACCAACTGCATGGGATTGATGGGTGGTGAAAATAACGGTAGTTCATCGATCTGACCATTGATGGTGAGACCATGACGGATGTTGTAGAGGCGGGATTGAATTTCATTCCAATAACTCAGGAATTGTTGGTTGCGGGGGATGGTAATGTTCCTTTTCCAATAAATTTCATGGACTTCTATGGTTGTTTCTTTTTTTACAACACAAAAATTTTCTCCAGTTACGTATAAACGTAAACTGTCTGCTTTTCCTATTTTTTTAACAAATTGCCAGTTTTTCCCATTGTATGATTGATACAATCTATAATGCTCTTGTCCTATTCCCTTTGCAGTTCCGTACAACTTTCCGCTATGCGTACATATACTATTGAAGGTGCTCTGTGCGGGTAAACCTTCAAAACTTATTTCCCAGCCGATACCATCATAAACATAGATATTAGAATTTTGAACCCCACCGATGTAAAGCTTACCACAAAAAACACTTAAACTTTTGATTGTCGAGGTACTATCAAGCTTTTCTGCACCATATTCTGGTCCAACATCTGATAAGACTAACTCTAAATTACTTTGTTGGAAAAGATGGAAACGATACAGGCCTTCTGATGATGTTCCAAAATATAGATAATTGTTGAAAGAACATATTGCAGTTACTTCACTACTAAAATGGAATTGAGTATTGTACCATTTAGCATCTTTTTTACTAGGGTATGAATAATATATAAATCCATTATTAGTACCATTCCCTAGGCTTGCGGCGCAGTAAATTACCTCATCATAATGATACAAACAGCTTACGGTTGACCAGTCTGGTAGGTTGTTAAAACTGAAGTGCCATTTTTCTCCATCGAATATGTATATATTCCCATATGAATCTGCACTGGATCCTTCAATACCAATATATAATTTTGAATTATAAACATATAAGGTCTTTATGTGGAAGTATTTTTTGAATTCATATCCTGAAATATTTTCTTCTATTTGACTCCAAGTGTCATTTGTGTAACTCCATAAGCCGTTATTTATAGTTCCTACATATAATACATCTCTGAATACACAAACCTGAGTAATACCTGAAGGAATATTTTGAGCCAATCTTTTTGAGTAATTGCCCTGTCCCAGATCTACAGGTTTCTCTCCAAGTAGGTTATAAGCTGTCACATACAGCATTTCTGCTTCATTGATGCTGTCACGGGTGTTTTGCTTAAAGAGAAAATCACCCCAGGAGATGAGATTGTTGATGTAATGAGTGACGATGGTCTTTTGGTAGGCAATGGGTCGCAACTGTGCGATGGCTTGCGGATCAAAGGGCTCAGATTCGCTGGCGTATAATTGTACCGCATTTTCCAGGTCATTCCATTCTTGTTGCAACGCAGTTTGACTTAACTCTTTTGCCAGAACAGAATTGTTATTTTCTCTTAGACCCAAAAAACGCCAATACTTATCGTCCACATATGGATCGGTTTTCTTCCATGAAGAACCATCAAGCGTGGTGTAAACTTCACCGCTCTGTATTCCTGCATACAGAATGCCACTGGAGGGGGTAAACAGAGATGTGATATTGGAACTACTGAAAATACTTTCTTCGACCAGATTCCAATTGTTATTTGAAAGGGAAAATAATCCGTTTGTCGTTCCGGCGTAACATTTGCCATTAAAATAGTTCAGGCATGTAATGTAGCCCTTGTTTTCGAGTTCATCTGTTACAGGAAGCCAATGTTGACTAAGATAAAACAGACCCTGAGTAGTACCAGCATAAGCCGTTCCATTTAAAATCTTCAGACAGGTGATTTCAACCGTTGCAAGCGTCTCGTTACTCACATAGCTCCATTCGTTTCCATTGGTGCCAAAAAACAACCCGTATTTGGTTCCGATATAAGGATGATTATTTATAAAAGAAAGAGAGGTGATATAGCCCTTGTTTTTAAGAGCGCCGCTAACAGGTTGCCAAGAGTTAGCAAGTGTAAACAGCCCTTTTGTTGTTCCAGCGTAAGCTGTACCGTTTAAAGCTTCAAGGCATGTTACCTCTTCTCCTGTATTGTCAAGACTTCCAGTCGCAGAAATCCAGTTCGTTCCATCCAGATAAAACAATCCGACCGTGGTTCCGGCACAGGGCGCGCTATTTATATAACAAAGAGCGGTAATATGGCCTGTATTTTTAAGACTGCCCTGCACGGCTTCCCAACTGTTGCCGTTTAGATGAAAAAGACCAGTTGATGTTCCCGCATAAAGCGTACCATTTAAATCTGCAAGACAGGTGATTTCAGCCTTTGCAAGCGTCATGTTATCTACACAAATCCAGTTGTTTCCATCCAGATAAAACAGTCCTGTATTCGTTCCGGCATAGATTGTATTACGATAATCAATAAAATGTTTAGGAGCACCAAAAGAAGGACTCGTGAGACCATTTGGCCCCCCTTGCTCAGCTGGATTAAAAATATATTCGTACCATTTTTTGGCATGGGCAAAGTGCTGTGCTGTTTTTAGCGCTTCTGCAATTAGGAATGGTAGATGAAAAAACAACTCCCAGTAGTACATGCGCATGGCACTTTTATCCGTAAAACCAATACTGGCCGGTGGATAATTGGCCGGTGGGATGTACGTTGGGTTGGGTTCGAGCTTGCTAAAAGGTGATTCTTTGGTTTCCTGTGCCCGAAGGGTCAGCAAATGTTGAATGCCTTTGGGACCGTTAAGCAAACTTGCCAACGGGAGGATGGCTGTGCTGTTAAGGCGGTAGACATTGTATGTCGTTTGATCACCTCCATTGGAGTTAGATATATTTAGGTATTGTGCTTGATGTTTACTCGATATGAACCATTTGGGTTCGTTTTGGATGTTTTGAAAATTTGCATCGGAATATACTGATATTGTATCATAGTTTGATTCTCCTAATAAAGCACAGTTTGTATACAATTCATCTTCTGCAACAATATAAAGAGGATTAATGACTGATATATTGGAATTATTTGGAATTATTGAAAGTTGCTGAAAGTCTGTTCCATTTTCAGAAATCCAACACCCATCGCCTTTGGTTCCAACATAAATTAATCCATTGTATTCCTCAACGATTGTATAGTTGACTCGCTCATCATTCAATACCCAACTCCAATTACCTTTGTCATACTTCCACAGTCCCCATGAAATAGCTTTTTTGTTGCTAGAAATGTAGTTAAACCCTACATATAAACTATTATTTGCAATATTTATAGAAGCCACGTGTCCTTTGTTAGGAACGCCCCCATCAATTTGAATAAAATTCTTTCCATCTGAAGAAGAATAAGGACCTAAATTGTCTGTTCCAACGTATATGGTTCCGCAATATTCTTCAATTATTGTGTAGCTCGTACCTGCGTTATTTAATGCAAGTGTCCATTTATTATTGGTTACTGGGCCATACACCCACAACCCATATGAAATAGTTTTTTTATTGGTATACAGGTAGTTAAACCCGACATACAAATTACGCTCGTAGCTCTTAATGGTAGCGATGTTCCCTTCTGTGGGAATGTCGTTAGATGTAACCTGTGTGAAAGTTACTCCATCCTGTGAAGACCAAAATCCATTTTTCTTAGTTCCAACATAAACACTTTTTTCGGTACAGTGAATTACCGTGATCGTCTGATTGACCATGGAGGATTGCTGAAAACTAATTCCGTCTGAGGATAACCAGAGCCCTTTGTTTTCTGTTCCAACGTATATGATACCGTCATATTCTTCAATTATTGTGTAGCTCGTATCTTTGCTATTCAATGCTTGTACCCATGTATTATTGGTGATTACACCATACACCCATAACCCATGAGATAGAGAGTTATGACTAAATCCTACGTATAAATTACCTTTAAAACTCTTAATGGTAGCGATGTTCCCTTCTGTGGGAATGTCGTTAGATGTAATCTGTGTAAAAGCTACTCCATCTTGTGAAGACCATAGTCCATTTTTTTTAGTGCCTAAATACGTTTTTCCATTGTAAGTTTTTATCGCTGTGATTGATTTAAATTTCTGCGTTTTTTGATATGCCTTTGTATTAAGTAGTTCAATGATTTCATTCTTGTCATAGGGATAATAATACCAATTGTTAAAGGCTCCTATCGTTATTAATTTGCTTCCGGTTGGATGATTAGTTAGGATTTCAGTCTCGAATTTTCTTGAAATGACATAAGAAACTGTAGTTGTGCCTGCGTTGAGATCAGTTGATATTAATGGAGATATCCCTGTACTTTCAATATCAATTGTTTCGATATTGACAGGAACTATCCATTGATGATTTATATCGAGATAGCTTAGGTTTACTTTACCTGTATAATAATCGTATTTCGTATCAGAAGACTGGTTAGTAATACTGTTGCTTTTTTGCTGCTCAATCCACAGAATATTCCACCGTCCAAAAGCAAAAATCGGTTTTGGAATCCCATACTTGCCTGGTTGATACTCCACCGTATGCATTTGTATGTTGATCTTTTTCCACTGCCCCCAGTTGTATGGTTCATATTGCCCTTGCGGAGAGGCATCTCGAAATTTGGAAATGCGGTAGTAGTATTGTCCATGACCATAAGGTCCCGCACCAATCATGAGCAGTTCTTTGAAGTTTTGCTTGCCTTGTACATCTTCTTGTTGGTAAGCATGAGCCGCACAGCTGATGACTTGTATGTTTCCAAGTTCTTCCAATCCATTCATGTAGTTGCTAAATACCTTTTCTACGGCATCCGGATTGGTGAGGTCGGCTTGCTTCAGGGCATGCTCCGCTTTGGTAAAGAGGTCGGTTTTGTCTACTCGTAACTGTGGTTGTATATAGTCTTCGGGGTATAGAAATACTTCACGGTTGGCCTGCCACTCCCGATAGCTCTGCATCCATACCCAGAGCTCTTTCAACTGGCTGCCTTTGTTAATAGTCGTATCGGGTTCTAGCTGGTTGAGTACCCGGTTAATGTAAAGCTGTACTGCAGAAATGGCTTCACGTACATAGGTAGTCTCTACTACACCACTTACTTCCACATCAATGAGTAGGTATTCGTAAAGTCCTCTTGCGTTATCGGAATATTCGGATAATAGTTTTTTTTGTTGATAGATGATCATAGCGACCAGTGCATTTCGAAGCTTTTCATTGCGTTTGTTTTCCAGCTTGGAGAGTACCTTGGGTTGCTTTTTGTTCTGTGCTTTGAGCCCGCCCCAGAGTGAATGGGCAAAATCAGTTGCTGTGGTCACATCTGTTGAGGCATCAGCTGACGTCAGCTGTAGAGAGTCAATCAGTTTCGAAATATCAATCCCCAGTAGTGTAGCCGTATCCACATACTTTTTCATCAAACCAATGGTGGCTACTGAAAAATCAGCTGGGCTTATTTTATTATCGTCAATTAGTAGATGAAAATCATTTACAGGCCAGTTACTCAGCTTTGTAAGTGCGTTTATCCTTTCATCCGTTAAAGGTTTCCATCCTGATTCCGTAAATTGTACTAATCCATGAGCTGCTGTGCCGGCATAAAGCTCACCATTGAAAGGGCACAAATTTGTTAGTTTAAGTTGCTCCTGATTCGATGATTCATTGGGTAGCTTACTCCATGTTTTCCCATCTTCGGATTTATAGCATTGAAAATTATTGGATTTCTCTGCAGAAGCAATGCAAAAAAATGTGCCATTTGATAGTCGCAAATTTTTGACTGTTGAAGAAGAGGGAAGTCCATCTTGAGTGTGTGAGAGTGTACCGGTACTATCTAAAAAATAAATACCGGAATTTGTTATATTCTTACTCCCTTCCGTTGCTGCGATAAAAAGCTTTTCATCAAACTCACATAAAGAATGTATGCACGCAGAAGCACCTAACTGATTAGATTTATTGATTGTTTGACTGGCTACATTAATCCATGCGCCATTCTTTAACTGCAATAATCCTTTGTTTTCCGTACCTGCATATAGGGTATTGTTAAAAGTACAGATCGTTTTGACTGTTCCCCCATTATAGGATTTATAAGTCCAATTGGTACCATCAACGCTTTTCCAGATACCACCACTGGCCGCACCATATAATTCACCGTTGTATTCACAGAAATGATGGGCGGTATTTCTGGAAAAGGAGGCATTAGAAGTCCATTTATTGCTGGTCTTATCAAATATGAATAAACCTATTCCAGATTCAACATCTTCCTTGACACCAACCAATAATAATCCATTAAATTCAGTGATCGCTGTAATTTCCCGATTAAGTGGAGGTGATCCAGGGGGAGTTATCGACTCCCAATCAACACCATCAAACCTCCACAAACCATCAGATTTTGACCCTATATATAATTTGTCATTATCATTGTAAAAACAGGATACTGCTATTTTGAAAGGCAAACTTCTTCTCAGAATATTTAATAGCTTGTTCTGCGTATCCTGAAAATGATGAACTAACTCTTTGAATTGTACAATAGACTTAATAACATCTAGCTCTAAAGGATAACAAATTAATGACTGAAAGTAACTGAGTTCTGCACTAGAAAGGGAGGTAGCCTTTACAAGCATGGCTGTTTGTTGTAGCTTCTGCAAAAATGGTGTTGCGATCTTCAGGTCATATTTTAACGGGGTAACCGATTGATGATCGATAACACCAGATAGGATATGTTTTGGCTTGAGTTCTGAACTTACTAGTAGCTCAATGTTGAGCTCACCAATCTTTTTTAGTTGAGTACCTATCTGAGTGGGGACTTTGTACAATGCAGAGAGGTGTTGTACTAACGTTTTTTGTTGACTTTGGTAAAAATTGTTCAGTGTTTGAACAATGGCATTGACAAGTGAGGAAACAGCCGATTCACTAATTAAACTTTTTACGGTAGCTGACTCTTTCTTTTGATCAATAGTAGTAGCAATGGCCTGGGCAATAGCTTTTACTGTATTTTTTAGTAAGTCTTGACCCATATTATGGCAATGAACAATGGCATTCTGATCTATGTAGGCAGGGATAAGTGACTGATAAATGGAGGAAGAGATGGCTTCCTGATAAGTGGACGCATTGCTGGAGAGCGAATTGTGTAGCCATATTTGAATTTCACTACTCGTCTGATGCCCTTTTGGTTGTGTTTTTTTGAACTTTTGTATCAAAGGCTCGTTTTTAGTGAGTTTAGGAATCAGCTGAGCAAAAAATGTTCGTACCTGTGACCCTATTTCAGTGAAAAAGATTTTTTCCTTTAGCTGTACTTTTTCCAGAGCACTAGCCAAACCTTCCAGGAAATTGGTGATTGTATCCTGACCAAGAATGTTGTTTTGTATGGCTGGGGAGTTGCTTTGTCCTTTTAAAATGAATTGCAACTCATACAGGGAAAAAGGAGAGGCACTTAACCACTCCGAAAAATCCATTAATGCCGTGAGTGCAGGAGGAAACTTTGCTATTTTGGTGGTGTAAGACTGGTTTAAATCCTGACTTTTACCAATCAACACTGCGGCCAGCAAAGATTCAGAAATGGATAGCCCAGTGATTTTGGGCAAGAGGCTCAAGCGGTAAATAAGTCCCAGGTTTTCATTGGTCAGGTCAATTTCATTGAACGAAGAAGGTAGGTTATTCAAAACGAGGGTGCCTATGGCAGTCAGGTCGCTGTGGCTCACTTTCAGTGCAGCCGACAACATATTTTGAATTTGTGTATTGTTGTCTGGCGCATGAGTGCTGGATGGTATCACTTGCCAGTACAGCGGAGTAGTAATTGACTTTAACTGCACGGGATTGGCGGGATTGTTAAATACCTGATCATAAAATGTGGGTTGGGCATCTTTATGTCCATAATTTTTCAGTGTGCCGATCATTGCGCAACATTGGTCTATGGATAAACCTTTGTTCTGTTTCAAATGCTGCATCCATGCTAGATAGGGTAAAGCTTTGTCGTTAATGGTTGATTTATCTCCATCAATGACTTTACTTACCGTGTACAATGCCCAATCCAAATCAGTGAATGACCAACCGATTGCCTGCGCTAAACGCACAAAACGCATGATATGGTTGAGCTTATGCGCAGTTAGGCCTTCAAGCTGTTCTCCATTGATCTCAATATAGTTCCCATCTTTATTGGTTACATTGATGTAGAAGTTGGCTCTTGGGTTGTCTGAAGTTTTACTTATCTCTTCAGAACTCAAGTCCTGGTAGACCAATTCCCTGAGTTGTGTTTGAGATAGTCCTGTTTGTTGTAGAAAGGTCTGCACGTTGGAGCAATCAGTCACGATTTGCCCATCGTTCGTTCTTAGGGGATATCCATAGTATTTGTACAGGTTTTCGGGTACATATTCTGTTGTGTACTGGCTCCACTGCTCATGGCTTAGCGTAAGCGTTTCCAGGTAGATGGCGTTTGTATTTTCTGAGGTAAGCTGGTCTTGTGGAATCAGCGATTTCCAGATTTTGGGCAGTGAGGTATTATTTTGTGTAAGGTAGATGCGGATATTTTCCAGTGCCTCATTGTAGGGTAAACTGAATGGGTATTTAGCGTTTGAGAGACTTGACCCATTCAGTTGCTTATTGAGTACTTGGATAACTATTTCTAATTTGGAAAGCTCATTGTCTGTATTGGCTTTGTTCAATTCTAGGTTGTACAGATCGGGGCGTCTTTTTTGTAAAGAATTGCCACCAGAGCCTACGGTAATATTGTTTTCAACAAGTTCTAATAGCTCTGTTAAATACGCTCCGGGTGATAGTACTGATCGATGCGGTTCTACCGTGTAATATCCCTTATCATTAAAAAGGTTGGTATAGGTTGGTTTAGAAGAAGAGCTGGCCATAACTGAGTTTATTATTTGGATGATTTTTTGATTTGATAGCGTTATTTGAAAAGAATGAGCTGTACACTCAAATTTTACCGTGGAGGAAGGAAAAATCAATGAGGCGTAGGCCTCATTTTTATCATATTTGGCTTTTTCAACTAAGCAAATTTTAAATAATGAAAGCTAAAAATGTCTTCTCTAGTTTTGAGCCAGTGATATCGATCATTAAAAAAATGGTCCACACTGGAGCAGCTAAACAACCACTTGATCAACGACCTATTATTCACTTGCTGAACAGTACCGCATTGCTTGCGATCGTCGTTATTCTATTGACTCAGATAATATCGATCCCATTGATGGGAGTACAGATCTACAGTTTCCTCTTCTCTCTGTTTTTTTTAGTACAGAGTGCCGGGATCATTCGAATGAATCAATTAGGGAAAATACGCTCTGCTAAAGGGTTATTTCTTTTTGGCTGCTATACCAGTGTTTTTACGCTACATGTTGCCTATGACGTAGAGGTAGCTAGCTGGGTATTTTTGATCTGCTTGTATTCCTACTTTGGAGCCATTCTCAAAAAGAAACGAAATCTCATTTTCCATAGTGTATTGACAACGGTATTGGCTATATGTAGCATTGTACTGCATCATATTGGGTACTTCAAGCCACTCACCGCAACTAACCAACATGAGGTAATGAGTCTGCACATTATGATGTTTGTCTGCACTTCGCTGTTTGTGCTGGCCAATATGCATTCGCTCAGAGTGAACCTAAGTAACCATCAAGAGCAACTAGAGAAGATGCTTTCAGAAAAAAAGCTACTGCTAAAAGAAGTGCATCACAGGGTAAACAATAATTTGCAGCTGATTAGTAGTCTGCTCAATATACAAGGCAGACAGGTGACAGACGCAAAAAGTGGATGGCTCTATGGCAATGATGCTATACAATCACGGATTCAGTCAATGGCAATCATTCATCATGAACTTTCCAATATACCTGAAATCAACGCCGTTCCTCTGCGAAGGTATGTGAAAAACCTCACGACCCACCTTGGCGCCATCTTTGAAGTAGATCGTCGAAACATTGAACTGGATATTGAAATTGCGGATGTATATATCAAGCCAGAAAAAGTAGTTCATTTCGGGTTGATCATCACAGAAATATTAACCAACACCTTTAAACATGCATTTCCAGAAGGCAAGTCTGGTAAGGTACTGCTGAGGTATACCGAAAACGGTAGTACACAGACTTTGCTAATACAAGACAATGGTCAAGGTTTTACTAGTCAAGACCTACAGAGAAAATACTTTTCTGGTATTGGTCTTGAGTTGATCTCTGACTTGGCGGCTCAACTGAATGGCTCTCATGTGATGGAGGAAGGAGAAGGGGTACGACACATCATCACCATTGATGAGGAGGTAGTATTACATGCTCCGTTGATTGATAGCAGAGCCTCTGCCTTAGTGCTGGAAGATGATGAAATCATTGCCCGTGATATTTGCGAGGTACTGAAAGAACAATCCATTACTACAACAAAAGTACACAGCTATGATCAGGCCATGGCCGCAATAGAAAATGGCTTTCCTGACTTGATCTTTTGTGACATCAATTTGAGTGATGAAAAAACGGGACTTGATTTCGTAAAAGTCCTTTTAGAAAAAGCTTCTTGGACAAAAGTGGTCATCATTACAGCATACACAGACTTGCAAACACTGAAGTCTACCCTGCCCATTAAACCTTCCAACTATTTGGTGAAACCCTTTACCAAGAGTCAGTTGGCGACAACAGCACAATTAACAATGGAGGAAGTTAAAAAGATGGAAGGTCTCCGAAAGGTATTTGATGGGTTGACCTTACAGGAATTGAAAATCCTTAAGCTGGTGGCGAGAGAACAGCCTAGTGCTAAAATAGCCTCTGAGCTTAATATCAGTGAGAAAACAGTACGTAATCACCGGTACAACATTGTAAAGAAGCTGAATATTCCCAATAAAAAGAACTCATTGGTTATGTGGGCGATACAGCATAGAGATCATCTTTTATGAAAATAATATATTCTCATTCTTACTAACGAGTGAAGCTAATCAATGGCATTCGGATGTTTTTATGAACATGCTTGATTGGATAATACTTCTGGCTTTACCTTCCAGAAGTATTATCATAGGTTTTTCAAACCTGTTTCATGCTTTAACTATAGCAATCCAATACATTTTAAAATTGTTTTATTTCCTATCTCCTGAGGGAGAACAAGCTTCTCATCATACTAGAGAAAAAACAGATCACTTCACGCTGTTCGGATGACGATATACTTACAATCTGCATTATATAAAAACCACATAAGCAGCAGCGCGAAACATCCACTAAGGTCATAGAAGCCCCTTCATTTTGACTCAAGACCACTCTGCTCATTAAAAGGAGTTTTCCTCAAAAAAATATTTTATACCGAGGCAACCATTTTTTATCCCCCAGCGTCTCGGCTTCGATTTCTTCGGAAAACCTGTCTATCCGAAGTTGAATATGTTGAAAACTATATAGAATATGTTGAGTACTAAACCAAGTAAAACCACATGGTGCGCCTTGATGCTACTGTGTCTGGGAGCACTATCGAGCTACGGTCAGTCCATAGAGAACTTGTCCGTCCAAGCCAGAGAAAAGTATCTGGTCATATCTTTTGACCTGAAAGCCTACGAAAGCACTGAAGAGCGTTTTGATATTGAGATTTATTCCTCCAGAGATGGGTATCGAACCCCTCTCAACATCATCAATGGTAAACATGATGATGTCAACCCTGGAGATGGACAAATAATCACCATTGATGGTAAGAGTTCCTTCGCGGGCTACAAAGGAGAGTTGGACTTTAAGGTCGTGGCCGACTTGACCTATAGCCCGCTGAAGTTTACCAAAGACTTGTCGAAGAATGTAAAGCCCGGCCGTACAGTAGAAGCTACTTGGTCAGGAGGAGAGGCTGGGTCAAAGTACAACTTAGACTACTCAGCAGATGGTCGCGAGTGGCAATCAATAGCTTCCAATGAAGAAAATACCTATGGACTATGGAAAGCTCCAGAGGATAAAGGCGTTTACAGTCTCAGATTGAGTACCTCTAACAACCCAAAGCAATTCGTATACTCCAACGATATCAAAGTGAAAAAAGGAATGCCACTCTGGTCCAAGATATTGATAGGAGCTGCAGTAGCAGGAGGAACCTACTTCCTGATCGATCAGTTGAGCGGATCGTCATCACCCAGTGTCCCAGGAGACGAGCCTAATCAAGGCACAACAGACCCGACTGATCCTACCGACCCAACAGACCCTACCGATCCGACCAATCCTACGGACCCGACAGATCCCACAGATCCAGGAACGGATGACACGGTCAATCCTTCTAATCTTCCAGATGCTCCAGCTCCACCGATAGGGGTAACTGGTTTCCGATTTTCTTTCTAATTCAAACGACTTATTGACATGAAAAAATTAATTCTCATATTGACCATATTGGTGGGGGTGAACTTCTTCACCGTAGGTCAGGCGTACTATTACTATGCATTTGACGGTAATACTGATGATGACAATACAGATAATCTAGCAGGATCACTGGCATTGACAGGAGCTTATACCACGGATAGATATGGAAATGCCAATTCGGCTCTCAAGATGACCACTGGGCAAGCCCTTACGATCAATAATGGTACAGCAGTGTTGCTAGATGACTATACGATTTCCCTGTGGGTAAAATACGATCAGGTACAAAATACAGGCTATATCTATCAGAGCAACTACAACGCTCAGGAAGAAGAACTCTCCATGATTCCTGACAACAATAGTATGTACCTTTTCTACAGCGATCCCGGAGATACAGACCAGTCGCCATTCACTATTCCGCTAGGAGAGTGGGTGATGATTTCGGCAGTGAGGAAGACAGAGACTATCGAATCAGTCGAAGTCACATCCATATACTTTTATATCAATGGTCGCTTAGAAGATATCAACAAAGCAGATAAACTGACTTCAGAACTAAGCATCATGCTGAATGGCATCATCGGTACAGTCGATGACCTACAGATCCATGACCGAGCATTTTCACACTTTGAAATCTCTGAGGAGTTTAACAATGGACAGCCCAACCCTGCGATCACTGGATTACCCAAATTCGGACAGACCAGTTCATATCGTCTAGTAGGGTTTCCTACAGGCACTACCCCTTTGTCCACCGCCATTCCAGATATCAGTGATATACCTACTACGGACTGGGTAGTGGCCAAATATGATGGAGATAAGACTCGATACCTTACCCCAACAGATAATATCGAGGCAGGAAGAGGCTACTGGATGAATAACACCAGTCGGACGACATTCGAAATTGGGTCATTCGCTCCGGCACCACCTTTTGTAGGTGACTTTGGTGAAATGACCATCACCTTGCACAAAGGATGGAATATCATCGGTAATATGTTTCCTGTGAATTTGGATTGGAACGCAGTGATCGATTACGATATCAATCAAATAGGCAATACCGCTTTGCATGCCTTAGTGACGGCAGGAGGGGCTTTCACTCCAGCGACACTTTATATGTACAACGGCACATTTTTAGACGAAGGAGATCATGAAAATCAACTTCCAGCCTATAGAGGTGCATTTCTATTTTGTAATGAAGACAATATAAAAATCACCATTCCGATCGACATACATGACTATGCTGATCACATTGCTTCCAGAGCTAGAACTGTAGAGTCCAACACAGGGTGGACGGTAGACTTAGACATCACCAATGGTCAATATGCCAGTCATGTCTCTCAGTTTGGGATGCATGAAGGAGAAGTAGTCAATGCACCATTGCTACCTAGACCAGGTGGAGAATATGCAGATATTCAGTTTGACAATGGTCGATCTAGTGAGGTACTCAGTGCAGAGACCGAATCATTTCTCTGGGAGTTCAATGCCAATGTAGGCACGAGCTGGGGCGAAACAGTCTTGAGCTGGGGACAATCGGATATCGATCCTAGCAAGGAGCTATGGCTGATAGACCAAGAGTCTGGAGCTAAAATAGACATGCGCTTCACTCAAGAATACAGATACGATCAGACCAAGTCCGCTCATGCATTTGCCATAGCCTATGGTACATCGTCCGAGATCGAAGAATTGGTCAGTGGTAGCTCAAGTGTTTATCCTAACCCTTCAACAGGTCAAGTTTTCATTCAAGGAGAAGGAGAGCTAAATGTCAATATTTCTAGCTGGTCAGGACAGCAGCTATACCATTCTACAGAGCAGTCTATCGGAGGAAGGTTTAGACTAGACCTTGACGCAGCTGGACTGAGCAAAGGCATCTATCTACTAGACTATACTGTGTCCAATGCGTTTGGCACGACCAGTCATCAAGAGAAAATCATTCTAACCCATTAATGAACAACAGATGAAATATTTACACGCATATATTCTATTGGCAGTATTGACCATCAGTACTGCTATGGGACAAAAGTCCGTTTGGAGTTTTACCAACAAGATCACCGTAGACTATTCCAAAGATGTACCTGCTACACTCAAGATCATTAGTCCAGATTATCTAGCAGGAGAGAGTCGTGGTTTTATCAAGACCTCAGAGAGTAGGGTGGAGATAAAAGGAATCGTGTCCCACCCCAGTGGTGTCAGTGAACTACTGTTTCAAGACAAAGTAGTACCGACAAGTGAATCAGGGTATTTCACAGTGTCCAATAACTATGTCGAAGGAGCAAATACCTTGATCTTCAAGATCATCGACAATGTCGGAAACGTCACGCAAAAGAACTTTACGATCTCCAAGGAGCGCAAAGGTGCTACAGCGGGTAAATCCAAGTATTATGCCTTGGTGATAGGGGTGGAGGAATACGATGACCCGAATATCACGACACTGGACAAACCAATAGATGACGCTAAGGCTCTGTATGATTTGCTATTAGAAAAGTACACCTTTCAGCAGGAAGATGCCGTTTTACTCAAGAATCCTACGAGAAACGATATCCTAGATGAGCTTGACAACCTCAGCGCCAAGGTGACTCAAAATGATAACTTACTGATCTTTTATGCAGGGCATGGCTACTGGGATGAAGAGGCACAGATCGGATACTGGTTGCCATCCGATGCTGAGAAAGGCAGGAAGCGAGCGTGGCTACGCAACAATACCATCACAGACTATGTGAAGGAGATCGACACTAAGCATACACTGTTGATCACGGATGCATGCTTCGGAGGATCGATATTCAAGACCCGTAAAGCTTTCAACAATGCCAGCATGGGGGTATTCAAGCTCAACAAAATGGTGAGTAGAAAAGCGATCACAAGTGGTACATTGACTGAAGTCCCAGACGAAAGTGCTTTCATGAAATACCTACTTAAGAAACTTAATACTAACGGTGACAAATACCTGACCACAGAGCAGATGTTTTACGATATCAAGCCAGCCGTATTGAACAATTCTCCGAGTACTCCTCAGTACGGAGTGATGCAGGGGACAGGAGATGAAGGTGGAGATTTCGTTTTCATCCAGAAATAGAAGAAAAGTAGAACTATGTACAGTTCGTTCTCAAAGGCGAACTGAGTATGGGCAGTTAGATACGAATTACCCTATTAGACCTGCGCAGTCTAGTAGGGTAATAATTCTATTTTACCAAAGCCCCCTTGGTTTTAAGCCTCAAGGTTCATCTGAAGGTCTTCTGCAACTTGCAGCACCTTTTCAGAACTACCCGAAAGCTTCCTGCAGCCTGCAGCGGGCTTTCAGACTTACCCGAAACCTTCCTGCAGCCTGCAGCGACCCGTCGGGAAGACCCGAAACCTTCCTGCAGCTTGCAGGAGCCCGTCGGGTACACCCGAGACTTTCCTGCAACCTGCAGGAGCTAATCGCGAAGATCCGAAAGCTTCTCGCTACTTGCAGCACACTTTCGGGAAGATCCTGAAAACCTCTTACTGTATGCATGGGTCTATTCAGTAAAGTGTGTCATGTTTCAATACGGTTAGTTAATAGCCCTTGGGGGGAAGTTTTGCACTGGTTCTACTGTGAATTACTAGACAGATTATAGGATATAGAGATGATTTTATGAGCAGGTCGTGTCAGGAGACACTAGGATTTCATCTTTAAGTTTGAAGTTACCCTTCGGAAGAATTCAAACAACTAACATTTTCAAAAAGAAAGAGGACTACCGATATAGTCCTCCTAAGCTTTTAAGACTCTGTTCTAATTCGTTCAAATCCTTCCCAGAGAATTTTCAAATCAAAAAGAGCGGACTTTTCATTTGTGTCAAAGCACAAATCCGTGTGATACAGTGCAAAATCATGAATCATCTTTAAAGACTTAATAAAGTCTTCAATACCATGAAATGTGACGTAACCGATAAACTCAATTTGAGCAGGGGTTAAAGACTTTGAATTTTCTGATACTTGACGTGTATCCACCGAAGTAGCTGCCGAACTTCCGCTCTGACAAGTACTTTGACCATTCTGTGTTGACATTAGAATTTGAATTGTAATTAATAAAAAGAGGGAAGGTCACCGTCAACACATTCCAAGCAATGCTCAGATAGGTCTCGGGACTTACACCCGTATGCCTTCCCAGTATCTTCTGTTTAAACCGATTTTGAAATTTTCGCATTGCGATTAATAAAATGTGTTGACAGGTCAAAGATATGAATTAACTGGAAAGAGAATGCAGTTATTTTAAGTGTAAGTGCAACGACATTTATAAATCGAAGATGAGTAGTAGCGTCTCCCAAAATGGTCTATTTAGTACTGTCATTTTTTGGTGTACTAACTCAAAAGATTCTACGGTTGTTCTATCTTTCAATAAGACAAGTTCAAAACTACGGTTGTTTCATTTTTGGAAGAACGGGTAATAGGCAATCGTCTTGATCAGGTTTAATAGTGGTCAAGTCCGATATTGGGCAACTATAATTAGAGTGTATATGAGTGTTGAAGAAAATTATAAAGAAGATCTTCTCCAAGACAATGCTATGATGATCGAGCAAGGAGAAGGAGAAAGGTTAGAGCTTAGTACCCTTTCGATTACCTTCAAGGTCACCAGCGAGATGTCCAATGATCAGCTTGGAGTTTATGAAATTTCACTTCCTCCCTTGGCAATAGGAGCCAAGTTGCATTACCATAGATTCATGGATGAGACGTTTATTGTCAATGAAGGTACGGTTACTATTCAAACAGGAGATAAGGAGTATCAGGCCCATCCGGGAACAGTAATATATGTTCCTAGACTTACACCACATGGATTCAAAAATGATACGAATGACAGTGCTAAACTCACATTGATATTCAACCCATCACAAAAGCGGGAAGGCTTCTTTCGAGACCTGCTTCAGATACTAAGTGAAGATCCTGTAGATCCCCAGAAGTATTTAAAACTGTATAATAAGTATGACAGCTTCCCAGTAGATGAAACCAATATGATACCGATAAGACAATAGGTTTTCCAAGGTATAAGGCGGGTAAAAAACGAAAATTCCAAAGTTACCTTTTACCTTTATAGAGTGGCTGTTCTTAGTATTTTGGAATAGATTGTTCCATCTATTCTAAGATTAATCCTCAATGAAATAACTAACTGAATAAAGACAACCAGCAATGAAACAAAAACTGATTATTAAAATTATTCCAATCCTTTTTTTAAGCCTATTCGCATGTGATTCTACTTCTGAAGATCCTGATGGCAAGTGGAGTGATAATATAAAGCTCTCAGAAAAAGAGATAAGTTTCACCTCCGAACCCAATACTGTAATGATAACTACTGAAGGAGCTGGGTGGTGGATAGATGCCATAGGTTTAAATGATGATTGGACTTATGACCTTACAGACATTGACACGACTCAGGAGAGTTTTATGATTGAGGAAACAGAATTTACTGTAGAAAGAAAAAATGCTAAAGAAATTCATATTTCAATGACTGAAAACAGCTCTGCTGACGAAAGAGTCTTGAAAATTGCCTTGCAAGCAGGAAACTATTTTGATAGTATAAAAGTCACTCAATCAGGAAATTAAACCAAATAGGCTATCAGCCTGTGATTAAAGCAAAATCATGAAAGACTACATAGTGTCAGTAGATTGGCTCAAGGACAATTTAGATGACGACAATCTTGTCATTTTGGACTCCAGTCCTATTTCCACTGCCAACGGGAGCGAATCCAAGTTCAAAAATCAAGTAATACCTAAAGCGAGGCACTTCGATTTGAAGAACCAATTTTCTGATTTAGAAAGTGAATTTCCTAACACCTTTCCTTCACCAAGTCAATTCGAATGGGCTTCTCAGAGACTTGGAATCAATAAGTCATCTAAGATCGTGATTTATGATAACTTAGGTATTCATACTAGCCCCAGAGTATGGTGGATGTTCAAGGCATTTGGTCATGAAGACGTTTCGGTTTTGAATGGAGGTTTGCCAGAATGGATCAAACAAGGTAACCAGACAGTAAATGAGTATGAATCTACTTTTGATACGGGAGATTTCACTTTTTCTGGAGAAGAAATAGACATAAAATACTACGAAGACATACTTCGGAATATCGACTCCGATAAGTATTTATTGGTAGACGCTAGATCTATTGGAAGGTTCGAAGGCACAGAGAGCGAACCTAGAAAGTCAATTAAAAGTGGGCATATTCCTCGCTCGATAAACATTCCTTACACAGAAGTATTAGAAAATGGTCTCTTTAAATCTACAAAGGAATTAACAGAGATTTTCAAATCGATAAAGGAGGACAAAAGAGAGTTAGTATTTACTTGTGGTTCGGGTGTCACTGCTTGTATAATTCTACTAGCGAGTGAATTGGTTTTCCAAGATAAAAAGTACGTTTTCGATGGTTCTTGGACTGAGTGGGCTACTCGTCAAAATCTATTGACATAAATGTAGGCGACTACTCACCCATTACTAGCATTTCTTCAGATAAAAGAAACACTCCCCAATTATGAGATTTATCTGTACTTCCCTATTCCTGTTTTTACTAATAACGGATTCTGTATTTGCTCAGGAGAATTACCATTACACACAGCCAGAAACACTTAATGACGGTTGGCAGACTCAAGATTTTAGATCCGTAGCTATTGATACTACCAGATTGTATGCCATGTTCAATCAGTTAGATGATCAGAGCCATCAACTTCATAGTGTCTTATTAATCAAGAACAAACGACTCATTCTAGAAGAGTATTTCAATGGGTATGATGCGGCCACACCTCATGATCTTCGATCTGTGAGTAAAAATATTATCTCTCTGCTGACTGGTATTGCATTGGATCAAGGATTGATTCAGGATATCAACGATCCAATATTCAAGTATCTCAAGAGCCCCACTCCTAAAAAGAATCTAGATGATCGTAAGAATCATATTACAATCAAACATTTGATCACTATGTCGACGGGATTGGAATGCAATGATTGGGATAAGAAATCTAAGGGGCAAGAAGACAGAGTCTCCAAGAAAGATGATTGGTTACAGTATACACTGGATCTACCTATGGTCAATGATCCGGGGAAAGTTTCCAACTACTGTAGTATGGGAGTTGTGTTACTCGCGGAAATATTGGAGCAGGCATCCGGCATGTCAGTAGACCAATTTGCCAAGAAGTATTTGTTTGACCCTTTAGCGATTAAGAACATGTATTGGGGACATACTTCATCCAAAGAAGTGATCTCATCTGCGAAAAGACTCTATGCCACGCCAAGAGATTTAGCAAAGGTTGGTCAACTAGTTCACAATGGAGGACTGAATAATGGGAATCAAATAGTCTCAAAAGGTTGGATAAAGGAATCGACAACTGCTATCACTGCTATTGCAGGAATACCGTATGGATATCTCTGGTGGAATATTCCATATGATATTCAAGGTAAAGAAGTCTGGTCTATAGCGGCTACTGGCAACGGTGGACAATATATAATGATTGTTCCTGAGTTGGATATTGTAGCCATATTTACAGGAGGAGCTTATAATTCTCCAGATGATAAGTTGCCCTTTGCTATCATGAAGGATGTTTTGATACCTGCTTTTATGGATGTAAAATGAGGTTAATGATTAGATCGTATCTCAGCCATTAGAACTCCCAATGCTCTTGAATTACTTCCAAAATTTCTGATTGAGAAGAATTACCTGAGACAATCTCTCTGCCAAAAAGAAAATCATCTTTGCCTGAAAAGTCAGTGACTGTTCCTCCTGCTTCTTGTACTAATAATGCTCCCGCAGCTACGTCATAAGAGTTGAGGTTATACTCAAAGTAACCGTCGTATTTTCCGCAAGCTACATACGCTAGATCAATAGCAGCGCTACCCCAGCGCCTTAGCCCATGACAGTTTTGCATTAGATGAGTGATGATCTTGAGATAGTTACTCATGCCTTTGAACTCATAATAAGGGAACCCCGTAGCTACTAACCCTTTGCTCAAAGTTGGGTTGGGAGATACTTCGATTTTTTGATCATTGCAAAAAGCCCCATTACCTTTGAATGCATGATAACAGTCTCCTTGAGCTACGTCGTTCACTACACCGATAAGTAATTCTTTTCCTTTTGCTAGTGCTATACTCGTGGAGTAGCAAGGCAATCCGTGAATGTAATTTGTCGTGCCATCCAAAGGGTCAATAATCCACTGAAGCTCTTCACCATCCAAACCAGCAGTGCCTTCTTCCGTAATAAAGCCCGCCTCTGGCAGTATTTCTTTTAGTCGAGCTACGATCTTTTTCTCAGTTTCCTTATCCACATAGCTCACTAAGTCATTTTTACCTTTGTATTCGATGTTAGACGAAGAGAAAGTTTCTCGTTCCTTCTTCATGAATTCGCCACAGTCCTTAGCAAGATCCACGACATGGTTGGTGATTTCAGCTAGCTTCATTTTTGTATGATTAAGGTAATATTCTTCTTTTTCAATCCAGATTATAGTATTGCCTTTTTAAAAAGGAGGTCGGAGCGATAAGGTGATGCGATCACTTTCCTGCCAATACTATTACAATTTCACCTTTTACCTTTTTATCTCCAAAGTGATCTATGACTTCTGTCAAAGTTCCTCGGGCATTTTCCTCATACAATTTAGTCAACTCACGCGATACAGAGACTTGGCGATCTTCTCCAAAATACTCGGTGAATTGATTTAAAGCCTTGGCTATTCTATGCGGAGATTCATAGAAAATCATGGTTCTAGTTTCTTCTTTGAGAGCCTCCAGTCTCGAATGTCTACCTTTCTTTTGAGGTAAAAAACCTTCGAATACAAATCGATCACAAGGTAATCCTGAGTTCACCAGTGCCGGTACAAAAGCAGTTGCACCAGGTAGACACTCTACCTTAATGTCTTTTTTGATACATTCTCTGACGAGCAAAAAACCAGGGTCACTAATGCCAGGAGTACCAGCGTCTGACACCAAGGCAATTTTTTTTCCCTCGGCTATTTGTTCAGCGATGCTTTCCACCTGTTGATGTTCATTATGGATATGATAGCTCTTTAGGTTGTTCTTTATATCAAAATGTTTGAGAAGAACACCAGTAGTTCGCGTATCTTCCGCTAAGATTAAATCAACATTCTTGAGAACTTCGATAGCCCGAATAGTGATGTCTTCGAGGTTGCCAATAGGAGTAGGGACAAGGTAGAGATCTGAGTTAAATTCCATTTACAAATTATCGATGATAGCGGCTAATGTTCTGTCTTTTTCTGTAACGATATTACCAGCATCGTGAGTTGACAGCTTAATAGTGACTCGATTATAGACATTGCTCCATTCAGGATGATGATCCATCTTTTCCGCTTCGATAGCTACTTTGGTCATAAAGCCAAATGCCTCAGTGAAGTTTTTGAAAGTAAATTCTTGAACGAGTTGATTGTCGATTTCTTGCCACATTTTATTTTTCATTTAGAAGATCAGGAAGGAACGAGACCATTTCCGGAAATAGAATAACCATCAATAATAAAATTAGCTGAATTACTACAAAAGGGATAATGCCGCGGTATAAATGACTGGTTTTAACTTCTGGAGGTGCTACTCCTTTCAGATAAAACAATGCAAACCCAAACGGAGGTGTCAAAAATGAAGTCTGTAGGTTAAGAGCGATTAATATCCCCACCCATATCAAGTCAATTCCTAGTGAGGTGAAAATGGGTGCAGCTACAGGGACAATTATGAATATGATTTCAATAAAATCAATAAAGAATCCAGCTATGAAAACGATGATAAGAATCAAAGCCAAGAACATATTTGCTGAAAGTCCCCCTTGAGTTATCATTTCAGATAAAAGCCGATCACCTCCCATCGCTCTAAATACTAGTGAAAAGGAAGCTGCTCCAATTAGTATCATGAATACCATACATGTCAAAAAGGTGGTATCACGTATTACTTCCTTGAGAATACTAAGGTTTAGCCTTTTTTGTAAAGCAGTCAACCCTATAGCACCTAAAGCACCAACTGCCGCGGCTTCGGTGGGAGACGCTATACCGGCAAAGATGGATCCAAGCACCATCACGATCAAAGTAAAAGGAAGCACAAATGCTACTATGATTTTCTTAGAAGCACCTTCTGCCCAAAAATCTTTAAGTTCATCTTTAGAGACACTTGGAACTGAAGAAGGTTTGACTTGAGCTATGATTACAATGTAGAGAATATACAATATGACTAAAGTCAAACCGGGAACAAGGGCGGCTGTAAATAAATCACCTACTGAAACATTTAAGACACTACCGAGCAGTACCAATACGATTGATGGTGGAATGATTTGACCAAGTGTACCCGATGATGCTATGATCCCTGTAGCAAGCTCGGTCGAATAATTTTTCTTAAGCATAGTTGGTAAGCTGATCAATCCCATCGTAATCACAGTGGCACCGACAATACCTGTAGAAGCTGCTAGCATTCCACCTACTATGACTACGGAAATAGCAAGCCCTCCTTTAAGTCGACCAAATAGGTTACTCATAGTTTCCAGAAGGCTTTCAGCTAATCCTGACTTCTCTAGCATTATTCCCATGAATACGAACAGTGGAACGGCGACCAGTACAAAATTGTGCATCGTACCATAAATCCTTAGTGAAAGTAGGTAGAAAAAATCTATATCATAGATGATTAATCCTGCTATTACAGATAAGCCTCCTAGGGTAAGAGCCACTGGATATCCAAAAAGGATCAATACAAATACGATGGCAAATAATAGAAGCGGAAGATATTCGTACATTAGTTAGTATGGTTGGTCAGAGTATTGAATGATTTGAGTAATTCAGAAATGCCCTGAAGAAATAGTATGAAAGCGCTAGTTGGGATCATTGATTTGATCATAAATCGATGAGGTAAGCCTCCAGGTTCAGGACTAGATTCGTTGATCTTATAGGCGTCTTCTGCAAATGGAATTGACGTCCAAAAAATTACGAATGCAAAAGGTAGTAAGAAGACTATTGTTCCGATAAGGTTAATCAATGCTTGATTTTTCGTAGATAGTTTAGCGTAAAATACATCTACACGCACATGTTTATCATGTTTCAGAGTATAAGCTGATCCTAGTAAAAAAAGAGTTGCGAATATGTGCCATTCCATTTCTTGGTTTGCTGAACTACTCCAGTTGAGAATGTATCGTAATGCTACATCAATCCCTATTAAAATTACCAGAGTAAGACATAACCATGACACGCCTTTACCTATTGTTTCTGTGATTCGGTCAATCTGGTTTGATAGGCTTTTCATAGTTGGTTTAGTTATTGGGTAATAGCGAGTTTTGAAGCTCTATTAGCAGGTTGAATTGATGTCAGGAAAGTAATGAGAATGATACTAATGGCTGTAAACCCAAAGTCACTTGCCATGATTTTGACAGGGTAAGCCGGCATCACAGCTGAAGATACATTCATTGAGATAAATCCAAAAGTCTGCTGTAGCCATGCAATTGTTAGTCCCAGTAATAGTCCACTTCCAGCTCCGACAAAGGCTATAATTAATCCCTCTGACAAGAATATTTTTCTAATTAGCCCTGAGCTTGCACCCATAGCAGATAAGATGTGAATGTCTTTTTTCTTCTCTATCACTAACATGGATAGAGAGAAGAAAATATTGATAGAAGCAAGACCAATGACCATCATTAGGAAGATGAAGACAAAGAGTTTTTCTATTTTGAGAGCTTTGTATAAGCTGGCATGTTGTTGCTCAGCATTTAAAACTGTATAAGACTCGCCAATTTCCTTGATTAATTGGTTCTGAATTCGAGGAATATCACTTTTGTTGGGAATGATGAGTTCCAACGAAGTTCGTTTGTCTTTATAACTGAAAAGTCTTTCTGCAAAACTGATAGGTACAAAGATGTAGTTGTCATCGTAGGTTTGTTCTAAAGCAAAACTAGCTCCAGGCATAATGTTAGCTCGATTATACATTTTGTAAGGCGCTGAACGACTAGGGTTGCCACTTTTAGGATAGAAGAACTGCAATGCCGTGAATTCATTCTTCATCATGATTCCCAATTTGTATTGAATACCTCTCCCTATAATAGCTCTAGGCTCTTCTCCGTTATCAAGTTCATAGACCCCTTCTCGGATAGCAGACTTTAATCGTTTTTGATCAATGAAGTTTTGGCTAACCCCTTTGACCTTTACGATTTTCTGAGAATTGTTGTATTTGAGAAAGGCATTATCTTCTATGACTTCTACTATGTCTTCGATCCCATCGATTTTGAGAATATTAGACTTAAGCTCTGGTGATAGCTTCATTGATTTACCAATCGAGGGAGTGATTTGAATAGCAGCATCAAATTCACCATAAATACTCTTTAATAGGTTTTCCATACCATTAAATACAGAAAGCCCAATAATAAGCGCCGCTGAAGCCAACGAAACGACTACCATTGAGACAATGGCTATGACATTGATAAAGTTTTTCTTCTTTTTAGAAAAAAAGTAACGACGAGAAATAAACAGGGAGAAGTTCATTAATCTTCCATTAATCAATCATCATCCAGGTCTACACTATCGAGATCTTCATAGTCGTCATCATCCACTTTAGTATCTTTGGGGATGTCTAGACCAGACAATATATCATCGATTCTCTGTGCTTTTTCTAGCGTCTCGTCTAATACAAAATACAGATCTGGAACTATTCTAACTTGTTTGCCAATTTTAGTCCCCAGTGCTTTTCGGATTTCCTTTTTCATTTCGTTCATCTGATTGACGAACGATTCAGGATTAGCAACCATCATCAAACTAACATATACTTTAGCAAAGCTTAAGTCAGGACTAACAGTGACCTCAGTTACTGTGATAAATGTGTTCCCAAACCAATGTCTTGAATCTTTCTGAAATATGTCACTAAGGTCTTTTTGGATTAGACCGCTATATTTTCGTTGTCTAGTTGTGCTCATAATGTGGTTGCAAATATCTCGATAAATTTAAATTATGTTCCATAAAACCGTATTTTCGTACGCTTTAAAGCTCTTAGCTGAATTATGATTTAACTGCAGGGCAATACCCTACTGGGTTTAAACTCCCGACTTTTGGTCGGGATTAAGTAAAATTTCGAAGATTTCTTGTCCGCATGGGTAAGGGGACTTCATTAAACTATATTCCCATTGATAGCATATTTCAGAGCCAACGACCCTTATCGAATTCTCGGAGTTATTGCATTGGTTTTACTGATCAGATTGCCGTTTTATATATCAGGGATACCTTTGATTATTCCTGAACTCAAATGGATGCTAATCGGTGACCGTTTGGCAGATGGCTTCATGATGTATAGAGATATTTGGGAAGTCTATGGACCCTTGTCAGTTTCTGTTTACAAATGGATAGATATTCTTTTTGGTCAATCTAGATTGGTTTATTTCATTCTGTCAACCATTCTGGTTATTGTTCAATCTATTCTATTCAATGAAACCTTGCTTAACAATAAAGCATACAGTCAATCGACTTATATTCCAGCGTTTTGTTATGGACTCGCCATGAATCTATTTTATGATTTCATGACGCTTTCGCCAATTCTTATGGCGATGACGTTTGTCTTAATGGCTCTTAATAATCTCTTCAAACGAATGGATAATACTACTAGAGATGATCTTTTTGTGCATACGGGGATTTATCTAGCGATTGCTACTTTGTTTGAATTAAGTATGGTACTTTTTCTAGGAGTAACCGTGATAGCTTTATTATTGTTTACAGGTTCTATTGTTAGAAGGATGCTCTTATTAGTGACAGCGTATCTCATTGTAATGACACTGGCGTCTGTATATTACTTTTGGAATGATGCTTCAGAGTATTACCACTCATTCTTCTTTCATACAGTTTGGTCGATTCCGTCTAATTCATATGTAGGTTTTTCAAAATTATTCTTAGCAGTGTTAATACCTCTACTGATACTGTTGTTTGCCTTTTTTAAAATGTTTCAAGTAGGTAGGTACATTAACTTTCAAGTACGAATCCAAAACGTAATGCTCTTTAGTTTAGTCGGTGGAGGAATGTCTATTGTGGTAATTAATGAGATTTCTTCTTATCAATTGATTTGGTTTGTTCCAGGCCTAGCTTTTTTTATGGCACATTTAATACAAACCATGAAGTTTTGGTTGTTCGCTGAGATTACAGGAGCATTTTTAGTAGTACTCTTAGTACTTAATAATGTATTTGCATTGAATGGTTGGTTCTTTGTTAAGGAAAGTGCGATTTACGAAAATGCAATAGTAGAAGAATCAAATACAATGAGTGAGCAACAAAAAATATGGGTCATAGGAGAAGATATTGACGAATACACTCTTAATCGATTAGGTTCGCCTTTTTTGAACTGGGAACTTTCTAAAAAGGTTTTAAATGAACTTAATTATTATGATAATATAGTTGAGGTGAATAAAGGATTGGAAAACAGTTTGCCTGAGGTGATTATAGATAAGGAAAAAGTAATACCCAATCTTTTCGAAAGAATCCCAAGCCTAGAGCAACAGTATGAAGCTCAAGGATTGGGAATATATATTTTAAAGCAATAGTGGGCTTAGTTAATTCGGTGATGTAAAAATCAAATTATTTTCTGTTAAGTAAACTGTTTAGTTACAGCTTATTTTATCAACCCTTCTTTTGTGCCTTCCTCCTTCGAAATCAGTATTTAGGAATGTACTTACCAATTCGATAGCTTGTTCAAGAGTCGTAAATCTTGCAGGAATACAAAGTACGTTAGCGTTATTGTGTTGACGAATCAACTCGGCTACTTCTTTGTTCCATGCCAATCCTGCTCTAATCTCTTGATGCTTGTTTGCCGTCATAGCTACTCCATTAGCACTTCCACAGATCAAAATACCAAAAGTACAGTCTCCAGTTTTTACTGCTTCTGCCAATGGGTGAACATGGTCAGGGTAATCTACAGATTCAGCAGAACCTGGTCCAAAGTCAGTAGCTTTATGACCATTAGATTCTATAAACTTGATGATTTCACCTTTATATTCGAACCCGGCATGATCGCCACCAATTCCGATATTCATTTGTTATGCGTTTTTAAGTTGATGTTCTCTTTTTTTGAATGCTCTTTTCGATACCATGATACTGAATTGATATAATCCAATCAACGGAATCGCAATTAATACTTGACTAAAAGGGTCGGGAGGAGTTAACATAGCTCCTAAAAAGAATATTACCACAATACCGTGCTTACGATACTGCTTCATGATCTCAGGGGTCAGTAGACCACTTTTTGTCAGGAATAATACTACCATCGGTAACTGAAACAAAAGCCCACAAGCCAGTACCAATGTTGTCACAGTAGATACATATGAAACAATATCAAATTCATTTAAGATGCTTGGATCAATTTGATAGTTTGCTAAAAAGTTTACGCTCAAAGGTGTAAGGATAAAGTATCCAAATAGTACACCTATTGCGAATAGTAAACTGACATAGAATACAGCTCCACTGGCTACTTTCTTTTCATTGACATATAGACCTGGACTTATAAACCTCCAAACCTCCCAAAATGCATATGGAAAAGCTACGACAATACCTACTGCAAATGATGATGTAATGTGCATTGTAAATTGTCCTGTCATCTGACGGCTTTGTAGGATGAAAGGGAGTTTGTCTATGCACAATGCTGCAGTGTCTAGTAAGTCTGAAAGCTTACACAGCATCTGATATGTCCAGAAGTCTGTTCTTGAAGGGCCTAAAATGACCTCGCCAAATACGATAGAACTAGAAAGAAATGCAGCTATCGTACAGATTCCGATAGCCACAAAAGCTCTAATAATGTGCCATCTTAGTTCCTCCAAATGGTCCAAAAATGACATTTCTGTTTGATCTACAGGTTCATCATATTTGACTTCTGTTTGTTGATCAAGGGGCAGATTCGACATCGTTTATACTAGAGAAGGAATATTAGCGTACAATGGAAACTCTTTCATCCAGTTGTTTACTTCTTCTTTTACTTCTTTGATTTTGGACTCATTGTCAAGATTCATTAATACAGTATCAATTAACTCTACAACTTGATCCATATCCCCTTCTCTCATGTTTCTAGTAGTAATAGCGGCAGTTCCTACTCTCATACCTGAAGTTACGAATGGAGAACGTTCATCAAAAGGTACCATGTTTTTGTTTACGGTTATTTCGGCAGAGACTAGACCATTTTCAGCATCTTTACCAGTTATACCTTTAGAACCTAGATCTATCAGCATTAAATGGTTTTCCGTTCCACCCGAGATTAGGTTATAACCTCTCTTTACGAAAGACTCTGCCATTACTGAAGCATTCTTTTTTACCTGAATCACATAGTCCATATATTCATCGGTCAATGCCTCTCCATATGCGATGGCTTTAGCGGCAATCACATGCTCTAATGGACCTCCTTGCATTCCAGGAAATACACTTGAGTCAAGTACCTGAGACATCATTCTGGTAACACCTTTAGGAGTTTTTAGACCCCAAGGGTTCTCAAAATCTTCTCCCATGAAAATCATACCACCTCTTGGACCTCTTAGAGTTTTATGAGTAGTTGTAGTTATTATGTGGCAGTGAGGTACAGGATCATTTAACAAACCTCTTGCAATTAACCCTGCAGGATGTGAGATATCAGCTAATAATAATGCTCCAACTGAATCAGCAATTTCTCTAAATCTCGCGTAATCCCAGTCTCTAGAATAAGCAGAAGCACCACAAATGATTAGTTTTGGTTTAATATCTTTTGCCTTAGCCGCTACTTTGTCCATATCGATAAGACCAGACTCTTTTTCGACACCATAGAAATGAGCATCGAAGTATTTTCCTGAGAAATTTACTGGTGAACCATGCGAAAGGTGACCACCATGTGAAAGATCAAACCCTAAAGTAGTATCTCCGGGTTTTAGACATGCCAAGAAAACAGCAGCATTTGCCTGAGCACCAGAATGTGGTTGAACGTTGGCCCACGAAGCTCCGAAAAGCTTTTTAGCTCTTTCTCTTGCAATATCTTCTATTTGGTCAACTACTTCACATCCGCCATAGTATCTTTTACCAGGAAGACCTTCTGCATATTTATTAGTTAATACACTACCTGCTGCTTCCATTACCTGTGGTGAAGTGAAGTTCTCTGAAGCTATTAATTCGATACCGCTTTCCTGTCTGTGTTTTTCGTTATCGATCAACTTAAAGATTTCCTGATCTCTCTGCATGATGTTTAGTTTTTCTATTGAAGCGCAAAATTAGGTGAAGCACCGTATTTTACAAAGATTTAATATCAGATAGAATGCAGTGAGTCCAATACTTACACCTACTTTAGGTTTTACCCTATATTATTTTCTTAAAAGCGTATTAGAGTTGATTAGAATTCAATTAATATTGAGGATTCACCTATTCAAATTGGTCTCAGTATTCCAACTGTCTGTCAAAAACTAGAAATTTTAACAGGGCTAAAATGAAAAGAACTCTTCTATGACTGGTGCAGATCTACTTAGTATCGTCAAGGATCCAATTTTGATGATAGAACGATCAGGGTTGGTAGTAGACCTTCATGTTAATGACGAGGTAGATTTAGCTATAGTTGATTTACAATTACTAGGAAAAAAAATTCAGCATTTCGATTTTCTTAGAGATCTATATGATTGTGTAATACAGTCTATTGATGATAATGATTCAATGACTACTTATTTTTCGTACGTCTATGGGGCTCAATTAAAGCATTATGAAGTTCTTGTAGAGCCTAAAGATGGTGAACGAGCAATCGCTTTGATTAAAGAAGTAACCAAAAAAAAGCAGCGCGAAAATGAGTTGTTAGATTATGCTGATTTGATTCAGAATATTTACAAGGGTACAGCTTCATGGACTGGTCATGCCTATTTAGATCATTTGACAATTCAATTGGGGAAAGCTTTAAAATCTGACTGTACTGCAATTTTCTTACTTGATGATTCCAAAACTACATTGAAAACAGTGTCAATATGTGATAATGGAGTCATTAGTAAAAATCAAATTGGTAAAAGAGATAGTTCTCCGTTTGATATTATAGCCTCGAATGGCTTACTTGAGATTCGTTCAGGTTTTGAGAAACAGTTTCCTGACTTTTTCATGTTGAAAGATAGGCAGCTTACAGGAATTGTGGCAGTTCCAGTTTTCTACAATCAATTCATAAATAAGCCAATAGGTATGATGGCGGCTATGTATACGGAAGCGCCAGAATCATTTCGTCAGGTAGATAAAATTTTGTCCATTTTCTCGACTAGGGCAGCTACTGAACTGGAGAGAATGGAAAATTTAAAAAAGCTCGAAAAAAGTGAGCAAAAATTTCGAGCCTTATATAATAATACGCCGGCATTGTTTAATTCCATTAGTAATGAGGGGGTTGTGATAGAAGTGGGAGATTTCTTTTTAGAAAAGACAGGGTATTTACGAGAGGAAGTAGTTGGACAGTCTTGTTTTCAGTTTGTAACACAAAAGTCACTGGCATATGCCATTTCAAAAGTTCTTCCAAAATTTAAAAGACAGGGATTTTGCAAAGACGTACCTCTTCAGTGTAAGAAAAAAAATGGAGAAGTCCTTGATGTTCTTTTTTCTGCAACTATTGTGAAAGGAGAAGATGGGGTGTTTGAGAAAATTGTAACCAACCTGAATGATGTAACAGAGTTGCGGCGAATTGAAAATGAACTGAAGGAACGAGAAGCTAGAGTCGTTGAAGCAGCAAATAGATATCAAAGCTTATTTGATAATTCTCCAGTTGGAATTATAATCCACTCAAATGGCATCATTAAACACGTAAATTCAGAAGCAATTAGATTGGCCAAAGGAGCAACTATTTTTGATTTTATAGGGAAAGAAGCTATGAGTTTCGTTCATCCTGATTCAAAAAAAGTCGCTCAAGAAAGAATTTCGAATATTTATAATACTAAACTACCTCATAGAAATGAGCAAAAGTTTATTTGCGTTGACGGTTCGATCATAGAAGTTGAAGCTATGGGTACTCTAGTGGAATATGATGGCGTACCTGCAGTTCAAATTGCCTTCTATGATATTTCTGAAAGAAAAGAGGCACAACGCCAGATTCTTGAAAATGATGAGAAGTTGAAAGGACTAAATGACCATCTAGCCAAGCAAAATGGCCAATTAGAAGAATTTGCTCATATTGCCTCTCATAACCTAAGAGCGCCTATTACTAATATGATGTCTTTGATGAAGATCAAAGATGATGATCCTTCTCCAGAAAATGAGGCATTTGTATGGGAGAATATCAGGAAAACAATTATTAATTTGGATGAGACAATTGTTGAACTCAATGATGTAGTTAAGACTTCATGGGAGTTGGACAAAGAGCGAAGAATGCTCAATATTCAAGGGATAATTGACAAGATTTTAGAGAGTATCGGGCAGGAGATAAAAGAATTGAAAGCGGATATTCAAGTAAATCTTGATGAAATGCCTTCAATATATTATCCTAAAGTTTATTTAGAGAGTATTCTTCAAAATCTAATTACTAATGCTTTGAAATATCGAAGTCAAGATAGAATCCCTTTAGTGAAAGTAACAGCATTCCACAAAGAAGGAATAGGTTACTTGACAGTGGAAGACAATGGGCTTGGAATTGATCTAGAGAAATTTGGTTCTAAACTATTTGGACTTCGAAAAACTTTTCATGAAAATGCCGACGCAAGAGGAGTTGGTTTATTTATTACTAGAGCACAGGTGGAGTCTATGGGCGGTGAGATCAGTGTTGAGAGTACAGTAGGAAAGGGCTCTATTTTCAAAATTACCTTTGGAGAATTATAAATATTTGGGGAGATTTATGAACATAACTAGATTCTTTCCAATATATAAATAGAATAAAGACTATACCTTAAGAATAAAAGATGAGTAGAAAGATTGCAGTAATAGATGATGATGAGGTTTTTCAGTTGATAATTAGGAAACAATTGGAGATGAAAGGCTTGGAGTGCGACATCTTGAAGTTCTATAATGGGCAAGAGGCTATCGATTTTTTTAATAATGAATCGGATGTAAAGAATATGCCTGATCTAGTATTACTAGATGTAAACATGCCTGTCAAGGATGGTTGGGGCTTTTTGGAAGAGTTTAAGGAACTACCTGATGATATGAAGGAAGGTATTAATTTATATATGGTAACTTCATCAGTGATTCAGTCAGATATAGATAGAGCTACACAACATGGTGATGTTAAAGAATTTGTTAGTAAGCCAATAACCAATGATAAGTTAGAAGAAATTTTCCTAGCTGCTGCTACTAGTTAATTTCAAGTCTCCTCTTCATAGTAGAGGGTGTAGAAGTGTTTTTTCTTTTCTTCATCATACCCTCTCAAGATGTTTTCTCTGTTTCCATGGACATATACATGGAAGTTTTTGTCTAGTTTGATCACTGATCGGATATACCTTTTTGTACTTTTAATAGCAGGCTTAGAAATTTCAAATTGCTCAGATTCGAGGAATGGGTTTTCTTGAGTTTTTTCTCCTTGGAAACTTTCAAATTGCTCTATTAGTTCAGGTGCTTGAAGTACTTGCTCTGAATACGCTTGCTGATCAAATACTTCACTTTCTTTCATGAATTCAATAGAATCGTTAACAAAAGTGATTTTTTCTGTGCTTTGATCTTCATCAAAATTTGTCTGAGCAAATTCTTGAATATTATTAATAAGGTGCTGAGTATGGTAGTAACTATCTACTACTTTGGACGCGCCTAAAAAACTTTCTGTCCAGAAAAATTCCTCATTTTTAGGTCCAATTTTATCAATTTGTAAGATTTGATACCCAGATTCTTGATCTGTATTGAAGATCATTGCGCCTTGACCAATTTTAGTTGGGCTTATCCCTTCATCTTTGTGAAGTGTAAAGGCATCATATGTAGGCTCAAGTTTAAGAAATGTTTCCTTTCGTTCAATTCTGAAGAGTCCAATAACGTCAGTTACTTCATCACCTATTATACAATCTTCGAAAAATGCTACAATGAACTCTCCGTCCTTTGATTTATTTGAATGAGCTGTAGATAAATAGAGCTCTACGATCTCGATAGACTTTTCTAATAGATTATTTTGATCATTAAAGATACTGGAACATTGATCCATTAATTCTGGTAAAGCTTCCTCTATTTGAAAAGCAAATTTTTCATCCGCATTAAATGGTTTGAATAAGAACTTTGTCAACCAAGTGTTGATTTCGGGTGAGCTGACAACTGCACCCTCTCTAGAAGGAACCAGTTTACCATCTACTATTCGATGAACAATTAGATATTTGGTTATTACTTCGTTTGATACAACCATTGATTGAAGAATAAATGGGGTTATGGACAAAATGCAGCTGTTAGGTTTCTCACAGCTGCATTTTAATTAATTCATGAAGTTTGAGATGCTATATTAAGCTTCGAGATAGCTGCCAGATTTAATATTGTCTATCCAAACTTTATTATCTAAATACCAGTCCACTGTTTTTTCTAGGCCGATTTCAAAAGTAACAGATGGCTTCCAGTTAAGTTCTGATGAAAGCTTATTAGCATCAATGGCATATCTTAAGTCGTGACCTGCCCTATCCGTAACAAAAGTTATAAGTTTCTCAGAAGTTCCAGTATCTCTATCTAGCTTCTTGTCCATTATTTGACATAATAACTTTACTAGATCAATATTTTTCCATTCGTTGAACCCACCAATATTGTAAGTGTCTCCCAATTTTCCATTGTGAAAAATACTATCAATAGCAGTGACATGGTCATGTACGTATAGCCAATCTCTAATATTCTCTCCTTTTCCGTAAACAGGAATTTCTTCCATATTTTGTATTTTATCGATGCAAACAGGAATTAGCTTTTCGGGAAATTGGTTGGGACCATAGTTGTTTGAGCAGTTAGAAACAATGATTGGAAGTTTGTAAGTGTTTTGATAAGCTCTTACAAAGTGATCGGAACTAGCTTTAGATGCTGAGTATGGTGATTGTGGGTCGTAAGAAGTAGTTTCTAAGAAAAAACCTCCTTCATCTAAGGACCCGTAAACTTCATCAGTAGATATATGATAGAATAATTTATCATTGAGATTTTCTTTCCAAACCTCTTTAGCAGCATTTAAAAGATTTACAGTTCCAATAATGTTGGTTTTCACGAATGCCATTGGATCTGATATGGATCTATCAACATGAGACTCTGCAGCTAAGTGAATTACTCCATCAAACTGTTCTTTTTGGAATAGACTGTTAATGAAAACATGGTCAACGATATCACCTTTAACAAAGCTGTAGTTATCTTTTAATTGAATATCAGTAAGGTTTTCCTTGTTTCCAGCATATGTCAAAAAATCTAAATTGTAGATTTTATATTCTGGATAGGTATTGACAAAATGTCTAACCACATGAGAACCGATGAAGCCTGCTCCACCGGTTATCAAAATTTTCTTACTATAATTCATTACTTTACAGTTGCTCTACCAATACTATAGTATGTAAAGCCTAGTTCAGCCATAGTATCTGTATTATACAGATTCCTTCCATCAAAAATTACTGGATCTTTTAATGAAGACTTAATTTTGTCAAAGTCGGGAGTTCTGAAAACTGGCCATTCGGTCATGATTAGAAGTGCATCGGCTCCATCAAGTGATTCGTATTCATCATCACAATAAGTGATTTTGTCTCCTATAATGCCCTTTACATTTTCCATAGCTTCTGGATCATAAGTTTTGACAGTAACTCCTAAATCAAGAAGCTCTTTGATATTAACTAATGCAGGAGCTTCTCTAATGTCATCAGTATATGGTTTAAAAGCTAATCCCCAGACTGCAAGTGTTTTACCTGATAGATTTTCTCCATAATGTTCCTTTAATCTGTCAACTAACTTACGTTTTTGTACGTTGTTTTTGTCCATTACTGCTTTTAGGATTGCAAAATCATAATCTACCTCAGAAGCAGACTTAGCTAAAGCTTGAACGTCTTTGGGAAAGCAACTTCCTCCGTATCCTATACCTGCAAATAAGAATCTTTTACCGATTCTAGAGTCAGTGCCAACACCTTTTCTAACCATGTCAACATCTGCACCTACGAGTTCGCACATATTGGCGATTTCATTCATGAAGGTGATTTTTGTTGCAAGGAAAGAGTTTGCAGCATATTTGGTTAGCTCAGCAGATTTTTCATCCATAGTGATAATCGGATTGCCTTGACGAACAAGAGGCTCATAAAGCTCTTCCATGATTTTTGTAGCTTTCTTGGAAGACGTGCCTATAACAACTCTATCTGGCTTCATGAAATCATCTAGAGCTACTCCTTCTCTTAAAAACTCAGGATTAGAAACAACATCAAATTCTACTGTTGCATTCTCTGCAATAGCTGAAGTTACTTTTTCTGCTGTTCCTACAGGTACAGTACTTTTATCAACAATAACAGTATACTTATCCAAGATTGGTCCTAAGTCTTTTGCTACACCAAGCACATAACTAAGGTCGGCAGACCCGTCTTCACCAGGAGGTGTTGGTAGGGCTAAAAATATAATTTCAGCGTCTTTTATTCCTTCTGAAAGACTAGTGGTGAAGTGTAGTCTACCTTGTTTAATGTTTCTTTCGAACACCACATCTAGTCCTGGTTCGTAGATCGGCATCACTTTGTTTTTTAGCTTTTCTACTTTTTTTTCATCTACATCTATACAAGTTACTTTATTACCTGTCTCTGCGAAACAAGTACCTGTCACGAGCCCAACATAGCCCGTTCCTACTACTGCGATTTTTTTCATATTATCTGACGCTTTATGGTTAACGTTGGCAAATCTATAAGTAACCTATCAAATACATCAGAGTAAGCAAAGTAAAATCTCAACTAATTAGAAGGTATAATTTGTATCACTATTGACTTATTGTCTCGATAGTTGTTGGTTTAATTGATAAAATCTTTAAAGTGTTGTGTGTTTTAAAGTTAACTTTTATCTTTGCAGCCCTTTTAAAAATTGGACAGATGTTAATAATCAACGTAAAAGAAAACGAGTCAATAGATAAGGCTTTAAAAAGATTTAAGAAGAAGTTTGAAAAAACAGGTGTTTTAAAAACTTTGAGAGCTAGAAATTTTCACGAGAAAAAGTCTGTAAAGAGAAGAGCAGAATTAATTAAAGCGGCATACAAGCAAAAGATGTATGCTAAAGAAAACTACTAATAGAATCAGTAGTTTTTTAGTCTTGTTTTTGATAAGTTAGTATTGCCTTGACTTTAAGGTAATACTAATGGTCAAAAAATTTATTAAATACTTATCATCTGAAAAAAGATACAGTGATCATACATTAAATTCTTATGAGACTGATCTTTTACAGTATGAGTCATTTCTAAATGATTCGTGCTCAATTGTAGATATTGAGCACTCCCAACCCATTCATGTTAGAGCTTGGGTGCTTAGTTTAGTTGAGGCTAAGATCAATTCTAGATCTATCAATAGAAAGTTAGCAAGTCTCAGATCCTTTTTTAATTTCTTATTAAGCAGAGAGGTTATTGTAGTTAATCCAGTTAAATCTCTCAGGCCATTAAAAGTGGACAAGTCAATTCCTCATTTTGTTCAGGCAAGGGAAATGGATGATTTGTTGGATCGTTCTGAGTTTGATAATACTTTCGAAGATAAGAGGGTAGAGTTAATTCTTGAATTATTATATGGTTTAGGTATACGTTTGTCTGAATTGATTGGAATTCAAGATAAAGATATTGATGTCTATAATCACACAATTAAGGTTCTTGGAAAAAGAAACAAAGAGAGAATATTACCTCTTTCTAAGTCTAACTTAGAATTAATCAAAACGTATAAGATGCTAAGGGATGATACAGTTCAAAAACAATGTACTTTCCTTTTAGTTACAAATTCAGGTAAGAAGTCTTATCCTGTTATGATTAATAGAATAGTAAAAAAGAACCTTAGCTCTACTACAGTTCATAAAAAGAGTCCTCATGTATTGAGACACTCTTTTGCTACACATATGTTAGACAATGGGGCTGACTTAAATGCAGTTAAAGATTTGCTTGGTCATTCTTCTTTGGCAGCTACGCAAGTCTACACTCATAATTCTTTGGAAAAGCTCAAGTCGGCTTTCGATTTGGCTCACCCCAAAGCTTAAACTTTGTTAAATTTTAAATATTAATCTTATGAAACTTCAGATGCATTCCATTCATTTTGACGCAGATCAAAAGTTGGTCGACTTCATTCAGAAAAAAGCAGATAAACTGGATACTTTCTACGATAGGATAGTCGACGGTGAAGTTATTATGCGTGTAGAGAAAGATGAATCACGTGATAACAAAGTGATTGAGATTAAATTGAATATTCCTGGTGCTCAGTTATTCGCTAAGGAGCAAGCTAAATCTTTTGAGGCCGGGGCTGATGAAGCTATTGAGTCTCTAAGACGACAGTTGAAGAAGAAAAAAGAAAAGCAATTGGCACATCATTAATAATAAAAGAGGCTGTCTCAAAAGGCAGCCTCTTTTGTTTTTGATGCAATTCAACCAGTCTTAGCAACTCGAAATAATTGTTACTTATTAGAACAATACAGTTAATTTTTTATTTCTTGAGCTTTTGAGACAGCCCCTTTTTACTTGCCTAGTTGGTTTTGTATGTCGATTGTTTTTCGAGAGTATCCAGTAGGTATCACAAATTTATTATCAGGTATATCTGTGAGATCAATTTTATTTACTAAGTTCTCATTTTTAGAAGCCCCATTTTCATAAGCTAATGTTTTTACAGGTATTCCTTCTTTCATGATAGGAGAGTTGGAATCTACTGTGAAAGCTGATAACTCCCCACCAGCAGGTAAAAGACTTCCAATTTCTTGAAGGTTTTGTTTAGCAAACTCAAGCATTTTTTTCATCGCGTTGAAATTAGATTCTGCTACTCCAATGCTTTGATAGTTGGCGATATAAAGTGAAATGACTTTTTCATTTGAATTTTTACCTTCATATCTACTTGTAGTCCATGTATTCACTTTTTCAAGGTTAGGTGATTTGCTATAAGAGATGCTTGTTGAGCTAGGATTCATAATTTTGTCTAGCTTTTTGCGTTGGTCTTCTGGCATCTGACTAGCAAATTGCTTCATCATCATCGCAAACATTTTTACCTGTTCTTTCAATTGTACTAAAGTGGCCTTGTCAAATAAATAATACTCTTTTTTAGTATTGTCAATGTAAGTGAACTCTTCTTTAAGAGAGTTGTATAGGATAGTAGAGTTTTTACTTCCTGAGTTTTCAATAGCTACATGAGTATTAGAGATGTAAATACTAGTGGTTGAAGAACTGTTGGATTTAAGATCTCTGGTTGTCGACGATATTTTGACTCCTTGTTTAGCTACAAGGTCAAATGAGGTCAAAAGAGTAGATAAAATAGTTAATGCTAGAATGTATTTGATCTTCATAGAACTATATGATTTTAGATTTTAAATCTATTGAGATTTCGCTTAAAACTAAATCCTAATTCTACAAATATGCTGCCAAATCAAGATTCTACTTAATGTAAATAATATAAGTTTGGTTTTTTAATAAGCATCCAAAGGCTCACTTTAAGTATTTCCCCCATATTGCTGCAGTTCATAAATTTGGGTTCTTCGTAATAGTCCGCTAGTTCTTGGCGAAGTGACTTTACGTAATTTTCAGGAGCAATTTTATCATGAGTCATAGCTCGTAATAAATCCATGATTCTATGTCTAGAAATCCTCAATCTATTGGCAATCATTGATCTTTCTTCTTTTTGATACTGTCTGGCAGTTTTTGGAGTCATGTTTTTTAATCCAATATCTATTAATGGATTATTTTGTTTAAAGTATTGAGGAAGATATACGTTTTTTCTGCCTTCATATGATTGTTGATCAAAGTCAATTGCCCTAAGTCGATACGAAACTTCTTCGAAATCAGGAATCATATTAACAACAAAGTTACTTGAATGCATATCTCCTAATAGCCTTACGAAACAGCGTTCATTGAATTTTATAAACTCTTTCGCGAGTCTAGTCTGGTTGATTGAAGGGTCGGCAAGGTTTTGTTTAATGAATTGGTCACCTGGGATTCCGATGATATGTTCTTCAATTAAAGTGTTATTATGAACTACAAAGCTGATTCTATTTGGGGACAATAAATCTTCCAATTCCAGTCCATATACTCTAGAGGCATCGGCATGCTTGATATAGAAATAGTCGAAATTGTCATTGATTTCGTTGACTATTCTTACTCTAAATGGTTTTGTGTTTCCGTATTGACAAATATCTACTCTGTCAATAACTAGGTGTTCCATTACACTTGTATCACCATCAGCTTTGATTACAGCGTATATTTTTTTGAGATTGTGATGGATACTTTTCATGTCAGACTGTGAGAATATCACAGTTTCCCAAAGAGTATCTTCTCCATCCTTATCATATAAAGGGAAAGCATTTTCGTACCTTAGAAGATCTTCGTACTCAATATTGACTCTCGTAATTCTTTGATACTTGCTTAGGTACTTTCTTAAGACTGGGCTTACGGAATATGGTACTTTCTTTTTGCTTATTAATGCCATTTGAAGAATTGCGTTAAGCAAAGATAATACTGATCTTAATCAACGACTCTTCTTGACATTGATCTAGATCAGTATTATGTGTGATTCTGAAAAGAATCTAATTAGTCTTCTACCATTTCTTCCATGGTAATGCAACTACAGAATAGATTTCTATCTCCATAAGCATTGTCTATTCTACTAACTGATGGCCAGAATTTATTTGATTTACTATATTCAAAAGGAAAAGCTGCTTTTTCTCTTGAATAAGGGTAATCCCAGCTATCGGAAGTGACTAACTCCGCCGTGTGAGGAGCATTTTTCAAGACATTATTTTCTGAATCACCTCCATTTTCTATTTCCTTGATTTCCTCTCGGATAGAAAGCATGGCTGAACAGAATCTATCAATTTCTTCTTTAGACTCACTTTCAGTAGGTTCTATCATTAATGTCCCTGCTACGGGGAATGAAACTGTAGGGGCGTGAAATCCATAATCCATCAAACGTTTAGCAATATCTTCTACTTCAACACCAGCTGTTTTGAACTTGCGACAATCAAGAATCATTTCGTGTGCACACCGATCATTGTTTCCAGTATAAAGGATATCAAATTCATCTTTTAACCTATCCTTAATATAGTTGGCATTTAGAATTGCTAACATTGTGGCTTTTTCAAGTCCTTTTCTTCCCATCATTGCTATATATCCGTGAGAAATAGCTAATACACCAGCACTGCCATATGGTGCAGCAGAAATTCCTCCTGATGCTTTTTCTCCAGCTGGATTAATTACTGCATTTCCAGGTAAGAAAGGGGTTAAATGTTCTGCAACGCCAATTGGGCCAATACCTGGTCCTCCACCTCCGTGAGGTATAGCAAAAGTCTTATGAAGGTTTAAGTGGCAAACATCCGCTCCTATAATTCCGGGACTGGTAAGACCAACTTGTGCATTCATATTGGCTCCATCCATATAGACCTGACCTCCGAACTTGTGAATAATTCTACAAATTTCAGTGATACTTTCTTCGAATACACCGTGTGTAGAAGGGTAAGTTACCATCAACGATGAAAGATCATTTCTGTGTAGTTCTGCCTTAGACTTAAGATCCTCTAGGTCAATATTTCCATTTTCGTCACATTTAACGATTACTACTTTATTTCCAGCCATCACAGCGCTGGCTGGGTTTGTACCATGAGCGGACGATGGGATGAGAGTAATGTTTCTTTGCTCTTCTCCAAGACTTGCATGGTATGCCTTGATGACAAGTAGTCCAGCATATTCTCCTTGAGCTCCAGAGTTTGGTTGAAGTGAAACTGAATCAAAATCTGTAATTTCAGATAGCCAAGTGATTAATTCATTAATTATCTGATGATATCCTTGAGTCTGATCAGCAGGAGCAAATGGGTGTATCATAGCAAATTCAGGCCAAGTGATCGGGATCATCTCGGTCGTAGAATTAAGTTTCATGGTACATGATCCTAATGAAATCATGGAATGAGCTAATGATAAATCTTTGTTTTCGAGGTGTTTCAAATACCTCAGCATCTCATGTTCAGATTGATATTTTCTAAAGTTGATATGAGATAAAAAGTCCGAAGTTCTTCTATGTTCTTGACCAATTGATACTTCTACATGATTTGCGTCCTGTACTACAATTTTACTATTGAAGGTACAGTTCGAAATAGCCTGAAAAGCTTCTAATACTTGTATCAGTTCATTTACAGTGTGTGTCTCGTCAAACGATACCAAAACCTTTCCTTCATGGAAATAATTGAAATTAAGCGCTAGATTTTCGGCATGCTTCTTAAGTTTCTGTTTTTTATCTTCAGCTAGACTAATGTCAAGTGTGTCAAAGTATGTCTTGTTGTTCTGTGTGAATTCAAGAGCATTAAGGTATTTGTCGGCTAATTGAGCTAACCCATGGATTCTTGTGGCAATTCGTTTAAGTCCTGCGGGTCCATGATAGACTGCATATGCTCCGGCAGTAACAGCCAACAGAACTTGAGCCGTACAAATGTTGGAAGTAGCTTTTTCACGGCGAATGTGTTGTTCACGAGTTTGAAGTGCCATGCGATAAGCTTTCTTTCCATGCTTGTCAATGGATACTCCAATAATTCGACCAGGGATTTGTCTTTTATAATCTTCTTTTGTGGCGAAGTATCCAGCATGCGGACCTCCGAATCCCATAGGCACACCAAAACGTTGAGTAGTGCCGACCACTACGTCAGCACCCATTTCGCCAGGAGGTGTTAATAGTACTAAGCTCATCAAGTCGGATGCTACAGCTACAGAAATGTTTTGCTCTTTGGCCGATGAGATGATAGTAGAAATTTCTCCTACGGTTCCATTACTATTCGGATATTGGAGAAAGATCCCATAGTATTCCGAATTGCTAGTGTCAAACTCTTTGATATCTCCAATGACAAGTTCAATTCCAATAGGCGTAGCCCTAGTTTTGAGTATGTCAATGGTTTGAGCAAAAACATTTTGATCAACGAAGAATTTATTTGCTTGCTTTTTGTCTTTTTTACGAACTGCAAAAAGCATGGTCATAGCTTCTGCAGCAGCAGTGCCTTCGTCTAGTAGAGATGCGTTAGTCAAGTCCATCCCAGTAAGGTCAGAGACCATAGTTTGGAAGTTGATTAACATTTCTAGTCTACCTTGAGCAATTTCGGCTTGATAAGGGGTGTAGGCCGTGTACCAACCTGGGTTTTCAAGTATGTTTCTTTGGATCACTGTAGGAGTTACGCACCCATAATAGCCTTGACCAATGAAAGATTTGAAAACTTTATTTTTATCAGCGATTTCTCTCATTGACTGGAGATAACTAAACTCATCTAAAGCTTCTGGAAGATTTAATTCTCCATACCTTCTGATGCTTTCAGGAATAGTTTCATTCATCAATGCATCTAGGCTCTCAGACCCTATAAGAGAAAGCATCTCTTTTATTTTTTCTGAGGAAGGTCCATTATGTCTATGCGAAAACTTTGTTCGCTCGTTAAGATTTGCCGTCATGTAAAAATCCTTGGGGGTTAATCTGGGGTTGTCTAAATTCTATAAAAGCCGCAAATTTAGTCGTTAACTATCAAATAGGTAGATAGAAAAAACCTGTTTTATTGTCAGGAAATGTATCTTATGAGAAGAAAATTATTTGTTTGAAAGGTGTGAGGGGTCGATTTAGGAGTTCGATGCTTGTGGGATTAGGTACCGTTGTACCTATTCCCCACAAGATCTTTTCAACCAGCTATGGAAAGAAAGATTGTTATATCCATCTTTCTAAGTACAAGTATAGCTTCTTTACTGCTCTCAGAAATCTTTATTGGATGAAGCGACCCTTTTTTTCGATCAATTGATTGATATTCTAGACGAGTGTTATTAGCGCTTCTTTTTTTTCTTCTTCTTATCATGGAAAGCACCTTTGAAATCAGGATTTTCTTTTCGTTTTTGATGATCGATTTCTCTTAACATCTCTTGATTTTCTATAAAAGGGGTCTTTTCTATTTCAATTCCCTCTGGTATTTTGAATAGATCTATTTCTTTATTGATGAGTTTTTGGATCTTTTTGATGTAGTATTCTTCGGCCATGTTACAAAATGTGATAGCAACTCCATCATTTTTTGCTCGTCCAGTTCTCCCTATCCTGTGTACGTAATCTTCGTAAATCAATGGTACATCGAAGTTAATTACATGAGACACCATACTTACGTCTAATCCTCGAGCTGTTACGTCAGTCGATACTAAAATTTGAGTGTCACCGTCTTTGAACGAATCAATAGAGTTAATACGCGTATTTTGTCCTTTATTCCCGTGGATCACCTTAACAGATTTGGTGATTTTTCTTTCAATGAACTTGAAGATATTGTCAGCATTACCTTTTGTTTTTACGAAGACAATGACTTTGGTAAATTCTTCTTTGTTAAGCAAATGTCCAAGTAAGTTGATTTTGGTTTTGAAGTTCGGGACTTTAAACAGTTTTTGCTCTATTGCATCAACAGTGGAAGCTTGTGGAGTCACTTCTACTACTTCCGGGAATTCTAGAAACTCTTCAGATAATTTCATTACTGATTCAGGCATAGTTGCAGAGAAGAGCAGGTTTTGCCTTTTTACTGGAATAATTTCAAGAATTTGCCGGATTTGAGGCATGAATCCCATATCCATCATTTTGTCAGCTTCATCTATAACTAAGGTTTTAATCTGTTTGGTGATAAAAGTTCTGTTGCGATAAAGATCCATGAACCTTCCTGGAGTTGCTACTATAATATCCATTCCATCATTGAAAGATTCTATTTGCGCTTTTGCACCTGAGCCTCCGAATATCACCGTATGTCTTAGATCAAGATAAGTACAGTATTTTTCTATATTCTTTTGAACCTGTATCGCTAGCTCTCTAGTAGGGGTAAGTATTAATGCTCTTGGGTCATTTCCTTGAGCATATTTAAGTTTCATTAAAAGAGGTAAAACAAATGCCGCTGTTTTACCAGTTCCGGTTTGGGCTATTCCCATTATATCATGGCCTGATAGAGAAAGAGGGATGGCTTTCTGTTGAATTAGAGTTGGTTCTTGGTATCCAGCTTCATGGATCGCATTTAGTATCTGCTTATTGAGCTTGAGGTCTTCGAAATTTTCTATCTTTTGCACCATGTCATTGAGATTGATGGGGATCGAGCTAATTTTGCTGCAATTTATCAAAAATAGTCTGAGTCAATGGCGAAGTATACACTGATCAAAAATGCTCAAGTAGTTAATGAAGGAACTCTTTGGGCACAAGACATCCTGATAAAGGATGATAAAATCGAGAAAATTGGAATGAACCTATCACACGATACGGCTACTGTTGTAGATGCTGATGGTAAGTATTTATTGCCAGGAGTGATAGATGATCAGGTTCATTTTAGGGAGCCTGGACTGACACACAAGGCTAATATTTATACTGAGAGTAGAGCGGCAGTAGCTGGTGGTATCACTTCTTTTATGGAAATGCCAAACACAGTACCTAATGCTCTCACACAAGAGTTGCTTCAAGATAAGTATGATATTGCGGCTAAGTCTTCATTAGGAAATTATTCCTTCTTTATGGGGGCTAGTAATGATAATATAGAAGAGGTTCTCAAAACCAATCATAGAGATGTGTGTGGTGTAAAGGTTTTTATGGGGTCTTCTACTGGGAATATGTTAGTGGATAATGAGAAAACACTTTCAGAGCTATTTTCTAAAGTAGATATGTTGATTGCCGCTCATTGTGAGGATGAAGAGACCATTCGAAATAATACTGCTCTTTATAAAGAGAAATATGGAGAAGATATTCCTTTTAATGCTCACCCTCTGATAAGGAGTGAAGATGCATGCTATATATCCTCTTCTCGTGCGGTGGAGCTAGCTAAGAAAAATGGAACTCGCTTCCATGTATTACACATTTCAACAGCTAAGGAAACAGAATTGTTTGATAATTCTATTCCTCTAGAGCAGAAGAAGATTACTTCAGAAGCTTGTATTCATCATATGTGGTTTAGTGAGGAGGATTATCAAACAAAAGGAGCTTTTATTAAGTGGAATCCAGCTGTTAAGACCGCTTATGATAGAGATGTGATTTTTCAAGCAATGTTGGATGATAAAATTGATGTGATAGCAACGGATCATGCACCTCATACCTTGGATGAAAAAAATAACAAATATCTAAATGCGCCATCTGGAGGTCCTTTGGTGCAGCACGCCTTACCTGCTATGTTGGAACATTATGAAAACGGTAAGATTTCACTTCCTAAGATTGTCGAAAAGATGTGTCATAAACCTGCCATTCTATTTGAAATAGAGAAAAGGGGCTTCATTAGAGAAGGGTATTATGCAGATCTTGTTTTGGTAGATCCTAAAAAATCATGGATAGTAGAAAAGGCTAATGTGCTTTCTAAATGCGGCTGGAGTCCTTTTGAAGGGTATCAGTTTAAAAACTCTATTGATAAAACTTGGGTGTCTGGCCATTTAGCCTATGATCAAGGTGCTTTTGATGAATCACAATTAGGATCAAGATTGCTTTTTGATAGAAAATAATTTCAGGAATCGTTTTGAAAAAATGATTCAATTTCTACATTTGCACTCCCGTTTTCGGACGGGTTTAAAATGGTGATTGTAGCTCAGTTGGTTAGAGCGCCGGATTGTGGTTCCGGAGGTCGCCGGTTCGAGACCGGTCTTTCACCCTTAAAGCAGTACTTTTTTTCAAGTACTGCTTTTTTTTCTGAAAGTCTCTTCATACCAATGCATAGATTACCTAAATAACTGATGATCTAAGCTGTTTTCTATTAGAGAAAAATTTTTTCTACGTGCTCTACGGCAACAACTGTGGGTGCTTAGCGT
>NZ_QFZQ01000006.1 GCF_003171675.1 Reichenbachiella versicolor | reverse complement strand
ATAGCAGCACAGATTCAAGTCCATTAGCGTTCAAAGCCGGGACTTACAAAGTAGTAGTTACTCATCCTGAATCAGGCTGTACCGATAGCAAGACGATAGAAGTAGAATACGATGAGAGTAAGCCATCTGATATTGTTGTCAGTGTAAGCGGCGACTTGAGTTGTATAGTAGACGAAGTGACACTAAGTGCAAGTTCGACGACTTCCGGAGCGACGTATTCATGGGAAGGCCCAGAAGGTTATAGCAGCACAGATTCAAGTCCATTAGCGTTTAAAGCAGGGACTTACAAAGTAGTAGTTACTCATCCTGAATCAGGCTGTACCGATAGCAAGACGATAGAAGTAGGTGAAGACAAGAATGCACCAGATTTGACGATTGCAGAGGAAGTTTACCATACATGTATTACTGATGCATCTGGAGGATTAATATTGAGTCCAACGTCGACGATTGCAGATTTAACATATGAGTGGAAGGTGCCAGATGGACATGATTTATTCCTTGGTTCATTGGATGAACAAAATCTTAAAGTTAAGCTTTCTAGTTTGACAGGGACTTATGAAGTTACTGCGACCAATCCAAGTAATGGATGTAAGACTACAGAAACCGTAGAAGTGGAAGATGGTCTAACTAAACCAGACATTGTTTTATCAGTAAATGGAGATTTGACTTGTGTCACTGATGAAGTAACCCTAGGAGTGAGTTCGACAACCACTGGAGTCACGTATTCATGGACAGGTCCAGAAGGTTATAGCAGTACAGATTCAAGTCCATTAGCATTTAAAGCTGGTACTTACGAAGTAGTAGCTACTCATCCAGTCTCAGGTTGTACAGTTACTGAAGATATAAAAGTAGGTGAAGACAAAGACGGACCAGATTTGACGATTGCAGAGGAAGTTTACCATACATGTATTACTGATGCAGCTGGAGGGTTAATATTGAGTCCAACGTCAACGATTGCAGATTTGACATATGAGTGGAAGGTGCCAGATGGACATGATTTGTTCCTTGGTAAATTAGATGAGCAAAACCTTGAAGTTAAATTTTCTACATTGACAGGCACTTATGAAGTCACTGCGACCAATCCAAGTAATGGATGTAAGACTACAGAAACTGTTGAAGTTGAAAGTGACCTTGTAGGTCCAAATGTTGAATTATCAGTTGACGGACTAATAACTTGTTCAAACCAAGAATTGACCATTGATCTTACAACAGATTTAGGAGAGGAAGAGGTTTCATTTGCTTGGACTGGTCCTGGTGGATTTGAGACTAGTATTGAAGATCCAGAAGTTACAGAATCAGGTACATACAAGGTTAAGGTTACCAATTTATTGAACGGATGTAGCGTTGATCCAACAGTGACAGTTAGAGAAGATAAGATAGCTCCAGATGTTAATATCACAGGTGGAGGTACTATCACTTGTGTAGTAGATGAGGTGGGTGTGTCAGCATCATCGTCTGTAGTAGGTGTTTCTTATTCTTGGACGGGACCAGGAAGCTTCAGTTCTTCAAATTCTGATTTTACTACTAGTGAAAAAGGAACTTATGAGGTAACGATTCAGAATCCAACTAATGGCTGTACTAATAAAGATGATATTACAGTCGAGGAGGATAAAGCCATTCCAGATTTGGCTATTGAAGATGCAAATCATACTTGTTACACAGTTGAAGCTGGTGGCTTGGTATTGAGTCCCACGACAACGACTACAGATTTGACTTATGAGTGGACTATACCTGTGCCAGGGACTGAGTTCTTTCATTCTCCTTTGGATAAAAAAGATCTCACGATTACCCAATCCTTTATTGTAGGAGAATATAGTGTTAAAGCTACCAGTACAATAAATGGGTGTTCAAACTCTGTGAGTCTAGAAGTTGGAAATAACACTGCTAAACCTTCTTGTTTGATAGCAGAAAACGGTAACTTATTATCTGTTTCGGAGCTAAGTAATGGGGAATATACATGGACAATAGACAATTCAGATTGGTCAATTGATAGTGGGGCAGGTACATCTGAAATTACAATCTCTAGAGGTCCTGTAGGAAGTACAGCTCGAGTAATTGTTGAAATTCTCGATTTAGACAATGGTTGTAGCGAGAGTTGTTTCATTGATTTGACAAGCACAGCTTCTGTAGCGTCAAGGCTTGCAACTACATCAAAGAATTCTAATGTAGTAGTAAATGATGCGCCAGAAGAAGTACTAGAGCATGAAATGGTTCCGAATCCTTTTAGAGATAAAGGAAAAATAGTATTTGAGCCAGATCATGACTCGAAAGTTACTATCAAGCTTTTTGATTTGAACGGAAATGGTGTCGGCACAGTATTCGAAGAATATGTTCTTGAAGGACAGACTTATGAAGCTGAGATTGACACTCAAAATATGGATAGTGGTGTATATATATATTATATAATCACTGATAATCATGTTTACGATGGAAGGATTATGCTAGTAAAATGATAATGGTAAAATGTGTTCAAGAAAATTTAAGTTCGTTTTTGTAGTTGCGTTTTTGTCAGTCCCAATTATTGGGATTGCTCAACCTTCCGCGCCTACCGATTTTTGGGTGACTTCATCTGAAGGTCAGAATGAGCTTTTTTGGACACAAAACCCTTTAGTTGAAGGAGTAATAGAATATAAGGTTTATAGATCGGATGATAATGTCTCTTTTTCAGAGATAGCTGTAGTTCCAGATAGCCCTACTCCATCTTATCAGGATAAGGATGTATTGAATGGGCAGCAATATTATTATCATGTGACGGCATCAGATGGTACAGAAGGTGCAGCTTCTGTCGCAGATGTAGGTATGCCAGTATTCTATTATTCCAATTTTTTGGATTTAAAATCTGGAAGAAATGAATTGGCTATCAATAGCAGTGATGAGCTTCAGTTCCAACAAACTTCCTTTAGTATGTCATTTTGGGTGTACGTAGAGTCACTGCCAGGGGTGGAAGCAGTCTTGGTGACGAGGCACTTTGATAATGGAGGTAGTCCTATTGAGACCTTTAGTTTAAGGCTTAGTAATGCTGGCGAGTTGTATTTTCGTGAAGGTGTTTTCAATACATTTATGTTCTCTTCATCAGGAGCTATAACTGTAGGTGACTGGAATCATATAGGAGTTTCTTTTACAGCAACTAGTATGGTTGGGGGTAATGTGAATTTTTATGTAAATGGTGCTTTGGTTCCACTTGCTGCTGCTAGCCCAGGAATTATGTCAACTCTAAGAGATAGTCCAGGAGGGTCTATGATCATTGGAGATACTAGATTGGCTTTTACCGACCGGTTTTTAAACGGTAAAGTGGATGAATTGAGCATTTGGGATAAAGCTTTATCCGCTGTAGAAGTTCAAAGCCTAATGTGTACTCAATCTGTAGGTGATGAATCTGATTTAGTTGGACTTTGGCATTTCAACTCTACCGATGGGATAATTTATGATTATAGTAGCAATCAAAACAATGCTTTAGTTACAGGAACAGTAGAAATCGATAATTTCAGCCCTGAAGCTACAGATGATTTGATCACGATTTCTGAAGATAGTGAACCTATTATCATTGATTTACAAGACAATGATTTAAAATTTGGCACAGGAATACTCATTACTGAATTGCTATCTGGTTATCCTCAGAATGGAATAGTGAATTTGTACGATCAAGATAGTATTGACTATAAACCAGATCTCAATTTTTTTGGAAGAGATACGGTTCAATATGTTATTAATTCATTTGATTTTAAAAAGAATACTTGCCCTGACACCTTATTCGATCAGGGTTCAGTCATTATAGATGTTAATGCTGTTAATGACGCTCCGAATATTGTAGATGCGACTGGAAATAAACTAGATACAGTAAGAGTATCTATCAATGACAATGATGAAGTTAGTTATACGATTAATGCTAATGACATCGAGGGCGATAAATTTTCCATCGAACAAATTACTTCATTGACTGTCTTATCTTCTGCTACCTTTTCATTAAACGATCCAATCGAAGGCAGTTTCACATACTATCCAGACTTAAACTTCGAAGGCTTTGATAGTCTGAGAGTGGTAATTGCCGATACAGGTGTTCCTCCTATGAAGGATACAGTAGTTTATATTATTGATGTAAGTTTCAATGATGCTCCTGTTATATTAGATGAAATTGGTAATCCAATCGATACACTTAAACTGAGTAGTTTGGAGTTGGAATCTCTGGATATGTGTTTCGATATATCAGTTGATCAAACTAAGTTGATCGATGTGGTAATTAACAATCTTGCTACAAATCAAGATCAGACGTTTGATGCGATACCTGGAGATCAGTGTTTTTCTTATGACGTAGGCCCTTTTTTACAGCCGGAGGTATGGTTGAAAATGACTGCTTGTGATGCTGACGATATTACCCTATGTGATTCAGTATGGATACAGTTGGAAGTTATTGAAGATCTTATTTCTCAAGCCTTGTCTCCAAACGGCGATGCTATTGGAGATGAATGGTATATTCCAAAGGCGGAAGAATATCCTGATAACAAAGTCTCAATTTATGACCAATGGGGTGTTCTGGTTTATCAAGAAAGAGGATATAATAATCAGGATAAAGTCTGGCGTGGTCAATCCAATGCTGGTGTTCTTAATGGAAAAGGTATTTTGCCTAATGGCACTTATTTTTATTGGGTCGATTATGGAGGTGATAGAGGGAAAAAAAGTGGGTTCGTAGTCGTCAGAAAATAATATCAACCAGACCAATTTGAAGCTATGGAAAGAATAAGATCTTATGTATTAGGATTTGTCTTTTTGTTGATCGTCTGTACGACAGTCGAGGCTCAACACAATACAGTGTATTCCAACTATGTGTATAATAAGCTACTTATTAATCCAGCTTATGTAGGAAGTGAAAAATTCCTATCAGCCAGTATAGCTTTTAAGAAAAATTGGGTGGGGGTGGAAGGTTCGCCAGCTTCTAAACTTTTTTTATTTCATGCGCCTTTACGTGTTAAAAAAATCGCCCTAGGATTGATAGTTACTGATGATGAGTTTGGTGTAACCAACGAAACCAATATTCAGGCTGTTTACAGTTATAGGTTATATATGAGTAAACATGTTCTTTCCTTTGGTTTGCAACCAACTGCTACTTTTTACGCACAGAGGTTTTCTCAACTAAAAGGAGTTGACCCAAATGATCCAAATTTTCAAGGTCAGGATATTAATGATGTAGCTTTCAATTTGGGATTTGGAACTTACTTATATCATGAGAAATATTATGTAGGACTATCTATACCCCGAGCTGCTAGTAATCTTCTAGTACCTCAGGAGGATGAGGGAGTGAATGTGTATGAGCAGCAACGCTATTTTTTGTTACACAATGGATTTTTGTTAGATCTTAATCAGCGCTTGAAGTTTCAACCTAATGTATTTCTAAAATTCACTACTGATCTTCCATTGCAGATTGATTTAAATACAACATTGATCTTGGATGAAAAGATGCTTTTTGGACTTTCATTACAGCGATTCAATACTTTAGAGACCAATATAGGTTTTCAAATTAATAATCTATTGATGTTCAGTTATTCATATGGTTATGGTTTCGATATACCAAACGATATAAGCAATGGAGCTCATGAAGTAATGCTTAAGTATTCATTTAAGCGCTCTTCCAATAGATATATGTCAACCAGATATTTTTAGTTATGAACAATAGCAGACCTCTATTAATTTACCTAATAGTAATTTTCTATTTTCCTGTATTAGCACAGAATATACCATACAATGTAGCTGAAAAAGTAAGATTGGCTGATATTGAATATCGTAATAACAATTTTGAAGGAGCTATTAAACTTTATCAAAGCGCAATATCTAAAGTGGATAGTCTGTTTGATGTTCAGATCAAACTAGCGAGATGTTATCAGTATTCAGGACTTCCCGATAGTGCGATTGTACAGTATAGATCTGTTTTTAATAGTTTAAAAGAAAATAGTATTAGTGACTCATTGCTTTATGAGTTTGGACAAGCGCTAGTAGTAAGTAAGCAGTATGAGGAAGCCGCAAAATGGCTGAGCAAGAGCAAAGACTCTAGAGCAAAGAATTATCTAAAGACCATTTCTAATTTAGATCAGATAAATCAAGATTCAATATTCACCAACATAGTCAATTGGCGTATTAATACATCTGGCAGTGACTTCTCCCCAGCATATTTTAAAGAAGGTTTAATCTGGGTTTCAAATAAAAATAGTACTTCTTCTGACCCAAATGATTTTGATCTTTTTTATACAAAAGATATTAATCAAGAAGGAGAGCTAGAGCGATTTGCCAATAATATCAATTCTAAATTTGGAGAAGGATCAGCAGTATATTCTTCTCAGGGAGGCAAATTGTATTTTACTCGAGTAGAAAAGAAAAACAAGAAGTTGGAAGATGGCGAGAAAATTCATCAGCTAAGTATTTTTGAAATCTCAGATGAAGCTGGTGAATTTAAAAATCCAATACCTATAACACTTAATAGTGATGAATTTTCAATAGGACATCCTGCACTTAGCAAGAATGGAAATCAACTGTTCTTTGCATCAAATATGCCTGGAGGTTTTGGTGGTACCGATATTTATGAGTCTACTTATATAGATGATAAATGGTCAGAACCGAAAAATTTAGGAGCAAAAGTGAATACTTCGGGAAATGAATCATTTCCATTTTTATTGAACGACTCTACATTATATCTAGCATCAGATGGTCTTGGAGGTCTTGGAGGGTTAGATATTTTCAAGGTCAGTTTGGGTAATGAGATAGAGGTAAGTAATCTCGGCTATCCGATTAATACTGCATATGATGATTTTGGGTTTATCACAAAAAACAATGGTCGATCAGGATTCTTTTCTTCCAACCGGAGAGGAGGACAAGGAAGTGATGATATATATAAGTTTACCTACTTGAAGGTTCCGTTTTTCGCTGAAGTAAATGATCAACAAGGCAATCCAGTGCCTGATGTCAAAGTGAAAATAAATACGAATTATGGGAGGGATTTAGTCTCTCAAACAGACTCCTTAGGTAGATACGAGTTTCCAGTTAAAGTCGGGGAAAAGTACAAGCTGATTTTATCAAAAAAAGGATATCAATCAAAACAAATCTCTTTGAATCCGAAGGATACTTCTGAAGTATATGAAACTCAAGTATTGAGTCATGAAATACCAGTTATTGCTCGTAAACCAACAGATAAATTAGAATATAGAGTCCAGATTGGTGCAGCTTTAGAGCCAATGGATAAGCGGGATTTGGAACGAAGAGGGTATAAAGGCTCGTTAAAAATAGAAGCCTATCAGGAAGATAACTGGTATAAGTACGCGATTGGTAGTTTCGAAAATATAGAAGACGCTCTTAGATTAAAGTCCTCGTGTAATGTATCAGATGCTTTTATTGTTGTTTTTAATAAGAATACGAAAGTTGATACTGAGTTTTCCATGCTAGAAAGAATTAGAATCGAAAACGCAAATATTTCATCTAAGTAAGGCTTTACAAGTAAACCTTCGCGTATTCGTTATAGATCATAATCGTACTGAACCTTCAGGATTGTTTCTGCATATCTCTTGCCAAGTTCTCTAACTCCTTTAGAATTGAAGTGGACATTATCTTCTCTTACTGAACAATCTTTTGATTCAACAATATGAGCAGTTGGGATGTATTGAGGTAGTTTGTCTATTATCGGATTCATATGTGCACAAATCCCATCTTGATCTGCATGGACGAGTTTTCCTGCTATTAGCGGTGTTGATTTAGCCTTAAGATTGAGATCAGATAATAAATTTTTGTAGACCGTTTTTACATAAACAGGCCATTGTTCATCACCAGCGTTTGTTTCTCCCTGATGAAGAAGGAAACCCTTAATTATACCATCTTTCTGAGCTAGCTTACCCAAGTTAATGAGATGCTGATAAGGGTTATTCCCATAGTCTTGAATTTTTTTACGGAACCATTCTTCCTTATAACTATCATGGAAATCTTCATGAATCGCTTTATCAAATAATCGTATATCACTACCCCCAACGGCTACATTAATAATTCCAATAGTAATACTGTCAGGCAGATATTCAATCATAGTTTTTCCAAAATAGTCAGCAGGAGAAAGCCCTGTATAACATTGAGACAGTGGTGGAGTGGCTATTCTCCATTCGTTCTTAGTAAATCCATAATTTTCACAGTCTAGAGATTGAAGTACCTTGAAACGACTATTGGCCATTTTGTCCTGTTCTTCTATTTCAGCTGACCCTTCCATATTGGATTGTCCAAAACATAGATAGATATGAAAGTTCGGGTTTTGCGCAATAGTAGGATTAGTCAGCATAAGAAAGGATATGATTGGAAGTATGTATTTCATATTAGATGATATCTCAATGAGAATAGAAACAGTTAAGATTAAAACAATTTCATTATTCTATTATTAATCATTGTAATACAAATATGAGGTCTGCATATTATTGGAAATAATACTTTCATGTCAAGATGGGATACTTTGATTCATCAATTCATATAATATGGTTCAAAGTATTTGTGCCGTAAATCGTATTGATTGAATTTGGAGCAAGATAATATTCAGGTACATAGCAGTACTGTTATAGTTTTTTGATTACTGAAATGGATGTTAATTTTAGATCATTGACATATGAAATCCGATCTGAAAGCTCTGATGTTATTTAGACAGAAAATGATGATTTAATGAGTGACCCTATTCAAGAGTTGCATTCCTTTAATGTGACGCTATTACTTATCAATTAGTTAAATTATTAAACTGAAAGCATACAAGGAGTTAAATAGTTGAGTCTTCATGAATTAGTATGTTTTTTAGCTGAAATTCTATTTCAATCTTAAATCAACACTATTCTAATTCAATATAGTATTAGTTTTTAACATTTTGCTAATAGTTCTACCCAAGTACTGGAAATACTTTTGTTGAAGTGATAATGCCATGAATATGGTGATTAAAGATTTTGATATGAAGTTGATAAAAGACAAAAGCAATCCAATTCTAAGTCCAAATCCAGATAATGATTGGGAGTCTTTGGTAGTCTGCAATCCAGGAGCTTGGTATGAAGATGGCAGATTCTATTTACTATATAGAGCTGCAGGAAACGATATAGAACATAGAATACACCTTGGTCTTGCTATAAGTGAAGATGGTGTCAATTTTAAAAGAGTATCCGATAGCCCCGTACTTTCTCCAAGTGAAGATGGGCCAGATGCAGGATGTGTAGAGGATCCTAGAATCGTCAAATTCGATGATAAGTTTTACGTCACCTATGCTTATCGTGCATATGCTCCTGGTCAATATTGGAAGTTGGCTTATGACGAAGTTACCGAGCATAATTTAGGTCAAAATGCTCCTGTTGTATTGAGTAAGAATATAGGAAATACTGGACTTGCTGTATCTGAAGACTTGATGTCATTTAAGAAAGTAGGAAGGTTAACTAAGTCAAATCTTGATGATAGGGATGTTATCCTTTTTCCTGAGAAGGTAAACGGGAAGTTTGTACTACTTAGTAGGGCAAAACAATGGGTAGGAGAAGAATATGGAACAGAATATCCGGCGATTTGGATTACCTTCTCTGATGACATGATGGAGTGGGATTACTCTACTAGCAAACTATTGATTAAAGGAGAAGAGTCTTGGGAAAAGAAAATAGGAGGTTCTACACCACCACTACGGACTAAGGACGGGTGGTTGACATTATATCATGGTGTAGATGATAAGGATATTTATAGAGTAGGTGCGATCTTGCTTGATATCAATGATCCGACCAAAGTGATTGGTCGTACAACTGATTTTATCATGGAACCTGAATTTGATTATGAGACTGATGGGATATACAAAGGCTGTGTGTTTCCTACAGGAAATGTAATTGTAGATGGGGTGTTATATGTATATTATGGAGCTGCAGATCAGTATTGTGGTCTAGCGACTTGTCAGATAGATAATTTATTGAACTTTATTAAAAAGTAGATATTTAGTCAGGTTTGAAATCACAATAATTAGTTGAAGTTGAATAAATACATTTACATAATAGTTGTATTGTTGGTGCTTTCATGTGATCAAGTAACAACCAAATCACCGATGTTTATTATCCACAGTGATCAGATAATAGGTACTGATTTTATTGGGAATGGCGTACAATGGTCAGCATATCCTCATGCAGACTCTCCAGAAGCAGAATGGGGAGAATTAATGAATCAGGCTAAATGGGATACTGTTATGACTAGGTTAGACATCCAACGTCCACCTTTTATCCGTGTAATGGATCAAGCGGCATGGAGGTATTTTAAAGGTTATAACAAGGACGGTACTCCAATTTTGGATTTTGACACCCAAGAAATTAAGTCGCTTTTTAAAATATTAGATTATTGTCAGAAACGAAATATCACTGTAGTGTTTGGTGAATGGGGGGCACCCGATTATGATACTAAACCAAAACCTTCAAATCATATCAAAGGAGCAAACGATCCTCGTTGGATCAATATGATAGGTGAATATTTGAGCTTTATTATTATTGAAAAAAGATATACATGCATTAAGTATTATAATTTAGTCAATGAACCTAATGGAAATTGGGCGTCAACTAATGGGAATTATGAAGAATGGAAAGAAGGTGTCGTCATGTTACAAGCTGAACTTGTGAGAAGAGGGCTAGATCAATTCATTTCAATTTCCGGTCCAGGTACCGTTCCAGATTATGATAATCCGATTACAGAATATCACGATTGGATGTGGACTATCAATTCAATAGAAGATATTGATTCGATATTAAGTATTTATGAAGTACATGCCTATCTAAGTACAGAAGCTGTTAGGGATGGTAAAGCGGCCGAGTCTATTTTTTTGGATAGTATCATGGACGCAGTTAATACTTCTGGCAAACAGTTTTTTCTCGGTGAATTAGGAATGAAAGAACCTTGGGGATCTAAAAAGTATAAAGAAAATATTCGTAGAGTAAATTCAGATCCTTGTGCTGGTCCAGATTCCAATATGCGAGTTTATGACTTTGATTATGGAGTAGATATGGTAGATGCTGCCATTCAGATGATGAACTTTGGAGTAGATGGAATGATGGCTTGGGATGTAGATGATGCTATGCATACTTCAGGAGATACTGGAGATACATCCAAGCTCAAACGATGGGGGTTTTGGAATATACTTGGCTCTGAAATCTGTGGTAACTCAAAGGATGAAAGTATACGTCCATGGTTTTATTCATGGAGTTTAATGAGTAAGTATTTTCCTAAAGGGTCAACAATATTGAAATCGTCAAGTTATGACATTCCTTATGGAGTAAGGTTGGCAGCTGGAATGCAGGACGAGGATTATACAATTGCACTCGTTAATAACAGTGATTCGATTAGAAGTGTTTCATGGTCAATGCCAAATGTATCTGGTGACAGAATTGTACATCAATATAGATTTGAAGAGATAAAAGGCCAAGATTCTTATAATAAGGTTGAGACAATCGAAATAGACTTTGAAAGAGGTTGTCAGTTAGAATTAATACCTAAAAGTGTAGTGTTGATTACTACAATGCTATTACGATGAAAGACTAACAAAGAATTATGGAGAACATAGACTTTCATATAGTTGATTTGACAATCATTGTCCTGTATGTAATTGGAATAGTTTGGTGGGCATTGAAGAATGTTTCCAATAGTAGTTCAGAAGATTATTTCCTTGCTGGTAGAGGGATGAGTTGGCCTGTAGTAGGATTGTCACTCTTTGCAGCAGGAGTTTCAAGCTCTTCATTACTAGGCTGGTCTGGGGAAGCTTATGCAACAGGTCTTGCAGTATTTAATTTTCAATGGATTTCGGTATTAGTAATGGTATTTTTCGCTTGGTTTCTATTACCGATTTACCTTAAATCAGGTGTTTATACAATGCCTGAATTTTTAGAACGAAGGTTTGATAAAAGATCAAAGTACTATTTTTCTTTAATAACCATTATAAGTAATGTGTTTGCAGATGCGGCTGTTACTCTCTACGCAGGAGCTATGCTAGTACAATTGATATATCCTGAGGCAAGTATTCAAGTAATAGTAATGGTGATTGCATTAGTAGTTGCGGCTTATACTATTCCAGGGGGATTGAGTTCTGCTATTAATGCGGAATTGATACAGGCTATTATTTTGATAACGGGAGCTGTTTTCTTGACGGTCGCAGCTTATATGCAGATTGATAGTTGGGAGACCTTTTATAAGAATTTCGAAAATACATTGACATTACATATTGTAAGACCAATGGATGATCCAATTGTACCTTGGTTAGGAATGATAGTCGGTATACCTGTACTAGCGATGTACTTTTGGGGAAATAATCAAATGTTGGTTCAGAGAATACTCAGTGCTAAATCTATAGATCATGGACGCAAAGGGATGTTCTTGACAGGGATTTTAATGTTGTTGACACTGTACATTTTTATTTTTCCTGGAGTATGGGCGAGTTATCTATATCCAGGGTTGAAAAATCCAGATCAGGTATATCCAAAGCTAATTAAGGAATTGATGCCAATAGGTTTGGTAGGGGTGATAATAGCATCACTCATAGCTGCATTGGCGTCGTCTTTTAGTGCTGTAATCAATTCAGCCTCCACCATTTTTACAATGGACTTCTATAGCCGCATAGCAGAAGAAAACGATACTAAGAAACTAGTAAGAGTTGGACAAATAGCATCAGGAGTTATTGTGCTTGTCGCAGCACTCTGGGCTCCATATGTTGATCGGTTTGGTACTTTAGTGAAATACTATCAGTCTATGATTTCCTATGTTGCTCCACCTATTGTATGTGCTTTTATTCTTGGAGTGTTTTGGAAAAGAGCTACTGCAACAGGTGCATTTTCAGGTTTAATCAGTGGATTAGGTGTAGCAGTGCTTTTGTTATTTTTCAAAGACCAAACTTTTTTAGGAGGGTTACATTTTCTTTTAATGATACCGTTAATTGCGCTGATATCACTAGTGGTGATGGTAGCGGTAAGTATCTTAACACAACCTCATAAAGATTCTGAGATAAGAGAGCTGGTTTGGGACAAGACACTGTTCTATCAAGAGTCTAGACAGCTAAAACACGTCAAGTGGTATAATAATTATAGGATACTTTCCTTCATGGTAATAGTGGCGTGTTTCTTCTTTGCAATCATATACTGGTAGCATTAATGCCATATTCGTATTTAGGAGACCTAGTAATCAAAATTAGACTTTAGACTTATTCTAGAGTTTTAAATGTTTTGATCAGTATTGAGATACTTGAATCAATTGGCAATCAAAATAACTTTGATTTTAGTTCAATTTGCAATGGTCAATTCCTGAAGAATGATCAGTACCACTAAGTCACAGTAAATGAAGGCATAGCATTGTTTATTTATTAAAAGCTCAAATAAAACAATCGATAATTGGTATTTTAAAGTTTGAAATTGCCAATTGATACTTCTAAGATGAGTTCATGAAAGTGTTAGTTCTTGTTTAGATAATATTATTCAGTAGTAAGGGGGCAAGGTATTTTTACATCGGTGTTTAACCAGAAAACTGTTTGTTAATTAATATTTACGTGAATAATATGTCAAAACAAATGCTATGTGGAGAAAGAATTAGTGCAATGATATTCCTGTTATTGTGTTTCATGATAGTGTCATGTAACGATACTGAAAATGAGGAGTCAAGGTTAAGCAATGAAGCTGAAATTACATCTTTTACTATGACAGGATTGGCTGACGCAGTGGAGATTAAGGAAGGTAAAGTGATGGCCTCAGTACTTTATGGAACTGACTTGGTTCAAATACCAACAGTAGGTATTTCAGCGGGAGCTACTATTGCACCTGAAGATATAGTCGAGAGAGATTTTGGTTCTGCTGTAAAGTATACTGTAGTTGCTGAAGATGGGACATCAAAGGATTGGGAAGTGATAGTAACAGTACTTCCAGAGGCTCTCTCGAATAGAGCAAAAATTTTAACATTTGAATTAGATGAATTACAGGAAGATGCTACAATCACTAGAGGCAGTGTAGAAGGAGTAATAAAGTCTGGTACGGACTTGTCTAGTTTGAAACCTAAGATTACAGTTTCCGAAGGTGCTACTATTTCTCCAGATTCAGAAGTAGCTCAAGATTTTACTGATCCGGTAGAATATGTAATTACATCAGAAGATGGAACTATAGTTAATTGGATAGTAATGTTATCTGTACTTCCATCAAATACAGCAAAGATACTGGCATTCGAATTAGATGAATTATTTGATGCTGCTACTATTACTGATGGAAGTGTGGAAGGAATAGTCAAGACTGGTCAAGATTTGTCTAGTTTAATACCTACTATTAGAATATCTGATGGAGCGAGTATTTCTCCGGCTTCAGAAGTGGCTCAAGATTTCACTAGCCCAGTAGAATATACAATAACTGCAGAAGATGGTACAGAAGTAAAATGGATTGTCAATTTAGATGAAGGAATGATTCTAGAGGACTTTGAAGGAGGCTCTCACATTTTTTCTGAGACTTGGAATGGTGGCACTACTACGATAGTTAACAATCCAAACACAACTGGTAATTCCTCTGCCAAAGTTGGTGAATTAACGAAAACTGTAGGCCCTGATTATAACCTTTCCCTCGTAGGAGCTTTACCAAGTAGTATTTCGAATTTTGACCTCAGTAGAAGTGGGAAGTTTAAAATTCTATATTTCAATCCTAACGCTTCAGCTGCTCAAGTTCAAATGAAAATAGAAATACCAGGAGATGACTATGCGGTTACAGTTACAACTACGAAGACTAATCAATGGGAAGAATTAATCTTTGATTTTTCAGACAAGGACTTAGATGTTACAGTAGATAAGTTGACTTTCTTTTTTGATTATTATAATTCGGATGGAAGTAGAAAGTTTTACTTAGATGATTTTCAGCAAATTTTAGAATAAAGTTTATCAATTATACAATTAGTAGTCTATGAATTAGAGTCGTGATTTTGCGACTCTAATCCCGGACTGCTGTAACTAGAATTAAAAAAATTAAAGAACTGTTTTTTGACATATGTCATAGTAGAAGTTAAAAAAACAGTTAAGTGGGAAGATGTACAATATGGTAGGAGAATGAAAAGAATCTACAGTTTAATAGTAATTATACAATTGACAATAGGTTCAGTACTCGCACAAGACAGACAGGTCAAAGGTAGAGTACTGGATGAGTTTGGAGAGGCTCTAGTTGGAGCTACGGTAACCATAAAAGGTACCAGTAAGGGTACGATGACGGATATGGACGGGTATTATACCGTAAACATGCCTAATGAGGCAAACACACTAGTTTTTAGTTTCATAGGATTATCAACTCAGGAATTTGAAGTGGGTAGTCAATCTGTCATAGATGTGACTATGATCTACGATATTGAAGCATTAGGGGAAGTAGTCGTAGTCGGGTATGGAGTCACTAAAAAGGATGATTTGACTGGAGCAACAGCAAAAGTTAAAACAGATGAGTTAAGTCCAACTTTAGCTACATCTGTAGATGAGTTATTGAAAGGGCGTATAGCAGGATTGCAAGTTACTAGTAATTCGGGAGCACCAGGCGCAGGTAGTACCATCAGAATACGAGGTACTAACTCATTTTTTGGAACTTCAGACCCTCTATTAGTCGTTGACGGTATCCCAATAGGTCCAGCAGGGAATTTGACACAGTTGAATACAAATGATATAGAATCAATAAGTGTTTTGAAAGATGCCTCATCGGCGGCAATATATGGTTCTAGAGGAGCAAGTGGAGTAATTTTAGTGACTACTAAAAAAGGCGTAGAAAATGACTTTCAAGTAGAAGCAAATTACCAAATGTCAGTTTCAACTCTACCTAGAAGCTTCGACCTAATAACAGACCCTTATTTATATGCACTACTTGAAAATGAGGCCGATGCTAATAGAGATGCGTTACCCAATTCAATTGGTACTACCGTTAGGTATGTAGGTGCTACTAATCCTGAAAATGGTTTATACTACCCTTCGTTGTCTGAAATTCGAAATGGAGCTTGGCAAGACAAAACCTATTGGCCAGATGAAGTATTTCAAGATGCATTTACTCATAATGCCAGTGTTGCTGTAAGAGGAGGAACTGAGAAGTCACGGTCTAGTATTTCTTTAGGATATTTAAACCAAGATGGAATTGTAAAAGGTAATGAATATGATAGGTTGACTTTAAAAACAGACTTAGAAAATCAAGTTTGGAAAAATGTTAAAGTAGGCATCAATTCTAATTTAGCCTATATTAATCAGACTATAGCAAGTACAGAAGGTGCTATCTACAGAAATCCAGTTTTTCCTGTTCGGGATACACTAGGAGGATTTCATCAAGTAGGACAGAGAGACTTTTTCAATCCAGGTGCCGTAAGAAATAGAATTAAGAATGAGTCAGAGTCATTTGATTTATTCAGTAATTTATATTTAGAATGGGAAATCATCAGTGGATTAACTTTTAAATCATATGTCAGAAACGTATATAAAGAGTCAGTAGGTGATTATTACGAACCTACTATGTTTGGTAATCAAGGTTCAACATCTAATGGTTATGGAACTATCTCAAACAGTAAATCAAGCAGATGGGTGTACGATAATACCGTCTCTTATGTAAAAGGTTTTGGTAAGCATAAGATTGATGCTCTCATTGGTACTTCTTATGAAGAGTATGGGATACGAACTTCAACTTTGATAGGTACTGATTTTGTAAATGATTATCTAGAGAATGAGGATTTAAATTCAGCAGGAGAAAAGAATGTTCATAATTCTTATGTACCGTTAAAGTTGAATTCTTATTTGGCACGCATCAAGTATAATTTTGATGATAAATATTTAGTGACCTTTAATGGTAGAGCGGATGGTTCTTCAAAGTTTGGTAAGAATAATCGATTTGGGTATTTCTCATCAGGTGCAATTGGCTGGAATTTGCATAAGGAAAACTTTTTTCCAGTCTTTACTCCAGTTAATAAGTTAAAGATTAGAGGATCGTATGGTGTTACAGGTGATCAGTCCGCTTTACAACCATTTATGTCCTTAGATTTATTGGATAATTCCAGAACTTGGCTGAATGGTCAATGGACAGTAGGTTTTGGTCCTGGGATTCCTAATGGTAATGACTCCCAAGGGCGTACAATTTGGGCAGGTGTAGCGAATCCATCACTTAAATGGGAGACTACAGTTCATACTGATGTAGGAGTTGAGTTAGGTCTATTTGAAAGTGCATTAAATATAGAGTTGGACTTTTATCATAAGGAAACTCATGATCTATTAAGAAGGGCAAAGATTGCTCCTTCCTCAGGGTTCAATGAGCAATGGCAAAATGATGGAGATGTCTTGAATAAAGGGTTCGAAATAGTTGTAGATGCAGTAGCTTTTGAAACTGAAGATATGTCTTTGAATCTGGGTTTCAACTTTTCTCGAAATGTGAGTGAAGTTCTTAGAGTAGAACAAGACATTATAGAAGAAAATGGGACTAGTTATGTAGTTCCTCAATTTTTTGGAGATGAAATAGAACTACTCAGAGCGTTTCCCAATAGCTTATCAAAAGGTATGCCAATATATGCGTTTTACGGGTATAAGACGGATGGGATCGTTCAAACCAGAGAAGAAGGTTTGGCAGCAGGATTACAAGGAGATAATGCATTGCCAGGCGAGATCAAGTATGTGGATGTTGATGGAAACGGTATAGTAGATGATCTAGATAGAACATTTATAGGTGATCCTAATCCTGATTTTACATTTGGCTTTAATTCGACATTGAAGTGGAAGAATTTTGATTTGAGATTGTTTTTTACTGGAGCATATGGAAATGATGTACTTAATGTTGATCGACTGAATCAAGGAAGCGTTAAAGCAAGCAGATGGACTGTAGATAATCCTAATAATGAACACCCCAGTTTAGTATCTGCTAGATCTTATCGATTGTCTAGTTACTTTATTGAGGACGGGTCTTATGTCAAGTTTCAAAATGCTTCTTTGACTTATCATGTGCCTGCAAATAGTGTATTCAGTTTGCTGAGTGTGAATTTCAATGTGGAAAATATCGCGACTTGGACAAAGTTTAGTGGATATGATCCTGAGGTTGGAGTCTATGGAGTCTATTGGGGGCCGGGTGTACCAAGGCCAAGAGTATTTACTTTAGGTGTCAATGCAAGATTTTGATAAGTGGAGATTATGAAGAGTTTAATTAATAAAATTATAGCAGGAATTGTGCTCGTTTCTATAGGAGCATGTTCCCTAGAAGAAGAGCCATATGGTATAGTAACTTCTGATCAGTTTTATCAGACTGAAGAAGATGTGAGAGCAGCTTTGGCACATGCATACGACGCTTTGTCTACTATAGAATATTATGGTCGTTATCTGTATTATGTAGGAGTCTTAGGAACAGAAGAGTTTACGCTTAAGGCAGATGCTCAGCCAGCAGACCATGAATTAGATAACTGGAATCCTATTGGGACTAATTTGGTATTGAGCAGTGTATACTTCAATGCCTATATGGGGATCAATAGAGTGAATCTCCTGCTGTCTAGAGTAGATGAAAGCATTCCGATGATAGATGAGGAGAGAAACCAAATATTGGGAGAAGCACAATTTTTGAGAGCTCTGCACCATTTTAATTTGGTGAGAGTTTTTGGAGAAGTACCTATGAGAGACACACCTATATTAAGTGTAGAAGATATTCCAAAGGCTAAATCTACCATTGCGGATCTTTATGCTTTTATTGAGAAGGATTTGTTAGCGGCCGAATTAATGATGAAAGATATAGATCCTGGTGATCTTATTTCAAAAGACGCAAGAGCTACTAAAGTTTCCGCACAAGCGTTACTTGCCAAGGTTTATTTACATCAGGCTTCATCTTCTGCTAGTGGTGCTGCTGGATATGAATATGTAGTAGACGCAAATGAATACTATGATAATGCTGCCCTGTATGCTGAGAAGGTTTTGAACAATAGCGCTGGTTATGAGTTTTGGTCTGAGACCAATGATTATAAGTCTCTTTGGGATGTGGATAATCAGGTTGGAAATGAATTCATCTTTAGTATTGGAGCACAAGTGTCAGGAGGAGAAAACGGAAATGATTGGTCTTCAATATCTATGTTACAAGTCCCAGCACTTGGAGGTACGACCATAGAGTTTGGGGCAGATAATGTATCCATTTCAGATGGATGGGGACATTTGACAACCGAGATTCCTTTTTACAATCAGGTTTTTGGGGACAGAAACGACTTGAGATCAACAGATTTGATTGTGGATGAGGTGACGTTATTAGATGGAACAATATCGACCTATCCAGGTAATTTACCATACCCATTTACACTGAAGTACATAGATAAAGGCCAGCAAGCAGATAGAAGTAATCATTACCTGCCTGTCATTAGATACACAGATATTGCTTTGGTATATGCAGAAGCATCAGGTCCTACAACTGAAGCTTATGACTGGGTAAATAGAATTCGAAATAGAGCTACGGTTGCTTCAGAAAGACCAAATAATTTAGTGTCAGGCCTAAGCACTGAAGAATTTAGAGAAGAAGTATTTATGGAGCGTACTAAAGAATTGGCTTTTGAAGGAGAAAGGCTTTTTGACCTAAGAAGGACAAACAAGGTTAGAGAAGTATTAGAAGGTCAATACGGTAAAATAGTAGGGCAATACGCTGACTTCTATGAGATACCACAAAATGAACAAGACCTTAACTCTTTAATTGAATAATAAGATGAATAATATAAAATACACCATATGGATGTTAATCGTCTTAGTAGCCGGACTAGCGGCGTGCCAGGACGAAGACGACAACCTGAAAGATATTACCTTCAATGATCGTTCTATTCTAGAGTTTAATATGGACGGTCAGATAGGACCTGCAGTAATAGAGACTATAGGAGAGGACAGTGGAAGAGTGCTTATTAGTGTTCCTAATAATGTGGATATAACTAATATGGTTCCTGAACTAGCGCTATCCTACAAGGCTACCTCGTCTCCCGAATCAGGTGAACAAGTGAATTTTGGCAATGAAGACTCCACTTTAGTTTACTCTGTTACGTCAGCTTCAGGAAAGGTTAGAAACTGGTCAGTAAAGCTAAGAGAGGTAAATATTGAAATCGAAGGAACGTGGAAAATCGATGAGTTTATGCTTTATTATTTGATTGCACCCACAGAGCCTTGGGGCTGGTCAGGAACTAAGAATGTTACAGATTATCTGTCAGGAGCCTCCTTTGAAATTGATAATCTTTTCACGTTTGATTTTGAAAAGGGTACACGCGAAGGTAATCTCAGAGGGACTTTTACCCATTCGAAGGGAGTAGATGATCAATATGGAAACTTTGTCAAAGAGGATCAAACTATTCCAGCTCCACCAGCCAATGATTGGTCTGAATTGTTCAGGAAGCTTCCAATTGATAATGGTGTTTGGGAGCACAATTTGACAACCAATACAGTACAATTTAATCAAGCAGGGGCTTCGGTCGACTTTGAAGTCTCGTTTGAGGATGATGGTAATACATTGGTATTGACTTATGTAAACAATGACTGGGGGGTAAATGCGATATGGGAAGGAAATCCCAAAAATCCTTTATTAGAATTAAGTCATACAGAAAGGTTTTGGTATAAGTTTTCGAGAGTTGAAGAATAACAGAAAAAGATAAAGCAATGATGAAAAGTAAAGTATTAAGAATATTGACTCCTGTTATTCTGTTGGTTGCTATATCATGTGATACTGATGCCATTGAATCATATAGTCCTAAAGTAGACCCGACAATAATGGTCAAAACGGTGAATGTGATTAACTCTAATTACATTGGTAACGGGGCTCAGTGGGATGCATATCCACATGCATATAATGATTGGAACAGTCCAATATCGGATGCGGATTGGGATAAGATGTATGCCAGATTGGACTTTATGAAACCTAAGTTCATGCGTGTCATAACTACTGCTGGAGAAATGTATCTACATGGAGGTACTTATGATCCTGAAAAGAATCTAGAAGGGCTAGCTAAAATATTAGACTACTGCCAGTCTAATAAAGTTACTGTGATGTTTGGTGAGTGGGGATTTGACCAAATAAGCACAGGAGATCTGAATGAACCGAATTTGGAGTATGCAGCTAGATTTTTAGATTTCCTTGTTAATGATAAAGGTTACACTTGTATCAAGTACTATAATCTCATCAATGAGCCAAATGGAGATTGGGCAGCGACAGATGGAGACTATGATCTTTGGCAGAGAGCCATATCGTTATTCTATGATGAAATGGAGACGCTTGGGGTTAGTGATCAGGTTACAATAGCAGGTCCTGATATAGCAGTTTGGGATGGATCCTTAACGAATTGGTTAGCTCAAGCGGATTACGATTTAGGAGACGAAATAGGATTATATGATATTCATGCTTATCCGGATCAAACTTCTGTACGTGGTGGGCAATTCAGTGAAACTATTAAAGCTTATATAGAAGCTACCCCAGCAGGTAAGGATATAATTATGGGAGAGCTTGGACTCAAGTTCAATAAGACGACCGAAGCAGAATTATATAACCAGAATCTTGATAGAATCGCAGCTGATGAGTATGCTGGAAATGACTCTAACATGATGGTTAAGGATTTTTTCTATGGAATTGATATGGCAGATGCCACTATGCAAGTAGTAAATGCAGGGTTTTCAGGTATGGTAGCTTGGGGATTGGATGACGCCATGCACAACAATCTTGGAGGTGATGATAAGCAACTTAAAGTCTGGGGATTTTGGAATATTCTTGGTGAAGAGTTATTTGGAGGTGCTGAAGAAGAAGAGATAAGACCTTGGTTCTATTCTTCCTCTCTTCTATCTAGGTACATGCAGACAGGTGCTCAGGTTTTTGAAGTAGAGCTACCTTCAAAAAATGGAGTAAGAGCTATTGCAGTCGCTCATCAAGGCAAGTATATGATCGCTGTAGTCAATAGCAGCTTGACTGACTATGAGTTGGAAGTGAAGTTTGATAGTGGCATTTTACTCAAGTCTGCAAAAAAATATGTTTATAGTGAAGAAGTCAAGCCTGTAGATGAAGCAGGTTTGCCAATACCTTTAGAAACAGATCTAGAAATAGACTTTAATGAAGGGTATGAAATCGAAGCGAAAGGTCAGAGTTTAGTTGTAATAACTAATATGGACTAAGACTTTATATTATTTGTTTAGAGTTTTATTCATCTGTGTATAGAGACTCCGAAGTATTTATTTCGGAGTCTTTTTTAATTAGGACGAACTCACTTTGGTATTTATTGGTGCAGTTTTAGAGTTTAAAATGCATGGATATAAGCCAAAAATACAAGACCGTCTCAGTTTGAACGCATGGAACAATAAGCAAATGATTAGCTCACAATGAGCTTTCTATTAAATATTCCTTGCGATCAGTAAAGTTTGAAGGTGATAGGTCTTGAAATTGCGATCTAAACTCTCTTGGAGTGACACCTTTGTTTTTTTTGAATAACCGATTGAAATTGGAAACGTTATTGAAGCCGCATGAGTAGCAAATTTGAGAAACGCTATCTTCAGACTCATTTAATAGTTCTACCGCTTTTCCAATTCTCATGTCAATGATAAATTGAGTAAAACTTTTATTAGTACGTTTTTTGAAAAAGTGGCTAAAAGCAGAATCACTCATATTAACCCTCTGAGCTATGATATGAAGATTGAGATGGGGGTCTTGATAGTTTTTTAGCACAAAATCATAGACCTCATTTATTCTTCTGTTTTTAGAACGATCTGGTTGAGAACTAAACCCCTCACTACACAAAAAGTTCTTTTCAGATGAAGATGCTAAAATGTTCAATATTCTTAAAAACTCAAGAATGGACTCAAACTCATTCAAATCATTTAGCCCTTTCATTTTTTCACAAACCAGCAGCCGTGTTTCCCCACTGAATGATATTCCCCTTACTGACTCTAATAGAAGCTGTCTGATGTGCTTTAAGGATTTCTTTGAAAGAATATCATTCTCCGTAAAATGCTCTTCAAACTGGATAGTGATTACCCTTACAGGTCCGTCTGAATTTTTACTTTCCCAGCAATGATAAGTTCGAGGACCTATTAAGACTAAGTCGAGTTCTTGATAGACTTCTACCGAATCACCTACAATTCTATTTCCAGTAGAATTAATCACTAAGTTCAACTCAAATTCAGGATGTCGATGAACCGGATAGTCAAACTTAGCGTCTTTGTGATCCAGACTTACAAAAATGTCATTTGAGGTTACAGGTGTGATCTCATTGTATATTTTCATAATGGTGTCCTTTAGCACCAAATCAGTGCCTATGTAAAAGTACTTAAAATGAGTTTTCGATAAGCTCTAAGTTTGCATTGGTTCAATATTTTATTGAAACTTATAGTTACAATTGAAATAATAATATCACTATAATTTGGTTAGTCTCTCGAAACTACCTAGCATTTGCAGTATAGTATTTTCAATTTAGAGCGAGTAATAACAGCTTTGTGATATGTCGTTAAATGATAAGATGAATTCCAAAATTGTAAGAATAGAAGGAACAGTTCAAAACTATGCATGGGGTGGGAAAGATTACATCCCTGAACTCTTAGGTATAAAAAAACCAGGAGAAACCTGTGCAGAATATTGGTTGGGAGCGCACGATAACGCCCCTTCAAGGTTGTCCAGTGATGAGTTACTGAATGAAGCGATTAGATCTAATGTTAATCTATTCTTGGGAGAATCGGTAGCTAACAAGTTTGGACGCCTACCATATCTTTTCAAGGTACTTGATGTCAATGACATGTTATCTATCCAAGTACATCCGACTAAGGCTGAGGCAGAGAAAGGTTTTCAAAAAGAGAATGAATTGGGGATAGATCTGAAAGCAAAAAACCGAAACTACAAGGATGATAACCATAAGCCAGAGATCATGGTGGCACTTAGTGAGTTTTGGTTGTTACATGGATTTCTAAGTGAGGAGAAACTTTTAACTCTACTGAATCAGACTCCAGAGTTATCTCACCTATCAGAAGTATTTCAATCAGAAGGATACAAAGGGCTTTATCAAACTGTGATGGAGGAGTCGGCTGAGCAGACCAACAAGGTTTTGAGACCTTTGATAGATCGAGTTTTACCATTGTATAAAGCTGGAAGTCTGGAAAAGGCCAGTCCAGATTATTGGGCAGCTAAAGCTTTTAATACTTTTTGTCCTGAAGGGAATTTAGATAAGGGGATTTACTCAATTTACTTTTTCAATATTGTAAAAGTCAACGCTGGAGAGGCTGTATTTCAAGATGCAGGCATACCGCATGCTTATATGGAAGGACAAAATATGGAACTGATGGCCAACTCTGATAATGTATTGAGAGGAGGACTTACTCCCAAACATGTAGATGTACCAGAGCTACTCAAACATGTAGTCTTTGAAGCTACCGAACCCAATATTCTAAAAGGTGAGGCTGTAGCCAATGGAATGGAAAGAGTATATACTAGCCCTGCTCCGGATTTTGAATTGAGCAAAATCTCTGTTGCCAAAGACCAACAATATCAACTCAGATCCAAGACCTCCGAGATTTTCATGATAGTAGATGGAGAAGGAACGGTTTTCAACGAACTTGGCAGTGATCAATATCAAAAAGGAGAAGCCTTTTTCGTTCCTTATGGTACAGAGGTGAATATTAGTTCAGAGAATGAAATAGTGATCTATAGGGCATCTGTGCCTGTATAGGAAAGGATAAACACTAGAATAGAAAAGAGGCTGTTAAAGTCAGAAGAATGATGTTCTTCTATTGATCTTTTACAACCTCTTTTTTTATAAAAATCTTCGTAATTAACCTGCAAGAATTTTTTCTATTCTATCAAGTTCATCAGCAGTCAAAGCAGGTTGCTCCATCAACTTGACGTTTTCTTCTAATTGTTCTTCTCTACTAGCTCCTGCCAATACTGAACAAACAGACTTTTGACGAAGAACCCATAGCAGTGCCATTTGTGCTAGGCTAATTCCTCTATCCTGCGCTACTTCATTGAGTGCTTTGACTTTTTCTACTCTTGAAAGGAAAGTATCATCTTGCTTTAAGTAACTCTCACTTTTAGCTACTCTAGAATCTTCCGGAATACCATTCAGATACTTATCAGTCAATACACCTTGAGCCAGAGGAGAGAAAGCAATGATGCCATATCCAGCCTCTTCAGCCCACGCTACTTGCTGCTCAGGCTTTCTCTCAAACATTGAGTACTTCAATTGGTTCAGAACAAACGGAACATTGTATTTTTCCATGAGCTGACACATTTCCGTCATTTGCTCCACTTCATAGTAATTGGAGATACCTATATAGAGCGCCTTTCCCTGACGAACCATATCACTGAGAGCAAGTACAGTTTCTTCCATAGGAGTGGTAGGGTCAGGTCTATGGTGATAGAATATATCCACATAGTCAAGTCCCATGCGTTGCAAACTTTGGTCTAGACTATTGAATAAGTATTTTCTAGATCCACCATTACCGTAAGGTCCAGGCCACATGTCATATCCCGCCTTGGTAGCGATGACCAATTCATGACGATAATTAGCAAAGTCTTTTTTGAACAGTCTACCAAAGTTCTCTTCAGCAGAGCCATATGGGGGGCCATAGTTATTAGCTAAGTCAAAATGTGTAATACCTAAGTCAAAAGCCTTTCTTAATATCTTTCTTCCTTGGAATAAGTCGTCGCCTTCGCCGAAGTTGTGCCAAAGTCCCAAAGAAACTAGAGGGAGTTGCAAACCAGTTTTGCCAGCATTTTTAAAAAACTCAGACTTGTAGCGATCTTCATTGGGTATATACGCTCCGACTGGGCGATGGTCATTAGTGGTCTTCATTATTTTAAGAGTAGTTTAAACGACGCCTAAGATAAGCCGATAATCTGAGATGCGTAGTGGAACTTGGATAGACGCTGATATAATTATTTTATGACCGTTAATTGGCTAAGAATATGTCTCCCTCATCAACTTATACTACTGAATCGTTACTTTGATTACTCCCCTCTGAAATTTTGATTATACCCTCGTGAAATTGTTAATTCCCTACCAAGAACTAAATGCTCCCCACGTCAAATTCACTACTTCCCTCGCATATAAAAGGCCTCCCCACGCCGTGGGAAGGCCTAAAAGTATCGTGGGTACCAATCTAACTCCGAGGGGAGTAGTTTATTTCCACTGGGAGCGATACTGACTGCGGTAGCCTTTTAGTTTATCCTTGTCTTTCCAAAAAACAAACCTACCAGCCTCTCTTATTTCATCAACAGATCGTTTGAGTAAAGTGTAAGCCTTGTCACGGATCACTCTAGTTGCATTTTTGTCTCCAATACTACCATTCATGGTCGCCAGCAATTCACTCATTTCTATCGATAAGTTCTCAGCGATATCCAGTTTGTTCATATCAAAACCTATCGCCTCCAGCATAGAAGTATTGTCTTTGCCTAGCACAGACAAGTCACTCAAGTCCTGTACTAAATCAGCATGACCGCTGCCTTCTTCTATATACTTCACTTTCGTTAATAGTTCTGGGACTTTGCGAAAAGCAAATCTGAAACTATGCTCAAGTTCATCCTTGTGATCCATCGCTGCTGGTTGTTTCTCATTCCACTCTTTTCGAGCCTCCTCTTTAGTGAACCGGTCTTTGTTCCACTGGCTCTGTGCATATCGAAGACTTCCTGTCAAGATGGGAAGATTATCAAAGGTCTCCTGCGGTACCCCTACAGCTAAGAGTTTAGGCAGGTCTATTGCACTCCATATCTCTAAGTCGGCAGCTTCTTGAATGAATTTATCAATAGGCATGTTAGGAGATTTAGATTCGGTATCAGGAAGTGATAAGATCACTGATACCATAGCATCATAATGTTCTTTTGACATTGTATGATTTGGTTTTGGTTATTAATAAAGCGGTCGGCACCTTGCCGACCAGATGCTGAAATTAGAAGGTGAAAACCAACTCTCCAAAGCTGTGATGAACATTTCAAGTTCTAGATGAAGATTGGCAAGTTTCGAAAGTCAAATGGCAGGATTCGAATGTCACAAAACGGAATTTGTTGATTTCATGGTTTCCTATCCTTTGAAAAGAAATCAGATATTAATCCACTTTAAGTGGAGAAATAGACTAATTCTTTTCGTTTTATAATTCTATGATCAATTAGATGTTTTTGAATCATCTTCCTTAGTTACCTTTAACGCTGTAAGACCCCAGTGTCTACCCGATAAGACTTAATAAATTATGAATCACATCAGAAAGATTTCCCTTTTTGTGCTAGGCCTATTGATGGCTGTAGCCTGCGTTTCTCAGTCTCCACTTCCAAAGGTCGTAAGTGGTAAAATAGAAAGAATAGAAAACTTCACATCCGACTACGTCACTGCTAGAAATGTTGATATTTGGCTTCCGGATAGTTACTCTAAGGCTAAGAAGTATGCGGTGCTTTACATGCACGATGGTCAAATGCTCTATGACGCCGAACAGGGCTGGAACAAACAATCTTGGGACGTAGATGATACCGCCTCTAAGTTGATGAGCGAAGGAAAGGTTAAGGATTTTATAGTAGTAGGAATTTGGAATGGAGGAGTAACTAGACATCCTGATTACTTTCCTCAGAAGCCACTTGAATCACTATCTAAAGTAGAGCTTGATACAGTGACGGCGCAACTTGTTAAAGCTCAAATCATCAAGTCACCGCCTTTTGCTACTCAATCGGACAATTATCTCAAGTTTCTTACGAAAGAACTGAAACCATACATAGACCAAAACTATTCTGTACATACAGATCGATCCAATACATATGTCATGGGAAGCAGTATGGGAGGTCTTATATCTATGTATGCCATCTGCGAATATCCAGATATCTTTGGGACTGCTGCTTGCCTATCCACTCACTGGCCAGGTACATTCGTACTAGAAAACAATCCTGTTCCTGCTGCTTTTATACAGTATTTAAAAGATAACCTTCCAGACCCAAATAGTCATAGAATCTATTTTGACTGTGGAGATCAAACACTTGATGCACTCTATCCAGATATCCAACGAAAGGTGGATCAAGTAATGTTTGATAAGGGCTATTCTAAAGCCAATTGGACTACGGAGTACTTTCCCGGACAAGCTCACACAGAGGATGCTTGGAAGGTTAGACTACGCATACCTTTGGAGTATATGCTAGGAAAGTAGTCAATGAGGTTATAATAGCGTTCAGGAAAAAGTGTATCACCGAATGCGTGGAAAGAATAGAGAGTAACTTGCCCAATAGCTTTTTAGATGAAATACAAAGGTAGATTGCTTGCTATATACCATCAATATACTCTTCCAACCCTTGCTCTCTATTCAACCCCATTTTTTTCCTGATACGCGATCTAGAGATATGTACACTATGTGTCTCAATATTGAGAATACGAGCCATTTCCTTAGTAGAAAACTTTAGTTTGATCAAAGCACAGTGTTTGTGATCAGTAGAACTTAGGCTAGGGTGTTTCTCACTCAGTTGCTCGTAAAATCGAGAATTTACCTCCAAAAACCTCATATTGAACTCATCCCAAAGATCCATAGAACCTTTGCCAAACTTCATATTCATGGACTTAGCCATTTCAGGTATTTCTTTGTTGATGACTTCTAGTAGCTCATTGATTGCAGAGTCTTTATCTATTATCTGTAGCGTATATGAGGTAAGCTCTCGGTTTTTTAAGGCCACCTTCTCTTTGTTACGTTCCCTTAGCAGTTGGTTCTTTATCTCCGCGTCTTTCTTTTGAAGAGTGGCTTTTCTCAACTGATAGCGCATACGAACTACGATAAGAGTGACAATGACAATTATGATGATTAGAGCCAAAGTAATGACTAGTTTAAATTGCCTCTCTTCATTCTTTTTGATAGTAGCGTTTTGTTCCTTCAATAGGATATCTTTTCTCTGAATAGATTCTTGATATCTATTTTTTAATTCGAATAACTCACTTAAAGTAGCTTTTTGGATCTCCAGCAGCTTACCCTCAATAATGTTAGCCTCATACAGAAGTTCATAAGCTTTATGAGGTTGGTTTAAAGCAGAATATGCTTTGGACATTTCTTTAAGGTTCATTGCCGAAATAGCAGATTTGGTTTTAAACCCTTTAGAAAGCCTTAGACTTTTCTCGAAGAATAATATAGCACTATCATATTCCTTAAGTGTCTGTTTCACTTTTCCCAGAAAGTAATAGGTAGTCAATAAGTATTCATTTCCTTGTTGTCTTCCAATAAGTTCGGCTTGATGAAGGTTTTGAAGCCCTTTTTTGTGTAAACCTATTTCGGATTGTGTAAAACCTCTTTCTGATAATATGATCGGGATGGTATAGCTTTTTATTTTGATCAAATGATCATTAATACGGCATGAATCAAGATAAGATAAAGCTTTATAAAACTGACCTTCTCTTCGATATTTTGAAGCTAGAGCAACATAGCAAGCGTTTACTTGCTGAATGGCTACAGAATCTTTTTGATAAAGTAATTTGGACTCTTCGAGTGCAAGCTCTAAATGATGTAGCACTTGAGAACCTATACCATACTGCAAGTATAAGTTGGCAAGCTTTCGATGCAGCCGAGCTTTATAATTCCCATAAGAATACTTCTCCAAATAGATTTGGATCTTCCAGAGATAATCAAAGGCATTGATATAATCTCTAGACGCACGTTTTGATTCAGACATTCCAAATAGGCTCTTTAAAATGTTGACCGTATCCTTTTGAACTAAGAAGAAATTGTAGCAGTTCAAATATTCATCATAAGATTCCTCATAGAAGAATCTTTTGTCTTTGTCTAGTTTGTTTAGCCTGTTTGTATAAAAGGGTAACGAGTCTACGCTATTGGTAGTCGGTTCTCCAGAAAGCTCTAGAGAAAGAAAAAAGAAGACTGCGCTAAAAAGTAGTTGTTTTAACGAATTAATAATCAATTGTTTGAAGTGTTTGAGGTACTCTTATGCTAAGATATTGAAATCAATACAGCTCAATTTCTATTTTGAATGCTATATCAGCTTTGTATAATGTTTGTATAGGAATACTCGATCATATTAAAAACTCAAAAAGGGTGAATACTCTGTGTGTATTTTAGACTCTTTTGAATAATACCAGTGTAGGAATCTATACAGGTGACCTCTATTAGGAACGATTTTTTTTCACTCAATACCCCGTGTAAATCAGGCATAGGTTCTTTTGTTAATGAGCAAGCCTAACCCTTGTACAAAGGAAATAAAAGTAAGATTATAAGATACAAATGTTCAGTCTTGGACTTTAAGGGCAATAGAAGAGTTAAAACTCAGCTATATTTATGTAACGCTCTTTGACCCATACTAAACTGTTTAGCTTTCTTGAGAATGGTCGAAATAGAGTTTAAATAATGTATATGAAGATTTTTCTATCTATAGTCTTAATGCTATTGTGTTGGGTGAGAACAGCCCTATCCAGTGATGGATTTGAGAGAATCACTAGTGACGATGGCCTGAGTCAAAATGATGTACTGAGTATCATTCAAGATTCAAAAGGGTTCATTTGGCTAGGAACCAATGATGGATTGAATAGGTACGATGGATATAGATTTCAAAAATACAGCATTGGAGAAGAGAAAGGAATCAAACTCAGTAGCAACATCATCAATAGTATACGCGAGGATCGACATGGCAATCTTTGGATAGGAACTACTGGTCAAGGGTTGAACTATTTTGATAGGCAGAAAAATAAAATCACCTACCTCAAGACTACTTCCAAAAACAGATACGGCAATATAAGTAATGATTACATTCAAGAGCTTTTGATTCAAGGAGATACCGTATGGGTGGGGTCCAAAGGAGGATTGGATATGCTTGTTTATGATAATAAAAAGGAAAAATATGCAATAGAGAATGTGATTAATAAACAGCAAGTAGGGAGAAAAGGAGTATTAGCCTTAGAAATTGACAATGTAGGTAGGATATACGCAGGGTGTATAAATGGAGTGCATGTTGTTGAATCTGGTACTAACGAAAAACTAAGGGCTTATAAGTTACTCGAATTGTTCAATGTCAATGATATCTTATTCAAAAATGGCGAACTACTATTTGCTAATACACAGGGAATACATGTAGGGAGTATTAATAAAGGATTTAAAAGACTGTACAAATACCCTATTACCAATTTGTGTGATTATCAAAATGATACTTTCTGGGGAGGCAATACTAGAGGACTTCATCTGTTTAAACACGTAGGCTCTAAAATTCAGTCAATTGAACATTTTAGTCATGAAAATGATAATTCGGCAAGTCTTAGCTCAAACAATATCAAAGAGTTGTTTATGGACTACACTGGATTGCTTTGGGTAGGCACGATAGGTGGAGGAGTAAGTAAATATGACGTTAAAGGGCAAAAATTCCAGTATTTCAAGAAAGGAAGTGAAGAAAACAGCATTTCACATAATAATATTCAGGGCTTTGCTAAAGATAGTGAAAATAACCTTTGGATTGCTACAAGAGGTGGAGGAGTTAATATTGTTAAAATCAATAATTTGGATAAAGGTATTGGAGACTTTCAACGACTTAAAATTACGGAATTTTCAGCTTGTGTAACTGAGGTCAATACCAAAAAAGGAAAGGCCATACTTGTAGGTACTTCAAATAATTATGGACCATATATTATTACTCATGATACTTCAGAAAAGTCAGGATATGCAATAGAGCAATTCAAGTACTTTGAAGGAGGAGCATTTACGATTATTCAAGATCAGGATAGCGTTATATGGTTTGGTACACACTATACTGGTTTAGTAAGATACGACCCCTTAAATGATGGAGTTACTCGTTTCACCATTGATAGTCATGGAATGCCATCTAACATAGTTCGTAGTCTGTTATTAGATAGTTATGGCAATTTATGGATTGGTACAGATATGGGACTAGTGATGATCTCTAGGTCTGATAAGTCTAGTGATAGACCAAAAATCAAGGTATACAGAAATGACCCTGAAGACCCATCTTCATTGAGTCATAGTTATGTCTTATCGTTGTTTGAGGATTCGAAAGGAAATATATGGGTAGGAACCTATGGCGGAGGGTTTGATCTAATCTTAGATACTAAGAGCAAGGGGAAGTTCAAAAACTATTCAACTAATGATGGTTTGTCTAACAATACTATCAAGGGTATACTCGAAGACGAACAGGGCAACCTATGGATATCAACCAATCTGGGAATATCTAAGTTTAGTCCTGAAACAGAGGTTTTTTCAAGTTATGATAAAACCAATGGCCTTCAGGGAAATGAATTTCAAGATGCAGCTTGTATCAAGTTGGATGATGGACAATTACTTTTTGGTGGTATCAATGGTTTCAATATGTTTCATCCTGAAGAGATTGTTGTAGATAATACCGCTCCCAAGGTTGCCATTACAGCTTTTAGCCTTTGGAATCAAGATGTTCAGGCAGGAGAGGAAATTGGAGGAAGAAAGTTACTGGACAACGATGTCAACCATGTAGATGAAATCAAGCTCCGATACAATGAAAATAGTGTTTCATTTGAATTTGCAGCATTGCACTATTCTTCACCATTGAATAATAAATACCAATATAGGCTCAAAGGACTGGAGGAGGAGTGGATAAGTGAATCTGCTGATCGTCGATTCGTGAATTATACTAATCTTCCTTCGGGTAGATATGTCTTTCAAGTCAAAGGATCCAATAATGATGGTGTTTGGAGTGAAGAGATCGCTGAGGTTAAATTTGAAATAGCTCCTATATTCTGGAAGACTATTCGGGCATTTCTGTTGTACGTTGTGATACTACTATTGATTGCAGTAGTGATAGCTAAAGTAGTGATGAGTAGGCGGACACTCAAAAAACGGGAGTTGATGTCTGCTATTGAGCGTGATAAGGAAGACGCTATACACAACATGAAAATCCAGTTTTTTACTAATATTTCGCATGAATTCAGAACTCCATTGACTTTGATCAATGGACCACTAGAGTATCTATATCAAAATGATGATAGACTCACTAAGGAACAGCGTCATAGTCAGTATGCTCTTATGAAGAAGAATAGTTCTGTACTCATGAAGCTGGTCAATCAAGTACTGGACTTTCGAAAAGTAGAAAGTGGAAACTACGAACTGGAATATGAAAAGAGGGATATCGTATCATTTATAGATGATATCGCAAAGACTTTCTTCTCGCTTGCAAGAAACAAGGGAGTCGATTTTAAAGTTAATCTACCTCAATATTCGGTCAACTTCTATTTCTCGGCAGATGCCATTGAGAAGATCGTATATAACCTTCTCTCCAATGCGTTCAAGTTCAATAAAGAAGGAGGCGTAGTAGAATTGTCAATCAAGATTTCAGATGATTTGTTCGCTATTCTGATTCGAGATACTGGTGATGGTATCCCTACTGAAAGTCGAAGTAAACTGTTTGATAGATTCTTCCACACCAAGAATAAAGTGTCAGAAAGTGATCACAGCTCGGGTATAGGTTTATCTCTTACAAAGCATCTTGTAGAACTTCACCACGGGACGATAGAGTTAGATGAAGCTTACAAACAAGGGGCAAGGTTTATTGTCAAGATACCTATGAATCAGGATAACTATCAGCATGATATCATTGTTGAAAAGGATTTGGTAATAGAGACAGTCGAGGCCATTGAAAATGGAATGTCGGAATACGAAGAAGAGTTAAAGCCAATTCCAGCTATCAAAAAATCTTTAGCACAAGGTAGCTTACCCACAGTGCTATTGGTAGAGGATAGTGAAGATATGCGATTGTTTATCAAGGAAGGACTAAGTAATCAGTTTGACATAGTAGAAGCCGCAAATGGGCATGAAGGTTTGGAAATTCTAGAACGACAGATGCCGACTCTTATCATAAGTGACATAATGATGCCAATAATGGATGGTATTGAGTTTGCAGAAAAAGTCAAAGCATCAAAAGCCTACAACCATATTCCTTTCATATTTCTAACAGCTAAGACTTCTGACGAAAGTCAACTAGACGGTTTGCAGAGGGGGGTAGATGACTATATTACCAAGCCTTTTAACATGAATATTCTAATTCAAAAACTGAATAATATTCTTACCTATCGGTCTATGATAGTAGAGGAATTTAAAGCAGAGTCAGTTATTCAACCTAGTGAAATAGAGATGGTCTCTCCGGATAAAGACTTTTTGGACGATGTAATGTCCATCTTAGAAGACAACCTGATGGATTCTGAGTTTAATGTAGACGCATTGGTAGCGAGGATGGGTATGAGTCGTTCACATTTTTACCATAAGTTCAAAGACTTGACAGGTATGTCAGGTGTTGATTACATTCGAAGATTTCGATTAACAAGAGCCAAACAATATCTTGATAATACAGAATTAAATATCAAAGAGGTTATGTTCAAATCTGGATTTTCCTCGACCTCCTATTTTGCAAAGTGTTTCAAGAAGCAATTTGGTGTCTCGCCCAGTGAGTACAAAAAGAGATGAAATTTCGGAAAGAGTATTAATGATGCCTTATTAAATCAAGATATAAATGTGCTTTTTGGTCTTGAAATACCAAGCACAAATGTTGCCTTTACCCGAAGATTAATGCCTTCTATTTGCTCAAAGAGCATGTTTTGCAAATGTGTTCGTAATGAAATAGAATGAGTCTTAAGTAGGTAAATAGATGCTGTTCATTTGAATTCAATAAACTATTGAATGTAAAGACAGTATTATGATAAGACAAAAGCTAAGCAGGCGGTTAGTGCTGCTGATTCCGTGCGTCATGCTGTTTGCGATGGAGCTGAGCGCTCAGTCACACACAGTAAGCGGTACAGTAGTCGCTGAAGGAGAGCCTCTACCTGGGGCTACGATTTTAGAGCAGGGAACTACCAACGGGACGATAACTAATATCGACGGTAAGTTCAATCTAAAAACATCCTCTCCTAATAGTCAATTAAAAATCAGTTTCATTGGCTATAAAGAACAAACAATCACGTTAAATGGGCGAACATCTATAGATGTTAAAATGGAGTTAGACGCCAAAGCCCTTGAAGAAGTAGTGGTGATCGGTTACGGTACTCAAAAGAAGAAGGAGGTAACAGGCGCTGTAGCCACAGTTAAATCAGAAGAGTTGAATAAGATTGCAACTCCCGATTTAGGAGCTGCCCTCCAAGGTCAGATTGCTGGGGTAAACGTTCAGATGAGTTCTGGAGAGCCAGGAGCAGCATCGAACATCCAAATTAGAGGTGTGACTTCCGTATTCGGTTCCAATGAGCCTCTATATGTAGTAGATGGTATCCCTCAAGAATCCAATCCCAATCTGAGTAATAATGAGATCGAATCGATTTCAGTTATGAAAGATGCAGGAGCAGCTAGTATTTATGGTACAAGAGCAGCAGGAGGAGTCATCTTGATAACAACCAAGCAAGCTAAGGAAGGTGAGATGAAAGTCACAGCTGATGGGTATTACGGTATTCAGAGCATTACTTCAGGAATGGAATTAGTGAATACCGAGGAATGGACTTATTCTTATTTCAAAAGAGCCCAGCATTTTGATGGTGTCGAAGGAACTCAAGGATATACACCTCTGCAAGAGAATCAACGAAATGTAACAAACAGTACCAATGTATTGGATCAAATACAGGTAGATAATGCAGTGATTCAAAACTATAGTGTGAGAATGTCTGGTGGTAAAAGTAATCTGACACACAGTATGGTTCTGAATTATTTTAATCAGGAAGGGGTGATCATCAATTCTGGATATGAACGATTCAACGTTAGATCTAATTCTAGATTCAAAAAGGGTAAATTGACGGTTACTTCCGGTATCGGGTTGACTTTAGATGAAAGAGATAGAAATACATCTCTCTATGTGGGATATAGATACAACCCATATCAATCACCTTTCGATCCAAATGCGAGTGAGATCACTGTACCTGGAGGAGGAGGAGATCTGAATAACTCCAGACAGCTTATCCAACAGACTCAAACCATTAATAATCGAAAAAGTGGAGCCTTATCAGGTAACATCAAAGTTGATTATAAGATTACAAAAGACTTGAGCGTGTTTGTACGAGGTGGAGGTAAACTCACTAATGGGCTGTCCAAGTTTTTGAAGCCTAACTTGTTCATTTATGACGAAGATGGAGAATTAGTACCTCCTAGTCCTTTTCAAAGATCAGAAGTTAGATATACAGATGATGTGCGAACAAGTTGGGTAGGCGAATCAGTATTGAATTACAGAAAGAAAATTGGTCAGCATAAATTGAATTTCTTAATAGGTACAACTGCTGAAAAATACTCTTTTGCTACTTTCTATGGAGAGCGTCTTGATATAGCGGACAATTCTATTCAAGTTTTGAATGGAGGATCTGCTGAGTTTATGGGATCTGGTTCTGGAGGAAACAACTGGAGAAACAGAGACTATGCTTATACCTTGATAGGAACACTTGCTAGAGCACAATATGATTACAAGTCTAAATATTTGTTTAGTGCTAGTGTAAGACGTGATGGTTCTTCACAGTTTTCTTCCGCTAATAAGTGGGGTATTTTCCCATCGTTTTCGGCAGGATGGAATGTTTCAAGTGAAAGCTTTTGGGATCCGATAGCTGATGTTGTTAGTAATTTCAAACTAAGAGGTAGTTATGGTACGACAGGTAATCAATCCATACCATACTATAGTAATACAGCTTCTATTACTCCAGCTATAGATTATCCGTTTGGGAGAGAAGAAGATTCTAGACTTGGGGCAGGAGGCATCCAGACAGAGTTTGCTAACCCAGATGTAAAATGGGAGACTTCAAAACAAACTAATTTAGGTCTAGACATGGCAATGTTTGCTAATAAGGTAACGTTTACAGCAGACTTCTACCATACTTCTAAAACTGATATGCTTTTCCCATTGCTACTTCCAGCATCCACCGGTGCTGTAGATGGAGGTAGTGTAGCCTTGAATATAGGTGATATGGTCAATCGTGGTATGGAGTACGCTTTAGGGTATCGTCACAAGGGTGATTTTACTTGGAGTGTAAACTACACCTTCACGATGAACCGAAACGAAGTGACCAGAACGGTAGGTCCAGATAGAATACCACTTTCTGATTCACAAGGGATACTTCAAGTGCAAGGCAACGAGGATAGGGTAACCTATGTGGCAAGAGGATATGAAGCAGGAGCGTTCTTCTTGATGGAGACCAGAGGAGTAATTAAGACTGATGAAGATCTAGAAATAGCTCAAGCTTACTTGCCAGAAGCGCAAAAAGGAGATCTTTTCTATGTTGATCAAAATGGAGATGGTAAGCTTGATGAGGCTGACAGGGTCTATAAGGGAAGTGGTATGCCAGACTTTGAAATGGGATTCAATGTGAACTGTAATTATAAAGGGTTTGACTTGGCAATGCAGTGGTACGGTTCTTTTGGTAATGAAGTGTACAATGGATCTAAAGCATTCGCATATACGACAGGAAACCACAAGGATCTTTTGTACTCATGGTCAGAAGCAAATCCAGATTCAGATATTCCAGTAGTTAAAACAGGTAATACAGGTCAGTTAAATGCAAGAGCTTGGGCTGACGTATGGTTAGAAGATGGGTCATTTGTTCGACTTCGAAACATCACCTTCGGATATTCATTACCAAGTAGGTTAGTCAAAAGAACCGGATTAACAAAGACTAGATTTTATCTAGCAGCAGACAATCCAATTACGATTACAAAGTATTCTGGATTTGACCCAGAAGTAGGTAGCAACGGCCTTTCAAGAAGAGGTTTGGATCAGGGTAGATACCCTATAGCAGCACAATATAGAGCAGGTGTGCAAATAGGATTTTAATCAATCCAGTGAATCAATTAAGATATAAGATGATGAAGAAAATATTAATAATACCATTGATCACTATGGGCTTCTTATTGACGCTTGGTGGTTGTGAGGAGTTTTTGACAGAAACGAATCCCAATGAAATTACAGCGGATTTGTTCTGGAGAGATTTGAATGATGCTGAGACAGGTATCATAGCAGTATACAACAGTTTGAGAAATCCAGATTTGGTCAATCTACGAATTGACCCATGTAGAGCAGATATTGGTGTACCTGTAGAGCGTAAGCAAAACGCGGCTCCAACTGGCATTTACTATCAAAGAACATACAACTCAAGTGATGGGGATGTTTTGGACAAGTGGAGAGTACTTTATACAGGTATATTCAGAGCTAATCAAGTCATAGAAGGACTTGAGGGAGTCGTAGCAGATACTGTTGATAACGTTGAAAACCTTGAGCGTTGGAATGGACTGATGGGGCAAGCTAGATTCTTTAGAGGGCTGTTTCATTACTGGGCTTACCTTACTTATAATGAGGGAAGTGTGATTATAGTAGATAAAACTCCTGAAGGAGAAATCGATGAGTACTATAGGGCATTAAGTTCTCCAGATTCAGTAAGAGCCTTCTTTAGAGAGGATTTACGTGCGGCGCTGTCTCTGTTACCTCAAACTTGGATAGGTGATGATGGTTCTGAGTTTGATCTAGGAAAAGTAACAAGAGGTGCAGCTGCAGCTTATTTAGGACAAAGCTTCTTATATGAAGCCAGTTATTCCAATGGAGTAGGTCAAGCGGGTGATATCAACTATGATTCAGCAATGCATTATTTTGATATAGTGATGAATTCGGGTTATTCTCTTGTAGAATATCAGCCAGATGAAAACCTTCCAAATGGCACATTATGTACTACTCAAGATGAATTGAATGAAGAATCGATATTCGAAATAGTCTATGACAATAGCTATAAAGAAGCAGAAGGATCAGTTTACCTAAATGGAGCTACATGGGCTGGTTATTTTTCAGTTGGAGCTCAAGGAGCATTTACGACAATAGTTCCAAGCTATTGGACCATCATGGCTTATAAAGAGGATCCTATGGATCTAACTGACGAGAGAAACCAGATACTCGATGATGCAGGAAGTTTTGTGAGATACAGAGGGAATGAAGGTCTATCAGCATCACATATCAATCGAGTGAATCTGAGACTTTCAATGTCTGTTGCAATTACCGAAGACGAAGACAAACTATTTTATGGAAGTAAACTAGCAGAAAGAAGATCTGCTCAAGCGCCATATGGTGCCTTTAGAAAGTTTGCAAACTGGGATATTACAACAGATGAGAAAGAGTTGAATGGAGGTAGGTCAGGTATCAATCATAGATTAATGAGACTATCGGACGTTTACTTGATGTATGCAGAGTGTTTGATCAATGGTGGATCTAATGATGGTGGAGTAGACGAAGCCCTTGTATTTATCAATAGAGTAAGAAGGAGAGCAGCCCTTGAGTTGCTAGGAGAATCTACAAATCCATTGGCTGAATTTCCAACAGCTCAGCACAACGAGACTACCTACACAGCACTTCAGTTGATGGAGCATATACAGTTTGTAGAGCGTCCGCTAGAGTTATGTTTAGAAGGTTATAATTCAAGACAAATAGATCTAAGAAGATGGGGTATCCTAAAGAGTCGTCTTGAAGATCTAGCACAAAGACCATACTATGTCAATAGTCCATCTTACACCTACAGAAAATCAGACGGTACTACGGGTACTTCAGGTTCATGGGTAGTTAATACAGGAGAGCATCCAACAAATCCAAATTCTACTAGAAATGAATGGGTAGTTGCTGCGAATAATCACAACGAAGCGATTCATAATTATTATCCTATTCCTACGAATGAATCTGGTGTGAATCCAAATGTTCAGACGGATGAAGAAGAAAGTGAAGAACAATAGGGAACTAAAAAATTAAAGAGATGAAAAAAATAAAATACATATTCTTGATGATAGCCTCCCTGGCGATCCTATTCGCATGTGAAGACGAGTATGAAGCTCCATCGGAGTTTAGCGATATTGAGGTGTATGTCCCACAGTGGCATAGAGATGAGCTGGTCAATGCCAAGATTAACGTAGGAGGGTATTTTGCATTTATGGACCTATCCCAAGGTGAAGTGTCTCATGAATGGAGTTTTGCAGATACGAGTGGATGTTTCTTTTTGAAGTCAAATCTACCTCCAGATAGTGAAGTAGATAACTACTACGGCTTTATAGACGAAGCTATGGGGAATTCGACGGAAGAAGCTCGAGTTGCAGTTCTCTACACAAAAGGAGGAATGCAAGGATTGAGACTTTACAATACATATGAAGATTCAGTTGGTTTTACTATGTTTTCAGGAGGAACTAAGACATCGGTATTTGATTCAGCTCTCCAGCTTTGGGTGATAGATACTACGTTTTATGTAGATGTATATGACTCGATTGTTGCTGATTATGCCGTGAAAGATCATGACGGAAATGAGATTGAATTGGTTAAGACTGATAGTACTGACAAGTGGGTAACCACTACTGTAGAAGTAGGTCAGAGTTTGACCTTTATTGACAAGACTACTATAGGAAGACCAAATGGTCGTACGTGGAGTTTAAGTGGAGGTACTCCTGCATCTAACACACAAGAAGAAGTCAAAACAGTTTATACCAATGTGACAAATGGTGATAGCTATTTGACCACACGACTTACTAGTAGAAGAAGCGGAGATGATTTGCCAGGAGCATCTGATTCGGAAACTGTTCCTTTGAAAATAAAGGTAATACCACCAAGTGCTAACGTAGAGTTTTTAAGAAGTTCGGTGAATGGTGATGGTCAGTTAGTACTATCTTTTAATCAAGGAGTATTGATTCCTGACAATTCAGATATTAATATCAAAGTAGATGCAGTAGATAACCCTATTACCAAGATCAGTTACCCTGATGAGGATAGCAAGTCAACACTCATCTTGACACTTACCAGTATTCCATTATATGGGGCAGTTGTAGATATAACCATTCAACAGAATACTCTGAAGTCAGTATATGAAACTGAAGACGCCGAGAAGAGAAATGACAATCTAATCTCAGTGTCTACTACAAGTAAGTTCGGAGTAGCATTTGAGTGGGATTTTGAAACTGGCACTTTCCCATCAAGTGGCACTGCCGCAGACTTTGATCAATGGGGATTTTTGAGCGGTGTTACCATGACCGCAGACGCTGATGCGAATACAGGCTCGTTAAGTGGAATCTTTGCTGAGAGTGATGATTCTGGAAATGCTAAGTATGCTTTCAGTCCATTCTTTACTTTAGAGAAGGATAAAAAATACAAGTTTGAAGCGTACATAAAAGCAGCAGATGGTATTGCTCCTAATGCTCAGTTACAAGTCTTCATGTTTAAGGGGGGTGCTGCCCAAAAGTCTCCAGTGTTGATTAGTATGAAAGTTACACCTGGCGCTAATTATGCTCTCATTTCAGCAGAGTTTACACCAGTTGAAACAGCCAATAATTATAATCTGAGGTTTGGAAATGGAGATTTTAGACTTGCTGGAGCAAATGTTTTCCCTCTTATATGCAAAATTGATGATATCATCATTTTTGAAGCAGACTAGAAATTATAGTTCATCATTATAGAGATGAGGGAGTCATTGTGGCTCCCTCTACAACAGTTGAAGCTTTAATAATTAATTAAAATGAACTATAAGAATTAAAAAGAATAACGAACAGAGTAATATTTCTCTGTTCAAAGAAACTACTTGTAATAGCGCAATTAGTCTTATTATCACACAATTGTATAAACTACCGTCAATCATTCTTTCGAGAATAGTTGCGGTAGTTTTTGTATTTAAGAGTGGATGAACAGCCTTTCAAACATTAAGCGAGTTGTTCTTTAAGAACTAGAGTAGCTGTAGGAGGGTTCTTTACGCTCACATTGTGTTTAGTAAGGACAAAGTTGTTTGATGAATATGAAAGGTCTAATTTTTAGATGTTTTAGCCTTTACTGACTTATATAATTTCTCAACATATACTAGAGTTTTCCTAGACAGATACCTCGTTTCCAGTCAATAGAGGTGGAAAATACAAATGAGTCCTATTCGGAATAGAATATGTCCTAGTCCTCAAAGTAGCTATTGTTTCTTTGCTTTAGTAGTTAACAGATCATCATTATAAGAGGGTCTAATTATGGACTCTCTTATATGTGTCTTTTAGCCTTATGCCTGTTTTTCATACGTATTCCCGAAGAATTAAGAGTTCGCTCTTTTACTATGTGAATTAAAATGAGTGATTATGACTAAGCTGAAAATGTGTTTCATCGCGTGGATAATGTCGATGATATTCTCACCAACCTCCAATGCACAAGACGATACTACTAATAAAGAATTGACAGCCAATGTAGTGTCTCGCTATCCAGATGCTCAAGTAAAACAAGTAACTAAGAGATACGGAACTACCTATGATGTTAAGTTCATGGCAAAACTACCATCCGATCCAAGTCGAACAGTAAAAGCCAGTGCTCTTTACAGTCTTAAGAAAGCTTGGATGAGAGACGAGTTTCATCTAGGCAAGAAGCTACCAGAAAAAATCCAAAAACAAATGCACAAGCTGAATAAGAGCTATAAGCATTCAATCTATACAGTTAGCAAAAATTTAGACCCTTACTATACAATTAGCCTTAACAATAATCGATTCGAATATTTTGATGCCAATCAAAAGCACTTGAAGATAATACCATTGAAAGAAGGATTAGCTCCTTCATCCGCTATACTGAAAGATATGGCTAGTCGATTTGAAAATCCTGAAATCAAAGGTGGTTGGGTGAAGAGTGCGGGAGTCAATATGTACATAGTGGTGTTCGATACTGAAGAACAAGAAGGCCGCATAGCCAATGTCAAATACAAAAACGGGCAGTGGGTCAATTCGGTAGTTAATATGTTGAACTATGACAAGCTTCCCTTTGAGATGATGATGTATGTAAGTGATAATGGAGGCATTGAAAAATTTAAGGCGATTAGCAAGACCCTAGACCAATCTGGAGTGTTCTACAAAATCAAGTATAAAAACGGAAAAGTTATTAAGCTAGATGAAAATCTAGAAGAACTTAAGAACGGTTCAGTGTCTCAAAACTGATTTTTTATGAGCGAAAACTAAAATCTTATTTACCAAAAGAAACTGTGAATCGCCTATCGTGCAGGAGTGGTTGAAGCAGTTTTATTATTTCCCATAATGAACCGAAATCGGTAGTGTAGCACCGATTCATTGTGGAAGTGAAGTCTCTAAGTGCAGAAAGGAGACCGAACCAATGAGAAAAACCTCTTAACTAAATCAAACATTATTTTATTATGAATAGACTATACAGATTATTTATCGGATTCTTATCCGCTATGATTTTTATGCAAATAAGCCTAGAAGTCACAGGGCAAACAGAAGGAGTCTGGAGACAAGTAGCACCTGGTATGGCTGGGAGCAATAGAGCAATTTATGCAGACAAAGTGAATGCTAAGAAATTATGGATTGCCGCTGATATGGGCAATGACTATTTATCGACGAATGGAGGTAAACACTGGGAGACCATTATTCCAAATGACGGAGTGTGGACGCAGCGAAATACCCTAAGCGACGAATGCGTAATTAGTGATCACAAAAACAATAAAATAGTACTTAGTCTGAACAAGAAAGACATTTACCTGAGTAAAGATGGAGGGAAAAACTTCAGCAAGATCACATCTTATGCATCAGGCTCAGAGCCCAATTCTGTATGGTACACTGCTGCTGCTCATCCAGTAGCAAAGGATACTTGGTATTTAGCCAATGGACTTGATAATAAATACCTAAGAACCGCAGTCAATCCCAATCCTCTAAAAGATATAGACACTAATAGGCCAAAAATCTGGAAAATCACAGGTATCAGTTCTGGGTCGAGAACCATTTCCGCTGTGTCAGGTGTAGGTATGGATAAAAACACAGCAGTATTTGATTTGATCTGTCACCCCAATGCTACCAAATATCCGGGGATGCTTTTTGCAGCCACCTCTACGGGACTATATAGAAAGACTGGAGGAAAAAACTGGGTCAAAATAATGAATGGGTCTGTGAAGGCAGACTATCATTGGAATGGAAGTAAGTTGACTTTATATGCACTGAAGCAAGTAACCTACAGCGTAAACGGTAACAAATTAGTATCGTCAGGAGGAGTCTATAAAACCACCGTACCTGAGACAATGACTTCAGGGTGGACAAATATCACAAACGGTCTTCATATAAATATGACTAAGGTAGAAGTGAACAACAATCACTTCAAATCCATGCTTAAAGCTTGGTTTGGTTATAAAAACGGTCAAGAGAGCTCTATTGCAAAACCAACATCTTTTTTACAAGATTACTCAGATATACTATGTGACCCTACTAATGCGAATAAAGCATACCTATCAGTTTACGGAGGGTCAGTAGTCAAACCAGTATATGGAGGTATATGGGCTACGACTAATGGAGGTAGTAGTTGGTATGCTGCCTCAAGAATGGGAAATGGATATTCTAAAGAGACCTATTGGTCTTCTAAGCAGGCTGGTAAGACGAATAGTAACGTACCTCTTGGAGTGCATGATCATAAGTTTCCAGACTTTGTCAAATATGACCGAACAGGTGCGCGTGCTATGGCAGTGGCTGCTGATGGTACTTTGTACGTAGGAATTAATAAAGGATATTACACAGGAAAGTATAATTCATCCACGGATAAGTGGGTCAGTGTTGATAATACTCAAGTAGGAGACAGTTTTTACGGTCATGGAAATGCCAACACAGGGGCATATGCTGTGATACCGGATAAACACAAAAAAGACGAAATGTTTATCCTACAGTATGAAGCCTCAGCCTATAAGTCTACAACAAAAACTAGATCAGATTTTCCCGGTATTGTTGGGGTAGATAGAATACCTGCCTTGATCGATATTGGAGAAACTTGGGCACCAGGTCAACCAATGCTGACACCAATGACCATAGCCAACCACCCAACTAATTCATCTGTATTCTATACAATATCGCAGCGTACAGGAGACCTGATGAAAGTCACAGGCAATGGAAAGTCCTTCACCATTCTGGGAGAGATAATTCCTGTACCAAATACGACAATAGTCAGCAACATGAAATGCATCTATTGGAGTGATCTTCGGATAGCTTCCAATGGCAAGACTATGTACACTATTGCTGAGATTATAGATACAGACAATAGGCCGATGGGGCAAACCAGAATCTATAATCCAGTACCTCAAAAAGGAATATACAAGTCCACCGATGAAGGTAAGACTTGGATCAACAAAAACACTGGCTTACCCAAAACCGCAAACGGTAGAAATTCCTCAAACCAAACAGTAGGAACTAATGGAGCTTGTGTAAAAGCCTTGGTGATGGCTCCTGAAAACGATAATGTTTTATACACCGCTATAAAAAGGTACAGAGCACCCAAAGGAACCTCAGGATGGGTCAATGGTGGACTATATCGCTCTGCAAACGGAAGTAACTCCTGGTCAAAGATGACGATACCTAGTGGAATCAAGTCTGTATGGGATGTATGGCTACATGAGTCAAATGGCAAAGCCACAAAAATCTATATCGCCGCAGGTGGTGAAGGAACCAAAGCTGAATGGGGAGAAGGTGGAGTATGGGTAGCCAATTATCGATCAGGAGGAGGTTACAAAGCGTCCGATTGGAAGAAGGTATTTAATCACCCATTCGCATCACTCATTCGTACCAGCTACTTTAATGGAAACCACTTATTAGTAGCTACAAGGGAATCAACTAGCAATGGCCGAAAGGACGCAGGAACATTCTATTCGATTACTGGTGGAGGTAATAACAGCCAATGGACTAAGCTGAATACTGGTAGAGGAGGAATGATGATTGGTGATATATCTTTCGATGGAGGTACTCCAAATAGAGTCTGGAGTGCTTGCGAATCCTCAGGTACCTATACCGCACTGCTACCAATAGGTAATAACAATGAAGACAAGTTGACCTCAGTAGGTAGTTCGACTACAGTTTATAGCAATGATGACTTTTACGTAGCTGTAGACTATTCTACGAAGGTTACCAGAGATATTCGCGTGAACTTCAAAAGCTCAGATGGAACAGTATTTGGCAATCAAACCAAGTCAGTCAGCGGTGAGGGGACAGCATATTTTGCAATAAAAGTCAATAATGCTCCTTTGGGATCAGGGTACTACTTGCAAGGCTATATGACTACTGTAAATGGTAGCTGGGCAAATAAAATCGGAGAGGTTGTGGAGCAGAGAAATATGACTGTCATAGCCCCTTCTGATGAACTCATCAATATTAGTAGTCCTAATACTGTTCAAAGCGGGACAGTATTTACCGCTAAAGTCAAATATTCAACCACTACTGATAGAGACATTCGAGTCAATTTCAAAAGAAGTAATGGAACGCTTTATAGCTATCAGATTAAAACTGTCAGTGGATCAGGAACTGCCAACTTTAACATAACTCCTAACAACGCTCCTAGCGAAAGTGGCTATTACCTAGAGTCCTATATGACTCCAAAAGGAGGGAACTGGAGCAGTAGAATAGGAGGAATAGTGCGAAAAGAAAATGTGACAGTATCAGGTAATGGAGCAAGAACTCTCTCTGATGAACTGAGAGCAGAGAGCAATGAAGACGATGTTCTTCTGTACCCAAACCCAGTGACGAATGGATTTTTGAATATCAAATTTCCAAGTGCTGAGAAGAACCATTTAACCATAACAGACCTGTCTGGCCAAGTTGTGTATCAAGAAACGATAGATGCAGAAACAGTAAATCTAAGCGTCAAAGATTACACCAAAGGAATGTACATGATACGAGTAGAGAATGAAAGAGAGATATGGTTAGAAAGATTAGCGATTAGATAAACAGATTAAATCAATAGAAAGGAGTGTAGAGTTGGTCTACACTCCTTTCTTCAGATATAAAAATACCCAATCAAAAAAGCGACAGAACAATGAATAGTAGAAGTGGATTAGTCAAAATATTGCTAGGTATAATAATTGGATTCCATTCTTCAACAGGAATAAAAGCCCAACCCAAAAACAATGGAATGGATGTGTCCGGAAGATGGAGACAGGTCGCACCCGGAATGGCAGGGAGCAACAGAGGTATTTACGCCGATAAAGTTGACCCCAATAAGGTATGGGTGTCACCAGATATGGGAAATGATTACCTATCTACCGATGGTGGAAAACATTGGGAAAGTATAGTCCCATTTGATGGCGTATGGACTAGGAGAAAAGGATTAAGCGATGATTGTGTCGTTAGTGATGCTAAAGACAATAAAATTGTTCTGAGCTTAAGAGGAAAGGATATTGATATCAGTACCAATGGAGGAAATACATTTACACCCATCTCCTCCTATGCATCAGGTTCAGAACCAAACTCTGTTTGGTACGCAGCCACAGCGCATCCATCAGAAGCAGGTACATGGTATGTAGCCAATGGCCTAGAGAATCAGTATTTAAGAACTGGAGTAAATAAGAATCCCTTGAATAGCATTGATACCAGCAAACCAAAAGTTTGGAAAATATCTGATATCACGAGTGGTGCTAGAACTATAGTAGCTATCCCCAACGACGGAATGGATAATCAAACCGCAGTATTTGATATCATCGCTCATCCAGATGCTACAAAGTATCCTGATATGCTTTTTGCTGCTACGTCAACAGGTCTGTACCGAAAAGAAAACGGGAAAGACTGGGTGCAAATACTAGACGGATGTACCAAGGCAGACTACAACTGGAATGGTACAACTTTGACCATTTACGCTTTGAAACAAATCGAGTATCGTGTAGAAGGGAAAGAAGTGATTTCCGAAGGAGGAGTATTTAAGACCACTACACCAGAGACCGCAAGTAAAGCATCGGGATGGAATGACGAAAGTGATGGTCTTTGGATGGATTTCACTAAAGTGACCATTAAAAAACACGGATTTAAAAACTGGGTCAAAATCTGGTTTGGCTACACCAAAGGCGAGGAAGAAGAACTAAACATACCCACAAGACACCTTCAAGAATATACCGATATCGTCTGTGACCCTACTGATGCAAACAAAGCATATCTGTCTATCTGGGGAGGCTCTATTTTCAGAGCGATGACAAGCCCTGTCTGGGCTACCAAAGACGGAGGTCAAACTTGGTTTGCAGCTATGAGAATGGGAAATGGATATGAAAAAGATGCCTATTGGGCTACCAAACAACCAGGGAAGAATAATCAAAACACAGAGCTAGGAGTAGCAGACAATAAATTCCCCGATTTCGTCATGTACGACGATAGAGGAGTTCGATCCATAGCAATAGGCGCAGATGGAGCGGTCTATGTAGCTGCTAAAAAAGGTTACTTGACGCTCAAGTACGACCCAAAGAAAGACTACTGGACAGATATTGATAATACCTACCATGAAGGGCTATTTTACGGACATGGTAATGCAGATACAGGAGCATTTGCAGTCATTCCCGACATCCATCACCCCAATGAAATGTTCCTACTTCAGTACGAAGCCTCATTGTATAAATCTACGCCACATGTTCACGAGGACTTTCCAGGCATCGTTGGGGCAAAAAGAGTTCCAGCATTGATTGATATTGGACAGACATGGGCACCGGGACAACCATTTTACTCTCCAGTTACCGCATCAAATCACCCTACAGACCCTGACATTTTCTATACAATGTCATCGCGTACAGGAGACATCATGAAAATCTTTGATAATGGTACTCAGATGGAAATACTCGGAGAACCTATCGAAGTACCCAATACCATCAATGTTCCCAATATGAAATGCATCTACTGGAGTGATCTCAGAGTAGTAGGCGATGGCTCAGTTATGTATGCCATAGCTGAAATAATAGATACAGACAATCGTCCAATGGGACAAGTCAGAATCTTTAACCCAGAGCCTCAAAAAGGCATATACAAGTCAACCAATGGGGGCAAGACATGGAAATGTCTCAATAGCGGCTTACCAAAAACAGCAGGAGGAAGAAACTCATCCAATCAGACAGTAGGAACAAATAGTGCCAGTGTCAAGACGCTGATAGTAGATCCATCAGATGACGATATCCTATACGCAGCAGTAAAGAGATACAGATCACCAGCAGGTACTTCAGGATGGGTAAATGGAGGTCTTTATTTCTCAACCAATGGTAGTGTAAGTTGGTCAAAAGCCACGATTCCTTCAGGTATTAAATCCCTTTGGGATGTGCAAATGCATGTAGTAGATGGTAAAGCCCAACAGATCTATATAGCAGGCGGTGGAGAAGGCTCTACGGCAGATTGGGGAGAAGGAGGAGTATGGGTAGCCGACTATAAAGCCAACGGCAGCTATACATCGACTGACTGGAAAAAAATCTTTCATCACCCATTCACCTCGCACATCAGAACATGTCCGACGGATAAAAACATGATGCTGGTCGTGACAAGAGAGACTTCAAGTAATGGAAGAAAGGACGCCGGTACATTCTATGCACTCAGTGGAGGCTCTACTAATGACAACAGCGGATGGGTAAAGTTCAATACAGGCAGAGGCAGCATGATGGTCGGTGATATATCATTCGATAGTGGTAACCCTAACAGAGTCTGGGCTGCATGTGAGTCGTCAGGTATCTATACCGCACTCATCAAGCCAACCAAAATAGGAGATATCGATAGGCTAGAAGTATCTCCTAAAACCCTTCAATTGGAAATCGGTGAAGAGAAGAAAGTAGAAGCATATGCTTATCCATTAGGGATTACTGCAATAGACGTAGAGTGGAAATCTTTAGATGAAAGCGCCGCTACCGTATCTGTAGATGGGGTAGTGACAAAACTTAAAGAACAAGAAGCTAAAGTGGTAGCAGTCTACAGTCAAGGAGGCAAGATCATGAGTGATACCTGTTTAGTTGCCTCGGACGTAGTCGAAGGAATAAAGGAAAATAGAGGTGCCAATATTCAACTACACCCTAATCCAATAGAAGAAGGAAAATTGTTTGTAACCAATATGCAACCAGGCGAACGATACGAAATTTATGATGTGCTAGGAAACTTGATCATGAAAGGAACTTTTGAGCAAGTAGGCATCGATGTAGATAGCTTACAAAAAGGAATGTACTATTTGCTCAATAGCCATAGACAATCTGCTAAATTTATTAAGAAGTAGATCCAAGCTTTAGTCAAGAGGCTGTAGCACAGCAGAAACGTGTAAAGTAGAAAGTAAAATAAGTAATGAAGAAACGAAGTAAGAGGTTGTTATTAGTACTGATAGTGATGGCTACCATGTTGTCAACTACAGGATCACATGCTCAAGGCGTATCAGGACGATGGAGACAAGTCGCACCAGGTATGGCAGGAAGTAATAGAGGGATCTATGCAGATAAAGTAGATCCTGATAAAGTCTGGGTAGCACCAGACATGGGTAATGATTACATGTCTACTGATGGGGGAAAACACTGGGAAGGAACTGTGCCATTTGACGGTGTATGGACTAAACGAAACGGATTAAGTGATGACTGCATAGTCAGTGATCCAAAGGACAACAATATTGTACTTAGTCTCAGAGGGAAGTTTATTGATCTCAGTACAGATGGAGGACGAACTTTTGCTCCCATTACTTCATATAGATCAGGCTCACAGCCAAAATCTACCTGGTATACAGCCGTAGCCCATCCATCAGAGTCAGGCACTTGGTATGTAGCCAATGGTCTAGAAAATCAATATCTCAGAACAGGGCAAAAGCCAAACCCTCTCAAAGGAATAGATGTCAACCAGCCGAAGGTTTGGAAAATCACCAATATTACCAACGGAGCACGTACCATAGAGGCTATAGATAATGGAGGAATGGAATCATCTACAGCTGTATTTGATATCATCGCGCATCCCGATGCTAAAAACTATCCTGATATGCTTTTCGCAGCTACTTCCACAGGAGTCTACAGAAAAACAAAGAAGAAAGGATGGAAGAGAATTCTAGATGGCTGCACTAAGGCAGATTACAACTGGGATGGTAAGACTTTGTCCATTTATGCATTGAAGCAAATCGACTATACCATCAAAGGTTCTGAATTAATCTCTGAAGGTGGAGTATTTAAAACAACTACTCCAGAGACTATCACTAAGTCCTCTCAATGGAGTAATGAAAGTGAAGGACTGAGAATCGATTACACGAAAGTGAGTATCAAAAAACATGCATTCCAAAGATGGCTGGAATCTTGGTTTGGGATTAAAAAAGAAGAAAGTAAAGGAATTAAAATACCTACAAATCATCTTCAGAACTACACGGAGATCGTATGTGATCCTACTGATCCTAATCGGGCATATTTAACGATTTGGGGAGGATCTATCTTCCAACCCATAGCAGGCTCTGTATGGTCTACCAAAGATGGAGGGAAGAGTTGGTTTGCCGCATTGAGATTAGGAAATGGATATGAGAAAGACACCTACTGGTCGTCCAAACAGCCTAATATGTTGAAGCGAAACTCAGACTTGGGAGTAGCAGAAAACAAGTTTCCGGATTTTGTGAAGTATGATGACAGAGGAGTTCGTTCCGTCTCTGTAGGAGCTGACGGTTCAGTATATGTCTCAGCCAAAAAAGGATATTTAACCCTTAAATACAATCCCAAGACGGACTATTGGACTGATATAGACAATACTAGAGTTGGGGATCTATTCTATGGTCATGGCAATGCTGATACAGGAGCTTTTGCGGTTATACCTGATAAACATCATCCAAATGAGATGTTTCTACTACAGTATGAAGCTTCGTTGTATAAGTCAACAGGGGAGACACATTCTGATTTTCCAGGTATCGTTGGAGTTAGAAGAATTCCTGCTCTAGTAGACATCGGAAAACCTTGGGCACCAGGTCAGCCATTTTACTCACCAGTGACTATCGCTAATCATCCAACTGACCCAGATGTGTATTACACTATGTCATCACGTTCGGGAGACTTGATGAAGGTATCAGAAAACGGAACGAAACTTGAAATTATTGGTGAACCAATCGAAGTTCCTAATACCATCAATGTACCAAAGATGAAGTGTATCTATTGGAGTGATCTACGAATCGTCGGAGATGGGTCTACTATGTATGCCGTTGCTGAAATCATTGATAATGATAACAGACCAATGGGACAAGTAAGAATATTCAACCCAGAGCCTGAAAAAGGAATATACAAATCAATAGATGCAGGTAAAACATGGAAGTGTCTCAACAAAGGGTTGCCAGAAACAGCAGGTGGCAGAAACTCCAAAGGTAAGCCAGTAGGACAGGTGAGCGCTAGTGTCAAGACACTAATAGTTGACCCTGCTGATGACGATATCCTATACGCGGCCATCAAGAGATACTATGCACCATCAGGTAAGTCGGGATGGGTAGATGGAGGTTTGTATTTTTCACTCGATGGTAGTGAAAACTGGAACCAAGCGGCTATTCCTTCCGGAATAAGATCACTTTGGGATGTTTGGTTACACGAAGTAGATGGTCAAGCCAAGAAAATATATATCGCTGGCGGAGACAATGGCTCAATAGATAAAGTAGGAGAAGGAGGAGTATGGGTAGCAGACTATCGAGATGATGGTCAATATCAAGTTTCTGATTGGAAGAAGATATTTCATCATCCATTTACTTCTCATGTACGAACTAGCCCTACAAACGACCAACACTTATTGGTAGTAACTAGGGAAACGTATAGCAATGGTAAAAAAGATGCTGGTACATTTTATACCTTGACAGGAGGATCTGAAAGAGATAACAGCGGCTGGAAGAAGTTCAACACCGGTCGAGGCAGTATGATGGTAGGAGACATTTCTTTTGATAGTGGAGACCCTAATAGAGTCTGGTCAGCATGCGAGTCTTCAGGTATATACACCGCATTGCTACAAGAACCAGTGGAATAAAGAATTTATTAAAAGCAGAAACAATAAAAGTAAGTAGTATGAAAAAGATGGTTGCATTAGTGGTGGTAGCAATGTCATTCTTGACTGTCGCAACAGCGCAGACGAAGGTTACATTTCAGATCGATATGTCAGAGGTAGAAGGCAAATTCAAAGCCCCCGAAATTCATGGCAATATCAATGATTGGGCAGGGCCAATTAAAACAGAACATATCGGAGATGGAATCTATGAGGCTAAAGTGAAAATCAAGAACAAGAAGCCGGGAGATAAAATCTACTGGGGTGCTAGATATTGGAAAATAAACAAAAATGTCCTTGAAGATATACCTAAGGAATGTGGAGGTAGCTCACAGTCCAAGCCAAGACCAGGGATTTATCGTACTTCAGTAGTTCCAGAGCCAAAGGAGATCTATCGATGGAAATGGAGCGGATGTAGAGTAGATATGTAGTACCAGATATACCAAATAGATACAAAAAAGCCCTGATTTGTTAACAAATCAGGGCTTTTCATTTTGAGCCAGACTCTCTGTCTCATCGATATTAGAGCATCTGAAAGCTTCCTACAGCCTGTAGGAGACATTCAAGGGACATCTGAAACCTTGCTGTAGTCCGCATCATACAATCATGGAGTTCCCGAAAGCTTCCTGCAGCTTGCAGCACCCCGTCGGATAGACCCGAAAGCTTCCCGCAGCCGGCAGTGCCCCGTCGGGAAGACCCGAAAGCTTCCTGCAGCTTGCAGCACCTCGTCGGGTGGACCCGAAACCTTCCTGCAGCTTGCAGCGCCTCGTCGGGTGGACCCGAAACCTTCCTGCAGCCTGCAGCGCCTCGTCGGGTAGATCCGAAACTTTCCTGCAGCTTGCAGCGGACTGTCGGGTGGATTCTACTGTTCGTCCTCTTCCTTTACATTGTCAGGGTTTTCAGAATGCTCACGTTGATAATCCGTAGGAGTCATTCCAAATTCCTTTTTGAAGCAGAATCTGAAATACTTCGTGTCATTGAACCCTACCTCGTACATGATTTCAGTGACCGAGTACATGTTTCTTACCAATAGCTGAGCCGCTCGTTTCAACCTTATCGACCTTACAAAAGCATTAGCTGTGCTTCCTACTAGAGCTTTAAGTTTCTTGTTCAGGTGATGCTGAGACAGCCCACATTCATGCGCCAGCATTTCAATAGTAAACTCCGAGTTAGAAATATTCTCTTCAATGTATTTCATGACACGTTGCAAGAACTTCTCATCAATGCTCGTCATACCTACTTCGCTAGGAGACAAATCCTGAGTGCTAGTCGTTCTGAACTTACCTACTATATTGTTTCTAGTTTGAAGAATAGTCTTCATTCTAGTTCTTAGTTCTTCTATTCTGAATGGCTTGGTAATGTAAGCCTCAGCACCATGACTATACCCTTCGAGCTTATCCTCAGGTGTATCTTTGGCAGTCAGCATGATCACAGGAATATGATTTATTCGTTCGTCGGATTTAAGCTTGTCAGTAAACTCAAGTCCATCCATTCCCTCCATCATCAAGTCACTGATGACAAGGTCTATATTGTTATTGATACATATTTCAAGAGCAGCACCGCCTTCAGGAGCTTCGAAAATGTTGTACTCATTGCCAAAATTCTCTTTGATGAAGAATCGAATATCCTCATTGTCCTCTACTATAAGAATTGTTTTATCCTTCTTGCCATTGATCACCTTAGTACCCGCCTTGTCATCTTCAGCAGGGATCAACCAGTTGACTTCTTCCTCATTGATTTCATAGTCATTTGACTCGAAGATTTCACTTTCCTCAAAATAGTTTAGCTCACTAGGTATAGAGACAATGAAAGCAGTACCTTCTTCACGGTTTTTATCAAATATTATTTGACCATGATGAAGGTTAACCAGCGTCTTGACAAATGAAAGACCAATCCCCGAATCAGACATCCCACGTTCCACAGGAGAATTAAACCTTTCAAAGATTTTGTCATACATATCTTCGGGTATACCCTCGCCATTATCTATGACAGAGATTTCAACATATTCCTCGTTTCTTTCGACGATAATATCAATTTTACCCCCATTATGAGTGTGTTTGAAAGCATTCGATAGGAGGTTGAAAATGATTCTTTCAATGACCTCTGGGTCATACCAAGTTTCGATTCGCTCAGGAAAAGAGACATTGAAATCAATTTCTTTTTGATTAGCTAGTTCATAAAAGTTAGCGCCCAGTAGCTGGATATAATTCGTCAAGTCATTTTTCGACGCTCGGATCTTCATTTTACCTTGCTCAGCCTTCCTAAACCCTAGAAGCTGATTTACAAGATTCAATAAGACTTTTGAATTTCGGTAGATCTTTTGATAGTACGTACTTCGATCATCCTCCGAAACATCAATCGATTTGTCCATCAACCGCTCTGTGAATCCCAAAATCAAAGTCAGAGGAGTTCGGAATTCATGCGAAATATTAGTGAAAAACTTGAGTTTCAGTTGATGTAGCTCTTCCGATTTTTGACGCTCCATACTTTTAAGTACCAGTTCATTTTTATTTTCAATCCTGATAAGCGTAAATCGTCTAGACAGAAATACAAAAATAACGAACAGTATACCATAGGCTAAAAAAGCCCAACTAGATAACCATGGAGCAGTGGCTATCTTAATATTCAATTTCTTTGGATTACTCCAGTACCCATGACTATTGCTAGTTTTTACTTGTAGTGTATACTCACCAGAAGGAAGGTTCGTATATCGAATGATTCTATTGGAGGCATCTGTCGTTATCCATTTTTCGTCAAACCCTTCTAAGAAGTACTTGTATCTATTTTTCTCAGGAGCAGCATAGTGTAGAGCAGCCATCTCCAATGAAAAGCTGTTTTCAGTATGTTTAAGCTTAATCTCTTTGGTTTGATTTAAGCTTTGTTTTAGAACGACTCTATTTTTCAAAGTATCGTTGACCTTGACAAGTGTATTTGATATACTCAATTTATCAAAAGTCACTTTTGAAGGAATAGTATCCACTTTGATTTGAGATGGATAAAATGCATTGAATCCATTCACTCCACCAAACAGCATTTCACCCTCTCGAGTCTTCCAAGCTGCTAACTCTCCAAACTCCAAATCTTGTAGGCCACTGCTGAGTCCATAATTAGTAATTGCCAATTCTTCAGGAACGAAGTGAGTAATACCATTATTAGTGGATATCCACAAACTTCCATCCTTATCCTCAAGAATTGCTTTGATCACATCATTTGGAAGTCCATCTTTCGTGCTATAGCGTAAGAATTGATCATTGTCTCCTTTATCACCTTTGATGACTTTGTTCAGCCCACCGCCCATCGTTCCGATCCATACTTCATTATCAGACGTGACAAAAATGGGTAGGATGTAGTTTCTAGAGAGAGAATATTCAAACTCTGGATCATTAAAGTATTGGATGAATCTCGGCTTCTTTTTAAAAAGATCCTCTTTTAGAATTTTGTTTAGACCATTGTCAGTACCGATCCATAGATTACTGTCAAGATCCAATGTAAGACTCCGAACTATATCCGATGAAATTGTGCCATCGCCACTCTTGAACTCGTCTCTGTCAATGAACTTTCCATTATCGTCAAAATTATATCGGTAAAGCCCTCCATGAAATGTACCAAGCCAAAGACTATTTCCAATAACTTGAGTGCTGAAAACAGCTTTTTCAGTACTTGGAATATCCATTCTAGAATTAAATTTTTTATTTCTAGAATCGAAAGTGCCAATAGAAAGAAATGTTGGGTATCCTCCACCGAGAATTATGTGACTCTTATTTCCAAGTTTCATTTCATCAATGCATACATTGAAATGCATTTCATCAAGAGAAGGGGTATTGTTTCCATTGAGCATCCCCTTTTCATACGATTTTTTTCTGGCTTCTTTAGTCAAAACGTTAGTGCCGTTTTGAATAGCGCCAAACCATAAATTGTCAGCTGAATCTTCGAAAATTGCTCTTACCTTCGAATTCCTTAAGCTAGTGACATTATCTGTTTTAGTATAATGTCTAAAATTAATTTTCGGATTGTACTTATTGATTCCACCACCTGTAGTTCCAATCCATATCATCCCGCTATTATCTTCATAAACACATGTCGTAATATCGCTACTCAATGAACGTTTATTGGCCCAATGAGCTCTAAAATCATGGGGTTTTCTCCTAGACTTAAGAGAATAGTCTTGAACAAATACCCCTTTGGTAGTACAGCCCCACATTTTATTATCTCCTGTAATAATTAAATTCCTACTATTTCTCCAGAAGGTTAAAGGTTTCAAGGTTGGGGCACTAGCATTTATGCTTTGATAGGATATATAGTATATGATTTCGGCACTAATAACGATTCCGTTGTCCTTCTCAATAATCGCGTGGATATTTTTATTATTCAATTCCGGATATTGAATAAATTGTCCCCTACCATCAGCGGTATTAATGAACCTATTGAGGCCTCTTGAAGTGGTAACCCATATATTTCCTTGGGAATCTTGAAAAAGGTCGTTGATATACAGATGGCTAATGACAGGAGAGTTACTAGGATCCGTATTGTAGTGAGTAACGTTGGTTATTTTGTAATCTTTAGATATTGTTAACCTCTCAAGACCTTGAGAGCCGCCTACCCATATTTCTCCTTCATGACTCACCAGTATAGTATGTAGTTGATCTGATTGAAAAAGGTCTGGAAATATAGAGTTGTTGTAGTTGTGAAATGTACCTGTAGTTTTATCGTATACACTGATTCCGTTATCCCAAGAGCTTATCCAGATATTTCCAAACTTGTCTAAAGCCAAATCTGAGATCAGATTGCAACCGATTGAGTTAGGATCAGAGTTGTCATTGACAAAAGTTTCGAAACTATACCCATCAAAGCGGTTTAGTCCGTCATGAGTCCCTATCCAGATATATCCCTCGAGATCTTGAATTATGCACATGGCATCATTTTGAGAAAGACCATCCTTGGTAGTGTAGGATATGAAATTATCATAGTACATGGTCTGACCAAAAGCAGAAGCCATCACTATAAAGTTTATAATACTGATTAAGAGAATTCTCATATGCTTGTTAACTCCATCAATAGAGCTAGTTATTTAGTTATGAACCTTAAAATGAAGAGGTAAATCAAAAATAATATAATAATAAAATCGAACATCGTTTTAGACACTTCGACAGAGAATGGTGTGATGTAGAAGTGAAATGTCGTTATATTAAGAGTATTGGGCATTATTGCTTGATATACACCTGTATATTCGGGGAATATACCCCTCTGATTGAAGAAGATTCCCCTCTTATCGTAGCTGGTTTATTATCAAGAGCACTATCGATCCAAGATAAATTTGTTTTCAACAATTGTATGATAATAAAAACTAAGATTATTCTTTATGAGAGAAAGACTACATTGCTCGGTGTATCCAGCAATTAGCCTCAAGAGTATAGTGGTTATGCTACTATTATTCATGGCTACGGCACCAGCAGCACTCGCTCAACGAGTGATTTCAGGCAAGGTAAAAGCCTCCGAAGACAATTCTGATTTACCAGGGGTTACCATTACCATACCAGGTACTACTACGGGAACGATCACGGATATTGATGGTAATTACTCTATCAAAATACCAGAAGGCGCTACCCAGCTAAGTTTCAGTTTTATTGGTTATGCTACACAAGTCAAAGAAATCGGTGCTCAAGCCGTTGTTGATGTAGTGTTGGAAGTTGAAACAGAGATGCTAGAAGAGATCGTAATGATTGGTTACGGTGAACAGACAAAAAAGGAAGTGACGGGTGCGGTTGCAAGCGTAGGAAAAGAAGAGCTTCTCAGATCTGCTACACCAGATGTTTCTACAGCACTTCAAGGGCAAATTGCAGGAGTAAACGTACAAGCCTCCTCTGGAGCTCCTGGTTCAACTGCTAACATCTTAATTAGAGGTGTAACTTCTGTTTTTGGCCAAAATGCTCCATTATGGGTAGTAGACGGTGTTCCATATGATAGAGGTGATGAGCCAAGACTTTCTCCCAATGAGATCGAATCCATTGACGTCTTGAAAGATGCAGCGTCAGCGGCAATATATGGATCAAGAGGAGCTGCAGGTGTAATTCTTGTTACGACGAAACAAGGTGAGCCAGGTTCACTTAAAGTGAATATTGATTCTTACGTAGGTATTCAAAATATACAGTCTAGAACAGACTTGCTTCAAGCTGATGAGCAGTTATATGTAGATTTTCAGCAACAATTTAACTTAAAGGGCCCTTCTGCTACATATGAAACAGAGTGGATGAACCTTGAAAACAATGCAGCTAATTTGACTCAAAATACCCAATTGGCAGAAGATGTTATTTCTGACAATGCTCTTATGCAGAATCATTCAGTAAATGTTTCAGGTGGTACAGATCAAGTAAGGTTCAACTTAAGTGGAGCATATTTTACTCAGGATGGTACTATACTGAAATCAAAGTATGAGAGGTTCAATTCACGTGCCAATATGACTTATAAGGATAAAAAATGGATGATCAGAACTAATCTGATGACCATAATATCTGATCAGAAAAGAGTTCCATTCAATTCATTAGAAACTGCAATTAGATATAATCCACTTAGAGAGAGTATAGATGTTCAAAACCCTATCATACCAGAAGGCTTTTTAGTAGAAGGTGATATATCTGATGGACAGCTCAATAACCTCAATAATGTACTTTACAGGTTCTCCCAACGTGATACCGAAAGGAGAAATCAATTCAATGGAAATATAGATGCTCGCTATACTATTATGCCAGGTTGGACAGTTACTACTAGACTGGCGGGCACTTTTGATGATGGTTTAAGAAAGCTGATCAATCCTTCTTTTATAGTATTTAATGATGATGGTGAGCTACAAGCGCAACAAAGTCGATCAAGAGTTCGAAATACACATAATCGAAATACTAAAACAGTTTGGGAAACTAATACTCAGTATACGAAGAAGTTTAACAAAAAGCATAAGCTTACTGCATTGGTGAATTTTTCAACTGAAAAGTATACAAGAGAAAATTTCTGGGGTGAAAAATTTGATCTAGTAAGTAATGAAGTGACAGCTCTTGATGGAGCATTAATTGACCCAAGAGTACAGTCTAACAACAATAGAACTTCTACAATAGTGGGTATGTTAGGAAGGGTTCAGTATGATTATAAGAGCAAGTACCTTTTGAGTGTGAGTATGAGAAGGGATCAGTCTTCTAGGTTCTCACCAGATAATAATGTTGGTTATTTTCCTTCAGCTTCCTTAGGTTGGAATGTCTCTGATGAGCCATTCTGGGATCCTATTGCTGGGGTGGTCAATACTTTTAAGCTTAGAGCAAGTTATGGTACAGTAGGTAATCAAGGTATCAATGACTATGCTTATCAGCCAGTAATCGTTTTAGGTAAGGATTATCCAATAGGCTTAGATGATAATGCTAGGTTGGGATTCGGAGGAGTTCAAGAAAGTTACGTTGATGAAGATATCAAATGGGAGGTAACAGTTCAAAGAAACTTAGGTTTGGACATGTATATGCTTAACAATCAAATTCAAGTTAACGCGGATGTTTTTTATACTGATAAAACAGATATGTTGATGCCTGTGCAATTGCCTTTATCAGCAGGAGCTGGTACAGGAAACACTGGTAGAGTTATTAGAAATGTGGGTAATATGGTCAATAAAGGTGTAGAACTAGCTGCTAGTTATAGAAAGAAAGGGGATTTTACCTATAATATAGGTGTCAACTTGAGTATTATCCGTAACGAAGTTACCAAAATCAGTGGCCTTGCTGATAGACAATATTTAGCAGGAAGTACAGTGATTAATGGAGCTGGTGAGGATGTTGTTTCTGCTTTACAAGTAGGTAGAGAGGCTGGATCATTTTATCTACTTGAAACAGATGGTTTGATTGACAGTGAAGTAGAATTAGAACAATATCAGAAGCTAGATGAAGGAGCTAGAATGGGAGATTTAAAATTTGTGGATCGCAATGGAGATGGCATCATCGATGATGATGATAGGTATTATGCTGGTAGCTGGATGCCTGATTACACTTTAGGTTTGAACTTTGGATGTAATTGGAAAGGTATAGACTTTTCAATGGACTGGTATGCTTCTGTTGGTTCTGAGTTGATTAATGGAAATAGAGCTTTTGCTATCAAAGAGAAAAGGCATGGAGACTTATTATACCAATGGTCTCCTTCTAATCCAGATACTGAAGTACCGGTATTCTATTCAAAAGATCATCCTAATGCTCGAAGTTTCTCTGATTATTGGATAGAGGACGGATCTTACATTAGATTAAGAACTATTTCATTAGGATATACGCTTCCTAAAAGGTGGGTAGAGTCTATTAAGCTAACAAGAATAAGAGTTTACGCCTCAGGTCAGAATGTACTTACATTAACTGAGTATTCAGGGTTTGATCCTGAAGTTGCAGGATACGATAGTACAGCCGGAAGGTCGTCTTTTGCCTCAAGAGGAATAGATAAGGGGACTTATCCATTAAGTGCCGTGTATAGAGGAGGTATCCAAATTCAGTTTTAATAGTTAAATGCCGAATAAAATGAAAATATTTAAAACAATAACAATCATGTTAGCGTCGGTATTGATGGTTTCTATTACCGGATGCGAAGACTATTTTGAAGAGCAAAAAAACCCAAACAGGATTCCTGTAGAAGAGTTTTGGAAAACACTTAATGAGGTTCAGTATGGAGTATTTGCTTGTTACAGAACTTTAGCTAATTCTCAGGCAGTAATGTTTAGATATGAGTCAGATAGATCTGATTTAACTTGGCCAGGTTTTGGACGTCCAAATACTACGAATGTATTTTATAATCAGAACTTTAATGAGGCTTCTGGAGATATTAATAACAAATATTCTAGAATATATACGGGTATATTTCAAGCCAATCAAGTAATAACCGCTCTAGAGAATATGGATGCAAGTCAATTACCTACTAAGGCGGATACTTTAAACTATAATTTTTTAATGGGGCAAGGAAGGTTCTTTAGAGGCTTGTTTCATTTTTGGGCTTACAATTCGTTCAATAATGGAGAAGTTGTAGTTGTAGATAAAATTCCTGAAACAGAAGAAGAGCTATATCCTACTGTCAACAGGGACAAAGAGAAAACAGTGCAATTTATTCTTGAGGATTTAGAATTTGCAATGAATAATTTAGTTGGTCCAGAGTCTTTAGAAGGTATAGAAGGTTTAGCTTCTGCAGGAACTGCAGCAGCATTGATTGGAAAAGTACATCTATATGAAGGCAATTGGAGAGAAGCTATTGAACACTTTGAAAAGACCTATGAGTATGGCTATTCATTGACTCCGTTTTATGGTGATAATTTCAATATAGCTGGAGAACATAATTCTGAATCAATATTAGAGATTAACTATGCTCTTTTTGAGAAGTCTGAATTAGGAATTAACGATGCAAACCAAATTTCAAACAGTTATAATAGATTAGTGTCTCCAGTAGGTGGGTTTAGATCTATTTATCCATCTGCTTGGTTGGCCGTACAGTATAAAAAAGATTCAATAGATAAGTCTAACCCAGTTTATACTCAACATCCTCAGTATAGCGATTTAGATTTAGATGAAGGAATGGGTACTGATCCTCACATTACAGGACAGGTAAAGAATTTTTACTCATTGAGGACTTCATACTCAATAGCTTTGGTTGACGATGATTCAATTGATTATTATCAAGATTCTCCCGCTAGAAAAGCTCGTTTTAATGGAAGTGAATATGCCTATTTCAAAAAATTCTCTAATTGGGAAAATTTCGGATCAGAAAATGATGTATCAAATGTGCTTGGTAGATCTGCATTGAATTTTAGTTTGATTCGATTGGCAGATGTTTATCTAATGCATGCGGAAGCTTTACTGCAATTATCTGATGGAAGTTTAACTGAAGCTATGGCTTTGGTTAATAGGGTTAGATTTAGAGCAGGAGCTAAATTAATCGGAAGTCCTGCCCAAAATCCAGATTATGATCATGGAGATGATGCTCTTAATAGAGAGAGGTTTTATTATAATGTTGATGGAAGTGGTGCTTTTGATTCTTGGAAGTCTATTACGGATGGTGAAGAATTGATGCAACATATAATGTATGTTGAGAGACCATTAGAATTAGCCATTGAAGGACATGCTATTCGACAAAGAGATTTAAGAAGATGGGGAGTGCTAAAAGAGAGATTTGATGGACTCAAGGACAGTGTTTATTATAGTGAAGATCATAAATACCTAGCTTTTGACGAAACAAGAGGAGAGAGCGGGGAGTTTGTATCTAGACAAAAATTTGGTGTAGTTATATTCCCAGGGCTTGATCCAGATCAAACTAAAAGGGCTGAGTGGACTCGTATTTATGCAGATTATAGAACTGCTTCTGAAAACTTTAGAGAAGAAGATCATGCCTATCTTCCGATTCCTAATGGAGAAATAACTGCTAACCCTTTCATTTTTGGAAGATAAATAAATAGAACCATGAATAATAAGCATATAATATTGGTGTTCGCCTTAATCTCGGGTCTATTTATGGCTTGTGAAAAAGAGGCAATAGAAAAGACAGAGTTTTCTGATGTAGGATGGTATACATCTCATTTTAGAGAGACTCACCTCAGAACATTACAAGCTAGAAATAGTTATGAAACTTTTGTGGATCTATCGCAAGGAGCAGTGGATCATTATTGGATGGTAGATAGTGGTATTTTCTTTATGGATGGCGGGTTAGTAAGAAACCAGCCAAATATTGAGAAGTTTATTAAGAACACTACGGATACAGTTACTTCAGAGTCTACTATTATTACCTATTTTTCTTATGGTGGAGATACTCTTAAGGTTAGATTGTTTAACACCTTTAAGGATTCTGTAACTTTTAGAGGTAGTCCAGATAAAGCTTCTGATGAAGTGGGATTGGCAGGAGTTGTCGGTTCTGAGTGGAGTGATAGTTTAGGTTTATGGGTTATTGACCAAACATTTTTAGTGTCGGTTTATGATACGCTTACTCCCTTAATAGAAGTTTTTGATATGACAGGAGATGTAGTTTATCAAAATCTGACAGATACTATTCCTAATGAAATTGATACCTTAAAAATTAAGGAAGGAGATTTCTTAACATTTAGAGACCATACAGAGTGGGATAGACCTGATGGACGATCTTTGAAAGTGTATGATTTAGAAACTGATGAACATGTTGGAAATGCAACAGGAGGTGGAGATGCCAAGTTTACTTTCAATCAAAAAGCCAAGTATAGAATGGTGTTTTTTGCAAGTAGAAAGGGTAAAAGCTTGGATGCCGATGGTGTTATAGTTCCTGGTCGTACTGATTCTGTAAGTATTCCTATGATAGTTGATGTTGATTTCTCAACAGAGCCATTTGATTTAAATAATGATGCACGTGAGTTTGAAAATGATGGTGTAATCACAATTACTAGTACGGTTGATTTGAAAGAATTTACTGGTGCGAGTGGTTTTACGATGACTATCAATGGTACTGATGCTACGGCAAATATTTTAGATGTTTCGTCTGAAGGAACAAATTCTATTTTGGTTACCACAGATGTTGATTATGACTACCTTGATGAAGTTGTTTTGAGTTATGATGGGTCCTCAAGTATCAAAAACTCATCGGAGTTTAGATCCTTAGACCCTTTTAGTATGGATGTAGCTGTATATGATGAGAATATCTTAGCTCAGGCAGGTATTGACTGGGATTTTTCTAACAATGGAAAAGGATGGTTGCTAGATGAGTTATTTACGGCAAGAGCGCAAGGACAGGATGTAACAGTATCGGTTGTGGATGATCCATTAGGAGTGAAGGGTAAAGTATTGAAAATAACATTACCTAACATTGTTCAAAATGATGTAGCGGAAGCAGCTAAGTTTAAAAGTATAGAAGCAAGGCTTAATTCGGATAATGTTAATTTTCCTATAGCTGGTATGGAAAAAGACGCTAATTATACTATATCTATAGACTATTACGTGGTTGATGAAGATGGAGGTGATGATGCTATTCTAAATCCTGCTGATGCTCAACCTGTTACTGGTGCTGTAGCTAATTCAAATCTTGTGGCTCGAATGACTGCAGATGGAGCGGCTAAAAATCCACAAATTTTCATGAATTCTTATACTAACTTAACGGTTACTAAGGATTGGGCTAGTAGTACTAAAAATCAAGCAGCTAATAGTGCGGTTGTAGATGGAGTAGACTTACGTTGTCTTGTTCAGTTAACTGGAAAAGGAAAAGTTTCTGTTTACTTCGATAACTTCAGAGTAATTAAGAATTAGAGAGATTAAATTCTTTCAAGCAATAAAAAATAAGGCAGTCAAATCGACTGCCTTATTTTTTTACGCTGTGACTAAACGAACTAATACTAATTAAACCTCTCCAAACACTGCAATTCCATTATGTCCACCGAATCCAAAAGTATTGCTCATGGCAATTTTTATTTCTTTCTCTTTGGCCTCCTTGATCACTATATCCAGATCATCTCCGATTTCTGGATCTATTACCTCAGTATTGATAGTAGGAGGGATGATATTGTGATTTATTGCTTTGATCGATAGGATAGCCTCTATTACACCTGCTGCTCCTAATAAGTGCCCTGTCATTGACTTAGTACCGCTAATTGAAGCATTATTTGTATAGCCTTCCATTAACCTTCTAATCGCTGCAGGTTCACTAATATCTCCTACTGGAGTAGAAGTAGAGTGTGTGTTGATATAATCAACATCAGAAGGAGTTAAACCTCCTTCCTCGAGAGCAGATTTCATAGCTTGATACGCTCCTAACCCTTCAGGGTGAGTTGCAGTCATATGGTAAGCATCATTTGTCATAGATGCACCTCTTACTTCAGCGTAAATTTTAGCCCCTCTTGCTTTAGCATGCTCATATTCCTCTAGGATCAAGCAACCAGCTCCTTCTCCCATGACAAAGCCATCTCTATTTGGATCATACGGTCTTGAAGCTGTAGCTGGATCATCATTTCTCGTAGATAAAGCTTTCATGGCAGAGAAGCCACCAATTGACGCTTCAGTTATTCCAGACTCAGATCCACCGGTTACAAAGATTTTACCCTTACCTAATTTGATATAATGGTAAGCGTCCATAATGGATGTATTTGATGTAGCACAAGCCGACACTGTAGAATAGTTGATACCCATATACCCATATTTCAACGAGATCATTCCTCCAGCCATATTCGATAGCATTTTAGGGATTAGGAAAGGGTTGAATTTAGGTTCAAAACCATTTTGAGTGAATGACTGAACCTCTTTCTCTAAAGTCTCAATACCACCTTGTCCAGAGCCCCAGATAACGCCCACATCAAAAGGGTTCATCTTTTCGAAATCAAATCCTGAATCTTCTATTGCTTGTCCAGCCGCATGAAGTCCGTACTTCGTGTATAGATCACTTCTCTTAATTTCATTTCGGTCCAAGTATTGTTTAGGGTCGAAATCTTTAACCTCACAAGCGAACCTAGTTTTGAATTTAGAGGCATCAAACCTAGTGATCATGCCAGCTCCACTAACTCCTTTTACAGCGTTGTTCCAGAACGTTTCTACATCGTTTCCTAACGGTGTGACAGCTCCCATGCCGGTCACTACTACTCTTATATCGCTCATATTTGTATGTCTTATTTTGACAGCAAACTTACAAGCGAGGGACTATTTCTAACAGGATTTACTAAGCAAATAAGCTTTTTGTACCTGTATAATTGAATAGTTAAGATGATCCTTAATACCTTCCAACATACATTTTGATGTCAAGCGGATCAATTCCATCAACAAGGTCTTGAATAAAAGAAGGGTGATTTAAGTAGAAGTTCATAAAATTATCATGACGCTCCTGAAGACTTCCATTTGGAAATAGCTTTTTCTTAACAGATTCGATTTGGTTGAGTTCTGTTTCGTGTTTACGTTCTTCAGATTTTTTGAGACGTTTCTCGATATTTTGAAAGCTCTTAAGTGATTTGTTGTATTCAGCTCCTATGAATCCTTTTAGAGAGGCATCCACTAGCAAAGCTTTTTCACTCAAATCATCAAAGGCTTTTTTCAATGCTAAGTAATCTTCCTCTATAGTAATCTCTGTAGTAGAATGTTCATTCACAAACCTCTCTTGAAGTCTTGCTGTTTCTATGAATAATTGCTCATCAGAGTAATTGAGTTTTTCAATTTTAGAATTGAGGTTTGAAGGAATGATAGTTGCAAAATTTCTAGGAAGCAGAATAGGAAAAGCTATTTCGTTTTTATTAAATATGCCTTTAAGCTGTAGCCAATAGATCATTTCAGCAGGTCCCCCTATATAGGCAAGATTGGGTAAAATGACCTCTTGATAAACTGGTCGAAGGACAACGTTAGGACTGAATTTTTCTGGATTAGCGTCTATCAAGTTTTCTATCTCTTCTTTTGAAAACTTAATATCTGTATTGTTAACCTTATACAGATTTTCATCTGCAATAATTCTCTCACGAATACCATCATCAAGATAGAAATGATTGATCTCTCGTGGCATTATTTGACACTTGTAGCCAAGTCTTTCTAATTGTTCACTGGAGGAAGATGCAATGGGGTAAGCCGATTGTAAAAGAATATCTTCCTTTATAATAGGAGTAAATAAGGATTTAAGCTGTCTGTCGTCACCATCAATACAGACAACACCATATTCCCCGAATAATTCATTGATATAATATCTTACCGCGTCTGATAAAGTATCATGAGTACCGTACGCTTTTTCAAATAGATCTATCTTTTCAGGCATATCTTCTAAAATAGAAGACAACTCTTTTGGATCGAATCTTCCTACAGCGCCTGTTTGTTGAGACTCCCACTGATATTTCTTATTGAATAAATAAAAATATGATATCTCCTCAAAATCATGGTCTTCTGATGCCATCCAATATACTGGCACAAAATTCTTATCAGGGTGAGCTTCTTTCAATTGTTTACAAGTATTAATCGCAGTTACGATCTTGTATATAAAATAAAGAGGCCCAGTAAAGATGTTGAGTTGATGACCAGTCGTGATTGTATAAGTATCCTCTTTCTTAAGAAGGTCTATGTTTTCAATTACTGTAGACTTAGGTGAACAACTTTTGTATTGTTCTTTTAGAGCCTCGGTTAAAATAGATCGACTTTCTTCACTAAGTGACTTTTTTTTTATTTGTTCTCCTAGGTTTTTTAGAGTTGGAAATAATCCGTAAAAATTGTCTAAATCTGGTTTTTGATTCAGATAATCTAGGAAGAATTGAGAGAAAGAATTAGTGTCTTTTAGATCTACTTTATTGAATTTCATATAAACGTGATTTGAAACATCAAGCTATTACGACTGATCGTCACAGAAGATACCTGTTCCTTCGATTATTTCTTAAATAATGGTTCTCCGTAAAGATCAAAAGGTTCAGCATCAGTGATTTTTACATTTACAAAATCACCAATTCGTAAGTAATTATCTTTTGCATTGACAAGAACCTCATTATCTACATCTGGTGAATCATATTCTGTTCTCCCGACGAAGAACTCTCCATCCTTACGGTCAATAAGTGTTTTGAAAGTTTTTCCAATTTTACCTTCATTGATTTCAGCAGAAATGCCTTCCTGTAAGTCCATTAACTCATTGACTCGTTCATCCTTTATTTCTTCAGGAACATCGTCATTCATTGTACCAGAGTGAGTATCTTCTTCGTGTGAATAAGCAAATACCCCCATTCTATCAAATCTAGATCGTTCCACAAAATCCATCATCTCTTGAAAATCTTCTTCTGTTTCTCCAGGGTGACCAGCTATTAATGTTGTTCTAATAGCAATATCAGGCACCTTATTTCTAATTTCGTCAAGAAGTTTTTCAGTCTTTTGTCGATCTGTTCCCCTACGCATTAGTTTTAAGATTTTGGAAGAGCCATGTTGAAGAGGAATATCTAGGTAGTTGCAGATGTTTTGTCTTTCGGTCATCACATCAAGTACGTCCACAGGGAATCCTGTAGGAAAAGCATAGTGAAGTCGTATCCAATCAAGGCCTTCTACATCTGATAGATGTCTCATTAGGTCAGCCAAGTTTCTTTTTCCATAGATATCTAACCCGTAATAGGTAGAGTCTTGAGCAATTAGCAAAATTTCCTTCGTTCCTGCCTTTACTAAATTTTTAGCTTCAGTTACTAATTCTTCAATCGGTCGAGAGACATGCTTTCCTCTCATCAAAGGAATAGCACAGAAAGAACAAGGACGATCACAGCCTTCTGAAATTTTAAGATGTGAATAATGGGAAGCGGTAGTACTTTGGCGTTCTCCTATCAGTTCATGCTTGTAATCAGCTTTAAATCTTGCCAATAGCCCCTTAAGATCTGTAGTGCCAAAGTAATCATCTACATCAGGGATTTCAGATCGTAAGTCATCTTTATATCTGTGAGATAGACACCCAGTTACAAATACTCGATCAATTATTCCTTCTTTTTTCGCCTCTACGAAGTTAAGAATAGTATCAATTGACTCTTGTTTCGCATTTTCTATGAATCCACAAGTGTTGATAATTACTGTATTTGCATCATTTTTTTTGGATTCATGTACAGCGTCGATATCATTTCCTTTCAACTGCGTCAATATTACTTCTGAATCCACTAAATTCTTTGCACAACCTAATGTGACAATATTGACTTTCTCTTTTCTTCTTCCTTTTGTTTTCAACGCTTCATGATCTAATGTGAGGTGCAAAAGTAGATGACTTGAGGCGTATATAAAAAAGAAGGGTTCATGTACCTGATACATGAACCCCAAGGTCAAAAACTCAAAATAAAAGGACTAATTACTTCTTAATCCACAACAACAATACGAATATAGCAATTTTAACATCCAATTGAAACGATGCTACTTAAAAGGACAAGCTATTTGTGTCAAATAGCTTCCCAGTTATGATATTATCTTAGACTTTGTACTATTTACAAACAGTACATTACCTATATCATCATAGCCTTGGAAGAGTTCTTCGCCTAGCTGTTTGATAGCTTCCGATCTAAACCCAACGATGGTCAAATCAGAATCTTTAGAATATTCGTTGATAATAGCCTTTATATTTTTATGCTCTTCTTTTTTAATAATGTTGACGTTCTGAGCAGAGATAGGAAGTCGCCCAGCCTTGATTAAATTGAGTAATTCTGTTTTTTCCTCATGCACTTTTTCTTGAGGCATGATAGCAAAAATCTTAATCTCTGCTTTTTTCCATTGAGGGTGACCAATGATCACATAGCCTAATAAAATCATCAGATTGGAATTGATATAATCTGAAGGTTTGATCCAAATATGGATTTCAGATTTGATATCTAGACCTTTTTCACTACTAGCCAATATACAGGTGTCAAACCCCGATGTACGAACCATCGAATAATTGTTCATGATCTTTTCAAGACCTTCTGGATTTTGCTTAGAAAACTCAAACAAGATCATGTTATTTTCTTTACCTGATACACTTGGAAGCTGCAAGGCTTGTGCAATTGCCGTGGTATAACTTGGAGATACCATTGTGTCAACATAAACATTGCTGTCTGAAAGGTCTGCTGCTCGAATGAGTCTTTTCAATTCCCCCTGAGAAAGCTCCTTTGTTTCTTTAGAATAATATCCATTGATGAAATGAAGATAGGTACCGAAGCCATATCTATGAGATATCCACCTCATGAGTTCGAAAGCAGCTGGTCTTTCAAACGAATCTCCAGATATACAAATTACCGATGGTCGCCAGTTGTCATCATCTTTTTCTGCTTTTTGGATGAAAACTTGAATTTCCCTAATTAGTTGAAAAATGACCCCTTGGAATATCTTAGCCATACCTTCCTTATCCTCACTGGTCTTCGACAGAGCCAGATAAATTAATATCATAATGAAGATTGAAGCAAAAGCATATCCAGGCTCCATCTTGAACATTAAAAACAGACACATAAAAGCTCCAAGAAGCGATATGTACCATTTCGATCTAAAAGCTGGTCGGTAAGAAGGGTCAGCAGCAAAATGCTGGAAAAACGAGATAGTACAAATAGCACCATAAGTAACCATGAAGAACATGGAAATCACTTGTGCTACAGTGTCTATACTGCCCATAGCCACGAAAAACAAGGCTAATCCTACTGTAATGAGCGTAGCATTGATAGGTTCATTAGAGTCTTTTCTACCAGCAGATAAAAAGGAATTGATTTTTGCGGTTGGGAAAACTTTGTCTGAAGCTAACGCTTGTAAAGTTCGAGGTGCTACCATGATAGACCCTAGGGCAGATGAAATAGTAGCTGCTGCCAATCCAATTGGTATGATCGGTCCCCAAAGGGCAATTTTAGACATGATCAACTGATCATTGATTAGGTCTTCTGGACTTGCATTTGTGTATAACTTGAATGCAATAAATACATAAATGACCATACCGATTATGGTAGCTGAGAGTGTCCCCCAAGGGATAGATTTTTTAGGATCTTTCAAGTCTCCAGACAGACCTACTCCAGCTGTCATACCAGTAAATGCGGGGAAGATTATTCCAAAGACAATGAAAAAGCTGTTGTTATCAGTTAACCTTTCAGTAAAGCTCACCTCTGCGACTTGAGACGAGTATCCAGTTTCTCCCATGAAAAATAACAATAGGGAAGCAAATAGTGTAACGACTACTATATAAAGCATCTTCATGCCAAGGTCAGCACCTTTAGTCAGCATAAGAATACTTAAAAACAGTACCGCTGGGATACTTATGTACCTCTTGTCATTAATGATTATTTCATAGTTATCGGAGACCCAAGCAATAACTGGATCAAAAGCTTCGGCAAAAGCTATAATATAAAACGCTATGCTAATAGCTTGAGAAAGGTAAAGAGCAATTCCTATCGCAGCACCTATGTTGATTCCGAAAGACCTAGAGATTATGTAATATTCTCCACCACCTTCTACTTTTTGGTTAGTAGCAATTTCAGCTATAGCCATGGCAGTAGGAATTGTCACTAAGTGACCAATGAATATAATGGCAATAGTTCCGATGAAACCTACGCTACCTACAGAATACCCAAATCGTAAGAACATCACAGCTCCTAAGATGGTAGATATAGCAGTCAGAAAAACAGGAAGTGTACCGAATTTGGTTTCTTTCTTAATCAGTTTGGCCATATTAGAACGATAGATTTAATACTTGAATTTTATTGCCTGCACTACAATATATCTGATACTGACTTTTATCTTCATGATATAGCACAGCTAGCTTGCGTCCACTTTGAAGAGGTTCTTTATGTAACAAGCGACCATTGATATCATATAAGTAATTCAAATCATGTTCAGGATCAGAAATAATAATCAATTCACTACCAGGAGTGAATTTATAATATTGTGTTTCAAGACTATCGCTATTTACTCGAATACTGAATAGCTCCTCAAGGTTTCTATTAAATATTGTAAGTCTAGCACCAGACTTTTTAGTGACTATAAAGTCGTTTGCATCATTGGCATTGACCAATCGAAAAAGATCCTCTATACTTTCTTTATAAAACTGATCTTTTCGAAGAATTTGACCTTCTAGATTAAATTCAATGAGTTCTCCAGTGCTAGTGACAGCTATTAACTCGGTATCTTTTAATGTAGCACCTTTTGAGATGTTTAACGGACTAGATACACTCCCTTTTAGATCTATCGGAAATCCCGATTTACCTAACCCCTTTCTACTTAAACCATGAACGATACCATCATCCTGTAAGAAAAGCATGAAATCAGAATTTCTTACTCTCAAATGTTGTCCAGGCATCACAGGGTTGCCAGTCAGTTTTTTAGGGTTCCACCCCTTCAGTCTTTTGCCTTCTCTGTCATACAAATAGTAGTAGCTCTTTTCTGTTGCAGCCATGTACCTATAGTTTTTCGACTTATCATAATCGATTAATGATAGAAACTTGACAGGAGGGTCAGTAGGTACGTCCTTAGGAAAGCCCGGAATGTAAGTCCCCGTTCTGTCTATAATATGTATACTATGATCCAAGGCAAACAAATATTGCAGTTTTCGATTTTTATAATAGTCAACTTGAAAAACGGGTGTTTGGAGTTTACCAGGTAGAGGGATAGTCAATTCAAGTTCTTGATCTTTATCTACCAAATGGAGATTGTAAAGAGAGTCTTGAACCATCATTTCTAAAGATTTGTCCTTGTGACTTTTTACTGCGAAAGGCTTTGAAATCAGAGGGACATCAAAAGAAAGCTGTGAGACCAATTCAAAATCTTGAGCTTGTTGTTTCTCTTGCAGTCTTCCAGGGTGTTGAATAGAAATGTTTGTGTAAAAGTTATTATCCACTTTGGTAAACTGGACAGTAGAATATTCAAGCTGATTAAAAACCAATTGATTTTCGTCTATATATCCAGACCAGTCAGATTGAAGCATATTATTAATCATTTTCCATGCTCCCTGCCCTTTTGTGAATATGCTGAAATTGGAATCGTCGTTCGTAGACTCCAAAAATCTATTGGAGCGAATAGACTGCTGCCAAGTATTTTCATTGTCAATATCATCTATCAACACCTCTAATGCATGTTGGCTTGTAGCTAAAAATACGAATCTATTCGATACCCAATAGTAGGATTCAGGAAACCCTGAAAACATCTCACCAAATAGACGAGAAGGTATATCATCAAGTGGTAGGTAGCCAATTCGGCGCCCAGCATACTCACTCTGTACGAATACAGAATCCTCAATCAAAGTATTACTCAGTTCACTTAGGATTTTTTCCATGACTATGGCATCATTATGTTCTATAGCCAGAATTTTTTCATGAACAAAACTTCTTTTTGCATCCAATACGAACAGACCTACTTCGTCCTTGCACAAACTGAAAAAAGTTTGAGAATCAAAGAAATACTTGTTTTCGATTTCTCCGATTCTGGATAGATAACTAGGTTGGTAGGTTCGCCAGTATTTTTTTAAATCAGTAAGCCATGTTTTAATATTGTCTACAGATATGTGAATAACCATATTAGCATGGTCAGGAATGACATTTTTCATTTCAAAACCGACACCTCTCACATTTTTGAATGTAGCTAAGTAGCTCGGTTTTTCAGCGTCCAAAACGGCAAACCCTGCCAGATCAATTCTGTCATCAGAAACAGATAAGTCTAAATGTAGAAGCTTACAAAACCATTTGAGCCAAGAAATATTGTGACGTTCAGAGTCTATTAACTTATTAATGTATTTAGAAAAGTATTGATTGTTAAAATACAACCTTCCATTGCCGACCAGCTTCTGGTTGATAGCTAGTTGTATTTCAGGGTCAGAAAAGGTCGGGCTTTGAATATTCTTTTCCATCGTTCGAATGGCATCATCCACTAGGAAAGGAGAAAAGCTAGCAATCAGATAGTCTTGAATTTGGATATAAGCAAACTGCGTGTCCTCGTTCTGGTATTCAATGATCTCTTTACTATTGTATAATCTGATTGATTTCTTGAAATTATTTGCAATCAAATGCTCTTCTATACTTTGGAAAAGCTGCTGCAATGAAGTAGAGTTGATTTCAAGAATATAAAGGTTAGCAAGAGAGACCGCCGACTCACTTCCTGGATGAATAGAGATCAATAATTGTGACCTATCAAGAAATTGACTGTCCTTAGATACAGTCTCTACTAATGAGTCTAAGGTTTGAAACTCTTCGACAATGACTTGAGCCTCTGGTAGATTTTTTAGGTTCCTTACAATTTTACGCTCATCATCTGATTTCAGTAATTCACGTAACTCAGCTGGTTGATATACTGCTATGGCATTATCTGGAATAAAAGACCATGCATTAATATTAGTTGGTTTCCACCAAAACAAATAAGTAGCCCCAGCACCGCCTAGTACCGCGACAATCGATAAAAAAATTAAGGTTCTCTTCACAAATAAACTTTTGCTGAAAATTAGATGGAGGAGGTGGTTAATGCAAGGTCAGCTGATACAAGCATTCTCCAAAAATAAAAAAAGCCTCACTCCGATAAAGTCGAAACGAGGCTTCGTAAATATGTTTTAACTAATTAGTATCTGTAATACTCAGGTTTGAATGGCCCATCTACAGTTACACCGATATACTCAGCCTGTTCTTCAGATAGTACATCTAACTCTACACCGATTTTCGCTAAATGAAGCTTAGCTACTTTCTCATCTAGGTGTTTAGGAAGCATGTAGACTTTATTCTCATAGTTGTCACTATTAGCCCAAAGCTCTAATTGAGCAAGAGTTTGGTTAGTGAAAGAGTTAGACATTACGAAAGATGGGTGACCAGTCGCACATCCTAAGTTTACCAATCTACCTTCAGCCAAAAGAATGATCTCAGTACCATTCAAGTCATATAAATCAACCTGAGGCTTGATTTCAGTTTTCTTAGCATTTTCGTTCAACCATGCCACATCGATCTCATTATCAAAGTGTCCGATGTTACAAACAATAGTTTTGTCCTTCATTTTATCGAAGTGACGACCAACTATAATGTCCTTGTTACCAGTAGTAGTTACGATGATATCACCTTCAGCAACAGCATCATCCATTTTCTTCACTTCGAAACCATCCATCGCAGCCTGTAGCGCACAGATAGGGTCGATTTCAGTTACGATTACTCTAGCACCAGCACCTCTCAATGAAGCAGCAGAACCTTTTCCTACGTCACCATATCCAGCCACAACAGCTACTTTACCAGCCATCATCACATCAGTAGCTCTTCTGATAGCATCTACCAATGACTCTTTACATCCATACTTGTTGTCGAATTTAGACTTAGTCACAGAGTCATTTACATTGATAGCAGGCATAACTAAAGTACCATTAGCCTCTCTTTCCTGAAGTCTGTGAACACCAGTAGTAGTTTCTTCAGATAGACCTTTAATGTCTTTTACTAATTCAGGGAATTGATCAAAAACCATATTGGTCAAGTCTCCACCATCATCCAAGATCATGTTCAATGGCTTACCATCTTCAAATGCAAAAAGAGTCTGTTCGATACACCAGTCAAATTCTTCTTCAGTCAAACCCTTCCAAGCGTAAACAGGGATACCAGCAGCAGCGATAGCAGCGGCAGCATGATCCTGAGTAGAGAAGATGTTGCAAGACGACCAAGTAACCTCAGCTCCTAGTTCTACCAATGTTTCGATCAGTACGGCAGTCTGAATAGTCATATGAAGACAGCCAGCGATTCTAGCACCAGCCAATGGTTTACTAGCACCATACTCCTCTCTCAATGACATCAAACCAGGCATTTCAGCTTCAGCCAGTTTAATTTCTTTGCGACCCCAGTCAGCTAAACTGATGTCTTTCACTTTGTATTTCAATTCAGTATCAATCATGATAATCTTGTTTACAATTTTTTGTTTGAAGCTAAGACGACAAATAAGGAATCAGTCAGGAAGACTAAAACGCTCCAAAATGAATCTTAGACTTCAAAGTTTCGTTTTTTCGAATGCAAAGATAATTGAAAAGTTGAGCTAGAGGACTAGATCAGTTGTCGTTAGAATGGTATGATTGTCAATTTTCTAGTGAAGTAAATGATGATTGAAGATTCTAGCACGATGAACACTATTTGAGTTACTACGATGAGTCAATCGATCCGCAATCTTAATTCCATTGATTAGAATGTGGATATTCTAACAACGAATATTAATCTGTTTATACTGAATTGCAATATGTTTATATGTAATTATAATATTACAATAGGAGTTTGTGTTTTTACGGTATGGAATTGTAATAACTTAAGTTGTTATTTGAATTTGATGAGCTCAAATTGGATTTAGCAGTGATAGATTGAAGTACTGTTTGCCAGTAATGCTTAATCGTTCAAGTACTTTATTTCCTTAAGGTCATATGAAGTGACATTATGGTCACTCTTTATAAGTAATTGACCTGAATCAGTAACACCCCAAATTGTACCCGTAAACTTTACTCCTCTAGATTCGAAAAAACTTATTTCGTTTAGCCTATAAAGTGAATTAAGGTATTCAGTTTTAAGAGACACTAGTCCATTCACTCTTGCAAAAGCATATACTTCCTCTAGATCAATGAGAATATTTTCGATCATTTCATTAGGTTCAATAGATTTAGAAGTTTCAAGCTTGAAAGAAGTAGCGTTATCTATTTCGAACGATGATTGATTTACATTCAGTCCGATACCCACTACAGTTGATTCGATTTTATTTCCTTTGAGCGTGTTTTCGATCAAAATACCTCCCATTTTTTTATCGCCGACATAAATATCATTAGGCCATTTAATTTTTAGCCTATTCCCAATAAATTTCCGTAGAGCTCTCCTGATACCAAGTGACACTATGATGTTAAGATCAAACTGTTGGTCAATAGGGATGTACTTTGGTTTTAGTAGAAAAGAGAATGTTGCATTTTGTCCAGCAGGACTAATCCATTCATTTCCACGCTGACCTCTGCCGTTGGTTTGGTGAGAAGTGATGAAGGTTGTTCCTTCTGGAAAGTCTGGAGTTTCTTTAGCATACTTGGCAGCTTCATCATTAGTTGAATGACATTGTGACAGAAAAAAAACTCTTTTTCCAAGGAATTGCGTTTTGGCAAAATATTTATACAACTAGAAATAACTATTTTTGACGTCAAATTTAGAAACAAAGCATGACAGATGTACAAGGAGTTGATTCGCAAAAGACAAGTCAACTCGTAGTAAAGGGGATGCAAGAGCGAAAGGCTCAAGAAATCGTAGTGATGGATCTCCGAAAAATTCCTAAAGCAGTAGCTGATTATTTTGTAATTTGCTCTGGTACTTCAGATACTCAGATAGATGCGATAGCAGATGCTGTAGAGGAAGAAGTATATAAAGTAACAGAAACCAACCCTTGGAGAAAGGAAGGGAAAGAACACAGAGAGTGGATACTAATCGATTATGCTGATGTAGTAGTCCACATTTTCAAACAAGACAAAAGAGAATTCTATGCGCTAGAAAAGCTTTGGGGTGACGCAGTCATTACCAAAATCGATGAACAATAATCCTAAAATCAGCGTTCTAGCATTCAATTAATAAATAGATAATGGCGGAAAAACCGAAAAAGAATATCCCAAATCCAGCTGGCAAGCCAAATTATCAGCTTTGGATAATCCTAGCATTGATGACATTCATCTTTGGAATATCATATTTCTCAAACAGCAATACAGCTATTGAAATATCTTACAAGAAGTTTGAAGACATGGTGCTCAGCAATGATGTCAGCAAAGTCACTCTTGTGAGGAATATGAATAGAGTAAGAGTTACATTAAAACCAGACGCTCTTGCTAATTCAAAGTATAAAATCCAGCTCGAGGAGAATAGTAGATGGGGAGGGGTGTCCTCAGTCGGACCTCACTACTATTTTGAAATAGCTAGTCCAGATGCCTTCGAAAAGAAAAAGGCAGAATTGGACGCTAAGCTGAAGGATGGAGCCGATTACGAGTATTTGATCAAGAAAGAATCAGATTTGACCAACCTTTTTCTCAATTCAGGATTCTTCATTATTATCATAATTGGGTTTTGGTTATTGATGAGAAGAATGACAGGAGGCGGAGGCCCAGGGGGTCAAATTTTTAACATAGGTAAGTCTAGAGCAGCACTTTTCGATGCTGAAAACAAGGTCAAAATTACCTTTGACAATGTAGCTGGATTAGATGAGGCTAAAGAAGAAGTAAAAGAGATAGTAGAGTTCCTTAAAAGTCCTACCAAATTCACCAAGTTAGGAGGTAAAATTCCAAAAGGAGCATTGCTTGTAGGCCCTCCCGGTACAGGTAAAACATTGCTAGCGAAAGCTGTAGCAGGAGAGGCAGGAGTTCCATTCTTTACTCTTTCTGGTTCTGACTTTGTAGAGATGTTTGTAGGTGTAGGAGCAGCTAGAGTAAGAGATTTGTTCAAGCAGGCAAAAGAAAAAGCTCCTTGTATCATATTTATAGATGAAATAGATGCTATAGGTAGATCTAGAGGGAAAGGACAGATGCCAGGATCTAATGATGAGCGAGAAAATACCTTGAACTCGCTACTTGTAGAGATGGATGGATTTGCTACTGATTCAGGCGTAATCATTTTAGCGGCAACGAATAGACCTGATGTATTAGACTCTGCTCTTTTGAGACCAGGTAGATTTGATAGACAGATTAGTATAGATAAGCCAGATATTGTAGGCAGAGATGCGATATTCAAGGTTCACCTAGGACCTATAACTACTACTAAAGACGTAGACTCTAAGAAACTGGCAGCACAAACTCCTGGATTTGCAGGTGCAGAAATTGCCAATGTCTGTAATGAGGCAGCATTAATTGCAGCCAGAAAAGATAAAAAAGCGGTTGATTTAAAAGATTTTCAAGACGCAATTGACAGAGTGATCGGAGGTCTTGAGAAGAAAAGTAAAATCATTTCGCCAGAAGAGAAGAAAATTGTAGCCTACCATGAAGCAGGTCATGCAGTGGCTGGTTGGTTTTTAGAGCACGCGGATCCATTAGTAAAAGTTAGTATAGTACCTAGAGGTATGGCAGCTTTAGGATATGCGCAGTATCTACCAAAAGAACAGTATCTGTACCAGACAGAGCAGCTACTAGACGAAATGTGTATGGCATTGGGAGGTAGAGCTGCAGAGGAAATTGTTTTTGGTAAGATTTCAACAGGAGCATTGAGTGATCTTGAGAGAATTACTAAGATGGCCTATAGCATCGTCACAGTATATGGGATGAATGATGAGATTGGTAATATATCTTTTTATGATTCTAAGCAATCTGAGTATAACTTCAACAAACCTTACTCTGATGCTACTGCTGAGAAGATAGATAAAGAGGTTAAGAAGATCGTAGCAGATGCGTATCAAAGAACAATAGACTTACTTAGTGATAAGAGAGAGCAATTAGAAAAAATTGCTCAAGAGCTTCTGGAGAAAGAAATTATTTTCCAATCAGACTTAGAAGAGCTGATAGGAAAGAGACCTTTTGAAAAAGAGACAAGTTATGAGGCATTTACCAACGGGTCACTTGGACCAAAAGGACCGCAAGAGGTGAAAAATGAAAAAGACCTTGAGGAGCTAAAGTCAACTATTAAGACTGAAGTAGAGCAAGAGTCTGAGGCAGAACCCGATAAAGGTGATGACCCAAAGGATGTTGAAAAAACAGCCTAGAACATAAACTAATTTAGAAGGCACCGAAAGGTGCCTTTTTTCTTTCAGTACATGTCTATTCAAAACATTCAGCTTACTCACGGGGACAAGATATATTTCGCTAGCGACTTTCATTTAGGTGCTCCAAATATTGAGGCGTCTAAAGAGCGTGAATCCAAAATATTAAAATGGCTTGACCTGATTTCAGAGGATGCCAAAGTACTATTTTTAGTTGGTGATATTTTTGATTTTTGGTTTGAGTACAATCACGTAGTTTCTAGAGGTAGTATTCGATTCCTAGGTAAATTGGCTGAGCTATCAGATAAAGGAATTAGAATAATCTTATTTAGTGGAAATCATGATATTTGGTATAGAGATTATCTGCATTCGGAATTTGATATAGAATTGGTTTATAAACCTCAAACCTATCAACTCGGGACAAAGAAGTTTTACATTGCCCATGGTGATGGACTAGGAAAGGGAGATACGAAGTTCAAAATTTTAAAATCCTTTTTTACGAATAAGCTTTGTATTTGGCTTTTCAAATGGGTTCATCCGGATTTAGGCATTTCATTGGCAAAATTATGGTCTAAGTACAGTAAAGCTAAAGCCAAAGACAATGAGATCCCTGCTAAAGAACAGCGACTCATTGAATACAGTTCTGAAATTGAGAAAAAAGAGCATCATGATTATTATCTCTATGGTGATGTCCACAAAGAGGCTTACGTAGAGATAAATTCTTCAAGTCATTATGTGAATCTTGGAGAGTGGATCAAAAAGAAGAGTTTCGGTGTATTTGATGGGAGTAGTTTTCAGCTAAATTATTTTGATGAATAAGGTTATATTCTTTCTGTTTTTCACATACCTGATAGTTACAACTGCTCATGCGCAATGGATTCTTCAGAAAGAAATTCATTTACAAGAAGTAGATCGGTCTGATATAGACACTAAGGGCAATATTTATATCTCCAAATACAACGGAGAGGTATTAAAATATAGTTTGACAGGTGAAATACAACTCCAATATTCTCCAGTTAAAAATGGACGTATTCACAACATAGATGCCTCTAGTCAACTCAAGGTTTTACTTTTCTATGAAGGACTACAGGAATATGTGATTTTGGATCGGTATTTAGCCAAACCTGTTGTTTATCCTTTTAGAGACTATGATTTGGGTTTTGTGACGAATGTCTCCATTAATCGTCAGAACGAATTATGGGTAGTTGATCTCAATGAGTTTGCCTTAACGTTGGTAGATGTAAGGAGAAATGAAGTTTTAGAAAATAAAAGTTTAGCTCAGGTACTAGATAGAGAAAATGCTGATATTCTCAACTTTAGGTTTCATCAAGGAAATATGTATTTGAATGACAGATTCCAAGGATTATTAGTGTTTGATAATATTGGTAATTTTATCAAGCAGATAGAGCTGTCGTACGGTACGCTTCAAGGGTTTTATCGTGACTATTTATACCTGTCAAATGGTAAAAGGCTGATATTAAGACATCTATATGATGATAGTCAAAGTGAGATTGTTCTACCTCACGAACAATATTCTAAGATTCTTTATGCTGGAAATAACCTCGTATTGATAACAGAGCAAGGATTCGAGATATATAAGTATCTTAGCGGCGAATAATGAATTGGCGAATGATTCCTAAAAGTAGGTTCCTGTTTGGACTTGTTTTACTTTCTTTTTCTCTCGTCTGGGCATGTACCCAAGAACCAGATTGCGATAATGAAAGACCTTATGATTTAGTTTCTATTGGTTTGTATCAAGCGGAAACAGAAACTCTGACCCAAATTGATACTTCAGAAATGCCGATCAGATGGGTAAAAGTCTTTTATGAAGACTCAGCATATTATGTTGCCAACTCACAGGATTCAGGATATTTCAACTTTAAAGTTCAATTAAACCCTAATAGCCCTGAGATATTAGTTGCGATTAGAGAGTTAGTAGATACGACTTTTTTGCATTTGAAATATGAAAAGCAGCTCGAATGGTTATCAGAAGAATGTGGGCCGATGCATAGATATGAAGAGCTTGAACTGACCGAATCGACTACGTTAGATTCTGTTGTAATTAATGATCCATTGGTAAACTTTCAGGTAGATGAGAATATTAGGATTTTTTATTAGTCTGGTATTCTTGAGCATGGGCGTATTCGCCCAAAACCAGGAACTAAAACCTTTGAAAAGAGCGCGCGATTGGGTGCCAAGTAAAGTTTTTCTTTCTGCGGATTTGGCAGGTTTACTTAGATTGACGACTCCTGGTAATGTTCAAACTGAGTTTCAAGGGAAAGTAGATTTCGATTCGTTTTTCTTAACTATAGATGCAGGCTACTTAAGAACTGACTTAGATAGAATCGGCGATGGCTCTAATTTCAATTATGAATCAAACGGTCTTTTTTATAGAGTCGGGCCTCAAGTAGATTTTATGCCATATAATAAAGATTGGAGTCAATTGTATTTCGGTTTCATGTATGGCTGGTCAAGGTTTGAAGATAAGATTCAATATCAAAATACCAATAGCATATATGTGTCACCAAATGAGCAACCAATAAGTTTGGATAATGAAAGAATAAAGGCTCGTTGGCTTGAAGCCAATTTTGGTTTGAGTGCTCATATAGTAGGTCCTCTGTATATGGGGTACGTCTTGAGGTTCAAATTTGCTCCAAGCGTGAAAGGGGCAGGTGAATTATACCCATGGGAAATTCCAGGCTACGGCAGAGCCGATCGAACAGGTCGTTTCGGATTTAATTACCATATTACATATAAGCTAGGGTTTCGAAATAAAAAAGTACCACTGAGGCCGGGAGAAAAGCCGCAGTAAAACCAATCTGACTCAAATAGAAGTTCAAAAATGAAGTCTCCCAATTTAATGTAAGGGGTGTCTTCAATATTTTAATAAACTACTCGGCCCAAAGGTCGGATATTTAACCAAAGGGTTACGCCTAAGATTAAAATATGGCTCTAAACAAGACCAAGTCGACGTTTGCAACTATCTTCCTTAGGAGGTGGGAACTCAAAAGGTTTTCGTTTGCTATGTTTCTGATGTTCATGACACTGCTTTTCGGAGTGATAGGGTTTATGATCATAGAGGGGTTTACTTTTACAGAGGCTTTTTATATGACGGTACTTACCGTTTCTACTGTAGGATTCAATGAAGTTCGCCCACTTTCGGATATTGGTCGTCTATTCACAAGTATTTATATTATTTTCAATTTAGGAGTAGTAGCGTATGTCGTATCTGTGATATCATACTATCTCTTCGATGGTGAATTGAAAAAACTGTATAAAAAACACCGCCTCACTAAAGTTGTAAGAAAAATGTCAGAGCATGTAATAGTAGTTGGTTTTGGTCGCAATGGTCACAAAGCTTGTGAAGAGTTAGCAAGTCAAGGAGTTGAGTTCGTAATAATAGAAAACAACGAAGAAATCCTTGAATACATAGAACAGCATTTCGGTTATCGAACCATTCAAGGCGATGCGACTAGCGACGAAACTTTACACGAAGCAGGTATTTCTACTGCAAAGGCTATTATTACTACGATTCCAAGTGATGCGGAAAATGTTTTCCTTACACTGACAGCAAGAGAATTACGGCCAGACCTTAAGATTATAGCTAGAGCCTCTCAGCAAGGCTCAGAAAAAAAATTGGTACGTGCAGGAGCTACACATGTAATCATGCCAGATGCCGTAGGAGGATTGCATATGGCACAGCATATAACCAAGCCTGTGGTGATCGAATATCTAGATATGCTCTCAGGAGGAGGAGCACTGACTCTTGAGGAGATCCACGTCCAAAACTTGAAAGACAGTTATAGAGACAAGACCATTGAGCAATTAGATATACGAAGGTTGACAGGAGTATCGATAATAGGCTTTAAAGATGAAAATGATAATTTTCAGTTCAACCCTCATCCGAAGGCGACACTGAATAAAAAATCAGTACTAATTATTGTTGGACATGTAGGTCAGATTAAGTCGTTTAAGGAAGAGTATCTATTTTAAGAAGGAATAATGGTCATAAGTTCTGTAAATAGTCATAGAAGTAAATACTGAAAAAACAATATTTACTTCTAAAATTAGACTGTTTTAACTTCCAAGACAGTCAGCAACAGCAGCTTCACTTGCTTTTGTTGCAGCTTCTTCGCATTCACTAGATTCTGGATCAGTACAAGTCCAAGTTTCTCCCCCGTATGAATAAGAAACAGTGTTGTCAGAACTTCCACAAACTTCGATTTCTGCACCCTCACATACTTGAAATGGTTCACACTTTGTAGTGACCTCATCTTCTTCGTCACATGCTGTAAAAACTAAAGAACCAGCGAATAGAAGCGCGGCTAATTTGATATTAAACTTCATAAGTTATAATGTTAAAGTTAAAATTTGAACAAATCTATGAAGAATTAGAAGAATAACAAGTAACGCTCCAGAAGTATATTGGAACACTATATTATTTTGATAGTACTTTTAATTAGTTCGATTCAACCTTCTCTTGATATTTATAGCTCAGCAAAGAGAGCAAGTCACCAAAAGCATCTACCATTGATTGTTCATCAGGTTTGATTGGACGTTCCTCGATCTTAAGAAGCAGGAAACCATAGACCCCGTTTAGACAAACTTGAACTTCTCCTTTGATTATCCCTTTAGCCTCTTTTAAGTTGTTTTGAATATACTCAGAAGCCTTTTGATACACATTTAGATACGCTTCATCAGACTCTTTAAGCGAAATATGGAGAGCCTCAAGATTATCTACTAGCTCATTTACCTCATCTAAATGTCCAGATATTTCGATTCCTTGTTTTTGCATTTTTTGCATCAGCTCTTCATAGTAATTGACCGCAGCTAGCTTTTCTTTTGGGTCAACAGGAAAGAAGTTGATGACTTGAGTACCGAATTTTTCAAGATCAAACTTGTAAGCCCTCATTAAGTCTTCCTTTCGATACATTTCTATGATGTATTCAGATATATTCTGTTTAGCGTCCAAATTCACTGTTATTATTAGTCTTTGATATTTTACCCAGCTGTTCTAGATGAGCAAATTTCGGTAGGTAAAAGGCGAATAGCCAACTTTTTCAATTTTAAACTTTTGACTTTGAACATGCTAAAACAAGATTTCATCTATTTTTGCACTCTTTTTTACTGGGTCAAACCAGAAGTGAATAGAGAATAGCTGATTAGTCATTAGAAAAGAAGGTCTTGATAGTTAGCTGGTAACAATTAATAAAATTAATGGAGCACTTACGGAATTTCTGCATCATTGCACATATCGATCACGGTAAGAGTACTTTGGCTGATAGACTTCTACAGCATACAGGTACGGTAGCGGATAGAGATATGCAAGATCAGCTGTTGGATGATATGGATCTTGAAAGAGAGCGAGGCATTACCATCAAGAGTCACGCTATTCAGATGGATTATCATTTGAAAGGAGAAAAATATACTCTTAACCTGATTGACACACCTGGTCACGTCGATTTTTCTTATGAAGTTTCTCGTTCTATAGCTGCTTGTGAAGGAGCGTTGTTGATTGTAGATGCTTCTCAAGGTATCGAAGCACAGACCATTTCTAATTTGTACTTAGCATTAGAGCACGATTTAGAGATTATACCTGTCTTAAACAAGATAGATCTTCCTGGAGCTATGCCTGAGGTTGTGGCTGAACAAATTATTGATTTGATAGGCTGTGACGAAGAAGAAATTATTCACGCAAGTGGAAAGACAGGAATAGGGGTAGATGATATTTTGGAAGCTATTGTAGATAGAATCCCTGCTCCTAAAGGCAAGCTAGACGAGCCACTTCAAGCGATGATCTTCGATTCAGTTTTCAATTCTTTCAGAGGAATCGAAGTAATCTTTCGTGTATTCAACGGATCGATTAAAAAAGGCGATAAAGTAAAGTTCGTCGCTACAGGAAAGACTTATGATGCAGATGAAATCGGCATATTAGGTTTAGAACAAAAGCCACAAAAGGAAATAAGTGCAGGTAATGTTGGTTACCTTATTTCGGGAATCAAAGTAGCCAAAGAAGTAAAAGTCGGGGATACAATTACACATGTAGATCGTCCGACTACAGAGATGATCAAAGGTTTCGAAGATGTGAAACCAATGGTATTCGCAGGAATCTACCCAGTAGATACACAAGACTACGAAGAGCTGCGAGCATCAATGGAGAAACTTCAGTTGAACGATGCCTCTTTAGTTTGGGAACCAGAAACCTCAGCAGCACTAGGGTTTGGTTTTAGGTGTGGATTCTTAGGAATGCTTCACATGGAGATTATCCAAGAGCGTCTAGAGCGTGAGTTTGACATGACAGTGATTACTACTGTCCCATCTGTACAATTCAAAGCATTATTGACAGATGGAACAGAGCAAGAAGTGAACGCACCTTCGGAGTTACCAGATGCATCTAAGATTAAACACGTTGAAGAACCATACATCAAAGCTCAGATCATTTCAAAAGCAGAGTTCGTAGGTCCTATCATTTCCCTATGTATGGATAAGCGTGGAACTATTCAGAACCAAGTTTACCTGACAGCCGAGAGAGTTGAATTAACTTTTGACATTCCACTTTCGGAGATTGTATTTGACTTCTTTGATAAGTTGAAGACGATTTCTAGAGGGTATGCTTCATTGGACTACGAATTGGTAGGCTTGAGACCTTCCAAGATGGTGAAGCTGGACATCATGCTGAATGGTGAAGCTGTAGATGCACTATCAGCTATCGTACACAGGGATAAGGCTTACGAGTGGGGTAAGCGACTGTGTGAAAAACTAAAAGAACTGATCCCAAGACAGATGTTTGAAATTCCTATTCAAGCTTCTATTGGAAATAAAATCATTGCTAGAGAGACCGTGAAGGCTATGCGTAAAAATGTATTGGCGAAGTGCTATGGTGGTGATATTTCGCGTAAGCGTAAACTGCTCGATAAGCAGAAAAAAGGTAAGAAAAGAATGCGTCAAGTAGGTAGTGTGGAGATTCCACAAGATGCTTTCATGGCGGTACTTAAACTCGATTAATATGCCGACTATCATCGACGGAAAGAAAATATCTACAGATATCAAAGCTGAAATCAAGTCTCAGGTAGACGGGATGAAAGCTAATGGACAGCGTGCCCCACATCTAGCTATTATTATAGTAGGAGATGACGGAGCTAGTCATACCTATGTAAATGGCAAAATCAACGCATGTAAGGCAGTTGGTTTTGATTATACCCTATTGCAGTTTGCGGCTACTATTTCTGAAGAAAAGCTTCTTAAACATGTAGAACAGCTCAATGCGGACGAAGATATTGATGGTTTTATTGTTCAATTGCCATTACCAGATCACATTTCTGTAGATAAGGTGACGGATGCCATTATTCCAGAAAAGGATGTGGATGGTTTTGCGAATGAGAACTTTGGAAGCATTGTATCGGATAATCAATTATTGATGCCTGCTACGCCATATGGTATCATGGAATTGTTGAAAAGATATGATATCGATACAGAAGGTAAGCATGCAGTGATCGTAGGAGCGAGTAGGTTAGTAGGAGCTCCACTGTCTATGATGCTTTCTCATGATGGTCGAGCTACAGTCACTACCTGTCAGAAATATACGGTAGATCTAGCTAAGCATACTAAAGAAGCCGACATCCTTGTAGTAGCAGTAGGTAAGCCAGGATTGATCTCAGCTGATATGGTGAAGGAAGGTGCAGTAGTCATCGATGTGGGAACTACCAGAGTAGCAGATGACACACGTAAGTCGGGGTATAGATTATCAGGGGACGTTGAATTCGAAGAAGTGTCCAAGAAAGTAAGCCATATTACTCCCGTACCAGGAGGAGTAGGGCCGATGACAATTGCCTCATTGATGATTAATACTCTGAGAGCAGCAAAAGCGAAATTGTAAAAAACAAATACTCGTCATAAGTAGAAAACACGACGAAGCAATCTGTTAGCGTAACGTGTCACGTCACCTAAATAGATTGCTTTATTATTTTCGCGCTAAGCCCCTTCTTGCGTCAGGATGTCAAAACAATAAATGGACTATCAACCCAAAATATCACCCAAACTTCCCATTATGGAAATATTCTATTCCATACAGGGAGAAGGCTTCCACTCCGGTAAGCCAGCTATCTTCATACGTTTAGGAGGCTGTGATGTGGGCTGTGTATGGTGTGATGTCAAAGAGTCTTGGAACGAAGAGGATCATCCATTCAAGACTATTGACGAGATTCTCCATGAAATAAAAGACTATGAGTCGAGTCTGGTAATCGTCACAGGTGGAGAGCCGCTGATGTACGATATGACGGAACTGACAGAAAGGCTTCAATCAGAAGGTTATATCACCAATATCGAGACGTCTGGCGCTTATCCAATCACTGGTTCATGGGACTGGGTGTGTTTTTCCCCTAAGAAGTTCAAAGCACCACACGAGAGCATTTATTCAGAAGCAGATGAACTAAAAGTAATAGCCTTCAATAAGTCAGATTTCAAATTTGCAGAGGAACATAGAACTAAGGTTAATGACGATTGTGTACTGTTGCTACAGCCCGAGTGGAGCAAAGCCTCCCAAGTACATCAGTCGATCATAGACTATGTAAAATCCAACCCTGACTGGAACATTTCACTCCAAACGCACAAATATTTAGATATACGCTAGTAATAAATATTCCAGCGATTGTCCGTATATATAACACATCTCTAAAACAACACTGAGGAGGATGAGATATTATCCTTCAATGACCAACTTTGCAGTTTTAGTCTGTTCATGATCACAATAGTAGCACCTATAGTGTTTAATCAGTTTTTGCACTAAAAGGTCATAGTCATCCAAAATTATTTCTTCTTTGGTTTCATGAGCCGTTCTATAGTTACATTTCTTGCAAATGTCGAGATATAGGTTGCCTTTATAGACCTCGATCAGTTTATACCCTGAACTATCATCTATCCAGACATCATATTCGAATGCATTGATTTTTTCATGTTCTATCATATCTAGTGTCAAATGAACATCTTCTTCGTCTTCAGTTAATAAATGCATCTTTTGTCCTGTCACGGGGGAAACTCTCGGTCTGAAGCGCAATTTTTGCAACTTCTTTTCCAAGTTAAAAGGATGGTAGATATAAAAATACCTATTGGTAAAGATGGCAATAGCTAGACCAATGCTGATACTAACAAAAAGTTTAAACAACCATATCAATTCTGCTTCGGGAGTATTTTCCCACACCATTATGGAATTCAAATAGAATATCAAGCTGATACATAAAGTGAGCGCAGTCAGCCAGTAGTATTGAATTTCCCTTTTTGACATGTATTGGTGCTTTGCTGCAGCCCGTTTGCATTTCAAGACCATAATGTTATAATAAAGAAATATAGCTATAGCGGAGTACAACGCCACTTGGCTCCATACTACGGCGATCTCATGCCAATGGTCTACAAATGATAAATATTGATTGTGCATTATGATGTCGATTATCTAAAGTTCTATAATGAACTTGAGATTGAAACTGATTCTAAGGCCTCTGAATGTTACATAGTATTCTTAGGTCTTATCCGGGGTAGAAAAAGTGAAATCACAGATAGTTTTTAACAAAGTTCTGAGTCTTCATATTAGACCTAGCTATAGTGTAGGTAGTAGAATCTAAGATGCAATGACGCTTTAAGTTTTCGAGTATCAAATAGCCTGTATTTTCTGATAGTTCTAGTTGGTTTATTATATACACAGCGGCAGTAGAGTCATCTTGGAGTATTACACATTGTTTTCTGATGATAGCTGAATCCAATAGTAATCTTTGATCTATTGAAGAAATCAGTGTCTCTTTCATTTGTTTTCTGATTAATTTTGAATGGTTTATATCAAGACTACCGAGTACCAAAAGAAAAAGGACTCCTATGATTACATTTTTTATATAAGAATTGCTCATAGTGGTATTATTCTACGTAATCTAAATCGTAAGCTTTGGGATGAGATACAGTCATATTTTCGGAAGGTTCTATACTAGAGTGGTGACTGATTATTTTTCCGTCTTTAATTACGAACGAAAACCTAAGGTAAATGCTCTCTTCAAATCCTTGAGAGGTCCATTTCATTCTATATTGACCATTATCCACTTTTAATCCATTGATCTTTTGAGTTGATACTTGATACAGAGTCAAGTTCAAGTCGTCTTTTTCGAATAGATCTCGGAATAGATCTTTTATTTGATCGATGTTTCGACGAACTCTGGTCGAAAGTGCAGGTATCATCATGGCGTCCTCCGCATAGAGTTTCATTAGAGCATCAATATTGTGAGAGTTTATCGTATCTAGCCATTTGTCTAGAACAGGGACACTTGGTTCTTGCTGCTTGTCGATAAAATCCAGTCCTGCAGGATCTCCACCTTGGTGAAAAGTAGAGACGAAAATTCTCCATATTTCATTGTAAGATTTGCCAATTCTTTTCATGAATATGAACTGAATCACAGCATGTACTCCCAGTAAGAGCAGAAGACCTTCAAAAATACCAAGCTCAAAAACGAGGAATCCGCATACTCCAGCCATAATCAGAGCGTATCTACCCTCAGTGCGTACATGAGCGATATTGGCAATCATTTTCCAGCCAGAATACACCATGATGACGCCGAGAGCATATTCAGGCATATGACTCAGTACTTCAGGGAAGAGTACAATACCAAGAATGAATAAGGAGGTGAATAGGTTAGAAGTTTTAGTTATGGCGCCAGCTACAGTGTTGGTAGTGCTTTTTGCCAGACCATCCAAATTAGTCATGCCGCCAAAAAATGTACCGCCTATATTGGCTATCCAGATAGCTAATAAGCTATTATTAGTATTAGCTTTTCTGTTGAGAGGGTCCATTTTTTCGATAGCGACATTTGACATGACCTGCTCGATGATATCAATTGTACCTAGCATCATAGCATACATCACCATCTTTAACACTAGAGTGATAGTCTCAGGAGTATCCAAGTGTTCAAAGTGAGGTAATGGCAGTACGAGGTTAAAATCAATATGTTTGATACTGATTTTAGGTAGAGGTAAGAAAAAACTCAATGCAAACCCACTAGCCATAATAACGAAATATGGTAGTGCCGGCATCTTCTTCTTGTAATACTTGTAAAGCAATACGAATGAGATAAAAGATATTAAACTTAGTACTAGAATTATCTCTCGTTCATAGTTAAGCCATACATCAGTTTCATGTTCGATGTCGTATAAAAAAGGAATGAATTTCAGCGCTATCTTCAGACCTACACCTGCTAGCAGACCTTCAACCAAATAATGAGGTACAAGTTTGAGTATATAACTCTCTAGTCTGTATTTCCATACTATGACCTGAAATATCGAAGTCAAGAGAATAACAAATGGCATATTCTCCATACCAAAAGTATGAACCCCTAATGCCAAAGCAGGAGCAAGACCAGCAGCCACACCAGGCATGCCAGTATAATTACCAGGTTTGTATAGGTAAGTGATGAAGCTAATGATTCCAGCGAAAATCGCAGTGTATAACCCTGTCATGACCGGATAGTCTGACATCAAACATATACCTACGGTCAATGGAACGGCCATTACTCCCGTGACGATGCCAGCCATAGCATCTCTTCTTATATTTTTTATGGATTCGTTTAATCTTGATTTCATGATTTATTATGATTTGAAAAGGCAATACAGTGCCTGTCAACGGATCAACTGTCCGGTGAAATTTTGATTCTATACATCATAGAATCTGTTTTGATAAAAGAATTGTTGAAGCAATAGACTCTATACGGTGCCGATAAGAGTACTTAGAGTCTGTCCACTCTATAGGTTATTGATTCTTACACCACTAGCATAAGGGGAATAGCTTCGATTAAAGAAAGGGGGGGCAGTTTATTTTAAGACTGCAAAATAAAATGCATAGTGGTGTCTTACTTTTAAAGAATGACCTTGACGATCTTTTTGTACTAAGTTGGTTTAGGGGCAGACTAAGTGTACTGGAAAGGATAACATTGATGCAGATGTCAAACTCTAAGGGGGCTTCAAAACTAATTGAAGAATTTTTTTCTTCTTCTTCACTTTCATTGAGCTCCTCTAGTTCAAATTCACAGGCCTTCAAATCCTTAGGTTCCACAAACAAGTACAGTGTATCTGCAGTAGTCATGGAAAGTAACACAGTAAGTGCGACTATGGATAATATGGTTTTGTTCCGTATCACAATGCAAAGGAAATCGAGTAACATATTTTAAAATAGGATATCCGATACATATAAATGTGATAAATGTTACATTTGAAAACAACTCATGTTACATTTATGAAAATTGACCTTAGGAAGTTTGATTTTGAAAGCAATAAGATACTTTCGTCTTTGTCTGCTCAAGATCAGCAAATAATCATGAATCAAGCTGAGACACTTCGGTTCAAAAAAGGTAAACTATTATTTTACGAAAATGGTATTCCTACAGGTGTATTTATTATCCTGTCAGGACGAGCTAAGATATTCAAGACAGGATTGATGGGGAAGGATCAGATTTTTTATATATATAACAAAGGAGACCTAATGGGATATCATGCCTTGCTCTGCAATGAGAATTTTGAAGACTCGTGTGAAGCGATAGAGGATTGTGAAGTGGCTTTTATCAGCAAGTCTCGGTTTGAACAACTGATGAAAACGATTCCCTCACTGCACGATTTACTCATTCATAATATGAGCCATGAATTTGGGGTGTTAGTAAATGTGATTACAGTACTAGCACAGAAGCAAGTTCGTGAGCGCTTGGCATTATATCTTTTGATACTTACCAAGAAGTATGACGATGCAGGTATACTCATTTCTAGGGAAGATCTAGCTAATCTTATAGGTACGGTACGAGAAAGTTTAGGCAGATTATTAAAAGAGTTGAAAGAAGACGGTTTGATTACTGTCACAGGTAGAGCCATTCATGTAGTAGATGAAATAAAGCTTCTAAGAATAGCCAGTAGCGAATACACACATTGAGCTATATGAAAGTTGCCATCTGTATGTTTAAGGTAGAAATATACTTCCTAGTTCAGATGACTTGTTTACGCAATCCTTGAGTGATTTTTTCTAGATGAATGATGTCCTGTTTGTACTATTTAAAATTTTTCTCACATTACATCCACTGACTTGAAGCACGCAAAAAATCTACGAGCTCCACTCCAGCTGGATTATTAGAAAAAAATTCTTTTTTGCTTCAAGTCAGTTGGATAATTCAAAAATGAAAATTTGTGCACTTCAAGTCAGTAGATGCCGGGAAAAGAAAAAAAATTGAGGACATCAGCCAGACCATTCTGAAAAATGTAATTGACAAACCATCACCATACCTTCTCTCAATAAAGGTAGTAGTTTTAACATGATGCTTTTCGAATCGTCATCGCGAGGAATGAAGCGATCTGTTTAGGTCATACAGTGGTTCAACGAACAGATTACTTCACTGCGTTCGTAATGACGCTGTTTCTTTGATTTATAGCCGTCATCGTGAACGATCTATTCGGGTATAGTACTACTTCATTTTGAGCGATTGCCATGTGGTTCCTACTCACAAAGACGGGTAGTTTTAACATGATACTTTTCGATCCGTCATCGCGAGCACAGCGCTGCGATCTGCTCCGGTACGTTGTTGCTTTCATTTGAGAGATTACTTCACTGCGTTCGTAATGACGCTGTTTCTTTGATTTATAACCGTCATCGTGAACACAGTGCGGCGATCTATTCGGGTATGTTACTACTTCATTTTGAGAGATTGCCACGTCGTCCCTCCTCGCAAAGACGGTAGTAATTTTGACATGATACTTTTCGACCCGTCATCGCGAGCACAGCGCTGCGATCTGCTCCGGTACGTTGCTACTTTCATTTGAGAGATTACTTCACTGCGTTCGTAATGACGCTGTTTCTTTGATTTATAACTGTCATCGTGAACGATCTATACGAGTATGGTACTACTTCATTTTGAGAGATTGCCATGTGGTTCCTCCTCACAAAGACGTTAGTTTTGACATGATGCTTTTCGACCCGTCATCGCGAGCATAGCGCGGCGATCTGTTCAGGTACGTTGCTGCTTTCATTTGAGAGATTACTTCACTGCGTTCGTAATGACGAAATATATTTACGGTCTTTATTAAACAAAAACGCAGTCATATTGAGCAGAGCGAAATATCTAGCTATGTCCTAGAAGACCCTTCGCTTGGGCTCAGGGTGATGGTTAATTTTTTGGCTATGATAGGCTTTGTTGCTAACGTAAAATGACCGTCATCCGAGCATAGCGCGGCGATCCGCTCAGGTACGTTGCTACTTTCATTTGAGAGATTACTTCACTGTGTTCGTAATGACGTTGTTTTTTTGATTTATAGCCGTCATCGCGAGGCACTGCTCGTCCCGACTTTTCGGGAAAGTGATCTTTCAAAATACGGTAGCTCCCCAAGAATCCAGATCCCTTTTTCAAAAAGTCGTGAGAAGATATTCGTTAAACTTCCATCAAGATTTGAGGTAATAAAACGATAAACAACAAAACTTATTGCATTGAAGTCCTGTGTATCCGATATAAATTGTATAATTTCAAGCAATGCCTTTTTCTGTGAATAGGTTGCCAACCAACCTCGATGAGACTAATATGTATCAGCAGGTTATTTGAAACAAATTAATTAAAAATTAAATGAGCAACATGAAAGTAGATGCTGCGATTTTTGTGCAGCATATAAATGGCAAGTCTGTCTTTTTAGACAACGAAGGAAATATAAGCTCTACACCAGAGAGCTTTGAAACCAATGCTCTTAGCAATGGTAGCGGAAGAGTACAATGGTTTGCAGCGGATGGGGTAAGCTCCATCAAATCAATTATACCTAAAAGTGGTACTGACAAAGTGTTCAAAAACCCAGAACCTAATGCAGATTGTAGTGTATGGTCTGCAGAGGTGAAGGAAAGTACTTGTGAAGCAACTGAAGATTATACTGTAGTATATGTTACCAATTCAGGAAAAGAGATCACTATTGATCCAAAAATAAGAGCGAAACCAAAGAGTTAAAGTGAGGTTTTTAATACGTTTAATGTCAACTTTTACTAGAAACAAATTGAAGACCCTTGTCTTAATGACATGGGTTTTTTTTATGTCATCTAAATTGGTTGTTGCTCAAGATCAATTTGTTGCAGATAGTTTAAAAATGTTATTAAAAACAAGAGATTATAATGAGTACGAAATAATGCAACTGTTACTCGATATTGCTCATTTTGAGACTAGTTCAAAAGTTAGTGAAGAATATTCTCGCAAACTTATTGAGTTAGCTAATTCCAAAAATAACCCAAAGGGACTATTTGATGGCTACTTTCAACTGGGGAATTCACTTAGAGAGTCTGGGAAATGGTATGAATCCCTTGATGCATTTACGAAGAGCCTTGACTTTGCTAAGAAGCTTAATAAAAAAAATCTAGAAGCAATTACATTACTTGAGGTATCACAGTTGTACTTTTTGAATAATAAGTATGATACTGCACTTTTTATGAGCGAAGAAGCTATAGAAAAGCTCAGGCTTGTTTCTGATGATAGTTTATCCCTTAGTGCGGCTGTATTAAATACCGGATATGATTATTATACGTTAGGAAAGTATGAGAAATCATATAAGCATACTCTTGAAGCGAGTCAGTTGTACCAGGAGCTAAATTATTCAATCGGAGTGTCATATGCTTTGGGAAATTTGGGTCTAGTATTATCGAAATTGGATAGTTTGACTCTGGCTCAAGGAAATTTACAAGAGGCAATTAATATACTTAAAGATTTAGGAGACACTTACGCACTCACCGAATTTCAAACAGAACTCGCCTCCATCCACATCGTTAAAGGCGACTTCAAAACCGCCGAAGCCTTGCTATTAGAATCCCTAGCCTACGCCGAAGAAGATCGCCTACAAGAAAGAATAAGAGATGCCAGCCTCAAACTCTCTCAGCTCTATGATAGTTTAGATGACCATCAAAAAGCCTACCACCACCAGTGTCAATATATCGCTTACCGAGATAGCATCAACAATGAGGCTAACATCCGCAAAATCGCTAATCTTCGTGCCGAATATGAAATAGGTCAGAAGCAGACCGAACTTGACCTCAAACATGCCGAAGTGGAACTTTTAACAGTTCAGAGTAGAAACCATAAGCTATTGCTAGGAGGTATTACCATTTTTGTACTTCTATTATTGGCGTTGATTTATGCAGGGCTGAAGGTCATGAAATTGAAAGAGCGACTGATCCGAATCGCTAGAAGCCGAAGAAAGATCGTAGCTGATCAGCGAGATGAGCTTCAGAGGCTCAATGAAACCAAGGACAAGTTCTTTTCCCTGATTTCACATGATATCCGTGGGCCAGTCAACAACTTCAATGGTATCGCTATGCTCATACAGATGCATGTAGAGGCTCAAGAATGGGAGGAAATCGAGAAAGTAGCTAAGCTACAAGAGAAGACCGCTGGTGAGCTATCTTCGGTATTAGACAACTTACTAAGTTGGGCGATGAGTCAGCAAGGCAAGATACCTTTCAGAGAAGAAGAAATTGACTTGGGGCAAGTGGCGAACATCTCTCTCAATATGCTTTCGCATAATGCTATTGCCAAAGACATCAAGATGACTGAGAGAGTCGAAGACTTAGTGAAGGTTCGAGGAGATAGGAACACTATATCTACTATCATTAGAAACCTAATGAGCAACGCACTGAAGTTCACAGACAATGGAGGGCAAGTTGATCTACGTATAGATGTAGAAGGTGAATATGGTGTGATCTACATTTCGGACACAGGGATAGGCATCTCAGACGAGAAGATCGGGGAGTTATTCGGTTTTACAGGTGAAAGAACTCGTAGGGGAACAAGTGGTGAAAAAGGTGTAGGACTCGGCCTCAATCTCGTTCATGAATTTGTCCACCTCAATAAAGGAAAGGTAGAAGTAGATAGTGAAGTAGGAGTAGGAACTACTTTCAAGGTTTACCTGCCTTTGGCTTGATGCTCTTCGAATCGTCATCGCGGGGTACTGCTCGTCCCGACTTTTCGGGAAAGCGATCTGTTCGGGTACGATACTACTTCATTCTTATAGATTGCTTCGTCGTTCCTTCTCGCAATGAAGGTTGTTTTGAGGTTATGCTCGTCAAGTCGTCATCGCGAGCACAGCGCGGCGATCTTTACAGGGGTACTACTTCATTCTTACAGATTGCTTCGTCGTGCCTTCTCGCAATGACGGTGATTAAAGATGTGATGTTTTAAACTTGGAAAGAACTTTCCCAATTGAGTAATCTTGTAGAAAGAATTTTAACCTATGCAAAAAGGAGGAGCAGTCTATATCCTGACTAATAAAAACAAGACGGTATTATATACTGGTGTGACGTCTGACCTAATATCTCGTATGTACGAACATCGAAATAAACAGCACCCTAACAGCTTCACAGCTAGATACAATGTTGATAGGTTAGTGTATTATGAAGGTTTTCATAGTATTGAAGAGGCTATAATCAGAGAGAAACAAATTAAATCAGGGTCTAGAAAAAAGAAGGAAGCTTTGATTTACTCTACTAACCCTGAGTGGAATGATTTATATGATGAAATAAAGGAGTGGTGATTAATTAGGTGGAGATATTTTTCTATACACATCCTTTTGTCGTAAGGTTGTCATTTCAGGGTTCTTGAGGAAGGAGGTTTTATGCAGTGGGTGCAGATTGCTTCGTCGTTCCTTCTCGCAATGACGGGTGTTTTTGAGGGTAGTATTTCAGAAAGTCGTCATCCCAAAAATCAATTGTGCGATAGCAGGAATTGGTTATTTGGGATCTCTATGCTACCGTTGAATAGTTGGTCTCCAGATGAATCGGGTCTCTGATTGCTTTTGTACAATATCGTGAGAAAACCCTATGGAATTGTATTAATTAACACAGGATTACTAATATTTCTACATCATTCTTTTTCACTACGAACTAGTTTTCCTTCACACGTGAGAAATAAAATCCCAAAGATTTATTATCCGTTATGGTCGAGGAACTTCACTTTATTTAAGTTTGAATCATGGCAAATCTTGACATAGCATATTCTTTCTTGAAGAAATTATCTTCTAATAATAACAGAGAATGGTTCAATGACCACAAATCAGAATATTTAGAGGCTCAGGAGCAAATGATAGAGTTTGCGGATGAGTTACTGTCTGAGATGAAGCAAGTAGATGAGATAGAAACGCCTTCGGGTAAGAAAAGCCTATATCGTATCTATCGCGATACTCGTTTTTCGAAAGACAAGACGCCATATAAGAAGCACTTCTCTGGGCATCTACGTCGGGCGACTAAGTACAATCGCGGTGGATATTATTTCCATATAGAGCCCGACAAGACTATGATAGGCGGAGGTTTTTGGGGGCCTAATGCTGCTGATCTACTGCATGTGAGAAAACAAATCGCTCAAGAGCCTGAGAGATTGGAAGAGATCGTCAATTCAAAGCAATTCATTGATGCCTTTGGGCAGTTGGGTGGGGAACAACTCAAAAAAGCGCCTAAAGGGTTTTCGGTAGATGATCCGGCTATACACTGGCTCAGGTACAAGCAATATTTACTAAGTCATATTTTTACCGATCAGCAGGTAATGCAACCAGACTTTGCTAGTCGGATGGCTGAGCAGTTCAATAACATGCGCCCCTTCTTTGACTATATGAGCGAAATTCTCACGACAGATTTGAACGGAGAAGAACTGTTGGTGTGATCGTCTGATTATGTAAGTATCAGTAAAGATGGTCTTGAAAAGAAAATCATCACATTGAGTGCCGAATCGTTCTTTAGACCATAATGGGAGATTCGCTCTGCTCAACGTGATGACTTGATAGCCGCCTAATGACTACTTTCCTATGAATACCTTATTTAGCCTCACGCTTGTAGTACATTACTATGCTAGCTTTGGCAATGGTATTGTTCCATAGATAATACCCAACTACAGCAGGGTTAGTGTTTTTAGCTAGCCCTAGACTTTCTGTCTTCAGAGCATATACGGTGATAATGTATTGATGAAGTCCATGCCCCTCTGGCGGACAAGGGCCACCGTATCCTTGCGAACCGTAATCTGTGATGCTTTGAATAGCGCCTTTCGGTGCTAGGTTGGATGAGATGTCTCCAGCTCCACTTTTTACTTCGGAAGTGCTAGCCGAGATGTCGAACATCACCCAATGCCACCATCCGCTACCAGTAGGTGCATCTGGATCATACATAGTGATAGCGAAACTCTTGGTTCCTTCTGGAGCGTTTTTCCATTCTAGTTGAGGAGATAGGTTTTTGCCTACACAGCCAAAACCATTAAACTCTTCGGTCAATGTAGCTTGTCCACCGATATCTTTACTAGACAGTGTAAAGGTCGATTGTGCAGATATAAAGGAGGATACTAAGCTGAATGCGATAAGTAAGATTGTCTGTTTCATTTGTTGTTTTGTTTTTAAACTATAAAGCAAATTTCATGGGTTTCGACATCTATTATTTACTGTCATTAGACCAAAAAGTAGTGCTAAAAGTTCAATACTACATCAGCGAGACCCCTGATAGCTTTTCTTCACTGCCGTGCGAAAAACTTCTGGGGTGACGGTTGGTCGGTCATACAATTGAAATATTGCTTCTTCGTACCTGATTGATGAAGGATTATTTACACAAAAGCGTCATCCCAAAAATCAATTATGCGAAAGCAAGAATTGGTTGTTTGGGATCTCTATGTTAACTGTGGGTATTTAATACCAAATCACTGTGACCCCTGATAGCTTTTCTTCACTGCCCTGCGAAAAACTTCTGGGGTGACGGTTGGTCAGACTTACAATTGACAGGTTGTTTCTAGGTGTCTTCTAGTTATGACGGGTATTGAGGTTCAACCTGATTGGTATTGCTTCGGAGTCACATTGTATTTAGCCTTGAATGCTTTCACAAAGTTGGTGAGGGACTCGTATCCGATTTCTAGATAAATATCAGAAGCTCTTTTTTCGTCGTTTTTCAGAAGGTAGGCAGCATATTCTAGCCTCTTTTCTTGAAACCACTTGCTGGGAGGTAGTTGGAAGTGCTTTTCGAAAGTTCGCTTGAAGGTGGATAAACTCATATTGCAGAGAAAAGCCAGTTCACTTAGCGTAAGCTTGTTTAGTTTATTATTCTCAATGACTTCCTTAAAATGAGCTTCAGCATCATTTTTGACCTTCAAAGAATTGAAAAAATCAGCACCGAACTTGTCCAGTAGATAGAGCATCAACTCTTCGAACTTGACTTGTAGGATTCTGTTCCTGTTGGAAGGAGACAAATGACTCAGGTCTGTCAAACTTTCAGCATATGATCTCAGATATCCATCATAGGGGATGGACTGAACTGTTTTTCTAGGGGTATTATTGGAAACCGAAATAGAGTATTTCTTGATAAACTGAGAAACCAAATCACTAGAAAAGAACAATAAAATACTCCGATAGGTATTGTTTACACCAGTAAGTTTTTCTGTCATTAGGCATTTACCAGCCTTCATCAGTAGAAAGTCATCATTCGAAATGGCGATGGATTTGACATCCGAATGGACTTCTTTGTACCCTTCTTGAAGGAAACTGAAGGTATTCATGGATAGGTCTACCTGTTGTTTGGTAGATTCTGCCTGCGCATGATAGTCATGTACCTGTATGTCTGTCTCGTCAAAAGAGCTTAGAGCTTCTGGTAGTGTGATGGTTTTCAAACTTATTATTGTTGCTGATGCTTATCACAAACTTAGGATATATTCTAGTTCTCTTTTTCATCGATTGATATCCTAATGCTGAATTCTATTAGGAGGTGTCATTGAAGAACAAGATTACTGCTTCAAAGAATCAGCGTCAATTACGAGGGGGCACGACGAAGTAATCTGTCAAATTGAAGCAGCTGCATGACCTGAACAGATCACTTCACTCTGTTCGTGATGGACGAGATACTTACGGTCACATTATACAAAAAAAGGTATGAGTATAAAGAAAGGTTCTACCTCTTGACTAGTAGGATGTCATAGACTTTGGCAATTCCGAGTAAGTAACAGAAGATTTAATGGGAAGTACTATTACTTATCCTCCACCTTTTCACGAATCAGTCGATCGATCTCATCTAGCTTATCGAGAGGGACATTGCTAAGTGTCTTGAGGATGTGAACCATTTTATCACTTCGTTTGATCTTGTGTAGAGGATGATCAACGGGGATGCTAGTTTCATCTTCGGGAATCCATTCCATCAAATCGTCTGGAGTACAGTGTAGCACCTTGCAAAGTTGCTCCAGTTGCTTGAGCGGCACATGTTTAACTTGATTTTTACTGATGCGAACGGCAAAGTTGTTGGAGAAACCAGAATTTTTAAGGAAAGTATAAGGTTTGTCGATGCCTCGAGCTTTCAAAACTCTAATGAAATTGTAGGTTAACATGAATTACTAAGTTTGGTAATTATTTCAGTTGTAAAACTACATGATTATTACACATAACTATTAGTTCTATCATAATTTCTCTTTTATTCATTGTATTTAGTATTTAAGTAATGGTAATTACTATTTATACTATTGAGTTTACTACTTAACAAATGGTAATTAGTTTTTTTAAGATGGTACTAACTACTTTATAATAGGTATTAAGTATTTGTTTATAGGTATTTAGTATTTGCAGAATAGTGATAACTCTTTTCTTGTGATAATTTACTCTCTTTTTAAAAAGTCTCTTTCGGGTTTTCATAAGGTTGAGTGAGAAACAATTCTTCGCTGTCAGTAAGTGTAGGGCAACTGTGTAGTATTCCTCTTGCTGGGTTGTAAAGTGTTGGACAGTAGTGTTTTGTAGGAGGTATTTTGTTTTGGTCGAAAGGTGGTGAGGCTTCGTCGATTAGATGTGAGCTTAGTAAAAGACAATTTTATCTTTACATAATCTTTTAAATCTTTCTTATAACTTAAATCCCACCATAATGAAAAACCCGTATTTATCAGCCCTAATGGGGTTGTTGATCCTAATGATGGCTGCATGCAGCGGCGCAGAAGAAGAAATTATTGACGAAGACCCTACAGATGAGGAGGAAACCGATCCTGAGGTACAGACACCAACCTTTGATATATTAGCGTTTGATTTTGCAGTCAAAGATTCCTATCAAGTCACAGGAGAGACTACTATTGAGTTGTCTTTTGATCAAGGTACGAGCTGGAAACCTCCATTTGATACGGCTTTGGAGTCGGGATCGTCTATTTGGGCTAGAGTGATCAATTCGGAATTGGGTATCACTGAAGATAATTTCAATATCGACTGGTCGGGGTCGAGTGTAGAACCGATCGAAGTCGTGGACAACATAGCCAAGTTCGTGTTGGATGAAGATGATATCCTCATTGATTTAGAAATAGAAGTACTTTTTAGACTTATCGTCTCGGGACTAGATGATGAAGGGTTTGAAGGAGGACTGTATGAATTGAATTTGGCGGATGCCTCTAAGACTTTGCTTTCTGATTCCATAGACTATACTGCCGAGTCCATGGGATATGATTCGGAAGATAATGTATTGTATTTCGTAAGAGATGGTGGGCAAATGGCCTTCAGAGACCTGATCGGTCAGTTTGATCTGGTTACTAAAAAGTCTTCTTTGTTTTACAGTGGCGAAGACATCGCAGGAGGTACTTCCTGCAATGGATGGAACGATGCCAGAGGTGTAGAAGTACTGGGCGAGGAAGTCTTAGCAGTAGGTAGCTGTGAGGGTGATGATATCTTCTATTTTAGTCAGTCTAGTGGTGAATCTACGAGCACTCCAGAGCTGAGCAGAAATACAGGTGTTGCAAATGTTTCCGTAGACTTGAGAGGAGGGATGTGTATCAATTCTTCCAAAACTGATCTGCTATTGGGTGTGCAGCAGAGTGATTTCCGTGATGGACAAAACCCGATTTATACCTATGGGTTTATCACCAATAAGATATCTGGAGAATATGTAGGTTTTACAGCGTTGGACTTTTCAGAAACCTCTTCTATACCTGAGAGTTTTGACTACATCACGGATATGACGATGACTCCTTCTGGGACGCTATATGCTATCATAGAGTCTACTTCAAATCCAACTAGTGGGCCAGTTCAGTATTTGGTCACAATCGATCCGTCCAATGGTAAGGTAAGTGATATAGGTGTGCTATCGGAGTATTCTAGAAGTCTGACAAGACTCTATGGATTGACGTATGTTCCTAAGTATGCGATTGAATAATGTTATGTAATAATTGATGCTCAAGCAGCCCTAGATTCTTTCTTAGGGCTGCTTGAAGCATTTTATTTCTATTTTGTCATCTAAGATGTTTGACTTGTGGTCCTTCCCAAATCCCCCTAGCCCCCTTTGGAAGTATAGTCTTTGCACTTCAGCAGGCGTCATCCTTAAAATCAATTTTTACGATAGTAAGAATTAGTTGTTCAGGATCTCAAAGTAGCTACAAGCAGAATCGATCAGATCCCGGATAGCTTTTCTCTACGATCGTGAGAAAAACTTCCAGGATGACGGTTATTTTATTGTGCCATGCTGCTTTTTGAACGGGGCAGGGGGATTGATATGACCCAACAAAGTATAATTATTCAATTTCAGTTAAATCAATTCTCTTTCTCCACGTACTCTTTGAGCAATTCCAAGCCCCTTTCGTTCATTCGGCTGATGTCCTTTTTAGCTCCAAATACCCACATGAAGAAGGCATCCGTTTTGCTAGACTTCATGTTGAACTCTTGTACTACTTTCGTTTGACCACCTACTTCTTTGAAAGAGTATTCAAACACAGGGTTCACCTCGTATGGCTTTTGAATATCGCACTCCATTCGAATGTACTCCTTTGGTCTGATCTCCTTGATTTCTTGGTAACCAAGATCCTTACCCTTGTTGCCCTCCCAGTGATATTGAGCACCTGCTTGTCCATCCGTACCTTTCACCTCATATTTTTGAGAAGGGTCTGCTTCTAAAAAAGGAGACCAGTTGGGAAAGTTTTTGAGGTATACTACTTGATTATATACTTTGTCAAGACTTCCGTCAATCAAAACTTCCTTACGGATGTTTATTTCTTTTAGCTTTTTGGCATTGGTATAGCTTACCGCAAATACGCTGATTAGCAAAATACCTACTATCGATAGTGTCATGGTTCTTTTCATTTTATATAAAGTAAAGTTTGATATTGAGGCAACAGGACAGCGTAAATACCTTCTCCCGTACCCTTTGAGTTGTTAGTTTTCCATTGGGATGATAGAGCGGACTTCTACAGTACCACCCATAGCCAGAATAGGACTTCCTTTGGCCAGTTCAGTGGCTTCTTCTAGAGAGTGAGCTCTCACGATCATATTGCCACCAAGAGTTTGTCCTTCTATCATCAGAATACCATCGGTGATCTGCTTATCTGATTGGATCTGATTTCCTTCAAACCCTAATTGATAAGTACTAACCAGTTTTTCAGAGATTGCCATCTGCCCAATGAATCCACCCCAGGCCTCTTTCATTTGGTTTTTTTCATCCTCAGTAGGCTGCTTGTCAAGTTCAGGAGTGAACCTGAATAGCATCATGAAATTTTGTTCTTGTCTCATTGCTTTGTGTTTTTGGTTTATAAAAGACTAATCAGGAGCGAAGACAAAAACTACAGTTAGTTTTTCCGGAGTCCTATTTGACTGTCTCAGCTACGTATAACAATGATTCAAAACTAGAGGTGGGCGAAATCGAAAGTCTTGCCATATGACAAGAAACCATTATAGCCCCGAATTAGCCAGTTCTTTTCTGATTCTACTCAGTGAAGTGTCTGTAATACCCAGATAGGTCGCGATATGTTTCAATGGGACATTATGGATCAGTTCCGGTTTGTCTTTCATCAGCTCCAGATATCTATCCTTAGCTTCGTCGGTCACCATAGAGACCGAGTGATGCTTTAGCTCGAAGTAGTTTTGTACTAATCTGGTTCGACCGACTTCACGAAATGCCTCGATATGGAATAGTTTCATGAAGTCCTCGAATTTGATTTTCCAGCATTTAATATCAGAGAGTGCTTGTGTAGTTTCTTTTGTAGGTTTTTTCAAAAAGAAAGAATGCCAGTCTATCACGATATCACCAGCGGTGAAAAACTTAGAAGTCACGTTGTTCCCGTCAAGGTCCACTACATATGATCTAGCAAATCCCGATTCCATGAAATAATAATGGCTAGCCGTGTATCCGAGTCTAAACAGGTTTTCATTTTTCTTGAAATGATGCTCTTGGAATTGATCCAATATCGTTTCTAAATCATCGTTTGAAAAATTGTCAGGTTTGAATATTGTGCTGAGGAATTCTTTTTTGTTCATAATTCGAAATGCTTTTGACTCTATCCCTTTATCAGTTTTTTGAAAGTCAGGATATGGAGGAATATGATAGTCATCGGGGCAAATGCCGGTATCCAACTGAAAGGAAATGTTCCGAATTGTGCTACACCTTCTTCACCACTTTGTATCGCCTGAGCAGTGATTAGATTGGCAGATCCCATGACTAAGAGTATATCTACTAGTCCGATGATATTCCATATCCAAGCCATTGACTTCGCCATCGAGGAGTTCTTTTTGAGGAGGTATACAGTAGGAAAGACTAAGGCAGCAGTCAGGATGTCTCCATATCCTCCTAACTGTGCAAATAGATCAGGAATGGCTCCATGTTGATTGACAAGAAAAAAGTACACACCTACAAACCGAAATACTTGAATGAAGATCAGTTGATCCAACGTGATGTTTTCATATACGGCCTTGAACCAGTCTCTCTTTCGGATGTATAGAAGGTAGAAAATCATCAACGGAATAGCCGAAAATATAATGATCCTCGGTGGCAGTGTGTTCACGCTGAACAGTCCGAAAATAGAAGCTATTCCTACGATGACTAAGTATACCGTATAAAAGATCTTGATGTTGAAAGAGATTTTTTGTCCGTCAAATTGATTGTTGCCCTCTAGAGATCGTTTTACAGCTCGTGATATGAGGCCAGTAGGGATGAAAGCAAAGAAGAGAACGAAAGAAATGGAAACCCACGCTGGGACTTCTGTGATATGTAGTTGCATAGTTTCTTGGTTTTTGACAAAGCAACACAACTATTCGACTTGTGGAGTTACCCTATGACAACTTCTCTCCAGACATTTCTTTTTCTGCCAATTCTTTTCGTATTCTACTCAATGAATGCTTGGTGATCCCTAGATAACTGGCAATGAACTTCAGAGGGATTTCTTTGACAATTTCAGGCTTCTCTTTTAGAAATTTCAAGTATCGATCCATAGCACTGAGTTTTCTCAAGTCGATCATACTTTCGTGAATAGTGACATAGTTCATCGTCAGAAGCATGCGACCCCATTCTCTGAATTCGGGGATATTGTGAAAACAATACTGCACACTGTCCAAATCGATGCTCCAAACTTGGCAATCAGTCAGCGCCTGATAGTTTTCGATGCTAGGTCTTTGTTTGAAGAAAGAATAGTAGTCATTGAGAAAATCGGGTGCAGAGTAGAACCGGGTGGTGATCTCTTCACCCTCAGAGTTGTACAAGTAGCACCTGATGATTCCTTTTTGCAAAAAGTAAGATTTCCGACTAGTACGCCCTTCTTTGATCATTAAAGAGTCCTTAGTGAATTCTTCTTCCTTGAAGTATGTGGCGATTTGATCAGCTTTGGCTTCAGGCATTGGTATGAGCCCAATAAAATAATCCTGTAGTGTAGACATAGGGTAGTGGATTAATAAAGCATCTAAACTAGGAATATTTGAGGAAGTATTTTACATGCAGTTTATAAGATAATTACTCTGATCCTTACTGAAGTTTTGCCTTCAAGCTCCTAATTAATTGGTACAAGCAAAGCAGCTTTCTGATTTTCTTACCTAAGTAGAGATAGATCATGTCTCTAGCCAAATTGACATCAACTACTCAGCCAAAATACTAAGCCGCCAATGATGCCTATTCCGATACATAGAGGGGAGAATAGAGTAGTATCCATTTTTGCGAATTCAGTGTTTTTTACCTTTTTGAAGAAGCCTACATATTTAAACTCTCCTATTGCCCTCAAGGTAAATACGATTGGTATATAAAGAATACCATTGTCAACGATCCAAGAAGGAAAAGGAAATGTCACAAGCTTCGATGTACTCAGGTAAACTGCTCCACAGAGCATAAGACCAATAGCTACTAACAATGTCGCAAACTTGGGGATAGCAATAGGCTTGGTAAATTTTCTATTCTCTTTAGTAGGAATGACTTTATCTAAAGCCCAATGTCCACCAAAAAGCCAATAAATATGTATTCCGCCGAGTGCGGCAAAAAGGATAAAAAGTGGGATGGAAAGATATGTGATGATCATAGCGTTTCTAGTTTAAATATTTTTTCAGTCTGTTTTCTATTCATAGATTCAGGCATAGACTTCATTAGTTGATTGCGTAGTTTCGATAGGAATGGATTAGAAATATGAGCCATTTTCCCGATAGCCCAGCTTGTCTTTACTACTTGGTGTGCTTTCGCTATCCTTAACTTTTCAAACTTTGAGAAAGCTTGGTCCAGAGGATACTTATTTAGACACTCTGCTAGTATGAAAGCATCTTCGATGGCTTGGCAGGCGCCTTGTCCCATGTTGGGAGTAGTTGCATGAGCGGCATCTCCTATTAAGCAAACATTGTTTTTGTGCCAGCCCTTAGTAGGCTTCAGATCTGTTATCTCAGCAGTATAAATGTTTTCAGGTACCGTCGCTGCCAAAATATCCTTGATCATTGGATGATACTGACTAAAGTATGAAGTGATTTCGCTGATATCAAATTCGCTCATTTGACTCTTAAACGACTTTAGTGCATACCAATAGACTTTATTGTCTGCGATTTGGACAAAACCAAAACGGTCACCTTTACCCCAAGCTTCATTGAGCTCATGATGATAGTTCGAAGGCAGATGTATTTCAGCTACACCTCTCCAACATATTTGATTGGCTTTTCTGATTTTATACTTAGAGAATATTGATTTACGAACGGCTGAGTGAATCCCGTCAGCTCCTATCAATACTGATGAAGTAGTTTGAGTTCCATTCTTAAAAATAAGTTCCCATTTGTTATCAAGTTCGACTATTTGATCAAGAGCGTGACCCAGATTTAGACCTGTTGAGTTTAGCTCTTCAAGTAAGATGTTTTGTAATGCCCCTCTATGAATAGCTATGTTCTTTACTCCATACTTCTGCTCAAAGTAGGATAAATCCACTTTAGATAGAGACTTCAGATCCATAGACGTGATGTTCATAGAAGAAATAGGATTGCCTTTTTCTTCAATTGCAGTTCGCAATCCTAACTTTTCATAGATCTGCATGGCGTTATTGGCAAGAATAATCCCCGCTCCGACGGGTGCCAGTTCGTCAGCTTGTTCAAAGATTCTAGTCGTGATACCTTTTTGCTCTAAGGCAATGGCTGTAGTCAGACCTCCTATTCCGGCTCCTATGATGTCTATTTCCATAAGTACTTGTTTAGGACAAAAATGGAGAAGAGGAGTCAGGTCATCACTTAACTTTCGTTAATTACGGTTTGAGACTTGATTGCGGATTCGGCTGAGAGATTGAGGAGTGATACCTAGATAGCTGGCTATATGTTTGAGAGGGTATTTTTGAAAGAAGTCGGGCTGATTTTCTATTAAGTGTAGATAGCGTTCTTTAGGGTTTAGAAATAGTAATTGTTCTACTCGTTGCTTACTATTGATGAATATGAGTTCACTCATTATTCTTCCAAACTTGTTCCAATAAAAAGAGGTTTCGTAGAGTTCATTCAGACCACTTCTATTCAAGAAAATAGCTTCTCCTTTTTCCATTGATTGTATCCAAAGAGAAGCAGGAGATTGACTTACAAAACTCTCATAGTCTGTGATGAATTCATATTTAGATCTTAGAAGCAAGTTGGTCTCGACTAGATCTTCATTTTTTCTATAAGATCTTAATGACCCAGACAAAATGAATGCGATGAATTGGCAAGAGTCCGGAGGAGAAAGCAGAAGCTCCTCTTCTTCAAATGCTACAATAGAAAGGTGTGGCACTATTTCCTCCCAATCTTTGTCTTGGATGGGGAGGATTTGATTTACAGCATATTTGAGCGTTTCGATGATTACAGGAGTTCGTTAGAGAAGTAACTACCAATCTACAAAATGGAGTGATGATATGGCTAGTTATCAGTTCTTTTCTTCTTAACTGCTTCTCCTACATGAAACACGGCTAAAGCATACAAGGGACTATGATTGTATCGAGTGATGACATAGAAATTCTTGAAAGTGAACCAATGTTCATGGCTACCATCTTTCATTTCCATTGCTTGCAATGAAACATACTCTGATGGAGCAATTGGTTCTGAAGGCTCGTATCCTTTTGGTGAGTAGTAAGAAATTGTTTTTGATGGTTTAACACTTTGTTTGGAGAGAGTAACTGCATTTTCTTTTTTGACACCTTGTATAGCTACTTGACCACCTTCGACCCATCGGTGAACCTTAAGGTAGTTTGCTACACTGGCTATAGCATCGTTTACTTCATTCATCAGATCAGCTCCGGTTTCACTGTCAAAGCTTTTAGCGTACGCTAGATAACTACTAGGCATGAATTGACCATATCCCATCGCACCTGCGTATGAGCCTTTGATGCTGAGTGGGTCTAGTCCTTCGCTTTCACATAGCTCAAGGAACTTTCCTAGTTCAGATTTGAAAAATGAAGATCGTCTGGGGTATCCAAATGCTAATGTGTACAGGGCATCTAGTACGCGGTATGTTCCCATTCGCTGTCCATAGTAAGTTTCTACTCCGATGATACCGATGATCGCCTCTACGGACACGCCTGTTTGTTGGCTGACTTGATTTAAGACCGTTTCATTTTCATTCCAAAACTCTACACCAGCCGCTATACGTTCGTCCGTCATGAAGATACCACGATATCGTTCCCATGTCATCGTTTTTTCAGCAGGACGCGTCATTTTTTCAATGATTTTAGGGAGGAATTCTGCTTGGCCAACTATCCCTTCTATTTCAGCTAAAGACCTTTCGTTTTGGTAAGCATAGTTACGGGTAAACTCGTCGACCTTTTCTTGGTCTACTTGGGCAAAACAATTTTGCTGACTCCATATTGTTAAAGTCAGTAATAAAACGATTCTAAAATAATTCATTATGTTTCTATTCAATCTCGAGCTTGTCGACTAGTATCTTCTTGTGATCCTCAGAAAGCTCCAATTCTTCGATTAGGAGATTAAGAGTAGGACGTTTTAGGGATAGGAAAATCATAGTGATCACATAAGCCACTATGAAAAGTCCGTTGACAGTAGTATAGTACCCAGCAACACATATACCACAAACTAGCATCAGAGATAAAAACTTCTTGCTAGAGACTTTGTAATAAGTATCTAATATAGATCTCAAAGTTGTTTTTTTCTTTACCTGCGATAGCCCAGTTTTATATTGACCTATCGACCAATATAGGGTAGCGGCTATGGTTAGATTAAGTATTATAGCTAAACTCCATTGCATCCATACTTCAGGAAGAATAGGGATGAGTTGGTTCGATTGCTTCTTTAGTAAAAGTATCGCCAGTGGTAAAATGGTTACGGCTACTGTTGCATTGAAGAATAAATAAATTCTGTTATAATATTCTTCTCCATTTCTGTATTTCAAAGTCATTAAAGAGCCTTTTCTCTCTCATCTTCGATACGGAGCTCTCTGTCAATGCTATCGAGCTGGTGCTTGATCCGTACCATTTTATCTGGGAAATCAGTAATAATCCCATCTACACCCATGCTTAGCATTTTAAGCATATCTTCTCTTTCGTTTACTACATAAGTGAAGACCTTATAGCCTCTAGCTTTGAATCTAAAGATTCTACGTTGAGAAAGCGTAGTGTAGTGCGGGTTCAGTGTAGTGTAAAATTCATGCATGTTTCTATGATCAGTGAAGTGCTTAGCATTGATATAGAATGCCAATAAATGTGTTTCCTCTTCACCCATCATTATTTTCTTCATCTCTATCGTAGAGTCTGGATGGAAAGAACCTTTGGAAGCTAGAATCAAGGAATCTGCAGTAAAAGCATCTTCAAGGTATTGTTCATCATAGGCTTGAACTATACACCAGTCTTTAGCACCTTTTTCTTCAATGATTTCTATGATTCGAGCAGCAAAACCATCATAATACTGATGGCCTTTTGATTTGATATCAATAATGCATTCAAGTTTTCCATGAATCAGATCAAGTGTTTCTTCTAGCGTAGGGATCTCTTCTCCTGCATAAGCAGGATCAAACCAAGATCCAGCATCTAGTTGCTTTACCTCCTCCAGCGTAAACTCGTGGATAAGCCCTTGGCCATTGGTAGTTCTAGATACTTCTTCGTCATGGAAAACCACTACCTCTCCGTCCTTCGTATAGTGAACATCGATCTCTATCATGTCCGCACCTAGATCGATTGCTTTTTGAAAAGATGCCAATGTGTTTTCTGGAGCATATCCGGATGCACCTTTATGTCCTACTACTTTGAAATCTCTTTTTCGAATATTGTGCAGGTCGTCACTAGCAATATACCTTTGGTAAAACCAAGGTTCATATAACCAGCTTAAACCCAAGAAAATCATCATAGGAAGAGCGTACCAAATAAAGTTTCGACTGTTTACGCGTTGTCTTTTAGCCATGAGGTAGAATTTACGTGCTAAAATTACAATAAGTCTCTAAACATAAAAAATACCCTTTGAGACTTAATATACTATTGAACTAAAGAGCTTTTGATTACTTTGGTCACTGGCCAATTTTGGGATATGAAATACATTTTGATTTTGTCGGCTTTTGCCATGTTTGCATGTGAACAACAAGCTAATCTTCAACAACATCCAACGAAGATAATATCAGCACCTTCTGCCATCAGTTCTCGAGAGAATATTAATGCTAGGTATGATTATGAAATGACAATGGTCAAAGATCCTGTAACAGGACAATTACCTCCAAACATTCGAAATTTAGAATTGTCCTACATCAATAAAATAAGAACTGCTTCAAATCAAAGATCAAATGATTTTGCATCTAGTTGGGAATCTATCGGACCTTACAATGTAGGAGGAAGAACTCGAGCACTAGCCATAGATCAAGATAACGAAAATGTTATTTTAGCAGGAGGAGTTAGCGGAGGACTTTGGAAATCAATAGATGCTGGTGCTTCATGGATTAGAAAGTCCATTCCTACTGAGGTGAATAGCATCTCTTGTTTGGCACAGGATCCATCTTCTGGTAATAATAATATTTGGTATTATGGAACAGGAGAGTTGAGAGGGAACTCCGCTAGAGAAGTTGGAGCTGCCTATCGAGGAAATGGGATTTATAAATCAATAGATAATGGGGAAAGCTGGCAGGCCTTGCCAGCTACCACTATCGAAGAGGAAGGTTTTTTCCAAAGTCCTTTTAATTACAGTTGGAATATAGGTTTAAAAGATACTGGTAGCGGTGAATCGGAAGTATATGCCGCTATCTATGGAGGTATCGTTAGATCTGTAGATGGAGGAGCTAGTTGGACTACTGTACTTGGTGAAGATTTGATTAACTCTGAAGAAGAGGATCTGAATACTGTAATAGCTCCATTTTTTACTAATGTAATAGTTACATCAGGCGGTAGACTTTATGCATCATTAAGTGCAGCTACGACTACAGGGGAGGCTTATTCAAGTGCTGGTATTTATGTTAGTGATGATGGAGTCAATTGGAGTAGATTAAATATTGGATTAGGATTTTTTCCAATACTCTTTGATCGTGTTGTAATGGATTATACCCCTTCGGATGATCAGGTGATATACTGTTATATTTCTGAGAACTCTCAAAACTTTCTTTACAAGCTCAAAGTAAATGATCAACGAAATCTTATTGAAAAACAAAATTTAACAGCTAATCTGCCAGAAGGTCTTGACTCACAGAGTTCCTATAATATGGTAATCAAAGTCCATCCAGACAATGAGAGTGTTGTTTTTATAGGAGGTACCAATTTATATCGATCTACCGATGGTTTTTCTTCCTCCAACAATACCACACTGATAGGCGGTTATGAAGAGGAGGGTTCTGCAGAGTTATATGAAAACCATCACCCAGATCAACATGCGATAGTATTTTACGATTCGGATGAGAATAAAATGCTTAGTGGGTCAGATGGCGGAGTCAGAGTCACAGAAAACAATTTAGAGGAAGAGGTCAAGTGGACCAACCTTAATAATGGCTATCTAACATCACAGTTCTATTCTATAGCGATATCTAAGGATGAAGGTTCTGAATTTGTCTTAGGAGGAATACAAGACAATGGCACATATATCAAATCTTCTATTGTGTCGACGGCTAATTGGTCTAGACTATTAGGAGGTGATGGTGCTTATTGTGCTACGACACCTGGAGATAGATATTGGTTTATATCATTTCAAGAGTCTAATATTTTTAGAGTAATATTGGATGATGACAGAGATGTAAGAAGTTTCGCACAAGTTGATCCAGCTGGAGGATCTGGGTATTTGTTTATTAATCCATTTGTTTTAGATCCTAATAATTATAATCGGATGTATTTGGCAGGAGGACAACTGATTTGGAGGAATGATAATGTCAATCAAATTCCATCAGGCAAACAAGAGCCTACTGAAGTGAATTGGTTTGAGATTGAAGATACAAGAAGCTCTACACAGCAAGTGACTGCTTTGGATATTTCGACCTTTCCAGCAAATGTTCTTTATTATGGTAATAGTTCTGGAGATGTTTTTCGTTTAGAAGACGCTAATCTTACTTATTCATCACCCGTGAGGATCGCTCAAGGAATCGGTGAATATGTAAGTTCTATTAGTATTGATCCTTTAAATGCAGATCATGTATTGTACACATATAGTAATTATGGTGTACAAAGCGTCTATGTGACTACCGACGGAGGTGAAAATGTTATTCCTGTAGGAGGGAATCTAGAAGAGGTAAATGATGGATCAGGAAGTGGACCTAGTGTTCGAGTTTCTAAAATTATCCCCTTAAACGGCGGAAGTAGATTATATCTTTTAGGAACCAGCTCAGGATTGTTTTCAGTTAACCAGTTAGACGGGATGAATACAAAATGGAATCAAGTAGGTAAGTCGACCATAGGTAATTCAGTAATCCGAGATATTGATTACCGTTCTTCTGACGGGACCTTAGTAATAGCTACTCATGGCAACGGAGTTTTTGAAAATCAGATATTAAATGCGGAAGAAATAATGTTACCAGAGTCTAATAGGCAAGGACAGCAATTTGTAAGTACTTTTCCTAATCCATTCACAGATCAAGTGAATGTAAAAGTAAGTATTGGAGAGCCTGGAGCCGTCACGACGGCTTTTTATGATAATTCAGGACGATTTATTAGACAATATAATAGTACCTATCAGTTTTCAGGAGAACTCTCCATCCAGTGGGATGGTACAGATCAACAAGGTGTAAAGGTCAAACCAGGATTGTACTTTATAAGAATTCATTTTAATGGTAAGTCTAGGTATGCCAAGGTGTTGTTTGTTGGAACTTAAGTGTTAAATATGCACTGAGTTCATCCAACCTTTTCTATAGTTTTCGTATTTACAGCTTTAGCTATTTACTATTACATGAATAAAACTATACCACTATTCGTTATTCCAGCTTTGATCTGGGGTTCTACTTGGTATGTTATCAAGTTTCAACTTGGGACTATAGATCCTTTGGTTTCCGTTTCCTATCGCTACTGGTTAGCAGGTTTAATCATGCTGATATTTTGTTTGCTTACCAGAGCTAATATGAAGTTTAACTTAAAAGAGCATCTTTTCATGGCATTGCAAGGGTTATTCTTATTTGGGCTAAACTATTGGACGGCGTATGAAGCGGAAGTACATATCACTAGTGGTATGATGGCTATAGCTTTTTCATGTATAGTCTTTGCCAATTCCTTATTCGGCAAAGTGTTTTTAAAAATCCCTATCAACAGAAAAATCATTTTGGGAGCCATGCTTGCTTTGGTAGGAACGATATTGATTTTTAGTGCAGAATTAGTACATGTGAATTTCTCTCCTGCTACCATAAAGGGTATGTTGATAGCGATGCTATCTATGACGATTGCTTCTCTTGGTCAGATTACTTCAGCTCGTAACTCGAAGAATGGTATTCCTGTATTGCAAGCCAATGCTTTTGGAATGCTATATGGAGCTTTTCTTATGAGTGCCTTAGCTTGGCTAATGGGATTAGATTTTTCTTTTGACGTTAGCGTGAGTTATGTAGCTTCTTTAATGTACTTAGCAGTTTTTGGTTCCGTCGTAGCTTTTGGAGCATATTTGACTTTGATCGCAAAAATCGGTGCTGATCGCGCAAGCTATTCATTGGTGGTAATTCCAGTTATATCAATGTCTATTTCAGGTGTTTTTGAAGGGTATCAGTGGAGTATTTGGGTGATAATAGGGGTGAGTCTGATATTAGTTGGGAATGTTTTAGCATTGAGAAATAAAATGAGTTGATATCAAATCAAACTTTTTTTATTATTGATATACAAAATCAATGCATAATAAACCAATCAATCTACGATGAAAGTAAGAGGAAATGTAGTTAGTGGAATAAATGACTTTGTCCAGAAGAAATTTCCCGAAAAGTACGCTCTATGGTACGATACGTTATCGGATGATTCTAAGAATATATACAATAAAGTAGCGTCTTCTCAGTGGTATCCAGTGGAGGAGGCTGTGATAGAGCCTACAAGGTCAATGTGCGATATGTTCTTCGTTAATGAAAAGAAAGGCTCATGGGAGTCTGGGAGGTATAGTGCTGAAATCGCCTTAACGGGAGTATATAAAGTTTTTGTCCTAGTAAGTAAACCTGGTTTTATTATCAAGAGAGCTGGTAGAATGCTTCCAACTTTTTATGATGATACAGAAATTCACCTTATCGAAAGTTCGGATACGACTATGACAGTTCACATTACTCGACTCCCTATCAAAGACAGAATAATAGAATATCGTATTGCAGGTTGGATGGAAAAAGCCATGGAGATTTGTGGATGTCATAATCTCAAGGTTTCTCTTCCAAAATCTATAGCTGGAGGAGATGAATATACTGAGATTAAAATGATGTGGGAATAGTAATTTAATCACGTGTTTTAATCAGTTCTATTTGTGAGAGAATTTACTAGCATCGAAGGCAATAATGTATCGGCTGGAAAATAGACTAAAGAGTATTTATAAATCTTAAGCATAAAAGTTTCTTTCCAAGAAAAGTTATCGGCAGTTCTGAAGAAGGTATGTTACTTCAAGAGTTTCAATTCTAATTGATGTAGTGGCTCTCTAATAATTTTTACGTCTATTACGGGTTTTTTTAAGCTGTTATTATAAAATCATTTCTATTAGTTTAATGGTATATTAAAAAACTTATATTAAATTGTAAAATGTCAATTTTGTTTCTTGTCTAGATTAAATTGGCATCCCGCGGAGCCAGAGTTACATGTCAATTTTTTCAGTATTGCATATCTCTAGTGTAAGTGTTAAGTTTTCAGAGTGTTAAGTCTATTAAGTTGTCGTCGAACATATTATAATTTTCGTCGAACTTATTGTGTGTATAAGGTGTTTTTTGTTAAAATAGCTGTTTATACTACAATTGGCATGAGAAAAATTTCTACTACACTACTCTTCATTGTTTTATCCATAGGATCAGTTTATTCCCAAACCAGTTGGATAGGAACTGCAGCAGACAATGATTGGACTAATCCGGCGAACTGGAATAACGGAGTTCCATCAGCTGCGACGGGAAATACGGTAATAGATGGCGACCAGTATGCTGCTGCAAATTATCCGATAATCAGTTCAGCATATTTAACAAACATTAAGCTACTATTGGTGCGTGATGGAGGTCGTTTAGATATTGAGGGTAATCTTACTGGTGATGGTACAAATGCTGCTGATATTCGTGTAAGTAATGGAGCAGTAATTAATCACGCAGCAGGTACAGTTTCGGGGTTTGACGATTTTCAAATTGATGGAGGTACACTGAATGTTTCAGGTACTGCAAATCTTCAAATTGACGATGATATCAAGTTTGAGGATTTGACTGGGGATGCAACCACAAACGGTACAGGAGGTACTATTAATATTTCTGGTGGCTCTGTTTCTGTAGGAGCTGGTGGATCTGGACAGATTGATTTTAATGGGTTAACGGGGAATGTGGTAAATATTACTGGTGGCTCGTTAGCTGTAGAAGAAATAGTTGATCCAGCAGCAGATAGTGAAGTGAATGAAAATGGTGGTGATTTGACTATCGATGGATCTAGTGTAATTACTGTATTAGATGGAGCAACACTTAATACTGTCTCTGAAACGATTACCGAGGATATTATAATTAACCCTGGAGGTGTATTGAATATAAGCGCGAGTAGTACTACCAATTTTCAAGGTAATATTCTCAATAATGGCACATTTACCACAGCAGCTGGGGGTACAGCACAATTTAATGGAGGTACTCAAACAATTAGTGGAAATCAAAATGCATCTTTTAATATTGTTCAAATTGGAAATAGTGTGGCTACTGCATTGGTACTAAGTATCGATATTAGTGTAGCTGGTAATTGGACAGTAAGTGGAGGAAGTACTTTTACCGCTAATACGGGTACTGCTACATTTAATGGAAGTTCTGCACAGGCTATTTCAAATGCGAATACGTTTTTTAACCTTGTAGTTAATAATTCCTCTGGTATTTCTCTTTCAGGTGGGGATTGTACGGTAACCAATCAGTTTACACTTACAACAGGTGTGGTATCCACCACATCATCAGCTATGATTGTCATCGCAGATGGAGCTACTTCCAATGAAGGAGCTGCAGATAGTTATATAGATGGTCCAATTAAAAAAATAGGACAAGGAGCATTTGTATTTCCAACAGGTGATGGTGCGAATTGGGCCAGAATTGCAATTTCTGATCCAGCAAATGCTACTGTAGAGTTTACTGCAGAATATGTTGCTTCAGGCTTAGGGTCTACGGATATTGATGCCGGTTCGGCAGCTTCTATTGATCATGTAAGTGTTTTCGAATATTGGAATTTAAATAGGACAGGTACTAGTAGTGATGTTACAGTTACATTGTACTGGGAGACCGGAACTGGGACAGGAATTATGGATTTGGCAGATCTTCGCGTGGTTCATCATGATGGTACAGATTGGGATAACATCGGAGGAACTGGAGTTGGAACTACTACTGCAGGTACTATCTCTTCAAACACAACAGGAACATTTAGTCCGTTTACATTCGGATCTAGTACGGAAGATAATACACTCCCAGTTACATGGTTGAGTTTTGAAGGTATGTTATATGCAGGCCATGTGGAGCTATCCTGGTCAACTGCAACAGAGGTTGATAACAAAGGATTCTTTATTGAAAAAAGTGCAGATGGTATTTATTGGTCAGAAATTGGATTTGTAGATGGAGCTGGAATATCAAATCGTACTTTGGAATATTCATTTACGGATTTAACGAGTCCAGCAAAGTATTATCGACTGAAACAAGTAGATTATGATGGAGAGTATGATTATTCCTATGTGGTTTCAATTTCTTTAAACGAAGATTACAAGGTTTATTTTTCGTCTACTACTAGTGAAGTAGTCATTAAGAGTTCTAAAGTTTTCGGTCAGCTAGCTAGCTTGTCAGTGTTTAATTTACAAGGAGAGTTACTAATTGATAAAGCAGTTGAAATAACTAATAGTTCAATGTTTGTGGACTTAAAAATTGACTCAGGGCAGTTATTGATAGCGGTTTTAATTGTTGATGGTAAGGTTCAAAAATTCAAGTTTTTGAATTAGCATTATTTGATGTTACCGCAAAAAAAAACATCGAGTATGCACTTGATGTTTTTTTATATCTAAAAGTGAGACTAAAGATTACTCTTCTTCTTTAGGCTCTTTCTTAGCCTTCTTCTTTTTGACCGTGATTGTCAATTCAGAGCTGTCTTTTTTATGATCTGCAATTAAAGTTTCTCCTTCTTTTACAGAATCATTTAATATAAACTCAGCAATAGGGTCTTCTAAATACTTTTGAATCGCTCTGTTCAATGGTCTAGCGCCATATGCACTATCATATCCTTTGTCCGATAAGAAATCTTTGGCAGCTTCAGTCAACTCAATATTGTAACCCATCTCTATTACCCTTTCCAAAAGTTTCATCAAGCTAATGTCAATAATCTTATGGATATCAGGTCGCTCAAGACTATTAAAGATGATTACATCATCGAGTCTATTCAAGAATTCTGGAGAGAATGCCTTCTTTAGAGCACTTGAAATTGTCGATTTCATAATGTCATCCATGTTATCTTGTTTCGCTTTGTTTACGAAACCGATACCTGCGCCGAAATCTTTCAAGTCACGAGCTCCTATATTCGAAGTCATGATAATGATAGTATTTCTGAAATCTACTTTTCTTCCAAGTCCATCGGTCAATATCCCATCATCTAATACTTGAAGCAGAATGTTGAATACATCAGGGTGAGCTTTTTCGATTTCATCAAGAAGTACTACACTATATGGTTTTCTTCGAACTTTCTCCGTTAATTGGCCACCTTCCTCGTAACCTACATAACCTGGAGGCGCTCCTACTAGTCTTGATACGGAGAATTTTTCCATATATTCACTCATATCAATTCTAACCAACGCATCGTCCTTATCGAATAAGTATTCGGAAAGAACTTTAGCTAATTCTGTTTTACCGACTCCAGTAGGTCCTAAGAATACAAATGAACCAATTGGCTTCTTTGGATCTTTTAGTCCTACCCTTGTTCTCTGAATCGCTTTTGCAAGTTTATCTATTACTTGATCCTGACCGATGACATTCTTTTTGAGGTCATCTTTCATTCCAAGTAATTTGCTGCTTTCATTTTGTGCTACACGTTTAGTAGGTACTCCAGTCATCATAGCGATTACTTCAGCGACGCTGTCTTCGTCCACCGTAAATCTTTGAGACTTGGTTTCCTCTTCCCATTTAGCTTTAGCTAGTTCAAGCTGCTCAATTAATTTTTTCTCTTTATCTCTAAGTTGAGCAGCCTCTTCGTATTTCTGGCTTTTTACAACTTGATTTTTCTCAACTTTGATATTCTCAATATCCTCTTCCAAGCTTACAATTTCATCAGGAACATAGATGTTATTGATGTGAACTCTAGATCCCGCTTCATCCAATACATCTATGGCTTTGTCGGGAAGATGTCTATCACTGATATATCTATCTGACAGCTTCACACAAGCTTGAATTGCTTCTTCGGTGTAATTGACATTATGATGATCTTCGTACTTTTCTTTGATGTTATTCAAAATTTGTACGGTTTCATCTACAGATGTAGCTTCTACCATCACCATCTGGAACCTTCTCGCCAATGCTCCATCTTTTTCGATATACTGTCGATATTCATCTAAAGTCGTTGCCCCGATGCATTGGATCTCACCTCTTGCTAGAGCAGGTTTAAACATATTAGAGGCATCTAAAGAACCTGATGCTCCTCCTGCGCCAACAATAGTGTGTAACTCATCAATGAATAAAATCACTTCAGGAGATTTTTCAATCTCATTCATGACAGCCTTCATTCTTTCTTCAAACTGACCTCTATATTTAGTACCAGCTACTAAAGAAGCTAAATCAAGAGTAACTACTCTTTTGCCGAATAATACTCTTGAAACCTTTTTCTGGATAATTCTTAAAGCAAGGCCTTCAGCTATGGCTGTTTTTCCTACTCCAGGCTCACCAATGAGGATAGGGTTGTTCTTTTTTCTTCTTGATAATATTTGAGCTACTCGCTCAATTTCTTCGTCTCTACCAACGATTGGATCAAGCTTATCATTTTCGGCAAGTTTGGTCAAGTCTCTTCCGAAGTTGTCCAATACAGGTGTTTTTGATTTTTCTCCACCTTTTGAACTTTCTTTACTGGAAGAACTACTTCCTCCACCTGAGCCGCTACCAAATAGTCTTCCAGAATCGTCATCTGGATCATCAGTGTCTGATGAAGCCATTGGGTTTTCAGTTTGATATTCAAGTAGTTCTTTGACTACGTCATAGGCTACATCGAATTTGTCCAAAATCTGAGTTCCTATATTGTCTTCATCTCTTAGAATAGAAAGCAATAAATGCTCTGTACCAATTAATTGACTCTTGAATATTTTTGCTTCCAAGTATGTGATTTTCAAAACTTTTTCTGACTGCCTTGTCAGAGGGATGTTTGCTAGGTTCTTTACATTGTGTGTAGCAGAACCTTTTGTAGCTTTTTCAATCGAAGCTCTTAATTCCTCAAGTGAAACCCCTAGTTTCTTTAATAAGCTCACTGCTACTCCTTCTCCTTCTCGGATCATGCCGAGGATGAGGTGTTCGGTGCCAATATAGTCATGCCCCAAACGTAGAGCTTCCTCGCGGCTCAAGGAAATAACCTCTTTTACTCTATTTGAAAATTTAGCTTCCATACGCTACTTCTTTGCGTTAAAAATTCCGATCTATAATCTATAAAAACTTGGGCTACTTTAAAAACGAGGAGAACCTTAAATACGTTCAAAAACTCACTAAAGTTTTTACAGGTACGTGTTTGATGTAGGTCCATTGCAACTGACCAAGTCAAGAACACTCAGGTTAGGAACAAAAATGTTACCAAATATCTGCATGTATGTTTTGGGATGAAAGATATTTCGTTGGAAATGTTCCTTTTTGGGATGAATTACAGATCTCATATCTTTTAGATCGTCTTCATTAGACAAAACGTAAGAATTTGTGTAACAAATTTCTGTGTCTATGTTGACTGATTTTAGACAAAATGACAGGATTTCTTTGTTCAGGTCTAGCAACCTGTCATGTTTAACAAAAAGAATGTCGTGTAAGATATCTTTGTAGTATTCGAAATATGGACTTTTATTATATGCGGAAATGATAGCTCGCCAGTGCGTATTTAACCACTTTTCCTTATAATCAATTTCTATTTCGTCCATGGGTACTTTTTTATTCCCATTTTTGACAGGGACTGACAGTGGCTGTACACCATGAGTTGTCATTATGTAGCAGCGGTTTCGATAAGTTTGCTTTACAAAATACTCCTTCGATTCTATTAGAACTTTATCCTGCCCATCTATAAAGCTCAAGTACTCTATGCATGGGAAGTAGTGACTATCGATGATTACTGTTTTCATAAATACTGTTCGATATCACCTAAACCTTCTCTCACTAGCAAGGGTGCATTATCCGTACAGTCTACTACGGTACTAGCTGTAATTTGACCATATCCGCCGTCTATTACCATGTCTACCTTGCCGTCATACTTTTCAAAGATCAGCTCTGGGTCAGTCGAGTATTCTAGTACTTCGTCATCATCATGAATAGAGGTAGTGATTATTGGGTTTTCTAGAAATTTGACAATTTCTCTTGGAATATTGTTATCGGGCACTCTTATGCCTACAGTTTTTTTTGATGCATTTAATATTTTAGGAACCTTATTACTTGAGTTTAAGATAAAGGTGAATGGGCCTGGTAGAGCTTTTTTCATGAGTTTGAAAATAGGAGTAGGAAGAGATTTAGTATACTCCGAGATGTGACTCAGGTCATAACAGATAAATGAAAAATCTGTTTTTCTAGACTTGATATTTTTGATTTGTTTGATACGTTCAACAGCCTTAGTATTGAAAACATCGCATCCCAATGCGTATACAGTGTCTGTAGGATAAATGATCACTCCACCGTTTTTGAGGATTTTGACTACCTGATCGATTTTTCTAGGATCTGGATTTTCAGGGTATAGCTTGATGAATTCTGTCCGCATAGAATGTAAAGTTAGGTGGAATTGAATGGTAAGTGAAAACCGAAACAAGAATAGAGTTTATATTTCGAGAGAGATCCATACTTTTGCCGCCACTATGAATAAGAAAAAAGTAATTCTAGCATCTGTAATCATTGCCTTTTCGGTGATGCTCTCTTCATTTGGACTTTATTTCCATTCAATGATCTTTTCTCCCAATTTTTTGGTAAAGGAAGAAGATCGACCTCTAATGATTCCTACTGGGGCGACTTTTAAAGATGTTCAGAATCTAGTGCATGATGGTAGATATGTTTCGGACTTGCTTTCATTCAGTTTCCTATCCAAGCTAATGAATTACGATAAGTCTGTAAAACCAGGGCTTTATGTGATAAAAAAGAAGATGTCTAATATGCAAGTAGTACGAATGCTACGAGCGGGGGAGCAGGTTCCAGTTAATGTTACTTTTAATAATGTAAGGATGACTCCGGATTTGCCAGAAAAAATCACTAAAAATCTTGAGATAAGTGAAGAGGATTTTATGAAGCTATTGGATAACGATTCGTTACTTGAAGCCAATGGTTTTGATAGCTTAACAATTGTTGGGATGTTCATTCCAAACACATATCAGATGTATTGGAATGTATCACCGGAAGGGTTGTTTAAAAAGATGAAGAATGAGTATGACAAATTCTGGAATGATGAACGTATAGCTAAGGCAAAAGAAATGGGGTTGACACCTAAAGAGGTATCTGTTTTAGCTTCAATAGTACAAGCGGAAACAGTCATGTCAGATGAGAGACCAATTGTAGCAGGTTTATACTTTAATCGATTAAAACGAGGAGAAGTTTTGGCGGCAGACCCAACTTTAGTATTTGCTGCACAAGATTTTGAAATTCGTAGAGTATTGAACAAACATAAAGAAATAGAATCCCCTTTTAATACTTATAAACACAAAGGGTTACCTCCCGGTCCAATTAATATGCCTGAGATTAGTTCTCTCAATGCTGTATTGAATTATAAGAAACACAATTATCTATTTATGTGTGCTAAGGAGGATTTTTCTGGTTATCACAATTTTGCCACTAATCAGAGAGATCATAGTCGCAATGCCGCCAAATTCCAACGTGCAATGAATAAAGCAGGAATCTACAGGTAATGGTTAAACAATACTCGTTCTTTGACGACGTCTATGAGGTAGTAAAGTTGATTCCGAAAGGGAGAGTAACGAGTTATGGTTTAATTGCAAATTATCTAGGAACCAAGCTCACTGCACGAATGGTAGGTTGGGCAATGAATGCGGCTCACGGATTGTCCGATGTGCCCGCACATCGAGTGGTCAATCGAAATGGTCTGCTTACAGGAAAAGCACATTTCGCTACTCCAACAATGATGCAAGAACTTCTGGAAGCTGAGGGGGTTGAGATAGAAAAGGATCAAATATTAGGCTTTAAAGAACTGGTATGGGATCCTTCTAAGGAGTTGGAGTTGTAGAATAAATAGGATAGAACTGAAAGAGTCTTCAAATCATTTACTTACTCTTTTCAATGGCTTGTTCAATATCTGCAATAATGTCATTAATGTGCTCCAAACCAGTAGAAATTCTTATTAAGTTTGGAGTGATTCCTACAGCATATCTTTCTTCATCCGTAAGTTTTGCATGAGTAGTAGAAGTAGGGTGAGTAACTATTGTTCTTGTATCTCCCAAATTAGCAGTCAAGGAACACATCTCAATACTGTTAAGGAATTTTCTACCTCTTTCAAGTCCACCTTTTATCCCAAAGCATACCATCGCTCCGCCTAGGGTCATTTGCTTTTTAGCAATTTCGTATTGAGGGTGTGAAGGTAAAAATGGATAACGAACCCATTCTACATTGGTATTTTTTTCAAGCCATTCTGCAAGTTTCAATGCATTTTCACAATGGCGATCCATACGTACTGCAAGTGTTTCAAGACTCTTTGATATGATCCAAGCATTAAAAGGAGACATTGCAGGGCCTGTACTTCTGCAGAAAGTAAAAATGTCTTTTATTAATGTTTCTGATCCAACTATGATTCCTCCCATTACTCGGCCTTGGCCATCCATGAACTTGGTAGCAGAATGAATTACGATATCAGCACCAAATTCTATTGGTCTTTGAAGGTATGGAGTGGCAAAGCAATTATCCACTACTAGAATAATATCGTTTTCTTTACAAAACTTGCCCGCAAATTCTAAATCTACCAACTCAACACCTGGGTTAGTTGGAGTTTCCAAATACAGAAGTTTTGTATTGTCTTTGATTGATGATTGCCAACTATCAATTTCTGATAGGTCTATGTATGTGTTTTCAATTCCATGACGAGGCATGAATTTTTTTAAGACGGTATGAGTTGATCCGAATACCGATCTCACTGATAACATATGATCTCCTGAATTCAAAAGTGTCATGAAAGTAGCATAAACCGCGGCCATCCCTGTAGCCGTAGCATATCCAGCCTCGGCTCCTTCCATTTTCACTACCTTATCTATTAATTCAGACGTGTTTGGATTCGTGAAACGACTGTAAATGTTGCGATCCATTTCATCGGCAAAAGTTGCTCGCATTTCTTCTGCATCGTCAAACACAAAACTAGAAGTAAGATACATTGGGTTTGAATGCTCTTTTGCTTGTGTAGTAGTGATTTGAGTCCTGACTGCTTCAGTTTCGAAATGTAGCTTCTTTTCACTCATAGACATCGGGGTTTAGATGAACGGCAAATATCACATTTTCCTAATTGAAAGTGAAGACGGGTATCTAACTATTCTAGTTCTTTTAATTAGGTTTGCGCCTCGAAATATCTATGGTGTCAGAAAAGAAAATATTCAAGTCGCAAAGTCCGTTTGCATTGGAGCGTGGAGGAGAGTTGGCAGAACTAGAAGTTGCCTACCATACCTATGGCGAGCTTAACTCTGACAAGTCTAATGTGGTTTGGGTATTCCATGCTTTGACTGCCAATTCCGAGTGTATGGATTGGTGGGAAGGTCTTTTTACCTCTCACAGTGCGATCAATCCTAAGAAGCATTTCATTGTCTGTGCAAATATATTGGGGTCACCCTATGGGACAAGTAGCCCATTAACTATTAATTCTACAACAGGTAAACCTTACTTCACTGACTTTCCGCTAATTACTATTCGTGATATGGTGGAAGCGCACAAACTTTTGAGAGATCATCTGGATATCGAAAGAATTGCGATAGGTCTTGGAGGCTCCATGGGTGGGTTTCAGACCTATGAGTGGGCAGTTCAAGAGCCAAATACCTTTGAAAAGATTATCCTAATCGGTACGGCGCCTAAGGAGTCTCCTTGGAGAATATCAATTCATGCTACTCAGAGATTGGCTATAGAAGCAGATCCTACTTGGAGGGATCATAAGGTGGATGCTGGATCGGCTGGCGTTGCTACATCAAGAGCCATTGGAATGTTGTCCTATAGAAACCATGATATTTTTGGAAAGACACAATCTGATGACAACGAAAAGTTAGACGATTTTAATGCTGACTCTTATATCAGGTACCAAGGTCAAAAGTTAGTTAAAAGAAACTTTCAAGGTTATGTTTTATGGAACCTAACTAAGGCCCTTGATAGTCATAATGTAGGAAGAGGTAGAGGAGGTATAGAAGAGGCTTTCAAAAATTTAAAGTCTCAAGTATTACAAATTGCCATCACCACAGACCTTTTATTTCCTATTGAAGAGCAGAGAACTTTCAAAGATTGGATACCGAATATGAGGTATGAAGAGGTTGACTCGTTCTATGGTCATGATGGTTTTTTGACAGAAACAGAAAAACTCAATAGTATTATTGAGGATTTCATTAGTTGAAAAAACGGTATGGCTGGCTATTCATAGGCTATTATCGTACTTGTAAATGCTGTTTTTCCTTTCAAATGAATAGTTCATTATTCATTTCTATGAAGTTTTATTAAAAACTCACTCGGTTTGAAGGCTATTTAAGTTGCCTTATGCTTTTGATTGTTTCTCAAATTCCAATTCAAAACGTTTGAGTGATACATTGAGTCATTAATGTTTCATTTACATAGTTAAATATGGTGTAAAGCATTTTTTTTTATTCTTGATTACATATTAAAATATACTTTTTACTCCGTGTTTTATTTCGTCTATTGAGCACAATCACGTCCTAGTTTAAATAGAAGTCTGTTTTGGGTATAAATACGTATAATTGTTACGTATTTTATTAGGAGAGGTACTTTTATAATTACGTATAGATACGCAATTTTGTACTGAGAATATAACTCCTTAGTTACATATCAAACAGCTTATTGGAATGAATAATCTTACTAAAACCTATCTGGTTGCTTTAACTATTATCGCCTTGGTAATAGGCTTCTCTCAGTTTTTGGTACAGAATTCTATCAAGAGAGGTAGTTCGGATTCGCGTACCATTAATATTTCTGGTCGTCAAAGGATGCTTTCACAGAAGATTACTAAAGCATCTTTAGCTATGCGTGCTGCACAAAACGATGAACAGTTTATTACGAGAAAAGGGGAGTTAGAAAAAGCATATACATTGTGGTCCAAATCTCATCAGGCTCTACAAGCAGGCGATGAATCTATGAGTTTGGTGGATGTTAATAACTCAGAAAGTATTCTTGAATTATTTGAGGAAATTTCACCATACTACGTAGCTATTGAAAAAGCTGTATTGCAATTGTTAAAAACGGATTCATTACAGGAGACTCAATCTTTGGAATTTGAAGCTGGACTGCAGCAGATACTAGCGAATGAAGGTCAGTTTCTAAAACTGATGAACGATATCACTTTTGAATACGATGCTGAATCTACAGGTCGTATCAAATCTCTTTCTGTGACAGAGTATATTCTTTTTGCTATAGCTTTTTTCCTTCTAGTAATGGAAGGAGCTTTCATTTTCCGTCCGGCTATCAAAAGTATCAATGATTATACTACTCAACTGAGTACGGCTCTGAGGAAAGAGGAATATCTTAATAACCAGTCCGAATCTATTTTCGAGAATGTAAAACAAGGAGTATTCTTGATAGACAAGAACTTGATGATTGGGGATATGTACTCTAAAGAGACCGATGAAATCTTCGAAACTACAAGTCTGCAAAACACTAACTTTCTCAAATTAATGAGGCCACGATTGGTCAAAAGAGATCTTGAAGCGCTAGAAATGTTTGTAGATCACCTTTTTAACCCAAGTATCCGTGAGACAGTAGTGAATCGTCTCAATCCAGTGGAGCAAGTCGAGATATTTCCCGACAAGGGGTCAGTTTCTATGGATCCTAGATACATTCAAATGACCTTTTCAAGGATCATGCGTGATGGAGAGATTTATAGAGTATTGGTGACAGTACTTGATGAAACTGAAACAGTAAGGATGCGTCAGAGAATCGAAGAGTCCGATGCTCAAAATGAAGAAAATTACTCTCAGCTATTGGCAATTCTTAAGGTACAGCCAGAATCTCTGACATCATTCTTAAATGAATCTGTTACAGGGTTAAATGGTATCTCAAGAAAGTATGAGCAAAAGGATTATCGCAATTTCTCTGATTTGGTTCAGACTACTTATGAGACCGTTCACAGTATAAAAGGTAATGCATCTTTGATTGGTCTTGAAATGATATCTAATTCCTTACATAAGGTGGAAGATACTATTGTTGAGTTGAAGAACAAGTCTCAAATAGAAGGAAAGCACTTCTTGAAGATTATCTATCAGATAGCTGAGGTGATTACTTCGCTGAATAATATGGTTGAGCTTCAGGACAAAATTGCTAGTGTCTATAGTAAAGGTTCACAAATAATCGAAGAAAAAGTATCGTCTAGTCAGCAGATTAAAAACGCTGTAGAGACAGGATTAGAGAGAATTTCAGGTGAAACTAGTAAGAAGGTCACTCTTAACTTTCCCGAAACTAAAGTGGATCTGCCAGAGGAGTACGTAGCACTCATGAAAGATATAGCTACTCAGTTGATTAGAAACTCTATAGCTCACGGAATAGAAACAGCTGAGGAACGTAAAATGAATCAAAAGTCTGAAATAGGCACAATTCGTATGGCTTTGCAAGAGCACCCTAATGGTTACACATTTGATTATGCAGATGATGGTAAGGGGTTAGATATGAAAAAGATTTTGGCCAAAGCCATAAAGAACAATTTGATAGCAAGAGATGAAATTCCAAATCTCAAGGGTCAAGATGTCATTGATTTAATATTCAAAAAAGACTTCTCTACTACTCTGACAGCAGATAAGTATTCAGGTAGGGGACAGGGAATGACATTGGTTAAGTCTTTAGTTGAAAAACACAATGGCACGTACAAAGTCGGATTTAAAAAGGGACAAAGCTTTATGATGCGTATATCATTACCCAAAAGCAGAGTCCTTCAATCAGCATAAATTTTACTAGATGAAACTATTAATAGTTGACGACTCATCAATGATGAGAACGACAATAGAGTCGCATCTCAACAATTTCGGATTTGAGATAGTAGGTCATGCAGGAAATGGAAGAGAAGCCTTAGAGTTGGTGACTGCTAAGAGACCGGATTTTGTCACATTAGATATTACAATGCCTGAAATGGATGGTATTGAATGTCTAGAGGAAATCATGAAGATAGCACCAGACACTAAGGTGATGATCATCACTGCTCTTTCAGACAAGTATACTGGTCTAGAGGCACTGAAAAAGGGCGCACGTGAGTTTTTGTACAAGCCTGTAACGCCAGAGCAGCTAAAAGAAGGATTTGACTCAATGATAAGCCACCACTAATATGGATACCAAACAACTAGAATTTGAGAAGACTGTAAATGTGTTCATCAATTCAATAGAAAAATATTTCAATAAATTGACCGACACACCTATCCAAACTCACCCACCTTTTATCAAACAACCGGATGATCTTGTTCTCAAGGAATGTACTGGTATGATAGGTATTTCTGGAAGTAAGATGGGATTGGTATATATCTCTGGAGGTATGGAGCTTTTTAGAGATTTGATTCTCCAATATGTAGGATTAGAAAAGCCAACGACAAGTGATATGCTAGATATGGCAGGAGAATTATCTAATGTAGTCGCAGGAAATGTAAGAGAGTCTTATGGTCGTGAGTTTATGATTTCGATTCCTATTGTTTTTCAGGGAAGTCCTGATAAACTCAAGTTCCCAAAAGATGTACCCATTTATGTGATTCCCTTTGATTGGGATGGTCATGAAGCGTATATGGTGATCGGGCTGAAATAATTACCCTTTTGAAAAATGATATCCACTAGAATAAATATAAACAAAAGCCAAAGTCAACTTTTTGCCAAACATAGCCCCCAAGCTATGGAGGATTTAAGTGTAAAAAATTATCACTCTTCTTTTCCATCAGAAGAATATTTAAATAGGCTATTTGGTCAAACTTATGTGATCAATTGGCCTATGAGTGAAGTAGGAGGTGATGGTTATTGGGCATATGAAGATGAGGAAGGTTTTGCTTTTTTGATAGTCTATGATTGTTCTGGACACGGAAGGTTCGCTTCTATGATGACTAGATACTATGCCAATATTCTCACCGAAGCTATCAAAGGACAAGGTTTGAAAATGCCATCGTCAATTTTGGACTTTGTACATGAGTCAGCTAAGAATGATTGGGTAAATCACCAGAACAATCTTAATGTGGGCAAAAGTGCTGATATGGGAGTAATGGTCTTAGATAAGAGTCGAAAGAAAATATACTTTTCAGGTGCTGGGATGGATTTCGTTTATATCCAGAAAGAGGAATTTAATAAGATCGAAGGAAGTAAAGTACAGGTAGGAGATCGTTTTGACATTGAGCATAGTTACAGTTATGCAGAGATTCCTCTTCGGAAACTTAAGAAGACTAGTTGTTATATGTTTAGCGACGGGGCGACAGATATTTTTGGAGGGCCAAGAAATAAGAAACTTAAATTGAGTGGTCTTATAGAAGCAATAGTCAAGTGCCAAAAAGAAACGACGTTAAAAGAAGAGAAAGCTCAAATGGAGAAGTTCTTCAATCATTGGTCAGGATCAAATGAACCGCTTGATGACTTGCTATTGATAGGTCTTAGATTTTGAACAAATTAAAACTTCTGGATAATTCTTTAATTGGTATATTGAATCGAACCGATAATCTTAAAGCTATCATCTATTTAATTATCTGTTGAAGTAATTGAAAGTCTTTAAGCAAATTGATCTAACCTAACTTTATCATACTTGTTGAAATATTGTCATTGACGCAATAACTATGTCTTTCTAGTTAAGGAAGCTTTCATTTTCTAATATTTCGTCCAGCTAGATAAGTAGTAATATTTTGTTCCTTTTAGAGCAAAATTTCAATAGCATAAAACCCCTAATCTGGTCCATTCAGTATTAATTGAAATTTTTTCTAAATTTCTTTCCGTCCTTTTTCACTTCTTGCAGTCTTAAGGACAAACAAAGACTTGAACTCACAAACCCAAATAGCAACCTTCGTCTCTCAAGCTGCAAAAGGAAACCGCATCGCGCAGCAGGAGATATATCGACAGCACTGTGGAGCTATGCTTTCACTATGTGTCCGGATGATGGGAGATCGGTATATCGCAGAAGACGTGATGCAGGACGGATTTATCAAGGTCTTTATGAGATTGCCTCAGCTCAAAGAACCAAAGAAGCTGAGCGGTTGGATCAAGCGTATCATTTTGAATGAATGCATGGATCAGCTTAAAAAAGTAAGGCACTTCGAAGAAGTCGAAGAGCATGATTTTGAAGATGAGGGTGAAGGAGAGAATTGGTTTGAGGGTATATCCTTTGATCAAATTAATGATGAGATAGATCGCTTGTCTGACGGAAGTAGACAAGTATTTACGCTTTACTTGATAGAAGATATGAAGCATCGTGAGATAGCAGAGCTTTTGGGAGTATCGGTTTCCACTGTCAAAAGTCAGTATCAGCGAGCCTTGAAGCAATTGAGAACGAGATTAAAAGCCATCATGATATGAACAACTTTGAAAAGTATCTGAAGGAAAACAAAAACGAGCTGAAGAGAGAACTCGAACCAAGGCGAGAGCTATGGGACAAGATCGATCAAAAGCTAGAAAACAAACGAAACGCAAAGTTCAAATGGATTCAACTGTCGGCAGCAGTCGTTGCACTGTTGCTGGCAGCTACCGCGCTGTTTAGAACTGTAGAAAGAGACCCGAAGGTCATTCTAGAATTACCGCTGGCGAAGTACTCGACGGAGTATGGATTAGTAGAGCAGGAGTACCAAGAATCGATTCGCTACTCTACACAGTTGGTTGCTAATATGAAAACCTCTGTAGAGGTAAAGAAGCAAACTGCCTCTTATCTCAATGGACTGGAAGCACTAGAGATGGCTTATGAAGGGTATAAAAAGATAGTAGTAGAAGAAGGCTGTGATGATATCATGATGGAGCTGATCATTGATAACTACCAGCGAAGACTTGAGTTACTAGAAAATCTTCAAGGAGAAATTAAAAAACTGAACAACCACGAAAAAATGGAAAGTACAGGTGAGATAATAATATGAATTCAACCTTATCAGTGTCTCACTGACAAGAATGAATGAAAGAATTTCACTGACTACTTAAAAATATTATCAGAGATGAAAACACTATACAGATTTAACCACATACTGATCACGATTGTAGCACTGTTCGCAATACTTGCCGCGCAAGCAGGAGAATTTAGTCGTGAGTTTACGGATTCAAAGAAAGTGTCTAATAGCGACTTGATGAAAATAGTAACCTCTCACTGTAAGGATCTGAATATCATCACCACGGACAAGAAGGAAGCTAAGATAGTAGTGACTTTGACCTTGGATTTGGATGATGCGAAATTGGCAGAAGAGGTTTTTCAAAATGTAGAATACAAGATCGAGACTACTAGCGAAGGCGTGAAAATGGACGTAAGTAGTCCTTTCAAATCCTTTACCTCAAGTGGAAGTTTTTGGGGATCTAATTATGCTAAAGTAGTATTCAAGAATGGTCATAAGATGGATTTTAATGATGATCTAGAATTTGATTTAAGAGCGAAAGTGTACATTCCCAAATCAAACAAGATGAGTTTGGATGCAAGTCATTCAAATGCAGAATTGGGATTTTTGTCCAATAGCGCTGAAATCAAAGTCAGTCATTCACATCTAAAAGCCAGTGACATGAAGGAGCTAATCATAAAATCTAGCCATTCTCAGACAAGGGTAGGAAATATCGAGAAAGATGCTAGTATGAAGATGAGTCATTCAAGGTTTAATGGTCTCAAGATAGGTGGTATGACTCTTTCTGCTCAGCACAGTATTTTGAATTTGGATATGGTGTCAGGGAATGTTAAGGTGAATATGCAGCATTCTACACTGGAAATGGAAGACGCAGGAAATATAGAAGTTAGTAGCCTTCAACATTCAACACTTCGTGCTGAGAATGTCAAAAACATCGAAGCAAATACCATTCAGCACTCAAGTTTGATCATGGAAAATGCAGGGGATGTACAAGTAGATGGAACTCAGCATAGCAAGATTAGGCTTGAGAACATTTTAAGTCTAAGAGTCGGAGGAGGTTCTCACAGCAATATTTCAGTAGAAGAAATAACAGATGCAGTAGTCATCTCAGCCAGTCACTCCAACATTTCGGTAGAAGATCTAGGAGAGAATATCAAGGTGGTGAAAGTCAAGAATTCCCATGCCTCAGTAAGTCTTGGGACTGGGAATGTTAAAAATATGGATGTATACATCAATGATGGTAAATTCACGAATGTTCGTAATGAAGGAGACTTAGAGAAGAAGTCAGATGGTTTCTATAAGAAGCGCTCTGGGTCTGGAGATGCTATAGAAGTAACGATCAACTGCCCATTCTGTAATGTGAATTTGTGATAGGATATTGGGTGAAGCGAATTACCTGAAAGTGAATTAGGTTTGAAGTCTAAATTCAGGTTTTTCGCTCCACTATAGTTTATATTTTACATTATTTAGTCTTAAACCTTCTTAGCTGATAAGTAAGTGTCAACATGAAGTACTGTCTCAGTACTTGCGTCCGAATCTCTTCTACATACCCTGCCCCGACCGTTTGGGAGAAGCTTTGGTTTTGACCTAGAAGATCGTAGACAGATAGCTCAATTTCCGCTTCATCATTTTTCAAAAACTTCTTAGCCACACTCATATTCCAAAGAATATATGCTGAGTTAAAAGAATCGCTGATACCGTTATACTTTTCGAAAAACACGTTGTTTCTAAATACCAATCCCTTCCAGAAAATAAAGTTGGACTTTAATCCAATAGTTTGGGTATAGTAGCTAGTGTTTGAATTTTCTTGGAAACTATTGATGGTTTGATTGCCACTGACTTGATAGTAGAGATTGTAGTCGACTTTTTCACTGATATTGCTGACAAATGATACTCTAGTATTTCCAGAATAAGAGTCTGCGATATTGCTAATACCATTGGTCATCCCAGGAATGCGCTGATAGTTTAGTCGAAGCGAAAGGTTGATGTTAGACTTTAGCTTTTCAAGGAGAATACTGTAAGTCGAATTGTTCATAATGCTCCAATAGCCATCGAAATTCATAGGTTGAGAGATCTGTGCTCCTCGTTGTATGAATACACTGCTAGCCACGACACTATCTCGTCGAGCAAATGTTGTTTGATTGCCGATATAGTTGCTCGTCATAGTAGCTCTGGTGAAGTTGGCAAAGGTTCTATTCTTGTCAGTATTAGGAGCGTTGATCCTCATCATGAAGCTATGAGAGTAGCTTTGATCAAGACTAGGGTTTCCAAGTGAAATGAATATTGGGTTGGAGTTGTTGATGACATTTTGAAGTTGAGTCACAGAAGGAGCAGTAGTAGAAGTAGAGTATCGCAAGAATATATGTCCGTTTTTCAAGTCTATTTTACCCATTGCCATGGGTAAGAAATTATTAAAGCTGCGTTCAAAATTGGTCTGCTCAGGAAGAAGTTGATCATTATTAAGTGTAGCATGTTGATACGCCAAACTGAATCTCATGAATTTCCCCATGTTGTTATTGGTGAAAGAGACCTCAGGAGTATGCGTGATGTAGGCACTTTCAAAATCATTGGATAGTGCTGAACTGAGCGCCTTGTTTTCAGTGTTAGGATCAATCAAATAGGTTCGCTTATCAGAGTTTCTTTGATCATATTTGATTTTGTAGCTACCAGAAAGCTGTCCAGTTAATCCAACCGGTTCGGAAAACTCTATTTTAGTAGATATGCTATTGTTGATTTCGTCGGTTAAATATTGTGTGACTGAGTCCTGAACCATGTCTTCATAGTAGTTTTCACGATCAGTATTTCTGTTTTGAGTCTGAATCTCTATCATCATAGAGCGACCTATTTTCTCAAACTTATGTTGCCAGCTCAAGTAGTTGTTGAGATTGAATGCGGTATTTTGACTCAGGTAATTGTTGTCCGTTTGGTTGATAAGGCTTCCACTTTCGTTAGTTGTATTCGCCAAAGTGTATTGACGACTCATATTGTCTTGATAGCTAATGCTAGGTCTGAAGATAACCTTATTGTCTTCATTGATGTTGTAAGTTACCCTTGCTCGTAGTCTATGATTAAGATTCTCAGAGTAAGAGTCTAAGTCTTCTAAATAAGACTGAGTACTATCACTTTGAAATATTTCACGATTGGTTAACTGGTCATTATCATTGAAAGACTGATTGAAGAAATAACTTCCTTCGAATGTTCCTTTGTCTCCCCAGTCATCTGTGAAATTAACCCCAGCAGCGTGAGTTTGAGTGATGCCATCTTGAGTCCCTACCATTAGACTGTTGCTGCCACCCCTTCGAAATCCTCTTCTTTGTCCACTAAGACCTGCTAAATCTTCTGAGCTGAAGTTTTGTTGATTGATATCATTGCTCATACCAAGTACAGTCAACCTTTGATCCTTTTTGAAACTATTGATTGTACCACCAGCTCTATAGTGATCATCGGTTCCATAGCCAGCATATACATTACCAAACTGACCATTTCGTTTATCTTCTTTAGTCACTACATTCATGGTTTTGGTCGTATTGCCATCGTCTACACCCGTGAACTGTGATCTTTCACTTTGTTGGTCAAATACTTCAACCTTATCTACAATTTCAGCAGGAATAGTGTTGAGCGAAAGCAGCGGATCTTGACCAAAAAAACGTTTGCCATCCAGCAGTACCTGTTGCACACTCTCTCCATTAGCAGTGACCCCTGTTTGGTCAATCACTATACCAGGCATTTTACTCACAAGGTCGGTAGTATTAGCGTCTGGATTTACTTTGTAGGCAGCAGCATTGTATTGAATAGTATCTCCTTTTTGTTCTACAGGAGCTATGAATCCTTGTACTTTCACATCACTCAAAACTTTTACATCAGGCTTGATTTTGATTGAGCCCAGATTGGCGTCGATACCTTGAATTCTCATCACCTGTCTGTACGTGATGTACCCCACACTTTGAATTTGTAGTTTGTAAAATGCCCTATCAAGGTTTTGAATGATGAAACGCCCCTCAGCATCTGAGATTGAATACTTGGATAGAGTAGAGTCTTTGATATTCAGCATTAGGACAGTAGCACCTACGATGGGTTCATCGTTGGAGCTATCAAATAGCGCCCCTGAAATGTTAGCAGCTTGTCCTAGAGCTAGACCATGAATTACTAGCAAGGTAAATATGGAAGAAAGCGTTTTTTTCAACTTGGGGAGTGTTTAATTGTAGGAAGTAGAATAAACAGTCACTCAGTACATAGCATTTTTGTATCTAGACTACCAGATGATTTAGCGCTGACCGAGTGACTGAAAGAATAACTCAAGAAAAATAAATGGGATCCACCTAGAGGTAAATTCCCTGTGATTAAAGTCCTGGAGGAGGTGTTCCCTGACCTTGAGATCCTGAGTTCCCTTGGCCTCTACCTTGTGGTCTCTGTCCATTCGGCCCACCAGACCCTCCTTGTTGCTGTCTTTTTTTGCGCATTTCTTCCATTCTTTTCTTGTTGGCAGCCATTAGCTCATCATATATCTTGATCTGATCCTTATTAAGAACATCAGCCATCAAGAGATCTTTCTCATCGCGAGTTTTCATCATAGTTTCGCGCATTTTTTCACGAGGCATATCACCGTTTCGCATCTTTTTGATGTTTTCGTCCATCGTCTTAGCCAGCTCATCATATATACCATCAATGAGCGTTTTTTGATCTTTACTCAAGTCGGTGATCTTCTTGTATATATTTTGTTTTTCGCGCGCTACCATTTCTTTTGGATCCATTCGGCGGCCTTGAGCCATTGCACCAAGACCAACTATTACCATCATCGTTGTCATTAAAAGAGTCTTTTTCATATTGATTACATTTTTGGTTTTACATGATCAAGCGATATTCCTATTCGCTTTTAGTCAATAAATATTAAATTTCACTTCTTGAAAATCAGGCCCCTTAGTTCAAGGGATAGAATAGAAGTTTCCTAAACTTTAGATCCAGGTTCGAGTCCTGGAGGGGCCACTATTCTGACCGTGAATCTCAATGTAATACTCACGCAAATAATTGGTAGAGAGAAATTTAATGTACCAACACCCTTTCTTTATGAATCAACGTGATCAGAATCTATATCAAGCTGTTTGTGAACGAAATGGACACATTCGTAGATGGTAAGTCATGATTCTTAAGTTTAAAGCCAGTTTAAGCTACCTATTTCACTCTATATTAAGCTCCATGCAAATGTTTAACCCTCCATGTTACCATAAGTAAGCTCCATGTTGAGTACGACACCCTCCATGTAGGTATATGAGCCTTCCATGTTCGTAAGGCTACCCTCCATGTTACACTTTGACCCCTCCATGTCGAGTACAACACCCTTCATGCCAGACATGGAGATAGTTTGAGGCGTCCTGGAAAGGTGATGATTCTTTTTTAACCCTTCATTTCAGTTAATTATAGAGTTCTGACGCATAGGATTAGGAAGGAATACAATTTTCTATGCGTGCGAGAGAAAGGGCAAAACTTTTTAGCCATCAAAGAATGGAAAGAGAATTGTAGGGAGAAATTCTCAAAACAATGAATACGTAAGGCTGTTTATCTCACACCAGCGGGAAAGAGCTTAAGTGAGTTTCCAAGGATACCTTGTCTTAGGCCGAGGAGTTCATTCTGTAAACTTATTTAATGATTAAACTGAACTCCTGACTAGACATATTTTTTCAGAGATCAACCACGTATATCTTTTTTCAGGCGAAAAAAATATGCGACCCCTACCTACCTCGCATATATGCGACCCCTTTATAGCACGCATAAAATAAATTTGACCTTTTAAAATTATGCGACCCATATTGACCTCGCATATATGCGTACCCTAAACACCTCGCATATATGCGTACCCTGTCTTAACCACGCATATTTTTTTCAAACACACTTACGCATAATTTTTTTGAAAAGTCAACCACGCATATTTTTTCAAAAAACCTAACCACGCATATTTATTTGTAAATCTTGACTACGCATATTTTTAGAAGTCGACACTATTAGTACTACTGTCGGCTAGTATCGACCATAAGTCGAGATAAGCACAAGACACACAGACAATAGCAGAGGCTGAGAGGCATCCTGATAAAAGTTGAAAGCAAGTCTTAGTAAGCAGTAGGTGCTTCATAAGGGGAAATGTTAGGTCTAATCGCAGGGCGATATCCTATTAGGTTTAATTCCCTAAGAGTTAGGATTGGAGGCTTCATTATTTTTAAAATATGATAAGCAAATTCCCGATTATACTAATAATCTTTCTACAACTGTATACTAGCCTATATGGTCAACAGAGAAATCCTTCAGTAAAGAGATCAATATTCACAGGGGTACAATGGAGAAATGAAACCCCGTTGGTCAGATTTCAAAACTCTTGGTATGAATTCGAGGAAATAGAAGGAGTATCGAAAGATGAAATCATAGCATATTGTAAAAAGGCTTACTCATCAAGATGGCAAAAAAGGTTTTCGGAAGACCTCCTAGAAGTATTGCTTTCAATGGGAATACCAATAGTAGATGATGCTGAGCTGTTACTCAAGACAAATGGTAAATCGACAGTTCATTTTGGAACTTTTACCAGAGATAATAGATCCAGAATAAAAGACTATAGAGATAGTTTAAATAAAGAATTCAGGAAGCCTATCATAGGATACTTGAGTAGAGCGCAGACTTTAGAAGACCTAGAAGAATTCGAGACTATAGTAAACAAGTACTCCTCTTACAGTGGGCTGAATGGATATAATGTCCTCCAAGAAGTACAGCAGTTCAAATCAAATTTGGGTGACAGCATCCTGAATATGGATTTCGGTTTATTCTTAATGAAGGTAGTTGGACAAATAGGAGATAGACATTCTTATGTTTGGAATTTTGGATTGCCCAATAAACGTTTTTTGCCTTTTAGTGTAGCGCCGTTTGATGGGAAAGTGCTAGCACTTGATTACATAGAAGAAGACTCAGTTCACGTCCCATTATTTCCTAAGTACCCTTTTTTAACAGCTATTGATGGAATACCAATTAGAACTTTTATACAACAAATTTCTCTTGAAGAAGCTAAGGCACCAGCTGCTGCATTTTTTACTCGCGGTGTCAAGCAATTGCACTACATAGAACAAAATTATGAGATACTTAAAAAGCAGCTTACCAATGAAGTGAGTTTTACCTTTGGAAATCAGGTCAAGGATACAGTTGTCAATATATCTATGGGGGGAATAAGAAATAGAGCCATTCCGTGGGAAGAAAAATTTGCTCGATTTTATGGACAGAAATACGAAGCCCTGAATGATAAAACCCTTTGCCGTCATCTCTTCAGAATGGAAGGGGACAACATCGCATATGCTCGATTTCCATCTATGGGCAATAGAGAACAAGCGCCTATATTTTTTGAAGAGTTTAATGAATTTATGAAAACTTCAAAAGATAGCAAAGCGCTTATTATAGATATCAGGAGTAACACTGGAGGCAATCGAGAACTCATTATTGAATTGGCTAAGTACATAGTTTCTCCAGATTCTATTCATGTAGTGAATGTAGCTCAACAAAGAGGTTCCCTTCTTTTATCAAAAGAATATAAGGGAGCCCTTGATTACCGTAGGTTGTTTCCAAAAGAAGAATTTGATGAACAAGAACAGAGTCAAATTGATGTTTTTTTAAGTCAATTTAAACCAATCTATGACTTAGATTCTTTGAAATTTAGTGCCCCACACTTCTTCGTTCTCAATGGAAATAAACTAAGAAAAGAAGATGGGTATTATTACGATAAACCTGTTTATATATTGGTCAACGAACGTTGTTTTAGCGCATCATCCGTGTTGGCGACAGTTTTCAAAGGACTTCCTAATGTCACTCTAGTAGGTGTATCTACTGATGGGTCTAGTGGAAATAGTAAGAGTTTCTATTTGTCCAACTCACGGATCAAGGTAAAAATCAGCACCATGGTTTCATTTCAGAAAGATGGCAATATCCTCGACGGATTTGGTACAGAACCAGACATAGAACTTAAACCGAAACTGTCACAAGTCTTGTGGAAAGAAGATTCTCAGTTGAACGAACTAGTAGACCTAATCAATCATTATGTAGATAAATAATGATTCAAATGACACTTCGATTTTATTCCTTACTCCTAGCACTACTATTTCCATATATAGTCTTTGGTCAAAACTCTTTAACTAAAGAACAGGTCACTGAAGACTATCAAATTCTAAAAAACATTCTGACAAAGGGATATCCTAGTTTGTATGAATATACTTCTCAAAATGAGTGGGACAGTCTGTTTACAAATTTCGAACAGAACCAAATAAAGACCATACATAGCGACAATGACTTGTACAAATCAATTACTGAACTAACCGACTATGCCAGAGATGGACACTTGATCATCATGCGTCCCCAACTGACTTCTATTCCCAAACTTTTCCCTTTGTTGTTGAAAATAATAAATGACAAACTGTATACAGATACAGAAGATTTTGGAATTCCATTAGGTTCAGAAATAGTATCTATCGATGGAGTAGATGGGTTTGAACTCATAAAGAAATTTATGAAATATGCCCCCTCAGATGGGTTCAATACATCCAAAAAAGAAAGGCAAGTAGAAAGAGAGTTTGGTATTCTACATTTCTATGAATTCGGGGAAAAATCTCGATACAAGGTGAAGTATAAAACCCCTTCTAATCAAGAAACAGTTAGGAGTGTCGAAAGCCAAACTTTTGAAAGCATAGGCAAGCGTTATAGTAATAGAAATTCATTTTTCGGTAAGAAAACACTGGGCAAGCAAGAGCCATTTTTATACTTCATAGATTCATTGAATACTACTGTTTTGACAATGAATACCTTCAGTTTGGATGGAGAAAAGTTTCAAGAAGCCTTAAAAGACATTTTTAAAGAGATCAAGCAAAGGAAAAGTGATCATCTGATCATTGATATCAGGCAAAACGAAGGTGGATACCCTTTGAATGCCATCAATTCTTTCTCCTACATCGCTAGTCAACCATTCAGGCAACGACTATCTTCTGAGGTTATTACTGCTTCTTTGCCAGAGGAACCTTACAGCCAAAACTTGGTCAATGGATTTACCTATGAGAGCTTTTTCAATAAATATTATAAGGATGCAAAAAGACAGCAAGGTAAATGGATACTTGATCAGGATGAAAACGAACCCTTCATGATACCAAACAAAAAGAAATTTGAAGGTAAGGTATATGTTTTGATTGGCGGGAAAACATTCTCAGCAGGCTCTAGCTTTGCATTGTTCTGCAAGAATGAAGGGATTTCACTGATCGGGGAAGAAACAGGCGGAGGGTATTACACCCAAACAGGAGGATATCCTATGATATACACCTTGCCCAACTCTCAGATCAAAATATTGATATCTTTCGTGAAAATTGCCCGATTTGTAAAAGATAGAACGATCAAAAGAGGTCAGGGAATCATTCCAGATCACGAAGTATACCTTACTGTAGAAGACTTGATTCGAGGGAGAGATACTCAGTTGAACTATGTCTTGAAGCAAATTGATAGCAAATAAAAAGCTTAGCTATTTTTCATAAATAGAAATTAGAAAATTAGTGCCAAAGAATATATCTATGAAGACAAGACATTCATTAAGCCTATTTATATCATTCATTTTTTTGCAAAGCATCTATGCTCAAAAGAATGGTCAGGTCTATTTCACTACTGGCTTTAAGATGGGAGAAGTCACCTCCTCTTCAGTAGTGATACATACTCGCCTCAATAAATCTCCTAAATCAATTCCTACATGGCACCAACGTAAAGACATTAAGTTCAGGCACCCGATTCGTTTTGACAATAGCATGCCTGTGGAGAAAATGGATGGTGCAGTTCAAGGCTCAGCCGGTCAAGTAAAAATTACTCTTGTTTCTGAAGACACTATTAGTACAGATTGGGAATATGTCTCAGCCTATCGGGACTTTACCATCAAGAAAAAAATAACTGGACTCAAGCCGAATACAAATTACCAAATCACGATCTATGGTAGAAAAACAAGAGAAGCTCCAATTACAGAAATAAAAGGAAGTTTTAAAACTGCTCCGAATGAAGATGAAGAAGAGTCGATTCTGTTCACAGTTTCTACTTGTCAATATTACTGGTCTCATGATGACAGTCTCAGAGGTTTTAAAATGTATGATAGTATGTTAGAGTTAGACCCAGCCTTTCACTGTCAGACGGGAGATTATGTCTACTATGACAAACCTGGGCCAATGGCTAACACTGTAGAGAAGGCTAGACACAAGTGGCATGCTATGAATTCCTGGCCATCATTAAGAGATTTTTACAGTCAGGTACCTACGTATCTTCAAAAAGATGACCATGATTTATTAAAGGACGATGCTACACCTTATTCAACTCCATTTGGACAATTGACCTATGAAGATGGCTTGGCCATATGGAGAGAACAAGTTCCCATCGTAGACAAACCATATCGTACAAAGCGATGGGGAAAGGATCTTCAAATATGGTTGGTAGAAAATAGAGAATACAGAAGCGATAATCACGCAGCAGATGGAGCCAACAAGACTATTTGGGGAAAGGAACAAATTCAGTGGTTCAAAGAAACCGTAGAATCATCAGATGCCACCTTCAAGATTCTAGTATCGGCTACACCCATTGTAGGTCCAGATCGCAAAAAAGGTAAAATTGACAATCACTCCAATGATTCTTTCCAAACCGAAGGAGAGTGGTTGCGAAAATATTTGGCCGATCAGGATGTTTTGGTTGTAAATGGAGATAGACATTGGCAGTACGTATCTCAAGATCGAGCATCAGGTTTGATGGAGTTCAGTGCAGGCCCAGTAAGTGACTATCATGCTCAAGGTTGGAATCAAAATGACCTTAAACCAGAACATAAGTTTTTAAGAGTCAAGGGTGGTTTTTTGGCAGTGAAGGTATCTAGTAAATCAAAGACTAAAACGGTAGCTGAATTCATTCATTACGATGTAGAAGGTAATGAGGTGAACAAAGAATCGATCGTAAGAAGACTTGATTAATCACTATTATCTTAAGTAAGCAAGGTTGAGAAATATCTTATTCTGATCAAAATCATGTTAAGAGAGTTAATACCTGTTTATCAGGTAGATAATTTGTTAAAGGTTGTTCGTTTCTAAATGAATCATCGAATTATGTGTTATCAATTGAAACTATCAGTTTTTTGACTCGTACCAAAGCGTCGGTGTTTATGAAAAAGCACCGTACGATTTGTTACTACTACTGAAAAGATATCTTAAAAATCAAAAGTCAATTCTATGCGAATTTTCAAAATCACAATTTTCCTACTAGCCTCATTTCTTGTAGGTTGTCAGTCCTCTATTAAGAAGGCTGAAAAAGAAAGTAGTCAGCAAAACGAATCGAAAAGGCCTAATATTCTAATCATCTTGGCAGATGATATGGGCTATGGGGACATAGGAGTTTATGGAAGTGAAATAAGTACACCAAACATAGATCAGTTAGCCAATGAAGGTATTCAGTTCACTAACTTTCATGTAGGAGCTGCGTGCTCACCTACCAGAACCATGTTAATGACCGGTGTGGACAATCATAGGGCAGGGATAGGTAATCTAGTAGAAATCCAAGCAGATAATCAGTTTGGAAAGCCTGGATATGAAGGTTATCTAAACAATGATGTCGTTTCAATAGCTACACGACTAAAAGATGGAGGCTATCATACATATATGACAGGCAAATGGCACCTAGGGAAGTCAAAGACAACGATCCCTTATGCAAGAGGCTTTGAACGATCTTTTGCTTTGATGGAGAGTGGAGCGGACAACTGGGTAGAGCAGCCATACCTTCCTCTGAATGACAAGGTTCATTACTTTGAAGATAACAAGCAAGTAAGTCTTCCTACAGAAAACTACTTTTCGTCAGACTATTATACTGACAAAATTATGAGCTACATAGACTCAAATAAGGGCGATGAAAAACCATTTTTCGCCTATGTGTCTTATCAAGCAGTACACTATCCTCATCAAGCACCCAAGTCTTTCATTGACAAATACAATGGAGTGTATGACAATGGATGGGAAGAAATCAGAACTCGACGTTTGAAAAAACAAAAAGAGCTTGGCATAGTTTCTCAGAGTGTCGAGTTGAACTTTGAAAATTCAGCTACCTCCGTATCAGGATGGAAACTTTCAGACTGGGAATCATTATCTGAGGAGGAAAAACTATTCAACGCCCGAAGAATGCAAGCCTATGCTGGAATGGCAGACAATATGGACTACAACATTGGCAGGCTGCTGCAACACCTCCAAGACATAGGAGAATATAATAATACACTAATCATATTCCTTTCAGACAATGGTGCAGACCCTAATCAACTACCATTAAATCCAGCATTCAAATCTTGGTACAAAGAAAAGTATCAATATTCATCTTTTGAAGATTACAAAGAGGACTATAATGCCGTAGGACAAAAAGGATCATATTCCGATTATGGGCCTAACTGGGCAGCAGCGTCCAATACACCTAATAGTTATTACAAGATGTTCTCTACTGAGGGTGGATTGAGAGTTCCGTTCATCGCTTGGTATCCTAAATTGCTAAAAGCAGGTAAAGTGACTAATCAGTTCGCTTTCGTGAAAGACATCGCACCAACTCTATTAGAAATCGCAGGAATAGAAAACAGTGGTAGCACATATAAAGGAAAGAAAATTTTCCCAATTACAGGAACAAGCATGTGGAGCGCTATGAAAGAAGAAGTCACAGTGCATGCTGACGAGGAGATTATTGGATTTGAGCTAGCAGGAAGTAGAGCGGTGTTCAAAGGTGACTATAAACTTGTTTTCAATCCACGAACTAAAGGGACAGGTCAATGGGAGCTATATAATATCGTTAAAGACCCTTCGGAAATGAATAATTTAGTAGCTGATTTTCCAGAACTTGTTGATGAACTATCAAAGGCATACCACATCTATCAAAAAGAGAATGGAGTAATCCCTGTTCCTGATGACTATGATGTTTTAAAACAACTCGTGAAAAATTCTAAGAGAGGTAAAAGTCATTGATCAAATAAATAACTCTGACAACTTTCTAGCCTTTACAGATGTAAGTAAAACCCGACTTGCTCGGGTTTTTTAATCCCTGATTTGTACACCGAAATTTCAAAATGGATTTTGGGTGTACAAGTCTTGTACAATGGATTTTCATTTTGAAATTCCGTTGTACACCCATTTATTATCAATGCTTGTACAACCAATTTTCAAAACCATTTTTGATTGTACAAAGCTGTTTTCTATACTTAGCTTGTTAAGAGCTCAACTAATAAAAGTCTTTAGCGTACTGCTAGCCATATAGGGCAAGGCTACAGATAATTGCAATTTTTACCTTTTGGGGTAAGTTTGTTCGGAAATCTACTTGTACTAATGAGCTACAACTAATGAATTTATAACAACTCCAATATGACAGAATCTATAAACAGGCTAAAAGAAGCTTTAAGAGAAGGAACTACTTATGTAAACCAAGTCTCAGAATCTGAACTGATAGATAAAGTGTCTCCAGAAAAGTGGTCAAAAAAAGAAATAGTGGGGCACTTGATAGACTCGGCTGTTAATAACCTTCAGAGGTTTACAGAAATTCAATTTGAAGATAAACCTTACCCAATCAGGAAGTACAATCAAGATGATTTGGTAATAGCCAATGATTATCAAAATGCAGAAATCAACGAGATGCTTGACTTTTGGAATTCAATTAATAATCGAATTATGTACTTAATGAAAATTCAAACCGAAGAAACATTGGACTATCAAATTGAATTGGAAAAAGATACTTTTTCTGATTTGAGGTTCCTCATGGTCGATTATGTAGACCACCTTGTACACCACCTCAAGCAAATCATGCATTAAAATGAAGAATTACATTTTCAAATCAGAAAGGCTGGGCTTTAGGAATTGGATTGAAAGTGATAACCCCAAGTTGGGTATGATTAATGCAGATCCTATCGTAATGGAGTATTTTCCAGCTGTTCAGACACAAAAACGAACGGATGAATTCATTGATAAAATGAAAGATCAATTCGCTAAAAATGGATTTTGCTACTTCGCAGTAGACAAATTGGATGATAATGAATTCATAGGTTTTATAGGAATTTCAGAACAGAACTTTGAGGCCGATTTTACTCCATGCGTCGACATAGGGTGGAGGCTATCCCAGAGAGAATGGGGAAAAGGATATGCAACAGAAGGCGCAAAAAGATGTCTTGAATACGCATTCGATGAGATTGGACTAGATAGCGTCAAATCTATTTGTCCAGTTACAAACGAAAGGTCTGAGCGTGTGATGAAAAAGATAGGAATGAAGAAAGTGGGTTTTTTTAATCACCCACTACTCTCTCAATATAAGGAATTAGAGACTTGTGTACTCTATGAAATAAACCGTAATTAGAATTGAAAAGAACTAAAGAAAATAGCCAGCACTACTATTGGGGAGATGGGTGTGAAGGTTGGCATTTAGTCAAGTCATCAGAACTAAGCATCATCGAAGAAAGAATGCCTCCAGGGACAGAAGAGGTAAAACATTATCATGAAACTGCCCAGCAATTCTTTCAGATTCTAAAAGGAACCGCAACTTTTGAGCTGGAAGATGAGACTATCATGATCCATGAAAAAGAAGGTTTCCACATTAAACCAGAGATCAAGCACAAAATCCTGAATAATGGCGATGTGCCGCTAGAATTCATTGTTATATCTAGTCCTACCACCCGAGGAGATAGAATTGATGAACCATTCGAAAAGTAAGGATATTCATAGTTAAGATATTCTTGTAGGTAGCATTCGATTCTGTTATCCATAGATACTGCAAGTCCGTTCGTTTAGGAAATTCCCAGTTTCGTTCATTAAAATGGGATACTTGGCATGAGAATGTTTACTTACATGTCTGAATTACAATGTAGTACATGAAAGTAAATAAAAATTGGTACGGAGTGCTAGGGTGGTTAGTGATCCTAGGATTATTCTTGAGTTTAAATAGTCGGTTTATGCCTATGGAATCGGCGGCTATTTTTGCTTTTGCTACCTCAGTTTGCCTAGCAATATCTTACATGACTAATGTGTACTGGGTATATCCTAAGTTCCATAAAAATTTAACAGTATACATTTTAATTTCTCTATTTGTAATTCTGGCCATCACCTCAGTATATATGTTGATAGAGATGGAATATCTTCCTCATCCCAAGAGAATGCTGAAAAAGCCTCGTGGTATGACCTTTCATTTCATCAGGCTATTCATGATGAATATCGTAGCATATCTCTTTGGTACCTTTTTCGTGATGTACAGGCGAAATCGAAATTTAGAAGAAAGAGGAAAGGAACTTGTGAAAGAAAAACTGGAGACTGAACTGAAACTACTGAAAGCCCAGATCGATCCGCACTTCATATTCAACGCACTCAATAACATCTATTCACTCACCTATATGAAGGCGGATAATGCGCCGGAGTCAGTGTTGAAACTTTCAGAGATGCTTAGATACGTATTTTACGACTGTAGCAAGGACAAAGTACCACTAGCTTCTGAGTACAAATACATTGAGAACTTTAGTGCGTTTCAAAAAATGAAGTCAGACCATGACCAGAATATAGTATGTAAGTTCAGTGAAGGAATAGGTCAGGTACAAGTAGCACCAATGTTGTTTATTCCATTTATAGAAAACGCATTTAAGTATAGTAGAATAGAAGAAGATGAAGACGCTTTTGTAGAAATTACCTTGGAAGTGAATGACAACAGGCTAAACTTTTTGAGTGTAAATAGTATCCCATCTAATAGGGCTCAGGCTGGTAGTGGAATGGGCATTAAAAATGTACAACACCGACTCGGGATCATCTACCCAAACAAATACAGTTTGAGTAATTCAGAAAAGCAAAATACGTATTTGGTAGCTTTAACTATAGACTTGAATTAAGAAAGCCATGACTATTAACTGCTTAATAATAGATGATGAAAAGCTGGCAAGAGATTACTTGAAAAATTATGTAGATAAAGTACCTCAACTTCACTTGCTTGATAGCTTTAATTCTCCACTCAAAGCAATGGACCTCATTAAATCTGGAAAAGTTGATTTAGTGTTTTTGGATATTCAGATGCCTGGTTTGACAGGAGTAGAGTTCGTCAAGAGTCTCAAGGCTGTACCTGAAATCATATTTACAACAGCTTATCAGGAATATGCACTAGAAGGGTTTAATCTTAACGTAGTTGACTATTTGCTCAAGCCATTTTCATTTGAGCGTTTTTTTCAAGCCGTCAATAAAGTCATTGACAAATTTGAAAACCAAAAAGAGCAGCCATTATTACCAATAGAGTCGCAAGCGAGTATTCAGCAGACTTATTTGACAGTGAAAGCAGATCGAAGGCTTTACAAGATCAACTTTGACGATTTGATATATGTAGAAGGACAAAAAGCATATGTCACTTTTCATACGAATGCTAAGAAGAAAGTCATGGCACTTTTGTCATTGAAGGAATTAGAAGAATCCTTACCATCCGATCAATTTATTAGAATCCACAAATCTTACATTGTATCTATTCAAGATATCACAGGTCTCGAGGGTAATATGCTGGAAGTAGGAGAGTTAAGACTTCCAGTAGGTAGTAGCTATCGATCTGAGGTAATGAATATGTTCGGGGTGAGTTAAAAAAAGTATGGATCTTCAAAAAGTGGTAATAAAATGTTATTTGAACGCTTTTTCAATGGTTTAATAGTCAAGGTGTTGCACATCAGTGTGTTAACTAATAAAATAATAACATGAAGGAATTTCATTATTGAAATTATTCATTTATTATTGTCCTTTGTAAAATCTAACTATATCCATTTGTAATCTTATTTTTATGTCAGACCAGCAAGACATTCTTAAGACCGTCAAAGACGCTCAGATAGGCTCGACAGCCAACGAAGTCGTCAGTAGTTTAGAACTAGTTTCTGAACTATATCTTAATGTGAAAGACCCTAATGTAAAAGTTTTGATCAAGAAAATGGTTACCGACTTGGTAGACTTCTTGCTTGATAATGATCTTGCTGAGGGAGTTGAGTTGACCAAGTTTATGATATACGATTGATTAATATCAATATAAGAATATAAAAAATGCCCCGTATCAATTTGATGCGGGGCATTTTTATTTCTTCAATTTCAATTACTTATGAAATTGATCCTGTGACCCTTTTCATAAATGAATTCAAAGCCTCTTTCTGACTTGCACCAGATTTGATTTCCTTGGCTACATCAATAGACCCATATAGGTTTGATAATAACTCGCCAATTACATCTAGCTCTTCGTCTTTAATACCAGGAGCATCAGCCAGATGCTCCAAAAGCTCGATGGATTCGTTCACCCAGTCCTCATCATTTTCTTCGATGAATTGGACTACATGCTTAATTAGAGGTAACCGCATTCAGAACTTCGTTTATGATTTCACCTTTGTTTCCTTGTGCTTGTTGCACCAATTTTCCTCCTTTGAATCCTGCAAATGTCGGGAGGTTATTTACCTCAGCCAAATCTCTTGACTTCGGTAGCTTCTCAGCATCTACATATACGAATTTGATGTTGGTGTTTTCACCAGACAGTCTTTTGAACTTTGGTTTAGTCAATCGGCAGTTGCCACACCAGCTCGCACCGTACTGAACCATTACTATTTCATTTTCTGCTACTATTTGGTCTAGGTTATCTTCTGCTAATTCTATCATATTGTTAGTGTGTTAATGGCTATCAATTAATTTCTAATACAAAGAAACGGCAGTAACTCATATACTGCCGTCATTCCTAATTGATTTTGTAAATATGAAAATAGAATAGTCCAATCTTATTGATTTTGAACATGGACATCCATCTGTGGGAATGGGATATTTATTCCCTCTGCATTGAATGCGTTGTAAACTTTTTCGTTCATCTCAAAGTTAACATCCCAATAGTCACCTGCATTGACCCAAGCACGAGTTGTAAGATTGACCGAACTATCCGCAAGTTCACCAAGCCCTACAAAGAACTCAGGGTCTTTCAAGATCCTTGAGTCCTCATTAGCCAGTCTCACTAGGATTTCTCTAGCCTTTTGGACATCATCTCCATACCCAATTCCATATACCCAATCTATTCTTCGAGTAGGCTCTGTAGAGAAATTAGTCATTGATCCATTAGCCAAACTTCCATTCGGAATGATTATAGTTTTATTATCAGGAGTAGTTAAGATGGTATTGAAGATTTGAATCTCCTTTACGCTACCCATGTACCCTTGAGCATCGATGAAATCCCCAACCTTGAATGGCTTGAAGATCATGATCATTACACTACCAGCAAAATTTTGCAAAGTTCCAGAGAGTGCCATACCTACCGCTAAGCCAGCTGCACCAAGTACTGCTACAAAAGAAGTAGCCTCAATACCTAGCGTCCCCATTACTGCAAGAGCAAGCATTAGTTTTAGTAGTACCGATACAAGACTGGTAATGAAAGACTTCAAAGAGCCATCCAGTTCTCTGCTGTTCATGATTGCAGATATTCCTTTAGTGATAGCACTCACTACGATCAATCCAATGATAAGAACAGCTAAGGCTCCAGCTACTTTGGGCAAGTATGCTGTAGCATATTCTATGAAAGTTTGTATTAAGTTGTTAAGGTCCATATGTTTTAGTTTTAGTGGATTATTGTTTTTTTAAGTATTTGGTGACTAAATAGATTTCTTGTCCGTTGACCTTTCCACTGATGTGTGTAGGGTCATCGTGAGCTAAGGTAATGTTTCTAACTGCAGTCCCTCGCTTGACTACCATGCTACTTCCTTTGACTGGTAAGTCTTTAGTTACGACAACAGAATCACCATGCTGAAGTATGACACCATTACTGTCTTTGTACACAGGAGTATTTTCATCAGTAATTCCATCCCGTGCCCATTCAAGTGTATCTTCGTCTAGGTATAGCATTTCGAGAGCATTTTGTGCCCAGCCTTCAGATCGCAAATGGTGTAGCATTCTGTATGCCAATACCTGAACAGCAGGTATTTCACTCCACATACTTTCGTTGAGACAGTGCCAGTGGTTGATTTCAATATTTTGAGGATCTTTGATTTGATGCTCACAAGTTTCACAAATCAAGGCACTGTGATTTGGTTGGTCGTTCTTTTTAGGGGAAACGGTATGTACGGTAAGCTTTTCAACATTACCACAAAGTTCACATACTGAACTTCGTTGTTTTAGTTCTTTTTCTAAACTCATATTCTATTGATAGATAGACAAATCTACCAAGCGGAAATGAGTAATGACTATGTCATCGAAATTATCTGTAAGCTAAATTATCTTGATAGGCGAGCAATGATGTCTTGATGCTCAGGGTATAGTTTGAGCATATTATCACGAGTTGGCATCGAGAAGTCTCTGAAATCAAAACCTGGAGAGACAGTACATCCACACAAAGCGTAGGAGTCTTTCTCGGGGATCTCAGCCGCAAAATAATATCCAGCAGGTACGACAAATTGAGGAACTTCACCATCGCTAATGAATTTTCCAATGTGTACAAATGAATATACACCCTCTGGAGAGATCATATGAAGCGTTAGTCTACCTCCTTTGTAATGGTGCCAGATTTCATCTTGATTGATTTTGTGGAAAGCCGAGAAATTTTCTGAGGTGAGTAAAAAGTAAATACAAGTAGAATAGTTTCTCTCTTCGGTGATTGTATCGGGAAGGTCTGCAGGATTAATAATTCCAGAGCTACGATAAGTCTCTTTGTAAAAACCTCCCTCAGGATGAGGAAGGAGATCTAGCGTTTTTACAATTTCGTTGATTTTATTAGTCATAATTCTAGAGATAATACATTAAATACCAAGTACCGACAGCTCCAAGATATCCTAACAATGCTGGAATAGAACCTCTTCTTAGGTATTCATTAAAAGTCAGAGATTTTACTTGCCCCATAGCAGCTACACCAGCAGCAGACCCTATCACCAAGATACTACCACCAGTACCAGCTGTGATAGCTAGTAAAATCCAATATATGAAGTCGATCCCCTCAGGTAGCATTTTGATCACAGCCGCGGTCAAAGGCACATTGTCAAATAAAGAAGATAAAAGACCCAACGTTGTATGTCCTGTTATGATGGCATTTGGATCATTAAGAACATTGTTTCCAAAAATACCGTCAGCGATAAGATTTAAAATACCTGCATACTTCAAGGCATCCACTGCCAACAATATTCCTACAAAGAAAAATATGGTAGCCATGTCTATGTGTTTTACAAGGTTGACAATATCTCCAGCCTTTTTCTTGAGCTTACCTCTTTTCAATCTATAGTCGATCACTATCGCTACGATCCCCATGCCGAATATGATGCCAAAGAAAGGAGGCAAGTGAAGTATATTGATCAAAACTGCAATGCCAAATGTTGCAAAACCGGCGATAATCAATCCCCATTGAGTAGGTAAGTCTTTATTGTGATCCTGTCCTTCGCGCTCTTCATATTGAACCTGTGCAGTTAATATGGCTTGTGGAACGATCCATGCTACTAAGGAAGGTACGATTCCGTAAATCACAATTTGCCAAGCGGTGAACTTACCAGCCAGCCAAAGCATAATTGTGGTGACATCACCAACTGGAGACATGGCTCCACCAGCATTGGCAGCTATGATAGTGTTGATCACGAATATGTTGAAGTTCTCTTTTTTGATGTACAGATATCGTCCGATATGGATCATGACTAAAGTACTCGTCAAGTTGTCAAGAATCGCAGATGCAAAGAATGCGATCAAACCAAGTATCCAAAATAGTAGCCTGTTCGAGATATTGAACTTCATCAGATTGACCTCTACCCAAGTAAAGAACCTGAAGTGACCGAGCATTTCTACAATAGTCATGGCTCCCATTAGAAAGAAAACCAGTTCAAATATTTCCGCAAAAGAATGTTTGATGGGACCATGAAGTTCGTCATGGGTTTCGCCATACGCGACGACCATCCACATAGTAGCCCCCATGAATAGAGCTATCCAGCTTTTGTTGATTTCAAATTTGTGTTCGAGAGCGATAAATAGAAAGCCAATCGCAAAAATGGCGATGAGAATGATAGAAGATGGATTCATTTAAATAATGTAGTAGTAAAATGAAGTCGCAAAGCTATCAAAACTACATAGTTGATAGTATGATGAATTCCATTAAAAACGTTGATAGAGCTGTTTTTATAAACTTTTTCTCTATTCGTGATTGGAGTTGGTTTAATGAATATTGTGGTGTTATTAAGATATAATAAAAGATCTCATAGACATTGACCCCATTTCTATTGACTCGTTAAAATAATGAACTTGGTTAGACTCTTGTAAAAGAGCTGCTATATAGAGCATAGGTAAATAATGTTCCATCGTAGGAACAGACATTTTTGCACTCATTCCATACTTGTTTATTTGTATTAAACTGTTAATATCTCTTTGATCGATAGAGTTTTTAATTTTTTGATCAAACTCTATGGCCCAGTCATAAGGTTCGTCAGAGTTCCATTTTGCATAAGGGAGATTGTGTACAATATTTCCGCTTCCGATTATCAATACTCCTTTTTTTCTTAAGAAGTCGAGTTCTTTGGCTAGTTCGAAATGTTCAGCAAGAGACATTCTGTAGTCAAGACTAAGTTGAAAAACGGGTACGTTAGCTTCAGGAAACATTTTGACTAGTACTGACCAAGTGCCATGATCAAGACCCCATTCATGATCTTCCTCTACTGTTCGGTATTGTATTTTGTCAATTACAGATTGAGCTATATTAGGCGAACCAGGAGCAGGGTATTGCATGTCGAATAGAGCTTTTGGGAAACCTCCAAAGTCATGAATGGTTTTTGGTCGTTCTACCATTGTGACCTTAGTCCCTTTAGTTTCCCAATGCGCTGAAATACACATTATAGCTTTTGGGTGCATACCTTTGGACATCAATCGCCACCCCATCGTGATATCGTTTTCTAATATCGCATTCATAGGGTTACCATGTCCTACAAAGAATGCAGGCATTTTTGGGGTGTCACCCCAGTCTTCAGCTGCTTTCGCTAGTCCTTTCACACCTATACCTGTCAATATTGTGCCCCCCATCGTTTTTATAAAATCAATTCTATTCATTACTTGAAAAATTTTAAGGTTGAGCAATCATTCCCATAGAACGAACCGCATGAAGTATACATTCTTCGTCTCTCTCTGATGAATCACCGCTGACTCCTATAGCACCTAGTAAATCTCCATTACTATTTCTTATTAGTACGCCTCCTTGGGTGGGGACGACTCTACCTCCAGACATCACAGATAGTGAATGTACAAATGATTGCATCTTTTCTGAAGATTGAACCATGTTGGCAAATCCTCTGGTACCAAATCCCATCCCTAGTGCTCCCCAAGCTTTTCCATACGCTATATCAAATCTCAGGATGCCACAGTCCTCATGTCTGAGAGTACATAATATATGGCCTCCTCTGTCGAGTACTACTGCTGTCAAGGGGTTGTATTGACGGTGTTCTCCGTAGGCTATTACTTTATCACAAAGTGATATTGCTTCTTTAAGTTTCAGCATTAGTAGTTGAATTAGGTCTCAAAGTTGGTTTTAGGCCAGCTTTGAGACCGTGTGATCATTTATTGTAGTAAAATTTCTCATTGACAATCTGACCGTCATACCATCTTTGTATAGATACTTGAGTGAAGTTGCGAGTTCCCCAGTCTTTGTGGGTGAAGTCAAACTTCCATTCTACAACTGATATTTCATCGCTTATAATTACGTTTTGGACTACAGCACTTCTGAACTCTGTGATTCCTTTTACGAATACTTCTTCGTTTATACGACAAGCAGTTTTTCCTATAGTAGGCTGGTCTTCATTCTCTTGCATAGTGACGTTTTCTGCATAGAATTTGTCAAATGCGGTCAATATTTCTCCATTCATGATCATCCTGTTGAGCGCTGTTACTCTATCTTTTAGACTTGTGTCGATTAATTTACTTTCCATTGTTTCACTTTTTTGATTGGTGATGAAACAAAGGTGAATAATCCGTTAGAGTGATTTTTTGATGTATGTTAAGAAAGCAGATTTAGGCTTATCGATTAACCTTACGTATTCGACTCAGGCTTTCTGGTGTGATTCCAAGATATGATGCTATATGGATTAAAGGTACTCTCTGTGCGATATCAGGTTGTTCTTTGATGAGCTTAGCATATCGTATATCTGCCGTCTCTGTCAGTGATTTGTCCAGACGACGAGCTGTAGCTACATACGCAGACTGGAAAAGTTGTCGAAAGTAACGTTCCATAGCAGGTACATCTAGGTATAATTTTTCTAATCGGTCTAATGAAATTCGAAGAATGGTACTCGCCTCTATGGAGTCGATAAAGTGAGTGGCAGACGAGCTAGTTAAAAAACCATGTAAGTCTGATATCCAATGATTTTCAAAAGCCAGTTGTGAGACATGTTCTACACCTTTTTCGTCAATAAAGAAAGAACGCATACAACCTTTAGTAATGAAATAGGCGTACCTAGAGTGGTCTCCAGCGGATAGCAGTCGTTGTTTTTTGTGTAGTTGAAACTCTTCAAAAGCGTATTTGATATGCTCTTCTTCTAGAGCAGAAAGGGAGACTTTAGATTGAAGGTGATCGATTAGAGACGAAATTGACATTTTCGAATCTAGTCAATCTGTAGAAACAGAAAAAGCCTTCCCATCGCTGCGAAGGCTTTGTGTTAAATATAGAAGTATGATCTTTAAGACTTTAAGACGATTGAATATTGAAGTACCGCTAACATTTTATAATCTGTTTGCTTTAAATCCCCAGATTCATTTGCTTCAAAAATAGGCCGGTGTTGAACTCCTAGGCTCAACTTGGAAGAGTGTCCTCTCAGTAGAAAGTTGATTCCATATTCGTATAGTATGGAAGGGTCTGATAGCGCATCGAAATTGCCATAATTAATAGTAGCAAAAGGCATGAATGAGTCCATTTTTTCTATGCTTTTAGCTTTCCATCTATACGCAGCTTGAGCGTAAACAACATCTCCAGTACCCATAGTCGGATATAGATTGCCCTTATTATTGAAAGCAGATCCGTTTGATCCAGTTGCAAAATTATTAGTACCAGAATTTCTTACATAGCCTTTGCCGTAATCGGTATTCAGGTACATCGCATAGAAAGTAAAGGAGGTGTTGTTGTCAGCATCCAGAGGCATATCTATTAAGAAGTCAACCGCCCAATGTTTGATATCGTTGGTAAGAGTATCATATACATCCCCCTCTTGACTAGCACTCCACATGGCCTCATCTTCAAACAAGAATCCTGCACCAAGATTTATAAGCGTTTTTTTGCCAAGATATGACCCGGGAGCAGCTGACCCCATGGCCTCACTATCCTTGAATCGGTACACGAAATATCCAGAAGGCTGAAACCCATCGTGTCTATAGTAGTCAGGGTTTTCAAATTTTGGCTCTGGAGATGGAGCAGAAACAGGGGACATGTAAGGCTTTGCAAAAACCATACAATAGTCGAATTTTCCTACCTGACCTTCTACGAATAAGCTATTTCTTCGAATGATATCGTCTGTTTTATTGATAGTCGCTAAGGCGGTAAGAGGCACTTCGAGTGCTATCATAGTACTCGTACTTAAAGCAGAATATCTGCTTAGTCCATAGTACATGCTTTTCCCAAGTCCAACTTGGAAGTACTTCTTAGCTGTCCACTTTGCATAAGCATCTAATAGCCATAATTCATGTCTATTATAGGTTTGGTTCATATTGTTGATGCCAAACTGAACTTTCCAGTAGATATCTCCCATTTGTGAACTTGCATTAACTCGGAATCTTCTCATCGAGATATCAAATGATTGGTTGACCGATTCCTCGCCTATGGTAGTACCAGGGTTCATGTCGGTGTATCTCATCCAGAGCTGAGTACCGATGAAGTACTTTATTTTACCAAGGTCTCCTATTTGAGTAGAAGGTAGTTTGTAAGTATCTCTATACTGAGCCGCTGCTTTTTGGCTTAAACCAATTAGTACAAGTATTGCGAATAAGACTATAGTGAAAATGAGTCGCTTCGCATATGATATGGTCATGATGTTTGTTTTTTGAATGTGATAGATTGAAAAACAAGGTTGGATCGGACTCTAAGGCACTACACTTCTACACCCATCTCTTTGGAGAGGTGACATAGAAGATAGTGCACACGATGTATTTATATTATTTCAGTAGCTCGAATAACCTTGGCTTATCTAATACTTGAAGGAATGGTTCGTATGGAATCCCCTTCTTAATGATAAATTCCGTCAGCATAGTACTTACTAATTCAACCAAATGTTCTTTTTTCCAAGGCTTCTCGATGTATTTATCGATAGCCGCTTGATTGATAGCTTGGATAGTATCCATGTGAGTGGCTTGACCAGTCAAAAGAATCTTTTTTGTGTCAACAAATCGGAAATCATTGTTAAGTTCGATTAAGAATTCGACTCCAGTTTGAACTGGCATAGCATGATCAGAGACGATCACACCTACATAGTCACCTTCACCATCTATTTCGTTGATCAGTTGTTTAGCCTCAGCAGTAGACTCACACTCTTCGATAGTTATATGGCCTTCGAAAAACGAAAGATGCTCTAGTACTGAGTGTAGTACTTCAGATTGGTCTTCGATGCATAGGATATATATTTTTTCCATGACTTTAAGATTTTGGAATAGAGACTTTAAATGTTGTATTACCTGGCTCAGAAGAAACGGTCACGCTTCCTCCAGCTGCGACGACTATACGTTCGACGATAGACAGTCCTAGGCCCATGCCAAATGAGATGCCACTGACTTTGGTAGTCATCTCAGGTTGGAATATGTTGGTCATAATATCAGTAGGGATACCTGGGCCATTGTCGTGTACGAATATGTCGTATTCATTACTTCGTGTTAGGCTAGTTATGGTTATTTCTGGATCGGTGGTGTTATTTTGGATGAGTACCTCGGCAGCATTCTTGATTAAATTGATCCAGACTTGAATGAATTTACCCTCATTAGCAGTGATGAGCATATTGGTTTCCAAATCCAGTTTTACCTCTATATTATTAGTAAGCGATTTTACTAAAGCCAGAGCTTTTGAAATACTCACATTGAGATCAAATTCTTCAGCTTTCTTATGATCTTGAGCACCCAGTTCCTTGATAGACTTTACGACATGACTTGTATGATCAGCAGCAATAGACATGTCGTGCAGAGCAAGGCCAACTTCCCAGAAGTTGCTCATTTGCTCTAGATCAGAAATATTTCCATTATGGATTATTTGATTTAATTCTTGATCTTCAATATCCAGACGAGCTGCTTTTTTAGCAGCAATATCATCCATCTTGACTTTCTTTTGAATGGCCTTTTTTCTGGATCTTAATTCGGAAGTAGAAAGTTCTTGCCCGTTTTGTAACCCTTTTTCAAAGTACTTGTAAACATTTTTGTCCAGTTGAGAAGAGAAGTAAGCCTTTACTTTTTCAGTAATCCAATTGGTCTTATTGTGAAGTACCCCGATGGCATTGTTCAGTTCATGAGCTAAACCGGCAGCCAATTGACCCAAAGTGGCCATTTTCTCCGCCTTATACAACTGCTTCAGTGCAATGTGTTTTTCAGTCGTACTTTGCACCAGACGCATTTGTCTAAAGTAGATCTCATTGACAATCGACGGTAAGATATGTTTCAAAAATTCATTGTGTTGTTCACTACCCTCTTCCGATAGATCAGACTTGTCGAAGTAATAAACGATACTTGGTTTATCAGCTTTTACAGTTGTATAGCTGGAGCCTTTTGAATAGAAAAAACTATAAATGCCAGCCAACATATGCGGTTTGATCGTGAAGAGATTCATGACCTCATCATTCTCTGGTTGATAATACCCCGATAACTGACCAGATTCCAGATAATAGAGTCTTTGGTTTTGGACTCCCTGTGTCAATATGATATCCCCTTTTTCGAGTACCATACGTTGATCAGGGTTGGAGAATAAATTCTCTTTCAACCAACTTTGACTTGGTCCATCATGCTCCTTGATATGTTGAGCGTCTGTCATACTTAAAAGAAGTTGACCATGTTCAAAATGTATAATAAACCGAATACCGCAGCCAGTCCAATCGCCCCCATGATCAATCCAACTTTAGCCATTTGACCAGTTTTGATTGCCCCAGTAGCATGAGCAAGAGCGTTAGGAGGAGTACTTATAGGCAACGCCATCCCTAATGAAGCCGCTAGTGTAGTTCCTAATACGAGCATTTTAGACCCGCCTAGAGGTTCTATACTGATCACAGTAGTTCCGACCGCTGCGATAATTGGAAGTAGCAAGTTGGCAGTAGCAGTGTTAGACATGAAATTAGCCATAGTAGTAGCTAAAAGAGCCGCAAAACCGATGATCAGAAGCGCAGGGAACTCTGAGAATGGAATACTATTTACAGCATTTTCAGCCAATCCGCTTTTACCTAGAGCCAAGCCTAAGGCAATACCACCAGAGACCAACCAGAGTACATCCCAACTTATTTTCTTTAAATCTTCTTTGGTAATGATGTTGAACATCAAGAATACAGCCACAGGGATCATGGCGACTATGTATGAGTTCATTCCATGTACGAAATCAAATAACCACATTAAGATTGTACCAGCGAAAGTGATATAAACTATGATTGCTTTACGAGTCTTCAGGAATTCACCTTTGATCTCAAGCTTAATCTCTTTTTTTCTAGCAGGAAATAATGTGTTCAGCAATACCCAACCTATGGTCAGCAATACCAATACAAACGGTACACCAAACGCCATCCATTCACCGAAACTAATAGCATCTGTCCCTGTTAAGTACTTCAATGCGATAGCATTAGGAGGAGTACCGATAGGAGTACCCATGCCTCCGATATTTGCAGCTACAGGAATGCAAAGAGCTAGACTAATTCGTCCAGGGTCGTCTTGATCGAAGTATACCAAAACTGGAGCGATGATGGAAAGCATCATAGCGGTGGTTGCCGTATTGCTCATGAACATTGAAAATACAGCTGTAATAGCCATTAGTCCCATGATTATCATACTAGGCTTAGTGCCAAATGGCTTTAAAAGAACTCTAGCTAGGTTTTGGTCAAGTCTATATTTAGTGGAGGCCATCGCTAGGAAGAAGCCTCCCATGAATAGTAAGATGATCGGTGAAGAGAACGTCCCGAAGATGGATTTATAACTGAGTAGCGTACCAAAGCCCTCTACATCTTTATCAGCAATAAGAAAATTGAGTCCCTTGTCCGATATCATGATAAGTTCAAGAACTATAATTAGGATGGAGGTAGCATAGATCGGAATAGGTTCCAATATCCAGAAAAGTGCTGCTAGTACGAATAGTGCAATCACTCGCTGCTCCACTACTGTCATACCCTCTATAGGAAAAGAAGAGGTCGGTAATAAGAGTACTATAATTGGAAGTGCTAGTGAAATGATCCAAATAATTGTCTTTTTGTTGATCATGACGTGCGGTGTTTGTTTATAAATGATAAGGCAAAAGTAGACTTGAGCCATACTGAGGACTGTGTCACAAGTCATTTCAACGACTGACCTTAATCAGCTTGATTTTAAAGTAGTTTAGAGAATTTATATGTATATAGGTATAGGTGACTTACACAGTAACGTGTAAAGTAACAACTGATAGGTATGGCAAAAGTTTGGAAAATTCGTTCCGATCAGTCTATCACATTTGAGATGTTATCATTCTAATTACACAATAGCCTAATGAAGAAATTTTCCACAAAATGCTCTTTAATTATTGGGTTGAGAATGGAGTTTATATAGAGTGGATAGGCTGCTTTTTAGAATTATTTTTCACAAATCACTTTTACTCAAGGCGAATATTGTATTCAGTATTTCTTGGAGCGATACGACCATTCAATTCTGTAATAATTTGATATTCAGTGTGTAGAAGCTCTGGAATGTGTTTTGACTAATGGATTTAGTTTGATTTATTGTTTAGTAAGGTCAATTCCTAACGAAGATCATTTGTAGACCCTAATCTAGGTCAGTGTATTGTTGGTTTAGATAGTCTTAGTTTGTGATTAGTTGGATCGGGCAATTATACCGAGCACTCATAAGCTTCGATCCAGCTACCAGCACAGAATTAAAGAAGCATGTTAGATTTAGTTTGTAAAATGGTCGGTTGAGGAAGGTCTACTCAAAGCGATATCCTTGATTGACCATTTTTAGACATTTAAAAATATTTAAGAAGCTAGTTGATTGGTTGCCTGCGCCTCGTCTGACAAAAGTGTCAGCGGGGCGTTTGGACTTTTTAGACCCTACATTTCCTAGATACGTACTGGACATGAGAACAATTTCTTGACTATGATCAGTTCATTCGGCTAGTTATGTTACTGTCAAGGCGGGATAACTCGTTGATTATTATTATCTTGCTATTCACTTCGGAAAACTATTATCTCGTAAATCCAGTATTACCTTTATTACCTCGTCGGGTTGACCGATTTTTTTGATTATTAAATTTTAGATGGATGATTAGATTAACTACTACTTTTCTAGTGGCCTTTTTGGCTGTTGGAGAATTGGTCTTTGCTCAGGCTGATGCTGAGATGGAGACTAAGATTAAGAATTTTATTTTGACTCAGTATCCTGATGCGGAGTTCAAAAGGTTTGAGAAAAAGAAATGGGGAGATTACATGACTAGTTTTAGAACCGAACAATCACAATGGGGAAAGGCTTCAGCTGCGGCTGACTTCTCTAAGACTGGTGAATGGATAAAAACCATGTATTGGGTACAAAAAAAGTTCCCTGAAGAACTAACAGCAAAACTTAAGAAAGAAGGAATACAGGAAGTAAAGAAAGGCAGTTTTACAGAAAGGCCTGATGGCAAGAATTATTATAAAGTTCAAGACATAAGTGATAAGGTGCTTCTATTTGATGAAAATTATAAAGTCTTAAAGCAAGGTCCATTATCAGAGGGGCTGGTTATCAGCGAAAAGATCAGAAAAGACCTTGAAGAGAGGTTCGAATCCCCATATATCATCGAAGGAAAGATGTATCAGGGTCTTATGCAGTTAGATATCGTTTATAGATTGGATAACTCCTACTATCAGGATGGAAGAGTAGTGTACAGGGATGAGGAGTGGTATTCTACCCAAGCTTACATGCGTGAATACGTAAAATTACCTTTAGAACTAATCATTTTTGTAGATGAGCGAGGAGGAATGGAGAACTTCAGTTGGATCATGCAAAGGTTTTCTCCTACTGAGTCTTATTACGAACTATGGTTCAATGATGGGACTACTCTAATGCTGGATGAAGGATTAAATGACTTAAGTAAAAATTAGAGAATAGATTATCAAAAACATTAACCAACAACAATTGTAATTGAATTATGAAATGTAAAATAAGAGTATTTCTATTATTGTTTTCTTGCTTTTTAATGAATCAGGCTACCGCTCAGAACAGCACTGATGCGGAGACTAAAATCAAACAATACATTAAGCAAAATCATCCAGATGCAGAATTTAAAAACTTTGTCCAGAGAAAATGGGGAGACTACTCTGTTCAATTTAAAACCTCTGAAACAAAATGGGGCAGATGCTCAGCTTCTGGATCATTTGATAAAAAAGGAGAGCTAATAGAAATCTCTTATTGGATATGGAAGCTTCCTCAAGAGATAGTAGATAGAGAAAAGTCTCTAGGCCTGAAGACTATCAAAAAGAAAAATTTCACACTACGTGCAGATGGTCAAAACTACTACTTGGTTCAAGATATTCAGGATAAGATTGTTCTCTTTAATGAAGATTTCAAACGGTTGCGTATGGGACCGATGGAAGAGGGGTTGAAGTTAACAGGGAAAATAAAGAAAGATTTGCATCATAGGTTTGACTCTCCATTTATCCTCTCGGGTAAAAAATTTAATTCTGGTAGACAAACTGATATTCAGCTATCTATCACTTATAGGTTAGATAATTCTTATAATCAAGAAGGCCGTGTCATCTATACTTTAGACGGTGATTGGGTCTCTACATTTGTATATATGAAAGAATATGTGAAGCTACCTCTAGAGTTGATCATGTTTGTCGAAGAACGAGGAGGAATTGAAAACTTCGACTGGATTCAGCAATATTTTTCTCCAGAAGAATCCTATTATGATCTTTGGTTTAAAGATAATACCACATTAAAATTGGACGAAAATTTGAATCCAATAAACAATTAAAGGATTATTCTGACGTTGAAGTATGGCAATTGAGGAATTCAATAACTATGGAAGCAATGAGAAAAATTAAACTAATCATGATGGCTTTGGTTTTTATGGCATCTACTGCTATGGCACAGAGTCAGGACCCAAAACTAGAAAAGGCCAAGGCTTTAATATTAGAAAAATACCCCGAAGCCACTATTAAAAGTGCAAGTGCTAGAAACTGGGGAGGTTACAATATTCAGTTTAGAAGTAAAAAATTTGGCAACTATGTTCATAGTAGCGCTGGTGTTTCTCGAAAAAATCAGTGGGAAGAAACAAGGTTTTACCTTAAAGATGAGTTGTCAAAAGAGTTGGCTCATGCAACGAAAAAAGCAGGGTTAGAAGAGATTCACAATATCCAATACGTAGAGAGAGCTGATGGACAAAATCACTACTTCATAAAAGATGTCAAGGAATATATTGTATTGTTTGACGACAACTATCACCGTATTAAAGGAGGAGTGATGGACAAAGGTGTTGAATTGACCCCAGCTGTTCGAAAAGACTTAAAACATCGTTTTGATGACCCTGTGATATTGACAGGCTACTCAAGTGGTAACTATCCACAATTCTACATTTTGTATAGAAGAGATAATTCTGTCAATCAAGAGGCAAGAGTAACCTATACGACCGATGGACAATGGGTATCTACGAATATCTACATGCGAGATTACACCAAGCTACCTTTCGAGCTTATTTTCTTTGTAGATGAAAAAGGAGGTATCGAGAACTTTAGTTGGATTCAAAAGGTGTCTAAACCAGAAGATACATTTTATGATCTCTGGTTTAAAGATGGAACTAGGATGAAGCTAGATGAAGAATTGAATGTGATCAGTAAAAACTGATAACTCAATTTATTAAAAGGTCAAAAGTGAACGGCCTCTGGTTAGCATAAGTTAATCAGAGGCCGTTTTTATTTGTTCAATCAGTCATCAATAGTAGTCAAATTCCATTTACAGCTATTTTCTAAGTACAAGGGACAGTGTTCGTAATGAAAGAGGTAAAATTTTAAACCTTTCATTTGATGATCAGATACAATGAAGTTTAGCGATAAATTTCATTACCACACAAAAAGTGTCAAGCTTAAAACTGTTTTTGATTCAGAAAGTAAATCAAACTGAGTAGTTCCTTCATCTCTTGATGAAATTATATCCAAAATTCAAATCAATATATTGTCCGAAAGCATTTTCAGGATCTTCATTAAACCTTTTATGCAAAATCCAGTCAATTTTTTATCGGGCTTTTGTGTTGTATTCGGTTTTCACTTGGCTGTATATATAGTCCAAAGCATAAAATAGCGAAAAAATGATTCGAAAAGATACTCCAACCCTTTTGGGTCGGAGAGTATCCATTTACAACAATCATTATTTATCTCATTATGGATGTGGATCTATCAAACATTCTGCATTTCATTGATTTCATGGCTAATAGCATCGGGGACATAGGAAAGTAGTTCGGCTTCACATTCAGCCAGACGCTTTTCGCACTCTAGGTAATGTTTCTCATGATCAGGTAGGTTTCTAAAAAACATGTTGTAAAACGTCAATCTTGAATATAGCTCTAAGAGCTTTTCAATAAAGCTTTCGGTATTCATTCACTAATTTTTTGAAAAATCAATAAGTGGGCGGGGTACGCCGCCACTTTGCTAATAAGTAAATATTAGATGGTCACCCTTCGTACCTAGGGAATGTTACCAACTATACTTAGCTTATCATAAATAATAATGGAACTTAACTCTCTCAAATGCCACTGGTAATGCCAAAGGTAATTTTATTACCTTTTTATCAAAACATATATTGATCTTTTTTTGAAATGGAAAAACAATTTTAGTCAATAACACCTTTTGATCTGATAGCTACCCGACACTTATTAATAGCCTTTAAATGTTTTAATAGCAGTATTTGTTAGAGATCTGGTTTTTTAGTTCGTTTTTTCTAATGAACTAGTCTGTGCTAGACGTGACACCCAGTCTATCTATTAATACGGTCATTAAATTACCATTAACTATTACTTGTCCGAAAAGATGAGACAAACTACACTTCGAGAATACTTCTAATAATGTGAAGTGATCCGGAATCATACACCGCCATCTCTGAAGATATTCTCGCGGCAGTGAAGGAAAGCTATCAGGGATCTCTTCGCTATTGCATCCTCTGACTTTGAGATCTCGGATAGGGTTGAACGCTCTCGCTATCAAACCTTCCGAGATGACGGTTACGTCGATCGGTACATAACTACTACCTGTCATCGTCATCCCAGAAGATTTTCTCGCGGCAGCGAAGAAAAGCTATCAGGGATCACACAGATCTAGTATCAAACTACTCATAATTGGCAAACGGCCTCACCTGAAGAGATCGCCGCGCTGCGCTCGCGAAGACGGTTTTCATTGTGGAGTGTTTTCTATTCTTGTACTAAAAACAACGTCTTTACGAGGAGGCACGACGAAGTAATCTGTCAGAGTGAAGCAGTACCTCACCCGAATAGATCGCTGTGCTGTGCGTAACGAACAATTCATAATATAAAAATACTCCCCCTTTGAAAAGGGGGCTGGGGGGATTAATTCCTCAATCCAAGAAGGTAAGAGTCATAACCTTAGTTGTATTACTTACCAAATCCCCCTTACCCCCTTTAGAAGGGGGAATTAGAAGTCTTAGATTCTGTCTACATAAGCTATCAAAGTAAAGCAGCACCTCTTTAAGAATTCTATAGCACTAGACCTCAAACCGTCAACTTCAAAAGACCCTATTCTGTTATCTTAGCGAGCTACGTTTTTACTAGGCTCTAGACATCCGTGTATACCTTATATATGCAAGCACTCAACATCAACTCGTAAACAATCAATATTTTAAATACATAAACTATGAAAAATTCAATTTTCAAAATCGCCCTATTTCTATTAGTCACTATAGCTACATCATGTCAAGATGACTTTGAAGATTTCGATCCAGATCAACAAGAAATAGAAGAAGCACGATCTACAAGAATTAGAAATTCAAAACCAGCAGACCCAGATGGTAGACATCGATAAATAGGGTTGAAAAGTTGACTACTCGGTCAGTCAACTTTTTGTAAACTTTACTTTATTTAACGTGAAACCGTTAACTTGCAGACAGCATCATTTGAGACTCTATCATTTTTATTCAACATCAAATCACGCTAAATGAACATCAACCCGCTTTATTTTTTGTGGCTTGCATTACTTGCAAGTCTAATTTCATGTGATCGTACCTCAGAGTCTGACGATCTATTTAACCATGCACATCAAATCTATGACCAACACCCTGACTCCGCCTTGCAGATCATCGATAGCGTAAAAAAAGATGCGGAATCATCAGGTAATCTCAGTCTTCTTGGTAAATCTTTTTACCTAGAAGGTATTATAAAAAGAAAAGTATTGAAAGAATATGATCAGGCACTGGTGAGTTATTACAATGCTGCTGAGCTGTTTACAAGAACCGATGAATATCAACAACTAGCAAAGTCTATGAGTAGTATTGGTATTTGCCATTTAGAGACATACAACTATCCTACAGCTTTTCAAAGTTTCATAGAGGAACTAGATATCAGAAAGGAATTAGCAGACAAGAAAGGCGAATCATCTTGCTATATGAATATGGGTATCTCTCTTTTGAGTCTTGAACAGTATGACTCCGCACAGTATTACTTACACAGGTCACTAGCTATCAATCAAAGTCTAGATAGGACATCTTATATAATGATGGCAAGGTTGAATATTGGAAATTGCTTTCTAAAAAGAGACCAATTTGATTCGGCGAACTACTATTATCAAAATGCTCTCGTCCTGGCCGACTTATTACAGGATACTACCCACATGGCTAGAATATATGGAAATTTGGGAGCCTGTCACCTTGAGAAAAAAGAGTATGACTTAGCAAAGCGCTATTTTCATCAAGAGCTATATCTGTCTGTACCAATAGGTAACCCGTATATTATTGCTACTTTTTTAGATTTAGGAGATCTTCATGCTGGAGTTGGAGATCAAGACAGTGCGATACATTACTACACCAAGGCTTCTACACTAGACCCTACTCAGGTAGATTTTCGAATATACAAGGAAGCACTCATGAGGCTAAGAGACTACCATGAGGGAAGGGACGAAATATCGACAGCTTATCACTATAGTAAAACTTGCAATGAAGCATCTATCGTCGAAGATGAGAAAATAGCACTACAAGTAGAACAATATGAGGCTTTCAGGACAGAGCGTGTACATATTCAGCATGAAAAGATAATAGCGGAGAAAAAAGCCATAACTCTTCAAATCCAAGTTTTGTCTCTTATCACTGTAGTGTTATTGATTTCTTTGGCATTGGTCATATTGATCTACTATGCGATCAAGCTCAGACACAGGAGATCGTCACTGCGCCGCACGGTAGATTATCTCAAAGAAAGAGATCGGTTTTTGATAGCGATCAAGAGTCTATATAATCTAAACTTTGAATACTTGACCGAAGTACTCAATCAGCGATCTGCTACAAAAAAGTTCAAGGATATACTGTAGGGGGAAACCAACTAGGTTACTCAAAGTAATCTAGTTGGTTATTCGTTGTGTCCGAAGCTAGAACAGTACAGTCTTAAAAACCCTTCGTACTAGCACAGCGCCGCGATTTGATCAGGTAAGGTACTGCTTCACTCTGTTAGTAATGAATAAGTTTTCTTATTCCCCCTTTTAAAGGGGGTAAGGGGGATTTGTGAAGAAACACAAGTCAAGCAAGACACTTGATATGAATCTACTTTCTGGATTGGTTAATTAAATCCCCCCAGCCCCCTTGTCAAGGGGGAGTGTTTGTTCACTGCTTCACTTTGGCAGATTACTTCACTGCGTTCGTAATGACGAAATATACTTACGTCATAGTAAGAGTACAATTAAAAACAAACACTAAACGTTGTTTGTGAAAAAAATAAATATATTGGCTTTAAAATAATTTCTAAGGACAAGTACGCTAATTCAATGGCTATATAAGCTATTGGTCAGGTGTTTGTAATCAAATAAAATGTATAGCAAAATGAAAACAATTCAATTGTTTATTATGACTGTAATCAGTCTAACGGTCTTATCTTGTTCAGATCAAATAAGCATTTTCGAAAATCAGCAAGAGGGATTAATTAATTTTGAAGGTATTCAAGTTAAACACGGAAAAAGAAGCTCACTAGCTCTAACTACTAATCTAGAAGATTATAAAAGTGAGTATCTATCAAAATTTTCTATTTCTAATGGGAAAACAAATGCAACTTTAGAAAATGTAGAGTATCCTACATTAGATTTCATGGCTGAGATCGAAGAAGAAGAAATGACAAAGTACCCAGATGTTCATAGAATGGATGATTCTGACTTAGAACTAATTCGAAATGATTTTCCAACTCTATCTGACGAGCAAATAGCCCTGAATATAGAGATAATAGAAAAATACTATGATAGTAATCTACAATTTGATGTTTTTCAACATATCATTTCAACTCCAGATTTTGGTACTCAGACTGCTAATAACGAAAGAGCGATGTACTATCCTGGAGGTTTGTGTAATAAAGAGTTTTGGTATCTCTTTGGTAGACCAACTGCCGCTAGTGCAGTAAAAAAAGCAACTGATAAAACATGGGAATTCGTTGATAATGTATACCGAGAAAGGACTGGCAAAACAAGAAGTGATGCGTTTAGGCATGCCATGTGGAATGCATTAATAGCTAAATATTATGCAGGCAAAAAGAAGAGTATAGATAAGGGCATTGATTTAGCTAAAGGTTTTACCAATAGGCATGAAGAGTGTAATGCTGATCAAGGTTCACCATCTTATGACCAAGAGATGGATTATCATAATAATCATGTGGGTCGGGACTATTTCAAAGGAGTAGGTAAGATCAAGAGAAAGAAAAGACGCTTTTGGTTTACAAAAAAATGGCTCGAAGCTCCTAGTGACGAGTCTATGAAAAATTCAATAAAGTTCAAGGCTGATATTGCAGTTAAAGTTTCCGAGGATCTTAATTCCGTTAGGAGAGTCAGTTCAGGTCGTTTAGTATATTTTAGATAAAAGGTTAACTATGAAAAAAAGTATTTTATTACTCTTAGCAGTATTTAGTGCTATCGTTTCTTGTAAGGATGATAATGTTACCAAAGATTTAGAATTAAGGATTAGAAATGTATCAGAGCGTGAACAAGAACTCAAAGTCATAGCAACTTTGAGTAATGACGTTTTAGAATTGTCCATCAAATCAGAAGATACGGTCAGTTACACTTGGAAATCACCAGATACCAAAGGTGAGGGGTCATTTGATTTTATTGTAGGAGATATGAGGTCTACTCAAGGGTATTATTCTAATGGAAATATTTATTTACAAGGGCCATTGTGGGTGACCATGACTGATGACAGTATATATGTCAACTTAGATAGCTTTCAAGAATAAAGAAATCGTAAGGTAACTATCTGAGATCTCATAATAAAAAACCAACTAGATTACTTTGAGTAACCTAGTTGGTTATTCGTTGTGTCCGAAGCCAGAACAGCACAGTCTTAAAGAGCCGTCATCGCGAGCAGAGCGCGGCGATCTGATCAGGTGAGTTACTGCCTGACTCTGTTAGTAATGAATAAGTTTTCTTATTCCCCCTTATAAAAGGGGGTAAGGGGGATTTGTGAAGAAACACAAGTCAAGCAAGGCACTTGATATGAATCTACTTTCTGGATTGGTTAATTACATCCCCCCAGCCCCCTTGTCAAGGGGGAGTGTTTGTTCAGAGGATGAGACAAACCATAAAATGAAACTCTATATGTAATAGTATTCTTCTACTAACTGCTTTAAAGTTTCATTGTGCCTAAAAATCATTTTTGAGTCGTGCATATTTTTTTGGCAACGAAATAAATATGCGTGGTTGCTTTTTTTCATTTACGCATATATGCGTAAGGTGGTCACGCATATATGCGTGGTTCATTTTTAAGTCACGCATATTTTTTTCTAAATCTCAACCACGCATATTTTTTTCAAACCCACTCACGCATATTTTTTTCCAAATCTCAACCGCGCATATTTTATTTCAAATCTCAACCACGCATATTTTATTTCGAATCCCAACCACGCATATTTTATTTCAAAACTCAACCACGCATATTTTATTTCAGATCCTAACCACGCATATTTTTTTCTAAATCTTGATTACGCATATTTTTTTCCAAAACCTAACCACGCATATTAAATATTTAATAAAAAGTAAAAAAAGTTGTCGAGGAGGCCTGTTTTTAATGAAATCATTACTTAATTCGCATAATTAATTCAACCAGTTAATCAATTAGCTATGACTACAAACCAAGCCAGTGCCAGAATATTCAGGTACGTAAGGAATTTCCGAAAACTAAATCAGAAACAACTAGCCGTCAAACTAAGAGTCAATCAGTCTACTATCTCTAAGGTAGAACAGGCAAAACATTTTCCTAGTCCGATAGTTTTGAAACGTTTAGAAGAATACATGAATACAAGTTTTGCTGATTTGGCTAGACTAGCTCGTTAATTTCTTCTACTCTAAGCACCGAGACATTAGTCGACAGGTTCTTAGTGCGTTAAGTGTGATGCTAATTAACCGATATATTCAGGAGGGTATTAAAGTACATCTTCTGAGTACTGCAAAAGCTCACCCTAAGAGTTAAGGAATTTGCATAAAGGGCTACGGCCCTACAATCAAAACATTTCTTGTTTGTCATTGAGATGGAGGAAGAACTGTAGCCATTCCGATATAGGATTCGTGGCTTCAGTTTGGTATGCTCCAAACCTGATCAGGATCAAAATGATACGCAACAAATCATTATTTATATGCGACTGCGGTCGTCTACATAAATAATCGCTTAAGTATGCCCGATCCACGAAGGAGCGGGAGAATTAATTTTTAACCCTTAAAATTTTATAATTATGATAATTTTAAATGAAATGGATAGTCAGCAACTAACCTATTTGAAGCAAAAAATGTCTGCGGAGGTTATTGAACTGGATCGTGATATCATCCGTACTCAGGATAGATTGACCACTAGACTGGCTAAGCAGGAAATCGATCAAGTAGAAATCGATGGCTTAAAGGATGATTTGCTCAATGCCGAACAGTTAATGTCTCACCTCACCACTACTAGTGCTCCTCAGCAGATGATTGACAAACAACAGTCTATGATAGATAAAACAAAGTCTAAGCTTGACTCTGAGACCAAAGGTAGAAATGTATTGACTGACGAAGAGGCTTATCTACAGCAGGTGAATATAGATGAGCTGAAGCTTCAGAAGCAGTATAGAGAAGAAAAAATCGTAGAGATAGGAACGCTTCTTGCTCCTTGATGGTTAAAGTACTTCTCGGGTCTAGGTAGTATTTATAGAGACTCGATGTTCCATTATGCCCCCATATTTCGCTGAAGTTGGGGGCGACTTTTTGTTTACAGTTTGTCATACCGTTATTAACGGTAATGATTTGTTGTGTCTTTTCGAGGTGTCATTTGAGGAAAGGTATTGCTTAATTTGGATAAATTATATGAACAGATACTACGACTTTTTAATTCCCCCTTCCAAAGGGGGTAGGGGGATTTGGGAAGTAATACAACTCAAACAAGGTTTATTACTTTCCTTCATGGATTGAGAAATTAATCCCCCCAGCCCCCTTTTCAAGGAGGAGTATTTTATGAATTGTTGTGTCGCGAACACGGCACGGCGATCTTTTCGAGAAAGGCCGTTGTCAATTATGATTAGTTTGATACTAGATCTGCGTGATCCCTGATAGTATTCTTCACTATCGTGAGAAAACCTTCTGGGATGACGGAGTAATGGATAGCAACAAATAGTCGTCTTAGCGAGCGGAGCGTGGTGATCTCTTCGAGTGAGATACTGCTATCTTTGAAAGATTACTTCGTCGTGCCTCCTCGTAAAGACGTTGTTTTTTAGTACAAGAATAGAAAACACCCCACAATGAAAACCGTCTTCACGAGCACAGCGCGGCTTCAATTGGGTAGATTATTTGAACAGATACTACAACTTCTAATTCCCCCTTCCAAAGGGGGTAAGGGGGATTTGGGAAGTAATACAACTCAAACAAGGCTTATTACTTTCCTTCATGGATTGAGAAATTAATCCCCCCAGCCCCCTTTTCAAGGGGGAGTATTTTATGAATTGTTGTGTCGCGAACACGGCACGGCGATCTTTTCGAGAAAGGCTGTTGTCAATTATGATTAGTTTGATACTAGATCTGCGTGATCCCTGATAGTATTCTTCACTATTGTGAGAAAACCTTCTGGGATGACGGAGTAATGAATAGCAACAAATAGTCGTCTTCGCGAGTGGAGCGTGGCGATCTCTTCGGGTGAGGTGCTGTTATCTTTGAAAGATTACTTCGTCGATCCTCCTGCTTATGACGAAGCTTTTTGATTGAAGTATCACTTCCTTTTATCATCTGGACTCAGGTAAAGATCTATATGTGATGTTTTGTTTGGCCTTTATTACTTACCAACTCCATTGACCCACTATCCCTGCTTTGAAAGTAGAATAGCAAATCCCGGTGATAACTATATCAGTCTTCATGGAAAATTATATTAGTTTTGATAATGCTAATAAGTAAAATATTTATCGTTGATAACTATATTCTGTGAAATCAAAAAATACTCATCACAACCTTTCGTCCGATATTCATAATCAAAACAACTATATCAGCAAGAACTTAAAGACTCTAAGGGAACAACACAAATTGTCTCAGGAGGTCTTCGGTGAGTACTTTGGCTTGACTCGTGAAAATATCAAGTCTTATGAATCAGGCACTGCGATGAAAATAGAAAAGTTTGATGAAATCATGTCTCAATACAATCTAGACCATAATAAATTCATTCGATTAGATATGGCCTTTCATGATGTGAGTAAAGGAGCAACGTCAACACAGCCCAATAACAAGGACGTAAGAGAGACTGACTTCATCACCGAAAGAGAAAGATTCGGATACCTAGACGATATCTCTGAGGATAAGTTAAAGAAGATGCTCAAAGCATTGATCCAATCAAAAGAGGACTTGAACAAGCAACTGTTTGATTGTCAAAATACCATTATAGAACTTCAGAAGAAACTACTGGAGAAAACACAGGGATAGGACCTCGATAGATCTTTCGCTCTGCTACTGATAACGCTTTTTGATTCTGAGTCTTCAACGTCATTACTAACGCAGTGAAGTAATCTGCCAAAATGAGGCAGTACCTCACCTAAAAAGATCGCCGCACTTTGCTTGTGATGACGCTGCATTCAGATGCAAAAACGCAGTTATGTTGAGCAGCACGAAATATCTAGCTAAGGCCTTAGAAGCCCCTTCGCTTGAGGATAGGAGTGATAATTACCATTTTACGCTTTGTATGTTTTGTTTCGAATGAGATGGGAGCTCATGATGAACAAGTTTTCATATTCCCCCTTTCAAAGGGGGTAAGGGGGATTTGGGAAGAAACACAAGTACAAGTAAGGTTCTTGATATAGTAGTTCTACTTTCTGGATTTATAAATTGAATCCTCTCCAGCCCCCTTGTCAAGGGGGAGTGTTTGTTCAGATGAGACACTTACGGTCTACGTTATATAAATCCTGTCATCCGAGAGGAGCGTAGAGGTCTTAAGAGACAAACTACTTCTTCTTGCCTACTCGAAATGAATAAATCTTGAGTTCTAAAAATGTCAAAAGGTAGATTTCATTTTTCTTCTATTAAGTTCTTTGCACTTAACGTTCATTTTAAGAACTTCGAATTTTTAAAAATTAATTGATCTATGTCTAGACCCATACGAAACAATATAACTGTAAACTCCGACTCAAGCGGCGATTTTGATATCTCTTTTGGATCAGTCCGCAAGAACCTCAACATACTAAGTGTAGTCATTATATTTCTTGCCTTTTCAAGAGTCGAGATCACCAAGTTCAACCTACTTGGATTGGGACTAGAGATAACAGAGATAAGCAGATTTTATATAGGTCTATATTGTATTTATATATTTTTTGTTTGGAGATATTTTACCAAACTCCAAAAAGAAGAAGTTCGAAAAGGGTTCACTAAGTACATTAAAGATAAAATACATGCCTATTTTAAAAGTAATTGGTCCAAGCATTTTAAAGAAACAATAGAAATAGACGGATTTGAGGAAAAATTATCCTTTAAAAATATAGGGTTAGGAATTGATCCGGTTTCTCTGCTAAAGATTAAAATTGATGGGTATTACTCTTCTAACGAAAAAGGTCATACAGAAACAATTGAAATAGGATTAATTAAAATACTTGGATTTAGAGTGTATGTTTGGCAGTTTTTAAAATATTCTTTTCTAAAAGATAAATTTGGAGATGTTTATTTTCCGATTGTATTGATAGCTATTTTTGTCTATCTATTTGCTTGCTACGGTGATTGGCAAGGAGGATTTTCTCAAATAATCAATAGCTTTTAGAAGATAGTTGGCTTCACAGGACTAAAGAAGGATTGAGAAGTAATATATGTGTCATAGCTAATAGGTAAAGAAATAGAGCAGTGTTCAATATATTAGATAAATATCTCCATTCATCCTTAAGACATCATTAACACACCCCGCCTTTTAGCTATAGTGAGATATTCTTTAGATTTCATAAGCCTTGTCTCTTATGCCTGTTTTTAGCAACTTGAGGCGGATTTTGAGAAGATTTAAATTGACTAATATATTTCAGTCTAAAATGATGCTAAATATTTTTCTTCATCACGTGATTTTATTATTGTCTTTTCAAAAATCAAGACTGAATTGGAATCAAAATTTAACACCAACGACAGAAAGTGACAAGGCAATAAAAAGATAATGAACTATCTCGACACAAGACTCAGAGAGCTAGGTAATTCACAAGGCTTATTACTTAGACAAGTAGTAACCCAGATTGATATAGAGACGGCTCTAATTGAGAAAGAAGAGCACAGCGAGAGCATATCATAAAGATTGTCACTGTACTAAAGCCAATGAAAAGGATCTCATAGTCCGATGGTTGGCTGATAGAATAAAAGATGTGATACAAGATGAGCCATTGGCTAATGGGGCTTTGGATATAATAAGTAAAGAGATTAAGAAAGATGAGTGTTAACATCCTCAAATACGAATCAGACGTTTGGCGAACAGCCGACTTACTCATAGGTGCAGGAATCAAGCAGAGTGATTTCCCTAAATACATGATGCCCTATTTCGCTTTGCTCATGGTAGAGAGCCGATTGATCAGGGAAGCCCAGAGACTGGAAGAAGAAATTGGAAAGGATAACATTGATGATTTTGTAGAAGAGTTTCAGCTTGCTGGACTTGGCTACAATGATTATATCATTCGCCAAGGCAAATCCCTAAAAGACATTTGTAAGAATGACAAAGCCTTTGATTCTGATTTTCACCTCTACTTGAAATCATTTGATCCAGAAACCAAATACTTATTGGGTGTGGATAAAGGAACAGAAGAAGAAAAGTTCCTGGACATTTCTGGCATTAGCGGACAGCTCAAAAAGAAACGAATCTTATTCGAGACAGTACAGGCGTGGAGTGAAGTTGATTTGACTCCATTCAACAACTCAGAAATTACTACGCTTGAAGAACACATCAAGCGTAGATGGGCAGATATATCAGCAGAAACAGCAGGAGAGCAATATACTCCAGATGATATTATCTCTTTGATTTCTGAATTGATTGCCTCCAAGATTGAGGACAATGGCAAGTTCCTTACCATTTATGATCCGACTTGTGGAGGTGGAAACCTCCTCTTTGGTGTAGAAGATAAGATACAGGAAATGTTCAATCGACCTACAGCTACCTATGGGCAAGAATGGAGTGATGCCCTGTTCGCATTGGCAAAGATTGAAAGCCGTTTCAGAAAAGACACTCAGATAGAATACGGCAATACACTCACAGAGATAGGTAAGTTCTTTGACAAGCAGTTTCACATTGCAGTAGCCAACCCACCGTATGGAGTGGACTGGAAAGGATATGCCAAAGACATCAAGAATGATACGACTGATCGTTTCGTTTCACTCCCCTCTATCTCTGACGGACAATTCCTATTTACCCAACACATTCTCTGGAAACTGAATAGTGAAGGAATGGCCGTAGTTGTTCACAATGGCTCTACGCTATTTAGTGGTGATGCAGGGAGCGGTGAAAGCAATATCCGCAAGCACTTCTTTGACAATGATTGGGTAGAAGGTATTATCCAAATGCCAACAGATGAGTTCTTCAACACAGGCATTTATACCTATCTATGGATTTTCAATAAGAACAAACCTGCTGACAGAAAGGACAAAGTAATACTCGTCAATGCAAGTGAGCTAAATGAACCTCTAAAGAAAAGTAAGGGTAAGAAGCGAAAGCAAATGAACCCTGACAACAGAGCAGAGATCATTAAGGCTTTCACGGAGTTTAAGGATAACGATTTCTCCAAGGTATTTGACAAGTGGCATTTCTACTACAATCGCCAGAGTATCATGCTGACCAATGTGGATGAAAATGGAAAGCACATTGAAATGCCTGTAAAAGAAAACAATGAAGGAGAGCAGGTAGAAGCCAAATCAATCAAGCTGTCTCCTACTCAGATTACAGTTGAGGACGAGGAAAACATTAAGATCACTGAGTTTACGATTACCGACTTTGACAAAACCACATACAAAAATCTACTGCAGCGTTTTGGTGAGGAAGTAAAACCAATGATTGCATCATTGGACTATAAGGAACAAACTTTGAAAGTGCAGACTGAAAAGTCCACCTATTGGTATGACACTGACAAGGATACACTCATAGAAGAAACGGAAGGCAAACAAACAGAATTGGGTTGTGGTAAAATAGTTATCAAATCCAGCTACAAGAAAGCTACCAAGACCAAAGAGGCCAGTATTGTCATAACGGCAGAACTCACCAAAGACCTGCAAAAAGACTATGAGATTATTCCTTACTCTCCTGACAAAACGGAGAATCTTCAATGGATCGCTGATTTCATGGCTAAATACATCTCCAAGCCTTTCGAGTACCTGGACAATGTGATCGGTGTGGAAGTAAACTTCAATAAAGTGTTCTACACACCCGAGAAGTTGAGAGAAGTTTCTGCAATCAATTCTGATCTGGAAGCATTGGAAGATGATTTAACCAACTTAGAAAAAGAATTGGCTCTATGATGAAATATGACTCATATAGAGATTCTGAAATACATTGGTTAGGTAATATCCCTACTCATTGGATTGATAGTCATTTAAAAAGAGTTTGTAGACTAATTAAAGATGGTACTCATGGATCGTTTCAAAGAGTAGATAGTGGCTATCCCTTATTAAGTGTCCGGAACATTGTTGATAACAAGTTTGTCAACTTGAAAGATGACAGTATGATTTCCAAAGAGGATTACCTGTCAATTGTTCGGTCTTTTAAAGTTAAGGAAGGAGACATACAATTAGCAATAGTTGGCGCAACAATGGGTAAGGTTGCATTAGTACCAAAACTCAAACCATTTGCAACCCAAAGAAGTATAGCAACTATAAGGGTAAATGAGAGAGTATTACTTAACAAATATTTGTTCTATTTTATACAAGGCAACAGATTCCAAAAAAACCTTTGGTCAAACACGAATTATTCTGCCCAGCCAGGTATATATCTGGGCACTATTGAAGCTATAAGTGTTCCCATTCCACCTCCGGCTGAACAGGAGACCATAGCCGATTACCTTGACACCAAGACTCAGGCCATTGATAAGAAAGTAGAACTTTTAGAAAAGAAGATCACCTACTATCAAGAACTGAGGAAAAGTCTGATTAATGAAACAGTAACAAAAGGGCTGAATAAGGATGTAAAACTCAAAGACAGTGGCATTGATTGGATTGGTCAAATACCAGAGCATTGGGAATTTAGGAGAATTAAGGATTACACTTATGTCAAAGCCAGAATTGGCTGGCAAGGACTTAGAAGTGATGAATTTGAGTTGAGCGGTGATTACTACTGTGTTACGGGAACTGATTTTCTTAATGGTAAAATTGATTGGAGTAATTGTTACCATGTAGAAAAGGAAAGATTTGATCAGGATAAAAAAATCATTATTAAAGAGGGAGACTTGCTAATAACAAAAGATGGCTCGATTGGCAAAACAGCAATTGTTCAAAACTTGCCTAAACCTGCGACTCTTAATAGTGGTGTTTTCGTCACTCGCCCTCGTCATGAGAAATATATTAACGAATACATGTATTGGCTTCTTAATTCAAGAGTCTTTTTTGATTTTGTTGACTTCAACAAGAATGGTACAACCATTCTACATCTCTATCAGAATGTTTTTGAGAAATTTTTCTATTGTTTACCTCCAAAAAATGAACAGAAGGACATTGCAAATTACTTGGAGAAAAAGACATCCGAAATTGATCAAATTGTTAAGAACATACAGACTCAAATCATCACACTCAAAGAGCTGAGAAAAACGCTTATCAATGATGTGGTGACAGGAAAAATAAAAGTGTCTGAATCAGGATCAGTAGGATTAAAAGATGGGCAGGATTCAATTCATCCTGAAAATCAAATACATCCGATTAAATCTTGATTCTGACAACATGAATAAGTAATGACAGAAAAAGAACTCAACGACATCACCTACAAGATCAATGGCTGCGCTATGAAAGTACACAATACATTAGGGAATGGATTTCAAGAGGTGATCTATCAGCGATGTTTAGCAATTGAATTGGAGAAAGCTGGTCTGGGATATGTGAGAGAGCAAGATCAAACGATCTACTATGAGGGTATTCAAGTAGGCACTCGAAGGGCAGATTTTATCATAGAAAATGAGGTGATGGTGGAAATAAAAGCATTGGTCAACCTTGAAAACGTACATCTGGCTCAAGCCAAGAACTATCTGGTGGCATATCAGTTGCCTGTAGGGTTGCTGATCAACTTTGGAGCAACGAGTCTTCAATTCAAGAAAGTCTATCATGCTAAAGGGCATCCTCTAAATCCTAAAATCAATAAATCCTGATTCTGACAATATGAATGAATTAGACCTACAAGATAAATACCTCGTCAACTTCCTTTGCGAAAGACCTGACGGCCTTCGCTACAAGGAAGCAAAGGCAAATACCGTTTCGCCTTTGTTCTTCATCACAGAAGACCTAAAGCATTTCATTTCGGAAACAGACCTGAATAAGAGCAATTACCGAAAGCTCCTAAAAAAGTTTCCAAGCGAAAAAGACCTGCTAAACGCCTTTTGCCAATTCCTGGATGAGAAGATAAAGTCATCCATGAACATGGCTATTTTCATCAATACTAATAAGTCCGTCACATTTGAAGGAATCAAGCTGCACCTCTTTTACCCAAGCGGTAGTGAGTTTGAAGAAGACAAGTTATTTGACCAAAATGTATTCTCAGTAGTCCAGGAGTTGCCCTACATCTTTCGCTATGAGGGCAAGCAGCATTTTTCATTTCGCCCTGATTTGTCCTTTTTCCTGAATGGTATCTTTTTAGGATATAGTGAGTTAAAGAGCAACTGGACAAACCAAACGGCTCAAAAGAACGGCAGAAAGAAAGTAAGTAAAGACTACTTAAATGCTGTACAGGAATACCTGACCATTGCTAATAAAAATGATTTCTCTCAAACCATCCGAAAGGACTTTCTGAAAGTATTTGAGAAAGCCATACATATTACCTCTACAGATATTTCAGAGACTTACGTCACCCGAAATATTTCCAATCACTTTGATGAAATCAAAAACACGGTAGCCAGTGGCAGCTATGATTTTGAAAACTATGAAAAGAAAGTCCTAAAGGACTTCAAGCCCTACCCACTTCGGAGCAGGGAAGCCACAAAAACCGAGCGATTTGAGGAGGTGTTCAAGGCACTCTACGACAAGAAGATGATAGAGAAAGAAATTCTCTACTACAACTTCATAGAGCGTGAATTCATCAAAAAGGAAGGCAGCAAAACCAAAGAATATAAGCACAATGATGGTAGGCTGATAGCACCACGACCCAAGCAAAAATTTGGAACAGACAAAGTACTATTTAAGATCAATGAGTTTCTGGAGCATGAAGATGAACCAGACTACTTTATCAGGAAGTTAGAGGCTGAGTTAAAAGAAAAGGGCATTGGTGAGAGCCAAACTAAAGAACTCATTGCCAAACGTCAGAAGTACCAAAACAATAAGACCGTCTATTCCCTCCTGCTACAATATGCAGCAGGGTTTGGTAAGAGTAATATTATCGGCTGGACAGCCTTGCAGCTCAAAGACCTTCGCAGAGAGGGACTCTATGTGTATGACAAGGTGATGCTAGTAGTTGACCGCTTGCAGCTTAGAGATCAATTAGATTCTAAACTGCATAACATGAATATTCAAAAAGGAATGTTCATAGAAGCAACTGACAAGAAGACTTTCATATCTGCTTTGAGCAGCGACAAACGCTTGGTAGTTGTCAACTTACAAAAGTTCTCTAGTGTCAGTAATATACTTGATTACGAATCAATCAAGCGACTAAGTGATTATCGTGTAGCTTTCTTAATTGATGAAATTCATAGAAGCAATAGCGGTGTTCAAAACGAAGAGATGGTAAGTACGTTTGAAGAGTTGCAAAACAACTTCGACAGCAATAAAGAGTACCAAAATCTTCAAATAAAGAAAAATTTAATTGTCGGGTTTACAGCAACTCCAGATGATAAGGTTTTAGCTCGTTTTGGAGAGTTCAACAAATACGCAGAATCAGAAAAAATCTGGATTCCATTTGACAGCTATACCATGCGCGAAGCCATACAAGATGGCTACATCCTAAATCCCATTCGAGGGATTGTTCCTGTTTCTGCAAAGATGTACTTTGAAATTCCAGACAATGAGCTGGAAGGCTTTGAAGGTGACCTTGGTTATGGTTTTGAAGAGATACCTGACAACACCGATACAGGTATAGATAAGTATGGAAAGAAGTATGCCATACGAAAGAAGAGAATATACCTCAACACTCAGAGGATTGAAGCCATTTCGAAATTCGTTGTTGAAAGACTCCTTTCATCCGTCTATCACAACATCAGAGGTTCAGCCAAAGGTATGTTGGCAGTATCTTCTATACCAGCTGCCAAAAAGTATGTAGGATTTATCAAGAAATACTATGCTGAGCTCACACAGCATAAAAAGTATGAGCGTTTCGCTGATGCTCCGATATACATTGTATTCTCGGACAGTCAGGAACATGGCAGTACAAATAGCCTTAATGGTGGACTAAGCGAGGAGAAGGTATTACAGAACTTTGCGAACAAAAAAAATGGACTGATCATAGTCGTAGATAAGCTACAGACAGGTTTTGATGAACCCAAGCTGCATACTTTATTCTTAGACAAGGAGATCAGAGGTATCAATGCCATTCAGACCATTTCAAGGGTAAACAGGACTACCAAGTATAAGAATGATTGTAAGATTGTTGACTTCTCCTACAAGAATGTCAATGTAAAAAATATCAAGTCTGCTTTTGAGCATTTCAGTAATGTGGTAGTGTCTGATTTTGACCCGTTAGGTGATGAAGATAAGTTAGCAGAGTTATATGCAGAGCTGAACGCTCACTCCATCTTCACACAGCATTTCCCTCAGTTCAAAGAGTACCAGACGGACAATCCTGATATTGCTTTGATTCGAGCAATTGAAGATGGATTAGACAACTACATCAGAAATTCAAAAGAGGAAGCGAAAAAGCTGAAAGAGAAGGTTTTGAAATACTTCAAAATCCTTAACCTGATAGAGTTTGTAATTGATTTAGACCCGAAATATAGTGAGAGCTTACGCTTGGAGTTTTGGCGTAAATACAACTTGCTTTACAATCAGATCAATAAGCAGGACGAGATTATTGATGATGTAGAGATATACTTTGACAACAGGATAGGAATAGTAGCCCCAGCAGAACCAAAAGACAAACCAAATAAACCCAAGAACCCAAGTCCAACAAGTTCAGACCAACCGAATAAGTACAAATACAACATTCTAAAGGTCATAGAAAAACGGAATCAGGAAGAAGAGGCTATTGCCGAATTGATTGCAGATTTCGAAAGTAAAATCAGTGGATTATTTGAGTTCATCAAAGCAGATGAAACGGGTCAGCGATTGATCGCTAAAATCAATGATGATGGTTCAGCCTTTTCACAAGAAGAGATTTACTCAGACTTTTCCAGACTTTACAGGAAATATACCATCAGGAACAAAGACTTAGGCGACTTCTTTCTACGAGAAACCAAGGACAACCTAAATCAATTATGTGATGACTTTGAACGATCACTTTATACTGAAAAATAGTAAATGTTAAACCTTTTTAAAGGGTCTATAAAAATAATGGGAATATACGCTAACAAGAACGGAACCATTGCCCAGATCAAAGAAAAGCCTTTCAAGCTAGAAAAGGAAATACAGCAACTCTTTGAATCCAATCTCAATACCATAATGGGATTGGAGTTGGTAAAGTCTGAGTTCTCCATCAAAAACAAACGGATTGATTCTTTGGCGTATGATGCTCAAAATAAGGCTTTCATCATCATTGAATACAAAAGGGATAAGAACATAAGCGTAGTGGATCAGGGCTTTACTTACCTGAGTTTAATGCTGGAGAACAAAGCGGACTTCATAGTAGAATACAATGAATCCCTAAAGAAGCAACTAAAAAGAGATGAAGTAGACTGGTCTCAGACCAGAGTAGTATTTGTATCTACCAGCTTCACGGAAAACCAAAAGTTGGCGACCAATTTCAAAGACATTGCCATTGAGCTATGGGAGGTTAAGCGATTTGAAAATGATACGGTTTCTATCACCCCAATAAAAAAGTCCAAATCAGCAGAAAGCATCAAGCCACTAACACAGCAAAACAAAGAACTAAAGGCAGTACAGGACGAAATAAAGGTCTATACAGAAGAAGACCACCTCATTAAGCCAACAGAAGAAATAAAAGAACTCTACGAGTTAGTACGAAATAGAATCCTGACGCTTGCGGATGATATAGAGGTAATACCTCAGAAAATGTATATCGCATTCAGAAAGGATAAAAAGAACTTCTGCTACCTGCACTTACAAAAGAAGAATATCAAGATTTGGCTCAATGCCAAATGGAGTGAAATCAACGAACCCAAAGGCATTGCCAATGATGTATCGAACAAAGGACACTACGGATATGGTGACTATGAAATTGATATAAAAGACGATAGCCAGTTAGAGTACATTTTAAGCTTAATAAAAGAGGCAGTCAATTAATAGTCATCCTCTAGCTTGTTGCTTACGATTCACAGAACATTTCCATTGGTTTCATATGAAGCCCTTTCCAATGATTAAATGCTATGAATAAGCTTGACTTTCCTCAAATCTAACTTACTCAATCAATATGCTAGTGCCACTGATTATTTGATAGGAAATGGTTTTTAGGGAGATGACCAAATTTTACTGGGACGCAGTTCGACTGGATCTACCGAGATTTATATTAACGTAGCTAATTCGAGTTCCATGCAGATCAAAAATCCCTTAGATTTTTATCCAATAGGAATCACAACTCAATTATTTCCATAGTTCAATTTTCAATCAAGAATAATTATTCATTTACCTACTCCTAGGTATTTAAAATAGCTAATTATTTGGTGTACAGACAGGTAGTTAGGATTTCTATTGATTAAACATTAGGGCATAAAAAAACAGCATTGGTATTTCCAATGCTGTTTTTCTTAAGCTAACTGACCACTAAGTGGCAGACTGATTGCTATTATTTTTCATCTATGATGATATAATCAATTTCAAAGATCATATCTGTGCTTTCGGCAGCGGCATGTTCTTTTCCAATTTTAGCTTGAACTACGAAAGATCCAGTACTCATTTCAGTGTTTACAGTAAAGTCTAGTTTAACTACTACCCATTTACTCATACCACTTATTTCAGTCCATCCATCAGAGTATGGTGTGGCTTCACCATCAAAGTTCTTAGTAAATGTTCCAGATGTAATATTTGGAACAGCACCACCAGCACTTATACCACCTTTCTTAAAGGCTCCGATGATGTTATCATTATTTCCATAGTTATTATCAAACTCAGTGAAATACCATCTAAACTCTAATGATCCAGCATTATTTTGGTCACTTATTGGATTGACGTTTCTGAATTTCATTTCTAACGTGTAGTCTCCAGCAGGAATTGCCCCTAGATCTGCTGTTCTTAGCACACCAGGGTTTAACGAAGCAGAGCCATCATTTGGTAGGCGAATACTCATAGCAGATACACTTTCAGGAGTGTCTCCATAGGTAACGTTAGCAGCCGTCATTCCATTAGTCTTAGATTCATAAATCGACCAGCCAACACCATTGTTGTCAAAAGTATAATCAAACCCTGCTCTTTCGATTAGGTTATCAATAGACTTGTTAGTGATTGATTCATTCGTCAAAGTAGGCATGTTAGTACCAGCTCCAGTCATGATAGAAGGATTGTATGAAACAGTTACCGTAGTTCCTTCTGCAAACCTTTCTGTAAGGTTAACCACCAAAGTAGAAGTGTTGTCTCCATAGGCAACAGACTCAATACTTTCTGCTGCTCCACCATCTACACTTACTGTGATATTAGTACTTTCCGAAGATGGATCTTCGATAGCTTGATCGAATATCAATAATATTTGATCACCAACTATATTAGATTCTGCAATGCTTAAAGTGGCATCTTTAGGAGCTACTACTGTAATGTCTTCTGCAGCAGAGGTGACAGTGATATCGTGAATGCTAGTAATTAAAACTAAGCTGTAATTACCTTCTGTCTCAAAAGAGTAAGTCAATGTAGCAGCTGTTCCGATTGTTGTTTCTGACATATCTCCTTTGTCCGTCAATATCCATTGATAAGTCGCGTCAACTGTACTACTGCTACTTAGAGTAAGCGCTGGTGAAGCTCCTCTAGGTAAGTCAGATAAATCTACACCTGCAGGAATTGCTATCTCTGAAACAACTGGGACAACGGTTAGTGTCGCACTAGCATTAGCGCTAAGTCCATCATCTGGTACGGACGAACTTACTGAAATAGCAAATGTTCCTGGCTCTTCGAATCTAATACTAGGGTTCGTTTCGGTAGATGATTTATCTTTAGAATCATCAGCCTCGTCAAATGTCCATGATACGACCGCATTTGATACCAATCCTGTAAAGTCTATAGTCTGTCCTTGAGTAATCGTCGCAGAAGGGAAATCGGCTTCTGATGAACCTGTACTTCCAGAAACTGTTCCTTCAATGCTAGCCAGAGGATTAACCGTAACAAGGTCCTCTATAGTATTAGTAACATCGTAGCCGTTAAGTGATGAAACAAGAGTCACATCATGTATACCTGGTTGATTATACTTGACAGTCACTTCCGTAGCAAGTCCATCTATTTCTCCTAGTTCAGTACCAGGCAAAATCCATTTAAGGTTTTCAGATGTTATATCTCCAGTAGAGAAAGTTGCTTCTTCTCCATCATTGATAGTAAAGGCTTCATTTGGTAAGAATGATCCTTGGGCCGTATCGTATACTACGATTGGGGCGTCTTCAGAAAGGCTTCCATAGAAACTTCTGCCGTCTTCTTTTCTAGTAAGTCTTACACTGGCATCATAGATGCCCGAAGCAGCATATTTTACTGAAGGCGCTATTTCGGAAGTACTGTCAGGGTCACCACCGTCTAATAACCATACAAAATCAAATGAATCGGCTAACGTATCTTGACCAAAGTCAAATTCAATTACGTCTCCTATATAAATGGTGTCATTATCGATTGATAAATCTACTACTAGGTCTAATGTGTCGATTACATTTATGACAGAAGTAGTGGGGTTTTCTTCCTCATCACAGGAATTAAGGAATACTGATAGGGTTATACCCAGCATCAGCATTACGGATAGTTTAATCGTTTTTAGTCTCATCTTATAAAAATTAAATTGCACACAATTGCAAGGACAATATAAGAATGAACATAAGAGAGAGCGGGGGGTATACTGAGTGTGTCTATATTCACCCTGCTATGAAAGATAATATTTACCCCTCTTTCACCTTACTCCAAACCTAATTGGCAGTGCTTTTAATCATTCAAATTACGAAATCTCACTCTTCAATCTGGCTCTAGAAAAGTCTGGAGGTGCTTGATTATGAGTGTCGTTCTCCATTTGTATAATACTCAGGAGATCATTTATTTGTTTCAACGAACAACTTATTCCAATAATTGTGTTCGTGATTTTGTATTCGAAAATCCAATAATTAATTGAATACAAAATATAAAGTCTACCTTATGCAGATGCAATAAAAAATCCCGACTTGTTTAGCAAGTCGGGATCGCATTCTAAAATATATACTTCTTATATTATTAGACAGCCTTAACGCTTACCGCATTTAGACCTTTTTTCCCCTCTTTCAACTCGAACGTTACTTCATCACCTTGTTTCACGTCATCTACTAAACCTGAAATGTGAACGAAGTACTCTTTCTTAGAGTCTGCGTCTACGATGAATCCGTATCCCTTAGACTCATTGAAGAATTTTACTGTTCCTGTACTCATTAAATAAAAATAATTGATAATAAAGTCAGTAATATAATTCGAATCTTGTGCGATACAATTTGTTTGCAGTTATTTTTTTGAAAGTCAATGTTTTGTAATTGTTACCAAAGGGTAAAAGCTAATCTACGTAAGCTCTCAAGACAACAGTAGTCGCGAGTGCTTTGAGAATGCACGTCTTAAATAGTTATGTTTGTCAAAAACAAAGATTAATCAAAAATGAAGAGGCTATATATACTTACTTGGGTACTGTTTTTTTTCGCGTTTACAGTTAATGCACAGAGACTAGAAGTAGGTTTAAAATCAGGGAAAGTTCTAACACCTTCTGTAATTGTTTTGGATAAAATTTATTACGATGATGTTTATTTAATAGCTGACTGTGATAGGTTTAGTCCTGATGAGGTTTCTTATTATCAAAATGAAGAGGGGTATTATAAATGGTATTTAATGCCTGTTATTGATGCTGGGTTTAGAGTAGTAAGATTTTCCGAAGGGGAAATTTCTACCTATGGCCGAGTAGATCAGAGGTATTATAAAGATAGAACTGTTGCTGATGATGTAAGGGATAAGCATGCTGGATATTTTCAGAAACAAAATCAAGAAATGCAATCCATTTCTTATTTAAACCTATTACCAGCTCTGGAAGGGAATTCAGCAGCTAGAGCGTATCTTGAAAAAACTGAAAAGATGAACCGATTAGCTAAAATTGGGTTTGGTGTAGGTGCAGCCTTGATTGCAGGAGGGATAGTTCATTCCATCGCTGCAGTGAGTGATAACAGCTCCAACTTTTCTCCAATATTTTATCCTGGGCTTACTATAATGGCAACTTCTATTGCGATAAGAATTCCTTACAAGAAAAGACTTAGAAAGTCCATAGAGATCTACAATAATTGACCAATTACCTTAATGAACTTAGAAAATGCTCTGCTGTTTGGTGGAGCATTTTTTGTTGGGAAGGAGTTTTTTTATCGTAGTTTTTGATTAGCATTCCTAATCTAGGGTTTTTGATAAAAAATGTCCTGTGGATATCCATGAATCTCCAGAATAGTGAGTCCCAGATTGTTTGCCATTCGCCCTTAGGATAATTGCTCATTTTCATGATATAATTTGACCCACTTATATAAGGCTTAGTTGCAAATAGGCCTCCATCGGCAAATTGACTCATACCATACACGTTGGGAACCATTACCCAGTCGTATGCATCGATAAAGAGCTCCATAAACCACCGATAAACTTCATTTGGGTCAAACTCGCAGAGAAGCATGAAGTTCCCAAGTATCATTAGCCTTTCGATATGATGACAATATCCAGTTTCCAATACTTTTCGAATGGTTTGATCTATAGGAGGAATTCCCGTGGTGCCATCGTAAAAACTCTGAGGAATTTTTCTTTTAAAACCCCAGTAATTTCTAGTCCGTGAATACCGGCCTTTACTGTCATACATTCCTCTAATGAACTCTCTCCAACCAATGATTTGGCGTATAAATCCTTCTAATGAATTAATTGGGATATCGAGATTTGCTGATTGTTCCAATGTGAGATCGATTATTTGATTAGGACTCAGTAGTCCTACATTTAGCATTGGAGTCAGTATACTATGATGTAAAAAATTACTTTGGCTGACTATTGCGTCTTCATAATCCCCAAACTCTAGAAGCCTTACTGAGATGAATTCTTTTAGCCAACCTTTTGCTGATTCTGAATCTGTAGGGTAAATAGGATTAGTATCTAACGAACCATAATTACCTGAAAAGTGATGTTCTATATACTTTACAGCTTCTGACCAATATTCGTCTGAAGTTGGCAATTGAATACTCGGGGGAGTTTTACCTTTAGGATATTTTTTTCGGTTGTCAACATCGTATGTCCATTGGCCACCTAAAGGTTGTTGGTTTTGATCTATTAGTATATTTCGTTTTACTCTTTGTTGTTTATACCAAGTCGTCTGAAAAAATGATTTTTTATTGGGCTTGAAAAATGTTTTTAAATCGTCTAAGCTGTTTAAAAAATTAGGATTTTCATATGAATGAGAATCTAAGCCATAGGTTTTGAGTGATTCTCTTATTTCTGAAGACAACCAGTCATCTGTAGGGTCAATCCAGTGAACCTTTTCAATTCCTTGCTCTTTGAAATGTTCAAATAGAACTTTACAGTCGTTTTTTGAATCCTGGGCTTCAATATATTGTATATCAAGACCTTTATTCTTCTGCATGTTTTCATATTTCTTCATTGAAGCCCTATTAAAAGCCAGTTTTCTTTTGTGAAAAGAGTATTGGTTAAAAAATAGGTGATGCTCTATCAAGAAAATTTGATTTCCAGAGCATAGCATAGGGAGTTTATCAAATAATTGATGAGGAAAAAGGATGATAGCTTCTTTCATTTCTTATTTCTTCTACATTTCTCGCTGCAATATTTGACTTCATTCCAGATGTATTTCCACTTCTTTCTCCAGAAGAAAGGCCTTTCACAGACTGGACATATTTTCTTTGGTAAGTCTCCTTTTTTAATCATCCCAAACAGGTGTTTCAGCTGGTCGAGCGTAGGGTAAATCAAGTAGCTTATTTAGTCCATAGTAAGAGTTGAGACCGGAAATACCAACCCCGCCAATCTTGGATAAGTCTAAATGATATCCATCCATTAAGCAATCATCGGAGATATCAATAATCTGTACTTCACCAATGATCATTATTGTTCCATTGATGGCGATCGGTAGTTCTTCGACCAGCTTTAAACCAATCTTTACAGAGCTATCCTTTACAAACGGAGCATGGAAATTGTCTAAATATTCATCTTCGATATTGCATCTTTCAAATTCAGAAACTTCACGATCGAATTTTGCTGATGTGTAGTGGCCTTTTTCAATTAAGGATTCATTTACATGATTAATAGTATAGTATCCTGTTTGTTTAATGTTTTCGTAAGTGTGCCTAGGGACATCTTCTGTAGGTCTCATGATGAAACCAAATAGAGGCGGTGCACTGCCTAGATGAACTACTGAGCTGATAATTGCCAGATTGGGTTGGCCTATATCAGATTTAGTTCCGATTAAATTAGCTGGTTTTATACCTGAAATTGAGTTGATCAGGTTGATTTTTTTTAAGTGTTCTAGTTTATCTATTTCCTTTCTAGTGAATTTCATCAATCTGTAGTTTTCTGTCTTCTTGTATGAGTTCGTAAAATTCTTTGTTGTTCTTGTTTGACCAATGGATGTTTTCGATGTCCCCAAATTTTATCTCTTGCTGCCTTACCACTTTCTTTTAAGTCTACTATCGGAGCTGGGTAATCATGACTTATTCGGAAGTCGTAGAGCTCTTGTTCTATAGAGGTCATTTTCCAAGGTTCGTGGATGTACTGTACTGGTATTTTCTGGAGTTCAGGTAGCCACTTCAAAAGAAAAGAACCATCTGTATCATGATCTATAGATTGTTTGACAGGATTGTAAATTCTTACAGTATTGATTCCAGTAGTACCTGCCTGCATTTGAAATTGAGGATAGTGAATTCCAGGTTCATAGTCTAGAAACAACTGTGCTAGATGATACACTCCATTTTTCCAGTCTTGATCAAGATGGTGACATAAGAAGGAAACTAACATGGCTCTCATTCTGAAATTTATCCAACCTGTTTGTTTGACAGCTCTCATGCAGGCGTCTACCATTGGGTACCCTGTCATTCCTTCTTTCCAAGCATTTAGTTTATCAGGTGAATTATCCCGTTGCAGTAGTTCATAGCCTTTATTGATACATCGGTATTCATATGCACATTCTACTTCAAATTTTTGGATAAAGTGACAATGCCATTTCAATCGAGTAAGAATTCCTCTTCTAGCACCTTTGTGTGATTCAAGGTTTGGATGAGATTTAATGAATTGATAGGCTTGTCTTATGCTTAGATTTCCCCATGCTAAATACGGAGATATTCTTCCACATGATTCTCTACTTTGTCGAGGCTTAGAGATATGAATATGATAAAAATGACCTCTTTTCTCACAAAACGATTTTAAATATTTCCAAGCATTAGTAGATCCTGCGGGTTGGAAGGATTTGGGGTATTTTTGAACTCTAAGTAAGAAATTTTTAGGAAGAGGAAATGGATTAGAAAAAGCAATTGAGGACTTAGAAAAACTATTTTCAATAATTGGTTGATTCATAGTGATGTACCAGTTTTTGTCCCATCCATCTCTATTTTTCACTCCTCTGATCACTCCATCTCTTTGGTATTCTTTCCAGACAATACCGTGTTTTCTGAAGAAGCGAGATATTTCAAGGTCCCTTTGCCATGTTTTTTGAATCCCATTTTCTTCATGAGAATATACAGTTCCAATTTGATAATGCTCCTCAAAATATCCAAAGACTTCAATAGCTTCTGCATAGAATTTCGTAGTTGATCGGTTATAGTATTTAAGTTGGTTGTCCATGTCCAATAATGAATGATAGACAAATTGCAAATGTCGGTCTGATGTGTCAGGGTGGGAAATAATTGAAGTTTCGAATATGTAAATAATAAGATAAGGATTTGATGACAGTTCAGCGTTATAGAGTGGAGCATGGTCGTCAAGTCGTATATCTCTTTTGAGCCAGACAATATCCAGAGTCTGTTTTGTCATTTTCTTTTACTAATCATATTTTTTGATATTGACCTTTGACGAGAGCATTTAAACCTCTTTATCTCTGCACTTCTTATATGAAGATGTTTAAGTTTAGTGTGCTGATGAACTCTTTTTCGCCACCTTTCGAACGACTTTCTTTTAAGATGCTTTCGCATCAATTTGATCACATCAGCCTCTGATAGTTCAAATTGTTTTTCAATCGCTTCAAAAGGAGTCCTATCTTCCCAAGCCATTTCTATCACTCTATCAATTTCTTCACTCTTCATAAGATCAGTCCATGGTCTATTAAATCTTGAAACATTAATCCTTGATTGTTATCGAAGGACTCACTTTTTGCTGCTTTGAATAGTAGTAATTCATGATCACCATTAGTATCAATTATATCTTGTAATTCAAGTTCTACATAGGCTAAGCAGTTTTTCAATACTTGATTTTTCTTCCAATGTGTAAGTCGATCATTTTTGGTCAAAAAAGATGCTTTATCGAATTTTATTCCTGACTTTTTACCTAGAGGTTTAATTAAATCAAGGTGGTCGGTAGATAGATATTGAAGTACACTTCTTTTTTTAAAAGTCTTTAGGTTAACAAGCGTCTTCGTATTTTGGTAAACAGCTATGGAGAAAAGTTTAGGTTTGAGGCTAATTGGTGTAACATATGTGCAGATATTCATATTCACATCATGATCATAGGTAGCCAAGCTGTACACTGGATGATTAACCAAATTCCAAGGTTTTCGCATGCAGTGGCTAACGAGTTGATGCTAAGTTTTGTTTAACTTTCGAACATAAAAACTTAAACGTTCGTAAATCGGTCTAATGGGAAAATCAAAACAGCCAAAAGCAATAGTTGTAGGAGCAGGCATAGGAGGTCTGGCTGTAAGCATTAGGCTTCAGCTATTAGGGTATGAAGTAGTTGTTTTTGAATCATCTGATCAGCCAGGTGGTAAAATGGGTGTCAAAAGATTAGGTGATTATCGGTTTGATACAGGACCCAGTTTATTTACTATGCCTCATTTTGTTACTGAACTTTTTCAGTTAGCAGGTGAAGAGATCAGTCAGTTTCAATATTCCAGAAAGGATATAGTTTGCAATTATTTTTGGGAGGATGGAAAAAGGTTCTCAGCTCCAGCAGACATTCAAAAGTTTTCAGAAAAGGCAGCAGAAAATTTTGACGTAAGCCAGTCAACAGTACTAAGCTATTTAGACTTAGCAAAACAAAAGTATAACTTAACTGCCCCGATATTTTTAGAAAGATCTTTACACAAACTCAAGACTTATCAGCATTCAAATGTGATGAAATCGATCCTCTCTATAGGATCTTTAGGGATCAATAGTACTCTTGATAGAGTAAACAGGAAGGCTTTTAAGGACAAAAATTTAATTCAATTCTTTAATCGCTATGCGACTTATAATGGTTCGTCTCCGTACCAGACGCCTGGGATTATGTCTATGATTCCACATTTGGAGATGTATGAAGGTACTTTTTTCCCAAAAGGAGGAATGCATGCCATAGCGCAAAGCCTTTATAAACTAGCACTGAAAAAAGGTGTATCCTTTCGTTTTTCGGAACCTGTGAAAAGAATCTCATATATTGACGATCAAGTAAATGGAGTAGAGACCAGTGAAGGGTTTGAGTCGTCTGATATTGTTGTTTCTAATGCTGATGTCGTACCTACTTATAGAAAGTTGTTACCTGATATAGCTGAACCTAAAAGAGTTTTAAATAGTGAACGCAGTAGTTCGGCATTAATTTTTTATTGGGGTGTCAATAAAGAATATCCAGAACTTGATTTGCACAATATTCTTTTCAGCGATGACTATAAAGAGGAATTTAAGTCTTTATTTGAAAAGAAAGAGATGTATTCTGATCCTACGATTTACATCAATATTACCAGCAAAGAAGAAAAAACAGATGCCCCCAATGGTTGTGAAAATTGGTTTGTAATGGTCAATGCCCCAACGAATATTGGACAAAATTGGGATCAAATAAAAACGGAAGTAAGAATAAATGTGATAGCTAAAATTAGCCGCGTTTTGAAAACGGATATTGCTTCTCACATTGATGTAGAAGATGTTTTGGATCCTGTGAAAATTGAGACTCAAACCGGCTCTTATCAGGGATCTTTATATGGGGCTGCTAGTAATTCTAAGTTTTCAGCCTTTTTAAGACATCCAAATTTCTCCTCTCGTCTAAAGAATTTATATTTCTGCGGTGGCTCAGCCCATCCAGGAGGAGGTATCCCTTTATGTTTATTATCTGCTAAAATAGTCGCCGAAAATGTTCCTCACCCTTAAAAAAAGACTCATTTCAATTCAAAATAAAAATATTCTTCTCGGGATATTCATTCTTTGGCTATTTCACATATCTGCTATCATTGGAATTTCCATTGGCTATCATGAATGGTTTGTGACCAAAACTCCATTGAATCTTCTTTTAGTTTTTCTAATAACTATGTATTCTTTCCAAGTTAATTCCATTAGGAAAGCGTTTATATTCTTGATTCCTTTTAGCATAGGAATGCTGGTAGAAATTATAGGAGTGGCTACTTCATTTCCTTTTGGACAGTATAGTTATGGAAATAATTTAGGGATTAAACTTTTCGACGTCCCATTGGTTATTGGTATCAATTGGGTGGTATTATCGTTAGTCACATCTGACTTGTCTAAATTGGTCAACGTTTCAAAATGGATTAGGTATGGAATAGCTTCATTTTTGATGGTTGTTCTTGATTTTTTCATTGAGCCGGTTGCTCCCAAATTTGATTTTTGGGAATTTTCTACTGACAAAGCACCTCTAGAAAACTATATTTCATGGTTTTTAATAGCTTATTTAATTCAGTTTTTGATGGGACAGAAAATACAAGGAGATAAGCAATTGTCAATTCATACCTTTTTAGTTCAGGTAGTCTTTTTTGGATTTTTTTATCTCTTGTATGCATAAAGATATTGCTATCATTGGAGCAGGAGTATCTGGTCTACAATTAGCCATTGCTCTTTCTGAGGATGAGTATTTTAAGCATCATCAGATTGTTATTATTGAGCCTGACAATAAAAATACTAATGAAAAAACCTTTTGTTTTTGGGAAAAAGGCAAAGGCAGGTGGGATGAAATAGTCTCGAGTAGTTGGAGAAAAGGTGATTTCTTTTCTTCTAATGGTTCCATTGAGCTGGCTATGAATGGGTATGTCTATAAAATGATACGATCTCTAGATTTTTATTCATTTGCTAAGTCCAAACTCTCCACATGCAACAATGTAGAGTGGATAAAGGCAAAAGTAGAAAGTGTTGGTAGAAATAAACTCGTTTTATCCAATGGAGAAAGCTTGAGCGCCGAGGAGGTATTCGATAGTAGATTAAATCCGTTATTTCAAAACTCTGATAAGAGTATAAATCTGATACAGCATTTTAAAGGATGGGTAATTAAATCCAACGATCCTGTTTTTGATCCGTCGAGATTCACCATGATGGATTATAGAATTAGACACCCTGAGTATACAGCGTTCAATTATGTGCTTCCTTTTGATTCGAAGACTGCACTGATCGAATATACTTTTTTTAGTCCTGAGACTATAGATGAATCCGAGTATGACAGAATCTTAAAAGAATATATAGAAGGTACTTTAGGTATTAAATCTTTTGAAATAACAGAGACCGAGGTCGGTCAAATCCCCATGAGTAATTTCCCTTTTGAAGAAGATAATAGAAGGCATTATACTCGAATTGGTACTGCTGGAGGTTGGGTGAAAGCTTCTACGGGGTATTCATTCAAGAGAACAGAGATTTTTGTTGATAAAGTACTGATTAATCTAAAAGAGTCTAGAAAAGCATCTTCTGGCTTCTTTAAATCAAGGTTTAAGATCTACGATACTTTATTGCTCTATCAACTGTATTCTGATAATAGTAAAGGTGAACGGCTGTTTGATACACTTTACCGGAAAATAGAGGCCGATTTGATCTTTAAATTTTTAGATGAGAACACGTCTTTCGTTGAAGAGTTTAGAATAATGAATTCTTTTAAGCCCGTTCCTTTTATGAAAGCTTTTTTTAACTGGTATCTCTTTGGTAAGAAATAATTTAAAACCACAGAGCACTATTCATTTTGATGGTGCTCTGTGATTTAAGAATTTTATTTTGAACTTAATCCTAAAATAGCTGATTTAAGACCATTAGATGTTGCGGTTAGCTTGATCTCTCCTGCTTTTTTAGTTGATTTTAAAATAGCAAGACACTTTCCATTATAAGCTTTTCTATAATCAGCTTGAAAAGGTTCATGGCTTAAATTAAATCCATTGCCAACTCCAGCAATTGTAGCTTCACCTTCAAGTTCGAAGTTGACTAAGTTATCAGCCAGCGGAACCAAATTACCATCTGTATCGAGAATTGAAACTTCTACATAAATTAGGTCTTGACTATCAGCAGTCATCGTAGATCTACGTGAAAATAGCTCGATTTTAGCTGGGGCACCTGTGGTTACCACTGATTTTTCCGCGATCACATTGCCATCACGTTTAGCAACTGCCTTTAATTCTCCAGAAGTATATTTAACATCCCAGTATAGCGCATCTGCTTGAGTGATATCGTGATGCTTAGTGCCTAAAGATTTGCCATTTAGGAAAAGTTCAACTTCATCTCCAGTGGTAAATACTGTCACTGGAACAATCTCTCCTTCGTGACCTTTCCAGTTCCAGTGAGGAGCTAAGTGAACCATATCAATTCCGTCTTTCCATTGAGCTTGGTAGTAATAGAACGCATCTTTAGGGAAACCACAAAGATCAATTGGACCAAAACTAGATGATCTAGCCGGCCAACTATAAGGGATTACCTCGCCTAAGTAGTCAAATCCTGTCCAAATAAATTGCCCCATTACATATGGCTTGTTTCTTACAATTCTCCAAGCATACATACCAGCCTCATATTCCTCTCTTCTGTCTAGGAAAGTTTTAGTGTCTTTATGAGAATAAGGTAGTATTGTATTGCCTTCTTTCTGTGAGGGTAAGTAGAACTCACCTCTTGCTCTAAATGGCACTGCTGAACCACACTCAGTTATGATCATTTTACGTTCCGGGTAAGTTTCACGCTGCTGCAAAATGTTTTCATCTTTCATATAATTATAACCAGCAACATCCATTATTGACATAGCTTCCTCATTAGGGAATTGGCCCCATGCGTAGCCATTTACCCCACAAGTAGCCGGACGATAATCATATTTGTGAATGATATCCTGAAGATGCTTGGCAATTACAGGTCCATCTTCATCTCTCATTTGATCGATTTCGTTTCCAATACTCCACATGAATATAGAAGGATGGTTTCGATCTCTCAAAACCATGTCTGTCAGGTCTCTGTCACTGTTCTCTTTGAACAAATGAGCATAGAACTTAACTGGAATCCTTTCTTTTTCACCGTCTTCGTGGAAAGTTGTTGGTTTTTTAACAACTTCCCACTCATCAAATGCTTCATTCATTACAAGCATTCCCATTTCGTCACACACCTCAAGGAATTCTTCTGAAAACTGGTTGTGAGCGGTACGGACAGCATTTACCCCCATTTCTTTTAGAATTTCCATTTGTCTTTGGATCGTTCTCCTATGTATTGCTGACCCTAATGGCCCACCTGCATGATGCAGGCATACTCCCTTTAGTTTAGTGGTCTTTCCGTTGAGAATGAAACCGTTTTCGTTGTTATACTGCATGTTTCTGAAGCCAGTTTTGTTGTCTTTGGTGTAAATAACTTGGCCTTCACTGATCAATGTAGTAGTAAGAGTATAAAGATTTGGGTTTTCAGTATCCCAAAGTTTTGGAGAAGAGACATTTATAACTTCAGAGAAAACTTTAGACTCACTAGTAGATAGATTACCACTTCCTTCTTGAGTTGCTACTATATTACCACTAGGGTCTTTTAGGCTATACTTAATAGTGAAATCTTTGACTTCGGAGAAATCATTTTTTACTGTTGTTTCTACCTTTAGTGTTCCATTTTCTGTATTACAGTCGTTTGCTACCAAGTATGAACCCCATATAGGAATGTATAGCTTATTCGTAGAAATCAATTTTACATGTCTATAAATACCAGTTCCACTGTACCATCTTGAACCTGGTTGCTCAGAGTTGTCAAGTTTTACAGTAATGGTATTTTTTCCACTATAGTTGATATGTTCTGTCATATCATAGTAAAAAGCCACGTAACCATAAGGTCGTTCCCCTAGAAAGTTTCCATTGATCCAAACTTTTGAATTTCGATATGCTCCATCGAAGTAAATTAAGATACGTTGTCCTTTTTTTTCTGGAGACAGTTCAAAAGTCTTTCGATACGTACATTTCCCCGTAGGAAGCCACCCTCCTCTGGAATATGAAGGATTTTCTTTGCTAAACGGACCTGAAATACTCCAGTCATGCGGTAATTCCACATCTTCCCAAGATTCATCTTGGAAGGTCATAGCTTCAGCACCCTTGATGTCGGTTTTGGCAAACTTCCAGTCAAAGTCAAAGTTTTCAATAGTGTTTGGTTGGTAGGTGGTAGAGCAGCTCGTAAGACCCATTAATAGGACGATGACCGCATGCCATAATAGTCTCATTTGTTATGAAATTTTATATGTTACTAGTCTAAAATTATATTACTAAGTTAAGACCAGAGTCTTCTCGCATATTGGTTCAAGCCAAGTTGCTTTCATTTGAGGTCTGTTTTAACACTGTTTTGCCCCTGATCAACGGCATGTTTAGTGAGCATATGACGTGTTAAGGTCCATTATAACTCTAAGAAAGGTTTTTTGAGTAGGAGAAAATATTCTTTTTCTCTGCTTTTGAAATAATTTATCCCCTCTATTCAGTGTTTTTTATTTCCCAAGATCAACGGGTAGGGAGATAACTTTGTTTAAAGAAATCATCTAACAACATATGCATATTCCGAAAGGAAAAGATGATAAAAAGAAATAGTAAGTATATAGTAGTTTTTTAGTGCGGCGCATCTGATCCCCCGATCATGCGCTGCTTTTGTTTCTACTCATAGCTAACTTTGATCAAAGCATTATAGACAATTATACTAATTATGAAATACAAGATTAAAGTCCTTCACGTATTGGTAATGGGCCTATTGGCAATGACTCAAATGAGTTGTTCTACCAAGGAGAAGGCACCTAAGCAACCCAATATCATTTATATCATGTCAGATGATCATACTACTCAAGGAATAGGGGTGTATGGGAGTAGGTTGGCTTCGTTAAACCCAACTCCAACGTTGGACAAGTTGGCAAGTGAAGGTATTGTTTTTGATAACTGTTATGTCACGAATTCAATTTGCACACCTAGTAGAGCTGCTATTATTACCGGTCAGTATAGTCAAGCAAATGGAGTTTTGGACTTAGAAGGACATATACTTCCTGAGAAACAATATTTGCCAAAGGAAATGAAGAAGCTTGGTTACCAAACTGCAATAGTTGGTAAATGGCATTTGCATGAAGAACCATCAGAGTTTGATTTTTACACAGTTCTTCCTGGACAGGGTAAATATTTTAATCCTAAATTCAGAGTAAGAGGAGACAAGCCTTGGCCAAATAGTACAATCAAAACAGAAGGTCATTCGAGTGACGTGATTACTGATTTAACATTAGATTGGTTGAAAAATGGAAGAAAAAAGGATCAACCATTCTTCTTAATGCACCATTACAAAGCCCCTCATGATGACTTTGAATATGCGCCTAGATATGAGGACTATTTAGCCGATACTTTTATTCCTGAACCGGAAAGTTTGTATGAATATGGGAATCATGGTTCTGTTGCTACTAGAGGCGTAAATGATTCTTTAACCAGATTTGTTGGTTCTTCAGTTTCTCATAGAAATTTAATCAGAAGACAAGCAAATAATATTTACAAAGGAACTGAAGAGTCAAGAGCATATGGCGTGGCAGCAGAGGTTTTAGAGGGCGAATTTGTTCCATTTGATCATAGTGACCCTAAGGAAAGAGAATATACAAGCAAGGTGTATCAAGACTACATAAAATACTATTTAAGGTGCGTCAAAGGAGTAGATGATAACTTGGCAAGACTGTTCAAATACTTGGAAGAAGAAGGTTTGATGGATAATACTGTTATTATCTATACAGGTGACCAAGGGTTTATGTTAGGAGAACATGATTACATTGACAAAAGATGGATGTATGACGAATCTATGAGAATGCCATTTATAGTCAGATACCCACCTTCGATCAAGTCTGGCTCTAGAACAGACGCTATTATAAACAATACAGATTTTGCACCGACAATGATTGAACTTGCAGGAGGTACTGTGCCAGAATATATGCAAGGGCATAGTTTCAAGTATATCTTAGAAAATGAAGGTGAAGAACCAGAAGGGTGGCAGCAGTCAACTTATTATAGATATTGGATGCATTTGGCTCATAGACATCAAAATCCCGCACACTTTGGTATTCGTACCAAAGATTATAAGTTGATTTTCTTTTATGGTAAGTATTGGGTGGATACTGATGATCCGAACGCAGATTGGAACAAGAAAAGCTGGGGTAATGCATTTACTATACATACGCCTGTGGCTTGGGAATTTTACGATCTAAAAAACGATCCTAAGGAAATGAATAATGCATATGCTGATCCTGCATACACAGATATCATTGCAGATCTTAAAGAACAATTAGCTGCTAAAAGAAAAGAATTGAATGAAGAGGATATTAATTATCCTCATATTCAAAAGGTTATTGATGAACACTGGGACGATTAATAATCTTTTAAAGAAAGCAAAAACAGTTCAGGGAGCAATTTCTGAACTGTTTTTTTATTCACCTGACATATATCATAATATTTTGGACAACGCTGGAAGCAATTGGCAATTTCTAGCTATATCTTTGTGATTATTTTATAAGCTGTCCTGAAAGCCTGTTATCAAAGTTGATATTCTATTTTCTGTAAATGGAATTACTTTCATGCTTTCTAGACAGCTTTTTTGTTTTTAATCGTAAAAGACCCATTAAACAATCATGAGTAAGAAAGAGATTTTATCAATGTTCTTCCTCCTTATCCTTTCTACCTCTGTATTTGCCCAACTCAGAATAGATAAAGCTGTACCGCCACCGTTTGATGCTGCAGCTATAATAAAGTACTGTGATCACCCTGTGGGTATTGAATATGGTATTCCAGATATAAAATATTCAATGCAAACACTGAAAGATCGAGATTTAGAGATTCCAATACAATTGAGTTATCATCCACTAGGTATCCGTGTAGAAGAAGAAGCTTCATGGGTAGGACTTGGATGGTATTTACAAGCTGGTGGATTTATTACTCGAATAGTAAGAGGAGAAAACGATTTTGGGTTATTTGATTTTCCAGATCAAAATAAAGCTAAAGGGTATCCTTTTGAGCATATAAAACCGTGTTTCGACGATTGTGAGGAAAACGAAAATGATGATTTTCATGCAGGAGTTTGTGAGGGTAAAATAGATTCTGATCCAGATATATTCTTTTTTGATGTTTTAGGGATGAAAGGTAAATTTTTGTTAACTCCCGATCATGATTCTGACAAAGAATACATTGATGTAGAGTTGATTTCCCCGAAAAACATGACAGCAAAATATTTTTTGAGATCAAATCGTTGGCAGATTGAGGATCAAGAAGGGTATGTTTATGATTTTTCTACTAGATCTACTACTTACTGTTTGAACAATTATTTTGATTACAAGCACAATTCACACAAGTTGAAATTTGATGTGCAGGAGTCAAATTCCACTTCTACTTGGCATTTGGATAAAGTCACTTCACCCAGCGGAGTGGTAGCAGAATTTGAATATGCCACTGACTTCAAAAGCGATGGAACTTTCCAAAAAATGAATATTAATGATGAAGATGTTTGGGACGTGCACTATTCATCTTATTGTTTTCCAGAGGAAGTAGAGAATGTCCAAATTATATCTCAGAGTCAGTATAAAGATGTATATCTTAAGTCAATAAATATTGGAGAATACACGGCCAATTTTATATTTTCAGAACAAGATCATATTAAGCCCAAATTAGGTATGATGAGTAAGTCAAACCGTCTATTTTCTGATTTAGGAGACGGTAAAGCACGGCAAAAATTGGATGCTATTATTATCAATCAAAACGGAGATAGAGTTCAAAAAGCATCGTTTTCTTATTCCTATTTTTGGAACTACGATGAAGAGATTTTGCCATCAGTTTATTCACGATTAGAGCTGGATAAGCTTGTATTAAATACCAATGGCGTTCAGCAAACAAACGAGTTTTTTTACAAGGATAAGTTTGGGATAATACCAAAAGAAAGTCATGCAAGAGATATATGGGGATTTTACAATGGAGAAGAGGATCTGTATAATATTACTCCTTCAGATTATTTCAACTACAGTCAACCAGAGAAATTGCTTCAACATGAAAATCGAAGCAAACACTACTCTCTTGATCACATAACGGAAGCTGTTTTACAAAGTATTAAGTACGGAGATGGAAGAGTAGTAACATACACTTTTGATCATCAAGAGTTTTACCACATTGATCAAGAGATTTCAGATCATTTTGAGCAAAAAGTAGCAGAATCTAATCGCGAGGATCATGAACTTACTCCTTTTCTGTTTGGAGGGCTAAGAGTCAAAGAGGTCAAAGAAGAGTTCGATGGACAAACAAAGCTTACTAAGTATGATTACACTGTAGATGGTAAAGAGGATGGTAAGCTTATTATTTCTCAATACAGTCATGCACACAATGGATATGGTCACAAGACTTCAGGAAATCATTGTGTGAAGTATGAAAATGTCAATGTAGAGACTATCTCTGCCCCATTAAATTGATGAGGAATTCTTTTTAATTTAGATCTAAAGAGAAGAGGAGATATTTAAGTCACATGTTAATAAAAATGTGACTTATGTCAGTAACAAATTAACTACAAGATCTACTTTCTAAGACTGTTTATGGTCTTTGCTATTTGTTTGTATAATGAATTCATAAACATGAAGGTTAGAGGGGGGTATTATATCAATTTGGTAGGTTAATCTGTAAAATTCATTGATTATCTGATGTTACGACCTTGTTTTTGTTTTGTATTTACGATATTGAATTCGGTTTAAAAATGTAGTGAGTCATTATCTAAGCAATTTATGTTTAATAATGTTCAACGGATTGGGAGTCACATATAGTTATGTGAGCTGTTTTGATAGAGTAAAGACGCTCTAGTCAATTTAGTATTGTTTGGTTGAAATGAGCAGTTAATTGAGTTCATTTTTAACGTTTCTATTATTCTTTTCTAGTGGACATCTAATTGTATATGTAATGAAAAAGCCTTTATTGAAAATATCGATATGGGCAGCTATTGTATTTGCTGTCTATTTATCGAGTTGTAATGAAGAAGAGTCGGGAGGTGGAACAGCCCCAGGAAGAAAAGTCGATGCTGTAGTAGCAGATCGAATAAGAATTCCTAAAGGAGACTCGGTTAAATTTAAGCACGAGGGTTCTGACGTTCTGAGTAGGTTATGGTCGTTTGATGGCGGAGATCCACAAACTTCAACAATAGATACACTATATGTTACTTATGAGGAACCTGGTGATTTTGTAGCACATCTGACAGTAGATCATGAATCTGGAGATAGGTCGGCAAGAGAAGTTTCTATTAGTGTTTTGCCTGATTTACAAGTAGCAATAGAAGCTGATGCTGATGTGGATAATGGTATTTATTCTATCGCAGAAACGTTGCCAATAACATTTACGGATTTGTCAATAGGAGAACCAGATTCCTATGAATGGACTTTTATTGGAGGAAATCCAGAAACTTCTTCGGAGCAAAATCCTACTGTAACCTATGAAACGGAAGGTGAGTACAACGTAAGATTGAAGATTTCTAGGAATTTGGACGGTATGGAAATGGATTCTACTATTACAGGTTTGGTGACTGTAACACCAGTTGTAGCCGTAACCGCTAATTTTGAATCTGGTACCCTTAATGGAGGAGCTATTGACCCAGTATATATGATTGACGTAGGGGGGAGCATGGACTTTTTAGAAACATGCACAGGAACTCGGGATACATATGAGTGGGAGTTTCCGGGATCGACAACCGCTACGGCTTCGGGTCCAGAAGTAACTGGTATTAGCTACTTTGAAGCGGGTAGATATGATGTTACTTTAACTTCTTACTTTTCGGGTATTAAAGACACGAAACCTGAATTTACAGGAACTGAAACTAAGGCTGTGGTACATGTTTTTCCAGGTATACAAGCATGTGGAGGTTCAGGAGATAATTTGATTGGGTGTGGTAATTTCGAAGCAAAGAATGATGGTACAGTAGAGAAAGAAAAGTTAACAGCAGATTGGATTGCCTATAAAGATGGAGGTGGAGCTGTGGTGATTGCGGAGAGCGCAGGAATCGAGCACCTAGATACTTATGAAGGAAGAACAGGTGTTGTTAAGTACGTTAAGAATGCTAGTTCAGTAGTTGTGTTTGGGCAGTCTTTTATAGCAGATGGAACGTCTAATTATAAAATGGAAGTTGGACTGAGAGGTGAAAGTGCTGTAGCTCAAGTGAATGTAGGTTTCTATGAAGTTATCAATGGAGTAGTTCAAACCAACTGGGGAGTTACAAAAAATACAGGCTCTTGGGTGAATAGAAATGGTTCTCCTGCTACTGGTACTGCATATAATAATGCTTGGGGTGATCTAGTATGGACTGCTAGTGGAGCAAAGGCTCTAGGTGCTGGAAAAGAGTATGTTGTAGGAATTAGAATTGTGCAGCAATCGGGAACATGGTATTTCGATTATATGAGAGTTAAGAAGGAATAAAAATACTATAGAATAAAATTTAAAGGCTATCTCACCCTCTGAGATAGCCTTTTTTGTTTGTAGGTATAACACTAGTTAAGTTGGACTGTAATTATTATGGTATTTAATATCTAGGTCCTCGATTATGTTCGTATAGCATGGGCTTATTTTCATAGATCAGATTTCTTATTTCTTAAATGTGAGTCTTTTATCAGTACAAAACATAAAGTGAATAATGAATGCAGAATTATACAAACTGTATTCAAAATACATAATACCCCCTCTTAATAGCTTAAAATGTGATCATTAGAGCGAATTTAGCCCGTTTAACGGGTAGAATATCTATGGTGATTGGAGGGGGGATAAAATATTTTTGTTAATGATGATTAAGGGAATTCTCGTCTTCTTGATGAATTTATTAAAACTAATGATTCACTTTTTTGAACCACAAAGAAGACACGACAAAACTCTTATCGACTAAATACAATTATGAATCTTAAGAATAACTAAATGCGTGAAAAGACTAAGTTACTTCGTGACTTCTCAAGATGGGGAGCATGTTGTATGATATTATTTTTACTCGCTTCGATGTTGCCTCAGAGTGCAATAGCACAGCAGGTGACAGTATCCGGAAAAATATCCGATGAGAACGGTGATCCACTGCCAGGTGTAAATGTTTTAATTAAAGGAGCAGCTACAGGTACAATTACTGATATTGATGGCGAGTTTACATTGAGTTTGAATGAAGGGGCTGTTTTGTCTTTTTCATTTATAGGATATAAAACTCAAGAAGTTTCCACTGCGGGTCGTTCCAGAATAGAGGTGGGGATGGTGTTGGATGTAGAGTCTCTGGAAGAAGTAGTAGTAGTAGGTTTCTCCGAACAGAAAAAAGCAAGTGTAGTGGGAGCTATTGTTACCACCAAAGGCGAAAATATTGTTCAATCCGGAGGTGTAACTACCGTATCTGAGGCACTTACTGGTTTATTACCAGGGGTTACTACTCAGCAAAATGCAGGTATACCTGGAGCTTCTCAAGCTGATATTCTTATACGAGGTAAAGCTTCATGGGGAGATAGTGCTCCACTAATATTAGTTGATGGTGTAGAGCGTGACATGAATAATATTGATCCAAATGAAATAGCATCAGTCACAGTATTAAAAGATGCTTCTGCTACGGCTGTATATGGGTCAAGAGCTGCTAATGGAGCTATTATAGTTACAACAAAGTCAGGTAAAAAAGGAGAGGTAAAAGTAAGTTTTACTGCTAATTTTGGTGTAAAACTTCCTACTACAGATTTTGACTTTTTAACCCCATTTCCAGAAAATTTGAGGGCTAAAAATATTGGATTGATTAATGATAAACGCTACGCAGAACTAGTAGCAGAATCTAGAATTGCAGAATGGGAAGATCCAAATAGAAATCCTGATACACATTCATATACTGATTGGCCTAGAAAGCTTTTAGGTCCAGGATATAATCAGTCATATAACTTGAATATTAGTGGAGGAAATGATTTCGTAACTTACTTCACTTCCTTAGGTCACAATAATGATGGTGACTTATTCCAGTTAGAGAAACAACCTGACTATGATCCTAGAACTACACAAAAAAGGTTTAATTTTCGACAAAACGTTGACTTCAAGCTTACTAAGACCACCAAGTTAGGAGTTAAGCTCGCCGGAGAGGTAACCAATTGGAATGGTAATCCTATGACAGCTACTGGAGATGGTCTTGGCTTTTCGCCAGGAGGAAATCAGGATCCAAATTATAACCTTGAGTTGAATCAATTTTATAGTTGGCCGCAAGTAGGACCTCAGCCTCAGTTTTCAACAGGTGAGTTTAGTAGAGAAGAAAATTCACAAACGAATGCTAATTACTTAGTTAAACTACAGGAGTCAGGTTCCGTGCAAAAAAGATCTAATCGTTTATGGACTGACTTTACTTTAAATCAGGATTTGAAAAATTTAGTTCCAGGGTTGAAACTTAGAGCAAAGTTTGCTGTCAACAACTACGTTCAGTACGAACAAAAAATGCAACTGACTACTTTACAGTACTCTTCAGCACCAGAAGATAGAACTTTTGATGAAGATGGAAATTTGGTAGGGCTTGGTCTAAGAATTGAAGGTGCAGATGCTCAGTCAGTTCAGAATCGTCCTAAACTACAAAACGAGACGATCAAGAAATATAACAAAAGACTGTATTACGAAGGAGGTTTCGATTACAATAACACGTTCGGTAAGCATACAGTTACTGGTATGGCTCTTTTTTATCGTCAGGAATCTGTTAATGGAGCTGATAATCTTTGGCCAGATAGAATCGAGAGTTATGTAGGTAGAGCTACATATGATTTTGATACTAGGTATTTCGCAGAGATTAATGGAGCCTATCAAGGAACAAATAAATTTGGTCCTGATTACCGCTGGGGTTTATTTCCTTCTGCAGCTGTCGGCTGGATATTGACCAATGAGTCATTTATGGAAGGTACAAAAAGCTGGTTAGATCACTTAAAGTTTAGGTATTCGTATGGTATATCAGGAAATGATCGAAATGCAAACAGATTTGGATACAGAACTACTTTTACTGAAGACACCAATAATAATAGAGGTGTATACTTTGGACCAAATAAGCAGAATATTGGTAAGCTGAATGAAGCAAGAATTGCCAATGAGAAGGCAGGATGGGAAGAAAGTACTAAGCAAAATCTAGGTATTGAATTTGGATTTTTTAAGAGTCAGTTGACATTGAATGTAGATATGTTCAATGAATCTAGAACAGACATTCCTTTCGAGCTTGAAGATAGAATTTCAGTCTTTGCTGGGTATCCTGAAAAGCCAGAAACTACTACAGGAGAAACTAAAAATCAAGGTGTAGAATTTGACCTAGGTTGGAGAGATGTAATCAATGCTGATTGGTCTTATTGGGTGAAAGGTAACTTTAGTATTACCGAAAATAGAATTTTGCTAGAGGATGATCCACTCGGAGCTCCTGATTACCAGAAGCAAGCTGGGCATCCTATAGGCACTCAATTCGCAATCATACAAGATGGGTTATATCAAAGTTGGGATGATGTTTATAACAATCCACGTTCTGGATTTGATATGCAAAATATTATCCCTGGTGATATGAGATATATTGACTTTAACGGAGATGGTATTGTATCCGCACTGGATCGAGTAGCTATTGGTAACAGTAGGTTTGCTACTAAATCATATGCATTTTCAGGAGGAGTACAGTATAAAGGTATTAGTCTAACAGCTAGATTCAATGGTGTTTTTGGTATGGATAAGCTTTTATCACGATCATACCTTTGGGAATGGGAATCAAGAAGTCAAGAAGGTTTCTTGTATACCTATTCAGATATGCAGGATCATTGGACACCTGAAAATCCAGGAGCAAAGCACCCGTCACTACATGCCACTCGTCATGTGCATAGTAATGAGACTAGCTCATATTATATAAGAAAAGCAGACTATTTGAAGCTTCAGATGGTAGAGGTGGCTTATCAAGTGCCAATGAATAGTGTGAAAGCAATAAGTAGTTTACAGTTATATGTAAATGGAAACAATTTATGGACATGGACTAGTCTACCTGACGCGTTCGATCCAGAATCAAGAAGAGTAGAGGTATATCCTATAGCTAGAAGATTCAATGTAGGGTTTAGGTTAAACTTATAAACGATATTGATATGAAACTTAGAAAATTTTTGTCCTATATGACGGTGATTATGCTAATGGCATCGATATCGTCATGTGAAGAATATTTGGATTATGTTCCAGATGATGAGGTGACTGAAGATGTGGTATTTACCAATTTCCAATCAGTACAGCAATATTTAGGTCAATGCTATTTTGCAATGCACAACTATGTAGCACACCCTACAGATTGGGACTCTGAAATAGGTTCGTTGAGTGATGAATCTCAGTCTGCATCTTTTACTGGACCTATTCCTACTGTTTACAACAAAGGAGTTTGGCTAGATGGAAATAGAGCAGAGTTTGGATTTGAATATAACGAAGATCGTGTTCAGAGAATTGATATGACTCCAGCCGGAGAAGCAGTAGTAGGTATTCGAGTGGCTAATCTTGCTTTACAAGAGGGATTAGATCAGATAGAAGATGTCCCTCAGTTACCTGGAGGAATCTCTAAAGAGCAAATCATCCAATATATGGAAGGAGAATTCAGAATACTAAGAGCTTGGTATCACTTTGAATTAATAAGAAGGTATGGAGGTCTATTTATTATAGATGAGCCTATTTCTCCTGACTCTCCATTCACTCCAGAACGTATTTCTTATTCTGAGTGTACTGAGTGGATTGTATCCGAATTAGATTCTTGTTACAAATTATTACCAGTAAGATGGGAATCTGATTTTGAAGGAAGAGCTACTAAAACGTCTGCTTTGGCAATTAAAACTATGGTTTTACTATATGCTGCTAGTCCAAATATGAATTTTGCAGACAATGGAGACGATAGTTATAACCTTGATTACTGTAAAAGAGCCGCAAAATCTGCAGCTGAGACTATACAGGAAGCTAATGCTAGCGGATATTATAGTATGTATCCTTGGAGTGAGTATACTGAAAATTGGTATAGTGAAACAGCTCTTTTATCAACAGAAGCAGTATGGGCTCCGTCTATAGGTAATAATAACCGACCTGGTGCAGCCAATGTCGGAGACGGTTGGTTAGATCCTCCAGGAGTGATGGGAGGATGGGGTAATTTTGTATCTCCTACTCAAAACGCTGTAGATTGGTTTGAACATGTAGAGGGCGGGGAAGCAAAAGCTATTGAGGACCACCCTAGTTATAATGATCAAGATCCATACGTAAATAGAGATCCTAGATTCTATCAGCATATTTATCATCATGGAGAATCAATTTTAGTTACAGATCCAGGAGTAACCTTAGATGCGGTAAATGGCTCTGATCAATATTTGAAACATAGTGCGAATGGTGTCTGGACAGGTTATGTACATAAGAAACACAACTGGCATGGTTCCAACAATACTGATGGAGTGGCTGGAAGAAATCGATATTTTCCTTTTATCAGGTTGGCACAAGTCTATTTGGATTTAGCTGAGGCAGCGAACGAAGCCTATGGACCAAATGGAGATCCTGATGGGTTAGGTTGGACTGCAGTCGCTGCAATCAATGAAGTAAGGAGAAGAGTAGATGGACTACCAGATGTTCATACTGATTATACCAGTTCTACAGAAGTCTTCAGAGATCGTATCCGAAACGAAAGAGCTGTAGAATTATATCATGAAATGCACAGGTGGCATGATATCAGGAGATGGAGAATAGCTAAGGAAGCTCTTTCTAAAATTTATAGACTGGACTTGGTAGACAATGGAGGTATTCTTGTTTTTGGAAAGGCTGAGGTAGAAGGAGCAAGGATCTTTGAGGATAAACACTACTGGTACCCATTACCCAATACTGAATTACAAAACAACCCGAATCTTGTGCAAAATCCGGGATGGTAATTTCTCAATCGATAAATAGAATCAAATGAACTATATAAAATATTTAATAGCAATCTGTACGATGGCTACCTCTATTGGAGTGACGTACGGGCAGGTTGCTGATGTGATTGTGGAAATGGATACGACCATTATTCCGCAAAAAGAGAAGGTAAATCTTCCCTTTGCCAAACTTGATAAGGAAAGAGTGGTAGGGGCTACTTCCCTAATCACTCAAGACCAAATCGCTACTGCTGATTTAGATGTAGAATCAGCTATGATCGGTAAGGCTGCGGGTGTATTGGTTTTTAAAGGAGCGGCTGCTCCTGGAGGTGATAACTCTTGGTTAGGAGTTCGCGGTTTTCACTCATTTAGACAAAATGACAATGGCAATTTGGTAAACAACAGTAATCCATTGATTGTAATCGATGGAATAGCCAATAGACGCCTTGAGTCATTGAATTACTATGAGATTGAGTCAATAACTGTACTAAAGGATATTACTGCTAAAACGCTTTATGGAGCACAGGCAGCTAATGGTGTTGTACTTGTGACTACTAAAAGGGGGAAACCAGGAGAGAAAAAAGCAAGTTTCAATGCTGAAGTTGGATTTAGAAAACCAACCCACCTTCCTGATTTTTTGAACTCATACGATTATGCTAGAGCATATAATCAAGCATTAGAAAATGATGGTTTAGATCCACTTTATTCCGAAGAAGTACTTAATGACTTTAGAACTGCGGGAATTAGTGATTCACTACCAGATGTGGATTATTATGATAGGTATTTAAAATCAATGACTTCATTTAAAAGGGTTTTTGGTACTTATACTAATACTAAAGATCGAACTTCATATTTCGTTTCTGCAGGTTACCTGACGGAAGATGGGTTAGAAGCCATCGGAGAAGGAACAAAATATCAAAGATTCAATGTCCGAGGTAATGTAGATATGCAGGTAAACAAATGGCTGAAGATGAGAATGGATATGGCTAGTAGAATCGAACTTTCTCGTTCGAATCAAATGACGTATCAAACTTGGACTAGAAATAATAATACAAAAACAGGTTTCTTCAATGAATTGAGTTCCACTAGACCTAATGCATATCCGATATACTTTACAGCTCCAGATGGTACTGTTGGCTTTGGAACAAACGATTCTAATGATGGTATTAATGTAGAAGGAGAACTCCTAGCAGCAGGCTATACAGAAAACCAAACTAGACAGTCCCAGCTGAATTTAGGAGGAACTATTGATTTTTCTGCTATAGGAGTTGAAGGGTTGACTTGGAATAATTATATATCAGCTGATGCCTTATCTAGAGTAAGAGTAGGTAAGCAAATAGGTTACAATTCTTATTTACAAGATAGTTCACAGGTAACTGCTGAAGATCCTACATCTTCTGTGGAGAGGTTTGATGATGAGTTTTATAGAAATTATGGATTCACGTCATCACTTACCTATGACAGAGTATTTGACAAGCATGCCCTTTTAGCTAACGCAAATACTATAATCCAACAAAGAGAAAGAACAGGTACGGCACAACCTAACAAAAACATCAATTTAGGTGGTAGGTTGAATTATATGTTTGATTCCAAATATGTAGCTGAATTAGACCTTTCTTATATGGGATCAAATAAGTTAGAAGCAGGAAATCGTTTTAGATTGTTCCCTGCTGGAGGTTTAGCTTGGGTAGCGAGTAATGAAAGCTTTCTACAATCCATTGATCAAATCAACCATTTAAAACTCAAAGTGAGTGGTGGTCAGATGGGATACGACGGAGGACTAGGCTACTACCAATATAGAAGTGCTTACAATACTGAAGGTTTTATAAGATTTGGTCCACAAGGTCCAAGTATGCCTGGTACAAGTGGCTACACCATTTCAACTTCAGGTAATCCAGATATTGGTTTTGAAGTGTTGACAGAATATAATATCGGTTTGGAAGCTGTGGTTTTCAATAATCTGTCTTTTGAGTTTAATTATTTCAACGAGTACAGATCAGATATTCCCCTTCAACCAGAGACAGTTTTCCCAGGTTATTTAGGAGAAGATGTTCCTTTTATCAATTTTGGTGAAGCTAGTAACCATGGAGTTGAGATTGAACTAGCCTATAGTGGAAAGGTCAATGACTTGAGTTACTCAGTAGGAGGTTATATGACGTTCACAGAAGCAGTATTTGAGAAAACAGGACTTGTTTTCGCTTCTGAGAATTTGAACCTAGATGGACAGCCAATTGATAGAATAGCAGGATTGATTTCTACAGGTTTCTATAATAGTGCAGAGGAGTATGAAGAAGACCCAAATAGGTCATCATACGGTAATGCCGTAGGAGGGGATTTGAAATATGTTGATTTGAAGAAAGATAGCCTTATCAACTTTGAAGATTTCACTACGCTTGGAAACTCATTGCCAAGATATCGTTTTGGTTTGAACGTCAATTTGAATTACAAGGGCTTTAATCTATACGTATTAGGACAAGGAGCTGCTGGGTATGATAGAAACATGTTAGGTGTAGCTGGTTATAGAGGTATTGGAAACAATAAATATGCGGCCAATGCCTTGAATGCTTGGTCTAGTCCAGAGGATACAGATGCATCTCACCCAAGACTCTCCACAAATAACACACATAGTTATGTGACTTCATCTTATTGGGTAGAAGATGCATACTACTTTACCCTTAGGAACATAGAGTTAAGTTACACATTCCCCGCAGCAGTTAATAATGCATTGGGAGGAGCCTCTGAGCTAAGAGTATTTGCAAGAGGAACTGATCTATTGTCGATTTCATCTCACCCAGATTTTAATGCGGACAATATGAATTCAGGTATCAGTAATGGTCCATTGATGAAAACGGTATCTCTAGGGTTGAGTCTATCTTATTAAAATCTTGATAACAATGAAAAAATATATATATGCATTATTCATGGCACTTATTGTTTTAAGTGCCTGTCAAGAGGAGTTCTTTGAACCAAAGTATTCAAATGAGCAGACTCTTGAGGAGATCATAGGAAACCCTCAAATTGTTCAAGGGTTTTTGATGAATGCTTACAATGTACTTCCAAATGGCCACGATCATTACGGAGGTTTTTTGGATTGTGCTACTCAAAATGCAGTGCGTAATAATTTGAATACGGCACTGAGTAGAACTATAGAACAAACATGGCAGGCGGCTATTAATCCATTGAATAACTGGAATAATACCTATAAAGGTATCCAGTCGGTCAATAGGTTTATTACCTATGGATTAAAGCCTGTTGGGTCTGAATTGAGAGAAGATTCATTGCTAATCTTTTTTCAGGGACCATCAGAAGAGGATTCTATCATCAATGCAGAACTTAGACAAAGGTTGACTGGAGAGGCACATTTCCTACGAGGTTATTTCTATTTTGATTTGCTTAAAAGGTTTGCCGGTATTGATGAATCAGGAGAAGTAATGGGAGTCCCATTAATAACGGAGCTTCAAAACCCTCAAGATATAGAAAGTCTTCCAAGAGCTACATTTTCGCAAGTAATCGATCAGATAGCTACCGACTTGAAAATAGCAGCTGATACTTTACCAGCGGCTTATGATGGTACAGCTGGCGCTGATTTAATTGTCTATAGTGCTCAAGAATATGGTAGACCTACATCTGTAGCGGCAAATGCTTTATTGTCCAGAGTTTATCTCTATGCAGGGAGTGAACTATATGAACAGGACAATAGAACTGAAATGAATGAAATGGCTGCTGCATATGCTGCTAAAGTGATGGATGAGGTAGGAACTTCTCTTCCAAATGTCTACGGTGATGCTGGTAATTCTGATTATGATGCGTATTTCACTAACTATGAGAATGCTGAAATGATCATGGCTAGGATTGGTGGTCAAAATAGGAGCATAGAAACTAGAAACTTTCCGCCATCTTTTGGAGGACAAGGGCAAACAAATCCTACGCAAAATCTAGTAGATGCATTCCCTATGGCAGACAATGGCTATCCAATTTCAGATCCATCAAGTGGATATGACGCTACTAATCCATATGCCGGTAGAGATCCTCGATTGGATTTAACAGTTTTTCATAATGGAGTAACATTCCAAAATGGTGAAACTGTTGATTTATTTCAAGGAGGAAAAGATGTTTCAGGAGGCGCTACAGGAGTAGCAAATGAAAGTAATTCTAGCCGTACTGGATATTATTTACGAAAGTGGTTAGCTAAAGGTGCTGACATAGGGCAGGGAACTAACGCATTTCATTATTTCGCATTGATTAGAAAGGGAGAAGTATTCCTCAACTATGCAGAAGCAATGAACGAAGCATATGGTCCTGAAAATGATCCAGAAGGGTTCGGCTTGACAGCAGTAGATGCTATCGCAGAAGTAAGAAGAAGAGGTGGTATTCTCTCTGATGATTACTTAACAGATAACAGTTCAAACCAGAGTGTGGTCAGAGAGATTATTAGAAATGAAAGAAGAATAGAACTATGCTTCGAAGGACATTATTTCTTTGACTTGAGAAGATGGGGAGGTGATTTAAGTGACTTAAATACCACTGTGGAGAAAATGACTATTACTAGATCAGGAAGTACTGATTCTTACGATATCTCAGAATTGTTCACTCCTCAATTCGATGAGCACATGAAGTTTGGTCCCATGCCAATTGATGAATTGTTGAAAGTTCCAACATTGACAGAAAATGAAGGTTGGTAAATAATAAAGTACTAAAAACATGAAGAAAACAATATATGTAATATTAGGTCTAATCATGGTAGTAGCTACTGCTTGCTATGATGACTATAAAGACAATTTTGATACGAGTTCGGTTTACTTTCCTTTTGAGAGGCCTGTTAGGACTGTAGTGCTTCCAGACTCAACTATTGAAATTGGTGTTGTTTTGGGTGGTAAAAGGGACTCTGACGTCAATGAATTTGCTTACATCTCTTTGATAAAAGATCAAATTCCAGATGGTGGTGAACTATTACCAGATACACATTACAGAATGAACTTACCATCTGATTCATTGATAGAGATCAAAGCAGGTGATTTTAATGGTGTATTTGAAGTCACTTTTACACAAGCTTTCTTTGACGACCCTAAGTCTACAGGTAACAACTACGTGATTCCATTGGAAATCGTGCAGTATACTACCGATACTTTGTTAGTTGATCAAAGCAAAACTTTTGTAATGGTTAAGTACATTAATGAATATCATGGTGATTATTTTCAGCTAGGGTTTGAGGATACCATAGCTTATGCTTACAATGAAGGTAGAGGTAACGTTCTATCTGATTCTTTGGGGCTGTTTACGCAGTTTAAAGTAAGTACAGTGAGCGTGGATTCAATTTCGGTGCCTAATGTAGGAGAAGGGCTTAAAATACCGGGCGAGACTCTTGTATTGGCAATAGCTGATGATGGTAGTGTTACTGGAGACTTGATAGTAGAAAAGCCAGGTGTATTAGAGATAAAAGATTTGACTGGTAAAGTTCACGACAACAAGAGTATCGTTTATGAATACACCTATTCAAGTAACGGAGGTGCTGATGTGCCGGTCAAAGATTCATTGGTATACCTACAAAATGGTTTGTCCTTTGAAGAATGGGGAGAATAGTAATGAGTAGTTTATAATAATTATCACAAGTAGAACAAAGGCCGCACTTAAGCGGCCTTTGTTTTTTATATTCAAACCATGAGAAGCCTTATTACAAATGTTTCGGTTTTAATAGTACTGGTAACTATGTTAACAGTATCGTGCTCAAGACGCGAAACTCAACCTACAAGCAGAGGGGAAGAATTAGCTCAAATGCACTGCGTAAGTTGCCATATGATACCAAAACCTGAAGAATTGGAACGACGAATTTGGAAAAACAGTGTCCTTCCTCGAATGGGTTATCTGCTTGGTTTTAGAGATTCTATTGATGAAAACAACCCTTCTTTCAAGGATTATCCCAAAGGAAAAGAAATACAAGAAAACTCGATCTACTTTGGCCAAAAGAAACCTAAGATCAGCCGAGAGGAATGGATGGCTATCCAGAAATATTACCTGTCCAGATCTCCAGAAAAAATTGAGCCAGCCTATGACTTCAGTACCGTAAAGTCTATAAACCTGTTCGAAACGAAGCCCATATCATTGAATCTACCACAATCATCCATTAGCATGGTAGACTTTCTTGCTCCTTCTAAGTTGATGGTAGCTGATTATAGTACAGGAATGATGTTCCAGTTAAATGATCAACTTAAAGTCACAAAGTATGATAGTGTAGGAATGGGAGTGCTCGAATTTATCGAGAGAAAAGATGCCTTTTGGACTACAATGATAGGCCCTGTATTTATAGGGACAGATACACCACTTGGAGGGATGGCTAAATACCCCAAAGACGTCACTAAAAAACTAAGCTATCCAATAGGAAGACTACAGCGACCAGTAAATGCAAACTTTGGAGATATAAATGGAGACACTAAAGAAGATATTGTCATTTGTGAATTTGGAAAATGGTCTGGTTCACTGGGCTGGTGGGAAAATACTTCTGATGGATATAAAAAGCATGAAATTATTGGATTGCCTGGAGCAATATGTACAGAGTTGGTTGATATTGACAAGGATGGAGACTTGGATGTGATGGCCTTGTTAGCACAAGCTCGTGAAGCCATATATTTATTCGTCAATGATGGCCAAGGAAGATTTTCTCAGAGAATGTTAATCCAGTTTCCGTCTACCTATGGCAGTAGTTATATGAAACTCTTTGACTATAATGACGACGGATTAGATGACATTCTAGTAACCGCAGGAGATAATGGAGACTTTGTAGATTACTTTACTAAGCCCTATCATGGATTAAGAATCTATTTGAATCAAGGAAATTATCAATTCAATAAAAAAGAAGAACTATTCATTCCTATCCCAGGAATATATAAAGCAATACCGAGTGACATAGACCTCGATGGAGACTTAGATTTTTCAGTGATCTCCTTTTTCCCAGATCAGAACCAACCCTCATTCTTAGTTTATTTAAATCAAGAAAATGGATATGAACCGTTCAAATTAGATCAAAACATCAAAGGAAGATGGATTACTATGAGTCAGTCTGATTTTGATCAGGATGGAGATGAAGATATTGTATTAGGAGCTTTTGATTGGGGAAAAGAAGACAAATCCAACGACAAGCGATATCCAGTAGTGTATCTAGAGAATAAGACTAGTCATTGAGATACAATTCAGAGCTTTTATGACTATTAGATTTCTATTTACACTTTCTTCTTATCAGAGTGACCAAGACTTTTATCAGGAGCTATTACATCCCGTACTACTTGTTTTAGTTCCGTGATTTCAGGAAAACGTCCTTTTTCTTTTCTTGACCAAACAAGCTGATTATTGGCATGAACCTCGAATATTCCACCAGTACTAGGCCTCAATGAAAGTTCGTCTATCTCCTGTTCGAAAGTCGTCAGCAACTCTTGACTCATCCAAGTCGAGCGCATCAACCACCTACATTGAGTACAATATGTAATTTGAACTTTATTCATATCGCAAAAATATAGTGAGTCTATTAACCAGACTTGAGTACAAGAAGATTTAAAAGCCTAATTAGATAAGTAAAACCATTTCTTTAATTGAACCTAAATCAAGAACGATCAGATATTCAAATAAGAATTCCTAGAGAGTATTTTAAAACTAGCTTGGCGCCTACATAGATGACAAGTAGTGCTGTGATGAAACCAATCGCCTTATTATTAAGACGCTGATTAGATAAAAAAGCCCCTATTAGTCCACCAATAGACACACCCAGTATCAGTTTCCAACTCAACGAACTATTGAATTTAAGCGTATTGGCGTATGCCAGACCTATTAATCCCGCTAGAGAATTGACCCATATAAATGCTGAAGAAAGTGATGCTATTTTCTTTGCATCCTTCCAGCCGATCATGTTCAGAATAGGAGATAAATAAATACCGCCGCCAATTCCAGATAAGCCAGCAAAGAACCCGATTCCGCCTCCTATTGTCAGTCTTTTGAACCTATTGAAATCCCTTGAATTGAACGCCGATTGATAGAATTTGTATAGAAGGCTTATTCCAGAAAGTAAGAGTAACAGCCCCAAAACCATAAAAAACATAGCTTGAGACAGTCTGAGCTGAGTACCAAGATATGCCATAGGAATACTAGGAATTAAGAAAGGCCAAAACTGTTTCCAGTCAAATACTTTGTTTTTGAAATAAGCAATCGACCCTATCGAGACTACCACCAGATTCAAAATTAAAGCAGTCGATCGGATTTCATAGAAATTGGTCAAAGTCAAGCTAAGGATGGCCAAGTAACTAGACCCTCCACCAAAACCGATACTAGAGTATAGCAGTGCGATGAAAAAGAATATAAGTGGTAAAGTCTGATCTAGTGACATTCAGCGAAAATATCAAAGATTATTCATTATGGGAATCAAAGACATCAAAGCCTATAGTTTAATGGTAAAGTGTTAGCTCATTAAATTAGGGAGCTATAATTCTTGCCTTGAAAAATCAATTCTCTCACCGAGATGGCAATAGGTTAGAAGCTTACTCAACCGACATTGGATTGATTCAACTGGCCATGTCATTCTTTTTTAATAGATCTAGCAGAATAACACCTTCTTTAATTACAATTAGATACATTCTATAGCAAATAACGGAATTATATTTAGGTATTCCTTGATCTTTTCCCAGAAATTGACCAAAATTGTGTCAGCATTACAGAGAAGTCAACCAACTTTGCCACCAGCTAATTAATATTAACATGACTGAACTCTTTATTAACCTACGATCAAATCCTATTACTTTATTAGGTAGAATCGATAAACATCTGTATCAAGTAAAAGTACAGATAGTTCAATTTTTCAAGTTTCAAGTAACACTGTTAAGAAACACATTTTCTAAAGTACATAGTCAAAATCATTTAGAAGGAGAGGTAAATCATACCGTTTACCTGCTAAGTGTACTAAGCTCCTACTTATTTAGAATAACAAATACTGCTTTTGAACGGCATCGGACGCCCAAAAAACGGCCATTCGCTGTTTAAAATGGCTCTACGCAGTTTTTCTGCCCCCATTCGCAGTTTTTGAGGGGGCATTCGCACTTTTTTGGGTGCCATTCGCGGTTTTTTAAGTGCCATTCGCATGCGAATGGCCTCTAAAAAGCCCGAATACCCCTTCCAAATCAGCGAATACCCCTTCAAAAAGTGCGTAGAGTCAAAATTTTTAGCGAATGCCTACTCAAAAACTGCGTAGAGCCATTTTTAGCTTCGAAGAATTGATACAATCAGCTTTGCAGTGCATAAAAGTTAAGAGACGAACACTGTAGTACAGCTAGGGACAATTGGAAGATAACAAACAAAATAAAGACATAATTTTTATTCATTTAACCAAACAATTTATGAACAATCAATCGATAGATTCAAAACTTTTAGCGACGGAGATTACCCTGACCAATGCGCTCACTAACGAGGCTATTAAGACTGCTATGGCAATCTACGGCTACGATGAGACTAAATTTCTCGCCGCTAAGGCTATGCTCGATGATACCAAGATCAAGCATGCCAATCAGCAAAAGGAATATGCAGAGCAATATGACCTAACCGGACAAATAGAGAGCCAGCAAGCACAATTGAGAAAAACGTTAATCAAGTTCGCACAGATCGGAAGAGTCATCTTCAAAGACGATATCAAAGCGCTCAACGCTCTTGGTATCAAAGGGCGTGTGTTACAAACCTACTCAGCCTTCACACAGCAGGCTGCTAAGTTCGTACACAATGTCCTAGAAGATGCCAACTTCTTGCAGACCTACGCACAGTTTGGTATCAATCAAGAGGATTTCGAAGACTTCAGAGTCCAAGTAGATCAATTGATCAAAAACTTAGCTAGCAGAGACACAGAAGTAGGTGAAGCCCAGCAAGCCACGCAACTAAGAGATAATGCCCTTGAGGAACTCATGGATTGGATGTCGGACTTCAAAGTCTTCGCCCGAATCGCTCTAGAGCAACAACCTCAGATGCTAGAAGCACTTGGTATAGTTGAGCCGTCTGAGTAAGTAGGTTTATCATCATTCTGAGTAGGGAGAAGGTTCTACAAGAGCATATTTATTTAGGCTTATTTCAGAAACTTAGCTCTACTCAGAGTGATCATTTTTGATATTGAGGTAATTAAAATTGAATAGAATTGAGAAGCACGAACCTTATCAACAAATCGTTATTCTGAGTGTGATTATAAATATTTTAAATTCAGTTAGTTAAGGGTTGAATTCGACTACTTTTTTAAAGGGAACAAGTTGTGTATGATTTGATTAGGTTTCATTATTTTAATTCTGGGAGATTATAAAATTTAGTAAAACCAGTTCGAATCGATTTAGACGTCTAAACTTATCTTTTATGCTAGATAACATTTTATTTATTAAAGAACTTTTAGAATTAGGATATAGCTATCGAAAGCCTCTGTTAATTATTACTCTTAGCATATTTGCAATATTCGTCTTACTTGTAAGTTGGGGATCTAGCATTCATAATGAGTACAAGTCTGAACTAATTAATGAATGGAATAATCTGACAATTGGGGATTCCATTTTTGTAAAAAAGAACGTTTATCAATTAAAATTCTACAAAAAGGGTCGAAGAAAGCTTGAGGATTACGAACAACGACAAATTAAGTATCGAAGAGAGGATACAGTAGATTTCTGTAGAGTTAATTCTGTTCATGAGAAATTCTTTTTTAAAAAGCAATCTTCGTTTGTTGGAATTTGTCTTGATAAAGACTCTTCGATGACCGAAGCTGGACGACATGGAGAACATTTATGGGTTTCTATTATGCCTCGATATGAAATAGCTAATCCACCTAAGTCTGATAAGTACGACTTCAAAACTAGAACTTGGAGTAGAGACCGAACAAACTATAATTATAGTGGTCTTTTAAGTAATGAATTTTATGTTAATTTTAATGATATTCAATTAATTAACAATGACTCTAATTTTTGAAGTTAAGTATAACCAACGGAAAATCTGTTTAACCTAGAAAATAATTCAAGATTGAGGAATTCAATTTCTGCATCCTATCTTGTAAATTCTCGATTTAATAGAACGTCTAGTAATTACAATTTAATGCCAACAGTATTTTCTGGCATCTATTGAGATTGCACTTCTAACTTCATTTGCTGTAAAACCTTAAAGAGTACATAAGAATAAAGTAAGCTATCGAATCAGATATCAACATCTCTCGTTACAGTTTTATTATTGTTTTATTTTAAATGAAGTGTAAAATCAGATATTTTTTGTAATTAATTTTAGAAGGGTAAGTTACGTTACTGTGAAGAGTTGGATATCGATGGCTTAGTCTTAAATTCAAATATCCAACCTTATTTCTCACCCCTTGGTCGTGAACAGTAACCAATAAGTCAAGTATCTAGCTACCTTTGCAAAATGCAGCAAAATCGCCCAATCACAGACTGGCTTCCCATCACCAAAAAAGAAATGCAAGAAAAAGGGTGGAACGAACTCGATGTCGTTATCATCTCTGGAGATGCCTATGTTGACCACCCTGCTTTTGGTGGAGCAGTGATAGGACGTATCATAGAAAGCGAAGGTCTAAGGGTCGGAATCATCCCTCAGCCTAATTGGCGCGATGATTTGAGAGACTTTAAGAAGTTTGGTAAACCAAGATACTTCTTTGGTGTCACCTCTGGCTGTATGGATTCTATGGTCAATCACTACACGGCTAACAAGCGTAAACGAAGCAACGATGCCTACACCCCAGGAGGAGAGGCAGGATTCAGACCAGACTATGCGACCATCACCTACACCAAGATCCTAAAAGAAATTTATCCAGATGTACCAGTAGTAATCGGTGGTGTAGAAGCTAGTCTCAGAAGAGTGACGCACTACGATTATTGGTCAGATAAACTGATGCCTTCGATTTTGGTAGACAGTGGAGCCGATATGTTAGTATATGGAATGGGAGAACAACCCTTGAGGGACTTATTGAGACTGGTAGGTAAAGGTGTACCGTTCGATCAAATACAAAATATTCCTCAGACCAGTTATTTGACACCAAGGCACGAACCTATTCCCGATAGTGAATGGAAAACCGTAGCACTCAACAACCACGAGAAGTGTCTAAGAGATAAAAAAGCATACGCCTCCAACTTCAAGCATGTAGAGCAAGAGTCCAATAAGTTGAAGGCTGACCGAATCGTACAGGCAGCAGGAGACTACAATGTAGTCATTAATCCGCCGTACTATACGATGACAGAAAGAGAGATCGATCAGTCTTTTGATATGCCATACACCCGTATGCCACATCCAAAGTACAAGAAGCGAGGAGCCATTCCTGCCTATGAGATGATCAAGTTTTCGATCAATATGCACAGAGGCTGTTTTGGGGGATGTAGCTTCTGTACCATATCGGCACACCAAGGTAAGTTTATCGCTAGTCGTAGTAAGGAGTCGATTATGAAAGAAGTTGATCAGGTGACCAGTATGCCAGACTTCAAAGGCTATATCTCAGACCTTGGAGGTCCATCTGCCAATATGTATGGCTTAAAAGGTAAAGTACAAGAGATTTGTGACAAGTGTGTAAGCCCATCATGTATTCACCCAGTAGTGTGTAGCAACTTGGATACCGACCATACACCGATGACCGAACTTTATAGAAAGGTAGATAAGCATCCAAAAGTCAAAAAAGCATTTGTAGGAAGTGGTATTCGCTATGACCTTCTAGTCAAGAGTTTCAACAAAGAAGCAAACGACAGCATAGACGAATACATGGATCAAGTAGTCAGTCGCCACATATCAGGTCGCCTCAAAGTTGCACCAGAGCATACAGCAGATGATACGCTACGAATCATGCGTAAACCATCCTTCAAGCACTTTCATGATTTCAAAAAGAAATACGACCAAGTCAATAAAAAGCATGGGTTGAATCAGCCTTTGATTCCTTATTTTATTTCTAGTCACCCCGGATGTGAAGAACAAGACATGGCTAATCTTGCAGCAGAGACCAAAGATATGGGGTTCATGCTAGAGCAAGTACAAGACTTCACACCCACACCAATGACTGTAGCTACGGTGATTTACTATTCTGGATATCATCCTTACACCATGCAGCGTATGTATGTGCCAAAAACAGAGAAAGAAAAGCGCTCACAACACATGTTCTTCTTCTGGCACAAAAAAGAATATCAACAACGTATCAAAGATAAGCTGCTCAACAAAGGGCGCAGAGATTTAGTAGAGAAACTACTCGGCAAACAAATTGTCAATGATGTCATGAAAGAGCAGCCATTTACCAAAGCAGGAAAAGCTTCAAGCAAGCGAAACGGGAAGTCAAATTTTTCCAAAAAACGAAAAAACTTTAATAAAAGACGATAACAATTCCTGTCATTCAGACGCAGATAATTAAAATCATGTTTTTCTATTAACTTACAGATATACAGTTGTTTACTGGTCGTTTAGCACCCTGTTATCATAAATAAATCTGCGTTAACTACGTAGTTTTAAGTGAATTACCTATAGCTTTGCGCCCGCTCTTTCAGGTACAGGAGGTATCTATTGGGGGCAGTAACGTATGATTTATAATACCTTAAAACAGTAGCAATGGTAATAGGTGTTTTGAAGTGTACTGAGGAGAATTTGGTCGCCTTGGTACCAAAAGTTGTCGCCAAATATATAAAAAGCGATTACGAAGTATGGGTGGAGAAAGGCGCAGGCTTGGCTTCTAACTACACCGACCAACAGTATGAAGAAGCTGGAGCGAAAATCGTCTCTAGAGAAAAAATCTATACAGCTTCTATTATCGCCACAGTCAGTGGCATCGAGATCAATGAAATCAAGCAATTCAACCCAGAGGCATTTGTCGTAGGGAAGTTCAATGCTAGAGTGGATTCTCCACTATTGACTGCATTGAAGAACTCAGGGCTCAAGGCTTTTAGCCTAGACCTGCTTCCTAGATCTACTATCGCTCAGTCTATGGATGTATTGTCTTCTTTGGCTTCACTAGCAGGCTATAAGTCTGTGGTATTAGCAGCAGATCACTTTGCAGGATATCTTCCGATGATGACTACTTCGGCAGGAACTATTCCTCCAGCTAAAGTTATGATCCTAGGAGCAGGTGTTGCAGGTCTTCAAGCTATCGCTACGGCTAAGCGTCTCGGCGCTATGGTAGATGCGTTTGATGTACGATCTGCCGTAAAAGAGGAGGTAGAAAGCCTTGGAGCTAAGTTCATAGAAGTAGAAGGAGCTCAAGAAGATAAAGGTGCCGGGGGATATGCCGTACAGCAGTCTGAAGAGTACATCGCTAAGCAAAAAGAGCTCATTCACGAGACTGCATTGAAAGCTGATATCGTGATTACTACAGCGAATATTCCAGGAAGAGAAGCACCTCTTTTGATAGAGGAGCGAACAGTGAAAGCCATGAAAGCAGGTTCTGTGATCGTCGATATGGCTTCTGCCAGTGGCGGAAACGTAGCAGTATCCAAAGACGATGAAACTGTTAAAGTAGAAGGAGTGACAGTAATAGGAGATTCCAAACTGCATAACCATATGGGAACACAGTCAAGTTTCGTGTATAGCAACAACATTTTCAATTTCTTGTCATTTGTGATGAAGGAAGGTGTTGATAATATACCCTATGACAATGAAATCGTCGCAAATACACTACTAGTACCAGTCAAAGAGGCTGTAGTAGCTTAACTAATCTTATCGCGATTGGTTTTGGATTCAGCTATTGGTGAAATGTGCTAATAGTTCGATTTTAATACTAGTCGCTCATTACTAATTCATTTTATTATGCAAGAGATACTAAATTATCTAACAGATAATGTATTGACTATAAACTTGTGGATCATCACCATTTTTTTAGGATTCGAAGTGATTTCCAAAGTACCAACAGTTCTTCACACTCCATTAATGTCCGGTTCAAACGCTATTAGTGGCATTGTCATCATAGGTGCAATAGTACTAATGAGACAATCAGCCTCAGATGATTACGTTGCTTTGGGCGCTGGATTCATCGGTATAGTACTAGCTATGATCAATGTGGCTGGAGGTCATGCAGTGACCAATCGTATGTTGGAAATGTTTAAGAAGAAATAATTATGGAGCACCTTAGTTTATTATACATTGTCTCTACAGTACTTTTGATTGTAGGGCTAAGAAGGCTAAGCAGTCCAGCTACTGCGGCCAAAGGGAATATAATTGCTGCAGTCGGAATGGGACTGGCAATCCTTACGGCTATGGTCGAGCCAATTGAAAACGACCATGGAAATTACATTCTTATATTGATAGCATTAGCTATAGGATCTATTATAGGTCTTGTCGTAGCCAAGAAAGTAGAAATGACAGCCATTCCAGAGATGGTATCACTCTTCAACGGATTTGGGGGAGCCTGTGCAGTTGCAATATCCATGGTAGAGATAAGCAATTTTACTGCTGACGTCTCTAAAGGCTATATAGCTACTACGTATCTAGCATTATTCATAGGAGGAGTAGCATTCACGGGGTCTTTGATAGCATATGGAAAATTATCAGGAAAAGTAAAAGACTGGCGAAGTGGAATTTCATCCTATTTCAATCTAATCTGGTTGGCTCTATGTCTTGGATTGATGGCTTATGAAGTGATTATGACTGGGGAAATCGGTTACCTACCATTCATAATTTTAGGTGTTTCACTGATTTACGGATTTACTTTTGTATTGCCGATTGGAGGTGCTGATATGCCAGTTGTGATATCATTGCTCAATGCCTTGACAGGTGTAGCTGCAGCTTTAGCTGGTATTGTTTATGGAAATATGGTGATGCTTCTAGGAGGTATTTTGGTAGGTTCTTCAGGAACTATCCTGACAGTACTCATGTGTCAAGCCATGAATAGATCTTTGATCAATGTAATAGTAGGTGGTTTTGGAGGTTCGTCAGCTTCAGCAGCAGGTGGAGATCAAGGTACTGTGAAAGAAACAACAGCAAACGATACTGCGATTATGATGAGATATGCTAAGAATGTAACGATCATCCCAGGATATGGTATGGCAGTGGCTCAAGCTCAAAAAGCAGCTAAGGAACTAGATAAGTCATTGACCGAAAGAGGAGTGAATGTAAACTATGCGATTCACCCAGTCGCTGGTCGTATGCCAGGTCATATGAATGTATTATTAGCTGAGGCTGATGTTTCCTATGACAAGCTAAAAGATCTAGAGGATGCGAATAGTCAATTTCCTGACACGGATGTTTCCCTAGTAGTTGGAGCCAACGATGTAGTCAATCCATCTGCACTCGATGATCCAGGCAGCCCGATATATGGGATGCCGGTACTAGAGCTACTTAATTCAAAACAAGTGGTCGTATTGAAAAGGGGTATGAGCAAAGGTTATTCAGGAATTGAAAATCCTTTATTTTTCCATGACAAGACTAAAATGCTATTTGGAGATGCTAAGGCTACTATTGAAGCATTGAATGACGAAGTTAAGTCAATGGACTAATGTCTAGTTGCTTTCGAGTAACATCCAAAGGTCAAAAGGTATTGTTGATCAGGAATAGAAATCTGATAGTTCTCTACTACTAATGGTTGTGAGAACTATCGGGTTTTTTCGTTTTTTAGGATTAGAATAAAATTCTTACTTTTGATAGTGGAATGTGAGAAATAGAAACCACCAGTTGAAAATTTCATAAACATTCTAAATCGTAAAAGATGAAAATCTGTAAGCTTTCCCAAGCTGCTCTGGCTTTAGTTATTGTTTTATCATTAGCCTCGGCCAGTACTCTCAAAAGTGAATTTGTAGAAGTCTCTCAAAGATTTACTGGATCAGATAGAGTTTCTTTATCTAATATTTTAGGAGATATAGATGCTGAGATGATATGGGCAGATATTGATAAGTCCGGAACTAAGTTGACCGTCAAAGTTTATAATTACTATTCTGCAGATAGTAAAACTGCGCCAACAAAAACTATCTTGAATCAACTAGGAACTAATATTAAGAGTTTAGTTGAAAACAAGTATGATGTCAATCGAATAGAATTTCAGTTTTTAGAAGAAGGACAATTAAGTTCAGACTATCAGTATTGTGTGAAAGGGTGCTAAAGACTTAGATCTCTGGCTTCAAGTATACATCATAGTCACTGAAGGGAAATAAAAAGCCCTGCTTTGAATAACCAAAGCAGGGCTGGAATAAATCTTATATTCTGTACTTATACTACGCGTACACGTACAGCATTTGGGCCTTTTTTTCCTTGTTCAATTTCGAATTCAACGCTGTCATTGTCTCTTACTTCATCAACAAGACCAGACACGTGAACAAAGATATCTTGTCCGTTGTCATCTCTTTTAATGAATCCAAATCCTTTTTCGTCGTTGAAAAACTTTACTTTTCCTGTGTTCATAATTCTAAAATATTAATTCTCTTTTGGTTCTTTAGTTGGTTCGTCTACTATGTTGCCAAATTACGTTAACGTAAGCTATCATGTCTTCAAGGCTTCCGCTAGTTTCTTGGTCTTTTTTATCTATTTTTCTTTGAGTTTTTTTTACTCTCTTTTTTCTCTGCTTTTTGTCTCTTCCTAAAGCTATTATTCGATTTAGCCATACTAATTGTTAAAAATCAACAATTGACTAAGGCAAAATACTAAGGAAAAAAACGAGATTCATTTTGGTTCAATAGCTTCGATTCTGACTTAGTCAGTCTTTGTAACATAAAAATCGATACAGCTACTAAGAAACGAATTAAGTATTTCTAAAGAGGGGCACCCAGTTTTAGGTTAAGTGCGAAGGTAGGCCGAAATATTGAATATCTAATGCTAAACTTTGAATATCAATGTTTAATACTCAACTCTTGGCCTTTTAAGACAAGAATTGAACTTACATTCGCACTCTTCAGTTAAAGAAACTATGTTTTACGAATACAAAGGGCGTCCTATGGAGTCTAGTCTTAGGCTCACAGATCAGATATCATTAATTACAGAAAATGATCAGATCCCTAAGAACGACTACATTCATATTTATTGGAATAGGAGTAGTAAGAAGCAGCTCATCACGGTAGATAATGTCCCAATAGAACTAGAATCCAATCAATTAACAACTAGTACTTTTCTACAGAATGTATGGGTAGATAATTCTTCTCAATTATTAGTGTTCTCATTCAATAGGGAGTTTTACTGTATTCAAGACCATGATGAAGAAGTGTCGTGCAATGGAATAATTTTCTTTGGTACTCAGGATACTCCTATTTTAACATTGGATGAGACAGAACAAGGAAAGCTTGAGACTTTGCTAAATGTCTTTATTGATGAGTTTCAAACGAAGGATAATATTCAAGGAGAAATGTTGCAGATGCTTTTGAAGCGTTTGATTATTAAATGCACACGATTAGCAAAAGAGCAATTGATTACTAGGGAATTGAAAAATGATCAAATAGATATTGTCAGAAAGTTTAATGTGTTAGTGGATAAAAATTACAAGGAACTGAAGCAAGTATCAGAATATGCAGATTTGTTGTTCAAGTCTCCTAAGACCCTTTCTAATCTTTTTAAACTGTACAATCAGAAAACTCCATTAAAGATAATTCATGAAAGGATCGTACTGGAAGGTAAGCGGATGCTGACCATGACTAATATGACTGTGAAAGAAATCGCATTTGATTTAGGATTTGAAGATGTTTCGTCTTTCACTAAGATGTTTAAGAAGGTTACAGGAAGTTCACCAATAGATTATAGGAAATCTATAATTCAGGAATAATCACCAACTCCTAGGGAAAAATGTCCTCTTACCTAGCACGACAACTGGAGTTAATACTATCAGAAAATAAAACTTTTAAACACAACAAAAACTGATAGTAATATGGCAACTTTTAATGTACCTACAAGAGACGAAGTATCACCAGCAAATCAAGCGATCTTCGATAATTTGAAAAATCAACTAGGATTCGTTCCTAATTTATATGCATCATACGCTCACTCTGAAACTGCTTTGGGTGACTATCTAGGGTTTGCAAGCAGAAAGACTACTCTTACTAACAAAGAAAAAGAGGTTGTAAATCTAGTTGTCAGTGAAGTAAATGCTTGTGCTTACTGTTTAGCAGCTCATACAGCTGTTGGTAAGATGAATGGATTCTCTGACGAGGAGATTTTAGAAATTAGAAGTGGAGAAGTTAGTTTCGATACGAAAATTGATGCTCTAGCAAAGTTTGTGAAAAATGCAGTAATCAATAGAAGTAAACCTGATGCTGATGTGGTGGATAGCTTCTTATCTGCAGGTTATAGCAAAGCGAATTTGGTTGATACGATTGTATTAATAGGCGAAAAGACGGTAAGCAACTTTTTACATGGTGCGACTCAGGTGCCTGTAGATTTTCCTGCTGCTCCTGAATTGGAGGAGGCTTCAGCTTAAGATATATGGTTTAGGTTAGTTGAGAATAGCCTCGAGTGTATGCTCGAGGTTTTCTTTGAAAAGAAAAAAGCAGCCCATTAGAGCTGCTTTAATATATTTTATCAAAATGAGTTTATTTCATTTTATATGCTTTAATTGTTTTCTGCTTTTCACAAACAAATACAAGGTTGTCAACTTCATCAATCACGTAATCAGGTTCTTTTTCTATCAATTCGATAGTTCCTATTTCCTTTCCAGAAGCTTTGTCAATCATGAAAATACTCTTTTTACCTTGGTCATCTTTAGAAGTTAAAAAAGCACTTTCCTTAGTTTGCTGAGAATTGAAGAATCGGCTTACCGAGATATCTAACGCAACTGCAGTTTTGCCATCTACTTCTACTGATCCGCCGTATTGTTTCGTTACTTTAGCAGCACTACCTTGTTTATCCATAGGTGCTTTTGCTCCAGCTGAGATAGCTTTCAATTTATTTAGATTTTCCATTGCTCCTTCAAGATCGATGTCATATCCCATAGTTTTCGCAACACTTGAAGCAAGAGCTAGATAATTTAAACTCTTAAGAGGCTTGTAATAGCTAGTGTAAATCAACTTGCCATCTCTATCTACCAAAGACACGTGCTGATCATCATAGATAAAGTAACCCGCATCGATAGCTTCTGCTTCCAAAGGTGTTTTTTTGTTTACATCTTCTAAAATTACATCTTCGGCGAATTGCTCGATATCTCCTGACTTAAGATCAAATTTGTAGCCTTTTTTATTCTCAAAAAGCATAACTACGTCTTCTTTATCATCATATGCTACTGCTGGAATAGCTCTAAATTTCACATCCTTTTTCCAATAATCCTTACCTTTTGCGTAATCAAGGATGTTTGACCTTTCGTTAGTGATGTAAAGAACTCCTTTTGGAGAAGGAGTAACGTAGTAGCTAAGTCCTTTTACTTTACTATCCCAAATAGATTTTCCATCAGTATCAACTAATGAAATTTCAGAACCTTTTTTGGTCGGTCCGTTAGCTATGTACCCTTTAGGATCTGGAACAACTTCTGTCATGCCAGGGATCTTGAAACTTTTTTTCCACTTAAAGGTGTTAGATTTAGGATCTATTAGGTTGAATCCTTCAGTCTCAACAAGCACTAAGTTGTCTCTTCCTTCAATGTCAGGAATAACATCGATCAGTTGTCCTCTTAACTTTAGCTTGTCAGGAGTGATATCTTTCCCCGTCTCTGGATCATAAACAACCAACTTTTTACTTAAGGCTCGACCCATGTAAAGTTGATTGTTCAAAGGAGAGTAAACTAAATTAGCAATCCATTTTGTAGGGTTAGTAATCCATGCTTTTTCTCCAGTTTCGAAGTTTAGTGCTACGATGTGGTCATTCTTACCACCTTCTTCCGATGGAAGTAGATTTGTTGCCCAAAAAACCATGTTTCCACTTTTAGTAAACATGATGTCGTTTTTGATATACCCTCCAGCCTTTAATGTGTTTAGAGCTTTGCCTAAACCACCTTTAGCCGTACCGCCGATTTTAGTCTTCCATGCTTCCGATCTTGTTTTCAAGTCAAACTTCATGATATAGGCATCGCCTTCATAAGTCATTTCAAAAAGAAGGCAAAGCTTATCTTCAAGGAATCTATAGTTTTTAATTCTATAGCCTGTTTCCTGAGTATCATACACGATTCTACCAGTCGCAGAATTGATGATAACACTTCTTGCGCCAGATGCCAGTAAATCTATTGCAGTTGATTTCATTGCTTCAACACCTCCTGAAAGAGATTCTTCTATTCCTTTCAGTGGCGCGTCAACAAGGAAAATCGGTAAAGAAGCGATGTTTTGAAATGATTGTTTTGGAACTCCTTTCAATGTTTCATTGCCCCATTTGATAGCACCGGTTTTATTGTCCATGGCAAAGAGGCCTTTTGCTCCGGCAGCGATTATAGTTCCATCATTGGTTTGTTCCATCCAGCCTACTTGATAGGCGAAATCTGTCATATCTCTTTCCCATACTTTTTGCTGGGCAGAGACATTTAGCGTCATAACAAGTAGTATGACCAGAGAGGTAAGTCTGTGTATTTGTTTCATAATTTGAAATTGATTTTAGTTAGTATAAAAAATCCCCATGTGTAAGTACACATAAGAAATTAGATATAGTTCTTGATTGAAAAGGTACCAATTTACTGTTTCTAGTAAAGGGTTTGGATCGGTTAATCATTTTTGAGAGGTTATAATATGTTACTAATCTAAGATTTTTTTGTCAATGATAAAAAATAACCTTTTTAAAGCAAATAATATTTCTATGCTTAACAATTGCATAACTCTATAGTATTAATACGATGTTAGTTTTGTGCTATATTATTGAGTTAATAATAACTAGCTTATGGATTTGTTTAGAGGGTTGACGGGGAAGTTTTTGATTCCGTATGCTCTTACATTGATTTTTGGTATTTGGACGTATTTTACGATCCAGAGTATTTTGGATTTACATGCTATGAAAGAAGTACTGCATGTGATTAAATCTGAAACACTTGAGCTAAGAAAATACGAAAAGGACTTTCTGGTCCGAGAAGGAAAGAATCCAGTGTATCTTGAAACTGGAGAAAGTGCCTATCTGGCTTCTATTAATCAATTATCCAAAGATATTGTTCTGAAGATAGATGGTATAAGTGAACATCATACTATTTCAGAGGTCAAGGCAGATAGTATGAAACTACTGCTGAACAACTACATCACTATATTCAATGATTTGGCCAAGCTGATAAGGGCTAAAGGTTTCAAGGATTATGGATTGATTGGTCAGTTGAGATCTGCTATTCATAATGTGGAAGGTATGGATATGAAGTACGACAAGGCTTATATGCTAATGCTGCGTCGTCATGAGAAAGACTTCTTTTTGAGGAGTGATTTAAAGTATGTTGACAAGTTTAGTGTTGGAGTAAAAGACTTTGAAGAACATATCAATAAAGTGGGGAGGTACTATCCGGCACAGAGAAATGAGATTTTGGCTTTGATAGCCAATTACGAAAAAGACTTTATGAAAGTCGTTGGGTTGCAAAAAGAGATTGGACTGAACGAAAACGATGGTCTGCATGGAGAGTTGAGAAACGCAATTCACGATTTTTCACCCTATGTGGATGACTTTATTTCAAAAAACAATCAATTTATCGGTGCTGAGATCAAAAGAAATCTATTAGGCTTAGTAGGGCTTTTTGTTATCCTTATTGCTACAGGGATTTTTATTTTGACACAGCATGTGTATAAGATTACTCAAAATATTAATCGTATTAATCATAGTGCGGTAATGCTAGCAAAGGGAGAGATTCCTAATGAGGAAAAAGTAAACTCAAAGGATGAATTGGGACGTGCTCACCTTGCTTTAAATACTTTGACTCAGGGTTTAAAAGAAAAGACTGCATTTGCAGAGGCAGTAGGTTCGGGAAGTTTTGATATGGAACTGAATCTCTTGAGTGAAAAGGATGTGTTGGGGCATAGTTTATTGTCCATGAAGAATAACCTCGAATCTGTACTTGAGGAAATCAAGATGACTGTCAAAGAGGTAGATGTTCAGGGCAGTTTGAAAGCAAGAATTGATACTGATGGCAAACAAGGAGCATGGGAGAAGTTGTCCGTTGGAATCAATAATCTAATCATGACGTTGGCACAACCTCTTTCCTCCATAGAAAAAATCGCTAATGGCCTTGCGGAAGGGGATTTGACCGTTCGCTACGAGTCGAATGCAAGTGGAGATATCAAGGCAATAAAAGACAAACTGAATAAATCTCTACACGATTTAGGAGAGTTGATTCATAGCATATCAGATACTTCCAATGTTGTCGATAGTTCATCTGAGGAAATGACTGAGGGCAGTCAAGAAATAAACTCTAGCATGAAAGAAATCTCTGCTGCAATCTCAGAGATAAGTACTGGAGCCATGAGGCAGGTGAATAAGGTAGATGAGTCTTCAAATTTAGTTTCAAGTATTTTGAATTCTTATGAAGGCATGATCGAGAAATCAAGAAGTATTCATGATTCGGCTATTGAGGGGGTGGAAAACTCTGAACTAGGCGCACAAATGTCTAATGAGGTAGCAAAGACACTTGACAGAATGAGTGTGATTTCTGAAAATACTTCAGAGGCAATTGGTAAGTTGAAAAAGCAATCTGGTGAAATTGCAAAAGTCCTAGGACTGATTAAGGATATTGCTTCTCAGACTAACCTTTTAGCTCTAAATGCATCTATTGAAGCTGCTCAGGCTGGTGATGCAGGAAGAGGGTTTGCGGTAGTGGCTGAAGAAATTCGGAAATTAGCTGATGATTCTAGAAGTTCTGTTCGGGATATAGAGTTACTGATCGATTCAGTGCAAAAGAATACTATTCTGGCCGCGGCAGCTATACAGGAAATGAACGATAATGTAGTGGAAGGAACTAAGACTTCGGGAAATGCTAGAAAGGTGTTTGAAGAGATGCAGATGGCTTCTAGAGATACCTTGAGTATGTCTGAAGATATTTTGGCTAATACTAAAGATCAAAAAAATGAGATCAAAGAGATTGTTAATAATATTGAAAGTATCGTAGTGGTAGCTCAGCAGACTGCTGCTGGTACTGAAGAAGTAGCTGCTTCAGCTTCTCAGATGAGCTCTAGTATGAAAATATTCGATGACCGAACTAATGAATTATCGTCAGTGGCTAAAGGTCTCAATAATAAAGTAGCTTCGTTTAAGCTACCCTCACAACAAGGTCCGACTATAGAAATAAAAGCTAATCCATCATTGAGTGAAAGGGCAAAGGGTTTAGAAGCACCATCGAAAACTATTGCTAAGACCTCCTTGGATATCGTGGCTGATATTGAAAAAGATATCAATCACAAGATAAAGAATGAAGAGGATTGGACTAAGAATAAGAAATCTAAGGACGGGGAAGAGTTTGAGGCTGTATGATCTGTGTTGACTAATGCATAGTTTCTGAATTGATTTTCCTCTTTGATTATAAGCATTGATTTTTAAAGTATGCCCTTGGATACTGATAGTATGCTATTAGTGATGTGTATTATGCTCATAGGATGATAAAGTATCATTTCGGGAATAGGAAGTGAGCTAATAGGCAAATGAAGTATGGATTTGGGAATTGAAAGTGCGCTAATGGGAAGATGAATGGTGCTTTGAGAAATCTGGAGTATGGTCTCGGGAATTTGAAGTATGCTTTGGGGAATCTGAAGTGTGGTCTCGGGAGATTAAAGTATGCTTTAGGGTGTTGTAAGTGTTGTTTTTTAGGACTATTCATGGAGGTTGTTGTGGATGGGTGTGAGTATTTAATCCTTGTATAGATTCATAGCTTGAATACTATGTTTGATTGAGCGATCTTTATGATGTTGATAATTTCTAAGTGTATGAATTTCTTACAAATAGTATTTGCAGTGGTATTGGCGGCAGCAATGAGTCAATGTGATGATTCTACCTCACAGACGGATCAGGATGATCGGTCTACTGCAATAGGGCAGTCTTTATATGGAGATGTAGCGACCAAGATAAGTAATGGGGAAAAAGTTTCTGATTCTTTTCAAATGATGGATGCTCGAATCGAAGGTACGGATTTATTAGTGGAGGTAGGGTATGGAGGAGGATGTGAGCCTCATAGCTTTGAGTTGCTATGGCCAGAAGTGATCACTATGATCTATCCGCCTCAGTTTAATGTGATATTGATTCATTATGCCAATGGTGATCAGTGTGAGGCTTATTTAAATGAGACGCTTACTTTTGATTTGAAATCTGGTGAAATGAAACTAGATGATGGGACTATTAAGATCATGGATCTGGGAGTAATGAACGGGAGCAATTCTGAGCAAATTTTGTATCCCAATGCGAAGTAGTACTAAATTACTTATATGAAAATCGTATCGACGAATGTGGGTCAGAAGCGTGAAGTGATCTGGCGTGGTAAGCCTGTTCAAACAGGTATATTTAAAGAATCAGTAGAAGAGGGTATTTACCTAGGTAGTAGTGATGTGAAGGGGGATCATGTGATTGATAGAAAATATCATGGTGGCTATGACAAGGCATGCTATCTCTACAGTGCAGGGCATTATACTCACTGGAAGGAATTATACCCTGAGAAGGAATTGCCTTTTGGGATGTTTGGTGAGAATTTGACTGTAGAAGGGCTGGATGAAACTGAAATAACGATAGGATCTACTTATCGAATCGGAGGGGCATTGGTCCAAGTGTCTGAGCCACGAGAGCCGTGTTTTAAGTTAGGAATTAGATTTGACGATCAAGGTGTCTTGAAGCACTTTCTCAATTCTACTTACAGTGGTGTATATGTGAGAGTACTGGAAGAGGGAGAGGTCAAAGCAGGTGATAAGATGGAACTGGTAGAGTATGTTGATGGTATCAGTATAGTGGATGTCTATAAGATGTTATATGCTAGTTCTATAGATGAGGATACATTGCTACAGCTGGCTGAGGACGTACACTTGAATGAAGAGAAGCGTGAAAGGTTATTGGAGAAGTTTGGAGCGAAGTAGATATTTCTACCTACTCGCTCTCAAAACTATTACTACTTATTACTACTGTCTTATTCGGCTAGCAGATTTGCTGGCTTAAAGTCAATGGATGAATCAACCAACTTGGTTTTGTCGATGACTTTTTGATCTTTGATGAACTTGGTGCCAACTACATATGCTTTTGCATTGTTTACAGCATCTACTGCTAGTAATTCGTCACCTTTAAAGTACCATGTGGAGAATTTATACCCTTCGGTATTTTCCTCTCGGATTAGGATTTCGTCGTAGCCTTCTGCTAGTCCCACCATTTGGAGTTTTACATCAAATTGATCTGACCAAAACCATGGTATGGCATCATATTTAACTTCTTTGCCACAGATCGAAGCCGCAGCGATTTTGGCTTGGTCTACTGCATTTTGAACAGATTCTAGTCTGACGTATCTATTATAGTGGGGATTGTGATGGTAGGTACAGTCTCCGATAGCATATATATGAGGATCACTGGTACGAGCTGATGAATCGACTTTGATTCCGTTGTCTATTTCGATACCTGCTTCTTTTGCTAGTTCGGTATTGACCTTGATTCCTACTCCTACTACTATGACATCGGCCTTGTATTCTTTGTCATCATTAGTGATTACAAGATTACCAGAGTCTCCAGCTTTTATTTTGTTGACTGTTTTACCAACTTCTATTTTGACGCCGTTGTCAGCATGAAGAGTTTCAAAGAAGCTAGACATTTCAGGAGAGGTCACTCTTGCCAAGACTCTATCTTCACGTTCTATGACGGTCACATCTGCACCTAGTTTCTTCATGGAAGCTGCGATCTCTAACCCAATATAGCCTGCTCCTATGATGACTGCTTTTTGGGCACCTTCATTGATAGCCTGACGAATATTGGTTACATCTGCTGCAGTTCTGAGAGGGTATACATTTTGTGCATCAGCCAGCCCTTCTATGGGAGGGATGATAGGTCTTGCTCCTGTGGCGATGACTAGTTTATCATAGTGCTGTTTTTCGCCATCTTTGAGAGACACTTTTTTGGCCTCACGATCTATTGATTCTACCCAAGATCCTAGTTTGAGTGTAATACTCTCTTTCTCGTAGCTTTCTGCTGATTTGAGAAGGTTTTTTTCAATTCCGTCATCACTAGTAAGATAAGCCTTGGATAAAGGAGGTCTATGGTATGGCAATACAGGGTCTACATCATAGATGATGATATCGCCTTCCCAGCCTTCTTTACGCAGAGCAAATGCAAAGTTGACTCCAGCATGACTTGCGCCTATGATGACGCAAGTTTGATCATTAGTACTTGTTGACATTGGTTTAGTTAGCTACGTGTAAGACTACACCGTCCAACTTGTCACTTACTTCTATTTGACAACATAGTCTGCTTCTCTCATTGTAATTGTCCGCTAGTTCTAGCATGTCAGCTTCGATTTCACTTGCTTCGCCAGTCTTAGAAACATGGTCTGGATCTACATGGACATGGCATGTAGCACATGAGCACACACCACCACAGTCTCCGTCAATACCTGAAACGCTATTGGCTACTGCCAATTCCATTACTGATCCTGAGTCAGCTTCTGCAACGATAGTTTCGTTGTCACTAGTTATAAATGTAATTTTTGCCATTTGAGTAATTTTTTATGTTTCTTCAATTTCGCCAATAAAGAGGAGGACTTTATAAAGAGATCTGCTAAAGTCTAGCGTTCGCTAAGCCTATCTAAGTGACGGAATAAATATTATTTCTTATTAAACTTCACATTGATACTGTCAAACCCCACTTTGCGCTTGAATTCGTCCCAGTCTTCAATGTTTTCGTCTGCGCTGGTGATTTCCATAGAACCAACCTTTTCAGCTAATACCTTACAAAGAATCGCTAAGATTTGACGGGCGTGAGTGGCGCCTAGACAGTTGTGAGTTCCAAATCCAAAGCTTACATGAGGATTCACTTTTCTATCTATTACAACTTCGTTTGGGTTTTCAAATACTTTAGCATCTCTATTGGCCGAAGCCCAGCATAGAGAGACTCTTGAGTCAGCCTTGACAGCATGCTCACATACTTGTGTGTCTTCTGTGACGACACGACCCATGTGCGTCAATGGAGCAAAATATCTCACCAGTTCTTCCACGGCTTTGCCTATGATCTCAGGTTCGGCAGCTAGTCTTTGTAAAGATTTGGGATGCTCGGCGAAGTAAGCGATTGAATTAGTGACTGCATTGATCACTGTATCTCTTCCTCCAGCGAATGTCAAAATCATTACACCTTTTACTTCTTCTTTGGTGAGTTTTCTACCATCAACTTCAGAGTTTAAAAGCACAGAATACAAATCCTCGCCGGGATTTTCCATTGCTTTGTCGATTTGCTTGTCTAGGTAATCGTATAGAATATTGGCTTTGTCAGCATCTAGGTCAGTGTCTTCACTTCTAAATACGTGCTTTCCCCAGCCGATCCATACTTCGGATTCTTCATAGGGGATGTTTAAAAGCAATGTTAGTGCTCTGGATTGTAGTTTTAGAGAAAAATCTTCTACTACTTCTACTTCTTCCTGTTCTAGGGCTTCATCTATTACACCACTGATGATTTCAGTGAGTTTTTCTTGATATTCAGCCTCGAGAGGTCTTTTGAACCAAGGTTCGACTAGGTCTCTATATCCTTTGTGCTCAGGTGGGTCTACCTCAAAGGGTATTTGTCGAGTGTCTCTGATGTTTACTTCCGAAGGAACAACAATTCGACCAGGTTCAGCGCCAGACTGGAAAGTTTTCCAATTATGCGCCGTCTTACGAACGTCCTTGAGTCTGAGCAACATTTTGACTGGATCGTTCTGATCGTTTACTTCTCCAAATCCTCGTTCTTCACGCGCTTTTTCAAATGGATCAGGAAATTCACTTTTATTCATTTCACTCATTTTGATATTGTCTTTCGGTTGGTCAAGTTTCTAGCCACTTGACGATACAAAAGACGTAGAATCAAATGCGATGATCGTTCTTTATTTTAGTTTAATAAGTAAGTATTTTGTCGTGATTATGATTTGAATCATGTAAAGTGTGATAAAAAGCAGGATGAAATCTTGAGAAAACCCTATTTGATTCTTCGGTACATCTTTCTAAAACCTAGGGGTGAGTAACCTTTGAATTTTTTGAACTGCTGGTAAAAGAAGGGTAAACTTTCATAGCCGCATTTGTAGCCTATTTCAGCGACTTGTAAATCTGTTTCTAGTAGTAATCTACTGGCTCTATTCACCCGGTATTCATTGAGGTAGACAAAGAATGGTCTTTGCATGATTTTGCTAAAGAATCTGGAAAAAGACTGCTCCGTCATATTGAGTTGGTTAGCTACATCGATCAACTTGATTTTTTGAGAAAAGTGCTGGTCGACATAGTTCTGTACAGTTTCTATCCGGTCAGTGGTTTCATTGGACTGGTCATAGGCATATGATTCTCCAGCGAGTATGACTTTGTCCTTTAATTGATCCATTGTTTGAAGCAATTCTGCAAATCTCACAAATCGATTGAGACCACTTGCGTCAATGATGGCTTGCATCTTTTTTACAATTTCGATGCTATCAGCATTTCTAAATAGAACTCCTCTGCCCGAATTACTCATTACATGTTGAATTACTCTGTATTGAAGAAGGGAATTTGAGAGTTCGGCAGGCCACTGTATGACTAATGATTCAGCTTTTTCGTTTTGGTGTTCTTCGTTTTTCCAGCAGTGAGGTAGGTTGGGGCCTATTAAGACTAATTCGCCCGTCTGATAGTCAGAAATATTGTTTCCTATATAGCGGATTCCGGTGCTTTTCAGGATGTAGGTGAGTTCATATTCAGGGTGAATATGCCATGGGGCATCAAACTCATCAGCAGAGTATTTGAATGCTCGGATAGAGGACTCATCTTCCGTAATTACCTTCTCCAGTACCGCCTTCATAGCTCAATAGTTGTGTATTCTTTTCTCAATTGTATGATAAAAATCATTAACAAAACAGAAAAGATAACTTTTTAAACAAAATAAAGAAAGAGGTTGAATGAGTAGTAGACCTCTTTTGTGTGCTGTAAACTGTGTCTGTTTCCTAGATCATCACGAGCGGGCTCGTAAATTTGCAAAGACACGACAACCAAAAAACTTGAGAAATGACCCAGTCAAAATTTAAAACTACAGAGCTGTCCAACCCGAAATTTGAAGCTGATAATGGCCTTCGTTTCATTACGGTCAAAACGCCAAATCTCAAAGGTCGTGGAGATATTTGTGTATTTGTTCCTAAAGGAGAGCATAAAGATTTACCTATAGTTACACTGATGCATGGGGTCTATGGGAGTGCATGGATCTGGGCGATGATGGGTGCGGCTCATATTACTACTCAGCGATTGATAGACGAAGGTAAAATCCAACCTGTCGTATTGGCAATGCCATCTGATGGACTTTGGGGAGATGGTTCGGCTTACAATGCTCATGATGGGTTCCATTTTGAGAAGTGGATTGCAGAAGATGTGCCTACCGCAGTCAGAGAGAATATCCCTCAGACCTCAGACCAGTCGAAGCTTTTCATATCAGGATTGTCAATGGGAGGGTTCGGTGCTCTGAGAGTAGGGGCTAAGTATGGTAAGCAGTACGCTGGGATATCTGGACATAGTAGCATCACGGAGATTGAACAGATGAAGATTTTTGTGGAAGAGCCTCTTGAGCATTATCACCAAAGTGATAGGCAAGACGAAGATGTTTTCACTTGTATGAAGGAAAATCTTGATACTCTTCCTCCTGTGCGATTTGATTGTGGTAATGCAGATGAGCTTATCGAGTATAACCGAAAGCTACATGCAGACTTGACTGAGGCGGCCATCGATCATACGTACGAGGAATTTGAAGGAGGACATCAGTGGGAGTATTGGCAAGAGCACTTGGTGGATACTCTTGTTTTCTTTGACCAACTTAAGTGATGTATTCCTTCACTATACCTTTAAAGGTGATCAGCATCTATTTTTAATTTTATAGACTTTCAAACTTTTCATTAAATGAGAGACATCAACATCGTAGGGCCTACAGATTTTACAGATATTAAAATTGAAGAACCGCAGGACTATGCTGCTGGACTTCCTGCGGTTAAAATAGCCTTGGGTCATGCGATGAAAGAGATGGGGATTGCAAAGTCTATTGCTACTCTGTCGAAGCTGAATCAAAAAGGAGGTTTTGATTGTCCTGGGTGTGCTTGGCCAGATCCTACGCACCGTTCGTCTCTAGGAGAGTTTTGTGAAAATGGAGTGAAAGCCATTGCTGAAGAGGCTACTAACAAAAGGGTGACTCCAGAATTCTTCAAGAAGTATTCTATCACTGAAATGTCTAACTGGACTGACTTTCAAATTGGTAAAAGTGGGCGTATCACTGCCCCGATGATCCTACGTCCGGGAAGTCACCACTACGAACCTATTGAATGGTCGGAGGCTTTTCAGGTGATCGCTGATGAATTGAAACAACTTGATGATCCTAATCAAGGCGTGTTTTACACTTCTGGGAGATCTAGTAATGAAGCTGCGTTTTTATACGGTCTGTTCATTCGAGCATTCGGTACTAATAATATGCCTGATTGCTCTAACATGTGTCACGAGTCTAGTGGTGCAGGATTGTTCGAAACTATCGGTATAGGTAAGGGGTCTGTGACTTTGGATGATTTTCAAGATGCTGAGGTAGTCATGGTCATTGGGCAAAATCCAGGGACTAATCACCCAAGGATGTTGTCAGCGCTGGAGAAACTGAAGGCTAAGGGTGGTAAGGTAATTACTGTAAATCCTTTGGAAGAGGCTGCGCTTGTGCGATTCAAAAATCCGCAAGAACCCAAAGGGATAATCGCTAATGGAACTGCGATTACGGATCTGTTTCTACAGGTTCGTATCAATCAAGATGTAGCGCTTTTGAAACTCCTCTTGAAAAAACTGGCGGATTTAGATGTTGAAAGGGGTGGTGTATTTGATCATAAATTCATAGAAGAAAAGACTCAAGGATTTGAAGAAGTACTGGCAGAGCTAGATCAATATTCGGAGAATGAGTTACTTGAGTTGACTGGTCTATCCGCTGAGAAGGTTGATGAATGCGTAGAGCTATTGGCTAACAATAAGCGAATTATCATCTGTTGGGCGATGGGGCTTACTCAGCACAAGAATGGTGTGGATAACATCAAGGCTTGTGTCAACTTACTTCTTGCCAAAGGTAGCATAGGTATCAAGGGAGGAGGAACTTGTCCCGTTCGTGGTCACAGCAATGTTCAAGGTGATCGAACGGTAGGTATCACACACCATGTCTCTAAGAAACTGAACGAGTCCTTTGAAAGAGTTTTTGATTTTCAACCGCCAGCTGAGGAAGGGCTGGATGTAGTGCATAGTATCAAAGCGATGCATGAGGGAGATGCTAAGGTTTTTGTTGCGCTTGGAGGGAATTTCCTGTCAGCGGCTTCTGATACTATTTACACTGGAGAGGCATTGATGAATTGTAATCTGACTGTGTCAATTAGTACCAAACTCAATAGAACACACTTGGTGCCAGGTAAGACTTCTTTGATTTTGCCTACACTGGGTAGATCAGAGGCGGATAAGACTAACGGTAAGGAGAGGTTTGTGACAGTGGAAAACAGCATGGGGCGTGTTCATCAGTCGCAAGGTAGGTTGCAGCCTGCGTCTGATAACTTGATGAGCGAACCAGAGATAGTGGCCAATATGGCTGAGGCTTACTTCGGTGATGAGTCGAAGATCCAATGGCTGGAGTTGGGGATCAACTATGATCTGACTAGAGAGAAAATATCACAAGTTTTTAATGGTTTTGACAATTATTCAGAGCGGGCTAAGAAGGCAGGCTTTGACCTTCCAAATCATACTAGAACGGGGGACTTCTCGAAGTTGCCAGGTGGAAAGGCTAAATTTAGTGTGACACCGCTACCTGCTCATGATCTGGATAAGGATGAATTTTTGTTGATGACAATCCGAACACATGATCAATTCAATACTACTATATACGGGCTGGATGATCGTTATCGTGGTATCTTCAATGAACGGAGGGTAGTCATGATCAATGCTGATGAAGCAAAAGAGTTAGAGTTGAAAAAGTCTGATGTGGTCAATTTGACTAGTACCTATGATAGACAAGTTCGTAGAGCAGAGAACTTCTTAGTGATTCCTTACAATATTCCAAAAGGCAACTTAGCTTGCTACTTCCCCGAGGCTAATGTATTGATCCCTCATGATCAGTTTGCGGATAAAAGTAATACACCTATAAGTAAGTCAGTGAAGGTGAGGATAGAGAAGGTTAGTTGATTTAAAGTGTTTAACCTTGGTCTTGAATTAAGTCAAAGTGGATAAGTACATCATAAGCATATTAGCTCATGATGTACTTACTAGCACATTTCGTGAATTTCATATTTCACGAATTTTTCCTTCGAGAGGAATTATGTCTTTGTCTATTTTCAAGTAGCAGTTGATTACATTTTCTTTTAAGTTAATGACTTGGCTTACACCTAGACCACTTTCCTCAACCCAAGAGATGAAGAATGTATGGGCATTTAGACGCTGCGTTGCATAGTTTTCATCAGCATTGGCTCCTTTTTCATCTCCCTTGATACATTCCCAGTGTAGGATGCTGTCCGACTTGAAGTCTATTTGATAGACATAATCTCCGTAATCATACTCTAGCGTCTTTCCGGGTAAATCGATTATGCTTTCGGTCGTTACCTTTTCAATTACTTGTTCATTTTTGACTTGATTCTGACGCTTACATGAAGCCATTGCAGCTAAGATCATCAGTGCAAAAAGTATTCTTTTCATATTCTCAATTGTTACTTAATCGCAGGGCGGTCATTGTGTTTAATTCCCCACCTCTTGGAGCGAACATTAAATAAAATCCCAAAGATATGCTGTATACTTTGGCTAGAGAGCTTCATTACTATGTAATAGTTTCTTTTTACTTGTCTTGAGTAAACAAGGTGAATTTACATTACCGTAGAAGTATACTTATATGGATTACAGATTATACCGTTAGCAATGGATATGTTCTTCACATACAGTAAAGACGGACACTCACACAGAATATATTGATGTTCATACATTAATTTTCATTATCCTCCCTTCAGGCCTTAACCTTGAATCGTAATCAAAAACAATACTCAATTCGGTAGCTACTAATTGTATTTGAATACAGGGCAGAACCCGAAAAGCCTGTAATAAATAGAGTAGGGCAAATTTTAAACTTAATAATAATGAGCAATTTAAGAACAGTAACTGTTCAAATGACCAATCAAACTACAGCAGGCCACCCTGCTACAATGTCTATTACTAATGCTTCTGCAACTCAAGGAGAAATAACAACACCTCAAGGTGATTTTCCAATGAATGTAGGTACAAACGGTGGACAGGAATCTGTAGAAGGAGCAGCTACTTCCTCTCGTCAAGGTATAATTGGGAAAGTGAATTACGTAGTTCAAGAAATCCCTGGATGTAGCGTAAAATTCAATAACTCTATGTCTGAAAGGAGCGCATCTTTTCAAATAGGAAATGGCGGACCTTCGTATAAACTAAACGACAATGGTAGTACAACAGACATCTGGGAAGGGTTTACTTGGGCTTTTGAAACTCAAATAACTGACCTGTCTTATGTTATCAATGTTAGCGTGGCACGTGTTGGTGATTAAGCTTTTACAATAGAATAGATCGGCCATGATTCAAGTTTGATAATTTGAATCATGGCTATTGTATTTATAATTCTCAATGAGGACGATTATTATTTGTAGATATCGCTGTTTAATACTGATGTTTTGTGCAGTTGCTATCTCAGTCCTAATTGTCAAGAGGTATAGACCCAGACAAAATGAAGCTAGAATTGAGTTTATGGTGTATAATCTCTCTTCACTGTCAGGTAGCATAACAGTTTCTAACCTAGTTACTATAAATGGGTACCAAAGTAATAACGATCCTATTTACCCTGTAACAATTGATTCAAATGGAGGAGGTTTTGTAACTACAATTTATAGTAATGACAATAATTATCTCATGTGTTATTTGATACTAGTCGTCCAAAACAAAGGAACTTATAAACTTCAGATGATTAACTCTCTCGATACGAAGTGCTTTGGGGCAGGGAAAAATACAATAGAAGGTGAAGGGAGTTTAAATTACTTGGATGATGGAATTCAATGGTATATTGAGACAACACTCAATAATGATAACTACAATGTTGTTTTATTACTTGACTTTTGATAGTTGAGATGTTTTCTAATTTGCATAAGAATTCACGTTTGATCCGAATTCAATTGCTCCATATTATTTACTCTTTTGGTTTTAATCTCAATATCGTCTATTTAATTGCGTTTCTGGTATCTAACCTTCATCTTACTCTACGAACCATTGTGTAATGGTAGTCTTATTCCTTAATACGACATTTAATTTTCAAGGTATTTTAAGATAGATTATTTCTACTTTAAAAAATTTGTATAGAGCTCAAGTATGTCCAAGCAATAAAGAGGAGTTGTAATGGAATTCTGAACCAGAGATAGGAAAGGCCATTTCCGTCGAATGTTCCTTTTTGATAATCGATGTGGTGAACCGAAGCGTTAATATTGGCTGGTAACATCAATACTAGGAATATGATCAATGCCCATCCGCTTACCATTTTTAGGTTTGGTACGAGTAAGCCAATCGCTAAAAGAATTTCGAATAGTCCTGTAAGGTGAACTAGGCTTGTCTTAAATGGAATAAATGGCGGGATCATCATTGACATTCCTTTGGTAAATATGAAATGTCCGATGGCCGTAAAACACAGCATAACAGACATGGCTATTCTGGCTGATAAGGTAAAGTTATAATCTTTGCTAATCAGTTTTATCACAAAAACAGCAATCACAAAGCTTGATAGGAGTACTACTAATGGTTTCATTTTGTCTTCTTTTGATTCGATTACAAAGGGAATAAATCATATTAGAGTAGACAATGAACCTAGGTTAAGTAATGCGTTTGCGAATCCTGCTGAGAGCCTGAGGAGTGACACCTATATATGATGCGATGTACTTTAATGGGATCTGCTGGAGTAATTTGGGTCGCTCTTGGAACAGGTCTAGATAGCGTTCTTCAGCGGTTTTGTTGAGTAGGGACAGTTCTCTTTTGGATTTGATCAAGAACATGTTCTCTGCCATTCTACGGCCTATCAAATTTCCACTTTTGGTTTCTTTATAGATTTCTTGAAGGTCGTCGAATGATATTCGCCATAGCGTAGTGTCGGACAGTGTTTCTATCTGATAAGGAGAAGGAGTGCGGGTAATAAAAGAGTCATAGGCAGTCACAAATTCATTTTCAAATAGAAATCCAAAAGTCAATTCGTTTTCGATATGTGGGATATAAAACCTTACTATCCCTTTAGATATAAAGGATAAGTAGTTTTCGATGGCTCCCATCTCTATAATTGGAGCGTTCTTCCCTAGTTTTTCCTTGTGGAGCTTTGAAGAAAATAGATTCCAATCAGAATCACTCATTGGATGGATGCTGTCAATGAACTGTTTAATTTCTTCCATTCTTCAGGGGTTTCAGTTTGATGACTATATCCCTAATATAATAATAGATTCAGTTTTTAAGTTGGTCTTTTATTAATGTTTAAGGGAGCTTAATTTAGATAGTTGTATATCTCTTTTCAAGGACTTAATTCCCGTATTATCGGTCATAATGCCGTTTTCTTTGATTGACTGTTTCGGTATATTGGTTAAGTGACTGCCTTAGTATTTTTGCTCCGAGTGCTAGACTTACGGACGAATTAGGTCCATACTTGACATCTAAAACTTCTAACACTTGATCGACCATACAAGGGTGCTCGAAATCAGACTTTATAACTTTTATGTTGGGATTGTTCACTGAATAGAAATACATCCAGTAAGTAATAATGCTCTGTTTTAGTTGCTCTTGTTCGGTTTTCGAAAGTTGATAAATAGCACTCTGAATTTCTAAAGGTTCAAAGTCAAGGTTCAAATGCTGAGCATACTTGTTGTAGTGATTGTCAAATGATTCAGGTGTCAGTGAGGTGAACAAGCAGTTGACGTTGTTGTTTTGTACTCTGAGTTTCCCACCTTCTTCAGTTATTTTGAAAATGGATGAGGTATCAATCCATTCCTGTTTATGGTTTAGATAAAAAATACCATTTTGGTTATCGTCTTGCTTGTCAGTTAATTTCATGCTAGTAGAAGTATATTAGTCCACGATAGATCATGTATTATATGGATTTACAATACTAATCTTGAGGGTATCTAATTTACAAGTAGGAATTTATTTCTAAGCTTTTAGTAAAGCAAAACAGATTAAGTAGGTTTTTAATCTTAGGCTTTGGTTGACTTGTATTACTTCTCAAGTCGCCCTCGTTTTGGAAGGGGGAAATAACATTATTGCTTTTTGGGGAGTGAGTGATGTATCAACTCTCGTAGTCGAATGACAATAGCTCTGGGATTGAGATGTCGAAGGCCTTGGCTAATTCTGGAAGTACTGCAACGCCAGTATTTATAGTTCCTTTTTCTATTTTAATAAGAGATGATCGTTCGATGTTCGTTTTGTAGGACAATTCATACTGGGACCATCCTTTCGAATTACGTAACTTTTCTATTCGCTTTCCAAAAGCGATTAAGAAATCCTTATGTCTAAGATCAATTCGCACCTAACAAATTTGATCTAATAAAAATCGTAGAGTAGTGTGCGATCTCACACTGATTTTTCCTATCTTGCTTAAAACCGTTATTGTTTGAAGTCTAAAATGATGTGTGGTATGGATTGAAAAAATATTAGTTATTCTCTGGTTTACGTATGTTTGCGGCAAAATACGTAGCATATAGAGAAATACATTTATTAAAAATATTATAGCGTAAGCTGTATTATTCTTGTTCAAGAAAATTCGGAACTTTCGTCACCACAAGAATATAGTAAGCATACGCTCACCTTATAGGGTGAGCTTTGCTTGTCTGTGGTGTGGGCTTCCGAATGCCTCTTGAACGGACAAGTTAAAGTTTCACCCTTATTTTATTTAAGGCCTTTCGTGTTAGGTGAGTGTATGAAGAGGATTGTATTACTGGAGAGCAATGGGGCTCTCTCTAGTCATTTCAAAGTAGAGTTTTCCAAGATAGGAGCGTACGAGGTAGTCGAGGTACCTAGCGATGGTCTTTCAGTATGTCAGTATCTACAAAGCCACTCTGTAGACATTTTGTTGATCAGCTTTTTTTACAAGATAGATGCCAAGACGAATAAGCTTCAATTGGCTAAGCATGTCTATCAAAGTCATCCGAATATCAGAATAATTCAATATCACCCGCTGTACAGTTGGGATATCAATAGGCTATTTGTATGGGATATATCTGCGTATTTCGATACTGACGAGTTGAACTTCAGCACTCTAGGAGTAGCACTTTTTCGTTAGCAAAATATTAGGCTGATAACCGATCGCCCTCGATTGCCTCGTTCCATGGCGTCGGGGGTGTATTTTTTCGGTGCTTAAGAGTTGAATTTTGAATTGTTATATAATATTCTCAAATGCAGAATTGAAAAATACCTTGAGTTTATCAGTATCTTGAATTTTACATTTTCCGTTTGTGCATTTTTCAATTATTTCAGGTAAGGCACTATACATTTCATCTAAAGCATTTTCTTTTCCCGTAACTAAGTCATAGAAACTAGCTCCGTCGATTTCTCTAACTTTTTCATTTGGTGGGCATTTAGCTCCCTTAGATTTGTCAGATGGTGTAAACACTTTATTGTACCGTTCTTTTTTCTTAGGAATCACAGCTACATAATATGATGTGTAATCCTTGTAGATACTATTTTTTGGCATTACAAGACCATCTAATGAATAGTATAAATCTGCAAGTTTCCCACCTGAAATAGTATTGTACTTGTTCTTAATTTCTGCAATGATTTTATGTTTATTTGAAACTAGGTCAATGACATTACCAGTCTTCATATTTTCCCAATTTGAAACAGAACCAAGTACATTTTGATGAAATTCACCAATGTGATTTTGTAATGTTTTTTGAGATTGCCTGTTTTTTTCGCTAGTTACCCAGGTATCATAATCGATTTGAAATCCTGCGATTTCAAATATTGCTGAAAAAGGATCAATTACATTTTTGCCAAAATTTTTATCAGTTTTCTCTTTAGCTTCTGTTGCTTTTTGAAGTAGGAAGGAAACAGCTTTCTCTAAATCGACATCGCTTATCCATTCTAATTTTGGCATAGTTGTAACTTTAGTAAGAAACAAATCTACCAAAATTGTTATTCAGAGGCTTGTTTATAAACGTCATTTAAAAAACGGATAATTGAGTACCCTATTTCTTTTGCAAGGTTAACTGGGACAGCATTGCCTATCTGTTTATACTGCTGAGAAATAGATCCAGAAAACTCCCATTTATCAGGGAATGTTTGAATTCTTGCATATTCTCGTACTGTAAAGGGTCTAGTTTCATCTGGGTGACACCTCTCAGTCTGTTTTTGAGCAGGGCTACAGGTTAAAGTTAAACTTGGTTCGTCCCATCCAATTCGTCTTGCCATTCCTGTTTTACCACCTCCTAAATAAAAGCTTTTTTGCATATAATCTTTTTGTATATCCAATGGCAAATCCCTCCAGTAGCCTTTAGGAGGAACAAGGTCTAGAACTTTTTTCTTGTGATCAGGATATTTGGCTCCTTCAGAATGAGGTACGTCTACACTAAATAATGAGCCTTTTTTTAAGGCATCTTCGAGGTTATAGATTTTACTAAAAGGCTTTGGGTATTCATATTCTTGAACTAGATCTTTTCGAACTCCTACTAGGATTAGTCTTTCTCTTTTTTGAGGGACTTTGTAATGAATAGCTTTGAGAACCTTTACTGGTGATACTACGCGATATCCAATTTCATCTAAAATTGAAATCATTCCTTCTAAAGTTTTTCCTTTGTCATGACTAAGAAGTCCTCTGACATTTTCTCCAATGCATATATCTGGTTGAACTTCTTTTACCACTCGTGCAAACTCATAAAATAGTGTGCCTCTTGCATCATTCAATCCAAGTTTTTTACCTGCATAACTAAACGCCTGACAAGGGAAACCACCCGTAACTACGTTTACGTTATTTTTATATTCGTTAAAGGAATGGTTACGAACATCTCCTTCAAGAACTTTCCATTTTGGTCGATTATTCCTTAATGTTTGACACGCCCACTTATCAATTTCATTTAGTGCTGCACAATTTAGCCCTGCTTTTTCCAAACCTATGGCTAGGCCTCCAGCACCTGCAAATAGCTCTAAAACTGAGTAGTTTTTTAAAGGTTTAACAGCATTGCTTTGTTCATCACTATTAAACAATCGTTGAAATTCGGGAAATACTTCTAAGTCACTTTTTTTATAAACTCGATAGTTACTCATAGGTTCACGTACAGCATTTAATTTGCCATCCCTGTCCCATCTACGAATTGTCTCTTTGTTTTTGTCTAGAACTTCTGAAACTTCCGAAATAGTGTAATATTTCTTAATAACCATATTGCACAACCTTATACATGGTTACAAACTTAAGTTTATTGTTTAGAGATTTGTATTGATTCAAAGGGTTTATTTTTTAAATGGCAATATGACTATCGAGTTATAAATTGTTGTATATTAAATGTTCAATGACATAAACCGATACTAAGTATTTACAAGCTAGGTATTTACAATATTTATTCTTATGAAAAACCAAATCTCTAAAGAAATGGCGCTAAGTGGTTTTGAGTTATAAAAACCCAGAAAAAATGGCTGTTCGCTGAAAAAAATGACTCTACGGAGATTTTCTGGGGTCATTCGCACATTTTCAGGGGCCATTCGCGGTTTTTTGAGTGCCATTCGCTGATTTTAAAGGGGTATTCGCATGCGAATGGCTATAAAAAAGTGCGAATGGGCCTTCCAAAACAGCGAATACCCCTTCCAAAAGTGCGTAGAGTCATTTTTTTTAGCGAATGACCACAGAATTATAGCGTATGGTCATTTAATGACGCTGATTTATTCTTAGAATGAGAATAATGCTATCGTTTGCCATCAAATAATCCGAAGCTATCAGGTAATTAGTGTGATAATTCTGTTTGCCTCGGATCACTTACCAATTTCTGCCATCAGTTCATTGCAAACAGGGATAATAGCATTATGATAATCTTCTACATTGGATAGTACGATGATACCTGTTTTTTTGTCCTTGTCAATCATAATGGTAGATGCAAAACCTCCAGTACCTCCGCTGTGCGTATGTATAGTGGCATTGTCATTTTCTTCTATATGCCAACCAAGTCCCATGTATAGGTTCTTACTTATTTCAAAGGTTGTTTTCTGAGGTAAATTATACACTGCATCGTCTTCGATGTTTTTAAGAATGAACTTGGCCATATCAGTTACTGAAGACTTGATTGATCCTGCACAGGACATAGTTTCGGCAAAATTCCAGTGAGAAACGATATTGCCATCTGGGTCTCTTGGTTCCACTAGTTTAGATGCATCTACATTGTCAAGTATGGTGGTAGTGCTGGTCATTTCAAGTGGGCTAAAGATTATACTTTGCATCATTTCCTCTACAGTAGTATTCTTTTTTTGAGCCAAACAATACCCTAAAACACCCATTCCTAAGTTAGAATATTCATACTTCGTTCCACTTGGATTATTTAGTTCCGCATGGTTTTTCAGATAGCTTTTGAGGTTGTCGTATGAATAGGATAGATAGGGATCCTCTTGATCAAAATTTTGGATTTCACCAAGATTAGAAGGTAATCTAGGCAAGCCAGATGTATGATTGGCTAGTTGCTCTAGCGTGATATTACCACCTGCCTTTAGTTGAAAATCAAACTGCTCTTGAAGCGTCTCATTCATAGAGGCTTCATTTGAGGATACCATTTCAGAGAGACAAATACTAGCGAATACCTTGGTAATGGAGCCTATCTCAAATACGCTGTTTTCATTATTGATACCCTTTAGGACTTTGTTGTCATTTATTACTCCGAGGTATTCGGTGATTCCGTCGTGTACCAGTGCTATAGCTACTTCAGCTTCATTGGGTAGCTTGTTAAACTTACTCTCCAGAATATTAGCATAAGTCTGATTGGAGATGTCACTTTTGAGGGTGCTAGATTCAAAACTATCTTCATCTTCACTACAGCTTATTAGACCTATCAAGAGAGGTAGCAAAGTGAATAGTAGACTTGCATTATTAATGATTTGCTTACTAGTTATCATTTTCAACAGATTTTTAATTTGTCAAATTGTTATATAAAGTTCGTTTGAGAGACTTATCAAAATCTATATCTGAGCCGTTCAAACGTACTTTTTGTGTAATTATCTTATGGATCCCATATAATGGGTTAATGTTGTTTCGGTCGGTAAAAAGGAAATCGCGGAAGGGATACTTCTAAGCTGTTAAGTTCTCTTAAAAAAAGGTGAGAACAGGAACTGGAAGGATCCCATTCCACACCTTTTGTATTCACAAAAAACAACTATTTTAAGACGATGGTATCTCGTTGGACTGCACCTATCATGAAGTATCCAACTCCACCATTCGATATATTGGTCATTACATTGGCCGGTGGTGAATCGAATGGACCGTTACCAAAGAGCTCATTTTCTATTTCTCCTAAATATTTTGATGCTTCAGTACTGACAGCAAACATTTCTACTATTGCTGTATCCCCAATGAAAAGAGGGTAATCTATGAACGTGGCACTTACATCTTCTACGAAGTCCCCGTCAAAGAATTCATCGTTGGTATATCCCCAGTTAATAAAGAAATCTCTCTCATCTGTTCCTGATACATAGTCACAGACGTAATATCCTTCACCTATACCTGGAGGATCTTGAAAAGAAAATGATACACTATATGATTGAGGAAATACTTCATTATCCTCGAATAGCTCATCGAAATCATCCTCTTTGTAGTCTAGGTCTTGTAGCTCAGGACAAGCTCGCATCTTTTCCGTAGCTCTATAGGTTTGCCCTTCATATGTTATCTCTAAGGAATAGGTATCACCTATTCTAGGTTCCCAGTCTGATGGCAAGAAATAGTGTCCTTTATTTCTCTCCTCCATGGTAAAGGATTCTACTTCGTCACTCAAGGTGACCTGTGCTCCAGAGACATAGTTAGGGTCTTGATCACCTAGGTAATTGACCGTGAGTGATAGAATGATGAACTGTGGCTCGTCGAGGTCTGTAATCCAGCCTTCCACAGCTAGTTTGGGATCTTCGGCATTGAGATCCAAGTCTATTCTGTCCTCAAAGCATGAGCATAGGACAGTGGTTACCAAAATTGTTATTATAATATTTTTCATCTGTCAGGTATTAAAATCTAAAGTTGTAAGTGACTGAAGGAACGATGCTGAAGATGGCCAGTTTCTGAGCATAGGTGACATTGGGGTCAATTTCATCTTGTCTAAACTGTATCGTGAAGGCATTTTTGCGAGCATAGGCATTGTATACGCTGAACACCCATTCGCCTTGAAATCTTCTGTTTGCGTTCTTTTTGTTCTTAAGGATCAGAGATGCATCTAATCTGTGATAAGCTGGTAATCTCTCTCCGTTTCTCTCCGAGTATATCGGTACGGCAGCCCCTCTGTAGTAGTATCTTCCTGTAGGGAATGTAACTGCTCCACCACTTGAGTAGATGAAGTTGGTACCCAATGAAATCCTTGGAGTGATTTCATATGTCGCTACGATAGAGAGATCATGAGGTTTGTCATGTTTGGCATTGTACCAGTTGTCATTGTTGATAGTAGCTGTCTTTCGTTCAGCCTTAGAAAGCGTGTAACTCACCCAACCGGTCAACTTTCCTTTGTTTTTTCGGAGCATTAACTCTAGGCCATAGGCTCTTCCTACTCCTTTGCGAAGCTCACCTTCTAGGTTTTCATTGAATAGAAGCTCTGCCTGATCCTTGAAGTCGATGGCATTATGAAAATACTTGTAATACAACTCAGCCGAGAATTCGATAGAGTTATTGCTAAAGTTCTTGAACCATCCTAGCACTACTTGATCTGCTAATTGAGGGCTTACCTGAGGACTACTAGAGAACCAGATGTCAAACGGAGACGCAAAGTTTCCATTAGAAGCGAGCTGTATATATTGAGCTGTTCTATTGTAGCTAGACTTGATCGAAGTCGTTTTGTTCAACTGATACCTAGCACTCAACCTTGGTTCGAAGTTGTAATAACTGTTGTATACTCCTTTTCTATGCTTAACGGTGTCCGTAACCACGTACTCCGAGTTTAATTTGTATTCTTCCTGTGGTCCTACATTTTGAAGTGTTGAGAATCGAAGACCATAGTCAAGTCTAAGTTTGCCAAGAGTCTGGTCATTGCTGACATAGGCAGCAGATTCATAAGAGAGATTTTTCTCAATGATATATTTGTCCAATCCATTCTCTTCAGTGTCGATAGATATGCTACCGGGTCTGATCGCATGTTGAATAGTCTGTGCTCCAAATTTCAGCGTGTTGTTAGGGTTTAAATACGCTCCGAAATCAAGCTTCACACTGTGTTCACTTAGATTAGATTCCCAGATTACGGCAAGTACATCATCTGAAAAATCTAAGAAATAGTCATAGTTACTATAGTAGTAAGTTACATTCGAGAACAGTTTTGGCGTGAAAATATGGTTCCATCTAACCGTTCCTGTCGTATTTCCCCATTCTAGTCTGACTTTGCTGTTTTGATCTATTTCAGTAGCAATCACATCGCGTCCAAAATACCCAGAGATAAACAATCTATCCTTGTCGCTGAATCTGTAGTTGGCTTTGGCATTGAGGTCATAGAAGAAGAATTGTTCTCCAGGATTGTTTTTTCTACCTCGTACCCAGTTGGATACTTTACCAAATGTATCTAGGTACGAACGACGAGCACCTATCATGATGGAACCTTTTTTAGTTACAGGAGCTTCTACGCCTAGTCTAGTCATCATAGTTCCTATACCCCCGGCCATTCCCCATGATTTTGAGTTTCCTTCTTTCATTCTAATATCCAATACTGACGATAGTCTACCACCATACATACTAGGGATACCTCCCTTGTAGAGCTTCATATCTTTGATCGCTTCAGGGTTGAATGCTGAAAAGAATCCAAATAGGTGAGAAGCGTTGTAGATAGGAGCTTCGTCTAGGAGTACCAAGTTTTGGTCAACATTTCCTCCACGAACAAAGAATCCTGAACTTCCTTCTCCAAAGGTCTTGACGCCCGGTAGTAGCTGAACCGTTTTGATAATATCTATTTCGCCAAATAGCGCAGGCATCTTTTTGACTGTTTCGATATTCACCTGTTCCACACTAGCTTCTACCGAGGTGATATTTTCATCTTCTTCTCTCGTAGCCACTACCACGACTTCGTCCAGCACTTCTTCATCGTTGGATAGATCAAACTTGACAACTACGTCTTTGGTGAGTTGAACCGTCTGAACTTTTTTCTGATATCCTACATATGAGCAGGATATATTGTACGAACCTGAGGGCAATGTCAATGAGTAAAAGCCATATAGGTTAGTAACTACTCCTAGTGTTTTCCCTTCTACTCTTACAGTGGCACCGATTAAATCTTCACCAGTTTTCGTATCTACGACTTGTCCACTGATGGTGAATTTTTTTCCAGCGACTGTTTGGTCTTTCTTCAAAATCACTTGATTACTCATGATTTGATAAGAAGTACCTGTGACATTCGTCAAGTCATTGAGTACTGATTTCACCTTCATAGATTTGCCAGTCGGCAAATTCGTAGCCAACAATAGGTCTAATGATGATTCATCATATGCCCATTCTATATTGTGTTTATCTTGAAGCTGAGATATTACGGAGCCCACTGTCGGCTTTCCTTTTCCCTTGAGTGAGATCTGGAGCTCACTTATATCCTTTTTCTGCGCTACACTGCTCAACACCTGTAGGAGCATAGCTAATATGATCAATTTTGATTTCATGATGATAGTAGCGCTTAGCGCTGTACATATAGGTTAATGATTCCGTTTTGAGATTTGTACTTCATGTTGTAGAGAGCACATAAGACATCGAGAACCTGATCAAGCTCTTTGTCCTTGAAACTTGCCGTCAGCCTCTTGTCACTAGGTAATGATGCATCTAGTCGAATATCAACATCGTAATGGTTGGACAGTGCTAGATCTACTACTTCTAGAGGGTCATTTTCAAAAGTCAAGATTCCAGTTTTCCAAGAAAGGTAGTTGCGATCTGAGTTGATAGATTTTGAAGGAAGACTATTCGTGCCAGTCAATACTGCTCGTTCTCCTTTGATCAGTTCTATTTTCTTGGACCTATTCTCTAGAGGACTATAAGCCACTCTCCCAGTAGTCACAATGAGTTCTTCAGCATTTAGTTCTCCAGTAGAACTTAGTTCGAAAGAAGTTCCGAGAACAGTGACCAATGCGTTATTAGTCTCAATCGAAAATGGCTTAGATTCATCTCTTTTAACTTCAAAGAAAGCTCGTCCATCCAATATAACATCTCTAGATTCTTTACCTTCAAAATCATAGTAGCTCAATGAAGAGTTAGCCTGTAGCCATACTACACTACTATCTGGAAGTGTTACTTGACGAATACTGTCTTTGGCTAAGACTGAGATCAGATGTGCAGAGTCAGAAGAGACCCATTGGTTTTGAAGTATGAAAAAACCAATCAAAAGCGCAATCGAAGCCGCGATTCCATAATACCATTTTTGTGGTTTAGAAGATATCCATATCTGATTGTCTTTGGTTTTTTGAGCGATGCCTGCCCATACTTTCTCCTTGTCACTTCCAATCGATATTATTAGTTCTTCATCTGAGATAGGATCAGGACTTTGTTGCCATACTTTCTCAGCATCTGCAATAATCTTTTCGTTAGCATCACTTGAAAGTCGCCATGCTTCAAAAGCTTTTTCCTCTTCTGAGTTCAACTCATGGCTGAGGTACTTGACTAACAAGTTTAAATTTTCGTGTTCCAATTGACATTAAGTTTTGGTTTCCGAAGTAGCAATACCTCTTTTGGAAACTCACCCTAGTCTATTAATGGAATTTTTTTGAAAAAATTTTAACTAAGACTATAAAACGGTAGGGGATTAATGTTCAATTTTTTGAAAAAGAGTGAGTTAGGTGGTTTTCTTCTTGGGCTGATTTTATATTACCAAAGATAAGAGATGGTCATAATCAAGGATAAATATCCTAAGGGGCTCAGAGATTCTCTTAGTAGTTTCAAAGCATTGGTCATGTGGTATTCGACTGTTTTGGAAGAGATATTTAGTTCCTCAGCTATCTGGTCATAAGACAGTTCATGCTCTCTACTCATTTGAAAAACAACTCTTGTTTTCTCGGGTAAAGATGAAATAGCCACACGGATACTTTGAGCAAGATCGGAAGCTTCTAGGTTGCAATCTGACATTATACTAATATCCGAATGAGGAGCATCATCAATATCTACAATATCAAAATCAGATTTCCTTCTGAAATAAGTATAGCATCGATTTTTGACTGCTTGATTAAGGTAGCCATTGAACGAAGTGTCTTCATTCAAATTGGCGCGTCCATTCCAAAGGGAAACAAAAACATCTTGAACCAGTTCTTCCGATACCTCTCGGTTCTGTGTTAAGGAATACGCTATCCTCATTAGATAAGCGAAATGAGAATCAAACAACTCTCTGAGCGTATCATGATTGCCCGACTTCAATTCGGACACTTGACTATTGAGCTGACGAGCGGACATTTAGCAAATCTAACTTTTCATTTTTTACTTCAAGGTTACCAATTGATTAATAATGCTCTATTCTCTCCAAGGGATAGTAAGGTTATTGATAGAGTGTGAGAATTTAGTCTTGACAATAACTTGATTATGAATTTGTTAGTTTACAACGTGTTCACTTTTAAGGTTGGGGTCGTTGAATGTTTTTTCCAACCCTGGTAGTTTAGGAGTAGCAAGATTACCACCGTTATCTTTGCCATACCAAAGGATCTGATGAGGGTGTCCATTTCCTCGATTGTGATCAAACCATGCCGGTCTAACATCCTTAAACTCTCGAGCCCAGTTAGCCCCTTGTTTCTCTAAATTTGATATGATTTCACTGGCTGTAGTACCGTTTACATTACCTTCTAATTCTCGTTCTGGGTTAACATTTACATCGTATAATTTCCAAACTCCTTTACCACCTAGTCTGACAATTCTATATGGGTAGGAAATTACGGCAGCGTTCTGAAATCCATTTAAAGGTCTCATAACAAACAAAGATTCATCAGGTCTTATTTCTTCGCCGGCAATTATTTTGTCCATGAAATCTTTACCATCTATTTTCTTATGAGTTGGGATTTTTCCACCTGCAAGATTCACTAATGTGGGATAAAGATCGATAGCTCCAATTTGATATTGGTAGGTTGCTGGCTTCTTAATTTTATCTGGCCAATGAACAAAAAATGGGACACGATGTCCTCCTTCTGTAACACTTCCCTTTAGACCTCCTAGAGGGTAGTTGACCGCACCTTTGCTATAGGTATAGCCTCCATTATCACTGAAAAATATGATAACTGTATTATCCAATTCTCTTTTTTCCTCAAGCGTTTTGATCACACGTCCCACATTGGTGTCTAGATTGGTTACCATAGTCGCATATGTGATTCTTGCATCAACAAACTTGTTGATTAGTTTCTGTTTCTTCTCACTTGTCTTTGCTTTAGCTATCGGTTTTGAATCGTTAATATAAGAGCTGTTTCTTATTAGTTTTTCAAAGTTTGGGTTTGCACTCTTGAAAGCTCTGATCTCATCTTCTGGTGCTTGTAGAGGAGTGTGAGGGGCATTGTATGCTAAATACATCATGAATGGGGCTTCTTCATCTGATTTTCTATTGATAAAGTCGATTGCTTGATCTGTGAGGATATCAGTAAGATATTCCTCTTCTCCAAACTCTTTTCTGTCAACATAGTGACGTCCTCTGTGTAAAGGGTTTAAGTATTCATTAGGATTAGGTCTATCTTTGGGAGTGTTATACAATGAAGGATCATTGTATTCTTTGCTTTTGTTATTGTATTTGTACCAAATTCCATCATAGTTGCTTCGGAAGTAGTTTTTTCCACCCCCAAGAAATCCAAAGAATTCATCAAACCCCCTATCTTGTGGTTGATGCTTTCCTTCTACATTGCCGAGATGCCATTTACCTACAGCAATTGTGCTATATCCTGAATTATTCATTATTGTAGAGAAATATGTTTCTTCTGTAGGAATTCCGTTTTTAGAATATATACTGTTAGGAAGGTTGTATTGAGCGCCAATTCTATGAGGGTAGAGACCTGTCATGATAGCCGTACGGCTAGGGCCACAAAAAGGGTGTGCGACGTGTGCATTAGTACAAATAATTCCTTGATTAGCTAATTTGTCAAGGTTAGGAGTAGGGATGATACCTAAGTCTTTGGGAAATGACTCATCTCTATTGAAACCAACATCACCGTATCCTAGATCGTCCGCCAAAATAATAATTACGTTTGGTCGAGAGCCTTTTGTAGCACCCATTGAGAGGTTTAAAGCGGTAAATAATAAAGAGAAACATAAAGCCGCTATGCGTATAAGTTTGTTACGAGTCTGAAAATGGTCAATCATCTTATGAATGTATGCTTAATAGTTGTGTATCACGGAGGGGTATCAGTGATGTTTGATAGTGGGCAAGTTAGAGGAGGGGGAGTTAGGTCATGTTTGAATCCATGTCTTATGTGTTGTTTTTCATAACTATGGCGAGAATAGAGTATATAGGCATGTGATTTGGTCATTTAAGATGTTAAAACATTAGAATGATGGCTTTTCTTTTGATATACGTTTTAGGGTGTTTTAAACTATTTCCAACGGTATAGTGATGCCTTCCAACATCTTCAAGATTAGACTGTTTGAGCTTTGTAGCTATCAATTTTGATAAAAATAAACGGTAGAATATGAGGATAAGGAACCAAAGGTGCTTGTACTTTTCGTTTTTACTTTTCTGCATGGTCAATACATCAGTATTATATGGTCAGGAGTTAGAAGTGTCAGGAAGAGTTACGAGTGCTGAAGAGGGATATGAATTGCCAGGAGTCAACGTACTAATAAAAGGTACTTCTACAGGGACAATCACGGATATAGATGGTTACTACAATATAAAAGTTGAGAAAACAGATGTGTTGGTGTTTTCATTTATAGGTATGAAGACTGTAGAGAGAGGGGCTAATGCCTCTATTATAAATATTACAATGGAGTCTGATATGAAAATATTGGAGGAGATTGTTAAGATTGGGTATGGTGAGCAAAAGAAAAAAGAAGTAACAGGAGCTGTGGCTAGAGTATCTGGTGATGAGGTGAGAAATTTTGTGTCATCGGATATAGGTAATGCTCTACAGGGTAGAATCGCAGGCGTTAATGTTTCAGCTGTTTCAGGAGCTCCGGGCTCTGAATCGAGTATTCTGATAAGAGGTGTCACTTCATTGACAGGAGCGAATACTCCTCTGTATGTTGTGGACGGTGTGCCTCAAGATGGAGATCCAAGATTATCTCCAAGTGAAATAGAATCAATTGATGTACTGAAAGATGCAGCATCCGCAGCGGTCTATGGTACTAGGGGCGCAGCAGGTGTCATCTTGATTACTACTCGAAATCCTGTAGAAGGAAATATGAGAGTAAGTTTCGATGGGTCATATGGCGTGAATCAGATAACCTCAAGTGTACCATTAATGAGTACAAATGAGCAAATATACTTTGAAGAAAATCAAAGGAAATACGCGGGGGCTGGATCTTCGAGTATATACAATAGACCTGAGTGGGCTTCGAACAATACAGATTTGTATGATTTTGTTCAAAATGATTTTGCTGCTACCCAGCAATACTCGATGAATATATCAGGAGGGTCAAATGAGTTTGGTTACAACGTTACTTTGGGAGCATTTGATCAGGATGGTACTATTGTGAATTCCTATTTTAAGAGATATAATGTAAGAGTTAGCACTCAATACAATAGGGATAAATGGAGATGGAGGACAAGTATGTCTTATACATATGAAGATCGAGAGCAGATACCAGGTAATTTACTGTTAAACGGTATCCGGTATCGACCTTATCAAGAAGAGTTGAGTTTTGAAACTGAAAATATAGATTTTTTTGGATCTGGAACAGAGGGGATAGCTAGTGGTCTTTTGGCATCCTTGAGGAGGAAACAAACTAGAAGTAGAGATAGGTTTAACGCCAGTTCGAATTTATCTTATGAATTGGGGTATGGGTTTTCATTAAGCTCCACTGTTGGGGTTTCGACTACTAACCAATTAAGCAAGAATTATCAACCACCATATTCAGCTACAGATATTGAAACAGGGGATATATCTGTAGACCCCACTCGAAGTTCTATAGATCAGATAGCTGGCCGAATGTCTACTCAAACGATTAATGGAGGGGTCAATTACACTAAACAAGTAGGTGACCATAGAGTGATCGCTATGGCATTGATGGAATTTGATAGAAGAACTAATACTTCTTTTGCTGCCTCAATTCAAGGTTTAGCTAATGACAAGGTTGATGTACTTGACAATGGAACTTTTGCTCCTACTGTGACCTCTATACAAAGTCCTGCGGGACTTGATTATGTGATTGCCACTGTAGGTACTATAGGTCGTGTCATGTATGATTACAAGAGCAAGTACTTATTGACTGCAAGTATCAGACGAGATGGGTCATCCAATTTCAGTAAAGAAAATAGATGGGGAGTTTTTCCAGCTTTTTCTGTAGCCTGGAATGTAGCAGATGAAAACTTTTGGAAGCCATTATCGGCAATATCAGACAATCTCAAAATTAGAGCGAGTTATGGTACTGTCGGCAATGAAAGGATCCCTCCATATAGCTATTTGGCCTCATTGGCTAGAGGAAATGATTATGTTTTTGGTAACATTATTATCTCCGGTACTTCGATCGAGCAATATCCTAATACTGACGTTAAATGGGAGACTTCGGTTCAATACAACTTGGGAGCTGATATAGGATTTCTAAAGAATCGAATTATTGTGAATACCGACTTTTATTATACTGAGAAGAAAGATATGTTATTCCCTATTAGACTACCACTTTCTGCTGGTACATATCAAGAAAATGACTTGATCCAAAATGTGGGAAACATGGTCAATAAGGGAATAGAATTAGCAGCTACTTATCAGGATAAGCTCGGAGATTTTAGTTGGGCATTGAACGGTACATTTTCAAAGAATGTTAATGAAGTCACTTCTATCAATGGTAATACCGAATTTAGATTACTAGATGGAAGCCAGTCAGTTTCAGGAGATCCAGCATCAGTGTCTGCTATAGCTGTGGGGAGAGAAGTCGGCTATTATCATATGTGGAAGACAAATGGTGTCATTAAATCTGAAGAGCAATTAAAAGAGCAAAAAAAGTTAGATCCTGATGTAGTAGGGTTAGGAGATGTAATAAGGTTGGATATTAATGGAGATGGAATAGTAGACGATAATGATAAGATCTATAGTGGAAGCCCCCTTCCGGATTTTGAAGTAGGTGCGAATCTAGTTTTGGCGTACAAAAATTTTGATTTCACTATGAACTGGTATGCATCAGTTGGACATGAAATAGTGAACGGTAGTAAGGCATATGCCTATAGAAGGGGGAGACATAGAGACCTTGTATATATGTGGACTCCTGTCAATCCTGAGAGTGATATTCCAATTCTTAGAAATGAAACTAACTCTTCGGTCAATATGCGGGCTGCGAATGATTTGTGGGTCGAAGATGGAAGCTTTCTCAGGTTGAGAACTGCTACTATAGGATATAGCTTACCTAGAAAACTGACTCAGCAGATTCGTGTAAGTAGACTACGAATATACGCTACGGCTCAAAATGCTTTGACCTTCACCAACTACGACGGGTTCAACCCTGAAGTAGGAGGAATCGAAGATGGAAACAACAATGTGAACCGAGGATTGGATAGAGGAACATATCCTATTAGTGCTGTGTACATGTTAGGACTTCAATTAACATTTTAATCCTTAAACAGAATCGAAATGAATAATACGATATTAAAAATATTGACTCCTGTATTCACAGTGATTAGTATGATGGCCTGTGAGGAGTTTTTGGATCAAGAGAATCCAAATGAAGTGGTTGCTGAGAACTTTTGGAAAGACCTATCGGAAACTAACGAAACTCTTACAGCAGTGTATGGAGCTATGCTAAATCACTATGTTCACAGTAAAGTTGCTAGCACTCTTAGATCTGACCTTGGAGTACCTAAAGCAAGGTTGAGCTCTACAGTATCTGTACGCCTTGCTAATTGGTATGATCATACTTACAATAGTAGTGATATTGATATTGGAAGGGATTGGGAAGCTAAATACACTGTAATAGCTAGAGCCAATCAAGTTATTTATGCCTTGAACTCTTTACCTCAAGAGTATGTAGCTGCGAATCTAGATCAATGGAGAATTCAGATGGGACAAGCCCGTTTTTTTAGAGGCTTGATGCACTTTTATTTGCATTCTACCTATAATCAAGGTGAAATAATCATAAGGGACAAGATTGCAGATTTAGATGATTTTGATAAGGAGTTTGCTAGTTCAGAGAATGTGATTGCGTTTTTTAGAGAGGATTTAGAGTACGCTTATCAGAATCTTCCTTATCAGTATTCTTCAAATGAACTGAATCTAGGTCGAGTAACCAAAGGAGCTGCTGCGGCTATGCTTGGAAAGAGTTATTTATATCAAGAAGAATATGCTGAGGCGCAAGTCTATTTGGAAGATATTTTGGAAAATCTTTCCGAATACGGATATGAGTTAGTTCGTGATATGGATCTAATGTTCACCGATGCGGGAGAGTTTAATAATGAGTCCATATTAGAAATCAATTATTCGATTGTTCGAGAGGTAGATGGAGATATCAATGATGAGGAAAGCTTTATTAATCGATGGGCTCGACATTTTGCACCAGCCAATCAAGCAGGAGGCTCTGAAGATATTACCATGGCTGCATGGCTTGTAGACGCCTATCAGTCTGAAGTTATGAACCCTTCAGATAGTAGAAATATAATTAATGAGGGAGACCCGAGCGATCCAAGTGATGATGAGCTAAGACCAGTTTCATTAAGAGCTTCTGCTATGGCTGCTCTAGTTCATGATGATATCACGACATATTATCAGAAAGTATCGACTATTGCTACTGCTAAATTCAATAATGGTGTGGTAGGCTATTTTAAGAAACTCACCAATTTCGATATTACGTCAAATGAAAAACTTTTAGCTGGAGAGACTAATCAGCGGTCTGGCAAGAATGTGATTTTATGTCGATTAGCAGATGTCTATTTGATGCAGGCCGAGTGCTTGGCCCATACAGGGCCTGATATGACACGTTCCTTGAGCCTTATCAACGAAGTGAGAGCTAGATGGGGGCTTCAATTAAGGGGAGCTGGTACTATACAAGAGTATGATAACTTGACTTATGATAAAGATATGGTTATGAATGCCATTATGTATGAAGAAAGACCTCTTGAGCTTTGTTTAGAAGGAAACAATGAAAGAGTAATTGACCTTCGTCGCTGGGGTGTGACAAAAGACAGATATAAAGATCTTTCAACTAGAGAATATCATATTATTGACCATACATTCAATGGAAGGACCGAAAAGGCTAGGCTTCAAGAGGGACCTGCTTCTAATTCGATGAATGATTCCGCGGAAGATATTCCTGCAGACTATGTCACAGCAGCTAAAAATTATTCAGTAGAAGGAAATGGATACTGGCCTATTCCTATCGATGAAAGCCAATCAAATAGTAAACTATAGATTAATAGAGCGATGGATAATTTTGTAAAAACGTTAATTATGGCTCTTGTAGTACTGGGAGTATGGGCCTGTGAAAGCGAATATAAAGCTCCCAATGAATTGAAGGACTTGGGGTGGTTAGTCGGACATTCTGACCCTATAGAGGATACAATGTATGTTTCTATAGGGAATTCAGTATCTTTTTTGGATTTATCTCAAGGGGCGGAATCTCACATCTGGTCTGTTACGTCAGGAAATTATTTCTTGAATGAAGGATTCGATAGTGATGGAAACCTTTATGAGGCTATAAAATCTAAAGATACCATCACTAGTAACCCTTCAGCACACATTTTGTTTGCACAACTGGGAAGTGCAAGAGTAAGGTTTTATAATACTTTTTCGGATTCAGTGACCAAAATAGAGACAATGAATATAGGTACCAGTACCATAGCCGATAGTACAGGGACAGTGTTTGACTCTGAATTAGACCTTTGGGTAATGGATACCACGTTTTACTTTAGAGTTTTTGATACTTTGAAGGCAAGTTTTAAAGTGGTGCATGGAACTGAGACTATACTGTCTGTTGGTCCGGATGAGTTTCCTTTAGGGAATCCAGTTGAGTGGGATACTTTAACAGTAGAGGAAGGAGAAGAACTTACATTCATAGATCAATCAGATCAAGGAAATCCAACTGGAAGGTTATGGAAATTGAGGGGAGGGATGGTTACTTCCGATACCGATGAGTCTGTGACAGTGTCCTATTCCGACCTTGGATACAATGTAGCAGGCAATATTAGAGTAGAAAGAAAAGGAAGGTTCAATGATATCCCATTACCAGAAGATTCGGTTGTTAAAGTAATTCCTCTGGTGGTGAAAGTGGTGGAATCCACTGAGCCGATTAATTATCAAGAAGAAATAGCATTATGTCCAAATGGTAAAATAAGGATATTACTAGAAGTATCAGTAGACGATTTTATGGATCAGGAAGAGTTTTTCTCTGTTTCTTATACTAATCCTCATAGGGGAGTAACTACTCAAGTAGATGTTCCAGTAACTTCAGTTAGTTTGGTTGCCGGAAAGGGTAACTTGATTGAAATTTCTGTGGAAGACCCATTATATAACGATGATGATATCCTAGTGACCTATGACGGAGGATCTATAAGGAAACGACAACGTAAGCTCCAGTATTTTACTGATATATTGGTTAGTACACCTTCAAATATTGAACTTAATTCTATAGTATTTGGATTTGAAGGGAACAACATAGATTGGGAATACAACAGTACAGCTCTATCGGACGGTAATCATGTTGAAGCTTCAAACGAACAAGTATCAGCAGGTAACTCTAGTCTTAAAATTATTTCTAATTCCGCCCCAGGGTGGAAAAAAGTATTTAGCCCTATAGGAATTGATGATTTTTATAGATGGACCTCAGGTACATATAATTATACTATACGGGTGTATGTAGATGATAGAATTGGAATCAATAAAGTTTACCAGAGGGTATTTAATGGTGTTGTAGATGGAGATGAGAGATCCTATAATAATAACGGTTATCGATTATTGAATCAGTTGATAAGACTTGATGATGTAGATCCAGGTGATATTGTTAGTGGCTGGACTTTTTTATCTAGTTCTATAGATCTTGAAACAGATCCAGTAGAAAATGGATTTCATCTGACTTTTGAAGTAGCCCCAAATAGTGTTGGAACCTTGTATATTGATGAAATTAATTTAGTTAATGAAAATAATAGGCCTTAAGTAGTGTTGACCTAAGGAACTAGATTATTAAATGCCTTTTTGTTATACCTTTTATTAGGTGTTGCAAAAAAGCATTTTTTTATTGTATAAAGATCTAGTCAATTTTTATGTGAATACGCATAATACCATATACAGATAGAGTATATCTTCTGAATTTATTAGAAACTCACCTTGAATTCTTTACCCTAAAAACGATAGTCTACTATCTAAATATTTTTTACTTGTTATTGTGATATAAGATGAATTGTATCTATTTCTTGATAGAGGCTTGACAGCTATTTATTTTTTCAAACCTTATCATGATCTAAATGATGCACAGTAAGTTGCTTTTTATAAATGACTTAGATAATCTACATAATCAAACACAAGAGTGATCTGAATACGAGAGGAAGTTATCCAATGTTAGCAATGAAATCTTCCAAGTTATCACTTCTTTCTAGTCCTAATTTCTTTCTCAGTCTATACCGAGTAGTGTGAACACTCTCAACACATATTCCTAGAAGTTTAGCCATATCCTTACTAGAAAAGTTGAGCTTGATAAGTGCACAGATCTTTTGATCTCCTTGACTCAGTTTGGGGAATTTATTATTCAAGTCAGTATAAAACCTTGTGTTAACAGACACGAATCGAGCCTCAAATTCTTCCCAGTTGTTATCAGAATTGATTTGGATACTTCTAGCTAATTTGTTGATTTTGTTTTTATCTGGGGTCTTTTTTAATGTCAACAATTGTTCTTTTAGTTCGCTGAGAAGTTCTTCTTTCTGAATTACCTGCAATGCAGATGAAATCAGCTCTTTGTTCTTTATCTCCAATACTTCTTTAGACTTTTCTCGATCTACTTCACGCTTATGCTCAAGCATTTTACGCTTTGCCTTGTATTTGATGCGTAAAAATCGATAGATAAAAATGATAGAAAGTATTAGAGTAAGTGTCGCACTAGAAAGTATCAATAACTGGAGGTTGGAAATTTTCTGTTGTTGCTTTAATCTTTGGTTTTCGATTTCTTGTTCTCGTTTTAATTTTTGTTCTGTATGTATTCTAAACTCATCCTTTATCTCTAGGAATTCACTATTGATGGAGCTAAGGCTACCAAAGCTCTCTTCACTTAGATTTTTGCTAATCATAAGCGCTTCATATGCAGGTTTATATTTAGCCATTTTACTATACAGTTCTGCAAGGTCGAAGTGAATCAGATGCATCATATCATGATGGCTTCTGTAGTTTTTATTGGCTTCAATTGATGTTAAAAAGCTTTTTTCACTGTTTCTATATTGTCCCATTTCCATATAAATCAGTCCAATGAAGTGATGAAGAATGACGAGATATCCAGGAGAATACTCTCTGAACCGTTCTTCCACTGCTAATAATTGATCTAGAGCTTTTTTATACTCACCTCTTAAATAGCTTTGATAGCCTAACTCAGCACGAATAAAAGGTCTGTCAATAAGGTTGACATTTGTACGCGCAGACACTGCGATACAACTGTCAAGGTAAATTTTTGCCATTTGTAAATTATCTCGCTTCCTATAGAAAGTAGCTAGAGCGTAATAGTCATTCATTAATACCTGAGGATCAAGACGCATGTCGAATATCATACGCTTGTGAATATGAATAGAATAGTTAAAATACTTTATGGCTTCATCTTTTCTATTGTATAAAATATATAGCCATCCTAGTCCACTATATACTGAGGCACGTGCATTATCATGATTGATAGTCTCAGCAAGAAGAAGTGCTTCCCAGTATCTGTCATAAGCCTTACCAAACTCTCCAAAATGAGCATTCAGGTCGGATTGTGCTACGAAAGTCTTGATAATATTTAGTGTGTCGTTTTGAGCTTGGAAAATTCCTAGTGCTTCTCCTAACATGGCCTGAGAACTATCAGGTTCTGTGTATTTAAGCTCAGTAACTATTCTTAAATACTCCAAGGCCTTGTTATGTCTATCTGTGCTTTTACATAGACTCGGAGTTATCCACATTGCCAAAAGGAGAATATATAAATGTCTAGTGCTCACATTCAACATAGTCTTTTCATCCAGTAGTTAATAATCGAATTGTGATAAGCAATAAAGGAAAAAAGCGTAAATAAAGCCTCAAAATGCAGATGAATTACAAAAGTGTACAGTAGGAGTCTAGTGATATAGCTTTCGAAAAGAAAAAAATGTACAGTTGGAGTATAGTAATGTTTCTCGTTGATAGACAGTTTGGTTTTCATATTTGATCATGCATTTTCTTGCTCAATATTGACCGATATACATATAGGATAATACCGAGGAAGGAGGTGCAGGACTAAATTTTTGTAATAAAAGCATAAGTGAATGAAACGACTATTTACGTTTTTAAAACGTACAGTAATGCTATTCTTATTTTTGGGAGTTACTCTATCAACAAAAGCCCAAAATAAGATTTCAGGAAAGGTGAAAGATGCTTCTGATGGTTCGACTGTCACAGGAGCTACAGTTGTAGTAAAAGGTACTACAACAGGTACTATCACTGATATAGAAGGAGATTACTCTTTCTCAGTGCCAAGTGATGCAGAGACCCTCGTGGTAAGTTTTATCGGCTACAAGTCTAAAGAGGTGATTATTGGAGGTCGATCTCAGATTGATATCCAGTTGGAGATCGATATCGAAGAACTCGAAGAGGTCGTAGTAGTAGGCTATGGTATTCAAAAGAAAAAGGAAGTCACCGGAGCAGTAGCTTCTTTAAAAGCTGACGAACTTTTGAAAAATGCAACTCCAGATCTTGGTGATGCTATTCAAGGTCAGGTAGCCGGGGTGAATGTCCAAGCTTCAAGCGGACGACCAGGTGAAGTTGCCAACATCCAAATTAGAGGATTGGGGTCAGTGGCAGAAGGTGCTTCTGGACCTCTATATGTAGTAGATGGGATACCCTATCAAGATAATCCTAGGATAGCAAATGAACAGATAGAGTCTATAGAAGTATTGAAAGATGGCGCTGCTGCTGCTATCTATGGTGTCAGAGCTTCTAATGGTGTGATCTTGATCACGACACGAAGAGGTAAGGCAGGTCAAATGAAAGTAGACTTCTCAGCTTATGCTGGTATTCAGAACATTACTTCTGGTACACCACTGCTCAATACGCAAGATCAGTTTTATGTCAATCATGAAAAGTTGAAACCATTGAATCAGGAGCCTCAAGCTCTATTTTTTAACCCTGATGCACTTTCTATCAATAATGACTTTGTAGGAGATATTCAAAATGATAATGCATTGATGCAGAGTTATAATTTGAACTTGATGGGAGGAGAGAAGAATTTAACATTTAATGCTAATGTTAACTACTTCGATCAAGAAGGAGTTCTGATCAACTCCGATTATGATAGAATCACAACTAGAGTTAACGGTACATATACCAAAGGGAAGTTTAAAGCCTTTGCTTCTATGTCCTTTTCTGAAGAACAACAGTCTCAGGAACCTTGGCAGATATATGAGCAAGCTGTAGTACAAATGCCATATAACCCGGGTATTAATGCTTTGGATCCGTTAGGCAATGATGAGTTTTTTATTATTAGTGATAATGTAGAGCAATACAGTTACTTATCTCAAATCATCAATAATAGAGATGAGAGAACGATCAACACAAATAATGTAGCACTGAATTTGGAATATGAATTTTTCGAAGGTTTTAGTTACAAGGTAAACTTGGGAAGAAATGATTGGAACTATCGAAGAAAATTTTTCGAACCTAAAATGTTGGTCTTTGGGCCAAATAGTGTATCAGGTAGCGGTAGAACTCAGGCAGTATTGACAGAGGAGTTTGTATTTAATAAAAAAACTACTTGGGAGAATATTCTCAATTATCAAAAGAAATTTGGTGTGCATAATCTGGGAGTTACCGGGGTATTGGCCTACGAAGCATTTGATAGTAAAGATGTCACTACAAAAGTAAATGGCTTGGCTAGTAATAATACACAGGTATTTGATGCAGGTATTTCGCCTGAAAAACCTTTAGGAAGTAATTCCTCAAGAAATCTAGCAGGAAAAATGCTGAGAGTTCAATACGGGTATGATGAACGTTATCTGTTATCAGCTAGTATTAGACATGATGGGACATCAGTATTTTCTAAGGACAATAGATATCAATCCTTTTTCGGACTTTCTGCAGGGTGGAATATTAGTGAAGAGTCATTTTTTCAAAATATTTCGGAATTAAACTTTATAAACTCTTTAAAAATCAGAGGTAGCTATGCACAAGTAGGTAACCAATCAACTGATGGAGCTTATGACTGGCAGCCAATCATAGAGACAGGAGTCAACTATCCTTTTGGAGGAGAAGGGGAAGAGGTGCTCGGAATTGGCTCTATTCAGAGAAGGTACTACAATCCCCTTATAGGTTGGGAAACAACAATTTCTAGAAATATAGGAGTAGACATGGCATTCTTAGAGAACAGAGTCACATTCACCATGGACTTCTATAACAATGATAAAGAAGATATGATTCTTCCTGAGCAAGTAGCTCCATCATCAGGTGTATGGCAAACGAGAGATGCGGATAGTTACAATCGACAGACGGTAAATGCTGGTAATATGGTCAATAAAGGAGTGGAATTGGCACTTGGCTACAGAGAGAGTTCTTCAGAGTTTAAGTGGTCTATCAACGCGACATTTACTAAAAACACTAACGAAGTTACGAATCTAAATGGGATTGAAGGACTAGCTTTTGCAGGTGGTAGACCCGTAGCATCCAGAGGAGATAGAGTAGATTATACTACTTATCTAGTCCAAGGGTACGAAGCAGGGGCTTTCTTTTTGGTGAAAAACCAAGGAGTGATTAAGACGGAAGAGCAATTAGAAAAGTATCAAGCAGGAATGAAAGAAACCTATATGATAGGGGACTTGATGTATGAGGATCAGTTAACTATAGATACAGATGGTGATGGTATAATGGATGCTAGAGATAGCGTAATCACTGATGCTGATAGAGTATATAGAGGGTCAGGGATGCCCGAATTTGAGTTAGGATTAGCATTCAACGCTCAATACAAAGGCTTCGATCTATTTGTTCAAGCCTATTACTCTTATGGTGCAGAAATATACAATGGCTCTAAGCTTCATGCCTATGGTACAAGCAGACATAGAGATATGTTATATATGTGGACTCCATCCAATCCTGATTCTGATATTCCTATGGCAAGAAACAATCAGGAACATAGCAACTTCCGAGGGAGGTCAGATTATTACCTGGAGGATGGTTCATACTTGAGAATTCGAAATATTACGTTGGGCTACACCTTTCCTTCCAAAGTCTTTAATGACAGAATCTCAAAGTTGAGATTGTATTTCACTGCCCAAAATCCATTCACATTTACCAAATATGAAGGTTACGATCCAGAAGTGGGAGGTGACGGATTATTTACCAGAGGAGTTGATAGTGGAAGTTACCCTATTACTCGAAAATTCCTAGGAGGAATCCAATTACAGTTCTAATTGATAAAGCACGGAAAGATGAAAAATATATTATATACCTTATTGGTACCAGTCTTCTTGCTAGCAACAAGTTGTCAAGAGGATGAGTTTTTGACAGAAGTAAACCCAAATGCCATCACTCCAGAGGTATTTTGGGAATCAAGTTCTGATTTTGATAAAGCACTGAATACCGTTTATGGAGCACTACAATTCAAATCTGTAAGTGGAGCGAATTTAACCTACGAAATGGTACAGGGTGATTTAGGAGCAACCGAGTTTTGGTTTCCTCATGATGCCTTTGGAACATTGAGTTTTACAGATGCTACAGAGCATGTTCAGACAAAATGGAATGAGTTGTACATAGGTGTCTTCAGAGCCAATCAAGTGTTACAGTATCTGGAAGATGAAAAAGTAACACTGACAGCTGAAGAGAAAAAACTAATAATGGCTCAAACTAGATTCTTGAGAGCATTCTTTTATTTCCAAATTGCCCATTCGTACAATGGGGCTGTTATTCATACTGAGATTCCTGTTTCTAGCGATGATTTTGATAAACCATTTTCCACAATCAGTGAGGTGACTAATCAGGTTATTATGCCTGATTTAGATTCTGCAAAGAAGTATCTACCTACTCAATGGTCGGGTGTTGATAATACAGGACGAGTTACTTGGGGAGCTGCGACAGCTATGAAAGGTAAAGTCTATTTGTACGATAGTAAATGGACAGATGCAGCAAAAGAATTCAAAGAGATTATTGATGAAGGGATTTATGCACTGACCCCAAATATTTTGGATAACTGGTCTCATACAAACGAGTTCAATAGTGAGTCGATCTTTGAAGTGAATTATTCTGAAGTATTGGTGCCAGATGTGAACGGGAACAAAATTGATGATAACACCAATGAAGTAGGTGCTGAAGCCACATCGATGAATAGACAAATGGCACAAACAAATGTAGGAGGGTACAATACTGTTTTACCTACCTACTATTTGCATGAAATGTTTATGAATGAACGAATCGATGGACAGGAATCTAATAGACTTCAAGCAAGCATAGCAAACGCTCAAGGTACAGGGACTTATTATGGGCAAAACATTGTGGATATTACAGCATTTGGTTTTGGTCAAAGTGGATATGTGAAAAAACACTCTAATTGGTATCACTTAGAGTTTGAAGATGCAAGTTTAGAACGATCAGGTATTAATTTTAGACATATCAGGTATGCTGATATCCTACTAATGTACGCAGAAGCGATTCTAGAAGCCGGAGCTACTGATGCAGTGACAGACGCTATTGATATTCTAGATCAAATCAGATTCAGAGCAGGGGCAAGTACGATTACTGATTATTTAGATCGGCCTGTTACAGGTAGTCCGGCAGTTTCTATGAACACTTTTCCAGCGTTGCATCGAAGCGCCATGAGATATGGAGTAGCTGAAGAAGTTTCTCCTACTATTGCAAACCTGTTGACTCATATTAGATTAGTAGAGCGCCCACTAGAGTTATGCTTTGAGGGGCATAGATGGAAGGATCTTGTTAGATGGGGGTTGGTTGAGTCACAGTGGGCCATATTAGCTTCTGATGAACAATGGAAGCTTGACAATTATGATGCAATAGAAGGAATAGCTCCATTGTACCTCGCAAGGGTTAGACCCGACTTCATTACAGCTCTGGCTAACTATAGTGAGATAAGAGATTACTTTCCAATACCTACAAGTGAAGTTCAAATAAATACTGGACTAAATGTCACAGCAGATGAAACTGCATCAGAATAAGACTAAACTATTATGGACATGAAGAAGTTATTAAAATATATATCAGTAGCAACCATCGCACTTGTGATAGTTAGCTCCTGCGAAGATCAATACGAGGCTCCAGGTGAAACTTCAAAGAACCTTGTAGTATATAATAATCAGACCAATTTTGGTAATCAAGTTCAGGTAAATGACTCTATTACATTTGCTGATGTGTCTTCAGGTGTGATTTCAAGGACTTGGACCCTGCCTGAAAATATAGGGACTGCAGTGAGTACAGGTACATCTATGTCAACAGCAGATTTAGATTATTTTGTTTTTTCAGAGCCAGGTAAGCACGAGGTTAAACTTTCTCTAGATTTTGGTGAACCGTTTTACATCAATGGTTTTCAGCAAGAAGAGACATCTTATGATAGTTTGATTATTGTAGACGTATTGGACTCTGTAAGGCTTACTATAACTGGGCAAAGACTGGACAAAGATGGAAATGTAGAATCATCATTAGACATGTCAACAGGTGCACTAAACGAAGTTGTTTCAAGTAGGAGTGTAAGTTATTCTTATACAGCAACAGGGGAACCAGCGGAATTAATATACATGCTTGATGGGAGTGACCCTGCTAGAGTAGACTATGTAGCGGCAGATTTGGAAGCTGGTACAGCTGATGTGACTACTGTCAAGTATAAAAAAGTAGGTACTTACGATGCCGTTTTTTTAGCTAGAAGAACTCGACCAGCAGGTATTGATACAGTAGTTTTTCGCGATTTTATCAAAGTAGTTCCTTCCTCGGATCCTGTTGATTTAGATGCATTGACAGAAGTTGATAACAAGGTAGAATTGAACTTCAGCAGAGAAATGGATGCTACCACAATCAACCCTAGTGATTTTGATATATTGATCGAGAATAATGGGATAGAAATTAAACCTCTAGTTTCTTCAATCGATCTAAAGGCAGGTGAACAAAACGTAGTAGTTATCACTTTTAGTGAGGAAACTCTATACAATACAGATACTGTTACTGTTGATTTTACAGCTGGTAGTCTAATGACTTCTGACGGAGTATTGGTTACAGATTTTAGCGAAAGAGTAGATTTTGGTGCGGATAATCTTTTAGAAGTTCAAGGCGGGTTTGAAGGATCAAGTTCTTCGAATTGGGGACAGGTTTATTGGAATGGGGCTGACTTAGGACAAACAGTTTCGGTAGTTACTGATTTTGCTAGAACAGGATCTAACAGTTTGAAATTTGTAGGATTAGATGGAGGATTCGCAGAAGCTCTAAATAATACAGACCCATTTGGATCCCCAATAGAAGCAGGAGCTCAGTATAGGCTCTCAGGTTGGATTTATGTGACTGCAGCTACAGGCGCAGGGACTTTCAATCAAATAGGTTTATTTATACCTGAAGATTGGGGTACACAAGCTGAAACCACTTTCAGTAGTGTATCATTTAATCAATGGCATCAGATTTCTAAGGTATTTAATGCTAGTTCAATTTCAACATATTGTTACTTCAGGTTGCTTGATGGAGGTACGCTATGGCTGGACGATGTAGAACTGCGTCTATGGGAACCAAGACCCATGAATTAATACTTTAACTGGGAACAGAGATCGGTGTATATCGATCTCTGTTTCTTTTTTTATCCTAAACCATTTTTTGAATAAACAATATATCAAATGAACAAGAGGGGAGTGATATTGACTTTGATACTAGGAGTTACGAGCTATTTACAGGCACAGATAGTAATAGATGTCAATTTTGATGTAAAACATCAATTAGGAGATATAGATCAATTTGACCGAAACAAATTTGTAGCCATTCATGCAGATGTGATTGAAGATGAATGGGATGGAGATAATAAGATTGCAAATGTAAGAGAGCACTTTCTGAAAGGATACGATGTTTATCTCGGGAGGAATACTGGGACTATCACATGGTATCTTAACAACGCAGTAGGAGAAGATCCTGCAAGGAAAGGATATGCGAATCCAGTAGACATTATTGCAAACGGAACTTCTATTAAAAACAAGTATATCAACAAAACCGACTGGCATGCCTATGAAGATCGAAACGATCAGATACTAGCGGCTCAATTACACCCGTTTTGGCCTGATGGTCAAGAGATAGGTTCTGAAAAATGGTCTTTTTCCCAAGTTGATACCGGGGAAGAATCATTTGGAACAGCGACAGGGGAGTATATGGGAAGATACATTCAAGCTACTTATGGAAATGGAGGGGCTTCTGGACAACCTACTCCGAAATACTTAGAAGTAATTAATGAGCCAGTTTGGCATCTATTTGAATTTGGTGATGAGAGCCTTCAAGATATCTTCAAATTCCATAATGGAGTAGCAGATGCCATTCATGACTATAATCAAAATATTAAGATAGGGGGATATTGTACAGCATTTCCAGATCATGAAGCAGACAATTTTGGAGAATGGAATGACAGATGGAAGGCCTTCATGGATATTGCAGGAGAAAAGATGGATTATTGGACTATTCACCTTTATGACTTTCCAGCTCTTCAAGGAAAAGAACAATACCGAAAAGGGAGCAATATGGAAGCTACCTTCGATATTATGGAGCAGTACAGTTATATGAAATTTAATAAAGTCAAGCCATTTATGATTTCAGAATATGGAGCACAGATGCATGATTATTTTGGTCCATGGTCCAGATACAGAGACTGGTTACACAACAAGTCTGTTAACTCGATGATGCTCCAGTTTATGGAGCGTGCAGATATCATTAACAAAACTGTTAACTTCCTTCCTATCAAAGCTAAATGGGGAACTACATCAGTGGATAATACTTACAATCATCGTTTACTCAGGATGGAAGACGAACCGAATGCCTTATCCGGACAATGGGTGTATACAGATATGGTCAAGGTGTACGAGTTGTGGGCAGAAGTAAAGGGAACGAGAATCGACACATACTCAACCAATTTGGATTTGATGGTAGATGGTTATGTTGAAGGTGACATTGCTTTCGTTATTATCAACAATTTAAAATTTGACCCAGTAGAAGTCTCACTCAATGCACTTGGACTAGAAACTAACCAAGTAAGTAGTGTTGAAGTTAAGCAAATGTTTCTGAAAAATCAGGGAACGGAAATTTCCAGGACTACGGGATCAAGTATTCCAAAAACAATGACCTTAAAGCCAGAAGGAACGATAATAATGAAGATCGAATTATCGAATGATGTCACAATGAATCATGTATCTAAAGAGACCAAATATTATGCTAAGACTTATCTACAAGAGATTAAGTCTGGTCGACCAATTACTTTCTCCATAAATAATGTGTCAAAAGGTACTAATGGAGAGGGTATATTAAGATTAGGCTTAGGTAGAGATCATGGAAAAAATCTTCGACCAATAGTCAAATTCAATGGAGAAGACTTATATGTTCCCGCCAATATTCGCGGAGATAAGCAAGTAGATCGGGAAACCTTTTTTGGAGTATTGGAGATCGAGGTTCCAAACTATTTGATTGCTGCTTCTAATTCAGTTGAAGTTATTTTTGAAGACGATGGTGGACATGTTAGTAGTGTAGCATTGCAAGTCTTTGAACACTCTAGAAAGATCAAACGCAGTGAATACAATGATGAAAACCTAAGTCTAGGAATAAAAACTAGTATAAATAAAAAATCACTAGATATAACCCCTAATCCAGCCACCAATTCAATTGAAGTAGGGTTTCCTTCAAGGAATATACATGGACTATTGAATTTCAAAACACTGGATGGTAAAACAGTCAAAACAATCAAGGTTAAGTCTGGTCAAGTTGAAATTAATATTGCCGATTTGGAAGCAGGCGTATATATACTCAATATGATTGCAGATGGGGATAGTTATACAAGTAAAATGATAGTCGAATGAACAAGATAAACGAACTATCTCTATAAGGATATAATGATTGGAATTTCTACTGTTAAAACCCCACAATCTGTCTCTTGTTAAAGGGCAGTTTTGTTTTAGGGAATAGGATAAGCTCAGTGATAAGAATACCATAGATATTCAATAGCAGAGATAGCTTGATAAGTTTAGAGAGATGTCATAAGCATAAGTTTTACTCAACTACTAGAATAAGTAATTGTCAAGATGATAAGTCATAAGTGTTGAGTTTGAATAATCATTTTGTTTCAGGGTTAACCTTATGATCACACTCTCGCAAAAATTTTATTTGAAAATCTCATTTTCATAGATGTAATTCATTCAGTGGACGAATATGTTCATATTAAAAACAAATCTGCTCAGAAGAAGGTTGAGGTTGTGATTCTTTTGCGATGATAGAACAAAACATCTCTGTTGAGGATTAATCCATGTCAACAAGAGGCTCTGTTCAGTTTGTTCAGTAATCGTTGAGTGCGTATGAAGGAGGTTGAAGTTTAGACAAACAATATTTGTATACGGCGATTTTTCGTTCGTACTGGGCTATTACATGTAGGTACTTTGGCTGTTCAAAGTGCCGTTTTTTTGGTAAGATTGAAATTATACAACAATACAAATGAAAGCAGCAAAATACGTAAGTAAAGGAGTATTTGAGATAGGCGAAGGGACCAAGGTAGCCCCAGGCGCAGGAGAAGTAAGATTAGATGTAGCGTATTGTGGCGTTTGTGGTACAGATGTACACATCTATCACGGCGTAATGGACGCAAGAGTAAACCCACCACAGACTGTAGGTCACGAAGCAAGTGCAACTGTAGCAGAAATTGGAGAAGGTGTAACTAACGTAAAGGTTGGAGACAAAGTAGCAGTAAGACCATTGCACTTTGGAGAGCCGCACCCATTCGACAAAGGCCACGCACATGTAGGAAAAAATTTAAAGTTTATTGGTATTGATTCAGCTGGAGCATTCCAAAACAGTTGGACAGTTCCTGCATACACTTTGCACAAACTTCCAGAAGGAATGTCATTGAAAAATGGAGCATTTATAGAGCCATTGTCAGTAGCTACGCACGACGTGAAAATTGGTAGAGTTCAAGCTGGAGAAAATTGCCTAGTAATAGGAGGAGGACCTATCGGAACTTTGATCGCATATGTGTTAAAGGAAAAAGGAGCTAACGTGATCATTTCAGAGGTAAATGAGAACAGACTTGAGATGCTGTCAGAGCTTGGATTCACGACGATCAACCCAATCAAAGAAAGCTTGACTGAAAAAATCAGCGAGTTGACTGAGGAGAAGATGATCGATTGTGCATTTGAAGTTTCTGGATCACAGCCAGGTGTAGATGCGATGACAGAAGTTCTCAATGTGAGAGGAAGAATAGTAATGGTAGCAATTCACGGTGGAGAGAAAAAGAAAGTAGATCTTTTCAAATTCTTCTGGTCTGAAATTGAGCTATTAGGTGCTAGGCTTTACGAAGAAGATGATTATGAAGAAGCAATCAGAATAGCAGCTTCAGGCTTTATTCCATTCGAAAAGTTAACTACCAAAGTTGACACCCTAGACAATATCCAATCGATTTTTGAGACGATTGATAACAACCCAGCAGGGATGAAATATTTAATTGACTGCCAAGCATAAAACAGTTGATAGACGATGGCTTGTAGTTCACAGAGTTCTATCGACCATCGTCTCCTGATTATATACTAAACAAACAAATGAGCATACTAGATAAATTTAAATTAGACGGCAAAGTTGCCTTAGTAACAGGATGTAAAAGAGGTATTGGTAAAGCAATGGCCGTTGGATTGGCAGAAGCTGGAGCTGATATTATAGGTGTAAGTGCATCTCTAGAGCTAGAAGGAAGTGAAGTAGAAAAAGAGGTAAAAGCTAGAGGTAAAAACTTCAAAGCATACCAATGTGATTTTTCTAAGAGAGAAAGCTTATATGAATTCATCAAAGCTGTGAAAGGTGACTATCCAGTAATTGATATTTTGGTAAACAACGCAGGAACTATCCTTAGAACTCCAGCAGCTGAGCACCCAGATGATATGTGGGATACAGTGATAGAAGTGAATCAAAACGCTCAGTTCATTTTGACTAGAGAGATTGGAAAAGAGATGGTAGAAAGAGGATCAGGTAAGATTGTCTTCACTGCATCACTATTGACATTCCAAGGAGGAATTACAGTACCAGGTTATGCAGCTTCTAAAGGGGCAGTAGGACAGTTGACTATGGCCTTCGCTAACGAGTGGGCTGGAAAAGGTGTCAATGTAAACGCTATCGCACCAGGTTATATCAATACGGATAATACAGAAGCTTTAAGAAATGATCCAGTAAGATCAGAGTCAATTCTATCAAGAATTCCAGCAGGAAGATGGGGATTACCAGAGGATTTTGCAGGACCAGTAGTGACCCTATGTTCTGAAGCTGGAGCTTATATGCATGGATCTATCATGCTAGTAGATGGCGGCTGGATGGGACGCTAAATAGCATTATTAAATGGTATCAAAGCTGTGCATTTGATGCCATTTGCTTTTTTAAATAAACCTTAAACAACGTCGTACTAGTACTTAAATACTCAGTACCCATTACTAAATAAAGAAATGAAAGACTACCAATTATTTATCAACGGTGAGTGGACGGAGTCTACAACTGGAGAAAGAGCATCTATCTATAGTCCAATTGATGAAAGTCAAGTAGGAACTACCGCTATGGGTGTTGAAGCTGACGCTGAAAACGCACTAAAAGCAGCGGAAGCAGCTCAAAAAGAATGGAAAAAATGGCCTGCTCGTAAAAGAGCTGAGCTAATGAGAAAGTTTGCTGCTGAGATCAGAGCCAACAAATCAAGATTGGCTGAATTACTGACTAGAGAGCAAGGTAAAATCATCTCTTTAGCTGAAATTGAAGTTGAAGTGACCGCAACTTTCATTGAATACGCTTGTGATTGGGCTAGACAGTTTGAAGGAGATATTGTTCAATCTGACAATGAAAATGAGCACATTTATATTCACAAAATTCCAAGAGGAGTAGTAGTAGCTATTACAGCTTGGAACTTCCCATTAGCACTTGCAGGTAGAAAAATAGGTCCAGCTTTAGTAGCAGGTAATTCAATCGTTGTAAAACCTACTCAAGAGACTCCACTAGCGACTCTTGAACTTGGTGATATCGCCAACAAAGTAGGTCTTCCTAAAGGTCTATTAAATATTGTGACTGGATCTGGTAGAGTATTGGGTAATGCATTAGTAGCATCTCCAATCACCAAAATGGTAACTATGACAGGCTCTACTCCTGCAGGTCAACAGATTTTCAAAACTGCTTCTGAAAACTTGACTCATGTTCAGCTTGAGTTAGGAGGAAAAGCTCCAGCAATCGTATTTGCAGATGCAGATATAGACGAAGCAGTAGCTGCTACATTCCACTCTAGATGGGATAACTGTGGTCAGGTATGTACATGTAATGAAAGAATGTATGTACATGAAGATATCTATGACAAATTCATGGAGAAATTCATAGCTAAGACTAAAGAAATCAAGTTGGGTAACCCACTTGAAAGAGACGTAGAAATGGGCCCTAAAGTGAATGCTTCGGAGTTGACTCACATGGAGCATTTAGTACAAAAGTCACTCGAAGAAGGCGCAACAGTAGCAATAGGCGGTAAGAAGCCTGAAGGTGCTCAATTCGAGAAAGGACACTGGTTCGAGCCAACAATCTTGGAGAATGTAACTCAGGATATGACGATTGTACATGAGGAATCATTTGGTCCAATTCTTCCAGTGATCAAATTCAATGATTTTGATCAAGTAATCGAATGGGCTAACGAATGTGAGTACGGTCTAGCTGCAATGGTATTCACTCAGAACTACAAGAATATCGCTAAGTTGACAGATGAGCTTGAGTTCGGTGAAATCTATATCAATAGAGGTCATGGCGAGCAGCATCAAGGTTTCCACAACGGATACAAAAAGTCTGGTAGTGGAGGAGAAGACGGGAAGTACGGTTTCGAACAATACCTTGAGAAGAAAACATTCTACGTGAAATACTAATAAGTCCATAGAAGATAGCCCGTAGTCAACTATTCTATGGGCTATTGACTTTGGTCTGCAGACTAATTTATGAGTAAAATAAAAGATATAAAGGTACAGTTGTTTAATGTGCCTCTTCCAGAAGTATTGAGTGATGCAAAGCACGGTGATCACACCCACTTCGAGTTAATCACTACTACGATTACTTTGGAAGATGGAAGCGAAGGTACTGGCTATACTTATACAGGAGGTAAAGGTGGTCATTCAATCAAGGCAATGCTAGAGAATGATATCAATCCAGCATTGATAGGAATGGATGGTACTGATATTGACGGTATATATGACTTTTTAGAATGGCATATGCACTATGTAGGAAGAGGCGGTATAGTCTCTTTTGCTGTTTCTACAGTTGATATCGCACTATGGGATATCAAGTGCAAGAATGCTGACAAGCCATTATGGCAAATGGCTGGAGGAGCTGACAAGACTTGTAAAGCTTACTGTGGAGGTATTGATTTACAATTTCCAATCGAGAAGCTTCTAAAAAACATGCAGGAATATCTTGACCGTGGCTACAAAGCCGTGAAAATTAAAATCGGTAGAGAGAACCTAGATGAAGATATAGAGCGAATCAAAGCAGTAAGAGAATTCATAGGTCCAGATGTGACTTTCATGGTAGATGCTAACTACTCGATGAGTGTAGAGAAAGCCATTGAATGTTCAAAAAGAATGGAAGAATTCAATATTACATGGTTTGAAGAACCAACAATTCCAGATGATTATAAAGGTTTTGGAAAGATTGCAGATGCTACGAATGTACCACTTGCGATGGGAGAGAACCTTCATACGATTCATGAATTTGAATATGCTTTTGATCAAGCTAAACTTAGTTTTATCCAGCCAGATGCATCCAATTGTGGAGGTATCACAGGGTGGTTAAGAGTAGCAGAATTAGCAAGAAAACACAATATTCCAGTGTGCGCGCATGGTATGCAAGAGCTTCACGTAAGCTTGATCAGTGCTCAGACTAATGCAGGCTGGCTGGAAGTGCATAGTTTTCCAATCGATGAATATACAACGAGACCACTTGTCGCTGAAAACTACAGAGCTGTAGCATCAGACGAACCAGGAACCGGCGTTACCTTCAATTGGGAAAAATTAGCACCACATAAAGTGTAGTGATATAATAGACCAAAGTCGATAGGAGAATAATGACAGTTGAAAAACATTTTATCTACTTGACCATTCAAACTATTGACTGTGGTCTATAGACTATGAACATAAAAACTTAAACCGAAACCAAACAGAAATGATGACGACAGATAAGACTAATATAGAACAAGAAAATTTTGGCCAACTTCAAGGTAAAGAGGTCAAGATCTTTACTTTGACCAATACCAATGGAATGAAAGTGAAAATCACCGAATATGGTGCGACGATCACATCGATCACTTTACCGGTAGAGGGAAAAGAAATGGAAATAGCTTGTGGATTTGATACACTAGAAGGCTATTTCGGAGAAGAGTATAAAGCGAACGCTCCGTACTTTGGCTGTACAGTTGGTAGGTACTGCTCTCAAATAAAAGACGCGAAGTTTTCACTAAACGGCAAAGATTATCAGCTAGCTGAAATGGTCGGTAAAAACAATCTACATGGTGGACTTAAAGGCTTTGATAAGCAAGTCTGGTCTTCAGAGATAAAAGGAAATACATTAGTATTTTCATTGACCTCTCCAGACGGACAAGAAGGTTTTCCAGGTACAGTTGAAGCTCAAGTGTCTTTCATGCTAACTAGTGAAAATGAAATCAAAATCGAATACTTAGCAACTACTGATGCTGATACACCATTGTCAATGACCAACCATACATACTGGAACTTATCAGGTTTTGAGGAAAAGGTATTGGGACATACGGCTACAGTATATACAGATAAGAAGATTGACTGTGATGAAACTGGAGCAGGGACTGGAGTGATAAGCGTTGCAGGTGCTGTAGATGACCTAAGAGAAGGTAAAGTGATAGGAGATGTTCATGAAGCTATGGGGGGTGGATTTGAACACTTCTATGTTTTTGATAATGCAGCAGAAGAGTTGAAGCCATATGCAGCTGTAGAAAATAAAGCTAAAGGAATCAAACTAGAAGTTAGCAGTACTGAACCAAGTATGCTGTTATACACTGGAAAGTATACTTCGGATGACCTGAAGAGAGAAAATGGTCTTCAATATGGTCAATATAAAGGATTCTGCTGTGAGACTCATAGATGGCCAAATGGGCCGAATATAGAAGGTTCTCCAAAGTCAATCACAAAGGCAGGAGAAGAATTTAAGAGTACAACCGTATTCAAATTAGAATTTTAATCAATCAACCACAGTCCATAGAAGATGGACTTTAATAGAATGTAATTATTAATGAGAAGTGGATTATGTCTTTGGACTATTTACTCTCGACTATAAACTAAGGAATTATGATAATAGGAATTATTTGGGCGGTGCTAGCAGGTTTATTGCTAGGGTTATATGCTCTACCAGAAAAGTTTACAAAGGATTTTGAATTCGAAAATACTTGGAGTTTATTTTTTGCAATTAACACTTTCGTCATTCCCAATATCGCTGCGTTTACATTGATAGACGGGTTTGGTGCAGTTTTAGCTTCTATTCCGGTAGGAGTTTTGACAGGAATGATCATAGCAAGTTTGTTATGGGGTATCGGCGTAATGATGTGGGGTAAAGCAATCAATCATATTGGTCTTTCGTTAGGTTTCTCAATTTTCATCGGTACTATTATTTTGGTTGGATCATTGATACCGTTTATGGTTGATGGTTTACCAGCAATGAACGTATTCTCTACCATCATGGCAGGTATTCTTGTTGTATTGATAGGAGTAATAGCAAATGGTAAAGCAGGTATGACCCGTCAAAAAGATGAAGGAGGAGAAGATAGCTCTGATGGCTCAATGGGCTTAGGTATCATCATCGCAATAGTCGGAGGTCTTTTGGCTACAGGATTTAGCTATGCAAATACAGTAGGTTTCGGAGTAATAGCTGAAGCTTGTGAGGCAAACGGTAATCCAGCTTGGATGAGCTCTGTAGCTGTTATGTATATCATATACATGGCCGGTGGAGTTGCTATCGCAGCATATTTTGCTCAACAACTGACCGCTAAAAAACTATGGGGTAAGTTCGCTTCACCAAGTTTTGGGAAAAATGCATTTTTAGCTACTATCATGGGTATTTTCAACTTCTCTGCATCAGTGGCATTTGCATATGCAGCTTATAAGCTTGGTGCTACAGGAGGAACAGTAGGGTATGCTATTTTTAATACAGTCTCGGTAGCAGTAGCAATCGTGTCAGGAATTATCACAGGTGAGTGGGCAAAAGCCTCCGGAAAAGCAAAAGGTCTTCTTTATACTGGACTTGCTTGTATGATCATTGGAATTATCATAGTGGCGATAGGTAATGGGTTAGGATAACTCTAGTCAAAAAGGAAGTCAAGAATATTAATTGATTTGATATCAATGAAATGCTAAAAGAGCTCGGCAATGTTGTCGAGCTCTTTTTTTGTGGTAAACAGTGAAAAGTACTGATTTATTAGGTTAAAAAAGTAGGTGTTGAAAGAGGTAAAGCATTTAATAGAAGAATATAAGAGTTATTTCTTTTGTTAAGAGACGTTTGATAGTGGTAAAAAGACTTAAGTGACTTAGAATAGGATTGAATATTGTGGAGAAAGGATATTTTTTGTTCTATTAAAGAGTAAATAATAGAATAAAGAATTTAAATGTAGGTAGAATGAATTTTACTGCCTTAATAAGAGAGTTTAATATTTTAAAAAGAGAGTTTTTTAATCGGAATACTAGTCGAAAGAGTTTAATTCTCCGATTCTTATATCGAGATTGAACAAAACCCCTGAGATACCTCTTGCTCTTGAGTCGAGGAACTGCATCTGAGGTTTGAACCATTAGAGCCATCTTCGAGAGAATGATATTTTCAAACCCGAGTAATAGCTAGATAAGTTTAAAAATCTATTTATAGAATGAAGAGGCCTTTTTTGAGGAAGGGGATGATAATTGCATTTTAGGGAAATTGCTAAATTTGTTTGAACAAGCAAAAACAATGAGCAAAGATCGAGTAAGTATTAAAGACTTAGCGAAAGCCCTAGGAGTGTCTACTTCTACTGTGTCTCGTGCGCTCAGCAATGAAGGTAGAATAGGTGCTAAAACAAAAGCTTCGGTCTTAGAGCTGGCAGAGAAGTGGGGGTATAAACCTAACCCCTTTGCAGCAAATCTTTCTAAGAAAAAAACAGGGTTGATTGGGCTCATTTTACCCCAATTTACTCATCATTATTTTGCCCGAGTTTTATCAGGTATCAATGAGGTAGTTAATAAAACAGACTTTAATCTCATTATCAATGTTCATGAAGGAAGTCTTGAAAGAGAACGTGAAATTATCTCTATGCTGCGATCAATGAGAGTGGATGGAGTTATAGCTTCCTTAGCTCGTGAAAGCTCCGAATTCAATCATTATCTGGATCTTATAGAAGACGATACGCCGTTGGTTTTTGTGGATCGAATGTGTGAAGATTTAGATGTCTCTTATGTTATTAGTGACGATTTTACGGGGTGTCTAAAAGTAGTAGATGCTTTGGCTAGGGAAGGGCGAAATAAAATAGGGTATGTCTCAGGACCTATGAATCTCTCTACTTCGTTCACCAGAAAAGTTGGATACCATGAAGGTTTGAAAAGAAATTCTTTGCCTTTCGATCAAAAGTGGGAGATATCAATTGATGAGATAGATTGGTTAGATAGGATAATTAGATTGATCAAGGAGGGAGAAATAGAAGCTGTTATGACTTATAGCGATTATCAAGCCTTTGAAGTAATAGAGAGGTTAAAGTCTGAGAATATAGCTGTTCCTGATCAAGTGTCGGTAGTAGGTTTTGCAGATGAACCCATAGCTTTACATATGAGTCCTAAACTGAGCACTGTAGAGCAACCAGATTTCAGAATGGGAGTTCGGTCAGCGGAAATTCTTTTAAGTCACATAAATGGACAGATAGAACTTATTCAGGAAGAAATGAAAACGGAATTGGTTCTCAGGGAATCTACTTTAAGTATCAAAGAAAAGCTTCGATTGGAAAATGCATCGTAACATGAATTGATAGATTATAGGTTTGATATTAGCTCAGTTACTTAAAAATCTAATTCTTTTTCGATCAAAACTTTTTGTGAGCAAAAAATCTCCAATTACTTACCTTTCCAATTTTACTGATTGATCAGTATCGGAAACCATCAGAAACCATCAGAAACCATCAGAAACCATTATATCTCCATATTCAACTTCTTCAATAATAGAAGTACTATAGGGTCCGATTTAGATGTGTTTAAATAGCTAGATACAAAAAAAGCTCGATCAGATGATCGAGCTTTTGTACTCCGTAGGGGAATCGAACCCCTGTTACCAGGATGAAAACCTGGCGTCCTAACCCCTAGACGAACGGAGCGTAATTTATTGTCGGGGTGGCAGGATTCGAACCTGCGACCTCCTGCTCCCAAAGCAGGCGCGATAACCGGGCTACGCTACACCCCGAAATTCACAATCGAATTTCTAGTGATCCGCTCAGGACTCGAACCTGAAACCTACTGCTTAGAAGGCAGTTGCTCTATCCAGTTGAGCTAGCAGACCAGCAATTTTTTAACTTCAAAACTTCCATTTGAAGTGTCTCTGCGGAGAGAGGGGGATTCGAACCCCCGGAACGGTTTAACCCGTTCGCATGTTTAGCAAACATGTGGTTTCAGCCACTCACCCACCTCTCCAGGGATCAATTTCCCCGTCTCTGATGTGTATCCCTCAGAAACGAGGTGCAAATATAGCGGAATAAAATCGAGAACTGCAAAGCGCTTTTTGAAATTTTATAAGATTTCTAAAACATTTTCTGGAGGTCTACCGATAACTGCCTGATTGTCTTTGATTACGATAGGGCGCTCGATTAATTTTGGATTTTCTACCATAGCGAGTACCCACTCTTCATCAGTCATTTCTTTGTCTTTGTACTCTTCTTTATAAATCGTTTCTCCTTTACGAACTAAATCAAAAGCACAAATACCTAATAGGTCTATTACCGATTGAAGCTCTGCAGGAGTAAACGTCTCATCAAGGTATTTAATGATTTCTATTTCTTCGCCTTTTGCTTCTAATAGTGCTAGAGCTTGACGGCTCTTCGAGCATCTCGGGTTGTGATATATTTTAGTCATAACTATAATCTGTTAAGATATATTTCTCTTGCCTTGTCTAGTTCGGTAATTAGCTCCTTTCTAGATTCTTTAAACTCAGCAAAATTCGTATTATTCGAACGAAAAGCAGTCTTTAATTTCTTGAAAACATTACTGTATTTTATAGCAAAAACACCGGATAATGGTAGCAATGCAATGTATGCTAGATTTATGCTCCAGTGAAAGGAGGTAGTTTGGATGAATAAATAAGAGGATAGGAAGTACCAAGTAGGAAATAGTAACAAACCTATTGAAACTAATATAGACGCTTTGTACTCGATTTCATTTGTTAATTTTCTAGAAAGCCAATCTGGTACATAGAATGGGAAGGCGTTTTGCAGCCATCCAAATACAAAAAGAGGGAGGCCAATCAAAAGCTTACTGATGGATACGAAAGAATGTCTTTTTTTAGGTTTTTCTTCAAGTATTCTGAGTTTGTGGTCTTTAATGTATTCTGCGCAGAAGTGGATTCGAGACTTTAAGGATTTGTATCTCTCAGGAAATGAGGTTTTAAAGTATATAATGGCATTGGTCATTTCTTTAGCCATTTCGAAGTCTTTCAGTTCTTTGTTGAGTTCTTTAAGATGAGATTTATATACTTGTTTTAGATCAATGAAAACCTGTTCATCTTCTTTGTTGTTAATGTTAATTGTAAGCTCCGTAAGGGATTTTCTAATTACTTTAGTTAATGATTGTACTCCTTCTATTTCATCTTTTAGATAGTACTCTTTGAATTGCTTTATATCAATAGGTTTTCCAATTTGCATAAATGCTTTGCTGCCAAATTGGGTAGGGTTGTTATAGTAAAGTCCAACAGGTAGGATTTTTACCCCAAGATTGAAGTTGTTTTGTTTTTCAGTACCTAGAGCTATGCGAGCAGTGCCAGTTTTTATTTTTCGCAAGCGATATTCTTTTACACTTGTACCTTCAGGGAATATTAACAATGCATTATTGTTTTCAAGATATTTATAGCAAGCACTAAATGCTGAACTATTATCTGTTTTTTGTCCGTCTTTGACGTCTTGTTTTCTATAAACTGGGATTACATTGAAGTAGGTTAGAATCCGTTTGGCAATGGGGTTGATGAAAATGGATGCATTGCCAAGAAAACCTACTCTTCTTTTGAATTGAGTAGCTATGATGTAAGGATCCATCAGTGTGTTTGGGTGGTTGCTCACCAATATTATAGGACCCGACTGAGGGACGTTGTCATAGCCTTTGACTTCAAGTGTCTGGTAGAAACGCTTAACGGCAAAGGCTACAGCACATTTAGTTGTTTCGTATATCAATCCTTGGTCGGTTTCATCTTCGTCAATTGTAAAATAATCAATGCGATAACGAAAAATAGTCCCATGATGAGTACTGAGTTTCGCATACTTCCACTGATTTGATCAATCAAGCCATAGGAGAAAGTTCCTAGAACAATAGCAACTTTTTCAGATACGTCATAAAAACTGAAATAAGAAGCATTATCCATCGTGTTTTTAGGTATGAATTTAGCGTAAGTAGATCTAGATACAGATTGAATGCCACCCATAACTAAACCTAGTACTCCTGCCATAATGTAGAAAGGAACTTTGTCTTTGATTAAAAAACTTGCAACGCAAATCCCCATCCATATAATTACCATGACGGAAATAGAAAGTTTAATACCCTTCTTTTCTGCAACTTTAGCAAATAGAGTTGCTCCTCCAATAGCGACAAGTTGAATAAGAAGAATGACAATAATTAATTCTGAACTTTCCATTCCTACTTCTGATGCGGCAAAAAGCGGAGCTAGTAACATGACTGTCTGTACTCCCATACTATAAAAGAAAAAGGAGCTAAGAAAGTTCTTTATTATAGGTTGGTCTTTTATTTGATTTAATACTGACTTGAGTTCATTGAAGCCTTTATTAATAGCCTCTTTATTGATTGGATTACCGGTTGGTTTGTCCTGAAGAGCTTTAAACGCAATATGAGAAAATCCAAACCACCATAGACCTACCAATAGAAAAGAAAATTGAGTCGCAGCCCCTGCTGAAGGTTCTCCGTTACTGTCTATAAAACCGAATGTCTCAGGTACGGATACCAAAACAAGACATATCACCAGTAAAAACACACTCCCTATATATCCCATCGAAAACCCTTTGGCGCTTACACTGTCGAACTTATCTTCTGTTACTATTTCTGGTAAAAAGCCATTATAAAAAACGACAGATGAAGCATACCCAACACTTGCCAGTATTGCTAAAGCTATTCCTAGTTCGATGTTGGCTCCAGTGAAAAAGTATAAGCTGATACATGAGAATGATCCTAGATAAGTAAATAGTCTCATGAAAGCTTTTTTTGAACCTCTATAGTCGGCTATTCCGGAAAGTGTCAGGTAGAAAATCACGGAGATTAAAAAAGAAAATGAAATAGCATAGCTGTAGAGGACAGAGTTATCGATGCTTAAGCCAAAGAATTTAACTGTACTTCCTCCAAAAGCTGCTTCTGTAGCATTGGTGTAATATATGGGGAATATTGCTGTAGTTATGATAAGGTTGTATACCGAGTTGGCAAGATCATAAGAGCACCAAGCGTTGATTGTTTTCTTGTCGTTGATTTTCATGTTGTGAAGATAAAGCTCTCGGATCATAAGTGTAGTTATGGGTATGTTAAACTCTTATTTTTCTTTTTTTTGGGAGTTTATGGGATTTTATACCACTAAGTGGATAAAACTCTCTTTTTCTATTTTTTCAAGCTGTATGAGTCATTTTAGGAGGTTAATGTATGGTTTTGTAATGCGCTGATTTATATGTGATTTAAGCTTGTTTTTATGTTTTTTTAATTTTTGTGGTAAAAAGTGTCATGAAGTGGTGGATTGTGTCAGAACTTGTCTAAGTTTGCAATGGTGGTTTATATTTTTCTATAACTCTTATGGCTTTTTTTACAAGCGAATATGAGTGTAAGTTGGATGCTAAGGGTAGGTTAGTCTTACCTGCGAAGATTAAGGCTAATCTACCTGAAGCGTCTAGCAATCAATTGGTTGCAATGAAGGGGTTTGATTCAAACCTCGTGCTCTACACTATGCCTGAGTTTAAGAAGATACAATCGAAGTTCATTGGTTTAAGTGAATTCGATGCCCGCCAAAGAAAACTGAAGACAAACTTTTTTAGGAGAGTTGTGCAAGTCGAGCTTGATAGTGCTGGACGTTTTTTGATTCCGAAAGCTTGGTTGGATCATGCAAAGCTTGAAAAACAGGCTATGGTGATTGGGACTGGGAATACTATTGAGATTTGGAATCCTGAAGTGTATGATCAATACATGGGTACGGATGACGATTTCTCAGATTTAGCACAAGAATTTTTGAGTGAATAAACTATGAGTGAGTATCACAATCCGGTTATGCTCAGTGAGTGTATAGAGGGGTTGGATCTCAAGCCTGGTGGAATCTATGTCGATGTGACGTTCGGCGGTGGAGGGCACTCAAAAGCGATCCTGGATAAACTCGATGGGCTTGACAATCCAAAGAGTAAATTGATAGCATTTGATCAGGATGATGATGCCAGAGAAAATGCGGACTTGATAGAAAATCGTTCTTTCACATTTGTGCAATCAAACTTTAGATATCTCAAGAAGTATCTCAGGTTGCATGGTATTAAGCAGGTCGATGGGATTCTCGGAGATCTCGGCGTATCCTCTCATCAAATCAATGAACCCGGCCGCGGGTTTTCGACACGGTTTGACGGGCCATTGGATATGCGGATGAATCAAGGTCAGAAACTGTCTGCCAATGAAGTGATTAATACATATGAGCAAGCTGATTTACATAAGATTCTTGGACAATATGGAGAAGTGAGGAATGCTAAAACTTTAGCTGATGCAATCTGTAAAGCACGCTCAAGTAGATCGATAAATACAATTTTTGATTTGCTAGAGGTGATCAAGCCATTTGCGCCGAGAGGAAAAGAGTTTAAGTATTATGCTCAGGTATTTCAAGGTATTCGCATTGAGGTAAATGAAGAGATGAAAGCACTAGAAGAGATGTTGGAGCAAAGCGCTGAACTACTCAAGTCCGATGGAAGGTTGGTCATCATGTCGTATCACTCACTAGAGGATCGGCCGGTGAAAAACTATATCAATAAAGGAAAGTTTTTTGGAGAGGTAGAGAAGGACTTTTATGGAAATGAAATAAAACCCTTTAAAGCCTTGAATCGCAAGCCTATAGTGGCCAGTGATCAAGAGATAAACGAAAATAACAGGGCACGAAGTGCCAAACTGAGAGTAGCAATAAAAATTTAAAAGACCGAATCCCATGGCTTCCAACACCTTGAAATCGTCCCGTCCGACCGCAGGTAAGAGAAGCTTCTTTGCGCTCTTAGAAAACGTCATTAACGTACAACGTGTTTTTGAAAAGGGGCTGCCAATTCAGTTCTTATTTCCCATTTTATTTTCTACCGTCCTTTGTATAGTCTACATAGGTAACCTTCATTACGCAGAAAAAAATATTCGTAAAATGTCTTCACTTCGAGTTGAGGTGGAAGATCTACGTGCAGATTTTACAACACTCAAGGCTGACTATATGTACACTAGTAAGCAGTCTGAAGTTGCTAAGAAAGCCAATGCACTTGGTCTTAAAGAGAGTATTGACCCTCCTTATAAAATTATTGTGAGCGATGAGTAGTCATAGATCAGACATATTGCTCCGTGTACGCGTCGCTTATATAGCGATTTTACTGTTTTCAGTAGCGATCATTTTTAAGATTGGCTATTTACAAAACGTAGATGGTGGGAAGTGGAAAGAAAAAGCCGCCACTATTGGTCTTAAGTATAAGAATATTAAAGCTACAAGAGGAAATATCTATTCAGATAACGGAAGTCTTTTAGCTACCTCATTGCCTTTTTATAAAGTGGCTTTTGATCCAACAAGGTGTGCTGATAGGATATACAATCATCAAATAGATAGTCTCGCCTTACTATTATCAAAAGTATTCAAAGACAAGAATGCAAGATATTATAAGCGTAAAATTCATAATGCCAGATTAGCAAATGATAAATATTTGGTCTTAAATAGAAAGGAGATCAACTACCAGATCAAGAAAGAAATGACCACATGGCCGATCTTCAGAGAAGGAAGAATGCGAGGTGGAGTCATCTTTGAAAAAGTTGATAAACGATTCAAACCATTTTCTTCTTTGGCATACAGAACGATTGGTACCATCAATAATGAAGATAAGGGTATTGTAGGACTAGAGTATAGTTTCAATGATCAGCTAAAAGGTAGGAACGGGAAAGCACTGTATCAGAGGTTGTCAGCTGGAGGAGAGAAACCTGTTTTTGATGGTACAGAAGTTAAGCCTGTAAATGGAAAAGACATAGTTACGACGATTAATGTTGACTTACAGGATGTAGCTGAATCAGCACTAGTTAAAGCTCTTTATAACAATGATGCTGATTATGGCTGTGTAGTTGTAATGGAAACGCATACCGGCGAGATTAAAGCAATGTCGAATTTGTCCCGAAACGCTAAAGGAAATTACTATGAGCGGTACAACTACGCTGTAGGTTCGCAAGGGTCAAGAGAACCAGGTTCTACTTTTAAGTTGGCAAGTATGATTGCATTGTTTGAAGATTCAAGAATAAGTCTTCTTGATACAGTCGATACTGGTAAGGGAGAGATGGAATTCTATGATTTAGTCATGAAAGATCATAAACCAGGTGGATACGGGAAGTTGACTGTACAAGAGGTTTTTGAGAAGTCTTCGAATATCGGTACGGCAAAGCTGATAGTTGATCAATTTGGAGATGATCCCTCAAGGTTCATAGATAGGTTGCAAGATATGGGGCTGACTAAGCCGCTTGGTTTTCAAATGGTAGGTGAGGGTAAACCTTATATTAAAACCCCAGAAGACTCTACTTGGAGTGGTGTTTCCTTGCCATGGATTTCACATGGATATGAGCTTACAATGACGCCATTACATACTTTGACATTGTACAATGCTGTAGCGAATGATGGTAAGATGATTCGTCCAATCATTGTTAAGGAGGTAAAGTCTGCTGATAGAACATTAAAGGAATTTGAAACACCTCAAGTAATTAATAAAAAGATATGTTCAGACATCACATTAGTGAAAGTGCGTGAAATGCTTGAAGGTGTAGTAGAAGATGGTACTGCCAAAAATATCAATGATTCTTATTATAAAATCGCCGGTAAAACAGGTACCGCTAAGCATGTGGTCAATGGTCGCTATACGAATAAATATTACACATCTTTTGCTGGATACTTTCCCGCAGAAGCACCCAAATACAGTGCTATTGTGGTGATTGACAATCCTAAAAGATTCAGAATATACGGTAGTGATGTAGCTGCTCCGGTATTTAAGGAGATAGCCGATAAAATTTATGCTATTGATATGGAGTTAAATGATCCATTCGAAGGGCAAGATATTTTGACAGAGATATTTCCCGTGATCAGAGCTGGACACAAATCAGAGTTGAACATGATTTGTAATGAATTTGGAATTTCAAACCATGGAGGAGAAGACGCCGAGTGGGTAAAAACAAGGATAAAAGACAATTCTATTCAATGGAGAGAACTGACCAATAATAATCAAGTGATGCCAGATGTAAGAGGGATGACCTTGCGTGATGCCCTGTATATATTAGAGAATAAGAAGGTGGAAGTGAAGTTTAGTGGTTTTGGAAGAGTTACTACTCAATCGATTTCGCCAGGTAGTTCTATTGTTAACCAAAATGAAGTAACACTAAAGTTAGGTTGATATGAAGCTACTGAAAGATATTTTATATAAAGTCAATTTAGTTTCCTCAGTAGGTGATATGAACCTTGAGGTTAAGGATATATGCTTTGACTCTCGCAAGGTTACAGAAGGGTCACTTTTTGTAGCAGTGAAAGGAACCCAAGTAGATGGACATAAATTTATAGCTCAGACTATCGCTCAAGGGGCCGCAGCTGTCATATGTGAAGATTTACCCGAAAATTTAGCTGAAAGCGTGTCTTATATTCAGACCAATAATAGCGCTGAAGCTTTAGGGGTAATTGCATCGAACTTTTATGGAAATCCATCTTCTAAACTTAGGTTGGTAGGAGTAACAGGAACGAATGGTAAGACTACAGTGGTGACCTTATTGCATAGATTATTCTCTGCAATGGGATATCAAGTAGGAATGTTATCTACCGTCGAAAATAAAATAGGAGACGCAGTGATACCGTCTACCCATACTACACCAGACCAAGTGAGTTTAAACGCGCTTATTGCAGACATGGTAGAAGGACAATGTCAGTTTGCTTTCATGGAAGTGAGTTCTCACTCTATAGATCAGCATAGGATTGCAGGTCTAGAATTTGCTGGTGCAGTGTTCATGAATATCACTCATGATCACTTGGACTATCATGGTACTTTTGAGAATTATATTAATACTAAGAAGAAATTATTTGATGGCTTACCTAAGTCAGCTTTTGCATTAACTAATGCAGATGATAAACGTGGCCAGATTATGCTCCAAAATACCAAAGCATCTAAAAATGCTTTCGGGCTGAAGTACATGGCAGATTACAAAGCCAAAATAGTCACCAATAGTTATCAAGGCTTAGAACTAGATATCAATGGGAAGAATGTTTGGTTCCGATTGGTAGGAGCGTTCAATGCTTATAATCTTTTGGCGGTTTACGCTGTCGCAGAACTGTTGGGTGAAGATAGTGAAGAAGTATTGATGGCTTTATCTGGGTTACAAGCAGCGGCTGGTCGATTTGAAGTAGTTGATCCAGCTAGTGATATAATAGCACTAGTAGATTATGCTCATACTCCAGATGCTTTAGAGAATGTCCTCCAAACTATCGAAGGTCTTAGAACTGGCAATGAGCAAGTGATTACAATAGTGGGTTGTGGAGGTGATAGAGATAAAGACAAACGCCCACTGATGGCATCCATTGCTGTAAAGCATAGCGATAAGGTAATATTCGCAGATGATAATCCAAGATCTGAAGACCCTAAACAAATCATTAATGAAATGATGGAAGGGGTAGGTAGATCTTACATGCGAAAGGCTTTGGTCATTCAAGACAGAGCCGAAGCGATAAAGACTGCTTGTTCTATGGCACAAGCGGGTGATGTTATTCTAGTGGCAGGGAAAGGCCATGAAACCTATCAAGAAATCAAAGGAGAGCGTTTTGATTTCGATGATAGAAAAGTATTGAAAGAAATGTTGGCCCTATTTAAAAACTAGTTGAACGATGTTGTATTATCTATTTGAATACCTTGACAAAACATTTGACCTTACAGGGGCAGGTGTGTTTCAGTATATTTCGTTTCGAGCAGGTATTGCTATTGCGTTCTCATTATTGATCACCATTTTCTTTGGTAAGTACATTATCTGGGCTTTGCAGAGAAATCAGATGGGAGAAACCATACGTGATCTTGGTCTTGAAGGTCAGCTACAGAAAAAAGGTACTCCAACTATGGGTGGAATAATGATTATCGCTGCGATAGTTATCCCTACTTTACTAACGGCCAGACTAGACAATATCTATGTGATCCTATTGCTAGTAACTACAGTGTGGATGGGACTGATCGGGTTCTTGGATGATTATTTAAAAATCAAGAAAAAGAACAAAGAAGGACTATCAGGAAAGTTCAAAATTGTCGGTCAAATCGGAATAGGGCTGATAGTTGGAGTCACAATGGTTTATCATCAAGACATTGTAGTTAGAGATTTTGCAGATGCAGGGCAAATCACTTCAGGTATGGATATTAAGGATCTCAAATTTGAAGATGTAAAGAGTTCAATTACTACGATCCCATTTGTCAAGGATAATGAGTTTGATTACAAATGGTTGTTGCCAGCATTTCTTGAAGACTATACTAATATACTTTACGTTTTTGCAGTGATCTTTATAGTGACAGCTGTATCAAACGGCGCAAATATTACAGACGGGCTTGATGGTTTGGCAGCAGGTACCTCTGCAATAATAGGAGGTACTTTAGCGATTTTAGCTTATCTATCAGGAAATGTCATTTTCTCAGACTATCTCAATATCATGTATATACCAGGTTCCTCTGAGACAGTGATTTTTGCTGCAGCGTTTATAGGAGCTTGTGTTGGTTTTCTATGGTATAACTCATTTCCAGCTCAGGTATTTATGGGAGATACAGGGAGTTTATCGATTGGCGGTGTAATAGCCGTATTGGCTTTGATCGTTAGAAAAGAATTATTGATTCCGATTTTATGTGGAGTCTTTTTGATAGAAAACCTATCTGTGATTATTCAGGTGAGTTATTTCAAATACACAAAGAAAAAATATGGTGAGGGGCGTAGGGTTTTCTTGATGTCACCACTTCATCATCATTATCAGAAGCAAAATATTCATGAAACTAAAATCGTTACACGATTCTGGACCGTAGGGATTCTGTTAGCGATTATGACTTTAGCAACCTTAAAACTAAGATAACCGATGATAGAAAAAGCTTATTCTATATGTGTCCTTGGTAGCGGCGAAAGCGGCATGGGAGCGGTTCGTCTTGCTGTTAAGCAAGGGTTGCCGTGTCTATTGTCGGATGGAGGCGCTATTTCTGATACCAATAAGAATGAGCTTCAGTCATTGGGTGTAGACTATGAAGAAAATGGTCACACGATTGAGAAAATTGAGCTAGCGGTAGAAGTAGTTAAAAGTCCAGGGATTCCTAATTCTGTTGAAATAATTCGAGAGATAAAAATTCTTGGAATTCAAATTATCTCAGAAATAGAATTCGCTAGTAGATATACAGATGCGAAAATAGTAGGAATCACAGGTAGTAATGGAAAAACTACTACCACATTATTGACTACACATTTACTAAAGTCTGCAGGATTAGATGTAGAATCAGCAGGTAACGTAGGCAACAGTCTATCCAATCTATTACTAGATAGAGATCCAGAATATTTGGTGCTAGAGCTAAGTAGTTTTCAACTAGATGACATAGACGAATTTAAGCCAGATGTAGCCGCTATTTTGAATATAACCCCTGATCATTTGGACAGATATGAATATCGCATGGAGCTATATGCAGATGCTAAATTCAATATTGTGCAAAACATGACCGAAGGGGAAACATTCATTTTTAATGGTGATGATCACAATATTCAAGCTCGTTTGTATAGAGTCAATGCTCTTCAAAAGTCAGTCAGGCTTGATGAATTTGTATTGGAAGGTGCATATAGTGAATATGGCTATGCCGTATTCAATAATCCTCATGACTCTCAAGTCTTGTCTCAAGACGATTTGCCATTGTTAGGAAAGCACAACATTTATAACCAGATAGTTGCCATTCAGATAGCAATGGAATTTGGAGTGACTTTGGATCAGGTTTTGAAGGGGTTAAAAACTTTTAAGAATGCACCTCATAGATTGGAAGTTGTAGAGGAGATCGAAGGCGTTCGATTCATTAATGATTCAAAAGCTACTAATGTTGATGCAGTGTATTATGCACTAGATGCTATGCACTCAGGTGTAGTTTGGATTGCTGGAGGAGTTAATAAAGGTAATGACTACAATCAAATTGCTGAATTGGTTAAAGATAAGGTAAGAGTATTGATCTGTTTAGGGAAAGATAATGAACACCTTATTAAGGCTTTCAAAGAAGATGTAGAAGTACTTCAAGAAGTGGATAGTGCTGAAAAAGCAGCAGAAGAAGCGCTTAAATTATCGAATTCAGGAGATACAGTTCTTCTTTCTCCAGCATGCGCAAGTTTTGACTTGTTTAATAGCTATGAGGACAGAGGAGATAGGTTCAAAGCAGCCATACAGGAATTGAAAAGAATAGAACAATCTAAACATGCACAGCAATGAATGAAGTAAAAGCATGGTTAGATAGAAATTTGAAAGGCGATCCAGTGATCTGGGGAATAGTCTTTGCATTGTCACTATTGAGTATTCTAGTAGTATACAGTGCTACAGGTACCTTGGCCTACAATAGAATGGGCGGTGATACCGAATATTATCTATTCAAACACACAGCATTAGTTGTATTGAGTTTTCTAGCGATGTGGGTAGCGCATAGAATCGATTACAGATATTATTCAAGGTTGTCAAGATTTGCGTTGATCATTTCAGTACCGCTGTTGATTATCACTTGGAAATTTGGAGTCAATATTAATGATGCATCTCGTTGGATCACGATACCATTTATTAATCAGGCGTTCCAACCATCAGATTTAGCCAAGTTTGCATTGATAGTTTCCTTAGCCTCGATGCTAGCGAAGAGACAAGACAACATAGACGACTTTCAAAAAGCATTTATTCCGATGATTCTATGGATAGGAGGGATTTGTGGATTGATTGCAATGACAAATCTGTCCAGTGCGGCAATGATTTTTATGACATGTATGCTGATTATGTTCATTGGTCGTGTACCTATGAAGTATCTAGGAATGTTGGTTCTCGTAGGAGGAATTGCTGGAATGACCGCAATAACATTTGGACAAAGAGGAGATACAGCGATAAGTCGTATAGAAACATTTTTTAAGGCAGACGAATTACCATTTCAAGTAGAGCAGTCTTACATAGCCATTGCCAATGGAGGACCTGTACGGTTTGCTCCGGGTAAGAGTCAACAAAAGAACTTTTTACCTCATCCATATTCAGATTTTATTTATGCCATTATAGTTGAAGAGTATGGTATGCTTGGAGGAGTAGTAGTCCTGTTTTTATATCTAGCATTACTTTATCGAGGAATGCGTTTGGTAACATTTAGTGAGAAAACATATGGAGGACTATTGGCGGCGGGATTAAGTTTTGCACTAGTAATTCAAGCATTAATAAACATGGCAGTTGCTGTTGGCCTTGTGCCAGTCACAGGGTTGACCCTTCCACTGGTAAGTATGGGAGGTACATCTCAGCTTTTTGTCGGAATTGCGATAGGAATTATCCTAAGTGTAAGTAGAGGAGAATTAGAGGAATTGGGAACATCTAAATCGGGTAACGCTTTTAAAGTAGCAGGAGCATAATGACAGAGAAGAAGAAATATAGAATAATGGTCAGTGGTGGCGGTACAGGTGGGCATATCTATCCAGCTATTGCTATTGCTAATGCTATTAAAGCTCAGTACCCTGATACAGAATTCTTGTTTGTAGGAGCAGAAGGTCGTATGGAAATGGAAAAGGTTCCTGAAGCTGGTTTTCCTATAGAGGGATTATGGATCAGTGGATTACAAAGAAGCTTGTCAGCAGATAATTTAGTATTCCCATTCAAAGTGATTTTCAGTATTCTGAAGTCATTCAAGCTATTAAAGAAATTTAAGCCTGATGCAGTAGTAGGTGTTGGTGGGTATGCAAGTGCTCCTTTATTATATGCTGCTAGTAAAAAGAGAATTCCGACCCTTATTCAAGAGCAAAATGGATATGCAGGCTTGACAAATAAGATGCTAGCTAATAAAGTGGATAAAATCTGTGTCGCTTATGAGAAAATGGACAGGTTTTTTCCTAGAGAAAAGCTGATAATGACAGGAAACCCTGTGAGAAGAGATATCCTAAATTCAGTTAATAAAAAGCTTGAAGGCTTGTCGCAATTTGGATTGCAAGATTCAAAGAAAACAGTTCTTATTCTTGGAGGAAGTCTCGGAGCCAGAACTATCAACCAGTCTATAGTAGATCGCATAGAAGATATGTTGCATGAAGGAGTTCAAGTACTTTGGCAAACTGGTAAATTCTACTTCGAGGAAATGAAAGAAAAGGTAAGTCATTTAGATACTCCTTCTCTAAGAATAATGCCTTTTATCAAAGAAATGGATCTAGCCTATTCAGCAGCAGATGTAGTTATCTCAAGAGCTGGTGCACTTTCTATTTCAGAATTGTGTCTGGTAGGTAAACCAGTGGTTTTCGTACCATCTCCCAATGTTGCAGAAGATCACCAGACCAAAAATGCAATGGCATTGGTAGAGAAGGATGCAGCACTTCTGGTTACAGACGAAGACGCACCTACAGACTTGATTGATGAAACTATAGCACTGGTTAAAGACGAAGAGCGCCAGATTAGGCTGGGGGAAAATATAAAAACATTGGCGCGTCCAGACGCCGCGAGAGATATTGCTAACGAAGTGATTAGATTGATTAAATGAAATTAGAAAATCTACATAGCGTTTATTTCTTAGGAATCGGAGGGATAGGTATGAGTGCTATCGCAAGATGGTTTCATGCGAATGGCTATGCAGTATCTGGCTATGATAAGACTCCTACTGCCTTGACAAACACCATGCAAGAAGAGGGAATTGAGATTCACTTCGAAGATGCTATATCTAATATTCCATCAGAAGTAAGAGAAGATGTGAATGGTAGCCTGATCATATTTACTCCAGCTATTCCAAAAGATCTTAAGCTTTACAATCACTTTTTAGACAATGGCTACGAGGTATATAAGCGTTCACAAGTATTGGGAATGTTGACTGAATCAAAGTTCACCATTGCAGTTGCAGGTACGCATGGTAAGACAACTACATCCTCTATGGTGGCACATATACTCAAGTCAGCAGGCGTTGACTGTAGCGCGTTTGTAGGAGGTATCATGACCAACTATGATTCTAATTTGATCATTGGAACGAAGAATGAGGCAATCGTAGTAGAGGCCGATGAGTTTGATAGATCATTCTTGACTCTGCATCCAGATATCGCCATTATCACAGCTACAGACGCAGATCACTTAGATATATATGGAAACAAAGATTCGTTAAAAGAATCCTTCCAAGATTTCATTATGAATATCAAGGAAGATGGTCACTTGTTCATTGAAGAAAAGGCAGCATCAGAATTAGATCTGACTCAATTTGAAAATATTAACATCCAGACCTATGCATTAGAGTCAGGAGAAATTACTGCTAGTAATCTTCAGATCAAGGAAGCCAAATTTCAATTTGACTACCAATCAAGTGACCGTAAAGTATCAGGACTGTCATTGTCAATGCCTGGATACCACAATGTATCCAATGCAGTTGCAGCAATTTCAGCTTCAAAAGGATTGGTAAAGAATGCCATTGACATAGCTAAGGGTATGGCCAGCTATGCTGGAGTGAAGAGAAGGTTTGAATACATTATCAATACCAAAAATTTGGTAATGATCGATGACTACGCTCACCATCCAGAAGAAATCACAGCATTGTTGAAGTCGGTAAAAGGCATGTATCCAGATCGAGAAATTACCGTAGTATTCCAGCCACACCTATTTACTCGTACTAGAGATTTCATGGATGGTTTTGGAGAGAGTTTATCATTAGCAGATCATGTACTGTTACTAGATATCTATCCAGCGAGAGAGTTGCCAATAGAAGGAGTGACTTCAGACATAGTAGGAAAGCTAGTGGATGCTAAAACAGTGGCTCGATACAAGATGGAGGACGTTTTAGAGTACTTCGACGAGAATACCCCCAATCTAGTATTGACAGTGGGTGCAGGAGATATTGATACATTGGTATTACCAATTAAAGAAAAGCTATTGAATATATGAAGAGTATAAAAAACATATTGTCCTCTTCGAAATACGGCTTAGCACTATTTGGACTGATGATATTAATAGGGTTTGGTAATGCAAGGCTCAAAGAGCGTTTCATTACTGATATCACTATTAACGTAGACAACCAGTTCGAAAACTACTTCATCGATCAGTCTGATGTAATGGAGCTTTTGAATCAAGAAGGGCAGGATTACTTATTAAACTCGAATCTAGGAGCACTGAATTTGAAAGAAGTAGAAGAACGAATTGAAAATCATCAATTCGTGGATGACGCTCAAGCATTTGTGGATATTCACGGAGCACTATCTATAGAGGTCAAACAAAACCGACCAATAGCCAGAATAGTGAATGGCAAAGGAGAGGATTACTATGTCAGTACTGATGGAGAGATTTTACCAGAATCAAGTCACTATACAGCAAGAGTTTTGTTGGTGATGTTAGAGAATGAATACTGGATAGACGAATACAATATCAGAGACTCTGAAGAAGGGGAAGAGATTTTCAAAATGATTCAATACATAGTTGATCATAAATTTTGGAACCCACAGATCGCAATGATGGTGATCAAAAAGAATTTAGAAATAGAACTTCAGCCCCAGGTGACTAAGCAAATAGTTGAGTTTGGTAAGGCAGAAGATGTAGAAAAGAAATTCAGAAAGCTAATGGCTTTCTACAAAAGTATTTTGCCTTATAAGGGATGGAATACTTATGAGCGCGTAAGCCTCAAGTTTAAAGATCAAATAGTCTGTAAAAAATAAATGGTATGGAAGAAATAATCGTAGGTCTAGACATCGGTACAACAAAGATCTGTTGTATCGTGGGTAGAAAAAATGACTTCGGAAAGTTAGAAGTCTTAGGTATGGGTAAAGCAGTATCTGACGGAGTGATCCGAGGTATAGTAACCAATATCGACAAGACTATCAACGCTATCAAGAAAGCTGTTTCTGAAGCAGAAGAGCAGTCTGGTGTGCAAATCGGCGTAGTTAATGTTGGTATTGCAGGACAGCATATCAAGAGTTCGATTCATCATGGGTCTATCACCAGAGATTCTAGTGATGATGAAATTACCATAGAGGATGTAAACAGATTAACTAACGATATGTATCGTATTGTGATTCCTCCGGGGAGCGAGATTATTCACGTGATGCCACAAGATTATATAGTGGATTACGAAGCAGGAATAAAAGACCCTGTTGGAATGTCAGGGGTGAGATTGGAAGCAGACTTCCATGTAATCACAGCTCAAACCAATGCTATTCAAAACATTAATAAATGTGTAGAAAGAGCGGGTCTTGAAGTAGATAACCTAGTCCTAGAGCCATTAGCATCAAGCCTTTCTGTACTCAGTGATGAGGAGAAAGAGGCAGGCGTTTGCCTTGTCGACATTGGAGGTGGTACTACAGACATCGCCATCTTCCATGAGAATGTGATTAGACATACTTCCGTGATACCATTCGGAGGTAATATCATCACATCAGACATCAAGGACGGGTGTAATGTGCTCAATCATCAGGCAGAGCTATTGAAAACCAAGTTTGGTCAGGCATTGGCCGAAATGGCAAACGATAACGAGATCGTATCCATACCAGGTCTTAAAAATCGAGAGCCAAAAGAGATATCTATCAAGAACCTTTCTAGAATCATAGAAGCTAGAATGGAAGAGATCATAGAGATGGTTCATACCAAGATCATTACCAGTGGCTATGAACATAAGTTAGCAGGAGGCATAGTGATCACAGGAGGTGGCTCACAACTCGTATCAATCAAGCAGTTATTTGAATACATGACCGGCTTAGATGCTAGAATTGGTTTCCCTAATGAGCACTTAGGTAAGAGTAAAGTAGATATCATCAAGAGCCCAATGTATGCAACATCAGTCGGATTGGTATTGTGTGGATTCATGGGGTTAGATGATAGAGATAATAGGTTCTTTGAGACAGAAAGAATAGGCGTATCATACAATGGCAAAAAGAAATTTGCTGTGAAAGGAGATAATGTATGGAAAAAGGTATCAGAAAAGCTGAAAGGCATTTTGATAGATGACTTCGAAGAGAGGTAATAATAGTCATTGCGAACGCAGTGAAGCAATCTGTTTGTAATTAGCAGACGATTGTTGAACTCCTTCGTCAATCGCAATGACCAACTAGAATCAAATGACGAAGGGTAAAGACAGAAGACAGAAAATAAATAATAGTACTATGACAGAAAGTGCATTTAAATTCGATTTGCCTACTCATCATAAGTCGATCATCAAGGTGATCGGAGTAGGAGGCGGTGGTAGCAATGCCGTCAACCACATGTATAACCAAGGAATCACAGGGGTCGATTTCATTGTTTGCAATACAGACTCGCAAGCTTTGAATACAAGTCCAGTTCCTAATAAACTTCAGATAGGAGTCAATCTTACTGAAGGACTCGGTGCGGGTGCCAATCCAGAGAAAGGCAAAGACGCAGCATTAGAGAACAAAGAAGAAATTAGAAACATGCTCAGTGAGGATACCAAAATGGTATTTATCACTGCAGGTATGGGAGGTGGTACAGGTACAGGTGCTGCTCCGGTGATAGCTCAAGTGGCTAAAGAACTAGGTATTTTAACTGTAGGAATCGTTACGATGCCATTCAGATTTGAAGGGAAGAAAAAGTTTAACCAAGCAATGGCAGGAGCGGACGCGCTTAAAGCTAATTGTGATACTGTACTGGTAATACTTAACGACAAACTGCTAGAAGTATTTGGAAATCTTTCACTAAACCAAGCATTTGGTCAAGCAGACAATGTATTGACCACGGCGGCCAAAGGTATCGCAGAAATCATCACGGTTCCAGGTTATGTAAACGTCGATTTTGAAGATGTTAAAACCGTAATGGCAGATTCTGGAGGAGCCGTAATGGGTTCAGCAGAAACTACAGGCGAAAACAGAGCCATAAGAGCAGCAGAAGAAGCGATCAACTCGCCGCTATTGAATAATCAAAACATTGCGGGTGCTGAAAAAATTCTATTGTCAATCATCTCAGGAGATCAAGCCGAATTGAAGATGGATGAATTAATGGAAATTACTGACTTCATGCAAGATATGGCTGGTGATGAAGCTGAAGTGATTTTTGGTCACGGTGTTGATTCTGAACTAGGAGAAAGCATCAGAGTAACAATAATTGCCACAGGTTTTGATGAGAAGAAGAAAGAGCAAGCACCTGTAGCAGAAGTAGTGCAGCAGCCTCAGTCTCAGCCAGTACAGCCGACACAGCCTGTTCAACAAGCACCTGTAGCCCCTGTGCAGCAACATATTGTTCAGCCACAGACTCCACAGCAAGCTCCTATGACTCCGTCAAGTAGTGATCAGGCTGAAAAAAAGTACTTCGATTTGAATAGAGACTCTCAGTACAATTTGTTTACCAATGAGGCTCCTGAGAACAATATAGATGAAACGTTTGAGCAGGACTTTCAATCCAAAATGAGATCGTTTGAGTTCATGAAGCCAGAGCCTGTTCAAGAACAACCATCAGCTCAATCAGATCAAGAAGAGGACAAAGAAGCATTTAATTTAGAAATGCAGGAGTTGTTTCTTGAGTCTCAAAAGAATCCAGAGCCAATAGACGCGCCACTTGAAGAGTTGAACGGAATGGCTCATCCTCCGTCAAGAAAAATTCAACTCATGGAGCAGTCAGAAGCAAGGAGAAAGAAGCTAGAAGGAATTTCTGAAGAGTATTCTATTGATACGAATTCTTATAAAGAGAAATTCGAGGTTCCAGCATATCAGCGCAAGCAGGTATCTCTTAAAAAGTCTCCTATGTCTAATGAGAGTTTAGTTTCTAGGTATAACCTTAACGGTGATAGTGAACTGGGAAATAATAAGTTCTTACACGATAATGTAGACTAAAAGAGTCCATAGTCGATAGATCGTAGTTCATGGTTTTAATCTGTCTATAAGCTATCGTCTTAGGACTATCGACTTAAAATATTTTCTGTCAAGTTTTCTTCTATGCGGGATAGTGAGCGTGCCGACGGGTGACGTCACTGCCCGCATATGTTGAAAATGAATACTTTAGACTATATCAGTATTAAAGTAAAACCTCTCAACCTCTTTCAAGACGCCTCCATCAAGATATTTAGCTCCGCTGAGGAGCGACCAATTGTTTAGCGTAAAAAGCTTCCTCCGCAGCGGAGCACACTTTTGTCACCCGTAAAAACCTTCCTCCGGAGCGGAGCGAACTTTTGTCATGCGTAAAAACCTTCCTCCGCCGCGGAGGAGCCTAAAAAGATGCTTTTGATGACCATTTAATCATATCTCTGTGGTTAAAAATTTACAAAGAAATCTATCTGTTCAACCAATAGCGACTCGTATAGTTCTGATAGTTTTTCTCCATCAAAGTTCTTCTCGATATGATAGAGTTTAGGTTTTTGAGCCAATACATGAGTCCCGCAGTAGTTCAAAATATCCGTTAAGTGGCTTAGAGCTAGACCTCCTCCCTGAATTCCTGAAGATAGACCCACTAAGGCCGCTTTTTTATTTTTGAATGTAGTAGGGAAGATCATACCATCCATGAAAGCCTTCAATACTCCAGGAAAAGAGCCGTTGTATTCAGGGACGATGAAGACGAACTTTTTAGAGTCGTGCATCAAGTTACGGAGCTCATTGAAAGATTCGTTTTTACCAGAGTTTTCATAGAGAGCCGTACCAATAAAGTCGATGGGTAAATCCTTAAGGTCAATGATTTTTGAGTCTACACCTTTGTCTGATAACAGCGATTGATAGACTTTGGCGATTTGTGGAGACTTGGCATCGTTTCGGTTGGTTCCGCTAATAATAGTGATCATAGAGTCGGTAATATCTAATTGAGATGCAAAAGTATGAAACTTAGAATTTACCAATCTATTGACTTTCCGTCTCTGAAAAAGCCACCGTTGGGGCCATTGTCAGGTAAAGTAGCTGCCCAAACAATACCACTCGCTCCTTCAGTCACCGACCTAGGAGCCATGCTTCCTCCCATATCAGTTCTGACCCACCCTGGACAGACAGAATTAACTAGTATGCCAAACTCAGATACTTCATGAGCTAGCTTAATCGTCATTACATTCATGGCTGTTTTCGAAACAGAATAAGCAGGAGTACCTGCTCCCATACCTGACAGAGCACCCGACTCACTACTGATATTGACTATTCTGCCGTACCCATTTTTCTTCATCAGAGGAATAGCAGCCTGAGCAATTCTCCAAGGGCCATATAGATTGGTTTCCATGGTTTGTTGAATTTCTTCAATAGCAATATTCAGCGACGAATTATGAGTATCGTAGTTGATACCAGCATTGTTAACGACAATATCAAGTCTACCAAATTCCGTTTCAATAAAACCAATTACTTCTTTGATCTGCTGTGGTATATTAACATTGAGAGCCTTGACAGTGATATTTTTTTGATATTCAAAACCTTGAATCGCTTCACGTCCACTTTGTTCGATTCTACACCCAAGAATCACTCTGATGTTTAGAGAAGATAATTGTTTAACCACTTCTAAACCGATACCTCTATTGGCACCAGTGACTAAAGCTACTTTTTGATCCGTCATAATTAAGAGTTATTTCTATAGAAGTACGGTTGTAACAACCTTCAGTTATTCTACTCCAAATTTGTAAATAACGACTTCCTCATATTTTTCATCAGGTAGTAAAAGAGAAGAAGGGAAATTACCGTGATTAGGAGAGTCAGGGAAGTGCTGAGTTTCTAAGCAAAGTCCCATATGCTTTCCATAGCGGATATTGTATTTTCCTACGAAAGTATCACTAATAGCATTGCCAGTATAAAACTGAACGCCCGGTTGTGTAGTGGATACCGTAAGAGTTCTTCCAGACTTAGGTTCCCTTATACTAAGAACTTCTTCGAGCAAGCCAATAGGTTTATTGAAGACATAGTTGTAATGATATCCGCCGTGATTGAGTTTGTTAATATTTTCAGACAGCTCGATCTCCTTTGTTAAATCCCAATCCTTACCAATTACAGAATCAATTTCACCCGTAGGCACAATATCTTCATCTATTACAGTATATCTATCGGCATTCATTCTCACCAAGTGATTGACAATAGTTGACTTCAATGCCGAAAGATTGAAATAAGCATGAGACGACATATTGACATGAGTAGCTTTATCAGTAGTAGCTTCGAATTTTATTTTGACAGAATTATCAGCAGTCAAAGTATAAGTCACATAACAATCTAATGTTCCAGGGAAACCGTGGCTCCCATTTGGGGATATATAATGAAGTTTTAGCGCTGGTTCTTCACCCGTGGTGACGAGTTCTCCATCCCATACTACATTTCCAAACTCCCCACCACCATGTATGCTATGCTCTCCAGCGTTTTTTGTCAAATTGTAAGTTGTACTATCGATACTAAACTGAGCATTGCGGATTCTATTCGCATATCGACCTACTATCATACCAAATGCAGGGTTAGGTTCAGTGTATTGCTCCAAGTTATCGAACCCTAACAGCACATCTCCAAGTTTGCCTTCTCTGTCAGGAACCATTAAGGAAACCATTCGTCCTCCGTAATTAGTTATTTGAAAAGACACCCCATTGTCATTAGTCAGTGTATACAGATAAACGTCTTTGTTGTCATGTTTACCCCAAAACTCAGTGTTGTGATGAGTGTATTTGCACCCAGCAAAGCAGAGTAAGAATAGTAATAGTATTAAATATTTCATTCAAGTAAATTAAGAAAGTACTTCCCTAAACAGGGTAGGTTTTTATTCAAAGAACAGGGGTGATTTTACCCTGATACAGACCTACCATCCCATTTTTTCGATAATGATTATATTACTTAATCAAGAGCCTTCCTATGCGAATTATATAAAGGAGTGAATCTTACAGAATGACAGATGAATTATGAAGCTTAATCAAAGACAAGTACAGCACTTCTACTGGAGAGCAGGGTTCTTTACTTCCTATCCTGAGGTCGAAGATGGAATCGAAATGAAGCCAGAAGATTTGTATGAAAAGGCACTGGCTCAAAGCCAGCAGTATACAGCCATAAATGTAGTCGAAATGGATACTCTTGATTACATGAAAATGAAGGATATGCCTGCTGATGAAAAGAGAAGGCTACAACAAGAGTCAAGAACAGCCATCAAACAACTCAATAATGATTGGCTTGAACAGATGGCTAATTCAGATGCAATGCTAAGAGAGCGTATGAGTTTGTTTTGGCATGATCATTTCGCATGTAGCTCCAACAGGTCATTTTTCATGCAGGGCTATTTAGATACTATTAGAAAAAATAGCATTGGCAACTTCCGAGATCTTCTTTTTGGTATTTCGAAAGAGCCTGCGATGCTCCAATACCTGAATAACCAACAAAACAAAAAAGGTAGCCCAAACGAGAACTTTGCCCGTGAAGTCATGGAGCTATTTACCCTTGGTCGTGACAATGGATATACCGAAGACGATATTAAAGAAGCTGCAAGAGCTTTCACCGGTTGGGCATTTAATAGCCAAGGAGATTTCGTTTTGAGAAAAAGAGTTCATGACAGCGATACCAAAACGATTTTTGGCAAGACTGGTGAGTTCGAAGGAGAGGATGTACTGGACATGTTACTTGAGAACAAGCAGACTGCCCGATACATATGCAGCAAACTCTATAAATACCTAGTCAATGATCAAGAAGTTGATGCTGAAAAGCTAGATCTGATGGTAAACACCTTCTATGATGGCAATTATGAAATAGAGCCAGTCCTTAGACTAGTTTTTACCTCTGATTGGTTTTACGCTGAAAAGAATATCGGGTCCAAGATTAAGTCCCCAATAGATTTGATGGTAGGGTTGAGAAGGTCACTCAGTATCTCATATGACAATTGGGATGGCCAAGTATTTATTCAGCGGCAACTTGGACAAACCTTATTTTATCCACCGAATGTGGCTGGTTGGCCAGGGGGGCAAGCTTGGATAGATAGTAGTACCTTGTTACTTAGAGCGAGACTTACAGAGATTATTCTACTGTCTTCAGAGCTTGATTTAGAAGTAAAGGAGAGCGGAGATGATAATGACCAATTAAAAATATATGGTAAGCTTAAGAAGTTGGGAAGTGAAGTAGATGAACGTCAAATGAAAAAAGATTTCAAAAGCTTTAAAGATACCAAGGTGCAAATGGAAGAATACCTTCTACAAGTGCCAGTTGATGAGACAAAGTTCGAATCAAAGTCAGAAAGTCAATTGATAGACTCAATAATAGCGATTTCTAAAACACCAGAATTTCAACTTTGCTAAGCCATGAAGACAAATAGAAGAAAATTTCTCAAACAATCAGCCTTCATTAGCGCAGGTACATTGATGGTACCCCAGTTTGTACAAGGCTTCGCTCCAGTTAACAAAACAGGTCGTAAACTGGTAATCATTCAATTCAGTGGAGGGAATGATGGTCTGAATACCATTGTACCATATACTAATGATATATACTATCAATCAAGACCCGAAATCGCTATTCAGCCTGCTGATGTCTTAAAAGCAACAGACGAATTGGGTTTTAATCCGTACTTGACTGCGCTTAAGTCTCTCTATGACGACGGAGACTTAGCTATCGTCAATAGTGTAGGTTACCCAAATCCAAACCGATCACATTTTAGATCTATGGATATATGGCATACAGCTAGCGGCTCCAATGAATACCTTTCCTACGGCTGGTTAGGCAAGTATATGGACTCTAAACAGGGAAGTAAACCATATGAGGCTATTGAAGTAGATTCCTCATTGAGTCTAGCCATGAAAGGTCAAAGTTTTAATGCATTGGCCACGACCAACCCAAATCAGATGTTTCAGACGACTAGGGATGCTCAGATAAAGCAAACTGCTAAACACGAAGATGAACACTCGAATCTCGGATATCTGCGTAAAACAATGGTCGAGACAGTAGATGCTGCTCAATATGTCAATCAAAAGAATTGGAAAGGACAGACACAGCTTACTTATCCTAACTCTCAAACGGGTAAAAACTTTAAGCTTACCGCACAGTTGATCAATGGAGGAGCAGAGACAGAAGTGTTTTACCTATCGATAGGAGGATTCGATACACATTTCAACCAAGTTCAGCGTCAGAAGAAATTGCATTTAGACTATTCTAAAAGTCTTGAGGTATTCGTCAAAGATCTGAAACAATCTGGTAGTTGGGACAATACGCTGATCATGAACTTTTCAGAATTTGGGAGGAGAGTAGCTCAAAACGGTAGCAAAGGAACTGATCATGGTACTGCAAGTAATGTCTACATGATGGGAGGAGCATTAAAGAATCCCGGATTCTATAATGGAGCCCCTGACCTTACAGACTTAGACAAAGGTGATTTGAAATATCAAATCGACTTTAGGTCAGTATACGCCACGATTATTGACAATTGGCTAGGAGGTGACAGCACAGGGATTATATCTGGTCAGCACAAGAAGTTGAATATAGTCTAGTACTGATTAAGCCATTTCAAAAAATAAATAGAAGCTGCTTAAGAACAATTGAAAGAATTTTGCACTAAGAAAGATTGGTTCTCAACCCATCTGATTTACGGACTTGATTTTTTCGTTCTTTTTGATCAAGCAAAAAGAACATAGACACCACAATTGAAATAGTTAAAAGTATTTTCAAGGAACCCTTAAATAAACTTGTATTGAAAGTCTAACAAATCAATCCTGTCTGAAGACTGCATTTTAGTTACACCTCAAGTCAAATCGGATTTGTCAAAGTAAAGGACTCTAAATGTCCACTTCCGAAATATACTGTCCATATATGGACACTTGAAAAGTGAATAATTTTTGTAACTACCACTTTTACAGGTAGTTGTTATTTTTGGCACGCCCATTGGCTATCCAGAATTGAAATAATTCAATAAAATGGATAGACAAATCTCAAACGAAACCAAGGTTAAACAACGACGCAAAAAGGTCATAACTATCAGCGGAGTAGTCGCGGTAGTTCTTTGTCTAGTGCTCGGGTTTAATAGTGTACTAAGACCTACTTTATCAAAAGAAGATTTACTGATAGCTAGAGTAGAAAGAGGAGACCTTAGAGCATCACTTACAGCTGTGGCTACAGTCATACCAGAACGAGAAGAAGTAATTGCAAGTCCTCTTCAGGCCAAAATAACTAAAGTCAATTTCAATACAGGACAACAGGTAAGCACAGGAGACACCATCCTTATTCTCAATACCTCTCAAAAAGAAATTGAACTGGAAAGACAAAAGGATGAATTACAAATTAGAAGGAACAGGTTGCTCCAACTCAAATTAGATTTTGAAAAGAAGCTAGCAGAGCTTCAGATGCAATTCAAGATCAAAAAACTAAGAGTAGAAAGTCTAGGGAAATTAGTTCAGGAAAAGAGAGAGCTATTGGAAATAGGGGGAAGTACTCAGGACGAAATTGAAAGAACAGAGTTGGACTATGAAGTAGCCAAATTAGAGCTTGAGCATCTGTCAGTATTGATAGATAATAGCAAAAGAAGTATGCAAGTCCAGATAAGAGATAATGAGCTGGAAATCGCTATGCAAGCCAAGAACATTCAAGTCAATCAGGAAATACTAGACCAAGCTCAAATCATAGCCAAGAAACCAGGTGTACTTACTTGGGTAAATGACCAAGTAGGAACCACAGTCAATATCGGGGCTGATCTGGTGAAGATATCAGATTTGGAATATTTCAAAGCAGAAGGACAAATCGCTGAGATGAACGTCAGTGAGTTATTCGTAGGAGGAGAAGTAATCATTGTGTCTAATGAAGATTCATTGACTGGTAAAATAGGAGTAATTCATCCTAGAGTAGAAAATAGACAGGTAAGATTTGAAATTCAACTAGAAGATAAATCCGCAGAGTGGCTCAGGCCCAATCTGAAAACAGATGCTTTCGTAGTCACAGCTTTTCAACAAAATGTGCTTAAAGTCGAAAACGGGTCATTTTACAAAGGAGGAACTAAAAACGAAGCCTTTGTCATCAATGGAGATCGAGCTGAGAAAGTTGAGATTGGGTTTGGAGAAAGTAGTCTAGCAGAAGTCGAGCTCTTGACAGGAGTCAAAGAAGGACAGCAAGTAATCATTTCTGATATGTCCAAATACGAACACCTAGAATACGTCAACATCAAATGAGAACTACAGCAATAATATTCCTATTGATTTTGGTTCAAAGTCGAGTCTTTGCTCAAGAAACGCTCACACTCGAGCAAGCAATTGACAGGGCTCTTTCCAAATCAATATCATATAAGAAAAACAAGACAGCGCTAGAAACTAGTCAGTGGAGATACAGGGAATTTCAATCCTATCTCAAGCCACAAGTGAAGCTTTCGGGGAACTTACCCATGTACAGAAAGGAAAGCGTACCAGTGTTTCAAGAAGACGGAAGTATTCAGTTTAGAAATGTACACCAAAGTCAGAATGATATCACACTTTCAGTAGATCAGGGGATCGCTGCTACTGGAGGAAGGTTGTCTCTTAGCTCTGTTTTGAACCGCGCGGACAATTTCGATCTGAGAACAAGTAATTATGGATCTTCTCCGCTCATCATAGGGTATGACCAGCCGCTCTCCTCATTCAATGAATTGAAGTGGGCAAAGAAGCTGGAACCAGTTCGCTACAATGAAGGGATGAAAGAATTTGTAGAAGAGCGAGAGGAAATCAGTTTGAATACCGCAAGATTCTTTTTTGACTGGATGCTAGCCCAAGTCAATTTGGAAATGGCCAATTCAAACTTGTCAATAGCTGATACCATTCTGATGATAGGTGAAAAGAAGCATGTGTTAGGACAGATTTCCAAGGACGATTTATTGAGGTTGAAACTGGCGGTGATTTATTCACGAAAAGCAGTAGCCAATGCTAGATTGGAAATTAAATCAACGTCCGTACGCCTGAGGTCATATGCTGGACTAGGAGAGTCTAATGGATTTGTACTTTCACTACCAGAGGAATACAACATATTCGAGGTCAATGTCGAAGATGCACGAAGCATGGCAATGACCAATAGCCAAATAGCAGTAGAATTAAATAGAAGACTACTAGAAGCACAACAAAACTCTAGCAAGTCAAAAAAAGAGTCAGGACTCAATGCAAATCTGTCTGTGAAATATGGAGTCACCAATGTAGGAGACAATATAGGAGATGCATACTCTAACGTGCAGGACCTTCAGACAGTAAGTTTGGGATTCAGTATGCCGATAATCGACTGGGGAAGGCAAAAAGCCAAAAGAAAATCAGCAGATGCACAATTGAAGCTGACACAGTTCTCAATAGTACAGGAAGAGGAGAATTTAAAACAACAAGTGGTAGCAGTCATAGAACAATTTGAAATGCTTCAGGAACTGGTAGAATACACCCGTTCGGCAGATAAGATTTCACAGAATAGATTTGACATAGCTACCAAGCGATTTATGCTCGGAGATATTGATATCACAGATTTGAATATCGCTCGAGACGAAAAAGATCAAGGCAAACAGGACTACATTAGAGCGTTGAGAAGCTACTGGGAATCCTATTACTTGATCAGAAAACTGACATTATACGATTTTGAAAATAACAGGAAACTTACCATTTAGGAAATTATGATTGAATTAAGCAATGTTGAAAAAGTGTATCAAACCAAGGAGATTGAGACACTTGCATTAAACCAAATCAACCTCAAAATAGAAAAAGGGGAATTCGCATCGATCATGGGACCATCAGGCTGCGGCAAGAGTACTTTGCTCAATGTCATGGGGTTGTTAGACATGCCTAGCACAGGCTCAGTGAGAATTCAAGGTGAAAAAGTTACAAATAGAAAAGAAACAAAACTCGCCGAGTTCAGAAACCAAAACCTTGGTTTCATCTTTCAGAGTTTTCACTTAGTCAATGACCTGACCGTCTATGACAATGTGGAAATGCCACTGCTCTACCGAAAAGGAATTTCAAGCAAAGAAAGAAAGGAACGAATCATGTCAGTGCTTGAAAAAGTAGGCTTAAGCGCAAGAGTTCACCACTATCCGTCACAGTTATCTGGAGGTCAAAAACAGCGAGTCGCTATTGCTAGAGCGATTATAGGAAGTCCAGAGATCATTTTGGCAGATGAGCCAACTGGGAATTTGGACAGTCGAATGGGACATGAAATTATGGACCTATTAATGGAACTGAACAAGGAAGGAACCACTATCGTGATGGTGACACACGATGAAGCTTTGGCTCAGAAGACCAACAGAATTATCAGATTGTTTGACGGAAGCTTAGTGAATTGATCATGTTTAAGAATTATATAAAAATAGCATGGAAAGTGCTCATGCGTCGCAAGTTATACGCGTTTGTTACTTTGTTTGGAATCAGTTTGACGCTAACACTTTTGTTTGCCACTACGGTTTTTGTGGATCATATCTTTGCCTCTAAAGGCACCGAATCCAAGTTTGATAGAGCCATATTCGCTCACACATTGCGAATGACAAAGCGTAAAACAGAAGATCAATCCAATAACCCATTCTCTTACAGATTTGTCCGAGACTATGCCTACAAGATGAAAACCCCAGAGCTGGTAGCAGCATACTCAGGAGCTAATTTAACCAATGACCTAGTGTATGCATACAGAAATGGTAAAAGGGAACCATTGACAATGCGCTTTACAGATGGAAACTATTGGCAGTTAGTTGATTTAGAGTTTTTAGAAGGAAGAGGGTATACGCTAGATGAAATCGAAAAGGATGACAAAATCGTCATTCTAGATAGAAAGTCCAGAGAGATATATTTCAACGGAGAACCGTGTGTAGGAAAAACAGTTCAACTAAAAGGAGTACCCTTTAGAGTCATGGGAGTGGTAGAAAATGTGGACGCCATTCGATTTTCTGCTTATTCCAATATTTGGTTGCCATTTACCCATACTAAGCATCAAGAATGGGGTTATTTCGGTCACCTTCAAATTGCCTTTTTGGCTCACCAGCAATCAGACATTTCAAAAATTCAAGAAGAATTTGCAGATAAGTTGGCAAAACTAGATTTCTCAGGAACTCACTTTGACAGTGCCTATGCAAAGCCAAAGCCAGCAACGATGGATGTTTGGGAAAAGCACGATATCTACGCAGATTCATTAGGTCAGTTCATGGAAATAGAAGACGTACCTTATTTGTTATTCGGTACTGTAATACTAATGTATCTCTTTCTCCCAGGACTCAATCTCATCAGTTTGAACTCTACCAGGATCATGGAGCGCTTCCCTGAAATTGGAGCTCGAAAATCATTTGGAGCGACGACCAAGCATCTGGCTATACAATTCATGATTGAAAACATAATGATTACCCTTCTAGGGGCATTGATCGCAGGAGCAGCTACTTTCATTATTATCTATTTGATTAATGATTCTGGAATATTCTTCAACTCTCAAATAGCACCGGGTAGTAGGTCTTTTATAGTAGGAATCGGTTCTGCTTTGATATTGGCTATCCTGTCAGGAGTCACTCCTAGTTTGAAACTAGCCAAAACCCCAATTGTTAAAACTTTAAAAAACAGCACCAAATGAAACAGATATTTAAACTGATCTGGAATAATAAGAGTCGCAATGCCATTCTGATTCTAGAGCTATTAGGGACATTCCTATTAGTATTTGGCCTGTACTCCATATGTACCATGTTCTATATGAATTTTAAAGAACCTATTGGCTTTACGTATGACGATGTCTGGATGATAGATGCGTCTTCGCCAGAAGACAAGCAAATAGACCAAAAGATTCTTAAAACACTTCCAGAATACAAGGAGATAGAAAAAGCCACTATGATGGAAGGCAATACTCCATTTATGTTTCGCTACTGGAGACAAATACCTCGATATAAAGATGTGAAAAAGCCAGTCATCACATTTGATGCTGAAGATGATTTTAGAGATATCATGAGTTTGAATGTAGTAGAAGGTCGATGGTATGGTAGTGAAGATAATGCCTCGAAACTGCGACCCGCAGTCATCAATCAGGCATTTCAAAAAGACTTTTTCAAAGGAGAAAATCCTATAGGAAAAGAACTAGAGCTAACAGAACGAGACAATGTTATCATAGTAGGAGTAATAGATAACTTCAAATACGGTGGAGAATTGACGTTTACTGAGCCTCAATTATTTATCAGAACATTGTACCGAGAACCGTTGGATTTGCCCTATGATGTGAGACAACGTCCATCTGTCTGGGACAACAATATGCAAGGGACCGCTGGAGATCCAATCTTCATCAAGTTGAAGAAAGGAATAGGGAAGGAATTCGAACAGCAACTGGTCACTTCCATCACCCAAGAATTTCCCGGAACCAATGTCATAGTCAAAAGCTTGCCAGAGATGCGCGAATCAAACATGGGTACGAGACTCATACCGACCGCTGTATTACTAGTCATAGTTGTGTTTTTGGTCATCAATATCTTCATAGGTTTGTTTGGAGTATTGTGGTATAACATATCTACACGTAGTGCAGAAATAGGATTGCGAAGAGCAATAGGAGCCAATACCTTAGAGATTTACAAACAGTTCATTACCGAGATGCTTATGGTCGGTCTTCTAGGAATGATTCCGGGGCTATTGATCGCAATTCAATTCCCACTGCTCAACGCATTTGATCTGGATGGACAGGTTTATTATGTAGCGATGGCATTAGCCTTTGCAACAGTGTCAGTATTGATAGTAGTTTGCGCTTATTTACCAAGTAGACAAGCTGCATTGGTAGACCCAGCAATAGCTTTACGACAAGAGTAGTACTATTAGGAAATAATAAGTAATTCTAAATGCAGGTGAGAAAACATGGAATATGATAATTTAATAGCATGATTCTAATAATAGACGACGATAGAGCAGTTCAGAGTGCATTTAGATTACTCCTAGATATAGAAGGGTTTGAAACTCGAACAGCTCATCATCCAAATGAAGGCATGGAAATTATCCAACAAGATCAGCCAGAGTTGATCTTGTTGGATTTGAACTATACGGATCGTACCTCAGGTGAAGAAGGGTTGGCATTTCTAGGTAAACTAAAATCCAATTTTGCTCATATACCTGTGATTCTCGTTACTGGATGGGGCTCGATCCCATTAGCCGTAGAAGGGATGAAACTGGGAGCGGCAGACTTCATCAATAAACCATGGGACGATGGTCATCTGATGAACTCTATTCGGACAGCTTTAGAGTTATCAAAAAAGACCAAACTTCCTTCCGCTCGCGTCCAGCTAGATGAGCAATTTGACTTTAGTATGATTATCGGAGAGTCGCCGCAGATAGTGCAGACACTTAATATGATCTCTAGAGTAAGCCAAACAGACGCGCCAGTATTAGTACTAGGACCCAGTGGAACAGGAAAAGAACTAGCCGCAGAAGCCATTCACCGAAATAGCTTAAGAAAAGACAAGCCTTTTGTCAAGGTGAACTTAGGAGGGATTTCTACCTCTTTATTCGAAAGTGAAATGTTTGGACATAAGAAAGGAGCATTTACAGATGCTTATGCCAACAGAGTAGGTCGATTCGAAATGGCAGAAGGAGGGACAATATTCCTAGACGAAATAGGGGATTTAGATCTAGCGTCACAAGTAAAGTTGCTCAGGGTACTACAAGATAAAACGTATCAGGTTTTAGGTGATAGTCGGACTAAAAATGCTGATGTCAGAGTAGTAGCAGCTACCAATAAGAATTTACCTGAGATGATTAAAAATGGTCAGTTTAGAGAAGATTTGTTTTATCGAATCAATCTAGTCTCGCTAGAGTTGCCTGCGCTGTCACAGCGAAAATCTGATATTCCCCATCTAGTTAGATTTTTCATCAAGCAGCTCAATTCAGCTTATAAAAGAAAAACCACAATTTCAGACTCTGCCATTGCGTGGCTTTCCTCTCAGTTCTTTGAAGGGAATATTAGAGAGCTAAAAAATCAATTGGAACGAACCTTTCTACTGAGTATGAATGATGAATTGCAGGTCGGAGATTTTCAGATACTGTCATCAGATAGTCATCAAGCTACAGGCCAGTTGCCAGAAAATATGACCATAGATCAAGTCGAAGAAATGATGATTAAGAATGCCATTGAAACACACCAGCACAACTTGAGCAAAGTGGCAGACGCACTTGGGTTGAGCAGAGGAGCGCTGTACAGAAGGTTAGAAAAATATGGAATCAAAACACAAGAACAAAAATGAGTTTAAGAGCAAAGTTCATCTGGTTTATCGTTTTGATTCATCTGGTACAAGTAGCACTAGTAGTGACTTTGTATCAGTACGACAAGGTATTTTTTGTAGTCTCAGAAGTCTTACTAGTATCATCCTTTTGCATCTCTTTAGCATTATATAGGTCTTTTTTGAAGCCGCATAGATTGCTGATGGCTGGAGTAGAAGCCTTGAAGGATCAAGACTTCAGTATTCGAGTAAAAAGTGTCGGGCAAAAGGATCTGGATAATCTAATCGAAGTATTTAACCTCATGCTTGTACAACTCAGGTCCGAGAAATTACACTTGACTGAGAAAAATTTCTTTTTGGATAAGCTCATTGAAAATTCAAAGTCAGGAATATTGATTCTTGATTTTAATCACCAAGTATCCAGTCTCAATCCCTCAGCAGAGCAAATGCTAGGCGTCGTAGCGAATAAAGCTCAAGGAGCTTTACTAGAAGAGTTAGATTCGGTATTGGCAAAGAGATTGAATCGAATACCATTAAATGAAAGCACTGTAGTTCATTTGGATGGAGTCAAAAGGTATAAATGCACCAAGCGCTCTTTTTACGAAAAAGGAGCAGAAAGAGTATTCTTTCATATGGATGAATTAACAAACGAGTTAATCAAAGCAGAGAAAGTGTCTTACGAAAAAGTAATACGAGTAATGGCACATGAAGTGAATAATACGATAGGAGCAGTTAATTCAGTACTGAATAGTACACTGCGGTTTGAAGAGCAGATCAGAGAGAATATCTCTGATAAATTGGCTGAAGCTATTAAGTCATCAAGAGATCGAAATGATGCCTTGAATACTTTCATGAGGAATTATGCCGACGTAGTTAAACTACCGATGCCAAACCTTGAAAAATCTGACCTTAGAGATATAGCTCATAGACTTGGTGTATTGTATGAGCATGATTTGAAGTCGATAGATTGGGAAGAAAGCTTACCTGACCAACCGATGTGGTTGGACATAGACGCCTCTCAGATCGAATTGGTTTTGAGTAATGTGGTCAAAAACGCCATAGAAGCCATCAAAGAAGAAGGCTATGTGAAAGTAAGTCTAGACCAACATAGTTTGAAAATAGAAAACAATGGTGAACCAATTTCAGCTGATCAGCAGCAAAAAATATTTGAAGCTTTTTATACTTCTAAAGCCAACGGACAAGGAATTGGTTTGACCCTGACAAAGGAAATACTAATGAATCATGGTTTTGATTTCTCATTATCAACCAACGATCAAGGAATCACTGTTTTTGAGATGAAATTCGGTTGAGAGAGCTATCAAAATCTATTACTGAGACCTTCGCAATTATCTAAATATGATGAAAGAGTAAGATGTATAGAATTATACCTCAAAAAAGCACGCACTAAGAAATGGTCCTTAAATCAGATGCGTTAAGAATTTTGACGGAAAGAAGCGTCCAAAAATTTTACTGTTTGAGGAGGGACGACGAGTTTATATAAAGTATGATTGAAACTTACACAAAAGACAAAGTGTTTGTCCGACAGTTCGATAAATACAGGTGCCGAAAGTGTAAATGTGTCATAGACTCAGTTCGATTTAAAAACCTATTGATTCATATATTTGACGTTTCACAAGAAAGAATGAAAATTATACTGTCTGATCCCGATAGCGCAGCGTATCGGGAGAGTTTATAATTTTCTAGACTTTTTGCTTCCTTTTTTGGCAATGAAAAAAGGAAGAGCCTGCCTGGCTTGAAGGCAAAAGCTTGATTAAGTGTAATAGATTGAGGTTTTGCAGAGTGTTTGAAAAATTATTGATCGAACTCAGCTTCATAGACTCTATGTAAAATTTTTAGTGAAGTGGAGTTGAAATTTAGCCTTCTGATTTACAGACTTGACTTCTTTGCTACTTTCTTTGTCAAGCAAGAAAGTAGAGAAAACGTTTATTTAAAGCTCGTTAGGCTATTCAAACATACTATTTTGTGCAGTTATCTTCTGGATTCTATATATCCTAATCAAGAGAGAGTTTATCAGCAAGACTTACCTACTACCAGATAAGACTCTCAAATAGTATTAGGAGTACTCAAGATTTTATAAGTATTTGACTCAATCCAAGCATCAGAGAATCGAACCTGAAAGGTTATCAAACGGCAATTCAAGTTCAAGTGATTTATTATCGGTCTCAGGCATTACATTATGAATAGCCAGTTGTTCAACTTATGGTTAATAATCAACCTCTATATATCAATAACAGTCAGATTAGTTACCATAACTTAAAACTTAATATCCATAAAATACAACTTGATTACCATAATGTTCTTCTCAGTAGCCATAATGTAAATCTACAATATCATAATGTACATCTGAATTACGATAATAAACATCTCAATCATAATAATACAATCCCTTAAGTCCATAATACACTTCTAAAATACCATAATTTAAGTCCCAGTCCCCAAAACCGGAATCTGCTAAAACATAGGACGCTTTGTCTCTTTGCTAAAGCTCTGCAACCAAGCTCCAGCACAATAAAAGGCTCTCAAAGCGTTATTTAACATACTAACTGCTCATAGACGGACTGCGGAAACTTTTGAATTAGATACGGCTTCCAATGAATTGTTTACTTTGGTAAACAGCTAGTTGTAGTTTTTGCTGAGATATGTAAAAGTTTCAACCATAAGAGTAGCATGGCTGGATCAGGGGTATATGTCATCTATTACCGTTTGTAATTGATTGTTGTCGTTTACAGTATTATATTTCAGTGTAAAAAAAACTGAGTGTTATATACTCGGTTGTTATCATCAATGATTAAAAATTGAATCAAATGGATAAAGATCAGATAATAGATTTCTATAAAAGTACAAATCAGTATTATGCGAATTATCACAACCATAAAGAAACTTCTGCTTGGGCTGGTCTGGTCTTGTATATGGCTTTTGCTGGTTTAATTAATTTATTCAAGATTCCAGTACAGAGTCAAATTGAAATAACAATTCTGATATCTTTTTTTGTAGTAGCGATAACCGTGTTTGTATATCGTTACATATCTATACAACTTAAAATGAAGGATAGAGCGGGAGCCTATAGTGCTGCTGCGTTCTCATTTTTAAATGAACTAATGACTAATAAAAAGTTAACTGAATCGGAGCTGGTACAATATCTTGAAATAGAAGAAAGTGAAGACACTATAGCTCAATCTAGTCATGTTTTGCCAAAAAAATTTTTAAAGAAATCAAGAGTGCTTAACACGCGAGGTAGAGGTTTTCAAGACCAAACTAGAACGATGATATATGGAATTTTATTTGCCATTTGTTTTTTAACATTGACGCTAAAATTTTGGGCATTAGTAGCTTAAAAAGATGATAACAGACACTAAAATGAATATGCGAACTGAGTTATCTGATAGAATAATACGAATGGGGAATTTCAGTGCTTCTAGCAATTGAGACGTATGCTCATTTTAGTTGGACGTAATCGATAACTAACTTAAAAAAATAGACTGGCTTAACTCATATATCGAGCTCTTTGTATTACCCGATCGATCGCAATTTCATTGCGATTGTATCTATGAATAGCATCTGTGATGCGATCTCCATATTCAACTGAATTCTTTTTCAATACTCTATTGATACTACTAAGCCTATATAAAAAGTACAATTATAACCTTACATAGGTTAGCCATAAACACATATTCATGTAAAGAACACCGCAATGCAATTGCTAGGTAATTCTATATAAGCATAGGTTTCAATCGCAAAACCTTTGCGATCGAGCGGGATTGGCTATTTTACATCCGAAGCATTAACAATATCAAACGTCAGAATTCATACTGAGGCGTTGGCATCTATTACACTGCATGGCGAAAAGAATAACATATGATGAACGAGCTAAACGGTTAGCTAGAACCATTGAGATAGCTGAAGAAGTAATCAACACTTCAACCTCATTTCCAAATGATTTAAAATCTCACATCTTGAATTTCGGAGCTGAATGTAAAAGACTTGCTTTGAATCCAGAACTCCAGTTTCGAAAAGTTGAGAGCCTGAAGTTTTTGGAAAATGATTACCTAACTTATTGGAACGAAAGTGATGGTGAACACATAGAGCAATTCTGGAAGCAAGTTTTTTATGAGGAATTAGATTTTGAAAGAAAGGATATCATAAGAATAGTCCTAAAAAGAGGCAGGATCAAAGATATTCATGAATTTGATAATATTACAGATAACATAGTTGCAGCTGAACAGATAGGACGGATAAACTCAGAACAAGCTGAACTTCTTGGTAACTATTTGAGTGAATTCGAATCAAGATCAAGCAACAAATGAAAAAAATATTACTTATTAATAGTCATTATTACATGTCTGGCTTCCTGTGGACAAGGTTAGATGAAAACTTCCAGCTCGATCTCAATTGCATTGCGATTGTATCTATAAATAGCATCTGTGATGCGATCTCCATGTTCAAACTAGTCTTATACCTTGACTCACACGACACCACTAATCCTATAGAAAAATAGAGTCTCACTCATTGTCTCTAACCTTATATTGGTTAAATATAGACACATATTCATGTAAAGAACACCGCAATGCAATTGCTAGATAACTTGGCTGGATCAGGGGTATATGTCACCTATTACCTCTTGTAATTGATTGTCGTCGTTTATAGTATTGTGTATCTATGTAAAAGAAAAATTGAGTGTTATATACTCGGTTGTTGTAGTACAAAACTCCAGATGGAAATAATAGAACCTAAATATAGATTTGGTGGCAATTGGGAAGAACTAGCAACACTTTTTAATTATACGATAGATAGTCTTTCGCAAGATTGGACATATGAAATTGCCGAACCAGAAAGAATAGACGATTATATTCAGGCTTATAACAAAGAAATCAAAAATGAAGACACAAAGTTTTCATTGATGGAAATGATAATTCAAGCACTCGAGGATCAGGGAAGTATTGAGTTGATTAAACTGAAGTGGGCATTAGTCAAACCTCTACTTCTAAAGGATTTTGATCTACATCAATTCACAATTTTCTATTGGAGTTGTTGGGATAATGAGAATATTGAGGATAGTTGGGTTGTTACCCCTCTTTTCAGAGAACTTTGGCTGAACAAATAACTTAAATTATGCAAAGTCGAATCATGTATATCGAACATAAAACTGATCAGAACGATCGAGGTGAGGCATGGATTGGATTAGTCGAATTCTCTAAGTCAGGACAAACAGTCTACTTCAACGGACACGCATACAAGAAGCTGAAATCTGGCGGGACGGCAGGGAACTTCTATGATATTGAAACTGGAGATGAATTTTGGATTTCCGGTGTGAAAAAGAATGGACAAGACCGACATCGGGCTGGTGGTGGTAGAGTGAAAATCGAGAGAGTCATCGTTGACGAATATCTGAATATTGTTGATTTCGATTTACTTGACGATCAGCATTACGAACTTTCAGAACCCAAACTAACGGACAAGCAGAAATTTAAGGAACTTGAAAATGAGTAAGTCAAATAGACGTGCTGTAACAAACATTATTATCCATAAGATTATTGAGGTATTTCCCCGCTCTATCGCAATGTATCTATAATAGCATCTGAGAAGCGATCTCCATATTTAACGGAATTCTTTTTCAATACTCTATTGATATAAAGATACCGAAATGCAATTGCTAGATAACTCTCTATAAACATAGATTTCAATCGCAAAACATTTGCGATAGAGTGAGAATTTCAGAATTACCCATTCGCATTAAATTTTGACAAATTCAGTTGTGTAACTAAATGATTACATATAAATTCGTAACCGAATAGTTACGTGACTTATGAGAAGAGATGTTTTTCAAGCCATAGCTGACCCTGTAAGAAGAGAAATTATAGATATTCTTTCTGAATCAGAGCTTTCAGTAAATGAAGTAGCTGAAAGATTTGAAATCAGCAGACCAGCTATTTCAAAACATTTAAAAATTCTTGATGAATGTGGCATCGTATCTATCGCAAAAAGAGGTAGAGAACGCTTTTGTTATGTCAATCATCAAAATTTAATTCCTGCTTTCTTATGGGTGGAAAAATACCATAAACAATGGGAGAAGAGAATTAACTCTTTTGAAGAATATGTAAATCAGCTTAGAAATAAAAAGGATAGAAATGAGTAATTTAAAAAACAGAACACTTTCACTAGAAAAAATTTTTGACGCACCAATCGAACTGGTATGGGAAGCGTGGACAAGCTCGGAGCATATTATTAAATGGTGGGCACCTCCTGGAATGGATTTAAAAGTTATTGAACACAACTTTAAAGTTGGTGGGAAATGGAAGTATACAATGCCAATGCCTGATGGAACAGAATTTATATCGGAGGGCACTTACAAAGAGATTGTAGAGATGGAAAAAATTGTAACTAGTGCAGATTTTAGACCAATGACGGAAAATGTAGAATTGCACGCATCTTTTGAAAAACTTGATAATCAAACCAAATTCACTTTTAGCGTTATTCACGAAACGGAAGATTATTGCAAACAACAGGAGAAAATGGGATTCTATAATGGTTGGGGTTCTGCATTTGACAGATTAGAATCATTGGTAATAAACTTGAAATAGATATGAAAGAGCTAACAACAACAATAGATATCTCTTCTTCGCACAAAGAAGTTCTCGCTCGATCACAATTGCATTGCGATTGTATCTATAAATAGCATCTGTGATGCGATCTCCATGTTCAAACTAAATTCTATGTCTTTTCTCAAATTATACCATCAAGTCTATATAAAGAGTAGAATCTCACTCAATTTCTCCGATCTTATTTCGGTTAGTCATAAATACATGATCATGTAAAGAACACCGCAATGCAATTGCGATCGAGCTGGAATACTAATGAATCACGGTTTTTATTTTTCATAATCAACCGATGAACTAAGAGTCTCTGTTTTTGAGATGAAATTCGGTAAATAAAAAATACAGAAAGGTTATCTGTTTTTGATAAAGTAGGAGCAAAGCCAACTCATCTGAATGGGTTGGCTTTCCTGATTTACATCAGGACTTTTCAAAAAAATGACTAATTATCTTTGAGTTATTTAGAATTAATCTAATTTAGCGATTATTAATTTTATTTAGATTGATTAAAAATAAATAATGAAAAGGATAATCTTAGCAATTGCAGTACTACTAACAGCTAGCCTACTTTCATGTACCAAAAAAAAAGAGACGGTTGAAACTTCTGCTTTGGAGGAAGGCGAAAAGATTGGAGTATTGTTAGTTAACCATGGTTCGCACTCTAAAGGTTGGAGACAGATGCTTAAGGATATTGAAGTAGATGTCAAGGAAGAAATAATGGCAAGTGGTGATATCCTAGATGTGCGTACCGCATTTATGGAATACACGGAGCCCTCTATTGCTACTCAGCTTAAGCAATTTGATACCGAAGAGTATGATAAAGTCATAGTAGTACCCATCTTCTTAACAATATCATCTCATACCAGCCATGATATTCCAAATATCGCTGGTTTGGCTAACGACCCTAAAGTGAAAGCCAATCTTAAAGCTGAAGGTATAGAAACCTATAATGCTAAGGCCAAAGTAATAGTGACTCCATTACTTGATTTCCCTACCGTATTGAAGAAAAACATAACTCGTAGAGCGAAAGCGCTATCCGATGGTAGCGGTGATGAAGGTGTTGCATTAATTGCCTACGGTGATGAAGAGTTTAATCAGCAATGGGAAGAGATGGTAGAGGACATAGGTAGGTATCTAAAAGCTCAAACAGGTATCGGGTCAATATCTTACGGCTGGTGTGGGCACCTAGTTCGATATTCCTCAGAACCAACCAAAAAAGCTATAGAACAGATTTTAGAGTTGGAAGAAAGGGCTTTGGTCATCCCTGTCTTAGTTGCTAACGACGAGCATTTTCAAGGTGAAATAGTTCAAAACGGGGTGGATATGATAGAAGATCAATCTCGAGTGGCCTATAAGCAAGATGCTATTCTTCCTGACCCAAATATCAACAGATGGGTAGTAAAGATTGTTGCTGAAACAGTTGCTGACCTTAAAGGGCAACCGATAGCAAATAAATAAGATTTTTTCATCGTACAATTTCTCTAAAGAGAGAAAAAAGGTGGCCTGATGATGGTCAGGCTACCTACTTTAACTCCTTAATACACGAAATCATGTCTAAGCGATTGACGATAGATTATCGTAAGTCTGTCATTACGGCCTGCCTGCTTAGCCTCTTTATATTTTTTGCAATCTATGGTCCCTTGGAGAGATCGGGCATCCTATCTCATGTGAATACCTTAGAAAATGAGTTTTTCTCACCTCAGTTGATTACTGATACTCAAAGGTCTATAGTAGTAGAAGCGGGGTTAATCTCACAGGGCTCTCGCTATGTACTGGGTGAATACGGATTAGTCAATCCAAAGGCCAAGTCAAACGTAAAGGCCGCTGGGATGCTGTCATTTGATAGTGAAATGGGTGAGTCTCTACACAATAATGAATGGTCAGCTGCTATGCGTGAAAGGTTGATTGTTAAGCATGGGGATAATGCTGAGATCAATATCAAAATGCAAGGAGAATTGTGTTATGCTGAGATATATAGTCATGGAAAACTGAAGACTTTATACTTTGAAAATATGCTTCATAATACCGTACAGGGTTTTTCCGGTCCAATATACTTGGGCATGGAAACTTCCCTGAGCGGTACACTAGAAGAAGTTTCGTATATCACTTCCAAGGAGACCGAAAGTTATCTCAGAAAGATCTTAAGAAGCACCTACCTTGATCAATATGCCGGACTAGGATTGGATCAACAACCGGAGACCATCGATGCAGTTTCTGGAGCGACTATCACTGCCAAAGCTATGGCAGATGCGGTGACAGAAGCTTTTTCCGTTACTGCTCCTCAGTTACTGTCTACCTATTATGCTTTTGATCTTAATAACTTTCATGTTTCGGCAAAACTCACCTATTGGTGGATACTTCACATTGTCGTCATAGCAGCGATCTTCTTATATGCCATTTTGCCACAGATCAAGAAGACAAAGAAGTCAAGACTTTTAGTTTCAGTTTTGACTCTAATCTATGTTGGCTTTGGGTTGAATGGTTCCTTCACATACGTGACTTTTCTGATGCCATTTATGGGGACAGAAGTGTCATTATTTTTAGGACTATACGCATTGTTAACTTTGTTAGCAGCTGTATGGGGTAAGAATGCTTACTGCTCGTATGTATGTCCTTTTGGCGCAGCACAGATGATCTCATTGAAGTATTCTCCATTCAAATCGAAGAAGCTTTTCATTACTAATAAACAAGCAGAGTATTTCCGCTACGTCTTGACCATCGTGTTAGTAGGAGGTTTTATCTATGGTTATAAGACTTTCGGAAACTATGAGCTATTCCCAGATCTATTCGGCACTGAAGTCTCTTCATATTGGTTTTATGTAGCTGCGGCATTTGTAGTGATTTCCATGAGATATCCTATGCTATGGTGTAGGCTCGCTTGTCCTACAGGTTGTGTACTTGATGCTCTCAAGGACGCTTCTAATACTCGGTCAAGATTCTCAATCCTCAACAAAAAAATCACCTTTAACTGAGAGTTATGAAAAAGTACTCTTTGATCATACTGTGTCTGTTTATCAGTAGTTTTTTATTAGCAAATAGCAAAGAAACAATTCGACTATCAGTAAAAGACGGCAATGATCCGTTAGTCGGTGCTCATGTATGTTTATTGGATGAATTAGGAAAGAAATCCTATTTCGCTACAGATATAGATGGACTAGTTAACATTCCATATAAACAGGGAATCCAATGCATTATTTCATATGCAGGATACAAAACTCAGAAAGTGAATCTGGTCAATAATGAGGAACAAGTAGTTCAGCTTAAACCAGATTTGTTGATGTTGGATCAGGTGATTAAAACGGCTAGTATAGATGTACAACGCGCGGATGAATCAATCTACAAAGTTGGAGTAATCAACTCTTTGACCTTAGAAAAGCAGGGAGTGCAAAACATAAACGATGCGCTTCGATTCCAACCAAACATTAACCTTAGACAAGATGGTGTTTTAGGTTCTCAAATATTCATGCAAGGTCTAGAAGGACAACACGTCAAACTTCTCATTGACGGTGTACCTGTGATTGGGCGTCAAAGTGGAAACATTGACTTATCTCAGATTGATATGTCTCAAGTTGATCATATTGAGATTGTAGAAGGTCCGATGTCAGTAGTCTATGGTTCGAATGCACTTGCTGGTACCATCAACATTATTACAAAAGAAAATAAATACTACGCCATTGATGGTTCGGCAGTCTTATATGGAGAGTCTGTCGGTCAATATAATGCGAATGCAAATGTATCCGGTAATGCGGGGGGAAATCGATATAGTTTGTCGGCGGGCTATCGAATGTTTGATGGACATGATAAGGATAAGTCGACCAGAAGCATGGTCTGGAATCCAAAATCTCAGTTGAACCTTGACGGCTATTATAACCTCAATAAAGAGAATTGGAATTTAAAGGTAGGAGTCAGAAGGTCTTGGGAATTGATTGACTATAAAGGGGATTACCTAGATGGAACATCCACCGCAAGAGATAGAGAGTTTGAAACTATACGTCACAGTTATTATGCAGATAGTAAGATATCCATTGGAGAGAATTCTACCATAAGTGGTTTAATGTCCTACAATACATACAATCGTTCTTCTCGCCAATATGTATATAATTACTCAAGAGGGATAAAGGATGAGCAACCAGATGAGCAGATAGAAGACCAGTTTGATAACTGGAATTGTAGACTGTCCTATTCTAGTGCGATATCAGATTTAATAAAGATTCAAGCTGGTTTTGAATTAAACAACGAGAGTGGAAAAGGTGACAGAATACTATCTAATGAGAGACTAGCCGATTATGCATTGTGGTCTGATTTGAAACTTGAACTTTTAGATCAAGTCACATTTCAACCGGGTATAAGGTTGATACATCACAATGTCTACTCCGCTCCGGTAATATATTCTGCTCATTTGATGTACAAGTCAGATCATAGGTTCGAAGCCAAAGCTTCTGTTGGAAAGGGATTTAGAGCCCCTTCGATGAAAGAATTGTATTTCGTTTTTGTAGATGCTAATCACCAAATTTTTGGTAATGAAGACTTAATACCAGAGCATTCTATAAATATATCCACCTCTGTTTCCCAGATAATTGATATAGGATCGAACTCTATATTCAAGCCGGAAATAACTACTTTTTTCAACCACTTGGATGACGTAATCGATCTGGCTCAGAATGAAGATGGGACCGCTTTTTATTATGCTAACATAGCTCAGAAGCGAACTCATGGAGGAACAGCATCCATGCTGTACAACAGAAATAACCACTGGAAATTCAGCCTAGGGTATACACTTACAGGTATAGGCTATGATCCATTAGAGGCAGGAAAGTATGATTTCCAGTATTCCAATGATTTGGTAGGAATGGCTTCGTACTATTATCCAAGAATAGATCTGTCTACACAATTAGATTTCAAATACACAGGACAACGAACTCAGTTATTTTCTAATGGAGAGGATATTTCACAAGGGAGTGTAGAAGGCTATAGTACTCTGAATTGGTCTGCCACGAAGAATTTTGCAGCTAAACGATATGTATTGACTGCGGGTGTGAAGAATATTCTTGACGTCGACAATATCTCAAGTACGACAAGTGGAGGAGCACATTCAGCTGGTGGAAATGTGATTATTGCTTGGGGTCGATCCTATTTTCTTTCATTTAAGTTCAACCTAAAAAGAGTTTAAAAAAATTTAACAATTAATTAGAATAAGTCTTAATAAATATAAATTGATATGAAAAAGTATACGCTATTGATGATGTTGGTTGGAGCGATAATGTTCGCAGCATGTGAAGAAGAAGAGCCAGCACCGTATGCAGGTGAAGATGAATTGCAAGTCGCTATGTATAGCTCTCCTGATGTATATGAAGAGGCCTATAATCATCATACTAGGAAAGAGGAAAAAATCAAACTTGACTATAATAGACAAGTTTTCGTAGATCTTGATGCTCTTTCTGAAACGGTAGCTGCTGATACCTTAGGTATTCACAAAAGTTCAGATGACTTTACAGAATTTGATCTATGGGAAGAAGGAAAAGATGTAGCAGAAGGAATGGAAGGATGGGATATTGTATTCTCACAATATAATGGTAGAGTGGATGATGGTACTGGAACAGGTGCATTAACTGCCTACTCAGTCACAGGAGTACTGTTAAACAAAGGTGTAACAAGCGCAGTCAAGGTAACTGACATTGACTATAGTAATATTACCGTTTCAGAAGTGGAGGAATTAACACTTTCTACTGAAGTAGATGTGATAGGTCATGCATGGAAACAGCTTGATTTTTCTACTTTCCTTTTTGAGATCGTTGCGAATGAGTTTTTTGTAATCAAAACTACAGACGGAATGTATTTTAAGTTAGCCTTTACCAGTTTTTACAATGATGAAGGAGTAAAAGGGTTTCCTAAGTTTAAGTTTGAAAGAATTTTAAAATAATAGAATCGACTCAGTTACAAACGTCATTGCTCTCACTAACGTAGATTGCAATGACGTTTTTTATCATAAATATTATGAAGCAAATATTTTTATTCACGTTCTACTTTGTTCTGCTCGGTGTATCTCAAATTTCTGCTCAAGCCCTCCAAGCCTATCAGATTTTTGATTCTGAAGGTAAGACTACGGACTTTGGTCAAATGGCTGAAGCACTGAAAGATTACGATATAGTTTTTTTCGGAGAGCAGCATAACAACCCTATTGCACACTGGTTGCAAATTGAGCTGACCATGAGCCTGTATGACAAAAAGAATGGAAATCTGATCCTTGGAGCTGAGATGTTTGAGCGAGATGCTCAGCTAGTTTTGAATGAATATTTATCGGGGTTTGTCAAGGAGTCACATCTAATCAAAGATGGAAAGGCATGGAATAACTATAAGACAGATTATGCCCCATTGGTAGACTTTGCAAAGGAGAAAAGTCTGCCATTCTATGCCACCAACGTACCACGTAGATATGCCAGCATGGTGGCAAAGAAAGGTATAGCGATACTAGATACATTGAATAAAGAAGCTAAGAAAAAACTATTACCACCACTACCAATTACTATCCCTGAGTTAGAATCTTACGAAGAGATGAGGGCGATGATGGGACATGGTCATGGTATGAAGATGAATGCCGATAATTTCATTGCAGCTCAAGCAATTAAGGATGCTACTATGGGATATTACATCGTCCAGGGAATGAAAGAGAATAAGGGGACAACTATGATTCATTTCAATGGTAATTTCCATTCAAAGAATCACGAAGGAACAGCTTGGTATGTCAAAAACTACAATAAGAAGCTTAAGGTAGCTGTAATTTCATTTGTCTCTCAGGAAGATATTTCGGCTGTCGATGATCTAAATAAAGGCACTAATGATTTTACAATTGTTTGTCCAGCAAATATGACGCAAACTAATCACTGAGATAATCGCGATAGTTTTATGCATAATTCCGCACTTCTAGTTGATCAATAGCTTCTGATAGATAGATAACTTTTGGGCGCGAAGAACGTCCTTAATTTTCTCCACTATATTATATTGAGGCTATGATACGAGATGTGTTTGATTATCAGGATTTCACAGTGCTTGTAGAAACAAGCGAGGCATCCAGCGATACGTTGGATGTTTGTGGGTTTGAAGAGCCAGTGCTAGGGGTAGCATTCTATGGGGCAGGTAATGTAGATTTGACTGTTCGGTATGGAGATAAAGCGAGATCGTTTAGTCGTACACAAGGAATGGCTCTTTCATTTTATGCAGATGAGAATGTTGATTTCGAACATTTAGTCTCTGCATCGAAGCCGCTAGAGTGTATTCTTATTGCTACTAAAATGACTAACCTTACAGAACTTCCTAAGCTAGAAGGAGAGTTATTTGGAGAGATGCTGGGACAATTGGTGAATCCAAATGATCATTATGTAGAAGGACCTAATTTTTTCATGCCTCCAGAGATGCAAGCATGCGTCGATCAGCTTTTTAATACAAATTATCAGGGTAAGGCCAAGGTATTGTTTTTCAAAAATCAAGTAACTACGCTCTTGGCACACTTCTTTGGACAACTGTCCCAGATACCTGACCAGTCAATACCAAGTGATGAAAGACAAAAACTTAATCTGGCTAAAGATATTTTAAACCAGAACTTCGAAAACCCTCCTTCACTCACTGAACTAGCACAAGAAATAGGGTTGAATACCTTTAAACTCAAGACCAATTTTAAGGCCATGTTTGGTTTACCAGTTTTTAAGTATTTACAAAATGAACGTCTGACCAAGGCTCATGATCTTATTCAAAAGGAGAGCTTGACGATCCAAGAGGCTGCTTGGCAAGTCGGTTATGATAGTCTTAGTTCGTTCTCCAATGCATTTCATCAAAAGTTTGGTTACCGTCCCAGTAGATTGAGTCAATAATACCTTTCGAACAAATCACTATACTTCCTGAACAAGCCGTTTAAATGGTGATTCTTGAGTTTTGAATTATCAAAAATTTAAAACCAAGTAATATGAAAACGAATATTTTAGTAATTGGAGGAACAGGTAAAACAGGAAGAAAAGTAGCTCAAAAGCTGAATGCTTTGGATTACAATGTCAGAATAGGGTCACGAAGTGCGAATATTCCATTTGACTGGAATAAGTCTGAAACATGGGCTCCAGCATTAGAAGGAATGGAGAAAGTTTATATCACTTTTCAGCCAGATCTAGCGGTTCCAGGTGCTAAGGAAGCTATACTGCAATTGGCTGACCTTGCTATCAAATCAGGAATCAAAAAGGTAGTACTTCTTTCTGGAAAGGGAGAGCTAGAGGCTGAAGCCTGTGAGAAGATCATAATGGATTCAGGGATTGATTATACTATAGTCCGAGCATCATGGTTTAGTCAAAATTTTAGCGAGAGCTTTTTTATCCAACCGATTTTGGAAGGTCATGTGGCTCTACCAAAACCTGAGGCTCAAGTTCCATATGTAGATACCGATGACATATCAGATGTTGTCGTGGCAGCACTTACTTCCGATGATCATGCTCGTCAACTTTATGAACTTACTGGTCCTAGAACTCTTACGTTCGAGGAAGTAGTTGATGAGATCTCGAAGGCGACAGGAAGAAAAATAGGTTTTACACCAATTTCTCTAGAAGAGTATATCTCCTTCTTGGAAGGTGCTGGCGTACCAGCAGACCATGTATGGTTGATCAATTATCTATTCGGAAACGTATTGGATGCTCCGGGAAACAACAGGATCTCTAATGATATCGAGAAAGTTCTAGGGCGAAAGGCAAAGGACTTTAGCCAATATGTAACCGAAACGGCTAAGACTGGTGTTTGGAATCAAACTCAAGAAGCTGCTGTATAAATTCTAGACTTAGGGTTGCTCGAAGGGTTTATCCTTAAGAGCAATCCTTCAAATTTTATCAATCATGAATTATATAAGAGCTGTAATTATAGCAATCATTGTTTGGATACTGGGAGTAGCACTTTATACGATAGGGTTGACTATTGACTTAATGGCTAACAAAGAGCTGCAAGGAAATATAGTAGTAGCGTTAGCAATATTGCCTTTGTCAATGTGCGGAGCCAAAGTCTATTATAGAAATGGAAGCTTAGCCAATGGACTTGTATTGGGCGTATTGATGTTTATCGTTACTGCGTTTTTGGATGGATTGGTGACTGTTCCATTCTTCATTATCCCAGAAGGAGGAAGCTATTCGAGCTTTTATGGAGACGTAGGTTTTTGGCTCATAGGAATGGAGTATGTCGGAGTCGTTTGGTGGACTTCGTGGTCGGTAGCAAGATCAACTACCACCAGACAATGAAGAGCTTCTGAAGTTGAGCATCAGTAGTTTTTACCCAACACATAGGTGAAACTTGATTAGAATGTAAGGTGTATAGATGTTTTTTTAAGTCATCTATAGACATCCATTTCACATCAAGATGAGGCTCAATAAGCCAGTCTAGTTTGTTAGGAATATAGAATTCAAAGTCCGAGAAGTTGGTCAGATCGTCAGGTCTTAAGTAATAACCGATGATACATTCATTGTTTATCAGTGGCAAATCTGTTTTAGACCAATGGTACGGAACAAAAAGTTGTGCTTTGAAATAGACTTGCTGCTCAAAGTCCAGAGCCCCAATTCCTAACTCTTGGAGCAAATTCTGAGTTTCTGGGTGGTAGAGAAGAGGTAGTTGCTTCTCTTTTAGCTTTGCTAATTTAAATACCAAGCTATCCTTTCTATTTGGACCAATCCATCGGCTAAGTTCGTCGGGAATAGAAGGATCATAGAGGTAGAATTTGTAGACGATTTCTAGGTGAATGCATTCATTGGGTGTTTTGAGTAAGCAGTCTAGTTCACCTATAGTCACACGGTCTTTGAATACTTGAAGGTTGGTGACCATCACCTCCAGTGAGGGGTCTCGTTCAAGCTCAGCCAATACAAACTGTTCTGTGAGCTTACCCAAGCGGATGTTCTCGCTGGAGGCAATGGAGGAGGTATCAATTGTGGTAGTCTTATTAGGTTGATATTGCTGCAAGCCTTGAAGTGTATCTCTCCATAGAACTGAAGTATTTAGATAGCCTGTGACTCTCTTATCAATATTATTCATCATTACTTAGACTTTCACACACCCAAATTCTTCTCGTAAACTTCCGCTTACCAGCTTTGTCAACTAGACAATGATCTACGACTTTGAGTTTTGCTTGCAGTATCATTTGACTAATGTCTGCGATGGAAACAATCACTACTCTGTTACCCAACCGAGCTGCTGATTCGATGATGTTCCAGACAATCTCATCATCTGCATAGGCATAATGGTTATATGGAAGGTCGATAATTACGGAATCATATCTACCATCCAAATCCTTGATATCACAATGGTGAACTTTGGCTTCGTAGCCATAGAATTTGAGGTTTTCAAGTGTATGGCTATATGAGCTGTCGTTGATGTCACAGCCTTCAATTGAAAATTTTGAGATACAAGCTTCTAACAGTACTGTTCCTACACCACAGCATCCATCCAGTAGTTTTTGTTCGCGAATACCTAGAGAAGCAATACTCACCAAGGCTTTTCCTGTGATCATTTCTATGGAATTGCTAAATGAACAAGGTTTATCATTGTGCTTGAGCCATTCTATGCTGTGTTTGGTCAAAATGCCGAAATACCAAACACCTCTTATGAAACAAATCCCATAGGTAATCATTGGGTTCTTAAAATCTGGAGCTGCATCGACACAGTAACCAAAGTCCGTTTCGATTCTACGCCTCTCGCTAAACTCAACCTTTTCTCCTTCCAAATTGATATACTCTGTCCTAAAACCAGGAGTCTGAATATGCTTGTCCCAAACGTCCATTAAGAGTCGATCATAATCGCTTGCGGAGGAAACAATTTCGATTCTATTTTTAATGAAAGGGCTTATGGATGGCTCTACTTCTTTATCACAAAAAAGCAGTTTGTCTTTCTCCTCTTTACCGAACAGCTGTCTAGATTCCAGCTTGCACAGTTCACTGTGATGGTAATCATATTTGAAGGAATAGATGTAACGATGTTTTTGCATTCAGATGAGGAGCTATTTGCAGCAAAGCTATAGTCTGCTTGTGCAAGGAGTTCTATTCTGAAGTTACATTTATTGAAAGTCGTCATACTATTCTTTTCAAAATAGTATCTGTCGGCTCAAAATTACCATGTAAAGCGTTATATGTATTATCCTCACTTTTTGACCTGCCTACACCTTTGTGCTGTTAAATTAATTACAGAAAAATGAATAAGATATTTTTAAGCATAGTGATGATTTTTGGAGTTGCAATCTTTGCTTGCTCAGATGACGATAACTCCGATGGACAAACAGAAATAACTAACAAAGAGAAGGTTGTAGCTCTTTTGAAAAGCATTGAAACTGGTGATTCGGAGCCTAGTAGCTATATCAACCCTGATAAATATATTCAACACAACCTAAGTGTTGCGGATGGACTTGAGGGTTTTGGCGAAGTACTTGCTCAACTACCTCCTAACTCTGCTAGAGTAAATACTGTGAGGGCTTTTGAAGATGGTGATTTCGTGTTTACTCATACTGATTACAACTTTTTTGGACCAAAGATTGGTTTTGACATCTTCCGATTTGAGGATGGTAAAATTGTAGAGCACTGGGACAACTTTCAAGAAACCCCTACAGAGCCAAACCCAAGTGGACATACTATGATAGATGGCCCTACTGAAATCACTGATCTTGAAAAGACTGAAGAGAATAAAGAACTAGTGAGTCAATTTGTAAATAACATTTTGGTAAATGGAGAAATGGATAAACTAGCAGGCTATTTTGATGGTGACAATTACATTCAGCACAATCCTAGTATTCCAGATCAAGTATCAGGACTTACTGCAACACTTGAAGCTTTAGCTGGACAAGGAATTTTTCTCAAATATGATAAAGTTCATAGAGTACTGGGTGAAGGGAACTTCGTTTTGACAGTAAGTGAAGGAACTTTTGGAGATGATTATAATGCCTTCTATGACTTGTTCAGAGTTGAAAACGGCAAAATTGCTGAGCACTGGGATGTTATAGAGAATATTCTTCCAGAAGAAGAATGGAAAAACTCAAATGGCAAGTTTTAAGATGCCCTAAATTATTGTGATGCCTTGGCTAGAAATGGTCAGGGCTTTTTTTGATCAGTATAAATCAAACGATAAGTAACCTTTTTGGGGGTTAAGCTTTAACCCCACTAGTAAAGATTCCTTCTATTTTATGCGCTATTCCGTCTAGTTCGAGATCGGGTTCTTCTATGATTTGAGTAGAGATATTTGATAATCCTGCACTTTTAAACATCGATTCTAATTCATTGATTTCATATTTCTGAAAGCCAAATTGAGTTAGTTCAAGACTATCCAGACAGTTTTTGGAGCGATAAGCACAGAGGAGTTTGCCATTAGGCTTGAGTACTCTGATGAGTTCTTTGATATTTTCATTAGGCTGTGGCCAAAAGTAGAGCGTGTTGGTGGTGGTAATACTGTCAAAGCTATTGTCTGGAAATGGGATTTTTTCGATAGAAGCACATTCGAACTGCACTTTGTTTTGATCTATTAAGTCTTCGTTGATACGAGAGGCCTCTGCTACCATCGTAGAAGAAAAATCTAATCCCACATATGACAAATCATCAGCCATCTCAAGGAGGTTGCGAATGAAGAACCCATTACCCATCCCAATTTCAAGAATGTGATCCTTATTTTGAGGAGCTAGTATATGGTAAGTATTTAAGCAAATATACTTGTTGCCATCGTTCATTAGGGTGCCAACTTCTTTGCCCTTTTCTCCTTCAGGCTTTCTTAGATGAGAAGCAAGTTCTTCAAGTGTTAATTCTTGGTCAGAGTTGAGAGATTCAGCCATGGTTTTAGATGATTTGTTTTGATTGAATTACAGACTTTTTACAAAAACCAATGTAGGCTAAGAACTCCTTATTCACAATGTTTTTTAGGTTTTGCCTTGACAGCGTCTGTCAACTATGCTTGACAGGGTCTGGTAATTATGCTTACCAACACCTTGCAAGCATAGTTGACAAGTGTTGGTAAGGGGAAGGTCATTTTATTCTAGATTTCTTATGCCGAATAACCATTCCTATAGTAGGTGTGATCACTTATTAGGAATAAGAAGCTACAAGTTCCCGGATAGTTTTCATGGTTGGTCATGAAAACCTCCGGGATGAAGATCGGTTTTTGGAATATGATCTTACTCTTGTAGTATTAGTTAATCCCTAAAGAATTAATATCCCCTTCAGGAATAATCTTTCGGTCGATTGCGTAGTAATAGCCTGCTCCATATGTTGAGCTGTAGTAGACTCCATCCTTGTGGTAGTTGATATCTAAGTCATTTAATCTATCAGACTGAATGTTGCCAGAGTTGATTTTATACCAAGTAATACCCTTATCTAGTGATCTATAGATACCAGGGTTTAACATATCCGTCCCTTTAGAAGGTATTGAAACTAGCAATACATTAGGGTTAGTCTTAGAGACTCTAATGTTATTGGTAAACTGATATGGGAATACTTGTTGCCAGTCTTTTGTACCTTCTTTGTACCATACGCCTCCATGCTGGATTTTTCCTTTCATCGTTCCTCCTGAAATATAAAATCTGTTGTCAGATTCAGAATAGTAAAAATCATGGACACTGACCATACCTTTTGGTATATTGACTTTCTCCCAAGTGTCACTGCCATCTTTTAACTGAAACAACCCACCTGGTTTGCTGTTTGTACCAGAAATAGCGGCATACATCGCTCCTTTGTTTTGATCATCAAGGCCTATTTTTTGAACTGCTTTTTTATTAGGAAGACCATCATTAATGTTTTTCCAAGTTTTACCACCGTCCATTGATCGGAGTACTCCATGCATATCAAATGATTTAGGAGGTCTTCCCGTTACATCGTTGACAGATTTATCGGGAATACTGATATAAAACCTATTGGGGTTGTTAGGGTCGATTGTCAAGTTTTGCTGAGGGACTATTAATCCTACAGGATTACCATATTTTTTCGGATCAAAAATTACACCATGCTGGGCCCAAGTCTCACCAGCATCAGTTGATTTCATCACTTTACCGAAAAATGCCTGTCGATTATGAACACAATAGAGTGTCTTATCATCTTCTGGGTCAACGATTACTGAGCTTACAGAGCACTCCATAGGTTTTTCCTTGTTGGGACTATGTAGTTTTCTTACTGCCAGTCCATTGGATCTTATGTTTCCACCGTCATTGGTATTTGTCCAGATCGTATTTTCGCCTGAGCAGAAGTATATTGTTTTTTTAAGACGCAGGTCTTGTACAATTTCATTTCCTGGGAGATTACTATTCCCGCTTCCTACCCAGTTTTCCGTACCCTTTGTAGCTACTTGCTCGTCATTTTCTAGCCACGTATCACCGTTGTCATTGGAGATACAGACTACTTTTGCCACTTGATACATGATCGTAGACCCATCACTGTTGAACTCTATAGAAGCTCCTGCTTTTCGGTCATATTCATCACGATTTTCCCATTCTGTTTGACTTACCCAAGATACATTGTGTGCGGTAGGATTATTTCTAGCTTCCCAAAGGGCTTTGTCTTTGCCTTCCCATGCTTTTCCATTTCTCAGCGTGACATACCAGCTTTTGCCGCCATTGTCTGTACGCCATAGCATACCTCCGGGGAAAGTAAATTGAGATTTGTAGTTGTTCACTAGCATCACGTGATCAGGGTTTGAGGGGTTGACTCTCACTACACTGATCGAATGAAGCATCTCATCCGGTAGTTCAGGGTAGAGACTCATAGCTTCCTTTTCATGGATCTGGAAGTATTTCGCTAGGCCATATTTGTAGTAACCCTTCTTGATAAAAAAGCTACTCAATAGGTCTTTTTTGATTGGCATATTAGCATTGATGTTGACCCAGCTTTCTCCTTCATCAGTACTTTTATATATACCACCATTGTAGGACATACTTTTGCCGTTGGGAATATATTTGACAAGGTCGATTGCGTACAGGGTCACCTTTCCTGTTCTCTTATCATAGTGCATGTCAGCAGATCGAATGATGTCGTTGTCTAGGCCAGTTCCTGCAAGAAGCTTCCAAGATTTACCGCCATCCTTACTTTTATAAAAACCATAAGTCGATGGTGCAAAAATTACCTTTGGATTGCCTGGGTGTACGAAGATCTTGGTGATTTGAGCTAGAGGCTCTATACCCTTTGGGGTGATTTCTTTCCAAGTTTCACCTTTATCAATGCTTTTAAAGATTTTACCTCGATGACCAAAGTCTACAGTTCCTCCACCAGGTAAGGGTACTTTTCTTTGAGAACCAAAAATGCCGTGAGGGGCTTTGTGATTGAAGAACATGTGATTGGCATCACGGACATGTCCAGTACCAGCATACCAAATATTGTCATTGGTAGGGTCTACTTCGAAGGTATTGATGTGCTGGTCTTTGAACTGGGCACTGATGTCGTCTCTACGCTTCCAGTTCAATCCTTTATTAACTGTGGTGTATACATAGTTGGCGTTTTCCATAGCACAGATTCCAAAGTTCTCATCTTGGTGAGAAAACTCAGGAGAATAAATTTCGACTGGTCCACGATTCCAAGACTTATAGCCAGGGCCATCGGGGTCCATGATACCATCATAAGTCCATCCTCTGTCGGTTGTACGATATGAGTTTCCCATATTCGGACCAAGGAATGCAGTATTTGGATCAGTTGAGTGCCAGTAGATATGGTAGTTATTACCTGCACCACCTGGACCAAATTGATACCATTGTACTGCTGGATCGGAAGGAATACGTTCCTTGTCCATTTTAGAGAAGTCAACGGGGGATTGTGCTAAGGCTGTGATTGAATTGCCAATTGCTAGTGCTAGTACAATCAACCCTATTAAAATTCGTGTAGTCATTGTCATTCAAAATTTAATGTCATCTGCATGAGGACAAAAATGTTGACTACCAGTTGGTCACAGCGGGGCAATAAATGTTAGATTTCGGTTGACCTCTTTTTGGTTATAATTTTTCACTGGTCGGATGAAGGGTGAAAAGTGGAGATTGACCAATTGTGATTAATCTTCTGGGCTAAAAAGGGCTAAAAATGCTAAACACCGTTTCTCTATATTGTTTGGCTACTGAGATTCTTTTGTCTTGAATAAATAGGAGATTTCCTTCAAAACCATTTACGGCATCGATATTAATAATAAAGCTTCTATGGACACGAATAAATTGATTTGAAGGTAGTTTCTCTTCCATCTTTCTCAATAATGTTGAGTAAATATATTGATCAGATTGAGTATAGATTGTCGTGTAATTTCCATCTGCTTCTAGTAGTGATATGTCACTCAATGATACACGCTGAAAGTGATTGTCTTTTTTAAGAAACAACCTGTCGGAAATATTCAAAACCTCATTTTCTGTAGGTAGGAACGGGTTCTTTTTATGAAGTACCGGTTCTTTGGGTTGATACGAGAAGTTGGACAATGCCAGTTCTATCGCAACAGGAATCTCACGATCATTAAATGGCTTGAGCATATAGGCAGCGGGACGAACAGCCTTGGCACGTTCAACCAAGGCGATATCAGCATGAGAAGTAAGAAAAATAAAAGGCAGATGAAACCTGTCATTGATAATTTTGGCTAGATCAATACCGTCTTGTTCACCTTCGAGCATAATGTCAAGGAGAAGTATGTCGATATCTTGATATTTTTCAAGTAACAAAATGGCCTCATCTACACTCGATGCTGTACCTGCTACATCATATTGTTTAGATAAGCGCAAGGCAATGTCTTGTGCTAACAATATTTCGTCTTCTACGATAAGTACTTTTATTCTTTCTGGGGTCATAAACTATAATGGTGGAATGTAGAATCAAATTTTAGGTTTTTTGATAAGGAATGGAGACAACCCATAGGCTTCCGCTATTACTGGAAATGGTAATACTGGCTTTTAACTGTGTGACCAGTGAATTCACCAGTTTAATACCAAAAGAATGGTTTTTCTCTTGTGAATTGGGAGTAAAACCTACTCCATTATCTTGTATTTCCAGTATCAAATGCTGATCGTTTAATTTGGCATTCACACCGAGTTCGGGGTGCTCAATTCCCTTAAAAGCATACTTAAGTGCATTGGTGACAAGTTCATTGATGATTAGAGCAATTGGTATAGTCTGATCTATACTAATAGATACTTTTTCGATTGAAATAGAAGGATTGACTTTGCTATTGAAAGAGTAACATAAATTTTGAACTAGTTCTTCTATATAATCACTTAACTCAATTTTGGTGTGTACCTCTTCGCGGTATAGTTTCTGATGTATGAGTGCTAATGCATTTACCCTATGTTTTCCTGCAGCAATGGCCGGTTCCGCTGGATGTCCCTTAAGTTCATTTTCTTGTAAGTTGAGTAAGCTACTTATCATTTGTAGGTTGTTTTTCACTCGATGATTTAGTTCCTTTAGCAGTAAAGCTTTTTCTTCTTCTCTGGTTGCGATCAACTCTTTTTGCAATAGAAGCGCTGAATTAGCTTTGATTTTTTGATGGTTACTTTTATACAGTAAGAAACTCAGTACTATGAAAATAATCATGATGACAATCACCGTTATGATTTCATGCTTTTGCCGTTCATTAATTTCATTGAGGTAGTAGATTTCTGCTTCTTTCTGGTCGATTTGATAATTAGCTTTTAGTTGTTCCAGTTTCTTCACATTTGCTTTGTTAACCAAGCTGTCTTGATAGATTTGGAAAAGTTCCTGATAGTGCAAAGCCTCTTTATAATTGTTTCTTGATTTGAAATACAAAACCAACAATCTACTGATATCTCGAATTTGTTCTTTCAGTCCATTCTTTTGGGCGATTTGCAGTGCTTCAGTGAAGTCTGATAAGGCTTGTTTCCAATGATTTTCTTTTTGATTGACTAGCCCCAAATCGGCGAGATATACTGAATGGGTATAAGGGTCACCTAGTTTTGTGACCATTTCTAGTGATGATCTTAAAGCCTTTCGAGCATCCTTTAGATGACCTTGTGCATTATAGACCATTCCCAAATTACCTAAGGCATAAGAATTTATGACTGGGTGGTTTAATGAATCATTGATTTTTAAGGCTTTGTTAAAGTAAAACAAAGCACTATCAAGTTGTTCATCAAGCCGAAAGACTTCTCCTAAATTATTAATGGTAAGTGCTAAATGTATCAGATTACCATTTTCTTGATACGCAGTGATTGCTTTATGAAAATAAACTCTTGCCTGGCTATAGTTTTTATCATTCGTAGCGTTAGATCCTAATTGCACTAATATCGAGGCTTTCATATCCTCAGCATTTAGCTGCTCAGCTACTTTTAAAGCCTTTAAGCTAGCCTCCATAGATTTTGCGTTGTTGCCAAGTAAACGTTCATTCACGCTAATCTCTTCATAAGCTCTAGCTTGAAGAAGAGGCTGATCCATATTGATAGCTAAATCTAAAGATTCTTTGGCATATTGAATAGCCAATACAGCATCAGGATGTTCTATTGATATCTTCCATAAAGTTTCAAAACGTTCCTCTTTAGATAGCGTGTTTGAGTTCAGCCTCTTTATCAAACTGTCCGCTTTTATTCTGTTTTGAGCCACTCCATCTAAAGAAAGCAAAACAAAAAATAGGACCAGTATATTGAGATAATTCACAGGTATAATTTACAATCCAGTCAATTAAGTTTTGCCCGAAGTCACTTTTGCAAGAGGGTCAAAGTTGGCGTAATAGGTATCTCCATTTATGTCAAAAGCTACTAACACTTCATAGGAAAAGTATTTGGACTTATTAGAGGAATCATCTGTGGTATTGTCTACTACCGAAACTGTAATCGAATTAGATTCTTTATTTCCTGGAGATAGGTATGCTGATCCATCAGGTGTGCAGACTAGTTTTAGATTTTCAGTTGATTTAAAGTATTTATTCCATGTGTCTAAAGTAGGGATGTTGTCAGGATCATGTTGCTCTCCTAAGAAATTAACCTTTAACTGTATTATTTGGGGTAAGCTTATTGGGCCAGCCTCAGGTACCGTTACTTCAAAAGTAATAGTTTGATTAACTCCAAAGGAAGGTATTTTCCCATCCTTATATAATGTATTGAGTTGATTGTCATTTGGCGTAAGATCCAATGGGAATTGTGGTGATTGGTATTTAACGTTTGTCCAAAACGTAACTATTTCCGCAATAGCATTGTCGTTAAATTCAATGTTTGAAACGACTTTATCCGCCTTATTAACCTCTTTTTTAATTTTTAATTCCATGTTATTTTTTAGTGTGAACTATTAACTATCCTTACTGCTCAAATGGTCTTTATTCCTTTTGGGTGCAGAAATTTTTAGAGTATAAAAATACAGTATTGTACCTAACGTATCATTATAATTTTCTATAGAATTTCAGATGAATTTTCTGACTGACCTGACTGCACAATAAGAAATACTTATCTCAGTATTAGTTTTAAAGCCTTTGATATTAAAGACAGCGGTTTCCATAGAGAGAATGAAACTCTCTCTACAAAAGCTATTAGATCCTTCTATATGAGGAAGGTGATTGGATTGTATAGGGCTAAGAAAATAGGTGTTAGGTTTACTTTGGTCGTCTCAATCATTAAGATGATGACAACCAAAGTAAAAATATTAATAGAGTAGATGCTTATTCAGTTCTGAGTGACATGTTATGAATAGCAATTCGGGTAGGGCAATTATTGTGTCGCTTACTCTTTGCTAAGTTTAGAGACGAAAGAGTAAGGAAGGAATAAAAGTAGATAACCACTTATTCTTCCAGCTTATACACTCTGATATAATCCACTAGCGTAGTTCGTTCCTCTAGAGTACCAGTGGCAACCATACTGCCTTCCTTCGGGATCGGGTTCCAGTTATAAGCTTCTATGGAGAATTGCACGTAGAGATCGTTATCAAAAGGTATCGGTGGTGTCAAAGTATATTGATATTCACCATCAAGGTAGAACAATAGCTCAGTAGCACTTTTCCAATAGAATCCATAGACATAGAACTTTTCGTGGTTTTTGGTGGAAGGGTACGTCGCTCCAGAGTCTCTTTTCTCATCGTTACAAGCAGTTTTTCTATGGATAGAGTTAGAATGCATAATCTGATCCCATCTATGTGCCCATTTGTGAGTTTCTTCAGTGAGGACTCCTACAGATTCAGTGATGTCAATTTCAGTTTTATCACCACATTCACCTCTGTGACATAACCAAAAACCGCCTCCCATTTCGGTTTTGTTCATCTTCATGCGGCACTCATAGTAGTGACCAATAGAAGAAGTAACCCATGATCTCAAGATCCCTCCATGGTACTTATAGTCATATGACCTTCCGTTATTTTCGATTTTAACAGACTCAGGAAGTTTACCAGCTTCGATGGTCAAATATCCATCTTTGATTCCGAAACTCTCTCTCTTAAATATAGCAGGCTCTCTACCAAGCCAATTGAGGTTTGGGTGTTTGAGAGGATCGATATTCCATTTAGATTCATCGATCTTTTTGCCTTTGAACTCATCGCTAAGTTCCTTGACTATTTTCCACTTTTTACCAGCTATTTCTGGTTGAGCATAGCTAGCCAAAAATAGTAGACTAAGCGCTGCTGTGATAATAATGTCTTTCATCTTTATACTTCCTTTTTTGAATAGATAGATTTACGAAAGTAGGTCTTGATACTATTCCCCTCTTTTTGTTTATTGATTGAAACAGTGTGTATTATGTCTTTTTCGAACCGGAAATAAAGAGAATTAGATTTAGTCAAATTTTAGGGTTGGGCTAGTTGTCATCTATCTATAATTCTAAGGCGAATAGATTATTATGAGAAAGACCAACCTCCTCACGAAGGCTGGTCTAATGATATATATACTACTAACTAAATATTATTCTACCATCAGAAGAGATCGTTCTTTGATGTTTTGGTTTTCAATTTCTACTAAATACGCACCAGTACTTAAAGTATCAGTATCGAATTTCTGAAGATTATGTGCATCAGAGTAATGGTGCATTAATTTTCCACCCATTGAGTAAACTTTAACCTGAAAAGGCTGAGAAGAATTTTTAACTTCGACAATGAAGTGGTTTTTAGTAGGGTTTGGGTATATGACGATGTCTGAAGGTTCGAATTCCAGAGAACTAACATCAGTAGCGACATCTCTATTTCCTAAGTCTGTACTGAAGTTGGATACCTGAAGGATGGCAGTACTGACATGTCCTCCATTGTCTGAGAAAGTTACCTCTACTTTATTGTCTTTCTTTAGGAGATCATATGAAAATGGAATTTCTAGTACTCCAAAGAAGTTATCCCTGTCTGCCTGATCTCCACCTCTAAAGTTTGAAGGTAGTGTAATTTCAGTATCATTCACTTTGATAGTAGGAGAAAGAGATAAACCATGATCACGTCCTACTCCAAGACGAAGAACCGCTTCACCATGATCTGACAGACTAACATCGTTCACATCAAAAGCAATAGTTGAGTTGGCTTCGATTGTTTGTAGATAGGTTTCAGCATAATACTTTGTTTCATCTAGTTGTTCATCGATGGTAATATCAGATGGATATGTGAGTACGATGACATAAGTACTTTCAGGATCAATCGTCAGATCAGTTGGTAATTCTGAATACTTGTCGATATCTAAAACGGGCATAGATCTGTCACTAGTTCCGTTGAGATGAAGGTGTCTCACTTCTATGTCAGTAGCAGAAATATCTATTCCTGATAAACTTAGGTCAATCTCATGTTTTACAAAGTCAAGGTTGTTGATCATAACATATGCCTTATCTCCTTCTACATAAGTATCAACCATAATATCTTGATTGTTCGAATATGAATCGACACGTGTGCCATTGATATCCATTAGAAGATCATATAATTTAATTACTTCTGTATAAACGAAGTCGCCAGAGTAGCTGGTAGGCTCGTTTTCTCTGCGAAGCATTCTTGCACCGTGAACTGAGGTAGGACCTGCGTCAGCGTTATATTGCCATTCTGCTTTTAGCATAAAGAAAGGCATGGCGTAGTTGATATTGTTAGCATGTTCCATGAACTGCATCATCATAGAAATCGTCGATTTCATTTTGAGCCAATCTCTGTACCCTGACCAGCCTTGTTTGTTGTAGTCATGGGTTTGAGCATTGTACTCTGATATCATAATTGGCTTCACCTTATCGAATTTCATCCAGCTATATTGCTCCATCATATCCAATGTAGCTTCCATGTTACTACCCTTACGATACTTAGCTTTTTTGTTGAATGTAGGGAAATCATATAAGTGTATGGTGAAAAAGTCCATATCAGCACCTGCTACATCCATGAAATGTTTATCTCTGTCATGCCATCTTTGGAAGTTGTCCTTGTCAAAATCAGGGAAAGCGGCACAGTACCCTCCGATTTGTACATCAGCGTTGTATTTACGAACCTCTTTAGCTACGTTGCTGTGAAATTCGAATGCCTTGGTCAGGCTATGAGGAGTTTCACCTTTGCTAGTAGGAACTGTTACTAGGTCCCAAAGAGGTTCATTCACTATCTCTACAAAATTAGGAAATGGCTTCCCTTTAATTTCTTCAGGAGAACCCTCGTCAGTCGTTCCATAATACTCTTGGATAAAACGACCTAAAAACTCTCCAGAGGCAGTGCCTAAAGGTTCTTCCTCGGTGTCAGTTTGAGAAAATGCCCACCCTTTATTAGTCTTCTTACCATCAGGATAAAAAGGATGAATTTGATTGCATAATATTTGATCATCTAGGTATTCGTATTGTTGCGCCCATTCCTTTGAATCATAGCCTTTCCTCACCGTTTTGCCGTAGCTGGCGATACTAGCAGGATCAGCAAAACCTGGGCGAGTAGGGTCTTCAGTGACTACGCTGTTGAGCGCATACTTTATAGTTCCGGTATTTCTACCAATATGAACATCTCTTTTGCCAAGAAAATCTCCGATTAGGTCATCTATTTTATTGTCAGTTTGCCAGTTTTTTTGATCTACTGTGCTGTGAAAATTTACAAATTTTTGACGGTCAAAGGTCTCAACATCTCCGAGCTTATGCTTTACATTGAGATTGACATTTACTTTGACTTGAGCTCGAATTGGAATCACTAGGATCAGTGACAATACTGTGAGTAGAAATTGTTTCATAATAGTTAATCTGTATCATAATAATCATTAGGTTAGGAAGAGATAATTCAGCGATAACTAAAATACGAACTGTATCACACCTATGCTTCATAGGTTAAGGTGTCACACAGAGCGTATCTAGGTATCATTAGGTTTTTGTCTAGTTTACATTGCCTTGAAGAGCAGTGCTTTAGGTAAATCAGATGTGTAATAGCGAGGAACGAAACGATTCGAGTTCAGATCTGCTGCAACTTAGATCGATTGCTACGGTTGTTTATTCCTCGCTATCAGGATATGCCTTTACATTCTGTCGATTTCCAGTGCATTTATTATCCACTGACCAGATAGTGTCAGTTCAAGTAACTCATCATTGCCAATCTCGACTTCTACTGTTTCTATCTTTTGTTTACCAGAATAGACTTTCTCATTTTTCATCAAGCTCTTACCGTTTATGGCAAATGACATGTCGAAAGTTTTTCCTTTGAAATAGATCATTTCAGCTTTGTTTCGAGCGTCTCCCATATAGTATTTTACCTTGTATTTACCTTTCTTGAGTCTTACATAGAACTTGGCTTCCTTCTTACCTGTAAGGCCATCTCGTTGCCAGAAAATGACGCGTTCTGAAGCCTCATTGTGATGATGCCATATGCGGTTCGCATCTGATTTACGCCAGCCAAATTGATTTTTGTTTTCATCGAAAACATGACGTTGATTCACAGGAGTAAACCCTAAAGCATCGATCATTGAGTATAATGCAAAATTGAGTTTCGCATCAGTTAATGGTTCAGGCTTAGGGTAGCTTCTCACTTTAGCTATTTCCTTCGCGATTTTTGGTAATTGAGCTTTCTTCGCAGGAGTATAAGCCACTATATTGTTATAACTCTCAGGAGCACCCAGTAAAGCTCTTTTTTGTGTTGACTTAGCTTGTTCATCTGTACAGATTACCAATCGATCTAGACCTATTCCGGTATTTACTTGATATATTTTGATAGTGTGATAACCTGCTTTTTCTACGGTAATTTCAAAAGGCATCTTTTCAATATGAGTCAGAATGTTGTTTTCCCAGCTCCATCTTTCTTTAGCACCACTTGGCAGAGTAGCTGATGTGCGCTGACCCTTGTGTCTGATCCCCGAGAGAACCTGAGGAGTATTTTCATCTAGCCCTATAGCCACTTCTGAGGTTTTGCCTTTACCTTCATTGAGAGTAGGTATGCGGTATAGCTGACCATAGAAAGTACCAGTGCTGGCGAAGTATACCGAGTATTCTAGACTTGCTGCATTGGACTGTATGTCATTCGTAACCTTAGTACCGCCTTGGATAAACATGGATGAACCTGTGTAGCCAAAATTCTCATATTCAGACCATTTTGCTGTTTTACTATCGTGCTTAGCTGTGTAATGCTCAGCTTCTATAGCTATCAAACCATTTCCTTCTATGTATGACTTTTCTTTTAGTTTGAGGTCGTACTTCGTAGCTTTTACTGGGTATGACTTTGTGAAACCTTGGGTGTCCTTCACTGTGACGGTAGCTATATTATCTCCAGTAGTGGCTTTCTCCCAATCAACACTCAACCATAAACGTTCTTCAATATCTAAAGTCCCGCTGCTTTTTGAGAATTTGATCCAGTCAACATCACTTTCTATAGACCATTGGTTAGCTTTTTCTTCACGGTTGAAAATATCAATAAACCTTTCGTTATTCTCGAATGATGAGAAACGTAGTTCTACTTTTTCATCACCGATTGCCTGACCTTCACATATCGATCCAATTCCTTTAACAGCTTCTTCGCTGAAGCTTTCGTCATAGACTAAATTGTTTGGAATATTAGCTACATCGAAAATGCGTTCTTGGAAATTATAAAGTGCATATGGATCCATGATTCCATTCCATTTTCCATCCGCTATTTGTTTATATACTTCCAAATCAGCTTGAATAGCTGCTTCCGCATTTTCTGATAGAACTTTGTAAGCATTGACACTGGCAAAGCGACCCTGCTTGGCATAAGCGACGTTTTTTCTATAGTAAACAGATTTTTCGTGCATTAGACGTGTCGATCGAATAGGATAGTAAGCCAGATGCCAGAAAGGTAATTTTGCAGATTCGTCAAGTTGGTCGTAAATGGACTTAGCTCTTAGCTCTAATTCATTAGCTATTTGAACCTTGCGTTGCGATTCATCACCAAAGTCAAAAAGACTAGCAAAACGATAGCGTCCATTGTTTTCATATTTCCAATCCCAGAATGGAAATAAGTGTTCTGGCTTTTTAGAACGGCAAAAGTTGTGAAAATCGGTGATTAACTGAGCTATATCTTTTGCTTCGCTATCGTTTACTCCGAATTGCTGTTTAGCAGTTTTTTGAAGGAAATCTTTAGTTGTGTTTTTGGGATATGAATCTATGTCATAGGCTAGAGACATAAAAAACTGAAGTCCCATCTCAGCAGGCTTGATATCTCCCACATTCACCATCCAGATTTTTCTCACATTTTGGTCATATACCTTTCTTAGTTCCTCCTGAATTAGAGGGAGTGGAGTAGTGTATAACCAGTCATAAGTTGCGCCACCCTGATAGGCTAAGTGATAGTAGATTCCATTTCCTCCAGCACGTTTTTGCTCGTGTGGTCTAGGTAGCTGACGAGCATACCCGAAATTATCTTCTGTCCATACCATCATGACGTCTTCTGGAAGCTTTATGCCTTCACATTTTTCTTTTCCGTCTTTACTCTCCCCGTTGTATAGCTCACCAGTTTCTTCGTAAGGAACGAACACTTGCGGTACTGCATCTTCAGAGCCGAACGTTTCTTTTATCATTTCGCGCTGACGGTTGATTACCCCTTGTAGCAGTTTCACCTTATTCTCTAGTGTTGGGTTTTCTAAGTTCTCGTACAAGAAAGGAGAATCATGAACACCTCTAATACCTAAAGTGTAGATCATATTATAGTCCTTGGCTTCATTTAAACGTTCTTGCCAGTAAGCCTCTATGGTCTTAGGGTTTACCGTGTAGTCCCACACTGGTACGCCCTTAGCGTCATACATGTCAGCGTGCGCATCAGCCCATTCGTACCACTCTGCGAAGTTGTTTCTCGCCATGTTTTCACAATGAGAAGAACCTACATAGATGCCGTATTCTTTTGCGTTCTTAGGATTGATTGGGGTTCCATCTTCATCTCTGGCCTCATAGAAATAGGCACTACGCTGCATCATTGCTGGCCAAATAGCATTGGCCTTAAGGCGTAAAAGAAGTTCAAATATGCGCTTGTAAACTTCAGGACTTGGGTGTCCATTCAGTTTCTCAACCGATGTTTTTTCACTCCACTGAGTTAGAGCTTCTTCATCATTGATGAATATACCGCGGTATTCCACAGAAGGCTCTTTCGGGAGCACAAGGCAATCTTCTAGTATTACCTGATCCTTTTTCTTCGGCACTACGTCTGCCCACCAATACATCGGAGACACTCCGATAAGCTCTGAGATTTCATAGATTCCATATACAGTTCCTAGAGCATCACTACCAGCCACCACTAAGGCATTCTCAATTTTGTCTAGAGGATTGTCTAGAGATTTTAATAAAAATGCCTGCTTTAGTTTTTCTATACCTTGGGCTTCGTCTAGATGATTTAGACTCTTCAGATTAGCTATTACCTGATCGTTAACTGACCCGATGATGATCACATTTTTACCAGCTTCATCGATGCTATTTACTATGTCAGGCTTTTGATCAGTGACTGCTTCTATATCTTTCTGAAGATCGAAGACTGCTCTTCGGATTTGCGGAGCTTCATCTTTGGCAACGTAGAGGGTAGGAACTTGACCTTCTAGAAAAAGAGGGAAATCATTTTTAGTCTGTACACATGCAGTAGCGATCATCATTAGGATCAAAACCGCGAAAAAAGAGTGCTGTTTTTTCATGCTTTGTCTTATCAATTATACTCAAAGTGCTGGCTTGTCAGAAGACGACAAGAAAGCCTTGGATCAAAAGTATATGATGTATAAGGCTGCAAGCGATTATAAGACTCGAATTACGTTTTTTAACCGTTTAAAATGATTGTAATGTATAGTATTTCAGGTAGTTGATGTCGGTTTAGGGGGCTATAGGTAAAGAGGAGGAAGAGAAAGTTGTCATCACAAGAGTAAGCTAGAGACCTACACTTGCGATGACTGCTCAATGGTTGAGACTGGATTATTTCACAGGTTTGAATACTCTGATCCAATCCACTTTCATAGTATTCTTGTCAGGGTTAGCTAAGTCCTCGTCACTTGGAGTTCTGCCGGCTTTTACGTGCCAGTCTTGCGATTCTATATTGATGATGATATCAAGTTCCTTGGTATATCCTTTACCGCCTTGATACTCGTACGGATCGATGATGCTTACGGAAGATTTCTTGCTAGCTTTCTTTAATTCTTTGAATGAATAAGTGTCCATCGTACTGAACGATTCGATCCTTTGCTTACCTTTCTCTACATCCAACTTCCCATCAGTCATTGTTGGGTAGCCATATTGCCACTTACCATTGACTTTAGTAGCCAGCGCTTTGTCATAAAGAACTCTTACTAGTTCTCCATCGATATAGTACTCGAAGTGAACTGGGCTTTTCCAATAAACTGCAGTTCTTACATATTTTCGGTCGCCGCCATTCCAGCAGTGATCTCCCCACGCTTTGACATCACTACGATTTTGCCAAGCCCCTTTGTCTCTAGGTTGGTAGTCTGTGAACGGCTTTCTGATAAAAGAATGATGGCTGACATGAATAGATTTAGCAAAGAACTCGTTTCCTTGTCCTTTACCTCCATAGCATTCCATGATATCGATTTCTTGTGTAGCGTCCGGACTTAGAAGCCATACATCTGAAGCCAGTGTAATATTGGCCACACTGGCGCTGGACTCAATGAATATTGGGTATTTCACTTTCTTGGTAGAAGTGATGCATCCTGCATTGATGCCGCCATCTATTTTATTCATTTTCACTCCTTTTTTGTAGATAGGGTTGAACTCATTCTTTTTATCCCACCTTGATGAAGTGATTAGTAGGTCATTGCCATCTACCGATACATGATTGTATTTCCAGTATGTAGTCCCTGGGCCATCCCAGTTGGCGTGGTAGAAATTGACCCATTTTCCTTTGCCGAATGTTGTTTTCTCATTTACTGGATCAAACTCATAGTTGAAGTCGTCAGATAGATCTGCCTGAAATTCCCATTTAAGGTCTTTGTCAAGCATTTTAGGTAGAGGTATGTTGGCTATGTCTTCCTTCTTTGTTTTTTTATTCTTTTCATTTTTATGGTATCCACTGAATGAAAGTAAACAGCAGCTTACAACAGCTAATAGTAGCAATTGGATTTTCATTGTCACTTAATTTAGATTATCTATTTCGTACTTGATTTCTCAAATTCAATGCTAACAATTAATGACTGTGAAATAGATATTAGATACCTAGATAGAATTCGAACAACAACTGAACAATTATTCGATTGGGTGCTTTTACTTAAGCTTTCTGATAGAGAGGTAGTGATAGTACTGAAAAGAAAGATTTAAACCGTTAATATGCTATGTAAGTTTTAGTTTATTAGGTGTTTATGCTGTTAAGTGTCAATATTGTTTTTGAACTGACTGAATAAAGAATTGTTAATTGAATTAGGCTGTTGTAGGTTTATCCATTGATGGATTACCGTAAAGAAGAAATACTAGAACAGCTGGACAGAATCATTTCCGACAAGGCTTTTTCACGATCCAAAGTCAATGTACGTCTCTTGAGGTTTTTGGTAGAGTCAACCCTTGCTGACAAGGACGTGAAAGAGGTCACTATCGGAACTGAACTTTTTAGTACGAAGTATGACCCAGTAAAGTGGGATAACAAAGTCCGAGTGTATGTCTATCATCTGAGAAAAAAGCTGGATGAATACTATCAATCTGCCAACTCCAACGAGATCGTTTTCCAAATAGCTAAAGGGCAATATAAAGTTCAGTTTGAATCCTACCGTGCTACGCAAACCCATGATGCGGAGAAAAATATCTCACTAGCAAAGTGGATATATGGAGCTATAGCAATGGTAGTTTTAGCAATCGCCATATTCTTCGTTACCAAACCATCAATAGATGATTTTTGGAAAGGTCTAATGAATAATGGGATGAGTACCACTGTAGTTTTTGGTGATTACTTTACGATAGAGGGACCTACGCTGACTAGTACCAAAGGCATCATTAGAGACTATGAAATCAATTCTGCTGATGAACTAGAAGATTACCTTCTTCATAACCCTGAACTAAAAGATAAACTCTATCCAAGCCAGCATCATTATTTTAACTGGGCAGCACCGTATTGTAGCAAAGAAATAGCACAGTTTTGGGCTAAATATGACTACCCATTTGACATCGTGCAAATATCTGAATGGAGTGTTTCGCAGCTGGATAATCAGAACTTGGTATACTTCGGTCAGTCTAAGACAATGGGTGTGCTTCAGAATATCTTAAAAGAGAAGTTTCCTCAGTACAACTACAGAAGTCAGGTGCTCGAGCGAACTGACCCTGTGACCAAGAAGAAAGTAACTTATCGAGATATCATCACTCAAGATAATAAGAACACCGACTATACTATCGTAGCCAAAATTTCGACTCCTACTGGCAATGAGATGAGGTTTTTCTTATCCGATCAAGACTGTGGAGCAATCAGCGCATTGGATTACTTCACGCAGAAGGATTCTTTAGCTGCATTTTATCAACGACACGAGTTGGAGGCAGATGATGATTTCATAGCTTTATTCAAAGTGACAGGATGGCTCCGCAAGTCTTATGATATGGAGTTTGTTTTACTGGATAGGGAATAGATTGATTGGTGCTTAGAAAATCCTAGAGATCATTCCTTAGATCTTCTCTGACATAATCGATTTCGACAAAACATGATGACTAGGAAAAGAAAGAGTAGCGTGGTAATCTGTTATCCATTAGTAGTGTTATAGATACAGATTACCACGTAGCTCTCATTATGATGCTTATCCTAATGGTCTAAACTGAAAAATCGGGTATCAATTATCCCAGTTTTCTTGGACGGCCTTTTGAACCATAGGGAAGTCAGCGTCGTTTTCTTTTACTTTCTCTCTCAGTTTGATCAGTCTTGCTTTCAGATCCGCAGTGATTTCTTCATAGCCCGGTTGACCATAGATATTGTTCATTTCCTTCGGATCGTTTTTCATATCATATAGTTCCCAAGCTGCTGGAGTCTGGAAGTCTCCCATCGAAGCAGGGTTGTGAGCCCATGCTTGAGCCTCGTTGCTACGCTCCTTGTAGTCTACACCATAGAAGAAAATCAACTTATAGTCCTTGGTACGAATACCGAAGTGTGCGGGATTGTTGTGCTTGTGAGCCATGTGCATCCAGTATCTGTAGTAAGTCTCTTGCTGCCAGCCCTCAGGTTCTTGTCCTGTTTCTAGGATTGATTTGAAACTAGAACCTTGCATAGATTCAGGAGCAGTACCTCCAGCCAATTCTATTATAGTAGGAGCAAAATCTGTATTGTTGACGATAGCATCAGTTTGCGTCCTAGCTGCAATGGTTTTTGGGTATCTCACCAAGAAAGGCATGCGCATAGATTCCTCATACATCCACCTTTTATCTATGTAGTCGTGCTCGCCTAGCATGAAACCTTGGTCGCCAGTATAGATGATAATAGTGTTGTCCATCAAACCTTCAGCGTCTAGGTAGTCGAATAGTCTTTTGACATTGTCATCCACACCTTTTACACATCTGAGGTACTTCTTCAGGTATTTTTGGTAAGCCAATCTCTTGTACTCAGGATCAGGAATCGAAGGATCTATCTCCATGTGCATTCCCATATTTCGGATGATGTTTCGATGTCCAATCGAAGAACCAATCGTGTCGATCAGTTGGTCATTGATACCTCTCGTTCCGATAGAGCCATTGTTTTCATTGTTCCAAAGACTGGCTGGCTCAGGGATATCTACATCTGCTAGATAGTCCTCATATCTAAGGGCGTGCTCAAAGAAATCATGAGGAGCTTTATAATGGTGCATCAAGAAGAAAGGCTTTGACTTGTCTCTTTTATTTTTCAACCACTCTAGCGTCAGGTCAGTAATCACATCGGTGCTATGTCCGTCGTACTTAGTGGCGTTGACCTCTCTTTCCATCCCTTCTTCGAACTTGAATAAGGTCTTTTCTGCCACTTCTTCACTACTGTATAGAGTAGGGTCAAAGTAGTCGCCTTGTCCCGGAAGGACATTGTAGTAGTCAAATGCCTCTGGTGCGTGCTTAAGGTGCCACTTACCAATGATAGCTGTGTTATAACCCAACTTTCCCATTTCTATCGCCAAGGTCTGGTGTGCAGAGTCTAGCGCTCCACTAAGGTCATAGACACCATTGACCTGTCCATACTGTCCTGTCATGATGGATGCCCTGGATGGTGTACAGATAGAGTTAGTGCAAAAAGCATTTTTGAACATCATACCTTCTTTCGCTAGCCGATCGATAGTAGGCGTAGGGTTCAAGCTCGCCAAGCGACTACCGTATGCTCCGATACCTTGCGTAGTATGGTCATCCGACATGATAAAGATGATATTGGGTTGAGTAGCTTCAGTTTTCTCTTCTTTTACTTGCGAACATGAAGCGATCGATGCGGCTATCAGTATAGCCAGCGTTAGTCTTGTTAGTATATTCATATTAGGTACATATTTCCAAACACCAATTTAAGGCTTAATCTCAAGAGCCATTTGCATTGAGCATATACATTACTTATTCAAAGGGGGAGGCATTGCGCCAATTGTAGGGGCGTATTTATTTGAAGCCTTTAAGGCAACGGTTGATGAGGTTTTTGAGCGTTGGCAATGTTTAGTGTTTTGCTTTTAAACTGACTTAAATTTCGATAGGTAGATCAGTAAGAGTATTTAATTAATGTAAATAGGTTGTCTATGCTACAAGAACTTAATTTTCGGGTAATATTTTAAAGGTTCTTCATTTTGAATCCTAGTCGTGTTAAATACTATCAGTAAGAAATTCACAGTATACAAGGCACTGATCAATACGCCATTGTGTGAAATAAGCATGGCAATGGAAGGGCTTTTGCTAAGAACTATGGTTGATGCAGTAGTCAGAATTACACCTAAAAACAGAAGTAAATTCCAGGTCAATTGAAAGTTTACAACATTAGTCCCTACATTTTGAATCCCTTTTATAGTGTTTTTCTTAGAATTCCACATGTAGTATGGGATAATAGCACCAAGAATTGGGAATAATAAAAAAGTCAGAGCAGATAAGTTCAGTATTTTTAAGAATACAATGTCTTCTTGAACAACCCAATCTGTAAGCTCATCCAGATCAACTTTAAGTGCAAAAGCAATTTTTTTTAAGGAGTCTCCAAGTGGTTCAGTTTGTCCATTCTCAATTCGTTGTATTGTTCGCAAGCTTAGTTCAGACATTTCAGCTAATTCTTCTTGAGATAATCCTTTTCTATTTCTCAGCTCTTTAATTCTCGTTTTCATGCTTTTGACATTTTCATTATTAAATGATGAACAAAAGTATATTCTGATCTTTTTAATCGCTACGACACGTCTGCGACACCTTTACGTCATGCTTGTCTGGATAAGTTGGTTACTAGATTTTTTTTCATCGTAGAATTATCAAAGGAGGAAGGCTAGTTATTCTAAGTCTACTTGTAGTTTGCAGGCTTCTAGTCCAAGAGATGCCTTCATACTACATATTTTAAATCAAATTGAAATGATCTCAATTATTGTTTAAGAGTCTTTTTCTATGAATTCACCTTATTTTAACTAAGTTTCGGAGAGTATGGTTTGCCAAACTATTTCAACCATTTACGGAGTCGTTTTTTTGCTTCAGTGTGGGATACAGTATTTCCATTTTGAACATCCTGTTTGCCGCGTTCTATTTTGTCAAGAACAATAAGTGTTTCAATCAGCTCATCAAGCTCGAAAGATTGAGGTATTTCGTTTATTGATTGTTTATCCATAGTACGATTATAGTGATTAAAAATGGTCAATTAGGCTGATAGTATAATTGGGGGATCATTTTATATTTTGATTTTCCTTAGCCCATGCAAGTACTTGTACACCCTCTGAAAAATGCACCAGGTTTGGTTCTCCACTGAATAGTTCTAGAAATCTAGAATAGTGATATTTCAATGTTGAAAGTTTAATGTTTTTGATTGGCCATTCTATGTGATGTATTTCAAATTTATTAAGGCCGTATCGAGAGGTCTGAAATAAAGCATACCGTTCTGTTAGCCATAGGTCTAACTCTGATTTTTTGGGAGTTTCATTTTTGACTTCATATGTGAAGTTGAGATGGTCATTATAGTTGGTGTTTTTAGAACTAAAGTTTGATAGTGAGTTTCTATTGATTGAAGAGTATCTATAGGGTAGTTCTGATAAGTTCTTTGCTATTAATGTCGACAGACGTTTGCTAGCCTCAATGCTTAAGAAATAAACTCCAGACTTTCCATTTTGTTGTACATAGGTTCTGATGTTGATTTCGTCAAAATTAGAAATTGGAGGGAATGAAGGAAGGAGTCGTGGTCTTATGTTATCCATTCTAAAAACTACCAAAGATATCCATGCTTGGTTTTGATATAAATCAATTTCAAGGTGTTCAGGAACAAACTTTCTTAGAATTGATTGACTTACTTTCCAATGAAGAAAAACTACCTGATTCCATTCTTGATAGTAGCTCCATTTGCCTTTTGCTAGTTCCCAAGGTCTATGATCTACGGTTTCCAAAATTTGATGATTCGTCATGTTTTTCTTATTCCTATATTCATTGGGGATTATCGTGAGGGATTGATCTTTTGGACAGTCAAATATGTTAAGTAAAGAATCGCCAACCTTTACTTCAGCTAAAATTCCTTTCGGTAAGAAGCAACAAATACTTTACGTGCTAAATGTTTTTTGAAAGTACATAAAACGTAACCAGCCAAAGAACAATTCACTCAATACCCATGAGGGTCAAAAAATGCTTCGATAGTAAGCTCGTTAGGTTGTAAGTTTTTGGCTTTATCGAAATAGGTTCTTGCAGTTAAGTCTTCATTATCCAAGTTCATTTTAACGATACCCATATTCTTGACTAAGTTTCTGTCAGCTGAATTTTCAGGTTTGGCGGACTCAAGGTAAGCTAAAGCTTCCTTGTGTTTTCCAAGATCAGAAAGAATAGCGCCGATATTAGTTAAGATCAAAGGGTGGTTTGGGTATTTGATGTTCAAAAGAGTCAAATGCTGAAGAGCTAGCTCAAGCAATTCATCTGCTTTATCAGGTTGTAGCCATGCATCTCTATACTGATCTATGACATGTTTCAGTAGCTCTGAAACACTGTTGTAATTAAGGTTTTTAAATATGTTTTCGATAGGAGTTACTATTTAGTTGAGTCTCCATTGATCAATATTTTTCTGATCTCCTTTTCAAAGTGATATCTTGTAGGGATATCAGTATGATACAAGTTCTCTAGGACTATCACATCCATGTCTTGCTCCGGTATAATGAACTTGATTGATACAAAACCAAACCCAGAACCTCCATGTCCTAAATACCTAAACGGCTGATGTGCAATATCAATTCCATATCCATAGGACATCTCTTCATCACTCAAAGCAGCAAACAAATCTGGGACTTCTGAGTTGGTCATGATTTCGTACGACGCTGGTTTTAACAGCTCTCCATGATGAAGTTTGGTGTCCCAAGTATGTAGATCTTTTACATTAGAGATTATTCCGCCAGTAGGTATGAAGTCATTCCAAGTGTCTTCTGTAAATCCTAGCTCTGAAAATTCAACAAAGTTGTAATCACTTCCAGTCCATTGATATCCGTTGATTAGTTTTTGATTTTCTCCGTCAAACTGATAGCAATAAGTGTCATTCATTCCTATTTCTTTGAATAAGCTATTTGCTAATTCAGTGTATTTCTTTCCTGAAACATTCTTGATTATTCTACCAAGTAGTCCATAGGCAGGATTACTGTAATGAAAGCTCGTTCCAGGTTCAAAAAGCAACGGCTCGTCTAAAGCAGCTATTCCCGCAGACATATTGACTAACTGATGTACAGTAACCGAGTCAACCCATGTCGTAGTGAAGTCAGGCAAGTATTTACTGATAGGACTATGAAGTTCTATATTACCTTTCTCGGCTTCTCTTAGGATAATTACTGCGGTGATTTGTTTGCTATTAGACTGAATTCGGAAGTTGTCATTCAAGCTTATTGGTGTTTGACTGTCAAGATTGGAATATCCATAAGCCTTTGAGTAAACACTTTTTCCATTTTGAGTAATTGAGATTACCCCATTAAACTTTCTCGGACTGGTTGTTAATATTAAGCTGTCAATTTGATCAAAATAGTCATTGATAGCTTGTTGTTCCTTTTCAGGATCTGTCTTTTTTTTAATGTTATCACAGCTATACACTACGAAGGATGTAGCTAAAAGTAGGGCTAAAAAAGAGTTGTTCATTGCAAAAATCAAATTTGTGTTTTACCCTTGATACCACCAATAAACCAATAGATAGCAAACAATACTTCCTGATATGTAGCTGGTGAATAAAGGAGGCGTTAATCTACAAAGACTCCCTTCAAATAGCACAGGAAAAAGAGATACTTTCGGGTGAGACCGAAAGTCTGCTGCAACCTACCTAGAAGGTTTCAGCTTCACCCGACGGAGCGCTGCAACCTACGAGAGACTTTCGGATCCACCCGACGGTCTCCTGCAACCTGCGGGAAGCTTTCGGATCCACCCGACGGTCTCCTGCAACCTGCGGGAAGCTTTCGGATCTACCCGACGGTCTCCTGCAACCTGCGGGAAGCTTTCGGATCTACCCGACGGTCTCCTGCAATCTGCGGGAAGCTTTCGGGTCTACCCGACGGTCTCCTGCAACCTGCAGGAAGCTTTCGGGTCTACCCGACGAGGCGCTGCAAGCTGCAGGAAGGTTTCGGGTCTTCGGGACGAGGCGCTGCACATTGCAGGAAGCTTTCGGGTGAACATTGAGGCGTCCTACGAGTCAGTGAGGCGAAGTGAACCAAAGAATTCTTGTCAAGTTGTAACATTCTCCCTTTCAATGACTACTAATAGTTGCAGTCATTTTATGTTTGCGTCTTATCAATAGAACTGTTAAGCCTAAATAATCACCAAATGTCCTTATTCAAAAACCTTTTTGGGAAGAAGAAAGAAGAAGAACCTCACTACGATGTGACCAACATGAAAATCCATGATTTGGATGTTGGGTTTATCTTTGACTACGAGCTAGAGAGTTGGGTAGTAGAGGAAATCTACGAATACGACTGGGGAGACAATCACTTCACCCGTGAGTTCAAAATCTCCAATTCCAAAGGTGTATTCTATCTAGAGATCGAAGAAGACGGGGAGCTACTGATCACAGTGACGGAGAAGTTGAGTTTAGCCAGCTTAGGAGACGATATCTTCAACGACTTGATGGATGGTAAACAGCCTCTCAACAAGATAACCTATGAAGGAGTAGATTACTATCTGGATGAAGAAGCCTCTGGCTACTTCCATGATATCAACAACAAGCCCGATGTATGGGATGAGTTCATTAGCTGGAGCTATGAAGATAGGAGAGAAGAGCTGGTACTGACTATCGAGCAGTGGGACGAGAAGAAATTTGAGGTGTTTCAAGGTAAGTACATCGAAGAACATGAAATCTCTAACATCGTTCCTGCGGCTGACTGACACCTCACTTTGATACTAATTGCAAATTATAATTATCCTATAGATACCATATTAAGAGACCTATGAATAACAACATTATTAATATCATTATTGTCCTACTCGTCGGGTTCATCGTGTTCAAGACTTGTAGTGGAGGATCAAGCAACTCGTACGAAGATCGATCTAGAGATAGATTGAGTGAGTGGCGCAAGTCTCCTATAGACGAGCTGATCAGACAGTTGTCCGATGAGCCAACTTACAGTATCCTGCTTTATGATATGGATGCGGATGAATCTGAAGACATTTATAGACATCAGTATAGAGTGATCATAGAGAAGCCAGATACAGTGATGGCTCGTGAGACCACTTGGTACGACGTGTCTCCAGTGGAGTTTGAGCAGCACATTGATGACATGGGCATGACGATCGTGTCTAAAAAGAATGGGGTCTTGCACAAGGAAACATCTCCTGCTGGGTATGACAACTATGTGGGAAATGAGAAGTATGGACAGTGGCGTAGAGACTCTGGAGGAAATAGCTTTTGGGAGTTTTATGGTAGATATGCTTTCATGAGCTCCATGTTCAATATGATTGCCTATCCAGCGCGATATAGCTATTGGAATAACTACTACGGAGGCTACTACGGTACAGGTAGAAGCTACTATGGTCCGAACAACTACTACGGTACTCGATCATACACTTCTTCGAATACGGGGCAAAAGACAAACTGGGGAAGTAGACCTTCTTCTTTCAAGCAAAAGGTAAGAAACAATGTGGCTAGATCTGCTGCAGCGAGCTCATCCAGAAGTTACAGTTCAGGAAGTAGCTATAGCAAGACATCTAGAAATGACTCTAGAAGCTCAAGCAGCACTGGATATAGATCGAGAAGTGGAGGTTTTGGTAAATAATTAAAGAAAGAAGATGTTACAAGAATTTTTAAATACAGCGTACGAAGGACTGGTATATGCCTTCACCGCTTTGATTTTCTTCTTCATAGGGAAGGTCGTTTACCAATTGCTCAATAAGTCAATTGATGTAAAGCAAGAGCTTGTCAAGAAAGACAATTTAGCATTTAGCATAGCTCACGTAGGCTACTTTATAGGATTATTACTAGCGATAGGTAGTGCAATTGTAGGTCCTAGTCAAGGACTATGGATGGATGTAGAGATGATCGCTATCTATGCTTCATTAGCAATTGTACTTTTGAATGTATCTATGTTATTTACCGATAAGGTGCTTTTGAGAAAGTTTAAAGTCAGAAAGGAGATCATAGAAGATCAAAATGTAGGAACAGGAATCATCGAAGGGTCTGTGTCGATAGCTATTGGCTTGATCATCTTCGGAGCCGTGACAGGCGAAGGTAATGGAGACTTGATGTCAGGTATACATCTAGCCATTGGGTTTTGGTTGAGTGGATTGTTGTCATTGATATTGGTATTCAGAGTGTACAACATGATTACTCCATATGATATTCACGAACACATCGAAAAAGGAAATGTAGCGGTAGGAGTAGGTCTAGCAGGAGCGATTATCGCTATGGGTAACTTGATTCGTTTCGGATTGTCAGGTGATTTTGAAAGTTGGTCTACAAGTCTGACAGAGGCAGGTCTAGAAATCGGGATAGGTATGATTATGCTTCCAGTGATGAGATACTTGACGGATAAGATCTTGCTACCGGGAGAGAAGCTGACAGACGAAATCATCAATCAAGAACATCCTAATATCGGTGCAGCTATCGTAGAAGCATTTGGATACATCGGAGGGTCAGTACTGATTACTTGGTGCTTTTAAGAAAATGAAGGAAGGGTTTGAATAAGTTAGATAATTTTCAGATTCCTTATATGAAAGGGAATGGTAATACAGATAAGAGTTATTCCCCCTTCAATAAGGGGGAACGAGTATTTTAAGAGACTTAGATCCATTCCAAAACTGCGCCATAAAGTAATACGCCATGGTATATAATTACTTGATCGATCTGAAAACCTCCTCGACTACTCAAGTGGAAGACGCTGCGGTAGTCGAAGCGTTTTTAATTGAAATAGCCAATAAACTTGGTTTGACAGTCTTGGATAAGTGCTCTCACAAGTTTACCCCTCAGGGATTGACCTCCATGTTGCTATTGAGTGAATCCCATTTGACCATTCATACATGGCCGGAAAACAATTTTGCGTGCGTTGATATTTTGACCTGCAAAGGCCAAATAGAATTGAGCTTGATCGAGCAGCTCTTCAATTCTAGTTCGATGGGGATTTCTTGTGAGAATATTCAAGAAGTTCAGCGCTCCTCAGTTCACCAAGTCCACTCTCAGTCTTAGTATTTTGACTTCCAATTCTAAAATCAGCAGATCACTACTGCTGAAAGCTACCATATTCGCTACAGGATTCTCTGGAGTAGTAGCCGAATACGTACTCTCGACTTTAGCTACCTACTTCTTAGGAGATTCCATCTTTCAGTGGATCATGATTATTAGTCTTATGCTATTCTCAATGGGGCTGGGGAGTAGACTGAGTAAAAGCATAGGCGGAAATCTGCTGGTGAAATTCATCATCATTGAGTTTGTACTGTCATTCACAGTGTCTTTTGCGCCACTGTCAGTGTATACGATGGCCGCATACAGTACTCTCCATGAAGTCATCATTTACGTCTTGTCCATTTTGATTGGTTTGATGATAGGAATGGAAATTCCACTAGTGATTCGGATCAACGAGGAGTTTCAAGAGCTGCGACACAATATCTCGGGTATTCTTGAGAACGATTACTACGGTAGTCTTTTAGGAGGAGTGTTCTTTGCTTTTATAGGTTTGCCATTTTTGGGACTCATGTATACGCCTTTTGTACTTGGTATAGTGAATTTGGCTGTTGCTGTTAGTCTATTGCTAACCACTCGGAAGCTAATTCTAAAGTCAGAGTCAAGAATATTAATTGCAGCAGCCACTATTGTATTAGGGACGATTGTATTAGGGAGCATATACACCAAGCCAATTATTCTCTTCGGAGAACAATCCAGATATAAGGATAAAGTCGTCTTTACTGAGCAGACTTCCTATCAGCGCATAGTCATCACGCAATGGAAAAACGACTATTGGCTTTACCTCAATGGAAATCAGCAATTGTGCTCTAGAGATGAAGTGATGTACCACGAGCCATTGGTTCATCCTGCTATGACTTTGTCTAAGCACCCCACTGAAGTCCTTATTTTGGGAGGAGGTGACGGATGTGCAGTGAGAGAAGTCTTAAAATATCCTTCTCTGAAGACTGCTAAGCTCGTAGATCTAGACCCTAAAATGACAGAGCTGGCAAGGACTCATCCTATTCTTACCTCAATTAATCAAAACTCACTAAGTGAAGAGAAAGTACAAGTGATTAATGACGATGCCTTTCAGTATGTGATGAATGATAGCGCCTATTATGATGTGATCATTATTGATTTACCTGACCCACGAAGTGTAGAGTTAGGAAGGATGTACAGCTATGAATTTTATCGTAATTGTTATAGAAGACTTCGTCCAAATGGAGTTATAGTTACACAGGCAGGCAGTCCGTATTTCGCGACGAAAGCCTTCAGATGTGTTAATTTAACAATGAAAGAGGCTGGTTTCGAAGTAGTTCCTATGCATCACCAAGTCATCACAATGGGAGAATGGGGATGGGCGCTGGGAATAAAATCCAAGCATCCCAATCTTAAAAAAGGGTTACAACAACTTCAATTCAACGTACCGACGCAATGGGTAAATACTGAAGCAATGACAATGATGACTTCTTTTGGTAAGAATTTCTACGGGTCACAAGTAGACAGCATCCGAGTCAACCGAATCCATGATCCAGTACTATACAAGTACTACTTGAAAGGGAATTGGGATTTGTATTGATTCTATTGAGTTGCTGAATTATTCCTACAATAGATTTAAACTTGGATTCTTATTAAGGTTTCTACTATGAACTATAGTCTCTAGATTATGGTCTACTGACTATCAATTACCTACTGCTTTTCCACATAGACGACTTTCTTAGTTTCAAAGAACTCATCTTCAAAGAAATTAGAAAGGTCATGCATTTTGTATCGAAGTTTAGACTCAGACATTTCTTCTTCTAAGTCTCCACCTTTGAGATACAGGATGCCATTTTTGAGAGGATTGTTGTTTTCTTTTTTGAACTTACCCTTAGTCCATTGGTAGAATGGTTTCATACGAGTCACCGCTCTACTGACAATAAAGTCGAATTTTTGATCGATATTCTCGGCGCGTTCATGAATACCAGTGACGTTCGTCAAACCCAGAGATTCAGCGACTCCATTGACCACTTTAATTTTCTTACCAATACTATCTACAAGTACAAATTTGCAATTAGGAAACATGATGGCTAAAGGAATGCCTGGGAAACCACCACCTGTACCGATGTCCAGTATGTCAGACCCATCAACGAATTTCATGACCTTAGCTATACCCAAAGAATGCAAGACATGGCGAGTCATCAATTCTTCAATGTCCTTTCTTGAAACCACATTGATTTTGGCATTCCAGTCCTCATAAAGAGCAGGTAACTGCTCAAACTTTTTAATTTGATCTCCAGTAAGATCAGGGAAAAATGCTTTTAAATCGATCATGCGGCAAATGTACTAATCGTACTTATTTTCGAGGGGAAAGAATTTGAAGAGAACTTGAGGTAGTTAATAATAAATCGGAGACTCAATGGTCTCGTGATATAAAAAAGCCCCTGCATAAATTGAGGGGCTTCTAATGTTATTTTCTTTAGCTTGACTATATATGAGGTTTCTTATCCTTCACTAAATCGTACATCAATTCTCTCGCTCTGTGAAGCTGAGCCTTGACAGTTCCTAATGGGGCTTCTAGAGTCTTAGCTATTTCATCATAAGACAGCTCATCGAAATACCTCAGTTTAACGAGTCGTTGGTACTTAGGAGGAAGTTTGGTCACGAACATCTGTACAAGTTCGATTTTTTGGGCCTTTATAGCTTCTTCCTGAGGGTTTAGGTTATTATCCTCTACATCAATATTGACAGATTCTCCAGCGTCATCAGTGAATGAGGTATTTAAGCTGAAAGTCTTCAATTTCTTCTTTCGGATGAAATCGATTGTATTGTTCGTTGCGATTCTGAACAGCCAAGTAGAGAAAGTGTAGTCTTTTTTGAACTTGTGTAAGTTTTTAAAAGCTTTAGCAAAAGCCTCTATGGTTAGATCCTCAGCATCGTCCGTATTTCGGATCATTTTGAGGATCATATGATAGACCGGACGCTTATATCGCTCCATGAGTTCGGCAAAAGCCTGCTCATTGCCGTCGTCTACGGCTTTGTCTATGAGTTTGAAATCTTTGAGTGCTTTATCAGAAAACTGCTTATTTACTTCCATCTAACGTTCTTCGTGAAAATCGCTTTAGTACCTACGATACTAACGTAAAATACATACAAAACGTCCAAAATAGGGACTAGTCCAATGTTCATACGGTCTCCGAATCTTTTGGATGTGCTATGGCAAAGAAAAGCCATGAAAAACATTCTAAACAAAAGCAGTCCGGCTGGCAATATGTACTGATCGGTACTAAGCGCTAAACTAACCAATGAAACCCAAAATAGCGAGTGCGTAAGGTTTTGAATCCCAAGCAATAGTTTGTCCAAGAATCGATAATGTTTGCTGACGGAGATATGTCTCGTCTTTTGCCTTAACCATTCTCCCCAAGAAGTTTTAGGAATAGAATGGTTCAATGCATCTTTTCCTAATGCCACAATGGTTGTCTTAGATTTAGCTAATTGGTTGACTAGTAAATCGTCATCTCCTCCAGTGATTCGTTGATATTTGTTGAAACCTTTATTTTCAAGGAAGTTAGATTTTCGATAAGCTAGATTTCTTCCTACTCCCATATAAGGATTGCCGAGCAATGCGAATCCTGTGTAGTTGATGGCTGTAAAAAGGGTTTCTAGTCTGATAATGTAATTAAGAAGTCCTTTTCCTTTATTATATAATGAGACTCCTATTGAAAAATTGGTATCCTCTTCAAAGTTATTAGTCATGCTTTGGATCCATTTCGAAGAGTCTGGACGACAATCCGCATCTATGAATAAAAGTCTTTCATACTGTGCAGCCTTCACTCCTAGAGTAATTGCATACTTTTTTGCTGTGATATGATCGTGAACCGTATCTACTCTACTTGGCTTGACCAAAGGGTGGTTATAGTTGAGAAGAAAATCATAGGTTCCATCATTGGAGCGGTCATTCACTACAATTATTTCATACTCTGGATGATCCTGTTCGAGAAGTAAAGGGATTAGTTCCTTTAGGTTGTCAATCTCATTGTGAGCACAAACTATGACGGATGTAGGTTTAGGAGTGCTTTCTTTAGTAGGGTAATGGTTGAGAATTTTCACCCAACTAAGTCCCCAATAAAGAGTCTGGATGAATAGAATAGCAGCAGTCGTATAGAATAAAATTTCTGAAATCATATCATGGTCGAATAGGAAGCAAATATATGTGGACATGGGTAAAACATTATTTTCCAAATACTCATAATTTTGCCGACCACATGGATTTTAAATTACAAGCAGAAGATACTAAGTCAAAGGCTAGAGCTGGAGTGGTCACTACTGATCATGGAGAGATAGAAACGCCTATTTTTATGCCAGTCGGGACAGCGGGGACAGTGAAAGCGGTTCATCAGAGAGAACTGAAAGAAGACGTCAAGGCTGAGATCATTCTTGGTAATACCTATCACTTATACTTGAGACCTGGATTGGACGTGCTAGAATCAGCTGGAGGGCTTCATAAGTTCAATGGTTGGGACAAGCCTATTTTGACTGATAGTGGAGGATATCAAGTGTATTCTCTGAAGGATCGAAGAAAGATCACGGAAGAAGGAGTAAAGTTTCAATCGCATATCGACGGTTCTAAGCATAATTTCACTCCCGAGAGTGTAATGGATATTCAGCGCACCATCGGTGCAGATATAATAATGGCTTTTGATGAATGTACACCATATCCATGTGATAGAAAGTATGCCAGAGAATCCATGGAAATGACCCATAGATGGCTGAAAAGGTGCTGTGATAGATTTGATGCGACTGAGCCTAAGTATGGTTACAGTCAGGCACTTTTTCCAATTGTTCAAGGCAGTACCTATCATGATTTGAGAGAGCAATCTGCTGAGGCCATCGCTTCATTTGACAGAGAGGGCAATGCTATTGGAGGACTTTCGGTAGGTGAGCCAGCTGAAATGATGTATGCATCGACTGATCTAGTTTGTAACATTTTACCTAAGGATAAACCTCGTTATTTAATGGGAGTAGGTACACCAGAAAATATTCTGGAATGTATTGCACTTGGGATTGATATGTTTGATTGTGTGATGCCTACTCGTAATGCTCGACATGGATTGTTATTCACATCTGAAGGTATTATCAATATTAAGAACGAAAAATGGGCTAAGGATTTTTCAGCCATTGACCCTAACTTGGCAGGATATGTGGATGTAGCCTATAGCAAGGCATATCTTCGTCATTTAATAAAAAGTAATGAAATGCTCGGATCGCAGATAGCAAGTGTTCACAATCTATCGTTTTATCTATGGCTGGTAAAAGAAGCTAGAGCTCATATTCAAGCTGGGGATTTTGCTAGCTGGAAAAATCAAATGATTCCTAAATTGACAAAGAGACTTTAGGTTGAAACTATTAGATAAGTACATATTTAAGCGCTTCTTGACCACTTTCGTATTTGTAGTAGGTCTGCTCGTATTGATTATCGTGACGATAGACTTTACAGAGAAGAACGAGAAGTTTGTTCGAAATGGAGTCGAGGGAGATTTAATCTTTGACTATTACCTATCCTTTATCCCTTGGATAGCCAATTTGATAGCCCCCATTACAATATTCATTGCCTCCGTATTAGTAACCTCTACTATGGCTGCTAAAACTGAGATTGTAGCGATTTTGGCAGGTGGGGTTAGTTTTAGAAGAATGATGCTTCCATTTTTTGCAGCGTCTGTATTGATCTCAGCAGGTACTTTTTATGCTAATGGTTGGTGGATACCTAACTCCAATAAATTTAGAATTCAGTTTGAAATAGAGTATCTCAAAAAGCCATTTTACTTCAATGAAAGAGATATACATTTCAAGGTTGGTGAAGATTTGTATCTCTATCTTCAGAGGTATAATAACAAGTCGAATACTGGATATAAGGCTACTCTAGAGAAAATCGAGAATCATCAAATGAAGGAGAAACTCACTGCCAAGAAAATGGTATGGGTAGATTCTATTGGTAAATGGAGGTTCAAAGATTTCCATCGAAGAGAGGTGACGAGTTTTGGAGAGAAGTATTGTACTGGCAAAGAATTAGATTCTCTCTTGAATCTAAACCCTGAAGATTTTAAAAATAAGTATCAGTTGCAGGAAGCTATGAACTTAGACGAACTTGGAGAGTATGTGGCTTTGTTGAAGGATCGGGGTGCTGATGATATAGCGATATATCAAAACGAAATTTACATCCGCTATATGACACCTTTTACAGCTGTTATTTTGACTTTAATGGGAGTAGCAGTAGCAGCAGAAAAAAATACTCGTGGAGGTACCGGGTTTAAGATCGCTTTAGGATTTGTGATAGCCTTTGTATTTATCATCATGTTTGTTTTAGTCAAAGCTATAGCCGAGGCTGGTACCATGAATCCACTTTTAGCCATATGGATACCAAATATTGTAGGGACAATTGTGACCTTTTTACTCTATAAGGCAGTGCCGAAGTAATCAAAATCCAAGCACATTAGAGGATTTACGAGGTCTTAATTTTAGAGAACTTGGAATTCATATATTTCAAAGTCTTGTCGAAATCAGAGTTTTCTTGTTTGCTCAAGCTTACTTTTTTTCCTGATTTTAGAATCCATGTAATTTCATCGTATTGACCTCCATAGGTTTTGATAGATTCATGTTTCCAAGATTGAATATCTGAGCCTTCGAATTTTACATTCTTAATTCTGAAAGGGTATTTTACTTCAAATTTGGCTTTCCCGATTCTCATTGTTTTGATACCAGTCAAGACCTTTATTGTTACCATCACTCCGATAGGCCCAGAAGAATATATCAATACTGTCCACCAAAACTTATCAGTGGCACTTGTGATAGATACCATGCCATAGATAAACAGCCCAAAGGCAATAGCGAGAAAAATACTTAAGGAAAGGAGGGTAGAAGAATTTGGCTTAGAAACGATCATTTATTCACTAATTGATCGGTAAAATTATGGATGTGATCCATTACTTCTATAAAAAACACTCTGAATTCTTTTTCCAATAGCTTGTAATCTCGCTTTAAATCTTTGATAGCCATATCCATATTGTTGGTGTACGAACTTCTGCGAGACATACCATTCAATGCAAATTCAATTCCTTCCATAAACTGATAATTGTACAGCCAATCACCAGGTTCCATATAAGATAAGATGTGCTTTGCCTTCTCTGGTATTACATCGATTTGATCATAAATTAATTGGTAGTTACGCTTTGTGAATTTGTCCAGAGGTTCCTTTGAATATTGATGCCAATTCTTAGCTAGGAAATGATCATAGAAGATATCTATTATTACACTAGAGTAGTGTCTGTATTCGGATAATCGTCGTTTCCCTGCTTTGACGATCTCGTGACTATCAGTATATCTATCGATCTCTCTATGGATAAGAATGCCGTTTTGAATCCCCTTAGGGAACTCAGTATACTTTCTTCCTTTGACCGTATCGGCGATAAAATTGCCGACGGCTATTTCCTCGTTGTCGAACGATAAGTATAGGTGCGCTAAAAAATTCATTTCTACTAATAAGTTAAGGCTTTTATATCTATTTCCTATATTTGTTAGAGACCATATTTAAACAAAACAGCTATGTCTAAAATTCATTTGAACGCCTTGATACAATTAGCTAAAATTGATGGAGAGGTGGTCGATGAAGAAGTGGAGCTTATCAATGAAGTGGCTAAAGCAAATGGTCTCTCTGAGCACGAAATAAAAGAATCTTTTCAACAAAATCTTCCTCTAGACAACCTATCGTCTCTTACTAGTGATAAGAAGTTTGATGTTATCTACTCGGTAGTTCAGCTAATGAAGATTGACGGTAAACTCTACAATGAAGAAATTAAGTTTTGTGCTAGAATGGCGGCTAAATTAGGCTATGATGAAAACGTCTTGTTTGAGTTGATGCTGAAAATATATGCTGATCCGGATTTATGCACTGATAAAGAGTCACTTAAGGTTCAGGTCCAAAAATACTTGACATTATAGCGTTAACGCTCCATCATAAAGCGAATAAGCTTCATATCCTTTCTCTTTTGCTGATTTCAATAGTTTCGTAGCTGTTGTCTTGTAGACTGTCAATAATTAGTCTTTGGAAAGAATACTTCTTTTCTAATTCTTCTAATCGCACCTTTCTGATATTAGATATTATTAAGTAGCAAGTTTTAATTGGAGACTCTGTCGGGACAGAATGGTTGGAATTCATTACAATAAACCTCTTTCCAGAAATAATGAAGCCATAATTGTTGTTAGGTAGCAGGTAGTTTTTGGCATTGAGGTAAGTATTTATTTGAGCTTTTGGTAGGTCAAGGCTTAGACGGTTAGGGTTGACTTGACTTTTAATGAATCTTGTAGAATTAAGACTGTCGTAAGAGTATAGTTTTGCATCAAACCCATGAATCTGATCGATTATTTTGTGTTTATAGTCAGAGTATAGAACTATCTGTTGTTTATGCTTTTGTTGGTTGATAAGTATGATGGATTCAGCTGAGAAAACGCAACAAAGTGAGGTAGCTATCAAAAGCCATTTGAACTGCTTGGTGAGTAAGAATACAGCTAGGGAGGAAATTAGAAGGTAACTTACGATAGTTTGTGAAGCTGAAATGTGTAGCCATTCAATATTGCTATATGGGATGTAATTAATGAATTTAATTCCTTGGTATAGCAAGGTAAGTAGCCATTCAAAGCTGGAGTTGAGAAAGGTTAAATTGAAAAAGGTTTCAAGCAGAGTGTTAAGGACACCTAGTCCCATAAGTAAGTTGATAAGAACACTCACATATAGGTTTGAAACTAAAAATAGGGTAGGAAACTGATGGAAGTAATATATGCTAAGAGGAGTTGTGGATATCTGAGCTGCTAGAGAAACACATACAACCTTCCAGACAGTTTTCGTGATCCAGTATTTTGGAGTGATTAGTCGGTGGATCGGTTCGTAGAGTACTAAAATACCGAGAATTGCTAAAAATGATAATTGGAAGCCCACATCAAAAAGGTTGTTTGGGTTGATCATCAAGAGAATAAACGCAGATAATCCGATCGGATTTACGGTACTGGTTTTGATATTCGCAGCTTTAGCAATAATCAATAGGGTGAACATAATGGAAGCCCTAAGGATAGAAGCTGAAAAACCAGTCATCAATGCGTAAATCCAGATGGTAAAAACGCTGAGTATTGGGATCAGCCAAATTCTTAGGAATCCAATATTGGAATTTTTGAATATCATACTGATAAGTAGATATATGATTCCCACATGAAGTCCAGATACAGCTAAAACATGCATGGTTCCAGTTTTTGAAAACGTCTGCTTGACTTCTGGAGATAACTCATCTTTGATTCCTAATAATAATGCCAATGCAATAGCTCTTTCTTCTGGCGAAGACACATTTCTTTTGATGGATTGTTCGAACCTTGATCTGAGTTTGTAAACCTTGCTAAGTACTGGATTACCATGGCCTCCGTTTATCAATTTGTAATTGGCTGGTCTAATCCAAAGTTGATAATATGTGTTTTTGTTGGCCATGTATTTGGCATAGTCAAAAGCATTTGGATTGTGAGGCGGAGGTATTCTTGAAGGAGACTGGTCTATCAATATTCTGTCACCGTATTTGAGATGTATATCATTTTCTTCGGCGATGGTAAGTCTACAGTATTGATGAGTTTCTACGAAAGAAGAGTCCGAGTGAAAAGAGTATATGCGGAGTTGATAGATACTTTTATCTTCAAGAGTCATTGGGTAGCTGTCAATTATTCCAAAGACCTGCGTTGCATCAACTAGTTTGTCATCTGGCTCTATTTTTCTTTCGGTCTGAATGAACGCTCCAATGCATACTATTGCCAGTAGAAAAGAAATTCCTTTCCATACCTGATTAAGATTTTTGAATAATAATGGGATAAGAAAAAATGTACTTACCAACACAGCCATCCAAGCCCAGTGAAAGCTAAAGTATACAAGACGTGATATCAGAATACCAACAATAAGGAACAGGGAGATTCTTATAAATGGAACAGCAGCCCATCGAAACATAGCTAGGAGAATTAGGATAGAAAATTAGATTAACTCGTCGTGCTGCTAATCTAGTATAAAAAAAGGATCAATAGCAAAACGATAGCTAATTAGAGTTGGTTTCTCGGCACTAATTAGGTCAGAAAGTTTTATTTACTCTTCTTTTTGGTCCGCCTTGTCATAGGCTTCGATGATGCTTTTAACCAGTTTGTGTCTCACGACGTCTTTACCGCTTAGCTTGACAAAGCCTATGCCTTTGACATCCTTTAATATGTTCAATGATTCACGCAGGCCGGACTTTTGTTTTTTAGGCAAGTCGACCTGAGACATATCTCCTGTGATAATCACTTTAGAGTTTGGCCCCATACGCGTCAAGAACATCTTGATTTGCATAGGAGTCGTATTCTGAGCTTCGTCGAGGAGAATAAAAGCATCATTCAATGTACGTCCTCTCATATACGCTAATGGAGCAATCTCTATTACTCCACTTTCCATATAATACTTCAGTTTCTCTGACGGGATCATGTCATTGAGCGCATCATATATTGGACGTAGATATGGATCAATTTTTTCTTTCAGATCACCTGGTAAGAATCCAAGGTTTTCACCAGCTTCCACAGCAGGTCTGGTAATGATGATTTTTTTGATTTCACGGTTTTTGAGAGCTTTGACAGCCATAGCTACAGAGATATAAGTTTTACCTGTACCTGCTGGGCCTATTGCAAAAATCAGATCATTCTTACGAGAAGTGTCTACTAGTGTTTTTTGGTTTTTAGTCTTAGGGCTGATCTTAAATCCGCGTGTGCCGTAGACCAAAACTTCTGATTCGTCTTGACCAAACACATCTTCTTCATCATTTAGAAAAGACTTAATGTTTGATTGGCTAATGCTACCAAACTTTTGATAATGCTCTATTAAGGAAGTAATGATCTCATTGATGCGAATGATCTCGGGAGAGGTTCCTTGTATGCGTATTTCGTTACCTCTTGATATCACCTTAGATTTTGGAAATGCAGCGGCTATTTCTTCAATGTTTTCATTCTCGATGCCCAAAAATTCAGTTAACGGAATGTTCTCAAGAGTAATTATTTTTTCTACCAAATGAAATTTCTAATTTGCGGTCAAACCTTGTTTTCTGTATCAGACAAAATAACTGTTTTTTTCCTTAGCGTGTATGACGATTGTTACTTTTCTTTCCGATTTCGGGATCGTAGATCACTACGTAGCAGCCGTCAAAGCTCAGATTCTTAGCGTTAATCGCGAAGTTACGATCGTGGATATTTCTCACAGTGTGAAAGTGGGAGATATTGGGCATGCTGCTTACCTCTTAAAAGAAGTCTTTAGAGATTTCCCTGAAGGGACTGTTCATATAGTAGGGATTTCTAATTCTTCATCTCCCAAGACTCGGTGCATAGCGCTCAAATTAGAGGGACATTTTTTTGTAGGAGAGGATTCTGGTTTGTTTTCGTTGCTCAGTGATATTATGCCACATGCAGTAGTAGAATTAAATGAAGATTCTTCGATTCAAACGACCTTTCCAGCTAAGGATATCATGGCACGTGCTGCTGCTAAATTGGCTACTGGGATAGATATACAGGCGATAGGCCAGAGTATTGACGATATTCAAAGGTTCATGCCTACTCAGGCCAAGGCTACTAAGCAACAAATCGCTGGTAACATAATCCGAGTGGATCACTATGGTAACTTGATCACGAATATTTTGAAAAGGGATTTTGATGCGATCATGAAAATCAATAATTATTCTCCGTATGAGGTGAATTTCAGAAGAGAGAAGATTACTAAACTAAATAATGGCTTTTCTGATGTGGCTCCGGGAGAGTGCTATGTATTGTTCAATTCAAGTGATAAGCTTCAAATCGGAATAAATCAGGGAAGGGGTAGTGATCTACTAGGCTTAGGTATGAATGATCAAGTATTTATAGATTTTAAGATATGATAGTACGTATAGTACGACTTGACTTTGTAGATGGAGGCAAAGAGAAGTTTTTTGGCTTGCTAGACGAGGTAGGAGTGAAGATTAGAAATCAACCGGGATGTACTCATCTAGAGATACTAGAAGATGTTCATAAAAAATCTCATGTAATCACCTATAGCTATTGGGAGTCAGAAGAGGATCTCAATAACTATAGAAACTCGCTATTTTTCAGAGGGGTATGGCCGCAAATAAAGGCTTTACTAGCTAAGCCAGCTTCGGCGAATTCCTATAGTGTCAATAGAAAAATAGACTGATTGTTAACTGACTATTGACTAATCCAAAATCTTTAAATATGTTTGCATCCCTTTTCAGAAAGGGCACTACCAGAATAGTAAAAATGCCTAGGTGGCGGAACTGGTAGACGCGCTGGTCTCAAACACCAGTTTCTTCGGAAGTGCCGGTTCGATTCCGGCCCTAGGTACAAAAAAAGCCAGACAATTTTGTCTGGCTTTTTGTTTCAATTCAGGTAAAGATCAACTGCAATATAGTTGTCAGATTTTAGTCAGATTCTTTAAAGAACATGTAATAGAGAATTTTCGTACTTTTACATAGTGAATAATATTGCTCGATACATATCAATTGATCCAGAAGTAAGATTTGGGAAGCCTTGTATCAAAGGAACCAGAATAGCTATATCTGATATTCTCAACTGGTTGGCATCTGGTATGAGTGAACAAGATATTTTGGAAGATTACCCCAAACTTAAGCAAGAGCACATCAGAGCGAGTTTGTCTTTCGCTGCTCATAGGGAACAAATTATCAAGATCATCGCAGCATAGATGAAGTTGCTTTTGGATGCTAACCTATCTTGAAGACTCATTAAAAAATTGAATCCCCACTTCGATGAAGTTTTTCATGTTGATAACGCATTGCCAAAGTATCCAGCAAAGGATATGGAGATTTGGGAACATGCTCAAAAACATGAATTGATTATCATAACGAATGATGAAGATTTCCTTAACCTACTTTTGAGTAAGGGGGTTCCTCCCAAGGTTATTTTACTGCGAACCGGAAATCAAAGCACTCAATCTATTGCTGATTTGTTGATAAAAAGGAAGTCCGATGTTTCGGCTTTTTATGAAGACAATGAAATTGGCGTTCTACAAATTTTCTGATCTCACCGAATAGGTGGGCTACATATTTTTACTCCGAATAAATCTAAGCAGCCTCAATCATAATTTTAGAATACAACCGCTCAATTAACTGCATGTCTTCCTTGACTCTTGCGTTCGAGTATCGCCCTGTTTGTAGTACCAAAACCCTTGTTAATCGGTAGATTTTCAAGGGTATTTTGTTTTTTTAGGTGGCTAAAAGTTTCTCATTCTATATGGTCATTAGAGCCCGCCATTAATTGTTGTCGTCATAGAGATAACTCTTCTAAGAAGGAATTAAACAAATATCATCAACTGCGATTAATATAAATAATGAAATAAATCGTTATCGTTGTAACAAACAGTACGATATGGAGAGTATAGCAGAAATCAAATCAGGTTTACATCACTACATCGCAGAAACGGATGACATCCAGACTTTATCTAAAATCAAGAAGTATGTCTCGGACCTTCTCAAAAAGGAAAATAAGATAGTAGCTTATACCGCTGATGGTCGTGCGCTAAATCAGGAGGGATATAAAGTGGATGTTGATGCAGCAATCAATGAAGCTAATAATGGAGGAACTGTGTCAATCGAAGAAATGGAAAAAGGTCTGTGAGTAAAAAGGTTGAGTGGACTAATATAGCCAGAGCATCTTTGGACTATTACTGTTCTACTATCGAAAAAGAATCTCCCTCTAGTGCCAATAAAGTCAAAAAAGAGATCATCCAAACCTCTAAAAAACTAGCTAAGAACCCTTATCTATATCAACTAGACGAATATTACCCTAACAATAATGGGAGTATTAGGAGATTCTTTAGATGGAGTTATAGAGTTGTTTATCAAGTACGAGAAGATAAAATTGTTGTATTGCAAGTCTATCATACTAGTGTCAATCCAAGCAAAGACATAGATTAAATCCAAGCAAAGACTCTTGCCGGTGCCGCTCGATCGCAAATGTTTTGCGATTGAAACCTATGCCTAAAGGGAATTATCGTATTGTGATGAGTTCTTTTATTGAGAATTTTTAAAAGTATCCTCAAAATATTTTGTCCATTTTCCGTCAATTAGTTGCTCTCCGTATTCTCTAAAACCACCGTCCGAAGTTCTACTGAAAGTAAATCGATTTGTCTCATTACTCCACACTATTAATTGACCATTCTTATACTCCGCAGTATATTTGGATACACCTCTTTTTGAAAAGGGGTAGTAATAGTATTTACTATCTTTTTCGTCATAATAGATTATTGTGTGCAACTGAAGCAACTCGGTGTTTAATTCAATAACCAAAATACTCTTGTCCAGATCATAACTTATTTTTTGATAAGCAGAACCTTGTCTGGAGACAATACCATCTTCGTAAACTTTAGATGTCCCAATCCATTCGCCAACCATAAAGTTCAGTTGTTCCATTTTTGTCTGTTTTGTATTTTGACCAAAAGCAGTATTAATTAATAGGACAAAGGCAATGAGATAATGGTATTTCGTAATTTTTATAGAGCTCATATTTCTGTATTTGATCCGATCTCCTGTATTTTCTTCTTACATATCTGATCGGTGAGTTGCTTGAGTTGATTGACTTTATCAGCAAGGTATTCAAGCTCTGATTTGATGATAGAATACTCATCCATCTTGTAGCGAGCATCAATGTAAGCTTTTTTAAGGAGTTCAAACAACCTCTTTTCCTCATCCGTATTCTGAGGGAAAACAGCAAACCGCTTATCACACATGGCTACTCTTATACCAAGATTTTCTAGGTTGTGGTCTTTAGGACGGTAATCAGTGAATACTAGTAGAATAGTGGTGTAATAGCGCTCTGTAGCCTGATGTAGTTCAAAAGCAGCTTTTTTTAAGCTATTCCTATTCAAAGCATTGCTGAAGTCAATTAGAAATTCATTGGCACTCTCAAACCACTGATCAAAGTACTCTTGTGCTTTTTGCTGGTATTGTTTCTCTGTTAGTTTTTTTGGAGTGGCGAGCTTGAACTTTTCAGAATCGTAAAGGACTTTTCCCTCTTCTTTGATGTCACGGAAGAAGTAGTTGCCCATCGCCAAGGAGGTGTTCAACTGTTTGATACCATGAAAGATCAGGCTGATAGGCGTGTTGACTTTTCTAGTAGCTACGAGGTCAATCTTTACTTTGTCTTCTATTCGAAACTTCTGGTGCAAGTCTTCATGAGTGAGCACTACTAAAATATCAAAATCGCTTCGGTATTCGTAGGTAGTTCCTTTATCTACATAGCTATCTTCTACCCAGTTACCCCGTGCATAGCTACCAAAGAGAAGGACCATTTCGACTTCCTTAAAGGCAGAAAGTAGCTCGGTAAGCTGTTCTAATTCTTCTTGTTTGGTACGGGGTAAATGATCTAATAATTCGTTCACAAATGCAAAGTAAGGGATTATTTGGTTCAATTGTTTTTGTGGTATACTTTATTCCATATAGCGGCAGCCTATTCCCGCTCGATCGTAAATGTTTTGGGATTGAAACCTTTGCTTATAGAGAGTTATCTAGCAATTACTATGGAGCGGAATACAATTCATTTATAAGAATTTAATTCACGGTGGTTTCAGATCCAATAAACATTGCTATTTCATCCATTTCTATTCTACCTCCTTTTTCGCCTTCTTTGTCGATCATCAGTAATTGCCAGAAACTATCATTTTCTAATGATTTAAACTCCTCAGGTAATTTGAACTCAGATCGTAGATTGTGAAGATTGTGTTCCACCCAGTCTGTAAACATTGGGTATTTGTTTTGAAGCATTAGCCAACGAAAGAGTTTATTTTTATCGAATTCCTTATCCTCCACGATTAAAGTATTTCGATAGATGTTATACTGGTTCGCTAGTCGTTTTATTCCTCTAGGATTGGCATCAATTAGTTCATGATGATCTTGCAAGATGTGTTTGATATCTTCCTGATCTTCGTCTAATGCTTCCACAAAAATGTCTGCCGCTTGATGATCTTCAAGCTGGTACTTTTTTTTAAACTCCTCTCTTTTCTCTGTTGTGATTGTTTCGCCAATTGGCACCGTTTTTTTGAATTCCTGAATAATCTCTTGACGTTCGTCTTTAGTTATCTCGACTCTCTTTTCAACTTCTTGTTCCTGAATATTTAGAATGAAGCGCCAATATTCTTTCTTCACGTCTCCTGATACTTTTGGCAATCTCAATGAAAGCTGAAATGCTTTCTCTAAGAATAAATAACCTAACTTTTGAGCAGGTTGCTGAACTACTTCTCTGTAGTCTTTGTAGTGGTTTTCAAAACATGTACTTATCCATTGTCTATCACCAGCTACCACATAAAGAACCTTCTTGTCTGTAAACAGGGTTTGTATTCCTTCAAGTAGTTCAACAGTAAATTCAGCATTACATCTATCTAAATCATCTATATAAATTGCCAAATGTTTACCAGATCTATCTACGTCATGAACCAATGATTCAAAATGAGATTTGACCTTTTTCATTGGGTCAGTAGCGTGTTCCATGAAGGTCTTGGCAGATTCTGAGCTAGTCAAAAACATAGGATCAGCTAGAAACTTACCAAATGAATATACAGCACCTACAATAGCACCAAAAGCAATGATTATTTCTTTAAAAAGCTTCACATCGAAACCTATGGTAGATGTGTCATGATTATCACTTGACGCTAATGGCCTAGCAAACTCAAAAAGAGAAGACCGGAAGTGATACAAAGCCCAGATGCAACCCGCTGTAAAAAGCAATAGAATAATCTTGTAAAAACTCTTATACCAAAAAACTCGTCTGCAACATTCCTTTATCCTTATTAGACAATTGTATGGAAACCCTCCTAGTTCTCCTTTGACCCCATTGTAAATTGTGCTCAAAAACGTCCACCAGGGAGGGCTTATATGTTGGCTTTGCCATGCATTGAAGTTCACAACTATCCACTTATTTTCATCTGTGCCTAATTGATCAGTAAGAAGATTTAGAAAAGTAGACTTTCCTTCCCCCCATGCACCTTGTAAATGAACCATAAAAGCCCTGTCCCTGTTAGCTGTGTTTTTCTTGTTGAAGATATTTCGGTTCAGTAAGCGAGAGAGAGACTTGGCGACAGACTCTCTATTTAATCTATCTGTTACTTCTACTTGATCAAGGTGGAATGGAATGTTGTCTTTGGATTCTTCTTTCTTAGTCCCAATTTCTGTCAATTCCAGAAGTTTATCGAATATCTCAAAAGGAGTATGAAGTACTGTATTAGACGAAATTTCAATATTCTCAATACCTTCTATTTTACTTATCAAGTTTGTAGCGTTTGGCTTGTTGTCAAACAGATAAATGAAATGAAAAAACAAGGTTCCATCTGTATATCTTTTGATTTCCACTACACCATCTACAGTTGAATGAGGAGAGAGTATAGCAAAGAATGCTAACTCTCCTTTTTTAGGTGTTTTTTGTCCAATAGAAAGTTTGATACCATATTCTTTATTGTATGTAATATCTTGGAATTGTTCTTTGCAGGAAATCCACCAGAAATCTTTTTGTTGAACTTCGTTTAATTTGATGACAGTAAGAAGTCCCTCACGAGAATTCAAACCATACAGTTTTGAGACGTTTTTTGAAAGATCGACTATGGTGTTTTTGATACTGCCGTTTACTTCATAGAGTAAATCTAAAACTTGTTTTTTCTGAAATTCAGACAGAAGCAATATTGAATTAGAATAGACCTCTTCTTTAGGTAATAATATCCTTGAATTGAAAGGTTCACTCCAATTGACCTTTACACTGTTTTTTTGGAGCCATGGTCCTGCAACTACACCTATCGCAACTACCTCAATTGCTAGATTCTTTCCAGTATTATTCGTTGACTTAAGGATAATTATGTCGCCATTGGCTATTTGAGACCAGGTTCCTCTATTGGTGGATGGAAATTGATATTGCCACGACTTAGTTAGAATAAAATGATTAAGCTTATTCTGGCTACCCCATATATGATCTGTTAGAAAGAATTTTTGGTTTTCATAAATGGTTTCAAAGTCTGATGTCGTTTGGTGACCATATTCTTTAATATTCCATTTTTTCTTGATTTGAGGATATTCGTTTAGTGAATCTTGAATCAAATCATTATCCCAAATTGTGAAGGCTTCCGGTATAATTTCATTGAGACCTGAAGTTAGATTGTCATTGACAATTTGAGATACTGGTTGAAGAAGAAATAAGTAAAAGTGTTTTGGTTCACGTGCTTTAATGAAATTATTTACTCGATTAATGATCTCTTCAACTTTGTTCGTGTTAATAGATAAATCATTTTCAATCTCTACCATTGCCTGATAAGAAAATGCTTTGTCTCCATCATTGGTATTGGTAACAGAAATTAGGCTTGGTCTAATAGCTGATTCTATTGGAGGCTGAAATTCCAGTCCTGTTTTAGCCTCTAACAGGTCTTTGACCATCCCTATGCACTGCTCATCTGTGAGTGTAGCTAGTATTAATTGGTTTCGCATTTTCAATTCTTTATGCCTTCGAGTCGTTAATTACATTATAAAGCTAGTGAAACGACTGACTTGAAGTTGTTCAGTCTATGGAAAGTTTTCTAATGGAGGATAAAGTGGGTTTAATCACTTAAACCCTGAAACATACATGTTTCAGCTAAAAACTGCTAATAGCTATTTACCAAAGTAGACAATTCATTGAAAGCGGTGTCTAGCTCAGGAGTTCCTGCTATCTGTCTATGTGCAGTCAGCATGTTAAACAACGCTTTGAGAGTCTTTTCCAGTGCCGGAGCTTGGTTGTAGAGCTTTAGCAAAGAGACAAAACGTCTTATGCTCTAGCAGATACAGGTTTTTGGGGTTGAGACTTAACTTATGACAGTATAGGAGTGTGTTATGGATTTAAGTATTTGTATTATGATAAATGAGATGATTATTATGGTAATCAAGTTGTGTATTATGATAGTGTAGATTTATGTTATGGTTATTCGGAAGTAGATTATGATAATCTAGTTGTATGTTATGGATACTAAGATTTTAGTTATGGTAATTAATCAGAATGTTATTGATATATAGAGGTTGATTATTGATCATAAGTTGAACAGCTGGCTATTCATAATACAATGCCTGAGACCGATAATAAATCACTTGACCTTAAATCGCCGTGTGATAGCCTGTTAGGTTTAATTCTCCGATCCTTGGATTGAGTCGAATGCTTATAAAATCTTGAGTACACCTAGTACTATTTGAGAGTCTTAGATGGTAATGGGTAGGGTTTGCTGATAAACTCTCTCTTGCTCTATATATATGGAATCCATAGGGTGGTTTTACAAAATAGTGTGTTTGAACAGCTCAGCAATATATTTTGATAGGTCTCACAAATGAACTTTACACCAACTATTACTCTACTTTCTTGCTTGACCAAGTAAGTAACAAGGAAGTCAAGTCTGTAAATCAGAAGGCCTAGGTAAGAACCATTATGAAGAGGGAATTCTTAATGGGGTTGATTTTAGTTCACCACTCTTATTTTATTAGAAATAAGTCAATAATAAGGTTGTTGTTTTTTCTGTACTGAAATAGTTGTTTGTCTCTTATTAAAAGCTATATTTTCGAAAGATTTGATTAAATTCTATTGTTATTCATGCATATGATTTTGTGTGGGTAGTAAATAACAGTTTAATTATTTTTTTAATAACAAGTAATCACATCCGTAACGAATCCCCAATAGTATTTAGTTTAAATCTATTTTTTTACAAACTCTATCACCAGCTATTAAACCATTTACAAAATTATGATAATCAGTACATTTCTAAGACGAGAAGTTCGTCTGATCAGGCATAGCATGGTCAAAGTTTTCAAGTATAGTCTGTTACTATGGGCATGCTTTTTTATGATGTCAGCTTTGCAAGCGCAAACTCCACAGTGGGTGCATGATGACATTTATAGTTATTCAGGAGAAACGAGTGCTGTGGCAACAGATGCCGCTGGCAATGTATATGTAGCATCTTCGGTCACTACTCACAGGATGCTTGCAGTGAGCAAGCTCAATTCCTCTGGAACTCTACTCTGGTCAGATACACTTGGTCTCTATAATTCCACTGACGGAAGTGAGGCTATTAATGGTACTCAAGAGGTTCTTGTGACGAATATGTTAGTGGTAAACGATGGCGGTACTGAGCGCTTATTTGTCGGCTTTGCTTCAGAGACAATATTATTTGGAAGGCGATCGCCTGCTATTTGTGAATTCAACCTCGGTACTGGTGCTCTCATTCAAGGGTTCTCTTACGAACAAACTGGTATGAGCCGGAATCTTTCTGATTTCAAAGTAGGACAAAATAATACCCTATTATTATTGGCTTGGGACGCATTGTTTACCATAAACTTGAGTGATCTCAGCATTAGTCAACAATGGAATCAGGCAACTGATCCTGCTTTGACAATTGTAAAAACCGATATATCTGGTTATCAGGGAGGAAGTAGTTCCCCTGACTTTTTTGGTTCCAAGGCTAACCCTACTGCAGCCAGTATGCCATTTTTTACAGGGTCACCTTTAGCAAATACTGTAGCACCTACAGATGCCACTAATTATACATTTCCTGCCGAGACTGCGTTCACATTTGGGGTTACCATTTTTCCCAATTTTGACAATATTAATCCTGTGGCAATGACAAGCAGCACAACACCGTGGAGCGGTGCAACCAGTGTTATATTCAGATCCGTTGTCGAAACTTCTGAGGGCCTGTTTGTTCATTTTACCCAAGATTTAAGTAGCAGTTCTCACCAAGGTATAGCTAAAATGAGCAAGACTGACGACTATTCAGTAGAATGGGGAAGGCTTTGGCGGAACCGTAATGACTATGGTGGACTTTTGGCCGATGAAAATAGTAATGTTTATCTATATAGCTGGGAGGACCATTATGCATTGCATAGTTTTAACTTGGATGTCATGGCAAATAAGTTTGACAAGAATGGTAATACGATATGGAGCAAACTGTATGGTGTCGGAACGGGCAATGGTAACGAAGTAAACTGGCGCGGTACCGCAGTAGCTATTGACCAAACGAATCAGGAAATAGCGTTAGCATTATATACCGATTCGTACAATTTAGGAAACCCAAGTTCGCTGTTGCTCAGTACCAACTACGATGGGGTTATTCAGAACTATACTTTTTTGAGCATAAGTGGGCAATCAAGGGCACCTTCTGCTACAGTGCTAGATGGAAATGGCAATGCTTATGTGTCGTATAGTAGCTCTCTTAATACTGGAGGTACTGCTGGTGTGTTTAAGGTCAATACAGCCACAGTGTTCAATAATCCAACTATCGAGAGTACAGCATTGGCAGCAGACAACAGTTACATAGATGTTACTTTCAATCAAGCTGTCTACAATACGAATGGAGTAAGCGGTGCCTTAGAGGCTGCGGATTTTAGCCTAGGTGTTTCAGGTGGGTCAGCTACTGCTCCAGAAATTTCCAGTGTAAAGAAAAATGACAATACTGCCGAAGGCTCTGCTTCCGCTTTGACAGGCGGTGAGACAGTGGTTAGAATATTTTTCAGTGTAACCGATACACCTAATGGTTCTGAAGTATTGACAGTGACTCCGGTAAGTAATCAAATTTTTGGGGCCGCTGGACTGGTTGCTTCCACTACACAAAGCAATAATACGGTCACTTTGAATGATAAACTTGCCCCTACAGTAACAGGAGTATCTTCTACATTCGCTGATGGTAGTTATAAAGAGTCCGTTGTTATTTTTATGCTGGTTAACTTCAGCGAAGCCGTTACCGTGACAGGTACTCCACAGCTGGAACTAGAGACTGGAACAACAGATCGGACGATAGACTATTCATCAGGGTCTGGGTCGACTACTCTTACTTTCACCTATACAGTACAAGCTGGTGATGCAAGTACCGATTTGGATTACACTTCTACAAGCGCATTGAGTCTTAATGGAGGTACTATTAATGATGGAGTGGGTAATGCTGCTAATTTGACGCTGGCCACCCCCGGATCCACCAATTCATTAGGTGCCAATAAGGATATTGTGATCGATACCAGTTCTCCTTCTGTCGTTATTTCAAGTCCTGCTGAAAAGACTAGCGGAGCATTTACGGCTACTTTTACTTTCTCTGAAGATGTGACGAGCTTCGCGCTGGAAGATATCGCAGTAGGTAATGGAGCAGCAAGTAATTTTCAATCTACAAGTGCCAAGGTATATACTGCAACGATTACACCCGCAGCAGATGGTGCTGTGACCATTGATGTGGCGGCAGATGAAGCAACAGATGCTGCCATGAACGGCAATACGGCTGCTACACAGCTCAGTGTAACCAATGATGAAACAGCATCTACAGTTCTGGAAGTCACTTCGGATGCTACTAACGGCACTTTCCGCGTGGGAGATATGATTAATATCTATGTCCAATATGATGAAGAAGTAGTGGTAACAGGTACACCTCAGTTGACACTAGAAACTGGAACTACAGACCAATCGATCGATTACGTAGATAGAAGCGTGTCCACGTTGAGATTTGTCTATACAGTTCAAGCTGGTGAAGAAAGTAGTGATTTGGATGTAGTAAGCTCGTCTTCCTTGACATTGAATGGGGGAACTATTAAAGATTTGGTAGGTAATGATGCAGGGTTAACAGTTCCTCAAGGATCGACTGGAGGATCATTAAGTTCAAATAAGGATATTGTAATCGATGCTTTGATTCCTACAATTACAACCTCCGATGCCAATTCGGTGGAGCAATCATCAGCCACTCTTGGAGGTAATGTATCTGATGAAGGAGGCTCATCTGTGACAGATAGAGGAATTATATACTCGGTAACCGCTACTAATAATACGCCCGAAATAGATGGGAATGGGGTGACGAAAGTTGCCAATGGAACAGGTGAAGGTGAGTTTAGTGCGTCAATAACTGAATTGTCCGCAAATACGGAGTATTCCTTCCGAGCGTTTGCAACAAACAGTTCTGGAACAGTCTATGGAGAGGTGAAGACCTTTACGACCTCTGCTGAGGTGACGTCAATTGATCAATCAGAGACATCTGACGTGATAGTATATCCAAACCCTACTTCTGATAAGCTTTATATCAATACGCCTATCAGTGTAGTGGAATTGACTGATGCTATGGGACGTCAGATTAAAAAAGAGGTTACAAATGGAATAATTGATGTGAGCGATTTAGAAAATGGTATTTACTTGATAAATACCCCACTTCAAACCATTCGATTCGTAAAGAATTAATAGGGTTGAAATTCATTGGTATTAATTCTCCATTTCTTAAAGAGGGGAATTAATACCAATATTACTATTAGTAGTCTGGTGTAAGGAATCTATCTTATACAGAAGTATCAAGCAATTGCATCGTGGTGTTCTTAATGTTACTATGTACTCAAGGCTAATCGATACGGTTATAGACAATGAGTGATTGTACTTTGTAGACTTTTACCATTCATAGACTTGATGGCGTAGTGTGATTAAAGATATTGGGTTAGGTTGAATATGGGGGGCGCATCACAGATGCTGTTTACAGATACAATAGCAATGAAATTATAAAGCGGGATTAGTTTTATTTTTCTATTCCAAGATAGCCCTCGGGGTCTTCTCTGAATAAGCTCATTTTCTTTCTGTAGGATGTTAAATATTTAGTAAGAGCTTCAAAGTCCATTTTTCCATTATTCTCAACTGATGAAAACCCAGTAGAGTACTCTATGCTAGTTAAAATCAACTGAATAATTTCTATAGCAGATTTGTATTCTTTTAAAGTTAATTCACTGAATCTATTGGATACTGCTTCAGGGATTTTTTCATCATCCCAAGACATGTATCTAAATAATTCACTTAGCATAATAGCTTTATTCTTAACTTTCAAACCTTGTTTGGTAATACTATCTGCTTCATCAACCTTAGTTCCCCATTCAATATTATCAACGTTGTACCACATCTCATCTGTAGTAGAACCGTGTAGTAAAAATGCAACTCTCATATCTTCAGATACCTCTTCCGTATCATTTGATTTCTGAAAATTCAATGAATATTTTTGAAGAAAATGCAACAATACTTGTTTTCCACTGGGCATAATTTCTTTCTAATGTTTTGAGTTAATGTTAATGCGAACAACCTAGTATGTAACACTCAGTTTTTGTTTTACATAGATACACAATACTATAAACGGCAAGAATCAATTACAAGCGACATTAGATGACATATACCTGTGATCCAGTCATGCTACTGTTATGGTCTAAACTTTTAAACACTGATATACACATTACACATATTTCAACTAAAAAACTGTAAGTAGCTTTTGACAAAGTAAACAATTCCATTCGATCACAAATGTTTTCCGATTGAAACCTATGCTTATATAGAAGTATCAAGCAATTGCATTGCGGTGTTTTTAATGATACTGGGTATTCAAGGCTAACCGATACGATTATAGACAATGAGTGATTGTACATTGTAACTTTTACCATTATATATAATGGTGTCGCGAAAGTGTAGATATTAGGTTAGGTTGAATATGGAGGTCGCATCACAGATGCTATTTATAGATAAAATCGCATGCAATTGCGATCGACAGGTATTTAAGTTATGGTAACTAATCTGGATGTTATTGATATCTAGAGGTTGATTATTGATCACAAGTTGAACAGCTGGCTATTCATAATACAGTGCCTCAGACCGATAACAAATCATTTAATTTTTAAATGAATCTAATCTAAAGTCAAATGGCAGGATTCGTATATGAAACGCGGAGTTTGGGTTGAATAAAGAGGCTCAGGTTGAAATATTATTTGAAATAAAAACAGGAATAACCCACCAGTTGGTTAGGTTATTCCTGTATTGAGTTACTACATCTGCGAGATCTAAATAAGCTCGACAGTACTTATAGTTTTATGATTTTTTGAGAGCTGTACACTTGGTCTCCTTGTACTCTCAATAAATAGACTCCAGATTCTAGATTACTTGTATTCACTTCTGTTTTTTGAATATTACTTAAGGAGATAGATTCTACTAGCTTGCCTGTAGTGGTTGAAAGGATCTCAACTTCCAGCTTGGATACAGGGCGGTTAAATTTTAGAATTAGTCGATTTTCAACAGGGTTTGGATAAATACTGAGATCAATTTCTGTTCTTTCAATACCTGAAACGACATTGGTCGGAGGCTCTGGTTCTGTAGGAGTATCAGGTTCAGTCACTTCATCGGTGCCGTCAGGGGTTACTACTGGTCCTGGAGGCGTACCTTGTTCTATGTAAGGCTGTACTGTTCCAGTAATAGCAAGGGACGCGTCATTGTAAGTATTGTCAAGACCTGGGAACACGGCTGCTGCTGTATTGCCAGCATTGTCCTCACCATACCATAGTATTCTGTGTGGATGCCCATTACCTCTTTCATGGTCAAACCATCCCGGTCCTACATCTTTGAAACTAGCTACCCAGGTAGATCCTTGGTCTTCCAATGATGATATTATTTCACTGACAGGTGTACCGTCTACACTTCCGCTTAGCTGTTGTTCAGGATTGGTATTGACATCAAATAGTTTCCAAGAACCGTTTCCACCTTTTCTACTGATTCGGTAGGGGTATGAAATAATAGCGGCATTGTGAAAGCCGTTTTGAGGTCTAAGTACGAATAAGGCTTCGCCGGGTCGAGCATCTTCTCCAGCGATCATCTTATCCATGAAATCTACTCCGTCGATGGTCTTGGTATTAGGTATAGTTCCTCCCGCTAGATTTACTAGAGTAGGGTATAGATCCAGTGAACTTATCTGGAAGTCATAAGTAGAGGGAGACGATATTTGATCTGGCCAATGTACGAAGAAGGGTACTCGATGTCCTCCTTCATCTACACTACCTTTCAGTGCATTGAGAGGATAGTTCACAGCACCTTTACTGTAAGTGTAACCACCATTGTCACTAAAGAATATGATCAGTGTGTTATCAAAGATATTCTCGTCCTTAAGTTTTTGAACTAGCCTACCGATGTTGGTATCCATATTAGAGACCATAGTAGCATAAGTGATCCTATTTTCGACCAATACATCTATTTGAGCAGCTTGTTCGTCTACAGGAAGCTTAGTGACGGGTCTGGATTGTGTGATGTAGGTACTGTTTCGAATTAGGTTTTCAAAGTTGGGGTTATCAGTTTTAAACTGAGCGATTTCGTTAGCAGGGGCTTGTAATGGGGTATGTGGAGCATTGTAAGCCAAGTACATCATGATAGGGTCATCATCGTCAGCTTTCCTGTCTATGAAATCTATGGCTTGATCTGTGAGTACATCGGTAAGGTAATCGTCCTCAGCGAACTCTTTTCTGTCGACATATTCACGATTTCTTTGAAGAGGATCAAGATATTCGTTCGTATTAGGATTGTCCTTAGGAGTATTGTACAGCGCAGGATTATTGTACTCAGGAGAGTTCTTACTGTATTTGTACCATGTTCCATCATATAAGGATCGGAAATAGTTTTTTCCACCTCCGCCAAATCCGAAGAATTCGTCAAATCCTCTATCCATAGGCTGGTATTTTCCTTCTTGAAAACCAAGATGCCATTTTCCTACCGCCATGGAGTTATAACCTGTTTCGTCTACGTGTCTAGACCAGTAAGTTTCTTCTACTGGAATACCTAATGGTGTCGTGATGTTGTTAGGTAGATTGTATTGTGCACCTATTCGATGAGGGTATACTCCTGTCATGATAGAGGTCCTACTTGGTCCACAAAAAGGATGTGTAACGTGAGCATTGGTACAGATTATTCCAGCTTCAGCTAACTCATCCAGATTAGGAGTCGGTATGATCCCTCTATCCGCAGGGAAACTGGAGTCTCGGTTAAAACCAACATCTGCATATCCTAGGTCATCTGCTAGGATTACAATGATATTGGGTCTGGTACCTTGTGTCTGTGCGTGGGCGATTGGTGTCATCAATCCATACATCATGAGCAGTGTAAATACACTCCTCATGGAGTTTAGTCGTAGTCTTATCATAATTTGTTTTCGTTTAAAGAGTCAAATCCTAGATGGGTATTTAGGATTGTTATTGCCTAAACTATCTATGAGAGAGGATGATCCTTTGACTGAGCGTCCATTATTTTCTAGTATGTAAATATCCGAGCAATACTTGCTAAAAAATGGTTTATAGAGAAGGCTGTTTGTTAGTTAATTGGTATTAAGGCTTTATATATGAATGAATTAAAATCTAGTACTGGAAACTTTCAAGATAGATTTAATCAGGTGCTCAATGATAATCTGTCAGACTGCAATTTTGGGATCCAAGAGCTGATGAGAGAGCTTGGAATCGGAAGATCATCATTGTTTTCTATGGTGAAAAACGAGTTGGGTATCTCACCACTAGAAGCATTGAAGCTAAGGCGTCTTCAAGTCGCTTCAGAGTTACTTAAAAAAGTGACCGGTGTTTCTCATGTTTATGCAAGGGTGGGCTTTAAAAGCGTTGCTCATTTTAGTCGAGCGTTTAAAAAGCAGTTTGGCGTGTCACCCAGTAAGTATGTGTAGAAGATATATGAAAAGAGACTGCTTTTGAGGCAGTCTCTTTTAAAGTATTTACTTAACTATATATTGATGGTAATTAAAAACTCCTAACTGAATTGTTTGGATATGAAGATTCTTCAGGAGTTATTGAACAATGATTTTTCTTCTCTCTACGGTTTGATTGTTCACATTTACTTGTAGCATGTATAGATTGTTAGGCTTAAGTCCCAAATCTATCGATCTGAATACTCTAGAGCCAACAAATGAGTGTTTGGATAATTGGTTTCCAGTGAAATCAAAGACTATGAGTTCTGCCATATCCTTAGATCCCTCAACCAATTCAACGTTGATTATTCCATTAGACACAGGGTTGGGATATAGTTTGACAACCTGAGGCTCTCCCGAGAGTGTTTCGGTTATTTCTCTTGCGTTATTATTACAGTTACCCCTTCTATCATTGTCCCGTGTGATCATTTTACTGATGGCAGGGAATCCAGTCGCATTATTTCTTAATTGTGTAGAGGTAGGAATGTTAATAGTATAGTACCTCTGGTCAGTAGTATTTTGGGTAGTACTGGCTGAATAAACAATCGGAGATATACATGGCCCTTTGAAGAAAGCTCCGTTGTCCATGTTTGGAATCGGTATTGTCCTTAGAATATTAGAGTTGGTTCTAAGTTCACATGGGACGAACGGATGTACTCCATTTTTTACTTGAGCGCTGGTTCCGTACTTGCTAGAGACATCAGTAATTCTAGAGTCTGGATCAAATGTTCCGATGTTAATAGCATTGATCGCAACGTATGCCTTGTCGATTCTAACAGCAGCCATACAGCTAATACCGTTTATTTTTTCTACATCTACCCATCCGTTAGTAGCTCCCCAAGGTTGTAACATAACAGCGGCGTTGCCATTGACTCCTGTGATATTGTATCCAGATATTCTAGAGACCCTTGCTTTGTTTTGGGGAGCGTTTAGACTGCCATTAGCACCTACATCGTCGGATTCGATTCGAAGAGCTACTCCTCCTGTTGCTCTGATGTTTCTAAAGTGTATATGGAGACCGCTTCTGATTTGAATAGCACCATATCCTCCATGAGCACCAGTGATATTAATATTTTGTACCCATCCATCTTGTGCTGCGATCCAATTTTGGTTTTGATCCCTTAATAGAGAGACATTCATAGCAGCGTGAATGGTTACATTGTCTTTGACGAGGGCATTATTGACATAGAAATTTTTGGCACCTTTTACGTTAAATGGCGTCAGTCTAGTTTCTTTGGCTAAATTTCTCATGTCAATAATAAACCTACCTCCGACTCCACGAATACTCACATCTTGGATTCTAGATTTGTTCATTGTACCTATTTTGAAAAGCGAGTGGTTATTTTTATTGGTAGTAACAATTGGTCTAATTACAGCTCCCTTTTCTATAAATAAGTGAATATTAGATTTGAGTTCGATTTCGGAAAACACCCAAATTCCAGATTTAGGGATAGTAATAATACCCCCTCCTAGGTCGTTGAGTTCATCAATCAGTTTTTGTAATTCACCAGAGTCGTTTCCTGGCATGTTAGTCAGTGTCTTTTTTCTTGAACTGGGAATATTTCTAGATTCATCGTCGTAAAACTCTCCTAATTTTCTAAGCCTAGGCCATGTGGATGGAGCGTTGTTGTCATTTTGAGCTATGACTGTTGAACAAATTAGTAAGGAGAAGACAATAATAAGCAGCCTTCTACCTGTAAGGGTATTAGTTTTAATAATCATAATATTTTGGTTTGTAATAAAAAGTAATTCTACGCTGCACTGGTAGAATTATGACTTCAAGATAGGGAGTAGATCTAGAGACTAAATGACTGAGCGTCCAATTGTTTGACTGATGAAAATATCAGCTAAGAAATAGAGAATATTGTATAATAACCCATTGCTTAATACAAGGAAAAGGTTGTTTTAATAGTAGAGTGATAGATCATTGGGTTTAATCCCCCCGATCTTGGGTCAGAGAATTTCATTGGATTTACTTTTAGATGATTACCTTCTTTTATGCACTTACTGAGTAAAATCAGTAGACTGTTTTTATCTGTTGTAATTACGAGTTTACTTATAACTGTTCATTGTGCTATCGAGCTAAGTGCTGATATCGTATTTTGGATGATCGGAATATATAGAAGTAATATCAGGAGTAAAATAAAACCACTCTACCTTTTTAGTGCAGAGTGGTTTGAGTACGAGGTTATTTCTTTTAATCAGGGTATGCTGTCTTAGACATTTAATTACAGAGCGATGTGCACTGTTTTAACGATCCTCTTTAAAGAGAAAATACTTCTACCTTGACTCTGTCAGAGATAACTTTTCCATCTTTATTTTTTGCCTGTATGTAGATCGTGGAGGATTCTTTAGTTGCTTGTATGGCTAATAAACACTTGCCAAATTCTGTCATAATAGTATGACTCTTGAATGTGTTGTATTTATGAGTATTGCCACAATCAGTACCCAAAAATCTATGGTTCCCAGTAATTTCGAAAGTGATATCTTCATCATCATAGTTCACGGCTTTACCAGATTTGTCAACCAACTGAGCTGTCACATGTAGTACATCAGTATTGTTGGCTGATAAGCTTCGTTTGTCAAGAGATAGTTCAATAGACTTCGCAGTGCCAGCTGTTTCTAGAGAAACTGTAGTTATTTCACGGCCTTTTGTTCCTTTGGCTGTGATGTTTCCTTTCTTGTAGTCTACTGCCCACTTGTAGGTGTAGTCTTCTTGATCTTTTAGGAATCGCTTGCCTAGAGAGATACCGTTTTGAAATAGTTCTACGGATTCACAGTTAGAGTATACCTCCACTATGGTTTTTGTACCCTTTTCATAGTTCCAGTGAGAGTTGACGTCTTGCCATTCTCTAGGAGCCAGTTCCCAATATCCTTTCTTCTTTTCTACTACTTCGCCATTTTTATTGACTTTGTAGATTGACTTATCAGCTGTCTGAGAATACATACTGATTACAGGGATATCATCTCTCCAAAGAGATTTGAACATGTAGAACGACCCTCTAGGAAATCCTGCTATATCCAATGGACCATGAGGAGTCACTTTAGTAGGCCAGAAGTCGGCACGACACTCTCCCATATAATCTACTCCAGTCCAAAGGAAGATACCTGAGATATAGTCTTTATCCATTATTGCTTTCCACTCATAGTACCTAGGTACATTTTCAGTACCCATCATCGCTACATCTGGATATGTTTCCTTGAAGTATTCGTACTTGTGGGGTTTGTAACTATAGCCAACGACATCTAGTACGTCAGTGTATCCTGTTTCAAAACTTGAAGTAGGTAGAATACAGTTGGCAGTTACTGCTCTAGTGGTATCCAATTCTCGGGTCCACTTTGCCAGTTTAGATGCTGTGGTTCCTATATCGAAAGTTTGTTTTGGGAATTTTTTCCAGAATTCGCGAACCTGTTCAGGTGTGTGTGGAGGAACTTCAGTTCTCCATAGTGTCCAGTCCATTTTGTCATCTTTATTGGTTTCTTTGAAGATACCCGTGGCTCCTCTGTTACCTGGGTACGTCCACTCTATCTCATTGCCAATACTCCATTGGAATATAGATGGGTGGTTACGACTTGATTTCATAGTATTTTTCAAATCAGTTTCGGCCCAAGTTTGAAAATGTTCGGAATGCCCTCTAGTTATATAGTCGACTTCCTTATCATGCATGTTATAGCGTTTATCTTTAGGTAAATCCCATTCATCATAGAATTCGTTTTGAACCAAGAAGCCAAGTTCATCACATAGGTCTAAGAATTCGTCTGAAGCAGGGTTGTGAGCAGTTCTGATAGCATTACATCCCATATCTTTTAGCGCTTCGAGTCTCCTTTTCCAGACGTCTTTTGGGACGGCAGCTCCTACTAGCCCCGCATCATGGTGGAGACATACACCTTTTATTTTGATGTTCTTTCCATTCAAAAAATAGCCCTTGTCCTTGTCGAAGACGGAAGTTCTGATACCAAACTTTGTTTCACGGGTCTCAAGAGTTCTTCCTTTAGAAACGATTTTGGTTATAGCTTTATATAACACGGGAGAGTCAACATCCCAGAATTCTGGCTGGTCGATGCTTAGTTCCTGTAAAAACTGATCGCTTGAATTAGCCTCAAGGTTAACAGTGGATTTTGTGGTGGTCACTAATTTTCCATTAGGATCCAAAATGTCTGTGGATATTAGAGCCTCTTTAGCTTCAGTATAGGTGTTACTTACTTCTACTTGTAGAGCAGCTGTTGCCTTCTTGTTTGACACCATAGGAGTTGTAATGAATGTCCCCCAAATAGGAATGTGCAGTTTGTCTACTATATAAAGGTGAACGTTTCTATAGATACCAGATCCTGTGTACCACCTAGAGTCTGCATATCTACTATGGTCTACACGGACAGAGATTCTATTTTCTTGACCTTCTGGAGCTAATAGGCTTGTCAAGTCGTAATATATAGGCGCGTAACCAAATGGATGATCGCCAATTTTTATCCCATTGATCCAAAATTCAGCATTGTTATATACTCCGTCAAAAAGGATATAGCATCGTTGATGATTGTTATTAGGCGTATTGAAAGTTTTCGAGTACCAGCCTATCCCTCCGGGCGTAAAGGCAGTACAACCTTCTAGCTCCTCAGAAAAACCTAATTCAATAGTCCAGTCATGTGGCAGATCTAGAGATCTCCATTTACTAGGATCATAGTTGGTCAAATTGTATTGAGAAGAATCGGATAGTGTAAACTTCCAATCATTGTTGAAGTTGACCGGGTTTTCTATCGTTTGAGCTTGAGTTTTAGATCCTGATATAAGAATAGTTAATAGCAAAAAAATGGACAGAACGTATTTCATAATTATTGTCGCCTAGTTTAAAACTTGTATACAAAATTGACTGATGTTGGAATTAAAGGGTTTCTCTAAACTGATAGAATAGTTAACTATTATGTCGTGTTTGTTAGGTCTATTATATATTGATGTTAAAATACATTATGTTTATGGTAATATTTGCACACTGTACTTGATTTGATACTTAGGAATTACTGTTTTTTTATTTAAAGCTTTGTGATTGACCGGTTGTTTAATGGAGATGTTTTGAAGAACCATGTACTTAAGGCTAGGGAAAGTGCTATACCAACAACTATGGATATGTGATAGTCTATTCTAAACCCTATGGGTGCCATCAATATGTACGTGGTCACTACACTTGTCATAAAAGCGGCAGGAATGATTACAAACCAAATAGGCTTACCCATGTATCGTATGTATGCAACAATGCACCATAGTACTACGGTGGCTAATACTTGATTGGACCAGCCAAAGTACCTCCAGATGATAGCGAAGTCAATTTGTGTTAATAAGATTGCGGCTATGAATATTGGTATGGTAATAATCAATCGAGATTTGATTTTGGATTGATCCAACTTGAAGGTATCAGCTATGGTAAGTCGAATACTTCTAAAAGCTGTGTCACCTGAGGTAATTGGGGCAGCTACTACTCCGAAGATCGCCAGCACTCCACCGATCTTTCCTAGCATAGTATTACAAATCATATTTACTACCCATGCGGCATTATGCCCTTTTTCTGCCATAGCCTCACCTAGTTCTCTTACTCCTCCGAAGAAGGCCATTGATGCTGCAGCCCATATCAATGCTACGATACCTTCAGTAATCATGGCGCCAACAAATACTTTTTTCCCGTCTGTTTCATTACAAATGCATCTTGCCATTAATGGAGATTGTGTAGAGTGAAAACCAGATATGGCTCCGCAAGCTATTGTGATAAAGATCAGTGGGAAGATTGGGTTTTGATCTGGTTGGTAGTGTAGATTGCTAAAACTGGAAATAGTTAATTCGGGGATTTGGTAGTCACCAATCATTAGTACGATGAAGATGCCTATTGCCATCACTAATAGAGACATACCAAACAAGGGGTATATCTTCCCAATTAATTTGTCAATTGGGATCATGGTAGCTAGAAGGTAGTAAGCGAAGATAGCTACCATCAGAATTGTAATGTTCAATCCAGTCAGTTGAGTCAGGATAGTAGCTGGCCCTTTGACAAAGACTACACCTACTAGCATTAGTAAGATTACAGAAAATACTCTCATAAAGTGCTTCATTCCTATGCCAAGGTATCGACTTACTATTTCGGAAATTGATTCGCCATTATGACGTATAGATAACATACCGGAGAAATAATCATGGACTGAACCAGCGAAGATTGACCCGAGTACAATCCAGATAAAAGCTACTGGTCCCCATAGTGCTCCAGCTATAGCTCCAAAAATTGGACCGAGCCCAGCAATATTTAAGAACTGAATCAAGAAGACTTTACTCAACTTCATCGGTACATAGTCCATACCGTCAGCCTTTGAGAGAGCAGGGGTAGTGTTGTCATTGTTAGCACCAAATTTCTTTTCTAAATACGTGCCATAGATAAAATATCCAGACACCAATACACCTATGCACACCAAGAATGTGATCATTATCTTTTGCTATTTAGTTTTTTGCTTTTTTAATTGTTTGGATTGGTATTTTGTCAAGCTCTGTCCTTCCAGATACCACTGGGCTCGCCTTGCTATCAACTTATCTTGGTGATCTAATAGTGTCAAGACAGAGTTATTGATTTGCTCAGAATTAATTTCTTTTTGCTCAAGCATGTCGAGATATAGACTGACCTCTTGATAGGAATTGCTTTCAACTGTCTTTGATATTAAATCTTCCCAAAAGGCATTTGGGAATGATGCATTTTGTTTGTTCAGTGAATTGATAAAAATAACTCGTTTGTTAGGGTCATTGTGTTTATACAATGACTTTAAAGACTCTCGATAAAGCTTGCTCTCCATTAATTCAAGGTATGATACAGCTTGTTTAGTGAAGTATTTGCTTTGTTTTTGGTTTAACTGAATTAGCTCAGAAGTGATCGAGTCGTTGAAAAACCGTTTTCTTGAAAGCTGCTCAAAAGCGAATATGTTGTCTTCAACGCTTGAACTGTTGAGGTATTTGATAAATTCTCGGGAGGATAGACGGTCACCTGTTACATCTCTGATGCTTTGACGTGCAGGACCATAGACCCAATGCCAAAGCGTATAGCAAGTCCAAGCGGCACCTTTTACTATTTGATCTTCATCTATGACGATTGTTGCAGAGGATACCGCATCGACCTCGTCGGGGTTATAATCTTTGATTTTAGAAATATCTACTGTGCGTAGTTTGTTGTTTGGATTACTTAATACCTTATTGAGTTTAACATGATCTTCGGCTGTGAATGGGGCTCCTTCAGTTTTTTCAAGATCATAGCCATTCATGAGTTCATACTTGACGAAGTCACCTATAGCTGTCCAGTATACTTCGATAGGAACCATCTTACATTCATGAGTAAAGCATATTACAGAGCTGACTTCAGTGTGAAACTCGTGGTTGAATTCTTCTGTAAGATCATATTCAAATGGTAGACCGTCGTCTATAGACGGGTGAAAAACTACAAAAGTATGCTTGGTAGCAGGGCTTTGTTGTTCTGATGGAATAGCAGCTAGAAACAAAGTCGCCATTAATAGGATGACGTTACTTCGGATGAAAGAGGTGATATGTTTACTCAACTGGTCCATTCAATAGGATATAGTCAGCGACCAGATCTTCTGGTCGCTGTTCAACTTACTGTTAATTTATATTAGCTTTTGTAGCATCTTACCTCGAAGAGTTTTACATTTTTATGGCCGTAGGTCTCCTTTAAGTTGAGGCGAATAGCGCTTGCTTTCATTTGTTCAAAGTTGAATTTGATGAGACGCTTTTTGTTTTTATCTATTTCCCCCACTTGAACCCACTTACCTTTGACTCGAACTTCAGCATTCATAGACTTCAGTAGCTCGATGGGAACGTATCTACTGAACTTGTCATTGTCTTGTTGATCCTTGCGCATCATGATGTTCCTATTGACATTCGTATCGCATTTGATCTCAATCTTGGATATTGAGATAGGTTTGTCCCACTCCAATTGAAGTTTAGCAGGCAATCCATCGGACTCCCAGTGATGGATCTTGTCGATTTCGTCTCTAGACACTCCGTCTATAAGAAGATTAGCATCACCAGATACTGTAGAGTTCCCGAATATGGCCGAAGCCTTTTTGGCCAAATCCTTTTCATCATTTGCAGGTCTATTAGGGATGTGAGCATCATCTCTAAGCAATTGCTCTTGCAGCTCATTCATATATTTCTCCGTGACTGTACGTGGCAATACTTTCTTATTGACACACATAGCTGCCGCTGTACCTACAGCTTGTCCCATCAAGGCACAAGTTCCCATTACTCTACTTGATGATAGAGCTATATGAGTCTGGCTAATGTTTCTTCCTGCAAAGAATAGGTTTGGTACATTTCTCGAATAAAGACTTCTGAATGGAATTTCATAGATTTTTTCAAACTTTTGATGGAAGTAACTAGGAGGCTCCGTGATGTTTTCAATACCACCAGGATTGTGTTCATCTAGTGACCATCCACCGAAGGCCACCGCATCATCAAAATGCTTGTAGTTGAGTAAGTCAGGTTCCTTGAGAATGTAATCACCAATAAATCTTCTAGATTCTCGTCTACCAGGTAATGAGCATACCCAATCCAACGCATAATTTTCTGTTTCTGGACATTCTCCACTATTTTTCATGTAATCCCAGATACCATAGGCATATCCCATTAATTTCTTCCTGTTTTCTTCGAACTCACCTATGATATCCTTCTCGCTGCCGACCTCAGCCCACCAAAACCCCTCTTGGAAGTGCTTTAGTTTACGTTTAGGGTGTGCATTCTCTACATCAAAAGGAATAGTGAAGTGTGGAGCTTCGAAAGGCATCGGTTTACCATGATCCTTAGATGCTAATAGGATTGTAGCACCCATTTGCCAACCATCAGGTTCATCAGGAGCATATTTCTCACCAAACTCTTCCTTTCCTTCTCGCCCTGTTCTGTATAGCGCTCCAGAAGTAGCAGCTAAAAGACCATCGCCAGAGCAGTCAATGAACAAGCTAGCGTTGATCATGATTTCAGTCTCTGTGGTGCTTTGCCAGCATCTAGCTGTTTTAATTTTTTCGCCATCCATTTTCGCCTCGATGGCTTGAGTATTGAGTACTACATCTAAGTTTGGCTCTGCAGTAATGAAGTCGTAAAGGACATGATCTCGTACGGACCATGACTCTTGAGGATTAAAGAACTTATTATGGAGTAATATCTCCTCTATGATACCTGTTTCACGGTCTACACGCTCTTTTTTCATGCTCATAGCACCGAGTACCAATACGCGAATCTCACTTGAGGAATTACCACCTAATACCGGTCTGTCTTGTACAAGGATGGTTTTGGCACCTCCTCTTGCAGAGGAGATAGCGGCACACATTCCAGCTAATCCACCACCGATGACCGCTACATCTACATCGATATTCGATTTACGAATAGGAGTCCCCATTTCGCCAGTAGCTACCTGTTTCCATTGGTCAGATGTTCTGTCGCCAAGTTCGTCACCCAATGATTGTTTGTCCATAGCTGAACCAGCCATTGGGATCATAGTGGCCGCAACAGCCCCTTTTCCCGTTTTCTTAAAAAAGTCTCTTCTTTTCATCTCTTTATAATCATCAACCTTCTTCAAGGAGTATTTTTATTAACTTTTATTCAAATGTGCAGCCTCCCATTCGCGGTCAAAAACTTCTATTAACTCTTTGACCAATGCAGGATTATCAGCACCTATATTTTTTGTTTCATGAGGATCAGCATCATGATCATAGAGCTCAACGAAGATTGGTTCTGAAGAGAAGTCACGTCTATCTTTCCATATCACTAGTCTATATTGACTTGTTCTCATAGCGTACCCCATGATGTAGTTTTCAAATAGATCCCTTTCCCAATTATTTTTTACTTGCTCTATTATTTCACCCTCCACGTCTTCAATCAATGGGCCAAAGTAGGTTTCTTTCATACCATCAGATAGAGGGTGAGCTCCCCATTCTCTTAGAGCTGGTGTTGGGAACTGACTAAATACGGCTTTTTTCCAGGGCTGTTGAGGGTCTTCGGTCAGTGGAATGAAACTCTTTCCTTCGATATGTTCTGGAGGAGTGATGCCTGCAGCTTCACAGATAGTAGGATAGATATCAACCAATTCAACTAAGGCATCTGTTTTAGCACCTCTTGCCTTCTCAGACATATTAGGAGACCAGAATAGCATAGGGACTCTTGTAGCTATTTCATAATTTGTAGCCTTACCCCAAACTCCCATATCACCAAGGTGCCATCCGTGATCACTCCAAAGTATGATCACGGTATTGTCTCTAACGTTTGCTTCTTCTAGAGCTTCGATCATCATGCCAATCTGAGCATCGACATAGCTTACACAAGCTAGGTAAGCATGCTTCAATGTAATCGCTAGGCTGTCATCTAGATCACCATATTTAGGAATTCCATGTCTTACTCTAAGTTCAAATGATCGGTGCAGCCCCATAGCGGAACCATTTTCGGGTCTTTCTACTTGTGTAGTAAGCTTAATATCTTCTCTATTGTACATATCCCAGTACTTCTTAGGTGCTACCCAGTTGAGATGTGGTTTGTTAAACCCTAGCCCTAAAAAGAAGGGTTTGTCAGCGCTGTCCTTAAGCATTTCTTTCATTGTAGCGATGGCCAACTCAGTATTATAGCCATCCCAATAGGTCCTGTCAGATACATCTGCGCTTTCGTAAGCTGGTCCACTACTACCCAACCCTCTTACAGCACTACCTTTGCCATACTTAGCTATAATGTCTTGAATGTTCTTCTTCTTAGCATTTTGATTTTCTTTAAGTGCAAATCCTCCGAAGATATTTTTGAACGGGGGTATCTTATTTTTAGCAGGGTTGAAATTCCATGAGATTTTATCGTCACGATCACCATGGTGGAATATTTTACCACAGTATGCAGTGTTGTATCCATTGTTACCAAAGTGCTGTGGCAGTGTGATAATATCAGGATTCAATTCGCGGATCTTTAGATAGTTGTGAATAATACCACTTGTAGCAGGACGTTGACCTGTTAGTAGACTTGCTCTAGAAGGTCCGCAAATGGCTTGCTGACAATAAGCATTATTAAATTGCAAACCTTGACTTGCCAATGCATCTATATTTGGACTGACTGCTATTTCCGAACCATAGCTTCCTAGCTCGGGTCTCAGGTCATCGATGGCTATGAATAGTATGTTAGGTTGTTTTTGGGGGAGTTTTTTTGCACATCCAGATACATATAACAACACGACTATTGCAATCGTTATTTTCTTCATAATATTTAGTTTAATGAAATATCAGAGTGGCTAGAAGCTTATATCTGATGGTTAAATATTATTTCAAAAGAACTACTATAAAGATGGTCGACTTATTGATCTTGTCATTTTGATGTCTTATTCAGTAATAGAACATTAATTCAATAAATAACTAATTATCAGTTTTAGAGACAAAAACATACAAGTATTGCTGTTTTAACGAAATCAATCATCTCAGAGACTAAATCGAAAGAATTACACTGGTATGTGGTTTATCTTTAAGTGATTTGCAGATCTGTTTAATACAGTTTTGCTTCAATTTTAAGATGATAGATTATGAAAACAACATTGTTATTACTTGTACTCTTAATGGTAGGGGTAACTATTCAAGCACAAACTAAATTTGAACAGACAGTAGGTATGGATGAAGTACCTGAATTGGTAATGGATTCGTTACAGCATCATTTGACCGGATACAGAATTGATTCTGTGGTTACTTCTATTGCAAAATTGGACAGTCCATTTGGTATTAAATATAGATTCCAGTTAGATGGAGTAGAAACAGAGGAGGCTAGAATGGTTCAGATTGGTATTTTTGAATCTGGAATCAAATTCATGAATGGTTATCGCTATGAAAATACTGGGGAGCTACCTCTGGAGGTTTTCATGATTATTCAAGAACAATGTCAATCAAACAAAGTCAATAAGATGGCCAGGTTTGACTTCGTAAAGACTTCTACTTACTTCGCTGAGTGTGGAGGGTATCGCTATCAGTTTGATGAGAACTTCAAACTAACAAAGAAGATGGGTATTAATAAAGATGGGGCCGAGGTGATTCATCATTAGAGGATAAAAAATGAACCAGTCCTACTGAATGAAAAACTCAGTTATCTTGATCGTTTGTCTTATAATGTTAGCTTTTGTGGCACATTCACAGACCTTAAAAGTTCCAGAAATGGTACTGGAAGAACCCTCTGCAGGTAGGAGAGTCAGGGTGACACCAGAAGAGTATAAGGGGACAGATGTCTTTTACTCTTTGTATTTACCAAAGGAACATACCTCTGAAGGTTCTTATCCAATAATTATTGAATATACTGGTAATAAGCACAAGGCAACAGGTTCCTCAGGACTGGTTCAGGATGCAAGTTTGGGATATGCAGCTGCCATTCATACTGGGGCTATTTGGGCTGTTATGCCATTTGTTGATGGAGAGTCATCTATGACCAATTGGTGGGGAGTAGAAGAAGAGACTATTGAATTTGCAATTACGAATATACGACGAATCTGTGAGAACTATGGAGGTAATCATGCACAGGTGTTTATTTGTGGTTTTTCCAGAGGAGCAATAGCTGTTAATTACATTGGTTTATACAATGAAGAAATTGCCGATGTTTGGAATGGTTTCTTTTCTCATGATCACTATGATGGTCAGCGCGAATGGCGAGGAAATTGGGGAGCTCCGCTGGTGGATTATCAGGATGCTGCTAAAATTCGATTATCAAGAATGAAAGGTAGAGCTGCCTTAGCGAGTCAAAATGGAAGTACTCCGGGGAAAGTCCGTGCTTATTTTGATGCTAACAATTTGAATAATTTTGGAGAGATTACTCACAATGAGTTCTTGGTACAAGATATAATTAAAGACATTCCTAACGAAATAGTAACACATTCTCATACAGATCAATGGATGCTATGGGAGTCCGATGCCAAGGACAAAGTAATGAATTGGTTTGAGGAGGTTTTGCAGAAACACCCTGGTACATATACTATTTCAGGAGAAGTAATTTCAGAAGAAAAGGTTCCGCTAGAAGGAATTTTGGTACAGTCAGGAAGAACACATTTTACCAAAACTGATAAATATGGAGCTTATAAAATTGAAGGATTAGTATCTGGTGAAAGGATGATTAGAATACCAAAATTCAATAAACATAAGATTATTGATTTAGCATCAGATTGCTATAACATCGATTTCAAAATTGATCTGACACATTCAAACGAATAATTCAAGTCAAGAAAGAAAAAGAGAAGCCCGATGAGCTTGCCCTGATAGATCGGAAGTTCATGTGTATTACACTTAACAAAGAATCTCTGATTTAGTTTGAATGTATATTCTTGACACAGAATAAATAGCTTTTTAGTTAGTACGAAATTGGATTGACTATCTATGGTTTGGGCTATTCTTAAAAGCATTCACAATCTGATAAGAGGTAATTAGATAAACTCCATAAGCAATGTGAAAATGTCAATATGGATATTTAATTTGATAGACTTAAGTTGTAATATTTTAATTCTAAATGTAAATATGTTTATGGTAAATTGTAATTTACCATTAGGTAATTAGACTTTGTTAAGAATTAGAGTAGTAAGAGGTCTCATTAAGCTTATATCAGTTTCAATTTTACTAAATCAAACAATATTGGCACCTAATCCAAACTCCCAGAGTTGCGACTACTCTACCTTGTCTTTCTAAAATGAACAAGGGCATTTAAGAAATACTGAAAGAATGCCAGTTTTGATAAAGGTAATAATTATGAAAAGGATTTGGTTATTAACTGCACTATCTGTGTTGATGTCAACTATGCTGAGCGCATGTGAAGATTCGGTTGAAGAGATAAGTGCAGAAGAAGAAGAAGAAGAAGAAGAAGAAGAAGAAGAAGAAAAGAAAGATGAGAATACTCAAAATGAAGAAGAAGAAGAACTTATACCTTCGATAGAAAAGGTAGTAGAAGAAGACTTTTACAGCCCCCCAGCAGTTTATGGAGTGACTAAAAATCTTGTAGTGGATTATTATGTTAACAATAGCGACGAAGGTGATGATAGTAGCGAGTTACAAAAAGCGATTGACGAGATTAGTGCTGAAGAAAGTGGAGGTAGGTTGATTATTCCTGCTGGGCAGTATTATCTCAAAGAAATCAATTTACAGTCTAACGTGCATATAGAAATTGACGAGGGAGCTACTATATACCCCGCATCTTCTGGTTGGAAAAGAAGTTTTAATCGAAGGTTGTTCTACGTAGGGAGAGACAATTATGAAGAGAATATTAGTTTAGTCGGTACAGGGAAAGGTTTCACTATCGACCTGAGAGATGATGATTCGGATCGATACATAGCCTTTTCATTGAACAGGATGAAAAACTTTAAGATATCGAATTTCAATATTCAAGATAATAAGACCGTATTTGCTTCCATTCTGGTGAATTTTTCTAGTGATTCTGATGGAGATACCAAATGGCCTACGAATGGTGTTATCTCAGATATTCGTCAATATGATGCGCTGTTTGGATATGGGTTGGTTCAGATGTATGCCGCGGATCGTATATTCTTCAATAATCTATACTGTGAGGGAGGGGTTACTCTTAGAATGGAAACTGACAATCGTGCAATGAAGAAAGCAGGATTTGGTGGTATTAACGAAATATATGCTGAGAATATTCAAGGCGAAAATGGACTCGCACCTGTGATGTTTTCTCCTCACTTTATTGATAATGGAAAAATTCAAGTTGATGGCGTAAAAGCTATTAGTTGCGCTTTTGCTGTCAGAACTGATATGGGAGGCGTTGAAATCTTTGGAGACGATTTTGGATATGGTATTAATGGAGTGAGTCAAGAAGAAAAGGCTTTATTGAAACAAAAAGTAGAAGAGCAAGTAGGTACTGGTTCTGTGCAGACTGTGTATTTAAGAGATAATGGTCGCATTTGGGCAGCGAGAATCAAGAATGAATTTGCTGATAAGGCTTTCGCAGTTTACGGTTTAAAGCCAGGTGTTTTTAAAGATATAAAAGTATTTAATGTAGAGGCTATCTATGGTGAAACAGCAGATCTTAAACAACACTTCCTCGATTATCTCACCTGTGAGGAGCGTTTAAAAGTTTGTATTCCGAGCTATTGGGATAGAGTGGGACAAGTTTATCATGGCCCATCAGTAGGGGCGGTGTTTAATGAAGTCTATAATAGTGGCTCTGGGTTCGGCTATTTTGATACCAATGTTTACAATGTTAGTTCAACTGGTTTTCCAATTGGGTTTGTTGAAAAACTAGTGCACGATACTAAAAGTACAGGATGTAATAATGTTACATGGCCTACTTGCCTTTGATAATCTAGAATTTCCGATATTCTTTTAAGTAGTGTTGTGCCAACTGTTCGACTTTTGAGACTATCACACGAGGTACAGATGTAAAGTTAAATGCATTGTGTATATCTTTAACTAGTATTCTAAGTCATCTGTATAAGAATAGATGACTTAGAATTTATCTTTTTATTTGAGATCAAATTATAGCTAAATGTTTTGATGCATTTTTAATCAAAAGAGACTGTCCTTTTGAGACAGTCTAGAATAAATTGAACTACTTACTAACCATTACTTGATAGGAGATATGTAGTCTTCATGGTTGTACATCTGACCAAAGGTTTTACCGAAATTAGGCATATTGTTTTTATTCCAGTTTTCTTCAAACTTGTAACTTGGAGAGTCAAAGAATGCCGGTTTTTTTTGGGTCCAAGTCCATTCGTATATTGATCTTTTCATTGTTTCAACTTCTTTTTTGAATTTAGAAGAAACATCATTTGTCTCTCCTATATCCTTAGAAAGATCATACAATTGCCAATCTCCATTTCCCCATGTGTATAGTTTTAAATTGTTTTTAATCACACCAGTACGATTGATACCATTCATTTGCCTCATAATGAATAGAGGTTTATCTTTTCTAGGATCCGTGAGGTTCACAATATCGTTCCATACATTAATACCTTCTGTAATTTTACCATCATCGATTTTAGCACCAGTCAAAGCAGCAAAAGTTGGATAAAAGTCTAGGGTTGAGAAGTTGTAAGAGGTGATTTTACCTTCTTGGACTCCACCCTTTGGCCAGTGAATAAACATGGGTACACGATGCCCTCCTTCATAGGCATCTCCTTTTCTACCACGTAATGGCTTATTATTAGCCCCAGCAGGAGGTTTACCACCATTGTCACTTAAAAATATGATCATTGTATCATCATATTGATTAGAGTTTTTTAGTTGATCAATTAGGCGTTTGATGTTATAATCTACATTATACATCATGGCAGTGTAAGTCAGTCTTTTGTTTTTAGTAGCAGCATTATTACCCAGGATTTTCTGTAATTCTTCTATGTCAGAAGGCATAGCTTGAACAGGTGTATGTGGTGCATTGTATGACATCCAAAGGAAGAATGGTTGATCATCTTTAGAGGCGTTGTCTATGAATTCTATTCCAGCATCTGTTAATACATCTGTACAATACAAACCCTTGTCAGAAGCGATGTATTCATTTCCATTCATCATTGGACGGTTATAGTTGCCAGGATAATTTCCCGCTTCGTAGTCGGAAGGGTTGAAAGATGTTGGGTCGATCCAAGTATTTGAGAAATACTCGTGACCACCTCCTAAGAAACCATAGAAATAATCAAACCCTCTACTCAGTGGATGAAATTGTTCTTCTTCGCCAAGGTGCCATTTACCTATTATCCCAGTGTAATATCCAGCTTCATCTATAGCTTTACTGATGAATTTTTCTGAAGTAGTAATTCCATTTCCAGAAAAAGCTGCGAGATTGTATTGTGCGCCCAGAGCATGAGGCATTCTTCCTGTCATGATACTTGTTCGGCTAGGGCCGCAAAAGGGGTGTGTAACATGAGCAGAAGTAAAAATTGTCCCTTCTTGGGCTAATTGATCTAAATTAGGGGTATAGATGTCTTTTGCTGCATCGGGCATAAAGCCAACATCTGCGTAGCCTAAGTCATCCATAAGAATAAGTAATATGTTTGGCTTTCTTTCCTTTGCATGTGTACATTGACTTAGTGTGCTTGTAAGGAATAGTGTAATAAAAAGTAATCTCATAATATTTTTTTCGTGTTATTAGATGGCTTTTATTTTAATGTCATCAAAGTATATTAACGCTTTATCTGATACATCATTTGTTTGAATAACTAGTCGAATTCTGTCTTTAATATTTGACGCTTTATTTCTATTGAATGTATGTTTGATAGTTATCCATTCACCTTTTTTTGCTTTACTCAGATTAATAGGTGCAGTTTGTAAATAAGGGTCTTCAAGAGTAATCTGAAATTGGTTTAATGTGTTGGATGGTGCAATCCATACTTTCATTGAAAGTTCATGCATTCCGGCCTGAATATTTGTGGAACCAAAAGGTGCGAAGATTACTGCTGGGTTATCAAGTCCATTCTCACATGAAAACTTTAATGATGTAGAGCCTTTAATACTTTTTTCCTTTGTGAATGAATAGTAGTCGCGTGCATTATTTGGAATGTACCATCTATCGGTACCTCTATCCAATTCGAAAGGGCCTTCAAAGCTGAAAGCTTTTTCGTTTGCTTGAGTTGTCACCTTAGGTGGGGTAGCATAGTTTACTGAATTTCGAGTCTGGATTCGGATATCATCTATATAGACCAATCCTCTCTTAGTAGTGTTAGAGGGTTTAAATATTAACCGAACTCTGTCCTTAGTTCCAGAGTTTTTCATACGACTGAATGTCTGTTTTACTGTGATCCATTTCCCTTTTTGAGTTTTACTCAGTTTGATAGGCTTAATTTGAAGGTAAGGCTCTTCGAGTACTGGTTGAATTTCACTTAACGTATTACTTTCATCAATCCAGACTTTCATCGTCAACTCATAAGTGCCGCTAGGTATCTGTACAGAGCCAAATGGGGCGAATATTACGGTATTGTGAGCTAAACCGTTTTGAGTTTCAAATTTTAGTGAGCTTGCACCAGAATGGCTTTTTTCTTTGGTGAATGAGATAAATTGTTTGGAATTATTAGGTATAAACCATCTGTCAGGCCCTTTGGGAAGTTCAAATGCTCCTTCAAAGCCAAATGCTTGTGAATACGGGTTTGTTAATGGTGGATTTTGAACTATAGAGGTATTCTTCTTAGGTGTTGTGCGAGTAATATTTTCTTTGATACCGTAGTCTCTATCCCAGATCCTTATATAATCAATTTCAAAGTCGGCAGGTAAATGTTGAGAAGTAGGTATACCGTTCCAAGGAAATGTTTCAGAATCTACCCATACTTTCATAGGGTTGACCAATATCCATGCTGAATCTGAAGCTAATACTTTTCTCTTATTGATTTCTCCTAACAGTTTTCCGTCAGCATAAAACTTAAGATACTCTGGAGACCATTCGCATCCGTATACATGGAAGTCATCAGCTACCCGCCAGTCCAGCATGTAGTGATCTCTCCAGTTTCTTCTGTTAGATTTTTTCGTCCAGTCTATGATCGTCCACAAGAACTCATTATCCATTCTTTTTTCAATTTTATGAGGTTGTATATGCTGACCGAAGAATTCAAATACATCAAGCTCCTGTCCTTTACCAGTTGCCCAAAATGAACTGGTAATTGGGGCATCAGCAGCTTTACACTTGATCTCCATATATCCAAATTGAAACTCCTTTCTTGAAATTAAAGCACCTGTCGTGATGTTTTCATATTTCTTACCAGATGCTTTATCTAGCTTTTTTGAGAATTCGAAATCAGGATCCCATTGAGTTCTGACTATACATTTGCCATCTTTGATGAATACGTTTTCTGTAGAAAACTGCGAAGGTGCTCTTCCTATCCATCTAGATTGAAACTCTCCGTTTCTACCTTGTATCAGCCATTTCTTTTCATCGATTTTATCCTTGTTAAATTCATCGCTAACGTGCTCGAGGTATTTCCACCTGACCTTACTGTTAGTCTCTGATAATGGTTTGTATTTCTGAGCCTGAGCAGTTATACCGAGTGTCAGTCCAATTAAAAAAAACGTATTTTTCATAGAACAAATCATGTAGTTGTTAGTCTTAAATAAATGCCATTGTGTCTATTCCACTACTAGTTTTTGCAGGGATACTGTGCCAGTTTTTGCGTATAAATGAATGAAATAGATGCCACTTTTAAGATTTTCAATTGGTATGTTGATTGATTGTACAGGTTTTGCTAGTCTACTGATTTCCTTTCCAGTATAACTTGTAATAGCTATGTGCCCGATAATGTCAGACGTTATTGTGACAGTGCCTTTAGCTGGATTTGGATAAATTTCGAAATTCGCATTGCGGGAGACGTTAATTGCAGTTGTGGTCTGACATTTTCTTTCTTTAAAAGAATCGTACCGGAATGGTGTAGCTACTGAAGTATTTGGAGCATTTCCTCGGCTGCTACCGTTAAAATATACTTCATCAATGTATATTGTATTAGTTGTGCCAGCGAGATTACCTATGATTTGAAGAGTTAAGCTTTCATCTTCTGGTGTCTGAGAGGATAATGAAAATGATGTAGATACCTCTGTCCATTGCCCCGTAGGGGCAGAGGAAATGTCTAGGTCTATATTTGTATTGGACTTTTGTAATCGGGCTCGGATTTTTGTTAATTGACTATCAGTAGATTTCCAGATTCTCATAGATAGTGTATGATTGCCATGATCTAGCTGAATACTGCCAGAGGGTGAATTGACATTAATGTTAATTTTATTGTCGTTCTGGGTGTTTTTTGGTAACTCTTCTGAGTGGTGAAATTTTAGACTTCGGTTACCTGAATAAGGTTTTTCATTGGTGATATCCGTGTATGGAATACTGGCTCCGTTAATCCTCCACGATAGACTTCGGTTGTTGATCCATGTAGCACCTTCAAATCCAAAAAAATCATTATACACATAAGGTGTATTGGCTTTTTGCCAAACTCGAATATATTCGATTTCATAATCTGCTGGTAAATCTTTCTCCTGGGGCATGCCATGCCAGGGGAAAGTCTCAGAGTCTACCCAAAGGAAGAAAGGGTTGGTGATCGTCCAATTCTCATTTGAAATATATTTGATACGTTCAGTATTGGTTCCTGTTCCTCTTACCCAAGTAGTGAACAATTTACCATCCGCATACATTTTAATATCATCGACTGTCCAGTCAAAACCATAGGTGTGAAAATCATCGGCTACATTCCAATCCATCAGATATTCACTGAAAAATGTTTGTTTCCCACCCGTACCTGGAGACCAATCAAGCATATTTATTTTTAGTTCTCTTTCCTTGCCTTTATTTTCTTTATTTGGTTGAATATGATCACCAAACATCTCAAACATGTCCAGTTCTGTATTGCGACCAGTGGTCCAAAACGAACTGGTAACAGGTGCATCTGCAGCTTTGCATTTGATTTCCATATAGCCATGTAAAAATTGTCTACGACTGATTACTGCAGCTGTAGTGATTGGTCTTGTCGATCCATCTGCATCTAAACCATAGCAATACTCATCACCATTGTTTAAGCGAGTACAATCATCAGGAGTAAATTCATATTCTGGCTGCCATCGCGTTTGTAATTTTAGTTTACCACACTCTAGTCGTACGTTATCAGTGGAAAATTCTGATGGCTGTCTACCTTCCCAATTAGATTGATATTGTCCATTTCGTCCTTGAATGAGCCATTTGGTTTCATCCAATCTGTCACTTTCAAACTCATCACTAAGGTCTGTGTTGAGTACCCAGTTTCCTTTATTTTCTGGATCAGAATGTGGAACCTGTGCCTTAGTATTAATACAGCTCCATATGACCATTGTCATCAGTGTAAACACAATTCTTTTCTTCATTGTCTTATCATCATAGTTGTAATAAAAATACAGGCAGATTCAAGTAAGCAAGGTAGTTCAGGTTAAAAGTGAGAGGTTTAGATAATGTCACAATGATGTCTGATTTGATAATTTAAGTGTTGTTTTTATGATGAATAACTGTAGTAATTAATGTTGTTCATTGAGGAGGTAAACGTATTTATACACGCGTTCAAAAACATAGAGTACAAATTGAAAAACAAGAAGGATGGAGTTGGATTAAGTTTGTTATAATGCTCTAGAGTTCTTTTACCTCTTTATGGTTTCCTAAGTCCAATCCAATCTATCTTTTAAGTATTAACTTGATAAATAATCGCATAGGGGGTAAATTATAGAAAGGAAGTAATAACCCTTTTCGAGATAATTGATATGATGATACGATTATTTATCCTAACCCTTTTTGGTTTTTTGAGTTTCACAATAATTGCTCAGACTAGCGATGAAGCAATAGGGATATCTAGGCATTTGACAATGCAGGATGGGCTCTCTCATTTTGGAGTGACATGTATTTTAGAGGATCACAAAGGGTTAATTTGGGTTGGGACATTTAATGGCCTCAATAAATATGATGGGTATGAGTTTAAAGAGTATCGAAATGGACATAAGGATACGCTAATAACGAGCAATAGAGTATCATCATTATTTCAGGATCAGAACAATAATATACTTATTGGGACTGAAGGAGGACTCTCTCTTTATGAGTATAGCACGGGACGATTCAAAACAATATATACTAGTGAAAAATCCGCACAAGGTCGTCCTGGGCCAGTCATTACACAGATTGCTCAATTAGGTTATTATGTGATTTGCCTTACAAAATCAGAAGGACTGTTATTGTTCGATGCAGAGCGATATGTTTTTTTAGGTTCATACGTACCAGATTCAGTGGATAAAAGAACTTTTTTACCTCGAGCTTGTATGGCTGTCAATTCTAAGTTCATGACAATAGCTTCCAATAGAGGACTATTCCTTTTTGATGTTGATAAAATAGAATTTGAACAAATTGTAGAAGACGATGTGCCTTATGCATCTGATATTGTTTTTGATCACAAACAGTTTATGTATGTATTACAAGGATGGTCTCTAGGTATGGTAGAATTGACAAGCTTTGAAAATAATGCAAAGCCTAGATTCAAATACTTGCATAAAGTACTTGGAGTGAATGATTTCATCAACATTGATGTGGATAAGGAAGGGAAGATGTGGTTGATGAAACGAAATAATCATCTAACTATGATTCCTGATCCAGAGAATATGAGATACAATAGTTTTCAACGAAGGGACTTTAGTTTTAAAAATAAATTCACGAGGCTGAGCTGTATAGTTTCTAATACTTCCAGTGGAGGTTGGGTTGGTAGCTTTAATCAGGGGCTTTTTAGATTTAGTACAACAGATAGGGTATTTGTTTATAATGATTTGGAAGGCTCTAAGTTGAGAAGTAACGTTTCGAGCAATGTTCGAGAAGCAGTTGTAGTTAATGATAGTCTAGTATTGCTAGCCATGTATGAGAATAGAGCTCATTTACTTAATGTAAAAAACAGCAGTATAAGTCCTCTTGAGAATTTTGCTAAACCTGTTAAGCACGCATTTTTGGATTCGCGAGGCATGCTGTGGTTGAGTACATGGGACAGAGGAATATACTTCAAAAGAAAGAATGAACACAGATGGACTCAACTCATTGAGGGTGATTATGGAAATATTGCTGTAGATAGAGTAGAAGGTTTTGGAGAAGGAGATGAGGGAGAGCTTTGGGTGGGAGGTTTGTCTACACTATATCGTCTTCGATTTAAAGGGCAGCAGATTGAGTCTGTAGAAGAGCTAGAGCTTCTTGGCAAAGAAGGAGTTATTATTAGTGTAGTATATCCAGACCCTGAAAAAAAGGGGGTAATATGGGTAGGAACTAGATCTGACGGTTTATTTCGGATTGAGACAACTGGAGAATTGTATGATTCAAAAGTAGTTAATGTTATACCAGAAAAGAAAGATGAAAGTTCGCTTCCCAGTTATTTTGTATCGTCTATTATGAGGTTGCCTTCAGGAGAACTCTGGATCGGTACGGAACAAGGAGGTATTAGTCAAGTAATTGAATCGAATAGGAATCTAAAGTTTAAGACTTATTCAGAACAGGATGGCTTAGACAATTATGACGTCAGGTCTTTTTTGTTTGATGGAGACGAACATCTTTGGGTGGCGACCAATAAGGGGATCAATCAATTCAACTTGAAGACAAGAAAGTTTAGGAATTTTAATTTAGAAGATGGGTTGATACCATCAAGCTTTGAGATTACATCTATCAATTTACCTGATAATAGAATGCTGTTTGGCGGAAATAATGGTGTCTGTTATGTGGATCCTGTACACATTGCACAAGATAAAGGAGCTCCACAATTAAGATTTGGAGAATTGAGTATATCTAATGTACCGATAGAAGTAGGCCAGCCATTATACGAGAAGGTGATACTTAGTAAGCCTTTAGACGATATTGAAGTGTTAGAGCTTGATTATAATGAAAATAGTTTGTCTATCGAATTAATATCTCTTCATTATTCTAATGCAGAAAGTCATTTGATTAAATATCGATTATTGCCAGAGGATACAGAGTGGTTTGTAACATCTTCTCAAAACAAAAAGGCCAATTTTAGTATGTTACCTTCTGGACATTACATATTTGAAGTAGCTACTTCAAATAGTAAAAAAGAATGGTCAGACCTGAGAAGGTTGGAAATTATCGTTAATCCCCCGTGGTGGAAGACAACATTGGCATATGTAATATATTTTGTATTATGCATAGTTATAGGATTTATAATATTTAGAGTGTTGTTGAGCTTTAATAAGCTAGAGTACAACCTTGAACTTGAGCAGTTAGAGAAAAAACGAGCAGTGGAGCTTGACTCAGCTAGGATCAAACTATTTATGAATATTTCTCATGAATTCAGAACACCCCTTACTTTGATTTCAGGGGCTATTACCGTTTTACGTAAAATGCTTGAGAATAATCAAGATGCTTTTAATCATATAGACTTAGTCCATCGTCAGTCTAAGAAAATGTTTCAACTAGTGGATCAAGTGCATGACCTAAGAAGAGGTGAGCAAAATCTTCTTAAACTCAATATGCAAAGTTTCGATTTCACTGATTTTATAACAAACATAAAACAGGATTTTGAGAGACTAGCTAGAGATACAGGAAAGGATTTGATCCTTGACGGAGAGGCAAATCAGCTTTTTGTAATGGCGGATGAGCAAAAGTTGGAAGTGGTGCTCAATAATCTATTGAATAACGCTTTCAAGTTTACAAAGAAAGGAGACAGCATTACAATTCGGTATGGGCTAACGGAGAAGGGGTTTTTCTTTGAAGTAGAGGATACAGGTAAAGGTATTCATAGTGAAGATATTGATAACCTATTTAAAAGATTTTATCAATCTAAGCAAGGGGATGGATATTCTGTAGGTTCAGGTATAGGCTTGGAATTAACTAAAATGTTAGTAGAAATGCATTTTGGTGAGATCGAGGTGAATAGTAAATATGGTGAAGGCGCAAAATTTTCTGTCTTCATGCCTGTCAAAGTGAGCCGTGAAGATAAGTTCAGTGAAAAAAGAATAAAAGAGATCCTTGAAGATGAAAGTCATGAAGATAAGCAAAAAGTAGAAATCGATACTTTTGACTTAGCCAATCTAATTATGGACTCTTCTCTTAATACTTCTACAATTTATTTTGTAGAAGATAATCATGATCTCAGAGGGTTTGTAGAAGGAGTTCTGAGGGATTATTTCAGAGTAGTTTCGTTTTCAAACGGGCGTGAGTGTATGGATGCATTAGAAGAAGAATGGCCAGATATCATTATTAGTGATATATTGATGCCAGAGCTGAACGGACTGGAACTTTGTAAGAATGTAAAGGCAGATATTCGTACCAGTCATATTCCAGTCATCTTGTTGACTTCTAGATCATCCATAGATGAAAGAATTGAAGGATTAGATATGGGGGCAGATTCTTATATAACTAAACCTTTTGAGATGAGACATTTACTTGCTGTTACACAAAATATACTACTCAATAGGAAAAAGCTTAGAGAGAGATTTAAAGTAGATTTTCCACTTTCCCTAGAAAAGAAGCAGCAAAGTGAAAGCGATCAGATTTTTCTTGAGAAGTTATATAAATTGATGGAAGATAATCTTGACAACGAAGAGATGGATCTCAACCAATTTACTCGGGAGTTGCATATGAATAGGAATCAATTCTTTAAAAAGGTGAAAGCAATTACGAATACAACTCCTAAAGAGATTGTAAGGTCTTATCGTCTAAAGAAGGCTGCTGAGTACTTGATATCTGGAGAATTTACAGTGATTGAAGTATGCTATAAGACTGGATTCAAAAACCGAGCTTATTTCAGTACTTTATTTAAAGAGTACTATGGAGTATCTCCAAGTCAATATGGAAAGCAAGATTGATTGAAAAAGTGTAAATTCATATCACCAGATAAATAACATAGTGGACCCTTATCTTGTTTTTTGTTATGAAGACTTGAGAAAGAGGTCAGGTATGTATAATGAGTTTAATTTCAAACCTTGTAGCTAGATAATAATATCTAACAATGTTGTTGCATTAAAGTATTATGAATACAACACTCTTAATTCGGTACTCGAAATGTTTTGATAAGCAATGAAGTGTTATTTAATGGTAACAATCTGATTTTTATTTGTTTGAATGCATACACGGAACAACAGAATTAGTGTGTAGATTATAAATAAAATGAGACCGAGATGTGTATAAATCGTGGTTTAAAGGTGTTGGAGGCGGTTTGTTACGATTTCAAAAACATTTGGGATTTATTCAAAACATAGGAGGATGTTACTAAATGATCTTTACGAAGGCTGAAAGCCATAAAAGTTTATTTACTATAACTAAGACTATGATATGAATGATGAGAGACTAAGAAGAGTCTGGAATGCGTATTTGTTGCTATGTGTGATGTTAGTGATGAGTGTAACAGCAATCGCTCAGAAGGCCACAGTGACAGGGAATGTAACCAGCGCTGATGATGGATCGGGCTTACCAGGGGTAAGTGTCATCATCAAAGGAACCTCTAAAGGTACTGTTACAAATATTGATGGTAACTACAGTATAGAGGCTGAAGAAAATGATATACTGGTTTTCTCCTTTATAGGAATGAAACAAGTAGAACATTTGGCTAATGCGTCTGTAATAGACGTTCGACTTGAACCAGATACCAAGTTACTTGAGGAGGTTGTTAAAATTGGATATGGTGAACAGACTAAGAAAGTAATCTCAGGTGCTGTTGCAAGTGTAGATGGTGAAGAGGTTCGAGAGTTTGTTACCAGTGATTTAGGTAATGCACTTCAAGGAAGAGTAGCAGGTGTCAATGTGACTTCTCAAAGTGGAGCTCCAGGTGCAAACTCTAGTATTACAATTAGAGGGTTGACAACCATTTCAGGTTCGAATGAACCCCTCTATGTTGTTGATGGTGTACCACAAGATGGTAATCCAAGACTTGCTCCAAGTGAGATTGAGAGTATAGATATACTGAAGGATGCCTCATCTGCAGCTGTATATGGAGCAAGGGGTGCCGCAGGGGTAATACTAATTACCACACGTCAACCTGAAGAAGGTAATATGACAGTCAACCTTCAAGCAACTTATGGTGTGAAAAAAATCAATGAGTCAGTTTTTGTTCCTACCATGAGTACTGCAGAACAATATCAGTTTATTGAAAATGCTAATCTCTATGACAGAAGTGCGAATAACCCATTAACAGGTTTGCAAGGGACACTTTGGGCAAGTAACGAGACAGATTTGAAAAAATTGATTCTTAATGATTACGCTCCTACCCAAAATTATAATGTTAATTTATCTGGAGGCTCTAGGCATATAGGATATAATGTTACGCTGGGGATGTATGACAATGAAGGGTCAATATTCAATTCCGGTTTTAGAAGGTACAATACGCGTTTTACCACTAGGTACAACAAAGGTAAGTGGAATGTGATGGCCAGTGCGGCTTATGCTTCTGAGCAGCAAAATCAGATCGTCGGTAATCTGTTAATTTGGGCGACACAATATAAACCTTTCTTGCCGTTGGTTGATTATCGAACGGACGTAGTAGAATGGGATAGTAGTACAGGTAATACCGATGCACGTGATAGGCAGTCTAATTTTCTTAGCGCACTTAGACGAGACCTTGATTTGACAAGAGAACGTTTTAATGGTAGTGTGAATATTGGCTACGATATTGGTTATGGTTTCAGTTCTAATACTGTATTTGGAGTATCTACCACTAATAGAATAAGTAGGTGGTTTGAGCCTCCAATCTACCAACAGGATATAGAAACTGGCGCTATTGTGACAGAGCCGTCACAAAGTGAAGTGTCAAGATTGACTCAAAGGATGACTACAAGGAATATCAATTCGGCATTGTCATATAATAAAAAAGTTGAAGGACATACTTTTACAATAACAGGTGTAGTTGATATTGATCAAAGAACCAATGAAACTTTTTATGCGACGGTAGACGGAGTAAATAATAGCTTAATTAGGACGTTTGATAATGCTAGCGGCACCTCTCAGGTATGGTCTTCTGCAGCCCCTGCCAGTGATGATTATAGAATAAATATGGCCAGTTTTGTAGGAAGGCTAGAGTATAACTATAAACAAAAGTATAATCTCATGGCTTTAGTCAGACGAGATGGTTCTTCAAACTTCTCCGAAGAAAACAGATGGGGTACATTTAATTCATTTTCTGCTTCATGGAATGTAGCAGATGAGGAATTTTGGTCAGCACTATCCTCTGTTTCCGATAATTTTAAACTAAGAGCAGGATACGGTGAATTAGGAAACGAAAGAATCAGGCCTTATTCATATTCTCCAACGATTAATACTGTTAACCTTGATTATCCTTTTGGAGCTTCAAACCTTCAGCCAGGAGCAGTATCAGAAGGGTATGCAAATGATCAAGTGAAATGGGAAACATCTATTACAACCAATGTAGGTACTGATATTGGGTTGTTCAAAAACAAGTTTTTGTTCAGCGCTGATTATTTCTGGAGAACTAACGAAGACATGCTGTTTCCAGTAGTTATTCCTCTATCTGCCGGTGCGTACAATACTGACCCTGGAGGAGCAGCTGGTAACAATATTGTAATCCAAAATGTTGGTAGTATGGAGAATAAAGGAATAGAGTTAGTTCTCACCTATCGGGATAGAGTAGGAGATTTTAGTTGGAACTTGAACGGAACATTCACTAGGATGAGAAATAAGATGACCAAGCTTAGTGGCGATACAGAGGTTGCACCATTATCTGGAAGTACTGTTCCTGGAAATTCTGATCTTCTTTCTGTATTGGCTTTGGGACATGAAGCTGGTTCTTACTGGGTCTATAAAACTGACGGTTTAGTAAGGACTGAAGAGCAACTGGCGGAGCAACAGGAAATCAATCCTGATGACGTTGATTTTGGATCTAGGATACTTGTTGATGTTAATGAAGACGGTACAATAGACAGCAATGATTTAACGTACGGAGGTAGCGCGATGCCAGATTATGAAGTCGGTTTGAATGTTGACCTTAAATGGAGGCAGTTTGATTTCACAATGAACTGGTATGCTTCTGTGGGACATGAAGTTTTTAATGGGGGAAAGGCCTACGCTTATAGTAGAGGTGTTCATAAGGATTTGCTTTATACCTATAGCCCAGAGAATCCAGACTTTGATGTTCCACCATATGCTGATTTCAGAACCAGCAACTACAACTACAGATATGCTTTAGATACATGGATAGAAGATGCCTCGTTTCTTAGGTTAAGGACAGTTACTTTAGGGTATACTGTACCTAACAAAATAGTTCAAAAAGTAAATGTTAGAAGATTGAGGGTCTTTATTTCTGCACAGAATGCACTTACGTTTACAAATTATGATGGATTCAACCCTGAAGTAGCAGGTGTGCCTGATAGTGGTGGGAATAATCAGTTGGCCACTCGCGGTCTCGACCGTGCCAATTATCCGATATCAGCACTTTATATGGGAGGTATTCAATTAAACTTTTAAGCCAGTAATAAGATGAAATCAAAATTATATTCAATAATAATGATCATATTGGCTGCAACAATTGTAGCCTGTGAAGAGTATTTGGATCAAGAAAACCCGAATCGTGTAACTCAAGACTCTTTTTGGTCTAATCTTGATGAGACAGACAGGACGGTAACGTCTGTATACAATGCAATGCTAAATCACTACGTAACGGCAGGACAATGGGAAAACCATAGGTCGGATTTAACTTCTCCGTTGAATAATAGAAATGGAAATGCTGTAAACGCAAATAATGAATTGTGGTATAGTCATACTTATAACGCAAGTACCCGCCAAATAAGTAATAGATGGCAGGCATGGTATACTGTTATACAGAGGGCAAATCAAGCTATTAGTGGTTTGGAGAATTTACCAGATGAAGTAAAGGAGTTAAATACCGTTGAATGGAATAGCCAAATGGGACAAGCTGTTTTCTTTAGAGGGTTGATGCATTTTTACCTTCACTCAAACTTTAATAATGGTAGAATCATAATTAGAGATAATAATATATTAGGAGAGGAGTTTAATTCTTCTCTATCTAGTTCTGAAGAAGTATTAGCATTCTTTAGAAATGATTTTAAGAGAGCTTATGATTTGCTACCTTTTGAATATGCCGAGGCAGGTAAAAGTGTAGGAAGAGTTAGGAAAGGAGCTGCTGCCTTACTTCTTGCAAAAAGCTATTTATATGAAAATCAGTACGATTCAGCCATTACTGTATTGGAAGATTTAATTGATAGGAAAGCTGAGTTTGGATTCGACTTACTCACGGGTGATGATAGGTTGTATGTCTACGGTACTACTGGTGAGCATAATGTAGAATCGATACTTGAAATTACATACGAATTGGAAGGTGAAGAATTATTGAGGTTTCATGAAGCTGCTTCTCATAATAGGTGGGCAAGATTTCATTCACCTGGAGCTAATAGAAACAATAATAGTATTTCATTTCCTTTTGGAGGGGGCTCAGGTGAGGTCACTATGTCAGCGTGGTTAGCATATGCCTATAAGAATGAAGAAGTCGATGCGGTTACTTATGGGAATAGAATAGTATCCTTACGTGCTCAAGCTATGGCAGCTCTACCAATGGATACCTTTCCAGGATATTATGGCCAGCCAATCGTAGCTAATGCAGCTTCTTTCAATACACGTACAGTAGGGTATTTCAGAAAGTATAGTAACTGGGATGTACTGGAAAATGAGTTAGACAATGTAAGAGGAGAGAATTGGTATTCAGATAAAAATGTTGTTCTATATCGATTTGCTGATGCTTATTTGATGTTAGCAGAGTGCTATGCTCAGACAGGTGATGCTCAGAAGGCATTGGATTTGATCAACGTGATTAGGTCTAGATGGGAATTAGTCTTGAGAGGAACAGACGTGAGTGGTACTGGTGGAACTTATGATGGAGAAGCTTATACTCCTGAGATGGTTATGGATACTATCATGTATCATGAGCGTCCATTAGAAATAGGGCTAGATGGAGTATTTGAAAGAGTAAATGATTTAAGAAGATGGGGAGTTGCTGGCGAAAGGTACCAAGCACTTAGTGAAGAAGATTGGTGGGTAGAAGATTTGCAAACGGCCTATCCAACAATTACTGCTTTTCCCGACCTTACAGGGTGTGTGATCATGAAAGGAACAGCTCCAGTAGATGCTACAAAGAACGTAGTTGAGAAAGAGTTTCAAGATGCGGCATTGAAGTTTGCATCGGAACCCTATGGATACTTCCCGATACCAGAGACTGAACTTGAAACGAACACTTCACTTTAAACCAAATAGAGATGAATAAAATATTGAATATAGTTTATGCTACCTTCTTTATTGCAGCCCTATTGGGATGTGTTGAAGACGAGTATGTTGCACCAGGTGATGGAGAGCTAGTTACAGCAAGGTGGAGAGTACAGGAACAATATGAAGAAGGAGGACCGATTCGTGTTGCTATTAATGAGTATTATCCTTTTTTGGATGCTTCTATAGGGGTTACAAGTCATGAATGGAGAATAGAGCAAGGAAATCATTTCTTGAAACAACAACCCGAGATAGAAGAGGATTTGTACGCTCAAATCAATTCAAAACTCGACACTGTTTCGAAAGAAATTGTAGCGAATGTTCTTTTTTCAGAACCTGGAGATACTTATGTAAGACTGTACAATACTTATAAAGATTCTGTTGCAAGTGTTCAAGAATACAGCAAGGCTACCGGGGAATATGATGGAGTTTTTTCTTCAGAATTTGATGAAAGTTTAGGACTATGGATAATTGATACTGCTATAGCAGTTAAAGTCTATGACACTCTGAAAGCAGAGTTTGCAGTATTCTTTGACGGTGAGGAAGTTTTAAAAGTGAATGGAGATGATTTTCCTTCTGGAGACCCTTCAGATTGGATCACTTTAGACGTACAAGATGGTGATGTAATTACTTTTGTCGATATGTCTGTTCAAGGTGAGCCTTCAGGTAGAGAATGGATAATAGGTACTGAAGATGAATATGATGAGACAACAGCTCTACTAGAGTTTGCTTACTCTTCTTTAGGAACGTTTCAAGTTGGGAGTTTTAGGACTTTTAGAAATAACCCTAAAGCAGAGGTAGAAAAATTCATTCCGCTCATTGTGAATGTTTCACCTTCTACTAAGCCTTTAGTGTCTGGTAGTATATCAGTGAGTGAATTTGATATTACAGAATCTTCATCTATTGTATCAATTGAGCTTAATGGAGCTCCTGTTGTAGAAACTGGAGATTTAACAGATTTTAGTATTAATATTTCTAATTCTGGCAAGGGCTATACTAGCCTGAATATTATACCTACTGCTTTTGAAGTTGAAAATTCTATAATTCATCTTACTCTTGATGAACCAATATATTTTGATGATGATGTAAAGATTACTTATTCAGGTACAGGTATTACTAACGCTTCCGGGTTGAGGACAATGCAGATGATTTCAGATGTGACTGTGACTAAAGGGTTTTTAGAGAATCAGTCAACACTTTCCGATTCTGAATTTAATACCGGATTTGAGATGGCAAAGGAAGATAATAGTGAACAGGCACTTTTGTATAATTATCCACATGCTGCTGTTTGGAAGAGAGTAGGAGCTCCAGGGTCAGGTCATGGCATAGCTAGTAATCAATGTATCAAGACAGGAACAGGAGGATCTAATTTTTTCTTTGAAACACAAGGAGTGCCATTAACAAATGTACCAGGGTCTATTGCTTCTCCAAGATCAGGAACTGTAAAGTTTTACATCTATATAGATGGTTCTGCTACAAATGTTAATTTGGATACCAATAATGGTATTGCAATTATTTTGCAAGGAGTGTCTTTCAACAGAGCTGATTTGAACCTTAATACAATCACAGGTGGAGTTACAGATAGCTGGGTGGAGGTAGATATACCTGTTACCTTTGATGAGGATGGTTCTAATTTCAGTGGTATCCGTTGTATGTTACAGTATGGTAATTTTGCTGGTAAAACAGCGTCATCTAATCTGACATATTATGTTGATGACTTTCAGGTATATTATGATACCAATAGGTAATCAAAGAATGATACAGTAGTTAAACTAAGCAGCCCTCATATTTTTATGCGGGCTGTTTAGTTTAGGTTCAAATTAAACTTAATCTCGAAAATAGATAAATGAATGTGATTTTTAGATGTCGTTAGTTTTTGGCAGTCTTCTTCTAACTCAATAGACAGTAATTAACCGACGTATTTTTAGTCAAACAAATTATAGGGTATTGGTAAACTGTCATTAATTATCAAGATAGTAAGAAGGATAATATCTGACTGATCATTGTTAATATCTGAGGATTAATCGAATCAAATATCTCCGACTTTTGGAAGAGATAAATTAAGATGATATTGACTATCCAAATAATAGTCGGTAAGAGATAAGATAATAACTATATGGATTCTTTTGCATTTGGGCTGACTTTACTAGTGTTTGCTAGTTTCTTTCAAGGAACATTCGGGTTAGGTATGAAGTATACGGAACCGCTCAAGTGGGAAGCATGGTGGCTGGTACATGCTACTACAGCAATGATTTTACTACCCATCTTGGCAGCCATGACATTTGTTCCAAATTTATTTGATGTCATAGCGGCAACCCCAGCTGATGTGAAGATGTATGCTATGATTTTCGGTGCTGCTTGGGGAATTGGAGGTATAATGTTTGGTAAATGTGTACCATATATTGGTATGTCTTTAACCTATGGGATTGTATTGGGACTTTGTGCTATAGTAGGCAGTTTGATTCCATATTTTACAATGGAGCAGCCTGATATGACGGCATTACCAAAAGTACTAGGAGGAGATGCATTGTTATTAATTGGTGTAGGCGTAGCTGCATACGCAGGGATCATGAAGGATAAAATGACAGGAGATAGTAATCAGTCTAATTTAAAAGTTGGATTGATCATAGCTATAATTAGTGGGGTGATGTCTGCTATGCTTGGAATAGGATTCTCTGAAGGCCTCCCAATAAGGGATATAGCCGCCGATGTAATGGCTAAAGATCAAACCGATGTAGACATGGGAGCTAATCTAAGAAATGGAAGTTTAGCCGTGTGGGTAGTAGTATTATGGGGAGGGTTTGCAATAAATGCATTTTACGCCATATTCTTACTGTTTAAAAATAATAGCTGGGGGTCTTTTGCTACCCTAAAATCTGGTAAGGCATATACTTGGTCCATAATAGCAGCATTAACGTGGTTTGGAGCATTAGCAATTTACGGTCAGGGTGTTTCAATGATGGGAGATATTGGTCCAGTGATAGGGTGGCCTATGTTAATGGGTGGAGGTTTGATTGTAAGTAATGTTTGGGCATACAGGTCTGGTGAATGGGATGGTGTGGCTAAGCCTTTTAAGGTACTGCTATTTGGTATTGCATTGATCATTGTTGCGACAATTGTTATGGCCTAGTAGTGAACAACCGAATATAGAATAACGGTAAAGGTTAGACATTTTAATCATTCGGTAAGGATTTAGAATTAGGGCATACTACTATGTACATTATGTCAACAAACAAGATATGAAAATACAGAAGATAGAACCATTTGTTTTAGTCAACAAACTAGACTCACCATTCTATTTCTCTCAATGGGAATATGATACACGTAAGATTTGTATAGTTAGGGTATTGCTTGAAGATGGAACTTATGGTTGGGGAGAAGGGTATGGACCCGCAGGAGTTGTCAAGGCAGGTATAGAATTTTTTGCGCCTTTTATCTTAGGAAAAAATGCTCTTGAAACTGAATCTGTTTGGCAAGAAATGTATTTAAGGTCAATGGATTATGCTAGAAGTGGGTCTTTTACTGCTGCTTTAAGTGCAATTGATATTGCACTTTGGGATGCCAAAGGTAAGTTGTTGAACCAACCAGTTTCAGTGTTGTTAGGAGGGGTTAAAAACCCTGTAATAGAGCCATATGCTACGGGTTTGTATTTCGAAAGAGTACCAGACCTCAAGAATAAATTGGTAGAGGAGGCTAAAATGTATAAGGCAGAGGGATTTAAGTCTGTGAAGATGAAAGTTGGACTCGGCATAGATGAAGATCTTGAGTATATATCAGCTATTAGAGAAGCTATAGGGTGTAATATGAAGTTAATGATCGATTCTAATCATGCCTATGATTATAAAGAAGCTGTTGACTTAGCTCGTAAGGCTGAAAAGTATAATATAGGGTGGTTTGAAGAACCTGTTTCTCCTGAGGACTATAAAGGCTATAAAAGGCTGAGGGAAAATACTACTATTCCGATTGCAGGAGGGGAGTGTGAATATTATAAGCATGGATTTAAAAGACTTCTGGATAATGATAGTGTAGATATTATACAACCAGACATTGCTGCGGCAGGAGGGATAACAGAAGTTAAACGAATTGCTACATTAGCATCTGTATACCACAAAAACTTGGTACCTCACTCTTGGGGTACGTGGATTGCGATAAGCGCAGCAGTACATTTAGTTGCTAACCTTGATAAGAATCCTGGGAGAATGTATGATGAAAAACCAACTATGGAGTTGGATAGAACTGAGAATGCTCTTAGGGATGATGTTACGGCTCATCAAATTCAGATGGAGAAAGGACAACTGTTTGTACCAAGTGCTCCAGGGTTAGGTGTAGATGTAAATGAAGACGAATTGAACAGATATTTAATTGCAGAAACAAAAGAGGAATATGTATGAGGAGGAAACGAATTAGAGCGTTCGATTAACTCTTTTCACTTCAAAAGAAGAAGAATAATAGACTCTTAGATGATTCATTAAACCATTGAAATAACACGAGATGAAATTTGGATATAAAAAATTATATATTGACGGTCAGTTAGTTGATGCGTCTAATGGGGAGAAGTTTGAAGTTGTCTGTCCTGCAGATGAACAAGCTTGTGCAACAATTGCTTGGGCAAGTGCAGAAGATACTGAAAGAGCGTTGAAGTCGGCACAGATGGGATTTGAGTCTTGGTCTAAATTCCCCTTAGAAGAAAGGCTTGATTGGATTGCTAAGTTGAGAAATAAAATACTGGCAAACAGCGATCTATTGAGAGAAGCTATTATGCATGAGATGGGTAAAACTTGGGAAAGCTCTGAAGAGGACTTGACGAGTATAACAGATTCTTTGCAGTTCTATTCTGAGGAAATTAAAACTAGAGACGATATTGAGATAGAGGATAGGGCAGGGACTCATACTCACTACTTAAAGCATCAACCATTAGGTGTTTCTGTTGCCTTTTTAGCATATAATTTCCCTTTATTAAATCTAGGCTTTAAACTAGGACCAGCTTTAGCAGCAGGTTGTTCTGTGATATTGAAACCTTCTGAGTTTTCGCCATTATCTGCTTATATGATTGGTGAAATGTGTGCTGAAATAGGGTTTCCATCTGGTGTAGTGACAGTTATGGCTGGTGATAGAAATAACGTAGGGATTCCTTTATGTGAAAGTACTATTCCTAAGCTTGTAACTATGATTGGTTCAACAGAAACTGCCCAGAAATTGATTGAGCAGAGTACTAAATCTTCCATTAAGCGTTTTAGTATGGAATGTGGAGGAAATGCTCCGTTTGTAGTATTTCCAGATGCAAATATGGAGGATGCAGTAGAAATTGGAGCAGGGTTGAAGATGGGAAACTCAGGTCAGATTTGTGTGGCACCAAATAGATATTTTGTACATGAATCAGTAATAGATGATTTCATAACTGGTATCAAAGAAAAGTTTGAAAGTGCAAAAATAGGTTTCGGAAGAGAAAATGGGCCAGACATGGGGCCTTTAGCTAATAAAGCATCAGTAACAAAAGTTCATGGGATTGTTCAGGAAGCAGTTACCCAAGGAGGAGTTGTATTATCTGGAGGAGAGGAAGTTGAAGGACCTGGATTTTATTATAAACCAACAGTAATAAGACTTGATAACAATAGAGCCGAGATTCTTAAAAAGGAGATTTTTGGTCCCGTAGCTATTATCACTCCATTTACAACAAAAGAAGAAGCTTTAGAGGTAGCTAATAACACGGATGCAGGATTAGCATCTTATGTATTCTCTCAGAGTCAGGATACATTGAATTACTTCGTTGATAACCTAGAGTTTGGAGAGGTCTTAACTAACGGAGTAAGATTTGATATAAACCTTCCACATGGAGGGATTAAAAATAGTGGACTAGGAGTTGACTGCTCAACTTATGCTTTAGATGACTATCTAATTAAGAAGAGAGTTACAGTTGCACCACTAAAAAAAGTAGAAAGTACAGTAAAAAAGGAAGCTGCAGAGGCTTAATAGTACAAGTTGAAGGTCAAATGAATTGTTGATATTCATCATCCTTGGTGTTTTGATTGGTGATGATATGACAGTTTTTGTGTGCCTTGTAAAGATGCAGTAATGAAAGAGAGATTATCATGAAAGTGAATAAAATAAAACAGGCTTTGAAAGAAGGTAAAACGGTCTACGGACCATTTTGCAAAATTTCTGATCCTACTATGGTGGAACTGGCAGCTCTGGCTGGGTTTGATTTCATTATTATTGATATGGAACATGGGCCGATCAGTGTTGAGTCAGCTCAAAACATGGTAAGAACAGCGGAGGCTAGAGGTATAATTCCTGTCGTACGTGTAACAGAAAATAACGAGACACTTATTCTTCGTACATTGGATATTGGAGTAAGAAGTATTCAAGTTCCTCAAATATCCACAAAGCTTGACGCACAGAGTGTTGTAAACGCAACCATGTTTCATCCAAAAGGAGAGAGAGGTATGTGCAGATATGTAAGAGCTGCAGATTACACCAACATAGACAAAGTAGATCACTTTGGTACCGCAAATGAAGGCGTAATATCTATAGTTCATATAGAAGGACTTGAGGGGATTAAGAATCTTCCAGAAATATTAGATACTGATGTTGATGTAATTTTTCTTGGTCCATATGATTTATCACAATCATGTGGAGTGCCAGGTCAAGTCAATCATGAAAAAGTGGTAAACAAGATGCAAGAGGCAGTCACCCTTGCTAAAAGTAAAGGTAAAGCTGTCGGAACCTTTGTCGAAAGTGTGCATAGCGCAAAGAAATGGGAGGAAATAGGAGTACAATACATTTCATACTCAGTGGACGTAGGTTTGGTATTGAATACATATAAGTCAATTATTTCAGGATTGAAAGAAAAGGAATTAGTCAGAGTTTAGATTTTTATTATCATATATTACATTTAAAAGCGGATCATTTATGGTTCGCTTTTTTTTTCTGAAAGTCTCTTCATACCAATGCATAGATTACCTAAATAACTGATGATCTAAGCTGTTTTCTATTAGAGAAAAATTTTTTCTACGTGCTCTACGGCAACAACTGTGGGTGCTTAGCGTCTGTTATCGGTTTTATGCTCGGGG
>NZ_QFZQ01000005.1 GCF_003171675.1 Reichenbachiella versicolor | reverse complement strand
TCCAGGCCACAACCGCGTTCAATTAGCTGAGGGAATTCTACTGTAGACATATCGTTTTATAGTTTGGTTTCTATTTAAAACGAGTTTCATGCCTGTGGGTGAATTCCCTTATTCATGAAAGTTTTATACCCCTACCCTTACCTTTGTCGCATGCAAAAAGTCTCAAGATATCTCCAAGAAATAGTAGCCAAAGCGGCAATAGCGTCTTATCCTCATATCGGTACGGGAGGCAAAGACGAGGGAGATCAAGCAGCCGTAGATGCCATGCGCTCAGCCTTTGAAGGAAAAGAAATAGATGCTATCGTACGCGTAGGTGAAGGTGAAAAAGACGAAGCCCCGATGCTATATGTCGGAGAGAAATTAGGTACAGGAAACGGACCTCTTCTCGATATAGCTGTAGACCCTATCGAGGGAACTAGCCTAATGGCAGCCGGTAAGCCAAATGCAATAGCCACTATCGCTGCCACGGATCAAGGTGCATTTTGGGATGCCGGACATGCATACTATATGGACAAGATAGTGGTCAATGGTCAGGCTAAAGGTGTAATTGATATTAACGCTAGTACCGAACAAAATCTCAAAGCCATAGCTAAGGCAAAAGGCAAGTCTATCGAGCAAATAGTCGTCTATGTTTTAAACAAGCCGCGTCATATAGAACTTGTCAAAGAAATTGAAACCTTAGGAGCTACGGTAGCATTGCATGATGAGGGAGACGTAATCGGATCTATTCTGGCCTTGGTCGAAGAATCCGAAATAGATGTACTAATGGGTATCGGAGGAGCACCAGAAGCCGTCGTGACAGCTGCTGCTGTCAAAGCCCTCGGAGGAGGTATGCAAGGTAAGCTAGCCCCTCAAAAAGATTTTGAAATCAAAAACTTATCAGATGCAGGAGTTGATCTTGATATCGTTTATCAACTAGATGACTTGATCAAATCCGAATATGCTGTCTTTGCAGCGGCTGGCGTCACGACAGGGCCGTTACTAAAAGGAGTCTCAAAGGACGGAGCGAAGTATTCCACAGAAGTCATTATCATTGATTCCGTAGATGGACTTAAAAAGGAGATGATTACCATATAAAAAGTTTGCGCCAGCCCGCGACAAGAAAAATGATGCTCGTTTTTCTTGCCGCCAGCTGAGGGAACAAAAATGACGGTCGTTTTTCCTCCCTCAGCCAGATTCATCAAAACTGACGCCCATTTTTCATCCCTCACTCGGATTCACGAAAAATGACGCCTGTTTTTCGTCCCTCACTCAGCGGGAAAGAAAATGACCGCTGTTTTTCTTGCCGCAGCTCGGCGACAGCAAAATCGAGAAATATTTTTGTTGCCGCAGCCCGGCGGCAAACTATCATTCCCCCCTCTTTTTACCCTATTTAATTAATCTCTCTTCAAAGTGAGTAAAATCATATTTGTACTCTTACTACAATATGAATGATGTTAGCTATGAAAAGATTACTATCCGTCCTATTAATCGGGACGATGCCTTTGCTCCTTTCAGCTCAAATTGAGTTTGAAAGTGGATTTGAAAATGAATTCTCAAGCGAATGGGAAGCATATACTACCTCAGATACTTTTGACAGAACTACCTCCTCAAAGAAAAATGGTAGCTATGGATTCCATTTGAAGTTTGAAACAACTAACAAAGCCAACCTCAAAACTCCTTCGACAATCCAATGGGTAGCAGGGAAGACCTACACTATCTCGTTTTGGTACAAAGCCATTACTCCATTGAGTGACAAGAATACGTGGCTCAAAGCCATTGAAGATACCGGAGATCAAGTGAATCTAGATCAACTCTCATTTACAAGTTCAGAGTGGGAGCTTTTTGAATACGCCTATGATTGTAAAATTAATGGTACACAAGGAGCATTTTTATTTTCTTTCAGAGCCAATGACGCTGGAGATGGTGAGCTATACCTAGACGACATACGAATAGAAGAGAGACAACCAGAAGGATTTAAAAGTTTTGCCAGACTTAAGACTGAAAAAGTACTCTCTGATGAGACTATCCGATGGACACAGTTTGGACCAGGCATGAGCGGTAACAACAAATGCGCACAGTGGCACCCGACCGATGAAAATGTACTCTTTATAGGTCCCAATATGGGGAACTCTTACAAGTCAGCCGACAAGGGAAAAACCTATGAGACTATTTTCAATGAAGATGAATCAGGATTTAGATATGGAAAAAGAGGCCCAAGGGAATTTACCTCAATAGACTTTTCTCGCCAAAACCCAGACTTTGGATTTTGTACAGACGAGTTGAACAATGGTATGTACATATCCCAAGACCGAGGAAGTACTTGGACCAGTCACGCAGGTTCGTTACCAGTGGTCGACGGCAAGTACCTGTCCTGCATCGCCGTAGATCCTAAAGACGATAACATCTGGTACCTCGGTGGAGGTAGAATGCGAGATTTAGGACGTATTTTATTCCCAAAATCTCATAGACACCTTTGGTATCACGACAGAGGAAACCATCAACCCAGTCAAAAGAAAATTTGGAAAACAACCGATAAGGGAAAGAATTGGACATTGATCAATACCGGACTAGCCGATGAGACAGAAGTCGAAACCATATTCGTTGATCCAAAGAACTCTAATACAGTATATGCTTCCACGAATTGGGGTTTCTACAAATCCACCAATGGAGGAAACACTTGGGAGCAAAAGACTACTGGTCTAAACAATGATGTCCTGAGAGCATGTGATTATCACTATGATGATGAGACAGACCTATTGACCATATACGTCATCGCCAATCCTGAGTGGGAAGCCGATCTAGCGAATGGGACTGTCAAAAATGGTGTAGGAGGAATATTCAAGAGTATCGATAGAGGAGAGTCTTGGACGAATGTCACAGGAAACTTACCTATAGATATGAGTCAATTCAAAGGGAACGCTGCCATAGAGAAAAGTTACTTTCATGCAGTGGCATATTGGTTTGAGCTCTCCGACAGTGAAGCTAAGAACTTGTATCCAAATATGTCCAAGAGCATTACCCAGCGTTTCAATAGCATAGAAATAGATCCCAATGATCCCAATAACATTTATGTCAATAACGAATATTCCAATGCCTCAAGAAACAATTTCATGCCAGGGCAGATTTGGCGCTCTAAAGATGGAGGAGAGAATTGGTTTGTCACATTCCGAAACGGAAAAGGCTGGAAAGCTGGATCGAGCGATCACAGCTATTGGGTAGATCGTGGTAACCCTACCGAAACAAATGTTAAGCTAAAATATCTTGATAACTGGGTGGATCGAGATCTGTACGACCGAAAAGGCTGTAACTTCGTCAAGTGGAACGCAGATGGTACGGTACTACATACCCAAATGGCAAAAATCTCTATGTTTTCATATGACGGAGGAGACACATGGGTAGATATAGATGATGAGGAAATAGGAGAAAATACGGGAGTCTATGTAGGAGCAGGTAATAGCAATGTACCAGGGCATGGTTTTTTTCAACATCCGGATATTCCAGGTAAAGTCTTCTGTTCTGCCGGTGAAAATAGTCTGTTCATCACACAAGATGGAGGAGACGCGATTCGAAAAGGAGCACAGGCAGTAAAGTCAGTTCGATTTACAAGTCACGAAATGTCTCTTAGTACCTATGCAATACACCCCAATAATGTTGAAATTCATTATGCCCTATTCTTTCGTCAGCACTCCAAAGGAAAATTGATGAGATCTACAGATGGAGGTGTGACTTGGGAAGAATACGGTACAGCTATTCCTCATTGGAATATAGAAGCACACGGAGGCGACCAGTCCGTTCATCAAATCAACCTTATTATAGACAAGGATAATCCAGACAATATGTATTTCTGCGTGCCGTGGATGTCAAAGAATATTGAATATGTAGGAGACTCTCAAGCCTCAGTAGGAGTGCATAGGTCAACAGATGGAGGTAAAACCTGGAGCCAATCCAATACAGGTTTACCTATGCAAACCAACAATGGGTTTGATTTTAACGGACCAGATGTAACAGCCATTACATTTGATCCGAATAGTTATGACGTATTATACGCAGCGGTACAAGGTAAAAATGGAGGACTTTTCAAGTCTACAGATAACGCAAAGACATGGTCGGAAGTCTCCTCAACTACGAACATTGCTGGAGTATATGGCATCAATGATGTTCACTTTGACGTTGATGGCCGAGCGTATATCACAGCGGGCAACAAACGAGCAGATATAGATGCAGGAGGTGCTTGGGTCAGTGAAGATGACATGTCGACTTGGACTCAAATTTTTGATTTTCCTTGGACATTTAGAATAGAGACAGCCATGCACAATGCAGATATCATCATGGTATCAACCCTCCCCGCCAATGTAAATGAAGGAATCAATGCTGGAACATATCTATCAAAAGACGCTGGGAAAAGCTGGGTGAAATTCAATCTTGGCAATGGACAATCTGATCGAATTAATGACATCGCCATTGACAACTATATACTAGGAAAATATTACACTTCCACATATGGTAGTGGTTGGTATGTAGCTATTGACCCTGATGCAAAATCTACTTTGAAAGATGTCACCAAAGTGACCCCATCAGAGACCTCAGTATCTATCAAAGTAGACGAAACCTATCGTTTGTCAGCCAATGTATCTCCATCCGACGCGACCTATAAAAACGTAAGCTGGTCATCCTCAAACCCTGATATAGCTACAGTGAATGCATCTGGTGTAATCACAGGTGTCAACGTAGGAACCGTCACTGTAACAGCCAAAGCTTTTAATTCAGATGTCTATGCTGATATAGACGTAATAGTAGGTATAGAGACAGGCATCGATGAACTGAATAGAAATTTCAAAATCTATCCAAACCCTGTAGAAGACACCCTGAGTATTGATTTTGATAAGAAATCATTTAGAGGGGCTACCGTCAAAGTGTATTCCATGTCAGGGTTAATCATTGACACTGTGAAGCTGTCTAAAGACTCTAATCAAATATCCACAATACGGTATCAACCCGGTACCTACGTGATTAAGTTGATTACCTCAGAGGGAACTATCGAAAGGAAGTTTGTGAAGAATTAAATACCAGTTTCTTCCAAACAGTATCAAGGCTAGGGTGTTAAAATGTTTACGATATAAGGTGGACACGCCCTAGCCCTGTTCAGGTTTGTATATTTTCTAGTGAGTGGTATTTACCTAACCTATCTTTCCAGAACTTTTAACTACAAGGCGATAGCCCATTGGTTTAAATCAATAGACTCCTGGGTGTCGGTTATAAAATTCTGAAGATATCTCGTGCTATTAATTCAGGGAGATTCATTCAGAATTCTAATATTAAGAAGAGTGTAAATTATGATCTGGAAAAACAAACTTACCGTCGGCCTATTCTACTTAGCTGCGGTCTTTACAGCGGTTGCTCAAAAGAAGCAACCGAATATTTTATGGATATTGACAGACGATCAACGGGCAGACGCTCTTCAGTGCTACAATCGTGAGATGTTCGGTACAGACGAGAGTCCACTCGGATATGTGGAGTCTCCAAACATCGATGCCCTAGCTAAGGAAGGTGTATTGTTCACCAAAGCCTATAACAACTCTCCAGCATGTGCTCCTTCTCGTGCTTCTATGCAAACTGGAAAGTACCCATTTCACAATGGCATCTATGGATTTGAACGTGCACACGCTGAAGCGGATTTTTCCACACCGACCATTGCTCAGTCAATGAGTGATATTGGATATAATACCAGCCTATTCGGAAAGTCCGGATTCAGAATATATCAGTACATCGACGGCAAGAATACATGGGATTCGAATGGGTTTTATGATGTAGAAGTCAACTATAAAAATGATCTTCAGAAGTACGGTAAGACAGACTTTTTCGGTCAAGTTCCGCTGCGTGAGGAAGTAGACGGTAAGATGAAAAACAATGGCTCGATACAGCGCTTTTACTTTCCTGATGGCTCTACTATGGAGCATGTAAATAGTAGAAAGAAAGGAGAGGTCACGGCCAAAGACCTTGCACAGCGAGATAAAATAGACAAAGAGCTTGATATCCTAAGAGCCTACACCAGAAGACAATCAGGAATGATTATAGGTGGAGTGAGTCCTAAGCCTGCGGGAGAAACGCTGGATGGATATATCCTGAAATCCTTCCAGCAGTATTTAAATAATGTCGATAAGGAATATAAAACCTACTCCAAGAAAACGACCAAAGGCCCAGATTCTTCCAAGCCAATTTTCACTCACTTGAGCTTTCACCTACCACACACACCTGTCATGCCTCCCAAAGAATTTAGAGATAAGTTCAAAGGAAAAACTTACAAGGTGCCAGACTTCAGCAAGGAAGAGTTAAAAAAGTTACCCCCACAGCTGTTGAAAATCTATCAAGTCATGAAAGTTGATGAGATGAAACCAAAGGAGAAGCAACAGGCTATTCGTGACTACTATGCCTTTTGTGCTTACGGAGATTACCTGATCGGACAAGCAGTAGAGTCATTCAAGAAATTTTCTAAAGAGCAAGGCCGTGAATATGTAATACTATATGTAGCAGGGGATCACGGTTGGCACCTAGGCGAACAAGGAATAGAAGCCAAGTTCGCACCTTGGGATCATTCTACTCATGATGCAGCCGTAGTAGTGTCATCAGACAAGTCTCTTTACCCTGCCAATAAAGTAAATAATGACTTTGTAGAATTTGTAGATTGGGCACCGACCATTTTAGATGCTGCAGGAGCAGACCTTTCAAAGAAGAAGTACGACTACCTAGATGGAATTAGCTTAAAACAAAGCCTCAACTCCAAAGAGAGAGATTATATAGTCGGAGAGATGAATCATGTCTGTGGACCGAGAGCATATATGCGAACTAAAGATTTCGCCTTTTCGATGCGAACGCGAAAATCCAACGCCAAACCAAAAGAAGGTAAGCTAAACGTAGACATCAAGTGGGCACTTCAAGCTGACCTAAAAAACGTAGAGTTAGCACTATACGACTTGCGAGTAGATGCACTGGAACAAAACAATGTAGCCTATGATCCGAATTACAAAGAACTAGCCGGATGGTTCAGAGATAAGCTTGGCAAAATCGTATTAGGAGATGGTAGAGTAGAATGTGACTGGAAAAAACCAAACTCGTACGACATCAGCACCTTCGCTAAAGGAGCACATGATCGAAAAGCAGACATTCCAAAAAGTATCATACCAAAGATTTAACATAGTTGATATTTACAAAAAAGCTCAGTGATCAGTCGCTGAGCTTTTTTGTTTTATGTATAATTTCCTCTCAAAAGGAGGGTTGTTTAATTTCTTATCAATAGGATAATTCCTTCCCCCTCTTTTTACCATTAATTATTGGATTCTAAGGGTTAAATCCTTCTCTACTTTAGTTCTTGTAAAATCAACTGGTCTGTATATAGATCAAACCTAGACAAGACATGATATGACGAAAAACCTAGTAACAGCCCTTTGTATTTTTATGGCCTTGTGGTCATGTGACTCCAAGACCGAATGGAATATCACTGAATTTGGAGCTACCACAGACAGTTCAACAGTAAATACTCAGGCCATTCAAGCCGCAATTGATGCTTGTTATAATAGCGGAGGAGGCAGAGTTATTATAGATGGGGGAACATATGTATCAGGGACGATATTGTTGAAAGACAATGTTGATTTACATATTGCAGAAGGGTCTACATTGTTAGGAAGTCCAAACCCATATGATTACCAAGCTATCGATCCGTTTATCGACGCTACTGGTCAAACAAGAGGGAAGTGTTTAGTAGGAGCCATTGATGTACAAAATGTATCAATCACAGGAAAAGGAACGATTGATGGTCAAGGTCAAATGTTCAGAAAAGTTTTTGTGAAAAGAACCTTACATCGATTAGGAATTCGACCCAAACCTGAAATTGAGGCAGAGAAAACAAACCAAGATAAAAAGTATCTCGGAGGTAAGGTTGGGAAATTTGACAGGCCGTTTTTATTGAGGTTTGTGCGGACTAAAGGAATCACATTACAAGACATATTCTTGACTCAACCCGCAGCTTGGACGGTACACTTTTTCCAATGCTCCCATTTCCTAGTTGATGGAATAAGTATCTATAGTCATGCTAATAGAAATAATGACGCGATTGACATAGACTCTTCTACTGACGGAATTATCAGAAACAGTAATTTGGACTCAGGCGATGATGCCATCTGCTTCAAGTCAACCAGTCCAAAACCATCAGAGCGTGTTAAAGTTTACAACTGTAAGCTCAGTAGTCACTGGGGAGCAATCAAATTTGGTACAGAGTCTATGGGCGATTATCGTGATATCGAAATTAAGAACTGCTTCATACATGATACCAAAGGTGGAGGTATCAAAATATTAAGCGTAGATGGTTCGAATATCGACAATGTACTAATCGATAGTATAACAATGGAGAATGTGGAAATGCCACTATTCATGAGGTTGGGAGAAAGAAGGCTGACCTATAGAGATGCAGAACAGCAGCCCGTTGGTTCTATAAATAATGTGCGTATATGCAATGTCAAGGCAACAACGCGAAGTATTGAGGAATCACGTGTGACTCCACCAGCAGGAGTATTTATCACAGGGACACCTCATCATGCTATTGGCAATATTGAATTGGAGAACATAAGTATAGACCTACCAGGAGGAGGTACCGCCGAAATGTCCACTAGAGAAATGCCAGAAAATGAGGCGCAATATCCTGAGTTTACCAAGTTTGATGGGCCACTTCCTGCATATGGCTTATTCGCAAGACATGTGAAAGACTTGAAGATGAAAAATGTTGTGTTCAACCTTTTTGCAGTAGATGAAAGAGAGGAAGTGATTATTCAAGAATAGAACGCACAATACACTATTAGATCAAGTCCCTCTGGATTCAAAATTTCAAACGACTATAAAATTAGAAATGAAAAAAATTACAATATCACTTCTGTTTACTCTAGTGTTAGGTTATACCCACTTGCTAGTAGCCAAAGACAAACTACCAAATATCATAGTAGTGCTCGCAGATGACATTGGGACAGGAGATATTTCAGCCTATCGAAGATTGCACTTCGATAAAGTAATTCTTGAAACACCAAATATTGACAAGTTGGCTGAAGAAGGAGTAATGTTTACGAATGCACACTCCCCGGCTGCTCTATGTGCTACTTCGCGTTACTCTATCATGACTGGCAATTATAATTACCGCAGTCCATTTCCATGGGGTGTATGGTCGGGGTATGCCAAGTCTGCCTTTACGCCTGATCAATTGACATTGGGTAGAGTGATGCAACAGGCTGGTTATCATACTGGTTTTATAGGGAAATGGCATCTAGGAACAGATTTCGCACAAAAGAATAACCCCAATGAAGTTTACGTTTTGAGGCGAGGTAAAAAACCAAATACTGAAGTAGATATTAGCAAGATTAAAGGAGGAGGGCCTTCTCAAAATGGTTTCGATTACAACTTTACCCTGCCATCAGGGATTCAAAACGAACCATACGCAGCATATGAAAATGATGTGTTCTTTCCCTTGAAGGAGGATTCTAAAGTGCGTTTCATAGATAAGGAATTTATGGAGAAAAAGGGCGCTGTTTTAGACAAGAAAGAAGGGTTAGGAGACTCCAATTGGGATCCGCATGTTATAGGCCCCTTATTGGCTAGTAAAGCCGTGGAATTTATTGGTAAAAACTCGAACCAGAAAAAGCCATTCTTAATGTACTACTGTGCACAAGCTGTGCATACACCTCATACACCACCCACTGAATTAAACGGAATCAAAATCGCTGGAACTACACCTTCGGCACATATGGATATGATCAAAGAACTGGACGTTCAGATTAGTATGATGGTAGCGGAGTTGAAGAAACAAGGTATCTATGAAAACACTGTATTCATCTTTACTTCGGATAATGGAGGCTTGCATACAGATGGGGATACATGGAATTCACATCATGAACCAAGTAGCATTTTCCGAGGGTTCAAAAACTCTCCTTATGAGGGAGGACATAGAGTGCCAATGATCGTTTCTTGGCCAAAATCTATTAAAGGAAATTGGTCAACAGAAGCTCCAGCTATCGGGACTGATATCTTAGCGACCATAGCTGATATTGGAAATTCTGAAATCAAAGAAGGGCAAGCATTGGACTCATACAGTCTATTGCCAGTACTAAAGAAAGAGAAGCAGACTACTCGAAAGACTTATATTATTCAAGGTGGATCAGCTTGGGAAGGCATGATAACAGAAGACGGTTGGAAATTGATTCTTCAGTTCGATAAAAAGGATAAAACAAATAAAACGAGAATACCCGTTGCGCTTTTCAATCTCAATGATAATCTCCGAGAAAAGGACTCTGGTAATTACATCGATGATCCTAAGTATAAGGATAAGTTGGATTATCTGGTACGCCAGTATAATGAGTTGAGAGATGGTGGTAAACCAACTGGTTCGGCTCATTTGAAATGAGATGATGTTTAACAAACAATTTGACTTTGAATAGGCTGTGGTTACTGGGCTATATAAATGTTCTTGATCGTTTCTGTCTCTGGAATCACAATAAGGGATTAAACCAAGTAATGTTATGAAAAGCATTTTCCTGCTAATAGTTGTATCACTAGTTTTAAGAGTTACCCATCTCAAAGCTCAGGACAACCGCCCTAATATCATCTTTTTACTCTCAGATGACCAAACGAGTATAGCAACAGGGTGCTATGGAAACACTCAAGTAGTTACCCCAAACATGGATCGATTGGCAGAAGAAGGTGTACGTTTCGCTAATCATTATAATACCACTGCAATTTGCATGGCCAGTCGATCAACTATCATGACGGGCATGTATGAGTATAAAACTGCCTGCAACTTTTTACATGGCCCAATGAAACCTGAAACGTTTCAAAAGAGCTATCCAGTATTGCTAAGAGAGGCAGGATATTACACAGGTTTTGCAGGTAAGTTTGGTTTTGCCGTCACGGATGGAGAATCTTGGTCTGACAAAACTTGGGATGTACTACCAGTGAAAGCATTCGATAGTTGGGCTGGTGGATTAGGGCAAACCAATTATAAAACAGAAAAGAATAAATATATCTCGAAGTATGCGACCCAGTACCCACATAGCACCAGAGCATATGGTGCATGGGCCGAAGATTTCATGAAGGAAGCTAAGGCAGCAGGTAAACCTTTTTGTATGTCAATTAGTTTTAAGGCTCCTCATTTACCATTTACACCTGACAAATACTTTGATTATGTCTATGAAGGAAAAGAATACAAAAAGCCAGCTAACTATGGAGTAGAAAATGCCGAACACTTAGCTCCTCAAACCAAAACAGGGAGACAATACAATGGTTACGAATTTTGGAGAGAGTCAGAGCAGTCATATCAGAAAGCAATTAAGAATTATAATCAATTGATTCATGGAGTCGACTATGCTTTAGGAATGATCCGGACTGCTCTCGAAGAACAAGGCATGGCAGATAATACAGTAATCATCTTCACCAGTGATAATGGCTACAGCTGCGGGGCACACAATTTTGGAGGGAAAGTCCTTCCCTATGAAGAAGCCTCCAAGTCTCCATTAATCATCTATGATCCTAGAGCCCCTGAGTCTGCAAGAGGTGTGGTAAGGGAAAGAGTAACAGGTAATATCGATATGGCACCTACAATTATGAACTTTGCGGAGCTAGAAGTTCCAGCGTATATGGACGGTGAATCTCTACAACCACTGATGATAGATGAAGATGGTATAGCGCGTGAGTTCATAGGGCTATTCAATATGTGGGGCAATGATGAGATTCAAGCAATGTCAGTGGTATCTAAAGATTGGAAATACATCTACTGGCAATATGAAGATGATAGCATGTCTCCTACTGAAGAATTGTTCAATATTGAAAAAGATCGGATGGAAATGAAAAATGTATTTTTCAATAAAAAAAACACTAAGACCTTGAAGAAAATGAGAAATCAGTATGACAGGCAATTAGAAGTATTTAAGAAGGATGTTGTCGACTATCATGACTATCAAAAATATCAAACCCTCTTCGATAGAAAAGCTTCAGTAGAACAGAAAAAGAAATACTATTTAGACCTATATGGTCAAGAAAGGAAAAATTAAATACTGAATTTCACTTCGTTTACGGGGGTTAAAATCAACCTCCATTAAATGTCCCGACTATTCGATCAATACTTCCCTATCGGACGAGTCTATTTAAAATAATATTGAGTTTGAAGATTCATCATCCGAATGACAAATTCAGAAGAATAATAAGCTGTATGAAAATATCAAAACTAATTAATGCACTGGCATTGTTTATGGCTCTGAGCATAGCACTCAGGGCTCAAGCAGATGACCAAAATTTCAATAAATCTTGGCTATTCTATAATGACGTAGCTGAAGGAGCAGAAAAGCCAACATTCACAGATTCAAAGTGGAGAAAGGTAGATCTACCACACGATTGGGCGATTGAAGGACCATTCGATGAAAAATACAACGCACGATGTGGAGGCCTTCCTTTTCATGGAACGGGCTGGTATCGAAAACACTTCACGATGCCTTCTACTGCCAAGGGCAAAGTAGTTAGAATTGAATTCGAAGGAGCGATGTACGATGCTCACGTTTGGGTAAACGGAGAGTTTGTGGGTAATAGACCATATGGCTACATCGGATTTGAATTTGATATTAGTAAATATCTGAAATATGATGGATCAGACAATGTTATCTCAGTAAGACTGACGCCAGAAGATTTATCATCAAGATGGTATCCTGGAGCTGGAATCTATAGGTCAGTTTGGCTGAAAGTGGACGAACAGCAGTATGTGGACAATTGGGGGACTTACATTACGACCCCTACTGTTAACAAAGATTTAGCTTATGTTCAAAATGAGACAGTAGTTGTCAATAAATCAAAAAGTGCAAAAACAGTAAAGGTTAAGCACGAGTACTTCGATCCAGCAGGTAAGAGCGTAGGCAGTGTTGAAGAAGATGTTACTATTGACCCAATGTCAAAAGTAACCTCAGGATTATATTCTAAAGTGAAATCCCCACAACTATGGGATACTGAAACACCAAACTTGTACACCGCAACTACCACCATCAGTGATGGAGAAAAAGTATTAGATACTTTCAAAAGTAGATTCGGTATCAGAACGATAAGATATGATTTGGATGGTTTTTACCTAAATGGTAAAAAAGTAAGATTTAACGGAGTATGTCTTCATCACGATAATGGATCCCTAGGAGCAGCAGTTTACAGAAGAGCTGACGAGCGCAAGCTCCAAATCATGAAGGATATGGGAGTAAATGCTGTTCGTACCAGTCACAACCCTCCATCAAGAGAGTTTTTAGAACTTTGTGATGAACTTGGGCTGATGGTCCAAGATGAAGCATTCGACGTATGGAAAATGCCTAAAGTGCCAAATGGCTATAACAAATTCTTTGAAGAGTGGGCAGAGCGAGATATCAAGGACATGGTCATCAGAGATCGAAATCATCCATCCATTGTAATGTGGAGTATAGGAAATGAGATCATCGAGCAAAAAGATGTGAAGAATGGATGGAGAACAGCTAAAATGTTGCATGATTATGTAAAAGAAGTTGATCCTACAAGACCAACTTCAGCAGGGTTCAATAACTATCCAAGACCTTACTTGACCAACATGGCAGCTCAAGTAGATATCGCAGGAGCGAACTATAAGCCTACTAAGTATGGAGAGATAAGAGAATCAAACCCAAATCTTCCCATCTACGGATCTGAAACTTCAAGCTGTACAAGTAGTCGAGGAGTATATCACTTGCCAATCGAAAAATACAAGACACACGAATCACTCCAAGTGACGAGTTATGATTTGATCGGACCTCCTTGGGCTTACCCTCCAGATATCGAGTTTCATTTTCAAAAGAAATTCCCTCACAGTATGGGAGAATTCATTTGGACAGGATTTGATTATCTAGGTGAACCTACACCGTATGGTGGAAAAGACAATTCAACGAATGGATATTGGAATGGTGATTGGCCATCAAGAAGTTCTTACTTCGGAGCAGTAGATTTATGTGGGTTCCCGAAAGATCGATTTTACTTATACCAAAGTCAATGGACTACAAAACCAATGATTCACCTACTTCCTCACTGGAACTGGAAAGGAATGGAAGGCCAAAAAATACCAGTCTATTGCTATACCAACTGTGACGAAGCAGAACTTTTCGTCAATGGCAAGTCGATGGGTAGAAAAGTAAAAGGAAAAGATAAAACGAAACTACTAGTGAATTTTTTGAGATATGAGCATGAAACTTTCGATTCACCATATAGACTTTCTTGGGACGTACCGTATCAAGCAGGGACGATCAAAGTAGTAGGATATAAGGACGGAAAAGCAGTCGAAGAAAATATAATCAACACTGCTGGAACTCCTTACAAGGTTAGTTTGTCTGTAGATAGGACAGAGATTGATGCAGATGGTAGAGACCTAGCATACGTAACTGTTCGCATAGAAGATAGAAATGGTAATCTATGTCCAGATGCTGAGAGTTTAGTCAACTTTTCAGTAAGTGGAGAAGGTAAGCTGATTGCGGTAGATAATGGAAACGCTGCCTCTACAGAGTCTTTCCAAGCTCCATACAGAAAAGCTTTCAGCGGTATGGCATTGGCCATTCTAAATTCAACAGAGAAAACTGGTAAAATCAAACTTGTAGCCAAGTCCAAAGGACTGAGAAGCGCTACGACTTATGTCATGACCAAATAGGCTTTAAGCCAACTGGTAATAATAATTAGTTAGTGAAGTCACCTCGGATCTGGGGTGACTTTTTTTTATTAACCTTATAGGATACTTTCGTGGAATTTTAAAATGCTTATATCATGAAGAATCTTTTAATGCTAGCCTTCCTAACTGTACTTTTTACACAGATCCAAGAAAGTGTTTTTGCCCAAAAGGGTTTGGAACCTGCAATAGTCATTTTGAACGATGGTGATACCCTTCAGGGTTTTATCGAAGTTAGACACACTACAGAAAATGCAAAGTACTGTGGCTTCAGGACACCATTAATTGATTCTCAACAGGAAGAATATACTCCTGAAGATATTAAGGGGTACGTGATAAATGATACAAAATATTATGCCTCTAAGGAAGTCAATCGAAATGGAGTAAGAGAGCAGCTATTTTTAGAGTATCTAGTTAAAGGGTATGCAAACCTTTATTATTTGAAGGAGGAAGATGGGGAATCGTTTTTTGTTGAAAAGAATGGTGAGTTTACCGAATTGACAAATTCAAAAAAGGTCATTAATTCAGATAATGGATTGACTTACATGCAAGAAAGTAACAAATACAAAGGAACATTGATGTATTTGTTTTCAGATGCACCTGAAATGAAAAACAGTCTTCAGGCCATGAAATTTGACACTAATTCCATGATAAAGGCTACTAAAAATTACCATAATGCTGTGTGTGATGATTATGCTTGTATAGATTATACCAAGAGTATGAAGAAAAAGACTTGGTTAGAGCCTGTGATCGGGTATCAATTTCATGTACTTAATACAAACAGAAATGAAAGTAAGAAAGATGGTACAGCACTGCTTGGTTTAAATTTTAGATTAAAAAATTCATTTGATAGTTATCAAGGAAGCTTTATAGTTGGCCTACATTATTTTTCTAACTCGTTTTCAGGAGAGTATGTTGGACTTGATTCGAGAGATAAAACAATGAGTTATTCGTATGATGCATTAAAAATTTTAGTTGGAGGTGAATATTCCTTTTTACCAGGTAAAATTCAACCATATATGCGTTTAACATTGAATTATACTAGGCTTAGTAATCCTAATGTTTTAATTCAATCTGTAAGTGAGAATCCGTTGGTTTACGATGAGAATTTAGAACTAGATGTGCAAAAATCACAGCACGGTGTCAATCTGAACCTTGGTGTGAAAATTTATCATTCTTCCGAGTCTTATTTAGCATTATCATTTGATTTAGGGCTTCAAAGGTCGTTTCATTTGTTTAACTATTTAGAAAGATCGAAGCAGTTGGTTTACGGAATGACGGTAGGCTATGGCATTAACCTGTCAAAGAATAACTAGACATTTATAAATTATAGGTTATTCAAATCATAAAAATTATAAATATAGATTTATGATCTAAATGATTAAGTTGTTCGTAATACAAATTCAGACTACGAACAAGGACATGAATCATATCCTATTTAAGGTAGAGCACTTTTTAGAATCTGCCGGTTTTCAAAGAACACTTACTGCTATAATATGTATCAATGCAATACTCATTGGCTTAGAAACCAATGAGCAAATTGTAGAGTCTTTTGGAGGAGCTATTGACTTAATTGACTATTTGATACTTGCCTTTTTTGTGATAGAACTTAGTGTCAAACTAGTTGTATATAGAGGCAGGTTTTTCAAAAGTGGATGGAATTTGTTTGATGCTTTGATAGTTCTTATCTCAGTATTGCCAGCAGCAGGTTCATTCACAGTATTCAGAGCTTTGAGAGTAGTTAGGACCCTGAGATTACTAAAGAATGTTCCTAAGCTTCGATTGATAATTGAATCACTCATACATTCAGTACCTAGTATTGGTTGGATTTCAGTATTACTGATGGTTCTGTTTTATGTCTATGCTGTGGTTGGTCATTCATTATTCTCTGAAACACACCCTGTACTATATGGGGATTTAAGCAAAAGCTTTTTCACCCTTTTTCAGATAATGACATTGGAAAGCTGGGCCACAGCAATCGCTAGACCCGTGATGATGAACGGTGTCATATATGGACTTTATTTTGTCTCATTTATTTTGATAGCCACCTATACTACATTGAATCTTTTTATCGCAATTGTGGTCAATACCATGAATGAATTGAATCTGAGAGATATTCAATCAGAAGAGAAAAAGATGTTAGAAATCCTTACCTCAGAAAACCAACAGATAAAAAACCAAATACAAGAATTAAAGGAATTGATCATAGCCGATAATAAGAAACCAACCAATGAAATCTATGAAATAGAATCTCAAGAAAAGGGAGTTAAAATATCAGCATAAACACAAATGATAAGACAATGATACAGATGCTCGTAATTTCTCATAACCAATCTCATATCGATGATGTAGCCGATTACCTTAAAGGCAGTCAGTTAGTCTCAAATGCAATAGTGAAGCTTCGTGAGACTGCTCGACACACCAATAATAGTCAGGATAAATATTCTGAAAACTTGTATAAACTAATAGTCAAAACAGAGGTCAAGCTCTTTGCTGGATTAGAGAAAAGAATTCAAAGAGTTTTTCCTGATCATCAACTTAAAATTTTTGGACGTAGGTCTCGCATTCAAGGACGGAAAATATAAAATAAGGACCTCTCGAATATTTATGGCTCTTTGGTAGAGAACACCAAATGAGTGTATGAACTATATCTGATAGGCTTTTAGTATGAAATTAGATGATTAATCTATTCTTAGTAGATTGAACATTTAATAACCATGGTTTTCAAATGCGTTTATCAATTCTAGTGGTCTTAGTCACTTTATATCTACAATCCTGCAATTCTAAAAAGGATCTTGGTCTCATAGAAGGAACTAGTCACTGTGACTCCACATTAGAGTCAGACACGATAAGTATTAAATCTCTGCTTTCCCCTTATCAACAGAGACTGGATACGACTACAGGAGTTTTCGTGTTAGAAGATGGAGGCACCTCTATGATATCACGAGCATGGTGGACCAGTCATGCAACAAAGACAATAGACATCCAATATTTTATATTTTCCACAGACAACATAGGTTTGATAGCTTGTGACTATCTAGTCAAAGCCGCCGAAAGAGGAGTCAAAGTCAGAATCTTGATAGATGACATCATGGTCAACGCAGAAGCAGAAGACCTAATGAAATTGAATGCTCATCATAATATTTCCCTCAAAGTCTATAATCCTGGAGCCAATCTCGGTAAATCTCTATTAGGCAAAATATCCAATTTGCTCAAAGACTTCAGGTCGTTCAATCAAAGAATGCACAATAAGACCTTCATAGTAGACAATACACTGGTGATCACTGGTGGTCGCAATATTGCAGATGAATATTTTGATTATGATCATGAGTATAATTTCAGAGATCGAGACATTATGCTTGTAGGAAAAGCCACCAATCAGGTAACTGGCTCATTCGAGCAATATTGGAACAGCGATCTCAGTGTAGATTTGAATCAACTTACTGACTATAGAATAGAAGAAGCCGATGTTCGTTTTGATCTGCTACATGAGTATGCATGTAATCCAGAGAACTTTTGGCCCGAAGTCAGAGATCAGTTAGTTGGTTACCCTACTTTCTTTCGATCAATCAATGATTCAAATCAAATGGTATGGCTTGAGAATATAGAGTTTGTCGTAGACGAACCTGGTAAAAACGATGGCACTGAAGGTCTAAGTGGCGGCGGAGTTACTACATCCAAATTGATCGAACTAATTAATGATTCGAAAAGCTCAGTTGATATTCAATCACCTTATTTAGTGACTACAGAACTAGGTAAAAAAGTATTTAAAGCCGCTATTGATAGAGGAGTGAAAATTAGAATCTTGACGAACAGTCTAGCTTCTACAGATAATGCAGAAGCATTCAGTGGTTATCAAAAAGATCGTAATGAATTGTTGGAAATGGGAGTGCAACTCTATGAATTCAAACCAGATGCTAAGGTTAGAACAGAAGTGATGAATAGCGCCTTAGAAAACAATGAAGACTTCAACCCAATTTTTGGCATTCATGCTAAAACAATGGTGATCGATAGTAATGTTTCTGTGGTAGGTACTTTCAACCTTGATCCCAGAAGTGCCAATCTAAACACAGAATGTTTTGTTGTAGTACAAGATTCATTCATAGCTAAAAGCATTACCAATCACTTTGAAATTGAAACAGGCTCTGAAAATGCTTGGACTATTACAAAAGATTTCAACCCAGACTCAGAAGTCTCTAAGTCTAAAAGAGTAAAAACTTGGACTAGAAAAATCTTACCCAAGTCTATTCTTTGACTGACGTCAATTTTGTCTATCGAACACTTATTGAAGATGTTAACGACAAAAAGCCAACCTAAACCAGGAGGGCTTTTTTATTATTACTAACTAATTTATCGTTTGGTATCTAATAACCTAAAACTGCTACAGCTGATAAGATCGTCCTGTCAAGAAAAGTGGAGAACCTTTGAATCTTTGCAAAGGTTCTTCAATCGATCTATTTAGGTAACTATGAATTTAGAACTTCCCGTTCTGATTAGCCCAAGTTTCCTTAGCTGGAATTTCCTCTACTGTATCCCAGTGCTCTACAATCTTTCCATCTTCTATCCTGAACAGATCATAAAAAGCCGTTAGCTTCCCAAGGAATTGTCCTTCAGATGCAGTGAAAACAAAGTCACCTTCTCCGAACAGGAAATGATTTTTTGTGTAAACCATAGGAGTCCCTGCATCAGCCATTCCTTGTATAGCAGCACCCAAGCCCTCTAGACCATCAGCGACTGCCGGATTGTGCTGAGCATATGATTCTGTAGAAATATAATCAGTGACTTTAGCTGGATTCTCGCCCATCAATACATCTTTCACAAAACCTTTAATCAGCTCCTTATTAGCAGCAGTTTTGTTAAGGTCCTTGATTTTAGTAGGTCCATCAGTTTGTGATCTACCCGAAGCAGTTTCTACAGCTACTTCCTGAAGATTGTCCCAATGCTCAACGATCAGACCATCTTCAAATCTGAAAATATCAAAACCAATCTGAGGACCAAAGAAATCATACTCAGTATGCGTTACCACAAAGTCTCCATCTTGAAAAGCTCTAACCACATTAGCCTTAAAACCTCCCTCTGGAGCATTAGCGATTACTTTTCCAAATCCAGCAAGACCATCTTCTACAGCCAGATTGTGTTGGATGTATTTATTAGGATTAATATAACTGACAGGTTTTTGATCACCAGTTTCTAAGCTCGTCAAAAGAGCCACTACTTTCTCTTTATTTGAAATTTCCATATTCTTTGAAGTTTCCGTTTCCGATACTTTGCTTTTTTGAGACTGGCAGGCGAATAAGCCTATCGCAGCTGCTAGTGTGAGGATTGTTTTTTTCATTGTTCGTTGTTTTAAGTTGACAGTGCAAAGAACAGGAGGTATCAACCGAGAATTGAGATACAAAAACGACCTTGGATGGTAGATTTGGTCCGAATACTGATGCAGCAAGTGACGATGACTGCTACTAAATAAGGTTTGAGCCGAGGAATAAAAGAAAAAGCCCTCTGACTTTTTTGATGTCAGAGGGCATTATTTTTCCATCATATCATTGTGATGACTTGCAGGTACTAAAGAATACCATTAGTCCGCACGCTGTACGATACCCAAAGCCTCAAGAAGCTGAGGATCTTCTTCCAAAGCAATCTTCGCTATACCAATGAAGTCGCTCATCTTGTCAAGAAGTTCTTCAAGCGCTTGGTCACGAAGAACAGTAGCCTCTTGAGCCTCCCCCATTTCATGCTTCTGAATACCAGTCTTGACCTCTATATCTTTCACCTTAGCAATCATATCACTGATAGCATCAGCTGTAATACCAAACTCCAATAGAGTAGTAGCTATCCCTTCATCCTGAGAGATGTTTTGATAGAAAATACTAACCTGCTCCAGCCATCCAGAGTAAGTAGATTTACGACGCCCTTTTAGCTGAAGAGATTCCCAAGCCCCCCTGTGATCTTTAAGAGCGATTCGAGCGATTTTCAAATGACGGTTGTAAATAGCATTAGCAGCCTGTCTGGCAGTATCTAATGCATCCGTAGCATCATATTGATCACCATACTCCTTCTTCTGGTTCGCCTGTTTGATTTTGACATGATCAAGTAAGGCTTTCATAGCCAATATTTTAGTTTCTCCGTATCCATAGAGCGCCAATGCCTCTTTAATACGTTCATTTTGACTAGCATTTTGAATAGCCACGTCAGCATTAAGGATTTTAGCATCGATTGTGTTGTTTTTCATATTTTAAAACTGTTTCTGGTTGAAAATTTATTTGAATAAAAATCGTTAGGGATAACGTAGGAGAGCCTCAGACAGCATATTCCTGGAATAATTCATTCATTGAGCGGAATAACTCATTCCTGAGGCGGAATAACTCATTTTTTCATGGAATAACTCATTAGTAGAGCCGTAGAACTCATTCCTAACATGGAATAGATCATTCTTAAGTCGGTAGAACTCACTCTTATACTGGTAGAACTGAATTTTGAGTGGAATAACTCATTTTTCAGTACGTATATCCGAATCCAATCAAGAAATATGGAGCCCTTTGAGAGTGAAATAAAAAGTTTGATGCAGCCAAATAAGCCACTGATAGGTTTTACTAGATAATTCATATAAACAAAATAGAAGTTTGACTACTTCCGTCAAATGATGCCGCCAAGATAAGTTATTGCGGCGAAAATGATTGCGATATTTTAAGGAAGAAAGATTTTGACCAAATCAATTCTTTCAGCGTTAGGCCTGAATAGTATAAGAGCGACAATTATGACAAGTAATTAAAGCGTTGATAATAAGGGACTAACTTCTTTTTATTATTTTTAAGTAACCTAAATTCTAAAAAATGAATTTCCTAAAACCAGCCATTCTATTAATAACGTTTTGTTTAGCACAATTTGTATGTGCTCGATTTGCAGATGCTGCTATCACTGAGGATCTTTTTGATAGATTAGCAGCAGTCTCTACTATTGATATAGAAGTTCCCAAATATGAACTAACAATACATTCTATCTCTTTCAAAGGCAAAAAATTTCTATCGGGAGCTGAGCAGACTATATCCTATATACTGAAGAACAAAGCCAAGCAACAAAAATCTGATTTCATCATTGAGTTATACTTATCAGAAGATCAAGAATATCAGAAAGGACAAGATTTGCTCTTGGGAGCTACTTTTCTCACAGAAATAATCACTCCCTCATCGAAAGTAGGAAAGACAATGACAGTAACCATACCTGAGGCAGTCAATATCACATCATCATACAATATTCTAAGCGTGGTAATAGAGCAGGGTATAAAGTTTGACGAATCTGTAAGCCTTAATGTAAATTCTAGTGCCAACAGGTATAAATTTTCGAAACCAAGATATCCAGATCTCAAATATGGTTTTTTCACCTTTTTGAGCTCAATGAATATAGTAGAGCAGGGTCAAGTAAAATCAATAGAGTACTTTTTTAGCAACATAGGAGATGAAAAAGCGATCAGTCCAGAAGTCGAATTCTTCTTATCAGCAGATACTAATCTAGGCATAGAAGATTATTCAATAGGGCGTTTTAAGACTAATTCAAACTTGAAAAGAAATAGCTCTACGGGCTGTCTCAACGCTTCGGTGACTATTCCTAACAAAATACCAGACGGTGCTTATAACATAATAACAAAGCTCGACCCTGATGACAAGATCCAAGAATCTAGCGAGATTAATAATGTCAAAGTCGGAGGAAGTTTAATTGTCCGTACACTGTCTGCTTCCGAAAACGTAATGAATGTAGCATTACACGGAGAAAATAGTTTTGATTCTCCACAGGATATTTCAAGCGTTAAAAACTCTTCAGTAATTCTTCAAATACCCTATGCTACCATACAATCCATGTACGCAGAGGATGAAGAAGGAGCCAAGAGATCTGTTAAGTACTGGGACAGTAACTCAAAGGCAGAACTTGATCTAGGAATACTGCCTAAAGGAGCCTACTCGCTCAATATCATGTTGTACACTGGAGAATTGGTTCAAGTCAAAGGATTAAAAAAATGACGCCTAAGCATGTAATTGAATTGAATTAGCTTTCTCTAAATTCCAGAGGCGTACACCCTTGATGTTTCTTAAAGTATTTGACAAAGTTGGTCGGTTCATCAAAGCCTATACTATACCCTATTTCTTTTACGCTCTCATGTGTGTAAACTAACAGTCGCTTAGCTTCTAGCATCACCCGATCATCAATCATTTGTTTAGGAGTTTTCCCCACAGTTTTCGACGTAGATTGATTCAGTTTTTTAACCGTAATAGCCATCTGATCTGCATAATGACTTACCTGTTTTTCGGTTCTAAACATCTCTTCCAGTAGGTGTTTAAATTCAACTACCGCATCGCGATCTGTCCCCTTCTTTACAGCCTGTAAACTCTGCTTTAAATTGATTCTTTCTGCTTGAAGAAGGAAATTATGAAGTAGGTTTCTTAAGATCTCAGATTGATGCTCATCTTTTGGAAGAGAAAATTCATGCTCCATCAGCCCTGCGATTTGTCTGAAAACTTCAGCAGATTCTTCAACATGGAAATGTGAAACACTTTTCAAGTCATTGAACAAGGTGCAACTTTTCAGGAAACTGGTTTCCTCTTCATTTTTACAGAAAAAATCATCTGTGAATATCATTGCCTTTCCTTTTACCTCTTCATATTGGTGGAACTGCTGAACAGCATCCTTGTAGACGAAAAGCAAGGTGTTTTCGTGGATAGTACACTCACTAAAATCGATAGTATGTTTATGAACCCCTTTTTCAAACCAAAGAATATGGTAAAAGCCAGCTCGATGAACTTTAGTGAGCATATCCGAAGAACTTACAAATAGCTTTGAGAGATCAATTATTTCAAACTCGTGCGGTAGCCCTTCTTTAAAGGAATATTTTTTAATGTTTGAAGTCATTTTATAGATGACAAATCTAGGAGATGCTTTTATATGTAGTGACACACGGAAGTGATATTTTAATTACATGATAGTAATCGACTGCGACAGGTAGCTTCATTCATACCTATTGAATAAGAGAGTCAAAAAACTGTATACTGATCTCGAATTCAAATAATGCCAATCTAGCTCAAAGAGCATAAAGCCCTATAGAAAAATGAGTTAACTCGAAAATCACGATATTGCCAACCATACCTATAATTTCAAATGATGAAAAAGACTATTTATCTGCTACTGCTGTCAACCATCTCACTGACATCATGTAATCAAAATAAGGATGTACAAGTAGAGACTCCCAACGTAATCGTAATTCTAGCCGATGACATGGGCTACGGAGATATTCAGTACTATAACAAAGAATCAAAAATCTCAACTCCAAACCTCAATCAACTTTGTGAAGAAGGAATGATGTTTACCGATGCCCATACTAATTCGGCAGTATGTACACCAACCAGGTATGGCCTATTGACAGGTAGGTATGCTTGGCGAACCAGACTCAAAAGAGGAGTACTCTCTGGATACTCTGACCATTTAATAGAGTCTAGTACTATGACCATAGCCTCTTTACTGAAGTCAAAAGGTTATAATACTGCCGTCATAGGTAAATGGCATCTCGGTCAGGACTTACCTTGGACACAACAGGTCCCAGCCAAAGCGAATAGCCTAAACTATATCTCAAATATCGAAGAGTTGGATTATACAAAGTCAGTTCAAAATGGTCCAAATACGATTGGGTTTGATTATTCCTACATTATAGGTGGTTCGCTAGACATGGGGCCATATGTTTATTTTGAAAATGGAATGGCTACGATGGTGCCAGATAGCTTATGTCCTAAAGTTAACTTTCCAGCCTACATCAGATCAGGGGAAACAGCTACCGATTTTAACCATCAAACCGCAATGGATAACTTCACAGAACGAGCTATTACGTACATTAGTAAACAAGCCCAGTCCGAAAACCCTTTCTTCTTGTATTTCCCATTAACTGGCCCTCATAAACCAGCCTTGCCAGCTGAACGATTCATAGGAAAGTCAGGCCTGGGACCATATGGAGATATGGTAATGCAAGTCGACTGGACAGTAGGGAAAGTAATCCAAACTCTAAAAGAGACTGGAATTGAAGAAAACACTCTAGTTATATACACAAGTGACAATGGATCTTACATGTATGAATATGAAGCAGGAGAGCCTAGTCATGAATCTAAGCCTTGGATACAAGGATTTGCTCAAGATCAACACAGAGCCAACTATGTATGGCGGGGTACTAAAGCAGATATATATGAAGGAGGTCATCGCGTTCCATTTATCGTTAAATGGCCAAGCAAGATCGAACCTCTCACTACCTCTAATCAGTTAATAGCCACCAATGACGTATTGGCAACTTTGGCTCAGATCGTAGGGGTGAAGTTGGAAAATGATGAAGGAGAAGATAGCTATAGTTTTTATCGTGAGTTATTAGGGTATAATAATGATGCTAGGCCTCCATTGATACACCATTCGGTTAATGGTACATTTTCGCTTAGAGAAGGAGAATGGAAATTGATAGCAAGTGATGGTTCAGGAGGTAGGCAAAACCCAAAAGGAAAACCATTCCAAAAGCCATATCAGCTCTATGCAATAGACCAAGACCCTACAGAACAAATGAATGTAATAGATAAATATCCACACATTGCAGAGCAAATGATTCGTCAGTTAGAAGAAATTAAGAACGATGACAACTAATTAAAGAATTTTTTGATTCAATAAAGGGGGGCAATGATCTTGTAAGAATCATTGACCCTTTTTTACGTTTTTGCGATTTTATATTGCTTGAGAAATAACCAATACAGCATTCAAACATAAAATCCATGAGTTCTAAGCTTCAGACAGCAATTTTAATATGTGTTCTATTAGTAGGGATTATTCAGACTTCATTTAGCAAAGTATATGATATTGCTACCTATGGCGCAATCAATGATGGTAAAACCATAAATACAAAGGCGATTCAAAAAGCAATAGATGATTGTACCACCAATGGAGGAGGAACAGTATTAGTGTCAGGAGGAGGCCGGTATGTTACAGGGACTATTTATTTGAAAAGCTTTGTCACATTACATGTAGATAATGGAACAGTTCTACAAGGTAGTACTGACTTTGACGATTATACGACCGATACTCATCACATAATGTATAAACGAGAAACACATATGGATCGAGTATTGATTTATGCTGAAAATGCTGAATCCGTAGCCATCGAAGGTTATGGAGTCATAGATGGTATGGGAGCAGCATTTAAGCACGGCCGTCCGATGCTATTAAGATTTAAAGATTGCAAAAGACTCCACCTCAATAATATAAAGCTGCTAAATCCAGCAGCTTGGACTTCGGCATGGCTATACTGTGATGATATCAGTGTCAGCGGTGTGACTATCTATAGTCGAGCTAATAAGAATGGAGATGGATTAGACTTTGACGGCTGCACTAATGTGAGAGTAACAAATTGCAACTTTGATAACAGTGACGATAGTATCTGTCTTCAATCATCTCTTCCAGATAAGCCATGTAAAGATGTCGTAGTGTCCAATTGTATCTTCAGTACAAAATGGGGAGGCATGAGAATCGGGTTACTATCTAGAGGAAATATTGAATCAGTTACAGTGACGAACTGCACCTTTAAGAATATCAAAGATTCAGGACTTAAGATCCAGCAATGTGAAGGAGGAGAGATGAGGAATATGACTTTCACCAACTTGGTGATGGAAAATGTTCCACGTCCAATATTTATGACATTTTCTAGTCAGCGAGCAGCTATGAATTACCCAGAAGGTATCTATGAGCCACTCAAACGTATGCACTCGATGATTTTTAGCAATATCATAGTAGACAATACCCAAGGAGATGAAAATTCTTGTTTTTTCCTGACAGGTATGCCAGATCACAAGATTGAAGATATAACCATTAAAGATGTAAAATTTTTGACTGCTGGAGGTGGATCGGAAGAGTTAGCTCAAAAGAAGGACTTAAAAGAATATTCGTTGGACGTAGTAAAAAAACATTGGCCTGAATTCAGACTGGTAGGCCCATTACCATCCTATGGAATTTATGCAAGGCATATTGATGGCTTAACCCTTCAAAACATATCGATTACAACTGTAAACCATGATGCAAGAGAACCTGTGATTTTAGATGATGTAGTTAATGAAGATATAACTAACATAAAAGCCAATGGGGAGGTATTGATAAGTAAGAGAATTAGAAGAAAATGAAGGCCTTATAAAGTGTTCGCTATTTGTATTGATGTCAAATAGATACAAACTCTGAAATTTAGTATGCACGCATACTAAATTTCAGAGTTTTCTTTTTTACATTTAGAAATAGGCCATAAAAAAAGGACTCCGAAATCGAAGTCCTTTCCGTTTTTGGAGTGGTGATGAGTGGGCTCGAACCACCGACACAAGGATTTTCAGTCCTATGCTCTACCAACTGAGCTACATCACCCCGTTAACGCGGCACAAAAGTAGAAATTAATATTTACCGTCCAAAAGGATGAGTGAATATTTTGAATAAAATTTAAAGAAAATGATAGGACTCTCCCAATTAGTATTTTTGGTGATAGTAATCACTGCAGGCTATTTTTTGACCAAAAGAATAAAAGAAATTAGGCGCAATATTCTGATGGGTAAGCCTCTTGATCGTAGTGACAAGTCTTCTGAAAGACTCAAGTCTATGATACTCATTGCCTTTGGTCAAAAGAAGATGTTTAAGAAGCCTATTCCTGCATTTCTTCATCTCTTGATATATGTCGGGTTTTTGGTTATTAATCTAGAGGTACTTGAATTTGTAATTGATGGATTGACAGGTGAGCATAGGTTTTTTGCTCCATATCTTGGAGATTTCTACAATGTCGCAATGAACTTCTTTGAGATCCTTGCTCTCGGAGTGTTGATTTCCTGTATAATTTTCTTGATCCGAAGAAATGTTCTGAAAGTAGAGCGATTCACTAAGCCCGAAATGAAAGGTTGGCCTGCGATGGATGGTAATCTTATTTTGATCATTGAGATTGTGCTCATGGTGGTTATTCTAAAAATGAATGCCGCGGACCAAGTGTTACAGTCTAGAGGAGTTGAAGGTTATTATGAGACTGGTACATTATACATATCAAACGTACTCATACCTATTTATCAAAATTTCTCAAGTACGCTTTTGATAACAATAGAGCGAGGTGCATGGTGGTTCCATATAGTAGGAATATTAGCGTTTGCTGTCTATGTCACGTACTCTAAGCATCTTCATATATTTCTAGCGTTTCCAAACACCTATTATTCTAATCTTGAATCAAAAGGCAAAATTGCCAATATGGATAGCGTGACCAATGAGGTTAAATTAATGCTAGGAATGCCAGCAGAAAATGGAGCTGCTCCAGAAGAAGTAGGGCGCTTCGGAGCTAAGGACGCAACGGATCTTTCTTGGAAGAGTCTAATGGAAGCCTATTCATGTACAGAATGTGGAAGGTGTACAGCTGAGTGTCCAGCTAACCAAACAGGAAAACTATTATCGCCTCGAAAAGTGGTGATGGACACCAGAGATAGAATAGAAGAAATAGGTAAAGGGCAGGGACGAGAAAAGTCTTTGCTTGGAGATTATATTACCAATGAAGAGATCAATGCCTGTACCAGTTGTAATGCTTGTACAGAAGCCTGTCCAGTAAACATTGATCCGTTGAGTATCATACTTGAGATGAAACGATATGTAGCAATGGAAGAATCAGGTTCTCCAGCTTCGTGGAATGCCATGTTCGCCAACATAGAAACCAATTTTGCACCTTGGAAATTTGCCCCGACTGATAGATTTAATTGGGCAGATGATGTTAAACAAAAAGACTAAAATGATGAGAGCAGTACCAACAATGGCTGAGCTAGCCGCACAAGGAAAATCACCTGAGATATTATTTTGGGTTGGATGCGCTGGTTCATTTGATGACAGATATAAGAGAGTGACGGTTGCTTTTAGTGAGATTCTATTATCTCTCAACATAGATTTTGCAGTCTTAGGTCAAGAAGAGGCTTGTACCGGAGATCCTGCACGTAGAGCTGGAAATGAGTTCCTTTTTCAGATGCAGGCTATGGCTAATATACAAGTGCTAAATGGCTACGAAGTAAAAAAGATTGTAACCGCATGCCCTCATTGTTTCAATACAATCAAAAATGAATATCCAGACCTTGGAGGTAACTATGAGGTGATACATCATACCCAATTTCTTCAACAATTAATAGACGGAGGAATGCTTAAAGTAGATGGAGGAGAGTTCAAAGGAAAGAAGATTACTTATCACGATTCCTGCTATCTGGGAAGAGCTAATGATGTCTATGAAGCCCCTAGAGAATTGTTAAAATCTCTAGATGCTGATTTAGTAGAAATGAAGCGATGTCGTACGAATGGGCTTTGCTGTGGCGCAGGTGGTGGTCAGATGTTTAAAGACGCAGAAAAAGGGAAGAAAGAAATAAACATAGAACGTACAGAAGAGGCATTGGATACCGGAGCAAAAGTGATTGCTTCTGGATGCCCATTCTGCATGACTATGTTATCCGATGGTGTGAAGAACAAGGAGAAAGAGGGAGAAGTCGTAGTAAAAGACTTAGCAGAAATTATTTCTGAGTCTATGAAGTAATGAACTTCACTTTTCTTTATAATTCTCTTACCCAAATATTTCTGTAGCTGACAGGGTTTCCATGATTTTGTAAATGAATAGAACCGTCACCATGTGGTTTTACAAAATACTCAGGGATACCTCTGAATTTGGTTGGGCCTCTCAGTTTGAAAGCATTTTGTACTAGAACGCCATTGTGTAATACTGTAATCGTCGGAGGAACAAGGTAAGAGCCATCTTTATTGAAGGAAGGAGCCATATAGATAATGTCATAGGATTGCCATTCTTCTGGTTTTCTACAAGCATTTACTAGCGGTGGACTTTGTTTGTAAATACTGGCTGCTTGACCGTTTTTGTAAGTGCGGTTGTTGTAGTTATCTAATATTTGTACTTCGTATCTGCCATCTGAAAAGAATACTCCACTATTCCCTCTTTTTTGGCCATTTCCTACTGCTGGTGGTGTTCTCCACTCCAAGTGAAGCTGAACTGATCCAAATTTCCTTTTTGTACTAATTCCAGCTTGCCCTTTAGCTACCGAATTTTTATCCACTACAGTCATGAAATCATTCGCTATAGGCCATGTAGCGTCGCCAGGACCACTTTTCCACTCATCTAAGTTAGTCCCATCAAAAAGAACGATGGCATCTGAAGGAGCATCTCCATACTTGTGCCCTGGATTGACAACTGGCACTTCCGGATCCCAGATTTCAGTCAATTTAGGATCCATATCTTTACTGTTTTGAGCTAATATTGGATTCAGCACAGCACAGCAAAATAGGATAAGGATTGTACTTAATGTTCTAACATTAAAAGAGTTGAAATGCATAACTATTTCTATTTATGAGGCTCTAACAAAATAAAAATGATTGATATTCTTGTATAAAATATCTCAGTGCAAAGCATTCGACACCAATCGTTACAATAACGATATCTTAATAGGATAATTACTTTATCAGTTTTTCATGAATCTGTAGTACCTGAGGAATTATTAGATTTGAATCTTCATTGTAGATAACGTAGTCAGCAACTGAAACTCGGGCTTCTTCACTTACTTGTTTATCAATGATTTGTTGAACCTGTTCCTCTGATCGAAACGTGTCACGTTTTATAGTTCTATCTTTTCTAGCTTTTTCTGAAACCGATATTGAAATCAAACTATTAAAATTTTTATATGATCCATTATCGACGAGTAGTGCTGCCTCTTGAAGTACATACGGAGCTCTTTGACTATTAGCCCATTGATTGAAGTCTTCTTTGACTACAGGGTGAACGATACTATTAATTATACGGATATTATCTTCACTATTAAATATTTGCTGTGCTAAATGAGTTCGGTTCAGTTCTTCATCGATATATGATTCTACTCCAAAAGCTGAAATAATAGCGTGTTTTATCTCTAAGCTACTATTCATAAGTAACTTGGCACGATCATCAGCATAATAAATCGGTATGCCGAGTAAGTTGAACACCTTGGCTATTGTAGATTTTCCAGAACCTATTCCACCGGTTAGTCCTACTTTTTTCATCGTTGCCTTTCAATAGCTACTTTATCCACATTTAGGACAATGTCTAAAGCTTTCTCTGGAGAGTACATTAAGATAGGAGCAATAGTTGAGTCTCGTGAATTTAACATACTATAATCGAGAGTGATACTGAAGTCATTTTTATCAACTTCATTTTCATGATCTTCGTCTATGGTATAATAAACTCGAATATTTTTTTGAGTTGCAATAACTGAAGAGTCTCTAGGGAAATTTAAGAACTCTATAGGTACATCAACTTCCTTTAGGACGAAGTTTCGGACATCAAATTCAATAGTCGTTCGAGAAGGTCTAGCTTTAATTAAAGGGTCGATTCTATATTTAAGGTCTTCTTCAAAGTCGCTGTCTATTTCCTTGTCTGCAAAAGCAATTTCTACATTGTTCTCGATTTTAGACATTATAGACTTTGGACCAGTTAATGTTACAGAGTCATTATAGACTTTGATAGGAGAGGTAATTCGATAGTTGTTTCGTAGCGGAATAGTCAAGCTATCAACTATCACCGGGAGTTTTTTGATAACCTTTTCCTCAATATTGAAATACAAAGTGTCTGTAACTACAAACGTGACATCAAGACCGCTGAGTTGTTCTTTGACGATTGGAGTCAGACTTGATCTGGTTAGGAATTTAATAGCACTTGGGTTTTCAAGTGGAATAAGAATCGGAGCTGCATTTATTCTTAATGTTCGACGAATCAAATTCCATCCACCACTTGCTACATCGATTTTGATATACTCAGGTAAGGGAGTAATAATTACCACACTATCTCTGACAAAATCATAATCGAGAGGGTAATTAAGACTGGTTTCATAGTCTTTATTCATGGCATTAAAAAACCAGAAGGTAGCCGCTCCTACTGCTGAGAGCATGACTACCTTCCAATTTTCCTTGATACCAGGTGATAAAAACCTAAATATACTCATTAGCTAATGGCTTTGAGTGTATCAACTTTCATTTGCTTTTTTAGACAATTCCATAGAAATAGAACTTTTTTCAAGTACGATTTTAGTTCCTCTGTCTATATCCAAAGTCACTGTAGTGTCATTGACTTCGGCTACTTTTCCATGAATTCCACCAAGAGTCACCACTAATTGACCTTTTTTAATCTCTTCAGCGTAGTTCTTCTGATCTTTTTGTTTTTTCTGTTGAGGCCTGATGAAGAAAAAGTAGAATACTACTCCCATCACCCCAAGCATTATGAAACTTGAATAACCATTCTCAGAACCTGCTGCTTGTAATAAAATGAATTGTAACATTATTATGATTTAAATAGCTTCCTCCTCTTTAGGAGCTGGAGTCACTTGTGCCTTGATCTTTATCTTAGTCTGGCTAGGGTATGTATTAGCAGTAATTGTTACTGTTTTACTTTGAGCACCAGGCTTTTTCTTACTGTTAAATTTAACTTTCAACTGCCCTTTTTCACCTACACCGATAGGCTCTTTTGGCCATTCTGGAACAGTACATCCACATGATCCTTTAGCATTAGAGATTATTAATGGAGCTTCTCCGTCGTTTACAAAAGTGAAAACGTGTTCAGCTATATCTCCTTCATTGATGGTTCCGAAATCATGTAGTTCTTCTTCGAACTTAAAAGATGGAAGTGGACCTTCAGGTTTTACTTCTGGTTCTGGAGTAGCTGCTTTAACGGTAGATGAAGTATTGCTTTTTAACTGAGCAACTTGCTCTTCTAGATCAGCTATTTTCTTTTCTTGTGCTTTGTTTGAGCATCCAAATGCTACTGTTGCTAACACGGCAACTATAGCGATAAACTTAAAATTTCTCATGTTTATGTTTTGAAAACGTTGAATTATGGGATGTAAAAATAGAAAAGTCCCAATGAAATAAAATTTTGAATATTATATAGAACGGAAAGAAATTAGTCCGCTTTGATTTGATCAAGCAAACCATTGACATCGTCTAGTAGCTTTTCTGCCTTTTCTTTAGCATCGTTAACGATCTTTTGCCCTTCTTCTTTGGCTTCGTTACTGTTTTCGGATAATTGTTCTTTGCCTTCCATGAACTCATCCAAAACTTCGTCAAGTTTCTTTCTGTACTTATCAAGTAAGAAAGACAATCTATCTCTAGTATTTTCACCTTTGTCAGGTGCGTATAAGATACCCATGACAGCACCTGTTGCTGCTCCCGTCAAAAACGCTAAAAGTGAATTCGAATTTTTACTCATTTTATTTATTGTCTAGAAGTCCTCGTCCGCTCTTCTTTATCGCCCCTTCTTTTTGTAAATCTACAGAAAGTACGTCGAGTAGACCATTCACAAACTGTTTACTTTTCGGTGTACTGTATTGCTTTGAAAGTTCAATATATTCATTAATGGTTACTTTGACAGGTATAGACGGAAAGTGAGTCATTTCAGCTATAGCCATTTCCAACAATATACGATCAGTGATAGCTACGCGTTCAATTTCCCAGTTTTTTGATTTGGATTGGATTCTATCTAGATATTCATCTTCATGTTCCAAAGCCAAATCAAAAAGCTCTTTTAAAAATTCTAAGTCCTCTTCCCAGTTTTTTGACAATTCCATAAGTAGAGGTGTGGAATTTTCGTTCTCTATTGATTTTATAGTCTTTAAGACCATACTTCTCAAGATCGTTTTGTCTTCTGCCCAATTGAGATCATCAGACTCAAAATAATTGTTGATGTCCTCATTCTTGAAAATGAACTGCTTATAGAAAGTCAAAGCGAACTCTATGTCATCTTCAATTTTTGGATTGTTCAAGTCGTCGTATTCTTGAAAGAACTCTTCATTTTTCAAGATTTCCTTGTACCAAGTGTTGATTAACGTGTCATCCCATGAAATGTTCTTTTTTACACGCTCTACTTCCAGTTCTTCAAAGTTTTTTAGAGCCTTGATGATACCACTTTTAGCAAAGTTGTTATGTGTAATATTACGTTTGCGTTTTTGTCTTCCGATCTCATTTTCTACAGAAATTATCAATACCAGTAACTTGATATACTCGTCATAAATAGACTGTAAATCATTAACCATCTTCTTTTTAACCGGTAGAATCATTTCTTGGGCTTTATCCTCCCATTTTGATAAGAAAAACTTGGCTTCTTTGATGATTTCCTCTTTCGTATCCTCAGGTACAGCTTCTATACCTTTATCATGAATGATATCAAACACTTTAGCTGTAGTGTCTCGATCTAGAGCCAGTGCTTCCTTATCCTGCTCCTCCATAGAATCTAGGTCTGGCAAGAATTGGTCTTGAGCTTTCTTTTTGTGGATATTGTATTCAGCCACTTTGTTGGTTTGGTAGGCAAATAAGGCTTGCATGCCTTTAATCCTTAATGAACGTCGGTTGAGCATAGTACTCTAAACTAGTTAATATTGTTAATTTCTTAGTTTCAGGTTTCCAATATCCTTGATTCGCTTTTCTGCTAAGTGAATCGCTGCAGCTTGTGGAGTCGTATTTTCGTCTTCACAAGTTTTGAAAACCTTTAAGGTTGTATCGTATATTTTTTCTACTTGTGCTAGTACTCTTTCTTTGTTGTGATTGCCTTCGTATTCGTAGTATACATTAGTAATACCGCCTCCATTGATTAGAAAGTCAGGAGCGTACAAGATACCTTTTTTAGATACTTCTTGATCATGGTGAATTTCATCATGAAGTTGATTATTAGCTGCACCTGCTATAATGTCACAATCCATTAAATGAAGCATTTCATCATTAATAGTAGCACCAAGAGCACATGGGGAATAAATTTCTGTAGGTGTTTTATAAACCTTGTCAGGAGGTATTATTTCTAGATTGTGTTTTTGTGCAATAGAAGAGGCCTTATTCTCAAAGATATCTGAAATCATAACTACGGCCGCTTCTTTAGCTAATAGATCAACTAAATATCCGCCTACATTTCCTGCTCCTTGTACTAAAATTCTTTTACCAGTAAGACTGTCGCTGCCATAAGCTTTTTTTGCAGCTGCTTTCATTCCCATGTATACTCCAAATGCCGTATATGGAGAAGGGTCACCGGCTCCTCCCATAGACTCAGGCAACCCTGTGACATATGGCGTTTCCATGTGAACATATTCCATGTCACGAGTTGTCATATTGACATCCTCGGCAGTATAGTACTTACCATTGAGCGAATTGACAAATTGACCGAATCGACGCATCAGTGTTTCATTTTTGATTTGAGAAGCGTCACCTATAATAACAGCTTTACCACCGCCGGCATTGATACCTGCGATAGAGTTTTTTAATGTCATTCCTCGCGAAAGTCGAAGGGCGTCGGTAATTGCGTCCTGTTCATTAGTGTAATGCCACATTCGGGTCCCTCCCATTGATGGACCTAATACTGTATTGTGAATGGCAATGATGGCTTTTAACCCTGTAGGTTCATCATGACAAAATACGATTTGTTCATGATTAGTATCAGCCATGCTGGAGAATAAAGACTCGTTTGTCTTATCGATGTGTTCCGTTGCAATCATCTTGAATTGTTGTTGCGCAAATCTATTTTGTTTTTGAACATTTCAAGCGAGTATTCAAGAAATAATAGATTCTTTATTCTCTGTTAAATTTCGTGTAAAATTAGTTTTGGTTCAGTACTTCTTTAAATTTCTGTGAATGGTTTTGTTTCTATAGAATCAGATTAGTCTTTCAATTAATTAATCTAAATTTTGATTCTTTGTTCAATTCAGTGCTCTCCGTTTCCAAGTATTTTCTTATTTTAGATTCGTGTTCGTTAACGGAAACCAATTTACCTACAGAATATGAAGACATTAGGGCAATTTATCATTGAAAGACAGAAAGATTTTCCATACGCCAAAGGCGAACTTTCTAGATTGTTGAGGGATATAGGAATTGCTGCTAAGGTTATAAACCGTGAAGTCAATAAAGCTGGCTTAGCTAATATCTTTGGATATAATGGGAACACAAATATTCAAGGCGAGGACCAAAAGAAACTTGATGTTTTTGCTGATGAACAGTTGATCAATGCTTTGACGTCTGGAGATGAATGCTGTGTAGTAGCCTCCGAGGAAAATGATTCATATATTCCTGTGGAGCATAATATTTCTAAAGGTGCTAAGTATGTGGTTTTATTCGATCCATTGGATGGTTCATCAAATATTGAGTACAACGTGTCAATAGGCACTATCTTCAGTATATATAGGAGGACATCAGAGTCTGGTGCTGGACAATTGGAGGATTGTTTACAGGCTGGGAAAAATCAAGTAGCTGCTGGATATATTGTTTATGGGTCTAGTACTATGTTGGTCTTTACTACTGGAAGAGGAGTGAATGGCTTTACATATGATCCTTCAATTGGGGAGTTTTGTTTGTCCCATCCTGATATCAAGGTTCCAGAAGACGGACATATATATTCTGTCAACGAAGGAAATTACCAAAAATTCCCAGAGGGAATAAAAAAATATATTAAATATTGTCAAGAAGAAGATGAGCCTACTAAAAGGCCTTATACTTCGAGGTATATAGGTTCTATGGTCTCAGATTTTCATAGAAACTTGTTAGCCGGAGGCATATACATTTATCCGAGTTATCACAATAATCCGAAAGGTAAGATTCGACTAAGTTATGAATGTAACCCATTGGCTTATATCATTGAACAAGCTGGTGGTATGGCTACAGATGGAGTAAATCGAATTCTAGACATTAAGCCAACAGAATTGCATCAGCGTACTCCAATTATTTTGGGTAGTCGAAATATGGTTCTTAAGGTTATGGATTTTGTTGAAAAATACTCCCAAGTTGCTTTGATATAAAACAAAGTTGGTCAATTGCTTTTCTGATCGTAGAGTTAATTATTTTCTGTTTTATTTCCCAATTGATAAATCCAATAACTTGACCTAAGAATCAACCCAAGCACTATAGGGATAAAGGAAATATGAAGTTCTTGAGGGATAGTCTCTCGAAATATTATAATGCTTGTTAAAGTCGCTACGTATACTATGAAATAGTACTTTAGGATATGCGGAAATTTATTAGTTGCTAAGAAGTAGACGACTACCATATTCAATGGTGTGCACCAAAGAATATTTAGATTCCACTGAGAAAGATGATCTGTAGCTACCCATAGTAGTAGAAGTGCAACACTTAATAAACCAGTAGAACCAAAAAGAATATAGTCAAGAATTTTATATCGGGTGCCATATTTCAAACCGCGATGTGTAGCTAGTCCTATAATAGCAAACAAAGCGATACTAAAGTGTAAAGGTTTAATTGGGCTCGAGGCATCAGGCATAGGAGCTTCTTTATTCAGAATTCGAGTTTCTTTTACAAAGCTGACTGTAGAGTCGCCTCGTGAAATAGAGGCACCGTCGAAAGCTTTCATAAGGTATTCTGGCATATACATGTATGCTTCACCATCAGCTAGCCGATCGATTTCACTTCCCAAACAGAAATCAATACCTACATCACCCCAAGGTTGCTGACCCAAATACATATCCATCAAATCTCGATAGGATAGAGAATCATTGGCATAGGAATAATCATAGTTAATTTGACTACCCAGTAGCTTTTCTATCATATCTCGTATTCGAGTGGAGCAGTTATCATAACAATAGTTGTAATAGTAGTTTTTATTTTCTGGTTCAGAATTAACCATTAACATGACAAACAGTTGTTGTTTTTCTTCTTGTGTCAAGTTGAGAACTTGTTCTGTGATAGTACGATTATGTTTATAATAATATCTGACTGACCTTTTATATTGTTTCACACCCAGCTCATAATACAGTTTGCCTCGAGTAAAATTGAGGTAAAAGTTGGGTTGATTAAAATGGAAAACGCCGTAGTTAAATACCACATCTACACGACGCATAGGGTCTTTGAATCTTAATGCACTATGTCCAAAAGCAGAATAGAGTTCTTCCTGTCCTGGCCCCATAGTCAATAAAGAAACTTCGACGCTATCGGACAGAGTAATATATTCGACAGCTTGAGATGGAATCGAATTGACTAATATTGTAAATAGAAAAATGGCACCTAGTATATTGCGCATTTGGATGTCATGGTTTGTGTGAAACAGTCTACAGTACGAGTCTAAAGACACGCAAATAAGCGCACCAAGTTAACGACCCGAATTGTCTTTTCACGATCATATCAACTTAATTTCCAAATTAACCCTTCTCAAGGGAAAGAGTAGTTTACGCACGTTAAGAAGTTATTACCGTTCTAAAAATGGTTATTATCAAGATCCTGCTCTTCCTATTAGTATAGCTTTTGAACCTACCACTTCATGTAACCTTAGATGTCCTGAATGCCCGAGTGGTTTAAGATCGTTTACTAGAGCCACAGGTATGTTAAATGTAGACTTTTTCAAGAGTCAGATTGATCAAATGAAGAGTCATTTGTGGTATTTAACATTCTATTTTCAAGGAGAACCTTACCTGCATCCAGACTTCTTGAATATGGTTAATTATGCTGGGCGAAGAGGAATATATACTGCCACTAGTACTAATGCTCATTATTTAAATGATGAAAAAGCTGAGGCTACTGTGAAATCAGGGTTGGATCGATTGATTATTTCAATAGATGGCACTAGTGAAGATACTTACCAGCAGTATCGAGTAGGTGGTAAACTTGAAAAAGTGCTAGAAGGTACACGGAATATCGTGAAGTGGAAGCAGAGATTAAAATCGAAAATTCCTTATCTCATTTTTCAATTCCTGGTAGTTCGACCAAATGAACATCAAATTGAAGATGCGAAGCTGTTGGCAAAAGAGATTGGAGTTGATGAAATTCAATTCAAATCGGCTCAGGTTTATGATTTTGAAATTGGTTCGCGGCTTATCCCCGAAAATCAAAAATACTCGCGCTATTTCCGAAATTCAGAAGGTAAATATTCCTTGAAAAACCCTTTGGATAATCAATGCTGGAAAATGTGGCAAAGCTGTGTAATTACTTGGGATGGTAAAGTTGTACCTTGTTGTTTTGATAAAGATGCTGAACATGTAATGGGGGATTTGAAAAAACAATCCTTAGAGGAAATTTGGTATTCGAACAGATATCAAACGTTTAGAAAGGCTATTCTGACTTCGCGTTCTAAGATTGACATTTGTAAAAATTGTTCGGAGGGGTTAGACGTATCTTTGACAGATGTCTGATAAAGGCCTTTATTTTATTGCTATCGTTCCAGAGGCCCCATTATATGAGGAACTAATGTGGCAAAAGCGTTTTGTAGCTGATCATTTTCAGTCCAAAGCAGCTTTAAATTCACCACCGCATATCACTTTACATATGCCTTTCAAATGGCGATCAGATAGAGAAGGGCCATTATTAGAAAAACTAACAGAGTTTCATTTTTCAGGGAGCTCATTTGAAATCCAACTAAAAAACTTTGATTTTTTTGAACCAAGAGTAGTTTTTATTGATGTGATTGAAAATCCTGTGCTTAGGAGTCTCTTTACTGAGCTTTCTAAGCATATTCGAAAGGAACTAAAACTTGTTAATGCTGATTACAAGTCGAGAGGTTTTCAACCTCATGTGACTATTGCTTTCAGAGATCTCAAGAAGCCCAAGTTTTTTGAAGCCAAAGATTATTTTGATAGGCAGGTTTTCGAGGCTCGATTTTTTGTGGATGGTTTTTGGATTTTAAAACATGATGGCAGAAAATGGAACCCGTTTCGATTTTTTCATATCAATAATTCATCTTGAATTATAAGTTGAAATCAGATCTTTCAAATTTAAAACTTGTTGTTGTTCAACTGTTTTTGAAAACTAACAATTAAACAGTTGTGTTTTATTGGATTATTGTTCGGTTATTTAACAAGGCTAAGACTGAATCGAACAAGAGATTTAAATAATCATTTCAGTCGAAAGTCCAATTGTCTATAGTACTGTGCTATTCATATTTTATGGTCTCACTAATGTTATTCTTGTCTAGTTTTAAGGATTTTGTGTTACCATCTTTTTTGACATGAACAATATTTACTTGATCATTAAATGAGGATACAAAAACACTATTAGTTACCTCTATTTCTTTAACCTTATTGATGCCCGTACCCTCTAGGTAAATTACCATTACATCCTCTTTAAGTCGATTACCAATATGAACTAACTCAATATATTTGCCATTGACTTTGACAGATAAGTTCTTGTTTACATAATTGATAATTAACCGCTTTATTCCAACATCATCAGATGAATTAAGAATGTCAATTGGTAGATTCGGTGAGGAATTAAGCAAAACCTCTTCGAGATCGTCGGCGAAAACTTTAAGCGAAATTTGAATAGCTTTTTCTTGTTGGATGTGATTAATTTCGCAGACTGACAGGTGATAGCTATGATTCCAGCCAAATAGCATAAGAAAGGCTGTTAAAAAGGTTGTATGCATGCTGATTATATTATGGTATGTTTGCCGTCAAGAATTTAGCCAAAAATAAATATCCCTTTCATTTATTAGCTTAAATCTACATTAATGTCTGACTTTTGGTTGTTTTTTGATCTTGGACGAGATCACATTTTAGATATAAAGGCGTATGATCATGTTCTATTTGTGGTAGCATTATGTGCCGCGTTTAGATTATCAGAATGGAAGAGAGTTTTGATATTGGTTACAGCGTTCACAACTGGTCATTCAGTAACACTAGCGATGGTAGTACTTGACGTCATTAAGATTAACGCAGCACTTGTTGAGACACTAATACCGATTACTATTTTATTGACAGCATTATCTAATATCCATTTTCGGAATAAACAGCAAAATCAATCAAACTTGCAATTGAATTACACTCTAGCGCTTGTGTTTGGGTTTATTCATGGTATGGGTTTTTCAAATTATTTGAAAAGTCTACTCGGAAGTGATATTTCTATAGTTAATCAACTTTTGGCATTTAATGTAGGGCTTGAACTTGGACAAGTGTTCATTGTATTTGGGTTCTTTGGAATAGTTTTTATAGTAGAGAGATTTAAATTACTTAATAAACCAGATTGGGTATTGGCAGTGTCTTCAGCAGTAGGAGGCGTGTCTATTACCTTATTATTGGACGTATGGTTTTGAACAGATATAATATGATTAGAAGATTAATAATTTTAATTGCAGTATTGGCACCTTTGAGTGTATTCTCGCAGGGAGAATGGAATCAAAAGTTTGAACAGTTAGGTACGGATCTACCTACTCCAAATACTTATAGAACTGCTTCTGGTGCGCCAGGGAAAGACTATTGGCAGCAAAGAGCTGACTACAAAATAGCGGTTACTCTTAAGGATGAAACACAATCCATTGAGGGAGAAGAGACTATCACTTATTACAATTATTCTCCAGATGATCTTAAGTATTTATGGGTACAACTGGATCAAAACATAAGAGACCAAAACTCTGAGGCAGTTCAGATAGATAGTGATGGACTCAATAGAGTTTCTCAGATGAAAAAAGAGTTGTCGGGCAAGCAACTTCAAGCTTTGGGTCGTGACTTTGATTTCGATGGCGGTTTTAAAATCACTTCTGTTACGGATTCAGAAGGTAAGGATCTTCCAAATTTAATCAATGGAACGATGATGAGAATTGACTTGCCAGAACCGCTTGTTCCGCAAGGGGAAGTGTCTTTTAATATCAAATGGAAATACAACGTACAGGATAGAATGAATATGAGAGGTCGTTCAGGGTACGAGTATTTTCCAGAAGATGAAAATTATCTCTACACGATTGCTCAGTTCTATCCTAGAATGGCTGTATATGATAATGTAGAAGGATGGCAAAACAAGCAGTTTCTTGGAAATGGTGAGTTTACCCTTGAGTTTGGTGATTTTGAAGTTGACCTGACAGTACCAGCTGATTTTGTAGTGGCGGCGACAGGTTCTTTGCAGAATGAGACTGATGTTCTTACTATGAAGCAAATGGACAGAATGAAAAAAGCGCGTAAATCATTTGAAAAACCTTTTTTCATTATCACAGAAGAAGAAGCTAAGGCTAATGAAAGCTCAAGATCTAAGGAGTCAAAAACATGGAAGTTTAAAGCTGAAAATGTAAGAGACTTTGCTTTCGCAGCTTCTAGAAAGTTTATTTGGGATGCCCAAGCTGTTAAGATCGGGGATAAAACTCCAATGGCTATGTCTTTCTACCCTAAGGAAGGAAACCCTCTTTGGGAGCTAGAATCAACTAAGGCTGTGGTTAATACTTTGAAAACTTATTCAAAGTATACCATTGACTACCCTTATCCAGTGGCAATTTCGGTTCATTCAGCGTCTATAGGAATGGAGTATCCAATGATTTGTTTCAATTGGGGACGTCCTGATGCAGACGGGAAATATACTGACGCTAAGAAATGGAGAACGATTATGGTTATAATCCATGAAGTAGGTCATAATTTCTTTCCTATGATTATCAACTCTGACGAAAGACAATGGACTTGGATGGATGAAGGACTAAATTCTTTTGTTGAGTCAGTTACCGAGCGAGAGTGCTATCCAGACATGCCTGTACGAAGAGGCCCGGCTAAGACTATTGTAAAGTACATGAAGAGCGATAAAGAGATGATGCGTCCTATTATGACGAATTCGGAGCAGATTATTCAGTTTGGTAATAATGCTTATGGAAAGCCTGCTGCAGGATTGGATATTCTTCGTCAGACTGTAATGGGGCCTGAATTATTCGACTATGCGTTTAAGGAATACGCTACCAGATGGGCATTTAAACATCCTACACCGGCAGATTTTTTCAGAACTATGGAAGATGCTTCAGCGATCGATTTAGATTGGTTTTGGAAAGGGTGGTTCTATACTACAGACAATGTTGATATCTCAGTAGATAAAGTAACTTGGTTCCAAATGGGAATCCCTGAACCAGAGGAACTAGAAAATAAAGCTAAGAGAAGTCGCAAAATCAAAAAGTCAGGTGGAGAAACTGAAAGTATGACCACACAAATCAATGATGAACCAAAAACTTTTTCAGTAAAAGACACTGATAAGAAATATTATGGTGAATTTATGAACGTGATTGATGACAAGAAAATCATGATGAATCATGAAAATAAGCAGTTTTATGAAGTGAAGTTTAGCAATCAAGGAGGTCTAGTAATGCCAGTAATTATCAAATGGACATATGAAGATGGAACTGAAGAAACTGAAAAACTTCCTGCTGAAGTATGGAGAATGAACGAACAGGAGTTTACTAAGGTCTTTATTAAGGATAAGAAAGTCGTGGGAGTTCAGATTGACCCACTGGAAGAAACTGCTGATGTCAACCCAGAGAACAACTTCTTCCCAAGGTCACTTTATGAATCTGAATTTGATGAGGTAAAGAAGGAAGGATAAGTCAATAAATGTGACTTTATACGATGAAAGCCTTCAGTCGCAATGGAATTGTAACTGGAGGCTTTTGTTTTTATTAAGCTAAGCTTGTTTGTAAAAGTTGCTTCCTTGTAAGCCACCAGTATGAACCGCAATGATTCTTGTTCCCTTAGGGAATTGGTCTTTTTGTATCATGTTAAAAAGCCCAAAGAGCATTTTTCCAGTATAGATATGATCCAAGGGTACTTGATGCTTAGTGTAGAAGTTTTGAATAAAATGAATAAGTTGATTATCGAGTTTGGCATATCCACCAAAGTGATAATTATTAATTAGCTTCCATTGCTTTGAACTAGTTAAAAAGGCTATTTCCTTTTTAAGATAATCTTCTCCTTTTAGTGCAGCAAAACCCAGTGCTGTTTGGTAAGGTTTCAGTTCATTGGATATTCCAGCAATAGTACCTCCTGTGCCAACCGCACTACATATATAATCGAAATCAATTTCTATTTCGGTTACTAATTCAGCAACTCCTTTAGTTGCTGATACATTGCTTCCTCCTTCGGGAATGATGAATGCTTGAAATTCAGAGGCTAGTTCTCTTAGCCATAAATTATCGATACGTTTTCGGTAACCTGATCTTGTTACAAATCGAAGCTCCATTCCATTGTTATGAGCTTTTGACAACGTTTGGTTTGAGCTTTCGCTGAGTTCATCTCCGCGAATGATACCGATGGATTTGAACCCATATCGCTTGCATGCAGCTGCAGTTGCAGCAATATGATTTGAGTATGCACCACCAAAGGTTAAGATGTTTTGATAACCTTCTTTCTGCGCATCAATAAGGTTGTATTTGAGTTTTCTCCATTTGTTACCTGAAATCTCTGGATGGATGATGTCATCCCTTTTTATCCAAAGTTGTATATCTTTTGAGTCGAGAAGATCATCTTTGATTTCTACAATAGGTGTAGCTTGAAATTGCTCAAACACTCGACTACTTATCTCTACTATATATTGTGGGACTAATAAAATCAGCGTCGGTTTGAACTTCTAGTTTATCGAAGACAGGCATTTCAATATTTTCGAAATAATCATCAAAGAGAGTCTCTAAGTAAGAATTAGTGAAGATATCATCTTCTAGAAAATCTTCCGGGATATTGGGTAGGGCTGCCTTCATTTCTTCATCTGACACTTCTAGCAGTGTTCGAAATATTCTAAAGAATTTAGTTTCATTGTAGTCCAAAAAACCATCAGCATTAAGAATATTGATGGCAATTTCGATCAACTGAATCTCCTGATCTTTATCAATGGTTGCATTCTTGAGAACTTTGAAATAATCTTTTAGATATCCAATTCCTTTTTGATTGATTATCTCAACCAAAAAGTCTAATTCAGTGTCAATATCAATATCTCCAAAAAATTTCTTGTCGTTAGCCATTCCTTTTATTAATGCCACTTCGTTTTGGTCTATGTTACCATCACAAGTCATAAAGGAAAAGGCTGTTTGTAACCGTATCTTGTCAAAGTTGTAAATACTTTGCTCATCTTCATCAGCCATGCTATTAAATGTCCAGTCTTCTATACCTTGTACATTGTCATCTATTCTATGTTTCGTAGATGTGGATGAAGGTATATGTGCAGCATATCTGATAAGTTTCAAAGATTTGTCCCTTGCATCATTTGAAGTACGGTAGGTTGTTTTGAAATAATCAACTGCACATTGAAGTATCTCTTTTGCCAAGTTATCACATGTGTTAATAACCTTTTTGTCAGAAAAGTCGGCATTAGCTTGAAGACTATTTATATAATCTTTAGTGCTCTCATATAGATCAATTCCTAACTGATAGGCCTTCGATTTATCTGCTCTTCTTTGACTTTTATTCTCTTCTACTTTTTTTGTGACGTGATTAACGAGTTCTTCCATGGTGATTTTTTTTGGCTATGAGCCTAGTTGCAGAGGAATTGTGAGTTAAAGTTAATCATTTGATAGTGTCTAGGGAATAAGGTAGTTGATAATTGTATTTAGTGTTGGAGTGTGTGTAATTGTAGGTGTTTAAAAAACAAACGCCAGAGCTTATCTGGCGTTTGTAACATCTTATATTTTTCGGATACAATCTTTCTCTAAATATTACTCAGCTATATCCCCAAGGTTTGAATCTTCTGAAATGTCATGCACATCTGATACGTCAAATTCAGGAAGAGACTGATTTTTGAAATAGTTACTATACAAGACTTTTACATATTCTTCAGTGAATTCATCATCCCACATAAAGTCTTTGGCTAATTGGGGGTATCTTGATATGATCTTTTCATCCGATACCTTTAGCATAGTTCTTAAAACTCTCAGAAATCTTACTTCCTCACTTTTTACTTCATCATCGGCATAGATTATATCCACAGCTACTTGAATTAAATCTAATTCTTCGTCAACAGAAAGTTCAGCCTTATTGACTCTTCGAAAATAGTCTTTCAAAAAGTCCATGCCTTTTAGATTAATTTTCTCAAGCATGGTTTCCAGCTCTTTGGTAATATCAATATCACCGAAAAGCTTATTGGCTTTGTCCATGTCCTTGATCTTCAGAACTTCGCTCTTATCAATGTGTCCATCGCAAGTCATGAACGAAAATGCAGTTCGCAATAACAAGTATGGGTAATTTGGGTGTGTCATTAGAATCATAATATATGAGCCATTAAAATTAATGAAATTCCCCGAACTCAAAACATAGCCTGATAAAACAACAAAATTAGGGGGGTGATCTATGAATCTCAAAGATCATTTAAGTGCCTTGGTAAAATTGATTTACACTGTGCAAAATTCCTTTGTGACATTTTGTTGTTTTTCACTTTTGTCCAGATGGTAGTGTCTTAGACTTTCCTCATTTTGACGAGCACTACTGAAATTAGAGACTCGTTTGAGGTAGCCTATTACTCTAGTACCGTGATCTACATCGATTGAACCACACTTACTGCAGTGGTGTTGCGTTTTCTTGTCAATGTGTTTACAGTGGTTACAAATCGTGATTTTGATATTAAAACAAAAGTAATTGCAACCTGCTTTAGCAGTAGCATTTAATAGTTTTCGGAAAGAGCTCTTACTTGGAGTTTCTTCTAAGTTAATATGTAGTGCAGACCCACCGTCAAGATACTTTATGGTTTGGTTTCCATGCAAGATTACTTTGTCGAGTGTGTTGACTTGATCATTCTCTACAGGGTAAAAATAGGAGTTATAACAATTCCTTGGAGAGAAAAGACCATCTTGTTTATCCCATTTAGCATTTTTTACACCAAGGTTTTCTGCTGGTACAAATTCAGTATTGAATTTAAAACCATACTCTTCTTTAGCTTCTTTATTAGCATCGAATATTACTTTTAGTTGACTAGCGACCCAGTCAATATAGGAATTATTATTGCTGGCTGTAAAGCCCAGATATTCGGCAGCTTCTACCATGCCATTGATGCCGATTGTCAAGAATTGTTTGTCAAGTGAAATTAATCCAGCGTCATAAACAGGTAAAAGTTTTGCTCGATGATATTCATCTATTAAACTTCTGTATGCCACTTGATATTTATGAATTTTAGTTACTTCTCGTTCTAAATCAGCTCCATTTTGAATTAGACGATTCATATTAATGGTGATAACATTAATAGATCCTGTAGACACTCCGCCAGCTCCTAGAGAGTAACTAAATTGATTATCGGCGATTTCATTTCTTAGTCTGCAGCATGAGGCTAAACTATCCGCATTTTCGGATTGATAGATAAAAAAACTATTTCCTTCGCTTAGTTCTTGTGCACATAAATCAGCGAATTGCTCATCTACTGGCTTACCATTTTTTACTAACATTGCTGCAGTGACAACAGGGAATGTAAGAATAGCTTTGTTTCTTTCCTGATTAAACCAATGCATAAAAAAACGCTGTAATTTATCTAAGCTTGTCCAATTGGGTCTGCTGTAGTCTGGAAACACAAAATCATGGAACATGTTATTGAAATAAGGTTCATCATAAAGTGATATATTCCAGAATACAGATTGATATCCTCGAGCAGCTGCTGGTTGATTAATGGCATATACCACATGTTGTAAGTGATTTCCAATTAATTCCTCATTGTCTTGAAGGTAATCTGAACCATAATCTTTGCGGGCGAAATAGTCGAAGTATAACAAGAATTCTACCGTTGCTAGAGCTCCGGCAAATTGTGAACTGACTGCAAAGACTAAATTTACAAACTCACCACAGTAGCTTTCTAAGTGCTGAGGGGCTTTGCTTTCGCCACCTAATTTCAACAAACCATCAAATAAAAAAGGATACATGCTGATTGAGGCACAATAGGGTTTGAGCGAGGTCTCATCATGGACATAAATCTCATGGCTCTCAATTTGACGAATATATTCCTCTGCGAGTTCCTGACCAAAAAGTGTTTCGATTCGTTTTTTGACTAGCTGGCGGTTGATTTGGATATTGATATCCTTGTTGAGTTCCGCCTCCATTGTAGCGATATTTTTTGTAGAGACATTCGCATTAGCATCTAGAATTGATCCATCAGCTGCGTTGGCAGATCCTATATAGTTTTCGATGAAGTTTATTTTATCTTGAAGTTGGGTGTTTGAAAGAGTGATCATATTGATTTATTTAGGAATAGAGAATTAAGCGTTTTGTTTGTTTTTACCTCAATGAACAACTGGTTGGTAATAGGTGATTCAAGTCCACCTTTTTTTTCAATCCAAGGTCCAGTTTTGAGCCATGTTAATTCTTGTTTGATTTCTTTAGAGATACGTGTCAGACCTGTATAGAGACAGGTCTTATAGCCTCTAGCTTTTGCTATTCTGAGTTTATTAACTAGGTCTTGTTCATACCACTCTCCACCCATGAATAAGACACAAGTGGCGAGATTTTGATATTGATTTAAGTAATTTGTGTATTGTTCATTTGATAAGAGTTTTCCGTTATGGCTATCCCATAAAAACTCTGAGTGACAACCTTTGCATTTAAGAGGGCATCCAGTGATTGTGAAACATATACAGAGTTCTCCAGGAACCTCCTGAGTAGTGATATCTACATTTGTACTACGCATAGATTTACAGTTGAATTATGCTGGGGTTTAAAGTCTCTACTTCAATAAACCTAAGAAGTGGATAACTTTAAAAACATTATAAAAGTAGCGTCTCCAAATAAGATACTTGGAATGATTATTCTCATCTTGATTTGCATCATGTAGGAAAAGTTGATCCTCATCATGAATCCATTTTTATTGAGTTAAGCCTGTTTTTAGATTTAAATATTTAAGTGTTTTGATGTTAAGTACTGATTGATAGTGGCCTATGAAACTGTACATTCTTTCTGTAGTGATGTAAAGAATTGAAAAGGAAACTATCTTGATAAAGTGTGAATAATATGTGGATCATTTTTGTTTATCCACAATGTTGAATTTATTTCCCTTTTTATTTGAGCAATTAGCTTTGTTAAATATGACGAAATCTGGAATAATTAAGGATCGTGTATTAAAGAAGTTTCCAGGTAAAGGAGGTTGGACGTATGCCGAGGTTCCTGAGATAATGCCTAGCTCAGATGCTCCGTTTGGGTGGGTTACTGTCAGTGGGTATATTGATGAATATGAGCTAAAGAAAATAAAGCTTCTGCCGATGGGTGATGGTAAGCTATTTCTTCCTGTCAAGTCTATGATTAGAAAGAAGATTAATAAGGAAGCAGGAGATACAGTTTTATTACAGCTTTTTATAGATAACACTCCCGTTAAAGTTCCTAAAGAAATATATGACTGTCTAAGTTTGATTGGGGCGGAAGTGAAAAGGTCATTTGACGAACTAAACGATTCTTCTCGTAAAGCATATGTAGATTGGATATACGAAGCCAAATCAAATGCTGTCAAAGAGAAAAGAATAGCTAAAATGATTCAGGATTTAGAATAGTACTATGATTTTACATTCTAGGAGTATGTTCATGTAAACTTGATCTGTTAACCTTTGTAAAATTATGACTAGAATGGTTTTGATCCATTTGCGGAACTTTTTGATACTCCTAACTTGTTTCAAGTTAACAATGTCAATTTGAGGCTGTGATACTTTTGTGATATTTATGTTTAGGAACGTTGAACTTTAAAAATCGACTTCCATCAGTTCTTTTCGTCTATTTGATTATCACTTAAAACAAGTGTCGTTTCAGTATATAAGCTGATACGTTTGTTGAATCAAATTTTTAGACAATTGCATACACAGTTAAACTCCATAAATGACTCAGGGATATTGTTGATGGAAAAACCTCCTGTTAATGGGAAGTATACTGACAAAGAGAAGCATCGTCTTTTTAATGAAGAGTTTATGCCTAATCTTGATGCTATGTACAATTTCGCTTATCGACTCACATATGATGCAGATGATGCTAATGATTTAGTACAAGATGCTTTTATGAAATCATTTCGTTTCATCAATTCATTTCAGCGTGGAACTAATGCGAAAGCATGGTTGTTTCGAATATTGAAAAATAGTTTCATTAATGACTACCGTAAGAAAAGCAAACAGCCTTCTAAGGTAGATTATCAGGATGTGGAAGGTTTTTATAACTCTGAAAAAACTGAGTCAGAAGCGACTGTAGACCTTAGAGTTGATACTGTTAAAAATATGATCGGAGATGAGATCACTATAGCGCTCAACTCTCTAGACGTAGATTTTAGGACGGTGATAATCTTGTGCGATTTAGAAGGGTTTACCTATGAGGAGATGTCTAAAATCTTAGATATTCCAATTGGTACTGTAAGGTCTAGATTACACAGAGCACGAAATGTATTGAAGATCAAGTTAGAAGTCTATGCTAAAAGCATGGGATATAACAAGAATTAAAAGATTGAACAAAGATATTCTACAAGCAAGGTTCGAGGCTGGTACGGCTGATTGTTCGGAGTATATTGAATTGATCCAGAATGTAGTAGATAATAGATCTACTCCTGAACAAGAACTATATCTTAAGCGTCACCTCAAAATGTGTTTAAAATGCTTGAATAAACTAAATTTGGATCTCGAATTGAAAAAGGCTATTCAACACAAGGTTCGGTACAAGGATGTGCCTGTGGGGCTAGCAAATTCGATTCGTAAGAAGATTTCGAATTCAGTTTAAATTCAATGCAATCAGGTAAAGCCTTTATTTTTTCAGCTCCATCTGGATCTGGGAAAACAACTATAGTTAAGTATCTTCTCGGTAAATATCCAGAGCTGGAATTTTCTATCTCCGCAGCTACACGCCAAAAACGTCCAGAAGAAGTTAATGGAAAGGACTATTACTTCTTTTCTCAGCAGGACTTTGAGGAGCGTATAAAAAATGATGAGTTTATCGAGTACGAAGAAGTCTATGAAGGAAGTTACTATGGCACACTAAAATCAGAGATAGATAGAATATGGGCTAAAGGACATCATGTGATTTTTGATGTAGATGTGAAAGGAGGCTTGAATATCAAAAAATTTTTCGGGGACAAAGCCCTTGCCATTTTTGTCAAGGTACCAGACATGACTACTTTATCCTCTAGGCTCAAAAATCGAGGAACCGAAACCCCTGAGAGTCTTCAAAAAAGAATTGACAAAGCTGAGTATGAGATGAGTTTTGAAGATCAATTTGACACCACTATTGTTAATGATAATCTAGAAGTATCATTACCTGAAAGCGAAAAGTTGTACATGAACTTTTTGTCTAAGTAGCAGATGAAAGTAGGATTGTTTTTTGGTTCTTTCAATCCCATCCATGTGGGACATATGATTATAGCTCAGACAATGCTAGAATCTGGTAACATTGATGAATTGTGGTTTGTTGTTTCTCCACAAAATCCATTTAAAAAGAATACCAATTTACTTCATGAATTTGAACGGTTTGACATGGTACAAGCCGCTACTTTTGATAATCCTAGGTTTAAAGTAAGTGATGTTGAATTTCATATTTCCAAGCCAAGCTATACTATTGATACTTTGACAGTATTAAGTGACAAATTCAGATCGTACGATTTTAAGTTGATTATAGGAGGAGACAATTTAACTCACTTTCATAAGTGGAAAAACTATAAAGAAATATTGAAGCAATATGAACTGTTGGTATACCCGAGACCAAGTGCTAAAACTCCTTCTTTTGAATGTCCAGATACTGTCAAGTTTATAGATGCTCCTCAGATGCAAATTTCAGCTACCTTCATCAGAGATAGAATTAGGTCTGGTTATTCTATTAGATATTTAGTTCCAAAAGAAGTCGAGGAACTAATTCTCAGTAGAAAGCTATTTGTGTAAAACAAAACAGCCCAAAGTAAAACTTCGGGCCGTTCAGGTTATTTATAAAAAGAGATTAAATCGTCATAATGTCCTTTTCTTTCTCGACTAGCAATTGATCAATTTTAGCGACATGTGCGTCAGTTAATTTTTGAACATCCTCCTCAGCACCTTTGATAGCGTCTTCAGATACACCGTCTCCTTTTAATTTTTTCAAAGAGTCGTTAGTGTCTTTTCTTACATTTCTAACAGAAACTTTTCCATTTTCTCCTTCAGATTTAGCCTGTTTTACCAAGTCTTTTCTTCTTTCTTCAGTCAGTGCAGGAATATTGATTCTGATTTGCTCTCCATCATTTTGAGGATTCAGACCTAGATCGCTATTGATAATAGCTTTCTCAATTTCAGCAATCATGTTTTTTTCCCATGGTTTTACTGAAAGTGTTCTAGCGTCTGGAGTAGTGATTGAAGATACTTGCTGAATCGGAGTTGGACTACCATAATAGTCAACCATGAGCCCATCCAGCATGTTTGGCATCGCTTTACCAGCTCTGATTTTATTAAGTTCTTGCTGAGTATGAGAAACTGATTTGTCCATCAGCTCTTTCGCCTCTTCCAAAAACAATTCTATTTCTTCCATGGTTTATTGCTGTTTTCTTACTTCTAAAATATTTCCGTGAATTTAGGTTCAGTTGATCAATGTACCAACCTCTGCACCAGATACAATACTCTCCAAGTTGCCTTTCTTATTCATATCAAATACTACAATCGGTAGTTTGTTTTCTTGACATAATGTAAATGCAGTCATATCCATTACTTTCAGACCTTTTTCATAAGCTTCTTGGAATGAAATATTAGAGAATTTAGTGGCTGTAGGATCTTTTTCGGGGTCAGCTGTATATACTCCGTCAACTCTAGTTCCTTTTAAAACTACGTCAGCCTCAATCTCAATAGCTCTTAAGCTAGCGGTAGAATCTGTAGTAAAGTATGGATTTCCGATACCTGCCCCAAAAATTACTATTCTCCCTTTTTCTAAGTGTCGAACAGCTCTTCTCTTGATAAATGGCTCACAGACTTCTTCGATTTTGATACCTGACATAAGTCTGGTATATAGTCCCGCCTTTTCTAGAGCAGATTGTAGAGCCATGGCATTAATTACAGTGGCTAACATACCCATATAATCGCCTTGAACTCTGTCAATTCCAGATTTTTCGGCATCTACTCCTCTAAAGATGTTTCCACCACCTATTACGATGGCTATTTCTACACCTGTTTCTTGTACCTTTTGGATGTCTTGTACGTATTGATCCAGTCTAGCAGCATCTATGCCGTACTGATTTTCACCCATCAAAGCTTCGCCGCTTAGCTTAAGGAGTATTCTTTTGTATTTCATTTTCTGGGATTGTAACTAAAAAAAATTTTACAAATATAGACCCCTCTTTGAATTCATCAATTACAATTTTGAAAATGCTCTTAACTATTTATTGTCATCTATCAAGGTTATCGGTCTACTTAGGCTTTCATCTAAGGATATAATGGTTTCAGTACGGTCGATACCTTCTACCATCTGAATTTTATCATGAAGGACCTCTCTAAGATGATTCGTATCTCTACAATGAATCTTAATAAATATATTGTAGTTACCAGTAGTGTAGTGAACTTTTACGATTTCGGGTATTTGATTAAGTTCCTTTACCACTTTGTCATATAATGAACTCTTCTCTAAATATATTCCTAAGAAACAAGTAACATCAAAGCCTAGCTTAGTGTAGTCTAGCTGTAGCGTAGTTCCTAACACTACTCCCATCTCTTCTAATTTTTTCATTCTAACGTGAACAGTTCCTCCTGAAACGAACACTTTCTTAGCAATCTCAGTGTAAGGAGTTTTAGCGTCTTCCATAAGGTGGGAAAGAATTTTTAAGTCGATCTCATCAATTTCGTAATTTTTAGACATGTTTTATAGCAGTTTTTATGAAATACTCAATGGAATATAATATTTGTTAGATGAGGTCTAATTATTACTCTATTTTAATGAAATATTTTTAATAATCCGAGCGATTGCCTTACCTTTGTCATCACAAAAGCAAAAGAAAAAGTTCTTTTATATACTGTAGGGTGATGAAATAGGCAGCCATACCCTCCTGTCTCGAGGGTGAGGACAACGGGATAAACGCTCTTCATTTAGAGTGGCTAACTGCTTCGTGGAGGTTCGAATCCTTCTCCTACAGCTTTTTGAAATATTGGATCACTGAAAGAGTGATCGTACACTGTAGGGTGATGAAATAGGCAGCCGTGCCCTCCTGTCTCGAGGGTGAAGATAAGGGATAAACACATTTTTGGATGTAGCTAACTGCTTCGTGGAGGTTCGAATCCTTCTCCTACAGCTTTTGAAATTCTTAATTACTTGAAGAGTAATCATACACTGTAGGGTGATGAAACTTGGCAGCCATGCCCTCCTGTCTCGAGGGTGAGGGAAAGGGATAAAACTTTGTGTCTAACCGCCTCGTGGAGGTTCGAATCCTTCTCCTACAGCAATCATTTTTGGGTTAATGTTGTTTAATGAAAGAGTCTGGTTTGCGCCAGACTTTTTTGCTTTGTACACTTTTGTACAATTTTTTAGTCAAGTTCGGATTTGATTATCGCTCATCATTAGGCATATTTATAAGTACATTACTTTTTTAATTAAGATAAGACGACCCAAATGAGTAATTACCCATGGCATCAAAGCTATTCTAAAGGTGTTCCACACCAGATAGATCCTGATCATTATTCATCACTTGCAGACCTGCTAGAATTTGGTTTTTCGGAGTTTGCTGATAGACCATGTATGCAAAATATGGGTAAGTGTTACACTTACAGTGAAATAGGAGAGATGTCTCGACAGCTTGCGGCTTATTTTCAGAACTGCACGGATTTAAAAAAAGGGGATAGAATTGCTATTCAACTTCCGAACTTAATTCAATATCCTGTAGCAATGTTTGCTGCTTTGAAAAGTGGCTTGGTAGTAGTAAATGTAAATCCTCTCTATACTCCTGATGAAATGAAACATCAGCTCAATGATAGTGGAGCTAAAGCGATTATCATTTTAACCAATTTTGCACATAACCTTCAAGAAATCCTACATGAGACTTCAGTTGAAACGATTATTACTACTGAAATAGGTGATTTACTAGGAGGTTTGAAGAAAGTCATTACCAATTTTGTTGTGAAAAAGGTCAAGAAAATGGTACCGCCTTACTCATTACCTTTAGCTAATACTTTCAACTATGCATTGTCCGAGGGAAAGAAGAATTTGTTTACTCGGGTAGAAATATCTTCGGATGATATTGCTTTTCTTCAATATACAGGTGGTACTACTGGTGTTTCTAAAGGAGCAATGCTGACTCATAGAAATCTCGTTGCAAATCTAGAACAGGTTTGTGCATGGCTTCGAACACTATTAGTAGATAGAGAAGAGATAGTAGTCACGGCATTGCCACTATATCACGTCTTTGCTTTGACCAGTAATTGCCTGACGATGTTTAAACTAGGTGCCAAAAATGTTTTGATCACTAATCCTAGAGATATGAAAGGATATCTCAAAGAGATAAAAAATCTTAAGTTCACCGTAATTACTGGAGTAAATACTCTTTTCAACGGAATGTTAAATCATCCAGACTTTCAGAAAGTAGATTTTAGTAATCTAAAAATGGCTTTTGGTGGAGGTATGGCCTTGCAACGAGCCGTTGTTGAAAAGTGGAACTCTATTACTGGATCCGTATTGGTTGAGGGGTATGGGTTAACAGAAACATCTCCAGTCTTATGTATTAATCCAGTTGATGGACATGACAGAATAGGTACTATTGGGTTGCCTGTATCTAGTACAGAAGTCAAAATTATGGATGATGAAGGCAATGAAGTTCCATATGGAGAGCCGGGAGAGCTTTGGGCTAGAGGGCCTCAGGTTATGAAAGGCTACTGGAATAATGATGCGGAAACCGCATTAGTCATGGAAGGTGATTGGTTCAAAACAGGAGATATCGCTACGATGACAGAAGATGGTTTTCCGAGTATTGTTGATAGGAAGAAAGAAATGATTCTAGTATCTGGGTTCAACGTTTATCCAAACGAAGTGGAGGAAGCTCTCATGAAGCACCCTAAAGTATTTGAAGCTGGAGTAATAGGAGTACCTAATTCTAAAACAACTGAAGCTGTGAAGGCCTTTATAGTCAAGAAAGATGATTCATTGACCGAAGAGGAACTGAGATCATATGCTAAGGAACATTTGACAGCCTATAAATGCGCTAAGTATATTGAATTTGTTGATGAGTTACCAAAATCAAATGTCGGTAAGATTTTAAGGAGGATTTTAAAAGAAAACGATTTGAAAGATAATTCATACGATTAAGTAGTAAATAACTTATAAAGTGAAGTAGGGATTTATAGCTTTGCATCAAAATCCCTTAACTATGAGAACAATACCTTTAATCTTAACTTTATTAATTAGCGTTTCCACCGTCTACGCACAAACAGATACTACCTACTGGAATACTGGGGGTAATATTGGAATTAATTTTAACCAATCAACTCTCTCAAACTGGTCGGCAGGAGGTACAAGTTCTGTATCTGGTACTGGCGTGATGTTTTTACTAGCAGATTATGCTAAGAGTCGGGTTTACTGGAATAATAGCCTCGATTTAGGATATGGACTTCTAAAAGAAGAAGGACAAGGTACAAGAAAAACTGAGGATAAAATAGTATTAGTGTCAAACTACGGGGCTCAACTTTCACCACAAAATGATAAATGGTTTTTTAGTGCGCTACTAGATTTTAGAACCCAGTTTACTGATGGGTTTTCTACAGATAATCCAGATTCTGTGATTTCGAAATTTGCGGCACCAGCATATCTTTTAACTTCCATTGGTCTTGATTACAAACCTTTTAGTTTCCTTTCGTTTAAATTTGGTCTGGTTTCTAGTAAAATGACTTTCGTAAATGACCAAACCCTTGCAGATCGTGGAGCTTTCGGAGTAGATGAAGGTAAAATGTTTCGAGGTGAATTCGGGGGTACATTTGCAGCCAATTTCAACAAAGAGATATTTGAGAATACTACGTTTACATCCAATCTTGTTCTATTCTCTAATTATGTTGAGAATCCAGATAAGATCGATGTCAACTGGGAAAATACTTTAGTAATGAAGATCAATAGCTTTTTGACAGCCAACCTTTACAATCAGTTGATTTATGATTATGATATCAAATTCGATGTGACTGATGAACAAGGGAACGTAGTTCAAGAAGAAAGAGTACAATTCAAGAATATTCTTGGACTGGGCATTTCTTATAAATTTGGAGGACAAAGAGGATAATTTCGGATCTAAAAGTGTCAAATAAAAAGAAGATACTTTTTATTGTAAATCCAGTTTCTGGTCACAATATCAAGGTCAAGTTGGAGGATATTATTCCGTATCATCTTGATCTTGATCAATTTGATTGGTCTCTGAAGAGAACCCAACAGCAAGGTGATGCTGAAATATGGAGTAGAGAAGCAGTTATAGACAATTTTACCGTCGTAGTAGCGGTTGGTGGTGATGGTACTATCAATGAAGTGGCAAGAGGTCTTGTAGGCTCTAAAACTGCTCTGGCGGTTATTCCAAGAGGTTCTGGGAATGGATTTGCCAATTATTTTAAAATACCTAAAGACCCAATTCAGGCGATTGGCGTTATTAACAATCTATCTCTAAAAAAGATTGATACAGGTCGATTCAATGATAAGTTGTTTTTATGTGTAGCTGGAGTCGGGTTTGATGCCCAAGTTGCGTACGCATTTGATAATCATCATAAGCGAGGGTTTTTATCTTATATTCAGCTTACTTTAAAAGAGTACCTAAATTACAAGCCTGCGACATATCATATAAAGTATAAAGACTTGTCTCAGGAAGTAATTGGGTTGCTAATTACAGCTGCTAATTCCACTCAGTTCGGCAATAATGCTCATATTGCTCCTAATGCCGATATTGCTGATGGGAAGCTTGAACTAGTAGTGTTAAAACCGTTTCCGTTTTGGGCTGCAATATCAATAGGTGTCAGGCTTTTTAATGGTACAATTCATAAGTCACGATTTACAGAGACTATCTCTATAGATGAAGTAGTGATAAAATCAAATGAGAATACAGTCGCTCAGGTGGATGGAGAGCCTTTCAGCTGTCAAAATCATTATGAGATAAAAGTTAACCCCCAATCTTTACAGATGGTTTGTTGATATTTCTTCAAAATCGGGGTTTAGGTGTATATTGAGCGAACAATGAAACTCGATTTAAATGAAATATGGGAATTTATGGAGATGGCTCCAGAACCTTATGCCGGAAGTAAAGGAGTTCAGTGGAGTTATGAACTGGTAGTAGGAGAGATTATTGTAAAGGACCTAAAGACTTCGGATATTGAGAGTTTGAAAAACTCTGATTACTATGATACTGAGTTGCTTCCTTCAATTTTTACTTTTCGTGAGATCCTTTGGCAGCCAAATGTTTATGCAAATCCGCAGCTTTGTATTCCACAGCTCAACATTTTAAAAGTCTTTTGTGAAGAGTTTGAAGCAGAGTTTTCACAAAAGGAAGGATTAAAATCGTGGCCATTTTTTGTTTTACTTCAAGGGGTTTCAAAGTTTTGTCAAGAAGCAATTGATAAACTTGTAGAAATAGGTGAGGGAAGTCAAGTTCATGATATAGCTAAGGTGTTAGGAGAATTGAGACGTAAGACATTTCCCATTGTAGAGTTCTTTCTGTTTCATCCATGCAATAGAATCGACTATCAAAAAGACGCTGTTAATCGACTAAACTATGCAGTGAAAATTATGCTTACACAATACAATAATAAGTTCTTTGAGCTCAGTGATCCCTATTGGAATATAACAACGAGTAAAACTGCTAAAAAGAAGATAGCAGATGCAATCGCCGAAGCAAATACAGAAGCTTAAGTTTATTTTAAAAAATATTTTCAAAGCCTATCAATCAGGAAGTTCCTTATTAAAATAAGCTTCTGTTAATAAAAAACTGACCTATCGCAGTTCTAGATTATTCCAGTTACATTTGCCGCTTAATTTTGGAATAAGGTATGTCAGAAATTAGAAATGTAGCGATCATCGCTCACGTTGACCATGGTAAAACAACCCTAGTCGATAAAATCATCTACGCCACTCAAGACTTAAAAAGAGAGCAAAATAACGATGAGTTGATTCTAGATAGTAATGATCTCGAAAGAGAAAGAGGTATCACTATCTTGTCTAAAAATGTCTCTTGTGAGTATAAAGGAGTAAAAATCAATATTATCGATACTCCGGGTCACGCCGACTTTGGAGGAGAAGTAGAACGTGTATTGAGTATGGCTGATGGAGTGATTCTTTTGGTAGATGCTTTTGAAGGAGCAATGCCTCAGACTCGTTTTGTATTGAGTAAAGCGCTTTCTATTGGATTGACTCCTATCGTCGTGGTAAATAAGGTTGATAAAGAAAACTGTCGTCCTGATGAGGTGCATGAAGAAGTCTTCGACTTAATGTTTAACCTTGAGGCTACGGAAGAGCAACTTGATTTTGAGACATTATATGGCTCATCTAAAAATGGCTGGATGGGACATGATTGGAAAGAACCGACGGATAGTATTACTCCGCTCTTAGATACAATCATCAAGGTGATTCCTCCTCCAACTCAAAGAGACGGTGTACCTAGAATGAAAATTACATCTCTTGATTTCTCTTCATTTACTGGCCGTATTGCAATTGGCAGAATATATCAAGGCGAGCTGAAGGAAGGACAAAGCATTGGAGTAACCAAGGCTGATGGTTCTGTTAAGAGAGCTAGAATTAAGGAACTTCATATCTTCGAAGGTTTAGGTAAGAGAAGAGTGGAATCTGTAGGTTGTGGAGATATCTGCGCTGTGACTGGACTTGAAGATTTTGATATCGGAGACACTATTACAGATTTTGACAATCCTGAGCCTATGGAAAGAGTAGCAGTAGATGAACCTACTATGAATATGCTATTCTGTATCAATAACTCACCATTCTTTGGTAAGGAAGGAAAATTCGTTACTTCCCGTCACTTAAGAGATAGGTTATTTAAAGAGACTGAAAAGAATCTTGCTCTAAGAGTACAAGAAACCGACTCTGAAGATAGATTCTTAGTATATGGACGAGGAGTTCTTCACTTATCTGTTTTGATAGAAACTATGAGAAGAGAAGGGTATGAGCTTCAGGTAGGTCAGCCACAGGTTATCTTCAAGGAGATCGATGGGCAAAAGAATGAACCTGTAGAGCTATTAGTGATTGATGTACCAGAAGAAACTTCTGGAAAGGCAATCGAGCTAGTAACCAAAAGAAAAGGAGAGCTGACTGTAATGGAACCTAAAGGAGATGTTCAACATCTTGAGTTTAATATACCAGCAAGAGGTTTGATTGGTTTGAGAAATCAAATATTGACAGCTACAGCAGGTGAAGCGGTTATCACTCATAGATTTCAAGGTTATGAACCATTCAAAGGAGAAATGCCTGGTAGACAAAATGGTTCATTGGTATCAATGGAAATGGGAGCTTCAACGGCTTACTCTATTGACAAACTACAAGATAGAGGTATATTCTTTGTAGACCCAGGAGAAGACCTTTATATAGGTCAAGTCATAGGAGAGCACTCTAGAGCTAATGATCTCGCTGTCAATGTTCAGAAAGGAAAGAAGCTAACGAATATGAGAGCGGCGGGGTCTGACAATAATTCTAAAATTGCTCCAGCCAAGAAATTTTCTTTAGAAGAAGCACTGGAATATATTAATGAAGATGAGTATGTAGAAGTAACACCTACATCTCTTAGAATGAGAAAAATAGATTTTAAGGCTTAAGAGCTGATAAAAATATTGAAGGAAAAGGAGCTTTTGAGCTCCTTTTTTGTTTTCTCTTATTTATCAATCATACTGAAAAGTTCAGTTTTCTAAGCCTTTAAGTCGGCATCATTCAAAATGTTCATCATATTAGAGTACTTATCAAAAGCAGTAGAATCATCTTTTTTTCCAAGGTTCAAATACAATGAAGCAGCACCTAAGTCCAAAAATTGACTATCAGATATAACACCGGCTTGCTCAGAAATGTTATAGTACATATCAAGTGTATTGGTCTGCATAGCTTGACCATTGAATGAACTAAAAGTCTTTCCATTCAAACTACCCATCGTTGGAGTTTTGATGTAGTAAAGCTTCTTTGAATTTAGTTTACCACTATCTGTAAGCGATTTTATTTTAGCTTTTGTTCTTGTAGCTAAAAGTACTCGACTTACACCCTTATGCTCTCTTAACCTTTTAATGTCAAATAGTAAGAAATGAGCTTTTTGATCTGGGTTGTCAAATAAAGAATTGTCTTTGTCTAAAATTAGAATGTTGAATGATTGGATGTTTTTAGGAATAAAAACCCTATCCTTTTTGTTACTACCCATGTACCATGAAATAGCTCCGGCAAAGGTTCGTTTAAAACCAAGGCTTTTAATAAGATCAGCAAGCGTATTGCAGTATATGCTTTCCGTGTTATAAAAAGAGACAGGTTTATAATCAAAAACTTTTTTTAGAACTGACTTGTGTGCTTTGACTTCTTCAGTAAACTGGTCTTGAGAATAAAGAGAAGACAAAGAATTGTTAATAGTTCCTCCCAATAGCTCCAATTTTCTATTATTGACTGCTATTTTGATTTCATGAATCATTTTCTCATCTGCTTTTTCGAGTAGCTTGATGAAAAAACCAGAAAAATAAACAGATATAGGTGTATCCTTATCTTGAGATTCATGGAGCATTTCTTCCAAATATCTCTTGAATTCGGAAAAGTACTCCCTATTGAAGGAGCTCTGAGTTTGTTCCCAATCTACATAGTGTTTATCTGATCCAATATCAAAAATAGAGAAGGTACTTAAGACAGGAGTGTAATCAAAGATTAGCGATAAGAATGCTGTCTTCATACAGTTTCGAAGATATTAGTAATTTGATCAGCAGCTTCTTTCCAAGTCATAGAGTGTACCACTTTTTGGTTCTTGGTAGAGTAATAATGCTTCATTTTTTCGTTTTTGAGCAACTTTACGATTTCATTAGCGAAGCCTAAGGTGTCGTTATAGTCCAATGAAATTGCTCCTTCTAGTATTTCTGATGCACCAGAGTTATTACTAATTACCATAGGTAGGCCAGCACCAGCAGCTTCTAAAGCTGATAATCCAAACGGCTCTGAAACGGAAGGCATACAGTATATGTCTGCCATGGCATAGAGCTTGTTTAATTCATCATCAGATAAGTGGCCGGTCATATGGAATTTATGTGCAATTCTTGAATGTGCTCCAGCTTCTATAAGAGACTGGTATAACTCACCATCACCAGCCATTATAAATCTACTATTAGGATAATGCTTGTGTACGTGTTCAGCGATTTTTAAGAACTCCGTTGGACCTTTTTGATTGGTCAGTCGACCAACAAACAAAATCACTTTTTCTTTAAAAGGGCTTTGGTGGTCTTTATATTGTCTATTGGTAAAACCATTATATATCACATTTATTTTACCTCCATCAATTCCATAAACTGATCTAATGATGCTTTTAGAATAGTTACTGACACAGATGATTTTATCAGCTATACAAAATGCTTTTTGTTCCAACTCAAAGACCCAAGATCTATCCATGTTAGGATTGCGATCATGATCCAAAGAGTGAACATGCAGCACTAGGGGTAATTTTGTCTTTTCTTTCAGTTCGATCGCAGCTTGAAAAGTCAACCAATCGTGCGCATAGATGACATCATATTCAATCTCATCTACAATCTCTATAATTTCTTTGGTGTAGGTTTCAGCCTTGATTCGAACCACTGACTCTGTATACTCATGGGTTACTTTTTCAGTGCCTCCTAGATACCAATATGGTGCAATAATATTGGTGATTTCAAATTTCGCAATATCCGAAAGTACTTGATAGTCGGTAAACTCTTCAGTTCTATGCTGAGGCTCAAATTCTCGTTGTTGTACAGACTCGTTAAACTCTTCTAGTTTTTCCGGTTGGACAACCGTCAATTCTACATTTTTGGAAATAGAATCAGCAAGGTGGAAAGCCGCTTTACCAAGTCCACTATTCAGTATACTAGGTTCTCCTGGTCCTAGCATTAATACTCTAGTTTTAGTCATTTGCTGGTATATTAGTTGGTTTGATAATGTGGTCTCTTATTTACTAAAGAGGCCACATTATATCTGGATCAAAGAGATAAAACGCAGTTTTCTTCTGCGAATTCATTAGGGGTATATCCGTCACACTCCTTTTCATTAACCCAAGTAGTACCATCAACTAAATACCTGAATTGGTATTGTTTTTCCTTTGGTAGTTCTAAAGTGATTTTGAATCCACCACTTTTCATTTTGGTAAATTGATCGGTGGTTTCATTCCAGCCATTGAAATCACCAGCTAAAGCAATGCTTTCGGCTCCGTCAGCTATTTTTTTGTCAATATTCCAAGTTACCTTGTAAAGATCTTTTGACTTAAGAAATTGTTTTTTGATACTCATAGTAGTCTAGGGATTTATTATTTGTATTAAGTTATAATAATTTCTTTAAAATCAATTGGTAGCTCTATTGTCAATACTTTTTTAGCATATCTACCTTTCTTAATTACCTCTTCTCCTTCAAGAAGAATTGACGTTGGAGCTTGTTCTATTCCATGCAGTTTTAATTCGTATTTTTTATAACACACTTCAAAGTCTCCTTTTACTTTCTGTGTGATTTTCCATTTGTCGGCTTCCAGTTCTGCAATGAAAGTTTTTACTGACTGATCACCTTGAGTATACTCGTATCCGTCACCTTTGTCTTCATATAAGTATGACTCTGTTGTTCCTACAGGTTTATATGCCTTCAAAGTCAAAGTGTCAAATTCGAACTCATCTACGTACTGCATTTTTGGCTGCATCGGTATGATACCACCTGCTCTTACGAATAGTGGTATTTGATCAAGAGGAGCCTTTACTTTAATTTCTTTTTTCCCGGTCAACTCTTCATTTGTCCAGTAGTTGAACCAAACACCTTGAGGAAGGTACATTCTTCTGCTCGTTGCCTCAGCCTCTGATATTGGACATACCAATATATGGTCTCCTAAAAAGAACTCTTCTTCTCTAAAGAAAGACTCAGGATCATCATGTACTTCTAAGTGAAGCGAGCGAAGCATAGGAGCTCCTGTAGTGCTATGCTGCCAGAAAGTAGTGTAAACATAAGGAAGTATCTCGTATCTCATCTCTATAAACTTCCTAACGATGTCAATATATTTTTCTTCAAAAGTCCAAGGTTCTTTGTCTCCGTGATCACCAGAGGAATGCGTTCTGAAGAATGGGTGAAATACGGCCATTTGTACCCATCTAGTGTAAAGTTCTCCATCTGGGGAACCAATAAATCCCCCAACATCAGATCCTGCAAAAGAAATTCCCGACGCATTAAGTCTTTGACACTGTATATTAGCGATTCTTAATTGTTCCCAACTTGCAGAGTTGTCACCTGTCCAAACAGAAGCGTACCTCTGAATACCAGCATAGGCAGATCTAGATATAGTGAAGTCTCTTTTATTGTCTAGGAACATTTTTTGTCCTTCAGATGTAGCTCTCGCCATTAGAGAACCATAAACGTTATGGGCTTTCCTGTGGCTGCAAGGATGACCATCAAAATCGAATCTAACATCATTTGGAAAAGTTCCTTCTTCAAATGTCGCAGGTTCATTCATGTCATTCCATACTCCATCTACGCCTGTCTCAACAAGTCCTTCATACAGTGTTCCCCACCAGGCTCTTGCCTCAGGGTTTGTAAAATCAGGGAAATGACATAGACCAGGCCATACACTAGCCTTTAATAAAGGTCCGTCCATTCTTTTACAGAAGTAATCACCTTCCATTCCTTGCTGATATACCCAATATTTCTTGTCCACCTTGATCCCTGGATCTATGATCACTATGGTTTTAAAACCATCATCTTTCATTTCCGAGATCATCTTTTTAGGGTCTGGAAATCTATCTTTGTCCCAAGTGAAACACCTGAAGCCATCCATGTAGTCTATATCCAAGTGAATAACATCACAAGGAATCTTTCGTGTTCTAAACTCAGCACCCAGTTCTCGTACAACGGATTCAGGATAGTAGCTCCACTTACTTTGGTGATACCCAAGTGCCCATTTTGGAGGAAGGGCATGCTTTCCGGTTAGTTCAGCATATCGTTTTATTACATCAATTAGCTTAGGCCCGTGGATGTAGTAGTATCTCATTTCACCGCCTTGCGCCCAATAACTACAAGCCTCATTTCTTTCTTTCCCAAAATCAAAGAAGCTTCGGAAAGTATTATCCATAAAGATTCCATAGCCTATTTTACTATGTTGTCCCATGAAGAATGGTATGTTCTTGTAAACAGGGTCAGTATCTGCACCGTACCCATAGCAATCCGTTCCCCACAATTCCTTTCTCTGACCTATCATATTGAGCCTACCAGACTTGTCTCCTAGACCAAAGAACTTTTCATATGGTTGAAGTACTTTGGTAGAGATGTTGATTGTGCCACCATAGTATTTATGATCTTGCCAGTGGTACCCTTTTTCATCCTCTTGAATGACAGTTCCCTTAAGGTCTTTGATTTTGGTCTTGAGGTCGGCTTTATTGATTACACATTCTACGACATCAGTTTTGATGGATATCAAATCTTCATCTTCTTCGAATATATAATGAGTGTCTTGAGGTTGATAGTTGGGGTCAATGGCGTATGAAAAGTCATCTTCAAAATAACCATCATGTCCATATCTAAACCTTAAAATGTGAGAACTAAAGATTGCTAGTTCCAAAGTAGCATTCTCACCATGGAACAAAAATGTATTTTCTATCTTCTCCCAGCTTTCAAGTTTACCACAAAAAAATTCTTCTAAATTCTTGTCCTCGAATTTGTCTATATAATTACCCGAAAAGTCTTGGGTCTCTTCGGTGTTTTGGATTTCTTCTACTGTATCTGACATGAACTTTAACCAGTTGTTTGTTAAACAAATATAGATATTGACTAAACTATAGGGTGCGAAAAAACCATATTAGAAGGCTTCGACTTTAAAATTTTCATTTAATTTAAAAACCAGATAATATGACTTCAAGTTTTGCAATGAAAGAGGTGTTTCATTGATATGAGTTGTAATATCATCAAGTAGGATCTTTAATTAATTTTCAATAATATAATTGAATTATTGTGATTTTGTTCAATAGCAAACATCAAAATCAAGGATATTTCAATAAAGCCTGTCAAATAGCAGTTTTTAACTTCAAACAAAACCAATGAACCGAAAGAAGGGTAAGAAATTCAGTACTAAAAACAGAGTCCTAGCAGAGGTCGCATGGGAAGTATGTAATCAAGTAGGAGGTATTTATACCGTTATTAGATCTAAAGTACCAGAGATGGTAAGACGATGGGGAGATGATTATGTATTGCTCGGTCCCAACATTAATCCTAATGTAGTTTCAGACTTCGAACCAAAGTCTAATGTTGAAAACAGTATTTCCCAAGTAGCCAGAGAAATGCGTGAAGAACTAGGTTGGGATGTTCAGTATGGAAGATGGCTCGTTTCTGGTCGCCCACAAACAGTTTTGTTTAACCCATATAGTGTCTTTCCATTACTAGGAGATATAAAGTACTTCTACTGGCAAAACCATTTTATAGATTTTAAAAACCATGATCCTTTGATGGATCAAGTGCTGGCTTTTGGCTATATGGTAAAGGAGTTTATTTCAAGATATGCTAGGGTGTGTCATGATAATGATTTTGAGTTTATTTCTCATTTCCATGAGTGGATGGCAGGTACTTGTATTCCTGATCTTGGTCGAGAGCAGATACCAGTCAATACAGTCTTTACCACACACGCAACGTTATTGGGTAGATACTTAGCGATGAATGACCCACAGTTCTATGATCATTTACCCTTTCTGAATTGGGAAGATGAAGCTAAAAACTTCAATGTAGAGGCAATAGCAAAATTAGAACGTGCCTGTGCACATGGTGCCAACGTTTTGAGTACGGTCAGTGAAGTGACGGCTAAAGAGTGTGTTCATCTATTGGGGCGAAATCCGGAAACTATTTTACCGAATGGGTTGAATATTGAAAGATTTTCTGTATTGCACGAAGTACAAAATAGACACCATCAGTATAAAGAAAAGATAAATCACTTTGTGATGGGGCATTTCTTTCAGTCTTACTCATTTGATTTAGGTAAGACACTATACTTCTTTACATCTGGAAGGTTTGAATACAAGAATAAAGGATATGACCTGACGTTGGAGGCTTTAGCTAGACTCAATCATAGGATGCACGAGGAAGGGATTGATATGACTGTTGTCATGTTTTTCGTTACAAAGCAACCTTTTCACAGTATCAATCCAGAAGTGTTGAATACAAGAGCTGTGATGGAAGAGATCGAGGATAATTGTGATGAAATATTGAAGCAGGTAAAAGAGCGACTTTTTACTGATGCTGCGACTAATTCAGATCATAGACTTCCTGATTTGTCCACTATGGTAGATGACTATTGGAAATTAAGATATAGAAGGACTATTCAGTCTTGGAAGACACACAAGCTCCCAAGTGTAGTTACTCATAATTTAGAAAATGATGGAGCCGATCCTATTTTAGGGTTTGTTCGAAGTGCCAACTTGCTTAACTATGCTCACGATAAAGTGAAAATTGTTTATCACCCTGATTTTATTTCATCCACATCTCCATTATTCGGCATGGATTATAGCCAGTTTGTAAGAGGTTGTCATTTGGGAGTGTTCCCTAGTTACTACGAACCTTGGGGGTATACTCCTGTAGAGTGTTTGGCTCGTGGAGTAGCAGCAGTTACTTCTGATTTATCTGGATTCGGTAATTATGCAAAGGATTTGAAAAATGGAGATGAGAGGCATGGTTTGTATATGATTGAACGAGAAGGTAAGGACTTTCATTCATCTGCTGAACAATTATGCGAAAAGCTTTTGGAGTTCGTTAAAACAACAAGAAAAGAAAGAATTAATATGCGCAATAAATCAGAGGATCTTTCGGAGGAGTTTGATTGGAAGAATTTAGTTTCCAATTATGAAGATGCTTATGAAATTGCTTGTTCTAAATACCCTGTTGAGGGCTGATATTGAAAATAAACTACTTAACTAATAAAAATAATTAATTGCATGTTTAATGATTCAGACCATAAACAGATTGCTGACCGAGGTAGTTCGCTCGGCGATATAGAAAAACAAATTGAAAATTTCAAAACAGGGTTTCCTTTTTTAGATATTCAAAAAGCTGCTACTATAGGCGATGGAATTATTCAGCTTCCCTCCGAGCAGATTGATATTCTTAAGGCTAATTATGAACAGAAAATAGCTGGAAAATCTATTTTGAAGTTTGTGCCAGCTTCTGGTGCCGCAACGAGAATGTTTAAGGATTTATTTGCTTACGTTGATAATCCAGATTTAACTTCAAACAAATCAGCATCTACCTTTGTAGAAGGTTTGAAGAAATTCGCTTTTTACAAAGAGCTAAAAGGAAAGTTTGGAAACAACGGGAGTAGTATCGAGTCGCAAATTACTAAAGGAAAATATGACGTCATAGCTGATAAGCTTCTATCAGAAGAAGGTCTTGGCTATGGAAGTTTACCAAAAGCTTTGCTCTCATTTCATAAGTATGATGAAAACTCAAGAACTCCTTTTGAAGAACATCTAGTAGAAGGGGCACTTTATGCAAAGAACGAAACTGGGCAAGTAAACTTGCATTTTACAGTTTCACCCGAACATCAACCAAAGTTTGAATTATTGTTTAGCCAAGTAAAAACTCAATATGAAAAAACATATGGGGTTTCTTATAGTGTGACTTTTTCTCAGCAAAAGTCATCTACTGATACTATTGCTGTTGATGATAAGAATGAACCTTTTAGAGAGCCAGATGGATCTATTCTTTTCAGGCCAGCAGGTCATGGTGCATTGTTGGAGAATCTTAATGACCTAGATGCAGATATTATTTTCATTAAGAATATTGATAATGTCGTTACCGATGATCTTAAGGGTGATACAATTAACTACAAGAAGGCTTTGGCTTCCTTATTAATAGACTGTCAAGAAGAGATTCATGGAATATTGAAAAATGAAATCTCTGACCCAGATACCGTAGCGCTTAGATTAAAACAGAAGTACTTTATAGAAATGTCTGTTGGGTTTGAGAAATTGACCAAGGTTGAGAAAGTTGAAGCTTTAAAATCCAAGTTAAATAAACCAATTAGGGTTTGTGGAATGGTCAAGAATACTGGAGAACCTGGAGGAGGGCCGTTTTGGATTAAAGAGAAGGATGGTTCCTTTACATTGCAAATAGCTGAAACAGCCCAAATAGATATGGGAGATTCTCTGAAAGCTGATATGCTAAAGAACTCCACCCATTTTAATCCGGTAGATTTGGTATGTGCTACTAAAGATTTCGAAGGAAACTCATTTGATCTTTTGAAATACAGAGATGATACAACAGGTTTTATCAGTGAAAAGTCAAAGAATGGTAATGATTTAAAAGCTATGGAGTTGCCAGGATTATGGAATGGCGCAATGGCAGATTGGATTACTTTCTTTATAGAAGTGCCAATTTCAACCTTCAATCCAGTAAAGACTGTAAATGACCTTTTGAAAGAAGCACATCAATAGTTAATAATTTGAAGTTTTAATGAAAGTAAAGTCATTACAGCTTAGGCTTAACATTTTTTAACACCTATTAAAAAACGAACAAAACAAAACTACGGGAACTTCTCGTAGTTTTGTTTTTGGTATAAATCATATCACAATATGGAAGCAACGGTAAACACGGATTTAAAAAAAGAACATCAAGCAAAAGTCAAAGAAGTATATACTGAAGTAGGAAAAGTTGTAGTAGGGCAGAGTTATATGGTCAATAGATTGATGATTGGTCTGTTTACACAAGGACATATCTTATTAGAAGGCGTACCTGGACTAGCAAAAACATTAACAGTAAATACTCTAGCGAACGTTCTTCATTTAGATTTTAAGAGAATTCAGTTTACGCCTGACTTATTACCTGCTGATTTGATTGGTACTATGATTTACAATCAGAAAGCTTCAAACTTTGAAGTGAAAAAAGGGCCAGTATTCTCAAACCTAATACTTGCAGATGAGATTAATAGATCTCCAGCAAAGGTTCAGTCTGCATTACTTGAGGCAATGCAAGAGAAGCAAGTGACAATAGGTGAAGAAACTTATAAGCTTGATAAGCCATTCTTGGTATTAGCAACACAAAACCCAGTTGATCAAGAGGGAACCTATCCGCTACCTGAAGCACAAGTTGATAGATTCATGATGAAGATTCATATCGATTATCCGACTAAGGAAGATGAACTTGAGATCATGCGCAGGATGTCAAATATGTCATTTGATAATGAAGTGAAAACAATCTTAACTAAAGAAGATGTTTTCGCAATTAGGAAAGAAATCAATGAGGTGAATCTATCCGAGTCACTAGAGAAATATATAATAGAGTTAATTTTTGCGACACGTCAGCCTGCAGAGTACGGGTTGAAAGAAGAAGCACATTATATCCAATTTGGAGCATCTCCTCGTGCATCTATTAATATGAATTTAGCAGCAAAGGCTGTGGCATTCTTAGATGGTAGAGACTTCGTATTACCAGAGGACATTAAAGAAATCGCAGCAGATGTACTAAATCATAGAATTATACTCAACTATGAGGCAGAAGCTGATGGTGTTACCACTCATGATATTGTTAACACTATTCTTAATAAGGTTAATATCAATAGATAGATCAAAGAATCATTGTTTTATTAGAGAAGGGAGTGTCAGGTAACTGGCACTCCCTTTTTTGATCGTAATATTTGCATAATACGATATCATCTTTCTTTAACATAAAGTTAATCCTTCAGTTCATCGATGTTAATAAGTGACTGGCAGTTTTGCGGAACAATATTGAATTTCAAAACACAATAGAAAGATGAAAAAACATTATTTACTACAGTTGTTGTTCGCTGTTCTAGCTATGGCAACTATCGTTTCTTGTGACGATGACGAAGATAACAATGGTTCAAATAACGGTGGAGGAGAAGGTTCTGAAACTGAAATTACAGCTAATATTTCTGAAGATGTAACTTGGGAATCAGGAAAAGTTTATGTTCTTAAGCAAAGAGTTACAGTTCTTGACGGAGTTAAATTAACCATTGAACCAGGTACAATTATTAAAGGAGATGCTGACCTTTCTGGTGCTCAAGCTGCTGTTTTAATGGTAGCTCAAGGAGGTTATATCGACGCTCAAGGTACTGCTGATGAACCTATCATTTTCACTACTACAGAAGATGAAATTGAGCCAGGTGAGACTGTTAGCTCAGGAATTGCTGCTGGTGCTAAAGGCCTATGGGGAGGAGTTGTAATTCTAGGTAAAGCTCCTATTAGCCCTAAGACTGGTGGAGCTACTGCGCAAATCGAAGGTGTAGATGCAAATGATCAAAATGGTCTTTATGGTGGAGACAACGCTGCGGATAATTCAGGTATCCTTAAGTACGTTTCTATCAGATACGGTGGAGCTGAAATAGCTGAAGGTTCTGAGATTAACGGTTTGACTTTAGGAGGTGTTGGTAACAAAACAGTAATCGAAAATATCGAAGTTGTAGGTAACTCAGATGATGGAGTTGAGTTTTTCGGTGGATCTGTAAACGTTACTAATCTTGTAGTTACTTCTGTTGGAGATGACGCTATAGATATCGATCAGTCTTATACTGGAACTGTTAAAAACTATGTGGTATATGTAGATGAGAACTCTGATGAGGCTCTTGAAATCGATGGTAGAGAGGATGATTTGGAAGGAAGCTTTAATTTAATGAACGGTACTGCTTCTATTGCTAAGACAGCATCTTCTGATGCTTCTCTTACTGCTGATTTTAAATCAAAAGCTACTGGTACTGTATCTAATCTTTTGTTTGATGGAGGTAAAATCAAGCTAAGAGCTTCTTTCGCTGAAGAGGATCCTACAACTCACAAAGAGGACGGTGCTAAAAATGTAATCGATGAGACATTGGTTTTTACTAGTACTATGTTTGCATCATCTTCAGTATACGCTGACCAAGATGATTTTCCTTCTATGGTAGATGAAGACGAGAACTTCACTCCTACTCAGGAGGTTCTTGATGCAGTGGATGCTATTCAAACTGAAGTTGATGCTGAATTAGTATCTGCAACAGCTACGGGAGCGGATGATTCGTTTATAGGAGATTGGACTGAGACTAGCTCTCTTTTAAAATAAGAAACTTCGAAGTTAACCTTTGAGTAAAAATTTAAGCCTCGGTAATTACCGAGGCTTTTTTGTTTCCTCAATGTTAAGATCGGTATAATGCAATTAAGTCTAAAATAGAAGAGATAGCTATCTTTTGTGTTTTTATCGCCTTTATACATTAATGAATATTGTTAATCAAGTGTTAAAGAACCTGTCAGAATAAGGCAATATTTAAACTATTCTTAAATGCTCTGTTGTGATTTAAATCCTTGATTACCTTCTTCTTTGCGCAAATTTTAAATGCAGATGAAAAAAATATTTCTAAGTGGGGTTATAGTTTGCATGTCTCTAATGGCAATGGCACAAACTGGATTCGTGAGAGGGACAATTATTGATGGAGCTACTGGTGAAGGACTTTTCGGAGCAACTGTAACTAAGACAGGTACTTCTCAGGGAGCCATTACCGATTTTGATGGTAAATTTTCTTTGACATTACCGGTAGGGACTCATGACATTTCTATTTCGTTCGTGTCATATACTACACAGACCATTCAGGGTGTAGTTGTGAAGGAAGGCGAAGTATCTAGTATAGATGTAACATTAGAAGAGAATGTAGCTCAATTGGAGGCAGTAGTCGTAACTGCGGAACAGATTAGAGATAATGATGTGGCTCTTCTTTCTGTGCAGAAAAAATCAGCTAATACTGTAGACGGACTTTCTTCTCAAGCTTTTAAGAAAATTGGAGATAGTAATTTGTCTGGAGCAATGAAGAGGGTGACGGGAGTTACGGTTCAAGGAGGTAAATACGTATACGTTAGAGGTTTAGGTGATAGATATACCAAGACTACTTTGAATGGTATGGTGGTTCCAGGTTTAGATCCTGATCGAAATGATGTTCAAATGGATATCTTTCCAACTGCTATATTAGAGAACGTAATGGTTTATAAGACCTTTAGTCCTGATTTAAATGGTGACTTTGCAGGAGGGTTATTGGATGTTCAAACTAAATCTTTCCCTGATGAAGAAGAGACTAGTATTTCATTGAGTTTAGGATATAACCCATCAATGCATTTTAATAGCGATAACGTTAGTTATAATAGTTCTTCAACCGATTGGGTTGGGTTTGATAATGGTCAAAGAGAATTGACTATTAGTCAAAACGCTGATATTCCTAATCAACCAGGCTCTTCTGAAAAAATTGAAACATTATCATCATTAACTAGGGAATTCGACCCGACGTTGGGAGCTAGTAAGCAAACAAGCTTCATGAACTATGGCTTTTCGGTTGCTCATAGAAATCAAAAACCTGGAGAAAATTGGACACTCGGATATAATGTTATATTAAACTACAAGGTTACAAGTACATTTTATGATGACTATGAGAGAAATCAATTCTTAATTGATATTACAGATGAAACACCTGAGATAGCCAGAGATTATACAAGTGTTGGCTCTGTTGGTAAAGTGAATACACTTTGGAGTGGTCTAGGTTCGATAGCAATGAAAACTGACAATCACACGATTTCAGGTACTTTCCTCCATACTCAAAACGGAACAAAAAACGCCGTTGAAAGAACAATTTCGAGATCGTCTCTAAATAATCCTGGAAGATTTTACAATGATATTTTAACCTATACCCAACGCTCAATGAGTAATGCTATTCTTTCTGGAAAGCATAGAGTAGGTGATTTACAAATAGATTGGTCTAATTCATTATTGTTTTCTAAAATTCATGACTTGGATTATAGGGATACTAAAATTAACACCGAAGATGATCAGCTGGATTTTAAGAATGGTGGAGGAATCAATAGGTTCTGGAGGTATTTAGATGAAACAAGTGAAACATTCAAATTAGATTTGACTTATGAGGTGGCAGAAGGCAATAAGCTTAAAGTTGGAGGGCAAGCCGCTTGGAGGGGAAGGACTTTTGATATTGCTCAATACAATTACCAACCAGAAGAACTTTATAAGCCAGAGACAAATGATGCAAATGACCTGCTAAAAGAAGAAAATCTTATCTCTGAAGACAATATAAATGGCCTTCGTATTTCTGATAATAACAATGATTTCAACGAGTATGAAGGAACCCAATTGGTCACTGCGGGATATGTCATGAATGATTGGAAGTTTACAGAAAAATTCAGAGCTATTTATGGAGTTAGATTAGAGAAAACGGATATGTATTACTCTGGTGATTATAGAGATTCTGAAACTGGTTCTACAGAGACTTTTGATAAAGAGAAGACACTTGATGATTTAAGTTTTCTTCCTTCGGTAGGATTAGTATATAGTGTGACTGAGGATATGAATATTCGTGGCTCTTTTAATAAAACATTGGCGCGCCCATCTTTTAAAGAGAAATCTGCAGCATTTATTGATGACCCTTTGAATCTTCAAATATTTTCTGGAAATCTTGATGTAGAAATGGCAGAGATTCTAAACTATGATTTGAGATGGGAATATTACTTTACACCCTCAGAAATGGTGTCTGTCTCTGTTTTCTATAAGGATTTTACTAATCATATTGCATTAGCTGCTTCACCTTTGAGACCAGAGCAGGTTACTCCCCGCAATGTAGGATCTGCTAACGTGATGGGAGCTGAGTTTGAGGTTAGAAAAGGGTTAGGAAGTTTTACTTCTTCCCTTGAAAACTTTTCAGTAGGTATGAATCTTTCTATAGTAAGGTCAGAAGTAGATAGAAAAACAGTTGTTGTTGATTTTGAAAGAGATGGTACTCCAATAACAGAATATGATGCAGAAGTGAACTTTTTAGAGACTGAAGAAGGAGTGGATAGATACAGAACTATGACAGGTCAGTCTCCATATGCTTTAAATATCTTCATGAATTATGATATGCCTAGTACAGGTCTTAGTGCTAATGTCGCTTACAATGTACAAGGTGAAAATATTGCTATCATTGGTGTGTCAAGTGCGCCATCGGTATATAGTATGCCTTTTAAAAGCTTGAACTTAAAAGTATCTAAGTCTTTGGGACAGGATGAAAGATCAAGTTTAAGTGTATCGGTTAAAAATATACTAGATGATCAAAAAGAGATGTTGTACAAATTCAATGGAGAGGATAGAGTATTTTCTAAATACAGTCCAGGTACAAGATTTGACATTGGATATTCGTATAGATTTTAAGTCAAGAGAACTTAAACAAAAAAGGCAGCTTAAATAAATGGGCTGCCTTTTTTGTTTAAGAAACGTACTAGCATGGCTTGGACGGACAAGAACCCGTTACCACCGACGATGTACTGTACAGATCTTATCAAAAAGGAATAGTTTAAGGCCCTTGCATCGATGAGAGGGTTTTTACTGATTTAAGAAGAGATATAACATTTCCAGTCAGACAATCTTCTTATCATATACAAAAAAAAGAGACTGACTATTTAAGACAGCCTCTCATTCCTTTTATTCCAATGATAGAGACTTTAAACCTCTATATCTACTTCTTCTTCTACTGATGAACCGCCTGTAGGAGTACGATAGTGCTCTCGCAGTTCAGGACTATCAAAATAGACGAACTCAGCTGCCGCATTGAATTCCCTTAAGATTCCGTAGATACTATTTAGCCGTTTTATACGCTCAACTGTTTCCACAGATCGTTGTCCTTTATAAGTCTCTTGATCAGTTTGAGCAGATTTAAGTACTTCTGCTTGTTCTGTTATAGTATCAAGTAAAGTGCTCGGAGTACCAGAAGCTTCCAACGTAGTACGGTACTGGCTGATAGTTTCAGATAACTCGAATAGGAAACTAATCATACCAGCTTGACTTTTTGTGACCTTGTGATACCTACCTATCCCAAACTGTCTTTGAATCGCTTTACTATTTGGGTAAGTTTTAACAATCCAATACCTGAGTTGATTAAAAAGTTGGCGTGAGATATTCATTTCCGATAGAAGCTTTTCGGTACGTTGACCAAGTTCAGCTTTGTTCATGTCATCTCCACCTTCTCTTAAGGCAGTGTCAATTAGGGACTTCAGATTATTGACTTTCTCATCATTTAAATCTGCGTCCATAGTCGTGAAGTCAATTAGATTAGCTTCAAGGTGACCTATTACAGTCATTCCATATTGAAGAAGCTCATCACTGGCGAGGTTAAAATTTCTTTGCATTTAATAATATGTTAAGTTTCAATTAATTTATTTGACTCGAAACTATTTAATCCTAACGGTTTTGTTTAAATGATTGACTCGTTTTTTTAATGTATCAAACAGAAGTTGTAGACTTTGACGAATGGGACTTGACGTATAGAAGTTGAGAATTACATTATGGATTTCAGTAATTGAATTATGATATCAAGAAAGTCTGTTATGATACTTAAGGAATATATTATGGTAATTAAGATTTATATTGTTGTTGACGAGAAGTATATTATTGGATACGCTCCGTTAATTATGAAAGTATAGAAGTCTATTATGATAGAAAGTAGGTGTATTATTGAAGCAAAGAAGTGACTTTTTGGTCACAAGGTGAGTATCTGACTATTCATAATACAACACCTCCGACCGATCACAAATCACTTAATCTTACCTAATAAACTTTTCAATGAGTCTAACCTCAAGTCAGATTGATGTATTTGATATTCGAATGCGTTGATTTGTTTTTTTATTTCAATACTGTCCAATGACGCAATTTTTCTAGAAGTCTGATAACTATCCATCTCATTCCCGAGTTTTTTAGAAACCTTTTCCTGTTTGATGATTTGTGTTTCTAATAAGGTACTGAAGTATTGTGTTTTGAACTCTCGAAGTAGATTTTTTAAGCTCTCATTATCGACATCATCAGCATCTCTATAGGCTATTCGAATGATGGTTTGATTATCACTTTGATGAATGGTATTGATCAAATAAGTAGGTTCTTCTTCAGCAGATTTTGACGGGACCTTTAATACATAGTGAGAAATATGGTTGGTCAGGTACGCTTTAGACTTAATATATCTCCACCAAGCTTTTCTTACATTCTTGTACGGGTGAAGTAATGCAGTACTAGCGCCTTCATAAGACTTTCCTTCCACATGAAACTCTTTGTTGTACATTTTGAGAGAGTAGTATTCTTCTGCCCTCTGAGACAGGGCATTAGAGCAAAACGTACAGGATAGAACGATGCCTAACAGAAGATGCTTGAAAGCGTTTTTTTTATTCATGCGGATCAAATCTACAAACCATATGCCATCCTTACTAAAAAACTAATCGCGAAGCTGGTCTATATAATTTTAAGATTTTCCTTTATTTTCCAATATTGGACTATTTTTGCCGAGTTCAGGTCTAGGACGATGTGCATTTCACACTGGTGGTAATGTGCACAATGGAGAGATAAATTATATCAAACGCGACCATCCTTGTCAATGAGAAAACCCGTTTCTTTAGCAGCAGTAATAAAATATAAGTTCGATAACTACGTCTCGAAGGGTACTGCCGCCATGATCTACGGTCTATTAATATTCTCCGTAGTAGTGATTAGTCTTTTTGGAGGTCTTCTTTTACTATTAGATCTTCACCCCAATTCGGAAGGGGAGTTTGGTTTCCCAGATTCTGTTTGGGTCAACCTCACACACGTACTCGATCCTGGAGTATTAGGTAATCATGATGAAAACTGGCCTTTCAGACTGTTCATGATGGTGACAACAGTAATCGGTCTTGTGATTATCTCTACTTTGATCGGTTTGGTGTCCAATGGTATCCTTGTGAAAATGCAGGAGCTAAGAAAAGGACGATCTTTTGTGATAGAAAAAGACCACGTATTGATCCTCGGTTGGTCTTCCAAAATATTTACCATCATTCCAGAGCTAGTCATAGCCAATGAAAATCAAACCTATGGTACCATTGTTATTCTTGCCGATAAGGATAAGATTGAAATGGAAGACGAGATACGTCTCAAAGTAGGAGATACTAAAAATACCAGAGTAATTTGCCGTACTGGTGATCCTATTGATATTGATGATATTTATATAGCCAATCCATTTGATTCAAAATCAATAATTATTCTTGACAAGGATAATGAGAATTCGGATTCTCAAATCATAAAGACTATAGTAGCAATCGTTACTAACCCAGCACGAGAGGAATTGCGACCAGAGCCATATCATATCACTGCTGAGATTCAGGATAGCAAGAACTTTGAAGTAGCCAAAATGGTTGGTAAGGATGAAGTAGAGTTGATCTTATCGGATGACTTTATCTCCAGAATCATGGTTCAGACAAGTAGACAAAGTGGTCTGAGTGTAGTCTATATAGAGTTGATGGACTATGGAGGGGATGAAATTTACTTCACAGAGGAAGAATCATTGGTAGGTAAGACATTTAGAGATGTAATCTTTGCCTATGAAGACTCTGCCATCATGGGCTTACAGTTTGCTGATGGAACTGTAGCAATTAACCCGCCTATGGAAACAGTTTTCAATCACGGGGATCAAGTGATAGGTATCACTGAGGATGATGATACTTTGATTCCATCGAGGCTGCCTGATTATCGAATAGAAGTAGATAAGTTGGCTACGGCCAACGAACCTGACCCACATGAAGAAAGAATATTAATTATCGGTTGGAATGATAGAGCCAAAAATATCATTCGCGAGCTAGATGAATACGCACCTAATGGATCGACATTGACGGTAGTGTCTAAGTTTGAGGATCCAATAGTGGCCATTCAGAAGCTGAAATCTAAGCTGAAAAATTTAACCGTTGAGTTTCAAAGAGCTGAAACAACAGAACGCGAAACATTGGAGGAGTTGAATATTCCTTCTTACGATTACATTATGCTTCTATGCTATGAACAAAACTATCCAGTTCAAGAAGCAGATGCCCAAACATTGATTACACTACTTCACATTAGAAGTATCGCCGAGAAGACTGACAAACACTTGAATCTCGTGAGTGAGATGATAGATATGAAAAACCGTCAGTTGGCAGACATCACCAGTGCCGATGACTTTATTGTAAGTGATAAGTTGTTGAGTTTATTGATGACTCAGGTGTCAGAGAATAAGTACCTGATGAGAGTATTTGAAGATCTATTTGATGCAGATGGTTCGGAGATCTATATCAAGCCTGCCAAGGAGTATGTAAAGACTGACGAACCAGTTAATTTTTATACAGTACTAGAATCTGCTGCTCAAAAACATCAAGTAGCTATAGGGTATCGCATCCTAGCAAAAAGCAAGGATGCTGAGGCTCAATATGGTGTTGTAGTCAACCCTAAGAAATCTGAGATGATTGATCTCACTGATGAAGATGAAATCATCGTACTTTCAGAAGATTAAAACTCCATAGAAGTTCTGAGCGCCTTTTTTATTTCTTTCAAGGCATCTTTACGATAGGTCTCGTTTCGAGGGTCAATCGCAAAGTGCGTGAACGAATTTTCAGTATCTGTTTTTTGAGCAATTCTGCGGTTTACATGCTTTGCTATTTGCGAAGTTAGTGCTGGGTAAATCATAATTATAAGTGTTTTGGTGGTTGTACAAATGAACGAAGAAAGCTTCGGCTCAGTGATGTACTTCCTGTTAAACATTGTTTATTATATTATTACTCAATTTATAATCAACGCGTTATCTCTGAAATAAGTAATTCTTGGAAAAAAGCAATTAGGAGATTTACTGATCCTGTCAAAACGAGCTTAGAATAGCTTTTTCTACCTAAAAAGCTTAAATCGCCGATATTTGATTTTCTGTCAGATGGAATATTTAGGGTATTCATCTATCTTTGGCTCACAAACTATAAATCTATTAGATATGGCAATGTTAGGATTGATCGTGGTATTGTTCGTAGCAGCAATCGTTTGTTCGTTCGTTTTACCAAACGAAAAAGTAAGCAACCACAAAAAAGACTGGGAGGTTTAATTCTTTCAGTCTTTTTTATTTCACCTTGTCTACAATAGTTTGTCAGCACCCGATTTTTAAATCTTAAATAATATCCAGTGTATCTTATCCATTAACCTCTCGTTATTGAGTTAACACAAGATTAACGTACATACATATGGGTGAAAAGAATTCTAAGTTCGTAGTTCGATTACCAATCATTATTGCAGTATCACTTGCTCTAGGAATAGTACTTGGTGCTTATATGCCTAGAAATGCAGCTCGACCTGTAAGCTTTTCTAAAAGTGTAGGTAAGTTTCGAGAGATCATGGATCACATCCAACGAAATTATGTAGACGAAGTCGAGACAAATGAATTGGTTGAAACGGCTATCACTACCGTTCTAGAAGATTTAGACCCTCACTCTACATATATTCCTGCTAAAGACAAAGAGTATAGTCAGGCAGAGCTTAAAGGAAATTTTGATGGAATAGGTATTGAGTATGGTATTTTTAGAGACACCATATATGTAGTTACTCCCCTGAGTGGAGGGCCATCAGAGGCGGTAGGTTTGATGACTGGTGACAAGATCATAGAAGTTGACAACGAACTTGTGGCTGGAATAGGCATAACAAATAGAGGAGTACTTGACAGGTTAAGAGGTCCGAAAGGTACCGAAGTCACAGTGTCAATTCTGAGAAAGAACTCAACTTCTCTTATGGATTTTGTTATTGTTCGTGATAAAATCCCTCAGTTTAGTGTTGACGCACACTATATGATAGATGATGAAGTAGGGTATATCAAAGTTAATCGTTTTACTGCCACCACCTATGATGAGTTTAAGACCGCTTTGGTTGATCTCAATGAGCGAGGCATGCAAAAGCTTATGCTAGACCTGACAGGAAACCCAGGAGGATATATGGACAGGGCTATCAGTATGGTAGATGAGTTAGTTGCTGGAGATTCAATGATTGTATTTACCAAGGGAAAGGAATACAGATATAATCAAGAGCATCGGGCTGGTGATACTGGAATATTTGAAAAGAGACCTCTCATAGTGTTGATTGACGAAGGCAGTGCCTCTGCTTCAGAAATTGTTTCTGGTGCAATACAAGATAACGATAGAGGTCTTATTGTAGGTAGAAGGTCTTTTGGAAAAGGACTCGTACAGATGCCAATTGATCTATCTGATGGTTCTGAGCTAAGACTTACCATATCTAGGTATTATACGCCAAGTGGCCGTTCAATTCAGAAAGAGTATGATGGGAACTTAGATGAATATTACAAGGATATTTATGATCGCTACAATAGTGGTGAAATGTATAATGAAGATAGTGTTAAAGTAATTGATTCATTAGCATTCAAGACTTCTAAAGGACGTATCGTATACGGAGGTGGAGGAATCGTACCAGATCATTTTGTGGCTATAGATACGACTGGAAATTCAGTATATCTAAACAGATTGTTTACCTCTGGATCTATTCGTGAGTTTGCTTTACAATATGCCAATGAGAACCGTTCAAGACTTGAAGATATGGGATATGATCATTACTTCGATCGATTTGAGGTTTCTCAGTCGATGTTGAATGATTTGATAGAGCTGGCGGATAAAAATGGTCTCAAGTATAAAGAGAGTCAATTTGATAAATCAAAGGACAGAATCAAAATATACCTTAAGGCACAAATAGCCAGAGGGATTTGGGATAACAATGGCTTCTATCCTATCTGGAATCAGACGAATGAAATCTATGTTGAGGCACAAAAACTGTTTGATGAGGCCGAGAATATTCTTCAACTGTGAGGCTGAGGGATATAATTCACTTAATTAAATGGTGTTTTAAGGGAATGGGAAGGCCAGTTGTTGGGTTTAATTGTCTGACCGAGGGGTGAGCATTTAAATAGAATTCCTTAGATACTCCGTTAATTTGATATGGATAACTTCATAGCTCTTGGGTTTTCAAGGAAATTAAGTTTAAGATAAGAGTTAGTTTTCCCAACTGAATCTTTTGATGACCTCTTCTTGAGTTTCTTTTATAAAGTGTGTTTTTTCAACAAATTTTGTCTCTTCAGCAGTTTTTAAGATCATCGTAGAACAACGTGTACCATAACCTTTCATCTCTATATACATAGGAGATAGATTTCGTTCTACTGACAAAGGAACTCCTGTATTGGGTAAGTCTATATCTGCAGCTTGTTCATGATCAATAAGAAGTGGAAAGATTTCTTTGCTACTTAAAGAGTCGTTTGACTTGAGAAATTCCATTTTCCTTTTACCGTTTAGAACTTTTGGCCAAGGTGTGTCGAGTACGGCATTGCTAAGTCCATATGTCCCAGGTGAAAGTGATTTCAAGTCGAAGTTCACATTGTTGAAATACCATAGGCTATCTCGGTTTCCTACGAGAAGGTTAAAACCATTATATTGATCCGCGTCCGTTTTTATTTTATTAAGGTATTCAGATGGGCCGATTTCTCCGGTTATAAAATCAGTGGTAAGCTTCCCTCTTGAAGGAGCATCAGGTTTGATGTTAGCGGGATCTCTATAGTTAGTTAGTGCGGCAAATCTACCTGTCTCTTGATTGATTCCGAGCCATGTACCTCCTCCTAGTAAATCACGACCACCAATTATATTAGGATGTTCTTCCCAAGAGTCTGCTGGTATCGTTTCTCGTTCGTAGAACTCGTCTCTATTGGCTGCAAGTACCAATTCATATGCAGGGTGATCTTTCCAAGAAAAAAGTATTAGACACATAGCCAGTTTTTATTAGAATATGGTGAAAATAAAACGAAGCAATACTGAACATGTTTTATTCAATATTGCTTCGATTATATATCGAGGAGATAACTTCGTTGTTATCTCATATCGATGAATTCTTTACCGTTTAATTCTGCCTGACTAAACGTAAAGTCATTGTCTTTTAAAGTTGAAAGCGCCTGATAAGTTTTTACAGTATAAATGTATTTACTGCCTGATTTGTCAAACACTTTAAAGCTCCTTAGTTCCTTAGTGGTAGCATTGATTTCCATTCTGATTTTAAAGAAACTCTTATTTAGATCGTTAGGAACTAAATCAATAACGTCTGTTTTACCACTGTTTTTAGATTCTAGATATAGATACTTATACCCTGTCTTATAAAGATCAAAGATGTTGGAGATTGATATTTCCTCTTCTTCATCTTCGCTAGATGTAACGGATACTTCTTCAAACTCCGCTGAGTAGGTCCAGATATTTTTACCATCAAACCTCATCTCTTGACCTTCCATCAGGAGTTTATAAAGATCCCCTTTTACAAAAACAGTCCCTTCAAAAGTTTCATTGATATCCTCTTCAATGTTTTCCATTTTGTAAGAAAAATCAGCTTTGAAAGCTGGAGTTTTTCTATACTTAGCACTCATGGCATCTAGGATTTTACCAGCTTTCGGGTCTTGTTGTTGAGCGTATACCGAAGTGAGTACTAATATGCTAAGCGTAATTAATGTGATTAGCTTTTTCATTGCTTAATGTGTTGTTTACGAATTAAGGTCATTCAATAATTGTTCCAAAGCGTATTCATCGCTTACCAAAACTTCTCTAGCCTTGCTACCTTCGAAAGGTCCGACGATACCTGCGGCTTCAAGTTGATCGATTAATCGGCCAGCTCTGTTGTAGCCAAGCTTCAGTTTTCTTTGTATTAGAGAGGTACTTCCTTGTTGGTGTGTGACGATTAGTTTTGCAGCTTCTTCAAATAAAACATCACGATCACTTAACACGCTAGCATCAACTCCACCGTCAGCATTGGGGTCGTTATATTCTGGAAGCATATAGGCTGAGTCATAGCCTTGCTGATCTCCGACGAATTCACAGATTCGATCTACTTCGGGAGTGTCTACAAATCCACATTGTAGACGGATGATGTCCGAACCGAGTGATAACAACATGTCTCCCATACCGACTAGCTGCTCAGCACCACCGGTGTCAAGAATGGTTCTAGAGTCTATTTTAGAAGTAACTCTGAAAGACAATCGTGCAGGGAAGTTTGCTTTGATTACACCAGTGATCACATTGACAGAAGGACGCTGAGTGGCTACTACTAAGTGAATACCAATTGCTCTGGCTAGTTGAGCTAGTCTAGCGATAGGAGTTTCTACTTCCTTACCTGCTGTCATCATTAAGTCTGCCAACTCATCGATCACTAAAACGATATACGGCAAGAACCTGTGCCCTTTTTGTGGATTAAGCCTCCTTTGTGTGAATTTGGCATTATATTCTTTAAGGTTTCTACAGCCAGCATCTTTTAAGAGATCATAGCGTGCATCCATCTCTATACATAGTGAATTTAAAGTATGGATTACCTTGGTCGTATCTGTGATGATAGCTTCTTCACTGTCTGGAAGCATGGCTAGGAAGTGCCTTTCTATCTTATTGAAAAGTGTCAATTCCACTTTCTTAGGATCGACCAATACAAACTTGAGCTGTGATGGATGTTTTTTATAGATCAGCGAAGTAAGAATGATATTCAAACCAACAGATTTACCTTGTCCTGTAGCACCAGCCATCAGTAAGTGAGGCATTTTAGCAAGATCCGTAACGAAAACTTCATTAGATATCGTCTTGCCGAGTACCACTGGAAGTTCAGCCTTGCTTTCCATGAACTTTTCAGTGGTGAGGACGGATTTGATATCCACCATCTCACGGTTTTTGTTTGGTACCTCGATACCTATTGTTCCTTTACCAGGAATAGGAGCTATGATTCTAATTCCTAAAGCTGCTAAACTTAATGCAATGTCATCTTCAAGGTTTTTGATTTTAGATATCTTGACACCAGCTTCAGGCACGATTTCATACAGTGTTACCGTTGGTCCTATCGTAGCTTTGATACTTGAAATACCAATCTTGAAGTTGATTAACGTCTCTACAATTTTGTCTTTGTTGAGTTCAAGCTCTTCTTTCGATACTTGAATGTTTTTTGGAGGGTATTCTATTAAGAGGTCTGGATTCGGATATTGATATCTTGGTAGATCTAAAGTAGGGTCGTAATTTTCTTGCGTTTCGACGACTACTTCATCTCGTTTAGGCTCTTTGACTTCCATTTCCAACTTTTCTTCAGGAGCAGGAGGAAGTTCTACATCTAGTTCTAGGTCCGCAGTTTTTTCAATTTTAGGAGTGGGTTTGGGTTTGGTGACTTCCCAAGAGTTTTCATCTGATTTTTCCCCTCTATCGGTCGTAGCCAATTCTTCTTCTTCAACTTCTTGCTCTATAGATGCTACTACAGCTGCTATATCTACTGAATCTTTTGTCTTGTTTTCTTTCGTGATTAAAACCATTTCGTCTCCCTCATCTAGAGAGTCTTGTGAAGAAATGGTGTTTGATTCATTTTCTTGAGTAGTAGAATGAGGTTGAATACTTTCTTTGATTACAGAAGACTTGGTTAATCCTACAAGTTCAGTAATGTTGAAGAAAAAGATATTAAAAACTAGAAACCCTAATATTAGAATCAATAAAGTTCCCCAACCCGTGAGACTATAGAGGAAAAGAGCAATCTCAAACCCAGTAGCTCCTCCGATAAATCCCCAAGTCAAAAGCGCTTCGGAATTGATCATAAAGTAGCCAATAAGGGTACTGATCCAAACAATGAAAAATGAAGTGAACCAGAAAGTCTTTGAGATAGATAGGATTTCTACTTTGAAAACAATCTTATATCCAATGAAAAATAGTAGTGGGGGAATCAAGAATGAAGCAATTCCAAAGTAGAGATAAATAAAGAAGTGTGAAGCATATGCTCCAGTAAGTCCCAGCCAATTTTCGGCTTCTAGTCCAGCATTTTGTAACCCTTGTTCGGCAGCATGACCTATTAGGCTTTGATCCGCCCTTCCAGTGAATAAATAGGATATGAACGCTGTCAACAAGAATAAACTGAAGATCAGTAGAAATAATCCGAAAGAAAGATGCAACCGTCGATCGTTCAGGAATCCTATAGATTCTATCGAAAAAGTCGGTAAACTAAGTTTCTTTTTCTCTTTGCTTTTCTTTTTGAAAGTATTTTTAGCCATTAAGGGGATTTTTACGGCTTGTAAATTAATTAAAACAGAGTCAAAAGACAGATAAACATTGCTGCTATGGATTGCTGATGACTTTGATTAAAGTTTAATCTTTTTGAGAATATCATGAATTAAACCTGGTCCTTCATATATGAAGCCACTATAGACCTGTATTAGACTGGCGCCTGCATCAATTTTTTCTTGAGCCGACTGGGCTGAATTAATGCCACCTACTCCTATAATTGGGAAAGTACCTTTAGATTTTTCATGGAGGAATCTAACGACCTCTGTTGATCTTTTTTGTACAGGCTTTCCGCTAAGTCCACCAGCTCCAATCTCTTCTATCTTGATTTTAGGCGATTGTAGACCTCCTCTGTCAATAGTTGTATTAGTCGCGATGACACCAGCGATTTTCGTTTCTTCCACGATCTCTACTATATCCATTAGTTGGTCATCAGTCAAATCAGGAGCAATCTTAAGTAGTATTGGTTTTGGAGTATTTTGTTTATTGTTCTCTTCCATTAGGCGATTCAGAATATCAGATAGAGGTTTTTTCTCTTGAAGTTCTCTCAACCCCGGAGTGTTTGGTGAGCTTACATTGACGACAAAGTAATCCACCACATCAAAAAGTTCATTAAAGCAGATTAAGTAATCATTGACAGCTTCTTCGTTTGGTGTGACTTTGTTTTTACCTATGTTACCACCGACTAGAATATTGGATTTTCTCTTTAACAATCTTTGCTTAGCAGCTTGAACACCATCATTATTGAAACCCATTCGGTTGATTAAAGCTTCATCTTTTGGGAGTCTGAATAATCTTGGTTGCGGATTACCAGGTTGACCTTTAGGAGTGATTGTGCCAATTTCAACAAATCCAAAGCCCATAGCAGCGAAAGCGTCAATAGCCTCTGCATTCTTGTCAAGTCCTGCAGCTAGTCCTACTGGATTGGGAAATTTTAAACCAAACAACTCCTTTTCCATGTTTTTTGATTTGCCACCGGATATAGCTTTTATGATACTTAATCCTCCAGGTACGCTATTCAAAAACTTTAACATACCAAAAGTCATGTGGTGTGCTTTTTCTGGCTTGAAGTTGAAAAGGAATGGCTTGATAAGAGACTTGTACATGGGTTTTCAAATTTGCTGCAAAGGTAATTTTTAAGGTCAAAGCAAGAAAAGAAAATTGCTCCTGATCTAGAGAGTGAAGCTGTAATTTGTTTCAAAAGCGAAAAGTTGTCTTGACGTGAAGTGGATTAGGAAAAGTACTTTGAATTTACCTTGCTTTTAACTGGTTAATGTGTGCCTAGAGACAAAAAAAGCCTTGTTCGATACTCGAACAAGGCTTTATATCAATATGTAAACTTAATTCTTAGTGATTAGAAAGGTAATCAGCAACACCTTCTTTAGTTGCTTTCATAGCGTCTTTACCTTCTTCCCAGTTAGCAGGACATACTTCACCATGTTTTTCCACATACTGAAGAGCGTCTACTAATCTGATCATTTCATCAATGTTTCTTCCCAATGGTAGGTCATTGATAGTTTCATGTCTTACCACACCTTCTTTGTCAATCAAGAAAGATCCTCTAAATGCAATAGGAAGACCAGTGAAAGCTAAGTTACCTTCTTCATCGTAATCCCAGTCTCCAGCTAAAACACCATAGTTGCTAGCGATAGTTTTGCTAGTATCTGCTACTAAAGGATAAGTAACACCTTCAATACCACCATTGTTTTTAGGAGTCATCAACCATGCAAGGTGAGTCTCCTCAGTGTCAGTAGATGCACCTACTACAGCCACACCTCTTTTTTCGAATTCAGCTAATTTTTCTTGGAAAGCCAAAATTTCAGTTGGGCATACAAACGTGAAGTCTTTTGGGTAAAAGAAAAATACTACTTCTTTTTGACCAATATACTGGTCTAAAGAAAATGATTCTACGATTTCATCTCCATTGATTACAGCTGGAGCATTGAATACAGGAGCTTTTTTACCTACGAGTGACATTTTAATTTCTTTTTAGTGTTTAAAATTTGTGATACAAAAGTAGAAGCATCAATTAGCATATCATCTAGTATCAGATAAATTTTGTTTATCGAAGTATAGATAGGTTTTGATCATGAATTAATGTCACTTTAATCGAGTAAGATCAGTACCTTTTATATTTATGATTAGATTTAAACCCGAATTTAGAATAGAACTAAACTAAATAATTATGAAAACTATGACTTTAAAGGTAAGTCTCGGAGCATTGCTTCTAGCTTGTACTTTAGGTTCAGTTAGCGCTCAGACTACCGTTCCAGATCCCGATGAACTAGATATTTCTCAATTTTTAAACGTACCATCAGAAGATGCAAGTAAATTGATTGGTGCTTATATGTCTCCACTCATGAGAGGCTTTGGTTTTGCTTCCAATGGTGGGTGGTACAATACTGCTAAGACACACAAAACTCTAGGGTTTGATTTAGGGATTACGTTATCTGCCGTCAAAGCTCCTGAAGAGGATTGGTATTACACCATTGATTCAGATGACTATGAATCTTTTAATGTTCGAAGTGGTAATAGAGGAGCTACAATATTCGGAAGCCCTGATCAGTCATATGAATTAGAGACTGATTATGTTATAGAAGGAGCTTCTTATACTTTACCTGATGGAACAGTTATTTCGAGTGGTGATATTACGGTTAGACAACCATTTTCAGCTCCTCCAGGAGTAGACTATGAATCTATTGGAGCTGGACAGGCTAGAGGATATGCAGTATTGCCCATGTTACAAGGAGGTATTGGTTTGATAAAGAATACTGATTTAAAAATTAGATGGATGCCTACAAGAGACTATTTCGATATCGGGCTTGAAACTGGGATGTTCGGATTAGGAGTGATGCATGATGTCAAGCAGTGGATTCCGGGTATTAAACATGTTCCAATAGATATTTCAGTTTTATTAGGATATAACAGAATCTATAATACGCTTGATTTGTCTCAATATACTACTGATATTTCTTATGTAAGCACAGAAAATGGTGAAGGAGAATTCAATATCAATTCATTTACCTACCAATTATTAGTTTCTAAAAAAATATCAATTCTGACTCTTTATGGAGGCTTTGGGTTGAGTACAGCTTCTATTGATTTAAAAGTACTGGGAGATTATGAATTAAGAGCATCAATAGTTGATGATTCAGGTACATCATATGATAACGTAGTCATTGAATTAGACTCTGACCCCGTAAACGAAAGCTTCACGGCGAATGCATGGAGTGGTAAATTGGGAGCTAGGTTGAATTTAGCAGTATTAACGTTACATGCAGACTACACTTTTCAGAATTATGGAATGTTGACATTTGGTTTAGGGTTTTCAATTAGATAATTCTACAAAAAATTGAAATTTGTTGAAACCGAGATGAGTAATCGTCTCGGTTTTTTTGTGTCACAATTTTGCTTTTTAATATGATTAAAGTCTTACCGTCTTAATTTTTCTTAAAAACGCTAGATCAAAGAAAAATTCTCAAGGTGTGATTCATTCATATTGCTAAATTGCGGGCAATTTTAATATTGCCGTGAAAAAACTCTCATTAGCCACTTTTCTACTTGGTTTTGCATTTTGTGCCCTTGCTTCCCAAGAGCCTAAGAATTCTTACTTTACAAAAAGGGTAGAAGGTGAAGTACCTTCGATTGATGGTGACTTCAAAGATCAGGCTTGGCAACAAGTAGATTGGTCTGTTGAGTTTACAGGTCATAGACCTAATTTTCGATCCATACCGAGCCAAGCTACTCGTTTCAAAATTTTATATGATGCTAAATTTCTATATGTAGCTATTAGAGCAGAGGATACACAGCCAGAGTTGATAGCTCAGCGTATGTCCCGTCGAGATGGTTTTGAGGGTGATTGGGTAGAAATTAATATTGATAGCTACCATGACCAAAGAACAGCATTCTCTTTCTCCGCTTCGGCGTCGGGTGTGAAAGGGGATGAATATGTTTCTAACAATGGTGAAAATTGGGATTCAACTTGGGATCCAATCTGGTATCTAGCTACCAAGGTGGATGGAGAAGGGTGGAATGCTGAGTTTAAGATTCCATTGTCTCAACTAAGGTTTGCGAATCTTCCAGAGCATGTTTGGGGTATTCAACTTACTCGAAGGCTGTTTAGAGAAGAGGAACGTTCAACTTGGCAGCCAGTAGATCCAAATGTAATTGGTTGGGTACATCATTTTGGTGAGCTGCGAGGAATTAAAGGGATTAAGCCTCAGAAACAACTAGAAGTACAGCCTTACATTGTTACGCAATTAGATACTTATGAGAAGGAAGAAGGGAATCCGTTCTTGGAAAGTGGTCAGGAGTTCAAAGTCAATGCAGGAATAGATGCTAAGTTTGGAATAACCTCTGATATCACACTTGACTTGACAGTTAACCCAGATTTCGGTCAGGTTGAGGCAGACCCGTCGGTTGTTAATTTATCTGCTTTCGAACAATTCTTTAGAGAGCAAAGACCTTTCTTTTTGGAAAGTAATAACCTCTTCGATTTTCCTACTAGCGGAGGTCCCAATAATCTGTTTTACTCGCGTCGAATCGGAAGATCAGCCCAAGGTAGTGTGGGGGATGATATAGAGTTTGAAAGTCGTACACCTCCGACCCGTATCTTGAGTGCTGGTAAGCTTACGGGCAAAAATAGTAAGGGCTTTTCTTGGGGATTTTTGACATCTCTTACCAATACTGTTCAATTAGAAACTAGAGATACGCTAGGTCAGGATAGCAAACAAAAAGTAGAACCCTTGACATTGTATAACTCAGGAAGAATACAGCAAGATTTTAATCAAGGTCAAACCGTGGCAGGAGCAATGCTTAATTACATGCAGCGATTTGATAATGAGGGTAATGACTTAGAAAAGTTACATGATAACGCCTTGTCAGGAGGATTAGATTTGATTCATTTTATTTTCAATAGGAAATATGGTTTTAAACTTCAAGTCAGTGGTAGTCAAGTTAATGGTAGCAAAGAGGCCATATTAAAAACTCAGGAGTCAAATGTTAGGCTCTATCAGCGACCCGATAATGATTATCGAAATGTAGATTCTACAAGAACAAGTTTGACTGGTACATCTAGCCGTTTTCAATTTGGTAAGAAGAGCGGAAGTTGGATTTGGGATGTAGGTTTTAATCATCGTTCACCTGGTCTAGAACTTAATGATATGGGTTTTTTGACCCATACCGATAATATTAATGCTTGGGCTTGGAATAGATATCGTATTCAAAAACAGACTAACTTTTTTAGACAACAGAGCTATGACTTTAGTTTTGAACAAACCTGGGACTTTGGAGGTAACCCAACTTATACGGGAGTAGGAACTAATATCAGATTAGAGACCAACGCACTTTGGCGAATTATTATTAATACTTGGCAAGATATTATGGTCGTTAGAAACGCTGACCTTAGAGGAGGGCCAGCTTTGAGAAGGCCTAATATTGGAGGATACGGGATTTCAATTTTTTCTAACAACCGAAAGAAATTCTTTGCTGGGTTTACTCCTAGAGTCAACATTGGAGAAAAGGATATGTTTCGCAGTGTCAGGCTATCTGGGAGAGTTATTTATCGTCCCACTGATGCATGGATGATCGAAGCAAGGCCAACTTATAGGTTTTATCAGGACAAACTTCAATATGTCGATGTCTTAAATGAAGAGACAGATCCCATTTATCTAATGGCTCAGATAGATGGGCATGAATACAGCGCGTCTTTTAGAGTTAATTATAACCTAACTCCCAATTTGACATTGGAGTTGTGGGCACAGCCTTTTATATCTATTGGTGAATACACACAATACAAAGAGGTGACGGATAGTAAGGCAGATAAAATATCTAAGCGATTTAGAAACCTAGGAGAGCATGTTCAGCCGAGTTCAGATGAAGATGACGTATTAACTCTGGTAGAAAATGGACAACAACTTGCATCATTTGATGATCCAGATTTCAATGTTGTCAATTTGAGATCCAATTTAGTTTTGAGATGGGAATATATTCCTGGGTCGACTCTGTTTGCGGTGTGGTCTACTAATGGCTCAGAGGATATAGATTCTAGAAGAAATGATTTTAGAAATTTATCTCCACAGCTATTCGAACTTGGAGGAAGTAGCACTTTTTTGATAAAGTATACTTATAGATTTGTAAGATGAAAAGGTTAGCACCAACGATGCTAACCTTTAACTAATAGAGTTATGTTATGCTAAGTCCATTCATTTTGTGAATCATCTTTTTGGAACGTTGTCGATGCTTCTTTTTAATCATGAGCATGGCATCTTGACCTTCAATCACCTTGAATTTTCTTCCTTTAAAAGTGACGTAATGATGGTTAGACTCCTGTGTAGTAACTAACTGATAACCATTAATGGTCTCCTTGAAGTTGAGATAATCCTCTTCTCCTTTGTCAAATCGAATTTTCAATACTTTGGGATCAATGTCCTCAGCAAGGCATTTTGTGTTTCCCTTAATTTTGATTTGATAATAGGTGATACCATTTCTGGTTTTGAGCATTCCTTCTGAAATATTCTCAGATACCAACCGAGACTGAATTTCTAGTAGAATTGTTCTATCTACATAGAATTGAATTTTTTCTATGTTCTTGGCATCATCAGATTGGATGACTTCTCTTGCTCCTTGATTGAAATAAGTACGGCAAGAAGATAATAATGAAACAAATAATAATACGATAGCGACTTTTAATATGTGCTTATTCATAGGATGAATTTTGGTTTACGAACACCCCTATGCCAAACACTATGCCGCTACTGTAAATCTGATTGCTAAAAAATGTTAAAGTTACTTTGCTGAATATTTTCTAGCGTGATATTAGTATTGGATAACCAATTCTAAGTATACTATTTTTAGCAATTGAATTAAGTCTACATAGGTAATCAATTGTAACCCCATACATGATTGAGATGTCCCAAAGTGTATCGCCAGACCTAATAATGTGTATTTTTTTTACCTTGCTTTTCATGGCTTCATCATAAGATTTACAGACTACGATTTCGCTTTGTTTTTTTGAACTGTGAAGAGCAGGACTAGCCCACTCTTTAGTTACCCAAATACTATTAGCCCTAATTTTATTGGAATTGTCAAACTTGAATAGGTACTCTGGGTTGATAAATACACCTTGATAGCTAACTTCTAAGTGCAGGTGACTTCCTCTAGAATTGCCAGTATTTCCCCCTTTACCTATGACTTGACCTTTTTTAACTAATTCATTGGCTTTTACTAAGGTTTTAGAAAGATGTGCATATCCTGTTTCAAGTCCGTTTGGATGTCTGATTACTACGATTTTACCATGTCCACGTCGGTAACGAACATAGCGCACTTTTCCTTCAAACATTGATTTTACATCATCACCAGTTATTAAGTCTATGTCAATACCTCGGTGAGCACGGTTATTTCTCCACCCATATCTAGAGGTGATTACTTTGTTCCTTAATATAGGCGAAGCATAGGTTTCACTCAAAAATGAGATACAGAATGGAAATTTTTGAGAATGTGATTTATAAGGATTGTAAACTTCATTTTGCCAAAAATCGGAGTTTACTTCTAGTTTTTGAGCAGTGTCTCTTTTAAGAATGAGTAAACTAGAGTCTAATGAAAAGCTAGTTGAGTCTTTAGGGTGAGCTGAGCTGATAAATACAACGGAATGTAGAATAAGCAGGAAAGCTAGATTTCTAATAAGTTTCATAGTCGTCGTGTTTTAGATTTATTCAAATTGAATTTCGGAGCAATTATAAATATATTGTTACGACTATAACTATAGTTGTAGTTATAAAATTATAAAAATAGTTTTACTACTACCTATATCGTTATATACTTGTATTATGAAAGAGTTGACAAAAGCAGAAGAACAAGTAATGCGTATTATATGGAAGCTAGAAAACGCTTTTTTGAAAGATGTAGTGGAGGAATTTCCGGAGCCAAAACCCGCATATACTACAGTTTCTACAGTGATTAGGGTTTTAGTTAAGAAGGAATTTTTAGGTTTTAAGACTTATGGTAAGGTAAATGAGTATTTCCCTAAAGTATCCAAAGATGTCTATTTCAAAGATCACCTTGGAGGAGTGATAAAAAATTTCTTTGATGGATCATCAAGAAAGTTCGCATCTTTTTTTACCGAAAATCAGGATATGAGTATTCAAGAATTAGAGCAGATGAAGGAACTATTAGAGTCTAAAATTGATGAGTTAAAGAAGAATGATGAGTAATCTAATCATCTATTTATTGAAAGTGAGCGCGGTATTTTCACTGTTCACATTGACATACATAGTGTTCTTTAGAAAGCTGACTTTTCATGGACTGAATCGAATTATTTTATTGCTTTCAATTCCACTTTCATTCTTAATACCAGTGTTGAATATTGACTTTCATTCTTCCATCATTCATTCAATTGAAGCGACGGAATGGATCGAGGATGAATTTTTTCCAGTAATAAATGAAGTCAAAGAAACGACTGAATCTGCTTCGATATCGTTTTGGCCGTATCTTCAATATTTTTACGGAATAGGCTTGTTGGTTTACCTATTAATACTCATTGTAAGCGTTTGTAAGCTCTTTCAATATACGCGTAGCTCTGTGAATTCTTCATTTCAAGGATATTCAATAGTAAAATCAAATGTACGGAGTGTTTTTTCATGCTTTAAATGGATTTTCGTTCCTGAAAATCAGCATCTCGATAGTGATCATCCAATGATGAAACACGAACTGGCTCATATAAGATTAAAGCATTCAGTGGACTTATTGGCAACAGAATTATTTATTGCTATCACTTGGTTCAACCCTTTCGTTTTTCTTTTTCGAAGGCTTCTAAGATCTGTACATGAGTTTCAAGCAGACGAGCAGGTGATAGCCAATTCAACTTCCAAATCTGAGTATCTCTCACTAATGCTTAAAAGTGTAATACCTGAGGAGCGTCTTAGTTTGACAAGTAGTTTCGGTAGTTCAAATACTATGAAAATTAGGGTTGAAATGCTGGCGAAGAAAAAGAGTAAAAGACTTAAGTTGGGTATATATAGTTCTTTAATACCGGTATTGATGTTGTCAACTATGGCTTTTAAGCAAAGTCATATTTCAAAAGTTGAAGACTATTTGCCAGAGTTTAGTGTCTTAGAAAGTGACTCGGTAGAAGAGTTGTTAGCTATTTCTGACAATGCTGTACCAAGTATTTCTCCTATTAAAGATGAAGATCTTACTCGTCTTTCTTCAGGGTATGGATATAGGATTCACCCGATATTCAAAGTAAGAAAATTCCATTCTGGAGTAGACTTTGCTGCTCCTAAAGGCACAAATATTTACGCTACAGCTGATGGAATTATTGTTCTGCTAAAGTCCGATTTTGATAAATTTGGTAAGCATATGCAAATCAACCATGGAAATGGTGTCTCTACATTCTATGCTCACATGGATGGCTTTGAGGTACAAGCAGGCCAAAAAGTAAAAAAAGGTGATATTATCGGCTTTGTTGGAAATACTGGAAAGTCCACTGCTCCACATTTACACTATGAAGTAATTGTAAATGGTGAAAAGGTAAATCCAGTTAAATATATGAAACCGAAAAGAGATAATTCAAAAAACTAAAAAACCAAAGAGTCCTTTCTGACCAAGTCTGGAAGGGCTCTTTGGTTTCCGTCACATAATTTAAAGTTGATTACTTATGCCTTTCTTCTAGGACTTTGACGACATCGTTCAGTTCATAACCTTTAGCTCTAAGCAGAATTAAATAATGATAAAGTAAGTCTGCAGATTCATTGAGGAAAAGCTCCTCATTATCATCTTTCGCTTCGATTACAACTTCTACCGCTTCTTCACCTACTTTTTGAGCCACTTTATTAATTCCCTTTTTAAAAAGAGAACTAGTGTATGACTTCTGCTCTTGATTGTCATAGCGGTCTTTGATGACTGATTCTAATGTGTTTAAAAATCCAAAATTTGGATTATTATCTTCTGCCCAGCAAGTATCGTCACCTTTATGGCAGGTAGGGCCGACTGGATTAGCCTGAATCAGCAGTGTGTCGTTATCACAGTCTAGTTTGATATTTACAAGTTCTAGGAAGTTTCCACTTTCTTCTCCCTTAGTCCAAAGTCTTTCTTTGGTTCTACTAAAGAATGTCACTTTCCCTTTTTCTTTGGTAGTGGCCAATGCTTCTTCATTCATGTAGCCAAGCATTAATACATTTTTAGTAGTGGCATCTTGTACTACCGCTGGAACTAGTCCATCTACCTTTTTCCAATCAATTTCCATAATTTGATATTGATGGTCTATAGATTATAGTATCAACCAAGGAGATTGGCTATGACTATTATCTATTGACTAATTTAAATTCTTATTGCAATTCCCTGATCTTTCAGTTCCTGCTTGAGTTTTGGTATTTCAATTTCTTTAAAGTGAAAAACGCTGGCCGCCAATGCTGCATCAGCCTTTCCTTCTTTGAATGTATCTGCAAAGTCTTGCATACTACCAGCTCCTCCTGACGCGATCACAGGAATATTGACCATATCAGAAATTTTTGCCAGAGCCTCATTTGCAAAGCCATTCTTAGAACCATCGTGATCCATTGATGTGAAAAGGATCTCTCCAGCGCCTTTATTTTCGGCTTCCTTTACCCAGTCAAATAAGTCGATCTCTGTGGGGACTTTTCCTCCAACTAAATGAACTTTCCATTTGCCATCAATTTGTTTGGCATCTACAGCAAGTACCACACACTGACTTCCAAATTGAGTAGCTAACTCCTCCAATACCTTAGGTTCTTTTACTGCCCAAGAGTTGATTGATATCTTGTCAGCGCCTCTATGGAGAAGTGTGTACACATCTTCTACCGATTTGATTCCTCCTCCTACGGTAAATGGTATATTAACCTTTTCGGCAACTCTTTCTACTAGGTCAGCAGTAGTTTTACGACCATCACCAGTCGCAGTGATATCAAGAAAAACTAATTCATCAGCTCCTTGTTCAGAGTAAGCAGCAGCTAATTCTACGGGGTCACCCGCATCACGTAAGTTGACGAAGTTGACTCCTTTCACGGTGCGACCGTCTTTGATATCCAAACAAGGAACTATTCGCTTAGTCAGCATAAGCTTCTAATTGTTTCAATGAAATTTTATTTTCATAGATGGCCTTACCTATAATAATACCGTCCATACTTAGCTCAGCAGCATCCTCTACATCTTTGATGTCTTTTACTCCACCACTAGCTATGATTTTTTGACTTGGGAATTCTCCGATCAAATCACGATACAAATCTACAGCTATTCCTTGAAGCATGCCGTCTTTGCTGATATCCGTGCATACCATATATTTATTACCCATAGATTCATATTCTTTGACAAGGTCGAACAAGTCTACTTTGGATTCTTCTTGCCACCCATTGATAGCAATTTTCCGATTTGTTGAATCTGCACTAAGAATAATTTTTTCAGCACCAAACCTCTTAAGCCATTCTTCAAATAGCTCTTTATTTTCCAGTGCAACACTTCCTAAGTTCACTTGAGAAGCACCAGCATTGAAAGCTATATCAATGTCCTTATCAGAACGAATACCACCGCCAAAGTCAATAGTAAGTCCAGTATTAGAAGCTATAGTTTCTAATACTGCAGCGTTTTTGATCTCACGAGCTTTTGAACCATCAAGATCTACAAGATGAAGATATTTGATACCAGCATCTTCAAATTCCTTAGCTACCTCTAATGGGTTTTCGTTGTATATTTTCTTTTGGTCGTAGTCACCTTTAGTTAAGCGAACACATTTACCATCTATCAAATCAATCGCTGGAATAATTCGCATGATTACATTTTTATGAAGTTTTCTAAAATTTTCTGACCTGCTAAACCACTTTTTTCAGGGTGAAATTGACACCCGTAGAAGTTATCTTTATGCAAAGCAGCACTGAATGCTTCTGGATAGTTAGCTTTAGCTATTGTCCATTCGGAAGCAGGAACGAAGTAGGAGTGTACGAAGTAGACGTGCTCGTTCTCTTTTAATCCTTCCATGAGAGGAGTTTTAAGCCCTTCGATTTGATTCCACCCCATATGCGGAACTTTGACTTCATTACCTTCAAAAAGATCTACTGATAGAGGGAAGATTCCCAATCCATCTGTATTTCCTTCCTGCATATAATTACACATCATTTGCATACCTAGGCAGATGCCTAAAAAAGGCTGTTTGGCCTCTTTAATTACATCTATAAGGTTGTTGGCTTTCAAGTCTCGCATAGAGGAACTAGCTTCACCTTGTCCAGGGAATATTAGTTTGTCAGCAGATTTGATAACTTCAGGATCGTTGCTAAGCTCTGCATTGAGCCCCAGTCGTTCGCATGCGAACTTTACAGACTTTACGTTTCCAGCCCCGTAATCGATTATTACTACTTTGCTCATTGTATTTGTGTCAGTGTCATTGCGATAAAGAAGAGGTCTGTTTAGTTGACAGATGGTTTAGCTTCATTTCTTACCTGCATTGACTAATATTTTATAGCATCCCCTTCGTAGAGGGTAATATCATTTTGTCCTTATCTCTTTTTACAGCCATTTTGATAGCTTTAGCAAAAGCTTTGAAAATACCTTCAATCTTATGATGCTCATTGTCACCTTCAGCTTTGATGTTTAGGTTACATTTTGCTGCATCAGAAAATGATTTAAAGAAATGAAAGAACATTTCAGTAGGCATCTTACCCACCATTTCTCTTTTAAATTCTGCGTCCCATTCAATCCAATTTCGACCACCAAAATCCAATGCTACTTGGCATAGACAGTCATCCATTGGAAGGCAGAACCCATATCTTTCGATGCCTTTTTTATTACCAAGTGCTTCATTAATAGCTTCCCCCAGAGCAATACCTGTATCTTCGATTGTATGATGCTCGTCCACTTCAAGATCTCCTTTTACATGGATTTTTAAATCCAAGAGACCATGCTTAGCAATTTGATCCAGCATGTGATCGAAAAATTTCAATCCAGTATTTACGTCAGCTTGACCAGTTCCGTCAAGTTCTACCTGTATATCAATATCAGTTTCTTTCGTTGTTCTCTTTACAGAAGAAGTGCGGCTTCCTTTACTTACAAGATTATAGATCTCTTCCCAGTCTGTAGTGGTCAGTGCAATAGTTGGCTGTAGGTCTTCTATTTTATTAGCAAGTTCTTCTGCGCCTAAACCTTCTTCATTCTGTATAAAAATAGCTTTTGCTCCGAGATTCTTTGCTAATTCTACATCGGTAATTCTATCCCCGATTACGAAAGAATTGGCTAAATCATAATCGCCTTCTAAATACTTAGTTAGCATACCTGTCCTAGGTTTACGAGTTGGAGCATTATCTGCGGGGAAACTTCTATCGATTTTTACGGCATCAAATATTACGCCCTCGTTCTCAAAGGCCTTCATACATTTGTTGTGTGCAGGCCAGAAAGTGTCCTCTGGAAATGAGTCAGTGCCAAGTCCGTCTTGGTTTGTGACCATTACTAATTCATATCCAAGTTTGGAAATTTTTGCCATCCACTGAAAGGCTCCAGGATAGAACTCCAGTTTTTCAAGTGAATCTAGTTGGTAATCGACTGGTGGTTCGAGAACCAAAGTACCGTCCCGATCTATGAATAAAACTTTTTTCATGCTTATTTTTTTGTTCTCCTGATCAGTTTTTAGTCTGAATTTGAGAATAAGAGCGCAAAGTTACTTTATAATCATGAACATGGGAATCTAAAAAAGTATAAGAGACAATGCGAATCACTGCATTTTGAATTAATGAAAGAAAATACAATTTGAGTCATTCATAAATATTGTATTATCCATGTCATAAAGTAAATAAATCAATGATAGTGTAACTATTATTATTGATGATAGTAATATTACCGTGACTAACTAAAAAACTATTTTTGATAATATGCCTGCTATTCAACTACTCTTGAATAAAAATCTATTTGTGAAGGATCCACAGGAAACAGAACTTGGCAAAAAGATAATTAAAGAGAGTGTAACCATGATTGATGAATTGGGTTTTGAAGGTTTTACTTTCAAAAAACTAGCAGCTAAAATTGATTCAACTGAAGCTTCTATTTATCGATATTTCGAAAATAAGCATCGACTGTTAGTATACGTAATAGCTTGGTACTGGAATTGGCTTGAATATAAAATCGATTTTGGTACTCACAACATTGAAAATCCAGTAGATAGGTTGAAAGTAGCTCTCAAAATAATCACGGAAAAAAAAGAGCCAGATCCACTATTTCCTCAGGTCATGGAAGATGCGCTTCATAGAATAGTAATTTCCGAATCCAACAAAACTTTTTTGACTAAGACAGTAGATGAGGATAATAGAGATGGTTTATTCAGAGGTTTTAAGTCTCTTTGCGAAAAAGTTGCTTCTATAGTGACAGAGATTGATGCTTCATTTAAATATCCACATTCACTTATTAGTACAGTGATGCAGGCAGCACACCAACAAGTGTTCTACGCGGAACATATACCTACGCTTACTGATCTAAACCAAGAAGAAATGAATATCTATCAAAAGAATGAAGATTTTCTACAGAACGTAGTGTTTAATTGCATAAAAACCAGCTAAAGCATTTATGAGAAGTGATCATATAGTACAAATAATAAAAGAGTCTGCTGCTATTCTTCAGCATGAAGACTTTACAGTTACTAATATTCAGCCCACACCTAGGCACTATGAAGTAGTGGATAGAGCTGAATTTAAAAGAGACTTGATAGAAGCTGCTAATGGGCAAGGCATCGTTTATCTAGAAAATACATTGGGATATGACGAATTCGTATCATTTTTATGCGAATCACACATTCCAATAGTTGCTTTCGAAGAAAATGAGGATCAATTGACTCCTTTGATATTTTATAATGTCAAAAGGAAAAATATGATGCTTAGAATTCGCGAAAACTCTTCTGAGGTGGTAGAAATCAGTAGAGAAAATCTTCCCAAGATTCACGTAGAAGATGGTATAGTGATTTTTCTTGGAGTCTTTGCATATAAAAGTTTAGTGAGTAATGATGAAGAGAAGACTCCTCTTACTCCCTTTCAGCGACTGATAAGACTACTTTCAGAAGAGAAAAAGGATATCATATACATTTACTTTTATGCTGTTTTAGTCGGGCTTATAAGTTTGTCACTACCAGTTGGTATTCAAGCCACTGTTGGTCTTATATCTGGAGGTGTGTTTTTTAGCTCAGTCTATGTTTTGATAGGCCTGGTGATAGTAGGAGTTTTAGCTGCTGGTGGATTGCAGATCACACAGATAACCTTAGTGGAATATTTACAACGGCGAGTATTTACGAAAGCTGCATTTGAATTTGCATTTAGAATTCCTAGGATAAAATCTGAAGCACTCTTAAAGTACTATGCTCCAGAGTTGATGAATAGATTTTTTGATGTTTTGACCATTCAAAAGGGTCTTCCTAAACTTTTGATTGACTTATCAGCTGGTGTGATTCAAATTCTATTTGGTCTCATGCTGCTTTCTTTCTATCACCCGTTTTTTGTCTTCTTTAGTTTGTTCTTAGTAGGTCTACTTACTTCTATATTTTATGCCACCGGTCCAAAAGGGCTCAGTTCTTCAATTAAAGAGTCTAAGTTCAAGTACAGAGTGGTCTATTGGTTGGAAGAATTAGCTCGAACAATTAATTCTTTTAAGCTATCTGGTAACACACCACTTCCAATGAGAAAGACGGATTTTATGGTGAATAACTATTTGAAAAATAGGAAAATACACTTCCGAATACTGCTGAGTCAATATTCATTTGTTCTATTATTCAAGACCTTAGTTACAGGAGGGTTGCTGATCATAGGTACGATGTTGGTAGTACAAAGAGAGATTACATTGGGGCAGTTTGTTGCAGCAGAAGTGATTATCATTTTGACCTTAAGTTCTGTTGAGAAGATTATCATGTATATGGATGTTGTCTATGACATGTTGACCGCAGTGGATAAGATATCTCTAGTTACTGATTTACCACTAGAGAAAAGCGGAGGATTGGATATTCCACCTTCGCATATAGGAAAAGGGTTTGCCGTTCATATGAAAGGGTTGAAATATAAGTTTCCAGGTAAGTCTAACTACGCACTGAATAATATAGATCTCAAAATCGAAAAGAGAGAACGAGTTTGTATAGCAGGAAGAGGCGGATCTGGTAGAAGAGTATTGACTAGTACAATTTCTGGATTTAATAATCATTTTGAAGGTTTGCTGACCATTAACAACTATTCTCTGAGAGATTTAGATTTAATGAGTCTAAGGGACTTGATTGGTAAAAATGTTTCTCAGGATGATATTTTTGAAGGGACAATTTTAGAGAATATCATATTGTCTAAACCAAATGCAATTCCTGAAGATGCGCTGTGGGCATTAGAGAAAGTAGGTATTCTTGATGCGATTAACGCTATGCCTGACGGATTGAATACTACTATGATGAGTAGTGGAAAAGGTTTGTCTAGGGATTTAATAAATAAAATCATTTTAGCAAGGTGTCTGTCCAAAAGGCCAGAGCTTTTGATTTTGAATGATTTTTTCAATGATTTCTTGAGATCTGAACGAAGAGAACTCATGAATATGCTAGCCGACCCGGATAACCCTTGGACACTTGTTGTAGTATCGAACGACCGTTTGATAATGGATAAGTGTGATAGAGTGATAATAATGGAAAAAGGAACTATCAAAACAGAAGGTACTTATCAAGAACTTCTGGAACAAGGTGAGCTAGATGCTTTAATTAACTAGGACATGGAGAATAAAGCCCAATATACAGAGACTGAGATCTATACACTAAGAACACTCAAGACTCCAGGGACAGGTAGAGTGCTTGCCAGATGGTTGATGGGACTGTCAGCCGTTTTTATTATTCTACTCTTCCTACCTTGGCAACAAAACATTCGTGGTACTGGAAAAATTACTGCATTTACTCCAGCGAATAGGCCACAATCGGTAGAATCGGCCATTGCTGGTAGAATAGCAAATTGGAATATTAGAGAAGGACAATTTGTGAACGAAGGAGACACTATTTTGACTTTAAGTGAAATAAAGGACAAATATTTTGACCCTGACTTACTTTTAAGAATGCGGGAGCAATTAGAAGCAAAAGAGCAAAGTATCTCTTCTAAAACTTCAAAATCTGAAGCTTTGAGAAGTCAAATTAGGGCTCTGAATCAAGCAAAAAACGTCAAGTATAAACAAGCACAAAACAAGCTGAAGCAAACTAGACTAAAGTTGACTAGTGATAGTGTTGATTTTCTTGCTCAAGAAGTAAGGTTTCAAAACTTCAAAAATCAGTATGAGCGAAATAAAAAGCTGTACGAAGCAGGAAACACCACACTAACTAAGTTTCAGGATAAAGAATCAAAATATCAGGAGGCAAGAATGAAAATCGTTTCTTCTGAAAACAAATATCTTCAAACGAAGGCGGAGGTAATCAATGCAGAAGTGAATCTAGCAGGTGTTCAAGCAGAGTATCAAGACAAAATCAATAAAGCAGAGTCAAATCTGAATGCCACTTTAGCTGATATGTTCGATAGCCAAGCTTCTCTTTCTAAGTTAAGAAATGAGTACTCTAACATGCAGATTAGAAACGAACAATACCAAGTGTTGGCTCCACAATCAGGGTATCTGGTTAAGGCTATGCGAGCAGGTATTGGGGAAACCATCAAAGAAGGAGAGGCTGTCGCTACCATCATGCCTGCTGATCCAGATATAGCAGTAGAGATGTATGTACAAGCTATGGATGTTCCTTTGATCTCCATTGGAAGAAAAGTTAGAATTGAATTTGATGGATGGCCCGCATTGCAGTTTAGTGGATGGCCTAGTGTGTCAGTTGGTACATTTGGAGGTGTTGTTCAAGTCATAGATTTTGTACAGAGTAAGCAAGGTAAGTTTAGAATTCTTGTTACTCCGGATCCAGATGATGATCCTTGGCCAGCTTTATTGAGATTTGGCTCTGGCACCAATGGTTGGGTTATGCTGGATAGTGTTCCTTTATGGTTTGAACTTTGGAGACAGCTCAATGGATTCCCTCCTAGCTTGTACATGGAACCAGATGAAGAAAAAGAAAAGAAATCTAAGAGCCAAGTAGCACCTAAACTGAAGGTTAAGTAGATGAGAAGTTATTTATTGACCACATTACTTTTCGTAGCTTGCTTAAGTGTCAAGGGGCAACCTGTTGAGAAGGACTCAGGTAGTCTATCCGATTCAGTGGGTGTATTGACATTTGATGTGTTTTACGCCTATGTTATTGACAATCATCCGATAGTCAAACAGGCAGCATTGCTCAGTGAAAGTGCAGCTCAGGAGCTTAGACTTGCAAGAGGTAGTTTTGATCCTAAATTAGAAGGGTCGTGGGACTATAAAGAGTATAAGAGTAAAGAATACTACAACAAGATTGGAGCTGGATTAAAAGTCCCTACTTGGTTTCCTATAGATCCAAAGGTGGGGTTTAAGCAAAACCAAGGAGTGTTTGCCGATGGAGACGGTCCAGATTATATCTCGGATGATACCAATAATCAGCAACTATACGCGGGAATCTCTTTACCGATAGGAAAAGGTCTTTTTATTGATGAAAGAAGAGCTCTGGTAAAGAAGGCTAAAGTGCTTCAAAACATGGCTGATGCTGAGCAAATTAAGGAAATAAATAAGATCTTGCTTACTGCGGCCAAGGATTATTGGCAATGGTATTTTGCGTACAAGAATTACGATTTGCTTGAGCAAAGTATCACATTGGCACAAGATATATTTGACCGTTCTTTAATGGCATTTGAATTAGGAGAGCTTGCAGCTATTGATACTATGCAAGCAAAAATTACTTTGCAGACAAGAAGTCTTGATTTTCAACAAGCTAATATCGAGCGAATTGATGCTGGTTTAAGACTTTCAAATCATCTATGGAATGAGGGAGGTTTTCCGTTAGAAATTCCAGATGATGTAAAACCAGAAGAGTCACAGTCTGAGACTATGGACGGTGAAATTTTAGGTCAGTTAGTAGAGATGGCTAGGGATAATCATCCTGAATTGGTTAAGCTTGACTTAAAAAATGAGTCTTTGGCGATTGATAGAAAATTAGCAAAAGAGAACTTAAAGCCACAGTTGGATCTTGATTATACTATTCTTGATCAGCCTTTGACACCTCAATCTGATAATGTAGGGATAGATTTTACAGATAATTATAAGTTCGGTGCTACTTTTTCATTTCCTTTATTACTCCGAAAAGAGAGGGCTAAATTGAAACAACTAAACATTAAGATTGATCAGAATCAATTCGAAAGAAGTTTCAGAGAAAGAGAAATTGTAAATGATATATCTGCAAGATATAGATCAGTATTGGTCACTGGGAATATGTTGGAACAGCAAAAAGATATGGTAAGAAGCTATGAATTGATTTTAGAAGCCGAACGCTTGAATCTAGAAAATGGAGAAAGTGATTTATTTAAAATCAATGTCCAATTTGATAAAATGCTAAAATCTCAGACCAAGCTTTTAAAACTTAGATCTCAATATCAAAAAGACGTGGCAGGTTTATACTGGGCAGCTGGTATAGCAAACCTTGGTATTGAATAATAACTATTCATGCATTAAGGCTTTTTCAAGAGAAGTCTATTGTGTGTTTCAAGAGGTATCTTTTAAACTCGAATCAGTAGTAAAAATTTATATACTGCTGCTCTTCTATCTTTCAGGAATTCTTAAAATAAAAAGTTAACTCTAAAAAATTCTGTTGTATTAACAACGTTCTTTTTGAAGGTTGTAGCGTTTTTGTCTAGTCCAGTTCTTCTTCATGCTATACTGAAAATTAATTAATTGTATCACTTAAACTAGTGCAGACAGACGAGTGATGACACTCGTTATTATTTAATTTTCAATTATTAGCTATGAAAAATGTTTACCTATTTACGGTAGCTTGTATGCTATTGTTCAATTATCAAAACGCTTTTGCTCAGTATGAATGGGATAATATACCGATACCAGCGAACCCTGGCAACGGTAATGTGTGGAGTCTAGAAAACTCCTTGTCAGACGATTTTAGTTACACTGCGTCCTTTGGTGCTGGTGAGTTTGCAAGTAGATCTAATTTTGGTCCAAATAACCAGTGGTATAATTTCTATCACAACCCATGGGATGGGCCTGGTTATACTTATTGGGATAATTCTAATGTTTCAGTAGATGGTGATAACCTCGTGATTACCGTAGGATATACACCTGAAACTACTAAAGGAGGTACACATGGTGTTGCTTCTGGCTGTGTTACTTCAAATGCTAGAGTTAGTTATCCAGTATATGTAGAATCATCACTAAGTGTAGCCAATATTTCGTTGGCTTCTTGTTTTTGGCTTTTGAGTCCTGATGATACTGAGGAGATTGATATTATTGAAAACTATGGAGGCGTAGATTGGTTTAAAAATTACACTCACATTAGTCATCATTCTTTTGTAAGAAACCCTTTTACTGATTATCAGCCAAGAGATAGGAATAGTTGGTATCCAATCCCTCAAGTGACCGCTGCTGGTGGTTGGGGACCATATTGTTGGAATGGAGGTAATCGCCGGTATATGAGGATGGGAGTGAATTGGATAGGTCCAAAGCATTGGGAATATTATATTAATGGAGAGTTGGTAAGAGTGATGTATTATAACGCCATGGCGACCAAAATAAATGGGACTTGGCAATACACTTATTATAATTCAGTAACAGCTAATGCCAATGGATACTTTTTTCCTACAAATGGAGGGGATGGCTATTCACTGGTTACCACCCATAGTACTAGTAATAATTACAGCTTTAATACCCTAAAGGCTGCTAGTAATGCTTCAAACGGTTATAGTGTGATTGATACAGGGTGGTTTCAAGGAGGAGATAATACTGATGAAGACGGTAATGGAATTACAGTCGAAGCTAAAGGTTTCACAAAAGAGTTAGATATTATAATAAATATGGAGTCTCAAAGTTGGTTGACTAATGCTACTCCATCGCAATCTGATCTGAACTCGGCGTCTAAAAATCAGATGAAAGTTGACTGGGTAAGAGTATATAAGCCTGTAGGCTCGAATTCTGGTGGCGGAGGTGGGGCCAGTTCCATAACAATAGAAGCAGAGGATTTATCTTCTCATGGTGGTACTTTTGATGATGGTTATGTACCATTTGGAGTAAACATAAATACTGGAACTGGAATCAATTGGGTAAATAAAGGAGACTATGCAGACTATCAAATTACTATTCCTGAAGATGGGGCTTATGAAATTACATACTACGTTTCGTCTCCTATGACAGGTTCAACAATCAAGTTTGGGATGGGGTCGAATGTCTGGAACTCTACCATAGTTCCTAACTCGGGTTCTTGGGAAAACTATCAACCTTTGAAAGCTATTGCCAAGGCAAACTTTACAAAGGGAAAACATGTGGTTAGGCTTTCGGCAGGAGGAACCAACTGGACATGGAATCTAGATAGGTTTGCATTGAAAAAAGTTGGAGCAATTAATTCAAGGGCAATAAGTATGGGAAGCGAATCATCGATGAATGATCAACTCCTTTTGGTACCCAACCCTGCAACGGATTTTGTTGGTATTCAAGGATTAGGACAGGGGAGGTATGAGGTCTCGATATTCTCTATGGAAGGGATAAAAGTTTCGACTCAGACTATAAATGGTTCTTTCCCTAATCTGTCATTGGACAATTTATCTCCTGGCCTCTATCTAGTTAAAGTATCAAATAAAACAATGAGACTAGTAGTAGAGTAATCACATCAATTCAAGAGGAGGGATTTTATCAGAATTTCCTTCTCTTGAATTGTACATCAAAGCAATGGACTTGATGTACATATTGAGATATCATTCGGTTTATGCTGTTCCAATAGAATTTACTAAGTTCTACTATTTTCAGTCTTCTATTGAGTAACCTTAGAATCAATGCAATGTCTTTACCTCCCCTATGCGGGACAAGTGTTGGACAGCATAGGGGAACAAATCTGTCCTGCATAAGGGACAATTCTCTTCGAAATTTTATCAAAGTCTCAAAATCTCTTTTGAATAGATTGTTATTAATCTAAAACTACTATAATTCATACTTAAAGAACTATCATCAAGTCACATTACCAGTATCATCCATTTCTAGAAATGGATTGAAAGCTATTTCCCAAAGGTTATCATCAGGATCTGCTATATAGCTACTGTAGCCACCCCAGAAAACCTCTTGTGGTTCTTTTACTATTTTGACGTCTTTAGATCTTAAATTAGCTATAGTCTTATCCACATCTTCTTTGGATCTACAGTTGTAGGCCAACGTAAACTTTTTGAAGCCTATTCCTTCGGGTGATACTTCAGCATCTTCTGCTAATTTATCCTCAGGATAAAGAGATAATAATATTCCATTCAATTGAATAAAAGTGATTGACTCTGTACTGCTTGGTAGTTTGGCCCATCCAAACTTTTCTTCATAGAACTTAGTTGATGAGACTAAGTCTTTTACTCCCAATCCGATAATAGTTAGTCGTTGATCCATATTCCTTTTATTTGAAAGCCTTTATCCCTTCTATCAATTTAACATTCTCCTCAGGGGTGCCTATTGTGATTCTAATACAATCCTTACACAAATACTCCTTGGTTCTATTTCTAACAATGATCTTGTGTTCAAGCAAGAATTCATACAATGCATTTGCATTTGGTACTTTGACTAAAAGGAAATTAGCATCTGATGGATGAATTTTTTCTATCAATTCAATCTTAGCAAGAGCTGATTCCATCTTGTCTTTTTCTTCCATGATAGTTGCCAAGTGCTTATCAAATTCATCTTTATTATTTAATGCTTCTAGGGCTCTTTGCTGAGAAAGCTCATTAACGTTGTACGGAGGCTTAATTGCATTGAGTATAGTGATGATTTCTTTGGATGCATAACACATACCAACTCTTAACCCGGCTAATCCCCAAGCTTTTGAAAGTGTTTGGCAAACAATCAAGTTTGAGTATTGTTTAAGCTTGGTAATCCATGAATTAGCATGCGCGAAATCAATGTAAGCTTCGTCGATTACAACGATTCCTTTTTTACTTTCAAGAACCTTGGTGATGGCTTCCTCTTGAAGCAAATTACCTGAAGGGTTATTAGGAGAACAAATAAAGAAGATCTTAGTACGTTCGTCTGATGCGTTAATTATTTCTTCCGCATTCAGTATGAACCCTTCTTCTAGATTCACTTTTCTCAGTTCTACATCATTGACTTCACAGAGTACTGGATACATTCCGTAGCTAGGGTTGTGAGAAATGATGTTGTCCTGTTTTGGCTCGCAAAATACCCGGAATATTAAATCTAGTACTTCATCACTACCATTTCCAATCAACATGTTTTCGGTAGGAATTCCTTTGATTTCACTCAAGCGATTTTTTACCTGCATTTGGTACGGATCAGGATAGCGATTGACACCATTTTCAAACGGATTCTCATTGGCATCTATATACACTTCTGCTATCTCCGTGAATTCGTCTCTAGCAGAAGAATATGGAGTTAGAGCAAGAATATTGGGTCTTATTAGTTTTTTTATATCCACTTCTAGATAGAAGAATAGTTTTTCGACTTAAGGTAGGGACTAAACTTTTAAAAATGTAATTACATCTCTTTTTTAGATTCCTACAGAAAGTCGAAAAAGCAGTTAATTATTTATTTAAATAATCAAGCCTTACTGTTACGGCATTTTTGTGCGCTTGCAACAGTTCAGCTTCGGCCATATGCTCTATTGCTGGGCCAATGTTCTGAATGCCTTCAGCACTGATTTTTTGGAAAGTGATTTTCTTAAAATAGGCATCCAAGTTTACACCACTATATGATCTAGCATAGCCATTAGTAGGAAGTGTATGATTCGTGCCAGAGGCATAATCACCTGCACTTTCAGGAGTGTAATTCCCGATAAATACGGATCCAGCGTTTTTCAATCCATTCAAATAGAAATCTTCATTTTCTACGCAAAGGATATAATGTTCAGGAGCATAATCATTAATGAAGTCAACGCAACTTTGATCATCGCCAATACAAATGATTTTAGAATTGCTAATTGCTTTCTCGGCAATTTCCTTTCTTGGCAAAACTGATATTTGTTTTTCCAATTCTTTTTGTATTTCAGCAATCTGATCTTCGGATTTTACAACACAGATTACCTGACTATCTACGCCGTGCTCGGCTTGAGAAAGTAGATCGGACACCACAAACTCAGCTTTGGCTGATTGATCTGCCATTACTAAAAGCTCTGATGGTCCAGCAGGCATATCTATTGCTACGCCCAGTTGGGCAGCTCTTTGTTTGGCCGCTGTGACATATTGATTACCTGGACCAAATATTTTATCTACACTTGGAATAGATTCCGTTCCAAAGGTCAAAGCTCCTATTGCTTGAATTCCTCCCGCTTTGAATATTTTTTTCACGCCAGCGTATTGAGCAGCAAAAAGAATAGCAGGGTTAACACTACCATCAGAAGATGGTGGAGTGCATAGTACAATTTCTTCACAACCTGCAATCTTAGCAGGGATAGCCAGCATCAAGACAGTCGAGAATAAAGGAGCCGTTCCTCCTGGAATATATATACCTACTTTCTGTATTGGTCTTGGCTCTTGCCAACATTTTACTCCTGATGCAGTTTCGATTTCTACATTAGACGGCATTTGAGCTTTGTGAAACACCTCAATGTTATTCGCCGCTAACTCAATTGCATCTTTTAGTTCATTGCTGATTAGACCGGCTGCAGCTTCGACTTCTTCACGAGTAGTTGCTAATCCTTCTAACTGAGCTTTATCAAATTTTGCAGTGTATTCTTTGACTGCGCTATCTCCTGCTTTTTTAATGTCTTCAAATACACCATTTACCAAGGACTGAAGATCTTGTTGTTCTAGTTCAGGTCTTTTGACCAAATCGCTCCACTCGGATCTTTCGGGATTGATAGAGACAATCATAGTACCATTTTTTCGATTGGAACGATCAATAAACCTTCAGCACCAGCACCTTTCAGCTGATCTATTACTTCCCAGAATTTACTTTCTTCCATTACAGTATGTACGGAAGACCATCCTTCCTCTGCTAATGGCACTACGGTAGGGCTTTTCATTCCTGGTAATACTTTGATAATCTCATCAACTTTGTCATTAGGAGCGTTCATCAACACATACTTAGACTTTTCACCTTTTTGAACCGCATCTAGTCTAAAAAGTATAGTTTCTAGAAGTTCTTCTTGCTCAGCAGTGAGATTTTTGTTTTTTACTAGAACCGCTTCCGATTGTAGAATAATGTCTTTTTCTACCAAACCATTTTTAAACAAAGTACTACCTGAACTCACTAAGTCACATATCCCTTCTGCTAAACCAATATTGGGTGCAATCTCTACAGAGCCCTTGATGACGTGTACTTCAGTTTTCACACCTACTTTTTCCATGTATTGCTTCACCGTATTAGGGTAGGAAGTAGCAATCTTTTTGCCTTCGAAGAACTCAGGTCCAGGATAGTTAGTGTCCTTTGGAACTGCTAATGAAAGTTTACACTTAGAAAAACCAAGCTTCCTTACTACTTCGACATCGTTGCCAGTTTCAACTAGTAAATTTTCTCCTACAATAGCTATATCTGCTACGCCATCTTCTACATACTGAGGAATATCACCATTGCGTAGGTATAGCACATCAAGAGGGAAGTTGGCTGCACTAGCTTTTAATTGATCCTTTCCGTTTTCGATTCTTATGCCGCAGTTCTTAAGCAACTTGATCGAGTCTTCATTTAATCTTCCTGACTTCTGTACCGCAATTTTTAATGTACTCATTGTGTTTTTAGAGTTTGTCGTCTGAGTTATTTGGGTGGTATAAAAAATCCCGTCCAAAATTAATCAGACGGGATTGAATTGAATATTTTAAGACATTACAATATCACCTCGCCTGAGCGAATGGATGGTGATGATGATGTAATGTTTTGTTGTTCATGTTTTATTATTTCGTGGCAAAGATAGAAATGTTTTGTTAATGAACCATTCTATAGATAATGACTAACGATGACATAGCATATCTATTCAGTTATGTAGTTTTGAACCAGTGACCAATCGATATTTAAACTCTCTTCTTTAAAATCTTCAGGAAGTTCTTTCTCAGCTGATTTTTTTATCCTGTCATTGTTCATGGGATGGGTTTGAATAATCTCTATGTCTGGTATTATGTCATGATCATGCTGTTTCATCTTCAGAAAAAACTGACCAAGTCTTCTTGGGTTTAGCCTACTTTTTATTGCTAACTCTAGTGCATAATCATCAGCCTCTTCTTCATTTTTGCGATCGAAGGCCGTTGAAATACTCAATTTAGCTAGTTCTGAGATTAGCACTGGATCACCGCCAGTAGCGATAGAAAATAGAGTTTCCATTCCAATAATCTTTACCATTTTTTCGATTACATGCTTATTCTCAGCATGACCGATTTCATGAGCTAAAATCAAGGCCATTTCTTCCGCATGATCGAGCTTTTCTATGAGTCCGGTGAAAACATAAAGTTGTCCATTCAATGATGTAAAAGCATTTACCTGTGAGTCTCTGATAATGGTAACTTTGTAATCATAAGATACAGTATCCATTGACTCTGTTAGTCGATCCATGATGATGGAAAATGACGAATCTAATTTTTGATTTTCGATGACATCAAAATCATTCATCAAATAATCTGTAAGAAGCTCAGACATGTCTTCTTCCATTTCTTTTGAAACCGAGAATGGATTTTTATCTACCTTGAAATTGTATAGAGAAAACCCAGCCCATATTCCCCCGAATATTAAGAGGAGGATGATTAAGTCTCTCCAGATTTTGGTGCTCATATTTTGGGTGGCTGATTGACTGGCTCTTTACCTTCTTCATCGCGGATTTGGTAAACAGCATGATAGCACAATTTTCCGAAAAACAGGAAATAATACATCTGACCTTTTCTAGCTTTTACTGCACCGACTATGCTGAAAATGAAGTATGCAATGTTTAGAATAGCACCCATGATTAGATATCCCAAGTACATATCAGTTACTTCCATATTCTTAAATAAGAATATTTGTAAAGTCCAAAATACTGCACCAGCATTAACAAGGGTGGTAGGAATCTGACTATACAAAGATTGCATACTATGAAACCTAACAAAACGAGAATTTTTTTGTTGGACAAAATAGTACACGATAGCGGCAATTAGATTGATGATGGGCAATGGGAGACCTGCCCCCATTGCTGCAAACATCATTAAATAAGATCCCATAGCATCTTCCTTCTCTTTTTTGGAAAGACTGCTAGGTTGTTCCAGTTCGTGGTATTCCATAGATTATTTACCTGAGAACGGAGGGTAATCATCAGACATATAGCTTAGGTATAAGTTCAACCTCAAGCCCCATCTCAATGTGCCTACATTAAACCTAAACCATGATTCTGGATAAGAGCCTGTGAATAATACTACCCAAAATGCAAGAAAGTTTAAAAATAGAGTAGCATAGCTTCTAAGTCCTAAAGCAATTCCATGAGGTAATAGAACATATAACCACCCAAAGAAAGCCTTTAGTAAAAGAGTTCCTCTACTAAGGTTTTCTGGATATGGAATATCAAGTTTAAAGGCCTCATCTTCAGCTGATAATCCAAATGCAGGATAGCCGTCTGACAGGTTATATAGTCTTAAATTTACTCTAGTACTCCATTGCATTAGTTTCACTTGGAAATCAAAAAATGATTCTGGGTAACTACCCGTAAATAAAATGATCCAAAAAGAAATGAATGTCAATATCTGGCTCCAGATACTTAGGAAGAGTAATAAAAAAAGATGAGGTAAGGCTATGTAAAAGACTCCAAATAGAGATCTTAATAATAATTCACCACGTGAATATGATTCTTGGTACTTTACTTCAAAAGTCATAATTAAAGAAAATTAGATTTATAATGTTTTTGCCAATTTATCTCAAAGTCTGGTAGATTCCAACCTTCACTACATATTGGCTAGTTTTATTCAGTTACATCAGTTTCTTTAATATTATTCAATTATCTTACTTGTTTTTCTCTTTTTTTGACCACTCCAAGCTAGCCTAATGTTTAGTTCATTACTGAACTGTTATAGGTGTTGTTAGCTGAAAATTCGAGATGACATAGTAGTAGTAATCTTATACGAGTTAGTCTAGTCAAAATTATTGGACATGATTATAGTCATGCTTGAAGTAGTATGATTTAAGGGAATCCTCTATTTTCATTCAGATTCATCAAATCTTATTTTGCCTGTTTACAGTATAAATTCAACAACCAGTCAAGATTATGAGTGAACAGAGTTATGAGAGAGTACAGCAGAGTTATGGTAGATGTATAATTTCAAATGGGTTCTTTGACGATTTTTATAAAAAGTTCATGGACTCAAATAGCGAAATCAAGAAAATGTTTGAAAATACGGATATGACTCAGCAAAAGAAACTGGTGCGTCATGGTTTGAGCTTTGTGATTCAATTTTCGAGTGATTCTTCTATTGCCAAAAATAAAATGAAGGATTTAAGAAAATCACATGCCGCAGATGCAATGGATATTCCAAAATGGATGTATCAAAATTGGCTTAATTCCTTGCTAGAAACCGTGCGGAGCCATGATAAGAGTATAGATACTATTACTTTGAAAGATTGGAAGGTAGTACTCCAAAAAGGTATAGCACAAATATCCGGGGAATAACTTTTTATGTAATAAAAAAACCGCCATGGATTAAAATAGAGACATGGCGGTTTTTAGAAAGTCTCTTTGTATTAGCTTGAGACTAGAAAGTTATAAGTTTAAAACTTAACCTTTTTCGTTTTAGCCATTGCATCCAATACCCAACCTGGAAGTGGTTTGTGAGGATCTCTTCCTTTTAGTTTAATGTTCCAGTTGATGGCTTTTATCAATGGTACTTTATGAGTCTCTACGAACTCTACTAATGTGCCATCAGGATCCTCAATGTATCCCCAATGCCCATTAGCATCACCCATGTCAAAGTCTGAATTACTTAGCACCTGGAAGGGAAATCCAGCATCTTTACACTCCTCCACTAACGATTTCATATGCTTAATATCGAAGCATAGATGAATAAAACCAATATCTCCCCAGAAACGGCCTTCAAATAGTTTTTTTCCCGAGTAATCAATTGCTTGGACCAGCTCAAGTTGACTCGTACCCAAAAGAGGACTGAATCCACCGGTTTGTATTTCTTTTTGTGTCAAGACTACCCTTCTGAACTTTTGGTCTCCATTGGGAAGTCCTTTTAAGTCGTCGAATACACCTGTTTCATCATAAATAACTTCGCTATATCCTATTACATCAGCATAGAGCTTTAAAGAAGCTTCAATATCACTCACTCCAATCGTGGCTCCAAAGATGCCGCCTACATCAGTTCCTTTTTGATTTCTCCATGAGTCGTGCTCTTTAATATGAAGAATATTGTCCCAAGGATCCATAATGTAAAATCCTTTAGTTCCATTAGGCTCAGTTCCAATATCTGTAAGAACTTCTACTCCTAGACCTTTTAGTCGGTCATAGCTAGCTTGAATATCTTTTGATTTGATCTTTGCGGCTAACAGTCCAAGATCTCCAAAGTTCAAAGGTTCTTCCAGTTTTAGAGGAGTACGTCCAGTGTGTTGCCAGATTTCATATCCACTACCCCCTTGTGCATTCATCGCTAGGATGGCTCGTTTTTCACGAGGTTCACCACCCATATACTTAGCCATATAAGTGGCTGTATTGTCATCATCGAAGATACTTAAGTCAGCTCCTAGTCGAGTGGCATACCAGTGAAAACCTCTTTCTGCATCGTCCACACCCACGCCCATTTGCTGGATGCCGTATATTATTTTTTCTTCCATTGATTTAATCTCCGGGCGATAGCCCATAGGGTTTAATTTCTCGACCTAAAGACCGAGTTTAAAAAAAATCCAAAGATACCCCATACCCTTCGGTCGGAGGAGTTTCATTTTGGAAAATCCAGCACAATTATAATGAAGCCGTGACTTCTATTTCGATTTTCATTTTTTCATCCATGAGATCAGCAATGATAGCGGTAGCTGCTGGACGACTTTCTCCAAAGTATTTTCTTAGTATAGGCCAACACGGTTCGAAGTGCTCTCTTTTGGAGAGTATGTATCTGACTCTAACAACTCGATCTAGGCTAGTGCCAGCTTCTTCGAGTACCTTGATGATGTTTTGAATGGTTTGCTCTGCCTGATCAACTACTCCATCAGAGATTGTCATAGTCTCATAGTTGTAACCAGTAGTTCCAGAGACGAAAAGAAAATTGCCTTCTTTTACGGCTCTGGAATATCCTATTAATTTTTCGAATTCTGATCCGGATGAATAATGTTTCATCCGCTGAAATTAATAACAGAAATCGGGAGTATCTAACTTCTTGGCAATTCTATTTGCCGCATTCAAAAGTCCGACGTGACTATATGCTTGAGGGAAGTTACCCCACATACTACCGTCAGTTTCTTTAACGTCTTCGCTTAATAGTCCTACATGGTTACTATAGCTTGCTAGATTATCAAAATACTTAATAGCTTCATCAATACGTCCTACACAAGCCAACGCCTCAACATACCAGAAGGCACAGATCAAGAATGTAGTCTCAGGCTCTCCAAAGTCATCTTGATGTTTGTATCTGTAGAATAGTCCATTTGATGCTAAAAGATCTTTTTCCATAGCTTGTAGGTGAGCTTTGGCTACCTCAGAATCTCCTTTAAGATAATTCATATTGATAAGCTGTAGGCAACTAGCATCCATGCGGTCAGTTCCCATAGCCTGAGCATATCCTTTCTTAGCAGGAACATAGCAGGCTTCTACTTTTTCCTTTGCTATTTTTTTGAGCTTACCAGCAAGTGCAGCCATGTCGTTATCTTTCACCACTTCAGCGATTTTTTCTGCTGCTAAGCAACCAGCCCAATGGAAGAGGTAGGTATAGCAATGATATTGCTGTAAGTTTCTAAATTCCCAAAGACCAGCGTCTTTCTGCTCCATAGTAGCCTCTATTAGCTTCAGTGTTTTCATGATCAGGTTGCCACTATCAAACTTCTCTGTGAAAATGATACGTTGATCATAATAAAGAGGAAGTAATGAAACTAATACTTGTCCATACACATCATTTTGAATGTGTTCATAAGCTTGGTTTCCTACACGAACCGGTTTGTTATCGCCTTGATAGCCTGCCAGCGAAGTTTCAATTTCAACTAATTTTTTTTCTCCACCGATGCCTACTAGCGGTTGATACCTATCATTTTCACCGATGAGAATGTTTTGGATATAGTGAAAATACTGTTCAAGTTCTTCAAAGTGACCAATGTTATTGAATGCATTCAAGGTATAATATGTGTCACGCATCCAGCAAAATCTATAGTCCCAGTTACGAGTAGATTGGGGAGATTCTGGTAAACTTGTTGTCAATGCAGCTACAATAGCTCCTGTATCTTCATATTGATGAATTTTCAATGCAAGCGCCGATCTAATAGCAGCCTTCTGATAGAAATTTACTACTGAGGCAGTCTTGATCCAATCCCTCCAATATTTAACCGTTCTATTTAGAAACATTTGTGAAGTTTCTTTCATTTCGGTTTCCATAGGTTGACCATATGTCAGAACACACCACTTAGTCTCATTGAGAACAAATTCTTGATCATGCATGAGGTAGTTTAATGAGATGTTGGTGGTTAATCTCACTTGTGCATCTAGACCTATAAACCTTATGTGGTTACTTCCTTGGCTTCTTTCAGGTGTAATATTGCCATAGTCTCCTTTAGGGTTGCATTTTACCTTAATTTGAGGTTGACCAGAGATAGGTTCTATCTTTCTGATCATCATAAGTGGTTTGTAATATCTGTCGAACTGCTCGAATCGGGGAGCGAAGTCAGTAACCTTGTATTTACCGGTACTACATTCTATTTCTGTGCAGAGTACGTTAGTATTTTCTATATAGTATTGGTTTGAATCAAATTTGCCGTTTTCTGGTAAAATTGAAAATTCACCACCTTTCTCTTCATCCACTAGGTTTCCAAAGATGAAGCTGCTATCGAATCTTGGCCAGCACATCCACGCGATATTCGTGTCAGTCTTGATGTGTGCTGAGAAGGCGCAGTTGCCGATGATTCCATAGTCGTAGACGTGTCTGCCCATAAGTAATATTGGTTTTAGTTTATTTCAAATATAGTTTGGTAGTATAAAATCGCCCAAAACCTGCACTAATGCATGTTTTGGAGATTTTGAGATTATTCGCTAAGGTGTCTATTTAAAATAAAATATATCTTTTTTTAAGTAAAAATATTGTTTCAATTTTCACTGACTTAGTTCATGCTTTAGAGCCAAAAAGTTAGAAAGGTACACAAGATTTTGAATCAAAATGCGAAATACAATAAGAGGTAACTTCTAGATCAAGTTTCTTAGTTTTGACATTTTGAATTTATTGAAAATAGTCTGATGAATCGAAGCTTCTTTTTTTTATGTATCTGTCTTAATTTGTTTCTTTCGGGACAAGGATTTTCTCAAAAAAAATTCTTAGCAAAGAGCAGAACAAATGATGCTGTACTAAAAGTAAAAACAAAGAAAGTACTTGGGACAGTCTCTTTAGATGGGGAGTACTTTAAGGGTAAACCAAAGATCAGTGGCAACTATTTTACTTATGATGATTATAGACGACTATCTTTTTCAGAAATAGGAGTGATTGAAGTAAAGAAAGTGACCTTGGGGAAAGTAGCTGGAGCACCCTTTAAATGGATAGGTGGCGCCTTGGCTGCAATTGGTTTAGTTACCACCGCAGCTGCAGTGGAAGATGATGAATCAGATGATGATTTAGCTCTCTTTGGTCTATCAACACTAGTAGCGGGAGGAGTTATCTATTTTATTGGTTACTCTATAGGGAATGGGAAATACGAACCCTTCAATAGTTTGGAAGCTAAAGATTGGATGTTTGAACCAAAACCATAAGATTTTAAGAAATTTTAGTTAGGATTTAACTCAATAATAAACACAATCATTTTCTCAATTAACCATAAATAGTTGTATATAATCGACAACTTTGTCCATCTTAAAATTGCATTTTTATAAACACAGAACAATGAGAAAAAAAATCGTTGCAGGAAACTGGAAAATGAACACCAGCCTTGAAGAGGGAAAAGCGCTGGCTGCTGATGTATTAGCTAAAACTACAGGCTCTGAAGAGGCTCAAATCGTATTGGGTGTACCTGCTACGCACATTACTGCTGTTGTAGAAACTTTAGGTGGTAAAAATGGAATTGGTGTTGCCGCTCAGAATTGCAGTGACAAAGTATCTGGAGCTTACACAGGTGAGATATCTGCATCTATGGTTAAGTCAACAGGTGCAAATTATGTGATTTTAGGGCACAGTGAAAGAAGAGAGTATTTTAGCGAGTCAAACGAAGAATTGGCGGAGAAAGTCAATCAAGCATTGGCTAATGATTTAATTCCTATTTTCTGCTGTGGAGAGCCATTAGAAGTAAGAGAAGCAGGTGATATGTATCCATTTGTCAAGGAGCAATTGACGGAAAGCCTTTTTCACTTGTCTGCTGAGGATTTCTCAAAGATTGTTATTGCTTACGAGCCAATCTGGGCTATTGGAACAGGTAAAACTGCAACTTCAGAACAGGCACAAGAAATGCATGCTGAGTTAAGAGCACACTTAGCATCAAAGTATGGGCAAGAAGCGGCTGACAATTGCTCTATATTGTATGGAGGTAGTGCTAAACCAGCTAATGCTCCTGAGTTATTTGCTTGTCCAGATGTAGATGGAGGTCTGATTGGAGGTGCTTCTTTGAAAGCAGAAGATTTTGTAGCTGTAGTTACATCGTTTTAAAAGAATAAATTTTGATTAGCCTTATACTTTCCTTCTGGCTTCATTTCATAGTTCCAAATGCTGCAATAGATCCTTGCAAGGTATACGGGCAGATATATGAAGTAGAGCTAGAGGGAATGGCTGATTATATTGTTTACATAGAAGACTCCGAGTACTCTGCCGATCTAGTAGTCTATGAACATGAAAATTCCCTTTATGCGGATCATCCAGGGCAATGGCATTTTGTAGAAAACAAGAGATTCGCGAATGCTTATGTATACTTTACAAAACGCAAAAATATGGCAGATTTCATCATCGCATTTACAGATACAGAGTCCTTCGCAGGATGCAATAGATAATGAGCTTCATCAAAGTAAGTATTTCTACTACTCCCGAATTTGGAGAAATATTCACTGCAGAACTTGCAGAAATAGGCTTCGAAACGTTTGAAGAAACAGCAACAGGTATAGATGCCTATATTCCCCAAGAAAATTTTAAAGAAACCGATCTTAAGACTGTTATTGAGCAATATGCATCCATGACAAAGGTTTCATATGAGCTAGAGGAGGTTGCAAAACAAAACTGGAATGAGGAATGGGAGAAGAACTATGATCCCATCGAAGTTGAAGGAAAGTGCAGAGTAAGAGCTACTTTTCATGATCCGGATCCTTCATTTCAGTATGAAATCATTGTGATTCCTAAAATGTCTTTTGGTACAGGTCATCATGCCACTACCTATAATATGATTAAGCTCGAAATGGAGCATGATTTTGTGGGGAAAAGTGTTTTAGACCTTGGAACTGGAACAGGTATTTTGGCGATAATGGCCATGAAGCTTGGAGCTAAGTCTATTGAATGCACTGACATCGATGAGTGGTGTATAGAAAATAGTGCTGAAAACTTTGGTTTGAATGATTTAGTAGATATTCCTTGTCATCTTGGTACTGTCAATAATGTTAGCTTTCGGCAGACAGAGTATCATGTGGTACTAGCTAATATTAATAAAAATGTTTTGTTAAGTGAGATGCAGTATTATGCAAATCTTTTGTCTTCTGGAGGTGCTCTTTTTCTAAGTGGATTTTATGAACAGGATATAGATCAAATTAAAAATGAAGCACTAAAACATAATCTTTCAGTGGTAGACTCAGTTATTAAGAATGACTGGGCAGCTTTGAAATTGATCAAATCCTGATATTATCTCATTCGCTTGCTTATCTTTAGCCATTAGATCGACCATTATTGTTCGAATGTATAGGTATGTAATTTTTGTGTTGTGTATGTTGAGTACCTCTGTGGTTTCGAAGGCTCAGTACTTTCGATTTTCTACAGAGCCAGACTCTTTTGCTGTGGACGTTATTCGTGGATTGAAATCTGTAGAGCTTGAAGCCACTAATAAGGTAGCATATGACTTTCGTGGTGCGTGGGATGGATCGCTTACCAACCTTCAAAAACAAAAAGTAATTGACATCTGTGAGAAGATGCGAAAGCGAGGTATGCGTATGAATCCTCACTATAGATATCTTTTTAGTCTTCTTACCTATTCTATCACACAGGAAAACGCGGATCAAGAAGATATTGATAGTATCCTAGCTGTCATGGAGCACGCAGTTGATAATTATAGTGACAAGGAAGTAGTCAATTTGAGTCAGACCTTAACCTACTTCTTTGCTAGAGGGTACTTGTTTTTTTCCAAATACAACAAGTTGACTACAGAAGGAGGGCAGTATTCTCTTAAACTCTTAGAAGATGTAAAGCCGTCGGAAAATGTACAGTTTAATTTAGAGGAACAAGTAGAGGAAGACGATCCTGAAGAGGATATTATCAGCGAAGATGATGAAATGTTTCAAGCGAATGATTTTGGTGATAATGATGATTGGGCCTCTGATTCGTCCAATGATGGTTGGGGTAGTGACGATGACAGTGGCTGGGGATCCAATGATGAGGGAGACTGGAGTTCTGACTCAGATTTAGGATTCTTACCTGATCCAGATGAACAAAAAGAAGAAGTTTTTGAAAGGAAGACATTCCAACTAGAAAAGACAGATTATGTAGCACAGTACAAGCTCAATGATTTTATTCCAGAGGTGGGAGGGGCTGTAATAGAACTTCAAGGAATGGAGTTTAAAGTATCTACTCCTTTTGATACGATTAGAATTAAGAATGTGAAAGGATCCTTGATGCTTCGTGATGGAGTGTTTGTAGGAGAGTCTGGTTTAGTCGAGTGGCCAGGTGATATCAGAGGTACAGATGGTGTGTTAGTAGACTTAACAAACTTCTATTTTGAAATAAAGAATCCAGTTTTTAAATCTTCAAGGGCAAGAATGCTCTTTCCAAAAATGTTCGAAGATTCTTTAGCCGGAGCCTTCGAATTTAAAAGTTTAAAAAGAAGGAAAAAGTCGGTTAAGCCATATCCTAGGTTTACTTCCTTTTACTCAGATAAAGTTCTTAACCTGCCTTACGATAACATGAGTTATAAAGGAGGTTTTGGTCTATGGGGAGGGCAAATGGTAGGAACCTCTATTTCAAAGATTCCGTCTACGTTGGAGGTAAGAGGTGCTGATCCTAGATCGATGAAAACCAGAGCAGAGCTCTATTATTTCAACAACGACTCTACCATTAAAACAGACCTAGCTGAGCTTACTATATATCACGGAATAGGGGATTCTATTTATCATCCAGCTGTTAAAGTGAAACTAGATGCTGGGAAAAATTATGTCTCTATTTATAAGGATAAAGGAGATTACAAGAATACTTATTATTACTCTTCATTCTTCAAGATGGAATTCAAAGCCGATCGGATTAGGTGGGATATAGAATCTGATAGTTTGGACATTTCTATTATGAATGGGGCGCAAATGATCCCCGCGGTATTCGAGTCAGAGGACTTTTTTAATTCTGTACGTTTTGCAAAGATGTCAGGATTGTCAGGCTTTCACCCTATCAGGCTGGTTGTAAACTACGCTCGTAAAATCCATAATTCAAGCTATAATGTCATGGAACTGGTGAGTACTTATGATATCAAACAGTCTCTCATATTTACAGCAGTCGAGTACTTACACCAAAACTCTTACATCACCTACGACAAGGAAACAGGGGATATAACGGTGCTCAGAAAGGCATTTCATTATATAATGTCAGTATCTAAAAAGAAAGACTACGATAACTTTTTGATTTCATCGATTTCTCCCGATGAACCAAATGCTTCTTTGAATTTTGATAGAAAAGAAATGGATGTTCGAGGTGTAAGAAGAGTAAATATTACACCTGACAACGAAGTCTATTTAGAGCCAGATGACAAAGTGTTGACATTGATCGAGGATAAAGGGATGAAGTTCAATGGTATGGTGAACGCAGAAGGATTTCAGTATAAGGGAAAAGAGTTTGTCTTTGACTATGAGCGTTACCTAGTGGATATGAGGAAGATTGATTCTATTAGGATACAGGTTCAAAAAGAAGAAGGAGAAGAAAGAACACCACTAGCGCAGCATCTTGAAACCACTTCTGGAGTACTTTATATTAACCATCCAAATAATAAGGCTGGGTTAAAAAAATATACTCAATACCCTTACTTTGAATCTGATTCTGAAGCAGTGGTATACTTTGATAGTAAGGAAATATTGGATGGTAACTATGATCGATCTGTTTATTTCTTGATACCTCCTTTCAAATCTGATACTGTAGGGCAAGAAAGTATAGATTCTTTGTCATTTACAGGTACTTTTTATTCAGGAGGTATCTTGCCTCCGATTCAGGAAGTTCTGCATATTATGCCTGATAGATCACTTGGTTTTAAACACACTATTCCTAGCGAAGGATACAATCTCTATAAAGGAGATGCAGTTCTCTATGATTCTCTGAATCTTGATTTTGGTGGATTAACAGCTAATGGCCGCGTTACTTATCAAACCGCAGAGATCCACTCCGATAAGTTTACGTTTTACATGGATTCAGTTACTGCAGAGGGACAAGAGAGTTTCATGAAAGAGGGACAAATCGGTTCAGCGTCTTATCCTCAAGCTGAGATGAAACATTTCAGAATGCTATGGCTTCCTAATAAGGACAGTATGTATATCGAAAACCTTAAGGATCCATTTATGTTTTATGAGCAATCAGCAAGCTTAGATGGAAAAGCAAACATCACAGGAAATGGTGTATATGGGTCTGGTACAATGTTCTCTAGAGGTTCAAAAACTATATCACAAGAATATCATTTTGAAAGTGATAAATATTCTGGTCGTCATGCGCATTTTGAGGTTCTAACGGATGTTCCGGGGAAACCAGCGATGGAAGGTGACGATGTTAAGTTGAAATTTGATTTGACTGAAAATCAAGCAAAAGTACAACCAGAAGAAGCGGGTGTTGCTGCAATCAGTTTTCCTTATTCACAGATGAAGACGTCCATGTCAAATGCTACATGGTATCTTGATTCAGCTAAGATTTACATGGAAAAGCCTGAGCAAGTTGATATTAAATATTCGTATTTCTATACAACTAGAGAAGATCTCGATTCTCTTGCTTTCAATGCTTCGGGAGCATATTATGATATGGAGACTTATGATTTGAATATTTATGGTATTCCATACATCAATGTAGCTGACGCTAGATTGATCCCTGAAGGTAATCAAACTACAATTCTAGAGAATTCAGTATTGACACCATTTACCAATATGAAACTGGAGATGGATTCATTGAATCAATATCATCATTTCTCCCAAGGGAATATCACAATCATCTCAAGGAAAAAATTTGAAGGAGATGCTGTCTATCATTTAGTCAATAGTGCTGGAGAGACTTTTGACATAGTCATGCGGGATTTTGCTGTCCGAGTTGTTGAGCAATCCAATGGAGAACTAGATTCTATGACAACTGCCTACGGTCATGTCGGAGAAGATTTGAATGTAATGAGTTCGCCAGGTTTTTTCTACAAGGGTGAAGTTGAGTTGCAGGCTGCCAATAAAAAACTATATAAGGAAGGGTATATCTCACCATATTTCAAAACTTTAGGTCGTTATGATTATTGGATAGAGTATAATGCTCAAAATGATACTGCTAATGTGTATATAGACATTGCTAATTCTAAAACTGAGAATGGTGAGGAACCGATTGCTGGATTGTATTATGATTTAGGCAATGACGAACTTTACATGTCTTATTTACATGAGAAGCGCACACCAGAAGATGAGACATTTTTCAAGGCAGAGGGAATGCTTTCATATGAAGAGAAAAGTCAGGAATTCATTATTGAAGATTCAGTTAAGCATAATGGCAATTCCTATGTAGGTAAATCATTTATTTATAATGACCAAAATGGTCAATTGAGTTATGAAGGCAAAGTAGACCTACTTGAACAGTCCAGTCAATTCAATGTACAAACAGCTATTGTAGGAACAGGTATTCCTGAGACAGGATTATTTAGAATCAATGCTATGATGATGATGGATTTCAAAATATCCGATGACCTGATGAAAATGATGGCAAAGGATATTCTGAAAGAACTTGACAATACCGATGTGAAAGAGGCTAATGGTAGCAATTCAGAGTTGGTTCTAAACCTAGCTCAACTTACAGATGATGAGTCTGCTAGAAAGTATGAAAGCAAATTGCTTAAAGAGTATACACCGCTTTATAAAATAGATGATAAGCTTGAAAAAACTTTGGTCTTGACGAATGTAAAGATGAAACGAAATCAAGAATACGCAGCTTGGTATAGTACTTCTAAAATTGGTTTGTCCCATAGTTTTGATAATGATATCAATGCTATGCTAGATGGATTTCTTGAAGTGAAAAAAGACGACGAGGGAGTAGATGTTTTCAACCTTTTCTTTGAAGTGAACGCGGGTACATGGTATTATTTCAGTTATAGTCAGGGTAGGTTGTTAGTATATTCTTCTAGTGAGGATTTCAATGAGAGAGTAGTGGAAACGTCTAAGGTTGAAAAAGTAGGCTTTGGTGAATATGCAATTACCTTAGGTGACGAATTTGAGGTGTTAGATTACGTAGAAGGCTTCAGGTCTAAGTACTTAGGAATTAATACTCCATATAAAATTCAAATGCCGGCAGAGTTGCAATTAGAGGATGATGAATTTAGTGATGATAACTTATCAGAGGATGATGAGTTTGTAGAAGAAGAGACAGAAGAAGAATTTAATGATGAGGGGAATGAAAGCTCTGAAGAAAAGGAAGAAACACCTTTAGATAATCAGGAACCTGTAAAAGAGGATGAAGATGATGGCTTCTAGATTAGAAGCCATCTATGATCTAAATTTTTTAGAGAAATTAAACTACCGTTCCCTCCCAGTCTCCGAAAAGCCAGTTACCTGGTGCCTTAGGGTCTGAGTCTTTCATGAATTCATCTACTGATTGGATGATTTCATCATGAGAAAGTTTTCCATCGTTATTAGTATCAAGGTTTCGGAAGGCTTTAGGAGCAAACCTTACCTCTATCCTCAGTCCAATGAATAGGTCTATATATTCAGTCTGAGAAATATACCCATCCTCATTAATATCAAAGAGTTTGAATAAAGTTGAAACAAACTGACGAACGTACTTGTCATATTTATCTTCATTTTCATCCGCAAGTAGCACTGTCATGAATTGAAGCCATTGCTCTTGAGTACCCTGAGTGCCCTTTACGAATGGAACTAGGTTACCCCAGATACCTTTGGTGAGTCTCATTACGGTTTCATACTCGACCGTGTCCATATCAAAGTCTCTGACAATGCTGAGATTATCACCAATGGCTTCGAAGTCATCTTCCTCGATCGTACCGCTACGATCAAAATCCAAGATGTTGAAAAAGTGAGTTTGTTTCTTTATTTGTAGTGGGGAAAGCATACTGTTTTTGCTTATTAAAGGTTATCCAAAATTTTTCCTACGGTGGCTCGCTTTCTATAGTCGGGATCATAAAAGGTGTAAAGTACCTTTTGATCTTTTCCTATAATATAGGTTGCCGGTACAGGGAGATTTGGACCATTAGATCCATTATTTCTTTCGACATAAATGCCGTGTTTTTGATATTGCTTGTTTAAAGATTCACTAATCGAAAAACCAACCTTGTAAAGGTTCATAATTTTCAAGTCTTTGTCATGAATTATCTTGAATGAAGAACCCGTTTTCTTTATCGTTTTCTCGATTCCCTCTGGTTGTTCAGGAGTGACTGCGATGACAGTACCCCCTTTTTGAGTAATGAAATTCAATGAGTCCTCGAGTTGACTAAGTTGTTTATTACAATACGGACACCAATAGCCTCTGTAGAAAATAAGAACTACTGGGCCTTTTTCTAAAGTACTATACAGCTCAAATGGTTTATTGAATTGGTCAGTTCCTGTGAAATTAGGAACAATATCTCCTGGGTTAAAATTAGAATTAGGGTTTTGTGCGTTGCATATACTTAATGAAAGCAGAGCGATGACAAAAAATGCTTGTATTCTTTTATTCACAATCAAATTTATTTGCAATAACGACTAAGATACTCTTTTCTAACAGTACAGTGAACAAAATGCATGTCCAAGTTTTAAACTTAGCACAATAAGACTACCTGATTGATCCTCGAGTAATAGTTAACTCTAAGAGTCTATAATATGGAGAATATTAGTATTCAATGTTCAGATAAGGCTTTTAGAACGGTTTTCACTAAAATAAATAATCGAATTGGAGCTTTTTAATCATTGTTGAGTTGAGCCCAGATCATATCCTTCAATTTGTCAATATTGAACTGAGTAACACTAGATATAAATATATTGGGGATTCCTACAGGTAGCTCCGCTTGCATCTCATTCATCAACTCCTCGTCAAGCATGTCAGATTTTGTAATAGCCAGCATGCGTTGTTTATCGAGTAATTCGGGATTGAATTCGGTCAGCTCATTGAGGAGGATTTCGTATTCTTTTTTGATATCATCAGTATCTGCAGGAATCATGAACAGAAGCGTAGAGTTGCGTTCGATGTGCCTTAAGAATCTTAAACCAATTCCTTTTCCTTCAGAGGCTCCTTCAATTATCCCTGGAATATCAGCCATTACGAACGACTTGTGATCACGATAGCCCACCACACCAAGGTTTGGAACAAGTGTGGTAAATGCATAATTAGCTATCTCAGGTTTAGCTGCTGACACTACAGATAGTAAAGTAGATTTACCAGCATTTGGAAAACCAACAAGTCCTACATCAGCTAGAACTTTTAGTTCCAGTAGAATCCACTCCTCTATCCCTTCTTCACCAGGTTGAGCATAGCGAGGCGTTTGATTAGTGGCGTTCTTGAAATTGTGATTACCAAGTCCACCTCTACCACCTTTGGTTAGAATAAGTTCTTGACCTTCTTCGAGTATCTCTACTATAGTTTCTTCTGTCTCGGCATTCTTAGCTACAGTACCTAATGGTACCTCAAGAATAACATCTTCACCATCTGCACCAGATCTGATGCCGCCTTCACCATTGCCACCGTCTGTGGCGATAACATGCTTACGGTATCTTAAATGGAGAAGAGTCCAAAGTTGTCTATTGCCCCGAAGTATGATGTGCCCACCACGGCCACCATTACCACCATCAGGCCCTCCTTTTGGTACGTGCTTCTCTCTACGAAAGCTGACTGCTCCAGCTCCGCCTTTTCCTGAGCGAGAACAAAATCGTACGTGATCAATGAAGTTGCTGCCTGACATTTTTAATTGGATAATTGTTCAAACAAAAATGTCATTTTAAGAGAATGAAGAGATTATCGTTTTCACTAAATCTATGCTTAGCAATAGATTCTTCACTCTCTTGAAATGACAAATTGTAATTTTTTAAAGCTTCTCAATCACAGTGCTGATTTCACCGAAGATTCCTTCTATGCTACCTACACCATGAATTTTATTGAATTTACCTTGCTTTTCGTAAAACTCAGCTACCGGAATAGTTTCATCCTTGTAGACTTGGATTCTATTGTTGATTTTGTCCACGTTTTGATCGTCAGCTCTACCTGAAGTTTTTCCTCTTTCAAGAAGTCTAGTTCTTAACTCATCGTCTGGTACATCAAGAGCAATCATACCACTGATGTCTGAGTCGAATTCTTTGAGCATAGTATCTAGCGCTTCAGCTTGAGGGACGGTTCTAGGAAAACCATCGAAGATGAACCCTTTAGCTCCAGAAGTGCTTGCGATTTTGTCCTTTACCATGTCTATCACTACGGAGTCAGGGACAAGATTACCATCGTCCATATATTTTTGAGCAAGCTTACCAAGGTCAGTTCCTTCGCCCAAATGCTTTCTAAAAAGGTCTCCTGTAGAAAGGTGAGTTAAGTTAAATTTTTCAATAATGTTTTCACTTTGAGTGCCTTTTCCTGCGCCAGGAGGTCCAAATAATACGATGTTAAGCATCTTCTTCTGATCTGTTAGTTTGAAATATTTTTTTTGGAAATAGCTGATGCAAACTCTTACACATCGAGTCCGATGAGCTATTAGCCATTTTTAGGGTCGCAAAGATACGAAAATCTATTAGTCCTTTAATTGATAGAGCTCATTCAGACTTCTGCCCTTTCCATTGTAGTCCATACCATACCCTAAGACGAACTTGTTGGGTAGCTCTTTGCCGATGAATGACAGTTCAACTTCACTATTGTAGCAATCTGGTTTGAGAAAGAGCGTTCCGTATTTCAAGCTAGCAGGTTCATGTTCTTTAAGATCCTGAGAGATTCGAACAATAGTCTTTCCTGTATCAACTATATCTTCAAGAATGAGAACATGCTTGTCTTCAATATCATCTTCTAACTCAAGCTGAACTTTTACCTCTCCTGATCTAGTGCCTTTATAGGATTTATACTTTAAGAATATTACCTCTGGATCGAGTTTCATTTTTCTTACTAAGTCAGAAACGAATATAAATGATCCATTGAGAATAGCGACGATGACTAAGTCTTTGCCTTGGTACTCTGTATCTAGTTTAGAGGCCAAGTCACTTACTAGAGAGTCGATTTCTTCCTGGGTCATCATGACCTCAAATTCTTTATCTAATACTTTCATCTTTTCAAAGATTCTTTAAAAGGTATTTGTACAAATCCACCATAGCTGCAATATCAGCTTTGTGTACTTTTTCATTAGGGGAGTGAACATTGTCTTCTGGAGCTCCGATAAAGCACCAGTCAACTGGATATGGTGAAGATTGGATTTCTCGTCCGTCGCTTCCTCCAGCTCTTTCCACTTCGATTTGATATGATACGCCAGACTCTTTAGTAAGTTCAATGATTTTATCAACATATGACCGGCGGGGAATACTCATATCGCGCATCGATATGGCAACGCCTTCACCATGTTTGACACCTTCGGTCACCCAGGTGATATCAGAAATCAAAGCCTGCTTTACCCCTAGTTTTTCATAGATATACTTGGTTAAAAAAGGTACTGATCCACCACCATGTTCTTCACCTGTAGAAAAAACTAAGATACCATTCTCTAAGTCCTCAGCGATCTTGAGGCAATTGAAAATGCCAAGACGATTGTCCATATAACATGATTGTATATAGTCTCCTTCAGACCTAAAGTTAGATTTGAATACGAGTTCTGTTCCTGATTGAATACCTCTACCAAAGTCATAAAATAGATGATTTCTACCCATTTCATCTTCTTTGGTGACCAACTTGCAATCAATAAGCCCCAAGTTATCTGAGCCAGTCAGTTCATATCCATCTTCTGCATCAGGGCTACCGATAGGCACTAATTGATTTTCATATCGAACGGTGAATCCGATAGAGTCCATGTGAGCAAAGACGGCGGTTCTTGGTTGGCCAAATTTCAACATAACACAATCTTGAAATTCTGACCCTTCTATGATTTCAGGCTTTACTTTCCAATCTCTTTGATGTGTATGTACAAAATCAATAATGAATTCCTTCATTGCTGACTCTCGCCCAGAAGGAGCGAAGACATTGACTAAGTCTTGGATAAGATTGAGATCTTTTTCTATCATATCTGTGTGATTCGTCATTGAGTTGAGAATATGACAATAATAATGTGCCACAAAACTCTAGCTTTTTCGTCTAAATCAAATACGAAATTTACTTTTGCCTCCCCGATTCGAAAGGGATCATCTGAAAGTCAACTCATGCAAGAATATATCATCAAGTGTTTCATAGTGTTTCTCGGTAGTACTTTCAAGATCATCTTTGGGGTGCTGCTAGGTACTTCGTTTGAATTCAGTGTATTTATGACTGCTACGCTGACGATTCTTGGGATGATGGCTGCCATTTACATTGTAACGTTTTTTGGTACTCCAATTCGTCACTACTCTCAACGTTTGATGAAAAAGAAAGAGAAGAAGTTGTTTTCTCCAAAGACACGGCGATACGTTCGTATATGGCAAAAGTATGGAGTCCCGGGTATTGCTTTTTTGACTCCTCTATTATTTATGCCAATAGGAGGTGCAGTATTAGCGAATGCATTTGGAGGTAAGAAAAGTGAAATCTTCAAATGGATGTGGATAGCTTGTATCGTGGAGACTTACCCGATCACTTGGATAGTGAAGTTTGCTAGTGACCTAGTACCATTTGCAGACGATGTCTTGGACTCCCTTTCAGGGTTTGTGGATTTCTTCTTGTAAGTATTCGTCGGTACGCGGTCGTGAGTTATTTGTACATGGTCGGCAATCTCTAGTACGTGGTCGTGAGTCATTTGTACATGGTTGGCGACCTTTGGTACGTGGTCGTGAGTATCTAGTACATGGTCGTCTGTCATTGGTACATAGTCGGTAGCCTCTAGTACATGGTAGTAGATCATTTGTACATGGTTGGCAATCAAAAGTACACGGTCGGCAGTCTCTAGTACGTGGTGGTGGATGACTGGTACATGGTCGGAGCTCCCTAGTACATGGTAGTGACTCTATTGGACGGTTGCTTAGAAAAGGGGTTTTCCATTTATATCTCTATCCGAGAAGTGATAGTATTTTTCTGACTCTATATTAGAATTTCTAATTTCCATATTTAGCTAGGTTTTTAGTTTAGTAACAAGTTCACTCGCAGTTGCCTTGTTACTAACTTAGCGAATTCGAATCAGATACAAATTTTAATCCCATGAGCAAACCTGAAAAGAAACTATTCCTACTAGATGCCTATGCTTTAATATTTAGAGCGCATTTCGCGTTTAGTAAGAACCCTCGTGTCAACTCTAAAGGCCAGAATACCAGTGCTGTTTTTGGGTTTGTCAATTCCCTGTTGGAGATATTAAAAAAGGAGAAGCCAACTCATATTGGAGTAGCATTCGATACTAAAGCTGCGACTTTTAGACATGAAAAGTTTCCTGAATATAAGGCTAATAGAGATGAAACTCCTGAAGATATCAGGTGGGCGGCTCCAGTGATTAAAAATATGTTAGGGGCGTTCAATATTCCCGTATTAGAGCTGGATGGATATGAAGCTGATGATATCATAGGAACCTTTGCTAAGGTAGCGGCAAGGAAAGATTTCGAAGTATTCATGATGACTCCAGATAAGGATTATGCTCAACTTGTGGAGGAACACATTTATCTCTATAAGCCTGCATACATGGGTAATGGTGTCGATGTATTAGGAATTCCTGAGGTACTCGCCAAGTTTGAGATTGATAACGTAGATCAGGTGAGGGATATTCTTGGGCTAGAAGGAGATGCTGTAGATAACATTCCCGGTATCCCAGGAGTGGGAAAGAAAACAGCTATCAAGTTCGTAAAGCAATACGGAAGTGTAGAAGGCTTGCTGGAGAATACCGCTGACCTGAAGGGGAAGATGAAGGAGAAAGTTGAAGAGTTTGGACAGCAAGGTGTTCTATCTAAAGAATTGGCAACTATCAAAATTGACGTTCCACTGGAGTTTGACGAAGAAGCTCTGAAGCATAAAGAACCAAATAAGGAGGAGGTTACTAAGATTTTCGAGGAACTAGAGTTCAGGACTACACTTAAGCGAATTTTTGGAGATGAAGGAGGATCTGAGACGTCTACTTCTACTGCCAAGGCTACTAAAAAAGCTACCGCCTCATCATCTCAATTGGGGTTATTTGGGAGTGCGCCTAAAGAAGAAAAGGAGGAAGTTTCAATCCCAAAAGAAAAAGAAGATATTACAAATGCTGAACATGATTATTATTTAGTAGATACCCCTGAATTGAGGAAGTCTCTGGTTCATTTCTTATCTATTCAAAATGAGTTTTGTTTTGACACAGAGACGACTAGTCTTAACCCTGAAGAAGCTGAATTAGTAGGTATAGCCTTTTCATATCAAGCTAAGGAGGCATATTATGTTCCGTTTCCGGCTGATCAGAAGGAGGCTCAATCTATAGCTGACGAGTTCAAATCGGTACTTGAAAATGATACTATCATTAAAATAGGGCAGAACCTTAAGTATGATATTCAGGTGATGAAAAATTATGGTGTTGAAGTAAAGGGTAAGTTCTTTGATACTTTACTAGCTCACTATTTAATAGATCCTGAAACTCGCCACAAGATGGATGTGCTTTCTGAAGTGTATCTGAATTATACACCTGTTCCGATTGAGAACCTGATCGGTAAAGGCAAGTCCCAGAAAAACATGCGAGATATTCCGGTGTCCGAAGTCGTTGACTATGCTTGTGAAGATGCAGACATTACGCTTAGGCTGAAGCATAAACTTTCGGAGGAGATTGAAGCTAAGGAGCTAGGTAAACTTCTGCATGATGTAGAAGAGCCATTGAGCATCGTATTGGCTGATATGGAGTATGCGGGAGTGAAGATTGATACCGATGTGTTGGGAGAAATGTCAAAAGACCTCAACGGACTATCTGTAACGGCTCAGGATAAAATTTTTGAACTAGCAGGTCAAGAGTTTAATACCAATTCACCTAAACAACTTGGAGAGATACTTTTCGAGAAGATGAAACTTGTCGAAAAGCCTAAGAAAACTAAAACCGGCCAGTACGCTACTGGTGAAGAAATACTTTCCAAACTAGCTAATGAACATGAAATAGCAGCTAAGATTCTTGAATACCGGGAATACCAAAAGCTCAAGTCTACTTATGTGGATGCATTACCAGCATTGATCAGTTCTAAGGATGGGTTGATTCACACAGATTATCGTCAGGCTGTAGCTGCTACAGGTCGATTGAGTTCTAACAATCCAAACCTTCAAAACATTCCTATTCGTACAGCGAAGGGGCGAGAAATCAGAAAGGCTTTCATACCTAGAAGCGAAGAGTATAAATTGTTTGCTGCTGATTATTCGCAAATTGAGCTTCGTATTATAGCTGCGTTTGCAGGAGATGAACATATGATTGATGCTTTTAAAAATGGAAGAGACATTCACGCAACTACTGCATCCAAAGTCTTTAAAGTGCCTATGGAAGAAATGACTCCAGACATTCGCCGCAAGGCTAAGGAGGTCAACTTTGGACTGATCTATGGAATTTCTGCATTTGGATTATCTCAGAATATAGGCATCAGCCGTACAGAAGCAGCTGAGATAATTGAGGCATACTTCACTGAGTTTCCTAAAATAAAGTCTTACATGGATGATCAAGTCAATAAGGCTAAGGAACTAGAGTATGTAGAGACTATTTTGGGACGAAGAAGGTATTTACGCGATATCAATTCTAGGAATGCTGTACAGAGAGGCTTTGCAGAGCGAAATGCCATCAATGCTCCTATTCAAGGTAGTGCCGCTGATATGATCAAAGTCGCAATGATCAATATCCATAAATGGATGAAGGAGGAAAATCTCAAGTCGAAGATGATCATGCAAGTACATGATGAATTGGTATTCGATGCACATATTGATGAATTGGACATGCTCAAATCCAACGTAGAAGAAATGATGAAGAATGCAATCGAACTTCCAGTTCCTATGGAGATAGGTATGGGAATTGGGATGAATTGGTTAGAAGCTCATTAATCGTAGATAGCTGATTAGGTTTAATTCTCTGCCCCATTTGTTGGAGAGTTTTATTTAGGTTACGGAATTCTGTCAAACTTTATTAAATTAAAGTATAAGTAAATAGTTGATGGTTTTCACCTGCCTATGAAACCAATAAACCCATTTAACCTAGTATTTGAGGATGAAAATATTGAAAGAGAATTTCGCCAACGCTTTGTTTCTCTTGAGCTCATCTATATAAAGCGATTTATCGTCTTATTGATTTTATTCAATTCGATCTATGTGGTTAGGGACATGTGGTTACCGACAGATAGAGGTATGGATTCAATTAAATTCCAAGGCTATATCATATTACCGGTTTGCTTGATTCTCTACCTCTTATTTTCAAGGCATATCTATGGAGTAGGTCGTTTTTTTAAGCTAGGAATATTTCTGTTTTTGTTCACAATGATTAGTCAGTTGACCTTATTGCTAATCAACGATGGTGACGGGTCGGGAATGGTCAGTATCTTCTTAGTAGTGATAGTGGCTTGTTATTCTTTCTCAGGGATCATTTACAAGCATCTACTTTATTTGACGCTACCTATGGTGGTACTAACTACAATTTTGATCTTTTTGGGGTGGCCTTCCTTTACAGTGACTACTAAGATCAATTACCTCATGATTCATGGTATGACTTACATTGGTACCCTGATGATAAAGTATAGAACTGAACATTATCAACGAGCTGATTTTTTGCATACCAATAGGCTTGAGAAAAAGGGAGAAAAGCTTAATAAGAGTCTGGATCGAGTCAATGAAGAAAGCAATTTGAGAAAAAATATTATTTCCGTGCTAGCGCATGATTTGAGATCCCCTATTGCCAACCTTCGAGCTATTTTAGATTTAACAAAAAGTAAGTCAATCACTGAAGAAGAATCAAGGAATTTCTTAGCTCGATTGGATGATCAGGTGTTAATGGTCGATTTTCTGATCAACGACATATTAGTCTGGATTAAGAGTCAAGCAAGTTCTGTAAATATTGAGATGGCGAGTTTGGATGTGAATCAAGCTGCCCAAGATTTAAGTTTTATATTCAATGATCAGTTGACTAAAAAGGGTGTTGATCTTCATTACCAAATTCAAGTCAGTCAAGTCAAATGTCACCCTGATATGATAAAGGCGGTATTGAGAAATCTAATTAGCAATGCTTTGAAGTTTAGTCAACAAGGAAGTTCAATCGAACTGAAGGTGAGTTCTTCAGGGGCAGGAAGAGTTAGTTTTTATGTGATAGACCATGGTGTAGGGATGGATGAAGTTAGAGTTAAACGTTTAGAATCTACTTTTAATTCAAGAAAAGGTACTAATATGGAATCAGGTACTGGACTAGGACTTAAGATATGTCAATCATTGCTCAAAGTACATGGTTCGACCATGCGGATCTCTAGTGAAGTGAACAAGGGAACTGCCATAGAGTTTGAGCTTGCTACATGACGAAATATGAACATAGATAGGAGGTTTGACCAGAGAAATAGTAAAATAAAAGCTCACAACAAATTGCTTGCTGTGAGCTTCTCAATTATGAACTTATATGAATTTTTTTACAATGAATACTCTACTGTAGCCTCACCAAAACTTTCATAAACTCCATCAATATTGACCTTCATTACCTCATATCGATATATACCAGCTACGGCAGGATGGTCGGTAAAGTTGAACATTGACTGATGTCCTGATTCTATTTGTTTCAGTATGTCAGCTTCATTGGATTCGTCATAGCGAAACAATACAAAGCTGTCAGTAGTGTCATCTATAGCGTTTTCCCAATTGAGCGTGATCTCTTCACTTTTCTGTGATACGATCAATGCATCTCCTTGACGTATATCCTTATCTCCTAAAGAGACGAGATAGACCCAAGAACTAGAAAATAAGAGAACAACTAATAGGATTTTAAACGCGTTTCTGATCATGACTAAATTTTTCGATTGCTGACTTTTTCTACTAAAGTAATGGCTGAAACCACCATCTTCCAGTCTATTTAGTGCATTTAAGAAATACCGCAATTAGATTATGAAATTCTCCTAAACATCTGATTAAGAGCTATAACACATATTGCTGTTTCTGAACAAAAAATCACTAAATTCAGCTCAAACTATAACATATGAAACTTCCATCTATTTCCTATTTGACCAAAGCATCACTAGCTTCTTTCAAAAGGTTTCCTCTTTCTATTATTTGTGGGTTCATTGGATCACTTCTTAGCATCTATATGGTAGAATATGAGGATAGTATTGATAACTATTTCCCGTTTATCAATTCTTTATTGGTAGCAGCACTTGGTATACCTCTCTTTTTTTGTGTTAATATTTTTCAAGAGAAGTATTTAAATAATAGGCTATATGAATTACTGACTTATGGGGCTGCAATAAGTTTTTTGGTGCTGATATATTTTTCTTTTCCAGATAGAGAAGTTACTCACAACACTTCTCTGCCTTATATTAGATATGGAATTTTCAATTTGATCGTTCATCTCATAGTATCTTTTATACCATACATTAGGACAAAGCAGCTGAATGGTTTTTGGAACTATAATAAGTCTCTTTTTCTTCGAATTCTAACCTCGATTTTGTATTCTTTAGCGCTTTATCTGGGATTAGTATTGGCCCTTTTTGCCCTTGATACACTTTTTGGGATGGATATCGATGAAGAGCAGTATCTAGACACCTTTTTCTTAGTTGTAGGATTGTTCAATACTTGGTTCTTTTTGTCTGGCATTCCGACTGACTTTGATGCGCTGGAACAGGATTATTCGTACCCGAAAGGGCTGAAAATATTTACCCAATATATATTGTTGCCATTGCTAATACTCTATATCATCATATTGTATGCATATGGTGTTAAGATCATTGGTCTATGGAATTGGCCAAAAGGAATAGTTTCCTATCTAATCTCTGTCGTGTCAGTGATAGGTATATTAGCTTTTCTCCTGATTCATCCTTTTGGATTTCAAAACGGGAATGGGTGGATTAAGAAGTTTTCGAAAGTCTATTATTATTTGCTGTTCCCATTAGTCATTCTTCTTTTCATAGCGATAGGAATGCGAATTTCAGATTATGGTGTGACGATCAACAGATATGTGATTGTTTTACTCGGTGTTTGGCTGACACTAGTGTCAATTTATTTTTCAATTAATAAGACTAATATCAAGTTTATTCCAGTCTCACTCGCCATCATTTTAGTTTTAGTGTCATTTGGTCCTTGGGGGATGTTTTCATACAGCGAAAGAAGTCAAGTTAGTAGATTGATGACCATTTTGAAGGAAAATGATCTATTGGAAAATGATAAGTCTAAGTTTGAGCCGACTTGGCAATTTAGGGGTGATTCTTATCTTGAGGTAGGTAGTAATAGACTTAAAGCGTCACTTTCTGATTCTTTGAGTAATGAAGTGTATTCCATTTTAAACTATTTGGATGATCATCATGGTTTTGTGAGTATAAGGTCGATTTACAATCAAAATCTTGATTCTCTCATAAGTATTTCAGCAGATTCTCATAGGTATATTAATGAGGCAAAGATTTACATGGAATCATTGGGATTGAATGCAGTTTACTTATACAATAACGATTACAACTACTTTTCTTTTTGGGTAAATGATGAAGACAAGTTTCTTGAAATTTCAGGATATGATTATTTAATCAATTTGGGTCAATTGTATTTAGGTAATGGCAAACAGACACAGTCAATCAATGTCAATAATGTCGAGCATACTATTTCCTTTGACTGTGAAGGGTGTATCTCTATGAAGATTGAGTCTCTAAACGATAGTGCAAGTTTGCCTCTTGATTCATTGGCAAATGAATTATCATCTAAGTATGGCAATGATTATAATTCAGCTATTGATCCGAGTCATATGATACTAGAAGGACGAACTAAATCTTTTGAATATCGAATCAATTTTGACCATTTGTATTTAGAACGAAAATCAGGTGTTTTAAAAGTTAATTCTTTTAATGGTTATTTACTGATCAAAGAGCTTTCTGGTATAGAGGACAATCCTTAGATGGATTGGTTATTATACGAAATAAGTTTTTTAAAGAGTGGTAAACCGTTCAACTAATAAAAAAGCACCCATTGATTCCAACAGGTGCTTTATAGAATGATGATGATTCGACTAAACTAAATACTTTGTCCTAGCGATGATAGTTTACTACTGGCTGAAAGACCTTTGAAGTTTATTTTAGACTCATTATATAAGTACTTTAACTTATTGTCTTCTACATATATCACCAAGTCAGCACCTCGCTGAATATGTGCTTTCGTTTCACTTACAAGTAGAATACTCTTCTTATCTATGCCTTTAGCGTAATTGTAAAGTTCCTTGTTATGAGCAGTAGAAATGAATACCATATCGCAATTCACTGCATCAGATACACTAGTTAGCGTTACTATTTCAAGGTTCTCACGCTTACTAGCATAAGACATTATATCCTTATAAATACTTGCATCCTTGAATACGCCAATTTTCTTTACGTGGTCTTCTTCAGGCCATATAATGTACTCAGATACTTTGTATACAAGCAGAGCTTTATACTTATCTAAGTTTTGTGCTTTTGACGAGAACGAGATTGTGCACAACATGAGCACAATAAGGGATAGACGCGCCAATTTAATAGGTGTTTTTTTCATTGTTATTGATTTGTAACGTAAAATTCACGTTTATTAGGTTTTTCGTCAATAGAGTAACTCCGTAAAGAGTATAATAGGTAAATCACTTAAAAGGCCGCAAGTATATATTCTTTGGTCTGGAAATAAAAAAGACCACTCGATTGAGTAGTCTTCATGTTATCATGTAAGTCTTTTATAGCCTAAGCTACTTTCTTTAATTTTAGTTTACTTTCAAACTCTTCTAGTCGTTTTTGTTCTTCTATAGCCGCTTCTTCATCATCTTTAGAAAATTTGATACCGAATCCAAGAAGACTAATTGCTACAACAGCCAATCCAAAGTACATAAAACTATCCTGTAGTGAAGAACCACTTCTCAGTAAGAACTGAGCATAGATTACAGCCCCTACATTCCCACCAGCACCGACGATACCCGCAACTGCTCCAAGTGATTTTTTATTAATGAACGGAACTACTGAATACGTGGCGCCTTCTGCCATTTGCACAAAAAGTGAAAAAATAATCATTGTAGTAATGGCAGGTCCTAACAGATCCATTCGTGAAAATAAAACCAAAGCAGCCCCTTCTGCTAAAAGTACCAGAACTAACCATTTTACTCTACCAGCTAGTCCTCCAGTTCTAGAGAATTTATCTCCTAGATATCCTCCTGTTGATCTAGCAAACAGGTTCATTAAACCGAACAAGGCAGCGATCAATCCAGCCGTGGTTTCATTCAGCATAAATTTGGTTTGATAATAAGTTGCAGCTCTTCCATTTACGAATAGCTCAAGACCGAAACAAGCACCATAGATTGCGAATAGAATCCAAACTCTTTTATCTTTTACAGCTGACATAAATAGTCCTGACTCACCTTCTTTCTTTACGGACCTTTCTTCAGGTGCTTCATCGAAGTTACCTTTAGGAGTATCTTTAGTAAACTTCCAGTATAAGTAAGCTACTATCAACATTATTGCGGCCGGAACAAACATAGCTGGTCTCCATTTTGATAGCTCTGATTCCGCAAACCCAAAAGCCAACATGCCAGATGCGATTAATGGCATTACAGCTTGAGTGACACCTCCTCCTAGGTTACCCCAACCAGCAGTAGTGGCATTTGCAATACCTACTGCGTTAGGAGCAAACATTCTAGTTGTATGGTATTGAGTAATTACAAATGAAGCGCCTATTACACCGATAGCCATCCTAGAGATTAAATACGTTTCCCAGTTGTAGGCGAAAGAAGATGCAGCAACAGCTATAGCTCCGAAGAGTAATAAATAAGTATAGCTTTTTCTAGGGCCGATTTTATCGCAAAGACTACCAATTAATAATCTAGCAAAGATTGTAACACCTACAGAAGCAATGAAAGCTGTGATTTTTTGTGCTTTCGTGAGGTCCATTTCAGGACCAATAGTAGAGTTCATTAATGGTGCATGAGCAAACCATCCAAAGAAACAGAGAAAGAAAGCCAACCATGATAAGTGAAAGGTTCTCATTTGAACCGACTTAAAATCGAACAAGTTGATTCGTGTTGCTTTTTCAAGCGACAAATTAGTATCCATAATTATGGGCTTTGATTTAGTAAACTAAGAATTCTACTGTGCTACGTAAAATTCGTTGTGCAAATGAAAGCATAAAGTGAGTAAAAGCAAGTGTTAATACGTAGTATTTTACGTAATTAACGAATTAAACTACTTAGTTTTGTAGGGGTTTAATATTTGCTTTTTTTGATTCGAAGGAGTGATATAAAAATTCGATTACTTTCTGTTTGTTTACTTAAAGTAAAATATGGGCTATAGGTTTAGCAACCACTAGAATATTTTGGCTTTTGTTTTTCCTCCTAACCAAGCCATTGGGATATATGCAAAGATCAAATCTATTGAATTGAACCAGAGTGGACTAGGGAGCATCATGATGTTTATTATCCCACCAATCAAGAAAAACACACCGACGACTATAGCCATAGTCATTCGATTTGTAGCTATTAATGCAGCAGCAACTGCACCATTTAAAGTTCCTAATGCATGAGCTAAAAATGGCATAATAAAATGTTTCGGCTGGAATAAGTGAATAGATTCCTTTAAGCCTTCCATTGTCGTGATATCCGCTCCTTCTGGTGGAGGTATTATATAGCTACTTGCCGTAACTATAGCCATGTTGATAGCGCTTCCATAAAGCAACCCAACTAGAACTGCTAGAATGTTTTTTAGGATTGGTTTCATAGTGTCCTGATTTTATTCCTAAATATAAGGTTTTATTCATGGATGGTTCTAAACTAAAAAACGCCTGCGAAGCATTAAACTTCACAGGCGTTTAAAGAGGACTAAAGTCAATAGAATTTATGTCCTTCGTCTATTTATTATAAAAGACTTATGCTTTTTTACTGTTGAAATCGATTACAACAGGGGTAGCAATAAAGATTGAAGAGTAAGTACCGATTAAGATACCAACGATCAATGCGAAAGAGAATCCTTTTAATACAGCTCCTCCTGCTACGAACAATACGATAACTACAATTAAGGTCGTAATCGATGTGATCATGGTTCTAGAGATCGTACTATTAAGAGCTTCATTAAAGACTGGCTTCAATTCTGATCCTTCTTTTAAACCCATATTTTCTCTTACTCTATCGAATACTACTACGGTATCATTAATTGAGTAACCTATGATCGTCAACATCGCAGCGATGAATACTTGATCTACTTCAAATGAGATGCCTAATACGTTAGCTATAGCAAATGCAGACAATACGAACATAGTATCATGGAATAGTGCGATAATAGCACCAAGCCCAAATTGCCATTTTCTAAATCTAACTAAGATGTATAGGAAGATTACAATCAACGCGAATACTACTGATTCGAAAGATGCATTCTTAATATCGTCTGCAATGGTAGCTCCCACTTTTGATGAACTAGCGATCGTGAATTCATCAGCTCCACGTTTAGTATCATCTTCGATGTATGACAGCCCAGTGAATTCAGATATACCTTTTACTACAATTTCTTTTACTTGAGCATCAGCGGCATCAGATTCATCGTCTATCATGTATGAAGTAGTCACTTTCAGTATGTTATTAGCACCATAAGTTTTTACCTCTACACCTTTTCCTTCTAGAGTCTTGCTAAGTGCTACTTTCAAGTCAGATGATATTACTGGCTCTTCGAAAGCAACTACATAAGATCTACCTCCTGTGAAGTCAACACCATAAGTCAAACCTTTTCCAATCATTGCTACGATACCGATACCGATAAAGATCAATGAGAATAGGTAAGCGAATTTTCTCTTAGAAATGAAGTCTGCGCTTAGGTTCGTCAAGAAGTTCTTAGCGATACCAGTAGCGAAAGAAATTTTGCTGTCATCGCCTTTCTTGCTAGCCCACTCTACGATCACTCTAGTGATAAATACTGCAGAGAAGAATGAACAAGCGATACCGATCATCAATGTAATAGCGAATCCTTTCAATGGACCTTGACCCAAAGTGTAAAGAATAATACCTACTAAGAAAGTAGTCACGTTCGCATCGACGATAGAAGAGAATGCTTTGTTATAACCTGAAGAAATAGCTTGCTTGATTCCTGCGCCGTTTCTTAGTTCTTCTTTGATTCTTTCGAAGATCAGCACGTTAGCATCGATAGACATACCTATAGTCAATACGATACCAGCTATACCAGGTAACGTCAACGCAGCATTCAACTGTGCTAGGATGCCTAAGATGAAGAATACATTGAAGAATAATGCTACGTTAGCGATAGCTCCACCTTTAGAGTAGTAAAGAATCATGAATACGATCACGATACCTAGACCACAAACAATAGAAAGGAAACCTTGGTTCTGAGCGACCTTACCAAGAGTAGGTCCGATCACAACGTCCTCTACGATAGTAGTAGGAGCAGGTAGACTACCAGCTTTTAAGATGTTAGCTAAATCCTGTGCTTCCTCTAGAGAGAAGTCTCCAGTGATTTGAGACTGTCCGTTTGGAATCTCACCTTGTACGTTAGGCGCAGAGTAAACATATCCGTCCAATACTACTGCAATTCTTCTGTTGATGTTAGCAGCAGTCAGTTTTCTCCATTTCTTAGCACCTGTAGCGTTCATGCTCATGCTGATAGATGGAGCAGATCTTTGATCTAGGTCTTGGTAAGCATTAACGATTACTTCACCTGATAATGGAGCTTTACCACCTCTGTTCATTTTGATAGCATGAAGCTGGATAAATTTATCAGTACTGAAGTCATCCTGATTCTTCATTGGCTTTACATCCCACATGAACTTCATAGTTGAAGGGATGACTCTTGCAGCTTGAGCAGCGTCAATTACTCTGTTTACCTGAGCAGTATCTTTTAAATCGTAAATCAATCCATATTGAGCTTTCAATAGGCTGAATAATGGAGAAACTTGAGTAGCGAGGTTTGCTGAATCGATAGCCGCAGTGCTACTATCGCTTTCTAATTGAGCAGCTAAGTCATCACCTTCTGCAGATGAATCAGACTCATCAGTACTTAAAAGATCTCCTAAATCTTCACTTTCAGTTTCTATAACAGGCTCTGCATCTTCGTCAGCAGATAGTTGAGCAATCTCTGCTTCTGCAGCTTGAGCATTTTTCACAGAGTTATCATTCATGGCTTGAAGCGTAGGGAATATTTCTTGCATTTCATGCACTTCCCAGAACTCTAGCTTTGCTACGCCTTGTAATAATTTTCTTACTCTCTCAGGGTTGTCTACACCTGGAAGTTCAATTTGAATCCTACCAGTACCTTGTAGTTTCTGGATGTTAGGCTGAGAAGTACCGAATCTATCAATTCTAGTTCTTAGAATGTTGAATGATCTATCGATAGCGTCATCTACCTCTTCATTGATCATATCTAGAACCTCTTTATCAGAAGTACTAAGGCTGATTCTCCCCTTATTAGCCGCGGTAGCAAATACACTTGCAAGAGATTTTCCTGGAGCTACCTCTTGGAATGCCTTGTAGAATTCAGAAACGTAATTCAATTGAGTCCCTTTTACATTGGCCTTAGCCATATCAAGAGCTTTCAAAAAGTCAGTATCAGAGCTGTTTCCACTGATACCTTTTACGATTTCAACAGGAGAAACTTCTAAAGTCACGTGCATACCTCCTTTAAGATCGAGACCTAAGTTTAGCTCAGTCTCTTTGATATCTTGATATGTGAAATCAATACCAAAGAGGTTATAAACTGGCTCTTGCCAAATTGAATCAAGATATTGTTGTTTTTTAGTGTAGTCAGTAGTGTTTCCTACTGTAGCAGCTTCAGTAGCTTGTTCATTAATTCTCATTTCCACGAATGTGAAAGAGAGATAATAGATACATAATAGGGAGATGATTACGGTCAAAAAGACCACTCCGCCTTTATTCTTCATTGTATAGTAATTAAAAAAATGTGTTGATAATTATTTGTAGCTGTCAGTGAACAGCATAAGACCTCAATTGTCTGAGGTATTTCTTTGAAAATCTTTTGAGTTCAGTCCGTGAGTTATGGACTAATTAAGGTGCGTTAGGGGCTATAATGAAATTGAAAAGGACACGAATTAGATTAGTGCGAACCTTTTCAATGAAAGCAGAGGTTTTTTCATGAATAACCTCTTCGTCAAGAAAAACTTCATCCAAAATGTAATAGGCTGTCGATACATCTTGGACTTGGTGAGTGGGTGAAACCGCTTCAAGACTAGAGACAGCTTCATCATTTGTTTCAGATTTGTCATCAGATTGTTCGACTTTTTTGTCGCACAAATCAGACTTTTCTGTCAAGAATGGCTGACCTATTACTAGAATAGCAATGATTAGCCCGATCATGATGATCAGTGACTTTAATGATACTATGTTTTGTAGCCTTTTCATTAAGCGCAACAAATGTATATACTAACTTTTAAAGTTCTGATGTCCAATGAATCAAAGTTTACAGGTAATATCAATAAATCGCCATTTTCTTGGTGATCCCATAATAATTTAGCAGAATGAGTCAGCCTTTAGTCTCCATCATATGCTTGTGTTATAATCAGGCTCAGTTTGTCCAAAGGACCTTGGAATCTGTTTTTAACCAAGAATATAGTAACCTTCAGGTTATAGTAGTGGACGATTGTAGTTCAGACAACAGTCAAGAGATTATCAAAAAAGTTCTTCAAGATAAATCAGATATTCCATTCTTGGCTTTGAATCAGAATGTGGGGAATACAAAGGCATTTAACAAAGGCTTGGAGTTGGCTAAGGGGAAATATGTTATTGATCTGGCTTGTGATGATATTCTCTATTCAGATAAGATCTCAAAGCAAGTAGCGTTTTTTGAGAATCAATCCAATCAAGTCGGATTAATTTATTCAGATGTACGTTTTGTCGATGAATCAATCAATGAATTAGGATGGCACTTCCAAGGACAATCATTTCGACTACCATACTCAGGAGAAGTATATGAAAAAGTTATAGATACTTTTTTTATACCTCCTCAGTCAGTAATGATCAAGCGTGAGGTATTTGAAGAGTTAGGTGGATATGATGAATCTTTAGCTTATGAGGATTTCGATCTTTGGGTAAGAGCTTCACGGCATTGGTATATAGCTTATCAAGGCGAAGTGCTGATGGATGTCATCAAACACGAAGGTTCGCTATCCAATAAGTTATATGAGCCAAATGATCAACAGTTGCATTCTACGTATAAGATTTGTCTTAAAATCAAAGACCTTAATAGGACACCGAGTGAAAATGACGCATTAGTGAGAAGGCTGAAATATGAAATAAGACATGCCGTTTTTTCTGCGAATCATTATGAGGCCGAATTGATGGGGAATCTATTAAGTGAGATAAAAGGATTGAGTTTTTCTACTCACATATTGCTTTTTGTAAATAAGTTGAGAGTTAATTTAAGGTGGTTTAGGCAACTATTTTTTAGACTAAAATATGGTTGAAAGCTATCGTCTGTTGTCATCTCCTAGTAGCATACTCAAATAGCTGTCATATCTTGAATGCGAAATTTCCCCTTCTTCGTATGCAGCATGAATCACACAGCCAGGTTCATGAGTATGTGTGCAGTTGTTGAACTTGCATTGACCAAGGTAAGCACGGAATTCAGGGAAATAATGACTTAATTCTTCAGCTTCTATTTCTGCTAATCCCAATTCTTTTATACCAGGTGTATCAATGATGTATGTATTGTCATCCATTGTAAATCTTTCAGCAAACGTAGTAGTATGAGTTCCTTTACCGACGAAATCACTGATTTCAGAAGTCTTTTGTTCTGCATCGGGAACTAATTGATTGATCAATGTCGATTTGCCTACACCTGAGTGTCCCGATAGCAATGAAGTTTTTCCATTCAGCAAGTCATTCAATTCTTCTACGCCGTCATTATTCAAAGCAGATATGTAAGCGACAGTATATCCCAGACTTTCATATTCTTTCATTTTTTCTTGCAGGCCTTCAAGGTGCTCCATAGGGAGTAAATCTATCTTGTTACAGAGAATTACAGCAGGTATTCTGTAAGCTTCAGCTGTGACTAGAAATCTATCAATAAATCCCAAAGAAGTTCTTGGTTCCGCCACTGTAGCTATGACTATCGCCTGATCAATATTACTGGCTATGATATGACTATGTCCTTTTTTCTTCGGAGATATTCTAATAATGTAATTTTCTCGAGGTAGAATTTTGCTGATCACTTTCGTGTTTTCATCGCTGACATCATCTATTAGTTCTACTTCATCACCTACTGCCACAGGATTGGATACTTTCATCCCTTTTAGCTTGAACTTACCTTTTAGACGACAGTTATAAGTTTTGCCTTCATCAGTCTGGACGTGATACCAGAGTCCCATCGATTTTGTCACAATTCCTCGCATAGGTCAAAATTAGTGAAGAGATGCAGTAGTCGCAGTAGAAAAGAAGATTATCAACCTTTTACTCAATAAAAATCTCTTAGGTCAATCGGGTTATGCTTAAAACTTAATTGAACAAACCAGCAATAAGCCTTAAAGAAAGAATAATAGAAGTATTGTGTTAATTGATATTTTGGTAGAGGGGGGTATTTATATCAATTAGAATATATAGGCTCTTTTTTTGGATAAAATTACTCTGATGCTTCATAGGTAATTACTTAATTTGGTAGCTATGAAAATTGACTTCGAACTCAACGGTAAACCTACGTCAGTAGATGTAGACGGAACCACTCCATTGCTATGGGTGATTAGAGATACACTTGGATTCACAGGGACTAAATTTGGCTGTGGAATGGCTCAGTGTGGTTGTTGTACCATTCATTTCAACGGTATGGCCACCCGTTCTTGTATGTTACCTATTCAGGCTGCAAAAGGAGCCAAAATCACCACTATTGAAGGGATCGCAAAAGATGGAAAGCTACACCCAGTCCAGCAAGCATGGATTGAAAAGGATGTAGCTCAGTGTGGCTACTGTCAAGCAGGGCAAGTGATGACTGCTGTCAATTTACTAGAGAGAAATAGTAAGCCTACTGATGAAGAGATAGAGCGAGCGATGGAAGGAAATATCTGTCGATGTGGTACATATCACCGAATCAAAGATGCGGTAAAACACGCTTCCGAATTAATGAACAATCAATAAGCCTAACATGAAAATAGACAGAAGAAAATTTCTAAAAATCTCAGGAGCATCTACTGCCGGAGCACTGGTGATTGGTTTCAATTGGCCAGGTATGGTGAAAGCAGCCTCCGCTGGTGAAACCGAGTTGAGTGGTTATATAAAATTCTTGGCTGATGGCACCGTGGTCATTATGTCACCTAATCCAGAAATAGGCCAAGGCGTAAAAACATCCATGCCAATGATAGTGGCAGAGGAAATGGATGTGGACTGGCAGAAAGTAGTAATAGAACAAGCTGCACTGGACACTACAAAATACAAACGCCAAGTAGCAGGAGGAAGCGGTAGTATTCGGACGAGTTATAAGACTTTAAGAGAAGCTGGAGCCACTATTCGACAATTGTTTATAGAGACAGCGGCTCAAAAATGGAACGTAAAGCCGAAGCATTGTTCTGCAAAAGAAGGAATAGTCACTCATAAGTCTGGTAAGTCTGCTCGATACGAAGATCTGATCGAAGCTGCTAAATCCAGAGAACTGCCTTCCGGTGTTAAACTTAAAGAACCAAGTGAGTTTTCAATCATTGGTAAGGGGAAGGTCAATTTCGATGCAGAGAAAATTGTAAAAGGTGAGATGAAGTATGGGATGGATACTGTTATGCCAGAAATGAAATATGCTGGTATTATTCATACTCCAGCTTTTGGGGGCAAGTATATCTCTCATGACGATAGTTCTTTAGCGTCTTCTTTTCCTGAAGTCAAAACATATAAGATAGGCAATGCCATTGCGGTAGTGGGCTCTAATACCTGGGAGATATTCCAAGCTAAAAAATTAGTCAAAGTAGAATGGGAATTACCTAATACCGAATCATCAGAATCTCAGCTAGAGGATATGAAGAAGATGATCGAGAAAGGGAAGTTAAAAGAGAAAAAGTCGATAGGAGATATTGGCCAAGCCATGGCGCAGGCTGATGAGGTTTTAGAGGCTAATTATTTTACCCCGTTCTTACCTCACAATACTATGGAGCCGATGAACTTTTATGCCAATGTCACAGGAAATAAAGTTCACTTACTGGGTCCTATTCAAACTCCAGAAGGAACTAGAAAAAAAATTAGTAATGATCTCGGGATACCCCAAGAAAATATTACACTGGAGTTGACTAGAATGGGAGGCGGTTTTGGTCGAAGACTGAGAAATGATTTTGTAGTCGAAGCAGCGATGATATCTAAAAAAGCTGGTGTGCCTATTAAACTGGTCTGGACACGAGAAGACGATATGACAGGGGGCTTTTATAAGCCAGCTACCTTGCACAATTACAAAGCCTCTATAAAAGAAGGAAAACTGACGGGCTGGGAACTGAAAGGATTAGGGATGAAATCTCCAAGATCAGTAGACGAGAAAAACTTCCCCGTTGGAGCCATAGAGAATATTAAAATAGAATCTAATGTAGCACCATCTAAAGTAACCACATTCGCATGGAGAGCCCCAAATCATAATTATTTAGGTTTTTCGGAGCAGTGTTTTCTAGATGAAATAGCTGAGAAGATTGGCAAAGATGCAATTTCTCATCGCTTAGAAATGCTTGATGGAATCAATAGTGAAATCAAGTATAGTGCCGCTAAGATGAAAGGCATAGTCGAAAAAGTGCGTGAGATGTCAAGCTGGAGAAAAGACAAGTCTAAAAAACAAGGGTTTGCGGCTTACTATTCTTATTCTTCTTATGTAGCTATGGTGGCTGAAGTGTCAGAAGTCAATGGAAAGATCAATGTAGACAAAGTCTATGCAGCTGTTGATTGTGGACAGGTGATAAATGCATTAGGTGCAGAAGCTCAAATTCAGGGTTCAATAATTGATGCGATAGGACATGCATTCTATGGAGAGATTAAGATCAAGGATGGAACGCCACAATCTCAAAATTTTCATAACTACAGGTTAGGAAGAATGAGCTGCAAACCAGACGATATAGAAGTAGCATTCATAGAAAGCAATGACGACCCTACAGGTCTCGGCGAGCCAGGTATGGCTCCTGCCTCCCCAGCAGTGGTCAATGCTATTTATCAAGCAACAGGAAAACGATATTACAATCTTCCATTGAGTCAATACGGAATCGTCTAGACCATGTCAGATATAAGGAAAATAGTTTCGGAATATCAACGCCTGAAAAGTGAAGGCGTCAATCAGTTAGCTTTAGTTACAGTATTAGAGGTTTACGGGAGTTCATTTAGAAGGCCTGGTGCGATGATGCTAGTAACTGCCAATAGTCGCTGGTATGGTGCAATTTCTGGAGGTTGTTTAGAAGGTGACGCACTGAAAAGAGCCAAGTCTAGCTTGAAAGAAGGCAAGCCATCCATAGTAATGTACGACACAGTCAATGACGAGGAGAATGCACTAGGTCCACGCATAGGGTGTAATGGGATCGTGAAAGTCATGATCGAACCAATAAAATCTAACTGGCTCGATGAACTAGCTATGTTGGATATGAATCAAGGTGGGTTTTTCGTGACCAAAATATCTCAAAACCAAAATTCCGTGTTCAGAGCTTTCCTATCGACAGAAGGCGAAAAGCTATTCAGTGAAATTGATGGTTGGCCACCAGAAAGAGATTTTGAACAAATGGTCAACGTTTCCACCAAATCAGGTGATGGCGAATGGATTGTGCAAGAATTGCCAGCTTTGAAAAAAATCGTGATTTGTGGAGGAGGTAATCACATAGTGCCGCTGATCAATTTGGCTAAGACCATTGGTTGGGAAGTGACACTAACAGACCCATGTGTTGCTCATTCGGCTCCTGCTCTGTACCCTCAAGCCGATAATGTGATTATGCAGCAGGCCGATCAAGTCAGTGAAGGTATGACCGCGCTAGAAAATACGGCATTCGTTATTACCTCTCATAGTCCAGATTATATCAAACAAGTTTTATCTAGCACCATTTCAAACGGAGCCCAATTTGTTGGACTTATCGGAAATAGAATACGACTACAAAAAGTACTCACAGAGCAGTTTGGCAAAACTATTCCCACGGTAGTCAAAGCACCAGTAGGACTGGACCTTGGTGGAAATACACCAGAAGAGATGTCATTGTCGATCGTGGCAGAGGTTCAAGCTTTTTTCAATAAGAAAGCTGGATTACCATTGTCCCAAGGAAAAGGCTATATTCATGATCGTCGTGCACAAGAAATAGAGCGTGACAGTATGATGAAAATTAAGTGAGTCACTTAGCAGTAGCCATATTAGCCGCAGGGAATTCATCTCGTATGAATGGTCAGTCTAAGCAGCTATTAGATTTTGGAGGAGAAACATTGCTTGAAAGAACCATCAACTGTTTCAAAGGACTTGATGTACATGTATTTTTAGGTTCACAGTTTGATCAGCACGCTAAGGTTATTCAACGGATGGATATCAAGATTCACCAAGTAAAAAATTGGCAGTTGGGAATGGGAGCCACCATCAAGTCAGCTATAAAATGTCTTTCTGGTCATCAAGCCATATTGCTTTCAGCCTGCGATCAGCCCTTTTTATCAAATCAAATTGTGAAAGAATTTTTACAAGTCAATAACCAAAAAGCTGACAAGCTGGTGATCTCAGATTATGGTCAAGCAAAAGGAATTCCCATACTTGTACCAAAAAAATACTATTCAGATTTCTTAAGCATACCCGACCAAAACGGAGGGAAGTCTGTCATATCCAAATATTCGGATGAATTCGAAATAGTATTTTTTTCACGAGGGGAAATAGATATCGATACGGAAGAGATTTACCAACAAACAGTTACCGAATTAGTCAACTGAAAATGGCTAACTTTATTCCTTAACCACATCTAGTTATCAAAATGAACATAGAAGAATTCCGAGATTACTGTTTGTCTAAGCCAGCTGTATCTGAGAGCTTTCCATTTGATGAAAAGGCACTTACTTTCAAAGTGTTGTCAAAAATGTTTGCAATTACAGATGTAGATCTATTCGAATCTGTCAACTTGAAGTGTGATCCTGAAAGAGCACTCGAACTTAGAGATCAATATCATGCTGTAAGCCCAGGCTATCATATGAACAAAAAACATTGGAATACTATTCTTAACAATAGCGACTTACCGGATGACCTCATGTATGAATTAATAGATCATTCGTATGAACTAGTGGTCAAAGGGATGAAGAAAAGCGAACGTGAGGAGCTTCTAAAGCTCGGAGAGTTGTAATAATCTAATAATCGTATGAAGAGGTAGCCCATCTCTCAGCCAGTACTGTGGTGATTCGAATCTCAGAGAAAAACAATAAAGTCACTATAAAGATCCAAAACCCATTAAAATGACCTAATCAATATACTACCAGCCTTTAGGTTGATCCTTTTTTATTTCAGCTGCTCTTTTTTTCTCCAGCTCTACGATGAGGTGCTCTAATAACCCTTTTAGTAAAGAATCTATGTTGCTTAAAGGTTTATATGAATTTGATTCGGATACTTCTACTTGCCAAGTCTTATCATCTAACAGTTCGATATCAAGCCCCTCTATATAATAGTTGCCAGGTATATAAAAACTCCCTTGATTAGTTCGGACTTTCAAATCAAGGAGGCCTGCATCACTCCGCCGTGGTTTTAAACCTAATTCAATATCAGAAACGTCAAAGTCATTTAGCTCCTTTGATTTCTGATCAACAGTGTTGATTAATGATGTATTTCCTTCACGTTTCCATTCAACACGATTGTCATATTTATTTTGATTGAAAGCCATGAATTTATCTATAAGTTCTTCGAAGCCAGCAATTATTTCTTCCTTAGAATGCTCCTTTATTGAAGTAGGAGCTGTGACTTTCCAATGACCGTCGACAAGCTTAGCACTGATGTTATCATATTTTTCTGGAACTATATAAAGGTTCTTATTGAGAAGTTTGTATACCCAAGTTTCACGAGCACCTCTATTTCCTCCGCCCCGATCATTGTCTTCCATGTGGATTTTGTATCGATTCAGCGTAATAAAAAACTCCGAGTGTTTTTCTAATGCTAATTCAAATTCAGGTACACGCATACGGAAGAAAATAGAGTTGATTAAGCATATCACAACCAAAAAAGATACAACTGACAAAAAGTATAAAACTCTTTTCCTATTTATTATTGACTTTACATAACGATATATAGCCCATAGCAACATTGAAAAGAGCAAAATGTAAGGAAGCACAGGGAGGAGGATAAAGATTGCAAAATCAAAAAAATATGGTTCCATTTTGGGAAATTGTGGTTTGTACGATTAGGTGACTATATAGTCATATGTCAGCATGATGCTTATTCCAAATCTAGAGAATTTTTTATGTTTTGAAAATTGGGCCTAGCTATATGGATGTATGACAATAATGACGCAATAAAGGAAGAGTCAACTGTCTATAGATGGATGTACGATTATAGCTCGACTTACAACTAAATAGGTACAATCACTCTGCATTCTTTTTCAAAAACGCTCAACCATTCTATCTAATTTCTCTCATTTATAGGTTAGTACATATTATCCTGCTAACTTTGTAAAGTTAGATCTGGAATAAGATGAAAGATCTAGAAAAAATAGCAAAATACCTGCTGGATCAGCAGTCCTCCGTTTAGCATTCTCAATTAGATTTTACTTGACGTTTGAATTTGACCCAGAGTCAAATGACATTTTTCTGTTTTAGAATAAAGTTTTTCAAGAAAATCTAAATTCATTAAGAAGCTCAGATATCCAAAATCAGTAAGCTCTGATTTTTCCACTACACTTAGACATCGTGTATCGGAATACTTCAAAAGCTCCAATAAGAATATATATGGCAATAATCAGATGGTTTATAAATCCATCTTTATGCTGACCTTATTTTTTGCTCCACTGGTGAGCATAACTATTTTCCCGATATCTAGCCTTCCAATATTGTTTACTCTATACATATTGAGTGGCTTTGGTATGGCAGGGATAGGTATCATGCATGACGCTATCCACGGTTCTTATTCTAATAATAGAACAGTGAATAAACTGATGAGTTATACCATCAATTTAATAGGGACCAATGTAGAAGTATGGAGGCTTCAGCACAATGTATTACACCATAGCTATACCAATGTGGAGGAACATGATGATGATATTAATGCTCCGAGATTCTTAAGGTTTTCTCCTCATAGTCCTAAAACTAAACTTCATAAGTATCAGCATATATATGCTTGGTTTTTTTATGGCTTAACCACCCTGACATGGGTGACGGTGAAAGATTTTGTGAAATACAAAAGGTACTTTCGGATGGGATTAATAAAAGACAGGAAAGAATACCGTAAAGGTCTGCTTCGAATCTGCCTTTCAAAAGTATTATACTATTCTATTGCTCTAATTATTCCCATGATCTTTTCATCATTTTCAATAGGAGCAATACTCGGGGCTTTCATAGTCATGCACTTCGTCACAGGTTTTGTCATCACATTAATTTTTCAAATAGCACATGTCACGCCAGATACTTCATACCCTCTTCCAAATGAAGACGGAGATATGGAATATGAACGGTTAGTGCATCAGCTAATGACGACATGCAATTTTGCTCCTAAGAGCAGGTGGTTATCATGGTTTATTGGAGGGCTGACTAATCAAATTGAGCATCACCTTTTTCCACATATATCCCATGTACACTATAAGGATATTGCACCGATCGTTCGTCAAACCGCAGATGAATTTAACCTGCCATATTATTCCTGTGACACTTTTATTTCAGCCGTAGTGCAGCACTTCAAGATGCTACATTTTTTAGGGAAAATGGAAACGCAGTATGTGTATTCTAAATATGACTAACGAATAAAAAATCATATGATGATTTATCAGAAAAGCTCTGAGACAATGATCAAATAAGAAAGAAAAAAATTAAATAGAATAATTATGAAAGAAGGAACAGTAAAGTTTTTCAATGATGCCAAAGGTTTTGGTTTCATAAAGTCTCACGAAACGAATGAAGATATATTCGTTCACTCATCAGGGTTGATAGATGAAATCAGAGAGAACGATGTAGTAGAGTTTCAAGTAGAGCAAGGAAAGAAAGGCTTGAATGCGGTAAGAGTTCAGGTGAAATAATTGATATCTCAGATGTATTCTTTGATCGAAATTTCTCATTCTTAGAATACAACTTCCTTTACGATTACATAGTGCAAGTAAATCAGATACTAGGTATCTTATAACAAAATAGAAAAGATTTAGAACAAAACAATCATATATGGCGAGATCCCAAAAAACATTTCAAAAGAAAGAACGAGAGAAAAAGAAGCTACAAAAACGAAAAGGCAAAGAGGAGAAAAAAGCTTTGAGAAAAGAAAATTCAAAGTCTGGAAGCTTAGATGACATGATGGTCTATGTTGATGAAAATGGAAATCTTATCGATACACCTCCAAAAGAAAAAGATAAGACCATGGAAATAGATGCATCTCAAATTGACGTGAGCACACCTAAATCAGCTTCAGATGATATAGACGCTGAGCGACGCGGGAAGGTAAAGTTTTATGAAAGTAGTAAAGGGTACGGATTTATCATTCAGGATGGATCTAATGACGAGTTCTATGTTCACGGAACGAATGTTGTGGGAAATATCGCTGAAAATGATAAGGTCAAGTTTAAAATCGAAAAGAGCGAAAGAGGATTTGTTGCTATCAATGTAAGTAAGATTGGTTAAATCGTTTGACTACTACTTCGTAATAATTGATAAATCAAACCTTGTGAAGTAGTAGTCAAAGGAAAGAAGGAAAATGGGGACAAGGAGCTTATAAGGTCAAGTAGTAAGAAAGAGAAACAAACTACTGCTTGCTCCTAGTCATGATCCAAAAGTGATCGTTGGTATTAAAGTCTCCTGTAAGTATTGTTTTAAAACCATTGCGCTCATAAAATCTAGCCCCTCCTTCTGTCACCGTTTCTAGATAACAACCCAAATTTTCATCGTTTGCTCTTTTCAGCCATGAATTTAGCAACCGTCCACCTAAACCACCCTTTTGACTATCTGGACTGACCCCCAGTACCAGAAGGTAATAGTGTCTTTTATTTTGTTTTTTATGCTCTCTAGACCACGAATCACTAATTCGGATCAATCTGATAAAACTTTTAAGGCCAACTTTAAAGGGAAATAGGGCTATACCTAATGAGAGCATTTTTAGATCACTTATAAATGGACGATTCGGTCCTACCCATAGCGCAGCAGCTTTGTTGTCACTACTGCATTGGACATACCCGCAAAGAAACGAGTAACGAAGCATAAGTTTCATCCACCACAAAAGCTGCTTGAGCCTTCTACCATTATTAGGCATGATGTACTTGTAATATGGATCATCGTAGAAAGCCTGACTAAGTGATTGGGCTAACTCATTGATGCGATTTGTAAATTCTTCCTTGGTTTTTATGGTGTGGATTTCGTCCAAAGGCATTGAAGGCATTTTGTGTGTTGATTAAATTTTGGGCACTTCATTTTCGGGTTTCTAAGATAGTTTTAATCACCTGCATAAATGAAAGAAAAGTATGGGGAAGAGTCGTAAAGCTTTCAAAACATAAAAAAGAGACTGCTTTGTTCGATAGCAATCTCTTTCATTGAATTACATTTTAATCATAAGGAGGTAGACTATTAGGTTTAATTCACTTACGCTTAGGTCGAGTAACTTCTTCATTATTAATGAATCACCAATCGGTTTGATATGCTATTCTTCTTATTGAAAATAGAAACAGTATATATCCCGGCAGGCAGTGAAGTATTCATTTTGATCGTTTCACTCACTGCGACATTTTCCATTTTTACCATGTTTTGACCCAATGCCGACTGGATGACAATCGTAACTGAGCCATCGAAATTTCCATCAAGATTCAGGTTAAATGTACCATTGGACGGATTAGGAGATATCGTCATATGCTCTTCTTTCAATGAAGGTCTAGTCAAGTAATCATCGACACCCCGTTCAGAAGACAAAGCCTCTGGGTTGACAGCCTCAAAGTGTCCCCATACAGATTCACTTTTGAATTCCACATAATATTTACCCTTGATAGCCTGCGGTATATCAGTCGAAACAAAATTGGTAAAGTCAACACCATTCACTTTGACTGACTGTGTTTCCCACGAATTGACATAATTGATATCTTGAGATATTTCCCAGCAGAAATCACCTTCTCCGTCAAAATAGAAAGGTAACTTGATAGGAATAGGATTAGCACAAAACTGGTCAGCGTACTCTATATATCCAGCACAATGAATCCACTCGCTGTGAGATCCACCACACTTATCCTGCCACACCCCAGTGTTTATAGATTGATCCTCGGACTCATACTTCTTACCATTTACACTGAGGTAGTCTATTTGTACATCTCTGTCAAAAGAATCATTGATGAATTCAACTCTTGCTGTTCCAGTAGCGTCACTTGAGACGCTGTATATCTCGTACTGAGTAGTTAAAGTCAAAGTCTCTATGATTACCTCATTCACCAGGAGGTTGATTTGTTCATCTCCTTGTACACCACGAGCTCTGATCGAATAGTTCTCACCACCACTAGGGCAATTGTTGGATATCATAGAAGTAGGAATAACCGAAGTATTCTGTATCGAATAGGGACTTGAAACTGAAATCTCCTCAGCGAATGAATTTGCCCAGCTACCGAAATTGCCATCCGTAGTGATATCAAAAACACTATTCGGAGCACCACAATCATTGTTGTTGACCTTACCCCAAGACCAAGACAACCACCCGATTTGTTCCGTATGAAGGATTTCAATCATTTCTGCATATGGAAACGGCTCATTGCAAAAACTAGGGGATGCTACTGCTTGGGGGCCCTCACCAATTATGTAGGTCAAGCCCTTTGATTTGGCATTATTGATCATAGATCTCAGACGCTGTATTTTGTCCTGATCTGATCCTCCAAACCAATAGGTGTGTACCGAGAAAATGATGTTTTTCAGCGGGTCATGATCAAGTAGCTCTTGACCTCCTTCTATGAAATAATGCTCGAAACTCCCATAGCCACCACAGTCAATCATCAAAGGAGTATCTATCCCCGCATTTCGTAGTTGAGTGATAGCATCTTTATAATAATCCACCCATTGTCGGACAGTTTCCGATCCAGCACCTACTTCATTTCCTATATTGACAATTAGCCATTTTTTATGTTTTTGGACGATATCCAATACAGCAGGCCTCTTCCAATAGTCGAGTAGCATCTGTAGTTTGCTAAAGTCGCCCGTCGCATCGTGTAGTTCTGCCACTGGTATCATGTGATGACTGATACTATTAGTGATCAATTGATCCAGTTCGTTTTCATCACCAGTTGTCGTCCAGACCAATCGCACAGCATTGGAGCCTGTTTTCGCTATTTCTGGTAGAGTAACTATACCTGTACGGTCACTAGACCAGATGAACATCTCATTGTATCCTCGCATGACGATCGGTTCATCACATGACGATAGTATTTGTCCTTTGTCAATGTGAATCGTGTTGTTGGCCTGTGTTATGAGCGTAGTGAAAAAACACAAACCAGTCAAAAATGATAGTAATCCTGATTTCATTCCTTTTAGAAGAATTGTTGTAAAAATGATTTTGAAACGGAACAATCAGGTGACGCATAATTACTAAAAATTGTGATCTAAATAATCAGGGTTTTTAGACTATTTGAGAAAACGGTTTATTTAGGTGAAAAGAAGTAACTATAGATGATCGATGAACCATCGATTGATGTTGTTACCAATTACCATAATGTGCTATAACTACCACTAGACTAAGTATAGTTAAGAATGAAAAGAAGCTAATAATCCTGTTGATGAAACCCCTCCAACCTAATATTTACAATAAAAAGGCTGAAGGGATCAAGGGTGCTTCGACGGTTACTTAGCAGCCGTATTAGCTTCTTTGATGATCTGATTTAGCTCAACTACCGTGTCTTCTATTCCAGACGGCTGGCCAAAGGCAGACAATGAATCAATCGTAGATACGAATACTTTGAGTGCATTGGTCAATTCCACTGCAGCAGCTCTATCCGTAGTCACGTCAGTAGTAGCAGACTCGTCCGTTCTGTCCTCCAATACCGCCTCAAAAGCGAGGTTGGCAGACTTCAACTCTTCTACCCACTCTGTACCGTTCAGTACCGCGACCTCATCTCTGACCGCTTCGATATCCGCTAGCAAACTCTTGATCGCAGCAGATTCCTCACGGTAAGGCAATTTGGCCAATTGAGTATTGTTGTTTTTGAAGACTTGCCAAACCTTCTCAGCAGCTTTCTGATAAGGCTTGTTGGATTCTCTCATCAGTCCAGACTTCACATAGTCTCTCAGAGAGCGGTAGCACAAGTCCCTCATGTTATCAGCTTCCGCCAATGATTTGGTTTTTAGACTTCCCATGCCACTACCTATCGCCTCTCGTCCCAGTTCGATAGCAGATGCTACCTTGTTCACACTCGCAGTGATCATAGGATCATCAGGGTGATGGGTAGTTGCTTTCTTAGTAAGATTTTCGGCTAATGTAGTCAGGCCTCCTAGAGGGTAGGTTGAATAAGGTATGTTATCTAACATAACTATAGGTTTTGTTAAAAAATTATTTAATCCACGAGCACTCGCCCGTTAGCTCTCATCTCCCTGACGATACAGTCGATGATTAGTAGCAAAAGCCAAGATCAAATACTGAGGTCAAAAAGATAAGGCGCGAATCTAATGAAAGAAGTTAGAGAATAACGGTTCTAAGTTGTTTTTTTCTGTCGCCGCTCGGCGGCAAAGAAATCAGCCGTCGTTTTGGTAGCCTCACGCGGCGGGAAGAAAAACGACGGTCAGTTTTCTTCCCTCATCCGTCCGCAACAAAAATGACGGCTGTTTTTCGAGCCTCACGCGTCCGCAACAAAAACGACGGCCATTTTCCGAGCCTCATCCGTCCGCAGCAAAAACGACGCTCGTTTTTCGTCCCTCACTCGGCGGCAAGAAAAATGACGCCCGTTTTTGTTGCCGCCGACCGGCGGGAAGGGGTTCAATCAAAATTGAGGACAATTGATTAGTTCAGGTAAGGAGTTAAAGGTATTCAAATTGTATTACTCGAATTTTATTATTGAGCTAGTAGAAAAAACGTACGTATATACAGAATCCAATGCATATTTTCAATTCCACTTTTTATCTTGAAGAAGTAGAATTTCAAAGCTTCCATTCGACCTAAATAGAATCGAAAAGAATTCCCTACCACAGTTTGATAATTACTAATCTTAGCTTTTTGAAGCTACGAACAACTCTCTTACTTCAACATCTAAAATTTTAGCGATTTCATAAAAAGTTTCAATTGATGGTTGCATATCATTAGTGCACCAACGAGAAATTGTGGACTTATCTTTATCTAGTTGATCTGCTAACCATTTTGCCGATTGCTCTTTTTCTGCAAGAACTATTTTAATTCTATTGTACCGTTGTTTAGACATTGAATCAACTAAGTTTCGTGTGGCGCAAATATAATTGATCATAAACCAACTATATTTTGCTATAGTATTCTATATTCGATTATAAGTTTTCGTTTAACGAAAACTATTTTTCTTAATTAGAAAATTGTCCAGCGATTTATAAAAAGTGAAAAAAATTAAAATTCAGCCCAAACATCGCAGAAGAACTTATGATGAAATATGCATACCTGAAATCAAGATGGAGGGCAAGTGGTTAGAAGAATTGGGGTTTAAACAAGGAAAACATGTAAAAGTAGAATGGAGGCAAAAGAAAATAATAATCACTCTGATCGAAGATGAATAGAAAGTTGATCGCTAGAATTTATGGTTGTCCAAAGTTGCACTTTGTCTTTAGTTCGTAATTTTAGATCCAAAATTCACCCAAAAACCAATAGAGTTATTTCACTGAATATCCCCCTATACCGTTAAAACGTATTTTATATCTCATTAAAAACACAAAATCTTCTTGATAGCATTAGCCGAAATATTAGCACACCTTCCCAAAGACAAGATCCAAGAACTAGAAACGATTACTCAGCGGATCGTCGATACCCAAAAAGCAGAAATGGTCGTCTTGTTTGGCTCCTATGCAAGAGGGACCTATTCGGAGAAACATGGAAAAATAAGAGGACGAAAAAGTGACTATGACATCTTGGTAGTCGCCAGACAGCGATCCACCGTACGAGAAATCAAAGACCTATTGGAAAACCAATTTGAGGATATCGATAGGATAGTCAACCTAGAAGTTCATCCTATCAAATTCATCAATAGCAACATCGAAGATGCCCACTATTTCTTCCTAGATGTCAAGCGAGAAGGAATCATACTCTACGATACCGAGAGATTTGAATTCTCAGACCCTGTCAAAATCACACCTAAGAAAAGAAGAGAAATAGCCGAACAAGACTTTGAGGAATGGTATGAAGGTGCCGTTATTTTTTTTCAAAAAGGGAAAGTCTCCAGAAAAGAAACTAACCAAAAAGTATTTAAAAATGCTGCTTTTCAACTTCAGCAATGTTGTGAAATGTGCTATACCACAGTCGAGATGGTGTTTAAGCATTATCGTCCTAGAGAGCACAAGCTGGAAGTGCTGAGACGAAGAATGAAGAAGCTCGATAAGCGAATAGCCCTAGCATTTCCACAAGACACCCAAGAACAAAAAGCGTTCTTCGAGCACCTAGATTATGCTTACATCGGAGGCCGCTATCTCAGCGAAGAAGACTATTCCGTCACCAAAGAGCAGCTAGATTATTGGACCAAGGAAGCCAAAAAACTAATGAAGCAGACCGAATTGGTTTGCAAAGATCGAATCGAGTGCTTGATAGAGATAGAAAACAAAAGCCGCGAATCTCTTTAGTCTTGGTTCGCTGCTGGTGGTGATCATTTTTAATATAGATCATCAGTTTAAAGTAAAAAAAGCGATCATGTTGAGCAGAGCGAAATATCTAATTAGGGTGTGCAGAGTTGGAATGGTAAATCACCATGCTCATGGCGGGAATGGGGGCTTCTTACATATTGTCGGAACCACGGATTTTCTTGGATTACACTGATGGCACGGATTTATATTCTACACGCAAGCATAATCAGTGAAATCCTGTAATCCGTTTCATCTGTGATTCCGACTATTTGATCATAGTACTAGCCGCTTAAATGTTAGAGACTTGCTGCCAAAATTAATGAGCAATCCTACTTTGAGCTTATAGGCTTTGAGGTAGTTGAGTGCCTGTGCCAGATGTACATCTTCGAGCTCTTTAATGGCTTTTAGCTCTACCAATACTTTGCTTTCTACTACGAAATCTGCTCTTCTAGTACCTATAGGTTCGGGTAGATCCTTGTAAAAAATATCCTGCTCGATTTCGCGGGCATACTCCAAATTCTTCTGTGACATCTCCCATGCCAAGGCGCGCTGATATATGACTTCTTGGAAGCCATTGCCTAGAAAGGAATGTACTTCAAATGAGGAACCTATAATTTTCTCGGTGATGTCTTTGTGTTGTAGTTCTTGCATAGTCTGTATCACGGATTTATAATTTGTGGGTAAAACAAATCTGTGAAATCCTTTCATCCATATCATCAGTGATTCCGACTATTTCGCTGAATTTTCTAAAATTTCTATTTCTTCTCCTGTGAGATCACAGAGCTGATATACAAGACGGTCGATTTCCCCTAGTTGCTGCCACGTTTTACATGGTGGTTGCTAACTAGGGTGCGCAGAGTTGGAATGGTAAACCACCATGCTCAGCATGGCGGGAACTGGGGGGACTTCGTTTTAGGATCAAGCCAAAAATGAAAAAGTACTCGATAACGTAAGTCCTCTATGATCCCTAGAGTATGTCAAATCATAGATGAAAGAGAAACCAACATTTCCCCGAGTAAAAAAATTACAAACGTACTGTAACGATTCGCCAAGTCAATGCATCTGTAGAATGAAACACAAAGGGTTATCACCCTGAGATTAAACTTTATAAAAATGGCTCAGAAACAGTTTTGGAATCAACTCATTCTATTTTCAATATGCTTGTTGCTCATATTATCAATCAGGGAAATTTTATCCTATCAGCTCATCGCACACAGGATCGAATCATATCAGATACATACGGCTTTGAATATTGTAGCCAACGTAATTCTAATCCTAGTATCGATATTTTTTATCAATAAGAATGAACTAGGAAAAGTCGCTGGACTTAAAGGAACCAAATTGAAAAAATGGTTTCTATTAATATTCCCACTAGCCTATTTAGTACTACTCAATGTATTGTTTTCAGATTCTACCGAGACAAATTATCAATGGCTAGACATGGTATTATTTGTCATCTACTGCCTATCCATTGGGTTTGCCGAAGAGTTAAGTATCAGAGGTTTTCTACAGTCGCATCTCATCTCCCGTCTAGGCAACACCAAAAAGGGAGTTGTCCTATCAGTCTTCATTTCAGCGCTGTTTTTCGGAGTCATTCACTTACTCAATTTTGATGCTGGTATCACAGGAGAATTACTACAAGTAAGCTACGCTACCTTTATTGGTGTCATGTTTGGGGCAGTACTCGTTATCACCAAGAGACTTTACCCTTTGATGATTATTCACTCGATCATAGATTTTGTCGGAGAACTGGAGCTAGTAGGAGTGCCGATAATAGAAAAAATAAAAGAACCCGTATCCATCGAAGATGCCCTTATTGTTGCTTTGCTCGTTTCTCCGTGCCTATTCTACGGAGTATTCTTGATGATCAGACATAGATTGATAGAGGAGGAAAAGTAAATACAGAGATGGTAGATATGTTGAAATCTTATATGAGATCAGAGGATATAGAGACCTGCTACTTTGATGATAGAAGAATCGGGGTCATCTGATAGGATCCATTCTTTTAGATTCTTGTTAATCGAGAGACGATCAACGGTGTTATATACTACACTGTATCATGTCTACATCAGAGAGCTTAGATGTGCTTTATACAAAAAATGAGATCACTCATCCAACATTCAGGTACGTTCACACATTAATTTTCTTAGAGGTCTCCCCGAAATCTAAATTACAAGTAGTTATTAAGTGCTTTTCAGGTAACTGCCTGTAAAGTTGAAAACAGAAAAAATCAATTTTTAAAACCAAAAACAAACTAAAAATGGGAGCAAGACCAGTAACAATGACAGTCATAAACTACACAGGACAGACGCTAGTGTTAATAGCGACCGATGTAATAAACGGGAAGTTTACCGTGAAACCACCAAATGAAATTAAATCTAATGGTAGTGGATCTTGGTCGTGTTCTGCGCGGGATGGTGCTATGATTGGGCCTAAAGGAACAGCCACATTTGAGGCAGAAGATCATAGCTTTAAAGTAGAGTTCTTTTGGAATCATCCTTATGGAAGTGCCACTAGTGCATATAGTGTGACTCCAGATCCGTCAGATGCAATTCGTTACAATATTGACGGAGACCCCGAGGGGCATACCCAAGACATCACTTTCGTGTTGAATAAGGTTTAGTGAGAGCTTTTTTAATAAATAAGATAAAGATGAGGAATGATAATATAGACTCTGCTAGCTGGATGGGACAGTTGGCAGACTCTATTAAACTTAACGAAATCATCATGCCAGGAAGTCATGATGCAGGAATGTCCGTATTACATCATTGTGATATAGGGTCTAAGATGAATAAGGGCATGGTACAGACACAGGAATTGAAGATTGCAGATCAGTTGAAAGTAGGTTCTCGGTACTTTGATATACGAGTTGATTACGATCATAAGAAGCTTGTAACTTACCATAGAACTGGTAATCTTGGCTGTAATGGTCAGAGTCTAGAGCAGGTGATGAATGAGTCAGTTGCTTTCCTTCAGGAGCAGAAAACGGAGACCTTTATTCTTAAGTTCTCACATATTAGATCCAATCGAGGAATGGAACGTGAAATCAAGGATCGCATCGACCAGTTTTTATCTAATATAAATTTCCGTCCATATTTTTTTACTAGCTCAAATCAGGAAGTCAACTTGGTAGAGTTATCTCTTGGAGAGGTTCGAGGTAAGATGATACTAGTTTTTGATTATGTGGAGTACATTTCTACGAAACAAGGACACTTACGCTATTATAATGCTCTTGAAAAGGACGACAAGGGAAACTTTGCTATTAAATTAAAAGGGCCAAATATTAATATTGCCGATGCTTATACAAATACTACCAGTCTAAAAAAAATGTCTGAGGATCAGATAAATAAGCAGAATGATTTCGGAGGGTTAGGTAAAGAGTATTTGTTTTTGCTTTCTTGGACGCTAACTCCTGGAGCAGGAACTTTCTTTGGCGGCTCAATCCGTGAGCTAGCAGGGAAAGCAAACAGAGCACTGCCCAAAGCACTGAGTGGTCAGAAAGAAGAAGGCAATCCAATGCCTAATATAGTATATGTCGATTATGTAAATAAAGTCACAGCACGAGAGATCATTCAGTACAATTTTCGTTAACCAATAGCTCTATTTCTATAAGTATAGTTTTGTGTCTGTTGCAACAGAGTCTCTTTAGATTACGTGAGTTTTTATAGAATATTGACTAAGTGGCTCAGCGTAAGATTATACATATAGACATGGATGCTTTTTTTGCTTCTGTAGAGCAAAGGGACCATCCTCAGTATAGAGGAAAGCCTCTGGCTGTAGGAGGTTCTAGAGAAAGAGGAGTGGTAGCTGCAGCAAGCTATGAAGCCCGAAAATTTGGTGTACGGTCTGCGATGCCTTCAAAACTAGCTTACATCAAATGCCCAGACATCATATTTGTGAAACATAGATTTGATGTCTACAAAGAGGTTTCTGCTCAGATTCGTGAGATATTTTTGAGTTATACAGATTTGGTAGAGCCTTTATCTTTAGATGAAGCTTATCTAGATGTTACCCATCACAAGAAAGGACCTCCCTCCGCCACACTCATAGCGAAAGAGATCAAAGCAGAGATATATAAAAAGACACAGCTGACTGCTTCTGCTGGTATCAGTACCAATAAGTTCTTGGCCAAAGTGGCCTCTGACTACGATAAACCAAATGGAATCTATGTGATCACTCCAGATCAGGTTCTACCATTTATTTCTGAGTTGCCAATTGAGAAGTTTTTTGGAGTAGGAAAAGTGACCGCAGCCAAGATGAAGAAACTGGGGATTCATACAGGTGCAGATTTAAAAAGATATTCTCGAAAGGATCTCATGAGGCAATTTGGGAAAGCTGGAGTCTACTATTTTAATATTTCTAGAGGAATAGACGAGAGACCAGTAGTTTCCAACCGCAAGCGAAAATCTGTAGGTGCTGAACGAACTTTTGATACTGATCTTCATGGACCTGATCAGATAAAGAATACTCTTGAGAGTATTGTAAAAATGGTGGAGGAAAGGGTGAAAAAAGGAAATCATCGAGGACGAACCATCACTTTGAAGATCAAATATTCTGACTTTCAGACGATCACCCGAAGTTTGTCATTGTCGTTCGCTACTCAAGATTATCAAATGATTTTTGATAAATCCATCGAGTTATTGTCTCTTGTAGATCTTGAAGGCAAAGGAGTCAGATTAGTCGGGGTATCGGTTTCCAATTTAGAAGGAGAAGAGTCCAAGTCTGGAGCTCAGCTTACTTTGTCATTTTGAAACAGTAAGCATACAATGTCTAACTCTCCAGTCTATGACAGCCATGGCTTATTTAGACTTCATTATTTAACCCTTACAATTAAGGTGTTCCTTGGAAAGCAATCAAAGATATTTAACTCTACATATTGTTGTTTAAACTCTCATTACAAAGTTCCGATGTATAAATCCGGTTAAAACTATAGGCTATGTTTCCGATTTGTAACTTCAGTGTTATTTAATGTTTTTTTTAGCAATTCGACTAGCCCCATTAGTACTTGAATCATACTATAACTATTGACAGTGGGAATCGCACAAGATGTAGCGACCACAGTGTTTCAATATGAATAAACTACAAACAATTATTACAAGTACTATGAGAATTATAAACAAAATACTGCTGTATACTATGCTGTCAGTTTCAGTAAGTTATTTGGTGAGTTGTGCAGAAGATGGTATAGACGGAATTCAAGGAGAGAAAGGAGATCAGGGAGATCAAGGTGAAAAAGGAGATCAAGGAGACGATGGCGAAAAAGGAGATCAGGGAGACCAAGGTCAAGACTTGGTAGGTCTAGATGATACAGAATTATTCAATAATAAATCTATCATAGAGCCATTGGTCAATATTTACCCAGATTTCTCATCAAGAGTGAAAGCATATTCGCTAATGACTTCAGTTGATATAATAGGAGATTCTAGATTTCAGTTGGCAGCTACTGTAGATGGAGCAGGGTTGATCAAGGATGATGTTGGAGATGGTTTCATATATGTGGTTAATTGTGAAGACGCTAAAGCTATCGCTAGGGTACGATTAGATAAAAACTTAAACCCAACATTTGGAGACTATTTGCTGAATTCAGACGTAGCGGATTTCTCGCGACAGTGCTCAGGTACTATGTGGGAAAAAGAGATTCATGGAGGTACAAAAGATGTATTTTTATCAGCATCAGAAGAGAGCAATAGCAATATAGTGAAGGAAATAGACCCTAGAACTGCGACGCCAAACCCTACTGGGGATTATGGCAACAGAGCATTGGGACAATTCCTCTGGGAGAATGCAGTTCCATTGCCTAAAAATGCATACCCTGGTAAAACGGTAATCATTGGAGGAAATGATTTAGATGGAGGGCAACCTATCTTATATTATTCGGAAAATGGAGACGTAGATAGAGAAAATGGGAAAGTCTACGTACTACGTACCAAAGAGATCTCTGATGGATCAGGAGGGAAAGTAGCGGCTCCTGCAGGCGTCCAACATGACGAAAGTGATTTTGATTTGAGAGTATCGTATGATATTGAGTTTTTGGAGGTAGTAAATGCGAAGTCATTAAATACAGGCGAAATTTCTAACTATTACCGAAATACTCTCTTTGCAACCAAGTTTGTCAGAATGGAGGATTTGGACTACCAAAAAGGAAGTGATGCCAATGCGAGAAACATCTATTTTGCAGTGACGGGTAAAGGAGCAGGTAGAGGTACAGTGAACGATCAAGGAACAGTATATAAACTATCCTTGAGTGAAACAGATCCTACTCAAGGTACCTTGACTAAACTTCTTAGCGGTAATAATGCAGATATGGGTAAAGTGGGATACATGAATTCTCTTCAGAGCCCAGATAATATGTGTGTCACAGAAAACTATGTATATATCCAAGAAGACCCTAATGGAGGTACTTGGAATCGAGGACACTCAGCAGCTGTTTATCAGTCGGATTTAGAAGGGAATAATGTAAAAACTGTCTTAGATATTAAGATTAAGCCAGAGCTAGCAGAGTCCAATGCGGTGACGATAGAGAATAGTGGAGAGTACGGAGCAATGTTAGATATTTCGGACAAAGTAGGTGTGCCAGGTACTTTCCTACTAAACCTCCAAGTCAAATATTGGAGCAATGACGCTTTTGCAGGGTTAGATGGAAGTGTTGCTAATGGAGGTAATAACAAGACAGGGTCTCAAGTATTGATCTTAAGAGGGTTGGATCAATAATCACAAATAATTTCCTCACATTATGGAGGTTGTCTGATAGGCAAAACGTAGCCATTCTGAGTGATAGCTAGAAGCTTTTCGCTCCGTTTGATATGTCAATTTTAAAGTTAAGCCATTGAGACAGCCTCCTTTATATATCATCATACCATGTCATTTATAAGAAAAATTTCTTTCTTCTTATTTTCCCTACTTAGTTTCTGCTCCTGTCAAAAAAAGGATTCAAAGAGTATGCTTACTCATGTTGACTGGGGAGTAGTCCAAGAATATTATTTAGAAAATATAAGTCAAGCCATTTCGTTGATGGATAGTTTGACCTATAGCGATACGGGAAACCAATCAAACAAAGAGATTTTTAAACAGATTCGAATAGCTTTTAAAAAGGCCGAGCCATACTCAGCATATCTCAAACCTGAAGTAGGTCATCGAGTCAATGGTCCAGCACTACCAGTATTTAGAGAAAACAGTGGTAGAGTACTAGCACCAGTAGGATTGCAACGTCTGGAGGAAATGATATACCTCAACGACGCTACTAAAGATGACTTCACAGAAACGGTTCGGATTACCAAAGGAATGATGTTAGTCCTCAAAAGTGAGGTGGAGTATTATCAAATATCACCTAAGCGCTTTTTTATATCGACCAAGCAGCAATTATTTCGACTCGTAAGTTTAGCTATGGCTGGGTTTGATACACCTGTCAGCGGATTATCTATTAGTGAAACAGCCGTATCTCTGGAGAGCTTGTGGTATCTATACTCTAATAGCATAAGGCCAATTATTCTATCCAAGAATGAAGATTTGGATAATAGGTTTAAACAAGACATAGATGACGCAACCAACTATATTGATAGTAACCCAGATTTCTCTGATTTTGATCAATATACTTTTATTCGTAATTACTTAAACCCTGTTACTAGGGAGTGGGCCAATATTATAACAGAGAGCGGACTTTGGTCAGGAGAAAATTCTGTAGCATTAAACCTAGAGTCACCTACTTTCTTCGAAAAAGACTCTTGGAATACTCCCTACTTTTTGACTTATACCGACCGTATTGATTCTTCGAGAGTATTGCTAGGTAAAAAACTATTTTTTGACCCTAAAGTATCAGGACAAGGAAACATGTCTTGTGCCACATGTCATCTACCCGATAGAGCATACGCTAGCAATAAGCAATTTGATTTGGATAATGCAGGGAAGGAGTTAGATAGAAACACACCGACCCTTATCAACAGTGTTTATCAAAAAGCATTTAAATGGGATGGGAAAGCACAAAATATAGAAGATCAAATTTCTCTTGTCTTCTTAAATGATAGAGAGTTTGATACTGATGTACATCGATTTTCAGAGAATCTTTTGTCAGACACATCTTATATAGAACAGTTTCAAGATGCATTCGGTAAAGTACCACATTCGAACAGAGAGGTAATAGAGGTCATAGGAGAATATATTGCTACACTGAACAGCTTTGACTCCAAATTTGACAAGAATATAAGAGGCGAATTAGAGACATTTACTAGTAGCGAAAAGAGAGGCTTCAATTTATATATGGGAAAAGCTCTGTGTGGAACATGTCATTTTGTTCCTCTGACTAATGGTAGCGTGCCTCCATTTTTTAATGAAACAGAAAAAGAAGTGATAGGTGTTCCCAAAACATCAGATAACAAGCAACTGGATGATGACTTAGGGTTTTACACTGTATATGGTAAAGAAATTCATCGAGGGATGTTCAAGACGCCCTCTATTCGAAATGTGACAAAATCAGCACCATATATGCATAATGGAGTCTATGAGACTTTAGAAGAAGTAATAGATTTTTATGATTTAGGAGGAGGAGCAGGTTTGGGTTTTGACATTCCATATCAAACGCTACCATTTGATAGTCTTAGCTTATCAAAACGAGAGAAGAAAGATTTGATAGCATTTATAGAGACATTAACAGAGTAATCATCAGGCAACAAGCGAGGATTTAATCTAGAATCTCTTTTTGACATAATGTACCTGCTACATTTTATTAAAGTAATCATAACTTTAGTTATTCTCGTCAGTACATTCTCCTGTATAACTTGCAGGAGTTAATGAGAGAAATTAATGAGCAGCAGTACTTTAGACAATAGTTCTGATATTGAACTAATGAAGCTTGTCAAAAGTGGTAATCAATTGGCATTTGATCAGCTTTACAATAAATATTGGAATTTGCTATTTTCAATAGCTTACCAAAAAACAGGGTCACAGTGTGATGCTGAAGACTTAGTGCATGAGGTATTTTTGGATATATGGAAAGGCAGGGAAAAAATTGAGATCAAATCTTCTTTTGCAGCATATATAGCCACTTCCTTGAAGTATAAAATATTCAGGCAGATAGAATCTAAAAGTGTCAAACAACGATACCAACAGCATGTCGTCAGCAGTAGAGAGGAGACTGAACTGAATACTCAAAATTATTTGGCGTTTAACGAGCTCTATGATTTGATAGAAGAGTCAGTTGATGGACTGCCTGACAAGTGTAAATCAGTATTTAAACTGAGCAGAGAGCAAGACTACTCTATCAAAGAAATAGCAGAGGAGCTCGAAATATCTCCCAACACTGCTAAAAATCATATTAAGTATGCACTGAAGCAACTTAGAGTGGATTTATATGACTATCTCACCGTGGTATTGATTTTGAATGTAATACATCCAAATTAGAAATAGATAGTGCAAATTAGATGGTGTGTATAGGTTGTATTTCATATAGCCAAAGTAAGATCGACCATGCGATAAATCGAAAAATCATTGTTAGTATAGGAGTCATTGGAAAATAAGGATAATCAAGATCGAGTAAAAAGATCTATTCATAATATACTAGTCGGTAAGCATGATGATAGTGACTTGAATTTGGCTAATGAATGGTATCATAGTCAAAACGAGTTAGTAGACCCAAGTGAACTTGAGACCTTAAAGTCAACTATAGGTTCAAAAATCTTAAAAAGATTACATGACGATATTGAAGTACTCGAAAAACAGCGAATAAATAGAACAAAGAGACGGTGGGTATTGGGGAAAATCGCAGCTCTAATCGTCATAGTGACTTCTGTATATTTCTCTTATCACCAAGATCTGATGGAAAAAATATTCACTGCTATAGCATATAAGTCATATTCAAATTCTACTTCTGAAAGGTCGTTTCATCAGCTCCCAGATGGTACTCAAGTATGGTTAAACTCTAGTAGTTCAATATCTTTTAAAAATAAACTTGATGAAGAATCACGGGAGATAGAATTAGTAGGAGAGGCTTTTTTTGATGTAAAGAGAGATGAAAACAGGCCATTTATCATTCATACTGATAATGTTTTTACTACCGTCTTAGGTACTTCATTTAATATCTCAGCCCAACCAGACAAAAACATTGAAATTGCCGTTGCTACAGGTGTAGTACAAGTCGATGTGATGTCTAAAGGTGGAGGAGAAGAAATTGTAGATCAGGAAATATTAACGCCAAATCATAAGGCACAGTATAATCCTACAACTGGACAGCTTATTCAGTCTAAAGCTGATATGGGTATCCAATTAGCATGGAAGGCTGATACATTAGTTTTTAATAATACATCATTGCAAAAAGCTTTTGTAATGATCAGTAAGAAGTACATGGTCGATATAGAATTAGCAGAATCAGGTCATTCGGATTGCGCTATTAATGGAGAATATGGAGATGATTCACTTGAAAATATTCTTGATGCGATAAGTTTTTCAATAGGGTTTGATTATGAGTATGTGTCAAAAAACGAGATTGTCATTACCAAGATAAGCTGCCATTAGGAATTAAAAACCGCTCTGACTTAATAGAAATGTAACTATGAATAAGGTATACATCTATATTAAAAGAGCTGAATAGTTAGTGAGGTCTGAGCGTTTTCATTGGTTGCTTACAAATTTCATTTATAAAACAAATGTTTAGTGCTACAGCTATAAAGCAAATATTAGCGATTACACATATATTTTGTTTTGGTATCATGTCGAGTATTGCCGAAGATGCCAATGCTCAGGATGTGAAAAAATTGAACATATCTCTGAGGATAGAAGAAGTATCTCTAGTCGAAACATTTGAGCAGATTGAAGAGCTTACAGGTCTTCGGTTTCTATACTCTTCAGAGGTAATAAAAATATCCCAAAAAGTTTCTTTACATGCGAAAAATGAACCGTTAGAATTCGTTCTTAATTCTATTTCAAAACAAGTCAATGTTTCTTTCAAGCTCATAAACAATACGATATCTGTAAAGAAAGAATTGTCCATCAGGACAAGTCAAACTAAGAAGATATCAGGAATCATTGTGGATGCAGATACAGGAGATGAACTGATAGGTGCAACAGTCAAAGTTAAGGGGACCAATCGCGGGACCATTACAGATATAGAAGGTAAGTATAGTGTTGAAGTTACAGCATTAGACACATTAGAAGTAGCTTATGTAGGTTACAAATCAGTAGAGGAGAATATCAGTAAAAGGAGTATTGTGGATATCAAGATGGAATCCGATATCTCTCAATTGGATGAAGTAGTAGTAGTGGCATTAAATGTCAGAAAAAAACAAAAAGCTATAGGATATTCAACTCAAAAGATATCTGGTGTCGAAATACAAGAGGCTAACGAACCTAATTTAATCAATGCACTTAATGGAAAAATTGCAGGTGCTCAAATCACAAATACCAATGGTGGTATTGGAGCTTCTTCTACTATTATCCTGAGAGGATATAATTCATTATCGGGCAATAATCAGCCATTATTTGTAGTCGATGGTATCCCAATCAGTAATATGGTTCATCAAACTTCAAGAGCATTTGGAGGAGCAATCAGTCCAAATCAGAGTGGCTTTTTAGGAGAAGGGTTCAGGACAGACGATGACGGAGGAGAGATACAAGTAGATTTTGGGAATTCGGCAGCTGAAATAAACCCTTCGGATATTGAGACTATTCAAGTGCTGAAGGGTGCTACTGCTGCAGCTCTATATGGTGCTCGGGCGGCCAATGGAGCATTGCTAATCACAACAAAAAGTGGAGCAAGTCAAAGAGGCTTAGGAGTATCTTTCAGAACAAGTATTTCCGTTCAAACACCTTTAAAAACACCGAATTTTCAGACCCAGTTTGGTAAAGGAATTAATGGCTTGTATTCATTCCCGTATCTAAACTCCAATAGTGCAAGAAACTTTGGTCCCAAATTTACAGGGCAATTAGTGGATCAGTATAATCCATATCATCCAAATGACCCTAGGAGTCTTCCTTGGGTAAATGGACTGGGAAGTGATCCTATTCGAGATTTTCTTGAGCTTGGTATTACTCAAAACTATAGTCTGTCCATTACAAATAGTTTTGATAGTTGGAGCTATAGGTTTTCTTATAGTAGACTAAATCAAAAAGGTATGATACCGAATACCGATTTGCTCAGAAACTCTTTGATGCTCAATGTAAGAACACTCTTAGGAAAGAAAATAAAGGTATCTATTGGAATCAGCTATATCAATAGTGGAAGTAAAAACAGACCAGAAATAGGGGCAAAAAATTCTTCAAATATTGTCTATACATTTTTACGAACAGGAACAAACGAGCGATTGGATAAGTTGAAAAATTATTGGGAGCCTCAAAAAGAAGGTGAAAAACAGGCGACATCAGATCGGAAAGTAAATAACCCGTTTTTTTTGGCGGAGGAGAATATCAACTCCAATACACGCTATAGAGTAATGGGTAATGTTTTGGTAGATTATAAAGTCACGAATAGTTTGACATTTCAATTGCGTACAGGTAGAGACTTTTATCGTGACAATAGAATTGCCAAGAAGCCTTTTTCACATTTTCCATATAGCAATGGATTTTATGCAGAAGCCAGTGTTTTTTATGTAGAGGAAAATTCGGATGCATTACTGACATATGAAAAAGGTTTTGGGCTTTTGTCTTTAAAAGTAATTGGTGGTGGAAATCGTTTAAACCAACGTACAGAAGAGTTGAGAGCGAGTACTGACACTGATGGGTTGGTAGTACCCGGTTTGTTTAATTTATCAAATAGTAGGTCTCCGACTATTTCGGGTAATTATCTATCAAGAAAAAGTATCAATAGTCTTTATGGAGGTGTCACCATTGGATTTGATGATTATCTTTTTTTAGAAATAACTGGTCGAAACGACTGGTCAAGTGCTCTTCCTTTGAGTAATAATTCTTTTTTCTATCCGTCAGTATCATTGAGTGGGGTTATTTCTGATATAATTAATTTCCAACTGACATCCCCAGAGGACTATATCAAAACCAGAATAAGTTATGCTGCAGTAGGAAATGACACAAGTCCCTATCAGACTGATGTAATCACTATAAATGGACGTACAAATGAGAATATTACAATAAATACTGTAAACGGGACACTCGGGAACTCAGCCTTGAAACCAGAAGACATATCTTCTATAGAAGCGGGTGTCGAGACAAGATTATTGGATGATCGACTTTTCTTAGACGCTACTATATATTCTATCAAAAATAAACAGCAAATCGCAGTAATTCCTGTAGCTGCAGAGAGTGGTTTTCTAAAAAGAATAGCTAATATTCCTGCAACTATAACCAATAAAGGGATAGAGCTAACGGCTGTGGTGACGCCGGTTAAGACTGACCGTATTCGGTGGGACTTGACGATGAATTGGTCTCAAAATGTAAATAGAGTTTCAGGTCTTAAATATGGAGATAGTGAAAGAATAATCTTAGCAGAAAGATGGATTAATCTTGATGTAAAGAATAATGGTAGCTATGGCGATTTCTATGGTGATTTTCTACTAAAAGTTGATGAAAGTGGACAATATGGACAACAAGGAAGTCAAGTATACCAATCAAGTGGGCAAGCTGAAGAGTCAGATGATGGAGATTATAATGTGGAAGCAAAGCCAATACTTGGGAATGGAGTGCCTGACTGGATAGCAGGTATAAAAAGTACAATATCATATAAGGGATTTTCCTTTGGTTGCTTATTTGACATTAATTATGGAGGAAGGATTCACTCTCGTACTTATGTCAGTGGTAATCGCTTTGGGGCTTTGAAAGAATCTGTCAAGGTTTTTAGAAGAGATAATGCTGAAGCGGTTGATCTTGCTTTGCAAGAAGGACATAAAGTAGTAGATGGAGAACAGTGGATTGTACTGGATGGTGCAATAATAGATCGCAGCACAGGAGAAGTAATGGTCAATCGGAAATTGGTTGCTAGAGTTTCAAAAGTTTATGAAGGGTATTTCGACAATGATGCAATAGGGACGTTTGATAGAACCTTTGTCAAGCTTAGGGAACTGAAAATTAGCTATAGATTTCCAAGTAGTATTATTCGCAATTTATCCTTAGAGGAGGTCAATTTGACTGTATTTGGAAGAAACCTAATGCTTTGGGATAATGTTCCACATATTGACCCTGAGACGGCAGGTTACAGTGGAGAGCTAGTAGGAGGTGAGTTTTTCTCCCTTCCTTCAGCTAGATCATTTGGTTTTTCATTGACAGCGAAATTTTAAAGAATAAAGTTATGGCCTTGCATTGGAAGCATTCAGTATCAATGATTGTCACTTGTATTTTACTTGCATGTGATCAAGGGTTTGAAGAGATTAATATTAACCCTAATCAAGCCAATAACAATCCAAGTATGGCTTTGTTATTTGGGGCAATAGTTCCAGGGATAATTGATCAGAATATAAATTCACATCATACACCAGGTCAATTTGTACAGCAATTTGCATATGTAAATTCATCAACAGGAACACTTAACCTTGAAGATGACTTTGTATCAAGAAGAGCTTGGGAAATAGCCTATTCTGAAAATGATGGAGCATTGAGGAATGTGGAGGTATTGAGAGACGAAGCTCAAAAGCGAGATCATAGTGCCTACCAAGCGGTAGCAATAATACTTAAAGCTTACATGCTCAGTTATATCTCTGATCTCTTTGGAGATATTCCTTATATCGATGCAGGGCAGGTTTTTAAACTAGAAGATAAGTATTGGTTTCCGGTTTATGATCCTCAGAGAGTAGTTTACTATGCCATGATTTCAGATCTTCAAAAAGCAAACTTACTTTTAAAAAACTCAGTTGAATCAGAGACAATAGACAGTTCCAGAGATTTATTATTTTCAGGGAATAAACTAAAATGGAGGAAGTTTGCGAACTCGCTTCAAGTGAGGCTGTTGATGAGGATGTCAAATGTAGAGGACGTTTCTTCTGATCTAGCTCAGATATTTGGTTCTTCGTTAGAATTCCCTGTAATGGAGTCATTGGAGGATGAACCTGTATTTAGCTATAGGTCAGCTGCCAATTGGCCTTTCAATAAGAGTAGTCAAGCAATAAGTACAGTTAAACTTTCATCTACTTATGTAGAAATAATGAAAGGAACAAAAGGTGTCAATCAAATTTCAGATACCACAGATCCTAGACTTGAAAAGTTGCTTGACCCGACAGAGGCATCGATTGAACTAGGAAATCCAGAGTATATAGGTCAGCCAGTAGGTTTATCATCATATAATAAACCATCAAGAGAAACTTCTTCATTAAGTCAAAATTTAAGAGAGTTAAATAGATTTTATTTTATGACTTATTCAGAACTTAACCTTATTAAAGCAGAAGCCATTCACCGAGAGATGATCTCGGGAGTTTCCGTAGATTCATATAAAGAAGGTGTGTCTGCGTCGATAGAAAGGTATGGTATAGATATGTCTTCTACAGTTGTAACCAATTATTTAGAAGATATCACGAGTAAATATTCTGGACATGAACTAAAGCATATTGCTATTCAAAGGTGGCTAGACCAGCCTCTTAATGGATTTGAAGGCTATTCTGTCTGGAGGCGGATGGATATACCAAAGTTGACTCTTGGGCCAGATGTATTAGTGAGTCAGATCCCTACACGTTATTTTTATTCTAGTAAGACTATGGACAAGAATCAAGAAAATGCAGATATAGCAGTCAAGAGGGCTCCTTTGAATGGTAAGAACACTACCTATCAGAAAGTCTGGTGGGATTCAAAGTAGATTGATGACATTTTTCCTTCTAGGATATACTAGAAATTTCTGTTTCTTTTTGTAGAATACTGAATCCTAGTTGATCAATGACTTACTGTCATGATACTATTCCTATTGAATCGAATTCATGGAGGTTGGTTAACACTCTCTCTTTTACGATTTGAATGATTCTTTTTCTGAAGTTGTTTCCTAATTCATTTAGATTCTTGAACTCTTCTTCAGTGAAATTCCCCATGATCATTCCCCTAATTTCACTGTTGAGTTTTGCATCTTTACCAAAAGCAGTCGATATATATTTGATCCTTTTCTCTTCAGAAAATTCTCTAAAGTCTACTTTTTTCGTCTTCAGGTAGTTTCTCATATAGTGCATCAGAAGATCATGTTTCATCTTGATCACAGGTCTTAGTGTTTCATTTTGAAATTTTTCCTCTTTGCTGACTGCACTCTGAAAGTCGATTGTCTTGATTTCAGGTCTCTTCATGGTGCTTTACATTATTCACAGGTTCCCACTGTCTTTCATGATTCATTTGAAACGTGCCCAAATACTTTTTATTCCAGCTGTGCGGCGGAATTAAAGACAGGAAGTTTTTACTAGTTTTAGGGTTGTGATAGAGGTGGTATTTCTCTCCTATTATTGGTTCGAAATTGACATCAGCCTGATAAAGCATCTCATTGGTGTTGTATTCATCCATGAGGCGTTGATACTGATGTCTAATTTGATCCACCTTATTTCCAAAACTCTTGTTGAAAGTATGAACGCTACTTGATTTCCAGCTAGATAGGGAATCAGTATTAATAGTAGGAGCACCTACATTGGTTCCATATGGTTTTAAAGCAGCATTATAGGTTTGAGATTCTTCATCAAAAACTACTTGATCTGGTCGTTTCTTAGATTTAGGTGCTTTTTTCATGTCCACCTCATTGAGTTGACCAATGGAAAAAAAATTACTTCTATCGTGAATGAGGATAGTTGTTTTTTTTTCAGACAATATCTCTTCTTCTATTAGTCCAGTAATTAGTATACTGTCTGAGTAGAGTGGGATTTCTTCGAGGAATTTTATTTTCCACCTGGGGCTTTGATCATCACTAGTATCTTCAGCTCTTCCTTCATTTAGTGGTAACAGGTGAAAATTTTTGCTTTCAAATATAGTTTTCAAGAAAACACTAGAGTTTTCATTTTTATCTATCACAATAGCTACTCTATTGTTCCCAAGATTAATGGTCTGATTTACCGAACAGTATTTTACTGTTCCATTTTTATGAACTGCTTGAGCAATAAAAGGTTGGTTATAACTTTTGACTGAATGATACCCTGAGCTATGCAATTGATAAACGTAATTTGGTTATGTCTAACTATATCGTTGAAAGGTTAGACAAAGTTGCGTGAAAGTAGTAGTGATTTTAAAACTTTAGATAAGAATACTTCTAAGTCTGGAAGTTCAACACCTAACAAAGGGAGATTTTAAGGTGTTGTAGTTTTCAAGATACTTTATCGTTTTTGCATTATTTCGAGTATTCGTTTGAAAAATCCTAAGACATATCGAAATATGAGAGGCTAACGATTCAATAAATTGTAGAAATAAGGAAATATTGTACAACTTTGATAGTTAGAGATAATGTTAGAAAACCTGTTAACTAACGTTGAATAAAGTTTGTGAGGAGTAGGTTACTTCTGATATGGTTTGTGTTGTGTTTTGCACTTTATAGTTGCAAAGACAATGTGGTATGTCCAGCTTTTCAAAGCACGTATATACTGAATGACTCGGTGCGTCAAGCCCGATATAGCCTTTTCCTCAATGATAGTACTCCCAAATTTGCATTAGCCTCCCGACGTACTAAGTACGGTGTCAATAAAAAAACTAATTACTATCGAAAGAATTATGAGCTGATGACAGCTCCAAAGGAAAATATTCTGAAAACTCCCGTTTTCGATTCAGTCAACTTTGGAATAGATCAGGCTACTTTATTGGCTAGAGAAGATAAAAGAAGGGATGCTTTTAAATTATCTGGTGAGGAAGATCCTTTTTTAAGTCCTATAGACTCCATGTTGATGGTGTCGGATTCTACGATGCTTCCAGATTCTACTTGGGTTGTTGAGTCAAGAGTAGATTCTACTTCTTTGGATTCATTGACCATGATGGCGCTTAACGAACCAGATACTGTAGATGAAGGGCCTAAATATAAATACAGGTACCATACTGAGAATAACTTCAATATGGAGCAAGTGTACTATAACAAGTACTACGGAGAATTGTTTATTGATAATCGTCCTCCCCCCCCTAGTCCAGAGGAACTGGCAGCCATGCAAGCTAGAGCAGACTCAATCAAACAAGCTAATAAGAAGCCTTTCTTTGGGTTATTTGCTAAGGCTAACGCAGACGATCTAAAAGAGGATACTTCCGAGGAAGAATTTGACCTTGATGAGCTATTGGAAGGGACGGAAGCAGAAGACGAACTATTAGAAGAATCAGTAGAAACAGAAACTACTGAAGTACAAGAACCGGAAATTGAGGAGGAGAAGTCAGTGGAAGATAAGTCTGAGGAGGAATAGATAATAACTACCCCTTTTTGTAGTGCACTATTTCAGGTGTGGGAAACTTAATGAGAGCTGAGAAATTAGATTTCCAAAAATCAAGGTCGAGTAGTTTGCCTTCCTTATCCTTTGTCAATGATAAAACTACATTTTCTCCATCATCGTCTGTGTATTCACATTGTATAATGTCACCATCATACATATCTGGACGATCATTTTCGAAATTGATACTCCCCATGAATGGATCACCATATTCACTTACTCGCTCTGAAATTGGAAATTGATCTTCATTAAATCCAGCTTGTCCCAACATCGCCAATACAATTTCCTTTTCTTCTTTTCGAATATCTCTTAGCATACCTTCGAGGTGGTCAAATTTATTTTCTAGTACAGAAATGCCCCTTTATCATTGCCTGATACTATTACTTCAACATGTTCATTGATTGTAGTAGCAAGTTCATAACCTACATATTTAGGATAGATAGGAAAAGCCTTATGACTTCGGTTAATTATTGTAGCTACTTCAATTTTTTTAACATGAACATTCAAGAAAGCTTTTAATACAAAAGCTACAGTGCGTCCACTATTGAGCACATCGTCAATGATAATAATCGATTGATTTTCAAGCTCTTTTTTGGTCAAGGGAATTTGAATTTCCTCTTTTAAAGGTTGCTCTTTATTGATGTCAACTTTTACGATATTGGTAGTGATTTCACTAATTATACTAAGTTGATCATTGATCAAAGAAGCTATTTTGAAACCATTGTCAGAAACGCCTGCAAGGATAAGCTTTTTACGTTCAATATTGTGTTCATATATTTCATAAGCCATCCTAATGATGCGCTGATCTATTTGTTCACTGTCGAGAATCAAAGTCTTTTCACTTGCCATATACGCTCCTTAATGTGGGAATGGAATTACCTTGCTGTTTTTTAGGGTAGACAAAATTACCATAGACTGCAGTGAATCTACAACTTCAATCTCACTTACTTTATCTAGCATTACTTTTTGGTATGCATTAATATCTTTTGCTACCACTTTCAGCATAAAGTCTCCAGATCCAGTAGTATGGTGACATTCGATGACTTCGTCTATCTCTTTAATTTTGTCTAAAAAGGTTTCGATATTGGTTTTATTGATTCCCTTTAAAGAGACTTTGACAAAGGTTTTTACGCCAACTCCAATTTTGTCCATGTCTACTTGCGCATGATAACTTTCGATCAGACCATTTTGTTCTAGTTTTTTGACACGCTCTAGAGTCGGTGCAGGGGATAGCCCTATTTTTTCAGATAATTTAGCGTTCGTTATTTTACCATTTGATTGTAAAATTTCAATGATTTTTCGGTCGGTTTGGTCAATTTTTAAAATACCATTCATGGTTATGCTTAGATCTTAATTTTAATGGTCTGAAGAGAGGCTCTAGGACAAAATCAGCCATACTGCACAGAACTAATTTTGATCTTCTTTTATCGTTCAAAATGAACGTGGCAAAAGTATTAATTATGATGTAACAATAAAGCTCGAGTCAAGATTATTGAAATAGAGATAGGAAGTTATTTGAATTGGATGAAACCGAATACTCTTGAATCACTTTACTTCTTCCATATTTACCCATTTCTTGTCTAAGTGATTTGCTTTCTAATAACTTTTGAAGGTTTGATTTCCAATCCTCTTCTGAAATGCATAGAAACCCTGATTTACCTTCATCTACGATTTGAGTATTCACTCCGACAGGGCTTGCTAACACCGGTTTTTCTAGAGCCATGTATTGCAATGCTTTAAAACCGCATTTTCCCTTAGCCCATATATCATCAGTCAATGGCATGATGCCAATGTCAATTTGGTTAAGGTCTTCGATTTCTGTTTCCTTATCCCAAGCCTTAAACTCAATGTCTTTTATAAAGCTATGTGGTTCTTTATCTGCTATAATTCGGACCTCGAAATCATATTTCTTTTTAAGGTTAATCAAAATCTTTTTGACCATTTCTAAATACTTCAGGGTAGAGTGGGTTCCCGTCCAACCAATTACTGTCTTAGTATTTTGATAACTATTTGGGTAGTGAAGGTTTTCTGTATCTATAGTGGTAGGATTGATAAACACGTTTTTAGCATGTTTGCTGGCATATTCTGCAAGGTACTGATTACCTACACTTGCTTTATAACTCCATCTACAGATCCAGCCTACTTTTTGAGGGAACTTTATGATTGATGCAATCAAATTGGTCTCTGTAGTGTTTTCTAGCCAAATAGCATCGTCAAAATCATAAATAACTTTCTTATTCCAGAGCTTGGCAATGATCCATTCGAAAACAGGAGGGCCTATTGGTGCTGCTTCTCTATGGATAAAAATAAAATCGTAAGGGCTTAATCTTAGTAGTTGCCAAAATCTTCTAAGAAATCCATTTAGTATGCCTGAAATTTTTTTTAACCCATTTCCGGGTTTGTATAGAATTTTCCAGGTGTTCTCATCTAGAAAGCTTTGATGTTTATAATGAATATTATTTGATTCTAGAATATCAAGATACTGTTCATATCGAAATCGCTGAGAACCTGCTGTACCAAATGGATAAGGTGATAAAATGAGAACCCTTTTCATAATGGTGCTAAACTATATATTCCGCTCTAGGTAACTGGATATTCAGGCTTTAAATTACCAGCCTTCAGGAAGTCCTTTTTCAATTTCAATATTTGAGAATTCCGATGATTTCATCGGTCCACTTTTCAAAGCCCATTTAGCCATTCTATTTAGACCTTCATAAAGGCTTGTTTCTTTCGATGGAGAAAAAAACTTCTTGAACTTTTCATGACTTGAATGGGCGTGCAGCACTTCATTTCGCTCTTTTAGATATTTTATGGTGAACTTAGAGTTCATTGCCCTTCCGACTTCCTTGGCTAAATGATTTAAAGTATAATTTTCATCTGAACCTATGTTGAAAATTTGATTCCAAGTGTCAATATTCTTAGTGGATCGGGCAATGTAAGGTGCAACATCTTTTATATAACTGAATGCTCTAGTCTGTTTACCGTTACCAAAAATGGTTAGAGGCTGGTTTCTCATAATCTGGTTCATAAATATACCGATTACGTTACGGTACTTGTCACCTATGTTTTGCCTTTCACCATAGACATTGTGAGGTCGGAATATCACATAGTTTAAGCCAAATTGTTCTTTTGTGACTTTTAATTCTTGTTCTATGCTGTACTTGGCTATACCGTATGGGTCTTCTGGTTGAGGAATCATATCCTCAGACATTGGAGGAATTTGTGATCCATAAACAGCAATAGAGGAAGTAAATACAAAACACTTGATATTATGTTTTACAGATTCGTTGATCAGGTTGATACTTCCAATAACATTATTTTGATAATTGTATCTTTTGATAAAATGACTCAGACCTTCCGCTGCATAGGCTCCTAGATGATATACATAATCAAACTGGTGCTCTTTGAAAAGTTCTGAAAGAAGATCATGGTCTAGAATAGAACCATGAATAAATTTTGCTGATTTAGGTGTGTTAGAAGTAAAACCCCCGCTTAAGTCATCCAAAACGATAACTTTATGACCTAAGTCTAAAACTTCTTGAGCTACATGACTTCCAATGAACCCTGCACCTCCTGTGACTAGAGACGTTGGCATGATTTAGTCTAAAGCTATGGTTTTAACTATAAAAGCCTTTAATGGTATCAATGACATAATCTTGCTCTTCATTGGTCAATTCAGGGTAAAGTGGTAATGATAATATCTTTTTACTCTGTTCATATGCCACTGGATAGTCTTTTGGTTTAAATCCAAGTTGTTGATAGCATTTTAAAAATGGTAACGCATTAGGGTAATGAATTTGAGTTGCTATTCCCTTAGCGGCAAGGTTGATTTTCAAGCGGTCACGATCTTTGACAGAGATGACAAATAGGTGATAGACATGATAAGATTCATCATGAACAACTGGCAATTGTATCTGAGTTAGGTCTGCTAAACCATCAAAATATCGCTGAGCCAATTCTCTTCGTCTTTCAGTCCATTCTCTTAAATAAGGTAGCTTGACATTAAGCACTCCTGCTTGAATATTATCAAGACGGCTATTCATTCCTTCTATATGATGACTATGCTTAACCAACCCTCCATGACGTGAAAACATCCTCATACGGTTTGCAAATTCTTCGTCATTAGATATTATTCCACCAGCATCTCCATAAGCTCCTAAATTCTTGCCAGGATAGAAACTAAATGTTCCAGCTATTCCTGTTGTACCAGCTTTTATTGCATCTCTTTCTGCCAAGTGTGCTTGAGCACAATCTTCAATGATAGGTAGGTCATGTTTAGACGCTATTTGCTTAATGCTTTTCATATCAGCCATTTGACCGTATAAATGCACCGGAATAATCGCTTTGGTCTTATTGGTGATTTTCTTCTCAATCAATTTAGGATTGATTAAATGATCTTCAGCTATATCAACAAAAACGGGAGTAGCTCCCGTCAGTGAAATTACTTCTGAAGTAGAAATCCAAGATTGAGCGGAGGTAATTATCTCATCTCCAGACCCAACTCCAATCATTTTTAAAGCTATAAAAATCGCATCCGTTCCATTTGCGACTCCAAGACAGTGCTTGGCTCCACAAATATTAGCCCAATCATCTTCAAAAGTGTGGATGTTTTTGCCCCCAATAAAAGTTTGTGTATCTAAGATATAATGGATTTTTGCATCCATTTCTTCCTTGAGTGATTTGTATTGCTTCTTAAGATCGACGAAGTGAACGGTCATGCATTCATTAGTTTTAGTCGAGGCAAAGATATTGGAGTACATCATTTTATAGAATAGAGTAGTAAACTGTTTTCAAATAACTAAATAGTTATAGTTTTACGATTGCAAATCAAACCCCTGTGCCCCTTGACCTATCAAGACTTAGTTATAACTCCCATTTGGTTTTTGCTGTTGCTAATACTGGCTTATGTGATTAGGCCATATGTGACTACATTAGAGACAAGGAAGTATTTCATCTGGGGACTTTTAGCCAAATTCATTGGGGCTATTTCATTAGGGTTGGTTTATCAGTTTTATTATGGAGGGGGTGATACGTTTACATACCATACACATGGAAGTGTGTGGGTATGGAAAGCTATGATGGATGATCCAAATAGTATATTTTCTCTATTGACTAATTCCATTGAAGAGAATTATCAATCTCATTTTTCTTATCTTTCAAAGATTTGGCAGTATCGGAGTACTCAATCTTACTTTGTAATTAGGATAGCTGCTTTTTTTGACTTGTTTACTGGAGCAACGTATAGTTCAACAGCGTTATTTTTTAGTTTATTTGCGTTTTCTGGTCAGTGGTCAATGTTATTGACGATCAATAAACTGTCCTTAATAGGTTCTCACAAGTTAGCCATTTCATGTTTGTTTGTACCATCTGTTATTTTCTGGGGATCAGGTATTTTGAAAGATTCCTTGACACTTGGAGCATTGTGTTGGATGACATCCATCCTTTTTGAAATAGCAGTTTTTAAAAAGTTGTCAATTTGGAGAGTTGTGCTTTTAGTTTTTATGGCTTGGGTTATTTTTTCTATCAAAGTTTATGTATTAATATGTTTTGTGATTTCATCTCTCCTTTTTCTCTTTGTTCAATACTTGTCTGATTTTAAAAATGTTTGGAAAAGGGTGATTATAGCTCCAATATTATCTATTGTTATTGTATTTATTGGGGCTTTTTTATTAAGTGAAATAGTTGGAGAAAACTCTAAATACGGATTACAGAATATAGGAGCTACAGCAAAGATTACGGCTTATGATATTAGATATGGTTGGGGTGGTAGAAATGGTGAAAATAGTGGGTATACTTTAGGGGAGCTTGATGGAACTCTATTGGGTTTAGTAAAGCTTGCACCTAAAGGTGTAATTGTTACTCTTTTTAGACCATGGTTATGGGAAGTAAGAAATACACTGATGTTTTTAGCTTCTATAGAAAGTTTAGTCATTTTTGGTATTACAGTTCGGGTGCTTTTGAAAAGTAGAACTTTCATTTTTGTAAAAATTTTTAAAAATCCAGTTTTATTGTTTTGTATAGTTTTCGCTTTATCCTTTTCTTTCGCTGTAGGGGTAAGTACCTATAATTTTGGGTCTCTAATGCGATATAAAATTCCCGTTATGCCATATTATTTAATTGGGATTTTTATCCTATCTAAGAATCGAATAGAAAGTTAAGTATTTTAATGTCTGGTTTTTTAATTACTACTCTGAGAAGAACTTATAAACTTCTTTCAAAAGAAATGAGGTCTAGAATCTATGTAGTAACAAGTCTTTCTCTTTTAAATTCCTTTTTTGACTTATTTGGACTTGCTGCTGTTTTACCAATTCTAGCTGCCTCGCTCAAAAAAAGAATGATTCATGAAAATCCATTTTTAGATTTTTTGTTTAGAAATTTTCATTTTACTAGCGAAGTGAAATTTTTATTTTTTTTATCTCTAATTCTCATTTTAGTCGTAGTAGCAAAAAATATTATTGGTTTGTATATTTATAAAAGGCAAGTGGCTTTTTCCTTAGAGGTATACCAGGATTTATCTAATCGGGCACTTGATTCAATTTATAAAAAAGGATATGGCTATTTGAAGAGGAATAATTCCAATAAATTATTAAATAAAGTAGTTGTAGTTCCTCATCAATTTGCACAGCTTTTATTAATACAATTATTTCAGTTGATAAATGAAGCTTTAATTCTTTTATTAATTTTAGTTGCAATTGCAATCTATGATTTTAAAATATTACTGATACTTTTTGTAGCCGTAGTTCCCTCGTTTTATTTCTTTTACGTTAGTAATAAGAAACAATTAAGTGTATTTAATGAAAGGCTCAATGAATTAGGTCCTGAAATAGCTAAGCCTGTTTTCGAAATAATATTCGGTTATGTGGATGTGGTCGTAACAAATACTTTTTCTTTTTTTAAAAAAAATCATTTTTTAGGTATAAACGAAGGGAAAGAGCTAAGGACCAAATTGAATGTTTTACAGCAAATACCTCAAAGGTTAGTTGAAACAAGTGTGATTATTACTGTTGTAACTGTTCTACTTTATGGTGTTGTAGCACTTGAGTCTTCAGTAGACTTGGTGGCTTTGCTTGGTGTTTTAGGCCTAGCAGCATATCGTTCATTACCTTCCATTAATAGAATGACTATGTCTTTGGTTCATATTAAAGGTCAGGCGTTCAATTTAGATGTGTTGGAAGAGATTATAGAACCCAATGAAAGGAGTGAGTCGATAGTGGACGTTTCTTTTGAAAACAGAGTAACTTTAGAATCATTAAACTTCAAGTTTTCTGATAGTGATCGATTTTTATTTTCAGGAGTGAACTTAGAAATAGAAAAGGGAGAAACTGTTGGTCTTATTGGAAAGTCTGGTTCAGGTAAATCCACAATCATTAACTTGATTTTGGGTTTTGTTAAACCAAGTTCGGGAAGGGTTTTAATTGATGGGATCGAATTAGATGGTTCTAACATTGATTCGTGGAGAAAAAAAATAGGTTATGTTAAACAAGACGTGTTTATCGTAGATGGTACTTTAGCTCAAAATATAGCTTTTGGACTCCCCGATGATCAAATTGACTATGATAGACTAAGTGATTCGATTCAGAGGGCACAACTATTTGAGCTTGTTACAGAGCTGCCTCAGGGTATTGATACGGAAATAGGAGAGAGAGGATCAAAGTTATCTGGGGGGCAAAGACAAAGAGTCGCTATAGCCCGTGCCTTATACCATGAGGCTAAATTACTTCTTTTTGATGAAGCTACTTCAGCACTTGATAGTGAAACCGAAAGAGAAATTACAGAGGCAATTGAAAAGTTGAGTGACGGTAGTCTGACTATGTTGGTAATTGCGCATAGGCATAGTACACTTAAGTATTGCAATAAAATTTATTCTTTGGACAATGAAGAGTTAAACTTATTTTCGACGAATGATATCAGTAAATAAGCCCTTTTTACCACCTCAATCAGAGTATTTAGAATTAGTAGAAGATATATGGAGTAGAAATTGGTTGACGAACGATGGCCCTTTAGTTAGAAAACTCGAAAATAAATTAAGGGAAAAGCTCGAAGTAGCAAATATGAGATTTGTATCAAATGGTACTATAGCTTTACAGATTGCAATTAAAGCACTTTCACTTTCTGGTGAAATTATTACCACTCCGTTTTCATATATAGCTACCTGCAATAGTATTTTGTGGGAAAATTGCACACCAATATTTGTTGACATTGATCCAAATACGTTTAATATAGACACCGACTTAATAGAAGCTGCTATTACAGATCGTACGACTGGCATTTTATCCACTCATGTGTTTGGGAACCCTTGTGACATTAGTTCTATTACGAAGATATCCCGAAAAAGAAATCTAAGGGTCATATATGACGCTGCTCATTGTTTTGGTACAAAATATATGGGGAAATCTGTTTTTAATTATGGTGACATAAGTACTGTAAGTTTTCATGCTACTAAAGTTTTTCATACTGTAGAGGGGGGGGGCATAGTTTGTAATCATGATGGACTTCTGAATAGAGTTACCAAAATGAGGAATTTTGGTCATGATGGACCTGAAAAGTTTACTGGGTTAGGAATAAACGGAAAGAATAGTGAATTTCATGCAGCTATGGGATTGGTTAATCTGAGATATATAGATAATATTCTAAAAGATCGAAGAAGGAAGTATTCAATTTATCAGGAAGCTTTAGCAAGCATAAGCGGGCGTTTTCAGCAAATTGAAGCAAATTCCGAGTCTAATTATTCGTATTTTCCTGTTGTGTTTTCGAGCGAAAAACAGTGTTTAAATATTAAACGAGCACTGGAGGAAAAAGACATATTTCCAAGGAGGTACTTTTTCCCCTCTCTTAATAAAATTTGCAGTGATACATCTAGTTTAAAAAATGCTGAAAGTGTTGCATCGTCTGTTTTGTGTTTTCCACAGCATTTTTATCTTACAGAGAATGAAATTAAACAAATATGTAAACTTACCTTAAGTTGTTAAAATGAGTTTTTTAACTGAAAAAGAGCTAAAAATGATGGGTTTTAAGTCAATAGGGGATAACGTTAGACTTTCAAAAAAAGCATCTTTTTATAATACCCAAAATATTTCTTTAGGAGATAATTCGAGGATTGATGATTATTGTGTTTTGTCTGCAGGTAAAGGGGGGATACAAATTGGCAATTATGTTCACATTGCAGTTTTTTGTTCTTTAATAGGCGATGGAGTCATTAAAATGGGGGATTTTTCTGGATTGTCGTCAAGGGTTTCTATTTACTCTAGCAATGATGATTATTCTGGAAATTACTTGACAAATCCTTGTGTGCCTGAACAATACACAAATGTGTTTTCAGGGAACGTTTGTTTGGAAAAGCACGTCATTGTTGGAGCTGGATCTATCATCCTGCCAAACATCCATATTGGATTAGGAACAGCCATAGGTGCATTATCTCTCGTTAGTAAAAATTGTGAACCTGACTCTATTTATATGGGACAGCCTGCAAAAAGAATAAAATCTAGAAGGACAGGTTATAAAGAACTAGAAGGTGAAATGCTTAAAGGAAACTAAAACTCTATCAACAGTAGGTAAAGTGTGAAAAATAAAGATATCAGATTTGTACATTTTCTTATAGATGAAAAGTTTAATGAATATATAGTTCGTCGGTTTGAAGAGGTAGGGGTTGGAAGACATCGCTATGTAGTTTACTGTAAACAAGAATTACCATCATTAGAAAAATTTACTGATCTGGGCCGCAAGATAGAGTTTCTTAATAAGGAAGAATGTATCTGCTTACTTTCAGAATATGAATATATTGTTTTTCATTGTGCAACGGATGAGAATCTTTACTTAATTAATCAACTATCAAAGAGAAATATATCTTGCCTAATTTCATGGGGGCCAGATAGGCATAATATAAAAAAATTAGGTACTACGCCATATGAACCTATCACACTTAGTGCCTATTTAGAAATAGCAAATAAGGGAATAAGTTGGAGTAAAAAACTAAGAAAACAAGTTTTGAAGCTTATTCCATTTTCGTTTACAGAGTACTATTATCACCTGAGGACTGGTAAGGATCATCCAGATAAAATGTATAGAAAAGCAATTGCTAAGCTTGATTATATATCCACAATCTTGGCAGATGAATTCCCAATATTATTTAAAAATGCTAAGGGCACATATCTTGATTTTTCATATGGTACAATAGAACAACTTGTTTCGGGGTTTCATGAAAAAGAGCCTGATTTAGGAGGAAGTATTCTGGTAGGACATTCAGGTTTTCTAATAAATAATCAGATGGATGTATTAGCTAAAATCAAGGAATCTGGTTTTGATAATACTATAGTTGTTCCAGTTAGTTATGGTGCAGATGATTATAACACTGTTAAGAATTATGCAAAGTGTCTGTTTTCTAAAGATTTAATGTTCCCAGAATACATGTCAAAAGAAAGTTATTTTGAACTGCTAAAGAGTTGTAATTCCATAGTGCTTAATAATATTGTTCAGCAGGGTATGGGTAATCTCTATACCGCCTTGGCATTTGGTCATAGAATTTTTTTAAACGAAAAAGGTCTTTTGTACAAATATTGTCTGGATAATTCATTGGTAGTCAATTCGTTTCAATCAGATTTTAGCAATGTGTTGGCAAAAAAACCTTTATCCAAAGAGGAAAAAAAACAAAATAGACTTACTGTATTTAAGCTCATTGGGCATGAAGTAGTGAAAAAAAGAACGCATTCTTTTATCAAGAAAATGGTCAAATGAAGATATTGATTTCAATAGCCAATTTAAAATTAGGAGGTGCACAAATTGTTGCATTAAGGTTAGCAAAGGCATTAGAAGATGAGGGGCATGTTGTGCATGTTTATGATCATTTTCCAGATGTAAGGGTTAGTGGAATGGTAGATGAACATTATCCGTGTATTAAGCTATATTCAATAACCGAAAATGAGATGTTAAGATGGTTTATCTGGAAGATAAATGTGTTTTGTATCTATTTGAGGTTTGATTTTTTTCGATGGATGAATATGGTTGTTTTTATGTTTAGGGCTAACATGGGATATGAGGTTATACATAGTCATATGTTCGATTCAGATGAGATTTTGTCTAGATGCAAATTCTGGCGTGTATCTCCCAAGTTGGTTGTAACGATGCATGGATGTTATGAAGAAAGGTTTGCCATATCTCAGTTAGACTATAGGAGGGGTTTCTTAAAGAAAGCAAAAAGAATCATTAGTAAAGTTGATAGTGTCTTCTTTTTAACTAAAAAAAATATTGCTTTCATCAATGAAATAAATCTGAAAAAATTGCCAAGGTTAATAAAAACATACAATGGTATTGATTTAGTAGGGTATAGCAATGTTGCACGAGATTTTGATATCGAAAATAAGCCTAATGTTATTTTGGGAATGACTGGGAGAGGAGTAAAGGATAAGGGCTGGGAACTAGCTATTAATGTGGTAATAAAGGCTAATGTACAGACTAATAGGTGCGTTGAACTATTTATTATATCTGATGGAGATTATATTTCTTACCTTGAACAGAAATATTTGCAATTCGATTATATAAAATTCTTAGGCTTTCAAGCAAATGTTATTCCCTATTTGAAAGAAATTGATGTTGGTTTATTACCGAGTAGAACTAAATCAGAATCACTACCTACTTCCATAATAGAGTTTATGGCTTTAGGGATTCCAATCATAGCTTCAGATGTTGGAGAAATAAAAAATATGATTTACACAGGGGTAAATAGTGATTATGCTGGAATTGTGATTTCTGAGCATGATAAGATGGAGTCAGAAATTGTTAGAGAGCTGGTCGCTCTGATAGGTTCATCATCGTATTACAAAACACTTTCGGACAATTGTAAGTTAGCAGTTAAAAAATTCGATATTAAAAAAGTCCTTAATGGTCATTTAGCCATATACACTGAAGAGCATTGAGTTGTTTGATATGCGCACAAATAATTTTCTAAAAGAGTATGAAGTTTGACCTTACAATTGTTTTCGGATATAGGAATAGAGAACTTCAACGTGTTCGAAGGTGTTTGGAATCTTTGTCTAAGCAGTCAGTAAAAAATTTTAAGGTTGTATTTATAGATTATGGAAGTGATTCCGTCATTGCAAAAGAAGTTGAGTCGTTGATCTCTTCATATTCTTTTTGTGATTATCATTATAATGATACTCGTGGATGGGTTTGGAATAGATCTCATGCTTTGAATACCGGAATTAGATTAGCAGATACAGAGTTCATAATGACTACAGATGTTGATTTAATTTATTCAGAAAAGTTTGTGGAAACTGTAATTGCTAATTTATCTAAGGATAAAGAACTACATAGCAATTCTTATGCTTTACCAAAGAGATTTAGGGAATGGGACAACTTAAATAAGGTTCAAAAAAACTTGTCTGCCAGAAACTTAACAGCCCTTGGACTTGCACAGGGAGTAAGTACTGATTTACATTATGAAATAAATGGTTTTGACGAACATTACTGTATTTGGGGTGTAGAAGATTACGATTTAAATCGGAGACTTGAAAAAAAAGGGGTTCAAACTAAATGGCTCGATCTGGATTCTTGTCCGGTTTATCATCAATGGCACCCGAAAAGTGGTGTGAGAAATAGCCAAACAATGCCGTTAGGATGGCAGAGGTATATGCAAGCATATTGCGATAGGATGAATGGTCTAGAGAAGCGAAATGATGATGAATGGGGCTCTATGCATACCAAAGCGTTAAGACCACTTTTTAACATATCTAAAGAAGTAAAGGTAGAGACTGTTTCTAAAATACCACATCAGGCAGTCTCTGATTTATTAGGGGGGTTTATGGCGTCTTCTGCCACAAGTTTGAAAAAATTCTTTTTTAGTGATAGGAATTATATACAAGGTAAGTCATCTAATGTCTTAAAGATCATTTCGGTTTTTAACAGTCTCTCGAATAGGTTTGACTTACCTGTGTTATTAACTAACGACGCCAGTTATTTTGGTTTATATTCTTCTCACTTGGAGTATTATTCAATGATAATGTATTGGTTAAGCTCTGAAAAAAAATCAATTTTAGATTATTATCTGGATGTCAAGGAGGAGGGAATAGAGTTAACATTATTGAAATAAGATAGGTTCATGAAAAAAGGAGTGCTGTATGTTGGAACTGGGAAAAGATACGTTGAAGAAGCGCTTGTTTCTTATAGATCAGTAAGAAGTATACATCCTGATCTAGAAGCAATTATTTGGACGGATATTGAAAATGTAACTTTGGCCTCTACCTTATTTAATAACGTAAAAGTTATTGAAAATCCTGTTTTTAATTTTTTGGACAAGATTGAACCATTACTCAATACTACTTTTGATAAGACTCTTTTCATGGATACCGACACTTACTTGAATGAGAGTATAGAAGGTTTATGGGAATTATTAGATACATATGATATAGCGTTTACATTTGATAATGGCCGGATAAATGACAAACTTGAAACTGTCCCAAATTGGTTTAGTGAGGTTAGTACAGGAGTATTACTTTATAACAATACGGAAGTGAATCAAGAACTCTTCAGCGAATGGAGAAAAGAATATGTTTCAATGAAGGAAAGGGAAGGGATTGTTTTTGATCAGACTTCATTCAGACAAGTCCTTTGGGAGAATAAGTCAAAAATTAATTTTTTTCTACTGCCAAATGAGTTCAATTTTTATACATTTTCGAATAACATCACAGCAAAAGGGTATCCGGTGAAAATATTCCATGGACGGTTCCATGATTTTAAAAAGGCTGCTTCATACTTAAATTCTGACAATCCAACTTTGTACGTAAATGACCTTAGGTTTTTAGAAGTAGATAACCTTAAGAGTTTTAATTACATTCAAACCCAGTCTTTTTTGTTTAGACTCTTCTTAATTGGTTGGAATTATTTTTACAGAATACTTCATAAGTTTAATTTGTCATCAAATTCTACCTATAAAAAGAAAAAAGGAAATGCCTAACCATTAGTTATGCTATTAACGGGTAAGAATATTCTTATTATTTCTCCAGAGGCTTGGGGTGTTAATTATGTTTCTAAGCACCACTATTCTGTAGAATTATCAAAAAAAAATAACGTATTTTTTTTAAATCCTCCATCTGATAGATTTGAAAGAAACGAGATTAGTTCAAATCTTGAAATTGTGGATTACGTTGCGATAAGAGGGGTGACTAGATTGCCTGATGCAATCAGTGGATTGATTATTAAATGGAGTATAGGGATTCTCGAAAAAAAACTAGACGTATCTTTTGATATAATATGGAACTTTGATAGTTCTCGTTTTTTCAATCTCAAATACCTTAAATCAAAGTTTAGAATATGTCATATTGTAGATATGGCTGAGAATATTAAAAGGCCTGTTTTAGCTGAAACAGCAGATTTGTGTTTATGTACTTCAGATTTTATTCATAGAGAATTAAGCCCTTTTAATTCTAATGTTTATAAAATTCATCATGGCTATAGTAGTGAGCGAAAAAAACAAAATGTAAAAGATGAATTTTCAGATAAGATACAAGTCGGGTACATTGGTAATCTTTCTAGGTTAGCAATTGATTGGGAGTCAATATTCAAGATGATAGAGCTTTTTCCTCATTGCCAGTTTAATTTTATAGGTAATTATGATTCGTCTAATCTGTCAAAAAAACCAATTGAAGAAAACGTATTAAAGAACTTGAAAAGTTACCAAAATGTTAGACTATTGGGAGCTCAGCAAAGCAGTTTAATTCCTAATTATTTAGAAAAATTTGACATTTTACTTTGTGCTTATAAGGTTGAAAATGAAGGCGATATAAAGCAGCATTCTAACCTACATAAGTTAATGGAGTATTTAGGTAGTGGAAAGGTAATTGTATCTAGTTACTCATATGAATATAGGAATGAAGTTCAATTGCTTGAAATGGCTAATGATAGAAAAGATATTGTTGATTGTTTTGATAAGGTCATTAATAATTTAGGTTATTATAACTCATCTGAAAAACAAAAGGAAAGAAGACTGTTTGCCCAAAGATATTCTTATGCGAACAATATTAAGAAGATTGAGCAGATATTGTCCAATTACACACCAGAAATGAACTAGTTTTTTATATAACTTAGAATTAACCTAGTTAATTCATCAGCTCCTTTAGTATTGAGATGTGTGTTATCTCTAAAAAAGTTAGGTTCTTTGGATATATAGCAATCTGATAAATCAAGTATTTCTGTCTTTTCTGTTTTTAGTTCATTTAGTTTTTGTACGAACTCAAATCTGTTTTCAATTTTTTCAAGGCCTTCTTTGAAGCATGGAGTGATTATAACGAAGCATTTAATATCCTTGCTATTCGCTATGGTAATCGCGGTTTTTAGTTTCTCAAAACTTCTTATTCCAATTTCAGTCTTGAAAGGAGGAATGTTTTTATTTGGTTTAATAGATTTATTCCCGTTTGGCTTATAACCATAATTAGTGATTTGAAATTCCCGATTGCTGTTTACTAAGGTTTTTCTGAAGTAGGGAAGTGCATGCTTATCATAACATGTAAGAGAATAAAAGGGAATGTATTTTATTTTTTTGACAGTTCTTTCTTGGATATCCAAAAAACAATTATCAATATGTTTATTACCGATGTGATGAAGCCAATTATGCAAGTCATGAAATTGGGTTCTATTTACCAGACCTCCATGAATATCAAGAGCAATAATTAAGTACTTGCTTTTTGAGGTATAGTCTAGAAATTCATATAATAAACCAGCATATTGGTCAATATTAGTACCATCTATTCCCATGTTAAATGATGTGATATTCAATGAGTCCATAATAATATGTGGATTAATGTTAACATAAGCGGTTGATGCACCCCATATGGTCAAATCAAAATCGAATTCATGAGACATAATGGCGTTAATCTTTCCTACAGTTTCAATTTTACATTTTTTCATTGTGCTCTCTAAAACAAATTCAGTAAGCCCAAGGGTGGAAATAAGACAAAAAATCAGTGTCCCGATCTTGATTAATCTATTTTTCATTTCAAAATTGAAAGTAAATGAATTCGTTTTTCTCAAAGCTTCCTAGAACCAGAATCGACCAGATACATACGGTGTAAAGAAGCAACTTGTATCTAAATCTTAGCATTTGAAAGTTGGATTTCTGAAGAAAAAAATACTCTATAAATGCTAGTGCTAGTATCAGTAATATTGATAGAAAGATGTCAATCGCGAATACAGTATTTTTTTCTGTTGGTACAATGTATAAATTCAGTTGTGAGAGGTGGTAGCCGGAAAAATCCATAATGTTGTTCAAAATATACATGGCATTTTCTAGAGAGTTAGAACGGAAGAAAACCCAACCAAGGCAAACAATAACAAAGGTTGTTGTTCTTTTTAACATGTAAACAAACGGGACTTTTGGTGTTTTTATTAGGCTAAAGTTAGCTTCTATTATCAGAGCTACCCCATGTATTGCTCCCCAAATAATAAACGTCCAGTTTGCACCATGCCAGAAACCGCTTATGATAAAGACAATCAGTATATTCATGTACCACCTTACTTTTGATGTTTTATTACCTCCCAGAGGGATATATAAATAGTCTCTAAACCACGTTGATAATGAAATATGCCAATTCCTCCAAAACTCGCTCAAGCTGGCTGAAAAATACGGGAGGTTAAAATTTTGCATTAAGTCAAACCCAAATAATTTGGCTGTTCCAATAGCGATTTCGGAATATCCAGAAAAGTCACAATAAATTTGAAATGCAAACAAAATAGTGGCTAAAATAAGGGTAAAACCATGGTATTCATTTGGAGAATTGTATATCTCATTTACGACTATGGCTAGTCGATCCGCGATAACTATTTTTTTGAATAACCCCCATAAAATTTGATTGGCTCCTGAAACAAATAGGCTATAATCTAATTTTCTTTTTTTAAGAAATTGAGGCAAAAGATGAGATGCTCTTTCAATTGGTCCGGCTACCAGTTGAGGAAAAAAGCTTACGAATGCTATAAAAGCAATGAAATTATGTGTTGGATCAATTTTTTTTCGATAAACATCTATCGTATAGCTTAAAGTTTGAAAAGTATAAAAACTGATCCCTACAGGTAAAATTACATTTAACGACTCACTTTCAAGTTTATAGCCAAAAAATGAGAATGCAGTAGTAAAGTTTTCAAGAAAAAAGTTGAAATATTTAAAGTAGAGTAAGATCCCGATGTTGAACGAAATACTTAAACCTAACAACAACTTCCGTTTTCTCTTTACGACAGATTTTACAAGGTTTCGACCAATTAAATAGTCAACTATAGTACTAGCAAATATTAATGTTAAGAATGTCCAGTTCCACCAGCCATAGAAAAAGTAGCTTGTAAAGGCTATGAAAAGATTTTGTAGTTTGAAATTGTTTCTGTCAATAATCCAATAGATAGTTAAAACTATTGGTAGGAAGATTGCAAAATCTATCGAGTTAAATATCATGAACTTGGATAGGAATACTGTTAAATGATAAGGGTAGAGTGTCTTACTCTGTCATTTTAATCAGATAGGTGAAGGTAGTTGATCTAACTGATATGATCAAGAACTGTTTTGGAGCCCTGTATAATTTTTAAAGTATCTCTTAAAGAGGTGAATTTGTTTAGTACATTTAAATCAACAAACTTAGAAGCTAGTTCGTAGTCTTCTGATTTTAACATTCTGATAATAATTTCTAGATTCGGAGATCTAAAAGAAGTGATCGATCTTTTACTATCATAACTATACATATTTTGAGAGTTGAACAGCTGACTTTTACGCGTTTCATAGCAGCTTTAATCGTTGTAATATTCCATTTCGGTTCAAATGTTTATCCTTTTAGTTTAGACTTATTTTCATTCTTATTTGAGCGTGGAGATGTTTTTGTAAGTTATTTTTTTGTGTTATCCGGTTTTGTTATGGTGTTGGCTTATAGTGAAAAAAAAATAGACTATTTCAAATATTTAAAAAGAAGGGTCGCCAGAATTTATCCTATCCATATTGTTAGCCTAGCAATATTATTTATTTCCTATCTTCTCGTAAGTAGAAACTTCCCTTTTTTTGAGTTCTTGATTCAATCAGCATTGGTGCACACTTGGTATCCTAAATATTCCCTGATTCTAAACTATCCTTCTTGGTCTCTTGCAGTGGAAGTGCTGTTTTATGTATTATTTCCTTTTATAATTCAATTTCTAAAGAATAATCAGGTTAATAATGGTGTGTTGGTTTTTGGTCTTTGGATGTCAACACAGATTATAAGCTACCTAATGGTATTATTTATGCGGGAAGATTCAGTTTGGTTATTTATCAGCTTTCACCCTTTAATGCATCTCAATGAGTTTTTGATAGGTTGTTTTACAGCATTAGTCTATTTATCTAAGCCTTCTATTTCTGATTCAATCAAAAATTTTAGCCTTATTTTTTCAGCGACAATATTATTGTTGTTGTTAAAGTATCCTCTCCTTGGAGTTAATTATAAAAATGGCTTTCTAGCGCCGGTTTTTTCAATCATTATATATGCTTTAAGTGGAATACAAGGACGGGTTAAAAAAATATTAAGTTTACCGTGCTTAGTTATATTGGGAGAGATTAGTTATGCTCTATATATATTACAGGTACCTGTTCACAACTTGTCTTATTATCTTTTTGGTCAGATTAACCTTCGAGACCCAGCGGTTAGCTTCTATCTCTATCTTCTTGTTTTGATGTTATGTTCATACTTGTCTTTCTTTATAATTGAGACGCCTGCTAAAAGATTTATTAACAGCTTGAATCTATTTAAATGACTTCTTTAGTATCTGTTATTATGCCTGCTTATAATTCAGAGAGTTTCATTGAAGAGGCAATAGAATCTGTTTTTTTACAAACTCATGAAAACTGGGAATTGCTAATCGTAAATGATGGTTCTATTGATAATACTGAAAAAATAGTTCTTTCTTTTAAAGACTCTAGGGTTCGATATTTTTCTCAGCAAAATAAGGGTGTTGGAGCTGCAAGAAATTTAGGTTTAAAACAAATGAGAGGTGATTATTTTTGTTTTTTGGATGCAGATGACATCCTTCCTAAAAGAGCAATTCAAGCTAGGTTGGATGTTTTTTTGACAAACGATGAAATAGCATTTGTTAGTGGTAAGGTTGTTCAAATGGATCAAGTATTGAATAAAGTACTTTTAACTCAAGTCCCCACTTATCGTGGGATGCCTCAAAAAGAAATCATTCGCTTGAGCTCTTCATGTTTGGTAACTATTAATTGGCTTATCAAGAGAGAAGTAGACATAGATTACATGTTTCCAACGGGTTGGACTCATAGTGAAGACATTGCTTTTTTTTTATCAATAAGTGAAGCTGGACTATATGATTTTACGGAGGAAGAAGTTCTTATATATAGAAGGAATGAAGGGTCAGCAATGAGCAACTTAAAAGGATTGGAACAAGGATATATTAATTATTACCGTTTTGTTTTGGAAAATGTCTCAAATCTTGATGAAGAAGATAGAGTTTATTTAAAAAAAAGAATTCGAAGAATAATGGTTCTATCATATTTACGTGGTTTCAAACTATGTGATGCTATTAGGTGCTTTTTTTACTTAACTAGAATGTGAAAAAGTAGATGTTATAATTAACTAGCTTACAGTTAAGAATTAAAAACGATTTCTTTGAAAGAAAGTCAGAATTAAAATTCATCAATGAAAAGCTTTATTAAGGATTTGCTTATCAATGCAGCAAGAGAAGATTATATTTGGTCTGTTTTAAAACCTCTATCCACCTTTGGTGTTTTTCTAAAAAATGCTCGTGCTCTCTATGAAAGTAAGCATGTAAACCCCAAGTATAAACAACTATTGTTCGACAGTTTACGAGTCCAAAATGGACCTTTTAAGGGGATGAAATATCCTCAAATCGATGCTGTAGGAAGCTGTAAATATCCAAAGCTTTTGGGGACTTATGAAAAAGAACTTTGGCCTGTTATTGAACGGTTTAAGTCTAGAAAATATTCTGATATTGTAGATGTAGGTTGTGCTGAAGGGTACTATGCCGTAGGGTTAGGATTGAGTTTGAAAGAGGCTAAGGTACATGCTTATGACATTAATGAGGATGGGCGAAAGTTATGTATTCAAATGTCTCGGCTAAATAACATCGAGGATAGAATCTTGATAAAGGCTGAATGCACTCCAGAGGATCTCGAAAATTTTTATTTTGGAGGTAGGGGATTGATTATATGTGATTGTGAAGGGTATGAAAAAGTACTTTTTAATCATAAAAACTTGAAAAATTTAACTAACTGTGATTTACTAATTGAAACACATGATAGTATGGACATCGAAATTTCGTCTTATATCAAGAATCTGTTTGGTGATACACATCATGTAACATCTTTAAAAAGTATTGATGATATTGAAAAGGCGCACACCTATATGGTTGATGGGCTAGAACAATTGAATCTTTATGAGCGAAAAGAGGTGGTTTCAGAAATTCGACATTCTACTGTTGAATGGGTAATCTGTGAAGCAAAGTAATGAGTAAATATTCATTGATGAATTGCACGAACTCGTTTCCGTAAGCACTCCTTTGCTAGAACCCAAAACTAACAAGCTTAATTAGCTATAATCTAGTTTACAAGGTGGGGTAAGAGTTTTGGAAGAGATTGTGCTAATTTATTGTCTTTCTACTTATAATATCTCCCGAGTCTTGTCAAAGGAGTCAGGATTTATTTAAAAAAGTAATTTGAAAAATAATGGTTCTATCATATTTGCATAGTCCCATATTTTATGATGTTATAGTATCTTTCTTTTACTTAATATGAATATGAAAAAAGTTGCAATAATTGTAGGTACAAGACCTGAAGCTATTAAGTTGATACCGCTGTTTCTATACCTGAAAAAAAACGGAGATGGGTTAGGGTTAAAACCTATACTAGTTTCAACTGGACAACATAAGGAGATGTTAGATCAAATCTTCCAATTCTTTGAGGTTGTTCCAGACGTCTCTTTATCGGTTATGTCTGCCAATCAAACGTTAGTTGATCTATCGGCATCTTTGATTAAAGCCTTGGGTAGAGTAATTGATGAAATGAGTCCAGATTTACTGATTGTCCAAGGAGATACAACATCGGCTATGATTGGTAGCTTGATTGGATTCTATTCCAGAATCAGGGTTGGACATGTAGAGGCTGGTTTGAGGACATACAATCGTTTTTCTCCCTATCCTGAGGAAGTAAATAGACAAATTATCGGCATCACTGCAGACTTCCATTTTGCTCCTACTCAAAAAGCATATGAAATATTGCTTTCAGAAAATAAAGAAATAGTGGTAAATGTGGGTAATACGGTGATTGATAGTCTAAATCTATGCTTGAAAAAGGTGTTGAAACAAAAAGGTCAATATGTTAAAAAATTCAAAAGTAAGTTAGATAAAGATAAATTAGTACTTGTTACAGGTCATCGTAGGGAAAACTTTGGTACTGGTTTTGAAAATATATGCAATTCATTAGCGATACTAGCTAAAAAGTACCAGGATACGCGATTTGTCTACCCTGTGCATTTAAATCCTAAAGTTAAAAATGTGGTGACAGAGAAACTTTCAGGGATTTCCAATATATCATTATTATCTCCATTACCATACGATGATTTAGTTTTTCTAATGAGCCAAAGCTATCTTATTCTTACTGATTCAGGAGGCATACAAGAAGAAGCTCCAACACTAAATGTACCTTTGTTGGTAATGAGGGATACCACTGAACGTCCGGAAGGTATTGATGCGGGATGTGCCATGTTGGTTGGTACGGATCAGGAATCCATAATAGGTTCGTTTGAGAAAATAGTATCAGACCGTTCATTATATGACAAAATGAGTTATGAGCCTAATCCGTATGGAGATGGAAAGACAGCTTCACGTATTGCTAAGTACTTGAGTGAACACCTATGACTTTGAAAGAGAATAAAAAACAGGTTGTTGTTTTTATATATAACAGCTTTAATGACCCTCTATTCAAAGGGCTTTTATATAAGTATATTACTAGAATATCTAAAAGCGGTATGTATCAATTTCACATTATCACATTTGAGCAAGAAAAGTATCTTATCTCAGATGATGATAAGGAGGGGATTAAAAAGAGACTAGCTGAGAATAATATTAATTGGATTCCTTTACAGTTTCACACTGGTAGATTACTTCTTCTTAAGAAGTCGTATGATTTTTTGCAGGCAATGTTTCAAATTGTACGTATCCAGTTTAAATACAGACCAAGAGCTATTCTTGCCTTTGCAAATATCGCAGGTTCTTTTTCTTATTTATTATCCTTGATTTTTAGGTGGAAAGTAATCGTTTTTTCTTACGAACCACATAGTCAATTTTTAGAGGAATTGGGTTTTTGGAAGAAAAAGTCACTTAAATACAAACTTCTTAATAATATAGAGAAGAGACTTGGTACTCGTGGGGATCATATCATCACAGGAACCCAGTATATGATTGATCAACTTCAAGAATGGGGAGCTAAATCTAAAACATATAGATTGCCGACAAGTGTAGATCAAACTGTGTTTCAGTTTTCAAAAGAGGCTAGAGTGCGTATCAGAAAAGACTTAGCAATCAATGACCGGAAAGTTGTTATATACACTGGGAAGTTTGGTGATCTATACTATAAAGAAGAGATTTTTGAATTGTGTAGTACGCTTTATCAGCAAGATGAGACCTATTTTTTTGTTTTTTTAACTGGTCATGACCGAAATGAGCTCAAAGAATTATTTGAAAAGTATAAAATTCCTTTTGGGGCTTTTCACATTGACAGGGTTCCTATGGAAGAGGTTCCACACTTTCTTTCTGCATCAGATATGGGGTTAGTAACCGTAGCCAATTTCCCTTCGAAAAAATTTTGTTCCCCAACAAAAGTTGGAGAATACTTATGTTGTGGGATTCCATATATTGTTACTATTGGTACATCTGAAGATGATTTGTATGCAGATAAGTACAATGTTGGGGTTGTTGTGGACAGTTTTCAAAAAGCCGATGTAATGAAGAAATTTCAACATATCGAATCGTTGATGAGCGAATCTAAGGATACTTTGCGCGCTAGATGTCGTGATGTAGGAGTTGAATATAGGGGGATGGGACAAGCCGTGGATACAATTTCTGGAATATTGGAAATAGTTTAGTGTTTTTATCGTTTTTTTGTGAAAGCTTAGGTTATGGCAAAATTAGCACCGCTATTTTTTTATCTTTTAATCATGTGTTTTTTAGCACATGCACAATGCCCTAGTATACTATTTTCTTCAAAAAATCAGGTTTGCTCGAACGAGAAGTTAATTATAACTAATACTTCTTCCGGCGCTGTTTCATATCAATGGGATTTATGTAGTGGTGAGTTGTTCAATGACCCAAGTATCGAAGAAATTATTGATATAAATGGTAGTAATATCCAAGGGTTGAGTATTATTAATGAAGATGGTAATTGGTATGGATTTACTACTGATCGTAATGGGAAAAAGATTTACAGACTATTTTTTGGAAGTTCGCTTGAGAATAGTCCTTCTGTTACAGAATTAAACCTGAATGGTGCAACACCTAATTTGGCGGTTACTATTCAAATTGTAAAAGATCATGACAATTGGTATGGGTTAATTCATGATGCTGCTAACATAATAAGGGTTGACATTGGAAGTAATCTAGATAATAATGATGTGACTCTTGTTACTGTTGTTGCTGGGATAGGGGCAAATGATGATCGCTTAGAACTTAAGAAAGATAATGGGGATTGGATAGCTATTTTAGCTCAAAATACTTCCTTTTCAGTAATTAATTTTGGTAATGATTTGACTAATATCCCTAATCCGATTACGGATATTATATCCTCTTCTAGCTCAGGAGTGGCTAGGTTCCTTGATTTGACTTTAATCAATGATTGCGGCAATTGGTATGGGTTTGCTGTTGGGTTTTCTGATAGAGGATTTTATCGTCTGGAATTTGGAGCTAACCTTTTTTCCTCTCCCGTAATTACTAAGCTGAGTTCAACAGTTTTTCAAGATCGGCCTGTTGGAGTAGATATAGCATTGCATAATGGTGTATTTATTTGCTTTGTTCAGGATTTTAGCGGGAATTTTTATCGGTTAGAATTAGGAAACGATTTGAATAATATTCTGATTACATCAGCTTCATATTTAGGATTTACAAATACTGGTGTCGTAACTGGGCTTTCCCTAGTACAAAATGAAGTGGGGCAGTGGATGGGAATGCAGGTGAGGAATTCAGGAGAGTTATATAGGGTTAACTTCCCCAATTCATGCGATGCTAATGTGGAGTATTCTAATTTGACATCAAACCCGATTGTTAAGTATACAACCTCAGGGTCTTATACTGTTTCTTTGAGAGGGTGTGATGCAGAAGGAAATTGTTCAGAGTATTTTCAGAATATTCAAGTTTTATCTGATAATGCGCATTCGGTTGGTTTCTCAGTGGAGAATAATGAATGCCAAAACATCGATATGGCTTTCACATCCACATTTACTTCTCAACCAGATCGAGACCCTCCAACCTACTCATGGTCCTTCGACGGAGGAACTACAATAGGAAGTACTGATCCCAACCCCGCTCACACCTTCTCACAGCCTGGTGACAGTGTAGTAATACTCACAGTAGACGACGGAACTTGTCAAAATACTGCGATAGATACCGTTAGCATTTATCCAGTGCCTCCAAAACCAACTTTTTCAGTTGAAACGGGACCTTATTGCTCAAACGATGAAATCTCCGTTTCAAACACAACCAATGACGATGCTTATGAAGGAGCAACATTGACCTATACTTGGCTTGATGGATCGACAGAATTAGTACAAGGTGAAACAGCTGATTTAGTATTTGATACGGATGGAAACAAGAACCTTACACTAAAGATGTCAATTCCAGGCTGTGGGACAGATTCAGATCCACAGGTACTGAATGTTGTAGAAGGACCAAATCCAAGTTTTAGTTTCGAGAATGACTGTTTTGGAGAAATACAAGAGTTCTCTAATCTTACTACAGGTAGCAATCTAGTCAATCCATCTTGGGACTTTGGAGACGGAAGCGGCACCTCTAACATAAATGAGCCTAATTATGAATATACAGGTTCTGGAGCCTATACAGTGAATCTGACTATGGAAAATATAGCTGGTTGTGTAGCTACTGAAAGTGCTGAAATATTTATTAATGGTAGACCAGAGGTGAATTTTTCTCCAACTACGGACTGTCAAGGAAGTATAATTCCCTTCGAAGATGAATCAATTTCGGGAGATGCTGTTAATAATATCAAGTCATGGGATTGGGACTTTGGAGGGCTAGGTTCATCAGATATTGAGAATCCTAATTTTATTTTTGAGAGTGAAGGCGTCTATGACGTGACTTTGACCGTCGTTAATGATGGAGATTGCGAGAATACCATGACCAAACAAGTACAGATTGAGGCTTCTCCTCAAACTAGATTGGTTAAAGAACCAGGTTGTCTTGATGGTGTTACTTTGTTTGAGGATAAGCAGTCCTATCCCGATGGTTTTATAGAGTTTCATAGATGGGAAATACAAGATGCTATTTATTTATCATCTAAAGCGGGTCATACGTTTACTACCCCCGGAGTTTATGATGCCATCTTAACTGTCGAAGCGGAAAATGGTTGTCAAACTATTGTCAACGAAACCGTTGAAATTTATGATCTCCCTCAGGCTCAATTTGAAGTTGATAATGCTTGTGATAATCAATTTGCGGAGTTTACCGATACATCGGTAGTTGATGATGCTTCAGGTTCACCAACTATAGTTTCTAGAGTATGGGACTTTGACGGTGAGAATACGTCGAATGGAAAAATTGCATATCACAATTTCAATGAGTCAGGATCATATGAAGTTTCGTTAGTAGTAACAGATCAGCGAGGTTGTCAAGATGAAATAGAGTCTAATGTGGACATTAACCAATCCCCAACTTCAAGCTTTGAAGTATCAGATAATTTTGGCGTTCCTCCTTTGACAGTTGATTTTACCAATCAATCTAAAGATGCAATTTCATATTTGTGGAAGTTCAATGACTCGGAAAATGCGACTTCCACTAATGAAAACACAGAGTTCGTATATGAGGATTTTGGAGATTTTGAAGCGGAGTTAATATCCTATAGTGCTGATGGCTGTGCGGATACCTCTTCTGTCAGGATTACTGCAGTTGACCCTTCTTTGGATTTACAATTGGTGAGTATTGTTTCTAAAGAGGAATCGGGCCTGAGATATTTTGATTTAGAAGTTCGCAATAACGGTAATGTTGACCTTATTGATTTTAATGTGAACATTAATCTTGATAACGGTACAAGGTTTATTGAGCGTTATTCAGGAATTGTTTCTAGACAATCAAGTGTTGAATATACCCTTGGAGTTACATTGCCACTAGAATCAAATACGAGTTTCTTATGTGCAAGAGTAGATTTGATTGATGATGAGGATCAAAATAAGACTGATAATGAAGGTTGTGTTGATTTTAAACAAGAGGTAAATGTATTACCTGCTTATCCCAATCCTTCGTCGGGTAGTCCAGTTCGGATAGATGTATTATTACCCAGCCAGAGTCCGGTAACTATTTCATTATTAAATAATTCTGGAAGAGTTATTATGACAAAAACCTATGAATCAGTAGAGACTGGGCTTAATTCATTTTATTTTGAAACCATATCCTTTGGTAAAGGAATATATATAATCAAAACCTCATACGATGGAGTAGTTGATACTCAAAAATGGGTTAAGTTATAGTGTGCTTTAGTTATTTCTTTCTCTTTTGCCCTCTCTTTTTAGGTTTTTTGTATTTGGCTTCTATTTTGCGCTTATATGAACCACCTAGATTTACTTTTTTGTTTTTATCCTTTTTTTCATGGGTAGATGGTCCGGCTTCATGAATTTTAGTTTTCCGATTAAAATTAGAGTACGCAACTCTTTTCTTCTCTTCAGGAATCTTTTGATCTGTTATTTTCACTTCTTCTGGCCAAGGAAGCTCTAAGATTTCTTGATCCATTAGCATCTCGATTTCTAGTTTTTGCGATTCCTCTTCTTCGTTGAACAATAAAATTGATTGGCCTTTTGCTTCAGCACGTCCTGTACGACCGATACGATGCATATAATTTTCTGGATAATTAGGAGTGTCAAAGTTGATTACATGCGAGATTTGATTTAGATCTAGTCCTCGAGAAATCACATCTGTAGCAATTAATACTTTCTTCTGTCCAGAGTCAAATTCTTCTAAAGAGCGTAATCTGTAATTTTGGCTTTTATTGGAGTGAATGACACAAGATTTTGAGCCTAATTCATCAGTTAATCTCAGATCAAGTCTGTCTGCAATTTTTTTACTGGAGACAAAAACCAAGACCTTTTCAAATGAAGGATTTGATTGGATGAAATGAATCAATAAGTTAGCCTTGGTATGAAAATTCTGAGCGTAGTAAGAGGTTTGCTCTATATTTTCAAGTGGAGTTCCGCTTACCGCAATAGTTATTTTTTTAGGAGAAATAAAATTAGTCTGTATTAATTCATCTACTTCTTCCGTCATGGTGGCTGAAAACATAATATTCTGTCTTCGTTCAGGCAATAACTCAAAAAGGTGTGCTAGTTGGGTTCGAAAACCCAGATCTAGCATTACATCTACTTCGTCTATCACTAATTTTTTGATGTCATTTAGCTTTAAGATTCTATTGACACACAAATCATATAGACGACCTGGCGTTCCTACTATAATATCTAGACCTTCAATGATGCTCTCAGCTTGAACATTGATATTAGCTTCGCCATATACCCCTAAAACACGAATGCTTTGATATTTAGAATAGGATTCAATATTCTCGACCACTTGGACAACTAGTTCTCGTGTAGGAACAAGAATTAATACTCTCGGTGAAGTTTGATTTGAGAACTTCAATTGATGAAGAATGGGAAGCATGTAGGCGAAAGTTTTACCAGTTCCTGTTTGAGATATACCAATAACATCTTTGCCAGATTTAATTACAGGAAATGCTTCAATCTGTATTGGAGTAGGGGTCTGATAACCTAGCTCGGTGATTGAATTTTTGAGCTGTTTATTTAAACCAAAATCTTCAAAAGTAATTTCCTGCTTGTTCATTAGGCAAAGTTAATTTATCAAGCTTTATAGCAGTCAAGTCAAAACAAACAATAGTAGAACATTTGAAATTGCTTAGACAAATAGTCTTTGTATTAGTGTTCTGTCAGTGTATTGAGAATTCACAATTTAAATTAAATTTGCCCTTTATTATTCTCTCAATTTGAAGAGCTTTTAGCTCAACTCTTAAACGCTATTCGGACATGTCTATAAGCAAAGAAACCGTACATAAATTGGCCCATTTGGCTAGATTAGAATTGACTGAAGATCAAGAAAATAGATATCAGAAAGATTTGGGCGAAATTTTGGATTGGGTGGAAAAGCTCGAGGAAGTAGATACGGAACATGTAGAACCTTTGACAAATGTGAATGAGGAGCAGGTTCCATTACGAGAAGATGTAGCTGATAACTATTTTAAATCAACCGAGGAAGCTCTGAAAAATGCGCCTGAAAAAGATGGAGATTTCTTTATAGTACCTAAGGTATTAAGCTAGAACTTAATGAGTAAGATTTCTTTTTGGAGTGAGTGGGGTAGGTTGTCTCAACTTGCTTTTAAAGTCCTTTCAGTTTTTACACTGCTACTGATTGCTACAGTATTAGTGACAGAACTAGGAGGACTTTCTTATTTCTATTCTTGGGAGATGACTGGTTATCTCGAAGAAGTATTACTACCTGTCTTTTCTGATCATTCTGATTATATAGAGAGTTCTGTCCAGTTTGGTGTCAATCTTCTTTTTCAAAAAGCGGGTGCTACTTTTCAACTACTTCCGAAGTGGGGGGCGTATGCATTTTTTGCAGTTTTTATTTTATGCCTGTCAGGGATTTTAGCGATTGTGTCTCACCTTAGCCGATTTTGGTTTATTGCTTCAATGGGCTTTTTGGTATTAGCATTGGCTAGTGCTGGAGTGGCTAAAATTGGTGTATTGGGATTGACAGGTCAATTGGCTGTAGGAACATTAACTATTCCACTCATTGCGTTATGTTATTTTTTCAATACTATTAGAAATGACATAGGAGTTGGGCTAAGATTCTTTCTGATATTAGACTTGTTCGTTGTGCTAATAATGCTAATAGCACTTACTTCAAGTGTACAATACCCAATTCTAACGTTAGCATATAATGTTTATTGGCCAGCATTAGCACTCTCAGTAGTATTTATATTCATGGTTGGACATGAAGTAATACATGCTATTTTAGTATTGACAACACAAGGAAGTAAGGAGGATGAGTCTGGAAACACCCTGCATTTTATAGTGTTTTCGGTTATCTACTTAATCAATGTAGTTCTACTTTATATGAGGAATGTGAGCTACATAGATTGGGATATATATTACTTAAATGACTTTTTGTTGCTGTCTGTGTCCTCTATTCTAGGTCTGTGGGGATTGAAGAATAGAGAACAACTATATCAAGGAGTTTTACCATTTAGACCACATTTAGTATACCTGTTTTTCGCTTTAGCTATCCTTACTTTTAGTACGATTTTGTTTGTCTCTATTGCAGGTAATGACAGTACGATAGAAGTATTTGAAGATGCTATTGTATTTGGTCACATTGGTTTTGGAGGAAGCTTTCTAGTCTATTTAATAGCTAATTTTATATCGCTGTTGATGAAGAATCTTCCTGTTCATAAAATAGCATTTCGAGAGGATAATTTCCCATATGCTACTAGTCGTTTAGTTGGATTTATAGTTGTATTGGCATTCTTTTTTGCCTCTAGTTATGCAGCACTTTATCAGTCGGTGTCTGGTTATTTTAATGGCATAGCTGATATGTATTTGATGACAGAGCAAAAAACTAAAGCTGTAGAATATTATCACCGTGCATCAACGTATGGCAATATACTTTACCAATCTAATAACAATCATAAGTCTAATCTTATGTTAGGAATATTGGAGCCAGAAGGTAAAAAAGCAATTGCTCACTTTGTCAGTTCTACTAAGAAACGCCCAACCCCCTATGCATTTGCCAATTTAGGAAGTGTCTATGAATCAGAGAATATGTTTTTTGATGCAATGTTTACTTATCAGAAAGCACTTAAGCTATTTCCAAATAACTGGGCAATAAATAACAATTTGGCTCTATTGTTTAACAGGACTAACGTTCTGGATTCAACCGTATATTATCTCACTAAAATCAAAGAAACAGATTGGAAGCAAAATTTGGTTGAGTCGAACTTGTTAGCAGTCAGAGCGAAACACGGAGGTAAGGTGGATAATATTGAAACTAACTTTGAGAGAGTTTCAATGATAAGTAATGCACTGGCTTATGATGTAATTAATCAAAATGAAGTTCGAGAACCTCAAATAATGGTGCATGAGGGTACTAGATTGAACTTATTTACTTTTAGTTATTTAAATAATCTGGGGTTGGTGTGTTTACAAAACGGTGACGAATCCTATTTATTGACTATCGACAAGTATTTACTTGATCCGAATAATGGGGATTATTATAAAACACTGTCTTTACTTAAAGGAGCCAACCTGTATGTGAATGGTAGAATGACAGAGGCATTTACTTTAATGAATCAGTTGCGTGGAACCAATAATGAAATGGAAGCTAAAGCAATAATGATCATGGGTAAATGGGCTATGGAGTTAGGACAGCCATTTTTAGCAAATAAATATTTCGAACTATCTAGAGAGGCTGGATATCCATGGGCTACCGCTGATTTAGCTCAGAGCTATGGCATGACTAATAATTCGTCCGTCGCTCAATATATTTTGTTTAATGAATATTCAAATCTTGATACTACAAGGTACTCTGTGGAGATAGAGCAATTAAAGAATTTGGAACAAGCTTTAGATTCGGGGTTAGTTGTTTGGAAAGGTCATCAATACGATTTTGAAAGAGAGGCAACCAAGCTACAGGCGATTATTTCTGATGAAGGTGGCAAAGAGGCGTATATTGCCTTAGGGTTAAATAATCCTTTTTATGAAGAAGGAGTAATTGCTACGGCCGAATTTTTAAATAAAAATGGCGAAAATGAGGAAGCCTATAATGTTTTGCAAAACGCTATAACTATTAACGAGTATTCTGAAGCTCTGATAAGAGAGTACATTGATCAGTGTTTTAAGATGGGGCTAACAAGCTATGCCGAATCTACGATATTAAGGTTGTATGATATTCTTCCAATAAATGAATACAACCTTTACGAACAAGAGTTTGAAGTAAAGAAATCGGAGTCAATTGCTAAATCGGAAGAATGGTAAAAGATAGATTTAAAACATTTCTATTATTGATTTCTTAGCCTTTCGCAAAGTGGTTATCCAAAGAGGAAGGTTTTCATAAGATATAATTGGGTAAATTTCTTTTGTAGCACCAAAGCTTTGATAATACTCGGCAACTTCTGGCGCATGATGAGGACTTTCAAAGTCAAAAATGAAATCTGAAACAGAGTATTCTAAAAGTAGCTGTTGGATGATTAATGATCTACCGTTAAGCTTACGATACTTGTTGTAAGAAGCACCTATTAAATATATTATCCTGTTTTTCCAAAGGATGAAGAATGCTCCGGCTCCTATTTGTTTATCGGGGTGTTGAGTATATAGTAATTTGCCAATTTTTCTATCAAAGCATTCTTTGGCAATTTTGGTAAGATATTCTTTTGTCTTCAGGTTTAGGCCTCCATCCAACTTTGGAGATACGCTTTCATTGAACATTTCGAATAGTTCAAAGATGTTTTCTGACGCTATGATTTTTTGTTCAATTTCTTTGGCTTTCCTGATGTCTTTTTTTCTGTCTCTTCTAAACTTTGATTCAATAAATCGATATTCTTCCCGTAGAGGAAGGATGTGATTTACAGCATTGGTTACATTCAGTTTTTTAGTGTTAAGAAAGTCATGTTCAGAAGACAAATTGTTTAAATGAAGAGGGTTAATGTAGTCAAAGGAATCAATCAGAGTTAAAAGTAGAGACTGAGAGTAGATTGATTTTACAGATCTAGAAGAAATGCCTAACTGTTGAGTAAATATGGGTTGTCGAACGATTGTTCGAGTGTATTTTTTGAAAAAAGGAACAGGGAGAATAGCTAGGTACTGATCGCTATTTTCTATTACGATTCCATACCATTGTTTTTCACAGACTATGTCTAAGTACCAACTTAGGTTATAAACTAAAGGATTGGTACAGTTTTCTACACAATCATTCCATTGCTGATCATTAATTTCATATCGCTCAAGTATTTTAGCTTTCAAAGTTTGTAATCCTTTTCGCCTGCAGTGATAGCTATTGGGAGTATGTTTTCTTTAGGAGGAAAGGGACAAGAGTAGCTATCGTTATAATTACAGTAAGGACTATAAGCTGTGTTGAAGTCAATAGTTATTCTATTCGCATTTTTAAAGTCTAGGTCAATATATCTGCCTGCACCATATGTTGATTCCCCACTAGTTGCATCAGCAAAACCTGTAAATAGACGTCCTCTTACATCTTTATAGTTTTTCAAGATAAGTAGCTTCATTGGCTTTTCATCTATCTTAAAATGAGCATATGCGTACTTAAGATACTTTATTGGAGCGCCATTTGAAGATCCTAAGGTTACATATTCCTTAGAGCCTATCTTTTCAATTTTAGCAGTTATTTTAAACTTCTCATTGATAGGAAAGTATTTCAGCTCTACGATAGTATCACCAAAAGAAGCGAAAGGAGATTCATGAGATGTGCTCATGAAATTATTTCTTTCTATTCTCTCTCTAAGGATTCTCTCTTTGTATGTCTCTAGAGTTTCTTGGTCATTTCCTAGGAAAGAGTAAGTCACTATTCCAAAGATTATTATAGCTGCTCCACCTATTGTTTTTTTCATGACTTTTATAATCTACCATTTTCTGAAAAGCTAAAGTAGCCATCATCTGTGAAAATGACATGGTCAAGAATCCTTATGTCAAGAGTATCTCCAGCTTGTTTTAGTTTTTGAGTAATATGATAGTCTTGTTTACTAGGGTTTAGATTTCCTGATGGGTGATTATGAATTAAGACTAAATAGCTTGACGTTTCCTCAAGTGCCCTTTTGAAAATAATTTTCGGGTCAACAACTGTTCCTGATACACCGCCTATACTGACAGGTTCGGCTTTAATAATAGTGTTAGACCTATTAAGATGGATGATCCAAAATTCCTCATGAGGCAAATCCATTAAGTGTGGTTTCATGTATTCATAAACGCTTTCAGCAGAATGAATTTTAACATGTTCGACTTTGTCTTGAGTTTTTCTTCGACGGCCTAGTTCCAAGGCGCTCAAAATTGAGATTGCTTTTGCCTCACCAATTCCATTAAATTTCATTAAATCCTTTAGGGTAAAACGAGCGAGTTGATTAAGGTCGTTGTTACACTTAGATAATATATGCTTAGAAAGTTCTACTGCTGTGAGGGTTCTAGTTCCTGATCCTATCAGAATAGCTATTAGTTCTGCATCTGAAAGGGCAGATTTTCCTTTTAAGATTAGTTTCTCTCTTGGGCGATCTTCCTCAGCCCATGCCTTTATAGACAGATTTTTTGAATTGGTCATGATAATTAGAGGTTTGGTTTAATTATTCAATGATACCTTAATTGGATAGAATACGAAAAAAGCCTTTCTGGTATGTCAGAAAGGCTGAAATATTTTCGAAAGACGAGACGGAGATTATAGAGAAGCTACCAGTTTAGTCAATTTAGACTTTTGGTTAGCAGCTTTGTTTTTGTGAATGATGTTGTTTTTAGCCAACTTGTCAATCATGCCAGTAACTTTTTTCAAAAGTTCTTCTGCTTCAGCTTTGTTCTCAGACTCTTTCAATCTCTTGATGAAAGTTCTTGTTGTTTTGTGCTGATATCTGTTTCTAAGTCTCTTAGCCTCGTTTGATCTAATTCTTTTTAAAGCCGATTTATGATTCGCCATCTCTCGTGTGTTAAAATTTTTCGGACTGCAAATTTAGAATTAATGTTTTGAATTGCAAGTCATTACTTCTAAAAATATTTAGCTTGTAAAGTGTTGCTGTTTTAAGTATAACTATCTCTCCCTTTAGCTTAGTGCAGAGAGAGTTAAGACTAATACTTTTCTATAAAATATCAGGTTTTCTAAATTGAACTCCTAAAGAGTTTTAAGTAAAGTAGATTACAGACTATCTTCATATTCTTTATTTAGTAGTCCAGCTTAGCTTTATGATAGATTCTACTTTAAAATCACTTCACGATTTATTGTTAGTTTTTGAACAAAATGCCGACACAGAAATTGCACGGCAACAAAAGGCATATATGAAAGGCCGTTTTGAGTACTTCGGTATCAAGGCTCCTGACCGAAAACAGTTACAGAAACCATTCTTAGTTAAAGCTTTTTTACCTAGAAAGAATGAATTGCAAGACATAGTAGAATGGCTATGGGGGCAAGAACAGCGTGAATTTCAGATGTATGGGCAAGAACTTGTCCAGAAGTTTGTAAAGGATTTTGAGCGTAATGATATCAAGTTAATGGAGTACATGGTGGTAACTAAGTCATGGTGGGATTCAGTAGATTTTATTGCATCTAATTTGATAGGTGAGTATTTTAAGAAGTTTCCTGAAGCTAAGGACTTTAATATTGATCGGTGGTTAAAGTCTGATAATATATGGCTTCAGAGAGTCTGCTTAATTTTTCAATTAAAATATGGTAGCGACACGGATGTCATGACGTTGATCAAGGCTATTGATTTTCTAAATGGTACCAATGAGTTTTTTATTAATAAAGCAATCGGTTGGGCTTTGAGACAGTATGGGAAAGTTGACCCTGATTGGGTCGTAGATTTCGTAGATAACACCGAGCTTAGCCAACTCAGTCGCAAGGAAGCACTGAAATTGATTAGTCAAGCATGCGGATAGTATTTTTTCTAGTTTTAATAAATTTTCATAGTTGGGCGCAAGATTCATTAGCTATTCATTATTCGGAAATTCAGCAATATGATTCTTTATCGTTTTTAAATGAATTAGAATTAATTGTTAATCAGGCAATTGATACAGGTGCTTTCCCCGGCTGTCAAGTTTTATTGGCCAAAGGAGATGAAATAATATTTAATCAATCATTTGGGTATCATACTTATGATAGCATGCGAAAAGTACAAAATGATCATTTATATGACTTAGCATCAATTACAAAAGTAGCTGGAGCTACTATGGCTTTGATGAAACTATATGAAGAGGGTAAGCTTGATATAGATCAAACTTTAGGTTTTTACTTTCCATACTTTGCGAATTCAGATAAGGCTGATTTGAAAATGAGGAAACTATTGGCTCACCATTCAAGGATGAAAAACTGGATTCCATATTATCAAGAATGTCAAAAAAAGAGTGGTAAGTATAAATCAAGAACTTTTACCTATCAATTAGCTTCGAAATATCCTTATCAAATTCCAGGCTCTCAATTATTCTTATTTAGAGATTTCTACAAAAAGAAACTACTGAAAATGATTAAGAAGTCACGTCTATACGATGAGGAAGGATACATATATTCTGGATTGGTTTTTTATTTGATTCCAGAATTAGTAGAGAGCTTATCTGGAAAGAAATATGAAGATTATTTAAAAGAGCATTTCTATGAGCCTTTAGGTGTTAAGAGCATAGGGTTTGAGCCATTAAAAAATGGGTTTGAATTAGATGAGATTGTACCGACTGAAATAGATAATTTTTTTAGAATGGATACGCTTCACGGCGTGGTTCATGATGAAGGCGCAGCTGTGATGTTGGGAGTATCAGGAAATGCAGGTCTATTTGGTACAGCCTCTGATTTGGCTAAAATATTTCAAATGTTGATGAAAGGCGGAGAGTATGATGGTCGTCAATATTTCAAAAAAGCAACAATTGAAGAATTTACAAGATGTCAATATTGTGAGCAAGGTAATCGAAGGGCATTGGGTTTTGATAAACCTTTGATAGAATATGACCCTATTAAATCTTCAGTAGCTAAGAATGTTAGCCCAAATAGCTTTGGACATACAGGTTACACTGGTACTCTAGTTTGGGCTGATCCGGATAATGATCTTCTTTTCATTTTTTTAAGTAATAGAGTATATCCTACCAGACAAAACAAACTGATCTATCAACTGAATGTTCGTCCTAATATTCATGATTTAGCCTATGATGCACTCATAAAAGAATAGAATGATTAGTTAAGTATAGAAAGAAGGTCGCGGAAATTTATTAGCGTCCTATTAAGCTTGAACAACTTATTCAATAAGCTTCTGTTTTCTGGAATAAACTTTGTTAGCAAGTGATAGGTCATGTTTCATATCTTTGTTGCCCTTGACAGTTTTATCCCTATGAATCGAATAGCAATTCTATTTTTTTTACTGACCAGTCAATTGAGTTTTTTTCAATCGATAGGTCAAGTTCAAGTCTATAGTGATCAGATTCCAGCTGATTCTATCATCAATTCTATTTATAATGAAGGCAATGTGGTACTAAGTCCTGATGATAGTTATTTGTACTTTACAAGAGCGAATCATCCTGAAAACCTTGGAGGAATAAATGACGATGGTGATATATGGATGGCAGAAATCGGACTTAATGGGAATTGGGGTGAGCCTAAGAATGTAAAATCCTTAAATGATATTGGACTAAATCAAGTAATAGGTTTTGTAGACCCTAGGACTCTTTTGGCTAGAAAAGGTAATTCTTTAGTTAGCTACTATTATTTTAATGGTAGGTGGTTTGAACCAAAAACAGTAGATATACCATATTTTAAACCTAAGTCATCACATATTACCGGTAGTGTTTCTCATGATGGAAACTTTCTTGTAATCGCTATGGAGTCGTTTGGTTCACATGGGGTAGAAGATATTTATTACAGCCAGAAGAAATCAGACGGATCTTGGACGCCAGTCAAAAATTTAGGAGAAGGAATAAATTCTAAATTTCAAGAGATTACGCCGTTCTTAGCATCAGATAATAAAACATTATTTTTCTCATCTAATGGATATGGAGGAGAAGGTAGTTTTGATGTTTTTGTCTCTCAGCGATTAGATGACACTTGGAGAAAATGGTCTGAACCAGTTAATCTCGGTAATAAAATAAATACACCTGGACGAGAATCCTCTTTTAACTTCAGTTCAGAACAAGCGGAAGCGTATTTGGTAAGTACACAAAATAGTGAAGGATATGGTGACATTAAAAGAGTAAAGATTAAGCCAGATATTGGATCCCCAGATCCAGTAGTCAAGCCTAAAGGAACTGAGAAAATACCTGAGCTTAAGGAAATGACTGTTGAGCTTAAGGGTAAGGTAACAAACAAAAAGACAAATAAGCCAGAAGTCAATGTTGAAGTGATTGTTTATAACCTTGACAGTACTTATGTATACAGCGATATAACTAATGAACAGGGGGATTATAGAATGAAAGTCGCTTCTGGGTTGAATTACAGTATTCATGGTAGAAAGAAACTCTTTTTTTCTATTGATGATGATTTTTACATTGGCTTACAGCCAATATCTGAATATTCATTTGAAATGACTCCTGTTGAAGAGGGAACAAAAATGGCTCTAGAGCATGTTCTTTTCGAGCAAGGGAAAGCGGTATTAATAAAGGAGTCAATGGATGAGTTAAATCTGATTGTGGAGATGATGAAACAAAACCCAGAAGTGAATATTTTCTTGGGAGGACATACAGATAATCAAGGGAAAGCATCTAGTAACCTTAAACTAAGTAAGGACAGAGTAGCTACTGTAACGCACTATTTGGTTTCACAGGGAGTTTCTACAGACCGTATATCAGGAAAAGGTTATGGAGGTACAAGGCCAAGAGCCAGTAATGCTAGCCTTGAAACAAGAAAACTTAATCGACGTGTAGAAGTCACGATTCATCTAAAAAATAATTAGGTTGCACTCATTTAGTAAGTATTTTAATCTAATTCAGTATGGCATTTTACAAATCAAAAAATCCAACTTTAGGTGTGGACACCTTTACCTCAGTTTCAAGGTCAGTTGAGGAAACTGAAACAATGACTATTTCGGGAACTGTTAATAAAACAGTATTACTAGGACTCTTAGTATTTGCCAGTGCTGGCATTACTTGGAACAGATTTTATAGTACCATGGACTTTGGGTCGGTCCAAGGGTTTGTGATGGGAGGAGCTGTCATAGGACTTGTTTTGGGAATAGTAATTGCTTTTAAAAAGACTACTGCTCCTTATTTAGCACCTGTTTACGCAGTTGCAGAGGGGTTAATGCTTGGGGGAATATCTGCGTTTATGGAGATGACATATCCAGGTATAGTACTTCAAGCTGTCTCATTAACTTTTGGAGTGTTATTTGGCTTGCTGGCACTGTATAAAATGAAGGTCATTCAAGCAACTGAGAATTTCAAATTAATAGTAGCGTCTGCAACTATGGGAATTGGTTTTTGCTATTTGATTTCTTTCATTGGAAGGTTTGTAGGCTTTGAGATGCCTTTGATTCACGATAGTGGCACATTTGGAATTGTATTTTCGCTTATAGTTGTTGCTGTTGCTGCATTGAATCTTGTAATGGACTTTGATTTTATAGAAGAAGGAGAAAAAGTAGGAGCTCCAAAATATATGGAATGGTATGGTGCTTTCGGTTTGATGGTAACTTTGATCTGGTTGTATATCGAAATACTAAGACTATTATCCAAACTTAGAAGAAACTAAGTTTGAGTAATTCCTCTTTGAAGTTATAGACATAATAGCTTCGAAGAGGTTTATCTAATTACCTTGACTCTATGAGAAAGGTTAGATTACAAGGAAAGCTGACTAATCTTTTCAAATTTACCCTCACAGTCGTATTCATATTGTACGAGACCGTCATTACCAATTAGCATTAGTACCTCAGCAAGCGGAATAACGTCAATAGCATGAACGTCCTTATGATGTGCAATCATATTTTTATCAATTTGAAAAGGATCAGATATATTGAATGACTTAATACCATATTCTCCTTCGGTTATAAATAAACAGTTGTCAATAACTCCAAGTCCATGAGGGTTTAGCATTTCATACTCAGTAATCGCTTTTGGTTTAGCAGGGTTGCTTACGTCTACTAATTCTAGTTGATTAATTATGTTTTGACAGTTTGTACCTGATCTTAGTGTAACATATGCAATATCATCCTTTACCACGACTGGGTCACAACTTACAATGTGTTCATAGGTAGAAAGATGTTTAGGTAGCTCGGGGTTGCTCTTGTCATATATATGCATACCCCATTCTGATCCTAGAAACAGTAAATTTTCGTAAGGAAATATAGTCTCTATTCCCCAGTTTAGATCAATTGGGTCACCAACTGATTTTGCCTCTATATTCGAAATATTGAAAATTCTCATATCATGGCTAGAGACTGAATAGAGGTAGTTGTCTGAGATTGTAAACCTTGCAAGAGAGCCTCCAGTTCCAATATCACCTGAGGCTGCATCTTCAAGTGCAAAATCATGTTGGTTATAGTCGAGCCATTCTTGATATGAAACGGGTTTTTTATACACATCATAACCAGTAACGATACTGTCACCGGTAGCTGTTTTATAGAAGTAAAAATCATCGCTAAATGGATTTTCAAAAACATCTTCTGTTCTTGATACTTCGTGAATATTATTAATGTCGGAAATGTCAATTACAACCAAATCAAAGTAGCTGTCTGCATAAAGTAAGTTTCCTTTGATAGCTAGGTTATTTGTTCCAGGTAAGTCAATGAATCCAATGAGTTTAGGGTTGCTTGTCGTTTTATTATCTATAATGTGAATACCACTGTCAATTTCGTTGATGTATACATATTCTCCCTTAGTGTATATTTTGCCAGGGTTATTTATAGCTATAGGTTCAATTAGTTCTGGGGATGTCATTAAGTCCGCTTTACTAATCACTATTGGACGGTAAGTAGGTATAGTATACTCTTCCTGATCATTACAAGATATACCACTCACTAAGATGGATGCAAAAAGAATAACTAGGTTGACTCGTTTCATTTGGTAGATATAAAAAAGCCCCAAATTAATCGAGGCTTTGTAGTGTTTCAAAATCATTTTGGAATATCCAAACCGGATACAGGTCATATACCCTGACCCAAAATGGTAAATAGTGCAGCCAAGATGGTGCTTAGAACAATAATTTTTCTAATGCTCTTTTCGTGGTTTTTATTATTTGATTTAACCGTTGTAGTGTTCATTAGTTCAGAATTTTAAAAATTATAACGCACACCCATTGAAACGCCGAAATTTCGAGGTTTGCCTGAGCTTACATTGTTAGTGTTTGTGAAATCACTGATAGCCTGATTATAGTTAGGTTCCACAGTGAACAGATAGCGTTCTTTCAACATGTATCCAAATTCAACACTTGAAAGAAAATTGAAATAAACAGGTTTGAAGTCTTGAGAATTATCTTTTTCAAAAGTTTCATTACTGGATTGCATATCTGCATTCATCAGTATGTTTGAGGAAACTCCTGAATTTAAAGTGATATTAAATTTCTTATCCAAGATGACATATCCTGCCTTGATAGGAATAGTCAAATACTGGAATTCATTACTAGTAGTTACTTCTTCTGTTTCTGCTGGTATTGATAACACCCTAGCATTAGGGTCATCAGCAAAAGAAGCGAAGATGGCAGGTGTTACTTGGTATGTGCTATTGGCGTTTCCTGTATTGATGGCGTTATAATGAAGGCCACTACTTACTACAATTCTACTAGCTATACGAGTTCCTACACTTAGTCCCCCAGAGACAGCATTACCAGTTGAATAGTTAGTGGATAATTGATCCTCATTTGTAACAACATCTTGAGAACTACTGTTCATTCCAGGGTCAAATGAGCCGGCGCCTAAGCTGACGCCTGCCCATAAGCTTGCATAGCTCTCATCATAGTTATATACATCTCTTTGATATGCCACTCCATACATCCAACCATCTATAGCGTCTGGTAAATATGGCTCAGCAGCATTTTTGGGTTCAACTCTATTAATGGTAGCAATATTTATGTTTTGTGATGGGGTTTGATTCTTAAGTAAATTGTTAATTCCATTGTTTTCAGAAGGCTCAGCTGCATTCAACAGGAGTTTGGTGTCCTGTTTGATAAATTGGGAGTTTCTTGTATTATGTGAGTTTTTGTTTGGGCCGGTTTTGTTGACATCATTGGAAACAATACTTACGCCATCACTAGAATTAGTAGTCTTTTGTTCTGTAAAAGTTATTTGATCGCTGCTTCTAAATTGAACAGACCACATAAAAGCTGAAACAGACGTAGCTAAGAATATACAAGCAGCAGCAACCCATTTGTATAAATTGGCTTTGGACTTGTATGCAGCTACTTCCATTTTGGATAACTCAGCATCCACACCAGTCCATACATGAGATGGAGGAGCAATTTCCTGTCCATCTAAGGCTTGGCGCCATTGGTTTTCGAATGAGTTATTATCCTTGGCCATATTTGTGGCTTATATCTGTCATTTGTTCTCTTAACAACTGTTTCGCTCTAGCATATTGAGATTTTGATGTCCCAATACTTATTTTGAGCATGTCTGCGATTTCGTGGTGTTTGTAACCTTCCACCGCATACAAGTTGAATATGATCCTACTACTTTGAGGTAGTTTGTTGATCATGTTCATCAATTCCTCCATCGAATAATCACTAGGCTCGCTGCTTTGAGAAGTTTCCTCTTTCATTTCGTTTACATCCACCATTGGGAATAGATAGAGTTTGCTTCTCTGAGAATTGAGCGCTGTATTGATCACGATGCGTTTCATCCAAAAGAAAAGTGAAGACTCACCTTTGAATGACTTCAACTGTTTGAAGATTTTAATGAAGGATTCTTGTAAGATATCTTCAGCTTCCTGTTGTTCTTTAGAATACCTCATACATACCAAAAACATCTTACCCGCATACAGCTTGTAAAGTTCTTCTTGAGACTTTCGATTTCCATCGATACAGTCACGAATAAGTTTTTTTTCTACCGGCTTCATGCAAGGGGTAGGTTTTGTTTTTAGATGGTACGCTTATATGACACAGCTATTTAGAAAAGGGTTGGAAAGACCTCAATTTTTTTAAGACTTATTTTCCGCCCTATATTGCAGACGCATTCGCAAAGGAATATAAAAATCACTTTAATAGATGAATAATCTATCTATATACGTCGTATTCGCATTTTTATTGAGTTTAGTTTTTTCGAACCTTCAGGCTCAAAGGAGTGAGGAAAAAGTTTTTGATAATGAGAACTTTAATAGAAAAGTAGGCACCGTTCAACTCATGCCCATGTCCGCGCAAGGAGGAGCTCCATTTCAGCCTGCAATTATTCCATTGAGTGGAGGGCAGCTTATTTTGAGATTTGATCTATTAGAGGAGGAATACTCTACCTTAAGCGCTAGACTCATTCATTGTGATGCAGGTTGGACTAAATCAGCATTAAATGATATTGATTACTTAAGACAATACAATGCGTTTGATATTTTAGATTTTGACTATTCGATGAACTCACAGAAAATGTACGTTCATTATTGGTTTAGAATTCCTAGGGTTTTAAAATCAGGGAATTACATTGTTCAGGTCTTTCAAGATAATGATAAGCGTAAGGTGCTTTTTCAGAGAAGGTTTGTCGTTTATGAAAATGTAGTTGGGATTCAACCTACAGTAAGGGTTTCTACTAGTGCAAAGTTTCGGAGAACTCATCATCAGATAGATTTTTCTGTTTTTTATAAAGGTGTAGGGAAAGTTGCTAGTCCGATGACAGAATTTAAGGCTGTAGTGAGACAAAATAACAGATGGGACAATGCACTATCAAGCCTAAAGCCATCCAATATGAATGTGGCTCAAAATAGAATTGATTATAAGCATTTTGATGGTTCAAATAATATTCTGGCTGGAAATGAGTTTAGGTTTTTTGATTTAAGAACCTTTTCTGTAAGAGGGCTCTATGTACAGTCAATTAATAGAAGAATGAATCCTGTTCATGCTCAGATCACTCCAGGAGAGGCTAGAGGTCGCTTTTATTCACTTACGCCAGATCAAAATGGATATTTCATTATTTCAACGAGAGAAGCGGGTGCAAGATCCTTGGAAGCAGATTATCTGAATGTCACTTTTCGATTGAAGTCTGAGCCAATATTGGATCCAGTTTATATTACAGGTGCCTTTAATGACTGGAAACAAGACGAAAATAGTATGATGATGTATGATCCGCAGTCTAAATCATACTTTAGAACCATTTTGTTGAAACAGGGACAGTACGATTATCAGTATGTAGTAGGAGGGGATAAACCGTTGCAGTTTGAAGGGACTTTTCTGGAGACAAGAAATGACTATGATATCCTAATTTACCACAGGTCTTTTACTGATCTAGCTGACAGAGTGGTTGGTTATGCCACTTTTAAGTCTGAATTATAGTCATCAATCGTTTTGAGGAGAGCGATATTTTTGGAAAGGCATAGCTAACAAATTACTAATCTTCGAGTGCTCTTTTGAATCCATATGTGTGTCTATTCCATATCTGATGTTTTTCATGTCATCTACATATGCAAACGTTCCGAATAACCTATCCCAAATTGAAAAGATATTTCCATAGTTAGTGTCCGTAAGAGGAAGTCTATAGTGATGATGTACCTTGTGCATATTAGGTGTCACAAATAAATAGGATAAAGGTTTATCGAGCTTTCCAAAGATTTCTACATTAGCATGCGTTAAGTGAGTAAAAAGCACCGACAAGCTTTGATAAAGCATGACCATTCCAATGGGTGCACCAATGATCATTGTGGCCAAAATGGTAAAAGAAATTCTTAGAAATGTTTCGAATGGATGATGTCGTAGTCCTGTAGTTACATCAACGTTGGTGTCAGAATGATGTATCAAATGTATTTGCCAGAGTCTTTTTACTTTGTGTTCCAACCAGTGTATAGAATATGCTCCAATCAAATCCATAAGTAAGACACTGAAAACTACTTGTGTCCATAGCGGTAACTCGATCAGATACAACAAGCCAATTCTATTCTCAACGACATAATCTGAAGTCAGCAGGAGTAGTCCAGCCATGCCAAAGCCTATAACAATGGATGCTAGTGTAAAGAAAATATTCACCCAAGCATGTTGCCATTTCTTGTATTTGACTCTATGAAGAGGAATTATTCCTTCTACAGTCCAAAAGATTACTAACCCTCCCACGAGCAAGGTGGCTCGGAAAGAGGTAGGAATATTGGTAAAGAAATCTATAAGTTGCTCCATTTTAAAGGCGTGTCCGATTTTAAAAGATAACGTATTAATTTCTCAATCGATTAAAATGAATTCTTAAAGTGTACTGTTTACGACGAAATATGCAGGGATATTTGTCATCTGCTGGTTAATCACTAAATTCAAAATTCTTAAACTCTACCTCAATATCTATGACAAAAGCATCTGATTTATTTATTCAGGCTCTCGAAAATGAAGGAGTCGAATACATCTTTGGTATACCCGGAGAAGAAAACCTTGACCTGCTCAATTCATTAAAAGATTCACCCATTAGACTTGTTTTAACTAGGCATGAGCAAGGTGCTGGTTTTATGGCAGCAACTTACGGTCGTTTAACAGGGAAACCAGGTGTTTGTCTATCAACATTGGGTCCTGGAGCAACCAATTTGGTGACACCAGCTGCTTATGCTCAACTTGGTGCTATGCCTATGATGATGATTACAGGCCAAAAACCAATCAAGAAAAGTAAGCAAGGGCGATTTCAAATATTGGATGTTGTAGACATGATGCAGTCACTTACCAAGTACACCAAACAAGTGGTAAGTGGTAACAATATTCCATCGATGGTGAGAGAGGCATTCAGATTGGCTACCGAAGAAAGGCCAGGGGCAGTTCACATAGAATTGCCAGAGGATGTAGCAGCCGAGGAGGCTGTTGAGCAGGTATTGCCAGTGAATCAGACTCGAAGACCGTCTCCTGATATAAAAGCTGTCAAGCATGCTGTCAAAATGATAGAAGCAGCTAAGATGCCTTTGCTACTAATAGGTGCAGGTGCAAATCGAAAGAGAACTCAGGATGCCTTGCAGGAATTTGTTGAAGAAACTAAGATGCCATTTTTTACCACTCAGATGGGTAAAGGGGTATTGGATGAGCGTCAAGACCTTTACTTAGGAACAGCAGCATTATCCTCAGATGATTATTTACATTATGCAATTGATAAGGCAGACTTAATTATTAATGTTGGTCATGATGTAGTTGAGAAACCTCCTTTCTTCATGGAGCATGGAGGTAAAGAAGTCATTCATATCAATTTCTCTTCAGCAGAAGTTGATCAAGTGTATTTTCCACAGCATAGTGTGGTAGGAGATATCGCTGATTCGATTAGAAATGTTACCCGTCAGATTGATAGCCAAGATCATTGGGACTTTGGGTTCTATCATAAAGTCCATGATGAGGTCAACAGCCATATTACCAAGTACTTCAATGACAACCGGTTTCCAATGTTACCGCAAAGAATTGTTCATTTGATTAGGGAAAGTCTACCCGAGGATGGGATTGTGACATTGGATAATGGTGTGTATAAAATATGGTTTGCTAGAAACTATGAATGTTATCAACCCAATACACTTTTATTGGATAATGCTTTGGCGACTATGGGGGCAGGTTTACCCTCTGCAATGGCCGCCAAATTGATATATCCGGATAAAAAAGTGGTCTCTGTTTGTGGGGATGGTGGATTTATGATGAATTCGCAGGAGTTAGAAACGGCTGTACGAGAAAAAATTGATGTCGTGGTGATCATTCTCAATGATAGTGCATATGGTATGATCAAATGGAAACAAGAAGGGATGGGATTTGAAAACTATGGATTGGATTATAAAAACCCAGATTTCGTTAAATATGCTGAAAGCTATGGAGCTAAAGGGCATAGAGTCGATAGTGATGAAAGCTTTACGAAAATATTGAATGAGGCATTGAGCGAAGGTGGAGTTCATTTGATTGATTGTCCAGTAGATTATTCCCTCAACCATTCCATCCTAAATGTAAAAATTAAAGAAAAGGCAGATTTGCTGTAACTCTGATAACTATTGAATATGTCAACATTAGATGTTTATTCACCATTTGATCAAAAACTAATTAAGTCAGTTCCTTTGGCTACTGCCAAGGAAATGGATGAAGCTATAGATAGAGCTTATAAGTTGTTTAATAATCAATCGAATTGGTTACCAAAGCATAAAAGGTTAGAAATTCTAGAGAACATTGCCTTTATCATGGATGAGCGTTCTGAAGAGATTGTTCATATTTCTGCTTTGGAAGGAGGGAAGCCTTTGATAGATACTCAGGCGGAAATGGCTAGGGCGATCAACGGAGTCAAACTCGCTATCGAAAATATGGGGCACCTTAAGGGAGAAGAAGTAGCGATGGGACATACGGCTTCTTCTATTAATCGAATGGCTTATACCATGAGAGAACCTATCGGAGTAGTGGCTTCAGTGAGTGCATTCAATCATCCGATCAATCTAATTATACATCAGACTATTCCTGCGATAGCTGTAGGAGCACCTGTAATAATTAAGCCAGCGCCTACTACCCCATTGACATGTATATTGCTCACTGAGATATTTGAAGCTGCTGGTTTACCCGAAGGCTGGTGTACTCCAATGGTTTGTGACAATGATGTTGCTGAGAAACTGGTTACTAGTCCAAAAATAAACTTTTTGTCCTTCATAGGTTCGGCTAAGGTGGGTTGGTATTTGAGATCAAAATTAGCCCCTGGAACGCGCTGCGCACTTGAGCATGGTGGAGCAGCTCCTGTCATTGTGGAGCCTGATGCTGATATCTCTCAAATGATTCCTGCTCTGGTAAAAGGAGGGTTCTATCATGCAGGACAAGTGTGTGTGTCTGTTCAGAAGGTTTATGTACATGAGTCTATTCTTCAAGAGGTAGTAGCTGAGATAGATACTATGGCAAGGGCACTTATAGTGGGCGATCCACTTGATGAAAAAACAGAAGTGGGGCCATTAATATTGCCTAAAGAAGTAGACCGAGTTCACGAATGGGTTCAAGAAGCCGTTACTGGAGGTGCTAAACTTATCTGTGGAGGTCAGAGGATATCTGATACATGCTATGCCCCTACCCTTCTAGTCAATCCTCCAGAAACTGTCAATGTTTCTACAAAAGAGATATTTGGTCCAGTAGTTTGTGTCTATTCATATAATAATAGAGATGAAGCGATAGATAAGGCGAATAGTCTCGAATTTGCGTTTCAGTCATCCGTATTCACCAAAGACTTAGATATTGCATTAGATACTGTTAAGAAACTCAATTCTACTGCGGTAATGGTCAACGACCACACAGCCTTTAGAGTAGATTGGATGCCGTTTGGTGGGCGAGATTCTTCAGGACTAGGATTAGGTTCCATACCTCATACAATGCATGATATGACTCGTGAAAAGATGATGGTTATTAAGAGTAATGTACTTTAGCCTTTGATTTAGTTATCCTTCCCCTATAAAGATTTGAACTTGAATTGGTTCGGGGAATGAAAACTACTCTGCTAATGCTAATACTTTGAATATTTAATAAATGAAAGAAGATCAAAATTACTTTACACACTTAGTTCTATTCTGGTTGAAAGACGCTGATAAGGATGGCGAGACACTGTTGGCAGCATTAAAAAAGCTAGTCGCAGAATCTAAATACTCTAAGTTTGGTCATATTGGAGTGGCTGCTGGTACAGATAGACCAGTGGTAGACAATTCGTATGATTACTCGCTTTTAGTAACTTTTTCATCTCAAGAAGATCACGACCAGTACCAAACTGAGCAAGCTCATTTGGATTTCTTAGAAGTTTGTAAGCCTCTATGGGAAAAAGTTCAGATCTATGACGCATTGAGAGTTGAAGACTAAAGCTTTATTAGTTATTGCGATAAGCCCTTTACTTCTATTTTATGCTTGTCGCAATACGAAGACCATTCCTTCAGACTCTATTTTAGGTTTTTCGGAAGAACAAAAACAATTAATCCTCAGTGGTGATACGTTGACACCAATGAGGATTTTTCTTATTACAAAAGAAGACGACTCTATTCTTTTAAGAACTAGATCTAAGTCTATAGACGCTGATCCCAAAGACGAAGTGCTTCAACACTTTGTGAAAAGGCTCTATAGAACAGTAAGAGATAGTATGTCAATGGGAGTAGGAATAGCAGCTCCTCAAGTAGGTGTTCTTAAAAATATCATTTGGATTCAGCGATTTGACAAACCAGAGATGCCGTTTGAAGTTTATCTAAATCCTGTTATCAAGAGTTATTCTGACAAGAAGTTCCCATGTAGAGAAGGTTGTCTATCGATTCCAGATCGACGAGATACTACTCAGATCAGAGCCTATGAAATTGAGCTTGAATATGATCTGTTATCTGGTGAACATCAAACTGAAAATGTAAAAGGGTTTACCTCAGTAATATTTCAGCATGAGATCGATCATTTGAACGGTATTCTATACATCGATCATTTAGCGGAGGAGTCAATTAGTCCATCACATGATGCGTCTAAGTAACTTGGGAGGCTTCATTCTATAGCCAATGTGTAATCTGACATTGTTTACTTCTCTCTCTATATATGATGTGTTTTTATCTCTAGACCCTCCAACACCTAAAAATGAGGAGACTCCCCAAAACCACTTGTAGCCATTGTACCCTATTCCGACACGAAAAATTCCAATCGTTTCGGATTCTACATTTCTTTCGGAAGGTCTACCATCCAACTCGGGTACATTTTCCAATACTGGCCCTAACCCTACTACTAGAGTCGCAGATATATATAGGTGCTTTAACAATATAAGGTTATAAGCATAACCAGCAGCTGCCCCCATAGAAATATATCTTGTCCCTCTAAAATCTGCCGTAGTATCAAACTCGTCTCTTACTTGATAGGGGATTAAAGAAGAATCGGCAGACATCTTATAAGTACTGAAATATGCCCCTGCAATAAATGAACCAGCACTTCTTTTTTGAATTTCATTGAAGGTGAACGCATGGCGGTAGGAGAATTTTTCATGATTGAAAATGTACAGGGTTGAGAGACTTAGGTTTTTAGTACCAATATCAGACCTAATAGGGTATATAGGGTTTTGAGAGTCAAATTCAGGATCATATGATTGAGGATTGTTACCATAATATCCTCTGTATCTTAAGTAAGCAGCGTCAATGACGAACTTATGTAAGAATATTTCCGCCTGTAGATGAAGACGCTCAGTCTTACCAAATAATTCATCGTCATTGTTGATAGATGGTAGGCTGACATCAAAATCAAAAGCAAGCCATTTATAAGATACACCCAATCCTAGGTTTAGGTCATCGTTAGGTTTATAAGTAATATCTCTTCGTGTAAAACCATCATGGTGAGTGATTTGATTACTTCTTTGAAGCGTGAATAGTTTTAAACTTAGATCATTGGTTAAATCAATGATGTTGTGAGATTTGTCCCATTTGCGTCTTTCTTTTTTTTTGGTCAATGAATCAGGAGGAGTATGTTGTGAATGGGCAACTCCCACGATGAAGAAAGAGATAAAGACAATTAGGTTGATTCTTAAAAGTAGTATCATTTATACGTATTGAGTGATATCAATGACTTTCATTCCAGCAGATATTGCTGCTTCCATACCTGGTTTGCCATCTTCGAAGACCAAGCAGTCTTTAGGGTCTATGTCGATTAGCTCTGCTGCTTTAAGAAACGTCTCTGGGTGCGGTTTGAAGTTTTGAACGTCAGTGGCAGTCACACTATGTTCGAAATATTTATTCAAATCAAACATCTCAAACATGGCCGTTACCGTCTTTCGATTGCTACCTGTTCCTACTGCCATAGGTAGAATACTCTGATATGCCTTTATCACTTCCATCGTCGGCTCTATCAATTTCATTTGGTCGATTTTAGTATCGACATATTCACGCTTTCTTTTGATGACTTCTTCCAAATCAAAGTCCTCTATGCCGTTATCTTTAGCGATCATGAGCAAAGTATCTTTAGTAGGGATTCCTCCTCTACTAAAAAAGGTCTCTTCATCGTATTTTATCCCATAAGGCTCTAGACAGTAGTTATATGCTTTGAAGTGTAATGGCATAGAATCGATAATAGTACCATCTAGATCGAATATTAAACCTTTGATTCCTTCAGGAATAGGAATGGCGGTAGAGGGGACTTCTGTTTGATACATTTAGCTTATTTATGTTTTCAATTGCAAACCTACGAATTACCATTTCGTTTTTAAATCATCCGAATAAATTTGCGCACATATTACAATTCATTCTACAGATAACAATAGTCGAGAGTGTTGTAATTAAGAAGGCGATTAGGTTTGGTATTTTGACAGGGAGAGGTAATCTCTATTACAAATAGGTGGTTTAATGAAGAGGGCGAGTTATTACTATATCGATGGACTAAAATCTGAGAGACTTGAGACTAAGTTTCTAGAACCAGACGATTGGAAGTATTGGGCTAAGTATTTTGAAAGAGACGGTGGCAGGTTTTCAAAAGAGTTTGACAAAGAGAAAAGCGAAATGAAAGCAAAGATGTGGATCAATCATCAGCTTTCTAGATATCAAGATCAGTCTTATGGGATGCAATGGATCATTCATCGTGAAACAAGCGAACGAATAGGACAATGCGGACTTCTACTGCAAAACATAGACCGAGTGATGGAGCTAGAAATCGTTTACCATACCTTTCCTGAGTATTGGGGAAACGGCTATGCAACCGAAGCCGCTAAACTCTTTAGAGACTTTGGCTTTAGGTCTTTGCCTATTCGATCCATCATTTCATTAGTTGACCCGAAGAACTTTTCCTCTCATCGAGTAGCAGAGCGCAATGGTATGATCCGTGGAGCCTTTAGAAAATGGAAAGGTGTAGAATACTATGTGTACCGGATCACTCGCAAAGACTGGGAAGAGTTGTAATTGACGTTTTAATCTCAATGTGAAGTATTGAAATTTAGCCTTTTGATTTAGAGCCCTGACATTTTTATCTACTTTCTTCAAGCTATCAAGTAGAAACCCTATCTACTGACTGTGCCTATTTTGAAATACTTTATAGGTACTTATTCCTCCTCAATATTGGTATGGAGACTTTGTAAGTCGTTGTGCCCAAGTATTTAAGCAGTCATTAGCTTCTTCGAAGAGTGATGACATAGCGATCATCAATACGGTATTCTATTGGTACCGTTCAAGGTACCAATAGGCACGACACCTGCACACTATAGTGTACGACACCTGCACACTATAGTGTACGACACCTGCATACCATAGTGTACGACACCTGCATACCATAGTGTACGACACCTGCACACCATAGTGTACGACACCTGCACACCATAGTGTATGACACCTGCGCCACATAAGGCACGACATCTGCGCCACATAAGGCACGACATCTGTGTCACATAAGGCACGATACCTGCACCACATAAGGCATGATACCTGTGCCATATAGGGTACAACAACCAGACCTTGCCAATCATAATATTTGTTCGCCAAAGGGGAAGAGTTTAGCTATGCATAGTTGTAGCTATTGTCTTTTGATGTTCCACATCATGATGCACTTTATCTTGTAAGATAAGGATGTCGAAAGGAGGCTTTCTTCAATCATTATAGGTATTAGATGCTACTCTTTTAATTCTTGCAATAAGTAATCTAATTCTAAGTGTCTATATCATTTAACTTAATTTATGATCTTAAATATTGTGTTTTGTATTTAAAAACTATAATTAAAATAAGTGTCTTGTTTTGGGGAAATATGCTCAGATTTTCCTTACACGCGGCGATTAGCTTGATGCTTCGTCTTAGAATAAAGCGTGTTCATCGAATAGTTTGAGAGCCAGATCGTTCTGTTTTTTGATTGCCTCACTTAACTACTAGTTTTAAGCTGGAATAGAAGGTAACGATCCACAATATCCTTTTATTCTATTGAGTGTGATTAAAAAAGCATATCAATTTCTACCGTGTATTAATATCCCCAAGAGCTAATGCTCTGAAGAAGTTTATTAATGATTAAATTAATAGGTGATGAACTCCTATTGACTAACAAACAATTGTATTATGATAAAGCAACTAGTACTCTCGCTTGTTTTTATGACAACTGTGTCTCTGGCAGTTGCTCAGAATTCTGTAGGTGTAAATACCGATACACCCAACCCTAATGCCGCAATCGAAATACGTCCAGTCGCTGGACAGGCTCAAGGTATCCTGATTCCAAGATTAACTACTGCTCAGCGAACGGGAATGGCTTTAGCTGTAGCTGACAATGGCTTGATGGTCTTTGACAGTGATGATGGTAAGCTCTACATCTGGTTTGGTGGAGCATGGACCCCAGTACAGACTGGTACAGGAGCGATAGGTGACGGATCTATTACTGAGTTAAAGCTTGCAGATGGATCAGTTTCAAGTTTGAAGATCGCAGATGGTTCTATAACTGATGCAGATATTGCGGCTGGGGCTGCTATAGCTTGGACGAAGATCGCAGTACCTGCTGATATATTAGATGGAGATGATGTAGGCGGTGATTTCCTTGCAGATGGTACCGTTACAATGACAGGAGCGCTGAATATGGGTGCTAATAATATAAATACAACCGGAACAGTTACAGCGGGCAATTTTGTAGGAAGTGGAGCAGGTTTGACAGGTATTGCAGTTACAGAAAGTGATCCAACATGGACCACAGATAAAACCACTCTAGGTACTGCAGGGACTATTAATACAGCTGCTAACCTCATACAATGGAGTCAGTTGAAAGGGGTGCCAGCGGGTATTGCAGATGGTACTGATGATGTAGGTGGCGATATGTTAGTTGCGACTTACGATCCGGGAGCTATCGGCGGCGACGCATTCAATATGAGTAATCACACTACAACAGGAACTCCAGGCACAGGCGACGTACTGAAATGGGATGGAACTAAATGGGACGTAGGAACTGATAACCTAGGCGGCGATATGTTAGTTGCGACTTATGATCCGGGAGCTATCGGCGGCGATGCATTTAATATGAGTAATCACACTACAACAGGAACTCCAGGCACAGGCGACGTATTGAAATGGGACGGAACTAAATGGGACGTAGGAACTGATAATGTAGGTGGCGATATGTTAGTTGCGACTTATGATCCGGGAGCTATCGGCGGCGATGCATTTAATATGAGTAATCACACTACAACCGGAACTCCAGGCACAGGCGACGTACTGAAATGGGACGGAACTAAATGGGACGTAGGAACTGATAACCTAGGCGGCGATATGTTAGTTGCGACTTACGATCCGGGAGCTATCGGCGGCGATGCATTTAATATGAGTAATCACACTACAACAGGAACTCCAGGCACAGGAGACGTGCTGAAATGGGACGGAACTAAGTGGGACGTAGGAACTGATAACCAAGGTGGTGATATGATAGCTGCGACTTACGATCCAGGAGCTATCGGCGGCGATGCATTTAATATGAGTAATCACACTACAACAGGAACTCCAGGCACAGGCGACGTGCTGAAATGGGATGGAACTAAATGGGACGTAGGAACTGATAATCAAGGGGGGGATATGTTGAGTGCGACTTATGATCCGGGAGCTATCGGCGGCGACGCATTCAATATGAGTAATCACACTACAACAGGAACTCCAGGCACAGGCGACGTGCTGAAATGGGATGGAACTAAATGGGACGTAGGAACCGATAATCAAGGCGGTGATATGTTGAGTGCTACCTATGATCCTACTGCAGTAGGTGGTGATGCTTTTGATTTAGGGAATCATACTGGAACAATTACAAATCTTCAAGTGACTGGACTAGGAACAGCGTCTACAATCAATGTAGGTGCTGCTGCTAGCCAAATTCCACAAATTGATGCCAATGGAGACTTGATAGTCAATGGGGGAGCACTACAAGTAGGAGCAGTAGGAGGAACTGCGGCTGCTGGTATGATCCAGTGGACAGGTGCTAATTTGGAATATCATGATGGGACAAACTGGAACTCAGTTTCCAATTCTCTAGTTAGTTTGACTGATGTAAATGTCTTAACGCCAGCCGATGGAGAGATATTAAAATATAGTGCGGGCGATTGGGTTAATTCAGCTCCCACCTTTGAGGATACAGAGTTCATATTGACAGATGATGGTACCGGAATTGCAGCGACTATAGAATTATCTAATTTGACAGCAGCACAAACCTATACACTTCCTGATGCCAGCGGTACACTACTTACCAATAACGATTTGAAATGGACTGGAACTACAGATATATCATATTTAGGAGGGAAAGTAGGAATAGGAGTTGCAACACCACAAGTTACTCTAGATGTCTCGGGTACAGACGCCATTCAGATCCCAGTTGGAACTACAGCAGCAAGACCTACTGCCGCAGACGGTCTCATAAGATACAATACCGACTTACAAGTATATGAAGGGTATAATTCTCTTCTTACAGATTGGGAACCCTTTGGTGGCGGAGGAAGCCCTTGGGTAGATAATGCCGGAGACTTAAGTTATTTAGGAGGAAATGTTGGAGTAGGTACTTCAGCTCCCGTGTCAAGCTTTCAAGTAGACGGTAGTTTCGGCATGTCAGAATTTGCAAACGCTACTGAGTCGAAAACGGGAAATATTCTTTCTTCAAATGTCTATGTGGACAAAACCAATGTAACAGACAATGACATCGTAAGATTAGATGGGTCTACTGCCAGTTTCGTGTTTTTTGAAGATGGCGGTGATATTTCATTTCTACATACAAATACAGGTGCAGCAAATAGTGCCTTGAATCTCACTACAGATATTACTTCTTCCTTACAGTTGAGAAATGATGGTACAGTAGAAGCTAGAACTCTTTTTATCGAAGCAGATATGACAATGAAAGAAGGGTTTCAAAAAATCGCAATCGATCCCTCTGCTACAGGGGCTGGAGGTAATTTAAGTATTGAAGCAGGTGATGGGTTTACAGGATTTATTGGAGGAAATATAGAGCTTAGACCAGGACTAGGTTCAGGTGCGGAGAATGGTTTTGTAGATATTATAGGTAATACTGCCCTTAAGTTACCCATTGGCCCTGATGGTGCGAGACCGACTTCTGCGCAAGCAGGTATGATAAGGTACAATACGGCTAGCAATGCTTATGAAGGGTTCAATGGAGCATCTTCTTCATGGGAACCACTTGGAGGAGGAGCATCACTGACAGATATCACTGGTGATATAACCTTTGAAGGGAATGCTAATAGAGAAATAAGAGTTGAACAACCCACAACAGGACCTGGAAATAATTTAAGCTTGAAAGCTGGCGATGCAGCTGGGGGTAGTGGAATGAATGGAGGTAACCTTCAGTTGAGAGGAGGGATTGGAGATTCATCTCCTGATGGATTAGTAGAAGTACTTGGAGGAACATTATTTCACGGAGACTTAGTTTTTCAAGAAGGAGCCATGCATCAGGTTGTTGTCAGACAAGCTCCAGGTGCGAATGGCAATGATTTACAGATAAGAGCAGGAAACGGAGACTCTGGTTTTACAGGAGGTAATTTGATACTCGCTCCTGGAGGGGGACCAAGTCAACCCGGATTCATTGATATGGCAACTGTCTCCGCAGTCAAGTTACCATCAGGAGGTGATACAGACAGAGATAGTTTCACCCCAGCTATAAATGGTTTAATCCGCCATAACTCTGATAATAACCTTATTGAAACGAGAGTAGGAGGAGGATGGAAAAACCTACTTTTAGATGGAGGACCAATTACTGCTAGTACTATTAATGCCACAGGTACTACCTCCTTAGCTGGCGGCCAATTCAATATAGATGGAGTTACAGGTAATCTGACATCTGCTGGAAGTATATCAGCTAATGCATCTTCTATAACTGCCTCATTCATGCAGATAAGTGGTACTACTTTTATCAATGGAACTAGGGACCTTATCAATATAGCTGGAATTACAGCAAGTGGCGGTTTGAGCCTTGGAGGAGATACCGAAACGGCTGGTAGTATCTATTTTGATGGAGATAGTGGTAACAAGTCCATAATTGTTAATGCTAACAGTACTACGAATGGTGCCAATCTTACCATTCAAGCTGGAGCAGCAGCGACGGGGCCAAATGTAGGGGGTAACTTGATACTAGAAGGTGGTAACGGAGATACTAACAAAGGTTATGTAGGAATAGGAGGTAGGTTAGTGACTAGTGTGAGCACAACAGATCTAGGAGGAGTTATAAAGCCTGATTTCCATATCATTAAATTAAATGCGGATGTCACTGGAATACAAAACGGCGTGTCAGGTCAGGAAATTATCTTAATTAATGTATCTGGAGGAAATGTTAATATGGCAAATGGTGGAAACATAAGGTTGCTATCAGATACTCCAACTATCATTAAAGACGGAGAGTCAATTACCCTGACTTTCATAGGTGGAGGGCCTGATACTTGGTACGAGACAGCTAGATCAATAGGACCTTAATTTAGACTATTATGAAGAAGTTAATAATAGCTCTATTAGCAATTCCAGTATTGGGTCATTCCCAATCCATTCAATTAGGAGCTAACTCTGAACTAAATGTAGGAACCAATACTATCATGTACTTTGGCGGAGGAGCACAAGTAGATGGAGTGTATAATAATGAAGGTGTCACAGTAGTAGAGCAAGATGTCAGCCTAGCAGGTACACTGACCAATACAGGTACGTTTCAAGTGAATGGAGAAAGTGCACTTGGAGATGGGCTAAATGACGAAGTAGTCATGGTCAACAGTGGGAATGTATTGATAGAAGGTAATACGAGTGTTTCCGATATGATTACAAATGATGGTAGCCTTTTCATCAGAGGAAATGATGCTAATGTAGTCGATGGAGATATTGCCAATACAGGTGATTTAGTATTTGCCAGTGACGTGTCGATCAATAGTGCAATTGATAATCAAGGTATCTTAGGTACTCAGCAAGCTAATGCGACAGTAGCTGGAACGATAACAACATATCCGACTTCAGAAACTATAGTCGATGGAGATCTGGTACTAACAAGTCCATTGATCAATAATGGTCTCTTGGGAGTAACTGGATCGACCGATATGAGTACTGACTTTACGAATTTTAGTGAAGCCAATTTCGTAGGAGAAACAAGCTTCAACGGATTAGTTGACAATCAAACAGACGCTGACCTAGTATTTGCATCAGATGTCACATTTGCAAACGATGTCTTGACCAACGATGGTCAAATATCAACTGTAGGAAGTGGAACAATTGACTTCACTAATAATAAATATGTGGGAACGATCAATGCACTTGACGGAGTAGCAGAGGATGGTACACCACTCATCATTGATGAAGTAATCCTCCTCAGCTCAGCAGATACCTTGATAATAGATAATCTTAGTCTCTCTACTCAAGGAAAAATAACCCTACCACAGAATCCATTGTCAATTGAGACTTCGCTCAATATTATAAGTGGAGTAGTAAATGCTGCCAACCAAGAAGCATTCATAGTGAAAGGAGAGACAAATGTGGAATCTAATGAGTTGACTCCAGCCTATATAGAAGGTAAAATGGTAGGAGTTACCACAGAAAGAGCTAAAGTATTCCCTATGGGGATTAATGGCAATTACAATTTCATCACACTCAATAGTTCTACTCCAGGAGTAATAGTGAAAGTAGAATGTAGAGAACTAGAGGGAGATGAAACGCAAACTGATGATGAAACACTTGGCTTGGCCAAAGAAGTGGAATGGACAATACAAACTGTCAATCCCGGAGATACAGCTGTCGTATCTGTGGGTGTAGAGTTCTCAGGAGTAGATCTACAAAACTCAAGTAATTTCGTCCGAGCAAAAGCCTACGATGCCTCGCTTCAGTTGTATGATACTTTGGATGCAGTATTTCATTCCTTAAAAACCCTTGGGGAACCAGAGACAGATGCAAGTATCGATCTCAATGACGATATAGAAATCCCTTCTCTAGGGATTATCAAAACTTCTAACAATCTTCAGGTGACCAATACTCCTGTGAGATTTGCTATTGGATACTCACCCATCTTATTGCAACCAGAATTTTACATTCCGAATGCTTTTGCACCACAAGGCGTCTTTGAAGAAAATCATGTATTCAGACCCTACATAAGTGGAGCAACTGTCTCTAGAGTAGACATAAGAATATTAGACTCCTATAAGTCAGAAATTTACCGCACAAGTATGAGTGATGAAACGGGTGAGGGACTAGATTTAAGTAGCGTAGGATGGAATGGTACAGTAGATGGTGGGTTAGATGCTCCAGAAGGTGTATATTATTATAACATTAGACTTGATTACATAAGTACCATAGATGGAGCCGACCAGAGTTTACAAACCAAAAACGAAGCAGGGTCTGTAATTCTTGTAAAGTAATATGAAGAGATTATTGCTATATATATTTCTAGGAATACCTCTAACTTCTTTTTCACAAGAAGGTCAGTTTTCGCAATACTTTGCAAGTGGGTCTCTGATGAACCCAGCTTTTGCAGGTACAGTCAATACCATCAATTTCAATGCAAACTTCAAGCAAGCAGGAAAACCAGAGCAAGATACCTATCAGCAATTGATGCAGGGGACTTTCACCTATCCTCTTAGAAGAATAACGACTCGAGAAGAATATTTTGGAAGTATAGGAGCCACATTCTTTAGTGAAAAAAGAGGCTTCCAAGGATTGTTTAGACATCAAAAAGTAATGCTCAATGGCGCCTATACACTTGACCTATCAGAACTTAGAAATCAAATGTTGGTATTTGGTCTGCAAGGAGGTGTCGTGCAGCAAGATTTATCTAGTAGTGCTTTTCGATGGGGATCTCAGTATAACCAATATTATGGCTATGATGACACCAGAAGCGGGGAGGCACTTTCTACCAGTCCAGTATGGTATCCGGTTTTCAATTTTGGAGTCATTTACTCCACGTATGATAATGACGACCTTAAGATCAGAGATTATTCTTTCACAGCGGGAATAAGTGCAGATAACCTAAACAGCCCCAATGTAGCCTTAATAGACGGGGATGAGTCTAAGAAGCCAATGCTCTTCAAGGTGTTTTCATCCCTTCAGTTTCCCTTGGGAGCAAGGTTTTATGGACACCCTTCTGCCTATGCACTGTATTCCAACGGAAGTACCCAACTCAATGTAGGAATGTATATATCCACTTTCGTCAGTACATCTAGATCCAATTTAGGGGTAGAGTTGCAAACAGGCGCATGGTACAGAGTAGAAGATTCGTTTATTGCCTTGGTAGGTGTCAAAGTAGAACAAATCAAAGTTGGATTCAGTGTAGATATGAATGCCACTGATTTGGGATTAGAGCAGGATGCAGGAGGCAACTTTTCTGCATATGAGGTGTCATTGACCTATAATTTTGAATTACATAAATCGTATAGAAGAATTTCCAGTCCAATATTCTAAGTATATGAGAAAGGTTATTGTGTTAATATGTTGGTTACTAGTAGGTCAGGCTTTTGGACAGTCAGTACCTCAGTTATTGAAGTCTGCAGACAAGCAATTTGAAAATAACCGTTTCTTAGATGCCATTCCCTATTATGACAAGGTCTATGGCATAGACAAGAAAAATGCTTACGCAGGTTACCAATTGGCGCTATGCTATGAGAAAACGCTCCAGTACAAGGATGCGATGAAGAAGTATAAAAAGCTAAGTGAAACCACTACTGGAGAGTACCAGACCAAGTCCATCTATAAATATGCGACACTTAATAAACTCGAAAGCAATTTTGAAATAGCAGATTCCATTTATCAAGAATTAGCCAAAATCTCCACTATCGAACCGGCTCTGTTAGAATTAGCGAATAGACAGCGAGAAGGTTGTTTGATAGCCATGAGAGAAAAGGAACAGAATAGAAATTTCGAAGTCCGATATATCAAGAAGCTAAACGATAACTTCCACGATTTTGGAGCGACTGAAAACCCTGTCAATGGTCATGTAGTGTTTGCAACTACACGAAATCTATCCGGAGAGCAATATGTAGGGAGTCAGTTCTCAGGACTATTGCCTGATATGATGATGTTTGAAAAGAAGAAAAATGGTAGCTATAGTAACATCAGTAACAAGCAACGATTTGATAAACTGAATACCAAATGGTCAGAGGGTTCAGGGTGTTTCAATCAAGACGGCAATAGGTTCTATTTTACATCTTGCGAGAATGAAGGCAATACGGGATGCAGAATCATGGTGTCGGTATTAGAAAATGAAAAATGGAAGAAAGCAAAGCCTCTCAATGCCTACATCAACGAAAAAGATTCGGAAAACAAACAACCGTCACTATCAGTAACAGGAGATACACTTTTCTTTTCCTCTAATCGTCCAGGAGGATTTGGAGGAAGTGATATATGGATGAGTTTGAGAGGAGATTCGATAGACGCATGGACTCCTGCCATCAATATGGGAGATATTATTAATACACCAGAGAATGAAATATCGCCGTATTACTCTTCAGCTCATGAAAGCCTTCTTTTTAGTAGCAATGGACATGTAGGCTACGGAGGCTATGATATCTATGGTGCAAAAGGAGCATCCTTTTTCAAGCCAGATTTATTCAATGTAGGTTATCCTTTCAATTCCACTTGGGATGATACCTATTTCAATATTTCTGACTCTACAGGGTATCTCTCATCTAATAGAAAAGACAAGGAAGTCTTGAACCTATATGATTTCCATGTTCCAGATGAGAAACTTTTCTTGTCACTAGTTTATGCTGGAGAGATGATGGTAGACGGTCAGATAATTTCCAAATTCAGTGACGCTGATGCGATTGATTTGGTCACATTCAGAGCAGAAGACTATGAAGGCTATGAGTTGTTTCAGCCAGTGATTGCTAAGAAAAAGGATCTTAGGAAACTCTTCAATGAATCCGATGTAGCAGGTAATTCTATCGCCTCTAATTTTGGCCCTACGAGATCAGATGGTACCAAGAAATCGGTGTCTAGTACTATAAAAAGAACCAAAAGAAGAGTCAAAAAGTATCGAACTTTTGATAATGTAGAAAGGTTATACTTTGATTACGGGCAGACAGGTCTAAGAAAACAATCAAAGCAGGCACTTCATGACTTTTACGACAACCTAGGAAATCAACCTTATACAAAAGTTAATCTACTGTGCTATGCGGATCATCACGGTTCTCATGAAAACAATATTAAACTCAGTGAGCGCAGAGGAAAAGCAGTCAAAGAATACTTGGTATCCATGGGAATGCCAATTGAGAAAGTACATGTATTGGCAAGAGGAGAAGCTAGAAGTGCGGAAGAAAAAGACCACTGGTTTAGAAGAGTGCTGGATCGAAGAGTCGAACTCCACGTAGAGACTAACCGCCCAATAGACTTGCCTTCAGCAAGAGGAGTCGTTATTCGAAAGCCATTGTCTTTGGATGAAGTCGCTGCCAAACTAGATATTCCTGTCCAAGAAGTTCATAAATGGAATGGCCCAGGTCATGACGTTATTACTCCAGGCCATGCCATTCGATTATATATCCCGTCCAATAGAGAACTCGATGCTAATTACTTTATTACAGAAGAGAATATCTGGGATGTCTTTTGATGATTGGAACATAGTTTCCTTTTGATAATTTATATAAAGTTCGTTTGAGAGCTCCATCAAAATCTATTGCTGAGCTGTTCAAACGCACTGTTTTGTGTAATTATCTTATGGATTTCATATAGTGTTTAGCTAAAAGACTTGATCTAAAATCAAATCTTACTTTTCTCAAACATGATTCCGTCACTGATCATTTTCAAGGTAATCATGGACTCTTCTAGTCTAAACATTTCTAAGACACAGAACTGCAAAACATTGGTAATCATAGCCCCTGTCATGTTGTCCACATTCGATAACTCTCGAAAATCCACCTCATCACTTATAGGAACCTCGGTGTCTAATATTTTTCTCCATAGCTCTAGTCGCTCAGGCTGCTTAGGAGAAGGGAAGCTTACCATAGCTTGAAACCTCCTCTTAAAAGCATCATCCATATTGGCTCGGAAATTAGTAGCCAATAATATCACCCCCTCGTAGTTTTCGATACGTTGAAGAAGATAAGACACCTCCTGATTAGCATATCGGTCATTAGAACTCGAAGCTTTTGTACGTTTACCGAAGATCGAATCAGCCTCGTCGAAGAACAAAATCCAATCCCTATGTTCAGCCACATCAAATATCTTTTTGAGGTTTTTCTCAGTCTCACCGATGTACTTAGAAACCATCATCGATAAATCCACCCGATACACATCTCGTCCAAACTGCTTACCCAGCAGTGCAGCAGTCGCCGTCTTACCTGTGCCTGAAGGTCCGTGAAATAAAGCCCTATAGCCCTTTTTCATCTTGCGACTCACAGAGCTTAACTCAGCTAATTGGTTTTCATACGAAAGCCAGTTCTCAACCGCCCGTAATTGTTGCTTGGTTTGATAGGTCAGTACCATGTCTTCCCATTCCAAGGTAGTAGTTAACTGTTCTGCAGGGAAGTTTGTGCTATATGAAGGATGATAGGTTCGATTAAAAAGCGTCACCGCTTGAAGTTCTTCACTTGGCAAGATGAGCTTAGACATAAAAGGAGCCTCTGGAGTGATGACATGATGAGCAATCAATCCAGCATTCATTAAGTTACCATAAATGGATAAGGCACTAGTTATTTCACGTCTTCGTTCCTCTCCCATCAAAAAACAGATCGTCTCGCCGTTAGGTATCAGGCCTGAGTGTTCAATGAAGCCACCAGATAATTTAACACCAGCTGAAGTATTAAGTTTATAAAGTATATTAAAGTCACAGTTTGGCAATAAACTAGCTACTAAGATGAACCTTTCTTCTTCGCTGATATTCTGTTTGTTGAGTATATCTGCGTAGGGGTCAGAAAACGCTTTATAATCAGCCTTGAAACCCTTCCAATGGGGTTGGTATTCTTCGCTATAGTGTTCTTGAATGTGATGGATGTGATCGATTAGGTCTGATATATCCTTGGCAAACAAGGAGTTTTGCAGATCAGGTATTTGAGACATATTAAAAAACAATTGTTAATTATAATTCAGCAATGATTTCTTATCATTGTTGCATCAGTAAAATTAACTTAAAAAATCTAATGGCAGACGGAGGAGATAGCGGTGATGGACATCGCATGTTTATCGATCGACAGAACAAAAACCAAAACCAACAAAATCAACTCAACAATCAGAACCAGATTGCACAGCAGTTAAATATTTTTCAGCGATATATGTCCAATTCAGGAGGTAATCCTTTGAAAGATATAATGCTAATGCAAAGGCAACCGGGATATGCTAAAGCAGCAACAGATCCTGAGAATATCAAACGAGCTAGGTTTGGTTTAAATCAATCCAATACTCCACAGGACAAAGAAGCCTCAAAAAAAGCAAGGCCTGTAAAGAAAATTAGGAGCGTTTGGGCAATTGATAAGCCTGAGAAAGTAAGCCATACTCAAAAAGCCTCTGATGCTGCTAATAGTGGTCAGTCTGTTAAAAAACCTAGTCAAGAATTAAATCAAGATACAACTTCAAAGCATAACACGGGTGTCCAACTTGAACAGGAAACCTACACTGTCAAATCAGGAGATAGTTTATCAAAGATTGCAAAAGCAAATAACATTTCTCTTAAAGAACTTGTTCAGTTAAATAAAGGGACTTTGACTAAGGGACTTAATACAATAATACATCCGGGAGACGTATTGAATGTTAATAATCCAGTTCCTCAATATGAATTTGATACTTCAGTATTAGAGAGTAAGTTGTTAGTTGAATCGGATAATACATTCGTTGCTCAAAGAAATTTTGAAGCGGAATTAAATATATCACCTCAAAAATTCGAGAAGAAAGAAACTAAGGAAAAAGTAGAAGCGGATACCAGTAAACCTGATTATGCAAAGATTGCTAAGAAACTAGGTGTTGAAAAAGAAGTTGTACAAGCAATAGCTACTGTAGAGTCTAGTGGGTCAGGTTTTTATAAAAACGGAAATCCAAAAGTTAGATTCGAAGGACATTGGTTTAGAAAATATCAAAAAGGGAAAGAAAACTTTAGTCAACTTCAAAAAGACAATAGCGATCTCATTTATCCTTACTCTGATAGCAGCTCAAAAAAACACGGGAGTGCTGAATATGAAAAGGCGCTAAAACTAGACTCTGAAAGTGCCATGCTTTCTACTTCGTTTGGAGCATTTCAAATTATGGGGTTTAATTTTAAAGCAGGGGGGTACGATAGTGTATCGGATTTTGTTGAAGATCAAAAAACATCAGCTGGACAAGTTGAAGCATTTATGAATTTTATTGCATCAAATAAGGCAATGCTAAAGGCTATGAAAGAAAAAGACTTTGCAAAATTTGCTAAGCTGTATAATGGTCCTGATTATAAAGTGAATAAGTACGATACCAAAATGGAAAATCTATACAATAAATTGAAAAAGAAATGATGGCAAGAATTTTATTAAGCTGTTTTATGCTGGTGAGTCTACTGTCTGGTTGTGCGAAAAAATGTGAAGTGAAGGATGGTATTTATGACGACGGAATATTAAAAATTACAACTAGCAGTAACGGTGTACAAAAAGGAGTCATTAATATATCGCAAGGACAGCCTAACATTGAATGCAATATATATTTTCAATTGAATGCCTCAAATACTGAATGTATTAAGGAAATAGTTCTCATGGATTGGGATAACAATAAATGCAAAGCATATTTAGAGGTAAGGGATAAGAACATATACATAAAATCAGAAGAGTCTTTATTCCCTTGTCAAAGAATAATTGATCTCAATGGTGGAGTAGAATTTTTCTTTGAGGAGTAATGGAGTATCACTTACTTATAGCCAACACATCTTGGGTATGAGAATACCCTGTTAGTCCGAGCGTAGAAAAGAAGAACCAATAGTTTTGTGTATAAATGATCAGATTAGCTCAAATATTTATATTAACTGTTCCTTTTATTTTTGCTTGTTCTAAAAAGAAAGAAACAAATAAAGGAGAGTTTGTACATCAAAAATGGATTTATATATCTAACAATGAAAGAAACGATCTTACGTTAGATTTAGAATTTAAGGAGGATTCGGTGTTTGGGTCTCATTGTTTCGTTTTTCAAACCGGAACTACAATTGATTGTACTGAAAAACCGTACTCAATTAGAGGTTCGAAAATTGCCCCATCTACTTTCAGAGGAATATTTACGAGTGATTATTCTATGACAAATCACGACATTATTTTTACGATAGACACTAACGAAATAAGTCTAGAGATTTCCAATTACGATTTCGTCAGCAAGCCTATCAAATTTATTCCTCGCGATGATTAACCCCTATTGTTCAGTATATGTTTGAGAGCAAAGGTATCGTGTTTTTCATGGTTGCTATACGGGGTTAGTAGGATGTGCAGTGATGAAAAAAGTTAAGTGTAATTCAGCAATGATTTCTTATCATTGTTGTATCAATATAATTAACTAAAAAATCTAATGGCAGACGGAGGAGATAGCGGTGATGGACACCGCATGTTTATCGATCGACAGAACAGAAACCAAAACCAACAAAATCAACTCAACAATCATAACCAAGTTGTACAACAGTCAAATTCTTTTCAGAGAAATACGTCCAATTCTGGAGGTAATCCTTTGAAAGATATAATGCTAATGCAAAGGCAACCGGGATATGCTAAAGCTGCAGCAGATCCTGAGAATATCAAACGAGCTAGGTTTGGTTTAAATCAATCCAATACTCCGCAAGACAAAGAAGCCTCGAAGAATACAAAACCAATAAAGAAAATTAAAAGCGTTTGGGCTGCGGGTAGCTCAGTGACCCCCAAAAACTTAGATAATACTAAAAGTGCTACTAATCAGCCCGTCAAGAAATCAAACCAAGATGGAAAGAAAGAGGCTTTATCAACATCGCTTCAGGCTGTGCAAAAGGTTACAGAGGGAGAACAAGCATCAAAAGCTAAGAGTAAAGGGTCTGTAAGAAGTCAAGTAAGACAGCAAGAGTTAGCGAATAGAGATTCTAAAACTCCACAAGGCTCAAGCGCAGTAGAAAAGGCAATAGGTAAACGAGCCGATGCAGTTGGAGATATGGGGAAAACCTTTGCAGCTGGATTAAGCATTATTCCTCAAGCTCTTAAGAATGAATTCAATGCAACATTCAAAGGTGATGGAGCTAGAGAAGAATTATCCTTACCTGAAGTCCAAACATCTAAGGGCGAAGTCACATTTGGAAGTGGTCAACATTCTCAAACAATGAAAGATGATTTCGAAGTGGTCGGTAATGATATTGTTACTGCTTCTGAATTTGCCGCTGGTGGGGTAGCAGGGGAATTAGTGGCAGGAGCTTCAAAAGTAGCTCCTTACGTAGGTGAGTTCGTCTTCGATGCGTCTACTGCAGGAGTTTCACAAAGTATAGGGAAATTTAGTGAAACAGGTGAAATATCTTTTAAACCGGGTGAAATTGATTTAGCTAATTCATTTTTTAAAGCTTTATTATCAAGCAAGTTAGGAGATAGTAATAAACTATTTAAAACTTTAAAGCCTATTATTGAAGAGGGGTTAAAAACTACTGTAGATTTTACCGCCAAAGAAGGGTTTAGAGATTTGGGAACTGCCAATGAGTTGTTAGCTGAGTTTGGCTTGAGACTGGCATTCAAAACAATACCAAATAAGAAAGATGAATTTAAGAGGAATATATTTAATACTACTCAACTAACTGTTTTAGAAATAACGAAAAAGGAGTTGAGAAATGAGGCGAGAGATGTATTCAAACAGCAAGAAACCAATACTAAACAGTTGAAGTAGCTTCAATGAAGAATCAAAAAGACAACATTTTTATTGCGGTAATCATACTAATAGTTTTATGGGTATGTTGGAGATATTACGATAAAGGTATTAATAAAAATAAGGTTCTGGAAAATTTTGACTTGACTACTGGAAGAGCTGTCAAATATGAAAGTATAGGAACAATTAAAAATTACTACCTAAAATATGAATACCTAGTTAACCGAAAAAAATATCAAGATGAAACATCAGTCCCGTATAAATTTTTCCCTAATTGCGAACATGACTTCAGTGTTTGCTCAGACAAACGTTTCTGGGTAGCCTATCAAAAGGATGATCCATCAAATAGCTTGATCAATCTCTATATAGAAATACAAGATATTGAAAATCCAAAGCCACCAGAGACGCTCGATAATTTTAGATAATTTCAATAGACAAAGACTTAAATCCTCGCTAGTCCAAACATGAATAAAAAGAACCCTTCCCGCAGCCTGCAGCAGACTTTCAGACTTACCCGAAACCTTCCTGCAGCTTGCAGGAGACCTTCAGATTGAAAAAAGTAGAGATTCCATATATCAACACTCTTTCAAAGTCTGATCGATCTCATCTATGAGCGACTTGTAAGCTATTTTTTTCCTCCGTCTAGCATAATACCACCAGCCTACAGATACTAGAAAGATGATCGACAATATACAGGCAGAGATGACCCAGATTTTGTAGTGCTTTTCCAGTTTTAGATTTGCTAAACCCTTTTCATGATCATTCATCATCAGTTTGGCACCGTTTATTTTAAGTTCAGCGTTGAACTTGGACATTTTTTCGATGATGCCAAGATCCGTCAATATATCCTCATCATTTTTTGCTTCAGCTACCAACTTGAGATATTCAAAAGACTCATTTAACTCCGCTGGATGAATGGAATTGGTAGAGGGATTGAAGTTTAGATCAAAAGCCCTATTGAGATATAAAAATGCAGAGTCGTATAGCGCTAAGTGATAGTAGCACCTTCCTAGGTTATTTAGTAGTGGTATATAAGTATCAGGATAAGTTTCATCTATCAAAGTCTCCGTCTCTCGGAACATTCCAATTGCTTTTCTATACTTTCCTTGATTCAAAAGAATATAACCTACATTAAGTTTAGATCCGGCAACTGATTCTATGTCAATATCAGGAACTTGCCCAGATTCATAGTATAGTTGAGCAGCAGTTTCTAGATCTCCTTGATCTTCACTATTCCAACCCAGTTCATTTAAAGAAGTCGAAACCATTTCATTGAGTTCAATTTCTTTAGCTATTTCATGACACTTAGAGAACATCTCTGTGGATGCTTCATATTTCCCTTGGTTTCTTAATGATATTCCTAAATTGTATAAGCAATATGTTATTCTGGTTTTGTTTCCTTCTATTTCGGCTATGGACAATGCCTTTTCAAACAATCTCTGAGCTTCAATAAAATTGCTTAATTCAAAGTTTATACCAGCAGAAAGGTGATAAGTTTTAAACTCAAGCTCTTTCAAGTCACCGTACTCTATGGCCAACTCTCTTGACTTAAGAAGATATGATAGGCTTTTTAGGTGTTCTTTATTACTAAAAAACTGATTACCTATCAGATAATAGTAATCAGCAAGTTCAGATTTACTTATACTATTATTAGAAAGGTATTGATCTAATAGCTCGATTGATTTTTGGGCAGAGTCTAGTTCTACTGCCTCAGCTTTCAGTTGCTCAAACTGCGACGACTCGGCTTGTGCTACTGATACGATCGACAACAGTCCTATCCAAAGTATGGATTGTATTAGCTTCATCTAAATGGGTTAAGAGTGATCAAGCATGAGTAAGAAGCAATGACCTCATGCTCTTGACGGTGTATGAAAACTATGATAGTGAATAAAAATCAGATACAAATCACTACCCCTCTATCTATGGAAGTCTAGCGACTGGTCGATTTCGTCCAATAGTGACTTGTAAGCCATTTTTTTCCTCCTTCTAGAGAAGTACATAAACCCTATAGTTGCTAGAATGATAGCCAACAATATGCAGGCGGAAACAACCCAAATCTGGTAGTTTCTTTCCATTTCCCTATTCATCAATTCTATTTCATGATCTTGGATTGCTAGCTTGGCATTGATTTTTTCTACATCATCTAGATTGACCATCTGGTTGGTACTGTACTGCACCATTTTCGCCACGACTCCTAGATCGGTCAATAGATACTTATCATTCTTCGCCTTGGCAACTAAGTCTAGGTATTCACAAGATTCTTTCAATTCTATGGGGTGATAAGCTAGTATGGTCGGATCAGATAGATTGAGATGAAAAGCTTTGTTAAGATACATTAGAGCTGAGTCGTATTGATTCAAGTGATAATAGCACCTTCCTAGATTGTTTAATAGTGGTATGTAGCTATCCTTAGATGTCTTATCTATACGGTTTTTAGCTTGTGAAAGTAGTATAATGGCTCTTCTATATTTCTTTTGAACTAAATTAAGATGACCCAGATTGAGTTCTGATATAGCAATAGTTTCTTCACTGATATCAGGGATTTGTCCAGATTCGTAATATAATTTGGCAGCCATTTCTAAGTCTCCTACATCTTCACTATTCCAACCGAGTTGATTTAAAGCTGATGAAATCATTTCGTTTATTTCTAACTTTTTGGCTTTCTCATGACATTTCAATAGTATATCTGTGGAACCTTCATATTTTCCTTGACTTCTAAGTGCCAGCCCCAAATTGTATAAACAATGTACTTCTCGGCTTTCATTCCCTTGGTTTTTGGCGATGGATAAGGCACTTCTTAGCTGTTTTTCAGCCTCTACAAAATTGTTCATCTCAAAATTTATGTTGGCAGAGAGATGATTTATTTTAAATTCAAGGTCTTTCATGTCACCTTGGTCTATGACTAACTCTCTTGACTTAACTATATATGATAGGCTGTTTGGATATTCTTGTTGATTAAAGAATTGTTCCGCTACCAAGTAGTAATAATCTGCAAGCTGCGAAATATTTGCTTTACTATTTGAGGAAAGGTGTTCATCTAATAGACGAATGGAGTACTGTGCGGAGTCGAATTTGGTTGCTTCAGCTTTTAGCGTTTCAAAATCTAACGATTTGGCATGTATAGCCACTGTATTCATTAGGATAAATAGTAATAGTGCTGATTGTTTTAGGTTCATGCGCATTGATTTTTAGTTCTTCACAATAGCTATTTAGACTTATCTAGATTTGGGAGAAACGAAAAGCTTCTCCCTATACTTGATACAAAAGTAAAACGCTTTTTAATAATTGGTAGTTGGTTTAAACCTTCCACCTCTACCTGCAGTAGGGTTGGTAATTTCAATCTCAGGGTCTTGATTTTCAGCCTTTGTAGGCAATTCATCTTCGTCACATGAGATGCAGATAAATGGAAGAATTAATAAAGTGAACAATTTAAGAAAAGTTTTCATGATTATAATATTTAAATGTTAAACAACCTCCAACTTAGGAAGCGTCCTTATTATAACCTTAAATCAATTACAGTTCTTTTAATTGCCTGTAAATCATGCTCTATTTTCGTTAAATGCTGTTTTTTATATCAGTTATACATAGTGTTTTGACTAGAAATGACTCAAATCTGGGGTAGAAATTATTTTGACAGCTAAGCTATGCTCACGTCTAACGCTATTACTTTCATGAAGCATGGTAAGTCGATCCGTCAATAGGCTGTACACTTCCGTAGTAGTTCGAATGATGGATTGTGCATTCTGTCTCGATTTGCAGTCAGGTCTCCACATGGTCTTTATACAGTCATCCTGACGTCAGGAAGGATCTATCTACAGGTCGAATAAAGATTCTTCCTTTGTCAGAATGACTTACTAGCCACAAAGACCTTTCATGATGATATATATTCTGCTTATCGACAGAAAGACTAGCTAGAGACTAATCGATCTGCTCTACGAGCTAGCCCTTAGTCACCAGAATGTATGCACCCCAGTTGTAAGGATTAGCGTCTTCCTCCCGATAGATATGGCGGGCATTGAAGAAGGCAATCTGAGGGTCCTCTACTTCTTTGAGTTGTTCGTAAAGCAAGTTCATGAATCGTCGAGCCGCTTGGTCATTGATTTTAACTAAACTGATCAAAACATTGTCCGCCCCCGCTACGAGAAATGCTCTCTGTAGACCGAAAACACCCTCACCATTCTTGACCGTACCTAGTCCCGTTTCACATGCCGCCAATACTACGAGGCTCGTTTCGTCGAGCTGAAGGTTCATGGCTTCGTATGCGGTCAAGATGCCGTCGTTGACACTGCTGTCTTGCTTACTCATGAATATCCCCGAGCTGTGGAGCGGATCGACATGGTCAGGATCATCTTTGAAAAAGCCGTGTGTAGCGACATGCATTACGCCAGGATTTTTGACCTGCTTGATTTGATCCTCAGTCGCTTCCTTGAAGTAGAAGGACTCCGTATCCCATTTTCTAGTATCAAGGATACCAGTGATGTCTTTAGCTTCTTCTTCTGCGCCCGGTAGTTGTTTGAGTCTCATCACATCAGTTTGCACCAATGAGAAGTCGGGGTTACCAAATATCCTTGCCTCACGCTTAAGAGATTTATCCTCAGCGAATATTAAGTCTTTACCACTCGTGATATTGGTGATATTGATTTCGTCTGCCACGTATTTGCCTCGATCATGATCAAATAGCACTGCTGGGTTGAGCTTGTGATAAATACCATCGGGAGAGAGATAGATTCTATTGACATCTCCCACGTGTTCTTGAATCGGTGCCCAGAATATTTTAAACGTCAGCTTGTCTTGAAGACCAAATCGCATGGCGTTTTTGTAGAGATTAAGCCCTTTCTCAAAGTCAATATTTCGATCCCAAGTTACTGTCTCTATCACGCTGTCTTGTTTGATGACGAAGGCGACATAGTGTGCTTGATCTTCAAAACCTTGGTCTAATTCTTTGTCTATAATCTTAGCATGGTAGTTTCTATATTGGATAATGTCAACCATCGCCGTACTGTCAGGTAGGACATTGCTGATTTCTTCCCAAGTATGGTATTGGCCTCGCTCTTCTTCTAGGAATACATGGAAGTGCTGGGCAAGCTCTTTTTCTAGATCCGCACAGTATTCCTCCATTTCTTTGATGTCTAGCCCTTGACGCTCACGTTCATCGTGAGTCAATAGATAGGCCTGAGCAAGAATGTATTTCTCTTCTCTCCACACATTGTAGGTTTCTTTGATTTCTTCATCGTCGCTTTCTTGAATGATCTGACGCATCTTTTCTGAAGCATAGAATAGCATTCCTTTGGTATTGATAAAGTGGTTGACAGCATGGACGGAGTAAGGCGTTTTTACGAAGCTAGGTTGAAAGGCCAGTGCACAGTATCGCTCGATATTGCTTCGGGTCATGTTGAAATACCGCTGTCTCTGCTTATCCGTCAGGACAGGAAAGACATCGTGCATATGGTGTATTTCCGCATCCAATGCGTGATCAAATGCATCCATCGCAGCGATGGTATCTTTTTGAACCAAATGATAGATGGCCAAGTCATTGACTGACTTGATGTAGTAGGGGTGATATTCTCCTAGTGCTTGGTATCGAATGTCTTTGGCTTTTTTCAGTAGTGTGCCAGCTAGGTGCATATTTCCTAGCTGCATGTAGAGCGTTCCTACGTTGCTGAGAGAGGAAGCATACTTAGGATGAGCATTGCCGTAGATGGCTCGATCCATGTCTAGAACTTTTGAATACGTATCTAATGCACGGTTAAGCTCACCGCGCTGTTTGTAGATACTAGCAAGTCCACTGAGGCTATTGGCATAGTCAGGATTGATGCTTCCATAGATTTCCTGTAGGGCTTTAGCGCTTTGAAGGAAAAGTTTTTCGGCTTCATCCAGTTTGCCATCTCGTATGTAGATCGTGGCTAGGTTGTTTAGCAGTTTGGGTTTGATGATCCTAGTATTCTGATTTTCGCTGAGCCCTTGCTGGATGAATTTCTCTGCGGATTCTAAGTCATTGATTCGGTAATAGAGCAGGCTTAGGTTATTGATGGTTTCTAGTTTGAGTGCCGAGTTCTGATTGAATAGTTCTTCCTTGCGCTGTAGGTTTTGAAGAGAATAGGTTTCCGCATCGGCAAAGTCGCCTTGCTCCATTTTGAGAGAGGAGAGTCTATCAATGGCTCGCAGTAGTAAAAGGTCTTGTGTACCTTCTGCGGCTTCTATAGCTGAGATGAGCATGTCTTCACTTTTGACAAGGTCACCTGAATTACGATAGGTAGTTCCTAGTTCTATTTGTAGCGCAATTTTCGTAGAGTCGAATTCTACTTCGATCAGATTGATTGCGGTACTAAGTGCTTCGATACTTTTAGGGAAGTCTCCTTTTTCTCGATTGAAGATTCCTTTGAAGTATAAAAAATCGATTCTGCTGTCGGTGTCTTTCTGATAGTGTTTGTCAACAATAGCTTCGGCTTTGTCTAGGTATTCACCTGCTTCTTGAAACCTAGCGGATTGGCGGTTGAAGGTGGCAAGGTTGTAATACAGTCCCAATAGGTCTGGATGGGTTTCAGGCTTTTCTTTGAGCTCCTCGGTCAATCCTCTTTGGAGCGCTTCTAGGCCTTTGATTTTTTCATTGATTTCCCAGAGCGAGAGGCCTATGTTATTGTATAGAGCTGCAATTCCCAGAGCAGATACGCAGCGTCCTGAGTCAAGGTCTTCGAGCAAAGCATTGGCATAAAACCTTGCTTTTTCGGGTTGATCATATTTGAAGGTATTTACGCTATCTAGCTTTTGTAGACAGGTCTGACCAAATCCAGATAGACTGAACAATATGGTGGCTAACAGGAATCCAAATTTGAATGTATGATGTACTTGTATCTTCATTTAGACTTTTCTCTCTCAATAATGTCAGGTGGTTAGGAGGGTTAGGTTCTTAAGAGGGTCAGGAGAAAGCAGATAATGAATAATCTTTAAATATAACCTGTGTTTGATATAAAAGAGATTTTACAGAAGTATTAAAACTCAATCTCTTAGCCGTATTTTCTGAATTTAACTTAAACGTAACTCCAATGTTGGGGAGTGAAACCCAATGAGTCATCGCCTTGCGATTAAATATACTGAATAAACGAAATGAGTAAAGGACTGTAAGGGAAGAGATTGGACAAATGGTCAAAAGAAAAGCGTCCGCAAGGGTTTGAATCTTACGGACGCTTATAAAATATTGTTTAGAAAAACCTATTCGGCTGCTTTAGCAATCCACCCTTGTACATCTTCCAAGCTTGGATTCTTCACCTCTTTTAGTTTGAGCTTTTTTCGAGTACCGCATACATCTTGGTGGAGCTTACCGTCTTTTGCTTCGGCAAATTGCTCTTTGGTCACCATTCCTAGTTTTTGAAGAATAGGAATCAACTCTGCTGCTACGCCAAGCTCTTCAAACTGCCCCGATGTCAATGCTACGATTTTCTTTTCAGGTTTCATCTGAGGGAAGAAAAGCACATCTTGGATAGAGTTGGAGTTGGTCATCATCATCGCTAGTCTATCGATACCCACACCCAGTCCTGCTGTAGGAGGCATACCGTATTCTAGTGCTCTCAAGAAATCTTCATCAAGCACCATGGCTTCGTCGTCTCCTCTCTTACCTAGTTCCAGCTGCTCTTCGAATCTCTTTCTTTGATCGATAGGATCGTTCAGCTCAGAGAATGCGTTGCAAATTTCTTTACCATTGGCAATAGCTTCAAATCTTTCCACAAGACCCGGCTTGTTTTTGTGCTTCTTAGCCAGTGGAGACATTTCTACAGGATAGTCAGTGATGAAAGTAGGTTGGATCAACTGTCCTTCGCATTTTTCACCAAAAATCTCATCTATCAGCTTGCCTTTACCCATTGTCTTGTCAACAGGAACTTCAAGTTTCTCAGCGGTAGCTCTCAACTCATCTTCATTCATCTCAGAAATGTCGATACCCGTGAAGTGCTCAATCGCTTCGAACATGGTATATCGCTTCCAAGGTCTCTGGAAGTTGATGACGTTTTCGCCTACTTGTACTTCTGTAGTACCATGTAGATCCATAGCCACTTTTTCGACCATAGCTTCTACCAGATCCATCATCCACTCATAGTCTTTGTACGCTACATACAGCTCTACTTGTGTAAATTCTGGATTGTGGAAACGAGACATACCTTCGTTTCTAAAGTCTTTGGAAAATTCGAATACTCCGTCATATCCACCTACGATGAGACGCTTTAGGTATAGCTCATTGGCGATACGCAAGTAAAGTGTCATGTCTAGGGTATTGTGGTGAGTCTTGAAAGGTCTTGCAGCAGCACCACCATACAATGGCTGTAGAATAGGAGTCTCTACTTCCAGATATCCTTTTTCTGCTAAGAAGCCTCTCATAGAGTTGACCAGTTGAGTTCTTTTGACGAATGTGTCACGAACCTCTGGGTTCACGATCAAGTCAACGTATCTCTGTCTATATCTTAGTTCAGGATCAGTGAAGGCATCGAAAGTTTTCGTATTGCCATCTGAGTCCTTTGCTTCTTTTACTATTGGAAGCGGTTTGAGAGACTTAGTGAGTAGTTTCAGCTCGGTCACATGAATCGATATTTCTCCTACTTCGGTGGTGAAGACATATCCTTTTATACCGATGATATCACCGATGTCCATCATTTTTTTGAAGACATTGTTGTAGAAAGACTTGTCTTCATCTGGACACAGATCATCTCTTCTTAGATAGATTTGGATTCTTCCAGTAGAGTCTTGAATCTCAGCAAATGACGCTGATCCCATGATACGACGACTCATTAATCGACCCGCGATAGAAATATCTTTATAGTCAGTCTTTCGTTTTTCGTAGTTTTCGTGGATGTCAGCCGCAGTGACATTCACCTCGAAAGTGTCTGATGGATAAGGCTCGATACCAGTCTCGATAAGCTTCTCTCTGGTCTGCCTTCTGATGATTTCCTGTTCGCTTAATATCATTGATTCTAAATTTTCAGACGGCAAAAATAGGTGTATTAGGCGAATAGATAAAACTTAATTTGATACTCGATATTCATTGCCAAATTGGCCTTGTTTTCAAGATTATTTAATAGTCTCGCTTAGACTTTTGAGACAATTTAATAGACCTTCAAGTCTATCACTTCATGATTAAAGACTCATTACCTCTTTCAGTTTGACACTCTGACGTCTAGATAGTTCTATTTCAATCTCGTTTTTAAGAAATAGCTTAATCGTCCCACTGAACCATGGTTCGACCTTTTCAATAGATTCAAGGTTAATAATCTGTTGTCGGTTGGCTCTGAAAAAGCAAGAAGGATCAAGTTTTGATTCTAACGAGTTGAGAGATTTGGGTATGATAGGGGCATGGCTATCGAAATGAATACGTGTGTAGTTGCCACTTACCTCAAAAAGATTGATGTCTCTAAGATTGATAAACCAGCATCGATCACCTTCCTTTACAAATATTTTATGGTCTTGAGGTAAGTATTTGTTAGTGCTAGTGTGTGCAAGTTTGCCTTTTACTTTTTCTATGGCCAGGGCTAGACGTTCAGATTTTACGGGCTTTTGTAAGTAATCCAGCGCATTGTACTCAAAAGCTTTGATGGCGTAATTATTGTAGGCCGTCACGAAAATCACCTCGGGTAAGTAATCAAGTGTCTCAAGCAATTCAAACCCATTTTTTTCAGGCATCTGAATGTCTAAAAAGATCAAGTCTGGTCGATGCTCTTCTACTAAGCTCTTTCCTTCTTCCGCGTTGGACGCCTCGGCTATTACTTCGACTGAGGGAATTTCCGAAAGTAGGTACTTTAGTTCCTGTCTGGCCAGCCGTGTGTCGTCAATGATGATAGACTTCATGATCATACGGGGATTTTTATAGTGGCAGTCACAAGGTTGTTTTCTTCTGATAGAGTGAATATAGGAGACTTACTGGATAATATTTTGATTCGCTCTAGAGCATTCTTTATTCCTGTGCCAGTGCTGTTTTCATTGTCAGGAGAGAGTCGACCAGAGTTTTTGACTCGTAAAGTTAGATTCTGGTGATTCAGGTCGGTTTCGATAGAGATGACCCCACTAGTTTTGGACTGAGCTATTCCGTGCTTGATGGCATTTTCAGTTAATGTTTGAATCACCATGGGCGGGATCATGCAGTCTTCGCTTCCTTGATTCATATTGACTTCATATTTAAGCCTTTCGTCGTATTGAATGGATTCAAGTTCCAAATAGTTTTTCACTATTTCAATTTCTTCCGATATGGTTACTTGAGATTGTTTGTTAAACTCAATGGAGTATCTCAACAAATCGGAGAGGTTAGTGAGCATATTTCTAGCTTTGTCTCCATCTTCTAGTATCAAGGCTTTGATATTATTCAGAGAGTTGAACAGAAAATGAGGGTTGATTTGAGCTTTGAGAGCGATAAGTTCAGCATCTTTTAGTGCTGTCGTCGCAGCTAGTTTTTCTAGTCTGGAGATTCTGGCATTTTCAATAGAATGATATCCGGTGTAGATGATAGCCCACATATTCAATAGATAAAACAGGTTAGCGGTGTAGAATGGTAAATCTTTCCATACAATAGGTTTGACAGAGTTTTGCCAGTCCAAAGCGACTATCATGATGATATGAATCACGATTATGCAAATCACAGCTGTGATAGCATTGAGCACTAGTAGTCTCGGGATGAGTTTTTTGATGGTGAGCTCCATCCATTTCTGAATGTGTATGATTTTTCTTACACCATGAGATCCAAAGAGTGCTACTATACCTATAATGAATTGCAAAAGAATGACTCTGGTCTGAGCACTTTCTGCTATTGGATACTGTAAAGTGAAGAAAAGAAGAATAAAGATATAGGTGCCCCAGCCGAGGATTTGGCAGATCCAATACAGTGTCTTTTTATTCAGAGATTTCATAAGTATATGGTTCCTTTCCTATTTTATGCTGAACACTTGACATTCAATCTTGCCTTTAAGAAATAAGACTTGAAGGAATAGACAAGTGTATTCATGATTCGAGTAATTGGGATAATAATGTAAGGAGTCAATCCATGAAGACTCCTTAGATCCACGATTAAGATAGTGAAGTTATTCAGATAAAAATTCCATAGCCATTCGATTCATAAATGTAGGATCATCCAACATGATGAAATGACGACCTATGTCTGACAGTTCTATTCTGACATTAGGCAACTTGGCAAATTGAGCTTTGTAGTTATTTAATGTCATTTCCTTAGTTACACCGTACTGTTCATATGCGACGTAGGCTCCGAGTACCAATACTGGTGATTTAATCTTAGAAATATCATCCCTGAGATCGGTAGTGTTCATGTCTTCCATAGCTGTGAAAACTGTATTTGGGTCACTGGCTTCTCCCCATGCATATACCAGGTCTTGATGATTGGGTGATGTAACCATTGACTTTACGACCATTCGTTGCTGTTGTCTAAACTGTTCGGTTGGTGTGGATCGCATACCCTTTACCCTAGCTTCTGAAGTAGCCTTCATAGTTTCCTCCGTGGCCATAGGATTGGTGATAGCGGGAAAAAATGGTAACCCATCTACAATAATAGATTTGGAGAAGGTCTCAGGGTAGCTTGATAGTAGATCTAATGCGATGAAGCCGCCCAAGCTATGACCTATTAATCCGGGCCGGTTGAGTTTTTTGTCTTGGATATAGGCAATAATATCTTGCTTTACAGTAGAGGTTAAGCCATTAGAAGGAAGGTCTATTGCTGGTAAACCTGCAAACCCTTTGATAGTGATAATGTGGCATTCGTAGGACTGTGATAATTCTGCTACGGTGCTATCCCATACTTTTCCTGAACAAGTCAGTCCCGGAATGAGGATTAGCGGGGAACCTTTTCCTTTGGTTTCAATTTCGAACGAATACGCACCGCCCTTTGCAGAGATATCGACAGTACTTAAGAAGACTAAAATGATGATGGATAGCCAGTGTTTTAGATTTGAATTCATGGTTGTGTTTTTTGATTTTGAAGCTCCTTGCCCAAGGGTAAGAGAATAAACCAAAGGGCACTTGCTTTACAATTAATTTATGATTCGAAATTAAGAGTGGCGCATGAGTAATAGAAGCTGTACATGGATGAGCGGTAGCACAGAGGTAGTGAGCGGTAAGTTGCTGCTCTGATGTGTCAAAATCTTCAATGAATTCGACACAATGCTTAGTTTTGGTTTTAAAATGATTGTCTATGGATAAGTATGTTGCTTTGCTAAGAGGAGTCAACGTCTCTGGAAAAAACAAAATCAAAATGGCCGATTTAAGAGAGGCATTGTCACGATCTATTATTGATAATGTGGAGACTTATATCCAAAGTGGCAATATCATTTTTGAAGCAGACATACCTGCTAAGGAGTCAGAAGAACTTATCAACCTGGTGATCAAAAAGGAATTTGGGTTTGATGTCCCAGTGCTGGTTTTGTCAGTGGAAACCTTGAAAACTGTGGTAGAGTGCAATCCTTTCTTAGATAAGGTAGACGATGAGAAAAAGCTGTATGTGGCATTTTTGTTTGATTACCCATCCACAGATGGTGTCCAACGCCTGAGTGATGCCGATACTAAAGGAGATGAGTACTATATGGATGGAGAGATTCTTTACGCTTGCTATCACAATGGTATGGGTAAGTCTAAAATGGATAACAATTTCTTTGAGAACAAGCTGAAGGTATCTGTTACCATGCGCAATTGGAAAACAGTCAATGTGCTAGCAGGAAGTTGAGTGTCCAAATAGTCCTAGTTCAATGCCATCGTATGAGGCAAAATATATTTGATGGTTTTTAGCTCCGCAGCGGAGCACGATTTTTACTGACGTTGGAAGCTTCCTCCGCCGCGGAGGAAGCTTTTCACGCTGAACAAAACGTTGCTCCGCCGCGGAGGAAGCTTTTTACGCTGAACAAAACGTTGCTCCGCCGCGGAGGAAGGTTTCTACGCTAAACAATTGGTCGCTCCGCCACGGAGCAGCAAACTGGTCTATTAATACCTCTTTGTTTAGAAGTTTGAGGAATTTCCTATCGTTCTAATGAACGCGCTCACCAACCTAAATTCAATTATTCCGACTTTGGTTGAGAATACCAGATCCCCTAGTTTAGCTGCATTACAAACATTAGTTGAGAGGTGCGTTATCTATTTAGGCATTGTATTCAATTAGGTAAGTACCAAACCAAATGATATGCTGAAACTGAAAATAGTAATTACAACTTTCCTATTCATAGGCCTATGCTTTAATCTAGTCGGGTAGGATAATAATTGTATTGATAGATCATCAAGACATATTATCCATTCCAAGTTTCTTGAGGAGGATAGGGAGTACTGGGTGTCACTATGCTGATTCATTAAAATATCCTGTTATATATGTTTTTGATGCTGAGTGGAGATTCGAACTAATAAAAGCGATCACTTTTGAATTAGGAGCATGGGATAAAATCCAAAAGTCTATTGTAGTTGGTATACCTCACATTGATTGGGAATATAAAAGAGGGCAAGACCTTACTTTTAGCGAATCGAGAATTGAATATGACGGAGACATAGTTGATTCTACTTGGTATAACAAGTCGAACTCCGGAGGAGCGATGAAATTTTATAACTATCTAACAAAAGAATTAATACCCAACGTAAACCAAAACTATTCTACCAATAGCCATGAAACTTTGGTCGGTCATTCCTACGGGGGATATTTTGGAGGTTATATTTTGTCCTTAAACCATCCCTTTGAAGTAATACATATTTATGATCCGTCTATTTGGTTTAGCAATGGGGAAGTGACAATCAGTTTCAAAAAAAGCAATTACAACAAACCAGTTAAGATTCACTTAACCTATCAGCCCAAGCCCAAATTTCATAGAGAAAAAATAGATGAGTTTATTGACGAGCTTTCGAAGAATAAGCATGTTCAACTCACTACTGAATTGTATGAAGATGAAACTCATAACTCTTTGTTTTTAGATAGCTTCTATAGCGGAATCACCCTAACAAACAAGTGAAAGAATACTCAAGCGATATTGTATTCTGGGGAGGTCTTCTAAAATTACCCCTTGTATACATTGGGGTTATGTTTTTCCATGTAAAACTCAGGATTGGGTACTTCCGTGAACCCAAACTTTTCATCTCCTAAATATGCCATCGTGGAAAAGTCTGAGATTATGCTAGCAAATCCAATTTGTTTACCCCAATGATAGAGCTCAAAACTTAAGGAGTGTTTAATTAATATTAATGCTATAGTGGTCAGCCCCATGTTTGGTTTATCTACATCTGCTCTACCCTTGTATCAGCAGTGGTATGTCCTGTGATTTTATTGATCTTTTAGGAATGGCTGAGATTTCTGAATTAGTATACAATAAGCCAGAATCTGTATAAATATTTATGCTTGATATGATTCTACATTTGTTATCTCAAATAAGATCGTGGAATTATGAAAACAAAGTGGAATACTAAAAACATAGATTCTCAAAAAGGAAGGATAATTTTAATCACCGGGGCAAATAGTGGTCTAGGTTTAGGAACTGCAAAAGCTCTAGCCATGAAAGGAGCACACATTGTTTTAGCTGTTCGAAACATGGACAAAGGTGCTTTCGCTACTAAGGAACTACTAAAAGAAATCCCTAATGCAAAAGTGGATCTTTTGAAAGTAGACTTATCTGATTTAAATTCTGTAAGAAGTTTTGCTGATAGATTTAAATCTAAATATGATAAGTTAGATGTTTTAATAAATAATGCAGGTGTAATGATGACCGAAGATAGATTTCAAACAATGCAAGGGTTTGAAGGTCATTTAGGAACAAATCATCTTGGACATTTTGTACTGACAAAAGAGCTGATAGATCTCATTGGGGAAACTGAGAATTCGAGGATTGTGACTTTGAGTAGTGTATATGCCAAAATGAAACCTGCTGATATCTATTGGGATGACTTGCAGTTTGAAAAAAAGTACAACAAAGAGAAGGCATATGCTCAAAGTAAGTTAGCTAATATGATGTTTGGTGTAATGCTTAACAAAAAACTATATGAAAGTGGAAGCAAAACAATATCCATACTAGCTCATCCTGGATATACAGCTACTAATTTGCAGAGACATATGGGGTTAATAGGAAAGGTTATGAATTTTTTAATTGCTCAAAAAATTGAGATGGGAATTTTACCAGTCTTAAGAGCAGCGACAGATGTTAATGTAAAAGGAGGGGAGTATTATGGACCTGAAAAAATGAGTAACTGGAGAGGTTACCCAGTTATAAACACATTAGCAGATAAAGCACTTGATGATAATGAATTAAAAAAATTATGGAAAATATCAGAAGAGCTAACTCAGACTAACTTCTAAATCTTAATAGATGAGCATGGTTTTTGGAATAAATACTATTACAGAATTACATGAGGTTTTTGGATATAAAAAACCAAAGCATCCTTTGATTTCAGTAATAAATTTATCGGATGTTGAAATTTCCGAGAGATTTCTAAATTCAAAAGTTGGGTTTCCTTTTTATAACATTACTTTAAAAACTAAGACTGCGCATCCCTTTAAATATGGGCGAGAGTATTTTGATTTTTCTGAAGGATCGTTATTTGGAACTGCCCCAAATCAGTTAGTCGAAATTGAAGAGACTTGTGAAAAAGGAGAAATGGAAGGTTGGGGATTATACTTTCATCCAGACTTAACTCATGGCTATAATCTAATCGATAAATTATCGGATTATGCCTTTTTTTCTTACGAGACTAAAGAAGCTTTACATCTTTCAGAGAAGGAAAAATCAACTTTAAACAATGTTGTATCACAAATTATTGAAGAGTATGAATCTAACATGGATGAGTTTAGTCAAGACTTACTTATTTCTAATTTAGAATTATTGTTCAATCATGTGCGACGTTTTTATAGTAGACAGTTTTTAACAAGAAAAAGTCAAAATATTAGCATTGTTACTAAACTCAAAAAGCTTTTAAAAGAATACTATAATTCGAATCAGATATCAGTAAATGGGTTACCCAAAGTTCATTATTTCGCAGAAAAACTCAATCTATCAAGTAGTTATTTAAGTGATCTCTTAAAGAATGAAACAGGAAAAAATGCTCAGGATACGATTCATACTTATTTAATAGAAAAGGCTAAAAATAATTTATTAAATACAAATAAGTCTATTTCTGAAATAGCTTTTGAACTGGGGTTTGAATATCCACAATACTTTAGTCGTTTTTTTAAAAAGGAGACAGGGCTAACACCTAAAGGGTTTAGGCTTGATGAGAACTAAATAAAATTGTCAGATAAAACCTATCGTTCCTTAAGGGTTTATTGAAGGCCTAACCTATATAGCTCGTGTTTAGTAATAGTGTAATAGCGAGTGACCAACTCAACAAGTCTATCTTCAACAATCCTTTTTGATCAATATAATCCATTGTAAATGATTACTGTAGGGGGTAGTATTGTGTATTAAGGTAAAATAAAAACTGAGTGGTTTATACTTGGCTCTTGTTTGCAACTAAAAATGAATATGAATTCAAATAAGAAAATCGGAAGATACGCTGGAGCATTATTTCTATTTGCTTTGATCCCCTATGTCATCGGCCAAGTGGGGATTTTGGAAAGCTTACTATACGTACCTAACTATTTACAGAAAATCATAGAAGTAAGGCTATTAATTGGTGTTGGAATACTACTAAAATGGATTAGTCTAACTGCGATGATAGCGTTTGCAATTCTTGTCTTTCCAATTTTAAGGAGTTTTGGAAATAAATTGACTATAGGTTATCTGTCATTAAGGTTTATTGAATTCGGAATGCTTATACTGGGAAGCACAAAGCTTTTAAGTCTAGTATCGTTGAGTAAACAATATATGAGTTGTGAAGAATCTGCTCATGACTATATAGAGGTTGAGGCAGATACCTTGCTTATTGAATGGGAATGGATCGGATTTGTATATATGTTCATCTTTGCCTTGCATTGTTTTGTGTTTTATTACTTGATGTATAAGTCAAATCTAGTTTTAAGGCTTATTTCAATTTTTGGCTTAATATCTTCGGTCTGATTTTGGTGAACGTAATATTTGGGGTGCTAGGATTAAGTATTGGTGGTTTTTATTTGTTCGCGCCCATTGGAGTTGTTGAATTAGTTTTGGGTGTATGGTTGTTGATTTATGGGTTTAGAAAGGCAAATGAATAGAGATTTGAGATAAATAAAAGCAGATAGTATTCTATATGAAATTATATCTAATCCCATTTGTTGATTTTACTTCATATTCCTGAAAACTATCATCTTATTAGATTTAAATACATCATTTTTGATAGCCAAGGCTTTAATCTTTTTATTATTCTACTTAGTAAGTGGTATTGCTATTGGACAAGTGTCCTCTGATGCAGACAGTATCATTTACTCCAATGACAATAGGGTATTAGCACAAATTTTTGATGAAGTAAAAACTGATAGTAGTAAAGTCAGTGAATACAGGTTTTATAATCAGAACGGATTTTTTTGTCTATCGCTCAGATACGACAATGGCGACTTTTATAGGTTTGATGACAATGTTGATTTAAACAGAGATATAATTTTCCTTGCGGATACTTTTGAGACAGGATTTATCAACCGGATCGATAATACGGATATTGAAAGTCCAGTTGAAGCCTTGTACAGAGTACTCAACACTTATTACAATCCCCATGAGTTGGATTCAACTATCCTTAGATACCTTGATTTTTTAACACAGCATTTCGACTCTAATATTTTTGATTCGGATGAAAAGCAAGAACATCTTGCTCTTTATAATAGTGATACAACAGCATACGAGCCGTGGGAAGAAACTTTTAACCTTACTTATCATTTTCCAGACCTTAGAAGATTATATGCTCAACTTCATAGACTGTGTATTACTGATTTGTCAGGATCAGATAAAAAGAAGAACAATGACAAGATATATTTCAGGCTTGTCACTGAGAAGGGCGGTAAGATTCAGGAATTAGTTTGCTTGTCTGATCTCCGGCCTAAAAATAGAGCGAGTCTGTATGAAGAGCTGGAACAGCTAAAGAAAACCAGACTTTACCCTACAAGAGCACGAGGTTATGCAGGGCAGTTAAAAGCAATCTTTTATGTAGATCTTAAGAATGAAAAAATTACTCACTAACCTCAGTTCGATTTAAAAACCTATTGATTCATACTTATTTGACGTTTTGTAAGAAAGAATGAAAATTATACTGTCTGAGCGTTAGCGAGTTTATAATTTTCTAGACTTTTTGGTTCCTTTTTTGGCAATGAAAAAAGGAAGAGCCCGCCTGGCTTGAAGGCAAAAGCTTGATTAAGTATAATGGATTGAGGTTTTGTAGAGTGTTTGAAAAATTATTAATCTAACTCAGGTTCACTAAGTATCTATTTCATTCTGAGAAGGCTTTTAAAAAGAGACTAAAAACTAAAGATGTTCATAGTCTCTGTCGTACGGTCTCTTTCTGAAATTACCCCTTGTACACATTGGGGTTATGTTTTTCCATGTAAAACTCAGGATTAGGCACTTCAGTGAACCCAAACTTTTTGTAGAGCCACTCGGCAGTATCAGTCAATAAAATCCAGCGCCTTAATCCCTGAAGATTGGGGTGTTCCATTATTTCATTCATCAGCCATTTGCTTAATCCCTTTCCTCTATATTCATCTAGGACGTAGACATCTCCTAGATATGCTATCGTAGAAAAGTCTGAGATTATTCTAGCAAATCCAATTTGTTTTCCCCCATGATAGAGCCCAAAATTCAAAGAGTTTTCAATTGATGTCTTCAAAGTATCGATAGGAATTCCGTTAGCCCAGTCTGTTTCGTTTGCAAGGAACTGGTGAATGCTCGAAATATCTAATTTATCCTTGTCAGTCGAAATGGTATAGTCATTTCTATGTGTTTCTCTAATTTCCAATTCAGTGTTTAGTTAATGTATGTTTAAATTGAAAAAAATAGTCATATTGAGCAAAGCGAAATATCTAGCTAGGGTGTGCAGAGTCTCTATGTTATGCTGTTTTTATTTGAGGTGATGGGGAGTTGGAATGGTAAACCACCATGCTGAGCATGGCACTAATGGAGCTATAAACATCTTCACTGCAATCAACACCGTGTCAGAAAAACTACTGATTCATTTCCTGTTTTAAGACACAGTCTTAAAACAACTGGTGTGAGAGGCGCTCCGTGAGCTTATGGCTCACGGCCGTCTACTCGATTGTGTACATTTTTTTCTAATATTTAAGAACTAAGCGTTCCTTCGGTCTAAGTAAAAGTTAATTACGACTAAGATGATATAACTAATCCCCATCAATGGTGGTTTGTATTCCATAGGAAGAATTTCTGCAGGGATATCAGGATGAAGATGCGTGTAAATAGCTACAATCATCATTACTACAACAATTAAGTTGGCCGAAGTAAAGAGAACTCTTCTGAACTTTTGATCGATTGTGTTGCCTTTAATGGCCAAAAATATTAGCGCAAAACCTACTGCCAATTCACTAAATTTTACAACATATTGCATTGCGCTTGGAAACGGAAAACCGATGATTTCCAAATGTTGATATATGAAAGTTTTAAATGGCTCTGTAAATTTTGCCAAACCTGGCAAAACCATCATAAAACCCAATGCTCCTGTTATTATTCTTACTGACTTTTTCATTTTACTTTTTTTAATAGTTGAATACCAATGCTCAAATAGAAAACGTACATTAAGGTTAGAACTCCTTAAGTGAGTTCAAAGCTTGGATCTGGAAGTCAAAAGAGTACCTTATAAACGCCAAAGCCCCTAGAATTGAAAGAATTCGACTTAACCCAACTTTTAATAGAGATAAACCATAAAGTGCTGATGAAATGAGAAGTGTAAAGAAACCTATTCCTGCAAATCCCATTGCTAATTGGTGCGTTCCTATTATTACTGAAGCTAGATTACTGTTTTAGTCCGTACCATTTTGCGTTTATCAATGAAGGTAATGTAAGCCCGTAAATGATTAATCTAAGGGAGTACAGAGTTTGATCAATCACTAAACCAATAAACGCAAACAAACCCAATGAAATGATATTGTCGTTGGCTGATTTCTTAACTTTTTGGTACAAACTATAGAAACTGATTATACTCGACGGAGTACCCTTTAACACCATTATGTGTGAGGCTAGGTAAGCGTTTGTTTGCCTAATAAATATAGTGTCTGCTAACTTATGTGGTGGTATCTGATTGGTTGTGACACTTTCGGTCAATAGAGTTGGAAAAATTCTAAGGACGTTGAGCAGTCCTGCTCCACTTAGACCAATACTGCCAAATTTCATTATTGCTTTCATAACTATTAGAATTTGACTTGTTCCCAAAAGAACAGATCGATTTTATTTTAAACCAATACTTATCTTTCCCAAGCAAACTTCTCGAAGACTTTATCTACAGGAGTTTGCGCTATATGATTGGTGTAATTACTTAGAATCTTTTGAGAATAACCCAAAAAGATTTCTAATACGTGTTGCTTGGTGAATCCTACATTGTAAAATTCGGTCAACTCTTGGTCACTTAGCACACCTTGGTTGCGTACAATTTTTAAGGTAGTTAATCTTAGTATCTCCAATTTGTTGTTTTCAAGAGGTGTTTTGTCTCTCAATGCTTGTGTGATTTTGGTATCGACCTTCATTGAATGCGCAATGCCAGTGTGTGCTGGCACACAATAGTGACACTGGTTTTCTACATTAATGGTTTGCCAAATTACGGTTAGCTCTTCTGCATTGAAGGCAGTTTCTTCTGAAAACAAACGATGCAGTATTTTATAAGCTTCTAATACCGCTGGAGATTCTGCCATTACTGCATGTAAATTGGGTATCATTCCAAAAGCCTTTAGTGAGTTCTCTAGCAGACTTTTACTTTTTTCTGGAGCTGTTTCTATTGTGTGAATTTTCAAATTGTCCATAATCTATTTTTTAATTACTAATATCATAGGACAAATTTCTGACTCTATTTTCACTATTATATGGACAAAAAGATCAAGAATATGGAGAGTGTTACTGGGTTTGTTGTTTCCTGAAGTCGGAAGGGGAGAGTGACACACTTTTTTTAAATATGCGTGTGAAATAAAGAGGGTCATTAAAACCTATTTCAAATGCAATTTCACTAATTGTCATATTTGTTACTACCAATAGCTCTTTGGCTTTATTGATTTTTTGAACATTGAAAAATTTGGCAGGGGTATTATTAAATGTTTTTTTAAACTCTCTTTTAAATGAGGATACACTAAGATTGGTTAGGCGAGCTAATTCTTCAATCTCAAGATTGTTGAATTGATGTAGTTTGATAACATCTTTGAAGTTTGCCTCTCTTTTAGAATACAGGTCTTGAATAAGCTCAAGTACTGAAGATGCGTTTTTTGTCTGAACCAACAGCAAAATCAACTCTCGAACTTTGAGCTCTAAAAGATCATCGTTTACGAGGTGTGGATTATCAAAGTAAAAGTCGAGAGACTCTATAAATCTTGTAATGGTTTCGTCCTCAACAAGTTTATTTGTTTTTGGAGGGGTGGCATTGTTTTTTATGGTTGCTGGTATTTCATTCGCATAAAGTGCTTTAAGCAAGTCTGGGTATAAATGAATAGCAATGACTTCTACAGCCTCTTCTGACGTTGATTTCACAAAGTCAAGAAAGTAAGTGTCACATTTTAATAAAATAGCTTCTTTTAGATTGGGGGTAAAGTCAAAGCTGTCTTCTGATGACATCAATTTACCAGTAGCACCTTTTAGATGTATAAAGCACCCCTCATTTTGGAACACTCTTCCATGTTTATATGGAGGCTTAATGTATGCCTTTTCAATAAGCACTTTATCTTTGTATTGAAAGCTCTCCTTTTTGAGTATCATTTATTCTAATTGTACATAACAACCAAGTACATAACACCAAGTCTTTTCTTTTACGTTGATATACAATTCTAAAAACAACAACAATCAATTACAACGGTAATGCATAATACATACTTCCTTATTTACTGAACCCAAAAAACAGCCAGTAAACCCCTAAAACCACACCAAAACTCTCAAAAAACGACGCCTCGCAGTTTTTAATGACAAAAACCCAGAAAAATGACCCTTCGCTGAAAAAAATGAGTCTACGGAGATTTTCTGGGGTCATTCGGGGTTTTTTGAGTGCCATTCGTTGATTTTGAAGGGGTATTCGCATGCGAATGGCTATAAAAAAGTGCCTCCGTTCCCGCCATGCTCAGCATGGTGGTTTACCATTTCAACTCTCCATCTCCTCAAATAAAAACAGCCATAGCAAAGAGACGTTATACACTCTAGCTAGATATTTCGCTCTGCTCAATATGACCGCTCTTTTTTGAATTATGCATACCTACACACCTATGCATATATGCACACCCATTACCCCTTGCATATATGCACACCTCTAACCCCTTGCATATTTTCATTTTTGATCATTTCAAATTATGCACACCTATGACCCCATGCATATATGCATACCCATACCCCTGTGCATAATACACAAACTACCTTCTCTAAATAATGTGTCACTCGTTGCACTTTGGTTAAATGTGCGCCATTACAGAAATTTGGTATGTTTTAATAAATTCGAACCAATAGGATCTTAGCCTTAGATTAATACCTTCAAAATGTCCATATCAATAAAAGCAACTTAAGTCCCCATACCATGTAAAAATGCTTGGCCTTTTTCGATAAAATAGATTTAATTTCCATTCACCTCCATACCCTCTTATTAGAATTTTGTTGATTCATTCCCTACAACGCTCTGTGTATAGTGCGTATTCTGAAGAGTATGCATTACAAACCTTGCTGACAGTCGTTTTTACTTAATATTTTAAAACTTCGACATGCTCAATTTGTTCTAGATATTTCTCAACAAAACTTTTATGTGAAGCGCCTATTATGACAATCAATTTCTTTCCTGGATTACGAGCAACAACTCGCATAATATTAGCTGTAATCTGTAAATTACGCATCTCCCAGAATGAATATCTCGCTTTATCAGAATGGGAGGGAAAATTTGTTTTTAACCAAATTTTCCATTGCCCATTATAGTCCTCCTTTTTATATTCATCACTGTTTAAAAAAGTGTATAAATCAGATAAATCATTTGTTCTTAGGCATTCTTGAGTTAATTGATTTAACTTCTGATATACAGGTAATTGATTAATATCATTTATTTGATTGAAGTTGTCCTGGTAATCCTTTATAAAATCAGGATAATACTTAAGCAAAAGAGCTTCATCTTGGAAATTATCTATAGGCTCAATTTGATTGATATTTTCTCTTTTGGCCAAAGATACCGCCAAGCTATAATATTCATTATTACTTATAGTGCTCTTTTCTAATAAGTTGGCGATATACTTATCAAAATTTGATGTAAATACTACTTTATCTTTAATATAGGCATATTGCAAAACTGCCGATGGCAAGTCTGTAATGGCTAGATAATTGAATAGTAGTTCTTTTCGCTGATTAACATTAAGATTACTTTTGCAGGACAGTTCTTTAATGTTTTTTTCAGCTTTTAAATAACTGATACTTTTACTACTTTGAACCGTATCTGCTACCTTAAGGAATTTAGATCCAAATCTTCCTTTAGTTATTTGATCAAAGGAACTATCCTGTCTTGATTGTATGCCATATAAAAGTTCCCCAGACATTTTCTCAATACATATTACTTCAAAATTAAACGAATCCAATTTATCAATAACTTTATCTAACATTGATATCTCAAACCCTTTTAATTGTTCCAAATGAGATGTTCCTAATACTAGTATTTGATTTTTGTCTGTCTGAGCTAATGCTGTTAGAGAGAAAAAGCATATTATAATTATGGAATGTGTAAATTTCGTTTTCACCATTTTGATTTCTATTTATTAATTATTCAGTTACCATTCTATTTTTAGAATTCAAACAATAACCTAGTATATAACACTCTACTTTTCTTTGTATTAATAATTAATACTTGCAGTAGTTTCAAGAATATGAAACAATAAGGAATGTTAACAAGCGATCACTAATCCCCATATGATACAGGCTGTTCTTACCGAGATGCAAAACAACCCTTACTTGGTAAATGCGAATCCTCTAAAGCTGAGTCGGTAGAAAAATCTGAACATAGAGTAACTGCAGAAGTGTCCCATTCACTCAAATCTTGGTTAAATGACTGTGCTTCATAAAACATCAAACGAATATCTACTACACTAGAGACATCCCAATTCAAGGGTTGATTGAACATAGAGGCTCCTGAAAACATATATCTCATATTAGTAACATTAGATACGTCCCAGTTTAAAGCTTGATTAAATGAACTGGCTCCTCGAAACATACTATTCATATCCGTCACTTTTGACACTTCCCAACTGCTCAAGTTTTGATTAAAAGAAGTAGCGCTGTTAAACATCCTTTTCATATTCCTTACGCTTGATACATCCCAACCACTTAAGTCTTGATCAAAAGAAGAAGCTTGATAAAACATATCTTTCATGTCTGTAACGCTAGAAACATCCCAGTCCAAAGGTTGATTAAAGGATTGAGCTCTTCGAAAGGTTCCCACCATATTGGTAACTTTCGAAACATCCCAGCTACTTAGGTTCTGATTCAAAGAGGCAGCTCCGGAAAACATACGCTCCATCGTACTAACCGAACTCAAATCTGGCGCGTCCGATGCAGTGACTTCTATATTGGTACACCCCTTAAAGGCAAATTGCATGGTTTTCCATTCGATTTCTCCCCAACTTGTCACCTCTTGTATGAATAGGGATGAACCACTTCCATTGAAGAAAATAGCTGGAAATTCTCCTTGAACTTTAACTGTGTAATCTCCTTCAGTCGTGTAAGTATGTGAAGCATCTCCCTCGTAGCTTTCTATATCACTCCCGTCTCCCCAGTCTACAGTATAGTTATAAGTATAGGTAGGGTTAGTAGGAATAGTAATAGTCAGAGATGTTGGGGTGATTTTCCACTTAGTGATGAACGGATCATATTCGTTCGTTACATTTATCGTGACTTTAGCCTGTGACTTCAGCTCTCCGTCTGATACTTCTATGATGATCTCGTGACTTGTCATGGTTTCATAGTCTAGTAACTTCCCAGAAACTAGACTCAACTTACCATCATTGGATATCTCAAATAGTTCATTGCTATTCTCTACTAGAGTATAGATTAATGTTTGATCGTCAGTAGCTACTATGGCTGCTATCTCTACATCATCAGCTACGTGCTCTGCGACTGAAAAAAGCTGATCGGCTATTTCGGGTGCTTTGTTTTCCTCTTTTGTCCCTTGGGTTTCATCTTCATCTAATACTTTGATCGTAACCTTTGCCATTGAGCTCAACTCTCCATCGGATACATCGATTGTAACTTCGTAACTAGCTACCTTTTCATAGTCTAGGTTTTTACCTGATACTAGGCTGAGTTCGCCTGATGTAGTAATTTCAAACAAATCATCAGTATTCTCTGTGATAGAGAATGACAGATCGTCTTGATCTATATCTGAGGCTTTCACAGTACCAATTACCACATTGTCAGCTGCATTTTCTGAGATTGAAAATGATTGATCATTTATTTCTGGTGCTGTATTTTGACGACCTGATTCATCTTCTGTACAAGCGAAACCTATGACAGTAAAGATGATTGTTAAGGCTAGTAATTTTAGATTTTTGAAGAACATTTATTGATAAGAATTGAGTTGAACTTGGTCTTGCTATTCCAAATCCTACATGATTAATGGATACTAAACAATGAGCCAAAAGTACATTTCGAAAAGACTTCAAAATTGTATATTTCTTACAGTCCTGAATTAATTGATGAAAATCTGAAGTCCGAATGGAGAAGGGAATATTGAACGATAGTCATGGTCAAAAAGTCTACACTTAATAATCTTGACGGTTCAGAACTTCAAAATCAGATTAGGATTGCTTTGAGATTTAGCTGAAGTAATACAGCAGATTCTAAATCAGAAGATATGCTTGCATTACCATTATAGAAATAATCACTATCGTGACGATTTAGCTCAAGATCATATCTTCTAAAAAACAAAAAGAGGTTGCTCAGACCTATGCCCGAGCAACCTCTCTTCATAAATAAGTTTATTAATTCTCGAAACAGCCCTTAGTTGGTAAGTAAGAGGCATCAAGAGGAGCTAATAAAGAAAAACTACTACATTTAGTAACATTGATGGTATTCCACCCACTCAAATCTTGATTGAAAGATTGAGCAGCGAAAAACATTTGATACATATCTGTCACTTTAGAAACATCCCAGCTACTCAAGTCTTGGTTGAATGTCCTTGCAAAGAAAAACATCTCATGCATGTCTTCGACATTGGAAACATCCCAGTCTAATGGTTGGTTAAAAGCCCAAGCGGCATTGAACATACGTTTCATATCAGTAACACTTGAAACATCCCATGCACTCAAATTTTGGTTAAAAGCAAAAGCATTCATAAACATGCTGTTCATGTCGGTTACACTTGAAACATCCCATGCACTCAAATCTTGGTTGAACAACGAAGCATTCATAAAGACACCTCTCATATCCTTTACATTAGAAACATCCCAACTACTCAAGTCATTGTTAAATGATTTGATACCACGAAACATAAATTTCATACTAGTAACCTGACTCAAATCTGGAACATCTGTCGCAGTTACTACCAAGTTGGAACAACCATTAAAAGCATTTGACATCGTCTTCCATTTGATATCTCCCCAACTATTTAATTCCTTCACAAGATCTTTGGTCCAGCGTGGAAATGTTATCCCAGGAAATTCTCCTATAATCTTAACTCTATAAGTCCCAGCAGTTGCGTACCTATGATCAGCTCTACCAGTTTGGTTATCGCTAACAGTACCATCGCCCCAGTCAACTGTATAGTCATATACATAATCTGAATGGGTATCAATAGTTACATTCTGGTCAGAACTATTGGTCTCCCATGTAAAGATGAACGCTCCATCTTCAGACAACTCTTCTGAAACTGAAGATAACTGATCCTCTATTTCAGCATTAACATTTTGACGTTCTAGTTCTTCGTCTGCACAAGCGAAGCCTAAAAATGCCATGATAATTGATAAGGTCAGTAATTTTAGATTTTTCATATAAAATAACAGTTAAAAACGCATGCGGCACACCTAATCCAGACCATGCTTGATACAAAAGAGTTTAGGACCTCCTATTTAAACTCTATAAAATCACTTGAAACATTCATCCAAATGAAGTTATAGCCTGTTTCACTAATGACGTTCCTATGCTCAATAGTATAGGACATATATGGCTTTTTCCAAGATCGACGAAGGAGTCTAAGAATTAAACCCTATGGGCTATAGCCCTTAAATTAAATTGACGGGATTATTTTACAGGGATGCAGGTGAATTGCTATTTCAAGCGCGTTTTATATCAGACAGATGGCGTACTGACTCAATAGCAACTAGGACGAAATTACGCTCAGGAAAGCGAAAAAAATTGTAGAAATCTTTCAGAGGATGAAAAAGATGAAATCATAAAAATTGAAAACAATCTTCACACTTTCTTAACAACCAAAACACTAATCTCTAACAACTGTTTTTCAAGCTTTTATCAAGAGTAAATACTAATAAAAGGAAGTTTTTTAAACAGAATAGAGGAGAGAAACTTAAAAATAGTTTTACACTAAGAATAGATTTCAAACTCTAATAGCTAAGTAAGAGTACTTTGATGGTAGTTAAGTTTGGAGAAAGCTATTTTCTTACAATGCTTCTTTTCTTATTATCCTCTATCAAACGGTAAATATTTAATATGAGTAAGCCTGCGATAATAATTAATGCCCCTATATAATAGTATGGAGAAGAGGCAAGTTCTGTTTTCTGAAAAAGTCGTTTCAAATTTGCCAACATAAAAACTGCACCTACTATGGCTAAAGCTAGAAGTACTCCGTTCTTGGTTAAAAAACTCCATTCGGAGAGATTATGTAGAACGACAGGCATCACTAGCAGAATAAGATAGACTATTATTCCTCCTGCACTATTAGGCACGACTAGCGCAATATCCTTCAGGTGATGATTCATCACTAAAAAATAGAAATGAATCAAGTGATTAATCCCTATAGCAGCTACCCATAACGACAATAACTTACGTGAATTTTGATATCGAGAAATTTCTTTCATACCCTCTATCCCTATCCAAAGTGCCAATCCTGTAAACATCAAAAATGAAATTCGAGCTGAGTATCTTGCGGAGAGTTGAAATCTCATATCTAAGATGTCTGTAATCTGAGCAGCGTAGAGATAGACTATTATCTCTATGACAAAAAGTGATGCTGTAGTAATTACTAACTTTTTAATCATAGATCAAATTTAATTAGTTAGCGACAATGACATAATAATTTGATGCATATCCTCCCCATACACCGAGTGCTTTACTATCCACATTGTGCTGAACTTCATTACCTGAAGAAGAAAAGGGATTGCTGAAGGAATAAATCTCAGATTCGGCAGTTGACCAAAAAGTAAAATGCTCGTAGTCTAATGAACTAAATTTTACAATTACACTATCACCCGACTCAAAGAATCCATCATCTCTGGTCTCATCGAAACTCTCAACCCCTTTAAAAATAGAAAAATCAATGGTTTCCCCTTGAAAAAACTGATCTGAAATAGTTGAGTAATACATTGGTATAAATTGGTTGTCAATACCTATTCTCTTAGTAAAAACTCTATAGTAGTTTTCTCTATCAGGCGTATCACTGACTCTCCCCATAAGAAAAAATTTATCGTTTTCTTTACGAAACCAAAGGCTATCGATTTCCTCTCTGGGCTGAATCGATGTATATGAGACATATGTTTCTCCATCTACTTCAACCTTTAGCTCATACTGTTTACCTAATTCTCCTTTGATTTTTGACCCTCTATAGACGAAAAGGGGGAAACTCTTTTCGTTTCGTCGCAATATCAATACCTCGCTATTTTCTCCATCATACAAGGTCACCAATGCATTAACCTCTGATGCTCTTACCAATGAATCTTTGGTTAAATTTTCAAGATATCCTTCAGACTTGGTGAGTGCTACGTGAGCAAAACCGTCTAACTCTATACTCCCGTCTATTACTAATTTTGGTACATAATTTCGTGAAGCATCACTAAGGTCTACTTCATCACAGCCCAACATCACAATTAACAATATCAGAATTGTATTGACTTTAAAATCGATATTCATATTGCACGCTTGGTATGATTGTAAATAAAGACACTTCTATTATATCAACACTGACTTCCAATTCCTCTAGACTTCCTATAAGATCGTAATAGACGTAATAAGGGTTTCTCCGATTGTAAACATTGTATATCCCAAAATTCCAAACTCCTCCTTTCTTCCCTTGAAGCCGCATCCCTAGATCTAATCGATGATAAGCAGGTAGCCTTAAATTATTCCTACCTTCATAATCTCCAATTACATTTCCATCAATTATATATCTGCCAATAGGTACTGTAATAGCATTCCCCGTACTATATGAAAAGGCAGAATTGATAGAAACCCTATCATTTATTTCAAAAACAATCTGAGCATTTAAAACATGTCTACTATCATATTTAGCAGGGAATGAAACACCTTCATTTAGCTCTTCGAATACTTGATCTGTCTTTGACAATGTATAATCAAATTTGGAAGACCACTTTCCTAGTCTCTTTCTTAATACTATTTCTGCTCCTTTTGATTCTAATCTTCCAGACAAAAAATTATCGTCAAAATTTAGCCCCGATGTTCCATATCCAAGCAATATACCATTTTGATATTCTATAACATTGTTTACCGTCTTATAGTAAGCACTCAATCCTAACGAAAAATCCTCGTCAGGAAATTCTATCGAATATTCTGAGCTTAATTGATGACCTATTTGAGGCTTGATCTTTTCAGTACTTGGCACCCATACATCTGTAGGTAAGGACACTGAAGACACTGGTGCTAAGTGAACATATTGAGACATCTTATCATAAGCTAATTGGACATTCGAATCGTCTCCCAACTTATATCTAATGGATACTCTAGGCTCTAAATTTTGAAAGTTGACAATTTTTTCGCCTTTAGCATAAAAAACAGAATCCACGACAGTCAAACTTGGATCTGCGCTATATCTAACATGCTCACCTAAATGATAATACCAACTAAATCTTCCTCCAATATTCAACGAGACCCGATCACCAATCGACATTTCTTGATTTAATGAAGTAGCCACCTCTCTGGCATTCAACTTTTCCTCATCTAGCGTATTTAGTTCAAAGTCCCCAGATCTAATGTCAAATGTATTTGGTACAAACTGATATTGCTTGATCTCAAATGACAATTCAGTGTTTTGATTCGGCAATAAATCATCTATATATAACCTACTAGAAAACCCTACTTCATCAATAGAAGAATATATACCAAGTACATAATTCAGAATGGTAGCATTAAAATTCACATCGTATTGAGATCTACTTATTGTAAAATCTTGTGAAACCATATCGTTATATAAATGATAGTAGTTCATAGCATAGGCTTGATTCTCCCAACCAATATTATTAGTAAACCCATTATTTCTATTGATACCATTGTTTATATAACCATCCTGTCCATAGAATGAAGTAAATGTGATTTTATCATTAGCACCTAGTCGGTAAACAAGCTTACCATTTAAATCAAAAAAGTAGCTATTGAGAGAATTTCTAACTTCTGAATCTTCTGGTAATACAAGTGCCGATAATTTGTCAACATACATTCTTCTTGTCGCAAGATGTACTCCTAATTTCTCTTTAATAATGGGTACCTCTAAAGAAGCCGAAGCCGAAATAGTGCCTATACCTATATTCCCTTTTATTTTGTCCAAACTAGGGTCTAAGGTTCTAATATTCATTATTGATGATACTCTCCCTCCCATTGAAGGACGAAAGCCGCCTTTGTAAAAAGCAACCTCATCAAGAATATCAGAATTAAAAACGGAAAAAAAACCAAACAAATGGTTTGGGTTGTAAATGGTAGCACCATCTAACACGATCAAATTTTGATCAGCAGCTCCCCCTCTTACATAATACCCTCCTACATTTTCTCCTCCAGAATACACACCTGCATTTGTTTTTATTGCATTCAAGACATCTGCTTCGCCTATAGACGGTGCATATGCCATATCTTGAGATGAAATGTACTGAACTCCAATATCAGAGTTTTGACCTACTAACCTGTCGTCATTAATCTCAATTTCTCCTATAAGAATATCCTCTATTTGAAGTTTGTACAACAGTTTTTGTTCGTCAGAAGAAACCTCTATAGTATCTGTGATTTGTTGATATCCAATTCTCGTAATTAGGATATTTGTCTTCCCAGACGGGATGTTGAAGCTAACTTTGCCATTTGTATCAGTTACCCCAGTTTGATTATTAACCTTTACTAAGGTCCCTTGTAACACAAATCCAGCCTCTGAATCTTGCACTTCAACGACTAATTTTTGTGCAGACACTGAAAAATTTAATATAAAAAAAACAATAATTAGTACAACATTTAGTTGACTCATAAAATAAAAATTTAATCGGCGCAAAACTGCGGAATGTTGTCTAAAGAGAATAACTTCCGCGCTCATTTAACTGATTGTTTTAATTATCTAATTCTATTAATTATCACTATGGAAAAACCTTCAATTTCAAAATTATTTTTAGCTGTGCTTCTAGGACATTCATTACTTTATTCGTGTGGGGATAAAGATAGTGATTCACCTGAACCAGCTACTGTTGAGAGTTCTAAAGACAGAATGGTTGACGATGGCGTAGCGCTTTCTAACTCGTTGGAAAAACTAAAAGACGAACCTGCTGTCACGGCACTTATCCACTTGTCTTCTTTAGGAGATGAAGAAGATGGGTTCGCTATTGCTGAATTTATCGATCAGTCGATAACTCAAAAAGTAGCTAATGGAGATATTGTATCAACTTCAAGAGTGCTTGAAGAGGATGTAGTAGATCTTGATCAAGAATGGAATGATAATAAAGGTACTTATGAGTACAATTCAAATACTGATGATTTCGATTTTACAGAAGGAGGAAACAGTATTGTTATCAAGTTTCCGTCTAAAGAAGGAATATCGAATAATAGCTCGATTACTTTAAGCAACTATACATCTAAAACAACTTCGAATGCGGATGTTTCTAATGAACTAGAAGTTTTACCAAAATCAATAAATGTAAGTCTTTCAGTAGACAATATTGATGTAATGTCCGTAACTGGATCTATGAGTTACGATTCGGAGGACTTACCCAATGATGTAGATGCAAGTGTAACAATAGGTGATTTTTCATTGAATGCTGATTATAGCAATGATGGCTCGAATGTAAAATATGAATTAAGCTTCAAGGAAGGAGAAAACATTATTCTTCTTAACTCTGCTTCGATATCTGGAAACATTTCATATTCAGAGTTTTCTGATTTTGATGAAGAAAAAGGTGAACTTTCCGATTTTAACTTAAACAGTCTTACATACACTACTCAGTTGATTAATACTAAGATTGAGCTTGCACTGGATAATGGGAATAAACTTCTTTCCGAAATTGAGGGTTTAATCGAGCCTTCTGAGGATGAAATTGAAAAAGTTCTTAATGATAATATCTCAGTAACAGCTGTATTTGCAGATACTAATCAAAAAATTGCTGATGTTTCTTTAGATATAGTTACAGAAACATATACTGAAACTTACGGAGGTTACGTATATGAGTATGAAGAAAGAAATATCGAGTTGATTATGACATTCGATGATGGTTCAAAAGTTGCTTTAGAAGACTTCTTTGATCAACAGTTCAATCAGGTAATTACAGATCTTGAAAACTTACTTGAAGAATAAGCTTACAAAATAGAAAATTATTTAAAGGCCTCTAATGAGGCCTTTTTTTATATTAAATACTGTAGAAGATCAGGTTTCTCATTGAGGTATTCATATGGAAAATTATTCTTGGTCATATTCTCAAAAAGAGTATTTAGACTCTCCTTATCATGAAGTTCTACACCAATAAAAACTGGACCATTTTCCCTATTATGCTTCTTAGAATATTCGAAATGCACAATATCATCTTCTGGACCTAATACATCCGATACAAACTCTTTTAGTGCTCCTACTCTTTGTGGAAAGCGAACCATGAAGTAGTGCTTTACACCTTCGTAAAGAAGTGATCGCTCCTTAATCTCCTCGGTTCGTGTGATGTCATTATTACTCCCACTGACTATACAAACTACCGTTTTACCTTTGATTTCATCTTTATAGAAATCTAATGCTGCTAAGCTCAACGCTCCAGCAGGCTCTACTACAATAGCTTCTTGATTGTATAATTGAAGAATAGTGGTACATATTTTCCCTTCTGGTACTAACTTGATCTCGTCCAGTCCATCTTTACATATTTCCAGAGGTAACTTACCTACAGCTCGGACAGCAGCTCCATCGACAAAAGTATCTATCTCATCCAAGGTCACATTCTTACCTTCTTCAATAGACCTTTTCATTGCTGGAGCTCCCTCAGGTTCTAGTCCAATGATCTTAGTGTCTGGTGATAGTTGTTTAAATGCGGTAATTAAACCAGAAGCCAAACCTCCCCCTCCGATGGGGACAAAAAGGTAATCTATTTGTTGGTCAATATCAGTTACTATCTCAAGAGCAACCGTTCCTTGTCCTTCAATAATCTTAGTATCATCAAAAGGGTGCACGAATGTAGCACCATGTTTATCTTCAAACGCGCGAGCCTCTGTATATGCATCATCAAAAGTATCTCCTGTAAGTACAATATCAACCATGTCCTTCCCGAACATTCTTACTTGATTGATCTTTTGCTTAGGTGTTACACTTGGCATGAAAACAGTGCCTTTGATACCTAGTTTTTTGCACGAATAGGCAACACCTTGAGCATGATTGCCTGCACTTGCGCAGACTATACCATGCTCTTTTTCCTTATCTGATAGACTAGAAACTTTATTATAGGCACCTCTGAGTTTATACGATCTCACTACTTGAAGGTCTTCTCTCTTAAAATAGACCTTGCTTTCATAACGATCCGAAAAGTTCAAATTAAACGAGGTGGGAGTGCGCTCAGCTACTCCGCTCAAACTAATATGTGCCTTTAGGATTCCTTCAAGTTTGGGTTTATTACTCATGACATTACAGCTTCTACTTCTTTATCAGAAGTACAAAACTCATTGATTGCATCCGCGATCTTACTAAATGTCTGATCAAGTACCTCTATATCTTCCTCTAAAAGTGTAATCCTAAACCCCAACAGTTCTGACTGGAAAGAAGACAATGGAACCACACATACTCCTTTAGCTGCCAATAGATAGTAGACAAATCTCTTATCTGGCGAAGACACATTCTCTACCCAATCCTCCGCTTTTGCTTTCAACTTAGCATCATCAATTTCCAGAAACTGATTATTGTTGATCACCCCATCTTTAAATACAATCGTATTGTAAAACGCTCCATTTGTAGGGTTGAAGTTAATATATGAGATATCCTCTAATCTTGAAGATATTACTTTGCTTCTCTCCGAAACTTCTTGTCTTCTTTGAGCCAAATAAGGTTGAAAGCTTGGATGTTCTTGAATCAATGGTAATGCTTTCTGAGGTAGAGTTGTAGAACAAACTTCTACCATTTTAGCATTTTCCATAGTGGCACAGTAATTATTAAAGTCTGGATCTGCATCGCGGTTATAAAACTCCATCCACCCACATCTTGAACCCGGCCAAGGAGTATCTTTTGAAATACCTTTCATGGCTATCCCCGGTACATCACCAAGAACTTGAGACAGTGATTTAGTTTCAACACCATTGTAAATAATATTGGTATAGATTTCGTCACTAACTAGGAAAAGATTGAATTCTCTTGCTATCTCTACAATTTCTGTCAGCACTTCTACAGGATATACCATACCTGTAGGATTGTCTGGATTGATGATAAGAATACCTACTATACTTGGATTATATTTTACCTTTAATCTAAGATCTTCCAAATCGGGGTACCAATGATTTTCTGGGTCTAGATTATAGGTTAAAGGTTCTTTATTGGAGTGAGCAGCTTCCAGTGCTGAATGCGTCGAATATGCAGGTGAAGGACCGATGACTCTTGAATGTGGATTAAGAAATTGATAAAGTTTACCAATAGCATCTCCTAAGCCATTGAAAAACAAAACATCATCAGCTGTTATTTGAACCCCTGCTTTTTCATTGTTCTTTTTAGCTACATACTCTCTAGTCCCAAGCACTCCCTTTGAATGACAATAGCCATAGGTCAAATCGTCATCGACTAAACCATGAAGAATTTCTTTAATCCAATCAGGAATAGTGGCATTTTTGAGGATTGGGTCTCCTATGTTTTCCCAATAGATCTTCTGTCCAAGCGCTTCGAGTTCCTCGGCTTTTTTGACGATGTTACGTATTTCGTAATCTAGCTGTCTTGACCCCTCATGTAATAATACCTGCCTCATTTCTTTAGTATCATGGGCTAAGGCCAATTTTCTTTAACCTTAGCTCTTTTATTATTTTATTTCTTCTTAGTACAGAGAATTACCCCTGTCGACCAATTCATTTTGGTGATAGAAAAGTCCTCTCTACTCTCCAAATAAGTGACCAACCCCTTGGCTTTTTCTGCATGTCCTTCTGGCCAATTAGGCTGAGGGTTCATATCATCAATTACGTAAAAGCCACCGACATTAATCAAATCAAGTACTTCTTCAAGCTCACTATATTTCCCCGGCCATGCATCTGCAAATACCAAATCGAACTTACCTCCTTGATAATTCTTGATCCAATCAGTACCATCACAACACTGTAAATCAACCCTATGATCATTTCCAAAGTATTCTTTTGCAATTGATACAAGTTTAGGGTCATTATCTATACTGATCAAATGTGAGTCCTCATCTAGACCTTCAATCATCCATGCTAATGACAAACTAACACCAGTTCCTAACTCCAGTACCTTAGCACTCGGTTTAGATGCTATCAAAGATTTCAACAATGTCCCGATATATACATCAGAAGGCATTGTAAAACCAATTTCAATACACCTTTTCTCAAGAGACTGAAATACACTTGGCATTTTTACGATTACTGATTGATCCATAATGACCGACTAATATTTAAAACTAAGAGCAAAGACAGCGAACCATCTTTGCTCTTTTAGTCTTTGTTTTATGTCTGGACTAAAAGTCGCTTATCTTCAAAACATGATCCTTGGATGTCTCCAATTCATGAATAAAGTCCTCTGTTCTTCTTTTTGACTTAGAGATCGCTACTCTACCTGATCTGACAAACTCAAGCAAACCAAGTGGCTTGAGTTTTTCGTATAGATCGTGAGTTTCCGATTTGTAACCTGTCTTTTCAAGTACAATATGGTCTTCCTCAATCACGAGAATTCTGGCTCCATTATCTCTTACGAGCTTCTCTATACTTTCACCGTTCAAGAAAACTTTAGTAGGAACTTTGTACAAAGCCATTTCTTGATAGTAGATTTCATCATCCTCGTATAAAAACGCGCCAACGACATCTACAATCTTATGGATCTGCTTTACCACTTTTTGTAAATCTTCCTTAGGTGCATCTGCTACAATAGTAAACCGACTAATCCCCGCTACCTCTGTAGTAGAGACGTTTAAACTTACAATGTTGATCTTCCTTCTAGTGAAAATTATCGTGATATTATTGAGTAAACCAGCCTTATCTTCGGTCAAAACCGAAATTGTGTATACTTTATCCACTGTCTTACGTTTTTACTTTTCTAATTTTATTTCTGACACAGAAGCGCCTGCAGGTACCATTGGGAATACATTCCCTTCTTTCTCGACTACTACTTCTAATAAACATGGGCCGTCATAATCTAACCACTCTTGAACTGCTCCATCCAACGCCTCTCGTTCCGTTACTTTATTAGTCTTAATACCATACCCTTCAGTTATTTTTTGAAAGTCAGGATTGACCATTTCAGTATTAGAATATCTCTTGTCAAAGAATAACTCTTGCCACTGACGTACCATTCCAAGGAAATTATTATTCAGAATAAGAACCTTAACTGCAATATTGCTCTGGAATATTGTCCCTAATTCCTGAATAGTCATTTGGAATCCTCCATCACCTATTACAGCAATAACTTCTTTTTCAGGTCTACCCATTTTCGCCCCCATCGCTGCGGGTAATGCAAAGCCCATTGTTCCTAATCCACCAGAAGTTACGTTCAGTCTAGTATCAGCAAACTCATAATAGCGTGTTGCAATCATTTGATGCTGTCCTACATCTGTAACTAAGATGGCTTGACCTTCTGTTTTATCAGAGATCATCTTAATTACTTCAGTCATCTTCAATTCTTCCCCTGTAGGATTGAATTCGTGCTTGATAACTTTTTCATATTCTAATTGATCACAATCATGAAACTCCTTAAGCCAAGCATCATGTTTATTCTCTTTTACCTCAGGAATTAATTCCAACAGAGCAGCCTTAGCATCAGAGATGATTGCTACATCTGTTTTTACATTCTTATCTACTTCGGCAGGGTCAATTTCGATATGTATCACTTTCGCCTGTTTGGCATATCTACTCAAATCTCCCGTCACACGATCATCGAACCTCATACCAATTGCTATCAAAAGATCACATTCATTAGTCTTGATATTCGGGCCATAGTTACCATGCATACCTAAGTAACCTGTATACAAAGGATGAGCATTGGGAACTGCGGATAATCCCAGTAGTGTAGATGCCATCGGAATCCCTCCCTTCTCTGCAAACTCAAGTAATTCACTTTGAGCTTGAGAAATGATAACTCCATGTCCAACCAAAATCAAAGGCTTTCTAGCTTCATTGATTAATGATGCAGCTTCTTTTACCTTATCCTTCTTTAGTTCAGGGTATGGGTGGTAACTTCTGATTTTCTCACACTTTTCATAGGTGTAATCCATCTCATTCACCTGAGCATCTTTAGTAATGTCTATCAATACTGGCCCTGGTCGACCTGAATTAGCTATATAAAAACCTTTGGCAATAGCCGCTGGAATATCTTCCGCTCTAGTCACCTGACAATTCCATTTTGTCACCGGCATAGAAATACCAACGACATCAGTTTCCTGAAAAGCATCGGTACCCAATAGCTTGGAAAATACCTGACCAGTAATACAAACTAAAGGAGTGGAGTCAATTTGTGCATCTGCAATACCTGTAATCAGGTTAGTCGCACCTGGACCTGAGGTAGCAAAAGCGACACCTGTTTTGCCGTTGACTCGTGCATATCCTTGTGCTGCATGTGCAGCACCCTGCTCATGTCTTACCAAAATATGGTTAAGCTTATCCATGTACTTGTACAACAAGTCATAGATAGGCATAATAGCTCCACCTGGATAGCCGAAGATAGTATCTACACCTTCCTCCAACAAGCTCTTCAATACTGCTTCAGAGCCTGTTATTCTTTCAGTTTTGCTGATCATCTTCTTTTCTTGTTCTAATTCTAATGTCGATGTATTCATAACTCAATCATATTGAGTCCATAGTCTGTAATCCATAGTCCATAGAAATCTTTGGACTATCGTCTATTGACTATCGACTGATTTTACTCATCCGTTACGCAGCCTTCAGATGCAGACTTCACGCAATTGATATATTTTTTAAGTACTCCTCTTTCAGCCTTGTAAGGTGGCTGTACCCATTCAGCTTTTCTTTTAGCCATCTCCTCATCGGAGATCTTAATATCCATCCTATTGTTGACTGCATCAATAGAGATTATATCTCCATCTTTGATCAATCCTATTGGACCGCCTTCTTGTGCTTCAGGACAAATATGCCCCACCACAAAACCATGAGATCCACCAGAAAACCTTCCATCTGTAATCAGGGCTACATCTTTACCTAACCCCGCGCCCATAACAGCACTAGTAGGTTTAAGCATTTCTGGCATACCTGGCCCACCTTTTGGTCCAGAGTATCTGATCACGATCACTTCACCTTTCTGTACTTCCTCTCCTATACCTTTGATAGCTGCGAATTCGTCATCGTAGCATCTTGCTGGACCTTCGAAGTATTCACCCTCTTTTCCTGTAATCTTAGCTACAGAACCTTCCGGAGCTAGATTACCATACAATATTTGAAGGTGACCTGATTTCTTGATAGGGTTATCAAAAGTGTGAATGATCTTCTGATCCTCTTTCAATGGAGCACCTTCCTCAATATTTTTAGCCAAGGTCTGCCCAGTTACTGTCATTTCATCACCATGTAGGTAGCCTTCGTTTAACAATATTTTTAACAATCCAGGGATACCTCCTACATCGTGAAGATCCTGCATCAAATACTTTCCACTTGGCTTCAAATCTGCTATAAAAGGAGTAGCGTCAGAAATTCTTTGAACGTCCTCCAAAGTCAAATCGACATTCACCGACTTAGCCATCGCCAACAAGTGAAGTACTGCATTAGTCGAACCACCGGTTATCATGATCAACGTCAAAGCATTCTCAAATGACTTCTTAGTCATGATCTCTCTTGGCTTGAGGTCTTCTTTTAACAAATTGTAAATAGCCTGACCTACTCTGTATGTTTCCTGTTTCTTATCTTCAGACTCTGCGGGGTTGGAAGATGAAGAAGGTAAACTCATACCCATTACTTCTATAGCAGAAGCCATAGTATTAGCAGTATACATACCTCCACATGCTCCTGGTCCTGGGATAGAGTTTTGAATAATCCCTTTATAATCTTCGTCGGAAATATTTCCTTGTAGTTTAGCACCATAGGCTTCGAAAGCAGACACTATATTTAGATCTTCCCCTTTCCATTTCCCTGGTTTTACTGTACCTCCATATACCATTAGTCCAGGCCTATTGAGTCTACCCAATGCCATGATCGATGCCGGCATATTCTTATCACATCCTACTACAGGGACAACTGCATCATAAAACTGTGCTTGAACTACAGTCTCTATAGAATCAGCAATAATATCTCTCGATACTAAGGAATAGTTCATTCCTGTAGTACCATTGGAAATACCATCTGAGACTCCAATTGTATGAAAAATCAATCCGACAAGATCCGCTTCTTTAACTCCCTTCTTGACTTGATGAGACAAGATATTAAGGTGCATGTTACATGGGTTCCCTTCGAAACCTGTGCTGACGATACCGACTTGAGGTTTGTTCATGTCAGCTTCAGTCATACCCGTAGCATAAAGCTGGGCTTGCGATGCAGGCTGTGATGGATCCTGCGTTAGCGTCTTACTGTACTTGTTTAACTCCATTGATTTTCAATAATTATTCTGCTCTATTGAGCGTGCTTATTTCTTTTAGTCTGACAAACTTTTGGCGTTTGACTGCCATTTTTTCTATAAGGGATTACCCCAAATTGAACTCGCTTAACTCATCATTGGTCACCCTAGCTCTGTACATCTGAAAGAGCTCGTAAGCGATAGTATCCTTCCAATTCTTTTTAAACTTAAAATCATCTATGCTGGCGATACTTGCTACTTCTGTTGCTGTACCAGTGAAAAAAGCCCCTTCAGCTTCTTTCACTTCTTCTGGCTTAAATAGCTTCTCTATCACAGGATAACCTAACTCCATTGCAAACTCTATGATTGTAGCTCTTGTAATACCAGGAAAAATATTTCCTAGTGGTGGGGTTACAAGCATATCATCCTTGACATAAAAGAAGTTTTGGCCAGAACCTTGTGCTACATTCCCATCCAAATCCAACTGAAGTGCTTCGTCAAATCCTTTTTTCTTCGCGTCATTCGTAGCCAAGATTGAATTGGCATACATTCCGTTCACCTTAGTATCAACAGGAAATGCTTTTGGACTTGGTTTATGATACGGAGAAATCATGACTTTCTGATTCTCATATCCCAAGTATGGAGGCCACTCCCAGCAGGCTATCATAATATGAACTTCACTACATGTGATCAATTTCATATTGGCTCCCAAATATGCCAAAGGACGGATGTAAGCATTTTCAACACCGTTCTTCTCCAATAACTCATAAGAAACCTTTACTAATTCGTCTACATCGTAGTTGAATTTGATCCCCATAGTTTCGCATGAGTATTTCATACGCTCAAAGTGCTCACGGGCCTTATATATATTAGGGCCTGCACCACTGCTGTATGATCGTATCCCTTCAAAAACTCCATTTCCATGATGAAGTGTCTGACTGTATAGATCCACATGTGAATCAACTGCCTTCACCCATTCACCGTCTAGGTATATTATTGAGTTCTTTTTGTAATACATCTTAGTTTTTGTTTTAGGTTGCTTTTTGGGTATAAAAAAAGCGTCATTCTTTTAGGAATGACGCTTTAGTATATTTTCAAAACACTTTTGACACATCATTCCTTGACCGAAGCGACGACCGCTTCAGCAATGACCACAGATGCTATGACTAAAGTATTTTTCATTTCTTTTTCTTATTGGCTCAAAGGTAACAGAATTAAAAACTGTCCTCAAAATATTCATCAGCGTTTTTTATCAATTACCAAATTACTCCTATCTCTTAATGATTAATGTCAGAATCTTACTCAAGGAAGATTAAGCATCCACCATATTTTCGTCCAATAATTTTTTCAACATATCGTCATTCACTACGTCATTAGCATCGGCCAACTCTAGGAATTTTTGATACACTGGCTCTAAATCTTCTTTAGATAAATTAGCACCAAGGTTCTCTAGTCTATAGAGCAATGCTGCTCTACCCGATCTAGCTGTCAATACAATGGAAGACTCATGAACACCAACCTCTGCTGGATCTATAATTTCATAATTATCTCTATTCTTAATGACACCGTCTTGGTGAATTCCAGAAGAGTGAGCAAATGCATTTGCTCCGACTATTGCTTTATTAGCTTGGACTGGCATTCTCATTCTTTCTATGACCAGATTGCTAATTCCTTTAAGCCTTTTTGAGTCTATTCTAGTATCTGCTTTTAGAGCTTCATGCTTTCTCATGATCATGACAACCTCTTCCAAAGAAGTATTACCAGCTCTTTCACCTATGCCGTTGATAGTACATTCTATTTGTCCCGCTCCATTTTGGATACCCGCGATAGAGTTCGCTGTAGCCAATCCTAGGTCATTGTGGCAGTGAGTAGATATGATGGCTTTATCGATATTTTTCACATTCTCTTTCAAGAATTTGATTTTAGCACCGTATTGCTCAGGAAGACAGTACCCAGTCGTATCAGGAATATTGACTACAGTGGCACCAGCTGCAATCACAGCTTCAATTACCTGAGCCAAGTATTCGTTATCCGTTCTCCCTGCATCCTCTGCATAGAACTCCACATCTTCTACAAAAGACTTAGCATACTTAACAGCTCTAACTCCTCTCTCGATGATATCTTCTCTAGTTGTTTTGATCTTAGTAAATACGTGCTGATCAGAAGTCCCAATACCAGTATGAATTCTTGGAAACCTAGCATGTTTCAAAGCATCTGCCGCTACCTCAATGTCTTTTTCTACCGCTCTGGTCAATCCACATACTGTAGCATTCTTTACCAGTTTAGCGATCTCAGATACTGACTCAAAATCACCTGGACTGGAGATAGGAAAACCCGCTTCGATAACATCAACACCTAACAACTCCAGCTCCTCTGCGATAAGAAGTTTGTTCTTCGTATCGAGTCTACAACCTGGCACTTGCTCTCCGTCTCTTAGTGTCGTATCGAATATTTGAATGCGATTTTCCATAACAATTTTTTAATCTATTATTCAAATGTAATTGGCGACTTATCACTGTACAATGCCAATCTTTTTTTTAATTACGATTTCTAAGTATTTAATTTTAAACCTAAATCTTATTTTTGAGATCAATAACGTCTAAATAAATACAATGCCTAAGGATAGTTCTGATACTTTGTTCACTTTAATAAAATCTTTAAAAAAAAGCGAAAAACGTTATTTTAAAATAGCAGTACAGGATGATGGCGACAAAAAGTTTGCGAAACTGTTTGATATCATTGACAAACAAAGCGAACACAATGATTCAGAAATCTTAAATAAAGACAAAACCCTGAAAGCCAATCAGCTTTCCAACATGAAGGCTCACCTGTACAACAAAATCCTTCAAAATCTAAGAGACTACAATTCTGGAACCCTGCCTAATATTAAAATCAGAGACACCATAGATCATGCAGAAATTCTATTTAACAAGAGTTTATATAGTCAGTGTGGAGAGGTGATCAAAAAAGCAAAAAAAATGGCTGTCAAGTCTGACAATCTTGAACTACGCCTTGAAGTATTGAAATGGGAAAAACAAATGCTAGCCCACTCAGCAGCCAAAGACAATGTATCTAGAACTGACGCTGTTATCAAAGAGGTGCAGGAGGTGACAGGTCGAATCAACAATATCAATTCTTTCTCAAATCTTCAGTTTCGACTACAATCTATCTACAAAAAGATTGGTTTCATCCGGAATGAAAATGATTACAAAGAAATTAAAAAGGTGTTTGAAGAGGATATTCCGTATTTCGTAGAGGCCAATCTATCGATAGGAGAAAAAATTGGACTTTACAATCTATACATTGGGTATTACTTCTTTATCCAAGATTTTGAAACGGGATATGAGTATGCAAAAAAGCTTGTCAATATATTCGATGGACAGAAGACGTTGATTCTTTCAAGATTAGAAACTTATATAAATAGTCTTAACAACCTGCTCATTGCTCAAAATAAGCTTTTGAAAATTCGTGAATTTCAAAACACTACTCGAGAGTTACGTGCTTTAAATAATCTTCCGTCTGCTTATCAGAATGAAAATATAAGTTTGAAGCTCAGGAAGTACACTTTCGTACATGAATTCAATCGACTTTTCTTGTTAGGTGATTTTCAAGGAGGTGTAAACCTGATGACTAGAATCAACCCTGGACTTGAAACCTTTATCCCTCAACTAGACCCTCATTCTCGAATGATTCTCTTTTACAAAACGGCTTGTTTATACTTTGGGAATTCGGATTTTCAAATTGCGATTAGCTGGGTTCAAAAAGTGATTAACTCCACAGAAGGAGACCTAAGAGAGGACATTCATGGGTTTGCAAGAATCTTAAGCTTGATTTGTCACTATGAGTTGGGCAATATGGATCTAATTCAATATCACGTCCGATCTACGTATCGATTCCTTTACAAAAAAGAAGATCTTCATCAGTTTCAAAAATACATTTTGAACTTTCTACTGAAACTGAATATGAGTATCACTGAGGAAGAATTAAAAAATAGATTTATTACCTTAAGGAATAGCCTGATACCTCTATCTAAAGACCCCTATGAAAAGCGTGCGTTCATTTACTTTGATATTATTTCTTGGCTTGAATCTAAGATAGAAAACCGCCCAATTGGTGACATTGTAAAACAAAAAGCATACGCCATTTTGAACAAACATTAACTATACATCCATGCAAGAAGTCTTCATAGTCGCAGCTGTCCGTACTCCAATTGGAAGTTTTGGAGGTGCACTCTCTCCATTTTCTGCTACTGAACTGGGTTCTATAGCTATTCAAGAAGCTATCAAAAAATCCAACATCCCAATAGAGTCTATCGATGAAGTATTCATGGGCAATGTTGTCTCGGCTGGACTAGGTCAAGCTCCGACAAGACAAGCTGCACTTGGAGCAAATATTGGTCACAATGTACCTTGTACAACAGTGAATAAAGTATGTGCTTCAGGAATGAAAGCGGTCATGCTGGGTGCTCAATCTATTATGCTTGGTCAAAATGAGGTAGTCGTAACTGGAGGCATGGAAAGTATGTCTAATATTCCTTTTTACTTGCCCAAAGCACGATTTGGCTATAAATATGGAAATGACACATTAATAGATGGTTTACAACATGACGGGCTTTGGGAACCTTATCATGAATTCCCAATGGGAAGCTGCGGAGATCATACAGCTAAAGAAATGGGTATTTCACGTGAGGAACAAGATGAGTACGCTATCACATCTTATCAGAGAGCGGCACACGCCACTGAAAAAGGACTTTTCAAAGACGAGATTATCTCTATTGAAATCCCTCAACGTAAAGGCGAGCCAGTCTTAATGACAGAGGATGAAGAGTTTAAAAAAGTTCGATTCGACAAGCTTCCGTTACTTAAACCTGTTTTCAATAAAGACGGTACGGTCACCGCTGCAAATGCTTCAACTATTAATGATGGCGCTGCTTGTATTATCCTAATGAATAAAAAGAAAGTAGACGAATTTGACGTCAAACCTATTGCAAAGATTAGAAGCTTCTCAGATGCAGCTCAAGAACCACTTTGGTTTACTACTGCTCCTTCATTAGCCATTCCTAAAGCCATGAAACTAGCTGGAATAGAAAATTCAGATGTAGATGCATTTGAGATAAATGAAGCTTTTTCTGTAGTTGCGTTGGCAAATATGAAAAAGCTTAACCTTGATCATAGCAATGTCAATATTCTTGGAGGTGCTGTTTCTCTAGGCCATCCACTTGGAGCGTCTGGAGCAAGAATAGTAACCACTCTGAATTCAGCTCTAAATTCAAATGGAGGTTCGATAGGAGTCGCTGGAATATGTAATGGGGGAGGTGGGGCAAGTGCCATTGTTATAGAAAAAGTTTAATCGCAGGGCGATAGCCCTTTGGGTTAAATTCCCCGGTCCTTGGGTCGAGTAGAAATAAAACCCCAAAGATACCCCGTACCCTTGGGTCAGGGAACTTCACTTCAGCTCTTCTTTGAATTTTCATTTTAAAAGAGCTTTATACACATCAAATTCAATTGGAATAAAGCCAGTATTGTCCCAAAAGTTAATATCATAATCTATGGACTGTTCTAGTAATACGTCATTAGTCATGAATGACTCTTTACTGGGAAATTTTATCTGTGACGGCTTGCTTTCATGAAACACTAAATCTGCTTGACTCCTAAAAACACCTTCCTCTTTGGTATCCCTATTTTTCACTTCGAAGCTGACATTAACTTGTACAGAATTCAAATGAAGACGTCCTTCCTTCCTGACATAATCTACAGCATAGGTTGCAGCCTTATTTTTAATCTCTAGATTTTTCGGTTTTTTTTCAACAAAATCATCATTAGCTAATTGCCGATAAGCTGCCGCCACCTCTAGTTTCATAGCTCTTAATGAATAATCTCTTTGATCAAGAAACAAACTCCCTTTGTAATATTCTCCAGAACCTTCTATTGGATAAAAATCGACCTGATGTACCATCGCGTCTCCGAATACTACGAAATCAACATACCTAAAATCGTAACTAGATTGACTATCCTTATCATAAAATCGTCCCAGATGTTGAACAACATCTAGCTTCAAACAGCTACTCAAAGAACCTCTAGTCTTGTACACAATTGTATCTCGGTATTCTGGAGACATCCATTTCCTTCCTCTAATCAGCTTCACTCTTTCCCGCTCCATTGCTCCATAAGCAGGTTTTGTAATATCAAATTCAGCTTCAGCCAAAGCTGTTAGCTCTTCATTTTCGAAAATCATTTCTCTAAAAAACGCTCGATTGATCGTTCGATAATCTGTAAATGCTTTGGATATGTTTTCTATCGATTTTTCTATAGCCAAACGTGGAGTAATTTTTCTAATTATTACCTCTCTCAACGTAATGGCTTCTGGCACTACGGCTACGTTGGCATGCTGAGTAACAGAAAGACTAAAGTTCTTACTTTGATACCCTAATGCATGCACCGAAATCAAGACTGAATCTTGACCACATGGAAGTATCAAACTAAAATCACCATCAGAATTACTTACTGTAGTCTTTCCTTTTCCATACCTGATTGGTGCATAGGGTAATGGATCTTTTGTAAGTTGATTAAAAACCTTTCCTCTAAGCTGTTGTGATTGTACACAATCGTTCTTCTTTGATCTTGGAATAGAGTTGTATATCACCACAAAGTCTTCCAACTCATCAATTACCAAAGTGCTGTCTTCAAAAAGAATATGAAGCAACTGTCTTGTCGTCAAACTATCAGAGCTAATAGAGACTCTTCTCTTTCGCAATAGTCTCGTATCATAGGAAAAATTAGTTTTTCCCATCAGTGACTTTATCGCCTTAGCACTTTTCTGATTTTTCACCTCAAAAGAGATGACTCTATCCAAATCACTTCCTTGAATAGTAGCAAAAGCCACATTCAAACAACTAAAAAAAATGAAAGACAAGGCAAACCTCATAGCCCTTACTTCTAATTATTCACATGGATCTCCGGTGACAATTGTTTGCTCTCCTTCTTCCTTCATTTGCAAATTATAGATTTTAGAAATGGCTTGTTTAATATCTTTTAATGTGGCTTGTTCATAATTGGCAGTCAACCTACAGCTAGAGAATGACTTTGATTCAAGCTTAAACTCATGCTGATATGCGTGTCCCACGACATCAAAAACTTCCGTCAAAGGAGTATCTTCAAAAGACAATGACTTATTGTACCATGATAAAATGTTTGGCTCTGAACGTTCAACCATTGAAATTTTCCCGGCCTCAACTTTTAGATTCATGTTTTTAGTCAGTAGAACTGGTTTGTTCCCCTCCAGTTCGTAAGCGACTTTCCCTGATTTCACCTGAACACTATGAACTTTATTTGAAGAGGCCACATTAAAAGAAGTTCCTAGCACCTTGACTTGAGCGTCTCCTAAACCAATCACAAAAGGATGACTTTCATCTCTACTCACATCAAAAAATGCCTCTCCATTCAGTTCTAGATTTCTATTTTGCGCAAAGTCCTCTTGATACTTTAATGTAGAACCAGGATATATGTAAACAATAGAACCATCAGGAAGCTCGTATTTTTTATCATCCAATTGATCTGCTGAAACAGTCACCCATGAATTAGTAACTTCATTTCGAATAGTCAGAAAAGCCAGTGTCACTCCGAATACAAGTACTGCCGCGACACCTACTTTAACCAATTTACTCCTCCATGACTCCCTGACTATTCGGCGCTTTTGTTTTTCCCAAGCATCTGTCAAATCGTCTTCACTAACCAAAGTAGCCAAAGAGATCTGCTGCCATTCTTTTTCAAACAACTCAAAATCAATTTTAAGCTCAATGTCATTTTTCAAAGCAGCTTCAAACTCAGCTGATCGACTTTGTTCCATCTGGCCAGCTAGATACTCAGCCATAAAAGCCTCATCGTATTTTATATTTCCTTTATCCATAATTGACCATGATTAAAAAAAGAAGAAAAGCATATTCTGCTAGCGCCATTCTCAATTTTTTCAAGGCGTTGGTCATATGACCTTCGACCGTCTTGATAGAAATGTTGAGTTCTTCTGCTATTTCTTTGTACTTCTTACCTTCATATCTATTCATTCTAAACACCTGTCGGCCTTTCTCTGGAAGCTCATCTATGCAGTGGTTAATTCTCTTACTCAGCTCTTCGTTATTGAGTATTTCTTCAGGGTTTAACGAAAGCACTGCTGGCGATTTTACCAACTCTGATTGATGTTTACTTACCACCATTTGATGTCTCAATCTATTTTGACATTTCCTTTTGACTGCTCCAAAAAGATATGATTTGACCGAATGGGATATTTCTACCTTATCCTTCTGATTCCAATAACTGAAAAACACCTCTTGAACTACGTCCTCAGCCTCACTGCGATCCCCTACCATTCTTATTCCATAGACAAGTAAGGAAGAGTAGTATTCTTTGAATATTTTTTCAAAAGCACCTAAATCTCGCTGTGTGGTGAAAGACATGAATTATGACTTCTGTTTATTTATTTTTTTCAACGCTTTTAGTAAATCCTCCTCAGGCTTGATAATGGTATTATCTCCCCAATAAGAAGCATCGTTGTACTTAGGAGCCTCATCAGAAAAAACCAAATTCTGATTTATACCTTTAAACCCTTCTTTGGAAACTTCCTTATTTCTATTAGTCGTTACCATCTCAGATGTGGCATAGAAAGTAGAATTAAAAAGCCTCTTCTTCCAATTAACTTTTACTTGAAGATGACTCCTCGCATACCCAAGATACCACTTACCATCTTGAGATTGAAAAAAATTAACACTGTATGAAGCATCTTCAAGGGCCAACTTTGCAAACAGTGGCTTCTTTTTAACCATCTCAGTACCCATTCTATCTAGTTCGCTTGGATGATAGCCGAATCTGACCGAAGTAAACGCCATCGACTCCTGATCTATATAGATCAATCCTTGAAACTTAGTCCCATCGTATCCCTTTTTAGAAGTAAAAGAAATTTTATAGTTTCTTCGACCATTTAGCTCTTCTACATCCATGAGATTATAATCATAGTTTTCAATAGAAGACTCGGATAGAATCTCTCCTGGATTCTTTACTAAATCCAGCAACAACATAGTCCCTAGACCACCTTGAAGTTTCAGTGCTAGTGTATCACTTTTCTTGTAACTCTTGCCACGGTAACCTTTATTGATCTTCACCATAGAGCTTAGGCTGTTATTATATGCTTCCTTATAAAATTCCACCATACCCTGAGAAAAATCGACATATTTATGACTTCGACGAATCATCTCGCGATAGAACGATGTCAGTACTTCTGGCTCATTTAGGTAATTGACTTGCTTTTTTTCGAGTGCTTGTCCGATCAGATACTTAGCATCCGACACTACCACATCCTTCAGTAAATGCACCTTTTCCTTTAATTCAATTTTGTTTCCAGTAGGCTGAAGCTCAGAAATAGCAGATACTACAGACTCGTATCCTATACTTGAAAAAACCAGATTTCCTTCAATAAACGACTTTGGAATTTTGATTTCAAATTCACCTTCGTAGTTAGCTACTGAGTTTAAATCTTGCCCTTCTATGCTCACTGTACAAGAACCAATTGGACTGCCTGTAGATTGAGATTTTATTGATCCACTAACAGTAATAAAATTATCCTGAGCCAAAACGACATTTCCCAATAATAGAATGGTCAATACAAGTAATTTAATCGCTAGGCGATGGCTTATTGGATTTAATTCCTTTCCCCTTGAGGTGAGCGATAATAAAACTCCAGAGGAAACCTCGTCCTCTTGAGTCGGAGCGTTTTTATTAATTCTAGCTTTCATGACAATAACAATTTAGTTTCTACTATTGAAGTACCCTTTGATAGATTTTACCCTGTGTCCAAAAAATAAATAGTTTCAATTTTCAGTATTAGACTCAACAATAATGGCACAATTGCTGCAAGTCTCTTTCGCCGTTATAGATTTGCAACGAATTATCGAAAAGAAGGAATGAGAAGAGTACTTTTTGCTTTAATCGCTATACTATCGACCACTTTATCTTGGGCACAGGAGGATGTAATCACCCGATACAACACTCGAAACGAAAACGGCGAATACCCTATCAAAGAACGATACAAAACCATCCAACTAGACACAGCAGTGGTAGATGGAGCATACGTCATGTATAGTTTCACAGGAGACACCATAGTGACTGGACATTTCAATAGAGGTAAAAAAGAAGGAGTCTTTTTGAATCTATACCCTAGTGGTCAAATTCAACGAAAAACGGAATACTCTAAAAACCTTCGTCAAGGCAAAACCGAAGTCTATGACGAAACGGGTGCATTGATTCAATCTGGTACTTTTCTCAACGATACCTTGGTTGGGGTTCTATCCAGCTATTACTCGAATGGTAATCTCAAAAATACTACTGCATTTAAAAAAGGTAAGCCCAACGGAGAAGTCAAGGAATATTATCAAAGTGGCGCGCTAAAAGAAATCATCAACTATCGTGACGGCAAACAACACGGCCTTAATACTACTTACTACGAAAGTGGAAATCTAAAATCCAAGATTAACTATAGCTATGGATTGATAGATGGAGCTATGATAGGCTACTATCCTAATGGAAAGATAAATACTGAGGCGTACCAGCGTCATGGCGCAAGACAAGGAACATATAAAAAATTCTACGAAAGTGGACAGTTGAAAACGTCTGGAGAATATCTAAACGGTACTTTGGATGGTGATGTCATTAGCTACTTCGAAGATGGGTCTGTCGAACAAAAGTTCATTTATCACTCTGGTAAGAAAACTGGATTAAACTATATCTATTTTCAAAATGGCCAAGTGAAAATCAAGTCTGATTACTCCAATGAGGAACAGGATAATACTGAAGTAGAATACAATGAGAAAGGTGGAATCATCGCGAAGCGGAGGCATAAAGACGGTTTCAAATCTGGTGAATGGGAATACTTCAGAGAGAAAAATGGTAAACTACATATCACAGAAAACTATACTGATGGCAAACTGAGTGGTAAGCGAACTACATACAATGACAAAGGAAAGGTAACCTTAGTAGAGCGGTTTGATAAAGGAAAACTACATGGAGAGACTAAATCTATGCACCCGAACGGCAAACTTATGATTTCGAAATTTTACAAATTCGATAGACTAGATGGTCTGTACAAAGAGTATGATAAATCTGGACATCTCTTAACAGAAGGAGCTTATCATAGAAACGAAAAGAATGGTGGTTGGAAATACTACGACAAAAAAGGAAACTTACTTCGTGAAGAAAAGTACAAGTTTGGGAAGTTGATAAAGTAAAAGAATCATATAATAGATAAGGTTGAACTAGTTTTAAATATTCTTAAAACCAATTCAAGATTCTAAAAAAGGGTAGAATCAAGCCTTTTAAAAAATTCTAAAAACGGGAATAATAAGGAGAAGCTATCTACAGCTATGTTCTATAACTGAATCTTATGATTATTTTCTAGTATCGGTGAGTATTTCGAAGAGTGAACTATCATCTATATGAATTGATTTGGGCTCTATGATTTTACCTTCTTCATCTAAGACAATGTATCTAGGTATCCAGTCCAGATCTACGTAATTAGAGAAAGGATTCTTCCAACCTCGGTCAAATCTATAATGATCACCTAATATGTTAAATCTAGATATAGCCCCTTTCCACTTTTCATCTTCTTTATCAACAGATAAAAGAAGATAAGCAACATCAGAACTTTCCGTTTTCTTTCTGAGCTTATTGTAACCTGGCAACGACACCAAGCAGTCCTTGCACCACGAGGCCCAAAAGTCTACCAATACCTTCTTACCTATATAAGAATCAAGAACATCTGAAAGTGAGGTCGACTTTCCATTCATTGACTTAAGAACGGTGTTATTCACTGAATCAGGAAATTCTTGAATCGTCAGATACTTAGGTGCTGGTCTATCTTGAGCAGATAGCAGTTTAGTAGAGAAAACGACTACTACTATCAGGAGTAAAATTCTTTTATTCATCGAGCTTTTGGTTCATTGTATTGTCATAGTAAGCTGTTGACCTAACTACGAAAAGTTTGTAACACTTCGAATCTAGCCGATCCAATCCATACAGTTCATTGTTTTAAGTATAAATACAATGACACTTAAAATTAATTATGGGAAACCGGTATCTCTTTACATGGCTTGTTTAGCTGCCAGAGTACCTAGCCAATAGACTCTAATGTTTATTCTATCTTTCAAGGCGAACTCTTAAAGAATAGGCATTTATACTTCATTATGTTTTTCAAGTTTGTCTTCTACTAGGTCTAAGAAGTCAAAAATAGTTGGAAGATGTTCTAAAAAATTTCGGAAGTCTTCGTTTACATTATCTCGTTCAGAGTTGAGATAGTATAAGGTTAAGGATCGTAAATACCTTCGAAAGATTTTAATATCAACGCACTCTAAGATCTCTGAGAGCTCACTAACCATATTTTGCGTTAGGTAACTTGATTTTATTACCTTAAAAGACTTGAAGAGTTCATCCATGAAAATAAAGATTATCCTTGCTACAAATGTAAATAACAAAACCTTTTCACTCTTTATAAAGAGTACTTTTTAAAGGGCATTAACCCAATCTTTGAGTTCCACTAATGAGTTCAAAGTTGCCCAACGATATCGAAACCCTTCAAAAGAAAATTGGCTCACACATCCGTCATTTAAGAGAGTCAAAGGGGATTAAGAATTATGAAAAGTTTGCTATTCAAAATAAATTCAGTCGCTCACATTATTGGAAGATTGAACAGGGTGAAGTGAATTTAACCATCAAGACATTGGGTCGTATTCTCAATTCGCTTGATACAAAAGTTGAAGACTTTTTTCAACAGCTAAGCAAGTAATCCCTCGGCTGTATTAAAATATTACAACACTACAAACCTAAGGTACCGCCATGTTTCACATGGTGGTTGCGCAACTACCATTCCGTTTGAATCATTTAAAAAATGTGAAGAGGCGTGTGGTTAATAACGGCTCGCAATTATTCGTAAGCTGGACTTTTCAAATTTCTACTAATGTATCGGATAGCATTAGCCCTTGCAAATAGCTCGAATGCATATGGAGTATAGGTTCTGTTATGATCTTTTTAATTGTTGACTTTCTTTTCAAGTTCATCAATTTTTTCCTGTTGAGCTTGAAGTTGTTTGTTCTGTTGGATTAGATACAGGGTTAACTCTTCTATCTTCTGAAGCAGTTTAGCATCCATTTCACCTAAGTTGATGCCATTTTCAATTACTTCATTTTCACTCGGAATCTGTGGGAGATGACCTTGTTCTTCTATGTGTCGTTCAACTTCCTCAAGTGTTCGAAGTTCGTAGTCTTCATAGAAAACAAAGTCAGACCATCCACTTGCTTCTACTTTAATTTCTCTTGCTCCGATTGAGCCGTCAACTGCTAGTCTATGAGAACCAGTATCATCTGTGCCTATGCCTACTTTACCCGAGCTTTTTATTTTCATTATGACATTCTCCGGATTTTTATCAGTGCTAAAATCATTATTCCCTGCTACAATGTTTAAACTTCTGACACCACTACCCTCGTTTATGAGAACAAATCCACCATACATTTGTTTTCCTGTCCCAGTAATACCTGCTAAATATATTCTTCTATCACCAAAATAAAGGTTGTTTCCTTCGTATCCGCTATTCGTTTTGATATCCAATGGATACTTTGCAATCATTTCTCCAGACCCAATTCCAACTCTTCCAGTACTCTGAATACTTAAAATTTTATTTTCTGGATTTGATATACTACTAAAATTGTTATTTCCAACAGAAAATTCCAATGACCTTAGACCTCCATGAATTGATGTAAGGTTATTAAGGATTAATCCGCCATACATTTGAGAACCTGTTCCAGTAATTCCTGCTAAATAGAATCTTCTGTCCCCAAAATATAAGTTGTTTCCCTCGTAGGTATTGTTGGTTTTGATGTCTAGGTTGAACAATGGACTGACTGTCCCAATCCCAACTTTGTCAGTTGTAGTCAGATTCGTTCCGTTATCTGTCCATTGAGCATGAGTTGATAAGGCAAATAACATTGAGGAAACTACTAAGTATATCTTTTTCATTTTGATAAATTTTGAAGTTCTGGGATTGATCATAATAACCGAGTAATAACACTCCGTTTTTTTCATATCGAAACACAATACTATAAACGACAACAACCAATCACAAACAGCACATAAATCCTTATTTACCTTTTAGCACACTTCAATCTACCAAAACAATACTTTCATTGCCCTAGAGCATACTCAGCAAACCTAAAACCGCACTTTAAATTCCTAAAAGCATCATTTATACTCCCAAGAGTACATTTTACGTATCCAATTGCATACTCTGATCGCCCTAGCGCATATTTATCATATAATATCATAAACCAATCAGTGCAATTTGTTCGTTAGTAAGGTGCCAGTTAATAAATTACTTGCATGGTTGATTACTATGAACTTCTAGGAATACCATCTACTGCCACTCAGCGTGAGATCAAGTTGGCATTTAAGGAAATGGCCAAAAGGTACCATCCCGACAGCTATACAGGCGGGGAACATACCGAAGAACAGTTTAAACTGATCAATCAAGCCTATCAGGTCTTATCTGACCCACATACCAAAGCTCAGTACGATCTGAAGCGAACGTATGGAGCCATATACTCTGCGCCTAGTCCATCGCCATTTCAGCAGCATTATCGATATCCATTTGGGCGAAAGCCTCCATTTTACCGAAAGGTCAAAGTCAACTCCAAAGAAAATATCCGAGCTACTCTGGTTGCTTTTTTAGTGACATTGGGAATCGGCATACTGGTATATGGAGGGACAGCTCTGTGGAAGTATAAAAAGTCACTCGAGCGTGCTGAGCGAATGGAGATTCGTCAGGATACGTTTAAAGAAGCGGTAGCTGAAAAGGAGAAAGGAAATGTGGCAGGAGCCCTGTTGGTTCTCAAAGGCATGGGATATTTCTCCAATGAAGAGACCTACATGCGAAAATTCAAAACAGAGTTGCTCAAGGGAATAGAGAAAAATGCAAAAGAAAACATGGCCTCCGGTCAGTTTGGAGTTGCTGCCCACCAGTACGAGGTGCTAATGGACTACACCTATTTGCCCTCTATGGAAATGATGATTCAATTGGCGCATGCCTATCACTACTCTGGAAACTACAGAAAGGCCATTCAATGGTATCAAAAGCTTCGAATCAAGGGATTAGATACCCAAAAGCTACTTTTTGAACTAGCCAAAGTGTATGATGAAGGAGTTCAAGACTATGAACAGGCGTTGGTTTATTATCAACTGAGTGCCGATCGTGCAGTATCTCAGTATGAAGCTGATTTAGGGAAAGCCTACCCTCTACTGATAAATGCAGGCATGATACCTAAGTCACACTATGAAGTATACCTTAAAGTCTCAGAAATGCAATTGATACTTGGAAAGTATAACGAGGCAGTAGAGTCAATAGCATGGGGCAAAGAGATATGGTCAGATAGTTTGGCCATTTGGGCAATCGAAGTCAAAGCATATGATGCTTTAGGACAGCGAGATAAGATGAATCATTCTCTTTCGATAGCAAAAAGTATTGATCCAGACTTTACTCTTTGAACATAGCTGCCTATTTTAGACTTATTGCCTAATACAAAACAACATTTTATGAATCCGCTGAAGATCTATTTACCTGCCTTACTCTGCCTTTTTATTTTTTCACCAGCTCTTGCCGATCGAGACATAGATGTAGTCCATTATCGTTTTGAAGTCGCACTGAATGATGCCTCAGATACAGTAGCTGTTAAAGCTGACATTCGATTGGTCCAAACAAAAGACGCATTGGACACTCTTCGTTTAGATTTGGACGCATATGATAAGACCGGAAAGGGAATGATAGTCAAGAGTCTATCTATCGATGAACAGCAAGTTGGTTTTATTCATGAGGATGAGCTTTTGTATATTTTGCTCAAGGACAAATACGCACTATCTGATACCATAGAACTATCGCTGACTTATGCTGGGATACCCAAGGATGGCATGTATATATCTCAGAATAAATATGGAGAGCGAACTTTTTTTTCAGACCATTGGCCCAATAGAGCACACTATTGGTTGGCAGTAGTGGATGACCCCGCTGACAAAGCAAGTTGTGAGTTTGTAGTTACTGCACCGAAACATTACAAAGTAGTAGGATCTGGTAATTTGATAGATCAATCCACTTTGGTAACTGGAGAGGTTCGACATCACTGGAAAGAGAATACACCGCTATCCACCAAAGTAATGGCAGTGGCTGCTGCTGACTTTGTGACCAAGCCTATGGAATCTGATCATTTCTCCACAAGCTGGGTCTACAGATCGACAGCGCAAGAGGGATTCAAGTCATTTTCTGATGTTATGAAAATATATAATTTCTTCCTGTCCAACTTGGGAGAATATCCTTACAGTAAACTTGACCATGTGGAGTCCACTACTCGATTTGCAGGTATGGAGAATGCGAGCAACATATTTTACGATGAGAATCAAGTAGGAACAGGTAAAGAAATCATTCAATTAATAGCTCATGAAGTAGCCCATCAATGGTTTGGCAATAGTGTCACGGAAAAATCCTGGGAACACGTATGGTTGTCAGAAGGCTTTGCAGAATTTCTGGAAGGGCGGTATCTGGAAGAACGAAAAGGGATGGTTCGGGCACTAGAGAAGTATGAAGCAGATCGCATAAAGATTCAAAAGTACGAAGCGAAGTACCCTGATAGGACAGTACTGATCAAATCTGTAGATGAACCTTCAAAGATCTTGAGTCCACTTGTGTATGAAAAGGGAGCTTGGATACTAAGAATGCTTCGTGACAGAATAGGAGAAGAGAAAATGTGGGAAGTGTTGATAACCTATTTTCAGACCTACAAGCATTCCAATGCAGATACGAAGGATTTTATTGCTGTAGTAGAAGAAGTGACAGGTCAAAACTGGGATGAGTTTTTCTATCAATGGCTGGAAGTTCCTGGAGGAGTCGATATTACATATGCTGTCAAAAGAAAAGGAAATAAAGTGATCGTAACTACCGTCCAGCATACAGACCACGTTTACGATGTGCGGGTTGATTTACAGATTAAGCAAGGAACGTCATTGGATGTAAGAAAATTGCGGCTTGATAGAAGAGAACAAAGCTTCAAAATTAAAGTCTCTTCGAGTCAACAAGGAGAATTTACCCTAGACCCAAAAGGGTTGATTTACGGTAAGATCAAAGGATGATGAAACTTGCTTCTCCATTCATACTGATTTGTATTTTTTATTTGGGAGGCAATATTTCATCAGCTCAATCTGTCTATCAGGTTCGTATAGATCTGACGACAGTCTCAAATGATCAACTTGCCGTAGAAGTATTGGTGCCAGAAGTATCACAGTCTAGTATTGAATTTCAATTTCCCAAAATCGTCCCAGGTACATACAAAGTGTATGATTTCGGTCGGTTTATCAGTGATTTCAGATGTTTTGATAAGGCAGGTAATGAACTTCAAATTGACTCCCTGACTGTCAATAGAAGGTTGATTCACTCCGCGCAGCAGCTTCACAAAATCAGCTATGTGGTAGATGATACCTACGATACCCATCTTAAGAATATAATTTTTGAACCAGCAGGTACTTCCATTGAAGAGTATGCTTTTGTGATGAACCTATTTGGATTCGTGGGATATCTAGACGGGATGAAATCAATTCCAATTCAGCTGAACATCGCCCATGAAGCTAAGATGTTTGGTACTACCGCCCTCAATAAAATCATTGATTCGGATACACAGGATCAGTTTGTGGCCTCTAGCTATCATGAGCTAGTAGATAGTCCGATCATGTACTGCCGTCCGGATACCACTACTTTTCATGTAGACAATTGTGAAGTAATGGTTTCGGTACATTCTTCGGATAACAGTTTGAGCTCAGGTTATGTAGCAGAGCTTATCAAACCGCTGATGAATGCTCAAAAGGAATATTTGGGTGGAAAGTTACCGGTAGACAAATATGTAGTACTAGTCTATTTACCTTCATCATCCACATTGTCTGGAGGATATGGAGCATTGGAGCACTCCTATAGTTCGCTTTTAGTTCTTCCTCAAGCCAGCCTTTTTTTTCTTGGACAGTCTATCAAGGACATCACAGCACACGAGTTTTTTCATATAGTCACACCTCTCAATATTCATTCTAAAGAAATAGCCAATTTCGATTTTATCAACCCAAAAATGTCTAGACACCTATGGTTGTATGAAGGTATGACCGAGTATGCCGCCCAACTGACACAAGTCAAATATGGAGAGATGTCAATAGATCAATTCCTTGAAGTAATCAATAATAAAATCCAATTCTCTTATCGCTACGTCGATTCATTGGCCTTTACCGAACTGAGTCTTCATTGTTTGGATAGACATATCGGACAATACAACAACGTCTATTTTAAAGGAGCCTTAATAGGGATGTGTTTAGATATACTATTATTGGATTTGTCTGACGGACAATATGGTGTTCAACAGATGATGAATCAGCTATCTGACAAGTATGGTAAGAATCGACCATTTGAAGACGGTGAGCTTTTTGATGTAATAGGCGAGATGACCTATCCTGAGGTGAGAGATTTCTTTAAAGAACATGTAGAGCAAGCGAATCCTATCCCTTACCAAAGATTTTTTAGAAAAGTGGGGCTCGAATACCAGCCTGGTTCTGTTATCCGAGAGTTGTCATTAGGTCATATCAGTTTTGGAGTGACTGAGGAAACCAATTTATTGGTGATCAATTCCATTGATTATATGAATGTATTTGGTAAAGCGATGGGATATCAAGAAGGTGATATCATTTACAAGTTTGATGGCGTCAAGATTGATATTGAGAACTATGAAGAAGAGTTTACAGAGTTCAAAAACAAACATGGAGTCGGGGACAAAATCCATGCTGTAGTTTTTAGAAAGAACAGAGAAGGGAAGCTGAGGAAAGTAAGGCTATCGGCAAAAACAGTGGACACTAAAGTGACCAAGTCTTCAAAATTGGAAGTCTGGTACAATTCCTCCGATAGACAGGAACGACTCCGTAAATATTGGTTGAATATTAAATAAAACGGTATTTATCAGTATGATAAAGCCACAAAAAACCGTGTCGTTTCAGTGGGAGAAGAGTTGGAGTTTAGCACATTTTTAAACAGATTACTAAAAATAAAAACCACTCTATTATATGGCGAAAAAAGCTTCCTCTAAGAAGATCTTTGTACTAGATACATCGGTTATTCTTCACGCTCACGACTCCATCATGAATTTTGCAGAACATGACGTCGCGATACCTATCACAGTCCTAGAAGAGCTTGATAATTTCAAAAAAGGAAACGATACCATCAACTTTGAGGCCCGAGAGTTTGCAAGGCTTTTAGATGGATTAGCAAAAGAACATCTATTGCAAGATTGGATTCCTCTCAATGGAAATACCAAAGGGAAGTTAAAAGTATTACTCCATTCTAAAACAGAGCCGGATCTAGACGCTGAGCATATTTTCAGTGATCATAAGAATGATCATAAGATCCTAAATGCAGCGCTCAAACTAAAGAAGGAAGAAAAAGGCAAGAAGGTAATTCTTGTATCCAAGGATATTAACCTTCGCCTCAAAGCAAAATCCCTTGACCTCACTGCTGAGGATTATGAGACAGGCAAGATCAAGAATGTAGACACGATGTCTTCGCTTGGCAAAAGTGAAGTAGGAAAAGTATCAGCTGCTGCCATTGATGATTTATACAAGATTGGTGCTGTTACTACTAAGAGAGCACTTGGCAAGCAGGAGCCAGTGAATAACAATTATTACATTCTTAAAAGCTCCAAGAATTCCGCTCTTGCTTACTACAACCCTATTGAGAAAAATGTCGGACATGTAGAGAAGAGGTCTGTCTACGGTATTAAACCAAAGAACGCAGAGCAAGCTTTTGCAATTCATGCGATGATGAATACAGATGTGAAGCTTCTAGCCATCACAGGAGTTGCAGGCACAGGGAAAACATTGATGGCTTTGGCTTCTGCTTTGGAACAACGACGTAATTTCAAACAGATATTCATTGCAAGACCCATAGTTCCTTTGAGTAATAAAGATATTGGGTATTTGCCTGGGGATATCAAGTCCAAATTGAATCCATATATGGAGCCACTTTGGGACAATTTGAAGTTCATTCAAAACCAATACAAAGAGACAGATAAAGAATATACTCGCCTTACGGAGATGGTCAATCAAGAGAAACTCTTGATTACTCCCTTAGCATATATTAGAGGGCGTAGTTTGTCCAATATCTACTTCATAGTCGATGAAGCTCAAAATTTGACGCCACATGAAGTGAAAACCATCATCACTCGTGCCGGAGAAAATTGTAAGATTGTCTTTACCGGAGATATTAATCAGATCGATACTCCATATCTAGACTCACAAAGTAATGGCTTGTCGTACTTAGTAGATAGACTTCAAGGTCAGGAACTATTTGCGCACATTACCTTAGAGAAAGGAGAAAGGTCAGAGCTAGCGAATCTTGCTAATGAGTTGTTGTAAATGATGTTTGAACAGGATAACAATAGCCTGAATCAATTAGTTTTTGGGCTTTTTTCATAGTTTTACAAGCTTTACGAAGAAGATACTTGTTCCAATAGGACGAGGTGCTTCGGGAATTTTTTTAAACTCGACTAAAGGGTCGGCGAATTAAACACATTGGGCTATTGCTCCAAGATTAAACCAAAAACGAATGAATCATATAGGTCTGTTATTATTGAGAGTATCTTTTTCAGTGATGATGCTTACTCATGGATATCCAAAGTTGATGAAGCTAGTAGAGGGGAAGATGAGTTTTCTTGATCCTATTGGGATCGGTGAAGTACCTTCATTGATATTAGCAGTGATTGGAGAGTTGATTTGTCCGGTATTGGTAATTGTAGGATACAAGACTAAGTATTCTGCTCTTCCAGTGATAGCAACGATGACTGTGGCAACTTTCGTAGTTCATGCAGGAGATGCTTTAGCCAAGAAAGAGCTAGCTCTACTCTATTTGTTCGGTTTCATTGCGATAGCTTTATTAGGCGGAGGAAAACACAGTATCGACCGTTCCTAATCGAACTTGACGATTACATATTCATCTAAGACATTTATAGAGCCTTCTTCTGGGTAAGAAGGCATTTTTTTTACCCTTTCTATGACTGTAGTCGGTAGATCATCTTCAGATACTACAGGGTAATTGAAACCAAGGTAATTCATAACGCCATTCAGTGTATGAGCCTCTCCATATGTACCCATTCCTGAAGCTGTGATCATTGTTAGCGCATTTTCATCAAATGGAGATAGTTGGTTATGAGGGAAGCGTTTACTTGATAAGTTACCTATCCTTACTAGTTTAAATTCTGGACGATATGCTTCTAATGAAGCAATTTTGACAGATATATCACTTGCTATTCTTAAAGTCGTTTCAGTCCAAAGGTGATTTTTTAGGTGGATAATATTGCTTCTATTAATAAAGCCTATCAGAATAACTATCCCTATCACATATCCTAAGCTTGATAGAACGCTAATGTGTTGACGAATAATGAAGAGAAGCAATCCAGCAAATACAGGCACAGTACCAAAGGTCAGAAGTGTATAGATATCTGTATTTAAGAATTTAGTGGCAAATACTAAAGGAGGAGCGACTAGTACTAATCCAATTATTACGAGTTTCTTACTAATAGTAAGCGTGGTAGAGGAGCGAAATAAAAGAATTAATATCGATATACAGAATAATGCTGCAATTCCAAGAAATAGGTATCCAGGAATAGAAACATATAGACCTGAGAAGAAATGTTTGATGGTACTGTAAGTCAGTAGAAAATTTTTAACGGAATGTTCTAGAATGTATTGAGTATTGATTTCATCGGCGTGGAGGTATTGGGTATACTCTAAATTAAGTACCCAAAGGATCACGTTTGTAATAAGCTTGTAAAATACGGATCCTCCGACGATCAGTATCGCATATCTTTTAATATTGAAAGGACTATTTGTTGATACATTTTGGATGGTAAGTACAAGAATGACTGAAGTAGCAAAAGAAATTAGTCCCTGATAAGTACCTAACATCAATGTGAACAAGATCAAAGCTCCGATCATGGATTTGACAGATTCTTTCTGAGCAAGAAAGATAGAAGAAAGCGCCAAGACAGTCGCCAGAGGATAAATATAGCATACCCATGTATACGACATACCCACTGCATACCCTGGGTAGCAAATTAGAACTGCAGAAACTAAAAGTTGACCAAGAGTGGACCTTGCTCCTAATATTTTGCTAAGCATCCATCCTGATATTGCTAGAAGGATAATACTAATCGCTACGAAAGGAAAAGGGAGAATAGTACTCTCACTGATGGTTCCCAATAAAGCTGTAAACCATCGCCCTGACGGAATATGCGCAATATTTGAATAATTTAAATTAAGAGCTCCATCCCAGTTGATAATAATATTAGTCAGTAAAAAACCGTGACAAAAGATCCCTATTATGATATTGATACCTAAAACGCTCCTGTCCCTAGAAGATAGTGAATGGAATACATTTTTAATGTTGTTCTCTAGGTTGAAACTAAACAACTCACTTAAGTATTTGTTATATATTGTCTTGAGTAATTGCTCCTTGGTTAATAGCAGTAAGGAGGTAGAAAGTCCTAGAATTAAGAAAAGCAACCCAAATATTAGAGTGATTAACCTTATATTGGTTAATGCGGTTAACTTACTAGAAGGAATATTACCATCTAGAGATAAATATTTAGTGACATACTCTGGAGTAAAAATAATATATCCTAATAGTGCTATTCCTGCTAATACAAATAACGAAATACCAAGTCCTAAAACTTGGCTTCGATGGTTTATATGCTTTTGCGTAGAGTCTGTCAAACTTAGTTTAGGTTAGTTTCCCTGATTACATAACTAGGTCGGTTTTTAGAGCTAATGAAAAGCCTTCCTAAATATTCTCCAAGCAATCCAAACATTAGCATTTGTATACCTCCTAAAAAAGATACTGTAGCTAGTAATGACGCCCAGCCATCTACTGAGGTATCCGTAAATATTTTGATATATACCGCATAACAACCATAGAGCATGGATAAAGATGCTATTACCAAGCCTATTACCAAGGATAGTCTTAACGGCTTAATTGAAAAGCTACTGATACCAGATATGGAAAAATTCACCATTTTCCTTTTGGTAAATTTAGAATCACCTGCTGTTCGCAAACCTTGTTCATAAGAAATCTCTGTCTGCTTGAACCCTAACCAACTGACCATTCCTCGTATGAAAAGAGGAGTTTCGGGAAGGCTTTTGGTAACATTGACCACTTTTCTATCTAGTAACCGAAAATCTGCACTTCCTTCTTTGAGCTCAATATCAGATAAAAAGTTCATCAAGCTGTAAAAGAGTTTTGAAGATAATCGCTTGAACAGCCCTAAGCTCGAATGCTCTTTTCGTAAGGTATTTACCACCTCGAAGCCATCTTGCCATTTGGAGATCATGGCTGGTATTAGTTCTATTGGATGCTCCAAATCACCATCCATTGATAATACACAGTCTCCTATTGAGTGGTCTAAGCCTGCTTTGAGGGCAGCTTGATGCCCAAAATTTCTAGAGAACGAAAGGTATTTGATTCTTTCGTTCTCTAAACAAATCTTATAAATCTTTTCAAGAGTGTGATCATTGCTCCCATCGTCTATAAGAAGTAATTCATAATCATACTTATGAATTAGTAGTAATGAAACCAAACTATCTACAAAGTCCTGAATGATGGATTCTTCATTGAAGAAGGGGACGATTATAGATAGTTTGAAATCGGATGACATGTTTACATTTGGTTCAATAAAAAGGTTTAAAGATCCTTCTTGGTTAGCCTTTTAATAGGCTCAGTCAATTTCAGAATATCCAATAGACCTTTACCGGCTACACCGTCTCCCGTACCATCAGCTTTTAAGTATTTCTTCAATAATTGCTCTAATGGGAATACACAAAGTGCAATAATTACATCAATACCAAAATCAACTACTGGAGAACTCTGTATGTCCAGATAGTTTCCTGCAACCGTTTGAAGGAATTCAATGATCATCACAAGAGTAATGATAGTAAGTGCCTCAGTTACTATGACGTATTTAGTTTGAGCCTTCCTATTCATAAAGGCTGAGGCAACTACCAAACTGGTCATGAATAAGATTTGTAAACCGTAAAACCACAGTGTCTGCCAGAATGGAGGCCTGATAATAATGTGGATAGGTTTTGACTCTTCTAAATTGTCGAACGAATCATGTGCTTGTACTAATAGTGTGTAATGTCCCGGAGGTAAGTAGTTAAACATAATATGGTACTTGTGACTCCACTCTGACCAAGATTCATTAGCTCCACTTAGTTTGTATCTATATACTGGACTTAAGATTCCTCTGTAATCAGGCTTGGACAGCTCAAAATCGATAGAATTTTCATCAAAGTCGAAGTACATAGTTTCAGAGAGTTTAACATCTCCCTTATTACTACTGACTTTTCTAAAGAACATTTTACTCTTGGTATGAAGACTGTCAAGAATAGCCTTATCGAATTGTAATACTTCCTTGGAATCATCAATTAACCAATGTCTTGAACCGTACTTAGAAATGTAAGTCATGTTAGGGAATAGCCCGAAAACATCCATTTCTTCTATCGTACGATCATGATCAATCTTAAACCAGTTTTGACCATTATTAATCCACACTACTCCATCACGTTGTTGAAGGTGACGAATAGGCTTTCCAATTTGGTTTAAAATAGCAGTATCCTCTTTGATAATTTGCTCTTCAGGATCAAGATAAAAGTAACCTTCAGAATTGATTAGATATAGAATGCTGTCAACATATGCCAGTTTAGTTTTATCGATAAACTGGTTTTTATACTTGAATAGTTTGTATTCGAAGTGATCTACTGTAATATCATCAAACTCAATTAGTGCAGTAGGAGTTACAAACCAAGTTCTGCCACTTTGATCGTTGAATGCAGTCATTACAAGGTCACCGTGCATGTTTAGGTTTTCTGTTTCTTCCCAGATATTACCTTCTTTATGATAGATCTTTACTTCGTTGTAAAGGTTACCAACAATTAGTTTATCATGTTTTTTCTCAGGCGTAATGAATCGAACCGGTTCGTGGATTACAAGTTCTGCTTTGTCATTTTTGATTTCATAGACTCCATTTGTTCCAGCTGCATAAAGGTTTCCTTGATAGACAAAGAATTTTTCAGTTTTAGCATGGATGCCATCTACATGTTTGAAATAGTATCTACTATCTAAGTACTGTCTCTTTACACGACGATATTTTTTATTTTTAGCCGTGATTGTGATTCTCTCTTGAGGCTCGTATATAGTTTCGGAAGATTTTTTAGACCTTTTGTGCTTTCTGATGAGTGCTGCGGTATCAATTTTTATAGTTTGAACTTCTTCAGATGAATCATCACTACCTGAGAAGAAACTACTTAATCTAGAGAAGAAACTCTTTTTGTTAGGAGTAGTTGTATTTGACTCGCTTGCACCTTCAGGGTTAGAGCTCTTTTTAATTTCAGTTTTTGGTAAGCGCTTCGATACAGGTATAGATTGATACTCAGTTTCGATTACTACTTCTTCATCAAGAGCTCCCTCTATTTCTGCTTCAGGTTCCTCAGGTTCATACTCTTGGAAATTTTTGTTTTTGAACTCTGAGTAGTAAACGATGTTCTTATATCTCTTCTGTCTTATGAGATGGAATACTCCTTCACTAGTAGCCACATATAGATTCTTCTTGTGGAAATAGGCTTCGTATAGGTTTCCATGAAGCCCTTGAAAGTTAGTAAAGCTTCTAAAGGGAATATCAATTTCCATTCTGGAAAGTCCAAACTCATGAGATATCCAAAGGCCTTCTTCTTTGTCAACTCCTATGGCTCTTACCTCATTGTCGGGTAGACCTTTACTTTGGTTAATGACTTCAACGATGCGAGAACGTTTATTATCATAGAGGATTACTCCGTTCTCCAGTGTACTCAGTGCAAAGTACCTCTCATCTACCCACATACCATTGTCCACAAAAGACTCACTTTCAGACAGGAATTTTGAGATTCTACATTGATAGAATTTCCCCTCCCGATATATGTATGTTTTGTTATCCGTAGTACCACAGACGTACTTATTTTCAGTAGGGTGTTTATTGAAGAAGATGAATTTAGCATCTTTCGGTTGATTCCAATCAAAAGCTAGAAGGGAGTCATTTTTGTATTGATATAGACTATCATTGGTCTGTACTAAGATTGTACTGTCAATAGCGAAGACCTTTGTATAAAACTCTTCCATATTATCGAGTACCGAGATACTGCTTCGTTTGTGAGCTAAATTGTATCTAATGATATTTTCTTCACTCATGAAAAACACACAAGTATCCATGAATACAGTTTGGAAATAAATTCCATCATCTTTCTTATTAGGATTCAATGAAACAAACTTGTATTGATTGTCTTGGAAATCGATGATACCAAAATCTCCTACACACCCTACATATAAATTGTCTTCGTCATCAAATGCTATCGAAACAGCTGCGCTAGGAGTAGATATGTAGTCCCAGTGTGTTCCATCATATTGTAGTATACCAGATCTATTAGCAATACAAAGCTGTCCGTGATTGTTGGTAATGATTTGGAAATTAGTATTGTCTAGCCCCGGAATATCGAGATTGTGGTGAGTAAGAAAAAGGTCTCCTTGCTGCGAAAAAACCAATAAGGGTAGGGAGGTGAGTAAGAAAGCGATGATGAATCTTGGCATTCGATTAGCTCTATTTTTTGTTATGAGTACTATAAGGTTGAAATATAACAATATCTGAATATGGATAAAAAGTAATAAGGCTTCAAGTGTCACACTTAACCATAAAAAGATACTTTGTTTTTGATATCTTAATTGATCTTCAAATTTGAATAATATTGATTGATTAACTTCGTCTCGCAATCGAAATATTTGTAGAAAATGAAAAAGAAGAGAGATATCTCATCGTTTAGACTGTCCAAGGTATTTAGGCAGAAAAACTCATTTTTAAATATTGTCGTAGTCAGTAAGAAAGTATTATAACGGTTGTTACTTTTTTCGAATAGGATAATTGTTTTGGTATTTGACTACATTGATTCTTCTTCCTGTGTTTTATTTTTTGTCTTGAGCTTCTCTGACAGGTTAAAAGATTGTTTCGCAATGACAAGTAGTACTTGTTTTGTGGATTTGGTCTATATAAATCAGAACAAGTACAAGAATTTTCTACCAAACTAGCTCTATCATTGATAAATTTCTAAAACACTATTTACTACTAATCAAATATGACAGGTCACAGAGAGAAACTAGCAGAATTTCTAGAAAGCGGAGGAGTTCAGCATTTTATCGTTTCCCTAATAGTTATCAATAGTTTGTCTATCGGTATGGAAACTTCTCGAAGCTGGATGGAATCATACGGACGTTGGTTTGACTTCGTTGATAATATTATCTTGGGCATCTTCGTGTTGGAACTTATTTTAAAGTTTTACGCATTTGGATTTAAGTTTTTTAAAAATTCATGGAATCTCTTTGATTTCGCAATTGTGGCTGTGGCCTTGGTTCCTACAGCTGGTGCATTCTCTATTTTTAGAACGATGAGGATTCTAAGAACTCTTCGATTGATTAAAAATGTTCCTAAGCTAAGACTCATTATTGAAGCGCTTATCAAATCAGTTCCTAGTATTGGGTGGATAGCAGTATTGCTAATTACTGTGTTTTACATTTTCGCTGTATTAGCTACCAATCTATATGGCCAAGCTTTTCCGGATTGGTTTGGTAATATTGGAGTAAGCATGTTCACGCTTTTTCAGGTAATGACTTTGGAAGGTTGGTCAACAGGAATTGCTCGTCCAATGATGGAAGTTATTCCAAACGCCTATTTGTTCTTTATTCCATTCATATTGATAGCAACTTATACGACTCTCAATATTTTCATTGCCATAGTAGTAAATACAATGAACGAACTACATCACCAAGACGTAGAAGCTGATGATGAAATCGCTCGTCAGATGATGTATCAAAACTTTGAAACGATGCAAAAGAAACTTGATGACCTATCTAACAAGCTTGAGGCTATGAATGAAAGGACTAAAGAGCCTGCTGGTTGAAAGGCTGATACTTGTTTGCTTTGCTATCAGTCTTGAGGAGAGTTCTAATGGATATGATATAACTGCCGAGGGTTAAAACATTAAATAAGAATAACCATTCTATATATGGAGCATCTGATACGAAAGTTAAAAGATGAATTATTAACCAGAACCCAACGCTTAGATATAACATTTGTAAGGTGTTAGAGCTCCTTTTTCCAGTTGACTTGTCGTGTATTTGAAGAAATTTTAAATGATACTTCATGATTCTTTACTTGCCTATTTGATTTATATGCAAATAAGTATCTAATCAAATTTCAAATCCTGCCAATTTACTTTATGATCCTGTCATTCCGTTTCGAATCCTGCCATTATTTGGCAGGATTATGAATTGATGCTAAGGAAGTAATAAAGAAGTGTCTCCATAGCTCAAAAATCTATAGTCTCTCATTAATGCCTCTTCGTATACATTTTTCCAGTTACTGCCAATAAAGGCAGCCACTAAAAGAATCAATGTAGATCCAGGCTGGTGAAAGTTAGTAGATAGACCTTCTGTAATTCTGAATTGATATCCAGGATAAGCGAAGATTTTGGTTTCTCCTTTCAGTTCATCTATTTCCTGCTCATCCATTTTTTTCAAGATGGCATTGAGAGCATCTTGTTTTGAGATTGATTGAAGGTCTTTTTGATAGGCATCTTCTTGTGAGATAGAGAAAACAGCATTTGAGTCTAGAAACAGTTTAGCACCGTACCAAAACATGCTTTCTAGCGTACGCAGTGCCGTCGTTCCAATTGCTATAACAGGCCCTTTAGAGTTTAAAACATTGAGAACATTTGATCTAGATATAACGATGCGTTCGTTATGCATATCATGATCCTTGAAGTTTTCAGAAGTAATAGGTTTGAAAGTTCCAGCACTTACATGTAAGGTTAAGCTATCTAATGTACATCCCTTAGATTTTATTGTTTCTAAAATTTTATCCGTAAAGTGAAGACTTGCAGTCGGGGCGGCTACAGCTCCTTCTATTTCAGCGAAGACTGTCTGATACCGATCCTTGTCTTCTATGTCATCTTCTCGATTCATATAAGGCGGCAGAGGGACATGTCCGATAGATTCAATGATATCTAGAAATGTTATGTTTTCGGTCCAATCGAGTTGAACTAAACCTTTTTCTCTATTGGATAGCTTGGCTTCTATTTTTTGTCCATTCAGTTCGCTGAAAATGGTTTCACCATCTTTCCACTTACGAAGATTTCCAATGATGCATTTCCATGTACAGGAATTTTTAGCCTTTAAGACTTCTTGAATGTCTGGGTGAGGTAGTACGGGTTCCGTGAGGAATACTTCTATTTTGGCTCCTGACTCACGATAGAAGTACATTCTTGCAGCTATTACCTTTGTGTTGTTTAAGAATAACGTAGCGCCCTGAGGTATTTGATCAGTGATAGACTTGAATGGCAAATGAGAAATTTTTCCCTTTTCGTAGACGAGAAGTTTAGAGTCATCTCTATTTTCAAGAGGGTGTTTAGCAATTCGCTCGTCCGGTAATTCGTAGAGGTAATCTTCTAGTTTTGTTCCTTCTGCTGTCATGTCCATCGGTTTTGGGTAGCAAAATTGGAATATTCCAGACTAGAATGTGGAATGAATTCGTAAATTTATCGCCATGCCAATAAAACTGACTTTCGTAAAACATATACTCAATTTTAAGTTTGATGCAGGAACCTCTCGTGGAGTCTTAAAAACTAAGGACGCTTGGATTCTTAAGGTATCTAGTGCTGAAAATCTAGATGTTTTTGGTTTGGGTGAAGTAAGTGTAATTGAGCGACTGAGCTATGATTACAATTTAGACTTTGATTGGGAGCTTAATCACCTTGCTGAATTATTAGAAAAGGAATCTGTGCCAAAGAGTATGGAGGATATTTATCCACTTATAGATAAGTATGTAGATGAGTCTAAGCCAGCTATTCGCTTTGGGCTAGAGACTGCATTGATGGATTTGATCAATGGAGGTCAGAGAATGATCTATGATAATGGCTTCTTCCAAGATGAATCGGGTATTCCTATCAATGGCTTGATCTGGATGGGGGATGAGAGCTTTATGAAGGAGCAGGTAGAGTCTAAATTGAAGGCTGGATTTACTTGTATCAAGATGAAAATAGGTGCGATAGATTTTGATAAGGAATGTAAAATCTTATCCATGATCCGTAAGGAGTTTCCAGCCGATCAGTTGACCTTAAGAGTGGATGCTAATGGAGCTTTCGATACACAAACTGTCTTGATGAAGTTGAATACTTTAGAAGAGTTTGATTTGCATTCGATAGAGCAACCTATCATGCCAAAACAGGAAATGGCGATGCAGCTTCTTTGTCAGAAGAATATTGTTCCTATTGCTTTGGATGAAGAGCTGATTGGAGTTTTTGGAAAGAATCATAAGAGAAGGCTTTTGGAAGAAATTAAACCTCAGTATATAATCCTTAAACCATCTCTTCTAGGAGGCTTAAAAGAAACTGCCGAATGGATCAAGATAGCAGAATCAATGGAGATAGGATGGTGGGTTACTTCTGCTTTGGAATCAAATGTAGGGCTAAATGCTATTTGTCAGTTTGTAGCCGAATACGATTATGTTGGTCATCAAGGGTTAGGTACTGGACAATTGTATGATAATAATTTTCATTCTCCACTAGCAGTTATTGGAGAGCAGATATTCTATAAAAAAGGAATGACTTGGGATTTTACGGATTTAGATTTCGCTTAATCGAAGTGTGATAGCCTTTTTTAGGGTGAATTTTTCTGCTGGGTAGAGTCAATACACGTTGAACGTTTGAGGCAGCAAGGTTCATTTGCTCATTGAAGCTTCTTCAGTTAATCTTTCTGCATTTTCTTTACCTAAATAGCTGTCAATCAAATAATGCCCTAAATATATAAATGGCGTGAGAGCCATTGCGATGACAAACTTGTAAATGTAATTGATGATACCAACGGCTATTACTTGTTTGAGAGGCCAGTTACCCCAGATGTAGAAAGCAATAATTAGAACAACAAAGCTGTCGATGAGTTGGGAAAAGAGTGTTGAACCAGTTGCTCTCAACCAAATCATTTTGGGGCCGGTGATGCTTCTTAATTTTTGAAAGACGGTCACGTCAAGTATTTGTGCGATTAAGAATGCCACCAGAGAACCGACTATTATTCCTAGTCCTTGATTAAAGATTGTTTGGAAGGCAGAATTGATGTTAAACGAATTACCTTGTTTGTCCACGCTATTGATATCTACCCAGAAGTCAGCTGGTGGCAGCACTGTGATAATGTAGATCATCAGAAATGCAAAGGAGACTAGACCGGCAGTTAAAAAGCTGATTTTCTTTACTCCACTTTTGCCAAAGTACTCGTTGATAATATCCGTGCAAATAAAAACAACAGGCCATAATACTACACCTGCTGTCAAATTGAAGTCCAATACGAATTCTCCCAAAAGAGAGATTTGTGCTGGGTCGGTATTTAATAATTTTTCAAGAGAAAAAATCTTCACTCCTACTATTTCCGCAAGGAGAGCATTGGTGATAAAAATGCCTGCTAGTACTAGAAATAGAGTGTTCTTTTTGTCTTCAAATGATTGATTCATGATACCTCGTAGTCATTGCCTTCAATGGACAGTAGTGTTTCTTCAAATACTGTTTTTGCTTCTTCTAGCATGGGTTGGAGGTTTTTATATCTAGTCGAATAGTGACCAATAAGAAGCCTGTCGACTTCTGCTTTTTTAGCGATTTCTGCTGCTTGTTTGGCAGTAGAGTGATACGTAATCTCTGCTCGCTCCTTCATATCATTCATGAATGTAGATTCATGATAAAGAAGGTTTACACCTTTTATGTAAGGTATAATACTTTCATCATACTTCGTATCTGAGCAAAAAGCATATGATACAGATGGAGCTGGTGGAAGTGTATAAGCTTTTGAGGAAAAGCGAATATCTCCATCATCATCCAAAATATCTTCACCACTCTTGAGTCTCAATATCATCAGCGGTGTGATCTCATTGGTTAACTTCTTTTTATCAATTCTCCTTTTCTTAGGCTTCTCTCTAAAAACAAACCCTGAGCAGTTGATTCTGTGATTTAGAGGAAATGAATGAATTGTAATATTTTGGTTTTCAAACAATAGCTCACTTTCGTTTGGAGTCCATTCCTTCATGTTGATTTTGTAGTTGAGGAATGTTTGTGAGTGCTTTAGGTTAACAGTAATAATCTCACCTAAACCTGGAGGGCCATATATATTGAGGTCTTTGGTCCTGCCATAGAGGTGCATAGAGGAGATCAATCCAATCAATCCATAGTAATGATCTCCATGCAAATGGCTAATAAAGATATGGTCTATCTTCTGAGCCTTGATTTTGTATTTTTTTAATTGAAGCTGAGTACCTTCTCCACAGTCTATGAGAAAAGGTACTTGCATCATCGTCAGCAACTGAGCTGTTTGATTTCTGTTGTGTGCTGGGATAGATGCATTCGATCCGAGTATTTTGACGGTATATGACAAGGTTGGTTATTATGTTTACTCGGCGTCTCCTTCTTCTTTCAACCCTTGCTCTAGCTCATTCATAAAGACCAAGTCGATTGATTCCTCTACAGTAGGCAATACTGTCAGTACTTTATCTAGTTGAGAAATAGAGATAAGTTTCTTCGCATGATCCGAGACACCAGACATGACAAAAGAACCTCCACCTTCAGTAAATACTCTATTGCCAACTAGAAGTGCTCCTAGTCCAGATGAATCGATATATTTTACTTCACTTAAATCCACGATCAAGTTTCCTATTCCTTGGCCTTGCATGGTTAAAAACTCAGACTTCAAATCTGGAGAAATAGTAGAGTCAAGTTTCTCTTCATCTACTTTGATAATGTTGTATTTTTCTTCTCTCTGTAGTGTGAACTTCATGGTGTGTATGTTATATCGATTGTTCGATGTTTGTTTTAATTCTATTCTCTATATCCTCGGTATTCGCTCTTTCGAAATCTTGACCTGTGATCTTTTCGAATAGCTCTATGTAACGATCGGAGATCGAATTTACTTTTTCTTCGGTCATTACTGGGATTTTTTGTCCTTCTTTTCCTTGAAAGCCTTCAGATATCAACCACTGACGTACAAATTCCTTTGAAAGTTGTCTTTGCTCTTCGCCTTTTTCTTGAAGACTTTCATACGTGTCTTTGTAAAAATACCGTGAAGAGTCTGGTGTGTGAATCTCATCTATCAGTGTGATTTCATCATTGTATAGGCCAAATTCATACTTTGTATCTACGAGGATCAAGCCTCTCTCAGCTGCCATCTCAGTTCCTCTCTGGAAAAGTTTCTCTGTATAATCTTCCAACTGAGTGTAAAGACTTTCTTCTACGATACCCTGAGCTATGATTTCTTCTCTGGAAATATCCTCGTCGTGCCCTTCGTGAGCCTTGGTAGTAGGAGTAATGATAGGTTGAGGAAGTTTGTCATTTTCCTTTAGCCCTTCAGGTAATGGAACTCCACAGATCTGTCGCTTGCCGTCTCTGTATTCTCTCCATGCGTGACCCGCTAGATAGCCTCGGATCACCATTTCTACTTGAAAAGGTTCGCATCTCTTACCGATAGTTACAGATGGATCTGGTACTGAGTCTACCCAGTTGGGTACTATGTCAGCAGTAGCTGCTAGGAATTTTGCGGCAATTTGGTTGAGTACTTGCCCTTTAAAAGGGATGGGCTCAGGTAGTACTACATCAAATGCAGATATCCTGTCTGAGGCTACCATGGCGAGTTTGTCTTTAAACTCATAAACGTCTCTTACTTTTCCTGTATACTTTCTGATCAACCCTTCGAACTGAAAGTCTGTAGATTTTAGCCCTTTGCTCATGGCTGCAAATGTAAGGGAAACTGACAGACTATTCTATATTAGAGTTGGTTAGAAGAGCTAACTCTGGAACTCTTCATGACCATTGCAAATCTGCATGGGTGGATGGAGTGAGATCTTCCCATTTTCTATGAGGGTTACTTTTTGACGATCGAGTAAGAATTCTAGTGCGTTTTCTTTAGTAAACGAATTGCCGGAGCAAGAGGCAAAACGAACGTCATTACCCAATGTACTACCAATATTATCAACTAGCTGCTCGGGTGTCCATACGGCATTGTTGCCTTCTATTAGGAAAATTAGTTTATGAATGTGTTTGATGTTGTTCATGCGAGTCGTCGGATTAAACCCGCTTCATACACTGGAGTTTAGTAATGAGATTTTAAATAACAATAATGAGGGAGACTTAGAATGGTTGACCACCATGCTGCATGGCAGTAACGAAGGGCACTATTGGAGATGATGGTGTTTTTCACTAATTATTTTTTGCATAACAATCAGTTCGGGACGCTCTGGATCGATATAGTTCGCGGTTCTATTTATCTCTGAAAAACCACATTTGGTATAAAATGAAATTGCTGAATCGTTAGTACTCAACACGTCAAGTTGAATTTCCTGAATTTGTTTTTTTCGGCAAAAGTTTTCAATAAAATCAATCGATAATCGACCAATGTTCTGACCTTTGGCTTTCTTGAGAAGATAAATCTTCTTCAGGTAGAGGACTTTTTCATTGGTTAAACTCAGCTTAAAATAACCTACATCTTCTTGTTTACCGCTGATTATAAAATACATTGATTCATTGTGTTCAATGTCCCTTTCCAAAAACTCAATGCCAAATGTTTCTTCTAGAAATTGATTTAATGAATCTTTATTCAACCAAGTTTCACTAAAGGTCTGAATATAAGTTTCCTTACCAAGTATTGATAATTGAATGAGATCCCCTTTTTCAATTTTTCTAATGGATAACTTGTTCATTGAAAGACTTTAATTGGTGTTAAAGTTTAGTGTTTGAAGGGGGTGGTAAATAGCACTGAATTTTAGTCAACAAACAAATGTAATAATAGCTATATTCAGTGTTTTAGCTAGTTTTTATTTCAAGATTGAAGTGATCTACCTTTTCACATTTACCAAAAGTAGATTCATAAAACTTGACTGCTTGTTCATCTTCCGAGTGCGCGTCAACGAAAATTCCTTCAATTCCGTTTTTTGCTGAATAATTCTTTAAATGCTCAATTAATTTCTTTCCTATACCCTGATTATGAAATTCTGTTTTCACAGCTATATCATAAATATACAATTCACTCTTATCCGTATAATACCCCTCGAGTTCATATGCAGTCAATCCTCCAATTACTTTATTTTCATAGATTACTGCAATTGCAAGAAAATCAGGTTTGCTCAACAGTCTTTTCAATTGTCTTTCTGAAGCCACTTCATTAGGCTCTTCGAAAACCTCATTCAATAGTTCTACAAGTTCTGTGAATCGCTCGATATTATTTCCTTGAATTCTCGAAATTTCTAGGTTACTTTTCATCTTGGGATTAAACTAGATGCAGTTACGTTTCTATTGCACTTAAGCGCTCGCTATTGGCTACCATTCTTAATTTAATATAGATTATAAGTTTAAAGTAAAAAAAGTGGTCATGTTGAACAGGGTAAAACATATAATTTGTAATTGGGGTGTGCAGAGTCTCTTTGCTATGGCTGTTTTTTTGAGGTGATGGAGATTTTGAATGGTGAACCGCCATACAGCCTTGGCACTAATGGAGCTCTAAACATCTTCACTGCATTCAAGACCGTGTCAGAGACACTACTGATTCATTTCCTGTATCAAGACGCAGTCTTAAAGCAACTGGGCCTCTTCTACCTCTGAGCCGCCCTGCAGACATATCAAATGTTAGAGATATTTTTCGTCCTCCATTTGCATACAATGTTTATATCGTTTCTGCTGATTCTCTCTAGAACTAGTTTCAATTTCTTCTACTATTTCTAAAGGAGTCATGTTGATAAATGACTTACAATCGTTAATGCTTTTGATTTTTAAACTGGAACATGAACTGCTAAGATTATCCTTAATCGAAGACTTAATATAAGAACTGAAAATCCAATGTACTGTGATCCATTGAAATGATACCCATCCTCCAAATGACATATCATGCTTTCTGTTTACATAGTAAGTCGTAGAGCCATAATAAAGGTGGTAGTAATTTTTATTGTTGATTTTTGCCGACTGATAAAGGTAATGAACACCTTCATTCAATTCAAATTTTATGTTAAACCGATATGGTGTTAAATCTTCTATGATAAAATTAGAGAGTTCATTAAGAGGTGACTCTTTATTGATAGATTGAAGTTTACAGCCTATAATTTTTGCTAAATACTTGAACAAATTTCGTTTTTGAGTTAGCCAATCAAGTTGAAAAATACTCTCAAAGTTTAAATTTTGTTGTTCTAATAATAGATGATAATTTGATTCTATATAACTCATGAATTGATCAAAACTGTTGTCGTGAGGGTCAGTTTTTGCGTTATTGCAATCCGCACATATAGAATTTTCAAATTTGACCAAGGGAGATTTGTATGATTCGATTCTTTCTTCCTCTTTAGGTTGGCCGTTTTTGATCAAATACAATGAATCCTCATTCTTGTACTTTTTGCCGTACCCTTTTCTTAGTAGAGAAGCTTTGAATTTGTGTTCCCCCGTTAAAGGTAAGTCACCATTACAAATCCAGCATTTCGCCATATATTTTATCTCTAACAACCGAGTAATAACACTCCGTTTTTCTTTCGTATTGAATACAATACTATAAACGACAATAATCAATTACAAACGACGGGAATACATAGTTTACTCTAGTGCAGAATCAGTAAAACAGTCATTAAACCCATAAAACCACACCAAAACTCTCAAAAAACGACGCCACGCAGTTTAGAATGACAAAAACCCAGAAAAAATAACCCTTCGCTGAAAAAAAATGGCGCTACGGAGATTTTCTGGGGTCATTCGCACATTTTCAGGGGCCATTCGCTGTTTTTTGAGTGCCATTCGCTGATTTTGAAGGGGTATTCGCATGCGAATGGCTATAAAAAAGTGCGAATGGGCCTTCCAAAACAGCGAACACCCCTTCCAAAAGTGCGTAGAGCCATTTTTTTCAGCGAATAGGGGCAGAATAATAGCGAATGGCGGTTTTTTAGCCGTTTCTGGAACAAAAACCTGCTCAAACCCTATTCATTTATAGCGTTTGTTAGCGGTGTTTCAACCTTTCAACTTTATTCATTTGTTGAAATGCATGATTCTCTCTATTCATAATTAAAAGACCACCACCAATGTAGTCATAGGGTTCTCGCTCATAATAACTTTCTTCAGATTTATACTTTTGATAAAAATTCAAATGGTCACGTCCTTTCTCCTTCATCCAGTACATACTTAAAAACCTGTTAATACACTGTGATCCAGTATGTGGCCAAATGCCTAAATGATCAATATTTAAGTGTGACTTTACTTTTCTGGAAACTGTTTTTTTAAGACTATCCCTTATCCATATTTCAGCCTTATCGCGTATGGCTTTTTTTAATCCTTCGTACCAGAAATACCCATTGGGAAGTATCAAGTAGTCAGGAAGGATTAAATCTTCCTCTGTCAACTTACTCATCCCAATGTAATTCCATGCATCTGTTCCTCTCAATTTAGGCCTGAAGTACATATTTTGAGGGAAGCATATAATATCATCTGTTTCAAAAAATTGCGGGTCAAACGATTTTTTGATGCTAGATATAGAGTAATAATTGTATGGCTTTACAATAAACAAGTTAAATGTGTCGTCTGAATCGATATCGTGGAAAATTATTAATTTAACATATCCGAACCCTAGATTATCATCCAGTTTAACTTCAAAGATTGCTCCTGTTCTTAGATCTTTTATAGTTGACATTAGAATTTTAGGATTACCGCTATTGACCAGATATGGCACGTGCCTCTGAACCTATTTAATACCTACTAAAGTATCGGATTTAGAGAATAGTTTCAAGTAACCCCTAGGTATGTGCTATATCGCTAATATGTGCCTTGAACGGTGAATATTCTCTCAAAAGAGAGGCGTTCCAAAAGATGAAAGTCCTGTATGCGCTCCAAAGGCGACTGGGGAAGCAAAACAAGCGGCAAGGGTGGTGAGAGAGATCCTACATTTGAAGTAAGCTAGCCCCAAATTCCCTCTAGTTCCCGCCATGTTTCACATGGTGGTTGCGCAACTACCAGTCCGTTTGAATCACTGAAAGAATGTAAAGAGCCATGTGGTCGATAGCGTCTAACTATCATTAGTAAGCAAGACTATTCAATTTCTATAAAAATATCTGATCCCACCAGCCCTTGCAAATAGCTCAGCTAGCTTATGGATGATAGTATCTATTGTTGGGCTTTTTATTCATTTGATACAAGTTCAAATATTTGTTCTGGTCTGACATTAAAAGCTTTAGCAATTCGGAATGCGGTTATAGTAGAAGGAATAAACTTTCCTGTTTCTATTGTATTGATGGTCTTGCGAGAAACACCAATCATCAAAGCTAACTCAGCTTGTGTCATGTTTCTTTTGGCTCTCTCTACTTTAATAGTATTTTTCAATTCGAATTCAGCCATTAGCAATACTCTTGTTATAATAAATAAAAGCAGATAACGCTACTGTAACTGCAATGAAAATAGATATTTCGGCAGAAAGGATACCTGAAATGTCAAATGAAAGAAGGGATAAAGCCATTATTGCTAGTTGAGCCAAAACAACAGTGATAAAAGCTATCCGCCATGATTTCAATCGATTTAACTCAACTAGTTCATCATTTAGGATTTGTGCCGCTTGTTTTACTTTCTTGACTTTATACCCCATCCGAAACATTTGAATCAAGCCCAATGTCCATGTTAGCCATCCTAGTAAGCTAATTGTTGTGGCATAATTCACCATTTTATTTTCAGGAAAGTGGTTAGTAACGATTCTAAAACCATCCCAAAAAATAAATCCGATTAGAAAAACAAGAAGCCAAGTAGTTCTCATCTTTTCCAATTCTTCAATCTGCGATTCTAAATTTTTCATGTGTGTAACTTTAAGGCGTATAAAAGTAACTCTTAGGTTACAAACCTATTTAAAATATAGTAAATACATTTCGTTCAAGAAGAATTTAGATTAGTGACTTGCGAAATGCTCTACAACATCACTGTATCAATCGTGGCGTGTGGTTTAGTATAAGTTTCCCTTAATTCCCGTCATGTTTCAAATGGTGTTTGCGCAACTACCATTCCGTTTGAGTCATTTAAAGGATGTAAGTAGAAAACAGGTCTGTCCAAACTAGCAGAGTGCACCATGGCGAGATCAGCGATTGTTAGGGTCTTTTTTCATCTTCATTCTAGACTGGACTGTAGAATATTCATCAAATGAATAGCTTAAATCTATAGTCAGTTCTTGGTCTCGAAGTTCATAGATGGTTAGATGTTTTTGTAGTAGCGGATTGTCTTCAGATATTAGAGTTATGAAGTCTGCAGTCGTTGAAAGTTGCCACTTACCTGTTAGGTTTTGTTGATATGAGGAGACTGAACCTGATTCAATGTATTCAGCTTGATTGGTTAGTCTAAAAGTACTGTCCAATCTCAGATCAATTGAATAGTTCAAGTCTATGAGAGAGTCAAATATATAAGTTGTTATATTCGAAGAAAACATCTCAAAGTTCCACTTTCCAATCAATTCAGTGTAGATCTGCTGTTGTTGAGAGTTTGTAATTCCTTCAGTTTTGGTTAGAACAACCTGAGATTCTGTAGGATGATCCATATTTTGATGATCGATAATGAATGATAAACTATCACCGTCTCGATTCTTTAAGTAGAATATGAAATCGTCTAACATATTATGTCTATCGGTAATCTGTAAACAATGATATTGATTGCTTTTGTGAACTTTGTAAGTAGCAAAGGAGGTTGTTCCGAAATGTTCCCTTTGAATAACAACATTGACCTGTCCACTATCTAAGAAATGAAGTGTCCAGCCATTAAAAAAATCATAATTAGAGGAAGTTACCCAGTGTGAATTTTCAAAGTCTTTAAGTTGAATCTCTCCTTTGCTGTTTTGAAAAGGGTAGAGAATCATAAAATCGTTAGGTTCTTTTTTTACCCTCAATACTAAGCTGTCTGGAGAATGGTTGTCAACGCTAACCCTTAGACCGTTTGCTTTAAAAGTTGAATTACCACGCTTCTTTTCGAGTTTCACAGATTCAGGTTCATTTACAAAACTGTGAGATATCACCTTGTTTTTTGAAACTTCAAGGAGACCACTAAGTTTATGGTATGTTATGAATGCAGGTGATATATAATATTGATCTGTAGATCTGGTGTCAACTTCAACTGACAATGCTGAAGAATCAATAGTCTGGGCATGACTTACTCTCCAAGTTCCTTCAATGCTTTGAGATTGAACAGTTATTGATGCAATTAAATAGGCGGCTAATAAATAAAATTTCATTCTGTTCTGAGTTGACCCTAACAACCGAGTAATAACACTCCGTTTTTCTTTCGTATTGAAACACAATACTATAAACGACAACAACCAATAACAAACGGTAATCTACAACACATATATCCTTATTTACCTAACCCAAAAAAACAAACCAAACCCCTCAAAGAACGACGCCACGTAATTTTGAATAACAAAAACCTGCTCAAACCCAATCCCAACACCATACTTAACACTCCCACAAGCGCAGTTTAACTTCCTAAGACCATGTTTCAGTTTCCCCAAAGCATACTACACTTTCCTTTTAACACACTTCAGACTACCCAAACAATACTTTGATCTCCCTAGAGTATACTCAGCAAACCCAAAACCGCACTTTAAATTCCTAAAAGCATAATTCATCCACCCGAGAGCACACTTTCCGTACCCAGCTGCATACTTTGATCGCCCCAGAGCATATTACATAAAAAGTAAAGAGTAGCGGAGTGAAAAACTTACAAACGAAACACAGACACTTTCATAAAAGCTTAGACACTCTCTTATCGTCGAGGTGAACCCTCAAGTAAGACTATAATTAAATGCGTTTACCCCGTTTTGTTTCTGGCTAATAGAGGCATTCCCCCAATAGAACCATATATTTGCGAACATTTCGAAAAGCTGTTTTTTCGAAAGTATTTGACAGATCGGTGGGTTTGTAGCTGTCGATCAAAAACTTAAAAAACAAAATGAAAGTATTGAAATTTGGAGGAACTTCAGTAGGTACTCCAGCCAACTTGAGAATCGTAAAAGACATCCTAGCATCTGGTAAGTCTGGCGAAAAAACCGTTTGTGTGGTTTCTGCGCTTGGAGGAGTGACCAATCTGCTACACGAGTGCGCTACCCAGGCCGCAGAGTGTGATGAGAATTACGAAGAAAAGATCGCCCAAATCGAGCAAAGACACCTAGATACCATCAAGGACCTTTTGCCCGTACAAGGCCAGTCAGCCACATTCAGCAACTTCAAGATTTTGCTCAATGAGCTAGAAGACATCATGAAGGGAATCTTCCTGATCAGAGAACTATCCCCAAAGACACTAGATAGAGTATTGAGTTTTGGCGAAACTTTCTCGTCCAATATCATCGTGGACTACTTGAGATCAGAAGGATTGAAAGTGACCTTAGCCAATACCAAAGAGCTGATCATCACAGACAGTGCTTTCAACAATGCAAACGTCGACTTCGACGTCACCAATCAAAACATTCAGGAATTTGCCAAGACCTCCGAAGACCTAGTACTCGCACCAGGATTCGTTTCTGCCGATAAAGAAGGAGTCACTACTACCTTGGGTCGTGGAGGATCAGACTATACAGCAGCTATTTTTGCCTCAGCGCTCGATGCACAAGCCTTTGAGATTTGGACAGATGTCAATGGTATGATGACTGCCGACCCGCGTCAAGTAAAAGGAGCTGCCTCTATAGAAAAGCTTTCTTTCCAAGAAGCCATGGAGTTATCCCACTTTGGAGCCAAAGTGATCTATCCTCCGACTATACAACCTGTGTTAAACAAGAGGATTCCAATCAAGATCAAAAATACATTTGAAGTAGAAGCGGCCGGTACTACTATCTGTGAAGAAGGAGGAGAAGGTAAACAATACGTGAAAGGACTATCAAGTGTGAGAAATATTTCTCTGCTCAATTTGAGTGGAAGTGGGATGATAGGTATCCCTAAGTTCTCATTCAGACTATTCAAGGCACTCTCCGAAGCCAAAGTCAATGTCATATTCATCACACAAGCCTCATCAGAGCATTCTATCTGTGTAGGAATCGACGATCAAGACGTAGAAATCTCTCAGGAAGTCATCAACGAAGAGTTCCAATATGAACTTAGTCTGAAGAAAGTCAACCCACTAGAAGTAGAAACCGGACTCGCAATAGTAGCGCTAGTAGGAGATAACATGCACGACCACGTAGGAGTAGGCGGTCAAATGTTCTCTGCCCTAGGAGAGAATGGTATAAACATCAAAGCCATAGCACAAGGAGCCTCAGAAAGAAACATCACAGTAGTGATTGAAGAGAAGCACTTGCGCAAAGCCCTGAACGTACTGCACGAGAGCTTTTTCCTATCCCAGAAAAAGACCATGAACCTTTTCATGATCGGAATAGGAAATGTAGGAGGAACCTTCATCAATCAAATAGCCGCTCAGCAAGAGTATCTATTAGAGCATGAAAATGTAGACTTGAGAGTAGTAGGTATCGCCAATAGCCGAAAGATGTACTTCGAAGAAGCAGGCGTGAACCTTGAGACCTACAAGGATCAGTTAGAAGATAAAGGTGAACAAATGGATGCCCAAGCATTCATCCAAAGAATCGTAGATATGAATATGCGAAATAGTGTATTCGTAGACAATACTGCCAATGCTGATATCGCGGGTCTTTACAAGCAAGTGCTGAGCAAGACAATCTCAGTAGTGACTCCAAATAAAATAGCGTGTGCTTCAGACTATGACAACTATGTAGATCTCAAGCAAACCGCCAAAGAGTACAAATCAAAGTTCCTTTTTGAGACGAACGTAGGAGCTGGACTTCCGGTGATCACTACGCTAGGAGATTTGGTGAAGAGTGGAGATAAAGTAAATAAAATCCAAGCGGTCTTATCAGGTAGCTTGAATTTCATCTTCAATACTTTCAAGCCAGGAGTGAAATTCGCTGACGTAGTCAGACAAGCAGGCGTAGAAGGGTACACCGAGCCAGATCCGAAGATAGATTTGAGCGGTGTAGACGTGATGCGTAAGATTTTGATCTTGATCAGAGAGAGCGGAGTTAAAATCGAGCTCGATGAGATCGAATCAAAAAGCTTCATTCCTGAAGAATGTATGAAGACTACGACCAATGAAGAGTTTTATGCATCACTAGAGAAACACGATCAGGTATTCCAAGATATCGTGAAAGAAGCTGAAGCCAATGGATGTAGATTGAAAGTTGTAGCAACATATGACAATGGCAAAGCCTCAGTTGGACTAGAGCAGATTCCAAGCGATCACCCATTCTATGTATTAGAAGGTAGTGACAATATCGTCCTATTCTATACCAATAGATATGTGAACCAGCCTCTAGTCATAAAAGGTGCAGGTGCAGGAGCAGAAGTAACAGCATCAGGTATATTTGCGGACGTAATGAGAATAGCACATAGCTAATCTTAGAGCTAGAATTATGAAAGTTCCAGAGCAAATTCAAGTATTTTCTCCATCTACCATAGCCAACGTAGGCTGCGGATATGACGTATTAGGTTTCGCCCTAGACGGAATAGGAGAACGAATGACCGTCACTCGTAGAGATGACGGTAAGATGGTGATCGAGGAAGATGATAGATTCAATCTTCCTACCAACCCTCTCAAAAACGTAGCTACTGTCGCTGCCACAGCTCTTCTCAGAGAAGCAGGCATCAACATGGGATTCACTTTTGCATTCGAAAAGGAAATCCATCCAGGCAGTGGAATGGGAACCAGTGCATCAAGTTCGGCAGGAGCAGTATTTGCAGTCAATGAGATGATAGGTCTTCCATTCAACGAGCAAGAGTTAATCACTTTTGCTATGGAAGGTGAAAAACTCATTTCAGGAAAAGCACACGCGGACAATGTAGGACCAAATATCTTAGGAGGCTTTACACTAGTAAGAGGGTATGACCCATTAGACGTTTTGAGGCTACCAGTACCAGAAGACTTGTACGTCGCTATCGTCCATCCTCAAGTAGTCGTCAAAACTACCGATGCTAAGAGAATGCTCAAGAGTCAGGTGAAACTTGAGCAAGCAGTGAATCAGTGGGGAAATGTAGGAGGACTAGTTTCAGGGCTGTACGAATCTGATTACGATTTGATTGGTAGGTCGATGGTAGATAACATTGTCGAGCCTACTAGGAAACTTTTAATACCGATGTATGACGACGTGAAGCAAGCCGCGATGGATTGTGGAGCAATTGGAGCCAGTATTGCAGGTTCGGGGCCATCTATTTTTGCATTTACCAAAGGAAAAGAAACAGCAGAAAAGATCAAGGAAACCATGCAGTCACTTTACGATGAGGTGGGAATTCTCGCCTACACCTATCTATCTAAAATTGGAAAATCAGGAGTGAGGACTTTGGAGAGTTTATAGGCCGTGGTTTAGACTATAGACTACAGTTCATAGAAGAGATGAAGCAAGGAAATTTCAAGTTTGAAAAGCTCAAAGTTTGGGAAAAGGCTATCCAACTCTCAAACGATGTTCATATGATGACTAGAGATTGGCCAAAAGAAGAGATGTATATATTAACATCCCAGATTAAACGAGCCACAGATTCTATCTCCTTGAATATTGCCGAAGGATGTACAGGTCAATCCGATGCCGAGTTTAAGAAGTTTTTGAGTTACTCCAGCAGATCAGCATTAGAAGTAATCAATTGCCTCTACCTCGCCAAAGGAAGAGAATTAATAGACCAAAGTTTATTCGATACTAAGTACGAGTACGTCGGAGAGATCGTAAAAATGATTTTTGGACTAAAAAACTCCATAGGAAAATAAAAATGCTAAAGATCATACCCTTTAAAAGCTTCTTATTAAATCTATTTAGTGACTTAAAGACAAGAGCCTGTCCCCAACAGTCTACCCACTATCAACTCTTAACTATGGACTATCATCTATCCTTCGACTATTGTCTATTAACTATCATCTATCAACCATTAACTATCTAAAATATTATGAAATACTACAGCACTAATAAATCCGTACCAGAAGTAAGTTTTGAAGAAGCCATTTTCAAAGGCTTGCCAGATGATAATGGGCTGTACATGCCAGATACTATTCATAAGCTAGACCAATCTTTCTTTGACAATATCGAGAATATGTCACTGGCAGAAATCGGCTATGAAGTAGCCTCCAAATACATAGAAGATGAAATCCCTGCTGAAGACCTCAAGAAGATTGTAGCTGAGACGATGAACTTCGACATTCCAGCTGTAAAAGTGGAAGAAGGCGTATATTCATTGGAGCTATATCACGGTCCCACGCTGGCATTCAAGGATGTAGGAGCACGGTTTTTAGCAAGGTGTTTGAGCTACTTTTCAGGAAAGAAAGAAAAGAAAGCTACGATTTTGGTAGCTACATCTGGAGATACTGGAGCTGCTGTAGGAGCTGGATTCTATGGAATGGAGAATATCAATGTAGTGATTCTTTATCCAGGAGGAGGTAAGATCTCAAAGATTCAAGAAAAGCAATTGACAACATTGGGAGGGAACATCACTGCATGTGAAGTAGATGGAACTTTCGATGATTGTCAGAAGATGGTAAAAGATTCATTCTTGAATCCAGAAATGAAAGACAAATTCAATCTAACGTCAGCCAACTCTATCAATATGGCTAGATTGATCCCTCAGTCTTTCTATTATTTCTGGACATATGCACAGCTTAAGTCAGTAAGTAAGGACATTGTGATCTGTGTGCCTAGCGGTAATTATGGAAACCTGACAGCAGGCCTGTTAGCCAAAAAAATGGGCTTACCAATCAGACAGTATATAGCAGCCTCTAACGCCAACGATATCGTACCGGCCTATATTCAGTCAGGGCAATTCAATCCTAAGCCATCCGTGATGACTATGTCCAATGCTATGGATGTAGGAAATCCAAGTAACTTCTTCCGTATGAATGACCTTTTTGGAGCTTCTTGGGATGTTTTCAAAGAAGAGTTGGCAGGATACGCTTATGATGACAAGCAAACAGGTGAGTGCATCAAACAAGTAAAAGATGATACTGGCTATTTACTAGATCCACATGGCGCAGTAGGATATTTAGGATTGAAAGAATATATGAACGACTACCCTGCTGAAGTAGGAGTATTCTTAGAAACTGCACATCCAGCAAAATTCGGAGATGTCGTGGAGCCAATTATCAATGAACCAGTCGTCATGCCAGATAGATTGAAGGCATATGCAGAAGGAACCAAAGTAGCTGAACCAATAAAAGCTGATGTAGCTCAGTTGAGAGTAGTATTAGAGAAGGTTTCGAATTAGTTCTTTGATCTATAGCCCTTAAGGGGTGTATTTTGTTAGCTGACATTTTATGTAATTCTTAAAGTACCGTTTTAATCAACCATTATCTATCATAGCATTTAAATGATATCTATTTGAACTATTCTGAGGAGTGTGTCTGTGTTTTGCAGATGGGTTAGGCACACAGATTCCTCAGTTTAGAAAAATAAACTGATGACTATGAAGAAAATGATTTGGAGCATCATGATATGCTCCCTTAGCTTGAATATTCTTGAAGCCAAGGATATTTATGTTGCTAAAAATGGTAAAGATTCAAACACCGGAACAGAAGCGTCTCCCTATTTGACCATATCGAAAGCTGCTCAAGTAGCAGTCGCCGGAGATATAGTTTACGTGAAAGAAGGTGTTTATAGGGAAACAGTTTCACCTTCAAAAGCAGGTACTGCAGGTAATCCTATTACTTTCAAAGCATACGGGGATGATGAGGTAACCATTTCCGCTACAGAAGAACTATCAGGGTGGACTCAGCATAGCGGAGATATTTACAAAGCCTCAGTGACTATGAATCGTGGTCTTAGGAATATGATCTATTTTGATGGTAAAGCCATGGACCTAGCACGCTGGCCTAATAATACAGATGATAATAGACACACCATCGATGCTCATCCAGATGTAACGGGAGGATCAGCTTCAACTATCAATACAAGCGGAGTTCCGAACGTCGATTGGGATGGAGGTTTAGTATGGTATCTAGGCGCTCACTCAGGGGCAAGCTGGACAAGAGAGCTTACTTCAGTGACTAGTTCAAAAGTGAGTTTTACGGCTGTAGATATTACTAAATGGCCGTTTAAGCCACATAATCCTACAGTTTTTAGAAACCATAATTATGGTAGGTTCTATCTGTTAAATGCTATGGGCGCTCTTGACTATGAGAGAGAATGGTATTACAAAAACGGAACAGTATATTTTCAAGCACCAGGCAATGCGAATCCATCTACTGGTTTAGTTGAATATGCTGCTAGAGAATACACTATCAACATCACTAAAGATTATATAGAATTTGATGGAATTAGTGCATTCGGAGGAGAAGTGATGATCGGAGGCCAATACGCTGTGATTAAAAATGGGCGGTTTAAGCATTGCCTAGAGACAGTCGATTTATTGACTAATAAGAGTGCTCAGATTAGTAATGGATCTATTACAGTCAGGTCAAAGCACGCCACCATTGAAAACAACATTATTGAGTATGGATCTTCTAATGGAATAATGGCTAGAAACACGTCTAATTATGTTACTATCAAGAATAATATTATTAGACATTTCAATACGATAGGTAATCACTCATCTTTGATTCGGTCAACTTCTAGAAATGCAAAGGTTTTGAATAACACATGTTATAGCACAGGAAGGGATGGAATGTATATTAACTCTTACGATTGTGAAGTAGCATATAATGATGTGTACGAAGTGATGAAAATCAATAATGATGGAGGTTTATTCTATGTAGTAGGAAATGATGATTCTAGAAATACAGAAGTTCATCACAATTGGTTTCATGATTCATTTGGTCCAGAATATGCCGATGGTCGAGCAGCAGGTATTTATTTAGATAATGATAGTAAAGGCTATACTGTCCATCACAATGTAGTCTGGAATATTACTTGGACAGGAATTCAGACTAACTGGGATGTTTGGGATAACAATATTTATAATAATTCGATTTGGAATGTAAGCGATGCCATGGGAGCTTGGTTACCCAAGAGAAGTGGATATCAAACTACTATACAACGAACAAAAATCTATAACAACTACGCTAGTAAGGAGGAGTGGCTAGGTACAGATGAGAAAAATAACATAATCAGTGCTGAGTCACCATTTCAGAGTATCGAAGATCATGATTTCATGCCGCGAGCTGGGGCATCCAATATAATCGACAAAGGTCTAGTTATACCAGGAATTACTGACAATGTCACTGATGGTAAACCTGATATTGGAGCATACGAGTTTGGAGGAGAGTCTTGGGCTCCGGGTGCTAATATAGCTTGGACTTGCACTACTGTTTGGTTTCTAGATAAGGATGGAGACGGTGTAGGTGATTCTAACAATTCTATTGAGAGTTGCGCTGGACAGCCTGATGGCTATGTAGCGATTTCTGGGGATTTATGTTTAGATGACCCCAATAAAACAAACCCTGGTCATTGTGGCTGTGGAGTGAAAGAGCAAGAATGTACCGAAGCCATTGATTTTGCTCAAAATATTACAACCGTACCAGGTATCAAGAATATTCCAGTTGATTTGGAATATGGAGTGGATGAAGATCGGGATTTGTTATTAGTGTTATTGGATGGTAATGGTGGATGGGTTGGTAATACAACCGAAACCGTAAAAGAAGGTTCTGGTATTCAAAGAATTACGATTAAAATGGGCGTTGCTCCTACTCCTGGGCCGAGCTATAGACTGGATGCATATATACTACCTGTAAACGGTGACGTGACTCAAAGTCTAGCTACGGCTACTAGAAATGTTTCAGTTAATGAACCAGGAGTAGAGGATTGTAATGGAGATGTAGATGGTATAGCTATGGTAGATGGCTGTGGCAGGTGCTCTGGTGGTAATACTGAGTTTATTCCAAAAGACGATGATTGTGATAGTGATTCTGTGTCAGTTATTAAAGAGAATGACAATGTTTCAGGTATTAAAGAGAATGACGATTGGTTAGTTTATCCGAATCCGACTACTGGTTCAGTGTATCTTCAGCAACCGAAGAAGTGGGAGATATTTACACAAGTAGGGGAATTCTTAAAGAAAGGGGAAGGACAAACTATTAGTCTGGAAGAATTGCCAGAAGGCATTTATATTCTTTACTCTGGAACCAAGTACACTAAAGTGATCAAAGAATAAGCCGCAAAAAAATAGATACTAAAAAATACAAACGCACTTGGTGTTCATCAGGTGCGTTTTTTTGTACAAGTTTCTAGTTAACGGTACAATTAATGACAAATCCTTATATATTCAAGGTTGATTCAATTATTAGCCAATGAAAGAACCAGTATTTGATATTAATAGTATTACCGTTGAAAAACTAGATCAGTTTAGACATGAAACAGACCCGCTAGCTGATCAGACAGTAAAAACAATAATAGAGTCAGGTTTTGAAAAACAGATCAACCAAGTCTTTATGACCTTGGTATCTAACGAAACTTATGATGAGAATACTTTCTCAAAATTTGACTCTGGACTTGCGGAGACATTAAATGACTATTTTCAGCAATCGTCGAAACTACCCACATGGTTAGACCCTAATAAGGTTGAGAAAGGAGAGCGAGTATTTTCATTGTATGGGCCACAAATCTTTATGATTCTCAATGTGAGTTCTTTGCCAATGTGCTATACCTGTGCCAAAGGTGCTCAAGTCTTATATGAGACAGGAAGATTGATGGCTCATGGTGGTAATACCGACCCTCTTGCTAGAAGACTGATGGAGACAGCACAGATGATAATCAATGTAATGGCTAAAGGAGGAGTGTCGGCAGGAGGAGCAGGAGTTGTTACCACACAGAAGATTCGTCTAATTCATGCTTCGATCAGGTACTTTTTGAAGTCGGGACAATTTGGAACTCCTTGGGATGTTCAGAAATATGGAGAGCCTATCAATCAAGAAGATTTAGCAGGGACATTAATGTCTTTTGGGCCAGTTATACTTTCAGGATTAAAGAAACTTAATATTGATCTTAGTGACGAAGAAGTAGATGCTTACATGCATTGTTGGAAAGTGATAGGGTATTGTATGGGGATTCAGGAGGAACTGTTACCAGAGACTTTTGAGGACGGCTTTGAATTGGCAACCAAGATTCTAGTGCATCAAGCCGAAGAATCTGAGGCTGGTAAAGAACTAACAAAGTCTTGTATACTCTTCATGAAAAATATAGTACCAGGCAATTCATTTGATGATGTGCCAGCATTTATGATTGATTACTTTTTTGAGGATTTATCTAAGGCTTCAGATAAGGATTTATCTTCAATAGTGGCCGTGGGAAGTAAAATTGACCTCAAGGATAAGATTGTTCTTTCCGTAGCCAAATTCGTCACAGGCTTGATCGGGAGTCTGGATCATTCAGAGTTTGTCAGAAAACTAACCTCGCTATTTAACCGAGCCTTGCTACAAGGAATAATTTATCACTTTAATGATGGTAAGCAAGTTCAATTCAATATCCCCCCTTCTTTACAGAAAGACTGGAAAATTGTAGAGAATTGGGAAAATGACTGGACAAGTCCTGAGATATTTAAAAAGCGATTAACTATTCAGAAAAAAATATACACTATCTAAATAACAATAATGGAAAATAATAACGTTCCCGGTCTAGACGCTAAGACCACCAAAACCATATTAATAACTTCAGGAATACTGGTTGCTTGGTCTGCATTCAGTTCTTTTTTGGCTATAGGACCAATAACTGCAAGTATTATTACTTACTCACTATACGCCTTTTACTGGTTTTATGCGGTTCACTATAAAAATCCGCTAATCCTTCGATTAGTTATTATAGGAACCATCGCCGGAATATTAGAGCTTTACACAGATCATTATTTAGTAGACACAATCAATAGTCTAGTGTATCCAAAGAGTGAGTGGATGATTTGGAGTTCACCAGCCTATATGCCATTTGCATGGTCCAACGTAATATTACAGCTCAGTTTTGTAGGAGTACTGTTAACCAAGAAATTCAATATTTGGAAGGCTTCCATTATCCTATGTTTACTAGGGGGGATGTACATTCCTTTATATGAGCACTTGGCAAGAAACGCTGGCTGGTGGTGGTATAATGATAATACACCAATGATTTTTAATGCACCTATCTATGTGATAGTTTGTGAAGGGCTTATTTCACTTTCATTGCCCGTTATTGTTGATTTTTCAGAAAATAATAAACTCGGTAAGACCTTTGTACTTGGGGTTGTAGAAGGAGTTTGGATCTATGTAGCAGCTTTGCTCTCTTTTGCTATAGCTGGGTAATGAATTTCAAAAAGGTATAAAGAGGTGGCTTAAGGTGTGACGCCGCTTCTTTATACAGTTGTAACTTCTTGAAAATTGACTAGCCAATCAAAGGCTTCCGCTTTATCATTGAAACACCTCACGCATTCACTTCCTGTAGCTTTTAAATAGCTATTGAACATAAGTTTTTTCATTCCGGTGATACCTAATATAGCCGCACATTTTCTGTGTTTTTTGAATACCGTATCACCTAATTCAGTTATTCTTTTCATGTAAGCTTGGGCACCAGAGCTTCCATCTACACCACGATAGTCTACGAGTAGAGGGATAGGAGATTCTTGTTTTTCTAGTTCTTCTGCGACTTTTTCAAGAAGAAGCAATTGATCAAAACTATCAGAGCACTGTCTATAGTCAGCTAATAATATCGAGACTCCCTCGTAATCAATGTATGATAATGACATAGGTGGAATAGGTAAATAATACAGGAGGCATAAAATTAGAAAGTCTTAGCTATCTGTCACTATTTATAGTAGAAATATTAATGATCAAAGTTTGTTAGCCAACCTTAAACAGTCAAGTAACATAAGGTGATACCTTTTAAATAGTGTGAATGAACTATGGTGACTTTTTAAATTTAGTTCCCATTTAGATTCATAACCGAAGGTTCATTTTTTGATGGGGGATGCCTGTTTTGGACGAATTATACACCGCACCTATAGTCTTAAAGCCATGTTTTTCATAAAATTTTAAAGCAGTTGTTCTAGCAGATAATATTATCTCATTTGAATCTTCGGAGATAGCTTTTTCTATCAGTTGAATTAAGATTTCTGAGCCTATTCCTTTTCCTTGGTGACCTTTAAGAATAGCCATTTGAGAAATAATTGCCTTGTTTTGTTTGAAATTGAGCCTGCCTGCACCTACGACAGTGTTATTATCCAAAGCAATTAGATGTAATCCTTCCTTTTCATCTTGGTCATGTATCAAATTAACCGCATTATTGAAACCAGAGAAGAAACAAGATATTCTAAGGTCAATGGCTTGCTGATATTTAGGATTGTCCTGAGTGATGAAAAGAACCTGCATATATTTCATTAAAGGTAGGATGATAACTTTTGCTTTGTTCTCCTCTCAATCACTTTGCTGATTGGAATGAATACATCTCTATTTAGAAAATGATAGAATATCACATTTAGAATTTGATCGGTGCCGTTGATCGCTTTTTTGAATCTCTATATTGATTGAACTTTGCAAACATTGATTTGATTCTTTCTTGTTGTTCGGGTTGATCAATGAGATTGTTTTTTTCTTTTACATCTTCATTTAGGTTGAATAGCATGAGAGGGGTTCTTGTTTGATCTGACTTATCCTTTTTATCAAATTGAACAATTAGTTTCCAACCATTTTCTATAAGTGTTCCTCTTTTATCGCTTCCTCCTTGAAGCACCATAAAATCACGGCCCTTAGCTTCTTTTTCATTTATCAGAATAGGTAGGAAGTTATAAGAATCTAAAGCTTGATGACTGGGAATACTAGTATTATGCAATGCCGCTAGTGTAGCCATGATGTCATTACCTTGAATGGCTTCTGATGAAGTGATACCACTTTCGATCATTTTTGGCCATGATACGATGAAAGGTACACGATGACCTCCTTCAAATGTACTATTCTTACTTCCACGATAGATATCACTAGAATTATGTCCAGCTCTGATAGACTCTTTTACTTTAAGACCTCCATTGTCAGAAGTAAATATGATGAGTGTATTGTCATAGACGCCATTTTCTTTGAGAGCGTCTATTAGCATAGCTACTTGCTGATCAAGTTCTTTTACCATATCTAAATGTGGAGAAGGTGTAGAGCCTTTGATTTTTTTACCATTGATTGATACAGGAGGAGTATGAGGCCGATGAACTGCCTCAGAACTATAGTAGATAAAAAAGGGCTCTTTTTTCTGAGAGTGACTATGAATATAGTCTACAGCTTTTTTTGCCAATAATGGTCCCATCTTTCTAGAATCCCATTCTGTATCTGCTAGCCCTTCTTCCTTATCCAGAATCAGTCCTTTCTTTTCTGCTTCTAGATAACTTAGAAATTCTATTTTAGAATTTTTGTCAAGAGGATACCATTTGCCATTTTCGAAAACAGCGTATGGGGCATCTTGTATCCCAGCTGGATAAGTAAAATCATAGTCAAACCCTTGGAAGCTTGGACCTCCGCCTACATACTGCGAGATATCAACATCTACTTCTCTCTTCCTATTGTTTGATCGATAAACTTCATTTGGATTACTCTTTCTTTTGAAATCTCCTCCAATGTGCCATTTACCGAAAAACGCAGTTTGGTAGCCCACAGATTTCATCAGTTGACCCAATGTTATGTCTTCCTTTTCAATAGGTGATCTTTGGTATGAACCCCAGACTCCCCATGGTTTATAACTCCGATAGGTATTGTTGCCAGTCATGATAGCGTATCTAGATGGTGCACACAGTCCAGCAGGTGAATGCGCATTAGTAAATGCCATACCTTCTTGTGCGATTTTATCTATAGTAGGTGTTTGTACAATCAGGTTTTGTGAGTGTTTACTTCTATAGTAGGATATGTCTCCTAACCCAATGTCATCAGCCAAGATTACCAATACATTTGGTTTTTCAGCCATTGTACTAACCCAACAAAATATACCGATCAACACCAATACTCTTCTTCTCATATTACCTCCATTAAGTTATCAGTCAAAAGTACTAGTTTGACATAGAGTCAATAAGGAAATATAGTTCAGCTTCGAGGGGGGAATTTGGAATCAGCGTGTTATCCCCATTATTAATGCTTTTTGAGCCCTAAAAAACTCTAGAATTAAATAAACAAAAAGTCACCTTGCCTAAAGGTTAGAATTACAGTTCAAACTCAAACTGCCCTCTTAAATGGTTATTTGACTCATTTCAATATTCTATAATCAAAGTTTCGCTCAAACTATAAAACCGTTAAAACTTACTGACCAACCGTAAATCTCGGTCAGTCATCTATTATTCTCTACATCGAGCTTCTATGCTTCTAGTTTTGAAGTACTATCAAACCAAAATACGAGAAAGAATGGAAAGCAAGATTATGATCATAGAGCCCAATCAAACGATGAGATTATTCTTGTTTAACTACTTAGGTCATTACTACAGGGTCGAGGCTTATGGTTCATTGGAGGATCTATCCAAAGTTGAAAAATTTGATCAGCCAGATCTGGTATTATACACTATTACGGATAAGGACGATACTTATATCAAAACACATTTAGTGCTAAGAAACTCAGCCATTATAGCCTTGACGAATGAAGATAATAGTGAGGAAAGGATAAAGGCACTTAGAATGAATGCTAATGACTCTATTTCAAAACCATTTAGTCCAGAGGAACTTAAAATTCGTATCAAAGTTGCGATTAGAAATAGAGAAGCTAGATCAAAAAATAAATCTTCAATTCTTGCAGTTTAAACTTCAGTCAAAAATTAAATTATTTCAATTAAAGAATCCTTGTGAAGATTGAAGCGTTAGGAGTCAAGAGTTAGGTTCTTTTTGTAAGTAATCAGTCGAGAATATGCTTATCACAGTAAAAAAACTTACAAAAAACATTGATTAGCCATAAAATTCTCTCACTTATAGGTTTTACTCTTTTATCGATGTTCCTAATTTTGTAGTACAATCAATCTAAACACTACAATTATGGAACACAAGATAATAATCATAGAGTCCGATCGAATGATGCGATTATTCTTGTTTAATTACTTAAGCAGTGAGTACCAAGTAGAGACTTACAGTTCGTTGGAGCAGCTGGTTGAACTTAAAGAGTTCGATCAACCAGATTTAGTACTTTATACTATGACCGACAAGGATGATACTTCTATTCGCACACACATTTCACTAAAGAATTCAGCCCTCATAGCCTTGACTAATGAGGATAAAAGCGAGCAAAGAATCAAAGCACTGAAAATGAATGCTAATGATTCTATCTCGAAACCTTTCAATCCAGAGGAACTCAAAGTTCGTATTGAGATTGCTATTAAGAATAACTTAAAAGGAACAGGTAAAGGATTATCTACTGTAGCGGTATAAGTATATAATTATACTAGTTATGAAAAGTTAATGCTTAGTGAAGAGTAGATATTCTACTCTTTCACGGGTGATATAGATCGTTTTGATTTGTTAGAAAGAATAGTCTGGTAGATAACTAGACTATCGGTGCTATTTATTGGTTGAATGGTTAATAACCGAAGTTTAATGGTTTTTTAGTTACGTAACTGGCGTAAAAATTAGGATCAACTACTAAGACCATTAAAAATTACCAATCAGCCTTAAATCAGTGTCAGTCATCTATTATCTCTTTTACGGAATAAGGCTACTTCTAAATTTGAGACATATTCAATACTAAAAGAAGAAATATGGATCGCAAAGTAGTAATCATAGAGCCAAACCAAATGATGAGATTGTTCTTGTTTAACTACCTGAGTAGTACTTACGAAGTAGAAGCATTTAGCTCTATGGAACAGTTGATTGAGATCGAAGAAGAGTTTGACGAGCCTGATTTGCTATTGTATACTATGACGGGAGAGAGCGATGATCTGATCCAATCTCATATTTCATTAAAGAATTCAGCACTCATAGTTTTAACTAATGAGGATAAAAGCGAGGAAAGAATAAAGGCACTTAGGATGAATGCATTTGATTCAGTTTCTAAACCATTTAATCCAGAAGAACTCAAAGTCCGCATTGAGATCGCGATCAAAAAAAGCGGGAAGAGAATAGAAAAAAGAATACCAACCATTGCAGTATAAAACCAAACAACCATGAAAAAGTTAATCTTCATATTAGGCATAGCAATCCTATTTTTTCAATGCAGTATGGATCGTCCTGATTTGGATGACGATCCAAACGACCCGATACCCGGAGCAGGGACTGATTTTGAGTTCAATACAGTTGACGATTCCAAAGTTTACGTCAGTTTATCTGATAAAAAAGATGATCCTATTGTGGGGGTGCCGATAGAAGTGATGTCTAAAAATGGAGATATCCTTTTCAAAGCTTTTACTAACGATCAAGGAGTGGTGGAAGATCATCTGAATGTAGCTACTATGCATTCTTCCATTTTACTCCATATAAGTCTGATAGGTATGCCAGAGTTATTTGAGGTTGAAAAACAGGCTTCAGGCTTCATATTTGAATACAATGGAATCATAGAAACAAGTCATCATGTTGCAGATACTGCATACACCGAAAACACGGGTACGAATACTGTTGCGATCAATAATACCTCTTCCCAAAGATCGCTCGCGGTTAATGATGTAAATATTACATATCATGGCACTTATAGTTCTAATGGTGTACCAGATTATCTAGAAAGTGTGAATGATGTAATATCTGCAGATCTTTTACTATTGATAGATGCGTCTCTTCCTGAGAAACAACCAGTACCTACTTATCACCCCAAATATTTAGATGGTGACAAGCAAACAGACATAGATGTAATTCAAACTGCGGACGTGTATTTGACCTTTGTTCATGAAGGCGCAGGATGGAGGAATGCCATTGCTTACTATACTTATCCTACGAATGACCCACCATCATCAGAGTCTGACATTTCTGAATTAATAGTATTGTTTCCTAACCTTTCTTACGCTGGAAGCGGAGGGGGACTTCAATCAGGTAACAAGGTACACCTAGGTCAGTTTGAAGCGGGTACATCTATTGGACTTGCTTTACTAGCTGATGGCTGGGATGGTAATAATTCAGAAGATTATAATCACTTAGTTTTCTCTAACAAAGAGCTTAACCCTGAACCAGACGAATCGATTAGACAGCACAATGTGTTGTTGTTTGATGAGGAGAATGAATTATTCTTAGTAGGTTTTGAAGATGTCAGAAGAGATAATATTCCATTCTGGTGTGATCAAGATTTTAATGACGCGATACTGTATTTCAGTGCGAACCCTATAGAGGCAATCAGCACAGAAAATGTTAACCCTATAGATAAACCAGTGGATTCAGATAACGATGGTGTCAATGATGTATATGACGACTATCCTAATGATCCTAATCTAGCATACAATAATTACTACCCATCATTCACTGAATATGGTACGTTAGCGTTTGAAGACAACTGGCCAGATCTTGGAGATTATGACTTCAACGATATGGTGGTAGACTACCAGTTCTTGATGAGATGCAATGCTCAAAATAGGATTTCTGAAATTGAGGCATCTTATATAGTCCAAGCATTAGGAGCAGGGTTTCGAAATGGATTTGGTTTCAGTATGGATATAAGTCCTAGCTTAGTGTCATCAGTAAGTGGGAGTTCGATCACTGAAAATTACGTTACACTCAATGCGAATGGAACAGAAGCAGGTCAAAGTAAAGCTACGATCATAGTAAGTGATCATTTACACGGACATTTTCCTACATTCGGTTTTGTAAATACCAGAACCGAGGATCAATACCATGATCCAGTTGAGCTTGCTGTGGATATTGCTTTTAGCTCACCACAGACTAATTCTTCTTTAGGTTTAGCTCCCTTTAATCCATTTTTGATAGTGAATCAACAGCGAGGAGTAGAAGTGCATTTACCTTCATACGAGCCTACGGATTTAGTAGACACAGACTTGCTCGGAACCAATGAGGATAGCTATGAAGGACAAGTGTCTCAGCATTATAAGTCTAGGTCGGGATTACCTTGGGCCATTAACATGCCTCAGAAGTTTGACTATCCTAAGGAAGGACAAAATATAAGACGCGGTTATTTAGCATTTGATGGCTGGGTCAATAGTTTGGGCTTCAGTTTTATGGATTGGTATCAAGAAAATGATGGATACAGAGATAATGATAAGTTATACAGAAAAAATTAGTTAGATAGATTGTGATTTTAGTGAGATTGGGGAGCTGGGGAGCTCCCCTATTTTTATTGCAAATGGAATAATACCGTTATTTAAGTAGCTTAAATGAACGTTATATAACATTTGTGAAGCTAGATCCTCCCATTCGTTATAGATATTGTGTATTATGATTATATTGATATGTATATGGTAAGTAGACCTTACTATATTTAATACACCAACTAAAACCGAAACATATGAAAACCAAAATCCCAGCCTACAAAAGAGCTTTTGATATTGTAGTTTCTGCAGGTCTAATACTTGCCATTAGTCCGTTACTAATCCTGATAGCTATTTTGATAAGATTGGAATCCAAAGGTCCAGTTATCTATTATTCACTCAGGACAGGTAGAAATTATAAGGTTTTTAAGTTTTACAAGTTTAGGTCTATGGTCACGAATGCTGATAGCATGGTTGACAAACTCAAAAAAACTAACAACCAATATTCCGCTGAAGAAGAAGCAGATTTGGAAGGGAAAGAATTAAACAGAAGTTTGATAGCCTTTCATCGAGATAATCCATTATTGGTTGGAAATGATTTTGCGTATGAGATAGATGACTTCGACACTTACAAGGACGGAGACAATAAGAATAGTTTTTTCAAAGTTCAAAATGACCCCAGAATTACCAAAATAGGTCACTTTATTCGTAAGACCAGTATAGACGAGCTACCTCAACTATTCAATGTACTATTTGGTGATATGTCTATTGTCGGTAATAGGCCACTGCCGCTTTATGAAGCGGAAAAATTGACAATAGATAAGAGTGTAGGCCGCTTCTTAGGTCCAGCAGGAATCACAGGTCTATGGCAAGTGACAGACCGAGGAAAAGCAGATGTAGATCCTGATAATAGATCAAGACTAGACATTGAATATGCGCAGAATTATAATTTCATAATGGATCTTAAGATCCTTTGGAAGACTCTGCCAGCTGCTATCCAAAAGGAAAACGTCTAACCATTTAAAACCTACTGCCTATGAACTGGTTAGAAATATTCAGAAGAAATACCAATGGTAAAGCCTACATGCCGCTAGTAGATGGTATCAGATTTGTTGCCATCATGTTGGTGTTATTTCAACACCTCAATGAAAGATTAATAAAATTCAGTACTACTATCGACCAAACTAGTGCAGATGGTGTACTAAGTTTTGCTATCAGTAGAGGAACTATTGGAGTATTTATCTTTTTCGTGTTGAGTGGGTTTATCATCAGTTTACCATTCACAAAAGACTCTTATCGAAAGAAGTTTGCTTTTTCCAGCTATGTGTCCAGAAGGTTGACGCGGTTAGAACCACCCTATTTAATCTGGATGACAGTTTGGGCCTTAGTTCTAGTATTTAAAACAGACGCTTCTTGGTTGAATACGGGAATACACTGGTTAGCTAGTATATTTTATGTTCATCAAATTGCATTTGGAGAGTATTCTATTATCAATCCAGTTGCATGGTCCTTGGAAGTGGAAATTCAGTTTTATCTGATTGCTCCGTTGTTGTTCAAAGCATACTATGAGATTAAAAAATTCAAATCCAGATCAATAGCAACAGCACTATTTGTTTTTATCTGGATTACTGTACAGCATTATTTTGGATGGCACCTTATGCCTATGAAGGCATCTTTATTAGGATATTTTCATTTGTTTGTGATTGGTGTATGGATGTCAGATGCCTTCAAGAATAGTAATGTTTTAGAAAGAAGCTTAAATCCAATTTGGGATGTTTTGGTATTGATCTCTCTACCAGTCATGGGCTTGATGTGGACCGAAGAACTCGTAAAGACATATGTATTCGCGCTTACCATTACTATTTTCTTTGTCGGGCTATTTAAAGGAGCCTATTTCTATAAAGTGCTGTCCAATCCATTAGTAACTGTGATAGGTGGGATGTGCTATACTATCTATTTAGTACACCTTCCTATAATGGAGGGAATGGGAAGTTATTTCTTTTCACGATTTCCAGCTTGGGCTTACGAGTTGCAATTGGCAATAGCTATTATATCTTCAATTTCACTAGTTCTAGTAATTAGTGGAGGTGCTTATCTACTGATAGAGAAACCCTTTATGTCAGGATCTATTAGCTTCAAACCCATCAAGTCTGATAAGAAAGCACCAGCAGCTAAAGTCTTGTTTAGTAAAGAGCTTAGAATCATTATTATTCTTCTAGTAGGAGCCTATGTCTCCAAAGCCGATTCAAACAATGAGAAGGTACTCAGACAAAACAATATTTTGCCATTGGCTGAGATTATTATGTTGGCTGAAAATAATTCTATGATCAATAAATCTATAGATGCTAATCAAGAAGAAATAAGAGAAGAAATTAAAATCCAGAAGAAAAACTGGATGGATCATGTATTTATTACTTCTAGTGTCAGTACTGGAAAAGGTCAAATAGCAGACAACCTTTATACGACTGATGACATAGGACAGACCTATCTTGACAGAAGGAATACAACATTCAATGTCGGCTTAAATGTATTCTTGCCTATCAGTAAGGTGGCCAGCCGAAGAAATAACATCAAAGCGCGTCAGTATCGGTTGGAAGCATTAGAATACTCCAAAGAAGAAGCGAATAATAAGATACGGTCAGAAGTCATTCGCCATTATAATGAGCTGAAGTATCAGATGAACACCATTAAGATGTATGCTGAGAAGATGGAAATCAATAAGGCTACTATGGATATGGCGGAAAAATACTTCTCAAGCGCAAGGATCGACATTGAGGCTTATCGGTCAACAGTAGATAGCTACTATAGTTCACAGCTGGAATATGAAAAGGCAAAAAAAGAAATAGACTATCGCATCAAGATGCTCGAAGAGCTAGCTGGTGAAACCATAATTGTTAAAAAATGAATGGTTTAGAGTTTGTAAGACTTTGTCTCCGTAATGTAAAGTACATTCTATTGACCATGTTTGGACTTTTTACAATGGCTTTTTTAGGAACTAGAAATGAGAAAAAAGAATACGTGTCTCATACATTGATGAATACGGGACTTATTTCAGGATACAATATCGAAAGTCAAAGTGGGAGTAGAGTAGACTATGCTTATACTAACAATGAGATAGATAACTTGATCAATTTGGCTACTTCTACAGAGACTATGCTAGAGTTATCCGTGAGCCTCGTAGTCGAGCTATACGATCCCTATCAAGCTAAAGAACTAGCACTGGAGGAGACGACGATGATAGAATTGGATGAAGCATTTTTAGAATTAGATGTCCAAGAATATAAATCTAAAGAAGAGCTCTTTTCAAGGTTGTTCAAAGAGTTTAAAGAAGCGAAAAGTGGAAACTTCTATGACTTATTTCATTCTAAGAATCCATATTTTGGATTTGAGCAATTGTCTACGATAGATATACACAGAGAAGGCAATACAGATATGATTGCTATGGAGTACAAAGCATCTGATGCCCGTATTTGCCAGATGACTCTTGAGCTTTTGACTCAGATTTTTTTAAAGAAACATGCTGCTATTAAAAAAGGCCAAACTGAAAATGTAATTGGTTTCTTCGAAGAGGCTACTAAGAAAACTTTGGCAAAATTAAATGACGCTGAGAACGAACTATTGAAGTTTAGAGTAGACAATCAAATCATCAACTATTACGAGCAGACAAGATTCATTGCAGGTAGTAGACAAGAGCTCGATAAAGCTTATCAGGCAGAACTCAAAACACTCGCAGGATCTGACTCTGTGATTCTTCATCTAGAAGAAAGGTTGGACGGTCACTCAGAGCTACCAGTTTTACAGGCATCTATTGCGGAGGATAAGTCTAGGATTTCAACACTGGCCTCTGAATTAACTCTCTTGAAATTGACTTCTGATGATACGGATCCTAACCATGACCAGAAAGTAGCTGATATTGAGAAAGAGATGGCTAGTATTAGGGGTAAAATGAATACTTCATTATCGGATGTGATGAAGCTGAGTGTGACTCCTGATGGTATTCATACCAAGGAGCTCTTGAATGAATGGTTGGATAATAATGTAATCCGGGCTCAAAGTTTAGCACAAATACAGGTGATACGTCAGAGACAAAAAGAGTATGAGAAGATCTACAGTACTTTCTCTCCCTTGGGATCGACATTGAAAAGATTGGAAAGAGAAATTGATGTAGCGGAACGAGAGTATCTGGAGAATTTACACAGTTTCAACCAAGCCAGACTACACAAGTTCAACATGATGATGTCGAGTGACCTGAAGGTAATAGACGCGCCATTCTATCCAGCGAATCCTGAGAAGTCCAAGAGAATGGTTTCCTTGATTCTAGCTTTCGTCGGGGGAGCAGTATTGTCTATTAGTATTCTCGTAGCGTTTGAGTTGATGAACAACTCTGTGAAGAATTCACATAGAGCAGAGCAAATTATCAACCTTGAAGTAGCAGGAACCTATTCCGTAATTCCTAAAAAGCAAAAAAAGGGCGGGATCAATTACAAGGCACTTAGCGATCAAGCACTCAATCAGTTCTTTCAAAAAGTCCGTGCAAAGTCGATCATCAAAGAGAATCCATTTTATGTAGCGGTGACCAGTACGGAAAGAAATGAAGGCAAATCGTTCCTATTGAATAAATTCTATGAATATGGTCAAGCTATGGACAACAAGATATTGTTTGTAGTGCCAGACGATGAAAGTGAAGATTACAGAGAAGACTTCATCAAGTATAGTATAAAAAATGAAGACGTGCTTCATTATAAAAGCATTCGAGATCTGATGGCAGATTCATCTGTTGACTTAGAAGAGTATGACTATGTAATCGTTGAAATTGCCTCATTGATTCATACCCCCTATCATCCCAACTTGATTATCCGTTTTGACATGAATGTGTTAGTATGTAACGCGACTAGAACATGGACTGAATCGGATCGAAACGCCCTCAAAACTTATGCAACCGCTACCACTACAGCTCCTCAAGTCCTCCTGAATGGTGTATCTACGGATGTGATGGAGGAGATTGTCGGTCAAGTCCCTAAGAAGAGAACGTTTATAAGAAAATTGATCAAGCGATTATTTATCAAAATCGGAGAAAAAACTTTTAAATAATGCCTACCTCAATTATCATTCACAGCCTACCCGCATGGGATAGTCCCTATATCAAATCTACGGTCGAGCTGGCAAAAAACATGGATCAAGACGCCCTGTTTATAGATTATGCATATACCTGGATAGATGTATTGAAAACCAAGCATGCTCCTAATTCTAGAATACTAGGTCTGAGATCTAGAACCAGAAAAGAGAAAGGACATTACGGTAATACAATTACTATCTTGAATCAGCCTGCTATTATCCCTACCAATAAGATCAAATGGAACTGGCTACGATTTCGGGTTCATAGATTGAATGTCCAAAAGCTCAATCGATTTTATCGAAAGTGGAAACAAAAGTTGTGCGTAGACCGACCAGTAGTCATCAATGCCCAAAACCCTGTTCAAGGTATTCATACAGACTATGAAGCAAGTTTTAGTCCTTCCAAAATTGTCTACTATTCGTATGACAATATCGAAGCCATGAAGTGGCTCAGTAAACAAGGAAAAGAAGCCGAGGCAAGGTTTATCAAGAGAGCCAATCAAGTAATATGTACTTCCAAGGGACTTGCAGATAAGTTCTCGTCGATGCATCAGGATGTGAAGGTCGTACACAATGGAGTCAATGACACTGTCTTTTGTCGTCAAGAAACTACTCCCAAGAACTACATTGACTATCTAGGTGCTGTGGATGATAGATTAGACCTTGATTTGGTTAAGAATCTAATAAGCAAGTTTCAAGATTACACCTTTAGATTCATAGGACCAGTCAAGTACAATAAACTCGCTAAAGTCGTTAACAAGTCTGAAAATGGACGAATGACAGGGGCAATGGGACAGACAGAGGCTGTTGACTTATTAGCGGAGGCTAAAGCCTGCATTATTCCATTTAAGTCCAACGACTTTACCAAGTTTGTTTATCCCTTGAAGATCAACGAATACTTATCTATGGGTAAGCCTGTAGTGACTACTAACTTCGCAGACCTTAGTTCATTCACAGAGATCGTGTCAATAGCTCAAAGTGCTGATGAATTCCTAGAAATGCTCTCCCAAGAGTTAGATTCTGACAATACCGACAAACAGCAACAACGTGAGTTTTTTGCCAAGCAAAATAACTGGAGATCCAGAGCCCTTCAGTTTGAGTTTTTAGTCGGGGATAGTTAGATAGAACCCTGTAAAACACCATTAATCACGCCCTGTTTGTGTTGCTAAAGCACTTAGTTTCGATATCGCAACCTGCTAGCTTTTGACTAGAGTAATTGACATCTAGGAAGTAGGAGCTAAAGATGTATATTGAAAAAATATCCTATTTTAACTTCTACTACTTTTTATTTCCATTGTAGAATATCATCAATAGGCAAGTGATCATCAAAGTCACTGCCATAATAGGCTCTGTGTATAGATTGATCCTCATTGATTAAAAATTCAGCAGGCAGTACTGGATCTTCTGGTACAGTTCTTAGACTAAAGAAACCTCCTTTCATTGCCTTCCATACTTTAGATGGAACTAGCATAGTTTGCAGCATACCTTTAAAGGATATCTGAATTCCATATTTTCTGTAGATATCAAATTTTTCGTCTGCTATGATCGAAAAAGGAGGGTTTTGACTTCCTGCATATTTCAACACATCTTTTTTAGAAGAAGCAAAAAGTGCTACGACTTTGATTCCCTTACTTTCAAATTCTGCATGTCTTTTAATCAATTGTTGCATTGCCATATTACAAAATGGACAAGCTGCTTTCCTGAAAAAACTGAGGAGTAGTTTTTGTCCCTTGTATTCGTTGATGTCAATTTTTTCTCCATTCACATCAATACTGGCAAATGGAATTACTTTCTGATTTGATTCTAGCTTCTTCATTTTGATGCACTTTTTTCATGTCAAAGAGAAGAAATTATAAAACCTAACAAATAGACAAAAGGATCAGGTTACTGGACGATTAGATCATGATTGAAATTGCTCTCTATAGATGCTGGGAGGGACACCTTCTTTTTTCTTGAAAGTACGAGTGAAATAGTATGGGTCATTGAAACCAACGTGGTAAGAAATTTCACTGATAGATAGATCACCGACTTGGAGTAGTTCTTTGGCTTTTTCGATTTTCTTTATGGTTAAGTAGCTGCCAGGACTATCATCATAGATTTCTTTAAAATCTCTTTTGAACGAAGACACACTCAACCCGCACAAAGTAGCTAGTTCCTCGATAGATAGATTTTCGTACTGATGTAAATTGATAACCTGTTTTAAATTCGCAACTCGAGGAGAGTATAGTTCTTCGATCAATTCCAATATGGAAGAAGCATTTTGGGTCTGGATTAATAAAAGAATAAGTTCTCTAATCTTTAATTCAAGTAGATCATCATTAATTAAACTAGGGTTGTCAAAATAGAATTCTAAAGACTCGATAAACTTAGTGATGAAATCATTATGAAGAATGATTTTGGTCTGATCCATTACCTCTCTTCGTTTTAAGGATTTTGGTAGTTCATTTTTGTACAGATGCTTTAATAGGTCTGGATACAGATGCACTACAATGACCGTCACAGGTTGAGTTGCTTTTTTCATCCAGTCAGCGAAGTAAGAGCCACATTTGAGGAGGACAGCCTCTTTATCTTTCAGGTCAAGGTTAACTTCAGAAGACAGCAATTTGGTCTTAGCCCCTTTGACATATATGAAACAGCCTTCATTGTGAAAGATGGCACTGTAGGAAAACGGTGGACGAATAATGAGTTTCTCAATAAGTTCTTTGCCCTTATACCTAAAAGCGATTCTATTTTCTATCATAAATACCGATCTCTTTAATTATTTCCTTTAAGCCCCTAAAATTTTCTTGGTTAGACCTTGTGTCTTTATGAATAGACTCGTAAATAGTTTTCTTGAATTTATCATTACTTTCTGGTTTCTAATATTGATTTAGAAGTAGATCATAATGGAATAAGATGCATGTAGTGTGTCTTAGAGACTACTTCTATCCGTCAGAGGTTTTATGGTTTCAATTTCCGTCATTTTCCAAAAAATCATTTTTTTCCTTTCTGTATTGTTTTGGTGTTAGTCCCGTAGCTTTTTTGAAATACTTTGTGAAGTAAGAATTATCATAAAAGTTAAAAGTATAAGCTATCTCCTCTATGCTGTTATCAGTGTAGATCAAAAATCGTTTTGTTTCTAAAAGAATCTTCTTATTGATAAGTTCACTTGCAGTTAGCCCAGTTATATTTTTACAAACTCGATTTAAGTTTTGAGGAGTCATATATAGCATGTCAGCATACTCATTTACTAATCTGATAGACATATAATGTTTTTCGATTAAGGTCTCAAACTCAAGAATCACTTTGTTTTGTTTTGGCTCACTTTCCAGTTTTGATTGGGAATAGATCCGAGATAAATGTGCTAAAACAAGTATAAGGTTGGCTTTAAGAATGTCATACTTGTATGCAGAGCTAGACATCTGTTCATTGATCATTTGACTTAAACAACTAGAAATTAAGTTTTGTTCAGTATCTGAAAGTGTAAGAATGGGGGTGCTATGAAATCTATGAAACAACGGGAGTTTTTGAAGCCAATCAATAGGGAGTAGTAAAAAATCCTTTTTGAAAAGGATTCCAAATGCAAATTCTACTTGCTTATCATTTACATCTATGACTTGGTTTGGGCTTATAAATCCAACATTCTGTGATTGAAGACGATAGTGTTTAAAATCAATTTTTATATCCATCTCTCCTTTTAGAACAAATATTAGAGCATAGAAGTCATTCCGGAAGGGAGTTAATTGCTGCAATTGTACAGGTACGTGGTCTGAGTCAAAGACGTAAAAATTGGTGCTATCTATTAAAGGAGCACTCAAATTCTGCTTCAATTTGCTCATTTTGTTGAGTGTTATGCTTTTCATAGTAATGGTATTTTTGGAAAAGAATAGTGTTAAAATACCAAATGATAATAGATTTTTGAGTTGCATGTTTTAAATGAACCATTTGATGTGTGATATGTACCATTTTTTCATGTCTTATCCTTTTAGTTTAGTGTTAAGTTTTTATACTAAATAGGATATCATGTCAACAAAAATCAGTTGGGTTATAACCATTATTGCAGTTATCGCAATGTCTGCAATGTATTTGCTTCAAGATAAAGATATAGCTCAAGGGGAATACACCTTTCGACCTGTATCGCCACTAACGTCAAAAACGGAGCGTATAGAAAATAGAGAAAGGGTGTCTATTTCTGAGGTCAAACCTTTAGAGCCAAACCAGATGCTTGATATTTCAGAATACCCTATCAATGAAATTAATATTCAGAAATTAACCGAAAATAGTTATTGGATACTCTCTAATTTACACGGAATGACTATGTACATTGGGGAAGAAGAGGTTCTACTGGTGGATTCTCCTGAAGGATTAGATGCTAATCGTCTACTCGAGCGAATTGCAAAGATTACAGACAAACCTGTTACTACACTGGTCTATAGTCACCCACATTTAGATCATATAGGAGGTGCACAGGTATTAGTAGATGCCTTGACAAAAAGGAACCAGCCTTTAAGAATAATTGCTACAGATCAATTTGTTTCGGCATCTACTCTTTACAAGCAGAAAATACCACAGCCAACGGAAGTTGTTTCTACCCCAGTGGCTTATTTTGAGTTTGACAACAAACAGTTTAAGGTTGGGACTCCGATGTCGGTTGCACATAGTATGGCTGACAGTTACATTCTTTTTCCTGACAAGGTGATTACTTTTATTGATTTTATATATGCAGCTAGACTACCTCTGCATGGATACAGTGGTGTTCAAAATATGACTGGGTATATTAACTTTCTACGCCATGTAGCGGGAGAAGATTGGACCTTTGCCAACACGGGTCATACTAATATTAGTTCACCACAGGATTTAGAATTTACACTTCAGTATACCAAGGATATTTATGACGCTTGGTTCAAAGCTATTAGAGCAAACTGGAACGTATCTGGATTTATAAAGGCTAAAGCAAAAGGAGATTATGTTGCTGTTTGGTTACGGAATGTTTTCGATAAAGTAGCATTTGAAGTTGCTCAAGAATTGGAGCCTAAATATGGAAATTATCCACAATTTGAATTGGCGTTAGATCATGCTTTAAAAGTTCAGTGGGATGGGTTCTTACACTATGACTTTACAAATCATCCTGATGTTCGACCAGATTTTACACCTATCAAACCGATCGAAACAATACAGACTGTTAGCCAATAAAGAGTTAACCGATTGTTTTACGAATGGAGCTATATTGTAAAATATATCACATTGTGTTAACAGAATATATTTAAATACACAGTAGTGATGTGATTGATATTGATGAATATGTTTTCAAATTACTAGTCAGTGGACACTAAATCTGAGGAATCAAAAAAGCTTAAGCTATAATATTGGTTTTAAAATGGTTAGTGTTCCACGTGCTCTTTCAAGAAATCTTAGGCCAAATAGTCAGAAAGAGCAGGTTGATATTTTTCTTCTTCTTGGATAGTTAATTTATCCTATAGCGTCCGTACGTCAATTTCTTTATCTGAGAATAGACTTTACTATTCGTCTATATGAAATACCCTCATTTAAAGTCTTTGAAAAGAACCTTTCCGAAATCTTTTTGAGTCCTCATTTCCTTGTGGTCACCCTCGGGAAAATGTCTGAAAGTTAATAAAGAGCCATGTTTGTGAAGAATCCAATTTTCATCACCTTTAGCGTATTTGAAGGTTATTATATCGTAGCTCCCAGAGGTGTTCCCATATCCGTAGTATTCTAAAGAGAAATATCCGTTTTTGATTACGATTTTGTCGAACACAGTCCCATCTACTCCATCATACTCAAGTGAGTCATTTTTTGCAGCCAGTATGTATTTCCCATTCTCTTGTCCTAAGAATAGATAAACATGCTCCCTGTACTCAGGCTCATTTTTCATCTTGAATCGCAAAATAATGTCCTCAAATGGATCTCGATTTAGATCACCAGAATAAGCTTTGCACTCAGAAGTGGAATCAGGAATATAGTCTTTGATTTTCATGCGAAGCATAGCATCATAAAGACCCTCTTTTATGTTACCAAAATATTCACCACCAGATCCTTGCATATCATCTTGAGTTGCAATAATTGGATCTTGAGGGGATGGAGCGAACAAATCATGCTGGAAAAGCTCCTCATCTCTATTCAAAATCCAATAATCATTACCTAGTTCATCACTGTGATATCTAAACGTGATTTTGCGATAGCTTCCAGCATTACTGTCTTTACCCTTATAACCGATAGTGAAGCCGCTGTTTTCAGAAATAGTGATGGAGTTGAAGACCATTCCATTTGTATTATCAAAACTGAACTCATCTTCTTCATCCAGTTTTAGCGTGCTATCATTTTTTCCTAGAATTATAAGAATGTGTTCTTTTTCTATCGGGTCACCTTCTTTCTTGAAGCGCAGGATAGCGTCTTCTATTTTGTCTTGGTTCAAGTCTCCAGAAAAGAGACGAGTTTCTGATGGTATTGCTAACTCAGGGATGAACTCACTAACATCCTCGATAGAAATCTCATTATTAGTACAACCAATAGTAGAGAGTGACAATAGGAGAACTGCGATTGATACTAAGTAGTTCACTTTTATCATGATTCGTTTCTAATTGAATTTTTCAGGATGGCTCGAATTTCATTTGACTGGTTGTAGAAAGTAGGAATGATCCCTACAGAACCATCATAGTAAGCCAAGCAAAGCAGTCACATGGAATATCTCTGAAAAGTACAGGAAAGAACTTATTTACCTTGAAGCTTCTCTTCCAGTATAGCCAGCTTACCTTTTAGCATTTGTATCTCTTTGTCTTTATCCTTGATAAGTTCTGTATCCGCACCATAGTAGTAATTTGTCTGACTACCTAAGAATACCCCTCCTTGATTTTTTGTAATTGTAATGGTATCTGGTAAGAATTCCTGAATAGGCACATCGAGCGTAGAAGCTATTTCGACGATTTTGTCTAGTTCTAGAGTGGCTTTGTTGGCCTCCACCCTGCCGTAGGTAGAAGAAGAAATACCTAATAAGTGAGAAAACTCTGACTGAGACATGTTTTTTTCTTTCCTTAGTTCTAGCAGTTTATCGCCTACTCTCATTTTCATAGTGTTGTGATTGTTTGAGCCGTAAGTAACGAAAAAATACGGCTAACCCAAAATTGGGTCGAGGTATTGCAGGGCTGATTTGTGATGTCTCAGGACGCTTTTTTACTTTGTATCTGTACATAACCCTTAGAGGTTAGATTAATTGTTCGCCCCTGACATGTATGTGTCAGGGGAATGTTTTTTATACAGTCAGTTCGATTAGATTTCCTTCAGGGTCTGATATCACACTTTCATAATACCCATCTCCAGTGGTTCGAGGTTCTCCAATTACATCAAACCCATTATTTCGTATCAATTCAGTAAGCGAATCAACCTTTTCTTTTGAGCCTACGGATATTGCAAAATGAGTTAATCCTAATTTAGAATCAGCATTTTGAATAAACTCAGAAACATCGGGTCTATGCATTAGCTCTATCCGCGCACCATTTCCAAAGGATAAGAAATACGAGCTAAACTTTTTCCGAGGATTGTAATATTTCTCGTTTGATTTTAAGTCAAAAAACTGAAGGTAAAACGCCTTCATCTTTTCCAAGTCCAAAGTCCAAATGGCTATATGTTCTATTTTCATTTGTTTTTTGATTTCAATAAGGTCTCGAATACCAATAGCACGGAAGTTTTTTAATCTCTGAACCGCCCAGCGGTCACTGTTGATTATTATATGCTATCATTGACTCGTTATGTTATAAATATTCATAGCTTATCAAATATTGTAACCTAAAGCCGTGATTATCGCATTCTGTTATTCTTGGATTATTGTATATGGTTTCACAGCACTGATTGAGCTATCGAATGTTTGTTTCACGGATTCAATAGTTCGAATATTAGGAAGTTCGTTACGTTGATAGTTTTTCATCATTGGCACTGTAACCATGATTTTCATTAAGATTTCCAAGTTGTTGAGTGTTTGCTCTATGGAGTCTATCTGAGCTACTAAAGTATCTAGTTCTGACGTTTTTGTGGATTGATCGTCTTTTAGTGTTTCCACAAGTTTCAATAGATCTTTTTTAAGTGTTGTATCACTTATTTGATTTGTGTATTTAGATAAGGTGATCCAGTAGTTTTGGTTGGTTTGCATATAAATATGATAACGCTCTAGGCTATCGGATTTTATCTTTGGGACTTCTTGTAGCGATGAAGTTATTGCCTTTAACTTCTGATCCTTTTCTACAGCTTCGTCAAAAAGCTCTTGAATAATATCAGGACCATAGCCAGACCTTTTGTTAAAAGAGGACAACCCTAAATCATTTTTTTCATGGAGGGTTTGTGGTGTTTGTTCGTTAAAGTCTTCCGTTTCAGTTGTTTCTTTTTTCTCAGTACATGATATCATTGAAATGGAAACAAGAAAAATTAAAAGGTTCTTTTTCATAATGGATTCTGATCTTTCTTTAGCCCTTAGCAGAATGAGTTGAGTTTTCACTTTGTTGCTTGATTACCAGTCTATTTATGTCACAATCTAAGGAAATCTTTGATTTTGAGTGCTATTTTTTGATTCAGAGAGGAGAGCAGGAATTTTTCTGATACGAGTAAAAAATTAAGTCTTTGAGATCGGAGGCTTACTGTTTGTTATGTGCCCTAGTGAAGAGTCATCTTGTAGTATCAAATAATTTCATAAACGTTAGTATTTTAATTCATAGCCTGATCTGTAGAGCCTTCAGTATATCCAGATACATTTGAGCGTAAATATGAATTTATGATTGAAGTAAAACATTTGCGCTTGATCGATACAGTGTCAAAGGTAGGGTCATTAAACAAAGCTGCTGATGAATTATGTTTAACCCAGTCTGCGCTCAGTCACCAACTCAAGGAGCTTGAACTAAAGCTAGGTGTTGAAATTTTTTATCGGAACAAAAATCAATTGCTTTTTACAAAAGAAGGAAAAGAACTACGGGATGCTGGTGCTGGCATTTTAGATCAATTAAAAGGCCTTGAGAAAAAAGTAAAAGAAATAAGCCAAAGTCAATTGAAAAAATACGTTCACGGTTATTCTGAGTTTGAGAGTAGGAGATTGAACAATCAGGCCAAAACTATGTCTGACCTGCTTCACTATGATTCAGTTTGGGATGAAAATTCAACAGTATTAGAAGTTGGCTGTGGAATTGGTGCTCAAACGAGTATTATAAGTGTGAAAAACTTAGCGACCAATTTCACTTCCATTGACCTTTCAGAAAGTTCTTTGACGAAAGCCAAAGAAACTATAGATGCACTGGGAGTTGAAAATGTCACGTTTCGTCATGCTGATGTATATGATTTACCGTTCGATACTGGTTCGTTCGATCATATCTTTGTTTGTTTCGTTTTAGAACACCTGGCTGACCCTACCAAGGCACTTTTGGAAATAAAAAGAGTACTAAAAAAAGGTGGAACCTTAATGGTGATAGAAGGAGATCATGATTCGACGTATTTTTATCCAGAAACCAAAGCGGCAAAAAAAGCTATCCAAGCTCAAGTTGATTTGCAATCAAAAAATGGGGGTAATGCCAATATTGGAAGACAGCTATTTCCATTACTTAAAGATGTAGGCTTTTCCAACGTTCATGTAGATCCAAGACAAGTATATGTAGATCAGTCTAGACCTGAAATGGTCGAAGGATTTATAAAAAATACTTTCACAGCAATGATTGAAGGGGTCAAAGAAGAAGCCGTAAATGCAAAAATCATATCTAGTTTAGAGATGGAAGAAGGTATTAATGACTTACTCAAAACAGCAGATGGAGGAACGTTTTGCTATACTTTTTTTAAAGCCAAAGCATTTAAGTAGCATCCTTTGTTCCCAACCAAGCGCAACGACACTTGAGATGATTTACTAAAAAGACCGGTATCTCTAGACAAAGCTTATTTAATAATACACTGTATCAGAATATCGTGTCAGGAGTATTTTATCTTTCAAGAATAACTGTTCCCAGAACGGCTTTCAAAAATGCCTCAGGTTTTCTACTCTTTATCTTTAGCTTAGCTTAAAAAAACTAGGAGAAATCTAATGAACAAAACTGATCTCTAGGTTAGCAAGCACCATATACAGCATGACGGCAGCTAGGGATATTCTGTTAATTTTACAGTCCTATTTTCTCCCTGTATCAAAAAAAATCGAATATTTTCCTCACTGAATTAAAAAACACAACGATCAAAATAGAAGTTCTTCCTACATTGTAGCCAAAACTAAGCGTTAATACCACAAATGATAGGTGAGTATTAGCGGTAATTCTCTCACTAAATTGAAATAATGATAAGTACCGAAGTAATATCATATGAAGATAGCCAAAACGCCTATGAAGGTTTCATCGCTTACAATACCGAAATTAAAGCTAAAGCTCCTATTATTCTTATTGCTCATGCGTTTGGTGGACAGTCAAAATTTGAGGAAAGGAAGGCCATAGAATTAGCTCAATTAGGATATATAGGTTTTGCAATTGATATATATGGTAAAGGAAAAAGAGCAAGAGACTCAGAGGAAGCGCAAGAATTGATGGACTCCTTAAATTCTGATAGGAAATTGCTGTTAGAAAGAATGAAAGTATCTTTAGAATGCGCGAAAAAGATCAAACTTGCCGATATACACAGAATTGGAGCTATTGGATTCTGCTTTGGAGGTAAATGTGTTTTAGATCTGGCTAGGTCGGGGGAAAAGCTAAATGGAATAGTTAGCTTTCATGGACTGTATGATACTCCGGCGTTTAATCAAGATACAAAAATTACGACTCCTGTTCTTGTATTGCATGGATGGGATGATCCTTTAGCATCACCAAACGAGACAATTGCCTTAGCTAACGAACTTACGAGTAAGGATGCGAATTGGGAAATCAACGCTTATGGAAAGACCGGTCATGCATTTACAAATCCAAATGCCAAGTTTCCTGATAAAGGATTAATGTACAGTAAAAGTGCGAACGATAGAGCTTGGAAAAGAATGATGACTTTTTTTGAGGATGCATTCAAGTAAAAGTTCCGTTCCCTCCATTTCAGCGTATTGGTGTACATTCCAACTCTCCACGACCTAAAAAAAAGCGGCAGCATATAGACTCTGAATATCATGGTTAGATGTTTTAGTCTGCTCAATATGACCATTTTTTTACTTTATTTGGGATCCATATAAGGGGGGCAAATAGCGCACGTTAAAGTGCGATGGCAACGGAAATACGTGTACTGCCTTGATCTGTACGTCCTTCAGACTATAGCTCTTTGTTCTTTCAAGAGGAACCCTTGAAAGAACAGGGCGCCATAGACGGATAGGTCAATAACCTTAGATTAGATCATCTATGAATGATTTGACCTCCCTTATGTATTTTTCTTCCTGCTCGAGCCAGCCGTAGTGTCCACATTTATTGAGTAACACTAGCTTAGAATATTTGTAGATGTTGTGAGCCTTATAGGCTGTTTCAGAGCCCACTAGATCTTGTTGTCCCTGTATTATCAAGACGGGTGTTTTCAGTTTTGACATTGAGATACTCCAGTCGTAATTGTTCTTCGATAGATCCTTAAACATCAATCCCCCAATTTCTGGATTTGCTTGTGTAAGTCGGTGTGCTATTCGATCAATATGTTTTCTTTCATATAAATAAACAGGAGCTCTAAATTTTCCAGCATTGTATTTAGCATGATAAGTAGTGTCACCTTTCCTGATTTTGTTATTCCAGTAAGCCAAAGAATCCCGCTCCAAATCACTCATACGAATGTGCATGTTAGCGCCGAGATAAGAAAAAATCTCAAGGTCAATACCTCCAGATCCAGATAGAATCATCCCTTTGAGTCTTTTTTCATGTTTAGAGGCATAATGTTGGGCAACAAATCCTCCAAAAGAATGACCAAGTACAAACCATTTTTCTACTCTGAGATGCTCCCTTAATGTTTCCAGATCCTCGACTAATAGGTCCATGGAAAGCGTGGTTGAGTCAACTACGGTTAGTTCCGATTTTCCTGTACCCCTTTGGTCATAAAGAATAACTCTAAAATTATCATCCAAAAGAGTAGCCAGAGACGAAAAACCATTGCAGTTCATTCCAGGTCCACCATTAATTATGAGAAGCGGTTCACCTGACCCAAAAGTCACATAGTGAATTGTTCCAGAGTTGGTTTTAATAATGTTGCTCTTTTGTCCAGTAGCGAAATGAAAAGAAAAGAGGGCGATTAAAAGAGGAATAAAAAATAACTTTTTCATGATTGAGATTACTGGTGACTAAAGTGTACAGAACACTCAGTTTTTGTTTCAAGCTGATACACAATACTATAAACCACTACTATCAATTACAAATGACGGGAATAAGCTGTTTTGTTTCGGTGTAAGTGCTATGCTACTTGAAATACTTTATGAAAAAACCAGTCTCCCATCAGGGCTTGTTTAGCAAATACGGTTTTTTTATTCAACGGGTATATATAGATCAACTACAAACTTATTTTCAGGGTGCTCTCTGTAGTCACTTTGGTAAATTTCAAATGGATTTTCGTTGCTCTTTTTGTATCCGTTATCATTCATCCATACGAAGAGACTCGTCCAAGACTTTTCAAGTTCTACAGGTGTGATTTCAAAACGTCCAACGATACACTTTCCTTCTTTTATTGTGACCGTATTAATCTCGCCTTCCGCTTCAAAAGGCTCATTAGTCGCTAAAAAAATGCTCATTCGAACCTTGTCAGGTGCAGTGATTTTGAAACTATCGTAAAAAAACCTTCCCATCTTAGCTTCTGAATTGTTAAGTAACCCTTTAGGCATAGCCCATCTTGTAAGTTTTTCAAAAGCGGTTTCAATTCCAGTTACGCCTACGTGCGTAACTCCTGCTAATCTCAATTCTGGTGTTTCTCTAACTTCAATTTTTGCATTCATTTCTGTCCATTTTTTTAGATCATTAATGATGCAAATGTATTTTTCATGCTCAGGGTACTCTTGTCCATTCTTGCTTTCGAGTTGACGAATCTTGCTATGTCTGTTAGGGTTTTGCCTTTTAAATTCGGTAGGGCTTACACCGTAAAACTTTTTGAAAGCCCTTGAATATGATGAAATGTCACTAAACCCATATTTGTGAGCTATTTCAGATGTTGAAATATTTTTATGCAGTAGGTCAGAAGAAGATTTTTCAATTCTTCTTCTCATTACATATCCGTTTAGGGTTTCCCCAGTTATGAATTTGAATACTCGATGAAAATGAAATGGTGAAAAAAAGGCGATTTCAGAAACTTTACTCAGCCGCAAGTCAGATTCCAAGTTTTCGTCAATGAACTCAAAAACCCGATTGATTCGACTTTGGTAATCAGCTTGTAAATGTTTTTCAGTTTCTGTCATTTCTCTTATGCTGTACAATGATAAGGTAAGTTAGCTATGTGGTGTAGTGAGCGTTTTGGTTTTAATAATTGCTTTTTTAAAATTCTTAAAATCAAAATAGTGAATAAGTCTTACTGCTTGTTGTGTTGATTTTTTCTTTACGGCTTTGAAAGTCAACTTTTCTCTATTTTTCGAAAACCTTCTTTAATTCAACTCCCGCCGCCGGTCGGCGGCAACAAAAACGGGCGTCATTTTTCTTGCCGCCGAGTGAGGGACGAAAAACGAGCGTCGTTTTTGCTGCGGACGGATGAGGCTCCGAAAATGGCCGTCGTTTTTGTTGCGGACGGGTGAGGCTCGAAAAACAGCCGTCATTTTTCTTGCGGACGGATGAGGGAACAAAACTGACTCTCGTTTTTCTTCCCGCCGCATGAGGCTACCAAAACGACAGCTGTTTTCCTTGCCGCCGAGCTGCGACAGCAAAAAACCAAACAAAACCACTCCTCCTTAAGTTGTTTTCTTGGATTCGTGCCCAGTTTTTCAAGTGTAAGTGCAACGACGCCTGAAATACTTTATTAAAGACCAGTATTTCCCAACAGCGCTTGTTGAGCAATACATAGTGTCAGAGTGTTGAGTCAATAGGGACTCTTGAAAGGACAGGGTCTTGTTGAGCAGAGCGAAACATCTACCTAGCGTCTGCAGAGTCTCTTTGCTGTACCTGTTTTGAGGTGATTGAGAGTTGAAATGGTAAACCACCCTGAGTGTGGCGGGAACGGGGGTAAGGAGTATTTTATGTTGAGCAGTAGCGGACTACTAATATGAACATTGACTTTAAAACTCGGGTTAATCTGTTTACTTCTTCGTACATGGTTTTTTGAAAATCATCTGAGTATTCTTTGGGGTTAATTCGTGACTCATTGAGGCATTCAAGTGTATTTTGAAAATCAAGTATTGGTTGTTTGGATTCGGATGTGGCAATGTCGTAATATAAAGCAGTATAGCCACAGATCTCACCACCTCCAAGATTCACAAGTTTTGTTGGGGTATTAATCCAAGACTTATCGGAAGTGCTGAGTCTAGTAGATATGAAATAGTATGGATCACATAGGTAAATGTTCGAAACAAATACTTTGCTTATGCTATCGATATTTAATTTGAAAGGTTTTCCAATTGGTCTGATGACTTGAACGGTATATCTTCTAGGTTTGAATGTCAGAGTTTGTATGTCAGTAAAATACCTTGCTGAGTTTTGCTTAAGTGTTAACAAGTGCCATGAAAAAGCCGAGTCATAAGTAAGTTCAGTCCTGAATTCATCATGTCGTAAATGAGGAAGTTCTTTCCAGTCTCCATTTGACTTGTATTCATGCCTACCTTCGTAATGTCTAATAAGAAACTTGTAATCACCAACCGAAAAATAAGCGGAAGTAGATGTGCTGTCTAAAAAAGTAACTTTAGCTTCTATATAGTAACATGGTCCAAAGTCGGCGAAACAATTTGAGGCAAGGAATATAAGTGTTAAGGTTAAAAAAGACTTCATGTGGTAAATTGTTACTTCTAACAACCGAGTAAACATCACTCAGTTTTCTCGTCATATTGATGTACAATACTATAAACACCAACAAACAATTACAAACGGTATAGCTGACATATAGCTAATCCCAAAACAGCCAGTAATCTCATAAAAACACACCTAATCTCTCAAAAATGGTATCCCAAATTGTTCTAAGGATAAGTGAAATGACGCTTGAAATGCTTTATGCAATACCAGTATTTCCCGACAGGGCTTGTTGAGAAATACATAGTGTCAGAAGGCGTGCTCCGTTCCTAATGAAGGACGGAGCCGTCTACTCGATTGTAAGTAGTTTTTACTTCAACTTTTCAAATAATAATTCGGCAACTAATTCGGAAGATGCAGGGTTTTGTCCAGTGATTAATAAACCATCTTCAACTGCATGAGGATTCCAATCTGCTTTTTGAGAGTAAATTCCACCATTACTTTTTAGCATATCTTCTACCAAAAATGGAACAACAGAAGTTAGTTGAACAGCTTCTTCCTCACTATTTGTAAATCCAGTTACTTTCTTGCCATCAACCAAAGGCGTTCCATCTGTGCTCTTTGTATGCTTGAAAATAGCAGGAGCGTGGCAAACAGCAGCGACTGGTTTATTGTTTTTATAAAAATCTTCTATCAAGGCAATTGAATTTTCATCTTCAGCTAAATCCCATAAAGGACCGTGTCCACCTGGATAAAAAACGGCATCATAATCTGCTTGATTTACATTTTCCAGTTTTAACGTTTTTGACATCGCTTCTTGAGTTTCTTTGTCCTCGTTAAATCTAACGGTTGCTGGAGTTTGAAAATCTGCTTCGTTACTTTTTGGATCGATAGGAGGTTGTCCACCTTTTGGAGATGCCAAAGTAATTTCAATTCCTTTATCTTTTAATAAATAATAAGGCGCTGCAAACTCTTCTATCCAAAAACCAGTTTTGTGTCCAGTATCTCCTAAATCTTCGTGGCTTGTCAATACAAATAATACTTTTTTCATTGTTTCGTTTTTTTCTGAGTTCACACTTAAACCTTCTCCGTTAGAATTAGTCTCTTTTGTGCTTTTGCCACACGCAGAAATTAAAACTAAAGCGATTACAAATGTTGTTATTCTTTTCACTTGAGGTTTTTACTTTATTAAGAAGACAAAGCTATCGTCAAACTAATTGCTAAAAATTGATGTATGTTAATAAAATCAGTCAAGAGATATTTCTTTTCTGATTCTACTTAAGCTTTCGGTAGTAATTCCTAGATAAGAAGCTATATGGTAGTTTTTTACAGTCTGTTCGATATTTGGGTAAGTGTTGATAAAAGAAAGGTATCTTTCTTTAGCTGATTGCGCTAAACTCGCTAAGATTCTATTTTGAAAACTAGCAAAAGCTTTTTCCATTTTTTTCCTAAAGAAAGTTTCTAGCTGGGGGATCTCGATGAATAAATCTTCCATACTTGTTCTAGAAATTCTATATAAAGTTGCTTTCTGAATCGTCTCAATATGCATAATCGCTTTGGATGCAGTGAAGAAAGCTGTGTAATCACTTATCCACCAATCATTGATGGCAAATTGCAATGTATGTTCTTTGCCAGATTTGTCGATAAAGTAGGTTCTTAAACATCCATCGTAAACATAATATTGACTGTTTACTATTTCTTCTGCTTGTAGTATTGTAGTTCCCTTTTTAAGCTCGAGTTTTTTGAGTTTACTTTCGATAAGGTCGACTTCTTTATCTGAAAAAGTGATGTCTTTAAAAATTTCTAATATTATTGACTTTTCGATATCCATATACATTACTCACAAAAACCAAGTATACAACGCCCAGTCTTTAGTTTGATATTGGCGCACAATACTAAAATCGTCAACAACCAATTACAAACTGTAAAACGTGACTATAGTTAATTCCAAAAAGAGCCAGTACCCTTAAAAGGACAGGGTCATGTTGAGCAGAGCGAAACATCTAACTAGCGTGTGCAGAGTATCTTTGCTGGCCTGTTTTTATTTGACTGAAATGGTAAACCACCTGCAGCCTTGGCACAAATGGAGCTCTAAACATCTTCAGTGCAATCAATATCGTGTCAGAGGCACTACTGATTCATTTCCTGTTTCAAGACGCAGTCTTAAAACAATGAGGTAGGTTGTGATCATTTAGTTCTCATGATTTTTTGAATTTTCAGCCTCAACTTTGATGTAATTACAAATGTAATTTGTTTGAAAATGTATTTGCTAAATGAATTCTGAGGCATATTCAACTTGAATTTTTTGGCGAGTCTTGTCAATCTTTCATTGCTTTTATTGACTTGCTTTTCAATATCTTGAATCCATTCTTTTTCTTTCGGTTTATGTTTTTTTCGTATGTTTTTGGCAGTATTTTCAGAATATTTCTTTGCTTCAGTTACCTCTTCCATCATATTAGAAATGTGTTCAAAAAGAAGAGAGTTATAAAGCATATGGAATTTAAAATAACTAAAGTAGCTTTCTGATTTTAGAGATTCAATAATTAGGCTTTCCAGAATGTCATAGCATTCATCTAAAAAAGAATGGAATGTTAAAATATAGTTTGAATAGGCCATACTAATTTGATTGTAGGAAGGGTTAGGTAAATGAGTAAGAACTATGTTAGTGTTTTGAGCGTTCTTGTATAGCTTCAGGTACTCAATTTCTGCATCCTTACTTTTCCTAAAAGAATAAATTCTAGGGGGCTCGTCTTTGTTAGTTTCAATTAGAAAGTATCGATGGTTTTTTTGGTTTTCTATTTTGAACCATTGCTGTCGAACTTTCAAATAGTTTCTTGAGAATACATCGCTCAGTTTCCCGAAATAGTTGAAAGATTTAAGGGTTTTAGCAATTTCTCGTTTTTCTGAGGTGTTCAAGTTGGGTACTTTAGACAGTAAGTAATGAAATTCAACTAGTTCTGGGTTATCACCCAACTCCTTAATTTTTGATTCGTGTAACAGGTCAGTAATTTCTACTAAAGTTGCCCAATTATGATCTTTGGTGTTTCTAATTTGAACCTCGATTATCCTTTCATTGCTATTACACTTAATGAATAAATGAAGTGCTTTATATCCATTTTTTTGAGGTTCTTTTATATAATCATATTCTTTAACAATGGAAATTCGATTATCCTGTTCTATTAGAGCTTTGACTTTATAAACATGTATATCAGATCTTACTATGAATCTGCAGCCTCCAATGTCCCACATTCGGCTGAACCTCATTTTGGGATAGCGGTTTAATTTGCCAATTATTGATTCGAACCGTTTGATTCTGTATGTAACAATTGAAGTTGGGTGAATTTTACGGATATAAGAGCAGAGAATAGTGAAAATTGAGGATAAAGAGTCTTGGTGTGATATCCTATGTTCTTGAAGCTTATTTAGAGTGTCATCACTAATTGAAAAGTGCTCTTGTCTAATGAGGTTACCTAATCGGTCGATTTCTGCCTTAGATATACTCATAGTTTATTGATCATAACTGAACCACCCAGATTTCATTTTTAAATTGACATCCACAATATAAACGATAACAGTGGATTACAATTGAAGGACATACATTAATTATATTAATGTTCCCCACCAAAAAAAACAGCGAATACCCCTTCCAAAAGTGCGTAGAGCCATTTTTTTTAGCAAATAGGGGCAGAATAATAGCGAGTGGCGGTTTTTTATCGTTTTTGGTGAGATGATCGAACCAGTTCGTCAAACTCCATGTCCATGATGTCATTCACTGTGTGGGAAAGAATATGTGCATTTGCCCTAGACTTCCCATCCTTCAGCGCTCGGATAGTCCTACTTGGAATGAATATCAGATCCAGTAAGAACCCCACTATTGGGTAGAAGTTGCTCAGGTAAAAAACCTTTCGGCTCCCACTACCAAGTTCCCATGCCGCTATCTCAAACTCAGAAAGCCAATCAATTCCATATCCACTGAGGAGGTGATTGACATCGTGCAGTAGATATCCCTTTTTGCTGAGATTAGGAAAGTAGAATCCAAGCCGACCTATTTTGAATAGATTCCAAGAAGCATCGATCTTGCCATCTTTGCCAAGATTATTTTCCTTCCAGAAGACTTCTAGCTTTTCTTTTACTTTCATCCTGCATCGATTAAGGTTGTAAAGCTACCGAGTTAGCCTTGATAGAAAACCTATTTTCTGTAGAGTATATCTAGTGGCTTGACAAATTGTAGTGAAAAGACTGGCGCAACCGTTACATCTGAGGTCTATTCACAGCAGTAGTGAAGGGAATGCAGTGATAAGTAGACAATGGACTATGAAATCCGTTATGTTCTACTTAAATTTAGAAAACACTTCACCAACTAAAACCAATATGAAAAACTGCGCACTACGGAGGTTATATCCTTACATTCATACCTTCTATCCTACTTACTGTAAATAATTTCCTTTCAACCCTCAAAAGCTGCCAGCGATCGCATTACAAAACTGCGAGCCTCTGGCCAAACCTACATTTGTACCAATGATAAAATCAGGTAAACATATCAGAGAGAGTTTCTGGGCAGAAGGCCCATTACAAGGTCTTTACCGACAACGTATTTTGAAAGTTTTCTTTGTTATGATCGGACTGTTGTTTTCGATGGCATTGGTCTACAAACTACAGATGCTTGGTTCCATAGCCGTACTAGGATTGCCGATAGCCGCATGTGGAGGTTATCTGTTGTTCAAGTACCCAGGAGCAGCGGTTTGGGCTTCATTGATTATGGCATTTCTGACCTCAGGTATCGCGCGATACGTCAGTGCCCCATGGGGACTGTCGTTGGACATACTACTAGCCGCGGCATGGATAGCCCTGATCATGAACCCCAATACGCAATGGAAAAGGCTCGACAATGAACTATTCTATGCTTCAGCCATTTGGTTCCTGTACATCATGTTTGAGATCATCAATCCATTTGGCAATGGACTAGAAGCTTGGTTTTATGCTATGAGAGGTATAGGTTTTTATCAGGTGCTCAGTGTGGGTATAACATTGTTGCTCTTTCGGGAGCGCAAGCACTTGATTTTGTTTTGGAAAATACTCTTTATCGCTTCGGTGCTGGGAGCTTTTTGGGGATTGAAGCAGTTTAATGGAGTGTTAGATTATGCCGAAAATCATTGGCTTTTCGCTGAAGAACACCACGAAGAGCATATCCTACACGGCGTACTTAGGGTATTTTCATTTTATAGTGATGCAGGACAGTTCGGCGCATCTCAAGCCATGATGGTATTGGTTTGCGTCATCCTAGTCCTTAGTCCAGTACCCGTCATTACAAAAGTGTGGTACTCAGGTTTTGGGTTGTTGTTTTTAATAGGATTTGCCATCTCTGGTACCAGAGGAGCATTGGCAGTACCATTTTGTGGTGCCATTACCTATTTGATCATCAAAAAGAATTTTGCCTTGCTACTTACAGGAGTAGCTGCGATCGGGATAGTGTTTTTTATTCTCAAATACACCTTTATGTTTCAGAGTGTCGAGCAAGTGAGAAGAATGCGATCAGCACTAGATCCCAACAATAGATCGCTAGAAGTAAGGCTAGAAAATCAAGTGACTTTTGGAAGATACTTGGCCAATAAGCCCTTTGGAGGAGGAGTAGGCACCGCAGGATATTGGGGAGCCAGATTCAATCCAGAAAGCTTGATGGCCAATACAGCGACAGACAGCTGGTATGTAAAGATTTGGGCAGAAACAGGGGTGGTAGGCATTTGTCTCCACCTCGGTTTACTCGGCTTTTTGATGGGGCGAGGAGCCTATAGGATCAGTCAAATCGGAGACCCTGTCTTGAAAGATCAAATCATATCACTGTACGCTGCCATATCTGGAGTTTTATTCTCCTCCTATGGTAATCAAGTTTTTGGTCAGATGCCCACAGGTATGATCATGAACGTCGCTTTACACTTTGTATTCATCGCATACACATTCGAACCTTCAGACCAATTAAAACCTTCAGACCATGAAAATAATCATTGAAATACTTACCCTTTTGTTATTGACGTATGTCTCCCTATCTGTCATCTATCAATTTATACTTGCCATCAGTGCTAAGTTTTACAAGCCGCTGACGAGTAAAGTAGATGTTTACAATAAATTTTTAGTGCTAGTGCCATCATACAAGGCCGATGCGGCAGCTCTGAGAAGTACCAAGATGAATGTCAATGTGCAGTATCCCAAGGATAGCTTCGATATTGTGGTGATCAATGATGGGCTGGAGGATTCGACTCAAGTACAGCTTGAAGAAATGGGTGCCAGTGTATTGAATGTAAGTTTTGAGAAAAGCACAAAAGTTAAGGCATTGCAGGAAGCTGTTAAACGAATTAATTCCATTAGCTATGACGGAGTAGTTGTTCTGGATGTTGATAATATCATGCAGCCAGATTTCTTGACACACATCAATCATTCATTCAATGAGGGAACTTATGCGGTACAGGGTAGAAGGATCGCTGAAAACCTGACAAATAGTACTTCTGCGTTCGATGCGGTAGCAGAAACCGCCAACCACGAAATGCTCTGTAAGGGTGTAACGGTGTTCGGTCTGTCAAGTAAACTGTCTGGCTCAGGCATGGCTTTTCGACAAAATATTTTTCATGGAGTCATAGAGGAGTGTACTGCCATAGGAGGATTTGACAAGGAAATGGAATTGGTTTTGACTTACCTTGGGATCAAAATTGATTACAACGACGAGGCGATAGTATTAGATGAGAAGGTCGATTCTTATGAAGCTATGGCTAAGCAGAGAAGTAGATGGCTACAGGCTCAGTACAACTTTTTGGCTAAATTCTTAAAGTCTGGTTTTCGTAACCTTTTCAAAGGAAATTTCGACCACTTTCACAAGGTGTTGCAGCTGGCTCTTCCACCTAGAGCACTCATGGTAGTGATATTATTGATCGCTGGTATTATAGGTCTGGTACTAGGTACCAGCTATATAGTGATAATAGCCGCTCTAATGATCGTAGCTAATGTCATGACATACGTAATTACAGTACCTATTCAGTGGTTGTTGAAATTTGGATTCAAGATGATCATCGACCTCCCCAAGATGATCTGGTCGGCTATCAAAGCATTGTTTTTGATGCCAGCAGCAGCTAAGAAGTTCATACATACCCAACATTAAATCTAAGACACTATGGTTTCATTTTTAGGAGATGGAATGCCTTGGCCACTGATACTCGCATGCGTAGCAGTAGGATTTGTGATGGGCCTATATGGAGTCAAAGATGAAGATCAATCTAAACCAGAGTAAAATGGAAAAGAACCTAAAAATCCTTATGATTTGCAAAAGCCTCCCCTGGAGTTACAAAGGAGGGATTCAGAGTCACACTTGGGACTTGAGTAGAGAATTGGTGACACTTGGGCATGAGGTACACATACTCACAGCGGGTAGTCTATTGAAAGGTCAAAAGGCTTATCAAAAACAAGGAGTAGATATCGTAGAGATTCCATACATACCAGGAAGATACCTATGGCCTTTGAGCAAATTGGCAGAAGAGTTCTTTTTTAATTACGAAGCTAAAAATTGGATCAATAAACACGAGCAGGAGTTTGATGTCATTCATCTACAGGGACGAAGTGGGTATTTATACGGTAGACAAAAGACTAATAAGCCTGTAGTCAATACGGTACACGGATTATGTGCCAATGAACTGTCTCAAAACATGGGACTCCAAGATGAAATTTATAGGAAAGTAACTGCCGATGCAGAGCAGCAACTGATTGACAACGCCGACAAGTTAATTTCAGTAAGTCAAGCTTTGAAAGCTGAGATGATCGAAAAAAATAACTGCAATGCAGAAAAAGTGGCTGTGATCAACAATGGTGTCAATATGTCTACAGAACAGCTAGCTTCTAAATCATCAAAAAGTAATAAGCTTCTTTTTGTTGGTAGAATAGCTGAGGTAAAAGGGCTCGACACATTGATCGAGATGATGGAGTATGTCGATGAAGAGGTAGAGTTAAATGTTATAGGTGATGGCCCAATGAGAAGTTCTTTCGAGCGAAAAGTAAAAGAGTCTTCGTTCAGTCATAGAATCCATTTAGTAGGAGAAAAGACCAGAAGCGAAATAGATGAGTATATGAAGGATTCATTGGCTCTTGTATTGCCTTCTAGATATGAGACACAGGGTATCGTATTATTAGAGGCGGGTGTCAATGGAATTCCTGTCATCGCATCCGATTTGGAAGCGATCAGAGAATCGGTGCTAGATGGAGTCACAGGGTTTCTTTGCAAAGTAGGATTTGCTAACCAATTTGGTGAGGCGGCTGATTACCTCTACAAAAACCAAGAAAAAGCAGCTCAGATGGGTAAAGAAGCTCGGGAGCATGTAGCATCTAATTTCTCTTGGACCTCAATAGGAGCACGTACCGAGAAAGTGTATTTTGAACTATTACCAGTGGCATGAGATGATAAAGAAACTACAACATTTCTTCGCACAAGGGTCAATGGTATTTGGTAGTCAAATGCTCATGCTCGGGTCTAACTTTTTGATCTTTATCATATTGGTCAGGAGTAATTCACTAGAGCAAATGGGAGCATTTGCTATCTATATGGCTATAGTCACTATGGTGGATACACTCCGACAAGGCTTTATTCATCATGCATTTATCAAGGAATATTTAAACGCTACTGAGTCTAAGCCCCGCGTGGTGTCAGGTTTTTTAGTGATTAACTATGGAATGGTTTTCTTATTTACTTTACTATCCTTCTTATTCACTCAATTTGGATCTCTTATTGGTCTTAGCGATGGGCTACTTGATTTCTTGCCACTTTTTGGATTGACCGCTTTTAGTATGGCTACGCTTCAGTTGATGAATAGTAGGTCTACAGGCCAAGAAAAGTTCAGAAAGCAACTTATCTACAATGGTATTCATGCTGCTATCTTGATGAGTATAATAGGAGTGCTTTGGTGGTCTAATAAATTAACTATCTACAACTACTTCATTAGTCAGTTTGTAGCTTCTTCTATCATGTTCATCATAGCATTTGGGAAAGACTTAGTTCACTTTGTTTTACCATCAAAGGCTTGGTTCGCGAAAGTGTTGAACTATGGGAAATTTACTGCAGGCACCAACCTTTTGTCAGTCATATTTCACAAAGCAGACGTACTGATCATCAGCATCTTTTTGACTCCAGCAGCAGTAGCCATCTTTCATTTCGCGGCTAAACTGATCAACTACTGTGATCTTCCTATGAACGCACTGGCTCAAGTTATATTCCCAAAAATTGCCAAGACAGATAAGGCTGACTTAGTACCAAGGTATTTCTTTTCGGTGCTTTCGATCATGGCAGCTATGCTACCGGGAGTATTGATCACATTCTTCTTCTCGAAAGACATTATTCTGCTGATAGGCAATGAAGAGTATTTACCTTCAGGTACTGTGCTTCATATTCTTTTAGTGGCTAGTCTGATCAAGCCGTGGGGTAGGGTATTTGGAATGACCTTAGACGCACTTGGTATGCCAAGGGTCAACTTTGAAATGTTGGCACTGAGTACAATTATCAATGTGGTCATGAACCTGGTTTTGATACCGATATGGGGACTCAGTGGAGCAGCTATAGCAACTGTAGCCAGCATATTTATTACCATTTCGATAGGTCAAATCAGACTATATAGAATATTAAGATCTTGGAATTTGAATCCACTCAACCAGTTTATGGAAGTTATCTCAACCATTAAATCAAAGCTTCATGGAGTCCATGAGGCGATAACACAGAATTCGGCGTAAGGCGATAGATAAACCTAAATTCCCTAAATGAAGCTCCTCGAAGTGCAAGAGGTGTCTTCTGTATTTTTTGAACTCGGCTCTAAGGTCGAGAAATTAAAACCAATAGGCTTATGGCCTTGAGGTGAAACTTTTTTAAAAAAACTGATATGGAATTAACACTAGGAAAAGAACAGGTATTTACCAGCAAACGAATGATTAAGTACCCTCTACTGGGGCACGTATTTACTAAAATATTTGGGTATACTAATGTAGGAAATTACGCGAGATTTACCATTTTCAAGAAACTCGTCAATCAACTTCCCATTGATAAAATGGATAAAGTCTTGGATGTAGGGTGTGGCTATGGTGAATATGCCATCGGACTGGCCAAGGCTATGGAAGAAGCGGAGATTCATGCATTGGATATTGATTCAGAAAGGACAGAAACGGTAGTAAATGCTGTAGATAAATCAGCCATTCACAATATTCAAATTCATAACCGTTATCTCGAAACACTTAGGGAGGAAGATTTTGATTTTATTTATTCAATAGATGTATTCGAGCACATGCATCCTGATATGATGCCTTTCAAGGCGGCTCGTGAAAGGTTGAAAGAAGGAGGTTACTTTTTAGTCAAAATTCCTAACAAAGTTCAAAAGACGATTTTGCCAGAGCATTGGTTTGAGGATCATAATCACTGGCTGGAAGAGGAGCATATTGGTCAAGTATATGATTTAGATGGTCTTCAGGAAAGATTCGTGGAAGAAGGGTTTGAAATAGTGAGTGCTTCCCATTCAGATGGGTGGATATCAAGGTTTGCATGGGAATTAGCATATTTAGGAAAAAAAATGGGTGTGATTACACAGCTTTTGACTCTTCCATTGAGTAAATTACTAATACATGCCGATCGTATTTTCCACAACAATAAATGGGGAAATGCTATTCAAGTGATCGGTAAAAAACCAACTACCAATGATAGATCAACCTCAAATCTCAATTGTTACGGTTAACTACCATCAACCTACAGTTACTTGTGAATTGTTAAAGTCAATAGCATTATTAAGCTATCCTAATTTAGAAGTAATTGTTGTAGATAATGGGCAAAAGACCGATAACACTACTATTTACAAAAGTTATTATCCATATGTTACCGTAGTCACTAGCGAAGCTAATTTGGGCTTCGCTGGTGGTAACAATCTAGGTATCGAAAAGGCAAGTGGAGAATTTATTTTTTTACTAAACAATGATACAGAGATAAGTGATGGTACTATAGAGTCGATGCTCAAGGCTTTCACTGATGATACGGTCGGAGCGGTGAACCCGATCATTAGATACTACGATGAGCCTGATAGAGTTCAGTTTAGTGGATTCACAGCGATAGACCCGGTGACTGGCAGAAATGATAAGCTTACTGATGTACCTGATGATTATCGTGAGTCAGTATACTTTCATGGTGCCGCCGTAATGATTAGAAAATCTGCTATTGATAAAATGGGGCCTATGCCTGAGCGATATTTTCTCTATTACGAAGAGCTTGATTGGTCGGTAAGGTTATCAGAGTCAGGTTATAAAACGGTGGTGGATCCGTATTCTATCATCCTTCATAAAGAGTCAGTATCTACAGGTAAAATGAGCCCTTTGAAAACGTATTATCAAAGTAGGAACCGACTCTTTTTTATGTTCAAAAACAACCACTTTTTGAGCTTCTGTCTTTTTGCTAGCTATTATCTTTTTCTAGTAACACCAGTCAAATTATTTAAGCTGTTAATAGCTCAAAACTGGGCATTATTAGTGGCTCATGCCAAATCCATACCTGACTTTTTTAGACTGGTGATTCACCCGAATAGAGTTATTCAGTTTTAGTCGCAATGCGATAGTCTATGGGGTTTAATTCACAGACCCTGAGGTCAGTTTTAATCAATTTTTGAAAAACCTCACTTTTTTAGGTTGTGAGGAAACTAATCACCAAACACTTAAGATATGGAGTCTTTGTTTATCATTTGTTTAGCAATAGTGTTTTATACCTACCTCGGGTATGGAATAGTCTTATTCATCTTGACCAAATTAAAAAGAGCTTTACAAAAAGAAAGTCCGAGGGAAGAGTTTCAGGAATTACCAACGGTAAGCCTTTTGGTAGCGGCATATAATGAAGAGTCGGTCATTGAAGCAAAGATTCAAAATGCACTTGCGCTTGATTACCCCAAGGATAAGCTTCAAGTCTTGTTTGTCACTGATGGAACCACAGATGGAACTAATGAGATCATAAAAGCACATCCAGAGGTAAAATTGTTTTACTCACCAGAAAGAAAAGGCAAGATTCATGCAGTAAACCGAGTGATGCCTATGGTAGACTCTGATATCACTATATATTCGGATGCTAATGTGCATATGAATAAAGAAGCGGTTTCCTTGATGGTTGATCATTTTAGTGACCATAAAGTAGGAGCTGTCTCTGGTGAAAAAACGGTATGGTCTGATACTTCTGACAAAGCTAGTGCAGCTGGGGAGGGACTATATTGGAAATATGAATCTTATTTAAAGAGGAAGGATGCAGAGTTGAATACGCTGGTAGGAGCTGCTGGTGAGCTATTTGCGATTAGAACTTCATTATATGAAACGGTATCAGAGGATTCGATTATTGAGGATTTTATGATGACAGTTGGTATAGCTGCCAAAGGGTATAAGGTAGCCTATGAAAAAAACGCAGTAGCCCTGGAATCAGCCTCTGCTTCTATAGAAGACGAACAGAAGAGAAAGGTAAGAATAGCTGCAGGAGGAATTCAGTCCATAGTTCGTCTGAGGTCATTGTTAAACCCATTTAAACATGGTATGTTGACCTTCCAATATATTTCTCACAGGGTCTTGCGCTGGACACTTACTCCTTTGTGTTTGCCAGTACTTTTGTTGGCAAATATTGCCTTGGTTCAAGCAGGGACATTTTATCAGTTAATGATGCTGGGACAGATACTTTTCTACACCTTGGCATCAGTTGGTTTCTTTCTGAGAAGAAGAAAAATCAGAATCAAGATTTTTTACATACCATACTACTTCCTATTTATGAACTATTGTGTCATACTAGGATGGCAACGGTACTTCAAGAATAATCAATCCGTAGTCTGGGAAAAAGCACAAAGAGTAGTAGTCGAAGAAAGTAAAATGACTACTACAGAGAATTGATCTTTGAGAATAATATCGGTTTCTGGTTTCTAGAAACCGGTATTACATGATCATTGATCAATAGATTGTTTTCCTCGATATCTATGATTTTATCTACGTTCACGATAAAGGATCTGTGCACCTTTACAAACAGATCTGGATCTAGTTTCATTTCTACATTCTTGAAAGTAGTATGCACTATATATCCCTTATCAGTAGTCTTGAAAATCACATAATCACCCTTGGCTTCGGTATAGAGGATCTCACTCATTTTGATGCGTATCATCTTGGAGTTTGCCTTTACAAAAAGACTTTCGGAGTTGAATAGCCCCTTTTCCTCTTCAGGCTTCTGATTCTCTAGTAATTTATGATTTTCAATAGCTATTTCGATACTAGCATTGATATCCTTCATACCATATGGCTTTACGATATACCCATACGGGCTATGCTGAGATGCTTTTTTGATTGTTTCCTTATCAGCATAGGCAGTGGTGAAAATAAAAGGAATCAAAAAATCTGATTTGATTTTTTCAGCAACATCAATTCCAGTTTTATCACCTTTGATCTGGATATCCAGAAGCGCAATTTCAGCTGTTCCTTCAGATAGTAGTTTAACAGCGGCATCGTAAGATTCTGCTATGCCTACTACTTCATGATCTAAAATCTCCAACATATCAGATAGGGATTCTGCTATCTGAGGATCATCTTCTACTATTAGTACTTTGTGTGACATTTTGGTCAGTTTGGTTTATGTAAGTGAAATATAAACTAAAAAATGTTCCCTTTCCAACCTCATCAGACAGGTTTATTTATATATCTCATAGTTCTGCCGTATGTTTTTATTTTTAGACCGATTCTTTGCACAAAGCCTAGATTTTTTTGTTGTCTGCATATGTGATCGCAGTTAATGGCTTTAATGACATTCTTAAATAGAATAGTGTTTTCTTACTACCGTATTATCTTTGTGCATTCAGTAGTGTAAAGAGTTCTTTCAAAATGCAAATTGATCAAATGCCTGGGCTTGACCAAGCCAAGACTATTCTTAAAGAAACCTTCGGATACAAGGCATTTAGATTGCTTCAAGAGCAGATAATTTCAAATGCTCTTGAAGGAAATGATGGTTTGGTAATTATGCCTACTGGGGGAGGAAAATCCTTATGTTATCAGATTCCTGCGCTTGTTTTAGAAGGAGCTTGTATTGTGATATCTCCTTTGATATCCTTGATGAAGGATCAAGTTGAAGCTTTAAGGCAAAACGGAGTAACGGCTGCATATCTAAACAGTTCGCTTAGCGGAAAAGAACAATTACAAATCGAATCGGATTTTTGCGAAGGGAAAATAAAGTTGCTCTACGTTTCTCCAGAGAAATTACTCACGCGAGATTTCTTCAACGTCATGAAGTCTGTTCAGTTGAATTTGTTGGCAGTGGATGAAGCACATTGTATTTCACAGTGGGGACATGATTTCAGACCGGAATACACCAAGCTGGATTTTCTCAAAAAACAGTTTCCTAAAGTACCGGTGATGGCCTTGACTGCTACAGCAGATAAGGCTACGAGAAATGATATACTTAAGCAGCTAGGTGTAGAAGGAGCAGAGACATTTTTAGCGTCATTTGATCGACCCAATATTGATCTTAATGTACGTCCAGCTCAAGGTCGAATAGATGCTATTATATCTCATATCAAACAACGACCAGATGAATCTGGGATAGTTTATTGTCTGAGCCGTAAAAGCACAGAGAAAGTCGCTGCTAAATTACTAGCGGCAGGAATAGATGCTGACTTTTACCACGCTGGAATGCCATCAGATGTTCGTGACAAAACACAAGAAAGATTTGTTCGAGATGATCTCAAGGTTGTTTGTGCAACCGTTGCGTTTGGGATGGGAATTGATAAGTCTAATGTTCGTTGGGTAATTCATCATAACCTTCCTAAAAACCTGGAAAGTTATTACCAAGAAATTGGTCGTGCGGGTAGAGATGGTCTGGAATCTAAGGCTGTACTGTTTTTTAGCTACGGAGACATAGTACAGTTGCAAAGTTTCAATGCTGACAGTTCTCAAAAGGAGCTTTTAGATGCCAAACTGAAGCGAATGCAACAGTTTGCGGAGGCAACTACCTGTAGGAGAAAAGTGCTGTTGAGTTATTTTGGTGAACACCTTGAAGAAAACTGTGGCAAGTGTGACGTGTGTCGAAACCCTCCCAAATTCATGGATGGAACCATATTAGCACAGAAGGCTCTTTCGGCTAGTATTCGCACTGGAGAGAAAGTTGGTATCGGAATGCTAATCGATATTTTACGTGGGTCTGGAAGGCAGGAGCTTTTTCAAAAAGGTTATCACCAAATCAAGACATATGGGGCTGGAAGTAATGTTCCTTACTTTGACTGGCAACACTATATGGGTCAATTTCTAAATCTTGGCCTATTTGAGATTGCTTTTGATGATCACAATACATTGCGTACGACAGGTTTGGCTAAGAAAGTTCTTAAAGGGGACTTTCCCATTCACATCACTAGACCAGAAACTGCGGAACAGCGAAAAGCTAGGACAGATACTCCGAAGAAAACCAAGCAACAAGAGCGATCGGAAGAGCTTTTTGTTAAACTTAAGACACTCAGAAAAGAAATCGCAGAAGCTCAAGGTATTCCAGCATACTTAGTGTTTAGTGATGCTACACTAAATGAAATGTCTGCACAGCGTCCGACAACGGATGAGGATTTTATTGAAATATCAGGGGTCGGTCAGCAGAAGCTTGAGAAGTATGGTACGGATTTCATGAAAGAGATCATCGCCTACATCAAAGCCAAAACAGCAGAGGGTGAAAAGATAAAAGGTGCTACTCATTTGGTGACATATGAGTTTTATAAAGAAGGACTTTCTCCTGAACAAATTGCTGAAAAGAGAAACCTAAATCCAGTTACTATTTATTCTCATTTGTCAACCTTGTATGAACAGGGCAAAGAAGTAGATCTTGCTCAATTTCTTACAACAGAGGAGAGAGGAAGTATTACCAGAGGAATAGAAGAGCTTAAGATTGAAGATTCATTGAAACCACTCTTTGAACATTTCAAAGAAGAAATTCCATATCATAAATTAAGGGTAGCCTTGACACTTTATAAAAGTGAAAAGTAACCTATGCTTTTATTTAAGGAAGGCTGAGCTATGTTATAGAGTAAGTCAATAAATTATCTTAGCACATCAAAAATTATCAATATGTCTAACAGCAATTTCCCTAGTCAGTCATCCGATTTTACAATAGTATTTCTTCATGGTAATTCAAGTTCATCGAGGGTCTTTGAAGAAGTATGTGATTTGTTGACAGTATCATGTGATGTTCTATTGATTGATTTACCTGGGCATGGGGAAGGTCCTATGACGGGTGAGTATAAGATTTCTGATCATGCCGATTATGTACTTGAGTGTTGTGAAGATGTGACTGGAGATATTTTATTAGTTGGGAATTCATTAGGAGGTCATATTGCTATTCAAGCTCTCGAGAGATTGACTCAGGTCAAAGGGCTCGTTATATTTGGAACCCCTCCACTCAGGAAGCCTTTGAATATAGAAGAGGCCTTCAAGTTTTCTTCACATATGTCCACGTATTTGAGTGGACAAATTACAGAAGAGGCATTGGATGCAGCGATCGATGCTTCGATTCAGAATAAAGAAGTAGCCCCATTACTCAAGGAAGATTTTTTATGTACTGATCCTGCTGTTAGAGTTACAATAGGGAAAGAAACTAGCAAGCCTGATGAATATTATGATGAGGCGACAGTTTTTAAATCAGTGGAAATCAATAAATGGGTAATTTATGGAGAGCAGGACCCAACCTTTAAGTTGGAGTATTTGGATACTTTGAATGATGAAGCTGAGGTCAAGTTTGAATTAATAAAGATGGAAAACTGTGGGCACTATCCTTCAATAGAGAAACCGGATGAGTTCTCAGATATACTTTCAGATATTTCAAAGGAATGTTTTAATGTCTGATCAAAGGTTTGAAAAGCCTATTGCATCTATTGTTGTCTGATCAAAATCACTTTGATTTCTGATAATTAAAGACTTTTTCGCTAACTGTATTGGCTACATTGAATGAATAAGAATTTCAAACCAAAACAGTGCAGTCATGGATAATCAAGACACAATAGCGAGCATTATGACCAAGGAGCTGGTCACTTGTGATATTAATGATTCCTTACAAAAAGTCAGCAATCTTTTCGCTGAGTATCACATCAGACATATGCCCATCACCTCAGAGGGTAAACTGATAGGAATTGTGAGTAAGACTGATATTATGCGAATCAGCTTTGGTAATATTTATGGTGAAGATCAAATAGATGCTGATCATGCAATCTTGGACATGCTGTCTATCAATCAAGTAATGAAACATAGTCCAGTTAGTGTTGAAGCTCATCAATTGATATCGGATGCTTCAAGAATATTTACTGAGCATGAGTTTCATGCATTGCCAGTTATTCAAAATGATCAATTGGCAGGAATAGTAACTACGACAGATGTGATCAGTTACTATGCGCAGAAAGAAAGTACATTAGTTTAAAAGTCTGAAATAGTTTTTTCAATTATATCACAACATTCATGGATTTGTTCTTCTGTCATGACAAGCGGAGGAGCAAATCGGATAATATTGCCATGAGTAGGTTTGGCAAGTAGTCCGTTATCACGGAGTTTAAGACAAATATTCCAAGCTGTTTCAGAATCTTCAGTATCGTTGATAACTACAGCGTTCAATAAACCTTTTCCTCTTACTGATTTAACAATGTCATTTTTTGTGATGAACTGATTCATGCGCTTGCGGAAAATGTTTCCAAGCCGCTCTGCATTTTCTGCCAGTTTTTCATCTTTAATGATGTCAAGTGCAGTGATAGCTATCTTAGCAGCCATTGGGTTGCCTCCGAATGTAGATCCATGCTGTCCTGGGCGAATAACATCCATGATTTGGTCATCTGCAAGTGCACAGGAGATAGGATAAAAACCTCCGGATAATGCTTTGCCCAGAATCAGAATGTCAGGTTTCACTCCTTCGTGATCACAAGCGAGCATTTTACCAGTACGGCCGATACCAGTCTGGATTTCGTCTGCTATAAAGAGAGCACCATGTTTTTGGCAAAGGTCATAAGCTCCTTTCAAATAGCCATCATCGGGAACATAGACACCAGCTTCACCTTGAATGGGCTCTACTAAAAAACCAGCGATGTTTGGGAGTTTGAGAGCTTCGTCAAGAGCTTCTAGGTCATTGTATGGGATTCTAATAAAGCCGGGTGTGTGAGGTCCAAAGTTGTTATGTGAACCAGCGTCAGATGAAAAAGAAATTATAGTAGTAGTACGACCGTGGAAATTTTTCTCGCAAACAATGATCTGTGCCTGATTTTCGGGAATTCCCTTGACTTCGTAGGCCCACTTTCTTGTTAGTTTGATAGCTGTTTCTACTCCTTCGGCTCCAGTATTCATAGGGAGCATTTTATCATAGCCGAAGAGTTTTGTTATGTATTCCGAATATGGGCCGAGAACATCATTAAAAAATGCTCTCGAAGTAAGTGTCAAAGTTTGAGCTTGCTCTGTCATGGCTTGCACGAGCTTAGGATGACAGTGGCCTTGATTTACAGCACTATAGGCTGATAGAAAGTCATAGTATCGTTTCCCTTCTACATCCCAAAGAAAAACACCTTCACCTTTTGCTAGAACAACCGGTAAAGGATGGTAATCATGGGCTCCATATTGATCTTCGAGCTGCATCGCTCTTTCACTAGTCATTTCATCAGTCATATCGGATGCTTTAGGTTCGAAAAAAGCTACTCATGTATCATCAGCTTAGCAAAGCTCAGAAGCAAAGTCTTATCTCCAGCCTTGTCAAAACTGATGTGTGCCTTCTTATTGATACCTTGAATTTCGATTTTTGTTACATTACCGAATCCAAACTTAGGGTGTTCTACCTTCATACCTACCTCTAGTCTAGAAGTATCACTGGGTTTGAAATTACCTGATGGCTTATGCAACAAAGCATTCGGAGATGGCTGGGGTCTAGCTGCGACTTTATTATTTCTTACAAAGCTTTTAGAGAAACTAGAATTACCTCCATTCAAAGTAGCTAGCGGGCTTGCTTCAGTAGATTTGAATTTATGACTTGCCTTGAGGAAATGCGAATCAATATCTTCCAAGAATCTACTTGGTTCACAAGTTTTCAATCTTCCGAAACGGTAGCGCGTCAACGCATAGCTCATATATAGCTTCTTTTCTGCACGAGTTACGGCTACGTAGAACAACCTTCTTTCTTCTTCTAAATCTTGGCGTGAACTAATCATCATCTGTGAAGGAAAAAGGTCTTCTTCCATTCCGACAAGGAAAACGTTTTTGAATTCTAGCCCTTTAGACATGTGAATAGTCATCATAGTCACGACATCCTTGTCTTCGCCTTTTTCATTGTCAGCATCTGTAAGAAGAGCAATGTCCTGAAGGAAGGAAGCCATTTGTTTGTCTTCATTTTCAGGATTGTCAACGAATTCTTTGATTCCGTTTAATAATTCCTGTACGTTCTCATATCGATTTCGACCTTCAATTGTTTTGTCATCGTAGAGCTCCTTTAGTAGTCCAGAGTTCTTCGCAATCAAAGAAGCTGCTTCAAAAGCATCTCTTTTCTCGATCGAGATCATAAAGCTCTTGATGAGCGTTACAAATTGATCGATAGCAGTAGCAGAACGCCCACCTATAAAGTGCTGCGCATTTTCCAGTACATTCCAAATAGTTGTATTGTTCTCCGCAGCAGCTACTACTATTTTATCAACAGTAGTAGGTCCTATACCTCTCTTGGGAAGATTGATTATTCTACGGAAAGCTTGTTCGTCACTCTGGTTGACAGAGTATCGGATGTACGCTAAAATATCCTTAATCTCTTTTCTTTGGTAGAAAGACAAACCTCCAACTATTTTATACTTGATGTTGTTCTTTCTGAGAGCTTCCTCCAGTGCCCTAGATTGGCTATTGGTTCGGTAAAGAATGGCAAAGTCTGAGTTTCTTTCTTGATTGGTGACTTTGGATTCAAATATGGCAGAAGCTACTAATTTGCCTTCTTCATTGTCTGAAGTAGCTTTTATTACTTCAATGAGGTCACCTTCGTTATTGTCCGTCCAGACGCTTTTACGTAGCTGGTTTTGGTTTTTACTAATGACAGAGTTAGCAGCGTTGACGATGTTTTTTGTAGAACGGTAATTCTGCTCTAGTTTGATGACTTTCAGCTCAGGATAGTCTTTCTCGAAGTTTAGAATATTCTGAATATCTGCACCACGGAAAGCATAGATACTTTGAGCATCATCACCTACCACTGCAATATTTCTCCGGACAGCAGCTAATTTTTTTGTAATGACATATTGAGAAATATTGGTGTCCTGAAACTCATCTACCATTACATACCTGAATCGCTGCTGATATTTATTCAACACATCAATATGGTCTCTGAAAAGTACATTGGTATTGAATAGAAGATCATCGAAATCCATAGCATCTGCCTTGAAACATCGCTGGCAATATTCTTTATAGATTTTCCCCATTTCAGGCTTGCCGTTTTCATTGTCATCAGCTGCGTAGATGGGGTTGCGATTGTACTCTTGCCAAGAGACTAGACGGTTTTTGGCACTTGAGATTCTGTTGAGTACCACATTGGGTTTATAGACTTTATCATCAAGACCCATAGCTTTGACGATATTCTTGATTAATGATTTAGAATCATCAGAGTCATATATAGTAAAGTGACTTGGGTATCCCAATAAATGAGCTTCTGCTCTTAGGATTCTAGAGAATACAGAGTGGAAGGTTCCCATCCAGATATTGCGGGCATCATTTCCGACTACACCTTCAATACGTTCACGCATCTCACGAGCGGCCTTATTGGTAAATGTCAGAGCGAGGATAGAAAATGGGTCGACTTGATGGTATTTGATCAAGTGCGCTATTCTATATGTCAAAACACGAGTCTTGCCAGATCCCGCACCCGCAATAATCATCGCAGGGCCTTCAGTTGTTTCTACTGCTTCACGCTGGGGCTTGTTCAAGCCATCCAGATAACTAATATCTATTCCTTCCATTGAGCGTTATTCTTTTTCGGCTATTGTCTGCTCTAGTTTTTTGTACCACTCTTCGCCATACTTGCGAGTAAGAGGGCCTTTTAGAAATTTATAAACAGGTACTTTCAACTTGTCACCTAGTTTGCAAGCGTCACTACAGATGTCCCACCTGTCGTAGTTAAGCGCATCATAGTGATCATATTTGGTGATTCGGATAGGATAGAGGTGACAAGAGATAGGCTTTTGCCAATTTACTTTTCCATCGAGATAAGCTTGTTCTATTCCACATTTTAAAGTTTGATCGTTGTCATAGTAGGCATAAGCACACTCACGACCATTGATAGTAGGGGTAGAATAGTCTCCTTCCTCGTCTATAACATAGGCTCCTTGATCTTTTATAGCAGCTTGTCCTTCTGGAGGGAGATATGGCATTACTTCTGGGACAGAGTCTGTTAGTATCTGTAATTCTTCTTTTTCTAAAGGAGCTCCCAAATCTCCTTCAACACAGCACGCTCCTTTACATTTGGTCAGGTCACAGACGAAGTGCTGTTCTTGCAAGTCGTCAGATAACACGGCATTATCTACTATAATCATTGACTAAAAACTCTAATCCAAGCTGCAAAACTATTAAACCCAGACTACTTATAGAGTGTGTATTGGTAGAGTTTAAATGGATTTGTCAGAAACAAAAAAGACTTGCTATTTAGCAAGTCTTTAATTTCTTAGGCTGTTCCTATTTTAAATAGGTACTAATCTCATCAAGGATCTCTCCTGTCAGAGGTTTTGTGAAAAGTTTTTGTACTTCCCTGTATTGATCCGCCAGTTCTGCATCCTGATAGTATTGTGATGAGGTCAAAACAAAAAGTTTGATTTTTTCACTTTCTACAGCGGTCATCATTTTACGGTATTCACGAATAAAATCCCATCCACTGATAGTAGGCATATTGATATCCAAAAGAATGATATCAGGGAGTCCTTCTTTATTGTTTTGTACCAGATCTTCAAGGTAATCTAGTCCTCTGGCAGAACTAGTCACAGACTCTACCTCAAATTCTGAGTTATAGTCATTGATTACTTTGGTACAGATCAAATTATTGATCTCGTCGTCGTCGATAATTAGTACTTTAGTATGGTCACTCATTGAATAATGTCTGTACAGTGGTGGATAATGTGCGAGTTTCAATATACGTTAAAAACAGGAAAAAGCTGTAAATACTGCACAATTCCATTTTTTCGCTAACTTAAAAAAATAAATCTAACCTGAAGTTGACTAATAGCGTCTAATCACTAATCAAAATTAAAAAAAATGAATTTAATCCGTGTAAACAAAGTTTTAGTTCTGCTTATTCTTGGAATAGTTACAAGTTACACTCTTCAGGCACAGAAAAGAGCAAGTCCGATGAAATATGTAGATCAGTCATTGGGTGATGTGAATTTGAAGATTGCATACAGCAGTCCATCCGTAAAAGGTCGTACAATTTGGGGTGATTTGGTTCCTTACGACAAGGTTTGGAGAACTGGTGCCAATGAAGCTACCGTTTTTGAAGTCTCTGCTGACTGTACAGTCAATGGTGAAAAATTAAAGAAGGGTAAGTATGCTCTTTTTACTATTCCTAATGAAAAGAGTTGGACAGTTATTATCAATAGCGTGTGGGATCAATGGGGAGCTTATAAATACGATTCGTCCAAGGACGTTTTGAGGTTTAATGTCAAGCCTAGCCAGAGCTCAATGACTGAGGCTTTCACTATTGCAGCTAGCGAGGCTGGAGTTGTATCTCTTGCTTGGGATAAACTGAAGGTATCGTTTGAAGTAAAATAATCATGTCATTCTCTAGATGAGGATATTATTAAACTAAAGGTGTCTCAAAAGTAGTTATTACGAATTGTGACACCTTTTTTAATTCAACATGCTGTCGTGAAGCTATGTTCTCTTAAGTGGTTCAGGTCTAGGCATGGTAGAACTATTGATTTTGCCCCTATCCCTCAAGAAAGATGGACGTCTCGAGGTGAATAGAGATTTTAATATGGTCCTATCCCATTTTTTGTTGGTCCTGAACGATTTTTGAGTGGTACTATGTCATTTTACACCCGTCCTGAATGAATTTAGAGCCGTTCTCAGTCATTTTTTAGTGGTACTGAATGATTTCTGAACCGTCCTCATTTATTTATCAGTGGTACTCAGCCATTTTCTTGCAGTCCTTAATCAATACTTATAGGTTCTTAATCAATAAATAGCCGTTCTGTGACAAATTCTCACGGTTCTGAGGGTTTTACAGTCCTGTTCCAGTTCCTTGCATAGATGCATCATGATCCCACATGATGATCCAAGGGTCTCTTGTACGGAGCTGATATTCTTTAAGCTTTTGCTTCATGTTTTCAAGTAACTCTTCTTTCTCCGGTACCAATGCCAAATTGGTGATTTCATCAGGATCATTTGCTAAGTCGTAAAGCTCAAATTCTGACCTTTGTAAGTAATCATGAACTTTTCGCTTGCCATAGGTTTCAATACCATTTCTATAAATCGCCTGCCAAGTCGACGAAGCCCAAAGGTCAGAGGCGAAGGGGTATTCTAGCTGGTATGCAGTATTGAATATCAGCTTATAATCTCCACTGCGAATAGAGCGCATCGGATAGTACATAGTAATCTCATGAAAGGTATGTGAGGCATATACTTCTTGCCGACTAGCGTCTTCCTCTACAATTGCATTCGCAAAAGATACTCCATGAAAGCTCTCTTCATCAAACTCAGCTTTGGCCATATCTAAGATGGTTGGGGTTAAATCCACCCATGAAACCAAAGTATTATTGACGATTCCTTTTTTGTCCTTTGAAGGATCTTTGATGATACATGGCAATTTGATTCCTGGTTCATATAATGTGGTTTTAGCACCAGGGAAAGCAATTCCATTATCAGATATGTAGATGAAGATGGTGTTGTCGAGCTTTCCCGCTTCTGCTAGTAACTTATTAAGCTGACCTATACCTTTATCTATTCGTGATACGCTTTGATAGTACTGTGCCAACTCTTCTCGACACTGCTTGGTATCTGGTAAGAAGTCTGGAACAATGACATCTTCAGGTCTATAAATAATTTCTTCCACTCCTTCGTATCCCTCTGGTCTATTTCCAAAATTGTTAGGAGCATCCCAAGGATCTGGTTTAAATGGATTGCCTCTATGCGGATCCCCTGTGCAGAAGTATAAGAAAAAAGGTTCTTTGGAGTCAATTACTTCCTTACACTTATTGGCCATAGTGACTGTACTTCTTTCATTATCTTCTAGCACTGTATTGAAGTCATAGACAGACTCTGGAGCCAAATGATATTTGCCTATCCGAGCAGTATGATAGCCAACTGCGTCCAATAGTACGGGTAAAGACTTGACATCAGGAAAAGTGCTGAAATGATGGTAATCGTGTGTATGTCCATATGATCCCGTAGCATGTCCAAACTTACCTGTCAGTATCACTGATCTACTGGCTGCACAACTGGCGCTAGTGCAATATGCATTGGTAAACCGAACACCTTCTTCTGCCAGTTTATCCATATTCGGAGTTTGAATGACTGGGTTTCCATAAGCCCCGATTGCATCCGTTCCATGATCATCCGAAACGAATAAGATTATATTGGGGCGACCTATTTCTGGAACATTCTCCTGACCGGATTCTTTAATTTGTGAACAAGAAGCACTGATCAATAGTGCTATTAGTAATATGTAGTATTTCATCATCATTAGAAGTTAATCTAAGAGCAATTTAATACAGTAGACAACATGTTGTCTTACTTATTGCATTGGATGAGTATTCTAATAAGAAATGAGGTTGAATAGCTTACAAGAACATCTCCAAATCCGTGTGAGGAATCCCGTCTTCTAAATATTCTTTTGAACAAACTTTGAATCCAAAACCTTCATAATACGGAATTAAATGACTTTGAGCATTGAGTAAAATGCTTTTAGCTCCTTCTATTGATTTTATATCATTGATAGCTATTTCGATAAGTTTGGCTGCCAATCTTTGTCCGCGGTAATTATGGTCTGTTGCAATTCTACCAATAGCATATTGCCCTGATTTACGTTCGTAAGTTCTCAAACAAGCAGCTAGATCTTCTCCTTCTTGAAACCAATAGTGAGTGCTCTGTTGATCTTTCCCATCTAATTCTGGGTATGCACAATCTTGCTCTACGACAAATACATCTACTCTCAACTTTAAAAGTTGATAAAGTTCATCTATGGTTAAGAGTTGGAATGGTTTTTTAAATAACTGCATGGCTATAGAAATGTACGAAAAAGTAATATTTATAAAACACTAGTCTCAGCATATGGCAAATGGAATCAAAGTAATCTATTTAACAGGTATATCATTAAACGGATCACTTCGCTCCAAATAACCTTTCTACTCCTAAGACTATTAGTAGACTAGAAAGTACTACAGTTTTATCTTATTGATAGAGAAACTCATATCAGACACATCAGCCGAAGCTTCATGAATTCTAGAGTTGGTGTAGTACAAGTACCCACCACCAATTGTAAATGTATCTGCCCAAATGACTTCTGCACCAGAGACTACTTCTGAAACCTCTTTAGTCTTAAGATCCATTTTTAGGATTTTATGATTCTCAAGATCTGCGTAATAAATCGCCCCTTCATATATGATCATACCATCAGGTGCCGCAGTCTTGGCTACTAATTCAGCTTTTGACTGAATATCTTTTTCTGTGGCATTGATTAGTGCATTTGTAGGCACCCTATACAGATTATACCCTGTCAAAGAATGATAGTACAGCATTCCGTTTTCAGAATCTAGTGCTATACCGTCAGAATGAACCATATTACTCCATTTCTTATCGTTGATAGTCAGGTATCCAACTTCAGCAGTAGTCGAGATATGTTCATCCAATACTCGTTTAGCACTACCACTTTCTAAATCAAGAACGATAAGTCCAGCTCTTCCCGAATCCGTGAAAAAGGCTGTCTGAGTACCTTCATCTATTCTCACGTCATTGACATATGAGTTATCATAGAATACACTGTCAGAAAGTTGGTAAGCCTCAGAAAGTTTGTCTGTTTTTAAATCAAAAACATAAATCATAGGTGATTCTATTACTCCTTTGAATTGAGGGTTTCGAGTATCAATGACAAATAGTTTATCATTTGACATTACCACTGATTGTACACAAACGAAACTAGAGTCAGTAACTGCATTTCCTATAGTCCAGCTATTCCAAGATTCATTTGGATAAGCTTTAGATTGTACATCAGATAGGACTTCTACTACCGAATACTTTACTCCTTCTCTCCATCTTGGGAAATTCGCAAAGAGCCTTTCATCTCGACTAATCGTCACACCAGTCACCTGTTGTCCCTCAAAGGCAATTACCCTTTCCACCTTAGTTTCTACATCTTTTTTGGCTGTTGAACACGCAAAGAATACAACAGCTAATAGCATTAATTGGGTTATTTTTTTCATGTGGAGAAGTTAGAACTGCATAGAATGAATGACAAGATTCTTTATAAGTTCTTTAAGGACAAAATTCAGAATTAAGCGTGAATTGTCTTCTTCAATAGAGTCCCTTCTAAAAACAACTACTTTCGAACTGTTAATATGTCTCAAACGTTAAATGTCAGAGTAATAAATTTAAAATTTAAAGGATGTAAAATTTCTCTTACAAGTAAACTTAATCACCTGATGACAAAGAAAATTACCCTTGTTACACTCTTGATCTTAATTAGCAGCTGTGTTTTGATATTTTATCTCACAGAAAATCGCTCTTTCTGCCCTTCAGAGAATGAATTGGTCAAGAACAAGAAAATCATTCCCATTCAGTACTCAGTGCCTATTGAAGAAGCATTATCCTTCTATCCTGAGCTCAATGACATCCATATCAAATTCGAAGTAATCGAAAACGGAATTCCTTTTGTCTCTCGCCCAACAATATTCAGTACCTTATTTCGATCTGCGAAAAATAGAAGGTACCTAATTCTAATAGCTAAGAAGTCTATTCCTTTATTTGACTCAGCTTTGATGCATACAATGCCTCGCAATGCCCAAGTAGGCGTCATAGGTCATGAACTAGCTCATACATCTGACTTCATCAATAGAAATACTTTAAGAATGCTAAGAGTGGCTGTCGGTAATTTATCTTCAGAGTACCTAGATGAGTTCGAACAGCAAACTGATATTAGAACTATTGATCATGGTTTGGGTTGCAATTTGCTGGCTTGGAGCAGCTGGATAAGGACTCATATTAATCTAGATAGTAGTCCGAAGATCAAATCCATAATGGAGGACTTGGACAAAACGGAGCGATACTTAAAACCAACTTCTATCGTTAGAATAATGAAAGAAAAAGGATATACTCAATGTGAAGATTCTATGTACTACCAATAACTCTAATGAGCGGAAGTCGTACTAGATTCACGAGATAAAACCTAGCCTCTAATAAACTGTAATACTTAAATCGTCAATTAAAAAATGAAAACTCTCAGCATAGTTCTTGCCATCACAGCTCTATCGTTTGCTCCAAAAAAACTTCCTGATCTCAATGAAAAGATCATCAAATATGTGGATTCAGTTATGGGAACCAAAGTTGACCGAGGGGAATGTTGGGATCTAGCAGCAGGAGCATTAGCTTATTCTGAAGCATACTTTGACCGATCTTCTATGAAAACCATCACGACATACGGTCGTAGGCTGAATCCTGACAAAGAAGAAATTTTACCGGGAGATTTGATCCAGTTTGAAGGCGTATTACTCAAATGGAAAGAAAATAATACTACTTTCTCTGAAAGCATGGGGCAGCATACTGCTATAGTTTATAAAGTCAACGCACCAAAGAACTACGAAATAGCACATCAAAACACCAGTTCATGGGGTAAGAAAGTAGGTGTGAGTACATTCAGACTAGACCGAATGCAAAAAGGGAAGGTTTTTATTTACAGACCTATTAAAGAAAAGTGAGATATTCGTGTCTAGATGGCACGACTTATCACCATATCGAATAGAGTCACAGACTCCATCAAGCAGTTATTAGCCAATAACGTCCTAGGAACCCCTGGGCGAAGTATGGTTTATCAACAACTAAACACACTTATCAAGATTGGCCGTATCCCGTCTCCTATTTTCACTTCTATTGTTAGAAACGATAAGACATTAGGTACATGCTGTTTTTGCGAAAGAGAAGAGGAGAATCAAAACAATTATTACGTTCGGTATTTTTCATTTGATCATAATTACAGGTCCTCATCAGCCAAGCGGTATAAAACAAAGAAAAATTCTAGACTGAGAACAGAAATAAAGGACTTTCTGTCTGGTAAACTATTCAGTAGTAGTAGATCAAGTCTTTTCTATGCCTATGTCGACCCAAATAACACACGATCTCAGACTCTTTGTGATGAGTTTGGTTTTGAAACAATACGTAAATTTCGAACATACAACTTCTCTAGGTTTAACCCATCTCGGAATATCAAAGTAACTAAAGCTACTAAGGAAGAATATCCTCAGATACAAGAGTTGCTGCAAGACCAATATAAAAAGCACTCTTGCTATACCGAAGAAAACCTTTTTTATAATGGAGACTATTACATTCTTAAAAACTCAGACAACCAAATAATTGCGGGCGTACAAGCCAACCCAGAGTACTGGAATATAATTTCATTGGCCGGCAAGCACGGAAGAACCTTGATTGAAACAGTAAGTAAATTACCATTTGTCAACAAGTTGATTAACAATAACTTCAAGTTTGTGGCCCTTGATTATTTATTCTCGAAACAAGCAAGTAAAGAAGAAATTCAATCTCTAATAGAGTCTACATTAGTTATTCATCAAATGAACACAGCTATCATTTCAGTAGACTTAGATTCTTATGAAGCTGCCCTGATGTCAAGTATGAACTTGGGCTTACTCAACAAAATCAATTCCGCAGTAGATGCTTCCGTTATATGCAAGATCAATAACTTTTCTACCGAAAAACGTAAAGAGTTATTTAATAGACCGTTTTTTATTTCAACCTTTGATTTGACATGATTTCGTCCAAAACTATATTTGCAGATGAAGACATCAAATTAAGAGAGTATGAGTTGTCTTCAGAATGTTATTTAGGCTTGTTCCATGGGACAGAGAACTAAACCCAATGGGCTAGGCTATGCGATTAAATTATTAAAATATATCCGCCGATGAGAATCGCTTCACTTGCACGCAAAATCAAGATCGCGCCCTCTAAAATATCAACCTATGCAGAGTCTATCGAGATAGACCTAAGTAAGGGAAGTAATACTAAACTCAATGATGAAGAAGTTCAGCAGATTCTTGACTATTTCGACAAGACTTTAGAGGAGCCGAAGCAAGAAGTAATAGAAAATATAGTTGCCGAAGTTCAAGTGCATGAAGAAGAAACTATAGCAACTCCTTCCTTAAAACAAGAAAGTATTATTCTAGAGGAAATAAATCTTGTGGAAGAGGTAGAAATAAGACAAGAAATAGAAGCACCTATAGTTTCTAATGAAAAAGTAGAAACTACCAAAGAGGAGGAAGTCATTCCTCCAGTTAAAGAATCAGTAGAGGAAAGTATAGTAGAAACCGAACGTTCTGAAGAAGTCCATTCATCCCTAATTGAGCGTAATGATGATGAAGTTGAGGATCTTTCATATGCAGAAAAACTGGCACTTGATGAAAATACAAATGTCATCAAGCCTAAGAAAGTACAACTTCAAGGACTGACAGTCAAAGGGAAAATTGATCTTCCAGAGCCAAAGCCGAAAATGGAAGCTTCCTCTGAAGAGGATAAGAAAAAAGAGGAAACTTTAGCTGCGACAGATGAAATCCGTTACACCAAAGGCCCTGATCGCAAGCGTAGAAAACCACAAGACAGAAGGAGAAGAAGAAAAAACAATATTAACCCAGTTGAAGCTGAAAGAAGACGCAAACAGCGAGAAGCAGAAATAAAAGAAGAACAACGAAAAAAGAAGGTTAAACAACAAAAAGCTGAACACTATCAAAAATTAATGGCTGATCAAAAGCCACCCACTCAAAAAGTCAAGAGAAAGCCTTCTAAAAAAGCCCCTCAACAGCCACAATTGGAACCTACTAACAATGTTTTTAAGAAGTTTTGGAGATGGATGAATACTTAACTTCAATTGAGTTTGAAACTTCATGATTCGCATTCTATTATCCTAAATAAGTTTCACTGAAGCACCTTCAAATATTGTTTGTTGTTAAGTGTTGTTCTTTTATCTCAAGAATCTCTTTTCTTATCTGACTGCTTAGATTCAAATACTACTAAGTTTTGTATTTTTGGCTGGTTCAATTCCTTGATGAAAAAAGTATGATGAGACACTTACTGATAATTGCATTTGTACTATCAACTTTCCTTTCCTACTCACAAGCAGATACAATTCCACAATTAGTCCTAAAGCGTAAATTCTATCAGACGCAAATAGGGGAATCTGTTTACTTTGAAATTAATAAAACAACTGCCGGCTCCCATATCGAAATGGACAATGCTCCTGAAGGAGCCATGTTAGATTCTACCAAGTTTTCATGGGAAGTGCCGAATGAGTACGTTGGACAGAACATTATAATCGATTTTAGACTTGTGCAAGACGGAAAACTGTTAGACAAAAACTCAGTTTTCATCTCCATTGATACCGAAACTAATCCTCCTACCTTTTTGATAGAAAGCAACCTTCCCGATGACAAAGGGATTTATCATTTGACTCCAGACACTAAACTCACGCTAAAAATCACGGCTGAATCACAAGTGTCAAGGAAAAAGGATAAAGTGAGTTTCGACTATTTCTTCAATGAGAACAAAAATCTTAAGTCTCTAGATAGTGTTAGTATTAATATTGATAATAATGTACTTACTCTTGAGTGGACACCTCTAAGATCGCAGTTGGATGACAAATATTATAGTCTTACTGTACTTGCAGTAGATGAAGAGCATCAAGTCAATGAGAAGAATATTCTATTCATCCTCAATAGAAATAATCAGCCTCCATATTTTATCTATCCTGTAATGGATGAATATTATATCTCACCAAGTGAAAAGCTTGAAATCGACTTAGCGGCCAGAGATCCAGAAGGTGATTCTTTACTATACAAACTGGATATTCCTACCAAAATGGGAAACCCCAAATTATCAGGAGATGGAAAATTTACTTGGAAACTGAATCAAGATCAAATAATGCGTTTAAGGCGATTCTTCCCTGTTGAAGTCACAGTAGAAGCAACAGAAATTAGCTCAAACAATCCGCATACCATTATCAAGAGATTTAAAATCCAAAAGAACGTAAGAAATCAACCTCCAAAAATTCTAAACCTACAAAACCAACGCATCAAAGAAGGGTTGACTTTCCAGAAAACAGTTTTTATCCAAGATGGAAATGATGATCCTCAAGAGCTAGAAATAGATATAAGAGGAGCTCCTAAAGGAATGGACTGGACATTCAAAGACAACATGTTGAATATAGAATGGACGCCTGGGTTTGATGTAGTAGGAGTGGAAATGAAACCAGAGTCTTTCGATATGCTCCTTATTGTCAAAGATCCTTTTGGATATGTTGACCAACGTGCCTTTACAATCACTGTAGAGCATCGTGAAGATACAGAATTGACTTATCGAACCTATATGGAATATAGGAACGATGCTGTGCAAATGGTGGAGGTTCTTTCACAAATCAATGCTGAGATGCAGGATAGAGAGTACAAAGTCCAAACCATCAAAAAAGGACTCTCAATCGTATCAATGTTCTCTGCGACCTATACTGCAATGGGTAATGTCTATGAAGAAGATGGTACTGCTCAGAAATTAGTGCCATATGTCGGTGCAGTGGCTATTATTGCAGGTGGTATCAATGCTTTCGGATTCAACGACTTTCCTAAATATGTGGATTTAAGAGAAAAGTCTTACGTGCTTCATCAAAAGTTAAGATACGTACTGGGTGTTTTAGGAGAGTATCGTATCGATGGGCCTAATAGTCCAAACCTAGAAAATGCTGAGTTTAGAGACCAACTTAGGTCATTTGAACAAAGTATGATTAACGACAAACTAGACTTCAAGCGCTACTATGCCAAGTTCCATACATTGAACTATGTCAAAAAGCGAATGAGCAGGGAAAGAAGAATTGCAGCTAAATACAACCGCAAGCCACAGGGTATATTGTTTTTAGATATGGACGAATTTTAGTCTAATCTACATTTCGAATGCTAAAAATTGTTAAATAGATTTTGGAAACCTTGGGCAAGTAGAGCGCTATTATATATTTGCCATTCATCGAAAAAGTGTACGCATGGTTTGGAGTGGTGAACTTGGAATACTTGAGTTAAGCTTCATTTTAATATTCATTATACTATACATCGTTTATCTCTGGCGAACGATCAGTGCTGCGCGCGCACTTAACTCGGGCTATCGAAGAGTATTTTACAAAATTCTGCTTCGAAGTTCCTTTTTCATACTTTTGATCATTTCCCTATTAGGACCATCATTCGGTGAATCTGAAAAAGAAATCAAGTCAATAGGTAAAGACATATTTATTGCAGTCGATTTGTCGGAGTCTATGAATGCATTTGACATTCAGCCTAGTAGACTCGAAAAACTAAAGTTTGAACTTAAAGAAATCATAAATGCTTTTGCATCCGACCGTATTGGTATAATTATGTTCTCAAGCGAGGCCTATGTACAATGTCCTTTGACCTACGACAAGAGTGCGCTAGGATTATTTCTGGAGACATTACATACTAGTTTAGTCCCTAATGCAGGTACAGACTTTGGACCACCACTGGAGATGGCATTGGAGAAAATTAATGCTGAAGAAGAATCAGTAACCCGCCAGACATCTAAAATTATTATTCTGATTAGTGATGGTGAAGACTTTGGAGATAAGACAGCCGATATTGCTAAAAAAATAGAAGAGCAGGGTATAAAATTGTTTACACTAGGAATTGGTACAGAACAGGGAAGTAAAATTATGACTCGCCGTGGATTCAAAAAAGATAAAAACAGTCAGGATGTGATTACTAAACTTAACTCTAGTTCACTTAGAAAGCTAGCTTCAGCTACCAATGGTCAGTATTTTGAAATCAATGCACAACAAAACGATGTCAAAAAGCTCATCAACAAAATAGATGATATCGAAGGAGAACTAAGAGATGCTAAAAAGATGGATGTTTCTTCTAATAAATACTATCTGTTTCTCTTAGCAGCATTAATTCTATTCTTGATCGATGCATTAGTAAGAACTAAAACCATGACAGTATGAGGGGAGTCATAGTGATAATATTGTCTTTAATAGTGTCATCAAGTTTGGCCAATGATATCAGTAAAATTAATGGCCTCAAGAAGGACGCTGAAAAGGCTTTTAAAGCTAAAAATTACGAAAAGGCAATCAGCACATACGCTACCTTGTTAGACTCAATGGATGTTAGTGATGATGCCTCCAGACTTAATATGGCTCATGCTCAATTTGAGACTCAGGACGCTGAAGGTGCATTAAAAAATTACCAGAAATTAGTCTTATCGAAAGATGATAAAATCAAGTCTTTAGCCTATCAGCAATTAGGGAACCTATCTAGTAATCCGAAAGATCTTAGCAAGGCCTTGTCCTACTTTAAAGAATCGATAAAGTCCGACCCTTTCAATGAAGCTGCACGGTACAACTATGAAATGGTCAAGAAAAAACTAGAAAATCAGGAGGATCAAAACCAAGATCAAGACCAACAAAACGAAGATCAAGAGAATCAGGACGAAGAAAATCAGGAAAACCAAGAGAATCAAGATCAGCAAAATCAAGAAGGGGATCAAGACCAACAGGATTCTGATCAACAACAAGACCAGGAAAATTCGGAGGAACAAAATCAAGAAAACTCTGAACAGAATCAAGATCAAGAAAGCCAAGACCAATCTGAACAAGAAAACCAAGATCAACAAGGTCAAGAGGGAGAAGAAAATCAGGATCAACAAGAACAGGATCAGCAACAAGGAGAACAAGGCGAAGAGGGTGAGCAAGAGCAGCAACAGTCTCAGGAAGGCGAGGAACAAGAGGAGCAGGAAGGAGAAGAACAAGCTACACCTAGCACTAAACAGAAGTTAGAAGAAATGAATCTTTCCGAGGAAAAAGCCAGAATGATCCTAGAAGCTCTCAAAAACAGTGAGATTCAATACATCCAGCAAAATCAGCGTAGATCTACTCAAAAGCAAGATAGTGGCAAGCCTGACTGGTAAATAGTTTTGCTCCACAATTGTCACAATTAATCTTATAAAATGTCTGTAATAATAAATTGCAGATCGTATGAGTAAACACCCTCAGACAAAATTCGAAGAGATTTTTAATTCTATCTCACATGGGGTTACAGCATTGCTGGCAATTGCTGGTTTGGTAATCTTGATAGTGCTCGGAGCTCAAAGCCAAAAAGAGTGGAGTTTATTCAGTGCTTTGATATATGGTATCAGTCTAGTTGTATTGTATACGTTTTCCACGTTATACCATAGTTTAACTAACAAGACCGCTAAGAAGGTCTTTGAAGTATTAGATCATATAGGAATATTTTTGTTGATAGCAGGAACCTATACACCAATCGTGGTTATGAGCATAGGAGGTACAGTTGGGTGGACATTTTTCGGAATTCAATGGGGACTCGCAGCCGTAGGAATTGTACTAAAAATATTCTTGACAGGTAAATATAATTTACTATCGACACTGCTTTATGCTGCTATGGGTTGGTCTATCATGGTTAGGTTAGATGCATTAAATGTAGCATTAAGTGAAGAACCGTATTGGTTACTTGTGGCAGGAGGACTATCCTATACTATTGGGATTATATTCTATATCATTGACTATAGAATGAAACTTGCTCATTTCATCTGGCATCTATTTGTTACTGCAGGTAGCTTACTTCATTATGTTATGATGGTCGTCTATATTATTTAAACATCCTTTTGAAGAGTTAAATACGAAGAGAAGCCACGATTAAAAGGTTGAAGTTTTCTCAATCATCCTGACCATTGATTGTTCTTGAAACGTCAGTTCTCCGACCTGTTCAATTGAAACCCATTGGAGATCGTTAGATTCATGATTCTTTTGAATTTTATCGAAATCATGTGCAATAAAAGCATACCGAACATCATAATGATCATGGGTAGGAACTTCTTTTCTTTCGGGAATAGTATGAATATCTAAATCAAAGAAACTCTCTCCAATCAACTCCAAATTAGACAGTCCCGTTTCCTCTTCAACTTCTTTTTGAGCTACTTGGAGTAGGTTTTGATCTCCATCTGCATGCCCACCAGGCTGTAGCCATCTATCCAATTTGGCATGATGAAGTAGCAATACCTGATTTCGCTTTGGGTGTAATACCCAAGCCGAAGCGGTTAGATGTCTATCCAGTAGATTTCTTTCATAAGCATTAGGATAGTCGAGTATATCAACAAAAAGAGGAACAAATTTTTGCTCCTCTTGAAAAGTAGTTGCGTAATTATTGAGCTGATCTAAGAAAATCTTTCGTGTCATTCAATGATGGTATTTACTTTATTAGTTTTTCCCTCAAGCAATGTATTAGTCAGGACACCAGCACCGATATTCGACTTCTTATCAAGCTCAGCAAGAACGTAATATGGAATCGGCTCTAAATTCTTGAACTTAACGATTCCTTTCTCATCAGTCAACATAGTCTCGGTAACAGGGTTAGTTTCGGCTTTATAATCCTCTTTGGTCTTGTACAAAGTTACTTTTGCACTCTCTACAGGATTTCCTAGTTCATTGAGAACTGTGATTTTAAGAGATGTCGGTAACAGACCAATGTTGGCTCTGAACGAAGAAAGGGTCAAAAATGAAATAATTAGGAATGAAAATACTTGTAAATACTTATTCATAGCTTTGAAATTTATACTAGCCGATTTCCAGCACAAACCGTACCAGATACGAATCTAAAAATGAAAGTATTCCTACCCAAGGGTACGGAGTAGCTTATGAAGAGAAATTATACCTCTCTATATTCGAAAAATTAACTTAATAAGTTCCTTTCTACGATTAAAATTAGTCTAATGGGGAAATACAAAAGTCCTTTGATCATAGAAAAACCTTCTTGTAAAAGAAGAAACAGCTAGTTTACCTTTTTCAACACTTGAACACTTCTACTAACTGTATATATGCTCAGCTGATTTCCATGTTCTGTTTTTTCAGTAATAAAAGTCGTAGACGGGTCTATTCTAGCATGACCACCTAATTGTCCAGCATCAGAATCTAGAATAATTTCATACGTCCCTTTCTGATTACTTATGAACTTATAATCTGGGATAGATTTATCCGTACTAAAATTGAATACGAAAAGGAGATTATTCCTCTCGAAGACTATTACCTTATTCTCAGCATCCATATTCAATTGTTGAGCTCCATAGGCTGACAAAATATCATTATCCTTTATCACTGAAATCATTTCCTTGTCAAAATTATTCAGATATTGATATTTCAGTTTTTTGTTATCCACTAAGTGCCACTGTCTACGAGCGTATTTATAGCTCCAGCCATTACCCTCTCTAGGGAAATCAATCCACTCAGGATGACCAAACTCGTTTCCAATAAAGTTCAAGTAACCTTCGCCACCCAATGCCGCGGTGAACAGACGTAGCATTTTGTGAAGAGCCATTCCTCGATCTATGATTAGATTATCATCGTCCTTGGACATGTGCCAATACATCTCTTTATCCATTAGCCAAAAGGCCAAAGTTTTGTCTCCTACAAGTGCTTGATCATGCGATTCTGCATAAGCTATGGTTTTCTCTTTGTATCGACGATTCGTCAATACGTCCCACAGTTGATGAATGTCCCATCCTTCATCGGGCGTATGTTTAAGTAACTTGATCCAATAGTCAGGAATCCCCATGCCCAATCTATAATCAAAGCCAATTCCTCCTTCAGCTACTTTTCTAGATATACCTGGCATTCCACTCATATCCTCAGCTATTGTGATAGCTCCAGGTTTGATTTCATGGGCTAATTCATTGGCCAACTGAAGAAAGCAAATAGCATCCCAGTCTACCATATCTTTGAAATATTTATCGTAATGGTCAAATGAGACATGATCTCCATGATGATGGTACATCATAGACGTCACGCCATCGTAACGGAATCCATCAAAGTGAAATTCCTCAATCCAGTATTTTACATTGGAAAGCAGAAATTGAAGAACTTCAGTTTTGCCATAATCGAATAGTTTAGAATCCCAGCCTAAGTGATAACCTCTACCTCCTTCATGGAAGTACTGTGCGTCAGAACCATCGAAATTATTTAGCCCTTCGGCAATATTCTTGACTGCATGAGAATAGACAGCGTCCATGATCACGGCCACTCCAGCATTGTGTGCTTTATTGACTAAGTATTTAAGATCTTCTGGGGTGCCAAACCTAGATGACGGCGCAAAAAAATTAGATACGTGATAGCCGAAAGATCCATAATAAGGATGTTCTTGAACCGCCATCATTTGCAAGCAGTTGTATCCATTATCTACGATTCTAGGTAGAACATTATCAGCAAACTCTCTATAGGTGCCGACACCTTCCTTTTCTTGAGCCATGCCAACATGACATTCGTATATTATTGGTGCCCCTATAGAGGAAGGATCAAATTTCTTATCAGTCCAGCGAAATGCTTTAGCCGGCTTCCAAACTTGACCAGCAAAGTCATGCGTATCCGGATTTTGAACCGCCCGCTTGATGTAAGCAGGTAATCTATCGTTGACATCAAAGCCTTTTTGTACTTGTACCTTTAGTAGATCCTCATGTTTAATAGGATTGTCTGAATTGTCATCAATAAAGATACCCCATACACCGTGCTCATCTTGGGTCATGGGGTGAGTTAAGGGATCCCAATTGTTGAAATCGCCAATAAGAGATAGAGAATCTGCAGCAGGTGCCCATTCTCGGTACCACCAGCCTTTTTCACTCTTATCATAATTCAACCCAAAATAGGAATCAGCCGAAGCAAATTTCTTTAGAGAATTGTGTGATTTCTTGATTTGTTGAAGGCGATCTTTATAAAAGTCGTATCGTTGATTAATCTCATATTCGTAAGGTTTTAACCAGCCATCATCAGTGATCAACTGAAGTTCTGGAGTTTCTATTGTTGGCATATAGTGATAAGGTTTATTTTACCGAATTGGTCATTAAATATAGTATTTAGATATCACTACTAGATAGGGGCTGCTGAAAAACAGTTGAAAGAAGTTGAAAATGCTCTTTCATTCACCACGCTATGTTGATATAAAGATTAAATACTATGAAAGTGCAAGATGTATTGAACAAAACCTCAAAAAAGAAAGTAGAGAAATCTTCTAGTTTGAGCAAGGGTGAGTTTCTCATCAAGCTCTAGATACCAGCACCAGTATTTCTAAAATAGGGTCAAAACCTCGAAATCAATACAAAAGACCACCTTTGGTCCTTAGACTCAAATGAAATGAGTATCTGTCTGTTCTTATTCCCCCCATTCTTTCTTTGAACTGAATCAATGAAAATTGTGGTTTTCCATGAATAGAAGATATTCCTAGATCAATGACCTTATATCGATCCGCAGAAAACCGATAAAGCTCAGAAAACAAAAAGCTCAGTGGGCTGTAAGAACTAAATTGTCTATCAAATCCAGGTAAATATGAATAGATGACATGTTCATTTACTTCAATAGTGACCAGTGCCGCCATAATTTGGCCATGTTCATCTCGAACCGTATACATATTATAATGATCTGGAAAATTATTGACCAAGTTGTTGAACTTAACGGCATCTATATTGATAACGAGACCTTGTTGATCTCTACACCTTGATAAGAATTCATGAATTTCTATAGCTACATGAGGCGACTCTTGTACAAATGAAAATCCACTTTCCTTACACTTTCTGATTCTTCTTTTTTGCATAGGGTCGAGAATAATCTCTCCATCTTTTAACAAGACATGGTGATTGATCTCGCTACTCAATTGAAACTCATTAGTGGAAAATGCTTCACGTAAAGGCAGACTAGCAGGGTGAAAAAAATCTGGTGCTTGTTTGATAATACACTCACTAATATTTTCCGCTCTCAAAAAATCCTTCAATGACTCTACAAAGAATGAAATATCTTCTTGTATGAAAGTATTGGCAAATTCTACTCCAGCATATGGAGTCATCGGCAAGCTGATAGCCAAAGCAGCGTTATTTTCTGCTCTTGAAAAAACTATTTTAGAAATTTGACCATCTCGCTTCCACTCAAACTCCAGTGTATTGAGTATGCCGTTAATTCTATGAAATGAGGATTTGTTAAAGATCATTAATGCTAGACAAGTCTGTTAGTATCAATTCCTTTGACCTAAGTGAATACATTAAACCAATCGCCACAGTTATTCTGAGAGGCCGCTAGAGAAGTCCAGGTGATTTGAGTCAAATAATGACTCGGATAAACATAAAATCTCAATACTCTAGAAGCCGATTTGGCTCGACAATATTAACATAGGTTACATAATTGATATTCGGATTCGTTTTATTCTCTGTAAATTTAAACTTCGCCAAGATACTACGTTACTTAATTAAGTCCCTTTAACCTCTGCTCTATTATTTTTGTTCCACACCTCACTCGTAATTTGAACCCTCACCGCAGCCTGCAGCGGACTTTCAGACTTACCCGAAACCTTGCTGCAACCTGCAGCGACCTGTCGGGAAGACCTGAAAGCTTCCTGCAACCTGCAGCGACTTTTCAGGAACATCTGAAAGCTTCCTGCAACTTGCAGCAGACTTTCAGGAACGTCTGAAAGCTTCCTGCAGCTTGCAGGAGACCTTCAGATTGAAAAAACTATACTAATCATTCAAACGGGTACGTTTATGATTTTGGACAGGAATAATGATTATCCTCCGAATTGGCATCTAATTTGATGAGAACCTTATTTTTGTAAGCTAAACTAATGGCATTGATCATTCGAACATTACTTTTAACAACGCTCGCCTTATTTACGCTCGAAGTAGGATACTCTGAGAATTATCCTGTCTTTGATAGTCCTAAAATACTAGCTATCATGGACTATGGTGGAGATTTTATCTACAATGAGCAATACGATTCTGCAGAATATGTCATAGACTCATTAGAAGTTTTGATTCCTGATCACCCACTGATTTTCATGATGCGAGCTTTCAATGTATCATGGAAAGACCAACCCATTCGTACCACTAGCATCTATTTTCCTGAGCATCGTGCATATCTTGATACATGCTTAATGATGTCCGAAAAGCTACTGGACAAAAACCCTAAAAATCTTGAAGCCAAGTTTTTTAAAATGTCTGTTCATGGTCTATATGCAGAGTATTACGCCAAAGAAGGAAGTTACATGAAGGCCATGGGACATGCCCAAAAGACTTACGGACTTATCAAAGAAACCATGGAGAAGACTGATGAAAGTTCTGAACTGTACTTTCTTGCAGGTTTATACAATTACTTCCGAGAAAAATATCCAGAACGTCATCCAGTCTATAAACCGCTGCTATGGTTCTTCAAATCAGGAGATATAAAGCTGGGGCTGGAGCAATTAGATAAGGCAGTTTACGATTCTAAAATCGTCAAAATAGAGGCTTGCCTTTACGCCTCGTACATTTACTTGAGGTATGAAAATAACTTAGACAAGGCAGGACAATATCTCCAGAAAATCAATGCCGAATATCCAAGAAATAAATATTTCAAGGCCAAATACTTGGAATGCCTAGTACGACAAAAGAAATACGATGAAGCATTACCATTGATAGATTCATTAAAACAAAGTGAGGTTCCGTATTATCAACTGTGTGGATATACATATGAAGCTATCTATACAGAAACAAAGCTTCACGAAATCGAAAAAGCTGAAGAGCTCTATCTCAAGGCGATTGAAAATGGTATTAACTGTGTTCGCAGAGGAGAATACTATAAAAGTTTAGCGTATTTAGGACTTGGTCGTATTACAGAGTCAAGGAATGATCACCAAATCGCTGCTGCGTACTATAACAAAGCCATCGAAGAAGATGATGACCCTAGAGTATCTGCGGAGGCTAGAGAACGATTGAAAAGACTTAATTTATAATTGAGAGTTTACAATACCATTCAAGAACCCACCGAAGGACTGTACAAGGAAAAGGGTAGCAAATTTTTATCATTCGCATATCCTGTGGAGTCTGTCGATCAGGTAAGAGGAATCGTCAATGAGCTCAAAAAGGAGCATTATGAAGCAAGACATCACTGTTTTGCACATATCATCGACCATGCTGAACAACAAAAAGTTCGAGCCAATGATGATGGCGAACCGGGACACACCGCAGGCGACCCAATATTAGGACAGATCAAATCTTTTGAACTAACCGATGTATTGGTTGTAGTAGTAAGATATAGTGGAGGTACAAAACTAGGAGTCCCAGGATTGATCAATGCCTACCGAACTGCGGCTCAAGATGCCTTACAACAAGCTGAAATCATAACTGTAGAGGTCAAATCCAAGTTCCATTTAGAATATGGCTATGAAGTAACCAGTGAAGCCATGCGAATCATCAATGACTTTCAAGTTGATATTTTGGATCAGCAGTTTACCGAATCTTGTTTGCTAACGGGAAAAATTGAGCCAGAAAAAGTAAATCCTCTAAAAGATAAGTTGAGCCTGCTGGGGCTAAACTTAATAATAGACTGAATTACGACTTCTTGTTAGCCAGCTGTCCACAGGCAGCATCAATGTCTTTGCCCCTGCTTTTTCTCACATGAACATTCACACCACGATCTGTTAGATACTTCGAAAATTTATCAAGCGTGTGTTCATCAGCCTTTTGGTAATTAGCCTCTGAAATAGGATTGTACTCAATGATATTGATACGCGCAGGCACTCTTTTCCAAAATTCATATAACTCCTTAGCATCTTGGATAGAATCATTGAAATCGTAGAATAAGATGTATTCAAAAGTTATCTTGTTTCCAGTCTTCTTGTAGAAGTAGTTCAGGGCATCACGCAACGCATCCAATGTATTAGTCTCATTGATGGGCATGATTTTATCACGCTTTTGATCATTAGCGGCATGAAGTGACAGAGCAAGGTTAAACTTCACTTGATCATCCCCTAGTTTCTTAATCATCTTAGCTATGCCAGCTGTAGATATCGTAATTCTTTTAGGAGACATGTTTAGCCCATCAGGAGAAGTAATCCTTTCCACGCTATCCAAGACATTCTTGTAATTCAGCAAAGGCTCTCCCATGCCCATATAGACAATGTTCGAAAGCGGAATGTCAAAATGCTCCATTGACTGATTATGTACAGCCACTACTTGGTCGTAGATTTCTCCAGCGTCTAGGTTTCGAGCACGATCCATATAGCCCGTCGCACAAAACTTACAACTAAGAGAACACCCTACCTGAGAAGAAACACAAGCTGTCGTACGGCTATCCGTAGGAATAAGAACGCTTTCTACCAAGTGGTCATCATGCAGTTTGATAGCTGACTTGATAGTCCCATCAGTACTTTTCTGAGAGTGATCTATCTTGACAGCATTGATTACAAAGTCCTGCTGTAGGCGCTCACGAGTCGTCTTAGACAAGTTGGTCATTTCATCTATAGATTGAGCAGACTTTTTCCAAATCCATTCTTTTATTTGCTTAGCTCGAAATGGTTTCTCACCGATTTCTTTTAGATAGGATTTGAGATCCTCGTCAGATACCTTGCGAAGATCCTTTAATTTTTTTGCCTTTACTTCCACAGATTGACTCATCGTGCAAAGATAGAACGATTCCTTCCTTATTGATCTCTCGAACCCACAATTGAAATCGCTCCTGACGGACATTTTTTTACTTGAGCCTCAATTTCATCCAATGAAGCAGCATCCATATCTATCCAAGGAGTCTCCTTAGGCTTAAAAACTTTGCTAAGCCCTGCTACGCAAACTCCCGAATGAACGCAAATACTTGAATCCCATTTGATGGTTAATCCGTCTTTGGTGTAATGTCTAATTGGCATAATGATTGGATTTTATGTTAAGAAACCATACGTAAATTTATGGAAGCAGTTAAATTGCCAGTTCTATTATTATCAAACATCCTAAATTTAACATTGTCAGTCAAGCGAATATTTGTCTTCATCCTGCTAATACATGCTGTATCTGGTCTTAAAGCACAGTCTTTATACTACGATATCATCAAAGGAGATAAAATAGCAGGATACATGACTGTTAAAAAAGTAGTCTCTGGAGATAAGATAGATTACAGCATAGAAAGCCGAACAGCAGTCAGAGTAGTTTTCATGGTGAAGGTAAATTATGATTTATTTGAAAACTTTGAGAATGGCGTGCTCATAGGCGGAAAATCAAAGAGTACATTGAATGGAGCTACCCAAAAGAGTACTATTATCAAAAAGTATGATGATCGCTATGAGTTCGAACTAGAAAGTGATCGTGTCACATTGCATCAAAAAGAAATTACATATTCTATACCGGAGATATATTTCTCCAAACCCAAAGGTCACGTAAAAGTATTTTCTCAGGTGTTTGCACAGTATTTAGACTATGAAAAGATCAATGAGAACACATGGGTGTTAATCTCCGAAGATGGCAAAAATGTATCTACCTACAATGATGATGGGATATTGGAAATGGTCAATATTTCTAGAGTCTATGCCAACTTCAACCTCGTATTGAACAAAGAAAAATCAGAATTCTAGAGACCTAGAATCACTTCATTATGCAGCAGTCCAACAATTCAAACCATATCAGCCTGAGTGCAGTTGACTTTGTTGGTAGCTTCGCATGACCACTGAAACCAATTTTATTAGATGAAAATCACTACACAGTATTTATTAGTCTTTTGTCTAGCGTTTACTACGCTATTCGCTCACGGCCAAGTTGAAAATAAGCCACTTCCATTTGATGAGAGCATTCGTACAGGGACACTTGACAATGGGCTAAAGTATTTTATTAAGAAAAACGCCAAGCCAGAAAAGCGAGTAGAACTAAGACTTGCCGTCAATGCAGGGTCTGTTCTAGAAGACGAAGATCAATTAGGTCTAGCACACTTCACTGAGCACATGGCCTTTAATGGATCCGAAAACTTTGATAAAAATGACTTAGTAGATTATCTACAAAGCATAGGTGTCAAGTTTGGAGCACATTTGAATGCCTACACTTCTTTCGATGAGACAGTCTATATACTTCCAGTTCCTTCAGATGATCAAGAGATATTGGATAAGAGTTTGACTATCCTTAAAGACTGGGCGGGAGGAATAGCCTTTGAAGTAGAAGAACTTGAAAAAGAAAGAGGGGTCATTATAGAAGAGTGGAGAATTGGTCAAGGTGCTCAAATGAGAATGATCGAGCAATACCTTCCTGTCATATTCAAAGGCTCTAAATACGCTGAAAGAATTCCGATAGGTAAAAAAGATATTCTTGAAAAATTTGATCAAGCTACGATCCAAAGGTTTTATAAAGACTGGTACAGACCCAATCTAATGGCAGTCGTAGCCGTCGGAGATATCGATGTAGATGAGATGGAGGCTAAGATCAAAGAGAAGTTTTCAAGTCTCACGAATCCAAAAAACGAAAGACAAAGACCAGAATTTGACTTGCCTGACAATGTCAAGCCTATCGCTACAGTAGTATCAGATAAGGAAGCTACTAACTACGTTTTCAACATCATGTTTAAAACAGATACGGAAGACTTCAAGACTACAATGGAGTACCGTAAGATGATGATCAATAATCTTTTCTTGATGATGATCAATCAGCGTCTCAATGACAAAACTCAAGAAGCAAATCCTCCATACCTATATGCTACATCATACATAGGCTCTCCGGTGTCTAGAAAGAAGACAGCCTTTTCTGCCATCGCAGTTCCTAAGCCAGACGACATCGAAGGAGGTGTCAAAACATTACTCGAAGAGATAAGAAGAGTGCAGCAGCATGGATTCAACCCTTCTGAGTTGAAGACTGCTAAGCTTGATATGTATCAAGGCTATGAGAGTTCATACAAAGAAAGAGATAAGGCTTCCTCTAAGCCATTGGCCAATGAGTTGGTAAGACATTTCCTAGAAGGAGAGCCTGTACCAGGTATTGCTTTTGAGTTTGAATTTGTCCAAGAAGTGTTGCCAGGTATTAAACTAGAAGAAATCAATGCATTGATCAGCACTTTGATCAAAGAAGAAAACAGGGTGCTACTGATGACTGCACCCGAATCGTCTGATGTTACCTTGCCAACAGATCAAGATCTATTGTCTTGGGTATCTGAGATAGAGAAAAAAGACATGGATGCGCTCGAAGAAAGAGTAATCGACGAGAATTTGATCAAGGGTGAGTTGAAATCAGGTACAATTTTGAGCCATGATACCATTGAAAGTGTTGATGTTCAGAAGTTGAAACTATCAAATGGTGCTGTAGTATATCTCAAACAAACAGACTTCAAAGACGACCAAATTATATTCTCAGCATATCGAGAGGGAGGTATCTCATCAGAAGAAGATGATAAGTATTGGTCAGCGTCTATGACTACTGATGTGATCACTATGAGTGGTATCGCAGATTATAGTTTCTCAGATTTGGAAAAGGCGCTAGCAGGAAAGTCTGCTGGAGTAGCCCCATACATGAGGAATTTGGAATCAGGCTTCAGAGGCAAAGCTTCACCTGACGATATCGAAACCTTGCTTCAACTAGTTTATTTGTACTGCAATGAACCTAGAGAAGATAAGGATGCATTCCAGTCGATGATGCAGCGAAACGAAGCAGCGCTTTCAAATGTACTCTCAGATCCTAAGTATTTCTATCAAGACAAATTAGCTAGAATAATGACTCAGAATCACCTGAGAAGTGACGCTATCCCTACGATTGAGGATTTGAGAAAGGCTGATTTGGATGAAATCATGGCGATCTTCAAAAAACATTTCAGTAGTACTGGAGACTTTACTTATTGGTTTGTTGGGAATTTTGATACAGCGACACTTCTTCCTTTGATTAAAAAATACCTTGGTTCGCAAGACGCTAAGCGCGAAGAAATCAAATGGGTAGACAGAGGTGTCAGAACTCCTTCTGGAGTAGTAAAAGAAAAAGTGTTCAAAGGTTCAGACCAAAAGAGCAACGTCACTATACGCTATACTGGTGAGACGAAATACGACAAGGATCAAGCCTATTATTTGAGATGCTTAGGTGAAATTCTAAGTATTCAATTGATAGAAGAACTGAGAGAAGAAAAGGGAGGTGTCTATGGAATAGGCGCCAAAGGAGGAATGAGCAAAAAGCCTTACAGTAGATATAACCTCAAAATCTCCTTTCCTTGTAGTCCTGATAGAGCAGATGAGTTGATTGCCAGTGCTCAGCAATTGGTCAAAGACATCAAAAAGAATGGGATTGATCAAAAATACCTCGACAAGATCAAAGAGGCGCAAAGAAGAGACGTAGAGCTACATTTGAAAAGTAATAACTACTGGGCAGGAGCTTTGAAGACCTATCACATTAGCAATATCGATTACGATAAGCTAAATCACCTGACAGATAGAATAGAAAAGCTGACAACTAAGGATATTCAAAAAGCAGCGAAGAAATACATCAAGGATAAAAACTACATTCAGGTGGTATTGTATCCTGAGAATATGAAAGAATAACTAACAGTGCAAAAGATTCCATTAGCAGAGAGACTAAGGCCTACGACGCTCGAAGAGCTCGTAGGGCAGGATCATCTTAAGAGTATCCTCAAGCGTGCTGTGTCTTCTGGAATCGTGCCCTCAATGATTCTTTGGGGGCCTCCTGGTGTAGGCAAGACGACTATCGCCAATATCATTGCCAACTCTGCTAAGATGCCATTCTTTACCCTGAGCGCGATTAGTTCAGGGGTAAAAGACATTCGAGAAGTCATCCAGCGATCCAAGTTTGGGTCTAGAGCCATTCTATTTATAGACGAGATTCATCGATTCAACAAGTCTCAGCAAGACGCCTTGCTAGGAGCGGTAGAAAAAGGACATATAACCTTAATCGGAGCTACAACAGAAAACCCAAGCTTCGAAGTCAATGCCGCTTTGCTTTCAAGGTGTCAGACCTATGTGCTAGAAGCTCTCACAAAAGATCATCTCAATCAGCTCATCCAAAATGCGCTGATGAAAGATGAATTTCTAAAGAATGAGAAGATAGAAATCAAAGAAGACCAAGTGCTAATGCGCTTGTCTGGTGGTGATGGTCGTAAGCTGCTTAACCTCCTAGACTTGGTCATCGATTCGCTCGAAGAAGGAGATAAAGTCATTACCGATGATTTCGTCACTGAAGTAGCTCAAAAGAAAGCTGCTATATATGACAAGAGTGGCGAGATGCACTATGATATCATCTCTGCGTTCATCAAGTCCATCAGAGGTAGCGACCCAAATGCCGCGGTCTATTACTTAGCTCGAATGATCGAGGGAGGTGAAGATGTGAAGTTCATAGCACGTCGTCTGTTGATATTGGCTTCAGAAGATATCGGTAATGCCAACCCCACGGCATTGGTCATCGCCAACAATGCTTTTCAAGCTGTCAATGTGATAGGCTATCCAGAATCCAGAATCATTCTGAGTCAGTGTGTGACTTATTTAGCTTGTTCAGCAAAAAGCAATGCAGCCTATGAAGCGATCAATCAAGCCCAGCGATTAGTTCAGCAAACAGGGGATTTGTCTATTCCGCTAGATATCAGAAATGCACCCACCAAGCTGATGAAAGAAATAGGTTATGGAAAAGGCTATCAATATGCACATAGCTATGAAGGTAACTTCGTAGAGCATGAATTCATGCCTGACCAACTCAAAGGGACAAAACTGTACGACCCCGGAAAAAACCCCCGTGAAGAAGAAATGAGAAAGAAATTAAGATCCCAGTGGAAAAGTAAATACGGGTATTGATATCCTCTACGTGTTTTACGCAATACCTTGCTGTTTTAGGACTTGTTGTTTTAAGTCTTCCGGAGGGTGACTTAAAACTTGAATATGAGCTCCTAGTGTCTCCGGACACGGCTTGCTTATAAGATCTCCGTTTGTGATTAATTCCCGTCGTTTTTAGTATTGCGCACGAATGTAAAAGAAAAACTGAGGTGTTATACTCGGTTGTTTGCTATTAATAAATGAAACGGTTCCTTCAGGTAATAATTTTTATTCTACTTTCTACCTGCTCAAGGAGCAACATGTTTGCACAAAAACAGGGTGACTTTTATAAGGTGAGCAAGGTTAAGTTTCGCTATTTCGCTGGGGTTTATAATAAGGAGGCTGAACTGCACTTAAAGCAATATTTGGAAAGAAAATCACGTATTTTTAATCTTAGAGTGGAACACGTTCGAGATAACGCTATTGATACTCTAAATTCACTTTGGGTGGATAACAAGAGCAGTTCTTCAACAAACTACATAAACTTTGACAATGGTGAGAGGTGGGTATTTTCGCAGGGATTTCCAAAGTATCCTAACATTATTGACCGAACTAAATCTAAAGAATACGATTTAACTGAAGACGAAGAAGTTTTTACATGGGTGTTCTACATGCAGGTTCTTGACTATTGGCGAAAATATAAGAAATTTCCAAATCAAGTTGTTGAGGCTTTCGGGTACAGTGATACGCTGTTGTTTGAAAACAAAAATAGATATAGCTTCAAGTGTGAATACCTTTATGAAGGTGATTCTCTAGTAGATCTGCAAGTCCAACTTACATTGCTGAACGAATAAAAATCGCTATTGCTTTAATTCTTCCAAAGGATAACTTAAAACTTAAAAATGAGCTCCTAGTGTCTCCCGACACGGACTGCTTATAAGATCATCTCTATATCCAATAGCCCCTGCTGATTAGCATAATCTTTAGCACTAGAATAAACATAATTCTCAGGTTCATCAACTATCCTTGCCGCTACAGGATTATTATGAATGTAATCAACTTTTTGATCCATAAACTTATTAGAAATCAACTGTTCTGGATGACTATCCTGTCTCCAAAACTGATACTTTTTATTGTTTTCATTTTTTGACCCCACAGATTCGAATATCCAAAGCATCCAATTTCGACGACTTTCATGCTTATTTTCCTTAACTGCCTTCAAGATTGTAGTTGAGGTATACTTCTTGAAGTCTCTGACTATATCTGATAGTTGTTCCCCATCCTCTTTTCTTGAAATGATCATATGCAAGTGATTTGACATAATGACCCAAGCATGAATAATCAACCCTTTCTCTTATTGACAATATTTTAGACTATCGATTACAATCTCCTTGTACACATCTCTCGAAAACACATCCACCCACTCTACCACCGTGAATGTTACAAAATAATACCCTAAGGGGTCATTGAACTTATAAGCTGACATGAAGGTAAATTACCCAAACAGGGTGTCTCTGCTAAGAAATCTTCTTGAAAGATTAAATAACCTTAAGCCTCATTAATTGGTGCTTTGGTTTAACGATACTACTAGATAAACCGTGTCAGGAGACACTAGGGATTCATCTTCAATTTTAAGTGCCGTTGCACTTACACTTAAAATAACGGGATGTATTCCCGTCGTTTGCTATTGATTGTTAATGGTTTTAGTATTGTGTATCAATGTAAAAGAAAAACTGAGTGCTACAAACACGATTGTTATAGCCAATAGAAAAAACCGCCATGATCGAAATTTTACTAATTGTTCTTATTGCCCTCTCAATAATCAATATAGTTATTGCTGCAACCAAGAATACGAAAATTGATATCAAACCTCAACTCAAGGAGATTGAGAACTCAATCTTAAAATTCGATAATTCGCTCGAAAAGAATGAAAACTCAGTAAAGGATGAGTTTCAGCGAAACCGAAATGAAAGCAATGAAATTGCCAAAACTAATAGAGAAGAACTAGCAAATTCACTAGAGGTATTTAACAAACAATTGGCTGACGGAAGTCAGACGAATCGTGAAGAACTCGCAAAAAATTTAAAATCATTCGAAACCAAATTCTCTGAGAATATTAAAGGTCTTAATGAACTTTTGAGACAAAAGTTTGGCGACTTTAGTAAACAGCAAATCGAGCAGAATAAGCAATCCATTGATATCATCAAAGAAGTCAAAGGAGGGATTGAAAAACAATTAAAAGAAATTAGAGATGATAATACTAAGCAGCTTGATGAAATGAGAAAGACAGTTGATGAAAAGCTGCAAAAGACTCTAAATGAACGATTAAGTCAGTCCTTTGAAACAGTTGGGAAACAATTACAGGCTGTGCAAGAAGGACTTGGAGAGATGAAAAGCTTAGCCAAGGATGTTGGAGGGTTAAAAGATGTACTCAGCAACGTAAAGATGCGAGGAGGAATTGGAGAAATTCAATTGTCTATGCTTCTAGAACAGATTCTTGCACCTGATCAATATGAATCGAATGTCAAGACTAAATCTAATAGTTCTGAGGTCGTAGAATTTGCAATAAAACTCCCAGGAAGGGATGACTCTGGAAAAAATGTATGGTTACCAATAGATGCCAAATTTCCAAAAGATATATACGAACAACTCCAAGAATCCTATGACGAAGGAGATCAAAACAAAATCTTGGTTGCTCAGAAGAATCTTGACAGCACAATAAAAAAAATGGCTAAGGATATAAGCGGTAAATATCTCGACCCACCTAATACTACTGATTTTGGAATAATGTTCCTACCGTTTGAAGGTATCTATGCTGAAGTTGTTCGTAAAGCCTCATTACTTGAAGAACTACAACGGAACTTCAAAATCATAGTAACGGGTCCTACCACTCTCGCAGCAATTTTGAACAGTCTTCAAATGGGCTTCAAAACATTAGCAATTCAAAAAAGAAGTAGTGAAGTATGGCAGGTATTAGGAGCTGTAAAAAAGGAGTTTGAAAACTTCGGAGGCATGATGGAAAAGGCTCAAAAAAACATTCAAACTGGACTTAATCAATTAGATGATGTAATGGGTAAAAGAACTCGTGCAATTCAGAGAAAATTAAAGGGAGTAGAAGCACTTAGCGAGGCAGAGACAAAAAATATTTTACCAGAGATTGCCGATACAGCATTAATCATTGATGATGAAGTAGACGAATAAAATACTGGAAACAACATATAATGAACCAGTTATTTTAAGTCTTCCAAAGGATAACTTGAAACTTAAAAATAAGCTCCTAGTGTCTCCCGACACGGCCTGCTTATAAGATCATTTCTATATCCAATAATATTCCCTGCTGCTCAGCATTTTTCTTAAACTACTTTATTTTTCTGCAATTAGACTATTGGGTTCTTTGTCTCATGATAAAGAGAAACACCCTTATTGTACTTGTTTTGATGGCGATGGTTCATGGAGGCCATGCCCAGATAACACAGCTCGAGTTGGCTTCAGGATATGAGAAGACTGACTTTACCTTTCTTTCCATCAGCCCTCTTACTCAGAAATCTCAATTCTCTGTCGCCACATTGGCATTCTTTCAAAAGTTCCACCTTGCTGTTTTAAGTCTTCTGGAGGGTGACTTAAAAAATGATTCATTTTCAATTTTAAGTGCCGTTGCACTTACACTGAAAATAGCGGGGTTGTTAGATATCTCTTGAGGATGAAGCAAAGTGCCCTTTTAAAACAATATATGGCAAACCTAGAACGTTTAAAGTGGTAGTACCTAAAAGGGTTACGAGAACAGTATCACTTAAATCTAATTTAGACGATTCATTCTTGACTAAAATAAGAATTACACATAATAACCATAGACTAACTATAGTAGCCGTCCATATTGCCAACCATTTTCTATCTTTAGTATCAGATTCATATCTCTTCGATTCTAGTTTTTTTCGTTCAATTTGGGATGATAAAGAGTCCGAATCTATATCGCTATCTTCTAAGGATTTCTTACCTGAGCTGTCAAGTGAAATTAATAAATCCTCTAAATTCATTTATAACAAATCAAACTTTGTAAAATATTCTCTGATATACTCGTTTGGTATTTCAGTAACTCCCCACTTAAAACCTTCTTTTTTTGTGGTTCTGTCCCAAGGTCCTCCTTTTGAATGTGACCAATCAGATAACTGAGTAGCAGAAAACTTCGAATATCGATCAATAACCCCTATAATAGCTTGATTCAAATCCTTATCTTGACTGATTTCTGCAAAATACGGATCGTCAAGAGTCTTGACATTATCTAGCTTAACCTTTTTATGTACCCTTGGAAAAACAGGTCCATAAGGCCATGCTTTTGGAGATTCTTTCGAAATTTGTTTGCCAGACTCAGCCATAAACTTCCCATATACCAAATAAAGAAGTTTCTGTATTTTGGTCATATTAAGAACTATTCTTTTCTCGTAAGCAAGAGAAAGCATGTATTCAGCTATGGTAACACTGTCGAACATTAAATTAGTTTTACGAAGACTTCATGTACGAGATGCAATAATAGTCAAAAAAGACGTCTAATATTTTGGTCATCGAATCAATGTAGTAACCTTGTTGCTTTAAGTCTTCCAAAGGATGACTTAAAACTTAAAAATGAGATTCTAGTGTCTCCCGACACGGCCAGCTTATAAGATCCTCACGTTTGTGATTGATTCTTCTCGTTTTTAGTATTGTGCACCTATGTGAAAGAAAAAAAGGTATTATATACCCTATCCTAAAATATCAATTTGATAAACATACTATTTCCAGTTAAAGCCAGAAAATGATAAGTATAAGAGAGGCGACGAAGGATGATGTCGATATTCTTTATGATTTAATTATTGGAATCGCAAGATTCCATGACCAGGAAGAATTTGTTAATACCAACAAACAAGAAATGCGAAATGCAGGGTTTAACGAAAACCCTAAGTTCGGAGCTCTAATAGCTGAGGTTAATAATAAAGTTGCTGGATACCTTTCTTATACTTGGAATTATTCTATTTGGAATGGTACTGAATATATGAACCTTGACGACTTGTTTGTTTGGGAAGAATACAGAAGTCATAAAGTAGGCTTTAATTTAATGGTAAAAGCAAAAGAAATCTGTCTCGAAAAAAATATAAATCTAATTCGTTGGGAAGTCGAAAGTAATAACCAAAAAGCTATTGATTTTTATAATAGGGTCGGTGCAACTATGAAAGAAAAGGGAATTTTTAGGTGGGATTTATGAATGGGTAATTTTGTTTAACGATACCACTAGATAAACCGTGTCGGGAGACACTAGGGATTCATCTTCAATTTTAAGTGTCATTGCACTTACACTTAAAATAACGGGTATTTTATGGAATATCTAACAACCGCTTTCAGTAAAATCACAAGTATTGGAATATCACCCTCACCAACTAATCAACTGAACTATTTGAAAAACCGTCTAAAGAGTATAGGTTTGTATTAACACGTTCACCCCCCTTCCCATTTGAACAGGGCGCTCAGGGTGAACTTTTTTTTTGTATGGCCAAAAGAGATTATCACAAACCCGCGCTTACCGTCGAGCAGCAGCTGATCCGATTAAAAGAAAGAGGCCTCTCTATCGAGCATGAATCGAAAGCCGTACACATACTCCAAAACATCAGTTACTTTCGTCTCAGTGGATATTGGTATCCATTGTTACAAGAACCCAAAACAGACCATCGCTTCAAGGATGGAGCATCATTCGAACAAGCCTTCAAGCTCTACTGTTTCGATAGAGAATTAAGATTTTTGATTACAGGAGAACTTGAGAAAATAGAAATTGCTATCCGTACCCAGCTCATTTACCAGATGTCACATTACAAAGGTGCATACTGGTTTCAAGATGAATCACTATTTCGCAACAGAAATAAGCTTGATAATACGCTCGATAAGATGAGACACGAATATGCGAAAAGCGATGAACTATTCATTAGTTCTTTCAATGACAACTACTCCAACGAACTCCCTCCAAGCTGGATGCTGTTAGAAGTAGTGACGTTTGGCAAACTCTCAAACCTATATTCTAACCTCAATCCCGGTAAATCCAAGCGAAAAATAGCACGCTACTTTGGGTTGGATGACCGGATATTAACCTCGTGGCTTCACTCATTCAACTACATTAGAAACATATGTGCACACCATGCACGATTTTGGAATAAGACACTAGGTATTTCTCCAAAAGTTCCGTTTAGACCATCTAATCAGTTTTTGACTTTGAAAGACCATCAGAGATGGAGGAATGACAAACCTGCATTTGGTCTCTCCATGATCCTATATTTCTTAAACACCATCAATCCAAACCATACCTTTAAGCAAAGGTTTAACAGCTTATTAGAAAAATATCCTGATGTAGATGCATCTGCCTTGGGGTTTCCAACCGATTGGAAAAATCAGGAGCTATGGAAATAGGACATTATCCATTGGTAAACAAAAACTAACCCTGCTCAGCCACATGCATTGCCTAGTCGCACAATTTCCACTTTTTGTTTTAAATCTTCCGGAGAGTGACTTAAAACTTAAAAATGAGACACTAGGGACTCATCTTCAATTTTAAGTGCAGTTGCACTTACACTGAGAATAACGGGAGATTGCTGACAGCGAGCCTATTGGTGATCGTTATTTTAGTCTCGATAGGAGTGATTTGCTCTCCAGGAGAAAGAAGAAAAAATCATACGAAGAGTTTATCAATGGAATAGACCAAACCTTGATCAATCATTGATCACGGGCTTAAGAGAAAAATTGTTTCGCTCAATGATCAGCGGAATCAAGCCCCGGAGAATTTTTTTTTACTAGCCAGAGCTGATTTACGAGTCGAAAAAAGTTTTTTGGAGGACAGCTGCTGACTTGGAGCTCGTAAATTTTCTACGAGCTCTGCGCCGTTCGGATTACTCCAAAAAAAATATTTTTGGGTCCACTTAGCGCCGATTACTCCGCATAAATTATTATTTCGCTTCTCTCAGCACTGATTTTTCGATAAAAAAAATCTACGAGCTTCTAGCGGTGCGAATTACTCCTAAAAAAACTTTTTTTCGCTTTCGCCAGCCGGATTACTCAATCTAGAAAATTTACGTCCTTCAAGTCAGCAGATGTCCTGTGTGAAAATTTTTTGGAAGGCCAACTCCAGTAGTTTTCGTCCTATTCAAAATTTACAGCATAGCCGACAATAGAAAATACTCATCTCACAAAGTCAATTCAGACAAAGCACGGATAGATCACAAAGGATCTTAAATACTCTACCGGTAGCGACTCATAGACCTAGTGTTAAAAATTTAAAAAGTCATGTTGGGCATGCGTAACATCTACCAAAGTTTTAGAAGACTCATCGCTTAGCCTCAGGGGTACGATTTCTTTTTTCGCGATATAGTAGTGATGATTTCAAAACGATATTTGTCTTATTATTAGACACAAAAAAAGCCCGATCAAATGACCGAGCTTTCGTACTCCGTAGGGGAATCGAACCCCTGTTACCAGGATGAAAACCTGGCGTCCTAACCCCTAGACGAACGGAGCGTTTTGTTTTGGGAGTGCAAATATAGAATTTCGTTTTTCTTTTCCAATATGAGAATTCATATTTTTTTATGATTTAATAGTTTGGCATTTTAAAGAATCATGAAACGCTATTTAATGATCAATCTGTATTGAATACACGGGCTGAAATTCTAACTTTCCTGTCTTAATTAGCACGTATTGATGGAGATCAGAGAAGTAACTACAGAGGCCGATCGTGTCGCCTTTATTCAGTTTCCTGTAGAATTATATAAAAACGAACCAAATTGGATTCGTCCATTGGATAAGGATATCGAGTCGGTTTTTGACGAGAACATTAATCCCACCTTTAAGTTTGGAAAATGTACAAGATTTCTTCTCAGGAAAGAGGGAAAGGTCATTGGTAAGATTGCAGTATTCGTAAACGAGCGCACATCTAGTATGAATGACCAACCAACGGGAGGCGTCGGTTTCTTTGACTGTATCGATGATCAAGATGCTGCAAATATGCTCTTTGATCAGGCTAAAGATTGGCTAGTAGCTGAAGGGATGGAAGCTATGGACGGCCCTATCAATTTTGGTGAGAGAGATAAGTGGTGGGGGTGTCTAGTAGATGGGTACGATATCGAGCCCAATTATCAGTGCAATTATAATTTTCCCTATTACGAATCTTTGTTTGAGGCGTATGGTTTCAGGATTTATTTCAAGCAGTTTACATTTATTCGAAATACGTTTGATGCCTTTCACCCGAGAATTCTTCATAAGTCACGGATGCTCAACGAAGATCCTAACTACCACTTTGAGCATATGCGCCTGAAAAACATGTCGAAGTATGCTGAGGATTTTAGAGTAGTATATAACAAAGCATGGACTAGTCACGAAGGAGTAGCAGAGATGTCTAAGGAACAGGCAAAGGGCATTATGAAACAAATGAAGCCGATCCTAGACGAGAAGATAGTTTGGTTTGCCTACTACAAAGGCGAGCCGGTAGCTTTCTATGTTAACCTTCCAGAAGTCAATCAATTGTTCAAATATGTGAACGGAAAGCTCGACTGGAAAGGGAAGCTGAAGTTTGTCTGGCACAAATGGCGAAAGACAAACAAAAAGATGTTGGGCTTAGTGTTCGGAGTGGTACCAGAGCATCAAGGAAAAGGGCTTGATGGAGCACTGGTGATGGCTACAGCGCAGATGGTCCAAAAGGACTACAAACGCTATCCAAAGTTGGAAATGAATTGGATTGGGGATTTTAACAGACGAATGATACTGGTAGTGAAGCAAGTCGGAGGGGAGATAGGAAAGACGCATCATACTTATCGATATCTATTTGATAGGGACAAGCCTTTCTTACGAATGCCTATAAAGTAGTGCTCTGAAGAGGTTTAAGAATAAAATTCGGATATTTTCGTAATAAACCTGATATACGGGGTACTAACTACTTCGAACATGGATTCGAATTTTCAAACATTTCTGGATGATAATCATCGCGTAATCGCTAAGGTTTGCAGGATTTATACTGACTGTGGTGATGATTTTAATGACTACTACCAAGAGTGTATAGTACAGCTTTGGCGGTCTTACAAAGGTTTTCGTGGCGAGTCAAAAGCCTCGACATGGGTATATCGTGTATGTTTAAATGTCTGCTTGTCTCAATTGCGGATAAGAAAGCGAACGGTCTTGACCACCAGAGATGAAATTCCCGATGTTTGTGAAGATTTTGATTCTGAGAGAGAGGAGAGACTAGAGATGCTTTATCAGGCGATTAAGAAACTGAAAGAGGCAGATAGAGCGATAATGTTGTTGTATCTTGATGAGAAGAGTTATAAGGAAATGGCTGAGATTCTCGGTCTGACAGTAACGAATGTGGGAGCGAAGGTGAATAGAGTGAAGAACCAATTAAAGAAAATTATCAATGGAAGATCAGGAGATTAAAGATTTGTGGCAGTCTGCTGGTCGTGATGCACGATTCAAGTATTCTGAAGAGACACTAGCCCAAGTAATATCGAAAGGCTCGCAGAGCGTAGTACATAAGTTCGTCAAAACTCTCAAAGTAGAGCAGATCGTCAATGTGATTGCATTTTTGACATGGGTGGCCTACTTCGTGTGGTTTGGACAGTATTGGGGAGCGCTGGGTGCTTTAGTTCTCAATGTGGGCTTTTATGTAGGATATAAAAGATTTATAAACCGACTCGATATCCCAAATGCTGAGGAGGATGTAATAGGGTATTTATACAAAGTTGAAGGTCTGGTGAAGCAATTCGTAGGTCACTATAAAAAAGCTACAGTAGTTTTAGGTTTGCCAGTTTACTTGCTTGTACTGAGGTACTCTGAAGGTGTAGAGGTGTGGGATAAATTGACTAACAACTGGACTTATATATTGATCAACTTGGTAGGTCTAGTGGTCGCTTATGTTGTCGTACTGTGGATGATTCATCTCTTCTATGGTAGGAAGCTTCATAAAATTCAAGAATTGATTAAATCACTCCAAGAATCTGAATAAAATGCCTCCGCTACTTCAATGAAGTCTTGCGGAGGTTCAATGTTCTTTACTTAGAAACCAATTAAGCTTCCTGCAAGTTGTCATTCACTCTTTTTACCTCATGATAGGCAATACCCATGTGTGAATTGTCATAAATGGCTTTACCGTCCGAAATAATGATTATCTGAGGAGATTCGTGATCTACTCCAAATTCCTGAGCTATGGCATTTGAAATATCTCTATTGTTGATCAAATCAAGATAATAAGGTTTTAAATCTCCTAGTTCTTCCTGATTCCAAGCTCTCTGAAGTCTGTCTAATGCCATGCTGCTGATGCTACATCTCGTACTATGCTTAAAAAGCAATACTGGGTGATTAGAAGACTCTGATTTGATGGTGTTAAGCTGCTCCAGTTGAGTCAAATGATTCCAATTCATATTTAGTTTCTTGTGTATTCTCTTTCCTTATTGTTCCAAATTTCAGCCTCGTCCTTGTCGAACTTGACCTTCTTTGGTTGCTTCTTAACGCCATTTGGTTGGGTTTTGTTCCCAAATACTCTGACCCAAGTAATGCTAGTTTTACGTCTAACATTTCTAATGGCAGGAGTAGCATGCTTAGCAGCTATGTAGTTTGCACTAGGGTGAGCATCTTTTGGTTTTTTAGGTTTTCTGGTTTTCCATCCTTCCCATTCCGGAGCAAAAGGAGAGTAATGCATTGGCCAGTGTCTCCTGCTGTTGTCAAACATTAAGTGCCCATCTTTCTTTCCTGCTGGAAATTTTATGTAACTAGGAGGCTCACTGAATCTTGGATTTACATAATATCTAGTTTTGGTGTAAGTAGACTCCTTGGAGAACCGTGGGTTTATTTTGTATTTGGTATTGGTGTAAGTAAAAGAAGTAGTTCGCGGTTCGATTTTAAACTTCTCATTAGTGTAAGTATAAGACTCAGACCTTGGTTCGATTTTATACTTGATTTTGGTATAAGTAGGTACAGATGATTTTCTAGTTCTTACTCTGTATTTAGTGTCAGTGTAGGTAGGAGCTATGCTTCTTGGTTTGATCTTGAATTTATCGTTAGTGTACGTGGTAGATACGGAACGGTTGAGAGGTTTGAACTTCATGTGTGTATAGGTAGGTGCTACGGTGCGAGGTTCAATTTTAAATTTATCCTTGGTGTATGTGGTAGATACGGAACGGTTGAGAGGCTTGAACTTCATATGAGTGTAGGTCGGGGCGATAGTCCGAGGCTTTATTTTGAACCTGTCTTTTGTATAAGTCGTCGATACAGAATGATTGCGTGGCTTAAATTTCATATTGGTGTAGGTAGCTTCTTTTGAGTAGCGAGGAGTGACAATATAAATTTTATTAGTTGCCTTCCATTGGGACTCTTCAGGATGTCTAGCTTTCAAGTTCACGTTAAAGTTTCGACGTTCCATAGCGTTTGCTGGAGTGAATCTTGGATTTACCTTGAACTTCGTATTTGAGTAAGTGGCGTTTTTTGAAAAACGAGGAGCAACTATATATATTCTATTCGTTGCCTTCCATTGAGACTCTTCAGGATGCCTAGCTTTCAAATTGACATTAAAGTTTCGGCGTTCCATGGCATTAGCAGGGGTATAACGCGGGTTAGTAAAGAATTTGGTATTTGAAAAGGTAGCTTCCTTAGAATATTTGGGATTGATTGTCTTGACTTTTAGATCAGACTTTCTGGTTGGTTTAGAGTATTTGTCACTCAGTTTGACATTGTGATTTTCATTTTTGCCCGTATTCGGAGCACTGTACTTTGGGAAAACCTTTATTGCCTTTGTAGCTTTTGATTTTTTAGAAGGTTCTTTGACCTTGTCGTTTGAGAAGTTTTTACGAGGTCCAACTTCCGTTTTGAGTTTATTTCTGTCTTGCAGGAGCTGTCCATAACTAACCGTGGCAGTTAGAAAAAAGCAAATCGTAAGAAAAGTAATATATAGGAAAGCCCTATTCATACAGCTACACTCAATTTTATTCAACCGGAAAGATACTATAATAAGTCTAATTAGCCGATCAGCTAATCGACAATCAGTGAGTTGTTCCCAAAGTGGTTGACGCAATTTTTGAAGCCTTTGTAGATTCAACCTTTCTAGGGATTAATAATTGTGTAATTCTTGAATTTTCTTTTTGAACCGCTCTTTTGGAAGCCATTGTTCCTCTAGTTCTTTGGCAAAAGGAATAGGGGTGTCCAACCCACCTACTCGCATCACTGGTGCATCTAAATATTCAAATAAATGCTCACCTACCCAGCTTGCGATTTCACCTCCAATGCCTCCAGTTTTGTTTGCTTCATGTAGAATAATGACTTTGCCAGTTTTCTTGATTGATTTACGAACAGTCTTCCAGTCCCAAGGTTTGATGGTCACGAGATCTACAATTTCTATATCAATATCATCAAATAATTCGGAAGCTTCTTTTGCCCAATGAACTCCCATACCGTAGGTGATGACACTAATATCTTCTCCCTTTTCGATGATATTGGCATGACCAATCGCTAGGCTGTAATACCCATCAGGTACATCACCTGAGATCGAACGGTAAAGCGCTTTATGTTCAAAAAATAGAACGGGATTAGGATCGTCTATTGCTGCTAAAAGTAAGCCTTTGGCATCACGAGGATTAGAAGGGTAAACAATTTTGAGCCCGGGCACATGAAAGAACCAAGATTCAGGAGATTGAGAATGGAAAGGACCTGCTCCTACACCACCACCACAAGGTAGTCTAACGACTACGTCGGCGTTTTGCCCCCACCGATAATGTGAAGTGCCGAGATTATTGACGATTTGGTTGAAACCACAGCTAACAAAATCTGCAAATTGCATTTCTACAACTGATTTCATATTGTCAATAGATAGACCAAGACTTGCTCCTAATACTGCTGATTCACAAATGGGAGTATTGCGAATTCTATCCTTGCCATAATCATCTACAAAACCTTCAGTTACTTTAAATACACCGCCATATTCGGCGATGTCTTGTCCCATGATAATAAGATTTGGGTATTTGACTAATGCTTCGCTCAATCCATCACTAATCGCATCTACGAATCTTAGTTCAGTAGTTTCAGTAGAAGTTGGTAGAAAACTCGCAGCTCGTTTAGCAAAGACTTGTTCAGTTTCTTTACCAAAGTTAGGAGAAGGTCTTGGGTAAGAATTTGCTATAGATAAACCTTCCTCTATTGAGTTTAATGTTTTAGTCTTTAGAGCTTCTACTTGATCCAATGATAATAGCTCACTGTCTAAAATGAATTTTTCATAGTTTTCAACAGGATCTTCTTTTTGCCATTTTTCAACCAGCCCTTCAGGATAGTATTTAGTGCCGCTTGCTTCTTCATGACCACGAATTCTAAAGGTTTTGCATTCTAAAATATAAGGCTGAGATCTTTTTCGAATGGTACTGACGATTTCAGAGACCTTATTGAATACGTCTAATATATTATTGCCATTGACTTGTTCTGCTTGGATTCCATAACCAATACCTTTGTCAGTGAAGCTCTTACATTTAAATTGTTCTTCACTAGGAGTAGAAAGTCCCCATTGATTGTTTTCAATCAGAAAGATGACAGGTAGTTCCCAGACGGCCGCAAGGTTCAGCGCTTCATGAAAATCACCCTCGCTTGCACCTCCATCTCCTGAAACTACCAAAGTAGCGCGAGGCTGTTGCTTGAGTTTTTTACTAAGAGCAATTCCATCTGCCACACCAAGCTGAGCACCTAGATGAGATATCATACCCACAATTCGGTGTTCTTTGGACCCAAAATGAAAAGAACGATCTCTACCTTGAGTGAAGCCTTGACTCTTACCTTGAAACTGTGCAAATAGTTTGTCCAGAGGAATGCCTCTAGCGGTGAACATGCCTAAGTTTCTATGCATTGGGAGGATATATTCATTTTTCGCCATCGCTTTAGCGGCACCTACCGAAATAGCTTCTTGTCCATACCCAGAAAACCATTTGCTAATTTTCCCTTGACGAAGATTGATAAGCATCTTTTCCTCTATGAGTCTAGGAACTAATAAAGCTTCGTACAAGTCAATAAGCTGCTGATCCGTGAGATCTTTTCGATCAAAATGCATAGAAAATATAGTTGGAATACAAAGTTACTTTCATTGAATCAAACCAACGAGTGTTGATCGAAAACTCAAGTTTTAAATAGTTTAGAAGAGGCTATTTTTATCAGGTTGACAGGACTAGAAAGAGTCCATATATGACATTAGTCAATGGTTTAGACACTGTCCCAAGTTTTAAGATAAGTTCTAGAATCTTTCATGATGATTCATTTCTCATTTTCAATTGTAAGTTTGCAGTTATGCAATACGAAAGCTTCCAACTCGATAACGGATTGACAGTGATAGTTCATGAAGATCATAGTACTAAGACAGCTGTTTTAAACCTGTTATATAATGTAGGTTCTAAGGATGAAAATCCAAATAAAACAGGGTTTGCGCATCTATTCGAGCACTTAATGTTTGGAGGGTCTAAGAATATAGATTCTTTTGATGAGCCTTTACAGAAAGTAGGTGGGGAGAATAATGCATTCACTACACCTGATATTACGAATTATTACGTAACTGTCCCATCTGCCAATATAGAAACTGCATTTTGGTTAGAATCAGATAGAATGCTTTCACTTTCTTTTGATCCGAATGTCCTTGAGGTACAACGAAAGGTCGTAATTGAAGAATTTAAACAGCGTTATCTAAACCAACCATACGGGGATGTTTGGCTGAAACTTAGACCAGAAGCATATAAGGTTCATCCATATTCATGGGCAACAATTGGAAAGGAAATAAGCCATATAGAAGATGCTACTATGCAGGATGTAAAGGAGTTCTTTTATAAGTTTTACATTCCGAATAATGCTTACTTGGTAGTAGCGGGAGATGTGACCGTCGAACAAGTTAAAAGATTATCTCAAAAATGGTTTGGCCCGATACCTGCCGGTAAAGAATATGTTAGGGATTTACCTCAAGAGCCTGTGCAAAACCAAGCGAGAAATATCGAAATTTCTTCAGACGTTCCGTTGAATTCACTTTACAAGGTTTTTCATATGGAAGGAAGGTTAGGAGCTGACTATTATTCCTCTGATCTTATGTCTGACATATTAGGTAGAGGTAAGTCTTCAAGACTCTATTCGTCATTGGTCAGTGATCAAAATATGTTTAGTAAAATCGGTGCAAGTATTTTAGGGTCTCATGATCCAGGGTTGGTTGTTATCAGTGGCGATATGAATGACGGAGTGTCTTTTGATGAGGCTGAACAGGCCATAGAAAATGAATTAGTAAAGATCATTAATCTAGGTGTAACAGAAGAAGAGTTGGCTAAGGTTAAGATGCAAGCAGAATCCTCCCATGTTTTTGGAGAGATGGAAGTTTTGAACCGCGCGATGAATCTTGCTATATCAGCATCTTTAGGAGATATAGAGATGGTCAATAGAGAGTTAAATGATATTATTTCTGTCTCTACAGATCAATTAAAAACTAGTGCCTCGAGGATCTTACGACCGGATAATTGCACGACTTTAAGATATTACGCCGAAGGCAAGAAGTCGTAATATTTAGGAAAAACTGCCTTAATTAAGCGTATAGGGGATTTACCTATAGTAGATGTTTAGAAAATGTATACTGATATTAATCAGCCTTTTAATAATACAATAATGTTTTTTGGCTAGACTTTTCCACAAATAAAAAAGTTATCCACATTGTTGATATGTCGGGGGTTATCTTTCAGGTTTACAGGTGTTTATGTTTTTTTCTTTTTTTTGATTTTGTTGATAACGCGAAATAAATCAGACTTTTAACGGTTAAGGAAGTTGAAATAGTTCAAAACCAGTTAGTTGTGATTATTCTTTGTCTTGGTGGATTAATTTATTGCGATATGCGTTGAAAATCGTTGATTTTGATAACATACCTAGGTACTTGCCATTTTCAATCACAGGTAGATTCCATGCCTGAGTTACCTCAAATTTGCTCATTACCATTTCCATAGTATCCTTAGGGTCAATTTCGGCAGGAGGTAACTGCATGATTTCCTTGACGATGATTCTTTGACGAGCATCAGACTCAAAAATTATCTCTCTTATCTCGTGTAAAGTGATGACACCTTCTAGCCCGCCTACATAATTTAAAACAGGGAAAAGGTTTCTTTTAGATTTTTTAATTAATGGTACTAAATCTTCGAGTAAAGCATCATACTTGATAGGATGAAAGTCGGATTCAATTAGCTTTCGAATATTGATTTCTCTTAAGACTTGTTTGTCCTTGTTGTGCTGAATTAAATCGCCTTTTTCTACCAAACTCTTGGTGTACAAAGAGTATGGCTCAAAGTAATTGATCGTCATATAGGCTATGGCTGATACCAGCATCAATGGAACGAACAGTGTATAGCCTCCAGTAATTTCTGCAATTAAGAATATTGCAGTCAGAGGAGCATGTAGAACCCCGCTCATGACACCACACATACCTACCAAGGTGAAGTTGCTAGTGCTGATAGAAACAGGAAGAGCATAGTTGATTGTTCGGGCGAATAAATATCCAGCAATACCTCCCATGAATAAAGATGGAGCAAATATTCCACCACTACCACCAGATCCAATTGTTAAGGCAGAAGCAACAGGCTTAATGACCAAAATCGCAAAGAGTAAAATTATTATCAGAATGGTCTGATCTGTAACTCCATATATGAGTGTGTTGCGAAATATAATTTCGTCATTACCAATCAAAAGCTGTTTGATGACACTATAACCTTCTCCATAGATTGAAGGAAACACCAAAATGATAAGAGCTAGACCTAGCCCACCAAGTAAGGCTCGATTCCAGTCATTCTTGATCTTATGAACTAAATCTTCGACTAGATATGTCAATCTGGTAAAGTGAACCGAAACGATTCCACAAAAAATACCTAAAAAGATATAGTAGTGAGCATGCTCTGCTAAAAACGGATCTGTTAGTTTAAAGCTGAAAAGCATTTCATCAGCTTGTAGAGACATGGAAATCAATGATCCAGTAACGGAAGAAATTAGAATCGGGATGAATTTGTTAATCGTTACATCAGTAAGAATAACCTCAATAGCGAATATTACTCCAGCTATAGGGGAATTAAAGATGGCCGAAATAGCGCCAGCGGCCCCACATGCGATTAATAATGTTCTTTTTTTATAGTTAAGGTGAGTAAGTCTAGCAAGGTTTGATCCGATAGCTGATCCTGTTACTACGATTGGTGCCTCTAGTCCAACTGATCCACCAAAACCTACCGTAATGGCACTCGTAATCATTCTCGAGTACATCAGAGATTGCTTGACTACACTTGATTTACGAGATATGAAATACAATATTTGAGTGATCCCGTGCCCAAGCCTTTCTTTGAAAATAAATTTAGAGATGCCCACTGTTAATAAAATTCCAACTAGAGGGTATACTAAAAAAAGGAAGTTGATACCAGCTGTACCTGTGATAGTATGGCTTAGGAATTCGTGAATAACATGAACTGACCCTTTTAAAGATACGGCAGCGAATCCAGCTACAACACCGACTATGCCACTCAACAGGATGACAAAATTGTCATTGCTGATATAGCGCATCCTCCATACTAAAAATCGTACCAGTAATTCGTTAAATTTTAATCTCATGCTTCTATTTGAACTATAAGTTCCAGGAGGGGTGCAGTTGGCTGCAAAACTACGATTTTGTTAGGCATTCTAAAATTGAACTTAAAAAAATACTGATATCCATATTGAGTACTGATAACTCACTTTAGCCATTGTTCTCTATTTCGCTGCTGTTCTGAAGTAATGTTGTTAATTTTTTGTAGGTGATAATTCCAAAGAAAGCTTGATCCATCTTGAAGAAGTTCGAGGTTGATAGTTTTCTCATCTCGTTTTAGTTGAATTCTTTTAGGAAAGGAATTTGACCTGATATCGAAAGGCTTATTGTTTACTTCAATGATTTTATCTCCAATTGATAACTGATTCAGGAAAGGACTCTGATCAACTATGTCAACAATTTTCTGGTTAGAAACTTTAACACCAGTGAAATGGCAAAACATGTCTTCTGGACTTTTTAGTTTGAGTTCAAGCCCAACTAATGCTAGAGCATTTTTAAGATATGGCTCTACATCATCTGCTGTTTCATAAAGTATATGAGCTAATTCTAAAATTTGCTGTCCGCCATATTTTTTGAAAAGACTAAAAATATCTTTTTTAACATAACCACCTTGATCAAAGGTGTAATACTCCATCATTTCTTTTACTACATCAAGAAGTGAGTATTTATGATTACTTCCGTGTCGTATTTCCAAATCAAGTATCAATGCACATAAAGCTCCTTTGACATAAATAGACACTTTTTGACTAGACGGTGTGTTTTTGTAGCCATCTATCCAGAGGTTTAATGAGGAATCAATTAGAGATGTTCTATGTCTTCCGAAATTTTGAAAATGACGATTGCAAAGCGAATTGAGTTCTTTTAGGTACATATCCAGCGAATACGTATCGGATGTTTTCAAGAATAGCTCTCCATAATAAGTGGTGAACCCTTCAGAAGCAAATCCAGTTGGATGACTGATTTCATTCTGGTATTCATAAGGAGACATTTCCTTTGGGCGAATCCTAGTTACATTCCAAGTGTGAAATAGCTCATGGGAAGCAACTCCCATTAGTTTTTCATAATAGTCGTTTTTACTTTCAGGGTCATTTGGTCCTAAAATCAATACAGTCGAATTTTGGTGCTCAACTCCATGGTAGTGCTTGTAGTCCAGAGACTGAACTATGAATTGGTATTTTTTCGTAGGAAAATATCCGAAAGATTGAATTTGATCCCTTGTGAACTTTTTAAAATCGGAAATGATTTTTTCATCGCTCAGAGGGTGTTTTCCATTGATCCAAACTTCAAATTGATAGTCATCTACTTGGTAGGGTAATTTTTTTAGTTTTTTTGAGGCTAGAAATGGAGAGTCAACCAGCACATGATATGAGGAAGCTTTGAGTATTCTATTTTCAAATGGAAGAGGACAAGCAACTTCATAAGTTCTAGGTATATCTATTGAGACCTCTACAGGTTGATTAATTAGTTCAGGGATATAAGCGATACAACTTATGAAATTGAAATAAACTTGAAATTCGTCAAATACAGAATTACCCGCATCCATTTTGAAAGCATAATAGTCATATGAAAAAGTGAACTCTCTAACTTCACTTGTATTGATTTCCCATTTGTGGGATAGAGATTTTAAAACCTGAAGTTCATTTTCTTTATGTCTTGCAATTACCTTTCTAAAGTTGTTAGCAAAGTCAGCTCTTTCGTACCTTCCAGGTCGCCATAGAGGAATATAGACATTAGTATTACTATTTGAAACAGGGAATGTAATGTCAATATGGACTAGGTGAGAAAGTGGAGATTGTAAAGTAATATCTATTTTTATCATAACTGTTGTTCTTAGATGCCTCTAGCTAAGAGCTTTAAGAGAAAGTATTGATACTATAGTTTGTAATTAATCAATTACTCTCTATTTTTGCACTCCGTTTTTTAAAAGTGAGGCTTAAAGGCTGTTTTTCAGCCCGAAAATATAAAATTCAGAAAGATGACTAAAAGAACATTTCAACCTTCGCAAAGAAAAAGAAAGAATAAGCACGGTTTCAGAGCTAGAATGGAGGATGCTAATGGTAGAGCAGTTCTTGCAAGAAGAAGAGCTAAAGGCAGAAAGAAGCTGACTGTATCTAGCGAAAGAGGAAGTAAGAAATAATTTCTTTTTTAGTTTTATTCCTTCCGTTGATATAATAAATGAAGGAAAAAACTGACATAGCGACTAGCTATTCGTTTCCTAAGAAAGAGCGAATAAGCAGTAAAAAATTGATAGATGCTCTTTTTAACAAGGGAGCATCTTTTCATATATATCCCTTCATGATCAAATATCTGCCCAACTCGGAGGTAGATGCAGTTTGTCATCAGGTACTGGTATCAGTTTCTAAAAAGCGATTCAAACGAGCGGTAGATCGGAATAGAGTAAAAAGGTTAGTCAAAGAAGCCTATAGGCTCAACAAGCCTCATCATCTACAAAAAGCTAAAAGCGGTAATTATTGGTTGATTGCGTATATTTACGTAGGAAAGAAGATTCACTCGTATCAGATGATTGAGAAAAAACTAATTGAATCGTTTCACCGTTTAGCAGCTAAGGATTCTGAGAATCCTACTCCTCAATCAAAGTAGTATGAAGAAAATAATTAGTGGACTAGTAGTGTTGATAGTAGCGTTTGGATTGTTTGCTTTTAGCGTAGACGAGTATCAATTCGAAATCTCTCGTAACCTCAATATTTTTGCTACCTTATACAGAGAGTTGAATACACACTATGTCGACGAACTACCAAATGAGAAAATAATCACACAAGGTATCAACGCGATGCTATCGTCTCTTGATCCATATACAAGTTACATTCCTGAAAGTGAATTAGAAAGCTATAGAACTAGTACCACGGGTGAGTACGGAGGGATAGGCGCTGTGGTAGGGAAAAGGGATAATATTAATACGATTTTAATGCCTTATGTTGGATTTCCAGCTCATAAATCGGGTCTTTTAATTGGGGATCAAATTGTAAAAATCGATGGTAAGGATGTAAAGGATGATACCAATAGTCAAATCAGTGAGCAGCTCAAAGGTCACCCAGGAACCAAGCTTGTTTTGACTATCAAGAGGTTGGGGCAGGATGAGAGTTTTGATGTCACTATTACACGTGAGAAAATTGTCATAAGCAATGTTGCTCATTACGAGATGTTCAATGACAAAGTGGGCTACATTCGATTAAGTGACTTTACTACGAATGCTGGTGCAGAAGTAAAAAAGGCTCTCCAAGAACTGAAAGGAAAAGGAGCTAAAGGAATAATTCTTGATTTGAGAGATAATCCAGGAGGTTTATTAGAAGAAGCTATCAAAGTAGCGAATGTATTTATTCCTCAAGGAAAGGAAGTAGTAAGTACCAGAGGTAAAGTAAAGTCTTGGGATAAACAGTATAAAGCTCCATATCAAGTTGTAGATAAAGATATTCCATTGGCCGTATTGACTAGTGGAGGTACAGCTTCGGCGGCTGAGATAGTTTCAGGTGTAATACAAGACTATGATAGAGGTGTATTGCTTGGTACTCGGACTTTTGGGAAAGGGCTTGTTCAGGCGACTAGGCCTTTGCCGTATAATGCTCAGCTTAAAGTGACTACAGCTAAATATTACATTCCAAGTGGAAGATGTATTCAAGCGATTGACTACTCTATTAAAAATGAAGATGGAAGTGTAAAAACGATTCCTGACTCTTTGAAAGTTGCATTCAAAACTAAGAGCGGGCGTACTGTTTATGATGGAGGAGGGATCAAACCAGATATTGTAATCACTCCAAGAGAATACTCTAGTTTATTATTCAATATTGTCAATGATAATTTGATGTTTGAGTATGCAGGACAGTACTACTTGAAGAATAAAACTATCCCTGCTGCCAGAGATTTTCATTTGACAGATGTAGAGTACAAAGAGTTTGTGGATTGGCTCAATGGAAAGAATGTTAGCTTTTCTTCTCAGATGGATGATGCTATTGTGTCATTAGAGAAAATGGCTCGGAAGGAGCAGTATCATCAAGGAATGGAAGAAAGTCTTGAAAACCTTAAGACTAAAGTTGATGAAATTAAGTCAAGCTATTTAATGACTTTCCAAGATGAAGTAAAGTTGATGTTGGAACAGGAAATCGTAAGCCGGTATTATTTTCATGAAGGAATAATAGAGTCTGCTATTCATGAGGATATGGCTGTAGCTAAAGCTGTTGAAGTCCTTAATGATCCAGCTGAATACAAGAAAATTCTGAACTAAATGCTAATCAATTGGCTTTAATCCTTGCGTTAGAAACATCTACGTCTTGTGGTTCTGTAGCACTTTTACAAGACGATAAATTGATTGGGTATCAATATTATAACATAGACAAATCTCATTCTTCACTTCTACATCCGATGATAGATCAGTTGATGAAGAACTGTCAATTTAAATTATCTGAACTAGATGCTGTAGCCATTTCTGAAGGGCCGGGTTCATATACAGGGTTGAGGATTGGGACTTCAGCTGCTAAAGGCCTGTGCTTTTCATTAGATATTCCGCTTATCTCTATTAACACTTTGGAGGCAATGGCGCACCAAGTTAAGTCCATGGGTAATACTTTTGATTTGTATTGCCCAATGATCGATGCTAGAAGAATGGAAGTATATACATTATTGTTAGATACTACCTCTACCATTCGGCTGCCTACAGAGCCTATGATTTTGGATGAGTCTTCTTTTGAAAAAGAATTGGAAGCTAATAAAATAGCCTTTTTTGGTGATGGAGCATTTAAATTTAAAGATATTGTAGATTCTTCTAATGCTGTTTTTATTGATAAAGTAACACCTTCAGCTGCGGAGATTGCTTTTCTTGCAACTCGTAAGTATCAAGAAGCGTTGTTCGAGAACGTTGTTTCGTTTGAACCGTTCTATTTAAAAGAATTCAGAATTATTCCATCTAAAAAGAACTATGCAGGGGGAAATAAAAAATAAGGTTGCTGAGAGTTCATTAATCACTTTTGATTTAGAACGATATTATAATCATAGCAAACGAGTGCAAATTGATATTAAGGATAATCTTTATCAGGGGTTTGTATTACGAGAAAAGGATTTTCGTGAGTTTGTCAAAACTACTGATTGGACTCAATATCAAGGTCAAAATGTAGCTATTTATTGTAGTGAGGATGCTATTGTCCCTACTTGGGCGTACATGTTATTGTCTTCCGCGTTGACGCCTTATGCTAATAAAGTCGTTTTTGGAGATCTGTCGCATCTTGAAAATGCTCTTTTTCAAGATGCTTTGATGAAAATTGATTTAGAAGAATTTAAAGATGGTAGAGTGATTATCAAAGGGTGTGGAAATTACCCTGTTCCAGAGTTCGCCTACGTGGAGATTACTAGACTTCTTCAGCCTGTTGTCAAAAGTTTGATGTATGGAGAGGCCTGTAGTGCCGTGCCACTTTATAAGAAACCTAAAAATATAAATTGACGGATCTCTCTTTATCTAGAATTCATCATTGAACAAGGCTTACAATACAATACTCTTTACACAATATATACTTCTAGTCTATTAAATATACCTTTGGGGTCTATTTGATCATAGTGCATTGAAATTCGAAGTTAAACTCCCGCTGTTTGAAGGTCCTTTTGATCTGTTACTCTTCTTCATAGAGAGAGATGAACTTGATATACATGACATTCCTATTTCTAAAATCACAAATGATTTTTTGGATTATGTCAAACATCTTGAGAAAATGAATATTGAAGTTGCAAGCGAGTTTATTCTAGTGGCAGCTACATTGATGAGAATTAAAGCAAAAGTTTTATTGCCTAGGCCGTCATTGGATGAGGAAGGGAATGAGATTGATCCTAGAGAGGAGCTCGTTAAGCACTTATTGGAGTACAAACGATACAAGTCAGTAATAGGCGAGTTGGTTAAGATGGAGTCAGATCGTCTAGATCGAGAACGTCGAGGAAATGTGGTGAGGGAAATCAGGTCATTGGCTGAGTCTACCAATGTGGAGGCAGAGCTTCAAGATGTAGATTTGTTCAAGATACTCAAAGTCTATAAGAAGGTGATCGATCGCTATGAGATGGAAAAAAATAAGGTGGTGCACAAGGTAGTACAATATCCATACACGATTGAGGGGCAAAGAAATTTTGTACTAGACTCTCTACAAACTAGTGGTCGAATGGCGTTTACTGATATGATAGAGAGTAAGCCGGAAAAGATTTACGTAATATTTAACTTCTTAGCTATTTTGGAACTTCTCCAAATGCAAAAAATCAAACTTCACCTAGGGGAAGGGTTTAATAATTTTTGGATTGAAAAAGCCGAGGGCGTTGCTGTTGATTAATGGAAAAAACTAACAACGACGTACTTCAGGTACTAGACCCAAAGAAGATCTGGTTGCCAATATCTGTAGGTGTGATCATAGTAGTATTAATGTTCTATTTTGATCCGAATGTTACTTCAGAGAATTTAAAACTTATTTTTGATGCTAAAATTTCAGGTATTTTAGTAGCATTTGTAGTACTGCTGGCAAGAGATGCTGGATACATGTATCGTATTCGTACTCTTACTAATCAAGAATTAAGTTGGAAGAGTAGTCTTTTTGTAATCATACTTTGGGAGTTTGCGTCAGCGGTGACGCCATCTGTGGTTGGAGGTACAGCAGTAGCAGTATTCATTCTCAATATGGAGGGAATTAATGTAGGTAAGTCGTTGGCCTATGTAATGTTGACTGCAATATTGGATAACTTATTTTTTGTTACCGCAGCCCCTATAGTTATGTTACTGACTCAAGGAGTAATATTCCCTGAGGTCAAGACTATGGAAATCCAGCTAGGTAGTAGTCTTCAGTATCTTTTCTTTTTGAGTTATGGATTGATAGCGATATACACGTTGATTATGTCATACGCATTGTTTGTCAGACCTAGGGCTTTTAAATGGTTTTTATTAAAAGTTACTTCTTTTGGATTTATGAAGAAGTGGAGAGTAAAAGCCAATCAATATGGGGATGAAATTATCATGGCTTCTGGTGAGATGAAGGGCAAAAAAGGTTTGTATTGGGTAAAAATTGGTTTAGCTACAATTTTTATCTGGTGTGCTAGGTATCTTATGCTCAATAGTCTCGTTGGCGCATATGCCACTGATCTTAATATTGGCGATCATATGGTGATTTTCTCCCGTCAGATCATTATGTGGATTGTGATGTTGATTTCTCCCACTCCAGGCAGTTCAGGAACTGCTGAGTTTTTCTTTTCTAGGTTTTTTGTAGAATATTTGGGAAGCTATACGTTTGTTACAGGGATCTTTTGGAGACTGATGTCATATTACCCTTACTTATTACTAGGGGCAATATTTCTTCCTAGATGGATTCAGAGTAGGTTTTTCGCCAAGAATAGGAAAGGTTAACCGTCACTACATGTGCAGTGACGATTAAGATCAATTTTTAGAATTGTTCATCATCAGCGAAATGGAAGTCGCCTTCGATTTTTGCATTTTCGTCAGAATCTGACCCATGAACAGCATTCGCCTCTAGAGATTTAGCAAATAGATTTCTGATAGTTCCTGTAGTAGAGTCAGCAGGGTTAGTAGCCCCTATTAATTCTCTAAAGTCAGCAACAGCATTTTCCTTTTCAAGGATGGCAGCTACGATAGGACCCGAAGACATGTATTTGCAAAGGTCGCCATAGAAAGGTTTTTCCTTGTGAACTGCGTAGAATTCACCTGCTTTTTCTGCCGATAGTTGTGTTAGTTTAAGAGCAACGATCTTGAATCCAGCTCTTTGGATGATTTGAAGAATTTCACCTGTATGTCCATCAGCATAGGCATCAGGCTTGATCATAGTTAAGGTTCTATTTGTAGCCATTTAATTATGTGGTTTGAATAAAATTTTGCCAAAACTAGGTCTTAATGTTCAATGCATTAATATCAAAATGACGATATGTTGAAGATGATTTTAGCTCTTTGGTTTTAATTATAAATTGTTCACTTTTGCCACTTCGTATAAATTCGTAATGCAAAATCTAGCAGCATTTAAAGAACTCCTAAGTCTTCCTAAACGGATCGTAATTACGACTCACGTTTATCCTGATGCAGACGCACTTGGGTCCTCATTGGCGCTAGCTGGTTATCTTTTGAAAACTGGACACCAAGTCAATGTTATTGCTCCTACTGATTATCCAGATTTCTTAAAGTGGATGGAGGGTAACGAGAATGTTCTGATTTTTCAAGGAAACGAAGAAAAGGCTCAATATCAGATTGAAAATGCTGATTTAGTCTTTTGCTTGGATTTTTCAAGCTTGAAACGAATAGGCAAGTTAGGAGAAATGGTCGCTGACTCCGATGCTGAAAAAGTATTAATTGATCATCATCTGAATCCAGAAACCTTTGCGCAGTATGTACTGTGGTCAACAGAAGCCGCAGCTACTGCTGAGTTAGTGTATGATCTAATAGAAATGTTAGATGGCACTGAAAAAATTACTAGAAGCATGGCTGAAGCTTTATATGCAGGACTCGTAACAGATACTGGCAATTTCAAGCTTCCTTCTACTACCCCTCATGTACATGAGATCGTAGCTAATTTAATGGAACTAGGGGCAGATGTGTCGAGAGTAAGTCATAATATATATGATCAAAACTCTTTTGGTAGAATCAGACTTATGGGCTTTGCTCTATTGGAAAGATTAGAGCTGATAGAAGATACGAATGTGGCCTTCTTTTATTTGTCATTGGAGGATAAACAGAGGTTTAATTATAAACCTGGAGATAGTGAAGGTTTAGTTAACTACGGGATGTCAATTGAAGGAGTAAACGTATCGGCAATATTTATAGAAGAGCAAGAAGAAGTTAAAATATCCTTTAGGTCATTTGGAGAAATACCAATTAATGACTTTGCAAGAAAATATTTCAATGGTGGTGGACACAAAAACGCAGCTGGGGCTACGTCTACAGATAGTTTGGAAGACACCATTGCCAAGTTCAAACAATTAGTAACAAATCAAACAAAAGAACTCAATTATGAAGTTTAGCTCAGTTTTGGCCATGGTAATGGCTGTTGTTGTTTTTGCAGCATGTAACCAAGGTGGAGAATCCACCACAGTTACTTTCAAAAAAGTAGAAAATGTGAAGACAGATTCTTTAGGAGTTACCTCTGCCGATACTACTCTAGTAGATATCAATGTAAATTATATCTCTCAAGGTGCTGATACAGTTATCGCACCAGGTGACGTAATTTTTTACAACGTAATTTTTCAAACTAATAAAGGGCAAGATCTTTACAACTCAATTGAGAATGGTATGCCAACTGGTTTTAGCTATGAGCAAATCGATCAAGGAGCTAGTTCAAGTGCCTTTTTCTCAGTGCTTAAAACTTTGAAAGGTGGCGATAGTGTCTACTTCGAATTGGATGCTGAGTATTTCTTGAAAAATACCTTTGGAGTAAGAGAGCTTCCTGACACCATTGATTACCCTTCTAATTTGTCTTTCCAAGTTGGTATAGAGATGGTAACTGACAGAGAAGGTGCTCAAGAGTACGCTCAGAAGTTGCAAAAGAAGCAAATGAAAAAGCAGAGTAAAGAGGTTTTCGAAGAGACTAAGAAGAGAATGGCAGATGCTAAAGAGCAGATTGATTCTGAGAAAGAAGCAATTGAGGCTTACGCAAAAGAAAACGGTTTAGAGCTTCAGTACACGGAGCAGGGTCTTGCATATATTATTACTGAACAAGGTGAAGGTGATAATGCTCAGCCTGGAGACAATATCGTAGCACATTATACAGGGACATTACTGGACGGTACTAAATTTGATTCATCTGTGGATAGAAATCAGCCTTTTAATTTCATGGTTGGCGTTGGACAAGTAATTGCTGGATGGGATTTAGGGTTTACATTGTTAAATCCTGGATCTAAGGCAACTTTTGTTCTAGCAAGTCCATTAGCATATGGAGAGAGAGGAGCTGGAGCTGATATAGGTCCAAATTCTATTTTAAGATTTGACGTTGAATTGATCGAGATTCAATAACAATTTACCCGAGAGGGAAAAAACTTACATGAATAGAAAATATTTCGATATTAGTTTATGGATGCTACTAGGTTTGGTAGCATCCATTATTGCTTGTTCAGACCCAGCAGAAGAGGCACGAAAGGAAGAAGAAGATAGAGTGGCAGATTCTGTTGGTCAAGCCGAAATGGATCAAGCTGATTTACTGAGTTATATCGAAAGTCGCGGAGTCGACAAAAACAAAATTGATACTGCTAGTATAACTGACAATGAGCTTAACCTAGTTTATTACACTATTTTGGAACTTGGGGAGGGAAGAGCGGTATTACCCAACGATATTTTATCGGTAGATTTTATAGGCCGATTCACCGACACAGTCAATTTTGATACTAGTATAGAAGAATGGGCTATTACGAATGATACAATTGCTTATCCTGCAGCTGGATTAGATTTTGAATCCATTCTTGATCATTTTGAAGGAGATTTAACAAAGGCTTTGGACAGTGCTCAAAAGACTGAAACGTTAGATTATAATTTGTACGTAAACGGGAAGTCATATTCACCTTTTGTCTATAATCACATAGAGGACGGATCAGGTTTTGGAGGTGCTATTCCAGGATTTACACTGGGAATGCAAAAACTGATTCCTCAATTACAAGAAGGAGGAAGAGGTGAAATTTATATTCCTTCAGCTGTAGCCTATGGTACTGCAGGTTTCCCAGATGGCGCAATTTTACCGAATACACCACTAGTTTTCGAGGTAAGATTATCAGATATAAAGCCTACAAGAGAATGAAAATTTGCTTCGCTACTCACAATCAAAATAAACTTAAAGAAATCAATCAGATTTTAGGTAATGATTTTGAAGTAGTTGGTTTGACAGATATAGGGTGTACGGAGGAAATAATAGAGGATGGTAATACTTTAGAAGAAAACTCAGCTATTAAAGCCCGTCATGTTTTTAGTAATTATAATATTCCATGTTTTGCAGATGATACTGGACTAGAGGTAGAGTCTTTAGGAGGTGCACCAGGTGTTTATTCTGCAAGGTATGCGGGTGAACCTTCTAATAGCCAAAATAATATAAAGCTTCTGTTACAGAACTTAGATGGGGAGTCAAATCGTACTGCTCGTTTTAGGACTGTAATAACCTTAATATGGAATAGTGAAGAAATTCAATTTGAAGGAATTGTTAGAGGAGCTATTGCAGACAGTCTAAAAGGAACGGATGGCTTTGGGTATGACCCAATTTTCATACCCGAAGGACAGTCAAGGACTTTTTCAGAAATGTCATCGAATGAGAAAAATGCTATTTCACACAGAGGTAGAGCAGTAGCTAAACTGGTAGATTACCTAAAGTCAGTGTAAGTAGCTTGCTGCATTCAAATCAATAGTACTACCAGTAGCGTGATCAGCCATTCCACTTGCTAAGAATGTCACCATAGGAGCAATGTCTTTAGGTTCGGTCATTCTTTCAAGAGCGATATCTTTAGTAGCCTTGTCATTTCCTTTGGTTTCAATGATTCCATTTCCCATTTCTGTACGGACAATACCGGGAGAAATATTGAAAGCTTTAATACCTTTTTTACCGTAGCTCTGAGCTATTGTTTTTGTTATGGATATCAGTCCAGCTTTTGAAGCTGCATAGGCCATGTATTCTGCAGAATCTCCTTTGAATCCAGCATTGTCAACTATGTTGATAATTCTACCTGTGCTGTTTCTTTTTAGCATAAATTCTACAGTCTTTTTACAAAGAATAGCACAAGAAGAAAGATTTACCTGAAGAGTATTATTCCAAATATCCAACCAATCCCCTTCCTTTGAAGAGATATCTGATGCAGTGGCCATCCCGGCATTGTTTACAAGAATCTCTATGCTACCCATTTCTAAGGCAACTCTATCGAAAAGGTTTGCAGCTTCATCGGGTTTAGATAAATCTGCTTGGAAAGCCCGAGATTCATTGCCTAGCACACTAGCAAGGTTTTCTGCCTCCCTGACATTCTTGTTGTAATGGATAGCGATAGTGGCACCGGCTTCAGCCAGTTTAGTAGCTATGGCTTTTCCGATTCCTTTACTTGCTCCGGTGACTAGTATATTTAGTCCTGATAAATTGATGTACATATGCCAATTTAGAAATTCTTCAATTTAAAAAGACATATTGAATTGGACTAATCAATCTGTGATCAAGGAACATATATTTCCGTATTAGGGTAAAAAGCAGGCCATGAAAACCAATACCCGATAAATGATTCTGTAGGTTCGAGTTTCTCTCCAGTGTTAGGGCCAGAAACAGCTTTACCAAAAATATCATAAGTGTTTCCAAGTTGATCTTTTAAAATTTCACCATTCGAAAAGCCATTTTCTTCAGAATGTGAATCAGGAAGCTCAAACTCTAATTCAGTGGTTTCAATTTTTTTGATTTTAAATGAGAGAATAAAATTTTGTTCCGTTTGTCCCACTATTACCACTTTCTCATTTTCTATAACATCATGAATTACCAGATTGTTTATTTGATTGAATCTGTAAACTTTGACTTTGTTGTCTACTATTATTCCGTGAACTCTTTCTTTTCTATTTAATGAGGTGTTTTCATTATTTACCGGAAAAATAAGAGAGCTGCTCGTTTTGTAATCTCCATATGGGTATCTATCATAATTACGAGAATGTCCAGTGTTAGTAGAGACTACTTTAGTGTTAGGATAAAAGGTCTTCCAAGTTTTCCATGTAGTTTCAACAAGTTGATGAGTAACTATCGTTTCTCCGATCTTTGTACCATTCACACTTTTTAAGCCTATTTGTGACCAGTTACTGTCGGTAGCTCGATCATATGGAATCAGATTACTATTGTATAGTAGGCCTGATACACCAAAAGTCGTCTTATTTCCGTCCAATATTCTGTCCCAACCTATTGCAGTCCCAGTTAATGGACAATAAGTAATAGCAATACTCTTATTCCCAATATCATCATTGATAATTTCATGCCAATCCAGAATCTTGTGAGGGTATGCCCTTATTTCGTCTTCATCAATGATTCCTATGATTAGATCTTCATCTTCAAGATATCCTGCTGTTTCAGCTTCTATCAATTCAGGGTTTATAAGTGCAGGAATACCATCTTTTCCAGGACCTCCATCTCTGATTTCGTTTATTGGTATTAGCCAATCTCCGCTAATGCTAGCAGACTCATTAGCTTCATCACACGACCAAAATGTTAGTAAAATAAGTACTGCTAGAGGAAATGTCATTTTCATAGTTTTTGGGTTTGAAAGGTGTAAATAATTGAAAAGTTAAGTCTCATAGTTGGAGTAACTTGAGTTCCTTCTACATATGCATAAACAGGGATGTCAGCCACTGAACTGAATATCATTTCTGGTAAAATATTCCAGCCAATGCCAGGCCTGAAGAATAGCCAATTACCCCCAGTACTTGGGACATTATTATTTTCCACTTGATCAGAATCAACTGTTCGGTATCTAAGTCCTAGAGAGGGAGTAGTAATCAGTTTGCCAATAATTAACTGATCTGCAATTCCTAAAGTCATTTGAAACTCATTTCCAAACTCATAAGTCTGCGTATCGAAATATTCATTGTTACTTCCTGTGGAACGGTAGGTGGTTACCAAGGATAAAGTAGTAGAGGGGCGACTTTTTAAATTTTCTTGTAGGCTTAGCCAATAAATAATATCCCATGAACCAGATCCTGGTTGCATGTCGGCATTAAGAGTAAGGCCTCTATCATTGATTTCGGTTGTAGAACCAGTAGGTAACTTTACTCCTATGCCCAATTGATAGGATCGGAAAAAACTGTATTTGCTTAAAAATACTATATCTCCGATTCCATTTGATGAATTAAAACTAGAAGGTTGTCCTATAGGAGTTATTTCACGTTCCTGTCTGACATATGGAATTAGGATATCGGCAGAAAATTTTTTGTTAAAAGAATATCCAAACTGCGTCAATGCTGTATGAGTTATTCTTTTACGAGTATTATTGTCTAGTTTATTATTCCCGTCTTGAAGAGTATTGAGAAGGTTGAAATCATAACTTAAAAAAATCTGCCAAGTCTTAGCATCAGATAGAGGTAATCCAAGGTTGTTGCTGATAGGAACTCCTCCAGAGCAACAGGATTGTGCTGCGCTTTGAAATGGTAGAAGTATTATTAAAAGAATGATAGACAATGTTTTCATGCTCCTATTAAACATCGGATAACAGAAGAAAATTCACTGGAAGGAATTATTTCTTCTAAAATGTCGTTCTATCAACAAGAAACTTATCCACGAAGGCATGAAGAAATTATACGTTTTAATCCTCTTATTTCTCAGTTTTTCAGCTAGTGCTCAAATACAATGGGTGACACTAGAGGAAGCTCAACTACTTGCTTTAAAAAATCCAAAACCTATTTTTATGGATTTTACTGCTACTTGGTGTGGATGGTGTAAAAAGCTCGACAAAACTACTTTTGAGGAAGAACGAGTGGTGCAAATGCTAAGTACAGACTATTATGCTGTGAAAGTTAATTTTGACGACAAGTCTTCAATTACTTTGGGAGGAAAATCATATGATACGCACAAGGAGTTAGCTAAGTCATTTGGTATTACAGGCCTTCCGACGATGGTGGTTTATGATTCAGAAAAAAAGAAGTCAAAGACAATTGTTGGGTATAAGAATGGGAAAGCACTCATTAGAGAGCTTAAATGAGTTTATATTGGAAGAGAGTCTTGAGTTAAGACTTTAAGTAAAAAGTTAATACTACTTATAAAACTTTTTCTTTATACGCAATTTATAAACAATGGTTAGTAATTTTTGTGACAAAAAATAAAGCCTGGATCAATGATCACAGGCTTAGTTTTGGATTATTTTTTATGCTTTTACTTGAGCCATGCTTTGTACATCCAAAGCGTTTTCTCTTGTTCTTCTATAAATGCAGACATTTGATCCTCCGTACCTCCATCATCTAAGCTGCCAGCAGTTTCTTTGATATCTTTTTCCTTAGCTATAATACTTTGAAGATTGTCAATTATTGTTTTTACAGCTGTTTCACCATCATGTACATTTTTGACTGGTTTGATCTCTGCTGTACTTAAATAATCTTCAAAAGCATGAATCGGGGTACCTTCTACCGTTAAGATACGTTCTGCTATATCATCGATTTTAACAGCTGTATCATTGTATAACTCTTCAAATTTTGCATGAAGCTCAAAGAATTCACGACCTTGTATGTTCCAGTGAAAACCTCTTAGATTTTGGTAATAAATTTGAAAGTCAGAAAGTAGACTATTCAATTTTTCGATTATCTCTTTATTGTTTACCATGGTTAATAATGTTTTTATTCACACAATTATACGGTCACGACTAAGAGGGGTCTGAAAATACTAATAAGAAGAATCAATCTTCATATAGCACCTATTGATTAATATTGATTGTAAACGATTTTGAAGTTATATGCCTTGAGTTTCAACTAAGGTTTAGAATTATTTTTGATGAACTTAGTGAGGAATGTATTTCTTGAATAAGCTGCTCAATTTCATTTGGATTACACCAAAAACTGCTTCCTTGAAGATTCCTTTAGACATTTTACTAGTACCTTTTGTACGATCTGTAAATATGATAGGGACTTCCTGAATGTTGAAACCAAATTTCCAGGCCGTGAATTTCATCTCAATCTGAAACGCATACCCAATAAACTTAATAGCACTAAGATCAATCGTTTCCAGAACTTTTCTAGTATAGCACTTGAATCCAGCAGTGGTGTCATTGATAGACATGCCTGTGATAAACTGAACATATTTGCTAGCAAAAAAAGACATAAGAACCCGATCCATAGGCCAGTTTACTACGTTGACACCGGATACGTATCTAGAGCCAATAGACATGTCCGCACCATTTTCGCATGCTTCACGTAAGCGAATTAAGTCTTTAGGATTATGAGAAAAGTCGGCATCCATTTCAAAAATGTATTCATATCCATTATCAAGAGCGTAGTGAAATCCAGTAATATATGCAGTACCTAGCCCTAGCTTTCCTTTTCGCTCTATGATATGAAGACCTCTGAATTTTACTTGAAGCCTCTTTACTATTTCAGCAGTTCCGTCAGGAGAGCCGTCATCGATGATTAATACTTCAAAATCAGCATTGAGGCCAAAGACAGCATTAATAATGTCTTCGACGTTTTCCTTTTCATTGTAGGTGGGTATTATTACTAGGCTTTTGCTCAATACTATTTTTTTAAATAATCCGGGAAATTAGTATAAACCTCCCAACGAGGCAATTTATGAAAGGTTTCGGCTACTATTTATAGCCTAAAACCTTTAACATTTCTTCACTAGATTGTTCTTCTGCAAATAACCAGTCAATTTGATTGCCTTCATCATCGAGGTCTATGATCACGTGTTTGGGTGCAGGAATTAAACAATGTTGGATACCTCCATACCCTCCAAGTGATTCTTGATAAGCTCCAGTATGAAAGTATCCGAAGTACATAGTCTCTTTCTCATTGATTACTGGAAGAAACACTTCAGCTATATGAGCTTCGGAGTCATAATAGTCCATACTATCACAAGTCAGGCCGCCAATGTTTACCTTGTGAAAGTGGTTTTTCCATAGGTTTACAGGGAGCATAATGAACTTAGAATTTAGCCCCCAGACGTCCGGCATATGTGTGATGAATGAACCATCCATCATATACCATAATTCCTTATCATTTTGCAGCTTTTGATCTAATACAGAGTAGATAGTAGCGCCACTTTCTCCGACTGTAAAGCTTCCAAATTCAGTGAATATATTCGGGACAGGGACATGATTCTTATTGCAAATCCATTTAATATTCGAGATGATTTCTTCGGCCATGTATTTGTAATCGTATTCAAATGCCAATGAGTTTTTGATTGGAAATCCTCCGCCTATATCTACAGAGTCTAGTTCAGGACATATTTTCTTTAGTTCACAATATTTATACATAAAACGGCTTAGCTCACTCCAATAATAAGCGCTATCCTTGATGCCAGTATTGATGAAGTAGTGTAGCATCTTAAGTCTACACTTGGGGTTGTCTTTGATTTTATCCTTATAGTAGTCTACTATGCTATTGTATCGAATGCCAAGTCTCGAAGTGTAAAATGCAAAATTGGGTTCTTCGTCTGATGCAACTCGAATGCCAAGGTCGAATGAATTTTCTACTGTGTCTACGTAATGATCCAGTTCATTGATATTGTCAAGTATAGGAATGCAATTTTTAAAACCTGAATTGAGTATTTCGGCGATTCTCTCCAGATATAAAGGGCGCTTGAACCCATTGCATATAATGTATGTGTTTTTGTCAATTAATCTTTCCTTGTATAGGTTGTCAATGATTGCTATATCATAGGCTGAACTAGTCTCAATATGTATGTCATTAGTGAGAGCTTCTTCAAGTACGAATTGAAAATGAGAAGACTTAGTACAATAGGCGTATGTGTAGGAGCCTTGATAGTTCAACTTATCAATTGCTTCATTGAAGTATTTTTTTGCCAGTTGAATCTTTTGAGAAATCTTAGGTAAATAAGTCAACTTAAGAGGTGTACCATACTTTTCTATCAGGTGCATAAGGTTTACACCATTGAAGTGGAGGTTATCCTTTTTGACCTCAAACTCTTCCGTAGGAAATTGGAACGTTTGGTCAATTAAGTCAGCATACTTTTTCATTAGCAATTCATAAATAGAGTAAATATTTGAAAGTTGGAAATGTGTCAATAGTGGGTGCTATTGAACCGACCAATGCCTAGCATTTTTCGGGCTCAATTTTTGAGCGCAACAAATATGATTAAAAACCCAGATTTTGAGACTAAAAACTTGTTGTCTGATAAGAAAAAAGTACTCCTAGTGATGCTTTACCGAGGAATTGTTGTGGAATTCAGTTGTTTTAAGAGGTGAGGTTGTTTTAGAATTAACCATCTAGCTCAAAACTGTACGAAAAGCTACAATGACACTCATGAAGAAGTATATGAGTTGTCAAATACTTACAGGACAACCAAATTCGATCTCAATATCATTTAATGAGATCTCAATGAATCAATACTCCCAGACCCAAAGTGAGTGGTATCTTCGGAACTCCATTTAAACTGACCAAGGACTACGGAATTAAACCTAATAGGCTATCGCCCTGCGATTAAAAAAATCCTTTTCTTTGCGGTTCTAAATTTTAAGATGATATGAACGTAGCATCAGATATTCAATTAACACTTTCAGAGGGACTGAAATCCTTATATGATCACAATGTTGACGCAGGCCAATTGGCTTTGCAACCAACAAGAAAAGAGTTTGCAGGGACTTACACTTTCGTGACATTTCCATATGGGAAGATTTCAAAGAAGAACCCTATGCAAACAGCAGAAGAGCTAGGAGAATTCCTCAAGTCTAATTGTAAGGCGGTAGCCGGTTATAATGTCGTAAAAGGTTTTTTGAATATCGAACTTGATGGATCGATATGGAATAGTATTCTGAATGGGATTTTAGATGACAAAACGTTAGAAACCCCAGTTTCTAATGGTAAAAGAATGATGGTAGAATATTCTTCTCCGAATACGAATAAACCGCTTCATTTAGGCCATCTCAGAAATAATTTCCTTGGTTATTCCGTTTCGAAAATTTACGAAGCATTGGGCTATGATGTTGTTAAAGTTCAAATCATAAATGATAGAGGAATACACATCTGTAAATCTATGATTGCTTGGTTGAAATTTGGAGATGGAGAAACTCCTGAATCAAGTGGGCTCAAAGGTGATAAGCTTGCCGGTAAATACTATGTGGCTTTTGATAAAGCTTACAAAGAGGAAATAGCTAAACTTCAAGAAGAAGGTATATCTAAAGAGGAAGCGGAAAAACAAGCCCCTCTATTACTAGAGGCTCAGGAAATGCTTCGAAAATGGGAGGCGAAAGATCCTAAAGTCTACGCTCTATGGCAGAAAATGAACGGTTGGGTCTATGATGGGTTCAATACTACCTATAAGCAAATGGGAGTTGAATTTGACAAGCTTTACTATGAGTCAGATACTTATTTATTGGGTAAGGATGAAGTAGAAGCTGGTTTAGAAGGAGGTCAGTTCTTTGAAAAGGAAGATGGATCTGTTTGGATTGACCTGACAGCTGATGGATTGGATGAAAAGATTGTTCGTAGGTCCGATGGAACTGCTGTTTACATGACTCAAGATATTGGTACGGCTATTCAGAGGAATAAGGAATTTGAAGGTCTTGAAAAAATGGTCTACACTGTAGGGAATGAACAGGATTATCATTTCAAGGTACTTTTCTTGATTTTGAAAAAACTGGGATACAATTGGGCTGATGGATTATATCATTTGTCGTACGGCATGGTAGACCTTCCATCGGGAAAGATGAAGTCTCGTGAAGGTACGGTAGTGGATGCAGATGATCTGATGACAGAGATGGTGAAGACGGCTGAGGATCATACCAGAGAACTTGGCAAAATAGAAGGTTTTACTACCGAGCAGGCAAATGAACTTTATGATACGCTTGGGCTAGGAGCATTAAAGTATTTCTTACTCAAGGTGGATCCAAAGAAACGTATGCTTTTCGATCCTAAAGAGTCTATCGAGTTCCAAGGGAATACAGGTCCATTTATTCAGTATACACATGCACGTATTTCTGCGATAAAAAGGAGAGCAGATGAATTGGGTATAACTTATGGTGCTGTTGATACTGGGTTGGCTTTAGATTCTATAGAGTCAGAACTGATTTTCTTATTATCTGATATTAAGTCTAAAATATCATTAGCAGCAGAAGAATACAGTCCTTCTATAATAGCACAGTATGTATATGACTTAGCCAAAGATTACAATAAATTTTATGCAGAGAAGCAGATCTTCGGCGACGATAATGATAAAGTAGTTCAATTTAGAGTAGCTCTATCTGTACAAGTAGCTCGTCAGATTAAATTTGGAATGTCGCTATTAGGTATCAAGGTGCCAGAAAGGATGTAAGTAGTTGATTGCTATAAATCATAGGTCAGAGATTTAATTTTATTTCTAATGAAAAAATGGATTCAGGCTTTTAGGCTGAGGACACTTCCGCTATCGTTGTCATGTATTCTTATGGGGAATTTTCTGGCTGCTTGGGTAGGGAGGTTTGATTGTTGGGTTGGATCTTTGACTATTCTGACTACTGTCTTTTTACAGATTCTTTCGAACTTGGCCAATGACTATGGGGATTCTATTCATGGTGCGGATTCTGACCATAGAGAGGGGCCATCTAGAGCAGTACAAACAGGTAGTATTACTCTTGTTCAAATGAGAAAAGCTATCTACTTGTTTGCAGGGCTTTCATTATTATCAGGTATTCTTCTTATATGGATAGTCTTTCAAGATCAAATAGTAATAGCATTGTCATTTCTAGCTTTGGGTTTGATGGCCATTTATGCAGCGATTACTTATACAGCGGGTAATAATCCTTATGGATATGTAGGTTTAGGAGATATATCTGTATTTATTTTTTTTGGTTTAGTAGGAGTAGTAGGTTCATATTATATGCAGACCAAATCTTTTAATTCAATTATACTACTGCCAGCGATTAGTTCAGGTTTTTTAGCTACAGGAGTTTTAAATGTCAATAATATTAGAGATATAGAATCAGACATTAAGGCAGGTAAGCGTTCCATACCAGTTCGTATAGGGAGAAAGGCAGCTGTTGCTTATCATACTATTCTGATAATTGGAGCTATTATAACGGCTCTTTTGTTTACTGGCTTAACTTTTACTTCTTGGGCACAATTTCTTTTCTTGTTGATTACTCCTTTATTGTTGAAGAATGTTGTTGCGGTTAGATCCAAAACCAATGCAATGGAGTTAGATCCCTATTTGAAGCAGTTAGCAATCAGTACATTACTATTTGTATTGTTATTCGGATTAGGGTTAAACCTCACTTAGTCATAACTTAGAATCTATTTATTACATTAATTCTGAATTATATATTGACTAATAGTAAAATGTCGACATTTTGAATTTCTGGTGTAATCTTTTTGGTTGATTGGTAGTCTTAGTAGTAAAGCCAATACGTTAAGGCTGTTGTTGTAAACTTAAACCATATCAATCATGTATACTTCAAAAATTTCTACACTAATAGTAGTAGTACTTTTATCTGCGAGTTTTGCTTTCGCAGGAACCAAAGAAAAAGCTGTTTTAAAAGCCATTGAAACTGTAGAAAATGGCTCTCCAGATGACTGGAAATTATTAGCTGCTCAAGCGCAATATCTTATTAGTAAGAATGCAGGTTATAGTCAAGCGAAAGACTGGATAGATAAGTCGATAAGCATTAAAGAAGATGCCTACAACTTTGAAGTTCTCGGGGACTATTACCTTAAAAGTAATCTACCTTCAAAGGCTATGGAAAGTTATGTAAAAAGTATCCAGCTTACACAGCAGCAAAAAGATGGAGGAGATATTTCAAGAGTTCAATTCAAACTATCTAAACTCTATCCTAGTAGTTGAACTTATATATAGCTAAGTGAATAAATAGTCAGCAAGTTTACTGGACTTTTCTAGTTCAGGTACTTGCTGTTTTTGTTTTATAACTATAGTAAGTTGATTAGTCTAATAAGTGCTAATTTTGGATTATGGCTAAAAAGAACAAGTTTAAGAATAGAGTAGGTGTAGTTTATTCTACTGATGATTCTTTTGACTACACAGAAGATGAATGGGGTGAGGAAGAAACATTAGCTCCTTCAGAGCAAAGTCTAAAGGTTATGCTGGATAAAAAGAATCGTGGGGGAAAGCAAGTAACTCTAGTGACTGGATTCGTAGGAAATACGGAAGACTTGAAAAACTTAGGCAAACTTCTTAAATCTAAATGTGGAGTAGGAGGTAATGTTAAGGAGGGGGAGATCATGATTCAAGGAGATTTTAGAGATAAAGTTCTTGAAGTTCTATCTAAGGAAGGTTATAAAGCTAAAAAGTCTGGAGGCTAATAAGTTGAATACTTGACTGTTGAAGGTGAACTTCTCTTTAAAATCTTTATGAACTTTTAGAGTCTCTTCGTGATTTTCAATAAAGTTTCTCTATATTTGCACTCCGATTTTTGAAAATCGAATAAAAAGACGAGAAGAGATGTCAAGAGTTTGTCAAATAACAGGTAAAAGGCCAAGAGTAGGAAACAACGTTTCCCATGCCAACAATAAGACTAAGAGAAAGTTCTATCCGAACCTTTTCAAGAAAAGATTTTATATCCCTGAGGAAGATAGATGGGTGACGTTGAAGGTATCTTCTACTGCGTTGAAAACAATCAACAAGAATGGTATCTCTGCGGTATTGAGAAAAGCAAAAGCTAACGGCGTAATACTATAATCAATAGAGTAAGATGGCTAAGAAAGGAAATAGAGTACAAGTAATCCTAGAGTGCACTGAGCATAAAAACAGTGGTCAGCCTGGTACATCTAGATATATTACGACTAAAAACAGGAAGAATACTCCTGATAGAATCGAATTGAAGAAATACAATCCGATCTTGAAAAAATATACTGTTCACAAAGAAATTAAATAAAGATGGCTAAGAAGGTAGTTGCAACGCTGAAGAAAAAAGATGGTGTAAAGTACGCTAAAGTGATCAAAGCAGTTAAGACTGAGTCTGGTGCTTACTCTTTCAGAGAAGAGATTGTGACTGAAGATAGAGTAAAAGAAGTATTAGCTTCTAAATAATCTTAGTCATTTCAAAGTATTTTTAAGTCTCCTGGTTCTGTCAGGAGACTTTTTTATTTTCTATAAACCACTGTACCCTTATGGCATTGTTCAAGATTTTTTCAAAGGAGAAAAAGGAAACTCTAGATAAAGGACTAGAAAAGTCTAAAGAGAGCTTTTTTAATAAGTTAGGTAAAGCAGTCGCAGGTAAAACAACTGTAGACGATGAGGTCTTGGATGAGTTAGAAGAGGTGTTAATTACATCTGATGTAGGAGTAGATACGACTGTAAAGATTATAGAACGTATCGAAGATCGAGTCGCTCGTGATAAGTACCTAGGGTCTGAGGAGCTAAATCAAATTCTCAAAGAAGAAATAGCTGGTCTGCTCTCAGAAAATAATACAGAAGACTTAGAAGATTTTGATGTTCCTAAACATGATGGCCCTCATGTTATTCTTGTGGTTGGTGTGAATGGAGTAGGAAAGACAACAACTATAGGGAAGTTGTCATCTCAGTTTCATAAAAAAGGCAAAAAAGTTATTTTGGGAGCAGCAGATACGTTTAGAGCTGCTGCGGTGGATCAATTAAAACTTTGGGGAGAACGAATAGGTGTTCCGGTGGTAAACCATGGAATGAACACTGATCCAGCCTCTGTGGCTTTTGATACTGCTAAACAGGGTAAAGAGGAGAATGCAGATGTCGTTATAATAGATACAGCTGGCCGCTTACATACAAAAGTTAACTTGATGAATGAGTTGACTAAAATTAAGAAAGTTGTTCAGAAGTTTATTCCTGACGCTCCTCATGAGATTCTACTAGTGTTGGATGGATCGACAGGGCAAAATGCTTTTATACAAGCAAAAGAGTTTACTAAAGCTACAGATGTCTCTGCGTTAGCAATTACTAAACTTGATGGAACTGCTAAAGGAGGTGTAGTAATTGGTATCTCTGATCAATTCAAGATCCCAGTAAAGTATATCGGAGTAGGTGAAGGTATTGATGATCTTCAGGTATTTAATAAAACTGAATTTGTAGATTCTTTTTTTAAGAAATAACAAATACTCATTAAAGATGTATGGGATAATAGTTGAATGAAGGTCTGTAAATTATCTTCTAAAACTATTATAGCTGTATAGGATTAATCATTCAATGAGATCACCTCATAATTGAAAAATTAACTATTACCTTCTTCTTTTTTTACCGCCACCTACTTTTAGTTCGGAAGGGCCTCCTTCGAATGTGATGTAGAAAGTGATAGTATGAAGAGCTAATCTTTGTATTGGGAAGCTGTATAAGTTTGGTTCACTTCTGTCCAATAAATCTAATAATCCCCAAGAATAACGAACCTCCGGAGAGAATTTGAAAAGAGACTGGTACAAATCAAATCCAGCTCCAAACTCAAGGTTCAAGTTGAAATTGTTGAGAAGTAGCCTTTCAGTATTATCTTCCTTCTCTTTAGTACCACTTACTTTGAACGAAGGATTAACTCCAACCAATCCATACATTCTGGTGTTTTTTCTCCTAACAGATTTGTATTTAAGTAGTAGAGGTAGTTCTACAAATGTAGGGTCGGATAAAGACTCTATAGTAGAACCATCTGTATATCGATAATCGAGTTTAAGTTGATTGAAACTAACAGTAGGACTGAAACGTGCATCTAATACATCATTGAAATGGTAATCTACTATAAAGCCAAGTTTAAATCCCGCAGCACCTTTTGCGACAATAGAATGTAAGGTGTCAAGTTCCGTTGAAGCATAGGCACTATCGTATTTCATTTTGAAATTGGATATACCAACACCTAATAAAAACCCGTAATGAATTTTTTGACTATCAAAAAAAGGGAGGTTCAATACTGAACGATCTTGTGCCTGACTAGTAATTGAATTCGCCAAGCAGGCGAAAATCGCTAGAGTAAGAATTACTTTACTGCTGTGTAAATTGAGCTTATGCCAAAGGTAAGCGGGATACATTTAGTTTCTTTTAAACCGACTTTAGTTAATACTTCCAAGAATCCATCACCATAAGGGAATTCTTGAACAGACTCAGGTAAATAAGTGTACGCTGCATTGTCTTTAGAGACTAATTTACCAATCAATGGCAAAATAGCCTTAAAATAGAACCCGTATAATTGTTTCATTGGGAATTTTGTTGGTTTTGAGAATTCAAGCACCATCAACTTTCCTCCATCTTTGAGTACACGTTTCATATCAGCGAGACCTTTTTCTAGATTTTGAAAGTTTCTCACTCCAAAAGCAACGATCACAGCATCAAACTTATTGTCTTCAAATAGTAACTGTTCTGAGTCTCCCATTTGCATCTCAATTTTTTCAGATAGACCAAGTTTCTTCATTTTCTCAATTCCAACATCGAGCATTCCTCTGGAAATATCTACTCCTATTACCTTGTCAGGTTGTAGTGATTTTAATGCTTCGATTGCTAAGTCTCCAGTTCCTGTAGCTACATCTAGTATGAGTTTTGGTTGATTGGCTTTGAGTTGTTTCATTGCCTTCTTTCGCCAAATAATATCGATCCCCATACTCAAGAAATGATTAAGGAAATCATACTTCTTACTGATGCTATCAAACATCTGTGAAACCTGTTCTTTTTTACTTCCTGTTTGGTCTTTATATGGTAATACTGTCAATGCCTATCGATTTAATGCTGCGCAATATTAATGACTATCCCTCGAATTGATCTAAACTCCAAAGAAATATGTCTGACAGGGACATTAGTCCAGTGGATTTAGCAATTTTGCGACTTTGCTGAGAAAGAAGATATGAAAATCAAGAGTGCGGAATTCGTCATAAGTAATCAAGATTACAAGAAGTGTCCAAAGTTGGACGAGCCAGAGTATGCCTTTATTGGTAGGTCTAATGTCGGTAAGTCCTCGCTCATAAATATGCTTACCAATAAAACAAGTTTAGCCAAGACATCAGGTAAACCAGGTAAGACACAATTGATTAATCATTTTTTTATTAACAAAGAGTGGTATCTAGTGGATTTACCTGGATATGGATGGGCTCAAGTCAGTAAAGTCCTTAAAGAGAAGTGGGATAAGATGAACAAAGATTATTTGTTGTTTCGAGAGAATATGGCAAGTATGTTTGTTTTAATAGATTCACGTATTCCTCCGCAAAAGATTGACTTAGAGTTTATTCAGTGGGCAGGAGAAAATGGGATACCTTTTGGGATAATCTTTACTAAAGCTGATAAACCTGGTAATTCAAAAATTCAAGCTAACATAGCAGCGTTCAGACGTGAGCTAAAAAAATCTTGGGATGAGTTACCTCCTAATTTTGTGACATCATCTGCTCAGAAGGTGGGGCAGCAAGAAGTTCTGAACTATATTCAAGCTATAAACGAAAGTTTGTAGATTAATAAGTAGTATTCTGTCTATTTACCAGTTTAGGAATATGAGCTAAATCTCTAAAATTTACTATATTCCAGCTGGACGATACCAGCTTTCAATTAGTTAAACTACAAAGTCGAATTACGAATGATCAGTGATCTTATACTTGAAGTAGAATCTAGAGTTCGAGAAACCAGAGAAAAGCGGTACGAAAACCAACCCAATGGCTATGAACTAGGAATGCAATTACTGTTCGCTACTCAAGAACATGTATCAGCATTAAAAGATATTGATTCTCAAGAGAAGTTGATTTCAGAAAAGGTGATTGATCATTTAGCTACTGAAATTCTCCAGTGTGGCATTGACTATTTCTTAACTACGAAAGATAACCCGAACTTTTCAGAAGCTAATGCTTTAGAAGTTTTGAATTCGGCTAAGTCCTTGACAAATAATTCCCAAATTAAGCAAAGGGTTGATGAAAACGTTCAAGGAATAGCAGACTGGATAAGGACTCAGGCTTACAGATATAACCAAAACAAACTTTATAATTTTAGTCGTATTATGCTTAATACGGCATTTGCCTTTATGACATGCGATGGTCATATTCATAAGAAGGAAATTGATCTAATTAGGAAGATTACTACTGAAAACGAACTTTTTAAAGGAATCAATATCGATGTGGAATTAGATGCCTTGATTATGGGGATCAACGCCATGGGATTGGAATTTTTGAAAGATTATTTCAAGATGGTGGATAGTGCTGAGCTAACTGAACATGAAGAGCTTCAATTAGCAGAGATGGCAATAAAGACTTTACTAGCAGATCAGAGGCTTGATTATAATGAGAAGAAGTTTTTTAAAATTTTCAGGTCTCTTCTTAATGTGACAGATAAGCAAATCAAGGACTATGTTCCGGATATAGCTGATGAGTTTTTTGAAAGGGATATTTTTTCCCACTCTTATTTAAGTCAATTGTTCGATGATTACTTTGGTAACATGTCAATCCCATCTTTTAGAAAACTAAATCAAAGAGAGGATATAGGAGTTTCCTGACTCTATCTCAATGGTTATAATATTCTACCTTAGCGCTCATGGATAAGAGAGTGCTATACTTTAGCCAGTTTATACTGTCTATTGTGTTTATGAGTTCTTCTGGAGCTCTAGGAAGGTTTATTGATTTACCCGTACCGGTAATTATTTGGTCACGATGTATTCTAGCAGCTGTTGCACTATTTTCAGTGCTGAAAATCACCAAACAATCAGTTTCACTCAAGAGTAAGTCGGATTTTTTTACAATACTAGTGACAGCACTGTTGTTAGGTTCTCATTGGGTGACTTACTTTCTTGCATTGAAATATTCAAGTGTAGCGATAGGAATGCTGTCTATGTTTACCTATCCAGTAATGACCGCAGTCATAGAACCTCTGCTTTTCGGTTCTAAGTTTGATATTCGTTCAGTTCTTTTGGCACTATTCAGTTTTTCAGGTGTTGTTTTCTTAGTTCCTGAGTTTTCGATTGGAAATCAAGTGACTATAGGAGTATTGTTTGGCCTGTTTTCAGCTCTAACATATGCAATTCGAAACATTCTTTCGAAGAGAATTGTGTCGGGGTATTCAGGCTTGACAGTGATGATGTATCAAGCAATGTTGATAGCAATAATGCTAACTCCTTCTATTTTTTTTATGGGTGACAATGATTTTGTAGCTCTAGAAATGAATGGTTGGATAGCAGTTGTACTTTTAGGTATTTATACAACAGCTGTAGGTCACAGCTTATTGGTAAATAGTTTTGCCCACTTTCCAGTGATTACTTTGAGTACCATATCTTGTTTAACTCCTCTATTCGGAATTATTCAAGGGTATTTATTTTTAGGAGAAAAGCCCACCCATCAAGTAATGATAGGTGGGGTGATTATTCTAATTGCTGCGGTTCTGGAAAGCCTGAGGCTGTTGAAGCGTACTAATTAGAATCCGAGCCAGCTAAAGCTAATCTGCTAATAGAGCTTGGTTTCTGAGTTGTAGGATGTTGTCTACCTCCAGTTAATTCTCTTACTCTTTCAGCAAGGTAGTAATCTAGTTCACGTAGATATATAACTCCATCCGGTTTGATATCAGCCTTTCCTTGTCCCAAACCTTCTAGAATAGCTAATGTAAATGCTCCATGTCCCCAGTCAGGATGCTCAAGGGAATATTCATAGCCAGTAGCTGCAGCCATTACTACTACTCCATATTCTTTAGAAGATATTTCTCGAACAGCCTCTGTATTATCTTGTTCTTTTGGACCAATACTATTCCCAAGCTGACCACTATGACAAGTGTCAATAAATAAAACCGTCTTGGCAGGTATGTTACTTATTTTGTCAGAGAAGTCTTTCCAATCTACGCAACTGACATTCGGATTTCTACCATTTCCATCATGAGGTAGGAAATAGTATTTATTCTTGAAATTGATACCGTGTGAAGCCATGAAAATTACTACCAAGTCATCCATAGTAGTATGCTCTTCGAGTTGCTTGAACGTTTCTATAATTTTATCCTTGGTAGCATCTATATCTGTAATTTTAATACTCTTGATATTATCATACATTTTACCCTTTTGATTTTTCCACATATCTGAAATGGCAGCGGCGTCTGCTTCTGCATAGTTCAAATTGTAAGTAGGGTTTTCAAATTTAGAAACACCAATAGAAACCACATAGAGGTTTTTTGGTCCTGATTGGTCGTCATTTACAGGGTCCAGAGTGAGTCTATTTCTAGTGCTTGCATCTGTAGGAGGGGTATAAACAGGAGCAGGTTCAGCAACTGCTTTTACTTCTTCAAAATCACCACTTGGCATTGGTTGGGGTATGAATCTAATGCTTTTGTCTGTACCTGTAATTTTCGACTTAGTATCCATTACGTATAGACTGACTTCGTACGAACCATTGCTTCCATTTGGTACTTTTAGCTCCATTTCTAGTTTTTCAGGGGTATTATCTCCTGATAGGGTTAGATCCTTTCTTGTCACTATAGGTTTACCATCTACAAGTAATCGTACCTTGTTCACTGGACTTTGAGAAGTAATGTTGAAAGAGAGAGTAGTACTATTGCCTTTAACAATACTATTCTTCACTACTGGATATACCCACTCTATTGTAGGAGGCGTGATTTCTTGTTCTGGTTTAGGATTTAGGTTCATTTCTTGAGCTACTTGTTCAAAGTTTTTTATCTCAAGAACTTTCAAAATCACATCTCTTCGATGATAATGTTTACTGAATGCTGACACATCATGAAAGTCAGCTAGTTTTTTCTCTCCTTTATTGATGTGCCATCCTATATATTTTTCACCACCTGCTGAAGCTTCATAGAATCCTTGAGGGGTCCAGATCACCCATTCATTGTCTGTTGATACAAATAGTGTGGCTAGATTTTCTCCACTATTGATATTCCATATTTTGATTGTTTGGTCTCCATTCCCAGATAATAGTAATTGTTCGGAAGGTATCTCAGATACTGCCCAAGTTTCTCCTTCATGTCCAGAATAAGTACCTAATTGTTGTCCATCAGAGGTGAATTTTTTCAAAGTGAATGAAGACCCTACTACAATACCCGCATTATTCTGTACATAAGAAAAAGATCTTACAGCACCATCTTTGGATTCGTCCATTTGGATGGTTTGTCCACCAATGGCGAAAGAGGTACTGGATTCTTTAGTGAGTAATTTGCCATTTCCATTCAGTCTACGACGTTTGTAATCCATTTGATCTACTTCAGATAGATCAAGTTTTAAGTCTGTTAATGAAAAAGCTTTTTCAATTTTAGTGTCATCAAGACTTCCAGTTGGATTACTTTGTCCAAAACCAATCTTTTTGTCAGAACCTGCGCCTACGGCGTAGACACTTTGTCCATTACCTACAAGGTTTCTAACTAGTTTACCCGTTCTTTGATCCCATATTAGGATGTTTTTGTCATCTCCGCCGGCAGATGCAATATAGTAACCTTCTTGACCATCGAATGATCCGAATGGAGCAGTAGTAGTAGCAGTGACTGAATTGGTATGTTCACTGAAAGTAGACATTACAATCTGAGAAGAAAGGTCTAATGTGACCCCTACACGTCCCATTACAGTAAGATACTTGTCATTAGGACTTATTTCAACTACACCAGCAGCACCAGGAAGTGTCTTGATAACTCCCATGAAACGACCATTACTGGTCCATTTAATAAGTTGACCGTCGTCTCCACATGAGTAAGCATTGTCCCCTGTAGACGTGAACTTGATAGATCTTACTTCATCAGTATGGATTTTAGCTCTGCTTGATTGAACGGAATTTGGATTAGATAAATCATATGATCTTAAAAAACCTTCAGCGTCTCCTGCTAAAACCATTTTTCCATTAGGGCTTATGGCTATACAGTTCGGAAGAACAGGAGAGTCTATGTCTGCAATTAGCTTGGGAGGAGAGTTCTTACCTAAGTCTGCTATATTCCAAACTTTGATTGTATGATCAGCACTTGAAGTTACCATTCTATATCCATCAGCAGATATTGTCATATCTAGGATGACATTAGTATGGGCGTTGATGAGTTGAGCGACTGATTCATCATAGAGATTTAGCATCCTAATTTGGCCAACTTTGGTTTCAGAGCCGCCAATATTATCAAAGAAGCCTCCCAAGAATAAGTATCTCTGATCTTTAGAAAGAGCAGCAGCATAGATTTTGCCCTTTGCACCAGACTCTTGTTCAAACCTGTAAGTTTTTTTTAATGAACCAGCTGCAATATCCCATAATCGGACAGTTTTATCTTCTGAGGTAGAGATCAAGAATTTACCTCCTTCTACGAAAAAAATGTCATGTATCAGCCCCGAATGCCCTTGATTGTCAATTACAAGTTGCTGAGCACTGGATGACAAGTAGGCTGTCAAAATAAGAAGAATAGTCAGTTTGCCTTTCATAATAAGTATAATTTTAAACGGCCGATATTAGCGTCTCATGGTAGTGAATACTAATCTCTTTTCTGCTTTTACCTCTTCTGTACTAGTGCTTTTAACTCTTTTAAAGCCTCTAGACTTTACTTGAATTGCAGCAATTCCTTCAGTGATGAATTCATATCCATATTGCTCTTCTGTATATAATTCTTCAAATGGTTCATCTTGAGCATTCATTTGTAAAGTTTCTACTCCAAATGGCTCTGCACATTCAAACTCATACGGAAGTTCATAAGTCTTATTGATCAAGTCTCGATTGATATAGTAATTGTCAAGCAGTAATACCTTGCTACCGTCCGCCAGATAATAGACTATTCTCAGGTAGCATTCTTTGTTAGCTCTTACGAAAAGTTTCAAGATTTCACCTTCAGTGTAGATTAGATTGTCTTTGCCTTTATTGGTCCAGATTTCAATATTTAAATTTCCTCCGGTGACTTCATTCGCAGCAAACTCTTTCATGTTGATCAAAGCCTGCTTGTAGTTTTCAGGCTTAAATACAATGCCATTATTTATCAAAGTAGATTTAGGTAAGTAGCATTCACTACTGGATACCGCTTTTGAATCTTTTTTGGATCTTAGGATAGTTACGATTTTTAGCTTATCAGATTCCTCCCAATAAGTTCCATTAAGAACTAAAATATCATTTTCGGTTGCTGCATTGTTAGTAACGGAGAAGCCTTCTAATGTAAGTTTTTGTTCTATGGCAAATTTCAACCTTCTTGAAAATGGACTACCCATCGGGGTATCTTCATAAGTGAAGTTATTGATGCTAATAGGGGTAGACTTATCTGTTAGTTGAGTACTCATAGCAAATGCTATATAGTAAGCAGCATCTTCAAGAGAAAACTGTTGATTGCTTCTAATACTATTGATTTTCTGCTCTACTTTGGCTTTAAATGAGTTGATTTCTGACCTTTTTGTTGAGGGTAAATTGTAGTTGCCAGTCAAGGTCACTAAGATCATTTGAGCATGCTCAATTTCTCTAAAATCTGTTTGGAATCCGAATAAGATTTTTAGCGCTTTTTGATTGTTGCCTTGAGAAATATGATTCTCAACTATTCCAAAGTCTGAATTGAATTTATCTATAAAAGATTTTATAGCATTTTCATAGTATTGTATAACTTCAGTTTTTTTTGCGTATGCAAATGCATAAGCCGTCTTCTCTTTTTTTCCTTCCGATATATAGGTTTCTACTTTAAGCCCTGCTATTGTAGCGTTAGCAGCGGAAACACTTGCTGACTTTAAATCTTCGTTTGTGGTTCCATTTGAAGTGTTAATTTCTAGGGTGACTGTAGATTGGATATCTGTGACGATGCTTTGTACTAGTTTATCTTTGGCGTATCCAGATAATCTTTCAAGAATGTCTTCTCTTGGTTCTTCTTTAACAATTAATTCTGAGCTAAATCCAGTTAAGTATTTGCTTTCAGGATACATCGCATTTCTTCTAGAATAGTTTGTCCAAGAAGCTTCTTGAGCGAATGATGCTAGGTTAGAAAAGATTAGTAAAAAGGCAATTAGTGAATTTTTCATGGTGAATGAAAATAGGTTTAGAATAACAAAGGGAAGCTGTAAACTTCCCTTTGTATAATATTTATTTTAATAGAATGAACAAATTAGAAGTTCATCAATTTATCAAGCTTCTCTCTAGTGATATTAGATTTTTCAGCTAGTGATTGCTTGATTACATCTTGTGCAGCTTGCTTAGCCAATTCAGCACTATACGCGATTCTTAAATTACATTCGTAATTCTTTTTATTTTTTCTATATAGCTCTGTTAGCGTGATTACTCTAGCCAGCTTTTGAGAAATTACTTCAGTAGAAGCAGAGATTGTTTCTTGAACAGTAGCAGCTTCATCAGCTGTCAATTGAGTAGTACTCAAATTAGTCTCAACAATAGATGCGATACTTGAGCTTATTCTACCTGCTAAATCTTGCTTAGCGATAGTAGATGCTTGAAGTTTAGCAGCAGACTGAGTACCTGCTAAAGCATTACCTATACCTACATAATATTTAGGATAGCCCATGTCATCAGTCTCGTACTGTTTCATCCAAGCTTTTTCGATTTGCTTTTCTAGAGGTAAAGAACCAGGTTGTGTAAACCATTTTTCTTTGCCAAGTGCCTTAGCCTCTTTTCTTGCGTCTTTAATCGCTTTTTCTTTGATCTGCTTTCTTAGTTCTTTTTCAGATTGTTGTGCTACAGCTACGCTTGCGAATAATACCAAGATAGCAGCAATGAATGTAGTGAATGTCAGTTTCATGATTTTTCGATAATTAAATTTTTGGGGTGATTAAGTTAGCAATTTTATTATTTAAGATTTTAGATGCACTCTTTTTTCGATGAATATAGCTTAGTGTTATTTGGACAGGTGACATTCCTCTATAAGTACCAAATTTAGGTTTGTTTGGACAGCATTCATATAAGTTTATGAATTAACAAGAATTTAAAATAACTAACCATAGTGCAGAATACTGAAATTGAGTTGATTCTAAGTTTTTGTTAATCAATATTTTAAACGTAATAGAATAATTATTCCTATTTATCTCTTTGTTTGAATCTTACAGATTTATTGCAATTTAAATTGTTACAATAAAGTTCCAATTTAAAATCCGGGTTAAAACACTAAATTTGCGCCGCATGAAAGAGGACGAGATTAACGACGAGTTATACGAGCATCATCGTATAGATGTAGATCCCGGTCAAGAGCTACTGAGATTAGACAAGTTTTTGATGGATAAACTACCTAATACTACTCGAAACAAAGTCCAAGACGCAATTAAAGATGGTTTTGTTTTAGTCAATGACCAGAATACTAAATCCAATTATAAAGTTCGTCCTAATGACGTAATTACAGTATCTCTTCCAGAGCCTCCGTCTGATACTGATGTTGTTCCAGAAGATATTCCTTTGAATATAGTTCATGAAGATGATGATATTCTTGTGGTTAATAAAGAACCTGGGATGGTTGTACACCCAGCTTATCAAAATTGGTCTGGAACGTTGGTCAATGCTTTGGCGTATCATTTTCAAAACTTGCCAACAATGACTGGAAATGATGGACGTCCAGGATTAGTTCATAGGATAGATAAAGATACATCAGGACTATTAGTAATAGCGAAGACAGAGAAAGCTATGACAAGTCTAGCAAAACAGTTTTTTGACCATAGTATAGAGAGAACTTATTACGCTCTGATATGGGGAGAGCCTGTAGAGGAAAAAGGAACCATTGATGTTAATCTAGGTCGAAGTTTGAAAGATCGCAGGATTACGACCGCTTTTCCAGAAGGTGATTTTGGTAGAGTAGCAATTACACATTATGAGGTAATTAAGACATTGAGATATGTGTCATTGATTAAGTGTAATCTTGAAACAGGTCGTACACATCAAATTAGAGCCCACATGAAGTATTTAGGACATCCATTATTCAATGACACTACTTATGGTGGGGATAGGATTTTGAAGGGGACTACTTTCACCAAGTATAAGCAGTTTGTGGACAATTGCTTTAAACTATTACCAAGACAAGCTTTACACGCTAAGTCGCTTGGATTTGTCCATCCAACCACCAACAAGTTTGTTCAATTTGATTCTGAAATTCCTAACGATTTACAAACTGTGATCGATAAATGGGAAAACTACGTTAATACGGTAGACTAATGGGAGTGATACAACGCATCTGGTATTTTTCATTTTGGTTTTTTGTTAGAACGGCACTGATGATTTATTACCGTGAGATAAAAATCTCTGGCAAAGAAAACCTTAAAAAGAACGCACCTATGATCTGGGGTGCTAATCATGAAAATGCACTTATAGACCCATTGATTATGACTACTCGTTTCCCTCTTAGTATTCATTATTTGGTAAGAGCGGATGTGTTTAATAATCCAATTGTTAGAGCGTTTTTGAATTCGCTTAATTTAATGCCTGTTTATAGGATGAGCGATGGTGTTAATTCGGTTAAGGCTAATGAAAAAATATTTGACAATTGCTTTAAGATTTTTGCAAAGGGAGAGCATTTGATTCTTTTTCCAGAGGCTACTCACGATGATCGTAGACTAGTGAAAAGGGCAAAAAAAGGGATTAGCAGAATCGCTATAGGGGCAATGAACTATAAAGACGCTCCTGATGAATTGTATATCATACCAACGGGTATGAACTACTCTAGACATCAATATTTTCGATCTTCAGTGCATATCATGTTTGGGACTCCGATTAAAGTTGAGAAGCAAGAAATGACAAGTGAGAATATTGATAAGATCAAAGACCTTTACGATGCAGGGTTACAAGAAGTGTCAGTAGCACTACCAAGAAAAGATTTTGAGGTTTACAATTCGATATTTTTTCATGATCAGAATCCAGGAGAAGTTCTTGATCCTGTAGATATTAACACTAAGGCTTCAGAGATAAGTCAATACATCAGCGAAGAGCAAAAAGAACAGGTCTTGAAAAAGACTAAAGAACTAGAGAAGGCTGGAGTAAAGTTTCCTTTTGAAGCAAAGAGTAATTATTGGAAACATGCTCTTTTGGCAATTATTCTATCTCCATTTGCATTCGTAGGTTTTCTATCAAATTTACCAGCATTGTTAGCTGGGAATATCTTGATGAAAGGCTTCAAGGATAAGGTTTGGAAGGATACAATTCACTTTGCTATAGGAATGGTACTTGTTCCCACATTTTGGTTGGTACTATTCTTTATAGTCAAAGGTCTATCAGATGTTTGGTGGATTGGGGGAGGAGTGGTTTTGTTTTCATTAGTTTGTTTGATTTTAATGAAAATAGTAACTCGTCACTGGAGAGTATTTACCAGCAACAGGAAGGTTTTTGGAAATCCTGAATTAAAGAAAAAATACGAAGAGTTTATAAATCTAATTGCTCAGTTTAGGGCTTAACAGCTGAAGCGAAACGCTGCTTGTCATTGATGTCGTTGTGGATTTTTGGGTGTTCAAATCCATGATGCTGTAATAGTAAAAGTATATTCTTGCCGAATTGTTCGTTGATTTCAAAAAAAAGCGCGCCGCCACTTCTTAGAGAGATATGCGCTTCTTCCATTATTGTTTTATAGAATATTAATGGATCATTATCGGGAACAAATAGCGCAAGTTCTGGTTCATAATCTAATACATTCCTTCTCATTTGATATTTTTCATGATTAGTAACGTATGGAGGATTACTGACAATAATGTCAAACTCCTCAGTTAAGTTTTGAGTCAGAATATCTATCTCGTGAAATTGAACATCAGAATTTAGTTTAGAGTTGTTCTTAGTTGCTACTTTAATAGCATCCATACTAATGTCATACGCATGGACAGTTGAATCATTGATCTCAAGGTCTAAGGTACAGGCAATACATCCAGAGCCTGTTCCGACATCAGCGATTTTGGGACGATGCCAGTTGTCGTAGTTTTTGATTAGTTCTATTAATGATTCTGTTTCCTGTCTAGGAATTAATACATTAGGGTTTACATAGAACTTCCTACCAAAGAAATCAGCTTCTTTTAGAATGTATTGAATGGGCTCATTGTTAGATAAGCGATTGATAATAACCTCGTATTTGAGTTGCTGAGCATCCGTAGGTAAGAAAGGCTCATCAATGATGATGTCTACTCTATTTAACCCAAAGACCTTATGAAGAATCATGTATGCGATTGATTCAGACTCTGGAATATCCATATAAGATTGTAAGATTTTGGCTGTGTAGCTCAGTGTCTTACGAGGAAAATACTGGAACATCCTGCGAATTTATAAGGAATAATTGCCTTATTTACTAAAGCAAATAAAAAAGGTCAGCTCCCGCTGACCCTTTAATAATTTCGTTATGCCCCTTGAACGCTATTAAGATTATAACGTCACTTCTAATTTAAAAATGTCATTTATAGCTTTGTCTCCCAAATCTTCGAAAAAGTTAGAAGAACCGTATTTTACGTTGTATTTGGTTCTATCTATTTCTACAACAGCTGTGTAACTAACTTTACCGTCTTGTTCTGTTTTAGTTACCTCAAAAGCTTCCTCTAGAGTAGTCTCCTTTATAGTTAAATCAGCTGTAACTTTAATTACATCACCTTCTCCTGCTTCTATCGATTTGATAGCCAAAGTGGATGTAGGGAAAGTAGCAGTGCCAAAGAAGTCATCAGAGTTAAGATGTCCTTCTAGCTTTTGCTTCCATTCACCTTCTAAGTCAGTATCTGTTATGGTAGTCATATCAACTATGATCGATCCACCAGTTAATTGACCTTCTTCAAAAGTTAGGTTGTTTTCTTTAATATCAATAGTTCCAGTGTGAGAGTCGCCTGTAATTTTTGTGCCAGTCCATGTAATGGTTCCTAAAGATTCTGTTGATTCTTTAGTCTCCTCTATCACAGCTTCTGTCTCTGTTGTTTCTACTTCAGTAGTTTCGGATTCAGCTTTTTTTTGTTTGGTACACGCTGTAGTAATGAATAATACAGATGCTACTAAAGATAAGATCTTAGATGAATTCATAGTTTATTGGATTTAGTTAAAAGTTTAATTCAATGTTTGAGTACTTGAAGTTAGCTTAAATAAATATTTGTTGTAACAAGATTGAATTTTTATTTGTATGTAGAGTCCTTGACTAATGATATATTTTTGGGTTATGAGTATTCAGGAAGATATTGCATTCATGGACAGGGCGTTTCAGCTAGCTTTAAAAGGAACTGGTAATGTTAGCCCCAATCCAATAGTAGGGTGTGTCATAGTACATGATGGTAAAGTAATAGGTGAGGGGTGGCATAAAAAATATGGTGAACCTCATGCAGAGGTCAACGCAGTTAATTCTGTTGAGGATAAAAGTTTACTTTCTAATAGTACAGCTTATGTAACATTAGAACCCTGTGCTCATTTCGGAAAAACTCCTCCATGTGCAGATTTATTGGTCAGTCATCGACTAAAGAAAGTTGTAATAGCCAATCGAGACCCATTTGAATTAGTTGATGGTACTGGTATTTATAAACTAGAGAAAGGGGGAGTGGAAGTAGTTGTAGGAGTTGGTCAAGAGAAAGGTCTTGAAATAAACAAGCGATTTTTTACTTATCACCAAAAGAAGCGTCCATATATCATTCTTAAATGGGCACAAACAGCTGATGGTTTCATAGCTAGAGAAAATTATGATAGCAAGTGGATCAGTAATGAATACTCTAGAAAACTAGCGCACAAGTGGCGTGCTGAAGAGGACTCTATTCTGGTAGGTACTAATACTGCTCTTTATGACAATCCTTCACTAAGTGTCCGAGATTGGCGAGGTAATCACCCTATTAGATTGGTCATAGATAAATCCTTAAAACTAGATAAATCACTAAACTTATTTGATCGCTCCATTCCTACTTTGATTTACAATCTTTCTAAGGACGATAAGGGGCAAAATTTAGAGTATAAAAAATTAGATAATAATAAGTTTTTAGAATCGATTATGGGTGATCTGTATGAAAGAAAAATAGGGTCTGTATTTGTTGAAGGAGGAGCAGGTGTATTAAATTCTTTTATCGAGGCAGGTCTTTGGGATGAGGCTCGTGTTTTTAAATCTTCAAATGAGTTTCAAAAAGGAATACTAGCTCCTAGAGTTGAAGGAAGGTTAGAGAACAGCTTTGATTCTAAAGGAGATATTGTCGATATAATTAAGAATGTCCAATATTAACTCCTCTACTTCATGCAATAGAAAACTTACTCCGAGTCTAAACAAATTCAAATCAGTCGTTTCACTAAGTTTTGATCAATCTCTGTAGTAGAGTGCTATGCTTCTTTCTCAAAACTCACTTTATTGTTGTTTAAAATCTCATTACAAAATTTCAATCTATGAAGAGGGTTAAAGAAACTTTTTGTCCTTTCTAGAGGTAAGATTCCTTTATTATTAGTATCAAGTCAGTTCCTCTACCACTGATTATTACTTGTGACCTAAACATTATTTAGAAAGAGATGAGGTTTGTTAAAACAAATCCTCATCTCTTTCTAGCATTAGAATTGCTGACTGGGGTACAATAAAATACTTTTCATCTTGATATTGAATTTCATAAGCATTATTGAGAAGAAAAATAGCTTTATCCCCTTCTTCGGCTTGTAGAGGAATGTATTTTATTTTTTCTTCTTCAGGTTTCCAGTGATCATCTTCGTCAGTTGTGGTCGGTAGAACATAACCTGGTCCTGTTTTTACAATATAACCAGATTGAATTTTTTCTTTCTCTTTTACTCCTGGAGGTAGATAAATGCCAGAAGCCGTTTTACCAGCGTCTTTTTCAGGTTTGATGAGTACACGATCCCCTACAATAATCAGCTTGCGCAACTTATTATCTTTTGTCAATTCCATCTTCACAAATTTAGAGTGCGCAAAAGTATAGAGTCATTTTTATACAAAAAAGCCCTTAAACTATCTGTTTAAGGGCTTTTAAATAATATTTAAAAGAGTTTTAGCTACCGCATCCGATACATTCGAAATCTGAATTTGCTTGACCATCTCTATCAGTTAAAGCTGCAGCTTCAGATTGTGTTTTTGCATCTTTTTGAACTGTAAACTTGATAGCGTCAGCAGCAGCCTTAGTTCTCAAGTAGTACATTCCAGTTTTTAGCCCTTTTTCCCATGCATAGAAATGCATAGAGGTCATTTTACCAAAGTTTGGCTCTTGAAGGTGAATATTCAAACTCTGACTTTGACAGATATAAGCACCTCTATCAGCAGACATATCAAGGACGGCTTTCTGAGATATCTCCCAAACAGTTTTATAAAGGTCTTTAATGCTTTGTGGAATCTCTGGAATACCTTGGATAGAACCATTCGCTTGCATGATTCTATTCTTCATGCTATCATCCCAAAGGTTTAGCTCAATTAAATCATTCATTAAGTGTTTATTCACTACAATGAATTCGCCAGACAATACTCTTCTAGTGTATATGTTAGAAGTATACGGTTCAAAGCATTCGTTATTTCCTAGGATTTGTGAAGTAGAAGCTGTAGGCATCGGAGCTACTAGCAACGAATTTCTTACACCGTGTTTCTTTACTTCTTGTTTCAAAGTAGTCCAGTCCCATCTATCTGTTGGAGTTACACCCCACATGTCAAACTGGAAAATTCCTTTAGATACAGGTGATCCTTCGATAGTTTCATAAGGACCATCTTTAATAGCTAAGTCTTTTGAAGCCGTCATTGAAGCGAAATAGATCGTTTCAAAAATCTCTCTGTTTAATGTTCTTGCTTCTGGAGAGTCAAAAGGCATTCTCAATTTGATGAACGTATCAGCCAGTCCCTGAACACCAAGACCAATAGGTCTATGCTTCATATTAGAGTTTCTTGCTTCCTGTACAGGGTAGTAATTGACGTCAATTACTTTATTTAAGTTCTTTGTGATCACATAAGTGATATCGTAGAGCTTTTGATGATCAAATTGACCATCTTTTATATACATTGGAAGCGCTATAGAAGCCAAGTTACAAACAGCAACCTCATCAGGAGAAGTGTACTCCATGATTTCAGTACATAGATTACTTGACTTAATAGTACCTAAGTTCTTCTGATTTGATTTTTTATTTGCGTGATCTTTATAAAGCATATAAGGAGTTCCTGTCTCGATTTGAGACTCTAGAACTTCAAACCACAAATCTTGAGCTTTGATAGTTTTTCTTCCCTTTCCTTCTGCTTCATATTTAGTGTAAAGCTTTTCGAACTGATCACCATAAGCATCAGACAATCCAGGACATTCATTTGGACACATCAATGTCCAGTCACCATTTTCTTTAACTCTTTTCATGAAAAGATCTGGAATCCAAAGTGCATAGAACAAGTCTCTTGCTCTTAATTCTTCTTTACCATGATTCTTTTTTAAGTCTAAGAATGCAAAGATATCCGCATGCCAAGGCTCAAGATAGATAGCAAAACTACCTTTTCTTTTCCCCCCACCTTGATCTACATATCTGGCAGTCATGTCGAAGTTTCTAAGCATTGGCACGATACCGTTAGATACTCCATTTGTTCCTTTGATGTATGACCCTGTAGCTCTTACATTATGAATGCTCAATCCTATCCCCCCAGCGGATTGAGAAATTTTAGCAGTTTGCTTTAGTGTGTCATAGATACCATCGATACTGTCATCCTTCATAGTCAATAAGAAGCATGAAGAAAGTTGTGGTTTAGGCGTACCAGCATTGAATAAAGTTGGAGTCGCGTGAGTGAACCACTTTTCAGATAATAAATGATAAGTCTCAATAGCCGCATCAATATCTTCTTTGTGAATACCAACAGCTACTCTCATCAACATGTGTTGAGGTCTCTCTACTATTTGACCATCTAGTTTCATTAGATACGATCTCTCTAGAGTCTTAAAGCCAAAGTAGTCATAGCTAAAATCTCTATCATAGATAATAGTAGAGTCTAGTAATGCAGCATTTTCTTTGATGATGCCATATACGTCAGTAGCAATTAATGAAGCATTTTCACCAGTCTTAGGATCGATGTAAGTATACAATCTCTTCATAGTATTAGAGAAAGACTTACTAGTTGTCTTATGCAGGTTTGAAATAGCTATTCTTGCTGCTAGTTTAGCAAAATCAGGATGAATCGTAGTCATTGATGCGGCGGTTTCCGCTGCTAGATTATCTAGCTCTACAGTAGAAACACCATCATAGATTCCATTGATTACCTTTTTAGCTATATCAATTGGCTCTAGAAAGCGTGTGTTTAAACCGTAGCACATTTTTTCGATACGTGCTGTTACTTTGTCGAATTTGACGGATTCGTGCCTTCCGTCTCTCTTTACTACTAACATTGGCTATGGGATTAGGGGGTAAGGGTTATACAATATGTTTTTTAAAAATCTTCGTCTAGACTGAATTTAGGAGCATCATCATTTTCTTGATTCATGACGCCAGCTTTTTGATATTCAGCTACTCTCTTCTCAAAGAAGTTGGTTTTTCCCTGAAGAGAAATCATATCCATAAAATCAAATGGATTAGTAGCCTCATATATTTTGGGGCATCTAAGTTCTAAGAGTAGTCGATCCGCTACGAATTCAATATATTGACACATTAGGTCAGCATTCATTCCGATTAGCTTTACAGGAATAGCTTCTGTAACAAACTCTTTTTCTATTTCGACTGCGTCCTTAATAATAGTCTGTATAGTTTCTACGGAAAGCTTGTTTACTAGATGGTCGTTATATAACAAACATGCAAAGTCACAATGCAATCCTTCATCTCTTGAAATTAACTCGTTGGAAAAGGTCAATCCTGGCATCAAGCCTCTCTTTTTTAACCAGAAAATAGAGCAAAAACTACCAGAGAAGAAAATTCCTTCTACAGCTGCAAATGCAATAAGCCTTTCTGCAAAAGATCCATTTTCAATCCATCTTAGTGCCCAATCAGCTTTCTTACCTACGCATGGAATGGTTTCAATAGCATGAAAAAGCTTATCTTTTTCTTCAGCATCTTTTACATAAGTATCTATAAGCAACGAATAAGTTTCGGAGTGTATGTTTTCTATAGCAATCTGAAAACCATAGAAGAACTTCGCTTCTGTATATTGAACTTCTGCAACAAAGTTTTCAGCTAAATTTTCATTAACAATTCCATCACTGGCCGCAAAGAATGCCAACACATGTGTTATGAAGTGTCTTTCGCCATCATTCAGATTCTCCCAGTCCTTTAGGTCTTGACTCAGGTCAATCTCTTCAGCAGTCCAAAAGCTAGCTTCTGCTTGCTTATAAAACTGCCAGATATCGTCTTTCTGTATAGGGAAGAGGACGAATCTATCTTTGTTTTCCTTTAATATTGGTTCGTTTTCCAAATTCTGCTTTTCCATTCTTTTAGGTAAACTCTGTTTAGGTCCCAAAAAATAATAAAACTCCCCTAGGGCACTCCTTTTTTACAAAGTGTGCCTTGCACATATTAGTTAGCTAATGGCGAATTAGCTGGTGGTCGTACGTTTTTCTAAAGGAATACTTGTCCTGGTTGAGCGCATAATACTTTGAACAAGCGTTACAAATATGAAAAAAAGAGCTCTAAAAATCAAAGTCTAAATCTGTCTGCTAAAAGGCATGTTTGCATAATTCAAAAAGTCTTTAAAATAAAGATTAACAGTGAGTTATGTTGGTTTGTTAAATTTTGTCTTCATCGAAATTTAACAGTATAGAGGGGTTGATATTTGCTTAAAAAAAAAATTATTTTTTTAGTGGGGGTAAACAGTTGGATGAGTGTTTGAAAATTGATATAGAACAATTACTTTTGCAGACCCATTTTGAAACGGGATAATATTACAAACAATTTATGTACGCAATAGTTGATATAGCAGGAAAGCAGTTCAAAGTAACGCAAGACCAGTTCATCTATACTCCATCATTGGAAGGTGAAGAAGGCGCTTCCGTAGTGTTTGACAAAGTGTTGTTGGTAGACAATGACGGGAAAGTCAAAGTAGGTGCTCCTACAGTAAGTGGTGCACAAGTTTCAGGTAAGATCCTTTCTCACTTGAAAGACGATAAAGTTATCGTGTTCAAGAAAAAAAGAAGAAAAGGGTACAAAAAGCAAAATGGTCATAGACAAGGATTGACCAAAGTATTGATCGAGAACATAAAATAATAGATATACCATGGCACATAAGAAAGGAGTAGGTAGTTCTAAAAATGGAAGAGAGTCACACAGTAAAAGATTAGGTGTGAAAATCTTCGGAGGTCAGGATATCGTTGCTGGCAACATTATCGTAAGACAGAGAGGTACTCAGCACCACCCAGGTAAAAATGTTGGGATGGGTAAAGATCACACTTTATTTGCATTGACTGATGGTGTGGTTGAATTCAAAAAAGGAAGACAAAATAGATCTTATGTATCTGTAGTTGAGAAAACTGCTGAAGCTTAAGTAAGAAATATTTAAGGTTAATGATACAGAGCCTTCTATGATCATCATAGAAGGCTTTTTTGTTTCATATGGTTGACTCTGCCTGATTATCAAATTTATATTTTAAGTAAAAAGTCATTCTGTAGATGTATCTTCACTTTATGAAAAGACTAATCTTACTTATTGCAATCGCAATGGCTTGCTTTGCATTCTCCCCCCAATCAATTAAAAAGTATAAAGCGGAAGTTTTTTTAGAAGAACAGAATAAGCTTGGTGAAGGAGCTATTTGGAATTATAAAACAAACCAACTTTGGTATATAGATATACTCAATGGTTTATTCAAAACAATTAGCCTTGATCATTCAAATGGAGCTACTTATAATATGGAACAGCATATAGGTACAGTAGTACCTACAGATCAGGGTAATGCTGTAGTAGCACTTCGTGATGGAGTGTATCAATACAGTTTAAAAGAGAAACAATCCACATTAATGACAAGCCCAGATCAAGGAATTGAGGATATTAGATTCAATGATGGTAAATGTGATCCGTCAGGAAGATTTTGGGTAGGGTCCATCGTTAGTAAGAAGAGAGCGGGGGAGGCATCACTTTATAGGGTAGAGAGCAAAGGTGAGACAACAAGAGTTTTGGATAGTATTACTTGTTCTAATGGTATAGTTTGGACTTCTGATAAGAGAACAATGTACTATGTTGATAGTTTTGATAAAAAAGTGAAGGTATTTGACTACGATGATAAAACAGGTAATGTTTCTAATAGGAGAGTAGCTTTTGATGTGTCGCAATATGGGACTCCTGATGGTATGGCGATAGACGCTAATGATAATCTTTGGGTTGCTGTTTGGGGTGGTAGTATGGTCGGCTGCTGGGATCCCGTTTCGGGTAAACTCTTAGCTAAAATCGAAGTTCCAGCTTTAAATGTTACCTCATGTGCCTTTGGTGGTAAGAAGTTGGATTCTTTATTTATTACAACAGCTATTGTAGGAATGAAAAAAGAACAGAGAGATCAATACCCTCTTGCCGGAAGTATTTTCGTTGCTACTCCTGGAGTGAAAGGTGTTAAGACTGATTTTTTTAAAGAGGAGAAACATTAAAATCTTAATACTTAGCCATTGTACTTGGTAATTACTATTAGTTGTAAGGTGCAAGTAAGTCGGCGTATTTCTCTTTTTGGATATTCTAAAATGAAAATAAGTTCTTAAAAATTAATTTTTTAAGTATTGAAACTCCCTCCTCTCCTCTAAAAAAATTCCCAGAAATAGGTTGTTCTAGAACAAGAGTGTATGTTTAAAGTACTCTAATCAAAGAATGGGAATACGATATTTTTAGTCAATTACCATTCAACGACCATTTTTACCATTCGACCTCTTTTTTATACCGTTTGACGATAATCAACGAAAACACCTTCCTACATGCACTACCATTGAGGAAAATTTCACACCAATGTTAGTACAAGAAGTAAACCTCGATAATGTATTTTCTCAATTAAGTAGAGACAGCATTAATATTATATCAATTGGTGAAAAGGCCAGTTTAGATATAGATGAATTGATCGAAAGGTCAAATGAAAACGGAATTAAGATAGCAGGAGGAATTTTTCCTATGATTGTTCATGAGACCAAAGCTTATGATGATGGTCTCATTATTAAGCAAATAGACAAGGGAAATAGAACCATCCTGTTGCAGGATATACACAATACAGAAATTGTCTTTCCGAAGCTAGAAAAGCATGAAAAATCGTGTATAGTTTTTACTGATGGACTTTCTACAGGTACTTCATATTTGCTTGATAGGCTTTATGAGCACTATTGGAACAAATTAAGTTATGTAGGAGGAGGTTGTGGGTCTCTGTCATTAGAGCAAGCACCATGTGTCTTTACTAATGAAGGAGTTTTTCAAAATGCTGCTGTTATTCAATTAATTGATCGCGATATAGATTTAGGTATTTGTCATGGTTGGGAGAAAATTTCTGGGCCATTTGTAGCTAACAAAACTGATGGAAATAGAATTTTAGAACTTAATTGGAGACCGGCTTTTGAAGTTTATAAAGAGGTTGTAGAGCAATACAGTGAATTGAGTTTTGAGGGAAATAGTTTCTTTGATATTTCACAAGCTTTTCCATTTGGTATTTATAAAGAAGGACATGAAGATATAGTAAGAGACCCAATTATGGTTGATGAAGAAGGGGCTCTTGTATGTGTAGGGCAAATAGGTCAGAATGTTTCATTGAATATTTTAAAAGGAGATACTGAGAATTTATTTAGTTCCGCGGCTAAAGCCACAGAAGATTCAATTAAGAATAATAATGTTAAGGACGTATTTGTTGTTGATTGTATCTCTAGAATGCTCTATCTTAAAGAGGATTTTCAAAAAGAACTGCAAGCTGTTCATCAGAAAATCACAGATTCTAACCCTAATGTTGAATTGGAAGGTGTCTTATCTTTAGGCGAAATTGCTTCAAATCATGAAGGGTATTTAGAGTTTTATAATAAAACAATAGTCGTTTCATCAACCAACTAAAACTATATGGATAGAGCACTTGAGTTGCTGTCCTTACTCTACGAGCTCAGCCTTACTAACCAACAATATCTATCTCCCCAAGAAACTGCCAGAAATTTTATTCAGAAATTTCTGTCAAGGAAATCTCTCCAATACGGAGCAGTGTGGAAAATTGATTCTTATGACAAACCTTATATGAGATTGTCTAGAATCTATTCTATCCCAAGTCAACCAGATGAAAGAGAACTTGATCTCGATATATTCTTGAACTCATTTGGTAAAGAAAGTTTTACTTTAACGAAGAAGTCCATATTCAAGAATGTCGATATGGAAGGCGATTTTGTATACTTTCTGTTGAAGGATTTTGCAATTTTTGAATTGTATCATGAGAAAAACGAAAAATTATTTACCAAAGTAGGTTTTGCTCCCTTTTTGGATGTAGTAAAACAGTTTGCCACTAGTCTTGAAAGTAGATACGCTTATGATATGCTTCAGCAAGAAGTTGCCCAGAGAAAAAAAGCGGAGCTGTCTCTTATGGCTAATGAAGAAAAGTTTCGAAGGATTATTGATAATATAAGTCTAGGGCTAATGGAGGTTGATAATAACGAGATCGTTCAATACGCTAATGAATCTTTTCTAGAGTTTACAGGATATGATCTTGAAGAAATTTTAGGAAAGAAGGCATCAGATATATTCTTAGATGAGGAACAAAAGCCTGTAATGTACAATGAAAGTGAGAGTCGTAAGGAAGGTAAATCAAATTCCTATGAACTATCAATGATAGATAAATATGGTAACAAACGCTGGGCAATTATTAGTGGAGCTCCGAACTATGACAAAAACGGGCAGCTTATAGGCTCGATTGGAATACATCTAGATATTACTGAAGAGAAAAAATTGAGACAAGAGAATGAATTTAAGGATGCTCAATTGAAAAAACTTTTTGAGAAGTCTCTTGATGCTCTTGTTTCTATAGATTCTAAGGGAGTAATTTTTGAATGGAGTCCACAAGCAGAGAAAATTTTCGGTTTTTCTGCGGAAGAAATAATAGGTACTCATTTGAGTGAATCTATAGTACCAAGTAAGTATTTGGAGGCGCATGAAACAGGGATGAAAAATTATTTAACCACTGGTCATGGTCCGGTTCTTAATCAGAGAATAGAAATTACAGCTACTAGAAAATCTGGAGAAGAGTTCCCTATTGAGTTGACAGTATTTCCGTTGAAGCATGATCATGAGGAATACTTTACTGCCTTTGTGAGAGACATTACGGAGATTAAGGCTTCCAAAGAGAATATGGAAAAAGCCCTAGAACGGCAAAAGGAATTAAATAATATGAAGTCTCAGTTCATTTCTATGACATCTCATGAATTGAGAACTCCATTAACTACCATAAAAAGCAATACTGAATTGCTTAACTATCAATTGACAGAGCAGGATCAAATAGTTAAAGCAAGATTACTGAAGAATGTTGATAGAATAGAGAATAATGTTGATCGTCTTAATCATTTGATTAACAATATTTTGATGATAGGTAAATTAGATTCGGACAAAGTACCATTTGCACCTGAGCCCATAGATATTGTTCGGTTTATTGAGCGAGAATTGCTACCAGATTTGGAAAGTCGTGGAAAGAACCTTGTCATCGAAGTTTCGGGAGAGCCAGATAAGGTACTTCTGGATAAGAAGTTATTTACTCATATTCTTACCAATTTAGTAGAGAATGCATTTAAGTATTCTGAGGAAAGTCAGAATTCTCCCGAGTTACATTTAATGTATAGGTCAGATGAAGTAGTTATAGATATCAAGGATTATGGAATAGGGATACCACCCGAGGATTTATCTAGCTTGTTTAGTATTTTCTTTAGAGCTTCCAATGTAGGGAATATACAAGGTACAGGATTGGGACTTTCTATTGTAAAACAATTCGTGGAGCTACATGAGGGCACAATAGATGTTACAAGTCAAGTCGGGGAGGGTACAGTTTTTCATCTATACTTCCCAAATAAACCAAACTAACAAAATGGGATATCAAATATTAATTGTAGAAGACGATCAGTGGATCGCAGAATCTCTTTCGGAGATGTTGGAGGTTTTAAATCACGATGTAGTGAGTGTTGTAGACTCTTATGATGCTGCAATAACTATGCTTGAAGAGGTGAAAGTAGAAATAGCTCTACTTGATATACAGATTAGAGGGGAGAAGACGGGTATTGATTTAGCAGAAAAAATCAAAAATGACTATCATATCCCTTTTATATTTACTACTGCGTATGCAGATAAAGAAACAATAAAAAAAGCGTCTGTGCAGAGTCCATATGGGTATCTGGTTAAACCATATGGAATGAAAGATATCAGTGTTAGCTTTGATTTTGCTATAGAAAATCATCGTTTCATATCTGGTATTACAGGGTAGGTTTTGTTTTAGAACAAGAGTGTCCAATCATTTTTTGAAAATGAGATTATTGAAAGTATGACAAGAATTAAATGGTTCTCTACCTCTTAAATAGAGGTAGAAGTTTTTTCTACACAATACTTTAAAGGGAATGATAAATTTGAATAAGAGTCAATCCTTACGTCAATGATTTGATTTAATGATTAACCTTTTATAGCTAGTTGTACCTGAATATGAGATTGTTAGAGAAAATTCAAACAAAAGAACTTATTATAGCTTGCGGTTCCACTTTTTTAGCCTGTATTCTAGTAGAATAAGTGTTTATGGTTGTTTAACCCAGATAAACGGTCTGATAAGATAGTTAAAATGTAGTCTGATATTATTTAACAATTTGACACAGCAATAGCACATGTTGTCGATGCCTACCTTCCATTCAACTTATTACAAGACTTACATAGCCGATTCATTAGTTGCTTTGAGTATTCAACTAAATAAAACAGCTATGTACGAAATTTTAATAGTAATATATAATGTGAAGGAAGAGGTGTACGAGATGTCTAAGGTAGTAGCGGATTACTCCCGAATATATGACGCCAATATCTTGCATGTATTTGAAATATATCAAGAAACACTGGCTAATACAGTTGTTAAGAATTTAAACAGAGCTCGTGAAATGAGTATTGACCCTTCGTATTCTTGGTGAGTTTTAAGGTAGCTTCAGTATTATATAGATGTATATTTTGTCAGCGAATAGATTTTTGAGAAGGGTATTGAAATGGGAGGTTTTTTATGTTAATAATTAACTTCCCTTTCACTAAGCAATAGTGCTTTTATGTCTTAAGTTAAGTGTCTACTCTTTAATTCAAATAACGGATTATTTGATTATATACAATAAACTCTTGTGTTTGTAGAATAAGGAGGAGCAAGAAAATTTACTGGTTTAAAAAGGTAATTTTAGATTTTCATTAAATAAATAGATTGCCTTTAATTGTGTTCCCTGCTTTTCACAGTTCTACTTTCCCACTTTGTTTTATCTTCATTTAGCTTTCTCTTTTCTTTATCAGTAAGGTCCAAAGTCAGTAACTCAGAAAGTTCAGGTTGACCAGCATCAGCCCAAGCAGTATACCATATATCACCAATCATTTTTATACTAGCTCTCATTCTTCGTTCAACCATACCATTAAGAAGCATATGGTATTTGTAGCTATATGGTTTTGAATAGACTTTTACATTCGTGGCACCACGGGTTTCATAGGAGTACTTTTTACCAGGTTTTGTTTCTTCATTAAGTTTCTGTTCCAGTAGTAAAACAGAATCCTTAGCAAGGTGAGCTTTTTCTATTGCCGTCCAAATGTATTCTTGTACGTCGGGAATGTAATTAGCTCTGCCTACAAAAAAGTCATAGTTTTTAGAATATAACTCAGGAAGCCGAGATTCCCAAAAACCATGAATACCATGCTGATGAGTGAGTTGACCATTATAATTTTCCGTAGTGTGTAATGGAACGTTAGCGTCAGCAATATAATGTCCTAAATCAGCCGAGTGTCTTAAAATAGCGTCCAGATTTTTTTCTTCAAACGCTTTTCTAAGCCAGTGGTAGACTCTATATGTATGCCATGGAACGATTCCATATGATAATAAAGTGTCTTCAGAGTATTTTGAAACCGCACTATCCCATCGATGCGGAACTTCTTTGAGTCCGTCTTTTCCATATACATCTAGATCAATAAAATGTCTAGGAGCTTCATTTTTGAGAGAGTATCTACGTTTGTCTGGATTAACAGCATTTTCTGAGATTGATACAATATGCTTTTTGAAAAAAGGCATGAGATCTTGTGGTATTGTAAAAACAGCTAATCGATTGATTTCTTTATGTGCAAAAAATCCCCAAGACGGAGGTTTTGAGTAAGAAGTCGTTTGATAAAAGAGATATATTATGAAAATGAAAGATAGCTTTTTCAAGGAGATTAATTTGATAGAGTAAAATTAAAATGGAAAGTTAGCGATATAGAAATTGCCCGTTTAATTTTCCGTCAATTATGAAGGTTCAAATCAAAATTCTCTGTTTATCTCTGTTCGTACTGAGTGGTTGCGCAATCATGAAGTCAAAGCAACTAACAGTGAGAATGAAAAACAGTTTGGAGAAGTCTGATTACTTCAATTCTCATTTTACAGGTTTTTCTCTGTACGACCCTCTATTGGATCAATACTTGTATGAATGGAATGCTGATAAATATTTTAATCTAGCATCTAATACCAAGCTTTTGACCTACTACGCAGGTCTAAAACTTTTAGGTGATTCAATACCTGCACTCAAATACCGAACCCAAAACGATACATTGTTTTTTACTGGTACTGGTGATCCATCTTTCTTAAATATTGTTTTTAAAGATCAGCCTACTTTTGAATTTTTAAAAGACCGAAAAGAAGATTTAGTTTACGTTTCTCCGTTATTTTATGATCGTTCTCAAGCAGCTGGATGGACTTGGGAGGATTATGAATATTATTACCAACCTGAGAGATCTGGGTTTCCTATCTATGGGAACGAAGTGAGCTTTGTTTATGATTCTACAACCAAAGTTTTTCAGGTACTGCCTACTTTTTTTAAAGATTATACGGAAATTTTATCAGAAACAAATTCATCTCCTCAGCGAATTAAAAATATTAACTCTTTTAATTATAAGCCTGATACTTCTAGAAGTCAACATAAGAACCGTGTTCCTTTTATTGTATCCGATGAACTGATAGTCGAGTTACTTTCAGACACTTTGAATAAAGAGTTAAGCTGGCTCGATACAAGGTATATGGATTTCCCAAACACGTTTTACTCTATGCCTTCAAAGCGTTTATACGCCTACATGCTCAAAGCAAGTGATAATTTGATTGCAGAACATTTACATTATTTGATTTGTACACAAATGGGATTGGCAATGAGGTCTTCTACAATTCGTGAATACGTAAAACGTAATTTCTTTCAAGATGTAAAAAACCAGCCTATTTGGAAGGATGGATCTGGTCTGTCCAGGTACAACTTAGCCACTCCACGTTTTATGATAGAGTTGTTGGTTAAAATTGGGAGAGAAGTGGATATGGATGAGTTAAAATCGATGCTTGCGATCGGAGGCGTGGATGGTACGATTCGTCATTGGTATAAAGCCAACGAAGGAGAATCACCTTTCGTTTTTGCGAAAACAGGTACATTGAGTAACAATCATAATTTAACAGGAGTGATTACGACTAGGTCTGGCCGTAATTTGTTTTTCTCATTTATGAATAATAATTATTCGGGTAGATCTAGTCCTGTTAAGAGTCAAATGGAGAAGGTTTTACGAATGATTCATGAAGAGTATTAAACTAATGTTTTTAATGCTACTTTGTTTAGCATGTCAAGAATATAGAGTTTCATATCCACTTAGCGATCCTAAGATTCAAACTAATAAATCAGATTTAGTAGGAAAATGGAGGTTTGAGAGAGGCTTACTATTGTCAGATTCTTCAGAATTGAGCTATGGTACCAATAGTATAGAGATACGGCCTTTCAATTTGCATGAGTATATTATCAAGTTAGTTCCTGATAGTATAGAGACAGCAAGTGATGTGATGTTGTTTCGAGGGTTTGAAAGTCAAATTGATGCAGTACGGTATGCTAATATGACTTTTTTAGAAGGTGTAGACATAAAACCAATGTATAGTATCTATAAGTTTGAAGTGCTAGGGGAAAAGCTGATATTTTGGGGAGTGCCCGAGCAAGTTTTTGACTCACTCGGTATTTCAATTACTTCAATTTCAAAACACAATAAGTTCATGAAAAAACACTCTTCAAGAGCTATTTGGCTCCATCAATATGAGTATTCTAAGTTGCCTGATTAGCAGCAATCATTATCATTTAGAGATAATTGGACGTCAAAGAAGCTACCAAAAATCTCTTTAATTTTATTCCAATTCTCGGTGTTAATACAATAAGAAACACTGGTGCCTTCAATAGTTCCTTTGATGAATCCAGCCGTTTTTAATTCTTTCAAATGTTGAGATACAGTTGCTTGAGCAAGTCCTAGTTCTCCTACAATTTCACCGCATATACAAGCATTGGCTTCTATCAAGTGCTGTATGATAGCTATGCGAGCAGGGTGTCCAAGCGCCTTTGCCATCATGGCTATTTGATTTTGTTTCTCTGTAAATATTTCGCTCTTAGTCAACCCCATATTTCTCGGACATTTTCTTCATTGCAAATATAGGGATTTTACGATAATGTTAATTTAATGTTAATTTAAAATTTCAAAACTGTTAAAACTTTCAGTATCGAGTTAGCTTAGTTTATCTTCAAATGCTTCAGATTGGAGGATAGTAGCTTTGATGATAGCACTTTTATTGATTTTACCATATATGTGTGGGAAGCTACTTTGACGGCGATTGGAGTATTCCCATTTGAGTGGGGAAAGTAACCAAGGGCTATGTATAGCCAAAACGATGTATTTTTTTACTGGATCAGTATATAACTGAATACTTTCTTCCAATTGTTCTTGGGTACTCGCGTGGATAAAACCTTCTGAGATCATTGATTCAGGAGCGTATTCATAACTAGTGGATTGGTTTTGCCATTGTTCAATTTCGACCACGTGATAGATTAATTCAGGCTTGAGCCTCGATATTTTCCATTTACGCTCATTAAATTGATTTACGAACTCTTTTATGATATCCGGGTGTGATTGAATGAGAAAAATAGACTGATTGTCTTTCTCTTGAATTACAATGGCATCTCGTCCTATGAATCCATAATAGGACCAACCAAAAAAGATAAAGACACACATAAGATTAATTTGATAATTATACCATCCTATAGATAATGCTAACATGGATAGACTAGCACCTATCCCACCTAATATTAGAGGAATAATCAACTTTTTTGGAGTTACATTAATGGAGCTTATTTGGTCATAGTGATATTGATTAATGTTGCCTTTTAAAGTGATGATTAAGTGAGCATGAGTAATTTCAATTTTGTTTTGTTCATCACCTTGTTTTTTTAGATAACATTTTTGGAGAATAGGTATCATATTTTTAGCCATGTAAAAAGTCAACTGTAATTTGGATTAGCTGTTTGGTGTGATCAGGAAGTTCACGATCTGTCCAAGGAGTAACCCCACCAAAAGTATGTGCTGCTCCTTCTATTACTGCTGTTTTGAAAGTAGGGTTAGAAGATTTTAATTGATCTTGATGATCTAATGGTACTGTCTCATCTTTTGTTCCGTGAATACAGAGAGTTGGTACATGTATTTCTTTTACTCTCTTGTCAATAATGTATCTATCTCCTTGCTTGTAAAAATCTTCCACTATTTGGTAATGAAGAGGCATTTGTTGATTAGTTCTAGAGTTTTCTACGTAGATAGTTCCTTCACTACGCCAGTAATCCAAGGCGTTTTGATCCCATCTCCATACGAAGTCGGCAACAGATGCCCAGGTTACCAGTTTTTTTATTCGTCTGTCGTCTGCCGTTTTTATCAATGAAATCCCACCTCCTCGGCTATGTCCAATCAGATACAATTTATTTTTATCACATTTAAGAGGGAAATCACTACTTAATATAAAATCTATGACAGTTTCAATATCATCAGATTCTTTGGTGAAATTGTTTTGTCCAAACGCTTCTAAGTCTACGAAGTCAATAGGGTGTTCTGGAGTGACACCATTGTGAGATAGGTTCATTTTTACAAACGCAAAGCCTTTGCTAGCTATGTTAGTAGCGATTTCGTTTTGATGCATTGCGTCTTTGAAACCTTTAAATCCATGAACATATAATATTATAGGCTGGGAACTGTCTTCAGATCCAGAGCGTATATCAATTCCAAATGGTCTACCTAATTTCGATGTAAGTGTTATTTCTTGGACTTTCATGTTTATTTTAAGATAGTATATGGGTAAAATAACTATAGGCGTCCGTATACATAGGCTAAATCAAGGATAAAACTTATTACTCTAAGGTTTTAACTACTGAATTACATATTTCGAATTAATATTGTGCCCAAATCATGGCTATCAAGATAAAAGACATTCAAGCACCCATTTCTAAAGAAATGTTGGACTTCGAGAAAAAGTTCCGACAATCAATGAAAAGTAATGTGATGCTTCTGGATAAAATTATGACTTACATCGTGAAGCGAAAAGGTAAGCAGATGCGTCCTATGTTCGTTTTCTTGAGTGCAGGTACCGTTGGTCAGATAGGGGATTCTACTTATAGAGGAGCTTCGTTGATAGAATTACTCCATACGGCTACTCTTGTCCATGATGATGTAGTAGATGAGTCCACTTACCGTCGAGGCTTCTTTTCAGTTAATGCACTTTGGAAAAATAAGATTGCAGTTTTGGTAGGAGATTTTCTACTTTCCAGAGGGATGCTACTGTCAATAGATCATGGCGATTTTGATCTGCTGAAAATTGTGTCTGAAGCCATTCGTGAGATGAGTGAAGGGGAGATCCTACAAATGGAAAAAGCCAAGAAACTTGATATCACTGAGGAAGTGTATTATGAAATCATTCGTCAAAAAACCGCTAGTTTGATTACAGCTTGCTGTAAGGTTGGTACAGCTTCGGCAGGAGGAGATCCTGTGGCTATTCAGTCTATGGGTGAGTTTGGTGAGAAAGTAGGTATGGCCTTTCAGATCAAAGATGATTTATTTGATTATGGTACTCAGGAAGTAGGTAAGCCACTAGGTATTGATATTCGTGAGAAGAAAATGACACTTCCTCTTATTCACGCATTGAACAATTCTAGTAAAGTTGAAAAAAAGCATATCATCAAGACCATAAAAAAACATAGTGAGGATAGTGCTAAGGTGAACGAGGTAATTGCGTTTGTTAAAGAAAAGGGTGGAATCGAATACGCTACTGAGGTCATGAATAAGTTTCACTCTGATGCTATTGATATTCTACATACTTTCCCAAAATCAGAAAAACGAACTTCTTTAGAGCAATTGGTACAATTTACGATAGATAGGACAAAGTAAATTATTATTGGGTACTCGCATATTTGGTAGTTATTATTGAAGAGTATCCTATATTTATTTAGTCAGTTCTAACCTTCTCCATCTTCCTCGTGCATATGCAGTGCCGTTACCTTCAGGGATTTTACCATTTGTAACAGCCATAAATTCAATCATAATAGTATCACCATTTTTGATTCTGACTTTGTTAGGAAGAGGGTTAATCTGCTCTTTATAGTTTTTTTCAGACACTTCGTTCTTAATTACCTCGCCGATGTATTTGTTATTGACTTTGATTTTATAAGTAGATTCACCGTCGTCTTCGAGAAGAGTAGTTAATGACAACTTGTATTTTCCCGATTTGCCTTTAAATGTGGTTTGAGCAGCAGCGTATTTATCTCTATATGCTACTCTACCAGCATTAACAGCTAAGCATTTTCTTCTTGTGTCTTGATAACCATTGACATACCCTTCGATATTAGTGAATTTTTCAAAAGATAAAGCCTCTAGAGTATAAGTTGGTTGACAATAACAGAAACTAGATAGAAAAGTTAGTAACAGAATAGATATTAAAAATTTGATCATAGTTTGTTTATTGAAAGTAAAATTTGGGAAGGAAAACAATTAACTGGGGTTTAGTTTTAGATTAAAGCACTATTTGTCTTTGCTATGCCATTCTAAAACTAACTTTTAAATTGAACATGATGAAGAAAGTAAACTAAGAAAGAGAAACTTTCATTCCATTCAATAACACTTTTTCTTCATCGATCAATTCCCTAATGGCTTCAGAGTACAAAAAGTCATCGTTTACCTGAATTTGAATTTTTAGTTCATCAAGTTGAGAGGGAAGGTATTTTAGGTTTTCAAGAATCTTAGATTTGGTAACGTCTAGTGCATCGTGCATATTTTCTTTTTTCTTAGCATTGATACAAACATCACAAGTACCGCAGTTAATATAGGTCACCTCATCAAAATACTCCTGAAATATTCGAGTTCTACAGATGGAATTATTTTCGGCATATCGGGTCATCGCTTCGATTTTTTCATGGATTATTTTGCGGCGCTCCATTGCTTGTTTGTAAGGTCGCTTAAGAGCACTAATCTCGAGGCGGGGGGTCAGGTAAGTTAGTTGTGGTTTGGTTTTTAGCTGATCATAGATAATGATATCCATTTTATGAAGACTTTTAAGCTTTTGGATGATATCAGACTGATTGCTTTTACAAAGTTTTGCGATTTCAAACTCATAAATATGAGTAAAGTCAGTATATAATATCCCACCGTAAAGTCTAAGCAAAGCTTTCATGACAGGCTCCATATTAGAGTTGGCTATCATAAATTTATAAAGTTCGTTCTGATTTGTACTAATCTTAGCAGAGCTCGCCCTTCCCATATTATCATTGATATTGATTAGGCCCATTTCCTGTAGCTTTAGTACAGCATAGTGAGTGTCCAGTGCATTTAGGTTATATGTGTCAGCAAATACTTTAAGTTCAAAGTTGAAGCTTTGAAATTCGCTACTACCTACGGCCAGTTTGAGATAATTTGCAATACTTTGATACACTCTTTGAACGAATTCTAGTGGAGGATTCCTTCGTTCTTCGTTTTTCTTGAGATTGTAAACATCAGTCTGTGAATAGAGTAATACTGAGAAAGCTCTTTTTTCATCTCTTCCCCCTCTTCCAGCTTCTTGATAGTAAGCTTCTAAAGAATCAGGTAGATCCAAGTGTACTACTACCCTGACATCTGGTTTATCAATTCCCATACCAAAGGCATTGGTGGCTACCATGACTCTGCGACGGTTTTCTATCCATTCTTGTTGTTTGCGAGCCCGTGTTTTAGAATCAAGCCCAGCATGGTAAAAATCACAGGTAATTTGATTTTGATAAAGAAATCGAGAGACATTTTCGGTTTCCCTACGACTACGTACATAGACAATCGCACTCCCTTTTACGTTTCGAAGGATTTCAAGCATTTTAGGACCCTTGTTTTCAATTTGGAATGCTGAATAAGATAGATTTTTTCGTGCGAATGATTTTTGAAAAGTATTTGGGTTTTGGAAGCTTAGTTTTTCACAGATATCTTTTTTGGTCTCTTTAGTAGCAGTAGCTGTTAAAGCTATTTTTTTAGCATTTTCTATATAAGGGTAGATAGAATTGATATCCAGATAAGAAGGACGGAAATCAAACCCCCATTGAGAAATACAGTGAGCTTCGTCTACAGCGATCATAGAGACATTCATTTGCTTGAGCCGCTCTACGAATATCTCGGATTTTAATCTTTCAGGAGAAACGTAAAGAAACTTCATATGTCCGCCAATACAATTGTCAAGTAATACATCAATTTCTCGATGAGGCTGACCAGAGTACAGTGATGCAGCACGAATACCTCGTTTTTTGAGTTGATCTACTTGATCTGACATCAACGCGATCAAAGGTGAAATAACTACACACATTCCGTCCATTAACATAGCAGGAACTTGAAAACAGATTGACTTTCCACCACCAGTTGGTAAAAGCGCTAGAGTGTCATGTCCGTCTAAAACCGATTGGATAATATCTTCCTGCATAGGCCTGAAGCTCTCATAGCCCCAGTATTTTTTTAGTATGTCTTGTATAGTTGTCAAGAGTGCTAAAATAGTACTTGAAAATGTACTTTAAGGGATCTGTATTATGGTCTTTAATTGATTTGCTACTTAAAACCGTGTATGATCATTATCGAAATATACATTTTTATAGTTACCAGTTGTCCTCCATTTTTTACATTTCGGCCTTTTTGTTTTACCTCTCGACTACTTTCCGAAAATCCAAGTGGTAGCAATACTACTTTTGATCAGACATACTAAAAGTCACATAAAGACTTTATGATATGTTAAAAGCATTGTGAAAAATTAAGGTTTAGCAAATAGAAGGGTAATGAGAATAATGAAGTTCGTATTTCTAATGATGGTTTTGATGTTTGTTAGTAGTTCAGTTCAGTGTAAGGAGAAGAAGTCTAGTAAAAGCGTAAGTGTAATTGGTAATAAGGCTGTTGAAAAACAAAATACTGAAAACGGTATCACTTTAGATAAGTTTGGCGATTTTGATGGAGATGGAATTATCAACTTATATGATCTATGTCCTTGTGAAAAGGGTGAAAAAACTAACACTGGGTGTCCTGATGAAAGAACGAATTTGAAAATAGCATGACTAACTTAAAAAGGAAACACATGAGACCGTAATAGAATCTATTACAAGTCTCATGCTAGTGTTCCAATACTAAATATTCAAAACAAGTTGGTCTAGGAGTGTTTTAAAAATTAAGGTTTAGCTGGTTTAGAGGTGTTCGAAAATTAAGGTTTAGTTGGTTTAGGGGCTATTTAGAGCTGATTGTCATATCTCGTACATTTTGTTTAACATCTTTTTTTCTTATGGTTTTTCTAGGAACGGTTTCTGTCATTTCTATCAATAAGTAATCACCCAAATCAGATAGTTTATAAGTAAATAGATTATCAATTGGCGTGTAAGTTTCCACTGTCCATCGATCATCTACTACCCATAGATCTTTTTGAAGATTTTTGATTACATAAGTATTCGCTTCCATTTGACTTTCTATGGTAATATCAGGGAACTCTTCAGCGACGTTGCTGATAAACTCCAGAATGTTCTGATCAGCGTTAGATACTTCCATAGCTATGGTCACGTCTAAATCTTTCAGGTATCCTAAGTCTACAGAACGAAACAATGCCCATCTATTCAGTTTGTCATTTTGAAAATACATTGTATCTATATTGCATCCTTTAGGAACATATGTTGTATTCTTCTTAGCTAGTTCGAAATCAAGATCGAGCATTCCAGAAATTAAGTCTTCAGATTCTGCTTTTTTGAATAGCTTATAAACCTCCATTAGTTCTTGACCCTTCTTACCATTGTCTGCATTACAGTGGACAACTGAAAGTATGATAAAAAACAATATAAACTTAGGTGCTTTCATGACCTTGTGTTTGATGGTTATATACAAAGGTCAATTCTAGTTACACATTATGCATCAGGGGATTTATCATTTCAAAATATAAGTGTATCCCGTAGATATAGTTTCAGCGTTTTAGTAATTTGAGGTATTATCAATATTCTTTTTCAACAAAAAACACCAACCCTGTATGTTAATACTATTACTTGATGATCATAAAATCGTTCATAACGTCTTAAGTAAGTTTTTACAAAAACGGTTAGAGGCTGAGGTGCTAGAATGCGCTACAGCTGATGAAGCCTTGATTGAACTAAAGAAGAAGACAGTCGATTTGATAATAACAGACATCTGTATGCCTGAAAAAGATGGAGTTGAATTCGTAAGGGAACTTAGGTCTTATAAAATCGAAACTCCAGTAATAGCCCTGTCAATGATGAAGGATTCAGCTTCTATTAAGAAAATGCTTGGTATGGATGTAGATGCATATCTACTTAAGTCGGGAGATACTGAAGAGTTAGTAAAGGCGATAGAGGCTGTTCAAAATAAACAGAAATATTATTCGAATGCTGTCAAGGATATTATTATGAATAGTGTTACTTACAACAAGAAGAAATATCCTAAAGTGGATCTGACGAACCGAGAGATGGAGATACTAAGGTTACTATTAGAGGAAAAGAGTAATACCGAGATCGCTGAACAACTTTCGATCAGTCATCGAACCGTTGAGACTCATAAGCATAATATAATAGAGAAAGCTAATGCTAAAAATATGGCTGGGCTTGTAAGGTTTGCCTTGAATCAAAAATTGTTTCAGGATTTATTCTACTAGCTAGTTTGGAGCTGCCATAAAATGACAGCCCCACCAAACTAGTCACTCTTAATTGAGTATTTTCGGTTGGATTAAATCAGGTATGAACGACTAAGAACAAAGTTCTTTCTTAAAATGGTTTACAGTTTTTTGCTTCATTCATCAAGATTGTCTGGTTGAAAGATCTCGTTGAGTATTATTTGAACGCTACAAAAAACTGTATTCCGGGGTTTAAGTCCGACCTAATTGATAATCCTGTACCTACCGATAAAAAATTCAAAACCTGCCTTGCTACAGTTATTGTTGGAATTACAATTAAGTCTTCACCATTTTTAATGCCAGCACGTAGATTTAGACCCGTTCGTATCTTATCCCTTCTAGCTTCTATTCCCACATAAATACCTCCAGTTGCTACTTCACGATTCTGAATTTTAGATAATCTATCCATTTCTTCTCTAGCTTCTTGAGATTCAGAGAATGAAGTCATCGTCATTACATCATACTGATAAAATAATCCCGTATCCATTATTATTTGATCATCTGAATTTTTGTATTCAAATAAATAAGGTTTTCCTACACTCCAACCTACTTTTGAGCCTTCTATTGTGAAATCAACGAGAGCTGTTGAAGTAATCACGGGGATTTCCTGAGACAAACATGTTGCTATAGACAACAAAAAAAATGAAAATGTGATAAGAGTTTTCATGACTGTTTTGTTTGGTGTATAACAAAGTTTGTAAATTGACTACATGGTTTTCTATGGGAAATAACCGCATATATTTTTCCGAGATACACGTAAAAACGGTACGTTTAAAACGGATTAGATTTATACCAATACCACTTAGAGATTTTTCTTAAGAGTTGATATTGGAAGCTGGAAATACACTTAGAACCAAATACAGTTTTTTATTCAGTTTTTCTTTTTAGGTTTTTCTCTAATTAGGAATCAACCAAGCTAACATTCAATGATATGAACCTCACTGACAATTTATTAGCCTATTCTAGATTTCGATTGATATTGAATTCAACCAATAAACCTGTAGAAGCCGAGTTAACCGAGGTGAATCAAGGGTTTGAGTTTTATTTTCAAAGCCCTAGAGAAAGACTCATTAGGAAAAGCTTGTTTGAAATATTTGACATTTCTGATGACAAACAAAAGGAACAATGGCTGGATGATTTTTACAAAGTAGCTTATTGCAATGATCACTTTGAAAGGGAACTGTATTTCGATTCATTAGATACTACTTTTAAAGTGAGTGTATCCTCGCCAATTGAAGGTGAAGTCATTACTGTTCTAAATGAAATTCAAAAAGATAGAGTTTGTAATGGCCTATTAAGTGATATCTTAAATAATATTCCAGAGGCTATGTTCACGATGAATTCTACTGGTAGCATTGACTTTGTCAATGAACATATGAGTACATTGACAGGGTATAGCAGTGAAGAGTTAATGGGTAAGTCGATGTGCTCTATAGTTATTAAAGACTCTGGAGATGTCGAAGAACGATTTTCCAAACTTAGGGTCAATGAGGTTTTAACGTTTGAATCTGAGCAAATTGCTAAAAATGGTACTCTTATCCCTGTTGAAGTTAAATTAAAAGTATTAGTTGTTGATGATGAGAAAAAGTACTTCGTCATAGTAAGGGATATAACAAATTATAAAGATGACGAGAGGGTTTTTCGTACGCTTTTTGAACAGGTGCCCTATGGTATTGCTTTAGCTGCTTCTGGTGGACGGTCTTATCTAGTGAATAAGGCTTTAGAAAATATTTTAGGGTATACAGCCGAGGAGATTTATAATATGTCCTTCAAAGACTTTACTTATCCCGAGGACTTTGACTTGAACAATGTGTACTACCAAGATTTGCTTGATGGCAAGATTGATAATTACTCGTTAGAGAAACGTTATGTAAAAAAAGACGGTACAATAGTCCCTGCTTCATTGAAGGTTTGGAAAATAAAAGATCCCAATACACTATCAGGAAAGAGAATAATAGCCATGGTTGAAAATCTTTCTGAGATAAAGAAGAATCAACAGGAGTTGGAGAAGTTTAATAGATTTTTTAATCTATGCTATGATAATTTTTTGATTTCGGATGCTGATGGATTAATTGTAGATCACAATCCAAAGTTCGAGAAAACAATTGGTCATTCGAAAAAAGAAATAAAAGGGAAAAAGTTTTTGAGCTTTGTTCACCCTGAAGATTTATGTAAAACCCTTGTTGAGATTCGGAGGCTAGAAGGTAGTAAAAATACCGTCAATTTCAGAAATAGATATAAAACCAAATCAGGTGTATACAAGCATCTTGAGTGGGTGGTAGTATCTAATAACAGTATGTACTATGCTGTTGCAAGAGACATAACTGACACTGTTATGAATCAGAGAAGAGCAGATGAAGTTGAGTCAGTATATCTAGCTATGCAGGAAGCGGCTCCCTACCCCATTATTTTGCTTGACGCTAAAGGAGAAATAAAGTTTGTAAATAAGCAAACACTACAACTATGGGGATATGATTCATTGTCAGAGCTAGAAGGGAAGTTGATTACTGAATTTGATGATTATTTCACTAGTGAAGGAGTAAAAAGTGTCATTAGTAAAATGAAGTCAGGGAAATTGATAGAGTTTGTAACTAGTCATAAGCTAAAAGATGGTACTAAGATTCCTGTAGAGATGAGAGTCATATATTTATCTATAGGGAAGGAGGAGTTGTTTTATGGCATGGCAAGGGATCTGACAAAAGATCAAGAACAAGAAAAAAAGCTTCAGGTGAAAAATGAACTTCTCAATAGATCTCAGAAAATTGCCAAATTGGGTAGCTGGCATTTGAATGCAGTCAAAAACGATTTTATATGTTCTGATGAGATATACAGAATATTAGATATCGAGCCTCAGTATTTCGACCGAACATTGGATGGATTTTTTAGTTTCGTTCACCCTCAAGAGCAAATTGACCTAAAGGAGTACTTTGAATATTGTGTAGAGAAAAGAGTACCATATAAGATTACGCATAGAATAATGACGAATTCGAATATGGTAAAGTATGTAGAGGAAAATGCAACTTTCGAATTTGATAATGAGCAAGGTTTGATATACGTCAATGGAACAATGCAAGACGTGACGGAGAAAGTCCTTTATCAAGATGAATTAAAAATTAAAAACCATAATCTCAATAGGTTTTTTGAGAATGCTCACATAGGAATAGTTAAAAACGACTTAGAAGGTAAATTTCTAGAGGTAAACCCTGAGTTTTTGAGGATAACAGAGTACTCTTTAGAAGAGCTCAGAGAGATGACAAATTGGGACTTGACTCCCATGGAGTTTTATTCGGAAGAGAAAAAACAACTAAAAAATCTATTGACTGAAGGTAAATATGGATCTTATAAAAAAGAACTAATTACTAAAACACGACATAGAGTCCCCGTATTGATCAATGGTGTAAAAACAAAAGATGCTAATGGAAGTGAGTTTATATGGTCTGTGATACAGGATGTCACAGAAGAGGAAAATTATAAAGATCAGTTGAGGCAGGATATTAAAAAGCTACAAGCACTGTTGCAGCTCGGAAAACTTTTGGCGTTTGAAATTGATCTAGAAACGGATAAGATAATTACTATTTACAATGAATCAGATGCTAAGTTTTTTGATAAATTCAAAGGACTAGCAGAACTGTTTTATTGTATTAAAGAAGAGCACCGAATACTGTTTTCTGGTACTTTACAAGTGATTATAGATGGAGGTTCTTATTCGCAAAATGAAATCCAAGTAAACAATGGGACTAGGTATAACTGGTACAAAGTCGTACTAAGTAGGCTGGATTCTAGACATAGTCAGAATAACTTACCAAGAATTTTTGTTACTCTTAGAAATATACAATCCGAAAAAAATACAGAGTATGAAAGGTTGTTGAGTCAAGAAAAGGAAAGAATAAGGATTGCACGTGATGTTCATGACAGTATAGGTCAAATGCTCGTAGCTACTAGACTTACTTTGCGTACACAGGTACCTAAAGAGGTAAGGAGTAATTATCTAGAAGTAGATGAATTGTTGGAAGAGATGGTAAATGAAAGCAGGTTAATCATCAATAACTTTGGAGAAGGCCTGTCCAGTTCCAGCAGTTTAGAAGAGGCTTTTTATTCAATGGCTGAAAAGATGAATAGAGTTTACCCTGGTGAGATTAAGATTCATTGGAAAGGTAATTCTGAGATTGAAGATTTAACGAAAGCCACACATGTTTTCAGGATATATCAAGAAGCTCTTTCCAATGCTATTAAATACTCTTCTTCCTCACAGATAAGAATAAATGTGCGTAATGTCAATCACTTTTTCATGGACATAATAGATAATGGGGTAGGCTATGATACAAAAACGGTTGCTCCAGGCTATGGTAGGATAAATATGATCGAGAGATCGCGGGAAATCAACCTAGATTTAAAAATAGAAAGTGAAATAGGAAAAGGAACAGCCATTAGGCTAAGACCTTTGAGATGAGATAAGGGAGCTTTTAATAAAAAAGGTCATCAAATAGTTTTTCTTTCAAAGCATACTTCACCAGTCCAGCTATATTTTTAGCCCCTGTTTTTTCCATGATGTTATGCTTGTGAGTTTCAACTGTTCTTAGACTTATAAACAATTCTTCAGCTATTTCACCATTGTTTTTTTCTTTGAGTACTAACTCTAAAACTTGTAATTCTCTCTTTGTGAGTTCTGATCGATTTTCAGCTTTACCGTTATTGACAAGGCTATTCATGATTTTGTCAGTAACACCGTCTGAATAGAATTTTTCGTTGTTTTTTATTTTATTAATTGCCTCCAGAAGCTCTTCAGTGTCGCCTTCTTTTAGAACATAGCCATTGGCTCCAGCTTTGATCATTTTTATGATAGAAGAAGAGTCGTCCATCATAGACAGCGCTATGATTTTGATTTTTTTATCTAGTTTTCTTACTTCTTTGGTTAATTCTATTCCGTTTTTCTGAGGCATGTTAATGTCGGCAATCATGAAGTCGAATTCCTCGGGCACAAATTTGTTGATACCTTCCACTCCATTACTAGCTTGTATGACTTCTGCTTTTAGTTCTTCTTGTAGTACAGTACTTAGTGCCTTACGGACAATGCGGTGATCATCCACCAATAGTATTTTCATAATTGACTTTAGCCGGTATAATAAGTTAAGTGGGTTGTAAACTATCAGTTAGGCTGTTTTTCCTTACTTAATATAGTCAATTAAAGCGAGGTAGGATAGGCTGATTTACTAAATTAACTTAATAAAAAAAGCTGTAGGACAATTCTAACAATAAATAATAATGTCTCGCTCTTTAGCTATTAAAGCTTAGCAATTTTTTCAACAAGTACTTTATTGATATTCTTATAAGATTCAAAAGTCCACCCCCCAATATGCGGACTGAGAATAACATTTTGAAGTTTGAACAACTGTTTGTAAGTATCCAATTGTTCGTTGTTCAGATTTTTCATTTTCTCATTTTCGAGGACATCCAGAGCTGCGTGCGTGACTTTTCCTGATTGTATAGCTGCCAGAAGATCTGCCGTTTCTACAATCTCGCCCCTTGCTGAGTTGATAAAAATTATATTTTTTGAAAACTTCTTAAAGAAGTTAATGTCAACCAAGTCTTTAGTTTCGTCAGTCAACGGTGTGTGAATGCTGAAAATGTCCGCACGCTCGAATATTTCATCTAACTCTACTTCAGTAATAAACTCATCACTAAAATTGGATTTGTATTTGTCAAAAGCGATCACTTCACAATCAAAGCATTTGAGTCTTTGTGCGACCGCACTAGCCATGTATCCATATCCAAGAAGACCTACGGTTTTGCCTTTAATCTCAAATCCTCTATTACCTTCTCTGTCCCAGATAAAATTTCTAACCTCATCATCCGCTTTTGGTAAATTATTGGAGAGACTTAGTAGCATACCCAATACGTGTTCTCCTAAAGCATCTCGGTTCCCTTCAGGAGCATTCACAATTTCTATATCTCGACATTGCAAATAGTCTACATCAAGGTTGTCAATTCCAGCACCAGCTCGACCGATGAATTGTAGTTCACCTTGATTAACCAAAAGTTCTTCGTCAATCGGGGTTTTGCTACGAACGATCATTCCGACATACTGTTGTTCTAGTGCTATGATCTCAGAGCGCTTGATATTAGGTCTATAGTCAGGTTCGTATCCGATTGATTTGACCATATCTGTTATGCTCTCATGCATTTGGTCAATAATGAGGATTCTTTTATTATCGGGCATATTGTGGTTTATAGTCCGTAGAGAAAATGTGCAACTGTGAAGTAAACGCCAAGACCTAGTAGATCGTTCGCAGTAGTAATAAAAGGTCCTGAAGCTAATGCAGGATTTACACCGAACTTATCTAAAAGCAGAGGAGTGATAGTTCCCATGAAAGAGGCTAGCAGAACCACTGAAAATAATGCGATACTAACTGTCCCAGCAATTGACTGATCGGAAGTGGAAAAAATTACAATCCCAAAAACGATAATTGAAAGTATTGTTCCATTTATTATCGCTACAAATAACACCTTGATCATTTTCTGGAACAGCGAGTTTTCAAAAGCATTAGGGCTCGCTAAGCTTTGGACTACTAATGTAGAGGATTGAATTCCAACATTTCCTCCCGTAGCAGTGATTAGAGGGATAAAAAATGCCATGGCAGGAATAATAGCTATGTCCTTTTCAAAAAGGCTTATGAATTTAGCTCCAAGAAGCCCTCCTACTAATCCAATCACAAGCCAGGGAAGGCGTGCCTTAGACAAAATCCAAGCACTATCATCTTCTTCTACATCTCCAGAAATACCTGACATCATTTGTATATCTTCTTCGGCCTGTTCTGTAATTACATCTACTACATCATCTATAGTAATTCTACCCATCAGCTTACCACGAACATTGACCACAGGAAGAGCATCAAGATCATACTTTTGCATGGTGAAAGCAACTTCTTCTTCACTCACGAAAGTTTCTACAGACACGACACTGTCGTCATAAATATCAGAGACTTTCGTATTGTCAGATGACAAAATGATTTTTTTAAGAGATACTCTACCCAGTAAAACATCATTGTCATCGATCACATAAACAGAATAAATCTTTTCTACCTTATCAGTTTGAGTGCGTATTTCTTCTATGCATCGTTTAATGGTCCAATTAAGATTCGCACAGATTAGCTCTTTTGCCATTAGACCACCCGCTACATCATCATCATAATGTAACAGTTCAAGCAGATTGCTAGCTTTATCTTGATCTGTGATATTTGAGATGACTTCCTCTCTGAGTTTGATTGGTAATGTGTCCAACAAGTCTGCACCATCATCAGAATCTAGCTCATTGATGTATATTGATAGTTCATCAGCAGAGAAGTATTCAAGAAAGTTCTCTCTTGCTTCTTCATTTAAATCAACAATGATTTTGGCTCCCACGTCAGCTTTCAAAAGCCCTAAGACGTATTTGGAGGCTTCACTATCAAACTCTTCTAATAATTCAGAAATATCAGCAGGGTTCACTCCATCCAAAGTCGATTGGATAAAATCGACTTCCTGAGTGTCCAGAGCCTCTGTAAAACGCTCTAGGTACTCTTTGGATAGTTCAAACTCCATGTCCTGAATCATGTATTTTGGATTTGTAGTGTTAGTGCAATGAAATCATCAACGGATAGTTGTTCCGCTCTTTTGCTCAGTATCTCTAAACTCCTAATTGATTCGGGCAAATTTAGAGGTTTTAATGCATTGCGCAATGTCTTTCTTCGGGTACTAAAGGAAGCTTTCACGACTTTAATAAAGAGTTTTTCATCACATTCCAATTGTTTAACATTATTCCTTTTTAATGCGATTACTCCTGAATTAACTTTTGGTGGAGGATCGAAAACATGAGGCGGTACAGTGAATAAATATTCTACGTCATAGTATGCTTGTATTAACACGCTAAGAATACCATAAGTTTTGCTACCTTCTTTTGTAGCAATCCGTTCTGCTACTTCTTTTTGGAGCATTCCTACTACTTCTCTGATTTGATCCTTATGGTCTAAGACTTTGAAAAATATCTGAGTCGAGATGTTATAAGGGAAGTTTCCAATAATAGAAAATGGCTCTTCGCCGAAGTATTTCTTTAAATCATCCTTGAGAAAGTCAGCATGAACAATATCGACACGTTTATCTTGGTATTTGTTCTCAAGAAAAGCGATAGACTCTTCATCAAGATCCATTAATATCAACTTTTCAAATTCCTTATCGGAAATGATTATTTCTGAGAGAACTCCAGTGCCGGGACCGATTTCAATGACACGATTCGCATTGGCTCCGCTGTATAAAGCAGCGACGATATCTTCGGCTATGCTAAGGTCGCGCAGGAAATGTTGACCCAGTCGTTTTTTTGGTTTTACATACGTCATGATCAGTCCCCTTTTAGTGAGTTGCAAATTGAGTGAATTACACCACATTATGCAATGAGGCAGTCGAAAGTTATTTTTGCCTCAATGAATTCTAAATCAATGTTCACGAATAAGCCTTCAGATATACAGGTAAGGATAAGTTCATCTCTAAATAGTTTGGTTGATGAAGAAGAGAAAACTAAAATTCTGATAGGTCATTTGATTCAAGGAGAAAAGTCTGGGATAGCAAATGCTGAAGAGCTGAGAGATCTAAAAGATATGATTAAGTTCATAGGAGACGTATCAATTAGTCGTCAGGCGTTAGATGATCTGAGAGGTCTTTGGTGTCATATAAAGGAGCGATCGGGAGCAGAAATAGCTACTAATGCGGTAAAGGAAATAGTGAGTAAGATACAGAACATTTGTAAGGATGAGTCGATTGGGCAGCCAATGAATTATATTCGTGAGTTCTATCGGTTCTCAAGTATTGGTGAATATTTGTTATTCTATTTGGAAGGAGAGATCGAGATCATAAGAATCTTACCGCAGTCAATAGTGGTAATAGAAAGTAGAGGTATATAGATGGAAAAAGGCAATAGACAGTCAAATCAGAAAAAAGAGAAAAAGCCTATCATTGGCATAAGCATTGGAGACATCAATGGAATAGGTCCAGAGGTAATTATCCGATCTTTGGATAACAATAAGATTACCAAGCAAATGACGCCTGTCATCTATGGATCAGCTAAAGTGATGTCTTTTTATCGCAAGAATCTAAACGCAACTCACTTTAATTTTACTCCAATCAATGATTTGAGTAAAGTATACCATAGAAAGGTTAATGTGCTAAACTGTTGGGAAGAGCCAGTAGAATTGACTCCAGGAAAGTCTACTGATGTAGGAGGTAAATATGCTTTCAAAGCACTAGAACTAGCGACTAATGACTTGATAGCAGGAAATATTGATGCTTTGGTTACTGCTCCGATCAATAAGCTGAATATACAAAATGATGATTTTAAGTTTCCAGGACATACAGAGTATCTTACTCAAAAGGCTGAAGCTAAAGATGGTCTTATGTTCATGGTAGCAGAGGATCTCAGAGTAGGTGTATTGACTGGACATATTCCGCTTAAAGATGTGCCATCGAAAATCAAGAAAGAATTCATTGAAGACAAGCTTAAGCTGATGATTTCTTGCCTTAAAGAGGATTTTGGAGTTTTGAAACCAAAAGTTGCTGTATTGGGATTAAATCCTCATGCAGGAGAAGATGGGCTTTTAGGTAAAGAAGAGGTTGAAATCATCAAGCCAGCTGTAGAATCTATCAAGTCGAAAGGGAGTTTGGTGATGGGGCCATTTCCCGCAGATGGTTTTTTTGGTTCTGGACAATACAAAAAATTCGATGGTATTTTAGCAATGTATCATGATCAAGGTTTGGTACCTTTTAAAAGTTTAGTTTTTTCGGCAGGAGTGAATTACACAGCTGGGTTGCCAATAGTGAGAACTTCCCCTGATCACGGAACAGCATACGATTTAGTAGGTAAAAATATAGCAGAACCAGGTTCCATGCTTACAGCTCTTTTTACAGCCTTAGATATTGCCAATCAGAGAAAAGAAGAATTGGTTTGATTGAGTTTATCAAATCGGTTTCAGTAGGTGCTACGTTGGGAGTGTGGAAAGTTACAGAGTCCATTGAAGATTTAGGACTGATGGTTCATTCCAGAGAACGACAAGGGGCTGAAAATTACCATCCAAGGAAAAAAAAGGAGCATTTTGCATCTCGAGTTTTGATAGCAAAAGTAGTAAGGTCTCTAGGGTTAGATTATCATGGTATAGTCAAAGATGACCATGGCAAGCCCTTCTTAGGAGGGTATGATTTGAATCTGTCAATTACCCATACAGATGATTTTGTAGGGTGCTTGATTCACAAAACAGCTCCTTGCGGAATGGATATTGAGAATCTTCGTCCGCAGCTATTTAAAATCAAAAACAAATATCTCAACCTAACGGAACAAAAAGAGTACGGTTCAGATCTAGAAATGCTGACAAAGGCATGGTCAGCTAAAGAAACTATTTACAAGATCTATGGGCGAAAGAATCTAAATTTCTCTGAAAATATTCAAGTAACTGCTATGTCAGACTCCCAAATAGAAGCATCTGTAAAAACGGAAGAAGTACATCAAGAGTATACACTTCAAGTGGAGAGGCTAGAAAAGTCTTTTTTGGTTTATTCTGTTTGAAAAAAATAACGCTGATCCATTTCTTTTGATTAGTTACCTTAGTCTTATGGCGGTCAAATTAATCATGTTCATTCTGCTAGCTATAATAGCAAATTTTACAGTTCTTGGGCAAGGTAAATCCCTAGCAGAGATGTCTTTTTATGATGTGTCTAGGAAAGAGTTTTTAAGTACAGATCAGTTGTTTGGTGACAAAGGTCTAGTTATTGTCTTTACAAGTCTCAATTGCCCATATTCTCAGAAATATGAAGGCCGTCTTGTTAAAATGAAGCAAAAATATCAAGACCAAGGAGTAAATGTAGTTTTGGTTAATTCCAATGACCCGAGTATTGGAGAGCCAGAGAATATCCCTATGATGAGAGCTAGAGCTGAGGATTTAGGGATACAATATTTTTCAGACCAGAGTCAAACAATAAAGAGTATTCTGAAAGTGTCAAAAAATGGAGAAGTTGTCGTCTTGACTAGAAAAGATGGGGCTTATAAGACGCTTTATCAAGGCGCAATAGATGATAATCCACTTTCTGATAAAGGCATTAAAGAGAATTATCTTCAAAATGCAATCGACCATCTTTTAGACGGAAAAGATAATATCTCTGTTAACTATGTACGTCCAATTGGATGTCACATTAAATAGCACAAGAAAGATAGTCTTTTGAGGGAATGAAAGAGTGTGGAGATAAATTAAGACTAGTTTTCTATTGCCTTTAATAATTCCTTGATGTCATCAGATTTTTTGTATTCACCTAATTTCTCAAAAGATGCTATTAGGTTACGCAATGCTCTTGCAATGATGTCAACATTGCTGCATGGCTGATAATAGATGTCTAATCGATCTAGGTTTAATTGATCAAGATAATTGTCAATATCATCCGTGGTGAAAATGATACCATTGTTAAAAACATTGATGTAAAACTGCTCCTTGTCGGTTTTATATGTAACAATGAACAGGTTAGGTAGATTGACACCATAAATTGGCATTTTCAGTCGCTTAGCTAAGAGTAAATAGACAACACACATGCTAAGAGGGTTGCCTTTTTTAGACTCTAGCACTACGTTGATCATACCATTGGAGGGAGAATGGAAGTTCTTTGAGTTTGGGCGAAACTTGAGTTTATTATACATGACATCATTTAAGATTTTAACCTGTTCCATTTCAGTCAAATTCTCTTTGAATTCAGGCCATGCCTCATAGTAATACTGCTCAAATTTTCTAACTAAGTATTTTAAGTTTAAGTCTGGGTATTGGTAATTGGCGACTAGCATCATTCCTTCCAAAAGATCTTCTGCGCCCTCAGTCTTCCATTCAACTAATTTTTCTTTAAGAAGTTCATACTGCAATGAATGAATGATATCTTCTATTTTGGTTCGTACATCAGGAATTAGGCTTTTTTCCATCCATTCCTTTTCCAACTGAGGAATGATAGATGTACCAAGAGATCGAAGCTTATTTTCGACATTAGAAACGATCTCATGGTCATCATCCTCTAATAGGGAAACCATGGCTTTTAATTGAGAGGGTCTGATTTCTTCCTGTATGTCCGTCTTATTTTCTTCCATTACTGCTATTCTCCATCTTCAAACCTACGTCTTTTGCCTAAAAATCAGTGACCAAAAAACTGCTTTTTATAATTAACGAAATTTTAGTCGAAAGTTATAGTTGGTGTACCTAATTGATCTCTGAATATTTCTATTTCTAATTAGATTGCACCAAAAAAGTAAAAAACACCCGTGTTTACATCAGAGACCACTGTACGAGTAAGATATGCTGAGACGGACCAGATGGGGTATGTCTACTATGGTAACTACGCTACCTATTATGAAGTTGCTAGAATAGAGACTTTAAGAGATCTTGGGTATTCGTATAAAAAAATGGAGGAGAACGGTGTGATGCTGCCCGTTTTAGAAAACAAATCGAAGTATATCAAACCTGGAAAGTATGATGATTTGTTGACCATTAAGGTCACAATTCCTAAGATGCCAGATGTCAGAATAATCTTTAAATACGAAGTATTCAATGAAGCGGGAGACCTCATTAATATAGGTGAAACTACTTTGGTGTTTGTAAATACCAAGACTGGTAAGCCGTGTAAAATGCCAGATGTATTGCATGATATTCTTATAGCGTATTATCAATGATTAGGCGAAGAATACATAATAAACTAATGTATTTCAGATGGTACGCACGTTTCATCCGAAAGCTGCAAAAGCGAAAACTGAATAAGCACCGTACCAATTTATATAGTACGATAGTGACATTTTTGGATAATGTCACCAACAACGATTTGGCTATAAAGGCCAGTGGAGTAGCCTTTAGTTTTACATTAGCAATTTTCCCTAGTATTATTTTCATATTTACACTGATACCTTATATCCATCAGGTTTTTCCTCATGTGAGCAATGACAGTATCCTGAGTATGGTAGCAAGTGTGATGCCTTCTACGATGTATGAGTCTGTAGAAGGAACTATACTAGATATCATTCAGATTAAGCGTCAGGGACTGCTTTCTTTTGGTGCGATCTTGGCGATGGCGCTATCAACGAATGGTATGCACGGCTTGATGAAAGCCTTTAATAGTATTTTCAAGCAAGATGAAAAGCGGAGTGTTGTCAAGACTCGGATGATCTCAGCAGGATTGACTTTGATGATGTCTTCTGTCTTGTTCTTTTCTATATTTCTTTTGGTCATTGGTAAGACCTTTTTGGATTACTTACAGAATGCAGCTCATGTGACAGATGACTTTATTATTTATCTGTTGTTCTTTGTGAAGTATTCGATCATTGGTCTTTCGCTACTCGTGGCAGTTTCATCCGTATATTATTTTGCCCCTGCTATTCATGATAGGTGGACATTTTTCTCATCAGGAGCCATTTTTTCTGCAATAGCAATAGGTGTGGTGTCCTATGGTTTTTCTGTATACATCAACAACTTCGCAGGGTATCATAAGTTTTATGGATCTATTGGGATCATGATCGCATTGATGATTTGGTTGTATTTGCTAGCGTATATTTTATTGTTGGGATTTGAATATAATGCAAGTGTCTCACGGTCAATTCATTCTAATAAAATTGAACATACAACTTCAATTTTTGATTAATTTTTTTCTTATCCTATTTGCTTAAAAAGAATTTAAATCTACATTTGCACTCCCATTCGAAAAGATGGAACGCATAGACCCAGAGAAGTGACAGAGTGGTCGAATGTACCGGTCTTGAAAACCGGCGTACCGCAAGGTACCGGGGGTTCGAATCCCTCCTTCTCTGCAAAAACCTCAGTTCATCGAGCTGAGGTTTTTTCTTTTTATGCCTGTCTAGCTTCTTATCAGATTTAAAGGATCTATTTGGTCAATTTGACTTTCCCTTCTTGAGTCTTTATTTTTCAAAAAGAGAATAAATGGTGTTATTTATTAAGGCTTTTACAACGTTTTGGTGATTTCTATGTCTTATGACTGAAACATCTAAGCACTATGTCTATTTACACTACAGAAATTACCTCAAGTAAATTGGTTTCCGACAACCCTTTACACAATCGATTACTCAAAGCTTATTATTTATCATTGCCATCTATCAAAGGAGATTTGCTCGAGGTAGGCTGTGGTATGGGAAGGGGTTTTGAAGTCGTATGGCCTCATGTTGATAGCTATACTGCCATAGATAAGATCCCTAAAGTCGTTGATGGGTTAGCTGAAGTATTTCAAGAGATAGATTTCAAATGCATGAATGTTCCTCCTTTTCATGGTATAGAAAGCAACTCCTTTGATACAGTGATCAGTTTTCAAGTCATAGAACATATCAAGGATGATAGACTTTTTCTTGAAGAAATACGAAGGGTTTTGAAACCAGGAGGTAAGGCGTTCTTGACTACTCCCAATATCACCATGAGCCTAACTAGAAATCCATGGCACATCAGAGAGTACACCAGAATGACCTTAGAAAGACTAGTTCAAAGTGTCTTTCAAGATTACGAGATCTATGGGGTAATAGGGAACGAAAAGGTGATGGAGTACTATGAAAGAAATAAGAAGTCAGTCGAGCGAATTACTCGATTTGATCTCTTTGACTTTCAACATCGGCTACCTGCTTGGATGTTACGCATGCCCTATGATATATTGAATCGAATGAATCGGATGATACTCAAAAAACAGAACTCTGATTTGGTAACGAGTATAGGTCTTGATGACTATGATGTCGATGAGTCAACAAACGACGGTTTTGACTTTTTCTGTGTCCTGACCAAGTAGGTTTGCTGTATGTCATTACTCAATATTTTCACCTTTTTTAAAAAGGTGTTAGCCAAGCTAGGTCTTGGTTTGCTGTTAATAGTATTGATCGTTTTAGTGTTTTTTATTGATCTTTTATCGCCTAATCAGTCCTATCAAGATTTTAATCGAAGGTTGAATAAGTAAGGTTTAGGTCATTATCAGTCTTTGAGTACGAATTGCAACTTGGTCATTGATCACAGTGACTGTCAGTTGTAATAAAATTCAATTTTAATAAGGGAACCTTACCTACCTCCACAGATTTTTTTCATTTTTTTCGAAAGTGTAAGAAATATACAATTTTGAGATTTATCCATACTCTAGCTTCGTGCCGATAGTAACGATTGATCGATCAATTAAGAGAAAGCTAGTTTTTATACTCTTTAAGTGCCGATTATCTAAAAGAAAGAGATAAATGATAAAGGAATACAAACAACAACTTAATCTAAGGAGCCTGAGGCTGTATCTAAAGTAGTCATTCATAGGTGCGAAGTGATCTGTAAGGGTATGTATATGTTTTTAGCGATCAGATCAATGCTTCGTTCCTGCATTTATTGATTACAATCAGAATGACCGGTTTTATGACTACTGATACAGCCTCTTTTACAAAGCTGGAATTCACTAAATCCAGCAAAGAATATGAATAATTTGTCAAAAATAGAGTTGTATTCAGCTCTTTGAAATATCAGCCTTCCTCCCTGTCTATCCCGCCACTTTTTTTACATAATTATCATAACTAATTAAATGAAGAAAACAATACTATTTATTGCCTTAGCCATACTGACACATGGACTAAGCGCTCAGGTCACAGAGCTGTGGGGAGTCACTCCTAATAGTATCTTTCAAGGGACAATATTCAAGTTAGACGTTAATAAAGAGTTTCAAAGTGTTGCATATGTTCCTTCTGATGGTCAAAATTCAGAAAGTTCCCTGATAGAAGGAGAGACAGGAGTGTTTTATGGAATGACCCGAATAGGTGGAGCTTTAAATAAAGGTGTGATTTTTAGTTATACACCTTCAGATTCAAAGTATCAAGTGCTTCATGTCTTTAGTGGACAAGATGGGCAGTACCCTACAGGTTCATTGATCAAAGCTACAGATGGTTTATTCTATGGAGTCACCAGTACTGGAGGAACTAGCGACAACGGTGTTTTATTTTCTTATGACGCACAAGTAGGTATCTACTCAGTACTTTATCACTTCAAAGAAACAGATGAGCTTAGTCCAATAGGATCCTTGCTAGAAGGAAGTGATGGGAAGCTATACGGTCTCACTAGTTCATCTGGTGATGGGACTATATTTAGTTTTAATCCAGTTGACAATACTTTTGAACAGTTGTATGCTCTAGCAGGGAAAGATGGTAACGATTTTGAAGGCTCCTTGATAGAAGCAAGTAATGGTTTGCTATATGGAATGACACAGTACGGAGGTGATGGGAATACAGGAGTGATTTTTAGCTTTAATACTTCAAACAATACTTATTCTAAGGTTCATGATTTTGGAAATACTTTGGATGGACATATAGGTGGAGAATATCCCCAAGGGGCACTTATGGAAGCTAATGATGGGAAATTATATGGCGTTGCTGGGTATGGAGGAACTAGTGATGAAGGGGTTATATTTAGTTATGACCTATCAGGAACTTCGGGATTTACAGTAGTTCATTACTTTGACGGCTCTAATGGAAGTGAACCTAATGGGTCTTTGATACAAGCCTCCAATGGAAAACTATATGGTACGACAGGAGCTGGAGGAAGTAGTCGGTATGGTGTTCTATTTAGCTATGATCTTAGTGGTTCCGGATTCAATGTAGAGTACAACTATTCTCGTGGAGGAAATAGAGTCTATAGTATAGCCGCAAATGTCATTGAAGCCCAAGATGGTAAGTTTTATGGTATAGGGACTAGAGATTCTAGTTACCCTAATTATGGAGGGATATATAGTATTGACTTGTCAAGTACTGCTAATTATTCGACACTATATAAACTTAAAAATTCATTCGGACAAGGGCTCACCGGGCTAACTATGGCCAGTGATGGGATATTTTATGGAGTCGCTGCATTTGGAGGAGAAAAGAGTAACGGTGGAGTGATTTTTAGTATAGACCGCTCCAATAATCAGTATTCCAAGCTGTATGATTTTGATGGAAGTAATTCAAATCCACGAATCGGATTCAGGCCTCAGGGTACATTAGTAGAAGGAGATGAAGGTCTACTATATGGAGTCACAAGGTGGGGAGGTAGAAACTCTTATGGTGTGATTTTTGAATATAACACTAATGAAGGGAATTACACTGTGCTGCATCATTTTGATGATAAAGAACGCCCAACAAGCTCACTAATTATGGGAAAAAACGGAAAGCTTTATGGTAGTACTGCACAAGGAGGGAAATCAAATGCTGGGATACTGTTTAGTTATGATCTTGGAGGAGCAGGGTATCTTAAGTTGGCAGACTTTTTTGATATAGGTGCTGAAAGTAGTAGGGCTCCATTGGTTGAAGGTGATGACAACCTGTTGTATGGGACTACTATCGGTGGAGGAAGTCAGGACGGTGGAGTGCTATTTAGCTATAATCTTACAGCCAATGAACTAGTAAGTGTTTATGAGTTTAATGGGACATCTAATGGAGATTCTCCCTACTCATTAGTCAAAAGTAGAAAGGGTACATTATATGGTACGACTTTAAATGGAGGAAGTAATGGAAAAGGTACTATTTATAGCTATGAGCCTGCAAACTCCACCTATACTAAATTACATGACTTTGACGGAACCACTGGAGGGCATTCCTATGCAGGTCTGGAAGAAGACCAAGATGGAGTATTATATGGTGTGACCTCAGAGGGGGGAGCTTCGGATGCAGGCGTATTGTTTAGTTTTAATACAAATGATGGTACTTATACGAAAATTCATGATTTTGTAATAAACGAAGGAAACGCGCGAACCTCTCTAGTAAGAATAAGAACCTGTGAGCCGAAAGATCATACACTTATATCGCGAACCGTAGATTGTCAATTTGAAGCTCCTACTATTAATGATGACTGCTTAGGGTTACTAACAGGTACCATCGAAAAGGGGTGGGATTTTGAAGCGAACGAAGGAGTTACAAAGGATATTGTTTGGACCTTTGATGATACATATGGTAACTATATTGAAGCCACTCAATCAATCACCTTCGATGATGTCACTAATCCAGTACCTGATTTGGAAGAGTTGCCAGAGATCATTTCTGACAAAGAAATATTAGAATCAAGTATTGTGATCCCTACAGCCACGGATGACTGTAGCTCAAACATCACCGTGACCCACGATATAGAGTTTCCTATCACTAGAAGTGTCAAGATCAACTGGACTTTTGATGATAATCATGGTAATAAAATCTCTCAAACCCAGAATGTGGTAATCAATTCTACACTATCCGTAGGAGAAGATTTAGAAAGCGACTTTACAGTATATCCAAATCCAGCTAGTGGTATCATTACCATTAATAGTACCAGTAGTGAATTAGTACAGGTGCTCAGCCTAGAAGGAGTAGTGCTACTGTCGTCAGATAAGAAGACTGTAGATATCAGTACACTATCGACAGGAATCTACATTATCAAGCAAGGAAGTAAAGTGACACAGTTCATCAAAGAATAAACGCAACAATTCATATATAAAAGGACAGGGCTCAGACCATAAAGTTGGTTTGAGCCCTATGTTCAAAATTATTCTTGATATCACCCACCTCCGATTTATCCCACTTTTTTACATAATTATCATAGCTAATTAAATGAAGAAAACATTACTATTTATTGCCTTAGCCATACTGACACATGGACTAAGTGCTCAGGTCACAGAGCTATGGGGAGTTTCTCATGTAGGTACTCGTCAGGGATCAATATTCAAACTTGATGTCAACAAGGATTTTCAACATATACTGAATGTTCCTAATGAAGGTCAAGGCTCAACAGGAAATTTAGTAGAGGTACGAGACGGTATATTCTTTGGTATGACTTCAGAAGGAGGTCTTTCAAATAAAGGGGCAATTTTTGGATACAGTGAAGTAAATTCAAATTACCAAATTCTCCATAGTTTCAATGGGGCTGACGGTCAAAATCCAGAAGGCTCATTAATTCTAGCTAGTGATGGTCTACTGTATGGAATAACAAATACAGGAGGTGCCAACAACGATGGAGTGATTTTTTCATACAATACTGGAGATGACATCTTTCAAGTGATTCATCACTTTGATGCGGCTAATAGTCCAAACCCCGCAGGAACATTGTTGGAAGGTAGCGACGGCAAATTATACGGTATTACAAGACCTCCTTCTGGCTCTGCAACTATTTTTAGTTTTGATCCAGATACTAAAGTTGTAGCACAACTGTATGAGCTTACAGGTAATGACGGTAGTAATCCAAGGAGTTCTCTAATCGAGGGAAGCGGGGGGCTGTTATATGGTGCTACGGCTAGTGGTGGTAGTTCCAGTCTTGGAGTCTTATTTGGCTTTAATACTACCAATAACACTTATACCAAGCTTCATGACTTTAATCGGACAGACGGACGTTCTCCTGAAGGAGCGTTAACACTAGCCAACGACGGAAAGCTATATGGAACCACACGATTTGGAGGGGCGCGCGGCGAAGGCGTTTTGTTTAATTATGATTTATCCGGTTCTGCTGGTCTTACAGTTATTCATCATTTCGATGAAAAAGTTACTGGCGAATTCCCGACTGGTTCATTGATTCAAGCTAATGATGGTAAGCTATATGGTTTAACATTAAGAGGAAATGATGCAGCAGCAACGGGCAGTAATAGAGGAGTATTGTTTAGTTATGATCCATTAGGAGCAGGATTTCAGGTAGAACATTCTTTTTTAGCAGAACAAGCGCGGTACTCTGATGGTTCTCTAATAGAGGGGAGCAATGGTAAGTTGTATGGAATATCATATGGTGGAGGACCTGTTGGGTTTGGAATGATTTACAGCTATGAACCCAATGGTTCTGGATATGAGTCATTACATGCTCTATCTAGTCCATTTGGGCAGTACCCTACAGGGTATTTAATCCAAGCCAAAGACGGCTTGATATATGGTTTATCCAAATCAGGCGGTAGGAATAATGGTGGAGTAATTTTTAAGATAGACCGAACTACCAATGAGTATTCGAAACTTTATGATTTTGAGTCTTCGACGGGTGAGTCGCCACAAGAGTCTCTAGTAGAAGGGGATGATGGGTTGCTATATGGCGTAGCCCGTAAAGGAGGTGTCCAAAATAAAGGCGTAATTTTTAAATATAACATTAATAGTAGCAGCTATTCAGTTCTTTATGAATTCGTCAAAGGGGTCAATGGAGATAATCCAGCTTCACTTACTATGATCAGTGATGGTAAACTGTATGGTACCACATTGAATGGCGGAAAATCAGACAAGGGTGTGCTATTTAGTTACGATTTGAGCGGAACGTATAAAAAGTTAATTGACTTCGCTGATCTGGGAGGAGTAAAAGGTTACGGTGCTCCGGTAGAAGGTGATGATCATCTCTTGTATGGAACTGCCATTGGAGATGAAAAGAAAGTACTATATAGCTATAATCCTGCAGATGGTGAACTAACCGAACTCTATGATTTTAGTGCAGATGATGGCATCCCACCAGTACTATTGCTAAAAAGTAGAAAAGGTACTTTGTATGGCACGACACGTGATGGTGGAAGTAGAGATGAAGGAACTATATTCAGCTACGAGACGGCTACAGGGACATATACCAAGCTTTACGATTTTTTTGGCGGTGTAAATGGAGCGGCTGAGCCTGGTCAAAGATTGACAGAAGATAAGAACGGAGTGCTATATGGTATGACACGTCGTTTGGGCTCTGCTGGTAAAGGAATTATTTTCAAGTTCAATACTGCAGATAATTCATTTGAACAAATTCATAAGTTTAGATCAATAGCTAATATTTCAACTCCCCCTACGACTTTACTACAAGTCAGGACATGTCAGTCAGATGATCATATTCTTGCTCCCAAAACGGTAGATTGTCATGGTTTAGAGTCTCCTACAATCGACGATTCTTGCTTAGGTATATTGGAAAATGGTGAGATATATGAGTTCGATTTTGAAGCGAACGAAGGAGTCACAAAGGATATTGTTTGGACCTTTGATGATATATATGGTAACTATATTGAAGCCACTCAATCAATCACCTTCGATGATGTCACTAATCCAGTACCTGATTTGGAAGAGTTGCCAGAGATCATTTCTGATACAGAAATATTAGAATCAAGTATTGTGATCCCTACAGCCACGGATGACTGTAGCTCAAACATCACCGTGACACACGATATAGAGTTCCCTATCACGAGAAGTGTCAAGATCAACTGGACTTTTGATGATAATCATGGTAATAAAATCTCTCAAACCCAGAATGTGATTGTAGAAATACCTTCAACTCCAGATCCTAATACCCCAGGAGATGATATTCTATCCGTAGGAGAAGGTTTAGAAAGAGACTTTACAGTATATCCAAATCCAGCTAGTGGTATCATTACCATTAATAGTACCAGTAGAGAATTAGTACAAGTGCTCAGTCTAGAAGGAGTAGTGCTGCTATCGTCAGATAAGAAGACTGTAGATATAAGTATACTATCGACAGGAATCTACATCATCAAGCAAGGAAGCAAAGTGACACAGTTCATCAAAGAATAAACGCAACAATTCATATATAAAAGGACAGGGCTCAGATCATAAAGTTGGTTTGGGCCCTTCGTTCAAAATTATTCTTGAGATCATCCACCCGATTTATCCCACTTTTTTAAATAATTATCATAGCTAATTAAATGAAGAAAACATTACTATTTATCGCCTTAGCCATACTGACGCATGGACTAAGCGCTCAGGTCACAGAGCTGTGGGGAAGCTCTGGTTCAGGTTCACGAAATGGATCAATATTTAAGTTTGACGTCAATAAAGAATACCAACACGTATTGGATGTTCCTGATGATGGAGAGAAGCCAATAGGCAACTTGGTAGAAGTACGTGAGGGGGTATTCTATGGAATGACTGAAGACGGAGGTACAAGAGGTCGAGGAACTATTTTTAGGTATGATGAAGCCGATACGAAGTATCAGTTAGTTCATAGTTTTGGAATAACAGAAGATCAAGGTGAAGACCCTAGAGGTTCACTGCTTCATGCCAGTGATGGTTTGCTCTATGGAGTCACTTTTACTGGAGGAGTTAATGACAAGGGGACTATTTTTTCTTATGATCCAGAGGTAGGAACTTATGAAGTACTCTATCACTTTGTAGGAGATGGAGTATCTGACCGGGCAAACCCCAGTAAAACTTTATTGGAAGGTAGTGATGGGAAGTTGTATGGTGTTACGGGTTCATATTCAGGTAACTCTAGCATTTTTAGCTTTGATCCAAGAGATAAAACTTTCGCATTACTGCATAAGTTCAGTGGAACCCCAAACTCATTGATAGAGGGAAATGCTGGAGTGTTATACGGATCTACTCTCAGAGGAGGTAGTTCAGATAAGGGGGTGCTATTTAGTTTTGACACCTCAGATGATACATACACTAAGCTTTATGATTTTGACGGAACGACACACGGTGGTACTCCCGTAGGGGCATTAATGTTCGCGAATGATGGCAAGCTATATGGAAGTACATATAGAGGTGGAGCTAATGGCGATGGTATTTTATACAGCTATGATGTGTCAGGCGCGGCAGGCCTCACAGTGCTTCATGATTTTGATTATTATGTAAATGGCTATGGTCCAAGAGGCTCATTGATACAAGCGGCTAATGGTAAGCTATATGGTGTGACGTTTGCAGGTCGAACATCCGCCACCACAGAGGATAGAGGTGTTTTATTTAGTTATGACCTAGCTGGAGTTGGTTTTAAGGTAGAGCACTCCTTTGAGGACGGACAAGCAGACCATACTATAGGTTCACTGATAGAAGGTAGTAATGGTAAGCTCTACGCTGTTTCTTCTAAAGGAGGAGTATCAGGTTTAGGAGTGATTTACAACTACGATCCAGCTAGCGAGGAGTACGCGTCATTGTATGAGTTGATTAATTGGGGGAAATTATTAGACAGTCCAAATTTAATGCAAGCTAAGGATGGAATGTTATATGGAGTTGCTCTCAGGGGAGGTAATAATAGTGAGACGGATTCTCAGGGGGATGGTGTCCTTTTTAGAATAGATCCTTTTACCAGTCAATATACCAAACTCCATGATTTTAAAGGAAGTACAGGTGGTAAACCAGGAGCTGGAGTAATAGAAGGAGAAGCTGGTGTGTTTTATGGTACGACTAGTGCTGGAGGTGCCTATGGTGATGGAGTGATCTTCAAGTATGACGTCAATAGTAAAGAGTACACTGTTCTTTATCATTTTGATGGTTTTAAATCATTCAAGGTTACTCTAGGTTCAGATGGTAAGTTATATGGAGTTACATTTAGAGGAGGGAAATCTGACAAGGGTTTGTTGTACAGCTATGATATCAATAGCTCATCGTTTAGTAAACTAGCAGATTTTGATGATATTGGTGCATCTTTTCCATTTACATTATTGACAGAGGTCAATCGCAATCTTTTCTATGGTGTAACTAATTATGGTGTTCTATATAGCTATGATCTGGTAGAAGGTAAACTCACCAAGCATCATGATTTTAGAGGAATAGATGGGTCGGCTCCATCTGCATCGTTACTTAAGAGTAGAAAGAGCAGTACTTTATATGGTACTACACGACAAGGAGGAAGTAACGATATGGGAGTTATTTTTAGCTATGAGCCTGCTACTAATACTTATACCAAACTGTATGATTTTGATAGTGAAAGTGGTATTCATTCTTATTTTGGGCTGGTAGAAGATAAGGACGGTGTATTATACGGTATAGCACGAGAAGGAGGAGAGTATGACGAAGGTACTATGTACAAGTTCAATACTGCTGATAACTCATTTGAAAAAATCCATGATTTCGCAAAAAGGAGCTATGATAATTTACTTCAAGTCAGGATTTGTCAACCCGAAGAGAATCATAATGTCTCAGCCAAAACTGACTGCCAGTTTGAAGCTCCTACCATCAATGACGCCTGCTTAGGAATGCTGACAGGTACTACAGAGGATGAGTTGGATTTTGAAGCGAACAAAGGTACGACTAAGGATGTCTCTTGGACTTTTGATGACGGCTATGGTTACACCTTTGAAGCCACTCAATCAATCACCTTTGATGATGTCACTAATCCAGTACCTGATTTGGAAGAATTGCCAGAGATCATTTCTGACAAAGAAATATTAGAATCAAGTATCGTGATCCCTACAGCCACGGATGACTGTAGCTCAAACATCACCGTGACACACGATATAGAGTTTCCTATCACTAGAAGTGTCAAGATCAACTGGACTTTTGATGATAATCATGGTAATAAAATCTCTCAAACCCAGAATGTAGTAATCAATTCTACACTATCCGTAGGAGAAGATTTAGAAAGTGACTTTACAGTATATCCAAATCCAGCTAGTGGTATCATTACCATTAATAGTACCAGTAGAGAATTAGTACAGGTGCTAAGTCTAGAAGGAGTAGTACTACTGTCGTCAGATAAGAAGACTATAGATATCAGTACACTATCGACAGGAATCTACATCATCAAGCAAGGAAGCAAAGTGACACAGTTCATCAAAGAATAAACGCAACAATTCATATATAAAAGGACAGGGCTCAGATCATAAAGTTGGTTTGGGCCCTTCGTTTGATAATCAAATCCACAATAGACCCTAATACTCCCACTTCGATTTAAAAACCTATTGATTCATACTTATTTGACGTTTCACAAAAAAGAATGAAAATTATACTGCCTGATCCCAATGGTGCAGCGTATTGAGAGAGTTTAATTACTAAGTGTAAGCTGTATTGAACCATACCTGAAAAAAGCTTACACTAAAAATGGTTTGGTCCTTAAATCAGATGCGTTTAGAAAGGCGGTAGAAAGACTCAACGACCATCCAAAGTCTCATCTATCTCCTTTAAAAAAGCCTTATAGCTATTCTTTTTCCTTTTTCTAGAGAAATAGATTATTCCTCCCAAGATGAACATCAGAGTCAATAATACGCCAGTAGAAATCATCCAAGCAATGTATCTCTGTTCTAGTTTATCATTTTCCAAACTCTTTTCATGCTCCTGAACCATCAAGTCAGCATTAGCCTTTTCCAAATTTTTGTTCGACTCACTGATTCTTTCGAGAATACCTATATTTTTCAACAAGTGCTCATCATTTTTAGCCTTAGCCACTAGCTTGAGGTATTCGAAGGACTCTTTCAGTTGCGGCAAATCAAGAGCATTGCGAGTAGGGTTGAAATTGAGATCAAGAGCTTTGTCAAGATAGATTAGCGCCGAATCATATTGCTCGAGGTGGTAATAGCACCTTCCTAAGTTGTTGAGCATCGGTATATAAATATCATAGTAAGTTTCGTCGATCAGCCGTTCAGTCTTCAGGAACAACCCAATGGCTTTTCTATACCTTCCTTCGGTCATATCAATAAAACCCGCATTGACATATGATGTAGTGATATGTTCGATCTCAATACCAGGGACTTCTCCCGATTCGATGTACAATTTATAAGCTAGCTTTAGATTCCCCATCTCTTCACTATTCCTTCCAAGTTGATTTAGAGACCTTGAAACCATTTTATGTATATGTTCATCTTTAGCCATCTCCAGACATCTGAAAAGAGTCTCAGACGAGGCTTTATTTTGCCCCTGATTTCGCTGTGATATACCAATGTTGAACAAGCAGTTTACGATTCGGGAATTGTCTTTTTGGGATTCGGCTATTGCCAATGCACTCTCAAACTCCTTCTGAGCCTGCTTAAAATCACTCATTTGAAAATTAATAGCTGCCGAGAGCTGACTTATTTTATACTCCAAGTCCTTCAAGTTTCCATGCTTTAGGACTAACTCCCTTGTTTTGAGTAAATAGGATAGACTTTTTAGTAGTTCATCACTTTTGTAGTATTGAATAGATATCAGGTAATAATAACCCGCCAGTTCAGGTAAGCGAGGTCTGGTGTTCGTATTCAAGTATTCATCCAGTAGATCGATCGATTGTTGAGCTGAGTTTATAGAGTCAGCTTTAGACCTTAACTGTTCAAAAGGGGAGATTTTAGTCTGAGCTACTAATGCACTGGCTAAAATAAATATTGAAAGTTTCAGAGGCATTCGCGTTCGTTTTAGTTCTACACTATAGCTATTTTGACTTTGTTAATTGGATTTCGATATGCTCAAATGGTAATCTGAATACACTTCTATGAATCATTGACCAAACAAATTGGAATTGTAGTTAGTTCGAACCAGCGACTGGATAGTTTGGCTGAGGAATCACAAAAGTAAATGGAATTTGATACAGATCTATCTTTTCCTAGTTTTGGAGAGAAGAGTAGATCAAAAATCTGCTCAGACTTGATTGATAAGAAGATATTATAGGATGAAAATAGCACTGAAAAACGTAGCATCACTAGCTATGTCACTACTTGCCCTGATGGCATGTGAATCAAAAAAAGAAACAGCCATCAAAAAGCCCAATGTAGTACTTTTTGTAGTCGATGACTTAGGATGGACAGATGCCGCTACGTTTGGAAGCGACCTATACCAGACCCCTAATGTAGACCGACTCGCAGAAGATGGAGTCAAGTTCACCGATGCCTATGCAGCCTGTACCGTATGTTCCCCATCAAGAGCCAGTCTAATGACTGGAAAATATCCAGCAACCATCAACTGTACCGACTGGATCACGGGACACAAGAAGCCATTTGCCAAAATGGCGATCCCAGAGTGGACCATGTATATGGACCCAAAAGAATATACACTAGCCGAAGCCCTCAAAGATGAAGGATACAATACCATTCACTTAGGCAAATGGCACCTCGGGGAGACGGAAAACTACTGGCCCGAAAACCAAGGATTTGATCAAAATATCGCAGGACATTCAGCAGGATCTCCCAAGTCCCACGGTGGAGGAGGCTATTTTAGCCCTTACCAAAATCCTCGACTAGAAGATGGCCCAGAAGGAGAATACCTCACAGAGCGACTCGCAGCCGAAGCCTCAGCCTACATACAAGCCAGTGCCACGTCCGAAAAACCATTTTACATGAACCTATGGCTGTACAATGTACACACACCACTACAAGCCAAAGAAGATAAGATCCGTAAATACGAAGCGATAGCCAACGACAGTCTGCATCATAGCAATCCCGTATATGCCGCGATGGTCGAGCACATGGACGATGCCGTAGGACAAGTAGTCGATCAACTCAAGGCTACAGGAATCTATGACAATACTATTTTTATATTCTTCAGTGACAATGGAGGGCTGAGAAAAAACTTTAAAAAGACCCAAAGCGTCACCGACAACTACCCACTCAGAAGCGGCAAAGGAGATATCTATGAAGGAGGAGTCAGAGTGCCATTAGTTATTAGCTGGCCAGACGGCATAGAAGGAGGGCGAATATCCAAAACCATCGCCATATCTCCGGATATATACCCGACAGTACTAAGCCTGATCAAGTCCCAAAACACAGAAGCTCTCAAAAATATCGATGGAAAGGACTTGTCAAGCACCCTACTATCCAACCAAGATCAAGACAGAGGTGCAGTATATTGGCACTATCCACACTACCACCTCGAAGGAGCCAAACCCTATAGTGCAGTAAGAAAAGGAAACTGGAAACTAATCCAAGTATTCGAAGAAGAACAACTTCAACTCTACAATCTCAAGGAAGACATCGGAGAGACCATCAATAAGGTCGATGAGCAACCAGACATCACCAAAGAATTGTTTCAGATGCTAAACCAATGGAGAGAAAAAGTAGGCGCTCAGCTACCAACAGCCAATCCTAATTATGATCCAGTACATGAGGAGAAATGGCTTTTCAAAAAGTCCGCGATCGTCACACCAGAGGATCTAGAAGCACTAAAATCTAAAACAAAAGAGAGTCATATAGGTCATTGATAGAAGAAATAGACCAAACCTTAATCAATCACTGATCGGAGTCAAGAGAAAAAATTATTTCCCTCAATGACCGGTGGAATCAAGCCCCGTAGAATTTTTTTTTACCAACTCAAGCCGATTTACTAGTCGAAAAAAGTTTCACGGAGGACATCTGCTGACTTGGAGCTCGTAAATTTTCTACGAGCTCTGCGCCGTTCGGATTACTCCAAAAAAAATATTTTTGGGTCCACTTAGCGCCGATTACTTCGCAGAAATTATTATTTCGCTTTTCTCAGCACTGATTTTTCGATTAAAAAAATCTACGAGCTTCTAGCGGTGCGGATTACTCCTAAAAATATTTTTTTTCGCTTTCGCCAGCCGGATTACTCAATCTAGAAAATTTGCGTCCTTCAAGTCAGCAGATGTGGAGCAAAAAACTTTTTTGGAAGACCAACTTCAGTAGCTTTCGTCTTATTTAAAATTTAAAACACTCATATTGAGTGGAGTGAAACATCTTTTACACTCTCATGCACCTTCGATAGACGGTAGACTAGTGCAAAACTTCCATCTATCTCCCCGAAAAATCTTCCCAATCACTTCAAACAAGCCAACGGCAGCCGTTATCTTTGACTTTGCAGCATTTGATTAACTTAAACCGTTCAATATGATTAAGCTTAGAACAAGCTACTTATTGCCAGCAGAGCTGGCCGAAACAACAGCTAATTACCTAAAGGCCATCCAAGAGGCAGGAATTACAGACCCATTCGTACTCAAGATCGTCGATCTACTAGAGCTAGATCTTGAAGCGCTACAGCAAGCACTCGTAGCCGTACGACTCAATCAGTTGGTGAGCGAACTCTCTAAACTAGATGCACTGAGAGATGATTTGTTCATAGGATTTAGAGACCTAGTCGATGCTAACAAGCGTCGTCGAAGTGAAGTGATCCAAGAGGCATACAACAAAGTTTGGCCTGTGATAGAGCAAGCCGGCACTGGACTTTACCGATTGGGATACACAGAGCAGTCAGGTAAGCTATCTGCACTCTTCAACGAACTAGATGAAGAGCAGTATCAGCCAGCAATGACTACAATGAATGTCAAGGAGATCTATGAGGAACTGAAGCAAGCGCAAGTCGAATTCAACAACCTCTACAACGAGCGCCTTGAAGCCGATCAGCTAGCGGACTATCCGACACTCTCGGAAGCCAAGTCAGGTATAGCGCCACACCTCAATGCACTAATCAGCACCTTCGACATCCTTCAAAGTACAACTGACGGAGAATTCGAAGAGTTGATTACGCAAATCGATGGAATCACCAGTTCAGTCATGACAGTCGCCAAGGCTAGAAAGACCCGTTCTGAAAACGAAGCCACCGAGACAGAGGAAGAAGCTCCAGAAGAAGTAGCTTAAATCAATCTTTTAATCAACCGCCCCAGCAGCTGTTGGGGTGGTTTAGATTAAATGTCTGAAATACAAAAATTACTTTTCATTATTGGTTGTTGTATCAAGAGCCATGATAAACATCGGCAACAAGACTTTAGTCAAAGAATGTACTTAAGAGCCTAGTTGTAAAAAAAAAATTCAAGAAGAATGAAAAGAAGGCCGGGCGATTTTAATTGCTGACTTATATCTCATTGGGGTTGCATGTCAAGTTCTATTTTAGGCTAAAACAAATCTCAGAATTAAAGAAGGTTTGTTTTTTAACTAGTGCATATCAGATTATCCGACCTTTTGATTCTAAAAAATGTACATAAACGATTAAGATTTTGTAAATAATGGTTTCATCACTTTGATTTTTACAAAGTCATGATTAATTATTGCAAAATAACATCTTCATTCCATTCGAAAGCATTGTGTGCCATGCGAGCCTCTAGTTCAGAGCAATGCATAGACGAATACCTTCATAGTAGACATTAATAATCTGGTAAATCAAGTATTGCCCAGATATTAAATGTTATTTATTTCACTGTTTTTTATTGTTATTAATTCAGAAAAAAAATACGTTTGCGAGTAACGTTCTAGTTTTGAGTTAAATGAACGATTTTTCTCGATAGTGCGTCCGTGATCCACTTAGAAGCCTTTTTAGGTAAATCCCTCACTTGTTATTAGATATCCCAATATCATTTTATTCTGTCTATTAAAAGGATAGACGGGCAGGTTATTATTTATTCTTAAAAAAACAAAAGGGTATGTCTTCGTTTTTGACCGAAAAGGGCCGTCAGCTATGGGTGCTTTTCATGGTTATTTCATTTTTTCAACTGTCCTCACCGTTGGTAGCAAGTCCTGACTGTGAGATATTTAGAGGTAATTTTCAAGGATTAGCAAATGGCACTAAAAGTGCATCTGGTATAGGGGGCTGGAACTTAGATGAGTCCAATACTCCATCTGCCAAACAGTTTGCTGTAAGATCCAATCGACTGATCGCAGAAAATCTCGGTGGAGTCGGCGTCTGGTACAGTAACCAAATTCCTATCAAAGGAAATACTGGAGTACAAGTTTCGGTCAAGATTCATACAGAAGGTGACCTCGTTGGTTCTGAATATGTTAAAGCTTACTACAGAGTAGACGGAGGACCTCAAATAAAATTTGGAGAGGTATTCGGATTTGTAGGTACTCGAACCTTGATCTCTCCAGAGTTCAATGGTGACCATGTACAATTCATCGTTGAATTCTATAATTACGACAAAGGAGGCTCTCAAACCTCAAAGCAGTACATTGAGAGATTTGATTTATTCAAAGAAAAAGGCGAATGCGCAAGCGAGCCACTCTGTGATGCTCTAGCCACTACCATTTGGCATGAAAGATTTTCGCTAAGTAATAACACACAAAACGACACAGGTTCTACCGCTTGGTCTACTACCAGTACAGGCTCAGGACCAGGATATGTATTTAGCAATGCCTTCGTAGTCACCAATACAGGCTTGGATCAAGAAATCGGTCTTTACACAGAGAACGTCAATATCGCTTCAGGTCAGACAGTTTCACTTTCTTTCAATCTTAGAAGCCGTACTCGAAATGGAGACACTTTTGATGATTCAGGAAGTAGTATGGACTATATCAGAGCTTATTATAGAGTAGATAACGGTCCAGAGACCTTGTTTTTTGAAAACATAGCTGCCGTAGATACAGGAAGTGAAGGCTGGAAAACAGTTAGTACGGGAGCACTAAGTGGCAGCAGGGTTAAGCTCATAATAAAAGGTAGAGCTTCAGGATCCAATGAAATTTACTTCATAGATGATATAAAAGTAAAGGCAATTGAATCCATCACTGCAACAGCCAGTGTAAGCGGCAAGTTGACCTGCTCGCAGAATACAGTTACCCTTTCAGGATCGACCAACCTCAGTTCACCAAATTATTTATGGACCGGCCCCAATGGATTTTCATCTTCATCTCAAAGTCCATCTGTAGATGCTGCTGGAACTTATACGCTACAAGTATCTAAGGATGGTTGTTCAGCTACGACTAGTGTTACAGTGGTCGAAGAGAAAACTCTTCCAAGCGTAACAGTAACGAGTTCTGGATCTTTGTCTTGTTCTACAGATGTGACTTTGAATGTGTCTACTTCCGTATCAGGAGCCACTTACAGTTGGTCAGGACCTGGAGGGTTTTCTAGCACTCTTAAAAATCCAACAGTAGGAGAACCGGGCAAGTATACGGTCACGGTAACAGATCCAGTAGGAGGATGTTCCACTACCAAATCAATCGACGTAGTGGAAGACAATACCGATACCTTTTGGTTAGAAGAGTTCAATTTCCCTACCGGAACGTCATCAGATACAGGCGAGACGGCTTGGTCAATACAGAGTAGTTCTTCTTCAGGAATTCATTACGTATTAGGTAATCAGATTAAAGTCTCGTTTGAGAGTTCAAACGAAATGATTTGGAGATCTGAAGAAGTAGATATTTCATCTCGTGGAGAAGTATCATTTTCAATCGACCTGAAGAGTGATACATATGAGCCAAGAGATTACTTCGAGAGTAGTGATTATATCAATGTCTACTATAGATTGAATGGAGGATCAGAAACCTTGTTATTTGGAAATACCGCAGGGTTGAATGGAGTAGATAATGGCCCATCTACTTTGACAGTAACATCTGACCCGCTTACAGGAAGTACACTTCAGATCATCGTCAAAGCAAAAAACTCACACGAAACCGAAAGATATTGTTTTGACAATGTAGCAATCAGCAGCCAATCTTCAGGAGGAGATGTAGCAATAGCCACTTCTGTATCTAATAAGATCACTTGTAAGGCTAGCACTGCGCAAATCATCACAACCGTCTCAGGCGGAACGGTTTCTTCTTTTGAATGGACAGGACCTGATTCTTACTCGTCAACAAATCAAAACCCAACCGTCAATCAGGCAGGTACATACAATTTGACAGCGACGTTGCCTGGAGGATGTACAGTAACAGAATCAGTCACTGTAGAAGAAAATAAAAACGAGCCAGATTTAGTGGCTACTGGAGGAGAGCTAAGCTGCGCAGTTAGCAGTGTGACTCTAAATGCTACCTCGTCTGTCGCAGGTGTAAGTTATAGCTGGGTAGGACCAGCAAGTTTTAGCTCTTCATCACAAAACCCTACTGTATCAACAGCAGGAACCTATATCGTGACTGCTACTAATCCTATCAATGGCTGTTCATCTTCAAAATCTATTCAGGTAACTGTCTTAGGAAGAGAAATGCTATGGGTAGAAAACTTCAATCTGCCTGATGGCACTAATAACGATACCGGGAGCACTTCTTGGTCACAAAACATTAATCCAACAGGTTCTGTAGGTGACCCTGGAGAGCCATTTTTCGCTACAAAGGATCAATCTTTTTATGTCTACAACTTAGATGGTGAAGGCATTTGGACTTCAGGATTAATCGACATCACAGGCAAGGAGAGTGTTAAGTTTTCGCTGACTGGTCATGGCTCTGGAGATTTGGATAGTGACTTGGATGATGCTATGTATGATTACTTCAGAGTGTATTATTCGATTGACTCAGGAACTGAAGTCAAGATCTTTGATGAAGATGGAGAGATGTCATTGTCTGTCATCGAATCACCAGAGTTGACAGGAAATACACTCCAGATCATATTGAAACTACGAACTACTGGACTCACAGAAAACTATTCCTTTGACAATATAGAAGTATCAGCAGGTAGTGAAATACTTGACTTGGAGGCTAGTGTTGATGGTGCTATTAACTGTATCAATTCAACCGTTCAGCTCAATGCGACATCATCATCTACAGGAGTAACTTATAGCTGGACAGGGCCAGAAGGTTTTACTTCTTCATTACAAAACCCAGAAGTATCTGAATCTGGAACATACACCGTCACGGTATCGAGCACCGCTAGTGGTTGTACGAATAGCACTACTGTAGAAGTAAAAGAAGAAATCTCAACACCTGATTTGGTAGCTACAGGAGGAGAGTTGACATGTTCAGTATCTAGTGTTACACTAAGTGCTTCATCGTCAGTATCAGGAGCTACTTACGCATGGACAGGACCTGATGGTTTTAGCTCTTCTACTCAAAACCCATCAGTCAGCATTGTTGGTGATTATACAGTGAAAGTAGTAGACCCAAGTAATGGGTGTTCTAATACTAAATCAGTTAAAGTAATACAGAGTGGAGCTTCAAATGTCTTTTGGTTAGAAGACTTTGATCTTGCTACAGGTACTACTTCAGACACAGGAGAGACTGCTTGGTCAATACAGACCACTTCTACTTCAGGTTATTATTTTGTAAGAAACTCGGAGTTCAAAGTGTCATTCTCCAATGCTGACCAACTAACATGGAAATCAGAAGCAGTGGATATTTCTTCTCGTGGAGAGGTGATTTTCTCCATTGATTTAAAGAGTGATACAGATAAATCTAGTGACTATTTTGAAACCAGTGACTACCTCAATGTTTATTATAAATTGAATGGCGGATCTGAGGTTCTTTTATCTGAGAATATTGGGGGACTAAATGGAGTAGATAATGGTTTATCTACTTTGACAGTATCGTCAGGGGCATTAACAGGAAGTACACTTCAAATCATAGTACGAGCTAAAAACTCTCACGAAAGTGAAAGATATTACTTTGATAATGTAACTATGACAGGTGACAATGATAGTGGAGCATCTTCTATCATAACCTCCGTGAGCAATCCAATTACTTGTATTAATAGTAGTGCTCAGATTACAGCAACAATTACCGATGGTACCACTTCATCATTCCAATGGTCAGGTCCAGAAGGATATACATCAAGTGTTCAAAACCCAATAGTAAGCTTAGCTGGCACATATCGTTTGACTGCTACTTTATCGGGAGGATGTTCAATCGTTGGTTTTGCAGTAGTAGATATAGATAAAGATGAACCAGGTATAGATGCATCTGTTTCAGGTGATATTACTTGTGAAGTATCGTCTGTTGAGCTAACCTCAATTTCTCCAACAACAAACGCGACTTACTCATGGACAGGTCCTGACGGCTATAGTTCTACAGAGCAAAACCCTACAGTATCTGAAGCAGGAGTATATACCGCCATCGCTACAAATCCGATTAACGGCTGTACTTCTACAAAACCAGTTCAGGTGATCAGCCAAACAAGAGAGAAGATATGGACAGAAGACTTCAATTTATCTGATGGTATTACAAATGATACAGGAAGTACCGCTTGGACCTCAGTCGTAAATGGTACTGGATCAGTAGGTGATGCAGGCAATACTTATTTTGAGACTAAAGATCAGGCTTTTTATGTCTACAATCTTGATGGGGAAGGAATCTGGAAATCTGAGATTATTGATATCAGTGGAAAAGAAGGTCTTAGATTTACTCTAAAAGGTCAAGGTTTTGGGGACCTTAATGACGACCCTACGGATGAGGTGTTTGATTACTTCAGAGTTTATTATGTAGTTGATTCAGGTACAGAAATCAAACTATTTGATGAACAAGGAATGATGCCGTTTAGCATTATAGAATCACCAACACTGGCAGGAAATACGCTTCAGATTATATTGAAAGTAAGAACTACAGGGATACATGAAAACTATGCTTTTGATGATGTAGAAGTTACAGCTGATCAAGGAGCTGTTGATTTGGCTGTGACAGTTAATGGAGTGATTAATTGTGATAACCCAACCGTGGAGTTAAATGCAGCTTCTTCGTCAGTAAGTTCAACATATGCATGGACAGGTCCAGAAGGCTTTACTTCCGCCGATCAAAAACCAGAGGTATCTGAAGGAGGAAGATATACAGTGATAGCTACGAATACAGCAAGTGGTTGTACTCAAACCGGGTATGTAGATGTGGAGGAAAACAAAACACCTCCTACTTTCAGTTTGTCAGCGGATGATAAGTTGACGTGTGATGATACGGAAGTGACCATTACACTGACTACAGATCTATCAGAAGAGAACGCAAAATTTGAATGGACAGGGCCAGAAGGCTTTACCTCAGCAGCTCAAAACCCTGAAGTGTCAGAAGCTGGAAAGTATACTGTCATTGTCACTAATAAAGAAAATGGTTGTTCAGAGACAGACTTCATAGATATAGAAGGAGATAAATCACTTCCAACGTTGAGCTTATCTGTGGATGATAAGTTGACATGTGCTGATACAGAAGTAACGATTACATTGACAACAGATCTATCAGAAGAAGATGCGACTTTTGAATGGACAGGACCAGAAGGCTTTACTTCCGCTGTCCAAAACCCGGAAGTAACAGAATCTGGAAGATATGATGTCAAAGTTATTAATAAAGAGACAGGTTGTTTCAAGGCTGATTTCATAGAAGTAGAGGAAGATAAAACCCTTCCAACTTTGAGTTTGTCAGCGGATGATAAGTTGACATGTTCTGATACAGAAGTAACGATTACACTGACTACAGATCTATCAGAAGAAGATGCGACTTTTGAATGGACAGGCCCAGAAGGCTTTACTTCCGCTGTTCAAAATCCAGAAGTAACTGAATCTGGAAGATATGATGTCAAGGTTATAAATAAAGAGACCGGTTGTTTCAAGACTGATTTCATAGAAGTAGAGGAAGATAAAACCCTTCCAACATTGAGTTTGTCAGCGGATGATAAGTTGACATGTGCTGATACAGAAGTAACGATTACATTGACAACAGATCTGTCAGAAGAAGATGCGACTTTTGAATGGACAGGACCAGAAGGCTTTACTTCCGCGGTTCAAAATCCAGAAGTAACAGAATCTGGAAGATATGATGTCAAGGTTATAAATAAAGAGACCGGTTGTTTCAAGACTGATTTCATAGAAGTAGAGGAAGACAAAACGCTACCAACGTTGAGTTTGTCAGCGGATGATAAGTTGACATGTGCTGATACAGAAGTAACGATTACATTGACAACAGATCTATCAGAAGAAGATGCGACTTTTGAGTGGACAGGTCCAGAAGGCTTTACTTCCGCGGTTCAAAATCCAGAAGTAACAGAATCTGGAAGGTACGATGTCAAGGTTATAAATAAAGAGACCGGTTGTTTCAAGACTGATTTCATAGAAGTAGAGGAAGACAAAACGCTACCAACGTTGAGTTTGTCAGCAGACGATAAGTTGACATGTGCTGATACAGAAGTAACGATTACATTGACAACAGATCTATCAGAAGAAGATGCGACTTTTGAATGGACAGGACCAGAAGGCTTTACTTCCGCCGTTCAAAACCCATCGGTAAGCGAATCAGGAAGATATGATGTTAAGGTTATAAATAAAGAGACCGGTTGCTTCAAGGCTGATTTCATAGAAGTAGAGGAAGACAAAACCCTTCCAACATTGAGTTTGTCAGTAGACGATAAGTTGACATGTGTTGATACAGAAGTAACGATTACATTGACAACAGATCTATCAGAAGAAGATGCGACTTTTGAATGGACAGGACCAGAAGGCTTTACTTCCGCGGTTCAAAACCCAGCGGTAAGCGAATCAGGAAGATATGATGTCAAGGTTATTAATAAAGAGACTGGTTGCTTCAAGACTGATTTCATAGAAGTAGAGGAAGATAAAACACCTCCGACATTCAGTTTATCTGTTGATGAAATATTGACTTGTGACAATCCAGAGGTGATGATTAACTTGACAACAGATCTATCAGAAGAAGATGCAACATTTGTATGGACAGGTCCAGAAGGATTTAGTTCGGTAGCTCAAAATCCTATCGTAACTTCAGCAGGGAACTTTGAGGTGAAGGTATCAGATGCTGATACTGGTTGTTCGGATGTTTCTGATATTGATGTTACTGAAGATAAATCAGTTCCAAAATACACTATCGCGACTACAGGTACTTTGACTTGTGACGTTCCTGAAAAAAGAATCTATGCTGGTTCTAGTACTCCGAATGTTACATTCTTATGGGAAGGGCCGGATGAGTGGTCTACTACCAATCGTTTTCCATATGTGTCAGTTCCTGGTGTGTACACACTTACTGTTACTAAGTTGAACAATGGATGTAGTATCAATAAAGACATTACAGTAAGACAGGATTTGACCTTCCCTGAAATTGTAACCTCAGGTGGAACTATTACATGTTCCGAATCCACAGTACAGATTTCAGTTGATGTAGATGCTGTTGATCCTATTTATTCATGGGTAGGTCCTGATGGTTTTACATCCTCTTCAGCATCTCCTTTTGTTGATACACCAGGCAAGTATGTCGTTACGATAACTTTCGATGGTTCTGAATGTGAAGAAAGTAAAGAAGTTGTTGTTGATGAATTAATACAAATCCCTGATTTGGTAGCAGCGGGAGGTGCTGTAAATTGTGTAAACAAATCAATAGCGCTTGAGGCAAGTTCTTCTGTTGTCAATGTGACATACAGTTGGACAGGACCAAATGGCTTTACAAGTACTGAACAAAATCCAGAGGTTTCAGAAATAGGAACCTATACTGTTGTAGTTACTGATCCAGTATATAAGTGCACTAATTCCACTTCAGTTGAAGTAACAGAGGATTTTAGTGTTCCAGAAGACATATTATTATCAGTAAGCGGTGAATTAAACTGTGATACTGAAGAAGTAACATTGAATGCCAGCTCTTCTACAGCGGGAGTTTCGTATGAATGGAGTGGTCCTTCGATGTTTAGCAGTACCGATTCTAGCCCGTCTGTATCTGTGTCAGGAGAGTATACATTAGTAGTGACACATCCAAGTTCGGGTTGTACAGCAACAGATAAGATAGAAGTAGAGGAAGATAAAGCTACCCCTGATCTGACTCTAGATGATGAAATATATCATACATGTATTACCGATGCTAATGGAGGAATAGTATTGAGTCCAACGTCGACAATTACCGATTTGACATATGAGTGGAAAGTACCAGATGGACATGATTTGTTCCTTGGTTCATTGGATGAGCAAAATCTTGAAGTTAAGCTTTCTAGTTTGACAGGCATTTATGAAGTGACAGCAACGAATCCAAGCAATGGTTGTAAGGCAACTGAAACTATTGAGATAAAAGCGAATCTAAGCGCTCCATCAGATATTGTTGTCAGTGTAAGCGGCGACTTGAGTTGTGTAGTAGACGAAGTGACACTAAGTGCAAGCTCGACGACTGTAGGCGCGACATATTCATGGGAAGGCCCAGAAGGTTATAGCAGCACAGATTCAAGTCCATTAGCGTTCAAAGCAGGGACTTACAAAGTAGTAGTTACTCATCCTGAATCAGGCTGTACCGATAGCAAGACGATAGAAGTAGAAAACAATGACAGTAAGCCATCAGATATTACAGTAAGCGTAGACAAATCGTTGAGTTGTGTAGTAGACGAAGTAACACTAAGTGCAAGCTCGACGACTGCAGGAGCGACGTATTCATGGGAAGGTCCAGAAGGTTATAGCAGCACAGATTCAAGTCCATTAGCGTTCAAAGCCGGGACTTACAAAGTAGAAGTTACTCATCCTGAATCAGGCTGTACCGATAGCAAGACGATAGAAGTAGAATACGATGAGA
>NZ_QFZQ01000004.1 GCF_003171675.1 Reichenbachiella versicolor | reverse complement strand
GTTTTGAGCTTGACTTGTACTTGGCTATTGGCTTCTGTATAAAAGCCATTGATTCGGTCACTGACTCTTTTGCGTTCTTTTTCCTGATCGCCTTTCCCTTTTTTTTGTGAGTCATTGGCACGCGTGAGTTGCTGTTGGCGTTCTCTGACCATTTGGTCCACAGCTACTTTCTCTTCGGATTGTAGACTTTTGTCTAATGCACTCTTTTCTTTTTGTTCAAGGGCTTTGGCTTCTTTGGGAGCTTTCTCTACGTCTTCTTTGATTCCGTCTCGGGCTGCGCGGGCTTCGACCATCGGTGCGGCAGTGGAGGATTCAAATTCCTTGAGGAGTTCTGGGGATTGTAGTTCGTTTTTAATCAGGTCATCTCCAGCGGTCTTGTATTCTGTAAAGTCTGACTGTACTGAAGGTACTGGAGGTAACATTCCTTCAGCAAGGTTCAGGGCTTGTACTTTTGAGGGGGCTTCTACTCCTGGGAGCTCTTGTTTGGCTGATTCGTGGACAGGGGTAGGAGCGTCTTTGATTTTTTGATAGTTGCCTTTGACGTCTCCTGTTTGCTTTTTGATGAGCTTATTCATCCCATCTACGGAGTCTTTGGCGGGGTTGTGTTCACTTAGACGTTTGACAGCTTCCTTGGTAGTGGGTAGACTGTCGGCCATTTTTTTAGAGACGTCTTGTTTTGGAGTGTCAGCATCCAGTTTAGGCTCTGGAGACTTCTCTACGTTGGTGATGGCTTGGTCATTGGCTTTACTGGAGGCTTCTTCTTTGGGAGGGACTACGGCTTTTTGAACGTCTGCTACTTTTTTGGCTGCTCCTTCTGTCTTTTGTACTTGACGCGAGGTCTTACCTACTTTGGATAGTCCTTTGGTATAGGCGGATTTGGAATTGGTGTCTAGTTCTTCTCCGGTTTTAGCAAGTGTGTCGGTTTTGGCTTTTGTGGCGTCTACTTTGGCTTCTGTAGATTCTGGTTTGTTTATTTTAAGCTTATCTCCGCCTTTGCCTTTTTCCTCTTTATCTTTCTTTGAAGGGTTTTGACCTTTATTAACTGCTTTATCATTGACTGCAGGGGCTGTAGTAACGGGTGTTGCGTTTTCTTTTGGGGCTTCGGGGAGCTTGGTTGTTGCTGTAGCTGTAGTCTTCGCAGTAGTTGTTTCAGCTTTCTTTGCTACTGTGGCAGGGGGATTAGCACCATCATTAGTACTGCTTGATGTTTTAGTGGTGTTTTCTTCATTCTCACCACTCTCACTCAACGGTTGGTTGAAGTTTTGTGGTTCGGCGAGCCATAAGATGTTTGGGAATTCTTCTTTGAGGACAGAGACAAATGCTGTGGAGCCCCAGCCGAGTCCTTCTCGTACTACTTTACTTTCGAAATGTTTGAATTTGGTTCTGGTGCGTTCTTTTTCCCGACGCACGGTTATAGCTTTTAGATAGGATGTCTTGACGCCTTTGTAGTATTTGATGATTCCTTTTTCGAAATCTTCTTTGGCTTTTTTTCGACGGTTGATTTCTTGAAGCTTGTCGAAGCTTTCTTGTCTTCTACTGCTTAAGTCTGGTTTTTTCTTGGCTTTGACCGGTTGAGGAGATGGCTTTTTGGTTGGTTTAGGTGACGGTAGCGAAGATACTTTAGGTGTAGAGGGTGGAGCGGGTGCAGTCTTTTTTTTCTGCATACTTTGGAACTCTGCCATGACTTCTTCTCTGGAGTAGTGCAAGGAAGGATCTCTATCAGCTAGACTGGCTAGCACTCTTTGTCGGTGGCGATCTTCGGGGGAGAGGAAGGCTACAGGGGTGTGATCACTTTCTTGTCCCTCTAATTCATATTCGTGCTCCTCGGCTGAATCAAAATATGACATTTCTCTCCATTGGTTTAGTTAATTGATAATTAAAAAGTCATTCTAATATAACTCTCCTTCTGGATTGGTTTTGATAGAAAGCATATGGTCATTTCTTGACAAATACCTCTACCTCTTCTCTCTCCAAGGATTGTAAAATTATTCTGATATGAGAATAAACCAAAAATTTGACATCAAATTACTTTATCAACTAAGTTGAAACCAACAACAATACTAGTTAACTAGCTCGTAGATAGACGTTTTTTGTACAAGAATGATCTGTACAAGAAATTTCTTTGTACAAACTTCTCTTGTACAAAGTCTACTTGATATCTGTACAAGAAAATTGTGTACAAGAAAAAAATTTGTACAAACATTTCTTGTACACTTCAAAATGGATTTTTGTACAAGAAAAATTCAAACTGAAAAATTCTTGTACAAAATCGGCTCAAAAAAACCCGAATGAATCAGGTTTGTTTTTAATTTCTAGAACTAGCTTGATTTTATCTACTTCTTGTAGACTCTTACCCAGTCTACTTGGAGTTTTGATTCATCGGCGTAGTTTTCACTATTGTTATCTGTAAAAAATACCCCGCCTACGGCTGTGTTGAGCACTATGCTCAGTTGATTGCCAAATATGTCTTCTAGATTGTTGCCTGATGAATCTACCGTTATAACTATACGGCCATCTAAAGCTACTTGTACCTGAGTCTCTGTCCAGATCAGTTCGTAAACGTGAAAGTCTTGTCTTAAATCTACTTCTCCCGAATAGGTCTTCTTACTGTTTTGGGCAATAGTTTTATTGGCTTCTTTGCCGTAGAACATGTTGAATTGAAACTGCTTACCTGATCCTCCTCTGGCTTCTAGTATATCCAGTTCTCCTAGTGTCGGCCAAGGGTCTGCGTACATCCAGAAAGCAGGCCACATGCCATGTCCTGTTGGTAATTTCATACGGGTGGAAACAATGTAAGTCTGCTCTCCTTCTGCGTCACTTGGACCAAAGAATGTCTTAGATTCTATCCTTCCTGATAGATATTCAAATGATTTCTGGGTATCATCCCATGGTGTGGCGTCACCTGTGACGGCTTGACGCTTTGTGTTGATAGTTAATAATCCGCCTTCTATGATCAACTGCTCTGATTGATAGAGCTGAATTTCATTGTTAAATGCGCCTCCATTCCATTCGGTCCATGAGGATAAGTCTTCTTCAAAACTTTCGTTGAATACCAACTCATATCCTTCTTTGTTGATGGCTTCTGCTTCTACATCAGGGACTATGGGTACTGATTGTTCTTCCGACTCTTTTTCTTCTGTTCCCTTTTTGGGGTCGGCTTTTTCTTTTTGATCTATATCATCGGCCGTTTCTCTATCGTCTGAGGTACAGTTCATCAAGCCGATGATCAAAATGAAGCCGAAAATCATTCTTAGCATGTTATTCTGCTTATTTACGCTTATCATCATTCATTATTTCATGGCTAATCTAAAGGTTAGGTTAGGAGAGTTAGGGTTAGGGTTAGGTTAGGTTAAATAAGAACCTTGCCTCTTTAGCTTTGGAAACAACACCTAGTCAATAGGTTATCGCTCACTCTGCGATTAAAGTTCTAGTTTATAATCATGTGCTCCTTTGGCATATCGTTTATTGTATTTGAAATCGGTATTCGTTTGGTTTCCTTTAGTTCCAATATTGTCGTGACTCCACATGATCTCGGCTCTGCCATCACCTAGTACTATATCTGTCAATTTCTTTTGCATTTTTTTGACTACCTCAGTGTATTTGTCATCGAATGCCAAGTTTGTTGTTTCGCCCGGATCATTTGTCAAATCATATAGTGCTGGATCGGTTTCTTCATATGGTACTTTCAGTGCCCAGTTGAAGTTCTCTCCTCTCTTCTTGTTGGAGGGTCTGGTTTGCATTGAGAATACGTAGTCTTTGGTACGAATATATGCTCTTGGGCCTGTCACTGCATGGCTCTCTCCGATGACATAGTCTCTGATCGGAGCATCTCCTGAGATGGTTTTTGCCATATTCATTCCGTCTAGGTACTTGAATTCTTTGCTTTTGAGGTCTGCACCTGCTTCAGCTAATATGGTGGGGGCAATATCTACAAACTCTGTATAGTTGGTCACGACTTTACCTGCTGGGTACTTCTCTTTGTCTGATGACACTACGATGATCGGGTTGTGACTATCGATATCCCAAGGGGTAAACTTGGAGTATGCTCCATGGTCGTTGAGTTTCCAGCCGTGGTCACCACATACAAATACTACGGTCCACTCTTGGCTGTGCTTTTCGCTATATTCTATGAATGCGTCTACTGATTCTCCAACTAGGGCGTCTCCATAGGCACAGAATGCATAGTAGTCCTGAATCATCTTTTGCTTTTCCCAATCTGGAAATTCTTGTGACTTGGCATTGTTCACTTGTCTCTTCATCTGTGCTGGCATCTTTTCCCATTCTTCAGGGGTCAATTCTGGCACTTTGTATTTTTTCTTAGAAAATCGCTCTCTATAGTCTGCTGGTGGCAATACTGGTGTGTGAGGAAAGTCATACCCTATATGTGCAAAAACGGGCTTGGAAGGGTCTACTCCTCTGAAGGTCTTGCTACCGACTGCGAAGTTTTTGTTTTCATTCTCTAGGTAATCTTTGAAGGTAGAGGTGTAATAGCCGTCTCTGGTTTTACCTGCTGGACGTGGGCTGACTCCTGCTAAAATCCCTGAGCTAAATGGTGTTTCTTTCTTCTTATGTGTATGCTTTCGCATCAAATCAAACTTATCATAGGCTTCTTGAGCTGTACCTGCATAGCCTGGTACTTCTCTTTCTACTAGCTCTGATATATAATAGTACCTACCGTCTTCGTCTCTCAAAAACTCTAGCCCCCAAATGGTCTTGGATAGTTTGGTTCCATTGACCTCCTTGATAGGAAACTGTACTCCATGCTCAGCCATTCCCTCGTTAGCCAAAATTTTGAAGCTCACATCTGTTTGGTAAATCTTGTGTGAGACTGCTTTATCATTTTTAATCGTCTTGATACGGACACCGAGTTTACCAAAGTGCGCCGTTTGATACCCTAACTTCTCCATCTGCTCTGGAAGGTAGGGGTATGAGTTGTCTGTATTGTTATTGTGGTATTCGAATTCGTAAATACCTGATCTGAACGGATATCTTCCACTATGCATCGATGCTCTGGATGGTGCACAGCCCATCGCTTGACAGTAGCTATTGATGAAGGTAGTACCCATACTGGCTAGCTTATCGGTTTGTGGAGACTCTACGTAACCTAATGGACTCATTTCTTCACCTGTCAACATTTTGTTGAATGCTCGAATGGCGTCGTATCTGTGATCATCGGTTAGTATCCATAGGACATTCGGCTGTTTTTCTTGAGCTGTGACGCTTTTGCTTGCTACGAAGCACGCGATAATTACTAGTATTAGTTTCAGTCTTATCATTTCTTATGTATTTCCTCTTTTTACTCTAATCTGATGTTGTCCGATAGTTTTATATCGATAGCGAATTGGGATTAATCTGTCTATCGAGTGGTAATTACAATTTCGAAGATACCCAGTATCCTTTGGATCAGGAAGTTCATCTCTAATCTATGCTAGAAATGAACTTTAACCAAAAACCACTGAACATCTATTTTTCACCTTTTATCTCGTTTGTTTCACCGCTCAACTTTTATCAAAAAATCTGGATAGTTGCTCTCCTACCTTTGGAAAAGTAATGTAAAAATAAGCTAGCGAGTCAGCTAGTAGTTGAGAAAAGTTAGTAGTGAAATTTTAAAGTCAGGGAGTCATGAGAGTTGTTAGATTAGTTGTTTTGATGTCAGTTTTTTCTTTTGTTGGTTATATTGCTAAGTGCGAGGAGAAAGCTTCTAAAAAAGAAGTGAGTACTACGAGCCAAACTATTGATGTTCAAAAGACTCAATCAAATACAAAGCTTGATAGGTTCGGGGATATCGATGGTGACGGGATCATTAATCTTTACGATCTATGTCCGTGTCAAAGTGGTGAAAAAACTAACACGGGATGTCCTGACGAAAGAACTAATTTGAAAATTGCATAAATGGTTGATGTGCAATCTCAGTGACGTATCTACTTTATAAAATTGCTACGATAGAGAATAGTGGTTTGGATAGCTAGCAACTTCCAGATCGCTATTTTCATTTTACCCCATTCCATTTATTATCATATACACCTTTACTGAATTCTTCTCTGCGGATCAAGTGAGCAACATTGTCACTTGCTTTAATGCCGCTTTATTCATTAGAAAATTTATTCCAAGTTTAGAAAACTTCAACTCAAATCGCTATGCTAGGTTATAATCATTCACTGCAATGATGCTTAGTCTCTCCCTGTAAAACTCTTTGATCAATTGCTATTGAACTTTCGCTGCATAGTTTACAACACGCACATCTGCTTAAAGATGAATAATCATCTACCTATTTAAACCTCCAAACAAAAAGTAAAAAGTGTAAATCGTTTTATGGCACACTATCCATCAGAAAAAAATATGCGACCCCTAGCCACCTCGCATATATGCGTACCCTTTATAGTACGCATAAAATAAATTTGAGCTTTTTAAAATTATGCGACCCCTCCGGACCACGCATATATGCGTACCCTAACCACCTCGCATATATGCGTGCCCTTTATAGCTCGCATAAACCGGCTTTGTACATTAGAAAAGATTATTATAAGATCAACTGAGTAAAAAGGCTAAAAACTGATATTTAAGGATTGACCACTGAACATCCCTTTTTTGCTTTCTAACTTTCTTCTTTTACCACTCGACTTTTTTAAAAAAATCTGGATAATCACTCTCATATCTTTGGAAAAGTAATACGATAATAAACTAGCGAGTCGGCTAGTAGGTGAGAAAAGTTAGTAGTGAAATTTTAAAGTTAAGGAGTTATGAGAGTTGTTAGATTAGTGGTTTTGATGTCAGTTTTTTCTTTCGTTGGTTATACTGCTCAGTGTGAGGAGAAAGCTTCTAAAAAAGAGGTAAGTACTACGAGCCAAACTATTGATGTTCAAAAGACTCAATCAAATACAAAGCTTGATAGGTTCGGGGATATCGACGGGGATGGGATCATCAATCTTTACGATCTATGTCCGTGTCAAAGTGGTGAAAAAACTAACACGGGATGTCCTGACGAAAGAACTAATTTGAAAATTGCATAGATGGTTTGATATGCAATCTCAGTAACGCCTTTACTTTAATAATTACTACAATAGAAGATAGTGGTTTGGATAGCTAGCAACTTCCAAACCACTATTTTCATTTTATTACAGTTTCAATTTATAGTCGTGTGCTCCTTCGGCGAATTTTTCATTATAAATCACATCTGTACCGATAGCATTTGGCTTACTTCCGTGATTGGTCTTACCCCACATGATCTCTGCTCTACCATCTCCTAAGACAATGTCGATAAGTTTGTTTTGCATCTTCTCAGCTATCTTGGCGTATTTCTTATCAAATGCTAGGTTTTTAGTCTCTCCTGGATCGGATGGCATATGATATAGTGCTGGATCAAGCTCTTTATAAGGTACTTTTCTGGCCCAGTCCATGTTTACTCCTCGCTTCTTATCTGGTCTAGTCTGCATGGAGAAAACGTACTCTTTGGTACGAATATATGCTCTTGGCCCTGTGACTGCATGGCCTTCTCCTATCACATAATCTCTCACTTGAGCCTTGCCTGAGGCAGTTTCTTGTAGGTCTATACCATCCAAGTATTTGAACTCTTTGCTTTTTAAGTTAGCTCCTGCAGCACTCAACACGGTCGGGGCGATATCTACGAACTCTGTATAGTTTTCTACGACTTTACCTGCTGGAAATTTCTTCTTGTCAGAAGATATGACAACAATAGGGTTATGACTGTCTACTTCCCAAGGCGTGAACTTAGAGAATGCTCCGTGATCATTAAGCTTCCAGCCATGATCTCCACATACGAAGACGATCAGCCATTCTTGTTTATTTTTTTCACTGTACTTAATGAATGCCTCTGCGGACTGTCCTACTAGGTCATCTCCATATGCACAAAATGCATAGTAGTCTTGAATCATCTTCTGCTTTTCCCAATCAGGAAATTCGTTGGATCTTGACTTACCTACCTGCCTCTGCATTTGCTTTGGCATTGTTTCCCACTCCTCTTCAGTCAACTCTGGCACTTCGTATTTTTTATTTGAAAACCTCTTTCTAAAACTTGCTGGAGGCAGTACTGGTGTATGTGGAAAGTCATACCCGATATGTGCAAATACTGGCTTGGATGGGTCTACTCCTTTAAAGCTCTTCGTCCCAACTGCAAACTCCTTGTTCTCATTTTCCAAGTAATCAATGAAGGTAGATGTATAATATCCGTCTCTGGTCTTTCCTGCTTTTCTTGGACTTACTCCTCCTAATATCCCAGGACTAAATGGAGTTTCTGGCTTCTTGGAGGTGTGTTTTCTCATTAGGTCAAACTTGTCATAAGCTTCTTTGGCTGTACCTGCATAGCCTGGCACTTCTTTCTCAATCATCTCTGAGATGTAGTATATTCTACCATCATCGTCTTTCAAATAGGTCTGTCCCCATAGCGTCTTTGATAGCTTAGTTCCATTAACTTCTTTTAGAGGAATCTTTTTACCCCATTCTTTCAAGCCTTCATTACCTAAAAGTCGTGAGTCAATATCTGTCTGATATAGTTTATGGTCTACTGCTTTTCCATTTTTATTAATGGTTTTGATCCTTACACCTAGCTTGCCAAAATGGGCAGTTTGATAACCAAGCTTGGCCATCTGCTCAGGGAGATATGGGTATGAATTATCTGTATTGTTGTTGTGGTATTCAAATTCGTAAACTCCAGACCTGAATGGATAGCGACCGTTGTGCATCGATGCTCTGGAAGGAGCGCATCCTGTCGCTTGGCAGTAAGTATTAATAAAGGTGGTACCCATACTCGCCAACTTATCGGTCTGTGGAGACTCTACATAGCCGAGTTTACTCATCTCTTCACCGGTCAGCATTTTGTTGAATGCTCTAATGGCATCGTATCTATGATCATCTGTCAATATCCATAGAACATTTGGCTGTTGCTGAGCCATTACTACTTTACCAGCGGCGAACAATGCGATGACCGCTAGTATCAATTTCAGTCTTTTCATAATTTTATTGTTTCTGCTTGTTTCGTTGCATATAGACGAATGAAGCCTCTTCTGTCTATTGAGATTTAGGTCTCAAAAACAAGGATTTATAGACTTACGAAACTAAAACCTAGCTGTAAAACACTTAGGAAAAGATTATAAACAAAAAGAGGTGAACAATTTCACCTCTTTTTGACAAGACTATATGTGTCTCAATATTTTCTGAACACCTATATTCAATAGGTCGGTTTCAGATACTGATTACTTATTCATTCCTTCTTCAAAGGGTCTACTTTACCATATCCTCCCTTTGGTGCATCATGTTCGGCGGCATACTTGTCGTATTGAGGAATTATTGCTTTTATCTCATCTCTTTGGACTCTGTGAGCTTCTGATACTTGACTCCAGTCTGTAATCTTCGGAAAGCTGATTAAGTTTTTTGGACTTTTACTCACGTCGTACCAAATACCATTTCCGTCTTTCATGACTAAGTCTCCTCTAGCTAGTGTTCGATCTTTATGATAGCTATAAATCCAGTCTCTAAACCCTGCTTCTTTAGTAGTCAGATATGGAATCAAACTTTCCCCATTGATTTCATAGCTTTCTGGAATTTCTACGCCTACTACATCCGCGATCGTTGGTAAAACATCTGATAGATTGACTACTATATCTACTTCTCCTTGCTTAGTCATATTGAGAACGGGAGCATAAATAATCATTGGTACGTGTGTGCCTTTTTGAGCTACTACACTGCTTTTCCCATATCCGCTCGTCCCATTGTCTGCACAAAAAATAAAGATGGTATTATCCTCTATTCCAAGAGATTTAAGTTTATTCATGTATTGCCAGACTTGGAAGTCTAGGTAATTGATATGGGTATGAATTCCTTGCTCTGTAACAGTTCCGTGTGTATCATAGACTCCATTGTCTCCTGTGATGTTAGGTTTAGTACGTGTGTACTTTTTCCCATCCCATTTGATCACTGGAGTTCCAGGCCATTTATTGGCTTCTTCATGATTGAAAAAATCCCACGCATCGTGCCCTAGGTGACTGGTGTGATACACAAAGAATGGTTTATCTTCTTTGACTTTCCGCTCCATATAATCGAATACAAACTCTAGCTCCACATCTGGTCCATAGGTATTCAATCCAAAGGTATCTTTCGCAGCTTTGTGATTTTTGGTGGTAGGCCACCAGACTAGTTCTTCCGTCTCATCAGGATGATTCATCAATTGCACATGTGGATACCAGTACCAACCAGACTGCACATAGGAATCGGCAATCTTATTGTTATCTGCATTGTAGATCTTTTTCTTGCCATCTACTTTTCTAGATTCTAGTCTAAAATCGGTAGTCGGAATAGCTCTGTTATACGATCCTTCTCCAGGTGTAAAACAGCCTTCGTCGAATCCAAATTTGCGGACATCACTCATTTGGGTTTTACCTGCCCAGTAAGTTGAATAACCTCCAGCTTTAGCTACATGGGCGATTGTATGTGGGGAACTATCATGAAGTCTCCAGCCTGATTTTCCCTCTGGGCTTTTCCCTTTGTCTTTGTTGTGCCACCACTTATGTAAATGTGCATACCTTCCGGTCATCATCATCGCTCGACTTGGTCCACAAATAGTAGATGCCCAAGCGGTTTTCACATAACACCCTTCGTTAGCCAATTTGTCTAAGTTTGGAGTTTTGGCTCTGAATTTTGGATCGGAAGTATCTATTCCTTTTGCTCCACTTTTGATCGGGGCTGACCACTTGGATGAACCATATATGGGTAGTTCGCGAGCACTAATATCATCTGCAAACAAAATGATGATATTGGGTTGGCTCCTTTTCTTTCCTGCAAAGGCAGTCATGCTAATAGCTAACACTATTAACGATAAAACTATTTTTCTCATTCTATCTCTATGTTCTTTTCGAACTGTACTAATCTGATATTTTAAACTTGATCATTATTCCTTCTAGGGATATAAAATAGATTCCTGCATCGAATGCACTCACATCTATTGATGCCCCCATGTTTAGGTATGATTCTACCAATTCTACCCCTCTATTATCATAGATCTTGTAATCAGCTCCGGGTGAAACACCTCTTATATTTAAGGTGCCTTGAGTTGGATTAGGGTATACACGAACGTCTAGAAGTTTATTATTTACTGACAATCCTTGTTCATTTCCTTCATCTGGGGTTTCTAAAACTGGTTTGTTTAGGGTTTCAATTTCTTCAGCGGTTAGCTCTCTTAAGTCTGCTGGTTCATCAAAGCCACCAGCTGGCGCGTCTATACCAGACTTTTCCTGACTGTAGTCTGGAATTATAGCTTCTAATTCAGCTTTTTCTTTTCGATGTTCTTCTGATAAACTGGCCCAATCTGCGTCTTCTATTTTAGTAAAGCTGATGAGATCGTTTGGATTTCCTTTTACATCATACCAATTGCCTCTTCCATCTAGTAAAACGTATTCTCCTCTTATAAGCTGAGTTTCCTTGTGATAGCCATAGACCCATTCTCGAGTAGTCTTTTGATTGGTGAATAGATATCTGTACAGGCTAGTTCCGTTGATTTCATAATCATCGGGTATCTTAACTCCTGCCAAATCAGCGATCGTAGGCAACATATCTGAAATGTTAACCATCTCTTCTTGTTCTCCTGTTTTGGTCATTCCTAATCCAGGTGCATAGATGATCATTGGGACATGAGTCCCTTTCTGGCTATCGTTAAGTGACTTACCATAGCCACTAGTACCATTGTCTGCACTGAATATAAAAATGGTTTCATTCTCTATTCCCAACTCCTTCAGTTTGTTCATGTATAGCCAAACTTGATAATCGAGGTAGTTGACATGGGTGTGTATACCGTCTTCGGTTACGGTTCCGTGTGTATCATAGACTCCATTATCACCAGTAATATTTGGCTTAGTGCGGGTATACTTACTTCCATCCCAGCTTACTTTAGGAGTGCCTGGCCATTTGTTGGCTTCATCGTGAAACAAAAAATCCCATGCATCATGTCCAAGATGACTGGTATGATAGATAAAGAAAGGCTCGTCTTCTTTGTGTTTTCGCTCCATAAACTCAAAGATGAATTCTAGCTCTACATCAGGTCCATAGGTATTTACTCCGAAGGTATCTTTAGCCGCAGTGTGATTGTCATTGGTAGGCCACCAAACTAGATCTTCTGTCTCATCGGGATGAAACATTAGCTGTACATGTGGATACCAATACCAGCCTGATTGTACATAGGAATCTACTTCAGCATTGTTATCGGCGTTGAATAGTTTTCTACTTCCATCCGTATTCTTTTTCCAATTGCCACTTCCGTCTTTTTGGTTTTCTAACCTGAAATCAGTTGTAGGAATAGCTTTGTTGTGAGAACCTGAGCCTGGAACCAAGCACCCTTCGTCAAATGCAAAGTTTCTTACATCTTCCATCTGCGTCTTTCCAGCCCAATATGTCGAATACCCTCCAGCTTTGGCTACATGACCGATTGTGTGTGGAGAGCTTTCATATAAATTCCATACTGAGGCTCCTTCGGGACTTTTGCCTTTACCTTTATTGTGCCACCATTTGTGTAAGTGTGCATAGCGACCTGTCATCATCATCGCACGGCTGGGACCACAGACTGTAGCTGCCCATGCAGTCTTGAAATAACAACCTTCCTGTGCTATTTTATCTAATACTGGGGTTTTGGCTCTGTATTTAGGGTCTGATGTATCTCCGCCAGCTAGACCTCCTCCTTTTGGTAAACTCCAAACGGTAGAACCATAAATAGGTAGTTCGCGGGGACTGATATCATCAGCGAATAGAAGGATAATGTTGGGTTTATCTGCGTAAGTAGCAACGCTAAGTCCTAGACAAAGAAGTAGGAGTAGTTTTTTGTAGATAGTAGTAATAGTCATAATCATTCTTTTGCAGGTGTAGTAGGGGTTAAATCCTATCTGTCCTGAAGGAGAAGAGTTTACAGAAGTTTACTAGCACTACTTCATCATCCTCAATGTCAGGAAGAATATTTTAGTAGGCTAAAAAAGCCTACTAAAATATTTTGATTAGCTAGGATCAATCCTCGTGTGCAGCTACGTTTCCTCCGATATCGTTCTCAGAGTATCCTTCCATAAGGATTTTGAAAGAATGTGCGTAGTCTGAAGGTAGAGACTTTGGCGCTTTCACTACCAAACCTCTTGAATCTCTAGTCCATTCAATCTTTTCATCGCTACCAAGTAGGCTTACATTCAAAATCTTAGAATTTAAAACTCCAATATCTGTGCTCAAAGTTTTCATGATGATATCTCCTTCAGGTTTACCCATCACGATTGCATAAAACTCTTTTTCAGATTTCTTGGTATACCTAATATCTTTATTAGTGTATTCGATTTTGATCTTCTCTATCTTATGTCCTCCTTCAGGAAGTCTAGTAGGGCCTTCACCGAATACCGTCCAAGGTCTAGTAGCGTATATAGCATCTCCATTGACTTCTAACCATGCACCCATTTCTTCTAGAAGGTGTACCATCTCTGATGGGATAGATCCATCTGGGTTTGGAGGAACATTTAGAAGCATTAAACCATTTTTCGCTACGATATCTACCAATATATCGATTAGGTCATTTGGCTTCTTGAATTTAGCTCCAGTTCTAAAGAACCAAGCTCCTGGAGATGTATCTGTCAACCATGCTGGATTTTTAGGCTGATTTGGACGACCTCTTTCGTAGTCTTTGATAGCTGTTTCGATTGGGAAAGTTGTTTCTTTATACGCTACACACACTTCTTTATCCCACTCAAGACCTTTGTTGTAATAGTATGCTAAGAACTTCTGGCGATCTGCCTCTGGTAAGTTCTCTAACCACCAATCGAACCAAAGCATATCAGGTTGATATACATCAATGTATTCTTTTAGTTTAGCCCACCATTCTTTTAAGAATCTTTCATCTGGCACATCATCATCCAATCCGTGAGGATTAGTATATAAATCGTAGTCCTTTTTCTTCACTCCACCATAGGCGTGAGCTGGTCCCCAATATTTCCATGTAAAAGCATGGTGAAATGAAGCCATGAATTTTAAGCCGTTTGCCTCGATTTCTTTCTTAAGATCAGCTGATGGGTCAATCCCTCCATAATTCTTAGAATTCCATCTTGTAGACTTAGCATCCCACATAGCGAAGTTATCATGGTGCATCGCTACAGGTCCTGCGAACTTAGCGCCTGACTTTTTGAAAAGGTCTGCCCATACTTTGGCATCAAACTTAGTAGGCTTGAAGTTTTCAATTACTTCTACATATCCATGTTTACCTGGATCGCCATATTTTTCCTTGTGGTGGAGAAAGTTATTTGATGGCTGATTATTTTTTGTAGGGACTTTTTTACCGTCTTGGTACATGATCATACCGTGCCATCCTCTGTAAAATTTCTTTGGGTCAGAACCGTCCAATGCTTCTGATACGGGACCCCAGTGAGCATATATCCCAAGTTTAGCGTCAAGAAACCAATCTGGTGTTGCATTTACTTTGGAGAGTGATTCCCAGCTTTCCTGGTATTTCTCAGTTTTGGATTGGGCCTGAGTTAAACTGGCTCCAATCAACAAGACCATTATTGCTAATAGCCCTATTTTCGTTGCATTCTTCATATATGAATTATTCTATCAATTTGTTAACCGAGCCCATCTGCACCTTGCTCAGATTGCAAATGTGTTGATAGAAAATCAAATATTTGGGTAGAGAATATCGATTTTCAAAGGGTGAAAAACTAACGAAGGGACTCTCAGAATTTACAAGTCTTTTTTAAGGATTTACCCCCTTAAACAAAAGAAATCAGGAAACGAGAATGGTCCGTTTCCTGATTTCTGGTACTATTTAATAATTACTTCGTCTATCTCCCAACTTCCTGAGCTCGCATCAGCCGCTGGCTGAATCGCCACTTGCATAATACGCTCTTTGATATCAGAGAATTTTGACAAACTCAATTCATAGGTCTTAAACTCTTCATCTTCACTAGAAATTGGAATCGTAATCCATTCTTGGGCTGTCCAGTCTACTGGAGCTGTTTCGGACCAAAAATTCCTACTGCGATCTCTAGAAAAGAGTGCTACCTTTAATTCTGTGGCTTCACTGTTATTTTTGATTCGAAAACTCATATCTGAGCATAAAGATGACTTTGTATATAACCATGGAGCACTTTTAATCACAGCTCCTTTTTTCGTCACTTCTCCTGAAATCACACCGTCGGCATAGTTCACATCTTGATCATCTTCAGTGACCCAACCCATCGTACTGCTAATGAATCTAAACGGACGTCCAGGTGCTGGGTACATTCGGTCATCCTCTGGCACCATGATAGTTTCATCTTCATTGAAGAATACAGGTTTCAAACTAGCTCCTCTGTAGAAGGCACTAATGTCATGATTTTCTTGTAATACATATTTCTGCCCCTTCCAGTCGAAAAAACTAGTGTGTCCACCATCTAAGAAAGCTCCCTTGAAATCATAGGGTCCATATAGATTCTTGGACATTGCGTATTTATTTCCATACACAAGGTAATACCAATCATTTCTCTTAAAGAGTGTAGACTTATCTGGAACACCCAACTTATTGCCTAGACTATCTAAAACCAATACCGGTTTAGGTTCCGTAGTGAGTGATTTCATATCTTCAGCTAGTGTAGCCATATAATATGTTCCTGCTCCAAAACTGATAGTATATACTCCGTCTTCTACGTAGATTTCAGGATCATATGGATGTACTGGAACGATACCTTTTGGTAATAATGGCTTCCCTAAGATATCCTTATATTCTCCCGTAGGTGAGTCTGCTTCCATTACACCAGAATCGATATTTCGATTTGAAAAGAACCAATAAAACTTACCGTTTCTCTCACAAATATCTCCTGCCCAGCAATTGGGTTGATCTCCGATATAGGTATCAGATGGCAAAATGTTCCTGTGAAAGGTCCAGTTAACTAAATCAACTGTAGACCATACTTCCCATCTATCCATTCGGAAAGATCCTTTTCCTGCCCAAGATTCATCGTGTCCACAAATAATGTAGAGTGTGTCATTATGCACCCAGGCATGTGGGTCTGCCATTCCATGTTCTGGAACTATGACATCTGTTTGAATGATGTCTGAGGATATACTATCTTCCTTTGACTCTACTTCTGTTGTTTGTTTTGGCTGCTGACAAGCTAATAATGTAATTGCTGCCAGTAGTATTACTGTATTTTTCATTTCTGATTTTGTTAGAATGATTTATACCATCGAAGATGCTTTTAATTGATGGTGTGTTAATCTGATTGTTTGTGCTTTTGCTATTTCTAATTAATGCGCTAGACTCACATAGGTGTAGTACACTCCATATTTATCTTTTCCATCAATGAAATCATTAACTAAAAGAGTCTTTCCTTTTTGAAGGCTAACTTCAAATACTACTTCCTCGTCGTTTTCTCCTATTTCTTTTTCTAGCATTTGATTCGCTATTCTAATTCTCACCTTTTTGGGAGTGATTGCCTTATATTCAAAATCCCCTTCTGGAACTTTTGCAGGGACACCTAAAATAGGTCCTGAACATTCCTTTGGCCAACGTCTACAGGATATGCGATAAACTCCATCTTGGTCTATTTGTAGTGCGTGGGTATTATTTACATTAGTCATGCCTGCAGCTACTTGCTCAGTCTTCCAGATCCCCCCTCCTTCACCTATAGCGTGCTGGATAGTGAGTTTAATTTCCTTTTGTGCAGGGTTTCCGACTATAGCTACCGGCAATTCATAGTATTCTTTATTCTGTTTAGAAGCTTGTACAAACTTGCTATTATCGTTTTTAAGCTTATTAACTAGCTCTGGATTTTGAGAGGCTAAATCTTTTCTTTGGGACGGATCAGTTTTGACGTCATATAGCTTTTTACCGTTGATTAATCTCCATTGATCATTAATGAGACAGGTTTGGTTGATTTCCATTGGAGGTCTCCAATCTTGACGGTGATGTACAAAGACCGTTCTATCTTCAAGCTCCGTCTGCTTCTTGGTCAATAGTGGGGATAAATCTATTCCATCCAATGGCATTCCTTTTGGAATACCTATACCACATAGACTTGCCAACGTAGGAATCAAATCTACATGTGCTGCTACTTCAGTAATATCTCTACCTCCTTTGACTTTTCCTTCTGGCCAATGGATAAAAAACGGAACTCTGTGCCCCCCTTCTTGTTTGCTGCCTTTAATACCTCTGAACCCCATGTTATATCCTAATTTACCATCTGGGCTATATCCATATCGGGTACCATTGTCACTCATGTAGATCAAAATTGTGTTTTTGGTCAAACCTTGGTCATCCAAATACGCTCTGAATTTTCCAAAATTCTCATCAATATTGGCAATCATACCGTAGAGGTTAGCGCTAATAATTTTATCTCCTTCTAGATGCTTATATGGAGCTGCATATTCTTCCGCCACTATCAGTGGATCATGTGGTGCGTTGGTCGGTAGATAGATGAAGAATGGCTCCTCCTTGTTCTTATCTATGAATTTTATGGTTTCCTGAAACCATACATCTGTACAATACCCTTCAAATTTCTTTGGCTCATTATTGACGTAATATGTATCGTCAAAGTAGTCATTGCCCCAATAGTCTGATAGTTCTCCTACTCCACCGGCGAGATGATGAATCGCTTCATCAAAACCGAGGTCTGTTGGTCTCACGGGATAGTTATCTCCTAGATGCCACTTACCAAATATCCCTGTTTTGTATCCGGCTTGTTTAAATACATCAGCCATAGTAACAGCATCCCCTTGAAGTGCGTCACGACCTTTGTAAGTCGCCCATGTACCATTATTAATTGGGTAACGACCAGTCATGATGGCTGATCTGGTGGGAGTGCATAGTGGACTAACATGGAAGTCAGTCATTCGTACGGCTTCTTTGTAAAACGCATCAATATTTGGAGTCTTTAGCCAAGGATTGCCATGACACCCTAAGTCTCCTATTCCTTGATCATCGGTTAGGATCAAAATGACATTAGGTTTGTCAGGTTTAGCAGTCGAATAGAGGGTAAGGGTAAGTAGTAATGCTGCGAATATCGAAGTTCTGATCTTCATATTGTGATATTTAGTTCTTATCATTCTTTGATCACTTCTATGGCCGAAAAACAGATTCTAATATTTGGCTGATTTGACTTTACAATCATCTCAAATACCCAGTTGCTTCTATAAAGAAACTAATTGCTTTTCTCGCTCACAACGATGTAATCAGGAAGTAAAACAACCAAATTAAAGCGGCTTGTTGTCATTTTATATCTAAAGAATAACTGAACTGACATATTCCATTTCATGCTTAACAGTTAAAACAGCCTGTTCTAACCTGATCATAGAATTAACTTTCTGATCTAAAGTATTCTCAACCTATTCCTCAATCAATATGTATGGATCAGTTGATTAAATTTTTAGACCTGAGTTCGATTAATAACTTTATTCAAACACTCTGCAAAACCTAAATCCATTACACTTAATCAAGCTTTTGCCTTCAAGCCAGGCAGGCTCTTCCTTTTTTCATTGCCAAAAAAGGAAGCAAAAAGTCTAGAAAATTATAAACTCGCTAGCGCTCAGACAGTATAATTTTCATTCTTTCTTGTGAAGCACCGAATAAGCAGTTTTTTAAATCGAACTGAAGTTTTTTATCACAAAAGGCAACGAATTGTTGCCTTTTGTGATAGCGTATTATGCATTACAAATGCTTTGAATTGATACTTTCAAAGCATGTATTGGGGTATCAAACCCTTATTCTTTTAACCAAGGTTCTTTGGAACCATTTAGGTAAGCAATGTACCACCCACATCCCCATGATGCACACCAAAGTACGTCTTCGTTGTATGGGTCTGGTTTCACATCCACTATTTTATCTGGCTGACCGAGTCCTTTATTGATTTTAGTCCATGTCGTGCCTCGGTCCATAGATAGGTATAAACCTGGATTGAGAAATTCTCCAATTTTACTGATCTGCTGACCTGCTACACTGACCACTAGGATATCAGGATTGATTGGAGAAGTTTCAATTTGCCACACATAGGGTGCTTTGAATATTTTCTTCCATGTCTTGCCTTTGTCTGAACTACTCCAAACTCCGCCTTCTTCATACGTTCCCATCCTTCTCCCAGTACTGATGAAAATATCCTTGGTATTTCTATCTATAAAGACATTGTTGACGGATTTGATCACAGAAGGAATCGTCATCTTTTTCCAACTAGTTCCTTTGTCGGTTGACTTATATAGCCCTCCATTGTTATCGTTTGAAGCGGCATAAATGACTTTTGGATTATCTGGATCTAGAATAATTCTTCGAATACTAAACTTGTCATGAAAGCCTTTATTACTTAGCTCCCAAGTATATCCTCCGTCAAAAGATCTATAAAACCCATATCCTCCTTTTGTGAGTTTTGGCCCTTTTCCGCCTCCTACTTCTGAAATCATCTGATGAGTAGAGCAGAAATACATATTGTCTGGATTTTGAGGATCAATTGTCAAGCTATTTTGTGCAGCTAGTCCTCTATGAAGGGGACTCTTGACATCAAAGATGGTGGCTATATTTTCCCAAGTCTTCCCCCCATCAGTTGTCTTTCGAAGTTTCCCTCTGTGTGACTGTCTCCAGCTCAAGAAGAATATCGTATTTGGATCTTTCGGATGAACAGCTACTGTAGAAATAGAATGCGCTCCTTTCTTATGAACTTGGCCTTCTATCTGCTCTACGGCTACAGCTTGCTTATCTGGCCAACTTTCCAAATCTGTTGTCTGCCAGAGTCCATGCTCTCCGCTGCACAGCAATCTCCTTCCTTTGATTCCTGTTTCCATCAACATAAATCGACCTGGAAGATCGCTGTCTCCTCTACCGATCCACTTCCCACTACCTGGAGAGGTTTCGTAGTCGTCTACTTGATTCCATGTATTCCCCTTATCAGTGGATAACAGTGTCTGCTGATCTATTCCAATATATACATGTCCCTTGGCGTTAATTTCCAGTGTTCTATTACCTGACCGTGCTGGTTCGTGAGCCATATGCTTGTGAAGGTGGGCAAACTGAATATTTGGTTCTACAGGGTTGTTTCTCTTTTTCCAATAATCTACATTTTGACCTTTCTCCCAATATTGTCCATTTCGAGCACAGCTGATCCAAGTGCTACCTCCATCCAAAGTTCTCCAAACATCTCCCGCTCCAAAAGTCATATCATGCTTCTTGTTGAAGGTTACGTAGATCTCATTTTTATCTAATGGATTAACTGCGATGCGATTGAATACTGGTAGAGTCTTATTCGGAACCTCTGAGTATTTAGATTTTGCTTCTTTTTTATTGAGACCAAACCAATACCCTATCGTGCGGTAATAACGATCAGTCTCTGCAAATGAATTCATTGCCTTCAAGTCAAAGTATAGGTCAGATGTAATATCCTTCCATGTAGCACCTGCATCTACACTTATGAAGACTCCGCCCCTAGCAGTGGTAGTTTGCCCTTCTTCTTCATATACTGTTTGGTCTACCAGATACAATACAAACTCTTTGGTGTCTGGATCATAGAATGATGTCAAATCTCTTGGCAGATCATTTGGAAGACCTTTCGATTTCTTTGCCCAAGACTTGCCTCCATTCATACTAGTCATCAGGCCTACATTCGTAGCCATGATCAGATGATTTGTATTATTAGGATTGATAATAATTTTGGCTACATCCGTATTTTCAGGAAGGCCTTTGTTGTACTTAGTCCAAGTCTTTCCTTTGTCTGTTGATTTTTTGATATATCCATAGTCGGCATATTTGTATACGTTTCCATGAGGTTGGTTAGCGGATTTATGATTCTCCTTTACATTCCAAAAATCTCCTGCTCCTGCATACCAAATATTATCATCTGTCGGGTCAACTGCCAACTCGCTAAGCCTCATTCCTAATTGCTGTGACCACCATTTATCTTTACCTGATTGTTCGGGTGTTCTGCCCAATACTGCTAACTTTTGCCATGATCTTCCTCTGTCGTTAGTCTCAAATACCCAACCATGCCAATCTAATGCAATTCCAAAATCAGGGTTTTGACGAGAAAACTCAATGTCGTGAACTCTTTTCATGAATTGACCTGATCCATCTGAGTCTTTTACTGTATGCCAAGATTTACCATTGTCCCAAGTTCCAAAGGTGACGTGCATATCTGGCCCCATCAGCATCGTATTGGGATCTGTAGGGTGACACCAAAATTCCTCATTGTATCCTGACATCCCAGGTCCAAAGTTCTTCCACTCTATTGATTGGTCGGATGTTACTCTTTCTGTTTTTATTTTCTTGAAAAAGTCATCTTTCTTCTTTCCATAAACAGACTGACATACAATCAAGGCCAGCATAGCCAACAGGCTTAATCTTATCTTTAATTTCATCATCGTACTCTGCTTTAACTCTATTTCGAAATATCATTCTCGATTTGCCTGCAATAGGTAATCACAGCCTTTCAAAATGATTCAGTTGCCCACTCAACAAAGGCTGAATTTAGAAAACACAGGAGGTTTAGGTTAGAATTACCACCTTATTTTGGACTAAGGTTCTTCTACAAAGAGTTTAGATCTATCGATAGCAGAATCTTGGTTCATGGGTGAAGTGGCTTTCCACGGACTGATCAACAGGCTAAAACTGGTGTTTGGAGTTCGATTTGAGTAGGCTTTTGTTCCAAAAACGGCTAAAAAACCGCCATTCGCTATTATTCTGTCCCTATTCGCTAAAAAAATTGGCTCTACGCACTTTTTGAAGGGGTATTCGCTGTTTTGGAAGGCCCATTCGCACTTTTTTATAGCCATTCGCATGCGAATACCCCTTCAAAATCAGCGAATGGCACTCAAAAAACCGCGAATGGCCCCTGAAAATGTGCGAATGACCCCAGAAAATCTCCGTAGACTCATTTTTTTCAGAGAACGGTCGTTTTTTCTAGGTTTTTATCATTCAAAACTGCGTAACATCGTTTTTTGAGAGATTTATTGTGTTTTTATGGAGTTAATGGCTGTTCTTAGGGTTCAGCACCAGAGTAAACTACTTATCCCCGTCGTTTGTAATTGGTTGTTGTCGTTTATAGTATTGTATTTCAATACGAAAGAAAAACGGAGTGTTATTACTCGGTTGTTGACGGTAATTAGAGATCCATGAATCCCATATATTTAGATACTCACATTCATACCTCACTTGATCCTAACAGCGTTAATCAGAACTATGATCTAGAGTTATTAATCAAGAAAATTCAAGAATTTAATGAAAATTCGAATTTTTTAATCTCATTGACAGATCACAATATGGTCAACAAACCAGCTTACTTAAGAGCTATTGAATTGGGCATCAATATAGTGTTGGGAGTGGAACTTCATATCAAGAACTATGATAACTGCCCAGCATACCATTGTCACATATATTTTGACTTAAAAGAAATTACAGAAGACTGTATTGACGATATTAACGAAAAACTCGACAAGCTTTATCCAAATAAAGTGGTTCAAAAAACTGATCCTAGAATTCCATCAATACAAGACATCATAAACAACTTTGATTCTTATGAGTTTATGTTACTTCCTCATGGAGGTCAATCTCATGCCACATTTAATACTTCAATTCCAAAGGAAACTAGACTGGATAGTACTCTAGAAAAGAATATTTATTACAACCATTTTGAGGGGTTTACAGCCCGTGGTGATAATGGGCTTGAAAGAACGCAGGAATACTTTAAAAAATTAGGGATTAATGACTTTGTAAACCTGATTACATGTAGTGATAACTACAACCCTGAAATCTATCCGAATGGTAAAGACAAACATCCCTTTAATCCAACTTGGATGTTGGCACAACCAACCTTCAACGGTTTAAGACTTTCCTTGTCCGAACGTTCTAGACTGATTTATACTCGAAAAAAGCCAAGTTTTTTTTCAGAGAAAATCCAATCCGTAAAGCACAATAGACCAAATATTGAAATTGACATTGAATTAACTTCTGGTTTAAATGTAATCATTGGAGGTTCTTCTAGTGGAAAAACATTGTTAGTCGACTCAATAGTCAGATGCTTAAATAAACAAACAGAAGCCACTGTATATGATCAATATGAGGTAGATAGAATCAGTATTATTAATCCATCAGGAATGATTCCTCACTACCTCTCACAGAACTACATTATGAGTGTAGTGAATAATATCAGTGAAGATAAAATCGAGAATATAGATATTATCAAAAGAGTGTTTCCGGGTGACGGGGATATTAAGACAAGTATATCGAATGGATTAAGAGAGTTTAAGGCTAACATCCAAGAATTAATCAAAGATGTTAAGGTTCTTGAGGAAGAGACTCAAACACTTTCGACTATTCCGGTTATTTCCAGATTGATTACTAAGGATAACCTTGAAACAAACATTTTTGATAATCTCCAGCCTACTGAATTGGAGCATGAAAAAATTCAATTTTCAAAGCCAACACACGAGAGCTATATAAAATCATTAGACTCCATAGATTCATTTCTTTCTGCATATCCATTTGTCAAGCACAATCCTAAACTTATAGAGGATTTAAAAGCAAAATTAAATTACGCACTAGAAGTATCCAGTAAAGAAAAACAAGTCAGGACTTTACTTGAACAAGAGCAAAATTCTTATAATCAATTGTTAAGGCACAGAAATCAAGAAGACCAATCAAAAAGACAAAATTTCAACAAGCTACTTGCTTCTCTAAAAAGATATATCAGAGCGTACAGAAAATTTTATAGTACCGTAAATACCATATCGAATTACTCATTAAATTTCGATTCTGAAGAAATTGAGTCAATGGGTCATAAACTCTACATTGAAAACGACTTTGTACTCAATAAGGATAAGTTTATTGATATAGTAAACCATTTCATAAAAAACAAAATATCCGATTTCGCATCCATTACACCAGAGCTTTTTTATGAAACCAATTTCATGAAACGTAAGCCTAAGGTTTATGATTATGATGATTTTGAGAATAAAATCTATAATGGCTTTGAGTCCTTGAACAGGAAGAAATATAAAATTATTACTAAGGATAATCGAGAGTTTGATAAGCTTAGCCCAGGTTGGAAAACATCTGTCATACTCGACTTAATTCTTGGTTATGAAAATGACATTGCACCAATAATAATTGATCAACCTGAAGATAATTTAGCAACAGATTACATTAATAAAGGCTTAGTCGAAGCAGTAAAAAAGATCAAATCAAAAAAGCAAATCATTTTAGTCTCTCACAATGCAACGATTCCAATGTTAGCAGATGCTCAGAACATTATACTGTGCAGAAACGAAAACAACAAGTTGATTATTAAATCAAGCCCTCTTGAAGGGAAAATTGAAGGTATTAGCGTAGTGGATCATATTGCGTCAATAACTGATGGAGGAAAGTCCTCCATTAAGAAGCGAGTAAAAAAGTACAACCTAAAAAAGTTTAGTGATCATGAAATTAATATTTAATAAAGAAGATAATAATGAGATAACGGTCAAAATTCAGCAAGGAACTGTAGCTGTGGATTTCACATATACCGAAATGATTAAGCAATTACTTGAAAATAATCGAATTGCAGAAACTGATTTCAATAATCTAACAGAAGATGAAGAAGAAAATCTTAAAGAGATGCTGGAAAAGGTTTCTGAAATATTCGAAGAAGAAGAAACAGAAGAATAGCGAAGAAATAACTACTCCCGCCATGCACGGCATGGTGGTTTATCATTCCAACTCTACATCAAATTAAATATAAATCAAGCATCCCTCTGCCTACTGAAATCAATAGCTAAATTTTACAAATAGCACTCTGATGCTGATACGTCTAATTTTTCTACAGGATTGTTGTATTGCTGTCTAAGTTGTGCCCCGTTTTGTGTGGTTGTATTTCGACCAGCAGCTAATTTGATTGATGATAGATATTCTCTTTCTTATTTTATTTTAAGAGTATCGTTCTAACCTTAAGCTTTAGAGCCCGATTACTCTTCCTAATTCCCTCCCATTCCCATTCCAATATTTTAGGCATAAAAAAGCCACAGTCTCCCGTGGCTTACATTTCTTTTTATCTGATCTCTATTTCCTGATCTGTAAATCGTCAATACCAGCTACAAGATGGCAACAGCGAATGACAACTACGGTCGATTCATCGCTGAGATGTAAAGAGAACGTCAACCAATGGCTAATTGATAATGGTAACGCTGAAGAAGTGCATTATTAAAAAAAGCCCCTGATTTCTCAGAGGCTTTCATCTATTTCTAATTAGAATAATTTCGATATTACAAAAAATAATACAACGTAAAAGAAAATCCCCAACCACGAAGCAATTTGGAACTGTTTCTCTTTCTTAAAATATCCATTCTCCATGTACTTTGGACCAGCTCCAGAAAAAGAAGTAAACCTCCCTGTTGGCAGTAAAAAGTAAAACAATTGAAGCCCTTTCGACAAAGACTTATCTCGTCTCTCTAAAGCACTAATTGCTTTCTCTCTTAATTCTACAGGAAAATTCTGTACTCTTTGTAAGGACACTTTGTTACTGTAAAAATACTCAGCCATCTGAACCTTATCCAAATTCTTCACACTATCAATTAATATCTTCTCATTCATGGATTCTCTTCTTCCGTGCTTTGATTAAGTTGCCACAACATCAAAAACATATGTAATTGTCTAATAAAACTCAACCTTTAACTAACAGCATTTTATTAACAATAAAAGTTGTATCAACACCACTTCCTGACAAATCATAGTCAATAGCATAGTGACATTGCCAATAATATTCAACAATATCCCCAACACCTAACGTATCTATCTTTATTGAAAAAGTAACGAAAGCTGTATCAGACTCGACTACTGCGGCTTGATTAGGTATAGCAAATAATCTTTCTTCAGCCATTCCTGTAACAAATCTCACACTAACTGGATTAGTAATACCTAACTCACGAGCTTGTTTTAACAGTTTGTTATCTGATAAGAATATTTTCGTTCTATATACGCTGTTATTTCGTATAGTATCAAACTTATTAGAAAATACTGGACTAATAAGTTTATCATTATTTAACCTACTATTGTCACAAGATGTAAGTACTAAAACCAATAACGTAAATGCTGGTAAAAATTTCATATCTCTAATATGATTGCGACACAGTCTTTAAATAAGCGTCTTCAAAAGAAAATTCATTCTATTTTCCAATCCTCAAGTATTTCCATAAACTTATTTTTATCATACTTAAGATATTCATCAGCATTTATGAAAGCATAAAAGCAATCATTGCCTTTGGCCCACTGAATGATATTTCTATCCATTTCAAAATATGGAGGATACATAATCTCTACTAACATGCCATTTTCAGAACCATAATTTGGTAAAAAACCAAAAACTTCTACCTCAAAATCATTTGATTCAATTTTATACGGCATTATTATTTCAAAGCTTAATTTGCTTGAAGCTTCTTGCCACGTTTCTTTAATAATTTTTGACATCATAAGTCTTAATTCTAATAGTTCCTTTCTTATCAGAAGGCGCTATATAACTTATATGATTATAATTATGGGAGATGCTAAAACTAAACGAACTTACTCTTAATACAGAAATATAGATTGATCAATTCTAACCCTATCAGTCTAAACATAGATCGTACAAAAACAAAAAGCCCTTGAATCCAAAAGGAACAAGGGCTTAGAGTACCAGAGGCGGGACTTGAACCCGCACGGCCCGAAGGCCATCAGATTTTAAGTCTGACGTGTCTACCAATTCCACCACTCCGGTGTGTGGCGTTATGAATGTGTAAGAGTCAAAAAGACATAAAAAAAGTGTATGCGCGATGCTTTTGCACCTTCTCACTCCACATACACTATCACACTCATTAGAGCGAAAGACGGGGTTCGAACCCGCGACCTCCACCTTGGCAAGGTGGCGCTCTACCAGCTGAGCTACTTTCGCGTTTTCATTATTTCTTGTTTTAACAACCCGTTTGGTTATTACGGGTGCAAAGATAAGAAGCGTTTTTACATTTTCAACACCTCAAGGTAATATTTGACGAAGTTTTTATTAACACTCTGATAATCTGAGAGAAAAATTTCAAATTATTTTCAAGCTTTGAATAAACTGCTTTTCCCTTCACTGCTATCATACACCTTGATAGCTATAACTTCAGCTTCAGCAGTCTTGGTTTCCCCAGAAAACATATCGCATTTAAGCACTACCTTCTTCCCTTTCATCTCTGTCACCAGTGCTTTTAGCACTACCTCCTTATCTATAGGTGTTGGAGCCAAATACTTTACATTGATAGTACCTGTCGCATATCTATATTCTGGAAATGTGCCCAAACCTCTACTTTCTGTTTTGTATGCATAAGCCATAGCAGTACACATACAATGACAGTCAATCAATGTCGCTATAATCCCTCCATTAAGCAGATTGGCCCAACCATGATATTTCTCCTCTGGCATCCATTTACTTACTGATTCCTCACCCTGCCAAAAACTCTTGACGTGTAAACCTTCGTCATTTTTAACCCCACACCCAAAACATACATTCTCTGGCATGTGATCTTGGAAATAATCTTTAATTTCAGAATTCATGATTTTTTAGTTACAGCCTATTTTAACTAACTTATCCTCTGTAATCAGGTTCCCTACCCTCATTGATGCTTCAAGTTATGAAATATGGCAGACCGATCGACTAAATCAAATAAAGAAAAAAGTAAACCTAAACATACCCAAAAGTCTGCATCTGAAAATCAACCACATATTGATTCTAAAGATGCAGGCTTTCCTAATATAGATTTTAAAAAGCTGATTGGATGTGGCGGTTGATTATTCTGATGAATACACCCGCTTTACTCGCTGACTAATATTGGTTAGTATCTCGTATGGAATGGTACCTATCCAATCCGACAGATCTTTAATAGTAGGGTTTTCTCCAAATACAATTACCTCATCTCCAGATTTTACCTTGACATCTGTAACATCTATCATAGTCATATCCATACAAATATTCCCCACAGTTGAGACTAAGCTTCCATTGATCATCATTTGCCCTTTTCCATTTCCAAACGCCCTAATATAACCATCAGCGTAGCCAATTGGCACAACTGCTATCTGCATATCTGACTGAGCAAAACCAGCTCTACCGTAGCCTATAGACTCTCCAGCGGGGATTAACTTTACCTGAGAAACAAAAGACTTTAAAGTGCCTATTGGTTGGACTTGCCCATCATCTGATTGACTAGGATCAAAGCCATATAACCCTATTCCAAGCCTTACCATATCGAATTGGTATTCTGGATATCTAGATATCCCTCCAGAATTAACTATGTGACGCATTGGTTTATACCAAAGAGCATCCATAACCTTTAGACTCATTTGCTCAAATCTAGAAACCTGTTTAACTGTAAACTCTTTATGCCTAGGGTCTTCACTTCCAGCCAAATGACTAAATATACTCTTGACTTTAATATCCTTATTGACTTTGAGTTGATCTATGAGCATATTCAACTCGTTTTCTTTGAAGCCTAATCTGTTCATACCCGTCTCTAGCTTAATATGAATCGCAGGTACGACTTCTTCATTTTCAAAATAATCTGTAAAATCATAGAACTGCTCCAAACTGTAAATTTCTGGTTCCAGATTATACTCTTTGATCAGTCTGAAAGAATCCATAGAGGCGTTCATAATCATTATTGGTAGATGAACACCGTTCTTTCTGAGTTCTACCGCCTCATCCGTATAAGCCACTCCTAAATAATCAACTTTATGATATTGTAGAAGATTGGCTATTTCGAAGTTCCCTCCTCCATAAGCGAAAGCCTTAACCATTACCATGATTTTGGTTTCTTCTTTGAGCTTCGATCGATAATAGTTCAGGTTGTTCGTTACTTTCTCCAAGTTCACCTCCAAAACTGTACCATGAACCTTATACTCATACCGATCGACTATTCTTTCAAATTTGAAATCTCTAGCCCCCTTGATTAAAACAATCTCGTCATGAATATTCAAGTCAGAACTTAGAAAACTCTCTGTATCTGGATAAAAATTTGATTCCAATGTAAATGCATCTTGTGCAGCTGATATCTCAGCACCTACACCTATCAGCCTTTGCACTTTGTTAGCCTTTAGAAGATTATCAACTTTTCTATAAAGGACTTTCTGATCTAGACCTGTTTGATATAGGTCTGATAGGATAACTGTTTTCTTAGTTCTTTGCTTCTGGCTGTTGAGAAATGAAATTGCGATTTCTAAGCCATAAAGATCGTTGTTGTAAGTATCATCAATTATATATGAGCGATTGACTGCTTGCTTCATTTCCAGACGCATTTTGACAGTCGATAAAGTATCCAACCGTTGTTGAATTAATTCAACACCAAAACCAAACACATGCAATGTCACTGCACAGTGAACACAATTTTCTACCGAGGCATGATCCGTAAATTTCAATCTCAAATCAAGTTCCTGTTCACCTATTTTTACTTTGAATTTTCGACCTTTATTTTCACTAATCGACCAACCAACCAATCGATCAGCAGAATAAAAAGAAGTCAATGCCTCCTTGACAACTTTATGATCTTCGCAATAGATTATTTTCTTAGTTCCTTTAAATAACTGAGCTTTTTCTCTCGCCTTCTCTAGATGTGAATCGAACCCTGCATTATGCGCTTCTCCAATATTTGTAAATATCCCAACTGAAGGTTTAATGATTGACTCTAACTTACCCATCTCTCCCTTCCTAGATATTCCCGCTTCGAATATTGCTACATTATGATGCCCTGACATTTGCCAAACTGAAAGTGGAACTCCGAGCTGAGAGTTATAACTCTTTGGACTTTTGACAATACTATATTTGTAATCCAACATCTGAGCCAGCCACTCCTTTACAATAGTCTTACCATTGCTTCCTGTTACAGCAACGACTGGATAATTAAACTGTGCTCTGTGGGCTTTCGCGAGGTCTTGTAAAGCATCCAAAGACTGATTAACTATAAAAACACTAGCATCTTCGGGAAGTTTAACTGGTTTTTCGACTACAAAGCATCTTGCGCCGCTTGTATAAGCATCGCTTACAAATTGATGACCATCGTGATTCTTTCCTTCTATGGCAAAAAAAACAACTCCTTGTCCTACCGCGATATTGCGAGTATCTGTAACTAAATCTCGAATTTCAACATCTGAGGATACTTGCTGAAAATCACCCGTAGTTATCTGATCAATTTGACTAAACTTCATATACTATCTTTTATGCTTTGAGTGCATTTTTAATCACAGGACAATATCTCCATATTGGTATTATTGCCTGCACATTGAATCGACTTCAATAAAATCACTAAGCCATCCCTCCTCTTGAGTCGGGAAACTTCATTTTTGAAAATTAGCTACAAATCTTGACTGTGGGTTGTTTTTTCAGTCTTTAATCTTCGCAATAAGATCATGATACCATAACTTGCAAGATTTATTGGATAGCAATTTTTTACATTTTTCATTTTTTGATTGAGTTTACATGAAGGTATCTCCTAACATTCCTTTCCAACTGATTTACACCTTGTTCGAACATCCTTACCTAGGGTATTTATTCGAGTCTTTTGTTATACAGTTGAATGAGCAAGGGAATCTAACCTTCTCTCATCAAAACATTTCTTCTGCCAATGCGGAAGAATTCTCATCTGGATTGGATGAAAAGGACTACGAGCTTATCAAGACTATGGACTCCATGCAGCCAGATGTAGTAGTAAAGAAATTTGAAAAGAAAAAGGTAAAACCTGACGACTACTTCCTCAAAATTTTTGATAAGAAAACTGGCGATGAGCGTATCCAAAAACAAATGCGTGAATATGTAGAACGCAGGCGAGAGATCATTATGCCCCTTTTACATGGAAAACGTCTATTCGAAATGGGGAATGATGGAGAACCTGCTTGGAAAGAAATTGAAGTCCTCAATGAAAAGGCAACCGTACTTTTTCATTTCAGAAAAAACGAAGATAATACGCATTACTTCCCTACCATCAAATACGATGATCAGAAAGTAGAGTTTCTAAACAAAGGTGCGTATATATTGTGCAATTCCCCAGCGTATTTAGTGATCGAAAGGAAGCTATACAGCTTTGCTAAAAAAGTAGATGCCAATAAACTCAAACCATTTCTCAACAAGAAATTCATTGCAATTCCTAAGAATATCGAAGACAACTACTATCGTAAGTTCGTAGCACCGTTAGTAGCTAGCTTCGACGTATATGCCAAAGGGTTTGATATCACTACAGAGAAAATGATTGTTTCACCAGTTCTATACTTTTCAGAATTAGCATCCAATCAATCGTTATCACTATTTGGAGAGGACAATGTCACAGCGGTAGCCGAACAAGAAGACAGTAAAATTCTATTTGAGCTAAAATTTCAATACGGAGAACACACCTTTAATGGTGATAAAAGCAAAGGAGTAAGTGTTCATGTAGATCAAGATGGTGATCATTACACTTTTCGTAGAATTACAAGAGATCTTGAAAAAGAAGAAAAAACGCTTCACTTACTAAAAGAAAGTGGGTTAGGACTTCGCCCTACTCAAGTAACAGTACCAATGGGTGAGGCGTTTGAATGGATGCGATTGAATCAAGGGTTTCTTAAAGGTGCTGGGATAGAACTGCAACAAAACGGATCAGGAGAGAAAAAGTACTTCTTAGGGACATCTGAGTTAAATCTAGAAATAAGAGAAAATATTGATTGGTTTGATATTCACGCTATTGTGAAGTTTGGAGATTTTGAAATCCCTTTTAAACTAATTCGAAACTACATTCTTAAGAATAAAAAAGAGATAGAGTTACCAAATGGAGAAATAGCCGTCATTCCTGATGCCTGGTTTACTCAATACTCAGAGTTAATGGCATTTTCTGATGAAGGAGATGAAGAGCAAATCAAACTTCAGAAGCACCATATATCTCTTGTTAAAGAGCTTCAAGAGTCAAATCTGGCAAAGCTTGAATTGGGAGCTAAATTGGCAAGACTTAGCGAATTTGAAGAAATCGAAGACTTCCCTATTTCACCAGCATTCAAGGGTGAACTTAGAGCATATCAGAAAGCAGGTTTTAACTGGATGAAGTTTTTACACTCTTATAGACTTGGCGGATGCTTAGCAGATGATATGGGACTTGGTAAGACCGTACAAACTCTTGCACTATTACAATCCACCCATGATGAAGAAAATGCTGGTACAAGTTTATTGATAATGCCTACTTCTTTGATCTACAACTGGGAAAAGGAAGCGGAGAAATTTACTCCTAACCTCAAAATCCACAATTACACAGGAGTTAAAAGAAATAAAGACATTACGCAATTCAGCAACTATGATATAATCATCACTTCCTATGGAATAATAAGACAGGATATTGACTACTTAGCTCAGTTCCATTTTAATTATATCATTTTAGATGAATCTCAAGTCATTAAAAATCCTGAGTCTAACATCTCAAAATGTGTAAATGATCTTAACTCTACAAACAAACTCATATTAACAGGTACTCCAATCGAAAATACTACGCTGGATCTCTGGACTCAAATGAGCTTTGTTAACCCTGGACTTTTAGGAGCTAAAAGTTATTTCAAGAAGCATTTTCAGCTTCCAATAGAAAAGAAAAATGATGAAGGGCAAACCAAAAAGCTGTACACAATCATAAAACCTTTCTTATTACGAAGACACAAGTCCCAAGTAGCTACAGACCTTCCTGAAAAAGTGGAAAATGTGCGTTATTGTACTATGTCAGATGCTCAAGAAGAAGCTTACGATAAAGTAAAATCAGCTTATCGTGATAGAATCATGGAAGAAATCGATGGAGGTGGAAGTCTTGGCAAATCTCAATTCATGATTCTTCAAGGCTTAACTAAACTTAGGCAAATCGCGAATCATCCTCAATTGGCGGATGAAAGTTATAATGGTGATTCTGGAAAGCTGGAGGACATTAGCTTTATGATTAATAATGCGGTGAATAAAGAGCATAAAGTACTAGTTTTCTCACAATTTGTAAAACACCTTGGAATAGTAAGCAAATACTTAAATGAGCAAGGAATAAAGTTTGCGTATTTGGACGGCAGTACTAAAGATAGAGAAGCAGCTGTAAGAGAGTTCCAAGAAAAAGAAGAGATCAAGGTATTCTTGATCTCTCTCAAGGCAGGAGGACTAGGGCTTAACTTAACTCAAGCTGAGTATGTCTTTTTATTAGATCCTTGGTGGAACCCTGCTATCGAAGCACAAGCCATTGATCGAGCACATCGTATCGGGCAGAAAAACAAAGTCTTCACTTACAGATTCATTACTAAGAACTCCGTAGAGGAAAAGATTATGAAACTTCAACAGAGTAAACAAAAACTAGCTTCTGATCTGATCACGACTGAAGAAAGCTTTGTTAAGTCTTTGTCAAAAGAGGATTTAGTTGGCTTATTAGACTAGTCCTCAAAGGCAAGTGCAAAAACTAATGAAGCTGTTTGTTTTATTCTCTCAGATGGATACAAGTGATAAGCCTTTGTCACTAATGTAAAAGCCTGAGAGAAATTTTGATTGTTCAGCTCAGCCAATGCTAAATTGTAATAATGTAGACCTGAGAGCTCTTTTAGTGTCACTTTATTATCAATAAGCTCAGAGATGTACTGTTCGTCCGACCCTACACCAGACATAGCTAATTCTGCATTGATTTTTTTCGCATCATCCATAATCATCTTTCGACGAGCTTGAATTTCTTCTTGATCTTTAGTGATACCATACAGAGCATCAGTACTTTCTAGCATATATTTTTTACCCTCGGCATATGCTAGTAAATACACATGGTAGTCTGTTTCTCTTATCTCATACAAAAACCCGAAATGATCTAAAACTAAAGCATACAGAGCAGTACCTGTGACACAATCATACTGTCGCCTCTTGTCAAAAATCTCCCCAAGTGCCACGTACTGCTTATATTCTCCGAGATACTTTCTATGAACTGCATAAAACACATACTTTAGGAAAGATTCATCAGACTTCACTTTCAACCTCTTCTCCTCAAGCTTTTCTATTAATTCAGCAAAATCTGTACTGGCTGTAGTAAAGATTTCTGGACGGGACTGTTTTAAGTTTCGTTCAAAAAACCTTTCAAAACTATCTCCTCCACTTGCCACAACACTAGTGATAGTAAATACTACCATTGCCATTATGAGCCATATGTTGAAGATCGACTTGATCATATTTCTAATTTATTTTCTTAATGTTAATTTTATGTTAACTAATATAATTGCAATAGTAATAAATTGCAACACCTTTATCTACCTAAACCCACTTAATTGATACTTTAAGTAAATCCCTTACTTAACGATTAAATAACCTTGTTAACATAAACTACGCTCATATTAACTTAATGTTAATTATTTAGAATCAGATTTTAATCACAATAAGTGAATGCCAAAATGACCTTCAAACTTTGAATTTTTATTGAATGATTATATTGTGATACCAACAATGATTTTAGCGATACATGGAAACCTCAATCCAACAAATCTTTAAAGCGCAACTCGGCAGAGCCCTTGAAATGCGCTCTAAGAGTATTCAACATAGATTGGATAAAATAATAAGCATAAAAAAATGGATATTAAACAATAGAACTCTTATCCATGAAGCACTATTTTCTGATCTAAGAAGATCAAAACAGGATACTGACATATTCGAAGTCTTTCCAGTAACTTCAGAAATCAATAACACTATTAAAAACCTCAGAAAATGGGCAAAACCTAAAGCTGTTCCTTCAGGGCTTTCATTTATAGGTACCCAATCTTATATACTACCAGAACCTAAAGGAGTATGTTTAATAATAGCACCATGGAACTTCCCATTCAACCTTGTAATGATTCCATTGATAACAGCTATCGCGGCTGGCAACACCATCATCATAAAACCTAGTGAACATTCTCCAGCTACCTCAATGGTCATTCAAAACCTGATTGAAGAGTTATTCGAGTATTCAGATGTAGCAGTAGTGCAAGGAGCTGTTGAAGAGACTCAAGAATTACTCCAACTTCCCTTTAACCATATATTCTTTACAGGAAGTACTGAAATAGGTAAAGTTGTAATGACTGCCGCTGCTAAACACTTAACTTCAGTTACTCTGGAACTAGGAGGTAAATCTCCCGTCATCGTTGATGATAGTGCCAACATTGAAGATTCAGCTAGAAAGATTGTTTGGGGAAGATTCGTTAATTGTAGTCAAACATGCCTATCTCCAGATTATATTTTTGTGCATGAAAGCAAAGAAAATGTATTAATAGATGCTTTAAAACATCAAGTTCAAATCCTTTTTGACCACAAGAATGAAGGGTTCAATAAAACCCAGAATTATTCTCGACTTATTCATGAAAAGCACACGTCTAGAATTATAGACATGCTGGAACAAGCTAAAAAAGATGGTGCTAAAGTTGAGTTTGGGGGAGACTACCAGGTGAACGACAACTACATTGCTCCTACATTATTATCCAATGTAAAAGAATCCTCTGAAGTATGGACAAAGGAAATTTTTGGTCCTGTTCTTCCAATAAAATCTTACAACGAAATATCCGAAGTAATAAATCACATCAATATGAACCCTAAGCCTCTGTCTCTTTATCTTTTCAGTCAAAACAAAAACACTCAAAACAAAATAAGTCAAGAAACATCTTCCGGATCATTGGTAATGAATGATGTAGTATTGCAGTATTCACAGCATAACTTACCTTTTGGAGGAGTAAATAACAGTGGTATAGGTAAATCACATGGTTATTATGGATTCTTAGATTTCAGTAATCAAAAGTCGGTACTCAAGCAGCGCATAGGGCTAACTAATGCCTTCCCTTTTTATCCACCATTTACACATTGGAAAGAGAAGTTTATCGAATTTGCCATCAATTATTTATGATAAACTATTTTAAAGATGGAGCTCCAACTATAGCACCTGATAAAAATATAAGCTGAAGAACGATAAAAATGGTGTGATACTTTTCCTTTTTAACATCACTCACAAAAAAGATAATGTATGCCGAGGCATACATAACATGAGGTATATGCAGATGTAAATCAACATTTGATATAGCGAAATTATTCCAAGCACTAGAAATTACACTGGCCAATCCCAAGCCGTACATCCACTTCCATCTATCTCTAAAGTAAAATCTAAGATCTGTCTCTTCCTGACGGCTACCTGTCGGAAACAACATTCGAGCTTGTAGATATAGTATTATTGGGAATATTAAAACACTAAGTACTTTCAAAATTGTCCATTCTCTAACAATTTCCTGCATAGAATAAGTCCACCACCAATCTTGAATATGTATTAGGAAAACAACTAAAATGTATAGCGAATGTGGAATACTAAATTTCACATTGTCCCAGTCAGCTACAATATCAGATACTCCTGTAAGAATTTGTGCTACTCCAAGACCTAATATGATTGATGTAAATGCAATTACGTATTCAAATGGTTCCATTTATATCTGATTATATTTAAGTGAATGTCTAAGCTCATACTATTACATGACGGCAGTCAGTTTAGTTCCGTAGCAATGACAAGATATTTGAATCATAAATTTTTCCCAATCAAAATTAGCAAGAATATGAACACTGTAAGGAAGGTCCTTGTCCCCATTGATTTCTCAGAAAGTTCTAATGCTGCAGCTAGATATGCAGCGGAAATGTCTAAAATGGATAAAAAAATAGAGTTTTTATTGATCCATGTTCAAGATGAGAAATCAAATTCTTCATTAGAAGATTTAAATAAACTTAAGTCAGAAATTTTCGATAGTAACGGAATTACTTGTCAATCCATAGTAAAATCGGGAGAGTTAGTAGAAACGTTAATAGAAGTGAATGATGAGTTTGGAATTAATTTGATTGTTTTTGGTACTGCAGGATCTGTTGATGAAACGATTAATTCTAAAACCGCACAACTACTAAGAAGAGCAGATTGTCCGGTACTTTTAATTCCTGCAGGTACAGATGCATTCATGATGAAAAATATTGCTCTTGCAGTAGATAATAAAGAGTTAGATGATGCATCCGACTTAGGACTTTTTCACGATTTAGCGAAGTGGTATAAATCTACAGTTCATGTGGTTACGGTAGACAGAAAGGATCAGGACAAAATAACTCTAGGAGAAACTCATAGATCACTTGAGTACTACTTAGACAATATAGATTATAAAATGGCTGTGCCAAAAAACTCTGATATTGAAAAAGGAATAGAAGAGTACATTAAAGACCAAAACATCGATATGCTAGCCATAATGCCAAAACATCATGCTAAAAACATAGAACGATCTGAGGGCAGACTTACGAGACTTTTGGCAGCTCATAGTAGTGTACCATTACTTGTAATTGATTAAGAAATTAGAATGAAAAGCGGGACTGAAGTGCTGCCCTACACTTTCAGTCAGATAGAGCGAAAGACTAGATTGGGTAATTTTTAGGGGGAACCTCGCGATAGGTTTCCCCTTCTTTGTTTTTAGGGTATTCTTAAAATTACTCTCCAAACAGCTCTTCTTGCTGAGCTGGAACGATGTACTTATCAAAATACCAAGACGACCATTTTTCTAATGATAAAAAGATGCCTACACTAAGAGCAACGATCGTTAGAGTAAGAAGCACTAAGTTCAGAACCTTTCTATCCGGATCTACGGAACACTGGTTTTGCTTCTTTCTGTAGGCATACACACCATATATACCTATGGCTACAGCTACTCCTCTCAGCACCCAAGAACCTACCCCTACAGAACCGTCTTCATTATAGAAAAAATCTGCAAACGAAATGGCATACACCCCACCCATCAAACCGAACATAAATAACACTGCTGGAGCTACACAACATAGTATTCCTGCTATACCTGCTGATGCTGCAAACTTAACTGCCCATTTCAGCATATTTGGCTGTTCATTACCTTTTTGCTTATTCATAATCTTGATTTGGTATTAAAAACCTAATTTGACTAAAAAGGTTCCTTGTGGCAGAATTATTTATCAGTTTCATTATTTCTCATACAAAAAATCGAACTGAAATTACTATTTGAGCTAAATCAGCCTTTTAAAAAACCAGAATCTCCATTTCTTCTCTGCACTATAAAAAAATCGAACTTGGTAACGCTAAAACAGGAATAACCTTAAACAAAAAAGCTACTCTTTGATGATTCAAAGAGTAGCTTTTTAATTATTATGGAAGATATCTTACTTCAAAGAAGCAATCAAATCTTCGTTTCTTTTGATGTATCCAAAGTCACCTGCTTTACTTTCTGAAGCTAGTTTCTTAGATTCTTTCGCTACTTTAATGGCTTCTTCTTTATCTCCTTTTGCCGCTAAAATTTTTGCCTTAACATATACTTGCCAAAATTGCTTACTATTTTCTCCTGTCGATAGATAAGTATTGATCCACTCTAGAGCTTGGTCCATATCCTTACCTTTGTCTAAATAATATCTTGCCGCAACAGCATAGCTTCCAGGCTCTTTACCTATATTTTCTTTAATAGAAGCCATAACCTTATCATCATATGAAACAGTGACAGGAATCTTAACTGATGTATTCTCCCAAGTCAATTCAATAGCAGCCATTTCGCTGTTCTCACTTAGATCAGATATATTAAAAGTCAGCATCTGAACCGTAGGCTTTATTTTAGAAGGCTTAATCATCAATCTAACAGCATCTTTTTCTTTACTGTATTTACTCATATTCCCTCCTATCTTAGTGTCTGTATAGAAAATCACAGTCCACTCAGTCTTTGATGGAATAGACAATAGCTGGTAAGTGCCCGCAGCAAGACTTTTTCCTCCTACCTTAACATCATCGCCAAATGTCACTTTTGTACCTCCATTAGCACCTGTACGCCAAACCTCATCGAATGCTACTAGCTCTCCGAAGATTTTACGTCCTTTTACTTGAGGTCTGAAATATTCTATTGACACATCAGTCAAACCAACTTTAGTCGAAACCGTTCCTTTTGGGCTAGGAAGAGGTGTCTCAATTTGCGCATACGAAATTTGAGAAATAAGTGCAAAAGCCACTACAGCTAACGCTCTGAAGTAATTTTTCATGAAAAATAATGTTTGAGTTATTTAATACGATCTATAGATACTCCAAATTGACTTGAATGGTTTCATCCTTTTTCACTTCTATCAACCATTTTTTAAAATCATATGGTCCAAATCGACCATGAGCATCATTTGAAAAGCCATACCCCTCTTTTGGTATACCAATGAAATTTGTATCCAATTCGTCATTCACGTTTTCATCGTGAAATAAACGAACTGCGTATTTACCCTCGGGAAGACCCTTGAAGGACATAATGGAGACTCCTTCTTGAGCTCGAATTTTGGTATCTTTAAAAGAATCTTTATTTACATCTAAGAGCTCTATCCATATATTTCCTTGATCGCTTTTTACATTATTGATTACCACCTTCAGTTCATATCCCAAAGTGGTAAGTGGAATCACAAAGATCGCAACAAGAAAAAAGTGTTTTTTCAAAACAAATAGTTAAAGTGAGCTTTATACCTCTCCTGCAATAAAAAAGAGAGTAGGTTCTGAAAAAGTCCTTGATATAAAACCTACAGTTTAATGAGAACACAAATATAGGATTCAACAGTTAAGACATATCAAAAAAACATGCCTTTTCAATTAATTGATCAGCCCCCTGAAAATCTATATATAGAACAGCTCTGTTTTTGTAGAACGCAGATCTAGATGTCTTTATATAACTTCGACTAACCTATGCATTACACCATATTAACTAAACTAAATGTTCAATAACAATTAAAACCAATCTAAAAAAGACCTAAAAGTATGTCTTTAGTCAGTTTAGTATTCATGTAAGAAAATTAACAATGTCGATAAGCAAATAGGCAGTACCTTTTGGCTTTTGTTTGTCTTATGTACCCTATATGAAAAAAATTAAACTGTATATAGCTATCAGTATTAATGGTAAAATTGCTAAAAAAAACGGTGATGTCGATTGGTTAGAAAATATTCCCAATCCTGATAATGAAGATTATGGGTATACTGAATTTGTTGAAAGTTGTGATTCAACCATTATGGGAATGGTTACGCATCAGCAAATTTTAGGATTTGATGTAGCGTATCCATATCGGGGTATGAAAAACTATGTAATCACCAGAAATCAAAATCCTGAGCCATTTGAACATGTGGAATTTGTAACTAGTAATCACATAGATTTCATTAAATCACTGAAACAACAAAATGGTAAGGATATTTGGCTAATTGGAGGAGGACAGATAAATACCTTGTTGTTGGCCAATAAACTCATTGACCAGATCTATCTCTATTACATGCCTTACATTTTAGAAAATGGTCACGATATTTTTGAATACAACCTCAAAAATGTACCTCTAAAGTTGATATCAAATCGCACATTTCAATCGGGTGCCATGGAAGCCGTTTATGACGTCGTATAAACAGATTATATAATTTAAAACTAACATTTAGAAATCAACCCAGATTTTAACCTGATCTAATTATATCGTCTATTACATTCCAGTAAAAATTGAGGTCAGAAGAAAACTCCGACCTCATTTTAAAGAATGTCAACTAGAACAATATTGTTTTAATCAATCTTGATAAATCGCTTAGACTTTATACGCTCTTCACCTGAAACTTTTAAGACATATACTCCCAATGGTAGTTCTATTGTTGAAATAATTTGAGTTCTACCTTTAATGCTACCTGATTTTACAATTTTATTAGTCAAATCAATCATCTCATATTGTGTAAATCCCTCTTCTTCTAAAGATATAGTCAATTCACTTCTAACAGGGTTTGGAAACAGTTTCATACTTCCTTTTACATCGTTTGACAAACCTGTTGGCATATTATCTGAAACAACTATTTTGAAAACTTGACTATCAGACAATCTACCATCATCTACAGTGACTTTGACATTATAACTACCTGACTGCGTATTGTTAGGTGTCCATTTGAACTCACCTGTACTAGCATTTACAGTCATTCCCAATGCTGTTGACTCACTATCTAAACTAAATGTCAGTACATCACTATCTTCATCCGTCGCTTTTATAGTAAATAATAAAGTTGACTCTTCAGTAATCGTTTGATTACTGATTGTTTGTAGTACGGGTGCTTTAGATTCACTAAATCGCTGTGCATAAATACCTTGATCAAAACCATCTTGATTTTTACTTTGCCAAGTAATGACAAAGTCACCACTATCATGAATATCTACCGATGGGTGTTTTTGATCATCTGTAGTTTCAGTATTGACCTGAAAAATAAACGTTTCAGCTTCTCCTGACTTGTTGTATAGTCTACCGAAAATGTCTTCCTGATCAGTATTCGCATCAATATTTGACCAAGTAATCACAAATTCACCTGTAGCATTCATTCTTACTTGAGGCTTTTTCATAAAATCGATCCCCTCTACTACCTTTATCAGATTTCCAATAGCAGCTCCTTCTGAATTATAGCGCTGTGCCAAAATATCACCTTTATTATAATCTCCTCTATCCCAAACGACAACAAAATTACCATCTTGATCTATTCCAGCTGAGGTATACTCTCCTGTAAGAAAAATCTCATCACTTCCATCATTGACATAAATAGGTAACCCCTTAGCTACTCCTTTAGCATCATATCTCTGAACATAAACATCAGCACCATCTCCTGGATCATCATACCAAGAGATGACAAATTCACCATCATCATTCATGGCTATAGAAGCATTGGCCTGATTGTCATCGGTTTTATTTGTGTTCACCAAAAACTCATCCCCTTGTGCTATAGCCGATGAATTATATCGGCGCGCATAAACTCCTTCTCTATTGCCATCTTTCCCTCGATCTTGCCATAAGATTACAAAGTCTCCACCTGCATTCATATCAATGAATGGATTACTAAGCGAATTGGTTCCTGAGCTACTAATAGTCATTGCATCACCTTGTAATTCACCTGAAGCATTGTATTGTTGAGCCATAATATTATCAACATCGCCAATATCTATGTGACTTTTCCATACCACTATGAAATTACCATCTGCATCTATTGCTACTACAGGAGAATCTAAATATTGAGCATCCTGATCTTTCAAAAGTTGGACTATTAATTCAGGACCCTGCTTATTTCCGAGGGAATTATATATCTGTGCATAAATACCGTCCACATTTCTAGCCCCTCCTTGTTTCGACCAAACAACAACAAAACTGCCATTAGGGCTCATTGACACAAATGGCTTCTCCTCTGTTAATTCAGTTGTAGTATTGACTTGGAACTCACCGCCTATCCTTAAAGATTTTTCTACGACTACAGTAAAAGGTTGATCAATAGTAAACTTACCATCGCTGACCTGCACCACTCCATCGTATCTACCTGTCTGACCTAATTTTGTCTTCCAGGTCAATAAACCACTGGAAGGATCAATTTCCATTCCTAAAGCTTTGGCCTCCTGATTCAGACTAAAAGTCAGTAGATCTAGATTAATATCTTTAGCTATTACTTGATATAATAATGTAAGCCCTTCTGATACTCCCAACCCCTCGATGGGTTCAAATATTGGAGCCATAGGATCAAGAAAACGTCTTGCCAAAACACCGAAATGTGATTCATCTTCAATCTCTACATCATTTTGCCAAGCAACAACAAAATCATTACTTGTCCTCATACTTACTGTAGGTCTTGATTGATTACCTATTGGCTCTACATTTACACGAAATTCACTCTCCTGTGCTACGCCTGAATCGTTGTATTTCTGGCCATAAATCCCCAAAAGCGAACCATCTTGATCAAAAGTATCCCAGACAATCACAAAACTACCATCTGCTTCCATACTTACAGATGGATTGCTTTGGTCATTAGAAGTTTCGGTATTGACTCTGAATTCTGTACCCAAAGCTACCCCATTAAAATCATAGCGCTGGGCATAAACTCCCATACCATCACCATCTTGACCTTCACTTTGCCAAGTAACAACAAAATTACCATCAGAGTCTACACTAATAGAAGGGTTAACTTGTCTACCAGTTAAAAAACCATTAACTCTAAATTCTGTACCTTGAACTACTCCTGAAGCATCATAGCGCTGAGCATAAATATCTTCTGCCCCAACAAAGCTTTGCCAAACAATCACAAAACTACCATCAGCAGCTACTGCAATAGAAGGGTTTGACTGTTTTCCCGATGTCTCTGAATTTACTAAAAACTCAGTTCCTTGGGTAGTTCCTGAAGCATCATAGCGCTGAGCATAAATACCATCGTCTGAGCCATCTTGATTTCTACTTTGCCAAGCAATCACAAAATTACCATCAGTATCCATTCCTACACTAGGATCAGATTGATCTAATGAAGTAGTTGTATTGACTCTAAATTCCTGAGCATCGCTAGCCTCTCCTTCAGAATTATAACGTCGAGCAAATATCCCGCTAGATGAACCATCTTGACGGCTATCCTGCCATACTACTACTGTACTACCATCTGCACTCACATCTATAGATGGATTAGTCATGTTAGGTCCATTGGTATTGTAAGTATTAACTTTAAAATTATCCCCTTTAGGTTGACCGAAAGCATTGTACCTCTGAGCTCTAATATCAAAACGAACAGAACTACTACTAAAAAAATCGTTTTGCCAAACCACCATAAACTCTCCATCCTTGTCTATAGCTATGGTTGGGTTTTGCTGAGGTTGGGAGGTACGAGAACTGACCTGAAACTCTGATCCATTCAACGCGGTCGCATTCACCTGAATCATAAATTCTTGCTGATGAGTTAATGCTCCATCACTTGCTGTTACAATCACATCAAAACTCCCCTCACGATTGCTAGTATTAGACCAAGTAAATTCCCCTGTTTCAGGATCAATATCCATACCCAGTTGCTTAGATGCTTCGTCCAAACTGTAAGTCACAACATCTTCATTAACATCTTCGGCTTCTGTCTTTAAATAAAGTTTTAAACCTTGATCAATAGATTGATCTGCAATAGGGGATAAAACTGGAGCCGTAGGAGTGGCAGGTGGTGCAGCATACTTTTGCGCATAAACGCCATTATTGGAACCATCCTGATCGGTACTTTGCCAAGCCACAACAAAACCGCCAGCATCATCACTTGCTACCACTGGAAATTGTTGATTACTGGAGGTCTCTGTATTAATTTGAAACTCTTCATCTTTGAATTCTCCTGATTTGCGAAAACGCTGCCCATAAACCCCTTGCCCTGAACCATCCTGACCAGAGCTCTGCCAGACGATCACAAAATCACCATCAGCTTCCATCGCAATGGAAGGATTACTTTGCTGGCCCGAAACAAATGTATTCACCAAAAATTGATCGCCCTGTAAGACACCATCAGCATTATAGCGCTTGGCATAAATACCTTCTGCCGATTTATATTCATTCCTCCAGGTAATCACAAAGTCCCCATCAGGTGCCATACCCACTGAAGAAGAACCAAGATAAATTGATGATATCACGGAAGTTTCAGAACCCTGTGGAACTCCAGATGCATCAAAGCGCTGAAAAGTAAAACCTGTACTATAATCACCAGTAGTCCATGATACTACAAAATCTCCATCGGCATCCATCGCAACCGATGGAGAACGTTGATCCTGACTGGTTTTGGTATTGACCAAAAATTCGCCGTCTTGCGCCACTCCGGATGCATTATAACGTTGAGCATATATTCCCCAATCATCGCCGTCCTGATTGGCACTCTGCCAAGTAATCACGAAATCACCATCTGCATCCATGGCTACTGCTGACCTATACTGATTGTCTGAGGTTTCAGTATTAACTAAAAATTCATCTCCTAATGCGACACCATTGGCATTGAAGCGTCGAGCATAAACGCCACTGTTGGAGCCATCTGGTCCAATCCATGAGACAACAAAGTTACCATCGTCATCCATGGCTACTGAGGATACCCATTGGCTACCCGATGTCTCAGTATTAACTAAAAATTCTATCCCTTTTACATTTCCTGATTGATCAAAAAGTTGTGCATAAACTCCACTACCATTTCCATCCTGATCATCACTTTGCCAAACAATAACAAAATCGCCATCAGCATCCATAGCTACAGACGGACTACCTTGGCTATTTAAAGTCTCAGTATTAACTAAAAATTCACTACCGTCCTTGTTCTGAGCGAAAGTACTTGTAGAGATGCCTGCCAGGGTCATCGTACTCAAACTAGCAATTTTCCATGCGAGACCTGCTGCTGTTAATTGTCTCTTGAGCCTATTCAAACGATCTAAGAGCATTTGCCTCTTTCTGATTGTATAGCGATAAAAGTCCCCACTTTGGATGGCTCGATCCAATCGACTTTTGTATTTAATGTATTTTGAATAAATAGAGTGTATTGGTCTTTTCATATCGGTATAAACCTTTGGATTAGTGGATTTTAGAACCTTACATTAATTATGGCTAAATGGAAAGTCTAGGTCTTTTCATGTAGATAATAATTTATGTCTCACCTTTCTTTCTAGGAAAAAAGTTTTATCTCAAACCAAATCTAATTTGGACTTAACCAATCTATAGTTTGATTTAACTAACAAGAATATTAAATCGGAAGAATAAAAAAATTGAACTAGTTTAAGAATGGAGGAATTGAGACGTAATACCCTCCTATTCAAATAGTATATTTTTGTATTTCAATAATTCTATTCGCTTAGGGGGAACTACAGCCTCAATAAATTTTTAATTAGGTATAAAAAGAGAGTATCTGTTTAGTTTGAACCTTGTTCTAATCCAAAGCCCTCTCTAAAATAATCATTGATCGCATCTGCGCTGTACGCATCATCCCAAGTTTTAGGAGCGCGAGATTTAACAATATTCATAAAGGCATCAAATGACTCTTCCTGACCTAAAGTCTTGCTATATGTTGCAAGAGTTCTCTCTGGATCTGGAAAAGGACCTTCATGTGGGTTTTCAAATTCATCTGCGACAGTAACATCATAAAGTACATTGTCCTTATCTTCTGGAGTATATCCATGTTTTAAATATGATCGGCAAATTCCACATGTCCCTATTTCTTTAGTTATTATATTCCTTTCTATTTTAATATAGTCTGGGTTTCCTATATCCTTGCTGATAACAAATCCCCAAATGGCTCCATTCGCTTTTTCTGAAACGGGAGTTCCCTTATACATAGAAGCAGTTTCGCTCATTACATTATCAGTGACCAACGTAAATTCACCTGGAACCATTTCAACTTTAGAATACCCAACTCCTAGCTGTATAGAGTTTCTACCAAAAAAGTTATTGTCATAAGTACCTCCAGGTCTGCCATGTATACCATGACTTGAACCTCTTGTGATGATATTGTTTCGAACAAATAATCTACTACTTACATTATTATCAACTATGTACAAATTATGATTTCGAGTATTTGCTCCTGCTCCTTGCACTGTAGGATGCCACCCTCCATAATCAAATACGTTTTCTTCGATAACTAATCCGTCTACTGCGCTAACATACAAGTTAGATGGTCTTTTTTTATGATGTTCTGACGAGGTATTGATATAAGCGCCAGTCCAAATATTTCTTCTTAGCACAAAGTCTTTTGGACCTCCACTTTCCCAAGAAGCAATCTTAAGTTCCATAAAGTCAAACACATTATCCTCCAATAAAACATCTTCAAATCCACCTAAAAAATGAAATGAAGAACCAGTTGCACCATCAAATTGTTCATTATCGGGATCTAATTTGTATGCATAAAAGTGCAATCCAATAAACTGCAAATGTGATGTAGGACCATAGGCCAAAAAAACATCTTTACCTGCAGCACCTATTATTGGTCTTGGACCATCCCCGTAGGAAGACACTACGGTAGGTTCAGACTTACTTCTTCCACTTGTTACCTTATTTAGGTTTTCATCTATGAAGGAATCTCCACTTTTGAGATATAAATGATCAGGATAACCTTCCCGCATTTTACCCATAGCTACAGCTAATGTTTTACATGGAGTACCATCAGTAAAACAATCATTCTTATCATCTCCTTCTGAATTACTAACATAAATAGTTCTTGAATCAGAGGATACTTCTAGAGCTGTGAACCCAAAATTAGAACCAATTGGATTATCAGAACCGCTATCATTTTGTTCCTGAGTATCATCTGATTCATCAGAACCCGGTTCTTCTGCAGGTTGTTCATCGCAAGCGAATAGAAAAAAGGCAAAAAGACTTAAAAATAAATATTTCATGAGTTAATTATATATATGATGTTTAATTCAAACTATAGGCTTAGTAGCCCTGTCTACGATAACAAGTCTTAATCATCACTTTAACAATTTTACCAATATTTGATTTAAATAATATAAAATTGCATTTACAGAACAATACTATTAATTGAGTAGGATATAAATATTGAACTAGTTCAATATTTATATAAATCGTTATTATTATAATTCGGCTTTCAATACGAAAGTTTAGTTCTGATACAAGCTAATAGAACAAGTAAATTTTAACTCATTATGAAATAACCTCGACATATAATATCTCATAACAATGACGTTATTGAATAGATTAATTTGAGTTTTGAATATGGGTACGCGTCTCTAAAAATTGATATTTCAATTAGTAGACCGTGATTTTTGATAGACCTTAATTTTATGAAATGGACTCGAAAAATCACCCTTGATATTTTTACCAGCTATATTCACATATCCCGTGAATATTTGGTCTCGCCATCTTGGTGAGACTTTTTTCTTTTTATTTCACATAAACGAATGGAAATTTGTTTAGTGAATATTGATTGAAAGTGCATCTATCAATTTCTAGTTAATAGAAACTCTCAAACTTACCAAAGTTGGATTACTTCGAAATGATATCCAAGACTAGCTTCTTGGTTAACGGCTGACCATTAGCTTTCACTTTAATATCAGCAAATGTAAATCTGAAATTACAGCCATCTTTCCATTCTGAACAACCATACGCTTCCTTTCCTTTGACCAAAGTACCTTTCTTGCACTTAGGACATATGGGCATTCCATTATCGGTTTTCTTTGGAGCTATTGATTTATTTTCGAATGTCAATTGAAAGTCATCATTCAATTTTATAATCCCTTCAACTTTCTCCCCTTCAAGAATAAATCCTTTTAGTTTAGTAGTAGCTTTTTTATCAATAAGGCGCTTTAACTGAGACTCTGTAAGCTTCTTTTCCAAAAAGGATATGGGTAGTCTAAAACTACAACCTTCTTTCCAATCGCTACATCCATAAGCTACACTACCCTTTAAGATTTGTCCTTTTTGGCATCTAGGACATTGTGAACCTACAAATTCTTTCTTGGCAGGTTTACTTGCTGACTTTTTTTTGAGTGTAATGGGTTCTGCTGTCAACATGGTTTTACCTTGTTCCATTCTTACTTCATAGACCAAGTGATCAACCATTTTCTTCATGTTAGCAATGAATTGCCCTGCATGATAGTTGCCATTCTCTATCTCTTTGAGTTGCTTTTCCCATTGCCCAGTAAGTTCTGCTGATTTGAGTAGTTTATTCTGAATCGTATCGATTAGCTGAATTCCCATAGGTGTTGGGAGTACCTGCTTTTTGCGACGCATCGTGTACTTGCGTTTAAACAAAGTCTCAATGATACTTGCTCGAGTAGAAGGTCTACCTATACCATTGGCTTTCATTAAATCACTCAATTCTTCGTCCTCCAGTTGCTTACCCGCCGTTTCCATAGCCCTTAACAATGACGCCTCCGTATAGTACTTAGGTGGCTTAGTTTCCTTTTCCACAAACGAAGGTTCATGTGGTCCTTGTTCTCTCTCTACAAATGATGGAAGTATATTTTCTTCTTCTTCCTTTGATTCATCATCATCCTTAGTCTTTTTCTTTTCTTTAGGAAATAAAACTCTCCATCCTTCTTCTAAAATCTCTTTTCCTCTGGCAACAAACTTAACTTCTTCTACCTCCGCATCGACCTGCGTCTTAGCTACCTTACAATCTGGATAAAAAACAGCTAGAAACCGTCTAACGATAATGTCATAAACCTTTAAATAATCACCACTTAAAGATTTCTCCTCCCCCGTAGGCACTATCGCATGGTGATCAGTGACTTTATTGTCGTTAAAAACTTTAGTAGACTTTCTGATCTTACCGGTTAATAATACCCCTGTAAAACTGGAGTAATTGTTAAGCCCTTTCAGTATGCCAGGAATCTTTGGATACATATCATTTGGTAAGAAGGTTGTATCTACTCTTGGGTAAGTCACGACTTTCATTTCGTACAATGATTGAACGATTTTCAACGTAGCATCTGCTGTCAAACCAAACTTACTGTTACAATAAACTTGAAGCGAGGTCAAGTCGAAGAGTTTTGGAGCATATTCTTTTCCTTCCTTTTTCTCAACTTTTTTGATGACTAAGTCTTGACCTTTTACTTTATTAAGCAGAGCTTCTCCATCTTCTTTATTGAAAAACTTCCCTTCTGTGTTATTAAACTTAGTGTCCCTATAAAGTGTCATCAGTTCCCAATAAGGTTTGGGAACGAAGTTTTCAATTTCATAATGACGCTTAACCAACATAGCAAGTGTCGGCGTTTGAACTCGACCAATAGATAATACTTGCTTCTGTGCACCATACTTGAGCGTATAAAGCCGAGTCGCATTCATTCCTAGTAGCCAGTCTCCAATAGCTCGTGAACTACCAGCATAGTATAGGTTATCAAACTCACCTGCTGGTTTTAACTTCTCAAAACCTGTTCTAATTGCTTCTGTAGTGAGTGATGAAATCCACAATCGCTGCACATGCCCTTCAAACTTAGCTTGCTTCAAAACCCACCGTTGGATCAATTCTCCTTCTTGCCCTGCATCACCACAGTTTATGACCGTTTCAGCGTTACCTAATAACCTTTGAATGATTTTGAACTGCTTTTTAACTCCGCCATCATCCATAATTTTGGTTTCAAACCGCACTGGCAACATAGGTAGAGTATTCAAATCCCATCTCTTCCAATGTGGTTTATAATCTTCAGGAGGTAGGAGCTGACAAAAATGTCCAAATGTCCAAGTAACCTGATAGCCATTACCTTCATAGTAACCATCATGACGATTAGTTGCTCCGATTACATTAGCAATCTCCTTGGCTACACTGGGTTTCTCGGCAATACAGACTTTCATAGCCAGCAAAGAAAAATCATTGTCAGATAGGGTAAAACTGCTTTTAAAATAAAATTAAAAAGCTGCCTTGACAAAAACTCTTACCCTCTCGATATCAAAGCTTTATAGAGTTAATGAATTTAGGATAATATCTATATAAACCAAATAGTTCCCAACCTTTCATATACTAGGGAAGGATCAAGCCTATGACTTAATTTTTTAGCTTTTCTTAGTCATTTGCTGTTCCATTTCATCTTTCTCCATATCTCTTGTTGCTTTTCTGTCAAGAAAGTCCAAGTAACAATTCTACTTACTTTATTACCTTGAGCCATAGGTATAGTCTCAACTTGTACTGCTTTATGCTTATTCAAAGCGCTATAAATACTCTTGAGATTAGCTTGCTTAGATACTAAAGTAGAATACCAAAAACAACAGTTACTAAACTCTCGACTCTGATAGATATAATCGAGAATGAATCTTAACTCACCGCCTTGACACCAGAGTTCATTTGATTGCCCTCCAAAATTTAGTTTAGCACTATCTACCTTCTTACCCGATAAATTGCTCACTTTACGATTAGATCCCAATTGTGCGTCTTCGGCAGACGCATGAAATGGTGGATTGCAAACGGATAGATCAATACGATCATCCTTGCTTAAAATACCTTTGAAAATATCATCAACATTATTTTGCCTACGCAGCTCTATTCGACCTTTTAAATTAGGATTCAAATCAATTATGATTTGAGCAGAACTTAAAGAATTCTCATCTATATCAGTACCTATAAAGGACCAACCATATTCAGTAACTCCAATGATTGGATAAATCAAATTGGCCCCTACACCGATATCAATACAAGTAATACTTCCATTTCTAGGCATTTTTTCCAGATTACATTTTTGTAACCAACTTGCCATATAATGAATATAGTCTGCCCTTCCCGGTATTGGTGGACACAGATATCCATTCGGGATATCCCAGTATTCGATATTATACTGAAGTTTTAATAGAGCTTTATTCAGTGTCTTAACGGCCTTAGCATCGGAGAAGTCAATAGAAACTTCTCCGATAATATTTTTAATAAGGAACTTCCTCAACTCGGGGGTATGTTTGACAAGTGTATCAAAATCATACTTTCCTTGGTGTTTATTCCTAGGATGTAATTTTGATTGACTTTGGATACTCTTTTTCACTTTGTTCTTTTATTTCAGCCTGTAGACAAAAGTATAATGAAGTATCTGAACGAATTAGAATGTATATCTTGTTTTCAAGTAGTATCTAAGTCCTTCTGGTGCAATGGTACCTGGTTGATTCTTGGCATGTTCACCATATGCAGGCAAAGGTTTCGTATTATTGAATAAGTTGAGCGCTACAAAAGATACCTCCAACTTTTTCCAGAACTTACGACTAGTCATAGTAAGATCAAAGAAATTAGCTGAAGCAATTTGTTCCTCATGCTGTTGATCATGATATGGAATTCCATATACTGCTCTCCATGCCATGTTAGTTCTCAATAAGTCTAAAATTTGGTATTCTGCTCCTAGAAAAGAGTTGAAACTAGGAACAAACAATGGACGTCCTTCTGAATTCCCTGGATTAATCGCTAATTGCCCTGCATTTATTTTTGACCTCATTGTAGAACCGTTCCAATACAGTAAGAGTTTATTTATTGGCCTTGATTTAATTCCCCACTCAATACCAAGAGTTTTCATTCCTCCCGTATTAATAAAATCATTGAAGGAAGAATTATCTCTAGTTATTTGATTTTCTAGCTGTTGATAATAAAGGTTGACATTGAAATTGAAAACTTCTCCTAAATTACCAATTACTGCTACTTCATGAGCCGATAGTATTTCTTCGTCAGGAGATGTGTGTCCTCTCTCATTTGCTTGAGGTCTTCTAGGGGCATTATTATAAAAGTACTTAAATACTAAATTTTCATTTCGCATGTAAATAAGTCCTCCGCGGTAAAAGACCATCCAATCTTGAAACATTCCATCATCTTGAAAATCGAAACGAGTACCTCCTATTACTCTTAACTCAGGAAGAATATTGTAATCCAACTGGACAAACGAGTTGTGATATCTAATATTTGTAGGGGCAGAAGTTTTCCCGAACCAATCAACACCTCTTCTGATGGCAAACTGATCATTGATTGAATAAAGTTGATTTTTGGCCAAGCCATATAGATCACTGCCAAAACTGATATTTAATTTATTATCTAATGCTCTAGCGTTTGCATTGAAACCTACGTCTCTAGTACTTTGTCCATCAATACCTACTGCATTCATATACCAAGTCTTTTCATAGTGATTATGATAAAGAGATACATCTATATTATCACCTTTGAGTGGTAAAGTATATTCTAATCTATACGACCAAACATCTAATTGATCATGCGGATCTGCACCTGTAGAATCGGCTATATCTTTCCATAACTGAGCAAACTGATTTGGTCTCCATTGTCCATCAGGACGCCTATCATAGGCGTCTTCGAACCACAACTGAGGAGAAACGTGATCATTTTTTTCCATATAGACTATGGCTTTAAACCCTTCGTATTCCACTTTACCTATAAAAGAGTACGAAGGTAAAAGTCCATTGACCTTCCAGTTATTACCTGGTTGATTAAATGCATCCTCTACAGTCTCAGGATTCTGCCCTTTTTCATTCACCCCAAAAAACATACCCCCTTTATCATCTTCAAACTTTCGACCATACAGAGCAGATAAAGAAAATTGATTGTAATTCCCATAACTACCCACTAATTCTGGACCATTCAAATCATCTCGTATATTTAGGTTCATTAGTCCAGCATTGGCACTGCTACCCCAAGCAAGTCCTGAAGGCCCTCGAGCTGCTTCTACAGAACTAAAGAATTCGTGAGGAAACAAGGTATGCCCATAATCCTGGATAGGCATCAGTTCTATACTATACCCGTATCGCCAGATCGATTGTAGTCCTCTGACCATAAACCCATGCTGACCATAATAATCCGTATTGTAAAAAGAATATCCAGAAACTCGCCCCATCGTTTCAAAAAGGTATCTGGTACCCCATCGATTGATTTCTTCGTGTGTCAGTTTGTATGCTGACAATGGTACTTCTGCCAACTTTTCCTCTTGTTTTGTGACGGAGTATATTCTAAAATCAAGTATTTCTTGCAAAGACCAGTTTTCAATATCCAATGAGTCCACATCAGTCTTTACTTGAGCGAAAAGAACTGCATGACTTAAAACACTGAAAATAATACTTGTAGATACTTTTTTAATCATATGTAACTTCCTTGCTTATTGAAGGCTACTTAAAGGCCACAAGAAATTTTTGGAGACAGAACATAAAATCACCGAAATAATACTTTCGGAACACATTTAAAACAAAATCGGATTGGACAAAATAATTAAAACTTTTAAGAACACAAATCTCAACTTCCTTGCCGGCTTTTAAATACGTATCTTTCATCTTTAGCATTTCTCAATTTTCAACCTGAATACATTTCTTTATAAAGAATTCATTTTTAAAGTTTTAATCTTGAGAATAATCTTTCTGATCAGTTTATTGAACTTTGTATTCTATTACAGTCAACTACTGAAAATTGTAATGAATTTTTATTTCCTTCTACAATGAACAATAATCGAGATTAAACTTACTGACAATTTCGATAGGCATAAATTGATACTCTTCTACTTCCCTATTCATAATCAATTTCTTATAAAGGGTTCTTATAGCCTTATACCCTTGGTTAAAAGGTAGTTGATTAATAATAAAATCAATTTTATTATCTCTTAGCATCTCAAAGTTTTGAGATATCAAATCACAGCCCACTATTCGAGTAAACTCTTTGCCTTCTATTGCCTCATTCAAAAGGTATATTCTAGAACTCGGAACATAAATCCTTACATCTTCGATTAAACTAAGCTCACTCAATAACCCACTTATCGTCCTATTATCTCTTTCTATATTAATTTTCCTAATCTCCGGTTTAACAACCATTGAACTGAAGTATGACTCAAAACCTGCAATCCTTGATTGAAGCGTTTTTTTTACTTCATCCGCTTGATCAAAATTTATTACTGCAACATGATAATTATTACTCGCACCATGATCTATAAGGTGTGCTGCAGTTACACCGCTTTGAAATGCATCCTGACCTATATAAGACAATTGCCCATCCCAACCTTCAATTTTAGAATCTATCAATATTACTGGCACTTCAGCATCTTTGATTCTCCTAAGTAGTAATTCGTTCGAATCAAAAAATATGGGAGCAATTATCATACCATCTGGACTAGAATCAAGTGCTTTATCCAAAGCTAGATTCATTGAAGCAGTTGTTGAATCATTTAGCTTGAATTCAAAAAAAAGAATATTTAAAAAGTCAAATTCTGATAATGCTTTAGAAATTCCTTCTCTATGTTTTTGCCAATAACTATCAGCCTCAGGTAATAAAACAGCTATTTCAAAAGCCTTATTAAGTTTTAATTTCCTAGCATTAACATTAGATTTATAGTCATAATCCTTTGCTATTTTTTCAACCTTTTCCTTAGTTTCTTTAGAAACACGCCCTCTATTATGTAAAACTCTATCAACAGTTCCAATAGAAACCTGAGCTAAAGCGGCTATTTCTTTAATTGTAATCTTTTCGTTCATTCCCTCTACTAAGGACAACTATTCTATTTGACAACTCAATTAACATGTAAACAAAAGCACTTTGAATAACATTCTATATTGTAACTCTTAATCAAATAGACAAACAAATGAATAATATTCTCGAATAATAACGATAAATACAGACGTATAGTACAACGAACCTTAATTTTCAGAAAATATCAGCTAAAAACACTTCCTAAAGATGATATAGTTCTCTTTAACAATAACACCTTTAATGGTAATTCTATTGAACATCAACGCGTATTAATCTAGAGTACTATTAGGGTTTGAAATCTCTAAAACCTATAAATTAATGACTTTGTAGTTGCTCAATTAACCAGTTTATTATCAATCAAAGTTTTGAGTGAGCATAATCATACAATAGCCATTTGCTTGTAGTTTGTATAGAATCATTTTTAGCGTAGTTTTGACACACTTATTTAGTTATGGAACAAAAACCAACCAGTAGACAAGTGAATTGGGATACCACTGTCTCCATAGATGCCTATGAATGTTCCCATACAGCAGATGTCGCCATTTTTGGTTTCACTCAAAAGGGCCTTAAAGTACTTTTAGTCCAAAGAGATATTGAACCATTCAAAGGGCACTGGCTGCTACCAGGAGGAATAATGCAAGAAGGGCAAAATCTAGAAGAAGCAGTTAGTACAGTTCTTGATAAATTACTTGGACTATCTTCAGAAGTATACATAAAGCAAGTAAAGACTTATAGCAACGTCAGACGTCACCCGATTAAACGAGCAATTACATCTGGATATTATGCCTTGGTCAAACCTGAATGGTTAGAAATGAGACCAAAAAATTATATATCGGATGCTAAATGGGTGGACTTTAGTGATATTAATGAGCTTGGCTTTGATCACTTGGAAGTATTACAGGATGCTAGAAATATGCTCAAGCAAGCAGTAAGTTTTTCCAAGATTGGATTCCATTTACTTCCTGAAAAATTCACTTTAACAGAATTGCAGGGTTTATATGAAATATTACTAGACGAGACCCTAGACAGAAGGAACTTCAGAAGAAAAGTCAACAGTCTAAACATGGTACTAGAAACTAAGGAAAAAAGAAAAGGCGTTCAAGGCGCTCCAACTTTATTCAAATTGAACCCGAATTTTCAGTCAAATACAAATCACAGTTTTAGATAATCAGAAAATGAAAAAGATAATCTATTTATCAGCATTATTTACCTATTTAATAATAGGATGTGAATCAATAAAAAACCCTCCATTAAAACTAGAAGGAGTTAGTGGACTTAAAACTTATTCTAGAGCTCAATTTGAAGCATTAGTAAGCGATGAAATCGATGAAGGGTTATTTCCTGTATTAAAAACTGATGGTGAGTTCATTCCATTTAAATTCAATACTCTTGAGGAAAGTTGGGAGTCTGTAACTTACTATTTCCCCGAAGGAGATGAATATTTTAAGGTTATCTACAGAAAATCAGATAATCTACCAGAAATTAACACTAAACACTTTGAATAATCTGATTAAACCAACCTAACAAATCAAAAACAACAGAATGATAATGATGACTACTAAATGGCGATTGTCTATTCAAGTACTAGTCGTACTGTGCATAGGATTAATTTCTTGCCAACGTACCGATAAGGTCAAAACCTTAAAACTAGCTCATGGACTAAATGATCAACACCCCGTCCATCTTGGTATCCTTGAAATGGCCAGACTACTTGAGGAAATATCTAATGGTCAGATGACCATTGATATATACAGTAATGGACAATTAGGACAGGAAAGAGATTTATTGGAGTTACTACAAATCGGCAGCATGGATATGACCAAAGTATCAGCAGGTGCTCTTGAGAACTTTGTTCCAGAAATCAGTGTGTTGGCACTGCCTTATATTTTCCGAGATTCGGCTCATGCTTGGCAAGTCTTACAAGGAGGAGTAGGTAAGCAACTACTTGAAAAGGGAAGTGATTACAGACTTAGGGGATTGTGCTTCTACGACGCTGGTAGTAGGAGCTTCTACTCTAAAGAAAAACCTTTTACAACTCCTGAAGATCTAAAAGGCAAGAAAATTAGAGTCATGAATAGTCAATCTTCTTTTGACATGGTTAATGCTCTTGGCGGCTCTCCTACCCCAGTTTCATTTGGTGAACTTTATACTGCGCTACAACAGGGAGTGGTAGATGCTGCTGAAAACAATCCTCCTAGCTTTTTCACTTCTAGACACTATGAGGTATGCAAGTATTATTCTATTGACGAGCATATGTCACTACCTGATGTACTGATAGTAGGCACTTATACTTGGAATAACCTGACAAATCAAGAAAAAGAATGGCTTCAAGAAGCTGCTGACCGCTCTGTAGAATATCAAAAAGCAGTATGGTATAACTCTGTTCTTGAAAGTCTAGAGGCTGTAAAAAAAGCAGGTGTACAAGTAAGCTACCCTGACAAGACTCTATTCCAAGGTAAGGTTCAAAACCTGTACAACAAATACAAAGACCAACCGAAAGTATACGAACTAATCCAACAAATACAAGCGACAGGACTCTCCTCATCAAAAACAACTACAAATGACTCTAAGAAATAAAATAGACAAAGCACTAGAAATTGCACTAAGCATACTTCTTGGCATAATGGTACTTAATGTACTTTGGCAAGTAGCTTCTAGATATCTATTAAGTAACCCTAGCATTTTCACGGATGAATTAGCAAGATATCTATTAGTTTGGATTGGTCTTCTTGGCGCTGCTTATGCTTCTGGTAAACAAGCTCATGTAGCAATAGAAATACTTAAACAAAAACTTAATAACGAACAACAAGCTATTCAAAATAAGATAATTCATGTTATCATATTAATTTTTTCCATTTTAGCATTCATTGTCGGCGGCACGAGAATGGTCTTGGTTTCTTTTGATCTTGGGCAAACTTCATCCGCTATGCACTTACCAATAGGATATGTTTACTTAGCACTCCCTATTAGCGGTTTTTTGATATGTTTCTATACCATTTGTGACCTTTTAAACATCGACTAATCATGGAGCATTTAGAAATCATTACACTTATTACAAGCTTCATTGTTTTGTTGGTATTAGGTGTACCTGTGGCATATAGTGTTGGACTAGCATCGCTTTGTACGATATTGGTCAGCATAGATTCAATGCCTGCTTTTACAACCATTGCTCAACGAATGGCTACTGGGTTAGATAGTTTTAGTTTGCTAGCAATACCATTTTTTGTACTAGCAGGACAAATCATGAACCAAGGAGGTATAGCTCAACGACTCATCGCTTTCGCAAAAGCTTTGGTAGGTTCTTTTCCAGGAGGTCTTGCTTATGTAAACATCATTGGAGCTATGCTTTTTGGCGCAATTTCAGGCTCTGCGATGGCAGCAGTATCAGCTATTGGGGGAACACTTGGTCCACGCATGGAAAAAGAAGGATATGAAAAGGAGTATAGTGCTGCAGTTAATATTGTATCATCTACTACTGGTCTTGTCATCCCTCCTTCAAACATTCTAATCGTATACTCTCTAGCAAGTGGAGGAGTTTCTATTGCAGCTCTTTTCTTGGCAGGGTATCTTCCAGGTACATTAATGGGGCTTGCATTGATGCTAGTAGCAGCCATATATGCTAAAATCAAAAATTACCCAAAAGGGGAAAAAGCAAGCTTTAAAAACGTAATCGTCACATTCGTACATGCGCTTCCTAGTTTATTTATGCTTTTTGTAGTAATTGGAGGTATAGTGGCGGGAGTATTTACTGCTACTGAAGCTTCGGGAATTGCTGTTCTTTACACACTTATTCTTTCATTAGTGTACAAAGAATTAGATTTTGAAAAACTTAGAACTATAGCAATAAGCTCGGTAACTACAACTTCAATAGTTACTTTATTGATTGCATGCTCTATGAGCATGTCATGGGTTATGGCGTATGCTGATATTCCTCAAGCGGTAACGTCAGCTCTTCTAAGTGTATCAGACAATCCAATCGTGATTCTTTTCCTTATCAATGTATTACTTCTTTGTGTAGGAATTTTCATGGACATGACACCAGCTGTTTTAATCTTCACCCCCATATTCCTACCTGTGGTAACTAGCATTGGTATTAATCCTGTACATTTTGGGATAATTATGGTCATGAACCTTTGTATTGGCTTGTGCACACCTCCTGTAGGATCTGTGCTATTCGTAGGAATGGGAATCGCTGATGTCTCACTCAATAAAGTATTGAAGCCTTTAATTCCACTTTTTATAGTAATGATAGTAGTGCTTCTACTGGTAACTTACATTCCACAAATCAGTCTTTGGTTACCCGAATTATTTGATTAAAACTACTTCTGTAGTAAAGGTATGTGAGAGCTCAGTATAGATGCTGAGCTCTTTTTTTTAAATTATTTAGATATTTAACAAGTAAAAAACTCGGTAACCAATTAGAATATCTTCCAGGTTTTATTCTTGTTTTACCCCAGTCTAAAAGAATTAAACCAGATATAAGATCGCACTACGATCAATTAATGTATATATTGTTGCTTGATGAATAAGGAATTATTCTATAATGACATTGCTGAAGATTTTGATTCAATCATGAACATGTATGATACGAATCGCAGAATAGAGGTCATTTTCAAGGATTTTCTTGGAGATGAAAATCTTACTAAACAGTCATTACTGGATGCTGGATGTGGAACTGGGTGGTTTACAAAAAAAGCAGTAGAAAGAGGCGCAGAAGTCACCACTTTAGACATTGCCCCTAAGCTTGTAGACATTTCAGTCAACAAGTCACCTAAAGCTAAAGGCATAGTAGGATCACTTCTAGATCTACCCTTCGATGACAATAGTTTTTCTTATGTAATCTCATCTGAAGTAATTGAACACACTCCTAATCCATATGACGCTACATTAGAAATGATCAGGGTACTAAAACCCGGCGGAAAAATTTGCATCACCGCCCCGAACCGAACGTTCTGGTATTTTTCTTTGAAATTAGCTCAAACATTTAATCTACGGGATTATCAAGGCTATGAAAACTGGGTACACTATCATGAGCTTAAGTCTTTTTTAATCAACAATGGAATTGATCTGATCGGTTTTAAGGGTATTCATCTATACCCTTTTGTGGTACCTGCCCTTAATAAACCTCTTTACTGGCTGGATCAAAAACTCGATCAAAAATTAGGCTGGATGATGGTCAATGTAGCTGCATTCGGTATCAAAAAAGGTTAACCAATTTTCTCACCTAAATCAAAAGGCATGTTAAAACTAAGAATTACCACTTGCTTAATACTATTAACATTTTTATCTCAAGCTCAAAGAGTTATAGAAATACCATTCACCCCTGCACCTCATATCGTTTGGACAGGGGAAGAGAAAGCGTTTTTCAACGAGAAATGGAATACACCTATCGTTAATAATGTATCTAAACCAACTATAGAAATCTATTCCCCAAAAGAACCGAACGGTACAGTAGTCATTATCGCTCCAGGTGGTGGATTGATGGCACATAGTATCGAATCAGAAGGTAGAATGGTGGCTAAATGGCTTCAAAATAAAGGAATTACGGGCATAGTATTAAAATATAGATTAGTCCCTATCGATAATAACAAGAAGGAACTCGACCAACCAAATAGAGATCAAATAACTTTTAGTGAAAAGGTCAACGCTGTACTTCCATATTCGATTAGAGATGGATTGAGTGCTGTACAATATGTAAGAGATCATGCAGAAGAATTGAAAATTGATCCTTCAAAAGTTGGCTTTATGGGATTTTCAGCTGGAGGAGCCGTAGCTATGGGAGTCACATATTTTTATAATAAATCGACTCGTCCAGACTTTGTGGTTCCTGTTTACCCTTGGACAGAAATGATGCCTATTAAAAAACCAAAAAAAGACTCGCCTCCTATGCTTATTATATGTGCAAGTAATGACCCATTAGGATTGGCTCCCGGTTCTATTAGTCTGTATCAATCATGGCTTAGCAATGGGTTCAGCGTTGGTTTACATATGTACTCCAAAGGAGGTCATGGCTTTGGTATGAGAACTAAAAACTTAGCTACAGACACATGGATAGAACGATTTTATGAATGGGCTTTAGATGAAGGTTTTATTAAAACCTGAGAAGTCAAAACACATCAACTATTAACACACATTTTAGATTCCATCCTTAGTAAATACTGACCCAAATCAATATTTAAATTCTATCTAAGTGCAAATTCGATAAGTCTGCAAACAATATCCATCTATAAAAACACTAATAAATTAAACTGGATCACTCCTGAATACTTATCAAAACCTCTCTCATGATTTTCTTCAAACCATTATAGACAGGCTGATTAGTATCATTGTGACAAAAAATTAGCTAATGAGTAACAAGTCTATTCCTGATCTAGGTCATAGGCGCAATTCTAGTATTGCTTGAGATTTACCTCATAAAAATTCAAAGAACATGCTTACTCATCAATTTCACATACCCGTAATGGGAATAGGATATACTCTAGACACACCTATCAAAGTAGCCAAATATGGCATCTCATCAGTTATTTCTCTAGTACAGGACGATGTCATCGAAAAGGCTCGTATGTTTTACTCAAGAGTCAATCAGATTCCATATACAGAAATTAAAAAGTCAGAGCCTGACTATAGAAGCCGTAGAATCACTGCATACCTCAATTTGACCAAAGTTCTTGTAGACAAAGGATTTAAAGAGGTATTTAAATCAAAAACAGAACTTAACAAGTATGCACGTTTACTCCCAGGATATGTACGTTCACAGGACATTCTTGACAAAAAGAATCAATTGAAACCTGGATCAATCGATGTGAACATCATGACTAAGCTTGATAGACAGGGTATTCATGGTGAAACAGATTTGTCAGAAGCTTGCTCTGCACTAAAAGGTTTTGCTAAGAGTCAAATAGATGGTTCATTAGTTCTGTCCGCAGGTATCAATCCAAAACTATTCGCATATATCACGGAATTCGAAGACTTCTTTCCAGACAAATCTGGATACATTAAAAAAAGAATTATTCTCAAAGTAAGTGATTATCGATCTGCCTTGATACAAGGTAAAATGCTTGCAAAAAGAGGTATATGGGTATCTGAATACAGAGTAGAATCTGGACTTAACTGTGGAGGCCATGCCTTCCCAACTGAAGGGATATTACTAGGTCCTATACTACAAGACTTCAAACAAAATCGCAAAAAAATGAATAATGAGCTTTTAAGCCTTTGTCATGAAGCTTGGAAAGCTCAAAATAAAAATACACCTGTACTAATACAAAAGCTAACCGTACAGGGAGGAATTGGAACTGCAGAAGAAAGGGAATTGCTTGAGTCATTTTACAACGTAAATGGAACTGGTTGGGGCAGTCCTTTTCTATTAGTTCCTGAAGCAACATCTATAGATAATAGCACCTTGGACGAGTTGATAGCTGCTGGTGAAGATGATATTTATACGAGTGATATTTCACCTTTAGGTGTCAAATTCAACACGATCAAAAACAACAATGCGGAGAAGGTAAGGTTACAAAGAATCGCACAAGGAAAGCCAGGCAGCCCATGTATAAAAAAACACGTCGCACTAGACAAAAGATATAGTGATGATGGGATATGCCCTGCCTCTGTGAATTTTCAGAAAAAACGAATAGAAGAAATTAATTCAATGGATCTGACTCCTAATGAATATCTCGAACAATTCAATAAAATCACTGAAAAGGAATGCATCTGCGATGGTCTTGCCAATTCGTTTTTAAAGAAATTCAACCTCGATAGTAAGGATAATAACGATAGCATATCTGTTTGTCCTGGACCAAACCTTGCATACTTTGACAAGACCTATTCATTAGAGAGAATGGTTGGTCATATCTACGGTAAAAGCAATATTCTAACCATGAGACGCCCACATATGTTCTTGAAGGAAATGAGCCTTTACGTAAATCATTTGAAGGAAATAACCCCTAAGTACTCAGCGGAGCTATCAGTAAAAGAGTTGAAGAAACTTGAAACCTTTCAATCTAATTTATTAAACAGTATTGCCCACTACTTAATCAATGCTGAAGCTATGTGGCTTGACAAAAACACAGTTAAAGAAATAAAAAAATTCAGGACAGAGGTAGAAAATATAGAAATGAACGAGTTAGTATAAGATTTTCAGTAATGATTTGACTAAATATAGATCGGTTTAAAAAGAACCGGTCTTTTTTTACAGTCATTGTACAAGACAAGATTCTTTAAATGAAAAAGATATTAGGACAACTAGAATTAATCAAAAACTAATTACTACTTAGCAAAGACATTAAGGTCTGTATTAAATACCCCCATTGCTAATGTTTTAGACTTGTTTTCATCTGCCTGCCAATCAAATCTCTTTTTTTCGTAAGCTAGCCTTACTTTTTTAATTCCACTAGCTGCTATTTTACGAGCTGTAGTATTATTGAAATAGACATAAAAATTACTAGCGTAAACATTATCATCTCTGCGTACACCTGAATAACTGGCTAAAGTTCTGGAGCCTACTATCTCCCCATTACCCAACTTAATAATAACCATCGATCCCGCTGGGATTTCACGTTTTACACTTTCAGTAAAACTAACTGTCATTCGCATTGACTTATCGCCTGCAGAACTACCATAATACGCAAAGCTTATCTCATGCACTGATTGCCCATTTTCCATAACCAAATCGTTGTCGTTTTCTATCTTCATTGCCTCTGACTCTACATATGCCTGTCCCTCGGAAGTATGTTTGATTCTAAGTTGTTGCGTATACCCTACTGCTGATGCAGTCATGATTATCAACAACGCTAAAGTGGATTTCATCGCACTAATTCATAGTTAATTTCCTTCTTTTCAAAAGGACATGTCAAAGATCGATAGATAGCTGGTCTATAAGATCTTGTAATTTATTTCTCTGATGCCATCACTTGGCTACTTAATTGATCCCTTAAGCTTGCTGATAATGACACTATCTTCATGTGTGTATCTTCAAGGATTTGACTCTTCCCTTTCAATTTTTTATCTTCAAAATGTAGCTCCTCTCCATTCAATTTCATGTATCTAAAGTCTCCATAAGATTCTTTATACATCCCATTTCTTATCTGAATAGTACATAAATAAGCCACATTGCTCATTCCGTTTTTAGTATGATGTTCAAAAATTCCTTTCAATACTATTTGACCTCTGTCTTCACTCGAAAATTGAATACTATTCTTAGTATTTTCATGATTTTCTTTTGCCCATTGCTCAGCCTTTTGATATAGATCTACTTTATCACCTGCAGCTCTTACTACTTGATGAAAAGTATAAGAACCACTTTCTTTAACCAACTGTGCTTGTACTTGTATTACGGCTAGGATCGCAATCAACGTAAAAATATTTCTCATTGTGGTTTGTGTTTTGTGGTTTAGCATAATACAAAAGTAGAATGCCAAACCATGCGATTCCTCACTGTAAATGCCTATTTGCATTTTTAAGCAAATCACCTATAAGGGGTTACACATTTTTTAAGACAAAACAAGAGAGATTTAAAAACCATCTTTAAAAGCCACAAACCCTTCTTTTTCACATGAATAAATTAATAAACGTAATAATTTCTCTTATTTGACATGCTATGTCTATTAAAGCATATAATAACAAGAAATTGTTACTGAATAACCTTAGACAAAAAATAGCCCCTCCGGATTCACTCCAGAAAGGCTTGCGCTATATGTGTAAATTATTATTCTAATTACCCTTCCATCTGCTCCAACTCTTTCCCTTTAGTCTCATAGACATACTTGATCACGAAAAAGACTGATACCGCTGCGAAAGCAGCATAAAGACCATAGGCAAAGGCTAGACCAAGACCTGCTAATAGAATCGGGAAAGTTAAAGTAATTCCAAAATTAGAAACCCATTGTGCTAATCCAGATACTGCCAATCCTGACCCTCTCATTTGATTAGGAAACATCTCCCCAAGCATAACCCACATCACAGGACCCCAAGAAAAGTTAAAACAAATAACGTAGAGATTCGCTGCTACTAATGCAAGAACTCCCATACTCTCACTTAACTCCAGATTACCTTCTTCTCCCAAAGTACCTGTAGCAAATGCGATGGCTACTAATGTAAGTGTGATAGCCATACCAATAGACCCTGCAACTAAAAGAGGCTTTCTTCCTACCTTATCTATCAGAACTAATGCCGCTACTACAGCAGCTATACTCAAAGCACCAGACACTACATTGATCAATAATGCATCTCCTTCACCAAATCCCACTGCCTGCCATAAAACTGCTCCATAATAGAACACTACATTAATACCCACTAATTGCTGAAAAGTTGCTAAACCAATGCCTATCCAGACTATCGGCCTTACTCTTCCTAGAGTGGAATCGTACAAATCTTTTAAACTTGGCTTATGATGGTCTACCGCTAAAGAAGAATCGATTTCATTCAATTTAATTTGTCCTTCGCCATCACCATATAATTTTTGCAATACTTTAAGTGCATCCTCTTTCTTTTGTTTGGCTACCAAGAATCTTGGACTTTCAGGAATCAAGAACAGGGAAAGTAAAAATACTCCTGCAGGCATCAGCTCCATCCAAAACATCCACCTCCATGTCTCAAAATTCATCCAAAGAACATTCTCTGCTGATCCAGACACATCTGCTAAAATGTAGTTACTAAGAAATGAGAAAAACAAACCTGAAATAATTGCTACTTGCTGCACTGTAGCTAATGCTCCTCTGTATTCGGCAGGAGCTATTTCACTAATATATGCCGGCGCCATTACAGACGCTGCACCTACTGCCAACCCTCCAATAATTCTATAAACTATAAATTCGGGTGATGCAGTAGCGATTCCTGAACCCCAAGCCGAAATAATAAAAAACACAGCTGACATGATCAGCATATTCTTTCTACCATACTTATCTGCAAATGTTCCTGCAAAGTAAGCACCTACAGCACATCCAAGAAGCATTGAAGCTACATTGAACCCACTTCCGATGTTTTGTGCATTGAATGCCGATTCCAATCCTTTGACTGTACCATTGATTACTCCACTATCAAACCCAAAGAGAAACCCTCCGAGTGTAGCTACTAGGGTAATCAAAATGATATACCCTTTGTTAATACCTTGATTTTCCAAAATTTAGTCTATTTAGTCTTTTGAGGTAATAGTATTAGTCCCGTCCAAACAATGAATCGGGACTAGTCAATCTGCTATATATAGCTATTGATGATGTTTTCGAACAATTCCTGCTGACCACTTCTTAGCTTTGGCTCGCCTCCTTCTTGAGCTATTTTAGCCAACGCTTCTAGATCAAGCTTTCCTTCTTCAAACTCCTTACCCTGCATTGTATTGAAAGAACTGTATCTGGCCTTTCTTAAATTCAAGTATTGAGAGTTATCTAAAATATCTTGAGCCGTTAATAGTGCCCTCGCAAAAATGTCCATACCACCGATATGAGCATAGAATATATCCTCTAGATCGGTAGAGTTTCTTCTAGTTTTTGCATCGAAGTTGACACCTCCACCTTTGAAGCCTCCAGCTTGCAGGATAATCATCATTGCTTCAGTCACTTCTAAAATATCATTAGGGAACTGGTCCGTGTCCCAACCATTTTGATAATCACCTCTATTCGCGTCAATACTTCCTAGCATTCCACTATCTACTGCCATCTGAAGCTCATGTGTAAATGTATGCTGTGCTAAAGTCGCGTGATTCACTTCAAGATTTAATTTGAAATCATTTTCCAAACCATGCTCTTTCAAAAATCCAATCACAGTCTGTGCATCAAAATCATACTGGTGCTTAGAAGGCTCTGCCGGCTTAGGTTCTATGAAGAAATTACCTTTGAATCCTTGCTTACGCGCATAGTCTCTACACATTCCAAGGAATCTACCCATATGATCTAGTTCCTTTTTAGTATTGGTATTTAAAAGAGACATATAACCTTCTCTACCACCCCAGAATACATAATTTTCACCACCAAGCTTAATAGTAGCATCAAGAGCATTTTTAATTTGAGCTCCTGCGTATGCTACGATATCGAAATCAGGGTTAGTAGATGCCCCGTTCATATATCTTGGATTTGAAAAACAATTGGCTGTACCCCATAGCAATTTTACACCTGAAGCAGCCTGCTTCTCTTTAGCGTAATCAGTAATGATATCCAATCTCTCCCCAGACTCTTTCAATGAAGAACCTTCAGCGATCAAATCAAAATCATGAAAACAGTAGTATGGCGCACCTATCTTAGTAATGAACTCAAAAGCTGCATCCATTTTCTCTTTAGCCGCTCCAATCGGATCTCCATTTTGATCCCACTCAAATGCCTTTGTACCTGGACCGAATGGGTCTCCACCAGTTCCACAGAACGTATGCCAATAAGCAATAGCAAACTTGAAGTGCTCCTTCATAGTTTTGCCTGCTACCACTTGGTTCTCGTCATAGTATTTGAATGCCATTGGGTTATCCGAACCTTTGCCTTCAAACTTTATCTTATCTATACCTTTGAAATATTCTTTGTCGCCAGTAACTACACTTAAATCAGCCATTTCTGAAAAGTTAAATTATTATAAAAGTTTTTCTAAATCTTGTTTCCATAGTTGATAAGCCTTCTTGTATGGCTCACCATTGTCATCTCCTTTATACACTTGCACAGTTTCCATTTGTGCAAATGCTTGCTCCAATGAGTCATAGAGCCCTCCTGCTACACCAGCTGCTTTCGCTGCTCCTACTGCACCAGTAGTCTTCACCATCTGTATCTCACAACCTATTACAGTAGCGATAGTCTTGGAAAATATCTCTGACTGAAAAAGGTTGTCATTACCTACCTTGATAACTCCCACATCTAGTCCCATATCCTGCATGATTTCCATGCCATAAATGAAAGAAAATGCAATACCTTCAAGAGTAGCTCTATAAATATGTGGCTTCTTGTGACGATTAAACTGGAGATTGATCATCTGTGCTCCCAGATTCTTATTTTCCAGCACTCTTTCAGCTCCATTTCCAAATGGGATAATTCTTAACTCATCGGAACCTATGGGAATTTCCGCAGCCAACTTCTCCAAATCAGGATAATCTAACCCTTCTTCAGCTACCATCTGTCTGACCCAGCTATATTGAATCCCTGAACCATTGATGCACAATAACACGCCTACTCTAGCATCATCAGAAGTGTAATTGACATGAGCAAAAGAATTTACTCTAGTCTTCGGATCGACTGTTGGCTTATCTACTACACCATACACCACACCTGACGTACCTCCTGTAGCAGCCACTTCACCCGGATTCAATACGCCAAGAGACATTGCATTATTAGGTTGATCTCCAGCTCTGTAGCCAATAGGTATTCCTTCGTTCAGACCAAGATATTTAGCAGATTCAGCAGTTAATTTCCCCTGATGTCCTACAGCATCTACCACTTCTGGAATCATTGACTCCTTGATACCATAGTGATCCAAAAGAAAAGAAGCTATTTTCTCCTCTTTGAAATCCCACATAATACCCTCAGACAATCCAGTCACGGTAGTCTTCACTTCGCCTGTCATCTTCATAGCGATGTAGTCTCCAGGCAACATGATCTTGTCTATTTTCTGAAACGTAGATTGTTCATTGTCCTTCAACCATTTCAGTTTTGAAGCGGTAAAATTACCCGGTGAATTCAAAAGGTGAGAAAGACACTTTTCTGACCCTATCTGTCCAAAAGCCTCATTCCCAATTTCAACAGCCCGACTGTCGCACCAAATAATAGACGGCCTAAGTGAATTTTGATTTTCATCCACTACCACTAGACCATGCATTTGATAAGAAATTCCGATCCCTTTAATTAAGGCTGAATCTATCTTAGAAGATGCTAATATATTTTGAGTTACGTTTTTGAGATTCTCCCACCATGTGTCAGGCTCTTGCTCGGCCCACCCCAATTCATGAGAGATAATTTCCATTTCTTGTGAGGGATACTGCTCCACTGCTATGGACTTACCAGTCTCAGCCTCCACAATAGCAGCTTTCACCGAAGAGCTACCCAGATCATATCCTAGTAGATACATAATTCTTCTTTCATTCTTCTGTCTCCAGCGTTGGATGACAAAGGCAAAAGAAACTGATTAATGATTATACTCTTGAAATACCCTACTTCAAAATTTCTTCACTTTACTTCAATACTACGTCAGTAAATTCAATTTGAATTAAGAAGCAACAAAGACTCTCTGAATTAACTGTAGGAAGATTTGAATTTCTCAGGAGACATACCATATTCATTCTTAAAGAGTCTAATAAAGTAATGCTTATTGTCATACCCTACAGCTTTTGACACCTCAGAGACTTCTTTATCAGATTTGATCAATAGTTTTTTAGCATATGCTACCCTCACCTCATTTAGATGCTCTACAAACGATTTGTTAGTTAGGTCAAAAAGCATTTGCTGAAGATGCGGACTTGAGATATTCAAGACCTTTGCAACTTCCTCAAGTTGTAAATCTTCCTTGAATCGTGCATTAATAATAATCATACACTTTTGGATATAAGGCTCTGCGTAATTATTGACACTTAACTGATTAGAACTCTCTTCTGTTACTTTTCTTACAAAATCATGATGCCTAACTAGCTGCCTTCTCAAGAAGAAAACGATAACAGACACTACTATAGTGATTGTGACAAACAATTCGGTCGTGTGGTTTTCAGCCATTTCAACTTTTATGTTAGTCACTTGAGGATCTGCAATAACAAACGTACCAGCTATCACATCAACAAAAAGCAGCAATGTCGCAGCTAGTACCGCAAGGAATGCTATATATAATGGTGAATTTTTCAACTTCATGGATGCAATTCGTAAAGAATCGCTGAATATTAGATCTATAATAACAATCAAATATAATACAACTCAATATTTATCCTAAGTGATCAACTCAGCTAAGTTTATCAGTTCAAATGAGTAGGTATTAGTAAAAACAGAAATCATCACACAGTTGAAAAACGACGTATATTTGAAGTATGTATTTACTCGGCTATCAGATCTCAAGTGCTTGCATCAAAGTGGCGCTCCTAGATGCAACTACCAATACCACTATTACTACGCTACGCTATCCTGAACATGACTATTCTGTTATTTCTAAGCAGCACGGCTGGGCTGAGCAGCATCCCGATATGTGGTGGCAAGACCTCTGTCATGCCACGAAACTTTTGATTCAAGAAACTCAAATCTCACCTAGAGACATTGGAGGAATTGGCATTACTTACCAAATGCATGGTCTGGTTTTAGTCGATAGAGATCACAAAGCTCTCAGACCCGCCATCATATGGAGTGATGGGCGTGCTGTAAACATAGGAAAAAGGGCTTTTCATGATATGGGTGAACTATTCTGTTTGGAAAACCTGCTCAATTCCCCTGGAAACTTCACTACTTCTCGACTAAAGTGGATCAAGGATAACGAACCTCACATCTACGAACGCACCTATAAATTCATGCTACCGGGCGACTATATAGCTATGAAAATGACCGGCGAGATCTGTAGCACTGTCTCTGGAATATCCGAAGCTATACTATGGGACTTCCAAAAACAAAAGGTATCGCAAGAGATCTTAAACTACTTTGAACTTGACAAAGAACTTGTACCTGACCTACAGCCTACTTTCTCCATTCAAGGAAACTTAACTCACCAAGCTGCTTATCAAACAGGTTTACACCCTAATACTCCTTTCACCTATCGGGCTGGCGACCAGCCCAACAACGCCCTTGCACTTAACGTCATGCGCCCGGGTGAAATCGCTGCATCAAGTGCCGAATCTGGAGTAGTATACGGAATCGTGGACACCCCAAAGTACGACCCCAAATCCAGGGTCAACTCGTTCGCACATGTCAATTATGAAGAACAGAATGGAATCGGCGTACTACTCTGTTTGAATGGTGCTGGCAAACAATATAATTGGCTCAAACACCAGATTGCCGTCTCTGGTCGTAACTATGAAGACATGGAACGAATAGCTTCTACGATCCCTGTAGGATCAGATGGCTTATGTGTTCTACCTTTTGGAAATGGTGCAGAACGCATATTAGAAGACAGAAATATTAATTCTCATATTCTCAATCTGGACTTTAATCGCCATACAAGAGGCCATGTGTTCAGGGCTGCATTAGAGGGAGTAGCTTTTTCATTCGTACATGGAGTCAATGTCTTAAAAGAAATGAATATAGATGTTGATATAATCAGGGTAGGAAATGAAGACATGTTTCGATCTGAAGTCTTCGCGATGACACTAGCGACTATGCTTGACTGTCAAGTGGAACAAGTGGATACCAATGGAGCCATAGGTGCGGCAAGAGGTGCTGGTATAGCTTGTGGAGCATATAAAAACCTAGAAGAAGCTCTTCGCAGTATCAAGCCGAAAGCCATATATGAGCCTCGGCTAAACTATATGATGTGCAACCAAGCTTACAACTACTGGTATTCCAACCTTGAAAAAATCCTCTACGAGCTTCCAAATCAATCGAGTAGACCTGAACGACTAAAACAGATTAATTTTAATTTGAAAAAGGAAATCGAAAAGCGAGACCAAGATCTTGCCACAGTCAGTCTAAAACTAAATGAAAAGGATGAACTGTTAGAAGATATTAAAAATAGACTCGCTAGAATCGGTAGCTCAGAGAATACCGCACATGATATTCGTAGACTCATCATGTCCATCGACCAGCAAACTGACAAACAAAAAGACTGGCAACATTTTCAAGAAAAATTTGACATCATACATTCAGACTTCTTTAAAAAACTAAAGAAAAAACATCCTAAACTATCCCCCTCTGATGCTAAACTATGTTCTCTGATCAAATTAAATCTCACTACAAAAGAAATGGCTAATCAGCTCAATTTATCTGTGAGGGGGGTAGAGACGAGAAGGTACAGACTCCGAAAGAAGTTTGATTTATCAAAAAGTCTAAGCCTTGACGAATATTTAGAGACTATTTGACCCATACGTGGTCGGCGGTCATTCGGGCATGGTCGTGGATCGTTAGGGAGTGGTCGGCGGTCATTCGGGCACGGTCGTGGATCGTTAGGGTATGGTCGGCAGTCATTCGGGCACGGTCGTGGGTCATTAGGGTATGGTCGGCAGTCATTCGGGCACGGTCGTGGGTCATTAGGGTGTGGTCGTGGATCATTAGGGCATGGTCGGCAGTCATTCGGGTGTGGACGTGGATCATTAGGGCATGGTCGGCAGTCATTCGGGTGCGGTCGTGGATCGTTAGGGCTTGGTCGGCGATCATTCGGGTGTGGCCGTGGGTGATTAGGGTGTGGCTGTTTTTTTAGTAATTCAACTCTTTACTATTGACATTTCGATACATACCTTCTGTTTTGTAAAATTTACCCCGTTCAATCATCCCAAGGTATTCAGTACTTTCCTTACGACGTTCGTAAACATAATTCTTACCTAAATAATCCGTGGAATAAAGATCAAACCCCATAGAAACGTCTGCATCTCTTACCACTACCGCATCGAATAGTACACCTGTATAGGTCTTGTAGTTATTATCCAGATAAAAATATAGAATATGCTCTTTTTCACTGACAGGTTGCATAATATGCTCTGACTCCTGATTGGTCATGTGATTTTTAAACTTGATTTTTCTCCAAACGAAAAACGGTGAGCTATTACTGGTAAAAAGTTTCCATTTGTACCAATAGCTAATTTCCAGATCATCGATTCGGAAATTCACCTTTCGATAATAAAACAGGTGTAAAGAGTCTATATAATAGGCAACCGAGCACAACATGAACAGTCCGAAAAAAATCAAACTACCGACAATAAATTCATAAGGTACTTGCATTTCAACTCTTTAACCGTTCAACGCTGGTCATTCGGAATAAATTATGCAGAAAAACACATAATTAATCCTACATGCAATTTCCGTAAAATCAGGCTAATAAATAGCTTTGTGCAAACTTTTCGACATGGAAAACGGCGTACACACTACCAAAGAGAAAGCGCTTTCTCTGAATTTAAGACCAGACATATACGGAACCATTGCAGAAATCGGTGGTGGACAAGAAACTGCAGCCAACTTTTTCCGTGCTGGAGGTGCCTCAGGTACCATCGCCAAAACCATGTCTGCCTACGACATGAAGTTTTCAGATGCTATCTATGGCAAGACAGATAGGTATGTCTGTGAAGAGAAACTTCACAAGATGCTTGGACATGAGTACAGCTTACTGGCAGAGAGACTGGGACACAGAGCAGACGATACTTTGTTTTTTGCATTCGCTAATACCGTCGAAACTCTTAATTACAAAAAAACTAACCAAGGAAATGGATGGCTAGGTGTTAAGTTTCAGCTCACTCCCAATAGTGAACCGAATATCTGTATTATACATGTGGTATTACGTGACCCAGATGCTATATGGCAGCAAGAAGCTCTTGGACGTGCAGGTATCAACCTTATTTATGCCTGTTTCAATCATCGAAACGATCCTGAAAGATTAATGACTTCAATCAGGGACAACCTTAGTCACGATCGACTGGACGTAGACATGTTCAAACTAAGAGGACCGGACTTCAGACCGGTAGACAATAGACTAATGGCTCTTAAGTTGGTAAAACATGGTCTTTCGCAAGCCGCCATGTTTGACAAAGACGGCGAAGTACAACAACCTTCCTCTTTACTTTACAAAAAGAATATTTGTGTACTTCGAGGGCAATTCACTCCTGTAACATATCGCTCAGTAGACATGATGGTATCAGGGGTCAATCAATTTCAAAAGGATACAGAAGTTGACCCCAAAAGAGTTCAAGTCTTAGCCGAATTTACTTTGTCAGACTTAGCTACGGATGGCGAAATTGACGACAGTGACTTCCTAGACAGAGTCAGCCAACTCAATGCTCTTGGTCAACATGTAATGATCTCTAATTTCGATCGACTACACCAGTTAGCCTCATACCTCAAGCAATACAGCCGAGGAAAGCGAATGGGACTCATCGTAGGCTCTAAAAACTTGACTAGAATATTTGATAAGGACAGACACGAGACATTAAATGGAGGAATCTTAGAAGCCTTCAGTCATTTATTCGGGTCCAATGCTAAGCTCTTGATTTATCCAACTAGTACAAGTAGTAAAGCTTGTAATTTCAAACCAAGCGAAGATCTAAAATATTTGTATCAGCACTTCACGGAAAATGGCTTCATAGATGATATCGAAGAAGTGCGAGATGAATACCTGAGCATTGATTCTGAGAAAGTATTGAAACTCATCAAAGCTGGAGACAATAGCTGGAAAGATTATGTACCTTCTAAGGTTCGTTCGCTAGTAGAAGAAAAAGAAATGTTTGCTATCAAATGAAATACAAACTAGTCTGGGAGATGCATGGGCCAGATGCCCATCCTACTGCTGAGCATCATGCTGTCCATTTAGAAGAATTTGCTAAAAAATTCAAAATAGAACTGCACCAAGTGGGTGTCGAAAAGATTGCAGACAACTTTAGTGCTGCTATCATGGTGATCAATGAATCAGATGTTGAAACTATCCAAAAATCACTTCGCCCACATCATGTAATAGAATACACAGAAGAATAGCTTTCTACCTAAATAGACCACGTTATATTTGCGACTATTTTTAAAACTTCTTACTGAATATTCATCATCTATTTTTAGACTTTGAATATTCAACTATCGAACAAGCTACAAGCATGGCAGATTACAAAATAGCACCTTCCCTACTTTCAGCAGATTTTTCACGACTCGGCGATGATATTAAAATGGTCGAACAGGGAGGCGCAGATATCATCCATTATGATGTCATGGATGGTCACTTCGTTCCCAATATCACTATTGGACCTCTTGTATTGAAAGATATTCGCAAATGCACTGAGTTACCGATTGATGTTCATTTGATGATCGAAAACCCAGACTTATACATTCCAGATTTTGCCAAGGCTGGTGCTGATATGATCAGTGTTCACGTAGAAGCTTGCCCTCACCTACACAGAACGATTCAGCTGATAAAAGAACAGGGAAACATTCAAGCCGGCGTCGTTCTGAATCCTCACACTCCTCTTTCAGCCATCGAAGAAATCCTTCCTGAAGTAGACTTTGTTTTGATCATGTCTGTAAACCCAGGCTTTGGAGGACAAAAATTGATCCCATCTTGCGTAGAAAAGATAAGAACATTAAAACAAACCTTAAAGGATAGAAACCTTGAGCTCATCAAGATCGAAATTGATGGAGGAGTTAAAATTGATAACATTAAAGATGTGATCGATGCAGGTACCGACTGGATCGTTTCTGGTTCAGGTATTTTCGGAGCAGAAGACCCTATTCAAATGATAAAAGACATGAAATCCATCTAAAGATTAAGGTCTTTCATGAACCTCCAAGAGGCTTTTCTTGACTAAAATTGTATTTTGTTTTCCAAATGGAAATTCAAAAGCTTAACTAAAGCTAGCTGATGAATAAATCTGCTAGCCTAACAACATTAACTATCAACTACGGAATGAGTAGCGAAAAGGAAACGCTCAACTTTATTGAGCAAATGGTCGAAAAAGATTTGGCAGAAGGAAAAAAGGGAGGTGTTTTACACACTCGTTTCCCTCCAGAGCCAAATGGTTACTTACACATTGGACATGCTAAATCTATCTGCTTAAACTTCGGTCTAGCGGAAAAGTATAATGGTCAATGTAACCTTCGCTTCGATGATACCAATCCTGAAAAAGAGGATACGGAGTATGTAGACTCTATCAAGGAAGATATCAAATGGCTCGGGTACGACTGGGCAGACAGAGAGTATTATGCTTCAGACTACTTTGACCAACTATATGGCTTTGCTACACAATTAATCAAAGATGGTAAAGCATACATAGATGATCGTACAGCTGAAGAGATCAGTAAGGACAGAGGAACGCCTACGCGACCAGGTGTAGATAGTCCCTATAGAGACAGACCTGCCGAAGAGAGTCTTACAATTTTCGAAGAAATGAAAGCTGGCAAGCACGACGAGGGAACACATGTTTTGAGAGCAAAAATTGATATGGCATCACCCATCATGCAGCTTCGTGACCCTGTCATCTATAGAATCAAAAAGGCGTCTCACCATAGAACAGGAGACAAGTGGTGCATCTATCCTACTTATGACTTTGCACATGGACAATCTGATAGCATCGAAAACATTACACACTCTTTGTGTACACTAGAGTTTGCTTCACACAGACCATTGTATGATTGGTTCATCAAGGAACTAGGGATATTCCCAAGTGAACAAACTGAGTTTGCTAGACTAAACTTAAGCTACACAGTAGTAAGTAAAAGAAAACTTAGAGAACTCGTAGAGGGAAACTTTGTGAGTGGATGGGATGACCCTCGAATGCCGACTATTTCTGGTATCAGAAGAAGGGGTTATACTCCAGATTCGATCAAAAACTTCGCATCAAAAGTAGGAGTAGCCAAAAGAGACGGTATCAGCGATGTTGCTCTTTTAGAACATAGTGTAAGAGAGGATTTAAACAAGAAAGCCAACAGAGTTTTGGGTGTTTTGGATCCGATTAAACTTGTTATCACCAATTATCCAGAAGGACAGACTGAACAACTAGACGCTGTGAATAATCCTGAGGATGAAAATGCGGGGAAGCGTCAAATACCATTCTCTAGAGAGGTATACATTGAAAGAGGTGACTTCATGGAAGAGCCTCCGCGTAAGTTTTTCAGACTAGGACCAGATCGTGAAGTAAGATTGAAATACGCCTACATCGTGAAATGTACTGGCTTCAAGAAAAATGATGCGGGAGAAATAGAAGAAGTGTACTGCGAATATGACCCTGCGACTAAAAGTGGTCAAGATAATACGGGTAAGAAAGTAAAAGGTACTCTTGGATGGGTAGAAGCTAATAACGCAGTGAATGCTGAAATTAGACTCTACGACAGATTATTTAAGACTGAAGACTTGAATACTATAGAGGACGATTTCAAGAACCATTTAAATCCTGAATCACTGACTACCATGACTAATGCTATGGTCGAGCCGTCTGTAGGAAAAATGGAAGTTGGAACACAATTTCAGTTTGAAAGAATGGGATATTTTATCATTGATAGAGACTCCTCGGATACAAAACCGGTAATTAATAGAACTGTAACTCTTCGTGATAATTGGGCGAAGAAAAACGGGTAATCCCTACATAAAAATATAAAAAGCACTACCATTTCTTTTGGCAGTGCTTTTTTTACGCTTTCTTTTTACGAAAAATCCCTGAGTAGAATTAATTTTTAAATCTCAGAAGATCCATTTCTAAGGACAGTTGAACAATATCACTAGGAATGCCTCCATCAACTGTGTACAGCTCATTGAAAGCATTGTTGACTCTCAAAGACATATCGAAGCCCATTGGTAAGTCTACTCCCACTCCAAAGCACACACCTAAATAGGTATTTCGAAGCCCTTCTTCAACGAATTCAGTATTTTTTCCTTGTTCTGCAAGAAAACTGTACTGAGGCCCAACAAGTAAATACAAAAGAGGGTTGAATTTGTATCGAATCAATAGTGGAACGGTGACATAATTCATCTTTAAGAGATGTCCGAGATACTCAGTTTGATGCCGATTATATGTCAAGTCTATTTGCGCACCCCATTTACTAGAACTAAGAACTCTAGCATATACTCCATAGTGATACCCCATCTTATATTCTGAGTCAGGAACTTTTAAACTACTCAAATTCCCTCCACCACTAAGTCCTAGGTTAATGCTTTGGCCAAAAACAGAAGCATTAACAATACAAACTATCGATAAACCAAAGATTAAACTTCTAATACACTTTATTACGAAATAATACATGCGCTTCACATTACAATTTGAATGCCATTTATTCTGCATGCTGAGTTTTATTTTCTCTCAAGGCTAATTCTGTAACTTCGCGACCTATCTATTACGCTACTGAAATGAAACTCAAAATATTTGATAAGCTAGAGGAGAGAAAACTAGAAGGCAGTCTGAGAACCTTGAAAAATTATAGTGAATTGATCGATTTTGTTTCTAATGACTATTTAGGGCTAAGTCGCTCTGAAGAACTATTCCACAATATCAATAAAACTTCCTCTGTATATCTCAATGGTTCTACAGGGTCAAGGCTTCTAGCTGGTAATCAATCAAGTACTACGGATTTAGAAAACAAGCTTGCGAAGCTATTTAATACTGAAGCCACGCTGCTTTTTAACTCGGGTTATGTAGCTAACCTTGCTCTAATATCTACGATTCCCCAGCGATCTGACACCATCATTTATGATAGTCTTTCTCATGTTTGCCTCAAGGAAGGTGCAAAGCTTAGTAAAGCTCAAAGCTATTCTTTCAAGCACAATGATATTGAAGACCTAGAACGAAAACTCAACAATGCAACTGGAGAGAAATTCGTGGTAATCGAATCTGTTTATTCTATGGATGGTGACAAAGCTGAGTTCGGGCCTATTATAGAGTTAGCAAAAAAACACAACGCACATTTAATTGTTGATGAAGCTCATAGTACTGGCATGTACGGTGATCAAGGCCAAGGTTTAGTCTGCGACCTTGGAATCGAAACAGAATTCTTTGCAAGAGTTTACACTTTTGGTAAAGCAATGGGCGTCCATGGAGCCGCTATCGCTGGCGGTCAGCAACTCATTGATTACCTAATAAATTTTGCAAGACCATTTATTTACACTACCGCCCTCCCTCCTCACAGTGTCAAATCGATAGACGAAGCTTTCAAGTACATTGAAAGTCACAATCACCTACAGCAGACTAGCCAAGATAAGATCAGCCTATTCAAAAAGACATTCGAAGAGAAAATAGGTGATTCGGATAGCTGCTACAAGATGGATAGCAATACTCCTATCCAACCTATCGTCGTACCTGGAAACGAAAGAGTAAAATTCATCTCATCTGAATTGCAGAGCTTAGACTTTGATGTTCGACCAATTCTATCCCCTACGGTAAAAAAGGATTCTGAACGTCTTAGGATATCCATCCATACTTATAACACAGACCAACAAATCATAGAATTAGTAGAAAAACTATCTTCGCTGCTATGAATAGATATTTCGTCACTGGAATAGACACCGATGCTGGCAAAACTATCGCTAGCGCAATATTGACTGAGAAACTAAAAGCTGATTATTGGAAACCAATACAAGCAGGTTTCCCTACTGATAGCGATACGATCCGATCGCTAGTATCAAAAGATATCAACGTGCTACCAGAAGGAATCATTTTAAAAGCTCCTATGTCTCCTCATGCAGCGGCTGAATTAGAAAAAATTAATCTTCAAGCAAGAGATATTACTATCCCAAAATCACAAAAGCATAACATAATCATCGAGGGAGCTGGAGGATTAATGGTTCCCATAAACAGCAAAGAATTCGTGATAGAATTTGCCAAGCAATTTGATGCAGAAGTGATACTCATATCAAGAAATTATCTCGGCAGTATCAACCATACCATGCTATCTATAGAATACTTAAAGTCCAACAATTACAATATCAAAGGGATAATCTTTAACGATACTCCTAATGAAGCTACGGAGTCGTTTATTCTTAATTATTCGGGCCTTAAATGCCTCGGGCACATCCCAAAAATCGAGAACATTACCCCACAAGCCATCCACGAACTAGGTAAAAACATCAACATCTAATGACTGCAGAAGAACTAATTCAGATTGACAAAGATCACGTCTGGCATCCATACAATTCAGCACATGGCACCGTAGATAGCCTACCTGTCAAAAGCGCTAATGGGGTATATCTAGAGCTAGAAGATGGCACCAAACTCTTGGATGGAATGTCTAGTTGGTGGTGTACTATTCATGGTTATAACGTGCCTGAGCTTAATTATGCTATTGAAAAGCAATTAAAAAATATGGCTCATGTAATGTTTGGAGGACTAACCCACAGACCCGCAGTTGAGCTAACTAAAACATTGCTAGACATAGTTCCTCAAAAACTAGAGCACGTATTTTATAGTGACTCAGGCTCAGTATCTGTTGAAATAGCTATGAAAATGGCCTTACAATATTGGATTGCAAAATCACAACCAGAGAAAAATAGATTCATCACAACACGTAGCGGCTACCATGGTGATACATGGCACACGATGTCTGTATGTGACCCTATCAATGGAATGCATGGTATTTTCGGAGAGAGACTTACAAAGCAAATATTCCTTCCTGAGCCAAAAAGCACCTTTTATGAAGAATTCGAATCGGCAGAATTAGAAGAAGTCGAAAAGCAGCTTAAAAAACACCATCATGAGATTGCTGCCTTCATCATAGAGCCTATCGTGCAAAATGCCGGTGGAATGCGGTTTTATCATCCTGAGTATTTGAAAGGAGTTAAACGACTTTGTGAACAGTTTGACATTCTATTTATAGCAGATGAAATTGCCACCGGATTTGGAAGAGCTGGAAAGCTATTTGCATGCGAGTATGCGAATATTACTCCAGACGTCATGTGCATTGGAAAAGCTTTGACAGGAGGGTATATGTCATTTGCCGCTACACTTTGCACAGCTGAGGTTGCTTTGACCATTTCTGATTCAAACCCTGGATATTTCATGCATGGTCCCACCTTCATGGCAAATCCACTTGCCTGTTCGGTAGCAAGGGCTAATATTGATCTGCTTCTTAGCAGTAACTGGAAAGTGAACGTCACAAGGATTGAAGATCATTTCAAAAAATCGCTTGCGCCTCTCAAGAAGTTAAACACAGTGTCAGATGTACGAGTTTTAGGAGCTATTGGAGTCATTGAAATGAAAGAACCTGTAGATATGAAATCGATCCAAAATGACCTCATTGATCAAGGTGTGTGGCTTCGACCTTTTGGAAAGCTAGTATACTCTATGCCTCCCTTTAATATCTCTGATAAAGAGCTTGATAAGTTAACCAATGGAATCACTAGAGCTGTCCAAGCGATCTAAACTATTACTTCTAAACCGAACTTTACAATATTCGTATCTTTGCCTATGCCCAAGGTAGAAACATTTGATAGAGAGAAGGTAATGGATAAAATTATGCTCCAATTTTGGGAGCATGGTTTTCATGGTACTTCTATGCAAGATATCGTAGATGTCTCGGGACTAAACCGATCTAGTATTTACAACTCTTTCGGTGATAAATTCAAACTATACCTTGAAAGCCTTAAACATTACAGAAAGACTTTACAAACCCCAACATTCAAACAGCTCATACAATTAAGTCCCAAACAGGCTATAAGAGTATTTTATGAAGACGTCATCAAGTGCATAGAAGACAAGACGAATGACAGAGGGTGTTTAATAACAAACTGTACTACCGAACTTATCCATCAAAATGGAGATATAGATGCCTATGTTTCAGAAAGTGTTCATGACACTAAAGAATTCTTTAAAGAACTAATTCTAATAGGGATTGAAAGTGGTGAGTTTGATAAAGGAATCAATATTGAACAAACTGTACTCTACCTATACTCCAACCTCCTTGGACTTCGAGTTACTGCCATGCAAATCGAAGATAAAAAGGCCTTACAGAGCATAATTAACAAGGCTTTGGAAAATATTTGATTTTTTTTGAATCAATTTGAAACGTTCGTTTCAAAATAGCGTTAAGCAGTTTTGTAATTTGAAACATTCATTCCAAATAAATAAAAAAATGACAAAACTGAATAACAAAGTAGCTGTAATTACTGGAGGTAATAGCGGCATTGGTCTTGCTACAGTAAAGCTATTTTTAGCTGAAGGGGCTAAAGTTGTATTCTCAGGTAGAAGACAAGAAGCGCTCGACGAAGTCTCTAAAGAGCTTTCAGGTGATTTTCTAGCAGTGAAGTCAGATGCTTCTAGTGTAGAAGAAAGTGCTCAATTGATTGAAGCTGCTGTTAATAAGTATGGAAAAATCGATATCTTATTCTTAAACGCTGGAATAGCTCCTCTTGCACCAATTAGCGACATCACTCCAGAACATTTTGATGCTGTTTTTGAAACAAATGTCAAAGGCCCGTTTTTTACAATCAAAGCTGCTATCCCTCAATTAAAAGACGGTGGTGTTATCATTACTAACACATCAATTGTTCACCAAAAAGGATTTGAAGGAATTGGTGTTTACTCAGCTTCAAAAGGTGCTCTAAGATCACTTTCTAGAGTATTAGCTAATGAATTACATACTAGACAAATCAGAACAGTCAGTGTAGCTCCAGGCCCTATTCAAACTCCTATATATGATAAAATGGGAATGCCACAAGAGCAACTTGACGAGTTTGGCGCTTCAATGGCACAAGCCATTCCGCTAAAAAGATTTGGTGTTCCTGAAGAAATCGCTAAAACTGTCTTATTCTTAGCATCTGACGATGCCTCTTATATTAATGGAGTTGAATTCGAAGTTGATGGTGGTTTAAGCCAAGTATAACTTGGACAATACAACAAATGAACACTCTGCCAATTCTTTAACTTTGGCAGAGTGTCATGTAAATAAAGCGGACAAAAGCTATTTTCAGAAAAGACTGAATCCTTCTAATTACAACTAACTATATCCATTTATTTAAACCCGATAGCCCTAGGCGTTTGAACCTTGCTATCTAGGCTTTTTCCATTTTCACCAGTCATTTCATCAAAAAAGCGATAGTAGTTTGGATAAGAATATTTGCGAACCCCTTTTCCTCTTTCTCTACCCCATTGATTGAAATATTTAGTAGCTTCTTGCTGATCGCCGATCAAGAAAAAGTAATCATTAGTTGACACTACTTCTCCTTTTGAATTCTTCAAGGTCAACTCTACATAAAACTTCTCCTTGACTTTACTCAAATCTACATCTGTATCAAAAAATTTCTCTGCACTGTTTTCTTCAATATTGCCAATTGATTGAATTTCTCTTTTGATAACTTTACCCTTATCATTTTTAAAAACCAATTCAGCTACGCAATTTGGATAAGCTTCATATAAATCATTAACTACCCATAATTCTCCTTTAAAAGATTCTTCCGCCTTCCATCTTCTCTTCTCAAAAGCCAAATTGATTAATAACGGTTGGTACGCTTTTTTTACAAAATCATAAGACCGCTTTGGCTGTTGATAATTATCTACTATTCCCCATTTCATATCTGGCCAATAGGTAATGTAATGACATAGTGCTATTCCACTTAGCTTTGGTTTACTTCTTCTGAAGATCTCAATCCCATTTTGAAAAATAATACCTTGTGCATCTTGAGTTGCATTTACAAACTCTTCGAGCGATCCTGATTTAGCATCATTGAACACATCCCAATTTTGCATTTTCAATCTATCTAAATCTGCCCAGTGATGTCCCCAACTAAGCCCTGGAGGCCATAATTCATCCTCTGGGATGAATTTTTTCAAGCTTTCAACAGAAGGAACAGAAGTAATAGCAAATTCAGGAACTATAGGGTAATCTAAACTCAATAGCCAATCTTCATGAAGTTCCCTACCCATTCCATAAAAATATCTCAATGCATGAACAGCTTCTTTAGGCTTGAAACCTGCTTCCCTAGACACTTCACAAGTCAAAGGAGAATCGGGCACATAAGGCAAATCGGCATATGTCGTCAAAGAATCTCCCAACTCCTCTAAAAATGCCCTTCCGAAATGTGCATCACGAGTTCTCAACAGCATCTCCTCTCCTCCTTCCATCATAATTAGAGAGGGGTGACCTCTGCGTGCTTTGATCACACTTACGGCTTCATTCATAATTAAATCAATCTTCTCTCTTTCCTTGGGAATGTTTCCTGTACCCAAAGGAATAATATCTTGCCAAACAGTAATCCCCGCTTCGTCACATAATTGATAAAACAAATCGATCTCCGGTGGATGCCATCCAAAAATTCTAATATTATTCATGTTGGCTTCTTTAGCCATTCTAATCAGCTTTCGATACTCTTCATCGTTTGTCCGACCAACAAAAACATCTGGTGGTCCTCCCCAACATGCAGATCTAATAAAATGAAATTTATCATTGATATAGGTCGAACGTGGAAAACTTACATCAACATCTTTTACAAAACCTGGGTTCCACCTAGAAGTTACTTCTCGAATACCGAAAGTAGTTTCTTTGAAGTCATGATTTAACTTATCCTCCTTCAGACTTAATTTCAATTTGTAAAGATTTGGATCACCTAAGTCCCATGGCCACCACAGCTTAGCATCTTTTACGATCATTGTTTCGCTAATCCTATTTACTCCTGGGTTGACCTTTTTATTGAACTCTATTTTTTGAACCTTACTATTGAAATTATAACCTTCAATGGTCGCGATAAAAGTCATTTCCTTAGGGTGATGGTCAGCATTCTTCACTTCCAATTCGAGCTTCACATCAGCAGATCCGTCATCATTGATTTTGTTATTGGCATATACGTCTTCAATAGAAACCTTACCTGTAGAAATCATTTTTACTGGCTTTGTTATACCAAATGGAGCCAGATCTCTCCAATAATCCCCAAACCAAGGAGTTTTCCTTCCAGCCACCAAAGCATTGACTTGAGGCGGTGGATCTAATTTTACCAATATCATATTTGTACTAGCTAACCTCTTCTTTGAGACTCTCAAATAATCCTGCACTTCAAAAGAAAAAGAAGAGAATGCACCTTCATGTCTTCCTAAGTGATGTCCGTTCAACCAAACGTCACAACTAAAGTCCACACCTTCGAATAAAAGTTTGACGATTTGCCCTTCAACAGATTCAGTTACATTGAACTGATGAGAATACCACCATTCATAGTGCTGTACCCACTGAGCCTTTACGGTATTTCTCCCAAAATACGGATCTTCTATCGCTCCTGCTTTCCATAGATCAGTGTATACATCTCCTGGCACTCTCGCAATATTCCATACATGTTCTTCTATATCTTCTGGAGGAATTTGAGGAAGTCCCATTTTCACTCCTTGTCCCGGAAGCATCATTTTCATCTTCCACTTAAATCCAGAAAAATCCCTTACTAATTCACTATTCTCGCCGTGTGGCACTTCAGTATTGGGTTGTGCTATGACAAGATTACACACCAGCAATCCCATCATCATTACTATCATCCTCATATGCATTACATATATTTTGGTTATCACTAATTCTAGAGCAAAAGTCCTCATATACATACTGAAGGCATAAAATCACATATAGACTGACTATGGATTTTGATAAATTTGTTATAGACTGATTATAGACCAAATAGATTGTAGAATAAAGTTTCTTTACCCAACGAGGAGATCCTATCTATAAAATTTTAATTAAGCTAAACCTAAAATCTAGACTTTATCATCATTAGGCTATTAACTACCATATGTAAATAATACAGCAGCAATTAAAATGGAAAACACACGATTCTTAAAAGAACCTCTGAGATTGCATAATAGTCTCTTACATAATAGCTAGTTCTCTCTATTTAAGATTCTCTTTCTGCCTCAAAGTATCTACATTTGCGCACCGAATGGAGTTCCAGTCCTTAAAGCAACTGGCTTATTCGAAATTTCATTTAAATCGACTTTAGAGTCGAAAATTTAAACTCAATGGGCTATCGCCCTGAGATTAAAATACAGTTCATTATGTTCGAGAATCTTAGTAGCAAGCTTGACTCAGCGATTAAAAACCTGAAAGGTCAAGGTAAAATTTCTGAAATCAATGTAGCAAGTACGGTGAAAGAAATCAGACGTGCGCTAGTTGATGCCGATGTTAACTTCAAAGTTGCAAAGAATGTAACAGACACAATCAAGGAAAAGGCACTCGGACAAAATGTGCTTACGGCAGTATCTCCTGGTCAATTATTAACTAAGATCGTATCTGATGAGCTTACCCTGATGATGGGAGGAGCTAAAGAAGACATAGAACTAAAAGGGGATCCGAATATCATCTTAATATCAGGTCTTCAAGGTTCTGGTAAGACTACTTTCTCAGGAAAACTAGCAAATAAACTAAAGAGTCAAAGAAATGTATTACTAGCAGCTTGTGATATTTATAGACCTGCTGCGATTGATCAGTTAAAGGTTCTTGGGGAACAGATCGACGTCGATGTGTATGCTGAACCTGAAAATAAAAATGCACTTGAAATTGCTAAAAATGCAATAAAGTTTGCTAAGGAAAATAACAAGAAAACAATCATCGTCGATACCGCTGGTCGTCTAGCTGTAGATGAAGAAATGATGCAGGAAATTGAGTTGTTAAAAAAAGAACTCAAGCCTGCTGAGACTCTTTTTGTAGTGGACGCAATGACTGGTCAGGATGCCGTCAACACTGCCAAGACTTTCAACGATAGATTGGACTTTGATGGAGTGGTATTAACCAAAATGGACGGTGATACTCGAGGTGGAGCTGCACTTTCTATTCGCACAGTCGTTACTAAGCCTATTAAATTCATCTCACACGGTGAAAAAATGGATGCGCTTGACATCTTCCACCCTGACAGGATGGCAAGTAGGATTCTCGGTATGGGGGACGTCGTTTCTCTTGTAGAAAAAGCTCAACAAAATTTCGACGAGGAACAGGCTAAAAAGCTCCAAAAGAAAATGCGTACGAATACTTTTGGATTCGACGACTTTTTATCTCAGCTTGAGCAAATCAAAAAAATGGGTAACCTGAAAGATCTCGTAGGCATGATACCTGGAGTAAGTAAGGCTATCAAAGACGTAGATATAGATGACGATTCTTTAAAGCCAATAGAAGCTATCATTAAGTCTATGACGTTAAAAGAAAGAACAAACCCAGACATAATCAATGGCAGTAGAAAGAAGAGAATTGCAAAAGGTAGCGGCACTTCTATTCAAGAAGTAAATCAGTTAATGAAGCAGTTTGAGCAAATGCGTAAAATGATGAAAACCATGAATAAAATGGGAGGAGCCAAGCGTGCTATGCAAGCAATGAATATGATGGGAAGATAAAAGACTGAGTAGTGAAAGACATACACGGTCAAGCAATCAAAGATTATTATAGAGGCGAGGAATCGCCTCTTTTACTTTATAACTCTTACGGAGAACCCGAAGAAATGCCCGTTGAAGTTTTCTTCAGAGACGAACATGACTTCACATATTTAGAGCACTTGGCTATTTCGGCTTGTGAAGGTAAAATCCTTGATTTAGGTGCCGGTGCAGGAACACACTCATTATTCCTACAGGCCCTTGGTTACGACGTAGAAGCAGTAGACAACTCACTAGGTTGTGCCACAATCATGCGTGATCAAGGTATAAAAAATGTCATTCACGATAACTACCAAAATATCACCAAAAAATACGATACTATTCTTATGCTTATGAATGGCATTGGCATAGCGGGCAAGCTGAACAATATCCCTGAATTGATTGAAAAATGCTTTAATATGCTAGAGCCCGATGGAAAAATCATCTTTGATTCCTCTGATATCACATACCTGTATGATTCTGAAACTCCACGACCTGAACACTACTATGGTGAGATTAGATACCAATATGAATACAAAGGTGAAAAGAGCAACTGGTTTGATTGGGTTTATGTCGATTCGGGAAAAATCCAAGAAATATGCAATAGAATGAATCTCTCATGTGAGATTCTTACCAAAGGAGATGATGATCAATATTTGGGATGTATAACAAAGACTAAAATGGCAATAGCCAACGTTTAAATATACAAATTGACCTTTTTGCTTATTTACTCAGCATGATCAAATACAGAAAAGTGCTTTCCTCCAACAATCTCATAATAACCTTTCTTACCCCAATTACTCACTAATAAATCATTAGTTCCGGTAAAACACAGGTACGTAGGTTTAAAGCATCTGTTTAAATCTACAATATTAATTTTCCGTATTGCCCAGTTAATAAAACTAAAATCAGCTTCTTTAAGCATAGCTTTTAAAACAGGTCTCGAATCTCTTTTTAAAGAATTAAGAAAGAACACTGTAACATCTGAAATCAAAGGAATATAATAGCAAGGTAGCAGAATATATAAGTCTAAACTTAAGTCCAAATTTCATGATAAAAGTCAGATCATCTCTACTTCTAAAACTTGATATCAATACTACTTTTGAGTTCTTAAGATTTTTTGCAATCTGTTGTGCGACGAGCCCACCAAATGAAAGCCCTATTAATATATCAACCGGCTGAATATTATAAGTCTTAACAATTCTCTCACAATATGACTCAAATGACTCGTTCTTTAATTCTAATGAAATCCATTCCGCATAGATCTCTTCCAACTCTTCGTCTAGGCTAATTCTTTGAAACGCTCTAGAATCTGCCCCAATTCCTGATATATAGACAACTTTTCGTACCGTTTTTCTACAAGGTCAAGAAAAAGCTTAGTTTGTTTTCATCATCTCATCCAACCTCTTTTCCAACTTCATTACTCTTTCCTCCAGTATTGTCGGTCTGGTAAGGTATTGAGACATAACCATCTTCACTCGCCACAATTGCAAAACATCCTCTGAATCAACTTTTATTATTTCATAATGAGGATCATCCGCTACAAATTGTAGCAAATTACCATTTACTTTAGACAATCTTCTAGTGAAGATATGATCCTTATGTACTACAACGTAGATTTCACCGATTTTTTGTAATGCTTCATCAAAACTCTGAAGCTTGGCCAATAATAAATCTCCATGGTGTAAACCTTGCTGATGATACTCCATCTCACTACCATTCATCTGAAAACATTTTACTACACCTTCAAACTCTCTAGGCACATTAACATGTTCTAGGCCCTGGATAAAATCCGCATTTTGATACCCAACTATGTAATTCAAATAATCTTGAATTTTCACAAGTGGCACACCTGATTTATGCTCATTAGATGACTCTATCGTATTCTTATCATTTGGTAAATGCACCTTATCCAGCTTCTTATTAAGCTGATCTAAGCTAAAAATCTCATTTACCGTCAAGTCTCTAGTCAACAATATATCTATTGATATTCTAAAATGATTAGCTATGGAGATAATAGTCTCAAGCTTAGGTTCCGACCTTCCTTCTTCATATGCTCCTACACTCGGGCGTGCCAGATTAAACAAACTAGCAAAGTCCGCCTGACTGATATGTTTGACTTTTCTAATTTTCTTGATGTTCGAACCTACATAAGAAAATTTTTTGCTACTTTTTTGAGCCATGCTATAACCTTTGTCATTTTTATTCCGTAAACTTACTCACAATTCAATTAACCAAACATTATTATAAATATTCAATTTCAACAAAACAGTCTACTCAAGGCTTTAAACTAGAGTTTATTAGTATTTTCGAAATCACCACTTAAACCACATTCCATAACTATGAATAAACACTTTCAAAAAGTCACAACCTATCTACTTGACCTTCAATACAACATCATTCAAGAGAATGAATCGGAAGGTGTCATTGTAATCGAAAATGAAGCTTACGGCATCAAAAATGTTGTACTCATTATCGCAGATCCTATTGTGATCGTAGAGCAGTACTTATTTGAACTCAAAGAAGACTCTCTCGATATTTTTAAGAGCCTATTGATTAAAAATAGAGATATTATCCATGGAGCTTTTGCTTTGGATGATTCAGGCACTAAAGTTCTATTCAGGAACACTCACGAATGTGAGAACTTGAACCTAAATGAACTAGAAGCTACTCTAAACTCATTGAGTTTATTACTTAGTGAGTATTCAGATCAATTAATTAATTATAGTAAATAAACTCATCAGGGTTAAATATTCATCAAAACTTCTCGCTGTGATCCAGCTTATTATATTAATATGCGCTGTGATTAGAGATCTATGTAGAATTAACCAATAACTATTAATAAAATGAACGTCTTTAAAAGATTATTTAAAATCGGTGAAGCAGAAACACAATCTGCTATTGACAAACTGGAAGATCCAATCAAGATGACTGAACAAGGCATCAGAGATTTAAAAAAAGACTTGGACAATTCCCTTAAAAGCTTCGCAGAAGTGAAAGCCATGGCTATTCGAGCTAAAAACGATGTCGACACTCATAAATCCAAAGCTGAAGATTACGAAAGCAAAGCAATACTTTTGCTTAAAAAAGCTCAATCAGGAGATCTAGATGCATCTGAAGCAGATAGATTGGCCTCTGAAGCTTTAACTAAAAAAGAAGAAGCTACTGCTGCACTCGCTAGAAGTCAAAAGGAGAAAGAAACTTTCGATAAGAACGTAGAACAATTGGATGTTAATATCAAAGAATTGAAATCTACTATCAGTTCATACGAAAACGAATTGAAGACGCTAAAAGCGAGAGTAAAAGTCAGTGAAGCATCTGCCAAAGTCAATAAACAAATGGCTCAAATAGATTCTACTAGCACTGTGAGCATGCTGGAAAAAATGAAAGACAAAGTAGCTCAGCAAGAAGCTCTTGCTGAAGCCTATGGAGACATTTCTACCGAAAGTAAGACTATTGATCAAGAAATTGATAAAGCATTAGGAGGATCATCTGCGAAAGCAAATGACGACCTTGCAGCATTAAAAGCAAAACTAGGAATGGACAAGGAGTAATCCTTATCCATTTCCTAACCTGATTTATTAACTCAAGCACATCTATTACCCTATGTCTGAATTACTAGAGTTCGCCTTTTCAGGTATTAACCTGATCCCGTCCATGCTGTTCCTATTTGTCATTCTATATTGGTTGATTGCCATTCTTGGTATGATTGATATTGACGCTGTAGATATCGACATTGATATTGATACAGATATTGAGATTAGTGGCTTTGCAGCTCTATTATCATTTTTCAATATAGGACACATGCCACTGATGATATTCGTGACTTTTTTCACGATTCCATTATGGATGATTACCTTATTAATCAATGACTATTTAGGCTACTTCGGATGGCTCCCTCAACTTATTGTATTTATACCTACAATGATTGGAAGCCTGTTTATAGCTAAATTCTTTACGATTCCAATAGCTCGATTTTATAAAAAAGTAAGAAAAAACACCGAAGCTATTGAAGACATAGTTGGCAAAATGTGCACAGCCAAGCTCAGAATAACATCTGACAGAATAGGTCAGGCAGAAATCAATGTCGGTGGAACTTCTGTTCTAATATCGGCAAAAACTCAAAATCAAGAAGTTGTAGAAAAAGGAAGCACTGCATTAATTATTCAGCAATCCAATGATCACAACTTCTACATTGTAGAACCATATACCCTTTAATTAATTTAACAATATGTCAGAACAAATTTATTTGACCGTTGGAATTGCCCTTGTAATAATTGCCATTGGGATACTAATCCTGATTATCAAGATGTTTAGAAAAGCATTACAAGGACAAGCATTAGTAAGAACTGGATTTGGAGGAACAAAAGTTTCTTTTTCCGGCCTGTTTGTAGTCCCTGTTATACACAAACTCGAAATTATGGATATCACATTAAAGACAATTGTGATAGCCAGAACTGGAAAAGAAGGCTTGATCTGTAAAGACAATATGCGAGCAGATATCAAGGTAACCTTCTTTGTGAGAGTTAATCAAACTGTAGAAGATGTAAAGCAAGTTGCTCAATCCATTGGTAGTTTGAGAGCCTCTCATCAGGAGTCAATAGAACTACTATTTGACGCTAAGTTTTCTGAAGCTCTGAAAACTGTAGGTAAGAACTTTGACTTCGTGGAGCTTTACAATAGTAGGGATGATTTCAAGCAAGACATCTTGAACATTATCGGTACAGATCTAAATGGATACGTACTAGATGACTGTGCAATTGATTACTTGGAACAAACTCCTCTGTATGATCTTGATGAGAAAAACATCCTTGATGCTCAAGGTATCAAAAAGATCATCGAACTGACGGCTACTGAAAAAATGAAGTCTAACCAGATCGAAAGAGAGAAGGAAAAAACTCTTAAGAAGCAAGATGTCGAGGCACAAGAAACTATTCTAGAACTTGACAAACAAAAGGCTGAAGCAGAAGCTAAGCAGAAGCGAGAAATCGAGACTATTCAGTCAAGAGAAGAGGCCGAAGCAGCAAAAGTCAAAGAAGAAGAACGACTCAAAGCCGAAAAAGCTAGAATTATAGCTGAAGAGGAGATTCAAGTTGCTGAACAAAACAGACTGCGTGAAGTAGTAGTTGCTGAAAAGAATAAGGAGCGAACAGAAGCAGTTGAAGCTGAAAAAGTAGATCGAGCTAAAAAACTTGAAGAAACTGAAAAGCAAAGACTTGTAGAGATCGCTGAAATCGAAAAAATCAGAGCTGTCGAAGAAGAGCGCAAAAACATCCAAGATGTGATACGCGAGAGAGTATCTATTGAGAAAACAGTAGTCGAGGAGAAAGAAAAGATGAAAGACATCGAAGCTATCGCCGAGGCTGAAAGAGCTAAGAAAGTAGCCATCACGCTTGCAGAAAAAGACGCTGAGGAAGCTCTTGTCAAGCAAATCAAAGATGCAGAAGCGAAGAAGCAAGCTTCTGAACACTATGCCAAGCAAGCATTGATCGATGCACAAGCTGAAGAAAGCGCTGCTCTACACAAAGCTGCTGCTACCAAAACTCTGGCTGAAGCACAAGCGGCTGAGGCAGCTGCGATTGGTATGTCTGAAGCTCAAGTGATGGAGGCTAAAGCTGCTGCTAGTGAGAAAGAAGGAGAAGCAGCTGCTTCTGTGATAGAAATGCAAGCAGAAGCGGAAGCGAAAGGTATAAGAGAGAAAGGTTTAGCCCAAGCTGAAGCAGATGAAAAACTAGGACTCGTTGATGCTAAAATAAATCTGGAAAAAGGACAGTCTGAAGCTAAAGTAATTGAAATGAAAGCTGCTGCTGATGAGCAAGCTGGAATGGCTGAGGCTCGTGTAATGAATGAGAAGTTCAGTGCTGATGCTGAAGGCATCAAAGAGAAAGCAGAAGCTATGAAAGCTCTTGACGAAGCTGGAAGAGGACACGAGGAATTCAAGATCCAAATCCAAAATGAGAAGGAAATCGAACTTTCGAAAATCGCAATCCAAAAAGAGATTGCACTATCGCAGGCTCAGGTTATCTCAGAAGCGCTTAGAGCTGCTAACATTGACATTGTTGGTGGAGAAACTATGTTCTTCGATCAGATTGTCGGATCAATCACTAAAGGTAAATCTGTCGACAAACTGATGAGCCATAGCGAGACTCTGACACAGGTAAAAGACACTTTCTTTAGCAATGATAGCGGTGATGGCTTCAAGAAAAGACTTTCTGATTTTATTGGCCAATTTGGAATGAGTGCCCAAGACGTCAAAGATTTGAGTGTAGCTAGTCTACTTTTAAAATTGACTAATAAGGCTGATAACCAAGATGACAGGAACTTACTCCGTCAATTGGGGGGAATATCAGAGGCTCTTGGCATATCAGAATCAAAAGTTGAAGATCTCAACATCTAATTAAGGTCTAATTAACCCTACCATGGACTAGGGGCACCAACTCCCCTAGTTCTTTTTACTCATTATTTTCATTTTATCTATCGACGACCATGGCCGAAGAGACCACTACACCCAAAAATTCAGGTAATCTAGAAGCAGGAACTTACGAGCTGCTACGCAATAGGATTGTAAATCATTCTGCTGAACTGTCAGAACATCTCAACTCACTTAATACTGAGCGAAAAGAAGTTTTTGGAACAATAGAAACCAAGGTGATGGCCACAGAGCGCATCACCACAGAAAACAACTGTATCCCTTGGGATATGATCGCACTTGGTGACAAGTTCCTTTTTGGATACAATGTCAACATGGGACTTCGAAAAGATGTCAAGATCACAGATGTTTTTAGCTATTTCGAATTCAAGGATCATGCTTTTCACGAGCATCCAATCACAGATATCTTAAATGATTCTGTATTCGAAGACGACTATAATAAACTATATAAATATTACAAAAACACGCAATTCCTCCGTTTCACGATACAAGGCATCAATCTACACATGGTGTTTAGAATCGGAAAAGAAGAGAAAGATATCAAAACCTTCAAATGGGAAATTAAAGGAGATAAATTAATCTACGTTGATAATAGAAGTGACAACGAATATGTTTTCCCTACTCAGCATGAATTTGAATGGACAAAAACCCGAAGAGAGCATTATAGAGATGGTCTACACCCTCATATTTCGATAGAAGAACGAGTCTTCGTAGAAACTGTCGGAGGCGATCTGACTGTCAAAATAGAAGACAATACCGAAGATGGTGAAGGCATCTACAGTGAAGATGTTTTGCACAAGCAACAGACGTTAGAAGATGGAGAAATTCACTATGCTGTACTAGGGCATATCATCATCATGAAAATCACCCCATATCAAGAAGAGTCTAGATATCTGGTTTTCAATGAAAAATTAAAGGAAGTAAAACGCATCGACGCAATTAGCGAATCTTGCGTGTTGCTACCAGACAATCATGGCCTAATATTCAGCAATGGCTATTATTTGCAATCAGGAGAATATAAAACCTTTGACTTAGAGCTATCAAATATGCTCTTCGAAAGAAGGATAACATCAATCAATGGTGAAGACTACATCTATGTGTTCTACAATCGTGCAAAAGGTATTTACCTCCTATTGAACTATAATATTATCTCTCAAAAAGTAGAGAACCCAATAGTTTGTCATGGGTTTACCATCTTTGAAAATGGCGAAATGTGCTTATTCAAAGCAGATGAAGAGCCTAAGAAACACCATGCTGTCCAAATCTGGCAGACACCGTTTACAGGACCTAACTTCAAAGCTCCTGAAAAGAAAAAGTCAAGCTTACAAAAAATAGGCAACAAGGATGTAGTCAGGGCAATGGCTGAATGTCAAGAAATCATTAATCTAGTTAATCGAGATGAGATATATGGAGATTTATATCTCGATGTCATCAAGAAGGCAACAGACATCATAGATACCTACTATTGGATTGGAGATCAAAAAGAGTTCGATCTTAAAGAACCTTTGGAAGGTATTCGAAAAGTAGCAGAGTCTGCAGTCGATGAATATGAGAAAGTTCGAAGAATAAGAGAAAACTCTCAACTCAAACTCAAGGAACTAAGCAAATCTGTTAGTGACATTCTCAAAAGATCAAAAGCTTCTTTTGGAACCATTGACGCCTATGTTAAACTTCTAGGAGAGATCCGTGAGTCTCGTGGTGAAGTCATTAGTTCAAAAGACTTGCGATACATCAATGTACCTAAGCTTGACGAGTACGATGGTGAATTAGCAAAAGCCTCTGATGTCGTATCCGAATCTTGCGTCAGATTCTTGATGCAAGAACATGCCTTAAACCCTTTCAAAGACAAGGTTTCTGAATACCAAACTAAAATTGATGAAGTAGCCAAAGTAGTAGAAGCGGATGAATTGATTCAAGTTGGAGAAAAGATTGCTAATGAGCTCGACCTACTTATCGAAACGGTCAGCAACCTGAAAATCACTGACGCTACTCAAACTACCCAGATCATTGAAAATATCTCGGAGATTTACGGTGAGTACAACCAAATCAAAGGTTCATTAGTCAAGAAAAGAAAATCGCTTCTATCTGATGAAGGTAAAGCTGAGTTCAATGCTACATTAAAGCTACTTGAGCAATCTGTAGCCAACTACCTAGACATATCTGACACGCCTGAACAGTGCCAAGAGTACTTGACTAAGCTAATAGTTCAAATTGAAGAACTAGAAGGTAAGTTTTCAGAATTTGATGAGTTTATTGATATAGTAGCATCCAAGCGGGAAGAAGTTTACAATGCTTTCGAATCCAAAAAACTATACTTAACTGAACAAAGAAGTAAAAAGTCAAATCAGCTATTTCAAACAGCCGAAAGAGTACTAAGCGCCGTGCGAAACAAGGCCGGAGGCATGAAGTCCAAAGAACAAATAAACAGCTATTTCGCTTCTGACTTGATGGTAGAAAAAGTTCGATCTATTGCCAAAGACTTGGTTGAAATGGATGAGACTGTAAAGGCTGATGACCTTAGTAGTCAACTTAAGACTATTAAAGAAGACGTACTCCGACAACTCAAGGATAAGCTTGAGTTATTCGCTGATGGAGATAACATTATCTCAATGGGGAATCACAAATTCTACACGAATAAATTAGAGCTTGACCTAAGTATGGTGGTTCGGAATAGCGTTCCAAACTTTCATTTGGCAGGTACTGATTTCTTCGAAGAGATAAACCATGAAGGACTAAAGAGCTTAGCAGACCTTTGGGATCAAAATATAGTATCTGAAAACAAAGACATCTATCGTGGAGAATTCTTAGCTTATTCAATATTCAATCAGTTAACTGCGTTGGATGGTTCACTTTCGGTTGATGAATATTTAAGCCTATCTGACGAAGACCGAATTAAAACTATCCAAAAAGAAATGACTGCACGTTTCCAAGAAGGATATGTAAAAGGTATTCATGAGTTCGATGCGAATTTGATATTAGACAACCTGATAGAACTCTATAAAGTAGCTGGAGTATTAAAATTCGATCCGACTACAAGAGCAGCTGCAATGTTCTACTGGAACTCATGTATCGAATCAGAAATCAAAGAAGCTTTCAATAATCAAATAAAATCTGCAGCAATTATTCTAAGCATATTCCCTGAATCTAGGGAGTTTGAAGCGCTAAAAAATGATATCGCTAAGGACATTACCAACTATGATGTATTAAAACTATTTGGCCAAACACAAAGCATTGAATTGGCAAGTTATCTTGTGGAAGAACTAGGAAACAATGACCTGTTTTCAATTAGTTCAGAAGCTGCTTCTGGTTATCAAGAATTTACTAAACACCTTAAGTCTGCTAAAGCAGAAAAAAAATATCAAGATTCGATAAAGTCGTTACTAGACCAACCCGACTTGGCTGTTCGTCTAATCTTTCAATGGCTAAACTCCTATGTAAGTAGTGATTCGAAGCAAAGTATTTCCAAAGATCATTTATCCGAAATAGCTACACTCCTACTCTACAATCACTTCAATGAAAACCAAGTTCTTCACACTAACTTAGATAAACAGCTAGAAGGATTGAAGGGAGATCACAAACTTCTAGAAGAAGATAACTATACACTCCAAATCAACAAGTTCACCAATAGACTGAATCAATATAATCTAGATACTGTCCCAAGGTTTGAACAATTACAGCAACTCAAAAAAGAGTTGACAGAAAACTATAAAGAGGAGCTAAAGCTCCATGAGTTTAAACCTAGAGTACTGGCCTCTTTCGTAAGAAACAAACTAATTGACAAAGTCTACTTCCCTCTAATCGGTGCCAACCTTGCTAAACAAATGGGATCAGCAGGAGACAATAAACGTACAGACTTAATGGGGCTATTGTTATTGATATCTCCTCCAGGATATGGTAAAACTACCTTGATGGAATACATAGCCAGTCGTCTGGGTGTAATCTTCATGAAAATCAATGGACCTGCTATTGGACATGAAGTAACTTCTCTTGACCCCGCCGATGCACCAAATGCCGCTTCAGCGGAGGAGCTTCAGAAGTTGAATTTGTCCTTTGAAATGGGAAACAATGTAATGATCTACCTAGATGACATTCAGCATTGCAACCCTGAATTACTACAAAAGTTCATTTCCATGTGTGATGGACAGCGTAAAATCGAAGGTGTCTACAAAGGAAAAACTAAGACCTATGATTTCAGAGGAAAGAAAGTTTGTGTAGTCATGGCTGGTAACCCATACACTGAGTCTGGCGAAAAATTCCAGATACCGGACATGTTGACGAATCGTGCTGATACTTACAACCTTGGAGATGTCATAGGTGAAAATGAAGAAGTTTTCAAACTTAGCTACATAGAAAACTGTCTAACCTCAAATCCGATTTTAGGTAAACTAGTTTCCAGAAGTATCGATGATGTTCAGTCCGTCATCAAAATGGCTGAAACGGGTACTGCAGAAGGTCTGAAGTTCGAAGGCAATCATACTGCAGATGAGCTACAAGAATATGTAGCAATAATCAAGCATTTACTAAGAGCCAGAGACGCTGTTTTAAAAGTAAACTTACTCTATATCAAATCTGCCGCCATGGCTGATGAGTATAGAGTAGAACCTCCATTTAAACTACAGGGCTCTTATCGTGATATGAACAAGATGGCTGAAAAAATACTTCCTATGATGAACGAGGAAGAAGTTGATACGATCATTGTCAGTCACTATGAAAATGAAGCACAGACTTTGACTTCAAACGCTGAAGCAAACCTCCTCAAACTCAAAGAACTACAAGGAATATTAAGTGAAGCAGATGAAGAGAGATGGGCGTTAATCTTAAACACCTTCTTAGATAGACAGAAGAAATTAGGATTCGGTCAAAACGCACAGTTGGCGAATAGCCTTGACACAATTGCGGATACACTTACCGGATTGACTGAAACGATCAAGAATAAAAAAGTTCAACCTAGAGTCTTTATTCAATCTGAAAGCAACACTAACGATGAGGTGAAAGCAGCGCCAAAAACCAGAAAGACTAAATCTAAGGAGTAATTGCTCCATTTTCATTTCCTCACTTTACACTGAGCAATAGCGAAAAACCTGCTAATAGATTGCAATTTTTCGCTATCGCTCAGTGTACTAGATAAGCCTAAACTGATTGAAGGCTAATACACTTACTTAGTAACATCTAAACTCACTAACTATGGGATTTGGTATGCGTAAAGAAGTCTACACACGCAAGCCTAAAAAAGTATTCGAGAAAGTCAAAGAGGTCTATTCTGACACCCTAAAAAAAAGAAAGCAAACTAAGGCTACTTTGTCAGTTAATATTTCTGATGAAAAACATAGCTATAAACCCTTTTTTGAGACACGTTTATTTAAGGTAGTCCGATTGTTATTTTGGATACTATTTCTTGGCCTATTTTATTGGTCTTTCAATTCATGAAATACAATAACTCAAATGCTTCCCTTAAACCATTCTTTAAAAGATTTTACTTTATCAGCAGGTACAACTATCGACTCAGAGACATCTACTTGAACTTCAATCTTCAACTTACGAGTGGAATATGGAATAATTGATTCTATGGCTTCTAGACAAACAATATACTGTCTATTAACTCGAAAAAAGTTATCTGACAGCTGTGACGCAACAACTTCCATAGTCTCATCCATCAAATATTTCTGACCAGCAAATGTCACCATATATACTGCTTTATCCTTGACTAAAAACAATGCAATATCCTTTACAGCAATTGACCTCATTTTACCTCCGTAAGTCACTGTAAACCGAGTACGTTTGGAATGACTAAAAGATGGTCCTTCGGTACCTAGAACAAGATGACTCATTACTTTTTTGATCTTTTCAATGTCAGCATTCTTCAATCGGTGATATTTATTAATACTGTTTCGTAACTCCTCTTTGTCTATAGGTTTCAGTAAATAAGCCAAACTATTTTGCTCGAAAGCTTTCAGTGCATATTCACCATAAGCAGTAGTAAAAATAATTGGTGTGTCCACCTTTACCTTTTGAAATATTTTGAAACTCAAGTCGTCAGACAAATTGATATCAAGAAAAATAAGGTCGCATTGATTCATCATAAACCAATCTGTAGCTTCCTCAACAGACCGCAATACTGCCTTGATCTTCAATACTGGATCGATAGCTAATAACATCATTTCCAACTTATCTGATGCTAAAACTTCGTCCTCTACAATTACTACTTCCATTTCACCCTAATTTATCAAAGGTAGCTCAGCTACATAGTCTGTCTCCTCAATATAAAAATCTGGCAATGCTGTTCCCATTATTTTATATCTATTAAGAAGGTTTCGTTGACCTATCCCAATAGAATCTTCTTGCCTAGTACGAAGTTGAAAATTGTTCTTTATCATCAACCTACCATCTTTTGAAAAGATTTTAATAGTTAATGGATGAAGATCTGAAATTATGTTGTGCTTGAATGCATTTTCAACAACAATCTGCAAAGCCATAGGAGGGATTTTAAGAGACATATCCTCTTCTCTGATATTTTGATCTACCAATATGCAATCACCATGTCTTATTTTTTGAAGAAAAATATAAGACTCGATAAAACCAACCTCTTTTCTTAATGACACCAGTTCTCCCGTGTTCAACTCCAATAAATACCTAAACACCTCTGAAAACTTCCGAATGAATTTATCCGAAAGATCAATATCCTTATAAATCAAACTTGAAAGTACATTTAGACAATTGAATAAGAAGTGTGGATTGACCTGATTTTTCAATGCTTCAAATTGTGACATTACATTTTGCCTCTCTAGATCCTTAGCTACTGTACTGATTGCCTGTTTATCTGCATTTAGAGCCATATATTCATGAAAAGCGAAAATCATAGAGATATCGATAAAGTAAAGTAGAATAGTCAATAGTAAGAACTTAGCTTCATCATTATCTTCTTCTCCTCTATCTATTAGGTTAGTTATTACTGTGAAAATAGCTACCAGTAGTATGACGATCATAATTTCATAAAAGAACCTCCGTAAACTATCCTTCTCCCAAGAGCACAATTGATTCAACAATTTAATAATGCCATATCCCACTAAACTTATAAAAATGGTCACTAAAAAGAATACTGGTACATCAGTCAAAAATTCCTGAAACACTTCCTCGAGATAAGTATAGTCCCCTGAAGTCAATTCTTCGATAGCCAACAAGGTCGCTATAACTACTGCTGTAAAAAGATAAAAAAATGCATAACGCTTATCTTTAACTATCTGAAGATCTCTAATCATTTCTAATACAGTTCCTTATTCCAGAACAAACATAGCCTCATCTACTTGAGAAGCATAAAAATATCCAAGAGCATAATGATTAGGATTAGTTAAGTTTTTGATATTTCCTCTTACTGGTGCAGGAGGTGTATCAAACAAAGTCCCTGTACGTCCAGCCTGATCAAAAAGCAAATAGTAGTAATCATATACCGTTTTCGAAATTCCAATTTGTTTTACTGTAATTGGTTGCCCTAGCTCTATGACCATTTCTTCGTTGGTCACATACCCTTCTATTTTTTGACCATCAAAGTACACATCAGGGAGAATATAGTTGAACTTAGCTCCCGGATCAGGTACTACATTCAATTCTCCATCTTGATAGTTTTCCCAGAAATAGTAGTTAGCTATTCCTTTAGGATCACTAAAATCTATCGCTATTTTATCCCCCCCATCATCAAAAGTGTTAGTCGCAACTTCCAGACTATATATAGAATCAATGGATGCTACCGGCAATAGTTGTTCTGATGCCTCATACACTTCGTTATTCCATTCAACATGAAGTGTGTATAATTCGCCAACTTTCCCTACCAAGAGAGCATTGGTATAGAGTCCATTATTTCGATTCTCAAACTCGTAAGTATCACCTGACTGTCCTTCTACGACCCATACAGTAGCGTCTATAACTGGCTCATTGATCTTATTTGAATAAAAATCTCCCAGGATCGACAAGTTAATAGACTGCTCTGTCAAACTTTCATTGAATTCTACTCTTCCCTCCACTACGAGAATATTCTCGCTAGAGGGTAATTTAACAGTTACTTCTTCACTACAGGCTGATAACATTAAGACTAACAAACAAAAAGAAAAGTATTGCAAAATTGAAAAATTGATTTTCATGATAATTAGAATTTAAAGTTGTAAGTGATATTAGGTGTAATACCGAATTGGTAGCTTTTATATGATTTAGTTTCACCTCGGTTTTCTTCGTCTTCTTTGAAAAATATACTGTTGGCATTTTTGCGGCCGTAAGCGTTGTACAACCCAAAAACCCATTCACTATGACTCTCTTTTCCTTTTTTAGATCTAGATCTCATAGTTACAGATAAATCTAGACGATGATATGCGGGAAGTCTTTCTTGATTTCGGCCTTGGTAATGAGGAACGAAAATACCTGCATATGAATACCTACCTTTAGGGTAAGTCGTAGGCGCTCCAGAAGCAAAGATGAAATTACCAGAAAATGTCCACCTCTTACTCAGATCATAAATAGCGGTCATTGATAAATCATGAGGCTTATCAAAATTAGAGGAATACCATCTTCCTTCATTGATACCTTGATCACCTTGCTGAAGACCCAATACTTTTCTTTGACTTCTTGAAAGTGTATAACTAATCCAACCTGTTAATCTTCCAGTCTTCTTCTTCAGAAACAACTCAAGTCCATATGCACGACCATCTCCATTGAGTAAAACTGTCTCTATTTGATTATTAGCGAAAATGTCAGCTCCATCTATATAGTCAACCATGTTTTTGATCTTTTTATAATAGAGTTCTGCTGAAAATTCAAAACGATTATCTCTAGTATTCCTGAAATACCCAATAGCATATTGGTCAGCCATTTGAGGCTCGATATAAGGACCTGAAGGTGCCCAAATATCTAATGGGGTCGGGGCTGTGGTATTTGAGATGAGATGAAGGTATTGATACATACGATTGTAGCTCATCTTCACTGACTGTTGATCGTTGATGACATAAGTCAATCCAAGACGTGGCTCCCAGTTATTAAATACTCTGATATTTTCATTACTATCATAAGCAATTGTCCCTGTCTCAACCCCTGATTCATATCTCTGTAAACTATTGTTGTAGACAACTGGATTTTCATTTTCATAGCTTAGGATTGACTGTGAACCTGTTCGAGCAAATCTTGAATACCTCACTCCTATATTAAATGATAGCTTCCCTAGCGTTTCATTGTAACTCAAATAGCTTCCCTGCTCTACTGCATGTTTTTCATCCAAACTCTCGGCAGCAATACCCGAACCCTTTAGTGGTTCTATCTCTCCTGGCTTGAACAAATGCCATCTTTGGTCTACCCCAAATTCTAAATGACCATCTCCTCCTAAGTAATAAGTTAAATTACTGGTGAGGTGATAATTAATGATATTGGAAGTAAGTCGATTTTCTGCACCTGTGACCAAATCATCTATGATATAATCATAATTACTGTAGATAGCAGATACATTGATAAAAAGTCGATTGGTCAAAACAGTGTTCCACCGCAAAGTACCTGTCGCATTACCCCACCCATTGCTCACTATTCCGTCTAAATCAAATCTGTCGCGTCCAAAATACCCGCTCAAAAACACACGGTTTCGCTCATTGATACGATAATTTGTTTTCATATTCAGATCATAGAAATAAGCAGTATTTTTATTGCCTGCAAGCCTTAGCAATGCATCACCATATGACCTACGAGCTGCTATCATATAAGACCCTTTGTCTTTTACAATAGGTCCTTCAGCCAAAATCCTTGCTGAAATCAGACTAACTCCCCCTTCTCCTGAAAACTCCTTGAGATTACCCTCTTTTTGACGTATGTCTAGTACGGAACTAAGACGTCCTCCATAGCGAGCAGGAATTCCCCCTTTATAAACTTTGACATCTTTAGTCGCATCAACATTTATGGTAGAAAACAATCCTAAAAGGTGAGAACTACTATAAATGAGACCTTCATCTAAGAGTATAAGGTTTTGATCAGCAGATCCTCCTCTCACATTAAACCCAGAGGCTCCATCTCCTACCGTCGTGATTCCTGGCATTAGTTGAAGAGACCTAATAACATCAGGCTCTCCCAATATAGATGGAATTTGTTTGACAGTAGCAGCAGATATTTTTGCTGTACTCATTTCATTTTTAGTGACATTCTGGTTGAGCGCCTCTGCACTTACCACAACTTCTCCTAAGAGATCAGCCTCTGGCGTTAGCTCAATATTGAGAGTCTCATCTGAATGAATTGAAATCTGTTTTTCATACGTTTGATAACCGACATAGCTCACCTTGATGGTATAATCCCCTGGTGACATCACAATAGAATAAAAACCGTACAAATTCGTAACACTACCTAATCCCGATTCTTTGATAAGTACAGTAGCACCTATCAGGTCCTCTCCATTAGTACCGTCCTTGACATACCCTGCCATTCGTACTTGCTCTTGACTATAAGTAGTCATAGACCAATGAAAAATGACTAATAAAAGCAGTTTGTTCTTCATGTTGATTATGTGTTTGTTGACATCAAAATGAATGAACAGCGATATGGATAAAAAGAGATTACTACTCAAGCCTGCATTCTACTTTCCGAATCCTGCAATTGAATTTTCGAATCGTATGAAGAGATTTAATTTCAGAATAGAAAGTTATACCTCACTTTGAATTAGTATTATATAAGGCTCAAAGGTCAGTCAATTAAATATAATGAGGCATCGACATGTGACCAAAACAAACAGGCTAAGTCTTTAAACCAAAAAATTCTTCCCTATATCAATCTTTCGATATCAAAGGGAAGAATCAACTATTCGCTGAAATAGTTTCAGCTATTAATCACTATAATAAATTTTAAACAAGGAGTCCAGTTAAAACTAAAAGTCAAACCTTCCAAAGGAGATGATCTTCATAGTTATTAGTTGAACTCCAAGGGTGATTATTCTTTAATGAATCTAGTTTTGAAAGTTCCACCTTCCATCTCTACGATGATCAGGTATATACCTTGACTCAAGCTAGAAATATCCACTTTTGATTCTGTCAATGTACAACCGTGAATTTTAACTCCAGTAGATGAATAAACCTGTACAGACTTAGGTGTATCAAATCCTTCGATAGTCAAATAATCCTTAGCAGGGTTAGGAGATATAGTAACAATAGTACCAAAGCTCTGCTCCAAACTAGAACCATCTATTGATCTAGCATTTGATGAAGCTCTCGCTCCACTTCCTAGAATCTTTACAGTATAGTCTTCTACTTCACCATATTGGAAAGTTTCACACGGATTAGGATCAGCATTATATTTCATCGATACTCTCATTCTAGTATCTCCTTCTAATGCCGAAACTGGAATAGTTACACTACCGATTCTATCAACAGTAGACGAAGAAGCTTCAGCAAAAATCTCCTCAGAATCTTCAAATACACCATTCTGATCATAATCGATCCAAGCCTTAAAGTGATCTGTATATGCTATGCCTGCAAATCCAGCTCTAGCTGTAAACACATATGATTCACCTTTAGTCACAGTCGCTACACTTGAGGTAAAGTCCGCATATCCTCCGTCACTACCTGAAGTGTTTTCCATTCCTGCAAAAGAAATCATATCAATCCACTCATCAGCGACTGACAATCCTCTGGTGTTACAGTACGAAATAGGTGGCTCAGGGGCAGTTGTAAACTTAAATGGTGCCGTGTATGCAGAACTTTTTGAGTTGCTACAGGTACTTTTTATATGCGCCTCATATTGAGTATCCCATTCCAAATCTTCAAGAGGAATTGAAGTCTTATTGCTTGATACTACTGTCCAATCAGCCGTTCCTTTTTTACGATACTTAATGGTATAAGTAGCCTTTGGTACTAAATCCCAGCTAAGTACACTATTAGAAAACTCTAAACCTGTTGGTACTCTTGCATCACAAGTGAATTCATTTACTTCAACACCTGTTATGATTATCGAATAATCTTGACTTCCTCCTTCTAATGAACCTTTGTGAGAAATAGTCACTGTGTACATTCCTGAAGCATTGTCAACATCAACTCTTTCAAAAGGATCAACCGTATTGTCAGATCTTGAATTGGTCAACGCTCCTGTCAATCTGTAAGGAAAGCTCTTCGCACCACCTTTTGACACTCTTATATCGAGGTCATTGACCAACACAGGCACTGTAGAGTTAACTATCGTATTAGGCTCACCAGCTCTATCTGTCCAAGATATAGAAGCCATTAACGGAGTAGAGCTATCAGCATCTGCTTTCACAGTAAATGAATACGTTTGACCAGATGATAAAAACAACTCTCTGATTATTGTATTGCTTCCTTTACCTGAAATAGCTTCAGCTGCTTTTTTAGTGTTCAAAAGTCCCCATCCAAATACTGCATCAGGACCAGGTACACCTGCATCATCAGCTGTATGTAGTGCTAGTCCTTTAAGCGTTGCAGCTTTCATCATAGTACCATTCAGGTTGTTATGATGCTCTTGCAATAGAAGTAAAGAACCTGTTACATTCGGAGAAGACATAGAAGTACCCGATATCGTAGCATAGTGAGAATCAAATGCATGATATGAAGAAAATACATCCTGTCCATTACCTGCTATATCTGGTTTAATTCTAAAATCATCAGTAGGTCCTTCACTACTAAATGCACTGATAGCCACTGTATCTAAAGAACCATCTGCGTTGATGACTGCATCACGAGCACTTGCTATGACTAGATTGTTTTTAGCAGTAGAATAAGCGGTTAATTTATCAAAGCCAAATCCACCTGTTGGATCTTCATTAGCCGTATCATCTTCGCCATCATTACCTGCTGATGAGACCATCAAGTAGTAAGGAGCATTGAACATGATCTCATCAATATCTCTGGATTCTTCTATATACCCTCCAAAGTAATGCTGAGGTAAGACTACATTTCCAAAATCATCTCGTGTACCATATCCATACGAATGATTAGAAAGAATCATACCATCAGATGCGGCAGAAGCCATTTCTGCTAAGTCAGCATTCCAATCAGAACCTATCACTTTAGAAGATGGTGCCATTCCTCTAGCTTCTGGAACCACCCCAGAAGCCATAATGGTTCCCGTCACATGGGCAGCATGAAAGTTTAGAGTATTAGAACCATCACCAATAGAGAATCTATCAGTTCCTCCAGGTCCGTCATATTCCTGATGTGAAGGTCGAGCAACTCCCCCATCCCATACATGTGCAGTCATGTTCTTTCCATCAAGTGATAACCTCAAAGAACCTCCTGAGTTTAGGTGATTAACACGTGTAGATACAGCAGCATTGGCATTATCTGTTTTAAAATAGATCGGTTTCCCATTCTCTACTTTATGCAGTTCGATGATAGCTCCATCTTTAGTGGTTTCACGTACCACCCATCCGTTCTTTTTTGCTTGCTTTATCGCTTTGCTTTGTTGTTTTTTCGCTTCTGATGCTAGAGTTTTCTTCATATCCTGAAGTTTTTCATAATTAGAATTTTTCTGGATACGACTTTTCTCTAAATCAGTTTGAGCAATTGCATTTAATGAAATGCCAAATAGGAAAATAATTAATATTTTCCAGTTTGTAAACCTGTTTTTCATTTTAAGGATGTTATAAAATTATAATAAAAAATGATTGTTTTGACCGTGCAAGATCAGGCCAAAGGTATCTAGGAAAAAAACTCTAAAACATACCATTTCGCAGCTTATAGATTGCTTTTTGAGTAATTAATAGCATTTTTCTAAAAATAAATAGACTTAAAAATAGTTTTATAAGAAATATTAAATGTATTTTATAAATAACGGTACAATTGCAAAAAAGCGATACATCCTGTAAAACGGTTAATAAAAAAACTAATCATACCCACTATTAATAAAACCATATTACAGATAAATAATTGCACCTACCCGATTTACAAGTAATACACATATTAAATTAATTGAACTATTCCAACACAAGTTTTTAGATCAATTTAAAAAAGTGAGAATTTATGTTTACAGACAAGGGCAATGACATTGGAGACAAGAGAATATAATTGCTCTGAACGGTTAAAAAAAGATTTTTGACCAACTACAGTGACTTGAAGCTCGTGAATTTTTCATTTTGAGTAATCCAGCTGGCGAGAAGCAAAAAAGATCTTTTTTCGAATAATCCGGCTGGATTAATGTCCGTAAATTTTCTTCGCTCAACAATCCAGCTGAATTGGTCCTCCCAAAAAATATTTGCGTGAAAATCTGACTGATTTGGTCCAAAAAAGAAATTTTGTCGAGTTATCCAGCTGAATTAGTCCAAAAAAGATTTTTTTCACAATTATCCAGCTGGCGCAGAGCAAAAAAGAATTTTTGCGCTTCAAGTCAGAAAATATCCTAAAAAAAATATTTTTTACGGCGACTTATCAATGACTTTGGTCTGAAAAATAAAAACTGTCAGATTATGATAGTGACTTAACCTTCTCCCAATATTATCCTCCTCTACTAAGGATTGAATATAATACCTTAAGTAAAAATCCCCTCCAAATAGATTCATCTAAAGTCGTTCACTCTTTTATTAGAGAAAAGCATTGAGATTAGATGATTGTTTTAAGCTGATCTCACCAATGAAATAAAAGCTAGTTTGTTAAAAATGTTCAATAAGATCAATCACATTAACAACCTTTTTTAAACAACCTCGTTTTAGACCGTATAGTCTAACAAATAATTAATTAAAAGCATATTTACAATGAAAAGAGTCGCCATAAACGGACTAGGCAGAATCGGAAGAGCCTCATTAAAGATCATTCAGGATACACCAGAACTAGATTTAGTTGCGGTGAATGATATCGCACCTATTGACAACATTGCTTACTTACTCAAGTATGATACTGTACATGGCATATATGAAAAGTCAGTCGAAGTCAATAATGGTAAACTAGATGTAGACGGAAATTCGATTCCTTACTTCAGTGAAAGAGATCCATCACAGCTTCCTTGGGAAGATCTGAAAATAGATGTAGTTATTGAAAGTACAGGGTTCTTCACGAATCAAGAGGATGCTGAGAAACACATCAAAGCTGGAGCAAAGACTGTCGTCTTATCAGGTCCTACCAAGAGTCCGGACGTTCCGACGGTCGTACATGGCGTCAATACAGATGATGGTAAAACCAACGTTTTTTCATGCGCTAGTTGTACTACGAACAATATCAGTCCAGTAATTGAGATATTAGGTCGTAGAATCGGTATCGAAAAAGCAATCATGACGACTATTCATGCTGATACGGCATCCAATAAAACGGTGGATAGTCCGTCTAGCAACCACAGAATGGGAAGGTCTGCTTTAAACAATATCATCCCTACTACTACTGGAGCTGCTAAAGCCACCACCAAAGCTCTTCCTCAGTACGGTGGCAAGTTTGACGGAATGGCAGTACGAGTACCAGTAGCGGTTGGGTCTTTGTCAGACATTACACTAGTGACTAGTCAAAACACTTCTGCTGAGGAAGTCAACGAAATTCTGATCCAAGAAGCCAATACGGATAGATATAATCAAGTATTCAAGGCTACTTATGATGAATTGGTCTCTTCGGATATTATTAAAAGCCCATATGCATCCATCGCAGATCTGTCGATGACGAAGGTGGTAGATGGTAATCTACTCAAAGTACTCACTTGGTATGACAATGAGTGGGGATTTACAAATCAAATGATCCGACAAATATTAGAACTGTAACGACTATGAATTATCATGATATCGCATTCACTGACAATGTCAAAGCTATTCAAGAACAGAATGGTAGTAGGCAGAGCTATGCTAAGATGCATGACCGAATGGATCGACCATACTTGGATCAGATGGCGATTCAAATGATAAAAGAAAGCAATAGCTTTTACATGGCTTCAATGGGAACCAACGACTTCCCGTATATACAACATCGAGGAGGCCCGAAGGGCTTCCTCAAAGTACTTGATGATAATACACTAGCCTTTATAGACTTTAGTGGAAACAAGCAATATATCTCTATTGGCAATTTCCAAAGTAATAATAAGGTAGCTCTTTTCTTGATGGACTATGCCCGTAGGGCCAGACTTAAACTATATGCTGAAGTTGAAATAAAAGAAATCGAGGAAGAGGTAGAGTTAATGACTAAATTGGATCTGGGAGAATACAATTATCTACCTGAGCGAATTATAGTTCTTCATATCAAGGCGTTTGACTGGAACTGTCCACAGCATATAACTCCGAGATTTACCCAAGAAGATCTCGACGAGTATATGACAAATCATAAGAGATACACAGCTACGCTTGAGGAAGAAGTGATGATATTAAGAACAGAACTAAAACAATACAAAACAGATAAACTATGAGCAAAGAACAAAAGGCTCCATTCCCTCCTTTTAATGAGGAAACTGCTAAGCAAAAAGTACAAATGGCTGAGGATGCTTGGAACAACAAAGATCCTGAGAAAGTAAGTCTTGCTTACACTGTTGATACCGAATGGAGAAACCGAAATGAGTTTTTGAACGGAAGACAGGAAGTACAAGAATTCCTTACTCGTAAATGGCAAAAAGAATTAGACTATAAACTTAAGAAAGAGCTGTGGGCATTTAAGGACAATCGCATCGCAGTGAGGTTTGAATATGAATACCACGATGAGAAAGGTCAATGGTATCGTGCCTACGGAAATGAAAACTGGGAATTTGACAAAAATGGTTTGATGCAGAAGCGATTTGCTAGCATTAACGACCTTGCTATTGATGAAAAGGATAGACGATTATAGAAAAGCTGAAATTTAGATCAACAGAATGAAATACATAAACATAAGTAAAATTAGCTCATTGATATGGGCTAGTCTTATCATCAGCATATCTAGCTGCAATTCGATTGAAAACGAACAAAACAAAAAAAGCGAAGAAACAATACCTTCCACAGCAACAGTTTTTTACAAAAAGAAAGAAATCCAAGGAGTAAATATTTTCTATCGAGAAGCAGGTAATCCAAAAAAACCTGCGCTAATTCTATGGCATGGTTTCCCATCATCATCACACCAATACCGTAAAGTCTTGGCAGCTCTAGGAGATGATTATTACATTATTGCGCCTGACTATCCAAGCTTTGGTGCAAGTGATTACCCTGATCCCAATGAGTTTGAATACACATTCGACCATTTAGCTGAGGTGATGGATGAGTTTTTGACAACTTTCAATTTACCTTCGTACACCTTTATGATGCAGGATTATGGTGCTCCTATTGGTTATAGAATCATCATGAAACACCCTAAAAAAATCAAGGGGTTGATTATCCAAAATGGGAATATTTATGAGGAAGGCCTTGGGAAAGGATGGGAAGGCATCAGAAAAATCTGGGCTGACAACTCTGAAAAAAATAGAATAGCCTTATATGATGCCTTTTCTTTAGAAGGCTTGAAATGGCAATACACGCATGGTGTCAAAGATTTAAATAAGATAAATCCTGATACTTGGTTTCTTGACTACCAAAGAATGCAAAGACCTGGAATAATTGATATGAATATTAACTTGTTCTATGATTATAAAAACAACCTAAAATTATACCCTCAATGGCAAAGCTTCTTAAGAAAAAACCAGCCTCCTCTTCTAATAGTGTGGGGTAAGAATGATGCCTTTTTTCCTGAATCTGGAGCAAGAGCTTACAAAGAAGACGTCAAAATGATTGATTATAATATTTATGATACGGGTCATTTTGCTTTGGAAGAATACGGAACAGAGATCATCGAAAAGATTAGGAGATTCATGAACAAAACTTCTTAACTAACAGATTATGAATAACGGATCTAATGCCAGAGATAGAATATTAGACGCTGCTGAAAAAATATTTCATTCACAGGGATATGGTGCTACAGGAATCAGTGAAATCATCAAGGAAGCTGGTATCGCACGAGGCAGTCTTTACTACAACTTCTCTGGTAAAGATTCCCTATGTGTAGCTTATCTACGTCGTCGTCATCTGCACTGGAAGTCTGCTTTTGAAGAGTTTTTAAAGTCCAAGCATCAAAAAGTACTGGCTGCGTTTGATTTTCTAATGAAGGACAATGATGAAAATGATTTTAGAGGATGTAGCTTCCTAAATATTCTCAGTGAAACCCCGAAAGAGAATATAAAAGTCTTCAAAGAGATTCAACAACATAAAATAGAACTGAGATCCTATTTTGAAAAATGGATATCTGATGCTGATCTGGCTTTCACAGTATATGCCTTGTTTGAAAATGCAATCATCGAAAGTCAAATCCATAGAAACCAAGAACCCGTAATTCGGACGAAAAAAATCGTTGCTCAGATGTTGAAGGAAGAAACCTCTACAAAATAAGAAATTCTTCCCTCTATCAGTCTTGCGACATCAGAGGGAAGAATTATTTATTGCTGATATAAATATCGGCTGATTATAACATAATACTCAGGTCAAAAATTAAGGTCTAACTCTCTAATAGAGAGCTATTCGTAGACCTCTTAATTGTATGATTATTCTTTAATAAATCTAGACTTGTATGTTTTACCTTTTATCTCAGTAATGATCAAATAAATACCAGTACTTAGATTAGAAACATCCACCGTAGATTTATTTAAAGTAGCACCTTCAACTTTTCTACCAGTAGATGAATAAATACTCACCGACTCTGGCATCTCAGATGCTTCAATAGTTATAAAATCCTTCGCTGGTACTGGGTAAATGTTAATACTAAACTCAGATTCCTCTTCAAATGAATCATCAACGAATCTTTCATTAGAAGCAGTATAGGTTGAAGAACTACTTGGACCTGTGATATTCACAGTATAGTCTTCTACCTCTCCAAACGCAAATGTCTCACATGCATCAGGAGCAGCATTGTACCTCATAGACACTCTCATTCTAGTAGATCCAGTAAGAGCTGATGAAGGAATCGTTACACTACCAGTTCTATTTCCAGATGTACTAGATACACTAGTGAAAACAACCTCAGAAGATGCAAAAGTACCGTCTTGGTTATAGTCGATCCATACTCTAAAGTGCTGAAGATATGCAGTACCTGAGAACCCTGTACTAGTGGTCATAGTATAAGTTCTCCCCTTACTCACAGTAGCGACTAGAGATGTAAAATCTTCATATCCACCATTGTTACCCGTTGCATTCGTCATACCTCCAAAAGAAACTAGGTCTATCCACTCAAAAGAAGAAGTTTGTCCTTCAGTATCACAATATTCAACTGGTGGCAGTCCTGGCGTAGTGAAAGTAATAGACGAGCTATATGAAGAAGTTCCAGAGCTACATACACTTCTCACTTGCGCTTGATACGAAGTCTCAGGTGTCAAACCAGTCAAAGTAATTGAAGTACTTGAAGTAGATACAGTAGTCCATGAACTAGTTCCTACCTGACGGTATCTAATGTTATAGCTAGCACCAGGTACTGGGTTCCAACTAAGTGTAGACTCAGTAGCAGAAAGTCCAGTTGGCACTGTAGCATTACATACTGCAGCAGTTGTACTGATACCAGTTACTATTAGCGAGTAATTCTGACTACCTCCTACAAGACTACCTTTGTGGGTAACAGTAATAGTGTAAGTTCCAGAGGCACTACCGATATCTACTCTTTCAAATGGATCAACTGTGTTGTCCGACTTAGAACTAGTAGTCGCACTTGTCAATCGATAAGGGAAACTAGTTGTACCACCTTTAGTCACTCTTATATCAAGATCATTGACTAACACTGGAGTAGTTGAGTTAACAGTCGTCACAGGCTGACCTGGTCTGTCTGTCCATGATATAGAAGCCATCAAAGGAGTAGAACTATCAGTATCTGCATCTACAGTGATCGTATATGTCTGACCTGCTGATAGCGTCAACTCCTCTACCATAGAAAGTGTACCATTATCAGTAATCGCTTCAGCTGCTTTTTTAGTGTTCAATAGACCCCATCCAAAAACGGCATCTGGTCCAGATACACCTGCATCATCAGCAGTGTGCAAAGCAAGACCTTTTAAAGTAGCTGCTCTCATCACTGTACCATTTAGATCACTATAATGCTCTTGTAATAGAAGCAATGATCCTGTTACATTCGGAGATGACATAGAAGTACCAGATATAGAAGCATAATGAGAATCAAACTGATGATACGTAGAGTACACATTTCGTCCATTACCAGCTATATCTGGTTTGATACGAAAATCATCCGTAGGTCCTTCACTACTAAATGAGCTAATTCCTACTGACTGCAAAGTACCATTAGCACTAACGGTTGCATCATCAGCACTCGCTATCACAAGGTTATTCTTTGCTGTAGAATAAGCTGTCAACTTATCAAAACCAAATCCTCCTGTAGGGTTTTGAGTAGCTGTATTATCTTCACCATCATTACCAGCTGATGATACCATCAGATAAAATGGAGCATTGAACAAGATTTCATCAACATCTCTGGATTCCGTAATATATCCACCAAAGTAGTACTGAGGCAACAATACTTGTCCTGCATCATTTCTAGTTCTATAGCCATATGAATGATTAGAAATTATCATCCCTGAAGCAGCCTCTGATGTCATTTCTGCCAAGTCAGAGTTCCAATCATAACCAATCACGTTAGCTTGTGGAGCCATCCCTTTAGCATCTGCATCTACTCCAGAAGCCATAATAGTTCCTGTAACGTGAGAAGCATGAAAGTTGATAGAACCGCCATCACCTGCAGAAAACCTATTGTTTCCGCCAGGACCGTCGTATTCCTGATGGGTAGCTCTAGCTATACCACCGTCCCATACATGCGCAGTCATACCGTCACCATTCAATGACAATCCTAAAGATCCTCCTGAGTTAAGGTGATTCGTTCTTGTAGATACTGCAGCATCTACATTGTGTGTTACGAAATATATCGGGTTTCCATTTTCGACTTTTTGAAGTTCCATTACACTTCCATCTTTGGTAACTCCTTGTACTGCCCATCCATGTGATCGGGCTTCTTGGATTGCCAAACTTCGTTGAGCCTGAGCTTTTGATTCAAAGCTCTGTTTCATCTGTTGAAGTGTAGTAAAATTTGAGTTTTGCTGTATAACGCTTTTTTGCGAAAGTGTTTGTGCAGAAGCGTTTAATGTAATGGTAAAAAAGAAAATCACACAGATTTTCCATTTTGAGAAAAATGTTTCCATTATAGGTTGAATAAAATTTTGTAAAAAAAATTAATGTTGTTTCGACCTGAGTAAGATCGATTCAAAAGTATCCATTGAAAAAAACGATTAATATGTTATTTAGCAGTTTTAGCCACTTTTATTTACTGAAAATCAACAAATAACAAAATTTTATTGTTGTCCAATTCATTTTTTTATTCTATTTTATAAACAACGGTATGAAATAGAATTCCAATTTTAAAAACTGATTTAGTTTGACACTTCTGTGTCATAAAACTTTTCCACTACATTTAACGGTACTATAGTAAACACACATCATTGTCAAACAACTGTTTTAATTAATTTTTTATTACTAATTTGTTTTGATCTCGTTTAGTTTAACTCAGAAAACTCAAAAGTTTGATCATTTACCTTACATCTGATAAGAATCAAAAACCAAATTCAGTACTCACTCAGCTTTTGAATATGCCATCTACTGTCCTGCGGATTGTCACATTTTATCCTATGTAACGAGATTTGCTTCTTTAGACAGATCATTTACTTTAGCGATTTCAATTTCGATTGATTCCCCCACCATGATAATGACATTAAAACTCAACATTGATACAATAATGAAACAACTAGTTTTCCTCTTTCTGTTTTTCACTTTCTATACTACGCTAGCCCAATCGCCTCAAGATTCAAGCTACCTTACTCTCGACCGTATTTTTGCGTCAAGCGAATTTCGTCAAGACTATCAGCCACCAGTAAAATGGATCGACAATGGAGAGTCTTACATTATCATAGAGAAGAATAAAGAAGGTCAAAATGAAATGATCGAATACAGTTCTTCAAAGAGCACTAGATCCATATTCCTATCGAGTAAACAGCTTACTCCCAAATCAAAAAAAGAAGCGCTAAAGATCGAAGAATTTTATATGTCTGATGATGAGAGTAAAGTTTTAATCTTTACCAATTCCAAAAGAGTATGGAGATCAAACACCAAGGGAGACTATTGGGTATATGACCTCTCGACAAACAAACTAAGCCAAATTGGAAAAGACTTCGAAGCTTCTTCATTGATGTTCGCCAAATTCTCCAAGGACAATCAATTTGTAGCCTATGTAATGGACTTCAACATCTACAAAGAGGATTTCAAATCGGGAAAAGTGACACAGTTAACTACTGATGGAACCATAGATATCATAAATGGTACTTTCGACTGGGTGTACGAAGAGGAGTTTAGCTGTAGAGATGGATTCAGATGGAGCCCAGATGCTACCAACATTGCTTACTGGCAGCTGGATGCTTCGCAAATCGGGGTATTTAACATGATCAACAATACAGATTCGATATATTCTAAGATCGTACCCGTACAATATCCAAAGGTCGGACGTGACCCTTCATCTGCCCGTATCGGAATCGTAGATGTCAACTCTGGCAAAACAGAATGGGTTAAATTGAAAGGCTCTATTGTTCAAAACTACATACCTGCTATACAATGGATCAACAAAGATCAATTACTAATACAACAACTCAACCGTAAACAAAATCATCTCAAAGTATGGTTATATAATCTATCTACTAAGTCTACTTCACTATTATATGAGGAGAAAGAAGACAGCTGGGTCGCTATTCAGTACCCTGACCTTTCAAAATCTCGATGGATGGGTAATGATTTAACACCTGTTTTGGGAGGTAGTGCTGTATTGAGGCTTACAGAAGATAAGTGGAGAAATGCCTACACTATTGACCTCAATACTGGAAAAACAACCATGGTATCTCCAGGAGACTATGATGTAGCTTCTGTAGCGGGCAACACAAGTAAGCTACTTTATTATCATGCATCTCCTACTAGTACTGCACAGCGGTATCTATACTCGGTAGACCTAAAAGGGAATAAGAAGGATCAACGTATTACTCCAAGTTCATACCAAGGTGTAAACACCTACAATGTATCACCCAATGGAAAGTATGCATTCCATAGCCATACAAGTGGACTTGAGGCTAAAACGGTAAGACTAATTTCCCTTCCGTCTCATAAAACAATCAGAAAGGTAATTACCAATGAAGAGTTTACTGAAAAGCTATCCAAGCAGACGCTCCCAACTGTCGAACTCATCAGTGTAACTACAGAAGATGGAACTGTTGTAGATGGCCGATTGATCAAGCCAGTAAACTTTAACGAGTCCACCAAGTACCCAGTAATATTCAATGTCTATGGCGAACCTGCTGGCGCTAAAGCAACAGATACATTCGTTGGCATGTGGAATATATTTTTAGCACAGCAGGGATATGTAGTTATTGCGATTGACCCTAGAGGTACACCATGTCTAAAAGGCAGTGATTGGAGAAAATCTGTTTATCGCCAAATCGGTCGATTGAATATCCGAGATCTAGGATTAGCTGCCAAGGAAATCATCAAAGCTCCATACATTGATACTCAACGTGTGGGTGTATGGGGATGGAGCGGTGGAGGTTCTTCTACGCTAAACTTACTGTTTCAATACCCATACATCTTTCAAGCTGGAGTATCTGTAGCCCCTTTGACAGATGCTCGTACTTATGACAACATCTATCAGGAGCGATATATGGGATTGCCCCAAGAAAACATGGATGATTATGTATTGGGAGCACCTATTACTCATGCTAAGAATTTGGAAGGTAAACTGCTACTCATCCACGGTACAGGTGATGATAACGTTCACTACCAAAACGCTGAGATGCTTGTCAATGAATTGATTTTACAAAACAAACAGTTCGAAATGATGGCTTACCCTAATCGTTCTCATGGCATCTATGAGGGAGAAAACACAAGACGTCACCTATACACTTTGATCTTCAATTTCTTCGAAAGAAATATGCAATAATCAGTAGTTAGTCCTTCCTCTTAGCAAGAAGGACTAACTGTTTCTATTCATAACTTATTCTAAGAATAGAATCGCCTAAACAACTCTCAGTTATATAACAACTGTAAATACAGTCCCCTCTCCTACCTTGCTTTGGACTAGTATTGTCCCTCCTAATTTTTCTACAAACTCCTTACAAAGAATGAGACCTAATCCAGAACCTGACTCTTTGTTAGTGCCAGGAGTAGACCGATTAGTTCCAATTTCAAAAAGAGAATCTTGTACTTCTTGACTCATTCCTTGACCATTATCAGATACCGATATTGCTACTTTACCTTCTTCCGTCTTATCATTTGTTAAAAGAATACATCCTTCCTCTGGGGTAAATTTCAGTGCGTTAGAAACTAAATTTCTCAATACAGTTTCCAAAATATTACGATCTGTAGTCAGCTTAACCTTTTGACTACACTCAGCAAATCGAAGATTTATCTTTTTATTGTCTGCAAAACTTTGATTGACTTTCTTAATATCTTCAAATACCTCTGAAACCATAAATTCTTCCTTCTTAACTTGAATCTCGTCTCGCTGTGATCTTGCCCAAGTGAGTAGGTTCTCTAGCAAATCTTGAACATTTAATGAGCTATCCTTTATCAAACCGACATACAACCTTTGTTCTTCTTTACTCAGTAAATCGAACTGATCATGCATTATTTTAGTCAACCCTACCACATTGTTCAAGGGGCTTCGCAGATCATGAGAAATGATGGAAAAAAACTTGTCCTTGGCTAGATTTATTTGTTCTAATTCTTCACTATGTTTTTCTAGCTCTTTTTGCTTGACCCAAAGCTCCTTGTTCGTTTCTTTTTTCAGAGAATTGAACCGATACATAGTTATAAATCCAGCTAGCGATAGAATAATTACTAGCCAAAATAACAATGTTCGTTGCTTAACATGTTTTCGCTCCAGGGCATATTCCATTTCCTCCTTTAGCTTTTCATTTTCTATTTTTTCTATCTCATTTTGAAAATCACTAATAGACAACTGTAATTTTTCATCTGCTGCATCAAGTATTCCTTCCATTTCATAATGTTTCCATATTGCTTTATAAGCATTCTTATAATCATTTTGATATGCGTAAGTCTTAGATATAGACTTATAAATCATAGATCTAAGATTGAGGTTTTTATCATTTCCCGCAGCTGCCAATCCGTTAATTAAGGCTTCATGAGCCTCTTCATATTGATTCAAAGCCATTAATGCCTGAGCCATCCCCCAGAATGTCCAACCAAAGACTTCTGCTCTTTTATTCTGTATTCTATTGGCATTTTTTGACATGTTATAATATTTAATAGATACTTCAAATTCGCCTTTTAAGAAATTGAGATAAGCCATTTTATTATAAAGTCTGGGAAAGAAATTTATCGGTTGTTTTTCAGGATGCTCTTCTGCTAATAGAGCCGCCTTTTGAAACGCTTTACCTGCCGAATCATAAGAGTTCATCCTGTTATAACAGGTACCAAGTTCCAAATAATCATTGGCCAATCTTGAATTAAACCTATGCCTTTTATCAAGAATCAGACACTCATTAATATGATCTAGAGCCTGATCAAATATTCCTAAATCCATATAGATTCGCCCAATAGCTCTATGGCAGTTTGCCTCCTTAAAAGGAAAACCATACTCCTGAGTAGCCAAAAGCGCTTCTTCATACTTTCGAAGACTAGCTAAATGCATATAAAGCTCCCAACGACTTACTGTCCCTGCAACCATCAAGACATTAATGTATCCTTCCCAATTTTTGATTTCTTTAAATCTTGCGGAGGATTCATCGTACAGTATGAGCGCAGAATCAGGATTATTTAGATTTTTTAAAGCCTGTCCTTGATTATATATAGCCCATGCGGCAGTATTTCGGTCATACAAACTATCTGAGAGTTTCCAAGCTCTATTAGCATAGTAAGCCGCCAATGAATCGTCTTGGTATAGAAGATTTTTCCCTAAGAAATTATAGAGGTCGACTCGACTAGAGTCTGCTAACAAAGGATTATTGAGTTCTATTTGAAGCTGATAGAGACTGTCGATAGGTATTGATGACTTACAGGGCACCACGCCTATCACAAAGACCATTAAAAACACCCTTTTCATTCCCCTCACTATCTAATAATTCTCAATTAACCACACATTTGAGGAATGCGCAGTCTTTCAGCTTATTAGAAAGATAGTAAAACCCTGTCTACCAGACAATAAAACATCTAATCTATTATTGGGAATAATTATTGTATGACAGCAGAATCTAAGGCTAATGCTCTTTGAAGTAAAATTTTTGCCTGTTCCTTATCTCCTAGTTCCTTTTTCAACAAAGAAAAATTGAAATACGCCCATGCATTCATAGAGTCTTGCTTTAGGCTTAATTGAATTAAAGAATCAGCAATTGAATAGTTAGCTCTCAATGTCTCTATTCGTCCCTTATTATTCAAAAAATAGGAATGATTAACATAAATACCCAATGCCAAATCAATCAATGAATCTGCTTCATCAAGCCTTCCCATTTCTGTGTAGACCAATGAAAGTGGATTGAGAGCAAATGGGTTATTACTGTTGTAAGTCAATGCACGTTTTAAGTCCACTTCTGCTTCCCGATACTCTTTCATTTTATAATTAATAATTCCTCGATTAGATAGAGCATCAAAATTAGTAGGGTCTTTTAAAATTGCTCGCCCAAAAGCCTCTCCCGCTTTATCAAGGTCATTGCTTTGCTCCCAATAAAGTCCCTCCATCACATCAATGAGCGCACTATCTGGATACAATATTCTTAATGAATGTATATCCTCAATAGCGTCATCCAACCGATCCATGGCCATATAAGTGTAGGCTCGATTAAATAAAACTGCAGTGTACTCAGGGAACTGATGATAGACGTGATTGTAATCTGAAAGTGCTAATACATAGTGACCACTTTCATAATAAGCTACTCCCCTATTCATAAAGGCGTCTGTTAGCTCCGGCTTATCTTGAATTACTTTACTGTATAGCGATACTGCCTGATCAAAATAACCTTCTTCTAATTTCTGATTCGCAAGATTGAACGCTTTTTTGATCCTGTTCTCTTTGCGTGCTGGACTACATGATATCATTATTCCAACTAATCCCAAAAACCATAGATTAAGGACGATACGGCTCATACATTTATTCATTATCTGATAAATAACAACTCTCTATATTTTACTAATGGCCAGTCTTCGTTGTCCACGTATAACTCCAACTTATCAACTGCATACCTAATCATATCAAAATACTCCCCTTTCACTTCATCACAGTAGGAAATGGCTTTCTCTCTATATGATTCTTGTTTATTGGCTATTTTACGTGCATCTATCATTTTTAGAATGTCCGCTTTGAGCTGACTGGCATATTTTGATACTTCCTTGATCGTTTTGATAACCTCCGCATTATCAATTCCCAACTGTTGAAGTCCTTGCGCATTCTGGATCAGTTTGTTTTGATAAGCTACTGCTATTGGAAGAATATGATTCAACCCTAGATCTCCCATTACACGAGACTCAATCTGAATCTTCATAATGTAGTTTTCTAACATGATTTCATGTCTCGCTTGAAGTTCCATCTCTGACAAAACTTTCATTCGCTTAAACACATCTACAGTTTTCTTAGATATGAAAGCGTCCATAGCTCTAGCCGTGTCTCTTGTATTTGAAAGTTTACGTTTTATCGCTTCTGTTTGCCACTCTTTGGAATGACCGTCTCCTTCAAATAGTATCTTTTTAGAGTTCGATACATATTCTCGGAGAAGATTGATAATTGCAATTTTGCGCTCGGTTCCTGCGTCTAAATCTTTGTTCAGTGTCTTGTAGAATTCTGTTAACTGATCAGCAACTATCGTATTTAGCACTGTGATAGGATTAGATACGTTGACACTAGATCCTACAGCTCTAAATTCAAATTTATTTCCTGTAAAGGCAAAAGGAGATGTTCTATTACGGTCTGTATTATCTAAGATGATTTCAGGAATCTTGTCTATTCCTAGTTTCATGTAAACATTATCACCCTTGTCTAGCTTAATATCTTTATTCTTTTGAAGGTTTTCTAAGACCTTAGAAAGTTGCTCCCCTATGAATACCGACATAATCGCTGGAGGTGCGTCTTGCTCTCCTAGTCTCATGTCATTACCTGCTGTAGCGACACTTGCTCTTAACAGATCTGTATGCTCGTATACGGCTCTGATCGTACAAATGAAGAAGATCAAAAATTGAAGATTTTCACGAGCACTATTACTGGGTTGGAACAAGTTAATTCCCGTATCAGTACTCAAGGACCAATTGTTGTGCTTACTGTTTCCATTTAAGGTTTCGAATGGCTTATCATGGAAAAGTATTCTAAGGTTGTGCTTAGAGGCGACACGATCCATTACATCTTTCAATAATTGATTATGGTCAGCAGATTTATTGGCCTCTTCGTGCATCGGTGCACACTCAAACTGAGAGGGGGCTACTTCATTGTGACGGGTTTTTACAGGTATGCCTAAGCGGTGGGCTTCGTATTCGAATTCTTTGATAAACTCAAGCATCCTTGGAGATATCCGTCCGAAATAATGATCGTCTAACTGATGTCCTCTGGCAGGATTATGTCCAAATACAGTTCTATTAGCCATCACTAAATCTGGCCGAGCCTCAAAGAGTGCTTTGTCTACTACAAAGTACTCCTGCTCCCATCCTAGATATGGAGTGACGTGTGTGACATTTCTGTCGAAAAGCTTACAAATACGCGTAGCAGCTCGATCTAGGGCATCCATAGATTTGAGCAAAGGAGCCTTATAGTCCAAAGACTCACCTGTAAATGCTACAAATACGGTAGGAATACATAATGTGGTATCCATTATAAAAATTGGAGAACTTGGATCCCAAGCTGTATAACCACGAGCTTCAAACATGCTACGAATACCTCCACTTGGAAACATCGATGCATCTGGTTCTTGCTGTACTAGTTCCGACCCTTTGAATTCTTCTATTCCTTGCTGGGGATTGAAAAACGTGTCATGTTTCTCGGCTGTAGCTCCTGTTAAAGGTTGAAACCAATGCGTATAATGTGTCACACCTTTGGATATCGCCCATGTTTTTACTGCTGATGCGATGGCTTCCGCCGTTTCTATCTCTATTTTTTTACCTTGCTTGATAGCAGCAGCTACTTTCTCATAGGAGTCTGAGGATAATGACACCCTCATCTGCTTGAGACCAAAAGCGAGTTCTCCAAAATAATCTGATACCTTCCCTGCGGGTATATCAAAACCTACTTTGGATCTTGACTGAATATGATCCAATGCTTTGAATCTTAAATGTGCCATCTACTAGTGCTTTGAGTTAAACTTCAAAACTATAGAATCACTGATTGCACTACGTAGTTTCGGCTGTTTTTTCATAAAATATCTAATGAAGCTCCCAGACCCAAGGGTACTGGGTATCATTGGGATTGTATTTCTACTCAATCCAAAGAGCTGGAAATGAAACCAAAAGAGCCATCACCTTGCTATTAAAATGGCATCTCTATATCTCTCTGTAAGAGTGGAATCTTTTAGACTGAATGAAGTTAGTTTTGCGCCATGAACTATTATTATCATGCCGATCCTAAGTCTGATCTTACTCTTAGTAGTGAAGAATCATCTCACGCTATCAAAGTGCTTCGAAAAAAAACTGGTGATACTATTCATCTGATGGATGGTCTCGGTCATAGCTATGAGGCTAGGATCACTGATGATAATTTCCGCAGATGTAAGTTCGAGATCGTCAGTACAGAGAAACATGATAGAAAACCGTTTTCTATTCATATAGCTATCGCTCCTACGAAAAACATTGATCGTATCGAATGGTTCGTGGAAAAAGCTTGTGAACTTGGTGCTGATAGAATTAGCTTCATTGATACTAAAAGAACGGAGCGATCTAAAGTCAAAATCGATAGACTGGATAAAAAGGCTATCAGTGCTATGAAACAGTCTAAGAGTTTTTGGAAGTGCCAAATTGATGAAATAACGACTTTTAGCAACTTTATCAAGGAGCCTTTGACGGGTCAAAAATTCATCGCCTTCGTGGAAACAGGAAGCGAAGTGGCTTTTAACAAAATGATCCAAACTAATATGGATAGTATCATCATGATAGGTCCTGAGGGAGATTTTACGTTTGACGAGGTCAAATCGGCTCAAAATCAGGGCTTCCAAACTACTAATCTGGGAAAGAACATTCTAAGAACTGAAACGGCAGGTATAATAGCTGCTCATACTGTGAATATTATCAATGGATATTAATTGCAGTATATCGGCTAGCTTTGCCGCACATTTTTCAATATCAAATTCTATAAGATGAACGCAGAAATACACACCGCTAAAGGTGTAATGAAAGTGGAGTTTTATGATCAAGATGCTCCTAATACGGTGAAAAATTTCACTGACCTTGCTAAAAAAGGTTTTTACGATGGTTTGACTTTCCATAGAGTGATTCCTGATTTTGTAATTCAAGGCGGATGTCCAGACGGCACTGGTGCTGGTGGACCTGGGTATAAAATCGATTGTGAACTAGACGGTGGTAACCAATACCATGATAGAGGTGTTCTTTCGATGGCTCATGCTGGTAGAAACACTGGTGGATCTCAGTTCTTCATCTGTCACAGTAGAAACAATACTTCTCACTTAGATGGTAACCATACTTGTTTTGGTAAAGTAGTAGAGGGTGTAGATATCGTGGACGATATTAGACAGGGTGACAAAATCGAAAAGATCGTAGTTGCTGACTAAAATGTCATTCTAGAAACTTTCCGAAGGTTTAACGTTCGGAAAGTTTTTTTCCTAGAACTAATTACGGACAGTCTCCCTCCCTAACATCATACTCCTTATTCCCAACTACGCACTTCATTCTCCCGAAACCATACTTTGAATTCCCCAAAGCATACTTTCAATTATTTTTAACACTCCTACGCTAGCTAAATAGACATTATTATTTCCTTTTCACCTAGTTTAAGTTCCTCAAAGCGTACTTCAGACTCCCGAAAGTGTACTTCATTTCTGAAAGACAATACTTCAAACTCCTAAGACTGAAATCACATTTCATTTTCAATATCTTCTAGTGTTGAATATAGTTGATTTAACATCCACTGTCTCGCATTACACTTTTCGGCTATTTCAATTGATCTTAGACTGTTATTGAGGGCCTTTTCATATTCTTTTTGAGCTAAAAAGACTTTAGCAATACCATTTAAGGCGTAAAACAACGAAGAATTGAACGCAATGCTCTTATTGTAATTATCTATTGCTCTTTGATACGAATTATTTTCGTAATGCACATTGGCAAGTTGATAGTAAAACTCTCCAACAGAAGCTGGGAAATATTTGTTAATTCCCTCTTCGAGAATTAACAAATCCTCTTCTCTACCGCGACTAGTGTAGTAATAAATAATATTGCTTAGAAAATAAGGGTGAATAGAAATTGAAACTGAATACCTATCTGATAATTCTCTGTAATGAGCTATTACTTCATTTGCACTTTCGAAGGATATAAATTGTTCTTTTGATATACTCCAACCATTAAAAATATCCTCGAATGATTTCTTTATAGTTGGTAAACCTACTGAATTATGGTTCTCCATATTAAGATTAAAGTATTTCCATTTTTTATTCTTCGGAAAATACTTTTCTAATACAGAAACGTATTTATCAATACCCATATCGGGAATATTTGAAGACGAAATATAGAATAAAGATGATATCGACTTCATAGTTCTATATACTGAATCAGCTTGATTGGCCATTTCGTATTCACCCACCCATAATGCAGGATCTATAGCAATATAAGCATCAAAGTCATCTGGTTTTTGAAGGAAAAAATTTGTCACAAATAACCCTCCTACAGAATGCCCTATAATGACATTATAATTCGCGGTTCGATACACACTGTCTATATAGGGTTTCAATTCATCTGATATAAAACGCATAAAGTTCCCTGCATTTCCTTTTGTTCCATTTTTAAGATTTGTTGGTGTACAGTTTCTTTTATACTTAGAAGCACCCTTATCTGAAATACCTACGACAACGCACTCAGGCATTTTACCGCTCACACTGGAAGCCAATTCAACCAATCCAGTGACATAATGAAAATTATAGTCTCCATCTAACAAGTAAATAACAGGGTAAGTACTTATTTCATTAAAACAGTAAGTAGATGGAAGATAAACTTGAAACTCTCTTTCTTCACCTAAATAGCTAGAAACAATTTGACTTCTATGACCAATACTGATTCGATTTAATTCATTCTGTCCAAGAAGAATGGTACAATGAGATATCAGTATGATAAACGAAAAAAGAGCTTTCATTTTTCTATGTTTTAAAAATTCATTTAGCATGATTAGACAAAGCCATATATTGCCATCATCTTAATCTCAAATCTAGATTCTTTTTTATGAGTTGAAATAGTTGTAAAGCTATTTCAATGACCCAGAGTGGATATCCCCTTAAAAATCCAATAACTGAAAGAGTAAGCTGAATTATAAAAATGGAGTATTTAGAAGCCCATCAGGGTAGTTTATAAATAACAAAACCACCAATCTATTAGTGGTCTAATATCTTCTCCGATCTGTGGCTATCTACCACCATGTAAAACATGGCGGGGGCTGACCATGTTTTCTAAAGCTCAGTCTCTTAACGACCATGATCGAGATTGTGTAAAATCCCTTATCAAAGCTTTCTTGTTTCAAAAGGATATGCAACAGCAATTGGCTCAATAAAAAAACCACCAACCTTTACAGATCAGTGGTTAATTTCTTGCTTGACGTAAAGTACCAGCTGCAAGCTGGCACTAGCCATTTACTTTTTTTTACTTGCGCCAGCGGGGCGATTGGGTGGCAGAACAAATCGATAATGGCTCTTTCTTGAATGTGTCTACCTTTCTTCTTTTTGAATTCCGTAGGATTTATTTTTCAATAGGAAAATCAAGTAATTCGGATAAACTTATTTCCAAGCCTTTTGAGATAAGGTATAGCATACTGGCGGAAACATTTACTTCTGCTCTTTCTACCCGTCCTATTTGCTCATCGTGGTTATTAATCTTAGCTGCTAATTGTATTTGGGTCATGTTTCGACTTTTTCGAATCTCTTTGATTCGATTGCCTAAAGCGATTAGAAATTCTTGTTCCCTTTTTTTCATGACGGAAAATTCCATTCTACTAACAATTCTAAAAACGACATATGTAGTATTTCGTGAGGCAACTAAATTGTAGGGGTATACTGTGATGGAAATATCTATTTCAAAAGATTTATTATTGGCTCTTATCAAAGAGGATATTAAAATCAACTATTTACATTGGTCTTTCGAAAATGTGGGGTAACATGTCCTATGAGTTTTCCTGATTTAAGCTTAATCATTTTTCAATATTGTCAAATCAATATTGAAGCGGAAGGTAGTGAGGTAGAGGGGTATTATGAATTTTTAGATTCGTTTAGGGGCTTAACTTTTTCTGAACTGGTTGAAAAATTAGAGGGACTTGGTATTGATGATGTGACTAGTTGGATGAATTTTCATGTATTTGTGCCTTGATCTATTTATGAGGCTGGGGTTTAGAAATTATGGTATGGTAAGAGAGGTGTCTCTAATTCTATGTCTATGAATCTAAAAAGTCCAGAGGGTATGTCTATGGTGACTGTAGTGGGGTCTGATGTGTGGTATTGAGTATTGTCTACTAGGTCTACTATTCGTTTTGGTTTTATTAGTGTTGTATTGATGTTTACTTTGGCGTGTTTATCGCTTGGGTTGATGTAACCGCTGTCTATAAGTGTCAATCTGAGGTGGGTTGGGCTTGACTGAGCTACTACCCACGCTACTTCGCCTGTGACTGTGATTGGTAGTTGCTTTGCTGCTTTTTTGATGTCTTCTTGTACTGTGTTGTAGAATTTATCTGCTGGGTATTTGGTGCTTCCGTCTTGGGAATAGTAGTGATATCCGTCTGTGATGTACTCTATGGTTTTGCCTTTGTAGAGTGGATGTAGGTGATCTTCCAGTTTTCCTCTTGAGGGGTTTTGTTGGGCAAATATTCCTTGTTGTACAGGTGCGATTAGTACCATTCCATGGTTATAGGGTGGTAGATAGTTGAGTCTTCGGTCTTTTACTCCTGCTGCGTATGTGGAGAAGTCCCATTTGGTGTTGGGTGCTCCTGGCCATGTTCCATTGAGTCTACTAAAGACCATAGGGTTGGCTGCTTCTGTTTCTTGATCGTAGAATGTAATCCATTTGACGTTGTTTCCTTGATCGAGGTAGCGTTGGTTTGGTTGAGTGATCCCAATAAATACGGGTGATAGACTTAGTAGCTCGTTTCTCTTGGGTATGTAGAGGGCTCCTTTTGCTATTAGTTCCCAATAGAAACTCATGTAGTCTTGGTCTACAGAGAAGTTGTTGGTGTAGGTGGCTCCCGAGGCTAGGCTATATATCATCTGTCTTAGAAAATGATTGGGTAGCATCTGGTGTGAGTGCTGCCTGAGTCGGTCAAAGCTGGTGTTGTCTCTAGCGCATCTTGCACCCCAGCTGTCTACGGCTCCGCTTAGCCAGTATCCCATTCTGCTGGCTATGCTTAGTTCCATTGATTTGTCTGTGGTTTCTTCCATACCTGGTATGAAGATGTCGTGGTATTGGCCTGACAGCATCTGATCCCACAATTCCATATGGGCTATGGATTGCCAAAACGTGTGTTTGGTTCGTATGTAAATATTTGCGTCTTTTTTGGTTTCTTGGATGTACTGTGCTAGTGGGTAGAATAGGTCTTGTAGTACCCATTCGAAGTCTTGGTCGTGTTTTTCTAATTCGGGCCAAATGAGAAGGGTCTTTTTGTTTCCTGATGCGTCTATTATTTCCTTTAGTGTTTGTAGACTATGGTAGTAGGGGTCGTTTCCGTGGCCTCCCCAAGTGGCGATGCCGGGATGTCCTTCGTATTGTGGTAGAATAAGATCTAGGATTTGCTGCTGAGTGTAGTCGTATTTCTTTCGTTTGTCTCTTTGGCTTCGGTATTTCTGATTTTCTAATTCATTTCTGTTCCAGTCTTGTGGTGCTTGGGCATGTTTTTTCCATACGTAGTTGAGGAATACTGGACTGCTGTATTTGTTTTTTATGTTTTGGGCTACTTTTTTGGTGGCTGGTGTACTTTGGGTTTGTTCTGTGAGGTATATGGCTAGTGGGTCGCGTTCGTAGTGGGGTTTAACGAATGTTTTTAGTGCTTGTCTATAATGATCGGTGTTGCGTCGTATGGCTGATATATTACCTAGTGGTGTGATGTTTTTGAATTGTGTTTTCCAATGGTTTTTGGTGGGGTCTATGATATGAATGCTGGTTCCTCCTGATTGGGTACTGGCTAGTATTATTTTATTATTGGTTTTGTCTCTCCACATGTCGTTGTAGGAGTATGGGTTGTCTATGATTTCTATTTGGGTTAGGTTTCTTGATGGTGGCAATAGACATATTCTTGATCCGAAGAGTATGAAGTATTTATAGGTGTTTTGGTCTGGAATGACTTCTGTTTGTGCTACTCGATAACCGAATCGATCTATTTGATTTTGAATTGTGTTTAATTGAATTTTGTGCTGAATTTTTGATGATATATCAAATTGTGTGAAGGTAGCGTCCTTGATATTGGTACTGGTTCCACTGATGAGTTCGTCTGTTCCATCTTGATTGATATCGACTATTTTGACATCTCCTATTGGCGCTCCTGCTTGATTTTTTTGTGATAGGTATGGGGTATCTGCTAATGGGTGGAACAGGTAGATTGATCCTTTGGATTGTATACTGTTAATGCTACCTTGTATCATGAGTATTTGGGTTCCATTGGATTTTGACATTGGACGTAAAAAGTTCGCAACAAACCGATTGTCTTCTGGTTTGACTGTTTTTCCCCATGGTTTGTCGATACCGAAATTTTCGGTATCGAGTTTTTTGACAAGTTGGCCTTTGGGATCTAGATAATAGATTTTCGTATCGTACCCTCCGCAGACTATGTATGTGCGGTCTTGATCAGTTTTGATTGTGCATACTGCGTACATGGGCGCTTCATTTTGTCTAAATGACCAGAGTGTTTGCCCGTTTGAGTTGATGGCGTAGATGGTTCCGTCTGCGTTGGCCGCGAATATTTCGTCTATTCCATCTTGGTCAATATCTCCGCACCAGAGGTCATGATTCATATAGCCTGACAGTTTGCTTTCCCATAATATTTTACCTTCATAGGTGATGGCTAATATTCTACCTTCATAAGTGCTGGCGATGATATGGGTTTGTTTTTTGATATGGGCTACGCGAACTTTTGTAATGGTATGTTGCGTGTCTATGCTATATACTGCTGAATTGTGCTTGGTGTTTTGAGTCGATGTATGAGATACTGTAGTTAGGTTTTTGTCTTGTCTAGTTTCTGGCACTAGGGCTTGTGCTGGTTGAGTGAGTTGCATTTGGCTCATACTGAGCAAGAAGATTATTATTCTTTTCATCTTAGGAGTATTGCTTCGTCTATAACTGTAAATAGAGTGTTTAAAGGTTCTTCTTCCTATTCTATTAGGATATAATGTGTGACTTAGGGTTAATTAATCTTCTTTATGCATTGGAATCCTATATCTGATCAACTTCAAATCAATCATCTTACTACGTTTTGATCAATCACTTAGTGGTGTGATACGCTTCTTTTTCAAAGCCCCTTGGTTTATTGTGTTTTTAGGCTTTTTGTTTTTAAAGCTCTCATTACAAGGTTACGATACATAATGCGGGTTCGGTTCGATTATATGTGAATTGTGCATTGAATGAGACATTGTATAGTAAGGTATGGGTAATAATCAGGTGGTTTTTAATTTTGAAGACGATGAATTTTACGCTTGGTGATGAGCATACTTTATTTTTTGGACCTTTTGGGTCTTACTTATGATAATTTCTGTTCTTTTTTCTCTTGTTGAAACTACTGTTTATGGTAAATAACATTAAATCTATTTGGTGTCTTTTAGGTTCTATATTTTCTTGTCTTTTGGGTTTTTCACAAAATTCTCATTCTGTCGTGCCTAGGATCAGTGAGGGTGCGGTGAATATTCTATGGGTGTATGTGGAAGATACTAATCCTTGGATGAGTTGCTATGGGGATAGTGTTATTGAAACGCCGAATATCGATAGACTGGCTAGCGATGGCGTGAGGTTTGACAGAGCTTATGTGACTTCTGGTGTTTGCTCTCCTACTCGCTCTGCTATTATTACTGGGATGTATCAGACTTCTATTGGAGCTCATGAGCACTATAGTTCGTTTAGTGAGTGGAGGGGTACTGTAATGGAGAGTTGGGATCCTAATCATCTTGGCGTTAGGACTTTGCCTGAGATGTTCAGGGCTGCTGGTTATTATACTTTCAATGAGGGTAAGGAGCATTATAATTTTGTTTACCAAAGTGAGGATTTGTACGATCACAAGGGTAAAAAAGAGGGGTTTAAAGGTGCTGTAAATGGTTCTGAATGGACTGGTCGCAAGAGTGACCAACCGTTTTTTGGACAAATTCAACTTAAGGGTGATAAATTCCATAATCCTCCTAAGGTGGTAAGACCTGAGGAGGTGAGTGTGATGCCGTATTATCCTGATAAGAAAGTTTTTAGGGAGACTATTGCTAATCATTACAATACGATATCGAAACTGGATGAAATCGTAGGGAATATCATGAAGAGATTGAGTGAGGATGGTTTACTTGAAAGTACGGTTGTATTTTTCTTTTCGGATCATGGCTGCAAATTACCTCGTCATAAACAGTTTTTATACGAGGGTGGTATTCGGGTACCATTGATTATTGCTGGGCCTAATATTCCTTCTAATGGGGTGAGGGATGACTTGGTTAGTAGCTTAGATATTAGTGCTACTTCTCTTGCTTTGGCTGGTATTGATATTCCGGATCATATTCATGGCATGGATTTATTTGAACCAAGTTTTCATAGGGACTATGTAGTGGCAGCTAGGGATCGGTGTGATTTTACTATAGATCGAATCAGGTCTGTGACTTCTAGACGGTATAAGTATATTAGAAATTTCATGACTGACAGGCCTTATATGCAACCTAATTATAGGAGTGAATGGGGCATCATGAAAACGTTAAGGGATATGTATGATAATGGTGAGTTGAACAAGGTTCAGGCTCGATTTGTTGACGATATTCGCCCTGCTGAGGAGTTTTATGATTTATTGGAAGATCCGCATGAGACTAATAACCTTATTCATTCATATGATCGTGATCATGCAATAGCACTGGCTGAGCATCGTGATATATTGTATCGATGGATCATCGAGACTGATGATAAGGGGCGTTTTCCTGAGTCAAATGATGCTTTAAGGGCGGTCTTGCAACGATGGGGTGACAGGGCTGTGAATAAGGAGTATGAAAGAGTAAGGGAAGAGCAGTAAAATTGAAGTATGGTATTGTTTTTCTGATTCATTTATTGTCTCTATTTGTTAAAATGACGGGCAGTCTCACTTAAAATACGGAGAGCAACATCGCTTGGTGCTTGATTGGCGTTCTTAGCTGTAAATTTTATTTTAAGTGATAATGGTAAAAAACTTAGTTATAGTACTAGCTATCTTGGCTTCGTCTGTTGTAATATCTTGCTCTCGCTTGAATGGTGCTTCGAAAAACGACTCTATTACTAAAGGTAATTCTCGTCCTAATATCGTCTTGCTTTTTGTGGATGATCAAGGATGGGGGGATTTGGAGTATAGAAGGGATTATTTCGAGACTCCTAATTTGGCTGAGTTTAAGGCTCAGGCTGTTGATTTTACTAGGGCTTATATTCCTACTCCTACGTGTAGTCCTAGTCGTGCTTCTTTGGCTACTGGTAAGGAGGCTGCTCGGTTGCAGATGGTGAGACATATCGGTCATGAAAATACTGATGGCTCTAATGATAGTAAGTACAGCTTTTGGAAGAAGGATCCTGTACAGATGCCCTCTATTAATTGGCTTCCTCTGGAGGAGGTTACTTATGCTGAAAAGCTGAGGGAATATGGGTATTACAATGCTTTTGTTGGTAAATGGCATCTTGGTCATGAACCTTTTCACCCGATTCATCAAGGATGGGATATTATGTATGGTACTGGTAATGCTGGTCATCCTAAAAGCTATTATTATCCTTTTTTCAATGGTTCAGAGCTAAAAGATAGAAAAGATGGTGAATACTTGACTACCGTTTTAACTGATGGTGCTATTGAGTTCATCGAGGGTTATAATGATGAGAGGCCTTTTATGTTGTCACTTTGGTACTACACGGTTCATGGTCCTTTTGTGGGTAGAAAGGATTTGTTGCAAAAGTATATAGATAAAGGATTGCCGAAGGCGGAGGCTCACTATGCTGCTATGGTTGAAGCTATGGATGAGTCGATTGGGAGGGTTCGTGAGGCTATTGAAGATAAGGGCATTTCTGATAATACTGTGGTTATCTACTTGTCGGATCAGGGTGGTAAGTTTTCTAATGCGCCATTGAGTGGTGGAAAGATCGGGGGTAATACCTTGGGTGAAGGTGGCGCTAGGGTTCCTTTTATGATGTATTATCCTGGGGTGTCTGTGGCAGGTTCTGAAATCAATACTCCTATCCAGAGCATTGACTTGTTCCCGACATTGATGGAAATAGCTACAGGTCACCCTTATGAGGATAATAATATTCAGGGGCAGAGCTTGTTACCATTGATCAGAGGCGAAAAGCCGAAGAGTAGTAGACAGTTGTTTTTCTTTAGGAGCTACGAAGATCAGCGGTCGGCTGTGATTGAGGGGGATTGGAAGTTGATTAGGTATCATAGTGGTAAGTATCAACTTTTTAATGTGGCAGATGATATTAGCGAACAAAATAATCTGATCGATATGGAGTCTGAACTGGCGGAGAGACTCAAAGTGGATTTGGCGAAATGGGAGGCTGAGGCTATCCCAGCTAACAATGGCTCTTTAATATTGGATTAGTAAGGAATTAGGTTTTCAACCCGCTTTATGGAAGTGAATATATACTGGGTATCTTGACTATCTTTAGTTCTGATACCTAAGTATATATTATCTACTGTAGGGTGGCAGAACTTCTTGCTTAGTGGTATTCGTTGTCCGGTTTTAAGTTCTTTTTTTTAATTTTTTATTTCTGATTTTTGATAAAAATTCTGTGCTCATCCCTAGAAATGAAGCTAATGCGTATTGAGGAAGTCTCATAACTACCTGTGGATATTTTTCCATGAATAAGTCGTATCGCTCTTCTGCTGACTGGGTAAGGTTAGAAATCATCCTTCTTTGTTGAAATGCCAACCCTCTTTCTGCCATTCTTCTTATCACAGATTCAATTTTGTGATTTGTATCGCAGAGATGTTTTTCTTTTTCACGACTTATTTTCAGTATAACGCTGTCTTCAAGTGCTATTACAAACATGGTGGCAGGCTGCTGGTATATGTAACTATTGTAATCGCTTATCCACCAATCTTCTATGGCAAATGACGTGGTGTGGTCTGATCCATTATCCCCTACCACAAACGACCGAAAGGCGCCTTTTACGACATAGTGTTTATGCTTTGCTGTAAATCCTGGCTGTACTATATACTGTCTTTTTTTAATCTTAACTTCTTCAAATGCTTCTATATAGATCTTTATTTCTTCTTGATTCAGCAACTCAAATTTTCTAAGAAAATTTGACAGTTTTTCTTGGGATTCTTCACTCATTAACTGCTAACAAATTTAATATTCTAAAATAGAATTTGTCAACGAATTTTATACTACTCAGATGGCTAATCCCGCTTTATTCATTAGAATATTTATTCCGATTTTAAACAACTTCAAGTCAATCGTCTCACTAAGTTTTGATCAATCACCGTAGCGGTCCTACGCCTCTTTCTCAAAACTATCTGATTTATAATTATTTAATATCTCATTACTAAGTTCAAATACATAAAGAGGGAAATATTATTTTTAAAGAAAATGCTGTTGATTATTGACTTAGTTTGTTTGTATATAAGAATAAAGGTTCACTTCGATATTTTCGACATGAACCTTCTTTGGAATAGATTTAACCAGTACATTTTTCTATCCTTATTTCAAAAACAGATTGATAACTGATTAGCTACGGTAGTATCAATTTAACTTCTATTTATTGTTTAGTGCTTCTAATAATTCGGATGGCTCTACTCTATATCTATAGTCCCCTCCTTCTGATTTAGCGAATGATACTTCTCCGTTTTGTTCTATTATAAACACTGCTGGTATAGGAAGTTCGCTTCCTTCTTCTGAGTAAAAGCTGTCAAAGTCGTATCCTAACTCGGTCATCTTTTCTAGAGATTTCTCTGGATTTGGATGTACAGTTGTAAATTGTTTTGCGACTTTGTTACTTGTATCGCTGAGGACATGATATTGCAGTTCGTTTTTCTGTTTGATGTTAAGTGATTCGTCAGGAGTCTGAGGTGAAATGGCTATCATAGTTGCTCCTGCTTCTTGAATTTGAGGGAGAATGGACTGATATAGGTTCAATGCCAGATTACAGTATGGACACCAAGTTCCTCGGTAAAAGGTCAAAACTACTTTTTGAGATTTTAGTACCTCTGATAGACTTACTTGTTTGTTTACTGCATTAGGTAGTACAAAGTCTGGGGCTAAGTCTCCCACCTTGAGTTTTAAAATTGAACTGTGCTTTCTTTGCAATTCCTTTGCATCGTTATTCCAAGTTTCTAGTGCTTCGGCAGGAAGCATGGTTGACAGGTTGTTTCTTAGTTCTTTGAGGGCTTCTTTGTATGATTTTTCTAATGCGTTTTCCATTGTCAGAATTTTGAATGTTTATTTAATTGTTACATCACAAAAGTCTCCTGATTTTAAACCAATAGAAATGAACTAAAACAAGAAAAGAGGTTGAACTAGTTCAAGATTACATTGAAGTAGCTTGTCTTTTCACTGTTAAAAATTGCACATTTCTTCAATTACCATGTTATTGAACTCTTCATGAAATTTGAATACTCCTGATATATTGATAAATGCTTTTTCATTTAGTTGTCTTGTTGGCCGAACTCTTAAGAAACTAATACTTATTAGTTTCTCGGGCTTAGGATATTGACTTTATGGTTTAAGCATTACTTCCATAGGATACCGAACCACAGGATAATTTGATAGGGGCAATTCCTTATGTCTCTGAAACAATTCTCTCTAATTCTAAAAAGTGTAGATGACGGCTGGCCAAGGGTTGTTTAAATGTGTTCTCGGAAATTTTCTCACCTAGAGGTAATAAATAATACTACTGAAATTTTAATGCTTTATTTGGTTCATCGGTGTCTAGAATATTTTGTGCGCTGCCTATATACTTATTGTTTCTGAGAGTAATATTCTTAGAGTTCCTTATCCGTAGAACTGGATTTTCTGGGTATAGAGAGGGAAAGGTTTGGGAGTCTGTAAATGTATTTCCTTGTACAAGTAGGCTATCTGTATTATTGATTTCTAATATATAGTTGTCAAAGTGATTGAATGTATTATTGATAATTTTGATATTCTTGAAGGCTATATTTTTGTTATGATCATCTGTCACGAGTCTAATAACCCCTCTGTTTTGACCACTGTGTAAACAATCTTGAAAAGTGTTGCCATCTATTGTTAAATCTACAGCGCTTCCTGATTCATACCAGTGATTACTCTCTACTGGAATTAAAATTGCTTCCATCTCTGATCCAAAGAAGTTATTTCGAATTATTGTCTTTTTAGGTGATGAGAGCAACACCCCTCTTGCTCTATTTCTGCTGATATCACAATTCTCTATTAATACTTCTGGATATGCGTCTAGGTTTTCTATGAGGTCTCCTGATTGTATGCTTTTGGGAATTTCTTCTTTAAAGGTTAGTATTTGATATCTTGAGTTAATTTTTTGCACCCTTTGTAGGGTTAGCTTTTCATACGGAAAAAAGGATTCCTCTAATCTAACTAGCCCTATAGCATCGCCTTGTTTTCCTATCACAAACGCTTGCTGCTGATAGTGCCCCATTCTGACTCCTAGTTGATTCTTATTAAGTACATCTATTACTTTCTGGTAGGTTCCGTGCACGTTGGTGGCGTCATCGAGTTGCTGATGAAAAGTACAGTTGGTGAGTTCTACTTTCCCTCTACAACCTACAAAATGTGTAGCGTCGGCCGTTGTTGACACCATTCTACCTTGGGAAGGGACTACATTGAATTTGTCCAGATACAGGTTGGAAGAGTTCTCTGCGATTAACCCCATACCTCCTGCGTGATGTACTGTCATATTACTAATATGAAGCTGATCTGTAAATGTGACTCGTATGGCTGGGGCTAGTCGATTGTCTTTTTGTTCTCCTTTACAGACTAGTATTTTGCCTACTTCTGGCATTTTCTTCTTGTGTCCTACTATTCTTACAAGACTTGGTTCTAATTCTTCTACGATTAGCCGGTTTTGTGAACCTATGACTTTCATTTCGGGACCTCTCAGGTCTCTTTCGTATTTATATTTTATATTATTGACGTTTCTTTGAGTAATATTTCGATCATAAATGGTCAATGGGGTGTAGGATTCTGTGTTAAACGATATGGCTTTTCGTACTGGGTCATAGAGTATTGTTTGTCCTATGGTATGTTCGTAATATTCTTTGATGAAAATCAACTGACCATTTCTTATCTCATAGGGATATTCTTGAGGTATCTTTATATCAAAAGTTTTTTTCTGCAAATCATTGGCAACAACAATTGCTTCACTATGAAATGACTGCTCCCAGTCTATAGTGATATTTTTTAATGTCACATTTTTACAATGATCAATCAAAAATGGCACCATTCGTCCATGAAAAATAAATTTAGAGTCCTGTCCGTCTATGGTGATGTTCTCTATTTTTTCGATAGGAAAAGCTGTACGAATATTGACGTCATTATGATTTGAGATATGCATATAATACTCTAACGCTTTGTCTGGATAGAAATGGTAAATCCCTTTCTCAAATGTAATCTTGGAGATACCTGAGTCTCTGCCTGCCATTATCTTTCTAAGTACTGTAGGCGTGGCATCGTCTGCTATTCTAGTATCAAAGTATAGCTCGATAGATCCTTTCGATTGAATACAAGAAATCAATGTTAATATTAGAATTACGTGCTTCGGGAGCGTCATGATTGAGTTGTTATGATTTATAACTTGATACGAACTGTCCTTTCCTACTTCATATAGTCTATTCAAAAAGTCAACCTGAATACTAGGTAGATATCTGATATAGATGACGCTGGTCTTAACAAATCTTTCTTACCTAGAGAAAACTTATTGAGGCTTTACTTCAATAAATTTTGTTTCATATGGCTGTATTACAAATTCAGAATTGAGCTTAGTGCCATCCCATAAGTTTTTAAGCGTTATGCTATTTGCACCTTTCAGCTGAAGCTTAAGGGAGGCTTCGGTTTTGCCTAGATTTACTATTGAGACTACGTGATTTCCTTCCTGATTCTCAATAGTTTTCCATGTACATCCTTTTATGTTATCTGCTGGTGTTTCGGTTAAAGAAATACTAGGCATACTACCTTTTTTATCTACTTCAGCTAGTATTGCGATCTTCATTGATGCTAAGTTTTTGATTAACGTCGCTCCTTGTAAACCTTTAATGGCACGGCCGTATTGATCCATTTTAAAACTTTCTTCGTCAATAAATACTTTTCCTCCTGCATCTATATAGGATTGTACTGCTGTGATGTCTTCAGCTTTAACGTAAGGGGTTTTATAAATTGCTACAACATCCCATGCATTAGGGCTTTGTTCTTCTATGATGCCATGTGTCATAAACCCTAATGGAACTCCTTCGAAGTTTAAAGCTTCATATAGTTCAAAGACATCATCCATATGTGCTTTTTTATTGACTGCTGATGCTTTGGTATAATAAATTCTAATTGGTTTGCGTAATCTCTGCATAGCCATGACTTCCTCTGCATAGGCATTGGCATCCATGAAGGTTCGATGTACTTCATTGACTACTCTAGGTTGTTGATTATTGGACCCTGCGTATCCATTTCCTGATTGTTTTCGAATGCTCCCGCCTTCTCGCCTTGCCCAAAACCAAGTTTGGGTGGCCGTCATTCCACTGGTTAAGGCCAACCAGTAGGTCGACCTGACATATTGTGAGTTTTGATACAAGTCTCTTGATCTTACTGTACTTAGATAATGTCCTTCAGTGTTGTACATTATTTTATTGGGACTTACTGACTTAAAAAAATCATGAGACATAGATAACTCTCTCCAGTCGTATTGATAATGTTCCATCCATTCTTGCTTTTTCCACATATGGTTGTATTCTGCGGCACAGTCATTACCTATGATATCACTCATACGGGTCAGGGCTTCCATATCTATTCCACTTCCTCTGTTATTTTCTGTCCACAGGTTGGGCATTACCTTGAGGTGTACTTTGGCATTTGGATCTAGCATTTTAATTTTTTCTTTCATGAACATATACCAGTCTGATACACGATACATATTGAAAGTGGTCCAATCGTACCACATTGGGGTACCTAATAATGATTGATCTATTGGAATTTCTATATCTACTGAATTAAAACTGCTAAAATAAGTTTTCCAGAGTGTGTTGAGAGAGTCGATTGACTTATGCTTTTTTGATAACCAATCTCTAAATTTTTCTTTGGTATAACTTGATACTGGTCCACTTGCCCAATCTAGTTTATCTCCTTTTTTAGAGGTATAAAAATGTGGCTCGTTGCATAGCATATATCCTAACTCTGAGAATTTCTTATTAGCCATTTTTGGAACTGTAGCTTCTAGCAAATAACCCATCATTTCTCTTGCTCCTGGGTTATCTATATCGTACTCGGTATAGCGTACATTTTTAGCTATTTCGAATTCTTCTCCGTACTTCTTCTTGGCCCAGTTCGGAGTTCCTTTATGATTGATAAATATAAAACCTAGTGAACCATTGGGTTTAGACTTTAATTCGTTAATTACTTTTGGTTTGATGCTACCATGTTCATTCTGAATCTGAGATGGAGAAATAAAAAAGCCGTCTTGATTTCCATGATATTCAGTGAGCCTTTCTATACGAGGTTTCCATGTCCAGTCAGCTAAAAATACTGGTCTATTGTCAAAGGTGATCTGATCTCCTTGGTGAGATGACTGGGACCAATCAACATTTGGGGTTTGTTTTCTACTTACTTCTCCTTTGATCAATTGGTTCAAAAAATCAATGGACTCATCTAACATTTTAATTACTTCCTGCCTTTCAAAGTCAGGAAGTAACTTAGCTACCTCTTCGGACTTGTTCTTATATTCTGCTACAGACTTAAATTCTTTTATATTGATGTCTAAGTTTTGCTCATCCCATTCTGCATACTCTAAGAAAACTTCTGCCGTACGGACTGTCATTTTCTCTCTTAATACATCGATCTTCTCTTTTTCAGCTTTTTTGATAAGGGTATTGAGCTGATCGATTTTTTTGTACGCTTCACTTTCTAATTTGCTGGCTGATAACTCTGGTACTACCAATGCCAACATTAGTATTATACCGAAGATTTGTCCCTTCATGCTTTTCTTATCCTTTGTATTAGTCAATTCGAATAATGTGACTTTCCTGTTCTGTTTCAGTACGAACTCTGATAGCATACATTCCATTTTGAAACCTACTCTTGTTCAGTATAATCACTTCTTTAAGCTTATCTTCATGTCGAAATACTACTTTTCCTAAAAGGTCTATCATTTCTATCTCTATCTTTTTTCTAATAGCTGGTAACTTGATCTCAACCCAATCTCCAGTCACTGGATTGGGAGAGATACTGATCTTTTGAGTTTTTTTTGTTTCCACAGCTGTAGTAGTATTCGAAGCATCTTGTACCTCCAAGAACTTGACATCATAGGGTTTCATGGAAAATGTTTTAGGTATAGATGTGCCGTCTAACATATTGATTATCTGTGTTCCGTTGATAGCATCTTTTATTGTCAAATCGATTTCTGCTTCTGTTTTTCCTAAGTTAACTATAGATACTACGTACTTCCCTTGTCCATTTTCAATAATCTTCCATGTACAACCTGATACTCCAATACTATTTGTCTCTTTCAACAATACCTTTGGGGTGAGGCCTTTTTCTTCAACTATTTGTAATGCAGAAGATTTAACCGCATCTCTCCCATTTACATTACTAGCTCCAATAATTGAATTAGATCTTGACCTTCCATATTCATCTTTTTTGAGACTTTCTCCATCTAGAATTACCTTCCCACCCTTGTCTATGTATTTTTGTAATACTTCAATATCTGCTCGGGTAGCGTACTCTGTCTTATATACTAGGATAACGTCCCAATCTGCTTGATTTTCATTTTCCAATATTCCTTGTGTAGCAAAACCAAGTGGAATACCTTCAAAAAATAGGTCTTCATATAACTCGAATAGGTCATCCATGTGTTTTGCCTTATTAATTGCTGAAGCCTTTGTATAGTAAATCCTTATAGGCTTCCGCTGACGTTGGTATGCCATGATTTCCTCTGAAAAGGAGTTTAGATCCATTATGGTTTTGTGTACCTCATTGGTAACCCATGGCTGTTGATTGTTTGACCCTGCGTAACCTTTGTCTTTATCATTTCTAGGACTACCGTCCTCTCTTCTGGACCAATACCATGTCTGTGAGGCTGTCATTCCTTGTGTATGAGCTAGCCAATATGTAGCACGACTGTATTTGGGGTTCTGATATAAATCTCTCGATCTTACGGTGGACAAGTAATGTGCTTCTGTGTTGTACATTATTTTTTGAGGACTAATGGACTTATAGAAATCGTGTCCCATTGACATCTCTCTCCAATCAAATGCATAATGATCCATCCATTCTTCTGTCTTAAACATATGATTATATAATGCACCTGCGTCGTTTCCTATTATACCGCTCATCCTTGTAAGGGCTTCCATATCTATACCATGCCCTCTGGTATTTTCCGTCCATAGATTAGGCATCACTTTAAGATGAACTAGACCTTCTGGATCGTGGGAGAGAATTCGATCCTTTATAAATTGATACCAGTTTGTGACACGGTATTGATTGAATAATACCCAATCATACCACATCGGTTTACCAATATTGGATCGATCTATAGGGATTTCGATTGTTACATCATCAAAACTGCTAAAACTAGTTCCCCATAATAGATTCAGGTCTGCTATAGTCTCATGCTGTGTAGATAACCAATTTTTAAACTTATCAATAGTAAACGTAGAGACAATGCTGCTGGCCCAATCGAGTTTACTACCGGTTTTTGTTGTATAAAAATGAGGTTCATTACAAAGCATATATCCTAGCTCTCTGTACTTCTTCCCTATCATATCTGGGACTGTCCCGTCTATGAGAAACCCCATCATCTCGCGAGCTCCAGGATGATCTATATCGTACTCTGTGTATCTTGCGCTATTGCGAATTTCGAATTGATCTCCATACTCCAACTTAGCCCAATCCGGAACTGATCTGTGATTGAAGAAAACAAACCCCAAACTACCATCAGGTTTACTACTGAGGTTATTTAATACCCAAGGGGTAATTTTACCGCTTTTGTTATTTACTACTGATAGAGGTAAGAAGTAACCATCTTGCTGACCATGAAATTCTTTTAACTTATCGATTGAGGGCTTCCATGTCCAGTCTGCTAAAAAAACGGGTCTGCCTTGATAGGTAATTTGATCCCCATCTAGAAAAGCCTGATGCCAATCGACATTTGGAGTAGTCTTTCTCACCACTTCTCCCTTAATGACAGCCTGTAGTTCTTTTATTCCAGATTCCAACATATTGATGACATTCTGACGTTCCCAATCAGGAAGTAGGTTTGCCATTTCTGAGGCATTGTCTTTGTAGGGTTGGACAATAGAAAAGTCTATCTCATTTTTAGATACATTGTCTTGATCATATGCAGCAAATTCTAAAAATACTTCTGCTGTTCTTATGGTCAATCTATCACGGAGAACATCTATACCTTGTAACTGAGCTTCTTCTATCAGCAACTTATATTCCTCTATGCTAGTGGTTGCTTTTTCTGTAAGTGTCTGTGCGTATAAGTTAATACTCAAGTTCAAATAAATACTTATCAAACAAACCAGTCTAAAAAGCGGTTGAAAATCCATAGCTAGTCTTATTTATTTGTATAATTATTGAGAAGCTAGTTTGTTTAAATCTTGATCCAACTTTATAGCATTACTATTGATATGTACCCAATAAACCGTTCCTGTTCGATTTATTACTTGCGTTATTTTTTCGAACTTTTCAAGCCCTCCATTATCATTGACGTACATGAGTAACTCTAAGGGTAACTTAAAGTAATCATTCATGTAATAACTGGTTTTAAACCATTCATCCGACTCATCATACTGAATTTGACCCATATTCGTATATCCATTGTGTGTATCTGCAGTGATCTCAAAAGTGCTCATACCTTCAGCTCCCCGCCATCCTCTAATAACTACTGGATCGATCAACCTCTCATTCATATCCATGACAACTTTGTTTGTCAACTTGCAGTTATCCAGATAGCCGTGTGATAAAGTTTTCAAGTCTGAACTATAGAAAAAATACTTCCCTCCAGGCATCTTAACACTATAGTAGGGCTGGTAAAAATCTGATTCTATAAAGATCAATTGCCGATATTTTGACAAACTGTCTCTGGCGATGACTGTTTGTAGTTCTGATCCTTCTATGTCTTTCTTTAAAAGGTTGTATTTAGTTTGCCCCCAAACTTTATCGGTGTCATAAAGTACATCAACCGAGGTACTTGAACCAAACTGCGTCTTACACTTAACACGTAACCAATATACTCCCCATATTTTTCTTTCCAATGATACGACTTCGTCTATCTTCAATCTCGACTTAGCATCTTTGAGAATTAGTTTTTTAATCTCAGGATCAACAACTTCTTCTGCTCTGACTACCCCTAAGGTGGATATTAACATCATTATAAGTACATATAATCTTTTCATAGTATTATTAGTTTTGTTAACATGGAATTATATTATTTCAATTTGAATCATTTAATGGATCCCTTTATTCTTTTTGATTTTGATAGATTTAGAAGATTTTTCGTCGGCTCTAATCATATTATTATTGTCTCCGATGTAAGTATTCCCTTCAATTAAAATATCCTCACAATTATCAAACTGAAAGGTTGGTGCTTCTGGAAATCGTACTTGTAGATCCTTTGTTTGTACAATATCATTGTTTCGAATAACTATTCCAGCTGTACGATCGGCCCAAACTATACGATTATTGAAGGTTCGAATATTATTGTCTTCAATCACAATATTTCGATCATAGATAGCCTTACTATTAAAATGTTTACCTAATCGTGGTGTGACATAAAATACTGCTTGCTCACTTCCGCCTTGTACACAGTCTATGAAAGTATTATTCCTAATCAACACATCTCCTACTTGACCAGACTCAAACCAATAATAAGTCTCTCCTCTGAACAAAATAGAGGCCATCATTGATGATAATGTATTGTTTTCGATTATTGTTTTAAGAGGAGATTTAAGTACTATATTTCTTGCTCTGTGATTCTGAATAGTACAACCTCGCATAGTAAAAGTTGGGTTCCATGTTTTGTTTTCAAGTACATCTCCTTTTTTCGTTTCAGGTTGAAGTTTGTTTTTGAAAGTCAAAACTGAATACTTTGAATTGATAACCTTTACGTCCATCACCGTATTCACTTCCATTCGGTCAGGGCTGGGTTCATGAATAAACCATAACTCGTCTCCTTGATCTGCAAATTCAAACCCTGTTTGTTGAAAGTGTTCTAGTGATATTCTTACCTGATGGTCGTTCAGGACTTTATCAATGGTAACGTAGGTACCATGAACATTTGTACCATCGTCTAACATATGCTCAAATCGACAATTTTCGATCAATACGTGTCCCTTCATATTGCAAAAATGGGTCGCATCTGCAATGATCGAAACAACTCGATCACTTCCTTCTCTTACATATACTCCTGAATTGGTGAGTGTAAAAGTATCTGATCGCTCTGCTAAAAACCCCATACCTAATGCATGGTGTATTACTACTCGATCGATATTAATATTACTGGAGGATATAACGTGTATAGCAGGGGCATATCTGTTTTCACCTTTGGGTCCTTTTGAATTAAGTATGGAACCTACTGCTGGATACTTTTTGAGTTTTTCATACACCCGAAGATTACCATTGGGCATACGTTCTACAGTAGTGGGTTTGCTATAGATATCTTTAGCATCATAACTAACGGCTGTAGATACCGGATCAAAAGCCAAAGTACTACCTAAACAAGAAAACTTAAATCCGTCTACTAATGGAAACTCAATCTGTCCTCGATTTAGTTTCCAGCTAAATCCATCCGTGAAAGGTTTTATTTCTCTCCACCCTTCTTCTGGATTAATAGCTACAACCTCTCCTTGAAAAGTAAATGGTGTACTCCAATCAATATTTAATCCACTCATGGAAACTTGTCCGCATTTTGAAAACAAAAACGGCATTACTTGTCCACTAAATATAAATTCTGATCCATTCCCCTCAACTTCAACTGACTTGAATCCTTGAAAGGGAAATATTATCTTCTTATAACCATTCTCATGATTCGTAACTGACATGTATTGTTCAAATGCTAAATCAGGTTTGAAAGAGTAAACACCTTTTTCGAAAATTAATTTTATCTCCTCACTTTCTGCTTTTTCTATTGCTTGTCGAACAACGCTGGTAAAGTCTCCTTCATTTGGAGAAAACCTCACTATGTCTTTTGCTTGAATAGTTTCAATTAACAATAATGCTATTAGACTAATCAATATTTTTCTTCCCACCATATTACTATCTATTGATATTAGTACTCTGAATCGAGTTCATAAACACTCACAAGTATCAAACAATTTGTAAGCAAAGGTGTACCTGTCAGTATCTCGAATGTCTCGGGTAGTGTTTCTTTTCACTTACTGTAAAGAATAATCACAAGAACTCTTGAATAAATTGTAAACACAATAGAATTTGAACCATTCTCCATTTTTTAATATTGTCAGATATTTGAAAAACTGCTCCTTTAAGTTTCCTCAAATTGCCCTCACTCCTAATGGTTTCTTGAGTTACAAGCGCACTACCAGTTATAACTATGTTCACTTCTCATCCGAATCTTTTGTGAGAATAATAAAAAAAGCCTCGACTTTATGCAAAAACGAGGCTTTTGATTAAAACATGTCTATTAAACTCTATCTATACCTGTTGGTCTTTTCGGCAATAGCCGTAAAACTTACCATCTCTGATGAGGACTCAATCGTATCTCTTCCATATACAAATGATTGTGCTTCCAGTTCTACTTGTACTTCTTCAAAAGATTCTCCTTCAGCTTCTCCGCTTCTGGTAATTATCAATTTAAGAGTACGGTAATTCACTGAATCAACATCTAATATTTGACCAAAAGCATCTTTCACAATAACGTCCTGAGACCTGTCGTAGCTAGCAGTAATATTATAATCATAATACACATCAGTAGTATCACCTGCTGATATTTCATACTTTACCTCTGACATATCCTCAAAATTAAATGGCAAATACTTGAATACTTGATTACTCGCAAACTCTATTAAAATTGGATCTTCAAGATAAATATCAAATGCTTGTGAACCTGAATATCCAGTAAAGTCTGACAATGAATAAACTTGAGCACTTTCTACATTTGATTCAGGCCATTCTTTTTCACCTCCACAGCTAGCCATACAAATAACTGAAACTGCAAATAATACATATATATGTTTCATTTAATTTTAGTTTGAAGTGTGTCAAGGACGTTTCTCTAATACTACTACTGAATAGTTGTCCATATAAAATACTTGATCTATTGCATCAGCAGGGTTTATAGCGGGTACAACTTTAAAATCCCATCTGTCATTTCCTTCTAATGGTGCATCTAAGTCTATTTCACCTGATACTTCTTCCCACTGACCTCTAGTAACTCCTGAGATATCTATATCCAAATTGAACACTGTGCCTGCGTAATTTGCCGGAGTCCATCTCAAAGTTGTCATAGTATTGCCTGGTTCAAGATATACCATAGTACTAAAAGTATAAGTGCCCGCAGGAATATTAAATGTTCCCATTTTAACACCTTGTAGCGTTCGAACATCTGTAATCCCTGTAGCTCCACTTGAATACTTCATTGAAGCGGTTCCTTCAAACTTCATTGATTCATCTCGTTGATAGAAAACATATGAGTCGTTGGATACTCCAACCCAATAACCTGCCGCGAAAGCTGCTCTCTGATTAGTATTCACATCTTCAAAGCCTGCCCAAGTACTGGCAATTAAATTTACACCTTCTTCTATTTTCACATCTGTAGCTGCAAAAGATGCAAGAGTTCGTTCACTGTCCCCAAGAACATTACCTCCTATATAAGATAGTGTAATTACATCTGTATTGTAAACCTGACTCTCTAAAGTCAAAGAAATAGTGCTATTATCAAATGATACAGCACTGACTGCTATTTCACTATCAAACCCAGCCTCTGCGTTCGTTACATGCACAACAAAGTTGTCTTTTTCTTCAGTTGGGATATCTTCTACTATACCTGTCACATTAAAACTTAGTGTTAAGTTGTCAACCAAACTAACGTCTCCTGATATTTCAAATGGCTTAGTAGATTTAACAATGGATACTCTTAAAGGTATTTGCTTAACAACTGTGGCTTTGGGTAGAGGATCTTCTCTGGATAAAATCAATCTCCCAGCTGCAACTGTTTTACCTATACCTGAGTATATTATCTGTGTAGATTGTTCATCAATAGACTCAATATTACCTTGAGCAGAAGCTACCCAAATCCTCTTAGACGGTTCTCCCTTTACTGTTCTATCTATATAGGTCAAAGCATCTCCTGACTCAACTTCCACTATAGGCCAGTTGGCTATACTATCTGAACTAGGGAACTCATTTTCGTCTACTTTAAGGATAGTTTTACCCTCTTGTTGAATTTCAATAATCGGATAAATGTTATCGTAAACCTTAACTAAGAAAGTAGTATCAATAGTCCATAGATCTGACCCCTGACTACTTTCTGATGGAAACGGGGTAGCACCATTATAACTTACAGAATCTTTATATGTATTATGTAATCTAACATTATTCAGTCCTGCATTGTTAAATAGTACATGAATCGTCTGTTCATTGGATAAAGTGTCCAACTTCTCATTTACAAATAGATGTAATGAATCAGAACCGAAAAAATTTCCCGACAAATACTGATTCCCTTTATCAATAATCCACTCATGAGACTCTTCTCCTTGAGACAAGTCCATAAATGACATAAAATCATTCAAGGAAACACGCAAAGTATCTTCAACCAATTCTTCGCTCATATACCATGACACATCAGTCACTTCATTCGGTGGAGTATACTCATCCTCTTGGCAACCAGACATCACTATTGCGAAGAGGAATACAATATATGCATGTATTTTTTTCATCTTTTTTTGTTTTAAAGTGATCATTTGATTGAAGCGTTAGACTGTAATTCACTGAGTGGAATGGGAAAATAAGCATGTGCTTCTTCATTGAAGTTAAGTGCACTGATCTCATATTCATGATCTAAAGATTCACTACTCCCAGTAGCGTCTATCTGCACAGACATCCTCAGTCTAGTCTGATCGGATCCTTTCGAATCGATAAATGTATAATCATGAAGATAGTATGTCTCTGAAGCCAGTTTTTCAAAATTCTCTTTAAGCACTCCCCATCTTCTCAAATCAATCCACCTAACCTGATGCCCTTCCACTGACATCTCTAGTGGTTTTTCAATAAACCTCAATGTGTCTCTAAGCATTTCATAGGTATAGGACTCCTCTTCGTAAGTTTTGGAACTAAACTCTGCCAACGATGAAGATGACTGCCCTCTAAGCTTCAACCCCCAGCGCTCTCTAACACGATTAATATACATCAATGCCATATCCAGACCAGCACTTCCTTCTTTTTCTAAATATGCTTCTGCTAGCATAAGATAAACATCAGCCAACCTATTGACAGTGACATTTTTCCCTGATGCTCTTACCCCTCCATTTGGCTGATCACTCTCTGTTATTTCTGAAAGAATATCATAATTAGAGTACTTTTTATAATATGCAAAACCCCACCCTTGATGTGCATTTCGTAATGACTCAGTTGCACTTGGTTGCTGATAGTATTCGGTCTGTTCGTCTTCTACAATTGCAATCATTTTCGAACAACGAAGAGGCACATTTCTTACAAGCATAGAGTCTAAAGGCGAGCCTATATGTGCTAGTCTACTTGGTTCATTGGCTGGAATAGGGGCTCCATTATTATCAAGGACTGTATAATAATTACGAATATCAAAAGTATCCATTTCCTCTTTTTTGTACTTCCATACAAGCCAAGCAGGAACGACCCAACCATCTGAAGAATGAGACTGTGCTAGTCTATTGGTTAATGACCAACCATCCCAAACTGATCTAGTTGGGTAGACACCGTTTTCATAGGATATTTCAAATATGGACTCTTCATTCATTTCTCCCGCAGTAGTAAACTGTAAGTCAGTATCACGTACCAATGCATATGCTGCATCGCCATTTTCCACCTTCTCTAAGAAGAAAATAGCTGAATCATAATCAGCCTCATATAAATAACTGGTACCAAGAATTGTAGCCGCAGCTCCACTTGTAGCTCTACCTTGATTCCCCTCATCATAAGCTACAGGAAGATTTTCTTCTGCGAACCTCAAATCAGTTCTAAAGAAAGAAATCACTTCTTCACTAGTAGATAGTGGTTTACTATACTCCTCAGTTGTTTTCGCTACCTCATCTCTTATGACTATGGACCCTTTATTAAATGCTGAGTGCAAATAAAAATGAGCCAATCCACGAAGAAATCTTGCTTGAGCCATTTGAATATTCCATTCATCTATTTCCTCTTCAGTCACTATGTCTCCATTCTGCATTAATGCTTCTAAGCCTTCAATTGTTTGGTTAGCTCTTGAAATGACCAAATAAGTTGACTTCCACTTTTCATCTATAGCTATATTACTAGCATTATAAGTATGATAGTACCATAGAGACAAATCACTTTTATTAGGAATCGGACGACCAAATCCAGGCCATCCCATATCTGATCTCCATGCGTCTATTTCTATAGAAAGAACACTCTCATCCATCAGAGCTGCATAGGTCGAAACTAAAGTAGTCTCTGTCTCATCTAAATTTGCCCAATAGATATCTGTAGAAATTCGATTAGGATCCGTTTCTTCCAACCACTCTTCTCCACAACTCATCATGAGTGTACTAGCAATTGAAAAGATCAATATTTTATTAAGTATATTCATTTTTCTCATGATTAAAGGTTGAGTTGTAAACCGACTAAATAAAGTGCTGTAACGGGATAGTTACCTCTATCCAACCCTCTGGTGCTAATTCCCCCGCCTATTTCGGGGTCATACCCCTCATATTTAGTAATTGTTATTGGATTTTGAGCTGACACATATAATCGCGTCTTCTTGACACCTACTTTGTCTGTGATTCGATTAGGAAGCGTATATCCTAATGTCACCGTTCTCAATCTCAAATAAGATCCATCTTCCAACCACAAATCAGTGTCTCCTGCATAGTTTGGATGCTTATCTCCTTGTTGACGATAGGTAGGAACTGTAGATGTTTGGTTGCCTAATGAATACATTGACACTAAATCTTTATGCCTTCCATATCCATATGCGTTGGCTTTAGCTCCATTCATTATCTCGTGTCCAACAGATGCATACCATTGCATGAAAAAGTCAAAACCTTTGTATTCTAAATTAAAATTGAAGCCTATCTCATAATCTGGTAGTCCACTTCCCTTATATACACGATCATCTTCATCTATGACATAATCTCCATTCTGATCCACGTATATCAAATCTCCTTTTTTAGCGTTTACGTTGATCTTTTTATACTCTGCTAATTTCTCATCGGTATCGATGATGCCATCAGTCTCAAATATCATAAATGCTCCGGCTTCATATCCTGGTACTAAATAGGTAACCTGAGAAACTGCACTAAATGTACCTGGTATTAGCACACCATCATTCATTGGCACCCTACTTCCTAGCTGTTCGACTTTTTTTACTTTGTTTCTATTAGTAGTAAATGTGGCATTAGTACTAAACTTAACCCCTCCAAAATTATCTCGATAACTAAGAGCTAACTCCATCCCTCTATTTTCCATATCCCCTACGTTTAGCCAAACAGTTCTTCTCAAACCATTTCCTGCACCTACGCGACCAGTACCTACAGTACCAGGTAGTGTGTATGGGAATAACATATCCTCTTTGTCGGAAATATAGAAGTCAGCATTCAAACTCAGCTTATTAGCAAAAAAGCCCAAATCAGCACCAATGTTCTTTTGCACTGTAGTCTCCCATTTTACCTCTCCATTAGCATATTCTGCTTGTGTGGAACCTAAAGCAACTGTCTGACTTCCTGCTGAACCAAATAGATAATCGTAGCCTGTAACTATCCCTGCTGAATATGAATAATCAGGAATACGCTGATTACCTGTGGTTCCATATGAAGCTCGCAGCTTGAAGTTATTAACTGTACTACTCAGCGTATTCCAAAACCCTTCCTCTGACACATTCCAACCTACCGACAATGATGGAAAAACTCCAAATCTATTGCCCGATGCAAACCTTGATGACCCGTCTCGTCTTACACTAGCACTGAGTATATACTTACTGTCATAATCGTATTGTAACCTACCTAACAAACCGGTTAGCTTATTAACATAAGCCAAAACTGGTTGTGTAACTTCAGGGTTTCCTACTGCCTGACTAATGGCTTTTATATTGTTGTTAGCTACGCCTGTTTTATTAGCCTGAAAAGCATCTTGTTCAAATTGTTCAACACTGTAAACTGCAATGGCATTGAACTTATGCTGGTTTACTCTTTTAGTATAGTTCAAACGAGCATCCCAAGTATAGGAGAAAAAGTTTATTGCATCATTTGTGATTCCGCTATCTCTATTTCTATCACTTAACACTTCTCCATCAAATGCATTCACAAATTCTTGATAGGGGTCAAACCTAAGTCTATATTGATTAGTAGTGCTTAAACCCAGCCTTGATGATAGTGTCAAGTTATCTATGATGCTATAATCTACATTATAATTCATATAGGTTTTGACTCTTTTATTTTCATCAGTGTTACTAATACTTTCTAGCACCCAGTTTTGACGAGTTATCCCCCCTGTCCCTGGTACTGTAATATTATCACTGTCAGGCGCGTCATTAGTTGGTTTATATCTAATTGTCTGTCCAATCACTCCGCCCGGAGCACTCAACTGATTTTCTAGTGTAATACCCAAATTAGCATTAACCCTCCACTTCTTTGTCTTATATGTCGTGTTTATCCTTGAGTTAAATCTCTCAAATTCAGAATTTATAATTGAACCTTCCTTATTGAAATAACCTAAGGTAACATTGTATACAACATCTCCTTTTCCTCCAGATATATTGGCATTGTAATCCTGTACCGAAGCATGATCTACGATAATCAGATCTTCTAACTTAGTGTCGTTTGTAAAACCTTTTGGAGATCTTCTTAAATCTAAAGTTATTTGATTATCAGTAGATCCCGCCTCTTCTCTTTGTGATACTAAATCCACATAGGATTGTTCTTGAGCATTAAGAAGTGGCACACCTGAAGTGATTTTTTGCACGCCATAGCTACCATTCACACTTATTCTCATGCTACCTTCTTCTCCTTGCTTAGTTGTGATTAATATCACACCTGCAGAACCTCTTGTACCATATATTGCTGCCGAAGCTGCATCCTTTAGAACATCTATTGATTCTATCTCATTGGGAGAAAGACCAGGGTCTCCATTTTGAGGTACTCCATCCACAACATATAATGGAGTATTATTACCTTGAAGCGAAGAAATACCTCTAATCAAAATTTGAGAATTTTCTCCAGGTGCCCCAGAAGCTGTCACATTTACTCCAGCGATTTGACCTTGAATAGCACTACCTAGATCGGAAGTCACTACACGCGTAATATCTTCAGATTTGACGCTAGCTACTGCTCCAGTAACCTCTTTTTTCTTTTGTTCACCATATCCAATCTTAACCACCTCTTCTAGCATCTTGGTATCAGGATCCAAGACAACATCAATGACAGAAGCATCTACTGGTCTCTCAACTAATTTCATACCTATGAAAGTAAAAACCAGTACATCTGCACTGTTGGCTTTTAATGAATATTTTCCATCAATATCTGTTATAGCTCCCGTTGATGACCCCTTAATTCTTACACTTACTCCCGGCAGCCCATATCCGTCATCCGAACTTGTCACTATACCTTTCACAGTATCTTGAGCATACGTCGAAAAAGATATTAATAATGCGATGAACATAATCAAAAGAGCTCGATAGCTGTCATTTAGTTCAAAGCTCATCTCTTCATAATTTTTCTTCATTCATTTAATTTTTAATCAGTTTTCTAGTAATAGTTATTTCACAATACTCTTTGGGGTACGGCTTCTTTCTTATATCACCTCACTATTAACAATAGAAAAGCATAGCACATTTCTTTGCTGACCAGCTAGCTGTATCTAATTTTCAAATAGCCTTTTGATTTTGTATATTATTGTCAGTATTGATTGATAGATTATGATCAATACTAGTGTGTAAAAGTGCTCAGACACTGAATTTCCTGCGAGCCTGTAAATACTTATAATGTATCTCTCAATTCAAATTATTCATTTCCACATACATAAAATGATGTTTTTAGAAATCTCCAGCATATTATCGATTGGTAATTGGACGACACAACATTGTTTATACGAAAACAAATTATATAAATAACATTTTACCCTATACAGAAATCAACATCTAAGAAATTTACAAAACACCAATTCTTATCTCACCTCATGACCTTAAGCCACAAGCAGAAAATAATCACTAAAAAACTATTTAAAGGGCATTTACCCTCAAATAGATATGAATTTACAATCACCTACCTTATGAAACTGGGCCTTCTTTTTATGCCTCCTAACACTTTATAGTAACCTGATTAAAAGAAATAAATAACACCATATAAACAAGTACAGATACACTCTAAAAAAGCGTGAGGCACTTCAATTTCAAGTTCGAAACTTTACTAAAGTGTAATTGTATCAAATTCAGAAATGAAATAAGCTTACCTAAATTCAATTCAACGAATCATATATGTTATGACTTGTCTAAATACTACCTCTAAGGAGTTTAAAACAGTTTCTATTAATCCAATAAATTTCACACAATCGTCACTAAAGTGATCTTAGTTCCACTTGAAAAAAGTGTACAATAGTTCTAGAAAAAATGTACAAATAACATACTACCTTATCGAAAAGACCAATTGACCTTTGATTCCTTCGTTGTATGCTTTTAACTTAACAGTTCCTTCCTTTTCACCTACCACTAATACTGCTGTAGCTATTCCAGCTTCGGCTCTTAAATCATCTGCATTAATAATCTTAATATTACTCGAAGAACTTACCGAAAGTTGATGATTATAATTTGGTACTAAAACACCGTATTGATCAACAGCTCTGATATATGCAAAAATCACATCATTTTGACCTGCGGCTGGCTTGACCCCACTCTCATCAATAATAATTTCAAAGTGATCTACCTCTTCAGGGGTATTTACGTGATCAATGGCCACTGGATGATTATTAATATAACCAACAGCTTTTATTTCACCTTTAGTAAATTTATCGATGTTAAAAATGAATGGAGCATGCTGTAAGTGACTCGAAATACTATCTTGGCTAGGAGCGTTTCGAGCGATCAACTTATCATTTAAATACAGAGCTACTTCATCACAATTACTGAATACTCTTATATTCAATGGAGAACTTTCATTCCAATAACTTGCTATTTTAACCATAGCTTTCTGTCCTGCTAAAGCTGATTTTTGACTTTTATAAAAATAATATGACCATTTGGGAAGTCTAAAAATATCCATCACCCCAGACTCTTCTAATTGATCATAATATCCTCTAGTATAATCATACATCACCCAATAACCATCTCCAAATGCTGGTGTATTTCCTAGGTTGTCATTATATGCTTCTTGGATATTTGTAGCTTGCTGCAACAGCCTGGACTCTCCATACTTTCTAGCTTGTCTACTGCTCAGTTCATATCGAAGTTTCTTATCATATGAATGTTGATTCAACCCTGCATTACTTGAATAATACTCCCAGTCACCGTACTCTGAAACAAAATATGGTTTGGTATGCTTCTCTGGTTGATGATGCATTATTCTATGCTGTCGTGCTTGTAGGAAAATATCGTATCCTTCTTCCATCCATCCAGCACTAAAACACTGATTATTGGGATACTCTTCATGAGCTATGATGTTTAATTTTTCTCTAAACTCTAAGGGCATTTTGGTTTCATTAAGAGACAACTCCCACGCCAATACACACGCATGATTCCTATCCCGACGAATTAAATCCCTCGAAGTTTGGAAAATTTGGTTTCTAAACGCTTCTGTTTCTTGATAATACTGCCATCCTAAAATGGCGTCAAAAACCATCAAACCTAGTGAATCACAGGCTCTCATAAACGAAGGAGAATGTGGGTAATGAGAAAGTCTAACACATTCAAAACCTGCCTCCTTTATTTTAACGGCATCTCTGATTTGAGCATTATCAGACAATGCATATCCAATATATGGATATTCTTGATGTCTATTTACTCCTCGCATATATACTTGCTCACCATTGAGATAAAACTTATTATCTCTAAAAGCAATACTTCTAATACCAATTTGAGTATTCTGTATATCTAATACTTCTCCTTCCCTTCCTCTTAAAGTAGTAATCAACTGATACAAATTAGGTGTGCTCATTGACCAGAGCGCCGGATTCACGACACTTAATTCCTGAGTAAAATCCCGATCTTGGTTCTTAGGTATTTCAATAGCTTCAACTTTATGCTCCGCTACTACGATCCCGTCTTTCAACAACTGCTGAGTCACTGAAGTATGAACGGGCTTGATGCCTTTATTGACAACGTTAGTTTGAACTTTAACTATTGCTCTTTTTTCCGACACTTTTGGATATGTAACGAAAACACCTCCTCCAGCCACTTTATTAGCAAGTATGGGATTAGATACATGTACAGGATTATTAAAATAAAGCCACGCATTTCGATACAAACCTCCGAAAGTATTAAAATCAAGAATCTTCAGAGGTTTTGGTCCGGTAATCTCATTGTCATTATTATCTAATCTGACTACTAGTATATTTTCTTCCCGTAAATCCTTAGACATATCCACTACTACTGGCAAATAACCTCCTTGATGCTCTTTAACCAACTTCCCGTTGAGCCATATTTGAGAAAAATTCATTGCTGCCTCTAATTCCAGATAAATACTTTTACCTAATTGATCTGGAGCAATCTTGAATGATTTTCTATACCAGCATATCCCTTGCCATGCATCAGCAGCATTAAGGGACTCTACATTAGCAGTATGAGGAAGACTTACACTCTCCCAACTTTCATCATTAAAGGATGCTGATGTTACATCACTTGAAGAATGTGCTATCGTTTCTTTTATAAACTTCCACCCTTTATTGAAGTTGACTTTCTTTCCTGCATAGAGTAAATATGGAGTCACAACGAGTACTGCTACGATTACCAACACCCTTTTCAATCTATTTATCATAATCAAAGTGATATTTCTAAATAAATCAAAAGTACATTGACTAGAAAGATGTGGTGTATCTGTGAGTAGAAGTACCGTATTCAGGAATCCATTAATTGACACCTTCACTCCCATACTTACCCGGGGAGACTCCATAGTGGGATTTGAACATACGACTAAAATGAGTTCGAGACTTAAACCCTGTTCGGATGTAGACTTCTGACACTGATAGCCCTTCTTGAACTAACAGTTCGGCTGCTTTGTTTAACCTGTAATGTTTCAACAATTCATAAGGCGTATGATTTGTAAGCGCTTTCACCTTTTGATAGAAATGCGTTCTATTAAAATGTAACTCTTTAATAAAAATATTCAAATCAAGATCTTCATTATCTAGGTGCTCTTCCATCAAATCATAAAGCTTTTTAATGAAAACTTTGTCGTTCTGATTGTTAGTCTTCTTTTCTAGCTCAATGGGAACATCTATTCTAAACCGATCACGAAGCTGTTGTCGATTCTTTAACAGCATTTGAGCGCTCGCAAATAGATGTTTCATCTCAAAAGGTTTAGTAATATAGGAATCAGCCCCCAATTCTAAACCTGCTACTCGGTCATCTATAGATGAACGAGAGGTCAAAAGTAAAACAGGAATATGACTAGTTCGAACATCTGCTTTTACAGCTCTACAGACTTCAAGACCATTCATTTCAGGCATCAGGATATCACTAATAATTAAATCTGGCCATTCACCTTCCATAGCATCCATTAGTTGTTTACCATTCGCGAATGACACCACGTTAAAGTAATCGTCCAAAACACCACTTACGAACGTCCTTAAATCCGAATTGTCTTCTGCGTAAAAGATACTAAGTTCATTAAGTTCTTCATCGACAATTACATTTTCAGAAAGGCTAAGAACATCACTATTGACTTTTTGTTGTTCAAAATCATTTTCACTCTCTAATATATCAGCTATATATTTTGCATTGAAAGCGTCCTCTTTAGTCACTTGAAGTGGTAACATCACACTAAAAATAGAGCCTTTCCCTAGCTCGCTCTCTACTGATATGGTACCGTAATGCAATTCAACCAACTTCTTTGAAAACTCCAATCCTATACCCGAACCTACAGCATAAGTATTTTCTTTCCATGATCTATAAAATCTCTCAAAAATATGAGGCAAATCCTTGTCATCAATTCCCTTCCCTGTATCCTGCACTTTAAATGACACTCCTGTCTCATTCGACTCATAAGTCACTGTGATTGTGTCTCCTTTTTCTGTGAATTTAAAAGCATTGTTCAACAGGTTATTCAATATCATTTCCACCTTCTGCTTATCAGCCATGACAAAGACCTGATTAGGGTTTCCATTAAATTTCAACCTCTTACCTGACTTATCCGCCAAGTGATCAAAGTCTTGTTTTACATCAATCATCAACTCTGTAAAATCAAAACTGGACATGTGTAGTTTAAGATGATTTTCTTCCGCCTTCTGATACTCATGAACCTGTTCTACTAACTGAAACATCTTTTTCGACTGACGCTGAATTAGTTCCAAGTGCTCCCCCACATCTTTATTAGAACTGAGCATTTTAAATAAAACCTGAAGAGGACCTGAAATTAGAGTTAGCGGAGTCCTGAATTCATGAGAAATATTCATGAACAGCTCTATTCTGGCTGTATTCAATTCATCTACTCTTACTCTTTCAAGATGCTCAATCTCTAGCTTGTGGCTTAAGGATTTCATTCTGAGTAAAAACCAAATTACTACACCTGCTGAAATCAGTACTAACAAAACATATAAGATATAAGCTATAGTAGTTTTCCAGTACGGTGGCTTGATAATAATTTCCACCACTCTAGATTCTCCCCATTTCCCTGCTGAATTAGAAGCTTGAGCTTCTAACTTGTATTTACCTGGTACAAGTCCATTGAAGTTTACCTGTCTAAAATCTGAACTTGTTTCTATCCATTCTTTGTTAATTGGAAAAAGCTTATATCTTAAATGGTGAGCTTGCGAATTTGAAAAGTGCAAAGAGATTAACTCAATGGAGATTACATTTTCATCATGATTAAACACTAGCTTTTTTTGTACTCCAAGTTTCGACTGAAGTATCAGCCTACCATTGATCGTATCATTAACTGTTATGACTTTATTATGAATCTTAAGATCTCCAAATATTAGTTTAGGTATTGCTACATCATCCGTGATTTCAGCTGGATTAAAATAACATATTCCATTACCTCCTCCAAAAACCATCACTCCATTATCCAGCTTAACAGCTGCATATTCAAAAGGTGATACGTTGACACCATCCTCTACAGAGAAACTTCTAACAGCCATCGTAGAAGTATTCAACATATTAAGCCCCTTATTAGTAGATATCCATAAATTATTCTTAGAATCAAACAAAATAGCTTTAACAACATTATTATCCAGGCCATCAGTTTCGGATATATTAACTAAGGTCGGCTGACTAGAGTCGAAGTTGATCACCTTGCATACCCCGCCTTGCTCCATCCCTATCCATAAGTCATCATTTGGCAGCCGAGCTATTGAACTAATAAAGTTATTAGGCAGAGAGGTTGGATCATTTTTATTGTGTTTTAAATTAAGGACCTCATCTAACGAAACTTCTAGAACATTCTTTAAAGGCAACCTAAACAACCCGTTTAACCTGCTACCAACCCATACGTAGTCATGTCTGGGGTCTTCTAATATTGTCTTAATTTCGCTATTTGTTGGGTACTGTAACCCCAAGACTTCATTCAAATTTACAATTTCAAGGATATTACCCTGATCATCGGTTTTGAAACGATACAAGCCCTCAATAGAAGCCAACCAAGTATAACCGAACCTATCAATTATTACAGAACGAACTGTAATAGATTCAAGCTTTGGAAAGTCAGAGTGACGAATAGGCTTCCATATCTCCATGTCTGGTTTCAATAAAAATAATCCATTTGAAGGAGTACCTTTCCAGTAATTACCCTGCTGATCTTTTACTAACAGCTCCCCCTTAAATCGAAATCTATTATCCCTTACCCTATCTGGTAAAAAAGATAATTCTTCCTTTTCAATATCAAAAGCACTCAAATTTCCAAAATAGACCCCAATTGCTATGCTTGTACTATCTATTGATGTAATATGAAGAATTTGTTTAGTGCGATCAGTTTCACTTAACCGTACCCCAGAGTAACCAAAAGGTGTTGTTTTGGATTTAATATTGTATATACCTTCGTTAAACGTACCTATCCAACATCCACTACTCAATGTGGGAAGTATGTAACTAACCTTCATCAATCTCTGTTGTACAGGCTCGCATCCCCACCTACTCTTAGGTTCAATGTTTAAAAGCTCATTTTCATTCTTAAACATTAATACTCCATTATATTTAGTACCTATCCATATTTCACCTTCCTTACCAATAGCGCTGAAGCTAATTTGCTCTTCAAATGACCGACCTACAATGTTCTCATACTTGAACCTTCCATCCCTTTTGATGACATCAAAAACAACCATGCCATTAGGGTGACTACAGTATATTCTACCATCAGTTGACCGAGATAAACTTAGAGCATGAGAGTTGATATCTTCCTTAAGAATTTTATCAAATTGTTGTTTGGCAAAGTCAAAGGAGTATAACCCATTAGTCGTAGAAACCAGAACTGTATTATCATCTAGAGGTAAAACATCGAATACCCAAAAGACTTTACCCTCAAAAGCTGGAATATACCTTCCTACTAACTGCTCAGTTTTCTCATTAAAAATCAATATGCCTTCCAACTCTGTGGCGCAAATCACATATTGACCAAATTTTCGAATCTGCCTTACTTTTGGACCTGAATCACTAACCTTAAAGTCTATATTCGAGTAAACAACTTCAAACTTTTGAATATTGTCTCGGTAAATACTTATCCCTTCATCAGTTCCAATCCAAATATCTCCCTCATCATCTTGATATAAAGAACGAACCCTGTTGCTCGTTAAAATCTGATCTCGACCATTGTTTCTATAAACATCAAAAGAATAACCATCATACCTATTTATACCATCATAAGTACCGATCCATAGATAGCCATTTTTATCCTCAAGAATAGATGTAACTCCATAATGAGACAATCCATCAGACATAGAATACCGAGTCGGCTTTTCAACCCCATTTCCTGCTTTTGCAAAAACATTAAAAAATAAGAGGAATAGAGAAAGTATCCCCAATTTAACTTTATCAATCATCAATTATAGTAGTAGTAGTAGTAGTAGTAGTAATTCCAACGATTTGGAAGGCAGGAAAATTATTCAATTGCATAACATAAATGAATTCAATCTACGTTTTTTAGGAAGTAAAAACTATACCTAACAGAGTCTAACTGTCTACCATTATTGACAAAAAGTCTAAATGTATTCTGTCTCTTACTCTTATCTAAAAAATATTTATCTCTTCTATTTCCATCTAAACCAGACGATAAACCCTCGACAGCATATTTCATTTTTAGAAATCAGTAATTGAAACTTCTAAAGACATAGTTAAAAAGCTAATATGTCTTAAAATCTCCAGACAAAAAGTAAAAAGTGTAAATCGTTTTAATAGTACACTACCCATGCGAAAAAAATTATGCATACTCTCCACCCCTTGCATATATGCACACTCCCTACCCCTTGCATATATGCATACCCTATATAGTGTGCATAAATTATTTTTTACCTTTTTTAAATTATGCACACCCTAAGACCCTTGCATATATGCACACCCCTTAGGGTGTGCATATATTAATTTGAACTTTTTAGAAATCGGATATAAAGGCATATCAAGATATATTTGGCTTTCGATGAAGCTCTCTGACCCGAAAAAGGCTATGAGTTACCTATAGAATTTTATTTTAGCTCGACCAAAGAATCAAAAATTAAACGCAATTGGCTATCGCGCTGCGATTAAAGTCAAATACACCAAATGAATAAAACCATCAGCATAGTTGGATTAGGTTGGTTAGGAGAACCACTAGCTCTATCACTTCATAAAAAAGGATATACTATTAAAGGCACTACTACCTCTCAAACTGGTTTACTAAAACTAGCCAAACACCCTTTCTATGTTGGCAAGGTTCAAATTAATACCGAACATATTGCTGGAGACTGGGATACAATCATTGAAGACACCGATATTCTTGTAATCAACATTCCTCCTAAAAGGAGTATAGAAAATATAGAAGAGATCTACCCTGCTCAAATCCAACAAATCATAGAGCATACTCCCACAAATATCAAAGTAATATTTGTCAGCTCTACTGCTGCTTATGGCAATGCGGTTTTAGACGCTAGAGAAGATGTGATTTGCAAACCTGATAAACCTTCTGGCCATGCCGTGTTAAAAGCCGAGCAACTTTGTCAAGCATACTTTAAGGGTAATTGTACTGTATTGAGATTTTCTGGCTTGATAGGTCCAGAAAGACATCCCGGTAGATTTCTGGCTGGTAAAAGAGAACTTAAAAACCCTAATGTTCCTGTTAACCTTATTCATCAAGATGATTGTATTGAACTCATTGAAAGAATAATCGAACAAGGCCATTTTGGTGATATCATCAATGGCGCAGCTGATAAGCATCCAGTCCGTGAAGATTTCTACCTTGAAGCTGCTCATCAGCTGGGACTAGAAGCTCCTACCTTCTTACCATCCTCAGAGACTGACTTTAAGATTGTCTCAAATCAAAAGTCAAAGAAAGTCCTCGGGATGACTTACAAATATCCTGATCCAGTAGCTATTTTTCATAAGGATCAAATGTCTCCTATAGCGATAGTCGGAGCTGGCCCCGGAGCTGTAGACCTACTGACCGTACAAGCGATAGAGCTAATAAAAAATGCAGAAGTAATCCTTCATGATAATTTAGTTTCTGATGAGATCATGAGACTAAATACTTCAGCGGAGATCATATATGTTGGTAGAAAGTATGGTGACCAAAGTGACCAAAAGAACCGACAAACCAACATCAACGAGTCGCTTCATCAAATGTACAAAGAGGGCAAAAAAGTGGTACGATTGAAATCAGGAGACCCTTATATTTTTGGTCGAGCATCAGAGGAAGCTCAATACCTTACAGATCATGAGGTTCCTTTTGTAGTAGTACCAGGAATATCGGCTGCCTTGGCTGCAGCTAGCATCTGCAATATCCCGATCACTGCTAGAGGAGCATCTAACTCGGTACTGATTTGTACAGCACATTTAGCTACGAATAGTGATCCTCAAATAACGAAAATGGCTAATGCCCTAAAGCAAGGCACTGTATTGGCAGTATACATGGGACTGAAAAGTTTACCTCAAATCGTTTCAAGTTTGATTGACGATTGTCAAGATGATCAAATCCCAATAAACGCAGTCTCAAATGTCTCTCGACCTGATCAAAAAATCATAACCTCCACCCTAGCCAATATTGAAAAAGAGATTGAAAAAAATGAATTGGCTATGCCTGTTGTATTTTTAATCGGAGCTAAAGCAATTACTCATGACTAAAAAAGGTATTTTACTCTGTGGACATGGTAGCCGTACACAGTCTGGCACCGATGCATTTAAAGGATTAGTGGCGCTACTGAAAGAGCGGTATACAGACTATGAGGTCGATTATGGCTTTCTTGAGTTTAACCATCCTGTTTATGAAGCTGCTGTAGAAAGAATGTATGAACGCGGTATTAGAGAAATATATGCGCTTCCTGTAATTCTATTCGCAGGTTCACATGCTAAGAATGATATACCCTATGAGATGAATACCATCCAAGGGTATTATGAAGACTTAACCATAAAAATGGGAAAGCACCTCGGTGTCAACACCTTCTTAGTAGACCTTGCTAAAAAACGAATTCTGGAGAGAGAAAAAGAGCTCCCAGAAATTGATAGAAAAGATACTTGTCTAGTGGTAATAGGTCGAGGAACCACTGACCCCGATGCTAATTCTGATGTACACAAACTTGCCTGCATGCTGGGTGAAGGTTTAGGCTTTGGATTCACTACAGTAGCCTATAGTGGCACAGCTTACCCGACTGTCAGTGAGAGTTTGAATCTAATAGGTAAGATGGAATTCAAACGTACTATTGCAGTCCCTTTTTTCTTTTTCACTGGCATACTCCTTCAAAGGGTATTCAAACAAATCGATGAGTACAATGAGCAGTCTGAAAATGAATATGTTTATACTGATTCGTTTGGTACCGATGAGTTGATATTAAAAGCTTTTGATGAGCGACTAGATGAAGTCATCAATGGAACTGCCAACATGAATTGCCAGCTTTGTAAATACCGAAAACAGATCGTTGGCTTTGAAGAAGAGCAAGGCAAAGAGCAAATAGGTCATCACCTGAATGTGAAAGGCATTCTGTTCGAAGAAGATGAAAAGGTAGGCGAAAAGAAAGGATTGGGTCAGAAAATAAAATCGATTTTAGGAATATGATCGATAATCAGAATACACAAAACATAAAAAAACAAATTACCCTTCACCCTATTCATGGCGTTTCCTTAGGTCCAGGAGATCCAGACCTTATCACAGTAAAAGGGTTAAAAACCCTCCAAGAAGCAGACGTAATCTATTACCCAGGCTCACTGTTTCGGTCAGGTACTAAGTCTAGCTACTCGCTCTCCATTTTAGAGCATTATGATTTGGACCCTCTGAAGCTAAAAGGTTTCTTCTTGGAAATGACGCTTGAACGTAAACAAGCCCAAAAAATATACGAGGGTATTTATCAGGACATCAAATTAGATTTTGAACGCGGTCTCAAGGTCGCTATCGTGAGTGAAGGTGACTTGAGTACTTTTAGTTCATTTTCTTATCTATTAGAAAAAATCAAGACTGACCGCCTCAATATCAAATTAGTACCTGGTATCTCTTCTTTTTCATTACTTGCAGCACAATGCCAAACTCCTCTCTGCTTGCAAAACGATAAGGTAGTCATCTTACCACGAATCCAAACAGAAGATGAACTACGAGAGGCTATTATGTCTTTTGATACTGTTATTTTGATGAAAATCAAATCTGTCATAGATGTGATTGACAATGTGATTTCTGATGCTAATTACCAGATCAGCTATGGTGAGCACTTAGGTACCAATAATGAATTCTTAGCCTCTAGTTGGAAAGATGTTAAATCGAGAGAGATTCCTTATTTCTCAATAATTACTATTCAAAAATGAATATTACTGTCGCAGGTTTAGGTCCCGGAAATCACGGATACATATTACCGATTGTACAAGAGGCATTGACTCAAGCAGACGTGGTCATCGGCTATGATTACTATTTCCAATTTGCTGAAGAATTTCTCAAAGAGGACGCAGAGCTCATATCTATGCCTCTTGGCAAAGAAGAAGCTCGCGCAGAGATAGCTATCGAAAAAGCCAAATTGGGTAACAAAGTAGTGGTGATCGGCTCAGGAGACGCTAGTATCTACTCTATGGCAGCGATCGTGTATGAAATGGCTGCTAAGCAAAATCTAAATGACATCGAACTAATCACTCTTCCGGGTGTTTCTGCTTTTCTGGCTGCGGGGAGCAAGTTAGGTGCACCGCTAGGTCACGATTTTTGCTGTATATCATTATCCGATCTGATGACCCCTTGGAATGTGATCGAAAAGAGAATTCGAGCTGCTGCTATGGGGGATTTTGTTACCAGCCTGTACAACCCAAAAAGCAAAAAGAGACACTGGCAACTAGGAAGACTCAAAAAGCTCTTTCTAGAAGAAAGAAACTCTGAGACTCCAGTCGCTATTATTCGACAAGTCACTAGACCCGAAGAAGAGATTAAAATTACGACTTTGGGAGAATTAAATCCCGACGATGTAGACATGTTCTGTTTGGTAATGATCGGCAATTCTCAAACTTTTCAATTCAAAAATCATCTTGTCACGCCTAGAGGGTATTTAAATAGAAAACCTCATACTGGTGCTGAAATCCAGCAAGAGAGTTTCCGAATTGTATCAGAAAAAATTAAGGGTCTTGATAAAAGTGTATCTGACAAATGGGCTATCACTAGACTGATACACACTACAGGAGTAATCGAAGATCACGAGTATTATAACGCCACTCCACATGCTATCCAATCTTGGCATCAGTACCTTTTGAACGGAGGAGAAATCGTCACAGACGTGACGATGGTAGCATCAGGAGTGACCAGAGCATTTACTTCAAAATACGGTACGAAAGTTCAGTGCTATCTCAATGAAGAAGAAGCTGTAGCATTGGCTAAATCTGAAAATATTACTAGATCTCAAGCAGGTATCAGACTAGCTGTCCAAAAACATCCAAACGCTCTTTTTGTGGTAGGAAATGCGCCTACTGCTTTGATAGAGTTGACGGATCAATTAATTGAAAATAAAGGATTTAAACCTGCTGGTATTATTGGTGTTCCAGTAGGCTTCGTAAACGTGATCGAGAGTAAGGAACAATTGACTCAATCTAAAAATACTGAGTGGGTGACGATAGAGGGCAATAGAGGTGGTAGTAATCTTGCTGCGGCTATTGTCAATGCAGCCTTTACTCTAGAAGAAGCTTCTAAATATTATTCATGATGAAAGAATTTACAGAGGTACAAATAAAAACACTTGAAGAGATAATCCTTCACCGCCGTGATGTGAGAGGGAATCGATTTTTGGACAAAAAGGTTCCACAGGATGTACTTGACAAAATAGTATATGCTGGAGTCAATGCTCCTTCGGTGGGTTTCTCTCAGCCTTGGGAGTTTGTACTCATTGACGATCAAGAAGTCAAGAAGAAAGTCAAAGCGTCTTTTGATAAAGAAAATAAAAAAGGCGGTAATCAGTTTGAAGGTGAAAAAGCAGATAAATACAAACAGCTAAAGCTAGAGGGCATCATCGAAGCGCCTATCAATATGGCTGTATTCTACAAGCCTTCAAACTCTCCTACCCTAGGTCAGACTACTATAGAAGAAGCTGGCGTATATAGCGTAGTCTGTGCTATTCAAAATATGTGGCTGATGGCACGGGCACTCAATGTAGGGCTAGGTTGGGTTAGCATCATTGATCCAAACAAAGTAAAAAAAATTCTAAATGCTCCTGATGACAGACAGCTTATAGGATACTTATGCTTGGGATACGTTGATAAGTTTTACGATAATCCAGAATTGGAAAGACTCAACTGGGAGAAAAGAAAGGACACAAGTGATGTCGTGAAATTCAACGGGTACTGATGACAATAGCTTCTGACCATATTGATTTTTACTTAGTAGGAATAGGAAATAGTCCTAAACCAAAGGTCTCAATTGATATCCAAAATCTTATTGACAAGCATAATATTTTCTCTGGAGGAAAAAGACACTATGATTTGGTAAAAGATTTATTGCCTAAAGATCATAACTGGATAGAGATCTCTGGCTCTATGACTGAGTTAATAGACAAATACCAATCCTTTGAAGAGTCTATCCTTATTTTTGCTTCGGGAGATCCATTATTCTATGGTTTTGGTAATACTTTAAAACGACTATTACCAAATGCCCGCCTCAAAACATTCCCCTATTTCAATTCCATTCAGCTCCTATGTCATCGCACACAAACCAATTACAATGACTTAAAAGTAACTTCAGTTCATGGTAGAGATTGGTCAGCTTTATACCAAGCTTTAATCAAGGATGAGCCTCTTATTGGGGTACTGACGGACCAACATAAAAATCCTGCTACTATTGCCAAAAAAATGATACAATACGGGTTTGATCATTATGAAATGTTAGTTGGTGAGAACTTAGAAGGCTTGACTGAAAAAATAGTAACGGGCTCTTTGCAGGACTTATCTAAGTTGGATTTTTCAGCCTTAAACTGTGTATTACTAAAAAGAAAGCAACCTAAGGCTAGATCGTTCGGCTTGAATGATCATGATTTTATCCCTTTAGATGGACGTCCCAATATGATCACTAAAATGGCTGTCAGACTGAACACCTTACAAGCATGTGAACTGAGTGAGGCAAAAGTGTTTTGGGATATTGGATCATGTACGGGGTCAGTAGCTATAGAAGCAAAAAGACACTACCCTCACCTCCAAATTACTGCTATCGAAAAGCGTAAAGTGTGTGGTGGGATCATTCAATCTAACATGGAGAGATTTTCCACTCCGGGAATCGACATAGTGATCGATGACTTTTTCAATCTAGACATGAGACAATTGACTATACCTGATGTGGTGTTCATAGGTGGACATGGAAATAGACTAGCAGAAATGATTAGGCTTATTTATAATCTGAACAACGAAACAAAATTCGTCACTAACGCAGTACTGAGTTCAACCTCTCAAGTATTCAAGGACACCTTGAGTAGTATCAACCGAAGCATTCGATCTTCTAAACTCAAAATAGACGATCACAACGAAATTGAAATTTTATCAGCATGAAAAAGATAGTAATCATAGCAGTCACTGATCAAGGGATCAATCAAGCGGTGACTATACAAAAACAATTTCCCAAATCACTTGTGGTTACTACTCGACAAAGCGACATCGACACGGTATCCACTGTAGAGTCTATCTCCGAGTATCTAGCTAAAAACTTTTCAAAACTAGATGGGATTTGCTTTGTCAGTGCACTCGGCATTTGTGTTCGTAGCATTGCCCCTTACTTACGAGACAAACAAAATGATCCTGCGGTCATCTGTACGGATGATCAAGGCATTCATGTACAATCTGTTCTGAGTGGTCATCAAGGAGGTGCCAATGATTTTGCACTGAAGGTTGCACAAATATTGGGCGGTAAAGCTATTATTTCCACAGCCAGCGATATTCAAAGACTTTGGGCATTAGATACCATAGGTGAGAAATACGGATGGAAGACCAAAACATCTGTACCTATGAATGAAATCATGGCTTTGTTCGTCAATAAGAAACCTACAGCGCTAGTGCTTGAAATCAAGGACAAAGGAACTTCTTATCTAGAAAAGGAAATTCCAAGTTTTGTAGAAGTGTTTTATTCAGATAAAGGTCTAAATGAAGATCTATTCGAGCTGGTTATTTCAGTTAGTTTCAAACTCCCAACTTTTTCAAAGCCAACTATCCATTTCATCCCTAAAGTACTATCAATAGGTTCAGGATGTTCTAAGACACTAAACTACTCACTTTTCATAGAGTCTTTGGAAAGTGAACTTATCTCGCAAGGTCTATCCTTCGATGCTGTCAAAAACTTTGGTTCCATTGACATAAAAGCAGAACAAGATGCTTACTTGGAATTCAGTAAGCTTAAGAATATTGCTTTCGAAACTTTTACTTCAGAGCAAATCGATACTGTTTCTGTTCCAAACCCAAGTGAAGTAGTACAAAGTAAAATAGGAGTTGATGGCGTATCTGAGTCATCAGCACTATTGCTTTCTGGAAACAAAAACCTATTGGTAGAAAAACAAAAAATCCATCTAAGCAATGATGATAAATATACTTACGCCATTGCACTGGATACTTCTATGGAACGCAAGGCCAGTATTGCTATCGTAGGTGCTGGTCCTGGCGATGAAGAGTTGATCACTCTAAAAGGGAAAAAGTACTTGGAAGAAGCTGACTGTGTACTCTATGCAGGCAGTCTGATTCCTGAAGAAATGACCAGCTGGTGCAAAGAGGGTGCGGTCGTAAGGAACTCTGCAATGATGACTCTTGAAGAACAGGTCAATCTGATGCAAGAACAGTATCAAAAAGGTGCTTTTATCGTAAGACTGCATTCAGGCGACCCTTCTCTCTATGGTGCCATTCAGGAACAAATGACCATTTTCGACGAGCTAGGAATGGACTATTTCATTGTTCCTGGTTTATCCGCATTCAGTGCAGGAGCAGCAGCACTAAGGTCTGAATTTACCATTCCAGAGGTAGTACAATCAATTGTGCTGACAAGAGGAGAAGGAAAAACTCCAATGCCCAATAACGAAAGCATTTCGAACTTCGCTAAGACCAATGCTACGATGTGCATCTACCTCAGTGCTGGTATCGCAGAAAAGGTTCAAAATCAATTGCTAGAGCATTTCGATAAGGATACGCCAGTAGCAGTCATGTATAGATTGACTTGGAAAGACGAAGCCATCTATCAGGGTAAACTAGAAAACCTTGCCAAAATCGTCAAAGACAGTAAAAAAACTAGAACTGTTCTTATCATCGTGGGACATGCGATCGGGGCTAGAAAAAACCGATCTCAACTCTATAGTCCTGAATGGAAGCACATTTTCAGAACAAATAAGAAATTCGTAGTTAAAGAATAGAAAGAATATTATCCAAATCCCAATACAAAAATGATACTACTCTTTGGAGGTACGACAGAAGGAAAGCAAGCCATCAAAGTGCTGACAGCGCTTCGGTGCTCTTTTGTATACTCTACCAAAACCAAGGTATCAGTATCAGAGGATATTAACTATCGCTATGGAGCACTGGATCAGCAAAGTATGACTGACCTTATACAGGAACAAAACATCCGTTTGATTGTCAATTGTGCTCATCCATTTGCTTCACGATTACATGACACCATTCATGCTGTAGCTTCACGATTAAATATTGACGTCATCAGAATGGAAAGAATCTACCCTACACGCACTATTCATCCCCTAGTACACTATATAGATAACTATACAAAAGCACTATCTAAACTAGCTCAATTCAATCAACCAACCTTGTTGGCCTTAACAGGCGTACAGTCTATTTCAAAACTTAAAGCTTATTGGAAGAAGACTAGATGCTACTTCAGAATTTTAGATAGAGAAGAATCAAAACTACTTGCAGCTTCCAACGACTTCCCCTTTGAACAGTTAATTCTGGGGCTTCCAAACGGGGCATTAGTAAATGAGATCAACACTATTCGCCAACATAACATTGGTATTATCCTGACCAAGGAAAGTGGAGAAAGTGGCGGTTTGTCTACGAAAATAGAAGCAGCTATAGCATGTAATGTACCGATTCTCATCATCTCTAAACCACTTCTACCCACAAGTTTCATTTTAGCCAAAAGCACGAATGAATTACATCTGTTAATTAAAAATCATGTTTCAGTTCAATCTCTATCAAAAACATGAGTTTGCGACCAGTACCAAATAGACCGCTAAAGGATGGGTTTACGACTGGAACATCCGCCACTGCAGCAGCGAAAGCAGCATTATTAAGTATTATCCACCAAAAGGCACAAGAAAAGGTGACTGTTCACCTTCCTATAGATAAAACACTAGATATAAACATCTACCAATATGAGTTCACCGAAAGCTGGGCTAAATGCTCGGTAATCAAAGATGCTGGTGATGATCCTGACGTGACTAATGGTGCTGAAATAGGGTGTGAAATTCGCTTGACGCAAGACAAAGATATCAAACTGGTAGGTGGCGAAGGCGTTGGAACTGTCACTCTTCCCGGACTAGAGCTTGCAGTAGGCGAGCCTGCTATTAATCCTGTCCCTCGAAAAATGATATCAAACGCCATTCAAAAATTATTGCACGACTATGATTTGGATTGCGGCATTGAGGCTACAGTTTTTGTGATCGACGGTGAAAAAATAGCCAAAAAAACGCTCAACGAAAGAGTAGGTATCATGAATGGACTATCTATTTTAGGTACTACTGGTATAGTCAAACCCTATTCTGCCTCTTCATATATCGCTAGTATTGAACAAGGAATAGATGTAGCTGTTGCAAATGGTATTGACGAACTAGTTATCAATTCGGGTGCTCGCAGTGAAAAGTATTTACGCAGTTTGTTTCCCAATCTAGCTGAGCAAGCTTTCATCCATTATGGAAATTGGATCGGTGAGACACTCAAAAAAATTCAAATCTCTCCTATCAGAAAAGTGTCAATAGGTATTATGCTTGGCAAAGCTGTTAAACTTGCATTCGGTACCACAGACACACATAGCTGTGTCTCTAGTTGGAACAAGAATTTCATAGCCGAATTAGCTGCGGACGCTGGTTATAGCTTGGACATTCAAGAACAAATCAAGTCTTTGAACATGGCTGGTCGATTAGTTGAGGTATTTGCCTATCAGCAAAATGAAATATTCTATCAAACCTTACTCAAACATTGTATAGAGACATCTCGTAAGGTGTTCAATCGAAAGATATTACTTGACATATACCTTATCAATAAAGAGGGAAAGTTCATTAAATACGAGAAAAAAGCATGACGATTACTAATTTGGTAAGGCCACTAATGGCTGGCATTTTACATTCTTTCGAACCTGATCATGTGACGGCCGTTTCAGTTTTGGCTACTGAGAATGCTATCAAAAAGGAGAAGACCTCTTTCTTGACAGTTTTAAAAGCCTCTCAATGGGCTCTCGGACATTCAGTAACACTCTTACTTTTTGGAGGACTTGCTTTAGTCTTCAAGTCGATGGCTAGCATACTGATTGATAATATTTCATTCTATGCAGAAGTAGCTGTTGGACCAATCATGATATGGCTAGGTGTCACTGCTATACGACGAAACCATAAGATCAATGCCATGATGCAAGACCATAAAAAAATCGAGGAGCATGATCATGAGGAGTTTAACCCTATTCACCTACATGGCAAGTCTGGTGAAGAAATCGCCATGAACCCTATGAATCGTTCATTTTGGATCGGTATGCTATATGGTCTATCTGGTACAGGAGGTGTCCTAACCTCAGCTTTAATCTTAAGCGCTGACACTTTAATAGATTCAATTTTGATCTTGACTGTAGAATCAATTGGAATAATTGTAGCGATGGGCGTATACAGTTACTCCTTGTTAGCAGTCCTAAGCCGATTTATCGAAAAGAACTTATCAATATTCAAATGGATGAATGGTATAGCTGGAGCTACCTCTATACTTCTTGGAATATTTTGGACCTACAACTCAATTTTCGGGTTTTGATACTCCATTCGCAATAAACGGTACACCTCTTGAGATACCCAAACACATTCCAATAGTCATACAAGAAGTCTTACTCATGATAGCAAAGAAAAGCTCTCTGCTAAGGCTGAACTTTATTTCTTTTCGAGATTAAATTTCAATATTTCACATATCTAAAAACTACAGGACTTCAGTGATTTATTGTACACCGAAAAACCAAATTGAAAATTGGGTGTACACAGGTTAGTCATATGTACTTGTACACCGAGATTTCATTTTGAAATTTTAGTGTACAAACGTTGTACACCGAAAAACCAAATTGAAATTTGGTTGTACAAAAACAACACGGAAAAACCGATCTAACTGGATTTCCTTTTAAAACTATGGTTGAATAGCACCTTGCTTTCCCTGACCTACGAGCCAAGACCGTTTCTTAAATTTATTTTTTACTTGGTGTACTTTCTAGAATTCAATGAACTTTCAGATCTCGGATAAGTCCAATGTTTATTTATCTTTTGTTATATGGATTTATTTCAGATGTGTTTTCAAATCCATTCGTTCATGCAGTATTCTCACTACTTCAATTTCTTCCTCGGAAATGACATGGTAAAAAATGATATGCTTATTGACATTGTACCCTAAGATGGAAGTTGAAATTTCAGGATACACTTTTCCAAGAATTGAGTTAGTCGATAGTTCAATGCACGCTGATTTTAAAGCTTCATAGTACCTGTCTGCTTGATTTTCAGACCAAGTTTCATAAGTGTACTTCCAAATATCAGAAAGGTCGTCAATGGCTTCTTGCCTCAAAGTGAGTTTAGCCATTTTTACCTCTTTCCGCTTTAAGACTTTTTAAGTGTAGATCAAAATCAAAGTTTTCGACTCTCGGACTGTTCAACCCTTTTTGGATAGCTGCCTTTAAGGTAATTACTTTCTTTTCTTCCTCTTCAAGCAATCTTAGACCAGCACGTATAACCTCACTGGCGTTTTTGTACCTACCTTCTGAGACGCTATTTTGAACAAATTCGTCAAAATAGTTTCCTAATGATATGGATGTATTCTTACTCATATCCAAACATACCAAAAATTGGTAATTTTAACTAGCATTCCATACAGCGATCCTGTATGAATTCGTGCGTTTTGGTGAAGATAATGTTTCGTCTACTAAATAGCCAGTTCTGCGAAGTGGGCTATTACATTTCTTTTTCTTGATAGGCCAATTCGCAGAATTGGCGGGGCTGCTAGAATGCAGAAAACTTTCGTCTGGCACTACCTACGCATGATTTCATCACAGCATGTTATGTACCTTTTTGAACATTCCTAATGATCTTCCCATCTTCAAATACAAACTCAAACCTTAATATTTGATTGTTTGTGGATTCTAGAAGGTTTACTTGAGTCACATCTTCTATCTCCAAATATTCATCCGCCAATTCGAAGTGGAATTCAGTTGACCCAACCTCCTTTTCGAATACCCAGAAATTCTGCGTTATTGATATGTATGGCATTCCTATAACGCTTTTTACAGTTTTAAACACCCTGTAATCAGAATTCACTTGAATTGAAGGTTCATTAGTTAGTGCAAAAGCGATGGTTGATAAAACTGGAATTCCCATTGGGAATAGACCTAAGATTGTGAGGGCGAATAGAAAGAATGCGTAACGCTTTGCCCATCTGAATTTGAATTGAGAAATAATCAAGTAAATCGTTCCAAGAAACCATACCCAAAATACTCCTTGATCGAGTAGTCTTCCTGGAAGGGAAATGCTCATTGTGAGATATAGAGTTAAATCGATCAAAAGGAGCAATGTTATACCTATGTAGATTTTGATCATTCTATTCATTCTTCATAATGGTCATCGTGGTACATAACGCTTAGCTATGATGAGTGGGGATTAGAAAGGATTAACCTCTCGTCTCGCACATAAGACACGCCTTGATTTAAATTTATAACTCGTGGCGGACTTTCCAATCCGCGCGAAAATATCCTGACCGATAAAACCCCATTCATTCATAGCATATGTTAGCGGTTTTTAGTGAATTTACTATTAGCACTAACGATATAAGCAACTTCTCTACCTAGGAGTTTTTTTTCCTCTTCTAGCAATTTAATTTTTTGTTCCCTAACACTAAATAATGACGATACGGCTTTAGATGGCTTTATTCTCAATATATTCTCAGCCACTTCAGCGGAGGTTGTGAGAATTACTTCTAATGCACCCTTTTGAGATTTCATATTGCATAGTTTCAGACCTTCCTCGTAGGTGTATAAAAGTTCTCTAAGCTCATCCTGTAATTCATATTCTTTGAGTCCGGTTTTACTGATTCTGTTCATCCATGATTTCAATCTTATAAACTTTGAAGTATTGGCTTTGTCTGACTTAAAGTCAAAAATATTTTCCCATGGTACATTGTCGGCAGGCATAGGAAATTCGGATAAAGTAATTCTTATTGTAGAGGATCTTGTAATCGGAGCATCAATGTCTTGTTCGCCTTCAGGTGTTGAAATGGCTATAGCATCTATATTTTTTAATTTCCTTAATTCTGAAGCCGTGAATCTCAATGGAGTTGAGCTTATTTCCGGGACTGCCACTGAGTCCAAGTATTTCTCGAATTCTTTGGAAATCGAGTTAGGAAGCAACCATAATCCGTCGTGGCTTACTTCTTTAAAGAGCTTTTTTCGTTCTTTTTTAAACAATCCAGAAAGGGTTGTTAGGAATCCTTCATCACTTAACCATTGAATTTCATGATCTGATTTTTTTAGGATATAGTTTTCATATCCCGTTAAATCCCTATTTAAATCAAGTGCTAACTCATCGAACATTAGCATCAATCTCTTAGGATACCAAAGCGTCTCAAAAGCTAAAGGAGGAACTACGCCAACAAATTTTCTGATTTCCATATTTAGTTATTGTTACCGCTAACGCCCGCATATGGCGATGTGCCCCTGCGGTATCTAAAAGCAGCAAGGTAGCCGATACACTCCAAACCGCCAAAGCCAGTCTGGTCGCTCAGTCTCATCAGGCGCCTATCGGCATGTGAATGACCATTCCTCGGCATTCTACCGCTTCCCGAGTGAATCGGCGGAGCATGTTATGGCATTGATTCAGTCACACAGCTATGGGCATTCGCTATATGCTCTGTTAGATGTGTTTTCTTAAGCACTTTTGATATCTATATCAGCTCGTTGTTTAATAATACTGGAAAGTAAATTTAAATCTGGGTTATGGAAATCTTCGATGTTGATTTTTATAGTACCAAGCCTATAAGCGTGGTTGACTATAAGTTCAGAACGGTCTTTAATGAATATCTCATTGATTGAGTTGATTTGAAATGCGTCTTTTTCACTAATTATTTGTTTGTCAGTGATTATGATACCGTACCACAAGTCGTAATAAGCTAAAGAAATGAACCATAATATCAAGTAAAAAATCATTGGAAAGGCAAAAAAGCCTACAATTCCGTATTCTTCACTAAATAGCATAACTAGAAATACCATGATCAGAATTGCTGGAATGATAAGATAATTTTTAATCCTCTTGCTTTTAGAATGCCTTGCTTTAATCAAGGTTAAGTCGTTTGCTTTTAGTTTGTTGTTCAGTTTAAGATATGGGGTTAGGTGATATGCAATAAATAGTAGGTAGCTCATTAATGCAAGCATCAAACTAAGCGGAGTATTGTTCTTGAAAAAGTCAATAATTGAGACCATGCTTACTGGCCAGAGAATCAAAAAAACGATATGAGAAATCCATTTACTAGGCATAATTACATCTAACGCCCCGCTATCCGCTGTGGTGCTTGACGTGTAGTTTGTTTCGGATACAATGTAGGAAAATCTTCGATTTTAATCGCTTGGTTTTTTGGTTCAGTGAGGAAAATCGAAGATTTTCCGGTGCATGTAGAAAGCAGAGCTGTCCAAACTAGCAGAATGCGCCATGGCGAGATCAGCTATTGTTAGCAATTTTTTTAACAAGCATAGCTGAAGTAGTTGGCACTTCTTACAAATTCTAAGAAGCTTTGTTTTTTAGGTTTTCCTGTTCGATCTTTCACTTCAAACCTTTCTTTTTCTCTGTTCCACGTAAAAGTAATTTCTGTATATTTCAATGAGCTGTATCTGTCATAAACCTCTTTAATATAGTTCAGTTTTGAAATCAATTCCTCTTCATTTTTGAATCGTCTTTTTTCCCCGATTTCCTTTTGGATTTTGCCTTTAACTTCTTCGGGTAAATCCGCTATACGGTTGTTCATTAAAAGTTCAAGTTGTTCTTCATTTTGGATATGATCGACAATATCCATTTCTACATCATATAATGATGGGTAAATAATTTCAGAATTTTCAGTATTATAAGAGATGCCCTTGGTTCCAACTCCAACTTGACCCAAGGGAAAGGGGTGAATACTTACTTTAGTTTCTGTTCCTTTTCTAGGAACTTCCAAATACAGATAAAAGTAATTGATGGTGTCAATTGAGGCTGAGGGATCAAAGGCTTTAAGGCTAAAATATTCAGGCATTAAATCGACGACATTTTTGTTGGAGTATATTCCAAAAGAGTTTGAACAGGGCCATAACTGGTACTTCACCAAGGTGTAATCACCAGTTGCATTTTTATATCCACCAATAGCCATATGGCACGAACATCCACAAGTTGGCCATGAGCCTTGAATGAATAAGTAACCATTCGCAGTATCGTCAATGCATGTATTACAATAATCCTTGAAGTTTCCAGGTTTTCTGTCTAATGCTTCTTCATACCCCTGAACTATTGCGTCATTACAATCACTAGCAAATTCCCAAAGCTGATGTTTTAGACTCTGTGAAAAAACCAAATTGAAAGTGATTGACAATAAAAAGGTAAAGGTCAACTTTTTCATAGTGAATATTAATTGCTAACGTAGTTGTAATGTTAATGTGTATAATGGTGATTATACAGATTATGTCAAATCTAATGGATTCTTGATATTAATGAAATTGGAGTTCGCTACATGTGTATAGATTTCGGTGGTTTTTGTGGAGTTGTGTCCTAGTAATATCTGTATATATCGAATATCTGTGCCTGATTCCAACAAATGCGTGGCAAATGAATGTCGTAGAGTATGAGGAGTCACCTTGTGAGTAACTTTGGCTTTTCTAGCAGCTCTGTCAACTATTTTGCTAAGGCTCGTGTCGCTGTATTTGTTTCCATCTCTACCTTCAAATAGATATTTTAAAGGTCTGTGAGCCTTATAATAGTACCGTAGGCCTGTCAACACAGTTTCACTCAATACTGTATATCGATCTTTTCCGCCCTTGGCATTCTAGATGATGTCAATGTTGTTATTGAGGTAATTGCAGGGTATAAAAACAAAAAAACCTCACAGCTTTCACTGTGAGGGTTTTAATGAGGTCCCGAGCGGATTCGAACCGCTGTACGAGGTTTTGCAGACCTCTGCCTAGCCACTCGGCCACAGGACCAATTTATTATTTCCTTCTTCTATTACGAAGCAGGATAATTTTTGGTGGTGCAAATCTAGAATTTTTATTGTACCTACCAAAGATTGTATTAAGCTTTTCGAGCATTAATTACTAACCCATTGATCTTAAGGCAAAAGAAAAAGGCACGTGGTCAACGTGCCTTTCAATTTATAATTCCACAGTGGAAATAAGCTAATACTTATTTTTTTCCACCTTCCATTTGCTCTTTCAAAGCAGATAGTGCATCAAGATCTCCAAGTGTAGACCTTTCAGCCTCTGCGTTCACTTTGTCGATAGCGATATTTCTTCCACCCTTCTTCTTATTACCACCTTTACCAGATGGCTTCTCGATCTCATCAGAGTAAGTAGCTACGTGAGATAGAGCGATTCTTCTTTCGTCTTTAGAGAAGTCAATCACTACGAAATCGAGAGCTTCACCGATAGCAGCCTTAGAACCGTCTTCTTTCTTCAAGTTTCTCATTGAAGCGAATCCTTCTAATCCATAAGGAAGCTCAAGCAATGCACCTTTGTCGATCATAGTGTTCACAGTACACTTGTGAGTAGATCCGATAGCGAATGTATCCTCGAATGCATCCCATGGATTCTCCTCCAATTGTTTGTGACCTAATGCCAATCTTCTATTATCAATATCAAGCTCAAGAACTTTGACTTCAAGCTCCTCTCCTACCTGTACGAATTCAGATGGGTGTTTCACTTTCTTAGTCCATGACAAGTCAGATACGTGAACAAGACCGTCGATACCTTCTTCAAGCTCGATGAACAATCCGAAGTTAGTCAAGTTTCTAACTGTTCCTTTGTGGTCAGTTCCCACTGCGTACTTAGTCAATACATCCTGCTTAGTCCATGGATCTTCAGTCAATTGCTTGATACCAAGAGACATTTTTCTCTCTTCTCTATCGATAGTCAATACCACTGCCTCAAGCTCGTCTCCGATCTTGATGAAATCTTGAGGATTTCTCAAGTGCTGAGACCAAGACATTTCAGATACGTGAATCAATCCTTCTACACCTGGCTGGATTTCAAGGAATGCACCGTAATCAGCTACGTTTACGATCTTACCTTTCACCTGAGTTCCTACATCAGTAGTAGCCGCTAGCGAATCCCATGGGTGCTCTGACAATTGCTTCATACCCAAAGAAATTCTCTTCTTATCATCGTCGAAGTCAAGAACAACCACATTAACTTTCTCGTCAAGAGACAATACTTCGTCTGGGTGGTTAACTCTACCCCATGAGATATCGGTAATGTGAAGAAGACCATCAACACCACCTAGATCGATGAATACACCGAAGTTAGTCATGTTCTTGATCACACCTTCTAGTACTTGACCTTTCTCAAGGTTCTCAAGGATTTGAGCTTTTTGCTTCTCAAGATCTTTCTCAATCAATACTTTGTGAGATACGACTACGTTGTCGTTAGTGTAGTTGATTTTCACAACTTTCACTTCCATCTTCTTATCTACGAAAATATCGAAGTCTCTGATAGGCTTCACATCGATCTGTGAACCTGGCAAGAACGCCTCTACACCGAAGATATCTACGATCAAACCACCTTTGGTTCTTCTCTTCACCATACCGTCGATTACTAGATCTTGCTCGTAAGACTTTTGGATATTCTCCCATGCACTTACGATCTTAGCTTTTCTTCTTGAAAGAATAAGCTGACCGTTGTTGTCTTCTTGCTCTTCTAGATATACTTCTACTTCATCACCAGCTTTAAGGTCAGGAGTATCTCTAAATTCTGAAGCAGAAACTAGACCATCAGATTTGAATCCAATGTTTACAATTACGTCTCTAGACGTCATGCTTACAACAGTACCTTTCAACACTTTCTTTTCTTCTACAGTGTTCAAAGTACCAGCGTACAACGCCTCCATCTCAGCTCTTTGAGCGTCAGAGTATCCTTCACCAAATCCTTTGGTATCAATTGCATCCCAATCGAATTCTTCTTCGACTACTGGAGCAGCTACAGGAGCTTCTGTTTTTGGAGTTTCGTTTACTTCAGGAGTTTGAGCAGCTTGTTCTGCTGCTTCGTTTTTTTCTTCTGCCATCTTTAACAGTTCCCTTTGAAATACAGTACAGTGCGGGAAATCTGTACCATTTTGTTTTACAATTACTTCATTGAAATTCTTTCCAACAAAGCTCCTTCACTCGAAGGGAGCGCAAAGGTAAGTATTATCGAACTAAAGACACAGTATTATTAAAACATAAAATCACTATGCGACTCCAGCATTTAATCATGGTATCTTACTGATAAACAATCAATACCTTCCATGTCCGTATACAAAACACTTACTCGAATAGGCACTAAACTTCTAAAGCCGAGTACTTTCTTCAAATACGCATTCAACCTCTCTCCCATGTATAGAAGAAGTACGGGTAGAGTCATCGAAGTTTCTGAAAGCCTATTACAAGTCAAAATCAAAATTCCGATTAGTTACAAAAACAGAAATTATGTCAACTCGATATTCGGTGGTAGCATGTTTTCAGCCACTGATCCGATCGCTATGATACAGCTGATTTATATCCTAGGAGAAGACTATGTGGTTTGGGATAAAAGTTCGGAAATAAGATTTAGAAAACCTGCAAAGCAAGATTTATATGCTCAGTTTGAATTTACGGCCAAGGACATTGAAAATATTAAGAAACGAATTGATTTAGAAAATGAAATCAACTTCCCTATTACGGTTCTTTTAACTGACGAGTCCAAGTCTCAAGTATTCTGTAAGATTAATAAAGTTATCTACATCGCTGACAAGACACACTACAAAGCAAAAAGAAAAGCTAAAACAGAGAGTCAATAATATTTTCTCTTCAAGTTTTATTGTTTCTTCAAAGAGAATTGCATTTTCCGCGCTGTGCAATTCGTCTTATCTTTAAATCGAACTAAATTGAGCCGACTTTGAATACTTAATGAAGTTATCCACCTCAGTGGTGTAGCGTATCTTCATAATTTTATTTAAAGATCGACTCAAGAATCAGAGAATTAAACCCAATGGGCCAAAGCCCTGCGATTAAAGAAATTAACACATACCATGAAGATATTCCTAAAGGTTCTAAAGATATCTGCACTTGTATTTATTGGATTATTGATCACACTAATAGTAGCTGGATGGGCTCTACAAGATCGTATTATCCAGATGGCGATCGACAAAGCCAGTGAGACAATCGGCGCTCCCATGGAGATCGAAAAAGTTAAATTCTCTCTTATAAAAGACTTCCCTGAAGCCAGTCTTGACTTTGGTAATATGTGGATTGGCAGAGAATTAGAAGATTCTAAAATCGATACTTTAGCCAAAATCGACAATTTACACGTGACATTGAATGTTGAAGATTTAATGAACAATATCTTCACCGTTCACAGAGTAGAAGTCTCCGAAGGCTACATTAAGTATCTGGTAGACACAACTGGAGTGTCTTGTTATGATTTTTTACTGGTGAGTGACAGTACGACTGCAGAAATAGATACTGTTGAAACATCTGCTCCACTGGACCTTAGTATAGATGCCTTGACTCTTAAAGAAATAGAACTGATTTATTCGGATGATCAATTGGGGGCAGGTGTCAATGTAAATATTCCAGAGCTAAGCGCTACCGCTGATCTAGATAGTCTTAAAACACTGGCGACAACTGCTGGAGCACTAACTCTCTCAAACATCCGATACGATGACTCCAATGCAAATAGACTTAACAAAGCTCAACTAACCTTTGATGTAGACTATAAGTCAGACTCGATCAAGGCACGTTCGATTTCACTCAAAACTGACGAACTAGCTTATGAAATGAGTGGAGATATTATTCTTGGAGAGAATATATATACAGATATCAATACATCTATCAATATCCCAAACCTTGCTTCTTTGATGAAATTTTCCTCAGACGAAATGCTTGACACCTTAGGAATAGGTCAGGTATCTGGATCTTTCAATATTGACACACAAATCAAAGGGTATGTAAGTGAAGAAACAATCCCTCATTATGAGACTTCATTCAACTTAGCTAATGCTAGTATCAAGTATGCAGAATACCCTACCGCATATAATATAAACCTAAAAGGTAACGCCACTAATGGAAGTAAAAACAACAACAGTACGACTTCTGTAAACCTGAAACTTTTTGAAGTAGACTGTAGTGGAAATCATATCCAGTTGGCTGGAAAATTCAGCAATCTAGACAAGCTCTCTTATTCTGTTCAGTCAAGTATTGATTTGAATCTAGCCAAATCGAAATCGCTTATACCTGACGACCCGTTCAAAAAACTTAGTGGCATAGTCAATGCAGTAGTAGTCACTAGCGGAACTCTTCCTACTGAAATCAATGATGCTTTCATAGAATCAGCTATTAGAAAAACAAAGATCGACCTAAAGTTCAATGGGCTTAATGTTGCTATGGACTCGGTACCCGAGATTCGCGACTTATCCGCCAATCTACGTTTCAAGCACAATGAACTATCACTTAAAAACTTTACAGTCAATGTTCCAGAATACCAACAAAGAATAGTAAACACCTCTGCTCAAGTTCTCTTCAAGGGACAATACTTAAAACCAGAATACTTAGATATTGAAATTCCTAAGTTTTACTTATCTACTACTGAAAACATCCTAAAAGGATCTGTGAGTGTATGTGATATGAAAGAAGTAGATTTCGATCTCGTTACAGCACTAAATCTTGATCTTGAATATTTAAAACAGTTCGCTTCTGATACGTTAGTCAATGACATGAACGGAAAACTATTGGCTGACATCAAGTCTCGTGGACAGATTCACCTTGATTCAATAGAACAACAGATTCAACCAATACTTTTCGATCAAAGCTCTTTTGATATTCGAATGAAGAACATCAACACTGACATGACTGATCAAATGATGAATGTCAAAGACCTAAATGGTCAGGTTGTTTTTACGAATCGTCTACTACAAATTAAAAATTTCAAAGGTGAGTACAGTGAAATCAAATTCAAAATCGATACAACTACTGTCCGAAATTTGGTGGAGACCGTAATCGAGAACCAAGCAGACACTCTTAAAGTAGAGAGTATAACTCATCTCGGTCATCTGGACTATGACAAGTTAATGGCTATGATAGCTTCTCCCGAAGGAGAAGCTAATAATAAAGAACCTGAATCTAGTGAACCTTCTGAACCACAGAGATGGAAGATGGAAGCCAAAGGGAAGTTTTTTATTGAAAGTGTGAAGTATGAGAACGCATTACTGGAAGATATTACCGCTTTATACAACCTACAAGACACCATCTACACTATAGACAAACTTCACTTTGATGGCTTTGGAGGTGACGGAATAGCATCCTTAAAAGTAACCTTATTAAAAGATGAAGAAATGTTTTTAAATATGAAAGGTCAGGTTGATAACTTAGACATGGCTAGAATGGCTAGGGAACTTCCTTCTATTTTCGAAGAATACATATCTCACGAGCAAATGAGTGGCCTTCTCACGAGCGAAGAGTCCTATTTACAATTTTCAATGAAGGAAATAGATGGTGAATATGGCCCTGATTTAGAAAGTATGATGATGAAATCACATATTTTCTTCAAGGATGGAGGTTTTTATAACTATCCTGCAATTACAGAAGCATTGAAAGAAATGCCCAGTACAAAAGATAAGCCAGACACACTACTTTTTAATACTATAGATACATATATATTTATTTTTAATAATGCAATTAATATTCCTGGAACTAAAATCGTCACCAACAAACTAAACGCTAAGCTAGTGGGAGAACAAAGTTTTGGTGAAAATTATGATTATAGAGTAGGAATAAACATCAAAGAGGTTCTCTTTAACAATAAGAAAAAACAAAAAATTAAAGAAGAGCAAATTGACATAGACATTGATGATGTAGACTTGGACAAACTAAAATGGCTTAAGTCTCAAGGAAAAGACGGTAAGTATAAAAATGTTTTTATTACCTCAGAAGATTTTAAAAGAAAAGAAAAGCTGATAAGAGCAAGAAGAAATTTTTTAAAGGTTAAATTTCATCCAAATCTATTTAGCTTTAATACGAACGTATCCTACTAGATTTTTGAATATTAGATTACAACATATGAAAACGAATTATTTAATAAAACTGAGTTTTGCTTTGTGCTTTTTTGTCTTGTACTCATGCTCAGATGATGAAGATGAATCTGTCTGCACAGAGCCACAAAACGTTTGCAACCCTGGTCAAGTGGAGGTTCTTTTAACTTCATGTGAAGATGGTGAAGGAAAAGAATTATATCAAGTAGGTGACATAACCTATGAATCACTTGAAGATGCGAGTGAAGCAGCCGCAGCTCAATGTACTAATACGGCAAAAGCTGATATTGATTCCCGAATTCAGGTAATTGTAGCGTCACTTAGACGAATGAAACTATAAGGTATTACTTTTATTCAGTAAAAAAGGCCTCTCTTCCGAAAGGCCTTTTTCATTTTTAACTACTACTGTCTCTTTTATCTCCTATACACCACACTAGCCTTCGACCCTAAGACTATTACATTGTCTTTGATGCTTATCTCTCCTCCATACCAAAGCATAGATTGATACCCTGATAGTTGATTCAAACTGACCGGAATGCTCTTCTCTGAGATATTATGAAGTACTCCTAATGTCTGATTTTCATAGGTACGACTATAGGCTATTAATCTATTACTATTAACAGGTAAGTCCTGAATATCTCCTAGTGAAAGTGCTTTATTAGCTTTTCGCAGCTGAATTAAGTCCTTGTAGTGATTAAATACTGAATTAGAGTCAGCAGCTTGATCTTCCATTGACTTTATACTATCGAAGGTAGAATGTCGAGCTTCAATCCATTTTGACTGCATTGAATCTGACTGATCCCATAGCATCGGCTCACGTATGAATTCATCTGGCTTCATCCCCAACATACCTATCTCCTCTCCATAATAGATATAAGGAGTTCCAGGTAAAGTAAACAATAGGTTCGCGGCTTGTTTGATTTTTGATTGATCACCATCAAATACCGAAGCGACTCTGTTTTGATCATGATTGCTCAAAAAACTTGCTTCTAAAAAGTTTTGATTGTAAGACTTAAACCAAGGCAACGACGCATTAATCACAGATGCGATGCTAACAGTACTATCTATTTGATATCCATGCCCCGCTATATTGGCTACAGTAGCTCTTCCATTATTTACTGATTCTAGAATACTAAAGGCTCTATCAAAGTTGAACAATGCTGTAAAACCTGCTGCATAAGGAGAAGCTGACTTAGCGTCTGACCAAACTTCCCCAATTAAGTAGACATCGGGGTTAGCCTTCTGCATCTCCGCCTTAAACTCTTTCCAAAATGCATGACTATCTTCAGCTCTATCATCAGGATAAATATGCTTAGCAGCATCCAGTCTAAACCCGTCCACTCCTATTTCCTCTAACCAAAATCGTCCTATTGAGTAAAACTCTTCACGAACTTTGGGATTGTCATAATTCAAGTCGGGCATTCCTCCATAGAAGTACCCATAGTAATGTTCGTCTTTTGTATTTCCTTCCTCAATCGGGTGCCATTGACGGATATTATCCGAATCGAAAGCAGTTTCCTTTTTTTCGATTTCATTGGCTATCGAATCAATGTCGGCCCACACATAGTAGTCACGATACTCTGAATCTTTGCTAGACTTTGCATCTTTAAACCATGGATGCTCTGATGAACTGTGATTGATCACAAAATCCATCACCACTTGTATATCTCTTTGATGAGCTTCTTCGATAAATTTCTTAAAGTCTTCTATGGTGCCATAGTCTGGATGTATACCTCTATAATCAACCACATCATACTTATGATAACTCGGAGACGGATTGATTGGCATGAGCCATATCGCATCAATTCCCAAGTCAACTAAGTAATCTAGCTTAGAAGTCATACCTGGTATATCCCCGATTCCATCGCCATTAGAATCTGCAAAAGACTGAACGAAAATCTCGTAAAAAACAGCGTCGCTGTAGTCTTTCTTAAGTTCAGTAGCTGGCATGGTTTCTTGTCTTTGTTCAGACTTAGGTGTACAACTGTAAATAAAAACGCAAAAAAGCAGCGAGTGAAATACTGACAGCTTTTTTATACTGATTAATTTATTCATATTCAGAGAAATATTGTTTGAATGATGCATTAGTCTCCATCTGAGACTGTGGAATAGGAAAAACTACTCTATAAGGGTCTATGTCTTGACCAAGGTCGACTCCGGCTTTCCAAGACCAGTTATATCCAGATATAAATTTACCATCCCTGATTAAGTCCATACGACGAGTTCCTTCCCAGTACATCTCTCTCACTCTTTCGTCCATCACATCAGACAGTGTAAGAGTAGTTAAGTTCTCAGGAGCAGCGTTGATATCACCTTTATCCTCTGGAGCTCTTGCTCTATCTCTTAGCTCATTGATATATCCCAACGCTGTAGCGCTATTTCCATTAGATGCACCTCTAGCTGTAGCCTCAGCATACATCAAATAGGCATCACCTAGTCGGAAGTAAGGGACATCAGTATCTGCATGGTCTTGATTGCTTCCTGCCATATCGTCCTTAGTTCTATTGATATACTTTGGAACTGCTATACCCGCTGTAAACTCACCAATATCAGATTTTCTAGGAATAGTCTCACTCTGTCCATTACTATAGAAAATACCTCTTGGGTCTTGGTCAGCATCTCCATAGTTAAACTTATCCAGCATAGCTGTAGTCGTACGAATACCTGCCCATCCGCCACTGACTCCATAATTTGTCAACGCTTCTTTCTCAAATTCATCTTCAGAGCTATCTTCTGTACCATCAACTACATTGTCAGACATCCTCTCACCTATTGCAGCACTGACTAAGAATGTCGTTCCTCCCCAGTTTTGTGAACTCGTTCCATCAGACACGATTGGAAAAATCATCTCAGGAGATAAATGGTTATCCGCTTTGAAAAGATCAGCGTAAAATGGCTCTAGAGAGTATCCTGCTGCTATGACTTTTTCAACTGCTGTGATCACTTCCTCATACTTTGCTTGTTCGATATAGACCTCTGCATTCAAATATAGCCTTGCCTGCATCATCCAAACTGCTGCTTTATCTGCCCGGCCGTATTGATTAGTTCTTGGCTCTGGAAGAGATTCGGCTAGCTCCGATAGCTCTGTCTCCAACCAACCAAATAGTTCTTCAGGTTCGGACTGCAATGGCGTACTACCAAGCCCTTCAAAAATGGGTACGAACCTAAATAAATCTAAAGCATGAGTATAGGCCAATGCTCTTAAGAACCTTGCTTCTTCGCGATACGCAGCTATCTCAGCTCTATTTTCCTGAGGTATACCATAGCTATCAAGATTTCCTTCGCTTGATTGTTCTATAAAGTCATTGCACAAGGAAACAGTATAGAATATTCTATAATACAATACTCTAACAAACTGATTACTAGCCGTCCAATTGTGTTCGTGCATATCTCTGATACCAGCATCTGTCCAAGCTATAATAGCTTCATCAGTAGTTAATTCTTGGGCTTTCCAATAGGATCGAATATAACTGGTAAACCCTTCGTCATTGACTATTGAGATATCAGCATCTCCGTTTGGACCATCTTGTCCTGTCAATATAAAACTAGCATAGAGTTTGGCTAGATACTGCTTGTAGCTATCTGGATCGCTAAATGCTACTGCTTCTGTCAAACCATTTTGTGGTGTGACATCTAGATCTGTACATCCAACGGCCAGTATCGATAATAATATTATTAAAACTCGTTTCATCGTTGTCTTTAGTTTAGAATGTAACATTTACTCCTAGAATGGCTGTGATAGCTCTCGGGTAGACATTATTGTCAATACCATTGTTATTGATACCATCTCCTAGTAAGGATATTTCTGGGTCTATTCCTGAATAGTTAGTGATGGTAAACACGTTTTGAACGGTTCCATAAACTCTGATCTTAGCGTATTTCAATTCGTCGAAACTGTAACCGAGCGAGATATTGTCCAATCTCACAAATGAAGCATTCTCAATGAAATAGTCTGATCTCAATTGCTTTTGCCCAAAATCAGTATCAAGCGTTCCCTTGTGAATATTGTTTAAGACCTGCTTGTCTGTTATAAGCGAGTAACCATTATTGGATGACGCTAAGTTGTTGTAGACATAGTTTCCAAAATTACCTCTCAAGGTAAAATTCAAGTCAAACTTTTTATATCTCATAGATGAAGTAAGACCTGCTACCCATTTAGGAGCTGGATTTTTACCCACGTACAGATCATTGTCATCAATCTTCCCATCACCATTCAGATCTTCGTACATATCCATCAGAGAAATCGCCGAATTCGGATCAACAGGAGTTCCATCCTGATTAGGATATCTCTTATTGTCCCTGTGAGGGTTACCATCTTCATCATACCTATGTTTGAAGGTTCTAAATGAATATGCTGGTTTCCCTACTTGCAATACCTGAATAGTCTGACCGACATCTCCTGCGATATTACCGATCTCATACACTACATTTCCTCCCGATCCATCTAGAGCCAATACTTCATTTCTATTGGCGGAAGCGTTTAAGCTAAGAGACCAGCTGAAGTCTTCATTGTCAATCACGGTGCTATTCAGTGTAATTTCAATTCCTTCGTTTCTTACGCTACCTACATTTCTGATGAGTCGGTCTCTTACATTTGACCCTGCATCAATCGCCACAGTATTCAGTAGATCGTTCGTGTTTTTTCTATATAAGTCAACTGAACCATACAGCCTGCCATTGATAAAACCGAAGTCTACTCCGGCGTTGTAGCTGACTGTTTCCTCCCATTTAATGTCTGGATCGGCACCAGTGGGTCTAAGAGTAGGGACATATTCATTTCCAAACTGGTAAGACGCGTCTGGTTGACCATATTCATAGAGAGAGACATATTTGAAATCTGGAATATTCTGATTACCAGTGACTCCATATCCCCATCTTAGTTTCAAATCACTAAGCCAATTATCTGTACCAGCCATGAAGTCTTCGTCTATAACTCTCCATGCGAGAGCAAGAGATGGAAATAGCCCCCATCTGTTTTCTTCACCAAACCTTGTCGAACCATCTCTCCTCAAAGTAGCGGTCAACAGATACTTGTCATTGAAAGTGTAATTGACTCTACCAAAAAATGAGATCAGTCTGTTTTCAAGAATCGAGCTATCGTTCTTGTCAAACATCATCTCATTCCAAGAGCCGTCTGCATTCCTAGATAGATCTGCGGAGTCCAATTCAAAGAAATCAAATCTAGAATCGAAGTCCTGATAAGAATATCCTCCTATAAGGTCCACTTTGCTTTTTAGACTTGTAAACTCCTTATTGTAGTTGACATATGCTTCTAGCATTTTACTCGTTCGCTCGAAGTCTTCTTGAAAATAGAACTCTCCTGTGTAGTCTCCCACATTAGCATCAAATCTATCGGCGGATAGTGATTTGATTCTATCCCCATCTTGAAAGTCATATGAGGCATTTAAGTTGACATTAATATCTCTAAAGAATGGCAAAACATAATTGGCTTGACCATTGAATAGATATCTATTGACAGTTCCTTTTTCGGATGTTTGATTGATTTGTGCCAATGGATTTCTGGTAGCTAGCTTTTCATTCCACTCGAAATAGGTTCCATCTTCATTGAATGGGGCACGAGTAGGGTCAAAAATCAAAGCTTGATTCGTAACTTCTGCTGCGTAGACATCATCAGACCAGCCTGACTTTACATTAAACTTTAGTTTCAAATCATCTCTTAAAAGCTTTCTTTCATATCTGGCTGCCAAGTTTATATTTTGAGTTTCAGAGGTTTTTAATACTCCTTGGCTCTTCATGTAACTGGCAGACGCATAGTAATTGTTCTTCTCATCAGCCTTGCCTATTGTAACTAAGTGTCTGGTACCTGTAGCTGTTTGTGTAATTTCATCCAACCAATCCGTACTTGCATCGCCTAGCTCATTGACTTTATCTGGTTCTTTAAAGGCTACTAGCTCTCTGTATTCTCCTGGTTTGAAGAATTCTACATCACCTACGAATTGTGAAATGGTAAAACTTCCGTCGTAGGTTGCTCTGAGCTTACCTTTTTGACCTGACTTAGTAGTAATGATGATTACACCATTGGCTGCTCTAGATCCATAGATCGCTGCGGCTGATGCATCCTTCAATACAGTCATGCTTTCAATATCTGCTGGATTGATGAAATTCAAAGCGCCTCTTCCTCTTTGAGCATCGCCGGGATTGTGTCCTTCAGATTCAATTGGCACACCATCTACTACTATCAAAGGCTCATTGGAATAGTTAAGAGAAGTACCTCCTCTTATTCTAATTTTGGCTGATGCTCCGGGCTGACCTCCTGAACTGGATATCTGAACACCTGCTACTTTTCCAGCTAATAGATTCTCTGGTCCAGCTAATACTCCTTGGTTGAAATCATCAGAATTCACTTCTGCTACTACACCTGTCGCATCTTTCTTTTCTACTTGACCATAACCAATTACGACTACCTCCGAGAGCTCCTGAATATCTAGCTTGAGCGGAATATCAATTACTGATCTAGCTCCTACTATAATTTCTTCTTTTTTGAAACCAATGAAGCTAAACTCCAATACTGCATCCTCTCCTACAGTCAGAGAATACTCTCCGTTGATATTGGTAACGGTGCCGCCACCAGTAGATTTATTAATTATACTCACACCAGGGATCGGCTCGCCATCTGTAGCATCTGTCACTACCCCTCGTACCGTTCTATCCTGTGCCCATGCTGCACTGAGCGGTAATGCTACGATCATTACGATCCAGAAATACCGCACTATCTCTGTTCTAAATCGGATTTTCATATCATTCATCTAGTTTATCTATAACTTAGTCTTTATCAATATCAATTTCTCATCTATCGTTTCACCCATCTTAGGCTTAGGTATTCATCATTTACCCATACCTTGATAAGGTAAACCCCATCGCTCAAACCTCCAACATAGACTCTATTATCATCCATGTGAGTAGTCTCATTATGCACTGCCTTACCTGACACGTCATATATTTCATACGCTTTAATCGGCAAATCAGATGATAAGGTGATCCATGAATCGGCTGGATTAGGAACTACTAGAACTATATTCTCCGATAACTCATCTGAATTCACGAAAAGGACGGTAGGGTCCCCATCTATATAATTCTCTAACTTCTTAGTAGTATAAATTCTAAAGGCTCCTGCACTCAATACCTCTTGGTAGTTTTGGTAGTCAGAGACTGAAATAACTTCTTCGGTGAGGTAATTGTACCATGTTCCATTTTGCGTCAAGCCTACTTTTACAGACTGTGAAGTTTTGTTAAAGTTTCCTACAACGGTGATGGTGACATCTGGATGATCAATCGTAATCCACTTTACACCTCCAGAACTTTTCATATCGTAGTATCTGGAATCTATATATTCTGTTTTCGTCTTCAAATTCATCAGTGAAGTATATACATCTACTAATTTTGCTCGTTTTTCTTGCTCTAGGTATTCCCAGTGTGTCGGTTTTATTGCCAATCTATCATCATTTAATTCTTCATCATATCCCATCTCCCCAAACTGCCAGATCATTTTCGGACCTGGTATGGTAAAGAAAAACGCAGCGTTCAATTGACATCTGGCAACTGATTCGCTAAGTGTTCTAGTGTTAGTTTTCATTAGATCCCACATTACTCTCTCCTCGTCATGGCTTTCCATATAGGCTACTAGATGCGGGTCGTCCCAGCCCATACCTTCATGAAAAACATTGTCCAATGACCGAGAATTACCCTTGGCTAAACTTCTGTATTCGGGATTTCGATTGCCCCATAGCATCATACCATAGTTTGACAATTCTGTCTCTTCTTGGTTGACTGCAAGGTGCTCTAAGATGACATAGGCATCTTCATCTATCGACCAGATATGATCTGCCATTCTTTTCAGTAGTGCTATTCTCGATGCATCATATGCACTCCATGCATCTACACTTCCCAAAGTGTTTTTTTGAGTAAAACCTTTACTTAGGTCAAATCTGAATCCATCAAATTTGTATTCCTGAAGCCAAAACTCATTCACTCTATCTAAATAGGTCTTGGTGTACTCACTTTCGTGATTGAAGTCATAACCTACATTAAAATCATGTTTAGCTGTTTTATTTAGATAAACATTATCATTAGTAGGTGCATTATATCCTCCTGAGTTTTCCATTCTCACCAATGGACTTCTACCAAAGGCATGGTTCAAGACAATATCTGCAATTACAGCTATACCTCTTTTATGAGATTCATCAATCAGTTTTTTGAGCTGATCTTCAGTACCGTAGTACTTATCTGTAGCCAGCATAAAAGAAGGATTGTACCCCCAGCTGTTATTCCCCTCGAACTCGGTAATGGGAAGTAACTCAATGGCATTGATTCCAAGAGATTTTAAATAATCTAGTCTAGAAATGACCGATTCATAGTCTCTCTGATCTGTAAAGTCTCTGACTAATAATTCGTAGATCATTAAATCTTCTTTGGCTGGTCTTTCGAAATTGACAACCTCCCATGAATAGGCTGTCTGTCCAGTCTGAATATAGGTCACGGCATCAGAAGTCTTGTCATTAGGGTAGTTTTCTAAATCTGGATAGCGGTTTTGAGCGATTATCTCTGGATCGTCAAAGGGTGATCCTATTTTCTCAGAGTATGGGTCAGCGATTCTGATCTCACCGTCGATCAAATATTGAAATCTATAATTGTCTCCTTTAGTCAACCCACCAACTGTTAGCCAAAACTGTTCTCCATCTTTATTCATCAAATAGTCATTGTCCAGTGTCCAATCATTAAAATCTCCTATAACAAATACATTTTCTTTATTGGGGGCCGTGAGTACTAGGGTTACTGTATTGTCATCTATATAGTTGATACCATCTTGAACTCCTGCTGGTAGCGGATTGGAAGGTGGTGTGGGGGAAACGGCATAGCTGAAAGTAGTTTCTACTGACTCGATGCCATTGTTGGCTACCGCCTTCAATACATGAACATCATCATCATCCGCTACTATATATGAACTGGTTAGTTCTGTTGCATTGTTCGCAGGACTTCCTTGAGCTACATCGTCATGATATAGGGTAATCGTAGATGACTCTGAAGTCTTCACGGTGATCGGTATTTCAAATCCTGAAGTATAGAATTTGAAATTGCCCTCTGGCTCTATAAACTTGATCACAAAGCCATCCGTCACTTCTGTGACATAATCTTCTGTCTGACCATCAGCCCAATCATCTCCTTTCAGCAAGAAGCCTATGGAAGTGATATTATCTTTTGAGGTATTGAAAAATGTAGAAGGAGTAATAGTAATGTCAAAGTAGACTCTACCACCTTCAGATCTTTTGGTGAATTTGGCTGCGTTAGTAATTGATGCATTACTACTAGCTGGATTCACATTGGACGGTGGGTTAATAGATGTATTGGTAGGCAACCATGCCCAAAGCCATGCTTCAGACCAACTGCTGGGTGACTGGAAAGAGACATCATAGGTAATGGTAATCTCATCGTTAGCCGCAAAGAACTCAGGATCTACAGTAGGCGATATCGCTAACTTTTGAGCACTTGCTGATAAGGTCAAAATAAAAAATAACAGATATATAAACCCTGATCTCATTTGATATGAAGTTGATAATTTAAAATGAAGCTCCCTACTCTGGGGAAAATGTCTTCAAAATTTTATTTAAGCTCGCTCTTAATCGAAAATTGAGAAATTAAACCCAACGGATTATAGTCCTATAATTAATTGAGTTTAAGAAAAGAGACCTGATACACCCAGATCTCTTAAAAACTGTATGATTATTCAACTACTGCTGTGAATGTAGCAGTATAAGTTTCTCCTTCGTCATCAGTGAATAGCTTCACTTCGTATGTTTTGGTAACTCCTACTTCAAAGTTGCCATCGCCATCTTTAGATATATTGCCAGTATCTCCAGCGACAGTGACATCGTCATATCCTAGCGCATCATCCCATTTGTCATTAGCTCTGAATTTGAAAGCATTACCAGCAGTCAACTCGATAGTTCCTCCGCCAGCACTTACGCCATCAAACATCGTCCAAGTGTGCTCTGTCATCGCAGCTTCGTAGAACATGTCATGATCTTCGAATGATGCGTCAGCTGTTGGCCATCCGTTTGGAGTAGCGCTACCTGTCAATGCCCAAGCGTAGTCATTTGGAGACCAAGCTGCGGGCGTATAATCGGCTGTTTTAGTCAATTCTACTTTGAACCCATCCTCAGCAGACCAAGTGATGTCTACAGTAAAGTAAGCTTCTTCTACTCCTCCGTCACCAGCTGCATTTACCGGCATATTTGCTCCTACATTACCTGGCGCTAAGTTGGTATAATCACCATCTACACCACCAAAGTTGGTAAACAGCATGTATCCGTTGTCAGCACCGAAACCAGCTTCTGCATCGATTCGTCTATCGATATTCCAGTTACAGTTAAATCTGATTTTCCACTCTCCTTTGACCATCAATACATTAGTACCTGTCCATTTTCCGCCATCTGCACTTACGGAACCATCGAAGTTTGTACTTCCACCCCATCCATTTGGAGTAGCACTACCTATTACACCTACTTGATTGATTTTATAAGGAATAATCTCCTTAGTAGTTTGGTCAAAAGTCACTTTGTATAGACCTTCTGAAGCAATGTTGAAAGCTGCACCATCCAACTCACCTGCTATCACTGGGTATTCGCCTGTAGCATCTGGACAGTCTGCCGAAGCATTGTCTCCAGTACCTGCTGTACCTCCAAATGTTTGTTCTACAGCTTGATTGAAGATCTGAACGATGTTATAATCTCCAGCTGTCAAGTATACATAGTTGGCTGCAAAACCAATTCTTTCTTGAGCTCCAAACCCATCGTCTTCTACTTGCTCTACTACTAGTTTAGATGCAGAAACAGGATCCTCTCCAGCCTTGGCTATGTAATAACCATCAGCTACTTTGATACCTTCATCTCCTCCACCTATATCACTACTATCGTCTGAGTCATCACATGATACAGTGAAGACAATCATCAATACTGACATGAAATAGGCCAGAATCTTATCATACTTTTTCATAACGCTAAGTTTTAATTAATTCGAAGTTTAAAATTGTACTTTTTTAAGTTTTGCTTTTTGAACATCCAGTTCTCTTAAAAAAGCTTCATCTCAAACATGCCAACCATTAATTAACATTCACTTAACCTTTTCAGACTGTTTTTTTGATTTCTTAATGCCTCAATTGGAAGAAGATTAACAAATCATTAATCAGACTGATAATCCAATGGTAAAGGATAATTATTTATAAACAAGGGCTTTGATAGCTTTTTTTAGTGCAAAAGTCATCGAAATCGAACCCGCAAACGATTGCAATTCCAATTCGTACTTACATTAATTTTCAAAACTTTATTAAATCGATATAAAAGTCTATTTTACGCTTACAACCTCCGTAAACGATTGCATTATTTTTATTTCAAAAAGAACTAAACACTATCCTATTATTATATTAGCGAGCGTTTCGTCCTGTTTACTTAGGAATTAAGGATTTTCCATGAATGTGAATTTTAGTAGGTTTAATTATTAATGAAAAAATCAGCGGTCACTATAAAAGATCTCGCCAAGGAGCTTGGCATCTCCCCATCTACTGTATCTAGAGCTCTAAATGATCATCCAGACATTAGTGTAGAAACTAAAAAAGAGGTCAATGATTTGGCTAAGCGTCTCAACTACGAACCTAATGTAGTCGCTCAAAACCTTCGCAGTCAAAAAACACATACTATAGGAGTAATCATACCTGAGATTGTTCACTTTTTCTTCTCTACGGTAATCTCTGGTATCGAAGAGGTCGCTTATAATGCAGGCTATACGGTGATGTTTTGTCAAACGAGTGAGTCTTATGAACGTGAGGTCAAAGACACTAAAGCTCTGCTCAATCAAAGAATAGACGGAATGATCGCTTCATTCTCTAAGGAGACTACCAATTTTGATCATTTTAAAGAAGTCGCTAACAAAATCCCTCTTGTCCTGTTCGATAGAGAAACTGATGACCTCGATGTGAGTAAAGTAATAGTGGATGATTACTATGGTGCTGCTATCGCTACTCAGCACTTAATAGATCAGGGATATTCTAAAATCGCTCACCTTGCTGGTCCTGAAAACTTGATCATAAGTGCGGAAAGAAAACGTGGATATGAAGAGACACTGAGCAAAAATAACCTTCGTATCACCCCTGAGTACATTCTCCCGTGTTTCAAAGGCACAATGGACGAAGGATATCATGCCATGAAACGACTCATTGACCTTCCTAATAGACCTGACGCTGTTTTTGCTAACAATGACATGGCTGCATATGGTGCTATGAAGGCTATCAAGGACGAAGGTCTAAACATACCCAATGACATTGGAATTACTGGTTTCAGCAATTGGCAGTTTTCTTCATTGATAGACCCTCAGCTTACCACCGTCGCACAACCAGGGGTAGAAATGGGTCGAGCAGCTGCTAGAAGATTGATCTTGGAACTAGAAGCTAAAAATGAGACTCCTAAACCTACCACTCAGGTTTTAAAAACTGATTTGATCATCAGAGAGTCTACCCGAAAGGAGAAATAACCCTTCTCAAAGGCTATTCTGTGGTTTAGTGGATAATTTTTTAGTACTCAATAGGAATACGTAACTACCCCCTCGGTGTTTTTACTGATCCAATTGAGATTTTTAACAATCCCCTCGACTAAATAGGCACTTCCCTCGGTTATTTTTATATTCCCCTCGGAGTTTTTAATCTTCCCCTCGGTATTATTTACCACTCTCTACAGGGTAAATTATCCTTCCCACGATGTGGGAAGACCAAAGATTTATGTAGGAAACACTAAATTCTACTAGGGGAGATTTATTAATATCTTGGGGTATACCCAAATCAATGTAGTGAGCTATTGATTTCTCTAAGAATGGCTTGGGTATCTATTTTAAAAAAGTACTTATATAGAATCGCACTGTCACTACGCTATTTATTTGAAACAGATTAGCGTTTCTTAAAAGTTAGATTACTCTTTAGGGCGGTATGATTTATCGGTAGCACCTCCGTCTTCTCGGAAGGTTTTCTAGCTTCAGCATAGAAAAGCTATCCAAGATCTCACCGCTCATATATTTGGTAAGCGTGAGATCCCAGATAATTACACAACCTATCGACATTAGTAATTTCTAGGATGACGACCATCAAAGGTGAAATCAATAAAATACGCCATGAATAATCTAATTGTATATCCAATCAGACAATACCAAAGATGTAATCGAATATAAAAAACAAGTTACTTATGAATAAAAACTCTCTACTGGGACTATATCCGAAAATATTTTGCAACTCTTCCGCAATCGATTGAATCCCCTTACAACGGCTTTAAACGGCATTGACGTCATATAAACGTATATTTTGCACTTAAAAAGTCTTGCCCTCAAGACAACTTGTCTCGTACATTTGAATAGCTTTTTGAAACATCCAATTCTCTTTAAAGGCTTCATCATAGCTGCTAGCATATAGTATATAAACTGCTTTATGATTGTAGAAGAGAAGACACAAACCAAAACCTCTCGTACTAACAATAATTCGGTCGGGCAGCTGGTTTCCTATCAAGTAGATGCGCAGTCTTTTAGTGCTGAAACTAATCAGGAAATCATCAAGATCGAACTGTACGAAGATGGTATCGTGCGAGTGAGGGTAAGTAGAAATGATACTTTCGACCCATTTCACTATGCACTAGAAGACTCCCTCAAGCCGAAGTCTATAGATTTTATTGAGAGAGAGGACGGCATAGTCATCTCTACTGACCTGTTAGAGATTACTCTTTTAAAGAATCCTTTCCGTATCATATTCAGAGATGAAAAAGGTAAAATCCTCAACGAGGATGACGCATCCTTCGGTACATCATGGCTAGGTGAGCAGGTTACTACTTACAAAAAACTCCAACCTAATGAAAAATTCGTAGGCCTAGGTGAAAAGACAGGACCTCTCAACAAACGTGGTAGAGGATATCAAAACTGGAACACTGATCACTTTGGATATGGTGTGGAGTCTGACCCTATATATAGTTCGATTCCATTTTACATAGGTATTCATGATCAGGGGGCATATGGTATCTTTTTTAATAATTCTCATAAGACACACTTCAACTTTGGTGCGTCCAACAATCGTTTTTCGAGCTTCGCAGCTGACTCTGGTGACATGGACTATTTTTTTATTCACCAAAAATCGGTCACTGAGATAGTTCAAGCTTACAGTAGGATCACTGGTAAAATGACAATGCCGCCAAAATGGTCACTTGGCTACCAGCAATGCAGATATAGTTACTATCCGGATACTGAAGTTCTGAATACCGCTCAGACATTTAGAGATAAAGAAATCCCCGCCGATACTATCGTGCTTGACATTCATTATATGGATAAGTACAAGATCTTCACTTGGGACAAGGAAAGATTTCCAAATCCTGAAGTCATGATCAAAAACTTAAAGAATATGGGCTTCAAGGTCGTGGTGATGTGTGACCCAGGCATTAAAAATGAATCTGGATATCACACCTATGAGGATGGGGTTGAAAAGGACGTTTTCATCAAATACCCTGACGGACAATACTACGAAGGCGAGGTCTGGCCGGGATGGTGTCACTTCCCTGACTTCACCAAACCTGAGGCTAGAAGATGGTGGGCTGATCAATTAAAACAGTACACGGCTATTGGTATAGAAGGATTTTGGAATGACATGAACGAAATCGCTACTTGGGGAAATATGCTTCCAGATATGATTGATTTCGATTTTGATGGAGAGGGGGCTACTTCTCGCCAAGCCAGAAATGTCTACGGCATGATGATGGCCAAAAGCACTATGGAGGGTGCGCAAGAGAATCTCAATGGTAAAAGACCTTTTAACCTAACAAGATCTGGGTTCGCTGGAATTCAAAAATATGCCGCTGTATGGACTGGTGACAATATAGCTTCGGATGAGCACATGATGCTTGGCATGAGAATGCTGACCAATATGGCGCTTTCAGGGGTATCGTTCGCTGGGTTTGACGCAGGAGGATTCATTGGCAATGCTTCAGAAGCCCTATTCGCCAGATGGGTTTCCATGGCAGCTTTTACTCCATTCTTCAGAGGACATTCTAATGTCAATACTAAGTCGAGTGAACCTTGGACATACGGTGAACATACTGAGGAGATCTCTAGAAACTACATTTCATTGAGATATAGAATGATGCCTTATATCTATTCTACTTTCTATGAATCTAGTACAGATGGAACTCCTATCAATAGATCTTTGGTATTGGTAGACCCTCAGGATGATGTCATTTATCAGGAACAATATGAAAATGAGTTCCTCTTTGGTCAATCATTATTAGTAGCTCCAACGCCAAGCACAAAGGATATCGAAAAAATATATCTACCTGAAGGAACATGGTTTGACTTCTTTACGGATCAGTCATACGCTGGCCAAAGTGAACACTTAATTGAATGCCCTACGGAAAAACTTCCAGTATTTGCAAAAGCGTCATCCATTATTCCTATCCAATCAAAAGTCCAATCCAACCAAGAAAAACCAAATGAGACATTAGAAATTCATCTATACAAAGGAGATAAAAAGAACTCCTTTATTTATTATGAAGATGATGGCGAATCATACGAGTACCAATTTGACCAATACTATAAAAGAGAGATCACTTATTCTCCTAAAGACTCCGCATTGACCTTCGGACATATAGAGGGTGATTACCAAAGTCATTTTAGCAAAGTAAAGGTTTACTTCCACGGCTTTTCTGATACAGAAACTGATGGATTCCCATCTGAAGACTACAGGTTCATCGAACCTCTATCGAATTTTGATCCGATCGAGACCATGACCAAACATGATTTTGTGATTAAAGACCTCCCCTACATCATTACAGATCTTAAAAATCAAGAATTCGGAATTAACTGGTAAACCCAATAAAAAGATAAAACATGAATAGAATAGTTATAGTCATATTGTTATTAGTTGAAATATCCTGCTCTTCTCAGCAAGAGCAGGATTATTTACAACTTAACTCCCCTTCCAATACTGTCAATGTATCCGTCGGTCTCGATGAAAAAGGTAATCCATATTATACAGCTCAGTATGGAAGCAAAACTGTAGCTGATACTTCAAAGCTTGGTTTCCTACTTGACAAAGGAGATCTACAGTCCGGACTAAAAATCATTGGGTCAAGCACTTCTACTTTTGACGAAACATGGGAACAGCCTTGGGGTGAAGAGCGAATGATTAGAAATAATTGTCAAGAACTCATCGTACAGTTTGAAAACAGAGAGGGAATAAAATACAACGTAGTTTTCCGAGCTTTTGATGATGGATATGCCTTCAGATATGAATTCCCTAAACAAGAAAAACTGCTCAACTTCTCAGTGATCGATGAAGTGTCTGAGTTCAAGATGTCCGATGACCACCCATCATGGTCTATCCCTGCATACCATGGGAATAGATACGAATATATTTATGATCATAAACCTATTAGTGAATTGGACATGGTTCATACACCATTCACTGTTGAAGCTACCAATGGCCTTTTCTTTCATATTCATGAAGCTGCTTTATATGATTATTCTAGCATGGTGATCAAAAATACGGGTAACAATGTATTGAAATGTGATTTGGTTCCTTTGAGTAAATCAGACCCTACAAAATCTTATTTAACTGCTCCTTTCAAGACTCCATGGAGAACCGTTCAAATCGGTGAACAACCCGGTGACTTGATTACTAATTACATGATCTTGAACCTTAATGAGCCTAACAAGCTTGGTGATGTTTCTTTTGTCAAACCAGGAAAGTATATAGGGGTCTGGTGGGAAATGTTTATCGGCGTAGGTACATGGCACCAAGGTTCAAAACATGCTGCAAACACAGCTAATGTCAAGAAGTATATTGATTTCGCTTCCGCTAATGGCTTTGATGGTGTATTAGTCGAAGGCTGGAACTATGGCTGGGATGGTCCTTGGATGGGCGGCGGTACTAAGTTTGAATTCACTAAGCCTTATCCGGATTTTGATGTAAAAGAGCTCAGTAAATATGCTGCTGATAGAAATGTTTACATCATAGGTCATCATGAAACTGGAGCTGATATAGAAAACTATGAGAGTCAACTAGAGCAATCATTTCAGTTCTTAGAAGACCACGGAATGAAAGCGGTAAAAACAGGCTATGTGGAAAATGGGGACACTCTTCCAAATGGGTACTACCACCATGGTCAGTACTTTGTACAACATTTCCAGAGGGTAATCGAAACCGGAGCCAGACACAAGACTATGATTGTCGCTCATGAACCGATCAAGGACACGGGAAAAAGAAGAACATACCCCAACATGGTTTCTAGAGAAGGGGCTAAAGGACAAGAGTACAACGCTATGGGTGGAAACCCTACGGAACACGTAACCGTGATTCCTTTCACTAGAAACTTAGCTGGACCGTTTGACTATACCCCAGGCGTCTTTGACATATTACTGAAAACTCGCGAAGGAGAACAGGTAGAAACGACCATTGGTAAAGAACTGGCGCTTTACACTGTCATCTATGCTCCTATGATGATGGCCAACGACCTTCCAGAAAATTATGAAGGGCATCCTGCTTTTGAGTACATCAAAAGTGTCCCTACCGATTGGGAACAAACAAAGGTACTGAATGGTGAAATCGGTAAATACGTTACCATCGCCCGACAAGAACGACAAGGTTCGGATTGGTTCATCGGTGGGGTAACGGATAAGGAAGCTAGAACTATAGATATAAAATTCGATTTCTTAGAGGCTGGTAAAAGTTACAAAGCCACTGTATTCTCTGATGCAGATGATACTCATTATATTGACAATCCTACTGCATATGACATCAAAGACTATGATGTAAACAATGAAAGCACCTTATCTTTAAAGATGGCACCTGGAGGCGGATTCGCTATCCGAGTGCTCTTACAATAAGATAAGATTATGCAAAAAAGACACCTACGTTTCTGGGAAGTTTGGAACCTAAGTTTCGGCTTCCTAGGTATTCAAATGGGATTCGCCTTGCAAAATGCCAATGCAAGTCGAATCCTTCAAATTTTCGGGGCAGATGTTCATGAACTTTCATGGTTTTGGGTTGTAGCTCCTCTCATGGGGTTCATTGTCCAACCCATCGTAGGACACTACAGCGACAGGACATGGACTAAACTTGGAAGGAGAAAACCTTTCTTTTTAGTAGGTGCAGTTTTAGCTGCGGTCGGTTTAGTTTTAATGCCACAAGCTGGTGCATTTACCGCCATCTTGCCTTCTCTGTGGATCGGAGCAGGTATGCTCATGATAATGGATGCATCATTTAACATAGCCATGGAACCATTTCGAGCCCTAGTAGCTGATATGATGCCTGCTGACCAAAGAACTCTTGGGTTTAGTATCCAAACCGTACTTATAGGAATCGGTGCCGTCATAGGATCTTGGCTTCCTTATGTATTGACTAATTTCTTAGGTATATCCAATCAGTCTGAAGCTGGTTTTGTCCCATTAAACCTTACCCTTTCTTTCATAATAGGAGCTGCTATTTTGATAGGTAGTATTTTAATAACAATTGTCACTACAAAAGAATACAACCCTGAAGAATTAAAACTTTTAAATGAACAGGATCATGGAGTATCAACCGAATCAGAAAACAACGATAGTCTATTAAATATCATCTCCGACTTTCAAAGAATGCCTAAGACAATGAGGCAGTTGAGTTGGGTACAATTTTTCAGTTGGTTTGGCCTATTTGGCATGTGGGTATATACTACGCCAGCAGTTGCTCATCACATATTCAAACTCCCTCTTACTGATACATCTTCTCAACAATATCAAAACTCCGGGGATTGGGTGGGTATCTTATTTGGTATTTACAACGCTACCTCCGCTGTCTATGCATTTTTCCTTCCGTCTATAGCCAAAAAGATCACAAGAAAGCTAACTCACTCCATATCTCTAATCATTGGAGGTGTTGGTCTTTTGTCCATATACTTTGTAGAAACTGCGAATCAACTCGTTTTTTCTATGATTTGTATAGGTATTTCATGGGCAAGCATACTCGCTATGCCTTACGCCATGTTAGCAGGATCCATTCCCAATAATAAGACCGGAGTCTATATGGGAATCTTTAACTTTTTCATTGTTATCCCTCAAATCATTAATGCCATTATCGGCGGACCGATGATAAAACACCTCTATAACGGCAACCCCATCTATGCTCTAATGTTAAGCGGCTGTGTCTTTTTTATTGCAGCTGGATTAAATCTTCGTGTGAACGAAAAATAATTTCTCAAAAAAACCTGCTTTTTTGGCTTTTTTCGGCGGTTGGCAGAGTTCGTAAGTATTTTGGCAGGATTCGAAATCCTGCCCTCCTCATCTTTGAATCATAATAATTCTCGAATGCTGCTGGCTCTGGGACATAGTTCCAGAGATCTTTAAGAGAATTCTAATTAATCTAAGAGGACCAACCATGTATCTAGTTGACCTAATCTACCTACCTAATATCTAATTAACCTGACCAATTTATTCGTCTATCTAATTGACCTATACCACATCTAATTGTTAACCTAATTGTTAACCTAATTGTTAACCTAATTGTTAACCTAATTGTTAACCTAATTGTTAACCTAATTGTTAACCTAATTGTTAACCTAATTGTTAACCTAATTGTTAACCTAATTG
>NZ_QFZQ01000003.1 GCF_003171675.1 Reichenbachiella versicolor | reverse complement strand
AATTGTTAACCTAATTGTTAACCTAATTGTTAACCTAATTGTTAACCTAATTGTTAACCTAATTGTTAACCTAATTGTTAACCTAATTGTTAACCTAATTGTTAACCTAATTGTTAACCTAATTGTTAACCTAATTGTTAACCTAATTGTTAACCTATTAGATGGAAGATTTCAAGATTTAGTTTCCATCGAAAAGACCTGGCTATTGCAGTCAGGTCTTTTTCATTTTCATTGGTATTGAACATCGCTTTTAAAATCTCTCATAAGTTTATTCTCTTAATTGGTTCGATTAATCTCCCCTACCCGAACAAATACAAAATCAATAAACACTTTATACGGTTCAATATTCTGTTATCGAAGTTTTAACAAAATCAGGTTGATCAGTTTTGTTTGAAGTTAGTGTTGATATTGTGCTAGAGAATTAGCAATTACTTTTTAGAAATCTCATCGTGATCGACCAATATTCTTTTGAAAAAAAACCTGCTTTTTATTCATTTTTAGAAGGTTGGCAGAATATGAAAGTATTTTGGCAGGATTTGAAAGTCAGCACACCTCATCTTTGGAGCATAATTTTTCTCAAATGCTGCTGGCTCCGGGACTTAGTTCTGGAGCTACTTAAGAAAGCTCTAATTAATCTAAGATGACCAACCATGTATCTATTAAGACCTGGCTTGATCTAATCTTCCTAGTATCTAATTAACCTAAACTGAGTCTAATTATCGACCTAATAATTTCTAACCTACTGGATGGAAGATTACAAGATGTGGTTTCCATTGAAAAGACTTGGCTATTGAAGTCAGGTCTTTTTCATTTTAACCAAAATCAAATACAATATTTAATTCTTACTATTACTGTAAGCTTGATTTGATGATTTCACTCAGTTCTACCAACAATTCTGGTAGACCAATGATAAAACTCCTTTATAGTGCCCCCCTACTTAATCCTCTATATTAAGCGTCTGTGTCTTTTTATTGAAGCTGGATTAAATATTCGAATCAACGTCAAATAATTTTTGAGAAAAAACCCACTTTTTAGCCGTATTTCAAAAATTGGCAGAATTCGTAAGTATTTTGGCAGGATTCGTAAGCTAGCCCCCATCACCTTTGAAACATAATCTTCTTAAATGCTGCTGGCTTTAGGACATAGTTCTAAAGTTTCTTGAAGAGAACTCTAATTAATCTAAGATGACCAACCATATATCTAGTTAAGACCTGACCAGATCTACCTACTATCTAATTAACCTGACCAATTCACTTGTTTATCTAATTGACTTAAACTGATATCGAATTATTGACCTAATAATTTCTAACCTACTGGATGGAAGATTGCAAGATGTGGTTTCCATTGAAAAGACTTGGCTATTGCAGTCAGGTCTTTTTCATTTTAGCCAAATCAAATAAATACAATGTTTAATTCTTAATATAACTGTATGCTTGATTTGATGATTTCACTCAGTTCTACCAACAATTCTTCTGGTAGACCAATGATAACCCCCTTCATAATCCCGCCTTTATTCCTCTATGTTAAGCGTCTGTATCTTTTTATTGAAGCAGGATTAAATATTCGAATCAACGTCAAATAATTTTTGAGAAAAACCCACTTTTTAGCCGTATTTCGAAGGTTGGCAGAATTCGTAAGTATTTTGGCAGGATTCGTAAGCTAGCCCTCATCACCTTTGAAACATAATCTTCTTAAATGCTGCTGGCTTTAGGACATAGTTCTAAAGTTTCTTGAAGAGAACTCTAATTAATCTAAGATGACCAACCATATATCTAGTTAAGACCTGACCAGATCTACCTACTATCTAATTAACCTGACCAATTTACTTGTTTATCTAATTGACCTAAACTGATGTCTAATTATCGACCTAATAATTTCTAACCTTCTGGATGGGAGATTGCAAAATGTGGTTTCCATCGAAAAGACCTGACTTTTTCAGCTAGGTCTTTTTCATTTTAGTAGTAGCATTCATCATCTTTAGGATTCGTCATAATTTTATTCTCTTTGCACTATGACTCAATCAAATTTCCCTTCCGAGCAAATTCAAATCGGCAAACATTTATTCAAATGGATTCTATTGGTTCTACCTGTATCTATAATAGTAGGATCTTTAGTTGCACTGTTCCTATGGCTAATGGAATGGGCTGCAACTATTCGATGGAATAATCAGTGGATCATCTACTTCTTGCCATTTGCTGGAATAGCGATATATATAATGTATAGATTTTTTGGTAAAAATTCAGCTGCAGGAAATAATCTAATAATGGATGAAATACATAAACCTGGAGGTGGCATTCCTTTTAGAATGGCTCCATTAGTATTAATATCCACCGTCATCACTCATCTTTTTGGAGGTTCAGCTGGTCGTGAGGGAACAGCCGTTCAAATTGGAGGAAGTATAGCAGCCTTCGTAGGAAAGACATTAAAACTCAACAACGAGGATACTAAAATTATTCTTCTCTCAGGAATGGCAGCTGGATTTGGTGCTGTATTTGGCACTCCAGTTACAGGCGCTATTTTTGCCCTTGAAGTATTAGCAATTGGCAGAATCAAATACAATGCTTTACTTCCATGTCTGGCAGCAAGCTTATTAGCAGATATTACATGTACAGCTTTCCCTATTCATCACACACATTATACTATTGAATATTCCGCGAAGGAAACTTTTAATAGTATCAGTTTTATACATTTTGACTTGAAGCTACTATCGATAGTTATTGGAGCTTCTGTTCTTTTTGGCTTGGCTAGTTTTTTATTTTCCAAACTATCACATGGCATCAAAGATTTAAGTTCAAAACTTATTCCATCACCATGGTTAATACCAGTAATAGGCGCTGGTTTAGTTATAGGTATTAGCTATTCCTTAGGCACTTTTGATTACTTAGGCCTAGGTGTCAACACTATCAATGGTGACGGAATTAGTATCATAAATGCATTTAAAGTGGACGGTGTAGACCAATTGAGTTGGTTCTGGAAGTTAATTCTTACAGCTATCACCTTGGGGATGGGATTCAAAGGCGGAGAGGTAACTCCTTTATTTTTTATTGGTGCAACTTTGGGTAATGCAATTGCCTTTTGGACTGGTGCTCCAGTAGACTTGATGGCGGGCTTGGGATTCATAGCAGTGTTTGCTGGTGCAACAAATACTCCCTTAGCTTGTACAATAATGGGGATAGAATTATTCGGTGCCGAAAACATAACTTACTATGCAGTAGCCTGTTTCACGGCCTATTATTTCAGTGGACACTCTGGAATCTACTCTTCTCAACGAATTGCAATTTCTAAAACTCACAAGGAACAAACAGTCGAAAAAACGCTAGGAGATTAAAAAAAATAAAATTGATAAAAAATGAGAGCGTTTTGCAAGGTTTGTAAACATATTTAACTGTATCTTTAGACTATAATTTTTCTCAAATGCTGCTGGCTCCGGGACATTGTCTTGGAGCTTTTTTCTTTTCAACGGTTCAGCTCTCTAATTTCCAAAGACTCCTAACACTTAAAAATTCACAATAAAAAAGCCTATCCCAATTATTACGTTGGAATAGGCTTATTTGAAAATAGTTTATAAACTTATTTTGCGTATCCTACAGCCCTCATTTCTCTAATCACAGTTACTTTGATCTGACCTGGGTACTGCATATCACTTTCTATTTTAGCTGAAATATTGAATGCAAGATCATTAGCTTCTTGATCTGATACATTCTCCGAATCAACCAATACTCGAAGTTCCCTACCAGCTTGAATAGCATAACACTTATGAACACCATCAAAATTCAATGCTAGGTTTTCTAAATCCTTGAGACGCTTGATATAAGATTCCATGATTTCTCGTCTAGCTCCTGGTCTAGAACCAGATATAGCATCACAGGTTTGAATTAATGGAGAAATCATCGCTGTCATTTCAATCTCATCATGGTGAGCACCAATTGCATTACATACGTCAGGGTGTTCCTTATATTTCTTGGCCAACTCCATACCTAAAATAGCATGTGGCTGCTCAGGTTCTTCCGGCCATACTTTTCCAATATCATGTAACAATCCAGCCCTCTTAGCTAGTTTGGCATTCAGACCAAGTTCTGAAGCTAGCGTCGCGCAAAGCTTAGCAACTTCTCGAGAGTGTTGGAGTAAGTTCTGCCCATAGGAAGATCTAAACCTCATTCTTCCGACCATCTTAATCAATTCAGGATGTAGTCCATGAATTCCTAAATCTATAACTGTCCTTTCTCCAATCTCTACAATTTCTTCTTCAATGTTCTTAGTGGTTTTAGATACAATTTCTTCAATTCTTGCTGGATGAATTCTTCCATCACTTACCAACCTATGAAGAGATAGTCTAGCCACTTCCCTTCTTACTGGATCAAAACCAGAAATAATAATGGCTTCTGGAGTATCGTCGACTATAATTTCTACCCCGGTAGCAGACTCCAGTGCTCGAATATTTCTACCCTCACGCCCTATGATTTTACCTTTAATATCGTCACTTTCAATATTGAATATCGATACACAGTTTTCAATGGCATGTTCTGTAGCAGTTCTCTGGATAGTCTGAATAACGATCTTTTTTGCTTCTTTAGTAGCAGTCAACTTAGCCTCGTCGATAATATCTTTGATGTGAGAAGAAGCCTTAGACCTAGCCTCATCTTTAAGGGTTTCTTTGAGCTGAGTTATGGCTTCTTCTGCTGATAAACCAGAGATCTTCTCTAATGCTTTAGTTTGCTCTTGTCTAGCTTTTTCAAGATCAGACTTTCGTTGTTTTACGATTTGCATTTGAGCTTCTAAATTCTCTTTCTGACTTTCTAACTCAGCCTCTTTACGCTTATACTGCTCTATCTGTTTAGATACGTCTTTTTCTCTCTGCTTTACCTTATTTTCATTATTTATGATCTGGTTTTTCTTTCTGTTCGATTCATCTTCAAACTCAGACTTCAACTTCAGATACTTCTCCTTAGCTTCATGAATTCGATCCTTTTTAATGCTATCAGCGTTAAGTTTTGCTTCTTTAACGATGATCTCCGCTTGGCTCTCAGCCTCAGAAATAACTTTTTGGCGGCTTTTCTTTACCAGAAAAGTACTCACCACATAGCCTATGGCTATTCCTCCTAATATGTAGATTACAATAAACAATGTACTATCCATGATATATATAATTATCATGGCATAGACTAGCGTGCTATGCTAAATGAACTGTCTATAGTTCAGCAGAGATGAGTCGGTTTAGCTTATCTATTTGATCCATGGCTACTTCATCGGTGTTTTGTCGTACCTCACTACTGTTCAACAGTTCAACATAGCTATCAATAGCCACCATAGCCAGTAAATCCTGTTTATCATCAATCCCAAACTGGTCTTGAAAGGACTTTAGCTTATCATTTATCTTTTTACCCGCTTCACGTATTTTAGCCTCTTCACTGGCTAATACCTTCATCGGATATTCTCTGTTTCCTATTTTTATTTTAATTGATAATTCCGTCATTGAGATATACTATTCACTCAACTGAGCGATACACTTATCAACTTCTTTTATATATTCATCTAGCATGTCTCCTAATTGCTCAGGATCACTTTCGCTTGTGACCATGCCATTCACAATTTTACTTATTTTATCCTTATTCTGAAATCCTTCTAATTGACCTTCACGATCTGCCAATTTTGCTTTCACCTCAGCCAACTCAGCCCTATACGCATCGTTCTCTTGCTTAAGTTTTTGGTTATTTCCTATAAGCAAAATGACTTTTCGTTCTAGTGTAGTGAGTGCAGACCTAAGGTGATTGTCAGACATAATTACTTTCTAATTAAAGCGCCAATGTTATTTTCAAAACTTGAAATAAGACTTTTCATTGTTTTGTCAATAGTCTTATCATTCAGCGTTTTATTATCATCCTGTAATATAAAGCTCAAAGCGTAAGATTTCTTACCTTCTCCAATGTTTTCTCCTTCATAAACACTGAATACATTGATTCGTTTAACCAAGCGCTTACTTTCTTTCTTTGCTATCTCCATGATTTCTTTGAAAGTAACATTTTTATCAATCACTAGTGATAGATCTCTTCTTACTTCTGGAAATTTAGAAACCTCTTTATAAGTAATCTTCTTCCCGTATTGTTTTACAAGCTTAGACCAGTCGAGTTCTGCATAAAACACTTCTTGCGAAACATCTACTAGCTTTTGTACTTTCTTATTCAACTTCCCAAACGAACCTAGTAAAACATTGTTGATAGAAATATCTAATCCGTATTCAAACATTTTATTTTCAGTGGGTATTGAATCGGCGTCCTTAATATTAAACTTGCTTAATAGTTTCTGAATGATCAAGGATAAGTCGTGAAATTCAACTACTCCATTTCCTACATTCCAACTCTCTTCTGTTTTCGCACCTGTCATGGATATAGAAAGTTTCTCAAACTCTTTGTAGCCTCCATCCAGTTTAAAATAAGTTCGCCCGAATTCAAAAAATTTTAAGTTAGTTTGCTTTCTATTGATATTGTACCTCATAGCTTCTAGAGCAGAAAACACAAGTGTCTGACGCATCACTCCAAGATCCTCACTGAGTTTATTTAGAACTTCAACAGACTCTTCTCTATTCCAATATCCAGTTTTTTCAACATAATCTGGAGTAGTAAGAGAATTAGCCAACATTTCATTGAAACCATTTGATGACAAGAACAAACCTGTCTTTTCTTGAATTTTATCTTTATCTGGCGATGGGTAATTTGCTAAATAGCTAGTGCCATTTATTTGACTCAGTTCTATATTATTATATCCGTAGACTCTCAAGATCTCCTCAACGATATCTGCCTCTCTGGTTACGTCTACTCGATAAGGAGGAACAACACAAGTAAACCCTTCATCTGTATCGTCTTGAATACCGATTTCTAGGTTAGTCAATATTTCTTTGATGCGATCATGAGGAATTTCTACTCCGACTAATCGATCAATATTTTTATATTTTACAGGAATAATAAAATCCTGAATAGTCTCTGGATAAACATCTATGACATCAGAGGAAATCTCCCCTCCTGCTACTTCTTTAATCAAAATGGCAGCCCATTTCAGAGCTTTAACTGTCATATTTGGATCTGTACCTCTCTCAAATCTAAAGGATGCGTCCGTTTTCAACTGATGTCTTGTAGCAGTGTTTCTCACATAGTCCGCTGAAAAATATGCTGACTCTAAGAAAATATCCGTAGTAGAATCTGAAACTCCAGATTCAATTCCACCGAAGACACCAGCTATACACATACCTTCAAACTCATTACAAATCATTAAGTCTTTAGCATTCAGTTTTCTTTCTTTTTCATCAAGAGCGATGAAAGGAGTTCCTTCTGGTAGTGTCTTTACAACAATTTTATCTCCAGTTACTTTAGAGAGGTCAAATGCATGTAGTGGCTGTCCTAAAGAATGAAGTACATAATTCGTAATGTCAACTACGTTGTTTATAGGAGCTAGTCCAATGCTCTTCAATCTTGCAGTAAGCCATGAAGGTGATGAAGTAATCTTAACACCAGAGATAGTCAATCCAGAATACCTAGGACAAGCTTCTGTGTTTTCAACTATCACCTCAACAGGCTTAGAATTATTATCAACACTGAAGTCCGAAATATCAGGTAAAGAAACATCATGGCCATAAGCAGCTTTCAAATCTCTTGCTACCCCAAAATGAGAGGCTGCATCTGCCCTATTTGGTGTAAGACCAATTTCGAACACTTTGTCCTCCGAAGGTTTAAAATAATCCTTGGCTGGAGTTCCATTAGGTAAATCCGTATCCAATACCATAATGCCATCATGTGATTCTCCTAACCCAATCTCATCTTCGGCACATATCATCCCCAACGAAACCTCACCTCGTATCTTAGCTTTTTTAATCTTGAATGAATCTCCTGAAACTGGATATAGTGTTGCCCCAACTGTAGCAACTACTACTTTTTGACCAGCAGCTACATTAGGTGCACCACAAACAATCGGTGATGCTTCCTCATCTCCAATATCAACAGTCGTCTTACTAAGTTTATCCGCATCCGGGTGTTTCTCACAAGTCAATACTTCACCTATTACTAGACCTTCTAGACCACCTTTGATTTCTTCAAAATCCTCTAGTCCTTCTACCTCTAATCCGGTACTTGTCAAAACGTCAGAAATTTCTTCAACGCTTTCGTTTAAGTCTATGTATTGCTTCAGCCAATCCAGTGAAATCTTCATGTATTATTATTTTAGTCGGTCGTTATACTTTGACCGCTATTTTCATCTTATTATAATTAGCTATCGTAGTAGCTTCTCAAAAACAGGGCGTAAAATTAATTGAAAAAGTGAATGGTGAAGTTGGAATGCTTTAAACTTTATTAAATGTTACTCAGTAGAAAGACTTTGCGTTTGATGATTTGAGAACTAGTCATTTCTTTTTTCGAGTCCAAAACTTACCAAACAAACTAAATAACAGCATGATAGCCATTCCAAACGCCATAAATAGATAGTTCCATTTGGGGTCTCCGTTCTGATAGGTCTTCTGAAATTGAGCAGTCATAAAGACCAAAACTATAAAGCCAATAAAAACGGCTATACGATTAAGCTTCTTTGGATTCATTGATCGGCTTTACTTCAATAGTATTTTCCCAAGTTTCAAAAAGTTCGACATCTTCCTTAATACTGTCAAAAATCCAAACAACTATGGCGATATCATCTGTCAAACCTATGACAGGAAGAAAATCTGGGATTAGATCTGTAGGAGTAATAAAATAAAGGAGTGCCCCAGTTACAAGCATCAATGACTTCCAAGGAAATACGGTATACTCACCGGTGACCTGAGACTTCACCATTCTTACCATAGTGTACACTTTGTCTGAGAAATCTTTTAGCTTATCATTATTCTCAACTATTGACTTTAAATAATCCGTAGCTTGATGAGTTAAACTTTGAACACGAGCATTGTCTGCAAGAATCTCGGCAGCTCGCTTGGTATATTTCTTAAAACCTCTTTTGCTCTCTTCCATCATAGTCTATAGAATTTGCTGAATCTCTTTCTTTACGAAAGATAACGCACTATCTACTGCTAAATGTTCTCTTTCTATAATTTTTTCAAAGATCACTTTAGCCAATTCCACACTTGGTGTTTCTTCGGTCATACCTGTAGTGGAATCATTGATAATCAAAATCACTTCCTCCATTGCATTTCTGACAGCCTCCCATGCTGACTCCGAAACATAAACTTGCTGAGAGAGATTATGGCCAAATTCTTCTCGGACTTCTTTCACCATGATTTGCTGAAAAGCAAGAGCGTTCATTTCAGGTGTATTAACTCGAAGTACTAAATTCTTGGGAGCAATGCGTTCTAAGAATAAGCAGATACGCTCATAAGCTTGTAACCGTATAGGAAGCGTAATTTCTGTATTTTTTGTCTTCATTTCGATCAACTTAAGATCATATTCCTTTCGAAGGAACATCCTTGTTGTCAAAAACATAGCATAAAGCACTGCACCTGCTGGCAAAATAATCTTTCCAAATTCTACTATTGCTTCCAATTGATCAGTTTTTATTAAATGTCAAAGCTAATTGTAATCGACAATAAAGCAACACAAATTATTATGGATGGGCTGAAACCCAAATATCTCCATCTTCATAAAACTCTCTCTTCCAAATCGGAACCGTTTTTTTTAGTTCATCAATAATGAACCGACATGAGTCAAAAGCATCAGCTCTATGCGGAGTAGAAACTGCTATGACTACGGCAGGTTCACCTATTTCTACTAGTCCTACTCTATGAGAAATAGCATACTTAAGAATATTCCAATTGTTAGAGGCACGATTTACAATCTTTCCCAGCTCTTTAATAGCCATAGGAGCGTAAGATTCAAATTCTAGCTTAATCACTTTTTTACCCTTAGTATTATCTCTGGTAGTACCAATAAATACATCTATGGCTCCTGCACCACCATCACTCACCATTTCGATAAGACGAGCAGATTCTATTCTTTGTTCTGTAATTTCAATCATGTCAACCTCCACTAACTGGTGGAATCAAAACTAATTCGTCTCCCGATTCTACTATGTGATTTTCTTCTACGTATTCCTCATTGACTGCTAGTAGCAATGAGGTTAGTTTCTCAAAATCAGGAAACTTCCTTTTTACTAATGTAAGCATGTCCTTAACAGTAATGCCTTCATCCACTTTTAATATCAATTCACTAGTTCCAATTATGTCCCTAGCTATTCCATATGCCACTATGGTTACTTCCATTTCTTGATTTTGTTTACACATGCAAAGTTATAAGTTCATATTAAATTCAAATACAAGACATAAAGCATTAGCTTATAATCAAGATTACATTTAGAATTCCACTCTTCGAAAGTTACTTTTGCGGCATGAAGTTGAGAATATTAGATAACTACATCAGATTAAGGCTTAACCAAACCGAAGTAGATAACTACATGGAGACTGGAAAAGTGAGTTCTCAAAGTCAAATTGGCTTAAATGCACTTAACTATCAACTTGTCAAGTCTCCAAAGCATACTGATGTGATAGCGGAATTTGTAAATAATACCATTACTATCTACGTACCAGCAGCGGTAACTGAAAAATGGTCATCTCCAGACGAAGTAGGTTTCAAAAACGAAAACCAATCTGAAATCAAAATTCTTGTTGAAAAGGATTTCCAATGTCTACATAAAAGACCTGAGGAAGATGAATCAGATAGCTATCCAAATCCATTAGCTATCAACAATTGAGCAACTCTCAAAAAATATTGATCGATAAATGGGGGCGTCAGATGGACTACCTCCGCATAGCTGTAACTGATCGTTGTAATCTGCGCTGCTTCTATTGTATGCCTGCTGAAGGCATCGACTATCTACCCAAAAAGGAGCTAATGACTTATGAGGAAATCCTTAGAGCTACCAGTTTATTTAGAGACCTTGGTGTCAATAAAGTTAGAATCACAGGAGGCGAACCATTTCTAAGAAAAGGCTTAATCAATTTCCTAAAAGAGCTTAAAACTATTAAGGGACTTGAGAAAGTACATATTACCACCAATGGTGTATTGACTGCTCAGTATATAGAAGACCTTAAGAGAATAGGAATTGATGGTGTGAATCTAAGTATAGATAGTATTGATAAAGAAAACTTCAAGAAAATCACTCGACGAGATGAATTTGATAACGTCTTTAGTTGTTTGCAAAAGCTAATTGAAGCTGACATTCATACGAAGCTGAACGTAGTAGTGATGAAAGGGAAAAATGAGCATGAAATCCCTGCAATTGCAGAATTGGCAAAGCATAGAAATATCCACGTTCGGTTCATAGAAGAGATGCCTTTCAACGGCTCTGATTACTCCACAAGTGATATTTGGAACCATCAGCAAATAATTCATAGTTTGGAGTCAAATTTTAAGACTATTGAGAGAGATATCACACCTAAAAATGATCCTGCTACGCTATACCAAATCAAAGGTCATGAGGGTAAGATCGGTGTCATCCCTGCATTTAGTAGAACTTTCTGTGGTACTTGCAACCGAATTCGAATGACTGCACTAGGAACTATCAAAAACTGTCTATACGACGATGGCGTTCTGGATATCAAACAACTTATGAGAACGGGAGAAAAGGATGAAAGCATTAAATCTGAACTTATGCGTATTTCGATGCAGAAAGCTCAAAATGGACATCAAGCTGAGGCAGCTAGAAAAAATACAAAAGTAATCGGGGAATCTATGTCTACGATAGGAGGTTAATATACTCCCATAACACACATCTTAGTGCTCTCTGGTAAATTATTAAACTTCTTGTCTTTATAAGAAAAGTATTTCACTCCTACTACAAAAATAGAAGACATTCCCGCTGGTGAAAATTCCTTGTTTTCAATTCTAAGCTGAGATGTGATAGGTTGGGTAGTTATTCTCAGAACTGGCTGCATGGTAGTTTCAAAATCAGCGAATTGTCCATGCTGCTTTCTATTAAGCGCATGATAATCATCACCTGATTTTTCAAAATCTGAAACACTAATCAATCGTGCAAAAACCTTAAAGTTAGTAGCTCCCTTAGGTACATTGAGATCGTTTTGCGGTACAAAAGCTGGAATGTGAAGAATAACATGCCCTGCATGACTACCTTTCTTGATACAGAACTTAGACTTTACTTCTTCCTGATAAGAGCTATCCTGCTGAAAATCAAACCCGACTAGTTTATCGGCTATATTCTTCAGTGATAAAAACTCCTTTGAAGAAGAAAAGCTTTTATTGACCAGTGAAGAAAATTTCTTAGAAGAGTATGAAGCTATACTTGACTTTGCGTCGGATCCTAGATTAGAATAAAAGGCTTGTGAAATGGAAGTTGCAACCGCGAAACTATTTTTCTTGAGCAATGAAGGTGAACTCTCTACAGTCTTTGATTTTTCTGCGTGAAACGCAGTTTCAAAAGTTCTGTTTTCAGATGGTAAAGAAATCGTATTTACTCCTTCTGAAAATCGAAAAGTACTTCGAAGTTCAAGCTGATTTGACATAGCTGGATATTATATTTTCACGGGTTTTACAAAAATTTTTCACTATCAAAATCTTATCACATTATTCTATTCTGTGAAGATTAAAAAAATAATTGAAGAACACAAATAGAAACCCTTTGATACCAGCGTTTTATGCGAAATCATTATAACCTTTAAGGGATTTACCTATAGGATAACACTTCACAACAAAATACTAATCAACTTTGAAATCGTCCTATCTCCTCCATTTCCATTTTGGATTGCAAAGCATGAAAGTCAGGAGATTGGCATAACTTTTGTAAACTCATCGCATCAAAAGATGAAAAAATAATTACTCCAGATTGTGGAAAAAGGATGCTTCTCCATCTCTCCGAGAATAGTCTATAACCAAGTAATGCAACCTTCTTTGCACTTAAGGAAACGAACACATCGTATTTGGCAGCTACATCTCTCATTTCAGTTTCATAATCCCCATTAAACGAGTATAAAGCTAACTTAAGTGACGATTTGGGTGGAGCGTAGTGAGTCCCTTCTACCGATCGCATTAGACCAGCTATATGAACTTTTAATAACGAAAACCTGCGACACATATCTATCCAGCCTTTCTGCGACAATGCCTCTAGTACTGATCGGCAGCTATCAAATGTCAAAATGAATAATTGGTCTTTATTATAATCCTTGCGAGAGAAAGAATGAATCGCCATTGTTCTTTTCTTCATAAAGAACTTAATGGGCTTATAGATTACATTATTAGAAAAGCGTACAAATGCGACCAGATAAACTTTAGAGTCCAAACTTACCAAAGGGTCACATCCAATAACAGATAGTTCAATGTTTTTACTGACTGACTTTTCTAATATCATTTAATATACTTCTCTCTCAACATTTCGGCTACTTTCTTTACCCCTGTTGTAGCGGGTTCCTGAATTAAGTGCAACAATCCCATCTCAGCTATCTCTGGAATAGAAGGATCTATTATGTACTTAGGTACCATTGCGCTTACAAAATTAATAAGTCCTGCTGCGGGATAAACTGCTAATGACGTTCCTACAACTATAAAAACATCCGCAGCCAACGCTTCCTGAATAGCAGTCTCCATCATAGGAACGTCCTCTCCAAACCAAACGATATGTGGACGTAATTGATATCCCTTCTCACACAAATCTCCAGTATTCAACTCCCAATTTTTCATATCGTAAATGAGCGATTCATCTCCGGTACTTCTAGACTTAAATAGCTCACCATGTAAATGCAAGACTTTAGATGAACCAGCTTGCTCGTGAAGGTTGTCGACGTTTTGAGTGACAATAGAGACTTCGAACTCATTTTCTAATTTCGCTAACTCCAAATGACCTGCATTGGGTTTGACATTGAGAGCTTGTTTTCTACGTTGATTATAAAAGTCTAAAACCAACTCTTGATCTTCTTCCCAACCTTGTGGTGAGGCTACCTGAGTTACATCATGACCTTCCCAAAGTCCGTCTGAATCACGAAAAGTTTTTAATCCAGATTCTGCACTTATTCCTGCGCCAGTGAGAACTACTATTTTTTTCATACATGATTGTTTTGACTAAAAATAAAAATGAAGCTGAAATTTGCCGTGTGTTTTCATGATAATTATCAACTTTACAGGGATTGAATCAATATACTTTTGCCCCAGATTCAATGCCGTGCATAGGCGAGAAAGAATTATCAACAACCATGTCAAAAGCAGTTTACATCTCAACGCTAGAGAAAAACTCTGGCAAGTCGATAGTTTCCTTAGGATTAATCGACTTACTCCTCAGACAAACCCAAAACATCGGGTATTTCAGACCAGTAATCAAATCTAGACCTACTAAGAAGGACTTTCATACAGATTTGATATTAAACTACTTCAAGCTCAGTCAGGCCTACGAGGAAAGCTACGTATATACCAGTGAACAAATTAATGAATTGATTGGTTCTGGTCAGTCTGAACTCGTGATCGATACAATTATAGATCGATACAAAGAGTTCGAAAAGAGGTTTGACTTTGTACTAGTAGAAGGGACTGACTTTATCGGTGACAACATAGCATTTGAGTTTGATATCAATGCTCAAATCGCAAGAAACCTTGGATGTCCAGTATTGCTAGTGGGAACTGCTAATGGTCATACTCCTTCAGAATCCGCTGGTAGTATTAAGCTTGCTGTTTCAAGTTTTAAAGAGCAAGACTGCGAGGTCATCGGAACAATAGTGAATAGAGTCCCTGAACACTTAGTAACTCAATTTACCCAAGTCTTCAATGAGAAGTTCCAACAAGGCCAATTAAATGAAGTTGCTATTATTCCTGAGCAACCTATGCTATCTCAACCAAGTGTGATTGAAATTGCGGAACAACTAGATGCAGAAATCATGTTTGGTGAAGATTTGACCTACACGACACTCGTAGAAAGGTTCTCTGTTGCTGGTATGGGACTTACTAATTACTTAGATAAATTAACTGAGAACTGTGCTGTCATAGCCTCATCGGATAGAGCAGAAATAATAGTAGGCTCTCTTCAGGCTCATCTATCAGAAAACTATCCAAATCTATCTACTATTATATTGACAGGAGATTTTGAAATACCTGGATCGGTTTATAGGCTATTGAAAGGTTTGACTCACAATATTCCAATACTGAAAGTAAAACCTAATACATACGAAACAGCTATTGGACTGAATAATGTAAAAGCTAATCTGAGACTTGATAATGAGGAGAAATTATCAATAGCGCTACAGTATTTCAATGAACACATCAATACTACCAGTCTAGAAGAAAAGTTGATAAAGTTCAAGCCTAAAGGGATGACTCCAAAAATGTTTAAGTATCAACTTAAACAAAGTGCTAAGTCTAGGAGAAAGAAAATTGTATTGCCAGAAGGTGGTGATATCAGAATCTTGAAAGCTGTAGAACACCTACAAGAAATGAATATCGTTGACTTGGCTCTACTTCATCCAGAACCAGAAGTAGTACATAAAATAATCAAGGACAACTCGCTGAATATCGATCTTGAAAGAACCAAGATTATCTCCCCTATTTCGTCTCCAAAATACGCAGGGTATACTGAGCAACTATTCGAAGCGCGTAAGCACAAGAATGTAACTCTTGAAATAGCCCAGGACTTGATGATGGATGAATCATATTTCGGCACAATGATGGTGAAAATGGGAGATGCAGACGGTATGGTTTCTGGTGCTATCAACACTACTCAACATACCATAAGACCTGCCCTTCAATTCGTAAAGACCAAAAAAGGAATAAATGTAGTTTCATCGGTATTTTTCATGTGCCTAGCTGACCGAGTCTTGGTATATGGAGACTGTGCTGTCAACCCAAACCCTACCGCAGAGCAACTAGCCGAAATCGCTATATCCTCTGCAGATACTGCTAAGTCTTTTGGAGTAGAGCCTAAAATCGCAATGCTATCTTATTCTTCTGGGTCATCAGGAAAAGGGGAAGAGGTAGAAAAAGTAAGAACTGCTACGGATCTTGTGAAAGAATCAAGACCGGATTTATTAGTAGAAGGCCCTATTCAGTATGATGCAGCTGTGGACCCAGCTGTAGGGAAGAAGAAAATGCCGGACTCTGAAGTAGCAGGACAAGCAAGCGTCTTAATATTCCCTGACTTAAACACGGGTAACAATACTTATAAAGCAGTCCAAAGAGAGACTGGAGCTATAGCAATCGGTCCGGTGTTGCAAGGGTTGAATAAACCTGTGAATGACCTGAGTAGAGGGTGTACGGTAGAGGATATTGTCAATACGGTCATTATCACAGCTATTCAAGCTCAAACCAGTTAATTTTACGCGAACTAGATGGTGCTAGGTCAATAGGGGTACCTTCTAAGATTATAGAATAATATGAAAGCATTAGTATTAAATAGCGGCAGCTCTTCTCTTAAGTACCAGCTATTCCAATTACCCGAAGAAACAGTGCTATGCTCTGGTTTAGTGGATAAAATCGGTCAAGCTGGATGTGTCCTTAAGCATAAACAAAATGGTCAGAAAGTTGATTTTGACTTACCTGATGCAGATCATACCGAAGCTCTAAACAAAGTCTCGAAAGTTCTTGTCTCCGAAGAGCATGGTGTAATCAAATCTGCCCAAGAAGTAGATGTGGTAGGACATAGAGTAGTACATGGTGGTGAAGAGTTTAATACTACGACTATTATCAATGAGAAAGTAAAAGCAAAAATCAAGGCTCTATTTTCTCTCGCTCCTCTTCACAACCCTGCAAATCTACAAGGAATAGATGTTGCTGAAGAAGTATTCCCTTCGGCTAAGCAAATTGCTGTATTTGACACTGCTTTTCATTCCAACATTCCTGAGCATGCTTACAGATATGCCATTCCTAATGAACTGTATGAAAAACATGGTATTCGTACATATGGGTTTCATGGTACATCACACAGATTTGTTGCTAATAAATCAAAAGCTCTATTTGGGATAGATCCTGACAAAAACAAGATTGTCACTATCCACCTTGGAAACGGCTGTAGCATGGCTGCTATCAAGGATAATAAATGCATAGACACCACTATGGGATTAGGTCCATTAGCAGGTTTAGTAATGGGAACTAGATCTGGTGATATTGATCCCTCTGTGATCTTCTACTTATCAGAAAAAGGACACGACATCAGCGATATCCGACTTATCCTCAACAAGAATAGTGGACTAAAAGGGTTAACTGGCGAAAGCGACATGAGAGCCGTCAAAGAACTAGCGGACAAAGGCAGTTCTGCTGCTAAACTTGCGCTGGACATCTACGCCTACCGTATCAAGAAATATATCGGAGCTTATACGGCTGCATTGAATGGTTTGGACAGTATCATTTTTACAGGCGGTGTTGGTGAAAACGATGCAGACATGAGAGCAAATGTATGTGCAGAAATGGATGCACTAGGTATTGAAATCAACAATGAAGAAAATGCTAAATGGAGTGATGAGGCTAGAGATGTATCGAATGGCAAGGTAAAAGTCTTAATCATTCCTACAAATGAAGAGCTTGAAATAGCAACCCAATGCTATAGATTGATCACTACTGGAGAATAATATTAGTTAATTGTTTATATGAATATCCGAAAGGCGTCGAAGGATGATTACGATCAAATATGGGAGATATTCCATCAAGTAATCCAAACCGGAGATACTTATGTTTTTAATCCTGACACGCCTAAATCGGATCTTCAAAAACACTGGTTTGCAGATTACATGCACACCTACGTGTATGAGGAAAATGGTAAAATCCTAGGTACGTACATCATCAAACCTAACCAAATCGACCTTGGTTCTCATATAGCCAATGCCAGCTATATGGTTCATCCTTCTGGCCAAGGAATGGGAATAGGTAAAGCTCTCTGTCAGCATTCCATTATCGAAGCCAAGAAACTTGGCTTTCGTTCCATGCAATTCAATCTAGTTATCAGCACGAATACCTCGGCAGTTAGACTGTGGCAGAAATATGGTTTTAAGATTGTAGGAACGATACCCAATGCGCTTCAGCATCAAAAGAACGGATTGGTAGATGCCTATGTAATGTACCGGGAATTGTAGTCTCATCATATAGAAAACCAAATATCGAGGTTCATTGATATCTACTGATTCGGTTTAGAACTTTTCTTTACATGTCCGTTTAGTGATTTTGGTTTATCTCAATACATTTGAATCAAAGTCTTCCTTATGAACAGAATCGATCGACTCACAGCTATGATACTTAGGCTGCAAGCCCACAGACATGTAACTGCTTTGGAGTTTTCTGAGCATTTTGAAATCAGTGAGCGAACGGTATTTCGAGATATCAAGGCGCTGGGAGAAGCTGGTATTCCTATAGGATTTGAAAAGGATAAGGGATACTATATAGTGGATGGATATTATGTCCCTCCTATCATGTTTTCCAAAGAAGAAGCTGGAGCTATCCTACTTGCTGGAAAGCTTCTGGAACGACAAGGAGATAAATCATTAGTCGATCAGTATGACCAAGCATTGACTAAGGTAAGAGCCGTTCTCAAGACTTCTTCACAAGACTACCTTCACGAACTAGACAAACACATTGAAATCATTCCCTCTAGTCGAAGCCTCAACTCAGTTGAAGATAAATTCCTGATGGATATCAAAAACGCAGTTGTCTCTAAGCGTGTGCTCAAGTTCGAATACTTTGCAAACTACTCTGGCACTTACTCTGAGCGTACTGTGGAACCATTGGGTATTTGTCACTATAGCAATCATTGGCATCTAATCGCTCACTGCCAAATGCGAGATGCTGTGAGGGACTTCCGAACAGATCGTATCACTAAGTTGATCACTTTGGATGAGGAGTTTGACCCTTCGATTCGTGAAGACTTCAAAGACCATATATTCGAGTTGACTCCTGCTCAGGAACTAGAAGAGGTCAAATTGCTTTTCACTACTCAGGTAGCCAGATACCTCTCGGATCAAAAGTATTACTATGGTATGATTGAGGAATGTAACACTGATGAAGGAATAGAAATGACATTCATGGTGGGAGAAATGGAATACTTCGCTCGGTGGCTACTTATGTATACCAGTTCTGTTCGTGTCTTAGAGTCGGATCGATTGAAAAGACTCATGCAAGAGTTGACCGAAAGTCTAGCTGAACAGTACTTGGTCAAAGAGAATTTTTAATTGAAGGTCTATAACTCAAACCAAATACTTAAAGTCTGCAATCCTCAAAAGCTGTATCAATAACTCTATAGCAAGTCATCTTGACGAATGGAAAGATCGATGCATGGCATAGACTATTTTCTAAGCACCCTAAGTACCTCTAGTAGCGAATAGCTTTTGTCTACTATAGTGAAAAAAGCCCCTATAAGGCTATATAACAGAATAACACGACAACTATTTCAAAATGCTGCTGCCCTACTGCTTATTCTATCTAGAAGAAATTTTAAAAAAATATCACTTTCCAAAAATCCACTGACATAGGGTTGTCAGTGACGGATCTGTTATTTGTTCATATCAATAACAAGGAGCTGACTAGACAGGCACAACTCGTCTCTTTGTGGACTAGATGGTCTTTGTCTTGGCTCTCAAAATATTTCATACAATCAAATCACTAAAAATCATGAATGAACAAGTATTGGAATTGGTAGTCTACAAGATCAAAAAGGACCAAATCAAGAATTTCCAACAGGAGCTACTTCAGCATATGAGGGATCTTATGAAAAACATGGAAGGTATGATCGAATACAAGACCTTTAGCTCTGTAAGTGAGGATGGAGTTTTCGTGGATCAAGTTCGGTGGGAGGACTTGGAATGCGCTGAACTTGCTTCTGCTAAGGTTAAACTATTGGAGAAGGAAGAGCCTTTCGCTTCGATATTCGGGTCGTTTGAGGAGGTCAAATTTTTTCAACATTTAAAAAAGGTAGCATAACTATGGAAAAGCTGGATCTAAAGAAAACGGACCCGAACTACTACCGGGCAAGGAAAAAACCTCAAGTATTGGACTTCGATCCTCATTGTAGCTTGACAATCACTGGTATCGGAGCGCCGGAAGAAGATCGATTCTTGCAAAGTATCGCTGCGATTTACCCTGTCGCTTATACTGTGAAAAAATACTGTCAGCGAGATAGCAAGGACTTTGTAGTACCTAAACTGGAGTGTTTTTGGTGGGTGGATGAGGGGCTTGAGTTCTCTGAAGACACTAAGTCTGACTGGCAGTGGCAATTGATGATCAGGATGCCTGAGTATGTAACTCATGACATGGTGGATCAGGCTGTAGAAGAGGTAGTGAAAAAGAAAGGGATTCCATATGTGAATGAGGTCATCTTGAAACCGATCCATGAAGGCAAAAGCATCCAAATGATGCATACTGGATCATACTATCAGGAGGAAGAAACCATCAATCAGCTCATGACTTATATGCAGCTAAACAATCTTACCATGAATGGCTTTCATCATGAGATATATATCTCCGACCCTAGAAAAACAGCAGAAGAAAAACTTAAAACAATAATTAGATATGCAGTAAAATAAAAGTTTGTAATCAATAACATGTAGAGGCTGTCAAAAGTCGAGTATCGCCATCAGTAATAGTACAATATATCCATCTAGATCTTCCAGAGTATTTGTTATCGATAGCGTAGGCAGAACTTCTGACAGCCTCATTTATCACTTATAATCTTTCAGATAATCGGCAAATACCTCTAGCGTTTCGGGAAAGTTGGCTCGTCCAAATCCTACACGGATATACTTTCCTTCGTATTCGAACATCTCGGCTGGTACTGTCATGATCCCTGCTTGCTCAACTAGTTGATTACTGAACTCGAGCGACGTGCCTTCAATGGCCAACTCTACAAAGGAGGTAGAACCTGCTCTAGGTGGTACAAAACTAGAAATCAACTCCTGCTGATCTGCGAACTCTTGAAACACCAATATGTTCTTCTTAATCTTCTCAAGATTGGGTTCTAAGAACTTATCAAGATGATTGAGGGCCATGATGGTCAAGATCTCACTTGGAGCACTATTGCAGATGCTCAAGTAATCTTTGAATGACACTACCTTCTGTAAAAAAGACTTATCCTGACTGACTAACCATCCTGTTCTCAATCCTGCCAGACCAAACGTTTTTGACGTTCCCCAAAGGCTAATTCCTTTTTCATAGATATCGCTGATAGGTGGTAATTCCTCTAGATCATCTATGATTAGCTTGTGATACATCTCATCGGAGAATATGTATAGGTCGTGTTTCCTAGCGATGTCGACTATTTTGTCCAATTGACTTCTGGTGAGGTAGCTTCCGGTGGGATTGTGCGGGAAGTTGAGGATAATGAGCTTCGTGTTATTCTGAATTAGTTTTTCTAAGTCTTCGGTATCAAATACCCAACCGTCTTCTTTCGGTTTCCAAAATGAAAGCGGACAATCAATGGATTTCACCACTTCTGATAGGGATTGGTAGCAGGGAGATATGGTGATTGCATGATCGGTTGGATCTAGCAAAACATTCATGCTGATAAAATTGAGTTCGCCTGGTGTAGCCACCACTACGTTCTCTATCGTATTGAGCTGGTAATACTGAAGTATTGACTCTCTCAGTGCTGGATTGCCCTCACTCTCGGTGTAGCCCAGTTTTAGGTTTTGCCACATGACCAACTCATCTACTGAGGCATTTTCCAAAATGTAGTTCATTTCATACCCGTCAGAGTCAGAGCTGGAAAGCAGGTATTTGGCGGTGAATTCATGTTGAGCAAAATATCTTTCCAGTTTAAAATCACTTATTTTCATAGTTCCTGCTGTTGTTTACTTAGATCGAAAGTGAAATCTATGGTATTCTGATGATCAATCGGCGTATTGGGATTGAAAAAATATGCGTAAAGAGAATTTAGAAAAAAATATGCATGAATAAGAATTTAAAATACATACCAGTGGATGACTTTTTTAAAAAATTATGCGTGATTGATTTTCTCAAAAAAATATGCACGAGTGTGTTTGAAAAAAATATGCGTAACTCAAAAAATAATCACGCATATCATTTTGTTAAAAAAAGATATGCGTGACTTAAATGAACCACGCATATATGCATGACCACCTGCGCATATATGCGTAGCTCAAAACAACCATGCATATTAATTTCGTCCGGAAAAAAATATGCGTAAGTGTGTTTAAAAAAAATATGCGCAGTCAGGATTTCTTTTTGTCCTAAAATAAATTGATGGGACGAACTCCTCAATCTAAGGCAAGGACCCTCGGAAGTTTGCTAAAGCTTGCCCCAATGGTGTAGTACCGTCTACTCGATTAAAGTCTTTTTTCCTCGCTTATTTCATTCTTTTCCGTAGCTTTGAAATGCGAACATATTTCAATTTTTGTTATCAATGGTGTACTTATTCCAATTACGTCTTAAACAGAAAATCTTGGGGGAGCATACGGGTGAAAGTCCCGAGACCTATCTAAGCACCGCTTGGAATGTGTTCGCAGTGACTTCCCCTCTTTTTAAATTCATCAATCTTAAATTTTCATTCTTATGCGAACACAGAATGGTCAGACAGCCTGTCTTAATAGCAATCATTTAGAATCTGTTAATGGTTCTGAAATTCTAAAACCTTTAAATTCTATTGAGCAGGAATTTATTGGTAATCTCAAATTTCATGGAATTGAGGAATTAATTGAATCCTTAAAAATGGTTCATGATTTTGCTTTGTATCACACGGATTTGTGTTTTGATACTCCTGAAAAGACTGCTCTTTTTAATCTTAAGTTTTTGTGGGAGGGATTGGAGCAGTTGAGGAAACCTTAATTCTACAAAACCCATATAGGAAGACTACCAAATTAGGTAGTCTTTCTTTGTATTACCTCCTGTTGGCGCAAATGGAGTGTAACGTCACAGTATGAATCGTGGCGCCTTATATTGCTAATGTTTTAGATGCAAAATAGCTAATTCTGTGAAATGGACTTTACTTTTTTGATCTACAAAGGCCAATTGGCAGAGTTGGTGGGTCTTCCAGAATGCAGAACAGTATCGGATTCCTCAAAACCGCCATGGTTTCATACTACATGTTATATGCTTTTTTCGAAAAGGTTTATTCCGATTCTTTGATCAACCAGTAGGTTCATGGCATTCCTATTCCAATAGTCAATGAATGCATTTATTTTAGACTGTCCAATACTATTATATGTTGAGATCGACATTCCCCATGACTCTATTCGTGTGGCAAATAATTCAGTTAGATTCTGCTGCAATTCAATATAAGTTAAGTTATTCCAAGAGTCTGTGTATTCTTCTATCCAATCAGATGAGTAGGATTTATTATACCCAACGATAATCTTTAAGTCCTCTTTTTGCGGTATAACATGAATAAACATGGATTTAAATGGTTCAGACTGTAGAGGGTTATCAATCCTGCTGTTAATTGGACTAAAAGTTGCAGATCCATAAACTCTGATTAGAGGATACGAATAGGTTTTAAAGTGAAAGTTATTTGAAGGGGTGGTAATTTCTTCTTCGAATAATCTTTTATACAAGAGCAGGTCTTGAATGCCTCGATTTGTACCGTCAATAAATTGCTTTATTTCGAATTCATCAATTTCTCCCTTGAGTGTTTCAGCTTGTAGAATTCTTTCATGGGTTAACAGGTTGGTTTCTTTTTTTCTCAGTTCGGAACATAGAGTTCTGTAGCTAAATAGTAATTGGCTTCTATAAGATTCAAAATCAATATTTTCAGACTCTATATCCTTGAATAAACCTGTATCATGTTCATTACAAAAGACAGGAAGCGAAATAGCAGAATTAATACCAACCGTTTTAAAGGCTAATGTTGGAGTGTTAGGAGTCCATTTGAAGATATCAGTTTGTTTGATTTCAACCATATGGCCATTTTCAGCAATGTTGTTCAAAATGCCATTTCTTTGGAGCAAGTGAGAGTTTATAGAAGGTTTACCACATCCTGAATATGAACACGGGAACTTCTTATTTGCAACATTTTTATAAATCTGAGCAAGTACCCTTTGAGCTTTACTTGGTTTAGGCATCTGTTTTGCATCTAACGTAGTTGTAATGTTAATGTGTATAATGGTGATTATAACCATTATATCAAATCTAATAGATTCTTGATATTCCCGCTCGGTCGCAAATATTTTGCGACTGAAATTTAGCTTAATAGAGAAGTATCTAGCAATTGCATGGCGGTCATCTTGATGTTAACTTGTTATTTATAGCTAACAGACATAAGGTTAGAGACAATGAAGTATTGTCCTTTGTTAAAGAATTAACCATTAAGGACTTAACGGTACTATATGAGTAAAGAAATTGGATCAGTTTAAATATGGAGGTCGCATCACAGATGCTATAGACAAATAAAATCGCAATACAATTGCGATCGAGCGGGAATTGACATTAGGTGTTCCGAAAAATGAGCTACTGATTTTTCAATTTCTCGGTCTATTTGTTTGTCATATCTTTTTGCCTTCTTCGTTCTCATTTTGCTAACTGGATAAATTCTGAAGCAAATTTCTCTGCTAATTCTCGACTTTGGTCAATTGAGATGGTTTCTTTATTCCATCTTGCCTTGTTAGTCCAATTGTATGAACCGTGAATCACTGTTTTTAGGTCAATTACGCAAAACTTATGATGCATTATATTTTCATAGATTCCTGTTTTCGGAACTCGTTTAGCGTCAAAATATTTTTCATAATCGAACCCATATTTCTTATTTATGTCATCATCTAAGACCACAATTCGGACGTTTAAACCTTCCTTTTGCTTTAAGTGAAGCTCCTTCGCTAAAGCTTTATCTGTAAACCACGCAACTGCTACCCAAATTGAAAACTTAGCATTTCTAATCTGTTCAATTATTTGTGCTTGTATTTCTTCAAAATGAATTTCTACTTCAATTTCTTCTGGAAGGTCAGCTCCAATGATTTTAAACTTACCGTCCAATTCCTCTAATCGATATCCGTCTTGAATAATTAATGGATTAATTTTTTCAACGGCAGTACTAATGTCTTTAGAATTGTCCTTCGCAAAATGTCTAGGGTCAAAGACTATTTCTAGTAACTTGACCATTTCTTTCGTTCCATTTATTTCATAGAGTTTTTCTAAAACGTAAGCATTCCTACTAAGTGAATTAGGCATTCCACCATCTTGATATTTGTAGACATCTTTAAAACCTACTTGATTGAAAAGTTTCAAAATATTTGGTCCGCTAAGACCTGGCGTTAACCCATTATCGCCTGAGATAAACTCTTTAATACTCTCAATAGTTAGGTTTGATAGTTTCATTTTCTAATTGTGGGTAACGCCTATATATCAGGCGTGAAATTTAAAGAGCGAAAGTTACGGATTCTGCTGAGGAAAATCTGATGATTTTTTCACTATTCTATTTACGGTGTGGGGAAAAATCATCAGATTTTTCCGGTATTACTAGAATGCAGTGACCTCACCTAACCTCCAAACTATCATGCCTTGACTATATCATGTTGTGAGCCTTTTTATTATTTCAATTCGTTCAGGTCAATTCTGAAGTAATTTACAAATGATCGAGTTTGATCAAATTCCCCGTTCTTGAGCTTATTAATATATATGGCAGAATCAGCATGGTTGATTAAAACTCTATCTGGTATAAAGTTGTTTTCATATGGTCGGTTTAGAAAAATGATAGTATCACCTTTAAGTTCGTATTTGCCACGGTATTCTTCTGAATAACCGAACATTCCAGAAACATGTGTATCAAATGTGTTATCGTTTCTTAGGTTGATGGAAATACTACTTAGGTCATCGATAAGTGTTGCACTCAATAATTTTTTCGATTTGAAGAGTTCTGAATCATACAGAGTTGCTACAGTAAGAATTGTTAATCCGTATAGATGAACAAAGGTTCGAATATGATAGATACGAGGTTTTTCAAAGAAGAAATCCGCGATTGTTTTTATAAGTGTTATGACGTATATGACCAAAACAGGTAGGAGAATCCACCAATACATAATCGCATAAAGGACCATTCCTCCGAAGAAGCTTGATATAAGCCATGTAGTCAGAAATAGGACTGAGATTAGTGACAGTATGTTAGATGGTTTCTTCATTTTCTGCTCGATGGCTCACAACGCAGTTGTAATGTTAATGTGTATAATGGTGATTATAACCATTATATCAAATCTAATAGATTCTTAATATTCCCGCTCGGTCGCAAGTATTTTGCGACTGAAATTTAGCTTTATAGAGAAGTATCTAGCAATTGCATTGCGGTCATCTTGATGTTAACTTGTATTTATGGCTAACAGATATAAGATTAGAAACAATGAAGTATTGTCCTTTGTTAAAGTAACCGTTATTTTAAGTGTAAGTGCAACGGCACTTAAAATAGAAGATGAAGTTCTAGTGTCTCCTGACACGGGCTTTCTAGTGCTATCTTTAAATCAAAGTGCCAATAAACGAGATACTAAGCACTATTTTTACTCAAGTGTAATAGATTATGCTAATCTGTAGGAGGATCGGATATAGAGATGATTTGATAAGCAGGCCGTGTCGGGAGACACTAGGGTCTCATTTTTAAGTTTGAAGTCACCCTTCGGAAGACTTCAAACAACGAGTACTGCCGAATTGTACATTTGAGCATCGATATTTCGGTTTTCATTCAATCCCGACAAATAAAGTTCCTTTAGGTCTTGTACAATGTTATCATAATAGTTTTCTGTCATGCCCATAAATATGAATCTGAAGGAATCAAAGGAGTAGCTATATTGATCATCTGGATACACACCACCCAAGTTCACATGCCGGTCATTCTGTGTTTCAAAAAAGTCAACCAAAGGTTTAATGTGCTTGTCAAAAACCTTAGTAAGTTCTTCTTTATTTTGAATGTTGAACTTTAAAGAATAGAGATCATTGAATAAAGCTCTCCTTACCTTCGTTAACTCACCTATCATTCGTCCATCTTTTCTTTCAACCTCAGATGACCTCACTTGGAAAGTGATCTTCCACTCGTTAAAGTAATCTTGTTTGATTTTTTCTCTATTGGCGTCTTCAGAAACTTTAACCCTAAGAAGTCCAAAATAAGCTGCACATGTTGCAATCGTTCCTGTAAAAAGGGCTTTATAGGTAGCGTATGAACTCAAATAGTTATTAATTCCACTTGGCGTAAAAGAAAACTCTAACTCCAAAAGTTGCCAGTGAATTGCTACTAATGCAACTAACGACATAATTAAGAGAATTGAAATGATGACGATCAGAATTAAGTTTAGGAATTTCATCTTATTGTTGCTAACGGTTAGTGTAAGAGCAGTAGCGGATTAAAGTCTACTTACTTTTCGGTTAACAATATACTTAATTAAAGACAAAAACGGTTCGAGTTTACACCCAAACCGATATTGCTTTTACACATTGTTGTAACACGTTTTTAGTTACTGTAAATGATAATCTTGTTTTATTGGAATAAAGTAAAATGAGTATAAAAAGCTTCTTCTTTTTTAGACTTTAACATATTCATTTTTTCAAATTTATCTGCCGTTTTTTTATCTTTCCATTCTATAATTAAAATTTGATTTGGAGCTTCATTTCCTTTTAAATCTTCATATCCAGCAACAGGTTGGTTTAATATAACTTTACCTCCATTTTCGGTAATTGAATTTGTTTTAACCATATCTTTAGTCCAAAGAGTTTTTACTTCATATAGGTTGCTTTCATCAATCATAAACGTTTTATCTTCTTGTAATGCAATCATATGTGCTTTAAATTCATTCCATATAGGTATTCTTAGCTCCTTTAATTGTTCTGGAGTGAAATCAGACATGAAAGCTTGAACAGAGGTCATGTTTGGCCATTTAAACAGTCCTATAAAATTATTTGGAGTAAAATTGTTGGCTTTAACAATATTGTCAATATGAAGTTGACCAAGAGGTGTGAAACCATTCTTCATTGCTGAGGGCATTATAGTACCAAAATATTCTTGTAATAAGGCTTCTTTTCCTTCCTTTTGGTCGGCTATTGCAACAAGGAATAACTCACCTTTTTTTAATTCCAAGGTATGTGTGTTACTCATTTTTGAAGTTTCCATTTTGTTTCCTTTTGATGCTGTTGTGCTCATTTTTTCAGAATTACAAGCAGCTAAACTTAATAGCGATAATGCTATAATTGATAAATTAATTTTCATGTTTCTTATTATTTTTTTGAAATTGTTACGACAGGGTCATTTTTTGATGGAGCACCCGACCAACTCCAGTTACCATTTGCAGAACCATCTTCGTTGAATCTCAACCAAGTATTGACAGCTAGTAAAATTTTTCCATTTACCTTAGTAGTACATTTTCCTTTGTAAATACCGTCTTTATCTTGGTGTAATTCACTTACTACATTTCTATGCTCACTACCTTGTTCGTATGAATAGATAGCGGTTAGTTTTTTATCCTTTAATTCTACCTTATCAATAGAAACACTTCCAATGGTTTCTATATAATAATTGAACTGTTTGTAGTTTTTTTGATAGAGTTGAGCTCCATCCATTGTTATATTCATATTATTTGTTTTCGTATAGGACATTTTAAATGATAATAAAGCTGTGCCTATAAGCATTATTAGGATTGTTTTGGTGTTTATAATTTTCATTTTAGATAAACTAGACCGTTCTACTTATTTTAATTTAAATTTTTTTAGTTCTTTATAAATTCAAAAGACATATTATACCATATATCCATATAAGTTCTGTTCCTAGTGACTTTCATTCTTGAGAATGTTCCGTAAAACCCTGCGTGTAAATATTCAGCAATTTCTAACGCATTAAACTTGGTTGTGATTTCTTTTAAATTTTGTCCTTTACTAATAACTTGTGCTAATATGTTTAGCCAACTAATAAATTGTTCATTGGCTTTAGATGCCATTATATTGTTTATTCTACCAACCTCAATACTCATATTATTAACTATACAACCACTTAAATAATCATCAGTTTCATTTGTATCAATCATAAACTTATAAAATGATTGTAACGATTCGATAGGAGATAATTCTGAATTGTCAAAAAAAGCTTTCATCCATTCTGTATTTGTCTCACCATAGCGCTTAACTACCTTAACGGCAAAATCCTCTTTAGATTCAAAAAAATTATAAAAGGAACCTTTGGGTATACCAGCTTCTTTAAGAATTTGGTTTACTCCTACATTATGATATCCATTCTTACGAAGAACATCATAACCTATATCTAAAATTTCGTCTATGTTGTGTTTGTACCCCATTTTTTTGACAAATATAAATAAAATATCTCAACTAGACCAATTAGTCTAATTAATTCGAAATTAGTTTGATTATTTGTTTGGGTAATGTGTTACAACGTAGTTGTAATGTTAATGTGTATAATGGTGATTATACACATTATGTCAAATCTAATAGATTCTTGATATTCCCGCTCGGTCGCAAATGTTTTGCGACTGAAATTTAGCTTAATAGAGAAGTATCTAGCAATTGCATTGCGGTCATCTTGATGTTAACTTGTATTTATGTCTAAAAGATATAAGATTAGAAACAATGAAGTATTGTCCTTTGTTAAAGTAACCATTATGGACTTAACGATACTATATGAGTAAAAAAAATTGGATCAGTTTAAATATGGAGGTCGCATCACAGATGCTATAGTCAAAATAAAATCGCAATACAATTGCGATCGAGCGGGTCTTCCCCGAAACCTTTCTACAGATTGCAGGGGCTCGTCGGGTCTTCCCGAAACCTTCCCGCAGATTGCAGGGACTCGTCGGGTCTTCCCGAAACCTTCCCGCAGATTGCAGGGGTCTATTCAGTAAAGTGTGTCATGTTTTAATTATTATCTATTAATCTATCCTGAAAGATAATAGCTATTTGAGAGAAAGCAGATTTCCAATTAGCTATAGGCTTACACCATTTTTCAGTTATTCTTTTTGTAACTAGATAAAGCAATTTTAATAAGGCTCCATCATTAGTAAATACCCTTCTATTCTACTATTTTCAGATAACTTCCCTTTCAACCTACAAGGGTAGAAACCCTTTGTTTAACTTTCTAATTTGCTCTTTTAGTTCCTCGACTACTTTAGGGTTTTGCTTGGCTATGTTGATGGTTTCGTTTGGGTCAGCTTTGTGATCGAATAGCATTACTTCTTCTCTTTCTCCATTGTAGAACCATGCCATGCGGTACTGATCGCTTCGGATACTGATGATGTTTCTCCAGTAACTATGAACTGCTTCTTTGCCTTTTGACTTTGGGTTCTTTAGTAGAGACACCATGCTTTTACCATCTAGCCCTTGAGGCTTTTCTACTCCAGCTAATTCACAGATGGTCGGATATACATCGATGGACGCTACAAGGGCATCAGTAGGCACTCCAGCTTTTTTCATACCTGGTATCTTAATCATAAAAGTACTATTCAGCGCTCGTTCAAAAGCACTGTGCTTGCCCCAAATGGTTTGGTCTCCTAGGTGCCAGCCATGGTCTCCCCATACGATGACGATCGTGTTTTGATCTAGCCCGAGTTCCTTTAGCTTGTTCAAGATCTTTCCAACTTGTGCGTCTGTGTAGGTGACGGACGCGTAGTTGGCATGAATCACGTTCTTGGCATATTCATCAGAGATTCTTACTCCAAAACCTCCCTTTTCTGGGTGGGTGTACTGACCAAAGAACTCGTTGCTAGGATGAAGGAATACTCTATCAACATCTTGAGGGACTTCTGGATTAGGAGAGAGTTCAATATCACCATGATTATACATATCCCAATACTTCTTTGGCCCACCGAATGGCAAGTGGGGTTTGAAGAAGCCTACTGCCATGAAGAATGGCTGATCTTTACCGGCTAATTGGTCTAGTTCATTTACTGCCAGACTGGCCAAGTAGCCGTCTGAATATTCTTCATCTGTTACCTCTTTGAATTCATAGGCTGGTCGATATTCTTTATTACGATGGACTCCATTGGCATAAGAATGCAACAATGCTCCTTTCCAAGGGTTATTCGGATCAAATACGAACTTGTCCCAGCTATGAGGTAGTTCCAATTCTTTCCCTCTATGGCCACTGGCTTGATGACTAATCTTGCCCATACCTACGGTGTAGTATCCGTTTCGCTTAAGGTGGTGGATAAATGTCTCTGGATTATCTGTTTCTGGCTTTCCTTTGAGCTGCTTGGCTAAATGCCCGTGACTGATGTCTGACACTGCTGTTAGATTCTTACCGGTCAGCATACAGGCTCGTGATGGCCCACAGGTAGGAACTTGGACATAGTGGCGATTAAATAGCCTCGATTCTTTAGCCAGTGCATCTAGATTAGGTGTGATCATTTGTTCCTCTCCGTATGCGCCTAATTGTGTCCTAAGATCGTCGATACTGATGAAGAGAATGTTGTTTTTTTGTGCGAACGATTGATTTGTCAAAAAAACTGAAAGTACTATTAGCAGTATTGTATGTTTCATGCTTCGTTGTTTTATGCTTTTGAGTTAACCATGCTTTTTTGACTCATCCTTGGATGCTCCAACAATCTACTACTTGTAGCATACTCAATTACCAGATTAAATTGTCTCGCAGTGCTCGGATGACACTACGGTTAGTTTTTAGGAGTCCGACAGCCTTATGGAAGAAAATCTAAATCCAAAAGGCTATCACACTACTCTTAAATGCTAATACCTATTCTCTCCTCCTGTGGCTTTCTTGACAGCGGCTTCTCTGGCTTTTTTCATCTTACCTATGTTGGGCAAGTGAGCGTCTGGCCATAGGTTTTCTACATTTTCTTTATTCCACTCTTGATAGGATGCGAGCAGTTCTTTGACTATTTCTGGCTTTTCATCTACTATGTTTTTTTGCTCGTATGGATCTGTAGATAAGTCGAATAGGAATAATTCTTCTCGTACGGCTTCTCTGACCAACTTGTAATCACCTCCTCGCACGGCAAATCCAGCACCATCACTATACCTCCAAAAAAGTTCTTTGTGAGGTACTCCTTCTGTCTTGGTATCACTCAAATATGGCACTAAATCCACTCCTGATAGGAGGTCTTGCTTCTCTGATGTGATACCTGCTGCACTCATGACGGTGGTAAATATGTCATAGGCGATGATGGGTTGATCATATTTTTGTCCCCCTTTAAATCCCTGAGGCCATGACATCAAAAATGGCACTCTGATTCCTCCTTCGAATAACAATCCTTTTTGTCCTCGATAGGGCGACTGATCAGAGCCTTTTCCATGTCCGCCATTGTCACTGTAGAAGAATATGATGGTATTATCATACTCCCCTGTTTCTTTCAGCTTGTCTACTACCTTTCCGATACCTACGTCCATACCGGCTACCATGGCGGCATAGGCGGCTCTTTCTCCTTGCTCGATGTGATCTACCAAATCGAAATATTCGCTGGTCGCCTGAATCGGAGCGTGGGGTGCATTGTAGGCGAGGTACATGAAGAATGGTTCTTCAGACTGGCTGTATTGATCGATGTATTCTATGGCTGCATTGGAGAAGTCATCTGTGAGATACCCTAGGTTCTCTCTAGGCTCTGGTTGACCATCTCTCATGATCTCCTGCCAAGCTGAAAATCCAGGCCCTGTAGACTTGCCCCAGTAGTTTCTCGAGCCCCCTGCGAACCCAAACCAGTCGTCAAATCCTCGACTTGATGGCCAATATGCGGGTTCGTTTCCTAGATGCCACTTCCCTATCGCACAAGTTTGATATCCATTGTCTTGTAACACTTCGGATAGTAGCTGCTCTTCTAATGGTAACCCTGGCGTCTCTCCATCGAAGGTCTTCCCGAGGTTATTCTCACAGCCAAACCGCTGCTGATACCTTCCTGCTAACAATCCTGATCTACTTGGCCCACAGTAAGAGTGTGTGCAATATCCTGCTGAGAAAACCACTCCATCGTCGGCGATATTGTCTAGTGCGGGTGTTGGGATATCAGTACTTCCATTGAACCCTACATCAGCCCAGCCAAGGTCGTCAGCTAGGATAATGAGCACATTTGGGCGTTCTTTAGTCTGCTTTACTAGGGTAGGTTTTTCTGTCTTTTTTTCTCCAGCACATCCAAGGATTAGGAGTCCAACTATGATGAGTAGTAGGTTATTTTTCATTGTATCTTGTTTCTTGTATTTCTTACAGTCTTATGAGTACTTAATTGGTATCTATTTGTATGTTTAAATGAATGATCAAGCATTACTTAGCTCTTGGTACTGCTTGCTCGTAGAACGCGTCACGTTTCTTGTGGTAGTCTTTATACCCTAGCATCTTATTGTGAATGTTCTTTTCATTCCAAGTTTCCCATTGACCTCGAAGCTCTTCTGCTTGCTTTGGCTTCTTTTCCATTAGATCGTTTGATTCTGATATATCCTTGGGTAAATAAAATAGCTGTGGATTTTTATTCCCGCCAGTCTTAAGGTGCTTGGTACCATCAGAAGTCAAAACTGACCATGCACTTCCGTTTCCTCCCCTCCAGTAGATGGCATCATGAGGTGCCTTTTTGTTTTCCCCAGTCACATAGGGGACTAGGTTGACTCCTTCCATGGTATTGCCAGATAGCGCATCACCACCAGCTAACTCTACTGCTGTACGTCCGATATCTAGTGAATTGACTGGATAGTCATAAGTTCCTGGTTTGAACTTATCTGGCCAACAGGCGATAAAGGGCACATGCACACCGCCGTCATATAGACTGCCTTTGCCTCCTCTGAAGGGGAGGTTACTAGATGCGTTTCCTCCTTTTCCTTTTTTGGGTTGAGGTCCTCCATTGTCACTTAGGAAGAAAATCAATGTGTTATCATAGATTCCGTTGTCCTTGAGGGACTGTACTACTTCACCAATACCTCTATCCATCACATCAACCATAGCTGCATAGGTTCTACGTTTCCTGTCTTCGATAAAGGAATATCTTTCTATATCTTCTTTTGGTGCTTGTAGCGGTTGATGTGGCGCGTTGTAGGCTACATATAGGAAGAATGGCTCGTTCTTGTTGTCCGATACGAACTTGGCTGCATCTTGACTCAAGGCTGTAGTCAAATAGCCATCAAAGTCGGCTGGTCTTTTGTTTCTTACTAAACCTTGTAAATATGCTTCCCATACTTTTTTGGTCAGGTCTATTTTAAAATAATCATGTCCTCCGCCTAGGAATCCATAGAAGTAGTCAAAGCCTCTGTTGTTGGGGTGAAACTCTTGTGCTGCACCTAGGTGCCACTTGCCTATGGCGCCAGTTTTATAACCTGCTTCCTGAAGTCTTGCTGCAAATAACTTTTCATTGGGATCAATTCCCATGAGTGGGTTGGCTGGGTCATAGGCTGGATTGGTCTCAAATCCGAATCGGTATGGATATCTGCCTGACAGCAATGCTGCTCTACTGGGGCCACAGAATGGGTGATTGACATATCCTTGTTTGAAGACAATTCCTTCTGAAGCTAGCTTGTCCAAATGAGGTGTTTTGATATCCTTAGCTCCAGTAAAACCTGCATCTGCATACCCCATATCGTCTGCTAAGAAGACTATTATATTGGGGCGGTTATCCTTCGGATTAGCCAATGAAACCATGCTCATGACCAACAGCCCCATTACCATACAAGCTACATTTAATTTCGTTCGGTACATATATTTCTTGATTGTCTGTTTCTGTTATGTAATGAGTTACCAAGCTAAAAATTCAATGGAGCAATCGGGTAGAATAAATATTCAAGAAACCACCCTATACTAAAACACCCCCGTATTAGTTTATTATTTGTTGTTAGAGTTTCTCTGTTGTGCTCTCACTTTATCGATGAGCTCTAAGTAATCTTTATTTCGTCGTTCAAAATCATATTCATCGAAAACCTCTCCTTGATCAAACATTCTAGGGTCCCTCTGCTCTTTTAACTTGATAAATAAATCTTTCTTCATTTTATTCTGAAGCTGTATATACTTACCATCTCCAATTAGATTGTTGAGGCATTCTGGGTCTTCTCTAATATTGTAAAGTTCTTCTTGAATGCGCTTACCATAGCATAATTCAAACTCTTCTGTTCCTTCTCCCAAGCTAAGTGTATAGCTTTTAGTCGGGCTCCCGTCAGTATCCCTATAGCCTGTCTCGGGTTCACCGCAGGGCCATCTATCAGGCTCAAAATTGTGCATATAGACATAGTCTCCCTTATGTAGGCTTCTCACAGGGTAGCTCCACCCATTCTTTCTCACACAGTCGTTTCTTTCTCGCCCAGTAAGTACATAATCTCTCTTGGATGCCTTATTTTGAAATATATCTGTAAGACTATTTCCTTCTATTTTTGCCATTCCTGACTGTTTATCTGAAACCTGAGCTACTTCCAAAAGTGTAGGTGCAAAGTCGATAAAGCTACAGTACTCATTTACTTCTCGTCCAGAATTAGAAATTTGTCCTTCCCAACTCACAACAAACGGCACTCTGGTTGCAAATTCATGAGGATGCCCCTTATATCTTGGAAAAGGCATTGCATTATCTGAGGTCACTATAATCAAAGTATTCTCTAGTTCTCCCTCTTCTTTCAGGTGGTCAAGAATTTCCCCCAAATGAAAATCAAAGTACTCTACCTCGACTGCATAATCTAAAATATCATGTTTGACCATGTCGGACTCTCCCCAGAAAGATGGTGCAAAGTCTAAATCATCGAAGCTCTTTCCTAGTCTTACTCCTGATTTATACTCATATCCTCGATGTGGCTCCTTACAGCCGTACCAAAAGAAGAATGGTATTGAGTCTGGTTTCTCGGACAAAAACTTTTTAAAGTTTTCTGTATAATCATATTTATGGATTTTGGATGCTGGAACACTATCCACTTTAAGTTGATTGTAAACTTTTCCTGTTAGGTTTCTACCTTTTGGACGAATACCAGGGCTCCACCCCTTACCTGTAAATCCTGTAAAGTAGCCGTTGTCGCCTAATACTTCTACCACTGATTTGAACTTCACTGGCCATGTAGGCTGATGATTTGCCGCTGCTTCTAGCTGCCATGGATTTCTTCCTGTCAACAATACCGCTCTGGAAGGAGCACATTTGCTACTTGGAGTGTACATTCGATTAAACCTTAACCCTTGCTCAGCTACTCGATCCAAATTAGGTGTACTCAAAAAGTTATATCCATACGCACTTGCATGAGACATATCGTCTGCTATTGCAAAAAGAATATTAGGTCTCTTTTGACATTGAGATTCTAAAACCAAGAAAACCATCAATAACATAAAAGCTGCAGCAAACTTCTTCATACCTTTTTAAATTATATACGATGTCTATTTTCTTTGAATTTTTAACACATATGCGAAATCACATGGCTTTACTTTAGGCAACTTTACGGTCAGGTTGTAAGCATTCTGTTCCCAAGTGAGCTCTTCCTTGGAACCAATCATGGTTACATTTTTGATATCTCTTGGGTGCAATTTCCCCATGTAACCTAGCGATTTGATAGACACTTCTTCTCCAGGCCAGTCTAATAGAATTGCATATAGGAATCCATTTTTTTGCGTAAAGCGAATATCTTCTAATCCGTAAATTGGAATTTCTTCTCCTCGTTTCTTGCCTTGACCATGATGTCCAGGATTCTTGATATAAGCTGGACCTTCGCCATAGAAAAACCATGGAGAACTTCCATAAATAGCCTCTCCATTTAACATAAGCCAGTCTCCAATTTTGTAAAGTTCCTCTTTTATATTTTCAGCAAATGAGCCGTCTGCTTTAGGAGGAACATTGAGAAGAACTCTCCCATTTTTGGAGGCAATGTCTACGATCATGTCCACCAATATATCGGCCCCTTTGATGGTATTTTCAGGATTGTAAAACCATACCGTTGGCCATTTGATATGCTGCTGCATATTGATATCGGCCATCCATGGATCATACTGTAGACCGTCTAAGTTTCCATTTTCAATGTCTCTCATAGCAATACCTGGAGGTATGTCGAAACTTTTATAGGCAAATGAAACTTCTTTACCCCATATCTGAGCGGCATTGAAATAGCTCGATAAATAATCCATCTGGATATGCTCAGGTATACAGTCTACTATATACTCTTTCTCTGTTTGAGTTCTCTTACCTAGCTCTAGTAAATGCCTCTTTTCCATCTGTAAAGTACCTCCAAACCCTACGTCTACCCAAACCATATCAGGCTGATATAGTTCGAATCCTTCTTTCATCCTTTCTAGCCAACCTTGCATATAAGCCTCGGTATATCTCCCTTCTGCCCCATGTACCCTAGAAGTTCTACCGGTTTTAGAATAATCTCCATCAGGATCGAGATGCGTATTATCAGCCTTGCTCATCTTCCCCCATAGGGCAGTGCTATGAAAGGAAGCCATTAGCTTCATATCTGTCCTTCTGATTTCTTTAGCCAGCTCTCCGTAGATATCGATCTTCGGTCCTTTTTTTGCGCTATTCCAATCAGTAATTTGACTATCCCAGTTAAGACAACCATTGACATGCCACGCTACTGGTCCGGCAAACTGTGCCCCTGCTCTTTGGTACAGCTCAACCCATTCTTTTGCATTAAACTTTGCCCCACTCCACAGCTCTATGGCTCGTTTATCAGACATGTCTTTTTGATTCAAAGCAAGCTTTACTGATTGTGCTCCCCAATGACTGTATATTCCAAACTTGGCGTCCTTCATCCATTGAGGTGTCTTATGTCTTTGCAGTGAAGTCCAATTAGCTTCGTATGGTTCTATTTCCAACCGAGAGGTCTCCTCGACTTCTTGAGGCTCACAGCCCAACAATCCTAGAACAACTCCCAAAGTCAATATAATTTTGTGATACATTTAATTTATCCTTTTTAGTCTTATTAATATTAAAATGGCCATGCAAGTTTCTTGAACATCCACCAATAGGGACTTACAGCCATTGCAAAGAGCAATTTTGATTCCTAGTCAGTAAGTTTTATGTCCTTACTTCTATCTCCTTGGACTTCTATTAACCTCTCTACTTCTCCATTAGCATTCACTGAATTAAAGTGAAGTTTCGTACTGTTCTTGATTACAATTCCTGACTTTGCTTCTGATCTGATATCAAATTTGATATTTGAAAAGTCACTTTTTATCACATCATCCATCACTATAGCTTGTCTATCATCGTGATTTCTCAAGGTCATCCTAACATTCTTCATTTTTAATCCTTTGACATGACGCAGATACATTCCGTAGGATGGTAATACCCCAAAGAATAATTGCTCAGGGTAGCGGGCTTCATCTTCCAATACTTCCTTGTCTCTTACTCCTAGATCTCCAAAGCCTGTAAAAGAGAAATTTATATTCTCCAGTGTCACATCTTCTATGTAATGCCCTGGCAATCCTGTGAACATAACCCCTTCTGTAGGAGGGTCTATTCGACCTGTCAATCTGGCTTCAATATTTCTGAAGGTAACATTCTTGATTTGTCCCACTGGCCGACCTTCTGGTTTTGCATCAGCTTTATATACCTGTCTAATGGACTCTGAGTAGTCTCGACCTCTATTTCCTAACCTTAGAAAGATCGGGCCTGCACAGTTATATAATTTAATATTCGAGATTTCAACGTTTTCAATTATAGCTCCATCTACTGCAAGCAGTTTAATAGCACCATGTCTACTATCAAAGAACTGACAGTTCTCTACTTTGATATTTCTAAAACCGGTCTTTGAGGCTGTTCCAAACTTCAGTGAGGCCCAGTAGCTACTTACAGTACAGTTGGCCACATAAAAATTCTCCGTCATGCGATCTACACTGCTCTTCAAACAAATTGCATCATCCTCTACCTGAAGGTTGCAATCAGTTATCCTTACATTACTACAGCCGTCGAAGTTCATCCCATCGTTATTTCGGTTTTCTTTATTGTATAGCGCAGTATGATGAATATTGATAGAATCACATTCCCTGAAGTAAACACACCATGAACCTGAATTTTTAATGATCATATTATCAAATTCAATATTGGTACACTCTTCTATCCTAAACAGCTTAGGACGTTCCTTACTATGCTTAAAGAAATACCCACGACCATTTAATTCTGTTCTAGGATGACCGATGAACTTGATATTTTTTTCTCCTTTGGCATAAAACAAACACTTTGAAAAGCGAGGCTCTTCAGTTGCTATTGGAACTGCAGCATAGTCCTCCAGTGAAGTAGAACCGAATAGCTCCGACCGAGCTTCCATTTGGATGGTGACATTACTTTTTAGAAATAAAGTTCCTGTCGTAAATGTCCCTTTAGGTATAATAACTCTTCCGCCACCATTAGCGGAACATGCATCTATCGTTGCTTGAATAGCTTCAGTACTTGGAACTTCGTGTGACCGCTTAGCGCCATAGTCAAGAATATTGAAAGCCTTCTCTTCTGCTTTTGTTAAGAAAGTAATCAATACTACTAATAGAGTGATATATATATATTTCACTTTAATACTTATTTGCTTGAGTGACATATGCATTTGGCATATCTTTTCTCTTATCAATATTTCGTAAGGAATGTTTAGAATAAACTACTATTGTACTTGCTAAAAATACTCCCAGAAGTCCACTTCAGATCTTTTAGCATCAGGTACATCTCCTAACTCCTTGGCTCTAGATTTCATTTCCTTGCGCATTTCATCGACTTTCTCTTCATACTCTGGAAGAAAAGCGAGATTGATCGTTTCCCAAGGGTCGTCTTTTATATTAAACAACTGTGTGACTCTTGAGCCAGCTATATGTGCTTCTCTAGCATAATTCTTTGGAATAGGAGCTCTCACGTATTCTATGAGTTTAAAATCTCCTCTTCTATAGGCTCTTTGCACTTGTTGATAGGCATGATAGGTATAGCTCCTTACAGCTTTAGATTCACCATTTATTATTGGAACTAAGCTTTTACCAGTAACGCTTTTTGGGGTAGTCACTCCTGCAAGTTCACATAGTGTCGGCATGATATCGTAGTTATATACTAATGCATCTACTCTCCTACCTTTGTGACCTTTTTCAATCAAACCTCCTGATAAAATAAAGGGGATATGAATTCCGTCTTCATCGTAGACGCTTTGCTTACCAATCAACCCATGATTCCCAACTGCTAGCCCACTGTCTCCTGCCATGACTATGATCGTATTTTCGTACTGACCACTTTCTTTAAGTGCTTTGATCACACTACCTATCTGAGCATCTAAGTGTGTAATGATTGCATAGTAGTCAGAAAGGTGTTGTCTTGCTACTTGTTGAGTCCTTGGCCAGGGTGCTAGTTTCTCATCACGGAGATACATATGTCCATTGTCAAAAGGATGAACTTGCATATGCGAAGGAGGCAATGCAATTTCATTTTCTGGATACATGTCTTTGTACTTTTGAGGTGCCTGTCGAGGATCGTGTGGCGTAGGAAATGCCAAATACATAAAGAAGGGCTGCTTTTTGTTTTCATAATTTGAAATGAAAGTAGAGGCTTCACCTGCTAAAACTTCTGATACATGAGGGCCTGTTTTCTCTGTGGCAGTCGGTCCTCGTTTGTCACTCTTAATCAATGGTCTTTTTATCACTTCTCCATTCTCATTATACTCTAGCAAATAGCACTCTGATCTTTTGTACTTCCCATCTGCTTTCCAATCGCTATAAGGCATCCGATATTGATCTGTCAGATAGGCTGGCTTTCCCGAAACCTTGGCTCCATCATCAAATGACCTTGCTAATGATTCAAAATCGTTGTGCCATTTGCCAACATGATAGGAAAAATATCCAGCTTCCTTGAATGCCTCTCCCATAGTTTTATGCTCTGTAGGAATAGTTCTTCCTTGTCCCTCTCCTAACTGAAAAAGATTTCTTCCTGTCTGCAACATTGATCTACTAGGAATGCAGGTAGCTCCAGTGAATGCGCCTTGTAAATAAGCATTCGTAAAAGCGATACCTTCAGCAGCTAATTGATCTAAATTTGGAGTAAAGACGGCTTGACCTCCTAGGGCATGTACGCCTGTATATCTATGATCATCAGTGTAGATCATTATGACATTTGGCTTTACAGTTTTCTTAGCTTGAACTTGTGATGTTGTTACTACTACAATTAGCATTAGCATGCTTATTCTTATCATTCTCATATAGTATTCGTTGATTATTCCATCAAGCTTAACTTACCCTATTAGTTTCTAATCAGTTAAGTAACCCGCATTTGTAAATACCTGAATAGCAACAATCCATCTTCTAATAAGCTTGCATTTGATCAGTTCAAAAGTCAAAAAACAAAGGACAAACTCTGCTATATTCAACAACATAAGAACTATACACAAGTACAACCTCACCACATATAAACTATATTCACCATACTCTATCTGAGCCCAAACTGCGATTTGTACACATGTGCTGTAAAGTAAGACTACATATTCTCTTGATTTTTGCTACTCTCCTTGCGTGTAGCTTAAAAAGCTGGGCATCTACCTCGTACAGTTTTGATACTACAGTTTATCTCAAAAAACGATATGTAGATTATGGTTTTTTCCTATCAAGAAGGAATAATCTTGAAGGTCAGCAGTTCTTTATCAATGGTGCCGAATTCTTTTTGGATAAAGGAGATACAGCCTCCTACCTTAGGTGTAGAATAGAGCTATCCGATCTAAAGAGACGAGCTGGGGATTTTAATGGTGCATTCGATGTCCTTTCCGAAATCGAGCATGATGCCATTAGATCAACAGACTATATGGTTCAGATGAAGCTTCTCATCAAATATGGTGTAATGTATGGCGTTTTTGGTCAGGATAGTCTTTCGCTTTCTTACTTACAGAAGTGTCTTGATATAGCTAAATCAAAGGGCCGACCAAAAGATCTTTTACAACCTCACCTTTCGATCGCTCAGCAGTATATCAGCATGAATGAATATGACTTTGCTTTAAAGCATCTTGATTCTTGCTATTTACTATCTCCCAATACCAAACGCTTGCATTATGTTGATTGCTATTATGGTCATATTTATCTCTCTAAAGGTGACACTTACAAGGCTAAAATTTATTTAAGAGACTTGGTGAAGCATTTTGAAAAAAACAAACCTGCTTTTATAGTGTTGGTTTATGACTACATGGGGGATCTTAAAAATGCATTGAACGAAACGGATAGTGCAGTATACTTTTGGAATCAATCTATTGAGGCTATTGATACACTGAACGCTTACAAAGAGAGGAAGCCACGAGTCCTTGAAAAGCTAGCTTTTACCTACTCCCAACATGGACAGTATAAAACCGCTCTTGAATACATGAGTATGAGTAAGCGTATTTCAGATACACTATTCACCACTCAGAGTAAACAAAATAAGGAGCTATTCGAAATCAAAAGCAAATTCAAAAGGACTCTCTCAAGAAAAGATATACAGATAGCTGCTCAGCAAAACCTCATCGAAGAGCAAGACAAACAGAGCTTTAGACTACAATTGATCATCGGAATATTGATTTTAGTTTCTACAATCGTCTTCGTCTTCTATAGATTAAGAATCAAAATGCGTCAAATGATCTTGGAACAAGAAAAAAAGGATGAAGTACTAGAGATCAAGACCAAAGAGCTTACTGTCAACACGCTACAGCTTATTGAGAAAGAAAAGTCAATCAATGAATTATTAGAGTTGGTCAAAGAAAAGGCTCCAGAATTATATGTTTCAATCAGGAACAGAACCCGACAAAACGATCAAAAGATTTGGGAGGACTTTCATCGTAGATTTACTCAAACTAATACCACATTCTATGATAAGCTTCTAAAGACACACCCCTCTCTTACACAGAATGACCTTAAGCACTGCGCTCTAATAAAACTGAAATTTGACAGTAAAGAGATGTCTCATATTTTGGGTATTTCGGTTCATAGCGTCCATATGTCTAGATCTAGGATTCGAAAGAAGATGGGAATGGAGCGAGCGGAAAGTTTGAGTAATTATCTCGAAAAGATTTAACCCTAAACTATCTATATCATAGAGTTACGAAACAAGACAACCGCACTTAAATGATATTGGATGAGTAAAATATTGCTTAGTGAAAGGATGGAGTAGTTCAATTGCGGTTATTGTCACTCATCAAAAATTCGACAACTAGTCTTCACTGATAAGTGAAAACTAGTGTCAAATATTTACTGTATTATTTAATCATCAACTGCTTATTTACTGCATTACCATTAGTAATGAACTTTACTAGATACATCCCTTTATTGAGAGAGCTCAAATCAATCTGATCAACTGATGATGATTGATAGACTTTCTCTTCATACATTAATCTGCCGTTGACACTGTACACAGCGACTGTAGCTTGGTCTACTTCAGTTCCCCATTTTAGATTAATGATTCCTCTTGATGGATTAGGATATACTACAATTTCAATCTCTGATAGAGTTGTCGAAATACTTTCAATAGACCGTGCAGAAGAAGCTCCATTAATTTTGAATTTCTGCCAATCCGATGCTCCTGGACTGGTGCAGAGCATATTATTTCTTACGTATTGATCATTGTTCCCTTTCAAAGCATAGACATCATTACCATGGTCTTCCATGACAAATTTTTCCCAAGCTCCTATTGTAGTACGTGTACATGTCAATTCTTTTGTACCATTCTCTGAACTTACATATAGACCATTACTTCCTTTAAAAGCAACTGTACCGTCCCCATTATCGATAATTTCAAATAGTTCAGTAGATCCAGCAGAAGTTGCATTACAGTTTAGAACATCTGGGTTAGCAGAACTGATGTAGTTAAAGCTGCCTTGGTTCTGAAATGAATATAGTACCACCGATGGTGTGACATCAAAAAATACAGACTCATAATCAATGTTAGAATTAAAATCACTACCTACAGGTCTTATCGCAATGCCAAGCTTATAATCGTTTCCTACTGCCCAATCAATTGATTGAGTAACGGTTAAGGTAGCAGAACCAGACCCAGCATTGACAGTTAGTTTATCATTAGCTAACCAAGTACCTGAAGGAGCATTGACAATAGCAAATAATTCCAATTGTTGAGAAGCTGTATAATCGATTGTAACCTCGACGCTTTCTCCAGTCTTGACCGAGGTAGGTGCACTGCTAAAAGCTACGGTGCCACTTGGTGCTGCTGACACTATATCAAATAGTGCTGAAGTATAATCCAAATTGGAACCAAAGTTCCCTCCTACTGGCCTGAGGGAAATACCCAATTTATAATCTGTATCCAGTGCCAAAGGCGTAGACTGTGGGACGGAGATGGTCACATTACCTGTCCCTGCATTGACAGTTTGTTTGACACTGCTGATCCAGTTTCCTGAAGGGTCATTTACTGCTACTACGATCTCATTCTGAGCCGACGTTTCATAGGCGATTTGTACATTAAATGTTGCTCCAGTAACTACAGACTGAGGAGCATTTGAAATCGCTACGGTGTTGGCTCCAGGAGTATTATCAACAGGAGTCCAATCAGCTCCTGGAACCCATTTTGTCCCACCTCGCTCATATGCTCCAATGTCGGGTGCCGACCCTTTGAAACCGTCGGTATATCCCGGAATAACTTTACCTGCATCTACAAGGTATGAACCATTTGATGGCTCAAAGTTGAGAGCTGCTGGATTAATGAAAGGGTTGTTGGCATTGATAATATTTTCAGACTGGATATCAGTCCCATACCATGGCCCTACACTTGCATAGTTATTTATCAAGACTACATCGTCAAGAGTAAAACCATTTTCCCAACGTCCCATTCCTTCTAAAGCGTCGTAAATGGAATTATTGTATATATCAAGCCCCCAATTGTCCCAATTGATCTGGATACCTGACCAAGAAATTTTGTAGACTACGTTGTTATACACCTTGTATCCTTTACTATGGTTATCAAGATAAATACCGGCTACCTTGTACCCCGCATGTGGCGCTGCAGTAGAACTATGAAACCAGTTGTGATGAATCTCCGAGTTTTTATAATCATCGTTTCCTACGGTATAAAACACTCCTCCATCAGCATTGACTTTCATTACATCATATACATTGTTATAAGCCACAGTAGCATTTGATCCACTTGTATATATACCACTTCTACCACCACCACTGATCGTGTTGTATTCTACTACAGTACCTGGACAGCTTGACCTAACTGGCTCCGCATGATTACCAATTGTGTTGAAGTTTCTTATTACATTATTACGAATCGTGTTGTCTGACGACCCTTTCCATGCAGCCAACATTGAAATACCATTGGACGTACCGTTTTCTATCAGGTTTCTTTCAATAAGTGTATTACTCCCTTCTATAGTAATAGCTCCACGGCTGATCTGTGCATTGGTATTGTCTAGCTCATCCAAAATGGGAATACCGTGTCGAACCGTAGAGTTTCGGACAACATTATAGTCTCCATCTATCAATATGATTCCTCCAAATGTTTCAACCCCATCCAATACTATGTAGTCTTTCTTGATGTTAAAGGTGTATAAACGTGCTCTATATTCACATTTACCTGAAGCCGGATTGACACTACCTGGAGCCTTAAAATAGACCTCTTGGTTAGCTGCATCGTAATAATATTCTCGTGCAATATCTAAAGCATCTTTACTGTTAAAGAGGTAAAAAATCCCTTTATGACCATTTCTAGTGACGGTAGGGTTATGGACGCTAAATGGCCATTTTGAAATATCTACTGCTGGAAAGTCAATTCTTGACGTGGTAGCGTTTGTTATCTTTCGAGTAAAACTAGCACCTGAATGACCTCCCAAGTACCACATATAACCATCACTCCAGTCAAAATTAGGTATGCCTGAGTAGTTAATATGTGATGCAGAACCTCCCGTGATGTAATTGGCATTTGGAGTATATGGGTCATTGTCTGCGTTATTTGGCCAACGAGCGATATCCATCATATCTCCATCATAAAACAAAGCATTATCTTCGATACCAAGTGACATGGTCACATTCGCTTTGAAGATTCCGTTACCTGTTGAAGTCCAGCTATTAATTTCGTTAACTGCTGAAATAACGACCTTCTCTCCACTAGCTGCTTTGAAAGTAATTGGATTTCCTGAAGTACCATCATTCGCTGGCGTAACCGTTTCACGATACGTTCCTGCATGAATAATTACTACGTCTCCTGCTACGGCTACATTAGCGGCTTTTTGGATAGTGAGGTATGGACTGGAAGAAGTCCCCGAATTGGTGTCATTCCCATTTTTTGAAACATGAATCTCAGCGGCTGACACCGCTCCACTGAGTCCCAAACACATAATAAGGCTGAGTACTAGTCTTAGCATAGTTAATAATTATAGTTAATAAATCATCTTACTGGCACCCTTCATCTAATACTCTGCACGACGCTTAGATGAAAAGAATGAAGAACTCTAAATGATGCTTACATGAATTAAATAGTCCCTAGAATATAGGATATCTACTTCTGAGGTAAGTAGGGTCAATGAACCATTAAGATCTGCACTAAGGTTCGATTCTTGAACTCTACCTGATATAGATACTAATTAATCACACAAACAAAATCTAGGAATCCTTGAATTTGCCATTCGGAATTTAGGACTAATCCATTCTCAGAAACAAATTTCAAGCTGGGCAGAGAGCAGTTTTTAGAATATATACCTCTTGATTGAAATACTATGTACCCGTAGGTTCTTACTTAACAATAGGGTGGAAGCGTAAATTTTACGCAGAAACATAAGTAACTATAAAAGAAGTCTTTAATCAAAATTCAAATCTTCAGTCTGTTCCTAGCTAAGTAGTGAAGAGGTTTGAAAACCATCAATAAAAAAGTAACTTATAAAACAAGACTAAATTATTAATAATATGATTCCTTTCAGAACAGAGCTACATATCGATCCTAATCCAGATAAAATCGAGTATAACTCCAAGATCCTTTCAATTGGCTCCCAATTTTCGAATCTAATGATGAGCCAATTTTGCAAGTATAAGTTTCAAGTGAACTCAAACCCTTACGGAACAATTTACAACCCTATATCTATATTCAATCTTATCAAAACTAGCGTATACAATAGCCATATTAATCAATCACTTGTTACAGCGAACGAAGGCGTATGGAATCATTTTGACTTTCATTACCAGAGTCGAGCTCATACGCAAGCCGAACTAATGAGTAACCTTGAAGAGCGCATAGCCGATACTCACGACTACATGATGCAGACTGGTTTTCTTTTCATTACTATGGGTTCAGCCTATGTATTTAAGAGAAGAAAAGACGGGCACATTGTTGCCAATTGTCACAGAGCTTCTGCACAAGAGTTTGATAAGTCTTTGTTGACTCCTTCTGACATTGTAGATGGTTTTAGGAGTATCTATAATTCACTTAACCATGTAAAAAATATTATTCTAGTAGTGAGTCCAGTAATGCATTCTCGAGATTCTTTGACTTTAAATGAGGTAAGTAAATCTGTATTAAGACTAGCTTGTCACTTGATCATGGCAGAGTTTCCTTACGTAAAGTATTTTCCTGCATATGAGTTCCTAACTAGTGATCTTAGAGATTATCGCTATTATCAAAATGACTTAATGCACCCTTCAGAATCGGCTATGGAGTACATCCTTAGTAAATTCGTAGAGGCTTACATGCATGATGAGAGTAAAGAGTGTATTCAAGAGGTAGAAAGTATTATTGAGGCGCTGAACGCAAAACCTTACAATCCTCAAAGTGAAGAATACAAGAACTTTATTCAGGAAGCTATCCTGCGTATTGATAGGTTATCTGATAAAATGAATCTCTCCGAATGGACTAATACGCTAAAGGAAAAATTAGAAGCCTAATTACATTCTACTTCTAAAAAACAAAGATTATTTATTGATAATGGCACTGTAACATTTTCATAACCTCTAAATTGAAAGGCTTTAAATCAAAATTGATATCTCGCACTAAGTATTCCATTAACTCCTGCTGCGCTTATTCCTGAAGAGTAAGGACGATAATGTGTATCCATTAAGTTTTCTAATGCTGCAGTCACACTCCAGCTATCCGTAAACCGATATGCAGCACGAATGTTAAGCGTATACCATGATAGTGCTCCATCAACTGTATACAGGTGAGTCTTTTCTTGTTCTGAAGGCGCTAAGTCATCAAATTCTTTTTTAGCCTGAAAATGAGAATAAAACTCTGCTCTCAACTTATTACGTTGCCAAGTAATGGCTGCCTTGCCAAACATTGGGTAAGCATGTCTAAGCGGTACTTTTTCGACTTCATCCATTCCTTCACAAACATTGATCCGTCCTTCAAAGCCTAAGTTTTGATTAAAAGCAGCATTAAGACCTATTGAATACCCCCATACATATGCCTCTCCAGCATTATCTAAAGCTGACATGGCAAACTTATCATTGTCAAACATTATTGAATCCTGACCATTGAGAGAGAATGGTCTTCGAACCATTGCATTTTTCAAATCTGAATAATAAACATTTCCTTCAATTCGCAGGGCGTCTCCCACTACCCAGTCTACTCCTACTTCATAGTTATAGCTTTGTTCTGGTTTTAGATCTTCATTTGGAACTACTACGCTACCTCCATCGACTTCAAATACCTTACCCATATCATCTACATTTGGAGCTCGAAACCCTGAGGAGAATAGCAATCTAAAATCAAGGTTTGATGATGGGCTTACCACGACTCCAGCTGATCCACTGAGCGCTTGATTACTTTGGTTGATTTCGTAAAACGGCAAACTCATACCTTCGGTATCCAAGAAGAGTTCATTAAGTGTTACATATGTATAACGAGCACCTGCATTGAAAGCAAAGTATCGACTTGTCCGTTGATTGTACTGAGCATACAAAGCTGCAGAGCTATAATCACTACCTCCATTCGGGTAACGCGAATCAGTATCTGTTTTATTTCTCGTTATTATGTTTTCCCGAAAAGCAATAGATGTCACTTCATTTAGAAGAGCTTCTCCACCATAAAATAATCGACCTTGTAGTCCCAGTTTTTTTTCTGCATCTACATTAAGTGAATACACATCCACTTTCTCCTCCCTATGCCGTAAACTCTCCGATTGATATTTACGATCATGTCTCGATTCATCTACCATTTGGTTGGACAATGTAATTTTCAAGGTATTGAATGCGGGATTTACACTTGTATTTATATAAGAAAGTGCATTGAGAAGCATAAATTGTGGACCATAGTACCATTCCGCATTGATCAGTTCGCCAGTCTCACTATTTCGTTGCAGCAAACGATCATACCTCGGCACATCAGAACTATTGGAATAGTAAGTCAACAATTGAAACTCTGAATGTCTACCCATTTTGTAGGATAATTTGTTCATAGCATTGATTTGCCCATAGCCCGAAAACTTCTGAATATTTTCATCTGAATTTTGGACAAACACATCTTGATTACCAACGCGATCGATATACTTATACCTCTTTCCATAATCAGGAAATTTCCCCGTTCTATTTGCTCCCATTCTAAGGTCGTCAAACTGGCTAACTGTAATGCTTGTTACATTACTAATATTCTTTCCAGACAGTTGTAAAGAAGCTGAACCTGTTCGTTCATCATTAGCAGATGCGAATCGCAACATAGCAGACCCTCCAACGATCAATTTACCTTCTGAAGAATAATTAGTTTCCAAAGTCTTGAAATGCATTACACCGCCCAGCGCATCACTACCATACAGTGTAGAACTTGGACCGAAAATAACATCTGTCGATTCAAGCGAATTTGGATCTAGCGTAATGATGTTATGGAGATTCCCACTTCTATAAATCGCATTATTTATTCTAACCCCATCTAATACTATCAATACTGAGTTAGCTGAAAAGCCTCTGATCATTGGGCTCCCTCCTCCCATTTGACTCTTTTGGATAAAAACTTGTCCTGTCTGTCCCAGCATGTCAGCTGAAGTTTGAGGATTTCGCACCATTACATGTCGCCCTCCAATCTGAACAATTTCATTGGGAACATCTCTTTTATCTTGCAACCACCTATTTGCAGTAATCTGTACTTCATCTATTTCAATGACTTTCTCAGTCATATAAACCACTCTCTCTTGATTAATATCAGAAACAGAAAGGCTTTTAGTTTCATAACCGGGATGACTAAGGACAAATTGATTAACATCTTTGATCTTGCGCATTGAGATCTGTCCGTTATCGTCAGTAAGAAGAGGTTCTTCTTGATTCTTAATCAGTATGGATACATTAGAAATAGGTCGGTGAGTGAGTCCTTCTTTTATGGTTAAAATCTGAGCTTCAGCTATTGCACACACTCCTACCAACCAACAAAATAACATTGCAACCCTCGAGTTCAGAATCATGCCGTGAAATAAGCAAAAACTAAGCCATTAAAGCAGGTTATTACAATCAAATTGAAATTACTATGATCAAAGACTCTGAATTACTTAGAATATTTATTTTTATAAAATTATTTTTTGTCAATACTAAATGCCGATCATCAACTTTTCTTCTTACGGTGATTTCCTATATCCATTGCGAAATGGGCATTGGGAAACTATTATTCCTTCTGTATTTGGAAAGAAATTTGATCTCAATTACGATAGAGAAAGAATAGAAACTCCTGATGATGATTTTCTAGACCTAGATTGGGTTTATAACCAAAGCGAAAAGCTTGTAATCATTTCTCACGGACTAGAAGGGAGCTCTAATAGACCTTATGTACGAAGTATGGCCAAATATATGAGTGATCAAGGCTACGATGTCTGTGCTTGGAATTATCGCTCGTGCAGTGGCGACATGAATCGCCAGCTAAGGCTTTACCATCATGGTGTGACCGATGATCTTGAAACTGTCATCAAACATTGTGTAGATACCAGAAGATACAAAAAAATAGCGCTTATTGGATTCTCAATGGGCGGCAGCACTACATTAAAATACATCGGAGAACAAGGTACGAGCTACCCAAAACAACTTGTCGCTGCTGCTACTTTTAGTGTACCTTGTCACTTGTGGGATAGCGCTCTTGAGCTAACTTCTTGGAGAAATACATTTTACAGGAAAAGGTTTTTGAAAAAACTAATTGATAAAATCAAAAGAAAAAGCGAGCAGTTTCCTGGATATATTGACACCACAGATATTGACAAGATTAAATCATTTGGGATTTTTGATGAACGCTTTACAGCTCCTCTACATGGATTCAAAAGTGCAAGACATTTCTACAAAGACAGCAGCTCAGACCTATACTATAACAGTATCAAAATACCAAGCTTGATTGTCAACGCACTCAATGACCCTATGCTGGGAGAAAGATGTTTCCCTATAGAACAATGTAGGGATCATCAATTTTTGTTTCTGGAAATGCCTAAGTCTGGCGGGCATGTTGGTTTTAGTAGGAGGTTCAAAAAACACAATTGGATGGACATCAGAGCCCATCAATTTATTTCAGAGTTTATGGAAGAATAGAATAGTATTTCAAATCATTCCTCAGTTTTCTTACGTATTGAGCCAAACGAGAATAAATACCCAACCACTATACCAGCATTAATTTTTTTAGACACATTAGGAACTCCGGTAGAAAAATCCCCTGAATCAAAAACGTCCGAAATACTATAACCACCATTAATTTCTAACATTAAAGTTCCAAAATCAAAATCATAGTAAGCCCCCACTCCTCCCTTGAGACCATAATCGATTTTTCTATCTCGGTCTTCATCAAATGCAATAAAATCATCAGATGCAGTAGCTGGATCACCCAAATCATTTGTTGTTTGATAAACTAGTTGATATGGTAATATACGAGTTGATTCTGTTCTAAACTCTCTAAATTCTACTAGTCCGTCAGGGTCGGCGTCTATTTTGCTTTTAATCATATACCCAACAAAACAGCCTGCATTTGCAAAAAAATGAAGTCTCTCTTTTCCGGAATATACATGTACCAACATTGGTAGCTCTATATAGTCCAACTGTGTCACATGATTGGCAATACCTACTTCATCTGAAAATTTCTGCGACCACCCTTTCTGGATATAACTCAGTCCAAACTGTACCCCAATATGTTCTTCCATGAAATTCATCATTGTCAACCCGAACTGATATCCTGGTGTAAATCGTTCATCAATCTGAATTACATCAAATGAACTAAAGATATTGGCCGAACCAAAAGATGCCCCTGCATTTACACCAATATATGTTTTACTCTGTCCATATGATATTTGTACTGCTGAAACTAAAAAAATAATAAGAAAGAGTGCTCTTTTCATCTGTCAATATTCGTATTCAGCAGTAACATGAGCTTAGCTAAGTTCAAAGCACACTACACAAGCTGAATTTTGATGACGCTAAATTATGAAATCATTTCTTTTCTAGTCCTAACTTATGCCCCCATACTGCAAAATATAAAATCACCACATAGCATGGGATCAATATCCAATACGCCCCTCTTGCCGCAATTGATTCTGCTTGTTCGACTCCCTGACGCATCAATTCATCATTATTTAAATCTTCTATCTTGCCGTAAAGTGGAGGAATAATAGCACCTCCTGATATTCCCATGATCAATAATGCCGATCCTGTCTTTGTAAACTTACCTAGACCATCAATGGCTAAAGGCCATACTGCAGGCCAAACCAAAGCATTAGCAATACCTAAAGCAGCTACGAAAAGAACTGATGTAAATCCCTCAGTCATCAAAATGCCGATAGACAATAAAATTCCTAGAATTGCACTTAATTTCAACGCTGTTCCTTGACTAAGGAACTTAGGTATTAGTACCACACCAAGTAAATAAGTAAGAATCATCGCCCCAAGGGTGAAGGAAGTAAAAAACTTTGCATTATCTAACCCTAATGTAATTCCATACTTGATAATTGAATCTCCAGCTATTACTTCTGCACCTACATAGACAAATAGGGTTAGAACGCCTAGCCACAAATGAGGAAATTGAAAAATACTGGTTTTAGTTGTTTCTCCGACAACCACATCCTCTCCTGGCTCATCTATATCTGGAAGAGGCACGAAACGTATTAGAATAGCTAAAACAAGCAAAATCACAGCCATTAGTATATAAGGCATAACTACGCTTCCTGCCATTTCATTCAGCATCGACTGTTGCTCCTGCTCATTAGCAACAGACAATAAGTCCATCTTACTTTCAATCCCATCAAGCAATAAAGCTCCAAAAATCAATGAGCCTAAGGCTCCCGCTGCCTTATTACAAATCCCCATGATTGAAATTCTACTAGCTGCACTTTCTATTGGCCCCATGATCGTAACATATGGATTGACTGCTGTCTGCAACAATGTCATTCCAGCTCCTTGAATAAATATCCCGGTTAAAAACACAAAGTAAGTTCTAGATGAAGCTGCTGGAATAAAAACCAATGCCCCCAAAGTCATCAATAGTAAGCCTAGTGACATTCCTTTCTTGTATCCGATTTTTTTCAAAATAGCTGCTGAAGGCAAAGCCATAACACTAAAAGATATGTATGAAGCAGATGCTACTAGAAAAGACTCTGCAGAAGTCAGTTCACAGATAGATTTCATGAACGGTATCAATGCCCCATTTACCCAAGTGATAAAACCGAAAATGGCAAACAAGCCACCAATGATAACTATGGACAGAGTTGGGTTATTAGCATCTGACTGAGATGTATTTGGCATAACAAGATCTACTTTTTCAGTCACGCAATATAAGGCAGGCCTCTTGGTTACACAAAACGATCTCAGATGAGACAAAAACACTGACAAAAAACACAATTTCACATGTCATATTTTGTTAATCGAATAATAGCATGACTGAAGTTCTACTAATGAAAATATTAGCATATCATTGCTCACATGAACACAGACCACATAAAATTCCTAGTACTAGACGTAGATGGTACGATGACTGACGGCAGAATTAATGTTCTCTCTGATGGAAGCGTTTTCAAACAATTTCATGCAAAAGATGGGTTAGGCATCAAAATGCTAATCAAAAAAGGAATAGACGTAGGCATTATTAGTCATGGTACTGCTCCAGAAGCCATCGAAGCTAGAGCAAAAGTTTTAGGTGTAAAATATGTATATGCTGGACTTAGAGAAAAGGACGAAGTTTTGAGTGAGTGGTTAGGAGAAAAAGGGATCAAATTCAATGAAGTAGCATATATAGGTGACGACCTCAATGACCTTCCTGTAATGAATAAAGTTTCAATTTCAGCTTGTCCATCTAATGCCTCCGATGAAGTAATCTCTTTTGTAGATGTAGTTCTTAAAAAAGAAGGAGGAATGGGCTGTATAAGAGAATTTATAGATAGGTATATGGGGATTACTTACTTGGGTTTTCAATAATTAATTCACGCTTAATAGTATTCTGACGGCTCTATTTATGAATTAGATTCTTAATTATGATCATCTACTTCATACATTAGAATAGACTGGTATGAAACGGTAATCTCAATTTATTAAAACAAACCGACAAAAAGGCTTCCTTCCAACTGCTGCAGCTATCTTGCAATCGCCATTTATTCTTCTATTTTTGTGCCAAAATTGAAACACGATGAGCGTATTAGTTAACAAAGATTCTAAGATTATCGTCCAAGGTTTCACTGGTACTGAAGGTACATTTCACGCCTCGCAAATGATCGAGTATGGCAGTAATGTCGTAGGTGGTGTAACTCCGGGAAAAGGTGGACAAACACATTTGGACAAGCCAGTATTCAATACTGTGAAGGATGCTGTTGAGCAAGTTGATGCTAACGTATCTATTATTTTCGTTCCGCCAGCATTTGCTGCTGACGCGATCATGGAAGCTGCTGATGCAGGTATCAAAGTGATAATTGCTATCACAGAGGGGATTCCTGTGAAAGATATGATAGCTGCTAAAAACTATTTAAAAGGTAAAGATGTAACTCTTATAGGACCAAACTGCCCTGGAGTAATTACTCCTGGTGAAGCTAAAGTTGGTATTATGCCAGGTTTTGTTTTTAAGTCAGGAAAAGTAGGTATAGTGTCTAAATCTGGTACTTTAACATACGAAGCTGCTGATCAAGTTGTAAAAGCTGGATTGGGTATCTCAACTGCAATCGGTATAGGTGGTGACCCTATCATCGGAACTTCAACAAAGCAAGCAGTAGAGCTATTGATGAAAGATCCGGAAACTGAAGCTATCGTTATGATTGGTGAAATCGGAGGTAGCTATGAAGCTGAAGCAGCAAAATGGATCCAAGAACAAGGTAACCCTAAACCAGTTGTGGGTTTTATTGCTGGACAAACAGCCCCTAAAGGTAAAAGAATGGGACATGCAGGTGCTATTATCGGAGGCGCTGATGATACTGCTGAAGCTAAAATGAGAATCATGAAAGAATGTGGTCTTCATGTAGTAGAAACCCCAGCTGAAATCGGAGAGACTATTGCAAAAGCTTTAGCTTAATAGCTAATAATATAGAAGTTAAAAACATTTTTAAACCCTGGCTTGGTAATACCAAAAGTCAGGGTTTTTTATTTCCCAACAACTAAACAAGTCTTTATATAATATTAATTAGTAATTATATATTCATATTTTTACACCTCCATCCCATCCTGCTTATTATTTACTAACTAATTATTCATATACAATAAACCATAATCAGCTATGATTACAAAAATCAAGTCATGCCTTAATCTGACATTTCTTTCACTAATTTTATCATTGACAATTGTAACTTCATCTTGTGATACAGCAGAAGACAAACTAGACGAAGCGACTCAAAACGGAGAAGAAGGAGAAGGAAACTCTGAAGATGATAGCTCTTCTGAAGATGAAAATGGAGAAAGCTCAGGTAATGACGAAGATGACTCTAAAGCCTCTAGTATCAAGTATGGTGAAGATTTTATAGTCTTTGAGCCTCAAGTTACAGATTCTGAACTTGGTAATTGGGTTTACCGAAAAAAAGGAGATCCTGAATACTTTGATGGAAGTCCACTAGCACCGATCAATGATGACTATTTTGAATTTGAAGGGAATAAAAGTAGAGGTGGAAAAGAGGACTCTCCACTAGTTTTCAAGTTCACCGCACCAAAATCAGGTAATTTCTACTTTGCAGCCAGATTACTGCAAAACTTTGAAGAAGGTGATCATGATGATTATTGTAATGACATTTATGTCAAAATGGAAGGTGATTTTACATCTGCAACAGATTTTACAACTGATCAACTAAAGATCTTTCATAAATTTTATGGCCGAGGAAACAATAAACCTCTAGCTAACAGAGCCTTAGGAACTATGAGAAACTTAGAAATTAAAGGTAAACATGCTTTAGCAATTTATAATTTTAAAGAAGGTGAAGAATACACGTTGACGATTGCTGGAAGATCCAAAAATGCATGTATCGACTACTTTTTGTTTCACCATGAATCTCTCAAGCTAAACAGAAACATATCAAAGGTAAAAAAAGCCGATATGGCAGAAGTCTTACCAGAAGAATATAGACCTGATACTAAATAAGAGTCATAATTCATTAAAAGAACCTATGAGATTAGGCTTAATAAAACTCTAATCCCATAGGTTTTTTTATTAGAGAACGAATATTACACTAAACAATACCGTTGTTCGCTAAAAAGTTAAAAACAGCAAATTGAGTCTTTTAAAAAAGAACCAATTGTTGATATTAGGATATCGCTATTAATCCTCCATGTCACTCAACTCGAGATTAAGTGCTTTCGTTGAAATCTGGATTTCCCACAGAGAAAATATAAGAGATATGAGTAAAGAGAAAAGACTCAATCCAAAAAACACCTCTGCTACCATCTCCTTCTCTAAATAAAGAGCAAGCATGCATAGCACGGTAAGAACAAAACTCACCACTCCAAAAGCCTGCATTCTACGAGTAAGATTGAGTCGAAGTCTTAAATTCTTGATTTGGTCAACTACTATCGTTTTATCAGGGTCTGACTTATACTTTGCATGAAGACCACGCACTAAAGTAGCTAACGCCAAAAACCTATTGGTATAAGCTAGCATCAATAATGTAATGGCAGGAAACAAAAGTGCCGGTGTGGAAATGGCTAGCTCCACCTTAATTCTTTTCGATCAAGGCAATTAACTTCTCTGCATCCCAAGGTTTTCCGATGCTACCGTCCAAGTTGTAGGACTTGATAGCATGACGAATAATTTCATCATTTACATATTCAGAAATGATAATCCTTACTAAATGAGGGTATTTTTCTACTACGTGCTCCATCATTTGAACACCTGTCATACCAGGCATTCTATGATCCGCCACTAAAATATCTACAGGTTCGTTGGCAAGTATCTCTAATCCCTCCTCTGCACTACCTGCCGTAATTACTTTATACCTTCTTTTGAAAGCTATTCTAAATACATTCAGGTTAGCAACCTCGTCATCTACATAAAGTAGCGTCTTCTTGTCCGCCATAGTGGTAATGTGGTGTTAATCTCTCTATTATAACTGGTGCTTCTAAATTACACAAAATAATCATACTAGAACTAGATATATCAAAATGCCTCTCTAACGGATAGGTAAAAAGCCATGCCACCTTCGTCTGAAAACCCAAGATCCATTCTTACATTCATTTTCTGACCTTTGATTGCCTGAAACCTCCCCCCTAGTCCATAGACTATTCGTGTATTTTCAATGTTAAAATTTTGAAATTTATCAAATACTTGACCTGCTCCTGCCCATATCACTCCACCTAATCTCCAAAAAAGCTCTTGGCGACCTTCAACTTGAAAAAACATAGCTTGACGATCACGATACAAGTTTTTATGCCCTATACCTCGCAACCTTCGATTCCCTGCTATTCGGTTCAGCTTATAAAATGGAATATCATCCCCTGAGGTCAATTCTGATTTAAATTGAAACGCGAGTATGTTTTTAGGACCAAGAAATTTAAAATATTGTCTGTAATCAATTAAGTACTGCTGATAGTTATATTCACTACCGACAGCTTCACTAAATGCTGTAAACCCAACATTGATAAGTTTACCTTTCGTTGGATAAAGAATATCATTTCGCGTGTCAAATTGCAAAGCTGGACCGAAACCAATAGTACGTCCCCCTTTGATTCCTCGAGGAGAATCTGTTGCTAATAAACTATCAGTATCATATTTGGTGATATTGTTAAACTGAATATCATAGTAAACCCCTAAAAACAAGTTTTTAGACTGAGGTCTAGTGTACCTCCCATCGAGCCTGAAAAACCGATCTGTATAGGTATCTTCCACGTCTGCATCTGTCTCTGGACCAATACCAAAATATTTATCTGGGAAATCAAAATAGCGCATGGTAGAAAAGACATTATCACCATTCTTAAAATAGTAATCAGCATCTATTACAGCTTGTATCTGTTTATTGAGTGTATATATGAACGCTGGTGTAAGTGATGAATTTCTTTTAATTCCATCATCTATTTTGTCTTCAAACACAAAGAATGCTACTCCACCAAACTCACCTCTAGTTTCTGGTGAATATCCTAAAGCGGGATAAAAAGCGAAGTTTTTACTATTGACTTGGGTAGAATCAGACTGCCTAGAAACAGAATCAGCCTTCTGACCAAAGCTGTATCGTACTAGCAGCAAAGTGATCAGAAGGCTAAATAATAATTTCATAAGCTCCAAAAGGGTATTAATCTACTCTCAAATCAATACCTAGTTCCACTAACTGCTCTGAAGCAATCTGCGATGGAGACTCAATCATGACGTCTCTGGCAGAAGTATTTTTAGGGAATGCAATAAAGTCTCGAATCGAGTCAGATCCTCCAAACAAAGAACATAAACGATCGAAACCAAAAGCTATACCTCCATGCGGTGGTGCTCCATATTCGAACGCATCCATCAAGAACCCAAATTGCTCTCTCGCTTCTTCATCTGAGAATCCAAGATGTTTAAACATTAATGCTTGTGTTTCCTTATCATGAATTCTGATAGATCCTCCTCCGATCTCCACTCCATTAATAACCAAATCGTAAGCGTTAGCTTTCACTTTACCTGGTTCTGTATCTAGCATCGGAATTTCGTCCAATTTCGGAGATGTAAATGGATGATGCATTGCATGATATCTTTCTGACTCTTCATCCCATTCTAATAGTGGAAAGTCTAATACCCAAAGAGGTTTGAAATCTTTAGGGTCTTTTAAATTCAACAAATCTCCCATATGTAGCCTTAACTCACATAGCTGCTTTCTAGTCTTATCAGCCTCTCCTGAAAGAACAAGAATAAGATCTCCAGCTTCTGCTCCCATTTTGTCAGCCCAAGCTTTTAAATCTTCTTGAGAGTAGAATTTGTCCACAGATGATTTGAAAGTACCGTCAGCGTTACACTTTACATAAACAAGTCCTTTGGCTCCTATTTGTGGTCTCTTCACAAAATCCGTCAAAGCATCAACTTGCTTTCTCGTCCAATCAGCACATCCTTTTGCACAAATACCAACTACTAATTCAGCTTGATCAAAGACATTGAAACCTTTGTTTTGTGCTAAGTCATTCAACTCAACAAATTTCATATCAAATCTTACATCAGGTTTGTCTGATCCATAGTATTTGATAGCATCATCATACTGCATATGAACAAACTCTCCTACTTCCGTGTCTATTACTGCCTTGAATAAATGCCTTGTTAAACCTTCAAAGATCTCTAGAATATCTTCTCTGGTCACGAATGACATTTCGCAGTCTATTTGCGTAAACTCTGGTTGTCTATCGGCCCTTAAATCTTCATCTCTGAAACACTTTACTATCTGGAAATATCTATCAAACCCAGAAACCATTAAAAGTTGTTTAAATGTCTGTGGAGACTGTGGTAAAGCATAAAACTCTCCCTTATTTACCCTAGATGGAACAATAAAATCCCTTGCTCCTTCAGGAGTAGACTTGATCAAAACAGGAGTTTCTACTTCCATAAAACTCTGCCCAGATAAATAGCTTCTAGTTTCTTGAAGCATCTTGTGACGAAGCATTAACTTCTCTCTAACCTCTTCTCTTCTCAAGTCAAGGTATCTATATTTCATTCGAAGCTCCTCCCCACCGTCAGTTTCATTCTCTATAGTAAAAGGAGGTGTTTTCGCTTCATTTAAAATCTCCAACTCCGAAACTTTTATTTCTATTTCACCCGTAGGGATTTTATCATTCTTAGCATATCTCTCTACGACCTCTCCAGAAGCTTTCAGTACAAACTCTCTACCAGTACCTTTAGCAATCTCTAAGACTTCAGCAGCAGTAGATCCTTCTTCGAAAATCAACTGAGTCACCCCATATCTGTCTCTAAGGTCTATCCAAACCATTCCACCTTTATCTCGAGTCTTTTGTACCCATCCACAAAGTGTCACTTGTTTACTAGCATCGGCCAACCTTAGTTCGCCACAAGTATGAGTTCTTAGCATTGTACTGTTGTGTTGTATCTGTATTTAAATTGAGGCGCAAATGTAGACTTTTTTATACAAGAATTTATTTTTCATTTGTTTAACATCTTCAATACCACAATCTAACTAACTAGTTAACTAGATTACTGTACAAATAATTCCAACTCGTTTATTTTAGCACCTGATTATGTACACACAGCGCAGATATCCCTTCAAAGGATTATTAAGATGGACGAAAAGAGAACTTATTTTCTTTACTGTTTTTACTACCGTCACTACATTTCTTTATGAAGTCCTCAATCTAAAATGGCTCCAGATTCCTTTAACTCCTGTAGGGTTGATAGGTACTGCGGTGGCATTTATGATTGGTTTCCAAAACAATGCTGCCTATGATAGAATTTGGGAAGCAAGAAAAATATGGGGCGGAATAGTGAACACTTCTAGATCACTAATCATCATGGTAAAAGATAGTTTGTATTTAAACCATAAGAATCTGTCTGGAGATGAAAAAAGTATCATAAGAGTAATTACCAACAGGCACATAGCTTGGTTGACAGCCTTACGATATGCAATGAGAACCAAAAAACCTTGGGAAACTTCATATGATAATTTGAAGAAAAAAGGATTTGATATGATGGTTCCAGAGCATGAAGAACATTTGGAAGATCAGATAAAAACGCATCTTTCTGAAGAAGAATATCAATATGTCATGTCTAAAGAAAACAAACCCAATGCTATCATCAGTTTACAATCAAAGCACCTAAGACAATTAACTGATGATAGAAAATTGTGGGATTTCACTTTCTTAAACCTTCAACAGATACTCAACGAATTAACAACTCTGCAAGGAAAAACAGAACGAATTAAGAACTTTCCATACCCAAAGCAATATGGAAGTGTCGGCTATCACTTTGTACACATATTCATGTGGCTTCTTCCATTAGCTATTATTCCTACTTTCGCTAATATGGCTTCTAAACTGGTGGAATCTCATCCGATGATCATGGAGTACTTTGTATGGTTCAATATTCCATTCACAGTAGCGGTAATCTGGGTATTCAATACTATGCTTAGAATTGGCTTGGCTGGTGAAAACCCTTTCGAAGGTTCTCCCAACGATGTCCCAATATCAAATATCTCAAGAAGTATCACCAGAGACATACTTCAGATAATTGATGAGGATGAATCTGAAATCCCAAAGCCTTTCGAAAACATCAATAACATACAGATGTAAAGAGTAGAAATAGTCTATTAACTAACCACTTTCACGAGCTTTTTAGGCCATGGATCTGGAAATTGATAGCCATTCTTCCAAAGATCAAGTTCTTCATCTGTAAGAAAGCAGGCCTTAAGAGCGTCAGTAAATCGATCTACTTGTCCCTTTCCTCCTATTACCGTAAGGTCACAGTGACGATCTCCGAATCGGCCTGTTTCCTTGGCTAATAACTCCTTGAGTTGTTCTATTTCAAAATCCGAAATCCCATGATCTTCATCTTCTACTACACCTGCCCTCCATGAACCTATTAACTCTAAGCTAATACTCCCTGCAGCTTGATTCCAAAGTAGAGAATGCTTGTCTCTTGTACAAAGCCAGAAAAAACCTTTGCTTCGATAAATCCGCTTATCTAGATAATTATGACAGGCATCCCAAAGTCTTTGAGGGTGAAAAGGGCGATCATCTTTAATCACTCTAGTTGCCAAATCGTATGGACGATCTTTGTCTTCCTCTTCCTCTAATACAGGCTTGAGTTCTGTTACTAACTTACTCACCTTATGATAATTGTACTCCTCAAGATCAAACAATGATTCAATGGTCAGTTTACCAAACTGTACTGAATGCGTTGACACGTATGGATTGATTTGCTGTACATACCCAGCTATGGTTGGAAGCTTACCTTCTTCTATTCGATCAGATTTAGTCAATAAAAGATGGCTACAAAACAGTATTTGCTCGACAAGCAGGTTGACTGTGTCTCGCTTGGATTCCGCCATATTCTTTTGCATAGCAGGTATTAGCCCCTTCCCATATTCATAGTCGTGAGACAGCATTAGACTATCTACCAATGCAAATACACCTGTCAACTTTACCTGATTCTTATTCTTAAAATATTCTATCAGCGGCATAGGGTGACAACTTCCCGAAGTTTCTATGATAATCAGCTCTGGTTCTTGTCGAGATATAAGCTTATTTAAAGCTAGATCCAGTTTTTTAATACCTTGTTTACTACTAAGCACACAGGAATGGATAGACTCCATGATCTGCTCATTCTCTTCTACGATGCTCATTCCTCCTATCAGCTCGCCATCGACATCAAGTTCGCTCATATCATTGACGATGGCACAAATAGGAATCTCTTTCTTCTTAGATTGAGCCAATAGTTTTCTAAAAAGGGTAGTCTTTCCTGAACCTAAGAATCCGTTAAGGATAACTACTGGAATACGATAAGGGGAGTCAACTGTGTTTTGTCGGGTAGTATCGATGATGCTAGAATTTATATTGATAATTCAGCCTCAAAACTAATTCCGAATACATTTCAATGAATAATGAATCTAAAATAATAATTACCAACCCTTATCTAGGTTTTGATTGTACTACCCTACTTTATCAAAAAGGCTCTTCTGATATTCTAACAACCCTTTTTTCTTGATAAAATAACTTCTGGACAAAATGTAGTTGTAGTTATGAATTGCAGCAAAAAGAACTTCTAGATTTGAATCAATATATTGTTCGTCACGGAAGTAACGCAGATCATTTTCAATAAAAGCTTTGAAATTGGATTCTATATCTGGAGTAATTTCTTCTTTGTAATCCTCATTATTTAAAATAATCTCTATCTCATCTTTGAGTTTGTTCTCTCGATGACTCAGTGCACCGAAATTGGCTACTATTTGATCAAATGGAGTATTCATTTGGATAAATTCCAAATCATTCATCATACTATTAGTCAACTCATATTTCTCATCAATTACTTTATCATAGTCAAAAAATGACTCATATAAAGAGGTAAGTAATTGACTATCTCCATACTCTTTTTCGAGCTTAAGAAAGTAACTGTAAATATGCTGATCATTAATTTTTATTAATGCCTGTAGTTTTTCGAATTTAACCTCAAGTTCTTTTGCAATGGTTTTTGCATTCTTTCTACGGTATTTCCTACCATCATAATCAAAGGACTTAACATCGATATTCTTAGAAGCAATCTGCTTAAGGGTTTCAATATCACCTTTCATTGAAATACTCGTATAAACCAGATCTATTACATCTTGAGAAAACAGATCTTCTATCGCTTTATCTGTAGTCTCCTGTTTTGTAAGGTCTATTGGGATAGGGTTCTTATCATCATAATAACCATTGTACAACTTAGAAAAAGAGTTTGAGTCGAGTTGCTGTTTATATTCTTCTTTAAACCTCTGATCATCAATATTGATTTTCTCTTCTTTATATTGAACTGTACTAAATATTAAATCGGTTAGCTGCTCATTGCGCAAGGACCAATCTTTAAACAATGAAGTAGCAGGAGACCAATCAATTGAAGTTGCCTTTAATATAGTTTTTTCAAGCCTATCAACTCGATCTTCTGTACTTGGGTGTGAAGCCCATTGATCTTCAATAATGAGTTTTGATTTGTTATACCGATTTTCGTCCTGAAGAGTCACATTAGGAAAGCCATTCTCTATCTTAATTTCATACTCAGAAGCCATAAAACTCATAACAGATTCATGATTCTGATATAAATTGAAAGCCTTGTAATTATCCGAAATCTTCCCGTCATAAAAAGACAGTACGGATTGATATGCATGTTCTGCAAAAGACAATCTCATTAGAGAAGACTTCAAAGGTTCATATCCTGTGACACTAGCGGCTATTTCATCTGCATGAAACTCCATTTCTCTCGACAAGGCCATGTAGCTCTTGTTTACTACACTATAAAGTTGTTTAAGAATCCATTGTATGACTCCTACTATTTTCACTGCCAAGAACACAAATATGAAGAAATAACCACTGACACTTGCCCATCCCTGTATAGCTTTATCATATGAGTCATTTTCATATAGCATATTGAATATTACTTGATTCACATTATACACAAAGCTTCCTACTTTCATGGTTCGCTGTGAAAAGTGCCCAAATTCATGTGCAAGAATTGCTTTCAACTCAGATTTGGAAACACTGTTAACAAGACCTATTCCAATCATCAAGTTTTTCTTAACTGGGAAAAACATACTCCAAAAGCTAGAATCATAAAATACAGATGCATTAACATCTGCAGATAAATATACACGCTTGGGAAAACGTGTATCAACTCTCTGAACTATGTCATCTATCATAGCAAATAACTCAGGCTCATCTGACCTTTTTATTTCTAGAAGATGTGACCTATCTACCTTATTGGTTTTAAAAATAAATTTGACTAGAAAAACTAAAACCAATATTCCTAAACTTGCCAATCCTACTCCTAATGCGAGAGTAACGAACTTAGGGATTTCAATCACAAGTGCTATTCCTCCTGTTACACAGGCTACAGTTAAGACTAATGCTAGTAGAAACAATAAAATGTAGGTAATAGCAAATAAAGCTATGGCAAGAATCGATCTTGTTGTTTGGGCTTTAAATTCGGCGGTTAGTTTTACCTCAGACGCTGACATAGTGATTAGATTAAAAATTTAAAAAAAAGAAAATTAATACCTCACCACTGATTTTGCAATATTGATACACTTTGATCTTATCCCTGAGTAGTTATAGTTGATTAAAAGGCAGTTACCTATTATTGAATGTAACTCTTATTCTACTTTTTGCTATCCAAAGATACTTATAGGAAATTTCTGTCAACTCGACTTAGCATTAGCTTAATAGTCAACGAAAGAACGAAACAATCATATCTCTTTTCAAATCATTTTCAATCTTTAACCATCCAAAAATCAATTTATGCCTTCTCTTTTTCTAATCTGTCTTTGACATATTCTACTTGAGTCTTTCCATGAGGTTTAGGATGTCCTGCTTCATCAAGGCTTACCATTACTATTTTATCGACTGTTAGAATTGTTTCTCTGGTCATTTTATTTCTGACTTCGGACCGGAGTGTCAAAGAAGTACTGCCAAACTTGACCACTTCTATGCCTATCTCGATGATTTCTCCTTCCTTGGCACTAGAGCGAAATTCTATCTCACTGATAAACTTGGTAACTGTTCTTGGGTTTTCTAATTGGATAATTGCATACAGAGCCGCCTCTTCGTCTATCCATTCTAATAACCGTCCTCCAAACAAACTTTTATTTGGATTTAAGTCTTCTGGTTTTACCCATTTGCGTGTATGAAAATTCATGCTTTTAACTTTATAGTGAAATGAAAATTTTTAAGTTTCTGTTAATAGAAACCTCACCCACTTATACGTAATACAGGCACAAATTCCTTATCAATTTATTCGATTAGATTATAGACTCACAAGTAATAAAAGGTCTAAAATTCTATAGACTTAGGATTGGCTGAAATAAGAAATAGTTAATCGAGAGTGTAAGTATCAATATCTTCGTATCTGTAATATTCATGCTGATGAATACCATCTCCGGTATCTTCGAATCGAAGTAAATCTATCCAAGGTCCTTTGTAGTCCTTTTGTAAAAAATTTGGAAGGATCTTTCTTAAAGTAGCAGTCGTCTCGCCAGAAGCTGCGAAAGCTTGGGACCAGTTATTTTTATAATATGCTTCCTCAGTATCTGGATCTATCAAGGTTAGATCTAGACATAATACACCTTCTCCAATATCATCGATCTCCACTTCGATCTCAAGCCCTCCTACCTGCTCAGATACATGCTCTGCAATCAAAGTTGCGATTTCTATCAAAGGTTTGTCTTTGTCAATTATCTCATAGCGATCTATGACATGTGTAAACAAATATTCGTTTTCTAGGTAATGATTAGTATATAGTGGCAAAATATACTTTTCATCTCCACTCTGCTGAAATCTAAATTGCTTTATAACTACATTCTCTTCTGTAGATTCTACTATCTCTAATTCCTCAATTTCTTTAGATAAATTGGCTTCGTCTACCATCTCAACAGTAGGCTTAGTGCTATTAAAATAATTATTACAACTGTAGAGACTGACTAATAGTATAATGACTAGTGGTTTTGATAGCGGCTTAAGAATTGTCATGAAATACAAACTTTGAGTGACTATTATTGATTATCGAGGGATAAGACATCAAATAATTTCTTGGACCGGTAGGGTGTCCCTATTGTTAAGTTATTTGTTGTCAATATAAAGATCTTTCGATACGTTTTGTATTACTTCATCCAACTTTTGAGCACTTTGATCTATTAACTCAAATAATTCTTCCTTAGAGGTGGGATCATCTGTAGCGTTGTACAAATTAACTGCTCCTAAAATGTTCGCTAATGGTGCCCTTACTATATGTGAATTCATAAAGGCATACTTTTCTATTTGCTTATTTTTTTCTTTCACATCCGCTACCTGCCCTGCTACTTTTTCCTCTAAATCAAGCTTTACATGATTCAATTGTTTATTCAAGCTATTAGCTTCTTCTCTTTTCTTTTGCTGATCAAGGTAATACTGGCCGATTAATCTATACATCATTATGTATGACATATAATTGGCCAATAAGAAGATAATACCTCCTATGGCAAACGCTATATAGCGAGCTTCTATATAGTATTTTTCTCCTATGGTAACATACCCAAAGTAAGCATTGACAAAAACTGCGATAAGAGTTATTAAAAGCCATATCAACGATGCCCTTAGACTGGCAAGAAAAATACTCAGCATAGGTATCAAAGGCATCCAATAGATAAGAGTATGAAAAAACTTAGGATTACTAAAAAAATGAAGCTGTATTAAGAGAAAAAATAAGAATACCATAGCCTGACCGTACCAATAGGTATTAGAACTATACCTTACCAATATGGCTAGTATAGAATTCAATATTAAAAAGGTCCCCAATAGCATTGGGTTACCTGTATTGAAATCAACAATGAGTTCCATGAGCAACATCAAAAAGTTGACTGCTGTCACTATGTAGATTGTTTGCCGACGTGTACGCATGGCAAACTCAAGGTCAAAGTTTTGTTTTTGGTGGATAGAAAACTGAGTTATTATTTCACTGTCTATCATAAATGGGCGTCTTCACGATACTTTACAACATATATTCTTCTGGTACAAATGGATTAGAATTCACTTTTGCAAAGCAAAAGAAAAGCTTATCATGCTGAAACTTTAAAACGAAATTATATGAATGATATTTTACCCTCACTGAAAGGGTAGAAAGGAAGGTCTAGACCTATTCTTTTCATAGGAGGAAGATAAATTCCAGACAGATGATAACCTAATACAAAAAATTACTCTAATATTAACTGAGGAAGTAACTGCTTCTTAGTCAGAGTAACGGTTCTTTTCTTACCGTTTTCTAATATCTCAATGTCTACCTTATTTGTTTTAAAATCTTTGCTTTGATTCTCCCAAATAGAGCATAGTTGTTCGTCAGTTAAATCGGTCAATTCTATACCATTTATTGATAGAATATCGGAGTTCAAGTCAATAGGTTGATTTAATCTATGGTCATTCCACGTATTATAAAAGACAACTTTGTTTTTGATATAGTTAGGAGCGAAAGTGTATTCATATACTTTCAGCGAGCCATTTTTAAATTCATCTACAGGCTTCAAATAAAACAGTTCATTGGTCCAATCTAGAGTCACCAGATAGTTGTCAAAAAACTTATTCCCTAAAAGTTTTGCATGATTTTCACTAAATGCAATCACCTGATTGTGTACCTGAATATTATTTACTTCGATATCTTCTATGTAGGCGTAGTTTTTTACTTTCAAGTTCTTACCACTTGCTGTAAATGAAGACACCGTTGCCTGTGTACTCTGGATTTGAGTATTTGTTTTAAGCTTATCAAACGTCTTCAAATCAGATGATATAAAACCAGATGAACCTGTATCAAACTTGTATTTGGCTTTAACATCATTGAGTGCTACCTCTATTCTGGCACCACCATGTTTCCCTGAATTAGTTTCAAACACCACCGCGTCTTGAATATCAAAAGCGTCTATTTTGTCCGATACTCTTAGTACTCTGTTCTTATAGTCGATCTGCCATTTTGCTTTTCTCATTAAATTATTTCCGATAATGCCTGAAACACTTTGGCCACAACCCCAAACTTGCTCAAAAGGTGAATGATCAAACACTTGAGCACCTATGTTGGTAAACTCTACACCTGCGATAGAAAGGCTCTCTATAGATACAAACTCGGTAACAAGCTTGTTTTTTTGAGCATCTGATACTTTTTGACTGTGATTGTTTGATTTGACACTTATCTCTGACATCAGACCATCATCAATGCTAGTCAAGTCATTGCCAGTATCGAATATGAAATTGTAATTACGACCATCTATTTGTACCTCGATGATAATTGTATTGTTTTGGTAATAAAATGGAATTTCTGTCAAGAAATCTTCCTGCTTCACTTCTCCTTGTTTTAGCGTTTTCATCTGCTTCATGGATGAACATGAGACGAGTAAAATGAACAAAAAGGAAATTGGATATATCGTATTTTTCATAAAGGATCAGAACATGAATCACATCTACTTTTAGCTGTGTATCAACACAATACTAATAGTCTAAACCTCTAAATACAAACAGAACTATAGGCATCAATGGTTTTCTATTCTATCCTTGATTCAAGAATCATAAATACAATCATCTATATTAAGTAATTGTTAACAGCTGAGAAATCAAGATACTGTACTTCATTATTGATTGGGAAATTCCTAGTTTTAAATAGAGTACTCACCAATCCAACTTAATATGCCAACTATCTACCAATGGCGCCTTTGCGCTTTTATCTCTATTATTCTCTTCTCAGGATGTATCGAAACGAACCAGTCGTTTAAAACACTAGAGCTAGAAAAGACCCAAATACTAAAAGATCTAGCCAACCGATCAGATCTCAGTAAGACGTTAAAAAATTCAAAAACTGACACTCTATCTCTCGAATCAGTTTCTGGTAGTGTTTATGAATATTTTCAAAACCCTACAGAAACAATAGCTATTGATAGTGTATTGAATACTGAGTTGAATATTGGATACTCTGATCAGTATATATGGAATGTAAATCAGTCAAAAATGCTCAAGGTACGATTGAGAAACTATAATGGGTTATTAGTACCTCCTACATTTAGAATCAAACCTGGAGACCTCCTACGAGTCAAACTAAACAACAATCTACCTGTATTGACAGATAATGTATCTTGTGATCCATTCGGTCACAAGCATGGTGATTTTGCTGATTCTTGCAATCAAAAAAATCCTGCGACCTTTAATACAACTAATCTCCACACCCATGGTTTACATGTAAGCCCAAAGGATAGTAGTGACAATGTACTGGTACATATTGCACCTACATGTGATTTCCAAAACCATATATTACTACCCGATAATCATCCGCAAGGTACATTTTGGTATCATGCGCACGTACATGGCTCTACGGCTGTACAAGTATCTTCTGGTATGGCAGGTGCAATTATCATTGAAGGAGGCTTAGATACTTTGGCTGAGATTAAAGCTGCTGAAGAAAAGATCTTTGTTTTACAGCAAATTCCATACACCTATGATTCTGCAAATAATGTATATTCAGTAGAAGACTTCGACGCATCCTTTGGCCCGGGGACTTGGGCTAAGGGGGTTGAAGAAAATGGTTGGAGAACCACTATCAACGGTCAAACATATCCTATCATCCAAATGAAGTCTGGCGAAGTACAACGATGGAGGTTCATCCATGCTGGGGTCAGAGAGTCGCTTGAATTACAACTAGAAGGGCATACCATGCACGAGATAGCGTTAGATGGTATTAGCTTAGGCCGAATGGAGTCCAAGGACAGTATCCAGATGGAACCTGGTTATCGATCTGATGTACTAGTCAAAGCGAATCTAGTATCCGAAAGTGACACTGTCTTTTTGATCGATAGAGAGGCTCCTAAAGATGCTTCTCTTTTACAAGAATATGAAAGCCCTAAGGTTTTGGCAATAGTTATCATATCACCTGAAGTGAATGATATGCCTCTACCTACCAGCAATCAATTGAAACCATACGCTCCCTTTAAATCCATCTCCAGCAATGAACTAGAGCCTCCTATACAGAAGGTGTGGTTTAATATAGATATCAATAGCAGCCCTACTTGTTTCACGGTCAATGATCAGCCTTTCAGTATGGACAACCCTCCTAGAAAGCTGCTCTTGAACTCTGCCAATGAATGGATAGTGACCTCTAATTTTGTAAATCACCCTTTCCATATTCATGTCAATAGTTTTGAAATATTCAAAATAAAGAAGGCCAATGGTACAATTCAGGAATTTGATCCTCCGATATGGAAAGATACTTATCTGATCATGCAAAATGATTCTGTGCACATGAGATCACGATATGAAAACTTCGATGGAGAATTCGTATTACACTGCCATATTCTGGATCATGAAGATCAAGGGATGATGGAATTGGTAAAAATCGTTAAGAGCGAAGACGTTTTATCTTCCATTAATCAAAAAGAATTATTGACCAGTGGGATCGCCTTCTGTGGCCCTACTCAATAAAAACAACTCACTAAATATCCACCTTATCATGAATCAAATCCACAAATGGGTACTATCGGGTATCATCATCTGCTCTTTAGTATTAGTAGCTAATGCCCAAGTAACACGAAAAAACATAGATCAACTAACACCAGAGGAACTGGGAGCGTATGAGCATGCAATACAACTGCTGAGAGATCGAAGTGCAAAAAACCCATACCTACTCGACGGGTATGCCTGGCAAGCATGGGTACATAATAAAAACAGAGTATCTGTACCAAAGAAAAATACCTTGAAGCAGGGAAAAATGAATCCTACTAGGTTCTATGAAAAAGCTGCTTCTCAGACGTACTCAGATGGAACCTATGGCTACCCAGGCATGTGTGAGCATGGCAAGGATATCTTCCTTGTGTGGCATAGAGCACAGTTCTATTACTTCGAACAGATTCTACAAAACACTGATCCAGAAGGTACTATAGTAGACAGTAAAGGCAATAAGTATCCTACAAAAGACATAGGCGTACCGTATTGGAATTTCACCCAAAAACCAAGTGGAAAGAAGTTTCCGAAAGCTTATGAAAACAAAAAATCTGTTCTATTTCATGAAGGAAGAAACCTCGAAAACAATCCCGAATACAAAGAGTTTACTTCCCCTGAGCTATTAGCCAGTTTATTAGACGAGCCTGATTGGCCCACATTTGGTGGATATGTCAATGCCACTAATGGAGGCTACGGAACTTTCGAAGCTCAAATGCATAACCCCATGCATACTCCGTTTATCGGTGGAGATATGACTTATCCATCTAGAGCCGCTTACGACCCTATTTTCTATTCCTTTCATTCATACATAGATTATGTTTTTGAAGCATGGATCGAGCGACATGGTACAGACGACATTACTTCTACTGACTATTTTTTAAGAGCAGAACAACCACAAGAATTTAATTTACCAGATTTCAATCCCGGTATGGGTGATCGCCCCAATATGGGACAAGCAAAACTGTATTTCGATATCAAAAAGCTAGGGTACCAGTTCAAGAGTGAACCAGATGATACCATATACACTAAACAGCAAATTGAAACTTTCCTTCAAGACGAAAACGGAATGCCTTTAGAGTTAGCCAAAAGTGACTTAAGTCCCTATTACAAGCTTTTTTATGAAGGAGTGTCTAGAAAACCAGAAGCAACTGTAGGCAAACTCATTACCAACGATGTCACTGTAAAACCAGCGAGTAAAAAGCAACCTTACCTATATACCTATACAGAACCTAATGCATCTTCGTCCTACCAAATAGACTTATATATGCACCCTAAAAAGGTTAAAGCAGAAATATCATCAGAAAAATTTCGTAAGAAGTATTTCGTAGCAACATCTACAGCTTGGCTAGACCCTGAGCATCACCATGGAAGTAATGGTATGATGGATCACAAACTCAACGTAGACCTTACCAAGGTCATGAACGACCTCGATAAGAATTTTGACAAACAAGCTTTTCAACTAACTATAAACCACACTAAACTATAATTGCCATGAGCGTATATTTCGATCCAGATATCAAAAACATCTTTGCACCCTATGTACAACCCATGTTAGAAGTTTCTATCGCTACTGATCAGGGTACTTTCAGTTTGGACCTGAGCAACTACGAATCCGTATGTAGACTAAGCCAACGCATCAAGATTGCTATAGAGGGGTATATGCCTGGTAAAGAAACTGCCCACCCAATGCCTCCTGGGAATAACCCTTTGCCAGACAGAGATATTCAAAAATACAATGATTGGTTAGATGCTGGCATGCCTGAAAAAGAAGGTGCAGAAACGTTTGAAGGAGTAATAGTATAAATTCCACGATCAAGATCGAAAAGCAATCTTGAAGACTAGATACAAAAAGAGTGTCTATTGATATTGAAAACTATTTATCAATTAGACGCTCTTTTAATTAATGGTCTTAGTAAAGAATTAATTCTGTAAAGTCAGCATATTTTTTTAGCGTGATCACCCCTTCCTCTGACTAAACAGCCATTTGAAAAGATAGTCTTGTTTGAGGGCTGTGGTCATGACGTAATGACAATCGTCACCGCAATCATATGCGTACTCTGAATAAAAGTACTTTTTATTATTACCTATTGCTGTTTCGATAGCTGCGTCTGTCAGGCTAAACTCTTGATCATCATACCAGTGTGTATAAACAGGACTATATCCCTTACTCTGTAATCTACTAAACATCATTCTTGATGTTTTTGCACCTCCTACTTTGTCATCTTGATGAATAAACTCCCATATTGGGATATTTTTGAAGGTGTCATTGTCAATATTGGAAAGCACTTCTTGAAATCTAGAATTGTTAACAGACAGTGACTGTGCAAATGGCACAATGGCCGCCAGTCTTTCTTTCATCTGAGTAGCGATATACCAAGTAGCCCCACCTCCCATAGAATGACCCGTTAGGTAGATTCTATTTTCATCTATGTTAGGATAGTCCGCCAATAGAGTAGTTAAAAGCTTTTCTATAAAATCAATAGACTCCTCACCTGCCCAACCATCATTATATTCAAAGTGTTTGGTCCATAGTCCATTATTGAGATTGGGCGCGACGACGTAGGCTGGATATTGTTTTTGATTTTCTTTTTCTATCCAAGCCAGTGCCATGTAGCCCGTCTTTGAATCATTGAGAAATTCAGCTTCGGATTTTAGGTAATACTCTGTACCATGTAGAGCGATAATCAAAGGGTATTTTTGATCAGAAAGAATATCGGCGCCTTTTGGTTGAAAGAAACTATAAGGAAAAGATGCTCCTGTCAAATCGTGTAAGAAGTGCTGCTTAGTAAATTCGTAGTTGAAATCTTCCTCATCGATCGTTTCTCCATCATCATCTGTCTCTACTTCGTCTATGGTTTCTTCAACCGTTATCTCCTCGATGGTTTCCTCATCTCCTTTTGAACATGAGAATAAAAAGAACAAGAGAATGTATATCTGAAAATAAACAATAGCTGTTTTCATGTATGGTGCAATGAGGATAAAACCCTATTCAATTTCCTTATAGTATGAAGGTGCAATTCTAAACTAATTACCAAAAGATCTAAACCTCTTTTATTTATACATTGAATTAAGAAATAGTTAAGCAAAAGCAATTCTCTAGAAAGTCACTTCATTTCCATTGGCTAGTAAATAGACAACTATATGAAGGATTAAGTAATAAAAAGACAACTCCAAGAAGGACTAAAACCAATCCTGTCTACTCTTCATAGGACTAAGCAGAGCTCTGTAAAGTACAATTAGGATTAATGAGTTCATTGTAAACTCATATTAGTATTAGTGTTAAACCTGTCAACTTATTTAAGGAGGTTTTGCAAATAGCCCTTGAGTCTCTGCAAACTTCCCTGATTCTATTGCACAGCATGCTTTGAGTATTGCATAGGTACCTTAACAGTCTGCACAGTGCTCCAAACGCTCTGCATAGGCCTTCGAATACTATGCACAACTATCTCAAACGTCTGCACACACGGCCCAATGCTCTGCACAGACATCTCAAATGACTGCACAGATACCTTGAGGCACTGCATAGATATCTTTAGACGCTGCACATGATTTTCATCATTATGCATAGATTATTAAACCGTTATATTTAAATTTCAGCCATTATTAAATCAATATTTTTAAAAAAGTATGCAACAATCGCAAATTAACCGCCTTGAAATGTTCGAGGCTACAAACCTGTATCTAGACCATAATGCCGCTATTTGGAACGCTATCCCTATCCTTACTAAATACAAAACGGCTTTGAATCAAGTTATCGAGGGCATCAAGCAAAATGCGTTGGATCAAGATTCTGCTCAAATAACTATCGGAGGGTCAATCAGGGAACTAAAACAAGTCATAGCTGATAAAATGGATATTTTGGATGATTCACTTGAGGCTTATGCAGACGATATGAATGACTCTGAGTTACTTGCCCAAGCTTCTAATTCTAAGTCAGACTATTTCAGATTGTCACATGAAGAATTCGAAACTAAGACCAAAAATGTAATTGGTCTACTTGAGAAAAATGTGGACGCTATGGCGGATTACGGAATGACGGTAGAGCAAATCGAGGATGTAAAAACTAACTTCAATTCTTTTCAGGAAAAACGTGGTATGCCTAGGGCCTATCAGATTGCTTCTAGAATCGCTACCCAAAGCTTGGAAGAGCTATTTGAGGAAGGTAACAAAGCCTTGACTAGATTGGACAAGGTAATGTCGAGGTTCCGTAGATCAAATGTAACTTTCTACATAGGCTACGAAGCTGCACGTCATATCGTGAAGAGCTAAACCTCAAGGTTAAAATCATATTGAAAAAAGCACTCTCATTCGAGTGCTTTTTTCATATCATGTAATCAGTGATTATTCATCACCGAACTATCAACTTCTTGATCGTTGATTTCCCAGCCGTATAGACTTTCACTAGATATATGCCTGCTTTCAGATTTCTAGTATCTATAGACAATTGTCCCTCTGAAATTGAACGCTTATAAACTTCTCTTCCTTGAAAGTCTGAAAGTGAAACTTCCGCATTGTCAACCAGTCCTTGTACTAGTACCTTCACATATCCTTCTGCGGGGTTGGGAGCCAAACTAAAATCAACATTGGCTTCTGTCGATTCAACTTCACTCAATGCTGTCAATCTGAAATTACTTACTGGAATCAAAGCCCACTGTGTCCAGTTGCCATTCCATGATGATGGCTTCTGGATGATATCACTATAATTGGCACTAGTCTCAGGACGGAAATAATCTCCCGTAGCTCTGTTCTCTAAGTAAAAATATCCTCCCGAAGAAGAGACTATTTTCCATTGGGTCCAGCTACCGCTGTATGAAGTTGGTTTCTGAACTAGCACACTATTTTCAGTATCATCTATTGGTCTAAAATACATGCCATTGCTTACATTCTTAAAATAGAAGTAGCCATTATCAGTATTGATTTTTTCCCATTGGGTAGAAGCGCCATTCCATGTAGAAGGTACCAATTCCAAAGGAGTGTTTTCCGCGTTTCCTGACGTACGAACTTTCTTACCCGTTTCTCTATTTACTAGAAAATACTTAGTCGAACCACCGCTAGGATTATCTATCAGTTTGTAAGTATGTATCCAGTCCACATACATCGTATTGATGTTATTGTTGGACAGGTCATTTGGATTGGCTATTCCTCCAGTCCATGCCTCATCGGCAGTCCATAGGTCCCAGATGATGTTCAAACTTCTGGTAAATACCTTAGTGGACTGAACACTACCTACCTCTTGACCATTGATATAGAAAGAAACATTATGTTCGTCCTTCCAATAGCATCCCAACGTTTGATAAGTTTCATTCCACTTTTTACCCTTGGCAGGATTGCTATTGGGTAAATTTCGAGTATCAACTCTTGGCATATGCGCTCTCTCTGTCACGCCATTTTTGACAATGAAGTATTGAGAATACATTTCATAGGCACGGTCTGCGTCTCCAGGCCACGATGGTTTAGAGTTGTGCTCACAGATATCAATTTCATCTCGGTCATCTATATCCCCATTGTTCAGCCAATAAGTGCTAAACGCAGAAATATGCGCAGTTATCATACTGCATTCCGTATACATTGGGAAGGTTATTCTTTCCTTGGACATCACTCGTGATGTCTGAAACCACCTCGATGAACCAGAGTCATGAGTAGCTTTGATCCACAAGTTACCACCTGATACTCCTGAATTTCCTGAGACCATCTGCACTGGCTCACCATAGTTCCACAAAGGCTTCGTCCATTTAGTACCATCCCAAGTATCAAACTCATCAGAAAGGTTTTCAACCTTTTGCCATTTTTTACCAGAAGGAGGATTGGGTTGTGCGATGACATTAGACACACATAGAGCGGCTACAGCTATAAGCATAGCCGCTTTTAGGGTATTAAGTTTAATCATAATAAAAATTTTATAGTTAATCCATAAATCTCTATAGATGAAGTACTTAATCCTTATTAACAGACTAGATTAGAACTGGTCAAACTCTTGTTCAATACTCAATTTCTTCAACAGACACGGGGTAGTCTTTGACAATTCAAGGGGCATTTTGTACAACGGCCTATACCCTATACGAATAACTAATCAAAAAAATCCCCACTCACTACCCAAATGATCTAAACAGAGTATTGATCAGCCATAGCATCGTACAACTTGACTTTTTGCGTCTTACCTTTCAATGAAAGCTCCCCTAAGAAATGATAGCTAATTGCTTTTCGATTTGGCAAAGCATGAAGTAAATCCTCAGTAAAAATAAGGTCAGTCTTATATTGGTTGCAAAGCCCTTGCACTCTGGCAGTAGTATTAAGAACATCCCCAGTATAGATCACTTCTTTCTTCAATGCTCCTATCTCTCCAGTAGTAACTTCTCCTAGATGAATCGCCGCTTTGAATTCTGGGATCAGTCCAAATTTGGTTTTAAAATCTAAACGCTTCGCAGATATACTTTCTCTGATTTTTTGAAAACAAAGTAAACAGTTGCTGTTCTCCACTCCTCTCTCTTCCATCCACGTTATCACTACCTCATCCCCTATATATTGGTAAACTTCACCATGCGTATTGATGATGGCGTCAGACATCGAATCATAATAAGCCTGCAACAGCTGGAAATACTTTTCATTTCCCAATGATTCAGCGATAGAAGTAGAACTTTTCATATCCAAAAACATGAAGATCCTACGTTCCTTTTTCGGCTTATGATATTTACCTGTGAAGAAATTGAAGAGCACTTGATAGCCTAAGTTTTCACTAATAGCCGCATAGAGTAGACTCAGCATCAACTGAAAGCACAACTGAACGATAGTATTCAAAAGCACTATACTTCCCATAAACCGAGTTGTCTTTTCCACTACTTGTGAATCAAAAGGATTGGTGCCCAATTCAATGCTCGTTGCCAGCATAAAGGCCACAACGATGATAAAACACATCAGGATCGTATAAATCAGAAACTTATAAAGTACCTTTTTACCTAGGCTAAATTGTGTCAATCTATTCTCAAGTACCACTAGTTCAATAACTCCTACAAGCATACCTACAATCAGAAGAGCGAAAGAAGCAAATACAAAGACTGGTAGAGTTAAAGTAATAGATTCCTCTGGGTAAACATTTTGATACCCAGTAGATACAGACTCGGTAAATAGAAATATCCAACCCGTAATCAGCCAGATGATGCCAAATGGGAAGGTCCGACTTAGATTTCGATAAAACTTGGGACTAAAGTTCAATGGGTGAATAAGTAATTTGAATTATTTGTAATCTTAAGATAGACAATCTTTAAAAAGTTAATCCCTTTTTAACTGGTAGATTGAAACTAGCTTATTGGTACCAAAATATTTCGATATCAGAACCAGGTTTAGATTACGTAGTCTCATGATCCCGCGTTATACAGGAATTGGCAATCTTCTATCTTTCAGTTAATTTTGAGTTGCGTTAACGTACACCATAGCGTTAACATTGCTAAAAAAAATAAAAAGATATGAAGGATAAAGTAGCTGTAGTCACAGGAGGATCAGGCGTACTGTGCAGCGTCATGGCTAAACACCTTTCCCTACAAGGATTTAAAATAGCTCTAATTGGGAGAACACTTTCAAAGCTCGAAAATGTAGCCAATGAAATCAAAGAAACTGGTGGGACCGTACTAGCTATCGCTGCTGATGTTCTAGATAAAGATGCCTTACTCAGTGCACACCAGAGTATTAAAAGTGAGCTTGGTACTTGCGATGTTCTCATCAATGGTGCTGGAGGCAACCATCCCGATGCTACTACTTCCATGACCGAGTTTGATTCAACAACTAATGAAGGAAAAGGATTCTTCGATTTGGATCACAAAGCTGTTGGAGGAGTATTTGACTTAAACTTCCTCGGCACATTCCTTCCTTCCCAAATCTTCGGAAAAGATATGATTGGCAAAGAAGGCTGTTCCATCATCAATCTATCATCCATGAGTGCCTATTCACCGATGACTAAAGTAATGGCTTATAGTGCTGCTAAAGCCGCCATATCCAACTTCACAGAATGGATGGCAGTACACTTCGCTTCTGCAGGTATCAGAGTGAATGCCATAGCTCCGGGATTCTTTTTAACGGATCAAAATAGAGCATTGCTTACTAACTCTGACGGAAGCCTTACTGATAGAGGCAATACCATTCTAAGTCAAACTCCGATGAAACGATTTGGTAAACCTGAAGAACTAGTTGGAACATTGGAATGGTTAATAGATGATTCTTCAACATTTATAACTGGTATAGTAGTACCAGTCGATGGAGGGTTCAATGCATTTAGTGGAGTATAAGAGTTAAAAAAGATGAGATTAGAGCAAACATGGAGGTGGTATGGTCCTAATGATTATGTATCACTCGAGGATGTGAAACAAGCAGGTGCAACAGGTATTGTCACTGCACTTCACCATATCCCAAATGGGGAGGTATGGACCATCGATGAGATTAAGGAAAGAAAGTCAATTATCGAGTCTGAAGGTCTTACTTGGAGTGTAGTAGAAAGTGTACCAGTTCATGAAGATATCAAGCGCCAAACTGGTGACTACAAGCTATATATTGAAAACTATAAGCAGACTATCCGAAACTTGGGAGCCTGCGGAATAGATACTGTCTGCTACAACTTCATGCCTGTAGTAGACTGGACTAGAACCAATCTAGACTATCCCTTCGAAGATGGATCGACATGTCTGGGATATAGCAAGCTTGACATGGCAGTATTTGAACTGCATCTACTGAAGCGTCCCGGAGCATCAGCGACTTATTCTGAAGAGGAACAAGAAGAAGCTAGGAAACGCTTCGAAAGCATGAATGATGCGCAAAGAAAAAACATCGTGGACAGCATTATCGCTGGACTTCCTGGAGCAGAGGAAGGATATTCTTTAGATGAATTTCAGAGTATCTTAGATACATATGACAACATTGATGTCAAGAAGATGAAGGAGCATTTGTTCTATTTCTTAAATGAAATTACACCTGCTGCTGAAGAAGCTGGAGTGAGACTATGCATTCATCCTGATGATCCTCCATTTTTCATATTAGGACTTCCAAGGGTAATGAGTACTGAGCAGGATGTCGTGGACCTATTTGATGCTGTGCCTAATGTTCACTGCGGATTGACCTTCTGTACCGGATCTTTTGGAGTCAGAGCTGATAATGATCTCTCTGGAATGGTCAAGAGACTTGGGGATAGAATTCACTTCATCCATCTTAGAGCTACTAAACGAGATGAAAAGGGCAATTTTCATGAAGCGGATCATTTGGACGGTGATGTAGATATGTACGCAGTCATGAAAGCTCTGGTAGAAGAGCAGGAGAACAGGAATACTGATGGTAGATTAGATCTAAGAATGCCATTCAGACCTGATCATGGGCATCGCATGCTCAATGACTTAAAAAACCCAGGAAACCCAGGATATACGGCTATTGGACGTCTTAGAGGTTTGGCTGAATTGAGAGGTTTAGAACTTGGGATAAGAAGGTCAAAGGCTGATCACAAATAATTCTGGCAATCATGAAAGAATCATAATCTATCCGAGATTGGATCAGGTTATGATTCTTTCCGAATTATCATTCTATTGATCCAGTAGAGTTTAAAGTTTCACTTTTAGACGTTTAATCATTGGCAATTGAAACAAAGTTTCTTCTATACATAAAGGCTGACAACCCAATGAAAAACAGTATTACCGACGCTAAAGGTAGAAGACCTGTCCATGAAAAAGATTGATTCCTTCCTTCATAAAATTTCGGCTTGAACTTCTCCCATTCTACATCATCTGCAGTAGACTCTGAGAATATCTTTGGATAAAAATAGAGCCTCGTATCTTCGTGAAACTTATTGGTACGTTCAAGAAAGCTCATATGATCAACTAAACTAGTCTCAGCAAGCTCATTAAATGTAAGCAATGCATACATAGACGGGAAGAATTGACCGATTTGCTTACTCATTTCTTCACGTTCTATAATCTTAGAAGCCATAGCTTTACTTTCCTCAACAGATTCATCGTCACCGAGATGCTGCATCGCGTAATACCATAACCAATTGAACCCCTCTTCTGGTGGGAAGCCAAAAGACTCAAACTGTGGATAGCTCTTATAGAACTTTACCAAGGTTTCCCTTTTATTAGTGTCCCACTTTTGATGGTACCCATCTCTTTGCTTGATCATCGTAGTCAATGCCTCCGGAACTGGGTATCTATTCGTGACAGCATTGTTAACTACAGCAGGTAATAACACTACCAGCATCAGCCAAAAGAATAATAATACTACGGCATTGAAACTTGAATTTCTCTTTAAACAAATGACCCAAAAACAAATTGCAAACCAAAATACTTGATACAAAACACCAATCATATAAAAGGCAAAAAACGCCTCATTCCATGGAATGTCTAATACTAAGCTGGCTGCAATAAATAGAAAGCTCATCACTGCTAGTAGGGAAATCAATCTTACAAGTAGCTTAGATAATAGGAACTTCAATTTTGACTGTACCGTTACACTGACCATTTTCCAAGTACCAGACTCCTCTTCCTCTGACAAAAGATTATAAGTAAACGCTATAATCAAAAGAGGAAAAACGTAGACAAGAATGAAACTAAAGTCTAGATTTCCAAAAAGTAACTTTGTAGGATTAACTAGATCTGTATCATACTTCTGCCCTTCCAGAGCAAGTATTTTTACACTTTGTATACTTGGATTGAGATCATTCTGACCAATAGAAAGTGCTACTAACGGACTTTGCTTTTTGACTAATGAAAACTTCAAATAGTACAGAAGCAAACCAAGGTCGTCGCCATGAAACTCAATATTTCTAGCAATATGTCCTTCTTGCTTCTCTACTACATGAGATATTCTCTCTCTTTGGTCATTTAAGAATTGCCTTCCAGTAATGATACTAATTAAACCCAAAAGCAAAATCAAGATGAGACCGAATTGAAACGTTCGGGTTCTCAAAAATTGTTTGATCATTAATTGATTCATAACTAAAGCGCAGTTGATTTTCTAGACAAGTACAAAATGACCCAAACGGCTAAAACAAGCCATATTAAAAGAGATACTATCGAGATAAGCTCATTCTCCAATGAATGTTGAATATTCTGGAATTGGTGTTTAAAATCAGGAAAAGCCTTCCACTCTGATTTATCTACTACGTATACTTTTCCCTCCGAACCACTTACTCTTTTTGGGCTGATATATTTAATCTGAAGCTCATTCATCTTTTGAGCTAAGCTGTACCTGTAGTCTTCGGCCTGGTTTTGAAAGTCGACATAAGATTCAAAATCAGTTCCGCATAAGGTCATTGATAGATTCTTAATGGCGAGATATGGGTTTAACAATATCAGCGATCTAGTTAGTTGATTTTGATCTCTATATATTGAAACAAGTTGTTGTTGGTGCTCATTAAATATACTAGCACTTATTTTCTCCCCTTCACGCATGACTAAACCTCCATAGTTGAATGAAAGCTGACTTATTGAGTCTACGTTATTGGCTCTCAATACTGAGTCTCTTAGAGCTGCGAAATGCTCATCATTAGGATCATGACTGTCACCGTATTGTATTATTTCTTCCTCAATTGCCGCACGAAATTCTAGCTTACTCGGAGATGGGTGAAAGTACGTACCCAAAGCTTGAGAAGCTCTTGGCAATATCACAATCATGAATAACCATAGACCTAGTAACTTTATTAAGGCAGACTTGGAAGATTGGCTTCTTGCTGATACTGATATAGTGAGTAAGCTTAGTACAAATGAAAAGACAATATATGAAAGAGATAAAAACGACAGCCTCACCCACTGATCATCAACTGAGTGTTCTTCTAGAATGAGCAAAATAGCTGTAACAACTAAAAACGGAATTACAAACAGACAGGAGATCCCAAATAGTCCAATAGACCGACCAAACAAGATCTCTTTCCAACTTGCTCCTTGTGTCAAAAGTACTTTGAGGGTTCCATTTTCTCTATCAGAAACGATAGATGCATAACCAAGAAAAAAGATAATAAGAGGTAAAATCATTTGAAGAATCATTCCCATACTCAATTCTCCAAAACGCAAGAGTCCTGTAGAAAAACCAGCCTCAGAGAAATTGGCTACATTTTGCCTATGAGCTTCAAGAAAGACTGCATTTCCGGTATAACTCTCGATACCAAAATCAAAAACACTTAACGGATGCTTCAATCTGAAAGCAAAGGTTCCAAAATGCGCCATTCTATGAGGGTGCTTATCAGGGTTTCCTTCCCAACTCTCTCGTGCTTTTTCTTGATGATCAATTCTAAAATGATTTTGATCGTGATAGCCTACTCCGCTATATACAGCGTATACGAGAAGCACCACCATTATTCCCATTAGTAAGAATATACCTTTGGATTTAAAGGTACTCACCCAAAACTGTCTGGCAATCAACAGAAGTACTTCTCTACGCATGGATTTAAAATTTATATGTTACAGTCATTAAATAGTTTCTTGGAGCGCCTGGAGCCAATCTGTATTGGTTCAATCCTCCACTCCAATATTTCTCACCAGTTAAGTTGTTAACCTTAAGAGTTAGCTGCAAGTCAGAATTGTTGGGTCTATAATATAGTGCTCCATCTAGAACAGTGTAAGCTGGTAACTTTACTCGATCATCTGCTCCGTAGAAATACCAAGTATATTTATCTCCACTATATTGAGCTCCCAGACCGATACCAAATCCTTCTAGTATTGTTTCTATGAAATCATACTTACCCCAGAAGTTGGCAGTATGAATAGCTGAACCACCAGTTCTTTCACCGATCAGATTCTCATCAAAATGATTTTCGATGGTAGCATCTACATAACCATAAGAAGCGATTAACTGAAGATTTCGTAAAACATATCCTGACACATCAAATTCAAAACCTTGACTTTGAATCTCACCTGTAGCCTCCAAGGTATTGATATCGTAAGCATTCTCACCAATGATGATATTCTCCTTATTGATGCGATAGGCTGAGAAATTAGCTTGAAGTATACCGTTCAAAAACAGTCCTTTAAACCCTACTTCCTTCAATTCACTTTGAATAGGATCAAACTGGTTAGGAGAATCTAGTATGCCGAAATCCCAGAAAAATCCTTCAGTAGCAGGAGACAAGGAAACAGTATTACTTTGTGCTTGTACCCCTCTAAGATAAGTAGCATAAGCACTGATATTTTTTGTTACTTCATAGGTAAACCCAATTCTTGGAATGAAAGAACCATTGGTACGTTTCTTTTCGGCACTTCCACCTATATCATAGATATCCTCAAACCACTCATATCGCAAATTCAACAACGTTGAAAACTTACCTATTTTAAACTGGTCTTGGATGTACGCACCATGTGAAGTAGTCAAATTCGCAGGTATTGTAGCTACTGCAGTTACATAATCCTGAGTAAGCCTAGTCCCATTATCTGGGTTTTCTAAATCAAAGAAAGGAACATTTGATACAGGAACAGTCACTCCATTCACTGTTTCAAATTGGTAGGCATCTGGATTAGATGGGTCATAAGAACCAGCAGTACCGTCTGTTTTCAAATAACGACGAGCATCAGTTCTACCACCTCTCTTAGTACGTCTCCATTTGTTTAAATCATACCCGATTAGAACTTTGTTAGTGATAGCCCCGCTTTCAAAATCGAAATTGAGATAAGCGCTTAAATTATCTGTATCCCAAAACTGTTGACGCTCATTGTATCTCATCGCTATCAAGGTAGGAATTGGATTTCCCAAACTATCTACTACTGCACTATTGGTAGTTCTATGCTCTGCCAAATCTTCTTTCCATGTCTGTTTCATGTAAGAAGCGTTAAAACCAATATTTCTAGTAATGGCCTTGGTAAAGTTTGTCATGATCATAAACTGCTCTGAAGCATAATAGTCACTTGACGCACCCACATTCATAGATATAGGTGTACTGTTTAAGTCAAAATTACCTGTACCATCTATGCTGCCTAGTGTAGGCTGACCTCTATCTAAGTTTCCTACTTCATTACTATAAATTATCTCTGTATTCAAAGCAGTCGTTTCATTAGGAACATAGCTGATAGATGGAGACAAGAGTAATGCGTTGTTTTGCACTACATCACGAAAGGACTGTGCTTCTTGAAAGCCTGCATTGAAACGATACAACAGTGTTTTAGATTCGTTCAAAGGCCCTGTCATATCGGCCGTGGCTCTGATAGTTGAAAAACTTCCAGCAGAAATAGATACTTCTCTCTTATCCTCTGCCAAAGGCTTTTTAGTCACCATATTGACTGTTCCTCCCGGATCTACACTCGAGAAAGTAACAGAAGATGGCCCTTTGATTACTTCTACCCTTTCGATATTCGATGTGATAGGCTGTAAAAAGTAGTATTGTCTAGTACGCATACCATTGATAACTTGACCTTCTTCTGACTGTGTCAGTCCTCTAATGTTGAAATGATTGTAACTACCTGTTGAAGTCACACTACTCACAGCCTTCACCGCATCTGCTATTTGAAATGCCTGACGATCACTGATTAATTCCTTGGTAATCGTAGAAATAGCCTGTGGCATCTCTCTGTTTTCAATGGCCATTTTAGAAGCTGAGAATGAATACGCACTGTTATAATCCGTTCTAGATCTACCTACTACCTCTACCGACTGTAGTTGTATCGCATCTTCTTCAAGACTTATTTTACCTAGGTTATATGAATCTAGCTTTCCAAAGTCGAACGATTGGGTTTGTAACTTGAAACCTATAAACCTAAACTGAACTTCATATTGACCTTTTTCTAGAAGCGATATCTCGAAGTTACCATCGTAATCAGTTATGGTTCGCTTATTTTCTGATCCATTAGATGCAGAAACGACAACACCGACTATCGCTTCTCCATTTTGACCTACCACCGTTCCATTTACTTTGATCTGAGCAAAAGAACTATTAGCTATTACTAGAAAAGCTAGTATATAGAGATATTTCATATTTATAATAATTGAGTTAATTCGTTGCGAGAGCAACATTTAATTGTCAAACCGTTTTTAGGTAGAGTTCCTGCATTTCGTTGGCATTGATATCTTTAGTATCATTGGTATAAACCAACTCTCCTTTTTTCATTATCCCTATTCTATTGCCAACATTTATTGCGTTGAAAATATCATGGGTAGCCATAAAAATAGATTTCCCATCAGCAGCTAACTCTTTACAGATGGTCGTAAACTCATTGGTGGCATGTGGGTCCAATCCAGAGGTAGGCTCATCCATAAAAATAGCCTTAGCATCCTTAGAAAGAGCTATAGCAATACCTACTTTCTGACGCATACCTTTGGAGTACTCTGATAGTTTTTTATGATGATCTTCTTCTTTTAAGCCTGCTTTGGTAAGTAGTTCAGTCAACTTTACTTTACTATGTTGGTGCCCTGACAGCTGACTAAAAAATTTAAGATTTTCAAATCCATTCATGTTGCCATAGAGCTGTACCACTTCAGGAATGTAAGCGATCATCTGATTCGTGACACCACTAGAATCAACAGGTACTCCGTCAATTGATACTATTCCACTAGTAGGTTGAATGAAGCCCAAGAATAGATTTATGGTAGTGGTCTTGCCTGCTCCGTTTTGACCTAAAAGACAAAACACTTCTCCAGGAGCAACAGATAGGTTCAAATCAGACAAAGCCAACTGATCACCGTATTTTTTTGATAAATTTCTTGCTTCTAACATCTTGAAAGAAGGTTTTGTAATTATTAAATATTGGAACAAACCGTATAACTATTCCCTTTATAAAATCTGAAACTCAAATTGATATTAAGCCCATATGGCCAAACATCAGAGATCGAATTTTGATTTTTAATACTAGAAAGAATAGTTATCAGGCAACAACAAACCAACTATAGAAACAATACCTCTTATTCCTCAATTGGATTGACAGCCGCGAAGGTACAAAGCTTTTTTACTTACGCAACATTGTTGCATTAACTATTTGTAATAATTACAAATAGTTAATGCAACACGGAAATAACAACAAAAACTAATGATTACCCGCTTTAAAAATTATTTTCTATGGCTTACAAATCTATTTGAAGAACAATATTTTAAACACCAGTAAAAACAAACAATTATACACTCAGACAATTCAATAACCAGGCTACGTTTACACAGCAAAATATAGACTGGTTATTTTCAGCCATTTATTATTATATACCTGTACCGAGAAATACTGTATCAAGTAGTTTTTGGATAAGACTGGTCTGAACAATGCCTGACAACCCAATTATTTACCCTCATCATCTCATCCCTAATCATAAACAAAAACAACGGACTCATGTCCATATATATGATTTTGGCGCTCAATGCTTGATCAATATCATTTTGAATAAAATCAGGCACTTGTTCTAGTAGTTTCCTTTCCTTTTCTCTAAGGAGCACCGTCCAAAATAGAACCTTTCCTTGACAACAAGATTCTTTTTGTAGCTTAGATATTTCAGATAAAATATGCCTATGCTCTATTAGCATCTGCTTGAGCATTTCAGTATTCATAAAATTATTGATTATTGAATATTTTGATTTCAACCCCTCTCCATATCACTGCTTTTCTATAGCGAGAACTCAATCAAGAGTAGTTTAGCGTAATAGCATATAGGTTTAACTTTTTCTCAATGCTCTGACTCTTCCTTTCAGTGATTCAAACCTATAGCCATCAACATAAATCGAGATTAGAATTCAATCTTCTAGTTGCTAGTCAAGTCTCGTTGGAATAATCTGGGGAATTAGTTTTTGGGCTATGTATTTTCAACCGTTCTAGTTTCTGATCATTGAATTTCAATAAGAGTATTGAAGATTTAATAATAGATTGCCTACAGCGTACGATTTCTTCCCAGATAGCTTCATGTACTCTTATATTATAGGTATCTCCTCTAAAGGGCCTTATAATCGTATCATAATAAACATCTGATAATTGAGATATTTTTCTCCTTTTCAAACCAAGGCTGAAAATCTCTAAATTCAAGAATTCAATCGTTTTTTTCGGCAACCTGAACCTGCCGCTACCAATTTTATCTACTCCCATCTCCAAAACAACTCCGTTTATCGACTCAAATGGTCTAAACAACTAAAAGGCATTGCCTACATTTCTACACTTCCCTATATTCAAGTAGAAATACATAGCTAATATGGAGACATATTTCTATTTAACCAAAAAATGAAGAAAAATATCTCAAATTATAAAAAAAGGATAATCACTTTCCTTGAAAGTCAGAAGATCACCAAGAGGGCCTTTTATTCAGAAACAGGGATTTCAAATGGCACTCTTGATAAAAATACTGGTGTCAGCGAACCAGTCTTAGAAAGGTTCTTTAAAGCATACCCATTTGTTAATCCATCTTGGGTCATTACTGGACAAGGGAACATGGTACTAAATTCGGAAAATGGCATAGTCCAAGAACCAGAAGGTGAATATGGTAACGCTGATCATACTATTGAAGAGATGAAAAAACTCTTGGAAGAATATCGCTATTTGGTTGATCACTTGAAAACGGAATTAGAACAGTGTAAAAACAGTAAATCTTAAGCAATTAAGAACTAATCTGTAAAAGACCACTGACTTCTCTCCTATCTAGTATCTCAATATTTAACAATAACTACACTCATATTACTGAAAAATGTGAGTTTTACTACAACAGTGGCAGATTCAATCAAAACGCTAATAACCTTAACTATTTTCGTTTGACGTGCCAATCCAGTGCTCTTTCTGCCAACAGCATCAAAATCAAGGATCTCGAACAACAAAATAACAGCTAATTAATATTTTACAAACACTGTTATTTAACAGATTAATTCACTCAAAAAATCAAACTTTTTTCACTTAAAAACCTCCACCATGACCAACAAACCTATTTAAGGCAAAAAAGAACTCCTAAAACTGCTAGCAGACAGTATTTTAGACTATTTTGCCAGCCCGCATGGAAACAGCAATGTGATACATGCACTATTCAACAACTGGCTATTTTCATTATTTTACAAAGTTAAAATCAGTTTAAAATCGTATGAATTTAAGATTTACCTTAAAAAATGATCTGCCACTATTTCAGCAGAAGCTATCTTCTCTATTATTTCAATATTTGACCAATAAGCTAGCTCTAGTAAAAGTTCTGGTGTTAGTTTTTTTCACTTCATTTTCTTTTCATATTTCTGCAAACCAGCTTACCTCAGCAGCAATAGATAGAGATGAATTAGAGACAGTAAATAAAGTCGACCTATTAGCGGTAGCTAATACAGCTCCAACCTTTACTTCTACAGCTATAACAAGTGTAAAAGCTGGAAATGAATACAACTACAAAATCACCATAAATGACACAGATGGAGACTTTGACAGCTATTCCGCACCTACCTTGCCTAACTGGCTATCATTGAATGTATCAACAATCGTTAGTACCCTAGCTGGTAATGGCACGGCTGGCTCTACTGACGGAACAGGTTCATCAGCGCAATTCAATGCTCCAATAAGCGTAGTAGTAGATGACTCCGGAAATCTATTTGTATCGGACAGCAAATCACACCTGATAAGAAAAGTAACTGCTAATGGAGAAGTCTCCACTTTTGCAGGCAGTGGAGTAGCAGGCAGTACAGATGGTACAGGTACAGCAGCTGAATTCAATACCCCTAGAGGTCTTGCCATAGATGCTTCTGGAAATTTATACGTATCTGAAACTGGTAATCATAGAATACGAAAGATAACTCCTGCTGGAGTTGTTACTACGTTTGCAGGTAGCACGATTGGGTATAAAGATGACACAGGCACAGATGCTCAGTTCTTCTCACCTAGTGGATTGGCTTTTGATAAATCTGGCAATTTGTATGTAGGAGATCAAGAAAACAACCGTGTAAGAAAAATAACTCCAGCTGGAGTAGTTACCACTCATGCAGGTTCAGGTGTAGAGGGATATCAAGACGGTGCAGCTTCTACTGCCCAATTCAATGAGCCGTATGGAATAGCAGTAGACGAGTCTGGAAATGTTTTTGTGAGCGACCGGCTAAATCACTGCATCAGAAAAATAAATACCTCAGGAGATGTATCAACTTTTGCTGGAGATGGTACCTCAGGCTACCTAGATGGCACTGGCACAAGTGCAAAATTCGCCTCTCCCTTTGAGATTGCACTGGATAAGTCAGGCAACATCTATGTAACCGAATTCACAAACAGACGAATCAGAAAAATTACATCAGCCGGAGTAGTTTCTACACTTGCCGGCAGTGGAGGATCTGGCTCAACTGATGGAGTAGCAGGCTCTGCAGAATTTATATTCCCTGCAGGGATTGATGTGGATGCTTCAGGTAATGTATATGTAGCAGATTTTTCCGATCATACAGTACGACAGATCTCGAAAGAAGCAACTTTAACAGGCACTCCAACAGTGGACAACATTGGTTCACATGACGTTGTTTTAAAAATATCAGACACAAATGGAGGTACCTCCGAGCAGAGTTTTACCATTGAAGTATTGGAAATAACCTATATAGCAGAAGACGATTTCAACGATATTTCGGTCTATCCTAACCCATTAATCGAAGGAAAGACCATTGTCAGTTTTGACAAGGTCTTCTCTGGAAAAATATCTGTACTAAATATCCATGGGCAGAAAATACAGAGCTCAGCGTTCACTGGAGAAAAAATAGAAATAGACTTATCCAAGCAAGCTGATGGCGTTTACTTTATTAAGATATCCTCCTTCGATGAGACAATACAGATCAAAGTTCTGAAACAATAGATCTAGTGATTTGAAGTTCGAGTGAGTATTTTGATAAGTTGAATTTACTATTGAAATATGTGCCTCAAATCAAATATTTCCAATCTCACAAGCATGTTGAAATGAGAACAAATACACTGCTTCATATTTCAACATGCTTATAGCCAGAAAAACGCTTAGGTAGCGAAAATTTGAATCTCACAAAAAAATAGCAACACTAGAAGACAACAATTCTAAAATATCTCTTAAGAGTTAATAGATCAAAACTTCTTTGAGTATTAGTATCAAAAAACTAACACTTAGTTTTTCCTTTCCATTGAGACAATTTTTAAGATTTTTTTATAGTTTACAAGCTCAAGTTATCTTTTAACCATATAATCTTCTAATGAAAAATTTAATGATCCTACCAAAGCACAATTCAACAAGTGCCAGCAAAAAGACTTGTTGCAACTATAGTTTAATAGCCACCAATTCTACCACACCTTTTCTACCTCACACAATATCCAATAGGTCAATTCTAGAAAATACAACCCTCAGTTCTGAGTGTTCCTTTTCTGTCTGTGAGCATTTCATTCATCAATCACTACAGATTGACCACACTTAGCATAGTACAAAATCAAGCCTCCTTCCTAAGATTATATTGGACATCAATATTTTAAAAGCCAATCAATATCACCTACAGATTTTTTTTTAAATTCTAATTAATAAATAAAGCAATATGCCACATCGATTCAGTAAAGGGCTAGATCTTATTCTAGATCCAACGGGTGAAACTCCTTTAAGCGATCATGTTTTCATTGACGGAGAAAATGGCAATGACGCCACCACAGATGGTACCAATCCAAACACACCTTACAAGACAATCAATGCCGCTTTGACATTGGCTCAAGCTAATACAACTAGATTTATAATTTTAGAAGGAGAATATTTTGAAACTGGCTGGGAAAGTCATCAAGTTGTATTTATCGCAGACGGCCAAGTAGTTGTCAGAGGAACAGGAACAAACCGACTTTTCGATACTCACTACTACTTTGTCTGCGATGGGATTACATTCAAGGACTTTGAATACGCATATCGCAGCCATACCAATGGCTCTAGGTATCCAATTTTTACGAACTGTAAATTTATCAATGCTCCTATTTCAGGAAAACGAGGAGCTAATGTGCTAAGTGTAACTTTTGATAACTGCCTATTCATTAACAGTGAAATTGATCTACCAGATGCCACTGAAACTAGAAATATATCTTTATTAGGACATAAGTACTATGTATCGGGAGACTACAACTGCATTTACATCAATTCTCCATTAAAAAAAAATCAAACGCATATCCAATCTTGCTACTTTGATGAGAATAGCTCTTTAGAAGTGGCTTCGTCAGGCAGGACTTTGATAAACAACAATATCAGATCATCCATCACTATAGATGACACTACTTATACCGATTTAGAGTCAGCCATAGAAACAGTTTCAAGCAAGTTTAACAAATGCTTCTCTGAAGATCCTTTGATGATCAATCCTAACGGAATGAATTTCAATATTCAGAGAAATAGTCCTAATGCATTTAAAGGTCTTCCTTCTACAGCCCTTCCTTTTAATGAAAATATAGGTGGATCAAAAATCATTGATCAAACTTGGCACCAAGGAGTGAGTGAATTAGACATTGCAATATCTAACCACCCAAACTTATCCATAAATGGACTAGGTGAAATAGTCAATAATAGCGGCTCAGACCAATGGCTGAACCTACCAGAGGTAGATTTGGGAGGAACGACTTATTTAGGCACATTCATCAAAGACGGATTTACTAATCCAAAGCAGATAAGGCTATTTCTAAACTGGGCATTTGCTGATAGAATATATCAACCAGACTTTAAAGAATTCAAATGGAATATATCTCCAAGTACTGATTTGTCAGGAAAGTCAAATGCAGAACTAGAATTCGATAGACGAAATTTTTCTAAGGTTCCAGCCAATTATTATAAAGTCAGACTATTGATCAAAGGATAATGGGTTGGACTGGCATATCGCACATAAATGACTCTAACAAGGTCATTAAAAATTCAACAGGTGTATCAAAGATCAATGATTCTTCAGTAGTAACTAAAGGCTTTACAAGCTTATCAGTTATCAACAATACCCATGTAGTCACCAAAGGTTTTTCCGGTATTTCACTTGAAAGAAAAAAAGAGGATACGGTACTCAAATCTTTTTCAGGACTATCAACAGTATTTGTAGCGAATCTACTTGTCAACATAGTAAATGAAAATGGCTTATTACACCCTGCTCAAATAGAAATCTACAAAGCAGAGGCATTGCTATTTTCCAAATTTACTGAGAATGGAATAATGACTTTTGCGCTTCCTGAAGCTGGAGAATATAAAATCAAAATTACTGATAGTGATATAAAAATGAGCATCCACTATGATGGAGCAAACAACATTGCTGAGACATATACCTATCTAAACAAAACAATAGTTTACCGAGTCAAGGATCCCACTCAGGACACATACTCAGGAGAATTGGCAATACATATTTAGAATCAATAGATTAAAAAGTAATGAGAAATTGGAAACTAGGGTTGTTAAGCGGAAATAACCCAAACAAGATTAAAAACTTAAGAGCAACCTCCATCACACTAGACCAAATAGAACTTACTTGGGAAGGTCTTGATGGATTATCATTTGAAATACAACGAAAAATTGATGATGAGAATTGGAGCACAATTGGCACTACTGCTGTAAACGAAAAGACTTTCTCGGATACTACTTTCAAAGATTAAAACAACAAAACTCTACATAAGTATTGTTTCAACATTCCTTCCAGCCTTACCAGTTAAATTCAAATTGATAAAAAAACCTGAAACAAAATGATAAATGGATTTAAAGAAGGGATAGATAAAATTACTGGAATCCCTTTCTCAGACACATACTTTGTATGTAACAAAATTGGTAATGACTCTACTGCGGATGGCAGTCCACAATTACCTTACAAGACTATCAAGAGAGCTTTAGCAAATTCGCCTAATGGCCATACCGGCATCATAGCAACTGGACGGTATGAAGAACATGACCTTTCTAGCCCAGTTGTCAATGGAAGCATCAAACTCAAAGCAGATGGGATGGTAATATTATCTGGAAACAGCTCTCAAAAGCTGGTAGAAAATGCAAGGTTATTAGACTTTGAAGGAATACACTTTTTGGGCTACGAAAGAATAAGATTATCAGCATACCTCCCATCACTAAGAAGTGTCAACTGCAGGTATGAAAACACCTATCTTTACGAAACAACAAATGGCAACGCTTCGATAGGATTTAATATTACAGGAAATGTTTTTTTAAACACCCCTGTACTACTGAGTAATAAAAGTCATTCACCAAAAGTAGTAACACTAAATCAGTTTCATAATTCACCATTGAGTATTGAAAATACGTCTACTAATAACCCTTCAGGAACCAGATATAGCCTATTAAATAATTACTTCAACTCCAACTCTAACCTTACAATATTAGGCTCTGAGATAGGAGCACCTAAAATTTCACACTGCTGTTTTTATGGATGTAACATAGACGATATGGGAACACCTAGGGCTAATAATTATTTTCCAAATTGTTTTGATACCGATCCTTTATTTAAGGGAGATCCTTTTCAATATGAACATAATATTGTCGAATCAAACTCACCTCTACTTCTATCTGGGTTGAACCACTCCAATATTGGAAATGTTTCGGAAGGCTTTCTTCTCAATGACACTTCTAGTGAATGGGGAATATCCCCAGATCTAGCAACTAACAACAGCTATATAGACGGCTCACTAACTATCACAGATAACCAACAAGCCTCTAGAAGAGAGAGTCAGGTATTATCTTTTGGAAGAAGAGTTAATCCCGTTATTGATTTCAATGCTCTTTTGGACTTTGAAAATAATGTCCCCGACTCTAACACCAATGATTTTCATATCATCTATGAAGCTCAGTGGGCAGTGCAAGACGGTATACTAAATGGAGAATGGAAAAAATTTATTGCAGGAATGACACCAATGCTCGATGGAACAGGGAAAAGCACTGGTGAAGATGGATTTGATTGGGCTACCGCAGTGAAAATTGATATGTGGTTTCTTAAGGTTGCAAATGACTTAATTAACTTATAATGCCATACTTTGGACTAAGCATTTCCACACCCTCTATTAAATCAAAGAATAACGGTTTATCAATAAGGGTTGACTCAGTCAAGTCTAGAAATTATGGACTTTCAGTTAAAACAGACTCTGTTAGATCAATAAATTATGGACTTTCAGTTAAGATAGATTCTGTCAAATCAAAAAACTATGGCCTAGCTATTACTATACCTTTCGATCTGATAGTTAGAATTATCAACGGGGTTGGTTCCAGTATAGATACGCGTCTAGAGCTATATCAAGGAAGTCAATTATTAGACTCTAAAGAATCAGTTAATGGAATAGTAAAATTCCCCCTAGGCAAGGCGGGTTTTTATCAGATTAAGGCAATTAACAGTGATTTTAAAATGATCATCTCTTATGACGGAATAAACACTCTTAGTGAGACATACAGTTTTTTAAACAAAACAATTGTGTATCGAATCATGAACCAAAGCCAAAATTGCTATTCAAAAGAATTAACAATTCGAGTATAAGACACTTACACTATCAAAGCTTCTAGACAGAATCAGAAGCGCTTGATTTAAGTCAAACAACTAACAATAAATAAAATGAATGAATTTAGTATAGGTAAAGATTTAGATACAGACCCGAGTGGTGCAACACCTTTAGGTAATCATTTTTTCGTTTCTAAAAGCGGTAATGATTTAACTGGTGATGGCTCTATGGACAATCCCTGGCTAACTTTAGATAGAGCATGGTCATTTATAAGTATTAATTTACTTAGAAATCAAACTGTAATTATTGGAGAAGGAGAATATACACCATCTCAAATGTCTGGACATGCCTCCAATGTAGGAACTCGACATATAGGAGACGGAGAAGTAATATTTAAGGGAGACCAATTAAGTTCATTGGGAGGTACGCAACAATATTGGACCTTCTTCGAGAGCATTGTTTTTGACAATTGGGACTATCTTTTTAATAAAACTGGAAATGGCAACATCAACTGCAGTTTTCAAAATTGCGAATTCAGAAACCTTAAAATGACACTTAGAAAAGGAACAAGTTCAAATAATTTATCATTTACAAATTTAAAGATTATAAACAGCATAATAGATTGCTCTGACGAGTCTTTCAACTTATCGCAAAATATTGAAAAGGTTCATAAAGACATCTTATCTATAAATTCAACTTTTGCCTCTGGTAAGGCTATAATAAATGGCTATTTTGATTCTGGTTCTAAACTAATTGAGAATAATCAAGATGGGAATTTCAATACATTTGACAACAGTAGTCACTGCATTATCGAATGTCCTATAACATATCAATCCGACACATACTCTGATCTATCGGCTTTAAAATCAGCATTTCCAAATTTATTACCCTTCAGTACAAGTTCCCCAATACTCTTTAAAGGTGACCCTAACAAAAGAGAGTTTGTTGTACACTCCAACTCTCCGGCTATAGGACAAGGAATAGGAGGCTCCAACATTGCTAATGTCAGTGAAGGAATTTTGTTAAATGAATCAACTGCTCCTGAACCTGATTTATCTATTGGTCAAGACTGGGTAAATTCAGAAATGAAGGTATCAAATGGATATCAAGAAGGTAGAACTGAATATACTTTTGATATTGGTTTTTTAGTAAAAAGCCCTATAGTCAGACTCAATGCCATTTTAGACTTCATGAATAATGTGCCAGATTCGGATAATTCGAAAGTAAATCCAAATAGACTAGAATTTGAAGCACAATGGGCTGGTAATGATGGTGTATTCAATGGCTCTTGGAGAACTTTCAGATATGGCACCAAAATGCAATTAGATGGCACTGGAAGGTCTACTGGCGAATCTGGTTTTCTACCTATAGGACTTCAAGATATTGTTTTAAGAAGCATAAAAATTGCTTTAGTGGTTAGAAATGATTTTGATGATTCTTTCTAAAACTTACTTATTCAATTTAAACATCAACTATGAATAGTATTAATGGAATCAGTATCGAATACGAACCTGATCGATCAAAAGTCTCAGGATTTAGTTTAGAGCATAGCACTCTTGATTCTAGGATGTTTGGTTTCAGTATCGAATATGACAGTCCCAATGATAAAGTATATGGTTTCAGTATCGAACACTCTTTCGATCTAATGGTTAGAATTACCGATGGGGTTGGTTCCAGTATAGATACTCGTCTAGAGCTATATCAAGGAAGTCAATTATTAGAAGCTAAAGAATCAATCAATGGGACAGTATCTTTTACCTTAAACAAAGCAGGTATCTATAAAATTAAAGCCATCAACAGTGATACAACGAAACTAATTACTTATGATGGTAAAAATAAAATATTTAATACTTACACACTATTCAATAAAACAATGGTATATAGGATAAAAGTCAAAGGTGAAGACACCTATTCAAAGGAATTGATTCTAAAAATTTAAAAATATCTCGTTTTAAAAAACAATCATAAAGCTTGTATTAATAATACAGGTTGATATGAGTTAAAAACAAAAAGCCTCTTTACTTAAAGTAAAGAGGCTTTTTAAAAGTGGGCCCACCTGGGCTCGAACCAGGGACTTTCTGATTATGAGTCAGATACTCTAACCAACTGAGTTATAGGCCCTTCAAAATTGTCAATAAGACCGCCTTGAATTTGGGAGTGCAATATTACATATTTGCCTTTTATTACACAACACACTCGTGAATATAAACACTATAATTTTCGACCTTGGGGGCGTAATCATTGATCTTGATGAAGAAGCTACGGTCAAAGCATTGACGCAACTATCTGATCTTCCGTCAACTCAGGTTTTAGAAGCCTATCAATCAGCACTTGTTTTTAAAGAGTATGAAAAGGGACTTATTTCTTCAGATAAATTCAGATCAGAAATTAGGTTCCTATTAAAATCTACAAATAGCGACTCTCAGGTTGATTTTGCATGGAATGCAATGTTGGGTAATATCCCTATTGAACGACTGAACCTTATGAGTAGACTTAGAAAAAATTATCAAGTGATGGTTCTGAGCAACACGAATGCTATTCACGAAAGGGCATTCAACAAAATCATCGAGAATGTTTCTGGGAAAAAAAACTTAAATGACTTCGCTGATAAAGTTTTTTTCTCTCATGAATTGAATCTAAGAAAACCAGATATTGAGATCTACGAAAAAATAATTGAAATATCAGATATTAATCCTAATAGAGCTATTTTTCTTGATGACAAACTCGAAAACTTAAAAGGCGCAGAAAAGGCAGGTTTAAACACATTCCATATTCCCAATCCTAATAAAACATTAGACATTGAGCAGTACATCCAACAATAGGAACCAAAAACGAATTCTCCTTCAAATTGGTCTCTTTATAATCACTCTTATCACAACGACTTTAGCAGGTGCAGAATGGATGACTGGCAAACTTTTACTCTTTGGAGAAAGAAAGCTCAATTGGGTTGATTTTTGGAATGGCTTGTTCTTTTCTATCCCTTTTTTAAGTATTCTAACAGTACATGAGTTCGGACATTATTTCACTGCTAAATACCATAAGGTCCGTGTTACCCTGCCTTTCTATATCCCGCTTTGGCTTGGATTCTTAGGAGGTCCATCGATAGGTACAATGGGTGCTCTTATCAAAATCAAAGAGCATATTATAGATCGTAAGAAATACTTCGATATCGGTATTTCGGGACCACTAGCTGGTTTTGTTTTAGCTGTAGCTATTTTAGCATACGGTTTTTGCACTTTACCAAAAAAAGACTACGTATTCAATATTCATCCTGATTATAAAACTTTTGGAGAAAATTTTGAAGACTACGTTTATACTTACGAATACAATGATGCTCTTTATGAACAAAGTTATAACAGTACCAGAAAGGCCGACTCATTAAGTCATCGTTTAGAACATGGCCACTCTCATAATTGGGGGTTTCCTGAATATGAAAAAAGAGAAAGTTTCGAAACCTATTCAATGGGTACTACTATACTCTTTGAGTGGATGAAGGCAATTTTTGCTGACCCAGAAAAAGTCCCTAATAACTTTGAAATAATGCATTACCCTTGGCTTTTCGCAGGGTTTTTAGCTCTTTTTTTCACATCTCTCAACCTGATCCCTATAGGCCAGTTAGATGGTGGTCATATTTTGTATGGTCTTATAGGTGCTCAAAATCATAAATACGCCTCGAGGATCATTTTTGTACTTTTCCTATACTTCGCCGGTCTAGGTATGTATAAACCTTGGACAATAGTCAATGAATTTCCCTATGCAATCCTTTACATTGGGTTTCTGTATTTGTGTTTTTATCGGTTCTCTCCATTAATGAGAGACCGTTGGATGTATGCACTCGGAATATTTACAGCTCAGATAATAACTTGTTTTGTTTCCCCTAATGCTGAGGGATATACAGGTTGGTTAGTATTTGGATTTGTCATTGGTAGATTCTTAGGAATCTACCATCCCCCCGTATTAATTGATAGACCTCTAGATATTAAAAGAAAAATATTAGGGTGGTTTGCACTTTTTGTTTTCGTAATTTCATTCAGTCCCCAACCATTTAAAATTGTTAATATTCAGAGAAGCGAAGTCAAATCTGAAAGACCCAGCATTCTATCTTTGGTAAAACCTTCTCCGAAGTCTGAGCGAATCGACATACCATACTCTCTTGCCCTTCCTTCTAAGAAATCCATAAATCTAGAAGATGAAATCAAAGTATCAGCTGACTGACCATCCGGATCAAAAAACTGTGATTTGAAAGCCTTTATAGATTCTACTTTGACATCCCAATAATCAGTGATATCCACAACAAAATCAGGTTCTATCCAATCTGTTTGAATATAATGATAGAGGTTTCTTGCTCTCCAAATCTCCTGTGATTCACCTTCTATATAAGTTTCTAATTTTTTAAGCCCTGATAGAAACAAAGCCTTTTTGACGATTTCAGCTCCTTTTCCATGATCTGGATGACGATCTCTAACAGCATTTGCTAGGATAATCTCTGGTTGATACTGCCTTATTTTTTCTACTACCTTAATTACATGTTCATCATCCACTTTGAAGAACACATCTTGAAAACAAAGATTCTCTCGTATAGACAAACCAAGAATTTTCGAAGAAGCCTTTGCTTCATCCATCCTAATTTCTGGAGTACCACGAGTCCCCATTTCTCCTTTTGTAAAATCAACTATTCCAACTTTTTTGCCTTGAGCTATTAAACTGGCAATAGTCCCACTACAAGATAGCTCCGCGTCATCAGGATGAGCAGCAAATACTAATACATCTAGTTTCATCAGTTAAAATTTTATTCAGTTTAAAAAACTGTTATTCTCAAAGAACAAAGCAACTCTTCACCCTCTATTTAAACATATGGTCTAACTCGTTTTGTTAAAAAACGTTGCACCTATGTAATTCTTAATCTTTGACCTATTCTCAATATAGAAGTTCTTCTAATTCCATTCAATCGACAAATCTTATTAATAGAAATACCGTAGCGATAAGCTATACCACTGAGTGTGTCCCCAGACCTAACTCGATGAAAACGGATCTTTCTAGCTTCCTTCAAATAAGAAAAGGTATTAGGCGTAATTTCTAAAGTATCCGCTTTAATAGTTAATGCTTCATAATCAAAAATCTCTTCTGGATCTATCGCATTCCCCTCGTAACGTATTTCATAGTGAAGATGAGGCCCAGTACTTCGTCCTGTATTTCCTCCCAAACCAACAGCTTCTCCTGCCTTAATAATATCTCCAACTTTTACAGCCCTTTTACTTAAATGACCATACAAAGTTTCTAACCCATTGTAGTGCCTTACCAAAACGTAATGACCATAACCACGGTAATTGTACTTAGATATTCTAACAACTCCATCAAAAGAGGCCCTTACCGAATCTCCCACTACTAGTCTAAAATCATCCCCATAATGCCACTTCCATCTCCTCAATCCAAATGGCGAGGTTACTTCTATCTTTTCTAGTGGTAAACTCCATGCTAGGTTTGGCTTCTCAAATATCAACGGAAGCCGAAGAGTGTCTTTGAACTTTTCTCCATCAATATGGTAAGGATTAACATCTGTCGAACTCCATGTACTATAATATTCCTTTAAAGTAACCCATACAGAATCTATAAATATTTGCTCAGCTACCTCTATAGGAACCTCGTAGGATAATACTATCTGAGCGGTATCTGCCTGCTCCTTAAGAAGCGCTTCTAGTTCTTTTTGCTCTTTCCATTCAAGACTATCAAGATATAGGTCATCTATCACAAAAAGCCCCTTAACATCAATAATGATACTATCTTCTTCCTGATTAGCTTTTATTCTTTTGTTTTTAAACTTAAAAAAATCCCCGGAACGCTTCTTTTGCCCCGGGGATTCTAATGTAGCCCCAAGTACTATGAGGCATATCAGTATTATTAGTCGATACATCAATATCTTTTAATTTCGATTTATTGCGCCATTTCGAACTCTTTAGCTGCTAAAAATCTTTCAGCATCTAAGGCTCCCATACATCCAGATCCAGCAGCTGTTATAGCTTGTCTATACACTCTATCTGCAGCATCTCCTGTAACAAACACTCCTTCAACCTTAGTCTTAGAAGTTCCTGGCTCTACCAGAAGATATCCAGATTCATCTGTATCTAGATAATCCTTAAATATATCGGTATTTGGTTTATGACCTATTGCAACAAAGAACCCGCTTAACGGAATTTCGCTTTTTTCTCCACTCACATTATCTACTATTCTAATGCCAGTCACTTCATTTTCTCCAAGCACCTCTTCAGTAGAAGAGTTCCAATGAATTTCAATATTAGCTGCATTTTTTACTCTCTCCTGCATGATAGTAGAAGCTCTCATTTCATCTCTTCTAACAATCATATGTACTTTAGGACAAATGTTAGCCAAATAAAGTGCCTCCTCAGCAGCAGTATCTCCAGCTCCCACAACTGCTACATCTTTACCTTTGTAGAAGAAGCCATCACACACTGCACATGCTGATACTCCTTGATTCATCAATTTGGCTTCTGACTCAAGCCCTAAGTATTTTGCACTTGCTCCTGTAGATATTATAATAGCATCTGCTGTAATCTCATGTTTTTCATCTACCACAGCCTTGTGAGGATATCCTGAAAAATCTACTGAAGTGACTAATCCGTATCGAATATCTGTTCCAAAACGTTCTGCTTGTTTTTGCAAATCAACCATCATTGCTGGACCGTTAATACCTTCTGGATAACCCGGGAAATTCTCTACATCATTTGTAGTAGTTAGCTGTCCACCTGGCTCACCTCCTGTTACTAAAACTGGATTTAAACCTGCTCTAGACGCATAAATGGCGGCTGTGTAGCCTGCAGGCCCAGAGCCAATTATCAATACTTTTACCTTCTCTTCTGTCATGGTTGTTTCGCTAAAAAAATTATGAGGGCTCAAAATTAGTAATTTCAATAAGCTAGTTGCAATATCCAGTTACAAACTTGATGAAGTGAGGCCCAATAAACACTTTATCATAGTTGTAGTTCTAAACCAAAACACGAGCCAAAAAGTTGCTCAAGCTCATAGATAAAATTGATTATCTCATTTGTTTTTAAAACCATAGAACACGAAAATTGCATTTAACCGTAATTTTTACGTATTTAATATCAAAACGATTTCTTAGTTGATTGAAATTAAAACATTGTCTTTCCAAAAAAAAGTATCTTTGGTGACTTTCGAAAAGAGTGAGAAAAGTTTTCGGAGTACTTTAATTCACTCGAAGATTGGTATTGACTGTTACATTATAAACTAAACACGAGATTAAATTATGGATTTCTCAACCCTCGACTTTATTGTCTTTGGTGCCTACTGTGTGCTAATATTGGCTACAGGATTATTTGTATCGAGAGACAAAGATGGTCATGAAAAAAATTCAGAAGATTATTTTTTAGCCAGTAAATCATTGCCTTGGTGGGCAATTGGTGCGTCACTTATCGCTGCCAATATTTCCGCAGAACAGTTCATTGGTATGTCTGGTTCTGGTTTCGCACTAGGATTGGCAATTGCTTCTTATGAATGGATGGCTGCTATCACACTTCTGATTGTAGGTAAATTTTTCTTACCAATCTTCATTGATAAAGGATTATATACCATACCAGAATTCGTAGAAAAAAGATATAGCACCAATCTTAAAACCATACTAGCTGTATTCTGGATAGCACTGTATGTATTCGTAAACTTAAGCTCTGTACTTTATCTTGGCTCGCTTGCTCTTGAGACTATAATGGGTATTCCAATGATGTATGGGGTAATTGGACTTTCCTTATTTGCAGCTGCATACTCTCTTTATGGAGGTCTTTCCGCTGTAGCATGGACAGATGTCATACAAGTTGTATGTTTAGTAGCTGGTGGACTAATCACTACCTATTTAGCATTAAACGTTGTATCAGATGGTACTGGTGTGATGGCTGGCTTCCAGCAAATAATAGATGCGGCACCTGATAGGTTCCACATGATACTAAAAAAAGATAACCCACAATATTCCAACCTTCCTGGTATCTGGGTATTAGTTGGTGGTCTTTGGGTAGCGAATATTTACTACTGGGGATTCAATCAGTATATTATTCAAAGAACTCTTGCGGCTAAATCTCTAGAAGAGTCTCAAAAAGGTATTGCTTTAGCTGCATTCTTAAAGCTAATCATTCCTTTCATAGTGGTTGTTCCTGGTATTGCAGCTTATGTAATGATAAACGACCCTGAGATCATGGCGAGATTAGGAGAGGCAGGGTTACAAAATATGCCTGGAGAAGGAGCTTCTGATAAGGCATACCCATGGTTACTTCAACTACTACCTTCTGGATTGAAAGGTATTGCTTTTGCTGCATTAACGGCTGCAGTAGTTTCTTCATTGGCTTCAATGCTGAACTCTACTTCTACGATATTCACTATGGATATTTATAAACCATATATCAATAAAAATGCTAGTGAAGGACAGCTTGTAAATGTAGGACGTTTGACTGGAGTTGTTTCTTTAGTGATCGCATGTATTATGGCTCCATTATTGGGAGGTATCGATCAAGCCTTCCAATTTATTCAAGAGTACACAGGAATTGTTTCTCCTGGGATCTTAGGAGTTTTCTTACTTGGTCTATTTTATAAAAAATCTAATAATACTGCAGCTATCTGGGGAGCTATACTTTCTGTACCAATCGCGCTAGCATTCAAAGCGACTACTATGCCCTGGATGAATCAAATGGGTTTAACTGCAGTTGGTACTATGATCCTAATAATAATAATTAGTCATATCACCGGTAAAGGTGAGGATGATGAAAAAGGAATAGATGTAAGTGGCGGCATATTCAAAACAAATGCAACTTTCAATATTTGGGCATTTGTGATCTGTATTTTAACAGCAGTGCTGTATGCATTATTCTGGTAGTAATTACAGAAACTAAAAAATTAAAGCCCTTGCTGACTAGTCAGCAAGGGCTTTTTAATTCTTATGGATAGCCAGCTTACATTTTCATCTCTTTACTTCGTAAGATGAATCGCCAAAGGCAAGTCTCTCAACTTCCTCTGAACTCACATAATTAGCGTCTCCGGGAATCGAATGTTTTAGGCATGAAGCGGCTGTTGCGAATTCTAAGGCTTTCATTCTGTCTTCATATTTCAGATACCCATGAATGAATCCAGCCACAAAAGCATCTCCCCCACCGATTCTATCTACGATTGGATTGATATCATATTCTTTAGATTGATGAATCTTTTCACCATCAAAAAATACTGCACTTATTTCATTGTGACTAGCTCCGAACACCTTTCGTTTAGTCGAAACTATCTTTCTGAGCTTTGGCAGACGAATCATCATTTCTTTGTAGCCCCTGACTAAATCCGAATCATCTTTTGGAGGAGTGATATCAAACAAATGCTCGGCATCTCTTTCATTTCCGAATATGACATTTACAAACTGAAGCAACTCAGGCAATACTTCTTTGGCTGACTTTCCATACTTCCACAATGATGGTCTAAAATTAACATCACATGAGATCGTTATTCCTGCGTCACTAGCCTTCTTAGCTGCATATAAATACAAATCTGCAGCTTTTTGAGAAATGGCAGGAGAAATTCCTGTAAAATGAAACCAATTTGCCCCATTCAAAATCTTATCCCAATCAAAATCTAATGGTTCAGCCTCAGTCAATGATGAATTTTCTCGATCATATATGATTTCTGTTGGACGCTGTAATACTCCTTTTTCTACAAAATACAATCCAAGTCGATCTCCTCCATAAACCATACAGCTACTATCTATCCCATGTCTTCGAATCTCAGCCATAGCTCTCTTCCCTAGTTTATTTTGGGGTACTCTAGAGACAAAAGCAGGTTTCTCACCAAAATGAGCAAGTGAAGTAGCAACATTATATTCAGCGCCTCCAAACTCCATTTCAAGTGTATTAGTTTGAGCTATTCTATAATAGCCAGGCGGACTTAAGCGGAGTAACAACTCTCCGAAACAAACTATCTTATTCATCTATATGTTATTTGTTTTTGATTACTATCCTATTTTACTACGCTAAACTATCAGATTTCTAGCAATCAGAAGATTAGAAAATCTCAGGTTTAAGATGTTCAATAAGGTTAGTACACCCAGTACATATAGCAAATCACTACTAGTGCATAAATCAGGGTCATTGGTGTTCCTGCTTTAAGAAAATCTTTGAAAGTATATGATCCAGGACCATAAACCATCAAATTGGTCTGATAACTGATAGGCGTCAAAAACGAAGCCGATGCAGCAAATGCAATGGTCAAATAATAAGGAGCGCCTACAAGACCCTGAGACTGCACAAAGGCGTACACTATGGGAAATGCTATAGAAACAGCTGCGACATTCGTGATGAATGAAGTAAGCAATAGGGTCAAGAGAAAAATACCAATCAACGTAGCTACTTTACCATACGGAACAAATATCCCTAAAAATTGTTGTGCTATAATATCAGCAGTACCTGTATCGATCATGGCATTACCAAGAGTCAAAGCGGAAGCTAAAACCACAAACAGGCTAAAATTAGTACCTCGACTTACTTGTTGTTTTGGCACCAATCTCAGCCCCATTAATGCCAATACTATCACCAATAAAGACATAAAAAGGCTAAATACATTAAACAGCATCAGAGATAGGACTAACCCCAGAATAATTAAAAAACTTCGCTTCTTTAAAGGGTTATCACCATCAATTTGATCAATATCAGATACTACATAGAGATGCCTATCTTTGTTTTTATTCTTGTAAAACTGTTCACCAACCAACAACAAAAGCAAGTCACCGTGCTGCAAAGCTAAATCACCAATCTTACCAAAAATTTTCTCTCCGTTTCGATGAATACCAATAATAGCTGCATCGAATGCATCTCTAAAGCCATAATCCTTCACAGTACTTCCTGCCAATCCAGAATTAGCTGGTACAATAGCCTCTACTATATCTACCTTTTTACCTAGATTGTATTTGTTCTCATCTGAGATCAAAATAATACCACTATGATTTTTGACAAAATCAACAACATCTTCTGTGACTCCAGCAAAAAATAGGTGGTCATCCTTTTCGATTTTTTTATCTGGAGGAACTGGTGCAATTACCTTCTCACCTCTAACCAACTGCGCAAGGTATACATCCTTAAGATTTCTAAGACCTGCTTCTATTATACTCTTACCTATAAAATCAGAGTCTTCGTTAACCAAAGTTTCTACCAAATACTGTCTATCATCGTTCTTATAACCCTGATTTGGAGCTAGTCTATTGGGTAAAATCTTATATCCAATCGTAATTAAATAGATACAACCTACTATAGTCACAAGAATTCCAAGAGGCATAAAATCCGAAACTTGAAGCATCACCTCTCCTTTCTCTTCTAAATACCCATTCAAAACTAAATTGGTAGAAGTACCTATGACAGTAATCATCCCTCCTAAACTAGCTGCATAAGAAAGAGGAATGAGAAGTTTGGATGGACGAACGTTATTTTCCTTCGACCATTCTCTCACATGAGGGATCATCAAAGCCACTATTGGGGTATTATTCATGAAAGAAGAAAGTGCTGCTACACCAAAAGTCATTCTACTAAGAAAGTTCTGAGGCTTTTTGGTTTTAGAAAACAGCTTATCAAACCAATAGGTCAAATTAAAATTATCACTAATGGAAGATGTAATAAATATTAAAAGGAATATTGAAATTAAAGACTGATTCGAAAAACTATTGACAAAGTGCTGAGGAGTAATCACTTTGGTAACCATCAATATGAATACGGCACCAATAAACAATACCGGAGGTTTCCATTGTTCAAAGAATAAACCGACAATGACTGCCAACACCACAGCAATAACGATCCATTGCTGAATAGACTGATCTAATATCAAATTTTGCACGGCACAAAAATAGACCTTTAACCGAATCCGAAAAGCACTTATACAAATCATGACTAAAATCTTATTTTAGATTAGAGCTTTGGTTTATCATATTTGCACATTCTCTGTACGCAAGCAACCATCTTAACTGTTCGTCGTACGTGGAGTAAAGCAATCGAGAATGAAGGATTCACTATTAAAAAAACTACATCAAGCTCATAACATTCCTAAAGAACTACCTGGTGAAAAAGAGATCGATGATTTCATGATTAGCCTACTTCAGTTTTTGTTTCCGGAAAGGAATAATATACGTCTTACTACTGATGAGCAAATCATAGAGGAACACAAGAATCTCCGTGACATGTTCAGGAAATTATTATCTAAGACCAAATGTGACGATAATAAACGCCCTACAATCTGTGAATCATTCTTTAACCAACTAGAAGATATCTATGATGCCGCGATGGAAGACGCTCAAGCAATTCTAGAAGGAGATCCTGCGGCTGTAGATAAAAAAGAAGTGATCAGATCTTACCCAGGTTTTTTTGCTATCGCTATCTATAGAATCGCACATGTGATGCTAGAGCTTGGCATTCCTTATTTACCAAGAATAATGACGGAATACGCTCATTTCAGAACAGCAATCGACATTCACCCTGGAGCGAAAATTGGCAAACGTTTTTGCATAGATCATGGTACTGGTATTGTCATTGGTGAAACCACTATCATTGGAGATAATGTAAAAATCTATCAAGGTGTGACTTTGGGAGCACTAAGCATCAAAAAAGGAATGGCTCGAACTAAACGGCATCCTACTATCGATGATAATGTAGTTATCTATGCTAATGCAACAATTCTTGGAGGAGAAACCAATATTGGAGCCAATAGCATCGTAGGAGGTAATGTCTGGATCACACAAAGTGTACCCGACAATTCACGAGTGTATTACGAGAAAAAAGAAAATATCTTGATCAAAGAAAGCATATAATCATGCCAGCAAAAAACATCAGCCAACTTATTGGCAATACCCCATTAGTAAGAATAAATCTTCCTGAAATTCCAGATCACATCGAAGTATATGGAAAACTCGAAGGCAATAACCCTGGTGGAAGTGTCAAAGACCGACCTGCTTTCTACATGATCAATGAGGCGCTAAAAAGAGGTGATATTAATACTGATACTAAACTGGTAGAAGCTACCAGTGGTAATACAGGTATCGCACTTGCGATGGTAGCGACATCATTGGGTATAGATTTGACCTTAATCATGCCTGAAAACTCTACACAAGAGCGTATCGATACCATGAAAGCTTATGGAGCAACAGTTATTTTAACCAAAGCCGAAGGAACAATTGAGCTCTCTAGGACGCTTGCTGAAGAAATGGTAGAGAAAGAAGGCTATGTCATGCTCAATCAGTTTGGCAACCCTGACAACTTCAAGGCTCACTATGAGACCACTGGTCCAGAAATCTGGAGAGACACTGAAGGAAAAGTAACTCACTTTGTTAGTAGTATGGGTACTACGGGAACAATCATGGGGAACTCTATGTATCTCAAAGAACAGAACCCAAACGTTAAAATAGTAGGTCTTCAGCCTAAAGAAGGAGATAGCATTCCTGGAATTAGAAAATGGTCACCCGAATTCTTACCTGCCATATATGATGACAATCGTGTAGACGAAATCAGATATGTCAGCAGTCAACAAGCAACAGAATTAACAAGACGACTTGCCTTGGAAGCAGGAATACTTGCTGGGATGAGCAGTGGCGGAGCTATGACAGCTGTATTACAGATAGTTAAGGAACTCGGTGATCAGCCTGCCACCATAGTATCTATAGTATGTGACCGAGGAGATAGATATCTAAGTTCAGGATTGTTTTCTTAAAAGCTACGACCCTTCGATGCATTAGTATATCAAATAGTCTTTGCCCTACGATAAAAAATAATCTGCACGCATACAATAATTAAAGTTTGAGATCAGTTTCTATGATGTCTTTGATTTTTTAAACCGAAATCAGAGTTCCTGAAACACCTATTCGTGATTAAGCTCATTCGAAGGAAAGTCCTTCGTCTATTGTTCATTTATCTCGATTTGTATGCACTACATTAAAAAACACCTGAAACTATTGGTTTCTCTAACCTTATATTTGTTCGGAATGAGCCTTCTAGGATGTGAACCTCAATCCTTTTTGATCAGAGACAAGCCTTCGCCTGTATTCTGGGCTAGACTCAAGTAAAGGAATAATAATCAAACAACTCTCCTTTGGGAAAATCGGTTCTTCCTTTAGGCAAGTAAAGAAACCCGTCACTTTGAGACAGGTTAGCTATATCTCCAGAACCGTTACCCACTTGGGGAGTAGCTACTATTTGACCTGATTCATTATGATCAATACTAACCTGCAAGAAATATCCTAAGTCCGGTTTGAAGCTAAAATCTTTTGACAGAATTGCTTTTAGAGGTTTCGATTGAGTACCTAGACATACTTCTAACCACTCCATAAAATAAACTCTAAAGCACATAATCGTCGAAATCGGATTCCCTGGAAAGGCAAATACAGGAATACGGTCTTCATAGACTCCAAACCAAAAAGGCTTACCTGGACGCTGAGCCAGTCTATGAAACTTCTTTTCAACACCCAACTCGTCTAACACTTTTGGCAAATAATCCGCCTTACCTTTAGACACTCCACCACTCATCAAAATCACATCGAATTCTAACAAGATTACCTTTATCTTATCCAGTAAACTTTGTTTGTCATCCGGTAAATGAAACAATTCATTTTGGATGCCCTGTCTATTTAATTCTGCCTGTATAGTGATTACATTCGACTTTCTAATCTGATGAGGAAGTGGCTCTTCATTTACTTCTACCAGCTCGTCCCCTGTTGAAATTATGGCTACTTTAGGAGTTTTGAGAACTTCTACTTCACTCTTACCGACACTAGCTAAAATGGAAACTATTGCAGAATCAATCAAGATTCCTTTAGCGAGTAGGAACTGTCCTTGCTTTTCGTCAGAACCTTGTTTATGGATGTTTTTCCATTGAAAAGCACTTTCATCCAAGACTTTGACCATCTTCTCTCCACCCTTTTCATAAAACTCCAAATCCTCATACCGTACTACTACATCACAGCCATTGGCTATAATGGCTCCTGTCATGATTTCAAGTGCATAAGATGGTTCTTTTAACTCATGAGCAGGCTCTCCTGCCAACTGAGTCCCTTGAACTAGAAACTCTCTTTGGCCCTGTGCATAACTATTGAAGCTAAATGCTATTCCATCCATCGTGACTCTATCAAAAGGTGGAAAATCTCTATCTGCTAAAACATCCTCTGCCAAGACTCTACCTGTGCAGTTTGAAACGGATACTTTTTCAGTTCCCCAATTAGGGCGGAGTGATCCAATAATATTTTGCGCCTCTTCTACAGTGATCATGATGTTGTTCTCTAATTTTGATGCAATAATACTACTCATCTGGTCAACAATGGAAAACGAACTTACTCATATCAAGTCGGACAATACTCCTGGAATGGTCGACGTATCTCCCAAAAAGGTAACTCTTCGTACTGCATGCGCAAAGAGTATTGTCTTAGTCAGTGAAGAAATAGCTGCTCAATTTACAGGAGACGATATCATCTCTAAAAAAGGCCCAGTTTTCCAAACCGCTATCATAGCAGGTACAATGGGAGCAAAAAAAACTGGAGAATTAATCCCACTTTGTCACCCTATAGGACTAGAAAGTTGTGATTTTGAAATAGAACTCAAGGGAACAGAAATTCATATCAAATGTACCTGTACAGTACAATCCAAAACGGGTGTAGAAATGGAAGCACTAACAGGAGCTAGTACTGCTGCACTGACTATTTATGACATGTGTAAGGCTATGTCTCATGGAATAATCATTAAAGAAACCAAACTAATCTCCAAAACAGGAGGTAAAAAAGACTACCACCTCAATGAGTAAAAAACATCAGAAACACGCCAAGTTAACCAAGCCTGATCTTGGGTATTTTGCAAGAAATGAAATCTCTATCTTAGGTGCGCCTTGTGGAGAAATTCAAAGGTTTGCTATTGAAATCTCATACCGACTGGGAGATGATTATAAGATAGCGTTCATTGACGCAGATCACAAAAGTGTAGAGGATGAATCTAATTTGGCAGGAAGCAGTCTAGCCAAAGGAATGAACCTTGAGTTCATAGATAAAATTGACTTCGCCCGAATAGACACGCTTGAAGAGCAAAACGACTTTAATACCCGCCAGACTTTCAACTCTCAAGACTTAGTCATAGTCAACGGAAACCACTTCAAAGCCAATCAGCAGATTATAATCTTAGACTCAAGAAAACCTCTCAATAAAAAACTCGACAAACTAACGAATGTAATAGCCATAATATCCGAACCAAATATTGAGGTCCCAAAATACCTAAAGGATCACCTTAGGAATTCTACTGCTATTCCTCGTTTTGATGTAGAAGACTTAGAAGGTATAGCTGAATTCATTGACACCATGATGGTAAGTCGAGTTCCTGAACTGAATGGGCTGGTACTATCTGGCGGAAAAAGCCAAAGAATGATGCGTGATAAAACTGTCATCGAATATCACGGCAAGGAACAGAAGGATTACATGCTTGACATAATGACACCTTTAGTTTCTACTGCTTTTCTATCCATTCGGGAAGATCAAAAGCGGGATGAAGTATCCAATGAAATCACTGATAAATTCATAGGCCTAGGCCCGTATGGTGCCATTTTATCTGCTTTCATGAGTAATCCTAATAGAGCTTGGCTAGTTACAGCAGCAGATCAACCATTCTTGAGTAAATCAACCTTAGAGTTCTTAATCGAACAACGCAACCCCTCTAAAGTTGCCACAGCTTTCTACAATCCCGAAACTGATTTCCCAGAACCATTGGTGACTATTTGGGAACCAAGAGCCTACCCTATCATGCTCAACTATCTTAGCCAAGGCTATTCGTGCCCACGAAAAGTATTAATTAACTCAGAAATCGAACTTGTAAAACTTGAAGACGCCAGTGTACTGGACAATGTAAATACTCCTGAGCAATATGAAGCCGCTATTGAAAGACTAAAATCCGAATAACAACAATAATGTGATGTTATTTATTTGCTTCTGAAAGTAATGTCTATAATTTAGCGAGTACCAATCAATTAGCCTAATTCTTCATCACCCAGCATATCATCTATGGACCTAAGGTTACTAATATTCTATTTACTAATTCCATTCTCTGTTTTATCACAAGGGACTCCCCCTCTTGACCAGCCATTCGTGGAAAATGTTTCGATCTGTGGTGCAGATAGAGTTACCCTTCATGCTCGTTCGGCATATCGCGACCCTCAACTAACCTTTATATGGTATGACGAAGAATTAAATCCTATAGGAATAGAAATAGGTGCTAATGGAGTAAGTGAACATATCACTGATTCTTTAATTGAGAATCAAAAATTCTTTGTTTCAGTAGAACTAAACGGAAGATCTAGTGATCCTATCCAAATCCAAGTGACAGTGGAAAAAACAGCTTCAGTTTTAGAGCATAGCAGAATTCAACTTTGTGGCAGTGTAGTTCTACATGGGCTAGTTTCACCTAATGGAGAACCAATCGTTTCATACCAATGGCAAAAGCTATCGTCGAAGGATGAAGATGAAGCTATATATCAAAACTTACCCGGAGAAAATAATCCAGATATTACTCTCACAGAATCTGGCTTCTACAGAATCAAGGCCACAATGGGTGATGGTTGTGTAGCTATATCTAAAGATGTCGAAGTCACTACCGAACTGGTAGCACCTGCTCTTCCTGAAGGTTCTTCGACTCATTGTTATACTGTAGGCGACCCGAAAGATGATTTGGCAAGCTATAAAAGTGAATGGTATAGAGTCGGAGTAACAACCGTCGAATGGTACTATTCCACAGACAATGGTGTGACGTACACTCAAATGCTTTCAACAGACCCTTCTCCTAAAATTCCCAAACCTGCAAGTATCATTGATACCGATGAGACTCACTACTATCGACTCATTGTTACTGAACAGAACTGTTCAGACCAAAAAGACTTTGAAATCACTTGGCAAGCCAAGCCTAGAGGAACTATTCAGCATATCAATACTTCCACAAGCGATTTCTTTTACTGTGAAACCTACCCTGCCAATGAACGCACTTTAGAAGCAATCTCCCTAGACAATGTAGAGGTATCTTGGTATAGATTTTTAAACACCGAATTTGATTTAGATTTTATTAAAAACTTAGGAAGAACCTCTGATGATATAGAAATATATAAGAAGTATCTAGAACTTATAGGAACAGGTAATCAGATCGAACTTGACAACGATATGGGAGGTCTAATAGTAGCAGAATTCACAGACCTTGACAATGGTTGTGTCGATTATTCCTCCAATACCATATTTGCAGACACCGCATTCCCTTTTGCGATTTTTTTACTTCCTCCTGACCCTAAAATTATCAACGCTGAATTCAATGGTGTATGTAAAGGGTTAACTGATCTTACCTTAGAATCTTGGGATAAAACACCTGAAGCCTACGAATGGCTTTATTCTCCTATATCTCCTCCCAACAATGTAGTCGGCAATGCTAACCAACTGCTCATAGATGGTATCAACAATGCCGGTAATGTACAAGGCTGGTACACACTAGAAGTAGTCAAAAATGGCTGTAGAAACAAATCAGATGAGTTTTACATTATAGAGTCTGAGCCGATAGAAGCTACTATTGAAACTACCAATACCCAATATTGCTTAGGTAGAGAGGTATTATTAGAATCAAAAGTGAAAGACCCCGGTTATATATATGAATGGTATTCAGGAACGACACTGTATGCTGGTGGCACATCATTTAAACCTACAGAAGCCAATGATTATGTCTTACAGATTAGAAACCTTTTTTGTACTACTACTTCCGCACCGGTCCAAGTCACCAGACTAGCCCAACCTAATGTTAGTTTTTCATCTCCTCCAAATCCTGACGATAGCCAATGTAAGTCTATCAATGGCACGCTAGCAATACCAAATAGCACAACTGATTACCAATGGTTTGTTTCACCTGACAGTTCCAGTTTCGCACCTATTGCTGATGAAACAAAACCCGATTATTTCATCAACGACATAGGCTTTTATTATATCAGGGCAATTGATGCAAATGGATGTATCTCTCTTTCTGACACACTTCATGTAGCGGATGTATTGGATGACAAGATGAACTTCGATACTGACGCCAATATTTGTAGCTCCACTGATCATGTAGCGCTATGGTTAGAAAACCCAAGAGAAGAAAATCAACAAGTATGGAAATACAGTAACAACAACACAGTGTTTGCAGATGCTAAAGACATTAATCACCTGACCTTTTATCAAGCGAAGGAGAATGGTTTCTATAAAGTGGATATCAAAGGTGATATATGTACACTGACCTCTCCCACTATAGAAGTGACCACAGCAAGTGTAGAGGCTGTGCCGTCCGTAATAGAAGGTAACAATGAAGCCTGCTCTGGTTCTCCTACAGAACTATCTAGCCAATATTCAAGCCTAACTTCTCAATATACTTGGCTATACTCAGTGGATAAAAGTGACTACACTCCTATCCAATCTGAAAAACAACGTAGCGTGTTCGTAGACCCTTCACAATTCCCAAGGCCTAACCCTAGCTCTAATAAAATCAACTTTTTGCTGGGAGTAAAAGAAGGAGGCTGTGCTACGATGTCAGACCCATTTGAGCTGACTGCTATCCGAAGACCTGAATTAGAAATCAGAAACACCTCTAACAATTCCACTGAAGATTTATTCGTCTGTGACCTAGCTAATACCAACTTGAGCTTGGAAGCATTTCAATTGTCTACCAATTCCAAACTTGATTACGAATGGAAGGTGTATGATCCATCTATTGAGAATTTCAAATCACTTGAAGATGCAAATGAAAAACAGTTTGACATTCCCGAATCGGGAGTCTATCAATGCTCTGGAACAGTGGTAAACTCTTCATGTAATGCCCTAAGTAACACAATAGAAATCACATCTCCACCCAACAAAGTCAATGGAGACTCTACGTATTGTTTTGGAGAAGACTTCACCATAGTAGCACACCAAGGCTATCTTAGTTCAGATACATACGAGTCATTTGATTACTCATGGTTTTACTCTGAAGACAATTTTACTTTCGTAAGAATAGACACCGTTAGAAGCTTTAAACTCTCATTACCATCAGGAAGTGATGGACTCAGTGGAGGTTATTTTTATTTCTTGGCACGATTCGGTTCGTGCGAAATCCAGTCAGACGTGTGGAAGGTATCCGAAGACCCTAACTCATTTGAGATTGACATATTAGGAAATAATTCACAGTTCAAAGACGAACCCTTTGAGTTGAATATAAATACCGACCAGCCTACCGTCGGTTTTGCAGAATGGTTCCCTGAGCAATACCTGATTACCTCCAATGGCAACAAAGGCATCTTCACGGTCCCTACTTCATACGAAGAAGATGAAATAACCCTATACGCTAGAGTCAATGGTACTGAAAACTGTAGTTCTGTACAGAAATTTTCAATCAACCTGTCTGACCCCAATGGACTATCCTTCTCTAAGATCATCTCTCCCAATAATGACGGACTCAATGACACCTTCCGAATCAAAGGGTTAAAACCAAGTACTAACCACCTCTATATTTTGGATAGCTGGGGGAATAAACTCTTTGAAGTCAATGACTATGACAATAGCCAGCTTCTATCTGACCAGCTAGTCAGAAGTGTAGACGAAGGCAATTACTATTATGTATTTAGCTTAGATGGAAAAGTATTCAAGGGCAGTTTTTACGTGAAGAAATGATGAGCAGAATACTTCTTTATACCCTAGCGATACTGACCAGTTTCATTCTGATTTTTTCAAGTCATGAATCAAAATGTCAAACTCAGCAAAGCCAGTTGATCGGTCATCAAGAAATGCTAGGCTATTTCAACCCTGCTATGATGGCTGCTGGTGAATATGCTCAGCTAAACCTATTCCATAGAAATCAATGGGCTGGCATCGGTCCTAAAAACAACATTCTTTACTTTTCACGTCCATTTCTCCCATCGAAGCACGACTTTTACCCTCTATCGTTAGGTTTTATATTTCAAAACGAAGACCTAGGTATCATCACCCGAAACGGAGTATCTGGATCTTTCTCAGTTTCGGTATTTAAGAATCGAACAGAGCAACTCAATCTTGGGTTGTTGATGGGAATGAATATCTCAGGGCTTAAACTCGATGATTTTGACCTAGTAGAGCTCTCCGATCCTGAAGTCATTAACATCGATCGACGACTAGCAGCTACCAACCGTCTTGGCCTGACTTACAACCGTGAAGGGTTCGAAATAGGAGTTTCTGCTGGCGCTACTGATTTCAAACATTATGCTGACCTTCACTCTTTTATCAGAAAGCCCATTTCATTGAGAAACCCGAAATATGTTGTTACTCCTATAGTGGTATATAGATCCAATCAAAATTTCGAACCTCAACTAGAGGCTCAATTACGCGGTACCTACGACAATTTGGTAAGTCTCACTGCAGGCTACAGGCAAGACTTCGGCATCGTATTCCAAATTGGCTTCTACATCAAAAGGTACCGAGCCCGAGGTTCGTATGGATTTGAAACACCTCAAGGAAACAGTAAAGAACTAGGCGTATCGAACGAAATATTGTTTTCTATTGATTGGGAGACGATTGATTCTAAAAAAAGAAAGCTAGCTATCGCCAAAAAAGCTGAACGGGATTCTATACGAATGGCCAAAAGAGATAGCATTAGAGACGCTAGAGCACTATTGGCTGCTGAAGCGAAACAAGACTCTGCTAATCAGATCATACCAGATTCGCTTGTCGTAGAAGAAGACGCTATCAATTTCGAGGACATACCTATGTTCCAAAAACCGATCCATGATAATACGCATGTGATCATGGACCATATTCACTTTGAGCGTGGACAGGACATTATCGCCCCTGAGTCATTTGAGCAACTGGATCAACTCTCCAAATACCTAAAACACCATCATCATTTTAGGATAGAAGTACAAGGTCACTCAGATAACAAAGGCTCTTTTGATGAGAATATGGATCTATCAGAGCGGAGAGCCAAAGCTGTAGCTAACTACATACTGAGTCGAGGGATTCAAGAAGAGCGTGTAGACATCAAAGGTTTTGGTCCTACTGTCCCTATCGCTCCGAATAACAATGATAAGAACAGGAAGCTAAACCGTCGTGTGGAGATTGTATTTCATACGATCGACTGATACGCATCCATATGATACCTTGACTTAGTATTTACACAATGCTCAGTGAAAGTATTGGAATGAAAAAACAAGACACCCGCACCCTGAGTTAGAGATCCCAAATAACCAATTCCTGCTATCGCAAAATTGATTTTTGGGATGACGGTATTATTGATTTCGAGAAAGTGCTCGTCATCCCAGAAATTACTAAGACCGATAGGTCGGGTAATTATCTGGGATCTCACACGAACTAATGAACTACTCATTTCTTTTTATTCATGCTACTGAACAGGTAACGGTGCCTTCCGAACGGAGGCTAAATAGAAAGCCGAGATGGAATGCGGCAGTCTGTTCACTGGACTGCTGCGGTTCTTTAGTAACTCATCTCACTCGTACAGATTGCTTCGTCATGCCTCCTCGCAATGGACGGAATCATTTGAAGTTTATGAAAAAAACAAGACACCCGCACCCTGAGTTAGAGATCCCAAATAACCAATTTCTGCTATCGCAAAATTGATTTTTGAGATGACGGTGTTATTGATTTAGATACGATGCTCGTCATCCCACAATACTGAACCAGAAAAAAACAAAAAAACAGCGTCACTGCGAATGGAAGCTCGATAGCTATCGAGATGGAATGCGGCAGCCTGTCCACTGGACTGCTGCGGTTCTTTAGTAACTCATCTCACTCGTACAGATTGCTTCGTCATGCCTCCTCGCAATGGACGGCGTTATTATTGAAGTTTATGAAAAAAACAAGACACCCGCACCCTGAGTTGGAGATCCCAAATAACCAATTCCTGCTATCGCAAAATTGTTTTTTGGGATGACGGTGTTATTGATTTAGATAGAATGCTCGTCATCCCACCATACTGAACCAGAAAAAAACAAAAAAACAGCGTCACTGCGAATGGAAGCTCGATAGCTATCGAGACGGAATGCGGCAGCCTGTCCACTGGACTGCTGCGGTTCTTTAGTAACTCATCTCACTCGTACAGATTGCTTCGTCATGCCTCCTCGCAATGGACGGCGTTATTATTGAAGTTTGTTAAAAAACATACACCCTCACCCTGAGTTAGAGATCCCAAATAACCAATTCCTGCTATCGCAAAATTGATTTTTGGGATGACGGTGTTATTGATTTCGAGAAAGTGTTCGTCATCCCAGAAATTACTAAGACCGATAGGTCGGGTAATTATCTGGGGTCTCACACTAACTAATGAACTACTCATTTCTTTTGATTCATGCTCCTGATCAGGTAACAGCATCATCCGAATGGAGGCTAAATAGAAAGCCGAGATGAAATACGGCAGTATGTTCACTGAACTGCTGCATGACATGAACAGATCACTTCACTCTGTTCGTGATGACGGGATAGCTTACGTCTACTTTGTACAAAAACGTCATGAATAACAAGAACAACTCCAATCACTAGCATCGAAACGTCTGCGAAATAACATAAAAATCGTTATACGTGAGTGCATTAAAAACAAAGCTCCAAGACTCGAGTCTTTTGACAACCTTATAGATAAAATTTCAACTCAATACTGAAGACTCAGGAGACAAAAAACCAAATACTGAAACGGGCATAAATCCAGCATACTAGATGCTAAAAAACATCTACAAACCGCTAATACACATAGTATAAGCAGAAATAGAGTGTAATAAGAAGAAATTTAAACCAACTATGAATTGATTTAAGGTTACAATAAAGAAGGCCTCCTAGGTTGGAGGATTTAACATTTAAATATTATAATCATGAAATCTTTTCTTAAATTGGTCGCATTATTAATTTTTCCAGTCATCTGTTTCGCATGTGCGGAGGATGAAATCCCAGCTAAAGATGAAAATCTTGATCAGGAGATCGTAAATCCGACAGCTAGTAAAGGTGGTAATAAAGCAAAAAGACCTTCTTCTATTAATTAGAAATGAATTTTGGAAGAGACGCAATTGTCTCTTCCGACTTTTGATAAGTCTAAGTAACTAATATTGTATACAACACTTAAACCAATACAAATGAACCTAAAACAACCGGCGCTTTTAATTTTAATTATTACAAGCACTTTAGTAGTGAGGGCTGAATTGTCGCAGTTTGAACAGCTAAAAGCTAAGGCGATGGCACTTGATTCTGCCCAACAATCAGTCATTTTATTGAATAATTATCTATCCAAAAATGATGAAGTAGAACAACATCAGCTTGCAGATTATTACTATCTGGTATCAGAACAATTTTTTAGTCAACGAGAGTATTTAAAAAGTTTATCGTTCATACTAAAGTCAAGAGAGTTAGTTCTAGAGCATGAAAATTCACTAGATCTCGAATATGAATTAGACCAGTTGTCAGCAGTTATTAATACTGAGATGAACAATTACACTGAGGCACAAAGACAGTTTGAACTTGCTTTGAACATTGCCGAAGCACAAGAAAACAAAGTCCGAATAGTATACTGTTTATTCAATATTGGCCTTTGCTTAAACAATCAGAAAAAATATGACGCTTCTACCAAGATTCTCTCAAAATGCAACGATATGGCTAAAGAACTTGGCATAAACGACATCGTATCGTCATCTCTAAACGAATTAGGATGGAATAGTGAGAAAAAAGGAAACTTAGAAAAAGCAGTACAGTTATACCATGAATCAGGACAAGTACCTGATATAAGTGAAGAAAATATTGCTATATCTAAACTCAATATTGGAAATATTAGATTGATTCAAGGGAGGTACAATGAGGCTATTGAATTATATAGAAAAGCTGAGAATCTTATAGATGAAACATATTTGTATACTTATATTCCTCTATCAAATGGTATAGGTAAATGCTATTATCAAGTAGGACTTTATGACTCAGCTTTGACTTATCTTGAAAAGGCTTTCCATCTAAATATTCCTACGCCCAATGTAATGGCTAATCGCCCCATAGAGTTGAAAGAATCTTTTGAATACCTTGAATTAGTTGCCAAAGCGAAAAATAACGAGAACTTGTTGGTGGATAAGGGGATTATGCAAAAGATGGCTAGGTATAACGCTAACCTAATAGCCAATCTAGAAGAACTTAAAAAAATTAATATCCAGCTGACCGTTCAGGATCACGAAAAGGAAGTAGAAAATAAGAAACTAGAAAAAAGCAACCAAAAATGGATTACCATTGCTATTGGACTGTTGACTTTGATTTTCGTTTCTATCGTACTGATACGCTACTACACGAGAAAGAAAAGAAATACATACAAGTCTCTAATAAAAGAAATAGACGAGACTTTGATTAATCATGCGTGAGCAGTATAAATTCATTCGATAAGTCTAAGCAGTGACTATTGCCTAACAAATAAACGGATACAAATGAATCTAAAACTCCCCCTACTGTTACTATTTACCTTAACCATCTCGCTGGCTGTACAAGCAGATTCATCAACTTTTGAAAAGCTAAAAGCAGAAGCTGTAGCGCTAGATTCGGCCCAACTATCAATAGCATTGTTAAATGACTACCTTTCCAAAAACCCTGTAGTAGATCAACCCGAACTTGCTGAATATTATTACTTGATAGCCAAACAATTTTATTATCAGCAGGAATACTTAAAGAGCTTAACATATGGGGTCAAATCAAGAGCGATAACTCTGGAAAACGACAACATGAAAGATCTCGAATATAAAACTGCACAGCTCTCAGGTTTGAATAATTTGGAGATGAACAACATCACTGAGGCTCAGAAGCTGTTTGAATATGCATTAGCTATAGCTGAAGAACAGGGCAGCCAAGTTCGTGTGGTATATTGTTTATACAATCTTGGTATCTGCCTCAGAAGTCAGAAGAAACACGATGAATGCACAAAGAGTCTTTTAAGATGCAACTATCTGGCGAAAGAACTTGGTATAAGCGACATAGTTTCATTATCTCTCAATGAACTAGGTCGAAATAGTAAAGACAAAGGGGATTTAGAAAAAGCAGCTCAGCTATACTATGAATCAGGACAAGTCCCAGATATAAGTGAGGAGAATATCGCTATATCCAAACTCAATATTGGAAATATTAGATTGATTCAGCAGAGGTATAAAGAAGCTTTAGAATTGTATATCAGTGCAGAGAAGCGTGTTGATCAGGAATATCTATATACTTATATTCCTCTCTTAAACAGTATAGGAAGGTGCTATTATCACCTTGGAGACTATGACTCTTCTTTGATATACCTAGACAAAGCTTTGCACCTCAATCTTCCTAGCACTTCGACCAAATCTCAACACACCGTTGAATTGACTGAGTCTTTAGAGTATCTCAAACTAATAGCAATTGCCAAAAATGACCAGCGCCGATTGGCTGAATTAGAAAACATTGAACAAATAACTGGTTTGAATACTGACCTTGGAAAAGCCAATGCTCAGCTAATTATAAAAGACCATGAAAAAGGAGTTCATAATTCGGAGCTAGAAAAGAGTCTACAAAAATGGATCATAGCTGCTGTGGCATTGGTATTATTAATATTGATTTCGATCGTACTGATACGCTTATACACCCGAAAGAAAAGAAAGGCATACAAGTCTCTAATAAAAGAAATAGACGAGACTTTGATTAATCATGCTTGAGTTTGTACTAATACCTAGCTCTCTTGTTAGCTAAAAACGATTAACAGCTGTCTTTCATGATCTATTTACCCTTTGATAGAAGGCTGTGATTTGAATCTGAACATGAACTATTGTGCCATTCCTCTTCTAGATTGACATATTCGTGTCAAAGAATAAATTCTACCACTAAAAAATCATTTCTACCAGTATAGGAACGAGTTCTACCACCTTAAGAATGAATTATTCCATATCAGGAATTAGTTCTACCACTTCATGAATGAGTTATTCCATCAAAAAATGAATTCTACCACCTGACGAATGAGTTATTCCATGTCGGGAATGAATTATTCCAGGAATAAATAGCTGGTGGATCGTCTAGGTGTGTTTCAGTAACTAAGAGACGATCTATTTTCACTAAAATGTGCCTCAAACTCTAAAAAACATTGAGTTTGAGCTTAAATACCTTCACTAAACCTAGAATACCTAATTCCATTAGTAGAATAGAACGGATTAATACTTGAATATGCGTCTAAGAGATGAGGTTATGGAAGGTTTTATAGATCCCCCTTTAATCTGTCTGTATACTAGAAGATAATATTATGCAACCATGTATTTGAAAATAAAGCTTAATCGAATTATCTCTTATCGAAAATAAAGCTATGCTATAGACACCTAGCTAGCATTTTTTTTTGAACGTCACATCTATTTTAAGTAATCTTGTATCCAAGAATATTCTGGATTAATTCTTTTATTAATACAGGTCTGACATTTATCTAAAAACATCTAACTACTATGCAAGCGATATCTATTTCTAACCTTCATTATTATTCTTCTCTTTTATTCGCGGTAAAACCTAGATTCTGCCAATCATTCGTCGAGAAAACCATACAACTCAATAGTGTATTGACAAACTGTGTACACCACAAAACAGTAAGCGCTATTAAATCCCACTCAGAAGTTGACCTATAAAAACAGTTCATACGATTTAAGCAAATAGAATCAATTCTTCACAGCTTATAAGTGAGATTAAAATAACTCATCAAAGTACTATAGAACTGAAGTATTCATCTAACTATCAGCACTCTATCCTAAGACAAGAAACTGAATCATCTTTAGATAAAAGAAAATTAATTAGAAACATTTAAAACAAATAAAAATGAAAATTAACCGCTTAAAACGCAAGATTAACTTAACTCTTCTAACCTTTATCCTATCATTCTCGGCTCTTTTTTACTCATGCGATGACACATGTGAATGTGAAGAAATTCAGAAAGCTTTAACTACAGAACTCGATAATGATTCTCAAGAAAGTGACTTGCAAATCTCGTTTAAGGAGGGAGAAACTATCGCCAATGAAAAAAGTGGAACTATTCTTATCCCTTTAAAATTGGTTGGGACAAGTACTGAAGAAGTCTCTGTAACCTATCAGGCTACAGGAACTGCAGATTTCATAAAAGATGTCACTCCTTTGACTAGCACTACTTTTGTTATTCCTAAAGGAGCTACTGCTTATAATGTAGAGATGCTAATTGTAGAAGACGGAGTAAGAGAACTAGAAAACGAAACCCTTACTCTTGAAATTATAAGCGTTAGTTCTGGAGGTAGTATTGGTGCTCGCAATAAACACGACTTAACTATTACCCCTCTTGAGCCTATTGTTGTAGGATTTAATAAAAGTTCAATATCAAAAGATTGCGGTGCAAGATGGATACCTAGAAATGATTGGCGAGTATCAGGATGGGGAATTGAATATACTATTAACCTTTCACAAGAATCCCCTAAAGATATTTATTTAATCATCCGTTCTGAAAATTCACTAAGTGGAATGCATTATAACCCTCATCAGGAGTCATGGTATGATTCAGATTATACGTCGGATTATTCAACAGGTCTATTTACCAATGAATACACAATAGAATCTGGAATAATTGAAGGACAGCTAAGAACTTATACTACTGTGAGCTGTGATGATGATCCATTTTCAGATAAGATGCAGTTATTAGAGGTTGGTTTTAAGTACGAGCCAGTAGATGATATTAATATTGAAATTGATGAAAACTTCAAAACACTATCTATATACTCTCCAGAATCAGAGTCTGAATTTGAGCCTGAACCTAGTCCTGAACTTTAAAAATTAATTTTAGTCTCAAACTAAATTTATAGTAAGAGATAAATAGGTTGTCTCAGAAATAGAAATTAAACAAGTACAAGTGATAACTAATGCGTTACATTTTGCTCAACTTATTTTTTATTTCTGAGACAGTTTTTTTTACTCATTAGTGTATTAACGAGCTGAACACAAACCTTGAAACAAGCAGCTTCTTTGATAAGGTCTTTTTCAAGTCCCTGCTAGTCCGAGCATGGATGTGAAGTGAAGGCTAGTTCGAGTTTGCAACTCGGACTTTACGTTATAAAAGATACGAAATTTAAATGACTGCATGGATGATATTGATACGAGCTACAAACTCGCACCAGCGCAGATGTATGCCTACAGACATGAAAAGTGGCAACCTGTTTTTAGAAAACAACACCCCTCTAAAACAAATTACCACTTTACTTTACGTCGTGCTCTGAGAAAGCACTGACCCTTGAGACAACCTACTTTAGATCAATAATCAAATTGTCCAATTCAGTACTTAGGCTGTTGTCAAGATATTGAAACCTAGTCACTTCATTTAGTATTAAAATACTATCAGTTGCAGCTCGTTTTGCTGAATAGAAGCTCTTACCATTTGCCAAATAGTTCAAATTAAAGTCTTTATCGATTTCAATTGACCAATTATTTTCTACATCCAGATTGATTTCCGTACCTACGACGGAGTATTCATTCAATGAATAAAATTTGACCCCACCTGCTAAGGATTCACTTCCTTTTTGCGCTACTCCAATCCTAGATATCAATTTGTTTTGTGATGGAACTACATATAAAGCGAGAGTGAATAAATACTTTTCTCCGTCTCGAACATCTGATGCGTCAAAGTAATTAACAAACCTATAATCAGCTCTTGAGGCTGCATTTGTAAAATTCTCTTTGACATCCACTGAAAAAGCTACAGGTACAGCTGTTTCAACCCCCATGTGTGTCATTTTCAGAATCAAATTTGCAGGTTTATCATCCAATGTTGATCTAGTCACTTTGAGTCTTCCATCAGTAATAGCTGTGGTAGTGGTTTCTTCATTCACCAACCAATTAGCTGACAGTTCGGAATCGAAAGTCTCATAAAAGCTACCGACAACTTCTACTTCTGAAAAATCAAACGTATCATGAATAGAACCGTCTTCACTTACTTCAGCAGCTAGGCTGTATACACCTTTCTCATCTGGTGCATTCCAAGTATTGGAAATACCTGACTCCGAACTAAAAGAACCACCGTCGGCGGTCCATTTTACAGAGACCGAATCTTGATGTTTGTTCAATCCCAATCGCACTTTGTGCGCCGCACCGTAGACTGTTTTTTCTGGTAAGTTTTCTGCTATACTTACCTCTAAATCTACTTCTGTTTCTGTCTCTTCTACTTGACTTTCGTCTTCACAAGCCAATAGAATGGTAATTAATAATAGGAATAATAGTCTTTGAATCTTCATACAATTAAAATGTTAGATTATTAATAAAGCCGGCAATTTAGTAGAATCGAAATCCCGCCTATTACTCATCTTGACAAATGACATTTACTCCCCCTATTACTCTATAATAAAGCCAGTGTAAGCGTAAGTCAACCACTACAGGTTCAAGCCTTTTCCTTAGATTCGCAGGTCTAAAGCAAAGACTATGATTTCTGTAGATAATCTTGCCGTGGAGTTCAGCGGCTCGACTCTTTTTAGTGATGTATCGTTCAATGTCAATCCTACGGACAAAATCGCCCTAATGGGTAAAAATGGGGCTGGTAAATCAACTATGATGAAGATCATCGCTGGTGTACAAAAACCTACTAAGGGAAAAATCAGTGCGCCAAAGGATGCGAAGATTGCTTATTTACCTCAGCACTTATTGACAGAAGACAATTGTACGGTCTTCGAAGAGGCGGCTAAGGCTTTCCAATACGTCTATGAAATGCGAGACGAAATGGACCGACTCAATAAGGAACTGGAGACTCGTACGGACTATGAGAGCAAAGAGTACATGGGAATCATCGAAAAGGTGTCTGAGCTAGGTGAGAAATATTACATCCTAGAAGAGGTCAACTATGATGCTGAGGTGGAAAAGGCTCTGAAAGGTTTGGGATTCACTCAAGAAGATATGAATCGTCAGACGAGTGAATTCAGTGGTGGATGGAGAATGAGAATAGAGCTTGCAAAAATTCTGCTTCAAAAACCAGACTTGATCCTACTAGATGAGCCGACTAACCATATCGATATTGAGTCTGTGATCTGGCTTGAAGACTTCTTGGTCAACAAGGCGGATGCTGTTATAGTGATATCCCACGATAGGGCGTTCATCGACAACATCACCAACCGTACGATCGAGGTGACGATGGGGCGTATATATGATTACAAGGCCAATTATTCCCAATACCTTACACTTCGCGAAGAACGTCGGGCTTCTCAGCTCAAAGCTTATCAGGAGCAGCAAAAAATGATCGCTGACAACAGGGCTTTCATAGAAAAATTCAAAGGGACATATTCTAAGACCAATCAGGTAGCGTCTAGGGAAAGGATGCTTTCAAAGCTCCAAATCATAGAAATCGATGAGGTGGATACTTCAGCATTGAAGCTTCGCTTCCCTCCTGCTCCTAGATCTGGTGACTATCCTGTGATCGTCAAAGATGTCTCTAAGTCGTATGGTGATCATGTCGTCTTCGAAAATGCTAACATGACAATCTCTAGAGGCGAAAAAGTATCGTTCGTCGGTAGAAATGGTGAGGGTAAATCTACTATGGTGAAATCCATCCTCAAGGAAATCGAAGTGGAGGGTGATTGCCAATTAGGGCACAATGTGAAAGTCGGGTATTTCGCTCAAAATCAAGCTTCATTACTTAATTCTGAAAAGACGGTCTTCGAGACTGTTGATGAAGTGGCTGAAGGAGATATTCGTAAACAAGTCAAAAACATCCTTGGTGGGTTTATGTTTCAGGGTGATGACATCGACAAGAAAGTCGGGGTACTCTCTGGAGGGGAGAGAACGAGATTGGCTATGGTCAAACTGCTACTAGAACCTGTCAACTTATTGATCCTTGATGAACCTACTAATCACCTTGATCTAAAGTCTAAAGATGTATTAAAAGAGGCTTTGAAGGCTTTTGATGGGACGCTGATATTGGTCTCTCATGATAGAGACTTTTTGCGAGGGTTGTCGGAGAAAGTATTTGAGTTCAAAGAAAAACGAGTGGTAGAGCATTTTGAGACGATCGATGCATTTTTGGAGAGAAATCGAATCAAGAGTATTGCTGAAATAAACATGATGAAATAAGTCATTGTGACATATATCGGTTCTGTCAGTTTTTTTGTATAACTTCATCATATCCATCCACCTGTATATTGGATCAATATACATTTATGAAAACCAACGAAAGACGACTAACTGAAGTAGCCGACCATGGCTTATTGCTTGAAGAACTTGAATTTACAAAGTCACAACTTGCACACAAAAACTTACTATTCACTAGCATTACCGAAGCTACATTAGCTGGCTACTGGACTTGGGACATCGTTAACGATTCTCTTTATATCAGTCCTCACATGAAAGAGGTATTGGGTTACTCTGATGATGAATTGGAAAATAGTATGGATACTATTAATACTCTGATGCACCCTGATGATGTTCCCCATTCGTGGTCGTCGATGGAAAAACATCTCAAATCTAACGGAGAGACACCTTTTGAAGTAGAAGTTAGGTTTCGAAAAAAGGACAATTCGATTATCTGGGTAATCTGTAAAGGTGAAATAGTCGAAAGAGAAGAGAATGGCAGCCCGACACTGATGGTAGGCTGTCATGTAGATATCACCGAGCTTCAAAAAGCAAGAGACTATCAAAAATATGTTGAAAAACTAGAACTCAAAAACAAAGAACTAGAGCAGTTTGCCTATCTGGCATCTCATGACTTACAAGAGCCACTCAGTACCATCAAAGGTTTCATCAATCTACTGAAAGGTAAACTCAAAGAGTCAGAAGATGAGGAGATACAGATGTATCTGGATTACATTCAGTCTAGCTCTTCCCGTATGTCTGACATGATCAATGGAATACTTGAATACTCTAGAATAGGCAAAGAATCAGTCATAAAACGGGTGGACTTGAATGAATTGGTTACCTACTTAATTTCAGATCTTCATGGCTTAGTAAAATCAAAAAAAGCCAATATTAAATTCAATAACTTACCTATTCTACGAGGCTATGATTTCGAATTGAGAATCGTCTTTCAAAACTTAATCTGTAATGCGATAAAATTCTGTAGAACTAGCCCTCAGATAAACATTAGTGCTGAACAACTAGATAAGCACTGGCAATTCACCATTTCTGACAATGGGATAGGCATCGCTGAAGAAGACAGGGAAAAGATTTTCTTTCTGTATAAACGGCTAAATCAGCGAAAGGAATTCAAAGGACATGGTCTCGGACTGGCTCATTGTCACAAAATAGTAACCGAACTCCATAGTGGTAAAATTTGGGTAGAGTCTAATGATCTAGGCGGGTCTGATTTTAAGTTTACTCTTCCTATATGCTAATTAGAAATAAGGAGAAGGATGATCAATTTCCTCCTTCCCCTATTCGGTTGTTGTAGTAATTATAATCCTAACAAGGCTTTATTTTCTTCTGAGATTCTTTTGCGTTGCTTTTGAGTCAAGGCCTGTCTGTAATACACATCAGGTTTGTGATTGACTCTATGATGCTTCATCTGTGGATCATGAATATCTCTGCTTAGATCACAATCAAACCTTACTAGTTTTGAATTGAACTTGCTCCATTCTCCTGTGTAGTTAATAAAGTGTGCAAGTCCCCAGGTGATCCCTCTACCATCCTTGGTATCAGTAAATGCATCTGGCACAAATGGTGCTGCGGCATAAGGCATCAACTCTGTAATAGAAGCTATCTCGAAGTTTACCCAGTCTTCTGCGTACTGAATGGTATTATGCTCAGGTCCATCTTTATAGACTAAAGCAGCTACTCCTCCCTTGTATGGAAACAATGAAGTCTCATGTCCAGAGGTAATTAAAGGGTTCAAAGGATGCTTCTCAAATGGCCCTAGCGGGTTGTCTGCTATGGCCAACCCTTGCATTCTGATCCAATCACCTTTTTGACCAAAATCAGACTTGTAATAAATGTAAATCTTGCCATCATGTACGAGTGGATATGGATCGTGAATAGAGAACTGATCCCAAGCTCCTTCGCCTCCGTTAGGAATTACGATTTCATTGTGCGGAGTCCAAGGTCCATCGGGGGAATCTGCATAAGACACTGCCACAGGACAATCGTCTCCACGCTTGCCACTTGCCTCCATGAAACCTTGGTAGTATAAATAGTACTTTCCTTTCCACTCCAGGATATCAGTAGTCGTCACAGACCTCCACCCTACTAATGGTTTTTCTGGTCTTTTAATAGCCACTCCTTGTTCTTCCCAGTTAAAGCCGTCTGTGGAAGTAGCATACCAGATTTCGGATAAATCCCAGTCAGAAGAAGGGATAGTATCATTGCATTTAGCAGCTCCTTGAGGTGGTGTAGGTGTATTTCTATAAGTATACCACACATAGTATTTCCCATCATGTAACAATATCTTAGAAGGGTCTCTACGAGTGATCGTCCCATCGTGTCCATTGTAATCAAAACCTTTGAGCTCGGTGTATTTGAACTGGCTAAACAGTTCGTTTTTGTCAGGTCTTGGAGATTCATAGTCAGTATAAATACGATCCATAGACGCACTTAGTGCAAAATCAGGCTTCTCCTCAGGCATGATTTGAGGAAAAACTCCTGTTTCTTTAGCAGTCTCTTCTACTCCACTTTCACCTCCTTGCTTACATCCCCATATTAGCGTGAGCATGCTCAACATTATTGCGATTCTTTTCATATATGTAGTTTTTCAATAATTCTATTTTCTTTCGATTCTCCCTCTAGGGGCAATATAATAGTCGCTTTCTATAGCATCTACTTTACCAGCTGCTGCATTAGACCTTCTCAGTATCTCGTGACGGATTAGTTCAGCATGACTAGCAAAGGCTTCTTCGTTCCGTTTTTCTACTTCCGGCATATTGAGTCCATTCCCAGCCAAATCATCTAAAGACACTCCATAATCTCCTATTAAAACCCAGTAGGTAGCACAGTCTGAATCATCAACTCTCTCTTTTTTGAATTTTCCTTCGGCAAATATTTTTCCTAGATGACTTGCTTTAAACTGATCATAATAGTCACTTCCTTTCTGAGCATTTTCTACTATTCCAAACTGTCCAATGGCTCCACATTCGTAGAATTTGATCAGTCCATTCAGTGCCTGAACCTTCATATAGTCACAGGCTATAGGATCTCCCACGCAGTTATGAGTTAGTTCGGGGTTCTCCATAGTACCCGTATGATAATTTGAACTAGACCAATGGGATATAAATCTCACTTTAGACAAGACATTATGTTTATTTTGGTCTAAGCAATATTTCACAAAAAGGGCCTGCTCAGTCAATGGCCCCCAACACAATACATTAATGATTTCCTTCGACTTCTTTACTTCCTTGTACAAAGCCAGAATACTTGGGTAGTCTTTTAGGTTTACATCCTCCTTGGGATCAAAATTGTTTCCTTGACCTTTGATAGATGATTCTATAAAACGGAAGTCTGATTGATACCCTCCTATATGCTTTTTGAGATTGGGTAGATCTGAACTATATGCTTTACCAAAAAATTCTGAAGCCCATATTCCTTGATCTGAAGTTTCTTTGTTCCAAGCATGAACTGTGCTAGCCATGACAATAGCTCTGGTATCGAAAAGGTTTGACATCAGCAGATAACTTGCTATTGCTGAGATATCATCTGGATCATTTATCCCGTCACCTCCATCACTGATTACCCATACCTTTGGCTTTTGAGCATTGGCAACCAATACCACTAGCATAAAGCAAATTGTGACAAGCCTTTTCATCATATTCGATTGGTAGATCAGTAAAACAAGAAGGGAGTTTTTCATATGAAAAACTCCCTTCTTTATTCAATATTATTTCGTTTGGATCGTCACAGTTTGATCTGCAAACCCATCAGCCTTGGCTGTGATAGTAATCGTTCCAGCTTCCTTAGTGGATTGAACAATTGCCAATGCTCTACCTTTTGATGTTACAAGATTATTAGCCTGAAAATCTTGATGGTTTGTCCAAGCTCCGTTGTCTACTCCTAACAATTTAGCTGGTCCAGATACTTCAAACTCGACTTTAACGTCTTCAGTTTTGACCGCAATGCCATCAGCGTCTACCAACTGTACTACTAGGTGAGACACATCGTATGCATCTGCTTTGAGATCTGTTTCTTCTGCAACTAAAGATAAAGCAGCAGGCTTACCAGCAGATTTCAATTCAGCAGTAGCTTCTGTGTCTCCTAGTACAGCTCTAGCTGTCAATGTCCCTTCCTTGAATGGAACAATCCATCTCATGATTCGATCCTCGCTTGTTGACATGCTTCGAAAGCCAAGTGATTTACCATTTAATAACAACTCTACTGTAGAGTAATTAGAAACCACTTCAACTAATACTTGCTCACCTTCTTCGTAGTTCCAGTGGAAGTTAGCTTTAGCTGTATTCCATTTGGTAGATCTCTTCTTACACACTGGGAATCCACTGTAATTATCCGCTTTGAAATCTGATCCTTTCAATGGCATAGTACCAATGGAAACATGCGGCTCATCATTCCAAATACTTTTGAAGTAGTTATATCCTTGAACTTCAAATCCTGCAAGATCAAGCATATCACCCCAAGCACTCTTCTCTGGCCATTTGTTGTGTCGCTCTCCTATATAATCTATTCCTGTCCACATAAACATACTGAATACACCCGGGTACTCTAATACTTGCTTCCAGTCATCCCAAGTACCTGGACATTCATTGATAGTAGTATGTGATTCAGGGAAATACTTCTGTGACCAAGGAAAGATGACATTTCTATAGCTATATCCTGCTATGTCAACAGCATCTGCATATCCACTTACATGACTAATTTGAGGAATGATCAAGTTAGCCGTAGTTGGACGAGTTGTATCTAGTTCTTTGATCCAATCATTCAAGTCTTTTGCCGTTTTAGCCAACTCATACTCTCCTTTAGGTTGTGCATCAAAACGCTCTTTCAACTCTTCTGGAGAGTATAAAGGTGCTTTGCCAAAGAATCCGTTGCTCTTTCTAGGATCTTCAGGATCATCAAAAAATCCTGTAGCTAACCAGTAGTTTTTATAAGCCCACTCGATTTCGTTACCAATGCTCCATTGAACTACTGAAGGATGATTTCTATCTCTAAGAACAGTTCTCTTCAAGTCTATCTCAGCCCACTCTGTAAAATGCTCTGCATATCCTCTTGTGATGTAATCGATTTGACGATCGTTCATATTGAGACGCTTATCCTTAGCATAAGTGATCTCATCAAATATCTCATTCTGAACCAAGAACCCCATCTCATCACATAGGTTAAGAAACTCTTCTGAAAATGGGTTGTGAGAAGTACGAATAGCATTCACACCGCCACCTTTCAGTTTTTGAAGTCTTCTTCTCCAAACCCCTTCAGGAACGGCTACTCCAACTAGTCCACCGTCATGATGAATACAAACACCTTTCATCAAAGTATTCTTTCCATTCAAATAAAACCCTTCGTTCTTTACGAATTCTATGGTTCTGATCCCAAACGGAGTTTCATATTGATCCAAAACTTGACCAGTTTGAGAAATAGTTGTGATAGCCTTGTACATATTCGGCGTATCTATATCCCATCTCTTAGGATTTGCGACTGTTAAAACCTGCTTCACCTCTTTTAAAGAAGCAGCTTCAAGGTCAATAGTTTCAATAGTAGAAGCTACTGTTGCTCCGCTATTGTCAATAATTTCAGTTTTCAACTCTACAGATTTGGCATCTGCATTCTCGTTTTCTACTTTGATCGCAATATCAACTTTGGCAGACTCATCAGTAATCTCTGGAGTAGTTAAGAATGTTCCCCAAATAGGAATATGAACTTTATCCAAAGTGATGAGTTTTACATTTCTGTATATACCAGATCCTGCATACCATCTACTATCTGCAAATCTTGTACGATCTACATGTACAGTAAGTACATTTTCAGATCCGTCAGTTGTTAATAGGTCAGTAAGGTTGAATTTAACTGGTGAGTATCCATATGGATTGAATCCAAGTTTTTTACCGTTCAACCAGAAAGTCGCTCTGTTATAAACACCATCAAATAAAACAAACGTGCTTTTTTCTTCAGGTGAAGCTGGTGTCTTGAAATGTTTCTGATATACTCCTACTCCTCCTGGAAGATAACCAACGCATCCCTCTAGCGTGGAGTCAAATGGCATTTCTACACTCCAGTCATGTGGCAAACGAATGTCTCTCCACTCGGTGTCTGTCAACGGAACATTTGAAGGGGGTAGTGTATCTTCTACTAATGTAAATTTCCAATCAAAGTTAAAGTCTATTTCTCTACTAAACTCAACCTTTGTCTCTTGTGTACAGGCACTAATCAGAGCTACTCCAATTAACACCATAATAAGCGTCTTTGCTATCCTCATTTCTTTGATCTTATCATTTTCTCAAATACATCAATGCGAAGTATCCAGAATAAAACTTAAGCTACTAATACCGTACAAAGCTAGATGAGTGTCTAGCTGTGTACAGAAACATATTATCAAAGAAAGAGGGGTATTGTCTCTTCAGGCTGTTTTCAGACTAAACACAGACTCTATACACACTGAACAATAACCCAACAAAGGATAAAGCTAAGATCAAATCACAACCCCACTCTAACGAGCACTATCTCTACAGTCTCTTCTATAAAGCTTAGCAAAATACTGTCTAAATGAGTTCTACAGTTGCTTTGATTGCTTGGGCGATATTGTTTCTAACTTGTAATGGAGAGGCCTCCATCATATAACATGGAGCCGTTACTATTTTATTTGTTTGATCGATTGCTATCTCTTCTATAGTCTTAGCTACTGTTACAGCTCCTAATGATTCCATACCTTCACTGATCGCATCAATTTCATATGGTGTAGGCTCCGCAGATGTACCAACTGTCAAGGAAGCTTCAATACCGCTTCCTGATAAAGCTTGAGCTATGACTGTTGGTCCCATACAAAGTCCACAGATTGGTTTTTTAGCTTTGGTAAAATCATTGATCACTCTTTTGACCTCAGAATCCAATTCACCATCAGATCCAGAAATTGCCCATTGATTTAAATTCTTAGCTACCCCAAACCCTCCTGGAATCACTAATAAGTCGGCTCCATCAGCAGTCAACTCTTTAAGATCAACAACAGACCCTCGCGCAATTCGAGCAGATTCCACCAAGACGTTACGTGTTTCGTCCATTTCTTCACCAGTAATATGGTTCACCACGTGATACTGGCTTTTGTTAGGAGCATAACATTGATAATCTACTCCATTCTCTTCAAGTGCTAATAATGCAAAAACTGATTCATGGATTTCTGATCCATCGTATACTCCACTTCCTGCTAGAATTACTGCGGCTTTCATAAGGTTTATTTTTGATTTGATTAATTCAAATTAAATCAGTTTATGATATAGACCAACTCATAGCGTGAAAAACATATCGCAACGCTCTTTATCCTTTCAGTTAAAAAAGTGGTGTAAGAAATACAAAAACAGAAGAGTTATTACTTCCCGATACAAAACTTACTAAATATGTTGTCCAGCAAATCATCTGTTGTAATCTCTCCCGTAATCTCTCCTAAATAATGTAAGGAATGGCGTATATCCTGAGCAAGGAAGTCGTTGGACACCTGCAAATCAATTCCTTTCAAAACATCATGTAGCGCATTCTGAGTATTTACCAGACTCTGGTAATGCCTAGCATTAGTAACAACTACATTTCCTGCTTTGAAATTGTCCATTTGGCTCTTCTGCCAAATACGATCTTTTAAAACTTCAACTTGTTTGTTATGCTTTGCAGCTATAGAAATAAATTCATCGTCCTCAATCAACGAATTTGGAATTGAATCTACTTTATCAGATTTATTTCCAACTAGGATGTAGGGCTTATTACGGTCTATTAGTTTTTGTTCGGTTTCCTTAATCTCCTCAATTGCTTCAGTAGACAAATCGAACAAGTACATGATTAACGCAGCTTCGTCCATCTTTTGTTCAGCGCGTTCTACTCCTATGGCTTCTATATGATCAGCTGTTTCACGCAGACCCGCGGTATCTATAAATCTAAATTTTACACCACGTATATTTAATTCATCTTCTATGATATCACGAGTTGTACCTGCTATATCCGAAACAATAGCTTTTTCTTCTTCAAGTAAAGCGTTGAGCAGTGTAGACTTTCCAGCATTAGGCTTCCCCACAATCACAACCGGCACCCCATTCTTGATAACATTACCCAACTGAAAACTATCAATGAGCTTTACTAAGACTATATCGATATTCTTTATCAACTCCTTTAACTCATCACGACTAGCGAATTCTACATCCTCTTCAGAGAAATCAAGCTCTAACTCAATCATAGATGCAAAGTGAACTAGCTTCTCTCGAAGAACCTTTATTTCCCCCGAGATACCTCCTCTCATTTGGTTCAACGCAGCGGCATGCGCGGACTCATTTTCAGATGCTATTAAATCAGCTACGGCCTCCGCTTGAGCTAGATCAAAACGACCATTTATGTAAGCCCTCTGTGTAAACTCACCTGGACCTGCCAACCTAGCTCCATTCTTAACAAATAGTTGGAGTATTCGATTTATGATGTACTGAGAACCATGACAAGATATTTCGATACTATCTTCTTTGGTAAATGAATGTGGGTTTTTAAATAAGGTTACTAATACTTCATCAATAATCTCTTCATCATCTACAATATTACCAAAATGAACAGTATGCGATTTCTGCTCAGCTAAGTCCTTTCCATCAAAAACCTTATTCGTCAAATTATAGCTATCTGGACCTGACAGTCTAATTACAGCTATCGCTCCAACTCCTGGAGCAGTGGCTAAGGCTATTATTGTATCTAAATTCCTTTCTATCATATATCGGAAACAAAAATAGCGAGAAGTATTCTCCTCGCTATTCATTTAATATTTTAGCATTTACTTTAACCTACTGAGGCAGCTTCTTTAAATAGTTTTATAAACTCATCTTGAGTAAAACTACCTAAATCACCTTCTCCATGCTTTCGGGCACTTACCTTACCTTCTGCCGCTTCTTTCTCTCCCACAATTAACATGTAAGGAATTTTACCTGTTTCTGCATCTCTAATCTTACGACCAATTTTTTCATCTCTATGATCAATAAAACCTCTAATGTCATAATCTTCCATTTTCGCATATACTTCATTAGCATAGTCTGCATATTTCTCTGAGATAGGAAGAATAGCAATCTGATCAGGAGTCAACCAAAGAGGGAAATTACCGCCACAATGTTCAGTCAACACGGCTACAAATCTCTCTAAAGATCCGAAAGGTGCTCTATGAATCATTACAGGTCTGTGCTTTTGATTATCTGACCCTGTGTATTCTAACTCAAAACGTTCAGGAAGATTGTAATCAACTTGAATGGTACCTAGTTGCCAGCTTCTACCTAAGGCATCTTTAACCATAAAATCCAACTTAGGACCATAGAAAGCAGCTTCACCAAGCTCCGTCACAGTATTAAGACCTTTTTCCTCTGTCGCTTCAATAATAGCTTTTTCGGCTTTAGCCCAATTCTCATCAGTACCAATATATTTTTGAGTATTTTCAGGGTCTCGCAACGAAATCTGAGCCGTAAAATCATCAAAGCCCAGAGCTCCAAAAACATAAAGAACAAGATCAATCACTTTCAAAAACTCATCTTTCACTTGCTCTGGCATACAGAAGATGTGAGCATCATCCTGAGTAAATCCTCTTACACGAGTTAACCCATGTAATTCACCACTTTGTTCGTACCTATATACTGTACCGAACTCTGTAAGCCTCAAAGGCAAATCTTTGTAAGACTTTGGAGTACTATTGTAAATTTCACAGTGATGAGGACAATTCATTGGTTTTAGAATGAACTCCTCTCCTTCGTGAGGCGTACTAATAGGCTGAAAAGAATCCTCACCATATTTTTCGTAATGTCCTGACGTGACATACAAATCCTTGTGACCAATATGTGGTGTCACTACAGGTTTATACCCTGCTTTAAGCTGAACTTTTTTCAAGAAAGTCTCAAGCCTATCTTTGAGCATCGCTCCTTTAGGCATCCAAAGTGGCAGACCATGCCCTACTTTTTCAGAAAAAGTAAAAAGCTCTAGCTCCTTTCCTAGTTTTCTATGATCCCTTTTTTTAGCCTCTTCTAATAATTCTAAATATTCTTTAAGTTCCTTCGCTTTAGGAAAAGTGATCGCATATAAACGAGTCAATTGTTTGTTATTCTCATCACCTTTCCAATAAGCTCCAGCTACATTTAGGATTTTAGCCGCCTTAATGAAACCTGTATGAGGAATATGAGGGCCTTTACACAGGTCTGTGAATTCACCTTGTTTATAAAACGTGATATCTCCGTCTTCGAGCCTATCAATCAGATCTAATTTATACTCATCGCCCTTCTCCGTGAAGTATTTTATAGCATCAGCCTTGGACACTTCCGAACGTTCGTAAACATTCTTTTGCTTGGCCAATTCGAGCATCTTCTTTTCTATTATATCAAGGTTTTCGGTATCAAAATCGTGATCGCCAAAATCAATATCGTAGTAAAACCCAGCATCAATAGCCGGACCGATACCTAATTTAATCCCTGGATATAAAGCTTCTAAAGCTTCTGCCATTAAGTGTGCAGAAGAGTGCCAATAGGTAGATTTACCATCAGCATCATTCCAGGTAAGTAATTTCACTTCTGCATCTGTATCGATAGCTCTTGAAGCATCCCAAACTTCTCCATTGACCTCTGCCGCCAGTACATTTCTTGCTAAACCCTCACTGATAGACAATGCCACATCCATTCCAGACGATCCTTTTGGCAATTCTTTCACACTACCATCTGGCAATGTGACTTTGATATTTGACTCACTCATTAATTTGAAATTTCTCTAACATCGAGAGACGGCACTTCCAACAACTGAAGGGACTCTTTCTGTTCTTTAATTTTGCGCAAATATGCAATTTTTCCGTAGACTTTAGAAAGTCCTAACCGAGCTTCTTCATTCAAGGAATCTATTGATAAAACCTTCTCATAATACTGTACACTACTACTAAAATACCCTTTATCATTAAAGTAGTCTGCCTTACTACACAGCCCATATAAATTCATAGAATCCACTTGTAATAACATGTCTGAATAAAAATATACAGAGTCAAGATTATTAAGACCTTTATAATGTTTAATCAATTTCATACCTGACCTGACATCTCCATTCACTAAACCATCTTCTAAAAGTCTCACCCCCAAACTATTCTCTTTTGTACCGATAATTTTTGAACCCAAGGAATAAAAATAGTCCTTAGACAAATATTGCTTATCTAATCTATCATATAATTCTACGGCCCTATCCAAATCCCCCTTATGAAGGTACAGATATACTAATTCCTTTATAGATCTCATGTCCAAAGAATCTTCTTCAAATGACAATTCATAATACTTCAGTGCCGATAGTGAATCTTTTAACGCTAAATAAACCTTTGCCTTCTGGGAAGTTATATCCTTATTCTCTGGATCTAAATAAATACAACGGTTCATATAATCCATAGCCAACTCGTTTCTGTTAGTATTAGCAAAAATGAGAGCTAAATAAGCTAGTACTTGCGGATACTCTTCAAAATCTGATATTGATTTGAAAACTCTTTCAGCTTTCAAATATTCTTTCTTCTCCAACAATCGTTCACCAACTACTTTTAAAACAGTAGTTGAATTTTTATTCCTGACAAAAACATTCTCTAAATACTCTAAAGTAAGCTTTTCAATAGCCAAGGAGCCTAATTGTCTTACGGTTTCAAATTCATTTTCACTAACAATTGGCTTATTACCATATTTAGAACCATCTAATTTTACATCCGAAACCTCATACTGAGACCTTTTAATACCGCATGAACTTAGGAAAAGGAATACACATATAAATAATCCAAAAAATAACCTTGTTAAACTATTTAAAAAAGACATATAAGAATATCAACTATTAGAAATTTACGAGCTTCCATCAGTAAAATCCAAAACTCCAAAAGTGTAGGTAAATCACTTAGAACCTCGCCCTAAACAGTAAATAATACCCAAAACAAACACTAAAACTTGGAAGTGTAGGTAATTATTGGTAAAATTCGCAATTAAACACGAATTGATAGAGTTCGCTCGTGTTTATAGGTTAATTTGAAGAATATTCACTTGTCTTAGTCCTAAGATAGTCCCATAAACCACCCTAGAATACTCTTTATTCGACCATCTTTGAAAAGTACAATTTATTTTTACTCAAAGAAAAACAATTGATTAAGCATAAATTACTCGGTTAGAAACAACAGATAGTATAATATTACAATTCGGTTCACCAAGTAGAGGATCAAAATGGATTTACTGAAAAAATACAAAAACGTATATGATTCTAACATTGTATTGATGTACAAAGGGGAAGTAACATTTGACTTGGTTACTTCTATCATCGAGACGCTAGAAGAAAGAATCGGAGAGATAGAGCAAGACAGAATTATAAAGAAAAAATTCTATGGTGCCGCGACTGAATGCATTCAAAACCTTTATCATCATATGGATGAGGTTTCTGAAGATCAAAAAATAAGTACTTATGATTCAAAGGCTGGACTTTTGATGGTAACGGCAAGAAAAAATTTCTTTAACATAATGACGGGAAATTTCATCCCCAACAACAAAATCAACATAATCAAAGGAAAGATCGATAATATTAATTCGTTAGATAAAGAAGGATTAAAAAAATTATACAAAGAGATACTTTATAATGGTGAATTCTCTGATAAAGGTACTGCTGGATTAGGCTTTGTAGAGATTGCAAGAAAAACCAGCCAAAAGCTAGCTTATGAATTCCATACGATTAATGATGAATACTCTTATTTCACACTTCAAATCAGAGTACCTCGTCAAAGAAAAACAGACAAGGAGCTTGCAGCGTAGCTGTATAACGAAAACAGGATTGGCTATCCATGAAAGGAAAGAAAGAACACAACATACTTTTGAGAAATCTAAGTGTTGTCTAATTTTAAGATAGGATGAAGGAACTTTACCACGAGGAGCAAAAGATACTTTCTGATTATGTAGGAAAGGTGAAGAATAAAGATCTAAGCATGGACGATGCAGTAAATATTGCTGTCAATTATAAAGACTTGCTGGATCAGAGTAAAGTAATAACAAGAATCAGTGATCGACTACAGAAAAAACTAGACCACGCTAACCAAAAAATTAAAAATCAGAATTCTGAAATTCAAAAGAAAAACTCTGAACTAGAAGTTACCATTAATAAGCTCGACAAAATGACTGTGGGCAAAAAAGCTTCTAGACTCTTGTTTGTAGTATTTATTGTTCTTTTCATCACAGAACAACTTTTCATTGAACCAATTATTGAAGATGTCAGTAGTCTTCATCTTAGTGAAGAAATGGGTAAATATTTTGGCATAGGTATCTTACTTTTGTTAGCCCTTTTATTGAAGTTTTTTGAATCTAGTATTGAAAAGCACTTCTTAAAGCAGATTAAAAAGAAAATTTTAAACCCAAACCCCATCTCTAGCTCACAAATGGGAGTAAAGGATAAAGTAGTTTCACCAATATCTAAAGCCAAGGCATAGTAATAGTAGTACTCCAATCTAAAAATATTGCGTCATGAAAAAGGACAACCTTATACGATCATATACTCTGGCAGTAATATTGATCATAATTGCCCTAATTATCGGTCAGTTCTTAGTTCAGGACACTATAGGAGTGAATAAAAATGACTCCAGACTTGTCAAACTTTCTCAGCGTCAATCTACTATAAGTGAACAACTTTCTAAGAATGCCCTTCTTATAAACACCAAAAGAATAGCCGCTAGTGAGAGAAATTTTAACCTTGTTAAAAAGCGAATCAAAAGCCATTTAACGGAATTTGAAAAAATTCAACGGGCTCTTAAAAAAGGCGATCCAACTTATGGCATTACGAAAGTTCAAAACTCTGAAGACATTTTACTTCTACTAGATGAAGCTGAAATTCCTTACAAGGAGATATTAAACGCTTCGAAGGAACTTTTAAAAGTTTCTTTTGATGACCCGATTGAAATTAAAAATGAGAATATTTCACAAGCTATTGCTAGTATCATAGGTCAAGAAAGACATTTTAGTAGAGTAATGAGTGAAATTGCAGATACTTTCGAAGAAGAGACTCATGAAAGAAAAGCTGGATCATCCTTTGCGGGATATTTTATTACTGCAAGTATTATTGGGATATTACTGTTACAGGCTGCATTTATATTCAGACCATCTATAAATCTTGCTTACAAAAACTTCATGACTGCTAATGAAGCCTTTATGAAATTAAAAAAGTCTGAGGAAGGTCTTAGAAAAAGTGCTGAGAAACAACTAGAGGTAAATGAAAAACTCATTATGTCTCAAAGGGCACTTGAGCAGAGAAATAAAAAACTGAAATTATCTGAGCAACAAATTCTTAAAAGTTCGAGAAAGCAAATTGAAGTTAACGAAAAGCTGATTCGAGTACAGGATGAATTGAGAAAAGCTTACGAAAAAGTAAAGTATTCAGAAGAACGAATGAGAGGGATTGCAGAAGAGCAACTTGAGGCTACGGAAAAGCTAATGATCACTGAGAATCAACTAAAACAAGCCCTTGAACATGAGCGTAGCAGTAAAGATGAACTTCACAACACACTCGAGAACCTTAAAAGTACTCAATCACAGTTAGTGCAATCCGAAAAAATGGCCTCGCTTGGCCAGTTAACGGCAGGTATTGCGCATGAAATCAATAATCCTATTAACTTCGTTTATAATGGTATCGATACCTTAAAGGTATCTCTTGACGATTTAATGGAAATCATATTAAAATATGACTCTCTTGACGCTGCCGAAAATTTAGCAGAGGCAAGAAGAGAAATTGAAGACTTAAAAGAGGAACTTGGTTATGAAGACCTAGTTGGTGATGTCAAAGAACTTGTAACTGACATCAAAAAAGGAGCCGTAAGAACTATAGAAATCGTAAAAGGTTTAAGAGTATTCTCTAGACTGGATGAGGAAGAAATGAAGCCAGCCAATATGAATGATGCTCTTGATGCTACTCTCATTCTATTGAAAAACAAGACGAAAAACATTGTAGAAATTAAAAAATTCTATGATAATGATTTAAAAGAAATAAACTGTTTCCCAGGACAGCTTAATCAAGTATTTATGAATATTTTAAGTAATGCTATTCAAGCTATGCCTGAGGAGAAAAAGGATAAGGAAATCCAGTTATATACTGAAAGCCAAGAGCAACATGTACTTATAAAAATAAAAGACAACGGTAAAGGAATGTCAGAGCAAGTCAAACGACGAATTTTCGAACCATTCTTTACTACTAAACCGGTTGGTATAGGTACAGGTCTTGGAATGTCTATTTCATTTGGTATTATCGAAAAACATGGTGGTAATATTTTTGTAAATAGTGAAGAAGGAAAAGGAACAGAGTTCTCAATTTTGATACCTAAGCATTTGGCAGACAAACCTACAGCTCCAGATGCGCAAGGGTCAAAACAACAAGCATAACTAACCGCTAGGATTAACAATCGATGGAGCAGAACCAAACAGTGGCGGCAGCGCCTGTAAAGGACAAAAAGAAATATACCATTCTATATGTGGATGATGAGGAAAGTAACTTGAGAATTTTCCGAATGGCTTTCAAGAGAGAATATCATGTCTTGACTGCCATGGGTGGTAAAGAGGCAATAGAAATACTCAGGCAAAATGATGTTCAGTGCCTAATTACTGACCAGAAAATGCCTGAAATGACTGGTACAGAGTTGCTAGAGCGAGTCCTTCCTGAGTTTCCAGATGTAATCAGAATGATTCTTACAGGCTTTGCCGATATTGAGGCAATAGTAAAAGCTGTAAACAAATGTGGAATATACAAATACATTACTAAGCCTTGGGATAAAGGTGAAATGAAATTAACTATTGACAAGGCTCTGGAAGCATACGAATTAAAGAGTGATAAAGTCAATCTAATTAAAGAACTAGAACTTGCCAATAGTGGACTAGAAGAAAAGGTGGCTCTTAGAACTAAAGAGCTAGCAGAGGTAAACAAACGCTTGATGGATAGTATTAAGTATGCCATGACTATCCAAAGTGCTATGCTTATTTCTCCTGACACCATTAAGGAAGCTTTTTCAGACTATTTTGTTATGTTCAAGCCTCTAGATATTGTAAGTGGAGACTTCTATTGGTTTGCGCAAATGTATGATGGAGATAAACCTCTATCGGTAATGGCATGTGTAGATTGTACTGGACATGGTGTAGCGGGTGCTTTGATGAGTATGATTGGGGAATCATTACTCAACCAAATTGTATATGAATACCAAGTTTCTGATCCAGCTGAAATTATTGAAAATCTTGATATAGGTGTTCAAGAAATGTTGAACCAATCTGAAGGTAACAATCATCATGGAATGGATGCCAGCATTATAGTTGTAGATCATGAAAATGAAGAAGTTCTATTTTCTGGAGCTCGACAAAATTTAATGTATTCTCATGGGAGTGAACTTAAGTCAATTAAAGGAGAGAGAGTTTCAATTGGTGGTTTTGCAGAGCAAAAAAGAATTTACAAAAAACATGTACTAGAATATAAATCTGGAGAAACTCAATTTTACATGACATCTGACGGATTTCCTGATCAGTTTGGAGGCCCTGACGTTAAAAAATACACAATGGCAAGACTTGTTAAGACTTTGGAAGGCAATTTGGACAAACCATTTAATGAGCAGCAGGAATTACTAGAGCAGGCGTTTGACGAGTGGAAGGGTAGCGAAAAACAGACCGACGACATTATGGTCATGGGCATTAAATTATAAATGCTAATTTTGCATTAAATACGAGGAGGCAGCATGAAGATCAAGATAGTGACATTACAAGCCTGGTGTAACAAAAATATTACACCATTAGCATGGCAACGCATTGTCATCAAAGTACTACCTTCATTAAGAGAAAAGGGATTTGAATTAGAAGAATTGGAAAACCCTGACCCTAATAGATATTTTGATGAAGAAGAATTTAAGCTCTTTTCAGAGACTTTAAGTTCCGTTTATCAAATAACATTCCCTAAAGAAGAAATTGAAAACATTTAAACCTTGAGCTTTCAAGGTTTTTCTTTTATGAAACGATTCCTAACTATTTACCTTTTAATTGCATTCACTAGTATTGTTACTAGTTGTCAGAGCTCTTTATTTTCTCATAAGACTAAAGTGGCAAAACCCAAGAAAAGGTTTTTTCCTTATAAACATTCTAGGGATCGGTTTAAGAAAAACACTAAAACAGCAAGGTATTCTCTTCATTGATCAAATAATATGATCTTCATTCAGATCTAACAACAATTTATCCGAGCTGTTTAATCTTGCGATAATTGATTCTGCTTTTGGCAATTCATATTCAAAATAGAAACGCATAGTATAGAGTTTACTCTCGTAAAAAGTATCTTGCCTATTCTCATTAACAGCTATTTGTGCAGGAATAGCCTGTAGTAACCATTGCCACCCAATTGCTACAATTCCAAACAATTCTAAATAGAGAGTAGCATCCATTAAAAACACCTCCTTTTTTTCTTTCATTGCCATAGTAGAAAGTTTCATGGTGGTATTCTGTAACCTAAAAAGAACATCATTAAGTCTTTCTCCATACTTGGAAAGTTCAATCACTTCTAGCTTAGTTTTCTTAATGGTTTTAGATACCTCTTCAGTAAAAGCACGAAACGCAATTCCTCCTCCCATTACAATTTTACGTCCCAATAAATCCAAAGCATGAATTCCTGTGGCCCCTTCATGAATAGAATGAATTTTCATTTCTCTATAAAATTGCTCTAGTGGGTGATCTTTACAATAGCCGGCAAAACCTGATATTTGCATAGCTTCCGAAGTTGATTTCACACCAGCCTCACTTGGAAAAGTCTTTGCTACTGGAGTCAATAAATCTAGGGTTAATCTATATATTTCTTTTATCTCCTCTCGTCCCGCTTTGGCCATATCATAATAATAGGCACATTGCATCAACAAAGATAAAGAACCTTCCATCATAGCTTTTTGAGACAAGAGCATACGTTTTACATCAGAATGCTCAATTAACTTTCTTTGTGAAGAGTCTTTATTCTTATCATCAGGCAAAGTCACTTGAAGTCTTTCTTGCGCATATTGAAGAGACGAGTAATATGCCGCTGACGCAATAGATGTTGCTCCTAGCCCCACTCCAATCCTAGCCACATTCATGTGTTGAAGAATAACCTTTAAGCCTTTTCCTTGTTCACCTATCAGATAACCAAAACATTCTTTTTGATGACCAAATATAATAGACACCATAGGAAGCCCTTTGCTCCCCATTTTCTTAGAGAGCGAACTAACTTGGACACCATTTGCATTATTCAATTCTTCAGAGTCCAACCTGTTTTGAGGTACTAAGAACAAAGAAAGTCCTTTTTCTCCCTCGTCTAAGCCTTTGATTCTTGCCAAAACCAAATGAATAACATTCTTTACGCCATCATGATCACCTGCTGAAATGTATACCTTCTCTCCTTTTAAGGAAAAAACCTGCCCCTCATCGTCCAAAGGTTCTGCCAATGTCTCAACACCTGCTAGAGAGTTACCTACTTCTGGTTCTGTAATAGCCATAGCACCTTGCCACTCACCGCTATGAAGTTTAGGTATGATCTGTTTTTTGAGATATTCGGTACCATGATCTTCAATGATACGTACAACTCCAGCTGACAAATATGGATACACGCTAGCACTATAATTTGCAGCCCCAAATACGAATTGATTAATACTTGAAACCATCATCGGCAACTGTTGCCCTCCATTCAATTCAGACCCTGTAGCTGATATCCATCCTCCATCACCAAAACTTTTCATAATTTTTGAAACTTGGGGATGCACCTTTACAGAACCATTCTCAATAATGGGCTCTTGTTGATCCATCTCGACCATATAAGGTCTAAGTTCCTCATCAGCAAAATCTTCGGCTATATCTAATAATTTTTTCACACTTTCTTTGTTATGCTTTCGATAAAGCTCCAGATCTAACAATGAACTAAAGTCAAAGACTTCTTTGAGTAGAAAATCCAGATTTTTGCGTGAATGGTATTGGGACATAGGTCTGTCAGTTTTAAGAATATATTGGAAGTATATTAATGATCAGGAATAATAAGACAATAATAGAATGATGATAAATGCTATTCAAATATAGAAACGGAAAACTCTAATCTGGAAGTGTAAACACTATAGAATATTGAACAGTCATATCTATTGGATCTCCATTAACAGTACCTGACTTCCAACCTTCTAGCTTTTTCACAACCCTTATTGCTTCTTCGTCACAACCATAACCTATTCCTGAAATCACTTCAATAGATTTAATCTTTCCATTCTTTTTAACGACAAATCCTAACACAACAGTCCCTTCTATGTTGTTTTTTAAGGCCTCTTCGGGGTAGTTCATTTCCTTAGCAATGCGCTTTATATAATTATTAGAAATAGGAGTTGGTGATTCCGTTTTTAATTCGATCTGAGCTTGACGCAATTTGACAGTACTTACCTTTCTACTTTTATTACTTGATTGGTCTAATGATGATACTGCAACTATCTCCTCTTTCTTTTGCTGATCCGTAAAGTCAACCACAACAACTTCTTCAAGTACATCCTCTTCAAAACCTGTATCGATATACTCAGACTCATCTAAAACAGTAAAAGAAGGAGTTTCTTGCTCTATTACAGGTTCTTCTAACTGCAATTCTTGTACCTCTCTCTTCGCAACAGGTTGACCTGAAGTAAAATCTATCACTTTACTTTCCTCTTTTGTGAATTCTTTTCTTCTTTCGCTACTAACATCTTGACTCTTTTTTTGTTTCGGGTTGGAGGGTTTCTCATCAATCCTCAAAGGGTCCTGCTGTGTATTTTTATATTGAGACACATCAGAAATAGAGTCATCCAATGCAAGTGGTTTCTCTTTTTCTACTTCAACTCTATTCTCTTGAGCTAATTCATTGGAAACTAACAGTGGTGAAAAATAGTAAGCTAAATAAACGGATGTAATTAATAAGGAAATACCGGCAGCAATAACTATTTTTCGAACGATACCTAAAGATTCTGGTGTTGTTCTTTTTAAAAGGGTGTGACGAAGATCGTTTATATCTTCAATAAGATTCTCTGCACCTACCTGCTCAAACCCATCCATCGCATCTTGACAAAACTCACACTCTAGCAAATGCTTTTCTATATAATGACATTCTTTATCCGACAGATCACCATTCAAATATGCCTGAATTAAATCTGCGTTCAAATGAGTATTTCGATATTTATCCTGATCAATTGACATTCTGCTCCATGCAATTTTTCAAATTCCTCTTTCCATTTTGTATATAGCTTTTTACCTTTTTTATTTCATAACCCGAAATAGCAACAACTTGAGCGTATGACTTTTCCTCTAAGTAAAACGCCTTTATACACTGTTTTTGTTCATGATTTAGTTCTTCTAAACACTTATCCAGTTTAGAATAAGTTACTTCACTATCGTCTTTATATTCATGATGCGGAAGAAGCGAATATTCCATATTCTCAACTAAAGAATCTTCCACCCTTTGATGTTTCTGAGTGCGTATCTGCATCAAACAATAATTTCTAGTCAACACATGAAGCCAACTCTTAAAGTTGGAAACTTCATGTTTTAACAATTCCACTATTAGTTTTTCAAATATCTGACTGACCGCATCTCTACTTGCTTCACGATGCTTAAGGTATTTAAGACATACACCGTAGACTAGATGCATATATCGTTGATATAAAACACCTAAGACCTCTAATGAAGAAGAAGCTTTGTATTTTTCTATTAAGTCTTGATCAGATAAGTTTTCCAAATAGAGAAATGTAGATGCGAAATGGAATTTATGAAAAAAAAGAAAAATAATTTATGGAATTCTAGCACTGGTTGCATCATGAAGAAAAAACTTTAGAAATCATGAATGCCAAAATCACAATTCTTACACTATTTGTAATGTCAGTTGTACTTCAAAGTAACACTAGTCTAATTACAATCACAGGTACAATCACAGACGAAAACAATACTCCACTTGTGGGAGTAACTGTTTCCGCTAAAAAAGCTCGCAATAAAACAATATCTGGATTGAATGGAAAATATAACATTAAGGTTCAACCTGATGATTTACTTAGGTTTGAATTTATAGGTTTTGACACTCAAGAAATCAAGGTAAAAAAACGGTCTAAAATCGACGTCTCAATGAGATGCCTCATCCAAGAAGAACTTGAAGAGGTTGTTATACTAGACGAAACAAATCAGCAAACAAAAGAAATAACTGGAGCTGTTTTGAGAAGCTCTCCAAAACAGGCTAGAAAATTAATGGTTAATAAAGCAGAGAAGATGAGTTTTACTATATCTGCACCTTCATATTATGAGTACGAATCCGATATCATTGATTTCAATACCGAAGAATATGATCTCATAAAAGAAAACGGATTCAAATCACCAGAATCAGCTCCGCTATCCACTTTTAGTATAGATGTTGACAATGCTTCTTATTCAAATGTTCGTAGAATGATTGAAAATGGGCAAAAGCCATACATTGATGCTGTTAGAATAGAAGAAATGATCAATTACTTCAGTTATGATTATGAAGACCCTACTGGAACCACACCTTTTTCAGTTAACACAGAGGTATCTACAGCACCTTGGAATTCAAAACATCGACTGGTTCATATTGGTATCCAAGGTAAAAAACTAGACATCAACACAAAGGTCAATTCAAATCTAGTATTCTTAATAGATGTATCAGGATCTATGAGTAGTCAAAACAAACTACCTCTCTTAAAATCATCTATGAAGACTTTAGTCAATAATCTTTCTTCTAATGACCGAGTAGCTATAGTGGTATATGCAGGAGCTGCAGGTCTTGCACTTCCATCTACTCCAGCTGATCGGAAAGAAATTATATTCAGTGCTTTAGACAAACTATCTGCAGGAGGTTCTACAGCTGGTGGGGCAGGCATCGAATTAGCGTATAAAGTAGCCAATGAAAACCTAATAAAAGGCGGCAATAACAGAGTAATTCTAGCGACTGATGGAGACTTCAATACTGGTTCATCATCCAATTCAGAAATGGTCAGATTAATTGAAGAAAAGCGCAACACAGGCATCTACTTGACTATTACTGGGTTTGGAATGGGCAATTACAAAGACTCTAAAATGGAGCAAATAAGCAATGCTGGCAATGGGAATTACTTCTATATAGATAGTTATAAAGAAGCTACAAAGGTATTCGGAGAAGAGATGCAAGCTACTCTATTCACTATCGCCAAAGATGTCAAGATTCAAGTGGAGTTCAACCCTAACGTAGTCCAAGCATACAGACTAATTGGATACGAAAATCGTAAGTTAAACGATGAAGATTTTAATAACGACAATATTGATGCTGGCGAACTTGGTGCTGGACACTCTGTAACAGCACTCTATGAAATCATCCCAGCAGGTATAGAGTCAACATTCATTAAAAACGTAGATAAGCTTAAATACCAAAACACTAAGACTATCTCCACTGATAGTAACGAAATATTGACTGTCAAATTAAGGTATAAACCAATAAATTCAGATAAAAGCAAGCTAATCTCAAAAGCAGTTGTTAATCACATCATCCCTCTGATAGAGACCTCAAATAATTTTAGGTTCTCAGCGAGCGTCGCTGAATTTGGAATGATTTTGAGAAACTCAGAGTATAAACAAACAGCCGAGTTGTCAGAAGCACTAAAATTAGCTATGAATTCAAAGGGGCATGATGAATTAGGCTATAGACAAGAATTTATAGGTCTAATAAAAAGCTATGCATTTATAGAAGGTAAATCTCTGACACAGAGATAGAATGACATCAACTTATATTTTTCAATAAAAATATCCTAACGTAGGTATTGCATTTAAGATCAAGACTACTACTTTTGCATCGCAATTGAGCAACGGAGTGGTAGTTCAGCTGGTTAGAATGTCTGCCTGTCACGCAGAAGGTCGCGGGTTCGAATCCCGTCCATTCCGCAAAGCCCTTTAAAAAATGAAGGGCTTTTTTATTCTCAATTGCAATCTGGAGTGGTAGTTCAGCTGGTTAGAATGTCTGCCTGTCACGCAGAAGGTCGCGGGTTCGAATCCCGTCCATTCCGCAAAAGCCCTTTTAAATAAAGTTTAAAAGGGCTTTTTTTATCTAATTTTTCATCTTCTTTTGAACCTTATCTCTTATTCCGAAGAATTCATATTGAAGCTCTGTACCTGTCTTTTCATCTAACCTAAAACCATTCGTTTTCTTATCATACAACACTTCAAAGTACTGCTCAGACATTTCTGCAGAAATAAGAATGTCCGTCCTACTTACACCATCATAAAAGGTCAACTTCAATGGCTGCAAAATAGGAACTTCAAAAACATTAAAATCATTTATATGCAGCTCGCCTATCTTTCCTCTATTATTGATTTTAATTACATCCTTAGTTTTTTGAAATCGAGTTCTATAAATCAAAACTTTACCTTTCACTCTTGATAATACTGGATCCGGGTCTTGATAATTTCTCAGGTTATAGTAACGAACAACGTGCGATATTTCTTTAGGGCTATGTTTATACTTAGGATCATTTAGATAGGCCATTGACTCCGAATCCTCAGAAAACAACAATCTAAAACTCGCTCCGCGAGCGTCCATCATATCTTTTCTATCATACGAATCCCAGATTTTAACCATCTGCCCTCCTTTCAGAGCAAACATTTTATCCGTAGTGTGAGTAGTGAAAAGACTCACTGCCCCTACCTGTTCTCTTTCTGTAAATATGTATTCATAACCTTCCTTTGCATCAGGGTCTTTAACCATGAAATAGCTCAATTCCTTAGAGTTATTCCAATATCCTAAAATAGAATCTGGGTGCACCAAAATATTATCAGAATCATCGGCCATTTTCAATTCTATCCCATCAGTATATTGCCACATTTTCATGAATGCTATTCGGCGCCCATCCTTCATTATTAAAGTATCCTGTCCATATGCATGTACTGACATGAATATTGTCAGTATAAAAACTAGTTTTTTCATACTATTCGATTAACTAAATCTATCCATTTCAAAGAATGATATATCATTCACTAAATTACGGTCTTGAACAACAATGCAACTTATATAAAATGAAAAATTTCCTTCTTATTATTCTTTGTATCGGAGCTGCAGCATGCTCCTCTACAAAGGAAAATGTCCCCACGCTAAAATCCGGTATTTTATTGCAGTATATGGATACTACTGTACGCCCTGGAGATAACTTCACGGCATATGTAAATGGTTCTTGGGTAAAAGAAACTAAAATTCCCGCAGACAAATCTTCATTTGGCATATTCAATATTTTGAGAGATGAATCCGAGGAAAATGTTAAAACAATCATTGAAGAATCTTCAAAGGGAGATTTCGAAAAAGGATCAGATGAACAAAAAGTGGGAGACTTATATAACTCCTATATGAATGTAGATCTGAGAAACAAACTTGGATTGGCTCCGATAAAGCCTTTGTTCGAAAAAATTGATCAAATCTCAAATTATGACGACTTGGCGGTTTATATGGCATACGCGAATAAATATGGTTTTTCTGTCCCATTTCACGTATTCATATACCAAGATTTCAAAATCCCTACAGAACATGCGATCTATACTTATCAAGGAGGGCTAGGTCTTCCTGATAGAGAATATTATCTGAAAGAAGATGATAGATCAATTGAAATCAAAGAAAAGTATGTTGAGCATATAGCCAAAATGTTGGAGTTGGCTGAACTTCCATCCCCAACTGAATCTGCAGAGAAGATTATGGGTATCGAAACTGCTCTTGCAGAAAAACACTACACTAAGGAAGCTTCTCGAGACTACGTCGGACTATACAATAAAGTAGATGTATCAGCTTTAGATACTATCATGTCAAAATTCAACTGGAAGGCATATTTCACAGAAGTCGGAATTCCTGACCAAAAAGAATTAGTGGTATTGATGTTAGACTATATCCAAGCTTTAGACAACATCATTTTTAGTACTGATATTGAGTCATGGAAAACTTATTTGAAGTGGAGTGCTTTAAACGAGACTGCTTCTAGACTCACTACTGCGTTAGACGAACAAAACTTTAGTTTCTACAGTAAAGAACTAAGGGGAGTAGAGGAGCAAAAACCTATGTGGCGAAGAGGTGTTGGTGTAGTCAATGGATCTTTAGGAGAAGTTATCGGGAAAGTATATGTGGACAGATATTTCCCTCCTGCAGCTAAGAGTCGCATGGAAGAGTTAGTTAAAAACTTACTTAAAGCCTATGAATTAAGTATCAATGACTTGGACTGGATGAGTGATTCTACGAAAGCTAAAGCTTTGGATAAACTCAGCAAGTTCACGTACAAGATCGGCTATCCAAACAAATGGAAAGATTATTCAAAAATGGACATAGATGCTGAAGACTTTTTTGGCAATAGAATGAGAGTATCTCTTTTCGACTATGATGAACAACTCGATAAATTAGGTAAACCTGTAGATCGTGAAGAATGGGGTATGACTCCTCAAACCGTAAATGCATACTACAGTCCTAGCAAAAACGAGATTGTATTCCCTGCAGCTATTTTACAGCCACCATTCTTTGATATGGAAGCTGATGACGCGGTTAATTACGGAGCAATTGGAGCGATAATTGGTCACGAGATTGGTCATGGATTTGATGACAAAGGTAGTACGTTTGACGGTGATGGAGCTTTGAATAACTGGTGGACAGAAGAAGACAGAGCAGAGTTTGAAGCTAGAACTGGAAAGCTTGTTGGTCAATACAATGACTATGAAGTATTGCCAGGTGTTAATGTTAACGGTGAATTTACACTGGGTGAAAACATTGGTGACCTTGGAGGTTTGACTATTACTTACAAAGCTTATAAGGCTAGTTTAAATGGCGCTGAAGGCAAAGTAATGGATGGATTCACTGCAGATCAAAGACTATTCATTGGATATGCTCAAGCTTGGAGAGGAAAATCTAGAGATGAGGCTCTAAGAACTCAAGTAGCTACTGACCCTCATTCACCAAGAGACTTCCGAGTGAATGGTATCGTTAAAAACGTTCCAGCTTTTTATGAAGCATTTAACATAAAAGAAACTGACAGCCTATATTTAGCTCCTGAGGATAGAGTAAAAATATGGTAAGAGTATCCTTCCACAAACAAAAAGAGCTACTCTGGTCATGCCAGAGTAGCTCTTTTTGTTTAAGCTGATTCCTAATGATTACAAAAGAGATACAATCTCTTCATCCAATGGCTTTACTCCAGAAGGAAAGTATTTGATGAGATCACCATTCTCGTCAATCAAAAACTTATTGAAATTCCACTTCACTTGATAATCACCTATTCCATTTTGAGTCTTAGAAGTCAAGAAAGAATAAATTGGATGTTGTCCCTCTCCTTTTACCTCTATTATTTGAGTCATAGGAAAAGTGACACCGTAATTTTTCTTACAAAAATCTTGAATCAGATTCTCACTATCAAGCTCCTGCCCCGCAAACTGATCACAAGGAAACCCAACAACAATTAATTTATCTCCATACTGCTCATATAACTTCTGAAGATCTGAATACTGTTTAGTATATCCACATTTAGATGCTACATTGACTACAAGAATTTTCTTACCTTTAAAATCATTGAAGTTGATCTTCTGATCACTATTTAAAGCTTCAATTGAGAAACTGTGAAAATTATCTCCTGACCCGTACAACGCGGCTAATAGTATTGCGAGAGACGCTAGTAAAGTTTTCATCATATTAAGTTTGTTTTCAAGAGTGCAACGTTACTGTCAGCACTTTAGTTCTATCGCAACAAATATAAGTCTCGTTAAGACATTTATAAGTTCAAAAATTTAGTAGAAGAGAAAACAAGTAAGAACTGAATCAAAAAAAGTCATATTTATGTAAGTCGTACTATACGATTGTAAGGAAATAGTAAAGTTGATGTTCTTGACTAATTGCCATAGATGAAGAAGTTTATATTTATATTGATCTGCTTTCCCTTCGGTTTGGTTGCTCAGCTCAAAGACCTCACTTTTGAAGAAATAGAGCTTTTGAGATCAAATGAATCAAGACCTATTGCAGTCTTTCTTTATTCTGATTGGTGTAAGTATTGTCATTACATGAAGACTACAACTTTAAGAGACGAAGAAGTAATCAGGCTACTAAATGAAAAATACTATTTCTCGTTTCTAAACGTCGAAGATGATAGAGATATTCACTTCAATGGCTTTTATTCAGACTATATACCTACTGGTAGAGAAGCGGAAGTTTATCAACTCAATAAAGTACTGACCTCAATTAGTAAAAATTACCCCTACCCTACCTTCTTAATCTTTGATTCATCAATGAAAATCATCTTTCAATATGAAGGCTTTATAGACCATCGAACCCTAGCATACTCGCTAAAACACCTTACAAAACCTCAAAAAGGAGAAAATACAGTAGAATAGCTGTCATATACCCTTTATTGAAGCACTTGGTATTTTATCCTCCTAACCTATCTTAGCGGTTTGAATCAAAAAAAATATTATGTCAAGAGGTAATTTCAGCAATAAACTAGGCTTTATCATGGCAGCTGCGGGTTCCGCAGTTGGACTGGGAAACATTTGGAAGTTTCCATATGAAGTCGGTATAGGCGGTGGTGCTGCGTTCCTTTTGATGTACTTGGCTTTCTGTTTCATTCTATGTTTCCCTGTAATGGTAGCTGAAATCTCCATTGGTAGAAAAACCCAACGAAACGCTGTGGGAGCCTTCAGGGCCTTAGGTTTTGCCAAATGGTCTATTATTGGCAAAATGGGAGTGGCTAGTGGGGTACTCATTTTATCCTTTTACAATGTAGTAGCTGGCTGGGCGTTTGGATATTTCATAGAAATGCTTTTTGGTAATTTTGATATTAGTAACCATTTCGGAGAGTATATAGGTTTAGAAGGTACACATGCCATTAAAGTGGTAGGCTACACTATTATCTTTATGATTTCTACTTCCATGATCGTATCCAAAGGTATTTCAGGAGGAATTGAAAAAGCGGCTCGAACCTTGATGCCGTTACTGGTAATCATCATAGTTTCATTGATCTTGTATTCTCTTACACTACCTAATGCTATGAAAGGTATCGAGTTCTACCTTGTTCCGGACTTTAGTAAGATCAATTTCGAAGTAGTTTACACAGCATTAAGTCATGCGTTTTTCTCTCTTTCTCTAGGAATGGGTGCACTAATTACATACGGTAGCTACGTCTCTAAACAAGACAACATTCTTTCTTCTGCTGCATTAATTACATTGGCAGACGTAGGCATTGCATTTATTGCTGGATTAATGATATTCCCTTTTGTATTTTCTCAAAATATCGATCCTCAAGAGGGACCTGGCTTAGTATTCGTAGCGCTACCTAAAGTTTTTGCTTCGTTAGGAGCGTTTTGGGGACAAGCTATCGGTTCATTATTTTTCTTATTACTTTCTTTCGCAGCACTTACTTCTACAGTTTCTCTTCTAGAAGTGCCTGTTTCTTATGTAGTGGATGAACACAAAATGAATAGAACTAAAGCTGTGTGGCTTACTTCTTTAGTCATTTTTATTATTGGAATACCTTCACTTCTCTCTCAAGGAGCATCTAACTTCTTTACCTCGTTTATTTGGTATGGAGGCGCTGACAAGGCTAAAGACTTCTTAACCCTCGTTGAAGACATTGGAATTAATACTTTCCTTCCATTGGGAGGTTTATTGACTTCGATTTTTACCGCCTATGTGTGGAAAACTAAAAATCTATCTGAAGAAATAGCTCAGGGTAACTCCAAGTATAATGGATCGCTACTAATGAAGCTTATAGATACAGCGATAGTATACATATGTCCTGTGGTACTTAGTGGTCTTTTCATTCTTATCGTCCTCAGTAAATTTTTCGGAATTCATATCGTATAAATTCCAATGACCATTACTATAGGCTACAGTGCTTGTAGACAAAAAGACCTTCAGTCCTGTAACTACTGAAGGTCTTTTAAAATAAATATTCATCAACGCTTTGTACAGAAATATTATTCTATATTTTTGAATTCAAAATACATTAACTTTAAAAGAGTTAATCTAAGTAGCTTACAAAATTACTTCGTACAACTTCTCACTGGTGAGAAGGATTTTTTAAAAGATCTCCGAACTAGTGAAAGTGTTTCTGCTAACGCCCCCTACCACGGGGCGTTTTTTTGCTATACGTTAAAAAAATCTAACCTAATTTTTACAGCTATTATTTAGATCAAAATTTAAGGTGTTACCATTTTACAAAAAGTACTCTTCACTCTTTCTGAAATATTGAAATATGGTATCCAAATAACTGCGGCTATAAAGGATTTAAAAATCGTCTTTATTAATTCAGAATCATCAAAGAATGATTGATCCGTAAATATCATCTGAGCGAATAGCGCATCAACGATTGGTCCAAATAGACTTAATGTGTAAAATATAGTAATAAGACGTGGTAAGCTTGTTCTCCTTCGATAATACTGAATCAGCACAAGTACACTAAATATGAGTAATAGATGGTTGTAGATAATCTCAGCTCCTAAAAACACTAAAGAGCTTACTTTATCATAATCTTCATTATTATAAAATGCTATCCAAGTTGACTGCCTATAATACTCTCCTGTATATAAATCTTTAAATAAAATAAAAGGACTCAAAGTCACTCCAATCGCTGGAAATACCAACCAACCTCCAATAGCTTTATTCTCTGCAAACTCCCACTTTTCAGGATTATATGTTCGGTTTAACTTTAGAGCTCCGTAGACTCCAAAAATGAGGGTGACTACTACTAAAATAATAGATATCCAACTGATCTTATCTACTGAATCTTCAGTAACTGCTGTTGATTGAGTTACGTAGAACGAAAGTTCATTCTTGATACTTTCATGTTTAGCAAGAAAGTCGGCAACTGAATCTGCCTCAATGTATTCCTTAGTCAAAATATATTCGTTCTTCACATTAAAGGCATCTCCAAAATCACTAACCTCATATTTATACTCAAAACCATCTCCAATTACTGTCTTCTTATCTACAGTAACATTCCATTGTTCAGGCAGTTGGACATACGAGTTTTGTACAAATCGAAAAGGAGTCCCTAAGTAATATGGCATACTCCTATCAGAGGTCTTGGGATAATTTAATTCAGTCTTCAGAACCAATGGATACACCTCTCCATAAATTGAAGAACTGTCAGCATTGGGTTTCCAGTATTCTGGAATATGATAGCTTTCTATTATTTGGAACTTGTTATCTAAACCACGTGAAAAATCTTCAAACCTTATTTCATCTCTTGTTTTTATAGAAGAATATAGATTGCTGTAGTAATTGAGGTATTCTTTCTGAATGGACTCTAAAGAGTTATTAGCAAAATAGGACCTCATGTTATCGGCTTTAGCCCCATAATACTCAGACCTAATAGCCAATTCGGCACTACCTCCAATCTCCTCTAATGTAATAGTTTCATTAATAATTACCTCATTTTTCATATACTGAGGTAACAAAGTCAGTCCTTTCTCTCCACGTTTAACTTTTAAACCGTAAGTATAATTGGGGAACCAAATTTCATCGATTGACCCTCCTTGACTAGATATCGTTGGATCGACGAAATACTCCTTATCTTGAAAACTAAAAGTCACGACACAGTGATCAAAAACTGAAATACCCGGCAGCTTACTATTCATTGAATGTTTAGCTGTTGTATTCACTAATAATGGATAAGCTTCTACTCCTTCCTTTCTCAATAAAGCCACTAGCAACAGACTCTTGTCTTTGCAATCACCATACTTTTGTTTGTATACTTTATCTGGTGAGTTTGGCTTGTAAGCTCCAATACCACCTTCAAAACCAAGATATCTAATATCATCCTGAACCTTACGAATGATTGTTAGTAACCTATCTTTCCTATTTGAACCTTCAACATAGTCGATGGAAATATTTGACAAACTGGAAACAGGGTATTCATATAGAGGCAATGCCCAATTGACTATATCTTTCCAAGATCTGACATTCGATATTGAGACATGTTTTTGTTCGTCATACCATGCAGGTACATTGTTATCGTAAATTAATGTCTCCAAAGCTGCTATATCCCAGATATACTCATATCCAAGATTGGATATTTTAAGCTCAGGTTTTGACATTCCTTCATTTAAAACATACTTCAAGTCTTTCTTATCCTTTGTAATTATTCGCTTATATATTCTACTAACTGGAACATTGAATTGAAAATATAAATCAGTAGAGTAAATACCATTTTTGATAGGATTGTACCCTCTTAAGGAATAAGAATAATCCAGAATATCGCCTACTCTGACATCTGTTAAATTAACAACAGCTGATAGAGAACCGTCATATAGGGACCTTTCTAAACTTTTCTCTCTTTGCAATACTTCTACCTTAGAGCTGCGCGTTTTATCTATCCATTTCCCCTCTCTATAAACTCTAATTTTGTGTAATGTTAGCTGTTCATAGGTAGGATCAAAACTGATGTTGATAGTTGACATTTCTTGAACTCCTTCAGAACTCAAAAGCTTAATTCGATATTCAATAAAATCTTCTTCTTCTGATAAATAATATTGCTGATCTACTAACAAGTATTGGTATCCTCCTACACCTTCTTCAGGCTGGTGATCAATAAACTCAAGATCATTTACCCAATTTGGTATTTTAGCTATTTTAACTTTATCACTTCCAAGAGATGAGTAAAAAGCCAATAGTAAGTAAAAAAGAGAAATATTCGAAAATGTGCGTGCAGACATACTTTTGTTTGATTAATTAGAAATGTAATTATAGCTCGAAATACACTTTTGTGGAAATCACATTATCTGGTATCTCGTTACACTAAATGTCTATCTGTAATACTATAGTCACAGAATAGCTTATAGGTAATTATTATAAATTTGAAGTGTTTTTGATATATTATTCTAATAAAATATAGCCTATGTCTACTACTTCTTTTTAAGATAAAACAAGCTAGAGCAAATTGTACTCACTCCCTAAAATTCAATGCTTTCTATAATTATGCTTAAATCAAGAGTAGATATCTAAATCCAATTGGTAATAATCAAAACAATTTCCATCCAAAAATGATTGATGTAGAACTGTATTCACCTGACCAAGAAGAATCATCTTTCAAAATTTGCCTTGTTGACTGATAACGCAATTCAACGGAAAACTTCTTTTTTATTTGCCCTCCAACACCTAAAGCTAGGTTAGGTTGAGACAGTAGATTGAAAGATTTAAAAGTAGATCCGTCAGACCTTACAATATCCACTGAAGAATCTAGGTGAAAATCCATTACATACAGAGCATTAACAAAAAGACTATTCTTTTCAGAAAGAAACATCCTATATCTAAAACCAACTGGTACCTCTAAAGAAGAATAATTAACATCTAATAAATAAGACCCTCCAGTAACTCTATTTGTCTCTTCATATACATCGGCACCGTAGTATCTATATGTTGGTTCTATCAACACACTCCATTTTTTATTGTTAAAAGGCATAACTAGCCCCCCTTCAAGTCCTACCCTAAAATTGGCTGTAGATCCAAATTCATGATCAAATAAATTATCAACACTACTGCTGATTTTAAAAGAATTTAAACTTATACCAGGTGTAAGCACCAAATTAAGATCAGCAGAATTGTTCTTTTTTTTAGTTTTTATTTGATAATTCGGATCATAACAAACATTAAACTCCTCAAAAAATTTCTCTAATTTTTTTCTAGTATAATCTATACGAGTGAAGGACGTGACTTCTTTATTCAAGCAATTAAAATTGACAAATAGCTGTGAATGAAAATAATTATTTACTCCAATAGAATATTCATACTTAAAGCCATGAAGGGTTTTTTCTATCTTATATCGCTTATGAATAAGCTGAATGTACTCATCTCCCTTTTTATAAAAAAATCTATTTACTCCTTCTCCATAATACTGATACAATGATCCACTACCTTCGACCAAAACTCTTAGTAAAACCGTTTTATTTTCAAACTCAGGCTCTTTAACCTTACTCAACTTTTCTAGATAATCACTTGACATGTCCATTTCAACTGAAGCACGTACAAATTTCACACCGTCTAAAATCGCAAAGCTTTGAATTTCACTAATCCTTTTCTTTAGTACATCTCCCTTAATAGTTTCTCTGTACTCAAATAATTCAGGGTTTCTCTCCCATCCTTTATCTTTAATAAGGCATTCTACTTTAGTACCAGAATTATCAATAAAATATCCATTTACAAAAGAAACTTGTGAATATAGATTTGTAGTAGAAAGGGCAATAAGTAGGATTAGTATTAGACTTTTTTTCATAATTGATTAAGCTAACTGTTGAATAATTAATGATTTTAACATGATCGATACCCCCATTTAGTTTTAATAGAAATATTAATCCACAACTAGTAAATCATTTCTCTCAAACTGATTTTTAATTGAAGCAGCAAAACTAGAAATACCACTCTAAAACTCAACTTTTACTAACAAAAGAAAACAAAAAGTAATAAGCTTTAATATTGAATAATTCTCTACGTATGAGTAGAGTAAACACTGAAGCCATATTCCTTTAAAGAAAGTGAAATCAAGATTTTGGAAGTGTTTTACTTTAAAACAGTGTCACAGTCAGCATTTTATTGATAAACAGAAGAAAAAAGAGACAAAATCAGGATTTTGAAGACGAATAATTGTCAAATCGAGCTTCAGTGAAGATTTCCAAATGACCCAAGTTGTAAACGCCCGCAAGGTAAAACCCTACGGACGTTACAGTAGCAATCGCTTAGTTAGTTATTTCTTCTTTTTCTTCTTCATTTCCCAATATTCTTCCTCAGTGAGCGGTTTGTACTTTTTCTTATCGGAGTATGGTGTTTCACCACCATCAAAATACTCTCGGACCACAGTTAATGGTATCGTATCTTTCATGCTTTCTGCCACATGCATAATATGGTTTCCATGAAAATCATGGCATTGTAAACAGGTACTCCATTTTTCCTCTTTGATAAGCTGAGCATGGGAAATTTCCAGAGGATCATCACTGAGAGATGTTTCACTATGACAGCTCTGACAATAACCAATGTTAGTCTGAGTGATGCGAACACCATTGTGTTCATTGTGACATGATTCACACTCCGTCACGCCTATTTCTTTTCTAGCTTCAGAGAACCTTGTCTCCTCAAATCTATGCAGGGGATGACGGTCATTAGGGCGATCGTGACAATCAAGGCATTTGGTATTGTCTACATTCTCTGTACCAAAATCTGCCTTAGACTTACGCATCCCAAACGTAAACATTACATTGGCTGTAAGCTGCTGCATGGTAGTACCCTTAGCAGGTGTATGGCATGATTCGCAACTTAAGTCCTCGTGTCCTGTGTTAAGAGGTCCTTTGGATAGAAAGTCTTCTCCTGACGGAACAGATAATACTACCCAGGCTACTACAGTGGCCAATATACCAACTCCAAACCCAATCCATTGTCTTTGTCTTCTTCTACTGATACTAAATCCCATATTTTCTGAATTTGCTAATTCAACATTTCTCTATTCACTCTCATACTTGCAGCAATATGAGGATGCATCTCTGATATTTTTGTTTTTCGACTATTCTCATGCTCGACAATCATCGGTACTAGTTCTTCCTCTACAGCAGCTTGTTTCACCCTTCTCACTACTGCTATCATTACACCCATTACCATAATGACGGTTCCCATCCATACCAACCCTATGAAAGGCATTTCCTTTGCCTTGATCGTTATCCAATCTCTCTGTGAAGCTCTCAATAACCCAGTTACAGTACCTGTAGCGACATCAATTCTGTCTACTACCATTTCAATTCCTAAAGTTGTATTTTGCTCAGGATAGATTCTAGCCCCCTGTTGGGTGATGAGATAGATTGGATTTAGTTCGTATTGGTGGTTTCCATCTATCAGAGAAAAAGTAGATGCTAAGGCAAAATTCTTGTCATCTGTAGGTACACCTAGGACGTCTTTTATTGGCTCTGTTCCTTGATAGGCTATCTTCACACCCATGTACTCTACAGTATCACCTATCTGCCATTGTCTTGCCTCGGGCTGTGACCATTCTACCTTTTGTTTATCAGGGAAATTCGTAACATGTAAATAAATATCCTTGTTCCAATAAGAGTTCACATCAGGAGATGCAATTACACCCATTGTAGGGTTGTTCTGCATTCTTGGCTCTAATACTGTCTTGTCTCCATTCTTATCGATCTCTATAGCATAGTAGATATTCTCCGTATTTACTTTAATGGTATCTCCTTTCAGAAAAGGTCGGTAATTACGTTTTAGAACTTTAATATCATCATAGTTAGTAGAGAAAAGAGCATCTCGATCGATTCTATATTTGCGATCAGCTGTTTCTACTTTGGATGCCAAATAGGTGACTTTACAATCTCCTAAAACTTTGGTTTGATTTCTATTCAAAAGAGCATTCTGCTGAATGGTATGAATGGGTAACGAACTATCCGGAGCATTAATAGTAAGATTTTGAGAGATCATCTTTGAATATGCTCCGGAGAACACAAAACCCAAGATCATCAACGAAAACCCCAAATGCGCATATGAGCCTCCTAAACTCCAGTCAGATCGCTTAAACTCTTGATAAATAATGTATCCACATACGCTCAAACCATAAATAGCAGATATTACAAGAATAATAAACTGCCAACCGTGCACCATGGTCAAGGCTATAACTATAGAGCTTAAGACAAGTGTAATTGTTAATGGAATAAACAAAGCGTTTTCTAAGGATTTACCTTGCTCCACTTTACCCCAATAAACAATTTGAGCAGTCCCCATCACTAGCCCAAAGGCTACTGCGAACCAAAGTTGGAATTTGTTATAGAAAGCTACTGGATCAGCTGGAGGAGCCATGTTGAGATCAAACCCTAGCGTTTCTGATATAGCGGAGAAAACGGGGATTGAAGTAGGAATTAATACTTGAAATGCCGACAAACACATAACGGATATACCTGCAACTATCCAGAACTTTACGGTTTTGGGATCTACATTTTCATCTTTTTGAACTTGATAAACTTTATACCTTTTGGCTAGAACAAAAACTGAAATACCAATAGTTGCTAACAAGAAAATTAACAACTGTCCAGACAAACCTAAATCAGTAAAAGAGTGTACGCTACTATCTCCTAAGATTCCACTTCTGGTGAGAAATGTAGAATAAACAACCAAAACAAATCCTGTAATCGTGAGGATGGTTGTATAATATAGACCTTGTCCTTTTTTCTTGAATATGGTCATACCGTGTAATGCGCCCAAGAGCACAAGCCATGGAATAAGAATAGCATTTTCAACAGGGTCCCAATTCCAATAGCCTCCAAAATTGAGGGTTTCATAAGCCCAATAGGCTCCCATCATAATACCAAGTCCCAATACGGCTACACTTAACCCTGTCCATATACTAGCTTTGGGCAGCCATCCTGTATAATCTCTCTGAGACAATCCCGCCATAGCGAAAGCAAAAGGTATAAGTGATAATCCAAATCCAAGAAAAATTATTGGAGGGTGAATCACCATCCATATATTTTGTAATAATGGATTGAGACCAGTTCCATCTTCAGGAACATAGTTTGGATCGATCTGATATATGGGATCATCTATTAGGTCTTTGAGTAATGAAAATGCCGAACTGCCTATTTTAATATCATCTACATAGATGCCTAATATCATCGTGAGCAAGAAACCCTGTACAATAGTCAATACTATCATCACTCCTGCTTCTCGAATTCTTGCTGTTTGAATAACAGCAAGGCCCAATAAGGAATTCCAAAATATCCAAACTAAAAAGCTACCTTCCTGCCCTTCCCAGAAGCATGAAATCACATAATAAACAGGAAGCGATCTGGAAGAGTGTTTCCAAGCATAGTGATACTCAAAATGATGATTGTATATAATGAGAAATAAGGATATAGCTGCTCCCAGTACCGTCAATACATGTACTCCATATGCATATCTAGCCATCCTCTCCCAATGAACGGATTCATCGGTGGACGAGCGTAGCGAAGCATAATAACTAATACCAGCTACTAGCGCTCCTACCCAAGCAATGAGTATTGATATATGTCCGAGTTCTCCTAAAGGCATTTTTTTTTTTGAGATTTGAAATCTCGAAAGCGACTAATTTTCTTTGAAGTCTGTCATCTAGAGTGATAGCGAAACATCTTTTTCTTTTGGTAGACTTTCGCTATCACCCAAAGTGACGCGTCTGTTTTTAAGGCTTATTACTCAAGCATACTTTATCACCACTCCATTTGTAATGGGTTTACAAATACATGGAAGTATGATATTGTTTTCCACCTCTTTTTTTGTCAAGACGTGTCCCTTTCTCATGAATACCTCCCCTGATACTTTCTCTGCTTTGCAGCTTCCACAGATACCGTCCATACAGACGTAGGGAAGCTTGATTTTCTCATCCAATGCAGCGTCAAGTATATATTTGTTTGCTTTGACGGGAACTGGGTATTTCTTTCCTTTCAATTCAATGACGACTTCTCGATTCTCCAAAAACGCACCTACTGCCTGCATCTCTTGAGCAGACGGCACTGGTGGAGCAGAGAATTTTTCTATATTGATATTTTCTTCAGGCACTCCTGCCATTTTCAAACCTTCTTCCGCCTCTACCATCATACCTGATGGTCCACAGATGAAGCACTCAGTTTGTCCAAATGGGAACTTTGGAACTTTATTTAAAAGCTCAGGCACTTGAGATCTTTCCACTCGACCTTTGTAGCAGTCTTCAAAGTCTCCAGGCTCTTCTAGAATATGAATGAGATTAAGTCTTTCTTTATATTCCTCAGCGATCGCATTCAACTCTTCATTAAAAATAATTGACTCTACGTCTCTATTTCCATAGAAAAGTGATACCGTACTTTTAGGTTCCTTGTAAATGATCGACTTGAGAATGGACATCAATGGGGTGATGCCACTCCCTGCGCCGAACAACACAACATGTCTTTTGATTTTAGGGTCGGGAGCCAATTTAAATTCTCCCATAGGGTGTAAGACTTTCATCTTGTCCCCAACTTTGACGGTATTAAATACGTGATTTGATACTTTTCCGTCTTTAATTCTTTTAACGGTAATACTGATGGTTTTATCGACCTTAGGAGCACTATTCAGAGAATAACATCGGCGCTCTACTTCACCCTCTACATCTACAAGGATGGTTAGAAACTGACCTGATATGTATTTCAGTTTACCGAAAAACGGTTGTTTAAAATGTATACTGACAGCGTCTTCGGTCTCTTTGATGACGTCTACGACTTTCAGTGTTGATACTCTTTCCATTTAGTTTTTGATTTAGCAGTAATAGAATTGAATTATTCGTAGTAGAAGACTACCCATACATGGTAAACTGTCACGAACGTCACGAAGAATGAAAAAGCTACGTGCAGGATCATCCAGCCTTTGAATACTAATTGAGAGGTACTTTGAAGCAAGTCCAGATTGACTAACCCTAGAAGGAAATTACCAAAAAAAGTAATACTCAATAGAAATAGGTAAGCATACCCCAGTTCCATAGAATGGATATAAAAAAGTAGTGGTGTAAAGGCTCCCAACCAATTGTGAATATTCTTAAAAATATATGACAGCTCCTCCCATTTTGGCACTACCCTTACTAGACTTAGCAGCCATTGAAACAAGATGACAATAGAAAGCCCTAGACCGGACCATCGTCTGTACATCTGATCTTCCTGTAGCTCATGCAACATTAACCATCTTAAGTCCAATACCTCCTGTAGGACGTAAGCAGCAAATAACACAAAGCCAATGATTAAAAACTTATACTTTCCCATTTTGCCGATTTAGCAGCCCAACAACATGAGTCATTAGACTTTAGAGTTTTGATTTATAAAGCCAATAAATAAGGTCAAAAGACCACGAACCTATCAGAGTTTTGAAGTACACAACGTGTGTAAATTAGGCGTACCCTCTCGCGAGCGCACGCCTGTTACTAAATCAAAACTTTAGATCTTCAAGATTCCTTTCAATGTCTGCTCTGCAGCTAGTTCATTCACACTATCTAAGAACACCTCCGGTGCAGGGATAGAGTATCCAGCCTTAGCAGGAAACTCTCCCACTGCTGGCACACCACCTTCAGTAAATGACTTAGACTTACCGATATATGTATCTAATGTAGCCGCAGCTCCATCTCTATAGGCCATGATCATACCTTGTAGTTCTTCGAATGAAACTGAATCAGACGGATAAGTCCATGTGGTAGCACCTTGAATATCTCCTAATACCCAATCAGTTTTCATAGTCTCTGGGTGATCATTGTGACAATTTACACATGGAGCAGCTGAGGCAAAATCAGGGAACATCGCTGTATATAACTGAGCTTCTTCATCATAGAAGAACTTAGGTAGAGAATCTTTTCTCATCTCAGCGAATAGTTCTGCTTGCTTACCTGTGAACTTATTTGATTTTCTAATAGGGAAATCTGATCCTAGGTATAGACCTAACGGAACTTCACCTTTCTTACGGATATCACCTGCAATTCCTCTTAAGAACAATGCAGGTAATGGACCTGCTTCCATTTCGTCTTTTTCCCAGTCTTCATGAAACTTAAGACCGTTTTTCTTTCCCGCTCCGACGATGGCTTTAGTATATAACGTTCTTGCAACGTCATTTTCTTTCGCTACGATTTCGAAGGCTTCGTTGATTGAATAAGACTTACCAGGTGCAGCTGCCTCTGAAGTCTCTTCTGGTAAAGGGGCACACGCTTGAAGCAACGCGACCATCATAACAGCGTAAATTACCGAGGTAATGATGAATTTTGCATGTTTAGTTTGCATAGTACAGTGTTTGTTAGAATTTGAACAATAGTATTATGGAGCGGTGTTCCTGATATCATAGGTAAGGTAAAGGCCTTCCTTTCCATAAATGTTTTTGGCTTAGTTGTGTTAGTTATCCTATAAGTGAATAGTGAAAAGATGAATACTCAGCTCGTCCACTATTCACAAGATCTTTCTGAGTCGTAGACTCAGTTCATTACGCCTCTACAGTAGCAGCTGCATCTTTCATTGTAGTAGCCAATACAGTATATACAGCTACCCAAGCATCTTTTACTTCGTCATTCCACGCATCTCCAAGACCGCCTTCTAAAGTAGCTAATAGAGCAGCAGCAACTGTGTCGTACATCGAATCAGTCACCCCATATCCTACGTGTCTCTTTCCTAGATCTTGAACCACTGGAACCAAAGCTCCTAAATCATCAAGCCCTTTGACAGCAGCAGCTAACATGGTCATCAGCTTGTTACCCTGCTCCTTGATATCACCTTTGAAAAGTGGTTTCAATTCAGGATCCAACTCAAACAACTTATTATAAAAAATCTCTGCAGCCTGAGGCGCAATAGGTGCTACTAAGGCAAACGTACTTTGTACCAATTCTTTTTGCTTGGCAGTGATTGGACCTTCTTCTACTTTCTCTTTTTTCTTTCCGAATAGTGAACTCAATAGACTCATTTCAATTTTGATTTATGATTTAACTTGTTTTTTATATTCGATATTAAAAAGCTCATTGAGGGTTTCACTGAGCTCGGATGGTTCTTGATCTCTTAGACAAGCGGTTTTCATACTCATTACAGGGAGGTCTACAATTTTCTGTAGCATCCTTTTGGTCACTTCTTCTACCAAACCTTTTTCCTCCTCATTCATTTTCTTCAGCATAGATGCCATCGTCTGTGTCCTCAATTCTTCAAGAGTAGTCTTAAACCTTTTGACACTATCACTGAATATTAAATCTTCTGTCCATGTCATATATTCAGAAATAGACTCTCGGATCAATTCTTCAACTTTAGGAATTTCTTCTTCTCGTCTTCTCATTACATGATCGATCAGTTTTCCTAGTTTGTCTACGTTGTAGAGAGCTATTTCTAATTGTTCGACTTTTGGATCTACTGACCTAGGTGATGATACGTCTATTACTGCCTTCACTGCAGTATCTTCAAAATGTGATGGGTAGTATACTGGGGATTCGCATGTCACAGTCGAATAGACCACATCAAACTCGTCTATCATAGACCTGTGCATATCGAATGGAATTACAGACATATCACACTCCTCCGCTAGCTTTTCAGCCTTAGACATAGTTCTGTTAGTAATGAATATGTTTGAGTATCCCTTTTTGTGTAAGTGACGGCAAATATCACTGCCCATTTGTCCTGCACCTACCACTAGTATTTTAGCATCCAGTGGGGCCAAATCATCCTTTTCTAGTACGTTAACTGCATTATACGACACTGAGGCTGCACCACTTTTAAAGGCAGTTTCTTGGTTGACGGCTTTATGACAGAAAAACACCTTGTGCATAAGCCTATTGAGTAAGGTAGCCGCCATTCCCGCATCTAATGATGATTGATAGGCTTGTTTTACCTGCCCAAAGATTTGAATATCACCAAGGATTTGAGATTTGAGACCTATAGACACACGATAGAGGTGCTCTATGGCATCTCTATCGTAATATGTATAAAAAGATGAACGAAAATCTTTTGCTGAGAGTGCTTTGAAACTAGCCCAAAGCTTGATCAGAGCTTCATTGAGATCATTCTCGTGGAAATAATAAATTTCTGCACGATTACATGTGACCAAGATCATTGACTCATTGATACTGAGTACTTCGCTTAGTTTAATGTATAAACCTTCAACTTCTATTGCTGATAAGCTGAACTTTTCGCGGATACTTACTCCTGCCAGCTCATGAGTAATCGAAATTGCTCTGAATTTTTTCTCCATTGATTACTGCGTTTTTGATTTAGTAACAAACCAATAAGAGAGTCCTCTTACTAGCTTTTATTCAAACAGTTATCTATGGGTGCAATACAAAAGTAGATTACCTACCACCTAAGAAATAGAGTATTTTTCAGAGAGATAGTTGTTTTTCAAACATAACAAAATATGTTATAAAACATAGAAATATGTTATTATGATTGATTTAATAAAATGAAGGCAGTTTTAGAAGTTTCATAGAATTATTCTAAATAAACAATATCAAACTCAAGAAAATTCCATATTCAGTACTAAATTCATAATCAAACACTCGACTACTAATGACAGTATTAGTTGATAATAGCTCATATCACTTCTGAGAAGTGATTCTTCTTCTACATACACTAAATAAACTCCTTTATTCAGTATTGTTGAATGGTCACTATATAGTTACGACACCTAAGTAGGTCTAAAGATGAATAATCATTTACCTAAATAAAACCTCCGAACAAAAAGTAAAAAGTGTAAATCGTTTTATGGCACACTATCCATCAGAAAAAAATATGCGACCCCTACCTACCTCGCATATATGCGACCCCTTCACAGTGCGCATAAAATAAATTTGAGCTTTTTAAATTATGCGACCCCTATTGACCTCGCATATATGCGTACCCTAAACACCTCGCATATATGCGACCCCTTGATAGCACGCATAAATTACATTCATTACAAAGTTTCAAAACATAAATCGGGTTAACACAACCATTTGCTTTACTACTTACAATTCAATAATTATCTAATTGCAGTATCAACATACTTTATTAGCTCATTTTTCAACTTATAGACTCTCACTGAAATTCTAAAATTTGATAGATATCGCTTTCTTTTTCTCATCACAAGATTGCATGTTTGCAGTCTTAGTTAACCAGCGTGAGTTTTTCCTCTCCCCATCACGCGATCAATTTCATTAAACCCAAATTCTGGATTAGATTTTCTTTTTGAATATCTAATAAGCAATGAAGCGGAAACCATTGGTGGTTTTAGCATACTGTAGTTAGTATGCTGAAGTCACTATTCTTATTCAAAGCGATTTTAGATTAATTAGGATTTCTAATACAGAAGGTCGGCTAATAACTAAACCCTAAATCAGCAGCTATGGAAAACATGATCATCAAGCACCTGAAACCTAAAAAGTTCAATAGATACATAGAACGTTTTACGCTTGTACAAGTAAAGAATTACGATGTTAATAGCTTGCTCATTGCTCCTTTACCTTTTCATGCGTGGATTATCCCTTTGAATAAATTGGGATTCTACTGCGATGATCATTTTTTCGACAAACCGATTATTCAAAATGTAAGTCTATCTTCTTCCAACTATAAGATGTTAAAAGGCACTGAAATGCTAATTATTAGATTCTTTGCATCTTGCTATTACCCATTTTGGAGGTTTAACATCAAAAACTACAGATCGGTCCTTGATTTTTTTCCTGATCAAATGAACTGCGACGACCCTAAATATCTAGAGGTATCCTCATCCCAAGTTTATGATTATCTAGAAACGAATTTCTCTCAGGGAAGAGCAGAAAAAATAAGCATAATAAAAGACCTCTATCATTACGTGCTTAACACTCCTACAGAGTCTACACTAGAAACTTTTTGTGACGATAGAAAAATAAGCTACATGTCACTTTATCGTTTGATTAAAGACAAACTAAATACGAGTCCTATAAAGTTCTTTAGACTCTGCAAGTTTAGAGTGGCTAATTATCACATTTTTCATACTTGCAATAACCTTACTGATATAGGCCATCATTCAGGGTACTACGACCAACCTCATTTTGTTAAGGAATTCAAGCATTTTGTTGGCTTCACACCAAAAGAGTATACCCAGACTATTAAGCAAAGTCAGATCTATTCTTCCTCTTCTTTCTCTAATTTCTCCTTACTTTTTTAGACCTGTAAGAAATCTACAATTTTTTGGCGAATCCATAGTATAGCTTTGTGTCGATTTAATAATGGAGATAAATTTTGACGATTAGCATACAACATAAAGTATCTGATCATCAAAGCTTAGCCATCTTTTACTAAAAAGATTTTTACACAAATAAAAAATCAAAAATGACACTGAGCTATAACCTACATAAACGTAAAAACAGGGCTAAAACTATATAAGAATAAAGCCCTTTAAAATTCTCAATTACTTCAAACTTGGCAGTAAAAAAGTATGAAGTGATCTGTTCTTATATAAAGAACTAAATGCCAATACAGTCATTACAATGACGCTGATACAGATAAACTTGATCCTCTATATCCCTCTAACACTTTCACAACGATTTAAAGATCTAGTTAAATGAAGAAAATAATACTTTTAGCAGCTTTAACCATACTAGCATATGGGCTTAATGCCCAAGTGACTGAACTATGGGGAACTTTCCATTCAGGTTATACCCAAGGAGCAGTATTCAAGCTCGATACTAAAAAGGATTTCCAACACATCATAAATATACCTAATGAAGGAAATAGTTCATCGAGCAGTTTGACTGAGGTCAGCGAAGGTATATTCTACGGGATGACGAGACAAGGTGGTAGCTCGAACAAAGGAGTCATCTTTAGCTACAATGAGACTGACTCAAAGTACGAAGTACTCTATAGTTTTAATGGGTCAGATGGCCAGGAGCCCTACGGTTCTTTGACTTATGCTAGTGATGGATTGCTATACGGTGTTACTTCTAGAGGGGGAGCCCATGGTGCAGGTGTTATTTTCTCATATGATACAGAAGAAAATATTTATCAAGTGCTATACCACTGTACTGTTGACATACCCTACCCTGCGGGAACATTGCTAGAAGGAAGAGATAGAAAGCTGTATGGCACTACCCAGTCTTACTATGTAGATGCTTTTAGCCAAGGATCCATTTTCAGCTTTGACCCTACGACTAAATCCCTTACTCAACTATATAGACTTACAGGCAAGGATGGTGAAGACCCATCTGGAGCATTAATAGAAGGAAGTGACGGTTTACTATATGGAACGACATTTTCTGGTGGCAACTCTGATAATGGGGTAATATTCAGTTTAAAAATATCTGATGGCACCTACACAAAACTTCATGATCTAAATGAAACAGACGGTAGTAATCCGACAGGAGCACTTACATTGGCGACTGATGGGAATCTATACGGAGCGGCCTACGCTGGAGGCGAAAATGGAGATGGTGTATTATTCAAATACGACCTTTCTTCAGAAATTTTCACAGCTATACATCACTTTGAAAGATATGTTAATGGAAAGACTCCTATTGGGTCTTTGATAGAAAGAGCCAATGGCAAATTATATGGCCTTACTTCAAACGGATCAACTTATAAACGGGGATACAGAGGTGTTTTGTTTAGCTATGACCTGAACGAAGCCAAATTTAAAGTCGAATATTCTTTTCTTTCAGAACGAGAATTGTCTCAAGGCTCTTTCACTAAAGGTAAAAATGGCAAGCTATATGCAATCACCTCTAAAAGTGACGAATCGGGTTTCGGAATGATTTACAGCTATGATCCATCTACTTCGCATTACACATCCTTGTATAAACTATCTAGCCCTTGGGGTAATGGCCCTACAGGATATTTAATCCAAGCAAAAGATGGTATGCTCTATGGGGTAACAAGTAATGGCGGAGCGAATCATTGTGGTGTAATCTTTAGAATTAACCCTTCCGACAATAGCTATACAAAGCTTTATGATTTTGAGTCTAAAACAGGAAAACTTCCTAGTGGATCACTATTAGAAGGGAATAATGGCTCTCTGTATGGTATTACCAGAACTGGAGGCAATGGAAACAATAGTGATAGAGAAGAAGGAGGAGGAGTAATTTTCGAATATAATTTGAACGACAATAGCTATACTGTTCTTCACCATTTTGATAAGTCTATTGGGGAAGTGCCCGTTGGTTCTCTTATTAAGGCAAGTGATGGTAAGCTTTATGGAACTACAACTCGCGGAGGTGAAATTGAGATGGGTGTTATATATAGTTATGACCTCAATGGAGCAGGCTATAGCAAGTTAGCCGACTTCAATACAATAAGAAGTTCTGTAGGATTAAGTGCCTTGGTAGAAGGGGATGATCATTTGTTATATGGAACAACAGCTGTATTCGCCGATTTGTTCAGCTTCAACCCAATGACAAATGAACTAATCAAGCGTCATGAATTTAGCCATAAGGATGATGGCGAAAATACTCCTGTCACTACATTGCTCAAAGCTAAAGATGGAAAGTTATACGGTACCACAATGAGAGGCGGAAGCAAAGATAAAGGAGTCATATTTAGCTATAATCCAGTCAATCATAAGTATACTAAACTCTATGACTTTAATGGAGTCAATGGAGAAGGTCCCAATGGAAAATTACAAGAAGATCAAGAAGGTATCCTATATGGCATGACCAAAAGAGGAGGTGCTTATGATTCTGGAGTAATATTTAGATTTAATACCTCTGACAATAGCCTCACTAAAGTTCATGATTTTAAAGAAAATAAATACCCCAATAGTGTAAACTCGTTAGGAACCTTGCTTAGAGTCATAAAGTGTGAACCTGAGCTCGATATGCGTAGTCTACCTGATCAAACTGTAGATTGTAATTTCGAAGGCCCAACACTGAATGATGACTGCTTAGGAAAGTTGACCAATCCTGAAGCTAATGAATGGATTTTTGAAGAAGGGGTTAGTAAGGATATTATTTGGACTTATAACGATGTGTCCGGGTATAACATCCAAGCAACTCAGTCCATAACGTTTGATGATGTGAAAGCACCAGTTCCTACACTAAAAGAGTTACCTCAAATAGTATCAGGTACTGACGTATTAGAGTCGGACATAACTATACCGACTGCTACTGATGATTGTAGTTCCAATATCACGGTCACTCACGATATAGAATTCCCGATCACAGAAAGCGTTAAGATTAACTGGACTTTTGATGACAATCATGGTAACAGATCCTCACAAACTCAGAATGTAACCATTCAACTATCTCCAAACCCTAAACCAACACCTACCCCTGAACCGAAACCTAAACCAAGTCCAAAACCTGAACCGACACCCGAGCCTGAACCAGAGCCAAGTCCGGAACCTGATCCGGAACCAACTCCAGAGCCAGAACCCAACCCTGAACCTATTTCATCAGATGAAAATGATGTACTATCCGTTAAGGATGAGGAAGGAAATGATTTCATAGTATATCCTAATCCTGCTTCTGGTCATATAACTATCAAAAGTACGAGCCATCAATTAATCAAAATACTAAGTCTAGATGGAGTGGTACAATTGTCAACTTATAAAAAGACGATAGATATCAGTGCCTTATCTAATGGTGTCTACCTGATTATGCATGATGGCAGATATACTCGACTGATCAAAGAATAGTTAGTTGCTCATTCAAACCAGAGATGGTTTAAAGTATCTTTATATCAATTACAGCGATCTGTTTCGTCAAGAATAATCTTAATGAAACAGATCGCTCATTTTCCTTTCTTGATTGCGGGTTCTTTTTGAATTCACTGAGCTACAAACTGTTGCTCATTTGTGTATAAAATCAAGATTAGCTTCAATTTACGTATTTCTTATTTTGTATTCAGCTACGCACTACCTAGTGCTCAGAGAGTTATTTCAATAATCTAATCTATCAAGTACTATTTGTTTTTTCAGTGTATAATTAGGAGCTATGTACAGTAGTGTCTACACTTGAGGATTGAAAGTCATTATCATTACAATGATTTTGTGGTTAGCTTGATGAGCCAACCAAATCAGTTAACATAACAATGTAGTCGCATCATGGATTTTATTATTATCCTATTATTGGTTGTCATCTTGATTCTAGTAGGTGACTTAAAGAATAAAATAAGGAAAATTTCTAGTGAACTCTCCGACTTAAAAACTCAGAAGTCTACAAAAGAAATCAACGTCTCTTCTAGCTCTGAAAGCTCGAAACAGACCGAGATAGAGCATCAAAAAACAGAACAAAAACCTATACCAGAAATCGTTTCGCCTGCTCTTGAACCAAAAGCTGTAGAAATACAAGAAGCTAAATCTACCCCTCAAAAAGCTGTACCTAAGAAAAGAAAGCCTGCAGTTTCTAATCCAAGTCTAGGTTTTAATTTTTCTTGGAGTAAGTTCTTAGCTAAGAATCCAGATCTTGAAAAATTCATAGGAGAAAATCTACTGAGTAAAATCGGAATAGTAATCTTCGTAATTGGCATGGGGTTCCTAGTGAAACTAGGAATAGATAGTAACGTGATCACTGAAGGAATGAGAGTAGCCATCGGTGTAGCTATTGGTGGAGGGATGATTACCCTGGCCCACTATATGCGTAAATCTTTTGCCAAATTCAGTTCTGTTCTCATAGGAGGAGCATTAGCCGTACTTTATTTTAGTATAGCGCTAGCCTTTCACCAGTATCATCTAATCAATCAAACTGCTGCATTCCTTATCATGGTATTCATCACCTCATTTGGGGTGCTACTTTCATTAGCTTATAATCGATCTACATTGGCTGTGTTAGCCATTATTGGAGGGTTTGGAACTCCTTTCTTTGTGAGTAATGGGTCTGGAAATATTAGTGCGTTTTTTGCTTACATTTTGATTTTAGATATCGGAATGCTAATCTTAGTGTATTTCAAGAAATGGAATATCATTAATTACATTGCTTTTTGTTTTACTTTTATTCTATTCATCGGAGTCTTCTATTCAAAGTTTTTGGGTAATGAGGAAGAGCTTCGAATTACGATGTTTGCTAACCTTACTTGTTACTACATCATCTTCTTTTTGATGAGCATTGTTTACAATGTCCGAAACAAAAAAACTTTCAAATTCCCTGAAATCAGCATGCTGTTTGCCAATACTGCTTTTTATTTCGGGTTTGGAATTCAAATATTAAATGGTCTACAACATGGAATGTACAATGGACTTTTTACTCTTCTACTAGCGATTCTCAACTTTGGATTTGCTTACAGGCTCTATTCACGCAAGGATGTAGATCGAAACTTGGTATTTATGTTGATCGGGCTTGTTCTTTCCTTTGTGAGTTTGATTGCTCCTATACAATTGGAAGGTAACTACATTACTCTTTTCTGGGCTGTTGAATCTTGTCTCTTACTTTGGCTGTCAGAGAAGTCTGGTATTAAACTGATAAGAGTATCGTCTATAATCATATCCATCCTTATGGCCATTAGTTTACTCATGGACTGGAACATCTATTACATAGATATATCGGATTACAATGAGTTAGCTCCAGTCATTAACAAAGGCTTCTTGACTACTCTAGTTTGCTTGGCCTCATTGATCATTGGTGTTTCTATATCTAATAAAGATTTTGAAACCGAATTAAAGGGCTATCCTCTCACATGGAAATCCATTATAAACAGGATTGCAGCAGTTGTTATATTTTATTTCGGATTTCTTTTAGAGTTTGATTATCAATTTAAAGCATTCGGATTTTCAGAAACATTAGCCTCAATATTGCTTGGTGTGTATAATTATGCATTCATTACTGCAATTATACTAGTCCATAAAAAATCTGACAAACTGGTGAGTCGCAATTCCGCAGGTATCGCAGCCATCGTCGGAATACTATTGTATCCTACTTACTATCTGGAAAGAACTATTGCCTCAAGAGACTTTAATTTGCTAAATCAGGACATAGCCACAGGTTTCTACTGGCATTATGTTTTACTTGCGTCAGTTATTTATTTGGTAGTATTCATTACGCAAGAAGTACACAAGGCCTACAAATTATCTTCTAAAAACGGAGCAAAATACCTTTACATCTTGTCTTTTCTAGCAGTATTGATCGGAACTGCAGAAATCACACATTTAGCAATGATTACACAGCAAAACTCTGGTAATGAAGAATACCTGGTGTTTGATACCATTATGAGATCGGTATTCCCTGTCGTCTGGGGAATAATAGCTACGGCATTGATTATTGTAGGTATGAAATATAAACTCAAGGCATTGCGTATAGCTTCACTTGTATTGTTTGGCATTACTACATTGAAACTTTTCTTCTTTGATCTCAATGGGAATTCTACAGGAAAAATCATTTCATTTATTTTCCTTGGAGCCATTCTTTTGACAGTATCATTTTTATATCAAAAACTTAAATTCCTAATAACAGATGATGAAGACAATAATTAATCTTTCTGTTCTCCTATCTATAAGTGCCATATCTTATGCTCAATCATTCAGATATAGTGCAGATATTCCATCTGTAGATTCGACCGGTTATTATAAAATCGAACTATCACCTGAATTAATTGGTATCAGTAGCGAAATGCTTTCGGATGTAAGAATTTATAAAGAAGGTGGAGAGGAGATTCCCTTTGTCAGGGATCGAGAATCCAATAAGGTGAGCGATTCGAGATTTATAGAGTATAAAATAATTAGTAAAAAAAATACTCCTGAGGTAAGTAGCCAATACATAGTACTCAACAAGGGGAAGAATAAAATTGACAAAATCAGCTTCAAAGTCAGAAACACTGATGTAAAGAAACGGGCTAGATTAAGTGGAAGTGATAACCAGTCGGATTGGTATGTCATCAAAAACGATTATTGGCTGAATAATCTAAAAAACCGCTATTCAACTACACAACTATATACAATTAGCTTCCCACTCAGTAACTACAAATATTTCAAGCTTGAAATAGATGATGAAAATAGTCTTCCAATTGATATTCAGAAAATAGGTTTTTATGAAAGTTTTGAAAGAGATGGAGAGGTATCATTCATTTCTGAGAAAGTAGTCAATAGCAAAGACTCGCTTAAGTCTTCTTATTTTAATGTATCATTCGATGACACCGTTTATTTTGAGAATCTACGTTTAAAGATAGATGGGCCTGAATTTTACCAAAGAGACGTATCTATTTCTGCTGAACAATTAGTGTCGACTTCAGAATCATACTTTAGTACTATTGTAAATAGTACGGTGTCATCTGATAAAAAAAATGAATTCAACATCGGGGCTATCAAAACCAAAAACTTAAGAATTAGGGTTTACAACAAGGATAACCAACCGCTATCCATTACAGGTATAGATGCTTCTTATTTCAAGCAATTCCTTATTGTGAAACTTGATCCGCGATCATCCTATTCCATCAAAGTAGGAAACAACGAATTGTACAAGCCTCAGTATGATATCGAGCAATTTAAAAATAACCTACCTAAGCCTATCAGTACTCTTGTTCACGGGGAGCTAACTCTAAATAATAATCCAAAACCTCAATCTACTGACAGTGACAACAAGAATCAGGTTTATCTCATTTGGGCTATCATATTATTAGTTGGCGGAGTTTTGATTAGAGTCTCTATAAAGATGATTAATGAGTTGAATGCTAAGAATAAAGGCTAATTAATTCACCACCACATCCCTAAAATACTGTTCGTATATATCCTTGGCGAAAGCTATTTGCTCAGGGGTATTTTGTGGAGTGTTGGGTAATTGATACTCCATTCCCATGAGTTCCCATTTGTGTACACCGAGCTTGTGATATGGCTGTATCTCTACTTTTTGAAGCTGTGTATAGTCTTGAAAATGCTGCCCCAGTCTATGAAGCGCTTCTAGTTGGTCTGACAAGTCTGGTACTAATACATATCTCAACCAAAATTGCTTTTGATTGGCTTCCAAGTATTCCGCAAACTTCAACGTATTTTCATTGGTTCTGCCTGTAATCTTCTCATGCTGATCAGAATCAATGTGCTTGACATCTAAGAGCACTAAGTCAACGTACTGTAGCATTTCTTCTACGTAATGATTGAGAATATGCCCGTTAGTATCAAGACAAATGTGCATCCCCTCCTCTTTGAGTCTCTTCATGAGAGGAATAAGTTTTTTGGCTTGTAGACATGGTTCACCTCCTGAAAAAGTGATTCCTCCTCCATTAGAGAAATAGGATTTCATGTGAGTAGCTTCTTTGAAGAGATCATCAATGTGTGTTTTATCTCCTGCATCACAGTCGAATGTATCTGCATTACCACAATAGAGGCATCGAAATTCACAACCTTGAAGAAAGACTACCATCCGAATCCCTGGCCCATCATAGGTACCGAAAGACTCAATACTGTGTACATTGAGTGTCTTTGTGTCTTGTAATGTTTGCATGTTGATTGGGGAATAGTTGATGATTGATAGTCGATAGTGATCTTGCTTTGGTCTATAAGTTTTTATCGATGGACTTTCGACTAATTACTAGGTAATTAAAAAAGGCTGACAAGCCGTCCGCTCACCAGCCCTTGATTACTACTGATATTAATTTGAAATCGCTTTTGGTACAGAAAAGCGACTAGGAATTTTCTACATCACATCTTGTCAAAGAAGCTTCTAGAAATAACTTCTAACTGCTGGTCTCTGGTCAGTCTTACAAAGTTCACAGCATAGCCTGAAACTCGGATGGTCAACTGTGGATATTCCTCTGGATGCTCCATTGCTTTGTAAAGTGTCTCTCGACTTAGCACATTGACATTCAAGTGATGTGCTCCTCTAGTGAAGTATCCATCCATGACTGCCGTTAAGTTATTGACACGAGTCTGATCATCGTTTCCGAGTGTTTTTGGTATCAGAGACATTGTATTTGAGATACCATCCTGCGCAGATTCATATTTCAACTTAGCCACAGAGTTCAGAGAAGCAATCGCACCGTGAGTATCACGTCCGTGCATAGGGTTAGCTCCTGGTGCAAATGCTACGCCTTTAGCTCTACCATCTGGAGTAGCACCCGTTTTCTTACCGTATGACACATTAGATGTGATGGTCAATACTGACATGGTTGGTTCAGCATTTTTATAAGTAGGATACTCTGCTAACTGGTCATTGAAATGAGAAGTGATACCAGTAGCTAATTCATCTACTCGATCGTCATCATTTCCATAGCATGGGAACTCCCCTTCTATCTTAAAGTCTACAGCCAATCCATCTTCATTTCGTATTGGAGTCACTTTAGCATGCTTGATGGCAGATAGTGAATCTGCTACAATAGACAGCCCTGCTATGCCATAGGCAACGTTGATTTTGGGATCTGTATCTACCAGCGCCAACTGAGCTCTTTCATAGTAGTATTTATCATGCATGAAATGAATGATATTCATCGAGTCTACGTACACTCTTGCAATTTCCTTCATTGCTATTTTGAAGTTGCCCATGACTTCTTCGAAATCCAAGACTTCGTTTTTCAACGCAGGAATACCTGCTACAACTTCAGTACCTGTGTTTTCACATTTACCCGCATTGATGGCTAACAGCAGAGTCTTAGCCAGATTGCATCTCGCTCCGAAGAATTGTATTTGCTTACCTATTTCCTGATAAGATACACAGCAAGCGATACCATAGTCATCTGATCCACGAACTTTTCTCATTAGATCATCATTCTCATACTGAATAGAAGAAGTGTCGACCGAGACCTTAGCACAAAACTTCTTAAATCCTTCGGGTAAGCTTGGTGACCAAAGAACCGTCAAGTTTGGCTCTGGAGATGGCCCTAAGTTGTATAAAGTCTGTAAGTATCTGAATGAAGTTTTGGTGACTTTGTGTCCTCCACAGTGATCCATTCCGCCTATGGCTTCAGTCACCCAAGTAGGATCACCAGCGAATATCTCTTCATAAGCAGCCATTCTCAAGTGACGAACCATTCTTAGTTTCATCACTAGCTGATCAATGTACTCTTGAGCCTCAGACTCTGTAATAATACCAGCTTTGATATCTCTCTCGATGTAAATATCCAAGAAAGTCGAAGTATTACCTAGAGACATGGCAGCACCATCTTGCTCCTTTACTGCGGCTAAGTAAGCCATGTATACCCACTGCACGGCCTCTCTGGCGTTTGCAGCAGGACGCTTTAGATCAAGACCATATCGCTCACCAAGATTGATCATTTCTTTTAGTGCGATAATTTGATCAGAGATTTCTTCTCTTAGGCGAATCTTGTAATCGTCCATAGGGCTATCCATGTTTTCAAGATCAGCCTTCTTAAACTCGATCAATTTATCCGCACCATACAGCGCTAATCTTCTATAGTCTCCAATGATTCTACCTCTGGCATAGTTATCAGGAAGTCCTGTAAGAAAACCTAATGATCTGTATTTTCTAATCTCAGAAGTATAAGCTGAGAAGACTCCATCGTTGTGAGATTTAGTATATTGGAATATCTCTTTCACCTTAGGATCTAGCTCTATTCCGTGTTCATTACATGCTTTCTCTACTACTCTCGGTCCTCCGTATGGTTTAATTGCTCTTTTCAGCAATTCGTCTGTTTGTAGACCTACAATTTTTTCATGTGGTTCGCTGATGTAGCCAGCAGCATGTGAGTTGATTCGTGATATAGTGGATGGATCGATGGACCTTACACCATTGTTGGCCAATTCTTCTTTAACGGCCTGCTTACAGATGTCAAAAAGAAGCTCAGTGTCTTCAGTGGCTGGTTGAAGAAACGATGCGTCCCCGTCATATGGAGTCATGTTCTTCATTACAAAATCTCTAACGTCTATGGTGTCATTCCAAACACCTGCGACGAAAGGTTCTACGTCGTTTTCAATATCAGTAATCATGTTGTCAAATAATTTTGATTTCTGATTGCAAATTCGTCTAGCATCACGACGATCTGTAGGACGGGTATCATAGTGAATCATGATTGGCATCATTCTCACTTTTATGGTTTTACGAGTCTTTTGGGATCGGAATGAGAACTGCTTCGACAATGATTCAAAAAGAGATCATAGCGAAGGAGGCACGACTAACGCAAGCTGTAATTTGGACACTTCGACACTAGCAGATTGCCAGATTGTACTCGCTGATGACGCCAGTTTTTCTGAACTCAATCAATCATTAAATATCAAACCATACTGATATGAATAAAATAAAAAACCGTTGGCTCATCGCCGCATCGGCAGTCGGCATTCACATGTCTATCGGAGCAGTTTATGCATATAGCGTACTGAAAAAGCCCCTTTTGGAAGAAGTAGGCTGGGAGTTCAAAGAGACGGCATGGGCATTTAGCATTGCTATATTATTCTTGGGATTGTCGGCAGCCTTTTTGGGACGTAAAGTCGAAAGAATGGGACCTAGAAAAAGTGGTATGCTTTCGGCATCATTCTATGGTACAGGTCTACTCATAGCAGGATTAGCTGTGATGCTACAAAATGTCTATGTATTCTATCTTGGGTATGGTGTAATCGGCGGTATTGGTCTCGGAGTCGGCTATATCTGTCCAGTTTCTACATTAGTAAAATGGTTCCCCGACAGACGAGGATTGGCGACAGGACTTGCTATCATGGGATTCGGTTTTGGTGCACTGATAGCTAGTAGTATTATCCAATATCTGATTAGCACAGTTGGTATTTCGTCAATGTTCTTGGTACTAGGAATATCTTACTTTATAATCATGATGAGTTCTGCACAATACCTTTCTCCACCTCCAGAAGGCTGGGTTCCTAAGGGCTTTGAAGAGAATGGTACAGATAGCGGTAAAAAGAAGATCAAAACTGATCTGGCTCAGTTAACTTCTATCGAGGCACTGAGAACGCCAAGGTTCTATTTCCTATGGACTATGCTGTTCATCAATATTACTTGTGGTATAGCTGTGATCTCTGTAGCCTCCCCACTATCGCAAGAAATCGCTGGATTGACACCTATGGCAGCAGCAGCGATGGTAGGTGCAATGGGATTATTTAATGGACTAGGCCGAATCGGCTGGGCAAGTTTCTCTGATGTCATAGGACGCCCCATGACTTATACAGCCTTCTTTGTGATCCAAATTATTCTATTCTTCTTGCTTCCTCAGACCACCAATGCCTTGGCATTCCAAGCCATCGTATTCTTGATATTGACATGCTATGGAGGTGGTTTTTCTTCGATTCCAGCTTATATAGGTGACGTCTTTGGTACTAAAAACTTATCAGCAATTCATGGTAATATTTTGACCGCTTGGGCTGCTGCTGGATTGGTAGGACCTCAATTGGCTGCATATGCTAGAGAGGCATCAGGTAGCTATGCTGGTACACTATACATATTTGCTGGACTGTTTGTAATTGCTTTGGCAGTATCCGTGGTCATCCAGTTCAATATCAAGGCGATCAAGAAACAAAATGAATCAGGAAAAATCACTACTGGGACCCCAAAGCTGGCGGTCAGCTAAAGAAACATTCATACTTATTGCATAGGGCTTAATAACAATTGTGAATTAAAGTAGCGCTCATTCGTCGTTGATGAATGGGCGTTTTTGTTTTTAGCTTCCTTAACCAAGTAGTGCTGTGAAGCATACTCTAATTCCCTAATTGGCAATCTATTATTGACAACCCAACAATAGCGATACCCGTCCTATTAATCATGAGTGATGAATTGATATACAGACTATCTTCAAATCTTCTAGCCTTTTGCGTACTTGCCGTGATGATAGGGTGTGACTCTGATGTTGACTCCTCACCTGTCGGTACTTCTACTTATACCGATACTAGCATACAGACGGAACCTGATACAGACGAAGAACGCGAAACCAGTGATGACGACAATGCTAATCCAGAGAGTAATGAAATCACTACCTATTTAGCACTGGGAGATTCTTACACAATAGGTGAAGGAGTAATTGAATCTGAAAGGTGGCCAATCCAACTTACCTCTGATCTAGAAATCAAGCTGAATACAACGATCAAAACCAAGATACTGGCTCAAACTGGTTGGACAACAAGCGATCTCATTTTTGCAATGAATCAAGAACAAGACCTCTCCGATACGACTTTCACTTATGTATCACTTCTCATTGGTGTCAATAATCAGTTTCAAGGCTTATCCTTCTCTCTGATGGAGGATGAGTTTCAGGAGCTTCTTGATAGAGCTATTACGCTAAGTGGAAATAATAAAGATAATGTATTCGTGCTGTCGATACCCGACTATGGCGTCACTAGCTTGGGACAATCATTTGGAGGATCTACTATTACCTCTGAGTTAATGACTTATAATAATCATATCAAAGAAACTTGCTCTTCCAATGGAATTGAATTTGTGAATATTACTACGGTATCAAATATTATGTCTGATGACCAATTCACAAGTGATGGGTTACATCCTAATGGATATGTATATGGACTTTGGGTAGATGAAGTTCTTGAGACTGTCCCTTTCTAGCTTTTACATCCAACCTTTTTTCTTCAACACTGCATATATAGCTATAGCTGTCACGGACATAGTAGCTAGAATGGTAAAGTATCCATATCTCCAATGAAGCTCTGGCATCTCGTCGAAATTCATTCCATATACTCCTGCGATAAATGTGACAGGGATAAAAATGGCTGAAAGAATCGTCAGTGCTTTCATGATTTGATTCATTTCATTGTTTTGATTGGTATTGTGCATGTCCATCAAGTCTCGCAACATGTCTCGTGAAGTATCACAAAAGGATAGAATGTACTTCACAGAGTCTTCTAAATCATGCAAGTATGGCTGATTTTTAGCTGGTAAAAACTGCTTTCCTTCTGCCTTCATGGTATTGATGGCCTCCCATAGGGGTATGGTAATTCTTCTAATGAGGTTGACATCGCGTTTGACAGAGATAACTTCTTTCATGACATCAAAGGATGTATTCTGTAGCAAACGGTCTTCCATATCGTCTATTGTAGACCTTAGCTTTTCGCATATTCTGGTATAGTTGGAAATAACAGCATTGAGGATTTGATAAAAGAGATAATCTACTGCATTTCCCCTGATTAGACCTCTGGCATATCTTATTCTATTTCTTAGTTCATCGAATACATCTCCTGGTAGTCCTTCTTGAAATGTAATTAACACGTGCTCTCCTAATACGATACTAATCTTCTCTTCGACTATCTTTCCTTCATCGGCCTGAGTGAGCATGTTGGCGGAAAAGAATACATAGTTTTTGAACAACTCGAATTTTGGTAACTGCTCGACGGAAAGTATATCTTCAAGTATCAAAGGGTGGATTCCGTAATTTTCAGTGAGTGCTTTGACCACCTCATTATCAAAACCTTCAATATCCACCCAAGACACTTGTGGATTCTGTGTTAGGTCTTTGATTTCATCTGGCGAAATATGATCTTGAAAACTGTATTCCTTAGAGTCGTATTGTGTTAAAGTAATCATTCGTGTAGTTTATGATTCTATAGCTCCGAAATCACCTTCTTTTTTGAAAGCTCTGCAAGATAACTGTAAAGCCCAAATCAAAGTATAATTGATTTTTCAATTCCATCCTGAGACTCTCTTTAAAAAACATCTAAGCAAGGTATTTTTTGAATTCAAAAATCAAATACACCCTATTAATAATAGATAATCTTCCTGCTCATATACCTACTCTTATCTTGATTTACAGTCTAATCCACTTCAGAACTAAGACTAATAATCATGATACGATTTTCATCTACTCTATTATCGTTTGTCCTGCTTCTTTTCAATTTTCAAACTCTCTCTCAAGACACTCCGGGTATTGAATATGGGGATCGATTTATAGTATTTGATGCTGACATTACGCTTTCTGACCTTGGCAGCGACGAGAATCACCCTTGGGTGCTTAGAAAAAAAGATGACTCTAAATATTATGCGGGTAAGGAAATCGAACCTGTCGGTGGTGATTACCTAGAATTTACTGGGAACAACATGAATAGTGGGCCAGCTAAATCACCTCTACAGTATACCTTCACATGTCATCAAACAGGAGACTATCGTTTGGCCATGAGGATGTACCAGCCTCTATCTGACAAGGAGCATGATGATAAACGAAATGATGTTTGGGTAAGACTTGAAGGAAACTATACCTCTGCTTGTGCATACACAAAGGAGGTACTAGAACAGGATAGGAAGTTTTGGGGACGAGGTGTACGAGAATGGGGCACTTGTTATTACTTGGAATCGAATATTGGTGAACAGAAACATGTCAAAACCCAAGTGATTTATCACTTGACTAAGGGTGAACAATATACATTTACCATGTCTGGTCGAGCTCAAGGTACAAGCATCGATTATATCATTTTATTTGATCCTCAATTGGACTTGAAGGCTAATAATGAAGATCTTGCCAAAGTCAATCCCCCGCTATACAGGCCTGGAGGCATAGTAAAATACGCTCAACTTGTTGGTAAAATCAAAATCAACAAAAGTGCTACTTTCTTGAGCAAAATAGGTGAAAGCAAGTCACTCGACTTTGAAGTTATTCCTTCTACTGCTAAGAATAAATCGTTGACTTGGAAATCGAGTAATGAAGATGTGGTCAAAGTGAATAAGAAGGGAAAAATTACTGGGGTATCGAATGGCAAAGCAACCATAACTGCGACTTCTGTAGAAAACAATTCCATTCAAGCTTCGACTCTGGTGGAGGTAGGAAAATACATCGAAACCTTTGATGACTTTCAATCTATCGATATGTCCAGTAAAGTATATTCTGGTGACAACGGATTTGCGTGGATATTGCAGGCAAAAGAGGCTTCTCAAATAAATGGCAATGGTGCTATTCTATTCAATAAAGGCATCACTGGACTTCAGGCTTCTCAAATCCCTAATGGAATCAAGAGCTTTAATGTCAAAGTCAAGAACCTATGGAATCCTAAGATAGAGCGAGAAATTCAACTATTGATCAATGGAGAAGTAGTAGGAGCTATCAAGAAAACTTCTAATGAAACTTATGTATTCTCAGTAGACGACATCAATGTAGAGGGCAACTTTGATTTAGCTATAAAGAATGTCAGCACATCAGAAGCCAAAAGTGGCTTGGTAATCTTGGATGATTTGACTTGGACTCCTTACAATGAATAAGCCTCGGCTGCTGAAAATCTTACCTAAGCTTTTCAGCAGCCACTAGCAGTCCATTCAGAGTCAAATGAACATCGATTTCATCAAATACATCGTGCAGTGGTTCGAAGACAAACGACAGCCCACCAGTAGCAATTACTTTAGGTGGATGAGCATGATGCTTCTTTGTTTCATTGACCATATGTCTGACCAATCCTACATACCCTTGCATGATACCAGATTGCATGGCACTGATCGTATCTGTGCCTACTACGCTATTTGGAATCTCAAGCGGTATCTCTGGAAGCTTGGCAGTATTAGCGGACAACGATTTCATAGCTGTCCTTACACCGGGAGCGATGGCTACGCCCATCATATTTCCTTGATCATTAATGCTTGTAAATGTTAGTGCCGTACCAAAATCCACTACTATTGTGTTTTGACCAAAACGATCAAACGCTCCCACCGCATTACAAACCAAATCCGATCCTATTTGATATGGGTTGATAACATCTCCCAAAGCTAGCTTTTCGATATTCTCTGGATGGATGACAACTACTGAAAGCCCGACAAGGCTCTCAAAAACATTTTGGATAATCTGAGTTAAATCTGGCACTACACTACTCAAAGCGATGGATTCTACCGACTCGATCTCAAAAGCATTTTCAAGAAAAAGATTCTTTACTATTTCATTGAAAGCTGCCTCTGGACGATTTCTTTGAGAAGGCGTACGCCAGTGATGAATCCAAGATTCTCCATCATAGACACCTATGACGATGTCGGTATTACCAATGTCTATTCCTATTCTCATCGCCTTACTTCGCAGCGTGTTCAGTCTTGACCACTACTTTACCTACCGACTGCCCTGTTTGGAATATTTTGATGGCGTCGTGCATCTGATCAAATTCATAGGTCTGCCCTACATAAGGTTTACCCAAATCCAGCTTAGCCATTTCTTGAAGCATCTCAGCCATCACATCTACTTTTTCATACAACCAAATCAGGTTAAATCCCATCACAGAGCGGTTTTCTTGGATCATCTGCTGTGGGTCTAATTTAGGTCTGGTCAAAAACTTCCAAAGCAATTTCAAAACATTTGGCTTCTTTCCTGGAGATGCAAATTGTGACGCTCCTACAACTACCATTCTACCTTGTGGTGCCAATTGATCATATCCTGCTTTGAAGATTTTACCTCCTATGGTCTCTACGATCAGATTCAGCTCACGATCTCCTAAGGCATCTTTCAAATCCTCTCCAAATTTATCACTGCGGACGATCTTGGCGTCGAATCCTTCTCTCTCTAGTACTTCCAATTTACGCTCACTACCTACTGTGCCAATGGTAAAAGCACCGTAATTTTTGGCGATTCTATTGGCCAAAATACCCACTCCTCCTGCACCACTATGGATCAGTACATTGGATCCTTTTTGCATAGCTCCTAAATATACCAATGCGTAGTAAGCTGTCATTCCCTGCACTAGAAATGAAGCGCCTTCTTCATAAGTCCAACTGTCGGGTAGAGCTACGACATGTGGCTCATCAATATTGACATAGTCTGCATAGCCTCCGAATCTAGTGACTGCCATCACTCTATCTCCTACTTTGAACTTAGAGACATCCTCTCCTACAGCAGCTACTTCACCTGCAAACTCTAATCCGGGCACAAAACTTCCCTTGGGAGTAGCTGAATAGAGGCCATGAATAGCAAAAACATCCGCGAAGTTGAGCCCAATAGCATGAACTTTGACTTGTATATTGTTCCCTTCTGGAGTTAAAATTTCTTCTTGGACGATTTTGAGATCTTCTGTAGACCCCGCCTTATTCATTCGATACGCTTTACGCTGCATAGTTATTCAGATTTTAGGCTGCAAAGATGGGAAATAACCTCTGAATCCAAGAATTGAATGCTGTGGTTTCAATGAGACAATTAATACATAGGACTTACGGAAAGAAAAAAACAGAGCTAACAAGTTTTTTCTTCTTTACCGCACTCCTTACAGCACGTAAAGCCCGAGGGACAAACTCGAACTAGCGATTGCTTTACACAGTATGTTCTTACTAGCTGGTATTATTAGGATATCTTCATGGTTTTCGAGTGACTATTTACTTTCCAAAACTTCTGGGGACTGCCTTGTACTTACTATGTCTACTACACTGATAGTATCTCCTTTTTGTTTATAGAGAACTTTATAATGACGAACTACTATTCTTCGATACTTGGGGTTGATCTCATCTAACTGATATTGTTTACTAAAATGAATCGTTTTAGGACTTTGAAGTAAATCTGATTTTATGTTTTTCGCTACTTGTAAGGACTTCTCTTTATAATAATTGTAGATGTCTTTTAAAGCTAATTTGGCTTGATCCGCCCAAACGATTTTGAACTTATCCATTACCAATTTTCTGACTCTCGCTCTAGGTCTTCTTGTGTAGTATATGACCCTGAAGACAACTGCTTTTCTGCCTCTTCTAGGCGATCATTATACATTTGTTTAGTCAATGGCTTACCTGATACTGTATAGCCAACTATCATTTCTTGGTCTAATATCTGATCTATTTTTTCGATTAATGATTCTTTAGTTACATTCATTATTTTTTGCATCAAATCCCATTTCGCTGTTTGTAAACTCATAATGACTACCATTTTATCCGAATTCAAAGATAGCGATTTAACTACTTTTTTGATTCACTAACGTTGCAATGGCCTTTTTAAATAACTTTCTGCTAGTATGTTGTAGCAGCTAATTCCTTAGTCACGCATTGCCTTATCGCTAAACGCGCCATTGAAGCAAACTGATGGAAAGAAAAAAACCGATCAACAAGTTTTTTCTTCTTCACCGCACTCCTTACAGCACGTAAAGCCCGAGGGACAATTTCGACCTGCCATTGCTTTACACAGTATGTTCTGACTAGCTAGGGAAGTCAACCCAAAGCAGGACTAAATCCTAGCCTGTCTACTGCACATAGGATTATGTACATCCTTGTAAAGTACAATTAGGATTAACGAGTAAGAATGTAAACTCATATTAGTATTAGTGTAAAACCTGTCAACTTTTTTCAGGCCCCCTCACCATAAATAATCTCCTCCGCGGCGGAGGAAGGTTTTTACTGGTGACAAAAGCTCGCTCCGCAGCGGAGGAAGCTTTTTACGCGTGACAGAAGCATGCTCCGCGGCGGAGGAAGCTTTTTACGCCAAACAAAACGTTGCTCCGCGGCGGAGGAACGTTTTTACGCTGAACAATTGGTCGCTCCGCTGCGGAGGAGGTTATTTCACATTTCATCTGATCAATTATCTATTTGATTCTTTACACTTCATTGTACTTTTGCGATTACACAGTATTTAGAAAAATTTATGTCTAGACAATTAGCTATTTGTGATGTGCATGGCTGCACAAAGTCTTTTCGCCGCTTAGTCGAAGAAGTGATGCAACTTCAATCTGATGATACGCTCTACCTTTTGGGAGACTATGTGGATCGTGGACCTGATTCCAAGGGTACAATCGACTATATCGAAGAGCTTCGTCGTCATTTCAATATCAAAGCTCTCATGGGCAATCATGATCTAATGATGCTAGAGGCTCTTGAGAACAAGAGTAAATATGATCACTGGTTTAAAAATGGAGGAAAAGAATCCTTAGCCAGTTTTGGTACTGATGACATTAATAAAATCCCTGATTCCTATTGGGAATTCTTCAAATCCCTAGATCTATTCTACGAAACGGAAAACGCATTCTTGGTACATGCAGGGTTTAACTTCGACATACCGTTCAGAGAAGACGAAACTGCAATGCTATGGACGAGGGATGAACATGTAGATCTACAACAGACCAATGGCAAAAAAGTCATTCATGGTCATACTCCCAAGCAAGTAATGCAGATCATTGATGATATCAGACTCGACCTTGACAATATCTGTATAGATGCTGGATGCGTATTTGATGTGAAAGGTGGTGTATCTATGGGACACCTCACCTGCCTTGATCTTGAGACTATGAAATTAGAATATATAGAGAGGGTTGACTAACTCTCTCTTCTCTCCGAAGTCAATTATAGCATTACGTATACTATAGCTTTTTTCGAGAGAATGCATAGGTTAGACCAAAGCCATAATAAGTATCAGTATCCGTTTCGAAAAGAGCTCCTCTATGCTGATTATTGAAAGAGAATGTGAACTTGTCATAAGTAAGTAACCATCTCGAACCAGCAGTAATTGATCCTCCAGTACCTCCTCCTAATATTACTGCCCAGGCTATTCCTACTTTGTCAAATTGTAAAACCATTTCTGAAGTGAACCCAATATTATAATTATACCCCCTAGGGTTTAAATCAGTTTCGAACTCAAAATAGATCTCATCATCATCAGTTACGAGTTGACCATTTTCAGGATAATCTACTACATCCTTTCTAAACTGGTTATACTTTCCATTTTCGTAAAGAGCGGTCATCTTAACTCCAATTATCCTCCACTCAAACATCCCTGCGGGGATGTTAACAGCAAATTCACCTGTAAGTCCTCCTCCTAAAAAGTACTTGTGCCCTCCTGGAACTTGATTTCGCGATATTGCATCGATACTCCCTCCATGAAGGAATCCACCTCCAGCGATCTTATACCATCTATGATTTTCTGCCAGATGATAAGTCATCGACCCCATCTGCTGCGACTTGAATTTGTTTGAGACGGGTTGCTGAGAGTGATTATACTTCCCTGTGATATATTGAACTCTTTCCTTCTCCCCTTCTTTATCAACTGGTTTTTGGAGGACATCAGTATCATGTGAAAAGTTACCTACTCCATAATGGGTACTAACACAGCTACTAAAAAATATTATAATGAATACAGACAGTAAGGCAATTATTTGTCTCAACATCGGTTAATCTAAAGTAGGTTTCACAATGACTAAAGTCGCAATAATGAAACATAATGCTTCATTATAAAAATTATGATTCTGTTTTTTTATGAGGGTAATATAATATTTTCGGGTCTTTACACTGAATCTGTATTTTATCCTTAAACAAACGGTATTGAACTAAACTAGTACTATGAAAAAGATATGTGTGCTGCTTTCATTATTGACAGTAACAGGACTAAATCATCTGCAAGCTCAAGATACAGTAGAAGAAGATCCCTTCGCTGATTACTCTTATCTCTGGGAGAAACCTGAAAAGAAAAAGAAGAAAAAGAAAAAGTCTAAAACTGAGCCTGTTGCTATTGATAGCTTGGTGAGTGAGGCTGGTGCTGATTCTACTCAATTTGAAACTATCACTGAGTCGGTAGCTGATAGTTTGACTCAGGACATGGCTACATTAGCGGCTGATCAGGCTGCTCAAGATTCTCTTAATCAAATCGCTAAAGATGAAAAGCGTGCCGAACGCCAAGAGAAAGTGAGTGGCAAAAAGGATCCAGAGGACTTTAGAGCTGGTCTTCCTCCGCTTAATTCTAGTGGCTCTATCAACGGTGGCGTCACTTACTCTACTATCGATGGCAAAGCTTATGTAGGTATGAATATCGCTCCTGAGTTCAGCATAGGCAAAGTAGGTGTCGGCTTGGATGTACCTATTCTTTATGGACTCGATGACAACAAAGTCCGAACAGAAATGTTCACCGACGGAGTGGGTGTCTTAAGGGTCATAAGATATGTGAGATACGGTCAACAGAAAATCGACCCAGTATATGTCAAAGTAGGAGAGCTCACAGGTCTATCTATTGGCTATGGAGGCCTAGTCAATAATTACTCCAATAGCACCAGCTATGAGAAAAGGAAAATAGGTCTTCATTATGATGTTAATTACAAAGGCTGGGGAGGTATAGAAGGTATGTATTCTGATTTTGATGCATCGTCTATGAACTTGTTGGCGATTAGACCTTATGTCAAACCTCTCAGATGGCTTCCTACTCCCATCATACGTACACTCGAAGTAGGTGCTACATACATTCAAGATAGAGATCAAACTACTCTACCTGGCAGTTCTTCAGATGATCCGCAGAAATATGTTTTGACTAAAGATGGTGTCGGAGCTTTAGGTTTTGACGCTGGCATGACTCTTTTCAGAATACCTTTCATGCAGGTAGATTTATTTGCGAACTATTCCATGTTGAACCTTGAAACCCAAGCGTTAGAAGAAACTTTGAGTTTAGTTAGTGTCGATGATTCTTCATTCCCTTCTCCTAATGAATTCAAGAAAGGAACAGGCGCCAGTGTAGGCATGAACTTTAGATTTCATTTCATTGCAGATCTACTAAGTACAGATGTACGAATCGAAAGGCTAACTTATAGTGACTTCTACATGCCTCAGTTTTTCGATGCATCCTATGAACTCAACAAGGACAATAAGATTTTGACTTCTACTTTAGCCGAAAAACAACAAGGTATCTATGGAAGTTTGACAGGGCATATCCTCAAAATCGTAAGCCTAGGGGGAAGCTTGATGTTACCTGATGACATCAGCGAATCTTCACCGGCGACAGTAACTCTTCATGCTGACGTGGATAGACTTGCTAACAAGTTTTCTATCCATGCTAACTATTTCAAGGGTGGATTGACAGATTTAAATGATGCTTTCAAGCTTGATGATAATTCACTGGCTAAAGTGAGGTTTGCTTACCACATGAACAAGTTTATGGTCATGGGAGTAGATTACTTCTGGACATTTACTCCTACTGATGATGGGTACAAAGCTACGAGATATGTATCTCCATTCTTCGGAGTGAGTATCCCTCTTTAAGCCTTAGCTTAAACTACAAAGTACAGTAACTAGGTCACTTGAAGCAACCTAGTTACTGTACTATATTTTCTCCATGACTACATAACCAATTCCTCCTTTTTCAAAGGTTTCTTCGGTCTCCTGCATCCCAAATCTTTTGTAGTATTCAGTTTTATCTACTCTGGCATTACACCAGACTCTACGTACATTTCTGCTCTCAGCCATCTCAAAAACATAATTCAACAGTTCTGTTCCAAAGCCCTGACCTTGGCACTCTACTAAAGTGGCAAACTTTCTGAATTGCATTTCATTGCCGACAAAGAACAATGAAATAATAGATACCAACTTAGACTCTCGAAACAATCCAAAGTGTTCTCCTATTTGATCATTCGGCACCTTGACATAGTCAAATGGCTTATCTGACCACATGACCTTGTGACGAATGGGCCAAGTCTCTTCTGGTGAAATGCCTTGTATACTATTCATGATTAGTGATTGACAAGAAAAGTCTTGAAGGCTTTAGCTATTATTCAAGATTACAATAGCTAAAGCTGGACAAGAATTTTCCTTAATTAGGGCTTATTGAGAAACTCACCCATGCTCAAAATAAAAGATTTCTCTACTTTCTTGAGTCTGAGAATTATCCCAATAGATTAACCTCTTGACTAAAGGGCACATCTAAACCCTGTATTAAACAAAGAAGTATCGTCTGAGTTTTGAGCTCTGAAAGTAGTCGTGAAACTTAGATCCCTAGCTTGATCGAACATAAATGAACCTCCTCTGGTGCTTTTCACATTCTGCTGAGCTGGTGGTGAAGCTGTATTTCCAGGATATGGTTCAAACACGTTGGCACACCACTGCCAAACATTACCTCCCATATCGGTTAGACCTGAGGGGTGTTTTCCAAATGCACCTACTGGTGAGGTTCTCAAGTAACCATCCAATGCCTCTGGATTCGGCCCCGGCTCTCCTTGATAGGTATTTGCCATATAAGTTCCTCCCATGATCACTTCATCTCCCCAAGCATATTTGCCCGTCTGTTTGCCTCCATTCTTGGCGGCGTACTCCCATTCAAATTCTGTTGGCAACCTCTTTCCTACCCACTTTGCGTATGCCATAGCATCATTCCATGAAACGTGAGTTACGGGGTGATTATCTTCTGCTTTGGGCTGATCTGGGCCTAAAGGGAATTCCCAAGTCGTACCCTTGAGCAACTGCCAATTACCAATTTGAAAATCAAAGACTCCTGAGTCACCATACTTCTCCGCATCGGTCTTGTGACCAGTCGCTTGAATGAACTTTCTGAATTGTGCCACTGTCACTAAGTTGATATCCAAGTAGAATGGAGCTATTTCCATTTCGAACATAGGAGACTCTAGTGGTTGTCCGTTATCAGATCCAATAGTGATTTTTCCTCCTTCAAAGTAAACCATGCCAGACTTGTCTACTTCTGTGTTGAGAGCTTTGTCTACGGTCTTAGTAGTTACTTCTTTTTGTTCTTTTACCTCTGGCTTTTTATCAGCCTGCTTCTTTCCTGAGCAAGCAACAAGCAATAGGAATATGCCTGCATAGATGGTGTTTTTCATAGTCTTATATTTTGGAGATGCTAATCTGGAAAGATTTTAGCACAATTCTTTGATAGCTCCAGAAAACACAAAACTCTCAACACCTATTTCTTACTCGCTAAGAGTCGTATGACTTTGCCAGATTGATAAAATATTGATACAGCTCCTAGACCTATCAGTAATCCATAGATAGAAGATATCAGTTCTTCAGTACCTAGAGAAGGCATCTCCTCTCCCAATCGAGCTCCAGCGATAGATGTCAGAGTAAAAAGTATGCCTACTATTCCGATCGATACCACCAGTGACAGTACAGACTGGAAGATATTCTTTTCGCGGAGTATATGCCACCCTGCTTTTTGTATTTCTATTCTATGCATGACCTTTTGAGTGAAGTCTTCACTTGGTGAATCATCAGACTTCATTCCCTTAAGCATTGATATTAATTTCTCATCCATTATAGAATACTCTTTAGTTCGTCTTTCAATAAATCTTCCAACACTTTATTGAGCGCCTTACGAGCTCTGTTTAAGTGTACTTTCACGTTACTTTCTTTTTCCGTCATGATTACGGCTACTTCCTTGACAGACATTTCTTCAAGATAATATAAAGACAGTACTAGTGCATATCTTTCGTTGAGTCTATCTAGGGCTTGTCGCAAATACCCTCGTTGTTCTTCTTGCTTTAGTGCAAAGAATCCATCTGGTAAATCACTCTCTCCTACTGACTGATGTTCGTCAATATCGTCCGTCTGAATTCTACTTTTTTTTATCGTATTCAACGAAAGGTTGTACGCTATGCGATACAACCAAGTCGAGAACTTTGATTCAGATTTGAACGTGTCCAGCTTCTGAAAAGCCTTCAAGAAAGTATCTTGAGCGATTTCCTCCGCTGTCTCTGCGTTTTTACAGACTTTGAGACAGATCGAATAGACAAGGCCCTTGTGTCGATCGATCAAAGCTGCAAACGCCTGATGATTGCCTCTTAATACTTGCGTAATGAGATGACGATCTTCCATCTCTTATTGATCCTGCTCTTCTTTCTGCTTCTTACGACCTACGATGATGTAGTGTAATATAAAAGCCATACCTACAAAAAAGGCAATGGATGCTCCCATTGTAACGCCTGAATTGAAACCATGAATATTTTTGAATAAGTTACCTACAAAAAGTCCCAGCCCTACTCCAGCAGCGATCATCCCTTTTTGTAAGCCGTCAGTTCTATCTACTTTTCTATTCTTAGACTCTGCTTCTAGTCTATAGATTTCTGTAAGATCCATTCCTTTCTCTATCATCGCCATTCTCTCACGAGACTTGTTCTTATGATAGTTAAAGAAAATGATGCCCAGCACTATCGCTGGCAAGATAAAAATGGCAAATATTCCAACGAAGGGGATTAAATGTTCTGCGTTTTCCATGACTGTAAAAGTTAATGAATTATTGATTCATCTTCTTTGACATGGAGCGTTCGGAAAAGGTAACAGTGGTATTAGAAAAAAATTGAATTGATTTCAAACTTCGTTCATAGTTTTCCACTTCTCTTGGATGGAGCTATTCGGATCTGTTCGCTGAAACTTAGCAACGAACTCTTGCCATTCGCTTTCGCGAGGCATTGCTTGCCATCTTGGACCTACTTCTTCAAGATCAAAATTGGGAATAGTATCCATGATTAAAATCGCCTGACTTTCATATAGATATATCTCCATATCCTTGACACCAATAGTCTTCATGTTATTGGTAATTTCAGGCCAAGCCATCCCAATACTGTGCACACGCTTGTACTCTGCCATAAGCTCTGGTTCTTGTTCCAAAAGCAATGTCCATACAAACCGTTTATGATCTCCAACATCAGTTTTGAGCTGTCCTTCTTTAGATGAGTGAACATGCTTCTGATTAAACTCATAAATTCTTTCTAATGCTTGATCATGTTTCAATACTTCGAGTCCACTTGCTTTTAATTGCTTCTGAACCGAACCAAACTGCGCATTCTTTTCTAGTACAGCGAATAACTGCTGACTATTAAGATCAGATGAAGCATCTATAATTAGAAAGTAATCATTCTCGATATTGTATGCTTTCAGAGACCATACTCCATCAGTTTTAGTCTCTCTGCTATTTTTCCACTTTTCAGAAGTGAAAAAGCTTTTCACTTCTGTACTATCTGACTGGAAGAAATAAGTGAATCTATGAAAGTTAGAGTGTGTATTATCCATTGTCGTACTGATTATGAAATTCCCTCTATTGTTACAAAATGATTGAGTACTTAATTTCAAATATTCATTCTTATTGCACTTGAGACAATAGAACTCAGCTGTATCCTTGAACTACCTTGAAAATATACTAACGTTCTAACTTATTTTAACCTTGTGCCCCTTCACGGCGAAAAACAGCAAGTAAACATAGCAGATCAATGGAATGATAAAGGAGAATTTAATTCCAATCGTATCGGAGATATAGCCCATCATTGGCGGTACTATGGCTCCCCCAACTATTCCTAACAAAAATACTGACGATCCTGTCTTGGTATATTCCTTAAGGTCAGCCATACTCAAACTAAATATAATCGGATAGATGATCGAAGTAAAGAATCCTACTACTGACAAACAGGCTAAAGAGAAATAACCATTGGTGAGTATTGCCAAAGTCACCATCACAAAAGCACTGATACTACAGAATGCCAATACGTTTTGTGGCTTGAATCTTTTCAAAATATAAACTCCTAACAGTCTACCCAATAACACCAATCCCATGAAAGCAGTAATGAACTGTGCTGACTTTTGTTCGGTGAGTTCAGGTATATTGAACCACTTCGCATATCGTATAATGAAGCTGACAATACCTACTTCCGCACCTACATAAAAGAACTCAGCTCCTACTCCGTACAATGTGTGTTTAAACTTGAATATATCAACCAGGCGTTTCTTATCTCCTCCTTGTTCATCCTCTATTTTGGGTAACTGAATGAAAACAACTACCAAAGCAATCACTACTAGAATACCTCCAAGAATCAAATAGGGAGGCTTGACCAAGTCTGCTTCTCCAGACAAGAATGTCTCTAATTGGGCAGGGGAAAATGCATCTATGGTAGACTGTGGGACATCAACTTCGTGTAAGAAAAGTAATGCTGCTAAAGCCGGCGCAATAGTAGCTCCTACCGAACCTATTGCTGCAGCCATACTTAATCTACTCGAAGCTCCTTCAGGACTTCCTAATTTGGCTACATACGGTGATGCTGTCACTTCCAATATTGCAAATCCAGCTGCCATTACAAATAGTGCCATCAAGAAAAATGGATAAATACGAGTCTCGGCTGCTGGGTAAAACAGAAACGCTCCGAATGCTGCCACCAATAGACCAGTAATCATTCCCATTCTGTACCCTTTCTTTTGGATATACCATCCTGCGGGTAATGCTACAATAAAGTACGCCCCAAAAAATGCTGACTGCACCAAAGACGACTGAAAGTCAGTCAACTGACAGGCTCTTTTTAAATGAGGGATAAGCACATCATTAATATTTCTACTCAGGTTCCAGAAGAACATTAGGGCCATCACTATGATGAGAGGTACTAAGTATTTTGCGTTGCTATCTTTTTTAGTCTCCATTTATTCTGAGAGTTTCTTAATTAATAATCATTTATTCTATCCCTTATGGTTGTCCTGACGTCAGGAAGGATCTTTCTATATGCGACTATGTTTCCTTCCAAAACGCGATGCTTCCTTCGTCAGCATTACGACTTTATATTATAATATCACCTGTAATCAATGATTGCCTTGACCAAGTCACCGCCATAATCATATAACTTCTGGAATTGCTCGGGTACATCATCGAAGTCCATTCGATGAGTCACGTAGGATTCTGGATTGATTTTACCTGCCTCTATTAAGCGAATGATTCTACTAAAATCACCACTCATCGCTGCACGACTAGCTTTAAGAGTTAATTCCTTTTTATGAAAATAAGGATCATTAAAAACCACATCTCCTTGGAACAAACCAATGAATACGACTGTACCTCCAGCAGCTACATACTTGAAAGTGTTTAGCATTGATTTAGGATTTCCTGTTGCATCCAGGACTACAGTTGGTAGGTCTCCATCCAAGAGCTTCATTAAATCCTCTTCGATTTGATCCGACACCAATACCATGTCTTTGACTTGAGTAATTTCTTGTGCTTTCTTCAGTTTGCCTGCTTCAATATCCATCACTATAACTCTAGCTCCTGTCAACTGCGCAAACTGAATGGTTCCTAACCCTATTGGTCCAGCTCCAATTACTAGTACGATATCATCATGTTTGATATCTGCTCTATCTACCGCATGACATCCTATCGCTAATGGTTCGATTAGTGCCAACTGATCATCTGATAATTTATTGGATGGATGAAGAAACTGAGCTGGGATCACCATTTGCTCTTGCATTCCTCCATCTACATGTACCCCTAGTACTCTCAGGTGTTCACCACAGTTAGTCAACCCTCTTCGTACTGCCTGACCGATCTTTTCATTGTAATAGGGCTCTACTGAACATCGGTCACCTACCTTGACATTATTCACTTCCTGACCGATAGCCAGCACTTCCACAGCCAACTCATGTCCTAAAACCCTAGGATACTCAAAAAAAGGCTGCTGTCCTTTGAAGGCATGTAGATCTGTCCCACATACACCCATTTTATTGATTTGGACGAGTGCATCACCTGCTGCCAAAACCTGTTCCGGCTGATTGGCATCATACTTTTCCCAACTTCCCGGTTCTTTAAGTCTAATTACTCTCATTTTTCTTTATTGTTTGGAGTATCTCATTAAGTCATGACTATTAGGAAGTGATAGAACTTCTCAGCTTATCTATTTGTTCAATACCTATATAAAAACCTTCATTCTCTAGCATGACATTAGATTATTCGGTCTCACCAAGTATTAAATCCGTAACCTCCTCAAAAGTCTCTTCGTCCAACTTTCCCAACTTCCAGTCTGAAATAGTTGACTGAATTTGCTCTAGGTTTCTAGCCCCCATCACTACACGGTCTGCCTCTTTAATTGAGAATAAATAGCGCTGTGCTAAAGTCGCTAGAGGCATATCCAATCTATCCGCAATGGCTTTTACTTTCGTAGCATTCGCCAAATCTGATTCCGTAATCCATTCGCCATCTACTCCATCTTTCAGGTATTGCTCATATCTATTTCCTAACAATGAAAAGTGTAGCGCAGATGCCGCATAATAAGCTATCCCTTCTTCTTGGAATTGTTGAACCTGTCCTTCAAATGCTGACAGATTACATGCATCCATCTTTAAAAAACCTGATACCACATCAAAGTTCTCTTTCTTGACATAAGGCATGAAAGTTGCATTTGGATTCCCTCCTACGCCTAGTCGCTTTACCAGTCCTGCTGCTTTAAATTCCTTCAAGGTATCGATAGCCCTTTCTATTTGATCAGAAGGCACTAGTTGAGGTTCATGCAAAAACAGTAGATCAATGCTTTCCAAACCCAATGTTTCAAGACTATTGTCTAAGCTGTTTTTCATTCCCTCTTCCGAGTAATCAAGTTTTATTTCGAAAGCATCTTTTCCTTTCAGACGGCCTATTTTAGTACTGACAAAAGGCTTTTCTCCTTTCCACTGTTTCAAGGCTTGACCAACATATATTTCCGAATTGGCATAAGATGGTGCTGTATCCAATACTGAAATTCCATTTTCGAATGCATAAAGTAAAGCTTCTACTGATTCTCCAGCATCTACTTTTCCCCAAACTCCACCAAGTCCAGATGTGCCATATACTAGTCTACTGCCTCCGTCAAAGGCTTCACTGATTTGATAATCTTCTATGTATGTTGGTCTATTCATTTTCTACTTTTGCGTTAAAATCCTCCTTTCCTCTTCAAAGGAGGAATTAAATGGGCAACTAAAAATTAACAGTTGCCCCACCATCCACTGGCAATACTACTCCTGTGATATATCTTGCTCCTTCTGAGCTTAAGAAGACTGCAGCATTACCGATATCACTAGTCTGACCAAAACAGTCCATTGCTATTCTATTGGTGATTTGCTGTTTACGATGTGAGTCTTGATTAATAGCGTTTAGGAACATATTGGATTCAATCCACCCTGGTGCTATTGCGTTGACACGAACATTACTCGTAGAATACTCCGTCACTAAAGCATTTACTAAACCTGTCAACGCCGTTTTAGATGTACCATAAGCTACTACCTTATCAATACCAAATAGTCCAGCCATAGAACCTATCATGACGATGGAGCCACTCTTTCTCTCCAACATATACTTTGCACACTCACGAGTCAAGGCAAATACGCTCATCACATTAGTTTGAAGGATACGCTCAAAGTCTTCATCAGTAGTTTCCTGAGCCATTGCCTTGTGATGAATACCTGCGTTATTGACCAATATATCAATAGCACCTTCCTTCTTTTCTATGTCCTCTACCAAAGAGGGAATACCTGCTTTATCAGTGATATCATTGACTCTATAAGTAGCGTTTTCACCTAGCTCGTCTATAGCTTCTTTTAAAACCTCTTCTCTACGTCCAGTGATTACGACCTTAGCGCCTGCTTCCACCATAGCTTTTGCAATACCTAAGCCAATACCAGTTCCTCCTCCTGTAACTAGGGCAAGCTTCCCTTCTAATGAAAATACATTGAGTCCCATATTACTTTATCTCAGTTAGTTTGTCTTCAATAAAGTTAAAACCCCAGCCTGGTAATTCATGTGGAATAGCATATCCATCTTTTACTACCATAGGGTTATCAATTAACGGATCTACCCAGTCAAATGACTCTGCTCCGACACCATTTGGAATAGTACACAATAGCGGTACATCGTAATCTTTATAATAATGTGGCAAGACTGGTAAGTGGAAACTATGTGCTAGTGCAGCACTTTCTCTCCAAGCTTCTACACCACCGATTCGTAATATATCTGGCTGCCAAATATCTAATGCATTTCTTGTCACAAGCTCTCTCAACGGCAACGTATCAAATTCTCTTTCTCCCATTGCCAGAGAGATCCCTGTTTGGTTTTTCAGAATTTGATATGCTTGAAAATCTTGGTGATTTACTGGTTCCTCAAACCAATGGATATTAATATCTTTAGCTGCATTAGAAAGCTTTACTGCTGATGGTAAATCCATTCCTTGATTGGCATCCATCATGATATCTACCTTATCACCTACAGCTTCCCTTACTTTTTTAAGTCTTTCTAGATCGGTACTGACTTTTGGAGAGCCTACCTTGATTTTCACTGCTTTAAAACCTCGATCTGCATAGCCTGTAACTTCCTCTATCAACTCATCGATCGTATATGATATCCAGCCTCCACTGCCGTAGATATTTACTTTCTCCTTAGTTACTCCTAAAAGTCTATGTATTGGTTGCCCTTGTGATTTACCCCATGCATCCCACATTGCAATATTCACAGCTGCTTGAGACCATCTTAGTAATCCTTGATTTCCAAAATATTCGAATTGATCTTCAAGCTTTTGATATACTAATCCCGTTTCATTGGCTTTAAACCCTTTGATGGCTGGAATTACATCTTTTAATGCGCCGATAATGGCATTTGGAGAATACTGGAAAGACAAAAGATAAGATTCTCCAATAATACCGTTTTCCAACTGTATCCTCATCACAACAAAGGAAATCTCAGTCAAGGTATGCGTAGCATCAGAAATCGGTTTTTTCAACTCGGAAGAAGCCTTGTAGATTTTGACATCTCTTATAGCCAGATCATTCATAGCAATTTCATTAATAATTGTAGGACAAAGGTCTTATCAAGAGTCTGAGATTCGATACAGCATACAGCACTTCTTATGTACTATTTTGACTATTTAGTTATTGATTTAGTGTTAATAAACTAATAATTGTCAACTTGACTTATCTTTCCTCTTAATCTATTCTTGAAACATTCACTTTATACTACCCTAACCATAAGCAAATGGGTATGGTCAAGACCTCTCTATAATCAAGACTTAAAATAATAATATGAAAGCACACTTAAGAGAAGTCACTACAGCGCCTGACCGATCTTTTAAGGTCAAGGTATATGAAGATAAAGAATTCCAAGCCGAATGGCACTTTCACCCTCAATATGAATTGACCTATATGATACAAAGTACGGGCATTCGATATGTGGGTGATTCGATGCACCCTTTTGAAAAAGGGGACTTAGTATTGGTGGGAAGAAACGTCCCTCACTCTTGGAAGACCATTGATACTAAAAGTGAACACGTAAAATGCGTCATTATTCAATGGGATGAGTCCTTACTGAAAGACTGGCTGGAAAAACCTGAACTAACAGCAATCAAAGCATTACTGCAAAAATCATCTCATGGAGTAGCTTTTGATATTGGTACTGCTCTTTCTTTAGAAGAATCATTCGCCTCAATCATTAAGCAAAACCCCTTCGATCGATTACTTACTTTCTTGGATATATTAAACACGCTTGCTACAAAAGCTTCAACTGAATTACTGGCAGGTCCAGGATTTGGGAAAGCATTATCATCAAAAGAAAGCCACCGTGTCAATGTCATCAATAACTATATCAAGGACAACATCCTTGAACAGCATTCGCTAGAAGACCTTTCAGAACAGCTTGCACTAAGTAAAGAAGCCTTTTGTAGGTTCTTTAAAAAGACTTTTGACAAAACATTTACGAACTATGTCAATGAATACAAAGTCACTATTGCCAGCAAAATGCTAATCGAGACAGATCTATCTGTATCAGAGATAGGTTATCGTTCTGGCTTCAATAACCTTTCCTTCTTCCATAGACAGTTCAATAAGTATAAAGACATGTCTCCAAAATCTTATAGACAGCAGTATCAAAGAATATGAGGTTGCTAATAAGAAACCTCATATAAAACAGAACCTCTCTCGTGTCACTATGGGTGACATATTTACCGTGTATAGCACAGCTTAATAATTTACCGGAGGAATCAAGCCTACAGGTATATCCAATTTCTTATCATCAGATCCAGATGCAAAATTACTCAACGCGTAGCTATTAGGCTTAGTCCAATCACATTCGACTCTACCATCACCTAGCACTATCCTCCCCAACTTATTTCTAAACCAATCAGCCAAATCTCTATACTCTTGTTCATTGGCTACATTCTCCTTTTCTAAAGGATCCTTTCGAAGATCGTACAAGGCTAAATCAGCCTTAGGTCTATCACATGTCAGTGCCCACATAATGTCTTTGTTGAGGTCTTCAGTATAAGCTACATCCCAGCGATCACGTGTTCGCATACTAAAAGCAAAATCTTTGTTTCTCATATAGGCACGATGTCCACATACTACGTTGACCTCTCCTATGATATACTCACGTTTAGTTTCTTCTGGTTTTTCAATTACTCTCGATAAATCATACCCATCTAAATAACTAAACTTCTGCTGTTCAATATCTACGCCTGCAGCTGATAGCATCGTAGGTACAAAATCTACGAACTCTACCATATCAGTCACCACTCTTCCTTCGGGAAACTTCTCTTTATTTGACGCTACTATAATTGCTGCGTTATGGACAGACTGCTTCCAAGGCCCAAACTTCGCCATAATGCCTTGTTCACCGAGATGCCAACCATGATCACCTACAGTAAAAACAATCAGGTACTCTTGATTGTTTTTCTTACAGTACTGCTTAAATGCCTCAACGGACTCTCCAATCAATGCATCTCCATATGCACAGAAGGCGTAATAATCTCGAATAGCTTGTAGTTTCTCTGCATTTGTCATTTGATCCGTCTTACACTCATTGTAAAGCGTCACTAACTGTGGAGGAAAATTCGACAGTTCATCGGTACTAAATTCTGGGATGTTATACTTTTTCTTCTTGAACTTATCTCTGAACTCCTTTGGTGGGAGTACCGGAGTATGGGGTAGATGAAAACCCAAATTGATCATAAGTGGCTTGTGACTATCTGCTCCTCTAACTTCTTTTCCCGCCAAAGTTTTGAAATCCTGATCTTGATTGGCTAAATAGTTTTTGAGTTCTTCAACTATATAACCATCCACCGTTTTACCTGCAGGCATAGGATTCTCTCCTCCTAATATTAACCCTGTGTTTATGCGAGTGTAGGCTCTTAAAATATTAAAGTCCTTTTCTACTTTGGTTTTAATTTCCTTATCCTCCTGAGGTATTTCACCATCATCTTTCAATGTCAAATAGGTAAACTTTGTTCCGTCCGGGTATAATGCAGTCTCTTTTAGTTGATGCAAAGTCAATATTCCTTCAGGAAATGAATACTTCGCCCCTGCTCCGAAAATATCTCCAAAACCTCGTTGCTGTAAATCTCGAGAAAAATTGATTGTATGATCATAGAACCCTTTATCTCCGTCCTTGTGCCTAATTCCCCAACCTGTCTTTCCAAATACAGCCGTACCATATCCTTCCTCTCTTAAAGTCTGAGAAACTGTCGGTTTCACATGACCTGCTGTCTGATGTGATTTAAATTTATAATGCCCACTACGAAACGGATATCTTCCAGACTGCATAGAACTACGAGACGGTGTGCACATAGGAGAATTACAATAGGCATTCGTGAACAATGTTCCCTCTTTACATAATTCATTTATATTAGGAGACAATACGTAACCTAAAGGACTCTCACTCTTCCCTGTAGTCACTTCATTGTAATACTCTATTGCATCAGCTCTGTGATCATCTGTTATTACCCAAAGGATATTGGGTTTCTTCTGTGCTGATAAATTGAACCCCAAAACCAGCAATAGAATAGTTAATATTTTTTTCATAATGGCACTTTTCATTCAGATACAAATTATGCTTCCGAATCCTAAAGTACCATATCAGCCTACATTCATTGAGATAGTTTTGTGTCGATTTAGGAAATGTTGAGACATTATTCAGTTAGTTCTATAAATTAGAATAAAGGAATAATTTCTTTTTTAAAAGCACCTAATACCAGTCTATATAGAGTCTAAATGAAAATTCAACGATGAGTATTACTTATGAGTATCACCTGACAATACTAAACGTACAAAGTCCAGAGCGTGAGTAGCAGTTGCTTCAATATTAAGTTGACGAGTACCAACAAGGTTGAGTTTGTGTGTAAATACTTTCTTACCATAGGCTAAACCTAACCAGACGGTACCTACAGGTTTCTCTTCTGAACCTCCTCCTGGCCCAGCTATACCAGTAGTTGCAACGGCAATATCAACCCCTAGTTTCTTCTGAGCATTAAGTGCCATTTCTGTCGCTGTTTCTTCACTAACTGCCCCATAAGCTTCCAGTGTCTTTGGTTTTATACCTAATATATCTTTCTTAATATCATTATGATAAGACACGATCGAACCTCTATAATACTCAGAACTACCTGCCACAGAAGTAATCTTATGTGCTAAAAATCCTCCTGAACAACTCTCCGCTGTACCAATAGTAAGCCCCTTAGACTTCAAGGTTTCTCCTATTGCATCTTCGATTTCCATATCACCAAACCCAAACACATACTTTTGAATAATTGGAAGAACTTTTTTGACCTGCTTTTCCATTTCTAGCTCTAGACCATATTTATCCTCTCCAATACCTGTTAACCTCAATCTTACCTGACCTTTCCTCGGTAAATAGGCTAGTGACAAAAAATGTGGTAATGCATCTTCCCAATCCGCAATCATCTCTGATAACCATGATTCTCCTATTCCAATCGTCCTGATCACTTTATGATGAATTACTGGTAATCTAAACTTCTCCTTAATCTTTGGAATCACAGACCGTTCAACCATGGCTTTCATCTCAAATGGTACTCCAGGCATCGACACAACTACCTTCCCTTTGTAATTAAACCACATACCAGGTGCAGTACCTCTATCATTTGTAATTTTTACACAACCTTTAGGTAAATATGCCTGCCCCCTGTTAAGGTCGGTCAGTTCCTTATTGTACTTCTTGAATATCTCTTCTACATCCAGCAGTGCACTAGTATTCAACTCTAGAGGCATCTGAAAATATTCTGACAGAGTATGCTTAGTCAAATCATCCTTTGTTGGACCTAACCCACCTGTTAATAAGATAATATCAGCACGATTTAGAGACTCATCCATAGCCTGTTTTATGTCTTCAGCCGTATCTGAAATTGAATACTTGCGCTTTACTCTCACCCCGATTTCATCTAATCGTTCACTAATCCATTGGCTATTAGTATCTACAATCTGCCCATAAAGTATTTCATCTCCGATGGTGATAATGTCAGCTAGTACTTGTTTCATTTAAGAGAAGTTTATCGAATTAAATTATTAAGGTTGACTAAGCTAAAGACGAGGTTCCTTAAACTTCGTTTCGTTAGTCAATAGAAATATTCTGGTACAAAAAAACCCATTCCGACAAGGTCGAAATGGGTTTTCAATTTAGATATATCTAATCGATTATCCGATGTTGATTCTCTTGAATTCAGCAACGGTTAAACCTTTAGAAACACCATCCAAGTATTGAGAAATACTTTGTTTGTTGTCTTTTACAAATGCTTGGCTTAATAGAGTGTTCTCTTTGTAGAACTTATTCAATTTACCCATAGCGATTTTTTCAAGCATAGCTTCAGGCTTTCCTTCTTGTCTCGCTTGTTCTTTTCCGATTTCGATCTCTTTCTCAACTACAGAAGCATCTACTCCATCTTTATCAAGAGCAACAGGGTTCATAGCAGCAATTTGCATAGCTACATCTTTACCAGCTTCTACTACATCAGTACCGTTAGTGTTTTTCAAAGAAACTAGAACTCCAAGTTTTCCTCCCATGTGTACGTAAGGTACGATTACTTCGCCTTCCATTACCTCATAAGCGATAACGTCAAGTTTCTCACCGATCTTACCAGTCATGTCAACAATCTTCTCAGCGAAAGTTAAATCACCTGCTTTTAAAGCTTTCAAAGCTTCGATATCAGCTGGCTTATTTTCGAAAGCTGCAGTAGCGATCTCTTCGCCTAAAGCTACGAAATCAGCGTTTTTAGCCACGAAATCAGTTTCGCAAGTGAAAGCTACAGCTACACCAGTAGTTTGGTCAGCGTTAGTTTTAACAAAAACAACACCTTCAGTAGTTTCTCTGTCAGCTCTAGCTGCAGATACTTTTTGACCTTTTTTTCTTAGAACTTGAATTGCTGCGTCGAAATCACCATCAGTCTCAACCAATGCTTTCTTACAGTCCATCATTCCAGCTCCGGTCATTTTTCGAAGCTCGTTTACTTCTTTAGCAGAAATTGACATTTGTATATTCTTTTAGATTTTTCTTGTTAAAGTTTGATTCATCACAGTGTCAAATCGAAAACAGAATTGGTATTTTAAATACCAACATTATCATCCATTGGACTCCATGTAAACAAAAATTGAACACTGCCACGACTTAGTCATCGTTACAGTGTTCAACATTATATTATCATACTATAAAGTACTCGTTATTCAGCTTTCTCAGCGGCTGGAGTGTCTACAGCAGCTTTTTCAGCAGCTCCTTCTTTCTCCTTTTGCTCATCTCTATCCTTTTTGCGCTCAGCTAATGCCTCTTCTACTTGAGAACCGATGAATTTCATCAATAACTCAATAGACTTGTAAGCATCATCGTTTGCTGGGATAGGGAAATCAACTTGATTTGGATCAGAGTTAGTATCTACTAATGCAAATACTGGAATGTTAAGCTTTTGTGCTTCTTTGATCGCAATATGCTCTCTTTTGATATCCACTACGAATAATGCAGCTGGAAGTCTAGTCAATTCAGAGATACCACCTAGTACTCTTTCTAACTTCACCTTCTCTCTGCTGATCATTAGTCTTTCTCTCTTAGCAAGTGCTTTGAAAGAATCCTCTTTCATCATCTTATCGATAGAAGACATTTTCTTTAATGACTTACGAATAGTAGCGAAGTTGGTCAACATACCACCTAACCATCTATCAGTTACGTAAGGCATTCTCAATTTTTGAGCTTCAGTAGAAACGATCTCTCTCGCTTGCTTTTTTGTAGCAACGAACATCACTTTTCTTCCTGATTTTACGATCTGCTTGAGTGCGTTTGACGCTTCTTCGAGGCACTCTAGCGTTTTATGTAGATCAATGATATGGATACCGTTTTTCTCCATAAAGATGTACGGTGCCATTCTTGGATCCCACTTTCTCGTCATGTGTCCGAAATGAACACCAGCGTCAAGTAAGTCTTTATGCTCTAATTTGGCCATTTAACTTGTGTATATATAATAATTGAATATTAACGCTTGCTGAACTGGAACGCTCTTCTTGCTTTTCTTCTACCTGGCTTCTTACGCTCAACCATTCTAGGGTCTCTTGTAAGGAATCCTTCTTTCTTCAAAGGAGGTCTGTGCTCAGGGTTGATTTCTGTCAAAGCTCTAGAGATAGCCAATCTGATTGCCTCAGCTTGACCTTTCATTCCTCCTCCTTGTACGTTGACTTTAATATCAAAATTTCCGTCTTCTTCAACTAGTACTAGTGGTTGCTTAACGATAGTTTGGTAAATCTCGAATGGGAAATACTCTTTCAAATCCCTGTTGTTTACCTTCACTTCACCTTTACCAGAACCTAAATAAAGTCTAGCAACAGATGTTTTTCTTCTTCCAATGGTATTTACTACTTCCATTCAGATTATAGTTTTACTTCTTTAGGAGTTTGCGCCTCATGCTTGTGCTCTGCACCTTCGTACGCAAACAAATTATTGAACAAGGCTCTTCCTAATCTGTTCTTTGGAAGCATACCTCTTACTGCTCTCTCTACTAGGATAGTAGAAGACTTAGCCATTACCTCATTAGGAGTTTGGATTCTTTGACCTCCTGGATATCCAGTGTGTCTTACCAATTCCTTATCAGTCCATTTCTTACCAGTCATCTTAATCTTGTCACAGTTAACAACGATTACGTTATCACCACAATCAACGTTTGGAGTATAACCTGGCTTATGTTTTCCTCGGATCATCTTAGCTACTTCACTAGCCAATCTCCCCAATACTTTTCCTTCAGCATCAACGACTACCCAGTTCTTTTCCGCTGTAGTACTGTTGACTGTTGCTGTTTTATAACTTACTGAATCCACTTTATATAACGATTTTTATAGTCAAAATCCAACGCCCTCCGAAAAGGGGACACAAAATTAGACTTTTAATATTTGAAAACAAAACTGTGCCACTAATTACTTCACTAGAAACGCTGATTATCATTTCAGAACAATTTGTATTTCAACAAATTGACGTAAATAGACTGCTGCTAATACAAAACCACTTGCTTATAAAAGCTAAAAAGGCAGCCTTTGTACTCAAAAGGCTGCCTCCAAAAACAACTATCGATTAAATTTTACTCAAAGTAGGTGTAGGTCTTACTAACGGTAGCCAAACCATCAAAATAAGTATAGTTGGCTGATATAGGATATCCATCTTCGTTGTATTCATACACAATATCATCATCTGATAATGTACCTGAAATAGGATTGTTTTCATTCACAGACTGTATACCTATGTTTATGTCAGCATATGCAGATGGATAAAGTGGTTTAAAAGGATTCCTTTTATCATCATATGTTGCAACAGACTCTTGATTAGAGTTTATTTCCTTTACTACGTTTCCACTTTCTATTGTAAATTCATCACTTGATTTAAAATTGTCATCTGTTAGATCAGTTCTTTCCGATTTTAATAGCAATCCAATAGCATCATATGTATACACATAGGTATATGTCAACTCATCGTTTAATGTATATTCTGAACTAATAATCTGACCAACCGTATTGTAAGTGTAAATAGTACTTCCTAAATCATCCCCACTTTCGGTTTTCTCTTCTACTACTTGATTTTTATCATCGTAGACGAATGTTGTTTTAGTTTTAGTCTCTTCACCAAATAAGACTGTACTTTTATTAGTCTCAATTACAAAACCCGACTCGTCAGAATACTTATACGTGGTTGTAGAATTTCCTCTAAATGGGTCTTCTACTGTATATGTATCCAATTTTGAACCACTACCAACTTCACCTCTTATTGTTACTGTAACGTTGTAAGACTTTATTTCACCGTTTTCGGCAGTTACTTTGAATTCAATTGACTCGCCATCTACAAAATCTATCACACTTCCAGATGCAGGCTCTACCGTTGCGTTTTCAGAAACTGTTACTGTAACAGTTTTACCTGTAACATCAGTACCAAAAGGTACGCTGACAGAAATATCATCTCCAAATTCATAATTGACAGGATCCGCATCACCGAAATCAATTTCGAAAGACTCAATGGTGTTTAAGTTTGACTTGCTAGGCTCATCTTCTGTGCAAGCTATGAATCCTAAGGTTAAGGCAATTAAAACCAATACTGACTTGATTATTCTCATAATGCTAATTTTTATGTTTAAAAACTGTTTAATAGGTTATAGGTCTGGATTGTTAATTATGGCGTCCTGAGGAAATGGCAAAGTATACCGTTCATCATTTTGCTCTAACACATAAGTAGTCCCATCAAACAATCTTGTAATTTTCTTTTGAGTAGTTCTTCTCAAGTCATTCCAGCGATGCCCTTCTAAAGCAAATTCGCGTTGACGTTCTATGAGAATTTCTTGTATTAAGTCATCTGCATTGAGTGGTTCGACTCTATTTTTATAGGCTTCCAAGCCGGCAGGAGTGTATCTATTTTCTAGGAGCTGGTACAGGTACCCTTTACTTAAATTCAAGTTTTGATCCCCTCCAAGTCTGGCATATGATTCCGCCAAAATCATGTAGAGTTCCGCAGTTCTAAAGGTGCATTTAAAATTATCAAGAGTACCTTTTTTGGAACTATAATTTCCATCTGAATTTTCTTTGAAATAGTTAGAAAACCTTTTGTCTTCTAACTGATCATAATTAGTGATCAATTCATCAGAAACGTGAGCATTTTGAATAATGTCTAATGAGACAACTAGATCTAATGCCAGTATGGACTCTATAGAATTATATTCAGATGACATGATTGATTCATCAACATTTAAATCCATCAAATCTGGCTTTATAGCTAACGCTTCTAAGGCTAGATCAATAGATTGTTGCCATTTCTTTTGAAAAAGAAAAACCCTTGCCTTGAAACTCTTAATGGCTACAAGGGAGAATCGATAATTAAACCCTATCTCTTGTTGTTCAATGTTTAATCGTTTTTCAGATTCCTCTATGTCGCTTATAATTAACTTGTAAACTTCCTCTATGGACTCTTTAGCAAATCTCCTTTCAGAATCATACTCTGTAACGATAGGAACACCTTCATCTGATATTGCGTTAGATTCATCGTAAGGCTTTCCATATAAATTTACTAAATCAAAATACTGAAGAGCTCTTAAGGCATAAGCCTCTCCTACTAATTGATCAATATCTTCTTGATCTCCAGTTATCTCTTTCTCGTTCTGTATTACATGATTGGTATAAAAGATGACCGTGTAAAAAACAGCATAAGGAAAATCAATAGTATTTAAATTAGGATTTAAATCATTCCAAGTATAGATATCCTGATATTGATCTACTCCTAACTCATCTCCATTTAAAGTGATTTCATCAGCCCTATAAGTAGTTAATATCTTATGTTGTTTAGGGAATGAATATGCCGCTGTCAAAAAGCTTCTATACTCCTCTACCGATTTAGGAATAACCAATCCAACTGGTTCTATATCCAAATAATCATCACAGCTAATCATTAGTACTCCTATAATCCAACTAATTTGTGCCATCTTTTTCATCATAATTAAAACGATACCTTTAAACCTGTAGAAATCATTCGAGGAATCGGCTGTGCATATTGACTACCGTAAGTTTCTGGATCAAAGAAGTTTTCAATCTTCGTACCAAAAACAAATAAGTTTCTTCCCTCAACAAAAACCCTAGCTGAAGAAATATTAAGTTTTTTAAGTGCTTGATTAGGTAGATTATACCCTAATCGAATGCTATTAATTCTGACATATGAGATTTCCTTAATCCAAATATCAAAATGATCGTAAGTGTTTCCTACGTCAAATGAGTTAAACCATCTATATACCAGCTCAGTATCAAACCCTCTTGATTTTCTCCCTATCAATCCTGGTAAACTACCTTCACCAGCAGAAAGAATTTCAGTACTATAGTTTAACCGAGGGCTAGTTACTGTCATATTATATGATGGTAATCTCCGCACTAGTTGTTTGAAGCTAAAATTGGCAGATATTTGTAAATCAAATGGGCCGTAACGAAATGTGTTATTCAATCCTCCAGTAAACTTAGGAGCAGCATCACCTATATAAGTATATAAATTTCTATGTTCTTCTCTAGTCAGCTGACTTCCATCCGTACCTTCAGCTAAATTGTAAAACTCAACAGCAGTTAAAGTTCTTCCATCTTTTTTAAACAAGGGTAAGCCATTACTATCTACCCCATCTGTCTTGATTGCAAAAACAGCATCTGCACCATATCCCTTTCTTGAAGGGGTAAATTCTTCTTCCCTTATTTCTATTTGATTGACTTTACTCTTATTGGATGAGATGTTAAAAGCTGTAGACCACCGAAAACGTTTATTAGATACATTGACAGTATTTAAAACAATCTCGAATCCTCTGTTACTAATTGTCGCCCAATTAGTATTGATAAAGTTAAAACCTGATTCTAATGGCACAGATCTAAATCCAATGATATCTGTACTCTTACGATAATAATAATCACTAGTAAGAAATACTCTATTCCCCCATAGCCCAAGATCAAATCCTAGATTGATAGAAGTGGTTTTTTCCCATCTTAAATCGGCATTTGGTGCGCCTGTGGTTCTAATAACCTCCTCTTCTATCCCTGGTAAAACACTCTCTGTATTAAAAGTCCCTATTACAAAAGGGGATGTAGTTTTATCGATATTTCCTTGTATCCCATACGATACTCTGAATTTTAGAATATCTAAATAACTACTACTAAAAAAACTCTCGTTTGATAGCGTCCAAGCACCTGCAACAGACCAGATTGGCAGATACCTGAATTTTGGATTTACTCCAAACAGATTGGATCCATCATATCTTAAACTGCTGTATATCGAATACTTACTACTATATATATATGATAGAGTCCCAAAAAAAGAAGTAAAAGCATCATGTGCCACAAACTTTTGATATTGTTTAAAACCAGAATTCGTTAATACTAAATCATTAGTGATTGGAATTGATGTCAAAGTATTAGGATTAAACCCAAATGCTTTATTATCTATATCTGTATTAGTTCTTTCTCTAAACTCAGTCCCTATTAGTATATCAACATCGTGTCTATCGAAAAACAACTGCCCATAGTTTGCTGTAGTTTTCCAAGTATATTGAAAGGCATTAGAGTTTGAGTTCTGAATAATTCCTCCTTTGGGCAGGTAAAACAAATCCTCTCCAGATGAATCTGTGTACTTAGACCTTAATTCAAATTTTCTAGTGAAATAACTATTCTCATCTGAGAACTGCTCTGACCTTTCATTGTCAAACTGAAGTCCTAGCTGAGTAGATAATCTTAAACCTATATTCGTTCGTAAATCAAGATTAAAAATTGACTTAAACGAATTTGCAATTAACTCATTACTTGTATTTTGCCTTTCTTCGAGTACATTATAGTCAAGATCAACATCAGAAATCTCAGTAAGGTCTGGATCATAAATGAAATCACCATTCTCGTCCCGTAATCCTAAATATGGGTTTACATTTCTCACATATGCCGCTGGACTGGTTATAGCATCTCTTTCCCTTAAATAAGAGTAGGTTTTATTTTGACTTCCAAATAATGCTGCTCCAAATTTTAAATAGTTGTTAAGAGAATAGGTATTCTTAACGGTAAGGTTAAACCTCCTTTTGCCAGCTCCTATAGTTGCTGCTTGTTCATCATAATAACCAGCTGAGAAGTAATACACATTTTTGTCATTCCCTCCTGACATGCTCAAACCATATTGCTGATTAATTGTTGTTCGATATAGCTCTTCTCCCCAATTGGTATTCGTTGTTCTAAGTTTATTAATGGCGGCTTGGGCTTCTGGACTTAAACCTGAAAAACCTTTTTCAGCTAAATCGTCATACTCTCCCAATGAATTGAGTATCCGAGCTACTTCCCCTCTTTCTGATTGATAGTCTAAATCTGGTCTACTTGCTAAGAAAAGCTCAAAATCTACTTTTTGAGATGAATTCATTAAATTGAGCTTACTAAAATCCGGGCGTTGAGTGATAAAAGTAGCTGCGTTGATATTAATCCTATTTTTCCCTTTTTCACCTGTCTTTGTAGTTATTACGATAACGCCGTTTGCTGCTCTGGCACCATATATCGAGGTAGCTGCTGCATCTTTCAATACTGTTATACTTTCTATATCATCTGGGTTGATACCTGCAATTGGGTACGTTTTCAGCTGATCAATATTATCTTTATCAGTAAAATCGCTGGGTACTTGATTACCGTCAAGCGGTATTCCATCCAATACCCAAAGAGGGTCTGAAGATCCATTCAAAGTTGCTGTACCTCTAATCCTGATTTTAGCAGGTGCTCCTGGGGCTCCATTGGTTGGTTGTACCCAAACACCTGCTAACTGACCAGCAAGCATTTGATCTACGTCTGCCACTCCTACTTGCTTGATATCCTTAGCCTCCACTTTGACATAAGATGAAGTTGCTTTTCGCAAAGTAGTCTCTTGATATCCAGTGGTAACAATCTCATCCAGCATTTGTACTGATAGCTTAAGAGAGATCTTTAAATCATTAGTCTGCTGGTCGATTTTAATTGTTTGTGTTTCATATCCTGTAAATGAAACGATCAGATTTTTTGCTTGCTCAGGGACTTCAAATGAAAACTTTCCATCAATATCCGTCAGTCCTCCAACTACTGAACGCTCCTGTTCTACTGCTGTAAGAGACACGTATACAGAAGCACCTATAATAGGTTCTTGATTCTCAATATCAATTACCTGACCGCTTACTTGCTTTTGAGCAAAAGCAGCTATCGGAAAGAGTAGGAATATGTAGATCAGATGCTTCATCATATCTCTTATTTTTCTAGGTTGTATTTAATTCTTGCCAACAAGTCACCATAGTGCTCTCTGGTGGCTCTATCCCCTTTTTTCTTATTTTTTTCTAAAAATTTCATGACGCGCTCTAGCTCCGCACGTTTACCAGATGCCTCATCCGACACCCTAGGAATATAGCTGTAATGCACATTCTTAAAATGGCGATGAGAGCAACTCAGTGTTTTTTCATGTGTTTTCTTAAGTAGCTTTATTCTATCAATAGTCAATACGTCTACATAATTTTTTTGAGTCATACGCTCATATATTGATAAAGAGTGCTGAGATGGGTTCTTAAAAACAGCTTCGAATAGTGCATCATAAATATCATGAGCTGTAAATACCTTCTGTCCTTCCTTGTATAATACTTGATTATCAACCAGCCTCATCATTCTATTTGTTTTAAGAAGACTATACATCACTTCCTCTTGATATGCTCTCATAAGTGACACAGGAGAATAGTATCTCTTACCATCAGGGGCATCTCTTACTGCATACACTTTATTGATTAATTCAGGTGTAAAAAGCCAATTCTGGGGTAGTACAGCGTTATCAATCAAATACTTTAAAGATTTTTCTTGAATTTCAGTAGGTACAGGAACATAGCTATCCTTACCATCTCCATAGACTGAGTTATTGAGGTACACACCACCTATGTTAGCCATGACATGGCCTGTATAAAGAAGCCACTGATCGATCACTCCTTTGTAAAGCTTAGAGGCTTCGTAATAACTTTTCCCTTCCTCTTCAGTCCAATTAATGATCTCAGGTACTATTCTTTTCAAATTCAGTAATCCATACTGACTAGCTAATACTGCATCATTACCCAAATCTTCCGATTGTGCACGAGGATCTATGATTCCGTTACCTTGCTGAGGTCCGTAGAAATACAATGGATCATCTTCATGAGCTCTTAACCATTGATTGAGTACATCTACCTCTTCTTGTGGTGTTTTAGTATCTAACCACCTATAACCCCAAGCAATCGCATATAAATCATATACACCGATTTCTGGGTGAAGCTCTTTTATTGAGTCACCAGGTTGCGCCACATAGTTGTATCTCGCATAATCCATGATGGATGCAGATGTTCCTGCCATTTTTTCTGTAAAAGTTGGAGAACGCAGAGAATCAACTGGATAACTATAAGAAGCACCCATATTGTGCGCTAATCCAAAAGTATGCCCCACTTCATGAGAAGAAACGAACCTTATTGCCTCTCCCATATATTCATCCGAAAACTTATTAGCTCTTGCATTTGGATCTATAGGGCCTGTTTGTATTCTGATCCATTTATGCAGAGTCTTCATGACATTATGCCACCAAATAATATCTGCTTCCAATATCTCACCACTTCGGGGGTCAATTATAGAAGGCCCCATGGCATTTTGTTGATTTGATGCTGCATAGGTAATCACAGAGTACCTTACGTCATCAATATCAAAATCTTGATCATCAACATCTGGTATCTTAACCTGAATTGCATTTTTGAACCCTGCTTCTTCAAATGCCAAATTCCAATCTAATACACCTTTTTTGATGTATGATTTCCAATTGGAGGGTGTTGCGGGGTCTATATAATAGACAATGGGTTTCTTAGGCTCTACCAACTGACCTGCCTTATATTTTTCAATATCTTCTTCTCGAGGTTCCAATCTCCACCTTGTCAATAAGCGTCTATTTTCAACACTATGTTGCTCATCTGAAAAGTAATCCATTGGAATACTGAAGTAACCTATCCTATCATCTGCAAACCTCGGTTTCATTATTTGAGATGGTAAACGGACTATATTGACAGTAATACCGATTGTCAAAGGCATCGCTGGCCCACCTCCTTCTGTAACAGAGGTCGTCATCAAGGACTTCACTACAACATTTTCGGGAAAAGACTTGACGGATTCTATTTTCGATAACTTCGACTTGATACTCCCGCCTAAACCTGTGCTAGAAAGTAAGTCTGTAAAACTCTTCTCTCTTCCATCAAAAACTTTATTGACTTTAATAACAACCGACGTCGAGTCATCATTTTGACAGGCTATCTCGAATTCTTCTATGACCGATTCACTATAATTCTTCTTGACAGATAGAGTAATCAAATCCTCTTCAGGTGATTTCACTGCGGGATTTAAGGTCTTAACCCATACCTTCTTCATTAAGGTATCTTTATAAAAACGAATGAGCTTATTTTCATAAGCCATTCCTTTATTTAGCCCATGACCGTTTAGTGCATGAGGTACACTAGAGATTTTATTGACTATCAGTATGTCTTGAGCCAGTAAGGAGTCTGGGATTTCAAAATAGATGTCTTCCTTTAGTTGATACACACTGAAAAGACCTTTTTTCACCTGGCCTTCATCCATTAATTTCTTGTAAGAAAACTCATCGCTAGTACTATCAACTGATGTAGTGTCTTTTTCTTCCTTCGCTTGTGAATAGCCATCATAAGCAAAGAGTAGAAAAAACAGTACAACCCAACATCTCAAATAACTCCTCATACTTTTTATGATTTGATACAAACTTATAATTGCATCTTACCAACAAAAAAAAATTAGGACTGAGTGATCAAATTTTGGGAGTGAAATAATCTATTTTGGGAGTAAAGGCAAGTAACAGATAAACTTACTGTCGGCTATTTCCGTCCTAAAAGAATCTCCATAATAGTTGTAGACGTTTTTCAGATAGTCCAAACCTATCTGATGACTCTCTGTTTCCTTTTCGATTCTAGGGTTATAGTTATTGGATACGACTATTTGCTCAGCTTCAACTGTAACATCAATGTACAATGGGCTTTTCTTTGTAATCTGATTGTGTTTTATGGCATTTTCAACCAAAGTTTCCAAAGCCAAAAAGGGGATAAAAATATGCGTAGAATCACGATGATTTTCATTTGAAATCGAGACCTTTAGACTACTCTTGAACCTAACTTGTTGTAAAAAAATATAGGTTTCTAAAAAATCGATTTCCTCTTTTAAAGTGATTAGATTTTTTTCTGGGTCTTTTAGAAGGTATCTGTAAACTTCAGATAACTTAAGTACAAAATCCTGAGAAAGCACTGGGTTAGAGTCAATAAGTATGACTAAAGAGTTGAGGGTATTGAATAAAAAATGTGGGTTTATTACTTTTTTCAACCTTTTCAGTTGAAGAACAGCATTTTCTCGCTGATACTGTTCATTCATCAGTTTGAGTTGCTCTTTTTCTCGTTCGTAGAGTAAATTCCTATTGAACTCATTCTTCAACTGTAATCTAGATAGTCCTAATATGACAATAAAAGTGAGCAAGGTCAACCCACTAATCCAATAAAAATAACGTTTGACTGAAAGGATAGATTCTTGTTTGTTGATCTCAACAGGAAAACTAATGACATGAATTATCTGTCTTTCACTTGCAGCATTTAGCACATCGTAATACCTAATTACATCTAGAGCTAAAAACTCTGACAGTACTTGAGTACTTAATAACTTCTGAAGCGATGGAAAAGGTTCTTTTTCTAACTCTCTCGCTCTGTGAAATACCTGATCAGATGTAACTTCTTTAAAATAAGAATCTAAACGCTGACCTATATACTTAGATTCTGGATGAAATAGACAAATACCGCTTTCATCAAAAAGCACGTCATATCCACTTGCTGTAGGATACCGATAAGAATATTTCTTCCAAAAACCTATAAGATCAATATCATAACCAAAAACTAACACCTTATCAGGCAAAATTTCTTTAATAAGAATCTTGCGCTCAAAAATAGAATCTTGGTCTCTAACTATTTCACTCACCAATGTATCTGTATGTAGCCCTACGTGAGAAATGAGATTTAAAACTTGGCTCTCTGAATCAGTCTCTGAAAATTGAGAAAAAATCTTCTTGGTTCCTGTTTGAACATCTCGTACATATGCCCAACTGCTTACTATGTTATCATGAGCTAGGCTAAACTCACTTACCATTGCCAATTTTGAAAGTATTTCTTTGTCATCTGGCCTTGCAGCACTATCCAAAACACTGCGAGCGTGTATAGCATATGCGTCCAATTCATCTAGTAGAGAAGTAAGAGTGTTTTTCTGAGAAATCAATCTCTGTCTCATTACTTGTCCAGTAAGGTCTTTGGTTACATCTGTAATCCTATTAGCAATCAAATAATCAATTGCAAAGAATAATAAAATCAAGAAAACACTTACATTAAAGAAAAACCAGTGATTCTTTATCTCCCTTAAAAATTTCATTTGAACATTAAGATTTCGATACCTCTCATATTGGTGATTCCCAATTGACTTGATTTAAGCATTCAACCACTCTTTGAATGCATTTACATTTTTAGAGCTCACAATTATAGATTCCTCTGACAAAGCTGGTATATTCAATATGACACTGACTCTGCTTCCACTATATTTTGAAATCGATTTGATTGCAGCATGATTAATGATATACTTTCTATTAACCCTAAAAAATTTTCTAGTTGACAGTGTTTCTTCCAAGTTGGTAATTGTATCATCATACAAAAAACACTCTCCCAAGTTATTGAACAAATACAAGTATTTACCATCTGCCATAAAACAAGCTATATCATCAATATTCAGAGAAATAAATTGATCCCCCTTACCTACCAAAAACCTTTCTTGTCTTTTTCTGTTGACTTGTCGCTCTTCCCATTTAGTCAATAGTTTTTCAATATTATCAGTCTGTTGTTTTACGGATATACCAAGTGTGGTGTATTTTTCTAAAGCAGCGTTGAGCTTTTCGTAATTGTAAGGTTTCAATAAATAGTCAACAGCATAATAGTCGAAAGACTGTATGGCATATTGGTCGTAGGCTGTTGTAAAAATGATTGGAATCTTAATTTTAAGTGAGTCAAATACTTCAAAACTCCTTCCATCACCTAAGTGAATATCACTAAAAATAAGATCACAAGTATTGACTTTAAACCATTCAATAGCTTCTTTTTTACTGTCTAAAACACTTAGAACTTCGATCTCAAATGGGCTCTTATTGAGTAATTGAACAAGAAATTCAGCTCCTAACTCCTCATCTTCGATGATTACTACCTGCATCATATCGACAATTTAAGTTTCTATTACAATAAGGGGAGGCAACTAGGAAAGGAAAAAGAAAAATCTGAATATCAAAACACTAAAAATCAAAGATAATTGCTTCTTTCAAACGAACAAGTTTCAATATAACAGCCATCCAGTAAAAATCTAATGTTTACTTAAACATTCTAAGTCAAAAGTGATTCTTCATCTATCGTACTTCTCAAGTTTTCCAATGATCATTTGAATATCTTTTGGATAATCACTCTCTATTTTCACCGTATTACCATTGAGATCTTTAAACTCTAATGAATAGGCATGCAATGCTACTCTATCAAATAAAGGTCGTTCTTCTCTTTCTCTTGATGGCTTGTACTTCTTTTTAAAACTTGAAAGGAATACTGGTTCTCCTCCATATTGCCCATCTCCTACTATCGGATATTCTATATAAGCTAAATGTACTCTTATTTGATGGCGACGTCCAGTAACTGGTTTTGCTTCTACTATTGTATAATGTCCAAACTCTTGATATGTTCTAAATAGCGTCTCTGCTTCTTTGCCTTGACGATTGTCGACCCGAACCTTTCCTGAGCCTCCTATCTTCAATGGTAAATCAACTTTGATCACATCATCCATGAACCGACCTGCTACCAAAGCATGATAAACTTTCTGAACAGATCTATCTTCAAATTGCAAAGCTGCATGACGATAGGCTTCCTCAGTCTTGGCAATTAATAAAGTCCCAGATGTCTCTTTATCTAAACGATGACAGACAAACCCGTCTCCAAACTGTTCCTTATACAAAGACAAAATGTTATAAGGGTCATTTCGATCTTCCAATGTAGAGACGAAAGGAGGTTTGTTAATAGCTACAAAACTATCATCTTCATATACTACTAAAGACTTTATATCAATTCTCTTCAAAACTTTCTATTCAAAAATGGATTGGCAAATAAAATAAAGAAAGTGGCTAGATGTACTATAGTCATTTTATAGTGTCAGAAATTAAACCCGCTTTATGTATTAGAGGCTTTAGTTTTCTCCAATATCACAGAATAATTCAACCCCATTTAGGCAAATTTAATTTATGCACACTATATGGGGTATGCATATATGCAAGGGTCTTAGGGTGTGCATATATGCATAGTAGGTAGGGTGTGCATAATTTTTTCTGATGGGTAGAATACTATAAAACGATTTACACTTTTTTACTTGGAAATATTAATAGGTAGATGATTATTCATCTTTAAGCCTTGTATTGTAACTCCATAGTGAAAGTTCAAGAACAATTGAGGAATTTTAACAAAGAGACCAAGTACCATTATAGTCAATGTTAAAACCTAGTAAAGCGATTGGCTTGAAGTTTTCTAAACTTGGAATAAATTTTTTAATGGATATAGCCGGTTAAATACATTCGAGTCTGACTTGTGCAATAGAGGCTTATCAGTTCAAGTAGGTCTACTTGAGCTTTCAAAATGAAAATCTTGATGAGAACTAATGGAAACTGGAAAAAAGAATAGAAAATTTATAATTAGATAGACAGTGCAAGTTTAGTAGCTTGATCAATGGCTCTTTTAGCATCTAGATCTCCTGCTTGATAAGCTCCTCCTATCACATGACAATTCAAACCTTTACTTTTTAATTCCGCTGCTAGTTGATTGTTAGAGAATTGCCCAGTACACAAGACAATAGTATCTGCTGGTACGAATGAAGACTCGTCCCCCATTTTTATGTTTATACCATTCTCAGTGATAGACTCATAACTTACACCAGATATCATTTTCACTCCACGCTTTTTAAGTTCAGTTCTATGAATCCAACCAGTTGTCTTACCAAGACCTTTGCCCATTTTACTTGACTTGCGCTGAAGCATAGTAATCTCTCGTTTTGGTTGGTGATCCACCATTTCCCCATTAAGTCCTCCACGAAACTTACCATTTAGCTCTACCCCCCATTTATTAAGGAATCCATCTTCATTTTGCTGATGACTTAGATACAGTGCTACATCAAAGCCAATCCCTCCAGCTCCAAGAATAACAACCTTCTCTCCGACCAGGACTTTATTTTGCAACACGTCAATATAGGAAACCACATTGTGTGAGTCTACTCCTGAGATAGCTGGAGTTCGAGGATAAACACCCGTAGCAACTACAATTTCATCAAATCCTATTAAATCATTAGCCGATACTTTTTGGTTGAGCTTCACATTCACTTCACTTATCTCAAGTTGTTTATTAAAGTACCGGATAGTTTCATAAAACTCTTCTTTACCGGGGACTTTCTTCGCTATATTAAACTGACCTCCAATTTCTGCCTGGGCATCAAATAAGGTAACTTCATGCCCTCTCGATTTTGCATTGATTGCAAAAGACAATCCTGCTGGACCAGCCCCCACTACAGCAATCTTTTTAGCAGTTTGGACAGCTTCTATATTCATTATCGTTTCATGACAAGCTCTAGGATTTACTAAGCAACTCGCAACTTTTTGTTCAAAAACATGATCAAGACAGGCTTGATTACATGCGATACAGGTATTTATTTCATCTTCCTTTTGCTCATACGATTTTTTTACGATTTCTGGATCTGCCAAAAATGGTCTCGCCATTGACACCATATCCGCATGGCCTGCAGATAATATTTCTTCCGCTTTTTGAGGCGCATTGATTCGATTGGTAGTTACAAGAGGAATTGACACCTCCTTTTTCATCTTGGCCGTGATTTCTGTAAATGCACCTCTAGGTACCATTGTTCCTATTGTAGGAACTCGAGCTTCATGCCAACCAATCCCAGTATTAATTATATTAACTCCATCAGCTTCAAGAGCTTTAGCTAGAATCACAATCTCCTCCCAACTACTCCCTCTCGGGATTAAGTCAAGCATTGACAGTCTGAATATTATAATAAAATCATGCCCTACTTTTTCTCTTATCCCTCTTACTATTTCTAATGGAAATTGTATTCTATTTTCATAACTGCCACCCCATCGATCTTCACGCATGTTTGTATGCTCTACTAGAAACTGATTAATCAAATAGCCTTCAGACCCCATTACTTCCACCCCATCATACCCAGCTTCTTTGGCTAGTATTGCACACCTTATGAAGTCCTTAATTGTGTTTTCCACTCCTCTATTCGATAATGCAAATGGTTTGAATGGTGTAATCGGAGACTTAATTGCAGACGGTGCTACATTGAATGGATGATATCCATACCGTCCAGCATGCAAAATTTGCATGCAAATTTTCCCTTCGTATGAGTGTACAGCTTTTGTAATCAGTTGATGTTGTTTTATATGACTTTTTCGCGTTAAACGCGATGAAAATGGTTTGACCCATCCTTGTCTATTGGGAGATATACCGCCAGTTACGATTAACCCTACTTGCCCTTTAGCTCTTTCAGCGTAGAAAGCTGCTAACCTCTCATAGCCTCCCTTTTGCTCTTCAAGACCTGTATGCATTGACCCCATCAACACACGATTCTTAAGCACTGTAAATCCTAAATCTAGAGGAGTGAAAATGTGAGGGTATTTTGTATGCTTCATAATTGGGTAGCCTTATCCCTCTATAAGTTACCCAATTCAACTCAACCTTGAAAGGTATCAAACATTAAGATCACTTCTTAGACACGAACCAAATCCCTAAAATGACAAGACTTGTCCCTGCCGCTTGAAGCCAAGAAAATGACTCCCCCAATAAAAAATAAGCTAGTAGAATAGTAGATATTGGCCCAAGACTTCCAATAATAGAGAAATTAGGAGCACCAATAATTTTAATGGCATAAGAGACCAAATAAGAGGGAATAATGGTTGAAAGTATAGCCATCGCTGAGCTATACCAATACACTTCAGTAGGGTAGTTCAAAAGTTGCGAATCTATATCCATAGCAAAGTGTGCGGATACACAAATACAGGATATTATCATTGCCAAAGATGTGAACATAGTAGCACCAAACTTAGGAATCAGCCAGCCACTTCCTACCAAATATCCAGCATAGCAAGTTGCACTTAAGAATATAAGTCCTCCTCCAATCCATACTGCATCACCTTCAATTTGCAGATCTCCATAAAATGAAACAAGTATGCCCAAATAAGTTATGAGAATAGCAATGAGCTGAGTGGAGTTAATTTTAGTTCTGAGAAAAATGGCCGAAAACACTACTACAAGTGTGGGGTAAACAAAAAGAATTATTCTTTCCAGCCCTGCCTTGATGTATTCCAAACCTAAAAAATCAAAGTAGCTAGCCAAATAGTATCCTACAAACCCAAAAAAGACCAACCATAAATAATCCTTTGAAGATACTCTTGGTCTCTTTGTTTGAAACAGCCTAATAGCAACTATGATGTAAATAGGAAGAGCAAATATCATTCTTAGCAACAATAAAGTAACTGGCTCCACTTCATATTGATAAGCAAGCTTGACCATTACTGCCTTTGCAGAAAACATTACGACACCTACTATGGCTAAGGCTACTCCTAGATTTTTTGACTGGGTCATTGAATTATATAGATAATTAATTAAACTATACTTTGATTTTTCACCAAAACGAGCAGCAATTTAAACGATCTACCTGCCTTACAGGAGGTTAATTGACAATAAGATGATATTGAAGTAGGTTTGCCTGCGTAAATTTGATTAGGAGTTTTATTTACATTTTCAACCAACCCAACCAGTTAAAAGAATCATTAAGTTTATATGGACATAATAATGTCAACTGAGTCACTATTAGGCATGTGTCTGATAGTTGGATCGATATCCACGTTTTTTGACAAAAGATATAACCTCGATAAATCTCCTTCGACTGGTGATTGGGATGAGATCTTAAATGAAAATGAAAAACTGAAACTCATTTTATCAACATCTCACAAGGAGGCTAAAATGGCTAGTTGGTTCTGGGATGTGGAGAAAAATGAAATATCATGGTCTACAGAAATGTACGAAATATTCGAACTTTCCAAGGAAATTGGACCATCAATAGATTCTATTCGAGACTTAATAATTAATGAGGATCAAAGTGATTATGACGATGCTATCCAAAAAAGCATTTCGAAAAGTGGACCAATACCGACACGAATTCAATATAGAATTAAAACCAAATCAGGAATTCTCAAACACATTTCTGCTAAAGGATCAGTCATTAGAGACTCAGATGGAAATGCATCTAAAATTATCGGAACCGTTCAAGACATTACGAATCAGTCTGAAGCAGCTGAATATCTAAACCAAACTAAAAATAACTACGAACTATTAACAGAAACTCTACCATTAGGAATCTATAGAGCGAAAATAGATACTGGCAAAATACTCTTTGTTAATGAGACAATGCTAGAACTATTTGGTGCTTCAAGTGAAGAAGAATTTTTATGTCTTAGTACTCCCTCTCTGTACAAAGACTCCGAAGACAGACAAAAATTTCTTAGTGAGTTACGGAGTAAAAAAAGACTACTCGATTATAGGGTTGAGCTTTGTAGACAAGATGGATCTTCTTTTGTAGCAGAAATAAACTGCCTTGAAAAAGACGGAGAGATACACGGAATCATACATGACTCTAGTATCAAATCACAGATAGAAAGTGAAAAAAACGAACTCATTGGTACCCTTAAGTCCCAAAATGACGATTTAGAAAAGTTCGCTTATATCATTTCTCACAACCTAAGAAGCCCTTTAGCTAACATAATGGGGCTAACTCAATTAATTGATAAAGATTCATTGAGCAACCAAAACAAAGAGGTTATTGAGTTACTTGGAGTATCTACCAATAATTTAGATCTCATTATTAAAGATCTAAATCACATAGTATCTATTAGAGAAAGCAAGAACAACCATTATGAACTAATTCAAATTGGTAAGATTGTCGACCAAATAATTGAAAATCATAGTGAAGAAATTATCTCTAAACAGATTCAAATCAACTCTAATATTTCAACAAACGATCAAATCCACTGTATATCTGGATTTATTGATGGAATTTTAGAAAACCTGATTGATAATGCCATTAAGTTTTATGACGTTGAAAAAGGTAGGCGATCTATTCATATCTCATTTGAAAAGAAAGCAAACACTTATGATATAAAAGTAGAAGACAATGGTGTCGGTTTTGAAGCCAAACAAAACACTGAAAGATTGTTTAAACTATACGAAAAGTTTGATTCTGATTTGCCAGGACGTGGAGTAGGTCTTTATAAAACATATAATCAGGTGAATGTCTTGAAAGGTAAGATCAGTGTATGCAGTAAAAGGCTAAAAGGAACTTCAATACACATAGAGCTGCCCAGATATTAGCCCTATTGAAATAATACAAATGGCAGTGTTTTAATTGCACTATTCCAATATTAGCTATCGTTTTTCGACGAACCCCCTGCCATCCTTCGATCAATAGGCTTCTAAATTCTGGGAACTTTTTTTCAGCCCCTCTACCTTTGAAGTAGATAATTTCCTGTAATACAGATAGTTTATCATACTTTAAAAAGACTTATGAAGAATTTGTTTCTTTCTATAGCATTAGTGGTATCGAGTCTCAGAGTTGCTACTGCCAATACCCCAGTTCTAGTTACTGGGTATGTAATGGATGCCCAAACTCACGAACCTCTTCCATTTGCTAATGTTATCTATGCTCACATAGGTACTACTACTAACTTCGATGGAGAATTCGTATTACTAATTGACAACCCTGACCAAGAACATGAACTACTGGTCAAATTCATTGGGTACGAATCACAGTCTATACCACTATCTAAAAACATGAATGATATTCATATTCAGATGAAACAGTCTACGGAATTTCTGGATGACATAGAGGTATATTCTGCGGAACTTATTATGAAAGATGTAAATAACTTTCACCAGATCAATTACGAATACGGTGACCAGCTAATGAAAACATACTATAAGGAATCTGTAAATACACCAAATGAATGCGCTTACTTGGCGGAAGGAATTTTTGACATCTATCTTCCAACGATTTACAGTAAGGAAAAATCTATTGTAGAAGCTAAAAAGACCAGACGCAAAGAATTTCTTTCTTTAGATTCTCTTGGTATCCCTATGTTCAACGGACACGCCAGTGACATGATACAAAGCGCGACTCGCAGAGAAGACAGCTTCTTGAATAAAGACAATATGAATAACTATGTGTACTCAAAAGAAAGTATCACTAATTATGACGGAAAAGAAGTCTTCATACTAAAGTTTGAACCTAGAAACAAAAAAGGGAATACACGAGGAACACTATATGTAGACTCAGAAACGAAAGCAGTCATTAAAGCAGAATATTTCCCTGTCATTGACAATCAAATTTTCTGGACCAATGTAAAATGGACAGAAGAGTACGTCCATATTGATGGAACTTGGTATATTCATACAGTTTCTTATTCTGGGACATGGGATCACTACGGACAGACATATTCTTATAAAGCTCTGCTAGTAGTCACTGACTTTGACACGGTATCTGAAGCACCTCAGATGACCAATGCTCTACATGATGATGCTATATTTTTTCATGAAGCTACTGGATTCTCAGAGAACTTCTGGGATGATCACAACTATGTAAAACTTACTCTCAAAGAAAAAAATGCTTTAGTAATGGAATAAACACTCTTTTATTCCTTGAAACATAGCGCAGCGTATGGACAATAAGAACATTTCTTTTCATCATCGGTCTGTACAAAATCTACACTAGGGTCAAATATTTCGCTTAATAGAGAGATTAACCCTTCCTTATATTCATCAAGATAATCTCGTGCGTCAAAGACCACTTTCTTTGTAGACCTGTCCAAGATCTCTACAGAAAAATCTTTCTTAAATAAGTCTGAACTATTAAATAAACCTGGTTGAATTGCTATAGAAGTATCATTGTTTTCAGAATACAATAGAGCATAATAAAACAATTGAAAAACAGCCTTATTTCTTTTATCATCTTTAGGATCAAATAAAGAATCTAAACCATAAAATTCTCTACTATCCTTTCCAGACTTATAATCTAGTATCCTAATTCGCCCTTGATATTCATCTACTCGATCTATTATTCCTTTTAGCCCCACATGATGCCCACCTGTGAGATTCAACTTAAGTTCAATTTCCCAATCTGTACGCTCAAGTCCAACAATAGTGAATGGTGAATACTGTTGATCATGTTTGATAATCTGCTCCATGAACTTCTTAAGCACCTCATATACTACTTGTTGCCTTCCTAACACTTTAGATTCATCATCTAGAGATAATCGATTGGACAAAAAAGACTCTCTGAGTGCCCCCTCAATATCAAGGCTTTCCAAATCTTTAGATTCAATAAGATCCTTACCCTTATATAGATATTCCATAGCATGATGTAGTAAATTCCCTAGTAAAGCAGGGTCTACATCTTCCTTAATTTCGTCTGGCTCAAAAAGGTTCTTTACATACTTAAAACAAAACCTCATGGGACACTCCAAATATGTACTTAGTGCAGACGGTGATAATTTTTTATAGCCTTCCTCAATTGTATACTTCATTAACTCCGACATGACTTCATCATCTTTGACGACTGTGATTTCTTTCGGCCTCTTAACATCCACCTTATTAACCACTAACTCCTCAGAAATTTTCAGCCCAGATTCATGTTGTATCTGCTTTACATATCTACTTAGTTCTCCATTGTGATTGAACTCGGAGATATTATTATAATAAAACTCAATTTTATTAGCATCCTGTAGTAATCTATAAAACAGATAAGACTGCATCGCATCATTATTCTCGACGACAGGAAGATCAAACGCTTTTCGGATATTATATGGAATAAAAGAACTGTTGGAAGAGTCCGAAGGCCATGCACCTTCATTCATACCTATTACGATCACATTTTCAAATGACAAATTCCTAGTCTCCAAAACTCCCATGACCTGTATATCCCTTTGGGTATCTCCTATCAATGGAATTTTTATAGTAGCGCCTAACTTCTTAAAAAGCTTGATAAAGGAAGCCATTTCAAACTTCACATTACTCTCTGACAATGCCATCGATATATGCTTTAACATCTTATGTAGCAGCTGTCTTGCAGATTTGTCTAATTCATTTAAATCATCAACAGACATATCCTTCAGCATCACAATCATAGAGTCTAATAAACTCTGTACATCAATATCTGACTGAATAACAGACTCAGATTTAGGAATTATCTTTTTTACTGCATCTATGCTATGATAAAACAAGTTTTCCTTAAGCACTTTCGCCTGAAAATCATCAACCACCTCACCATCAACCTCTAGTAAGTCGGCATATTGTAATATCTCATTGATTGAGTCAATATGTAAATATTTTTTTTGGGATGCTTCAGATACTAGGTTCAACAACTGACCAAAAAGTAGGCAAACCCTAGATCTATCAAGTGACCAACCAGCTGTTACATTAACTTTAGCATCCATTGGAGGGAAATACTCAATCAATGAAGGCAATAGACTATCATCAGTCACCACCACAAGTGTGTTCTTGAGTTGTCCTAAATTATACTTTTCAGTGATTGATTGGGTTGCACTCATCACCTGCCCCATCCCAAAAGGAGCTGCAATTACCTTTACTGAGGTATCTCTTTTTGTGATCTTATTGACCGCATCCCGATGAATAGATTTTTGTAGAATCGGGTCATTAGCATATTGTTGAAAAAAAACTCCTGCCTCCTGAACTTTACTATTAAGATAATACTCGTCAATATCCCAGAATATATCACAAGTTGGTTCTAATAAATGAGTCTTTATGATCTTTTCCTCCGCTTTGGTCAATGCGTTGAAACCTGCAAACCAAACATCCTTTCTAGAATAATTACTATTGGCAAATTCGCGAAAAGCTATTCCCTTATAAATGGCGGAACGTTGATCCAGCTCCTTAATAAACGATTCATATAAAGGTTTCAAAACTTGCCAAGTCTTGATAAATTCTTGTTGTTTTTTATTTGGTGTAGGTAAGAATCCCTTCCAAAATTGTTGAATCACTTTTTTATCATGGTCAGACATAAAGCTAAAAGACTCCTCCAACTCTTTCTGTGACTGAACAATACGAAAAATGTGACTTGGATCTACCAAATAATTATCAATATCATTGAAGTCTTTCAATATCATTTCTCCCCAAGAAAAGAAGGAGTCAAATGACTCGGCATACTCATTTAGCCGTGTGTAAACACTGTATAGAATAAGGTTAAGTTGCAAATCATCCAATACCGTTTTTGATTGCTGAGCTAGGACATACTCTTCTAAGGAAAAAATTTGAGGAGACCATATAGGCTGATTATAGACCTTTGATAGTTCTTGAGCAAAATAGACTCCAGCTCTTTTATTGGGAAAAACAATAGTTAATTGGTCGCAATTAGTACCATAATTTTCTTGACACTTAGTTGCTAATGAGGCTAGAAAGCCAGATGATTTAGGCATTTTGGGTATTAAAAATTTCGGAGATAAAAGGTAGGTAAACTAAACTTCTAGCGATAGAAGTCTTTCGTAAACTTCAATACAAATCCAGGCATCTGTCGCTGCATAGCTTATCTGAGCTTCTGTCAATACTTCATTCTCCCAGTTTGAAACTTGCTGACTTTTTGAGATTCTTCCTTTTAAGAACATCCCTGCAAAATTTCGAGCTCCTATACTTTCAAACTCAAGTTCTTTAGCCATAACATTCAAATCAACAAAACCAGATGGTTCAAAATCCTTTAGCTTTTGAAGATCTTTAATATCATCATGTATACCTATGCCTGCTATAGCCACAGACGGGTTTTGAAAAAGTTCGACCATTTCATTGGTAAAACCTGTTTCCAGTAACCTGAATAGAAATGCCCTTTCTTTTGTAGCTAGTTGTAGAAGTGCAACTGGAAAAACTTGCCCTTTTTTAAAAGCGGGTTTGGTTTCAGTATCAAAACCGATTAACTCATGTTTGGACAAATACTCAATAGCCGCCGCAACATCCTCCACTTTATCAATCAAGCAGATTTCACCTTCAAACTTGATCAATGGTAATGCATTAACTTCCTCCTTTGTAATTTTCCTTACTTCCATCAATCCTCTTTTCTTCAAAGTCTAGCTACTATCGGCATCTTTAAATATAAGATACTTCTAACAATTATTAAATAACTACTCCAGCAAACAATTCAACTGGCTACTTCATCAGCGTTCAATCGGCGAATTTTAAAATTCAAATACCCAAAGGCAATAGTCATCAATGGGCTAATTATATTAAAAAAACAGTATGGAATAAATGCACCTGTAGTTACACCTAAAACTCCTGCGTGATAAGCTCCACATGTATTCCATGGTACCAATACCGATGTCACGGTACCACTGTCCTCAAGAGTTCGACTTAAATTCTCAGGAGCCAATCCCTGATTTCTATATTTATCTGCATACATCCTTCCTGGAACAACGATAGCGAGGTATTGATCTGAGGCTGTGAAATTGAAAAAAGTACATGTTCCAGCAGTGGCTGCAATCAAACTTCCTGTACTTTTAATTCCACTCATTAATGTAGTCACGATTTTGCGCAGCATTCCAGTACCTTCCATTACACCGCCAAATATAATTGCAGAGATAATTAACCAGACTGTATTTAACATACCGTACATTCCTCCGGAACTCAATAAATCATTTACCATCTCGTTAGATGTAGTCACTGCAATTCCTCCATATACTGACTTCATGGCACCTACAAACATAGCTTCCCACCCTCCGGAATTAAGGCCACTCACTTCTTGTAATATTGGTTTTTGAAATAGAATAGCTACTAAAATAGCTAAAATACTACCTACGAATAATGAAGGCAGTGCGGGTACCTTTTTTGCAATCATTACCACTACTATAATTGGCACAACAAACAGACCTAAATTGATATTAAACTTTTCATCAATTATGGATAGAACTTCCAATGTATATGTGGCATCCACATTAGTTTCAGCTGTAAGACCTAAGACTATAAAAATTATCAGTGTTACTACAATACTCGGAATCGTAGTAAGTGACATGTATTTAATATGAGTGAATAGATCTGTACCAGCCATAGCTGGTGCTAGATTAGTCGTATCTGATAATGGAGACATTTTATCACCAAAATAAGCTCCTGATAAAATTGCTCCAGCAACCATTCCTGTATGAATCCCCATTGTCTGCCCTATTCCTATAAGTGCTACTCCTACTGTAGCAGCTGTAGTCCAAGAACTACCAGTGGCTACCGAAACTACTGCACAGACCACGCATGCAGCTGCTAAGAAGAAATCAGGATTCAACATCAATATCCCATAGTAAATCATGGCAGGTACGATCCCACTGACCAACCAGCTACCAGAAATAGCTCCAATCATAAGAAGTATCAAAATAGAAGGCATCGTAGAGTTAATACTTTTTAACATCCCCGCTTGTACCTCATCCCAAGAAAATCCTCTTAGCATTGCTATAATAACAGCTACAGCAGCAGAAACTAGTAGTACGATTTGATTGGATCCGTCTAACGCAGCATCTCCAAAAACGAAGACGTTAAAACTCAGGAATGCGGTCAAAAAAAGGATAGGTAGGATGGCTTCTATTAAGGTGAAATCTTCTTTTTCACTTGTCATATATGTATTTGCCTTTTGATAAGGGCGAAAGTTATAAAAAAAAGCGCAGCCATTTTATCCTAAGTCCATATTTTGAACCTGTAATTGTTTCTGTAGGGATAAAATTCGTTGTTGATTTGTAACTCAAAATTTTAAATTGCTGGTTCAACTACGAAAGACATTAATATGAGAACACTGACATTTGATAATGGTGATCAAATGCCGATCCTAGGACTTGGTACATGGAAATCTGCTCCAGGAGAGGTATACGAGGCAGTATTAGAGGCGATCAAAATAGGCTATAGACACATCGATTGTGCATATATCTATGGCAACGAAAATGAAGTAGGTGATGCTATTCAAGAAGCCATAAAAACCGGTTTGGTGGCGAGAGAAGATCTATGGATTACTTCTAAACTTTGGAATTCTTTTCACAAAAAAGAAGATGTTGAAGAAGGTATGAATAGAAGTTTAAAAGCTCTTAAACTTGATTATTTAGACTTATACTTAATTCATTGGCCAGTGGCTATGAAGTCTAGAATAGACTTACCTTCTAGTGGTGCTGACTTTATTTCATTAGAAGAAATCCCTTTAATTGAAACTTGGAATGAGTTGATAGAATTAAAGAAAACAGGTAAAATAAAACATATTGGTGTTAGTAATTTCAGTAAAAGTAAAATTGAAGAAATCACTAAACTTTCTGGTATAAAACCTGAAATGAACCAATTTGAAAGACATGCTTATAACCAACAACCTGAATTGGTAGATTATTGCCTGAGTGAAGGTATTAAGGTTACTTGTTACTCTCCATTAGGCTCTGCAGATAGACCCGCGAGAGTAAAGAGAGATGACGAACCAGCTCTTCTTCAAAATGAAAAAGTTAAAGCTATAGCAGAGACCAATGGCATTTCTGTGGCTCAAGCATTGATTGCTTGGACTATTGCCAAGGGATTAGTTGTTATTCCTAAATCTACCAATCCTGAAAGGCTAAAACAAAACTTAGATAGTAAAGACATTACTCTTTCTACCGAAGACATCGCTACAATTGACAGCTTAGATTTAGGTCATAGATACATTGACGGACAGTTTTGGGCACAAGAAGGCTCTCCATATACTGTGGAATCTATTTGGTCATAGAGTTTAAATGATTAAAAACGGCAGACTTGACAGTCTGCTGTTTTTAATCCTTACTTAGATTGTACTAATAGTATTATTTACACTGATACTTCATATTCCTAGTTACATATATGCGCTGATCTGGAAAGCCATTAGACTCAATAACTGATTCTTTACTAACATTTATTTTTGGGCCATAAATATTCAAAATCGGTGCAATAGAAGGACCAGAAAACATTGCAGTGTATTGTTTATTTCCTTCAGGTTTTGCAACGTCAGGTCTGATATCACATGGCAAATACCTAAAAAACTTATACTTGACCATAGCTTGTTTTTCAGAGCTGGTTGCTTTTACATTCCTTATAGAGGTAGATGGATCTAGCTTACCTTCGACGAAACCTTTACTGCGTAAATTGTCATTTAAGAATTGTTTCTCAATACTAACTGCAGTTGCCGACCCTTTAGCTATGACATCTTTTATTTTGATAATTCCATTTTCGGATAATCTAGGATTTAGTACTACTCCTGCATAACCACTTTCATTAGCTACTCTTTTAGCAACCACATTATCTACACGAACATGCCTCATAAGGAATGGCTCTACATTCAGCCAAGGCTCAATGCCTAAGGTTGTTCCACCTACGGCCGACACATTGTCTATGTATAAATTATCTCCAGTTGATATTTTTACCAAGTTCAACCAATACTGTAATCCTTCACCAGAAACATTCTTTACCACTCCATTTCTTACTTTTAGGATTTTCCCTTTGTAAACAGAAGCTAGAATGCTTATTGGACTTAGTACCATACCATCACATAATACCTTCATGTTACTAACAGAAAAATTCTGAGCATTGAAAACAGTTACCGCCTTTCCTTTGTGATTATCAGCCTCTGAGAGGTTGACTGTAAAACTGCCCCCCATTCCAGTTATGCTCATATCATCATATATTTGATCGCCTTTAATCCCTATATAAAACACTGAATATTCAGAATGCTGCCCTTGTCTATTGAGATAACCTTCACGCCTAGGTTTAATTACAGTTCCTGGTTCAATTTGCAGGTGGACGCCAGGTTTTAATCTAACTTCAGAAAAAGTATATTTTCCTTTTTGAATATAGACGGCACCGCCATTTCTAGCTGCTACAAAATCAATTGCCTTCTGCAACAACGGTGAATCATCTGTATCAAAATCATTATCTATTTTATAATCCTTTTTAAAATTGACCAATAGATAATGATTGAGTGGTGTCTTGTAATAGTCATTTTCATCAAAGGATTGACCTTTGACGTATGGCTGGCATATCAATATGAACAATGCGCCTAACCATAAAGTAATAGTTCGTCTTGTCATACCATTCATCATTCAGTAGTTACTAAGTATCCTTTAAGTGTCCAATTAAAATGAGTCACATTGGTACAGTCATTGATCACTGACACTTAAACGATCATTTGAAGATAGGTAATGATTAATCATCTTAAAAAAATTCAATTAGATATTTGAATTCCCCCCTCATACTGGACATAAGCTCTTTCTTATCAGATGTTTTTTGAAAAATTCAGCCCTTTCCGTCACTAAGATTTTATTAATGTCTTGTATCTTGAATAGGATTAAATAAATCTCAAACCTTAAATTTTAAATACCAACATGGCCAAAACTTCACCAAAAAGAACTCATGTAGAGAATGACAGAACTGGTCTCGATAAAGAGACGGTCAAAAGAGCATATTTAGATCACTTATTTTGTATGCAAAGTAAAGTACCGTCATCCGCAACAAAATGGGATGAATATATGGCGCTGTCATATACTATAAGAGATAGAATTATGCAGCGGTGGTTACATGCCTTGCAAGACTTTAAAAAGAAAGACCCTAGAACTGTTTCCTATTTATCTGCAGAATTTCTTCTTGGACCTCATCTAGAAAACAACCTGATAAACTTAGGACAAAAAGAAAATTTCCGTGAGGCAATGGATGAATTAGGACTTGATCTTGAAAAAATGATTGATCAAGAAGTTGAGCCTGGGTTAGGTAATGGAGGCTTAGGCAGATTGGCTGCATGCTTTCTTGACTCTATGGCATCACTTGATATTCCTGCGATTGGGTACGGAATCAGATACGAATTTGGAATATTCGATCAGCGTATTCAAGACGGTTGGCAAGTAGAAGGAACCGATAAATGGCTAAAATTTGGCAACCCTTGGGAAGTACCTGTGTACCAATCTAGTGTCCATGTGAAGTTTGGAGGAAAAACGAGAGTATGGTATGATGAGAAGAGTAATTATAGAGTAAGTTGGGATGCTGATCAAGAAGTATTAGCAATTCCATATGACACACCTATCACTGGATATAAATCAGATAATGCTGTAATTCTAAGGCTCTGGAAAGCGGAAGCCGACCAAAGCTTTGACTTTCAATCCTTTAACGAAGGTGACTTCTTTGGTGCCGTAGAGAATAAAGTTATCTCTGAAAATATTACTAAAGTTCTTTACCCCAACGACTCCAAAATTAGCGGTAAAGAATTACGATTAATGCAGCAATTTTTCTTTGTTTCAGCTACACTGCAAGATGTAATTAGGTTCCATAAAAAGGTTCGAAAAACTCCTATTACAGTTTTCCATGAGAAAATGACAATGCAACTCAATGATACTCACCCGTCTATTGCTGTAGCAGAAATGATGAGACTACTAATTGATGAAAACGATGTCAGTTGGGACGAAGCATGGGAAGTTACACGCAAAACCTTCGCGTACACAAACCATACTTTACTTCCTGAAGCGTTAGAAAAATGGTCGATGCCTTTGTTTGGCAAACTGCTCCCTAGACATCTTGAAATTATTCTTGAGATCAACTATCATTTCTTGAACTCCATCCGAAAAAAATTCCCCAACGATGAAGGCAAGATTTCTAGAATGTCGATCATCGATGAAGCTGGTGAAAAGTACATTCGAATGGCGCACTTAGCTATTGTAGGATCGTATGCAGTAAACGGCGTAGCAGCACTACATACCGAATTATTAATTTCTGAGGTATTGAAAGACTTCTATGAAATGTACCCAGAAAAATTCTCGAATAAGACGAATGGAGTAACACCAAGAAGATGGATGGTAGCTTCAAATCCTGATTTGGCAGCAGTAATTGCCAGTAAAATAGGTTCAGAGTGGATCAAAGATCTGACAAAACTGAAGGAGATTGAACAATACGCTGACAACAAGAAGTTCAAAAAAGACTGGCAAGAAGCGAAACTTAGTGCAAAACAGAAACTTGCTGATAAAATCAAAAACAAATATGGAATTGAATTAAATGTGAATTCAATATTTGACATTCAGGTGAAAAGAATTCATGAATACAAACGTCAACATTTGAATGTCCTACATATTATCACTCTATACAACCGTATAAAAGAAAATCCTAATATTGACATAGTACCTAGAACATTCATTTTTGGTGGTAAGGCAGCTCCAGGATACTTCATGGCTAAGCTTATTATTAAGTTGATTAATTCAGTGGCTGAAGTAGTAAACCACGACCCTGATGTGAATGGTAGGCTTAAAGTTGTTTTTCTTCCAAACTATAGTGTGAAAAACAGTCAATCGGTATATCCAGCAGCTGATCTTTCGGAGCAGATTTCTACTGCAGGAAAAGAAGCTTCTGGTACTGGAAATATGAAGTTTACAATGAATGGGGCTTTGACCATTGGTACTCTTGATGGTGCGAACATCGAAATACGTGAAGAGGTAGGCGAAGAGAACTTTTTCCTGTTTGGATTAGATGCAAAACAGGTTTATGAGTTAAAAGCTAGTAACTACATACCTCTTCACCATTACGATGTCAATCATGAACTACAAAAGGTATTGAACATGATATACACCGGCTATTTTAGTCCACAACAACCGAATCTATTCCACCCTATAGTGGATAATTTAAAATACAGTGATGAATATGTATTAATGGCTGATTATCAAAGTTATATTGAGTGCCAAGATCGAGTAGCTGAAGCTTATAGAGATCAAGATGCTTGGACTAAAATGTCAATTCTCAATGTAGCTAGATCTGGTAAATTTTCTAGTGACCGAACTATTCGAGAATATTGTGATGACATCTGGAAAATCGACCCATACAAAGTAAAGTTACCTGAACATATCGAAGAAGCCGGAGCAATCATGATGTGTTAATGGGAGATTTTTGAGCCGTTTAAAAAGCGTCATGCGTTTCATGACGCTTTTCAAAAACGGAATGCAACAGTAGGTTATATGTGAATAACTCTCAATTCACCTTGGCCCAGAATGACGTTCGCCAACTTAAGGGGTAGAGGGTTTCTTCAAGATTTTAAACTCTACCCAAGAGGTTAAGAAATTAAACCCAAAGGGCTATCCAGAGAATAAAGGGTTTATCAACCAGATATTTAGTATCTTCTAGCATGACTATGAGACAACTGAACCCTAAGCAATCAGCTTTTCATCGAAGGATGATCAATCCTTTTATTTTTCGCTCTTTCTTACTCACAAAGATTCCTCTTGGATTTCTATGTGGCATGAAGTTAACTCATCTTGACACTACGAAAAGTGTCTCAACTGTCCCTTTTAAGTGGCTCAACTTCAACCCTTTTAAATCTATGTATTTCGCTGTACAGAGCATGGCTGCCGAGATATCTACTGGAGTAATGGCTATTATGGCTAGCATTGGATATAATCCGAGTGTGGCAGTAATCGTCACAGGGTTCAAAGCAAAATTTCACAAACAGGCCAAAGACCGTGTATTTTTTATTTGTGAAGATGGTGAAAAGCTATTTTCTGCAGTTAATAAGGCCATAGAAACAAAACAAGGTATAGAAGTCACTATTCACACTACAGGAAGAACTTCAGATGGTACTATAGTTTCAGAATTTGACTTTACTTGGTCATTCAAAGAGCGAAACAGATAAGAAGCTGACTTAGATTAAGATTCTATTCTAAACCTTTGCAAAATCTACTCCTATCACACTCAATCAAACCTTTGCCATCAAGCTAGCCAAGCTCTAACATTTTTCCATTACTAGAAAATACAGACTATCTCGAGAATCTACGCGACGATAATAAGATAGTATGCTTTTTATTCTTTCTTGTGAGATCAAATAAATAGAGATGAGTAGTTTCTTTTAACAGAACTGTGATTGGGAAACAAGAAATTTAATCGTGCGAAATACATTAATATAAAAAAGGCTCACCGCCTTTGCGAATGAGCCCTTATCTAATTAACCTAACCTAAATATTTTTGTTCCTGCAACTGGAACTGCTACAAAACAGTTAAAGTTTTATTAAAAAACCAAAAAGTGAGTGTAAAAAAATATGACAAAAGTCATTTTCCGTAGCGTGTTCGATCACAGTTGAAAAATTTTATTCATCGGCACCCATTTTTCTCCTGGTGCAGCCCATGGGATTGGTAATTGAAAAGTATTCATCAACTCCTCCCACTCTTGAACTTTTGGATTATTTGCATCCATTTCAGCCTTCTTAGTAGGATCGAAAGTCTCATCTACTTCCATAATCATAAACAGTCTATTTCCAGTTCTGTAGATCTGCATATCCGTGATTCCGGCACTAGTAATACTTTCTGTAATCTCAGGCCATGCATTTCCCGGCGCATGGTATTCTTCGTATTTAGCGATTAACTCTGGATCATCTTTAAGATCCAGAGCTAAACAAAATCTTTGTGTACTCATTAATTTTCTCCTTTTAATTTAGTAACATATAGTCCATATAATCCAACCATAGCTATACAGATCATAGGCATGATAAAAGAGAATTTCACCTCTGGAACCCCCATGATTAGAGTATCACTTAATCCAGATCCGCCTGCGTCAATTATTAATCCTTGCATAGGAGGAAATATAGCTCCTCCAACAATAGCCATTACTAGGAAAGCTGATCCTACTTTAGCCTCATCTCCCATATCCTTTAAGGCAATTCCGTAAATCGTAGGGAACATTATAGACATAAATAATGAAATACAAACCAAAGAAATCAAACCAGGCATACCAGGAGTGACAATCGCTCCAAAACAACATGCAATAGCACAAGCTGCAAATGCAGATAATAATTTAGGGGCTTTGATCTTACTTAGTAAAGCTGTTCCTAAGAATCTACCAGCTAAGAAAATCCCCATCGCTAACATATTCCAATAAGTAGCTACTAACTCTTTCCCTTCAGATAGATTCAAATATTCTACATATTGAAAAATTGCAGTCCAGCACATGATTTGTGCCCCTACATAAAACATCTGAGCCAATACACCTGGAAAGAAAGCTTTTCTAGCAAAAACCTTTTGAATAGATTCTTTAAAGGTTAAGCTCACGTGTTCTTGTCCAGCAGGCAGCTTCATAATTATAAACACAACCATAATCACGAGTACAACTGCTCCAATGGCTAAATAAGGTACACTAATAATACCTAAGTCTGCCGTTTTAATTGCAGCTTTCTCTGCTGCATCCAATACAGCATAAGTAGTCTCATCGTAATCAGCCGACTTAATTTTATCAAGTACTACAAACTGAGCTACTGTCATTCCTGTTAAAGACCCAATAGGGTTAAATGACTGAGCTAAATTCAATCGTTGAGTAGCAGTTTCCTGATCACCTAGAGATAATACAAGTGGATTTGCTGTTGTTTCAAGTAACGCTAAACCACATGTAATTACGTAAAGTGAGATCAAGAAAAATGGATAACTCTCCAAAGAAGATGCTGGAAAAAATAAAAACGCACCAGTAGCATACAATCCTAAACCTAGAATAATTCCTGATTTGTAGCTTTTCCATCTGATAAATAAAGCAGCAGGAATAGCCATACAGCCATATCCAAAGTAAAATGCAAATTGAACTAGGTAGGCTTCAAACCAACTTAGCTCAGGCATTACTTTCTTAAAGGCTGTTACCATTGGATTAGTTACATCATTAGCAAATCCCCAAAGGGCAAATAATGAAGTAATAACAATAAAGGGAAGTATTATATCCTTCGCTACGATTACTCTCTTTTTCATAATTTAAGTCTTATCTATTTAGTTGATTGAGTTTTACTGAGCAGGAAGTAATGCTCTATCTAAGTGAACATATCCGCCATCTACGAAAATATGTTGCCCTGTAGTATGAGCCGCCTTATCAGAAATCGTAAATAAGATTTGATTTGCAATTTCCATAGGCTCTGTCATTCTGTTTTCAAATGGGATTTTCTCTTTGATAGAGTTAAGCTTTTCTTCACCATTGTCCAAAGTCTTAATCCACTCGTCGTAAGCAGGAGTCCAACTTTCAGCTATAATCAGAGCATTCACTCTGATACCATCATTGATCAGGTCTACTGCCCATTCTCTAGTCAATGCCAAAACACCACCTTTAGCAGCAGCATATCCAGAAGTACCACCTTGTCCAGTATAGCCTACTTTAGACCCCACATTCATGATACTTCCTTTTGATTCCTTCAAATATGGAAGACACTCTTTCACCATCACAAAATAGCTCACCATATTTAGTTTCAAAGAATACATGAAATCATCCACCGATGAATCTAGACCAGCACCATCGTTTACCCCTACATTATTGATTAATGCATCGATTTTACCGTATTTATCAATGATTAGCTTTACTGCTGCTTCAATCTGCTTAGGTTCTGTCATATCTGTCTTCACAAATATAGAATCTACTCCTTTGTCTTGAAACTCTTGTGCATATGCAATTCCTCTATCATTTCTATCTACCAATACTGGTATAGCTCCTTCTGCAGCTATGGCTTGCACGATAGTCTCTCCGATACTACCTTTCATACCAGCACTACCAGTTACTACTATCACCTTATCTTTAAGTCCTAAGTCCATATCTATATTATTTTATGCCGTAGAATTCTGCGGCGTTTAGTCCAAATATTTTATTCTGATCCTCCTCAGCATATGAAGAAAAATACTGATCTACGATCCCTTTAATCTCAGAGTATTCTCCACCTAACAAACATACTGGCCAGTCTGATCCATACATTATTCGATTTTTACCAAATGCTTCTACAATTACATCCATATAAGGAGTAAAATCCTTTTGGCTCCAATTGTTCCAATCAGCTTCAGTGACCATACCTGAAATTTTACACATGACATTGTCAAATGACGAAAGCAGTTGAATTTTCTCCTTCCAACCATCGAGCTTACCATCCTTGATGTAAGGTTTAGCAATATGATCTACAACAAATTTCTGCTTTGGGTGTCTTCTAACGGTCTCTATAGCAGCATCCAACTGACTAGGAAAAATCAAAATATCATATGTCAATCCATAATCTTTCAACAAAGAAAGACCTCTCTGAAAATCTTCCCCTAACATGAAGTTCGGGTCTGGTTCATCCTGAACCACATGTCGAACACCTACTAGTTTTTCGTACTGAGCAAAATGAGAAAGTCTCTCATTTAGATTTTCGGAACGTAAATCCACCCAACCTACTACTGCTTTGATGAAGTCATTGGATTGAGCTAGATCAAGCAAAAACTCAGTTTCAGCTTCTGTCTGATCAGCCTGTACTGCTACAGTACCTTCCAATCCTGTCTGAGCCAAAAGAGATTTCAGATCTGCTGGTCCAAAGTCTTGTCTGATCACAGACATTTCGTCATTGATCCATGAGTGCTTCTCAGGGTTGTAGTTCCAAAAGTGATTATGTGAATCTAATCGCATTACCCTAATAGGTTTTGAATACCATCTCCTAGGATAACTGCTAAGTTTTCTGCAACTGCGTCTGTTAAACCGGTGATTTTATTTAAATCTTGTCCCCAAAAAGACTCATTCCCCAAGAATGACTCTGCAACTGACTTCAATGATGCTACATCAGTATATTCAGACCAAGCAGAAGCTGCAAACTCTAGAACTGAAGCATCATCATTTAATGCGATTTCTTTACCTCCTACATTACCTTTATAGAATGCAATTAAAGCAGATAAAGATATTACCAACTTCTGAGGAAGCTCTCCTTTTAAATCAACGTATTGAGTCAATGATGGTAATACTCTAGTCTTGAACTTAGATACTGAGTTCAAAGAGATACTCATCAATGCATGCTTCAAGTATGGATTTCTAAACCTATCGATTACATCCGCTGAGAACGATTCTAGTTCCTCCTTTGAAAGATCTAGTGTAGGTACAATTTCTTTATATATAGCGTCTTTGATCCACTCACCTACTACTTCATGTTCTACAGACTCTCTTACATACTCTATTCCATATAGGTAAGCTACTGGTACCATAGTAGTATGCGCCCCATTTAGAATTCTCACCTTACGAGTTCTATATGGAGCCATGTCATCAGTAAAGATTACATTCAACCCACACTTCTCCGAAGGAAATTCATCTTTCACCGATTGAGGTCCTTCGATGACCCATAGGTGGAACTGTTCCCCTTCTACCACTATATTATCCTTGTAACCAATCTCTTTCGTAATTTCTTCGATCTTAGTCTTAGGGTATCCTGGTACAATTCGGTCTACTAATGTATTGGTGAAAATATTATGTTCTTCGACCCAAGTTTTAAACTCTGTAGATAAGCCCCATTCTTCGGCATACTGAAGAATGATTCTCTTCAGATTATCACCATTTCTATCTATCAACTCACATGGAATGAAAATCAAGCCTTTGTCAGTTGCACCAGCAAAAGCATCAAACCTTTTCTTTAATAGTACAGTCAACTTAGCAGGAAAACTGCTAGGAGGAGCATCATTAATAGTATTATTTTCATGGTAAGCAATACCCGCCTCAGTCGTATTAGATATTACAAACCTTAATTCTGGATTTTCAGCAATAGCTAAGTACTCTTCGAACTGAGTATATGGATCCAATCCTCTCTGGATGCAATCCACTACTTCATACTCCTTTACTGCCTCTCCATTTTTTATCCCATTTAATAGGACAGTGTAAAGACCATCTTGATCGTTGATCATTTTGATCATGCCTCTATCAATTGGCTGAACAGCTACGACTCCCCCATCAAAGTCAGCTTCTTTGTTCATTTTATCAATCATCCAGTCAGCAAATGCTCTTAGAAAGTTACCTTCTCCAAATTGTAAAATACGCTCAGTACGAGCTGGTGCGGAATGAGTATTTCTGCTTAATTGTTCCATTATAATTTCTTATGCTTATTAGTCTGATCATATTAAAGAATCTTAATGGTCCTAAACCTCAAGCCGCTAAGACTCCCTTTTCTCAGAAAACGTTTATTTATTTTAAAATAAGGGTCTCGTCGGACAAGGAACTGACAGTAGCAAAAAACAGCTCCTCGCCGACTTGACTAACCTTAATAAGTTTTTAATCACAAGGTGACAGACCTTTGTGATTAATTCCCCGACTCTTCAAATCGGAAAATTTGATTTATCTGTTTGTCATTAGAAACTTAGTCTAACCCATCTCGAAAAGTTTCTAAAAAACCAATTAAGATTTTAGCCTAATCAGTTATTCGAATGACATTCATTTTAAAGAGAAATATCTCTCTTCCATGGAATAAAATCATCATGACCAAGTCTAGTAGCATTAGTAACTTCCTCACCACTAGCCACTTTTATAATATATTCTAATAACTCTTCTCCTTTCGTTTGGATAGTGTCTTCACCACTTATTACTGTACCGGCGTTGAAGTCTATCACATCGCTCATTTTTTCCGAAAGCTTGTTATTACTAGATAGCTTTATTACAGGTACAACTGGATTTCCTGTAGGGGTTCCTAGTCCTGTCGTGAATACGACCACGTTACATCCAGATCCTGCTAAACCAGTAGTACTTTCGACATCATTACCAGGAGTACATAATAGATTCAGACCCGGTTTAGTCACTGGTTCGGTATAATCTAACACTTCCACTACAGGTGAAGTACCACCTTTCTTCGCTGCACCTGCAGACTTCATAGCATCAGTAATAAGTCCATCCTTAATATTTCCTGGAGAAGGGTTGCTTTCGAAGCCTGATCCTACTGCTATTGCTTTATCACCATAGGCTTTCATCAATCCTGCAAACTTTTCTGCATCTTCTTCATTCACACATCTGTCAATCAACTCTTGCTCGACTCCGTTCAACTCTGGGAATTCGGCCAATACAGGTGAACCTCCCAATGCAGCTAATAAGTCAGATGCATATCCCAATGAAGGATTAGCAGAAATACCAGAAAACCCATCAGAACCTCCACATTCTAAGCCAAGTACAAGCTTACTTATTGGTGCAGGTTTACGTTCAATCTTATTCGCTTCCTGAAGCCCCATAAAAGTCATCTTCACTGCACCTTCTATAAATGACCTTTCGCTTTTAGATTGTTGCTGCTCAAAAATATGAAGAGGCTTAGAAAAATTAGGATCTTTTTTCTTTATCGCATCTTGTAACACCTGAATCTGAGCATTTTGACATCCAAGACTCAAAACAGTTGCTCCAGCTACATTAGGGTTTGTCAAGTAACCAGCCAATAGATTACAAAGAACTATAGAATCCGCTCTAGTTCCTCCACATCCACCTTCATGTCTTAGAATCTTGATACCATCTACATTAGGGAAAATTCTGCTCTTAATGATTTCTTCTTTTGTGCGGATAATATCCGTATTGAGAATATCATCTTCAGAACCACCATTTTTCATTACTTCAACTAATGCCTGAGTATCTACTGCAAAATCTTTCTCGGTCTCATACCCCAGGGATTCAGTCAAAGCAGCCTTTAATACATCAAGATTTCTATTTTCACAGAAAGTTAAAGCAAATACGATCCAGTAGTTACCTGTGCCGACTTTCCCATCAGCTCTATGGTATCCATTAAAAGTCCTTCCCTCATACTTAGACACGTCTGGACCTATCCAATGAGGTTTCTCCTTTTTACCAGAATATTCTGCGGAAGCATGCTTCAAGTTATCTGTAGTAATAGCAGCACCCATAGGGATATCTTTCATTGCTTTACCTACCAAGACACCGTACATGAATATTTCATCACCTGCCTTATAATCGTTCAATGCGAACTTGTGCTTTGCTTGAATATCTTCTACAAGAGTCAGCGTTTTTCCTGCTACACTTACTTCTTCTCCTTTATTTAGATCCTGAATCGCAACGATGATATTGTCACGTGAATCTATTTGTGCATATCGATTGGACACTTTTTTAGTATTTTATTCTTTAAAAATTAACAGTTGCTTTTATAACTCCTGTTTCTGGTTTTAGCCAACTATCAAAATTCTCAATCATCTCAGTCATATCAACATTGTGCGTTATAAATGAGCTAGTTGGGAACGCTCCACTATTCAAAACATTAACTACGTGTTCGAAATCCTCTATCGTGGCATTTCTACTACACATTATTGTAGTTTCTTTCGCATGAATTTTAGGATGCAAGAATGTCAACTCTCCCTTGGACAACCCTACTAAAACGTATCTGCCTCCATGAGCCATATAATCTGGACCTGCTTCTAATGCTCCCTTGTGACCTGTGGCATCAAACACTGCTGTAGCCAGATCACCACCAGTAATTTCTGATACTTTCTCTACAGGATTATCTGTTACATTAACTATGTAGTCAACTCCTATTTCTTCCTTAGCATACTTAAGTCTATCATCATTCATATCTAGAGCAATTACTTTAGCTCCAGCTACTTGAGCCAATTTCATCATGCCGATACCTATAGGACCACAACCGATTACTACCACAGTTTCTCCCTCTTGAACATCTGCTCTACGAATCGCGTGAGCTCCGATGGCCAAAGGCTCTACAATTGCCATTTCATCATCAGAGAGATTTCCAGCTGGAAGTAAAATATTAGCTGGTACACTTATTTGCTCCTGCATCCCACCATCACCATGCACTCCTAACACAGTAATATTAGTACAACAGTTAGTTTTTCCAGCTCTACAAGCTACACACTTACCACAGCTCACATATGGCATGACAATCACATTATCACCAGCCTTGATACCTTGGGGATTTTCATCAATCTCTAATACTGTAGATGCTAATTCGTGACCTAAAATCCTAGGGTATGTAAAGAATGCTTGATTCCCGGCATAAGCGTGCAAATCCGTTCCACAAATACCTACCTTGTTGATTTTCAACAATGCTTCACCTTCTTTTCTTACCGGAGCTTCCTTCTCTTTTAATTCGAACTTGCCCGGTTCTTCGCACACTATGTACTTCATATCTTATTCTGTCTTATCAATTGACAATTAGTTCTAATACCTTAAACACAAATGTGGCAAATTGACACAGAAACATCTTGAGCAAACGCTTGCGCAAATACAGAACTCAAACTGCGACATAGCAGACTTCTATTTAGTAAATCCCAAAAGAAACCTTTTAAATAAATTCAGTCTCTGAGGAAACGTATAAATAGGAGCTATGAAGCGATAACAGTTTAGATTGAACACCAAAGGTTTTATATGCTAATATTGTACAATTAATATGCCTGTAAGAGTCTATCATTTTATTCATCTTTATAAAACTAACTTAGATTCATGAAACTTCAATCTCTACTTGTATTACTGATTCTTATTGTTAATCAGTGTTTTTCACAAAGCTTTAAAACAGTTATTCAACGAGGACATGAAGCAGCTCTTACCACAGTTGCATATTCTAATGATGGAAAACTAATTGCAACTGGAAGCAAAGATCAGTCTATCATACTTTGGGAAGTAGTTTCAGGCCGTCAACTAAGAAGCTTCACAGGTCATACTAAAACAATTTCTGACATCATCTTTCATCCTTCTCAAGAAGTTCTAATAAGTGCAGCCTACGATAAGAAAGTTATTTTTTGGGACTACATAACAGGGAAAAAAAAGAAGGAAATATTTACCGATTTCTGGATCAACTCTATCTCTATTTCTTCCGATGGAACTAAACTTTTATTAGGTGGTAATAACAGGATGGCACAGTTGATTGAAATCGAAAGTCAAAAACTAATTCAAGAATTTAAAGTAAACAAGACACAGTACGGTGTCCAAGTTGCATTCAAAAATGAGCAAGAAATAATTATTGGTCAGGACAATGGTCTACTCATTACCTATGATATATCTTCAGGCATACCAACTGACACTATTAGAAATATAACCCCGAGTAGCTGTGGTGGATGTTGGGCTCACTTTGACATAAAAAGAGATAGTATTTTATATGCATCTAAAAGTGGATTTCAGACATTAACGGGTAAGCAGAATACACAACTTTCCAATAAAAAGATTGAAAGTCTAAAATCTGTAGGACTATCTAAGAAACATTACTTTTTGAACTATGAAAAGCAGGTAAAGGTTTTTGATTTTCAAAACAATAATAATGCTACTTTTCAACACGGTGAAGAAGTAATTAATGATGCTTCGTTTAACCCAGATGGCTCACAATTAGTAACGGTGTCAAATGATCAAACCGCTAAAATTTGGAATGTTAAGACTAATGAACTGATTACCAAATTACAGGGTTACCAATCTGCACAAACTAACCGAGGACTTCCTTTCGAAAAGAACTCATATTTGCACTCACACATTAATCGATATCTGGCTTTAAAAAACAAAAGACTGATTAGCCCAGATGAAAAATGGATGATTATAGGTCATCAGCCTGACGGAGCTTACTTAATGAGTTTGGAAACTGGCAGAATTGCTCAGCTTCTGGGTGAACACTATATTGTAAGCTATGTTTTCACTTCAGATAGCCGCCATATTATTACTGGAGACATAAAAGGTAATGTGGTTTTGTGGGAGGTCAATACAGGTAAAAAAGTAATGAGCTTTGAAGGGCATAGAGAAATTGTATTTGATATAGCTATAAGTAAAAATAAACAACTTTTAGCCACAGGTAGTTGGGAAGGATCGGCAATACTGTGGAACCTAGAAACAGGGGAGTTAATCAAACGATATCCATTTGATCAAAACTCACCATTTGTATTATCATTCGCTCACAAAGACAATTACTTACTCATTGGAGGATTGGGTAAAACCTTTCAACTTATTGAGCTTGACTCTGGCCTTCCGGCTAAGAAATTTGTGGGACACACTGATATAGTCAATTCATTACAAGTCAAAGGCTCTGAGTTTATTAGTAGCTCTTCTGATGGAACTGTGAAGATTTGGAATACAAATACTGGATTGATCGAAAGAAAATTAAAAGGTCACACTGGGCCTATTAATCAAGTGATATACGATAATCATGACCAGTACATTATAACGGGAGGAAAAGACAAAAATATTGTTCTTTGGAATGCAAAAACTTTCGAAGAAATAAGAAAATTTCAAGGTCATGAAGGTGAAATCACTGGAATTCAACTTATCCAAGATGACCGGATTTTAGTGTCTAGCAGTTTAGATGGCACAACTCGATTTTGGGATCTTGAAAAAGGCATCGAATTATTTAGCCACATTGTCTTTGACAAAAATAATTGGCTCAGTAAGACTTCTTCCGGCTACTTTGACGCAACACAATTCGCAAAAAAATATGTCTATTTCGTTGAAGGCTTAGAGACTTATGGGTTAGATCAATTTTTCGAAAAGTACTATCAACCAGATATTTTAAGAAAGTCTCTTACTGAAGGAACCAAAACATTTCAAAATAATTATCTCAAAAATCAACTTAAAGAGTCTCCCCCACCAAAAGTAGAAATCGTATCACCTAAACCTAGAGAATCTACTGACCGTGAATCTATTGAGGTAATAGTGAAAATAACAAATATGGGTCAAGGCATAGATGAATTAAGAGTTATGCATAATGGCAAACGTATTTCCACAATCGATAATGTATCTTTTGATAATGTAAAACCTGGGAAATCGATTTATGAAAGTATAAAACTCAACCTTGTTTCAGGAAACAATAAAGTAACTATTTCAGCTTTCAATACTGATCGTATAGAATCTAAAAACACTCAAATTGAAGTCATACGCAAGTCAAAAATTGAAGAAATTACTTGTCACGTAGTTTGTATTGGAATCAATAAATACCGAAACCCTACCCTCAATCTAAACTACGCAAAAAATGATGCTGAGAGTTTTAAAAAGACCATCAAGGAAAAAGGAAAGAATCTATTTGATCATATCAATTATTACTCAGTGTATGACAACGATGCTTCCAAAGCAAACATTCTAAAAACTCTTGATTTAGTAGCTTCTAGAGCCAAACCTCAAGACGTACTTTATTTTTACTATGCAGGTCACGGATCTGCTATTGATGGAGAATTTTTCTTTGTACCGACAGAAAATGTTCGACTATACGACCTTAAGAAATTAAAAACCTATGCGCTTAATGCTAAAACCATACAAAATAAGCTTGCTGAAATTCCAGCTTTGAAACAATTAGTAATTATAGACGCCTGTCAGTCTGGGACCTCTGCTGATCAGTTTGCCTCCAGAGGTGCTGAAGAAGAGAAAGCTATGGCTCAATTATCACGAAGTTCTGGTGTACATGTTTTAGCAGCCTCTGGTAGTGAGCAATTTGCCAGTGAATTTGACGAATTGGGTCATGGACTATTCACCTATGTTTTATTAGAGGCCTTGAGTGGAAAAGCAGACGGAGCTCCTAAGGATGGCAAGGTCACAATTTATGAATTAAAATCATTCATAGATGATCAAGTTCCAGAATACTCTCAAAAATATAAAAGCAAGCCTCAGTTCCCCGTAACTTATTCTCAAGGACAAGATTTCCCAATTGTAATAGAATAGTCGTATCTGCATCCCATTGTGGCATGGAATAAAACTTTATCTACAGCTCCTGTTCATTAGAATCATCAATAAACCTCGCTTTATTCGCTAACCTACTAGAATACTGCTTCATTATAAAGTCAGATATCCAAAATTGCACACTATCTTTTTGTTCTTTAGTTGCTCCACGAAAAGCATGATTCATTCCTTGTACTGCATGAAATTCACTTTTGATTCCTAAACTAACCAAACCAGCTTGAAGTGCCCTACTCTGTTTTATTGGTACTAGAATATCTTCATCTCCATGAATGATCAGCATTGGAGGAACATCTTTACTCAGATAAGTCAAAGGTGAAAATTTCAAAGCAAAATTCATGGCCTTAGCAGTATCTAATTCAGGGTCAAAGCCGAATACTCTTTTTGGAATATCTAGTTGCTTTTGAATTGGTTCGGGAAACTTCTGAATAAACTTGCTTACAGAATCTATAGTTGGTGATTTATATAAATTATACAAGTCTGTTGGACCGTAAATATCAACAACATATTTCAAATTAGGCTTTGACTTACGAAGTCCATAATTGATCGGATCAGCAAAAGCATTCAGCATGGCGATCTGACCACCTGCAGACTCCCCCATCAACCCAAAATTATCGAGGTCAAGGTTTAGGCTATCTGCATTATTCTCAATCCATTTAATTACGTCATAACCATCTCGTATACAATCAGGGAAAGGTGAATACCCCTCTTTGGCAAGCGTATATTCTGCACTTACTACTGTATATCCATTGGCACGTAGACGATTAAATGCACCATTGAACTTATTGGTATTTACAGACCCTTTTATACCAGTTACCCAAGCTCCACCATGAAAATATAGAATCACAGGAGATTTGGCGAATTTTTGACTTGTGGGATAATATATATCCAGAAAAAGATCCTTTTTATAAGAAACTTGAAAGTCTACCTTTCCATATAATAATGGAGCTTTATTAGAAATAAGGAAATACAGTACAACGGCTATTGCAGTTACTAAAACAGCAATAGTAAACACAAAAAAACGTTGAATAATTGACTTAGTCATTTCTAATTTCAGCTGTTGTTATTAAACATGAAAACGCTGATACTTTCTCACTTGTTTCTGCTTTTATCTTTATTTAACCCTAGAAACATCAATAATATCTTTAGGCTGTAAAATATCCTGATCATACCCTTGAAAGGTAACGTTGATCATAGCTTGACCAAGCTGAGTAGTAGTAATAACAGCTTCTGGTTTGATCTTCCTATACAGCTTGATAGCCCACATGAAATAGTCATAAAAGAATTGATAAAGCTTGGTTTTTGATTTAATTCCTTTTAACGGAATAATAATACCAGGTCTAAACATATATGCACCCTTAAACCCTTTCCTCATAAGGTTATTTTCAGTTTTACCCTTCACTCTAGCCCACATTACCTTACCTTGTTCTGACGAATCAGTGCCTTCTCCAGACACATAGGTGATCACCATATCCGGATTTAATTCATATAGTATATTTGCTAAAGCCATGGTATACTCATAAGTAATCTCGGTATACTTTTCTTCAGACTTTCCTGCGACGCTTACTCCCATACATAGATAAGCGGCATCGTACTCTTTCAGTAAGCCTTTATATCCAGAATAATCTTTAAAATTACTTATAAGAAGCTCTTTCAGCTTCGGATCACTTTCACCTACTAGTGAACGACTCAGTACCAATACTTCGTCAATACCATCATGTTCAAGGCACTCCAGCATCACAGCCTTACCGACCATACCTGTAGCTCCTGTTATTAATACTTTCTTTCCCATAGCGATTAAGTTTCTACTAAGATCGTCATTTTACATTAACCTCATGGCAATATCATATTGAGATTAATTTCACACAATTAAGAATAGAGCTATAATATTTACTCGTCAAAAATCCCGAAACTTTAGAGTAAAAAGTTTTCAATGAGTAGTATACTTATATACTCGTGTTTAAACCCTTATTGCAAAACGATTAAAAAACTGTATTTTATTTTATCTCCTGCATTTTCCTCATCTGCTTTAAAACCATTTTTTTAGGAGTAAATGGAATGGTACTCATTAGTAACTTTTGAGAAAATCTAACTCCAGAAATTACATCCAGTTTACCAGTAAGCATACCATTATATCCATCTTTAGCCACAGAAGAGGCGGTAGCCAATTTATCAAATAGACTCGTTTTATCCATTCCAGAAGTAGCTCCAAATTCTGTTTCAGTAGCACCTGGTAACAAAGCTGTCACAGTAACTTTCGTATCACTTAATTCCTCAGCTAGAGCATTACTAAAAGATGTAACGTAGGCTTTAGTTGCGAAATATACCGCTTGCAAAGGGCCAGGTAATAAACTTGCAGTAGAAGAAACATTAAGAATTCGACCTTGATTTCTTTTTACCATGTCGGGTAAAAACAACCTAGTCAGTGCAGTCAAAGTTGTAATATTTAAATTAATCATAGACAGGTCTTGTTCCCATGGTCGTTCATGAAATTTACCCACTCCTCCAAAACCAGCATTATTAATCAAATAATCTATATAAACTCCCCATTCTCTGACCTGATTGTATACTTCATTTGCAGAGTTGATCTGAGACAAATCTTTAGCTATAACCCTTACCTCTACATCGTATTGATTTTCTAATTCTACTTTCAAGGATTGAAGTTTATCAATGCTTCTTGCAACTACTATTAAATCCCCTTTTTGCTGAGCATGAAGTTTAGCAAACTCTCTACCTAACCCTGTTGACGCTCCTGTAATTAACGCTGTATTTTTCATGTTTATTTAATTATATGTAAGTACTTACTTACATGTGTGACACAAAATTTATATGTTGTATTTTCTATACAAAAATTCAATCTGTGAATCTATGTTGAAGCCTTCTTGTAAATAGAACCTGGTAGCTAGACCATCTATTAGAACCATCAAGTTAACCGCTTCTTCTTCTGGTTCTTCGTATCCTAACTTATTAAAGGCATTCCGTAAAGCGACCTTTAAAGATTCCATCTTATTTTCTCCGTACCTTTCCAACTCCCATTTTAGTTTATACTGGAGTTTCCAAAAGGCACCTTCCTTTTCATCTCCTGCCATTGCATCCTTAATTTGGAAAGTTTTCCTGAGTACTTCTTTAGGTTCTGTTTCAAGAACAATATCAGCGAACATCAGCTTGGCTTTCTCCTCTCCTTTTTGAATGATTGCTTCTAAAAGTCCTTCCTTGTTTTTAAAGTGTCTAAAAATTAACCCTTCAGAAACGTTAGCTTTCTTAGCTACCCTACTAGTGGAAGTAGCTTTGAACCCTTCCTCTGCGAATAATTCTAATGCTGCGCTTAATATATTTTCTTGCTTCTCAGTCATAGTAAGTAATCACTTACATGTGCAAATATATATAACACGGTTTACTTCGAAAACAGAATGAGAGTTTATGGATATTGATTAGAGCAAAAAAAACGGGTTCGATCAAAATCGAACCCGTAACATATGATGATGATAAGACTAAATTCTTTAGTTAACTATTGTCTTCTCTACTGAATAACCCGCAGAAGATACTTCGTAAGAATATTCCCCAGCTGGGAGAGCAGACAAATCAAATCTTTTCAACATAAGGTTCGCATCCTTGATTCTCTTAGAATAAACCGCTGAACCGTTAGTATCATAAATTTTGATTTTAACAACATTGGTACTCATGTTCTCGAATCCAACTAATACTTTACCACTTTTCTGCTGCTCTATTACTACATCCAATGCGGCAGTTTTTGTCTCATCTAACTTTCCTGTCTTAGCGAAAGCCGAAACTGAAACTAGTGTTAGAATTGCGATTAAAGTGCTTTTAATTGTTTTCATCTTATGCTGTTGTTTGTATCGTTGTTAATTGATTACAGTACAATTTTACGGCAGTTATGCAGGCTAGTAAATCTATTCGCGGTGGAATGTAGAATATGCCGGGTGAATTGTATAAATAATTAGGTGAACTGAAGGATGAATATTTCATTAAACGTCAATTTGACGTTTTACTGCAAAAAGACATAAAGAAAGAGGCTGGATGTCAATTTCTACAGAATCAACATTTAATATTGACTCAATACTTTCCTATACAAACACTTACAAATCCCATAGTATATCGATAGTGTTTAAGGATAGAGATATGAAAGAATCTATCGCCTTTTCTATTTTCACTTCTTACCATATTCTATTCAGAAATAAAATGAGCACATATAGATGTCAGTTTACCTCAAATAGATCTAGGTATATTAGGGTAAAGAAGATCTAAATGAAATAAAGCATCTTAACCCAAAGGGCTATCACTTAGGGATTAAGTTCAGTATGCATCTATACAAAAACGAACAGCCCGACTTGCGCCGAGCTGCTCAGTAGTATGATGATGATAAGACTAAATTCTTTAATTATTAAATGTCTTTTCTACAGAATAATCAGAAATTGAAACTTCGTAAGAATACTCCCCTGAAGGAAGAGAAGACACATCAAATCTTTTAAGAACTAAATCAGCTTTCTTTAATCTTTCAGAATACACTGCTGATCCAGCCTCATTAAAGATTTTAATTTTCACAACGTCCGAACTGAAATTTTCGAACCCAACCAAGACTTTACCGCTCTTCTGTTGCTCAATAACTACATCTAATGCTGTAGTTTTTGTCTCATCTAATTTACCAGTCTTTGCAAATACTGATGTAGATACGAGAACTAATACTGCTATTAAAGTGCTTTTGAATGCTTTCATGTTACGTTGTGTTTGTTGTTGTTTATTAATGATTACAATGCAAACATAGAGCAGCCTTACAGCCTGTTAAAGTTCATGTCGGTGGAGTGAGGAATAAGTTGGGTGAAATTCACAAAAATTTAGGTGAACTGACATTAGATTTTTCTTTTAACCGTAAAAAAGACGTTTTAACTTTTAGTAAGTATAAAAATGAGTCGAAGCTAATTCAAACATACACTTTCAATTACTTCTTAATCAAAAAAGCCTCGAATTGGACAAATACCAAATCGAGGCTTTCTAAAGAACTTCTTGCTAAATTTTATAAATGGATAGCTTCATCGTATGCATCCTCTACGGCATCCTTAATCGCCTCCGACATCGTAGGGTGTGGATGAATTGCTTTAAGAATTTCGTGACCTGTAGTTTCTAGTTTTCTAGCAGTAACTGCTTCAGCTATCATCTCTGTGACATTAGCACCAATTAAGTGACAACCTAACCACTCATCGTACTTCTTATCGAAAATAACCTTTACAAACCCTTCTGCACTTCCACCAGCTTGTGCTTTACCACTAGCAGAGAAAGGAAATTTACCTACTCTAATGTCATATCCAGCCTCTTTAGCAGCCTTCTCAGTCATACCAACTGAAGCTACCTCAGGAGAACAATATGTACAACCTGGAATATTTCCGTAATCCAATGGTTCTGGACTCATCCCAGCAATCTTCTCTACACAGATGATAGCTTCTGCAGAAGAAACGTGAGCTAAAGCTGGTCCATGAACAATATCACCAATTGCGTAAATACCTGGTATATTAGTCTTGTAGTAATCATCTACAACTACCTTACCTTTATCTGTCATTACTCCAGTTTCTTCCAGACCAATACCTTCTAAGTTTGGAGAAATTCCAACTGCTGCCAAAACAACATCACATTCGATAGTTTCTTCACCTTTAGCTGTTTTTACTGTTACTACACAACCGTCGCCACTTGTGTCCACATTAGTCACTTCAGACTTAGTCATGATTTTTACTCCAGACTTTTCAAAAGATCTCTTCAGTGCTTTAGATATATCTTCATCTTCTACTGGAACTATATTTGGCATAAACTCTACTACAGTCACCTCAGTACCTATAGAATTGTAGAAATTAGCAAATTCAATACCAATAGCTCCTGAACCAACAACTACTAATTTTTTTGGTTGCTTTGGTAGCGTCATTGCTTCTCTGTAACCTATGATTTTCTTACCATCAATTGGAAGAGCTGGAAGCTCTCTAGATCTAGCACCTGTTGCCAATATCACGTGATCTGCCTGATAAGTCTCTTCTTTACCGTCCTCACCGGTCACAACTACAGACTTATATTTATCCAATCTACCAAAGCCAGTGAGAACGTCCACTTTATTCTTTTTCAATAAGAAAGTAACTCCTTTAGACATAGTATCAGCTACGCCTCTAGATCTTTTGACCATTCCATCGAAATCAGCCTCAGGCGCTCCTACTTTAATACCATAATCCTCTGCATGCGAAATGTAATCAAAAACCTGAGCACTTTTCAACAGCGCTTTAGTAGGGATACATCCCCAATTCAAGCAGATCCCGCCTAGCTCAGCCTTTTCTACTACTGCTACTTTCTTCCCAAGTTGAGAAGCTCTGATAGCTGCCACATATCCTCCAGGACCGCTACCTACTACTATGATATCGTATTTACTTGCCATATTAAATTACTTTCAATTTGATCGTTACCGAACATCGTGAGATCGGATTAGGGACGCAAATTTAACCGCTTTGGTTTCAGAAAAAAACTTAACTACATGGAGCCGAAAGTAAAAGACTCTTAAAGCTGAATGTAAACAACCTCTTGATGCAAAATTTCAAAAATCTATTAAAATCAATCCCTGATTCAATAAAGCTCTTAATTTTGGAGGCATATTAAAAATCTGAGTTTTAGTTAACTGTATTAATAGTAACAAAAAATGAAATTATTAGAAGGAAAGAATGCGTTGATTACTGGTGCTTCAAAAGGCATAGGTAGAGCTATCGCATTAAAATATGCTGAACAAGGTGCTAACGTAGCATTTACTTACTTGTCAAGTGTAGAAAAGGGTGAGGCTCTTGTTAAGGAGTTGGAAGCATTCGGTGTAAAAGCTAAAGGTTTCAGATCTGACGCCTCTGATTTCTCAGCTGCTGAGGAATTAATCAATGGTGTAGTTTCTGAATTTGGAAGCCTTAACATATTAGTTAACAATGCTGGTATCACACAGGATACTCTTCTAATGAGAATGTCAGAAGAACAATGGGATAAGGTAATTAATGTAAACTTAAAATCTTGTTTCAATACTGTAAAAGCAGCTACTAGAACATTAATGAAACAAAAAGCTGGATCTATAATCAACATTTCTTCTGTAGTTGGAGTGAGAGGAAATGCCGGGCAAGCAAATTACTCAGCTTCTAAGGCTGGAATTATTGGTTTTACTAAATCAGTAGCACTTGAACTAGGGTCACGAGGAATTAGGAGCAATGCTGTGGCTCCAGGATTTATCGAAACCGAAATGACTGAAGTTTTAGATGAAAAAACCGTTCAAGGATGGAGAGATTCTATCCCTATGAAAAGAGGTGGAAAACCAGAAGAAGTGGCAGATTGCTGTGTATTTTTAGGCAGTGATCAATCAACATACATTTCTGGTCAAGTAATCAATGTTTGTGGTGCAATGTTGACCTAAATCTTTCGATTAATCACGATTTATGAAGCAATCTGAAACAATTGAGTCTTTTAGATTGCTTCATGAAATTTCACCCAGTTAGGAATCAAAAACTTTCAATATTGCCAATATTTAACTTCGATTACAGTCCTGCATACCTTGCATTAATAACGCTCATAAGTGTGGGAGTTTCATATTTACTGTATTCGAAAAAACATCCTTGGCCTAAATGGCTCAATTGGACATTATTTGGCTTGAGAGTCATACTCCTTTTCTTTATTATGGTGTTGTTGCTCAATCCAATGATGAAGCAATTCCAAAATAACATTGAAAGACCCTTATTTGTTTTCGCTATTGATGACTCTCAGTCTATGACTAACGGAGATCAAGAACAGCTCAACAGTGTTGTAACATCCATAGAGACCATTCGTCAAAAAATGTATGCCAGAGGGATGGACATATCCTTGGAAATGCTTTCTGGAAAAGAATCAAATCTGAATCAAGTTCAATTTCAGAACCAAGAAACAAACCTTAATAATTGGTTACAAAACCTAGACGCACAATATGAAGATAAGAATGTCGCTTCCCTAATACTGATTTCAGATGGCATTTATAACAAAGGAGCATCTCCAGATTACTTCCCCTATAAACTCCCCATTAATGTAATAGGAGTTGGTGACACTATCCAACCTACAGATATTGTTCTAAAGAATGTATTGTATAATAAAGTAGCTTATCAAGACAATAAGTTTCCCGTAATCGCAGAAGTAGCCAATTATGGTTTCAAAGGTAATACCACAAGAATTGACATTAAAAAAGCTGGTAAAACCATCAAAAGCAAAGTCATTAAGTTTACAAAAGAAACAGCTCTTCAAAGGGTAGAATTTGAAATAGAAGCTCTTAAAGCTGGATTAATGGGACTATCAATTGAAGTTGCTCCATTAGGCAATGAAGAAATAACAGAAAACAATTTTCAGAGACTTTTTATTGAAATCGTAAAAGGGAAACCTAAAATAGTAATTGCAGCACCGGCACCACACCCAGACATCAAAGCGTTGGCTGCTGTCATCGAGCAAAACCAAAATTTTCAATTAGAAACTTGGATACCGCATGTAAAAGAACCAAAGTCAAAAGAAGGTTTTGACCTTGCAATTATTCATAACCCATACGATCGATACAATAAGACTCTAAAACTTATTGAGACATTAAAAAAGCAAAAAACACCTATGCTATTTGTATTAGGAAATCGATCATACATAAAAACCATAAACAAGATGGAGCCTTTGATCAACATTACTCAAAAGAGAAGTCAACATGATCAAGTAACTGGTTCAGTCAATCAAGCTTTCAGCAAATTTGAAATCGACCCTAATGAATTTAAAATCTATCAGAGCTTTCCTCCAATATCAGTTCCGTATGGCGAGTACTCTGTACCAATAGGGCACGAAGCTCTATTATTTCAAAATGTAGGTTCAATAGAAACCAGACGGCCGTTGTTTTTTATAGGTGAGTCAAATAGCTTAAAATCAGGTGTACTATATGGAGAAGGTATTTGGAAATGGAGGATGCAAGAATTTGCTATAAATAATGACACAAGAGCATTTGACGGTTTGTTTATGAAAGCTATCAAATATTTGTCGACCAAAGAAAATCGAAAGAAACTAAGAGCATACACTACCAAAGAAGAGTTTGCTAGTAACGAAGCCATAGAATTCAAAGCGGAACTCTACAATGAATTGTATGAACGCATTTACGGCACAGAAATAAAATTCACCGTGACAGGACCTAATGCTTTTGAAAGAGAATACATATTCACTCCTTCTTCTAGAGTATCAAAATTAGAAATCACTGATCTGAAAGAAGGAATATATAACTACGAGGCTACAGCTACGGTCAATAATAAAAAGGAAAGAGTAAAAGGAGTATTTAGCGTAAAAGAAATCAGACTGGAAAGTTTAAACCGAGTATCAAACTTTAATCTGCTAAGAAGCATTGCCAAAAACAACCAAGGGTCATTTTATACTTCTGCAAACATTAATGATTTACAGCATGCGCTAATGAATAAAGAATTCCCAAATCGCATTTCCTCAAATGAAGAAATTCTATCTGTGATAAACATTAAATGGTTACTTGCTCTAATCATTCTATTAGCAACGATAGAATGGCTCGTAAGAAAATATCAGGGAGGATATTAATCAAGCCTTACTAACAACTAATAACCCTTGAAAGAAGGTAATAAAAAATCAGCTGTGGCAGCAAACTCAACAAGTCTCAACAGCCTTTTTGTTATTGTCTAATATGAACTACACATTTTGACCTGATAGTGAATAGTAGAAAAACAAAAGGCCAGCTCAAAAGTGTGAGCTAGCCTTTTATTTTTTTATAAATATTCTAAATTCTTACTTAGTTATTGTTTTTTCTACCGCATAATCAGCAATAGAAACTTCATATGAATAATCACCTTCTGGTAATAAAGAAACATCAAATCTCTTAAGCATTAAAGTTGCCTTCTTTACTCTTTCAGAATAAACCGCGTTTCCTTCTTCGTCATAAATTTTGATCTTCACTATATCTGAACCAAATTTCTCGAAGCCAACAATAACTTTCCCACTTCTCTGCTGCTCAATCACTACATCGATAGCAGCTGTTTTAGTCTCGTCCAATAACTTTCCTGTTTTAGCAAAAACTGAAGTAGAGGCGAATAGTACTACGGCGATTAATAAGCTTTTCAAAGTGTTCATCGTTTTATTGTTTGTGTTGTTGTTTTGTTTTCGATTACAATGCAAACTTAGGATGACACCCGATCGTGGTAAACTCTATATCGGTGGATTGAAGAATAAAGAAGGTGAACTGTTAGAAAAAAATGGTGAATTGAATTTAGAAAAAAGCCATAAACGTATTTTAGACGTTTATGGCTTTAAAAACTCTAAAGACCTATCCCATAAAAGGATACCTATAGTCAATAGGAGAATTAAAGTTCTCCTTGATATTTCTAGGAGAAGTCCATCTAAGTAAGTTCATCATAGAACCCGCTTTATCATTGGTACCAGAAGCTCTACCTCCACCAAATGGCTGCTGACCTACAACAGCTCCTGTAGGCTTATCATTTACATAAAAGTTACCAGCTGCCTGACTTAGTTCTCTAGTAGTGTAAGATATCACTTCTCGATCTTTAGCAAATATTGCTCCAGTCAAAGCATAAGAAGATGTCGTATCTACTAATTGCAAGACTTTATCATACTCTTTTTCATCGTAGATATATACTGTAAGTACAGGGCCAAAAATCTCCTCTTTCATGGTTACAAATTGAGGATCTTTAGCAAGAACAACAGTAGGCTCAATAAAGTAGCCAATGGACTTATCACATTTACCTCCAAATATAATTTCAGCATCAGTACTTGATTTCACCATCTCAATATAACCTTCAATCTTATCGAAAGCACGTTCATCAATTACAGCATTTATGAAGTTTGAAAAATCTTCTGGGGAACCCATTTTTACTGTTTTTAAATCTTCTGCTAGATACTTATTTATTTCATCCCAAAGCGTAGCTGGTATATATGCTCTAGAAGCCGCACTACACTTTTGACCTTGAAATTCAAATGCTCCACGAATCATCGCCGTAGATACTGCCTTCGGATCAGCAGACTGATGAGCTAAAATAAAATCCTTTCCTCCAGTTTCTCCTACAATTCTAGGGTATGATTTATACACATCTAATTTACTTCCAATTGTTTTCCAAAGATCCTTGAAAACTTGTGTACTACCAGTAAAATGCAGTCCTGCAAAATCTGCATGGTTAAAAACTATATCTCCGACTTCCGGTCCGTCTGCATACACTAAGTTAATCACTCCTTTTGGCAATCCAGCCTCAATAAGTACCTCCATAATAACTGCTGCAGAATAAATCTGTGAGTCCGCAGGCTTCCATATCACAGTATTCCCCATCATTGCAGGAGCTGTTGGTAAATTACCTGCTATTGCTGTGAAATTAAATGGAGTCACTGCGAATACAAAGCCATCAAGAGGACGGTAATCCATCCTATTCCATGTCTCTGAAGATGACAGTGGCTGATCTGCATAAATTAGCTCCATAAAATGGCAGTTAAAGCGAAGAAAATCAATCAACTCACAAGCAGAATCAATTTCCGCCTGATAGATATTCTTTGATTGACACAGCATCGTTGCTGCATTAATTTTATCTCTATATGGACCAGATATTAAATCCGCAGCCCGTAAGAAAATTGCAGCTCTATCTGTATGAGACATATTGGCCCAGCTTTTTTTTGCTTTTGTCGCAGCCTCAATTGCCTTAGTTGCATGACTAGCATTTCCTTTGTTATAATGACCAATGATAGTCGCATGCTCAAAAGGAGGATTAATGGAAACTTTTTCCTCAGTAAAAACCTCTTCTCCTCCTATATACATAGGTATATCTGAAACTTCGCTTTTCTGCTTTTCAAATTCCAACTTAACTGATTCTCTCTCTGAACTTCCGACAGAGTAATCCAATACTGGCTCGTTGACCGGAGCCGGCACGGTGAATATTCCGTTTGACATAACTGTAATGATTAGTCTGCAAATCTATGAAACGCGCCGTTTGATCAAACAGTTTTAGAGTATTAATATATTTTTTAATAACAATATTTATTTGGGCATACCCAAAATATTATAAGTCTAAAAAAAGTTAACAACCCTTGAAAAATTAAAAAATGCTTTTACCTTCGTCCTAGTTTCATTGGCTATTAGTTAAGGGGAAAAAGCTAAATGACAATCAATAAATATGTCAATGAACTTAAATATAACTGATGAATCATCGCAGCTAAAAGCTGTGATACTTGGCTTGGGTATGGACATGGGAAATGTACCAACACTGAGCGAAACTTATGATGCAACATCATATCAGAGCGTAGTTAATTCTGACTACCCTAGTGAACACACAGTCTCAAAAGAACTCAATACAATAAACTCTATTTTAGATAGTTACAAAATAGAAGTATATAGACCCGAGAATTTATCCGATACTAATCAAGTATATGCAAGAGATTTAGGTTTCGTAATTGGGGACACTTATTTCCTACCAAATATCATAGAAGATAGAAGTCATGAACAAGATGCGCTTGACAAAATATTAAATTTAATTTCGCCTAAAAAGACAATACGCTTATCTAAAGAATCTAGAGTAGAGGGAGGGGATGTTATAGTATGGAAAGATCATGTTTTCATAGGCTATTCAAAAGAGCCTGATTTTAGTAAATTCAAAACAAGCAGAACAAATAATATTGCTTTAAAAGAAATTAATAATAACATCAATAATTACACTTTAAAAAAGATAGAACTTAACAAGTCAGACACAAACCCTAACATCAATACTTTGCATCTGGACTGCTGTTTTCAACCTATCGGAGAGAACAGTTGCATTATTGGCCCTTCAGGTTTCAAGAACAAAGAGGACGTAGATTATATCATTGACTATTTCGGGAAAGAGAATTGTATTTTTCTAAATGAAGAGCAAACTTCCTCCATGAACTCTAACGTATTTTCTATTAGTAAAAACATCATTATCAGTGATATAAGATTTTATAAACTGAATAAAGAACTAGAAAAAAGAGGTTTTAAAGTAGAAAAAGTAGACTACAGTTCTATTTCCAAAATGGGAGGACTTTTCAGGTGTACCACCCTACCATTAATCCGAGAATAAAATGCATAAACATCTAACAAACAACATCTTGATGATTCGTCCTTGTCAATTTAGAAAAAATGAAGAGACAGCGATAAACAATTATTACCAACAATCATCAGACCTGGCACCATCCCAAGTGAGAGTAGAAGCCATTAAAGAGTTTGATCAAATGGTTGATACATTAATACATAACGGTATAAATGTAATAGTAACACAAGACACTTTCAAAACAGATACTCCAGATTCAATCTTTCCGAATAACTGGATTTCTTTTCATGAAGATGGCACCGTGGGATTGTTTCCAATGTTTGCTGAAAATCGTAGATTAGAAAGAAGGTCCGATATTCTTGAGAGACTTCAAAAAGAGGGATTCCATCTTTCCAAAGTAATTGACATGACGACTTGGGAAACGAATGAAATTTTCTTAGAGGGAACCGGTAGTTTAGTACTTGACCGTAAAAACAAAGTAGCTTTTGCAGCGCTATCTGAAAGAACTCAAGTACCTGCTTTGTATGATTTTGAAAAACAATTTGGTTACAAGGTTTTTGCCTTCAACGCGAACCAAAGCGTATTAGGTGAAAGAAAACCTATTTACCATACCAATGTCATGATGTGTATGGGCGACACTTTTTGTGTAATCTGTCTAGACTGCATTGATGAAGAGAGCGAAAGAAGAATGGTAGTAAACAAATTGAAAGAAATGAATAAAGAAATTATAGAATTGACAGAAATACAACTAGAACGATTCGCAGGAAATATGCTCCAAATAAAAAACAACAAAGAAGATAAAATCTTAATTATGTCAGAATCTGCACATAAAGCTCTTGACCAAGATCAAATAAACCAACTTTTAAAGCACAATCATAGAATCATATCTAGTCCTTTAGACACGATAGAGCATAACGGTGGAGGTAGTGCCAGATGTATGATTGCTGAAGTTTTTCTTCCTTTAAACAATTAATAAGGTGACCAACCTATCACCTTACTAAAACGAAAAATTAGACTATCACTTTATCATCTAGCTCAGAAACAAGAAACGGAGCCGGCAAAACACGACCGACTCCAGTTGCTATTAATTAAGGGTTTCTTTATTTGGCTTAAGGCTGAAATAGTTATCATCGATCAAGTCTATTAATTTCTACTCCTATCTATTTACCTACACTCGCTGCCATACACACTCTTGAGGCTTTTTAACTTCACTTAAGAATAGCTGAACGCTAAAAAACAAAGAACTATCATTCTTGAATTGGGTTTTAGTGAATACAATTGTTAGATATAAACAAAGCTCTTTACTCAGAGTATGACACTCCATTCAAAAACATCTAATTATTGAGAGTTGGATGAACTCCTATCAGATTCATAGTTCTAAACATTAAACTTGAAGAAACGAAAGAATATCGAAAAGACTTAAGCATTACAATACAATAATAGAAGTGTTTTTAGACTTAATCAAACCGTGTAACGATCCTCGAAACAAAACATATGAAACACTGTTAAATCCCATATTGAAACTACTTTTCACTTGTTCTGATAAGGACTAAGATTATTATTCAAAATTCTTTTTTTACAAAAATTAGAAAAAAAAGGCTGTCTGAAAAAACCAGACAACCCAAACCCTAAAACCACCTTATAAACTAAGGCCATTTTCAACTAAACTTTTAAAATCAAGCTTCTATTGTAGAAGTTTGAAATTTCATAATACTTTCTTCAATCAAGTCTAGAGATGCATCCATTTCCTCCTTAGTAATACATAGAGGCGGAGCAAATCTGATCTTATTTCCATGAGTTGGCTTAGCCAATAAACCTTTACTCATTAAATCCACGCATATATTCCAAGCTACATCTGACTCTTCTCCTGAGTTAATTACTATAGCATTCAACAACCCTTTCCCTCTTACTTCTGTGATTAAGTCCGTTTTTGATGCGATATCAGCGATTCTCTTTCTAAACAATTCACCCATCTGTATAGCATTCTGCATCATGCTTTCTTCTTGAACCACTTTCAACGCTTCTACAGCTACTGCACATCCTAATGGACTACCTCCGTAAGTTGATCCGTGCTGACCTGGTTTAATTACATCCATAACTTCATTAGATGTCAGCACTGCTGAAACTGGCACTGTACCACCTGATAGTGCTTTTCCGAGAAGAACCATATCAGGTTTCACATCGTAATTTTCCATACATAGCATCTTGCCTGTACGTCCAATCCCAGTTTGAATTTCATCCGCAACTAGTATTACATTATTCTCTTTACATAGATGCCCTACCTGTTTCATATAACGATCATCAGGAACTACCACCCCGGCTTCTCCTTGTATCGGCTCGATGATCAATGCTGCTACATTTTTATCCTGAAGAGCTATTTGAAGAGATTCGATATTATTATACTCGACTTGCCCAATACCATTCATGTAAGGACCAAAACCTCCTTTACTATCTGGATCGTCTGATGCCGAAATAACTGCTAAGGTTCTTCCATGAAAATTACCACTAGCGAATAGAATTACTGCCTCCCCTTCTTCGACACCTTTCTTGTCATAAGCCCATTTCCTACAAATTTTCATTGCAGTCTCTACTGCCTCAGCTCCAGTGTTCATAGGAAGAATTTTATCAAAGCCAAATACTGAAGTAATATACTCGGCGTATGAACTAAACTGATCATTATGAAAAGCTCTCGAGGTAAGTGTTAATCGCTGAGCCTGTTCAGTCAAAGCATCAACTATTCTTGGGTGACAGTGCCCTTGATTTACTGCAGAATAAGCCGACAAGAAATCAAAATACTCTTTTCCTTCAATATCCCATACCTTAGCGCCTTTCCCTTTAGAAAGTACTACAGGTAAAGGATGATAGTTGTGAGCACTAAATTTAGATTCCTGACTAATAAATTCTGAAGTGATATTTGACATGAATTCAGTTATAACAATTTAATTATGACGCAAATAAGAATAATAAAATGTCAATTTAAAAATTAAACTGCCTTTTTAACTTTAATTTTGACCAATATGAAGAAAGAACTAGATCAAATTGACAAAAACATATTAAATAAACTCTCAGAAGACGCCCGAATGCCCTATTCAGGTCTTGCTAACGACCTTAAAGTATCAAACACCCTTGTTCATCAGCGAGTTAACAACTTAATAGAGCATGGTGTATTGGAAAAATTTTCCCCAGTAATCAATGAAAGAAAGCTTGGTTATGAATGGTCAGCCTTCACAGGATTGACATTAAAAGAAGACTCAAGTAGCGAATCAATAGTAGAAGAGCTCAGAAAGATCCCTAACGTCACAGAATGCTACTACATATCTGGGCAATACACATTGTTCGTTAGAATAGTTGCTCGAAGTAATGAAGAGATGCGAAGTATACTTTACGATCAAATTGATCACATAAAGGGCATTTCTAAAACTGAATCAATAATTGATTTTGGCTGTGCATTTAGGAGAAACATCCCTCTTTAACCGCAATTCAGTTAATCTTCGGATTTACGCCCTAAATCCACAAAGCGAACTTGAATAACACCCTAAAATTCTCCGTCCTTATAGACAGATCTTCCTTTACCAGTACAAAGGGCACTATTCAACTACGCTCTGATGTACTTAATCGCCATCAATTAGCCTACCCAAACCTCCTAAAACAGAACCTTCTCCTTGAGAAGAACCTCCAGCCTTAGGTGCACTTTCTATTATTCTATCGGCAAGTCTTGAGAATGGCATACTCTGTAAATACACTTTCCCTACACCTCTGACAGTAGCCAAAAAAAGACCTTCTCCTCCAAAAAACATTGACTTTAGATTACCCGCTCTTTCTATGCTGTAATCAAGACCTGGTGTAAACCCAACAATACACCCCGTATCTATTTTTAAAGTTTCTCCATTAAGCTCTTTTTCCACTACAGTACCTCCTGCATGCATAAATGCCATCCCGTCTCCTTTTATGCTTTGAAGTATAAAACCTTCTCCTCCAAAGAAGCCTGACCCTAATTTTTGTGTAAAAGCAATTGAAATTTGAGTTCCTTTAGCCGCACATAAAAATGCATCTTTCTGACACAATATCTCACCACCTAACTGTTGAAGATTCAATGGGACTATTTTACCAGGATAAGGAGCGGCAAAAGATACTTGTTGCTTCTGATGACCCTGATTAGTAAAATGAGTCAAAAACATTGATTCTCCAGTCAACATTCTTTTACCAGCACTCATTAATTTCCCAAAGATTCCTTGATCTGGCTGTGAACCATCTCCCATTTTGGCTTCAAAATAAATATCTCCATCCATCCAATTCATAGCTCCAGCTTCAGCGATGACTGTCTCTTGTGGATCAAGTTCTATCGATACCACCTGCATATCATTACCTTGAATTTTATAATCAATCTCGTGTGATCTCATTTTAGTATATTTTTTTAAAGTTTGTGAATTAGTGAATTTCGCTCAAAAAATATTACATGTAATTAGTTGAATATACTACAAAAAATATCCTACCTCGATTTTCATACTCATCGCCTTAGACATCAAGGTGAACCCGATACACTGGAAGTGGTCTCATTACATTTAGGTCAAAACAAACCTTTTGAATATTTCACTATCGGCATACACCCGTGGTGGGCTACTCCAAAGATCTCAATAGAAGAAGTTTCATTACTTAAACAAAACCTCAATAATTCTAAATGCCTTGGAATGGGGGAAATAGGACTAGATAAACTCAAAGGCTTAGATATTGCAAGCCAGACCTTAGCTCTTAAGGCTCAACTCAACATTGCATCTGAGCTTGGCAAATCGGTTATTATTCACTGTGTAAGAGCATCTGACCAAATAATTAAAATCAAGAAAGAATATCCTAACATTGAAAAATGGTGTATACACGGTTATAATAGACATCCTACACTAGCCAAACAGTTAATTGGGCAAGGCTTTTACTTATCTCTAATGCCAGAAATGCCAGATTCCAAACTTAGTAGCCTGTTAAAAACTATACCCTTGGATCGACTGTTTTTAGAAACAGATAGCATGGCTAATGCTAACATCAAGGATGTATATATTCGCGCTGCGAAAATGCTGAATACTGATCTATTTAGCCTTAGCAAACAAATCAACAAAAACGCAAAGCAATTCTTTAAGCTATGAGTCACTGGTTAGAACGTACTGAACTATTAATCGGAACTGAAGCTCTTGATAAACTCAAAAACTCAAATCTATTAGTTGTAGGACTTGGCGGAGTAGGTAGCTATGCCGCAGAAACATTAGTTAGAGCTGGAGTAGGCAAGATTACGATCATTGATGGAGACGAAGTAGACCCTACTAATAAAAATCGTCAACTCCCAGCCTTGGATTCTACCGTTGGTCAACTTAAGGCTCATGTACTAAAGGAGCGATTTATTGATATTAATCCAAAACTTAATATTACGGTCATCGACCAATTCATGGAACCCGATTCTATGCATAGCTTCTTATTAGAAAACCGCTTTGACTTTGCACTTGATTGCATAGATAGCTTTGTTCCAAAAATATCCTTCTTACTAACCCTTCGTAGGATGAAAGCTAAATTCATCTCTTCTATGGGAGCTGGTGGAAAACTCGATCCATCCAAAATAAAAATTCGAGACCTGAGCAAAACGAAAGAATGTAAGTTCGCCCAGCAACTTAAGGCAACTTTGAGAGGAAAAGGCGTAACAAGAGGGATTTTATGTGTGTTTTCAGAAGAAATTCAATCAAAACGCTCTCTAAAACTAACTGACGGATCTCATTATAAAAAATCTTTCTATGGCACTATTTCCTATATGCCAGCTATGTTTGGAATGACAATGGCTGCAGAGGTAATCAAAAGATTAACCACACCATGAGCAGTGTAAAAAATGGCTTTTCGCAGTTTTGGTTTGATTTAAACACCTTTTTGAAAAATTTCATAATCAATACATTAGATTGATAAGGGCAATCAAGAATTTCACAAAAGGGCAGTGAGACGTAATAATAAAATTATCAGTCGTCTTCCCTCTAATTTTAGACTTCTAACAAATGAGATTATTCGTTCTTCTGACATCTATCACTTTCCTTTCCATATGTTTAACTTCATGCTCAAAATCAAAAAAATCATCTGAATCAACTTCTTCAACAAAGGAAATACCTGCAGGATTATTTGAATACCCGGAAAACGTATTGGCTATCGTGGACAATAAATGCATGAGCTGCCATAATCCTGATTCCAAAAACGATAAAGCTAAGGATGAGCTTATTTGGCAAGATTTACCTACTATGAAAAAGCCTTTTCTTGCGAAGAAACTATACGGTGTACAAGAAGTATTAGAAGATGGTGAAATGCCTCCAGAAAAGTTTCTATCTAAATATCCAGACAAAGAATTGACTAAAGAAGAATCTGAGATTCTTTACAAATGGACTGAAGAGTTATTAGCTCAAGTCAATTAAAAAAACGTTATACTACTTTTTTCAAGCCTTCAAGATCATTGAGTTTTTCAATTCAATCCTGAAGGCTTTGTTTTTGTTTACAGTTAATAACTTAACTTCTGGATCACTTCTTATTTCTCATAGCCATAACCAACCTACCAAGCTCCTCAATCAAGAACCTTGGCTCTTATGTAAAAACACGACAATTCCTTTCAGAGAAAAAGAAAAGTAACTGCTAGACAAAACCAAACTTCACCTTCATCGTTCATAAACTTATTGTTATGTAATACATTATTTACATTTATTTATGTTAATTATAAATAATTCGTCTTTATTAGTAACTGCCTGCTTACTGTCAGCATTAATATCTGCTCCCATAGTGGTAGAAAAAGAGGTCTATGAAACTAATGAAAAAGAATTAATTATATCGAGACATGTAGTAAAGGTTACCAAATCTCATAAAGTAAAAAACGAGGAGTACCTCCTTCTCTTTCAATATACAACGGAGGATCGACCAAGGATCTCACTCTTACCACAACAAACCAATCTATTTCTCTTGTATTGCTGTCTCAAGATCTTTTATTGATTAAGCCAAAGTTTGTTAATCAAACATCCATCTGACCTTTAAATCAATTAAAAATTAAAATAGTAGAAAGATGATAAATGCAGTTAAATTGATAAAAGATAAGCAGTACAATTCAGTTGTAGAAAAAGTAACTGTAGTCAACCAGCAAATGATCTCTGACCTCAAACGAGCGGCAAGAATAAGCTCATTATATAATGAGAGTTTTGAATTACATTATATCAATGAAGAAGGTAGTTTAATAAGAAAAGATGCTAAGATTTTAGCAGTGACTGAAAAGTTTCTAACCCTTCATGGAGGATTATCAATTCCTCTCAATAAGATTAGACGTGTGGTCATTTAAATTGATTAAATTAAAAAAAGGCTGTCGAATTTAAGACAGCCTTTTTTTAACATTTTTTATTACAAAATGACTTGCCAATAACCTACGTCAAGCCACTTTCCAAACTTGAACCCAACTTCTGAAAAATGTGCGACCTTTTTCATACCAAAACTTTCATGTAATGCTACACTGCCTTCATTCGGTAGAGTAATACCACCTATTACAGTGTGAATATTTTTCTCTTTCAATTTTTTAAATAACGCCTCATAAAGCTTGTTCCCTAACCCTTTTCCAGTAAAATTTAAATCCAAATAAACCGCAACTGCAGCTGAAAAACGATAAGATACCCTTTCTTTCCAAAGACTAGAATAAGAATAACCTATCAGGTTACCATTATATTCTACAACAAACCAAAAGTGACCCGATTCCAAAATATTAGATATTCTTTTTTGAATCTCCTTAGGATCTATCAACTCTTCCTCAAATGTTGCAACACTATTAAGAATATAATAATTATATATTTCAGCAATCTGTTCTGCATCTTTTGCTGTTACCTCTCTAATTATATAATTCATACTAAAATCAACAATAGGTAAATAAATTACAATCTAAGTATTCCTAACCTTTATATACTTTTGCGGTCATTTTAATTGGAAAAAGAATAACTGCGAGAGCAATGTCTATATCAACGAAGTACAACCCAGCTGAGGTAGAAAGCAAAAGATATCAAGAATGGCTTGATAAGGGATTTTTCAAATCAACTCCTAATCCAGATAAGGAGCCTTATACGATCATCATTCCTCCTCCAAACGTCACAGGTGTACTTCACATGGGGCATATGCTCAACAACACCATTCAAGATGTATTGATTCGTAAAGCCAGAATGGAAGGCAAAGAAGCTTGCTGGGTACCAGGAACAGATCATGCATCTATTGCCACTGAAGCCAAAGTGGTAGGAATGCTCAGAGAGAAGGGGATAAAAAAATCTGACTTGACGAGAGAAGAATTCTTAAAATATGCATTTGAATGGAAAGATAAATACGGAGGAATCATACTGAATCAGCTTCAGAGACTCGGTGCATCATGTGACTGGGATCGAACATTCTTCACTATGGATGAAAAAAACTCTGCAGCAGTAAGAGATGTATTCATCAGTTATTTCAAGAAAGGATATGTGTATCGTGACTACAAAATGGTCAATTGGGATCCTACTGCTCAAACAACCATTTCCAATGAAGAGGTAATTTACAAAGACGTAGACGCAGCTCTATACTATGTAGAATACGAAATAGAAGGGAGTGATAAGAAAGTAACTATTGCTACTACTCGTCCTGAAACGATCTTAGGAGATACGGCAATCTGTATCAACCCAAATGACGAACGATATACTCACCTAAAAGGGAAAAAAGCTATTGTTCCGATGGTAAATAGAGTCATTCCTATTATTGAAGACGAATATGTTGACCTAGAATTTGGTACGGGTTGTTTGAAAGTGACACCAGCTCACGACACCAATGACTACGATTTAGGTCAAAAGCATAACTTAGAAACTATTGATATTCTAAATGACGATGCGACACTAAATGAAGATGCTCAGTTCTATGTTGGCATGACCAGAGAGGAAGCTAGAAAGCAAATCTCAATCGACTTGAAAGAGTCTGGACATATGGTAAAAGTGGAGAGCATGAGGCACAAAGTTGGGTTTTCAGAACGTAATCCCGACACAGTGATTGAGCCAAAGCTTTCATTGCAATGGTTCGTAGACATGCAGAAGATTGTTGGACCTGCTTTGGAAAATGTAATGAATGATAACATTCAGTTTTTCCCAGACAAGTTCAAAAACACCTACAAACACTGGTTAGAAAACATTAAAGACTGGCCTATCTCTCGTCAACTATGGTGGGGGCAGCAAATTCCTGCTTACTACTATGGTGATGACGGTGTAGCTGTTGGCAAAACCAAGGAAGAAGCTCTTGAAATGGCTATCAAGGACACAGGCAATTCAAGCTTGACATTGGACGACTTGAAGCAAGATGAAGATGTAGTAGACACCTGGTTTAGTAGCGCATTAGTACCTATCTCATGTTTTGATGGTTTTGCAAACCCTGATAACGAAGAATATAAATACTATTACCCTACTCAAACTCTAGTAACTGGCTGGGACATTATCTTCTTTTGGGTAGCTAGAATGATCATTTCTGGATACGAATTTGCTAATGAAAAGCCGTTCGAACAAGTGTACTTTACAGGTATGGTTCGAGATCTTCAACGACGTAAGATGTCTAAATCCTTAGGCAACTCCCCTGACGCATTAGGCTTGATAGACCAATATGGTGCAGACGGAGTCCGAGTAGGAATGCTATTGAGCTCCGCTGCTGGTAACGACCTTCTATTTGATGAAAAACTTTGCGAGCAAGGTTCCAAGTTTGCTAATAAAATATGGAATTCTTTTAGGTTCATTAAGACTCAAGAAGTACAAGACATTCCTCAAGATCCTGCGGCTAAGATTGCAGGAGAGTGGTTTATGAATAGAATTAACGAAGTAGTTGTTGAGCTTGATGATTTATTCTCTAAGTTCAGACTATCTGAAGCCCTAATGAGTACTTATAAGCTTGTTTGGGACGACTTCTGTTCTTGGTATCTTGAGATGATCAAGCCAAAATATGGAGAACCTATCGACCAAAAGACTTATGATCAAGCTATTGGTTTCATAGAGCAAGTAATGAAGATAATTCATCCATTCATGCCGTTTATCTCCGAAGAAATTTGGCACAACCTACAGGACAGAGGGGACAAAGATTATGTAATGATCGCTGAATGGCCTACACATGCTGGATTCGATGCAGACCAAGTAAAGAAGACAAGTGATGTATTCGAAGCTATAACAGGTATCAGAAACGTAAGAAGTAGCAAAGGTATGTCTCCGAAAGAAGCTCTTGAATTAAAAATAAAGGCTACTGATTTTGTTTCTTACGAAGCTTATATTCCTGTAATTCAGAAACTGGCAAATGTTAGTTCTGTGGAAGGGACCGATAGTAAAATAGAGAACGCAGCAACTTTCATAATCGAAAAGGATGAATTCTACGTCCCACTTGGTGAATATGCTGACACAGCTGAAGACAAAGAAGAAGCTCAGAAGGAAATCTCTCGTCTAGAAGGTTTCATCAAGGGTATAGACAAGAAGCTCAGCAATGAAAAATTCGTCAATAATGCTCCTGAAAAAGTAGTAGCAATGGAGAAAAAGAAAAAGGCCGATGCTGAAGCGAAAATAGCTTTACTCAATCAGAAACTATAAACGAAATACTGTTCGGAAAACAATCAATATAATTTACCCTTCTTTGTACTGAGGTAAAACAGCAGTCTGTAGGTGATTCTATCGAAACCCTCTACAGACTGCTATAATATTCCTTACAGGAGGACATTCATTTAAGTTGTCCCACCTTGTTTTACACTACTTCCGTTTTACACTCCTCGGAATTTTGAAATATAATCCTGAACTTTATTAAAGTCTATTAAATAAAGTTCTCACCCATGCCTCAAGATTTATACTTCTATCCTATTACTGAAGATGATATTGATTCCATACTAGTACTTATTTCTGAACTCAATCCCTCAATTCCAAAAGACACTCTAGAAGCCAGAAACAAAGAGATGTTTGAGTTTGATAACTATGTCTGTTTTGGATGTTTCATCAATGAAAAACTAGTTGGGGTAACTAGTGGATGGCTTACGGTGAGATTATACTCAGGGAAACAACTTGAAGTAGACAATGTAATTATTACATCAAAATATCAATCTCAGGGTATTGGTGAAGCATTATTCAACTATTTGGAAGAATGGGCTCTAGAACATGATTGCAACTCGATTGAACTAAACACCTTCTCCACCAACTCTCGTTCTCATAAGTTCTACTTCAATCAAGGATATGAAATACTAGCATATCATTTTTGCAAGAAATTAAGATAACGTCCAAAAACAAAAAAGCCTCAAGGTCAAAGACCCCAAGGCTTACTCAACTTAAAGTTGATGTTTCTTACTTACCTCCTTTAGCCTTAGCGTCACTATTGGCTGTATGACTTGTCTTTTGAGTTCCTTTAAATCTTCTGATATATTGCCAGTTGTAGTTTTTGTATTGGTGAGTTAATCCCCAATCAAAAATAGCAAATGGCTCAGATGTATCTAGTGTTCTGTTCAGTCCAATTGCGTGAGGAGCTCCAGGTATAACGGACTTGATTTCAAAGTTAACACCATCTGGAGACCACTGAATAGTATTCTTCTCTGGTCCATCCGTGGTGATCAAAGACATAATTCCTCCATCCTGAGGCCATACACAGATTTCGTGACCACTGTTAGAAATAGGATTGTACTTGGATTTCACATACGGTCCTTTTGGATTATCAGCAATGGCTACACCATGTCTGATTTGACGTCCACCGAAAGTAAACCCTTCCCCCATCTGTTCGCCTTTATAGTACAAGTAGAATTTACCTTTGAAAGGAATGATACATGGGTCGTGAACTTTGTGACTATCAAAATCACCCTTTTTCTTCACACTGAATCTATCATTAGGATCATCGTTACCCCATTCGCCATTATCAGCAGGGCTTAAAATAGGTTCTTCACTCTTAGTCCAAGGTCCGTTCGGAGAATCCGACCAAGCTAGACCTACTTGATTTTTTACTCTCTTGATATAAGGTGATTTGACAGTTTGATAGCACAAGTAGTAAGTCCCTTCGTGAACCATGATCTCCGTTGTAAAAACAGATCTATCATCGTAGGCTCCTTTTTCTCCTCTAGCTACTGCCACTCCTTCTTCTTTCCAAGTCCAACCGTCTTCTGAAGTAGCATACCAGATATCACATCTATCCCATGGGAAAACCTTTTCGTTCTCTATATCCCCTTCGAAACCCTGAGTTTTACCTGTGCTTTTAGTGTACCATACATAATACAAACCATCTACCTTAATAACGGCACTAGGATCTCGTCTTACTACCCCTTCTTCATAAGCAAGATCTCCTTTGAGATCGTAAACTTGGAAAGTTCCAAACCACTCATTAGTCAAATCATCAGGCCAAGCCAAAGCTCTTTTAGATGCCGCACTTAGATAGTCTTTATTGGTAATTCCTAAATAATCTAATTTTTCTGGGGAGAGATCAAGCTCTTTATCACAATCGCTTGTTTGTTGTTGTTGAGGCTGACAGCATACCATTGCTAACGAAGCAAGTAGTATAGCTACCGAAAATCTTAATCTTATCACGATAATTAATGTTTAGTTTATAGATTTTATCTCTAAAATCGTTCATCACAAAGAAGGCACTTTAATTAATAGGATAGAATAGAATCATCTAAACGATAACTAAACAAAAACTAGATCCCCCCTAAACAATCTATAATAAGTCAACTAACTTATTTTGCTTTAAAGCTTTAAAATAAAGATTTTTGACCTCCCAACCCTTAACCTTTCACAAATTGTAACTGAATATGACAAGACTTTTACTAGTGATCGGATTGTTCAGCTGTTTATCAGCTAGTGCTCAAAAATCAAATTGGAAAAACACACCAAAGAACTACCTAAATCGAGCTCTTAAGCTTCGTTTCTCTGAGCCAGAAATGGCTTACTTACTATTTGAGCAGAACTATGACCTAATGATGCAAAAAGGGGACACAGTGAATGCTATTAATACGCTAGTCGAATGGTCAAAACTCCATGCTCACCATGCTAATTTCAGTTCATCATATGACAAATACTGGGAAGCACTAAAGCTTGCCGATCAAGCCAATCTCGAATTATCAAAAGCAACTGTCTATAGTGGATTAGGTTGGCTGTACAGTTTATTCTACAGATACGACGATGCAAAATTGTATTTCAATAAGTCAATTTCCATTTATAAAAAATCTAAGGATCCAGAAATAGCTTCCAAAAGAAGTACAGAATATTGGGCTCTAGCTATTCTTTATAGAAAGCTAAACATTACAGATACAGCTCGAATCTTTTTAGATAGTTGTGTTAGTATCAAGGGAGAGAAAAGTACTAATAAATCTTTTTATCAGACCGAGCGAGCCTATTGTGATTTTATAGACGGAGATGTTGACAAAGCCCTCGAGACTCTTTTACCATTAGAAAAGCGCTACTTAAAACACAATCCGTCATACATGGTCTATTTTCACTATTTCCTTGGGCAAATTTATGAAGCCAAGGGACAACTGACACTAGCCAATGACCGCTACAATCGAGCACTAAAAAGAGGAGAAATACATCTTAGTCATCAAGACATTATCCCAGACATCCTGATCGCTAAAGCTAATCTCAATAAGAAAATGGGACATCTAGCTATTGCGTTAGAAGCAATGACTCAGGCTAAAATCATGAGCGATTCTCTTTTTAGCAGTAGAAGTAGTCTAAATCAGGCACTGCTAGAAATCAAAGACGAATTTCGTCAACAGAAAGAAGAGCAAATCAAAGTCATACAAGCCCAGAAAATTGAACAACTAGAGCAAGAAGAAAGAGTATGGCGACTAAGAACTACCCTTACTTATATGGGAGTATTGATGGTAGCAATTACAGGCTTATTTTTCTATAGACATATCAGAAATAGGCATAAAGCTGAAAAGAAGATAATGAAAGAACGTCAGCAGCTTGAACTTGAGAAGACGAATGAAATTTTAGACCTTAAAAACAGAGAACTAACGGCGTCGGCACTGCAAATACTCAAGCGAGATGAGACTATCAAACAAATCAAACAACAGATTAAAGAACAAAAAAACAGCCCTGATCAAAAGTCTCTTAATTCCATTGTCAATACTATTAATTTAAGTCAAGCTGATGACTGGCAAGAGTTCGAGTCAAGATTCGTTTCTATTAACCAGAGTTTTTATGACACTCTAAAAAAAAGATACACAAACCTAACTCCAAGTGACTTGAAACTATGTGCCTTAATTAAGCTAGGTTTCAATAGTAAAGAACTCGCAGGACTACTCGGGCTATCCATCGAAAGCACACATACAACCAGATATCGATTACGTAAAAAGCTTGGCCTAACTCGACAGGATAACTTAGAAAAGTTCATTTCGGATTTGACTTAATACCTAGATCGATATTCCTTAGGTGTCATATCCATGTACTTTTTAAACTGACGATGAAAAAAAGACATGTTATCATAACCACAAGACATCGCTATTTCTATTAGCTTATGATCTGATTCACGGAGAAGCTGACACACTTTACGAATACGAAATTCATTTAAGTAATTGGTAAAAGACTTATTGAATCGACGTTTGAAGAACTTACAGAATGACACCTCTGTCATGAAGGTCAAATCCGACACCTCTCCTAGCGTAATCTTATGATTATAATTATCATCGATATGTCTCAAAACCCTATGCACACGCTGATCAGTAGCTTCATCTAGCACAAAATCGCCAATAGCAGATATTGTTATATGTTCCAATTGAGTCAACTTCCATAATAAATTCAAAAAAGTCAACAGTCTTGGAGCTGGTTCTAAATCCAATAGCGACAGCAACGTAGATTCAACATCACAACTTGTTAAATTAAATCTCAGCCCCAGTTTTGCTTTCTGTAGCATTTGATGAATAGCATGAAACTCTATACTATTCGATAAGAATTGATTTAGCACTTCTTGTTTCCACTGAACACATATTGACTCTGCCCCATCGGTATATCCACCATTATTCTTCCAAGAATGTGGAACAGATGGCCCCAGTAACACTAAATCCCCAACATAGAAGTCATCAATGCTATTTCCGACATATCTAATTCCACTACTTTTTATTACAAAAGTCAATTCAAACTCTTCATGATAATGCCAAGGTGATTCGAAATTCTTATTGACATACTTGAACACATGAATCGAACTATCTATTTCATAATTAATATGCTCATGCTGCGGCTTCAATAGGCTTTATTTTTTCCTGATATAAATCATACGACTAATAAATATGGAAATATAGTACACTTTTTAAACAAAATAGGATTTACATCTCCATGAAACCACCCTCTACTTTTGAAATAACAAAAGGAAAGAAACATGGAAGTAATTTGTAGTGGACTCAATGTGGTAGACCTCCTTATATCAGTACCCGCTCAAGTACCTAGAGGTGAAAAAACGGCTTGTGACCAAATCATAATTCAAGGAGGAGCTCCAGCTGGAAATGCTGCATGTGCATTAGCTAAACTAGGACATGAAACGGGGTTCTTAGGGTACTTTGGCGACAATACACTTAGTCATATTGCTCAAACAGAATTGACCAAGCACGGTGTCAAAACTGATTTTTTTATTAACAAAAGCGCAGCCACTCCTGCTATTGCAGTAGTGGAGGTGGATGATGAAGGAGAGCGAACAGTCATGTATTCAATCAAAAACTACAGACAAGTATCTCCAGAAGATATTGACATAACCAAAATTAAAAAAGCTAAACTACTGCTAGTTGATGGGTATGATATTGATACCAACACACATCTACTGAAGATAGCTAAGAGACATGGCATTAAGTCCATTCTTGATCTCGAGACCAGTGATCGAAAAGCTATGATTGAGATGATCCAACTGGCTACTAACCCTATTCTCCCTCTAGAAGCAGCTCAAAACCTCACCAACAAAGATACCGCAGAAGATTGCCTCCACGAGTTAATCAAAATGACTGATGGACAGGTCATCATCACCGATGGAGCGAACGGCTCTTATACTTTGAATAATGGCATACTGATTCATCAAGAAGCTTTTAAAACCAAAGTCGTAGACACTACAGGATGTGGAGATTCCTTTCATGCTGCCTATGCATCAGCATTACTCCAAGGCAAAGGATTGGAAGATCGATTAGTATATGCCAGCTTCTACGCCTCTCAAGTCGCTCAGCATTTTGGCGGTCGCACCTTTTTACCCGATCGTGATTTTATGGACGAACACTGTCCTGTTTTAAACAAAATTTAATGTAACGCAAATGGAATCATTACAAGAAATATCAGTAACCAATGGCATCGTAAGCCACTTATTCGAAAAAGTAATCATGCCCCCCAAACCCGCCTACACGGCTAAAATTGCCTTAGTAGGAATAGGACTAGAAGAGCACTTCGATTGGCAATCAATAATCAAGAGCTACGATATCGCAAAGAAAAAGCTAGAGGCCGTACTCCCTCAGGATAGATTCAAACTCCTCACATCCCAAAAACCTCTACAGACCAAAGAAGAAATCCATAAGTGGCTACAAAGCATGCATGCTGAAGGCATTGACGGGATTATTATCTATCAAGCCTCATTCATAGCAGGGGATTTAGCAGCCACTTTGGCTAGATGGCTTAACCAAAACAAAATACCTGTATTGAGCTGGTCTCATGATGAACCTACAGGTGGTAGATTAGTAAATAACCGTCTATGCGGACAAAACTTCCTACTCAATATCTTCAACTCTTGTGGAGTAAAATACTCATGGATATTTGAGTCTCCAGAGGACATCGAGTTTGAGAGCAACATCATGATGTTCGCTAAATCAGTCTATGCCATAGCGTCTATCAACCAGCGCTCCATAGGTATGATAGGAGGATTCAGAGTTCCAGGGTTCTACGACTGTGAACTAAACGAACTAGCTCTACTGAATCGATTCGGCATCAAAGTAGATAGAATAGACTTCGATACAATCTGGCAACATGGAGAACGGTTCACAGATAATACGATCAAGGAAATTCAGGACACATTATTGAACCATCCACTCTGTAAGTTCAACAACGTGACTGATGAACAAATGCAAAAGTCCATTCGACTATCACTAGCCATGGCAGATTATGCTCGAGAAAATGATTATCTGGGAATTGGACTAAAAAACTGGCCTGAGCTATTCGACCACTTCGGTATAGCAGGTGATGGAGCTGGAGCCTTGGTACAAGACTTAGGTATACCTGTAGCAGACGAATCTGATATGGGAGCACTATTGACCATGATCATCATGAATCAGATCAGCTTTGGAAAATCGATTCCTACACTTGTTGATTTGTCATTGGTCAACGACAAACAAAACAGAATTGGATTTTGGCACTGTGGCGGAGCACCTACCAAGCTCATCAATGAAGCGACAGGATTCGAAATACGAAATCATAGTATCCTTGAAAACTTCAGCGAAGAATCTAGCATGGGAATGCTGCTTGAGTTTCTTCAAAAACATGGCCCCATTACAGTAGCAAAATACCAATACCCAGACGCCTCAAAAGTATTGACATGGGAAGGTGAAATCCACGAATCTAAAATGGCTTTCAGAGGCAGTTATGCCGAAGTTTTCCCAGAGAAAAATGACTCCGGAGACATTCTTAGTACCGTCCTCAGCAACGGACTCGACCACCACTGGATCATAGGAAGAGGTCATCTTCAAAAAGAACTCAACGAACTCAACCACTGGCTGGGCATCAAAGAAATTGAAATCGAAAAAAGAAAACATCACCTATATGGACACTCTAATAGATAACCCTACACAGGTAGCGTACAACAAAAAGTACGATACGTTAAATGATCTCTTCAAAGACTACAGAGCTAGTCACAAATGCCTACCTTCTTTCAATGTTAACGACAACTACGACCTAAAGGCTGTAGTAGAATCAGCAGAAGAAATGGAGACCAACGTCATGGTCATGACTTACCCACCAGTCGCCTATTTGAATAGCCCTGAAGTATTCAGATCATTGGTAGATGGATTCAAAAAAGTATCCAGTAATCCAATCTACTTGCACCTAGACCATAGTACATCCGTTGACCTGTGTAAGCAGGCTATAGATGCAGGCTATGACTCAGTCATGATTGACGGTTCTCAATCTAGCCTTCAGGAAAACATCGAAATGACTAAACAAGTAGTAGAATACGCTTCATCAGCAGGAGTAGTAGTAGAGGCTGAAATCGGCAAGATCATGGGGCGAGGTGTAGAAGTCAAGTGTGATGACGATTTTCTAGCTAGTGTAGCCAATGTCAGAGCACTATACGAATCTACCGGAGTAGATATTGTAGCTGTAGGAATCGGAACAGCCCATGGATTCACGCCTACTGAGCCAAAAATTCACTTCGATAGATTACAAGAGATCGCTGAAGCTATACCTGCACCGCTAGTACTACATGGTGGCACAGGTATCCCTGATGCAGATATCCAAAAGTCCATCAAGATGGGAATGAGTAAAATCAACATAGGCACCATAGTACATTCAACATATATGAAGTATGCCAAAACAGAAATCGACAAAGCTGGCGATACTGCATATCCTCCATTCATCATGGAAAAGGTACTACCAGAAATCAAAGCCGTCGTGAAAGACAGACTAGCAGCAGTGAACTTTCACTAAAATTTCTACTAACCAGATTACTTGAAGTAGTCTGGTTAGTTCTAGCTTTGCTTCTAACATTAAGCATAAGCTAATTCCTATGAAATTATTGCTATTACTACAACTATCCTTAAGTCTCTTTTTCCCTTCAAACCTCGTCAAAACTGAAGTAGCAGAGAAAATATTCATGTCACTTCCTAATGGCTTTCGCCCAATGACCGATGACGAAATTGCCTCAAAATACTTTACGATGCAGCGCCCAATGGCCATGTATACCGATCAAAGTTTGATCGTAGATATTGGCGTCAACAAAGCCACCTCTCGATGGAGCGAAAAGGACATGGATATCATGAAAAGCTTCCAAAAATCAAACATCTACAACCTATATGACAAAGTGGATATGATCTCCGAAGGCATCAAAGAAGTCAATGGTAAGCAATATGTCTATTTTGAATTCATCTCCACAGTAAAAGGAGATCCCAATTCATTCAAAGACAACAAGTCTATAAGAAAATACACCTATATCCAATACGCCATATTTGGTACTACATCTCTTATATTCAACCTCACATGTCCTGCTACCATGAAAGATAGGTGGCAAAATCAAGCTTCCGACATCATGAATAGTATCATTGTAAAAGCTAAATTCAAATGATAGAAGGCCTCCACTCTGATGAAGCCTTCATGCGCGAGGCTATCAAACAAGCACAGTACGGATTTGAAGAAGGAGAAATCCCAGTAGGAGCTGTAGTGGTTTGTGAAAATAGAATTATCGCTAGAGCCTACAATCAAGTCGAAAAACTACAGGATGTCACCGCCCATGCCGAAATACTAGCTATTACCTCTGCTGAAAACTACTTAGGCACGAAGTACCTTGCTAATTGCCGACTATTCGTCACACTCGAGCCTTGCACTATGTGTATTGGAGCTACCTATTGGTCTCAATTAGATGAAATAGTATATGGTGCTGCTGATGAAAAAAGAGGTTTTACAACAATGGCACCCAATGCACCGCACCCCAAAGTCAAAATCAAAAGCGGAGTAATGGCAGATGAATGCGGAAAGCTGATGACAGATTTCTTCAAAAAAATTAGATAAACATACCACACCAATACATAGTACCTAAGCTCTAAAAGTCTTGAATTACAGAAGCTATGGGGCTCCTAATAAACTCTTTCAATCTATCGATAAAATAGAATGATGAAACGGACATCATTATTGTCTCATAACATCTATTTTTACACCAAAACAATTTTCACCAAAACATATAATAATCATGGCTTTTGAATTACCTGATTTACCATATGCTCACGATGCACTTGAGCCACATGTAGACAAGCAAACAATGGAAATCCACCATGGCAAACACCATGCTGCTTATGTTGCTAAGTTGAACGGAGCTATCGAAGGCACTGATCTAGAAGGTAAATCTCTAGAGGAATTGATGACTGCTGGTTTCGAAAACGGCGCTGTAAGAAACAACGGTGGCGGACATTTCAACCACACTTTATTCTGGACTATCATGAGTCCTAGCGGTGGAGGAGAGCCTACAGGTGCTGTAGCTGACGCTATCACTGCTGCTTTCGGATCATTCGAAGCTTTCAAAACTGAGTTTGCTAACGCTGCAGCTACAAGATTTGGATCTGGATGGGCATGGTTATGCGCTAAAGATGGTAAAGTTGAAGTTTGCTCTACAGCTAACCAAGACAATCCATTGATGCCAGGTATCGGATGTGGAGGTACTCCTATCTTAGGATTGGACGTATGGGAGCACGCATACTACCTTAACTACCAAAACAGAAGACCTGACTACATCGAAGCTTTCTTCAATGTAATCAACTGGGAAGAAGTAAATAAGAGATTTGAAGCAGCTAAGTAATTAGCATCCTTATCTATCACAAAGCCTCTGCAGACCAATGTTTGCAGAGGCTTTTTTATAGAGCTTCTCTGATAATTGATTTTAGTTCTAAAAGAGAAATCAAAGCCTAAATTCAAAGCAAACTTTGTTTATTCGGGGTTTTCTTCGGCCTTAAATCAAAAGCATTAAACATTTCAGGAAGTGGAAGAGTAAAAAAAAGCCCTCACTAAGACAGTGAAGGCTCCTATATCATATTAAGACCTAGTTCTTACTTGATCTTTTTCACCTCAGGCATTATCTCCCTGTTGTATTTCCAAAATTCATTTGACTTCGCACCAGTCAACTCAATTAGTTTATCAAAGTAAGGACCAGTCGCCTTTTGCTGAGCTTTCTTATATTCCTCATCAGAAGCAAACTCTCCGTTCTTCTTTTTCATCCAAAACTCAGCGCTAGTCTTAGACAATTCAACTCTAGCCTCGTAAAACTTCTTTTGATCCTTCTTAGAGATATCAAATTTCTCAGCCATTTTCTCAGTATAGAACTTAGCTTGGTTTTCTATCTTAGATTGAGCACTTGCTACATTCAGTACAAGCACCATTACTAGTGCTGTTAATATTACTCTTGTCATCTTGTTTTTTTGTTAATGTTTAAACTTAGAACTACTAATTATTGGATTTTTTTCACCTCAGGCATTAGCTCCTTATTGAATCTCCAATAAGCTCTTGAATCTCCTCCACATAGCTCAATAAGCTTGTCTTGGTATGGCTTAGTAGCAGCTCCACGTGCTTTATCGTATTCCTCTTTAGATGCGAACTCTCCATTTTTGTTCTTCACCCAATACTCAGAACCCGTTTTAGCCAATGCTAATCTAGCCTCATAAAACTCTTTTTGTTTTTTCTTAGAAAGACCGAATTTCTCTGCCATCTTTTCTGTGACGAATTTTGATTGGTTCTCAAATTTTGTTTGAGCACTCGCCACATTCATTGAAAGCACTATTACCGCTAGTGCCATTATTAATCGTACCATCTGCATTATAATTTTTGTGTTTCTGCATGCTAATTAAACGCAAGCCCCTACATATGTCCAAGTTAGAAACTGACAAAAACTAGACTAAACCTTTAACACCTCTAATACCTGAGAATATAGCCCTCTTTCAAATAGCTATTTTTAAGCCGTCAGGATTGACCAATTCAAAATCTCTAACCGATCCAGATCCATGAAATATGATAGAAGTACCCACTATATCACCTATGGACTTTTGATATGACTGCTTGAGTACACGGCTTCCACCCAGCCAAACCTCTACATTCTTTTCTTGATTGATGATTTCTACATCCAACCAATCACTCAAGTCTGTAGCCATTACCGTAGACTCTTTAGTACCAAAGTATCTTACATCTCCCAGTACAATATCACTATATCCACTACATCCATCTTGGACCAATTTGATAAACACTTTGCCTTGAGTACCTTGAACCAATAAGATGACCGAGTAGCACCGCACTCCTGCCCAAAAAGTAGAATTCCTCACAGTAGCTTTTAAGTGAAAACTATCTCCAGAATACTCCGTTCTCTCATAGTTATCCACTCTGACTACTACCACCTTACTAGTATCCAATCCTACGGCAGAAATATCTCTTTTAGTAGCATGAAAAATACTGTCACTATAGCTTTTCTCAAATGGCATCGGGTGATACCTAGCCTGAACCTGCTTTCCAAAATAATGAGAGATGGCCTGCCAACCGTCAGTCTCTACCAGTACTACCTGACTACTATCTACAAGTATTCCATTGGATTTCATCTGAGGACGAAATACACCTGGATATGGGTAAAAATGAGAAATGTGTTTTTGACCATTCACGACCTTGGAAGGACTATTATCATCAAAGTGAACCCTGACTACCTTATCTGTTTCCTCCATTTCAACATCAAAAAAAGCAGTAGCAGGGCACTTCCCCTCCACTTTCGTCAATGTCAGACTTCCTTCTACTAAGTTTTCTTCCTTCTCAAAAACGGGTTCTGGATTCAGTATGATAAGGTAAAAGATGCAAAAAACGACCGCACCGATGACCGACCACATGAGAAGTTTAGCACGTCTGTATTTCTTTTCTTGACTTTCAGCATACAGTTTATCAAAATCAGAATACTGCTTGAGTGCATCCAAGGTCGAAGGCTGAGGAGAATAGTTCTGACCTGTTTTGACCTTACCAAAAAGACGCTTGAGAGTAGCTACGCTAATTAAAATTTTAGTCTGGCGATGAATGGTAAAACTCAACTGCTCAAAATCCTTGTTCTTCCAAGTCTTTCGGCTCCCATTGTTGAATTTCTTCTCAACGAAACGGATTAATATTTCTAATTCAGGGTTATTCATCTACAAAAGTCGACTTAGAAGTATCGATCTAAATCTTCAATGTGCTAATCTATATTACAGAAGACAAAATACGTACATGACCATTATAGAGAATGCCGCTTTTGTTACTATACACATATTATACAAGGGGGGCATTATGGTACGAATATAGAAGTCATATCTTCATCTCGATTACTATCATAGCACAGAGAGCCAACCCTACCCATACTACCTATATATTTGACAAATAGAATAAGTACTAGAAAACCTTCATGAACAACCATAGATCAGTCCTCATCGCCTCTGTCGCACTCAGCCTATTCACACTATTAATTTGTTTGTCACACCATACCCTGTCTCAAGATGTCAAAAGACCCCTACCCGAAAACTGGAACGGGGTCGTAGAAGGTGCTCGATTCATTGATAGATTTCAACCAATACACTTAATGGGTCTATTAACTGACAAAACCTGGGGAGCCGAAGAAGTTATTCCGCGCAGCATACAAAACGGCATCGAAGACAGTACGTGGTCTTACTGGGGAGGAAATATCACTCAAGACAGTACTGGTCTATATCATCAATACGTCTGTAGGTGGCTAGAAGACTCTCCCAAAGGCCACATGGAATGGCCTCGATCTGAAGTGATACACGCCACAGCCTCACATCCACTTGGGCCATTTACGGTCAAAGACATTATCGGCAAAGGTCACAACCCCGAAATCATCAAACTGAAAAATGATGGCTATGCCGTATTCGTCAACAAAGCCTATTACACCTCTCCAAGCCTATGGGGACCTTGGCAACAAAAAACACCATCGTTCGACGCTCGCCAACGCCCGATTCAAGAACATATGTCCAACCTTACATTTGCACAAAGAGAGGATGGTTCTCAGTTAATGATTTGTAGAGGTGGTGGTGTATGGATCAGTCAGACGGGTCTCCCTCCTTACTACCAAATCACGTCTAAAAGTGCCTACCCTCCATTCGAAGGCAAATACGAAGACCCGGTAGTCTGGCGAACTAATATCCAGTACCACATGATCGTCAATGACTGGCTTGGTAGAATCGCCTACTACCTCCGATCCAAAGATGGTTTAGAATGGAAACTCGAACCAGGTGAGGCATATACCCCCGGCATCGCTACCTATGAAGATGGCACTAAAGTAGACTGGTATAAATACGAGCGCATCAAGATACTTCAGGACGAATATGGTAGAGCCTATCAAGCCAATTTTGCAGTATGTGACACCATCAAGAGACAAGACAAAGGAAACGATCACCATAGCTCAAAGAACATAGGAATCCCCTTGATCAAAGGTCGCCTACTCTCCATCCTCAATGACGAACCCATCACCAAAGACACCAAACAAATCAAGGTATTGGTCAAGTCAGAAGTAGACTTCGACCCACATAGAGACTTTGACCTAAAATCTCTCAGATTTGGATCGTCAGACGAGGTTAACTACGGAAGAGGTAGTAAACTGATCAAAACACAGAAAACCGGTAAAGACATCATATTGATATTTGATGGAATAGGAAATGGTTTAAACGACACTCACTTTGCCGCCAAACTACTAGGTAAGACCAAGAAAGGCAAAATGCTATTTGGCTACTCCAAGCTCCCCGGTGTGAAGTACATAGAACCAATGATCTCATGTCTCCATCCAGAGATCTCTGGAATTAGTAAGCACAACTCTATTGTAAAACTAGAGGTTCAAAACTTCGGACAGGTCACTTCTCCCAAGACGCCCCTATCAATAGAATACCTATCAGGTCAACAATGGAAACCAATAGCCAAAAGCAGCATTGACTCATTGGCCCCTTACCAAAAGACGGTTCTTACACTTCCATCAAGGTTTCATGGTAACTATAACGCATCTATACAAATACGAGTCATGATCACTCAAGACTCAGGAAAGAAAGAACTTATCAACGGTCCAGTGATCCTACGGTAATCCCTTTTTTAGCTTCCTCCGCGGCGGAGGAAGGTTTTTACTGGTGACAAAAGCTCGCTCCGCTCCGGAGGAAGCTTTTTACGCTTGACAAAAGTGTGCTCCGCTGCGGAGGAAGGTTTTTACGCCAAACAAAACGTTGCTCCGCCACGGAGGAACATTTTTACGCTGAACAATTGGTCGCTCCGCTGCGGAGCTGAATATTTGACTTATTTAGAGTAATCCCAACCGTCTGGAGGTACTAAAAGCAATGCCTTATAATACCCTATGTTGGTAGGGGGCTTAAGACTTGTATAATTTAAGGGCTATTAAAAACTATAGTGCGAACAAGTTGAATTTCCATCTATTGGAAAGTAATATGCGATGTTAATTTTTATGCGATTAATAAATTAAGAGCATAACTATTCTAGCTATTTCTCAATAATGACTAGGAACTAATATTTTTCTGTAAACAGTACTATGAGTAACATTAAGCTAACCTCAAACAATTCTATTCATGGCTAAGATTAAAGCGAATAAACAAACGCTCATTCGATGGAAAGTCTACATTGACAGGGCAAGAATGTACATAGGATATGCACAATTTCTAATGCTTCTTTTTGTACTTCTAGAAGCATATAAAGAGACATATTTTGGTGAACTAATATTTAACAACCTCATTATCTCGACTCCAATATTGTTTCTTGTATTTATGGTTTTATCACTAATTGTTGGAAGGATTGATACCGTTTTAGGTCTTCGAGAAGAAGAACTTCGAAACGCTTCTACTTCGAACCCTGTAATGAGAGAATTACTAACCAAGGTGGATGAACTAACCAATGAAATACGAGCATTGAAAGAAGAAAAAAACTCGTAAATCGGCATTTAGAGAATGTCGATTTTCTCTATTGTACTTAAGAATCTATGAACAGATTCCAATACAACCTCAGCCCCTTACCAAACCTACTGGAAGTTTTAACACTTTACAGCATAGTCCAGAAAGATTACCTCACTCTTACGGTCAATTTTCAAATGAACAGCTTGTTCACACTATGCATACCCCTATTTTAACTCACAGTAAAAACATTTTAAATCAACAAGTTAGCCTGTTCACGCATTTGAACTCGCAAAGAACAGAATTAACGCTTCGAGTGGAATTCTTATTCCTAAATTTATAATAGACGAAGCTCTCATTTCGAGTCTACTAACTACTGATATGGAGCTTTCAAACTATATGAATTAGATAAGAATTATGAACAACATCGACATTGCTGTCATATTAGCTTTTACGCTCGTTGTATTTCTCTGCGGGATTAGTTTCTCCGGATCGGGCAAAAACGTAAAGTCCTTCTTTGCTGCAGGTGGAGCGCTACCGTGGTGGATGAGTGGACTCTCTCTCTTTATGAGTTTCTTCTCTGCAGGAACGTTCGTAGTATGGGGATCGATCGCCTATAGCAGTGGTTGGGTAGCCATCGCTATTCAATGGACCATGTGTATAGCAGGGTTAATCATCGCCTTCACATTCGCCCCAGCTTGGCAAAAAACCAAATCCATCACTGCAGCCGACTACATCACTAAAAGACTAGGCCACAACACTCAAAAAGTCTACACCTATTTATTCTTAGGAATCTCAATGTTCACCACTGGAGCTTTTTTGTATCCAGTTGCCAAGATTGTTGAGGTCTCTACAGGTATTCCTATCGCCGGAAGTATAGTCTTCTTAGGAGTCTTGATCCTAATCTACACAGCAGTAGGCGGACTTTGGGCGGTAATCGTGACAGACGTATTGCAGTTCGTAGTATTGACAGCAGCTGTACTGATCGTAGTACCTCTTTCATTTGACAAAATCGGTGGCATTGACAATTTCATCTCACAAGCGCCAGAGAACTTCTTCAACTTTTTCAACGAAGAGTACACACCTAGTTTCATGATCGCTTTTGGACTTTACAACTTATTTTTTATCGCTGGTAACTGGGCATATGTGCAGCGATATACCAGTGTAAAAGCACCAAAAGACGCTAAGAAAGTAGGTTGGCTATTCAGTGCATTGTATGTAGTAAGTCCATTAGTGTGGATGCTACCACCGATGATCTATAGAGTGCTAAACCCAGAACTAGACGGGCTCGCTGATGAAGGAGCTTATCTACTGATGTGTAAAGAAGTACTACCAGTGGGAATGCTTGGACTGATGCTAGGTGGTATGATCTTCGCCACATCCAGTTCTGTAAACACCACACTGAATATCTCTGCCAGCGTATTATCAAATGACCTATACAAACATTTCTTCCCAGAGACCCCTGATGAGAAACTAGTCAAGGTCGGAAGAATAGCAACTATCATTCTAGGATTGATCACCATTCTCGTTGCACTGCTAGTACCATTGATGGGAGGAATAGTATCAGTAGTCATGGGACTAGCCGCTGTCACAGGTGGAGCTATGTTTCTCCCTCCGATCTGGACACTATTCTCCAAGTATCAGACTGGAATTTCTACTTTGATAGTCACTATAGTCTCTCTGACGATCAATGGCTTTATGAAATTCATCATGCCGTCTTTAATGGACTTCAAACTAGACAGAGCATGGGAAATGATATTCGGAGTAGGTCTACCTATAGTACTATTGGCAGCCTACGAAGTATATGCTAGAGCTAGTCAAGGTAGTACCGAAGACTATGACAACTATATCAGTAACAGAAAAGCTGAACCTGAAGAAAGTGAAGAGGAAGACGCTGATGAAGAAGGCAATAAAAGAGGTGTACGAGTAATAGGTACAGGCATTGGAGTGACGGGACTCTTGATTTTTGGACTCTCATTCATGGCCGAAAATGGCTTCACACTAGTAGCCGTCACAGGAGCAGTGGTAACACTACTCGGAGCGATTTTAATATTTAAGAATTTAAGACAGTAATAAGTATAGTAATAGTCAGAATACCCCTCGGCTGCGAAAGTAGCTGGGGGTATTTAAAAAAACATCTAGATGAGCGAGAAGGAAAGGTCAAATAAAACCAACGCTCAACAAGACAGACTTAGAAGCGAGAAATTTTAGCAAGAAAATGATACAACAAGCATATAGTCAAGAAACTAGACAAAACACCACCAAAGAACTCGATGCGGACTTCGTAGTGATCGGAGGTGGCGTAGCAGGTGTCTGTGCAGCGGTCACCGCAGCACGAAAAGGAACCAAAACAATACTCGTACAGGACAGACCTGTATTGGGTGGAAATGCCTCTTCTGAAGTAAGACTTTGGATACTTGGAGCTACTTCACACATGGGCAACAACAACCGCTGGTCTCGTGAAGGTGGTGTGATGGATGAAATCCTTGTTGAAAATATGTACAAAAACAAGGAAGGTAACGCTGTCATATTCGACACCATCCTCCTAGACAAGGTACTACAGGAAGAAAACATCACTCTCCTACTCAATACTGGCGTGTATGAAGTCACTAAGGCCGGTGAAAAGACTATTAAATCAGTAACCGCGTTCAACACACAAAACTCTACTAAATACATCATCGCAGCACCATTGTTCCTCGATGCCTCTGGTGATGGTATAGTAGCCTTCCAAGCTGGAGCGAGCTTCAGAATGGGAGCCGAGACCAAAGAAGAGTTTGGTGAATTATTCGCTCCGGACAAAGGATATGGAGAATTACTAGGACACTCTATGTACTTCTATAGCAAAAGCGCTGGAGAGCCTGTTAAGTACATTCCTCCGTCATATGCGTTGCAAGACATCACGGAGATACCACGCTACAAGCTGATCAGCAAAACTGACATGGGATGTAGATTTTGGTGGTTTGAATACGGAGGACGTAGAGACACTATCCACGACTCTGAAGAAATCAAATACGAACTATGGAAAGTAATCTATGGGGTGTGGGATCACATCAAGAACTCTGGAGAATTCGAAGATGTAGATGATTTGACATTAGAATGGGTGGCTACTATTCCTGGTAAGAGAGAAAGCCGCAGGTTCGAAGGTCACTACATGATGAAGCAGCAGGACCTTATCGAACAAAGAGAGTTCGAGGATGCGGTAGCACATGGAGGATGGGCTGTAGATCTACACCCTGCTGACGGTGTCTACAGTGAGCTATCAGGATGTACTCAGTGGCACTCAAAAGGTATCTATCAAATCCCATACAGAGCGTATGTGAGCAAGGATATTGATAACCTTTTCCTTGGCGGAAGAATTATTAGTGCTACCCACGTGGCGTTTGGTTCTACTAGAGTAATGGCGACTGCTGGTACTGGTGGTATGGCAGTAGGGATGGCAGCGGCACTTTGTGCTGCGAATAGTGACAAACCTGCTGACTTGATTTCTGGTGCTAAACTCAAAGAGTTGCAGAATGAGCTAAACCTAGCGGGGCAGAGTATTCCAAATATTAAGATTGAGGCAGACAGTAACTTAGTTACTCAAGCTAAAGTCTCTGCTTCGTCTACACTACAACTAAGCGAGATTCCTTTTGACGGTGAGTGGTTGAACTTATCTACTTCAGCAGCACAATTATTACCGCTCAAGGCTGACACACAATACAAAGTCAAGGTCAAAGTCAAAGCAGACGAAGCCACAGCACTTGAAGTACATTTAAGGACTTCTGAGAAGTCTAAGAACTACGCTCCTGAAGTTATTCTAGAATCACAGACTATTGATCTGAAAGCTGGTGAGCAAGACATTGAAGTTTCATTCTCAAAAGGGCTCCCTGGGGAGCAGTATGGATTCGTGACCTTCATGTCAAATGACAAAGTCAGTATTCTACAAAGTAAGAAAAGATATTCAGGCGTGCTATCGGTGTTCAATGGAGTGAACAAAGCTGTATCTAACGATGGAGCGCAACGACCACCGGAAGGTATCGGTGTTGATGCATTCGAATTCTGGATACCTGCACGACGTCCTGCGGGTCACAATATCGCTATGGAAATCAGCCCTGCGATAGAGTCATTCGATTCTGCAAACATCGGTAATGGATACGTAAGACCTTGGGGTGAGGCCAATGCCTGGGCTTCGGAGCTAAGTGATAGCAACCCTTCATTGACCATCGAATGGAGTGAAGAAAAATCATTATCTGAGATCAAGCTATTCATGGATTCAGACTATGACCACGCTATGGAATCTACGCTCATGGGACACCCAGAAGATGTAGTGCCATTCTGCGTGAGAGATTATGTGATTAAGGATTTGGATGGAAAAGTACTGTTCGACATCAAGGACAATTACCAGACCATCAACACACTGACCCTTGAGTCAGGTTATAAAACCAAAGGTATCAGCATAGAGGTCGCTCATCCAAATTCGGATGTACCTGCTTCTTTGTTTGAAGTTGTATGTAAGTAATTAAGCTCTATGGATCGTCGGTAGCAGCCGGCGGTCCTTTTCAAAAAGTGCCAATGTTACCCCGAAAACAAGTAATGATCTGACAGGTATTGGCTGATGTTTCACTACCAACTTGACAGATATTAACTAGTGACCTAGCCATTGAATATTGATAAGATGATAAGAAAAATAGTAATAGTAACGGTGATCTTACTCGGAGCTCTTTCTACTTCCATTGCGAAGAAGAAGACTCCGAATATACTGTACATTATGTCTGACGACCATACGACTCAGGCATTTGGTATATATGGAAGTCGATTGGCTCCATTGAATCCTACCCCTACCCTCGATCAGTTGGGCAAAGAAGGTATCATATTTGACAAGGTCTATTGTAACAATGCCATCTGTACTCCGAGCCGTGCCAGTATCCTGTCAGGACAATACCCACAGACCAACGGCGTATTAGACCTCCACCAGTGGCTGCCTGTGGAGAAGCAACACCTACCTCAAGAAATGAAAAAGCTAGGCTATGAAACAGCTGTCATCGGCAAGTGGCACCTCAAAGTAGCACCAGAGTCATTTGATCACTATGAAGTCCTACCGCTTCAAGGAAAATACTTTGACCCAATATTCCACTCAAGAGACGGAAAAGAACTCACTAAAGTCAACTTCGGTAAATATGGTAAACACGAAGTCAAAGTCAACAAATACAAAGGGCATTCATCAGACGTCATCACTGACCTATCTATCGAATGGCTAGATAAAAAAAGAGACAAGTCTAAACCTTTCCTATTGATGCATCATTTCAAAGCTCCTCATGACAATTTCGAATTTGCGCCTAGATACAAAGACTACCTAGCGGATACTTACATCCCAGAACCTGCCAGCATGTACCACAATGGTAACAATGGATCTATAGCTACTCGAGGAAAAAACGATGAGTTGATTCATGACATAGGTTCCTCTGTGGGCAATAGAAATACAATCCGAGGAATGGGAAGAACGTTAGGGCTTGACCCAACAGACCCTAACCACAAACACAAGGCGTATCAAGAGTACCTTAAGCGCTACCTCCGCTGTGTCAAAGGTGTTGACGACAATGTCAAACGACTGATCGACTACCTCAAAAAAGAAGGACTATACGAAAACACCATTATTGTTTATACAGCTGACCAAGGCTTCATGCTTGGTGAACATGACTACATCGACAAAAGATGGATGTATGAAGAATCTATGCGTATGCCATTCATTGTCCACTATCCAAAAGGTTTTGCTAAAGGACTACGTTCAGATGCTATCATCAACAATACCGACTTTGCGCCGACACTCATAGAAGTAGCTGGAGGAGTGGTTCCAGATTACATGCAAGGAAACAGCTTTAAAAGCCAATTGGCCAAAGGAGAAACACCTGATGACTGGCAACAATCAACATACTATAGATACTGGATGCACATGGGTAGCCGTCATGCCAACCCAGCACACTTCGGCATCCGAAACGACCGTTACAAGCTCATTTTGTTCTATGGTCGCTACTACAAATTAGACACTCCATCGGACAAATGGGGACGATATGACTTTGATACTCCTCCAGCATGGGAGTTCTATGATCTACAGCGTGATCCTGAGGAAATGCAAAACGAATATGCAAACCCTAAGTACGCTGACATCATCCAAAAGATGAAGTCTGAATTGAAAGCCAAAAGAGCCGAACTAAACGAAGAAGATACCAATTACCCTCACTTACAAGCTGTAATTGAAAAACACTGGAATGACTAAGACTATGAAAATGAATTATCTTCAGAAGGCATCAACGTACACAGCCCCTTTTTCAAAAGGAGCACAAGGGAGTATTTCGAAAGACTCAAATGAGTCTATGCTAGTCAAAAACATATGCCTCCTATTCCTAGCATTCTTACTAACCATGAACCTTCCTCTTTTAGCTCAAAGTAAGGAAGTCATATCTCTAAATGGAACATGGGAGTTTTACGCAGACAATGAAACGACAGAAGCTCAAATCTTATCTTCTAGCATCAAGTGGGATACGCTCAATGTACCTAGCAACTGGGACACTCGTGAACGCTACTCTACCTATGTAGGCAAGGGTTACTACAAACGTACTTTCAATGTTCCTAAAACATGGAAAAACAAACAAATCAGGTTGAAATTCGATGCCGTATTTCAAACAGCTAAGGTTTGGCTCAACGGAGAATTACTAGGACAACATGTAGGCGGCTACACTCCTTTTGAATTTAATATCACTGGTAAAAACAAAAAGGAAAATACCGTCATTGTCATGGCTGACAACACTTATCATCGAGGTGCATGGTGGCCTTGGGGAGGCATCAGCAGAGATGTTAATTTGATTACCAATGAAGACCTTAGGATCGTATATCAACACATCGAGGCTATACCTGATTTTGACAAAGAAGTAGTCGACTTCGCACTTAGAATCAAAGTCAAAAACAATTCAAAAAAGAGCAAAGCAATTGCTCTGAATAGCATTATTGAGCATAACAATAAAAGTGTATTCAGCTTTGAGTCATTATCAGACAATATTCCTGCTAATAGTGAAAAAATAGTCTCCACAACTATCTCTAAGCCTATAAAGGATTTTGACCTATGGCACTTTGACACTCCTACCTTATATGAATTGAACACTAAGCTGACATCCAATAGCAGCGCAGTAGATGATTCATCAGACAAATTTGGAATAAGAAAGCTTGAAGCTAAAGGTGAGCGCCTATTACTCAACAATGAAGTGGTTTATATGAATGGTTTCAACCGCGTCCACGACCACCCTGCATACGGAAATACTGAACCTGATCACCTAATCCAACAAGACATCCTAGACATGATGGCTTTAGGAGGTAGATTTTCGAGAATGATGCATGCTCCATTGTCAGAAAATATTCTTGACTTCTGCGACAGCGTTGGCTACTTGATCATCGAAGAAATACCAGTATGGGGTGACGATGACCCTCAAACATTCAAAGACAATCCATTGACAAAAAAGTGGATGAAGGAAATGATCAATCGTGACTACAATCACGCCTCAGTGGTAGGTTGGAGTGTAGGAAATGAATTAAGAAACCCTGAAGGTAAATGGTCTGAGAAAACACTAACCAAAGACCAATTTGAGTACATCAATTCTATGTTGGACTACATCGACGAGCTAGACACCACAAGGCTTAAAACCTATGTCAGCTTGACTTCTTACAAGAAAAATGTTGACATCACCAATGAACCATTTGAAAAATTGGACCTGCTGTGTATCAACAGTTACAGTGATGGGGTAAAATGTGCGAAAGCTACTCATGAGAACTTTCCTGGCAAGCCAATATTCGTGAGTGAGATCGGCAAAAAACAAATCGGCCCTGCTCCTCAAGGTGCATTGTCTGATGAATTGGTCAATCAGCTTCAAGGTCTCAATAAGCTTGACTACGTCGTCGGTTCTTCACTTTGGTCATATAATGACTACAGAAGCAACTACAAAAACACACCGGCTTCTGGATTCAGAGAGTGGGGAGTAGTGGATGAAAACAGAAACCCTAAAAAGGCATACATGCAGATCAACCAGATCTACAATATCAAAAAGAAATAAGATGAAATAATATTTAGCGATGATTGATACTACTAAAAAAACACTTTTAACAATACTGGTACTGCTATGTACCATAACATATTCAGCATCGGCTGAAGATACAGGGGAGAGCGTTTTCTCCCTCAATGGAACATGGAAATTCAAAGCTTTTGCAGGTGAGGGATCAAACTATAGAGATATAGTCCCTACCGAGACAGACATCATCATTGACAATGATGACGACAGAGTCAAAACTGAGGGAAACTGGCAAACAAGCACAGAACCAGAGAGAGAGACTCTGATGTGGGGTAAAGATTATAAAAAGCACTTCTTCAAACCGGGAGATAAAAGCAACTTGAAGTATTTCCCTAGTTTGAAAAAAGCAGGCTATTACGAAGTATATGCTTTCCATCCATTCGGTGCCAACCAAAACATCCAATACAACATCAAGCATAAAAACGGTGTCAGTACTGACTACCTAAGTGGTAGAACACAATGTGGTGTATGGGCAAGTCTAGGGGTTCATGAGTTTACAGGGTCAGATCAAGAATATGTGGAAATCACATCTGTTGCTAAAAGCGTAGTAGTAGCCGACGGAATCATGTTCAGACCATTGGACAGCAAAAAATTTGAAGAGTCAAAAGTACAAAGTAGCAAAGCTCATGAAGTAAACGTCAATGCATCTGATTGGCTAGATCTCAAAGTGCCTGGTCACTGGGGAATGATCAACGAATACTCTAACTATTCAGGTATTGCTTGGTACAGAAAACATGTAAAGCTTCCATCGGATTGGAAAAAGAATGACTTTGAAAGAGTTCGTTTGAAATTCGGAGCAGTATATCACCTAGCCAATATTTTCGTCAATGGTCAAAAAGTAGGAAGCCATAGAGGTGGTTTAACTCCTTTCGAATTTGATGTTACAGACTTCTTAAACTTTGATGGTGATAACATCATCGCTGTACAGGTTGACAACAACTTCATCGTAGGAGCTACTTGGAACTGGGGAGGAATTATCAGAGATGTAGAATTGGTCAAAAACAATGATGTAAGAATATCTTACCAATACATCCATGCTGACCCTAACCTGACTACTGGAACTGCAGACATAAATCTCAAAGTAAGAGTAGAAAACAAATCAGGCAAGACTCGCAAGTTGAGCTTCAAATCATCGATTTCAAAAGATTCTGAGTTGGCTCAAATGGAAAAGTCAATTAAGGTAGCAGCTAACTCGACTTTCGAATTTGAAACCACTACTTCCCTGACCAAAGAACAAGTGAAACTATGGCATTTTGATACGCCAGAGCTTTATCAAATCAGTTCTTCCATTACCGAAAAAGGCAAAGTAGTACACGTTCAGAGCGATAGATTCGGCATCAGAAAAGTAGAAGTCTCAGACTCTCAGTTCTTCCTCAACGGGGAAGCAGTAAGATTAGCTGGGTTCAACAGAGTCAGTGACCACAGATACTGGGGTAGCTCAGAACCACAAGAAATCATCAACTTAGATGTAGACCAAATGAAAGAATCAGGTGCCAACTTCATGCGTATCATGCACGGCACCCAAAATGAAAAACTAATAGACCGATGCGATGAGAAGGGTATTCTATTATTCGAAGAAGTAAACGTCCGTCACTTAAGCAACCCTGAATTCACGGCACCAGGTTATCCACTCGTCAGACAGTGGCTACGTGAGATGATTGAGCGTGATGTCAATCATGCAAGCATCATCGGATGGAGTGTCGGCAACGAACTAGCAGATCACTACGAATACGGTAGAGACATCATCAAGTACCTGAAAGATTCTCTTGATGATAAGAGACTCGTGACATGCGTGAGTAACTCTGGGTGGAGAAAAACACAGACTCCAGAAAATGACCCGAATACATTTGTGGACATCATCATGCACAACCACTACGGCTTCCAAGGACCTGCTAATACAGTATTTCAAGAACTAAGAAGCAAATGGAATGACAAACCTATTTTCATATCAGAATATGGTGTAGGTAGACATCCTACTACTTCACTCGACGAAGACCTTAAGAACGTCAGCGTATGGAACAAAGAAATTCGATTCAAAAACACGTTCATCGTCGGTGCTTCACTTTGGACATACAATGATTATAAAAGTGGTTATGCTGGATCTACTGAAGAAGAAAACAGAACGTGGGGACTTGTCGATGTTTGGAGGCAGAAAAGAAGATTCTTCGATAGAATCAGCAAAGAAAACAGTCCTGTCAACGGTATAACAATCAGCGAATTTGATGCAGCATCTGGCAAAGGTACAGTAACCATAGACATCAAAGGCCCTACTGACTATCCATGCTACACTATGCGAGACTACTCACTAGACTATGAGTTTAAAGACAGAAGTGGAAAAACCGTAAAATCCTTCACTAAAGAGCTTCCTACATTAAGTCCTATGGACGAATTATGGTCTGGAGAAATTAGTTGGGATGCTCCGAAAGATGCCTTCAGCTTCCACATCAATCTAATGAGTCCAAACGGGTACAGTAGATATGAAGAAGTGATTCACTTTGATACACCTTCAAAACCGATAATTACAAACGTAATTGAAAGTGAGCAAGGAGCCAGAATCTACTTCACACCTACTTTCGATGCATCTGAATACTTCGTAACTTATACTGATAAAGCAAATAACAAATCTGAAAGTATTAAAACCATCAACCCATACCTTGATTTGGATAGCTTATCGAACAACGCATACTCTGTACAGCTATTTGCCATGAATCCAGCAGGAATTAGTGAAGGCTCTACAGAACATGTCCTAAGTCCTAAAGGCACGATTCTACCTCCATTCGTATGGAAGACTATGATCCGCGACAGCAAGCTAATCATTGGTATCACTGGTGAAATTGGGGATATGACTTACGAAGTCAAGTATGGAAATTCAAAGAATAATCTCAACAAAACAGTCAAGACCAATGCTCGCGGTATGATCGTCGCAGACCTCGACTTCACTGGAGATGTTTATTTCAAAATTAAAAGAACTAACAAAGACAAAGTGAGCAGCTGGTCACCAGTCCAAAAAGCAACAAAGGGATAATATGAAAAAGATGATAATGAGACAACTACTAATAGCAGCTATGGCCATACTAGTCATCTCCTGCGCACAGAAAAAAACGGCCAACGATAATGTCGAAAAAGAAATAGTAAAGGACTACAAAATCGAGTTCGGTAAAGTATCTAGATCGGCAGTTTTCGAGAGCGATACTATGAGCATATGGGGCGGAACACTAGCCAAAGGCGACGACGGGCTGTATCATATGTTTTATTCTCGATGGCCAAAAAGCCTAGGATGGGAATGGGTCACCTACTCTGAGATCGCGCATGCTGTAGCGAAAACACCGTTTGGCCCATTCAAATTCAATGATGTTTCTCTACCAATGAGAGACAGCAGCTACTGGGATGCGACTACTACACACAACCCTACTGTGCAGAAGATAGACGGTAAATATTACCTGTACTACATGGGAAATAAGGGAAACTTAGAGACTCCAAGTGTACCTGGAAAAGCAAAACTCAATTGGCAGCATAGAAACAATCAGCGTATAGGCGTAGCAATAGCTGATACTCCATATGGTCCATGGACTAGACTGGACAAGCCTGTAATTGATATTTCTCCTGACTCAACTTCATATGATGCGCTGATGACTTCCAATCCTTCTGTATGCCAAATGACAGACGGAAAAATATTGGTTGTCTATAAGGCGGTCGGTAAACAATTCAAACTTCCAGCTGGGGGTCCTGTAGTACACATGGTAGCAATAGGAGACACTCCTACAGGTCCATTTAAAAAGTACCCTGATCCAGTATTTGTGTTTGAAGGGGAAAGATTCCCTGCTGAGGATCCGTACATCTGGTACCAAGACGGGAAATATAGAGCTATTGTAAAGCGCATCAAGTTTGAAGGTAAAAAGAGACTATTCTCTCTTGTACACTACGACTCAGAGGACGGGATCAACTGGGATAGAGCCAAATACTTCGAAATATCTGACAAAACTGTGGTATGGGAAGATGGAGAATCTCAGAAGTTCGACCACTTAGAAAGACCTCAAGTATTCATAGAAAACGGTGAGCCTGTTGCCTTACTATGTGCTGCTGATATCTACGATGAAAATAACGTGAGACAATCATACAACATCCAGATCCCACTGAAGATCACAAAGTATGATGTAGAAGAATAAAATAATGGTCGTCATTGCGAGGAAGGTAATTCTCTCATCGCAACGATACCTCTTAAAAATGTAACTATGAAAACTACAATTAATTGCTTCCTAGCTATGATCGCTTTGATTGCAATCGCTTGTCAATCAAAGCAGGATTCAACCCCTGAGACAAATCAAGCATCTCAAGGTGATTTTCCTTATACAATCACAGAAACAACAAAGAATAGAGAAAATCTGAGCGCAGCTATGAATCGAAGCTTCAACAGCTACAGTGACATTCATCCTCGCAACAATGAGCTCTATTCTCAATTCAAATACACCGAACTCAAAGGGTTTGATTACAATGGTCACGATGGCACCATCTCTCGTAGAGATCCATCTAAAGTGATCTTCGAAAATGGTAAGTACTACGTATGGTATACTAAACGTCATACACCAGTCATCCCTGTAGGAGCTAAGAGAGCAGCTGAAGCTAATGATACCATTCCTTCTACAGATTGGGATTTAGCAGAAATCTGGTATGCCACGAGTGAAGACGGCTTCACTTGGACTGAGCAAGGTGTCGCAGTACCTCGTCCTCCTAAGCCTGAAGTAGGCTGGAGAGCAGTGACTACCACAGACATTTTGAAATTCAAAGGTAAATACTACTTGTACTATCAAGGTTTCATGGAAGCCAGTGGACTAAAAGGAGACTATTGCCCAGTGACAGCTTCTTGGGCGGAATCACCTGACGGCCCTTGGACACCTGCGGGTAAAATAGTCATCGAAAATGGTCCAGAAGGTAGCTGGGATCAATACGCTATCCATGATCCATACCCTATGGTTCATAATGGTAAAATTTACATCTATTATAAATCTGCCTTTAATAGACCCAATCCAGTATGGGTCGGTGGTGGATTAGCCATCTCTGATGATCCTCTTGGTCCATTCGAAAAACATCCGCTTAATCCAGTATTGAATTCCGGACATGAAGTAACCCTATTTCCTTTCAAAGAAGGTGTAGCAGCAATGGTAGCCAAAGATGGAAATGAACACTTTACAGTTCAGTACGCAAAAGATTGGGTGAATTTTGAAATAGCCTCTATAGTAGAACTATTACCAGTAGCCACAGGACCATTTGTTCCAGACGCATTCACTGATACGAAATTTGGAAAAGGTATCACTTGGGGTATGTGTCACTTCATCAATGCTGGTAGATATGGAGTTAATCAACACAGCATCCTTGCAAGGTTTGACTGTGACTTGAGCCTAGAAGTAGATGATCCTGCCATGAAAAAAACAGGACAGTGGTTTCCAATCGACTTTTACTACAAACAAAAGCTGAATAAAAACCAAAAAGAAAGAATCAAAGCACAGACAGAAGCATTGAAACAGCAGTAGCATTGAATATGCCTTCATCACAAGGAAAGAAGCGATCTATAAGAATAACCTAGTACGTTTTCATACAGATTGCTCCTTCCCTCTACTCGCAATGATGGCAAAATAACCTTTGGAAATATTTGTAAAATCCCTCCGACGAAAAGCAGAAACAATGAACAAAGCCATATTCAAATACACAGTTACCATCCTCCTTGGGACGCTATGTTTTACAACACAAGCTATAGACGTCACGATCAAAAGTGACGACTCTGATGCCAAAGCCACTGCAGAATTCAAAAAACTCCTAAAAGAAGGAGGCACAATCACTTTTGAAAAAGGCAGCTGGACAATTCACCTACCAAAAAACGTCGCCAAAGCAAAGGCCGATTTCACGATCAACGGAGCAAACAAAATCGGGTCAGATGAAACAGTGATGGGAGCTTATGAAGATAAAAAACTCATAAAAACTACAATAGCGTTTACGGGCTCCCCCATAGAGATTACTAAGACCTGTAAGAACGTATCCATTTCTAATATCAAATGGGATCAAGCAGGTCTACGAGGAGAAAGATTTCATGAACCAGTTTTGAACCTCGAAAATGTATTTTTTGACTGTAAGAACTGGACTGCAAGGCACTGGGCGAAAGTCGTTCTTAGTATGCCTGATGGCTGTAGTGGTAAAATCTCACATGTATCTTTCAAGAGTTATGGCTATTCTGGACTATGGCTGAATCGGTCTGTAGCCAAAGGAGTGTATCCGACTGTCAGTCGCGGCAAATTGATCATCGATAGGTGTTACTTTGAACCAGACGAAAAATCTAAAAGAGGCCAAAGCTCAGCTCTTAGTCATGATGCAGGAAATGATGAATACGCCCCTACTTGGAATCACAATGGCACGGTAGTCAGCAATTCCAAATTCGTTGATACGAGATTCAGTATATCAAAAGGCTCTAATATGATATTCACTAACAATATCATGATCTGTGAGCTATCTAAAAAAGAACCTTTCCATCTTGAAGAATTCACGAATAATATAGACGTCACCAACAATAGATTTATTTTCAAAGGAGATAAAGCCTTTCAAGTTATGAGCCTCGGTGCCACAGCTACCTGCTTTGACATCAACATCACTGGCAATGTGATTGAAAACAATGGAAAACTTGAACGCTTCATCTCAGCATCCGGCGCACACAATATCACGATCAATAGCAACAAAATTATCAACCCAGTACCTGGAACAGAATATGTCACTTTTTGGGGATGCAACAACACAGATATCAAAATCGGCACCGATGGCAACCCTCAACCTGGAATAGATGGAGCATACTCCAAAGTAAGCAATACAAAATGCAAACAGGTAATTGAATCCGGCACTTACTTTATCCAATGGGAAAGTGGAGAATACCTAGCCTTAGTCGATGGAGTAGTCAAATTTTTGAAATCCAAAAAGCTACCTACTAGCGACCAATTCAAGTGGAAAATCTCCTACGATTACAGTTCTAAACTTGGAAGTTACTATTTAATCCAAAACCAGAATAAAGACAAATTCTACCTAGAAGTCTATAAAGGCCCTACTAAACCAGAGCAGGATGCCAATCTTGGCAAGCCCTATGTGCTATTCGAAGAGTTTGTACTTGTCGAAGCTAAAGGAGACTACAGAGACCTAGAAAGAGCACCAGGATTTTCGATTCATCAAAAAGATGGAAAGTATGCCCTTCTACCAGGAGGAAATGAAAGAAAAAGTCAAATAATCAAAAACAATGACCAAGCTATAGTCTCTATTGTCAAAAATCATAAAGACTCAAACTACCAGTGGGTTCTCAATAAAGTAGAATAAAAACCTGATATGAAAAACTTATATAAAGCAGTAGCACTAGTTCTACTTCCAATAGTCACACAGGCACAAACAGTTTCTCAACTTCCATCTGGAACAAAAGAAAATTATGTCAATTACCGAGATGCGAGTATTTCTGATGAGTTCAACTCCAAGAAGCTTGATAATAAAAAATGGGCACGAAGAAATACTGGTAATGAGACCACTACTCCCTACATCAATGACAAGTCATTGGTACAAATGGAAAAAGAAGGCAGGGTTCAATATGTCTCGATTAAAGCAGAAAGAAAAGACGACGAATACAGAACAGCAGGAATCGTGTCTGCTGCTACAGGCTATTATGGTTTTTATGTAACTAGGTTCAGATATCGAGGAGTCGATACTCCAGAAGTCAAGAAAAAAAGAACCGTCTGGCATCCATCAATATGGGGAGCAAGACTAGACAATGTTGAAGGTAAAAATCGTACCTCATGCCCTCCTGATTTTTGGTTGGAATTAGACTTCATGGAATGGAAAAACGGATCTAATGGATGGGGCAGCCATACCAATGCACGCATGCTAGATAGTAAGGGCAAACGTAGAAACATCATTCCTGCCAAACATGAAAAAGCCGAAATGAAAGACCACGCGGATATTACGGACGATAGATGGCAGACAATCGGTTTAGAATATTCTCCTGAACATCTTAAACTATGGCTATGGGAAGATGGTCAGTGGAAAGAATATGGAGACAGAGTAGTGAATTTTGTAGAAGACAATAACAAAGTTCCAGAAAGCAAATACACCCAATCCTCCATCGGTAAAAAGTCAAGAACACCTGTATTCTGGATTCTTGGCAACATAGTAGCTCGCTATATATATCGCCAGATTCAAGAAGGTAAAAACCAACGAACAAGTGAAGACATGTCCTTTGACATTGACTTCTTTAGATACTACAGACACATCGAGGCTGTTGATATGGATTGGGCATGGGAAAATGATCAACCAACAGGAAGTAAGCAAATTTTGAAAGACGAATCGAAGTTGATCCCAACAAAATAATTTCAGTTAATGCTCCTCACTTCTTTTCGAAAGAATTCCCCCTTTAGTCAGAGGGGGTTAATAAGATTTAAAAGAAACATAGACATGAATCAAAGCATAATACTCCTACTCATCCTCCCTCTTCTACTTGCTACACAAGTAGAAGCACAAGGGCTATTTCCACCAGAACTCAAGAACATCTATGCATCGAAGCCGGATAGTAAATACTCTGATGAATTCAACGGAAAACGAAAAAACAATTCCTTCGATACGAAGAAATGGCACTATAGAGAATCTACCAAAACAGGTCTAGGGCAAGGCAAAGAGTATGTCCAAGAAAAAGACGGTAAACTGATTTGCTATGGTCACAAGAACAAGCGTAAAGCTGGAGCTATCGTCTCAAATAATTATTTCCAATACGGGTTTTACGCATTTAATTGGAAGACTACCGGTATCGTTCCAGACGCCCGAAACGCTTGGCACCCCTCAGTATGGGGATCTCTCAACGACACTAGAAGAAACAATGTACCCGGAACAACTGGTGAGAATAGCAACTGGATGGAGATCGACATCATGGAATTCTCGACTTGGTCAAAAGTAAAAACTGACTGGAGTTCAGATGCACCGTGCTACCTGTGGGTAGATTCTTTAAATAAGAAAGTAAAGGTCAATATAAAACCAGGACCTTCATTCGGTTGGAAAAAGGCCATCATGATCGATGGAAAAAAGGATAAATACAAAGGCGAAATAATCGGAAGATCAGGCTTTGACCAGTGGCAAACTTGGGGAATGGAATACCACCCTGAGTACTTACAAATGTGGTACCTTGACAGTGAAGAATGGGTAAAAGTCGGACACCGTATCAACTTCTCAGAAAATGATGTTGCGCCATCACTACGAACTGTTCCGAACAAAGCTAGAAAGCCACTGTATTGGTATTTAGGAAACCTTTTCTTGCCACAAGGAAAAACACCAATACAAGAAGAACAAATAACAAATTCCACATTCGAAGTGGATTGGTTTCACTATCACCCGTTAAAAACTAAATAATGAAGAGTATGAAATTGGTCAGACTAATTCTAGCAGTATTAACCATACTTTTAGCTAGTAAAAGCACTATCGCCCAAAAACAACAGCCTAACATTCTATGGATGTTGACAGATGATGAGCGATATGATGCTGTTCGTTCATTTAATAAGATCCTTACTGGACAAGAAATGAGTGAACTAGGTTATGTTGAATCTCCAAATGTAGATAATCTAGTAAGTCAAGGAACAACCTACATCAACACTTACTGTCAGGCAACTGGATGTGCGCCATCCAGATCTGCGATGCATCTAGGAAGGTACCCTTTCAGATCAGGGGTTTACGAATTCGAGTACTATAATAACAATGCAGAGCACTGCAAACCTACTTTGCCCGAGCAAATGGCAGATCTCGGATACCAGACAATCATCATTGGCAAACAAGGTGTGAGAATTAAAACTATCAATAATCAGGGCAAATCTGTACCATTTGAGATGTATCAGACCAATATCAGTTTTAAACAATTACGTCGAGACGGATTGACAGATTGGGGTAAAGATTGGTTTTATGAAATGGACGGTGAGAAACTAGAAAAGCCAATGAAACAAGTCAAGTTCTTTGTGACCCCAGAGGGTGAATTCGAATATGTCCATAAAGAACTCGAAGTAAATAACTCTAAACACAAAGGAACTGCCAAAAAGACTATGAAGAAATATGACCTTCTACGTCATTACACTCCCCAAAAACCCAATAATAATATTGATGGGATAATCCTATCAGGAGTTAGTTCTCAACCTGCCGGTAAAACGCGTGATGGCCACTACGCATCCATTTTCGAAGACTACCTAAAAAACGAGAACAAAAAATTTGCAGCTGGATCAAGGGTGTTTGAAGGAGTAGATACTTCAAAGCCTCTATTCTGTAATATAGGTTTTGACTATCCACACACTCCAGTATTACCCCCTGCTAGCTACCGAGAAAGGTTTGCTAAGAAGAAATATAAAGTTCCAGAATTCAATAAAAAGGAATTGGAAAATATGCCTTCACAACTGAAAAAAATCGCCATTAAGAGCATGTCAGACCATTTCACAGATGAAGAAAAGCAAAAAATGATTCAGGACTACTACGCATTTTGCGCCTATGGCGACGAACTCGTAGGTCAAGCAGCCAAAGCTTTTATCGAGTACAGTGAAAAGAACAATCAAGACTGGATCATCATGTTTGTATGTGGCGACCATGGATGGAAGCTCAATGATCACGGCGCTATATCTAAATTTTCTTCATGGGAGATCGATAGCCATAACCCTATTGTAGTTGTATCATCTGATAAGAAAACTTTTCCAGCTGGAAAGGTAGTGCAAGACTATACTGAATTTATAGACATAGCACCAACTTTCATGGCAGCCGGAGGAGCCAACCTGAAGGATAAACAATATGAATATCTGGACGGAATGGACATGGCGCAAATAGCATCGGGCAAAGCCCAAAAGCGCGACTACATCATAGGAGAAAGTCATGCAGTAACTGGCCCAAGAGCTTATATAAGAACCAAAGAATATGTCTTCTCTATGCAAACGCGTCCTCATAAGAAAAGAGGCGAAAATATGGAATGGGCACTAAACGCCTCATACAAGGAACTTGACCCTGCCTTATACGATATGACCAAAGATCCAAAAGAGACTAAAAATTTAGCATTCGACAAAAACTACGAAGAGATCGCCATGAAGATGAAAAAGAAGCTCATGGATATTGTATTAGGTGACGATAGAGTCGAAGTAGGCTGGGGTAAAAAAGCTGATGGTACCACTGTCTATCGCAGCAATTTCGCTCCAGGAGCGCATGACTATAAACTGAAACTATGACAATGTATCAATCACTTTTTTCAAACTGACAGACCACTATTCAGATAAACAAAAACTCAACAAGACATTAATAGCCCAGATGGCACAGTATGTATCCTGACTATCTAAGGCTATTAATGACTTTTACAAATGATGATAGCAATGGTAAGATTACAAATACTACTTACTCTGATCACGTTGCAAGGTATTTTAATTGCAGCACCAAATTCCAAACCTAATGTCATCCTCATACTTACTGATGACCAAGGTATCGGAGATATAGGTTGTCATGGTAATCCTTATATTCAAACACCTAATCTCGATGAGTTTTATACAGAAGCCATTCGTATGACAGACTTCCATGTCAGTCCATTATGTGCTCCATCCCGTGCTGCTATCATGACAGGCCGTTACCCTATCAACAATGGTGTCTGGGCAACTTACAAAGGTCGAGATGCCATGCACGAAGGAGCTACTACTATGGCAGACATCTTCAAAAACAATGGCTATACCACAGGAATGTTTGGTAAATGGCACTTAGGAGACAACTATCCCGTGAGACCGACTGACTCAGGATTTGATCTTGCTGTTCAACACTTGGCGGGTGGAGTTGGTGAACTGTCAGACTATTGGGGAAATAGCTACTTTGATGACATGTACTATGTCAACAATCAGCCCAAACAATTCAAAGGCTATTGTACAGATGTTTGGTTCCAAGAAGCCATGAAGTTCATCGACCAGAATAAGGATAAGCCGTTCTTCATCTACCTACCCACAAATGCACCACATAGCCCACTAATTGTAGAAGAAAAGTACGCAGCGCCTTACAGACCTGAAGTAGGCAAAAACATATACAGTGCAGAGTTCTACGGTATGATCACCAACATCGACGAAAACTTCGGCAAGCTAGAAGCATACCTCAAGGAGAATGATTTAGCAGATAACACGATCTTGATATTCACCACGGACAATGGCTCTGGTAACGGCCTTAGCAAAGATGGCAAGATTGGATACAATTATGGTTTCCGAGGTAAGAAAGGCAGTAAAGCTGAAGGTGGTCACCGAGTACCATTTTTCATCCGGTGGAAAGACGGAAAGATCAAAGGTGGAAAGGATATTAACGAGCTAACTGCACACGTAGACTTGATACCGACTCTAGCAAGTCTATGCGATTTAAAAGTTCCTAGTAACATGGAACTCGATGGACTAGACTTCTCCCTTCTTTTACAGAAAAAAGCTAAGAAACTCGAAGATCGAATGGTGTTCATCCATCATAGACAGGACTGGAGACCTCCTATGGATTTTGACCAAACATGCATAATGGTAGATGATTGGAGGTTAATTAATGGTGATCAACTCTACAATGTAGATAATGACCGTTTTCAAAAAAACAACATTGGAAGAGATAATTGGGACTTAGCCTATCGAATGATAACTGCTAATGAGGAATTCGTCAAAAAAGCGAAAGAGAATCCAGAGTATAATGAATTCCCATACCACATTATTGGCAATTCAATCCAGCCAGAAGTCAAGCTAACAATACAACATGCCATCGGTGAAGACAAAGGCATCTGGAAAGCTGAGCAAGTTTCAGCTGGTATGAAAAACACCAATAACACCCATTCGCTCAAAATCGAACAGGATGGCAAGTATCTCATTAGTTGTCAAAGATGGCCAAAGGAATGTTCAGGTCCAATATTGGGAACCCCGAAAAAGAACCCAAAGGATCTCTATGATTACAAGGCTATTTCACCACAAAAAGTGCGTATCAGTATCGCCAACCAGATACTAGAAAAAGAAATTTCACCTACCGATGAAGCCGTTACCTTCGAGGTCTACCTCTCCAAAGGAAAGACCATGCTCGTGAACGACTTCATCGAAGGCAAAGAAAAATATGGGGTGTATTACACCTATATAAAAATGTTAAAATAACAATGTGCAAATGATGACTAGTAAACTAATTATTCCTCTATTGACCATCGCCATGATATGGTCATGCAGTCCAAAACAAGAAGTAGAGACTCCAGCAGAAGTCACCAATCAGGTATTTCCACATAAACTACCTGAATCGAAGCCAAACTTTCCTATGAGTGCAGCAGCGGAAAGAATGTTTGATTACCCAGCCCCGCGTGTACAAGACAATGAGCTTTTCTCGCAGTTTAAGTATACCAAATTAGAAGGCTTCGATTATAATGGAGGCGATGGAACTATCACCCGACGTGACCCTTCAAGACCAGTATTGATTGATGGAAAATACTACATTTGGTACACAAAACGCCATACTAAGGTTCCTCCAATTGGCTGGAATAGAGCAAATGAAGCAACTGACGAAATTCCATCTACCGACTGGGATTTGTGTGACTTATGGTATGCTACCAGTGAAGACGGCTTCACTTGGGAAGAACAAGGGGTAGCAGTAGCTAGACCTGAGAAACCAGCATTAGGATGGAGATCAATAGCTACTCCTGATATTCTAATCTGGAAAGGCAAATACTACCTGTACTTCCAAGCCTTCAACGAACCAAGCGGTACGCGTGGAGACTGGTGTCCAATTTCTATGGCTTACGCCGATTCACCAAATGGCCCTTGGACACATGTTGGTAAACCTGTAGTACCGTTCGGCAAAAAGGGAGAATGGGATCAAGACCAAACTCAAGATCCACACCCGATCATATACAATGGGAAAATCTACCTATACTACAAAGCTGCCTACAACAAATGGCCAGAAAAACGTGATAAGTATGCGGTAGCCCATGGATTGGCCATCGCAGAAGATCCATTTGGTCCATTTGAAAAACACCCGCTAAATCCGGTACTGAACTCAGGACATGAGACGACCTACTTCCCATTTAAAGAAGGCATCGCAGCACTAGCGATCAAGGATGGTAACGAAGCACAAACTATGCAATATGCCGCAGACGGCGTCAATTTCAATATCGCTGCAACTGTAGAGCTTACTCCTACAGCCACTGGATTCTACACACCTGATGCCTTCACAGGAACCGAATATGGAAGAGGGGTAACTTGGGGTGTATGTCACTTCATCAACGCAGCTACATCAAGAGATAAAAAGCATTCGATCATTGCCCGTGTAGATTGTGATTTAAGCTTAGATGTTCACGAGCCAAGAATGAAAAGCACAGGGGTATGGCATAGACCAGAAGTATTCTTCAAGCAGGGACTTGGAGGATTGAAAAAGAAAAGAATAGAAGCAGCAAAACAAGAAACACAAGCAACGAAATAACCATGATAAAGCAATTCATCAAAGCAGGTGCATTTTCAGCCTGTATCGCATTAGCCTTTAGTTGTACAAAGACTAAAGAAGCTAAACAAGAAACTCCAAAGGAGCCTACTTCATCACAAGCATTTCCATTCAAAATGCCTGAGACAGCACCAGACATTCCTATGAGTACTTCAACTCAACGTATGTTTGAATACCCAGCAAAACGTGTACAAGACAATGATCTATATTCATTGTTCAAATACACAAGGTTGAAAGGGTTCGACTACCATGGCCATGATGGAACTGTTTCTCGTCGTGACCCCTCCAGACCAGTTTTTGTTAATGGCAAATATTACATCTGGTATACTTACAGGAACACTGAAGTGGCACCTATAGGATATTCCCGAGCCAAAGAAGCAACAGATGTCATACCATCTACCGATTGGGATCTCTCAGATATCTGGTATGCAACCAGTGAAGATGGAATCACTTGGAATGAAATAGGTCCAGCAGTCGAAAGACCAGAAAAACCAAAATCTGGTTGGAGATCAGTTGCTACACCTGATATTCTAGTATGGGAAGGAAAATACTATCTGTATTATCAAGCATTTGACGAACCAAGTGGCTTAAGAGGAGACCTTTGCCCTGTATCAGTTTCATATGCTGACTCGCCCGATGGTCCATGGACACATGGTGCTGACGCTGTGATTCCTTTCGGCAAAGAAGGTGAGTGGGATCAAAATGCAACTCATGATCCACATCCTATTATTTTCAACGGCAAGATTCACATCTATTATAAAGCCGCCTATAACAAGTGGCCTCATTTAAGAGACAAATATGCCGTTGCGCATGGATTGGTGACAGCAGACAACCCACTAGGACCATTCGAAAAGCATCCGCTTAATCCAGTAATGAACTCAGGACATGAGACTACTTATTGGCCATTTAAAGATGGAATAGCAACCTTAGCGATCAAAGATGGAAATGAAAGAGAGTCTATTCAGTTCTCAAAAGACGGTGTCAACTTCGTTCCAGCAGCAAATGTTTCACTCCCCCCTACTGCAGCAGCTCCTTTCATTCCAAACCTATTCGAAAAAGAAGGAGGTAACAGAGGTTTCACTTGGGGACTATGCCATTTCGTGAATGCTGGTACCCCTACCACACTTCACTCAATAATGGGAAGATTTGATTGCGATTTGAGCCTTGATTATGAAAACTCATCTTTCAAGAAAACAGGCGACTGGCATCACCCAGATGTATACTTCGCTCAAAGCATGGAAACATTGAATTATCACCCAGAAGGCAGATATAAAAAGAAAGAGAAGAAGTAACCAAACCCGTCATCGAGAGAAGGAACAACAAAGCGTTCTGTATTGAGGAGCAAACCACTCTAAAAACAGATCACAGCTCTCTTCTCACGATGGCGACCAATTCCCTTTAAAGAGGGCAAGAGGGATGTAAGCATTCCAACAAACAAAAAAGTAGCAAAATGAAACACATCTTATTTACAACACTGATACTGCTGACAAGCCTGATAGGCGTTGCTCAGACAGACTTCAACTTTGCGGAATTACTCCCAGAGAAATTCGACAAAGCGAACATCATACAAGAAAAAAAATACAATGTCTGGGGAACAAACATTCTCAAAGGCAAAGACGGAAAATACCACGCTATCTATTCCCGTTGGCCCAAAAGTCGTGGGCACCTAGGATGGGTTACACACTCAGAGATTGCACATGCAGTATCTGATAACTTGACAGGACCCTACGAATTTAAAAATGTAGTACTACCAGCCCGAGGCAAACAATATTGGGACGGAGATTGTACCCACAATCCTCATGTGATCTTCGAAAAAGGAAAATACTACCTGTACTACATGGGCAACAAAGGCAGCGGATATTGGGATAAAACCAAGAAAAACCGCAAACCATCGACTAAAGATGCTGAGTGGTGGGTAAACCGAAATAATCAACGTATCGGCCTAGCGGTAGCTGACGATCTTAATGGAGAATGGACTAGAAGCGATAAGCCATTGATCGATGTGACAGGAGACAGAATGATGACTTCTACTCCTACCGTGACTCGTAGAAATGATGGCAAGTACTTAATGGCCTATAAGTATGTCGAGCCAAACCCTAAATTCAAGCATGGGAAAGTAGTACATGTCACAGCCGTTTCTCGTTTTCCACAAGGACCTTTTGTAGATACAGAGATTCCATTCATTACGCACGAGACAGCATCTTTCGCGATAGACGATCACATCGAATGGATCTTCAACGGAAACTACTACTGCTTAGCCAAAGACTCTAGAGGAGCCTGGGGTGATCACCCAAAAGGTTCTACCCTACTGTTTGAAGGTGACGATATGGGATTCGGTTGGAAACCAGCTAAAAACTTCGTAGTCATAGAAGCAGGTCAAATCAAATGGACTGATGGTACTGTAACTAAAACGAAGCGAACCGCTGACATGCCAAAGTTCTATATGGAAGAAGGGCTTCCAAAAGCATTGATCATTGCCATACTACCTGAAGGAAGCGATGATTCTTATTCATTAATTATTCCAATAAAAACTCCCAAGCCAGGTACAAAAGCTTTCCCATATCAGGTAACTGAGTATTCACCCGACTATCAATTGAGTTCAGCATTGGACAGAAGCTTTAACCAATACCCTTCCTATGTCAATGCTAAAAACGAACTATATACCCAGTTCAGATATACTAAGCTAACAGGCCTAGACTACAACGATGGAGATGCTACTGTCACACGTCGTGACCCTTCGAAAGTGCTATTCGAAAATGGAAAGTACTATGTATGGTACACCAAGAGAGAAACACCAATTCCACCAGTAGGTAGATTCTCTGAAGACTATACCGTCATGAATACCGATGGTACTTGGAATGACACCATCCCTACCACTGACTGGGACTTAGCAGAAGTATGGTATGCAACCAGTGAAGATGGTTTCCACTGGGATGAGCAAGGCGTCGCAGTAACCCGTCCTGAATACCCAACTCCAGGATGGCGTGCAGTGGCTACACCAGATATCCTGAAATTCAAAGACAAATACTACATCTATTATCAAGCATTCACAGAACCAAGTGGAGTTCGTGGAGATTACTGTCCTGTAGGAGTGGCTTACTCGGACTCCCCAGATGGTCCATGGACACACGTCAACGATGTCGTGATACCAACTGGAGCTAAAGGTGAGTGGGATCAATTTGCCATACAGGCACCTACTCCACTTGTCCATGATGGTAAAATTTATGTCTACTACAAGGCAGCTTTCAACCGTCCTCAGACAGTATGGAGTGGTATTGGATTAGCCATTTCGGATGATCCGTTAGGACCATTTGAAAAGCATCCGCTTAATCCAGTTCAAAACTCAGGACACGAGATCTGCTTCTTCCCATGGAAAACTGGTGTCGCCGCACTATCTATTCGTGATGGTAGTGAACACTTCACGATCCAATATGCAGAAGACTGGGTCAACTTCAAAGTCATGGCGATCACAGAGATGATGCCTACAGGTCCAAATGGCTATATACCTGATGCCTTTCTTGACAATGGAGATGGTCGTGGTTTCACATGGGGGATTGGTCACTTCATCAACTTCAAAGGCAAAAACAAAAGATGGCACTCTGAACTCTATCGCTTTGATTGTGACTTGAGTTTAGATCACGACTATCCAGACTTCAAACATCATAATTTCCTCAGAGCTCCAGAAGAGTACTTCAAGTACGGACTGAATAAAGAGCAAAAGGAACGCAAGCTCAAAGAGAACGAAGAGATCAGAAACGCTAAGAAATAAGCGAGTCTATAACGAGTCTATTGATAAAATACTATTTCACGCTCTGTACAAGCAACATTTGTACTTAAAGCATGAAAATGACGAAGTGACTAAAAACCTCGACGTCGGTTAAGAAAAAACAAAATGAGTACTGAGAATATACATTTAAAAGGAATAACATGGGATCATAGCAGAGGCTTCACCTCTGCCGTGGCTACTGCTCAAAGGTTTCATGAACTAAACCCCAACATAGAAATAACTTGGGAAAAAAGGTCATTACAAGCCTTCGCTGATGAACCTATCAACGAACTAGCCAAACGTTACGATTTATTGATCATCGATCACCCTTGGGCAGGGTTTGCTGCCAGAACGGGAGTGATACTTCCTCTAGATAAATACCTTCCTGAAGCGTTCATTAAAGATCAAGCTGAAAATACTGTCGGCAGATCACATGAAAGCTATTCATACAATGATCACCAGTGGGCACTAGCCATAGATGCAGCTACTCCAGTAGCAGCAAGTAGACCAGATTTGCTAGAAGAGCCTCCTAAAAATTGGGATGAGTTAGTGGAACTTGCTAAACAAGGAAAAGTAGCGATCCCAGGTATTCCACAAGATACACTGATGAGCTTCTACATGGTATGTTGTAATCTAGGTGAAGAAGTTGCCTCTACTAAAGACCACTTTATCTCAGAAGAGACAGGACTAAAAGGTTTGGATCTATTGCGCGATTTGGGACAGCACATTGACCGCGAATCCTATGATTTTAACCCGATCAAAGTCTACGAAGCGATGACCCTAGGTGATAAATACGCCTATTCGCCGTTCGCTTATGGTTATACTAACTACTCAAGAGAAGGCTATGCACGCAAATTCTTAAAATTCCATGACATGGTAGAGCTAAATGGACAAGGTCTTATCAGTACGCTAGGAGGTACTGGATTAGCAATCTCCTCAGAATGTAAGCATGCAGAAATAGCTGCTAAATACGTAGAGTTCACAGCAGATCCATTGACTCAGCGCACACTTTTCTTTGACAATGGTGGTCAGCCAGGGCACAGAAAAGCATGGACAGATACATACACTAACTTCATGACCAAGGATTACTTCAAGGATACATTACCTGCTCTAGACAGGTCTTTCTTGAGACCAAGATATCATGGACATATGTTCTTTCAAGATAATTCTGGAGCACCGATCAGAGAATATATGATGAATGGTGGTAATCCAAAAACAGTCCTTGACAAACTGAACGAATTGTACATCAAATCTTTAGACGATGAGTAAAAAGCTTCCACTAGAAGGAATCACCGTCCTTGAATTTGCTCAGTTCATGGCAGGTCCCTCAGCAGGGCTCAAGATGGCCGATCTAGGTGCTAATGTCATCAAGATAGAACGCCCTGGAAGTGGAGAGGCTGGTAGAAAAATAGCTATCAAAAACCTATTTATAGGCCCAGATAGCTTAGTATTTCATACCATCAATCGAAACAAAAGGTCCTATAGTGCGAACTTGAAAGACCCCAATGACTTAGCTAAGATCAAAGAAATGATCAAACAGGCTGATGTCATGACCCATAACTTCCGTCCCGGTGTGATGGAAAAAATAGGGCTAGACTATGAAACAGTCAAGCAAATCAACTCTGGGATCATATATGGAGACGTTCTAGGATATGGAGATAAAGGTCCATGGGCAAAAAAACCCGGACAGGACCTTTTGATTCAGTCGCTATCAGGCATCTGTTACCTTACAGGAAACAAAGATGACAACCCTACCCCAATGGGACTAGCAGCCTCAGATATGTTCACCGGTGGTCACTTGGTGCAAGGAATCTTAGCTGCACTTATCAAAAAGCAAAAAACAGGTGAAGGCTCAAGGGTATCAGTAAGCTTGCTAGAAAGCACCATGGACATGCAGTTTGAATCATTGACAGCCTATGTCAATAACGGCAAGAAGATGAGCAATCGAGCAGCAAAAGGGAATGCACAAGCCTTCTTAGGAGCTCCATATGGCATATATGAAACAGCAGATAGTCATGTAGCTATAGCCATGAAACCCCTTAGCGAATTGGCAGATGCTATGGAAGTTAGTCTACCAGTAGCATTTCAATCGGTAGAAAGTTGGTTTGGCAGTCGTGATGCCATCATGGAGTGGCTGCAAGAAACATTTACTTCCAAAACCACTGAAGAATGGATCTCTAAGTTGGAAACAAAGCAAATCTGGTGTGGACCGGTCTACAACTATGATCAAATTTTGAACCATGAAGGATATCAAGTACTCAAAATGGATCAAGAAGTAGAAACAAGCGATGGAGACAAAGTAAAAACCACTCGCTGCCCAATTAGAATAGACGGTAGTAGAATTTTCTCCAGAAAATCAGCTCCAAAAACTGGAGAAGATAACGAAGCAATAGAAAAAGAATTTAATCTGAATTGATATGACTAAGCCATTAGAAGGAATCTTAGTACTAGACTTTAGTCAGTTTTTATCTGGTCCATCGGCCAGCTTAAGGTTAGCAGACTTAGGAGCACGTGTCATTAAGATTGAACAACCCAATACAGGAGATATTTGTCGAGAGCTATACATATCTCATGTAGAGATGAATGGAGAGTCTTCGATTTTCCATGCGATCAATAGAAACAAACAAAGCTATCAAGTAGACCTCAAAGACGAGGCTCAACGCAGTAAGGTGTATGAACTCATCAAAAAGGCCGATGTGGTCATGCACAACTTTAGACCAGGCGTCGTAGATCGTCTAGGGATAGATTACGAAACAGTAGCAAGGCTAAACCCTGCCGTAGTGTACGGAGAAATCTCAGGCTACGGCAAGGATGGCCCTTGGAAGGATAAAGCTGGACAAGACTTAGTAGTACAAGCCATCTCTGGATTGACATACTTGAGCGGAAATAATGGTGCTGGTCCAGTACCTATGGGAATCGCCATAGTCGATATGCTCGCAGGTATACATCTAGCCCAAGGCATATTATCCTGTCTTGTCAGAAAAGGTAATACAGGAGAAGGAGGTTTGATAGAAGTAAGCATGCTAGAATCTATCATGGAGCTCCAGTTTGAATCAGTAACTACTTATCACATGGATGGTGGCGAACCTACAGAGCGTACTAAAACCAGCAATGCCCACCCCTATTTAGGAGCTCCTTATGGGATTTACCCAACCAAGGATGGCTATATGGCCCTTGCTATGGGAAGTATTCCGGTTTTAGGAGAATTGATGAGTTGTGACGAATTATTAAGGTTTGAATCATTCGAAAGTTGGTATGACGAACGTGATGAAATCAAGGACATTCTTAGCGGTCATCTAAAGACTCAGCACACACAGCATTGGTTAGATATTTTAGAACCTGCAGACATCTGGTGTGCAGATGTAATGAACTGGGATAGACTACTAGATCAAGAAGCCTTCAAGGTATTGGACATGATTCAAGAAGTAAATATGTCTGACGGATATAAGTATGATACTACTCGCTGTCCGATCAGAATCAATGACGAACTATTGACATCAGCTATTGGTACGCCGAAGCTTGGTGAGCATAATGACGTGATAGAAAAGGAGTTTTTGTGATAAAAAAGAAATCATCACAAGGAAGAATGAGGTGGCAATCTGCCATAACAAAGCAGATTGCCACGCTTCGCTGCTTATGACGAAAAAACGATGGAAAAAGAATTATTAATAAATAAATCCGGAGCAATAGCCACGATCAGCCTCAATAGAGGTCCGGCAAACAGCTACTTCAAAGAATATCTGCAATTGATTTCCTCCACCATTCGAGAAATCAATGCAGATGAAGCTATCAAAGTGATTCTGATCGAAAGTACCTCAGACAAGTTCTTCTGTGCAGGGGCGGATATCAAAATATTCGCATCCAATACGCAAGAAGAAAATAGAGAAATGGTAGTGGCAGCCAGAGAAGTGACTGCAGCAATATCAGATAGTCAAAAGATAGTCATCGCAGCCATCAAAGGACATATCCTAGGAGGAGGACTGGAACTAGCTATGGCTTGTGATATCCGACTAGCAGCAGACGGTCAATATCTAGTAGGTCTACCAGAAGTCAAACTTGGCTTGATGCCCGGTAATGGAGGTACACCTCGTATGATAGATTTACTAGGAGCCAGTAGAGCGATGGAGCTGCTACTTACCGGCAGCAACATCTCGGCCAAACAGGCATTTGACTTTGGGCTATTCAACCAACTTTATACTGTTGAAGAGTTCGAAAGTAAAGTAAAAGAATATGTAAGCGAATTAGCGGCTGGAGCTAGAGAAGCGATGTCAGCCATTAAGCAATATATACAGCGACACAAGGGAATGACACTCGAGGAATCGCTGGAGTATGAGACTAAATCCGTCGATGCATTGTACGACACCTATGATGCTAAAGAAGGGTTTCAAGCCTTTGTAGAGAAACGCAAACCGAATTTTAAATAAGTCCACGGTCTACCGTCAACAGACAACCGTGATCAATAATGTATAACCAGTCTGGTTCATGATTCTACAATAAAATATGGACTATTGACTACAGACTATTAACTAGATGACACACTACCCATGTTATATCAACGGTGAATGGTTAGACTCCAACACCAGAGAAAAAATCGAAGTAGAAAACCCAGCCAACAATGAGATGTATGCTACTGTGACGGCATGTAATGCCGATGATGTACAATACGCTCTAGAGACCTCTGAAAAAGCCCAGTTGACATGGCAGCTACTACCAGCACAGACCCGTGCCAATTACATCTATGCTATTGCCGATCGGTTAAAAGCCGAAAAAGAACACTTTGCCAAACTGCTAGTCCAAGAACAAGGGAAGACTCTGGTAGAAGCAAGATTCGAAGTAGACGACACCATTCGCTACATGACCTATTCCGCAGAAGCGGCTAGAAGAATTCAAGGCTCCATATTTCCTTCAGACCTTGCAGATGAACACCTAGCAATTCACAAAGTACCCTATGGCGTGATGGTTGCTCTTTGCGCATTCAACTATCCCCTTGCACTTATTGGACGAAAGCTAGGACCCGGATTGGCTACAGGAAATACGGTGATTATCAAACCTCACGAATTGACTCCTACTACAGCCTCGGAGTTTTGTAGACTAGTAGACGAAGCTGGATTACCAAAAGGCGTAGTCAATATGGTAGCGACCAAAGATGTGGCGACTGCTGCCAAACTGGTAGAAAGCCCTATTACCAAATTGATCAGTCTCACAGGTAGTACCAATGCCGGACGAGCTATGTACCGAGCTGCCGCTAATAACATCACAGGTATGATCCTAGAGCTAGGTGGCAAAGCGCCATTCATTGTACTGGATGATGCTGATGTCGACAAAGCCGTAGAAGCAGCTGTCATATCCAGATATGCCAACTGTGGACAAGTATGTATCTGCAATGAAATGGTCATGGTGCATGAAAAAATCGCTGATGAGTTTACTGAAAAACTGATCAAACGAGCACAGCAAGTTACCGTCGGAGACCCAATGGATGAAAGCATCAATATGGGACCTAATGTAAGTACAGCTGGTTTGGATAGAGTCGCTAAACTCGTTGACGACAATGTGACCGCTGGAGCAGAAGTAGTACTCGGAGGCGGACGTCCAGATGGCGCTATGTTCGAAAATGGCAACTGGTATGCCCCAACTGTATTAGCCAATGTCAAAGATGGTGACCCTACGGTCCAGTCAGAACTGTTTGCACCAGTAATGCCAATCATGAAGGTCTCTGGATTTGAAGAAGCACTTCAGCTCACCAACAAGCGCGAAGAAGGATTGTCGGCCTATTTGTACACCAACAATTACAAGACACACTTCAAAGCGATCAACGAACTACAAGTCGGTACGATATTCATCAACAAGCACATCGTGGGATACATCCAAGGGTACCACTCAGGTCACAAGACCTCAGGTGTAGGAGGTGAAGACGGTATCTACGGTATCGAGGATCACATGCAGAAAAGAACCATTTATATGGATTATTCTGAATAATAATAGACCGTCCGTCATGAGCAAAGCGCAATGACCCTAAAGAATTCCCCCTTTGAATGGGGCAAGGGGGATGATCGGCATTTCAAATACACTAGATATTTTAAGTCGGTTGTCCTCCTCAACTACAAAAACGATAAAAAATGAAAACCCTTCTAAGAAATACCGCATCGATCATCCTAATTGCCTTAACGGTGATCAGCTGCGCAGAAAAACCAAAAAAGTCACAAGAACCTCAAGAACCACTGAACATTGTCTGGATCAATTCAGATGACCTTGGACGTGAACTATCTTGCTATGGTCACCCAGCAGTACAAACTCCAAATATCGATCAATTGGCGGCGCAGGGTGTTCAATACAACAACGCCTACTCCAATGCACCTGTGTGCTCAACGAGTCGATCATCATTGATCACTGGAATGTACCCTACTACCATCAACTGTCAAGATCACCGTACGATTGACATGACGAATTTGCCGGATGGCATCAAGCCTATCACCGAATACTTCAAAGAAGCAGGGTATTTCATCGCCAACGGTAGCGGCAAAGACTACCTCAAGAAGGGTGGTAAAAGAGACTATAATTTCATCCCAGATATCAAGTACGATGGCAAAGACTGGAGCGAGCGCGCCGAAGGACAACCATTTTTCGCGCAAGTACAAATCAAGTACCCACACCGTACCTTTAATAAAGATGAAAACAACCCTGTCAACCCTGACGATGTGGTATTGCCAAAATGCTACCCAGATCACCCACTATTGAGAGCTGACTGGGCACTATACCTAGAGTCAGTACAGCGATGTGATGATATCGTAGGATGGGTCATGAAAAGACTTGAAGACGAGGGCTTGGCAGACAATACTGTCGTATTCTTCTTCGGAGATCATGGTCGCCCACACCTGAGAGACAAACAGTTTTTGTACGAAGGAGGACTTCAGATTCCACTAATCGTCAGATATCCTAAAAACCTGCCAGCAGGTAAAGTAGACGAACGTCTGGTAAGTCTGGTGGACGTCATGGCTACTACTATGGATATAGCTGGGTTTAAAGCGCCTTATGACCTCCACGGTAAAGTATTCATCGGTGACAATCAGGAAAAAAGAGATTACGTCTATGGCTTTCGCCAAAGAGCAGGTGACGCAGCTGATGGCATCAGAAGTATCACAGACGGTCGCTACAAGCTTCTTTGGAACCTATACCCTGACAGACCTTGGATGCAGTTGTCAAGCTATAAGCGTGCTGAATACCCTGCATTCACGCTATACCGAGTACTAGACAAACAAGGCAAACTAGAAGCTCCATACAACCTATTCATGGCTGATAGTAGACCAGAGTTTGAACTCTATGATCTACAAAACGACCCTATGGAACATAACAACCTCGTAGAAAATGAAGAGTATGCCGAACAACTCAGCGAACTCAAATCTCTACTGGTAGAGAATGTAAAAGTCTTTGATCAAAACATGGTATTGGAAAATCCAGCGACTACGAAAAAAGGGCAAGATGCTTCATTGAGTTACTTCAAAAAGAAGATGAAACGAATCGGTCTTCCTGGTGATGTAAGCGACGAAGAGTTACTTGCCTACTGGGAAAAGACTTTGCTTAAATAATAACCTGAATCATAAAAACATCAGCGCCATCGTGAAGAGGAACTGCGCAACCATATTTCAGAGTATAGCAATACGTTATTGAATATATAGCAGGCTCTCTTCACAGTGACGAATTGGAAACATTTTCCATACTTTTATCCTATTGACTCATTTTCTAGAACACGATCGTATGATACAATTCAAAAAGATATCCCCTCTACTAATCGCCTCTCTTTTAGTCGTGCATTTAGGCTATTGTCAAAACGAAATCATCAATTTCAATAAAGACTGGAATTTCATACTCGATGAGTACAAAGAGTTTTCAGAATTGGACTATCAAAACCCAAACTGGGAAAAGCTCAATGTCCCGCATGACTGGAGTGTATCGCTACCATTTGACTCCGCAGGTGGTGAAGGGTGCACCGGATACCTACCCGGAGGTATAGGCTGGTACACGAAAGAGTTTGAATTGGATACCAAAGCCGATCAGAAGGTATATCTATACTTTGATGGAGTATATAATCACTCCGAGTATTGGCTCAACGGACAGAAAATTGGAAACCATGTCTATGGATATACTCCGCACTTCTTTAACATCACTCCTTACCTTAAGAACAATAATCAATTGGTCGTGAAGGTAGACCGCACGCGTATCGCAGACTCTCGATGGTACACTGGATCAGGAATATATAGAGATGTAAAACTGATCGTACAGAGTGATTTGAGTATCCCAATCTGGGCAACGTTTGTGACTACACCTTCTGTATCCAAAGACAAAGCGGCTATCAATATTGACTACCAAATTTCAAACGACAACAAGAAGACGCGTAACCTAGAGGTAGAATACAAGATCATTGACAGCTCCAACAAGATCGTCCAAAGTGCTAGTGAGAAGCTGAAGGCTAAGTCAGGAACCAGTTCTTTCGGCCATCAGCTATCATTGACCAATCCCAAACTGTGGGGAGTTGATGAGCCGAATCTCTACACGGCTCGGGTGACGATCAAAGAAAAAGGCATAGTCAAGCACATTGAAAATACCAGATTTGGTATCCGATCCATCAGATTTGATGTCAATAAAGGATTCTTCCTCAATGACGAAAACATGAAAATCAAGGGCGTTTGTATCCACCACGATGGTGGAGCAGTAGGCGCAGCAGTACCTAAGGAAGTATGGCGACGAAGATTAGAACTACTCAAAGAAATGGGCTGTAATGCTATCCGTATGGCTCACAATCCTTCTTCGGACGAACTCCTAGACCTGTGTGATGAAATGGGATTTCTCGTACAAGACGAATTCTTTGATGAATGGCAATACCCAAAAGACAAGCGTCAAAACAAATGGGACCGTCATGATGACTACGAGTCACGTGGCTACGGAGACTACTTCAACGAACTTGCCGAAACGGATCTCAAGCATACCGTATTGGCTCACCGAAATCACCCAAGTATCTTCCAATGGAGTATTGGCAACGAGATCGAATGGACATTCCCTAGTAACAGACCCGCCAGTGGATTCTTTGACAACATAGACTGGACGGGGGCTTACTTTTGGTCTCCTACTCCATTTAGCCGAGAGCGAATTAGAGCTGAGTATGCCAAGCACTCTGTGAACGAAATCAAAGTCAGAGATGTAGCTAAGAATTTGGAAGACTGGACGAAAACCTATGACACCACCAGACCTATCATTGCTAATTGTATCCTTCCTTCTGTCAGTTTGGAAAATGGCTACGCCGATGCGCTAGATATCGTAGGGTTTAGTTACCGCAGGGTCATGTATGACTATGCACACAAACTCTACCCCAACAAAGTCATCATGGGTACTGAAAACCTACCTCAGTGGCATGAATGGAAAGCCATCATGGAAAGAGACTTCGTATCGGGGACATTCCTATGGACTGGGTTCGATCACATGGGTGAAGTAAACGGTAGATGGCCTTCCAAGTCCAGCCCTGTTGGGCTGATGGATCAGGCTGGATTCCCTAAGCAAGGGTACCACATGTATCGATCGCTTTGGTCGGACGAACCGTACCTCAACATCTCTACTCAACACAAAGACAGTATCTACTACCTCGAAAAGCAGGTAGGGCTAGTCAAAGACAAAAGACCTGAAGCATGGGACAAAAGATATTGGTATCGAAATGCCCGAAACGAACACTGGAACTACTCTCAGGACGAGGAAGTTTATGTAGAAATCATCTCTAATTGCCCTGAAGTAGAACTTTTCCTCAATGGAAAGTCTCTTGGCAAAAAGACACTAGACCAATTCCCAGATAGAACCTACAAATGGTATGTACCCTTCCAAGAAGGTACTATCTCTGCTGTAGGTATGAAAGATGGACAAAAGGTCTCTTATCAAATTACCTCCTCAGGTACTCCAGCTGGTATTCAAGCGACTATCGATAAGTCTAGTTTGAAAGATGGTGAAGTAGCTCACCTTATCATCCAGCTATTAGATGCTAATGGCAATGCTGTGAGACATTCTAATAAAAGGATTGAATTTGAACTACCGAAAGGACTTAGCAATCTAGGAGTAGACAATGGACACTACAGAAGCACACAAACTTACAGTGCCTCATCAGTAGTCACAGACAAAGGACGAGCACTGATGGTCATAAGAGCTGAAGACTTAAAAGGAGATGCAGAAATCAAGGTAAAAGGAAACGGTTTGAAGACTGCTTCTGTCAAAATAAGTGTGAAGTAACAGGCCTCGTGTTGATGACTTACATTGTCACGAAATCATGGTTATCATGCCATATAGCATCGAAAGAATCTAGGTACATCATCTTAGCGTTCGCTTGAAAAGCACATAGAAGTCTAGCTCTGTGCTTTTCAATAGCTGTTATTCATGATGTACTTCAAATATTCCCATCAAACGTAGCAATCTGTTCATAGAACCCATATTTTATCAGGACAGATTGCTACATTACCCATGCAAGGATGAATTTTATAGATTCTTAGACAACATTTCATCAACCAAGGGTTACATGTGATCAACCAGACGTTACATTTCATCAACCAAGCATTACATGTGATCAACCAGACGTTACATCTCATCAACCAGACATTACATGTGACCAACCAGACGTTACATCTCATCAACCAAGCATTACATGTGATCAACCAGACGTTACATCTCATCAACCAAGCATTACATGTGACCAACCAGACGTTACATCTCATCAACCAAGCATTACATGTGATCAACCAGACATTACATGTGATCAACCAGACGTTACAATTCATCAACCAGACATTACATGTGATCAACCATGAGGCTCCTGAAATAGTTGACACAAAAAGTGTCGATAATGAAAGAAGGGCTAAAAAGAGAAGACTTATCGAAGTACAAAAATTCGGGAGGTAATTATAAGGAAGCTTTCAGTATATGGTCATCCAAAGATCACATGGCTATGTTCTTTGAGCCTATTGATATTTCTATGCATTCGATATGACGTACTAATTCTTAAAAAACGTTAAATCAACATCTTTTCTTGTCATTAAAACCGTTACCGACTACTTTCAGGCCAGTTAAATAATTTTTCAATACAAATTTATATCTATGAGACGTAATTATAACCTTTCCGATGATGAGCTGGTTCAATATGGCTATACCGTACTGGAGCACCTCAATTCTGATTTGCCTGACTTCACATCTATGGACGCTGACCTTAATGAAGATAAAAGAAGTGATCTAGCTGCCAAGATTGAAGTAGCACTGAGGGATGGAGGCGATGAGGCCAACAAATCTGAAATCGGACAGAAAACCGAGACTTTATTGTCTGAAATGAGCAATGCCCGAAAACTGTACAATCAACTTCGATATTGGGTACTGAAAACCTACCCTAGAAGCAAAGCCATTCAAAGACAGTTTGGAATCGGTAGATTTACCAAAGTATCTAGAAACCAAACCTCTTTAATCGGCTTCTTCTATGAGCTGTCTGAAACTGTGAAGCAGTATATGACAGAATTGACAGCTGCTGGTGCTACTGAAGCTTTTCTCAATGAAGTCATCGCTCAGGCTGACAAAATGAAGAACGCAGAGGTACAGCAGGAAGTAGTCAAAGGTAACAGAACCGTAAGCACAGCCGAGCGTATCGGTAGACTCAATGAGATCTATGATATTCTTAGAGAGTTCAACGCCGCAGCTGAGTTCACCTACTTTGCCCAACCCGAAAAGCGTGAGTTTTATAGAACTCCCGCCGGTACTCCTTCGGTAGAAGAGGAAGAGAGTTTGGAGGCATAAAGACTATATATTAATTTGGTTAAATGAAGGCACGCTTGTAATAGCGTGCTTTTTTTGTGTCATCTATTTAGGTGATTTCACTCTTTTTAATCCCCCCTGCCCCCTTGACCAATGCTATTAAGCTAAGGAATAAAAAGCCGACTAAGTATTCCCTTAGTCGGCCACCTCTAAGTAAATTAGAGGTAATAAAAATACGTAATAATGAAAGTAAACAACGAAAATCAAAAGACGGAGAACTTTGGCGGTTCTTCAAAAAAAACTCTTTGATTTTATCAGTAACCCTGAGACAGAGCTCAAATACAAGCAATCACCCAAAGACTTTTCCAGAACATCTAAATTGTCCTTTCAAGCGGTTGTCGGAAGTATTCTTCATCTGTTCAAGGAATCAGTTGAATATAATCTACATGTTGTCTTACCTTCTCTTTGCGCTCAACATGTTACAGGTAGTGCCTTTTCTCAGGCCAGATATAAGGTTAAGAGTTTGTTTTTTAATGATTTGCTTACCCTATTAAAAAACTCTTATCAGTGCTTAGATAAGAAGCTTTGGAAGGGTTACCTCTTGCTCGCAGGAGATGGCAGTACGCTTAACCTGCCAGCATCCGATGATATATCAGAGAAATTTGGTATCCATGCTACCAATAACTTGGGTATAAACAGATACTTGGCTCGAATATTCTTTCTCTATGATGTACTCAACGATTATGTGGTAGAGAGTAAGTTGTCGGTGATGAAGCAAGGAGAGAAAACACTGCTAGAGCAATGCCTACCTGAGCAAAGTGAAGGTGATGAAATGATTATTCTGGATAGAGGATTTGGTAACTTTTGCATGATCAAAGAATTAACAAAGAGGTCTTTTCAATATTGTATTAGACTGGGGGTGGACAACTCAAACTTCGCCAAAAGAGCGATGGAAGACGAGCGATCAGACTATGTGACAAACTGGATACCAAGTCCAAAAGAAAAAGAAAACTGTCGAAAAAATGGCTTAGACTCAGATCCCATACTGGTACGAGTAACCAAAATCAGGCTTAGCTCAACAGAAATGGAATTACTCATAACAAGTCTCCATGACCAGAGAACTTATACTAAAGATGATTTAAAAGAACTCTATCACCTTAGGTGGGGAGTCGAAGAAGGGTTCAAGAACTTAAAACCCAAAATGAAAATAGAACATTTTGGATGTAAGAAAACAGAAGGTGTGTATCAGGAGTTCTACGCTCATATTTTTCATATCAATATGATATCCTTGCTAGGAATAGCTTGCCAAAAGGGCATAAAGAAGAAAATCTCCAAACGAAAAATAAACTACAAGTTCAATTGGAAAAATGCCTATAGATTCCTCAGAGCAAATGTTATCAAGCTTCTGTTTCAGAACAACCCTAAAAAACTCGTTGATGACCTTATATCCAAAATAACCAATTCTCTAATCGCAGTAAAACCCAATCGGCAATTTGCCAGAGACACAAGAAACCTTAACCGACGCAACAGAATATCCCAATTCAATAAGTAAGCCTAGAAAAGACTACTCATATTGCCCCAATAACCGCTACATCTAAAATCTGATGGATATGAATGCCTATACTTAACCTTTAGCCTCACACAGGTTTCAAAAACATAAGCACTCGGACCTTTTGATTCAAAGCAATATTCTATCCTTAGCTTAATAGCATTGGAAAGGGGGCTAGGGGGATTGAAAATGAGTAAAAGACAAATCAATCATCCTCATATTCCTCAATATAATTTTCAATGACCCTTAGCACATTAGACATGTCATTTTTGACTTCAAGATCATCGAAGCGAATTACTTTTAATCCAATAGCCTCTAGTTCTTGTTGACGCTTTTGATCATAGGTAGCCATTTCTTCATGAGCGTGAGAAGCTCCATCAATTTCTATGACCAGATTGAGAGATTTGCAGTAAAAATCAACAATGTAGTTCAGAATAGGTTTCTGTCGGTTGAATTTATGTCCGAACATATTACCAGCACGAAGGTATCCCCACAGTAGAACTTCAGAAAGTGTAGAATCGTTTCGAAGCTTTCGTGCTTTGTCCTTAAGATTCTAATTGTAAGGTAAGTAGGCCATTCGTGGTTTTGTATTTAGATATAAAAAGGGAGAGGATTCCTTTATTGATAAAATGATTTTATAAAAAAACTCCCTCGTTCAAATACGAGGGAGTCAATAAATCAAAATGTTTGTTTAAAACGCTTAATCAGGGTTAATTACTTACTCTTAAGCTCTTGAACCTCTTCTTGCAGTTCCTTGATCGTTTTATTTTGTTCGATCAAGTAGAGAGTCAGTTCTTCGATTTTTTGGAGGAGTTTAGCATCCATCTCTCCCAGAGAAATGCCATCCGCTTCTACCTCTGCAGCACTTGGAATATCAGGTAAATGACCCTTTTCAGAGATATATGATTCCACTTCATTTAGTTCACGTAGTTCATAGTCTTCTTCAAATACGAAGTCTGACCAACCACTAAGTGTTACTTTTATCTCTTTGGCAGTCAATCCATTTTTATCAATCTTGACCTGCTTTTCATTTCCAATTTTAAAGTAGACTGCTCTAGTATTACTCTGACTTTTACCTGCATTTAATATAATATCACTAAAAGGTGCATCGAATAACCAATCTCCATGATTTTCATCTCGCTTATATGATTTGATCAGGTTAGTACTACCTCCTACCCCTCCTACATTAAAGTGCATTCCATGTTTACTGATATACACTCTGTTCTTTGATCCTACATTAAAATAGATGTTTCTTGGGTTATTTTCATTTATTCCAGCATTGATATAGATACTACTGTATGGGGCTTGAAATTTCCATTCTCCCTGAGTATTTGACAATTTTCTAGAGCTTATCTCATTAGGTCTACCTCCTACTCCTCCAGCTGGAAAGAGTATTTTATAGTTAGACATATTTATATCTTGATTCTGAGTCTGTGCCATCAAGGCACTTCCTGATAGACACAATAGTGTCAATACTATTAGCTTTTTCATTTTGTTCTTTTTGTTAGTTGTTAATTCAGCAATTAGATTTTTTAAATTATTTATTAATGGCTAGCCGTTCAACTTTTTGAAAATCTGTACCTGTTGCCTCCAAAAAGTAAATACCCGTTTCCAAATTGGATAAATCCATAATACTTTGTAAACCTGTGTGTTTAGCAAATTGTACCTTTTGACCTTTAATGTTATAGATCACTATATCAGCAGATTGGATATCATTAGAAAATGAAACTTTGATGTAATCTTGATCTAATGGATTAGGGTATATGGTCATTTTCAAATCCTGATCCAAACCTGTATTTGTATCTGCTAAAGATGATCCATCCCTATCTATCAATATCACCTTCGAATAGGACGTAGTGACTCCATCTTCAAATGAGGATTCCAAATTGATAGTATACAAACCATCTTCATATCTGCTATCAATTGTAATCTGGTTTCCTGATTCATAGTATACCTGATCACCTTTTGAAATTTCCCAATCAAAAGTGGCTTGATCACTTATTAAAGCTTCATACTGTTGATCATCATTGTCTCGTATTACTGTTGTTCCAGCAATTCTAGGGTTGGGATGATAGGACTGTGTGAGCTCACGAGCATTGTTCGCTGTGAGTGTGGGAATACTTGTTGTGAGTCTAGCTCCTTTCTGAATATGAACCCCTGGTCTAAAAACTATAGACTGACTTTCTAGATTCAATTCGCCACCGCTAAGAACTACTACTGGACCAACAGGTATATTCTTACCTACATGATCTAATGCATCTACATTTTCTCCTATAGTGATTTCATCTAATGCCTGGATCCCCACTGATGAAGAGATCGTTTTATTTTGAAGAAAAAAATCTTCCAACATTATTTCTCTCTCGACTACTTGATCAATCAAATCCTGCTCTATTGCAACATGAGGATCATTTGTATTGTCAGCATATATATCATCGAAGGGTGTGTAATTATTATTGATAAGAAAGTCCTTATTGCCATTGAACATGAACATGCTATAATTAGGCGTATTATAATCCAAATCAATAGAACTTACACTTGGTACAAAACTGAACTTATCTATCAAAATTCCATTTTCTTGTCCGAGCTGCATTATACCTCCTGGCACGTCTTCTCGAGCTAATGGATCTTGAGCACTTGTATAACCCTTCTTGTCTGTCGTTTCAACACAATTAATATCAATAGTTACTTGAGAAACTTTTTGGTTAGCCTGATTAATGCTAGTCGACCAAATATCAACATTTAGTTTGGTCCAGTTTGAGCAAAAAATACCAGGTTGAGCACCAAAAGGGCCCTGTTTATTTCCTTTATAATAATCAACCATATGATCCCCAGGACTGAAACCAAGTCCTATTCCATTACTACTTCCATTGATCATAGCTACATTTCTTGATATCGATGGATATCCGACATTTTGCAGGTGGGACATCAACTCGTTATATCTTGGATTATTGCTACCAAAAGAAATATGCTTTCTAAGCATTGATTTGGCTGCTGCCGAATGCCAACTTGCCCTAGCACCATTAATATTGTTCAAATCATTCCCGACACCTACTACTGTTCCTAGATTTAATGTCACTCCAATCGGCATAAATAATCTCAACCTCAGAACTGCTTCTACAAATTCGACTAAATCTATATCCTGAATATTATCTAATGTGGTTTGAAGTCCCATCGGTACATTGGCTCCTTTGTGAGGAGAGTCAAATGAAACATATAATCTCAATTGATGATCATAGCCTTCTTGTTCCAACTCTGCTAAGGCAATTCGTGATACCAGTCCCCCCATACTCTGACCTATTATCACACCACTATAATTTCCAGATTTCTCTTGATTGATTCGCTTGATCAAGTCCTTGATCACTTGAGCATTGCTAACCAACGGTTGATTATTATTTTTAAAATCTACAATAACGATATCATATCCATGATTTCTTAATTCACTGAACAATGGTCCATTCCATGTTTCTACATGTTTATCAAGATTTTTTTCAGCGAACCCTCCTACATTAAACCCTTCTACAAACAAGACTGGTTTATCAAATTCATCACCGTCACTATAAATCGTGTTTCTCCCGCTCAAAACTCTCACATTGGCGTCGGCATTACTAAACTCATTCATGTTTACGACTCTACCATTACTAGCTGAGTTGGTAAGGTCTGATCGAATTGCCGAAACATCTTTTACCACAATCATTGAATTCGTATACAAAGTATCCGATGGTAGAATTAACCTAAATGATATGGCCTTTTCTCCTTCTGACATGTACTGCTGTTTGATAGGTTGATTCACTTGGATAGATCTATATCCCTTACCATCTCCAAAATCCACCTCCATAAAATCTTCTTTTTCATAGATGTTGGACAAGATATCATCGGACTCTAGTATAAAATCGACTTCTAGACTATTGACCTCACTCTGCTTTGGGGCCAAACTCAATATGGTAGATTGAGTAAGGGTTGGTTTATAGCTGTTATCATCGTAGAACTTACTAAGCTCTTCATTTTCTATATAATCACCCTTATATAGTAACAACTCAAGAGCACAAGTACCTTCGTCACCACTAACTACTGATGTCGCAGGTGCTGTTTGAAAATTTGCTTTGCTAGCATCAATAATTGACCTTATTACTTTCTCTTTCAAAGCATAATGTCCGATACCATCTGAAAAATATCCAGGAAAGTCATTGATATGCTGAGGGGTTGATAATACGAACCCTTTGTTAAATAAAACTCCTGTCTTAACTCGGCTATCATCTATCTGCTCCAATAGCTGATAATACTCTTCCAAGTTTTGAGAATATGATAGAGTACATTGTCCTATGAGTATCAGGGCAACAATTATGTGTTTTAGTTTCATTACTGATTAATTTTTTAGGTTAAAAAAACTCCCCTCCGAAACGAAGGGGAGTAAGTAAGATTATTCTACTACAACTCGTCTGATTTCATCAAACTCATTCGTAACGGTTCTTAAGAAATAGATACCCGGTCTAAGACCTGAAACATCTATGACCTTGGATTGCGCCCCCGCAGACAACTCCGGATCTGAATCTTCATAGACTGGTCGACCCTGAATGTCTGATACCACTACTCTCAAACTAGATTCTTCTTCTAATCCAAAGTCTAGGAATAGCACGGAGTTAGTTGGATTGGGGTGAAGCGACAAACTAGTAAGAGCAGAATAATCTTTATCAACCGGAACTTCTTCAATCATAGTTTGATCTTCGACAAGACCTAACTCTTTTGTAACTTCTAAACTTCGTGCGTTATTATATGCATTAAGTTGAGAACAAGAAAGTTTGTGCGGACGAGGAACTGTTTTTAAATGAAGTTTTACCGTTGAATTTTCAGGCTTATAGCTAAAACCATCGATAAGAGAAAAACTCAATTTTTCATACTCATGTGATTTATAACCATCAAGTTTATAGTCAAAAGGTTTGGGAGAAGCATATTTATCAAAGTAAGCATATCGTTCCTCATCACTTGGGTATTGACGATACCCTACTGAAACCTCGGTCTTCCAACAAGTATTCTCAAGTTTATATTTTGGTAATAGTTTATCAAAATTAAAATCTGTTTTAAGCTTTTCATTCGCTTCATTTATAAACTCCTTTACCTTGATGATTTCATTCAAGGCACTACCACTTTGAACATATAACTGAGCCGTATAATCTGAAATGCCTTCTGTAGTAGGTATCTCAACATCAATTTTTTTTGAATAAAGACAACCTGCTAACTTGCTACAGTTCGACTTATCTAATTTGGATTTAGCTGTTCCTACAATTTTATTACCTTTCATTACAACAATAAAAGCACCATGTCCAAAGTATTTACCCTCATCGTCACCTGAAACCTCAATCGAAAACCTAATTTTGAATTTTTCATCAGGTTGACATTTCTGTTTGAGATAAAAATCTCCTAGCAACCGATACTCAAGTGTATGTCCATGTACTTCAGTAACTTTAAACGTCTGAACAGTTCCATGATCTCCATAGTAATTACATGCTTTTGAAACAAAAAAGGAGCTTAAATTCAAAATTAATAATACAAACAATACTCTCATCTCTCTTCTAATTTTTTAATTCTTTCTAATAGTTCTATTTGATGTAGGGTAAGCTCCTCAATCTTCTTGAGAAGTAGTAAGTTCATCTCTGTCAGGTTCATACCATTCTCAGACATTTCAACGGCAGATGGTACTTCTGGGAGGTGCTTGTTGGCTTGGATATAAGATTTAGTATCTTCTAAGGAGCGAAGATCGTAGTCCTCTTCGAAGACGTAATCAGGGACGTCTGGAACATTAGTATCTACTAGTACTTCTTCACAGTGAATCGTTCCATTGACTGCGAGTAGAGCGTCTGGGTTAGTAGTTCCGATGCCTACATACCTTCCAAGCATATGTATTTCTCCATGTGAGGAAGTTTCAATTTTAATATCATGATCTTTTCTTCCTTTGATGACTGTATCAAACCCCTCTACCCCAATTAATGGTTGTAACAAACCAATTGGTTGGTCGAGTTTTGCATATAAAAATGAATTGTAGCCTTGCAATGCGATATTACCTGCTACTCCTACTTCCATTTCTGGATTAGTGGTGCCAATACCTACCTTATGCCCTAGAAGATGCACTTCTCCATGGCCTGTTGTTTGAATTTTTATTTCATGATTGTTTCTACCTTTAATGACCGTATTAAAGCCTTCTACACCGATTAAGGGCTGTAACAAACCAATTGGCTGATCGAGTTTTGCATATAAAAATGAATTGTAGCTTTCAAGTGCAATACTCCCTCTTACTGATAACTCATGTTGTGGATTTACTACTCCTATGCCTACATTTCCTCCTTCCGTTTGCAACAATAAAGGCTTAGAATCTAAACTCCCTAAGTATGATGCACCTGATAAGGATTGAATAGCAAGTCTGTTTCCACCATCTGGTGAGTGTATTTCGAGTAACCCTCTATCTCCTGAATTGTATTTGATAATAACGCCTTTATTACCAAAGTGTAGACTACCGGTATTGTCCGATCCTAGATTATTTATCTGTGCTTTAGAACTGATTGACAATACAATCAGACCTATTATTAAGCTTAGTTTTTTGTTCATATTATTTGGATTCTAAATGTTCTAGTCTTGATTTTAATTTTTGATTCTCCTCATTAATAGAGATCACATGTAGCGTGAGCTCCTCGATCTTCTTGAGAAGTAGTAAGTTCATCTCCGTCAGGTTCATACCATTCTCAGACATTTCAACCGCAGATGGTACTTCTGGGAGGTGCTTGTTGGCCTGGATATAAGATTTAGTTTCTTCTAAGGAGCGTAGATCATAATCCTCTTCGAAGACATAGTCTGGAACTTGATCTACATTAGTATCTACTAGTACTTCTTCGCAGTGAACCTGACCATTTGTCTCGATGTCTGTACAGTGAATGGTTCCATTGACTGCTAGTAGAGCGTCTGGGGTGGTGGTTCCGATACCTACTCTCCCTGCAGTAAAGTAAGAATCGCCATACCCTCTGATATTTACTGTCAAATCTCCGTCAACGTCAGTAGCTCCTAAAAAACCACCTCCGCCATGAGCTCCCATCTTAGCATAGGTACTATTTTTCGCAGCTCTGATTTCAGAAGTAGTTTCTTTAGAATGAACTTCTAATGTATAACTCGGATCCTGTACACCTATACCTACATTACCTGCGTTGAAATAACTTTTTCCATATCCTCGGATATTTACAGTTAGCTGGCCATTTTCATTAGTAGCCCCCATGTAACCGCCTAAATTGAAACTTCCGATCTTAGTAAAAGCACTAGATCTTTGTACCCTAACTTCAGCGTTTGGTCCCGTTTCAGTTTTGACATGAATATTATGCTCTGGGGTCTCGGTTCCAACTCCTATATTATTGGCCCAATAAAAGTTTTTAGATCTCACTCCAAAGTGACCTAGTTTGGTAGGAGAAGTAGTGGAAAAGAAGTTTTTGGAATCAAATTCTACAATATCCAAATTCAAGTGAGAATTCCATTTAAAACCTATTCCATAACTCTCTTGCTCCCCAATTACAAGCATTGGCTTGTTTGCAGTATTATCCCCATTTACGGATAAAACATTATCTCTATTTCCTTTGAATTTTACATCACCATAGTGGTCAGCTTGTGCAAAGACTCCTAAAGCACAAACACTCATTGAAAGGGTTAATAATAATTTTTTCATTGTTTCAATTTGTTAAGTTCAACTTTCATTTTAGACATTTCTTCTTGTTGTCTGATCACATGCAGCGTCAGCTCCTCGATCTTCTTGAGAAGTAGTAAGTTCATCTCTGTCAGGTTCATACCATTCTCGGACATTTCAACCGCAGAGGGTACTTCTGGGAGGTGCTTGTTGGCTTGGATGTAAGATTTAGTTTCTTCTAAGGAGCGTAGATCATAATCCTCTTCGAAGACATAGTCTGGAACTTGATCTACATTAGTATCTACTAGTACTTCTTCGCAGTGAACCTGACCATTTGTCTCGATATCTGTACAGTGAATCGTTCCATTGACTGATAGTAAAGCGTCTGGGTTAGTAGTTCCGATGCCTACTCTTCCAAAGTGGTCGATTCTCATTCTCTCAAAAAATTTATCCTTACCGTCTTCCGTAAAAAAAAGAAGGCTTCCTCTATTAGTACCTGTATACATACCGGCAATTTTACTCGACCCGTCAAATCCGGTAAACTTTAGTTCAGCCATAGTAACATTAACTTGATTTGTACTAGGACCTGTTTTATAGACATGTAATTGTTCCCACAATTCAGTTCGGCCGCTGTTTTGCACTACAAATTTGTCATTTACATTGATTGCCTTGCTATCCCATCTCCAGATATTACCATCATTCCATTGCTGTCCTCCTTCGATGTACAGTAAGCCTTTACCATAGTTAGCTTTATCACCAAACGGGTTACCTTCACCTGTAATATTCCGGGCACTGATCGTGAGTCCTCTTCCATCAACACCCCATCTATCCCCATCTACATTAATTGTAGCAACAGAATTACTTGATCCTGGTTTAAAGCTTCTTACATGTAGTTTGGATTCAGGGTTAGTTATACCAATTCCTACAAAACCAGTTGGCCCTATTTTGTTATCCTGCGATTTTGCGACTAGGGATAAAAAGACGATTAATAATGTATAAAAGTGTTTCATGTGATGTGATATTAAGCTCACAACCACAGCTACGAGTGATCCATGATACGACCGAAAGTATGCCTAAGGACTCAAAAAGAAGGGAATAGTGTCAGGCAATTACGATAAATACAAGGGGCTAGTAGAAGTGTGTTATAAGCAGGTTATTTAAATTTTCAGATTAAAAAATAATTCCGCTTAGATTGGTGTCAAGTCCACATTAGACTTGATGCAAGATTACTGATCAATCCATTCATTCGCAAATAGCAGACATTAGTAAATTGATAACTTTTACCGCTTTAGTAATATTTATTATTTAACATGATGAATATCAGTGACAAGAAATTTTGAGTAAAGATGTCGACGCATATACTTGCTTCTTGTAGCAGTAAATAATGCATTTTTTTGATTTACGAACATGATGCTGTAAGTCTAAATTGCCTCTTTCCCTTTCCAACACTTGTCCCTTATGCTTGCCAAGTGTTGGTAAGCATAAGGGAAAGAACCTGTCAAGCATAAGGGACAGACAATGGTAAGGTAAGCACATGAGTTGGTTCAATTCAACAATTGGTTTTGAACTGACCTAGAATCTTATTTTCGAATAAAAAATAATCCTGCGAAAGTCAAAGCTCCATTGACTAATAGCAGCTCAAATCCAAATTTGTATCCTCCCAACCAAGCTTCCGAATTGGCATTGATCAAATACGTGAATGCTGGTGCTAAAAGACAAACCAATGGTACAAACTGGTCTTTGACTTTTAAGTCGGTAAAGAGACCAAATGCATATAGTCCCAGTAATGGCCCATAAGTATATCCTGCGATTTTGAAGAGTGAATTAATCACACTATCATCATTGATCGCTTCGAACAAAATAATGACCAAGAAGATGATCACTGAAAACATTAAATGAACTTTCTTGCGACCTGAAGGGCTTGACTTCACAGGGTCTTTGTCCAAGATGTCAATAAAGAAAGAAGTCGTCAAAGCGGTCAAGGCCGAATCTGCACTAGAGTAAGCCGCTGCCGTTACCCCTAATAAAAACACTACTCCAGCGAACAGTCCAAGATGATTCATTGCTAGATAAGGGTATAACTTATCAGTGATTTCGTTGAAATTGATCTGATTAGTATGACCATATTGATATAATAATACACCTAGTGCAAGAAATAATAAATTGGCAAAAACTAATACTACGCTGAACCAAAAAACATTTTTCTTAGCATCATCTATCGATCTGCAAGTCAGATTTTTTTGCATCATATCCTGATCCAAACCTGTCATCACAATGGCAATAAATGCTCCTGCAAAAAACTGTTTGAAGAAATTTCTTGGCGCTTTCCAATCCCAGATAAATATATCTGAATAGTCACTGTTCCATACCGTAGACATTAGTTCAGCAGCAGTATAATCCAGTTCTTTGGCTATAATCCAGATCGTAATCCCTACAGCCAAGAGCATAAAAAAAGTCTGTAAGGTGTCCGTCCACACAATAGTCTTGATTCCTCCTTTGAAAGTGTAAAGCCAAATCAAGGATATAGTTACCAAAACAGATACTGCAAAAGGAATATTAAAGGCATCAAAGAAAGCGACTTGCAATACTGTAGCCACCAAGAACAATCTAAATGCAGCTCCGATCACCCTTGAGAGTAAAAAGAAACTTGCCCCAGTCTTGTAAGTTGTATTACCGAATCGAGAATCCAAGTATTGATATATTGACACCAAATTCATTCTATAATACAGCGGTAGTAGTACCTGTGCGATGACTAAGTATCCGAGCAAGTACCCGAGTACCATCTGGAAATATGCCCAATTACTATTTCCTACTTCGCCTGGTACTGAGATGAATGTCACTCCAGACAAAGATGCTCCTATCATACCAAAAGCTACTACATACCAAGGGGACTGACGATTGCCTGTAAAAAATGATTCCTGATTGGAACCTTTGGTGGTATAGTTTGCTATGATCATCAGAAGCAAGAAATAGCCTCCTATGACACTGAATACTAGTAATGGGCTCATATAGAAAAGATATCTAAGTTGCACAACAAACTTAGTGCATTATATATTCTAGATTAAGCTATCCCCTTTTCATGAACATATGTATGAATTGATCATCTCTATTTAGTATTTCCATTATTTCCTAAGATTCTCCAGCAAAAGGATACCTTTGCCGCACATGTCTACATCTACAAACGAGCTTAGACTCTCATTCAATAATGATGACCCTAATTCAAAACAATTCGCAAGTACATTAAATAAAAGGGTCAACGAATATTTTACCTCCACAGGGAAATCTAAATATGGCAACTTTGGGATGTACTTCAAGACGGTATTGATGCTCGCTTGGTTCTTTATTCCCTATATCCTAGTCATACTATTCCAACCTTCTGGCTGGTCAGCGATTGGCCTTATGGTCTTAATGGGGCTAGGAATGGCAGGTATTGGTCTTAGTGTCATGCATGATGCTATTCATGGATCTTATTCTTCTAACTCTACTATCAATAAAATATTTGGATACACGCTGAATCTGGTAGGCGGAAATGCCCTCAATTGGCGAATTCAGCATAATGTAAAACACCACACGCATACCAATGTAGAAGGTCACGATGAAGATATTGACCCCAAAGCTATCCTTAGATTCTCTCCTAACTCACCTTTAAAACCTATTCATCGATTTCAGTTTATCTATGCATGGTTCTTCTACGCATTAGGGACATTTTTCTGGGTGACGTTCAAGGACTTTGGTAAAATAATACGCTACACTAAGGAAGGGCTACTGAAAAAGCACACTCAAAGTGTCACTTCGGAATACTTAATTCTTTTAGTAAGTAAAGTTCTATACTACACCTATATCATTGGGGTTCCAGTCTATTTCACCAGCTATACGGGTGGAGAAATATTTCTCGGATTCCTAATTATGCACCTAGCTGCTGGCATGGGGCTAGCAGTTATCTTTCAGCCAGCTCACTTGATGTCAGACGTGGTCTTTCCTGCCCCTAATAATGAAGGTCAACTACAATACTCATGGCTAGTTCATCAGCTGTATACCACAGTCAATTTCGCTAACCGAAATAGTGTTCTAACTTGGTACTGTGGCGGTTTGAACTTCCAGATAGAGCATCATCTGTTTCCTCATATCTGTCACGTTCATTATCCAGCATTGTCTAAAATAGTGAAAAAGACAGCTAAGGAATTTCATTTACCTTACCTGTCTATTGATACTTTCTTTGGGTCTTTATCTGCGCATACTCATATGCTGAAGAAGCTTGGAAAAGCCTCTTAATCTGACACTCCTACGGCACGTACTAAATAACCTCTTCGCTGTGCAACCACGATAGCTGTGATGAGTAGCATGACTGCAGTAGTAAAGGCGATGTACCAGACTTGATGAGACAGTAACTGATAGCCTTCCGCAAAAACAGGATCTTGATTTATAGTTTCTATTTGACTGGAGTGCTCTATACTTTGGGCTTTTGAAGTTTCGTATGCTGTATTATTAACTTTTGTAGATAACACTAACGCCCCTACCACCATGATCACTATGGTATATAATGCTATTTGAATTTTAAAATCTGATACTTTCATTTAAGAATAATGTGTTTTATACGCTTCTAGACGCAATACCCTTAAACACCCCTCTCTAGATTTATAAATTATCTTGAATAAAAAAACTCGGTCATCTAACCGAGCCTTTCATAGTATCCTATTGTTTTAATCGCTAGGCGATAACCCTTTCGATCTAATTCCCCCGACCCAAGTGTCGGGGAGCTTCATTTTTAATGAGGTGGATGCATAGGCATCCTTTGACCTGGGCCTCCAGGAGGGTGCATTGGTGGGTGTCTTGGCTTATTGCCTGACAATACAGGCTTAAGAATATCTTCCAATGCCAATTCATAATACCTCAACTGTTCTTCATTGCACATATTACGAATATCAACGAAGTGATCATAGGCATTTCTAAGTTTCTCAGCTTCTAGTCGATTGTACTCATTGAATATTTCAGGGTTAGGGTCATCCGCGCTATCACCTTGAAGTTGCATAAAATACTTCTTCAAAACCTCTGATTGCTCACGACCTATTTTTCTCATTTCTAAATGATGAACGTGAGACAACTTCTGGTACTCTTTGACCTGATCATCATTGAATCTCAAAGTTGCACTGATTACATCTGGCACTTTTCCTCTCACCGGAGAGTCAACCATGACTTGGGTTGGCTTATTCTTCACCAGTAGAAAAATCAAAAAACAATTGATCAACAACAGCAAAATAGTCATCACCTTCCAGTACGCATCAATTCTCATTTTAGTAGATATTAAAATTTGATGAATAGGGTAATTGTAACTCTTGCTTAGGTTGGTTCTTGGTGGTCAAGTAGTCTTTGGCAACAAAAAGATTACATCCTAGGATAATAATTACACTAGCAGCAACTAGCTGCCATTTTATTTTCTTCACCGCCTCTGAATGTACTATCGAATCTTGAATTTTAGCGAATAAATCCGCAGGAGGTTCAGCTCTCTGAATCCCATCCAGACTTCCCATTATGTCTTTTTTCCACTCCTCCATATTCATATGACGTAGGTTAATTATTATCCCCTCGATTAGGGTAATATTTTTCTAATTTTTTTCTTAGGTTTTGCTTGGCTCTTGCCAATACTGATTCCACTGCTTTTCGAGTAGTATTAAGGATCTCAGCTACTTCAACTTGAGGTAATCCTTCTACTTGAGTGAGAATAAACACAGACTTCTGTTTATCAGGAAGTTCGTTTATTACTTTAAACAACTGCTGAGCATTTTCTTTATGCTCTAATTTGACTCCTGGATGATCAAAAGTACTCTGGTCATACGCTAAATCTCCAGAGTCCTTTTTGTACAAAGACACAAAGAAACCCTTTCGTTTTTCACTGTTTTTTCTTCGGATCATATCCAAAGATTTGTTGACAGTCACACGATATATCCATGTACTTACTTTAGCCTCTCCCCTGTATTTAGAGGCTTTTTGGTAAATAGTCGTAAAAACATCCTGAGTCACTTCTTCCGCATCTTCTGCGTTTTGCAAATAGCTAATAGCTGTATTGTAGACCTTTTTTGAATATCTCTCATATAAAATAGCCAAGGCACTATTTTCTTGCCTAGCTATAGCTTCTATGAGAGATTCATCTTTAGTCATGAATTCCAAATATAATCAAGACAGATCGTTGTAAAAGCAATTCATAGATTTCAGAGAATGCTTATTTTAGCGACTGATTTAGGACATCGTAAATCCCCTAAAATCTACACCAATGTCATCCATCAATTATCCGTTATTTTAAATTGTAAACTTCTTTCTCTATCTCGATAAGAATCTACTTCAATGCGGCTAACAACTCTCAACAAGTATGGTATTTTGACGATTTCGGTTTTGACTGCCGCTATCTTAAAAATATACATTCTCAAGACACTCTTTAAATACTTACCTCCGGACAACTATATAGCTGTATTAATAGAAATACTGGTGACCATTTTTATTTTCGTACCAGCTTTCACAGTCGTAGGTAAATTCATAAAGAAATTCTCCAAGGCTTATTTAAATATTAGTAAAAAAATCAGTCGCAATCGTAAAAAAGGGTTCTTGATAGGATTCTCTGTTTTATTCGTGATAATATTCTTTACCTACGCCTACGTCAAATATGAGATGAATGCTCTGGACGACATACGACAGGTCTACGAACAAAATGAAGAAACGGTCACCAAACTCGGTATATTCAATCAATAAAAAACGGCTACCCAAATTAATGAGTAGCCGTTAATTATATTTTAATGGGATCTATTTAGCTAAGTTTAGCTGCCCATTCTTTGATGCTTGCTATGGCAGTTCTTAAATCATCTTCGGATGCAGCATAAGAAAGTCTCAAACAGTTTGGATCTCCAAAAGCCGCTCCAGTAACTAAAGATACATGAGCATTTTCTAACATAAATAAACAGAAATCACTGGCATTGCTAATTGTAGTTCCCTCATAAGATTTACCAAAAAATGAACTTACGTCTGGGAAGAAATAAAATGCACCTTGTGGCATATTTACTTTGAAACCAGGAATGTCAGAAAGTAGTCCATAAACCAATTCCCTTCTTCTACCGTATTCCTCCGTCATTTTTTGAGTCGGCTCCAAAGAAGTAGTCAATGCAGTATAAGTTGCTCTTTGAGCGATCGAACAGTTCGCAGAAGTCAGTTGACCTTGGATCTTACTACAAGCTTTAGCTACCTTAGTCGGTGCACCGATGTATCCAACTCTCCATCCAGTCATTGCAAAACCTTTGGCTACACCATTCACAGTGACTGTTCTATCAATCATTCCATCAATAGCTCCAAAACTAGTATGACCTCCAGAGAAGTTGATATGCTCATATATTTCATCAGAAATGACAAGAATATCAGTTGGCCTCAATACATCAGCAATAGCCTCTAATTCTTCTTTTGTAAAGACTGACCCAGTAGGGTTACAAGGTGAAGAAAAAATCAACGCCTTAGTCTTAGGAGTGATAGCTGCTTTGATCTGCTCAGCAGTAGCTTTGAAGTCATTTTCGATTCCACCGCTTACTATAACTGGTGTCCCTTCTGCTAATTCAACTAACGCCGTGTAAGTAACCCAATATGGAGCCAATACGATTACTTCATCACCTGGATTAATAGTAGACAAGAATATGTTAGCCAAAGACTGCTTAGCACCGTTAGATACTACAATTTGATCAGCAGAGTATGTTAAACCATTTTCCTTTTGAAATTTTTCAGAGATAGCTTCTCTCAAATCTGCATATCCATTTACTGGAGGGTATGCAAAGTATTTTTCAGAATTGATCGCTTCGATAGCACCTTCTTGAATGTGCTTAGGAGTCTTAAAATCTGGCTCCCCTAAACTCAAACTTATTACGTCTATTCCTTTAGCCTTGAATTCTCGCGCTTTTGCGGCCATGGCTAAAGTGGCAGATTCTGCCATATTTAAGATTCTATCTGATAATTGTTGTTCCATGATCTTGTTATATCACTCTATTTCTAAATTTCGATGCAAAAGTACACAGCCCATTAACAAGTGAGAAGAGAATAAGTTTTAAAAATTTAACACTTTGATACTAATTCGTTCAAATAACTTTTATGCATAACTGATATTACATTCTTTTCAATCATTAAATAATTGTTAACCTGAAGATTATTACTAGATTTATTCACGCGTCTACCCCAACTTGCGAAGTGCGAATTCAAAAAAGTCTTTTCATATTCCTGCTAACAGCATTCTGGCTCGTAAAACCAGTCTATTCAAACCCTGCGTATACCAGCGATTTTGGCTCTCAAGAATCAAAACTTGATTATTATACTAAGCGAGCAGAAGAACTAAAATCTACCTCACCTGATTCGGCTCTAGTGTACGCCAAACTTTCGATTAGAATAGCAGAAAACGTTGAGGACGTTAAAGCCCAAGCAAAAATGAATTTGTTGATTGGACGCCTACTTGACAAACATGGGAGTTTTGAACAAGCCATTGAGTATTTGATTTCAGCTTTAAACAGATACAAGGAAATGGACAATAAAAAAATGACTGCTATTGTTCAAAACCAACTTGGTAGAACTTACTCAGAAGCTTTTTTATACAACTCTTCTCTACCTCACTTAAAACAAGCCCTTTCTTATTATCAAAAAGAGAACGATCAACTCAATATTGGGTATACACTCATCAACTTTGGGTTTGTATTTGAAAAATCAGATAATGCAAACAAAGCTCTGAGCTATTACAAACAGGCTAAAGAAACTGTAAAATCTCTAAAAGACTCTTCCATAATAATCACTCTGGAAGAGGCATTTGGTAGTGTATATGAAGATTTAGGACAGTATGAATATGCTCTTGAAAAGTACAAATGGGTTCTTCCTCACTACAAAGACAACATTTTTGACCGAATTGATGTTTTGAATAACATTGGTGACTGTCACTTAAAATCAGGCGACTCTGAGAAGGCTCTACCTTACTATAAAAAAGCTTATAAACTAGCGAAAGACAAGGGCATTAGTTGGAAAATAGAGCAGAATGCTAAAGATCTTGCAAAAACCTATGAGGCTATGAAAATGGACTCTATAGCTCTTCAATACTTCAAAGAACACCTTACAATGTATAAGGAGTTTTATAATAAGCAAAGCACCTCTCATATACACCAACTTCAAATCCTTTATGACATAGATCAAAAAAATAAAGAAATAGAACTACAAAAATCACAGACGAGAGCAGCTCTTCGTACCAGAGTATTCGCTCTGATTTCAGCTGTATTTTTGCTCATAGTTGTTCTTATCCTATGGCGAAACATTAGAATCAAAACTGAACTTAATAGAAAACTTAAGAAACAGAATCATGAAATAGAGACCCAAAGATCGAAATTACAACTTGCCAATGAAGAGTTAACTAGTACTCTTAACCAACTTCAAGAAACTCAAAATAAATTGGTACACGCAGAAAAAATGGCAACCGTAGGAACACTATCGGCGGGCATTGCTCATGAAATCAATAATCCGTTGAATTACATTCAGTCAGGGGTAGATATTTTGGACTTTCAACTTAATAATCAAGCAAAAGATGCTGACCTACCCAAGGTGCTTGAAGCCATCAAACAAGGTGCTCTTAGGGCTACTAAAATTGTTAAAAGCCTCAACCATTTCAGCAGGCAAAATGAATCTTTGAATGAAACCTGTAACATTCATCAGATTATAGATAATTGCTTAACAATGCTTCAATACACCATAAAGAACAGAATTGAAGTAAACAAAAACTACAGTGAAGATGCTATTGTATGCCTCGGAAATGATGGCAACCTTCATCAAGTATTCCTTAATATTCTAGCTAATGCCACACAAGCAATCGAAAAAGAGGGTTTCATAACAGTAGAAACCTCTATTATTGACTCTATGATTACGGTTAGGATTTCGGATTCAGGAACTGGAATTGCTCCTTCTATTATTAGCAAAATAAAAGATCCATTCTTTACTACCAAGGACCCCGGAGTAGGTACAGGCTTAGGACTTTCTATAACGAATAAAATAGTAGAGGATCATAAGGGGGATTTTCTTGTAGAATCAGAACTTGGAATTGGAACATCAATGATCATTAAGCTCCCAGTCCGGTAAGATTATTCCAAACCACTCTGATAAGAAGTACGAGTAACAATACTTCTTCCAAGTGTCAATTCATCTGCGTATTCTAATTCACCTCCCATCGGTATTCCTCTTGCTATAGTTGAAACTTTGACGTCTAAATCTTCTAGTTTGCGCGAAATGTAAAAGGCAGTTGTATCTCCTTCCATCGTGGCACTTAGAGCGAGTATTACCTCCTTTATCTCTCCATTGGATTCTCTTACTCTCTTCACAAGTGAATCAATATACAGATCTTCAGGACCAATACCTCCAATCGGAGAAATAACACCACCTAACACATGAAAGAGTCCTTGATACTGACCCGTAGCCCTGATTGCCAACATATCTGGAGTATCGACTACCACACAGACAACCGATAAATCTCTGTTAATAGTTTTACAAGTACATTCTGTAGTATGAGAAATCACATGACAAATATCACAGTATCTGGTATCACGCCTCAACTTGGTCAATGCCTCAGTAAGACCTTTAGTTTCTGCTTCTTTTTCCTTGAGTAAATGAAGTGCGAGCCTTAAAGCGGTTTTTTTTCCTATTCCTGGCAGCTTAGATATTTCTCTAACTGCTTCTTCTATAAGAATACTAGGATACTCCATTCAGTAGTTCATATTATACAATAGCGGCATTGATACCTCTATCAAGAATAGCCTCCTTCATGGGTTTTAGATCAGCTTCAGTACCTTTTTTTACTTCACATTTACCTTTGAAATGAATAATGTAAGTACATTGTTCCGCTTGAACACGTTCATGACGACATACTTTAATCAAAGTCTCAATCACATGATCAAACGAATTCACATCATCATTGTAAACGACCAACCCACGACCCTCGTCTTGGGTTTCATCAACTAATACTTCTACTAATTCCTCTTCTTCTAATTGCCAGTTCATATTCTCAGAAGTTTGAAAGATTCGGCAAAATAAATGCAATCCAATGAAAGAAATCATATTATCTTCAACTTTCAAACGTTTGGTCAATAGTTAACACTGATATTTACAGCAAGTAAAATACATTCATGAAGAAAGTTATCTTGATATTACTAGCCTTATCGTGCATCGGTCTTTCAAATACTTATGCTCAAAAAAAGAAGAAAAAGAGACGTGCTGCAGAAACTACAAAAGTTGTAACTACTGCTAAAGCATATATAGGAACACCTTATAGGTATGGTGGAACTACAAGAAAAGGCATTGATTGTTCTGCCTTAATACAAAATAGTTTTTCAAAAGCTGGGTATAAAGTACCGCGTACATCCAAAGAGCAATCTAAGTATGGAAAAAATGTTGGGTGGAAAAAAGTTAAAGAAGGCGATTTAGTTTTTTTCAAATTCAAGAAAAAAGGAAAAAAATGGAATCATAGTGGGTTAATCACAAAAGTCGACGGTAAAAATATTCGATTCATCCATGCCTCCTCTTCTAAGGGAGTTGTAGAATCAAACTTAATGGTAGACTATTACAAAGACAATGTAATCGGGTTTAGACGTGTGATCCAGTAATTTTTGACTTTATAAAACAAATTACCTCATCATATTGTGTAGGTTCAAACCAATTAAATTCTTGATCCCTTCGAAGCCAAGTCATTTGACGCTTCGCATATCTTCTAGAATTTCTTTTCAACAACCTAACTGCTTCTTCATAATCGTATTCACCAACAAAATATGGAAATATTTCTCTATACCCCACAGTTTGAAGAGCATTCAAATGTTTATAAGGTTCCAGTTTCTTAGCCTCATCGAATAAGCCTTGCTCAATCATGATATCCATCCGTTGATTAATTCTATCATAAAGCTTCTCCATATCCATTCTTAGAGCAATCTTAATTATATTGTAATCACGCTGAATGTTATCTCCTCCTGTCAAATATTTTGAAAAAGGCTTTCCTGTAGTCCTTATCACTTCTAGTGCTCGTATTATTCGTTGAGGATTATGAAGATCTACCTGTTGAAAATATTCAGAATCCTTTAACTCTAATTCTTGAACTAAAGTCTTAAGTCCTTTCTTATTTAAGTCTTTTTTTAATTGCTCACGAACTCCTTCATCAGATTCTGGTATATCATCAAAACCTTCACATACCCCTTGAATATACAGACCAGACCCTCCCGTCATCACAACAACATTATTTCCTTTAAATAACTCAGGAAGCAACTGATTAACATCGTTTCCGAAAGCTCCAGCGGCGTAATCATCATGGATTGAGTGAGTATTAATAAAATGATGCTTTACTTCTGCAAGTTCCTCCTTGTCAGGTTTAGCAGTTCCTATTTCCGTCTCACGATAAAATTGTCTTCCATCACACGATATAATCTCCGTCCTAAAATGCTTCGCCACATCTATTGCCAACCGAGTCTTACCTACTGCTGTAGGCCCTGCTATCACCACGAGCCACTTGTCTATTTTCATATGGCAAAGATATATTTAAGGCTTAATCGCACCTCAAATACTACTAATTCGAATAGAAATCATGATGAATTGAGTCTGTTTTTACATTATCTGTCTATATTTAGAATTCGCTATTAAAAACATTACATACATAATTAAAAAGTTCACTTGTAATATTTATACAAAAAGAAAGTTGGACTTTATTTGCTTCTAAATGGAAAAATTAATTGTAAGACCGACTAGGATCACCCCTTTAATCTACTTTGACACAGTTCGTGGACTGCTGGAACTGAGAGGAAAATCAAGTCCAGAAAATGCAATCCAGTTCTATAATTCCCTTTTTAACGAATTGGAACGGTTTGGTGCACAGAGTAAACAGAACTTAGTAGCGAACTTCAAACTGGAATACTTCAACACAAGTAGTTCAAAGTGCATTTTTGACATTCTCAAAAAGGTAAATCAAGTAAGGCTGAATGGTCGTCGAATCGCCATCAACTGGTATTACGAGGAGGATGATGAAGATATGTTAGAAGCTGGCGAAGATTATGCTGACCTTCTAGGTGCCGATTTCAACTTCATTGAAACAGAATTTAGTTAAGTATAAAATATCTCTACCCTCGTTTTATTCGCTTCCTTGTTCTAAAAAGTACTTTAGCCCTAAGTTCACTGATTTTTATCTCTACTCTTCTACAGTTTCTACTAAGCGCAGGAGAAACTTACAAGTATATAAATAATACTATTGAAACTTTTAGATATAAGGATGGCGTGAGTACATATAATAGAATTAGTATCAGAATGCGAGCATGAAGTAACTATGTCTTTCCTAGAGTTATATTTAGTTCATGTAAACAAAACAATTATTGATTACAATAATTGAGCAGACTGGATAAAGGACCCAAAGTATTTCTATTAAGTATTAAGTAATAGATTTATATCTCAAGTCTAGTCTCATTAGTTTCTTCCCTCTTCCGACAAATCAATTCAAAATAAAACTTTATCTTTGCGGTCCGTTTTAGAGCCCTTACCTTGTAAGTCGGCTAAAAAAGTCATTTCGAGGGACTTGACGATTTTAAAAAACATTAAAATTATAGTTAGGTGAATATTCAATTAGATCAAATCTCAGACGTAGAAGCGTTGATCAAAATCAACTTGGAAGAGGCTGATTACCAACCTAAAGTTGAGGCTAAACTTAAAGAGTACAGCAAAAAAGCACAAATTAAAGGTTTCAGACCTGGTAAGGTGCCTAAAACTCTTATCCAAAAAATGTACGGAGAGTCTATATTGGTCGATGAAGTAAACCAGATGGTTTCCCACCAAGTAATGGACTATATTAAAGAAAAAGAAATTCAAATCTTAGGTGAACCTTTACCGAATGTAGAAAAGGTTAAAGACTTAGATTGGAAAAACACCAAAGAGTTTGAATTTGAGTATAATATTGGTATCGCTCAAGACTTCGACCTTAAAGTTGATAAAAAAGTAAAGGTTGACACCTTCACGATCAAGGTTGACCAAGAATTAATTGATGACACTGTTTCCAACATAAAAAAGCAGTTTGGAGAGTCTACTAACCCTGAAGAGTCAGAAGAAGGCGATTCTTTATATGGAACGGTTCTTTCAAAAGAAGAAGGAGAAGAAGGATACGGAGGAGAAATAGATATAGCTGACGTTGCTACTAGATCTAGAAAGAAATTTATTGGAGTAAAGTCTGGTGACGTCTTAGAGTTCGACCCAACTACGGCTATCAAGGATATTGAGAAAAGAGCTCAGTTGGTCGGAGAAGACAATAAAGAAACAAAAGGAAAGATCAAGTACGAGGTAAAGAACATCAACAGGGTAGCACCTGCTGAACTCAACCAAGATTTGTTCGACAAAACTTTTGGCAAAGATTTGGTAAAATCAGAAGAAGAGTTTCTTGAAAAAATTAAGTCTACTCTAGCTGAAAATTACGAAAAAGAAACTGATGGATACACAGATCTTAAAATCAAAGACAAATTTGTTGAGACTGTAAAAATTGATCTTCCAGACGACTTTTTGAAAAGGTGGTTAGAAAAATCAAATGATAAATTGACTAACGAGGAAATTGAAAAAGATTACCCTCTTTACACCAATGACCTAAAATGGTCAATGATCAAGAACAAAATTGCTAAGGATAACGAAATCAAAGCTGAACATGAGGAAGTTACCGAGGAAGCAAAAAACATGATTCGAGCGCAGTTTGGGTCAATGGGAATGTCTGAGCAAATGGAAGGTCAAATTGATCAGTTCGCACAGAATTACCTACAAGGTGAAGAAGGTCAAAACTACATGAAACTTCACGAAAAAGTATTCAACGACAAGGTAACTGCTTTCATCAAAGAAAACATAACTATTAAATCAAAAGAGGTAACTCTAGAAGAATACAAAAAGAAGGCATAACCTTCTTTGACATAAAACGTCTTAAAAGAAAGTCCTTTGAAAAGAGGGCTTTTTTTGTTTTTTTGTAGTCACAATTTTTAGACAAAAATAATGGATAAGAAAGAATTCAGAGATTTTGCCGTAAAGGGAAAAAACATAAACGGAAACGTATTTGATCAATATACCAGCCATATCGAAAATATGACTCGATCTGTAATCGAAGAAAGGCCTACAAGATTTGCTGAAATCGACGTCTTCTCAAGGTTAATAATGGATAGAATTATATTCTTGGGAACTGGCGTAGATGACAACATAGCTAATATTATCACTGCACAGTTACTATTCTTAGAATCTGTAGACGCAAATAAGGACATCCTTCTTTATGTAAACAGTCCAGGAGGGTCGGTATATGCTGGTCTGGGTATTTTAGATACTATGAACTATGTAAGACCGGACATAAATACTATCTGTACTGGTCTAGCAGCATCAATGGGAGCTGTATTACTGGCAGGAGGTCAAAAGGGTAAAAGAGCAGCTCTTCCACATGCTAGAGTTATGATTCATCAACCTATGTCAGGAATGCAAGGACAGGCTTCTGATATGGAAATTTCATTGAAACAAACTCTATCGGTAAAAGAAGACCTCTATAATATCTTAGCTGAAGCAAGCGGCAAGTCATATGAGCAGATCGAAAAAGACTCAGACAGAGATTATTGGATGAAAGCTGCTGAAGCTAAAGAGTACGGTTTGATTGATGAGGTTCTTGAGAGAAAAGCCGACTAATAAATAACTATATTTGCAGAAAGAAAATTTGGAGAGATGGCACAGGTAACTTGCTCGTTTTGCGGGAGAAATAAAAAAGACGTTGATTTGATGATTTCTGGGATTCATGCCCACATCTGCGACAAATGTATCGCGCAAGCCAATCAAATCCTCGCAGAGGAAATGAAAGCTAAAGAAGACCCTACTTCTCCAAGTTTCAATCTGATCAAACCAAAGGAAATGAAACAACATCTTGACCAATATGTAATTGGTCAAGATGACGCCAAAAAAGTCATGTCTGTAGCGGTATACAACCACTACAAAAGACTTATGCAAAAGAAAACTGATGATGATGTAACCATAGAAAAATCTAATATCATCATGGTTGGTGAAACTGGTACTGGTAAGACTTATTTAGCTAGATCTTTAGCCAAAATCTTGCAAGTACCTTTCTGTATTGCGGACGCTACTGTACTTACTGAAGCTGGATATGTAGGTGAAGATGTAGAAAGTATTCTTACTAGACTGCTTCAGTCTGCGGATTATGATGTAGAATCTGCTGAAAGAGGGATAGTTTACATAGACGAAATAGACAAAATTGCACGAAAGTCTGACAACCCTTCTATAACAAGAGATGTGAGTGGAGAAGGTGTACAGCAAGCAATGCTGAAACTTCTTGAAGGCACATCAGTAAATGTTCCTCCTCAGGGTGGAAGAAAGCATCCTGATCAGAAAATGATCAACATCAACACTGAAAACATCCTTTTTATTTGCGGTGGAGCATTTGATGGAATTACAAGGAATATTGGCTCTAGATTGAACACTCGTCCATTAGGGTTCAATTCTAAAACCAGTGACTCAAATGTAGACCTGAAAAAAGAAAACCTTTTAGAGTATGTAACTGCTCAAGATTTGAAGAGCTTTGGTTTGATTCCTGAACTAATTGGTCGACTACCTGTGTTAACACATCTTGACCCATTGGATAGAACAGCCCTTAAGAAAATCTTAACAGAGCCTAAGAATGCTTTGGTGAAACAATATACCAAACTATTCCAAATGGAAGGAATTGAAATTGAATTCAAGAAAAACGCACTTGACTATATCGTAGATAAAGCAGTAGAATTCAAACTCGGTGCTAGAGGACTTAGGTCTATTTGTGAAGCAATTATTAATGATGCTATGTTCGATATGCCATCTGATGAAAGTGCTAAGAAACTAGTAATTACGAAAGCTTATGCGGAAGGGAAATTTGAAAAATCTAAGTTCAAAAAACTCAAAGTCGCATGATTTAAAAATAAGCTAAAGAATAAGTCTTATAAAAAGGTCTTGCAGTTTGAAACTGTAAGACCTTTTTTTTATCTGTAAAAAACCTTATCAATTCAACAAAAAATTCTAAACAAACAAGTAAAAGCAACTTGACTAAAGAATAAACTGACTTAAATCTTTGTTTTCGATCATACCTGCTAATCTCTCCTCAACTTTAACCTTGTCGATTACAATTTTAGCATTCGCTCCAATCACATCAGGAATATCAAATAATATATCATTTAATAATCTACTCATAACTGTATGTAACCTACGAGCTCCGATGTTTTCAACCTCCTCGTTTATTTGAAACGCAATATTTGCAATTTCTTTTATTGCTTCTTCATCAAAAGAAATATCTACATCTTCAGCCCCAATTAATGCAGTATATTGCTTTGTCAGCGAATTTTTCGGTTCCATTAAAATCCTAACAAAATCTTCTTTGGTAAGACTTTCCAACTCAACTCTTATAGGGAAACGACCTTGCAACTCTGGTATTAGATCAGAAGGCTTTGCAAAATGAAAAGCTCCTGCAGCAATAAATAGGATATGGTCAGTATCTATAACACCATATTTGGTATTTACTGCGCTACCTTCCACTATAGGAAGTAAATCTCTTTGCACTCCTTCTCTACTAACGTCTGGACCTCCTTTTTTTGAAGCTCCAACTGCTATTTTATCTACTTCATCTATAAAAATAATACCGCTATTCTCAGCTTTTTCGATGGCTTCCTCTTTCACTTCATCCATATCTATTAGCTTGGAAGACTCCTCCTCAAAAAGCATTTTTTTCGCATCAGCAATGGTTACTTTTCTTTTCTTCTGCTTTTTAGGCATCATATTACCTATCATCTCCTGAAGATTCATCATAGAAGCTTCATCTATCTGACCTCCACCAATCATCCCTACACCAGGTGAAGCATTATTTTGAACGCTAATTTCTATTTTACGCTCATCGAGCTCCCCACTCCTGATCTTTTCTCTAAACTGTTCTCTAGTTCTTTGATTTAATTCAGAATCATCGGTTGGAGTTTCTTCCTCCATTGTATTTCCAACTTTGAATCCTGCAGACTTCACTGGTGGAATTAATGCGTCAAGAATAATATTCTCTACCGCTTCCTCTGCTTTTCCCTTAACCTCTTCTTTTTTGAGGTGTTTAACTAGGCTCACCGACTGCTCTACCAAATCACGAACCATACTCTCTACATCTCGTCCTACATACCCTACTTCAGTAAATTTTGATGCTTCTACTTTAACAAAAGGTGCATCCGCAATTTTCGCTAGTCGACGAGCGATCTCCGTCTTACCTACTCCAGTAGCTCCTATCATCAAGATGTTATTAGGAACAATCTCACCTTGAATCTCAGTCTTGACGTTCATTCTACGCCATCTATTTCTTAAGGCAATTGCTACATTTCGCTTAGCCTCATTTTGACCAATGATGTATTTATCCAGTTCCCCTACAATCTCTTTCGGTGTTAAATATTGATCTACAGATAACATTTATAATATTGATTTCTTCTTAAATACTTTATTCAAATTACTAGTGATGGTAAAGTAACTCCTACCTCCATCAACATGATAGCTGGCTAATGTATATGAAATTTCAAAAGCCTTAATTTTTGCCATCACTCCAAGTGTAAGTCCTGTCATTCCCGCTTTTTCTTCAAGAGATAATTCCTTTCTGAGTAAATGATTATAACCTGTTCTTACTTGAAAATTTTGACTAAACACTATTTCAACTCCAAGATTCACATGTCTAAACCCTTTATCAAACCAAGTTGGAGTTCCTTCACTTGAATCATCATATGTGGAGTTAGGCTTATTGAGATTATATACTGTTCCAGTCAATCTAAAAGGCATATGTTCTGGCTTATAAGTAAAGCCTATCTGCACATCAATTGGCACTTCTGCATTCGATGTACTAGTATAGTCAGACAACGTAAAACCAATATTTTTAATCAATAAACCTGCCATAAACTCTCGACTAGGATGAATAAACGTACCCCCTAAGTCAAAAGCTAAAGCTGAGGAATTGAAATTTTCTATACTTGAATTAATATATTTCAAACTCAATCCCATTCTAAAAACACTAATCTGATGGCTCTTACTTATTACAACAGCTGTCTCTCCACCTTTAAATGTTCCAGTCGAATTCCCCACTTCATCGAACCCTTCAAACTGTCCATATCCAAGTCTTTGTATCCCAAACCCTATTGGGCCAATACCTTTATGATTAAAAGAATACGCCAGAGTGTTGTACTTGACATCCGCATAGAATCCAAAATAGCTCCAGGAAATATGATTATGATTCATTGAGTCAAGCATAGCAGGGTTGGACATAAACAAATTGACATCACTTTCTGTCGAAGTAATCCCTACTCCTCCTAGACCTGCAACCCTAGCACCAATAGGTAAGTTGAGAAACTCGAATGACTGCTTACCTCCAAGTTGAGCAAACAAAAAGCTCGTATTACCTACTAATAGAGTCAAGAATACGAGCTTAAAAATTTTCATCAGAATACTAAATGAGTTTTAGTTATTGGAAAGTACAAACTTCATTGGAGATTGAACCTTCTGAGGCAAAAGAGCAATATCAAGTACTTCATCAACTATTTCTACGAAGTGAAAAGTCAGCCCCTTAATATAGCGTTCATTCAACTCATCTATATCTTTTTTATTCTTATGGCAAAGGATTATTTCTTTAATTCCAGCGCGTTTTGCCGCCAAAATTTTTTCCTTAATTCCTCCTACAGGAAGAACCTTACCTCTTAGCGTAATTTCACCTGTCATAGCCAACTTATCCTTTACCTTACGCTGTGTAAATATTGATGCCAATGATGTTAGCATAGTTATTCCAGCTGAAGGCCCATCCTTAGGTACTGCTCCAGCTGGCACATGAACGTGAAGGTCATAGTTCTCAAATGTTTGATAATTTATATCAAGTTGATCAGCATTTGACTTCAGATATGATAAAGCCGTCACAGCAGATTCTTTCATTACATCTCCTAATTGACCTGACAAAGTCAATTTACCTTTACCACGACTAAGACTTGACTCTATAAATAGAATTTCTCCTCCAACTGAAGTCCAAGCTAGACCAGTAACTACTCCTGCTAGTTTGTTATTTTGGTAAAACTCCTTATCAAATACTTCTGCACCTAAAATCCTTCTTACCTCTTCTGGAGTAACTTTTTCTACATACTCTTCTTCCATTGCGATAGATTTTGCAGCATCTCTTACAATAGAACCTATCTTACGTTCAAGACCTCTCACTCCTGATTCTCGAGTATAATCATCAACAACCTTCGTTATAGCTTTTTGATCTATACTTAGTTGTTCCTTTGTCAAACCATGTTCTTTAAGTTGCTTCGGAAACAAGTGTTTTTTAGCAATTTGAACTTTTTCTTCCAACGTATAACCACTTACATCAATGATCTCCATTCTATCTCTTAATGCTGGTTGAATAGTATCTAGTGAATTAGCTGTAGCTATAAAAAGTACCTTTGACAGATCATATTCTACCTCAAGAAAATTATCTTTAAAAGCACCATTCTGCTCAGGATCTAACACTTCCAACAGCGCCGAAGAAGGATCACCCCTAAAATCTGAGGAAACTTTATCTATTTCATCCAATACAAAGACTGGGTTAGATGATTTCGCCTTATTTATATTCTGAATTATTTTCCCAGGCATTGCACCTATATAAGTTTTACGATGCCCTCTAATTTCTGCTTCATCATGAACACCACCTAAAGCCATTCTTACATACTCTCTATTGAGTGCTTTGGCTATAGACTTACCAAGAGAGGTTTTACCAACACCTGGAGGTCCAAACAAACATAAAATCGGCCCTTTTAGATCATTTTTGAGCTTTCTGACCGCTAGGTATTCGATAATTCTATCCTTGACCTTTTCTAAGCCAAAATGGTCTTGATCCAGAATTTTCTTTGCTCGTTTTAAATCAAAGTTATCATCAGTCATGTCACCCCAAGGCAGCTCGATCAAAAGCTCTAAATAATTCATAGCTACAGGATACTCTGCTGCCATTGGATTCATTCTTCCAAGCTTATCAATCTCTTTTTTGAAGTGAATTGCTATATCTTCTGGCCAGTTTTTGTTTTGACCTTTTAGCTTCAACTCTTCAATTTCTTGTTCACTCCCTCCCTGACCGAGCTCATCTTGTAATACTTTCATTTGCTGACGCAAATAATAGTCACGTTGTTGAGCATCAATATCAGTATTTACTTTATTCTGAATTTCATGCTTCAACTCAAGAACTTGAATATCTTTTAGCATATAACGAAGTAGCAACTCGGCTCTTTTAATGCCTTCGTTAGTTTCTAATAGATTCTGTTTATCCTTAATATCCGTATTAATATTGGAACACAAAAAATGAGTTAAAAAACTGAAACTATCGATATTCTCCAATGCCACCTGTGCTTCTTTAGGAATATCTGGATTTAGCTTCAAAATCTTCTTGGCTGAATCTTTCAAAGATTCAATTAAAGCTTGAATTTCTTTCTCACCTGACTCATCAAAATCCTCAGGTAATACATGAACCTTAGCGGTCATATAAGGATTCTCTTGTACTATTTGATCAATCTCCATTCTAGTTTTACCTTGAATGATGATCGTAGTATTCCCATCAGGAAGCACCAACATTTTTAATATCTTGGCTATTGTCCCTACTTTGTAAATTTCAGTTTCTTTTGGATTTTCATCCTCTGGATTCTTTTGAGCTACAACGCCAATGATTTTGTTAGATCTATAAGCCTTTTTTACTAGGCGAATTGACTTTTGTCTTCCGACTGTAATTGGAATTACTACGCCTGGAAACAATACAGCATTTTTTAATGGTAGTATTGGTAGGTTTTCAGGTAGGTCTTCCTCTTTTAAATCTTCATCATCTCCTGTCAGATCTATTGGAATCAAATCCTCAGTTTCATCATCTGATAGAGCATTTTGAAGTTGGAGGGTATCTAAATTACTAAATGTCATATTTTAATATTTCTTCTGCCACAATGACATGAAATCCACTTCACACATCAATAACTTTAAAGTTACCCATAAGTTGCAATCGGTGTGCCAAAGTTAAGTGTATTTAATCTCTGCAAAGATTCGTTATAAAGTTGGTCTGCATTAGTTTTGAAACATTAGGATATTCAGTCAACAGAATCCACGCTACAGAATCGACTTAATGATTAAGCATTTTAGAACATTTTTCCGTAACTCTGGCTTGAAGTTCATTGGTACAATACTAATTGTAATGATGTTATTCCCTGTCAAATCCTTAAGTCAAAGAAAGGAAAAGAGTCAAGGTAATCAAATAGTTACAAAAGGAGATTCTACAGTTGGCGAATGGCACATAAATCTGTACAACTTTCCCAACATCAATGAAAATCCTGAATACTACAATAAATCCAAGCTCACCCAGATAAAAAAACTAGAAGCAAAAAAAGAGTGGCATGAACTTTATTTGGAACTACAAGACTACGTTCAGCAATTCGGAGTCAGAAACTTCTATGTAGATACGTACTGGATTTGGAGGCTTGCCAAATTGACAGAAATTTATGGCACAGAAGATGAAGCGATTGCTCTTTACAAACTTGTTTTGAGACACCATCATGAACAAGTAGATGTAAAAGAAATTGAACTATATACTGATATTTTAAATGATCAGGAAATTGAAAACTTTGTTCCGCTTGATTATTACTACCAACTTGTCGAGCATAGAAAGGCCATTGATACTATCCGTCCACCTCGCGGAGTCTTGCTTAATATGGGGCGAAAAATCAATTCAAGATATGCCGACTACGGCCCCTCAATTGGTTTTCATGACGAAGTTTTACTATTTACCTCTAAGAAAAATGAGTTAAGAAAAGGACTTAAGCATGTTCAAAACGAGGACATTTTCATAAGTAGGAAAGAATCAGGCGGCTTTTGGAAGCTAAGCGAGGAATTGAAGGATATTAATTCACATTACAATGAAGGTTCGGCATGCCTTAGTAAAGATGGTAAAACATTAATTTTCTCAAGATGCGAGTCCCCAAAATCTATAGGAGGCTGCGATCTATTTATAGCCAAAATGGATGAAGATAGTGTATGGTCGAGCATTCAAAATATGGGCGTAAATGTTAATAGTGTTGGCTGGGATAGTCACCCGTCATTAACACATTCTGAAGACACTTTATATTTTGCATCAGATCGAATCGGTGGCTTTGGGTTATCTGATATTTATTTCACATACAAAGATGAAAATGGAGCTTGGACAGCTGCCCAAAACGTAGGCCCAATCATTAATACTAGAAACAATGAAGTAAGCCCGTTTTATCATCCTGAGTATGAGGTTTTATTCTTTAGTTCCAACGGTCAACTGTATAAGTTTGGAGAGTTTGATATTTACAAATCATATCACAGGGATGGTAAATGGAGCGAACCTTATAATATAGGCCCTCTAGTAAATGGAAAAGGTAGTGAATTCTATTTTACCATGGACTCAAAATCGCAAAACCTATATTACGCTCGATCTGCTACTCGTGACTTAGACAAGCTAGACATCTACTCTTTCCCTCTTCCTATGGAAGCTCAACCTATGGCTCTTACACCGGTAACAGGATCTTTAAGCGACTCGGAAACTGGTGAGCCATTTACCTCTGGTATAGTATCTATAGTAGATCTAGATGATGGAATAGAAATTGCGCCTAGATATTTAAACCCAGATGGAACATTCGAATTTGACCTGATCAACGACAAAGATTATCTACTGATAATACAAGGAGATGAGTTCTTTAGAATTGAAGAGACTTTTCATCTAAATGGCCCTATTAACTTCGCAGAGGTAGCAGAACACATATCGAGTAAGATGAAATTTGCGTCAATTGAATTTGATCCAGGTAAGGCTCATTTGAAAAGTGAGATGTATGGTGATTTAAATAAAATCGTAAATTTCATGTACGACAATCCTGACTTTTATCTCGTTGTTTCAGGACATACGGATCAAGACGGTTCCGCAGACTTGAATCTACAATTGTCGAAAGATAGAGCTGATGTGATCCGAGATTACATTGTAGAGTTTGGTGGTGTAGAAGGCTACAGGGTTGAATCAGAAGGATACGGAAGTGCTAAACCATTAGTCGATGAAGTGACCGAAGCAGATCAAAATCTTAACAGAAGAGTTGAGTTCGACATTTTCCGACCTGCTGTACAAACAATACCTAAAGAAGATACTGAATTTTAAATATTACATGGAATTTTAAAATAAAAAGTACTGCCTTCTCCTTCCTTGCTTTCTGCCCAAAATTGTCCATCATGAAGTCTCACAAATTCTTTGCAAAGGGATAAACCTAGTCCTGTACCCCTTTCATTCCCCGTCCCTTCAGTACTCCTTGCTTCATTATTAATAATAGATTCAAGCCTTTCATTAGACATCCCTTGTCCATTATCTTTAACTGCAAAAACAATTCCCTCGGAGTCTTTTTTTATGGACATCTCTACTTCCCCCCCTGGCAAAGTAAACTTTATTGCATTACTGAAGAGATTGCTTAAAATACTGCTCAAGGCTCTAAGATCACCGTTCACCATAAGGCCTTTTACCACATCTATTTGAGTGTCTATCTTTTTCGATTTGGCAACCTCTTTATAGGGAGCAATACTCTCTGCAATTAGAGCCTCTGCATCAAGTTCTTTTTTGTCAAGTTTAAATTTACCTTGTAGAGTGAGTGACCAGTTCAAAAGATTTTCCAATAATGTAAAAACTTTTTCAGATGATTCTCTTATATGCCTAATCATATTTAGAGACGTGTCCTGATCAAAAGATCCTCCGTTAGATTCTAAGAGTTTTGCCATTTCTCTTATGTTTCCTACAGGACCTTTCAGGTCATGCCCAATAATAGAGAATAATCTATCCTTTGTATCAGATGCTTCCTTAGCTTCAAGCTCTGAGATTTTAATAGCAGTTATGTCCTTAGTAAAGCAGGCTACGCCAATAATTTGATCTTCAACTTTTATAGGGTTAAATAACACCTCAACATACTGAGGTATATTTTCAATTTCGAAATGATCAATTTCTTGGAAATTTTCTCCTTTGAGTGCTCTATCATACCTTGACTTCCACAAAGTACGTAGAGGTTCTGGTATTAAATCGATTATACAATCGCCAACAGTCAAGTCAACACCGAAAGCAATTTTAAAATTTTGATACAAAATAGAATTCATAGTCAACAAGCAGTAATCAGCATCAACCGACCAAATTGAATCTTTTGTATTTTCAAATTGAGCTACCAACTGAGCTTCGCTTTTATGCCAACTCATTTGTGCTTGTACCCGCTTTGTCACATCTCTGGATGTACAAACTCCTCCAATTACTTCTCCATCTTCCTCAATAGGAACTATCGTGACTTCTACATAAGACGGAACCCCTTCGATTTGAAAATATTCTTGAAAAGTTTGTAATTCCCCATTAATTACACTGGTATAACGTTCATACCATACTGAATAAATGGGCTCAGGTACATTTTGTAACACACTCACTCCTGGCTCCAGTTTTATGCCAAATGCCGTTTTATAATCATTGGCCATTAGATTATTAGTGACTGTACAAATCAAATTTCTATCAAATGACCAAAGTCTATCTTTCGAATGATTAATCTGATCGATAAGAGCTTTTAGACTTGAGGTTGCTGCCATATTAACTAGAATTTAATCTAATTTCATTTGTTCTCAAAACATTTCTAACTGTTCAGGTAATAACCTAAAACTCAATCTGTGGTATGGAGTCACTCCCAATTCCTTAATTGCCTTACGATGCGCCTTGGTAGGATATCCAGCATTAGTTGCCCAACCATAGCCTTCATACTCCTTATCTAGACCTTTCATGATCTCATCTCTGTAAGTCTTTGCAAGAATAGAAGCAGCAGCAATTGCATAATATTTACCATCCCCTTTGATGATTGTCTCGTGTGGAATATCTCTATACTGATTAAACCTATTCCCATCTATTAATAGTAGCTCTGGAATTTGTTCCAACTGAGCAATTGCTCTATGCATGGCTAAAAAGGATGCGTTTAATATATTAATTTCATCGATTTCTTCATTTGAAACAATGCCAACCCCATAAGTAATTGATTCATTTTCTACTTCTTTCCTCAACTCTTCTCTCTGTTTTGCATTCAATTTTTTAGAATCATTAAGAATATCATGAGTATAATCAGGTGGTAAAATAACGGCAGCCGCCACTACTGGACCTGCCAAACAACCTCTTCCAGCCTCATCACATCCTGCTTCTATTTTACCTTCTTTGAAATATGATAATAGTCCCACTTTCCAGATTTGATTAAACGCTAAAAATAAAGCTATTTTGCAACCTTCTAATGCACCAAGCAGAGAAGAATGTCAAACCACGATTAATTAACGAATTAACATACTAAAACACACATACTATGAAGACTTTAGATCAATACAATTTTGGCGGAAAGAAAGCCTTGATCAGAGTTGACTTCAACGTGCCGTTGAACGATAAATTCGAAATCACTGATTTCACCCGAATAAAAGCTGCAACTCCTACAATTAAAAAGATTTTATCTGATGGTGGATCTGCTATATTGATGAGTCACCTTGGGAGGCCTAAAACTGGACCTGAAGAAAAATTCTCGTTAAAGCATCTTGTGAGTGAGCTTTCTGAAAGGTTTGGTACAGATGTAAAATTTGCAGAAAACTGTATCGGAGAAGATGCTAAGTCTTTGGCTGCTAACCTACAACCAGGAGAGGTTCTATTGTTGAACAACCTTAGGTTTTACAAAGAAGAAACTAAAGGTGATGAAGAATTTGCTAAAAAGTTATCTGAGTATGGGGATGTATATGTCAACGATGCTTTTGGTACTGCTCATAGAGCACATGCTTCTACAACTATAGTTGCCAAATTCTTTGAAGATAAAGTATGTGGATATGTGATGCAAGCCGAGCTTGATAATGCTGAGAAAGTATTGAACAGCCCTCAAAGACCATTCACAGCTATAATGGGCGGAGCTAAAGTTTCGGATAAAATTTTAATCATCGAAAAATTACTTGATAAAGTAGATAACTTGATCATAGGTGGTGGCATGTCATATACTTTCTCAAAGGCAAAAGGCGGCAATATTGGAAACTCTCTTTGTGAAGATGATAAAATGGAGTTAACAAAGGAACTTGAAGCTAAAGCTGCTGAAAAAGGAGTCAAACTATACCTACCTGAAGATAATATTATAGCTGATGACTTTAGTAATGATGCAAATACGCAAGAAGTAGACAGAGGTCAAATTCCTGATGGCTGGGAAGGTTTAGATATAGGCCCTAAGACCAGAAAGGTTTTCTCTGAAGTTGTAGAAAATTCAAAAACTGTTCTTTGGAATGGTCCTATGGGTGTTTTCGAATTCCCAACATTCGCTAAAGGAACTGACGCTATTGCTGAATCCGTTGTAAAAGCTACTGAGAATGACGGTTTCTCTTTAATTGGTGGCGGTGATTCTGCATCTGCTATTAACAACTTAGGATACGGTGACAAAGTTTCTTATGTATCTACAGGAGGTGGTGCTTTGCTAGAATATATGGAAGGTAAAACTCTTCCCGGAGTGGCTGCTCTTCAAGAATGAAACGCAAAATAGAAAGGCTAAAAAAAGTAAGTAGACTGTCTCAAAAGGGCAGTCTCTTTAATATTTAATGTTATTAAAATATCTCAGTGACTCTAATAATTGTACTGAATTAGAGTAATACAATTATTTATACTCCATGCTTTTGAGATAGCCACCCTCTTATCTAAAAATATGTTATACACGAAACTCCCTTAAAAGCTAATCAGCCTCTAAAGATTACTAATTAGTAATTTAATGTTTACATAAAGTTTCTTGACCTCATTTGATAATTATTTCTAAATAAGATTAACCAAATCTTAAACTCTAATAAAAAAGGCTTGATCAATGACCAAGCCTTTTAAAATTTCTAATTTATCTTAATTACTTTGGAGTCATTGTAATAGTCCAGTTATCACCCCAGCTAACAGCACCTCCACTAATTGTAATTATTCCTGTATCTGGATCAAAAGAACCCGTACCAGATATAGGAGAACCAAAAGGCCCTGTAGTATTTATAATACTAACATCATTGCATACATCCTGTAAAGTACCTGGATAATCTCCACTAAGTCCGTAGATATCGTACCATAGAGTAAACAACCCTGCAGAGAAATCAGATATTTCATATACACCATTCACTCCAGTATCAGTTAAAGTAACCTCGTAAGCATAATCAGTCACTGGATTTTCCGTAGGACCATCGTCCGTTGACATCCCAGATGCTACAGTTGTATATGTTCCAGCTATACTAGATTTACAAGCAACCGAAGCATTCAATACACCTGCATTAGATCTAGAAACTATTCCTGACTTGGAAACCGTTAACACTTGAAATGTAAAAACATCTCCGACTTCTAAATCAGAAACAGCAATACCTTCTATATCCGAAACTGCATTTGCAGCTGTTACGGTCACAGTAGCTGGAAAATCTTCAAAAGTTCCTATCTCTGTTGTAACTCCTTTAAAAGTCTTCTCTACTATTATCGATGCAGTATTGCCTAAAGTATCCTCTGCTACTACAAATTCAACAAAAGCATTATCAAAGTCAAAAGAATCGAAAAACGAAGAGTTGATCGCCGAAATAGTTGGAAAGGAAATATCACCAGCTCCTTTTCTATCCTGCATTAGTTCGTCGTGTGTTTCATAACATCCTGTTAGAAACAACGAAATCAAAAATATAGATCCTAATATATGTTTCATGATAATATCTTTATTCAGCCCACCATACTGGGACATTTGTACTAACTAATTTCAACTTAGGATTTGAAGCCAACTCGTCCTGCGCGTATGGAAATCTTGCCGGAGCTGGATCAGGGTTATTTAAAGTTGGAAAACCTGTTCTTCTATAATCATTGAATGCTTCAAGCGGTTGAAAAAGCCAAAAGGAAATATACTTCTGGGTGATTATAGTTTCAAGCGTCAAATTAGCTTCTCCTACGTCTACAAGAGAAGATCCTAAATAGACCGTAATAGCACTCGCGTCTACGCCAGCTCTTTCTAAAGCCGCTTCTACCGCCTCTAAATATGCTGAATAGGCATCAGATGCATTACTTAATCTAAGATACGCTTCAGCCTCAATGAATTTCAACTCATCGTAAGTAATTAAAGGTAATTCTGATGTAGCCGCCAAGTAAAAATCATCCGTTGTACTTGGATCACTTTCTGTTGCTGCTCTTGAATAAATATCTCCACTCTGATCAGTTTGTGCTGACCCATTTGGTGCTGGTACTACTGAACCTTCTACAGTTCCAAACCACAATGTATCCCTTGGGTCTCCAAGATTTGTTATCATATCGAAAAGCGTCTCACTTATTGCATGATGACTCCTATCATTCAACTCTTGAAACCATGGATTTTCACCAGTAGCATCTGTCGTAAAACTTGAAAATACTAAGTTATCATCACCATCTTCAAAAGCTTCTTCAATTGCTGCTAAAGCACTATTTGCAGAACCTATAGGATCTTTTTTACTAAGTCTATTATAATATCTCGCTTTCAAAGCGTATGCTGCTTTAATCCACTTTGTAGAATCCCCAGTGTAATAAAAGTCATTTGCATTGTGATAAACCACACTTGTTTTTTCAAGATCAGCTATAGCCTCGTCAAGCAAGGATTGCAAACCAGTATAAACACTTTCCTGACTCTCAATTGCTGGTTGCTTATTTGAAATTGCAAAAGTCGCCTCACTAAACGGTATGTCACCCCAAGCATCTGTAGCTACCCCAAAGGCATAAGCTTGAATTACTTTAGCAATACCTACAGAATTCCATGCACCTTCTTCTGCACCTTCTTCAGACCCTCTTTCAATCAAAACAGATAAATCTTGCAATAAATCCGCATATATAGTATTCCATGTATTGTTAACCATTGAACTATTGATACCCGCACGCTTATCTGCATCCTCTAATTGTCCATGTACACCTGTAGTATGCTCTACAAAAACAGAAGAGTACCAAGCTAATTCTGTACCACTGACTCCAAATGCCAAATCTACTCCCACCTGAGGCATCAACAATGCAATCGGCACTTCACTTGGATCATTTGGATTTTCTCCAATTTCATCAAGTTTTTCGTCTGTACATGAGAATAGACTTGCTATCATCATGATAAGACCTAAAACATAAATATTATTTTCTCTTTTCATGTTTAATATCTTTAGCTGTCTAATTAAAATGTAATAGAAAGTCTTCCTCCATAACTAGCTACCTGAGGATGAGCTACATACTCTAAACCCTGTCCGTTCGTAGCACCTGTTGTACTTGACTCTGGGTCAAAATTTGGATATTTAGACCACAAAGCTAAATTTCTTCCAACAAAGGAGACCGTAGCACTGTTAATAAAAATGTTATCCAACCACTTTCTAGGAATTGTATAGCCAATAGATAACTCTCTAAATCTCACATATGTTGTTTCAAAAACATGTGCTTCATCAATACTACCAAGTATAGTATTCCAGTAGTATTCTCCACGAACAATGGCTATATCATTCTCTCCTGTTACGACAGCTTGATTATTATCATCTATATTTCCTTTAACAGCATCTAAAACCACTGGGGTTTCTCTACTCTTCTCTGTAACTTCCAAAATACCATATAGCGCTCCTAATCTATTGTTTCCTGAGTACATTTGACCTCCTTGTCTCCAATCAACTAAAGCTGTAAGTGTAATTCCTTTGTAAGTAACACTTGAGTTAAAACCAATATTAAAATCTGGCTGTACATCACCTATCTTTTTAGCTTCAGGATCTGCTATAGGCATTCCATGTCTAGGACTTCCAGGGTCGTCATAAACAACGATTCTACCCTGATCATCTCTCAAATACCCAACTCCATAAATAGAAGGATAAGTACCTCCTTTCAGCGCTCTAACACTAGGAGTCGTAAAACCTCCAAGCTGGATACTTTCAACACCATCAGCCAACTCTTCTACTTCATTATTGTACTTAGTAAAATTAATTCCTACAGACCATCTCCAGTCCTTATTCTGAATAGGAACCAGATTAAGAGTTAATTCATGTCCTGTACTCTTTAGAGTACCTGCATTTTTAAATTCAGACTCATACCCAGAAGATGGCGCAATAGGGACTTCAAAAATTTGATCTTCCACAGTTGAACTAAAGTATGTATAATCCACACCGACTCTACTATTCAAGAAATTCATTTCTAAACCAAATTCCCAAGTTTGTAAATTTTGTGGTTTCAAATCTGGAGACCTTAGAATATCAGATTGATTGAAAGCATTCTGCCCAGAGAAAGGGAATTGAATACCATCAGTTAAAAAACCTCCAACTGCTGAGTTTCCAGGAATAAAGACGTTTTGAGTTCCATAATTCGTATCAGGAAGTTGACCTACCTCAGCATAACCTACTCTTAACTTACCTGCACTAAGAATATTTTGTGGTATATCGAACAGTTCTGTGAACACTATACTTGTTCCAACAGAAGGATAGAAAAACGATCTATTCCCTTGTGCCAGAACGCTAGTTACATCATTTCTACCAGTAGCATTCAAATAAACAGTTCCTTTCCAGTTTAAAATCAAATTACCGTAGTATCCCATTACAAGTCTTTTCTGAACTTCTTCCAATACTATCTGGCTTTGCGTGTTTGACATATTGTGAAAACCTCCGATTGAGAAACCAGTACCTTCTACATTCATTTCTCTAGAGTCTATTCGATAAACTTCATTACCAAGCATGAAATTCACATTAAAATCTCCAAAAGACTTGTCAAATGTCAAATTCACGTTTGAATTAAGCTGACGTTGGGTAAAAATCATATCTGTCAATTTACCACCTGTTGGAGGGCTATTTCTACCGCCAGTCTCTCCTGAACCTAGCTCATAAACCTCTTTCTGACTATTAGTGAATTGATCCATTCCTATTTGATACCTTAACTTCAGCCAATCCTTGACATCGTACTTGAAGTGAATATTTCCTATGAAGCGATCATTGTCTTCCGTAAATTCATTGTTTGCCAAAGACCACCTTGGGTTATCCATTGCAGCACGGTAATGAATTTGTTCATAAGGCGATCCTTCTACATGATATGGAGTTCCCCATAAATTGTAACTTCTTGGAGCAAAATAAGTGGTAAATAGAGGATTACTTAAATTACTTCCACTTGCGATTTTATCGATATGCATATTTGTATACATCATGGAGCTTCCTACCGAAAACTTATCCGTTAACTGAAATTCTCCAGAAAACTTACCTGAGTACCTCTCCATTCCTGTCGTAGGGATGAATCCATCTTGGTTAGTAGCACCAAAACTCAAATTGAAACTACCTTTATCACTAGCTCCTGATAGAGATATATCATTAGTAATAGTACTACCAGTCTTAAAAAAAGGATCTACGTTATCGTATACTTGAGCTGTGACGGTTTCGCCAACATTATTGACGTACTCTCCAAGCTCCGATATTTTAGGCCCCCAAGACATTGAAGTTCCTCCTGCATATGCACCACCATTTCCTTGAGCATATGTACTTTGAAGTTTAGGTAATCTAGTAACAACATCAGCAGTGTAAGAAGTAGAATAGGTAACCTGCATTCCTTTTTCTAATCCCTGTCCTTTTTTAGTTGTAATAATTATTACTCCATTCGCTGCTCTCAAACCATATAAAGCTGCTGCACTTGCTCCTTTCAAAACATCAACAGACTCTATATCGGCTGGATTTATATCTAGCATTCTACTTGATGCATCACTTCCAGATACTCTAGAATTAACATCTCTTTCAGTAAACTGAGGTTCTGATTCTATTGGCATACCATCAACGACAACCAAAGGAGCATTAGTTGAATTAAGAAAACTTGGCCCTCTTATAGTCATGTAAGAGGAAGAACCTGGCATTCCACTTGATTGTCTAATATCTAAACCAGCAACTTTACCCTGTAGTGCATTTGACAAGTTTGGTTGAGCAGCTTGAGTAACCACCTTATTTTCAACTTTTTGAGTTGAATATGACAGTGCTTTTCTTTCTTGCTCGATACCAAATGCAGTAACCACTACTTCTTGTAACTGCTTGGAATCTGTTTCCAATTTCACGTCTATTACAGAACGTGCTCCTATTTCTATTTCTTGAGTGGTCATACCCACAAAAGAAAAAATTAGTGTCGCCCCTTCGGGAGCACTAAATTTCCAATTCCCGTCCAAATCAGAGATTGTACCACCAGTAGAACCTTTTATGGTTATGGTAGCACCTGGAATCGGATCGTCATTTTCATCGACAATGCGACCTGACACGCTTCTATCCTGGGCTAAAAGCACAGAACTAAAGCATGAAAGGAGCAAAAACACTAGTAATTGAATTCTCTTCATATTATAGCTTTAAAGGATTAATAAATAGTTGTTTTTTCCTACTTCAAAATCAATCAATTATGGATTTCATGAATGTTCTGCTTGCCAAATATCTAAATCACACATAAAAAAACTCTACCAACATTCATTTCAGTAGAGGTTTACATTTCAAAAGAAAACAAACAGATTAAAATCAATAATATTGATCAAACCTTATAGTAAGAAGTTGCCCAAAGGTACAATTGTGAAGAATGGTTAACAATGGTATTTTCTTAGTTAAAATATGTTAAAACGCAGACAACATAAAAGACACCCCATTGTTAATTGTACTATTCTAATATATATATACAAATACATAAATTTATTTTGAACATTTCTTAGAACCGTTCAAAGTCTACATTTTTATTATTTTTTTAAAATTTTATTTCTGATTTCCTAAAAAAGGAAATTTTAAAGTGCTGTTTTTATTAAATATGAAAAATTTCCTAGCTGAAAATTCAAATTATACACTATTATTAAAATGACCACATCACGAAACCTCATAAACAAAATGATTAATTCCACAAGATGAAGACAGGCACAATTAAAACCTAAAACTTACATTATAGTAACATATGATCTATATTGAAAAACTATAATCAACATTCGTATAAAGCATAATTAACAATAAAAAGAACGAGGCTCGAACAAATTATACAAGCCCCGATCCATTTTACTTAACTATTTATTATCCTTGATTAATTAACGTCCCAAAACACTTTGGTTGCTTGAGTATCACCTCCAATAGCGGCTGCAGCTGCTTCGTAGCTAGTACTATTAAGTGTCTGTTCTCTAAGAGGGTATGTCATTCTATTTGGTACAGTTAGATCTGTATCACCTGGCAAGGGTTTTAGTCCCTCAAAATCAAACCTTCTCCAGGTTGACCATGCCTCTAACCCTTGATTATATAAAGCAAGCCACATTTGCTCTCCGATTATTTGCTTCCAATCACCTGAACTTCCGTCTGCAGTTGTATAAGCCACTTCTGGTCTAGCCAGATATGTTGCTACATTTTCTACTCCCCATTCAGCAAATGAAGCAGTAATAGCGGTATTATAGTGAGATTCTGCTGTTCCTGTAATATTATAACCTCCTCTCTCTATCATCTCTGCCATCATAAACTCGACCTCTACATAACTCAATAAAGTACCTGGATAAGTCGGAGTATGTAAAATATCTCCAATCTGAGAAGAACTACCATAAGAATTACCTGTTCCATACACACCACCTTGAAAAATCCTAATATCTCCTTTAGAAACAGAATCAGATGCTAAAAAAGTAGGAGTCACTAGGTAATCTGTACTTAATAGCTTGCCATCTTTATCATAGTTCTCAACAATCACATTGGTAGTAAAAACAGAGTCTCGAGCCTTCTTGGTTTTTGGATCAACATTCCAACCATATGGAATCGCATTTCTACCATAAACCATAAGTCTAGGGTCAAGTTTGTCATTCATAGCTTCCGTTAATGTATTAGCTAAAACAAAATCACTTCTACCACTCAATACCAAGTCCTCATGAAGTGGACTTGAATTTGGCGAGGCACCTTGGTACGTCATAGCAAAGTTATCAGCATTGCTTTCAAAAACACCAGCATCCAAAGCTTCATCAGCCCACTCTATGGACTTGGCCTTGTTTACGTCAGCAAGCTTCATTGCCATCCTGAGTTTCAAAGTATTCGCAAAAGTAGCCCATGCAGACAAATCTCCTGCATATACCAAATCTTGTTCTTTTTCAAAGCTACCTTCAGAACTATTAGCAGCAAGAGTTGAACTTGCAGTTGTTAGCGTAGCTTCCACAGCATCATAAATACTGGCAGCATCATCATACTTTGGATTTAGATTAGCAACGTCTAAAGATTCTGTAAACGGTACATCTCCAAAAATATCTACCAAAGACACATAGGTATATGACATCAAAATATCTATAACTGCTATCTTATTATCCAACTTTTCATCAGACTCAATTGATTCACCACTTTCTTTTTCAATTAGAATACTACTTTTGGCGGCACTCAAATCGGATAAAACATCTCTATATTGATTTGTGAAAATGGAAAGAGAAATTTCTCTTGTAGTTATTTGATATTGACTCTCCTGTGGATAAGTTGTCTGTGCCCACATTTGAGAATACAACCTAAACGGGTTATCATTCACATTTGTACTTGTGATGTTATCTACTAACTCTCTGGTTGCACTAGCAAAAAGAGTACTTACAGGAACTTCTGAAGGATTTTTCTTATCCGTGTTTAGTTCATCTAACCTTTCGTCACATCCTATTGTTACTAATACAAGGATGAACACATATAATATATTTTTCATATCTATTTCTTATCCTATGATTAAAATTTAAAACGAATGTCAAACCCATATGATCTAACGGTAGGGTACGAGCCCGATAGATACCCAGCAGAAAACTGTCCTCCTAATCCAGATTCTGGATCAGCATAAGGAACATTTTTATGAATAATCCATAGGTTACGACCTACTAAAGACACATCCACGCCTTGAGACCAAGACCCAACCAGCTTAGAGGGAAGAGAGTATGTTAGTCTCATCTCCCTCAACTTCACATAAGACGCATCATAAACCGTCATCTCTCCTGGGTTTCTTGAATCATTCCCCCAATAGAAAGCTCCAAAATAATAACTAGCATCTGCTCTAACTGTATTTGGTGTTCCATCAGCCTGCACACCAGGGTTAATAAGACCTCCACTGGTTTCATCATTAGTAACAGGATCTCTCAATGGGTTACCTAAATCGTTTAGACCTGCTGTCTCAGGATACAACCCTGTTCCTCTACCATAGTGCATATCCAAAGAATAGACATCCCCACCTTGCGACCAATCAATCAAAAAGCTCAATGCAAGACCTTTATACTTGAATGTACTATTAAAACCCATTGTAAAATCGGGGTTTGGGTCGCCAATAATCTGATTTGTTTCAGCTACATAAAAACCATCTTCATCTACCAATCTTTGACCGTTTTCATGATAAACATACCCAGTACCCCTTAATACTCCTAAGGGCTGACCAACTGTAGCATTGGAAGATATATTCCCTTGATAACTTTGTATGGTGTAATTATCAGTTTCGTTTCCATTGTCATCATTAAGGTCAAGTACTTTATTTCTATTTCTTGTGAAGTTTACACCTAGATTATAGGTAAAGTCTTTTTCTCTTACAACATCTCCACTTAAGACTAACTCTACCCCTTTGTTTTGAATAGTACCTACATTAATAAAAGTACTTGAGAAACCAGTAGCTCTCGATACCTCCACAGGCATCAATTGATCTGTAGTTTCTCTGTTATAATATGCTAAATCAACACTAACACGATTACTTAAGAAGGCACCCTCTGCACCTATTTCATACTCCACCGTCTTTTCTGGTTTAAGATTCTTATTATTCTTAGTATCTCGAATACTATATAATACAGGCTCTGTCCCAAAGTTGGCAAACCTTTCATAGGTATCATTTACTCGTAATGCTCTGGTATCATTACCTACAGAACCATAACTACCTCTTAGTTTTGCAAAGTCCAACCAGCTTGCGTCTATAAGTTCTGAAAATACGAAACTCGCACTCAACCCTCCATAACTATATTGTCTGTTGGCACTTGGTAGAGCTGAAGAAATATCTATTCTATAGTTACCATCTAAGAAAACCATGCCTTTGTATCCCAAAGAAATGTTAGAGAAATATCCATAAATTTCCTTTTCATAAAGTCTTTCTTCTGGGAATGGAAGAGCATATCTAGAATTACTCAAAGAGTATATCTTAGGCACCGTCAATTCTCCACTTGTAGAGGCAAAAATGCTTTCATATTTTTCTTTCTGAAGATTAAAACCCGCAAACGCACTTAACGACACATCATCAGTTAAGTTTTTATTGAAATTCAAACTACCAAAGTAGTTTGATTCCACCGCATTTATATCGGTCCTAGCATATCCTGACGGTTGATCGGCCAAACTCACACCAAATTCAGCTGGCAAAGAGCCTACTGCTCTCCTTTCTTCTCTGACTTCAGTATATGAATCAACAGATGCTCGACCATTGACAGTCAACCAATCAGTAAATTTATATTGAATACCAACCTTCGAAATCACTCTATCTCTAACTTGCGTATTGTAGTTCTCATACCTAGTCCAATAGGGATTATCAAAATAAATTGGAGTTAATGGATCACTATAATCAGCAGCATTCCATGTATAGTTTAAACCAGTTCTTTTATAGACTTTCTCTTGTTGTTTTACATCCACATTGACTTGCCACCACTGTCTAAACATACCCATAAGATTATCTCCATACCCTGAAGAAAAACCTCCAGTGAGATCATAAGTACTATACTGGAACAAAACATCAGTAGATAATTTTTCACCCAACTTTACATTTGCGTTAAAGTTCAATGTATTCTTATTCAAATTACTATTTGGAAGAATATCATCAGTTGTATTATTAGTATAACTTAATCTAAAATTAGTATTATCATTTCCACCAGAAAGGGCAATATTGGTGTTAGTAGTGATTTGTGATTCAAAAAAGTCCGCTGGTGTAGTACTTGGAGCAGTATATGGATACGCTTTACCAAAATTAGCTTCTCCCGGCACAAAAGAGTCCCACTGATAGGCTGTAAAAGAACCATCTAATCTTTCCCCGTAAGAACCATCTTCTCTTGTTGGCACAATAAAATCATCAACACCATCACCATCAATATCTTCAATAAAAAGTGTTCCAAATGGAGTAACACCATCATTTTGAAAAGGACCATAGCCTGCACCATACTCAGTTTGGTATTCTGCAAATGTAGACTTGTCAATAGTTCCATATGTCATCCCAAAACCAACCTCAACACCAATACCTTTTTTTTGAGATCCACCTTTCTTGGTAGTGACTAAAATCACCCCATTTTGTCCTCTAGCACCATAAAGAGCTGTAGCCGCAGCCCCTTTAAGCACAGACATTGACTCAATATCATCTGGATTAAGGTCAGCCACAGGATTACCATAATCGTATCCTCTTCTACCAGACCTTTGTTCAACTGTATTTCGTGTCGTATTCTGTACTGGAACACCATCAATAATAAACAGTGGATTATTATCAACGATAGATGAATTACCTCTAATATTGATCACAGCTGAACCACCCATAGTAGTAGTTTGTCTTACATTAACACCAGCTACTTTACCTGATAGTGACTCAATCAAATTATCTGTCTTTGCCTGCTGAAGACTAGAACCATCAACAGACTGCTGAGCAAAACCAAGAGCTTTTTTCTCTCTGGAAACTCCCAAAGCTGTTACAACAACTTCTTGTAATTGTTTGGTATCTGACTCAAGTGTAACATCTAGCATAGATTGTGCTCCGACTACAATTTCTTTAGTAGTCATTCCAATAAACGAAAATATCAATACTCCATCTTGAGGAACATTCAATTTCCATTTACCATTTACATCAGAAACCGTTCCTCCTGTGGAACCTTTGATGGTGATGGTTGCCCCTGGTATAGGCTCTCCTTTTTCATCGATAATGCTTCCCGAAACACTCCGATCTTGTGCCAAAAGCACAGAGCTGGTGCAGATCAAGAATGATAGCATTAGAATTAAAATTCTCTTCATATTATAGTTTTAAGAGTTGAAAAAAATTGTCTCTCCTCAATCAATAAAAACGAATACCTAAATGCATTTTGTACAATTTATTTGGGTGCGGTAAATGAACTAAAACAATTACTTAATTGTTACCGTTACACCACTGTTGTGTATTTTCTACATTAATGAGTTAAAAATCGATATTGACAATACCTTTATACTAATCCTTATCTTTTAAAAGAATAGAATTGAGATATGTTTTTATTAGAATCGAGAATTCTTAGCAAGTTAAGAGTGGTTTTTTTTGCCTACAACGTTTTTTAATTGCTTAAAACCTGTTTTATTCCATGTAACGCTTTGTTAAAAACATCATTTGCTTATATTAAAATACAACCTTTCTTTATTAACGGCACGTGTATTTCACACATAACCCTTTTAACCAAAGAATATTTTACATAACAAACATTAACTTACAAATAATTTGGATGAGCAGTTTTTAAAATATTAAAACCCAGCTTCTGAATAAAGAACAATACATAAACGTATAGAATACAATAAGTACAAATTCATCCGTTCCCATTCTGGAAAAAAGGAAAGTTTTGCCGCTTTTAAATAGTAGAATATCTCTCCAGATAAAACTTGGTATAGATATCTATAGTCTATTTTACAATTTCTATTACCTTGAACTCTATTCTTCTATTTTTAGGAGAGAATGGAGCTTCATCTAATAGTTGCTTAGAGCCATATCCCTTATATGCTAGCTGATGAGGTGGAATTCTCTTTGAAACTAGAAAATCAAATATAGTCTGGGCTCTGTTCATTGATAGTTTTTCATTGTATGCACTGTTTCCGCTTGCATCTGTGTGACCTGATATTTCTACTATCACTTCGGGGTTTTTTCTTAAGAACCAATAGACTTCTCTTAACTCAGACATCGATTCTCTTTTAATCTCAAAAGAGTCATGATCAAAGAAAATATTTCCAAGAATAGCCTTCGCTCCTTCTCTTATAGGCTGAAGTTGTATGTTAAGTATTTTGTTGTCAAAAGAATTAAGATCTTCTAATTCAAATTTAAAATCATGAAAAATATATCCTGGGCTTGTAACGTATACACCATATTTATTTCCCTCTGTAAGCACCATTGTATACTCACCTGATACTTTATCAGATTTCAATTCAGAATAGAATCTTTTGTCATCTAACTTATAAATTTTTATTGATGCCTCAATTGATAGTTTAGTTTCTGCATCGATTACCATACCGGTTAAAAAGTTACTTCGATTTTTAACTCTGAAAGTTTCTGGCAATTGGATAGAATACAAACTACTATGTAGTTTGTTATCTTCTTCTTTTTCAATAGCAATAATACCTGTACTACCATCCGAAGCTATTGTTAATGAAACTTGATCGTTCGAATCATTTAGAGGATAACCTAAATTTCGGGGAAAACTCCATATTGAATCCTTTTCAAGTTCAGCTGTAAAAAAATCTAACCCTCCCATTGTCTCATGTCCTTCGGATGAGAAATAAATCGTCTCTCCATTGGCATGAATAAAAGGTGCTATTTCATCTCTTTTTGTATTAATCCTATTACCCAAATTAAAAGCTTGAGTCCAATATCCATTTTTATCCTTTATAGAAGCCCATATATCTTTATTACCTAATCCACCTGTTCGATTAGATACAAAATAAATTGTCCGCCCATCTGCTGAAAGTGCTGGTTGAGCGTCCCAAGCCGGTGAGTTTATTTCTTTGCCCATATTTCGCGGTTTAGACCATTCATCACCTACTTTATTACTTATATAAAGATCACAGCTGCCATAGCCTTTCCGAGTATTGCAAGAAGTAAACACTATCGTGCGACCATCAGCTGATATTGATGAGGCCCCTTCATTTTCTTCCGTATTTATACTTGGTGATATTGATTCAGGTTTAGACCATCCAAACTCAGTCTTTTGAGAATAAAAAATATCCTCATCATCAAGTGTATTCGACCCCACTCGTCTAGTGAAATATAGTTTATTCATATCCACACTGAATTCCGCAAAATATTCCATCTGAAATTCGTTCGCAAAATCCGGTAATTTGGTCATTTGATAATCAAAAGGTTGATTTTTTGCCTGAATAGCAAAATTACAACTCGCTATTTTATCTCTTGCAGCACGCTTTCTTACACGATCTCCATGCTCAGTTCGTAGATAATGAAGTAAATAATTCTTAGACAAAACATAATCTCCATATTTAAAATATAGTTCTCCTATCGTATAGTAAGCATATCTAGACTTAATATAATCTGGATCAATATCCACTGCCTTCAAAAATGACTGCATCGTAAGACTATCATTCCCCACTCTTGAATACATACTACCGAGAGCCAGCCATACTTCAATAAACATTGGATCTCTTGATATAGCTTTTTGTAATAATGGTGTGGCTTCACTAAACTGGGCTCTTTTAAGAAATACTCTAGCCTCATTATAATATTTCAGTGCTTTCTTATCAGCTGAATGATATTCCGTATACTGAGCTTTAACCACATTAATGTTAAAGAGAATTAACGCAATACTAAATGCTACTTTGAAGAACCTCATAGACTGGACGTTTATTACGTAACGTAAATTTTCTATAAATCTGATTACTAAAAAAGCTAATACTAACTAAGACACAGTTCTTTTAATATAAACAAAACTAGCCTTAAGTATGTTTGAATGGTTGTTAGAATATGAGGTTAAAAAAAAGAGGATACCTCATTTTTTGAGACACCCTCTTTAATAAACTTTTAGTTTACATTAATAATTATAGTGTATTATCAATTAACTGTTCAAAAGTATCATTGATATTTCCTTTAATTGAATTGCCACCTCCAAATTCTATATCAAAGGTAACAGAGTATTTCAATTCTTCTGCGGATGTAGATTCCATCTCCTTAATTTCTAACAATCCACTTCTGGATTGATATTGAACCGTTTTCCCAATCACATCAACGAATGCAAGATAGCTCTCGTGTAGCTTAATTTCAGATCCCTCAGAAATCGCATCAACCTTTTGTTTAATAGAAGCCCAATTGTCGGTAGTAAAATCGTCCACAGGAACACCCAGTTCGTTACTTAGTTCAACGGCAAAATCCTCAGTATAAGCCTGTCTTGTCTTTACAACTTGAGATACTTTTTTATCTACTTCTCCATTTACTTCAAAATCCCCCAACAAAATGGCCGGAGATTTTTCGAAAATTCGAGTTTCACCATTCAATACGATAGAATCATCTGATGGATCAACATACCTTTCTGCATGCCTTATATCTAAAGTATCAAGCGACATATAAGAGTAACAGTTAATAGATACAGTCAATACCGTATCCTGTAGTTGTTGCTCTTGATCTACTTTAGTATTTCCCAAACGAAATAATTGGCTCACTACTTCTTCGTATCTTGTACTACCTTCTTCTAAGAACGGTAATTCTCCTTTTAAAACGCTAATACTTAAAACAGTTGCATCATAAGCTTTTTTCAAATCATCAGTATCATTCCTTCTAATTTGATAGGAGAAATTAAAATTGTTGTATACCGCATTAACATCATCCGGTATATTACCATTTAAAATTAAAGCATCAGCACTTATAGGTTCGTAAGTAACTCCTTCTAATTCAAATACATTTTCTCCAGTATTTAAATCGAAGCTACGACCTTCTTCTTCGCTACATGAAGATAGAACCAGAGGAACTATCAATATGACACAAAGTAACTTTTGAATGTTTTTCATTGTCAATCATTTTAGTCTTATAATCAAAATCTAAGGTAATGCATCTCATAAATACAACTTTCTTGAAAATCTTAGTATGGGAGGTATGAATAATCCCCCCCCCTAAAACAAAATAATATAACCTCTCATGTCGTATCTCATATTTGCAGAACAACTATTTGAACGTACTTTTGCCTCAATTCGTTTGAAATCTAAGTATTCAAAATGCCATTTAGTTTTTTTAAGAGAAAAAAAAAGAAAGAAAGCTCTAAGTCACAGTACTTAGATCTGACTATTAGTCAAGTTATAACCGAAACAGAAGACGCAGTAACGATTGTATTTGAAGAGCCTGAAGCTGGCAACCTTCAATACAAACCTGGTCAATTCTTGACATTAATTGAGAATATTAACGGAAGTGAAGTCCGAAGAGCATACTCTTTGTGTAGTTCTCCTTATGTTAATGAACGTCCTGCAGTAACTGTCAAAAGGGTAGAAAATGGACTAATGTCTAATTATGTAAATGATAACTTCAAAATTGGAGACAGTGTGCGTATCATGGAACCAATGGGTACATTCACCATTGATGTAAATCCTAAAAAACATGTCTATCTAATTGGAGGAGGGAGTGGTATAACTCCTCTGTTATCGATAGCAAAATCTACGCTTAGCGTAAATGAGCAAAGTAAAGTGTCTTTGATTTATGCTAATAGAGACATCAACTCAATTATTTTTAAAGAAAACATCAAGTCTCTGAAAGAGTCTTATGGAGATAGATTCAACATCATTCAATACTTAGAGAAATCACCAGACAATTGGACCGAAGAAACTGGTTATTTGACCATTGAAAAATTAACTAAAAACATTCAAACCCTCAGTGACGAAAATTTCTCAGATATAGAGTATATGACGTGTGGGCCTGAGCCTCTAATGAACATTGTCATCAGTACTCTTGAACAATTAGGCATTCCAGCAGAAAAACAGCACAAAGAAAGTTTTACTGCAAGTAATTCTTCTGACTCAAAGACTGTTGATGAAGGAGGTAAACCTATTGATGTAATAGTGATTCATGAAGGTGAGCAACATGCTTATACCGTAGATTCAGGTAAGACTATATTAGAAGCAGGACTTGATCAAGGTCTTGATCTACCCTATTCGTGCCAAAGCGGACTTTGTACAGCTTGTAGAGGAACCTGCAAGTCAGGTGAAGTTATAGAAGACAGTGTAAGTGTCTTATCTTCGGAAGAAAAAGAACAGGGCTATGTTTTAATGTGTATCAGTAAACCAAAGTCTGATAATGTTGTAATAGAAGTTGGTTAAGGGCGAGTAGCATCTATCTGATTAGCTAATTCAACTTCTGCAGCCAAATACCCAAAGGCTTGCCAGTTAGGGCTTTCCAACATTTTAGTAAAAATTTGGAAAGCCTTTTTTGTATCTCCTTTATAAAAATACCAGTTCCCAACTCCATACCCATATGTCAAATCATCAATTGAATATTTATTTGTCTTATTGATATCAAATAATTCTTTCGGTCGTAAAATTCCTTTATACATGAGTAGTCGTCTATGATATGACTTATTTTCAATCACATTCATATGCCTTTGAATAGGCTCTAAAAGTTCCTCTGCAGCATCAATACTTCCAAGTCGTTGATACGTCATATACAACCAGTCACTTGCAGAAACGAGCATATCATCATTATTTGCAAGATCGAGACATTTTTTATAGGCAGAGACCGCTTTATCATAATTACCCTTTAAATAATAAGTCAAACCCAAATGATACCATATATTAAATTGCACAGTCGATCTTGGAATCTGACTACCAAAACCATTACGTTCCCATTTAATTGGTGATTTTCTAACATAAAAAGCCGCTTTTTCTAAGTCTGCTACAGCATTATCAAACTGTCTTAATGTCAAGAAGCGATGTCCCCTATGCCTATACAATTCAAAAGACAACGGATACCTCTCAAGTCCATTAGTAAAGATTTGAATAGCTTCTTTATACATATATAGAAAAGCCAATCTACGACCATACCAGATAATATAATCCAAACTATCTGGTCTTGAACTAAAGTTTTCTGAAGCTTTTGTCAAATCAGCCTCGCGACGTGTTTTGGTTCTTTTATTTAAAACGGGAGGGTACAATTTTTTACCTAATAGAGATATAGCAGAATACTCCTGAAGATCATATTCTACGACTTTGACAGAGTCTACTTCTTCTCTATCTCTGCGATTAGTAGACTCCATATGCAAACAAGATGATAATAACAGAATTATCATCATATAGAATAATATAAGGTGATTGCCTGTATGTTGGAATTTCATATTTATAGCCAATAGCAATTTCCAATTATAATCTAAAGTATCAACAGCACAATACTAGTACCTATGAAAACTAATGTCAATTACTGCCCGACTTTGATAAGCCCTAAAATAAATCAATGAGGTCAAATTGATTTTTAAAACTCATAAATGCAAATTGGAATATTCATGTGATATTTTAAGCGCAAAAAGCCAAAACACTCTCCCGAACATATCAAATGATTCGTCAATTAGAAATAACTTTCATTTTTAATTTGATTAAGTATAAATGGATTTAAAGTTATTCTTTAACCCTATAGACGAAAGCCTATCAGATAAGAGTTTTAAGGCAGATTCGCTAATTCAGAGTGTATACCTTAATGAAGAAAAGCTACCTGACATCCTAAATATAGATATCGCAATAATAGGGATTAAGGAAAATAATGGATATTCCACTATAACTGACACTGGTGTTAGGTTTATAAGAAAGAAACTTTATTCCCTTAAAAGATCAAATTCATCTACCGAAATTGTAGACCTTGGTAATCTAAGAAGCGGTCCTAGTCGAGAAGAAACATATAAAAGGCTCAAAGCAGTATGTCAATATCTTATGCACAAACAAATTCTACCCATTATTATTGGAGGGTCACATGATATTGATTTAGGACAATTCTTAGCATATGAAGAAGATGATAAATTAATTTCTATTTGTAATGTAGATTCACATTTTGACATGGATAATCAGACTGAATTACCATCTGAAAATCACATCCATACTATGATTAATCATAATCCTAATTTTTTATTTAATTATAGCCATCTAGGGTATCAATCCTACTTTGTCAGCCCCACTATTTCTAAGATATTTAAACAATTGAACTTTTCTACATATCGCATTGGTGAAATGAGAGAAGACTTTAAAAAAGTAGAACCAGTCATACGAGAATCTGATATGCTTTCTTTTGATATATCTGCTATACAAAAAGCATATACGCCTGCTGGAAATAAAAGCGATGTATTTGGACTAACAGGAGAAGAAGCTTGTCAAATCATGTGGTATGCAGGACTTAACGACAAACTTAGTTCTGTAGGTATTTATGAATATAATCCAGAAAAAGACACTAATGATCACCAATCTGCACAGGTAATTGCTGTAATGATATGGTATTTCATCGAAGGCTTTAACAACCGTAAAGGGGAGAAAGGGTTCCAAACCAATGACTATATGAAATACGTAGTAACAATGGATAATGAACCCGATGCTATAACTTTCTATAAAAGCCGTCTTTCTGATAAATGGTGGATGGAGGTACCGAATCTTAATAATAAGAGTATTTACGAAAGAAATACAATTGTACCATGTGATCACAATGACTACAACTTGGCCCTAAACGGAGAAATACCTGACAGATGGATCAAAGTATTCAGCAAGCATTCTTGACCCGTAAAATGTAGTCACACTTATTACAATAAATCCCCTATTATCTTTCCTGATCAATATTCAGAGATGGTTTGGTGAGATTATAAAAATATAGTGGTATAAAAAAAGGGTTAATGAATTCTCACTAACCCCTTTGATAAAATCTGGCGATGACCTACTCTCCCGCATTTTACTGAAGTACCATCGGCGCTGAGTGGCTTAACTGCTCTGTTCGGAATGGGA
>NZ_QFZQ01000023.1 GCF_003171675.1 Reichenbachiella versicolor | reverse complement strand
AAAGCCAATGACCAAGCCATCACCAACGTAGAGAAGTCTCCAGAGCCTAAACTGGATGCTGACACTCCAAAACAAGACGTCTCTAAAAAAATGGCCGACAGTCTACCCACTACCAAGGAAGCTGTCAAACGTCTAAGTGAACACAACCCCGCCAAAGACTCCGTAGATGGGATGAATAAGCTCATCAAAAAGCAAACAGGAGACGTCAAAGGCAACTATCAAAAAATCAAAGACGCTCCTACCCCTGTCCACGAATCAGCCAAACAAGAGCTCCCAGGAGTAGAAGCCCCCTCAAAAGTACAAGCCCTGAACCTTGCTGAAGGAATGTTACCTCCAGTACCTTCAGTACAGTCAGACTTTACAGAATACAAGACCGCTGGAGATGACCTGATTAAAAACGAACTACAATCCCCAGAACTCCTCAAGGAATTTGAATCCTCCACTGCCGCACCGATGGTCGAAGCCCGCGCAGCCCGAGACGGAATCAAAGAAGACGTAGAGAAAGCTCCCAAAGAAGCCAAAGCCCTCGAACAAAAAGAAAAAAGTGCATTAGACAAAAGTCTACAATCCGAAGAGAAAGTAGCTGTGGACCAAATGGTCAGAGAACGCCAACAGCAACTCACGCGTGCCAATGACTCACAAAAAAAAGGGAAAGGCGATCAGGAAAAAGAACGCAAAAGAGTCAGTGACCGAATCAATGGCTTTTATACAGAAGCCAATAGCCAAGTACAAGTCAAGCTCAAAACTCTTGAAGAAAAGAGCATGCGTACCTTCGAAGCAGGGCAGCGAGTGGCTATGGACAACTTCCAGACAGGTGTAGAAGCTGACTTGAAAGCATTCTTTAAAGAGCGGTATAAGAAGAACGGAGTCCTTACTAGACTAGGTGATTGGTGGCATGGCACCGATGACCTTCCAGAAGTACAAGACATCTTCAATAAAAACAAAGAGATATTCATAGATGCAATAGACTCTCTTATTGACGATATACTAGCCGATAGCCAAGCAGTCATCGATGAGTGCAAAGACATTATCAAAGAGGCAAAGGAACAGATCCAAAAATACAAAGAAGATCTAGAACCAGGCCTGAAGAAATATGCTGAAAAATGTCAGTCGGATATCAATGAAAAACTCGACAAACTACAGCAGCAGACCGTAGCCAAAGAAAAAGCCCTCAAAGAGAAGATGGCCAAGCTCCGAGCACAAGCCATCGCAGCTGTAGACAAAAAGATCGAAGAGCG
>NZ_QFZQ01000022.1 GCF_003171675.1 Reichenbachiella versicolor | reverse complement strand
ACCAATGCATAGATTACCTAAATAACTGATGATCTAAGCTGTTTTCTATTAGAGAAAAATTTTTTCTACGTGCTCTACGGCAACAACTGTGGGTGCTTAGCGTCTGTTATCGGTTTTATGCTCGGGGTATAATCCACCAAAAAAAAGACGACCTTTCAATTGTTGGACGCTGATGTTTTTAGGTTGTCTAATCTGTTCTGCAACCTTTGCATTTCTTTGTTTCTTTTCGCCTTGATCACCTCAGTTTTAACTTGATGTTCTCGGTATTCTACTTTGTCTCTTAGGATATGGAAGGCGGCTGTGAGGATCTTATGTCCAATAGCCATTGCTGCCTTTTTCTTACCTCTTCTTGAAGCCAGAATTGAGTATTTGTATGATAGCTGTGTGTTCTTAGTATGACTAGCAGACCAAGCACATTCGATAAGAGTCGTCTTTAGGTATTTATTGCCTTGAGTAGTTCTCGACGATTTTTTCTTACCTGCACTTTCGTTATTACCAGGGCAGACTCCAGCCCAAGACGCTAGATTTTTGTAGGAGATAAATTGTTGCATGTCAGTACCTGTTTCTGATAATATTCCAGTTGCTGATTGTTTGGTAACACCGGGTATTGTTTGCAGTAAGCTAACCTCTGTACTCATCTCATTAAGGTATAGATCAATTTGTTGTTCTACTTTTTCGATGTTACTATTGATGTAGTCAATAGTTTGCAGTAGCAGATTCAACATGAATTGATGACTTTGATTAAACCGTCCATTGAGCGCTAATTGAATCTGTTCTTTTTTTCTGATCAGAGAACCTTTAGCAAGGTTGGATAAAGTGACAGGATTAGTTTCTCCTTGAGCGAGTTGTCGAATCATAGCTAAACCTGATTTACCGAAAATGTCACTAAGAACCGATGATAATTTGATATTGGCATCTTCCAAGATGTTTTGAAGTCTGTTTTTCTCAGTAGTTCGTTGCCTGATTAATTTCTTACGATGTCTGTAAAGGGTTCTAAGTTCTCGGGTCTGCTGGTTGGGAACAAAACTTTTCTTTAGTAGACCACTAAGCAATAATTTAGCTATCCATTCGCTATCCTTCTTATCTGTTTTATGACCAGGCACATTTTTGATATGACGGGCATTGACAAGAAGTATCTCAAAGTAGTCTTCGAGTACATAGTACACAGGTTTCCAGTAGACTCCTGTACTCTCCATGGCAATATGAGTAATACCATTGTTTTGAAGCCAACAAGTTAAGTGTTGAAGCTCTGAGGTGAATGTGCCATAGGTTCTAGTTTCGGTTTCTATAGCTGTACCACGAATGGTCGCTACTACGGTTTCTTTATGAACATCCAGGCCACAACCGCGTTCAATTAGCTGAGGGAATTCTACTGTAGACATATCGTTTTATAGTTTGGTTTCTATTTAAAACGAGTTTCATGCCTGTGGGTGAATTCCCTTATTCATGAAAGTTTTAT
>NZ_QFZQ01000002.1 GCF_003171675.1 Reichenbachiella versicolor | reverse complement strand
CGGATATCAATGAAAAACTCGACAAACTACAGCAGCAGACCGTAGCCAAAGAAAAAGCCCTCAAAGAGAAGATGGCCAAGCTCCGAGCACAAGCCATCGCAGCTGTAGACAAAAAGATCGAAGAGCGCAAAGCCAAGATGAAAGGCGCCATGAGCAAGTTTGGTGGTCTAGTGCTTGATCTAGCCATGAAGTTCTTCACCTTCACCCTTACAGCGGCAGGTATGGACCCTGCCCCAGTCATAGCGATGATCAACAAAGGAGTAGCAACACTCACAGAGGTCATCACCAAACCGATGCGCTTCTTTACGAATCTAGGTTCAGCGGTCAACAATGGAATCACAGGCTTCCAGACGAACTTCAAGAAGCACATCATGGGTGGTATGGTACAATGGCTTACCGGAGCCGTAGGAGGTATCATAGAAATCCCCCAGACCTTTGATCTCAAAGGCATCATGAAGATGGGCTTCTCCGCACTAGGACTCACATGGATGAACCTAAGGCAGCGAATAGTCAAACATGTAGGAGAACCAGTGATGGGAGCCGCAGAGAAAGGCTTCGAAGTAGTCACCATGATCAAGAAAGATGGAGTATCAGGTCTATGGGAGCATCTACAGGCAGAAGCCGAGTCGGTCAAACAAATGGCTATCGATAGCATCAAGAACTGGGCTCTGATGACTATTGTAAAAGAAGCAGTGATCAAAATCGCACTGATGCTCAATCCAGCAGGAGCCATCGTAGAAGCCATCAAGTCGATCTACAAGCTGGTGATGTGGATCGTAGACAACACACAGCGAATCATTACCTTCATCACCTCAGTGGTCAACTCTGTCAGTTCGATAGCAGCAGGAAAGATCAGTGCAGCAGCAGGGTTCATCGAAAACGCCATGGCTACAACGATACCGATGATCCTAAGTGGCTTAGCCAGTTTCCTAGGACTAGGAGGAATAGCCAAGAAAATCAAAGAGATCATCAGCAAGGTCAGTGCCCCGATCAACAAAGCCATCGACCGTGGAGTAGGTTTTGTAGCTAAGAAGGCGAAGGCTTGGTTTGGGAAATCGCGTGGCGGAAAGAAAAAAGTCTCTAAAAAACAAGTTGATAAACAGGCGAAGAAGGAGGAGAAGAGTTCTAAAGCTTTAGAGGAGAAAAAGAAAAAAGTAGATGCTAACAAAATAAAAGAAGAAAATAAAAAATCTGGTAAACCCGATAAAATAACAGCTAAGGATCGAGCAAAGCACAGAAGTATTGTAGCAAAAATTAAGAAAGCTCTAAGTATCCCTTTAAGTAAAGATATCACCACATATGAGGCTTTTCATAAAAAGAAAAAGCAAGAAGCTGAAAAGCTAGAAAACAAGTATCAACCTCAGCTTAAAAAAGGTATTAATTTAGATATCAAGACTTCTGATGTTTCAGCTGGAAAAAAGAATAGTGTTGTAGATTTTGAAATTAAAATTGCTCCTAACACTATAAAAGAGACTCATGAAGTTGATTTTGTATTTGTAGATCTTCCTACACAAGGGACAGTATATTTAGTACAATACACCACACCTTATCATTATAAAGTAATATTATCTACAGGTAGAACAATTGACTTGATAACTAATAATGGGAAAGTAGAAATTAGATTTGAAAAAATCTACGAAAAAGCAAAAATTGAAAAAACAAGATTCCTTTTTCAGGAGCAGTTCAAATTTATTGAGGTGGAAGTAAATGAAACTGCAGTTCGAAATCTTACTGAAACTAAACTGGAAAGAATTGCTGAAGTTTACGCAGAAAAAATATATGATTTAGGTGCAAAAGAAGGAAAAGTTGATTGTTTTTCATTTGCAATGGATTTGTTGAAGGGGAAGTTAAATGCTGTTTTGACCCCTGAAGGAAACGATAATGAAGAGAAGTTCAAAAGTCTACTAAGTGGAGATAAAGTCCCTGGAGAGTATGTTAAAGGGATATATGGGGAAGTTATGGATTATGATAGCATGCCTAAAAATATGTCTTGAAAAATTCATTTATACTATTAAATTATGATAAGCTTTATACGTGAATTAGAAAAGAAGTTTGATTTGAAGCTTGAACAAGCTTCAAGTTTAGAAAGAGTTATAAATGGCTTTAGTATTGATGAAAAAGGGAATGTAAAATCTCTTGCATTAAATGGACTGAATTTAAAAAGTTTAGAGATTTTGTTGCCTATTTCTGAATATCTAAGTGAGCTACTGATAATAGATTGTGATTTAAATAATTTAGATTTTTTAGAATCATTTAGAAATTTAAAGAATCTTGATTTAAGTTTTAATGAACTAAATGAAGGCGATTTCGAGAAAATACCAAGTTTAAAAAAATTAAGTGCATTAAGGTTAAAAAGAACAAATATTAAGGATACTTCAGTATTAGGAACTCTTTATAGTCTCGAAAATTTATTTATAGGTTATAATGATCTATATGAAGTTAAGGGCTTAGAAGGTTTAACAATGCTTAAAGACATTAATCTTAGAAAGACTAAAATTGATCATATTGATAAAATCCACGTGCATAGTGCTATTCATTCTATGAATTTAGAGCATACTCAGATCCAAAAAATAGCTGGGTTAGATCGATTTGTAAATTTATTGAGGCTTAATTTATCTGATAATAAAATATCTAAAATTGAAGGACTGGATCATTTAGAATCACTTAAAGTTCTTTCTCTTTGTGAAAATAATTTTAGTAAAATAGAAGGCTTAGAAGCATTATCTAGCCTAGAAGTTCTTGATTTATTTGGAGACGATTATTACGGAGGGGAAATTGAAAAAATAGAAGGTTTAGATAAACTAGTTAATCTCAAAAAAATAAACCTTAGTCATCATCGAATTAGCAAAGTTGAAAATTTGGATAACTTAACTAAGCTCGATACAATTTGGTTTGATTGTAACAAAATAACAGAGTTTGATACAAGTTTTTTATCTGGTTTAGAATCATCTTGTATTATTGCTTTGGTGGGAAACCCTTTGAGAAAGATAGATGGGGTTATACCTGAACATGTTAAAATTGAATTTGATAATAAAGAATGGGCACCTAGAAAGCTTGGTGGGTTCTAATTGTGTTGAGTCTAAAAAGAACTAGTAAGAATCTACAACTCTATCTCTCGACCGCATATATTTTTCGACTGATATCCATATACAAAGAAGCATCTAGCAATTTCATAGCAACCGAGCGGGAATCACTGCCCACGAAATCAAATGGTTTAATAATAGAGTGAAGGTTCGTTGAATAGATAGATCATATTAAGGTCTTAGTTGTGCGTGAAAAGTAGAAGTTTTGATATCCCTGGGAGTAGAGAGGAGGTAATCATATTCTGCTTATCTCGAGTTATTTGGTTTTGTAGGTTAATGTGTTGTTTTATAAAGTGTTAGTTAACGGTTATTTTACACGATAGATTATTAGAATATTGTAATCTTTATTTAGATTAGTTACTGCAAACCAAACTAACTTAGAAATGAAACCTATAAAAAACTGTTTAGTTTTTACTATCCTATTATTGTCATTTTGTGCCCTTTCTGTTCGAGGGCAGATTAGTTCAACACAAGACGGGCCTTGGATCACGGATAATCGATGGGATTCCGGGATGGCCCCTTCATCCAGTAATTGTGTGACTCCCATTAACATTTTACACACTATCAGGATCGCAGCTGGTACAGACGTGGACTTAACTAGCTGTGGAGTACTTCATATAGTGATTAATGGGGGGGTATTTCAGTTAGGGCATAACTCCACTGAAGGAAGTTTGTTAGAGTTGGCTTCAGGGTCTACTATTCAGATAACCAATGGAGCGATAGTGAGGTATCAAGGTATGCAGGATGGTACACAGGCTATAATAAATATCGGAGGAAATGAGGTATGGAGTGGAGACGATGGAAATATCACTGGGGAGGGTTTTTTGGATGAGAGTTCAGTTAATGGTTCTTTACCTGTAGACCTAATATCGTTCACAGGAGAATCTGATGGAGGAAACTACATCCTGAAATGGTCTACAGCATCTGAAGTAGATAATGAAGGATTTGTAATCGAGTATAGTACAGATAAAGAAGATTTCACAAAGATCGGGTGGGTGGATGGACATGGTACTATTAATACTACTATGAACTATCGATTTAGCTATGAACTGGGGCATGGTCAGTATTACTTCAGATTGAAGCAAGTTGATTTTGATGGTGAATATGAATACAGCCCTACCATATCCGTTAGTTCTGATTGGGATGGGAAAATATATTCGTATCCCAATCCAACTAGTGGAGAAATATATCTCAATGGGCCGGAGGCTCAAGTTTACAAAGTGTCATTTTCTGATATGTCTGGAAATGAAATTATTCCATCAGCTAGCATGAGTATTGAAGAAATTGAAACTAATATCAACTCTGTTATTGATCAACTTCCGTCAGGAGTGTATTTTTTGACATTGATAGATGCTAAGCAGAAAGTAGTAGAAAGAATATTGGTTAATTAAGAAGCCGTTTACAAAAATTAAATAGAACCAATCATATACCCACTATACTAAAAGCCAACTCTTACTAGAACAGAGTTGGCTTTTTTAGTACCTCTCATTTCATAGAATAGTAACAGGATCTATAATTGATTGGTTCTTGTTTCTATAATTAATTAAGTGTCTGTAAATCAGGTTAATTTTTTTTTAATACGTGCGAAGGATAGTGAAAGTCCTCGACATCTTAAGTATATTTATAGAACAGTAGTACGCCAATGAGCTCGGCTTCAGGTCGAGAGGATTAAGACCAATAACGTTTCCTTAGAACTAAAACCTTTTCAACCTAGAACTAGCTAAATACCTAGAACCAACCATGATAAAACCTCCCTTCTTCATTTTGACGATAGTCACTTTGGCATTCTATGTCATACCCTCAACAATCTCTGCCAAGCGCTTTGTCAATAAACAGCAGAAAGGGTTTAGTCCCTCTATACCTGTAAAATTAGACTTTAGAGATAAAGCAGGTAGCATCAAGGTCGGTACAGAACAATTTCTATTTCCACCAATAAAATCAAAAACAGTTAAAACCGATTATAACAATTAAAACCAATTCAAACCATGAAAAAGTTGTTTACAATTCTATTAGTGTTAGCACTTAGCCCAAATCTTCAAGCACAAACTTCCCCAAACTTTATCCTCATATTAGCGGACGATCAAGGGTGGAATGGTACTTCGGTACAAATGGACCCCAGTGATACGGATTCCAAAAGTGATTTCTATGAAACACCGAACTTAGAGCTACTAGCAGCAGCAGGTATGCGTTTTTCTAGAGCGTATGCTCCAGCTCCTAAATGCTCACCTAGTAGGATGAGTATCCAAACAGGACAGACCACAGCACGGACAGGATTCACTGAAACAAGTTCAGCTGTAGCTTCGGGAGAGTTCTTAGATACTCCAGCAAGTATTACATCGATCAGTCAATCCGATACTACATTGGCCGAACATTTGAAGTCTCTTACAGGACTCAACTATACAACAGCTCACTTTGGTAAATGGCACCTCAAATCCGGTGGCCCTGCTAACCACGGATATGATGATAGTGATGGAAATACTAACAATAGTGATGGAAACAGCCCTGGTGCTAATAGTACAGACCCAAAGAAGATTTTTAGTATCACTCAAAGTGGTATTGACTTCATGGATGATGCTATTTCAAATAATGAACCTTTCTTTCTTCAGTTATCACACTATGCTGTGCACACACGCCTTCAATCCACTCAAAGTTCTTACAGCAAGTATAACTCCAAGACTCCTGGAACACGTCACGACAATGCTCGATATGGTGCGATGACAGAAGACTTAGATGAAGCACTTGGTCTTATTATGGATTATGTAGATGACAATAACATAGACAATGATACCTACATTATATACACCTCTGACAATGGAGCTGCTGTGAATCAGTCAAGTAATCAACCATTGAAATTAGGTAAAACGATAATTTTTGAAGGAGGTGTAAGAGTACCATTCGTCATCTCAGGACCTGGGATATCTGCCAATACTCACTCTGATGAACCGATAATAGGATATGACCTTTTTCCTACCATAGTTGATTTGATAGGAGCAAATATGAATGATCTTCCGTCGGTGGTAGATGGAGAAAGTTTCAAAGATATTCTAGACGGGACATCTACTACTCTGACTAGAAATCAAGGATTGATACTTCATTCACCTCACTACTCTAACAATGCTAATAAGGAACCTCGATCAGCCATCATCAAAGGAGATGATAAGCTTATAGTGGAGTATGAAACAGGAAATCGATTCTTGTATGATCTATCAACTGATATTGGTGAGGCTACTAACAACTTCAATGATACAAGTGCACTATCTGCGTCACTCGTTATTGAGCTCAGAGATTATCTGAACTCTGTTAGTGCAGAACTACCAAGCATTAATTCTACTCAGTCTGACTCTGATGGTGATGGTATTCCAGATGATTGGGAGTTTGAAAACCTTCTAGGAGCCTTATATTCGGATACAGATGATACGGATGATGATGGATCTACTACGCTAGATGAATACCAAAACAGTACAGATCCACTGGTAGCACAGGGACAGTCTCAGAGAGCATTACAAGGAGTTACAGAACCTGAGTTGAAAGGCAGTGTACCTGCATTGAAACTATATCCTAACCCTTCAAAAGGATTTATCACAGTACCTAACTCTCAAAGTAAGGTTTTTCAGATTTTGTTGTATTCTCTCGATGGGAGGTTAGTGCTTCAAAAAACTACTACGAGTGAAAGGATTGCAATTCCAGCAACACTTCAAGGGATTTACTACTACGAAATTAAATTTGCGGATAAGTCATATAATAGCAGCGGGAAGCTGTCAGTTTTATAGAGGCTAAGCTACTAAGTAAGAATATAGGGGATTGATTCATTGAATCAATCCCTTTTTCTTTATAGGAATTGCATCGTTGAATTTCACCATAGATTTTACCTGAGTTAGTCAGCCGATCCTCATTGTTAATTCCTGTTTAAATAATATTAAGACTTGGCTAATTATTCATGAACGAGGTTTATCAGAGTGTAAATTCTATCAAAAAATACCAAACTAGGGGACTTGATTTTGAGGAGGGTATCTAGATAGTTTTGAGCGCTAAAAATTAACCCCTTAGGCATGAATAGAAAAATTACTCTTTATTCGAAATATGTAAAGTTCAAAAGTCGTCTAGACAAGGCGATTAAGAATGGATCTTTTTCACAGTACACTTATCGAAAGCGTCAAATGCTGCTGCACCGTCTTGAGCGACTCAAGCGTCAGATCGAGCATGCAGGCTTGGGCTGGAAACTAGCGACAGTTAGTGCTATGTCAGTGGCTACGATGATGGCCTCATCATTAGAAGCAGATGCGCAGAAGATTGAACCTGCAGGTACGGAAGTGCAGGTCAATACCCATGTTACAGGTATACAAAGTAAAGCAGCCATCGCTTCAGATGCAGATGGTGACTATGTGATAGCTTGGCAGAGTTATCAAGATGGAGATGGGTATGGTATTTATGCTCAGCGTTACAATGCATCAGGTGAGAAGCAAGGAGTAGAATTTAAGGTCAATCAATACACGACAGGCTTTCAAATTAATCCTTCGGCAGCTATGGATAGTGATGGCGATTTTGTCATTGTTTGGGAGAGTTCTAGTCAGGATGGTAGTTCTTTTGGTGTTTATGCACAGTCTTTCGATGCAAATGGCGTAGCTCAAAAGAGTGATGATATCTTGGTGAATACCGAGACTAGTAGTAATCAAAGACATCCATCAGTGGGTATGGATTCAGATGGTGATTTTGTAGTGACTTGGCAAAGTTATTTACAAGACGGTTCTGACTATGGTGTCTACGCGCAGCGCTTTCAGCTGTCAGGAGATAAGGTAGGCGGAGAGCTATCAGTCAATACCGATACGGATGGTACACAAAGAAACCCATCAATAGCTGTAGATTCTGATGGTGATTTTGTGATAGCATGGGAAGGCAAGGACTCAGGTGGACTAGGTGTATTTGCTCAGAGGTTTAGTGCTGATGGTTCAAAACAAGGAGACATTAATAAACAAGAAATAAGCACTGGAGACGATGACTATACAAATCCTAGTGTAGCGATGGATAGTAGTGGAGATTATATCATTGCTTGGAATGGTGATTACTACTACAGCTATGATGATGGTATGGGTAGTGTTTCAATTGTTTCAAATAATAGAGTCCAATTAAGAAGATATAATGCTAATGGATTACCTAAGGCAGGTAGAGGAACCACAATAGTTCAAGATATAAAGAGTGATATAGAACTTGGAGCTCCTTCTGCTGCCATCACTGATACCGATAAATTTGTTATCACTTGGGAACAGGAAAATTCTGCCTCTGTTAAGGATGATGATATATATGCTGCGATAGTGGAGTCTGACGGGACAAATGGAAGACCATTTGTAGTGAATACTCATACCACAGGATTTCAAGAACTACCAGTAGTAGCTTCAGATGCTTCGGGAGGATTTATCATCGCATGGCAAGACGGTAGTGCTAAGGATGGTTCAGGCAATGGTGTTTTTGCTCAACGCTATGAAACAGTCAAACCTACTCTATCAGCGATCGAGGATAAGAAAGTAGATGTAGATTTTACGTTAGCGTTTTCAGTTCGACATGATAACTTGACTGACAAAACTCCTTCTTTTAATTATGATCTAGATGCAGTATCTAAGGGACTAGGAATGTCGATTGATCCAGTGTCGGGGGCATTTAAATGGACACCTACAGAGTCACAGATAGGTAAACATCCAGTGACGATCTCTATGACAGGCGATTCTGAAAGTAGTGTTACATTCAATATCGAAGCTGTGGCACAGTCACTGCCTCGTATAAAACCATCAGCAGACGAATTTTTAGTCAATACTAAAGCTGAGGAAAGCCAAGTCAATCATGATTTGTCAATGGATGCGGATGGTGACTATGTGGTAGTATGGGAGAGTTACTCAGTTGGATCAGCGAATGATATCTATGCTCAACGATTTGGCAAAGACGGGGCTCGTGTAGGAACTGAATTCATTGTCAATAAAGAAACCTCAGGGTATCAACAAGAACCTGCTGTGGCGATGGATGCGGATGGCGACTTTGCTGTCGTATGGAAACAAACCTCTAATATACTTCACCTTCAGCAATTCGACGCTTCAGGTAAAAAACAAGGAGAAGAAATAGTCGTGTCCAATGAGGGATTGGCTTCTTCGGAACTTCCATCTATAGCGAAGGATGCAGACGGAGACTTAGTAGTGGTATGGGTGTCGAGTGGCAAAGAAGATTTGTCGGACATCCATGCACAGCGGTATAATTCTTCTGGAGAAAAGCAAGGTGGAGAGTTTTTGGTCAATACATGGACTACAAAGGCTCAGTCAAGAGCTTCAGTAAGTATGGACGCAGACGGTGATTTTGTAATAGCATGGCAAAGTTATGGTCAAGAAGAGGATACTGATATCTACGTCCAACGCTATAATGCTGCTGGAGAAAAGCAAGGAGCAGAGACTCTTGTAAATACAGTGACTACATCTTCACAAGGTGGTCCAAGTGTGTCTATGTATGACGACGGTTCATTTGTTGTTGCTTGGCATAGCACTGGCCAGACTGGGGATCATGATATTTACGTTCAGAGATTTGATCAATCAGGAAACAAGCTAGGAACTGAAACATTAGTCAACTCAGAGACGGCAGATGTTCAAGCCATAGCGGATGTCACCACTGGATCAGAAGGATTTGTAGTGACATGGAGAAGTATTGGTCAAGATGCTGGTTCACTTAATAGAAATACAGGAGTTTTTGCTCAGAGATTTGACTTTGATGGAAACAAAATAGGGAACGAGTTCTTAGTTAATAAGACTACTACAGGCTCTCAACGTGAACCAAAGATCGCTAGTGATAATAGTGGTGATTTTGTAATTGCTTGGGGAGGTAATGGTGATGGAGATAACTTTGGAGTTTTCACTAGGTTCTTTGATAGTCAGTCTTCGCCAGAATTATCTATAGTAGATCAGTCTATCACCGCAGGTTCTGAGTTGACTTTTATAGCAACTGCCTCGGATATAGATGGGGATGCACTGACATATAGTCTAGACGATGCATCTAAGGCACTTGGTATGACTATAGAAGCCTCAACTGGTAAGTTCAGTTGGACACCTTCTTCAAGTCAAGTTGGTGAGTACAATGTGACTGTCACAGTAAGTGATGGAACCTTCGAATCAACTGAGATTTTTAAGGTGAAAGTGTCAGAGTTACTATCAGTAGACACAGATACATATGCTATTAGTCTATTCCCAAATCCAGCTACTTCTACATTGAATATTACGGATGGTATATCAGGAAAAGCTAGTTATGAGATATATGATTTATTAGGCAATTCAGTCTTGTCAGGTAACTTATCTGGGGCAGCTATTTCCATAGTGGATTTACCAACAGGAATCTATGTATTGAAATTATCTGGTGATGATCTGTCAAAGACGGCTAGATTCATCAAGGAGTAGAAATACAGACTCTTTTAGCAAGTGAAATCCTAAAAGGGTACTTAGAGATATTGGTTCAAGAACTACTTGGACTAAACTCGAATAGAAGGCGGAAATTAGATACATGTGTTATGAAAGGCGTCATGTGACAAATTCTAATTCACAATAACAACTATACATTAGATTTGACGCAGGAGTCGAGTTTTATCCTAGATATAGGGGAGGACCGACTCCTTTGCCTTTTATGATAAGTCTAATCTTACAAACTGAGGAAATGCTATAGACTGTGCGATTAACCTATCATACTGGATAGAAGTCTATACATACTCTAGCCTCAGAGCCTAAACAAATAAAGCCCCAGTTTAAGATCAAGAGATATCATTCTCGGAAGCGATTCGAAATCCTCAGCTATTCTAGCGTTAGTCACAGCCACTCCTAGAGATTTATCAGGTTCGGGAGTCATGCGTTTCCATTTGGGACCTATGTTGATACCCGCTTTGAAGTACATTGCGTCTGGTACCATATGAACTAACAGACCAAATTTGAACTGAAGTTGATCTATGACTACTTCATAGTCTTGTTCCACATTTTGATAGTATTTCTCTTCCTCATAGTATCGCTTTAGGATATACTCACTGTAGAAACTGGATTCTGTATGAACGTATCCTACGCCTACATAGAAATAAGTATCCTCATCTAGTCGTAGCCCGTCGTAGGTGATGTCACCTCTGATTTGGTAACCGCCATTTTGATCCAGTTCGGTATCGTTGTGATCACTAAATTCAGAACTAAATATCTTTCCAGCAGTCACACTGAAAGAATAGCCTTTGGGTGTAGTGTAGTCAAGACCCAGCTGAATGGAAGCATAACTTTGCATGATCGAAGCAAAGTTGATCTGTGGGCTAATAATGTGCTTTTTTACACCAGTGTCTTGAGAATAAGCTCCAAGTGCTGACAATACCAATAGAGTAGTGATTATAGACTTCATAGATTAGAAAAAGATAGTTGGCTGATGACATTTATTGAACCTGTGTCGTTCACTGTGAATTGTGTGATTCCGAATTTGCCATGAGCGACCAAAATGTCACCATTTTTGATAAGGTCTTTTGAATTGACGGCAGCGTGCTTTTTTAGAAGTTTAGTTTCCTCCGGATTTGAAATATCGAAAATGCTAAGACCATTATTATTTTGACTAACTAATAACATGTCATCTTGGATAGTCATTCCAAAAGGACTTTCTATATCTATGGATTTGACATGTTGTGGTTCTGCAATATTCGTGATATTGATTATGTCCAATCGATTAACCCCTCTTCTGCATTGAGTTCCAGTACGAAGCGTCACATAGGCATAGTTGCCATGAGTAACTACTGGATCACAAGCTGTGACATGATTGTAAGTAGATAGATAGTTTGGTCGAGAAGGGTCACTAATGTCATAGAACAATGCTCCATTCAAAGTTCCTATCACCAATTGGTCTCCATTGATGAATAAGGTTTCTATGCCATCTGTGATATAGTTATTAGATATAAGTTTTGCACTATCTGATACATCGAACACGTACAGCGTATTATCATCTATGGTGTAGAGGTAGTCATCATTGACAAGGAACTTTGAAGTAGAGCCCGTAATAGTCCGAGAGTCGCTCTCTGGTAGTTGAAAACTATCTTCATCACATGCTATTAGCAAAAAGAGAGTTGTAAATAGGGAAATGATGAAGGAGTAGCGGATAGGTTTAATAATAGCACTGAGGATCATAGATAGTAGTTTTTTGCCAGCCAATAATATCGCCTTTTGATTCGTCGACGCATTCGAAGTAGATGTTGTTTTCAGGAGGAATAGGAGCATGATATACAGGGAATACATCATGGATTATTTCATGAGTCAGATTTAGCTCCTCATCGATCTCGATTGCCAACAGATTCATTCCAGAAGTAGCGTATAGTACGCCATCACGGATATTCATACTCGTAAGCATCGGGACGGGAACAAAAGCTATGTTCTTAGGAGCAGAAGGCTCTGAATTGTCTATGACATGAAAGCCCTCTTCATATTCTTCTATCAGTATCAGATGATTATATACCAGTACGTTATTGGGATCATAGATCGTTCGAGCATTCATGATCTGTAGACTATCAGCTACCGAGCTTTCATATTGAGGGCGGTAGCCTGTGATTTGCTCCTTGTCAAAGGGTGGGATGTCACTGGGACACGCTGTCAGAAGTAGGAGACAGACAGGTAGTGACAAGAATAGGTTCTTCATATTTTCAGGTTAAACTTTTATTTTCAATTTACTTGACACACAAAAGTGAAATAAGGTTCGAAGATAGGAAGAACGATTCTAAAGTAGACAGGAAGGTATGGAGGAAAGGGTGTTTAATGAAAAAGGCCAGCCAAACTGGCTGACCTTTAAATCATAGTAGTAATTTAGGAATTAATTCTTCCTCACCACTCCGAGGATTTCAAGATATTGCTCTTGCTCTTCAAGGGCAATTTTGCTGATTTCTAAAAAGTCACCCATCCACTCTTGCAAGTCGTCGAAAGCTTCGTCTCTTAGCTGCGTAGCAGTTTGAGCTTCACCTTTCTCCTTGAGTTGGGCGTTGTACTTTGATTCCACATCACTGATTTTGTCAAGTCCATCTTGGAGCTTTTCTGCAGTGATAGAAAACCTGCTCATCGCAGGGACTACCTCAGGAATAGCAAGAGCGTTTTTGTAGAAAGCCTTCGCTTCTCTTAGCCATCCAGAAAGACTTTTTTCTCGACGTCCAATCATTTGAAGACTTTCCATCACACCGCGTTGGCCTTTGAGAGCCACGCGAGCTATTTTGAGATGAGTCATATAGAGTTTACCAGCAAGGTCACGAGATTGATTTAGGGCATCCGTAGCTGAGTATTGCTCACCATATTCCTTGATCTGTTTGGTTTGTAGATCTGCTGCCTTCAAATATTTCGCTTGACCCTCTATGAGACGGTCATTGTCATACCCAAATTCAGCTAAAGGTTCAGCTATTCCAGGTGTCTGGATAGCATTGGTGATTGCATTTTGGGCAAATAGCAATTGCCCGTCAATGGTTTGGTTATTCATATGTATAAAATTTAAAAATTACTCTGTTTGAGAGTCTCGTGTGCTGCTAAGTGGCGCAAATTAATGAATAATAACGGTTTTGCAACCTCTGAAAAACAGAGCTTAGTCATTTTTATCTGGTACTGAACGGTTTGTTGCTGGTTCTTAGTGGTTTATAGTTGGTACTTAATCGTTTTTTTATGGTCCTGAGTCATTGAAAGGTGGTTCTCTGTGGTTTTATAGAGGGATATATTGTTTTATGCTGGTACTGAACGGTTTTTTGTTGGTTCTCAATCATTTTTGGGTGGTCCTGAGTCATTTCTGAATGGTTCTGAGTGATTATTTTATGGGATAAGTCATTTTTTATTGGTACTGAACGGTATTTTGTTGGTTCTTAGTGTTTTTTGAGTGGTTATATGTCATTTTTATGTGGTTCTGAGCCATTTTCTAGCGGTTCTTAGTGATTTCTCATTGGTACTCTCAAAGCATCCAGTTCAGGATGATGATTAGCGGCTTTTCTTATTGAGTCTCTGGAATAACTTAACAAAAAGTACTGATTCGATATTTCGATCATAAATAGTAATGGGGGTATAGCTAGAAGTAATTGTTTCAGAAGTGTCACGATAGATTAGAGGCTATTTTTACAACTCTTCATTCAGGGGAGTTAATAAGATTGAAATAAAATTATGCTAGCAGTTATTTACTCATTCAAAGTCAAACAGGATCAAGAACAGGATTTTATAAAGTATTGGAGTAGGTTGACTCAGTTGATTTATGAACAATGTGGAAGTCTTGGATCTAGATTGCACAAAGAGAAAGAGGGGCAGTATATAGCATATGCTCAATGGCCTGACAAGACAACATTTGATAAGGCTGACGAGCTTCTGAATGACGAAGCTAATTCCATACTGAACCGTATGCGGTCAACTCTAGAATCTGTAGAGAAGCTTCATGAGGTGGAAATGATAGCGGATCTGACTAAGACTAAAGGAATCTAAAGGAGTTAGTAGCTTAGCTGTTTCGGTTTATGTCAAATTGCTTGAAGAATACATTGTTTTCAAAGAGGAACATTCTTTTATAAGGTAATTAACTTTCATACCCATGAATCAAGAACTAGTAGAGGATATAGTCAATTTTGACAAAGTACAAATGAATGGTATTCTTGATGACTATGATCCAGATAGACGTAGAAAAGGATTGACTAGAGAAATAAATGAAGGTGCTGAGATAATTACTTGTAGAAATTTAAAAGGAGCTTTGACTGCATACATAGAGTTTCTGCCCAAAGGACAGGAAGTTTTGTATGTTCCTTCTTTACAGGTTTCAACTCCATTTCTTTCTAGAGTTTGGATGACGAAAATCAAAGCTTATTTGGAATCACATCGATATCGAATACTCTCTTCTTCTGTTCATGGGAATAATGACAGATCGATTTCTTTTCATCATAAATTAGGTTTTAAAATAGTAGAATCAGGTAGTAAAATTCTCTTTGAAATTAGAGTTCTTGATTTACTGAATAAGATTGAGATATTAACAAATAAGGTCTGAGGCTCTGTAGGGAGGTATAATTAGTCGGTTGGAGTTTTGGGTTAGAAAAATAAAAGATAGAATGAAAATAGCATTATTTCTCAATAAAGATATCGAAGCGAACATCGCTTATAATTTGCTCAAGGGAGAACTGTTGAATCATGAGGTGAAAGTATACTACTCTGATGCTGTAGGTAGTTCCCAAAATAAGCCTTTTGATTTGAGGAGGCTTGAGCTTTTTGAAAAGGGTTTCTTTTATAATGAACTCATTGGGTTTATTAATGAAAATCAAATTCAAACCGATTTTGAGTTCTTCGATGCTAGTTTCCAATCTTTTCCTATTGAAAAAAGTACCGGTGTGAATTCGAAAGAATTCATTGATACGATGAAGGAGTTTGAACCTGATCTATTCATTTCTATTCGATTTGGTAAGATTTTTAAAGACGATATCATTCAAATACCTAAGCATGGATTGATCAATTTGCATTCGGCCGTATTACCAGACTATAGAGGAATTATGGGGACTTTGCATGCTATCAAAGAGGGTAATAGAAGTATCGGATGTACTCTTCATACGATTCCTAATAGTGGTATTGATACAGGAGAGATTATAGAAATAGCTAGGTGTGATGTGGATCGTAGTCAGTCTCTTTTTGGAAATATCGTGCAGCTCTATCCATTAGGTGTACAGCTAATCATCGATACTATACAGAAGCTGGAGCAACGTGTCAGTATCAAAACTAAGCCTCAGTACCTAGCAGAAGGAAGTTATTTCTCTGTTCCAGCGCAAAGAGACTTTGATGAGCTGGGAACTAAAGGAATGGCCGTGATTACTGAAAGGGATTATTTCGATGTGATCATAGAGTATATTTTGCAAGACTTGTCAGATCTACAGAAAGATCTCTTGTCAAATTGTATCAGTGATTATCAAATAGAAAAAATACAAGAGGGGTAGTGCCCATCTTGTATTCGTAGTGAAATGAAATAGAGAGAGGGTCAATTTTTGACCACTCTAGTTCTTTGTTGCCATGTATCTCCTGATACCTCCAGCAGGTAAATGCCATTTGGCAAATCCCCGATATGAATAGATCTATCTGGCGTGAAAGACCTCATTACTTTCCCCGTAAGGTCAAGTAGCTGGATTGATACAGTCTTGTTACGAGCCTCTTCGCTCATATCCAGATATAGGACATTCGAAGCAGGATTTGGAAATACTTTTATCAGTTTATTTTGCATTTTCTCAGGTAAGGAAGTTACTTCCTCTTCTACGATAGTAATGGAAGCAGATTTTACAGTACAGTCGTCAGATGATACCTCCACATAATATTCTCCCTTGCCGAGTATTCGTTGCTCTGAAGTATTGCTATTGACTATAGCTTTTCCTTGGTAGTACCATTGAAAAGTTGCTTCATTAGAAGACACTTCTACAGCCAAAGTGGTTTTATCTTTCTGGAAAATTGAGGTTACGTCAAAAGGTAATCCTTGACCTGCTATCGATACATCAGCCGATTTTGAATGACCTAAAGAGTTTTTAACATAGATGTTATATTGGCCTATGCCTAGCCCATTAAATATATTAGATGAACTGTAATTCTCTCCGTCAATACTGTATTTGAGATTGTCATCTGAGGATGCAATGATTTCTAAAGATCCAGATTCTTCGCAGGTTACCCCTTTGGTAGATATTTCATCTATTTCAAAATAATAAGGAGCGGCAATAATTTCATAGTTGTCAATGTATAGAACGTTACCCTGTCCAGGAGCTTTAGTTGTTTTTAGTGCTATAAAAGCAATATCCACATCATCTGGGATAGTCATCTTAATACGCTTTGATTTCCAATCGGCTGGTTCAGGCATGAATCGTTCGCTCACAGACTCCCTTGTCTGCATTTCGTCCATAGACACTTCCCATACTGGAACTATATCTCCACAAGGTTCTCGATATACAAGTGCAAATTGATCTTCTGAACCGAATTTGCCATATTTAGCATAAGCATAGTCAAACGATACATAAAAGGTTTTTTGCTCAGAAGCATCCATTGCACCAAGGATGATATAGTCTGTGTCTTTCTTGAAATAGTACTCAAAGAAGTCCATCGTTAGACAACCTTCTCCTGTATGAGCAACTTGAGCTGTTCGTTGGAAAGTACTCCCTCCCGAGTCAATGACTTTTTCAGTAAGTTCAGCCTCTTCAAACCCTCCCGTTTTTATATTCTCACTTGTTCTAAAATTAGTACCTACATTGATATACTCCGCTTTTTGAATGATGTCTTGTTCTCCTTTTGCAGTGGTGATAGTGAGAGATACTTTAAAACTCCCTTTATTAGGATAGTTGACAATTGGACTGATTTCAGTAGAGGTACTAGGGACACCTCCTTCAAAACTCCATTCATAACTAACAGCATTTACTGATAAGTTGGTAAAGCTGACATCTGAACCAGGGCACATTTCTGTATCGGAGGCTATGAATTGGGCTAGATATGTTTTCGAATAAAGATGGCTTTTATAAACAGAATATGCTTCTGAGATTCTAGTAGTTTGTTCATTACTGAAGTGATTTCTACAATTACCTCGACTATCAGACATGTAATTTTTCGTGTCAGGCTTATAGGCATCTCCATTAGCATCTTTAGCAGTGCCGGTATATTCACAAGTTCCTGCTGCTACGTTGCCTTTCAATCCTGGATCTGCAGGAGTATCACACATTTTATCACCAGCTACATCACAGTTGGATCCGTCTACCAATTCATCGTTGGAAACATTTAGCATCCCATGAGTATCAAACAGAGAGAAAAAGTGCCCCATTTCGTGAATCAGCGCTGTTCCATTTTTTACACATTCGTTGGCTAAGATGATCCTGTCAGTTCCACTTGTTGGGTAGTAAGCGTAGCCACACATCTTACCCTTTCCAAATGCAACAATTTCATCAACAAAGTAAATATTGATTACATTGGATTGTTCAGATCCTCTCACTAGGTCTAGTTCTTCATCATCTGAAAAATTGTAGAATCTATCATTGTTGATAAAGCTGGTAGGACCGAATAAGAAAAAAGAAAGCCCTGTGGCTGAGAAGGCATTATTTAATTCATCAATAGCTTCTACCAGTTCTAGTTCTGTAAGTCCTCCAGAGCCATCTGTTTTTCTGACGATGTTGGCTTTGATAGCTATGTGGATAGGTTCACTTGTTGTTCGTTTATTGACCGTAGTAAGTGATGTAAATGTTCTTAATTGTTTAAGCTCCTTTTTCGTAGGAGTCATACCAGAATTCAAGCCTTGTGAAAAGACTGTTCCAAGGTTGACTAAGATGAAGATTAAGAAGGTTGATACTGCTGATTTAGTAGCCATTCTATGAGATTATCTGTTGGGGCGAAAGTAGCCTATGATCCTTACAAAAAATTGTACTTTTCTTTCAAGGAGGTAAAAATTGTACACAGCATTATTATCGATGGAATGATGTCGAATACTGTAATTCAATGGGTTGAAATCTGATACTTAATTTTTCAAGGTGAACGAATGAATAACTTCTAAAATGGAGGGGAAACTGTATTCTTATCACCTGAGGACTGAACAAATTCTCCACATGACAAAAAACACCCTCAAACCAAAGAATCTACCTAGGTTCAAATACCAAAGTCTGAATTAGATTTGAAGTTCTGGATTGGTCTTCGATCTGGATATGACTATTGAAACATAAAAGAATACTTATAAGATGATAAGAAAATTTCACTACCTACTACTGGCACTGGCTGGTCTACTGATCGTGCAGAGTTGTGCTACCGAGAAGAAACAAGCCGCTGAGCCTACCAAACCTAATGTCGTTGTGATTTACATGGACGACCTAGGCTATGGAGATATGAGTGCATACGGTGCTACTGAACTTAGTACTCCGAATATGGATAGAATCGCCAATGAGGGGATTAGGTTTACGAATGGATACGCTACTTCTGCGACGTGTACTCCAAGTAGATATGGACTGTTGACTGGTGTGTATCCGTGGAGAAACAAGAGAGCTGCTATTTTACCAGGTTCTGCTCCGATGATTATTAAGACAGATCAGGAGACTCTTCCTAAAGTGATGCAGAGAGCTGGGTATCAGACCGCAGTGATAGGGAAATGGCACTTGGGACTTGGTGATGGAAATATGGACTGGAATGGTTCAGTTACTCCTGGGCCAAATCAAGTAGGGTTTGATCATTCTTACATCTTAGCTGCTACTCAAGACAGAGTGCCTACTGTATACATAGACAATGGTAAAGTAGATGGTCTTGATCCTAATGATCCTATCTCTGTGAGCTACAAGGAAAACTTTGAAGGAGAGCCGACGGGCAAGGATAATCCTGAATTGACCACTATGAAGTGGCATCATGGTCATAATAATAGTATAGTGAATGGTATTCCAAGAATTGGCTATATGAAAGGTGGTGAAGCTGCTAAGTGGACTGACACTGATATGGCAGACCACTTCCTAGGCAAAGTGAAAGATTATATCAAGTCCCACAAAGACAAGCCATTCTTTTTGTACTATGCTATGCAGCAGCCACACGTACCTCGTACTCCTCACCCTAGGTTCGTAGGTAAGTCTGGTATGGGGCCTAGAGGAGATGTGATTCTAGAGGCAGACTGGTGCATCGGTGAGTTCATGAAAACTCTGGAAGAGGAAGGTATCTTAGAAAACACTATGATAATCTTCTCAAGTGATAATGGTCCGGTGCTACAGGATGGCTACTATGATGATGCTGAGGAATTGGTTGGAAATCATAAACCTGCGGGAGCATTGAGAGGAGGAAAATATAGCCTGTTTGAAGCAGGATCTAGAGTGCCTTTCATGACTTATTGGAAAGGTACGATTGAGCCGGGTGTTTCAGATGCTTTAGTTTGCCAGATTGACCTTTTAGCTTCACTAGCCTCTATGAACAATGTCGAAGCCGTGCCGACTGATAGTAAGAATTTCTTGGATGTATTTCTTGGTAAGAGCCAAAAAGGCCGTGACTTCTTAGTAGAAGGAGAGGGTAGAGGTACTGCCTTGAGAGCAGGAGACTGGGTAATGATTCCACCATATAGAGGTGCTGCCGTAAGTAAGAATACAGGCATAGAATTGGGTAAGAACTTGGACTACCAATTGTACAATCTAAAAGAGGATATTGGTCAACAAAACAACTTAGCTGAAGCTAATCCAGAGAAACTTCAGGAGTTGATCGCGAAGTATGAGGAGATCAGAGGAGTCAAGACTAAAAAATTAGAGCCTAAAAAAAAGAAATAATAAGCTAATGTTAAATGACCCAATTTAAACTAGGAGTTGTTCATAAAGTGTCTTGGGCTAATTTTTATATGGAGAAGGAAACCAATGAAGTTTCTCTGACAAAACTGGCGAGCAACTAAACCAAAAGGGTCATTGCCTTGTGATTAGAAGAGGAGTATTCAGGTAGCGTATCAGAATACTCCTCTTTTCTGTTTTATACTGACTCTGGACTGGCCAATTCTTCCATTTCTTCCAAAGTGTTCTTCATTTGTTTGATAATGTCTCCATATAGGGATTTTACATCTAAGCGATAAATAGGTTCTGTGAAAATGATAATAAACGCTAGGATCAATGCTTCTGCTATCATTAGCCATCCTGGATAGCCATAGACCAACCACATATCAGGGAAATGGTACAGTAGTTTGTCCATTACCTTATCCGCTAAGGGCCATGTATAAAGTCCAATTACCATTAGCAAGAAAATACCCGGATATACAAAACGATAAATTTTTAGAATTTTGTTCATCATGTTTGTCAGCCAAGAATCGACTGATTTGAGGTAAGTATAGCTGTCTTGCCCTTTATCTATGGTGTAGAAGGTTTTTAGAATACGTTGAGTGAAGATGGCAAAGCCTGCAAACAAGGTTCCCATCCCTACACCCAGCGTATACATCTTCAAAACAAAGAATACAGGGGGAAATAAAAGGGCAAACCCTGCAAGAAGATATATGTTGAACTTAAACATTCGCTCTAGTCTGTCTATTACATCGATTGATTTTCGTGTATATAGATTACTGATTCGTGGAGCGATGAGAGAATTCGAGATTTGAAATCCCTCTTTCCAGATAGATTCAATTGATTTTTCCATGAAGTAATTTTTTTAAACGTGATTTAATTCGGTTGATCCGGACACCAATGTTGTTGGCATTAGTACCAGTGATGGCAGCTATTTCATCATAACATTTCTCTTCCAGATATAACAGAATCACCGCCTTATCCACTTGCGATAGTTTTCTGATAGCTACATAGAGTTGCTCCAAGTTTTGTTCTGTGTAGTTGTTGACTTCCTCACTAATATCTATAGGTACCTCATCAGATATAGCGGGAGTCTTTTTCTTCTTCTTGAGCAATGTCAGACACACATTAAGTGAAATTCGATACACCCAAGTAGACCACTCAGATTCCTGTTTGAAGCTTTCTCTACTTCGCCAGATTTGTAGGCACACTTCCTGATAATAATCTTCATAGTCAGATTGAGTGTCAGTGTAAGCTCTACAGATCTTGATAATAATCGCAGCATACGGTAAGATTGAAGTTTGATAAAAATCTGCTGTCATTTTTTATTATTTACCTGTTTAGTGGCTGCCATTTCAAATACTTACACCTTGTTGAGAAAAAATATTGAATCTTCAAATTAACCTTTATGAACCCAAAAGCTTAATTCATTTAGAAAGGTTAGTTAGAATCAAAAAAAGTTATGGTCAAGAGGGTACTTTTCGTCAGGGGTTTGATAAACAGGTTGTTGTGAGTGGTTTATTAGTGTTTATCAAGTTTTGGTAGAAAGTGTCATGTGCTGAATAAAAACTGAACACCTCTTTATCTAAATCATTTGTATCCATTAATAAGTGTTCATAGCGCCTAACTTGCATTAGCTGAATTATACTTTGAGGCATCAAACAAATTGATATGACTAGAAGAAACACATTCCTATTATGCTTATTGGGTTGGTTACTAATGGGTAACTTTTCGATTCAAGCCAATGTTCCACCTAAAAAGAAGATGAACATTATTCTCCTGTTTTCTGATGATGCAGGATATAGAGATTTTGGTTTTCAAGGAAGCAAAACTTTTAAAACGCCCAACCTTGATCAATTGGCCAAGGATGGAATGATATTCAAGCAAGCATACACGACAGCAGCCGTATGTGGTCCATCCAGAGCTGGGTTACTTTCAGGACAATATCAGCAGAGATTTGGATTTGAGGAGAATAACGTGACTGGTTATATGAGTTCTTCTTCGAAACTAATGGGAGAAGATATGGGACTGCCACTTCATATTAAGACTATAGCCGACTACTTGCCTAAGCAGTATAAGTCCATCATTCTAGGTAAATGGCATATGGGAAACGCAGACCGTTATCATCCGCTCAATAGAGGTTTTGACGAGTTTTATGGATTGAGAGGTGGAGCCAGAGGTTTTTGGCCTTTGTCACAAAAAGAAGCTTTTGATCATCCTGAAAAACGTTTGGAAAGAGGTTTTGGAAACTTTAAAGAACCGGAGAAATATCTAACAGACGATTTAGCCGAGAAGGCGTGTGATTTTATAGATCGCCACCAAAAGACCCCATTTTTTATGTATATGTCTTTCAATGCAGTACATACACCATTACATGCTACGAAAGAAGATTTAGCAACTGTAGATTCATGGAAGGTAGGATTGACGGGTAAAAGAAGAGTACTTGCTGCCATGACATTGGCTCTGGATAGAGGATGTGGGATGATACTTAATAAGCTAAAGGAGCTGGGGCTGGATGAAAATACATTGGTCGTATTTGCGAATGACAATGGAGGGCCTGACGGTCCTAAAACCTGTAATTATCCTCTGAGTGGCTGTAAATCTAATAATCTGGAGGGTGGTATAAGAGTACCGATGATCATGAAGTGGCCTAATGTAATTGAGCCAGGTTCTACCTATGAATACCCGGTCATCACTTTGGATTACCTTCCGACTTTTCTCAATGCAGCGGGAGGAGATGCTTCTAAGGTCAAAGGATTAGATGGAGTAGATTTGAAGCCATTTGTAACAGGGGCTAATAAAAAACGGCCTCACGAAATATTGTATTGGAAAAAGGAAAACCGTGGTATGGTTAGACAAGGTGATTATAAGTTGCTAAGATTTCCTGATCGTCCTGCAGAACTATATAATCTTGCCAAAGACCAAGAGGAGAAAAAGAATCTTGCATACAAGCAACCTGAAAAAGTCAGAGAGATGTTTAAAGTTCTCTGGGAATGGGAAGGACAGCTCGAACGTCCATTGTTTATGCTGAAGAGAGTCTATGAAGTCAATGCTATGAAACGCATGGATGAGAAGCGAGATCCTGTTCTTGATGAGATGGATCAGCCTTGACATAGATCAATCTTGAAACACAAAAAGGTCTCTTGTATTCAAAAACAGGAGACCTTTTTGTTTATTGACTTTTGATTTTTTATTCAATTATGAAGGAATATGTAAGTCATCGATTTAGGTATTATAATTCTTACTAGATGACGAATTGTTAGCGATTAGGAGGTTTTTTAACTTGATCAAAAAAGTAAAACGGGGAAAGCGTATATTTTATTATAACTTTCTATATCTATAATTATTTGGTTTCTGTAGTCAACGGTGGTTGAGGGCTTATTCAGTTCAATAAACTACTTATCAGTGTATCTAATTGGCACTTTCTGAGGGATTAAAAATATGAAGAAGATAATTGTCCTAGTTGTTTTGCTAAGCAGCCTCAATGTCGGATTGAGTAAAGGGTCTGATAAGAATCTGATCAAACTTCTCAAAGTCTCAGGAATGATAGGGCAGTTTGAACAGATTGGTAGTGTACTTGAATCTCAAATGGCTAGCAAGCGAAATCAGTTTGATTCTGAAGAAGAGTTTAACCAGTTCACTAACCTTATGGTCAAGACGTTCGATGAAACATTTCTCAAGGAAAGATATTTGGAAAAAATAACCTCTGACTTTGATAAGGATACAGCTAAGATTATGCTGAAATTATATCAATCTGAATTAATGAAAGAAGCAGTGGAAATGGAGTTGGCGGCAAATAATCCTAATAATGAGGCTGCTCAGATGGCTTATTTCCGAAGTTTACAGACCAATCCTCCAATGCCAGAGAGAGTAGAAATGCTTAACAATTTACATAAGGAAATAAGAACATCTGACCAAATTGAGACTATGTTTCAAACCTTGATAGGCTCTATGGTACGCAGTGTAAATGCCATGTCACCTGTAGATAATAGACTTTCTGAGGAGGAGATTAATACCGCAATGAGCTCGTATATGACTCCAGCTTTCTTTCAACAAATGTCAAGTACCCTAGTGATGATGTCTTTGTACACTTACCGAACCATGAGTACTGATAAACTCGTCAAATATGTAAGGGTTTGGCAAACGCCAGAAGGTCAGTACTTTGTTAATAAATCTTTTGAAGCTTTTAGCTATGCCTTTGAAGGTGTAGGAGAAAGACTTATTACTAATCTTAAAGAAATGAAGAAAATCTGATCTATGGTTTTTTTTCAATGAAACAATAAAGGCCAAGGATAGCTCAGCCTCTATTGCTTATTTGTGCTTTTGAAATACTATTCCGGCTTATCTTTTAGTTCCCAAGTTCTCACCCAGTCAACTTTCATTGTATTGATAGAGTTATTGCTTAGATCTGATTTTGGAGGAAGTCCTCCAAGCCACGTAGCTTCATTGGTCCATAGATCAAAAATTATCTCAAGTTCTCTAGTGAAAAATCTATCAGGGTGATATGTGCCATCATTATGCTCTCCGACTACTACACTTCCTGCAGGTTCACCATCTAGATAAAATTGAACGTTTCTAGAGTCTTTCCACCAAACACCATAAGTGTGGTATTCTTCATTCCAACCTACATTTTTGAGAGGGTTGACGTCTGATAAATTGGTTCTTAGGAAATTTCCTTTATTTCTAATCTCCTTTGGTGTTAGGTCATTATCAGCATGAAAATACTGAGAATTCATTTGTTGATGAAAATCTGGTTGGCAACCACAGGATGGTTTAGAGTTGTTTTCTATTATGTCGATTTCATCACGGTATATACCACCTCCGCCTTCACCTTTGTTCAACCAATAAGTATTATAAGCTGAAATATGTGCCGTTTTGATACTAGCCTCAGTGTACATAGGGTAACCAGTCTCCGCTTTAGAGTGAATTCTAGCAGATTGAAACCATCTTCCTTCAGGGTTACTTTCATTTAAAGTAGCCTTGATCCATAGGTTTCCATCAGTTACTCCCGAGTTACCAGCATCTTTGGTCATAAATACTGGCACACCATAGTTCCATTCAGACTTAAACCATTTAGTATCATCCCAAACATCAAATTCGTCTGACATAGTCTCTAATTTGACCCACTCTTTGTCTTCAGGGGTCGTGTTGATTAAAGAAACGAATGAAGGGAAATCAGGATCAATATTTTCAAACATCTCAGCAGTTAGTTCTCCAGTAGTTTCATCCTCGTCTGTATCACTACTTTCGCCCTCAGCCCCGTCTGACCCATCGGAGTTTCCCGAATCATCAGTTTCTTCAGACTCATCTGTATTTTCAGTATCTGAGTCATCGGTATTATCATCAACTGTCTCTGTTGATTCTTTTTCATTCTCATCTTGAGTTTCGCTAAGCTCATCCTTGGCATCGCAACCACCTATTGCCAAAAGCAAACAGAGTAAAAGTGTATACATTAATCTTTCTATTAGAAGCTTATTCGAAGCTAGTCGATTATTTATCATTACAATTTGATTTTAGTTGTTTTCTTTGGTTATTAAGTAGTTGGATTCGTTTAGTCTTCAGGTTTATCTTCAAGTGTCCATGTTCTTACCCAGTCGATTTGGAATGTGCTATTTTCAGTATTTGACAAATGTTCTTTTTGGGTGATTCCTCCAATCCACTTTTCATGGTATGTCCATAGATCAAATATGATTTCCTGATCTCTAGTGAAGACGCGTTCCTTGTAATACTTACCATCTCTGTGTTCCCCTACTGTTACACTGCCAGCTGGTTCACCGTCTAAGTAAAACTGTATGTGTTTTTCATCTTTCCACCACAAGCCGAAAGTGTGAAAACCTTCATGCCAACCAAGGTGTTTTTTAGGATTGACCTCACTTAGATTACTTCTTAGAAAATTGTCTTCATGACGAACAGTGGCAGGTATCTTATTTTCATCTGCCTGAAAATACTGTGAATTCATTCTATTGGGGAACTCTGGCTGGCATTCGCATGATGGTCTAGGGTTAATTTCAATTATATCTATTTCATCTCTGTTTTTGATATCACCATTATTGAGCCAGTAAGTACTGTATGCTGAGATGTAGGCAGCCTTTATGCTAGCCTCTGTATACATTGGGTACTTAATTTTGGTTTTGGAGTGAATTCTTGCTGTTTTGAACCATCTGTGTTCTTTTACCTCTTTGCCATCTACTTTTTTCGTTACAAAATTGTTTTCATCTAGAGTGGCTCTGATCCAAAGTTTACCATCGGTTACCCCTGAGTTTTCTGCATCAGTCGACATGAATACGGGCTCTCCATAGTTCCAAGTAGATTTCTTCCACTTATTTGAATCCCATGTTTTGAATTCGTCTGACATGGCATCGACTTTTACCCAATGTTTGTCTTTTGGAGTGGTATTATGAATGGATACAAATGACGGGAAGTCAGGATTAATACTCTCAAACATTTCTTTTGTCAAGACATGGTTAGGTTCTTTATCAAAGATTTTTTTCTCCTTAGTAATTGAATTCAGTACTACTTTTTCATTTCTACCAACATTGTTTGTTTTCTCTTTGGTGTATTTAATACTTATTATCAATAAGACAGAAAGTAAAAGTGTATGCATAGAAAGTTTACTTATTCGAAAAGTGGCTTGTATCTATCAACTACCTTTTCAAATTGTTTACTTGGCTATTATCTGAAGAGTGATTGCAAAAGAATATTTAATCATTGAATAATGCTATTTCTTAGGCTGTATTTTAACTAGACATAACATCGATATAACCTTGAAAAAACAGTATATGAATGATTTTGAACTCATACAAGTCGTATTTCTACTAGGATTGTGCTAGATGAATTATAGTAACATGTTTAAAAGATTTTTGGTTTGTTGAGTATTTGTTTAGCAGGTACACAGGAGTTATTTAGGTCATTCTTGCCAGTCACAAAAATCACCCTCATATATTTGATATTCTACTCAAATGCGTTCAGAGAAGATGATACTTCTTTGTAAAGAATATGACTAGTAGAATAAGTATGAATAAATATGCACTAATACTTTTGGCGCTTTTGAGTTTGGACTCTTTCCTTGCTCAGGCAGATGCACCTAAACCGCCATTGGGTAAAAGATGGGTTTTGAATCCGAACTTTTCTGATGAGTTTAATGGAACATCTCTCGATAGTACTAAATGGTATAATTACCATCCTACGTGGAAGGGTCGTGAGCCAGGGATATTTTTATCCTCTCAGGTTTCTGTAAAAGATGGTTTTCTTCAAATCAAAGCTGAAAAACTTAAGAAGGACACCATTATCAATAATCGAGTTTTCAATATCGCTGGTGGAGCTGTGGTATCGAAAAACAAGGCATATCTAGGGTATTATGAATCTAGAATTAAGGCATCTGAAACTACTATGTCTGCAACGTTTTGGTTCTCTTCCCATAGAGGAAATAAAGGTCCGGATGGATGTGATAGTTATGGTTTAGAGTGGGATATCCAAGAGTGTATAGGTCGATCAGGTGATTTTAAAGGAAAATTCTTTGCATACGGTATGCATTCGAATGCACACTTTTGGTACAAGGGCTGTGAGAAAAAATTGGAGGATCTAAGAGCTCCAGATGTGAGGTTTCAAGATACAGAACTAGCATCTGCTAATTTTCATGTATATGGAGGTTGGTGGCATGATGAAACTATGGCGAGTTATTATTACGATAATCAGGAGCCTAAATATCAGAAGTTTTATGACAAGATTAAGAGTAAACCTTTTGATCAACCAATGTATATGAGATTGGTATGTGAAACCTATCCTTTTCCTTGGATAGAGTTGCCTACAGACGAGGAATTGGCTGACGATAATAAGAATACAGTCTACTATGATTGGGTACGAGGATATAGACTAATAGATGTGGGAGAAGAAAACCCATACAATAAGGTACTAGAAAATAGCCTTAAGTTGTATAGAGAAAGCATCAGTTTTGAAGGTGCGAGTTTCGACTATGCAAAAGCTGAAAGTATTAAAATACCTTTGACCTATCAGGCCAATAAGGATCGTGAAATTCATTTGATACTAAAGAATAGTGAAGGTGTAAGAGTGGCAGATCAAGTTTTCACTGTATTGGCTGGATATGGTTATTTAGAAACAGACTTTAAAATTGCAGAGGTTCCGGCAGCTGAGGCTTATAATCTTGAAGGATATATTCGTCCGATTGGGAAAACCAGAAGGTATAGAATTGATCATAGTAATTTGAGACTTAATTTGTACCCAGCAAAGGAGCCAGAGACTAAATCAAAAAATAAGAAAAAGAAAAATTAACAATGATGAACATGAGACACTTGTTTTGGGCATCAGCAGTGATGCTGTCTATACTAGGAATGCAATGTAGCCCACCGGCTACGAATCAAAAAGCGGAAGCATCTTTGACTTCTGAATCAACAGTAAAAGGTTTTCCATTTTATATGAATAATGAAAGACCTGATATGCCATTAAGTGCAGCTTTAGAGCGAAACTATAGTTACGAAGGAACAAGACCAGAGACCAATGAACTGTACTCTCAGTTCAAGTACACCAAATTAGAGGGGTTTGATTACAATGGTGGAGATGGCACGATCTCTCGACGTGATCCGTCTAAAATCATCTTTGAAAATGGAAAATACTACGTCTATTACACTCATAGAGAGACACCAGTACCTCCAGTAGGTGTTAGAAATGCTCATTTGAGTACAGATGTGAATCCGTCAGCTGACTGGGATTTAGCAGATATATATTATGCAACTTCTGAGGATGGTTTTACTTGGAAAGAGCAAGGAGTAGCAGTTCCTCGTCCTCCAAAACCAGCTCCAGGATGGAGATCTGTCACGACTACGGATATTTTAAAGTTCAATGGTAAGTTCTACTTATACTACCAAGCTTTCTCAGAAGCGTCAGGAAAAAGTGGTGGGGATAATTGTCCTGTGGCAGTATCTTATGCCGATTCTCCAGATGGTCCTTGGACTGCTGCCAATAAAGTGGTAATTCCAAATGGAGGAGAAGGAGAATGGGATCAATATTCTATCCACGATCCATACCCAATGGTACATGATGGCAAGATCTACCTGTATTATAAGTCAGATTTTGGTGGTTCAGATTCTACTAATACCGTGAGAATGCATGGTTTGGCTATTGCAGATGATCCATTAGGTCCATTTGAAAAACATCCATTAAATCCTGTTATGAATTCAGGCCACGAAACTACTTTGTTCCCTTACAAAAAAGGTGTGGCTGCATTTGCTATTCGTGATGGAAATGAGATGAACACAATTCAATATGCTGAAGATTGGGTTAATTTCGAAATCGCTTCTTGTGTGCAAAATATTCCTGATGCTGCTGGTCCATATGTCCCAGATGCATTTACCAATACCACTGATGGTAGAGGTATTACTTGGGGTATTTCTCACTATACAGTCCCAGGTGGTAACTGGAAGAAAAACCATGCAGTACTTTTGAGGTTTGACTGTGATTTAAGCAGGGATCTTCATGATCCTCAAATGCAAAAGCATTACAAGAGACCATCTATCAATTATCTATATCAGCAGAAACTATCAGGTCAACAAATGGAAAGAATCAAAGCTCAAAATGAAGCTTTGAGAGCAAAGTCCGAATAGAGTTTCTAATTGAAGTGCCTTCTTTAAAAGAAAGAAGAAAAGACAAATAGGCCTTAAAAAACCTCGAAGGTTTTCTGAACGATCAGATAAACTTTCGAGGTTTCTTTTTTGATACAAATTTTTAATTAGTTGCTAGCAGCCTTGAAAGCCATATTATAGAGGTTCTTAACTGTTATTTTGTCCTGTTCCGTGGCACTACTAGCCATATACAGTTCATAATCACTTTTTATTCTAAGGTTATCAGCGATCAAGCTTACCATTTCATCGAGAATCAATTCTCTTTTTTCGTCTTCTGTTAGGATAGGAGTGGAGACATTGTTTTTCATGATGGTTTATTTTTTAGTCGAACATAAAAGTTAGAAATAATAATTTATTTAAGCTAGTAAGTGTCTGACTTTATGTGTTTTACATGTTTTGTTTGTCGTTTGTAGAAATATTTTTCATCTATGATGCAACGTATGGGGCATTAGCTGTATCTAACCCATAACTCAATAAAAAAATTAGTGATTATCAATAGAACCGAGAAGGAACTCATCAAATATTGCCTCAAGAAGGATAGGCAAGCTCAAAAGGCACTGTTTCAACAGATGTCACCCTTGATGCTGTCTGTATGCATGCGATACATTGGTGATAGGTCTTTGGCTGAAGAGGTGATGTTGGATGGTTTTATGACAGTGTTTCAAAAGCTAGATACTTACAAACAAGAAGGAAGTTTTGAAGGCTGGGTCAGGAAGATTATGGTCAACAAAAGCTTGACTTGGATAAGAAAGAATAAGTCTATGTATCTAGAAATGGATATAGAGGATGTAAAGGTAGGAATGCCACTAGAAACTATTGCAGATCAATTGGAGTCGGAAGACCTTTTAAAGTTGATTGCTTTACTGCCAGAAGGCTATAGATCGGTGTTCAATATGTATGCTATAGAAGGATATAACCATCAAGAGATAGCAGATCAACTTGGTATAAGTGTGATTACTTCACGAACTCAGTTAAGTAGAGCTAGGAAATTTTTGCAAAATAAGATGACTAATTGGAATGCTGTCGCACAAAAAAAGCAGGGAAATGGAAGCTAAGAAGTTTGATAACATATTTAGAAAGAAGCTAACCAATCATACTGTTACAGTTAGCGAGGAGGCTTGGAGTCAATTGGATCTAATGCTTGATGAGGGTCAGGTTAAAAAGAAAAATCCATATTACTGGTATTCTGCCGCTGCTATGTTGGTGTTGTTAGTTGTAGCAGGGGTTAGATATAGTACCGTCAATAGAGAGAAGTTTGAAGTAAGCTATGTGGTGCCTAGAGTTTTGAAACAGGAGATCGCAAAGCCATCATTAAACTTAAATATCCAAGAAGTAGACTTTGTTGTTAAAAAACAACAGTTAAACCCGTACTCAATTATTGCAAAATCTAATTCCACTACGCTATTAACTGAAAAGCAGGAAGAGGAAGATCAAATGATGGAAAAAATGCCTATTGAAGAGTCTACAAATGATATGGGTTTAATAGAAGAGTACATCGCTCAAGAAAACACTATAGAGGAACTAGAAGAAGAACAATTACTACCTATCAAGATTACTTATATCAAAGCAAATCAAAAAGAAACTGGTGATTTGGTTGCTAAATCTAAGACAGTACTGCCGAATGATGATATAGATAAGGTGATCAAGTTTACAAAAGAAAAGCCCGCAGAGGTATGGGCGTCAATCAAACATAAGGTCGGTCGGACAATAGGGTCGACTAAAGAATTAGGAATATTAAAAAACAGAAACTCAAATAATAATTAATATGAAGACTATTGCATTATCAATATTACTGTGTTTGCCAGTACTGGTATCGGCAAATAGATTAGTCAGTCAATCAGATATAGCTCGAGATACAATCTTATTAGAGTTTGGAGATAAAGGAAAGGTCATGTTGATAGCTGATGATCCCAAGGATTTCGAAACTATGGTTAAATACGATCTAAACAAGATGGTTTCGGAAATTAGCGAGAGTGTACAAGAAGAAGATTCTACTACTCAAGTGGTGAAAATTGAAGATGATGAAGGGCGTGAATACCTGAGAGATTCCACTGCGTCAGAGTATAAAGTAAGAGAAGACTCTAAAAAATGGTGGGAAAAACTTGAAGATCTCGATGATGAGGATGAAGAAGAGGAAAAAACTAATTGGAATATTAAAAAGTCTAGATCTACCATGGAGCTTGAATGGGGATTAGCCAATTGGCTCGAAGATGGAGACTTTCCGGATGCTTTTGACAGTAATTATTCTTTGCGAACTTGGGGATCTACCTACTTTGCAGTCAAAGCAAATACAAAAACGCAAGTAGCAGGACCGTTTGTGTTAGACTATGGAGTTGGGATGTCTTGGTATCAGTTCAAGCTTGAAAATAGCGAGTATCAGTTTATCAAAGGAGATGAGTCTATCGAACTGCTCGAGCGTACAGATATTAACCCTATTAAAAGTAAGTTAGGTATCACACATATCAATGCTTCATTTATACCAATGATTGATTTTAACTATGGAAAGGATAAACCAGGGAATAGAGGTTATGAGTTTTTAGATAGAGAAAAAAGAAAACACTTTCGTATAGGAGTAGGCGGGTATGTAGGGTACCGTATTGGTAGTAGATCGAAATTCATCTATCAGCTAGATGGAGACAAACAGAAGGATAAATCAAAAGGTAACTTCTATTTATCAAACTTGCGCTACGGCGTCAAAGCACTCATAGGAATTAGTTTTATAGATATGTTCGTTCAATATGACCTCAACAATGTATTCGTAAAGGATAGAGGTCCACAGTTACAAGCTGTCAGTTTTGGGATAGTGTTGTAGAGTTTATTGAGGTTCCATCATTTCAGTAAAGCCATAAGACTTCCTGAAATGATGGATTATTTTAAATCACAAGCTATTAAAGGGTATATCTCTTTAAATATCTAGTTAGGCTAAATACATTCATTTATCTATAATTAGTTTCTAATACCTGAAAGCTAGATAATTTAGTTCTATAAGGTTATCGCTTCATCCACATGGTTCTCATTAGGTTTGACGCCAAATCGCTCTTCATACAATCTTGAGAAATAATCAGGTTTGTTATAGCCTACAGCATTTGATAGCTCCTTTAAGGTTTTGTATTTACCAGTTTCGATATACTTCCGAGCCACTCTTAATCTTACTTCTTTGATGAAATTATTGGTACTTAAACCAGTTTCAGATTTAATAAGTCTAGAGAGGGTACTTTGTGACATGTAAAAGTTGTTTACTAGATCACTTATTTTTAAAGGCTTATTGAGGTTCTCCTCTATGAATAGCCTTATTTTAAGAAGGGTGTCATCCTCTTGATTTAGTAAATTATTCTCGTCTTCTATTACCTCTTGTCTTGATGCATTTTGATTCAAAATGTTTTTAACTCTGATGGATAACTCTTGCATGCTGAAAGGCTTATGTATATAGTCATTTATACCAGCGTTAAGAAGTTCCAATTTAGCTTGAGGCTCGGTTCGAGCAGTCAGTACAATTACTGGGACATTTATTTGTCTTTTTTTCAATTCCATGACTAGTTGATAGCCGTCCATTTTAGGCATCATGAAATCCGTAATCACCAAATCGATAGACTCTTTCATCAGTATTTCCAGAGCTTCTAATCCATGATTAGCTTCATAGCATCGATAGGATTTAAACGTTCCTTTTATCAATTGCCTCATTTCAACATTGTCTTCTACAATCAATAAATTATACAATGATGGATCAAGTAATTTCAAATTAGGCTTATGGTGAAGAGTGCTGACCGTTGAATTATTTGTTTTGTATACTGAAATAGGAAGTTTAATAAAGAAAGAACTTCCTGAATTCAATTCGCTTTCAACATCAATACTACCTTGGTGTAAGCCAATAATCTCTTTAGTGAAAGAAAGACCAATTCCACTTCCTCCAGTTTTGTTAATAGGATTGTCTTTGACTTGAAAGAAACGTTCAAATACTTGACTTATTTGTTCTCTAGGAATACCGATACCCTGATCTCTAATTTCTATGATCAATTGGGAATTATTGAAAGATAAGGTAATGAATACACTACCTGTGGGTTGAGTGTATTTAAGAGCATTATTCAGGATATTATTGATGGCTCTCTCTAGATAGAGCTCATCTGCATCAATATACAGCTCATTTGTATGATTAATGAATTTAAGCTTGACACCTTTGTTTTCAAATGGAACTTTAAAACTTTGATATATCCTAGTAATGAACGGAGTCAAAGCAATTCTTTTTAGATCCATATCGAGGGACTGAGTGTCTAGCTTTGATAAATCAATTACTCCATCTACTATGGTTTTTATCTTGTCACATTGCTCTTTGATAGACTTAGTAGATCCGTTCAGTATAGGGTTCATATTATCACCAAGGACGTTATGAATCCGTTCATTGTGCCCAGTGATTAGTGTGAGAGGAGTTCGTATTTCATGAGATAGGTTTACAAAAAAATGGGATTTGAATTCATTTAACTCCTCAAGTTCTTTTTGTTGCTGTTGGAGAATGATTTTATCATTTAGAACCTTGTCACGTTCCAGTCTTAAAAGCCTCTCGTTTTGGTTGTTCAATTTTTTCAAGTAAAAAACTATCATGAAAACAACTACGAATAAGAAAGTCAGTAATGGTGGAGAGAAAATAAGACCCTTATCTTGATAGTTGTCAAAAAGTAAAAAGGAGGCATGAAATGCAGTCAAAGACAGTACCATTAGTATCCAACTGTAAAAGTTTTTGTCAAAGAACAACAGACCAAGGCATGGAACGATTAAAAAGAAGAACTCAACAAAACTCTCGTTCACGAGGAAACAAGAAAGTAGGAAAAAATTGAAAATGGTATAGGTCAATAGACTAAATACAGCCAGATTAAACTTGCCTATATGGTTGAGCCACTGACAGATCATTACAAATAGGAACCCAGAAGAGTTGATTAGTATGATGTTTAATTGGGGCTCTTCCTTGATGAGTGTCAAGATGATATTCATGAGAAATGAATGATACCAGACAATACAAAAAATATTGAAATGGGTGTTTTTCTTGATTTGAGTATCATCAAGATTTTCATTCATACCTAGCTGTATAAGCTTACTGTATGGGTTGAGTTTAGATAGTCTTTTAAAGGATTTGTTCATGGTTAAAGATTTACCATTCGCTATTCAAATGGTCATTGATACAAGAGAGTTGATTTGCTGGGCTAAAGTCTAACAGAAAAAAGCATTGCCTTGCTGCAAATGAAATATTCAGAAAGTGAAATATGGGTGTAAAAGAGTCAAAATTGGGGGCTGTGACCAGTTTGTGGTAGTTTTTGACGATTTTGTGGAATGCCTTCAATCTACTTTAGCTTCAAAAAATTATATCAATTATGAAAATAATTAATCAAGCTAAAACATGGTTTTGCAAGGTAGGAATGGCGGCCTTATTTCTTTTTCTTGTTTCTTGTAATGGAGATGAAAGTGAGGAAGTATTGAAAGAAGATGAACAGACAGAAGAGACATCAGATGACGGTAATGAGAATGACGATAACTCTGATGGAAGTAATACAGGTGGTACGGGTAATAACGATTCGGGAGATAGTAATAATGATAGTTCGGACAATGGTGGTGGCAGCTCAAATACTAATGATGAGCCAACAGCAGCTGATTTAAAAATCACTTTTGGAAATATGGGTGATCCTTTTGCTACTACTATTAATTGGGTCAAACCGGAAAACTTTGAAGTAAAAGGTTATAGAATAATTACAGAAGTTGAAACTATAGAAATAGAGAGTAATGTATTATCGTATGACTTTAAGTCAAGTGAGTTGTTTTTAGGAAATAACGAGATAGAGTTCTTTGCTATCTCTACGGATGATAAGGAAGTCAAGGATGAGGTCACTCATGACTTTTCTATTACGACTCCTCCACGAGACATCACGGCAAATTCAGTATTTCTAGGTAGGATAAATGAGGCAATTAGGTATGAAATTACTACCAACATACAGACAGGTATTAACGCATACAAGATCACTCTGAACGATGAGGTGATAAGTTCTAATCTGGTTAAAACAGGAACAATTCCTGAAGAGAACTTAAAGAGCGGTAAAAACAATATCAAAGTTCAGTTTATTCAAAATACACCTATAGGAGAAGTATCTACTTATACTGAAATCATTGATTTTTCTGTAAGAGAATCTGATTCTAAAGACTCACAACCTCGATTTTCTATTCAATAGAAGAATTGAGTAGAGAAGTTAAGCTTATTGTTTACAACTATCTTTTGGTTATGGCTTTATAGTCGTAACCAAAAGTATAGCATCTTTAAAATCCATTAAAGATTACACCGCAACATCCTTTCAATCAATGGATCAAACTAAGGTTTTGATTTACAGCTGAGTATGATCTGATATTATTTCTGCGAAACACCTAATGAAATCCTTTGAACTACGGTATGGGATACTATCGAAATTCTATGTAATCCCGATCTAAGGTTCGGTAATTAACTCTATGGGCTATCACCCAATTATTAAAAAACATCATGAAAATATTAAAAAGCACTTTACTAATAGTAATTCTTGTATTGTCATTTTCTTGTGCTGAAGATGGAGAGGTTGAAAACGAAATTCAACAACCTCAAAATCAGTTACCAACTATAGTAGCACAATCTTTTAATGTCTCTGAAGCAGCTTCTGACACAGATCTATTTGGGAAGGTAGAAGCTTCAGATTTAGATGACGAAGATGTACTCACATTTAGTATCATTACAAATGACAAAGACTTGTTTGAAATCACCTCGTCAGGTGAGCTGAGCCTTGCTCCTGGTAAGAGTCTTGATGCGACAGCAACGTCTTCTCATCTCATTACTGTAGAAGCGACAGATGGTAAGGATAAAGCTTCGGCTGATATTACTATTAATGTAATCAGTGTCAATAAAAATAAAGCTCCTGAAGTAGTAGATCAAAGTTTCACGATAGCAGAAAATAATTCAATTGATGCTGTAGTGGGGCAAATTGTAGCTACCGACTCTGATGGAGACGTACTCACTTTTAGTTGGCCTGGTGATCCTGATGGTCGAGACATAATTGTGGATGAGGATGGTACAATCAAAGCTTTGGCTCAGTTGGATTATGAATCAGTGGAGAGTTATTCTATTGCCTTATCAGTAAGTGATGGCACGTTGACTAGTATGGCGAATATTACTGTTACAGTAACGGATGTCAATGAAGCGCCTAAATTCGATTCATCACCATTTGTATTTACAGCGGCCGAAGATATTGCTTCTGGCACTGTGGTAGGAAATGTAACAGCCACTGATCCAGAGGGAGGTAATTTAACATTCAGTTTAGTACCATCAGAAAGTGAAAATAAGTTTAGAGTAGCATCTGACGGTACAATTAGTTTACATGAAGTGAAAACACTCGATTATGAAACCGCTACAGTTCATACAGTCAAAGTAAAAGTGACTGATGGAGAGTTGAGTGAGACAACTGATATCACTATCAATGTGACAGATGTGGTAGAAATTAATACCATAGTCAACACTTTTGCAGGAGCACCTTCATTAACAATATTTAATGACCCTAGAGGTATTGTCATGGACGTTGCAGGTAACCTCTATGTGTCTGATTATAACAACCATCGTATTGTAAAAGTCTATCCAAACAAAGTCACTTCAATTCTTGCAGGAGTCAGAACATCCGTAGGTCATGTCGATGATACTGGTAATAGAGCTAGATTTTGGAATCCTGCTGGATTGACTATTGATCCTTCTGGTAACATTTATGTTTGTGATCAGGGAAGTCATACTATTAGAAAGGTTACACCATCCGGGGTAGTCACCACAGTTGCAGGTTCTCCCACCGTTGCAGGTTTTACGAACGGAACAGGTAGTGCAGCAACTTTCAACCAACCAGCTGGAATAACTATAGATGCTTCAGGCAATCTTTACGTTGCTGATCAAGGGAATAATGCTATTAGAAAAATAACTCCAAGTGGGGTAGTTACTACTTTGGCAGGAAAAGGATCGAGAGGCAGCGAAGATGGTGTTGGAGTCTTGGCATCATTTGATCTTCCTTCTGATATTGCGATCAATTCATCTGGTGATTTATTCGTTGTAGATCACGGGAGTAGTCTTATTCGAAAGGTCACACCATTAGGAGAAACTTCAACATTCGCAGGATCGGTCAGAGGGTTTACAAATGGTACAGGATCACTTGCTCGTTTTGCTGGTCCTATGGGTATCATAATAGACTCAAGCGACAATCTCTATGTTTCTGAAAAAGATAACAGTGTCATAAGAAAAATTACACCTGACGCAAAAGTGACTGTTTTTGCAGGCCATACAGCTAAAGGTTATGTAAATGGTGGTGGTTCTTTAGCTAGGTTTCGACATCCAGAAGGAATGGTATTTGATACAAATGGAAACTTGTTTGTAGCGGATAGAGAAAACAATTCTATCAGAAAGATATGGATTGCTAGTAATCTTTTGTAGCTCTTCAAATAAGACTTTCTTATCTGTCACTTATATCAAGCATAGATTAGAAAGAAAAAAAGAGGTTGTTAAAGTCTAAAAAACGTCATGATTGACAGAGCGAAATATACCATGTGGTATTTGAAAAAAACTTCGCCATCGCTCTGAAAGATGAATTTTCTACGACTTAGCAACCTCTTTTTTTAATCTATAATAGGTCACTAGGTTTTGTTCCAAACCTATCCTCATAAAGTTTTGAGAAGTAGTCAGTTTTAGAGTACCCGATAGAATTAGACAGTTCTTTGATAGTTTGAAACCTGTTTTCCTCAATATATTTTTTCGCTAGTCTGAGCTTAATCTCTCTTATAAAATGATTTGTACTGAGCCCTGTTTCTGCTTTGACCAATCTTGATAATGTACTCTTTGACATGTAAAGATGGTCCGCTATATCATTAACATTGATAGTTTGATTCGCGTTTTCTTCAATATATGATTTTAACTTATTCAAAGGATTGTCATTTTTATCAGAGCTATTAGATTTATCGATTTTCAAGTCCTCTGACAGAATATTTTTTACCCTAATGGAAAGTTCATTCGAACTAAAAGGTTTGTGGATGTAATCATTTACTCCCAATCCTAGTAACTCAAGCTTAGTAGTAGGTTCTGTTCTAGCAGTTAGAATAATCACAGGTACTTTAGGGTGATTTTTTTTGATTTGAATAACCAAGTCATACCCGTCCATTTTAGGCATCATATAATCCGTAATAACCAAATCGATCGATCGATTCGCTAGTATTTCTAAAGCTTCAACGCCATTATTCGCTTCCGATACTTTGTATTGCTTCAAAAGATCGACAATGAACTTTCTCATCTCTCTATTGTCCTCTACGACTAATATGTGATGAGAGGAGTTATTAAGGTTATCAATAGCATGATGAGTATCTTCGTTATTATTGTTGTGATTAACGTTTTCTTGGTAGGATGCTTCCTCTAAAGTAGGCAGACTGATTATAAAAGAAGATCCTTCATTTAACTTGCTTTTGACAGTAATATTCCCTTCGTGTAGTGATATGATTTCTTTTGAGAAAGCCAAACCTATACCACTACCTCCAGTTTGATTTACCAGATTGTCTTTGACCTGATAAAAACGTTCAAACACCTTGTCGACTTCATCTTCTGGAATACCCATTCCTTCATCATTCACTTCAATGTATGCTGTGTCATGTTCTATTTTCAATAGGATGACGACATTTTGACCTGCTTCAGTGTATTTCAAAGCATTGTTCAAAATATTATTAAAAGCCCTCTCTAGATACAAAGCATCAGCTTGAATGAATAAATCAGGAGCTTCATCTATCAAAGCCAAGCCAACCTGCTTATTGTCATAAGGAAGTTTGAATGCCTTGTAAATACGTCGAATAAAAGTATTTAGCTGGATGATTTTAAGGTCTAATGAGAGCGCTTTTAGATCTAGTTTGGATAAGTCTACCACACTATCCACGATGGACTTGATCTTCTGACATTGATTATCAATAGCCTGATTGGCATAGAGTATCTTTTTATTAGAAGTCTTTTCCAGTATATCACTTATACTTTCATTATAGCCACTTATCAAGGTCAGAGGAGTTCTTATTTCATGTGATATATTGACAAAAAAGTGTGATTTAAATTCATGTAGCTTTTCCAATTCATCTTTTTGAGCTGTAATGATTTTTGCATTGCGAATAGCTTCATTTCTCTGAGTAGTAAGAAGCTCCTCATTACGGTCATTCAATTGTTTGAAATAATAGACTAGTACAAAAACAAAATAGAACAAGGCTATTTTTATAGTAGGGTCGTTAGTGATGACTTGAATCTCAGCCATACGGTTGCTTTCTATTTCTGAAGTTCCATACTCAGCTAGTAAGTTAGGAGCATAAAAGAGGGCAAAAGATATAATAAGAAACAGGTAGTTGACTTTTTTGTTATTGAAGAATACCAATGAAGCCGGGGCGATTATTATCATGAAAAACTCTATTCCCTTACCAGGCTCCAAAATGAAGCTGAACATCGATAGGGAAAAGAAAAGATTGGTGAAAAATATAAAGTGACCTATCTGATATTTACGGACTTTATTGAGAAGGACTGTTAGACCTAAGCACAAGAAAATCACTGTATGGGTGATGATATTGTTTTGAAAACCAGATAAGCTCAATTCGCCAATCAGCATGCCAATAGTATCTATCGTCATCCAAAGAATTGTAAAAGCACCCCAAATAAGACAAATAGTATTAATCAATCTTATTTTTTTCTGCTCAGAAGAAGGGAGAAGAGGGTGTGCACCAACACCAATTATCTGTTGAATCATATACAAGTATAAAGGCTTTTTTAGTCGTATAGAATTAGCTTTTTATGATTAATTATTCCTTCCTTTTTATCATTCTTTCTTACAAAATATCTAATCATAGATGGTCCAAGTAATGGTTCTTTAGACTACTGCCATTGACTCTGATAAGACAACCGTCATTTTTTTATTCAATGTTTATCATAGTATTAATTTGCAGTCAAACACCTCCGAAACTTATATATTTTGATTTGAATAAATGTTTTGAATTAATGAGCTCCTCTATTTTTATGAAGTCATCTATTGATTGAACTAATTAACAACATACCTATGAAGACAAAACATTTTAAAAACATTTGTTCAAGGAGAAATACCAATCACTTTTAACAATCAACTATCAAAAGAAAGACTATCAATAACTGTCTATTCATTATGACGAAGTACAAACTCAAAATAGTATTAGCAACAATTTTTTGTATGCAGCTATTTCATTCGACTCAGGCTCAAGAAATACCTGAAGAAACGTCGCTCTCCAAAAAAGAAATAAGGCGGCAAATCCCGTCGTATATTAATCTACAGTTCGGTTTGGGGGTGTCTTATTTTAGAGATTTTGCCACCTCTCCCTTATTTTATTCTGGGCTAACCAGTCATACGGCCGTCTCTCGATACAAGGAAAATCAGGATCTGTTTAAAAATTATGGTTTTTCATTTTCAAGTGGAGCATATTACAACGTATACAATGATCATGAGGCTGTCAGTCTTGTAAGGTCCATGAGCTTGTATTACGAATATCTTAGATCTATCAATCGATGGTTACCTAGTTCAAATATTGATTGGAAAGTAGGAGGGACTATCAATGTAACTAGCAACCTTCGAATCAACGAATCATTACTCAATAATGGAGTTGGGTTTGAAATGATACCTACACTTTTTGCTTCATTTAGAGGGACTAAAGACATCAGTCGAAAAAAGGAAGTAGAGAAAAAGATTTGGTTTTTAAAAATCAAAAAAAGACCCAAAACAAGAAGTTTGACAGGTCAGTTCAATATTGGATTAGTCAATAGTCAGTATCGAAACGGATTTGCATATGCAGACCAGTCAGCATTGCTCAATGATCCGAAAATTTTTGGAGGCTATGAGTTTAAAGTGTTTTCAGGAATTAGGGCAATGGGGAGTTTCCAATACACACGTTATTTAAAAAATCACAATGCCATTCGATATTCTTACACATGGGAAGCCTATCGTACAGGAGATAGAGATCCTTTAGAGATGGTTCACCATGTACTAAAAATGACTTTACTATTTAATACTAACAATAAAGGACGATGAAGAAGATAACCTTACTATTATGTAGTTTCATATTGTTGATAGCGTGTGAAAGCTATTTCTTGGAGCCAGATTTAGCTTCTACAGATCCAATGACCAATTTTGAGTATTTGTGGAATGAATGCAATGAAAAGTACTCCTATTTTGAGCTGAAAGGAGTTGATTGGGATGAGGTGAAAGTTCGATATTCAGCGCAAATTTCAGAGGATATTTCAGAAGATTCTTTGTTCAATATTTTAGCTAAAATGTTGATAGAGTTAAAAGATGATCATACCAACTTGGTATCAAATTTTAACGTCTCCAGATTTGACATTACAAGAGAAACATCGGATAATTTTGATTTTAGAATTGTTGAGGACAATTATTTGCCTCGCAACTATTATCGTTCAGGGCCCTTTGCACATGACTTTATTGATGATGGTACTATTGGATACATTAGATTTCCAGAATTTACAGGAACTGTCGATACAAAAAATCTTGATTTTGCACTAGACAGATACAAAGACACTCGAGGACTAGTATTGGATATAAGAGAGAATGGTGGAGGTGCAGTGACAGATGTTTTTTCTTTAATTAGTCGCTTTATATCTGAAAAGACCCTGACTAATTATTCTAGAATTAAATCAGGACCTGGGAGGAATGACTTTTCCAGTGCTGAGCCAGTTTATGTAAGTCCAAATGATGGTGTTCGATATGAGAAAAAAGTAGTACTACTGACAGATAGAGGGACTTATAGTGCAGGGTCATTCACTTCATTGGCTATGAAGGCCATACCTAGCATAATACAAATTGGTGATACCACTGGTGGAGGCCTTGGCTTGCCAAACGGTGGTCAACTGCCCAATGGATGGATTTATAGATTCTCGATTTCTCAGGCTTTAACCCTTGATTTGAAACCTGATTATGAAAATGGTGTCCCTCCTGATATTGCTGTTGCTTTGAATAGAACAGATATTACTAGGGATGAAATATTAGATCGTGCAATTGAAGAATTGAAGAAATAATAATTACAATCATAAGTTCAATCAGCACTTGACCCTATTACTATTTAGTTGATTGTAATGTAATTAGAGCATTATTTTAAAGATTCCTAATTTAAAGAAAGGGTACCAGTCAATGAATTATTGGCTAGTACCCTTTTTCTTTTTTATAGAAAACAAATGATCTAGGGTTCTATTAGAATCTCAATAGATTTTATTTAGTGTATAAAAAGGGTTCAAGTTTTATCTCAAGAACCTAGTAGTATCATTTAGTATTTATGACTTGATACAGTTATAGGTGTTTTTTCTCTTAAAGAAAATGGTTACCAGTACAAAATAGGTTTTGTTAGGCTGATCGAAACACTGTCTCTATTCAACTTTCTATTTCTTTCATGAAGTAGTTCTGAACTACTAATCAGAATGTCTACAATCAACTAATAATATCTCAAAACAGAATTGGGGGGGAATTGAGTCAAATCAAGAGCCTGTGACAGAATCGTGGAGCTTTTTGACGATTTTTTGAATCCCTCCAGAGATACTTTAGCACCTCAAATGAAAGCATGAATTAGACTTTGATAGTGACCAATTGAAGATCATGAATTGGATAATTCAAGTTTTAAAAAGTACCTAAAACTTGGTTATGACTCTTTATTAATTAAACCTGATAAACCCGAAGAGAATTAATCACAAATCATAATTATTAAAACAACAATGAAAAAACTATTTACCTATCTGATGTTGCTATGGCTGGTAGCTGATGCAAAAGCAGCCTCGCACAAGACTTTCTATGACTGGGGAGGAATGATATTTACCAATCAGGATATGGCAGTTAATCGTGTCGACTCTGATGATTATGGAAACACGTATGTTTCCATGACTCTTAGAGGAAATGCCGATTTTGATTTCGGGGCTGGAAAAGATGAGGTCAATTATGGAACCACAGCAGCTGGTGCTTTAGTAAAATACAATGCCAACGGTGAACTGATCTGGAAAAAGACATTTCATGGATCGGGAACTAATAAAGCATATGAAGTAACTGTTACACCCAATGGAGATGTTTTGGTGTCAGGAAACTATGTTCATGAGCTCAAAATAGATGGTATTACTGAGATGACAGGAATAACTACTACTACCAAAAATGGTTTTGTGCTGAAGTTTAATTCGACTGGTACGCTCCTTGAAAGTATGAATTATACCAACTCAGGAAACAGCTATGTTTTAGGAACTGAAGTAGATGATCAAAACAACATTTATGTAACAGGTTATTCCGATGGGTTTCTTGATCTTGATCCCGGCCCAAATGTATTGAATTCACAAGGATATCCAGGTATACAGAATTCATTCACAGCAAAGTATGATGCCAGTTTTGCAGCTCAATGGGCTGTCGCGGCAAGAGGTCCGGTAGTCGTGAAGAGTCAATCAGTAACGGTCGGCCCCAACGAAGTTTTTGTTGGAGGATATATTGAACGTGCTGGCCCTTCCAGCCCTATTACAATCACTAAGGTCAATGGGGTGGCATCCAATAATATAGTTACTACTCCAGCCCTCAGAGCATCTGATGGATATATCATAATAATAGATAAGCAAACAGGAACTCCTAAAGGGTTTCATAGAGTAGTTGCCTTAGGCCCAGCTGCCAATAATAGAATGCGCATTTTTGATATAGATTATTCGGATATAGACAATTCAGTTGTAGTTGCAGCAGATTATTCAGGAAATATATCCACGAATGGTAAAATCATTACAGGGAATTCTTCAGATGATAAAAGAAGGGGTATTATCATGAAGTTTTCTCCTAATTCAACAGGAACAGCTTTCAATTTTACATGGTCTCGAATATTATTTAATTTGTCACAGCCATACTATCCGATGGTAATATCTGATGTTGATATAGATCCTTTAACAGGTCAAATCGCCACAGCGGCTGATAGTCGAACAGGGTTAGGAACTATAAGACATAATGGTACAACGCAAGGACCATCGTCTACCATTAGTACTCAAATTGATGCAGGAAATAATGATGGGTTTGCGATAGTCTTCAACAAAGATGGGGATTTGGTTAGACATCTATTTATAGGAGGTGATTTTGGGAGATCTACTTGCGTCGACTATAATAAACGTGTGTTAACTGTTGGTGGATTCTATAAAGGTACCTTTGACTTGGACGTGACTTCTTCAGGAGTCGATCAGTACAATGGCGGATATGCAAATTCAATTGGACTTTCTCAATACTCCATTTTATTGAAAGGAGACTTGCAAAACGCCTACGTAGATCATACAGCTACAGGAAATGACAACGGTACGTCTTGGAGTGACGCCTTTACAGACCTTAGCAAGGCACTCTATACAGCTTCTGATTCTGTTTTTGTAGCAAGGGGGACGTATGAAGGTGGTTTTGATATTGAAAGCAATATTGGTGTTTTTGGAGGGTTTGATGGAAGTGAGACTTCTTTTAGACAAAGAGACTTGGATGCCAACTTGACTATACTCAGTGGCGATGGGAGATATGAGAATGTATTGAAGGTTACTAAACCCAGTGTAATATTAGATGGGTTAATTATTGAAAAAGGTACACAACCATTAAATGCCAGTACCTCTAGTGATGAAAGTAAAGGAGCAGGTATCTTATACAAAGTAGATGATTCAGGCGGAGATTTTAAGATTAAGAATTGTAAAATACGTGACAATTTTGGGCACTCAGTCGGTGCTGGAATATTCATGGGGGCAGGAGGGAATTTTACCCAAAATATCCTTATTGAGAATTGCCATATTCATGACAATTCGTCAAGAGGAGGACCTTCCTATTGGTTACAGTCAAGCGATGCATCCATTGTTAATTTTGATTTCGTCAACAATCTCGTTGATCATAACTCTACAGAGGATAAACCCAATACAAAAGGTTTCACCGCTTCAGCAGGAGGAGTGATATTAGCCTATAATACAAGTAATGTGACTGCAACATTCATCAACTCTGTTTTTGCTGATAATAAGAATAATGGATCCAATGTAATATCTGGAGATGCTTTGATTTGTACTGGTGAGCGAAGTACATTCGGACATAGTCCTCAAGTGAATGTAGCATGCTATAACAACATATTTTATGGCAATGACTCTAAGGAAAGTTTAGGCTTCTGGGAAAGTGGAACCTTTACTCGAATGACAAATTTGACTATGCGTAGGAATTTTTCTGAAGATATTCCCGATAATACCTATGCACTAGGGACAGCTAATATCTCTTTTCATTCTACAAATATTGATCCTCTATTTATAGACCCTACCAATCGAGACTATTCTGTGCAAACTACCAGTACAGTGATCGACCAAGGTGATATTACAGGAATATCCAGTAAGATACCAGGAGGAGATTTAGCAGGTAATCAGCGTATAGCTGGCGGGGTAATAGATATAGGCGCTTACGAGAGTTTCTCTTCCCCAGTGGTAAATATAGCCCCGGTATTAGCCTCGATTGGTAGTAAAGTAATCATGGAAACTAATCTGTTGACTTTTACTCCTATAGCTACAGATGCCAACGTGGGAGATATACTCTACTATAGTTTAGATGCTGCCTCTATCGCTCAGGGTATGACCATAAACTCAATTACAGGAGTTTATAGCTGGACTCCCAACAATAGTCAAAGTGGTACCTACAATGTGACCATAAGTGTGAGCGACGGAGCCTTATCAGATAGTGAGACTTTCTTGATTACAGTAACAGATCTACCAGAACCACCAGTATTGGCACCTCTTACAGATAAGACTGTATTAGAAGCTGACAATTTATCCTTTACAGCATCAGCCACAGACCCTAATGGAGGTAGTTTGACCTATAGTTTAGACGCAGCCTCTATAGCCTTGGGTATGACAATCAATAGCAATACAGGAGCCTTTCTGTGGACACCAACCACAAGTCAATCAGGAGTCTATTCAGTAACAATAACAGTGAGCGATGGCGCTTTGACAGATAGTGAGACGTTTGACATTACCGTCATAGACCTTCCCGAAGCTCCAGTATTAGCAACTATTGGTAGTAAGACTGTGATAGAAACCAATGCGTTGATATTTACAGCTACAGCAGCTGACCCCAATGTTGGCGATATTTTGACTTATAGTTTAGATGCAGCCTCTATCGCACAAGGGATGACTATAAACTCAAGTACGGGAGTGTATAGTTGGACACCTAGTATTAGTCAAAGTGGTAGCTATAATGTAACAGTGAGCGTAACTGATGGAACTTTCATAGATAGCGAAACTTTCTTGATCACAGTAGTTGATTTTCCCGAACCACCAGTATTGGCAGCTATTACAGATAAAACCATTTTAGAAGGTAACACTTTGCTTCTTATTGCATCAGCTACAGATCCGAATGGAGGTAGTTTAACCTATAGTTTAGACGCGGCCTCTATTGCCTTAGGTATGACTATCAATAGTAATATAGGACTTATCCAATGGACACCAACTACTAGTCAATCGGGAGTTTATCTGGTGACAATTACTGTGAGTGATGGAGCTTTGACAGACAGCAAGACTTTTAATATCACAGTTACAGATTTACCAGAAGCACCGATATTAGCCGCGATTGGAGACCAAGTAGTAAGATCCAATCGCACACTTACATTTACAGCTACAGCAACTGATCCCAATATTGGAGATAATTTGACCTATAGCTTAGATGCTATTTCGATAGCCTATGGGATGAGTATCAATGCCAACTCAGGATTCTTCAGCTGGACCCCACATCATACTTACATAGGTACTTTCAATGTAACAGTGACAGTGAGTGACGGAGCTTTGACAGATAGTGAGACTTTCTTGGTACGAATCGGAGATTCTGCTAGACCTTCTGATCTTTCTCCAATATCGAATATGACAATAAGTGGAGGTAGAGAACTATCATTTTCTACAACAAACCCTATCGTAGGAGGCGACTTGACAGACACTTTAGATAAGGCTTCTACAAAGCAAGGTATAGCCATTGATGAAGAACAAACAGATATCCTATTATTGTCCAATCCCGTCATAGGAGACTGGATGAAAGTATCATCTAGTGAGAGTGACAAAAGGAACTATTGGATATTGGATCTCTCAGGACAAGTGTTGCAAACAGGTATGATATCCTCTACTCTAGAGTCAATCCCGGTATCAAGTTTGTCATCAGGTATATATGTTTTCAAGGTATCAGGAAAGACTCCATATACAGTCAAATTCGTCAAGAAATAATCTTTGAGATAGAAAATGCTGATTAAAAGCCTCGTCAATTCAATCCACAACAACATGTCGAGTTGATCAATCCTTATACATATAAAGGACGATGAGGTAAACCACAGGAGATTTCTTCTGTGGTTTTTTTGTTTACACAATTAAGGCGTTTGTGATTGTATATTTTGTCTCTATTTTAGGAAGCAAATCACTCGATGTGTTTATAACTAGTTATTAGATTTTGATATTATGATCATTTGCGTTGCTCAAACAAAGCCCATTTTAAACGATCGAACTAAGAATCTTGAAGATCACAAAGTTTGGATTAAATCAGCAGCGGAAGAAGGCGCAGATTGTATAGTTTTTTCAGAGCTGTCAATGACAGGATATGAACCTAAACTAGCCGATAAAGAAGCTGTAAGTGGTGAATTATTAGAAATCAAAGAATTACAAAGTCTTAGTGATCAATATAATATCACAATTTGTGCAGGTATTCCTGTAAGAGTATTTGGAGGAATTACTATAAGTATGGTCATATTCCAACCAAATAAGGAACAAGTCATATACTCAAAACAATATCTTCATGAAGATGAAGAACCATACTTCATAGAAGGAACAGAGCAAGTAGGAATAGAAGTAAGTGGTATATTCTTAACCCCTGCTATATGCTATGAATCGATGAAGGAGAAGCATCTAGAAGCATGTTTGAGTCTGGGGGCTAAGATTTATATGGCAAGTGTTGCCAAACATCGAGATGCTACAGAGAGGGCCTATAAATATTACCCAGAAGTAGCTAAGAAGTATAAAATTCCAATTATGATGTCTAACTGTGTAGGGCGCTACGACGGTATGGACTGCTGTGGTCAATCAGCCGTATGGGATGAAGAGGGCAAGCTTATTCTAGCTTTGAATGAAGTAGAAATAGGACTTCTGATGTATGACTACAATACAAAAAAAGCATCTAAGAAAACTATATGAGATATTGCTACTTGAATGCAGTTAAAAATCTTTGAACAGGATTTCAATTTAGCTCCTCCATTAAGATTGGTTAGTGAAAAAATTGTCAGTACTAGACTCCATTGCAGCGCACATTCATTTTTAAGCCGTTATGTACGGCTTGATTTTTTCTATTAATGTGTTGCTAGGTCTAACACCGACAACCCAATCATTATTAAGCTACCTACTCTCTACCACTTTAGAGTATTTTGATCAGGTTTTGGCAGAAGCCCTACACCATAATTTTAACTACTGCCAAGTGAGAAAATAGTCACTATTTTCTCAACCCCCTTGATCGTAAATAGCTTTGAAAACCATAGTTCAAAATTGAGAAACCAACTATAGTTAGGATTGTATTCTATTGACTTAGATATTGTGTTTTGTAGCGGAATCATTTGATTGGGGGGGCAAGAAATCCAAATTTTATAGAAATCTGTTTAGTTATTCTGAGCTTGCTTAGATAAGAACTTAAATGGCCTCATAGTTGTACTATGTGATACTATAGTCATTAGCAGAGACATTCATTTCACTACTAAATATAATCGCCCTTCCAGATGATATCACCGAGCACGCATACTACTAATAATTCATGGATCTCAATTTTAAAAAACAATCTTGACATAATATTTAAGCAGGGTTCAACTATACCTACATATAGCATGACAACAACTCTGTTGTCTGCTACTTTTTAGTTCGGCAGTATTACAAGATAGTCACATATACAAATAGCAATGACAACGCTTACTAGCTACAATTTTTAAGGCTAGCTGGAGAAGAGATTTAAATCTAAAATCTCGCGACCACCATAGTATGTGTGTACTGAAAGTATAATCAGGGCATTAGCTAAGGGAGTCGCTCTATACCCAGAGCACATGCCATCCAACCAGAACTATGAATTGGTTTCCCTGATAGAGGAAGCTGAAGTATGTTTCTTAGATGAAATATACGCTATTATTAAAGACAGAACCTCAGATCCGTATTTTGGGGTAGAACAACTAGCGGAATGTATGAAGTTGAGCCGCTCTCAACTCTCCCGAAAGTTCATTGAACTTGATGGAGTTTCCCCTGGCAAAAGAATTCGTCAATTAAAACTACATAATGCATCTCAACGCTTATCCGTTAGTAGTGACCCAGTCAAAAAGGTAGCAATATCATGTGGTTTTTTAAGCTACAATAGCTTTTGGCGAGCATTTTATCAGGAGTTTCATTGCAGCCCTACCAATTATAGAGCCCTCAGACTACAGAATAAAGTCAGAAGCGGATTTATTTGGTCTATAGAAGTTTTAGTAGATGATAATGAAGAATTTAGACTATTTGTACATCAGAGAGCTTGGCTTCATAAACTATTTGCATTGCTAATCAACGCTGTTGATAAAGAGGCTATTGCACTTGAAGTTATTTCCAAAGAACTTTATATGAGTCCTTCGCAAGTAATAAGAAAGTTAAAAGCTGCATTAGCGATTACTCCCATGAAACTTCAACAACAGTTACGATTGTTATATGCGGCTGATCAGTTAATGCACTCTCCCTATTCGATTGCACAAATTGCCATTAGGGCAGGTTTTTTTGATCAAGCACATTTCTGTCACGCATTTAAACAGTTATTTGGTAATAGTCCCTCAGATTATAAAAAAAAGGGAAGCAAACTAGACTATCTGTCAGTATTACATGGATTATTAATATAACCTTATTTTCAATCTTTCAAGGTTTTTAATAATCACCCGTCATCTGTTTTCTATTAGAAATTGGAGGCTTTAAAACCCAAAAAACTGCTATGCAACAAAGTGTAATTCATTGGTCAATAGGATACAATTTTCGAGGGAGGAAATACAAGAATTTTGAAATGTCTTTAAACGATGCGCATCCAGCTGAAGTCGATAGGCAGCAGCTAATGAAGATAGTGGAGCAGAACTCACTTAAATCAACGCTCTTTTCTGTAGGAGAAAATACAGGAGGCGACCCCTGAAAAGCCTTATGAGTAGGGAATAATAAACTTAATAATCATGGAGTATACATTAAACTTCAAAAACAACTCTTCACAAAGAGGGAATGCTTGTGTTTTTCAAACCGACCCCAATTTGGGAGTGCATGATGTTCTGTCATTAGCATGGTTCGCAAAGTCAGCACTGCCAACGACTATGGTAAAATTCAATTGGGATGTTAATTACAACTTCACATGGTCAAGACAAGGAGTCCTAATACCAGGTGTGAAGTATGAAGCTGCGCAGATTTGGGATGCCGATCTTTCCAATAACAATGCGGTAGATTTCCTTAAAGATACCTCTCTAGATGCCTACACTTTTGATAACCAAACTGCTGGTCCAGAGGATGGTAGCTTGTATGTCTATCAAAAGAGAACTGTAACCCCAAATCAGACTTCTGTAGGAATAGGTATGTCAGGCAGTGGTACATTTGTAGTTAGTTCTCAGCCTAACATGCAACTACAATTCACGCCACACCCTAAGTACTGGATAGTGTTTGGTTCTTTCGAGCAGGGTGAAGTTTTGGATATAGAGAAGGTTACTTCTACAGCTCAGGAAATCGCCTTTCCTGTCAATCAATATACGATGAACGTTGTTCTTAATTCGGACAATACTTGGTCTGTTCATTGAAATAACAGCTGCTAAAGTTTGTGGATTATAACAATGTGTAGTGCTCGGAGCTAATCCGGGCACTATCATAACCTCAGGTTATGTATCAGAATACACTATCTACACAACATTTTAAGACAAATACAATGAAAGAAAACGATATCACTGCGGAGGCGTTGTTATTCGCCATTCGACAGAAAAACTTAGTCTATAATTATAATTTTCTGTACTTCAGCAATAGGGGAGTAGCTTCTTCTCCAGCAGAGTATGGGCATCCAGATGGGTGGGTTTACTCAGGGAATGGTCAAATTGGTCTTAATCAGGAAAACAATTCCTGCAGGATAGAGACTAGTACAGAAAAGACTAAGCTCTCACAGGAAATCAATGAATTTCCTAGATGGGAGGAAACTTTAAAAGGGCAAACTGTTACAGCCCAAGCTCATTTAAAGCTAGAGTCTGAGACTATCATATCACTGTCTCTCTCTGATGGGGTTATTACTCAATCGCATTTAGCGCAGACTACAGGAGAGTGTATTCTAGTGACGCAGATTGAGGTGAGTTCAGACGCTGAAGAACTAACACTGTCAATAGAAACGAGTACTGAAAATGTAGTGATAGATATTCTATGTGCATACGCCAATATAGGTACGGTGGCAGTTGACACGAATCCTTGTATAGTAGAAGGATTCATAGGAGAGCGAAAGCAGTACCTCTCAACAGAAACGCCGCCTGCAGAAGAATTATCACTTTGCGAATCATCTGAGGAGCTAGCAGTAGGATATTCTCGTCTCGATTCCGTATTGAATGGCCGGTTTGGTTACGGTGACAATAAAAGATCCTATCTACCCGACATGCGAGGATATTTTAGTCGATCATGGGACAACGGCTCTGGAACAGACCCTGACGCTTATAATAGAACCAATTGGGGAAAATCAAAAGTAACAGGAGATAACGTCGGAACTGAAGAGCTCGACCAATTCAAAGAACATCATCATAGCATAGGTTTTTCACTATCTGCTAAGGCCATCGGAGATACAGCTATGGACTTGGTGACTAAAGGAGATACTTCTACTGGATCAACGGGAGGAAAGGAAACTAGACCCAAAAATATAGCCGAACTCTATACCATAAAGTGGGCTTGATTCTAACTAATCTATTGTTAAACCAACTTTTAAAACTTATAAATATTGAAATCATGAAAAACATAATTGGACCATTAATATTAATCACGATTCTCACCAGATTCGGTCAATCACAGCCACCATTAGGATATTATGATAGGACTATAGGCAAAACAGGCTATGAGCTAAAAACTTCACTGTACGACATTATAAACAAGCACAAAAAATTGAAATACAATGATCTTTGGACTGCATTTGAAAAGACAGATACAAGAAAAGATACCATCATCGACATGTATACTCTTCCACCTCTTAATACTGTAGCTAATCCGTTTTATTACAAATACCAAATAGATCAATGTGGAGAAAATAAAAATAGTAAATGTTATAACAGGGAACACTCTTTTCCAGCTAGCTGGTTTGGTAATAAGAAAAACTCTCCTATGTACACTGACCTGTTTCATATATACCCTACTGATGTTAAAATAAATAATTTGCGAGGAAATGTCCCTTATGATCAAGTAACTGAGCAAAACCCTCCGTTATCTCAAAATGGTAGTAAAAAAGGCTATGCATCTACGAATAAAATATTAGGTAGTGATATTGTCGTATTCGAGCCAATAGATAAGTATAAAGGTGACTTTGCCAGAACATATTTTTATATGGCTACTTGTTATCAGGATAAAATAGCAGGCTGGGCTAATAATGGAGAAGCCAAATATGTCTTGGCAGGAAATGATTCTACCTCTTTTCAAGATTGGTATGTAGATCTACTATTGGATTGGCATAAGGGTGATCCGGTAAGCGAAAAGGAAACCAAAAGGAATAATGCTGTATATCTAATACAAAACAACAGAAACCCTTTTATCGATTCCGCTCAATTCGTAACTCGTATTTGGGGAACGGATTGATTCTTACCAGTCTGAAATAGTTACGATGTCTTAGAAAGTCATTGTTTTATCAAATAGTAACCAACAACATCATAACCAGTAGACTATTTCCTTTACAGATAAAGGACGATGAGGTAAACCACAGGAGATTTGTTCTGTGGTTTTTTTGGATCAATGAGATACAATTATGTGTTTAGATATGTTTAAACGTAGGCAATGAGGGGGGCTATTCAGTAAAGTGTGTCATGTTTTAATTATTATCTAATGTAAAACCTGTCAACTTATTCATGGCGCCTCAAGAACAGTGAGAACTTGACTCAGAAAGGCTATTTATTGATTGAGAACCTATAAGTATCGACTAAGGACTGCTAGAAAATGGCTGAGTACTGCTGATAAATGAATAAGGACGTCTAAGAAATCATTCAGTACCACTAAAAAATGACTGAGAACGGTTCTAAATTCACTCAAGACGAATGTAAAATAAAATAGTACTACTCGGAAATGACTCAGAACCAATAAAAAATGAGATAGAACCAATTAAATGTTGTTAATCACTGGTTCTTAGTGAGGTTTTTCAGGGGTTATTTATCCGAAGTGTGGAAATTAAGACTCCCTACCGATCAACTGAATCAAACCTACCAAATGACTCCAAAGCACTGCTGGAACCACCACGGCAGGTAACCAAATGAACGGCGTATAAAAAACCGCTAGCATAGGCTGGTCAAAGGAAAATAGTTGAAAAGGTGTCGGTGCGGACAGAAGAGCATGAAAGACTACATTGATCAAAAGACCCAAGGCAGCTAGATTCCAAATAATCGCCCCGATACGGTTTTGGCGCTTGATCCCGACAAAGAATATAGCAATGAATGGAGCAGATACACCAGATAAGATATCATAGTTGATCCCTTCGAAAGTCACCAGAAAAGGAACCATACCCCGAAGCGCCAGCCACCAAAGTACCATCTCGATAGGTACACGGATGATATGCAGATACGTGAGGATCGTAATCGGAATGCGCATCATATAGCCCCTAGTTCGTTGGATCAGTAGTAAGACGACAATAGCAAAAACTGGTGGGGTAATAACGAAAATCGCTCTAGGAGGCATCGCCTCAAAGGCTCTGTAAAAACCAGAATCGGCTAAGAAGTAAGTGATTCCCATCCATACTAAGATACATCCAAGAGTAATAGAGGAAGCGAGATGCGACCTTTTCGATTCGGTAGCTCTGACAGCATAGTACACGAATAGAACCGTAGCAACTGTCGTCACCACAAAAACCAAACTAATATACGCGGGCAATTCGTCCATTGGGATTTAAAGGCTTGTCTTCTAAGATAAAGAATATTGCTCTAAGTTTGTCCCAAACGCTATATATACACTTGAAAACCAAGCACTACATATACATCATATTCGTATTGCTATTCGCATACAATGCCTACCATAGTCTGAAAAGTTCTTACACTACTGATGTATATGAAGAATACTGTATGGAAGAAAGTATAGTCGATGAAGACCAAGACGTCTATCATCGTCGTGACTGGGTATCCAATGCCAAAGGATATTGCGAAGGCTATTGGTCATACCAATCCATCAACGCCAAGTCTCAAAAAGTAAAGGAAGAAATAGAATATCCATATCAAACCGCAATGGAAGATTTTTGGGGAGAGATCTATGAGCAGCTGGTGACCAGAGATCAATGGATGGTAGACTCATTGGCCAACCTATTCGAAGAAACTTTCAATAGGAAAGAATTGAGTAGAGTAGAAGCTGCTGAATTGATCGTGAACTTCGTACAAGACATCGAATATACTTTTGTCAGTACAGAGATTTGTACCGATTACGAACTGAGAGAGTACAGAGGAAGGTGCATAGGGGAACAAAAGTTTGGCATTTTGGCGCCGTCAGAGTTCATGCATACACTGAAAGGAGACTGTGATACCCGAAGTGTGCTACTATATGCATTGTTGAAGAAATTTGATTATCTACCGATTATTGTAGTCAGTAGAGAATACGCACACGCTATGATAGCCATAGATCTACCCGTGACAGGAGACCATATTCGATATCAAGGGATTGAATACTATTTTTGGGAGACTACTGCTACCGGTTGGTCAGTAGGAATGCTGCCACCGTCCATGAATGTATTGGATTATTGGAAAGTAGCCTTACCACCATTTACCCTTAAAACATCCGAACTGTTATGATCAAGTGTGAAGACAAAAGTTTCAAAATCTCCGTTTCGAGTGAATATGTAATTGAAAATACAAATAGATGAACAGTAGTTTAGCAATATTAGGATTGGTTGAGATTATTTCTGCGCTGAGTATTGGTGTAGTGATACTAGCAATGACCTATAAACTGGTCAAGCTCATAGGCCAGCGGTTTTATCACATACAAGAACAAGAAAATCTCGCATACAGTATCTATACCGCAGCCATACTGTACAGCGTAGGATATTTGGTCAGTGGAGTGATTCAGCCATTGATGTCCTCCTATAGACTATCAAGTGCAGACGGTTCAGCCTTTGAAGTGATCTCACGTCATCTAGGGTATGGATTTGTGTTTATCGCTATAGCCTATGTCTTTGCACTGGTTATTGGACTATTGAGTACCATTTTGTATTCCAAGATTACCCCTATCAAGGAGTTCGAAGAGATTATAAAAAACAATATTGGCGTATCTATAGTAGTGAGTGTCATTATTATTACGCTTACGCTAATGACTAGAAGCGGAGTAGAATTATTAATAGAATCGGTGATACCTTACCCACAATTGCCACCTAGATAGAATATGGAAAAAGAAGCATTCGTAGAAGGGTTGATAGAGGTGTTAGATGGAATTTTACCAGGAGAATCTGCTCACATGGAAATGGACCCCATTCGTCCAGAACAAAGATCGGAAATGAGCCTTGGCAAAATTCCTAAGCAAAGCGCCGTATTGATCTTATGGCATTATCACCAAGATAAATGGCAGTTTCCCTTGATTCAGCGCCCTGTTTACAACGGGACGCACAGTGGACAGATAGCTTTACCAGGTGGCAAGCAAGAACTTGAAGAGACATTTCAAGAGACCGCACTTCGAGAGACTCATGAAGAAATAGGTGTGACACCAGATGCTATCGAAGTAATCGGGCAGCTTTCGGATATATACATTCCCCCTAGCAACTTCAATATCAAGCCAATAATAGGAATTACAGAAGGCAAACCACTCTACCAACCAGACCAGAGAGAAGTCGTCGATGTATTTGATATCAATGAAATTGATTTGATTGACGATAAGAATCGTAAATTCGCACCAGTCAAAGTCTCTCAAAATATGAAGATCCAAGCCCCATGTTTTGATTTTGACGGTCGAATTGTTTGGGGAGCTACAGCCATGATATTAAGTGAAATGGCAGCTGTGATTAAAGAGATGACAAACAGCCAACCCTGAAACCAGAATTAAGTACCTAAGAATTGATTGGTTGAGAATAGTGAATTCAATATAGCCAGCTAATAGAAAATATTAACAAATGAAAGAAGTGCTGATCACGAATGACGCAGTGGTTTTTGGACTATTGATGATCATCCTAGGAGCCATATTTAAAACCAATAGCTCTAAACATCCATTTTGGGTGAAGTTCTACGGAGTAGTTCCTGCGGTATTACTATGCTATTTTATTCCGTCAGTATTCAATTCTCTTGGTGTCATATCAGGAGATCAGTCCAAATTATATTTTGTAGCCTCAAGGTATTTGTTGCCAGCCTGTTTGGTTCTGTTGACCTTGGGAACAGACTTCAAAGAAATTTCGCGTCTAGGAAGTAAAGCTGTCATTATGTTTTTGACCGGTACGGCAGGGATCGTACTAGGTGGTCCATTGGCTATACTACTATTTGCAGCAATAGCGCCAGATGTAGTAGGAGGATCATTGGATGATATGTGGCGAGGTATGACTACCGTGGCAGGAAGTTGGATCGGCGGAAGTGCTAATCAAGCTGCGATGAAAGAAGTCTTTGAAGTCGATGATGTCATGTTTTCCAAGATGGTGACTGTAGACGTATTAGTAGCCAATATATGGATGGCACTGTTGTTCATAGGCGTGGGTAAAAATAAGAAAATCAACAAATGGTTACAAGCGGATGATAGCTCTATCAATGATATCAGACAAAAGTTAGAAACTTACAGAGCAAGTATTGCTAAGATTCCTTCTTTGAATGATTTGGTGATGATGTTAGCCATAGGGTTTGGAGCTACAGGGTTGGCACATTGGATCGCAGACTATGTTTCACCAGCCATAGTTGAATTATTTCCATCATTATCCGAGTCTGAAAACCCATTTTCGAGTTTGACGAGCACTTTTTTCTGGATTGTAGTGTCAGCTACCACAGTTGGGTTAATTTTGTCATTCACGAGATATCGTAGTCTCGAAGGAGCAGGAGCTTCCAAGATAGGAAGTGTATTTATTTACATAATTGTTGCTACCATCGGGATGAAAATGGACGTTTTGGCCATACTAGATGCTCCTGAACTATTCTTGCTAGGTATAGTTTGGATGTTGGTTCACATAGGGTTGCTTCTACTAGTAGGTAAATTAATCAAAGCTCCATTTTTCTTTATCGCTGTAGGCAGTCAGGCCAATGTAGGAGGTGCGGCTTCTGCGCCAGTTGTTGCTTCAGCGTTTAATGCTTCTCTAGCACCTGTAGGAGTATTATTAGCTGTGTTGGGATATGCTTTAGGCACCTATGCAGCTTATTTTTGCGGCGTTTTGATGAAGATCGCCGCACTTTAATCGCTAGGCATAACCTTACGATTTATTCCAATTCCCCCTAGTGCAGGGGAATTTATTTTACCTCTGAACGTTTTACGAACCTTGACTGTTTTCAATTTGAAGAACAATTCGTAAACATATGAAGTTTCTTTTTTTAGCTCTAATCAGCGTTTCTGCATTGTATAGTTGCTCTAGTGAGCGACCTGCTCTTTCTGAAGATTTATCTTCAGATATCTATGATTGCCATACTGCTAAATCAAAAAGTAATAATGAAAATGGAGTTTGGGAAAAATTTCCTTGCTTCGTAAACGATCAAAAAAATAGCATGGAGTATTTAGGATCATAATCCTAAACAAGACACTCCTTCAAAAATTACCAACATTTCCATTCCTTCGTGATACAACATCGAATTAATTGAGTTAATTTAACTTGGTTGACCAACTTTTGTTAAAACAACTAAGACCCAAATTAACATTCGATGAAAAAAACACTCTATTCCTTAGCCTGTGTATTAGCCCTTTTATGTTCATGCGAAGACGAAAACTCGTCTGATCAAGATGAGATCAAAGTAGACTGTAGTGAATCAAGTTTGTCATTGGCAGTCAATAGCACCACTCAGGCAGACTGTGACGCCAACGGTACAGTCTCTCTAGCTGCCAGTGGAGGTGAAGGTGAATACACCTATACCTTAAATGGTGTAAGTAATTCCAATGGTCAATTTGACGGGTTGTTAGCCTCAAACTATACCGCTACCGTAAAAGACAAAGTAGGTTGCCAAGCCACTCAGTCGGTGACAGTGGAGCCGTCAGAAGATGCCATTAGTCTTAACATTTCTCTTGATGCATCTGCTGGCTGTGGAGGTAGTACTGGAGGGTTTTCGGCTACTGCTACAGGAGGTACTGGTGAAATTCAATACAGTTTAGAAGGAGCTAGTTTTAGTACTGAAGCTGTTTATTCTAATCTAGAGGCAGGAATCTATGAATTGATGGTGAAGGACGAAGCAGATTGCCAGATTACTCAGGAGGTGAAAGTACTCAGCGGAGTAAGCTATGATGCTCAAGTAGCTGATATTATCATAAATAATTGTGCGATATCTGGTTGTCACTCTTCAGGGGGACGAAGCCCCAATCTATCAGTATTTGGTAACGTACAGTCGTTTGCTGATGAGATTAAGTCTAGAACACAAAATAGATCGATGCCTCCAGCCGACAGAGGTTCCCTTTCTTCGGAACAAATTGACCTCATTGCTTGTTGGGTTGACGATGGAGCTCTTAGCAATTGAAGCTCCCCGACGAAAAGCGACGGGGTATCTTAGCTATTTGATTCCTCGACCTTAGAGTTGGGGAATTTGACCCAATGGGCTATCGCCCTGCGATTAAAAAATACTTAGTGATCAACCAGCTTCCAATTATTCATATTTTGATAAAGGAGGCATCGCTGAATTTCTTAGAAGTTCCATTTAATTATTGCAATCAATTAATAAATATGAAAAAGAACTTAGCACTTATGTTTTTTGCAGTACTAGTATGTGCTGCTTGTTCCTCAGAAAACGAGGAGGATTTAGGAATTACTCAACCAGGGACTATTACTAGAGAGGATCGGGTTATTAGTTATCAGACTGAAGTAAGTCCAATCGTCAGTACCAACTGTGCCATATCGGGATGTCATGTTGGAGGAACTGGTCTTCCTAATTATACCAAGGATGAAAATTTTGAAGCAGATGCTAATCAGATCAAAATAGAGGTTACTAGTGGTAGAATGCCAATAGGTAGAACACTTTCATTTGAAGAAAGAGATATTATAGTCTCATGGGTAAATCAAGGAGCAGAGCTAGATTAATGAGAGCGGTATTATTAGTTTTTCTACTATTGGGTGCTTTTGTAGCAGATGCTCAGAAGTACAAGTCTGTTAGTTCGAAAGTACACTTCTTTTCAGAGGCACCTATGGAGAATATTGAGGCTGTTAATTCGCAGTCTCAAAGTGTATTTGATGCTGAATCGGGACAAATAGTATTCTCTATTCCTGTTGATCAATTTCAATTTGACAAGAAATTGATGCAGGAGCACTTCAATGAAAACTATATGGAGACAGAAGACTATCCGACAGCTACTTTTAAGGCTCAGCTTCAAGATTGGAAAGGTCTATCATCATCTCAAACTGCCACGGCAAAAGGTGGATTAGATGTACATGGAATTACCCAAAATCGGGAAATCGAAGGTAAGATTTCTAAGACCAATGATAAAGTAATGGTCGATGCAAAGTTTGTGATAGAACTGAAGGATCACAAAATCAAGATTCCTAAAGCAGTCTTTTATAACATTGCTGAAAAAATAGAAGTCACTGTACATTTCGAATACGAACCAATCAAGTAATGAAAAAAATAGTTTTAGCACTGGCACTTTTTAGTGCTGTATCAGCCTATGGTCAGGATGATTTGATGTCTATGCTGGATACAAAACAAGAGTCCAAAGAAGTAACGAGTACTTTCAAAGCTTCTCGATTAGTAAGTGGACAAACGGTGAGGACACTGGATAAAAATACGTTGGATTTTGTGATCAATCACAGGTTTGGCGCAATCAACTCTGGAGTAGAAGAGTTTTGGGGACTGGATGATGCACAGATTCGTTTGGGATTGGAGTATGGCGTGACAGATGATCTTATGGTAGGTATTGGTCGTTCGTCGTACGAAAAGACTGTAGATGGTTATCTCAAGTATAAAATTCTGTCTCAGCAGACTTCAGGAGTGCCAGTAACCGTCACAGGTTTTGCGAGTATGGCAATCAAGACAGACAAAGATGCTTTTGCTGATCCTGACTATGATTATAGCTTTTCGCAGAAGACTTCCTATGCGTATCAGCTTCTAGTGGCTAGAAAATTTAACTCCAAACTATCGCTTCAACTCATGCCTACTCTTATTCATAGAAATTTGGTAGTGACTGCTAATGATTCTAATGACGTAGTAGCTCTAGGGGTAGGAGGTAGATACAAATTCACACCAAGGGTTTCTTTCAATGTCGAGTATTATCCTCAATTCAATAACACTGATGACTATACTGACGCGCTATCTTTAGGAGTAGATATAGAGACTGGAGGGCATGTATTTCAACTTCATGTCTCCAACTCTAGAGCAATGATTGAAAAAGGATTTGTAGCAGAAACTACTGGCGAATGGGGAGAAGGAGATTTGTTTTTTGGCTTTAATATATCTCGTTCGTTTGCTCTAGGGAAGAAGAAAAAAGACTGGTAATTTTATCGCAATGCGATAATAGGTTAAGTAAAATTCTCTGATTAGTTCAGGGAATTTTACGCTTATCATCTTTTACTTAGTCATGACTCCATCTCAAATAGCTAAAATTATCATCAGTACTCTTAGTCTGGTGCTCTTGTTTCATTTAAGTATTGTTACAGGTGTTGTGCCATTTGACATGGTTTGGGGAGGTAGGCTGAAGACGGTTCAGGAAATGTATGCCTTTGAGTTGTTTTCGATAGCCATCAATCTGATAATGATAGCTATAGTATCGATGAAGGTCGGTTTCATCAATCAACTCCTCTCTCCAGTGCTCGTCACAGTCTTTCTGTGGATTTTTGTAGGGCTTTTTGCTCTTAATACTGTCGGGAATCTCTTTTCTCTTAACTCCTTGGAAGCTATGATTTTCACACCGATCACATTCGTCCTTTCTATACTTTTCTTTTTGCTTGCTAGATCTAAATGAAAATCACGACTTGAATAAAAGTTGATTCGAGTCGTGATTTGTTAGTAAATACTATAATCCGCTCTTTCCCAAATCTTTCACTTTCTCAATCCACTTAGTTCTAAATTCGATTGTGGAGTTTTTGATAGGTGCGATATAGGTGACCTTCACAGGGTTGATACCACAATACTGCAAGGTTCCTTTTTTGAATTGATTAGTAACAGGACTACCCATCCAAAGCCTTTCGTACCAGCGTGGAGAATCTGCCGTAATGATTATTCTAGAAGATTTACCCTCAAGTAATTTTTTAGGAAGTGGTTTACCCTCGATGGGTTGGTATGTGATACCAGGTAGAAATGTACGGTCAATGAAACCTTTCATAATCGCAGGGTAGCCATACCACCACATAGGGAATATCCATACGATATGGTCAGCTTCTTTGATTTTGGCTATTGATTCCTTGAGATCAGGTTCTAATTCAGTTCGTTTGCGATAGCCATGAACTAGGCTAGGGTTAAAGTTCAGGCTTCCAATTGATATTTCAGAATATGAGTAGCCTTCTGTCTTAAGCCCTTCCTTATAAGCTTCGAATAGTGCTTGATTATAACTTTCAGGATCTGGATGGCCGTTGATGATAAGAATCTTTTTCATGTCTTCTTTTTTCTAGCAAACCAACGATGATTGCTTACTAAGAAAAAGGACATATGTCTAATTCGATATGCCTTTGCGAATCCTGCTTAGGTGTCTTTGAGTGATTCCGAGATAAGAGGCTATGTAATTCAGTGGGATCATATTAAGATACTCCGGTTGATTATTGAGTAGATCTTGGTATCTCTTTTCTGCGGTTTCTCTTTGTAGTTGGAATATTCTAGCTTCCATGTCTATGTATTCCAGTTCTGTTAGGTGTTTCAGCATTCTGAGCCAATTGGGACTAGTAGCCTCCAGTCTTTTGACTTCTTGCCATGAAACGCTCAACAGCTTGAGGTCTGTCAGAGCTTGAATATTCTCAGATGTCGGAGTTTGGGAAATGAACGATGAGTAAGCAGCTAAAAATGAATTTTCGGATCGGAAACAATAGGTAACTTCTTCACTGGTGGAAGAATAGTAAAAAGATCGTGCTATTCCTGATTGAATAAATGAGACTTCCTTAGCTACTTGGCCTGCTTTGATATAGTAGCTCCCTTTATTTACAGTTTTGGGACGGAGGAGGGATATAAAAGATTCTATTTCATCTGAAGTAAGAATTTCAAAGGATTGAAGGAATTCTTTCATGATGGATTAAAATTCAAAATTTAAGTTCTTTTTCATCAAGCTGCTATAGATGTTTTCTTTTTCAGTGGATTCAATTTCTATCAGGATGAAACTATCGCCTTGTCTATGTATTATTTGTGTTTTGACCGGAGAATCATCTTTTATCATTTGATCTTTAGAGTCTAAATCGATGTATTGATTTTGTAAGAAGCTCTCTACTTCCTGTCTATCGAGTTGCCGTATTCTGATAGACTCATCTTCGTCCCCTTTGAAGAATTCTATCACACTAGGATCATTGTATTTTACTAACACGAACCTTTCTGGTAGCTCAAACCTTATGCCTAAGCTTTTGTTGATGTATTCATTCATTAGATAGGAAACGACGTTATTGTCTTTGATTCTCCTAGGTTTTCGTAGATATAAAAATTCATCGATTCGAATTTCAGTTGGTTTACGGTAATTCATCAGTTCATTTGGACCGTTTGCCAGTGAACTTGTACTGCCGATGAGCCGCAATGAGGTAGATGCTTCTGGAAATTCAAAGTCAAAGGTTTTCCATTCTCCATCGAGGCCTACTTCAATCCATTGATGCGGGTGCCATTCAGCCTTATGGTATACCCATCCAAATACTATTCTAGTAGGAAGGTAAAGGGTTCGTGACATACGCATTAACATCAACCCTTCATTGGATATAGTACTGTCTGACTTAATTAGCTTCATGAGCTCATATACCTTTTGTTCAAAAGCAATTTTGTTTCGCCGGATAGGGTTTGTCAATTTTCTAAGACTGTTGGGAAGAGGCTGTACCCAGTTGTTGAACGCAGTAAATTCCTCTATTCTAGTTTGATCGACAGGACTGAAGCTATTGTCAGTAAGCTGTTTTTCCTCAATGAGGCTATCGTAAGTGATTTTGATATTTATGCCGTTGATGTTACTAGGGTCAGGTAGCCAAAGGTTCGACGGAATAACCTCATAGAACCGTTTTTCATACAAGGAATTAATGGAGTCTTTGGGGATTGATTTTCTTATTTTCATGACCCCCATAGGAGACAGAAAGGCACTGCTGTATAGATTGAAATTACGATCGTAGATCGAGGTCAAAGATTGAAATGTAGAAGAGTCTTTTACTACCCAATATTTTTTCGCATTGATGATTTTGTAGTCTGTAATTTTTCTAGACCATTTGATAGGTTGGCTGTTTTGATCATAGATACTGCTGTAGACTATAGAGTCTTCAATTTTTTTTAGGCTGTTAGTGCTGGTTTTCTGAATGCCTTTTATTCCTAAAACTAATAAGGAGTCTTGTAGCCATTGAGATGGAAATGAGTCAGTACCGACAGTAATTGATTGTTTGAAAGATCTGAGCGTGTCACTTACTTCAAGATAAACTTGGTGTTGGCTATACCTAATAGTGTCTTCTAGTCTAAAAATCTCAATCAAATATTGCGTTTCGGTTTTGACAGAGTCTATTGAACGGGTCGATGATATTTGGTATGATCCGATTTTGACATCGTTGAGTAATACGGTGTAGTCTTGAGCGATGCACCAGTGCGTCAGGAGGCTAATAATTAGTAGTACAGAATATCTCATATTGTCAATTGCATTTCAATATTACATAGAGTCTGCTATACAAATAATCATCTTTTTAGAATACTTTCTAATATGCAACAAAGACGTGTTACGTTTAATATCACTTCCACTCTGGCACAATTCTTTCATTCATTGACTAAGTTTATGCCTAGATCGAGAGATAATCCTTTTTATTATGAAATACGCATATACCATATTTTTTACACTTTGTTTGAGTTTAGCTGCTTTTGCTCTTGAAAAGGGTGAAAAAGCTCCCGATATCATTCTTCAGGATGTGAATGGTAAGGAAGTAAGGCTATCCTCTCTTAAAGGCCAGGTGGTATTGCTAGATTTCTGGGCATCATGGTGCAAGCCTTGTCGAAAAGAAAACCCAATGCTGGTAAGAATGTACAATGAGTACAAGGATGTAGAGTTTGAAAATGGTAAAGGCTTCACGATTTATAGTGTATCTCTAGACATGAAAAAGGAAGCGTGGGAAAAAGCAATCGAAAAAGATGGATTGGTATGGGATACGCATGTATCTGATTTGAAAGGCTGGAAAAGTGCCGCGGCTAAGACTTATAGTATCCGAAGTATCCCGCAGAGTTATTTACTAGACGGAGATGGTAATATTATCGCTGTTAACCCTAGGGGTGAAAGACTTGAGAAAGAACTTAAGAAGTTTAAAAAGTCTTCTTCTATTCTTGGGGGTATTTTCAGATGGTAGTTGAATACTGTCTCAAAATTTAAGGCCTCTGAACGTTCGTCCAGACAGGTCTAATTTTGAGACAGTATATTAGAAATTTTTAATGACCTGTACCAGCATTACCTGCTTCCAACTTACTCGTCGCGGTATATCTAAACACCTTAGGAGTTCCTTTTCCTCGAGCTGCGGTTAGTTCTTTTTTCCATACAGCTCTCATCTCCTTAAGTTTAGTTTCATATTCCTTTTTACTCACTAGATTAGTCACCTCTTCAGGATCTTCTTTCAAATTAAATAGCTCTTCATAGTCAGGTTCTTGTCCTTGAAGAGAAGACTCTGCTAAAGTTCTGTAGAAAGGAATCTCATTGTCATGAACAGCATAAAGCATTTTGTTGACAGGGATTTTCATTTCTTTAGCGATTCTGATTTTCTCAGTAGCAGGATAGGAGATATTTTTATAATATCTAATATACTTCCACTCGTTATCCTGTACGGCTTCGATTTTAGGGTTTCCAAACTGAGTAGACCATAGATTTTCCGTGTATGTATACTCACGAGGACTATCATTGTCTCCTTCTAGGAATGACGATAAGTCTTTTCCTTGGAATGAAGACGGGATCGGTATTCCTGCTAGGGTTAGCATAGTAGGAGCAATATCGATGGTAGATACAAGAGCGTCTGTTTGTCTTCTATACTTCTTAGGCATTCTTGGATCCATGATGAACATGGGTACATGTGTAGTTACTTCATAGCAAAGCGCCTTTCCGCCGAGTCCAAATTCACCCATGAAAAGGCCATGATCACTGGTGAAAACGATAACAGTATTTTTATCCAGACCTTCTTTCTTTAAAGTAGCCAATAAGTTGCCCACCATTCTATCAATACCAGTCATGGCCTGATACATCCTGATCATACGTTCTTTAGTATCTTCTTCCGTGTCAGAATAGTTGTAACCAGTTTGTCTTTGCTCCGCTCTAAGTACATCTGAAGGTATTTTTGGGTTTTTGATATCCGCTTTGGCGACGTAGTTGTTGGGAAGCTTAATCTCTTGATCTCTGTATAGAGATTTGTAAATCTCATCATCTGTTTTCTTCATTTTCATACTTCCCGTACCGTTTCCGTGTGGGAGATTGAAACAAATGGATAACATGAATGGCTTGTCCGATGGGCGTGCTCCTAAAAACTGTACTGCACCGTCTAGTTTTTGATCATTCGTCAGGAAGTCCTGAACACCTTCGTCGATGACTTCTACTTGCGTATCAAATTCTGCATTCTTGAAGATATCGTGTCTTTTCTTAGGGTAGAAGCTCAGGTGTCCATGCCCTGCATACCAGTAATCAAAGCTCTTTTCCATTACACCACTTTGATATCCTCCTTTGCCAATAGGCGCATGGTTTTTGCCAATCCACCCTGTATAATAGCCATTGTCTCTCATGACTACTGGGTAAGACATGCTCCATGCCTCATCGTTTACAGAAGTCCCAGAGTTGAAATTGACACCGTGAGTTCTTTCGTATTGGCTCAGAAGAATGGAAACTCGACTAGGAGTGCAGATCGCACTAGTGACGTGTGCATTGTTGAAAAATACAGATTCAGAAGATAGTTTATCTAAGTTCGGAGTTTTTACTACTTCATTACCTGTAAAGCCCATATAGTTGTAAGGCTGATCATCTGTCAGGATGAAAATAAAGTTCGGTTTATCACTACCCAATCCAGCTTGAGCTAAATATGATAATGATACTATTATCAATGTCAATATTGATTTATTCATGTGTTTGTGCTTAAAGTTTTGTGATTCTAGCATAGAATGCAGCATATCGCTTACCATCTTCTTCTGCAAACCAAGTTCTAAGTTGATGTTTTCCCTTTTTAAGTTCTACTTCCATAACTGCGGCTTTGGCATTTGGATCTATGTCAGTAGACACATCTAGACCATCTATAATCACACCAGCTGTTTTTATTGGTAAAGCGACACCTTCTTTGAAAGCTACTACCGTAGTGCCAGGCACTGCTGGTTTGATAGGAAGACCAGCTGTCAATGGAGCTTCGACTTCTGGAGGCCATCGGAGCAACTCAAACTTATACTTGCCAGATTCCAAAACCTCGACTGCGTAATAACCATAGGTCTTGAACCCAGCTCGCATTTTTTCAGCATTCCAAGGAACAGATTTGTGTCCATCTTTTTCATCAAGGTGGACATCATGAGCTCTTAGTAATGTCACTGGTTCATCTTCGTGACAAAGTGGGAAGTGAGGAGTATTAGCGAATGTAGGCTCTAAATCAGCCCAAGTTTGCTCATAGGCTTGTTGAAGCTCTTTGAACTTTTTAGGGTATTTATCTTTGATATCTAATTTTTGACCTGGATCATCAGATACATTGTACAGCGCTTTGTTGTTGACCATTCTCCAAGGTCCTTGCATGGTAGCACATTGCTTATACTTCAATGGAATTTCCTTACGCTGATTATCTACAACTAAAATTCTATCCTCCAGTTTCTTTTGTTTTCCTTTAGTGATAGCGTCTATGATGCTAGTGCCATCATAAGGAACCGGAGATTTATAATCTATTCCTACCATTTCTAATAGGGTAGGCATCATATCAACATGTGCTGTTAAGTAATCAATATCCTTCCCTTTTGGTAAGTTACCATTAGGCCACTTTATGAAAAAAGGAACCCTGTGACCTCCTTCATATTCACTGGCTTTTTTTCCCTTCATACCTGCGTTGTAGCCACCAGTCACTTCTTTCGTTTTCCAGTTCATTTTGACACCACCTGCGGTGCCATTGTCGGTCATGAATATAAAGATGGTATTATCTGCTAGCCCTTTTTCATCCAAATGCTTTTGAAGTTTACCAATGTTTTCATCAGCATTAGCAATCATGCCGTAGAAAATCGGGTTGGGGATGTTTTTATTGTCTTTGTACGGTTCTACATATTTATTGTCAACATAATAGGGGCCATGTGGCGCATTAGTGGCGATGTATGCGAAGAATGGCTTACCCTCTTCGGCTTTTTCATCGATGTATCTAGTCGCTTCTTCAAACCATACATCAGTACAGTAGCCCTCGTATCTTTCTTGCTTACCATTGTGGACATAGACATCATTGAAGTAGTCATTGTTCCAATAGTCATGTTGTTGTCCAACACCACCGCCAAGGTGACAAACCACCTCCTGAAAACCATTGTCCTCAGGTCTAAATGGATAGTTGTCCCCCAAATGCCATTTTCCGAATATTCCTGTCGCATAGCCATTGTCAGATAATACCTGAGCAATAGTGATTTCGTTGTCTCTTAGCATTGATCTGCCAGAGATAGTGTGCCACACACCTGTCCGGTTGTTGTAGTGTCCTGTCATGACAGCAGATCGTGTAGGGCTACAGGTAGGACTCACATGGAAGTTGGTAAGACGAGTACTTTCAGTGTATAACTGGTCGATATTAGGAGTTTTGATCCACGGATTACCATGACATGCTAAGTCGCCATAGCCTTGATCATCGGTGATGACCAGCACGATGTTGGGTTTATCGGAGCTAGCGCTATACGCCTGTAAGGTAGCCACCATAGCCAATGTGAAAAGTAGTGTTGTTAGTCTCATATTAATCTGTTGTTCATTTTGTGAGGTTGCATCTACGGAAAAATATTCAGGGTTTTTCCATTTATCAGCAAATCACAATTTTAGTTTTATATCATAGATTGGTATAGCAAAAGTAGCCCTGTGCCTTTTTCAAAGGTGGAAAAAACGGAACAAAGAAAGAGGTGTAATTATATCTGATATAAGATCTTATTCAATTTCTTGTGATGAGACAATATTGAGTAAAGGCCTTGAAGGATATCTTGTCATTACAAGAGGGGGGGAATACTAATCTGAACAATTTATCCCTATCAGGAGGTTACTAGTGATGTATTTTAGTATTACAACTTGATTCCTAAACCAAAGGACTCAAATTGTTATTTCATCACATAGTAGAGTTAAATTCATTTTGAAGTTTAAAGCCGTCTCGACTCATCATCGGGACGGCTTTGCTTTTTACAATTATATTTTGATATCTAAATATGCTGATCTACTAGTATGGTGTTACCGTCTGGGTCAGAGATGATAAAACTTGCGGGTCCAGAACTTGTTTCGTCTACTTCAGATTCTAAAGCGATACCTTTCGCTTTCATTTCTTTTTGAATCTCTCTAATGTCAGTATAGTTGAAAAGCTCCTGAGCTTTGTCATCCCACCCAGGGTTAAAAGTGAGTATGTTTTTGTCGAACATACCTTGGAACAAACCTATGGTGCTGTTGCCGCTTTTCATGATCAGCCAGTTTTGTTCGATATCTCCACCGAAAACCTTGAACCCTATTTTTTCATAAAAGTCTTTTGATGCATTAATGTCTTTGACGGTAAGGCTGACTGAGAATGTACCAAGTTGCATAGTATTGAAATTTAATTTTACTTAAAGTTACAAATCAATCCGTCAATCATGCACTTTAAGACTAATCCTTCTGTTCAAGAAAAGTTTGATAAGTATCCTGATCACGTTCGTGAAAAAATGAATGCTCTTCGTGAGTTGGTTATTGAGACTGCTCAGGAAGATGAGCAAATTGATACGCTTGAAGAAACACTCAAATGGGGTGAACCCAGCTATGTGACCAAGCATGGAAGTACGCTACGTATGGACTGGAAGCAAAAAACGCCAGATCAATATGCGCTATACTTTGTCTGTACAAGTAAGTTAGTTTCTACATTTCAGTTCATCTATGGAGACTTATTTCAATATGAGAAGACCAGAGCCATTTTGTTGCCTCTGAATGGTGATGTGCCTAGAGAAGAATTGAAAGCGTGCATTTCAAAAACTCTAAATTATCATAAAATCAAGCACTTGGATTTGTTAGGAGGTTGAGAAGGTAGATGATTTGTTTGGTTTGATTCATCACCTATAGATCGGACTAAATGAATAGAAGATGCTCATTTCTTTAAATCAGAGTAATCATTTCGGAATTTCAGGTTGATAAATATCATCCTCAAATACTTACTAAGAGCTCCACGTCAGTCAAATAGAGCTTCATGTTTAGCATGGAGCATGTACTATACAACATACCCCTGATTTTACGCCTCAAGGTTCATCTGAAAGTCTCCTGCAACTTGCAGCACCTTTTCAGAACTATCTGAAACCTTCCTGCAGCCTGCAGCGACCTGTCAGGTAGACCCGAAACCTTCCTGCAGCCTGCAGCGACCTGTCGGGTAGACCCGAAACCTTCCTGCAGCTTGCAGGAGCCCGTCGGGTAAATCCGAAACCTTCCTGCAACCTGCAGGAGCCAATCGGGAAGACCCGAAAGCTTCTCGCTACTTGCAGCACACCTTCGGGAAGGTCCTGAGAACCTCTTGCTATATGCATGAATGTCTTGGAGTGTCGACTAACCAACGAGGTTAATTCATTAATTATTGAGTTGAAAGAGAGAAGGGAGTAGTAGCATAAAACAAAGCCTCTCTCGAAACTCGAGAGAGGCTTTGAAGCCTTTGTAATGTTGGTAAAATCTAAAGTCTTGAGATTAAAATTCTTTAGATCCGAATTCCGATTTAGCAAATTTTGCCTTGTTCTTGAACTTTGTGAAGTTGTAGCTGATATTGAACATCACCCAATCAGTCTCATAGACATAGTTCGTAGTAGTGTAGAACTTATTGAGTGTTCCCGTATTTGGATCTTCGTAGCCATCATAGTTCCAGGTACTGATACGCTGTTCGTTCGTATCCAGTAGCCCAGCATCCATATGAAGCCACTGAACGCTAGTAGTTAGTCTGCCATCTAGGAATGATTTTTTTACTGTCAAGTTTGGACTGTAATATCTTGAATCTTCCCCTTGAGCTGTAATACGCTCCGAAAGATAGTTAAGAGACCAGTTCACGCTAAGTGTCTCTGTGATACTATAAGTGGTGTTGATGTTGAAGCTGTACTGCCAAGCATCTGGATTGACAGGGATGATGATCTCTTGAGCGTTTGAAATACTTCTATCTCGATATCTAAAAGTGCCATCAATGGTATAGTGATATACATTACCTCCTGCATACAATTTCCATTTATTGGAAAGTTTTAGGTCACTGCCTAATTCCAGCCCTATAGCTCTACCGGTACCTACATTAGAATATATTCTATTCAGCACAGTGTCACTGTCAACTGTATTGTTTCTATTGATTAGATTTTCAGTATTCCTAAAGTAGAGGTTGGCAAAGAAAGAGTTTGCATCTCCAAAGTCTTTTACGATGCCAAGTTCAACCAAATCGATGAACTCAGGCTGCAGTTCTGCATATCCTTGCTCTAGTGTCTCAGAGTGTTCCTTCTCCTTGAAAGGATTCATTTTGAATGTTGTGGTTCTCTCTACCCGCTTACTGTACGCACCTTTGATCCTCAAGCCTTCATTTACCGTGTATTGTAAGTTGGCAGATGGGAAGAACCTAAAGTAATCTCTATTGAGTGTAGTGTAATCCACCTCACTGAAGCCTTTGTACTCAAGAGTTCTTGCCATACTCTCTGCTCTCACTCCAGCACCATAATCCCAAGCACCCTGCTTTCCAGAAAGCTGAATGTATCCACTGTGTAATGTACGTTCAAGGTTTAAATCACTTGTATAAGCAGGAACTACATTCCAGATACCAGAAGTTAAATCTTGGCTTTCATATAAGAACTCTCCTTGGTGATCTAGATGTCTGAATTGATAACCAACTTCCCAAGTTCCATAAGTGCCAGGTTTGAATTGGTAGTCTAAATTGAACCTGTAACCATTTAACGGATTGTCATTCGTGTTTCTTTCTCTATCGATCAATTCACTGTTCAGAGGAGATCTAGAAAAATCGTTGGTTTGATTATCATTGAAAGTAGGTCCTCCAAGTAGTGTATACTCATATAGGAACGAAGTAGAGATTTTAGACTTATTGACGAACTTGTGAGTATAATCCAACGCGCCAAGAGCGAAATCTCCAGTTCTGTTTCTGGAGTTGTGATTGTAGTATTGATTACTTCCTATTACTTCTCCTTCAGGAATGCTTGAGTTGATATTGTTGAAATAGTGAATGTCGGCAAGACGAGTCTTGTCCTTCACACCACCATAGAAACTTACATTGAATTCATCTCTGTTGGTAGGTTGAAACCCAATAGCAAGTCTTCCAGAGTAGTTTTTTTCATCAAAGCTTCTTTCTCCGTCAGATGGGAAGTCAGTTCTCTTGCCAGAAGTGCCGTTGATGTCATCATAGACCTCAGTCCATACTTCGCCTTCTCTTCGACCAGTCTTGTCATTTCTCAGGTAACTTCCACCAAGAGACCAGTTCCACTTACCTTTTTGCTGGTGAACAGTAAAATCTGCACCATATCTATAGGCAGGGTCAGCATTGTCATAATTTTCGATACTAGGAGCGCCTACCTTTACATTTACCTGAGCATAAGTACCGTCAGTAGCACTTTTACTGGTAATGATATTGATAATACCAGCTTTTCCTTCCGAATCATATTTGGCAGATGGCGCTGTAATGATCTCTACATTTTCTACCGCATTGGCAGGCAGCTGATCTAGTATCATGGAAGGATCTGACTGGACAGGTTTTCCATTTAATAGTACTACAAACCCCTTAGTACCTCTCACAGATAGTTCTCCCTCACCATCTATACTCACTGACGGCATATTTCTCAATACATCAGTAGCAGTTCCTCCTTCGGCAGCTTGAAATTGATCGGCTTCGAAGACTTGTCTGTCAACTTTGTGAATGGTATTTAGTTTCTCACCAGTTACTTCGATTTCTGCGAGAAGCTTTTCATCGTGTTTAAGGCCTATTGTGCCAAGGTCAGTCAGTCTATTTTTTGAAACTTGTACGTTTGACAAAGTCATAGTCTCAAACCCCATGAACTTAGCAGTGACATAGTAGCTGCCAGGTTTTGTGATAAGTTCGAATCTACCATTGGCATCAGAGATAGTACCACTTACTAGGGAGCTATCTTTTATGCTATATACTGCTATACTAGCAAACTCAATAGGAGAAGAGGAGGTGTTGTCTAATATCGACCCTTTGATTCCAGATTGGGCATAGACCATCGCTGCTGATAACATGATTAGCAGCACTGCACTTAGTTTTTTCATTTTGGATAGTATTTCAATAACAATTCAAATTGAGTATAGTATGAACTGTCACAGCTATGAAAGTAGTAGGCTGCAATATTCGGTTAATAATTCGTAACTCAAATAGAATTTTTCTTCTGACTATAGTGGTTTTTTATTTTACCCCTGAATTCTGATCAATAAATAAATTGAAATCAAAGTCAATGAGATCAATCAAATAAGCATATTCATTATTGAAATTCAGTCAATATTATATCCTTAGCTAAAATAGGCTTTACCACTTAGATCGATTAAGAGAATTCCCTATAGATAGCCTTGTGATGCATGCATAATTTTGCTCCTTAAAATCACTACAAGTACAATTCAATTCAGCTATGTCTACTGACCAAAAATCAGGAGAAGATAAGAGAAGGTTAGTGTCTATTCGAAACTTAAGTCTTAAGTTAAAACTAACTTTCGGAGCACTACTTTTCTTGTCATTTTCTATCCTTAATTCCTTCTTGATTTCACATTACAAAGAGCTACAAAAGGCAGATGGAGTAGTGATTGATTTGGCAGGCCGTCAGAGAATGCTATCTCAGAGAATAGGTCTTTTAGCATTTCAATACCAGATGGATAGTTCGACAGCTGAGGAATTACAAAAAGTAATACAACTGTGTGATACTTCTCTTGAGGTTTTAAAAAATGGAGGTAAAGCTCCTGCAATGAATGAATCCATGATTTTGCCACCAACAACTGGGGAATCTCTTAATGTGCTTTTGGCAGCAGAGGGGTCTTGGAGAGATTATAAGTTAAATGCTCAGAAAGTAATGTCTCAAGATAGTATGGCGATAGTTTCAAGTCTTCAACACTTGAAAACAAACGCTCAACCGATGTTAGCCAAGTTCAACAACCTTGTAAAGGCATATGTAAAGAGTAGTAAGCAAAAACAGCAAAGACTTACTGATCTTCTCTTACTGTTTTTAGTTATTAATGTAGTCTTGGTGGTACTGATGTATTTGCTAAGCTCAATAGTGGTAGTGAAACCAATTGATAGAATGAAAACTATCATAGAGAAACTGTCACAAGGTAAACTCAATAATCAAGTCAAAATAAGAGCCAATGATGAAATAGGTCAAGCCATGATGCAACTTCAAAAACTTGATCAAAACCTTAGTAAAGTGGCTAAAATGGCGACTTATATTAGTGAAGGGAATTTAGATACTGAATATTCACTTCTTAGTGGAGAGGATGAACTAGGGAGAGCACTGATCGATATGCAATCCAAACTGAAGCTTGTTTTAGATGAAATGAGAGAAGTCGTCTATGAAGCTGTTGAATATGGAAATTTCAAGACTTTGATTCAGGAGCAGGGTAAAAGTGGAGGTTGGTTAATCATGACATCTTCGATTAATAGTTTACTCCAATCCATTTCTTATCCATTAGTTGATCTCAAAGAGCTAATGAATAAAGTAGCAGACGGAGATTTTTCGCAAGCCTATAAGGGAAATGCTAAAGGACAAATTAAAGATCTAACGGACGCACTCAATTCTTCATTGTCGAAGTTGAGTGAGACCATGAATCACATTATGCAAAATGCTGAAGAGGTTTCTCAGCAGTCCTCAGAGATTCAGGATTACAGCAGTCAAATGAATACTGCAACTTCAGAAATAGCTATAGCAACATCTCAAATGAGTGAAGGTGCTCATGATCAGGTAGTCAAAATAGAACAAGCTTCTAGAATGATTGAAGATATAAAACAGTCAACAGAGCGTGTCAATGAGAAGTCCAATCATATTCATGAAACGGCCACTCAAGGTGTAGGAATGAGTGAAGACGGTAAACGCCTTTCATCTGATATGAAACAAGTGATAGATACTATTGCTGGGTCGTTTGATCAGACTAACTCTTCTATGAAGCTATTGATGGATAGATCCAACGATATAAACCGAGTACTTCGTGTGATTTCAGAGATTGCTTCACAGACCAATTTATTGGCACTTAATGCAGCCATAGAGGCTGCACAAGCGGGGGATTCAGGGAGAGGATTTGCAGTAGTAGCAGAAGAGATAAGAAAATTAGCAGAAGACTCAAGAAAAAGTGCTAAAGAGATTGAGCAGCTTGTAGGAGCTGTCATTACCAACACTACGGATACCAATAACCTCTTATCTGGAATGACTGAGAATGTAGAGAAGGGTGTTCATGTAGCTAAAGAACTTAGTGATGTTTTCGATGCTTTCAATGAGGTGTCTCAAGAAACACTAAAAAACTCAGAAGAAATAAAAGTTGCTACAGATATCCAAACAGACTATGTCAAAGAGGTTGTTTATAAAACAGAGTCTGTGATTGTGATAGCGGAAGAAACAGCAGCAGGTACTGAGCAGACCATGACATCAACACAACAGTTGGCTACTGGAATGGAACAATTGAAGTACAATTCTCAAACTTTTAATGGTATTGCTGAGAGTCTGAAAAAGGAATTAGGAGAGTTTAAATTAATGGGAGAAATCGATGAGAGGCACTTAGTTGAAGTAGCATAAGACATCTAAGGAATTACTTAAAATGCCGTTTTGTAATAAAGAAAAGCCCAGAATTGAATTTCAAATCTGGGCTTTTTGCTTTGATATCAATGATGCTTATATCACGATATTAATTATTCTTTTAGGTACAACGATAACCTTCTTAGGAGTCTTGCCTTCTACCCATTTTTGAACTGATTCATCAGCCAAAGCTTCAGATTCAATTTCTTTCGGATTCATATCAATTGGGAATTTTAGTTTAGTTCTCACTTTTCCGTTGATAGAGATTGGGTATTCGTGAGCAGCCTCTACTAATAATGACTCATCGTAATTAGGGAAAGTAGCTGTACTGATTCCTCCTGAGTGTCCCAAAAGCTCCCAAAGTTCTTCTGTGATATGTGGTGCGAATGGTGATAAGATTATTACTAGTCCTTCTAATACCTCACGTTTATTGCATTTTAATGAAGTCAACTCATTTACAGCAATCATCATCGTGCTCACAGAAGTGTTGAGCGACAAGCTATTGATATCTTCTTCAAGCTTCTTGATTGCTTTATGAAGAATCTTCAGCTCTTCCGGTTTAGCCTTTTCGTCAGATACATTGAAGTTGTTGTTGCCATCATGGAATAGTCTCCAGAATTTTTTCAAGAATTTGAATACGCCATCGATGCCGTGAGTATTCCATGGTTTGAATTGTTCTAGAGGCCCTAGGAACATCTCATACATTCTTAGTGTATCCGCACCATATTTATTAATAATATCATCAGGATTGACTACGTTGTATTTTGACTTTGACATCTTTTCTACTTCGTAGCCACACTTGTACTTACCATCTTCAAGAACAAATTCAGCATCTGCCAAATCTGGTCTCCAGCTTTTAAAAGCTTCAGTATCTAGTATATCATTGCTGACTATAGATACATCCACATGCATCGGAGTAGTATCGTATTCCTTCTTCAACCCCTCAGAAACAAACTGATTAGTTCCCTTTACCCTGTAGACAAAGTTAGACCTTCCTTGAATCATTCCTTGGTTGACAAGCTTTTTGAATGGTTCTTCAACTTTGACAAAGCCAAGATCAAACAATACCTTGTTCCAGAATCTAGAGTAAAGCAAGTGACCTGTAGCGTGCTCAGTACCTCCTATATAGAGATCCACATCCTTCCAGTAAGAAATTACATCTTCAGCGACGAAAGCCTCTCCATTGTTCGCATCCATATATCTGTACCAATACCAGCTAGATCCAGCCCATCCAGGCATTGTGCTTAGTTCAAGTGGGTATGCCTCGCTTGATCCAGTAGGTGTATAGGTGAAATTTTCAGCTCTTCCTAATGGAGGATCACCGTCTTCAGTAGGAAGGTATTTGTCTACTTCAGGAAGAATGATAGGTAAGTCTTCAGCTGCTACTGGATATGGGATGCCATCTTTGAAATAGATAGGTACAGGCTCACCCCAGTATCGCTGACGTGCGAAGATAGCATCTCTGATTCGATAGTTGATTTTTCCAGAACCTATGTCCTTATCCTCCAAGAACTTGATACCTGTATCAGTAGCTTCTTGGAAATTCAATCCCTTGAAAATACCTTCATTGATGATTTTGCCCTCCTTAGTAGCATCAGCTTTTTCACTTACGTCCATACCTTCATAGACAGGAAGAATAGGAAGGTCAAAATGTTTAGCAAAGTCAAAGTCTCTTTGGTCTCCTCCAGGTACTGCCATGACTGCACCTGTCCCATATCCTGCTAATACGTAGTCTGCTATATAAATAGGAACTTTCTCATCATTGAATGGATTGATTGCGTAGGCACCTGTAAATGCTCCAGAGACAGTTTTTACATCGCTCATTCGATCTCTTTCTGATCTGTTTTTAGCTACACTGACATACTCATCTACGATTTGCTTTTGTTCCGGAGTAGTAATTTTCTCGATTAGTTCAAGCTCAGGAGCAAGTACTAGAAAACTCACACCGTACACAGTATCAATACGAGTAGTGAAAACAGTAATCGTCTCGTCATGCCCGTCCACTTTCATGGTCATCTCAGTACCTTGAGATTTTCCAATCCAGTTACGTTGCATTTCTTTTAAAGGATCTGACCACTCCAATTTGTCAAGACCAGATAGTAACCTTTCTGCATAAGCCGAAATTCTCATGCTCCATTGTTTCATGAGTTTTTTGACTACAGGGTACCCGCCTCTTTCGGAGTATCCATCCTTGATTTCGTCTTGAGCTAATACAGTTCCTAGTTCAGGACACCAGTTTACTGTCGTTTCAGATAGATAAGTTAACCTGTACTTTAACAGAATCTCCTGTTGTTCAGCTTCTGAGTAACCTTTCCAGTCTTCAGCAGAAAAAGAAGCTGTATCCTCATCACAAGTAGCATTTACTCCAGTGTTACCATTTTTTTCAAATGACGAAACTAAAGAGTCAATGCTTTCAGCCTTGTTTGCATCATTATTATACCAGCTATTAAAAAGCTGAATAAAAATCCATTGTGTCCATTTGTAGTAATTTGGATCACAGGTTTGTGTCTCCTTAGACCAGTCGAAAGAGAAACCGATGTTTCTTAGCTGCTCCTTGTATCTATTTATATTTTCTTCTGTAGTGATAGCAGGATGTTGCCCAGTCTGAATAGCATATTGCTCAGCAGGTAAACCAAAGGCATCAAAACCCATTGGATGAAGAACATTGAAGCCTTTGATTCGCTTATATCTAGATACAATGTCAGAGGCGATATAGCCAAGAGGGTGACCTACATGTAAACCTGCTCCTGAAGGATATGGAAACATATCAAGTGCATAAAACTTTGGCTTTGAAGTATCTACTTCTGCTTTGAATGATTCATTTTCTTGCCAGAAGGCTTGCCATTTTTTTTCGGTTTCTAAAAAATTGTATTCGGCCATTTTTATATAGACGTCTTGTTTGGGGCTGCTGAAAATTTTAAGTCTGCAAATCTACATCAGGAATATGATGTGAGAGGGTATTTCTATAGAAAGTGGAGTTGTCAATTAATCTAGATTCGTATCTCCTGAAAAAACAAAAACCCTTATATTACGAAATACAAGGGCTTTGCTTTAGTAGCGAAGACGGGAGTTGAACCCGTGACCTCAGGGTTATGAATCCTGCGCTCTAACCAACTGAGCTACCTCGCCATTTTTTTGGAGGTGCAAATGTATTGAATGGTTTCGTTTTTTCAACTTATCTTGCAAGAAAATATTCGATACTGGCCTATTAAATTTATTAGTAACTGAAAATGAACCACTACCATGAGTAAATTTGAGTTTGTTGGAGAGTATGAATTCAAAGCATCTAATAAAATGCTCTACACATATTTGTCCACTGCCAGTGGGTTGGCACAATGGTATGCTGATGATGTCAATATCAATCCTCAGAAAAATCTAATTATTATTTGGGATGGAGAGGAGAATCTAGCTAAGATAGTTTCGCATAGAACCAATCATGAGATTAAGATTGAATTCATAGATGAAGAAGATCCAGATCCTAGCTATGTCAAGTTTGAGATTCTTACAAGCGAAATGACCTCAGGGAATTTTTTGAAAGTGACTGATTATTCTGAGATTGATGACCAAGAGGAATTGAGAGAGCTTTGGGATGGGTTAATTCATGACTTGAAAGAGATAGTCGGAGGATGATTATGTATGGTGCATTCTGACTACTATTCCATCACATGCACCACATTTACCAGCGAATAGTCCCGGTTTGCCTAGTTCTTCATGACATTTGGTACACCAATATCTACCACACTCTTTGCATAACAATACTGCCCGTTTTTGGCATCTTTGACAATGTTCGCGCTGATGCTCTTGATTTTCTGAATCCATATACGCTGTCGGTTTCGCTCGATTAAATATACTGATTAATCTTTTCGTCTGCTTAATTAGAGCTTTTTATGCTATTATGTTGTTTTTTTAGCTTTGCACAGAAACATTTCTTCTATTTTTGTGGTTTAGAGAGTAGAAATCTAAAATGATAATTATGAAATCTCTTTTGATTGTTGCCGCCGTCCTTACTTTTTCTTTTTCTAGCGCTGTGGCGCAGACTACAGGTTTTGCTCAAGCTGAGCATGATGGCTGGTTAGTTGAAATTGAGAAAGCATATGAAATCTCTGAATCCACAGGCAAGCCAATTATGGCTAATTTTACAGGAAGCGATTGGTGTGGCTGGTGTAAAAGATTATCAGCAGAAGTTTTCAAAAAGAAAGAGTTTCAATCTTGGGCCGAAGAAAACGTAGTCCTTTTAGAACTTGATTATCCTCGTAGAAAGCAGTTGTCAGAGCAACAAAAATCTCAGAATTATGAACTTCAAAAGGCTTTCCAAGTGACAGGTTTTCCTACAATTTGGATTTTTGATCTTACCAAAGATCAAGCTACGAGTCGTTTTGAGATAAAAGCAATTGGTAAAATGGGATATATGGCTGGAGGAGCTAAGGCATTCACTGGTCAAGCTAACCAGATGATAGCACAGGCGAAAGGTTCCATAAATTGAAATAGATCCGGATTCTAAAAAAAAAAAAAAACTGAACCAGAAGCGAGTCTTCTGGTTTTTTTATGTCAATTCTTAAATCCGCTCACTATTGCAGAGTCTGGAATTAGGTACATTTTTCCTGAATCTAAGTGTTCACATACTGATCTTGTACGCTTTGTTTCTACTTTCTTATAAACTTTTTTTCTGAACAAGAACTTTTGCCCTAATTCAATCTCTTTGAGTAGAATTCCTTTCTTATTAGAATCATATTTTGACAAAGCACTTTGCAGGTTTGAATCACGAACACTTGATGCTTTTGGGTTCTTCATGTGTAGAGCTAGCGGTGCCAGTATTTCCATAGGAAAGATATCTTCTCTTAACATAGGAATCATTAGCTTTTTAAACTGTAGTTTCCATTCACTTCCATGTGGATCAACTTTGTTTTGGTGTAAGTCAAAGTTTATTTTATGGGCTACTTCATGGATGTAGGTGATTAAGAAAGAATAAGGATTCAAATCATGATTTACAGAAATACTATGGATGCCATTTGATTGATCGAATCTGTAGTCTCCCAATTTAGAAGATCTGCTACGGGTGACCTTCAGGTTAAAGCCATTTTGATCCCAAAGGTCAAAACAATAGTCAACCGCTAAGGCGGGGACAAATTTTTCAAAAAGTGCCCTAGGGTTTGGAGTTGTCACGTCTTATTTCTTACGGAAATATATTTTAATAGGTACTCCTTGGAAGTTGAAATAGCCTCTCAATTTATTCATTAGGAACCGTTCATACGGTTCTTTTATATACTGGGGTAGATTACAGAAAAAAGCAAATGAAGGAGTACGTGTTGGTAGCTGAGTAATATACTTTATCTTAATGTATTTACCTTTTAGTGCCGGTGGTGGATACTTCTCAATTTCAGGAAGCATAGCATCATTGATCTCTGAAGTAGGAATTCTTCTGGTCCTATTATCATTGACTTCTATTGCTAATTCTATTGCTTGAAAGATTCTTTGCTTAGTCATCACCGAAGTGAAGATAATTGGGATATAAGAAAGTGGGTTACCTAGCTTTTCATAGATTTCTTTCTTAAACTTTTCCGTTGTTTTACTGTCTTTATTTTCAATCAGGTCCCATTTGTTGACCATGATCATAATACCCTTTTTGTATTTATGAGCCAAAGAGATGATACTCATGTCTTGAGATTCGAAACCTCTACTGGCATCGATCATGACTATACAGACATCGCTATCTTGCAGTGATTGAATAGCACGAAGTACAGAATAGAATTCAATATCTTCCTTTACTTTGGTTTTCTTTCGGATCCCTGCTGTATCAGTAAGTATAAAGTCTTTTCCAAAAAGCTTATATCTCGTATTAATTGAGTCTCTTGTAGTCCCAGCTATGTCAGTGACTATAGTTCTGTCCTTGCCTAATAGAGCATTAAGAAAAGAAGATTTACCAGCATTAGGACGACCAAGGATTGATATTCTTGGTATTCCTTCTTCTGGGTTTTCATCATCACTTTCTTCGAACTGATTAACTACGTCGTCTAGAAGGTCTCCTGTACCTGATCCACTAGTAGAGGCAATCGTATATACATTGCTTTCTAAGCCCAGACCATAAAACTCAGCAGATTGCATTTCCAAGTCTGGATTATCAGCTTTATTGGCTACTATGAATACAGGTTTTTTGATTTCTCTTAAGATATTTGCAAAGTCTTTGTCCATATCAGTAAGCCCATCATGGCAGTCTACCATAAATAAGACGACACTAGCCTCATCAAGAGCAAGCTTAACCTGATCACGGATTCTTTCTTCAAAGATATCGTCAGAACCAGTTACATAACCTCCAGTATCAATTACAGTAAAGTGTTTTCCATTCCACTGAGAAAATCCATAGTGTCGGTCTCTAGTGACACCACTTTCATCATCCATGATGGCTTTTTTCTGTTCTACTAGACGGTTGAACAGTGTTGACTTCCCTACATTTGGTCTTCCCGCTATTGCAACTATATTAGACAATTTCTTCTCCGATTTAATTTGAGCGGCAAAGGTAGCAATAAAAGGCCATAGTCTATGAGAATGGATAAAGTGTCAAATCATATTGAAGACTTAATTCGCTATAGCTAAATGATCTATTTTACTATGGTCTATAGTCTATTGACTAGAATAATAAATGTATAAATTTGCCGCCACACAGAAGGTAAATTCTAGAATGACCAAAGACCAAGCGATAGATGAGATAGAGTCACTGAGTAGGCAGATTGAATATCATAATCAACTGTATTATCAGGAGAGTAGAACCGAGATTTCAGATTTTGACTTTGATCAATTACTCCATCGTTTGATCAAATTAGAAGAACAATTTCCTGAGCTTAAAAAGGCAGATTCACCATCTCAGAGAGTCGGAGGTGCTATTACCAAAAAGTTTGATACTGTAGTGCATAAGTACCCAATGCTTTCATTAGGTAATACTTATTCGGAAGAAGAGTTAAGTGACTTTGATGAACGAGTAGCGAAAGGTTTAGAAGGTGAGCAATATGAGTACTTCTGTGAAATGAAATTTGATGGTGTTGCTATTAGTTTGACTTATGAGAAAGGAATTTTAGTTCGAGCAGTTACTAGAGGAGACGGTACACAAGGCGATGATGTAACGGCCAACGCAAAAACAATAAGAACGATTCCATTAAGCTTGGGAGAGGGAGATTACCCGGAGGAGTTTGAAGTGAGAGGTGAGGTTTTTATGCCAAATCAAGTATTTCAAGAACTTAATGCTCAAAAAGAAGCTGCTGGAGAAGAAAAACTAGCCAATCCTCGAAATACAGCATCAGGTACAATGAAGATGCAAGACTCTTCGATCGTAGCTTCAAGGAAACTGGATTGTTATTTGTATTACTTATTAGGAGACAAGGTACAGTACGAATCTCATGAACAATCAATAGAAGCATTGGAAAGGTGGGGATTTAATGTTTCTAAATCCTATTCAAAATGTGCTACAATCGAACAAGTACAAAATTATATTAAGGAGTGGGATCAAAAACGTCATGAACTTCCAGTAGAGACTGATGGGGCTGTCATTAAGGTGAATAGTCTGAAACAGCAGAAAAGATTAGGTTTTACTGCTAAAAGTCCAAGATGGGCTATATCCTATAAATACAAAGCCGAATCCGCAATTACCAGACTAAATAATATTATCTATCAAGTCGGTAGAACGGGTTCAATTACACCCGTAGCTGAACTAGAACCTGTACTGTTGGCAGGGACAACAGTTAAAAGAGCGTCACTTCACAATGCCAACGAAATCGAAAGACTTGATTTGCATGTAGGGGATTTGGTTAGTGTTGAGAAAGGAGGGGAGATTATTCCAAAAATAACTGGAGTTCAAATGGATCAGCGCCTGTCTGAAGCAGAGAAGTTTGAATTTATCCATGAGTGTCCAGAGTGCGGTACAGAACTTATTCGTATAGAAGGAGAGGCCAATCATTATTGCCCAAATGATATTGGATGCCCTCCACAGATTACAGGAAGAATAGAACACTTCATTCATCGAAAGGCAATGAATATAGACTCTATGGGAGAACAAACTATCAAATTGCTTCATGACAAAGGTTTCTTGAATAATATAGCCGATTTATATGATTTGAAAGTTGATCAAGTACTAAGCTTAGAAGGGTTTAAAGAGTTGAGTGCGAATAACTTGATCAATGGAATTGAGGCATCCAAGTCAGTACCTTTTGAGCAGGTGTTGTTTGGTATGGGCATTCGATTTGTGGGAAGGACTGTGGCTGAAAAATTAGCTTTGCATTACAAGAATATTGATTCTTTGATGGAAGCTACTCATGAGCAGCTAGTAGAAGTGTCAGAGATAGGAGATAGGATTGCAACTAGTGTAACAGGTTATTTTTCAGAAGAAAGTAATAGAGTATTAGTAGAAAGGCTTAAGGCTGCAGGGTTACAGTTTAGTATTGATGAAGCCAAGCTTGAAAACATGTCAGATGTCTTGGTAGGGAATACATTTGTGATTTCTGGCGTATTTGAAAAGTATGGGCGTGATGAACTTAAACAATTGATTAAAGACAACGGAGGGAAAGTTGTTTCTTCTATATCAGGTAAATTAAGTTATTTGGTCGCCGGAGATAAAATGGGACCTGCTAAACTTGAAAAAGCACAGAAACTGAGTGTAGCCATTATCTCAGAAGTGGAGTTGGAAGAAATGTTGAAAAGAAGATGATAGGGAGCTATATAGTTAAATTGGCAACGAAGTTTGCTTTGAAAAAGAAGAAGCCGGATAGAGTGAGTCCGTCTTATCAGCAAGCCAAAAGAATAGGTATAGTTTTTTCTTTTGAGAATGAATCCTTTCATGAGGAAGTATTGAATCTTGTAGAAAGAATAATGAATGATGGTAAATCTGTAGAGACACTGACTTTCATTCCTAAAAAGCAAAAAAATGAAGAGTATGATCGTCCATTCTTTACTGATCAGGATTTTTCTACTAAAGGAAAATGGAAAAGTGAAAATGTGATGAGTTTTAAGGCTACGGATTTTGACTATTTAATTAGTGCTGATCTGGAGATAAATAAATTCATACGCAATATACTTGCATCTTCAAAAGCCAAATGCCGTGTTGGGCATCATGCGGAGGAAGATGAGGCTTATTTTGAACTAATGATAAATTATAGTGGAAGAAATACCAAAGAGTATCTCAATCAGGTATACCACTATCTAACACAGATGAAAAATGGTTGAAAAACTAAAAGGTACGGGAGTGGCGATGGTAACGCCGTTTAATGATGATAAAAGTATAGATTTTGATTCATTGGCGAAGCTAGTTGATCACGTATCACAAGGAGGTGTTGACTATTTAGTAGTAATGGGTACTACAGCAGAATCTCCAACTTTGTCAGTAGAAGAAAAGTTGGCTGTGTTGAGATTTGTTAAAGAAAAGAATACCAAAGGACTACCGATTGTCTATGGAATGGGTGGTAATAATACAATGTCTCTTGTTGAGCAATATCAGAATTTCGATGAAGAAGTAGATGCTTTTTTGGTCGTAACTCCTTATTACAATAGACCTAGTCAACAAGGTTTAATAGAGCACTATACAGCTGTAGCAGATGCAGCAAAAAAGCCAATAATTTTATATAATGTACCTAAAAGAACGGGGACAAATATGGAAGCGAAAACAGTCCTTGAGTTAGCTAAGCATCCCAATATTATAGGGGTAAAGGAAGCCTCTGGTGGTAACCTTCAGCAGACTCTTGAGATAGCTCATGCTATGCCTGAAGATTTTCTATTGACTTCAGGTGATGATGATTTGATAGTACCTTTCATAGCTGCAGGAGGACATGGAGTGATATCTGTAATTGCCAATGCACTTCCTAAGAAAACTGCTGAAATGGTTAATTTGTCTTTAAAAGGAGATAAATCAGGAGCGGATAAGATCAACGATACCGTAGTTCCTTTTTTAGATTTGATATTCAAAGAAGGTAGTCCTGCAGGAATTAAATCATTACTTAAGAATTTTGGTATAGGAGGAGGGCAGTTAAGATTGCCACTAGTTCCAGTCACAGAAGGTCTTGATCAAGAACTAAAATCAAAGTATCAGACTTTATAAGAAAACAATCTAAAAGGATTAATAAAATACCAGTTCGAGAAATCGGGCTGGTATTTTTGTTTTTAGGAACTGAAAAATTCCGAACAGCATAGATTTCTTTACTAGATATATTTGAGAGATAACTATTTAACAGTTCAATGTTTTACAGTTTGAATAGATAAAATAAGATAGAATGATGAAAAGACTGCTCCTATTAATTCTTACGTTGGTAAGTATTACTGCCTGTGCAAATTACCCTAAGAAAAGTAAGCTAAAAGCACTTATAGTTGATGGACAAAATAATCATGCAGTATGGCCTAAGTCTACAGTAATGATGAAGCAATATCTAGAAGAACCAGGACTCTTTACTGTAGATGTTTACAGGTCAAGATATACCTGGAAAGCAGGTCCGCAAAAGGCTTTTTTAAATAAAGTAGAAACTAACTTGTCAGAGGATCTGAAACAGCCAAAGTCAGATTCCTTATTTGCTCCTGACTTCAAAAAATATGATGTGGTGATATCGAACTTTGGATGGAAAGCAGCATCATGGCCACTGGAGACTCAAGAAGCATTTGAAAAATATATGCGCAAAGGAGGGGGCTTTGTATCTGTACATGCCGCTGATAACTCATTTCCGAAGTGGAAAAGTTATAATGAAATGATAGGCATAGGCGGCTGGGGAGGCAGGAATGAGAAGGATGGCCCATATGTTTATTATACAAATGAAGGCGAATTAAAAATTGATAAAACTCCAGGTAAATGTGGGGCACATGGCCCTAAACATGAGTTTCCAATTACTCTCAGAGTAACTGATCATCCAATCACCGATGGCTTACCTTCCCAATGGTTAACAGCAAGCGATGAATGCTATGCAAAGTTGAGAGGCCCGGCTAAAAATATGACGGTTTTAGCAACAGGGAAAGATCAAAACCAAAAAGCTCCCACCAATAGACATGAGCCAGTCTTGATGGTAATTGATTATGAAAAAGGACGTGTGTTTCATACTACTCTTGGACATGATACCTCAGCATTTGAAGGAGTAGGTTTTATCACAACTTTTTTAAGAGGTGCTGAATGGGCAGCTACAGGTACTGTGACTCAAGCTGTACCAGACGACTTCCCTACCAAGGATAGGAGTATAGGGAGGCCATTTGTGTTAAATGAGAAGGGGATTTAACAGAAATAACAAGCATGAAAGCTCTCTAGATTATAGAGAGTTTTTTTGTTTTCAGAATTAGGTGTATTTTGTAAAATATTTAACTAGGACATTTAACAAAACGAAATACCCGATGATAGAAAAGCTGGATGAAAAGGAAATGGAGGTTGCAACCTCTCTAGTGACGAGAGGATTGCAGAGAGCTTCTAAAGCCCTGTCAGACGTAATTCAAACTCCAATTACCATAGAGACCTTAGATTTTGGATCTGATTCTTTAGATGATGGTCAGTTTCCAGGACTTCCTATAGAAGGTGAATCTAGTTTGTTGAAAACGGAGGTTATTGGTGAATTTAAAGGTGTTTGCTATTTGATTTTTAGCGAATCAGAAGTAGAAAAGATAAGTGCCAAATGTTTGCCTGCTTCTATGAAAAGTGATAATCCTGAGCAATATACAATGATGCAGCAAGGGTTTGTAACTGAGATAGATAATATTGTAAGTGCTGCTGTTATTACAGAGTTTGCCAATTATCTTGATTGTGGTATCTATGGTAACGTACCTCATCTAGAAGTGTTAGAAGCCAGTGGTATAAGAAAGTACCTAGAGTCTGAAACTCAGAAATATGACTCATTAGTTCACTTCAAGGCAAGGTTTGCCGGAGATGAATTGGATATCGCACCTTATTTCACTTGGATGTTCCAAGATGAGTTTTCAAATCAGATCAGAGCTAAAGCTGCTGAGTAATAAAAAACGTTAGATATTCTTCTAGAGCACCAGAGTTTACTGGTGCTTTTTGTTTTTAAAAGGATTTAGTTTTTAGAAAATCTACTTAATACTGGACGATGATCAGATACATTTCTATCAAAATCTGATATACAATCGTCTAATATTATAGTGGAGGTACTAGAGACATAGTCAAAGAGTTCATCGCTAATCATGATATGATCTAAGTGACTTGGCCAGCTTGGATAACTCCAATTTGCTGATGTGCTGGTAGCAATCGTTTCATCCGTAAATTTGTAATTAGAATCATTGATGAAATTGCTAAATGGACTACCTACATTAATATCATCATTGAAATCTCCTAATACGATGAATGCAGTGTCAGGAGACTTATCCAGTTCTTCTTTAAGCTTGATTGAAGCTCTTGCTCTTCTATCTTCACCGTTATTACAGCATTTTAGATGAAGGTTCACTAATGTAGCTTTAACTCCGCTAATGTGTTCGATATCTATCAATACAGGAGCTCTTGGAAAAGCATCATTGTCATTATTAAGTATTGTTTTACTAGAGCTGTAAGAAACGAACTCATCTTTTTTGATTAGAAAACCTAAATCCAGACTTCCATTTACATTTTGAAAAATCGCATCCCAGCCTTTAAGCTGTTCTCCTAGGTCAGCAAAGGCAGTAGAACTATTAATTTCTTGAATAGCAACTATATCTGCATCCATGTTTTCGATGATATCAGCTACAGCTTCTATCGTAGCAGTACCTTCTTTTGGGAAAAACTCGATATTCCAAGTGACTACATCGAGTGTTTCATTCGATAGTGCATTGAGACAGCTTTTAAATAGTTTAGGGTAGTTTTTCTGTTGTGTAGGTTTTTGTCCTTCAATTACTACAGTTTCTTCTTCGGATTCATTGCAGGATACTATACATACTAAAAGTATGAGCCATGAATATACTCTCATAAAGAATCAAAATTAGTATTCTAATACGATGTAGACTGGGAAATGATCACTATATCCATTTAGAAATTGACCTCTTGAAAAAGTTCTAAAAGGTGTACCTCTAAGCTCTCCCTTGGTGTGAACTATATACTGAAACGATGCAATAGTAAACGAACCATCTTTGTAGTGTAATCCATTTTTTGTCAATCCTTCGCTGACGATTATTTGGTCAAATAGGTTGAAAGCTCCTTTGTAGTATAGTGTCCCAATTCCCTCTTTATACTTTGGATAAGAAGTGTTTAATAGTTGTCCAGGCTCTTTTATTTTGGTATTAGCGTTTAAAGTTTGCTTCAAACTTTTGTTTCTTGGATCATCGTTAAAGTCTCCGGTGATGATAATTTTCGCATTAGCATTGAGGGATTGAAGAGAGTCTACTATACCTCTTGCTACGCCTGCTGCTAAGATTCTTTTGGGTTCTCCTCCAGTACCCCATCTTGAAGGCCAGTGATTTACAATGAAGTGAAGTGTGTCGTTACGACCTATTTTTCCACTGACTAGTAAGATATCTCTCGTCTTAAAATCAGGATCATCAGGGTTTTTTACTGAATGTATAGTTTGAGAAATTGGTTTGAAGATATCAGGTTTGTAAAGAGCAGCTACGTCGATTCCTCTTCTGTCTTTTGAATTAAAATGAATAATCTCATAACCTTTAGATTTCAGGTTCGGAGTAGAAATAAGGTCTTCTAGCACCTTACGATTTTCGATCTCACACAGGCCAACCAAGTCCAAATTGAGGTCTGCTAAGACCCTAGACATATTATCAAGTTTGGATTGATACCTTTCTTGTGTCCATTGTTTTTTACCATTTGGTAAATATTCTTCATCGTCTATTTCTGGATCATCTACGGTATCAAATAGGTTTTCCAAGTTGTAAAAACCAACAGCACCAGCTCTAGACTGTGCTTGAATGTTTGGGATTAGGCTAGTAAGTACTGCTATTAGTAGTATTGTTTTCTTCATCGTATTTCAAAATATGCTCAAACCTAATAGAAGTGCCATTGACAAAAAGTACACATAACGTCCTGAAGTAAAGGCTAAAGGAATCTTAATTATTGTCTAACAATCTGGTAATGCCGATAGATGGAGAACGAATTCGGTCGATGTTAGATTAGCAGATTATAGGAATTAGACGAGTTCTACCCCACCAACCGCCTTCATCTGATATTTCTTCAATCAATCAATGTTTCGATGGATATTCTTCATGAATTGGTTTTTGTAGCGGAAAACTACTATTCAAAGTTTTTGAATTCACACCTCAAAGAAGGCTCTAAACTGGCGTCATTGTATGATTTGGTCAAGGCCAATGAATACATCAACGATGATGAAGTGTCTCAAATATTGTATGAAGGTATACCGACAGATAAGAAGTACTTGATGCTGAAGCGTAATTTGATGCTGAAACTGAATGATGTAATTCTAGAGTCAGATAATGATGCCATGGAATATACACAGTTGAGGTTTCAGGTCGAAAAACAAATCATTATAGCCGAAAAGTTACTTTCAGTTAATCTTTTTCATACACCTGAGAAAATATTAAAAAAGGCACTGATAGAGTTGAATGAAGTATGGTTTACAGATCTCCAACTCAGAATATACAAATTACTCAGACAGATCTATTCTTTAAAAGGGCATAAAAAGAAGCTCTTGAAAACAATGGATAAAATAGAGTTGCTCAAGAAGTTGCTTGAAAAGGAAGATGAAGTTTTGAGTCAAATTCAAATGCATGAATCTTACTTCAATTACTCATGCTCCCTGAACCCTAATCAAAGCTTAGAAGAATTAAGTTCTTTGATATTGACCCATGATCACGAATCGGAGAATCACTCCTTAGAGTTTAATCTAAATAGTCTTCGATTGCGCATTTATTTGGCATACGGCTATAACGATCCCAAGCAATTGAAAACACATATTGATCAATTAAGATTGTTTTTAGTGTCAACAGGAAGATTGTTTGAAGAAGGGCAGAGGCTGTTTGTAAACGTATTTGAGATTAGGTACTACTTGATGATTCAAGATTATCCTAACGCTCTTAAAGCTGTTTGGAGAGCGAATGAGCTCAGTTCATATCAATCATTCGATAGGTTTGAGGTTTCGGCACTATGCTATCAGATGTACATGATACAAGGACAGTATACTGAAGCGGGCAACTTATCGAGTCAAGTAAGGTCCACCTCTCAGTATGATAGACTAGATCCAATAGATAAGGCTATTTGGACTCTGAGGCAGGTTTTGGTAGAAATACTGATATATCTTGAAGATGACTCTGAAGGTAAAGTCTTGCCCAATTGGAATGCTACTGAGATCTACGAAACATGTTTGCCTCTCGCAAAGGATAAGACTGGATACAATGTCCATTTGCTAATGATTCATACCATATTGTTGTTGTTAAATGGAGATTCAGATGTGCTATTTGACAAAGGAAATGCACTTAAGGTTTATTATCAGAGATACCTCAAATCAACTCGCGAACCAAGAGTCCAGTTATTCTTCAAATACTTAACCAGACTCTGTCAGTGTAAGAATCAGGAAGATAAAGTAGAGAAGCTAGAGATAAAGTTCCTAGAAAAACTTTACCAATTGGACTTCAGAGACCCTAATGAATATGTCTCTTTTGAAGTTTTTGTAAAGTTATTGACTAAAGAGTTTACCAGAAGCTCCGTGCTGTATATCTAATATCAGTGATATTGTTCTCACGTCGTTTAAAGCCCATTAATTTACTGTTAAGAGCCTAAAAAGGGGTTTACCAGACTGTTCCTATTGTATTAGAACAAAGGAAGAGGCAAGTCTAGCATTGCAGTCGAAAATTATAAATCTGCAATCAATGAACAAGCACATTGGCTGTACCCTTACCGCACTGTTGCTGAGCTGTGTATCAGCTCTAGCTCAGATCACAGGGACAGTTTTAGACTCAAAAACAAAAGAACCTTTAATGGCAGCTACAGTTGTGGTTGAAGGAAGTTCGGAAGGCGTCGTCACAGACCTAGATGGAAAATTTAGTCTATCGACCGATCAAACAAGTGGAACCTTGGTAGTCTCCTACATATCCTATGTAGCTCAGGAGATCTCTTTTTCAAGTAATAATCTAAATATCGGCGAGGTAAAACTCGAACTTGATGCTATTGGGCTTGAAGAGGTGAAAGTATCAGCTTCCTATGTAGACCAGAGAAAAACTCCGGTTGCTGTTTCTTCTATCACAAATGAGCAAATAACACAACGATTCTCAGGATTGAGTGTTCCGGATATTGTTACCAGTACACCAGGTATATATACTACACAAGGTGCTGGAGGGTACGGAGACCAAGAAATTTACATTAGAGGTTTTGATCAAACCAATGTAGCGTTTATGATCAATGGTATTCCAGTCAATGACATGGAAAATGGTCGTATGTATTGGTCAAACTTTGCGGGTATCAGTGAAGCCACTAGAGAGATGCAAGTTCAGAGAGGACTTGGAGCTTCTAAGCTTGCTGTAAGCTCTATTGGAGGAACAGTCAATATGATCTCTCAACCGGCTAAAAAGTCTAAAGGAGGCTCATTCGAGTACATGAATAGTAATGCTACTTGGAACAATCGCTTACGTTTTACTATCAATACAGGAGAAAGCGATAATGGTTGGGCGATGACTTTCCAAGGTTCGAGAACAACAACTTCTCCTACACTTCCAGGGCAACCAGGAGGAGAAAGAGGTCCGATTAGACCAGGTGCATTTGTAGATGCATGGTCATATTATCTAGCTGTTTCGAAACAACTGAATAAGAGACATCAGTTATTCTTTTATGCATTTGGGGCTCCATTTAAAAGAGGGTCTGCATGGGGATTATCAGAACGGCTTAAAAATACTGGAGACTACAGTGTCACCGATAATCAATTCAATTATGCAACTGGATATTACAATGGAGAGTTTTTTAACTCCAGACAAAACCAAGTTCATAAACCCCAATTCTCTTTGAGTCATCACTGGGATATAGACGATGCTACTACCCTGAGTACATCTGCATATATATCCATCGCTAAAGTCACTTCTGACAATCTAAGGGTGACTGCGAGTGAAGGAGCTAATGGCTATGATGTCAATAAGACAACACCGGCAGTAAGAGACGCAGCCATTAGAACACCTGATGGATATATAGATTTTGATTTACTGGTTCAGGAAAATTTGGATGCCTCTAATACAGTTACAGTTCTTGGACCAAATGGAGACTTTAGTGCTGATCCATTTACCGGTCAAAGAGCTGAAAATTTCATTGAAGCTCGTCACAATGATCATATTTGGTATGGTATGATTTCCAGTCTTGATAAGCAAGTAGGGAATACGGACTTGAAATTTGGTTTAGACCTCAGGAATTATAAAGGAACACATTATGTCACGGCAGCAGATTTGTTGGGAGCTGATTTTGTGACTAATACAGACAGAGGAGAATACGATAAATTTAGTGATGGAAATGCCACTGAGTATGATATGAACCTTTTAACCTCTAATGAGGTGATTAGAACTGGAGACAGGTTCATGTATGATTATGACGGTTATATCAATTGGGGATCTGTTTTTGCTCAGGCTGAACATCATTTCAAAAAAATTGATGTATTTGGAACACTATCTGGGACATATTCCAATTATAAAAGGATAGGTCATTTTTGGAATGAAGAGTTTGTAGGTTCTTCTTTGGGTAAGTCTGCTGACAAAACGTTTTTAACCTATACAGCTAAGGCTGGTGTGAATTACCGAATCACCAACCGACACAAAGTGTTTGCGAATGCTGGTAGCTTCACTCGCCCACCATTTATGCGTAATTCTTATCAAGACGCTAGATACTCTAACAACTATGTGAATGGCTTAAAGAAAGAAAGAGTATATGCTGTAGAGGCTGGATATAGCTTCACTAGTGGATTCTTAAAAGCTAATATCAACGCCTATTATACCAACTGGCAAGATATTGCTAGAAACTTATCTGATGCCGATGACAATGATGTTCAGATAGAATTCGATGAGTACTTCTCTAATGTTCCAGGTCTTAGACAAGTACATAAGGGAATTGAGATAGACTTTGTTTGGAATGTACTTACCTCACTAGAGGTGAATGGATATGTGTCTATAGCAGATTATAAAACTCAGGTGCCTGAATCTATTCCCTATGTTGGCGTACCGCCACGTGCTGGAGAAGAAATTCCTGTAGGAAATACAGCTATGCGCACTGGACAATTAGGTCTTCATTACAAAGGTATTAAAGACATGTATGTAGGTGCAAGAGCTAGTTATTCAGGAAGACTCTACATGCAGACTAACCCTATTGACCCTTACTATGCAGGAGAGGATATTGAGCGTTTGCCTGACTACACCCTATTTGACATTTATTTAGGAAGGTACTTTGATATCTCGAATGATCTCAGAGGACGTATCAGTGCCAATGTCAATAATGTACTGGACAAAGAATATATCAGATGGGCCAATAGGTTCTTTGGTCCAGCTTATGCCTATGGCTTTGGTAGGAATTATTATTTGAGTGTGGCTATCTATTTCTAATGACTTTAAAATATTCGAAATGAAAAGATTAATCATTTTTCTATTACCTCTGATTTGTTTCTCTTGTTTGGAGTCAGATTATTATGAGACGCCATTGGTCAGTTTTGTAGGACAGAATGGTGAAATAGTTGATCCATATACTCTATCGACTACTACTGTAGAGTTACTAACAACTGGACCACTGGAAGAAAATAGTGTAGTTGTGATATCAGTTAGCGATATCAAAGGAGTCGTTACCAATCCTCCTGCTGATGTATTTACTGGAGATATTCAACTAGCCATGTCAGCTGGAGATTCTTCTGGATATTTTGAAATCGATTATGTAGATACTGAACTATTGGGAAGTAAGGATATTTTCTTCACCATAGAAGAAGTGCAGGGTAGTATCGCGAGTGTTGGAAATGGCAGGTTTACGCTAAGAGCACAAGGAGATTTTATAGAGTTTCCAGAAATTGATGAAGCGGTTTCTATAGAAGAATCCAAAAGTCAAGTTGGGAGCTCTGTAACGGTAGTTGGCGTGATGAACTCTCCCGACTTAGGATTTACGTACAATGGAGGAGCAAGTCAATTGTCTTTGTTCACTCTTCAAGACGAATCTGGAGGAGTTAATATTTTGAGGTTTGAAGGACTTGAAGAATTTCAAAGAGGTGATATCCTTCAAATAGAGGGAGAAATAGAAATCAGTACGCATGAAAACAGTGATCAACGCTATCAAATAACTGGACCAGACAATGTGACGAAGCTAGGTACAGCAGCAGATGTTTTACTCGAGCCGATTGAAATCACGGAGTCAGACTTGACTGTTGATTCTAAATACCAAGGGCAATTGGTGACTATCAAGCAGGTAACCCTCGATGATGCTAGTCAGTGGAATTTTGATGGCAATCCATTTGATATTTCTGTCACAGCTACCGTAGGATCTACATCATTTTTAATAGAAATAGATGATGTCTCAGGAGCGTACGGTGTTGCAGCCCCAACAGGTTCATTTACACTGTCGGGAGTACTGAATCGTCTAGGAGACGATGTGCAAATACTACCATTTTTAGCTACTGATGTAGTATCAGAATAAGAATAAATTAAACCATAACATATTTCAAAATGAATTTTTCAATGTTTAAGTATTCAAACCTCGTAGCACTACTTGCGATGGTTGTGATTGGGCTTGTCTCATGTAATGACGGTGATGATGGAGGCTCAAATGAAGTTACTCCAGAGGATATACAAGTGGCTTTCGCTACTTCTGAAGTAAGTGTAAATGAAAATGATACAGACCCTGTTTCTGTTAAAATTAGCTTGAATGCAGCTGCAGTAGCAGATATATCAGCAAAAATTAAAGTTGAAAACGGAGACGGTACAGAAGATTCTAATTATACCTTGACTCCAGCTCCAAGTGATGGAATAGTTTCAGTGGATATTGCTCAAGGGGAGAAAGAAGCTACTTTTTCTTTTGCACCAGTCAACAATGATCAGATAGATGGAGACAAACAGGTGAATTTCACATTGACTTCAGTAGAAGGACTCAAAGTATTAGAAACGGCAACTAAGTTTGTGGTGAAAATAAAGGACGATGAAACAGCAAAAGTTGAGGAAACTGACTTGTTTATTTCAGAGTACGCCGAAGCAAGTGTAGGAAGTCATAAATACATTGAGATTTACAACCCAAAATCTACATCAGTTGATTTGAGTAACTACTTAATCAAAGGTGGCAATAACGGTAAAGGTTGGCAAGATGATAGAGAGTTAAAACTATCAGGGACTTTAGAAGCTGGTGCGGTATACGTTATTTCTAATGAATCAGCAGATGATTTTATCCTAAGCAAGGCAGATGTAACGCTACCATTCCCATCTGCCGTTCATCACAATGGAGATGACCCTATTGCTCTATTCAAATCGAATGGTTCTGGAGGGTATGATTTGATTGATATTTTAGGAGAAGAAAATGTAGATCCAGGAGATGGATGGAGCGTTGCTGGAGTTGAGAATGCTACAAAAGATCATACTTTGGTAAGAAAGACAGCTATATTCAAAGGAAACACAGATTGGACTGTTTCAGCTGGAACCACAGCAGAAAACTCTGAATGGATAGTAAGAGACGATCAGGATTGGGCAAATCTAGGCGTGTTTGGTGATGAGGATGCTCCAGTACCTTCATTAGAAATTTCAGAGACTTCATTTGATTTTGGTGAAGTGAATAACGGAGAGACTTCCGTATCTAAGTCGTTTACCGTGTCAGGTACTAATGTAACAGAAGATGTTAATGTAGTTGCTCCTACTAATTATAAGTTAGCCCTTTCTAGCTCAGAAGAGGCAATCGTTAGTTATGTAGATGAGGTGATGATTTCAGATGTGTCTAGTGCACAAACTGTATTTGTAGTTTTCCAGCCGGAGTCTGGGTTGAATGGTGAAAAAGCTGGTAAAATAAAAATTTCAACAGTGGGCGCATCAGAAGAAATTTCATTAACTGGGACAGAAGCTGGAAATGACGAATCAGGTATTTTGGCTAAGACAAGTTTTGAAGTGCCTTCCAGTGTACCAGGTGTAAAATATACAGATACTGGTGATGCTTCTGTTAGTCATGATCTTGTTAATAATACAGGTGAACCTGTTGTAGATTTTACTGCATCAGGAGGTGAAATGGGATATAATGCTAAATACGAGCCAGTATCAGGAGTTACTGATGGATTGGTAGATGGTGATTTCGTAGGAGTGACAGATTATTTAAATGATGTGACTGCATTTACGGAAGGAACTCAAGGTTACCTATTGTCTGATGTCGATGGAAAAATGATCGTAGAATTTGATGAAGTGACTGTAAGTACTGGAGTAAAGGTATCTCTAGATGTATTTTTAAATGATACTGGATATGAGACTTCAAATCCAGAAGATGCCGTGAGAATCTATGTAAAGACAAATGACAGTGAGGTAGATATTATTAATAGCTCAGGTACTGATCTTAATGACTTTACAGGGTTGACAGAAGGAGCATGGAAAAATATCTCTGCTACTATTTCAGGGAAAACATCAGTTCAATTGATAGTTGAGTTTGTATGTAACTCTGGTAGTGAATTAATATATCTTGATAATGTTTTGATTCAGAAAGCAGCAATTGAATTATAAAATTTTTAAGATTCAATATATAAAAGGGGTACCTCCGAGGTACCCCTTTGTTGTTTTTAGGTGGGGGTGGTGACCTCTAACTATCAGCGATTGACCTCAGAGCTCCGACCGTCGATCTTTAAGCTCCGATGACCTACCTCGAAGTACCAATCGCCTACCTTTTTGCTAAGTCTTTGATACTTTAAGCTCCGACGTTGAACCTTTTAGCTATCCGTTTGGAGCTAAAAGCTTGGCGTTTCCATCTTTTAGCATATCGCGTCGAGCTCTAAGCTAGGTCGTTCCACCTTTTACCCTCACGAATGTACTATGCTGCAGGCTCCGATGATTTCGAAGATGATCTTTTGAATCTCTTCTTCAGATCATCATAGATCGGTTTAGCATCAGGTACATTCATTCTAGAGCCCATCTTTACAGAATTGTAATAAGCCAGAGAAGCTACATAAGCTTCACTTCCTGATTGTAAGATCGTATCGTCCAATTGCTCCATGATGAGCTTAAGAGGACGATAGATTTTAGTCAGTTCATCCACCGCCTTCACATCGATACCCATTTCAGATACATCCATATAGGGAGGAGCAAATTCTGGATTGCTAACAGCATAGTCCAAAGCTTTTTCCACGAAAGTAGTATTACCTTCTCCCATCTTGGGTAGTTCCATACGCTGTTCCGAAGTCAGCGAAGTTAAAATAGGTTTCAAAGTGTTGTTAAGTTCAGCGATAGCTGCATTGATCTTGTCAAGATTCTCCGTACTGATCTGTACAGAAACTAAATTTTCTGTTGACATGTTAATTAGTGATTATGTTAATAAAGCCGCAATGTTAATTAATTGTAATTCATAACGGTGCTAAACGGCTTCTTTTTGCCCAAGTATTTTACTTCAGCAATGATACAGTATCAATTATGAGCATTGCATCTAATAGATTAAGGGACAAAGCGCTGTTTTAGCCAGTTTGAGGAGTATTTCGAGCTTTACTATACTGATAGTAGTGTACTGTTACTGTCTATAGTTCTAAACTAGCATTGCACAGCAATCAATAAAGAGAATTACTGTGCGATTAACTATCATCATATCTATTCTGTTCTTTTCCACACTATCCAGAGCTGACATCCCTGCCAACTACTACGCAGGTACAAGTGGTCTAAGTGGAGATGCTTTGAAATCGAAACTCCACAGCATCATCAAGGGTCATAAAGAATTCAGCTATGGTGACGTATGGAACATTCTAAAAGAAGCCGATAGAGACCCAAACAATCCAAATCGAGTGATCGGCATTCATTCAGGGTTTTCGATGGCCGCCTCTGATCATAGTAACAATGATGGCTGGAACAGAGAACATATTTGGGCTAAGTCCAAAGGCGATTTTGGAACCTCCAAAGGTCCGGGGACAGACGTACATCATCTCAGAGCATCTGATATTTCTACCAACTCCAAAAGAGGAAATAAACACTTTGCAGAGAGTTCCACTCCGTACACGGACAACTCTGGAAACTACAAAGGAGTCACAGGATCATATTACGGCAGTAATACTTGGGAAACCCGTGCAGAAATGAAAGGAGACGTAGCCAGAATGATATTTTATATGGCTACTCGATACGAAGGCGACCGTGGAGAGCCAGATTTAGAGATCGTAGAGAGTATTTCAGGTCTATCGACAAAAGCTCCTAAGCACGGTAAGTTGTCAGATTTACTGGCATGGCACAAGGCCGATCCAGTATCTCAAGAAGAGAGAAAAAGAAATGATATCATTTATTCCTATCAAAATAACCGAAACCCATTTATCGATCATCCAGAATTCGTGAATTATATCTGGGGAGGAGACACACCATCTCCAACACCTGACCCTACTCCTGATCCAAACCCTAAACCAATACCTACACCTGATCCAGCGCCAACACCAGATGCTCCTGATGATTACTATTCGGGAACCAAAGGATTGAGCGGTGATGCTTTGAAATCAAAACTCAATAGCATCATCAAAGGACATACTGAGTTTTCATACTCAAGTAGCTCCACAGATACATGGGATATACTAAAAGATGCAGATCAGGACCCAGATAATACCAACAACATCAAAGGAATACACTCGGGCTTTTCGATTCCTGCCGCTGGTGAATACAGTGGAGGTAATGGCTGGAACCGTGAACACATTTGGCCTCAGTCCAGAGGCGGTTTTGGTACCTCTAGAGGAGCAGGGACAGACGTACATCATCTTCGTGCCTCTGATATATCTACTAATTCTGCTAGAGGAAACAAGTTCTTTGCAGAGAGTTCAACACCTTATATAGATAAGTCAGGTACTTACAGTGGAGCTACTGGTTGTTTTACCAGTGATAATACTTGGGAGCCGAGAGCAGAAGTAAAAGGAGATGTCGCTAGAATGGTTTTTTACATGGCTACTAGATATGAAGGCCAAAATGGAGAGCCAGATCTAGAAATAGTAGAAGATATATCTTCGATATCTGATGCTGAAACTAAACTAGGTAAGCTATCAGACTTGTTAGCATGGCACAAATCAGACCCCGTCTCTAAAGACGAGCTGAGAAGAAACGAAGTGGTTTTCTCTTATCAAAAGAACCGAAACCCATTTATCGATCATCCAGAATTTGTCAATTATATCTGGGGAAATGAAACCCCACCAACAGATTCGGAACCAACTCCCGATCCAGGCTCTGGAGAAGACAATAGTATTGTGTTATTCACAGAGTATCTAGAAGGAGAAGAAGAAAATAAGGCGCTAGAGATTAGTAACATCGGCAAGAGTGAAGCCGACTTGTCAAAATTCACCATATACAAACAAACCAACGGAATAGGAGACTGGTCTGGGGGGATGCAATTGAAAGGTTCGCTTGCTGCTGGTAGTTCGTATGTGATAGTGAATGATCAAGCAAGTCAAAATCTTATTAACCTAAGTGATGTTGCTACCTCTAGCGCTGTTATGTCCTTCAATGGCAACGATCCGATAGGTTTGTTTAAGGATGGAATATTAGTAGATGTAATAGGGGAGAAAAATTCATCTTCAGATTTTTCCAAAAATGAGATTTTAAAAAGGCAAGCTCATGTCTCTACTCCAAATACTCAGTTTAAACCAGAAGAATGGCAAAGAATAGCGTTGACCAATACCCAAGATTTTGGATTGCACTCACATGACCCTGATGCAGCTCCTATAGCCGTACCAACCGGAGTGGCAGAATCTAGCAACAGCTTTGAAGCATATTGGAATCAAGCCAATACTTGTCTCCAGATCAAAAGACAAAGGCAGGAAGACTTCAGGATAAACGTTGTAGACTATACGGGGAAATTAGTTTTGAGCAGGGCTATAAAGAATGGCGACACATGTGTTGATTTTTCAGGATTTTCCAAAGGTATTTATGTACTCCTAGTAGAGGGGAGAGAGATGTCATATACAATGAAATTTACCAACATGTAAAAGCTGTTTTTCTTTCTTGTGTGTCTAAGCCTTGTTTTCAACAAGGCTTTTTGTTTTATAAGGGTTGGCAGTTTTTTAGGAATCTCAGTTCGATTTAAGAACTTTACTTATTTGACATTTCATAAGAAAGAGTGAAAATTATACTGTCTGAGCGTTAGCGAGTTTATAATTTTCTAGACTTTTTGCTTCCTTTTTTGGCAATGAAAAAAGGAAGAGCCTGCCTGGCTTGAAGGCAAAAGCTTGATTAAGAGTGGTAGGTTGAAATTTTGAAAAGTGTTTGAATAAAACCATTAATCGAACTTAGGTTCGTTAGGGATTTTGTTTACCAAATGGAGATAATTGTTGTTCTTTTTTAAATGCTAAATACATCTGTAAGTGTCTTAATATTAAGGTTTTAAAATTCATTTTTTGTTAATGTAGACCTAGGTTTTAGAAGATCAGTTACTAGTTATTTTATATATAAGCTTCTTCAGATAAAAAGTTGGAAATAAGGCAATGAGATCGGATTTAAGATCTTTAGGTTGTTACTAGACTCCTTGTGAATCAGTTAGTTCTGCTTAGCTATTGATTTATCAGTTACATACTTTACAAATAGGAAATTTTAAAGAAGAGTTAATTAATACAATCGTATAAAACCGATAATGATTATTCCTCAAAAGAGCCTCCGTTCCTCTTCTATTTTTGGTATTGACCAACGAATGATTTGTGTCTGAATATTAGAGTCTGTAGTTCAAGTCAAGTCTGTCTTGAAAACTAATATCGACTCACAGAAACTACTGTATTCTATAGTTCATACCTAATCAATTCACTTGTTATTAAACTAATTCACACAAACATGCAAAACTTTACCAAACAGTTCAGTTGGCACAAGCGTAAGCTAATGTCGTTGCTGTGCTTGCTGATGACGTTCAGTCTATCGGCACAAAATGATCTCGTCATAAGTGGTGTCTTTGACGGCCCACTACCAGGAGGAAAACCTAAAGCCGTCGAGCTTTATGCGATCAACGATATCGCAGATTTATCTCAATACGCTGTTGGGGCTGTCTTCAATGGAGGCGGAAGTGATGGAATAGATATCCAGCTTTCAGGCTCAGCCAATGCCGGTGACTATTTTCACATTTCTTCGGATGCCGTAGACGCTAGCTTCAAAGCTTACTTTGGATTCAGCTCTTCATTTTCTTCGAGTTCTATCTCTGTCAATGGAGATGACGCCATCGAACTATATTATGATGCATCTACTAGTTTCAGTGGAGCAGAGTCCGTAGTTGACGTATTTGGAGACGTCGATGTAGATGGAACGGGTAAGCCTTGGGAATATCTAGACGGATGGGCTTACAGAAAAGATGATACAGGCCCAGATGGTTCTACTTTTAATGAGTCTAACTGGACTTTTAGCGGAAAAAATGCAGTAGACGGATGTTCTACGGATGACGCTTGTGCCTCTCAGTTTCCTATAGGAACATTAGAGATATCTAATGAAGTAGTATTAGACCCACCAGCCACTGTCATCTCTGAAGATTTCTCGACTGATCCTTTCAATAGGTTAGTAGGGAAATGGTCTCAATACAGTGCTGCCGGAGATGCTTCTTCATGGGCATATAGACTAGATGAGCAAGCCGTACGAATGAATGCGTATGGAGCAGATGCATGTGATGGAGATGACTGGTTGATTAGTCCGCCCATAAGTTTTTCAGGCATCGGAAGTGGAACTATATCTATAGATGTCAGCTCTAATTTCAGTGGAAATGGCTTGGAAGTTTTTCTTGCTGACGCCTATGTCGCTGGTACTGATCCCAATCTAGCTACTAAAACTTCTTATGGTACACTGACCGAAGCAGATGAAAACATCACCTTCAACTATGAGAAGTTAGAAGGGGAGCAGCAACTCTTGATCCATTACTCAGCTACATCTGGCTGTGCAGAGTGGTTTGTGAATGCGGTAGAACTAAAAGCAGCAACACTTACTTCTACAATCGTTCAATTTGAAAGTGCATTCTTTTTGACCAGAGAAGGAGAAGGGACTGCTGAAGTTTCAGTACAAATATTGAACCCAAATGCTACGAATGCTACTACGGTAGAAGTGGAGATACTTACCGGTATCGCAGGTACTACTGGTGAAGCAACAGATTTAGATAACTATACCACACAGACGCTCACATTTCCAGCAGGATCTACAGATAAGCAGACATTGACATTTACAGTGACTGACGATGCCTTGATGGAAGGAACAGAAAGCTTAGTTATTGAATTGAAAAATGTAACTAACGCTTCCATTGGAGCCATTAGCCAAGCAGTTCTTCAAATTGGAGACAATGATTTTACCACTACCGCCATTAGTGCTATCCAAGGAGCAGGACACACCTCACCTATGGAAGATACGGATGTACAAATAGAAGGAATAGTAACAGGGACAGATGAGAATGGTTTTTACGTACAAGACTTAGCGCCTGACACCGATCCAAAAACCTCTGAAGCGCTGTATGTCTTTACTTCTGGTACCGATGATGTCGAAGTTGGAGATGCTGTCACTGTAATCGGTACAGTACAAGAACAAGAAATGAGGGCAGATGAACCTACTAGAACTCAATTAGGAAACAATCCATTTATTCAAGTTGATTTTAAGGGTAATGATTTACCTGAAGCCGTGATTCTTGGATTAGGAGGAAGGTTGTTACCTACTGAAAAAATTGATGATAGCGAGTTTGATGCAACATTCGAACCATCCGTTTCAGGAATAGATTTTTATGAATCTTTAGAAAATATGCTAGTGAAGGTTCAAGAACCAATGGCAGTAACCCCAGTAGGTATGTCGGATGTATTCGTCGTTACTGATTTTGGCGCCAATGCCACAGGTTTGACTGCCAGAAATACGCTTAGCATAATGCCTGGTGACCTAAACCCTGAAAAAATCGAAATATCCTTAGGTGATAATGCGCTTCTTGGAGGCAAAGAAGAAGACAGACCTACAGGAGCCGTTCAAGGATATCTACCAGGTACTTTATTTGAAGATATTACGGGTATCGTTACTTATGACAGAGGTGTATATGAAGTTACCCCTACACAAGACTTTGAAGTATTAGAAGCTAAAGAAGAAGCTTCCTTTAGCCCGACAGTAGTACCATTCAAAGCATCTGAAAAAGAGCTTTTGATCGCTACCTATAATGTATTGAACCTTGATCCGAATAACGATGAAGAGGACGACGATGTAGGCGAAGGTAGATTTGTAACTATAGCTAATCAAATCGTTCAAAACCTTAGTTCGCCAGATATTCTAGGACTTCAAGAGATCCAAGACAATACAGGATCAGAGGGACCTGATGGTGTAGTAGCTGCTGATGTGACCTTACAAATGTTGGTGGATGCGATCACAGCAGCTGGTGGACCTGCTTATCAGTATATTGACAACACCTTTTTATTAGGTGAAGCTACTAGTGGAGGAGATCCAAATGGAAACATCAGAACAGCCTTCCTTTACAATCCTCTTAGAGTGAAATTAGTAGAAGGTTCTGTTCAGACTATCTCTTCTCAAAACGAAGGCGATGCATTCGAAAAAGCAAGACTTCCACTAGTCGCACAATTCGAGTTCAACGATACTACATTGATGGTAGTAAATAATCACTTCTCATCTAAGGGAGGTAGTGCCCCTATTTTTGGAGTCAAGCAACCATTCCAAGATAGACAAGAGGATGTATCGGTAAATGGAAGCTTAGACGAAAGACAAGTCCAGTCGGAAGCCGTTCAAGAATTTGTAAAACAATACTTGAAAGAAAATGATAACGCACCTGTAGTGGTCTTAGGAGACTTGAATGAGTTTGCTTATGTCTCTCCAGTAGCTGATTTCGACGAATTTCTTTACAACTTGACCAACAAGGTTCCATTAGACGATAGATACACTTTTATCTTCCAAGGAAATTCTCAAGTTCTAGATCACATCTTGGTCAGTGACAACCTAGCAGTAAATGCAAAAGTTCAAATAGCACATCTGAATGTTGATACTGAAGAAACAGATGCATCAGGAAGTGATCACGAACCTGTAGTAGCACTACTTGACTTTGCTGACCTCAGACCTCTTCCAAGAGCTTCTGGACAGGAGACATTGGTATTTAGAATTAGTTCTGAAGATGATGATGCTGAAGAGCAGTTGGAAAATGCCGTAGGACCATTCAATACCACTAAAGGTAATGTGGATTCAGAAAGCAGTGATATAGAATTGGGATACCAGGAAAACTTCTCTCCACAACTGTCAGCACTAAGATTTGATGGTATTTCGATTCCAAAAGGGGCAGTAATCAAAGAAGCATATCTTCAGTTTACAGTTGACGAATCAGATGATGACTATGATGGGGTGGTTGATTCTGAACTCTACATTATTGCAGAGAAATCTGCTGATCCTGAGACGTATGTAGGAGATCCTACTACTAGTGATGCTTCTTTCGGCTTGACCAATCGAGAGTATCTAAAAGACAGTGTGGAATGGATGATACCTGATGGTACATGGGACGTAGTAGGCGAAAGTGGACCTGATCAACGATCTACCAATATCGCTTCCTTAGTACAGCAACTAGTCAATATGCCAAACTGGGAAGCTGGTAATGCTATGGCATTCGCCATCGGAGGTACTGGATTGAAAGTAGCAGAAGGATACGATCCTAATAACCCAGAAGCTGGAGCCAGATTGATAGTCAACTATGTCCCTGCGACTAACAATGAGTATTTCATATTGTCAAGTACAGATGATGCAGAGCAATATTTGCCAGGAGGAACTCGACCAGAGAATGAAATGGATCTTCCAAGCAGTGATATTGAGTTAGGAAGTGAAAGCGATGAGACAGATCAATTGTCAGGGTTGAGATTCGCCGAACTTGATATTCCACAAGGTGCAATTATTAGTTCCGCTACTATTCAGTTTGTGGTAGACAACTTCAACAAGAACCTTGATCCAGCTGAGTTTTACATCGTAGTCGAAGACTCGGATAGCACTCATACTTATACAGAGACGGTAGGAGATATTACATCAAGGTCATACTACTCAGATGGCATAGATAGCAAAGGTAGAAAGTCTATGGATAGTGTTTATTGGAGTGTTCAAGCGGGTACATGGACCAATATCGGAGATAGAGGACCTGCGGAGATGACGGCTAATATTGCGACGCTTCTACAATACATAGTCAATAAAGACGACTGGAAAGAAGGTAATGCAGTATCATTTGTAATAGGTGGAACGGGAAGAAGAGAAGCAGGCTCGTTTGATTCGGGAACCCCTGCCTCACTTATAGTAGACTTTGTACCTTTCAAAGAAAATAGTACAGCGATAGGAGCTAGTACTGACGACGCAGAGGAGTATTTGCCAGGAGGCGCTAGACCAAACAATGGCATGGATATCGGAAGTAGTGACCTTGAACTTGGACAGGAAACGGGACCAGATAACCCGACTTTTGATGAGACCTTTCAGTTGACAGGTTTGAGATTTAATGAACTGCAATTGCCGAAAGGTGCCATCATAGAATCTGCAAGCATTGAATTCACGGTAGATGCGACTAATAAGAACATTGACCCTACTGAGTTATACATCATAGTTGAAGATAGTTCGACACCATCGACGTACGTCGATGTGGATGGCAATATTTCTTCAAGAAGCTACTTCAATGATGGCATTAATAGCCAGAAAGAAGGAATGATGCCTGCTGATACCGTATTTTGGAATATCGAGGCAGGTACTTGGGATGTAGTAGGTGATAAATATTCTACACCAAACATCGCTAAGCTTCTAGAAGCAGTGGTTAGTCGTTCTGATTGGGAAGCGGGCGGATCAGTAGCCTTTGTGATAGGTGGTACAGGTATCAGAGAAGCAGAGTCATTTGATGGTGATGTCGATAGCGCACCAGTATTGAATTTCAAATTTGCACAAGGTGGTCGCCCAGCTGCTAAGCCTCAGATCATCCAAGAAATTGCAGATATAGAAACTACCCAAGGAGCTTTCTTCTCTGTAGATTTTAACCAATACTTTGAAGATAAAGACACGCCATTGTCTTATGAAGTATTTGATCTTTTTGGTAGAGAAATAGATGGAATAGCGCTTTCTAAAAACGGAGTACTAAGAGGCTCATTTGACAAGGCTATGTATCAGGCAGTGATGGTAGAAGCTACGAGTTTTGGTGATACGGTGAATCAATTCTTCAATATTATCGCCAAGCCGAAGATGAAGAGTGTATTGACACAATTGAGTTCAGTACAAATCGGAACTGCATTTGACAAAGGTGCTGCAGAGATATCAGCATTCGATGCCACTACTGATAAACTTTATGTAACTAATTCTGAGACTGATGTCATAGAAGTGATCAATATGGCTGACCCTACCTCTCCATCCAGAGGGACTCCAATCGATATTTCCTCACTGGGAGGAGGTGTCAATAGTGTGGCAGTAGCTAATGGAATGCTAGCAGTGGCGATAGAAGCGGATGTAAAACAAGACCCAGGTTTTGTATATATCTACAGCACAACTGACGAATCAGAATTGGCTTCATACACAGTAGGCGCACTTCCGGATATGGTGACATTCAACGAAGACGGTACAGTAATAATAGTAGCTAATGAAGGAGAACCAAATGATGATTACACAGTGGATCCTGAAGGTACAGTGAGTATCATCAATTTACCATTGGATTTATCAACAGCTTCTCCAACAGATGTTGAGACTGCAGATTTTAAATCATACAACACTTTTAGTGTAGATGAATTGAGAGAGAGTGGAATCTTGATTTCTGGGCCAGGAGCTACAGTAGCGCAGGATTTGGAGCCAGAGTATGTTACGGTTTTAGGAGATTCAGCCTTTGTTACACTTCAGGAGAACAATGCAGTGGCTTTAGTTAGGATTTCTACCGCGACTGTTGAAGATATCTTTGGTCTTGGGTTTAAAGATCATAGCCTGTCTGGAAACGGAATTGATCCAAGTAAGGACGATGACTTACCACTTTATATAGACAATGGATTGCCATTCCAAGGTGTATATATGCCTGATGCAATTGCAAGTATGCAAATTGGAGATAAGAAGTATCTATTTACTGCTAATGAAGGTGATGCTCGGGAGTATGGAGATTATACCGATGAAACAGAAATAGGAAAGATAGACTTTGATTCTAATTTCTTTCCAGATGCAGAAGAGATTGAAATTGCTGCAGATGGATTGGGTATTATGAATATATCTCAGCAATCGGGAGATGGGAAGTACCAAGAACTACTGACTTATGGCGCTAGATCATTTTCGATATGGGAAGTAGAGGAAGGTCAGATATACGATAGTGGAGATGATTTCGAACAGATCACTGCGACTATTTATCCAGAAAACTTCAATGCTAGTGATGATAAAGTCAAGCTTAGAAATAGAAGTGATAATAAAGGTCCTGAACCAGAAGCGATCACTTTAGGTAAAGTAGGAGAGACTAGTTTCGCTTTTGTCGCCTTGGAGAGAATTGGCGGTATCATGGTATACGATGTGACTGATCCAAATGCACCAGAGTTTGTAGAATATCTCAACAATAGAGATTTTACTAAAGATCCAAAAGACGATTTCTTGACAGCAGGTGACAATGCTCCAGAAGGATTGGTATTCGTACCAGCAGCTGATAGTCCAAGCGGTCAGGCACTATTGATAGTATCTAATGAAGTAAGTGGTACGGTCACTACCTATCAAGTGGGAGATGTTCCAGTTGTAGACAACACATTCACGCTTGAGCTACTTCACGTAACAGATCAAGAAGCTGGCGCTCCAGCGATTCAGGATGCACCAAGATTGTCAGCTGTAATGAATGCGCTTGAGGCTCAGGATTTGGGTGGTGATGGCATAGCGGATAATACGGTGAGATTGTCTTCTGGAGATGCTTTCATACCTGGATTGTTCTACGACGCGTCTGGAGATGCCTTTGGTTTCAAAGGAGTAGCTGATATTCAAATACAAAATGAACTTGGTTTTCAAGCTATTTCATTAGGAAACCACGAATTTGACTTTGGTACAGAAGTACTTTCAGGATTGATCTCAGGAGACACACCTACCAAAGCGTCATTTGATTTGACAGGTACCGACCTAGAAGGAGATGTGACTTTCCAAGGGACAGACTTTCCATATTTGTCATCAAACTTAGACTTCAGTAAGGATGAAGATATGAGTGCGTTAGTAGTAGAAAGTGCTCAAGGTCCAGTTGGCAGTAAGATTACTTCTTCTACCATTCTTGATGTGAATGGTGAGTCAATCGGAGTAGTAGGTGCTACTACACCTACACTAGCAAGTATCTCTTCTCCAGGTGGAGTCGTAGCCATGCCTGCACCATTTGCTAATGATCCTTCTGATGCTGAAATTGATGCTCTTGCTAAGATTATTCAAGATGAAGTAGATCATTTACTTGATATCAATCCGACTATGAATAAAGTCATTGTATTGGCTCATATGCAGAGAATTGATATAGAGTTTGCTCTTGCTGAGAAATTGAAGGACGTCGATATTATAGTAGCAGGTGGTTCCAACACTAGATTGACGGACAGCAATGATAGATTGAGAGATGGGGATACTAAGCAAGGTGACTATCCTGCCTTCTTTACCAATGCCGGTGGAACTTCAACCGCAGTAGTTAATACAGACGGTAGCTACAAATATGTAGGTAGATTGGTAATAGACTTCGATGAAGATGGAGATATAGTTCCTGCAAGTTATGATGCAGATGTTTCAGGAGTTTATGCTACAGATGAGCAAGGGGTGACAGATTTGAGTGCTGCTGCACATGTCGATCCAGAAGTGCAGGCCATTGCTGATGCTATTGAGGATGCAATTGTAGCTAAAGAGTCTAATGTGTTTGGAATAGCAGATGTTTACCTCAATGGAAATAGATCCGGCTCTGGGGCTAGTGATGATCCTGATGGGGTAAGGACTCAAGAAACGAATTTTGGTAATTTGACGGCTGATGCAAATCTAGCAGCTGCTAAGACCACTGATCCTACAGTGAGGGTATCGATCAAAAACGGTGGTGGTATCAGAAGTAGTATTGGACAAATTATCGTTCCAGCTGGTGGTACAGAAGCAGTAAGATTGCCTAACGAATCGGTCAAGGGTTCTGATGGTAGTGTAGTGAAGCCTGAAGGTGGAATTAGTGAAAATGACATCAATACAAGCTTAGCATTCAATAATGGACTCTCCCTGTTGACCCTAACTCATCAGCAGTTAGTAGAGGTTCTTGAGCACGGAGTAGGAGCTTTGCCGACAGTTGCTGGTCAGTTTATCCAAATTGCTGGAGTTAAGTTGTCTTTTGATCCTACTTCGGAAACAGGAAGCAGAGTACAGAATGCGATCTTCGTAGACGAAAATGGAAAGGAGACTGCAAGGCTAGTCAATGATGGTACTGTCGTTCTTCCTGAGCAAACAGTCAGAGTAGTAACATTAAATTTCCTAGCAGGAGGAGGGGATAACTATCCATTCCCTCAGGAAGCTTCCGCTAATAGAGTGAATTTATATGACCTAGATGGTGATGGTAAAAACGATGGGGCTACTGGTGACGCGACCTTTGCTGATGATGGTACTGAGCAGGATGCACTTGCTGAATACCTATTGGACAACTACAATGTTGATGCTTACAATATCGCTGATGTAGGACCTAATTCAGACGAAAGAATCCAAAATTTGGCTTTCAGAGCTGATGGATTAGAGCCAATATCTGTAGAGCTATCTTCATCGACTGTAGAGGTTACCGAAGGTGATGAGGTGACAATTACAGTTACAGCTACTAAGGCTGTCGTAGGAGATCAGGTGTTTGAGGTTACTATCTCTGGTGCAAATACAGATGTGGAACTCGCGAGTACTACGATCACTATTCTGGATGGAGAAGTAGCTGGTACAGTCAAACTGACGATCAAGGATGATTCTGAGGTTGAGGATATCGAAACTGTGACGGTTACATTGTCCAACCCATCGTTAGGAACTGTTTTGGGAGCAGTTACTTCTGTAGAAATTGAAATTACCGACAACGATACTGTTTCAGGAATCGGGGAGGATAATTCAGGTTTTACATTGTTTCCAAACCCCACTAATACGAATATGGAACTAGTAGCTTCGGAGCGAATAGTAAGCGTATTAGTTTGTAATGTCTTTGGTACAGTGATAGATGAATTAGAAGTAGATTCTAGCAGTATAGTTATACCAATGAAAGACAAGCCTACTGGTAACTATTTGGTCAAAGTATTAACTCAGTCAGGAAAACAAAAAGTATTACAAGCGGTAAAGTTCTAATCGCTTGTAATCCATAACAACAGTTTAGAGCCTTGGGGTAACCTAAGGCTCTTTTTATATCTGATAGTATCAAGAGCAGAGTTCTTGCTCTTATAAGGACACGATGTGTGCTCAGTACTTAGCACAGTGTCTGCTCAGTATAGAGCAAAGACTATGTACAAGCAGACTCAAAATCAAATGATTTAAACCGATAGTCCGAGAGGTCTAGCTATTTGCCTGCTATCTAACTACTACCAGTCGATAGGGAAGTAATCTTTCAAGAATTTCCCACACCAGTGTTTACCAGTATTGATACCATCGAAAAGAGGGTCAAGTACTCTGGCCGCACCATCGACTATATCTAACGGAGGCTGGAAGTCATGGTCCTTTTCTTTTTTCTTAGCCAGTTCTACAGGATCTTCATCTGTTACCCACCCCGTATCAACAGCGTTCATATAAATCCCATGTTTAGCCAGCGAACCTGCAGAGGTGTGTGTCAGCATATTGAGCGCAGCTTTAGCCATGTTGGTATGAGGATGGCGATCTTCTTTGTGGAATCGATGGAATTTACCTTCCATAGCTGATACATTGATAATGTGCTTCATACCTGTGTTTTCTTTCTTCATGATAGTAGAAAGTCGATTACAAAGTACAAAAGGGGCTACAGAATTCACAAGTTGTACTTCTACCATTTCAGGTGTTTCGATTTCACCAAGTTTTAGTCTCCAACTGTTCGTTTTTCTAAGGTCTACCTGTTGAAGATCCGCATCCAATTGTCCTTCAGGGAATACTTCTTTTGGTTTAATCGAATGGTCAAAACTGTATGGTATCTGAGATAGTTCGGCAGAAGCTCTCAATCCGACGCCAATTTCTGGGGTCTGCCAAGATACAGGCAGTCGTTTGTCTTCTCCTTGAGTAATCTTTCCTGTCAGATGATCCAGCTCTTGCAAGCAGTGAATATGATCAGCTAGAAGCTTTTGAGTTTTTTCATCATGGGCAGTGTAGGGCAACTGCTCATTGGGCATCATATGAGAATAGAATCCTGCAGGTCTACGTACAGTCTGAGCCGCATTGTTGATCAAGATGTCTAGACGATCGTATTGTTGTTCGATGAAATTGCAAAATATCTCCACACTAGGAATGTGTCTGAGGTCTAGCCCGTGAATTTTGAGACGATCTCCCCAGACATGAAAGTCCTCTTCCTTGGAAAATCGGAGTGCTGAATCCGCGGGGAATCGGGTCGTAGCTACCACAGTTGCTCCAGCTCTCAAAAGCATCAAAGTAATATGATATCCGATCTTAAGTCTAGACCCAGTTACCACAGCGACTTGCCCTGTTAAGTCTGCGGTTTGAAATCTTTTAGCATAATTGAGATCCCCACAATCTTGGCACATCGCATCGTAGAAGTGATGAAGCTTTGTATACTCAGTCTTACAAACGTAGCAGTTTCGAGCAGATTCCAGCTCAGGAGTTTCATCAGGAAGTTGAGCAGCAGTTAAAAGTTTGGGCGCTTCGAAAATAGTAGCCTCTCTAGCTGATCTGATTCCTGTGGCTTTTCGAGCATGACGATCTCTTTCTTGCTGCTTGCGTTTAGCAGCTTTTTTAGTATCCTTTCGTCTTTGAGCAAATTCATCTCTATTAGGACGAGTCAATTTACCAGCCGCTTTCATGACAGCGATACGATCTTCTTCTGACAATGCAGAAAGTTGTTCTACATCACTTGATAGTGTTTCTAAAATAGTAACACATTTCTCGATGTCTTCCTTGGTTAGTTTTTCCTTTCCCTCACTCATTGCACTCGGTTATCAATTTTGCGACGGCAAAACTAACAACTTTCATCGCAGAGGGAGAACCGACAAACTCTGATTCCTTGTATAATGTGTAGTTATTGAATAACTTCTTTACGGCGGTATATGCTTTTCAAAAGAAGATTCATCAAGATTGAATTAATTGCATTCGATCTTTGTTAAACCAATAACTATGTAGAATCGTAATCACAGACTATGTTTATTGTTCAATTAATTATTTTGTCGATGACCTTGATGTTTTCGACGGACAATCAGGAAAAAATGGAAATAGCAACATTTGGAAATGGATGCTTCTGGTGTACCGAAGCAGTATTTCAACAGCTCAAAGGGGTAAGCAAGGTAGAGTCTGGGTACAGTGGAGGACAGACAATAGATCCTACTTACAAAGAGGTGTGTTCTGGTACTACAGGACATGCAGAGGTACTACAAATTACTTATAACCCTGAAGAGATATCATTCAAGGAATTACTAGAAGTATTTTGGTCTACTCATGATCCTACTACGCTCAATCGTCAAGGCAATGATGTGGGGACGCAATATAGATCAGCAGTTTTTTACCACTCTGAAGAACAGAAAAGCTTATCTGAAGAATATAAGAAGCGATTGGATGAATCAGGCGCATTTGATGATCCTATAGTGACAGAAATTACAGCGTTTGATAAGTTTTATCCTGCGGAGGACTATCATAAGAACTACTACAATCTAAACCCAAACCAAGGGTATTGTCAGTTTGTGATTAGGCCTAAAGTAGAAAAGTTCAAAAAGGCTTTTGCTGAAAAATTAAAGTAAAAGTCAGAATACACCGGAAGTGAGTCATTTTATAGAGTGACTCACTTTTGCATCAACTCTGATGCTCTAATTGATTGACATTAGCCGTAATAAATTAATCTATACTACCTAATAGCTTAATGAGTGAAGATTAACCTAGCAACAGTTCCTTGATTCTCCTCACTTGATACCAGTATTTGTCCACCGTGCATCTCTATGATTTGTTTGACGATAGACATTCCTAATCCATGAGATTTTTCTCCATCTAGTCCCAGTCTTTTTGATTTGCCAAATTTCACAAATAGGTTCTCTAATACCTCTTTAGTCATACCTACACCTTGATCGATAAGTTGAATTTCCAACTGGCCTATTTCGTTCTTTAATATTTTAATATAGATACTCTCGCTTTGGTTACTGAACTTAATGGCATTGCTTAATAGGTTTGAAAGCACTCTGGTAATTTTAGAACGATTGATATGAAAAGTATCATTTTCATTAATTTTTGATACTTTCTGAATAGCAATTTTCTTTTTGGTACTTTCAAATCTATTCGTAGAAATAAATGTATCAATGAACTCATTAATTCTTACTTCTTCAGTTTTTAGTTGATAAGTTCCAGATTCTATTTCAGATAGTTCCAAGAGGTCTTCCGTGAAATCGAGTACATTTTTGCAACTGACTTTCATCAAGTCTATAATACGTGTTAATTCCTTTTTTTCGACTTTCGGTTCATTGAGCATAATTTGAATGACGTTGGTCAAACCGAGAACGGAATTTATAGGGCTTCTAAGATCGTGTGCAGCTGCGGTCAGTAAGTTATTGGAATCATCACTATTAAAGCTCCAGAGCGTTTTGATTCCTTTTTCTTCTCTGATAGATGTACATGATACTTGACGAATGTGATTGTCGATTCTTTTTAAATAGCAGTGTGTAGGGGGAGAGTCTATCTCTAGATTTGAAAAGTAATTGACCATTGATTGGTAATCACGCTTGTCTATGAACTCCGTCAGAGCATATGGATGATGCAGTGTGAGATGGGCGAAGAGAGGCTGAGGGGTTAGAAGTTCTACATGGTCAGGATTTACATAGTTAGTCCAAAAAAAATGGACACTAGAATTCCCTACATTATTCTCTATTGCTACTGCAGTACTCACTCATTCACTATTAGTTAATATACAATATAGTGAATATTAAGGATTTGTAGTTGGTTTAGAAGGAAAGGATTAGATCAAAAAACAATAGTTACTGTTACTTTGATCCTTCTTTACTAGTGCCTCGAGATTTGATCGCTTCGATTTCCTCTGGAGGAATACGTCTCAAAAATTTCTTGTTAACCTTACCTTGAAGATCACTCTTGTACTTTCTGATGTAATATTTATTATCAGATATCTTTCCTCTGACTACCGCAATTATTTCTTTGCCATCTGGCATTATTACATAAACAAATTCTCCTACTGAAAAACCCAAATCCTTATCTACGATTGTCTTTTCACTTAAGTTGGATTGAGAGATAACCGGCACATTTAAGATAAGTGTAAACAGTGCGAATAATAGTACCCCGAGTATAAATTTTCCTTTCATACAATTTAGAATTGTAAAATTGAATTTAGTTTTAACCACATGGAATAATAATAGTGCGGGAGATTGGTTTGTTAGTATACTTACTAACCGATGTATGAATATTAACTATTCTACACACACAATGGTAATGCAAGAACTGTGAAATAGAAAGGAGCTATTTCAAACGATTTCGAAGTTGTTCGAATTGTGTTAAGAATCCTAAAAATAATGATATTAATAACCTCTGATCTTTGATCTCAAAATATAAAAGTATTCAAGGACTAGGTTATTTTCGCGCTGTTCTTTGATTAGAATCATTAACTCAATATGTCAGAAAATAAAATCACATTTCTTATTCAATGCGCGGATAGTAAAGGTATTATCGCCAAAGTGACTTCTTTCTTCTATGAGGAGGAGTTTAATATTCTTACTTGCCAGCAGTTTACTGATACTGTTGAAGATGCATATTTCATGAGAGTCAGTCTTGACGCACGAGATTTGAAGTATTCGAGAGAAGTGTTGTCTTCAAAATTTTCTGTCTTAGCAGAATCATTGAATTTTTCTTGGTCAGTTCATTATACTAGTGATGTGCAGAATATTGCAATTTTAGCTTCAAAGACGACACACTGTTTATATGACCTACTAGAAAAGCATAGAGAGAATAAGCTCAAATGTAACATTCCATTTGTAATAGGGAATCATGAGTCTGTTCGTCCAGTAGTAGAGCAGTTCGGAATCCCTTTTTTCTATCAGCCCATTTCTGCTGATAATTGGGGTGAGGTTCAAAGCAAATGGACTAAAAAGTTTAAGGAAGAAAAGGTAGATCTTATAGTAATGGCCAGATTCATGAGGATTCTATCTTCCGAATTCATTAACGAGTTTCCAGAGCAAATTATCAATATTCACCACGCATTTTTACCAGCCTTTCTAGGGGCAAATCCTTATCGCCGAGCTTTTGAAAGAGGGGTGAAAATGATCGGTGCTACTGCACACTACGCTACTGATGATTTAGATGAAGGGCCAATTATCGAACAGGATGTAGAAAGGGTTTCTCATGCAAGTACACCTGCTGGATTAACTCAGATTGGTTCAGATATTGAACGAAAAGTCCTTTCAAAAGCAGTGAAATTTCATTTAGATAGTAGAATTATAGTCAAAGGAAATAGAACGATTGTATTCCCTGAGACGGATGACTGATCTTTAGAGATCATTTACGAACTTCGCTTTATGGTGAAGGATCTCTCTGTTTTATTACTAACACCTCCGTTTACCCAGTTAGGTACTCCGTATCCTGGTACTGTATATCTTAAAGGTTTTTTGAATACTCTTGGAGTAAAGTCGTTTCAAGCAGATGTAGGTCTTGAGGTGATTCTTCAGATTTTCAGTTCTCGAGGTCTTACTGAACTTTTTCAATTGGTAGATGAAAGAGAGTATGAATTAGATGATAATGAATATCGAATTTTCATGCTTAGAGATGAGTATATCCATACCATCGATTCTGTCATATCTTTTCTTCAGAATAAGAATCCTACACTAGCATACGCGATTGCTGAAAGAGAATATCTACCAGAAGCTAGCCGTTTTGATCTGACAGAAGATCTTGACTGGGCTTTTGGATCATTAGGAGTACAGGACAAGGCTCGTCATTTGGCTACCTTATATCTAGAGGATATTGGTGACTTGATACGCAATACTGTTGATCCTGAGTTTGGATTTACTAGATATGCTGAGCGTATTGGTCGTACAGCATCTAGTTTTGATGAGATGAATGAGATGCTATCTATGGAACCGACTTTTGTCGATGAATATAGTATATCAATAGTCCAAAATCTGATTGAGAAACACGATCCCGACATTGTTTGTTTGTCTATTCCATTCCCGGGCAATCTTTATGGAGGGTTTAGGATTGCTAAATTTATTAAGCAAAAATACCCAGAGGTAAGAGTAAGTATGGGAGGAGGATTTCCCAATACAGAATTAAGATCTTTAAGTGATGTAAGCGTATTTGACTACATAGATTTTGTATCACTAGATGACGGTGAGCGGCCTATTCAAAATATTCTTGAGTATATATCTGGAGATAGGGAATTGGAAGACTTGAAAAGAACTTTTGCCAGATTGGATGATAAGATAGTCTATTTCAATAAAGGAAAAGAAGGAGATATTCCATTCGCAAAAACAGGTACACCGGATTATACTGACTTGTCTTTGAATGAATATATCTCAGTGATCGAATTGGCTAATCCAATGCATCGATTGTGGAGTGATGGGAGGTGGAATAAGTTGACGATGGCCCATGGGTGTTATTGGAAAAAATGTTCGTTTTGTGACATCTCCCTTGATTACATAGAAAAGTATGATCCGATCAGTGCAAAATTGATCGTTGACCGAATGCAGGAGCAAATTGAAACTACGGGAGAAACTGGCTTTCATTTCGTAGATGAGGCAGCTCCTCCTGCACTAATGAAGGAAGTAGCCTTAGAAATCCTTAGAAGGAAATTATCTGTTTCGTGGTGGACTAATATTCGTTTTGAAAAGAGGTTTACAGAGGATTTATGTCGACTACTCAAAGCCTCGGGTTGTATAGCGGTTTCTGGAGGGTTGGAAGTGGCTTCTGATCGTCTACTAGCTAAAATGGATAAAGGAGTGACCGTAGAGCAAGTAGCTCGGGTAGCACGAAATTTCACGGAATCTGGTATTATGGTGCATGCCTACTTGATGTATGGTTTTCCTACACAGACAGATCAGGAGACCATTGATTCTTTAGAAATGGTTCGTCAAATGATGGAACAAGGAGTAATTCAATCAGGATTTTGGCATCAGTTTGCCATGACAGCCCACAGTCCTGTAGGGCTTGATCCAGAGTCATTTGGAGTAGTGAGAGAAGGACCAGAATTTGCTGGGTTTGCTGAAAACGATCTTTTTCATTTGGATCCCGATGGTGCGGATCACGAAAGTTACAGTGATGGTTTAAAACAGTCTTTATTCAATTATATGCATGGGATGTGTTTTGATTATTCCTTACAAGAGTGGTTTGATTTTGAAGTACCCAAGCCTAGTGTTTCTCCAGTATTTATTGAAATGGCACTTCAACAAAGTGATGCTCACTTTTCTGATAGACTGTTAATAATTTGGTTAGGTTCCTTACCAGAAATATACTTCTATGAAAAAAGGAAAAAGGGTAAAACTATAGAACGTGCCAAATGGGTATTTCAGACCAAATCTAAAAGTGTTGAGGTTACTTTTGAACTAGAAGTGTCAAACTGGTTTGCTTCTGTTTTTGAATTTTTCAAAATCACCTCCGATGAAAAACAAACTTTCAAAACCTTGAAGAATTCTTACGAATCATTATTTTCAAATTCATTTGAATCATTTATTAAAAGCGAAGCCATTAGAGTCTTAAGAAGAGAGGGCTTACTATTCGTTTAAAACCAATATTATGGATATAGAAAAACTAAAATTCCCAATTGGTCAATATCATGCTCCAGTAACGATTGATCAACGATTTGTTGATCGTTGTATTCAAACTATAGAGAGTTTTCCTGAAAAAGTGATAGAAGCCACTGAGTCATTGACAGAAGAGCTTGATTGGCGCTATCGACCAGAAGGATGGACTATTCGTCAGGTAGTGCATCATTGTGCTGACAGTCATATGAATAGCTTCGTTCGATTTAAACTTGCGATGACTGAAGATAAACCTACTATCAAACCATACTATGAGGATAGATGGGCTGAGATGACTGATTATTCTGAGATGAATATTGCTAGCTCAGTTTTAATATTGACAGGTTTGCATGCAAGGTGGGCTAAGCTTTTGACAGATCTTACGGAAGGAGATTGGAGCAAAAAACTCATTCATCCAGAGCATGGCGGTGAAATCGAATTAGGTTGGATGATTGGAAATTATGATTGGCACTGTGAGCATCATTTAGCTCATATATACCAGGCAATTGAGTCTAAAGGTAAGTATAATGGCTAATCAACAAAAGTCGAATGATCCGTTACATGGGGTCAAACTGGCTGATATTCTTGAGCACTTAGTGGCCAAATACGGATGGGAGAAAATGTCTCAAAAAGTGAATGTACGATGTTTTAAGAATGACCCGTCTGTCAAGTCCAGCTTGAATTTCCTTCGCAAAACCCCTTGGGCAAGAGAGAAAGTTGAGGTTATGTATTTGAGATCAATCGGTAAATCCAAGAAATAAAAGATCATGAAAATAGTATTGAAAGGAAAAAAAGCGCTAGTCTGTGGCAGTACCTCTGGTATAGGTTTGGCGACCGCTCGGCAGTTGGCACAATTAGGAGCTTCTATTGTTCTATTTGCAAGAAACGAAGAAAAATTAAAAGTTACCGTAGAGTCATTACCAACGCCTGAAGAACAATTGCATGAATATCTAGTAGCAGACTTTTCTAATCCTTCTTCAGTAGAAGAAGCTATTGATGATTATTTATCTTCAAATGATGCACCTACGATTTTAGTTAATAATACTGGCGGGCCTGCGCCTGGAAAGTTGATCGAGGAAGATTATCAAAAGTTCAATGATACCTTTCAAGCACATATTCAGAACAATCATTATTTGGCAAAGGCTTTAGTTCCTAAGATGAAAGAAGTTTCATTTGGTAGGATTATTAATATTATCTCGACTTCAGTTTATATGCCTATTCCTGGTCTAGGTGTATCCAATACTACAAGGGCAGCCGTAGCAGGCTGGGCCAAGACCTTGTCTATTGAGTTAGGTTCTTTTGGGATTACAGTGAACAATGTTTTGCCAGGATTGACAGCTACGGCAAGATTGGATTCTATTATAGAGTCTACTATGGCAGATTCTGGACAGCCTCGGTCAGTTGTGGAGACGGATATGAATAAAGCGACACCCGCTGGACGTTTTGGTAAACCAGAGGAAGTTGGAGCAGTAGCTGCGTTTTTAGCAACTGATTCTGCGGCCTATGTGAATGGTGTTTCTATTCCCGTAGATGGAGGTAGATCGGGTTGTATTTAGTTTTGGTATCATTATTGACCAGCACTTACAAATACTATTATGGGAGAAAAGTCAGTTACTTATTCTATGGCCATTACAAGCTATGGTTTACTTAATTGTTAATTCCTTCTTTAAATAAAAACCAAATAGCTTATGTTGAAAAATTTACATTATTATGTTTTTGTGGCACTGATTGCTTTTGGGTGCGCATCTGCCAAGAAATTATACGAACAAGGGAATTATTATCAAGCGGTAATCAAAGCAGCAGATAAACTAAGAAGTAATTCGGATCATAAGAAGACCTTAGAAGCTCTTAAAACAGCGTATCCTTTAGCGGTTGAAAATGAATTAGATCAAATTCGTAGAGTGAAAGCTTCCAGTCCTGCATTTCAAAACTCTGAAGCTGTATATAGTTATGAGCGTTTAAATCATATGTACGATGAGATTAGACGTTCACCAGGAGCTAGATCCGTCATATCGGCCCCTGTTAGTTACTATGATGAATTAGGAAAAGTGAAATCTGCAGCAGCAGAAGAACAATATCAAGCTGGGTTAAAGGAATTGGCCGAAGGAAGAAGAGAAAACGGAAAACGCGCTTATTCTTTCTTTCAAAAGGCGAATCAATTTGTGCCGAATTACAAAGATGCAACTGCTAAAATGGATGAGGCCTATCAAATGGCTGTTTTGAAGGTCTTTGTTGATATAAAACCAGTTAACTCTCAGCAGTATAAGTTGAGCAGTGATTTTTTCTATGACCAAGTGAAACTAGTATTGAGAGAAGTGGAGCAAAATGACTTTATAAGGTTTTACACACCTATCGAGGCTGAAAGACTAAAGCTAGATAGACCTCATCAAGTATTGGTTTTCAACTTCGTAGACTTTACTGTAGGAAAGACACATCAACTACAGCGAGTGGAAAAAGTAGAGCGTGATAGCGTAGTAGTGGGATCGGTGAAGTTAGACGATGGTACGACTAAAGATGCTTACAATACTGTGTCTGCCAAGCTAACTATCAACAGAATGGAAGTAGTCTCTAATGGTATAGTCAGAATGGAGGTAATAGATGAGACTAGTGGTAGCACTTTAAAGAAAGATGATTTTGGAGGTGAATACATTTGGTTCAATGAATGGGGGAATTTCAATGGTGATGAAAGAGCACTTACAAAAGAACAGATTCAAATTACTAAAAATCAACAGGTGATGCCGCCACCAGTTCAAGATCTATTTGTTGAATTTACAAGGCCTATTTTCTCTCAGGTTCGGGCTCATCTAATTGGGTTTTATCGAGGGTATTAGGATAATTAACCAAAATGGTTAGCTGGTAAAGATGGTATACACTGATATAATCATTTTTGGATATGTACTTGATTTACCTCAGCTTGCTATGTTCCTATTAGTAGGGGTGTTAATTGGTATGTCAAAGACAGGTGTCTCTGGTGCCAATATGATTGCAGTTCCTATATTAGCCATAGTTTTTGGAGGTTTGAAATCTAGTGGGCTAATGCTCCCTATTTTGATTATGGCAGATTTTTTTGGTGTATCCTATTACCATAGGCATGCAGAGTATAAGTATCTATGGAAATTGTTTCCTTGGGCCATTTTAGGAGTAATGATAGGTACTTATACAGGTACTCATATCAGTGATGAGGTTTTTCGTCAGATCATGGGAGCTACTATTTTTACTAGCCTTATTGTAATGGTTCTCCTAGAGAAAGATAAAAGAGAAAAAATTCCTGATTTTTGGTGGTTTACAGGATTTTTAGGTCTTTTAGCAGGCTTTACTACTATGGTAGGGAACCTTGCAGGTTCTATCATGGCTCTTTATTTACTTTCTATGAGACTGCCCAAGAATCAGTTTATTGGCACGGCAGCTTGGTTTTTCTTAGGAATTAATTTGTTCAAAGTGCCATTTCACATCTGGAGTTGGAATAGCATCACTGTGAATTCATTTCTTTTGGATTTGATTTTGTTACCAAGTGTAGCTTTGGGAGCATTCTTAGGTGTGAAAATCGTGCAAAAACTCCCTGAGAAAGCTTTTCGAGGGTTTATTATTATAATGACAGCCGTAGCTGCTATATTTATAATGGTATAACATACTAGTGATGTCATGATTGAATTTAAGAAGGTAGGGTCCCTGTCAGATTTTGGTACCGTAGAAGATTTAGCTAAGAAAATATGGACGGAACATTATGTTCCCATTATTGGACAAGATCAAGTTTCTTATATGCTGGATCATATTCAGTCCTTTAAGGCAATAAGACATCAAGTAAGAGAAGGGGCTAAATATTATATCATCTTGTCAGATTATCGTCCTGTGGGTTATTTGTCTTATGAGGTGAGAGAAGATGACGCATTCATTAGTAAAATATACGTAGATGCTAGTCAAAGAGGGAAAGGGATAGGTAAAAAAGCTATTGAGTTCACTGAAAAGGAATCCAAAAAGTCTAGTTTGAAAGCCCTTTCACTAAGTGTGAATAAACACAACGAGGTCGCGCGAGAATTCTACAAAAAAAATGGCTTCAAGATTATTGAAGATGTTGTAGTTGATATTGGAGGTGGCTTCGTAATGGATGATTACATTATGAGAAAAAGCATTTCAGTCTGATCATTTAGATTATACTCATTTATGTCTGACCTGATATGCCTTCTGATAAGATGAAAGTATTTTTAAAACAATTAGTTCGGGATCTAGAAACCATGATTAGATCCCGAACTAGATGTGTTTTATGACCGAACCTTTAGATTAAGAGTTTAGAATTTTATTTAAATACTCGATCAAAGACTTGGTGAATTAAACCCAATGGGCTGTGGTTTTGCGATTAAAATGGCAGGTCATCAGTTGCTGCTTCTGAGCTATTGTTTAGCCATTCTGGTTCTGTAAGGTTTTCAGAGCTTGATGCAGGAGCAGTTTGGGGAGGAGTTGCTATATCATTAGCAGCAGAAATTCTCCAAGCTTGAAGAGAATTAAAATAAACTACTTCACCTTTTGGATTAGTCCATTTTCTGCCTTTTAGATTAAAAGCAACATTGATTTCTTGACCAACATTGAAGCCATCAAGTTGTTCACACTTATCTTGAATCAATTCAAACTTAACAAATTCAGGATACTGAGGGTTTTCAGCATATTCTACAACGAACTCTCTCTTTCTGAATGATCCTGATACCTGTGCTGTTTCGAATTTCTCTAGAAGTTTTGCTTTGATTTCCATAATGTGTGAATTGTGATTTTTAAGATAGTAGGCAAAGATGAGGAAAAGACATTCAACTATCAAGACTTAGACCGCACTCACATGAGAAAGGTTAAGAGGTAAGGTCAAAATAACTTTTGTACCAGTCTTATTATTTGAATATAGATCTAGAGTACCTCCATGTTCCGTGACAATATTATTAGAAATAGATAATCCTAACCCAGTTCCTTTTCCTGGGTCTTTTGTAGTGAAGAAAGGCTCCTTGATTTTTGAAATTATTTCCTGTGGTATTCCACTGCCAGTGTCTTCAATACATATAGTTACATCCGTATCGTCTATTTCTGTGCTTATAGATATTTGACCTTCATCTTCAATAGCCTGTTCTGCATTAGCGATTAAGTTTAATATCACCTGATGTAATTTTCCTTCATTACCCATTACTCTAAACTCTTGATTGGTGAGAGATTTTTGAATAGTAACTTTTCGTTTTAGGTTGTTGTGAAGGATAGCAAGGCAGTTATCTATGATTTGATGAATATCACATTGTTCATTCGGAACTTCACTATTTCTGTTGAATTGATTGAGAGCATTAATAATGGATACTATTCTATTTACCCCCATGTTCATTCCACTCAAAAGCTTCTTCGTTTGATCAGTAACTTGTATTTCACCTAAGTTGATTTGATCTTGAAGAACAGCTAAACCTCCTTGAATAAAATTCATTGGATTATTAATCTCATGAGCCACTCCGGCTGCTAGCATACCCACCGAAGCTAACTTTTCATTTTCTATTAGCTGGTCCTGCATGAGTTCCAGTCTCTTCACAGTGTCTTCTAATTCTCTTTTTTGTAATGTTAATCTAGTATTAGTAGTTTGCAATTTTGTATATGCTTCATGAACCTCACGTGTTCTATCATCGACAATTTGCTCTAGTTCGCTTTGATGTTTCTTAAGTTTTAGCTCGTATTCGACCTGTCTGGACATATCCCTGACTACAGCTTGGACATACTTCCTGTTATCCAAAATGACAGCGTTTAGACTGATAGATGCGTGAAATGCCACATCCCCATTTTGTCTTAGGAAACGTGTTCTAAAAACCTGTTTGTCTCCACTTGAAGCAAGAATCATACGTTTTTTTAGCTGTTCAATATTCTCTTCGGGAAAAGGTTTACCATCCTCTTTATATTGGAAGAAATTCTTACCTATTATTTCTTCCCGTTTACATTCCAAAAGGTCTAGTGTTTTTTCATTACAGTCATAAAAGCTGTTTCTTTCCATCAAAAAAATGGCATCATTTGAACTCTCAAATAATACTCTGTATTTCTCCTCTCTATCGGACAAATCGATGTTTCTTTCATTGAGAATCTTATAGTTGGATATAGTAGCGTCACTAAAGTATTTACCCATAAAGTATGTAGCACAGGCGAGGCCAATTAAATGGATGGAATCCATGATCCAAATTGGAAGAGACTTTACGTAAGTATTTGTATCAAAATCGTACTCTAGAACATCAAATACATATAACAATCCAATGGCTAGATAAATAAATACCATAGCTAAGGATATTAGCAGGACTCTTTTGTTGCTAATTAGAAAAACAGCATAAATGGGGATGAATACAATAAAAACTTTAGTAGAAATTAAAAAACCAAACTTGAATAGACCAGCGATGATTGTGGAACAGATAACAAAAATGATTGAATAGACCTTAAAATTGAGTGAAAGCCTTCTTCTTGAAAAACCTAGTAGTGCGATATATACCACTAAGCACATTTGATAAACGTGTGACCATGAAAAACCATAGTCAAAAGATCTAATAATCATAAAGGTACCGGCTATAATAGCAAGAACGGCACCAGTTGATAATGAAAGGTTTACGATGTGTTCCTTGACAAGCTTAAAATCTTGAAATTTCGAATTTTTTACGTTTTCCAATAGTCAGTTGTTAGTTTATTAATTTACTAAACTCCTTTGTTAACAACGTAGATAAAATCAAATATTGAGTTTAAATAGGATTAATTAAAGTATTTTTTTACTAAAACATAGTTGAGGTCTTTTGTCTAGTACATTAGTAATCATTCAAAAATGGTTACTAAATAAGATCGTTGTTTTCAATGAATTAATTGACGTGTGTGTTTTGAATTCATTAATAGTTTATTAACTTTTCACATATACCTGTCTATGGAATGAGTTTTATACACTCTAATTAAAAACTGCTTCAGAACATATTGAAGCGGCAAATAGATTATTAATCGATTAATTTTTTCTGAAATGTTTATTCTGATTAACACTTTGGCAACTATTGCCTTAGGGGTATTTTCTTTTCTCATTTTGTCTTTTTCAAATAGAGCTAAATTTTCACCTAAAGTATCGAGTGCAATTCATGTCTTATCATTGGTTATTCTTTCAGGGTTGACTGTTATGTATTTTATGGATCACTATGTTTTTTATGCTATTTGGAGTAGTCTTCTTGTCATAGGGGCTATTTCGATTGGTAGGGTCAATAGTCTAAATAATGCTCTCCCTCTTATCAATGAATTGAAAACACTGAGAAAAGAATTGGGTCTTCAGAACTTGAAGTATAGTAAAGCTGAAATAGCCATTCAAGCATTAGCGAATGGGGTTCTTGATTCAACAGATTTTATGCAAAGTCACAAACTGGCAAGTAGTATGACGAAAATCCATTCAGAATTGAATGCCCTCAAAATTGAAACGCAAGAAATAGTAAATAAGTCCACGCAAAAGGGGCATTTGTATTCGAAACTTGATGATACCAATAAGAAAGGGATTTGGAAAGAACTCACTGAGGGTAGGAATCAAGCATTTGAAAAATTATCTATCCCACTTGCCAAGTTTAGTACAATTGTAGAAGCAATGTCTAAAGGAGATCTAACTGCTAGGTATCAGTTAGACAGTGATGAGAAATTTGTTCTGGCTGATAATTTAAACAAGGCAATTGAGCGGATTGATGGTTTGCTCAATCAGATAGCAGAATACATTTTTAATATCGAGGAGGCTTCTCAGGAAGTGAAATCATCTAGTGAGGAAATGAATACGCACACAAGTGAGATTGCTTCAGCCATAGCAGAAATGAGCCAAGGAGCACAGACTCAACTCAATAAAATAGATGAATCTTCCGATTTGATAGAACATATGATCAGGTCCTCTCAGCAGATGGGAGAAAAAAGTAATGATATTCTGAATGCAGCTCGTACAGGATCGGATAGAAGTAAAGAAGGCCTGAATATGATAAGTGATTTGGTGGGAGGGATGCAGAAAATTTCAAACTTGTCCATTGAGACTAATGAGTCAATTCATGTATTAGAAAATAGATCCAAAGAGATAGAACGTATGCTTAAAGTCATTTCCGATATAGCTTCTCAAACTAATCTACTAGCTCTAAATGCTGCAATAGAAGCTGCGCAAGCAGGAGAGTATGGGAGAGGGTTTGCAGTAGTAGCAGAAGAGATCAGAAGTCTAGCTGAAAGCTCCAAAGAATCTGCTAGAGAAATAGAAAGGCTAGTTTTAGATGTGAAAAAAGATACTAAAAAGGCTGCTGCAGTAATAGATACTATGAACCATCAAGTAAGTATTGAGAATAAGAAGTCTATTGCGATGACGTCGATGTTTGAAGATATTCATCAAATATCTCATAATACTCTTGAGCTTTCGGAAGATATCTTGGAAGCTTCTGATGTCCAAGTAAAGGATATAAATCAAATTATTACTTTGATTTCGGAAGTACTTGTGATCGCCGAGGAAACTGCAACTGGCACTGAACAGATCGCCACTTCTGCTACTGAACTTTCTCAAGGAATGGATAATTTTTCGGACAAGTCTGCAAAAATGGCCGAAATAGCTCATTCTCTCAAAGAAGGATTTAGTATGCTCAATTTGTCTGGTGATGCCTTGGGAAATACAGAGTTGCTGCAAATGAAAGAGGCTTACGAAAAAGAGAAAGCGCTTATGGATGCTCTCATGGAGTCTCTTCCAGATAGAATTTACTTCAAAGATGAAAAGAGTACATTTATACGAGTCAGTCGAAGTATGCTCGAGTTGTTCAAGGTAAATAACTATGATGAGTTGATCGGGAAAAATACCTATGATATGCTGCCCAAAGAATATGCAGATAAGTTATTCGATGATGAAAAGAGAATAATGAGTACGGGGGATGGTTTGATCAATGATATCGTCAATGAACAAAAGGAAGGTAATTCAGTTTGGGTATCTACTACTAAACTCCCTTTAAGAGACTCTACTGGAAAAGCAATTGGGACTTTTGGGATAACTAAAGATATCACTGATATTAAGGAAAACGAACTTCGAATGCAAGACCAATTAAAAGACTTGGAGGTTCAGAATCAAAAAATGAAAGAAGCTGAAGAGCGTTTACAAGAGCTAGAAATATCGATGTTAACAGAGGATAAATCAAAGCAAGGAGAAGAAAGAAAAAATTTAGAATCGTCTAAGAAAAATTAAAAGTTTAAGGAGGTTTGAAGAATTCTACAAAGAACTTGTTTTTAAGAAAAAGCATCTTTCAATGTTTCAACCATATTTTTAGCATTCTTAGTGATTGAAAGGCATTCCTCTATTGAATCAAGAGAACTGGGGTAGATACTTCCACCAAGACCAAAACCAGCTGCACCCGCTTTCACCCATTCACCGATATTGTTCGCTGAGACTCCTCCTACAGCAAATATTTTAGCATCACTGAATGGAGCTTTGACAGTCTTGAAGTAGTCAATTCCGAAGTTGCCCGCAGGGAAAAGTTTAATAATATCGGCTTTGTGTTCTACGGCTACAGCAATTTCCGTAGGTGTGAGGCATCCCATAATTACAGGGATATTATTCGAATGAGCAATTGAAATGATATCAGTATTGACAGAAGGTGTGACCAGATATTGAGCCCCTGCTTCAATTGCATCGATTGCTAGCTGTTTAGTGAAGATAGTCCCAGCACCTATCACTGCTTCAGGGAAAGATTCACGTGCTTTACTTATTTCTTCTTTGAAGTTAGGAGTGTTTGAAGTGATTTCTACTATAGGTATACCTCCATTGATGATGTTTTTGACTACTTCTTGTACATAAGTGTCACGCTTAAGGCGAATAATAGCCACCAGTTTTTCAGAGAGAATACGTTCTAATATTTGTTGCCTTGTCATGTTTCATTCGATTTGACCATTTATTGCATTAAAAGGAAGGGGCGGAAAAACTAGGAGGGCTTGGAATATAAGCCGGCTGTATCATCAACTGTTGATGTTGCATCATCATTATATGGTTCATATGCCAACTATTGTTGGTTCCAGCAGGGCGATAGAACTTATTTATAGAAAATTGAATCGGAATATAAGTCTCGAAAAACACCTTTTCTTTTTTCACTTTTAGAGCTTTAAAAGTTATTCGAAAATTCGCATGTTCTAGAATGTTACTGTCTAAATAATCCTTTAATACTTTGTCAAATTCGGGATGTATACTGCCTAATACTTTATAATTATCAGCTTTTCCATCAGGGTTTATAAGGACTTTAACTAAAACTGTACCCTGAGCATTTTCTATCAGCGTAGATTGAAGTTCCTCAGTATTTATGTCTACAGTAATATCTCTTTGTAGTTTGTTGATTTTTAGTTTTTGATCTGCGTTTGTGATCTGATAGATTTTTTTATCATTTTCAAGTCTATATGAACTGACTAGCCTACCTTCTCTAATGTCATAGGTATACTGCAGATCGGTGATTGGGTCTGTCCAGTTGTAGACTCCATTGATATAATTAGCCAATAGATCTTCTCCTTGATTGTATATAGATTTATATACTACTTCTTTTCCAATTTTATCACCATAGCTATTTCTAATAGGTGCTAAAAAGTATTCATATAATAGGGATTCATTATGGAAGATAGATACCTTTTGAGGTTCATTTTCACTGTATTTGACTTCTTTCACTAGTTTTCCATCTTCAAAAGCTTTAAACAAGCCTTCTCTTTCATGTGGGAATAGTGAAGAATAGTTGATTTCATAAACTTTTTTACCCTCCTGATAGTAATGCAATTCCCATCCATTCTTGGATATGCCTATGATTTTTGCAGTTTTTCCGGAGGAATTTGTTTTTTTGATTTCACTCCAATGTGTGTCAAAGTTTAACTCTCTCCCTTTTCTATACTTGTTTAAATACTCTAGCTCCTTGATGAGGCCGTACACTTTTTCTTCTTCGATAGGTTTTGGAGGGTTAGTAGGTTGATATCCTTGCCACCCTGATTTTCCATAGAAGTTGGGGAATTTTTCAGTAAGCCATAACAATGATCCAGATTCATCGAATTTGCCTGCTTTCAGTCTTTGATTGAAATCTTGAACCAACCCAAAGAATTTTGAACCATGATGCTTTAGTTTGTTACCTTTTAGCTCGTACCAAATATTATCTTCCTTTTTCTTACCTAAGTAGCTAATGACAATTGGAGGAGTGCCCTGAAGCCTAACATTGTTGAACTTATAATACTTTACAAATTGATCTCCCTCTACTTCTGCAATTAATTGTGCGAATTGCTTTTCTTTTTTCAAAGATCCTTTATAATAAAAGTTATTGATCACTATGAACGAGTCTACACCAACAGTCAGTCCAATAAGACTATCAGGTTTGATTTTGTCTCGGTACACAAAATCATCAACCTTGAAAAGAATTTTCTTGTTTTCGTATTTGATCAACCCTTCTGTTTTATTCCCATTTAGATCGTATATAGCACCTTTCTCGAAGGAGTCGGAATTGTGTGTAATATGAACAGGGTCGTCTGACTGGTATGAAAGTTCATCAAAATATCCATCCATAGGATTACCAGATGCATCGAATTCAAAACCGACTGCTAATTGGGCATTAACAGATGATGAGAACATCAAAACGTATGATGTTAAATAAAGTACAAATCTCATTTAGAATTATGATAATTAAACAACGCGTCGAAGATAGTGAACTTAAATTATATCGAAGTGTACACTATATTTTGGATTAGAATTTAGACTTGATACCATAGTACTTTTATCTACCATTTTTGCCTGTTCATTCTTTGGAATCGCTGTTGATATGAATTGAATAATCTTAGTATTATAGTTTCTATATAAACCTTAATCAATGATCTAAATACACTCTACTCCTAATAATCCTCAATAAAATCGGGGTAGAATAGTTTGTCCCCTTGCTCGAAGAAGAGAATGTTCCTTAGAACTACCAAGTACATTCTATCATTGAGGTATAATGCAGAATACATAAGATGAAGAAATTAGGATTGATTCTAGGGCTAGCCCTTGTGGTATTTAACATACAGGCACAGCTAGACAAAAAGTACTTCAACCAACTTAAAACCCAAAAGGTTGAGTCAAGTGATTTGGTAGAGTGGAGACAGGTAGGGCCCGGTATGGCAGGCTACTGTGAGGAATTTTGGTGTCACCCTACAGACACCAATACTATTTTGATGTCTCCAGATATGTACAATAGTTACGGTTCATGGGACGGAGGGAAGTCATGGCATACAATCAAGGATTGTGATGGAGATGGGAAGGATTTGCCTAGGATTAGGAAGTTTACTTTTTCACTTCAAGACCCTGATTTTGGATTGGCTATCACAGGTGGTGGCGGTAAAGTTTATAAGACCGTTGATAGAGGTCGTATATGGGAGCTAATAGCTGGCTTAGGAGGGAGGAACTCAGAGCTAACAGTCGACCCCACTAATGATAAGATATGGTATGCTGGACGAGGAGATTTCTGGAATGTAAAGAAAAATCATCGTCATCAAAACGGTCAAAGTTCAAAATTTAAGAATAGCCATATTTTCAAGTCTACCGACAAAGGGAAGACTTGGAAGAAAATTAAAATAAGTGATAAAACAGATCTGGACGTAGGAAGAATTATCGTTGACCCAACTAATACTAAAGTACTAATCATGGCGACTAACTATGGAGTGCTGCGAAGTACAGATTCAGGACAGACTTGGAAAACTAGTGGTAAAGGATTACCAGTCAATCGCCCAAGAGATATTGATTCATTTTATGACGCTAAGTCAAAGGAGTTTGTGCTGTACTTAGTAGATCAAACAGCCTTCGAACCCGCTGGTAAAACAGTAAAATCTAATGGAGGAGTATTCAAAAGTACTGACCATGGTAAGACTTGGCAAAATATATCTGGGAATCTAGCAGTAGATATGAGTCAGATTACCAGTAAGGTTTTACGAAACAAATACTGGAATTCCTTAGCCTTTTGGTTTCAAAAAAAGCCAGCAGAAGTGAAGAAATTATATCCTAACTACCCCAAAGAAGTATATTCAGTCTTTCATCGGATTCAAGTAAACCCAAATAATAAAAACGAAATCTGGATTTCTCAAAATAATAAGCATGACAAAGCATTTTTACCAAGCGGAGCATGGAAGTCAGCAGATGGAGGTAAGACCTGGTTAGCCGTAGCAAGAGGGGGGAGGTATTGGCTTAACGGGGCAGATGATCAGTACTGGAAGTCAAGAAATAACCCTGTTGGGCAGAATACAAAGTTTGCACATTTACAACCAGAAATGGATCACAAAGAAGAAATGTGGGGTAATAGGTTCTTGGAAATCGGAACTAATGGTAGAGTTTATATCTGTCTCGATCAACAAGTGCTAATGTCTACAAATGGGGGAGAGAGTTGGGAGCAAATAGATGACAATGAGACTTCGTCAGGTAGCGGTGCATGGGTTGGTCGAGGAGGAAGTAACCTTCCTGGTCGTCAGTTGCTATTAGAAACTGGAGACCCGACTCGATATATATTGGCTAGTGGTGAGCATGGTCTATGGCAGACAGCAGCACTTGGAGATTATCCAGATAAGATGGCTGTTGCTGTTGAGCAAATCGAAGGGCAGATTCATCATGGAGGAGCTCATTCCATAGCCTCAGTTGCCGTTCACCCCAAAGATCCGAAAACGATCTACTTCTTGGTATGGCGACAAGAACACAGAGGCAAACTGAGAAAGTCTACAGACGGGGGTAAAACTTGGGAGAACATTGCAACAATATTTGAGGCAGATAATCCAGGCTATCAAGGTGTCGTTTTTCAAAACTCTTTAACCATAGACCCTGTCAATCCAAACAATATGTATTTCTGCTCGACTAAAGAAACGATATCTGAGGTTCATGGTCCTAATGCAAAGAAATTAACAAAAGGAGGATTTGGGTTTTACAGATCGTTTGACGGGGGGTATACTTGGTCAATGAGTAATAAAGGATTCCATGAAGGATTTAGTGTGCGTAGAATAGTAATGCATCCAGATAATCCCAATACACTTTACGCAGCAGTAAATGATGTCAATGGAGGTATATATAAGTCTACTGATAAAGGGTCATCATGGAAAAAGATCAACACACCTGATGTGATTCAAAACGTCAATAACGTGACTATCGATCGAAATAATAAGTACCTCTATATTTCTTGCGGAAATAGTACAGCTACCGACTTAGGAGGAGGTGTTTGGAGAAGTAAGAATGATGGTAAGTCTTGGGAAAAGATTTTTGACCTTCCGTTTATTTGGCAAACTGAGGTGTCCCCGATCAATTCCAATATTCTAATGGTAAGTGCAGCTCTTCCTCCAAAAGCAAAAGGAAATGCAAAGTTAAATCCGGGAGTGTATTTATCTCTTGATGGAGGAGAGACTTGGTATAAGATAAACCGTAACCTCGGACAACAAGATCGAATAACTGATATTAAACCTGACCCTTATAGAGAAGATATTTTTTGGTGTGCTCAAAAAGGAAGTGGCTGGGCGATTGGTTATTTGAAAGGAACCACTCAAGGCTGGTCTCAGAAGTGATAAAATACAAATAAGCATTGTCATCTCTAAAGCTTCTAGACACGAAATAGAAGCATTTTAGAGATGATAATCTTTTCTTTTTTGGATTCAATGTGAGTTTGGGTCTAGGTACACCCTCTATTATACACTATACGCCTAGGCCTGTATTAGTACTTAATATATACTGAACATGAGCTTATTTGTCCATTTTACCCCCTGACAAACTCTTTTTGTCATTCATATCTTTGGTTTACTCAGTTTGAATAATTCTAACGATATGATAAGAACATTTTTGATATTAGCTACCTGTCTTTTGAGTCTGCAAGTAAATGCGACGACCTACTATCTTAGTTCCAAGTCTGGCAATGACGCCAATTCAGGAACATCTGCAAAACACCCTTTTAAGACACTATTGAAAGCCAGTTCATTAAAGCTTAAAGCAGGAGACAAACTTCTTCTTAGCAAAGGGGAAACTTTCTATGGTTCTCTAGATCTTGTAGGCTTATCTGGTCAGGAAAAGAACCCAATAGTAGTATCGAGCTATGGGAAAGGAGCTCAAAAGCCTTTGATTGATGCTAAAGGGAAACTTAATGGTGTGTTGATTAAAGATTGTAGTCATATCAAAGTGTCTGATATTGAGATTACCGCCGATGGAGGGGGAATAGAAAGTAGAAAAGAGAATAAAAAATACATGCGCTGTGGAGTGCTCTTGACTACAGGAAAGGCCGGGGATTACAGTGGAATCACAATTAAAAATCTTCTGGTAAGAGATATTTTTCTTGAAGAACCAGGTTTTGATCGCGGAGCAGGAGAAAAACTGACAGGCAATGGAACTCAAAGTTATGGATGGGGTATTCGAATTATCAACTTTAGAAAAGATGCAACTCTTAATGATATCCTGATCCAAAATTGTCATGTTAAAAATGTAGCACACTCAGGTATTCGATTTACAGGAAAAGGAGATGTAGCAGCAGGTGAGATTAAAAATATAAATAGAGTTAAGGTCTATGATAACCTTGTAGAACACGCAGGTGGGCCTGCTATGCAGTCTTCTACAGTCAGAGATATTGAATTCAATGGAAATAAAACCAATTACTCAGGTAGCCCAAATGATTCACGTAAATGGGGAAGAGGTAGCGGGCTATGGGTATGGAATTGCTTCAATGCAATGATCCAGTACAATGAATTTCGAAATGCAAACGGTCCCGGAGATTCAGCAGGATGTCACATAGATTTTAACAATCGCAATGTAGTTATTCAATACAATGTCAGTGAAAATAATGTAGGAGGTTTTATAGAAGTATTAGGCAACAACTACAACTGTACCTACCGCTACAATGTCAGTATCAATGATGGATCGCGAAAATTAATCAAGGATAAAACTTTAGGAGCAGGAACTATGATTGGTGTTAATGGGTTTGTAGGCTTCGGCAAGAAACCAGTAGGTCCATTCAATTTATATCTTTACAACAATACCATCTATGTCAAAGAAGGACTCAACCCAGAAGTAGGTTTTAGTAAAAATACCAATGGTATTTTCATAGCGAATAACATTTTCTACTTAGAAGGGCATGCTACATATGATCATCGTAAAAACTTTTTGCCATCAGCAGGCCCTATTCCAAATGTAGTTTTCAAGAACAACCTTTATCTGAAAGAAGATAACTGGCCTTCCTCTGATCATGTGATGATTACTGATAGCATGCCAATCTACGGAGATCCACAATGCGCTTACCCTGGAGGCTTAACTGCAAAAGACTATATTCCAAAGAATATTCAGTTGATAAAAGACAAAGGAATTGAAATCCATAAAATCCCAGGAGATGATCTTGGATTAGCGCTAGGATTTAGAGTAGATAAGGATATTCTAGGTAATAAAATAAAAGGCAAGCCAGACATGGGCGCTATTGAAATAAAGTAGTTAGTACTCCTAAATTATATAACCAAGGACGGGTATTTATTCATTCAGTACCAAAGAAAACTAGCTAAGAACGACTAGGAAATGGCTCAGTACCGATGAGAAATGAATCAGGACTTCATATAAATCGTTCAGAACCATTAAAAAATCACTGAGTACCACTCTAAAATCATTCGGTACCGTCATAAAATGATATAGTACCGCTTAAAAATCACTCAGAACCATTAGAAAATGAGATAGAACCAATCAATAGTCATATATCCCTTGCACTTGATGGCTGATACCTAGATCTTCCTAAAAAGTCAGTCATATTCTAGGAAAAATTAAAGTGCACTAATTAAAAAGCCCCAATAAGTCTCGATCTTATTGGGGCTTTCTTCATCAAGGTGATATGTTTATTTCATATTAAACCCTCTCAATTTGATTCTGGTCAAAGCACGTTTGGTATCTTGAGGGAACTCCCCTTTCATCATCCAATCATAGTATCCAGCCTCTCGTTTGAGAATGTCTTCAACTGGTTTGCCTTTATGCTTTCCAAAATTGAATACCTCTACTCCATCTGCATTTAATACAAACCTACCTGCTAGATCAACTAAGTTGGAAGCAGACAAAGCATGAAGGCTATCCACAGAGTTTTCAATTTTCGTGATAACATTTCCCATAGTGTCCACAGCCTCTTCACCCTCATATTTTTCTACTTGGGCTTTGATCACTTCAGCAGTAGCCTTAGTGTCCGCTTCAGCACTGTGAGCCCCTTCTAGAGTCTTATCACAGTAGAACTTATATGCAGCTGTTAGAGTTCTTTTTTCCATCATGTGGAATACCTTTTGAGCATCTACAAACTTTCGATTCGAAATGTCAAAGTCAATACCAGCTCTTAAGAATTCCTCTACTAAAAGAGGAATGTCAAACTTCATACAGTTAAAACCACCTAGATCACATCCCTTCAAGAACTCCTCTAGACTCTTAGCAATAGACTTGAATGTAGGCTCATCTTTGACGTCCTTGTCATAAATACCATGGATCAAGCTGCTTTCTATAGGAATAGGAATTGTAGGGTTGATCTTTTTAGTCTTTATTGTCTCCTCATTATCAGGCATGATTTTGACAATAGAGATCTCTACAATGCGGTCACTAGTGACATTAGTACCAGTAGTCTCAAGGTCAAAAATTGCTAATGGGGCTTTTAAATTTAGCTTCATAGTGATAGGTGGTGTGATTATATAAGGTCGTTTGCCAGTGATTCTATATTTAGACCATTGAAATTGCCGGAGCTCATCATTAGTAAGTCTCGGTTATTCCAATCCTGATCTTTAAGATGAGAAGCCATATCTTGCTCGTCAGTAAATACAATCAAGTCTTTGCGTTTGAATGCCTTCTTGACCTCTTCTTGAGACAGCTCTTTCATATAATTTTTTTCCTCTAGGCTTTTCTTATTGAAATAGACTATTGCTTCGTCCGCTGCCTTGAATTTACCTTGATAATGAGGAAGAAATTCTTTGTTTAGGCTTGAGAAAGTATGCAATTCAAAACAAGCCGTCAACTTTCTCTTTGGATGCTTTTCTTTCAAAGAGTCTACAGTTGCCTTCAATTTAGAAGGAGCATGCGCAAAATCTAAGTATATAGCAGAATTTTCGTTCTCCTTGATTAAGGTGTTTCTTTTGGCAGCACCTTCAAACGAACCAATGGCGGAATAGAATTGCTCATCAGTGACACTAATTCTTTTCAAAACTTGACGTGCCCCTTCGATATTTAGCATGTTGTGCTTGCCAAATACCTTTAGGTCTATATATCCGTCTGTACCTTTCAATAAATATTTACCATCCTTCACCTTATAATCAGGAGTCTTGTATGGAATAGCATTAATATCAGGTCGGTCTTTTGTACCAATAATCAAGGCCATCTTATCATTTTCGCAGAAGACAAGTGATCCTGCCTTTGGAGACTGATCCGCTAGCATTTCAAACTGCTCAATATAGCTGTCTAGAGTAGGGTAGACATTGATATGATCCCACTCAGTACCACTAATCAAAGCAATGTGGTGGTCGTATTTTAAAAATTTAGGAGTCTGATCAAGAGGAGAGGTAAAATATTCATCACCTTCTATTACAATCATCGGGGCATTGCTCAGCTTAATAGTGTTCTCTATACCGTTGATCTTCGCTCCGATAAGGTAGTCCGTATCTTTACCTAAGAAATTCAATACATGAACGATGATTCCAGTGATAGTAGTTTTTCCATGACTACCAGCAATGACGATTCTATGCTTATCCCTACTTTGAGAGCTAATGAACTCAGGGTATGACATGATATTCAACCCTAGTTTTTGAGCCCTCTGAAGTTCAGGATTGTCTGCCTTGGCATGCATACCTAGGATGACTGTGTCTATTTCGTTCGTGATCTTGTCAGCATCCCAGCCTTCAGATGCAGGTAATAGACCATGTTTCTCTAGGTTGGATTTGGCAGGATCGTATATTTTATCATCAGACCCTGTGACCTTATTACCTTTTTCCTTGAGTGCTATGGCAAGGCTGCTCATTACAGCACCTCCTATGGCTATGATATGAATATTTTGGGAGGTTTCGTTCATCACGTGTTGTTCAATTTTTTTCAAAAATACGCTAATTCAACAGTGTGGCAAATTAATAGTAATTATGTGCTTCTATCACCAAAAAACACATGTAAATATTCAAGTAAGTCATTCGTCAATTCAAATAAATGTCGATAAGATGTTTGTAAACTTAGAGTGATTTCAAAGCCTGTAGAAAAACGGATTTTGTACGTTTGCAAACTAGTCTTACTATCACTTTCACTTTACACCTTAAGAATAGCATATGTTAGGTCCTGAATCTCAAGAACAAGGAAATGTAAGAGACCGTGCTCCACGAAGAAAAAGAGCCGGTGTGCCAGAGTTGGCAGTTCAACTAGGTAAGGTGCCACCACAGGCACTTGACCTTGAAGAGACTGTCTTAGGTGCCTTGATGTTAGAAAAAGATGCATTGACTACCGTAATCGATATCTTGAAACCGGAGAGCTTTTATAAGGATTCTCACATTAAGATATATGAATCAATAGTTCAGCTATTTAATAAGTCAGAGCCTGTTGATTTGATGACTGTTACTGCTCAATTGAGAAAGAATGGTACACTGGAGGTTGTAGGTGGAGCATATGCTGTAGCAGAACTTACCACTAGAGTCAATTCAGCTGCCAACATTGAATATCATGCTAGGATCATTACTGAGATGGCTATTAAGCGTGACTTGATTAGAATTTCATCTGAAATTCAACAAGATGCTTTTGAAGATACTACAGACGTATTCGAATTATTAGATAAGACTGAGCAGGCGCTATTCGAAATTTCAGAGTCTAACATTAAAAAGAATTTTGCAGGTATGCACTCTTTGATGCATCAAGCGATTCAAGAAATAGAAGCAAGAAAGGATCAAGCAGAAGGTTTAACAGGAGTGCCTAGTGGCTTCACCGCATTAGACAGAGTGACTGCTGGTTGGCAGCCTTCGGATTTGATCATTATTGCAGCTCGTCCTGCAATGGGTAAAACAGCCTTCGTTATTTCTGCTATGAGAAATGCAGCAGTTGAATTTGGAGAAGGAGTAGCATTGTTTTCTCTGGAGATGTCTTCTATCCAGTTGGTGAATAGATTGATTTCAGCAGAGGCGGAGCTTACTAGTGAGAAGATCAAAAAAGGAAATCTTGCTGATCATGAATGGGAGCAATTGGTCCACAAGACTTCTAGATTGACTGAAGCCCCCATTTACCTAGATGATACGCCAGGTTTGAGTATTCTAGAGTTAAGAGCAAAGTGTCGTCGTTTGAAAGCTCAGCACGATATCAAGATGATCATTATCGATTATCTTCAATTGATGTCAGGTGATAGTAGTAAAGGAGGGGGTAACCGTGAACAAGAGATTGCAAGTATTTCTCGAGCTTTGAAAGGAATCGCTAAGGAACTTCACGTGCCAGTGATAGCACTTTCTCAGTTGAGTAGAGCAGTGGAAACCAGAGGCGGAGATAAGAGACCTCAATTATCCGACTTGAGGGAATCTGGTTCTATTGAGCAGGATGCGGATATGGTGATGTTCTTATACCGTCCTGAATATTACGATATTACAGAAGATGAAGATGGACTACCTACAGCAGGTACTGGTGAAGTGATTATAGCTAAACATAGGAATGGATCACTTGAAAATGTTAAATTGAAGTTCATCGGTCAGTACACCAAATTTGCAGATCTTGACGGTGGAGGTATGGGGACAGGAGGGTTTCCTTCAGCAGGTGTGCCTTCTGAATTTGATTCTGCACCTAGTACTATGACTTTTCCCTCAAAAGCTAATAATGACGGAGGTTCAGCCTTGCCATCATTACCGCCAGGAGAAGCACCATTCTAATAGGATATAGCATTTAAGGTATTGTTACGTTATAGTTGAGCTTAATTTAGAATAACTGGCTTAGGTCTAGTTCTCTAGTATTTCGACTTCAACTCTTCTATTGAGAGCTCTATTCTCAGGGGTAGTATTAGGTACTATGGGTTGACTGCTTCCATAGCCTTTTGTTTCCACTCTGAAATTGTCAATTCCCTTTGCAGTCAAGAAGTTGCGAACAGCATTTGCTCGAGATAAACTTAGTTCTTGATTATAAGAACGAGAACCAATGTTGTCTGTGTGTCCTTCAATACTTATCTTGACACGAGGATGCTCTTTCATGAATTCTAGTAATTTGTTCAACTCTACAAAAGAACCACGAAGAAGTCTGGCTTTGTCAAATTCAAAATAAATCTGCTGTAGAGTGAATTTTTTACCTACCTCAGGAATTCCAAAATACTCATTCCGATATACTAAGGTGGAGTCTATTTCTGGGAAGATACTTTCATTCTCGTCTACCGGTCTCACCAGTACGTCATCAATTAGATAATAAGAGATCATTGGTTGTAGATGTTTTGGTAGTTTTGGGTCACGTCCAAATCCAAATTTCCTTTTCGTTTTTTTAGTAGTTAATTCCTTATCAGGAGTGAAGACTCCTACTGTAAGAGCGAGTTCATCTCCCTGCGCTACGAATTCTCCTGATACTTTGTGCCATTTTTCAGGGTCATTGATGACCTTACCTTTTGGGTTGACTATTTGAGGTTTATAATATCCTAGATCCATTGCCTGCCAGTCAAAACTAGGCATGTCTTTAGTGAAATACATCCCTAATTGATCAATGCTGAACTCACAATTGTCTGCTAGACTTACATAGAACTCTCCGTAATATTTGTTTCCAGCTACAAGTGGTTTAGTAAGTTGTATCATTACAAATTCGCGATGATTAGCAGGTACCCGCCAACTTTTACCACTTTTACTAGTGAGGTAACAAATCATCCCTATATATGAATCACCAGTACGAGGTTCTTGTGTTCCGAATATATTCTTAGGAATACCCATAGCATTGTTTTCATCAGCACAGCGATGGAAGTAATCTGGAGATGGATCAGCAGTGCCAAAAGGAAACCATGACTTGACCAATTTTAGTTGATTCATGGTATAAGGGCAATTCCAGATTTCTTCAAAACTGGGATTGATTACCATGTTTTGGGCAGATAAACCATGAGTCATCAAAGAAAAGAATACCCAAGTCCAAAAAAGTCTGATTTGCATACTTCGCAATATAATTCCAAAACTGTTTTTTATGATTATTTCATAAGTATATGAATTGTCTAAAATTATAATCTGTTGATATTCAGCTAATAATTTAGGATAGGATTCTAAACGTAAAGTTTTGTATTATTGTCTCACAGACTCTATGTAAGTTTGTGCGTCAAGTCGAGTAGACGTTGGTAATGAAGGACAGAATATTTTTAGCATCACTTTTTCTTATTAGTGTTTTAATTTGGTCTTGTCAGGAAGATCAGGAGTATTTGGAATACGACCCTTCTGTCTTGATGAAGTTTATCAATCAAGATAGTATTGATGCTCTGACAGGTGAGGGAGACACGATTTATATTTTAAATGATAGTATTGACAGTCTTACCAAGCTCATATCTCAGCAAAATGTCTTTATCTCTGATACTTCGGATAATATATTTGAATTAGGGGACAGTGTCGAGGATGAGAGACTTACTTCTGAGGAAAGAGCCAAAGTTCAAGCTGAACTAGATAGAAATATAAAGGCAGGAGCTGATTTGTCTGATTTTAAAGATAGTCTTGATCTGGTTAAAGATTCATTGTCCAACAATTTAGCTTTTTGGAATGGAGTTGTTAATACTATGGAAAGTGGTTCGGTGAAGATAATTTCGATTGTTAATCTTGCTGAAGAAGAAAGTCCAAAAGTAGAATACTTCGATAGTCTGACTGTATGGCCTATTCCTTTGTCTATGAATGACGAGTATGTTCATTTGCAGCTATCAATAGGAGACGAGGATGTAGGAGTGATTCAACAGTATACCTTAGAAATAGAATATAGTCTCTCAACACAGGTCGATGAAAAAGGTATTGTTACTAGAGTGCCTGATAACATTGATATTGTTTCACATGATTTTAAATCGAAAATAAATAATTGTCAAACTTCTTGTAATGGTGGTACGCCGAATTATACTGTTCATTTTTAGTGGTTTGACCTTGTGGTCATTGAGTAGTAGAGCGCAAGAATCTCTTGATTCCTTAACAACTCAGACAGCCGATTCTTTAGCCGTTTCAACTTTAGAGAAAGAGGTCGAAGAACCTAAAGAGATTATGCCTTTTTTTTCATCTGCGTCATTTATTTATGACTATGGTAAGTTAGCTGGATTGTTTTTGAAGACTGAAATGAAACAAGAGGTAGGTGCACAGATTGAATTTTGGAATAGACTTGTGCTAGTTGGTGAGTTTGGTACGGCTAAACTAGAACCAAATGGAGCATATCAGAATGCAAATTACATTTCAGAAGGCTGGTATTACAGAGCAGGGATTGGGTATAAATACGATATGAATCCCAAAAACAACTTTGCCCTTACACTTCGATATGGTCAATCTTTTTATGGAGATAAAGGAAGAGTGGAGATATTTAGTAAGTCAGGGATTCATGATGATTATGTGGAGCCTTTCAACAGAGAGAATAATACTGCATATTGGTATGAGGTTGTTTTAAGTTCAGAGAAAAAGATTTGGAAAGGTTTATATACAGGGTTTCATATGCGTTTGAGAGTTATGGGGTACTATGAACAGCAGCAACCATTGGATGTGTATTCTATTCCAGGATATGGTAGGACTTTTGATAATACAATACCTGCAATTAACCTTTATCTTAAGTATGCTTTTGAAATGTTTTAATGATGTGGTCATTACTTTTAAAGCGTAAGCCTAACATTCCTTTTGTTATAAGGTTACAGTTTTCATTATATGGTTTGACACCATAACTAAGTTGATTTAACTTATAACTTATCTGTCAAATCTACTTGCAGGAGTAGAGCGTGGTGTTAATTTTGCGCATGGCAGAAAAAATTATAATTCTCGATTTCGGTTCTCAATACACTCAATTAATCGCACGTCGTGTAAGAGAGCTGAATGTATATTGCGAAATTCATCCTTTTAGTAAAGTTCCTGAGCTTGACCAAACAGTGAAAGGTTTAATCCTTTCTGGCAGTCCATGCTCTGTACGCCAAGATGATAATCCAGATGTAGATCTTGATTCTATTATTGGTAAAGTTCCATTGTTAGGTATTTGCTATGGAGCTCAGTTGATTGCTCATAAAACTGGTGGAGAAATTCTTCCATCTGAAATTAGAGAATATGGCAGAGCAAAGTTAGCCACTGTTGATATGCACAATGAACTGATGAAGGAAGTAAATATCGGTTCTCAAGTATGGATGTCACACGGGGATACTATTCTAGAGACACCCGAAGAGCTAGAAGTGATAGCTAAAACAGATTCTGCTAATGCTGCTTTTCGTCATAGAACACAGCCAGTTTGGGGACTTCAGTTTCATCCAGAAGTTACACACTCTGAGCAAGGTAAGATCGTTTTGAGAAACTTTGTGGTACATATCTGCGGGTGTAATCAAGATTGGACTCCAGATGTGTTTGTAGAGTCAACCGTCGATCAACTAAAAGCTCAACTTGGAGATGATCAAGTTGTTTTAGGATTATCAGGTGGAGTAGACTCTTCAGTAGCTGCCATGCTTATACATCAAGCAATAGGAAAAAATCTTCATTGTATTTTTGTTGATAATGGACTTCTCCGAAAAAATGAATTCCAAAATGTGTTAAAGTCATATCAAGGAATGGGGTTAAATGTAAAAGGAGTAGATGCATCATCTGAATTTTATGAAGCCTTAAAAGGTTTGACTGATCCAGAGGCTAAGAGAAAAGCAATTGGCAGGGTCTTTATCGAAGTATTTGATAAAGAAGCTCACGCCATTCAAAATGTTAAGTGGCTTGGTCAAGGAACTATTTACCCAGACGTGATAGAATCTGTGTCTGTAAATGGCCCTTCTGTCACAATCAAATCGCACCATAATGTAGGAGGACTTCCTGAAAAAATGAAAATGAAGGTCGTAGAGCCTTTAAACACACTTTTTAAAGATGAAGTACGAAGAGTAGGGAAAACACTTGGGATAGATGATGCTATTTTAGGTAGACATCCATTTCCAGGCCCAGGCCTTGGTATTAGAATCTTGGGAGATATTACAGCTGAGAAAGTCCAGATTCTTCAAGAAGTTGATCATATATTCATTAATGGTTTGAAGCAGTCAGGTTTGTATGACGATGTTTGGCAAGCTGGAGCTATGTTACTTCCTATTCAATCTGTTGGTGTAATGGGTGATGAAAGAACGTATGAACGCGTAGTTGCTCTTAGGGCTGTAACAAGTGTAGACGGAATGACAGCAGACTGGTGTCATCTTCCATATGAGTTTTTGGCTCAGGTTTCAAATGATATTATTAATAGAGTAAAGGGTGTTAACCGAGTGGTTTATGATATTAGTTCAAAACCTCCGGCTACCATAGAATGGGAGTAATTTAAGATTAATAAGTGTCGTTGGCTACTTCTGTAGTCAACTCACTCACTATTATTGAGCAATATTCTTCTAATTGTTGTAATTGAAGATCCGCTTCATCTAAATTAATCTGTTCTTTTGCATTAGTCTCAAAACTTTTAATATGACTTGTTAAATGTTCGATATTTAATAAAAGTAGAGATGGTTTAAGTTTGTGAACAAGTCGTCCGACCTCGTTCCAATTTTCATTTTTTCTTGCAGCTACTATTTCCGCGACATTTTCTGGAGTGTTTTTTATTATAGTTTCTATCATGTCTTTAACGAAATCTCTATCGTCATCACTAATAGTATATAGATAGGATAAATCAAGCGGTGTGCTTACGGAAATTGAACTCATACTTTTGGAGAATTAAGTTTGTGTCAATATAAAATGAAAAGAGCGATTCTCGATTATCACTCAATTGAAAAGTAAATGATTTTAACGGGGGTAAAAAAGAAGGGGCTGCCTTTTTACGTGCAACCCCTAAACCAACCTAACCTAAACTTACCTAAAACCTTTATATTATGGAATGAATCAATTTTCATGCCAAAAAGTATAAAGGTGGAATTTTTTTTGTGGAATTATATCAATAAGTAATTCTTTTATCTCTTATTGATGATACAAAGGTAATATCATTTCGTAGAACCAAACAATAATTTGTTTGAAAAAAATATATTTTTTTCATTTTAATGCTTTTTTACGCCTGCGTTCATCCAGATGCATTCCTAATTCATAGAGGTATTTCATTTATTAATCGAAAAAAGTCGTTTCTGTGTGAAGAATTAATGAATTAGTATATTAAACGTAAAGAACAATACGATCAAATAAAAATCAATAAAAAAGGAGCTTTCAAGCTCCTTTTTTATTGATTTTTTTAGAATGTTATACTGCGAAGCTCTCACCACATCCACATGTTCGAGTCGCGTTTGGATTAATAAAATGAAAGCCTTTGCCATTTAAACCATCTGAAAAATCCAAGGTGGTATCAAGTAGATAAAATAGACTCTTTTTGTCTACGATTACTTTTACTCCATTATCTTCTATGACATCATCTTTGTCAGTAATTTGATCATCGAAAGACAGGTCATACATTAAACCAGAGCATCCACCTCCTTTAACAGCTACTCTGAGATTATGATTTTCAGAATGCCCTTCACTTTGTTTTACTTGCGTTATTCTTTGTTGTGCTTTTTCAGAAACTTTCAACATAATATCTTTTCTCTTTCTCTTCTTATACAACCAAACTCTATGGCCGAACCAAAAGTTTCACTTTTTTTGCAAAACTATTGATTTATTTATAATACGTTTAGATAAAAATCGGTAAACCGATAATTACATGTCAAATAAAGATACGAGAACGGAGATTGGAGAGGTAGGTGAGTTTGGATTGATTGATAAGATAGCTTCTAAGTTTACCATTCAAAATAGAGAAACACTTACAGGTATAGGAGATGATGCGGCAGTTTTGGATCATGGAGGTCAAGAGCTTCAATTAGTTTCTACTGATATGTTACTAGAAGGAATTCATTTTGACCTTTCATATATGCCTCTTCAGCATTTAGGATATAAATGCGTAGCAGTAAATGTGTCGGATATAGCCGCAATGAATGGGATGCCTAAACAGATAACTATTAGTCTAGGGTTGAGCAACCGATTCTCTGTTGAGGCTGTAGAGAAGTTGTATGAAGGCATTCAGTATGCTTGTGAAGATTATGGGATTGATCTTATAGGGGGGGATACAACTAGTTCACCTACTGGATTGGTTATTTCTGTATCAGTGTTTGGTTCTGCTCCTAAGGAAAAAATAGCATATAGAAAGAATGCTGAAGAAAATGATATAATCTGTGTGACAGGAGATCTTGGTGGTGCATTACTTGGTCTTCAAGTTTTAGAGAGAGAGAAAGAAGTGTATAAGTCTAATCCTGAAATGCAACCTGATCTAGAGAAGTATGACTTTGTGGTAGGGAAGCAACTTAAGCCTAAAGCAAGAATGGACATAATTTATGAATTGTCAGATAAGAAATTAATACCTACATCTATGATAGATGTTTCTGATGGTTTAGCATCAGAGCTTTTTCATATTGCTAAATCTTCTGATGTAGGAATTGTTATTTATGAGGATAAAATCCCGGTATCTAAGGAGTCTTACGAGGCCGCAATAGAGTTTGGTCTAAGTCCCATTACATGTGCTTTGAATGGAGGAGAGGATTATGAATTGTTGTTTACGATAGGTCAGTCCGAATATGAAAAAATTAAGTTACATCCAGATATCAGTACGATAGGGTATGTTACTAAAAAAGAGAAAGGTATTAATATGGTGACGAAGAGTGAACAAGTCGTTCCATTGAAGGCTCAAGGTTGGGTTCATTTTTAAAGCCGCGAAATCGATTTCTACTTCTGAATTATTTGATAATTCAATAGTTTTGAATTGAGATAATAATCAATCAGAAGTGGAGATCAAGTTACCAACATCAGCAAAACTTTATATTGACAAACCATATGTCAAGCTATATTGGGATTTCAAAAAGAAAATTCTTACAAGTGCTTGGACAGGTTTCTGTACTCATGATGAAATATTAGCTATTGGGCAGCGTATTATCGATGCTGTATTGATAGAAGGAGCTCGTAAAGTATTGTATGATGCTCGAGGGTTAGAAGTACTTGATGCGAGTTCTCAGCGTTATATCTCTGGTAAATTTACTATTGATATGATGGAATCAGGAGTTAAAGTTGCTGCGGTTGTTTTGCCAGATGATTTATTTGCACAATTTACAGTTAATGACATACAAAAAAAGCTCGCCATGCATGGTGGAGCTTTTGTGAATTATTTTGAAGATTTAGATAAGGCTATATCTTGGCTTAAAGTAAAATGAAGTCTTATATTGACTTCATCTTAAACTTTTTCTTGAGCTCGGAAAAGCTAGATCTAAATCTAGCATCTGTATCAAGCATGTCGTTTACCGATTGCAAAGCATGTATTACTGTACTATGATCCCTTCCTCCAAAATGATTTCCAATACTCTTTAGAGAGTGATTAGTGTAGTCCTTAGAGAAGTACATAGCTAATTGACGAGCAATAACTATTTCTTTTTTTCTTGTTTTGGCTTTTAAGTCGTCACTTGATACGTTAAAGTATTCAGAGACTGTCTTTTGGATATAGTCAATTCCTACTTCAGATTCAATGTTTTTAACAATTGACTTGAGCGTTTGCTTAGCCAATTCCATATCAATTTCAGACTTGTTTAAAGATGCGTGAGCAACTAATGAAATAAGTACACCTTCAAGTTCTCTTATATTGCTATCAATACTATAAGCTAAGTATTCTAGAACCTTGTCATCGATTTTTAGACCATCGTCTTGAAGCTTTTTCTGAATAATGGCTAACCTAGTTTCAAAATCAGGGCGTTGTAAGTCTGCAGTTAGTCCCCATTTAAATCTTGATACTAGTCTTTCTTGCAAACCTTCTAATTCGGTAGGAGGCCTGTCACTAGACATGATGATTTGCTTATTGTTTTGGTGAAGGTGGTTAAATATGTGAAAGAAAATTTCTTGAGTTTTTACTTTGTCTTTGAAGAATTGTACGTCATCAATGATTAACGTATCTACATTTAGATAAAAGTTAGTAAAATCTTGTAGACTATTACTCTTTAAGGCTTCAATAAATTGACTAGCAAATTTTTCAGAAGCTACATACAAAACAAAATTTTCAGGATTTTCCTTTTTGATTCTGTTTCCTATCGATTGTACCAGATGAGTTTTTCCTAAACCAACACTACCGTAGATCATTAATGGGTTAAAAGAAGTAGAACCTGGTTTAGATGCTACTGCATATCCTGCAGATCTAGCTAGTCTATTACAGTCTCCTTCAATATAGGAATCAAAAGTATAGTTAGGGTTTAGGTTTGAATTTTGTTGATGGTTGGCAACTTCAGGTAAGGCAAATGGACTAGTATAGCTTGGTTTTGTAGCCGTACCATTTTGTCCAAAACTTGGAAATTCTTTTTTCTGTGCTAGGTTGACAGTGGTTGGTTTATGTTGAGAATCTCCTTGATCTACTACTACAGAGTATTCTAGTTTGCCTGAAGGGCCAATTTCATTAGTAATAGCTTCTTTTAGGATAGTAACATAATTATCCTCAAGCCATTCATAAAAAAACTGAGAAGGAACCTGAATCGTTAATACCGAATCATTGAAAAAAACAGGCTTAATTGGCTGAAACCATGTTTTAAAACTTTGAGCGGGGATTTTCTCAGCGATGTAAGTCAAACATTTAGCCCAAATCTGTTCGTGCATTTCGGATAAAAAAATTAGTGGTTTATGCTAAATTACTGTCTCTTGTAGGAGGTAGTGGAGTTCAAAAATGGGTAAAAAAAAAGTAACAAAAAAATGGATTTTACTATTGATTTTTTCGAATCGTGATCAGTACATTTTTAATCACTGTTCAAAATTTAAATTCTTTGAAAAATGCAATTAGCAAAATGTTTACATATTTTGAGTGCCAGATAAAAAAAGCCCCAAACGTTTTAAAGCTTGGGGCTATACAGGTTTTTATATGTTTCTTGTCACTTTTGGACGTACATGATTTCTTTTACCGCTTTTACAGTTCTTTCAACATTAGGCAGAATCTCTTGTATCAATGTAGGAGCATATGGTAAAGGAACGTCTTTACTAGTTACTCTGTGAATAGGAGCGTCTAAATAGTCGAATGCGTTTCTTTGTACATGATGACTGAGTTCAGAAGAAATGGACGCTAAAGGCCATGCTTCTTCTACTATTACCATTCGATTTGTTTTCTTTACTGACTCTATTAATGTACCGTAATCAATAGGTCTCACAGATCTTAGGTCGATCACTTCGGCATCAATTCCTTCCTTAGCTAATTCGTCAGAAGCTTGTCTTGCGACTTTCATGAATTTACCAAAAGAAACTATAGTAACGTCCTTTCCTGTTTTCTCTACGTTGGCAACCCCAATTGGAATTATGTACTCACCTTCAGGAACTTCACCCTTGTCACCATACATCAATTCTGATTCCATGAAAATAGTAGGATCATCATCTCTGATAGATGCTTTTAATAGGCCTTTCGCTTCTGCTGGAGTGGAAGGTACTACAACTTTTAAACCAGGGCAGTTTGCATACCAATTTTCAAAGTTCTGAGAGTGCTGAGAACTTAATTGACCTGCGTTTCCAGTAGGGCCTCTAAATACGATGGGAACATTATATTGGCCACCAGACATAGACATCATTTTGGCAGCACCATTTATCACTTGGTCAATGGCTACTAGAGAGAAGTTGAAAGTCATGAATTCAATGATAGGTCTCAGACCGTTCATTCCAGCTCCTACTCCGATACCTGCAAACCCAAGTTCCGCAATAGGAGTGTCAATTACTCTTTTAGGACCGAATTCGTCCAACATGCCCTGACTTACCTTGTATGCACCGTTGTATTCAGCTACTTCCTCACCCATCAAGAAAATCGACTCATCTCGTCTCATCTCTTCATTCATCGCTTCTCTGAGGGCTTCTCTGAATTGTAATGTTTTCATTCGTATTTATTTAATTAAGATTATCGGGGTGTCCAAATCGAGCCGCTAAATTATCATAATGGCCTCAATATCCCAATCTAATCTGTTAGAATTGCCTACGTAGTCCAAGGATATAAATAAAAAAAGCGAAGCTGAACCAGAGCTTCGCCTTTCGACAATTATAAATATGAGAGACTATTCAATTTCAGACCCTCCTAAAACTATTCATGAACAGGGAATAGATTGGGAAGTTCAGTAGACTTGAGCTTAATTAACCTATCACTCTTGGGTAGATTAATTGCAGCACTTATTTTATCCATTCCATACCTAGTTTTTTTGCTAATGGCATCGACAGAGGAATCTGCTAAATCTGCCAATTTCTCTAGCCCTAAATCAGTTTGCTTTCTGATTACCATAGACAGAGAGAAAGGATTAGCTTTAAATTTCATAAAAGTTGATATTTAGATGGATAATCAAACGTGCCAAATTTTATTTGGTTTATACAATATAAACTTTTTTTATGAAGGTTGAAAATAAGTTTTTTCAAGCAGAAGATGTGGTGAGTGTTGCAAGGCAGATTCTTGGAATGTATTTAGTGACTGAAATCGATGGAGAACGAACTGTAGGTAAGATCGTGGAAGTAGAAGCTTATCGTGGTGAAAATGATAAAGCTTGTCAAGCCTATATATGGTAGGCGGACTAAAAGAACGGAAGTGATGTATCAAAAAGGAGGTGTTGCTTATGTCTATCTATGTTATGGAATTCATCATTTATTTAATATAGTGACCAATGTAAAAGGTGTAGCTGATGCGGTATTAATTAGGGCCTTGGAACCAATCGAGGGTGTTGAGATTATGAAAGAGCGAGGTGGGGAAAAACCAACAAATGGTCCTGGGAAACTTTCTAAAGCAATGGGTATTGTTAGTAATATGACAGGCGATGTTTTGGGAGAAAAAGCTATTTCCATTGAAAAAGGAGAAATAGTTACTAGTGATAGGAAACTGTAAGTACGAGGGTTGGGGTTGGATATGCAAAAGAAGACGCATTGTTACCTTGGAGGTTTTATATAAGAGATAATATTTGGGTGAGTAAAAAATAAATAAGCTGTTATTTTAGGCTGTCTGAATCTTTAATTTATAGACTTCTTATAAATCCTAAATTAAAAACAAATTGCCCGCTACCACCAGCTGTTTGGTATTTAGCTTGAAAATTATATCCCCAATCTTTATTGAATCTGTGATTGTACCCTACGCCAAAATTCAATCCAGTTTCACTTACATTAACCTTGGCTCTTTTGAAATCAAATTGATTTCTGGTCACATTAGTTGCTCCTAGAAGTATGTAAGGTTTGTCTTCAACATGTTCTGTTGGAATGTAGTATCGAAAATCGGCATTGATTGCTCCCATATAGGATACGTCGTCTGATCCAGTATAAAAGTAAGTATAGCTGATGGATGTGCTCCAGAATTTATGAAATGCATATTCTACACTAGCATTTATTCCAGGGCCTATTTTAGGGTCTACTGGGTCTTTTTTATAATAGGAGTTTGTTCCAGCCACCAGACCTGCTTGAACTCTGAATTTAGAATATCGGCCATACCTCTGTGCTTCTGAAGAGAAAGAAATTAAGGTTAATATTATTGATACTGCGATAAACCGTTTCAACATTTTATATCTTTTTGTATTTATTGGATGTCTAAGGTAGTGTAATCAGGAATTACTAAGGCTAGTGTTTTCTCGTAATTCTACAGAAGAATCTGCTGATTCATTCTTTGGTTTACTCATAAATTGCAATATCAGTGCAGGTAATAAAAAGAGATCTGCAATAAGAGCGACTATAAATGAAACACTTACGAATAGTCCAGTATAAAATGAAGCACTGAACTCTGAAATACAAAAGATGACAAAACCGGCAGTAAGTATGATTGTGGTGATGATGATAGGCTCACCTGCCCCATAGATGGTTCTTTTAAGTGCATAAACAGTTGATAGACCTTTTTCTTTTTCTATTTTGAATTTACTTAAAAAATGAATGGTGTCATCAACTACTATTCCAAAAGAAATAGCGAAAATTATAGACGTTCCCAAATTGATGGGAATTCCAAAAAAACCCATTACTGCAGCCACAGCTAAAATTGGAAATAGGTTTGGGATCAATGTGATCAAGATCATTTTAAAGGATTTAAACATTATTCCAGCTATGATTCCGACTATAGCAAGAGCTAGTAAGAGTCCTTTTAATAAGCTCAATGAAAGAAGTTCACTACTTTTTTCTACCAGATAAGTCGTTCCTATTTCTTTGAATGTAATAATATTTAGATCGATGTTTTTCTTTGTAATTTTATTGAATATTGCTTTTCTAGCCTTTGAATTTTTTGAGCCTAGGTCTTTTGAGTAGCCTATAATTTGAGTTTGAGATCCCTCTGATAGTTTTCGGGCTTTTGATTCTGGATCAAACCTTTTGATAAAATTGAAAGACGCTTTCCAATCTTGGTTAGTTGAAGGAATTTGAAAATGGTCAGGATTTCCACCTTTTATGCTTTGATGAGCTCCTTTTATATACGACGCAGGAGATACTAGAAGTCCAGCGTTTAGCACTGTGTCGACGATGTTTTCAAGTTTATTGATTTCTGAAATTACCTCTTTACTGTATATCTTTTGACTGGAATCTGTTAATTGGATACTCAGGGTAAATGGTTTAGAACCTCCGAAATGATTATCAAAATACTGGAAATTTGTTTTGACTTCATTGGCATCAGGAATATCATCTATTAAATAGTCATTGATTTCTATTTTGCTAATTCCAAATATTATTAAAACGAATGCTCCGATAGAAGTTAAGAAGACAATGCCTCTTTTTTTAAATACAATCCTAATAGTCCAAGTCAGAGACTTAATGATTGCTAGGTGGTTTTTGCGCATTGGGAATTTTGGTTTGGTCAAGAGAATTACAGCAGGAAATAATAAGTAGGTGATAATGAAAGCAGTGAAAATTCCAGCTGCAGCATACTTTCCAAGATCTATTATAGGGATTACACGGATGTTAATGAGCGTAATAAAACCTATGGCAGTGGTAATTGATGTAAGAAAAGTTGCCCATCCAATTTCCTTAACTGCTATTCCTATCGCAACTTTATAGTTCGCTGTGTGACTAAGTTCTTTTCTAATATGGGAGAATAGATGAATGATGTCGGACATTGAGACTACTAGCAAAATTGAAGGAATCAAAGAGGATAGAATGTCTATTTTCTTTCCTGTCATTACCATGATACTCATCGTAGCCATGACTGATAGTAAGCTGATGGATAATGCAACAATGACAAGTTTGGTGGACCGGATAAATATTGTCATTAGGATTGTAATCAAAATGATTACACCGATAAGAAATCTTGTAAAATCCGCTTTAATGGCATCAATAAAAGCGTGTTGAGCTATTGCTTTACCAACTTTTCTTACTGTTTTAAAATCGTAATGTGAAAGAGTACTATCTATTGAACTGACATATTTGTCAGAGAATTTCTTTGAAGGGAACTGAAAGTGGGTAACGATTATTTTAATTGTTTTCATATCATCAGAAAAGTAGCTATCCCTGATAATAGGTTCTTTTAAAAGCTTTACACTATCTGACTTAATGACTTTATTACCTAATGAGTGTAAGTAAGGAATTTGAATATAACCGAGAGGTGTCTTAATTGGTTTTTTGAGATTGGTAGGGGAAGTAACTGATTTAGTGCCATTTATCGTTTTTAACCCACTAATTGCAGAATCAAGTTTTGTAAGGAATGCCGTATTGAATAATCCATTTTCTGATTCTATACCCACCATTATATAGTCATCATCAGCTCCAAATGTTTTTTTGAATTTTTCATAAAAAACTAAATCAGGATCACCGATTGGGAAGAATTTTTCAAATTCATAATCGAATCCAAGTTTTGTAAGTTGAGTAGCTAGTAATGACAAGATTACAATTGTGATAGAAATGCTGATTTTAGCGGATCGGCGAGTGAACATATGTCTTTGTTTCAGAATCAAACAAATATAATCAGGTCGGATTAACGAACCTTCATGTTAGGAAGTTGACTAAGAAGGGGTAAAAAATATACTAGACGACAGATGAGATTATGTTTTCTATTAATTTTAAGTTCTGAAAAAAACAATCCCAATTACATGCAGCAATATCATGAACTAATGCAACGCATTCTGGATGAAGGAGTGCAAAAAGGAGATAGGACAGGTACAGGAACAATCAGTGTCTTTGGACATCAAATGAGGTTTGATCTATCAGAAGGTTTTCCAGTAGTGACGACTAAAAAACTGCATTTGAGATCGATCATACATGAATTGCTGTGGTTTTTAAAAGGAGATAGCAATATTAATTACCTCAAGGAAAATGGAGTTTCGATATGGGATGAATGGGCTGATGCGAATGGAGAATTGGGGCCAGTATATGGAGTTCAATGGAGAAGCTGGCCTACTCCTGATGGCGGACATATAGATCAAATTTCTCAGCTCATAGATGATATTAAAAACAATCCAAACTCTAGGCGTTTGATTGTGAATGCATGGAATGTAGCGGAAGTTCCTAATATGGCATTGCCTCCTTGTCATGCTTTCTTTCAGTTTTATGTGGCTGATGGAAAACTAAGTTGTCAGTTGTATCAACGAAGCGCTGATGTGTTTTTAGGTGTGCCTTTTAATATTGCTTCTTACGCCTTGTTAACTATGATGGTAGCTCAAGTTTGTGATTTAGAGCCAGGTGATTTTGTACATACCTTAGGAGATGCTCATCTTTATTCAAACCATATCGAGCAGACTCATCTGCAGCTGTCAAGAGATTTTAGGCCATTACCTACAATGAAAATTAACCCTGAAGTGAAAAGTGTATTTGATTTCAAATATGAAGACTTCGAATTAGTAGGATATGATCCTCACCCACACATCAAAGGAGCCGTAGCTGTGTGAAAAACTTTTCTATTTATCGAGCATCTGCAGGTTCTGGAAAAACCTATGCTTTGACTTACAATTATTTGAGACTTGCTCTCAAATATCCTGATAACTTCAAGCAAATTCTGGCTGTTACCTTTACCAATAAGGCTACAGAAGAAATGAAAACCAGGATTATTTCTACGCTCAAAGAAATTGGTAATGGAGAGCATTCCATGTCTGAAGATTTAAAAAAAGATCTTGGAATAGGGCAGGTTTTACTCTCTAAGAAGGCTGAAGATTTACTTGTAAATATTCTTCACAATTATTCTTCATTTGCAGTTTCTACGATTGATACCTTCTTTCAGAAGATTGTCCGATCATTTGCTCGAGAAATGGGAGTCCAGACTGGGTTCAAGATCGAGCTTGACCAAAATCACGTAATCGAAGAGGTCATAGATCAGCTTCTTAAGAATATTGCCGATGACCCTATGCTGGTAGGCTGGTTGACCGAGTTTGCACTGTCTAAACTCTCTGAAGGTAAGTCTTGGGAAACAAAAGGGGAAATTAATCAACTGGCTAGAGAGCTTTTCAAAGAGTCAATTATAGCAGATAAGCAACAGTTGTTTACAGCTATGGCAGATCCTGAATTCATGCCTAGCTATCTGAAATCTATATATTCTAAGAAAAAAGAAATAGAGACAAAGTATCAGTCCTATGGGGAAATGGCACTAAACCTGATGGCTGAAAAAGGAATAGCATTTGAAGATTTTTCTTATGGAAAAGCTGGTGTAGGTGGTTATTTGTTTAAGGTTTCAAAGGGTGAATTTATTTCCCCAGGTAAACGAGTATTGGATGCATATGAACAAGGTAAGTGGTATTCCAAATCATGTAAAGTAGCAGGGCAAATAGATATAGTAATCGAAAGGGGTTTAGGCGAGATAACGGAAGAAATGGTTAATTTCTATCGATTAGAGCAAAGGTTATATAACTCGCTATCTGCTATTTCTAAGAATATTTTTGCTTTTGGACTTTTATCTAGAGTATCTCATGGGATCGATCAATATAGAGAAGAAAACGAATTATTGCTCATTTCTGATTTTCCACTATTTCTAAATCAGATTATAAATGACAGTGATTCGCCATATATCTATGAAAAGACAGGTTCTCGTTTTAAACATTACTTAATTGATGAATTTCAGGATACCAGTTTCTTGCAATGGCAAAATTTTAAACCACTGGTTTTTGATAGTGTAAGTCAAGAACAGTTCAATATGGTTGTTGGTGACGTCAAACAATCAATATATAGATGGCGTGGTGGGGACTGGAAGATTTTATTAGAGCAGGTTCAGAAAGATATAGGGGAGGCCTTTGTACAAAATGAATCGTTGTCTACTAATCGAAGAAGCAAAGAGAATATTGTTAAATTTAATAATACCCTTTACAATCAGGCTCCTAAGGAACTTGAATACCAACTTACTGATAAAGTAGGTGGAAAAGAAGATGTATTAAAGCTAAAGTCTGCTTATACTGGTGTTGAACAAGATCTATATGATGAGTCTGGAGAAGGTATAATATCAATGTGCTTTACAGATAAATCTAGCGATACAGTTGACTTGGGAGAGGTGCTACTTGATAGAATGGTCGACGAAATCAAGGGGCTTAGAAAAAGGAATTATGAATTGGGAGATATTACCATACTTGTTAGGAAAAAATCTGAAGGTAAAAAGGTAGCCGACCGTTTGATAGAGTTGATTAAGGAAGAAGGAGAAGGTAAATATGATTTTGTATCCAATGAAACTTTATTACTCAAGAATAATTCTGCTGTTAATATAATAATACAAGCCCTTCGTTTTGCTGCAGAGGTTCCAAATGACTTAAATAAAGCAAAATTAGAATATGCATTGTTTCATCATAATGAATCAGATGAGAATTTTTTACAGATCTATTTAGATACAGTCGAATCTCATCAACCCAAACTACTTACCGATTATGTAAAGCTAATAATTACTGTTTTTGATCTATTGACTCGAAAATCAGATGTGCCTTTCGTAATGGGCTTTCAAGATGCTGTCTTGGATTATCTATCTTATGAACCCGATAGTCTACTTGAATTTTTGAAATGGTGGGATTTGAATGATAGAAGGTCAATTCAGCTGAGTGAAGGTCAAAATGCTATCAATATTATGACCATTCATAAGTCTAAAGGACTTCAATTTAAAGCTGTCTTGATTCCTTTCTGCGATTGGTCTTTGGATTATGTAAGTTCAATGCAGCCTTTACTTTGGTGCAGTACCAATGAGTTAAAAGGGTTGAGTGGAGTTTCTAAATTACCAGTTAGATATGGTAGTGCATTAGAGAATACTATTTTTAATGAAGAGTATTATAAAGAAAAAAATGATGCCTATTTAGATAATTTGAATCTACTATATGTCGCAACTACGCGCGCAGAAGAGTATTTGTATTTAGGAGGTAAAACTTCTGGTCGAATGGTTAATATGGCTGATTTAGTTTTGAAAATTAGCGATGAAGATACTTTTGAATACGAGGAGCCTCTTTGGTCTAAGGTGATTGGTGAACTGAGGTATTCTGAATATTCGGAGAAGGAAATAACAGGTGTAACTGTAGACCCACGCCCTTCGGATAGTTTGTTTAAACATGATATAGAAGTTCGGCCAAGTCAGCCGGTATTACAAGAATCTCAACAAGCTTCCATTGATCATGGAGATGTAGTGCATTGGGTCTTGTCCCAGATAGAGACTCAAAGTGATTTTACAAATGCTTTAGATTCAGCTGTGAATCGTTTTTCTCTTTCTGATAAAGAATTAATAGAGATCAAAGAGTTGCTTCGTAAAACATGGAATCTTCCAGGAGTTTCGTCGTGGTATGACGGAAGTATGATAGTCAAAAATGAGGCTTCAATTTTATTGGATAATGGACGTCTTAAAAGACCGGATAGGGTATTGATAGATGGGAATAAGGCTGTCGTTATTGATTACAAAACAGGTCTAAAGTTGTCGAAACACCTTAGTCAAGTTGATGATTATAAGAGGATTTTATCTGGGATGGGGTATGAAGAAGTAAAAGGGTATTTATTGTATTTATCTACGTTTGAAGTGTTAGAAGTATGAGAGCATTGCTTTGTAAAGAGTTAGGAAAACCTTTGGTCATTGAGGAAGTAAAATCTTTACAGCCTAAAACTGGAGAAATTGTTATTGATGTAAAAGCAGCAGGGTTGAATTATCCTGATACACTAATAGTCCAAGGGAAATATCAATTTCAACCAGAGCTTCCATTTAGTCCAGGGGGAGAAGTGGCAGGAGTGGTGAAGGCAATTGGAACGGAGGTGGAACATTTAAGCATTGGTGATAGAGTAATGGCAGGCACTAGTTGGGGAGGTCTTGCTGAAGAAGCAAGATCAATGGCTACGAATGCCTTCATAATTCCTGACAGGATGAGTTTTGACCTCGCAGCTGTGTCCTGTATGACTTATGGAACGTCTTATCATGCTCTTGTCGATAGAGCACAAGTCAAAAAAGGAGAAACTCTACTGGTACTAGGAGCCGCAGGAGGAGTAGGGACTGCAGCTATACAGATTGCCAAGAGGCTTGGATTGAAAGTGATTGCGGCTGCTTCTACTGATGAAAAGCTATCATATTGTAAGGAAACTCTAGGAGCAGATTTGGTAATTAATTACTCGACTGAAAACATTAAGGAAAGAGCAAAGGAGCTTACTGGAGGTAAGGGAGTAGATGTAATTTATGATCCTGTCGGTGGGAGTATGGCTGAAAGTGTTTTTAGGGCTATAGCAAGAAATGGTCGATATTTAGTGGTAGGTTTTGCGGGAGGGAATATTCCTTCTATACCGTTTAATCTTCCTCTTTTAAAAAGTGCGTCAATAGTTGGAGTGTTCTGGGGTGGATTGTTTAGAAACGAGCCTCAAGTGAATAGAAAAAATTTCGAACAGTTGACCACATGGTTTGCTGAAGGATCTATTCAGTCTCATATTCATGCTGAATATACGCTAGAACAGGTTTCAGAGGCTATGGAAGAGATCTTAGGAAGGAAAGTGAAAGGGAAATGTCTTATAAAAATATAAGTCTGCGGTAAGAAAGTAAATTGCAATAAAAAAGGAGTTTAGATATCTAAACTCCTTTTCTTATGTCTTTAAACAAAGTGGATTATGCTTTGTTTTTGATCTCTTGAACTTCAATTCTGATTTCTTGAGCCAAATTTTTAAGTTCTTGCATTCCTTTTCTTACTCTAGTTCCAGCAGCTTGATTTTCCTTGTCATAGAATTTTTCGAAGTCGCCTTCCAAAGAAAGAATCAAGTCCTTTACTTCTTCAAATCTTTTCATACTATTTATTTATTTAAGGTTATTGAATATTAAACAAGAGGGAGCAATTTATATTAAAATCGACTAATACAATGAGTTAGCCCATATTTTTTTAAAAAAATGGGCTAAAAAGTATTAGTTTTTAGATGAAAACTGGTTCGTCTGCGTCCCTATAAACGCCAGTATCCAATTTGTTTTTTACAGCTTTGAAAACTCTGATTGTTTCGTCTACATCTTCTAGTGTATGCATTGCTGTAGGTATAATTCTAAGCATGATTACATCCTTTGGTACCACAGGATAAACAATCATCGAACAGAACAGGTTGAACTCATTTCTGATGTCCTGTATCATATTAGCAGCTTCTTTCCATCCACCACTTAGTAATACTGGAGTGACAGGAGATTGAGTCTTACCGATGTTGAAACCATTGGCTTTCAATTCAGACTGTAGCTTATTTACAACCTTCCATAGGTTATCTTTCAACTCAGGTTTTGTTCTAAGCATCTCAAGTCTTTTTCTATTACCAATAGTTAAGGCCATTGGTAGAGACTTAGCAAAGATTTGAGATCTCATATTGTATCTTAAGTAGTCGATGACATCTTTTTCACCAGCCACAAAACCTCCAATACTTGCCATTGCTTTGGCGAAAGTGGAGAAGTAAAGATCGACTTTATCCTGTACACCTTGCTCTTCACCAGCACCAGCACCAGTTTTACCCATAGTTCCAAAACCATGAGCGTCATCTACTAATAGTCTGAACTCAAATTTTTCTTTTAGATCGGTTACTCCCTTAAGGTTACCCATGCTACCAGACATACCAAATACTCCTTCGGTAATTACTAGTAGTCCACCACCTTGTTCTTTGGCAAGCTTATCAGCTCTTACCAACTGCTTTTCAAGGCTTTCCATATCATTATGTTGGTATACAAACCTCTTACCAACATGAAGTCTCAAACCATCTATTATACATGCATGACATTCTGCATCATATACTACTACGTCTTTTCTTCCGCAAACCGCATCAATTACGGACATGATTCCCTGATATCCGAAGTTAAGTAACATAGCATCTTCTTTTTTAACAAATTCTGCTAGTTCCTTTTCGAAGCCTTCATGCTCTGCTGTATTTCCAGTCATCATTCTTGCACCCATAGGGTAAGCAAGACCCCAATCAGCAGCAGCTTTTGCATCTGCCTCTCTTACTTCTGGAAGATTCGCTAGGCCCAGGTAGTTATTTAAACTCCACGTTAACACTTCCTTACCTCTAAACATCATTCGGGGAGCAATTGGACCTTCTAATTTAGGGAACATAAAGAAATTAGTGTGATCCATATCAGAGTGCTGACCTAAAGGCCCTTTATCCTCTGAAAATTTTGCGAATAAATCCATTCAATACTGTTTTTTGTTCTAATTCTGTGAATTATAAAATGATCGCAAAGTTAATAAATCTTATCTTATTGGCAATACAGACCATTATAGGCCTTTGTTAAAGTCTTATTAAGAATTTTAACCTTGAATACAATTCTTGATTTTAGTTCGAATTTAATATTCAGGCTAATTTTTGACGAAACCTTTCTGAATGATTCTTGTCACGGAATGCTAAATTGATGTTTTAAACTGATTATTCTAACGTCTGATCTTAAACCACTTTATTCACTAGATTCACGATTCTAAATTTTAGAAAAATGAAAGAATTAATTCTTGCATCAAATTCCCCGAGAAGACAGGAGCTTATGAGAGAAGCAGGCTTCGCATTTACAGTGAGAACATTGGATGTAGATGAGTCATTTGATGATTCTATACCAGTACTTGAAGTAGCTGAATATATCGCGAAAAAGAAGAATAAAGCTTACCGCAAGGAACTGAAAGATGAGATTATTTTAACTTCAGATACTGTAGTGATAGTTGAAGATGAAATTTTAGGAAAGCCAGTGGATGAAAAGGATGCTTTTAGGATGCTTAATTCAATGATTGGCGGTGATCATCTGGTTATTTCGGCTGTTTGTATTTCTTCAGTGGATAAGGAGGTAAGTTTTTCGGATATAGTGAAAGTAACTATGAATGAACTTAGTGAAGAAGAAATTAGATTCTATATTGATAAATACAAACCCTATGACAAGGCTGGTGCGTACGGAGTGCAAGAATGGATAGGTATGGTAGCTATAAATGAAATTAAGGGATCGTATTACACTGTGATGGGGTTACCTATTCACAAGGTCTATCGATCCCTTAAAGAAGATTTTAATATTCTGCCTTTTTAGAATCTAAATAGTCTTCCCGCTTCATGCCAAGGAATTCTTGATAGCATTAATATCAAAGCAATGGTAAAGAAGATAAACTGAGTTTTGTATTTCTTAGCATTATCAGTGATTTTCTTTGCTTTTGCCTTTCCGATATGAGCTAATGCAATTGCAGCAATCATAACAAATATGTGTTCTACTGCCCAGTATCTAAGGTTAGCAGTTTTCATTACGTTTGCTCCACTACCAAAAGCATTAAATGCGAATGGAGAGTAAACAAAGTACAACGCTAGTCCAATTAGCAAGTTAAGGTCCATTGTACCTACAAATGCCGCTCCCAGACCTTTAGCCCCTTTGTCGTAAGGTTTTGCTCCTTTCCAGCCAGAATAAGATTTCACAATATTGACAATTGCTAATGCCAAGATTATCCATCTTAGCCATGAATGAGTGTAAAGTAAAAAAGTATACATACTTGAAAATTTAGATACAAAAAAGCCGTTCCGGCATTCGGAACGGCTCTACGTTATTTTTGTTTTTATTATCTGCCGCTTATGTCGACATATGATCTAGATGTAGCACCTGTGTAAACCTGTCTTGGTCTACCAATTGGTTCTCCATTCTCTCTCATTTCTTTCCATTGTGCGATCCAGCCTGGAAGTCTTCCTAGAGCGAACATTACTGTAAACATCTCGGTAGGAATACCCAAAGCTCTGTAAATGATGCCACTGTAAAAGTCTACATTTGGATAGAGTGATCTTTGAACGAAGTATTCATCGTTTAATGCCTTTTCTTCCAAACCTTTAGCTATTTCTAATACAGGATCATTAACACCTAGTTTTTCTAGTACTTCGTCGGCAGCCTTTTTGATTATTCTAGCTCTTGGGTCGAAGTTTTTATATACTCTGTGTCCAAATCCCATCAGTCTGAATGGGTCGTTTTTATCCTTAGCTTTAGCTAAATATTTATCAGTATCACCACCGTCTTCTTTGATTGCCTCTAACATCTCGATTACAGCTTGGTTAGCACCACCATGAAGAGGTCCCCACAGAGCATTAATACCAGCAGATAAAGATGCATAAAGAGATGCTTGAGAAGAACCTACTATTCTAACAGTAGACGTAGAACAGTTTTGCTCATGATCTGCATGAAGAATTAATAGTGTGTCTAGAGCTTTAGCTACTACTGGGTCAACCTCATAGTTCATTCCAGGTCTAGCGAACATCATTTTAAGGAAGTTGCTACAGTAATCGAGGTTACTATCTGGATAGATAACTGGCTGACCAATTTCGTTTTTGTATGCCCAAGCAGCGAAAGTTGGCATCTTCGCGATGATTCTGATGATACTAAGCATCACTTCTTTAGAAGATCTGTTAGGGTCAAGAGACTCTGGGTAGAACGCAGTTTGAGAGGTTACTAGCGAACTTAATACTCCCATTGGGTGAGCACTAGCAGGGAAACCATCTAGGATCTTTTTAATATCCTCATGTACCAGCATGTGGTCAGCAATTTCGCTTTGAAATTCTTCCAATTGAGTAGCAGTTGGTAGCTCACCAAAGATCAACAAGTATGACACTTCTAGGAAAGAAGACTTTTCAGCCAGCTCTTCTATAGAGTAACCTCTGTGTCTCAAAATTCCTTGCTCTCCATCTAGGAAAGTAATTGCGCTTCTTGTTGAGCCTGTGTTTTTGAAACCTGGATCGATAGTGATCGCACCAGATTGAGCCCTAAGCTTACCTACATTGATAGCTAATTCTTTTTCCGAACCTACCTCAGTTGGCAGCTCATAGGTTTTATCACCTATTTTTAATTCTGCGATTTCTGACATTTAACTGATTTTTTTAACTTCTACTTCTAATATTATCCCGCGAAACTATACAATTAAGGCCTAAATTGGAAGTTTAATTACCCCCTAAGATTAACGGTAATCCGTCTTTTCCACTACCAACTACCACTACTTTCGCATTTGGAGAATTGGCTAGTTCTTTTGTAGCTTCTATACCTCTCATCTTTAAAAGTTCTGGCGTAAGAGACGAATTAACGATCTTATTTGCAGCAGCTTCACCTTCTGCTGCGATGCGTTTCCTTTCTGCTTCACTCTTTTCCTTGTCTAGTCTAAATTGATATGCTAGAGCTTCCTGTTCTTGCTGTAGTTTGTTCTCAATAGCCTGTTTAATCTGTGCTGGTAAATTGATCGATCTGATCAGAAGGGCGCGCATTTGCACGTTGTTATTTTTATTACCTAAAACTTTTTCAGTTTCACTCTGAATAGCAGTTTCTACCTCAGATCTTTTAGTGGAGTAAATTTCTTCTGCAGTGTATCTACCCATAACTTGTCTTACTGATGATCTTACTTCAGGAATTACCAATCGAGCAATATAATCTCTTTGAAATGTCTCCTGAATATAACCGATCCTATCAGGCATAGGGGAGAAACGAACAGAAACATCCACGCTTATTGAAAGGCCATTTTTATCTAGGACGTCCATCCCTTCCTCTACTTTGTTTTCAGATACATCGAAAACGTAAACAGTATTCCAAGGAGCTTTAACATGAAACCCTGGGCCAACTACATTTTCTTTGTCTAAACCTCCTCCGAACTTGTAAAAGACTACAGCTCTTTCAGCTGGACCTAAGGTATAAAATAGACTGCTAGAAAGTGCAGTTACAATGAAAATACCTACTGCTACTAGAAGGATGATTGGTAAAAACTTACGGTTGTCCATGATTATGAATGTTTGAGTCTGAACAGATACGTTCAGGATTTAATTTTTGTTGGTGAATTGTAAATTGTTAAGTAATAATAGTCGTATAGAGTCATTCCAAAATTACAAGAAAGCTCGATATTTCAATGTTAAATTAGGTTGACCTTATTAGGTTTTCTGTTTTTTCTTTTTTGCAGCTGGAAAAAGAATGTTGTTCAAAATCAGTCTATAACCAGGAGAGTTAGGGTGTAGATTAAGGTCTGTGGGCTCTTCTGCTACCATGTGTTGATAGTCTTCGGGGTCATGCCCTCCATAAAATGTCCAAAAGCCTTTTCCATAAATTCCATGAATGTATTTGGCTTCATTTATTGACTTGGTTTCTCCTAATACTACTACATCTGACTTTACTAAAGGTTTTTTAAAGGCTGTTGTTTGTCCCATAAATCCTTTGATGATGTGTTGATGATTTTGGGTGAGCATAGTAGGTATTGGATCCCATTTGGCAGAGAATTCAAAAAGGGTGAAGTAATCATTGCGTTCCATTAACCCTCTTTGATTAGGATGTGTATCGATGTTAGAAAACTCATATACATATGGGTTGGTTTCTAACTTGAAGTCCTTGAAGGCAAAAGTTTTATTGAAGTCAAGTTTAGACTGTGCGTTTGGATCCATTTGATCACCATCAAACATGTGTTCGCAGATGTCTACTCCTTCGGTAGCTAAGGCAATATCATAAGTGTCAGTAGCAGAGCACATTGCAAATAGAAAGCCGCCTCCTGCAACGAAACTTTGTATTTTCTTAACGATGGCTAATTTGAGATGTGAAACCTTGCTGAAGCCGTGTTTTCTCGCTGAAGCTTCATAGTCTCTTTGTTGTTGTTGATACCAAGGATAATGTTGGTATACTCTGTAAAATTTACCGTATTGCCCAGTGAAGTCTTCATGATGAAGATGTAGCCAATCGTATTTTGGTAATTCCTCATACATTAGTTCGTCATCAAAGACTACGTCATATGGGATTTCAGCATAAGTCAATACTAGTGTAACTGCATCATCCCAAGGCTGTTTGCTCTTAGGAGAGTAAACTGCAATTTTAGGGTACTTCTCTAGTTTCATTGCATCCATGTTGGATGCAGGGCTTGATATTTCTGTTAATATAGCTGTTGATTGCGCATCAGAAATTACCTGATAGCTGACTCCTCTTATGATTAATTCATTCTCAAATGACTGAGCGTATTTAAACATAAAGGCACCACCTTTATAATTAAGAAGCCAATCGACTTCTACTTCTTTTTGTAAGACCCAATAAGCTATACCATAAGCCTTCAAATGGTTGCTTTGAGATTCATCCATTGGAAGGAATAAATAGGATGCTTTTGCCGAGGTAGCCAGCAGGAATAGAATGCAGAATATAAGATATACTTTTCTCATACTTCGAATAGTGATTTGTAAATCTAACAGAATACGACCAACGGTTGTTACACTTAGGATACTACTTTACGAAGAAATCTGTAAAAAGAGTAGATCTTGAATTGTATTATTTTTAGTTGATTCTTCGTTTAAGTAAAAATTATTGCCAAATTTACGAATAATTCAAAGTTGAAAATGCGAAGACTCTTTTTGCTTGTTTTATTATTTTGGACTTTTTCATTGTCTGCTCAGGAGCTACTGATGTCGGGAGTGAATCAGGGAGAGTCGTTATATATTAGAAACCCTTACCTTGCTGACTCTGGTAGGTTTTGTGTCAGTGATATTTATATTAATGGCAAGAAAACTAAGGCTAATCTGAAGCTGACTGCGATTAATGTCCCTTTTGATGGTATACAGATTTTTTCTCCTGTTGTAATTAGGGTCAAACATGATACACTTTGCAAGCCTCGTATTGTCAATCCCGATGCTATTGTTTATCACAGTTCCTTCAAGTTTGATAGCGTTACAGTCAATGACACACTTCTTCATTGGTATACCAAAGGTGATGCATTAGGAGGGAAGTATGAGGTGGAACAATTACACAATGGTTTGTGGAATGTGGTAAAAGAACAACCTGCTAAGGGGAAGTTTAATGGTGCTAGATATGCATACTTTCCGGAACACTATTCTGGTGGCAATAAGTATAGAGTAAAGTATATACTTCCAGATGGAAGGTATATATATTCATTCGAACAAGAGGTATTGTATTATCCTGAGCTGATTACATTCTCACCCAAATCTGTGACTGAAGGTATTACTCTATCTAGAGCTGCTCGTTATGAAATTTTGGATAGTAGGGGAGATGTTATTCTACAGGGTCAAGGGAAATACATTCCTTTGCGTCTTTTGCGCCCAGGAGATTATGGAATCATGATAGAAGGGCAGGAGTTTGCAGAGAGCTTTGTTAAAAAGTAGTCCAATTATTAGTTACACACTTCTTTTTTAATCGCAGGGCGTTGGTCCTCTGGGGTTGATTCCACGACGTTTTGCCGATGTGTTTAAAATCAGTTAGTTCAGAGCTATTGATATCATTTAGAATCTTTGTACACGATTAAAATCGTATCTAAATATTCGTGTACAATTTGAGTCTTGCTTTTCTCTAATGGTTTTTTGTACACGAATTTATAAATGTAAATAAAAAAGTGTACAAAGGTTAATTACTTGTGTCAAGCAAGAGTGGAATGATAATGTAAGTAATCTTCGATGTACATTTTGGAGGTTTGGCTTGGTGGTATTTGTCAACTATGCTTGACAGATTCTTTCCCTTATGCTTACCAACACTTGTCAAGCATAAGGGACAAGTGTTGGTAAGAGGGAAGGTTGTTTTTACATTTCTTAGTATCTAAGATTCAAATGATTCCTAGCTTTTGGTATAAGCTAATAACATTCATTCTATAACTTTTGACACTTTCAATGAAGCTTATTTTATAATCACTTTTCTGTTTATTTGAATCGATCCCTGTTTCAAAATGATTTGATATAAGCCAGAACTCAATATCGATTTAGGGTCAATTGAAAATCTCATTTCACCTACTTGTGGAGATATAACTTCATTGACAACTATGGTTCCGTCCATGCTAACCATTACAACATTGATAGGAGAATTATCAACTACATTAGAAAGGATTGCATTGATATTAGATCCTATTGTTGGATTAGGGAAGATGAGTAAGTCCAGAGGTCGATCATCTTGAGGTCTTACTGCTTTCACTGGACCGTAGATAGTAGTCACCCCGTCTAGGTCAACTTGTACTAGTCTATAATAGGCTGTGCCAATGAAATAATCTTTATCCAAGTAGTCATATTCAGTTTTGTTATTTGTAGTTCCTTCACCTTCTACTTCTCCAATATACTCGTAAGTCGTCCCGTCAAATGATCTTTCAATTTCAAAATGACTATTGTCAATCTCTGAAGCAGTCGCCCAAGATAATTTGATGTTATTTTCAGTAGGTTCAGCTGAGAAGTATATCAAATCTACAGGTGTGGCTGTAGTGGTCAATGCTCCAAAAGTGAATCTTGTTCCAGAGAAGTCTGATACTGATTGAGAGGTGACAGTTCCACTACTAATCGTTCCTGTATTTGACCCTCCTTGGTTGACCCATTCTCCAGATGAAGGACCATCAAACTCTGCTACTACTATTTCAGCTAGGTCTACTATTCCCATACTAGAGACTACTGAGAGTTCTACGAAAGCAGTATTTGATCCAGAAGGTGTAACTGTCCATGAGTTTATTCCGCTGACATTGTTCATTATTCCGTAGCCCACATTGATCGCAGTATTGATTGGCTCACTGACATCACCATTGGAACCTGAATAACTAGCTGTCCAGTTTTGTGAACCGTTTGCTATGTTTTCTAACCTAATAGTTCCTATTCTACTTGATGAACCGATAGGGAAGGTGTAATTGTCAGCAGCTCCGAGATTGTCCTTAGTCAAGGGACCATTTACATAACTTGCAGCAGAGGCATCAGCCCAATCTCCAGAGGAGTTAATGGTTAAAGACTCTGAAGCTGTTACGTTAAGTAAACCATCGGTAAGAGATAGTGTTCCGTCTATTTCAATATCACCACTGTTCAGTGTTACACCAGTACTACTTGAATTGTTGATGGTTAGATCATCGAATGCCTGCCCACTTGTGAAGTCTCCATCTATGTTTTGAGCCGTAGTACCATCGAATGTCACATCGGTGCCATTGAAATCAATAGTTCCGCCACTTAGGTTTAGATCACTACTGATAGCTAAAGAGGAACCTGCTTCACCTACTAATGATCCTCCTGACATGATGAAATCTCCCGTCAAATCGATATTCGTACTATTGGATAATGAGAAAGAACCTGCTTGGATTTCCATTCTATCATCTTCTGCATCACCGATGCTATATGTTACCCCCAATTCAAAGCTTACCGTAGGTCCATTTAATTCAAGCGTATCACAGATGGATACATTGTTATTGGGCATAGTTCGGATACCTGTTCCCTCAAGTATAACTTTTCTTACTTGAGAAATACCTGCAAGGATATTGTAGTCGGTCGTTCCTGAATATTGGATGGTACCACCTGAACACCCAAAGAAATCACTGTACTCTCCCGTAGGCAGTAGTTCAGTATCTTCAACTATAATAGTACCTGTTCCAGTTACTGTTCCTAGCCTGTTGTTAAGAGTTCCATTAGGGACTCTTAAGATTGATCCTTCTTCCAGATGTACAGAGTATAATCTGATATTGGAAATATTAAGAGAGACGTCGTCGCCACCAGAAATGGTCACTTGAGCACCTACTGGGCCGATTCCTGATGATAAGGTAGGAGAGCTACCAACTGGAGTCCAGCTGCCGTCTGTACTATAGATGCCTGCACCACTATATGATGAAATATATTGTGCTAATTGATCAGGAATAGCTCCTTCTATATCATTGTTGATTCCGTCTGATGAACCGACACCAGCAGTATAATCCCCTGTAATATCACTAGAGGTGAAATTGCTCAAAGGAACTCTAAATGATGTTGAAGCCCCTAAAAACTCCGTTGGAGCAAATTTGTCCCAGTTTATATCATTGGATAGTAGCCTTGCTGAGATGTAATTGGTAGTGTCGTATGGGACTGTAACTTCTATATCATCATGATCATATGTAAATACTGCTGAACCATTAGCATTGGTTAAGTCTTCTGCTACTACGATCCAGTGATATTGAAGAACGTTATCCTGATCTACAATAGACGGTTCTCCTGATTCTACATCATCAATGATAGTAGGGTGCATCTCATTAGCCGGTCTTATTCGGATACCGCCTTGAGTAGTACCAGCATCAAGATTGAAATCTACAGGTGTGTATTTCAATTCACCGATAGGGAAGAATAAAGACGTATCCGCGTCGACAGTATGAAATTCAAGTTTCAATCCATTATCTGTAAATGAACTGTTAGTTTGAATCATATTATTAACGTTGAATGGGCTAACCTCAGTAATAGTCGCTCCTCTAGTTAATGTCACCAAACTACCTCCTATATTGAACACACCACCGTCTAGTCTTAGATTTTCAGTGATATCAAAGTCATAGCCATTTCCTTCAGGAATGTCTATTCCAGCTGCGTTATTGATAGTAACTGTACCTATGCTAACGGTGCTGTTTATAGCGCCATGTAAATCTTGATTACTGACTCCATTAAATACCAGTCCATTTCCTCCTGAGTTGGTTAATGTACCTTCTATGAACGCATCATTTTGCAGTGAAATAGAATTACTAGCTATATCGAGTATACCTGCGTCTAGGTGAAAGTCATGACCTAAATCTAGACTGACTGTAAGGTCTGCTGATCCAGCTCCACTTTTTCTTAGATCATAAATGTCGAAGCTTCCAGATCCACCTATCGTTTGAGCTGCGGATCCTGCAATATCTGTCTCAGCAGTAGTATTCGTATATGAACCATTGTTAGTAAAGTTTCCACTTACTGCTAAATTGAACCCATTGGCTAAAAATGCTTGATTTGTATTAATGGTTAAATCGTTTACTTGTAGCCCTTGAGTGTATTGTCTTACATCGGGAAGATCTATTGTATTGTCTATTGTCAAATTATTCAATGGAATAGTAGACTTGATATTGAAATAGTTTGATCCATAATCTGCTCCTAGATTTTCGAATATCGAAATAGTCGAACCTGTAAGGTCGTAAGTAGTAGGATCAAGCTCTAGTGACTCATTAGTGTCTCCTGTGACTCCTCTTACAATATTGAACGTTCCACCTGTGAGAGTCAATTCACTACCACTATTCAAAACTTCAAAAGCTGCTCTGGTATTGTCTGATGTACCGTCGACGGCAATGTCTACATCTCCTCCGGTTTGCCTGTATACCAAAATTCCATCTGTAGATGTTAATGACCTTCGGACTTGTCCACCGACCTCAAGTGTACCACTTGATACTTCTATTGTGGAACTTCCAGAACTGGAGTATTCTATGTCTGTATTATCGAGATCAACCGTACCTCCGTTTACACGAAGAAGTCCGCCTAAAATAATGTCGCCATTATTTGCTGTGACTGTTCCATCTGTAACTTCTAGACCTGCAGTGGATGGGATAGTGAACGATGATCCATTTGCAATCTCAACATTCAGACCGCTATTATTTAAGATAAGATTCCCATTTTGTAAGTCTAGTGGCTGATTAATAGCAGCATTTTGGGTAAAATCAGTAGTGATTTCGATACTATTATCCGTTGATACTCCTTTATTGACTACTAGTTGATACAGTTCTATGTTTGAAACGGCGTCACTAAAGTCATTTCTGAAAGTATGATTGCCAGTGCCTTGGAATTCTAGAATAACATTGTTTTCTGTTTCAGAGTTATACAAGTCGATATTGACATTGTCTCCTACATTTTCAACGTCAAAGAAATCTAAGATGAAGTCTTGTTGAATTATTAATCGGTGATCAATATCGTTGGTGTTACCTGCTAATACCTCGATAGATTGTGTATTCTCATCATTGAAATTTTTATTATTTGTAGTTGTTAGATCTCCTGTAGTAAAAGTGTATGACTCTGTACCATTAGGGAATCTAATTCTACCCGGTCCTGTAAAGCCAAGTTCAGTAAGGTTTTCTACAGTATAGTTACCTCCAATAAGAAGAGATGCTTCACCGTCAATGGACAAGTTTTTAGCAGTGAAATCATAGTCAAATGATATTTCTCTAGAGTAATTGTCTAGCTGACCATAAAGCCTTAATGTAGGAAGTACCGTAAAGAACTCAGACTCTGTAATTGTATAACTACCATCTTCAGTTAGATAAATAATTATTACACTTCTTTCGTTTTCAGCAAAATCTCCAATATCTGCATTTAATGTAGCAGCATTTGTTAGGTTTCGCTGGAGATATATGTCTCCTTCACCAGATATTGATCCTACGGTAAGTTGATCCGTAGGTGAGAATCTTAGTCTTGCTAAGCTTTCCAGATCGTTATAAGTTCCAGTTTGCTCAAATATGATTTGTGCAGCTTCCTGGGTACCGTTAACATTTACTGCATCACCAAAATTATTCCCACTGATGACCGCAATATCGCCAGCTCGAGGGTAATCACTGGCTGCAATGGTTCGTGCTGCGTCTTCAAACCAAGTGGAGTTATTATTCCAACTCCCTGTTACATTCTGAATGTTGTAGTAGACTTCTACTGCACCTGCAAATTTATCATTGGTACCTGCAGTATAGTTGGCGTTTACCAGATCAAAATCCTGAACTGAACCAGTTTGAGATACATTATCAACCAATGCTAGGTTGCCATCGAAAGTAATGGTATTCGTAGCATCAACTTCTGAGGTGAGTCTTACAGTTGTAAATGGATCTTCATCTAATACATATCCAGGGAAATGATCGTCCGTTCCTGCCAATTGAGTACCATCGAATGTATCTCGATTGTCATAGGTAAATCTATACTGACTAATCAAGTTGGTAGTATTCGTAAACTCTCTATGGTTAGCTCTCCAGAAGTATGAAAGGGCATTTCCTGTAGCTTGGAGAGTAGGTAGTTCATTGTCTGAAATACTGAATGCTATGTATCCGTCGTCAGAATAGTTAGCTGAGACGTCTACTTCAACTGGGGTATACTTTGTTTCTGAATTAGCATCAGTTCCAATTGGGTATAGATATGTGCCTTGGGCATCTACGTATACTTCTAAACCACCATCAGAAACGTTACCATCTGTTTGGATCATGTTAGTAACATCAAAGGCTGTATTAGTAGTAATAGAGCTCTGTGATGTTAGTCTAGAGATACCAATATCAAACACCCCAGCATCCAATATCAAATCATCAATAGTCAAGTCTCCAGATAATGTTGTACCGTTAGAATTATTTATTTGAAGATCATAAATGAAACCATTAGATGACGATATGCTTTGAGCGGCAGGGCCATTGAAGTAAAGTTGTCCTGTATTGCTAGTAGCTCCGATTGTATCCGATACGCTAAGTGCGTTTTCTACTCTAATATCAAATGTAGAAAGGTCAAGGTTTCCTGAAGTTACGTTGAGTAATTGGTCTATTTGTAGAATGGTAGCTTCTCCAGAATTCATAGTCAAGAAGCTTCTTTCATTTGTTTTATTCAAAACCAAAGTGTCAAGTGCTAAGGTAGCTCCAGTGTTCAAGCTGATTTGTGCATTGTTTGACTGATTGAAGGTAACTTCAGCTCCATCGAAGTCAACCGTAGTTCCTGAACCGATAGTCAATGAACCTCCGATTTCAACATCAGTATCATTCGTGTCGAACTCTACACCGTCTTCAATAGTAAAATCATTAAGTACTTTTAAAGTTTGGGCAGTAAGTGTAACACCGTCTGGCGCTCCACCTCCTGAGTTACCCTCATCAATAATAATTTTGGCATCGGTATTGGCATTCGTTCCAGTCTGTCTAAGGATTAAGTTGTAGAACGGCACATTGGATGTAATGACCATGCTGTCCAAGTCATCATGAACCATGTCTAAAGTAACCGTACCACCTGTCACTGTTTGGTTTTCATTAGCAATGTTTAGGAAGATACCATTGTTGTTCACATTGTTTGCAGATGATACGTTCAGTTCACCACCCGTCATAGTGTAGCTACAAGTTTCATATGTCCAACTAAATGCATAGTATTCGCCACCGTTGTTTCGTCCATCGATATTGACGATACCTCCATTTTGTGTCCAAGAGCCATCACTACCAAATCCGTTTTGAGAAGTTCTGAAGTGACCCAAATTCAAAGTTCCACCGTCAATTAAGAAACTGCCTGACTCTCTAGAAACTGCTCCACTGTTCATGTCGACTAACCCTGAGCTTATTTCAAAAGCTCCATAGGTAACAATCCATCCAGTACTTTCAATAGCACCACCATTTACAGTCAATTTGGCTCCTTCTGAAACATTGTAGTTGCCAGAACTCAATTGATCAATAGAAATATTGTTTCCTATTTCTACAGTTCCGTATAGTAGGCCTAGCTTATTATTGTTAACTGTTAACTGAGAGGTACTTGAATGACTATCATCAGCATATCCTATGAGACTGAAGTTGTTTATTTCATCAGCATTAAGACTGGCTGTATATGTTGCATCTACGCCTTTGTCAATTTCGATTCTATAGATCATGGCAGTAGATCCAGCTCTAAAATTGAGGTTTTGGTCAGAGTTGCTACTTATTAAATTTAGATCCACAATTCCATCAGTCGCTTCGCTGCCATTGTTAGGAGTGGTTCGCTGCGTAAGTCTGACATCACCATTATTTTCAAAGTCCCCTAACAAGTTAAGTTCGTGTCTAGCATTTCCTAGACCCGCACTCATTTTACCATTGCTTTCAATAAGTAGGTTACCGTAAATTCCAAGTGCCAAATTATCAGTTCCGCTGTTATCATTGATTTGATAGTTTCCTTGATTGATGGTTAAATTTCCAAATACATATACACTGTCAGATACTTGGATAACTTCATCATTACTTGCAGTTAACTCAATGTTTAGGTTGTTGTATCTTCTAATAGTATCAATTTCAATACCATCACCATAGATCTCAACTGTACCTCCTTCTGTGGCATCATAGAATAGAGTGTCAACTCCCATAGGATAGTTGTCTTTACCACTAGCACCGGCTATTCTAAGTGTACCAGCTCCTTCTATATATCTGAAGTTGTGGCCAGAAGTCTCTCCGATGTCGAGTGTTCCGATGATTTCAATTTTTCTAATGTTGATACCATTGATATCGTTGACTATGCTTCTACCAGATGTAATTACTACGGTGTCTCCTTCGGCTGGTATTTCACCGTTTGGATTAACATAAAGAGCCGATAATGCACCATCTAGTGTCCAGTTGCCTGGGTCAGACCAATTGCCTGATAAGTAACTGTACCAGATATTACTTTGTACAGCATCTGTGGTAAAGGTGAAGTATTGACCATTTGAAAGATCTGCTTCTACTATTTGGTATCCACCAGAAGTGGTAATTGTTCTTTCTAATACGCCCGTTGCAAATGTTGGATCACTTGATATCAACATTGACTGGAGTCCTGTAAATACGCCAGTATTTGGTAATGCTAAGAAAACAGAGCCAGGATTGTTGTGCTCATGAACCTTCCAAATTCTTTCCAGTCTATTGTTAGTTCCTGAGCTGTAGTTATTGTTTAAAAGGAAGTCTCCGCCATCATTGGTGATGATCAAATATTCATTGTCATTGAAAGTGGAAGTTCTGCCAGTATTACCTGAACTAAAGTCTTCTTCCATAGCGATATACAATGAATCATTGATTGATTTAGCCACCTTTTGGTCTAGGAAAGTTCTTGAGTCATTGGCTAGAGCTACCATATTTTCAAGATATCCTGCACTTGCTGTTGCGTCTAAGACGGTGGTACCATCGGAGGCGACTACATCGGAAGAGATAGGAAGAGCATACTTGATGGCTAAGTAGCTTTCTACAATATTTCTTTCAGTGTCGCTTAAAGCTGAATCGTATACAATGAATTCAGATATGATTCCTGTGAAACCATTTCCTCCACCTACATTTTCTCCTAATGCATATGAATAGGTATTAGCGCTGAAGGCTGCAGGGGTGATAGAACTTTCGAATGACCCGCCATTTTGGTATATACTGGCCGGTCCACTTCCTTCTGGTTGAGTCACTGTAATGACTAAAGGTTCTTCTTTAGATATGTCACCACTGAATGAAACACCACCATAGGCGCCATCAGTGAAAGTAAGAGGTGTAACTGTATCGTCTAGTTCAAAAAGTACATTGCCAGATGCTGCTGCACTTGAATCAGTTGCTACTATGAAAACAGTCAAGCTGTCTGATCCTGAAGTGAAAGATCCCTGAACTCTGTTTCCTGCTGCTGTGAAGTTTATAGCAGGGTTGTAGTTTAGACTGCTAGCGATTATGGTAGGGTCGGTTCCAGGTGTAGTTGCATCATTGGCATTACCACTGATGTCTGCCCAATCACTCACATCGCCTGAAACGTCTGTAACTCCTTGATCAGCTGCCAACCAAAGTTTCAAACCTGCAGAGATACCTGCTGGTGCTTCGGAATTAGCAAAAGTGAAGTAATCTCCATCACTAAAGTCATACGAGGCGTAATAGAATCCTTTTTCTTGAGTTAATAATACTTCAGTAGAAGATGCAAAAGTAGAATCCGAAGAAACAATCAAAACATTTAAGTCGGATGCGACGTTGTCAGGAATTCCTACGAAAATAGACCCTGGACTATTAGTTTCATTTATCTTCCACTTTCTACCAATTCTGTTATTGGTACCAGTTCTATAACTAGAATCAGCTGCTAATGAACCTACATTACTTGATGCAAAAACATATTGCTTATCTGATAGAGAAATAGAACGGTCTAGGTTGAAGCTTTCGAAGTCGTCTTCTAATGCTAGTATCAAAGAGCCTGATTCACTTTTGGAAACTTTTTGATCTAACCCTAAGATATCTTCGCGAGCTATTGCTACGATGTTATTTTCAAAGTTATCATTATGAGTAGTGTTTAGATCGAAAACTACTTGTTTATCTGTATTGACATAATCGCTACTTAGTCTAATACTGTATTTAATTGCTAAATAAGATTCTATGGCAACTCTATCTTCAGCTGAAAGTGTGCTTTGGAAGAACATAAACTCTGAAAGTTGGCCTGAGAATTCATTGCCTCCAGTAGCGTCGTCACCTAGTACATAATGTCTAGTTACTCCAGCTCCCATATTATTGGAAACTGATAGTCCAGTTTCAAAAGAAACGCCATTTTCGTATATGTCAGCTGTAGCATCTGATCTGTGTTCTATAGTGTATATAGTTCCAATGTCTTCTGCAAGGTTGGTACTAAAAGTCCCTCCACCATTGTATTGGGTTTCGAAAAAATATGTTCTGACACCGGCGCCATTAGGCTGACCATCTTCATAGGTGTCAAACCATGCATCATCTGTTCCACTGTTATCTTCGCTTCTTCCTACAATAAAAATAGTGGCACCAGCTTCTGTAGTATTGAATGAACCTGTAATAGGTCGGTCATCATTGGCAAATGAAATCGACGGGTTGAAATTGAGCCCATTTTCATTGTAGGCTACAGCATCTTCATTTTGAGTGCTGAGGTCGCCTTGAGAATCGAATTCAGTATCGTCATTGTTAGCATCGCTCCCATGTATACTTTGATCTTCCCATAGTGTCACTTCAGAAGCTGAGGTATTGACTCCTCTGTCAGCTTTTAGCCAAACTCTTAGGTTTTCATTTTCTGTACTTAGAATTTGGTCAGCCGTGAATGTGAAATAGTCTCCATCTGTAAAATCATATGTGACTGAGTTGAAAGATCCTGAGTTGGTTAGTGCTATTCTGGTAACTCCTGTAGCAAACGTCGGATCTGTAGAAACCCACATGGAGTCTAGAGTATATAGTGATGTAGGTATTCCTAAAAATACTGATCCAGGATTATTGGTCTCATTGACTTTCCAGACTCTTGGCACTCTACTATTTCCATCTATCGTAGTCAAACTAGTGGAGCCACCATCATTGGAGATGAATAAGAATTCATTATCAGCTAATGAGGTAGAAACATTATCATTTGAACTTGAAAAATCATTTTCAGTAGATAGTACAACGATATCACTACTTGATGAACTTATATTTTGAATAAGTCTAGAGTCGTAATCTGTCCCTATAGCCGTGATTCCGCTTTCATAGCCATCATTAGCTGTAGAATTATCAACATCAAAAACTATCGTTCCTGTACTGTTCAAATAATCGTGACCTAATGTGATACCATATTTAATAGCCAAATAAGATTCGATTTCTTCGCGGTCAGAAGGTGAAACTGAACCGTCATAAATTATCGTTTCATTGAGTGTTCCGGAAAAAGTATTACTACCATCTGCGTCATCGCCTAGAACATAATTATACAGTCCAGCAGTGGGAGAGGAGGTAGTAGTGTAGCTAGATTCAAAACTATTTCCATCTACGTATATATCTGCGGTAGTCCCTGCAGGATGATCAATAGTGACGATAGCAGGTTGGTTTTTTGTAATGTTTGAAGAAAAGGCTGCCCCTCCATTGTAAGAATTGTCAGCTATTGAAAATCCTCCTAAGTCAAGTAATACTCCTGCAGAGTTGTTTGCAGCATTGTCTTGATAAACTGTGAAAATAGTAAGGTCATTGTTGACTTTAGTAACTGATCCTTCTAGAGAAGTAGCATCTCCATCGAATTGTAATCCTGCGTTGAAGTTAGTTTGAGAAGTATTATAAGATGATAGAGTTGATGGGTCATTTGCACTATTAGTATTGCTACTTTGATCCTCCCAGTTTGAAACTTGAGAACCTGTAGTGGTTACACCAGTGTTAGCATCTAACCAGAGCGCTAAGTTGCTATCTACACCAGCTGGAGAATAAGAGTCAAATCCGATAGTGAAGTATTGCTCTGCGTCATCTGTTTCTGCATCAGTAAGGTTAAAAGTGATCTCTGTGGCAGTAGTAGCGTCTGCTGGTCCTAGACTTGTAAAGTTTCCACTTGTTGAAGTTCTTTTATACAGTACGAAGTTGGTAAATCCTGATAGGTCAAGGTCTGAAATATTAAAAGTCAAAGTTACTCCTGTTCCGGGATTAGCGCCACCTTCAGTTTTTTCTAGTTTCCAAACTCTATTAATTCTTTTCACATCAGCATCAGCGATATCTGCGAAAGTTGACAAAGTAGAGCCTCCATCGTTTCCTGCAAATACCCATTCACCACCATCGAATGTTTCGGTAGTGACGCCAGTTGTACCACTTATCGTTAACCCTGCTCCACTCCCAGTACTACTCATGTAGCTGTCAGTACCATCGTTTCCGATTCCTATTACATTATTAGAATAGCTACCTTCTGTATAATAATCATTGGCACCTAGAGCAATGTTATATTTAGCAGATAGGTAATTGTCGACAATAATTCTTTCAGCATCATTGAGCCCTTCTCCATAAATGATGACTTCTGCCATATCACCATCCATGTAGGTTCCATAGTTATTATTAAGTGTTCCTAGGAAGAGTGTAGACGATGAGTTGGCAATTGATCCAGGGTTTGGGTGAACAACTGATCCATTACTTGATCCAGAGATAAACTGTTCTTGATTGGTTCCATCAAAAATTTGATTGATAATATAGTTTGTGGATCCTGATAATGGGTTTGTCCCGATAAGTGTATTTCTACTACTAGTTTGAATATAATTGTAGAGATCCGAACCTGTCCAAGTAAATAAACTATAAGTTGACTGGTTGTTTGCTGAGTTTCTTTTTGAAATTAGACCTCTAGGGTTGGTGTCGACGGTAGCTAGATTAGCTACAATATAAATGGTAATGCCTGGAATATTATCTAATGCAGTAGCGTCACCATCAGTAATGGTAAGATAACGTTCTGTACCATCAAAACGAACAACATTGTTAGCTCCTCCAAGTCCATCGTTTCTGAAGAAAGGAACTGGGTCTGTAGCTTGTTGGGTAAGATCATTTCCATTTCCACTAAGGTCTGGCCAAATAGTGATTGGATCGTCATTAGATAGATTTAATGTTGAGGCATCGAGCCAAAGGACATTTCGAGGGCCAGAGCTTCCTGTGCCATCTCCAATACCAGCAGGTCCGTTCTGTGCGGAAAGGTTAAATCCAATTAGCAAGAAAATTAGTAAAGTGTATAAGTTTTTCATCCAGGGGAACTTTCATGTAATAGTCTAATAGGTCTGGATAATTAGATTTTAATTTAATTGCACCAATAAATTGTTTTTAAAGAATATCTCCTTAAAAACAGATTTTAAGCTATTCACTTAACGCAAGATTAAGAGGTATTTGATCCTAAGGGCCTGAAATTAGTTGGTTATTGACTATTATTTAGATGAATTAGTACTATACTTAGATGAATGAATCATTTTCTTCGATGAATGAAAAAGTATTTGTTTTTTGAATTTTGTTTTACTCAGTGATACCCTGATTTTTGATGTAAGGGTATCACTGAGTCTGCAATTAAACGTAAAATCTACTCTTGGATAGAGCTTTAAGACCTCATAGAAGCACGAGGTCTCTTATCGATAATTTATTTACCTTATAATCAACCTTAGATATTCAGTTACTCCGGCTTGCTTTACTAGTACTTGATAAATTCCTGATGGTATTCTTAGATTTGTTCGAATATTTATAGTGCTATTGTATTCCATTAAGTTATACGATTCTTTGAAGACCGTATTTCCTTGCAAATTGATTATGCTTATAAGAACTGGAGATTCTTTATCGATGCTTGAAATACTGACATTGATATTAGAACTATTAGTTGGATTAGGGAAAAGTGAAATATTAACATCATTTTCTCCCAGAGTCTTATGAACGGCAATAGCTGGATAGATTTTGTATTCGCCGTCAAAGTCGAATTGAACTAATCTATAATAGCTGACACCAAATACAGGACTGTAATCTGTATAACTATATTGAATCTTACTGTCGCTATTACCATTTCCATTTACTGATCCGATGATTTCATATTCAATACCATCTACTGATCTTTCAATTTCAAAATGGCTATTATCTACTTCAGCTATTGTGGCCCAATTAAGATCTACGTTTCCGTTAAATAATTCAGCATTGAAATAAAGTAATTCTACTGGTAATGTAACTGGGTCAGATTCACCTGTGTGATCAGAGAAAGATGTGTGACCATCATAGGTCAGTAAGTTGGATGCTGGTGTAACAGATCCACCAATCGCATCTCCAGATGAAGAAAATTTCCGTGCACTTAATAATGACTCAATACCTTCCACATCAATATCTTGGTAATTGTATGAAACATTATAATCTAAGGCTCCTGTTATTCCTTCGTTATTCAATGACCAATATCTGGTTATGTAATTAGTTTCAGTAATATTAGTATGTCTGGTATCTCTCAAATTAATAGTTACCGCTGAAGAACTAAGGTTTCCTGAAACTAGCGTAAATCTGAATGGAGAGTATTCATCTGTGTCACCAATAGGAAAGAAGTATTCAGTACTTAATGCTGTAATAGCATGTCTCAAAACTCCGACGTTGTCAGCGACGATGTAAGAGGTCTCATCACCACCAGAAATTGAGCCTGTACTCTGAATATTCAAACTGCTGATGTTAAGATTAATGTTACCTTGAGTCATTGTCAATGTGTTTTCAACAGAAACTTCAGAGTTTAGCGTAGCTATAGTTGAAGCATCTTTTGAGACTGTGAGGTTATAGAAAGTTTCTCCTCCATTAGTATTTATACTTTGACTGTTACCAGCAGATAAAATCACCGAACCTGCTCTAGCATCAAAAACTCCATCACTTAACCAATTTCCTTCTAATGTAATAGTATAATTACTTGTGGTTACATCTAAGGTTACACTCGGATCTCTTATGATTAAATCCTCTTGAACGGTGATTGGACCAAGTAAGAATTTGTTACCAGCATTGTCTAGTTCAAGATTGGCATAAGTAGTTTCTGTTACGCATTGATCAATTCCGGCTTCATAAGAAACAGTACTTCCAGAAGGAGCATTTAGTACTCCGCCAGGTTCTATTGTGATGCAACCTACATTGAAACTTAACTTGTAAGTTGATAGGTTCAGTGTACCTGTATTTTCAATAATAACCGTTCCTACTTCTGAGTCAGCATCTAATGTTACAGTAGTTCCAGATGATATTCTTACAGTTTCATTTGGGCCAGGAACACGGTTTGTACTCCATGTGCTAGCTACATTCCACAGGCCAGTAACATCAGAAGTAGTTTTGATTAAGGTAAAGATCATATAGTCACCTTTATTGATCACTACATTATCTACTCCAACATTATCTCCTGTGGTAGGTGACATAGTATAAACTCTGCCTACAGTACTAAAGTCACCGTCAGCATCTAGCATGATAGCCCAAGTAAGGCCATTTTCAGGTGGGGCAGGTAATGCAGTCGTATCAATTTCAATACTTACAGTTCCTACATTGCCTGTCATATCATATCTCCATTGTTTAGTAGTTCTCCAAGTACTGTTATCAGGTATTTCCACTCCAACTCCATTACTATTGTCCCAAGCATCTGAGCCATCATTATGCGCTACTATTAAGTATTCGCCATTACCAAGATCGTTTGGGTTGCTAATGGTAAAGAAACTTTCAGTAGTAGCAGAAACATGGAAGTTATCCGCATCTTCTCTTCCGATCCCAATAGAGTTGCCATAATAGTCTTTATTGGCAGTACCGTCATCATATTCATACCTATCAAGACCTCCGATGCTAATACCGTAAGTCGTAGATAAGTAATTCATCATGATGGTTCTTTGCGCACTATTAAGTGATTGATTAAACATTATCACTTCTGCGATATCACCTCTAAATCCATTCGAAACATTTCCTGCTGCATCGATACCTAATCTTCTTGCACCATTGATTTCAGTAGGCGTATAAGTTACACTAGCTGCTGTGGTTCCGTTAATGGTTATTTCAGCATTGCTACTTCCACTTTCTAAGTTGATTTGAACAATCGAAGGTGTCGTACCAGTATTGACAGTAGAACCCTGCCAGCCATTTTGGTCTTGGAATGCCCCACTAGTATTTTCTAAACCTATTGTCAATTCATCATTTGCATCAAACACAACTTGATCAGCCGTACCGTCAGATTCAAATACGAAGAACATGTCATAATCACTCACACCACTACTGAGCACTGTGGATTCTAAATATTGAGCAGCAGTAAATGTTACAGTTGTTTCTCCATTGAAATTCAAATTGTTAGTGGTAGCAGATGGAGATGTACCTCCCGAGAAGTTATTGCTATTTCCAGAAATATCTGTCCATGTTCCACTAGAGAAGTTTTCTCCTGTCAGCCAAAGTATATTGTCAGCAGAGTTTCCAATACCAGCTGGTCCTGTTCCAGCAGAAATATCATCATCTGTAATCGTTAACGTATGAGTCTGATTACTACCAAGACTCGCATTGGATGGACTTGAAATCGTAATAGTGAGTGTTTCGGCTGCTTCTACTGCCAAATCATTAACAATCGTAGCAAGTATGTTTTCAGCATCATCTCCTGCGTTGATAGTAAGAATTCCATCAGCCAAAGTATAATCCAGCCCATCTGATGCTGTTCCAGGAGTTACAGAATAGTTGACAGTTACATCAGTAGCAGAGCTTGTACTTAGCTCTACTTCGATACTCGCCGTGCCAGCCGATTCTCCTACCTGAGAACTTGTTTCAGCAAATTGAACTTCTACAGGAGTGTCATCATTGATTAGCTCTACGGTATATTCAGTGATTGCTCCTAAATCCGCATTTACTGGATTGACTAACCTTATAGTGATAGTTTCATCTAATTCATAATCGCTATCGGCATTCGGAATGATGTCAAATGAAGCAGTAGTTTGCCCAGGCGAACCTGCTGTGAAAGTAATTGTATTAGTAGATAATGTAAAATCATCACCTTCTATTGCATCACTGCTACCCGTTACTACTTCTAGATCTACTGTTGTAGGATTATCATCGTCGTCGGTGTTGATACTTAGATTGACAGTATGGTTACCTGCGTCTTCATTTGGGTTAGCTGCAGCAGCAGCTAAATCAAATGTTACAGTTCTACTTTCAGGGTTGTCATCGTCATGTATAGTATAAGTATGCTCTGTTTGACCACCCAATGAAACGTTTGATGATGGTGTCGTCAAAGTAATTATTATAGTCTCGTCAGATTCTTCGTCAGTGTCATTAATAATACCTGGAATAACATTGGCTGATGTTTGACCTTCAGCGATGGTAAGAGTTCCAGAAGTAAGTAAATAATCAACGTTATTGTTGCCAGCAGAACCTCCTGTAGCCGCATAATTAACGGTTACATTTTCACCCATCACAAAGTTTAGAGAAACTTCAATATTGGGGTTGGTGTCAGATTCGCTGCCACTTGAAGAAGTCAAGTTAAACTGAATCACAGGCTGTCCAACACCTATTGTAACAAACATGCCATCTGATATGGTAACATCATCTGTTACATGAAATCCAAAATCAGGTGAGTACTCTACTTGGTAAGTCGTAGCTCCTGTTCTAAAATCTCCATCGTCATCTGTCCAAACTATATATTGATCGTATCCAGTAGGAGGAGTAGGAAGTTTAGTCGTGTCTATTTTTATGACAATGGTTCCAGGACTTCCCGTTTGATCTAATCTCCATTCTCTAGCTAATCTTCTTACATTAGAACCATTGTCCGGAGCTTCTATAGTAGTCCAACTAGTCTTATCTCCATTGTCATGTCCAGTGAATACATATTCCCCATCCTGTAAATCACTTGCACCACTGATTATTAACAAGCTATCTGACATGGATTGTAAATGTTGTCCATCAGACTCTTGACCGATTCCTATCACATCAAAGCCAAATGTTCCATCATAGCTATAGAAATCATCGGTAATTGTAATGTCATATTTGGAAGACAAATAGTTTTCGATAATATTTTGTTGGGCGGAGTTAATGGGTTTATTATAGATGATGAACTCAGAGATATTTCCATCATAATCACTTGTAGATTCGCCAGTGTATCTGCTACCAACACTAAAATTATTATCTAATGCCATGACACTAAAGTTGGCATCTTGAGCTACAAACGCACCATTTCTATTGACTACTGCTGTGTTGGTTGCCTCATTATCAAACACCCAAGTCGTAATGTTAGCGGCAGAACTTCCATTAGTGGTAATTGCATTCGTACCACCATAGTGATATAAGTAATCATCTGATTGGTTCAATCTGAAGTCTCCGACAGCAGCAGTATTAGTTTCTGCGAGATAAGTTCCGCTGGATTGTTCCGCTACTGTAATAAATGAATAGTTTGCTAGAGAGTTACTAAATGTTGAAGGAGCTCTAAATCCATCTACGGAACCTGTGATTTCAATAGTTCCATGGTTATTTATCCCTGTAGCGCTATATGTCGGATTCGTAGAAATAGCAGTAAAGTCGTGACTATTACCAGATCGATCAACCCAAGTACCGACCGTACTACCATCTGCTGGACTTGCAGCTCCTTTGCCATTGATATTTTCAGCATCTAACCATAGGATGTTATTTACTGCAGAACCAACACCTCCCGGCCCATAGAATCCAAAATCCGCATCATTGTCTACTAGAGTAATAGTATGCGTAGGTGTGCCAGTTACAGATGCTCCTGTAGCACCACTTATCTCAATGATGATTGTTTCCGCAGACTCCTCTTCACTATCGTCAGTTAAAGCAACGTTGATAGAGCCAATCTGATTTCCAGCAGTGATGGTAATAGTACCATCTGCTAAAGCATAGTCAGTACCAGAACCTGTAGCAGATCCACCTGTAGCACTGTAGTTAACTTGAACATCTTGGCCTGAAGGTGAAGATAGCTCAACAACAACTCGAGCAATACTACCCCCTTCGTCTATAGTAGTAGTAAGGTCTTGAAAATCTACAGAGACAGTTGATTCATTATCTTGGATAGTATATGTATACACTTCATTAGTTCCAATATTGGCATTTCCTGGCGAAGAAAGACTAATTTCTATCGTCTCATCTGCTTCACTTAATACGTCGTCTAGTATTGTGAAATCAAAAGTAGTACTTGAGGTACCAGCTGCAATTCTAACAGTATCGGCAACTAGTGTGAAATCCGGAGCAGGCGACGATTCTGCAGTACCGCCTGTAACGGATAGATATGCTTTCGTTTCATTTACGCCATCAATTTGAGCTGGATCTTCTAGCTCAATAGTTAAGGATACATTAGCAACACTTTCGTCTGCTGAAGAGGAGGCAGAGGCAAAATGAATCTTACGAGTATTATCATTATCGTTGATAGTATATGTATGCTCATTATCTTCACCAAATCTAAATCCAGAAGGCGCATTGGTTAATTCAATAATTATGGTCTCATCTTCTTCCGCATCCGAATCATCAATTATACCAAGAGGAAAACTAGCAGTAGTTTGTCCTGCTAATATTTGTATTTGATCCGTAGCAGCTGCAGAATAATCATCACTTCCTCCAGTAGCTGTACCACCAGTGATATTGTAATCAAAGGTAATGTCAGAGTTGAAGGCATAGTTAAGGTTGACACTAACGTTAAGGGAGTTCGATTCAACATCATTGGAGCTAGCTACATCGAATGATATAGTTCTGATAATCATGCCTACAGCTAAATAATCTCCAGATGCCACTGGAACTTCTGCTGCTTTGTATTGACCATCTACAAAAGTCGTTTGATATACAGTGGCTCCATCGGTAAAATCTCCGTCAGCATCAACAAATAATACATAATCCTGATATCCCGTAATAGGGGTTGGGAGTAAATCAGTATCAAGCGCGATAGTGATTGTTCCTGGAGTTCCCGTTGTATCAATTCTCCATTCTCTGGAAACTCTTCTGATACTGTCTCCCACAGGGGTGTCAGTTGTTACCCAGTTACTAATGCTAGCATTGTCATGACCAAACAGTACATAATCTCCATTGCCCAATGTACTGGCATTGCTTATGGTAATAACTCCAGCCTCAGCAGCTACATGGTTATCAGTGGAAGAAACCTGACCAATACCCGCTACTTCGTTTCCATGAGTGTTGTCAAATACGTACTTGTCATTTTCAATTGTTAATCCATATTTAGCTGCTAGGTAGTTTTGAATAATATCAGCTTGTGTATCGAAGACGGGTCGAGTAAACATGATGACTTCAGCAATATCACCTTGAAAGTTATCTGTTTCTGTTCGTCCAAGGTAGAAATTAAAATTCGAGTGATTAGTGAAGTTATTAGAAGTACTTGAAGGCCCAGCTGATAGGATCACTTCATTGTTTCTCCATACATTTTGAGAATCTGCTGTAACTCTATGTACGAATATATTGTGCTCTCCATTCGCCCACGAAGTAGGGTAGTTGGTACTCAATACATCTCCAGCATGATCGAATCTAACGTCGTCAGATCCATTCGGAATAGCGGCAGTGATATTGGTTCCAGACAATGCCCCAGAGGAGTTAGTGGCAGTAGTATAAGCACTTGATTGCTGATTAAGGTTGTCCGTTCTTGTCACAATGAAGAAAGTGGCTTCATTGTATGGGAATGTAGAAGCAGCAAGTACTTGGTCTGACTCTAATACATCATTTACATTGCCGAAACTAATTTCAGCATGTCCGTTTACAGCGTTGTCTACCCGTGTTGGTTGTGTGCCTATAGGTGCGAAATCAAGACCTGCAACCGAAATGATTGCATTATTCCAAGCTGTCACATTTCCACCTGTAGCTGCTGCAGAGTCAGCTGCTAACCATAATTTCAAAGTTTTAGAACCATCTACTTCACCAACTCCTCCAGGTCCATTAAAGCCAAGGTCGTCATTGTCATTGATGGTCATTGTATGACTTGTGACACCACCTAGAGTCGCATTGCTAGGATTACTAAGGTTAATCACTATATCTTCTAATACTTCAATCTCAGCATCATCGATTAAGTTTATGATAATATTACCAGTTAGACTTCCAGCAGGTATTGTTACAGTGTTCAATGGGGACGTGGCAGGAACTAAGTAATCGTCTCCAAGAGTAGCAGCAGGAGTTCCGCCTGTTACTGCGAATTCCACTGTAACATCATTACCAGATTCATCAGATATTTGTACACCAATTGTGACAGCGGGGCTTCCTTCATTGACACTTGAAATGGCGTCTACAAATTCAATGGTAGGTGCTAAATCATCATCAGTTATAGTGAAACTTGCATTGCTAGTTGTTCCTAGCTTAGTATTGGATGAAGGATTACTTAATTCAACAGTAAAAGTTTCATCTTCCTCGTCTTGAAGGTCATTGATGATATCAAAGGTGAATGAAGAGGTTCGACTTCCCGCCGGAATTGTGATTTCAGCAGGAGTAAGAGCAAAATCACTGCCAATTAAAGCAGTACCACTTGCTTGATCTCCAAAATCAATAGTTGTTGCTTGTGTTTCATCAATTGGATCGATTCTGACATTGACAGTGACTTCACCGATAGTTTCATCTAAAGTTAAAGCGAAAGTAGTGTCTTGATCAGCAGCTACAGTTACAAATGCACTAGGGTTGCTTTGGTTATTAAATTCCGTGGTGATCCAATCAGCTGATCTTGCTGTGTTGGATACTCTGACTTCATCAATGTCACCAGTTATTGATCGAGCAATAGCAGCTCCTGATGATCTTGACCCTATGGTGAAGCTTACGTTTGGTGAGATGTCGTTTCCGATCGTACCAACCGATTGAGTAGTTGTATTATTAGTATTTGCGTCAACATATGCCTGTCCACTTGCACCATCCCAAGTCACTACTAAATAATGCCAACTGTCATCATTAATGGCGTCATTGTCCCTTATGTATTCTCTATTTCCTGCATTGTCACCTTGCCATCCAATCAATCCGTTTCCAGTACTTATGTACAAATCATATCCGTGACTATTGGCATTGTCATCTACTATTCCTGCTATAGTTTTTCCTGAATCGGTGCCTTTATACCACGCCGAAATGGTATAAGAGTCTGTTCTGTCAAAGGATAGGAGGGAAACGTCCGCTACTTTTACATTGCTGCTACCATCAAATGAAGCGGCTCTACCAATAATACCGTCAGTGTCGTTTGCACCCTGATCCACACCATCTAGGTTATTTGCAGTCCCGTCTTCATAATTGTCGCTTCCCATGTGCCACACTGCTTGGTAATTACTATTCCATGTGGTAGTACTTGATTGATCAAACATGATCGCTGAATTACCATAGAACATAGTTATTTCTACATCAGTAGTGCTGAGTGTTGGGATTTTAACCCAAGCAACCACTTCACCAGTAGTAGGGATATAGTAATCTAAGTGATGGTCTAACCAACTTCCAGATAAAGAATCATAAAATGCAATGTCATATCCATTATCATTTTGAACATTACCACCATTGGCTACAGTACGAAGATCATTGTTTGTAAAGCTTATCAGGACAGGGAAGTCAGTATGTGATCCAGTTACCTCTGATCCATTGATCGTCAACTGTCTAGAATAATCAAAGAAATCTAGATTGACAGATCTAACATTATCATCATCATTGATGGTATACGTGAATACATTGTTTGTACCTAATACTGTTCCTGAAGGAGCTGCACCTAGTGTAACGATAATGGTTTCATCAGATTCTTCTACAGTCTCATCTATAATTCCTAGATCGATGGTTTTAGTAGTGTTCTCAGCAGAAATAGTAAATGTACCACTCGCAATTGTATAGTCAGATCCGCCAGTTGCTGTTCCTGATATGGTATAAGGAATACTTATGTCTTGAGCTGACCTTAAGGATATACTTAGAGATATTGTATTATTGACATTTTCAAAATCTTGAAAACTATTTCCTACAAATTCAATCGTTCTAATGTGAGTACCGACAGTGAAATATGTTCCGCTATTTAATATGACGTCATTGGCAATGTACTCTCCATCTACCAAAGTGATTGGATAAACTGTGGCATTTGACCAGTCTATTCCATCTTCATCTGTGATCAATACATAGTCACTATATCCACTAGGTAAAGAAGGTAATTCAGTATCGGCGATAATAATAGACGCCGTACCAGGAGTGCCGGTAACATCAGATCGCCATTCACGATCTATTCTTTGAAGGTTGCTGAATGAAGAAGGTATATCTGAAGTGTTCCAAGCTGTAATGTCTTCATTGTCATGCCCAAATATGATCCATTCGTCATCATCCAATTGAGAAGGGTTTCCTACGGTTACGACACTTGATTTGGCGGCTACATGGAATTCACCTCCCGTTTGTCCAATACCAGCAACATCCACTGCATGACTTGCTTGAAAATCATATAAGTCATTAGAAATAGTAAGGTCATACTTGGCTGCTAGGTAGTTGTTAATTATGATTCTTTGAGCATCATTCACAGGACTAGTGTAAAGCATGAATTCTACAATGTCGCCTTCAAAGTGATTCCCACTCCAAGATTGCCCTAACGTGAAGTAGTTGTTGATATGGCCGGTGAAATTAGATGTGCCAGCTCTAGGCCCTCCAATTAATTCATTGTTTCTATAAGCAGACTTGCCATCATCACTACTCGCTATATATGAAAAAATACCATATTCACCTACCCAGTCAGCTTGATAGGCTCCGCTTATTCTTGCTGTGCTTCCACAGCATGTACCGATATCATAGTACCATATTCCGTTCCATGGTAGGTGAGATGAAAACCTAACTGTAGCTACATTTCCTGTTTGAGATGTTGACGTTCCGTATGTATCACTTAGTTGAGACATGTTATCATGTCTTGTTACTACAAAAGTAGTGGCTTCATTATAAGGGAATGTGGAGGCACTTAAAGTAGAGTTAGTAGCCAATTGATCCTGAACATCATTAAAGCTAATCTCTGCGTGTCCATTTAGTGTACCTGTTCCCGCATAGTCTACAAAGTTTGGATCGCTAGCAGGGGTGATCATGTCATACTCTGTGATTCCTACTAAGTTTTTAAGTTCGGTGACATTAGAGCCTGTTACAGTAGCGGAATCAGCAACATACCACATGGTCAAAGACCCAGAGCCATCTTTATAACCGACACCAGCAGGTCCATCGATCCCTTGATTGTCATTGTCATTGATATTGATAGACAGTTGATCAAAAGAACTATTTAAGGTAGCATTGATAGGGTTGGATAGATCGATGGTTAGACTCTCTTGAGTTTCTATCTCGTTATCTTCAATTACATTAAAGGATATAGTCGCGGAAGTACTGTCGGCTGGGATTGTTAAGGTCCCTGAAGAATGAATATAATCTACTCCGCTAGTGGCTGTACCTGCTGTGACTGTGTAGTCTACAGTTATATTTTGTCCAGATGCTGCGTTTAGTTCTACGGTATAGCTGATCAAGTTAGCCCCTTCGTTGACAGATATAGATGTTTGACTAAATGATATTTCAGGGACAGCATCATCATCCGTAATCGTGAATTCAAGCTCATTGGATGACCCTAACGACACATTGTCTACAGAGCTTGGGTTTGATAGTGCAATTATTACATTTTCATTGGCTTCACTTGTAGCGTCATTGTTTAGATCGGCAGTGATTACTGTAAACGAAGTATTAGCTAAAATAGTAGCTACTCCATCAGCTAAAACGAAGTCAGTTCCTTCTATAGCAGAACCTCCAGTGACAGAATAGTTGACCGTCACATCGTTCGTTACTGTATTAGTTAGTGCGATTACGAAGCTAACTGTATCTGTACTTTCTAAGATGGCTAAGCCACTATTAGCAACTTCTGTATCAAAGGTCACCAAGGTGCCATTGTCATTCATGTTGTTGTACTCAGTCTTAATCCATTCGCCAGAAAGTAAACCTCTTACGACTCTTACTTCATCGACAGTTCCAGAAAGATATTGAGTTTTGCCGCCGCCATTAACTCTACTACCTATCGTAAAGTTGGTGCCGGGGTTAGTGTCAGATCCTGTTGATAAATTATCATTAGATATAGATCCAAATGTAGAAGCATCACCATCTTTATAGATTGTGACACCAGACGCGTTGGTCGAGCCATCATATACCATGGTGATTAAGTGCCAAGCGTCATCATTGACATTTTCTGTTGCGTTTGCTCTGATTCCTTCTGGTGAGCTCAAAAAAGCTTCTCCTAATAGAAAGGAAAGGTTTCCAGAGAAATATCTTAAAGCATATCCCTTAGCATTATCTGCCTGATTCATCATGGACATAAAGTCTCCTGAAGTGTCTGTACCCTTATACCAAACTGATAACGTAATACTCTCTGATGGACCGAATACAAGTGAAGCATTATTGACGACTTCCAAATCGTCATTGGAGCCATCCAAAGCCAGTCCATTCCCTATTTTACCACTTGCGTAACTAGCACCTCCGTTAATTGTTCCATTATTTCCGTTCGAAGTACCATCATTAGCATTTTCAAGGTGGTATACCGCTTCCCATTCGTTTCCAAATACACTAGTGGACGATGGGTCAGTGGCGCCACTTTTTCCATAGTACATTTCTAGTTTGGTATCCACAGTAGCAGATAGGAGGGGAAGTTTTACCCAAGCTAAATATATGTCGTTAGTTTCATCATATAGTTCTATTTGATGATCCAACCATTCGATGTCATTTTCATATGTAAAGCGAATATCATATCCATTCGCACTTTGTACATCTCCCTCTATTTCTAGAAAGTCAGCACCATCCACCTTGATGAGAACTGGGAAATTCTCAAGATCGGAGGAACCATCCACCATATCTTTATCAATAGTGATTGTTTTTTTGAAGGCGTATTCGAGAGGAGTATCGAATTGAACGGAAGTAGTCGCTGCATCTGAGTTATAAATAGTATAAGTGCTGACATTTGATCCTATTGTTCCGTGAGATTGAGAACCTCCTGTCAAGGTCAGAATAATTGTTTCATCTGATTCAAACCCGTCACTATTGTTGATAGTGAAATCCACTGTATTACTGGATGTATTACCAGCCGAAATTGTAAATGTTCCACTTCCAGTAGCTTCATCAGCTGTGCCACCAGTAGTATAGTTGACAGTGATATTAGCATCGACTACATAATCTATATTCACTTGGAATGAAGCAGGAGTAACTGTTTCAAATCCAGAAAATGCAGTTTGAACGAAATTGATTTCAGGTTTGTACGCTCCAATGGTTATAAATTGGCCGTCTGTTAAAGAGACACCCGTTGCATTGTACACTCCACCGCTAAAAGTAAGGGGATAAGAAGTTGCTCCAGTGCTGAAATCACCATCATCATCCACCCATAAAGTGTAAAAGTCAAAGTCAGCGTTGAAGGCTGGTAATGAGGTAGGGTCTATTGAAATAGTAACTGTTCCTACATCATTGGTTTTATTGATCCGCCATTCTCTAGCAAGTCTTTCAAGGTTTGGATCTCCATTAATTTGTTCATCAGTAGTCCATGTCGTGGCATCGGCTCCGTCATGTCCAAAGAACAACCAGTCTCCATCCGAAAGAGCAGAAGGTGAATTGATACCTAAAATACCATCAGAATAAGAAGATACATGTGTGTCCGTCCCAGATTGTCCAATACCTGCGACATCATAAAAGTGAACATTATCAAATGCAAAGAAATCATCGGTCAAATCACTGATCCCAAATTTGGAAGCCAAATAGTTGTTGGCAACAATTAGCTCTGCATCGTTAAGTGCTCTATTGAAAATAACAACCTCTCCAATATGTCCAGCAAATTCTTCATCTGCCTGGCGCCCCACTAACACGTCAACATATTCTTGTATCGTTCCATTATATGTTACTTGAGCATTCGCTAATGATCCATTAGCAAATTGAGATAAGGTAGAAACTCCGTCTGCATGTACTGTGATTATGTTTGGGTCTCTACTTATTAAATCTACCGTAGATGTGTTACTAAAGCTTTGGTAGGAACCATTAGACTGAATGACTCTTCCCCATAAGTCTCTATCATTTTGAACCCAAATACCAATCGACTTGTCACCTGGGGTAGTACTACCTGCGTTGCCATTATCATAAGCTACCATTACTCCGACATTATTCACAAAGTCTGCAGTAGCTAAAACAACCATGACAGTTGCTTCTGAAGGGTCGTCATTGATATCTTGAACCACATAACCATCAGTGCCTCCCGGATAATCACCATCGAAGATCAGTCCTGGGTAACCATTGAAAAAGGCTATTGTCGAATCCAGTGGTACTCCGTCCGTATTTTCATCAGAATCATTTGTGACTCCATTGTGACCATGACCACTGGCGTCTTGCCAAGTTTCAACAGTCTCACCATTTAATGCGGGGTTATTGGAACCGTTTAACATACCTTCTGGTTTTAGCCAAAGTTGAAGGTTGGAGGTTCCATCTGATGAACCTACGCCTCCCGGCCCAGTTTGGGCATAGAGGTTGAAACTAAATAGTACCGTTACTAATAATAAGGTGTATAAATTTCTCATCCTGGTAAAGGTTGTTATAACTGTCTACGGGCAAAATAGATATTGAATTCAAAGCTAAATGATCTAAAGTGCTCATTTAATGGGACTTTTCTCTAAATTCTACATTAAGCTAATCACTTATGACAAGATAAAAAATCTATAGCTGGGCTAGTTTTACCTTTGATACAGAGCTGGTCTTGATTAGATGACTTGCTTCTTACCTTGGATGAATGGTTGCAAACTTTCGACGGGTAACAGAGTGAAGATTCTATGGTGTGTTTCTGAATTAGGTGAAACACTTAGGTTTTGTAAGGAAATCACTTAGTACAGTGGATGCTAGGAGAGGGGTTAAGTAACAAAGAGTCAATCCAAAGCAGGACTAAATCCTAGCCTGTCTACTGCACATAGGATTATGTACATCTTTGTAATGTACAATTAGGACTAACGAGTAAGATTGTAAACTCATATCAGTATTAGTGTAAAACCTGTCAACTTTTTTTAGGATACTTCACAGATCTTTAGGCATTGTGTGCAGTGAGTCAAGATGCCTGTGCAGATCTTTCGGTATTGTGTGCAGTGAGTCAAGATACCTGTGCAGACCTTTAGGCATTTTGTGCAGTGAGTCAAGGTATCTGTGCAGTCCTTTAGGTATAGCATGCAGAGTGTCAAGATGCCTGTGCAGACCTTTAAGTATTCTGTGCAGAGAATAGAGATATCTGTGCAGTCCTTTAGGCATAGCATGCAGAGTGTCAAGATAACTGTGCAGTCTATTGAGACCTATTTGCTGGATTTTACAAAAACATTAGTTGTCAATCAAACTTTAAACAAGACGGCCTAGAATTATATTCTAAGCCGCCTTTGTTGAAATAGTACTTCTTATTATCGAACAATTAATTTCAGATATTTAGTTTGTCCAGCTTGTAGGACTTTTACTTGATAAACACCAAATGGTAATTGATAATTAGTTCGGATGTTTATTGTTTCACGATTTTCCAATAGGTCATAAGACTCTTGGAAGACTGTGTGTCCTTGCATGTTGATCAAGCTGATTGATACTGGAGATTCTTTATCAATACTTGAAACATTTACATTGATATTAGAACTCGTCGTTGGGTTAGGTATAAGTTGAATTGTTAAAAAATCCTCATCTAGTTGTCTATTAATAGCTATTGGATCAAACGCTTCAAAATCACCGTCTAAATCATATTGGATTAGCTTGTAATAGCTTCTTCCTGACCTCGGACTATAGTCTGTGAAGCTGTATTCAGAAGTAGTATTGGTAGTTCCATTACCCTCTACAGTTCCTATTTTTTCAAAAGTAACTCCATCTGTTGATCTCAATACTTCAAAGTGACTATTGTCAACTTCTGAGGCTGTAGCCCAAGAAACGAGTATTTCATTTTGCAACGATTCTGCTTTGAAGTAAACTAGATCCACTGGAAGTGGGAATCCTGCTGCACTAACGGAAGCCAACGTAAAAGGAGAGAATGAACTTAGTCTATTATTTGAAGTGACAAAGCCTTCGTCTTCAGGAACATTGTTTTGATTAACACTATTTCCTTCATCATCCCATGATGTACCATTATAATGTGCTACTAACAACTCAGTTGGTTCTATTACATTACTTGCAGCTGACCAGTACAATGAAACAAATGGTTCTCCACTATGACCGTTAACATTCTCTAGATCCCAGTATTCCAAGCTACTCAAAATCGCGATATTCGGATCCCACGGTTGAGTTCTATCGGCATTATCACTAAAGAAATACTCTGCTTCATAGACGTCAGTGTTACTACCTTTATCAATGTTAGAAATTGCTATTCTAGCAAATCTTGAGCCTTCCCCAGTAGGGAAGATGAAATTACCATCACCAATTTTTCGAACGGGACCAACGGCATAACTATTGTCGTCTGAGTCAATATAAGATGTAAGTACGTCTTGCACTCCATCATAAGATACGGTAGACCCATCATTGAAAGTAAGGGGATTAGATCCTGTTGATTGAGCTACACCATTGATGAAGTTCAAGTTTTGATTAACTGAGATACCAATATTCCATTGAATATCATTGTTACCTATTGCCGTATTATTGACTACTAGATTCTCAAATTGAACAGCGCCTGAACTACCGGTAATTACTTGAACGACCGTCCCGTCGAATGTAATAGAGTTAGCTCCTGTAGAAGTCTCTAAACTACCATCTATATCGAAGCTATTTCCTGCAAAAGACAATGATTCATCTTGCATATCTAGAGTTACACCGGTATTCACCGTAAGGTTTCCTTCCAAGTCGATTCCGTCTTCTAACGTTTTAGTACCTGTTCCAGCAAGAATCACATTATTGAAAAGTAGTGTACTACTAAGAGCTGCACTTCCAATATTTTGATTGTTGCCATCGAATGTAACTGTAGAAAGTTGATCAATGAATTGACCATTTGGACCGTCTACCGATAGATTGTTTCCAATATTAATGGTGTGGCCTGCATCTGTCACTCGGAGTATTCCTTGAGTGACCGTCAAGTCATTGTTGACATCAATAAGCGAATTGGTAGTGAATTCAATTGATGGAGAAGATCCATTAATGATTAGATTCCAGAAACTTAGCCCTCCAGATACGGTAATGTCAGCATCTGAGTTAAGTGTTATAGTAGAATTACCAGGTATTAAAGTACCATTGTTGGTCCAGCTATCACCTACAGAGATATTTGGCGTAGTGGTACCAGGAATAATAAATGTACCTTCATTCGTCAACTCTTCCGATACAGTCAGGGCTTGTCCATCATCCACTGTCAATTGCGCATTGGTGAAAATAGTAATACTCGCTGCAGCTTCGTCTCCTGATGTAGCATCTATTACTGGATATCTATTAGATCCTGCACTTACATCTGGAATTTGAACAGTATTGGTAGCTACTGGGAAAGTAGCTGGACTTACTCCAAATTCATCTTCCCAGTTATCATTGTCATCCCATCGAGTACTAACCGCTCCAGTCCATATTCTTAGTGGATTTGTATAGCTCCATTGCACTTCACCTGTAGTCGGATCATTATCGTCAATTTCATAGGTAGGACCCGATAGAACACCACTTGCATCTTCAAAGATGATGTTGTTTCCAGCTGCTTCGTTTCTTCTCACATTGCTAGCAGGACCATTGTTGAATGTGATGTTAGTTGCCGTAATGTCAGAAGCAAAAGCATTGCTTAGTCTCAAATATTGGGTACTACTACCATTTCCAAATGTTCCATTGTCCAATCCTACTAGAGTAGCTCCAGATTGTAACCAGATGCCTTCATCCTCCATGTATTCAAACAAGAAGTTGGATGCCTCGAATGTTCCTCCTGATTGTACAGTAAAGTCGTAGGTTCCTGAAGAACGTCTAGTCATAACAGATGCATTACTTGATGAGCCTATGAATCTTAAGTCTCCACCGTTTTGAACCAGTAAGTAAGCATCGTCTCCTAGTGACATTGTTTCATTTGGTCCAACTAGAATTGTACCACCTATATTGATGTCATCTTGGAACCCATCAGAATCACCAAATGTGATATTTTGATTGATGGGATTCAATGTGCCAACTACCAGATTAAAATCGTGATTAACAATTAGGTCATTGTTAAGATCATAAGTGACATCGTTTCCAGCTAATTGACCAATGACCAAATTATAGTATTCACTAGTTCCTGGGTTGAATGTTTTCGGAGAACTGGTATTGTTTGGAATTAGGGAAAGCAAATTGCTTCCTACATTGATAGTACCAGCATTTACGAAATCATTCCCTACAGTCATATCAAAACCACCAAAACCTAATGTTCCAGCAGTCAAGTTAAAGTCATTGGTAACACCTAAATCAGACAATAGATTGATAGTCCCTGTTAGATTCAGCGTTAAATCATAAAAACTATCAGAAGCATCTAAGGTTTCTAGTCCATCTACAGAGTTGAAGGTTATATGACTTGTTCCTGCTGTAAAAAGTGCAGTCGACACTCTTGTCCAACTTCCTCCGATTTCTATATCATCATTTGATCCAGCACTTTCCAGTCTAGCACTAGGTTCAAAATTTAAATCTCCTCCAATTTGTAAGTCAACGTCATTATCTGTTGTGTTCAAGATTAATCTAGCATTGACTTCAAGAGTAAGGTTGTCAGCTACTGCTATGCTGGCATTATCAGTAATAACTGGTTCGTTTAGAACTTGTGGGATGATAACGCTCTGAGTTGCTAATGGTACACTACCTGAATCCCAGTTGCCTGCTGTAAACCAATCACTATTGACTGCTCCTGTCCAAGTTACGGTAGGAGGGTCGAGCCAAGTGATCAAATCATTTGGGTCTACATCATAATCATCTCCCGAGAAGATTCCAGTATAATTGAATACTTCAATATCACCAGTTGAGGCAGTTGCTTTATAAATATTAGAAGCTCCTGCTCCAGGGTCATCATCAAATACAATGTTTTCTATTCTATTTGACCCTGTGAGGTCTTGATCGTTTTCGATCCTTAAATATTTACCTCCAGCAAAACCATTCTGGAATGTTCCATCACTGAAGTTATTAGTGACGTCGATATTCGTATTGTCATTGATATAAATTCCATCAACTCCTACATACTCTATCAAATAAAATCTTGCAGCAATATTTCCTTTGTTAGAGCTTGTTCCAGTAACTGAGAATAAATAGTCATTTATTCCTGTACTAGTCACGGTAGCAGGTTGAGATGCAGTACCGACTATATTTATGGTTCCTCCTGGTTGTACTACTAGTTGAACGTCGTTACCAAGCGCAAGCGTTCCACCCGGTTTAGCAGTGGTACTTACATTTAGAGTTCCAAAAATGTTAACTACGTCTTCGGCGTTTCCTACACTCATGGTTTGACCATTGATATCAAGTGTACCTGAGGTAAGGGTGAAATTGTTTAGTAGCGTAATGTTATCTACAAGTTCATATGTCCTTCCAGGAGCATTGATTTCTAAACTACCTTGAATAGTTGATCCGTTGGTGCCAATAGTTGGAGTACCAGTTGATGCATTTAAGTAATATGTTCCAGTACCTTGGTATTGACCTGTTCCAGAAGCACCAATATTTCCTCCGATAGTCGCAGTAAGTCCATTGATGTCGAAGGTACCATTGAATACATTTAGATTACCAGTGATACTAATGTTACTGTTGCCAACATCTAGTATCGAACTACTTCCTTTATTGACTTGAACATCATTGAACGCTTGAGTTCCTGTTTCTCCAAGGTCTATTACTTGATTAGCATCTCCGTCAAATATTACAGTACCACTTCTTGAAATAAATGACCCATCATCGTTGCCATTATTAGTGTCCCATCTATTGGCAATATTTATTGAGTAATTATTGGTAGATACATCAAGAGTGGAGTTTTGGAAATAAAGGTTTCCATCAATGTCTATATTGCCACCAAGAGTCTTGAGACTAGGATTGAATAAGTACAAATGACCATATTCTATTCCTCCTCTTATTGATTGGTCTACTGTACCATAGTATAGCGTAAAACTGTCATCAGCTAAGTCATAATTCGCAAAATTAGATGGGAAGTTATCAGAGCCTTCTACCTGGATGTACTCACCACTTGCTAGAGTCATTGTACCAGTTCCAGATGTATTGTCAATCAAATAACCGTTGACATCCAGTCGATTAATAGAATTGTTTACAGTCAGGTCTCCTGTTATATCGATATTGCCATCATATTGTTTACCTCCTATAAGTCTACCCAATTGAATTTGTGCTGTACCAGCTAATGTCAAGTTGTGGAATTCCACAGCATTGCTGCTACCATCAGTTACTTGTCTGATGTACTGAGTACCACCGATATAGGTGAAATTAACTGTTCCCTCACCAGTATAGCTATTAGGTACTGCTATCCAATCTGTTCCGTTGAAATTGTAGATTTGACCTGTGACACCATTGAAGGTTCCATATATTTCTACATCATTGTTGAATTCTAATGTAGTTTCTCCAGTCCATGTTACTCCAGATTCAACTTCGAATATATCATTGATAGTGACTAAAGTTCCTGCAGCTGTTTTAGTACCAGTACCAGAAGCTGTAAGTTGATCAAATATTGCGTCTGTAATTGTTTGATCGGCTCCGTCAAGAATTATCTCTCCATTGACATCTGTATCAAAATTACCACCAGTGCTTGTGATGTTCCCCGCAACAGTATAGTCGTAGTTGCTAGTAGCAGGGATAACATTTGCTGAATTAGCGATCGTAAGGTTTCCATTAATGTCTAAATCAGAAGAGAATATATTGAACTCTCCTGCACTTGTTGAATTTGTAAAGGTCAAATTGTGGAAACTTTGATCTCCAGGGAAAATTGTTACAGTACTTCCAGAGCTTGCATCAAAAGTCACAGTACTTTCTCCATTGTCGAAAATAGCATTGGCTGTCGTGTTCCATGAACCTTGTATATTCATGGTAGAGGTGTTGTCCATGATAAATGCTCCACCAGAACCATCTCCCAAACTAAAATCTCCGTCTACGTCTAATGTACCACCAGAAATTAGCTTCAAAATACCGTCTTCTATGATTAACTCTCTGATATTAACGGTTCCTGTGACGGAATTAATAGTAGGGTTGAACGGAGCACCAAGCGCAATAATAGCTGATCTATCATTGGTTGAAATTGATGGAACTCCATTGTCCCAATTACTTGCATTACTCCATTCAGTACTTGTCGTTCCAAGCCACTGCGTATCATTTGGGATGTCCCATTCTAGTCTATCTCCTCCAGGATCATTTTCATAAGTAGCTCCAACTCGACCAAGTGCTCCAGAAGTGTTTGTGAAAGTGATTATACCATTTCCTCCTGTATTCGTACGAGACACATTGAAATGATTAGCAACAGTAGGGGTTCCGCTGAAATTGAAAGTTACATTGTCAATGGTCATCGCAGCATCAGATTCAAGACTCAAATAAGTATTGGGACCCGCATCTGTGTCGATATTAGAGAATGAACCATTACTAAAGTTGTTAGTTGCATTGATTATTGCATCATCCTCAACTTCTAATCCTTCATCCGTTAAATATTCTATGCTGTAATATTGAGCTCCTATTTCTCCACCAGCTTCAATATTTATGTCTATTTGATTTCCTCCATTAAATCTTGTTATGGTTGCTAAGTCGGCAGCACTACCTACAACATTCAATGTTCCTCCACTTTGAACAACTAAGATTCCCCCTGTTTCCGGAGCAGCCAATGCATCTCCATTGTCGTCATAAGTACTAAACTGAAGAGTACCTCCAGGACCTATTTCAAGAGTTCCGTTATTGCCTATCACATTGACCTCTGCAGGAGGATCATCAGTATCATTATCTCCAAGTGTTAAAGCTTGACCAGACAAATCCAATGTGGCTGACGCAAGAGTTAGTCCATCTCCAGCCACATTACCATCCACTCTCATGTCTGAAGTAAGAGAATATGTACGGACGGCTGTTCCTTGAAATATCAGCTGTGCAAAGTCTCTACCGTTTGGATTAATTGTTTTCGCAACAGTATTGTCTGAGTTAAAAATAACAGTACCTTCTCTTTCAAGAAAACTACCTCCTTGATTATCCCAATTACCATTTACTGTGATTTGATAATTATAAGTTGAGCTTACATCAAATGCAGTATTCGCTCCTATGGTTACATTGTCGACTACGATATTTCCTGTCAACGTTTTTGTACCTACAGTGGAGGTTATTATGGATGGAATCCCTGTGATATTAGCATTGGCCTCATCTATGACTGGAATATTTTGCGCACTGTTTCGGTCAAAATCGATAGTAGCTCCTGTCAATATCCAACTTGCAGCTGGGTCAATAGTGAAGTTTATAGTCTCAAGAGTATGAGTTAGACCAGTAAAATCTAAAGCTGCACCAGCATCTATTTGGAAAACTCCAGTTCCGAGATTAAGTCCATTGTTTTGTATAGTAAGTGTTCCTCCAGAATTTGAAACAATTAACCCTTCAATTTCATGCGTTCCAGGATCCATAGTGGAATTAGTACCTGTAAATTCAAAAGGTCTAGAACCAACTGTAGAATAGAACTCACCATTATTTGTCCAAGATGAACCACTGAAGTCAACTCCTCTTGAGGTTGTTACCGTTACACCACTATTGATAGTAACTGTCCCATCAATATTTGTGTATTCTGATGTAGCATTTGGAAATATGTTCTTAGTTCCGCTTCCTCCGAAGACAACATTTTCAAGGTCTAAATTCAGACCATTTCCATCATTGTCTGTAATTATTTGGTCTCCACTTCTAGCAAAAGTCACTGTAGTACTTGCCGACGGAGTATAATCTTGAATATCTATATAATCACCATTTAGGGTAATGTTAAATCCTGCATCAGCAAGTGTAGGATTACTCGTCATATCAAAATCTCCTTGAACAATGAGGTTGCCATCTAATGTGACAGTACCTGTGCTATTCATGTATATTTCACCATATTGAATTGTTCCTGACTGGGTAAATAAGGTTTGATTTCCAGCAGCATTCAATTGAACGGTACTAGTAGGGTCTATTGAATAAGAAGCAAAGCCTGAAGGAACAGAAAGTCCTACAACTCTGTTATCAAGAATGGTGTTTTGTTCCATGGTAAATACCCCGTCACCATCATTACTAACAGCTCTTGTAAATTGTTCAAACTCAATTCCATCTGATATGGTGAGGTTACCGCCTACAAATATGTCTGAGTTAGGTCTTTTAACACCAGTCCCTTGCAAGATCAAGTTTTCAAATCCTCTTGTAGTAGTGTTAAATTGGGTATCCATATACCAAGAAGCTCCTGTATGAATAAGTGTACCACTGCCCCAGCTGAGTACTTCATCACTTCCCACAAACAAGTTGTCTCCAAGTGTAATTGTATGTCCGTTAACGTTTAAAGTAACATCCCCATCATCTAGATTAAGATCATCAACAACTGTAATATTTCCTGTTAAGTTAGCTGTAGTAGCTCCACCTCCGTTATCTCTTATCTCTACGTCGTTGAAAGTAATATTGGCAGGAAGTGATTGGGTACCATCATTTCTAAATTCTACTTCACCTCCTGTCAGGCTATAGCTGCCTGCGGTAGGGAAGTTACTGTCAAATATTCTTAGTTCACCGCCTGTTTGTGAAAGCGTTCCAGTGATTGAAACAACTGTTCCTACTCTTAAGTCAACAAAGTTGTTTTCAGAGATGATAGAGAAGTCTCCAGATACAGTAGCATTTCTATAAAACTCCTTTGTACCCGTGTTTTGGAAAATCATGTTATGAAAACTAAGGTCAAATCCAGAGTCTTCAAGGTCTTGATTAGCGCCATTCAAAATCACAGTACTTGTTTCAGAAACAAATGCGTCGGCTTGCTGCATATCCCAATCACCACCAATAAATATCGTTCTGTCATTTCCTTCTACATTACCAGTTCCACTTGCAAATACGATATCATCCTCAGCAGAAATATTTCCGTCGATGCTCTTGATAGCAGCACCTTCAAATAGAATATCCCACATAGTACCTCCAGATATACTTTGAGTTCCAGAGGTTCCATTGAATCTTACACGACCTTGTCCAGGTTCAAATGAGCCTCCATTGACAGACCAATTGTTATTAATGAAAATATCAAAACCACTAGACGCATCGAATGTTCCGTTGGTAAGAGAATATGAGTTAGTAATAGTCAATACTGACCCTAAAGTATAAGTAGCTCCGCTTCCATCTATCACAATATTATAGAACGGGTCACCATTTCCAAGAGTAGTAATAGGGTGTGTGCCTGTAGTGCCATTAAATGTTACAGTGGCAGTACCTTCATTGAAGGTACCAGCATTTGACCATGAGCCGGCTATAAATAGGGTAGAAGTACTACTTGAAGACATGTCTAATGTACTTCCCGAGAATATGGTGAAGTTTCCATCTACGGAAAGAGATCCATCTCCTGTTAGACTAAGATTACCGCTGTTTCGGATAGTAATTCTTGCTACAGAATAGTTTTCACCAGCTCCTATGATAGGGTCATTTGGAGCTCCTGCTTCTATGTAAATGATATCATCGGAGTCAGGAATACCATCAGCATCTCCACTAGTGTCTATCCAGTTTGCAGCTACATTCCATGCTGAACTAGTACCACCAACCCATGTAAACCCAGGGTCTTCGTCCCATCTAATAAATCCTGTAGTAGCTCCTCCGTCAGGATTATCCAATTCATCTTGAGCTCCCGCAAGACTACCTCCTGAAATTATAAATTCGATGCTTCCACTTACAGGTTGGTTTGCTAAATCTACAGCTACATTGTTTGATGGGCCCGCATTGAATATTACGTTATTAGCTGAAATAGTACCAATTGGAATATTGGCTAGTGTAAGGTATGCAGTTCCAGCTCCTGAGGTAAAAGTACCATTGCTAAAATCGTTGCCAGTTGAAGTTCCATCTATTGTACCTCCTTCTATTCTAAGACCATCAGTTGTTGTATTTGCTATGGTATAATATTGTGCTTGAATATCTCCTCCTGATTGGGTGAAATTAAAGCCGCCAGCGTCTACGGCACTAAGTGTAGCTGGAGTACCATCTATACCTATAATTTGAAGCGTACCACCTGATTTATCAAAATTAGGATCGGCCCCTATATCATTTATTAGCATTGATGCACCTTCATCGATAATTAAGGTACCACCTGTCATATCTACACCACCACGATTAATAGTTAAGATATTTCCGTTTAGATCGAGTGTACCGTCAATCATATCAAATGAATTGTCAGAGTCATCTCGAGTATTGAAATCCCCAGTTAATTGATAAGTTGCCCCACTAGCGTTGATTTGGAAATTACGAACTTGATCTCCACCTAAATTGATTTCATGTGTTCCAGAGCTACCATTCATTACGATTCTGTCTTGATCATTTCTAAATTCAAGACCGTTACCACTATTGATCAAGCTACCGCCAATATTTACAGTACCTACAGATGGAGTGATTCTATATCTAAAATATCCAGAAGTAATGGTTAAATCATTTAGGATATCAAATTGATCGTTCAAAGCAAAGCCTAAACCATCATCCTCAATATCAAAGCGAGCATCGGTATTTTGGCCTATTACTAAGTTGAAGAAGGCCTTGTCTGCTTGGCTCCCCGAATTCGCTAGTGAATTTGATACGGATCTAAAATCTGACTCATTACCAATGAAGGTTACTGTTCCATTTTGTGCTACAAAAGATCCGTAGTTATTCCAGTCTTCTTCTACGGTAATGGCATAGTTGCTTGCAGATACATCAAGAGTAGAGTTTGCGAAAATGTTCATTTCACCATCAAGAGAAATGTTGCCTGCTAGTAAAACAGTAGTTGATAGAGTACCATCTCCCTGTCCAATATCTATGTCATGAAAGGTAGAAGTACTTACTGTGGTAGTACCTCCATTATTGACAAAGTTTACACTGTTTGTGTGGTTGAAGTTACCATTATTCGTCCAGTTGTCACCTTCAAAGTTGATCTGAAAACCATTCCCGTTAAAGGTAGATTCGTTCGAAATCGTAAGATCGCCCTCAATAGTCATAATATTGTTGACGATTTCTTTATTACCCACTCCTTCAAATTCTAGAGTAGGGAAATTTTGAGAAGCTTCTATATTTCGAATGTCTTGTTCCGTAGCTCCATCAAAACGAATAATTGTAGATGTCGCATTGCTGTAGTTGATACTCGTACCACTTCTTACCCACAAATCTCTACCAATAATCAAGGTTTCACCTTCAATGTCAATCGACCCCGTTCTAATATCTAAGTCCCCATTTATATTGACAGATGAGTTAATATCTACAGAAGAATTATTGTCAATGATTAGATAGTTAAAGTAGGAATTAGAAGTAGTTACTATATTCTGGGTAGTCCCCCCAATAAAATCTGTAGTAGATCCCGTTTGAGTGAAAGTACCGGTTCCGTTTTCTGTCCAGTTACCTAAAATATCTATTGCTTCAGACCCTGCGTTGACAGTTACTCCATCATTGATTGTAAGGTTTGCGTCAATCAGCAGTTGGCCAGTAAGGGTTTTAGTACCTGAGCCTGCAAACACAACACTTCCGAAATCAGAAGCACTAATTGTTTGATTTGCTCCATCGAAGGTAATAATTGCGTCAACTATGCCGCCATTAGTTTCATCATCTCCAGTGTATCTTGTATCCATGTTCCAGTCACCTGATACTGTATGATTCACATCTCTCTGGAAAGCGTCTCCAATAGAACCAAATCTAAATACAGGACTACCACCTATTCTAGAGACGTCTCCTTCTATATTCAGGTCAACACCAAAAAAGTCAAAACCAACTTGTTCAAATGGGATGTATTTATTCCCGCTTCCAGAAAATTCAATGGATCCAAAAGTACCTCCATTGAAGTTAGGAATAGCCTGGTCCCCATTTCTATCAAATCGGATAATACTCTCAGGATCGATAGAAATTACATCTGCTGGAGCTGTATCCCCAAAACCTTCTGCAAATCCATCTGCGTCATTTGAACTAGTCTGTATTCTACAATACGCACCTAAAGTAAAGTTGTCAGAGTTAGATAGCTCGCCAATAATCTGGAAGTCATCAATGTCAACTACCAATAGGTTGGAAGGAGAACCATTAGGGTTGGTAATCGAAAATGACCCATCAATAGAAATATTATTATCTATATAAACAATCTTGATAGCTGTAGGGGAACTGCTGTTAGTAATGATCCAAGATTCCACATCGTATGAACCACTTAGCGGTCCATCAACCACTTGGTTGAAATTTGCGTCAAGGGTCACTACAGCTTCCTGTGCATCAAATACTGGATCACCAGCTCCTGTGCCGGGATCCATATATAAATCTTCTCCAAAATTGATAGTACAACTATGGGAAGCATAAAATCTACTGCCATTAACTAAGTCAAATTGACCACTTAATATTAGGTTTTCTGTATTGTTGAGTTGTTTGGTTACTTGAGTAGAAGCATCAGATTGACTTATGTAAAGACGGCCCAAAGTAATTGTATTGCCTAAATAGTTTTCACCTCTTATGATTTGAAGATAGTCTCGATCATATCTTACTAAACTTGTTTGATCAAAATTATAAGTGTCAAACGTTGTTGGGAAATTATCATAACCTCTTAAGTAGATGTCTGCATTTTCCAGAAGAGTTAGAGTATGTCCTGCAGATACATTTAAGTTTGAATCTTCCGCGCCTCCTGCGCTTCCACCTATCACAAATTGACCAGTTTCAATGATTTCCATGTCTCCGTCTATGGTCAAATTGTCACCTGGTTCAATGTACTCAGTTCCTTGTATGATTATGTTAGTTCCTGTACCGAGAGTGATCGTACCATCTGTGCCTGTATCATCACCAAATCGAATTTCACCCCCGAGAAAAGTAACAGAACCGCCATTTAATGATATTCCAGAATTATTTTTAACCTCAAGGTTAGCAATTTGGTGATCGTTACCTGTATTTGTCCATATTGCATCATCTGTAATTTCGAATGTTCCATCAGTTATCAAATTACCAGTGACCGTTTTGTTGCTATTGTCAAAAGTGATGCTGTTGAAAGTCGCTTCTCCTGTAGTAAAAGTGATGTTTTGAGCTGTAAGCCCGTCAAATCTCAGAGTGCTATAAGTAGCAGTAAATATTGCGCTATTTGAAATAGTAAAGTCTCCTGCAAAGTTGAGATTAGAGGTAGTGTTAACCTTTGTTCCACTACCATCAGCCAAAAAGTTTCCATTTACATCTATCGTTGAAAGAATGATAGCAGAACCTCCTCCGTTTATACTCAAATCATTGAATGTCATTGTGCTACCAGATAGTACGGCTGTGGTACTTCCTCCTAGTGTAGTGTTTACCAATCCAGTGCCACTCTCTAATGTGAAGCTTCCTCCATTATTAACGATATCACCATTAATCTGTAGGTCGTGTGAATTTCCATCATCTGTGTTTACTTGAAATGTCCCTCCATTTTGAACAACGAAATCATTTAATACTGTTACTTCCGCTGAAGTAGTAGAATTACCGAAAGTTAAAATACCACTAGTCCCGGCACCTACTTCAATAGAGGCTACATTAATAGTGCTTCCACCATCTATTATTATAGATTGACCATCAGATACAATAAAGGTGTTAAGGCCATCAGTAAAATCAGAGGCTGTAGCACTAGGAGACCAGACAGAGGTTCCTGTTGTAACAAACGAACCATCTCCAACGGAGGTGAATACAGTTTGAGCTTTTGGTGAAAAAAGTCCTGCACAGACAAGGAGTATAGAAAGTAGAAGTCTTTTCATTTTTATTGGTTTATTGGTAACGGGTAAAGTCGATTTATTTAAAGTTTGCGATGCTTACTAAAGCCTAAGCACACTAAAAAATAAAAGTTAGAAGGGAAGATTGGAAGTGATACTTAATGATTTGAATAGTTGATATTTTTTTAGACTAAACGGTATGTTCTGGCATTTTTTAAAATTTAACATGATACAAAAATATCCCTGCCAGAATTGTCATAATAGAGAGACTATACTGATTTACAGATTTATGATAATCTCTTAATTTTTAACTATTCAGTATTTGTCAGAAGACAGGTTTAGGGTGTGTCAAGTAATCAATCAGATAGAGTTTGCTTATTTTTCGATGAGTAAACGTTTTTAACCGATCAATTTTTTGGATTGCAAAATAATTCTTTATTAAAATCGTTTGATGTTTAAGTTTTTAGGGGAATTACCTATTGAGTCAAATAGAATTGAATGTCTTTGAGAGTATAATTCAGACTTAAATGATTATGGATTCGTTTGTATTTGTCTCTTTTATAATGTCAAATATTCAGTATGACATAGATGTTTTCTGCTGAAAGAATGAGTCTTTATCTATCTGAAATAAATTATTTTCATCTACAAGATTTTTTATTCAAGTAGTCCCCCATTAAACTTGCTGCCAACATTTTATAGAATCACTGTATCTTAATTATTTATGTTCAAATCACTAGGGGGCTTCTTAAAAGGATTATTTGAATCAGAGCCAAAGGAGTACATAGCACGAATCTCAAAGGAGAACCAAAAGGGAATCTATGAGACATTGAAACTTCAAAAGGAAGTTGAAGAAGAAAAGAAGAGACAAGCTGTTCTAGCAGAAAAGAGAGCTAAGAAAGAAGCAGAACGAAAAGCTAAAGAAGAAGCTAAACAAGCAGCCATTAAAGCAAAGCTTGATGCTAAAAAAGCAAAATTAGAAGCGAAAATGGCTGCAAAAAAAGCTAAGGAAGAGGCTAAAGCACTGAAAAAGTCGAATAAAAAAGCTGCATAAAATCAGGAACCTTACAGGTTTTTTCAACCTATGAGGTTTCTTGAACTAATCGGCATTAATTTGCGGCCTTCATATCAAATTTATACATGAAGGCACTTTCTTTTACAGCATTATTCCACCTATTTTCATTTGTTTTATTTGCTAGTCATTGGCAGCAACAGGTGGACTATAAAATCCAGGTCGATGTAGATGAACAGCTAAATCAAATGAAGGGAAACCTTCAGTTGATCTATACGAATAATTCTCCTGATACTCTTAATAAGGTTTATTTTCATCTCTATTACAATGCTTTCCAGCCAGGAAGTATGATGGATGTCAGAAGTAGATCTATTGCAGATCCAGATAGACGAGTTAAAGATCGAATTTTTAAGTTGGAGGAGCATGAAATTGGTTATCACAGGATAGAAAGTTTGACTTACAATGATCAGTCAGTTGAATATTCGATCAGTGGAACTATTATGAAGGTTGAATTACCAAAGGCAATTTTACCAAGTACCGCAGCTAATTTTGAAATCAAGTTCAAAAGCCAAATTCCAAAACAAATACGTAGAACAGGTCGTGACAACAAGGAAGGTATCCGCTACTCTATGTCACAATGGTATCCTAAAATAGCTGAATATGACAGGAATGGTTGGCATCCACATCAATATGTAGGAAGGGAGTTCTATAGCCCTTGGGGAGACTTTGATGTCAAGATCACTATTGATAGTAGTTATACGGTAGCAGCAGGAGGGATATTACAGAATCCTGATGAGATTGGTAAGGGTTATGCTGATACTAGGCCAGATAAAAGTCGACTTACATACCACTTTTTAGCAGAAAATGTTCATGATTTTATGTGGGCAGCGGATACTGCATACGTACATGAAATAGTTAAAATGAAAGATGATTTGGACTTTCATTATTTCTATAGAAAGGATACTGCTTACAATGACTATTGGGAAAAGTTGCAAAAAATGGTCAAGACGGCCTTGCCTTATATTGAGAAGAATTTTGGAGACTATCCATACCCAATTTACAATGTCATTCAAGGGGGAGATGGAGGTATGGAGTATCCTATGGGAACTTTAATTACAGGTCATCGAAAGATGAAAAGCTTGCTGGGAGTAACTGTTCATGAACTAATGCATAGTTGGTATCAAATGATGTTAGCAACAAATGAAAGTTATCTTTATTGGATGGATGAAGGGTTTACCACTTATGCTACTAACGTTACGGAGGCGTTTGTACTCAATGACTCAACAGGAGATAATCCTCACAAAAGGTCTTATGGTTATTATAGGACATTAGTCGCGTCAGGTGTGGAAGAGCCTTTGACTACCCATGCAGATATTTTTAATACAAATAAGGCATATAGCTATGGTGCATATTCTAAAGGTTGTGTTTTTCTAAATCAACTTAAGTATATACTAGGAGATGATGTTTTCGCGAAAGCACTGTTGAGTTATTATGATCAATGGAGGTTTAAGCATCCTGATGATGTTGATTTTATCAGAGTTTTGGAACAAGAAAGTGATCTTGAATTGAATTGGTATTTAGATTACTGGGTGAAAACTACAAAGCACATTGATTATGCACTTTATGCAGTATATGAACAAGATAAGAAAACCAGAGTTCGTCTACAAAAGGAAGGGGAGATGCCAATGCCACTTGATATTAAGGTGGAACTAAAAAATGGAGAAGTTAAATGGTATCATATCCCTACGGGTTTGACTCTTGGACATAAGCCACTAGATTACAATTGGACTTTACTTACAGATTGGCCTTGGGTCAATGACTATTATTCATTTTCTATTCCTAATAAGTTAAAAGACATAAAAACTATAGAAATTGATCCTGAAAGGAATATGGCTGATGTTACTTTGAAAAATAATAGTTACCCACTAAGTTCTGAAGAAGTAGAGGTGTTTGGGGAGATCGAAAATGATTTTCACTAATCTAAAAACTATTTAATCAATTGTTTGTTAGAGGAGTAATCTTCAAAGATCAATTATTTTCAACTAGCTTTGATCAATTAAACGAACCAACAACATTATATAAAAGTATTGAATTTTAAAGAAGCAGGTATTGTCGCGCCAGTATTAGACGGAGTAGAGGCGATGGGATTTAAAGAAGCTACTCCAATTCAGGCTCGGGCTATCCCTATTATTTTATCTAATAAAGATCTAATAGGTTGTGCGCAGACTGGTACAGGTAAGACCGCGGCATTTCTATTGCCCACCTTACAGCAGATCAATGAACAAACTAATCATGGAAGTATTGATGCTCTAATAGTTGTTCCTACGCGTGAACTGGCTATACAGATCGATCAACAGATTCAAGGGCTAGGTTATTTTGTAGATGTTAGTTCTCTACCTGTATATGGTGGTGGGGACGGTATGTCTTGGGATGTCCAAAAGAAAGCACTTGTTAAAGGGGCAAATGTAATCATAGCAACCCCCGGAAGGTTAATTGCTCATATCAATCAAGAGTATGTGGACTTATCGAAAGTTCGTCACTTTATACTTGATGAAGCAGATCGAATGCTTGATATGGGGTTTTATGATGATCTCAAAAAAATCATGAAAGTGCTGCCAGAAAAAAGACAGAACTTACTTTTTTCGGCTACTATGCCTCCTAAAATTAGAAAACTTGCCCAAGAAGTACTTACTGATCCAGAGGAGGTAAATATTGCTATATCTAAGCCTTCAGAAACTATTGTACAGGCAGCTTGTATGGCTTACGATGGACAAAAATTAGAATTAATTAAGCATATTTTAACAGCTAAACCGCTAAATAGTGTCTTTGTATTCTTGTCAAGAAAATCTGAGGTAGATGTAGTGGCTAGAGAGCTTAAAAAATTGGGCCTTAGTGCAGAGCCGATCCATTCAGGGCTTGAACAAGATAAAAGAGAAGTAGTACTTCAGGACTTCGTTAATAAAAAGGTCAATATTCTTGTAGCTACTGATGTAATGAGTCGTGGTATCGATATTAAAGGGGTTGATATGGTTATTAATTACAATGTGCCAAATGACCCAGAAGACTATGTTCATAGAATAGGTCGTACTGGTAGGGCTGAAACTGAAGGGGTTGCATTTACCTTCGTGAATGAGGACGATATGTTCAAATTTAGAAATATTGAGCAACTCATAGGTAAATCAATTACTCAAATAAAACTGCCGGGGGATTTAGGTGAGGGACCTACTTATGATCCTGAAAATGTTCGTAAACCCAGAAAACCAGGAGGCGGAGGACGTCGAAAATTTTCCAGGAAGAAGTAATTCAAAAGGTTTGTCAATTGGCAAACCTTTTTTTAGCAACTATCATTAGTAATGCTAAAATAATTAGTGTTTAATTTCGGTATTAAAATTGGTATTACTAATTTTATTGTCAAATAAAGTGTAGAGCATAATGTATTAGCTCTCTTCATCGTTTAATTGATAAATAAATTAGTAATAATGGAGTTTAATATCGGAGGTGAGTATGATTTAAAAATTAGTTCTAAAAAATTAAAATCTGGGAAATGTCAGGTAAAGTTTCATGCTCATATGAGAGAAAAGAAAAAGATGTATGGCTATATCCTTGCTGATAAGGGAGAGACACTTACTAATGTTGTTGAAAAAATTGTGACTCGTTTGGATAAAGTAAATTCTAGAGATAATCTTCATCATATCAACTTATTTTCATTGGGAGGAGTCAAGTCTCAAGCTTCCAATATGGTAATGTTTGAAGCATAGACTCGTGTTATTCTTAAAGTGTAGCTAAATACTGATTATAGAAATTTCAAGGAGACTCATTTAAGTGTATAGAGTCTTTGTGCTAAATTTGTTAGTAATACTAATATTAAATAAATGGATACTGCTAAAGTCAATGAAAATATCAAATTCCTTAGAAAGAAGTTCGGCTATACACAAGAGACATTTGCAGAGGCAGTAGGAATAAAACGATCCTTAGTGGGAGCTTATGAGGAAGGTAGGGCTGACCCTAGATTGAACAATCTTATAAAGATGTCAAGTATTTTTAATGTGAGTGTAGATACTATGATCACTAAGGATGTTAAGGTTTTACCAGAGGAGGAATTACATCGTATAGGAGAAAATGAAGCTAAAATACTCGCAATAACTGTAGATAAGGAAGAAAACGAAAATATTGAGTTAATTCCTCAGAAGGCTTCAGCTGGTTATCTTAATGGTTATACAGATCCGACCTATATAGAGACGTTACCAAAATTCCAATTACCATTTTTACCCAAAAATGCTACCTATAGAGCTTTTGAAATTTCTGGAGATTCAATGCTTCCGCTAGAGCCAGGGACAATAATCATTGGGGAGTATGTAGAAAACCCCGTGCATATTAAAAATGGTAAGACTTATGTTATCCTTAGTAAAGAAGAAGGGATAGTGTACAAGCGTGTATTTAATTATGTAGAAGATACAGGAAAGTTGTTTTTAGTGTCAGACAATAAGTCTTATTCGCCATATCAAATTGATGCTAATGATGTTATTGAAGTTTGGGAATCAAAAGCTTTTATTAGTGTTAATTTTCCTGATCAAAGTAATCCTAAGACAGATATGTCAATTGAGGAATTGACTGGAATTGTTCAAAACTTACAAAGCGAGATTGTAAAGCTTAAGGATTCAAAGTAAAATTTCTAAACTGATTTTATCGCTTATTATTTGTTTTGAATAGACTGTTCAGAGTTAGAAAAGTAGCGCTTTGATTTACGAGTTTAATAGTTTATAAATAAAAATAAGTGCTAGAGGAAACACAAAGAAAACAAATAGAATGTAAAAGAAACCTACTATTTTGTAGTCAGCAGTCATGGCTGAAAATTTACGTGCATACAGTACAGGGAGCTTTCTAAATATTGGTATTAACCAAAGACATGCCCCAATTCCATTGAAGAAAAAATGAACGAGTGCGATACTCATCGCTGTTTCAGAACGGTTAATTGCCGCTATGATTGCTGTAATTGTAGTTCCTACATTAGCTCCAATGATGTATGGAAATATTTTTTTTGCAGGTACTTTCCCTACAGCTGCTAGTGGTACTATAACTGTTGTTGTGATAGAGCTAGATTGACTAACTGCAGTTAACATAGTTCCTAGTCCGAAAGAGTTCAAAGAGTTTTTGAAAAAGACTTCTTGAAAACGAGTTTTGGTTGCTAAAATCATTTTATTAGAAATGATTTTGCTTAAGAATTTAATTGACCCAAGTAAACAGCCTGCTGCTATTATAAATAAAATCGATTTATACTCGAAGCTGGAAATAAGACTTTCGTTAATGGTTCCAAACAACTCGTATTTAGTTCCTTGACCACCTTCGTAAGTATTGTTATTATCAAATATGGTTGCAGCCCATCCAGAAAGCCGTGATAAAACATGGTAATAGTATTCTAAAGGAAAGAGTATTGCTACAGTAAATATGTTGAAGAAGTCATGCATGACTCCACTAGTCAGGGCATTTCTAAATTCATATCTATTAGTGATATAACTCAAAGAAACAACGGTACTGGTCAATGTAGTACCAATATTAGCTCCCATAATCATAGGGATCGCGTTTTCTAATGGAAGACTACCAGATGCTACCATAGCTACAATCAAAGAGGTACTTGTAGAGCTACTTTGGATTACTGCAGTAATAAATAAACCAATAAAAAGGCTTATAAAAGGATTAGATGTAAACTCAAGTAGTTTGTTAATAGTTTGATTACCAACATATTGAAAAATGTCAGTCATTAAATCTAAAGCCCAAAGGAATATTACTAGAGCTATTGTAATGCTCAGTATGAATTTTAAAAGCTCGTCTATTTTTATACTTTCCTTTGTCATATTAGGGGTGCAAATGTATGTAGGCGAGTTGGAATGTGTGTTATGAGATTGTTATGAATTGAGGTTCATGAAGAAGTCTTGATTTGTTCTGATAAGTTTTTCTTTAACTTGCCGCAGCATTTTTAAATCATACAAAAACAATAAATATACTAAGTCAACGTGGAGTACGGGATTTTTGAAATTTTGGAGTTGATAGGAGCACTAGGGTTCTTTATTTACGGAATGAAGGTCATGAGTGAGTCAATCCAAAAAGTAGCGGGTGATAAGCTAAGGTCTGTCATGAGTATGATTACTTCAAATAGAGTCAGTGCTGTTTTTACAGGTTTTTTAACTACTTCAATCATCCAGTCGTCTTCTGCCACGACAGTGATGGTGGTAAGTTTTGTAAATGCAGGTCTTCTAAAGCTTAAGGAAGCTATAGGAGTCATAATGGGAGCCAATATAGGTACAACTATTACTGCTATTTTGATTATAGTATTCGGTTTTTCTAAGTTTAGTATATCACATTATACACTTCCTATCATTGCTTTTGGTTTTCCTCTTTTATTCTCTAAAAAAGTCAGTTTAAAGTATTGGGGAGAATTTCTTATTGGATTCGCATTGTTATTTATGGGGTTGGATTCATTAAAGCATGCAGTTCCTGATTTGAAAAATAATCCAGAAGTACTCGAATGGATAGCGGATATTAATAGTTTAGGCTTTGTATCTATTATTATTTCGGTTCTTTTAGGTACTCTATTAACAGTAGTAGTACAGTCTTCATCAGCTGCGATGGCAATTACACTCATAATGTGTGATAATGGTTGGATTCCATTTGAGATGGCAGCAGCTATAGTTTTAGGTGAGAATATTGGTACTACTATTACAGCGAATTTGGCTGCGTTGGTTGGTAATTATCATGCTAAAAGAGCGGCTTTTGCCCATTTTATATTTAATGTATTTGGTGTAGTCTGGATGTTAATCATATTCCAGTTTTTTCTAGGAGCTATTGATTCGGTAATGGTTAGTACTGATAATGGGTCTCCTTTAAACGATACTTTAGCAGTGAAATGGGGTCTGACATATTTCCATATTAGTTTCAATATTATTAATACTTTAGTAATGATTTGGTTTGTACCACAAATAGCAAAGGTGGTTACCAAGGTTATTAAATCTTCTGACGATGATGCTGATGAATATCAGTTAGAATTTATTGGAACAAACTTGATGAGAACTGCTGAACTTTCACTTTTGGAAGCTAAAAAAGTAATAGTTAGGTTCGGTAAAATACTAATTGAAATGAATGATTCTATGAAGGAATTGATTCAAGTAAGTAGTAAAAAGAAACAAGACAAGCTTTTTGATAAGATTATTCAATATGAAGAGCAGACAGATTCTTTGGAGCTTAGTATTAATAATTACTTGGTAAAAGTATCTGAAGGTAGATTAACTGCTAACGCTTCAAATGAGGTGAGTTCCATGATGAGTATTACCAATGATTTAGAGAACATTGCTGATGTGTATCTTGGAATGGCAAATGATATTAAGAGACGAAATAAGAACAATCTAGAGTATTCTGAAAAGCAGAATGAGAGCACTTTGGTCATGTTTGATAAACTTTCTAAGGCTCTGGATTTAATGCAATTAAATCTAGAAGGGGAATATGGTAAGATCGATATCCAAGAGTCAAAGAGTACAGAAGATGATATTAATGCTTATACAAAGAAGTTGAACAAGTCGCATTTGAAAAATATTAATAAAGACAACTATGATGTAGCTACAGGTATAGTTTATCGAGATGTGGTTTATGCATGTGAGAAGGTTGGGGATCACATCATCAGAGTAGCTGATTCTATGGCTGGGGAGTCTTACGAGGAAGACGAGGTCTAAAAAACTACCCAAAACTTACATTTTAAAACGGAGCTGTATTTTCAGTTCCGTTTTTTTATTGTCTAAGATCTTATTGTTGCCAGAACCTATGATGTTTTGATTTTCATAATTATATCTTCCTAGTTTACACCATGCTGTCAGCTTTCTATTCATCTGATATTGAACTAATAAATAGTTGCGTGTTCCTTGTCCTGAGTATGCAGGGATAGAAAATGCGTATAGAACATCCTTTTCATAAACATATTGTCTATTCTCGTAGTCTTCAGTATCAAAAATCGCAAACCGAGCACTCATTTTAATTCGCTTGAAAGATAAATTGATATCTTGGGTCATTACAGCCCCTTGAGATGTCTTATTATTTATTGTATAAGTGCTGTACTGCACCCTAGATTTTAGGCTAAATAGATCCGAAGTTTTAAGTTCTATATTACCTAAATAGTTTCTTTTTATACCTTCGGCGAGTGTTTTTAGGTTTGAACTAGAGCCAATAGTTTTTTCCTTTCTCTCTTCTCGAAATTGTAAATAGGTTTTTGCTTTTTTGGATGGGCTATAGTTGAACCGCAATAAATATTCATTTCCATCACTAGGAGCCTCTACTTGATGTTTATTCCAAGGAAATTTAAACTTGTCATAGTATGCAGAAAACCATAATTTTTTAGATGGACGGTACTTAATTCCCCAATAGAAACCTTGTTCGTTGATGGTGCGGGACCCTTCTCCGAAAGAGTTTCCGTAAAATGAATGGTAGTTTGGATCATATTTTCTAGCAGATAAACTAAATGATAGATTATTAGTTAGACTACTGAGTAATCCAATTAAATATGCAGATCCAGATGATCTAGAAATTGCCCATTCGCCAAAAAATAGGAAATTCTGAAAATTATAATTCGTAAATACTCCAATATTATAGTTTTGATTACCTTGAAATTCGTGTTGGTTGTAGTTATTAGGTGTTTTAATAAGGTTTAGAGAGTATCTATTTTTTAAAAAAGTAAGTCCTGCTTCAAAATTCCTATTTTTTGTATTTTGGTACGTGATGTTAAGGCCATAAGTCTGTTCGATGATTTGTTTTTTGTTTTTGATTTCATTTAAAGTTCTGTGAAATCCGGTGTTTTGAATACTCGATATGTATTTTGAATGGTTCCCTATGCCTTTTGCCATTTTTAAAGATGCATCTTGTCTAAGGCGCGTATAAAATGGAGAAATAGACCAGTTTGGATGAAGTTGATATGTAAATGCCGTACCTCTAAAAAATCCAGACTCAAGTACGGATGTGTATGGTCGAATACCTGAATTGCTTCTTTGGATCGTGGTAATAGTTTCTGCTCCTTTACCTGGGTTGAAGCCAGAGCCAACTACTAGCCCTTGTCCGAATTGCATTTGATAATCTCCAATGAGTATTTTTTTGAATCTTTCCTTTTCTTCAAGCAATAAATGAGCAGAATAATAATCCATTCCATACTGTCTCTGATGAGCATTCCAAGCGATTTGTTCTCCTGGGTCATTTTCAAATGTGAACCCAAATGAAAAGTCTTTACTATGACTTGCTCGAAACCGACCATAGAGTTTATTTCTGTATCCTAGAAAACCAGTAGAATCAGTTTTTTCAAAACCTTGTTGTTGTTCAAATACAGTTTCTGATCTAAAGATGAAATATTTGTTTTCTTCTATAGAAATTCGTTTCATGAGATTACCTTTAGTTTGATAGTCTCCTGGTGATCGAACTTCTATGAATGGCAGTATGTTTCGAATGTCTTGTTCAGAAAAACCGTCTACTGTTTGTAATTCATAGATTGAAAGTAGTGGATGATTTTTTTCTATAAAAGATATGAGATTGTTGATTTGAATAGGTGTCAACATGTACAAACTCGTTAATTCGGAGTAGTTCGTATTGTTTAAGTTAATTGGATTTATATATATCTGATATAATGACTCATAGAGATCATCATAAACAATATCTTCCTCTGGAAATTGAAACAAGTTTTCTATAAACTTTTGAAGATCGATTTCCGGTCTAATTTGTCCAATAGATATAAATGGGGTTAGTAAAAAGATAATTAGGAAAGGTTTTTTCATTCTTGAATGAGGTAACTAAATGATATTTGATGAATCCCTCCTAAATCTGTGTGTATTGAATAAGCATAGTCTACACCGATTTTTTTTGACTTGAAACCAAGTCCAAAACAACTATTAAAAGGCTCTGTAGTCAACCCTGTGCGTAGATAAATCATTTCTATGATCATGTACTCAATGCCTGTCTTGATACGTAGATCCGAGTCAATTGACTTTTCTACATCGAGATTTAACATTAAAAATCTCGATGGACGGTAGCTGATACCGGTTTTCATGTAAGTTGGGACTTTTTCCTCTGTTACATCAGATAATTTTGATTGGTTAATATTTGATATTTGTGCGCCAAAAAATAAATGATTGGATAATTGAGCTTGACCTCCAAAGTCAACCATAAAACTATTTGTACTACCACCCTCATCTATTCTAAGTTGAAAATAACCAATATTGATCCCAAGGCTTATTGGACCTAGTTTGTTACTATATCCTAAATGAATTCGATGTTCATTTAATTCATCTCCTCCATATCTGTAAACTCCTAGTCCCAATACACCTTTGAGTGCAGGGTGTGATATTCCAGCAGCTATTGAAGAGAGTTCAGTTAGACCATATGGATTTCTATAAGTAGCAAATAGATTGGTCGTTTGGGAGTGAGCAAGTCCTCCAATATTATTGAAAAGAGCCCATTCATCTCCTAATGTAGAGTTTGAATTAGCAATGGCTGCAGATCGCGCCCCCATTTCATAGTTTCCATGCTGTGCAATAATAGGTTGGGTAAGACATAGCACAAAGGCAATTAGTATAATGTCTTTCATTAGTATTGAATTGTTAGGCTTTCCTTTACATTTTTGCTTAAAGCAAAATTTTCATTTCGTTATAAAATTATAATGAGTATCGCATTTAACAACATTAGAACCCATAAAAACTATGTTTTAACCAATTATGGAGAAAAATTTGAATTTACGGTACTGCAAATCACTTCTGATAAAGAGTTTTTATTGCGGGATTTGCATACACTAGAATACTATAAGATGTCTGAGTTGATATCTCAGGGTAGAGGAGCGGATTTTTCTATTTGGGAGATTTAATAAATATAGCTCACCGATCCTTGGGTTGGGGAATTAATCCCACAGGACTTTCGCTTTGCTAATAAAATAGATTTTTAAAATCTGATATTTAATTTGAAAATTAAAAATAACGCTCAGTTATTTTAATATTGGGTAGGATTCTAGAACCCTTCTATGCTCTTATTAAAGTGTTTTTTACAAGAGTCCTTTAAAAAAGATCCATTACTAAAGCCAACCTTTTTAGCAACTTCATCAAGATCTTTTATTCCAGTTTTTATAAGATCAGTAGCTTTGAGCAGCCTGTATTCAATAATGTAGTTTTTTACAGTTTTACCTGTAGTCTCTCTTATTATTTTATTGAGTTTTGTTCTATTTATGCTGAGCTCTTTTTCAATTATTTTAGAGCTGAATTTTTTATCCTCAATATGCTCATCAATGATAGCCTCGATTACTTCGAGAAAGTTTTCATTTTCATCTAATAAACTTTTAAAATCTTTATTCATTGATTCCTTTTTAAAGGAGCTATTTCTGTTGGATATTATTATGAATACAAGGACAACCAAGAATACGAGAGCAGATGCCAAGTAATGAAAGAGGCTTGATATTTGTCTATAGACTATAATTTTGCCGATAGTATTCGTTGAAGTGTTTGTTTTGAAAAATATCTCATTAACACCTGATTCTAAAGTGAATTGAATAGTGTCGACGGTCTTAAATGATCGCTTTTGCCAAGAGGTCATGTTTGGTTTGATCAAGTAATAGTAGGCAGTAATAGTGTCTGTAGAGGTATTAGTGAAAATGCATTCAGCATATTTAAAAGAAGGAGGGCATGCAAGAGAGTCATGAGTAAGTATTGGTGCTGCCCATGTGCTGTCGTTTCGGTCAGTAATTAGTAAATTTTCTAGTCTAATATTAGAAAAATGTTTACCGTTAGCTATACTAATCGATACCTGAAAGAATAAGAATATTAAAAATAATGTTCTAAAAGTCATAAAATAGTAACCATAGCTCAGGCAAGTCTTCATTAGATCAACAACAATAATATAATACAGCCTTGTGCTAGCCAAAATAATCTTGTAAACTAGAAAAGTGTTTGTTTAAATTATTGGTTCAATTCTTAACGCTACATTGAATATTATATTTTGAAAAAAACCGGTTTGAATTATCTAAATCAGATTAGGTTACCTAAATCAAATTTTTATGTCTAAACTCAAACTCTTGGACATTACTTAATAAACAGTTGGTTATAATAAAAAAACAAGCCCTGTAAGAGGCTTGTTAGTAGTAGTCTAGGTTTGTCCTTAGTTATTGGTTTAAGGATTAAGGGCTTAATTTAGTTAAAAACTTTGATTTTGATCAAATAATTGTCGCTTATCGATACAAAGTATAGTTTTTTGGTGTTATTGTTTGGTAAAATCGAAGTCTTACAATATCCTCAACGACGTTGAACCAGTTATTTTCTAAAAACGAGGATCCTTGCCTAATGTAATCTATTTGGTATTTAAAGTTTGTTGATATTTTATGACCTATGCCTACAACAAATCTGTAATTGTTTATCATCAGATCTGTTAGATTCTTGTCGATAGGAGAGAAAATTTCCATGTTTACAGTTGTGTATAATGGTTTAGATTTCATCTTGAGAAGACTAAAATTACTTGATGTATAGTTTAGTTTATATCTTCCACGAGTTTGTACATTTTTAAAAAATGTTGATTTTTCTTCGGAAATCATTCTTTCTTCAAACCTTAATGAATGATAAATTTTTCCCAACTTACCTAAATCAGGCCATTGAAAGTTCATTTGTTGAGCTGGTCTTACTTCGTGGCTTGACGTTCTTAACTTTTGCGTGTTGAAGTATGCCAACGTAGTAAAGAAATTAAATCTTTTACTTAGTATATATTGGGTTTTTGGTCGAATAAGTGTTGTGTATAAATCTGTATTGAATCTGGTTCGATATCCAATATCTCCTCCAAAAGTCCATTTACTAGAATGTTTGTAGCTAATATTATAATCAGTCCACAACTGAGTATCTTTTATTTTGATAACGTTTGATTCGGTTTTGGAGAAACCTTGAAAACATAAACAAATGCAAGTCAAAGTTATAGTTAATGCATTTTTTCTTATCATCTCATCTTTATTCTACTCTCTACTAGAACTAGCTATGCTCCGTATTAATTTTTGAATCGCGATGACCAATACTTGTAGTTTAAGTTCGGTCGAGATCTTTTACTTCAATTCGACATACCTTTATTTTCTTATAGTCGATTAAATCGGCCGTATCATACTATTGATTCCTTTTAATAGGAAAAGGAAATTAGTAGATGTTTTTTGTCAATACCTTTAATTTATCAAATAGAGGATAATTTGTAGTTCTTTGTGAAATGTGTGATTTATCTGTTTTTATCCTGAAAATTCTTTGAATAGTTAAATTTTAAAATTTACTATCATTAGTTTTTTCAATTGCTCAAAAACGTCTCTGTAGAAAGTTAAAAAGGCTTTCTACCGTAATGCAAGTTAAACTCTACAAAGTATAAAATTGTATGTTGCAAGGAGAAAGATCTGACTTATTAGAGGGGTTAATTTGTGATTTTTATCAAATTATAAATCGAAAAAATGATAATGTTTTAGATTCTTTAGAATAGGTTGAGTAGATCTTTGTAAAATCCTATTGTACTTAACACCTGTATCTTAATGATGTTTTGGTTTCGATGTAGCCTATCAACTTATTTTCTTTAAATCAACACTTTATGAATACATTTTGAAGCCTGTTGGGACGAAGATGTAGCTTTTGAAAAGCTTTTGTTGTTTTCTGAAAGCTATTGACTAATAAGTTGTTCCATTATTTGTTGATACCCTTGTTGAGAAGGGTTTATTTGAAGCAATTGTTGACATACTTTTCTTGCTTTGACAGTTTGTCCGCTTTCCATTAAGGCAATTAGTTTGACGTATGTTAGATCCTCAACTAATCCAAATTTTAAAGAAGCTTCTTCAACAACTTTAATAGCCTCAGAATAATGCTTGTTTTGATGAAGAAGTAAAGCATAGTTATAGGCTATTCTATAATTATTAGTTTCTTTTTGAAAAGCTATTTTTAGATTATTTAAAGCTTCTGTGGTCTCACCGGTTTCATTAAGTAGAAGTCCCATCATGTAATAAGTATACCCAAAATCAGGTTCTTGAGAAATAACTTTTTCATACAGACTTTTAGCTTCTTCAATATTTCCTTGTCTATAATTGAGTAAGGCAAGATTTAATCTAGCTTGATTGTAGAAATTGTCAATTTCTAACGCTTGTTCGTAAGATCTTTTTGCTGCTTCTATATCACCTTTTGTTTCGTAGTAAGCTGCAAGAGCATGTTGTCCGCTTGCAAATTCGGCTTGTGCCATCATCATATTCCAGTTGTCTTTGTAGGCTAATTGGCCTGAGGCATCTGCTTGTGGATCTATCAATAATTTATTTTTTGCCGCAGCCGTTCGTACCAACCTATTTGGGTCATTGAGCAGCTCGTTAAGATAACTTTGATACCATGTATCATTAGGTTGATGGAAGTTTCTAAGCATGTGTGTACGAATCAAAGAAGACTTGTCATTAAAGTATTTTTTGGCTCGTTGGAAGTCGAATTGGTCTGCAATTGTAGCCAAATACTGTATTGCCGTTGCTCTTACTATTTCTGGTGCTTCAGCACTATCTATTAATTGGTAGAGCTTTTCTTTGTTTCCTGCCTGACCTGGTAGCAAAAGGTCTGAGAAATGAGCAGGTCTTTTGTCTCCATAGAAATTTTCTATTGCTTTGGATGCCCATTCGTTAGACTTGTCTTCATGGCATTCCGTGCAGGCGTTCGGAGTATTGTAAATGACTGATTGATCTGGTCTAGGTATTCTAAAACTATGATCTCTTCTGAAGTCATTACCCATATATACTCTTCCTGTCATATGACAATTTATACACTTTCCAGACTCACTTTCCACTGGGTGAAAGTGGTGCTTTTCAGTATTGAATTTATCTACATCATGACACTGGAGACATAGTCCGTTGGTATGATCCTTTAGTTTTAAAGAATGCATGTTGTGACAGTCTTTACATGATACGCCTTCATGGAACATTTTACTTTGACGAAATGAAGCCCATACGTAGTCCTCATCTTCTATTTGGCCATCAGGGAAATAGTTGTCGGTGGTCAATAAAGCGGGGTCGTAGTGATCTGAAAAGTGTCCTTCGTAATCAAAATATGGAGTGATTTGACCTCTGCGCGCGTGGCATCTGGCACATTTATCCACTAATTCACGGCTGTCAACATTTTTTACTAAGTATAGTTTGGGTGGTGTTCCTTTTGTGCTGTCTTCATAAAACTTAACATGCTCTTCTCCTGGTCCGTGACATGCCTCACAACTAACATTGATTTCAGAAAAAGTTGTGTTGTATGTTTGGGTTGATGGATTGTAGTTTTTATGAAGATTGGTGGAATGGCAATCTGCACACATTGAATTCCAATTCATAGCACCGCGAGTCCAGTGTAACCACTCATCATGAGTTATGTCAAAGTGCGGTTGGACATCCATCCATCTTCCTTTCTCTGAATCCCAACATGCTTGTAGTGTTTGATATTTGCCGCCTTGAAATTCGATCAAATATTGTTGGAGAGGATAAACACCAAACGTGTATTTCACTTTGAAATCTTGGTATTGATTATCTCCGTTTTGTGCATTGACCATGAAGTCTTTTCCTTTTCGGAAAAATTTATAATTCGCACCTTTAATGTCAAACTCTGTGTTGTTGAAATTTCCTAAAACTGTAGAATCACTAGCAATTTTCATTGCTTGATCGTGATGAGATCCTTTCCACTCCTTGAATTGATCTTCATGACAGGTTTTACACTTTTCTTTACCTATAAATTTTTGTTCGGACAGTCTTTTATAGCTAACAGGTTTGATCTTTTCAATACTAACAGTTTCCTTTTTGGTAGAGCATGCTACTACTGAAATTAATAATAAAAAGTGTATTAAATTCTTCTTCATCTCAATTCATTGATCCACGAAGTTAGTAGATAAATGATGACTAGTATGATAGAATGAGGTTAATCAATGTTTTATATGATTAGTAGTGGTTTTTCTAAATAGAGTAAGTTCAGACTTCGAACATTTTATCTTTTAGAAGCTAAAATGACATTGTAACCCCACAGTCTTTTTTTAAGTGCTTGGTATTGATAGATGCCACTTTTGTAGTGGTTTTTAGCATATTGAGAAACTTTTGGGTGTGATAGATTATATAACTCAGATGGAATGGATCCTAAAATAGACGCATAGTACATGCGTTTGGAAGATTTTACAATTTGGCTAGTATAGTCCCATGCTTTAACTTTTTGAAAATGATTATTAAGTTGATTTGTAAAGCTTGGAAGGCTAGGTAGTTGACTAAGTGACCATGCCCTTTCCCATTTACGCAAAATACCAGTGGTATCATTCTCTCCTTGCGGAGTTAGAAAGTAATCACACATTATCAGCTTTCCACTAGGCTTGAGAAGGCGTATACACTCCTTGATAACATTAGATTTATTGGTAGCGTGACAGATACTTTCACAAGCCCAAATGACATCAAAGCTTTCATTCTCAAAACTTGTTTCACAATAATTCATAACATGAAAGTCAAGTTGTTTTGCAAGTCCTTTTTTGTAGATTACTGAATTAGCTAATGTTACTTGCTCAGGACTTAAGGATATACCAGTTACGGTAGCACCTGTTAATTTGTGTATGTAATGCGCTGCACCGCCTACACCACATCCCGCATCTAATACTTTATCTGATGATTTGATCTGTGCAGTTTCTAATAAAACTTTATTTGTGTTTTCTAATGATTCAGCAAAGCTCTTTACATTATCATCCCATATACCATAGTGTAAAGAAAGAGATTTCTTCAAATTCCACCACTTTAAATAATGGTTTTGAGTTTGTCTATAATATTTAGCTATTTCTGTTTCGTGAGTAGTGATTTTCATGTCTTCGACAATGATACTACTACTTGATCATTGTTTCGTTATTTCTTTTGCCATACTCGTATATACTCGATTTCAAAATCCATGTAGCCTCCAGCTTTTTGTTCTGAGGTGCCATTAAGAGTTAAATCTTCTTTACTTTGAGGTATACCATGCCAAGGGAATATTTCGAGATCTAACCAAAGGTTGATTTCGGAAGTAGCCACATAACCATCATAACCTTTGCTTACATCTCTGTTTTCTTTTGCCCAAGCGGTTGCTTCATTCGGAGTGACAGAGGAGAAAAGCTTGCCGTCAATGTAGTATTTAATGCCATCTTTAGACCATTCTATTCCGTAAACATGGAATTTTTCGGCACCTCTGAACCCCATGTCTTTTTTAACAGTATAGGATGGTTTGCCTCTTAATTGTTTCCAATCACGGATAGACCACCACATTTGACTATCTAGATGTTCTTTACCTACTTGACGACCGTCTCCATACATCTCGAAAAAATCAAATTCTAGGCCTTTTCCCATTGACCAAAATCCGGATGTTATTTCGGCGTCAGCTGCTTTACTTTTGATTTCAATGTAACCATATTTGAAAGCTTTTCTGGCAATAAAGCAAGCTGTGGTGATATCCTTATAAGGCATAGGGTCTCCGAATACAGGTTGCGGTATTTCATCACTGAAAGGGAAATCAGGTTCCCATTTTACCATTAATTTCAATTTACCATCTTCTAACCTATAGTTTCTTCCTGAAAATTGAGAAGGAGCCCGTCCTTTCCAAACTTTTTTATTAGGGGTGTCAGGATGTTTGTAATAAGGTTTGCCATTTTTGAACTTACCTACAATATACCATTGATCTTCATCTATTTTTTTAGAATTAAATTCATCACTCACGTCGGTGTTTAGTACCCATTCGCCAGTGTTTTTAGGATCAGTGTAAGGTAGTGGTTGTTTTCTTTTTTTTGCGTAAACTTCTTGAGTGAATATTAGGCCAAATACTATCCAAGTGATAGTCGCCCATGATTTCAAAATTTGTCCCTTCATAGTGCTTGTTCAGTTATAGCTTACAACAAAGAGAGTAATTTATCTATTGATTTTATGAACAAATATTATCCAGTTGTTTGTGGATTATTACTTTATTACAGATCGGTTGAATTTGTACAAATACATGCTATAATGAACTAATTCGAAATATTTATCCTAATCATAATATCGCAAACCGACACTAGATGTCTAATTTCGATTATTACATTTGCAGATTGAAAATTGATTTTGATGGAGAAGAAGGGATTATTTTATTGGTCAGATGATCGAGAACCACACTTTCGTAGAAGAAAAGAAATTTTAGCTGCGCATCCTGAGGTTAAAGAATTATATGGTACTGATTCAATGCTATGGTTGAAGATAATAGTAATGGTAGCTTTTCAGCTTATTTCAGCTTCATTTATAGCTGATTTAGCATGGTATTTTTACCTTCCAATTTGCTACATCGTAGGAGCATCTATTACTCATACGATTTTCTTGGCTATTCACGAATTAAGTCATGATTTAGCTTTTAAAAGTCGATTTGCAAACAATATACTTTGTCTTTTTGCTAATATTCCTATAGTGTTTCCATATGCAATGTCATTTAGAACTTATCATTTGAAGCATCATTGGGAGCAAGGAGATCAAGATAACGATGTTGATTTACCTACGAGTGGAGAAGCAAAAACATTCAAGGGTAAATTAGGCAAATTCCTTTGGGCATTCAATCAGATATTGTTCTACGCGTTGAGACCAATGTTCGTTCACACCATCAAGTTGGATAAATGGCATAAAATAAATATCATTTTTCAAATTTTAGCGATTGCTGTGTACGGTTACTTTGTAGGTTGGGATGCAGTTTTGTATTTAGCTATTTGTTTATTTCTAGGAGGAAGTATTCACCCGTTGGCAGCGCACTTTATAGCTGAGCATTATGTGTTCAAAGAAGGACAAGAAACATATTCTTATTATGGTTGGTTAAACGTCTTTTCACTTAATGTTGGTTATCATAATGAACATCATGATTTTCCAAATATCCCGGGCACTAGATTGCCAAAATTGCGAAAAGTAGCTCATGAGTTTTATGATGATTTATTTCAACATAAATCTTGGGTGAACGTAACTTGGCAGTTTATTATGAATCCTTCAATTAGCCTAGGAAGTAGAGTGAAGAGAACAAATTCTATCAGAAAAAAATAAGAGTTTACGTATGAAAATTGTTTATATGGGGACTCCTGAGTTTGCAGTTCCCAGTTTGCAAATCCTCCATGAAAATGGAGTCAATATAGTAGGAGTAATTACAGCTCCAGACAAACCAAAAGGAAGAGGGAAAAAACTACAGGGAACTCCTGTAAAAGAATACGCGGAGTCAGTAGGGCTTAATATTCTTCAACCTACTAATCTTAAAGATCCGAATTTTGTTGAAGAGTTGAAATCTCTTCAGGCAGATTTACAGATTGTAGTTGCATTTAGGATGTTACCTGAGGTGGTTTGGGATATGCCAAAACTTGGAACCTTTAATTTACATGGTTCACTATTACCACAATATAGAGGAGCGGCACCTATTAATTGGGCTATTATTAATGGGGAAAAAGAAACAGGAGCTACGACTTTTTTTCTGAGGCATCAGATAGATACAGGCAATATTATTGATCAGATCAAGGAACCTATCGGAGAAGAAGATACTGTAGGCGATGTATATACTCGCTTAATGCATAATGGAGCTAAGCTTGTATTAGATACTGTTCGGAAAATTGAGTCAGGCGATTATATATTGACTGAGCAGGACGAATCACTAGCTATTAAAGAGGCTCCAAAAATTCATAAAGATACTTGTAGAATAGATTGGTCTCAGGATTCTGAGACCATCAGGAATTTTGTTAGGGGGCTAAGTCCGTATCCAGCGGCTTGGACTAGATGGAACGATAAAGGATTTAAGATTTTTCAAGTAAAGCATTCGCAAAGAAGTATGACTACTAACCAAGTTGGGGAGTATGACACAGATAATAAGAGTTATTTCTCAGTGAAAACCGGAAATGGTGTTTTAGATATACTTGATCTACAAGTAGAAGGGAAAAAGAGAATGTCTATCGAAGATTTGCTCAGAGGCTATAAATTTGAAGCTTAATGAATGCGGTTAATCTATGAAAATGAGTTAGCCAAAATAGAAATCCAATTGAACCTTATAATCAGAAAACTATGATGAAAATAGCACTTATTGCAGCCATGTCTCAGAATAGAGTAATTGGTATAAATAATGATCTTCCTTGGAATCTGCCAGATGATATGAAATATTTTATGGAGACCACTAAGGGCAGAACAGTCATCATGGGAAGAAAAAACTACGAGTCTATTCCTGAAAAATTCAGACCATTGCCGGCTCGTACTAATGTGGTTGTAACTCGTCAGGATGATTACTATGCACCGGGATGTAAGGTTGTTCCATCAATGGAAGAAGCTGTAGAGTATGCAAGGGAGATTGAGGAAAATCTTTTGTTTATTATTGGAGGAGGACAAATTTATCAACAAGGATTGTCTCTTGCTGATGAGATTTACTTGACTGAGATTGATACTCAGATTGAAAATGGAGAAGTATTCTTTCCTGAATTTCAACATGAAGCATGGGAGGAGATATCAAGAATTCATCATCCTATTGATGCTAGACATATTTACTCATTCGATTACGTTATATATCGACGCAAATAATTATGAACTACTTTCAAGGGAAAAAAATTTGGATTACGGGTGCTTCTAGTGGGATAGGAGAGGGCTTTGTAAGACATTTGAGCACTATAGACTGTCAGCTAATATTGTCTTCTCGTAGAAAAGAAGAGTTAGAAAGAGTTAAGTCAGAGAATCAAGGGGCAAAGGCATCTTTTGATATTGAAGTGTTAGATTTAGCTGATTCTGGACAAATTGAGATAGTATCGAATAAGGTCATAGAAAAGTATAATGGGGTTGATATAGTTATTCATTGTGGAGGAATCAGTCAACGTGATAGAGTGGTTGATACTTCTATGGACGTTCAGCGTCGTTTAGTAGAAGTCAATTATTTTGGTACGATAGATGTGACTAAAAGGACATTACCAAAGATGGTCGAAAATAAGTTTGGTCATCAGGTAGTTGTGACGAGTGTGACAGGAATTATAAGTTCTCCATTGAGGTCGGGCTATGCTGCTTCTAAACATGCTCTGCATGGCTATTTTGATGCACTTAGAGCGGAGCATCATGCTGATAATATAGCAGTCACATTACTTTGTCCAGGTTACATCAAAACGAATATTTCTTTGAATGCTTTGAAGGGAAACGGACAAAAACAAAATAAAATGGATAATGCTCAGGCGAATGGAATGACCGTAGATGAGCTAATTCCAATTTGCTTAAAAGCCGTTTCCAAAAGAAAAGAGGAGATTTATATTGGAGGCTTCAAAGAAGTAGCTGGAGTATATTTAAAGAGGTTTTTTCCTAAAATTTTCTCAAGAGCAGTTAGGAAGTTAGCTGTAACTTGATAGCTAGTGGGAATTGGTTGATTACAAGACGAAATAATTTACCTTTCTTCGACTAGATATATCCTACTATTCGATACATTACTATTCCCAACCATTCTTTGAATAGTTTGGTCCATAGTTCAATGGCTTGAAGTTGAGGTAATAATTCAGTGAAATCGAATCGAATAGTATCTCCATAATAATCAGTAGGAAAAGCCTTATATTTAATATTGACTTTGTCAAAGCACTTCGAAGCTCTATGCATGTGAAATGCAGAAGTAATTAGTAGACTTTTAGAGTCTTTATCAATTAATCGACTGGTGTAATATGCATTCTCTCTAGTATTTCTAGACCGATTTTCGGTAATGATATCATCTTTAAGAACTCCAGCTGTGATTGCAAACATAGAAATCATAGTAGCCTCTGTCCGTCCTTCATAAGTTAATACTCCCGATCCACCAGAGATGATTATCTTTTTTATTTTACCAAGTTTATACAAATCTATAGCGTGAGCTATGCGATCTGCTCCTTTGCTGAATTGGACTCTATCATATGGAGGTCTATCTGGAAGAGTAAATCCAGATAACACAATTCCATAATCATAGACTTCATTAATATCTTCATAAAGAACATGAGTGGGTTCCCATTTGTTCATGGCTAGTTTGGCAATAATAGGATTAGAAAAGAAAAGAAATAATGAACTACCAATGCATAAACACCATTTACCAATAGGTTTCTTTCTGAATAAGAGGAAACCAACCAAGCACAGTGTTATTAGCCCAATAGGCATAAGAAGCCAAGTAAGTATTTTTGAAAGGATGAAAAACATTACTTACCGAATACTTCTACAATTTTTTTAAACCAGTCGAAATATAGACTTACAATTAGTATTAATGACATGAGCCATATGATAAATACATTAAAGTATAGCGTGTCAAAATATAATCCTGCAAAATGCTTTTTTGGAGCGTAGAAGTGTGATCGAATGTCGACTTTGCTACTTGGTTCAGAGTCCATGTAAATAGGATAGATTTTTTGGACGAAGCCTTTATCTGTTTCAATTATTCTGTCTTTGCTGCTCGTGTTTTTAAGGAAGAATTCAATCATCTCATTAGTATGGTTTTGTCTCATAGATATCAATTTTTTCTCTTTTGCATCTGTATCAGACATAGTTTTCTTAAGCTCATTTTTCGCATCATTTGCTTTGTTGGCTCTGGAATTATAGATGATTTTCATGATTTTCATGAATTTGACTGTAGCAGTGTAGGTATTTTCACTATACCTATCGATGGTCAAATCATCAATTTCAGGAAACTTATTTTTGGGTATGCTATTAGCTTCCATTTCTTTAATAAGTTCGGACTGGACTGAGCTAAGGTGCTTGTTAATTAACGCTTCATCCTTCTTGCCATGTTGCTTAATATGGCTATTTATATAGCTCAGATCTGTATCAATAGCAGGATAGAGGTAGAGATTTACATATTCTGATTCTGAAGATACTTTCTCATATTCATAAAAATTCCGAGTATAGATATTGTCTTTGAACTGAGTAACGACGAGTGCTTCATATCCCCATTTACTAGCCATTAGTTCTCCTATGAGAGGAACTTTACTTTCATGATTTAGTAATGGATGCAACTTGTCAAAATTTACTACTACCCCACTTAATATGAGCTGAGGAATTAATAATAACGGTATTGTAATGTAAATAGTAACGGCAGAATTAAAAGCCGAAGAAATATTCAATCCGAGTACATTGGCAAAGCAAGAAATAGAGAACATTACTAACCAAAAAGACATTGTCATGCCTTTGATTCCAAGTACGATATCTCCAATTAATACAAACAATAAAGTCTGTATCGCAGATATGGTGAAGAGAATTAGCATTTTTGAAATCAAGTAACTCCAGCGACTAAGGTTTAAGAATTTTTCTCTTTTTAGTATTTTCCGATCCTTGAATATTTCTTCAGCGCTTATTGTAAGTCCCATAAAAAGAGCAACAATGATCGCCATGAAAAAGTATGCAGGTATATTAGGGTTTTCTCTAAAAATGTAAGTGTCTGATTCTGTTGAGGTGTGTCTTACTATAAATGCTAAAATCAAAGCTAACAATGGAGCTTGTAGCATGTTGATGACTAAATACTGCTTATTACTGAGTTTCGTTGCTAGGTCACGATTTGTAAAAATGGTAAGCTGTTTTAGTCTATTTGGTATTTTTAGAGTTTTTTCTGGCTTGTCCTCAGATTCTTTTGCTTTCGTTAGTTTGATCTTGTCTACAAAGTAATTGTACCAATCTTTTGGAGTAAATTTCCTCTGGTCAGTAAAGGCTCCATATTCGTTAACTACTTTTGTTTCAATAATATTGAATATCTGCTCCGAATTTACATTGCCACATTCTATACAAGAACCTGAGTCTTTATCTATTAAATCAACTAACCCTTTGAAATATACAACCGCATCTACAGGATTGCCATAATAAATTTGGTATCCTCCTACATCAAGAATTACCAACTTATCAAACATTTTGAAAATGTCAGATGATGGTTGGTGAATTACAACAAAGATCATTTTCCCTTTTAAAGAAAGCTCTTTGAGTAAGTCCATGATGTTTTCAGAGTCTCTTGATGATAATCCAGATGTGGGCTCATCAACGAACATGACGGAAGGCTCTCTTAATAATTCTAAACCAATATTCAACCTTTTTCTTTGTCCACCACTGATAGTTTTTTCCAAAGGTGATCCAACTTTTAAGTCCCTGGTAGCCATCAAACCCAGTGCTGCTAAAGTCTTCTCTACAAGATCATTGATTTGTATATCACTGAGGTTAGAAAAACATAGTTTAGCAGCGTATTGTAAATTTTCAAAGACTGTCAGTTCTTCAATTAATAGATCATCCTGTGGGACATATCCGATAATACCCTCTATTGATTCAGGATCTTTGTGAATATCTATTCCATTTATTCTAACAAACCCTCTATTTGGAGTGTCGTTTCCATTTAGAACATTAAGCAAAGTTGACTTACCTGCTCCGCTGCCTCCCATTAGACCAATGAGTTTACCTGAAGGTTCAGATATATTGATGTTTTGTAAGCCTACTGTTCCATTTGGAAATTTGAACTGGATGTTTTCAGCAACGAACGAAATTTTCTTTTGGTCTGTTGTTTCTCGATAAGTAGATACTATATCGCTATAATAAACAGACTTCATGGCGTTTCCCCGGATGCTACTTCCAGAAGAAAATGTATAAATCTTATTATACCTAAGGGGTGTTCCGTTGAGGTTAAGTTGTTGTGATCCTACATATTTAACAAAGTAAAGTTCCAAAGCTGGAATCCTGAAAAAAGCCATCATACCGTCAATAAGAGGTCTTTGAATATGCTTTGACTTAGAAGGAGCTAAAATTTGCTTATTGGGTGTTACGATTAAAATATTATCAGCACTCATGTATTGTTCTTTTTTATGAACAACGAAAGCTTTGATTCTCTTAACTTCTCTTTCTTTGAAGTTAAGATATTCACCTATGGCAGCTAGTAAAATATCTTCGCGTTCTGAGATTTCACCATCAGCTATTATTAGCTCCATTACTTTGAATAGAACAATAATTTTTTGTTGTTGGCTAAGTTCTTTATTGACCTGTTTTGCCAAGAGCTCGATTTCTTTTTCTTCGCTAAAAGAAACTTTTCTTTCACCAGCCATTTGTTCCGAAAGTTGATCGAATAATTTCATAAACTTGTCAACGTCTTTTTTGCTGACGTTTTCAAGTAGAAAGTCGACTATAGCTTGTCTTTCATCTTCGGTTACATCATCTTCTTTGGCTACAATAGCAAGTAGGTGAATAATGGCTTTTAGTAGTTGCTCACTCATATACTGGGTGTGGTAGTGGTTTTTTGGGTCTGTTAATATTTTATATAGCCCGAAAATTAATGTAAAAAAGAAGTAAGAACACCTTTGCTCTTCTTAATTATGTTATTTCTTGATATGACACTATTTAGGTAGCCCTTGTAATGCAACTTTAGCCTTGTTATCAAGTCCAGCTTTGTATTGATGTCTTTTATATGAAAGAACTTTCTTAAGGTAGCTCTTTGCTAAATCGTACTTTTCAATTGATGCATAGTATTTACCTAAGTTTAAACAAGAAGCTGGAGCAAAGTACCAATTATTCTCACCTGATAATTCTATAGTCTTTTCATAAAAAGGAATAGCATTTTTAATATCTCCAAGTTTATCAAAGAGTCTAGCTTTTCGGTATTGTAGTTCTATTTTGTATTTGGACGATTTGAAATCATTAACATTTAGATTTTCTAATTCTCGTTTTGCCAAATCAAAATAACCACCATCTGTTGCATATCTAATTTTTAAAAGAGAAGATGGGGGGTAGGAGTTTTGAATTAGTAGATAGAATGCATTTTTATCCTCTTCCACTTTCGTGCTACCTTCTTTTCTTGCTTGCGAAAAATACTGCATTGCACGAAAAGTATGTTTTTGAAGGTAATGAGATACTCCTATTTTGAAATAAGAATCTTTAACAAGATTAGTGCCCGTGTATTCATTTAAGAAGTTTTGAAACCATAGCCTAGCTGAATCATAAGATTGTTTTTGAAGGTATATACTAGCCAGTTGGTATCGGGAATAGTGATTGATAACATGGCTTGTGTCGGTATTAGATGTTTGTTGAAGTAAAGGGAGGGCGGTTTCACTTTGGGCATATTTTATGAGTGTAATGCCTCTAAAGTATGTTGAAAGTTGATTCTTTGGGTAAAGTTTAGCCATTCTCTTGACTTCATTGAGAGCTATTTCTTTATCACCAATAATGTTTGTGGAAACTAGCGTTTTAATAATGGAAGTCTCTAAGTAATAAGGGCTTTTAGGAGAAATTTTGTTTATAAGCTTCCATCCATCGTGACTATTGGGGTCAATACCAAAAAGGTTTAAAAGCCAATGGTAACTTTCAGGCATTGCCGAAAATAGGATTTTGAGACTTCCTAAAGCTTTGTAGTTTGGTTCGAAATCTGGGAATCTTTTGATATTATCCTCTATCTCCCCATAGGCTGTTTTGAGGGACCATCCAGCTTTTACTTCTTCTGAAAACATCAGTTTAACTACTGCCCACTGAATTCTTACTTCGGACATGTAGTATAGTTTGTGAGGATCCTTTTTTGCAAGGTTAGATAAGTTGTTTAAATAGACAGTTTCGTTATTAATAAGACTGTCATATGTAGCTTGGTCAGCTTTGAAAATGATTTCAATAATATCTGCTAGGCTATTTGAAAACTGTTTATGAGCTGATTCTACTTTAGGATGTTCAAGTAATGTACGTGCTTCAGTAAGCCTTAGGTCTAGCATAGCCTCATAAGCAGCCAACGCATGCTTATCCTTTTGAAGAGGTCTTGTGATTTCTTTATTACCACAAAAACCAAAAAAGTATGTAAACAAAAAAAGGTGAGCAATGCTCACCTTAATGATTGTATTTTTTTTGATTGTCAAAGAGCTAACCTTATTTTTTAGCTGCGGCTTTTCTTCTTCTTACTGGTTTCTTCTCCTCTACAACAACTTCTTCTACATCAGCAAGTATTCTGCCACAGTGCTCACAAACGATAAGTTTTTTCTTTTCTCTTACTTCAGCCTGCTTTTGTGGAGGGACAACATTGAAACATCCGCCACATGCACCTCTCTTTACAGAAACTACCGCTAATCCGTTTCTTGCATTGCCTCTTACCTTATTGTAAGAATTTAGCAATCTTTCATCGATTACAGAAGCAGCTTTGTCTCTTCCTTTTCTTAGTTTAGCTTCTTCCTCTTCACTTTCAGAAGTGATAGTTGCTAATTCACTTTTCTTATTTTCGAGATCTTTCTTTCTCTCGTCTAGAGAGTTTTTAGTGTCTTCGATTTCGTTGTTTTTCGCATCGATTTTAGCGTGAGTTTCTTTTATTCTCTTTTCCAAGATTTGAATCTCAAGCTGTTGTAGTTCTACCTCTTTAGTGATGGCATCATACTCTCGATTATTTCGAACATTCATTTGCTGTTCTTCGTACTTAGCGATCAACTTTTCAGCATCTTTTATAGCCGTTTTGTGGTTGGTGATTGCTATCTCCAATTCATCAATAGCAGACTGGTGGTTGCCCACTCTAGTTTCATATCCAGCCACTTCGTCCTCAAGATCCATTACCTCATCTGGCAATGCACCTCTGACTTTCATGATTTCATCTAATTCTGAGTCAATTGACTGTAGTTTCGTTAGTGCTTCAAGCTTCTGTGCAACCGTGCTATCCATGTATATCTAAAAGTATTTAATTGGATTTGTATTCAATTTTGACAAATTGAGTGCAATATTAGGGAAATTTTCTTTCAAAAAATCGTAAATCAAGTCTTTTGTAAAGGCTTCACTTTCATAGTGTCCTATGTCGGCAATAATGATTTGGTCTTCGGTATCGAAGAACTCATGATATTTGAAATCTCCCGTGATAAAGATGTCAGCTCCTTGTGCTCTTGCTTTACTTAATAGAAAACTGCCAGCACCTCCACACAGAGCTACTTTTTTTATCTTATCTACATGTATATGAGTATGTCTTATGATTTCTAAGTTGAACCTTTCTTTTAATAGCTTTAAAAATTCGATTGTTGAAACCTCTTTACTTAATTCTCCAACAATTCCTGATCCAACCTCTTGATTTTCGTTTTGCAGGTCAGTTAAATAATAAGCCACCTCTTCATAGGGGTGAGACTTTTTTAAGGCTGTAACAATTTTGTTTTGAAGGAAGCTAGGAAATATGACTTCGATTCTAGTTTCAGGTTCTCTTTGGAGTTCTCCTTTATTCCCAACAAAGGGATTAGCATTGTCGTTGGCTCTAAAAGTCCCTGTTCCATTCAGTTGAAAACTGCATTGATCATAGTTGCCAATTTGACCAGCACCTGCTTTGAAAATACTTTGAAGAACCTCATCCTTATTTTCAATAGGTATAAAGGTTACAAGTTTGGTGAGTAGTTCTTTTTTTGGGGCTAATATTTTTGTGTTTTCAAGTCCAATAATATCCGCTATCTTCTTGCTAACCCCAGTATCTATATTATCTAGGTTAGTGTGAATAGCAAAAATGGCTATGTCGTTTTTAATAGCTTTAAGCACAGTCCGTTCTACATAGTTTTTACCTGTAATTGATTTGAGTCCTTTAAAAACGATGGGATGATGTGCTATAATAAGGTTAGCACCGCTGTCAATAGCTTCTTGTACTATCATTTCAGTGCAGTCGAGAGTAATGAGTGCAGAAGTTAAATCGGCTTTATCATTGCCGACAATCAGTGTAGCATTGTCGTAAGATTCTTGATAGGCTGGTGGAGCCCATTGATTCAGCTTTTTGATTATTTCTGATATTTTCATGTTGCAAAAATAGTTGCTTAATTCAATAGAAGCCTTAGAGAATTTTCAATCTTTGCCGGATGAAAGTAATCTTGAAATTGATCGCTTTACCACTAATGATGTTGGTGGATTGGAGGTATCAGTTTAGAAAATTTATGTTTAAAAAAGGAACGTGGAAATCTGTTGCTTTCGAAATTCCGATTGTTTCTATATGTGGATTTGAAAAGAATGATAATTTAAATCTTGATATAGAAAAAGTCTCTTGTTCAGTATTTTCTAATAGCCTATGCTTACAGAAGCGAAGGTATGACGGTTCTGAGGATACAAACTCCAATACATTCTTCAACGCTATTCCTATCCAAAATAAAGATCAAGTCTATAGCTATAAGCATTTGTTATTAGCTATTTCAGAACTGTATAGTGCTTTGAAACCAGATTTGGTGGTTTTAATTGATCATGATTTCGATAGTGAAGTACGAGTAGATTTGAAAGTATTTTATACTTCACTTTCAGGATTGATTTCTGAGAGTTTAATGCCTTTAGGGAAAAGAAAATACCCTCTATCAGCTTTAAGAGATGCAGATTTTATAGTTGTTAATGAAGTAGAGTCGTTTTCTCAGATACATGATCTAATTGAGCTTGGAAGTATTGCGTCGTCACAAGTAATAGTATTAGACATTCAAAAAAAGCTAGATATATCTGACGATGAAATAAGAATTGTATCGGATCATGATAACTTTGGCAGAATTTTAAGCGAGAGCTTAAGAATTAATATACTCACAAATCAGGCGTGAAGAAACTTTTATTAATTGTAATCTTATTAGAGTTGATATCATTGAGCAGCTTTGCTCAGATTCTTGATGATTCAACTAAGCTAGTCTATGGACCTACAACTACTAGATACAAGACTGTTCTTGATCTTAAACATAGTGATACGCTTTATCATATAATGGATACATCATTATATGATTTAGAAAGGTTTCAGGAGAAGTATAAACATGAAATGCCATACTATGATTTAGGTGTAAATGGTACGGCTCTTCAGCCTATGTATTATTCTTTACCTGATCAGATAGGGAGAACCACTGGTTTTACAGCCTATGAGCCATATTACAAGAAGGTTTCTAATTTTAGATATTATGACACTAAGTCTCCATATATCAATTTAAATGCGGTTTTTGCAGGTAAGCAACGTTCTACTGTTGATTTTGAGTTCTCTAGAAATATTAATCCTCAATGGAATATTGGCTTTGATATTCATAGAATTAATTCTAATAAACAAATAGGTTCCGCAGGTCTAAGAGAAAAGCAAGCAGAAAACACAGAACTAGATTTTTATACTTTTCATAGATCTGAAGGAGGGAAATATCAAATGATGTTTCATGCTTACAAAATGGAGCATAAACTATTTGAGGAAACAGGAGGTGTTGATGAACCTGATCCGAAAGATTATTTCTTATACAGAAATGCTTCTATTGCTCTTTCTGCGACATCTAATACAGATTTTAGGCAGCGTTTTTATTTATATCATCAATACTCCATCATGCCTTCATTTGAAGTCTACAATTCGATAGAGCAAACCAGAAAACAAAATCAATTTATTTCGGATTTATCTATTGATGGAGATTATTACGATTTTGCATATTTTGATTCCGATTCTACATTCGATAAGTCTCAGTTGGATGAATTGGATATTGAACTTGGTATTAAAGGTCGAGTAGTCAATCATATTTATTACACGGCTTTTGCTAGACGTCGTGCTTTGAATCAAAAGACTCAATATTTAGGTGAATATGGAAAAGAGTTTGAGTACTATCTAGGAGGGGATCTTGTATTTCACTTAAATGATAAGAATGAAATTGGTGGAGAAGTTCAGCTTATGAATGAAGGACAATACCAGTTTAAGAGCTTTTTGCACAATAACATTTTTGAAGCTTCGTATTCTAGTATGACTTATCGACCCTCATATTTAGTAGAAGGCTATTTGGGTAATCACTATGAATGGAATAATGCTTTTAACTCAACTTTTGCCAACTCTATTCAAGGTGCTTTGCATTATGATTTTGGATTTGTCTTCCTAGAACCAGAGGCGGAGATTACTACATTGACAGATTATATTTATTTCAATACTGATAAACTACCAGCCCAAAACACTGGGACATTGTTAATAAATAAATATGGTTTGATTGCCAATTTTAAAATTTGGAACCATCTTCATTTTGACAATCAAATAGTGTTTAACAATGTTGCCGGCGACAATTCGGAGGTAATGCAAATAGCAGATTGGAATCTTTCTGGAAAGTGGTATTACGCGAATATTCTGTTCAAAGGAGATATGGAAATGCAACTTGGGCTAGATGTAAGGTGGCAATCTGAATATTTTGGGTTGGGGTATGATCCAATTACACAACAGTTTTATAATCAATATGAATTAAGAACACCTTCTTATTTTGTTGCAGACCTCTTCTTTGTTATGAAAAAAGATAACATAAGTATTTGGGTTAAGTCAAATTATGTAAACCAGCAACGAGATAGTGGCTATTTTGAAGTGCCGTTTTATCCAGGAATGAGACGTGTATTTGATTTTGGTGTAAGGTGGATGTTTTTTGATTAGATATGGAAAACGAAAAAACGACCTTAGGGCTTAATCTACCTACTGATCCTAGATGGATTAATATTGCTGAAAAGCAAATCGCCGATATTCTTATTGATCATGCTTTCTGTGAACAAAAGGCAGCTACTTCTGGAATTACTCTGATAGTCCAGTACCCAGAGAAGACAGAATTAGTAGAGACCATGACTGCACTGGTAACAGAAGAATGGGGGCATTTTAAAGCTGTGCTCAATAAGATGAAAGATCGTGGAATAAAGCTAGGAAAGGCTAGAAAAGACGAATATGTAGCTGCGGTTAATAAAATAATGAAGTCAGGCGGAAGTCGTCAACAGCAATTGACAGAAAAGCTTTTGCTTAATGCTCTAATTGAAGCAAGAAGTGCGGAGCGTTTTAAATTGCTCTGGAAGAATATTAAGGATCCAGATCTGGCCCAATTTTATCACGAACTAATGGTGTCTGAGGCTGGACATTATCATACTTTTTTGGAGTTGGCTAAGCTTTATGACGATTCTGATTATGTGAATGAAAGATGGAGAGAGTTTCTGATAGCGGAAGCGGAAATAATGAAGGGACTAGAAATTCGACCTGACCGAATGCATTAACAATTGATTCTACAGTGCTGAAACATTTTAGTTGTTTATTTTTAATAGTACATCTAATGGTTTGAGGTATTCACCGAAAATAATTCTAATTGTTTCGAGGTATTTTACAATTTCGATACGTCAAATGACCAGATATGAATAAAACTATATTTAAGAGATTAGGATGGCTGGCAATGCTTACTGGAATAGGAGCTTGCGGCCTTGAAGAAATAGATCCAGATAAAACTGTCCATAGGTTAGAATTTAGTCCAGCGATTAATATTGGTACTGATACTGTCAATGTAATTGATTTGCTTGAAGACCTAAGTGAGGGGGAAGAGGATAATGTTGAATACACTGCTGAAGAGGGGGAACCAGTTACCATGATCTTTAGGGACCGTATTGAGTTTAGTAAAAATGATGATATAGTCGATCTTCCTACACAGACTTTTAATCACTCCTTTCCAACAATAGCTGGATCTAATGTTTATACCATTCCCTTTACTTTTACCAGTGTAATTGGAGCTAGTCGATTAGATTCCCTTTACTACTCAGGAGGGATGTTAAATTATTCTCTGGCTTATCCAAATGGTCTAAACGATTATCAATGGGGGATAAGGAATACTTTTTACACTACTACTGGTCTAGAGTTCAATAGTGGTGCTAAAGTGTCTTTGGCGGGCCCAGTAAATGAAGTTATTCAAGAAGATCTAAGTAACTTCAAAACGTATTTTGAGACAGGTAATCAAATTAATTTATTTCTAGATGGTGAATTCGTAGGTGCAGGGCCAAATGCTACTCTTAATCTATCATTTGAGAATCCTAGTATTAAGCTTCTTTATGCTTTGTTTGATAAAAAGCAGCTGAATATGGATCCAGTTAGCTTTGACATGTCAGGAATAGAAGAGTTAAGAAGTATAGGAGTGAAGTTTACCGATCCAAAGTTGATTTTAGAATGTAATAATGACTATGGAGCAGATGTGCTTTTAGGTTTTGATAATGTTACAGGTGTTTTAGAAGATGGGTCGTCAATTGAACTAGAGAATACAATAGCTGAGAAGGACAGGTTAATATTGGCAGCTACCAATGCTAATACTCCAACTAAATCGGCAATTGAAATTAACAAGGATAATTCGAATATTGATGACTTAATTAGTGCTCAACCCGATAGAATTGAGATGCCGCTATTGGTAGAAATCAATCCCGATATTTCTAGTGCGACACAGAATTTCATGGCGGATACTAGTGAGATAGTAGTTGACGCAATCATGGAAATTCCAATGACTGTTCAGTTGAAAGACTATAGTTATGATTTTGAATATGATTTAGGGGATATATCAGATTTGGAAGATGCTCAACAACTTGCTATTCAAATCGCTGTAGATAATGAGATGCCAATTTTCGGATTGATTGAGCTATATATTTTAGATGAACGAGGTAATGTAATTTCTTCTTTGGTAGACTCTCAAGAGGCTAGCAATTTAGCATTTGATTCACCTACAGTCGGAGATGACGGATCAATAGCAGAATCTAAAGTTACTGTTACTCGAATTAGTTTGGTCAAAGAAGATATAGATAAAACCTTGACTGCTGCTACATTAAAAGTTGTACTGAAATTGGAGTCGTTTGATGTAGATAATCTGAAAGATGTGTCATTCTTTTCAGATGCTAAAATTGCTGTTACCGTTGGTGCTTTAGTTGACTTTGATCTTGAACTGTGATATGAAAAAATTTATATTAATACTATCAATCGTATCCATTGTTCAAAGTGCATCAGCACAGATGGATATTTCATTTTTACATGCTGGAAGTAATGTTCCCCAGGTAAATATTTTTCAACCAGTGTCGTTTCCAGATGCTAGGGTATTCGTGGCATTACCCGTTATATCTGGTGTGAAAATGAGGTTAAATGGTGAGATATCAGCCAATGACATATTTCCAGAGGGGGATTCGTATTTGAACAGGTTGTCTGATAAGAACTCTATCTCTTTTGATTTTAATACGACTTTATATCAGATTGGTTTTAGGCTTGGAGATTATGGAGCAGTAACGTTATTTGGAAATGAAAGAATAACCTCTTCCTTCGGTATGCCTACTCGAACTGCAGACTTTTTAATCAATAATTCCAAGTATTTAGGCGAATCTAGAACAGATGATGATTTTGGGTTCAATCTAAATCATTTTAGAGAATATGGAATAGGTTATACACATTCTCTGAAAATTCTAGGAGATAAGGAACTCAGAGTAGGAGGAAGATTAAAGTACTTACAAGGTGTTTTTAATATGGAAACATCTCCAGATGCGGCCGTTCATTTGAGAACTGATAGTGTCACCTTCATACAAAACATTAGAGTAGAGAATTTAATTCTTCAGACTGCTGGGCTTGAGGCAATGGATCAGGAAGATGCGGAATATCTTATAACTAATGGTAATACAGGTTTTGGGATTGATATTGGTGCTGAGTTAGATGTCAATGATAAACTTACAGTTGGTTTCGCTGTTAATGATCTTGGTAAGATTTCATGGAATGACTATGTTAAGAATTATACTATTGATGATGGAGAAATAGATCTTAAAGGAGGTAGTTTTAATGATATTGAAGAAACATTTGAAGCGCTAGCAGATAGTTTAGAGAGTTTTATAGAAGAAGAAACTAATGAAAGAGCGTATTCTAGCTCTATTCCTACTCGAGTTCTATTAGATGCGAGATATGAAGTGATCAAAGGTGGTAATGTAAGAGCTTCTACATTGTTTAAAATAGATGAAGGAAATCATGCTCAAATTTATGCACTTGGGTATTCTCAGAGTATTGCTAGAATTTTAGATGTATCTGCTACTGTTTCGTATCAATCACTACATGGTTTCTCTGTCGGAGGAGGATTGGCTGCTAGGTTTGGTTTCTTACAACTTTATGGAAGTGCAGAAAATATTCCAAACTATATATCGTCTGATGGCTTAGTCAATAATAGTTCGTTAAATTTTAGGTTTGGAGCTAATTTCTTGTTTGGACGTAAGTACAAGAAGCAGAAAGAGAATAAGGTGAAAGAAGTGAAGGTTAAGACTGAGAAGCCGGTAAAAGAAACTATTGACCCTTTTCCAGAAGAATATAATTTACAACACCTTAATGATTTAGGACACAAGTAAATTAAGATAAAACAGGTTATGAGAATGGAGAATCATTCTGAAACTAAGAATGGTTCTCCATCTATTTTTCTAAGTAATTCTGTGATGTTACTTACCTCTAACTTTTTCATTATGTTGAAACGATGAGTTTCGATCGTACGAATACTTTTGCCTAATTCGTCAGCAATGCTTTTGTTGCTATGCCCATTGTAAACCATTTGAAGTATTTGTTTTTCTCTTTTGGTAATATGGTATTCGTTTTCAATACTTTTTATTTTACTAGTAGCTGCAGGCTGCTCTCGTATATTGAGATAGTTGTTCACTAGAATATTTGAAATATCTCCACTGAAATATTTCTGGCCGTCTAGAATAGCTCTAAGCGCTTTTAAGAATTCGTCTTTGGTAGTGTCTTTCAGAAGATATCCTGATGCACCACTTTCTACTGATTTGATAATATACTCTTCATCATCGTGCATTGATAAAATTAGTGCTTTGGTATTTGGTGCTACATTTTTAAGTTTAGCAGTAGCCTCTATACCATTCATGATGGGCATTCTGATATCAGAAATCAAAATATCTGGTTGATACTCTTTGGCTTTGTCAAGAGCTTCCGCACCATTAGACGCTTCTGCTATTACCTCTACTTCTCCATCACTTTCAAGTAGGATTTTAATGCCGTTTCTTACAATGACATGGTCGTCTGCTAGGATAACTTTTATTGGGCTCATAATTTCTTTCAGCTAAGTGGTAAACTTATAGTGATTTTTGTTCCTTTATTTAATTCAGTAGTTACATCAAATTGAGCATTGATATATGCTGCACGTTCCTTCATATTGAAGATTCCATGTCCCGAAGCACCAAAGTGCCCTGCTTTTTCCAATCGCTCTTTCTCAAAACCTTTCCCATTATCTTCAACGATCACGGTGAGTTGGTTGTATGCATGAGCTACTGATATTTTAATCTCCGTACCTTCTGAATATTTAATGCTATTGTTGACAGCTTCTTGAACAATTCTGTAAAGGTTAGTCTCGACTATCTTATCCAATCGATTAATGAAACCAGTACGGTTTTCAAATAATACGGTTGTGTTGGTTAGCGCTGTGACTTCTTGGCTTATTTTCTTAAGAGCCGGTGTAATACCAAAGTCGACTAAACTGCTTGGTGCAAGATTAAATGAAACTCTTCTAACTTCCTTGATTACACTTTTCATTAATTCTTTGGTATCCTTGATACGCTTCTTCATATGAGGTGCATCAGTGGGTGTTATACCTTCAAGGTTGAGTTTCAAACCAGTAAGTAATTGACCAATTCCATCATGAATTTCGGCTGATATTCTTTTTCTTTCTTCTTCTTGACCTTCGAGAATCAATACAGATCTGTACTGTTGTTCTTTGACTCGTTTTTCAATTGCCTCTCTATTGATTTCTCTTGAGCGTTGTTTAGCTTCTTTGACTTCGGTGATGTCTCTACCAATGGCCAAGACTTTAGGCTTTTGTCCTTTACCATTAGAAGGAACCGGTTGGAAATACATGTCTAGCCAGATTAGATCACCATCACCGTCAGTTACATTAAGCTCGCCACTCCATGATTCTCCTAGGTCAACAATATTTTCAAGTTTGGTTAAGAAATCTTCATTGTAGCCTTCTTTTCCTAGCCATTTGTATAAGTTGCTTTCAAAATCAGGAGCTTCTATAGACATGATCTCCTTGAATCGCTCAGAAATGAATTCTACTTTGCCCTGACTGTTGCACTTTAGTAGGATAGAAGGTTCGTCCGCCTCAATATTTACTGATTCAAGATCTTGATAAGATTTCCCAAGTTCAGTATACAGCTTGTTAACTTCAGCAGTCATTTTCTTAGCTGCTTCCTCAGATTTTACAAGATCGTTGAAGGTTGCAACGACTCGTCTTGAAGTAGGTCTGAATAAAAAGAGGAATTCGAAAACTATAATCAGGATAGCAACTGCAAAAAGGATAAATTCAAGTTTGCTGAGTATTTGAACTTTGCTTTTAGCCTCTTGGTCATACTGATATACAATAGCATCCATTCCTTGAAGAAAAGATTCTTCTACTGAAATAATGCTGTCAACATACTTATGTAAATGAGTAGTGTCTTGAGTAGATGTACTCAGAATAGCTTCTGAATTTTTGAGTATTTCGGAGAAATATGGCTCTACATTAGCGAAAAGACTAAGTACTTCTGCTGAATTTATTCCACTTACTCCCAAAGTATCGCTTCCTTCCTGAAGAGCTACATGCGATAGCTTCCAAAGATCAGTAGTAGCACTTAACTCCTGATATAGATTATGATTGGTCGGGTCAATCTTAATTTTGAGGGCAATTTTACAAATCTTCTGGCTAAGCATTCGTTGCTTACCAGCAACGTTGATTACCCTGGAATCAAAGGATTGCTTCTTTATAAACGACTGAATCAATATTTGACTGACTATAATAGTCAGTACAATGCTGGCTAATGCAATGAGATACATTAGCCCTAGTTTTCGAAACGGTGTTATTTTTAGCACCCGTAATAATACTTAATTTAATCAGCGAATCCTACGTAAACGAAGCCGTCTTCTACCTTTACTGGGTACGTAGCTAATTCGCATTCAGTTCCGTTAAGGTTTGTTCCGTTTTTTAAGCTAAATGTCTTCTTGTGAAAAGGACAAGCGACCTTTGGTTCTTCTCCTTCTGTACCCAACATTCCACGTGATAAAATCATCTGATGTTTGTGAGGACAAAGGTTTTGAGTAGCATACCACTCGTTTCTTCTGGTGAAATTGTAAACTGCTATTTGAAGACCTTTATATTCGATTGCTGCACCACCATTGGCTGGAAAGGCATCTTCTGAAGCTGCCTTGAACCAGTTAGTTACCTCTTCTGTTTTTACAGTTTTATATTCCAATACTTCGCTCATGTCTTTATTGTTTCTGTGATAGATCTAGTCAATTATGCTGGAAAACCCCATTCAGCAGGTTTCTTTTGTCCTCTCATTTCATCCCATTTCATTGTTGGATCAGGAATTTCTGTATTTACAAAATGCTTGAACTTCTTACGTAGTTCTGGGTTGTTCACTACCTCTTTCCATTCACATTTGTACGTATCTACCATGAACTGCATTTCCTTCTCTAGATCCTCAGCTATTCCTAGCGAATCATTGACCACTACATCTATTAAGTAATCCATTCCGCCTTCAAGCTTGTTCAACCAAGTCGCTGTTCTGTTCAATGGTTCTGCAGTTTTAATGTAGAACATTAAGAACCTATCTATGTATTTTAAACAGGTCTCGCTATCAATATCTCCAGCTAATAACTGTGCGTGTTGAGGATTTGATCCACCATTGCCACAGACATATAAGTTCCAGCCTACTTCAGTCGCAATAATACCAAAATCCTTACTTTGAGCTTCTGCACACTCCCTTCTGCATCCAGAAACAGCCGATTTCAATTTGTGAGGAGACCTTAACCCTCTATACCTTTCTTCTACCTCTATCGAGAAGGACACAGAATCATGAAGACCGTATCTACACCAAGTAGACCCGACACACGACTTAACCGTTCTTAGGGATTTTCCATATGCATGACCACTTTCAAAACCAGCATTGATCAATTCTTCCCAAATGTCAGGGAGCTGGTCTACTCTTGCTCCGAAAAGATCTATTCTTTGTCCACCAGTGATTTTAGTGTACAGATCATATTTTTTAGCTACTTGTCCGATTACAATTAATTTGTCAGGTGTGATTTCACCACCAGGAATACGTGGAACTACTGAATACGATCCCCCTTTTTGTATATTGGCTAAGTACTTGTCGTTTGTATCTTGGATAGAATCGTGACCATTTTCTAGAATCATCTCATTCCATGTACTAGCTAGTAATGAGGCTACTAATGGTCTACAGGTCTCACATCCATCTCCTTTTCCTACCGTGTCAAGCAATTCTTCGTAGGACTTGATTTTCTTGACTTTGATGATGTCAAGAAGCTCTTGACGAGAATAATCAAAATGCTCACATACGGTTTTCTTGATAGTAACCCCCATTTTCTTCATTTGCTCGTTGAAAATGTCGGCTACGATAGGAGAACAGGCACCGCAGCCAGTTCCGGCTTTGGTGCATGTCTTTACAGCAGCAATATCTTCTAGGCCTTCTTCTACAATAGCCTTGCAGATGTCACCTTTTGTTACGTTTTCACAAGAACAGATTTGGGCAGAGTCAGGAAGTTCCATTCCCAGTTCTTCTCCACCTCTAGCTCCCAAAATCAAATCTTCAGGGTTTGGAGGTAAAGCCATACCGTTCAAACAAACCTGAAGTAGCATATTATACTGTTCTGCATCACCTACTAGGATACCACCAAGTAGTGTCTTGCCATCTTCAGAGATGTTGATTCTTTTATAAATTCCTTCGAGTTTATCTTCGAAAATGATTGGTTTATGAGGAGTACTTTCGCAAAATGGATCCCCAAAACTTGCCACGTCTACACCTATCAGTTTAAGTTTGGTAGACATATCATAGCTTTCGAATGATTTTTCACGCTTAGATATTAGTTGGTCTACTACTACGTCGGCCATTTCATAACCTGGAGCCACAAGTCCATATATCATGCCCTTGTGAAGAGCGCATTCGCCAATAGCGAAAATATTTTCGTCATCAGTTTGAAGAAGGTCATTAACTACTATACCACCACGAGGTCCTACGGATAAATCACAGGTTTTAGCAAGTTCATCTCTTGGTTTGATACCTGCGGAGATGACGAGCATTTCAACATCTAATGAAGTCTCGTCTGCGAATTCCATTCCAGTCATTTTACCGTTTCCAGAAATGTTGGAAGTGTTTTTGTTCATGTGGATATTAATTCCTAAAGCCTCCATTTTAGAAACTAAAGAATCAGATCCAGCATTGTCAAGTTGTCTAGGCATTAACCTTGGAGCGAATTCTATTACATGTGTTTCTTGCTCAAGATCCAGCATTGCTTTAGCAGCTTCCAAACCTAAAAGTCCACCACCCATCACGGCAGCTTTCTTTGTGTTTTTAGCATATGCTATAATTGCGTCAAGGTCTTCAATGGTTCTATAAACGAAGACCCCTTCTTTTTCTACTCCTTTGATAGGTGGCACAAATGCTCCAGAACCAGTTGCTAAGACTAATTTATCATATGAGATGGTCGTTCCTTTGTAACTGGTAACAGTCTTTGCAGCTCTGTCAATCGAAGTGATAAGTTCTCCAGAAATAAGTTTAACGTCATTCTCCTCATACCAGCTTCTTGGAGCCATTTCCAAATGCTCGACGGAAGGATTGGTAAAGTATTCACTCAAGTGTACTCTGTCGTACGCTACGTGAGGCTCTTCACCGAATACAGTGATTTCGAATTGATCTTTTCCAGCCGCTGCTCTCAGTTTTTCACAAAACTTATAGCCGACCATTCCATTACCTATTACAACGATTTTTTCCATTTCCTTCAAATTGATATTCAAAACTACGTACTTCTACTGATAAAACAAGTAGTGTTACGTAAAAAAGTATTCTTTATCGAAAATTTCTACGTAATTAAGAATAGATCTGATTAAGATGGAATGAGGTGTGTATGCTGATTCTATCCAAGTAATTAATTCTAGAAGGGTATAATAGATTGCGTTGATGTTTCTAGTTTTGAGTGTATGCTTAAATCCTATGGAAATGCTTGAAAATGTCCTCAAAAAGATAGATGAGATCAATTCGGAAGATCCTAATAAAGAAGTAGTCGATGGAAAAGAACTGCCTAAAGAATTGGTTTATGGTCAGAGAATGACTGAAATGTTAGGTGAATATGATTCATCTCCTTCCGAAGAAATGCAGATTGCCGCTCGTGGACAGCATATACGTAGATGGGATATTCAAAGAAGTGAATATCCTATGGGTCGTGCGGGATATTTCAAATGGAGAACAATGGTAAAAATTTACCATGGTGAACTCTTGTCAGAGATCATGGAAGAAAATGGTTATTCTCAAGATTCGATGGATGAGGTAGTGAAATTGGTGACTAAAAAGAAATTGAAAACGGATGAGCCATCCCAGCAATTAGAAGATGTTATATGTCTAGTGTTTTTAAAGTACTATTTCCACGAATTCGCTAAGCTTCATCAGGAAGAAAAGGTAATCGATATTGTAAGAAAAACTTGGGGTAAAATGACTGAAAAAGGACACGAGATGGCATTGAAATTAGAATATGTACCCGAGGATTTAGCGTTGGTACAGAAGGCTTTGAGCTAGTTTGTACGATACATAAATTAATTTCATTTTTTTGAAATTACATAGGCTTCTCCTAAATTCAGTAGTAAACTAAAACTATACTGAACTATGGATTTTACCTCATTACTGCATAGAATCTCTGAAACATTACACGATGCTCTTCCTGGAGTACTTGGTGCGATTGTTTTCTTCATCGGAGGGTGGTTGTTTTCACTTCTAATAAGAAGGATTGTTCACGGATTGATGAAGAAGACTGAGTGGGATGAGAAATTGCTTGGAAATACTATTGTAGATACTAATAAGTTCATCGCCAATCTAGTGTATTACATCTTGATGGTGATTGTGCTATTGATTGTATTAGAGATGCTTGGCGTAAGCTACGTACTTGATCCAATCAAAAATATGCTGGATGAATTTTTATCTTATATAGATAATGTATTCGCAGCTTTGGTTATCACTTTTATCGGTTATATACTGGCCAAGTTTGCTTCGAACTTGGTAAGAATGACAGGAAGCTTCTTAGATAGATTGATGGAAAGCGTAGGCTTTAATGATACTGAGAAGTTTGTGCATTTTATCCAGCAGCTGGTTTTCTTACTGGTGTTTATACCAGTAATTATTTTAGCTCTGAATGCTCTTGATCTAGATGCTATTACTACTCCTGCCAATAATATGTTGCATAAGATCATGGATGCGGTGCCACATATTATCGGAGCAGCATTGATTATAGCCTTATTTTATATTCTCGGAAGGTTTGTGACCAATTTCGTAAAAGACCTTTTGACCAATCTTGGTGCAGACGATTGGAGTAAGAAATTGAATTTGTTTTTTATCAGTGATGAGCAGTCATTTAGTACTGTCGTATCTAATGTATTGTTCTTCTTTATCATTTTCACAGGTGTGGTGACAGGTTCAGATATGCTTGGATTCGAAAGAATGAGTGAAGTTTTACATTCTATTCTCAACTTGACAGGCAGTATACTATTTGGGTTAGTCGTGATGGTGATTGGTAATATCATTGCTACAGCAATTCACAAGTCAATGTCTAAAAAGAGTGAAGATGCATTTGCTGCCAGTGCTGTAAAGATGTTGATCATAGGATTATTCTTTGCGATTTCGCTTAGGACTATGGGGATAGCGAACAGCATCGTAGAGTTAGCATTTGGGTTGACTCTTGGATCTTTAGCAGTGACAATTGCATTGGCATATGGTCTTGGGGGGAGAGAAGCCGCTGGAGAGCATATGAAACAAATTCTGAATAAGTTCAGAGGAAGTGATAAGAAATAAAAATCAGGAAATTAACGGGTGTAGACGCTCGGCCATTTGGTCGAGCGTTTTTCTTGTAAGGCTAATGAAGCTCCTGGTTTTAAGGCTGTTTTTATCTGATGGTAATTGGTTTACAATAGGTTGTATTTCTTTTTTCCTTTGATGAAATAATCGATTAGAATATACTTAGAAGGGCCTTGGCAGGTGTTTGTCGTAGTTGTAGAAGTACGTTTACGCCAATGAATGGAGGCTTTAGCATAGAAATGGAAGTGAGCTTTGATCACAGCGATGAAATGACCAAATGAATGATCTTTCCATAGTTTGATGGCTGCTATACCGTCTAGCGTAAGTTTAACAGGGATTTTCCATACAAGATTGATAGCAGATTCGTTTTTTAGAATCATTGCTAAGTTGTTTCTAAAATTAAAATAAGTTTTTCGTGGGTTGATTTTGTTGAGTGTACCGCCACCTACATGATAAACTGTACTATCAGGAATGCAGTATATTTCATGACCAGCTCTTTGAAGTCTCCAGCAAAGATCAATTTCTTCCATGTGAGCAAAGAAATCCTCATCTAGTCCCCCAACTTCATTGTAAAGTTTTGTTCTGACAAACATGGCAGCTCCAGTAGCCCAAAATACTTGTAATGGAGAATTGTACTGTCCAGAATCTTTTTCTAACGAATCGAAAACCCTTCCTCTACAGTAGGGGAAACCAAGTGTATCTATGAATCCACCTGCCGCACCGGCATATTCGAAATATTCTTTTTGATTATAATCTAAAATCTTGGGTTGACAAGCAGCTACTTTAGGGTTGGAATCCATGAAGTTGATGATGGGCTCTAGCCAATTGGGAGCAACTTCAATATCTGAATTCAGCAATACAGTGTATTCATAATCAAGTTTGGATATTACGCGATTATATCCTCCTGTAAACCCATAATTCTGATCCAACTCTATAAGCTGGACATCGGGGTGGTTTGATTTCAGGAAATCTACAGATCCATCAGAAGATAGATTGTCCGCTACTATTACATCTGCACTGGGACTGTTCTCAACGACATTGGTCAAGAATGTTTTTAAAAATTCTTCCCCATTGTAGTTGAGGATAACTACAGCCGTCTTTTTAGCCATTGAATAGTTTGCTAAAATCCATGCCTGGTATATTAGGGAGAGTGCCTTCCGTTTGTTTTTTAATGTGTTCAGCGCCTAGTTCTCCAGCTTTTTGAGTAGCGATATTGACTGCAGCGACCACCAAATCTTGAATGACTGTTTTGTCTGCACTATTTAATAAGGACTCGTCTATATCAATTTTGATGACTTGTTTTTTACCATTGGCTACAGCTTTAACCAATCCAGCTCCAGATTCTCCTTCAGCTTCTATGGCACCTAGTGACTCTTGAGCTTCTTTCATTTTTTCTTGAAGCTCTTTGACCTTACCCATCATGTTCATCATGTCAAACATATCCCGTCTATTTGATTTGAAAATAAGAAACGGCTAAGCTAGTAAATCGGTTGGTTATAGATATCTAAAAAGTGTTAAAACACCATTTTGATAATGGCTGCGACCTTCAAGATCCGTGAAGTATACCTTGTAGAGATAGGTTCCTTGTGGTGAATCACCTGTTCGGTCAGTGCCATCCCAGCCGTAGTTTTTGTCAGTAGTAGAATAGATTTGGTTTCCCCATCGATTGTAGATGTCTAGTTTATAGTCCGCTATGGCAGGCCCCTGATGAACAAAAGTGTCGTTGACTCCATCTTCGTCGGGAGTGAATGCTGTGGGGAAGTATAAAACTGTCTCGATCTTAGTAGTAATTACATTTGAATAGGAATAGACTGGTGGAGAATCCAGTGAAGTAGCTTTGATTCGGAGGTATTTGTCTGTAGGGTCTTGATTAGAAAAGTCGATGGATTTAGAACGTCCACTAAGCACCTCAAACTCTTCAAGAATATTTCCTGATTCGTCTAGTTGTTCAAGTGTATAACCTTGAATTCCGTTTTGCCACTCTTCGTATCTATTCCATTCGTAGGTGATGATTTTGCCACGGTTATTAGACTCTGCTAGTACCACTGGAGTAGTAGCTATTGACGGAGTGGATTCATTTTCACAATCATCGGAATAACTTACTCTATAGGATGGTGCTTGATTAAGACGGATATCCTTATCAACTGCGACAAGCTCGGTCGTATTCATCCAGTCAGACCAGTCTCTGTTACCCACCTTTCTTTGGACGACATATTGATCAAAAGGAATTTCACCGTCATTTGGTTTGTCCCAAGTCACTATTACCGAGTCTCCACTGAATGTCGATGAAGGGTTGCCGTTAATGATCGGAAGAGATTGTGTGTTAGACGCAGTAATAGTAGAACTCATTGAAAGAGACTTGCCCTGTTGGTATAGCTGCTGCACTTGATAAGAGTAGTCTTTGTTGCAAACGATTAGACTATCAGTATGTGAAGAAGAGGTGGTAGGAAGGTTTATGAGAATAGAGTTATCTCTAATTATTTCAGTGGTTTTTGCATTGGAGTTGTCTGTAGACCAATTCATTCGATTTCCTTTTTCATCTGAGGAGGTGTCCAGTATGATCGAACAGATGACTTCGGATTTGTAACTATCTCCGTTGCAAACATCAAAAGACTCTAGTTGGTAGCAGTGATAGTCAGTAGCTGTATTGATAGGTGAAATATTTGTTTGGTTACTGGAAATAGAACCTTGGAGTGTTAAATTTTTACTGTCTCCATTTCCATAGTATAGGTTATAATCTACGCCTGCATCTAGCGTATGAGTCAGTAGGATCGAACCAGAAGTATTTTGGTCTATTACTTCTACGGTAGATAGTAATGGAGGTGTCAATGAGGTGACCGTAGAAACAGTTTCTACTTGACTGCCACAGTTACTATTTCCACTTGTCAAGATACCAGTTACTGTAATGTTGTAGACACCACTTGAACCAAAATCAAATTCATTGGTAAAAGAATTTGGGTTGACTATATCTGTCCTGAGTCCATCAAAATCGACTTCATAGCGATCATAGTAGTCATTAGCAGTTTCTACTCTGACCTTGTGATTAGCACATTTGTGGATTGTAAATTCAGCGTTTTGAGGTTCTAATATTTCTACTAGAAGAGAATCGTAATTGTCAGTGCCTAGGCTGGCATCATTGACCAACTGAACGATGTAGAAAGAACCTGCGGTGTTGTAGGTATGAGAAAGCGTAGAGGTAAAAGAGCCAACCAGATTTTCATACCAATAGACAGGGGCAGGGGAGAAAGTACCTATTTGAGTAATAGTGATAGTAGTTCCTGTACAGCCTCTCCTGTAGTCTACTTGGAAGCGACCTTTTTTACTGCTCGATTGGCTTTGGACTGTATGAGTCATGCTAATTATTAGCACGATAGCCAGACCAAAGCCAATTTTAAACAGTTTCAATTTTATGACTTTAAATTATCCTTAATAGTAGAAATGATGCTTTCGGGTGATAAGTTCTCTTGATTACCATCTAGCATGTTTTTCAAAACATACTCGCCAGATTTGATTTCATCCTCACCGATTACTATTACAAACGGTACGTTGCGCTTATTAGCATACGTCATCTGCTTTTTCATCTTGGATGCATCCGGATACAACTCTGCGTTGATGGAAGCAGCTCTTAGTGAACTTAGTAGTTTGATACTGGCAGACTGTGTCTCTTCTCCAAAATTAACAATTACCACCTGCAGGTCTGAATCACTAGATGCTGGAAACAATTCTAGTTCTTCTAGTACATCGTAGATCCTATCGACACCGAATGAAATTCCCACTCCTGATACATCTTTCAGTCCAAATACACCGGTAAGATTGTCATAGCGACCACCACCACAGATACTGCCGATTTTGACACCGTTGGCTTTTACTTCGAAGATGCTTCCAGTATAGTAGGAGAGACCTCTAGCTAACGTAATGTCCAGTTCGAGATGACTATCCTGAAGATCAAAAGCCTCCAAGTATGTCAAAATTTCTTTGGTTTCTTTAAGTCCTTCTTTACCTATCTCACAGTCTGTGAAGAACCCTTCTAAGAACTCCAAATTGGCTTGTAAATCAGAACCGATAGAGAAGATAGGGTCTAGCTTTTTTAAGTTTTCGGCATCGAAACCATTGTTTTCTAGCTCTTCGATCACTTTTTCTTTACCGATCTTGTCTAGTTTGTCAATGGCTACACAGAGCTCCGTTTCTTTACCTGGAGCCCCAATCACCTCGGTAAAACCTTGGAGAATCTTTCTGTTATTGATTTTGATCGTGAAGTTTTCAAGGTTGAGATTTTCAAATACTTCATTGATCATTACTATGATTTCTGCTTCACAAAGTAGAGAGTTGGTGCCCACTACATCGGCGTCGCATTGGTAAAACTCTCTGTATCGACCTTTTTGTGGACGATCAGCTCTCCATACTGGTTGGATTTGAAATCTTTTGAATGGAAAAGTGATGTCATTTCGGTTCATGACTACATACCTAGCAAACGGTACGGTCAAGTCGTAGCGAAGTCCTTTTTCAGAGACTTTGTTCAATAGCGCTTTGCTACCTGCTTTATAGTCATCCTCGGAGGTCTTACTAAGAAAGTCTCCTGAGTTCAGAACCTTGAAGAGTAGTTGATCACCTTCGTCTCCATATTTACCAGTCAAGACCGATAGATTTTCCAAAGTCGGCGTTTCTAATTGCGAAAAGCCAAACTTTTGATAAACGGCCTTGATAGTGTTGAAAATGTAATTCCTTTTGGCCATTTGCTGCGGGCCAAAATCTCTCGTTCCTCTTGGTATTGAAGGTTTTTGCACAGTACTCGATCTAAAAATTTTGGCAAAACTACGAATCGCAACTCGTTGGCGCAATGTTTTATACGCATTAACGATCGATCGGACGAGTCGATTCTTTAGTTTAGCTATATGAAAAACACATTCTTCCTTCTACTAGTTTCTGTTTTAGTCTATGCCTGTCAACTAGAAAACGGCCAGGACTTGATCAAAGTGACCGAAACGATCGATAGCCTCAAGGCTTCGTATGCACCAGATAAAAGGGTAGCTTGGTTTGATATAAAAGCTAAATGGCAGGATAAGAAACTTCAATTGACAGGTGTAACAGATCAACCTGAGGCTTATGCTCGGTTAATAGAACACATGGAGCAGTCCGGATTGGAATGGCAAGAATCCATTGAACAACTTCCAGATGCTAAGGCTAAAGAGACACCCTATGCCGTGGTCAATAATAGTGTAGCCAACATTCGTTCTGATCATAGACATAGCAGTGAACTTGCTACTCAGGCAGTATTGGGAACGGTAGTGAAAGTACTGAAGGTCTTAGACGAATGGTATTTGGTTCAGACTCCAGATCAATACATCTCATGGGTCGATCACGGAGGAGTGAAATTGATGACGCAAAAAGAAATCGACGAGTGGAATGCTTCTGAAAAAGTAATAGTAACTGAAATGACTGGTGAAGTACTTGGGGAATACGGTCAGCAGATTTCAGACTTGGTACTGGGAAGTCAATTGAAGTTGATAGATGAGAAGGACGATGAATTTGTAGTAGAATACCCTGATGGGAGAGTAGGAACTATTTATAAGACAGTGGCAAAGAAGTATAGTCAATGGAAAAGTGATTTGGTACCTTCTGCCCAAGTTTTAGATCACTATGCTAGACCATTTTTAGGATTGCCCTATCTCTGGGGAGGAACATCTTCCAAAGGGGTAGACTGTAGTGGATTCACTAAAACACTTTATGCGATGAATGGGATGACCTTAGCTAGAGATGCTTCTCAACAAGTCAATCAAGGGGTGAAAGTGGAGGCTGGAACCCAGTTCGAAAACCTTCAAAAAGGAGATTTGTTGTTTTTTGGAAGGCCAGCTACTGATTCTACCAAACGTCGTGTAACTCATGTAGGAATGTGGCTCGAAGATCAGTTGATGATACACTCATCTCAGCGAGTTCGTTTGAGTAGTTTTGATCCTAGCTCAGCGCTATACGATGAGTTTAATTTGAATCGTTTCTTAGAGGCGAGGCGGTACTTAAAGTAAATAGCTACTCTTTCAAAAGTAGCTATTACGTTCAAGAAATTGTTAATCCTCTAAACAAGCAAAGTATGCTGCTAGTACGACTGCTGTTTCTTCTTCAGTAGGTTCGTAATCGTCATCCTGCCATTTGCTGTAATCTATTTTATCAGCGATTTTTGGAATAGCGCATTCACATACTGCTTGAGTGTCTCCATCTTCTACACACTCTTTAATCGCAGCTTCTTGCTCTTCAGAAGACCATCCACCGTCTTCGTCGTCATCACATGATACTATTGTAAAAGTTAGAGAAGCTATAAAAGCAAAAAGTAGTGATTTGAATAAATGTTTCATGTTTAGTTAATTGTTTTAGTTTGTAATTATTTGAATATAAGTAAATTATGTTTGATGGAAAAGTTGTGGTCGAAAGAATAGCCGTAAAACCCTTTTTACTTATGGCAAACTAGTCGACAGGTCAATCGATATTATTATATCTCAGAATCGTTTTTGATTAGAAGTAAGGAGGTATTTGAGGCAGTAAGTTTGTTTTGTAGAAGGTATCTTCAAGAGGTAAGCCTGAGTTGGATTAATTATATTATTACAAGACACCATTGCTGGTGCGAGCTCAATGACCTTAACTTAACGACATTGAGCTTGCGCTAGCGGTGTTTTGAGTGTTTTTATCTTCTAAAAAGCCAGTGAAACACCGCACTGTCTCATAGCTGTAGAGAGTGCTTCTTTTTCATCCGATGACATTTCATAGCTATTGTCAATAAGGTTGTCATAACTAATAATCGTAGAAACCCTGTCGGCAAGACAGTCGCATTCTCTTTCATTGCCAGAGAAGCCATTTTCTCCGTCTTGGCATGAAGCAGAAAAGAGAACCTTATTATTGTTGGCCCACTCTATCTTTTCCTCTTCCTCATCGCAGGATACAATGGTCAAGGCAAATGATACTAGGATGGTACTTAAGAATGGTTTTAGTAAATAGTTCATGTGTTAGTAGAATAGTTTTAGTTTTTCCAATATTTGAACACGGGAATGCCAAATGGTCTTTGGAAAGAGGTGGGATTAAGTATGTCTAACGCTAGTCCTAAGAAATAAGTATTCGACGCACAGATTTTATCATTTCAGTCGATTCAGTATCCCAAACTACGTGGCTTCGATCAAAGTCTTCGTTTATTTGATAATCAGTTTGAGTATTTAAGAAATCATCAATTTCAAAATGGTCATAGTCTATCTTGATGCCTAGACGATGCTTTTCCAGAGACTGGCTCCACATTGCGCCACTTTCGTAGATGCAGCTGACCTTAGCAGCGACGTACTCAAATACCTTCGTAGGCATGCAGTATTGATTGCTAGGATTAAGTCTATAAGCGATAAAACCAAAGTCCGCCGAATGAATGACTTCCAAAATCTTGTCATAAGGAATCGGATCTATTGAGATATCTTTCTCAATAAAACTGTATTGTTCAGACTCCAGTTCGTTCCAGATGCTCTTGTCAGGACAATGCCCTGCTATCCTAAATCTATAATTAGGCGCCGAAGCCTTGATCTGCTTCATGAACTTGAGACATCTCAATATGCCATTGCTCTCTGTCAAAGTACCAGTGAAAACGAAAGTAGGGCGAGAGTGTAAAGACTTTTCTTCCACTAGTAGATGGTTCAACGCCTTGTTCTCAAGAATAGTAGACCGCTTGCTCGTGAAAAGTAGCTCTCTAGCGTAAGACTTTTCCGCTAAAAAGAAATGGTCGAAATAGCCGCACAGTACTGTTTCTTTGAGTCTAACAGCTATAGCTAATCCAGTTTTGACAAGTGTAGAATAGTTGTTTTGATACCAGAGATTGTAGAAATAGTTCTCTTGGATATCATATATGATCTTGCAACCCAATCGGAACTTGGCTTTGATACTGGTAGCCAACAATTCGTGAGTAGTACAGATAATAAGGTCAGGTTTGATTTCCTTCAATTTGTTCCAGATCACTTTGCGTTGTTTGAATCGCTCCTTGCTTTTGGGGTTAAAAGCAGAAAGAGAATGAAAGCGAATGTGGTCAGCATCTTCGTGTACTGTCTGGCTAGGATAGCCGATCAAGTCAATCAGGTAATCACCAGTTTGTGCGAGAGTCTTGGTGAATTTTTCATAAGAACGGATGTCATCCACAGGCTTGAGGATGGAGATAATAGCGATTCTCTTTGGATTCATGCCCCAAAGCTACGCTAGAGCTTTTTAACTAGAGCTGTTTATTTATGTCATCGCACGTTTGTCTATAATAAGGTGATGATTCTATAGGATTACTTACTCGACCACTGGGTGATGTTCGGTGAACTTACGTGGATGATAATTTGCCCTAGATCGATAAGTTCGTTCTTTAAACTTATTTAAGGAAGAAACTGAAATCCTGACTGCGCATATTTTTTCAAAAACCTTAACTACGCATATTTTTCTAGATCTCAACCGCGCATATTTTTTTTCAGACGAAATAAATATGCGTGGTTGTTTTGAGTTAGCATATATGCGTAGGGGTGTCACGCATATATGCGTGGTTCATTTAAGTCACGCATATGGTTTTTTTGAGTCACGCATATTTTTTTCAAACACAGTTACGCATATTTTTTTTTGAAAATCAATCACGCATATTTTTACTTACTCTGGCCACGCATATTTTTTTACAGATTCGAATCACGCATATTTTTTTGAAGTCTAATTTATTAGTAATTACGCTACGTCGCTCTACAAAAAAAAATCAATGGAACGTGTGATTTGAAGTAAAAAGCAGTTAAGCGTCATTTTGGTTTGTTGGTAGCTTCGGATAGGCTATTTTAGAGAGGATTAATTGACACCTTTTTAAAACAGGCGTATTTTGAATGGATGACATTTGTTGTTTGTTAGATATATAGTTTGCTATGAAGATTGATTTTTGAAACAATGGAGTTAAAGCCATTCAATACCCTTCCTATTTTTGAATACTTCAGACATGATTTGGAAAAAATATTAATGGCCCATAGGCTTTCAGGCTCTATTCGAAAAGATCTTAAGAATATTCGTGCAAGTGGAGATGAAGTTGAATTAGCAGTAAAAGATTTTTTTGCAAGGAAACTGTTTCCAAAGTATCATGTTTGTGATGGACATATAGTCGATAAAAACCTAAAGGTAAGTCCTCAGTATGATATTGTCATTTCCGAAAATGAGAAAAACCCTGTTCTCTTCAATCTATCAGATAAATCAGAGTTAGTATATTTTGAATCTACCTATTGTTTTGCAGAAGTTAAATCCTCTTTCTATAAATCTGATTTAATAGAGTCTTTTTCAAATAATATAGCAAGAACAAAGAATGAACTTGTCAGAGATGATATTTCACCTGCTTATATTGAAACCTCAGGTTCGGGTTTTTATGTTGAGAAACCTTTAACAAAACTTCCATTTCGAAATCCGTTATTTACATTTATGACGTTCGTTGATTCTTCTCAATGCGATGCCCATAAAATAGGAAACTATCTAAATAAAGAGGATAATAGAAATCTTCCCAATTTCATCTGTTTTTTAGATCTCGGAATCGTTTTCAACGTGAATAAACAGCTATTTGAAGAAGAAAAAGTTAAAATCAATCTTTACCCAGAGTTTGAAACAGAAGATAATATTTGGGTTCTATTTCAAATGGAGGGAGAACACAATACCCTTACATACCAATATATGCTAGTACTAGAACACCTTAATTCAACTGTTGTTTCTCCTGTAAAGAATAGAGAATATACAAAAAATATGTTTGATTTTTCATTTTCCAATTTTCATAAATTATGAGTTTAACTGACCTAGAAATTGTAAGTATTAATAGGCTAATTGCCCACGAAGTACATCCGAAAACCAAAGAACTTGAAGCGTTTGCTGTAACTTCTAATGAATTATTAACCATTGGAGATGATGATAAGGGTATTCTAAAAAATAGACTTCATGAAGCTTTGTCTAAGACAAATAAGACATTCAAATTAGAATTTCAAGACGAATCTGAGAGGAGTGTTTTTTCCTTTTTAAAGTCATTTGATGACCTTAATGATGAAAAATTTTTGGAAAATTCTCAAGAACTTGCTCACAAATTAGCGGGAGCCCATTATCGTGCTAAAATCCCAGGAGGATACTGCCTTATAGGAGATGGGAGAACTTCTCAAAATCAAAACTTTTTTTTCATAATCAAGGCCGAGCTTCAAGAAGTTTTTAGTATTTCCGGACATGAACTTCAAGTTATAGAAGATGTATTTCTTTCTCCTGCAAAAGACTTTTATAAAATAGGGTTCTTTATCAAAGAAGGTTCGACATTTAGACCTTACATGTATGATGATTTATTTAATCTGCAAAAGAAAGACTTAACAGAATATTTCTATGGAAAATTTCTTGGGCTCACTACAGACCGCAATGACAAACTAAAATCAAAGAACTTTTACAATGATTCTAAGTTCTTCATTGAATCCAATGTCAACAATTTAAGCGACAGAGTAGGTTTACTGAAAGCCTTAGACGTGATGTATCGAGAGCAAACCTCAGGAATTATTTCTCCTAGAGATTTTTCTAATAACTATCTAGAAGGTAGGTTGAAAACGAGATTTGAATACGAAATAATACGAGAAAAATATTCTGAGCCCTTTACTAAGGATGTTTCTCTACTTTCTCACAAATTAAAACTTAAACGAATTTCTATTCCATTAGCATGTGATTTATCAATTATAGGCTATCCTGATGAACTAGAAAGTATAAAAGTAATTGACGGTGAATCAAATAGTTCAGTGAATGACTTACAATTGGAAATTAATAATGGTTTGGAAGACAAGATAGTGGTTGTTTTACAAAAAATGGAGAACTAAAAAAAGCATACAATCGACTGTATAAAGTTATGCTGCGAAAATAGTAGTTTCAATTGTGCTACGTTTGATTTATCTATGTAAAATAATATTACTAATATCTCTAATCGCATTCATGTATAGATGTTAGTGTCTATAAATACTGCACATGGTCGTAGAATGTCACGTATGTAATATTAATGTGGATGCCATTGAACACGGTAGCTACCGAGTCGACAACCCTTTGGAACCCCTTGAAGGCGAAATATATAAGTTTCTCAAATGTCCTAAATGCAAAAAACCAATTCTTACAGTTCAAAATCCCGAATTTTTCGCTGATCAAATTCACCTTGGAACACCTCGATTGTTGTTTCCAACTGGAGATTTTCATTTGAACCCAACCATTCCTGAACAATTAAGAAAGTCACTTCAGGAAAGTATACAGTGTTATAGAGGAGGGGCAAATACAGCTACTGCTATAATGTGCAGACGTACCATAGAAGGTTTCTGCTCTTTAAAAGATGTGAAGTCAGGAAATCTTGCAGAATCAATCAAGAAACTAAAAGAAACTGGTATCATTAATAAACAGCTTTTTGAATGGGCTAATCAACTGAGGCTCTTGGGTAATGAAGCTGCTCATAATATTGATTCAACATTTACTTCTACTGACGCTAGAGATATACTGGATTTCACTATCGCAATTCTTGATTTTTCTTATTCTTTTAAACAGAAGTTTGATGATTTTATAGAACGAAGAAAAAATATTAATAATCGATGATATAAGCTGGTCAGTTCAGAATGAAGTGTAAGGTTATAGTATACTATGAAACTCTGATGATCCTTATTATAAATCGAAAATTCACGAGTCAAACTCCAGATTCTACTAAAAGCAAACTATGTAAAAAATGTCCCACAGCAAATATGATAGTTATATTACAATACTTCATAATCCATGAACCATATTGTTGAAGTCTTAATAATACTTGGAGTCATTGCACTCATCATAACCATTTTCAAATACCCTAGGGATGCAGGAAAAACAGTTCTTAGTATTCTTTTCCTTCCATTCGTGCGAATTTGGAATATCATACTTTTCATTCTATTTCCTATAGATCTACTGATTAGTTTTATTGAAGATAGTTTCGGTACCAACTTCTTTACTAAGTACTTAAACAAAGAATCAAGAACTCGTTCTTACAAAACTGAGGGTCGAAAAAATCTAAACTTTAGAATATTTGAAAAATTCATTTTCTTAAACACCATTCCGGATCAGCTTGAGAAACAGCTTATGGAAGCAGATGAGACTTGCCCTGAAGTAACGGTAGATGGTTTTAAGATTCATCGAACTGAAAAATATTCAGTTATAGAGCTGCCTAACATTGAATTTTACGGATTTAGTTTCATGATCCAGTGGTTAACTGAATTCGTAGAAAATGTGGAAGTATATGGATATGCTGATAGTGGAAGAAGTCAATTTTTAATGTTTGTTGATAAAAACAGTGAAAACGATCTTATTGGGCTAACAAATACGGCTAAAAAATTCTTTGTGACTTTATATGATGATTTAGATCAACAACAGTTTCTACGTTTAAATCAGTCCATACAGGTTAAGACAGAATTAACTACGGAATCTCTAGGACAGCTTATAAAGGAAGTTATATAGCATTGTGGTATATACGGGAAGGTTTAGAGATAAAGAGAAGTATTTAGTGTTTTTAGAAATCCTGTTGATTCTGCGCTGTACTTAGTGTAAATCAAAAAATGTATGAGTCGAATCTCAGATTCGACTATATTCATATAGTAATAAATTGTATAATTAACAATCATAGCATTTTGAGGTTAGCCACAATGAGATTGTGTAAATCAATAATAGTCTTTCTTTTTCTTAATAGTTTTCTATCGTTACATGGACAAGACGTTGACAAACGACAACTCTTTGGTGAATGGAAAGCGAATAATCAAGACAGTACCTATTACAAGAATGACACAATTACACTTTTCTTAGATGTAAATCATAAATTTCAAACCAACACTTGTAAACTCGTCCAATGGAGAATTGGGAAGAAATCATTCAAAAAAGTAAATTCTTTCATATGCACTGAACCTGGAAGACTGAACTCTTCAGTACGCAATGAAAAACTAAAACTGAAGAATACTGATTTTGGTCAAACAATTGTTTTAAGTCGACAGGGAGTAATATTTGACAAGTTCAAAATATTACAATTCAAAGAACAAAGTGTAAATCGTTACCCTTATGAAATAAAACAACTTACTGTTTTAAGGTTTGATGAATTATCTCAAAACAAATTGTTCAACTATGTTGATTCAATTCTCTTTAATGTGCTAGGATACGAACCTAGTGAATTAGACTCAACTGTATATAAACCAAACTTAGGAACGGCTGTTAAGAAACCTAAAGTCTTAAAAATTAGAGATAGACAAGAGCAAGACCTTAAACCCATATTAATAATTAATGGGCACATAGTTGAAAATTATGAGATGTTAAAAGAGTTTCTTTTTGTTGAAGCAATAGATGTCCAATATTTAACTAAAGAAGATATGGGAGCCACTTCAATATGTGGAGGGAGAGCATTAAATGGAGTAATATCGATGGTCTTATCCAAGAAGAAGTTTAAAAAGGTTTTTAGAGACTTTAACTAGATCATTTCAACCTCCCTGTACCAAAATTAATCTCTCCTGCGGTATGAAAGAGGTTCCCTGCACGTTACAAGACCTTCCCTGCACCAAATTGACTGTTCCCTGCGGAGTTTTATTATGCTCCCTGCGCTATCCGACACTTTTCCTGCGCCGCAGGGAGATCAAAAAATCACGAAGGGAGGTGTGGATTGATTGTACATAGAGAGGTCGTCATCCCAGAAATCACCAAGACCGATAGGTCGGGGAATTATCTGGGATCTCACAGTAGCTATATGCAGGAACATTGAGATCTTGGATAGTTTTTCTTTGTTGTCGCTAGAAAACCTTCCGAGATGACGAACGGTTTTTTTGATTTAATAATCTCTGGTAATTGGTACAAATTCATTCATCTTGCGACGATCTTATAGAGTTTTCTATCTGATAACAGGTGCACAGCACCATGAAGTAGAACTTATTTACATTATACAACATCATAAAATGAACTTTGAAAAATATTTCCTGATTGGAGTTTTAATGCTGACATCGACAAAACTGTTTAGTCAGCATGATAGTGGATACTATATGGATTGGAACACTGACCATACACAGAGAACAATAAAGCCTTCTATCAAATTGACAGAAAAGGAAGCCCAATCAATCAATTGCTATAAAGTAACCTTCGATGAGCAGGGAAGACTTCAAAGAGTGGAATATTTTGTCTCTGGTAAGAAAAGCTCGAACGCAAGCTATGGAGCGCACATGATGGAAGTGAAATATTTCTCAGATCATAAGGAAGAGTCATTCAGAAACACAGAGAATAAAAGAGTATCGAATCAAAATGGAATATGGCTATGTAAGTATTCTCTTAATGAAGAAGGGTATTGGACAAGAAAAGAGAATCACGGTAAGAAAGGTAATCTCAAAGAACAGTATGGAGTAGCTGTATGGAAAGTATACAGAGATTACCAAAACAGAAGGTTAAGCGAGATTCGATTTAATTCAAGCCTAGATACTATCCCAGACCCAAACGGATTTAAGGTTACCCATTTCACTTATAATGAAGATGGATTCATCACCTCTCGCCAAAATAGAGACCAAAGAGGGGAATTACAGAATGGTAAATATGGATATGCAAAAGTTGTTTTTCATATGAACCAAGATGGACAGTTTTATGGAGAAGAATTTCTTGACAGTAAGTCAAAGTTGGTTAATAGCACCAGTTTGGGGTATGCCAAAATAGACATGAGAGATTTTAATAAATATGGGAAAAACAGACGTTTTTACTTCACTGACGAATCGGGGTATCCATCGAAAGAAAAAGCCATGGGCGTCGTAACATATCATGAAAATATGGCTAAGGACGAAGTCGTATACTACGACAGGAATGGGAATCAAACAAAAGATCCGAAGGTGAGAGCAAAGTCGAAGTATATATATGATGAAAATGGAGAATACATTAAAAGGATAAACTACAACTATGAAGGTGAGGTCATTCAATGACCTCATAGTTTAGATGCTGGGTTTTATTTCACCATTAAGGTAGGTTATGAGACAATTCTTATTTTCGGTAGTTTTTGTACCATTTTTTCTATTTAACAGTTTATTCGTATTCTCTCAAGAAGACCCAACAATTCTTGAAATTAGAAAGAAGTATAAAATATGGCAACCTATTCTAGGGAGTGGATTGAATGGAGCAACTCAACTTTTTCATTATGCTTGGAGAGATAATTTTCAAAATAATGATTGGTATCTTGAAGAACTGACATCGGAAGATAAATTTCTGTTTCAAAAAGTAAATTTGATAGAAAAAGCTAATCTTGGAACATTCGTCAACTGTTACAATTTCTCAATATCTGCTGATTGGACTATAGTAGCTGACTACTATTTTGGTCAGAATAATAAACTTTATTTTATCTTTTGGCGGATGAATACATTCAGGGCTGAAGAACCTTTGACAATCGAAAAAAGACTCTATTTTGACTCTAAAGGTGATCTTATTCGAAATCTGATTTCGGTATATAAGATGAACACCAAGGAGAAATCAACAGCTAGTTTTGATGATCAAGAAGTTGAATATCATCCCGATCTTACCAAGATGGGTTTTTATGATAAATGGAAAAGTAAATAATGTTTTTATTCCCTTCACTCTTGGCTTTTGAAGTGATTCAGTACTAGTAAAGGGGATTGCCTATTCACATGAGTAAATAGTTGTGTGAGAATGTTAAGTGGCAGAATATTAGAGTTTTGAATCTAACAAGTTGACAAAAAGTTTGTTACTTTGACCAAGTATGAACTGATAAACCTATGATAAAAATCCTCCTCACCCCTCCCTTCCTAAGTGCCTTTTTAGTACTTCTTATAGCATTGCCTTCCAAAACCACAGCACAGTCTGACAGATACGAATCTAGAAAGTATAAAGATGGAATCGTTTCCAAAGAGTTTTGGTACGGGAATAATGGTAAGCTTGATAGTCTGAAGTCATATTACAAGAATGGGAAACTCAAAGAGTCCTTCTACTTCAATGATAACGGAAGACCCAATGGAGCGTGTACCCAGCATGACCTACAGGGAGAATTGATGGTGACATGGACCTTTGAACATGGTAAGCTAAGAAATAGAGTAGACCATTTTCAACGCACCAATATCAAGAATCAAGAAAGAATGGAGCGAACCTATGCCAAGTTGGACTCTCTTAATAAGGCTACTGATTATAACCCTAAAAAATATAGACTGATCTATTGGCGAGCTCAGATGAGGGCTACACTTGGCAATGACTATCTGGCACTTCGTGACTTTAATACTTTTAGGAGGTTTATGACTTCTGAGAGAGGACAGAGAGTCCCTGCCAAAACGAAAGCCAATGTATACGATCGATTGGCTGTTTTGTATGGTCAAGAAGAGTTGGAAAATTACGCCCTGCACTATCGTCACAAAGCCCTGAAAGAAACGCCAGATGACAATCGTCTTAAATACAACATGGCGTACTATTTATATAAAATCAAGTCGTATCACTTAGCCATTAGATATATAGATGAGGTCAAGATGAAATGGCCCAAGCACAATTTCTCCAATTGGACACTAGGGGCTATTTATTCAGATCTTGGTGAATATGAGAAGTCCTTGGACTTTCTGAATCAAGCCTTGGAAAGAGAAGAAAGCATATACAAGCATAATTCAGGACGGGCAGAAAGAGATTTGCGTACTATAAAAGGACTAGTTCAGCACAAATTAGGAGATACAAAGGAGGGCATAGAAACTTTGGAAGAAGCGCTAGAGATTAACCCCAATAACTCATTTGCTAATCGAAATATGGGGGAGATCTATTTCGATAGAGGTAATGATAAGAAGGCCTGCCGATATTTTACCAAGGCTAGTACGCTCGGGTATACCCAAATTCATGACCGTGAAGACTTAGCGTATTTCATAGAAAAGACATGTAATCAAGAAGCCCCAGAGCCATTGCCTTCGTATGCATCGTTACCCTATATTTTCCCTAATCCAGCCATCAATTTTGTTGAAATCGCCAATTGGGCTCCTCAAAAATTTCAATACGTTATCTATGACTATCAATACAAGCTATTGGAACAAGGAAAGACTGAAGATGGTATCGTTAAAGTTTCCATGCTATCAAGAGGAGTGTATCTATTGAAAATTGCCGCTCAAGGAGAATCACATACATTGAGGTTGATTATAGAATGAACTGATTGTATATAGTTAGTTCGTTTCAAACACCATCAAAATCTATTGCTGAGCTGTTCAGACGTACTATTTTCTTTAATTATTTTATGAATTCGATATAAATCGTTTTTGATTCTTCAAGACTTAATTTTCAAGCCAATAGTAGGATAGAGGATTATATTTGAATTTTAAACACTCATATTCACAACTCGGACGGCTTTGAAGCACAAATGAAAACGTATCACTTACACAAAAATGACTCATCAAAACTTCATTTTGAGCTAAAGGAAACCAAGCCATATTTCTTTGTCAACGAAGACAAAGCATCAAAACCTCACAGACATACTTTTTTTCAAATCCTCTGGTTCAAGGAAGAAGGGCGGCACTATATTGACTATGAAGTAATAGATCATCCGGCCAATTCTGTATTCTTGGTTAACCAAAACCAAGTACACTATTTCTGCCCAGAGTCCAGTAACGAAGGATATTTGTTTCATTTCAATGACTCGTTTATATCAAAACTATCCATGGACCTGTTGTTTAGGTTTTCGGTTTCTATATTCAGTGAAATAGGTCAGCCATTCATTCATTTGACAGAAGGGCAAGTAGAAAAAGTAGGGTCGATTACTGACTCTATCATGTCAGAGCTAGATGATCAAGAGGAGAACTTTGAAAATATAGTTATGCATCAGTTCTTGAACTTATTGTTCGAGCTTGAAAGGATTAAAAAGAAACAAACAACCTACACGATAGATTCAAATTCAGACTTCTCAATAATTGTAAAGTTCAAACAACTCATTATTGAAAACATTAGTCAGAACTTAAGCATTCAAGACTATTCAAAACAGCTAGGGGTTTCAGCAAAGAGACTTACTTCACTTACGAAACAGTACACCTCGCTCACCCCCGCCAATCAGATAAAAGAACTAAAAGTGCTAGAAGCTAAGCGCAAACTATCCAATAAAAATATATCAATAAAAGAAGTTGCCTATAGTCTGGGTTTTGATCAGCCTACCTATTTCACCAAGTTCTTTAAAAAGGAAACCTCTACCACACCCAAACAGTTTCAAGAACAGTTACTCTAAATTACCATTCTTAGGCTCCAGATTGCCATTAGTGGTAAGGTCAGCCCTCTAGTTTTGTCGCATATAATTAGAACAGTTTAATCAGGAAGAAAGGTGAAAATAAAAGCTACTGCCTCCAGTTGCAGGGTTTTTGAAATCGTCATCTGAATTCCATGCAAATCCAATATTATGACGGAACAGGCAATCATAGTAGGCGGTACTACCGGAATGGGAAAAGCTACTGCTGAATTATTATTAAAAGACGGGATAGAAGTAATTGTAATAGGTCGCCCTAATAAGAACCTAGATGATGTAAAGAATGAACTATCAACTTTTGGGAAAGTTAGCGCCGTAGGAGTGGATCTTTTTGACCAAGAGTCAGTTCAGAACTTCATCCATTCACTAGAAGCTATTGCACCAAATGTCAAGTATCTAGTCAATTCAGCAGGGTACTTTAGCCCAAAATCTTTTTTGGAACACTCAGAGGAGGATTATGAAACATATCATGCTTTCAATAAGGCATTCTTTTTTATCACTCAAGCAGTGTCAAAACTTATGCAGTCAAATGGCAATGGAGCAATAGTAAATGTTGGTTCAATGTGGGCTAAACAAGCCATCAAAGCGACTCCTTCGTCAGCCTATTCTATGGCCAAAGCAGGATTGCATAGTTTGACACAGCATTTGGCAATGGAACTAGCAGAGTATAATATTAGAGTCAATGCAGTGTCTCCTGCAGTAGTAGTCACTCCGATATATGGAGCATTTATAGAAGAGGACAAGATTGAAGAAACCTTACAAGGGTTCAATGACTTTCATCCAATAGGTAGAGTCGGAAGACCTGAGGATATTGCTAAAACCATATATTTCCTATTGACGGACCAAAGCTCATGGGTCACAGGAGCGATTTGGGATATTGATGGAGGAGTAATGGCCGGAAGAAATTAAGCTTCATTTTACAAAAGGGGGAACTTTCTATGCTTCCCCTTATATAATTTGTGTAGATAAATTGTTTAGAAACGATGGTTATAATAATTGGTGCAGGGTTGTCTGGTTTGCTATTAGGGTATCGGCTAAAACAAAAAGATATTCCATTTAAAATACTTGAAGCCAGAGATCGAATAGGTGGTCGCATACATACAGTACTTGATTCATCAGAGACACCTCTTGAGATGGGAGCTACATGGTTTGGTGAGCAGCATGTTGAGCTGAAGAGTTTATTAGATGAGCTAGGTATTGAGTATTTTGAACAGTTCATGAACGGGACTGCATTTTTTCAGCCAATTTCTACATCCCCCGCCAGTTCAGTTCCCATTCCAAGCCAACCACCAAGCTATAGAATCAAAGGAGGGACATCAGCAATTGTTCAAGAGTTAGCCCAGCGCATAGGAGAGGAGCATATCTTATTGAATGAAAATGTAAAAGAGATAAATTTCTCCACTGACGATATTCAAATCATCTCCAAGAAGATCTATCGAGCCTCCAAGGTTATATTAGCCTTACCTCCAAAGCTATGGGCAACCAGTATAAAAGTAATACCGGACTTGCCTCAAGACTTGAAAAACACTGCTTTGAATACGCATACATGGATGGAGCATTCTATAAAAGTTGCTCTAAGCTATCAAGATCCATTTTGGAGAACTAATGGGCAGTCAGGTACATTTTTTAGTAACTCTGGACCAATTTCAGAATTTTATGACCATTGTAATTCAGAACTAAGCAAGTATGCACTATGTGGCTTTTTGAATCCTAGTTACGCTCACCTTAGTAACGAAGAACGTAAGGGGATTGTATTAAACCAAATCGTAAGTGTCTTCGGCGATGAAGCCAAGAATATCATTAACTATGAAGAATTGAATTGGCTAGAAGAGGATAAAACTTATTCTGAAAGTGTTAACCAGCTATACCCTCATGAAAATAATGGTTCTCCCTTATTTCAAGAACCCTATTTTGATTCAAGGCTGTATATCTCATCCACAGAATCATCATCTGCCTATTCAGGGTATATGGAAGGTGCTGTGATCTCTGCAAATTTGACTTTGGATAGGGTTTTGAGGGACAGACATTAGCGAGTTAGCAGAAAAACATTTGAAAAATGTTGGAAATGGTCTGTTATACACGACGCAAAGCTTGCACTAAAAAGCTTGGTCCTTAAATCAGATGCGTTAAGAATTTTGATGGAAAGAAGCGGTCAAAAATTTTACTGTTTGAGGAGGTACGACGAGTTTAAAATTTTTAGCGAAATGGAGTCAAAATTTAGCTTTCTGATTTACAGACTTGACTTCTTTGCTACTTTCTTGGTCAAGCAAGAAAGTAGAGAAATCCCTTATGTAAAGTTTGTTTGAGATACTTGTCAAAATCTATTTCTGAGCTGTTCAAACGTGCTATTTTGTACAATTACCTTATGGATTCCATATATTTCGAGCAAGAGTAAGTTTCTCAGCAAGCCCTAAATAGACAAAGGATTGTTCATAATGAAATAGTCAACTCTAAAACCTCATCTCCCAGTAACTTTTAAGGTGATCCATATTAATTAGATAGTTCATATATTTTTTAGTCTTATTCAGGTACTGAATTGACAGTTTCCGCTTTACAACCCTCAACAATTAACGCCTCGGTTTGTCAAAGCAAAAACAGCGTTTAGATTTGCAGAAATTTTAAGATTCGGTACGGTCCGAATGAATCAAACTGTTATTCAGATTACAATGGAAGACATCAAAAAAATCGTCGAAGAGACTTGGGAAGATAGATCAAAGCTTTCTCAGCCAGAAGTAGTTAAGGCCATAGAGTTCGTCATAGAGGAACTTGACAAAGGTAGATTGAGAACTGCCGAGCCTACTGAAGATGGTTGGAAAGTAAATGACTGGGTAAAGAAGGCGGTAATCCTTTATTTTCCAATCAGAAAAATGGAGAAAATCGAAGTAGGACCATTCGAATTCCATGATAAAATGGCTTTGAAAAAGGACTATGATAAATTAGGAATCAGAGTCGTTCCTCATGCAGTTTCTAGATATGGAGCTTACATCTCAGCTGGTACGGTATTGATGCCTTCTTACGTAAACATAGGTGCATATGTGGACGAAGGAACGATGGTAGACACTTGGGCAACTGTTGGTAGCTGTGCTCAGATCGGTAAAAATGTTCATTTGAGTGGTGGAGTAGGAATCGGCGGTGTGTTGGAGCCTGTACAAGCGGCACCAGTTATCATTGAAGATAATGCTTTCATCGGTTCTAGATGTATTGTAGTAGAAGGCGTAAGAGTAGGGAAAGAAGCTGTATTAGGTGCAGGAGTAACCTTGACCATGAGCTCTAAAGTCATCGATGTGACAGGAGATGAACCTGTAGAGTATAAAGGATACGTTCCAGAGAGATCTGTCGTAATTCCAGGTTCTTATGCTAAGAAATTTCCAGCAGGTGAATACAACGTTCCTTGCGCAATGATCATTGGTAAAAGAAAAGAAAGCACAGATAAGAAAACTTCTTTAAATGATGCTTTGAGAGAGAATAACGTAGCTGTCTAAGCACTTATGAAATACATACTACTTTTTATGATTGCTCTGATTTCGCTTGAAACTCAAGCGATCGAGAAAGTAACCTTCAAATCGGCCGGTGGCGTTAGCGTCACGGCCGATTTGCATTTTAGTCACCCTAAATCTACTCCAGTAATTCTCATGTTTCACCAAGCTGGTTGGAGTCGAGGTGAATATCTAGAAGTAGCGCCAACTTTCAATCAACTAGGATATAACTGCGTAGCGGTAGACTTAAGATCAGGGAACTTGGTTAATGGTGTCAGAAATCAGACCAACGCTGATGCTAAACGACTGATGAAACCGACAAGCTATTTAGATGCCTATCCAGATATGGTAGCTGCTTTGGATTTTGTCAAGTCCTACTGCGATGGAGCTCCGATTATTGTTTTAGGTAGTTCCTATAGTGCTTCATTATCAATTAGATTATCCAGTGAATATTCGTCTATATCAGCTTTGATATTGTTTTCTCCGGGCGAGTATTTTTCATCCGCAGGAAAAGGAAGGGATTACATACAGACTTTAGCTGAGAAAGTAACTGTACCTTCTCTGATAATGAGTTCATACGATGAACAAGAAAATGTTAAGCTCATTTACGCTAAACTATCTTCTGAGAGTAAAATTTTCTTCTACCCAATAGATTCTCCTGGGAATCACGGTGCTAAAGCCCTATACACTAAGTTCTACGATCATAAGCTCTATTGGGAGCGTGTAATGAGTTTTCTGGCTAAGTCATAAGATTTCTTTCTATTCAGTAAGCAAATCACCTAAAGTTTATAATTGGCTATTTCACTGTTACAAACGTCTGGTATCGGTACCATCTTTGTATTGTAATCAAATACAGCAAAGACAGAAAATAACTTAGTAACTTAAAATTCAACTGTTATGGGATTAATCATTACATCAGCTTTACTACTTGCAATCATGTTGTTCGTAAACAAGGCTGTTTTTACAGAAAGAGAAAATAGAATCAGTTCTAAAGAATTCTTTAAGGTCATTACTAGATTCTAATAAAAATATAAGTTGGTTTTTGGAAGTAAATTAGGAGCCTCGGAGAAGCAGGGATGTGGGAAGTGATGGCTCCTGATTTTTTTCAAATTCATAGAGCCTCGTAGTTAATAACGCTGCAGGTAACAAAAAAAAGTTAGTTATTATATAATGAAACAAGAACAGCGACAGTGAGGGAGCATGAGGAGACAGTTCTTGTTTTCATTTCTGATTAGTCACCTACTAAAAAAGGTATAACTTGGTCGAATTCAAGTTAGGTGAGGGTAGCAGCATTTTGGGAATTTTGCATAGGCGCCCTTGCCATTCCTATTTCTATTCTATTTATAAGTCCCAGTCAAAAGGCAGGAATTAAATCCAATCAATTCCTTTTTTCAATTTGTTTAATGTCTCTTCTTCTTTTGATCCAGTTTTTGGTTCGAATTGATATGCCCAATTTGCCTGAGGAGGAAGACTCATTAATATAGATTCAGTTCGTCCATCTGTATCCAATCCAAACTTAGTTCCTTTATCTAATACTAGGTTGAATTCAACATACCTTCCCCTTCTTAGATATTGCCAAGCTTTTTCATTTTCTCCATATGCTAAATCTTTATTTTTAGTCATGAATCTGGTGTAGATAGGTGCAAATTGGCTTCCAACGTCTTGTACAAACTTCCATCGGTCTTCCATGCTGATGCCATCTTTTTCATTCAGCCGATCAAAGAAAATACCTCCAATTCCCCTAGTTTCTTTTCTATGTTTGATAAAGAAGTAGTCATCAGCCCATTTCTTAAAGTCAGTATAGTAACTGGAGTGATGTCTATCACAAGTATCTTTCATAGTTCGATGAAAATACTTAGCATCTTCATCAACTACATAATGTGGAGTCAAATCTATTCCCCCTCCAAACCAGTTGATCCCGTTACTCATTTCGAAGTATCTAACATTCATATGAATGATTGGAACCATGGGGCTAATAGGATGCATTACTATAGATACACCAGTAGCGAAAAAATCAGCCTTATCAAGACCTAACGCTTGAAGAATTTTATTAGGAGTTGGACCTTCTACAGCTGAGAAATTCACTCCACCTTTTTCTATGATATTACCATTTTGAAGAATTCGAGTTCGTCCACCCCCACCTTCTGGGCGAGTCCATAAATCTTGTTCAAATTTCCCTTTTTCGTCAGTTTCTTCTAGGGCTGTGCAAATAGAGTCTTGAAGGGATTTGAACCAGTTTTGTATTTCTTCTTTATTCATAGATTATAGTGTTAAAATGGATAGCCTATCCCGATATTCCAAATCAACTTGGAATAACCAGGATAATCCGGTATATCCCATGGATTTCGATCTAGTTCACCAGTAGCAGTCCTTGTACCTGGGTCTCTGAGCTTCCATGCTGCATCCAAGCGCAATAGTAAAAAGGATAAATCTAACCTTACTCCGTATCCTCCTCCAATTGCGATTTCTTTAAAGAAATTGCTTGATTTGAATTGAGCACCAGGTCTAGTAGGGTCATTTCGTATCGTCCATGTATTCCCAGCGTCTAAGAAAAATGCACCATATAGAAAGCTAAAAAGCTTGTGACGCAATTCAACACTTGTTTCTAAAATTATTTCTCCAGGTTGTTCATAGTTGTTGTTATACACTCCCTCTTCATCTACTGGCGTAAAAGAACCAGGGCCAAGACGTCGTGGGGTCCATGCACGAATTCCATTACTACCTCCAGAGAAGTAAAATTTTTCATACGGCAGAGTTTCATTCTCACCATATGGAATAGCCAAACCGGTATGAAATCGTCCTGCAAATGAGATTCTAGCAAACAAAGGATGGACATGTCTAAAATCGAAATCACCTTTAGCGTATTTATATACTTCTACCGCCTTGTTAGTAGCAACTTCTTTATAGATCGCTTCAGAATTGCCACCAGTCTCAATTTTGTAGTTTAGATAAGAAGAAGGATGAGTAGCATTCCCATAATCATTGAAATTATAAGTCGGGGAATACCACATACTAGTCACAAAGGCAGATTGGAAAGATTGAATTAAGTTATTGCCTTCGGAGGCCAAGCTGTCTAGAAAATTATTGTACTCAGCGGTAAGGTCAGATTTAATAAAATTGACTTCTGTTAGGGCGAAATTGTGCACGACATTTTTTTCATATTGTACCCAACTATATTTGATAGCTGAGGATATCGCATTTCTTTGATATTCCGGTCTGAAGATGAAGTTTAATCCAGAAGAAATTCTTGTTTTGGGGTTAAGTCGTCCAAGCTTTTGCCTTCTGTTATCTCTAAGAGGAGCTAAGAATTGAGGAAAAGTAATAGATAGATTTACTCCGTAATCGAGAGATGAATAGGGGCTACCTGTCTCGGATGCACCAGAAAGTCCTTCAAAACCAAATTGTCCACTTAATTGTAGTATTTCCAAACCTCTAAAGGTATTTCGGTTTTTGATAGAAGCATTGAAGAATGGGCCAGGTAAACCTTGTGTGACTTTTAATCCTGCTTCAGTAGATGTTTGATATTTTTTGAGAGGACTAGTATTGATGTTAGCTATGAATTTACCTCCAGTGGTATCATATTGGATGTTTGTAAACTTGAAAATATCAACATTTCCGAGCTGTCTTTGAGTTTCAAATGTGTTCGTTTTGCTGAATAGACTATCTTGATTGATAAATACTCTCCATGATAGATTTCTTTCTATGTATTTCCTATCATAAAACCTAAATGTGATATTGTAATTCTCTTTTTGAATTCTTTCTCGCTTACTGTCTTTTATATCTGCATCGGTGGTGAAATTTATCGAATCAATCCTATATACTTTATGATTACCTTTTTCAGGGTTTTTTATTCGAATACCAAGCGCTACTTTTTGATTTCCAAGAGTAGTGGTATCTACTCTATAACTGATATAGTTTCTTGAGAAAGTGTAGTATCCATTGTCTAGCATTAGGTTGAATATTCTGTCTCTTTCATTAGATAATAATTGTTGATCGTAATTAATACCCGTTTTTAAAAGGGAGTTTTCAGTATCTAGATAGATCAACTTATTTACCAAACTGTCTTGGATTTTATAATAAATGGAGTCTATTATATATGGGTCATTTTTAACCAGCTTGTAAGTAGCAGAAACCAGTTTGAATTCGTTATCAGTTGACTGTTCAACAGTACCGTTGAAATAGCCTTTGGAATGTAGGTAATTGGTTAAGTTTTCAACGGTTTGATTTTCTTGAGCGGTGTCATATATAGCAAGAGGTTCTCCCATTCTCATGAATAGGTTGCCTTCTTTCAGGTTTTTGTACTGCTTGTTCTCTTTTTTGATTTTTTTGTCCTTGAGTTTTTGTTGTTTCTCTTTATTGCCCTCTTTTTCAGCAATTTTAGTCTCATACTTGACTCTTATCTCTTCTATTTTGTTGACATATTTTATAGAGTCATAGCGCTTTTTTCCCATTTGATATAGGTCAACATAAGGAGACCATGGTAAGAAAAGAATTTTATCATTTGGGACATAGGAGTACTGTGCTTCTAGTTCGTCTAGGTTTAGTTTTCCAACACTTGTAAGGTGCTGATTGACCAGTATGGTCTGATCTTCAACTAAATAGCGTCTACCCATACAGCCAGATAGCAGATAAGACACAGATAGAACCACGATTAGAAACCGAAAAGCTCTGGATACTACAATATTTGAGTTCTCCTGAGAAATACTAAATAGATTTAATCGCTTATGTTTGAATTTTAAATTGTGGGCAAGAATGTATTCAATCCCATTGTACTGAAACTGAAACCAGCTGAGAATGATTTCAAAACGCGAGTCAAAATTCATTAAATCACTCCAATTAAAAAAATTTAGAACCCTTGAAAAGAAGTTTGTCGTCGAAGGAGAAAAAAGTGTGTGTGAATTGCTAGTCTCAGGTCTGGATATCGATAGGGTTTTTGTTACAGATAAATTTGCTAACCTTCATTCAGAGTTGCTTAATCCAATTGATGATAAGGTGGGTTTGGCGAGTCAATCTGAAATAGAGAAAGTCGGTACTTTTAAATCTAATAATGCTGCTTTGGCGGTGGTTAAGATGCCAGAAGTAGCACCCATAAAGAACATAAATAAGTCTATTCTTGCGTTTGATAGGGTCATGGATCCAGGGAATTTAGGTACTATTATTCGTATTGCAGATTGGTATGGATTTCAAGATATCGTTTGTTCTATAGACTCTGTAGATTGTTATAACGCTAAGGTCATTTCATCAACCATGGGGTCGTTTACGAGAGTGAAAGTTCATTATCAGGATTTGAAGACCTTATTAAGAACAACCACAAACACTTATGGAGCTGCACTTGGAGGTGAAGATTTACACAAAGTCAAGTTTAGCGAGCCATCGATCATTTTGTTTGGTAATGAATCTCATGGAATAGCTGACGACTTACTTGATTTAGTTCAAAATAAGGTGAAAATAGAAGGCTTTGGTCAAGCAGAGTCTTTGAATGTGGCAGTGTCTACTGCGATTTTTTGTGATAACTTCAAACGTCTTACTGTATGACAAAAAATGTAATTATTACAGGAGTATCAACTGGTATTGGGTATGCGTGTGCACAAATGTTTATTGGCGAAGGCTACAAGGTCTTTGGTAGTGTAAGGAAGAAAGAGGATGGGGAAAGACTTCAATCTGAATTAGGTGAAAACTATTACCCATTAGTTTTTGATGTGACCAGTAAGGAAGAAATTACTCAGGAATTTGGTAGATTAAAAACTCTGGTCAGTGATGGGGTAGTTTGTTTAATCAATAATGCTGGGTATGCAGTTACTGGCCCAGTAGAATTTTTAGATGTCCAAGAGTATAGAGATCAATTTGAGGTTAACTTTTTCAGCATTATTGAGATCACAAAGGCTTGTTTGCCCTTATTGAAACTAGCTAAGAAAAACGGGCTTAATCCTAGAGTGATAAATATGAGTTCTATTGCTGCTAAGAATTGTATGCCGTTTATGACACCATATTCTGCATCAAAAGCCGCAGTAGATAGTTTGACCGAAGGACTTAGAAGGGAATTGATGGTATTTGGTATTGATGTGGTTGCTTTAAATCCTGGACCGATAGCTACACCCATTTGGTCAAAGATTGAAGAGTTTTCTACAGAGGTTCAGAATTCCGAGTATGGACTTCCTTTGAAGAGATTGATGAAATTGGTAAGAAAGTCAGAAAAACAAGCTGTAGGAGTAGATAGGTTCGCTAGAGTTGTGTTTAACACATTCAAAGTTAGAAATGCTAAAGTGAGTTATGTGTTTACTTCGGGTAAGTGGGTGAGGTATTATTTACCAAAGTATCTGCTATCTACTAGGAAATATGATAGATTGTTAGCTAAGGTGTTAAAAATGATTTGATTATGAGCTATTTGGACACAGTTAAAAGATTTTATTCAGCATTCAATGAACGTGATAGCGAGGTAATGAACTCTTGTTATCATGAGGATGTAAGGTTTACAGATCCAGTGTTTCAGCATCTAGATTACAATGAGACTAAAGCGATGTGGTCTATGTTAGTCAGTAGAGCTACAGATCTTACTGTAGAGTTAGTCAGTTGTAAGGAACAAGGAAATATAGTAGTAGCAAATTGGGAAGCGATTTATACCTTTTCAAAAACGGGAAGAAAAGTTCATAATAGGATAGAAGCCACATTAAGATTTGAAGATGAGTTGATTATTGATCATGTAGATAGGTTTGATATATACAACTGGTGTAAAATGGCTTTTGGTTTCTTAGGACTTATATTAGGATGGACCTCAAAGTTTCAAAATAAGGTAAGGGTAATGGCAGAAAAATCCTTAAACAGTTATATGTCTAAGACTTAGTTCATTTTCGATCTTTTGATCAAATATGATTCTAAGATATTCTCAAACCCTAATGAAATATCTGCATCAATAAAGTCAATTTTAAGTTGATGGCATTTTAAATAGAGTTCCTTATAGTGCGTATTCATTTGCTCGTAATACGACTCTTTGATGTCTGTAGGAGTTAGTTTAATGATCTCACCTGTTTCTGCATCTTGGAACTTGTGAGGCCTATCTTCAAAATCAAATTCCAGTTCTGTCTTTTTATCATTTACATGAAACATGATTACTTCATGTTTGTTGTGCTTAAGATTTTGCAAACCTCTAAATACTTCGTTTTGCTTTTCAGGATCGCTATCTAACATGTCTGAAAATAATATAACTAGAGATCGACGAGGAATTTTCCCAGCGATATCATGTAAAGTCTGAGCTACACTACTTTTACTTTCTTTTTGTTCTTCATCAAATAACCTTTGAAGGTTTAACAGAAGGTTATGGACGTGTTTAGAAGTGGAACGAATTTCAGATTGAAAGTCGATGTGGTCAGAGAATGTAAATAGCCCAACAGCATCTCTTTGTTTTTGCATTAAGAATGCTAAAGCTGCCGAAGATAGGATTGAATACTTGATTTTATCATTAGACGGTTTTGGGTAGTACATCGATGAAGAAGTGTCTAGCACTATGTAGCAGCGTAAATTGGTCTCTTCTTCGTATCGTTTAGTATATAATCTATCCGTCTTTGCGAATACTTTCCAATCAATATGTCGAGTGCTTTCACCAGAGTTGTACAATTGGTGTTCAGCGAATTCAACAGAAAATCCATGATAAGGAGATTTGTGAAGTCCGGTAATGAAACCTTCTACCAGCTGTCTCGCTAGCATTTCAATATTAGAAAATTGCTTTAGTTCGTTGATATCTAGCTTCAGTTTCATGCAGTGCCGAGAAAAAATGTTCTTATCACAATGTTATTAAAATGTTAGGTAATATCGATTATTTCTTCTTAATCCCAATGTAGCTTTAAACAGTTACAGCTATCTGGTGATCTACCATTCAAAGACTTGTAATTGTCCGCGAAAAATAAGTATATTTAAATTCTAAGAAAAGGAATTAGGTAATACTACTTACAGCCTCTTAAAATTTAAACGAACCGCAAAGTGGAAGAGAACAAAGAAAACGACAGAGCTGAAATTTACTCAGAGAGAGTAAGAGCAGGGAAAAGGACGTATTTTTTTGATGTGAAGGCGACACGGTCAAATGATTACTACCTGACCATAACCGAAAGCAAAAGAAAATACAATGATGACAATTTCTTTTATGAGAAGCACAAGATCTTCTTATACAAAGAAGATTTTAACAAATTCGTTCAGGCATTAAATGATACTGTCAATCATGTGAAAGACGAATTGATGCCAGAAGTAGATTTTGATGAGTTTGACAAAGACCATGAACAATCTTTAGAAGCAGTAGCAGACAATGGAGAATCTTCAGAGCTGCAATGGGATTAAAATAGGTTATCTGAACATACAAGAATTAAAGCCTCGATGAAAGTCGAGGCTTTTTTCGTATTTTGGCTCCATGATCAATAAAACCCTGATTCAAATACTGGCGATCGCAGCTGCTTTTGTCTTTAGTGCATGGTTGTTTTCAGATATATTTCTGTATCTGGTAATCTCAATAGTCATAGCAACTATACTAAGGCCATTGACGAATGTGATTAATCGTCTTTATATCTACAGTATTAAAATGCCAAGAGTGTTAGCCATTCTTGTGTCATTTATCGTGGTGATAGGAGTGATTTCAGCATTTATGCTATTATTTATTCCTTTGATTGTTGATCAAATAAATGTTCTCTCCGAACTGAGTTTTGAAGAAGTGTATGCTAATCTTTCGCAGCCAATTGTTTCTCTAGAGAAGTTTTTAATCCATGCTGAGGTGATTAATCCTAATGATCATAATCTAACAGAAACAATACGACAAGGCACATTTAATATAATTAGTAGTATTGAAGTAAATTCTGTAATTAACAATTTGGTAAGCATTACTGGAGGCTTCTTTATAAGTATGATGGCCATATCATTCATTACCTTTTTCTTGTTGTACGAAAATGGGTTACTTGGTCGAGTAGTTATCTCCGTAATACCTAACAAATACTTCGAATTGTATATTTCTGCAATTCATAAAATTGAGAACTTATTATCCAATTACCTTATAGGGTTGACATTTCAGATGCTATCAATTTTTACTATTGCTGGGGTAGGGTTAACCGTGTTGGGTGTGAAATATGCACTTACTATTGCGCTTTTCGCGGCTTTGGCCAACTTGATTCCTTATTTGGGACCATTAATGGGGTCGGTGTTTGGGATATTGGTCGGTGTATCTACCACGGGGCATTTTGCTTTTGATAATTTTACTTTGATTCTTATCGCTAAGATAGGTTCAGTGTTTGGTTTTGTTCAGATCATAGATAATGTAGTCCTACAACCACTGATCTTTTCTAAAAGTGTTAAAGCTCATCCCTTAGAAATATTTGTTGTTATCTTTGCCGCCGCTTCATTGGCGGGGATTACAGGTATGGTGATGGCGATACCAGCTTACACGATAGTGAGGGTGTCGTTTATGGAAATCAGGTCTGGATTCAAGAGTTATAAGGTTTTTCAAGCAACAAAATAATATACCATGGGATTGCAATGCGGGATTGTAGGTTTGCCAAATGTAGGTAAGTCAACACTGTTCAATGCACTATCAAGCAACAAGGCAGAGGCTGCCAATTTTCCTTTCTGTACTATCGAACCAAATGTAGGAGTGATTTCTGTCCCTGATGAGAGACTTCAGATTCTTGAAGGGTTAGTTGACCCAGAGAAAGTTCTCCCTACTGTGATTGAATTCGTAGATATAGCAGGATTGGTAAAAGGAGCTAGCAAAGGAGAAGGGCTTGGTAATAAGTTTTTAGCCAATATTCGTGAAGTTGATGCTATTGTCCATGTAACTAGATGCTTCAATGACGACAACATTGTCCATGTAGATGGTCACGTCAATCCAGTAGCGGATAAGGAGGTAATAGATACAGAGCTTCAATTGAAAGACCTTGAGTCAATAGAGAAGCAAATCCAAAAGAATGAAAGAGCTGCTAAATCTGGTGATGCTAAATTAAAGGCTGTTGTAGAGGTATTATATGAGTATAGAGATTTACTTGAATCAGGTAAGAATGCTCGTGAACTTGAACTAACGGATGAGAGAAAAGAAGTTGTAGGCCCACTTCAACTTTTGACAATCAAACCAGTAATCTATGTAGCGAATGTAGAAGAGACAGCTATTCATACTGGAAATGAACATGTGGAAGCTTTAAAAGCTGCTGTAGCTAATGAAGGTGCTCAAGTAATTACAGTTAGCGCAAGTATCGAATCTCAGATAGCTGAATTGGATGATCCAGAAGATAAGCAGATGTTTTTGGAAGAATATGAATTGACAGAATCAGGTTTGGATAAACTGATTAGAGCCGCTTATGAGTTACTAGATTTGATCACCTATTTTACTGCGGGTAAGACTGAAGTAAGAGCTTGGACGATAAAGAAAGGTTGGAAGGCTCCTCAAGCTGCTGGTGTGATTCACACAGACTTCGAGAAAGGATTTATCAAGGCAGAGGTAATCAAAATTCCAGATTATCAAGAATATAAAACGGAAGCTGGCTGTAAAGAAGCTGGAAAGCTAAGAGTAGAAGGTAAAGAATACATAGTGGCTGACGGAGATGTAATGCATTTTAGATTCAATGTTTGATATGTTGATCTGAGCATAAAAGATTTTGAATAAGCGGTATTCTTGTGAAAGAATAGCGCTTTTTTGTTTTATGAGGAATAATCTCAAATACGATTTTGTAATCATCACTCCTGGTCGAAGTGGATCATGGTATCTATTGGAAACTCTGGATAACTATGAAGACATTTCTATGGATGGTGAAGTCTTCGATCGATCTATTTATGAGAACAATTCTTTTAATGTTTTTTTGAGATCAAATCTTTTGAATAGGCTAATAGCCTTTTTGTTCAATAGGCAATCTTTTTCAAGGTCGAGGTTTAATTTCCCTCTTAAATATCTAATTCAATCTTATTTGTTGCCTGGTGAAAGCAGCCATTTAGGTTTGAAAGGTTTCAAAATAAGTTTAGATCAATTGGAAGCCTATCCACAAGTAGAAAAGTGTCTAGCTGATTCAAATTGTAAAGCGATATACTTGAATAGAGAAGATAAATTGATTCATGCAGTTTCTTTCTTAAGAGCTAGGAAAACGGGCTTGTATAACATAAAAAAGAAAGATATAAATGTTGGAAAAATAAGACTAAACCCAGAACAAGTAATTAGTCAAATTGCTGAATCAGAGTGTCAAGAAAAGGCTTTTTTCGAAAGAGGTAGATTTAAGAAGGTTGTGTCTATTTCCTATGAGTCATTATTTGAAGATCAGATAACTACACTTTCAAGTATTAGAGCATTTTTAGATTTACCAATTGCGGAAATGAAAAAGTCTACTTTTGTACAAGTTACACCTTCAAAAACTGAAGAGTGGCTTGAAAATTGGCAAGAAATAAAAACCTCTTTCGATAAGAATAATACCAAATTCAAATGCTGACATTCCCAAACGCAAAGATCAATCTAGGGCTAGATATAGTTTCGAAACGTCCAGATGGCTATCATAATATATCCTCTTGTTTTATTCCTGTAAACTGGAAGGATGCTTTGGAAATAGTGCCGTCAGATGAATTTAAATTCTCATCTTCAGGACTTGAAATCCCAGGAAAGACCGAATCAAACCTTTGTGTGAAGGCATACGAATTACTTAAGACAGATTATGACATAGGTTCCGTACACATTCATCTTCACAAAGTAATTCCTATGGGGGGAGGTCTTGGAGGAGGTTCTGCTGATGGTGCTTTTGCACTTAAGATGCTTGATAAAGAGTTTGGTCTCAACTTGACAATAGAACAATTGCAGAGTTATGCCAAGAAACTCGGTGCAGATTGCCCTTTCTTTATTGAAAACAAACCCGTATTAGTTTCAGGTATCGGTGAGATATTCGATGATATTGATTTGGATTTGTCTAGATACAAAGTGGTTATAGTCAACCCTATGATTCATGTACCTACTAAGATTGCGTTTAGCCAAGTGATGCCCCAAAAGCCTAATGTAGAAATCAAAGACATATTAAACAGTCCGGTGACAAATTGGAAAAGCCAATTAAAAAATGACTTTGAACCCTCTGTTTTTGATGCTTATCCAGAAATTCTTTCTTTGAAAGATAAACTATACACTCTGGGAGCGGACTATGTGAGTATGACAGGAAGTGGAGCTTCTGTGTATGGCTTGTTTCCTTCTGAAGCTGATGAGCTGGATTTAAAATTACATTTTGGGGATATGCCTACATTTATTTCTCAGTTATCGATATAACGGCATTGTCCACTTGGGTACAATAAGTCACAGCACAGAATTGGATTCTGTACTGTGATTACATTTAATAACTTGTTTCGTCTAGCTGTACTTTTCCACTAAAGGTCTTATAAACAAAAAATGTATAGCTAAGAACTAGAGGTGTGCCAATAGCCACCATTATCAACATCATTCCCAAAGATTTGTCAGAAGCTGCGGAGTTATAGATGTCTAAATCATACATTGGATCTACAGTGGAAAATAGAAGCTTAGGATAGACTTCAATTGCGACTTGAACTAGTAGAAGACTTATAGTCAAGGACGTGAATGCGAATGCCTGCCCATACTTCTTTTTGTTGGCTAATCTAGGAACGTTAGCTACACTTAAAAACGTCAGGATAGGAACTATGAATAGTATAGGTGTCTCCTTGAAGTCGTCTGTTAAATGAGGGATGAAAAGCAATGTATAAATGGACATCACTGTAAAACTGATAATGAAGAATATGATGCCGCCTCTAAGAAGAAACTTCATCTTAGCAAATAATCTGCCCTCAGTTTTTAACAGTAGATAAATTGCGCCATGAGTCATGAAAAGAGATAGCGTAGTTACACCAGTGATAAGAGCATAAGGATTCAAGAACTCAAAGAACCCAGCTTCTTCATAAGAGTATTCTGGACCTATTGCTATTCCTTGGATGACGTTACCAAGAACAACGCCTAGGAGAAAAGCTAAGGTGATACTAGATACACTGTAGCATACGTCCCAAGTCTGCCTCCACCATTTCATAGGTTCTTTGCCTCGAAATTCTATTGCTATAGCTCTGAATATAATGAACACTAAAAAGAGCATGAATGGAACGTACATCGATGACAAGAATGTAGCATACATGACTGGGAATCCTGCAAATAGTGCTCCTCCACCAATAACTAACCATACCTCATTCCCATCCCATACAGGGCCAATAGCATTGAGCGCTATTCGACGGTTTTCTTCCTTCTTAAAGAATAAATGCCAAGCGCCAGCCCCAAAATCAAAACCATCTAAAATGGCATATCCTGAAAACAACCCACCAACTACTAAAAACCAAAGGGTAGGGTAATCTATTCCAAATAAAGTTTCCATAATGATTAAGCTTTAATAGCATCCATGATGCCTTGAGTATTGGGTCTATCGTCTACAAGTGTCTCATCGTATGGGCCGTGTTTGATTTTCTTATCAAGTAAGTAAACAAACAAAATGAATAGCAGGAGATAAACGAAGAAGAAGAGAATTAAAGAGAACATTATCTGATTGGCACTCACAGCTTGCGAAAATGCCTCAGAGGTTCTAAGCAATCCATATACCACCCAAGGTTGTCTACCCATTTCGGCTGCAAACCATCCTGCTTGATTGGCGATTTGCGGTAGGAGCGCAGCGAATATAAATGCAGTGAGCAACCATTTGGTTTCGAAAAGTTTTCCTTTCCACCAATAAAAACAGCCTAACAAACTCAATCCAATCAAAGTCATACCTATCGCAACCATAATGTGGTAAAACTGGAATACGGCATTGACCTGAGGGGGACGTTCGTCTTCAGGAAAAGCATTTAGTCCAGTCACTGGTGTTTCGAAATCTTGATGAAGGAGAAAGGATAATCCACCGGGTACTTTGATACCGGTCACAGATTGTTCCTCTTTATTTACCCAACCCAATATGTACATATCTGCAGCTGCTTCAGCTTCGAAGTGTCCTTCTAGAGCCGCAAGTTTAGCAGGTTGATTGATTGCTACTCCGTCGGCTGAGTGATGACCAGTAAGTAACTGGCCCAAAGAGAAAATAGTAGCTACGACCAAGGCTATTTTAAAAGCAGTTTTAGAAATTTCTACATATCGACCTTTTACCAAGTAATAAGCATGTACACTTAATACCAAAAATGCTCCTGACAGAAACGCCCCTAACCATACATGACTGAGTCTATCGACACTAGAGGGGTTGAAGACCATCGCCCAAAAGTCTGTGATTTCGGCTCTGGCATTCAAACCTTCACCAACGACGTGATACCCTGCTGGAGTTTGTTGCCAACTATTAGCAATTACAATCCAGACTGCTGAAAACATTGATCCGAAGAATACTCCCATAGTCGAAACTAAGTGAACCCAAGGCTTGACTCTATTCCAACCAAATAGTAGAACTCCAAGAAAGCCACTTTCAAGAGCAAAGGCAAATATGCCTTCCGCAGCTAATGCACTACCAAAGACATCTCCAACATATCTAGAATAAGTAGCCCAATTAGTCCCAAACTCAAACTCCATTACTATACCAGTGACCACTCCGATTCCAAAGGTCAGTGCGAAAATTTTGGTCCAAAACTTAGCGAGTGTGTGATACTTTTCGTTTTTGGTACGAATGTAGAGTGACTCGAAAATCACCATGATCAATCCAAGACCGATACTAAGAGGAGGGTAGATGTAGTGGAAGGCTATTGTAAATGCAAACTGAATGCGCGCGAGGATTTCGGTATCCATAGGCAGTTTTTTGCTTGCAATTTACACGGAGTCTTTGATACAATTAAATAAAATTTAGCCCACTCATGACAAGTCGTTTCTAAGAAGGGGGTTTATGGCTTAAATATCCAGTATCGACAGGGGGGGAAGTATTGAATCTTGGCCAGAAAAAAACCGTTCCGAAATTCGGAACGGCTACTTCTCTCAAAAGTATAATTGTCACTTTTACATCAGATTGCATACTTATTTTCTGCAATTAGATGATCTGCTACCTCCCTTCTTATCTCCTTCACGTTAACAGGGTTCATTTTAGTAAATCTTTTCAATCCCATCAGCATCACTCTTTGTTCATCCCCTTGAGTAAATGAAATAATAGCGTCTTTGCCAGCCTTATTGATTTTCTCAGAAGCTTCGTACAAGTATATTTTAGCCATATTAGCTTGCAAAGAAGCCGCATTACCTTGCATGCTTGTCAATTTCTCTGCTCTCAAGATCGCAGACTCCGCAGCATAGATTTCAATCATCATATCCGCTACATTCATCATGATCTCTTGCTCTTGTTCAAAAGCTGGGCCAAATGTCTGAGCTGCTTTACCAGCCACCATAAGTACTGATTTTTTTAGTCTCTTTAATACTTCTTTTTCCTCAGCGAAAGGTTGAGACAAGTCTGGAGTCTCAAAAGAAGGTACTGCGGTTAATTCTTTAGCTACTGCCATGGCAGGCTCCATGATATTGAGTTCACCTTTCATGGCTCGCTTGAGTACCATGCCGACCATTAGCATTCGATTGATTTCATTAGTGCCTTCATAGATACGACAAATACGAGCATCTCTATAAGCTCTGGCCATAGGAGCTTCTTCAGAGAATCCCATACCTCCATACACCTGCACACCTTGATCTACTACATAATCGATAGATTCTGAACCATGAATTTTAGCAATAGCACACTCTATAGCAAACTGTTCAAATGCTTTCAATTTAGCTTCGTGATCAGGTGTTCCTCTGCTAATAAGATCTTCTATTTTATCATCAATATTCTGACCAGCACGATAGCAAATAGATTCAGTCACCCAAGTTTTAATAGCCATTTCGGCAAGTTTGTGCTTGATAGCGCCGAAAGAAGATATAGAAGTGCCAAACTGCTTTCTTTCATTGGCATAATTTGTTGATTTATTGACCACATCTTTACAGCCACCCAATACGCCAGCGCCTAGTTTGATACGTCCTATGTTTAGAATATTTACAGCTATTTTAAATCCATTCTCTCTTTCAGATAGCATATTTTCAACAGGTACTTTGGTGTCGTTGAAGAAAACCTGTCTGGTGGAAGATCCTTTGATTCCTAGTTTTACTTCCTCATCATTCATTGTGATGCCACCGAATGATTTCTCTACTATAAAAGCTGTTAATTTCTTGTCATCATCAATTTTGGCGAAGACTATGAATAGATCGGCAAAGCCACCATTAGAGATCCACATCTTTTGACCACTAATCAAGTAATGTTTTCCGTCGTCTGTTAGGGTTGCCTTAGTCTTTCCAGAGTTAGCATCTGAACCAGCATCCGGCTCTGTTAGACAGTAGCAAGCTTTCCATTCGCCAGTAGCGATTTTGGGAAGGTAAGTTTGCTTTTGTTCTTCAGTACCATAGTAGAGAATCGGTAGAGTACCGATACCAGTGTGTGCGCCATAAGTAGTTGAAAATGATCCTGTAGATCCTAATATATCTGCGATGAGCATGGAAGTATTGAAACTCATTCCCATACCACCATATTCCTCAGGAACAGAAATGCCCAGAAGACCTAGTTCGCCAGCTTTAGTCATGATGTCTGGAACTACTGTACCTTCTTGTTTTTCGATCTTTTCTCGGTTTGGTTCGATTTCTTTTTCAATGAAATCCTGAGTGGCAGCTGCCATCATTTTTTGTTCCTCAGTAAATTCCTCGGGGATAAATACTTCTTGTGCATCAGTCTCCCAGACTAAGTATTCACCGCCTCTGATCGTTCGTTTTTCTTGTACAGCTTCCATAATAAAAGGGTCTTATAGTTGTCAATAATCATCTGCATGTTTTGCAGCGTATTTGAAATATACTAAAAAATACTCTGCATGCATAATAAATTAATCTAATTAACGACTATTGTCATGAATTGGTTATATGATGCTGAAAGCCAGCGGTATCAAAAGAACCCCTTTGATGCCTCAAATTAATTTTGGAATGGATTGATTAATAAACCACTGAGGTCAAAAGCACCGAAATAATTAAAAGAACACCCCATGCTGGATGTTTGCCTTTGGTAGCGGAGAATATTAATAGTGCAGATATAAGGTAGGTTGCTAAAATCGCATATAAACTGAAAGCCCCATATCTAGTAGCTATTACAAAAGTATTACAAGCCATGAAGATCAACAAACTTCCACAGACGTAACCGAATAATGTGAGAGCATGCCAACTAGCCCATAGAATACCTTTATACATGCCTTGTGGTGAGTTTTTGGAGCTTCTAAAAATTTTTAATTCGCCGATGATACTATGAGCAGTGACCAGTAAGATGCTTAAAATTCCGCTGAGAAGTAGTAGCCAATTCATAAAGGATACAATCAAATTAAAACGCCAAATGAATAAAAACGCAAAGAATCGCTTCTTGATTCATGAAGTTACCTCAAATTCGCTTTTGGATAAGTCAATAGCAAAGTGAAAAGTAAATTCTTCTATCTGGTTGAGATCCAGTACTTGGGATTTAGATATCATGGTTGGGCGATACAACCAGAAGTAAATACCGTTCAGAGAATGGTAGAGCGTACACTCAGGTATGTGCTTGATGGGGCTAAGTTCAAAGTCCTCATCACTGGACGTACAGATGCACTAGTTTCTGCAAACCAATCCTATTTTGAATTATTCCTTGATGATCCGATTGAGATTGACAGCTTTCTTGTCAAGTTCAATGAAAACTTACCTGCCGATATTCGTGCTCTAAGTATAGAAGAGGTAGGGAAGGAGTTCAATGTCATCAATGACCCTAAGACCAAGGAGTACACCTACTTATTTTCTTATGGTCAAAAGAATCACCCTTTCGCGGCACCATACATGTGTTGCTTGCTAGGTGAGTTGGACATTGAGCTAATGAAGCAAGGCGCTAAACTGCTAGAAGGAGAGCACGACTTTATCAATTTTGCCTACAAACCCAAAGAAGACACTGTTACTCGTCGTAGTATAGATTCAGCAGAGATTGTTGCCAATGATATGATGACTGCAAGCTTCTTTCCTGAGAAAAGTTATGTATTTAAAGTCAGAGGAAAAGGTTTCATGCGCCATCAAGTTCGGATCATGATGGGGTGCTTGATCAATCTAGGTAGGGGAGATATCACTCTTGAAGAAATGCAAGCGCTTATAGATGCCAAAGAGCACAACCCTGTGACTTATGTAGCTCCAGCCAGTGGGTTGATGCTGAATGCAGTTAGCTTTAAATGAGTTTTATCTATTTTGAATAGATGAGCTTCTGAGATAGTAAGATTTTAGGTTTGTTATCTATTTGTTGTCAGTGTGTTAATAATGTAGTTCGGGTGCATGAATGATAATTATAAGCTGTAACTTATTAATAAAACAACCTATAAAACGTTATGAAAGAATTAGAAGCAGATGTTGAATTAACAACTAAGATTGTTGGTCAAGGCGATTACGCATTATTAAATGGTGAGCCAAATCATTCGTACAAATTAGTTATCAAAAATATTGATGCTGATACACAAGCTAGTATTACTGTGTTTTTTCCTACTGCGGGACAAATTTATGAAGGGCAGTTAGCAGGAAACGATTCGAAAACTTTGGAAATAAATGATGTGGGACCTCAAGGTCTACTAGTTTTGAACCAAAGGATGGGAAGATCTGCAAGCATACCTAAGATCGAAGTTGAATGGACTGAAGAAGACTAATTATTCTCCGAATTTCAGATATATCCAGAGTTACATAGAGCTGATGTATTGTAATTTGACTATCTCAAGTAGATGTTGAATCAACCCATTTTGCGCTCAAAACAGAATATTTTACTAAGAGATTGTTTCTTTTTGAAGCAATCTCTTTTTACTTCCTACCCTATAACTATCAAACAACAAGAAGTTGTTTAGACTTGGGAATGCATTGTGCAGATTGAACTATCAATGAGACACTACGATTTCATCTTTAGTTTGAAATTAGCATGAGGTAGATTTTAAACACCAGACAACTTCTCCATGTGATTTTCTTACCCTCCATGTTGGTGCTATACCCCTCCATGTTACAAGGTTGTCTTCCCATGTTACAATCTTATCTTCTCATGTTACAATTAGCATGCTCCATGCCAGTAAGCTTGTCCTCCATGTTAGGCTTTCCCCCCTCCATGTTACGAGGGGAAGGTTCCATGTCTAACATGGAGATGGTTGAAGTCTGAATTAATCTGTTATTGCTTCTAAAACATATCATTAAGAGAATGATTCAATAAGATTGAAAATGATGTAGATCAAATCAGAGGTTTGTTTTTAGTATATTATCTTTGAGTATGGATATTCAAACCTCTAAAATAGAACTTGCAAAGTTGATTCTGAACCTTGATAACCCAAGAGTTATAGAGGAGATTAAAGCGTTGATAGTGGATAGTCAAGACGAATTTACTAACACGCTTACCGATACAGAAAAGGAGGAAATTGAAATTGCATTAACCGAACTGAATGAAGGTAAAAGAACATCGTTTGATTCTTTTATGTCTAAGTTTTCATGAATAAACACAAGGTTTACCTTTCTTTTGTAGCGGAATTTAAATTAGAATCCCTTATTGAATATCTAACCTTGAATTGGGGTGAAAAATCAAAGCAAAAATTTTTAAAGGAACTCAAGCAAGCAGTTGCTAAAATTGAGAGTTTTCCTGAATCATGCCGAAGGTACGATTCGATTAATGATATTTATAAGAGCGTTGCCAGCAACTATCTTCAGTTTGTAATCTTAAAAAAGTAAATTGCGCCCTCATTAATTTAACTTATTCAGTGAGCTTAGATATTCTTTATTTAGTTGGTTACCTTTTACTTCTTCTTATAGCTTGGGCTTTCCCTATTGTACGGACAATCCTCAACCCAAATAAAAATCAATTAATTACCTTGTCAGGTGCTTATCTCTTTCTACTAGCTGATATTAAATCTGATAGCACCAATAAATTACTCTTAGGTTATACTTGGAAAGAACTTAATCTCGCACTTATTATCTTGGGAGTCTTATTAAGTATCATCGGAATTATTTCATCAAGCATAAGTAATAAGAAATACCTTAAGCTAAATGAACTAGATACCATTAACAACGGCTTAGTTGATCGTATTGAAATCCTGAAGGAGGAATATTTCAAACTTTGTAGCAATCAAATTCAAGAAATTTTCAGTGAGTTTTTTAAAACAACAGAGGGTAATGGTAGAGTGAGCTTATACAAACACGAAGGAACTCATTTTAGACTACTAGGAAGATACGCAAACAACCCTACTTACAACAAGAGAGGTCAGGAGGTTTATTCAGATGAAGAAGGATTTATCGCTAAAGGTTGGCATCAAGACACTTTTGAAATTCACGATATTCCTGAATGGAAGAAGGGAGGAAGCTCCTATAAAAACTATATGAAGAAAAATTGCACAATTACTGACGAACGGTTGAAAAAGCTCACAATGAGAAGCTGTGCATTTTATATATATCGTTTCAACAGTATTGATGCCGACAATCCGCATGGAATCATTGTTTTTGAAAAAATGAAACCATCTAGTATTAATGGTAATCTGATTTCTAACATTATGACTACACATGAGAATCAAATAAAATTTCTATTGAAGTCGATGAAGTCACTTTTCTAAAAATGCTGGTAACAATCGATATGTCTACAGGGCGATATAGTGGTAAAAGAAGTTGCAGAGCTCTTAGAAGCCCCTTCAAATCTGTGATAAGCCACATTGTAAATCAAAAATATATGAATAGAATCAAAGATTAGACCATATTCTTATAGAAACAAACTACGTAACAAACGCCCCCAAGCATATAGAGTCGTTGTGTAGAAATTAACCTCCTTCTATTATAGAGTCAAAGATCAGGAGATTGAGATAATCACAATTACTGACAATAGGCAAGATCCTGATGAACTTATAGAGGAGATAAGAAAGCTTCGTTAAAAATTTAAAAGACTAGAACTCATTCCTTAGTGTTTCATTCTCTACAGCATATAAAAACACTAATCAATTGCTTACTCAATAGATCCATTGTTATATAATTCATCGTCTTAACGGCAAATCAAAATCAGCTCTCAAAGACAGTACTAAACAAGGTTCTGTGGAACTGAAAGGCCTTAATCCAGTCCAAATGAGAAAATAACAATAGGTTTTGACAAAATAATCATAGTCCTTTTTTCAGGATTATAGTCTTTGGGATTATAGCAAAAGTCCCTTTTGACTACCCATCATAGGTTTAAGTATTAGTTGTTTGATTATTAACATAAATACTATTTCTATGAGAAATTTATCCCAAAAAATGACCGCGTTGGTTGTTGCCATACTACTGCTTCATTGTAGTTATGTCATGGCACAACACAACTATGGAGAGGTACTGCAAAAGTCTTTGTTCTTTTATGAAGCGCAGCAGTCAGGATTCTTGCCCGATTGGAATCGTGTAAGTTGGCGAGCAGACGCTACTACCACAGATGGTGCTGATGTAGGATTAGACCTAAATGGTGGATGGTATGATGCTGGAGATCATGTCAAGTTTAATTTCCCAATGTCTTATTCAGTGACCATATTATGTTGGGGAGCTATAGAGTATGAAGACGCGTATAGAGATGCGGGTCAATTAGATATACTCAAGAGAAACATCAGATATGTTACAGATTATCTATTAAAGTGTCATACCGCTCCAAATGAGTTCTATGGACAAGTAGGACATGGAGGACGTGATCATGCTTGGTGGGGATCTCCAGAAGTTTACTTACCAGACAGACCATCCTATAAAATAGATACCGCTCATCCAGGATCAGACTTAGCAGCAGAGGCGGCAGCTGCGCTGTCAGCAGCCAGTATATTGTTTGCCAATGACGATCCAGCCTATAGTGCATTGTTGGTTCAGCATGCCGAAGAGCTATACAGCTTTGCGGACAATTACAGAGGAGAATACTCTAACTCTATCACTGATGCAGCTGGATATTATAGATCTTTTAGTAGCTATCAAGATGAAATCGTCTGGGGAGCTATCTGGTTGTACAGAGCGACTAATGATAACCAGTACTTAATGAAAGCAGAAGCTGAGTATGACAATATGCAGCGTGAAGGTCAAGGTACTATCGCTAAATATAAAGAAGCCCTATCATGGGATGATAAAGCGTATGGAGCGTATGTACTGTTGGCACAGCTTACAGGTAAGAATAAATACAAAACCGATGCTGAGCGGAACCTTGATTATTTCGCTGGAGGAGGATCTGAGCAAGTACCAACTACTCCAGGAGGGTTGCCACATATCAGACAGTGGGGGACACTTAGGTATGCAAACAATGAGGCTTTGCTTTGTTTGATCTATAGTGACAAGGTATCTACTGACCCAGCTCAACAACAACGTTATACCACATTTGCTAAATTCATTGCGGACTATTCATTAGGTACCAACCCGATCAATAGAAGCTTCGTGGTAGGATATGGAAACAATCCAGCATATAATCCTCATCACAGAGGTAATCACGGTAACTGGACTAATAATGTGAATGGTGAGCCAGTATTGCCAAGTCATACCCTGTACGGTGCATTAGTCGGAGGACCCAAAAATCCTAATAATGATGAGTTCGCAGATGACCGAAATGAACATGTAGCTAATGAAGTAGCTTGTGATTACAACGCAGGGTTTACAGGAGTAATGGCTAGAATGTACTCCGAATATGGAGGAACGCCACTGACGAACTTCCCACAGCCTGAGGTACCCACTAGAGCTGAAGTTAGAACATTTTCAAAGTTCAATAGTAACAATGCATCTGGAAGTACAGTCCGAATATTGGTTCAAAATAGAACTGCATGGCCTGCACGAGTGACTGATAAATTGTCATTTAGATACTTCTTTGATATCAGTGAAGGTGTAGCTCAAGGCTATACTATATCTGACTATACTCCTCAACTGAACTCAGTTCAAGGATCTAGTACTTTGACAGTCGGTACTTGGGATGCAACTAATAACATATACTATGCAGAAGTATCCTTAGTAGGGGAAGCAATAGCTCCAGTAGGAGATCCAGCATTCAGAAGAGAGGTACAGTTAAACTTCAGAGTATCTAACGGAGTACCTTATGACGTAGCCAATGACTGGTCAGCAAATGGCCTAGGAGGAGGAACCGAAGTTGAAAGTACGAACATTCCAGTTTATGATGATGGCGTTTTAGTTTTTGGGAATGAACCTAATGGAGGCGATACTCCAAGCGCAAGTTTTACAGCAACTCCGATTTCCGGTAAGGAACCATTGGTAGTAACATTTGACGCTACGAATTCCTCAGATCCTAATGGCGATCCTTTGACATATAGTTGGGTATTTGGTGATGGTGCTACGGGTTCTGGAGCTACAGTTACGCACACCTACACCAATATAGGAGACAATGTAGTAGTACTGACCGTCAGTGATGGAGCCAATTCAGACACGGCTACGGAAACTATTGAAGTACTGGATAGCAACGATGCACCGATAGCAGCTATTGCAGTAGATAATGTTTCTGGAGTAGCACCAGCTACTTTCAATTTCGATGGGACAGGATCAAGTGACCCTAATGGAGACCCGCTGACATATTTATGGGACTTTGGAGACGGTAGCACATCTACTTTAGCATCGCCAAGTCATGTTTATAACTTAGAAGGAAACTATACTGTCACATTGATAGTCAATGATGGTAGTAGAGATAGTGACCCTGTGGTTCAGATATTATCTGTAACAGATGGCTCTTTGATCGTATCATTCACTGCGACACCTGATACCGGGACTATTCCATTGACAGTAAGCTTTGATGCGTCAGAGTCTTCAGATCCAGAAGGCGGAACGCTTTCATATAGTTGGGATTTTGGAAATGGTCTTTCAGGAACAGGAGTGAACAGTACATCTACTTACGCTACTGCAGGAAGTTACACGGTCACATTGACAGCGACATCAGGAGTTAAAACAGGAACGGCGACGCAGGTCATTACAGCTAATGAAGTCTCCAATTGTGGGTTTGATACTCCGAGCAGTACAGGTTTACCTACATTTAGTAATGTTTCATTCTCTCACGCTCATGTATTGGGCAATGGAGGCCCTGATCTTAGCAACCTCAATAATTTCACCATCAACTGGGATGTTCCCAACAATGGATTGTACCAGTTTTCTATCTTGACTACGAACGGTGTGCCAAATTGGTGGAATAATTTAATACCTACAGCGACGCAAAACTTTAACTCACCACAGCCTGCTTTGACCCTTGCCGGAACGGGATTCACAGGATTGGATGGAGACTATTGGGTAACTGAAGATGCAGGTAATTTTGTAATGGTATCTAAGACAGGCGGATTTACCATCTACTTTAGCAATAATCCTGTAGCACCAGATTGTGGAAATAGTCCAGCTACTTTATCGACAGATCTAGTAACGACACTTAGCGGAACGGCTCCATTATCGATTAACTCATCTGGAGCAGTCTTACCTTCCAATAGCGTAAACAATACAGGTGCGGCAAATAACATTTACGTAGATCGTTTTCTTGAAATGAGAGATGAGATTTATGATCCAGCGAATGGCTATTTCAGTGCAGATGGATCACCTCATCACTCTGTTGAGTCTCTTATCGTAGAAGCACCAGATCATGGGCACGAATCCACCAGTGAGCTATATTCATACTGGTTGTGGTTGGAAGTAATGTATGGTAGGGTAACCGAAGACTGGCAACCTGTAAGTGATGTGTGGGATGCGATGGAACGAATGATCATTCCTACTAACGCGGATCAACCTACTAACGCAGCTTATAATCCATCAAGCCCAGCTGCATATGCTGCGGAGTTTCCTTTGCCAAGTAATTATCCATCTCCTCTTCTATTCAATGCCCCAGTAGGAGTAGATCCAGTGTCTGCGGATCTAACTGCCGAATATGGAGACGATGTTTATTTGATGCACTGGTTATTAGACAATGATAATTTCTATGGCTATGGTAATAGAGGTGATGGTGTAAGTACACCTTCATACATCAATACTTTCCAGAGAGGTGAACAAGAATCCGTATTCGAAACAATACCTCACCCTTCTTGGGAATCCTTTGACTGGGGAGGAGACGACGGATACTTACCACTCTTTGTAGAAGACCCGAATTATGCTAAGCAGTGGCGATATACTTCAGCACCAGATGCAGATGCTAGAGCAGTTCAGGCGATGTATTGGGCATATGAATACATACAAGAGCAAGGACTAGATCCAGCTACTTTGCCATTGGACAAAGCTACAAAGATGGGAGACTACCTAAGACTATCCATGTTTGACAAATACTTCAAACCACTAGGAGTGCAAAGTGCTACCTCAGGAGCTGGACAAGGGTACGAAAGTGCACATTACTTGATGTCATGGTATACTTCATGGGGAGGATCTGCAGATCCAGCCTCAGCATGGGCATTTAGAATCAGCTCTAGTCACTGTCATTTTGGTTATCAAAACCCAATAGCAGCTTACGCACTGACTCAAGTAAATGCATTGAAACCTCAATCACAAAATGGAGTGAGAGACTGGACGGAAAGCTTGAATCGTCAGTTGGAGTTCTATACTTGGCTACAAGCACCCAACGGAGCTATCGCTGGAGGTGCTACCAATAGCTGGAATGGAGACTACAGCACGTATCCTGTAGGAAAAGCTACATTCTATGATATGGCCTACGATACCGATCCAGTATATCACGATCCAGGAAGTGGAACTTGGTTTGGTTGGCAAGCATGGTCGATGGAGAGAATAGCTGAGTACTACTACATCACCAACGACCCGATGGCTAAGAGCCTTATGGATAAATGGTCTAGCTGGGTAATCAGCGAAGTACAACTGATAGGAACCGATGATTTTAATATTCCAGCTACATTGAGTTGGTCAGGAGAGCCAGATACTTGGGATCCATTGAACCCAGGAACCAATGCAGGGTTGAGCGTAACAGTGACAGACTATGGAAAAGATCTAGGTATAGCAGCTTCTATGGCAAAAGCACTGACTTATTACGCAGCGGCTACAGAAAAATATGGAACCTTAAACACTGCGGCTAGAGATTTAGCTCAGGAAGTTTTGGATCGTATGTGGACTACCTACAGAGATGATAAAGGAGTATCTGCTCCAGAGTCACGTGGAGACTTCTCTAGAATCTTTGATCAGGAAGTATATGTACCGTCTGGATATGAAGGATACATGCCAAACGGAGATACCATCAAATCAGGTATCAAATTCCTAGACATCAGATCAGGACTGAAAAATGATCCAGATTTTGCTGCACTAGAAACGGCATACAACTCTGGAGTAGAATACACACAAAACTATCACAGGACATGGGCACAGATTGAAGTAGCATTGGCCAATGCTGAATTTGGGTATTTCTTTGGACCAAAATCTACTATTAATGTGGCTATTACCGCTCCAGTAAATGGTGCTAAGCTTGTAGAAGGAAGTAATGTAACGATCACGGCAGACGCAACTGACAGTGCAGGTTCTATTACCCAAGTGGAGTTTTTCGTAGATGGAGTTAGTTTGGGAGTAGACACTACCAGTCCTTATTCAATGGTATGGTCTAGCGTAGTTCAAGGAGCTTATTCTCTGACAGCTGTAGCGACCAATAATAGCTCTGATACACGTACTTCAAGCGCTATTGATGTCACTGTAGGAAATACTGCACCAGTAGCCAATCTAGTGACTGATGTGACTGGCGGTTCTGTACCATTAACAGTGAACTTCGATGCCTCAGCATCTACAGATGCTGATGGAGATGTATTATCCTACTCCTGGTCATTTGGAGATGGCACGACAGGTGCAGGCGCTTTAGTTAGTCATGACTATACAGTCGCAGGGTCATATATGGTGACATTGACAGTGAGTGATGGAAACGGAGGAAGTGACATGGTATCAGTGATGATAGAAGCAAGCAATCTACCAGATTGTAGTTTCGGAGCACCATTGGCAGCAGGTCTACCATCTATGGTCAGTGGATATAACAACATTCATGTGTTAGGAACAGGTGGTCCAAGCCTAAGTAATGTGACAGCATTCAATATCAACTGGGATAATACCAATAATGGTTTGTATCAGTTTTCGATGAGTACCAATAATGGACAGCCATCATGGTGGGTTAACTTGATTGGAGCAAGTACTCATACGCTTAAATCAGCATCTCCTTCGATTACTATTTCAGGATCAGGAATTGCCGGTCTAGATGGAGCTTACTACGCGACTACCGATGGCGGCAATTTTGCCTTGGTTTCTCAGACAGGAGGGTTTACTATTTATTTCAGTAATTCTTCTACTGAGCCAAGTTGTGCACCTTCTAATGCAAGAACAGCGTCTACAGATTCTAATGCTTTCAAAGGGAAGTTGGAAGTAATGTTGTTTCCAAACCCAGCTTCTCAACATTTGAGTATTTCGAGCAATCATGGACTCAGAGGAGCAACGGTTCGTATATATGACGTGAATTCAAATCAGAGAGTAAGTGTATCGATTGAAAATTCAATTAACACCGCATCCATAGATATCTCTGCTTTGAGCTTTGGTATCTATATCGTAGAGCTAACTACAGCAAGTGGTGAAAAACAACACTTTAAACTGATGAAACAATAATTGAAGTTTTATTTTGTATTCAAAGAGGGTCAGAAGCTAGTACTTCTGGCCTTTTTTTGTTTTGACTCTAAAGAAAAATACTAGGGGTAATAGGACTAATAAGGAGGGTAAATACATCAATACATGACATAGTCACTTGACAGCTGGGGAAGCAGATAAAAATCTAGTATCTTCTATGGAAGAGGGGCATACGCACCTCCAACTAAAACCAGCTGAATTATGTCAACCTTTTTTAAACGCAATAGTGTGTTAGTGCGCGCTATTCTACTATGTGCTACAGTAAGCATATTGCCACGAATAACTAAGAGCCAGACAGCCGAGTTAAAGTTTTCTCACTTGACGCAGTCGGACGGTCTTTCAAGCAGTGACGTCACATGTTTTATGCAAGACAGTCATGGGTTTCTGTGGATAGGAACCGTAGACGGTCTCAATCGCTACGATGGATATCAAGTTCAGACCTATCGGAATGAGTTCGAAAACCCTAAAAGTTTACCAGACAATTCCATCACCTGTTTATACACAGATCGGTTTGGACAATTGTGGATAGGAACCGAAAACAATGGTCTAAGCAGATACGAAAGAGAAACAAATACATTTCACAATTACCATTTTGACATTTATGATGCCCATTCCATCAACTTCGACTACGTCACTTCGATCACTGAAGACTCCAGAGGTGACCTATGGGTAGCTACTATGATGGGATTGAATAAATTCTGTCGTCAAGAAGAAAAATTCGAGCGGTTTCTCTATCAGCGGATATTGAAAATCACACCAAAGACCGTTGCGTATGCCGGTCAGATCAATTGGCCAGAATCATTGAGAGCCGCATTGACTGAATTGGTTGACACTGTTTTTATTGATGAACATTGGTTTGGTCAATACCTCAAAGAGCACGTAACAGATAGAGATACTTTTGATTTTCATCAGATTATTAGTGCCTGTGAAGTAGGCAATTTTGGACAAGCCATACGGGTACTAAAGGCCGACCAACGAGGCGGTTTATGGATAGGGACAGAACAAGACGGTCTTCTTTATTTCTTCGATGGTAAGGTTCATCAAAGATTAGATATGTCCAATTCAAAAATTAGCTCCAATGAAATTTCAAGTCTATTGTTTGATGATAAAGTACTCTGGATAGGTACCAAAAGTGGTGGGCTCAATAGATTGAATCTAGAAAACAATGACATCAAAAAATATGAAATCCACTGGGCATCCAATGACATCAAGAGTATACTCAAAGATCAAAAATCCAATCTCTGGATAGGTAACGATAAAGGACTTGGGCTTTTTAATTCGATTAGCAACAGTTTTAACCAATACACCATTACACCCAACAATGACAAAGGCCTACTTTCAGAAACGGTGAGTACACTCTATGAAGACAATCAAGGAAATCTTTGGATTGGATCTTATCAGGGAGGAGTGAACATACGGATCAATGGTCAACCTTTTGAACATTATAAGCACACGTCCAGCGATCATTCATTATTGACCAAGAACCGAATTTCAACCCTTCATCAAGATTCTAGAGGTAGGTTATGGATAGGGTATTACACTTCGGGAATAGACTTGATCCAAGACCAGAATAAAGTACATTATGGTCCTGCACTCACACTAAAAGTCGGTGACGATGGATCAGTTTTTACTATTTATGAAGATAAGCAAGGCACAATTTGGGCTGGGACTTATGAAAAAGGATTACACCGATATGATGAAGCCAATGGTCGTTTTGTAGCACTGGGCGGTATACTAGGCAATGACCTGAGAGCGATAGCGGAGGATAGCAGAGGGAATCTTTGGCTAGCCATTCATGGTAAGGGAATTGTCTGCTATGACAAACGAGAGAAAGTCACGAAGTATCAAACAGTCTATCCAGACCTTGCCCATACGTTGTCTAGCAACTGGGTGAACGATGTAATGGTGGATACCCACGATCGAATTTGGGCAGCGTCTGTCACTGGGATCAGCGTATTGTACCCCGAAGCCGAAGATTTCCATTCCTTTTTCAGAGAAAACAGCAACTTGAGTCACAACAATGTCCGTGTAGTCTTTGAAGATCTAAAAGGTAGAATCTGGCTAGGAACGGACAATGGACTAAACCTGTACTTGGATTCCTTAAGAGGATTCAAAGTTTTCACCACCAAAGACGGTCTTCCTAATAATTCAATCAGGTCGATAGAGCAAGACAATGAAGGTTCGCTATGGATCGGGACGAATAATGGTTTGTCAAAGTTTGTATTTGACTCTCTACTATTCAAAAACTACTACGAAGAAGACGGACTTCAGTCCAACGAGTTTTTCCCCACAGCCAGTTTCAAAAGTTTCAATGGGCAGTTGCATTTCGGAGGGAAGAATGGTCTCACCAGTTTTTTCCCTATTCAGATCAGGGACAATACTTTCAAGCCTCCTGTTTTTCTTTCCCAGTTCAAACTCTTTGGAAAAGAAGTATTGCCAGGAGACGAATTAGGAATTTTAGATAAACATCTAGCCGCTACTACAGATTTAATCTTGAATCATGATCAGAATTTTTTCTCCATATCCTTCACAGGACTTAATTACATCAATCCCCTTCGAAACAATTATAGAATTAAGCTCGATGGATTTCGAGACGAGTGGATTGATTTTGGAAATCAAAGAGAAGCCAACTTTACAAATGTCCCTCCGGGTAGTTATACATTCAAGGTGATGGCTTCCAACAATGATGGGATATGGAATAAAGAAATTACCAGACTAGGTATCAAAATCTTGCCACCATTTTGGCAGACGACATGGGCTTATATCCTATACGTCGTAGTATTTATCATACTTGTAGCATTGATTCGACGGTCAGTACTTCAGAGGATATATCTAAGTCATAAACTGGAGCTAGATGAGATGAAGATTCGTTTTTTTGCGAACGTATCCCATGAATTACGTACTCCTTTGACACTTATATTGGGGCCACTGCAAGAGCTGAAGCGCCATGCGATCGATAACTCAAGACAGAATGAGATGCTCAATCTCATTGATCGAAATGCTAACAGACTCCTGCGGCTAGTCAATCAGCTCCTAGATTTTTATCAATTAGACGCAGGTTTTACCAAGCTGCGAGCCTCGCAGACTGACCTCAGTACTTTCGTAGAACATATCTATAAGAGCTTTGTCTTCAAAGCAGAAAGAAAAAACATACAGTACTTGCTGAACATCTCCATCAAGAAAGAAACTAGCGGTATTGTCGATCGAGATAAACTTGAAAAAGTACTTTATAATTTGATCTCCAATGCTGTCAAGTTCACACCAGAAAATGGAGAGATTACCGTCTCAGCCGAACTTACCAGACCTAGAAAAGACACTCTTCTAGCTAAGAAGGTAGAACTCTCGGATAATAAAGAGGATCGATACTTACGTATCAGTGTAGAGGATAATGGAAAAGGAATACCTGACCATTTGAAGGATCGAGTATTTGATAGATTTTATCAATCCAAATATACAGATACTGACGAGCCAGGTACAGGAATTGGCCTGTCTATGGTACTACAATTAACATTGATTCATAAAGGGTATGTTCATCTGGATAGTCATCAAGAACAAGGCAATAAGTTTATCGTTTGGGTACCGATAGATGCTAAACAATATCTCGAACATGAACTGTTGAAAAGCGAGCCTATTGCCGTTGGAGATACAGTAATGCCTACCAATCTACGAACCATTGAGATACCAAAAGACACTTCTATTCTTCTAGATCGACCAAGTGTATTGGTCATAGATGATAGTGAGGACATTCGAAGTTATATCTATTCGAGTCTCAGTAAGTATTATCACGTTCATCAAGCTCAAAATGGTGATGAGGGTTTATTAATGGCAGAGCGTCACTTGCCAGATGTGATTCTTTGTGATGTCATGATGCCCGGTAAAAATGGGAATGAGGTATGTAAAACTCTTAAAGAGAATGCCGAGACTGCTCATATTCCGATAGTCATGTTGACTGCTAAAACTGAAAACCAAAGCATCTTAGATGGATTGTCTCATGGAGCAGATGACTATGTCGCTAAACCCTTTAACATCGATATACTTCAAGCAAGGATGTCGAATATGATAGCTCGACAAAGGCTCTTAAAAGTAAAATATGAAGAGGCTCCCATCATCCCAAAAGAAATACTCAACTCACAGAAGGACAAAACCTTTGTCAAGGAACTGTATGAAATAATAGAAAAGAACATAACCAATCCTGAACTGTCCCCAGATATTTTGGCTCAAGAATTGGGATTGAGTCGTTCGGTGCTATATCGCCAAGTCAAAAGCTGTACAAGTACCTCGGTCAGTTTGGTAATTAGAAACTACCGAATAGATCGAGCAGCTGATATACTCAAGAGAAATGTGGTGTCCATAAAAGAACTGTCCTTCATGGTAGGGTTTAAAGACCCAGCCTATTTTACATCCTGCTTCCGAAAACGATTCAATGTATGCCCAACAGAATATAATGAGTCAGCATCACTAGAAGTAGTGTAGCCGTTGGTCTGTAACCCTTTAGGTTTAAAATATTGGACTTTAGGTCGGTAAGATCGTTACATTTTGACTAGTAAATAGGGAACTAAAAACAACTATCGTGAGGAGGTACTAGGAGGAAATTTGTCAGAGTAAGCACTGCTATGATGTGCTGATAGATCCTTCCTTGCGTCAGGATGACCGTAGGATATAAGTGGTTGTCAAGTCATTCTGACGATAGGAAGAATCTGTGCCATTCCAAAAGGCTATTCGATCCGCAGATAAGTCTTTCCGTGTGTCAATAAGATGAATGAATAGTAGCTGGGTTACCTCGGCTCTTGAACTAATTGCTTTCTAAATAACTTATCGAGTACCTCTGAGTAGACTCCAAAACAACAAGAGATATTGTCAACTGTCATTCATCAACGAACTCTAAGATATCAGCAGGTTGACAGTCTAATGCTTTACAAATCGCCTCAAGCGTTGAGAATCTTATCGCTCTAGCTTTTCCTGATTTTAGAATTGAAAGGTTTGCAGTGGTTATTCCAATTATTTCTGCTAGCTCTTTACTCTTTATGTTTTTTCTGGATAGCATGGCATCCAGATTGACGACTATCGGCATGCTATATTGTTAAATCAACATCTTCTTTAAGGACAATTCCGTTTTTTACAAATTCAGAGAATACTAGCAAACCTATACCCACTAAACCTGTGAAAACATTTTGAACCAAATGACCAACTAGATCGCTTAAATTGGTTTCTGATATTCGAATTAGATTGAGTATTATACTCACCATTCCAAACAAAATTAATAATGTACCTCCCTTTCTTGATTTTTTTTGAGTGTCTATATTGTACAAACCAGACCTCACCATCCGTTGCAGCCCTTGTTGTACGTTCCACAGTCCAATAAGTAGTAGAAATACTTGTATGGCTTGGATCAAATGATGAAAGATACCAAACATTTTGTCTTCAACGACACCTGGATCTATTAGACCAGAAATAACAAAAATGATGATTTGAGCAACTAACGCGGTTATGAGTAAAATATTTACAATCAATAGTGAACGACTGAGGAATTTGATTTTGTCCATCTGCTAATTATTTAGTGTTTTCTGAAAGAGGAAGACTGGTTCTCCATAAAAGCCATATAGAATAAAGTAATGCTGAAAATGATATTACCCCTAATGTCCATTGCAAAATTAGTGAAGGGGTTTCCGGAAAACCCAAAACATACTTGCCTGACATATAGAAACTGTTAAAGCCGTTGATAAAAATATGCCCCCATATTGTAGGCCATATCGAACCTACTCGCCAGACTACTATCCCAAACCATATTCCCATCAAAGTTGACAATACGATTCCGTATGGAGCAATATGAACCAAACCAAACATCAAGCCCGAAATCAATATAGCCCAAATCACGCCAACTCTCTTACTCAAGTGCCTCTGAATAAAACCTCTGAAAGTAATCTCCTCGAAAAAACCTGCAAATAGAGCCGTGATTAAAACGTGAACTACCATTGTTAAAGGACTTAGCTGTTCTAAGAAAGACAGGGTTTTTTGTTCAATTTCTGGTAAGCCAAACATCGCTTGAGCGATTCTTCCTGCCAGAGATGCAATGGCCAGTGACGAAATACCAAGAATGAAAACTTGCCATTTGAGTAAAGGGGGGAACTGAAGTCCGAATTGTTTACCTAATGATATTCTTCTTTTTAATGAGATTAGATAGGCAACCAAAAGTATAACGAGCATTCCAACAATGTGACCAAAGACTCTAATAGGTATGAATACGGTGGGGTTCATTCGGTCTATATTCGGATTTATTAATTGTATTATTTCAATTAACAGAATCTGAGATCCTTGCATCAAAATGAACTGAATTACTATTGCTAAAAGTATGAACCATACTTTTGGAGAATCTAACTTATTTGTCATTTTATTATCGTTATTCGATAACAATTGTATTAATAATTATTGAAAAACAATAATTTTTTAAAAATATTAAGCTGATAGCAAGTATCAAGTTCGATTGTTTTTGATCGTTGTTTGGAAAGAGTATCTGTTTCAGATATTGGTTAGATAATTGAAGCTAAACGGATAGAGCAGGGGTGACTTTGTTGTTTTCATTTCTTGTATAACGATGCTCAAAATTGAAGGTGAAAAGCTAGTCTTCAAAAGACTTAGAACATAATGGATGCCCGTATGATATAAGTGGTTGTCAAGTCATTCTGACGATAGGAAGAATCCGTACCATTCCAAAGGGCTATACGATCCAGAGATAGATCTTTAATCAAATAAAGATGACGAATGCTCAGTAGTCGGAACTTCAGTCTGCTAATCAGATTCAATAGAAAAGTGAAATCAATCGTGGGTTAGATTATGCGTGAAAAGATTTTTCGGTTACGCATATTTTTTTCGTCTGCAAAAAATTATGCGTGATTGAATTTTTTCACTTACGCATATTATCAAAAGACAACCACGCATATATGCGTAAAGGGGTCGTGCATATTTTTATGCGTAGGATGGTTGTGCATATTTTTATGCACTAGGTGGTCACGCATAAAAAATAATTTTTCAAATTTTTATGCGTAAAACGTTTTTCGTGTCACGCATAATTTTTTCAAAAACCTTTTTACGCATATTCTTTTTGACACCATCCACGCATAATTTTTTTTAAAAATGTTTTACGCATATTTTTTCGGAATCTATTCGGAAACACATGTTTTATGAAAGTCATATTATAATTGCACCAATTGTTTTAACAGTTAGTGTTTCGTTACGGAATATAGTAGGTGGTTTCACTTTAAATTTCGAGTCATTCTTCAGAAGGCTTCAGATAACCTATTTAATCTATTCATAGCATGTATTCGAAGTAAGAAGCGATTAATGTGGCTATTTGAATTTGCCTTAATTCTTGGTAGCCTTTACGATAAGACAAAAATTTGATACTATAAATAACAAATCCATTGTGAATTGGTGATATTGTCATCAATTCTGGTATTATACTGTAACTAATACGAATTGACCTATTTGAACATGACCTTTGGATACCAAAATGCCGACTTTGATCCTGAACATATTGAGAAAAGAGAAGTCGATTTAAATTATAGTACTGCAATTGCCCTTTACTCAGAATTCCCTTGGGAGGAGCAGTATGAAAAAGTAGAACGACGCCGACAGGAAAATTTATCTTCAACTTCTCCAACTATCTATTTTTACTTATCGGACGAACACTTCTTATCAATTTCCTCTTTGAATAGTTACGGTTTTTATGTTTACTATAAAAATGATGATAAATGTGGTAGCCTAAGTGTATCAAATGACTCGTTCGATGTAAGATCAAGTATTTCGGTGAACGAATTAATTGAGCAATTTTTTTCTTCTTCCATTGATGAAACTCTTGAGCTATTTGATGTTAACCAGAGTGTTAAGGATTTTGAGAAAGTTGAAATTGAGTTTTCTAGGGAAAAAGGAGACATGTTCTTGCCTCTGTTATTCATGTTTGTTCCAATAACGATCTTTACTCTTGCTGAAAACTATGATCTAACCATGATAGGAGTTCTTACGCTTCTTTGTTTAGTTGCAATTCTTCCCAGTACTTTACTGAACCTTTCATACTGGAACAATGATAGTAGACAAAAAATAAACTACTTACCACAGGAAAAGAAATTGATCATTGATAGAAACGGCATAATTCATCAAATACATAAATCAGAGATAACTTCTATTAAAATCATAAAAACACCTGATGACCAACGGGTATTTGATCAACATACTTACACCCTGATTAAATCTCGAAAGGGGAACTATATAATTACGCATTTAACAATTTCTCCTATGGACCTTGTGAGCTTAATTCAACACAACTATCAAACTGAGCAGGTTTTGTACCCTAAACTTTCTTTCGAAATACTGACTTCCAAACAGAAAAAAGAAAAAGCCAATAGGAAGGAATCTAAGAAACAAGAATTTCTAGACAAATTCAAAGACTATGAAACAGGAAAACTGGAAGAAATAATCAAAAGAGATGATTATTATGCAGAGTATGCCATTGAAGCTGCTCAGCAAATTCTTGATAAAAGAAGTAAATAACAATCGATGATTTCTGAACGGCGTTTCAGAAGTAAAGGAAACGTTAAATCCCTTTCGAATCTAAAATAAGCTTCATGGTAAATCAAAAAAGTATTAGTCGAATCGAAGGTTAGACTATATTCGTACAGAAATAAACTACATAACAAACGGCCCACAACTGTCATGGTTAATCAGAATAATATCAAATAATCTAAATCTATGAGGGTAATATTTGCAAGTCTCTTTTTCTTCTTGATTTTAAATGAACATTTAAAAGCTCAAACCTACAAGCAAGAACAATTTGCTAAGGTTATTGCTCCAGTTGGAATAAATTTTAGGACATCTCCTACATTAAACTCAAAGGTTATATATAAAATTCCATTCTTAAAGTCATTTAAAGTCATTGAATATACAGAGCATACAGACTCTGTAAAAGCTCATGGATTCATAGACTATCAAGGAAATCAAACATCGATATATTTAAAAGGGAAATGGGTCAAAGCATTATACAAAGGAGTAATAGGCTATGTTTATAGTTCATTTATTTCACTTAATTCAAATATTCGAGAATCTGATTTTGATGAAAGTTTCGGGTTGTATTTCCCAGGTGACGCTTGTTCTGTTTATGTGAATTCCAATCCAAAAATAAAGTGGTTTGGCGTATATAAAGAGGATAGCGGGTTTTTGATTAAAAAGGTACAACTACTGCACTATTTTGGAGATGGTGAAATATCAACTTTTGTAACATACGTAAAATCCGATATTCAGCCTTTGTTCATGTTTGGTACGGAGTTAGACCTAAAGGATAATGTTCAAATCAAAGATTCATTTCGTTTAGGCTCATTTTCTAAGCAAGAAAACCCTGATGCAGACTTACTATCATCAGAGTATAAAATTAACGATGAAGGTGAATTACTCATCGTTTGGAAAACACTTAAACAGAGAATTAGAACTCCAGTTGGAAAAATAGAAAGTATTCAATGGAAGGGAGATTTAGATGGGGATGGTATAGATGATTTTATATTTGATACAGGGTATGGAGGCTCTTATATTCTGTACCTAAGTTCGCCAACAAATGATGAAACGATTCTTATGCCAGTTGCTGCGTTTGCTTTTGGAATTTGTTGTTGATCTTACTCTTCGTTTAGACTTTCTGTTTTGTTTCGAAACGAGCTAGAAGTATGAAATTATAGATAGCTTTTTCTGCTGATTTGAGAAAAACTTCTGGGATTATGAAATATAGTTCCCAAGTCGCACTAACTGTGGAAAGAACCTGTACCATTCTAAAAGACTGAGCCATTCTCAGATAGATCCTTCCTTGCCTACCCATGACGTTAGATAGATCCCAAATAACCAATTCGTGCTATCGCAAAATTGATATTTGGAATGACGGTTTGATTGATTGTAGGTTGATCGGTCGTCATCCCAGAAATTACCAAGACCGATAGGTCGGGAAATTATCTGGGATCTCACAGCCTATTTTACACAGACACAGTGCAACGTCATTCCTCTTCGTAATAAAGCTTCATTTCGAAACGAACAGAGTCGTTCAGATCTCAGATAGAATGTGCACTTAATAGAACAGAATACCCACACTAAGATCGGTAGTTTTTATTCTGCTTTAGCCCTTTTTTAGTCCTCTGACACAGATTTTATGATCATTGGGACAATAGTACAAGCGAAAATTAGCTCTCCTTGGTAAATTCATTTCAGCTAAAAAGAAGCAGATTCAGGCGATCAGAGGGACCGACGATAGCAGATGAGAATCACCTGATAAGAAGCGGATTTTGTATGGTGAGTTATAGGGCAATGATGCCATGAATAAATAAGATGAAAGTTATGAGATTACATCAACAACTCAGGATTGGTGTCAGATCCATTGTCAGATGGGCTGCACTGCTATGCATTCCGCTTTTAGCCGGATGGACGTTCAAGCACTTGGCACTAGTGCCAGATGGTACAGCAGGGCCAGAGCTGCAAAAGCAAACATGGCCGGCAGGAACTTTCTTAAGTCATTTTCCCGAAGGAGACCGTATCAATACCTATCATCGAAACTACCTGATGATTTCAGGACAAGCAGGAACAGGTATTTGGGATATTTCTAATCCTACAGATCCTACTCGGTTGAAGTTTAGCGAAAAAGCCAATAACGGACACAGGTGGTACAAGATAGGAGACCTGTTTTGGAGAGAGTATTCCGTTCCAGAAGTTTCGGGCACACCCTACCGATACCTTGACCTATCCAATATGCTCGATCACAAGCCCATCACTTCTTCAGATGTACTCTACACAGTCTTGGATGGCAACTATAGATATGACAAGCTGGAAACATTTCCACATACCATAGAGTCAGGTACCGTATACGACATGAGATCAGGGGCTACCTTGGGTGATATACCCGTTTCTATTGGTAAGCCAGATATCGTAGTTCGATTGGGCAACTATGTGTTTTTTGTACCACAGACAGGAGATCTGTCAGTCTTCGATCTAGGAGACCCGATGAATGTCAAGTTTCTAGGATCATTTGGATCTGATATACCACACGAACAGTATAGTACAGGGATACAACTATGGCGCAATTACCTCATTTATATGAGTGGCAATGCTGGAGATAATCTAGTCGCATTTGATATTAGTGATCCGTCCAATGTCACCCACGGCTTCAATATCTCATCAGACGATATTACGCTAGGGAGGTACATGATATTCCAAGACGAATTTGGCTTCACAGGCAGATTTGACCGAGGCGTAAAATACAATTTCGAAGAGATGCGCGTCGAGCAGGAATTTTTTCCACCTTCTACAGACGAGACCTTACAGCTATTGGACAATCAGTGGATGCCAATAGGAAATATAGTAGTAGCGAGTGGAGACGGGAAGACCTCCATTTTTTCACACCAAGACGGACTCGACCTGAAACCTCCGACAGTAGGATTTCACTTCCCAAAATCCGGAGATATCAATCAGCCAGTGACCACCACACTAGGTTTTGTGATCAATGAAGTGCTAGACGATCTTACACTTAATGATGCCAATATCCAAGTCAGTCCACTCGGCGGCAGCCCGATAGAAGCCGACGTTAGCTCTACTTCGTATCAAGTGATAAACTACGCACCTAGACAACCTCTACTACCCAATACTACCTATGAAGTGAAGTTTGTAGAAGGAGGAATCAAAGACGCTGTAGGAAATGGTATGGAAGAATACATCTACTATTTCACGACGGGAGGAGACAGCAGTAATCAGTCTCCAATCGTCAGCGGTATTACCAGCACCACATCGTTCCCAGCGCTAGTAGGAAATCAGTTGTCATTTAGTGCAAATGCTACAGATCCAGACGGCAACGCACTGAGCTATCGTTGGGACTTTGGAGACGGTTCGCCCAAGACTGCGTGGGGTGGAGCCTCGGTCAATCATACTTATCTACAAGACGGCAATTTTAAAATACAAGTACAAATATCTGACAACAATGGTGGGTTCTCAGTAGACACCAAATCAGTATCCATTGTCAATTCGATCCCAGTCGCTAAGCCTTCCCAATCCAGTCCAATAGCCATAGATGCAGCTAATCGAATTGTATGGGTAGTCAATCCAGACAACAACTCTGTGACCATGCTGGATGCAGATACGCATGCGAAGATTAAAGAAATTCCCGTAGCGCAAGACCCAGTAAGTGTAGCCATAGACGCAGAGGGCGAAGCATGGGTAGCTTGTCGAGATGCTGATCAGATCGATATTCTCAGTACCGCAGGCGTATTCGTCAAGTCAATACCACTCAGTCGTGGAGCATCACCGTACGGTGTAGTCTTTGATCACAATGGAGTAGAAGGATACCTGTCAGAGTTTGGTGCAGGGTTAGTTACCAAGCTAGACGGAAGTACCAATACGATTGGCTCCAGCCTGACGCTAGGAAATGGACCAAGAGCATTAGCACTTAGCGGAGATGGTACGCAGCTATTGGTCACGCAGCTGATATCTCCAGATAGTGGAGGAAATGTATGGGAAGTCAACACATCGAACTTCTCCCTCAAAGCGTCCATTACCTTGCCCATAGACGATACCACCATAGACAATGGCAATCAAGCACGAGGTATTCCCAACTACATTACAGGGGTATCTATTCATCCTTACAACAATACTGCGTGGACCGTGGGTAAAAAGGACAACATCCTCAGAGGACTGGCAAGGGACGGTCAAGCCATGACTTTTGACAACTCGGTGCGAACAGCGATTAGCAAGCTTGATCTGAATACAGCCACTGAAACGGTCACAGAGCGAATGGATATTGATAACCACGGCCAGCCATCGGCGGCAATGTTCACCCCGACAGGAAACTATCTGTTTGTAACCATGCAAGGTAATAATCACCTGATAGCCATTGATCCCAAGAAAGGATTGGAGCTATTTACCGAAGAGGTAGGTCTCGCACCACAGGGGCTAATCATTGACCCTGTGACTCAAAAGATTTTTGTAAAAAACTTCATGGATCGAACGGTCACCATATTCGATGCCCAAAGTATGCTAGAGACGGGTACGGTAGGTATATCCAAACTGGCTACAGTTTCCACTGTGGGTTCGGAACTCTTGACCAGTCAAGTACTCACAGGAAAACAAATTTTCTACAATGCCGCTGACCAACGAATGGGTACAGATGGATACATTAGCTGTGCCAGCTGTCACCTAGACGGAGCAGAAGACGGTCGAGTTTGGGATTTTACGGATAGAGGAGAAGGCTTGAGAAATACAATCAGCCTAAGAGGACGCGCCGGAACTGCACATGGTCGCGTACACTGGAGTGCTAATTTTGATGAAATTCAGGATTTTGAAAACGATATACGCTTTCACTTCAACGGATCAGGATTCCTTAGCAACGCCGACTTTATCGAAGGTACGACCTCATTGACGCTAGGAGACCCCAAGGCTGGTAAGTCCGTGGATCTGGATGCCCTCGCCGCCTATGTAGAATCCCTATCCGACTTTGACAAAAGTCCATATAAAAACAATGATGGCTCCATGACAGCCGCTGCACTATCAGGCAAGACACTATTTCAGACGCTGAACTGCAACAGTTGTCATTCAGGCGATGCCTTCACCGATAGTCCTACAGGTCGAGTACACGATGTAGGTACGATCACTAGCACGAGTGGTCTTCGTATGGGCAAAACTCTACCCGGTCTAGATGTACCTACACTCAAGAGTATCTGGAATACGCCACCGTATCTGCATGATGGTTCCGCAGCGACACTACTAGAAGTATTGACCTCTAGTAACGCCACCGAAGGACATAGCGACGCACAATCACTGACTCAAAGCCAATTAAACGACCTTGTGGCCTATCTCAGTCAACTGGATGGAGATGACCAAAGCGTCTCAAATGATTTTACGCTAGAAATGTCTTCGCCTGTCGATGGTACGAAGTTGACAAAATCAGCGCCTGTGGAATTGGCAGTGAATACCAGTATCACCGGAGTCACCAAGATTGAATACTTCATAGACAACGAATTGGTCTCTTCAGCTACTGCAGCTCCATTTACATCCACATGGGAGCCAGTGATTTGGAAGCAATACGGCCTTTCTGCCAAAGTGTACTATAACAATGGTAAGACCGCCTCAGTCACTCCAGAAATCAATGTTCAGTTCAAAGAAGCCATCGACGTCATGTTTATTGTAGGAGACAAAGACCTATCCAGAGATGACCAGCGAGTAAAAAGCCGAATGGAACAATTGTACGGGTTCAACATGCACGTGTGGGATGATGAAGATGCCAGTTCGCCAGCCAAAACTAACCCCTATGACCTTGTATTGGTCTCTGTGACAGTAGACCCACATGTACTAGGAAGTGACATAGAATCTTCCGTAGTACCGATCATGACTTGGGACCCTTACATATACAATAGAGTAAGATTGACAGCACCAGGAGGTACAGGAGACAATGGTTTTACTTCCGAAGGTTATCAGACAATAACCATCAACCAACCCACTCACCCAATGGCCGCAGGGTTGGGAGCTTCGGCCGAGCTGTACAGCATCGTTCAGAAGTTGCCGTATGGAGCCCCCAAAGAAGATGCCATCGTGATAGCCTCAGCAGGTACTCAGCCCATCATTTTTGGATATGAAAGCGGTTCATCTGCTGTCTCCAGACGAGTCGCCTTCCCACTGCGAGATCAGTTCATGCATTTGTTGACTGACGACGGCTGGAAGCTCTTCGATGCAGCGGTACTTTGGACACTTCATGGTGGAGACGCCCAAACCCCAATCGCTTCACGCGCAGATATCTATTTTGATTCGCCAGCTGACGGGGTATTGGTCAATACGCCATTTGACGTCAGTTTTGTGACGGAAAACTGGGACTTGTTTTCTGGTCTCTACAAGCTTCGATTCAGAATCGATGGGTCAGATCGAGGACTGATCACTTCCGAAGGTTCGTTCAGTACAGGGGCAGGTTTGAGTGAAGGAATTCATACCTTGACACTACAGATGGAGCGAAGTAACCACTTTCCGATGGATTTGACCGATACGCTCACTGTGATCGTCACTGATGATCCATTGCCGACTGGCCCGACTGTATCGTTCAAAAATCCATTTGACGGAAGTCTCCTTGGGCCAGATTTTGACATTGAATTTTCAACCTTTGATTGGGATATTCAGCCCGGAGGAAAACATGTGAAGTGCTATCTAGACGATGTCTTGCTCACCAGTGCCTTTGACTTCAGTCCAATACCAGTGACAGGTCAGGCAGATGGACAGCATGAGATCAAACTAGCGTTAGCAGATGCAAGCGGTACACTCACAGGGCCAGAAGCCTCGATTACCGTCACTGTAGATCAGGCAGTTGCCAATCTTCCAGATTCGCCATTCAAAGTAGAGTATTATAATAACTCTTCTTCTCCATTAGGTGCAGAGATAAAACCAGTCATTAGACTAGTCAATGATTCATCAGCCGCCATTCCATATAGTGATTTCGCAGTTCGGTATTGGTACACCCCAGAGCACTCGGGAGGGTTAAAATTCAACGCCGATTACTCTGCGATCTCAGGCGTGTCCGGTACATCAGGAGTGACTACCGATGGCGAGCATTATATAGAAATTGCTTTCGCTAATTCTGCCAGCCTTTCGGCGAATAGCAAATCAGGCTCCGTACAGATGCGGCTGCACCATGCTGGATATCAGTCTCAGGATCAGACCAACGACTTTTCATATGATAGAGGTAAGTCGTCATTCAAGCCGCACATCCAAACCACGCTCTACTATCAAGGGCAGTTGGTATGGGGGCTGGAACCTGGAAACTCAACGCCGGTCAACTTGAAGCCTCAGATAGTTATTTCTACCACCGCTTTGACAGGAGATGCACCGCTACAAGTGTCATTTGACGCAAGTCTATCTTCAGATCCAGACGGCACTATATCCAGCTATGCATGGGATTTTGGAGACGGAACTACCGCCAGCACCGCTCAGACCTCCAATAGCTACGATGTACCCGGTTCGTATCAAGTTGTGCTTACCGTCACTGACGATCAGGGAGCGACTACTACCAAAACCCTGACTGTCACGGCGACTGATCCCTTGGTCAATAACCTGCCAACGGCTAGAATCACGACATCTGTTACTACTGGTATCATACCACTAGATGTGTCCTTTGACGCATCCGCCTCTAGTGATCCAGACGGAGACGCGCTGACTTATACTTGGGACTTTGGAGACGGTACTTCGGGTACGGGAGCATTGGTCAATCATACTTATGACCTAGCAGGAATATACGATGTCATCTTGACCGTAGACGACGGTAATGGGGGAGTGGACACCGAGACAGTTCAGATACAGTCAAGCGATACACCGATCAATTCCAATCCTATCGCTGCATTTGTTCCATCCGTCACTGCCGGCACAGTGCCATTGACCGTGTCCTTTGATGCTAGTAGCAGTAGCGATCCAGACGGAGATGCTTTGACTTACGCTTGGGACTTTGGAGACAATACCACAGGTACAGGAGTCACCGTGTCTCATACCTTCACAACTCTTGGCTCATACACTGTAGTGCTGAACGTATCAGATGGCAACGGAGGAACAGACGCTATCACGATGGTCATCACAGCTGAGGACAATGTATCGCCAGGTGATTGCAATTTTGGGACGCCAATATCTACAGCGCTACCGTCTATACAAAACATCGCTTATAACCATATACATGTACTAGGCGCTGGAGGTCCTGACTTGTCCAATGTGACCAACTTTACGATCAATTGGAACCAAGCTAACAATGGTCTGCATCAGCTATCCATGTCTACCAACAATGGACAGCCTAGCTGGTGGAACAATTTAGCTGCTTCTGCCACACATACATTTGGAAGTTCTTCACCAGATATCACACTGTCAGGCACAGGGTTCGTGGGACTAGATGGAGCTTACTATGTCAATGTAGTTGGAGGTGATTTTGTGATGGTATCGAAGACAGGAGGGTTTACCCTCTACTTCACCAACAGCACCACAGCGCCATCTTGTAGTAGCAATGCCCGTCAAGTACAAATCGAACCTTTGAAGGATGAAAGTATCTTGATTTATCCATCGATCACCAGTCATCATCTATTCATCGAAGCCGAAGATCTTGAGCATGCCACTTACCAGCTATTTGATGCGACGGGTCACAAGTATAATGTAGCACTGCGAAGTGAAAACGGTAGACAGGTGATCAATGTAAACTCGCTGTCATCAGGAGTCTACTTCATCAGACTCAAGAGAGGGGAACAAGTACTTCTATTTCGCTTTATAAAAACTTAGTCTTAGTCAAAGGGCGAGAGCCCATTTATTTCATTCATTCATTTAGTTTACCTCACACCAGCTTCCATAGGGAAGTTGGTTGTGAGGTTTTTTTCATTTGCACTTTCACCGCTGAGTTTGATGCTCAGGTTTCATCTGAAAGTTCCCTGCAACTTGCAGCACCTTTTCAGAACCACCCGAAAGCTTCCTGCAGCCTGCAGGAGACTTTCAGATCCACCAGAATCCTTCCTGCAGCTTGCAGGGACCCGTCGGGAAGACCTGAAACCTTCCTGCAGCTCGCTAGAGCTCGTCGGGAAGACCTGAAAGCTTCTCACTGTTTGCAGCACACTTTCGGGAAGACCCGAAAGCCTCGTATTATGTGTATGAATGTTTCGGAGGGCCGTTTGAGTCTGTTTGAGGCGAAGTTTAACTGAGTTTGCTTTATTACTTAAACCTAAAAGTAGTTAAGTGTAATTCAGAAATGATTTAGTATCATTGTCCCTACTTAAAATAATAATTAACTAAAAAAGACCTTATATAATGGCAGACGGAGGAGATAGTGGAGACGGACACCGCATGTTTATCGATCGACAGAACAAAAACCAAAACCAACAAAATCAACCTACAACACCTAACCAACTGAATTTGCAAAATCAAATCGCACAGCAGTCAAATGCTTTACAGAGAAATATACCTAATTCGGCAGGTAATCCTTTGAAAGATATAATGTTAATGCAAAGGCAACCAGGATATGCTAAAGCAGCAGCAGATCCAGAGAATATCAAACGAGCTAGGTTTGGTTTAAATCAAACCAATACTCCACAAGACAAAGAAGTCTCAAAGAATACTAGATCTGTAAAGAAATTTAAGAGTGTCTGGGCAGCGGCTAGCCCAGTGAACCAAGAAGCCTCAGATAATGCTAATAGCCTTAGCCAGTCTGTCAAGAAAACCAACGAGGATGGAAAGAAAGAGGTATTATCACCATCGCCTCAGACGGAGCAAAAGGATTCTCAAAACGAATTGAAGCCTCAAGTAGCATCTGAAAAATTAACAGAAGGTGTAGATAAAGCGAATACTACAGAGGAGAAACCTATTCGAAGCATATTAGATAAATACTCAGATCTGCCTAGGCTCGCAAATACTCTAAAAAGAAATATCTCGAACAACCCACAGCTTATACACTCGATATTAGAAGTATCCGAACCTAGGGGTCGTACTAAAATAGTCGATTCACTGATGGAGCAGTTGTCAGATGCTGATCTTAAAAGAGCCGATAAAAATCTACTCAAAGAAATGAAATTGGTTCTTGAATCATCTTCAAGCTCCTCGGATAAGAACGTGGATAATTACTATGCTGAAAGGTTAGATAGGTTTATTCATGTTGATAAACTGAAGCAAGGGAATTCTCAACAGGAGGTTTATGAAGATATTAGCAATGATTCTAAAGGAGATATTAAAGGAATACCTTCGCTTATTGTAACCGAACCAAGGAAGTTTGATGGGAAAATGAGATCTCCAGATTTTATTAATAGTAAACTCAAGAACTTCTACAACGAAGTACTAAAAGAGAACTATATAATCAAAGGAAAAGACGGGATTCACAGATTTGATTCTCATAGAGCTAATAATGAATTAATCGATCTTTTTAATGTTGATAGACAAGCTGCTCTAGAACAATTCAAAGATTTAAAAAGTGAGGCAAATCAGGTTCTTAAAAAGTATGATACTTTACTTTTTAATGGCCAAGACCGAAAGGAAAAAGAAAAAAATGCTCAGAGGGAAGAGGCTTTTAAAATAGCTTTTCAAAAAGAGCAAAAGCTTCTTAAATATAAGCAAGATGCTAGAAAAGGTAAGGATGGTGCTATTCTTCAAATTGCTGGTGGCAGTTTAGGCGCTTTATTTTCTGCCGCAAGTATCTCTACATCTGCGAAATCATTTTTCACGGAGAACATGGTAGCTTTAGCTGGACTTGCTTTTAGCTTGGATCAAATATCAGGTGGCTACGAAACATTAGAAGCAATTGAGGAAGGTATTTTTCAAAGTGATAAAGAGTACAAGATCGTAAAAGGATTTCTCATTGAAAATCTAGGTGATGAAGCAGGACTTGTTTATGATATAACTGCTGTTGGTTTTTCATTATCTAGTATAAAAGAAAATATAACTGGGGAGAATTTAAATGAACTTGTAAGAGCTGGTTCATTAACGATTGATGCCATTAACGTCTACACAGCATTTTCAGATATAAAGAAGTAGATCTAAAAAACAACAAATAAAGAAAATCAATGACAAAATTTCACCCGAAAAATGCAACCCTTTTCTTCTATTTAGTATGTTTAATTAGCTTAAATATATTGACCATATACGTCTACAACATACGAGAACACACTATTGCTCAAAGTGTTGTTCTTTTTCTCATAATTAATTTAATCCTGTATTTAATTTTTAGTCGGGGGGATCATTATTTTATTGTATCGTCCGATAAACTTACAATAAAAAGCAGATTACGACCTTGGTTTAAGAAATCATTCCTTTTTTCAGAAGTAAAAAACCTTGAATGGAAAAGTAAACCAAAAGATGGAAATTTTATACGAATTGAATATGAAGACGGAGACACTAAAAGTTGGGGTACAAATATTAGTAAAGCACAGTTTGACGAATTGAAAAGTATTTTTCTTGCAAGTTAATTCTGTGAATTGAATCTCTGATGTGAAAAGAATGTATAATGAGCAAGCTGAAACCAATAAATAAAAAGCATGAAGAAGTTTACACCGTCCTTCGCGAGTTTACTGATAGAAATTATTATGCTTTTGGGATGCAATTTTTTGATAAACTATATTTTTCAACTTTCAGATCTAGGGTTATTAAATTCAATTTTAGCCTTTTCTATTTTAAATTTCTTTGTGTATTTACTATTAAGCGGTGGGGATCATTATTTTATGGTAATGTCTGATAGGCTTGTAATAAAAAGTAGACTAAGACCATGGGTCAATGACACAGTATTTTTTTCAGATATTAAAGAAGTTAGTTGGGCTAGTAAACTCAAAGTAGGTAATCTACTGTATGTCACGGAAAGAACATTAGGAAGAGTTAGCTGGGGAACAAATCTGTCAGGAAAACAACTTATAGAATTAGTAGGATACTTAAGTCAAAAAATAAAATCGTAGAAACTAATTTGAACTCGCAACCTCTGTTGTTTGAAGTCTTCCGAAGGGTGACTTCAAACTTAAAAATGCAACCCTAGTGTCTCCCGACACGGCCTGCTTATAAAAGCATCTCTATATCCAAAACCTCTTGTCGATTGACATAATTTTTTACACTTGAGCAAATTAATGCTCAGGTACATCAACTATCCTTGCTGCTATAGTTTTTTAAACAATGTTCTTGAAAGGTCGAATAAGCTTAATATCTCATTTATTAACACTTTAGTTTAGAGATAGCATTAGAAAGGCCGTGTCAGGAGACACTAGAACATCATCTTCAATTTTAAGTGCCGTTGCACTTACACTTAAAATAACGGGTTCTTAGTGTCTCCCGACAAGCCTATATAGCACTATATTGATGGTAGAATACCGAGAAAATGTAGTTCTACGGTTATTCAATCTTTCTGTCAACAGTAAAAGTTTGAAGTTCGTATATTTGAAGCATGGTAACGGTAATTAAAAAAGGAACACCAATTCACGAGCAGCTTAAAAAGCTAAATGAAGTTGTTTCAAAGGAAACTATAGGTATCACTGCATCCAAGTATAGTGGTGTACTGGTAAACAAAATCGATCCAATAAAATACCAATCAGAAACAAGAGATGATTGGAAATAAACTATTCGTTGACACGAATATTCTAATTTATTTGCTCAATGGAGATCCTGAAATCACTCAGATATTAGATGGTAAACAATTGGTTATTTCTGTAATTACAGAACTTGAACTTCTTGCAGTACCAAACATAACTGTTCAAGAAACTAAAACCATCGAAGAGCTCATAGGAGATTGTCAAGTTCTAAATATTAATTCTGGTGTTAAGAAACTAGCTGTTGAATTTCGAAAATCTCGTAAACTTAAATTGCCAGACGCTATCGTAGCTGCATCCTCATATTATAGTAAGTTACCTCTACTCACTGCTGATAAGGCATTTGGCAAAATTGAAGAACTAGATGTGGTAATCTACTCTACAGAATAGAAAGATGATAACACATATGCTGCTCATCCTTTGATTGTATAATTTATTGATTAAAAGTAACACACTTGAAATTATCAATGAGGTCTTAGTGTCTCCCGACGTGACCTGTATAGCACTATCTTGTTGATAGAATACTGAGAAAATGGGGTTCTAAGGTTATTCTATCTATTGGTTTGAAGTCAAACTTCTTAAGATATTAAATAAGCAGAGAACAAGGTTGGCTGTGAAGGTCGTATCCGTTACTTTCGCGCCTTTAAAAACTGTAGAGGAACACCTTATACAGAGACATTAGATTCGAATAACCATGAAAAAGCTTTTTACCTTAGCCTCCATAATCTTAATGAACCTATCTCTAATTGCTCAAGATTCCATCAGAATTGTTCAGCCCATACAGGAATTCGGTATTTCCTTTCAATCACCTGACAAATTAGGGATTCTATATAGGTTTGGAAACAGACAAGTAGTGACTGAGTTAGGGGTAAATATGTATTCACAAAAAGAATTAGATGAAGATACAGAACTGGAAAATACTAATTCAAACTTAGGATTCAATCTGGGCTTAGAAGGTAGACACGAATTGGCTCCCAATTTTGAGTTTAGATTTGGTGCAGGTTTTAGTTACGATGTAGATAAACAGACCCAATCTTTAAGTAAAAACTTAGACTCCGCTATTGTTAAAAAAGATTATGGAGTCGAATTTAAATTTGGTTTCAATTATTTGGTCAATAAGAACCTTGTACTTGGTGCTGCTGTACTTCCTTTTATTACTAAAACTGAGTTAGAAGTTAGGGAAACATCCACAACAGAGATTGAGACGAGAACCTATCCCTTCACTAGTTCAGAACGAACTACTACGAGTACAAATATTAGTAGTAGTCAGTATGGGTGGAGACCAAACCTCATTAAACTTACCTTGGTCTATAGATTATCAGGTAAAACCAAGCAAAAGATGCCTGTGAGCAGACCAAGTCCTGAAAGAAGAACAGGTCCTCTAAGGGCTAGGTAAGTATGTTCAGAGTAAGGGCTGGCGTATCTTGATTTTCAGGGTTAGTACTAGATTAGCTGTTTTGCCATGTGAGGTAATTAGGAAACCATCACGAACCTAAACTCAATGAATCTCACTTTGTCTATAAAAATCGGATCATTTAGTTTAGCTACGTCACGATTTTCCACGCTAGAGAAACTGTATTACCAGTTCCTACGTGTAAGTGACATTCAATATAACTAGCTACTAAATACAACATATGAGCCATAATATAGATCCAGAGCAAGGCATGCCTTCCTTCATCAATCCATCTAGAAACCTAAACAATGAAGAAAAAGAAGCAGCCTACAAACAGTCAATAGCTGAAATCAATGCGGTGCTGGATGGAGAAAATAATATGATTGTGAAAATGGCAACCATCAATTGTATTTTGAAATCTCATATTCCTTATGCCTATTGGATTGGTTTCTACTGCTTAAACGATGAGAGGCTCACCGTAGGGCCATATCAAGGTACGTTAGGATGCATACATATAGAAATAGGTAAAGGCGTTTGCGGTGCTGTAGCAGCTGACAAACAAACAAAAATCGTAAAGGACGTACATCAGTTAGTAGAAGGAGAAGAGCACATCACTTGTGACCCAAACTCTCATTCGGAGATTGTCGTGCCAGTATTTGACAAGGAAAACAAACTGATTGCGGTGTTTGATGTAGATAGTTCTGTGAAAGAATCATTTGATAATACCGACCAAGTGTATCTCGAACAAATCATGAAAGACCAGTTTGAAGTAGATCATTTAGAGAGACAATTCAAGGGTTAAAAAGTGTCTTTTTAATCATTTTATGTTTACGAGCGCAATAGAGAACCAATAATTGTCAAAGAGAGGAGTGATTATGATTTTATTGAATATGATCAAGCGAGGCTTTAAAAGGAATCTTCTTTCTTATTCGTATTACCTTTGATGAGGTTAAGTGACAATCAAACTTTTGAGTTTGGATTGTATCAGTCGCCCTATCAGCATTACATATATACTATACAGGTACTCCTCACATGTTAGTGATCAGCAAATGAATACTCATCCATTAAAAATACATATAGACGAAATAGTTCCTCTCACTGATGAGGAATTTGAATATGTACTTACGCACTTTTCGACGGTAAAAAAGAGGAAGTATCAATTCGTGGTACAAGAGGGGGAAAAGATCGACAAGGAGTTTTGGGTCATAAAAGGGTGTTTAAAAGCTTACTTTTTTGATGATAATGGCAAAGAACATATTCTACAGTTTGCTATGGAAAATTGGTGGGTGACGGATTATGATGCATTTACTAATATTGAGAAAGCAAAGATTTCGGTGGATTGTTTAGAAGATTGTGAGCTACTTTATATCACCCATGAAAATCGTGAAAAGCTTTCAAAAGAGATGCATAAAATGGAACGTTTTTGGAGTAAAAAAACCAAAGCAGGTTACATAGCACTTCAAAATAGGATCTTATCCCTTCTGAAAAATACTGCTCAAGAGAGGTATGATGAACTTTTTGAGCAGTACCCTCAACTTTTTCAACGAGTATCCAAAAAACTAATTGCTTCTTATCTAGGTGTCTCTAGAGAGACACTTAGTCGATTTCAAGACTAAATTCCAGAGTGAGGTACCTCACTTTCAATTCGTGATTTGCCTCCTGTGAGGTTCTACTTTCGGTCATCAACTTTGTCATATATAAAAAACATAAAGTTATGCCTTATATCAATATTAAGGTCACTGATGAAAATGTGACCAAAGATCAAAAAAGGAAGCTAATTGAAGGAACCACCCAATTGATGGTTGACATTCTCAATAAGAATCCTGAAACTACCCATGTTGTCATCGATGAAGTGTCTATAGATAACTGGGGGGTTAATGCTCAAATGTATTCTGATATTAAAAGTCAAAGTTGAAATGGAAAACAAGACAGCGATTATAACAGGTGCCTCTACCGGAATTGGCAAGTCTATTGCCAAATATTTCTTAGAAAAAGGACTAAACTTAGTACTGAACTCTAGCTCTCAATCTAAGCTTGAGGAAGCCTATGATGAGATGGGAGCTCCAATAAACGTCCACCTTGTCGCAGGAGATATTTCTGATAAAGAAGTGGGTCAAAAGTTAGTAGAGACTATAGTCAGTAAATATGGAAGTATTGACGTCTTAGTAAATAATGCAGGAGTTTTTCAACCCAAACCCTTTTTGGATGTGACAGAATTAGATTTAGATCGTTTTTTAGACATCAATCTAAAAGGAACGTATTTTACTTCGCAAGCAGTCATTAAGAAAATGCTTGGCCAAGAGGAAGGAGGAGCTATTATTAACATAGGAACAGTACTAGTAGATCATGCCATAGCAGGGTTTCCTTCTTCTGCCCCATTGACTAGTAAGGGAGCTATTCATACACTTACTAGGCAATTGGCAGCTGAATTTGGTCAAAATAATATTAGAGTAAATACTATCGCTCCAGGTATTATTAGAAGTCCATTACAAGGGAAAATGGGAGTTGAAGATGCAGATAGTCTAGCTGGTCTTCATCTTTTGGATCGTATAGGAGAACCTCATGAAGTAGCAGAAGCCGCATATTACTTGGCTAGTTCAAAGTTTGTCACAGGAGAGACTTTAAACGTAGCTGGAGGTCATACAATAGGTCATAAAATTTAAACTGAAGAGATATGTATAACATAAAGATGGATAAAATCACGAAAGTGATTGACAATTACTTTGAAGGTGTCTATACTGGAAATATTGGAAAACTTAAGTCTAGTTTTCACCCCAATACCTTCCTCTATGGAGATATAAAAGGAAATGAGTACATTAAATCTCTGGATGATTATCTCGAAGGTGTTCAGAATAGGAAAAGTCCTAAAGAGCTAAACGAGATAGACAAGATGGAAATCATTTCAGTAGAAATATTGGGGAATACAGCACTAGCCAAAGTTCACCTTCCAATGTTAGGTTTCAACTACTATGATTTCTTGTCATTAGTAGTAATTGAGGGTGAATGGAAAATTGTAAATAAGGTTTTTACTCATGTGGAATAAGACTAAGGCTACACAGTTATTAAATATTAAGTACCCAATAATTCAAGGACCATTTGGCGGAAGTTTTTCTTCCGTCAAATTGCTCTCCACGGTATCTAATTTAGGAGGGTTAGGGTCATTTGGTTTAAACTCCTTTTCGCATGAGCAAATCTTAGAAATAGGCTCTGCTATTAAAAAAGCAACTTCAAAACCATATAACCTTAACCTTTGGGTGCCACTTAAGAGTGATCCTGTTCATCGTTTTAAAGAACAGGATTACAATGCATGGAAAGATACTTATGATCCGATTTTTAGGGAAGTTGATCTTTCTATTCCAGCAGCTATGCCTAAAAACGAATTAAACTTTGAAGATCAACTTGAAGCTGTTCTGAAGTTAAGACCACCAGTAGTAAGCTTTATATTTGGTATCCCTCCATTAGAAGCTATAAAAGAATTAAAAAAGAATGGGACAACTATCATTGCCGCTGCTACTACTATAGAAGAAGCTCTTCTTTTAAATGATACCGAAGTAGATATAATGATCGCTACAGGAAAGGAAGCTGGAGGGCATAGACCTTCCTTCTTAAATGCAGCAGAAAATTCGTTACAATCTACTGAGGACCTGTTGAAACTTATTCTTGCAAAACTTGATAAACCCATCATAGCTGCTGGTGGAATTTCTAATGGTGAGATTGCGTGGAAATATCTAGAAATGGGGGCTGGAGCTGTTCAACTAGGTACTGCTTTTTTGGCAACACATGAATCCGGTGCTACATTGGAGCATAAAGAACTATTGCTATCAAAGAACTCTTATAGTACAGAGTTATCAAAAATATTTACTGGTAGATTGGCTAGAACAATTACTAACTCCTTCAGCATTGATAGTTTAGAAAAACTAATCCATGCTCCTTATCCACTTCAAAGTAAATTGTTAAGCCCACTAATGAAAAAATATAAGGAAAATGGATGGGGTGAAAAATTAGCTTTTTGGGCAGGTGAACCATCAGCTATTTTAACTAAACGTTCTACAGAATCATTATTTGAAAGTCTCATTCAAGAGATTGAATTATTAGCACTCAAGAAAAAAGGTGCATAAGAGTTAGGGATTAGTAATTGATGTTCTATTCAAGCTTAATCAATTTATTGAAGATGCTTGGCTACTAAAAGATACTTCGTTGGACAGTCTTTCAACTTTATCTACTGATAGTATTAGAGTGCATCAAATTTTTCCTTCTTGGAGAGTTCTCCAGTACAAACCTCATACGTTTTATTTGTCCTTGGGTAAATGTATTCATGCACTCATCTTTCAATAAATTCATGTAGTTTTTAACAGGAGCAGGTTCTCCGATACAGGATAGAGGTATTTCATCACATTCAAATATTGGCCCAGTAACCGGAGAAGTATCTTCAACAAAATCATCAAAATCCATGCAGTGCTCACTTTCTTCTTTACCCCAGATGTGAAGTAGTCCAAGGAAGTGTCCCATTTCGTGGGTAAGTGTCCTGCCTAAATTTGCTTCCGTATCGATGGTAGATTTACCAAAGTGGTGAGTGTTTATCATGATCCCATCACTATTTACTTGTATCTCTTCTCTCAATCCATCCAGATCTGCTGTAGGTAATGTAGCGTAGCCTAGGTTTTCTTTCGGCCGGAAACCTCCATACACCCATATGTTAATGTAATTTTCTGGATCCCAATACCCTAACTTATAGAGCCAATTAGCTTGAATATCATCGGTATTATTAGGTTTGTTTTTTAGAAAGTTAATGCGAGTGATACCAGTGGTAGGATTTCCATCAGGATCTGATTCTGCCAGTTTAAACTGAATATAGGAATCATCACTTAGTGCAGAATTGTTTTCTCCAAGTGTTCCTGTTTTTCTTCTAAAATCATTGTTTAGGGATTCTATCTGTTCTTTGATTCTATCCTCTGATATGTTAATACTATCGCCTATGGCTTGACCAGAGTGAATCACATGAACGACTACGGGAAGTGTGTATAGTTTGGGCTCATTGGGATCAAATGTTTCATCTTCATCTTTACTACATGAAAACAGTAAGATAAATACAGCCAGTGATAAATACTTTTCCATTTGATTTAATAGGTATTCAATGAATGTTAACGGCTAAGCTAGTATTTATTTTTAGTGTTAGCCGTATCAAACAAAATGTATAATACTATTTATCGTTAAACTTCGATTTCATAGAAATGGAGATGTTTTTTATCAAAAGCTTTGGGTCGATAAATGATATCCGTGTAAATAGCGAAGGGGACTTTATTAAGCCCCCTTCCTCAAATTATAATCTGTATAATAATATTATGCCATTTCTAATTCTTTCTCCATTTCATCGTTTTTCTTATTTCTACTCTTAATTATCGGAACCTCTAAATCAGCGATCAAAGAATCTAGTCTACTATTTAGATCGGCTATTCCCTGCGTCCCATCAGACTCTAGATCATTCAGCTTTTCTGAGACTTTGATTAACTCGTTCAATCCTTTGTTTCGAGCATTTTCATTACTCATGATCACTTTGTTTTTGATTTCCTTGGAGTTTTTTTCCTGTTGAAGGTTTATACAATATTGTTCTGCATTTTTTAACTCTGACAGCCAGGTCGACAATTGTACAGATTCAATTTCATTTTGAACTTGTTCCATCTCAATAAATAGTTCCTTCAATTCTACTGACTCCTTTGCACAATTATATTTAACTAACCGTCGATCAAACCTTTCAACATAAGCCATGATTTTCAAACAAGCTTTTCTATGTTTATCATTCTGTCTAAGAGTACCTGCTTCAATTACTCCATAAAATGCTTTAAAAGCAAGATTACGAGTTTTTTCAGCTTTGAGTATTAGTTCTGTCTTAGCGTTATGATTTGAATTTCTGTTAGCTTCTTGAATAGCAACCATAGCTATGGTTAACCTTCCAAACAAAGCTTTGACCAAAGGCTGAATAGCAATTAATGGCCTTAAGGCATTTGAAAATCCTTTGATTAATGTTTCTACTTCATTAGTAGCGTAGTGGGTTTTTACGATTGGTCTGATTGGCATAGTAAAAAGTTTAATTGTTAAATATTCAATTAATCTTTTCTCACATGCTGTTACTTAAATCTAATCATTATTTTTCATTCATTATTAACGGTATTAAGTTTTTATTTCAAGTTAGAGTTAGTTTTAATCTAACTGGGGTGTTCAATTGGTAGATCAAACTTAGTAATTAGGAGGGTGCGATGTTTCTTTTTCGATAGATGAGTTGTTCCTTTACTTGATGTGGTGTTGTTAGATTAGTTATGTATTAACAAAGGTTAATACTTTGAGGTAAAAGCAAAAGAATACTGATTAGTCTAGATGCGATAAGTGACTATGGTATATGTCCTTCCAATAAGTATTCTTGGGTCGCTGGACTTAGTAATAATTGGTGTTCTGGGATAGAAATAGATTTTATGATGTTATAAACTTTTTCATTAGTAGGAGTAGGTATTCCAAGCATTTTACCCAGTCTTACTACTACACCATTTTGATATTCAAGTTCCGAGTGTTTTTTGTTGAGAATATCTCTTGAAAGAGAAGAAGAGGCTTTTTCAGGTATATGATCAATAATGGATAAGGATTTACGCACTATGTCATTGCCCAAATAGATTCCTTTTGAGTTGGCTAATTTGTTTATTTCCATAAAAATCTCAATCATGATTCTACGTGAGTTTCGCTCAATCCTAAGATGTCCAAAGTCTTTATGAGTGATTGCTCCTAAAGCACTAGTACAAACAAGCATGAACTTTCTCCAAATATCCGCTTCTATATCTTTAGATAATTTAGAGTTTATGTTAGAAGTATCGAACACTTTCTTAATATCCATTGTTCTTTTACTTATTGTCTTGTTGAATTCTCCAAAAGTGAGTAATGGTTTCTCACTGAGGCATTGGATAACTCCATTTTTTAGTTTTTGACAGAATATTAAGCATTGACCTCCAAGAATTTGTTCTTCAGGAATAGATGAGGCTAAATCTTCCATTGTATGTATACCATTTCCTAAAGGAAGTATTGTTGCGTGTTTATGTAAATGAGCAGAGATAGAAGATGCTACATTTCGAACTTGCCAAGACTTTGTTGTTATGAGTATCAGTTCGCAGTCATTGATTCGTGACATGTCATCAGTAGCAATAGGAGAGAAGTGAATCAATTTGTCACTCGGCAGTTGTAACTTGATTCCAAATTGTTGGATTTGAGATAGAGTCTTACCTCTTGAGATAAAAGTGACATCGTTTCCCGCAAGTCCAAGTTTGACTCCGTAATAACTTCCAATGGCTCCCGTTCCAATAACTGCTATTTTCATATCGTCAGTGGTTTTAGTAAAAACTTTTCTATCTCATGTATTTAAGATACGTACAAGACGATTAGATAGGAAAAAATTTCGATTAGTGGATGGATTGTAACGATCGTTCGAATTTTTTTTTGGAATTATTTTTAAGTATTTATTAATCAAAGTTTTATGATTGGTTTTGATTAATAAGTTGATTTAATGAGTCTCAATAATCAATAAAAAAAGATGGAGTTGTTAGAAATAAAGATGAATCTATATCTTGTGTGTTTTAAATAATGATCTATCTTCGCACTCCAATTCAGAAACAGAGATACAAAAAAATTGGACAAATCAGAAAAAGTTCTGATATCGTATACAGAGTAATGAACTGAATTTAATTACGGTAAAAATTATATCGCGGGATGGAGCAGTTGGTAGCTCGTCGGGCTCATAACCCGAAGGTCGCAGGTTCGAGTCCTGCTCCCGCTACTAAAATGTGAAAAGGTCGGTACGAGCGTACTGACCTTTTTTTGTATTAGAATGCGAACAATTCTATTAGTATTTCAATGATATCATGAATCAATCTGTTTTCTGCGGGATTGTGGATTTCAGGCAAAAAGTTTTAATAATCTGAGGAGGAAGATTTCTGTGTTTATTGCTCCTCTGCAAGCTTCTGTTAATGGATTGTAATAGTATCTAAACAAGAAAGCTAGGTGTGAAAAAAATATGTATAAAAGAGGCCGTCAAAAGAACAGCCTCTTTTTTGACAAAATAAAGTGGAGCCGGAGAGAATCGAACTCTCGTCCAGATAAGGCAATACTGAACCTTCTACATGCTTAGTTGTAAATTAGGATCTCGCAAGAGGACTGGCCTACAACAACCTATCTTTCTCGCCAGTTGCGCAGTATTCGCATTAGGTTAGCAACATCACCCTCAGCTAGATTTACTAAATGACACCCCTTTATCCTATTCGCAAATCAAAAACGTGGAGGGATGTGTCTGTCCCGAATCTTATTCGTGGATTAATAATCTAAGCTATCAGCTTGGATTAAGCAGCCATGGCGTAAGAATTTTCGCCAACTAAAGTTTGAATACATTTATCACAGATGCGTACTCACCACCTGACATGCTAGCGCAATATGGACACTTACTGTCAATACCGGTCGGCCCCATTTTCAAAGAACAGTGCGCGAAGTTAATGAAATAACTGAATTTACTTAACTAAGGTTTGAATCAAATATGATGCCTTTTTATCATCCAGTAAAACTTTTAGAAGTATACTGGACACAATCCATCTTTCTTATGAATTTTTAATTTAATCCTATAATTCAAGAAGAATTCATGTGAGCCTGCTGTTCTCAATTCATTAGTAGGAATATCGTATGCATACCCAAATCGGAAGTTCTCATTTAGCACTAATTGGGTCATTACAGAGAAGGAGTCTTGATATCGATAAGATAGTCCCCCGTATATCACTTCAGCGAAAATAAGATTAACATTTAGGTCGAATGAGGCAGGTGTTCTATCCTGAAGTCTAATCAAGACTGAAGGACTTACTTTGACATTTCTATTAATATCTTTTACAAAACCTCCGTTCACATAGTAAAACCTAGATTGTCGTCCTTCAGATGAAATATCCTTCACTTCTGCATCGAAAATTTTTGGTGTTAGTATATAAGGTACTGAAGCACCAATGAAATAATCTCTATTAGCGAAATATAAACCAGTACCGAAATTTGGACTATACCTGTTTACAGACACTGAGTAATTGTCAGAAGGGTCAAACCAATTGAGTTGGTCAAAGTCAGAAGCTCTATGATCAAAACCTCCTTGCAAACCCATTGCTAATATTCCAACACGAGTTCTAATTTTATAAGCAAACGCACCATAGACATTATATTGTTCATGAACACCTACTGCATCTCTAGATACATTTAAACCTACACCAATTTGATTTTCTCTAAAAGCATTGTGTGCCGTTAAGTTTTGCGAAATCGGAGCTCCATCAACATTCAACCATTGATTCCTATTGGTAAAAGACACCGAAAATACATTCAAACTACCTGCATATGCAGGGTTTATTTGAAGGCCATTATACACATATGTTGAAAAAACTGGTCTTCCTTGTCCCAATGCTACTAAGCATAGAAACAAGGAAGTTGCCAATAACAGTACACCTTTTTTATTCATTTATCCCTTAATCAAGGGTTATCTCACTAGTTCAAGATAACCCTGGTAGATATCACTACCGTCACCTTTGTCAAAAATATAGAAATAAGTTCCAGAAGGCAAGTCACCAGATCCTCCAACTCCTTTATTTGCTGTACCAGTAAATACATTTTTACCAGCTGCATCTATATCATAGATAGGGTCTTCATATCCTCTAGTCTCATATACTAACGTTCCAGATCGGTTATATATTTTAACCGAGTTATTTGGGAAATCTCCAGCACACGAAATTCTGAAGTATTCATTTTGTCCGTCTCCGTTTGCGGATATACCATTATAGATAGTTACATCAGATCTGACTTCGAAATCACTTTCAAATTCACAATCATTTTCGTCAACTATTTTCACATAGTACGAACCAGCCATTAATCCACTTAGACGTTCATCTCTACTGATTACATTCTCCGTATTTAAACTAGTGATATTTGTGGTGTCAGCAGTTTCCCACCAATAAAACTGATCAATGCTAGCACTTGTGGTATAGAAGAGATCAGCCTCACCACTTCCGACATATCCTGTAAATCCTGTCGCACCATTTTCAACGTCAAATTCTTTGAGATCAGGAGCACACTTGTGATCTACTACATCTACTTCGAATTCAGGAATCACTCTAGCATCAGCAACTTCAATGCTATCCGCTTCTGATTTACATCCAGAATTTACGTCAAAGGCATTGACATAATATTTGCCAACTGATAAACTATCCAAAACAGAACCATAATCAATGAAGTTTGTAGTACTGTTTGCGTCTGCCGATGATCTCCATTCAAAAATGTATCCAGAGACTTCATTATCTATAGTTGCTTTTACTTCTCCATTGTCGACTCTACAGTTGATCAGATCACTTACAAGTTCTACATCTGGAATAGGAACGATTGTTTTCTCATAATCAATTTGGATAGTGTCAGTGACAATACATCCAGTATATCTATCCATCATTTTAACGGTGTAGTAATACCTGTTTCCAGTATTAATATAAGTACCTCCAATTAAATTATGTTGAGTGAATCCAGTGCCAATAAATTCTTCAGAAGTAGAGCCAAAGTACCACTCATAGTTATATCTAGAAGGCTCATCAGGTACAGAAGAAACTGTAGCTTGTCCATCAGCTAAACTAGGATCACATTTCGTGTAAGGGAAGTCCTGTACTATGTCCATCATCATATCCATTGTATTAGTATCATCATCGATAGTAACAGTTACTGGATCAGACGAACACTCAGTGATTTCATCATATACTTGAATGGTATATTGTTTATTAGCTGCTACACCATCTTTCGTATTAGATGGTAACTCATTAGCCGCAATATAATCTGGAGGAGTTGTTCCTTCAGAGATATAATAAACAGGAGTTACTGGAATAGCCTTGCCTTCTTCATCAGTGTGAGCAATATTGATTACTATAATACCATTATCTCTATCACAGTACTCATCACCACTAGTGGATACAGAAATACCAATTACGTTGTCTTCACCATCTTCCATACCGTAAGCTTCGTTAGTGATACAGCCTGTGATATTATTGGTTACGCTTATATTGTACCAAGTGCCTCGATCAAGCATATCAGTAGCTGTCAAGCCAGTGTAAGTATCTGCATTAGGACCTCCAGTCCACTGGAAGTTATAGTTTACATTGGTATCATCGCTGTACGAACCGTCCTCCTCAAGAACATTTACAGTAAGTGAGCCGTTAGGAGTTCCTCCACAATCTGTTTGTAGATCAAAATCTGTCAACTCAAGAACAGGGAACTTAGTAGCGTCCGGTACTGTCAACTGAATAGGGTCGTATTTACAATCAGTCTCAGTATGAAGTATTTCAACAAAGTATTCACCTGAATTCAGTCCACTGATTACAGGGTTGTTTCCTTTATTAGTTCCTCCACTAGCTACGAATGTTCCTGTATGAAGTATATATTCATAATCTGCTAATGCATTAGGGTTTATTCCAGTGATTTCAATGATACCATTTGGACTTACACAGAAAGTGTTTTCTGTGATATCAATGTCACTATCAGGATCTACAGTCACATCTATTGGCTCTAGAGGAACTGTGTAAGAACCTGAAACTTCACACCTTGTATCATTATCAGTCACAGTAATAGAATATGTTCCTTGATCAAGATCAGTAATTTGTGCAGAAGTAGCTCCAGTGCTCCAGTCATATACCGGTGTGCCGGCATCTGTATTTGCTGTTAATTCTCCATTACCTCCAGTACAGTACTGATCAGGTTGATCTAGGATAAAGTTTAATTCAGGAGCAGTAGCATCATCCTCGATTTCGAAGTCAAATGGAATGCTTTCACATTCGGTAGCATCATTGGTCAATGTCACTTGATATAGACCAGGTTCAAGAGCACTTACTTGACCGTTTGCATCGTCAGTACCTCCATGAGCACTTCCATCAGGTTTGGAGAATGCCATAGTGAAACCAGTTATACCGGCTTGCGGTGTTCCATCAACACTAATATTAGACACTTCATATTCACCTGAGAAAGGAGCAGTACACATTTCATTTGGTACTGCTATACCACCGCCAGTGGCTATAGTGTAATCTTTTAGATCTTCCTCTAATTTAACTGTAGCATCAACAAAACATGTTCTGTTGTCTGAAGTTTCATCAATTACTCTAATAGTATAGTAGCCTGCGTTTACACCTGAAAGTTGACCGTTATAAACTGGGCTGGCACTCCCTGTAGTTCCTCCAATAATAGCTCCATTGGTCAATGGAGTGCCACTAGCTACATTATTTCCTGCATACCACTGATAGGAGAAGTTATTAACTTTAGGGCTTGTAATTTCCCATTCAATAACTCCATTACCTTCATCACCAAGTTTACAACTAGAATCTAAATCGATAATCGTCAGATCCACAGTAGGATTTACAGAATTATCTTCAATTTCAAATCTAATTTGATCTGTAGTACAGCCCGTAGTAGTGTTGGTAGCTTCTACTACATAAGATTGAGCTGTCAAACCACTAATTGTAGCAGATGTTTCCCCAACAATTTCAGTCAATGGGTTATTAGTATACCATGTGAAGGTGTAGTCAGCTACGTTTGCAGAAGTTACATCGGCGTTTGAAATTGTAATTTGTCCATTTGCTGCAGCACCACAGTCAACAACATGAATGATATTGTTTGCAATGTTTGTTGAATCAAGACTGTGAATTGCTGGAACACTAATTACTTCAAAAGTTGCTGTTGTAGAACAATCGAAGTTAAAATCAACTGCATTATTATCTCTAACTACTACTGTGTATTTACCTGGTGAAAGGTTTTCAATTCTTTCATCATTAACTCCACCTGATACTGTTGCAGTTCCAGAAGCACTTCCATCAGAAATATTATTACCAGCATCTACTTTGTCACCACGGTACCAAGTAAACTCATAATCGTTCACAATTCCTCCCGTAATCGAAACAGCTAGAATACCATCACCAGATTCACCTGTAGTATCACACCAAGTATTGTCTTGAGAATTTACTATGTCAACCTCTATATTTGGTTTCACAGTTACATCGTCTATCGTAACTGCTATTACTTCAGAAGTACAAGCAGTATTTCCTACTCTAGTATTGTCTTCAATATATGCGTAATAGGTACCTGCCTCAATTCCACTATAGAGTGGTGTTGTAGAAAGTGCTCCTCCAGACTTATCCGCATTAGCGTACCAAGTGATTCCTACATTTCCAGTTTGATCTGCACCATTAATAGTTACTGTAGAAATTTCCACATTACTATTTGATGGAGTACAGTTTTGTTGGTCAACACTTGAAATAACAGCGACAATATCAGTATCACCTGAACCAATAACGACTTCAAGTTGACTAGTAATATTACATCCAGCAGGAGCCCCAGTATCGGTTACTCTCACGAAGTAAGAAGCAGCAGCGACATTGAAGATTGTGTGGTTGTTTCCACCATTAGCAGAACTTAAAGTAGTAGTGTATGTGTCTTCAGTATACCATTGATAAGTGTAAGAGCCACTACCACCAGAAGCGGTAACTGTAGCACCACCTGTAGGAGTACCACCCGTACAAGCGAGATCCAGACTATTGACAGTAGCAAAAAGCTCAGGAGCTGTTCTATCGACATTATCCTCAATAGTGACTGGAATAGCTTCAGAGATACATGCAGTAGGGTTGGTTCTAGTATCGTCTGTAACGAACGCATAGTAAGTACCAGCATCTAGATCAGCAATATTAGCCCCATTACTAATGGCTCCAGTTTTATCGGCATTTTCATACCAGCTTATAGTCAATTCAGTAAGCGGAGTGATATTAGTGCCGTTAATAGAAACAGTAGTAAGTTCCACTTCACCATTTGGAGAACAATCAGTTTGATGCGTCACTCCAGTAGTGGCGACAATATCAGTATCACCTGAACCGATAACGACTTCAAGGTCACTAGTAATAGTACATCCAACAGGAGCCCCAGTATCGGTTACTCTCACGAAGTAATCAGCAGCAGCGACATTGAAAATTGTATGGTTATTACCGCCGTTAGCAGAACTTAAAGTAGTAGTATATGTGTCTTCAGTATACCATTGATAAGTATAAGGACCAACTCCTCCCGATGCGGTAACCGTAGCACCACCTGTAGGAGTCCCACCCGTACAAGCGAGATCCAGACTATTGACAGTAGCAACAAGCTCAGGAGCTGTTCTATCAATTTTGTCCTCCACTTCAGTAGATGTTACTCCAGAAGTACATCCACTTCCTTTTACCCTTACATAGTATGTGTCGTGAACAAGAGAAGAAAATACAGCTCCAGTTCCATCTATTGAAGTAAAGTTAATATCATCATCCCATTCAATAGTATATCCAGTAATTCCACTAGAAACACCATTGACAAGTACATCTGTTAGCTCAAGTTCACCATTTCCATCACATGTTTGGTTATCCTGATTTTTGGTAACTATCGCAGTCAATACTTGCTCGTTTGTCTGAATAGTGTAAGTTATTTCATTAGTACAATTAGAAGAAATTTCTTCCACTTCGACAGTATATGTACCTCCAGATATGCCGCTAATGGTTTCTGTATCTGCTCCACTTATCGTTCCAGCATTACTAATAAGGTTTGCAATATTTACTCCAGTACCAGTAAACCATCTATAGTTGTAATCAGAAGTTGGTTCATATCCTCCAACACCATCAGAGACGCTTACAGTAATGTTGCCATTTCCTTCAATACCTGATAAACAAGTGATGTCGTTAGCGCTTGAAGTTATTTCTAATGTAGGGTCCAAAGAGCTTCGGTCTATGATTACTTCTAGTAAGCTTGAGGTACATCCAGATAAAATATTCTCAGCTTCTATATAATAGGTATCTTCTTCGAGACCAGAGAATACTATTGAAGCTAAGGCTGTTGTTTGGTTATCAAGAATTTTATCTCCAACATTCGTTCCTCCTTTGTAAAGATCAAATCTATATTCATCGATATCCCCATCAGCGATATCAGCGTCAGCTATAGTAATACTACCGTCAGGAGTGTCACAATTTGTATTTGGAGATGGTGTACCGTTGCTGAGTGCTATAACCTGATAATCATTTATGATTTCGTAGGTGTTAAAAATGAAACATCCATTAGGAGCATCACCAGCTAAGCCTAATCTTTCAATTTTTACTGAATAAGTTCCTGCAGGTCTTCCTGTTAATGTGTTAACTGCAGGACTTGATATTACATCAATATTTTCAAAACCAGAAATAGGAGAGGAATCATCAGAACCGGTGTACCAAGTAAATCTAAAACCAGTACCTGGTTGATAAGTAGCATCTCCAGTGTCAGCCCCATCATTTCCAGCTTCTACGGTGATAGAACCATTATAAGGTCCACTAGCATTGCAATAAGTATTATCATTTATAATAGTTGCACTGGATAAAATAGGATCATAGCCATATTGAAGAACTGTTTCGGTAGCTGATGCAGTCCAACAGTCGTTACCGGATACTAAACCAGATTTCTCTTGAGCCACGGCGGTATAGGTTCCAGGAGGTAACAAAGTGAAATTAACTTCGGAACCAGAGGCTACAGATGCACCGTCAATTTTACTAAAGAAAACGCTTCTATCTGAAGGAACTCCGTCGCCGACAAATAAGAATATATCATAATTATTGATATCGTCTGCATCATCAATTATTGCATTGGTCGGAGTTGCTAAATCAACAATTGCTGTAGTGAAAGATGGCCCACCATTACTACCTGTCAGTATTTCACCTGCTACAAAAACTTCAGCTTGGTTAGAGAAGTTAAATACTAATGGACTAGCAGTTATAACTACAGCAGAATAACCACTTGCTCCACCAGTGACAGTTTCACCGATGTCAAACGAAGTTCCGTTCGTATAACTTCCTACATTCCATTCGTCGTTATAAACATCATTCTCAATTCCTACCTCTGCGCTACCATTAAAGTCATTACACTCTGTTGCAGGGAATACAGTAATGGCAGTTGTTACTTTTTGAGTTGCATAACCTAAATCATATGTGGCTTGATATCTACAACCATTAGCGTTTTCTACAACCACAGTGTAGATGTATGATGTCAAGTTTGAAATTGTATTTGTTGTAGCACTTGTATTAGAGATATTAAGAGCTACCGTTCCATTATTTGGAATACTTGTTCCGTCTACTAATTCATCCGTTTGATCATCCATGGCAGCATAGTCAACAGATCCTTCATACCATTCAAATGTGAATGGTCCATTTGCCCCAGATACTGTGGCTAAAAGACTACCTCCTTGATCAGCACAATCAGTAGGTGTTGTCAGTTCAGTAATAGAAATTGGGTTAGCAGTAGTCATATCTGGAACTACCACAGATTGAGCGGATGCTGCACATCCAGTAGTATTATCTGTAACTACTACGAGGTATTCACCTGCACTAATTTGACTCAATGTAGAGCCTCCTGCGCTTAATAGAGCATCATCGCCATAATATCTTTTACTACCATTGCTAATGAGACTATCTGTATCTTCAGTATTCCCAAAATACCAAACATATGTATATCCAGTATTTGAATATCCTACTCCAGTGCCAGATGTACTTGGAACAACAGAAATTGATCCATCCGCCGTTTTACAAAGCACTTTCATTTCTGTAGGAGTTGCAACAGCAGAAACTGTTGCAATAGTTTCACCAATGGTTATCATGTTCGTAGCTATACAGCCTGTTGAAGTATTGGTTACTTCGACTGTATATACTCCATTTAATAGCCCCGTTACATTGAAATCGTTTCCTGATACTTGAGTCGGAGTAATTTCATTTGCTGGAGCAGTAGTATTGCCTTCAAACCATTTGAAACTATATCCTGTCGTAGTTCCTAGACCATCAGCATCAGCAAGAAGCTGTCCAGTAGGCGTAGCTGGATTACATGATAATTGCTCCACCTGAATTGTAATAGATGGAGTATGCAGGGTAGGAGAATCATCAATATTAAAAGTGTAAACCTCAGATTCACATCCTTTTGAATCAGTTACAACCACTGTATAATCACCACTTATTAAGTTATCTGGAGCATTTGCAGTAGTCAAGTCTACGTGATTTGGAGCATCAAATCCATTAATGATTAATGAAAGGTCATCTCCATCATTAATAACTATACCACTAGTAGATGTTCCATAATACCATACATAACTATATGGAGATGTTCCACTAGCGACTGCAGTTGAAGCATCTATGGATCCATTAGGATAGTCTGTTCCTCCTTCACATACAGTATTATCTACCTCAGTTACAGAAGCCACATTAATAGTGGGAACATTTGTTAAATCCTCTTCAATAATGAATGTTTCTTCTATTGAGCAAGTATTGCTTAAATCAGTTATTAATACTGTATAGGTTCCTTTAGTCAGTCCGGAAATAACGGCTCGATCATTGAATGTTGGATCCGCTCCTGATCCAGAATCATCGATACTTACTGCGATAGGAGGATTGATTGTTAAAGCTACATCTGTGTTACTTCCTTCAAAGAAAGCAAAAGAGTATCCAGTACTAGATGAACCTGAAGATGTACTTGGATCAAAAGAGATACTTCCTGTAGGGGCATATGTTACAATATCACAAACAGTTTGATCTATCTTATTGAAAGCACCAGCTGATATTGTTGGCAGCGTTTCACCAATAGTAACGGTAGCATTTGCTTTACAACCAACCGCATCAGTTACTTCGACGGTATATTGTCCAGCAGCAAGACCAGTAGCATTAGCAGTGGTAGCTACTTGAGTTCCCCCGACAGCTCCACCTTCATACCAGATGTATGAGTACGGAGTAGATCCAGAAGAGATAGCAGTAGTAGCATCCACAGAACCGTTCGGATTAGCGACATCACAAGTAGTATTGTTGTTAGCTGCCGCATCAAGTGTAGTTTGATTTATTACAGGGCTAACAGTATTTTCAATGATAGTGAAAGATTCAAAAGTCGTACACTGGTTATCAAGATCAGTGATAAGCACAGTGTAAGTACCCACATTCAATCCAGAAATAACAACTCTATCATCATTGGTAGCAGAACCAACACCAGTAGCAGATACAGTAACAGCGATCGGCGCAGCAATAGTCAATTCATCGACATCCGCCGTACTAAGCCCATTGAAGAACTTGAAAGTATATCCAGCAGTAGAAGCACCAGTTGATGTACTAGCATCAATAGTAATTCCTCCTGTAGGATCTAGTGAAGTAAGATCACAAACAGTTTGGTCAGTTTTAGCAGAAGAAGTAGAAGCCACGACCGGTAATGTCTCACCAATAGTAACAGTAGCATTTGCTTTACAACCAACCGCATCAGTTACTTCGACGGTATATTGTCCAGCAGCAAGACCAGTAGCATTAGCATTGGTAGCTACTTGAGTTCCCCCGACAGCCCCACCTTCATACCAGATGTATGAGTACGGAGTAGATCCAGAAGAGATAGCAGTAGTAGCATCCACAGAACCGTTCGGATTAGCGACATCACAAGTAGTATTGTTGTTAGCTGCCGCATCAAGTGTAGTTTGATTTATTACAGGGCTAACAGTATTTTCAATGATAGTGAAAGATTCAAAAGTCGTACACTGATTATCTAGGTCAGTGATAAGCACAGTGTAAGTACCCACATTCAATCCAGAAATAACAGCTCTATCATCATTGGTAGCAGAACCAACACCAGTAGCAGATACAGTTACAGCGATCGGCGCAGCAATAGTCAATTCATCAACATCCGCAGTACTAAGCCCATTGAAGAACTTGAAAGCATATCCAGCAGTGGAAGCACCAGTTGATGTACTAGCATCAATAGTAATTCCTCCCGTAGGGTCTAGTGAAGTAAGATCACAAACAGTTTGATCAGTTTTAGCAGAAGAAGCAGAAGCCACGACTGGTAATGTCTCACCAATAGTAACAGTAGCATTTGCTTTACAACCAACCGCATCAGTTACTTCGACGGTATATTGTCCAGCAGCAAGACCAGTAGCATTAGCAGTGGTAGCTACTTGAGTCCCTCCGACAGCTCCACCTTCATACCAGATGTATGAGTACGGAGAAGAGCCAGAAGAGATAGCAGTAGTAGCATCCACAGAACCGTTCGGATTAGCGACATCACAAGTAGTATTGTTGTTAGCTGCCGCATCAAGTGTAGTTTGATTTATTACAGGGCTGACAGTGTTTTCAATGATAGTAAAATCTTGTGTAGCTAAACATTCTGTGTCTTCATCCTTAAATTGAACTCTATAGGTTCCAGTATTTAGTCCTGTAATTACGATTCGATCGTTACCAGAGCTTACTCCGGGAGAGCTAAGAGTAAAATTAACGATAGTAGATGCAGGGTCTATTTCATCAATGTCTGCAGTACTGTGACCATTAAAAAGTTTAAAAGAGAACCCAGCAGTTTGAGTGGCTGCATCAGAAGCAATGTCTAGTGTAATTCCTCCTGTAGGATCAAAAGAGGTTAGATCACAAACAGTTTGATCTACTTTGTTAGTAGGTGTAATAGTGTAGTTAGGGCTTACTTCACCTACATTGACAGTAATAAATGCAGAAGTACAAAGTGTAACTTTGTTTGTAGCTTCAACAGAATAATCTCCCGAAGCAAGTCCAGAAATACTATTAGAGGTTTCAGATAAAACAACACCAGTATTAGATGCGCCCTCATACCATGTATAGGTATAATCAGAAGTTGAAGTAAAGGCACCACCCGTTTCAATGTTGTTTAAGGTAATAGTACCATTTGATCCTCCACATGATGTTACGCCAGTCACAGTTACATCTCCAGCACCTTCATTTATTACGGGAAGAATAGGAGTTGAAGAAAGTGTGATAGAAGAAGTGTTGCTACATCCGCTAGCATTACTAGTCACCTTTAAACTATAAGTACCTTGTGTTAAACCAAAGATCTCACTATTATTCGTTCCTCTGAAACCTACATTAGAATTGTTGCCAGCGTCATCGCCTACGGCTAATGGAACAGCAGGTAATTCAGTATCAGTACCTACATACCATTCGAAAATATAATCGTCTACTTCAGCTAATGCGCCTACTGAAGCACCAAGTTCACCATTACCAATATTACAAGAAGTGTTGGATGCTAACTCAGATAGATTAATATCTACAGATTCTTTTTCAAATGGAATGACAACTGTCTCAATTGGAGAGATACAACCAGTAGTCTTTTCTTTGACAAAAACTTTATAAGTACCTGCTGCAACATCAGTTAAATTATTTGCTGTGCCATCAATATCAAAGTCTACAGCTATTTTGCCAGGTATAGGAGTGTCACTGGCGTCTAGCCATGTCCATAGAAAATCTTCATTTCCACCTCCGAAAACACTAATTGCAGCAAATCCATTAGGAGTGCCAGTACAGTTTGATTGGGGAGATGTAGTAGGAGAACCCAGAGATCTTGGATCAGAAATATCTAGAATTGTGAATTGAGTAGTGTTAGAACAAGAATTATCATTATTAGTTACTAACGCAGTATAGTCACCATCCGCTAGGTTAGCAAAAGTGTAATCTCCTGAATTACCTGAAACTGTTTCTATTGGAGTCCCAGTAGCTGTAGTTCCAGCGTATAATGCCACATCATATCCTGCAACAGGTTCACCTACGTTAGTATCAGTAGAGAACGTAATTCTTTGAGTACCATCACCATTTTCACAGAAGCTATCACTAGTCTTTGTTTGTCTTACGATGATAGGCGCCTCTTCAGCAGTTTGTATGACTAATACTAAATCATCTGTAGGACAACCTGTAACGTTATTAACAATAGAAAGCGTATATGTCCCTGCGTCTAGACCATTGAAAGTACCAGTTGTGTTTTCACCAACTAATGTGCCAGTTGTATTATTACCAGAATATAATTGGTAATAATAAGGAGCTACTTCAAAAACAATGTTATCAAGGAAGTTTCCTATAGTACTACTACCAGCAGCACTTATAGCTTCGAAAGAGAATCTTGTTGCTGTTTGTCCATCAGGAATAGTATATGTACCGGAATATTCAGCCCAATCAGAATTTCCTGTAGATTCTTCTGTGATGACTATAGGGCTCGAAGCAGAAGGCTCATCAATTCTTAATGCTATTCTATCAGTACCAGCTCTTCCTCTATGAGAGAATGACCAAACCATTCGTACCTCAGGCTTTGTGGTAATATCGAAATAGAACGCACCAAAACCATCTGAATTAATTTCAGCAAATTGATTTCCTTCTACAGCTGGAACTCCACCATTACCAGAAGCCCAGTATTCGAGATTTCCTGAAGGATTTGTGGTCGACCAACCTAGTGCGAGAGACTGATCCAAATAGGTCCATCCAGGACATCCTGTACAACCTGGGACGGTTGTAATTACAGGGACTTCAAAACTACCATTTACAATAGTTTCAAATTCGCTTGTGTTTACTGAAGCTAATGGCAATCCAGAAGCATCAATAGACCCTTGACCTGCTGCTACTCCATCACAAGTAGTAACATTAGTTATAACTATGTTATCAAGAGGTGATGCAGGTAGGCTTGGGTATGATAAATTATCCGTTATTGTAAAGAATTTCCTTGATGTACAATTAGTAGTGTTTTCTGTCGCGACTACAGTATAATCCCCTCCAGTAAGTAATAAAGCAGTTTCTCCACTGGTACCGCTAGTGGTGCTTATGAGATTAGTTGATAGAGTATTGAATCCATTGTAAAATGAAAAACTATAATCATTAATACTTGCTCCTGCTATTTCGGCTGTAGCACTGCCACTACCAACATCATTACAAGATTGATTATTTACGATATCAACATTGATTTCTGGTGCACCTGAATTATCTAAAACTTCGACAACTAATGGATCAGATAAACAACCTGTGTTTTTATGTTCTAAACGAACAGTATAAAAACCAGCTTCTAAATTTTTGTAAGTTTCTCCAGAATCACCAGCCCCAGCGTTGCCAGAAGCAAACCAATCTGGAGTTGGCTTCACTTCAGTTCCATGATACCAGTTAAAGAAATATTTACTATTAGCTTCATCTCCTTCAACTTGAATACTTCCAGAATTTGGATCAGTACAGTCGGTAATGTGTACTACGTTTACGAGTGAGGCAACAGGTACACTAATTGCTGTGGTTACATTGCCAACTTTGAATTTTTCACAACCAGACGTTTCACTAATGGCAGCTACATTATATTCACCTTGAGCAAGGTTTTCGACTTCAGGTCCTACAGCAATGGAGCTTACTTGAGTAGATCCCAGATACCAAGTGAAATCATATCCTGTTTGGGTTCGTACACCATTTTTAACGACGAAGGCATGTAACTCACCATTAGGAGACGAACAATCGGTTAGCTGATTAATTACATCGATTTCAATTTCAAAATCTTCTTCTACTTCTTCAATAATAATTTCTTCTATTTCGGAAATACACGAATTGTCTTGAGAAGAAGCAACAACTTGATACGTGCCAGCAGGTAAGTCCGCAAATCTATTTCCTTTTCTTAAAGTATCGTTGAAGTTATTGTTTTGGAACCAGTTGAAGTCAAATCCAGCAGTGATCTCTCCGCTAATCTTATTTGTTATTTTAGTAACTACTATATCATCAGCGTAATAGAACTCTCTATTATCATTGTTGTTGGCTTTTATAATTATTACTAAACTACTCCCAGTTATGCCAGTTGCAGATGCGGTTGTCGAACCAAAATCAAACTTTTCAGACGCCCATCTTTGCTCTGGATCGCTGTCTACCCTGTAATAAGCTTCTATTTTCTCATCACCATTGTCATTATACCTAGCTGATGATCTTAAAGATATTGAAAGTTGAATTTCTTCAGCTGTTGAGATATCAATAACTTCACTCTCCCAAACTGCTACACCATCCACATCGTTAAACCATAATTCGTTATTGGCTCCCGTAAATGAAACTTCAAGATTATCTGCTTTGGAAGGAGCAGTAGTGAATGACCAAGCTGTAACTCCAGTATCTTCTTCAGTTCCATCAGCTAAGTCTTCAAAGTTTTCAGACCATATTACTTCACTCGTGGCTGAAATAGTTCCTAAAAAATAAGCATTAGCATCACCGTTAGCAGGAAAAGTATTTTCACACCTTTCATCATCACTGTTGATATCTACAACAATTTCGAATGGATCAGCTGTTACATTGGTAAAATCAATATTTTCAGAAAATAAACATTCTGGAAGCTGTCTGTTTATACTCTCTTCAGATGAAATTGGAGGAGTAATTCCACCAGCATCATTAAGGGATACATAAAGATCATAATCTCCTCCTTCACCTATTACTTCACAAACTATTGATAAGGATTCACCAACATCAAAATTAGTAAGTGTCGTTACGACTGTATTTAAAGGTTGAGATCCAGATTCGAATGGTGAACCATTGTAAAATGTTATTGGTAATAAACCTGTTAGATTCATATCTCCAACATTCTGAATATTCACAGTAACATTGAAGCTACCTTCTGGGCATTGTGCATTTCCAACATCTGTTATAGAAACAAGTTCTAGGTTAGGGGAGGCAAATGAAAGACATCCATCTTGGTCTAAGAATGGTGCTTGGTTAAGGAATGCATTTAAAGGTGTTACTCCTTCATCGTTACAGCCATTATATTCTGCTGTGATATTTTGTTGAATTTTGGGTATACTCAAGTCATCATTGATGTTGACATTGAAATAGGCGTGCTGATTCCATACTGTCCTCGATGGTTGCCATACTTCTCCACCACCAGCTTCAAAAACTCTGATATGACCATATTTACCATTACTATAAGGTGAAAATGGAGTGTTATTGTCAAAAGAACATGAAACACAAATTTCTGTAGCACCGTCTCCATCGACATCCGCTACGACTGGATAATCATCATACGTTCTTGATGTACAGGCGATAGTGTTGAGGGAGTTGCCAGTTTTTCCATCAATTATATGAACATATCTCTCACCACGATATACAATTTCAGCTGCTTTATCTCCATTGAAATCAAATACTGTACAGCCTGTAAAACCTGAAGAGCCTTCTTGGATATCCTTATAGCCTTTACCTCCATTCCATCCAGATATTAATTGTAAATTATTACCACTTACATTTTTATAATCATCAATTGCATAAAGTCTTTGTTTAGAAACGAATGTACATTCTAATAAACCATCTCCATCAATGTCAGCAATATTGATTCGTCCGGCTCCATGTACATGGTTTTCAGGTGTATTAAATACTTTGTATTCATTATTGGCAATATCCCAGAAAAATATAGAGGTAGTAAATGTTCCAAAAACATATTGTCCTCCAGCAAAAATCGCATCTATGTTTCCGTCTTCGTTATAATCAGCTATAGAAGAAAAATTAAAATTTCTTCCCCAAGAACTATATCTAATTCCATATTGACCATCTGCAGGTAATATATCATTTATTCTTCTTACCACAGAGGCAGTTCCAGCTGCTATATCAACAGAATATACTTCACCTCCAGCTAGAATTTCTAAATCTGAATCACCTAAAAGATCTATAGCTATGGTTCCAAATGGAACTTCTGTCTTAAAACTTCCAACTCCATCAACTAATACATCACCGTTTTCAGCATTGATTATTTGATTACCGTGTAATAGCTCTACCACTCCATCGCCATTGAAGTCAGCTAGAGAAATATCATTAATTTGATTAACTGATGAGTAAGATTCTGACCAAAGTTCTTCTATTTTATTGTCATCAGCATTATAGATAAACCGTTCAATTATTCTTCCGCTAAAAGATTTTACAAAAATTGAAACTGCGGATTCATCAAGAGCGTTTCCATCCTTATCCTTATTTACATATCCAATCGCCACGGATTTATAAGGTTCGTAGTCTTTTAGATCATATTCTCCTTTCGTATTACCAGTAGCACCATCAAGAACAAATAATTTTCTTTCGTGTCTGTTGGTAGTAACTACTTCAGGTATACCATCACCATCTAAATCTCCAACCGCTGGAGTGATGGAATTGAAAGCTGTGTAGTTGTCAGAGGCCCATTGCAACTGTATAGAGAAAGCAGATGCATCCGGTTCTTCTCCACAAATCACTGGGTTACCAATGTAAAAACCTGAGCAGGCATCATTACCAGAACAGTCTGGGTCGTAACAGTCAATCAATCCGTCTCCATCATCGTCAACACCATTGTCACAGATTTCTTGTGCTATGGATAGGTAGGATGAAAGTAGAAACGAAATAAAAAGTAAAATCCTTCTATAGCTTTTCATAGGGCGATGTATAATGCGAGTTATAGTTTTAGCGGCAGAGAACTAGTTTGTAACCTTAAAATGCGTTAAAAAATTGACTCTTTAAGACAGTTTAATGGTTAAAGTAGTCTTCCACCAAAGCAATTATAAATAATAAGGATTTTTTGAATATCAGATATGATAAAAACAAGTGCGAAATTCGATGAATTTATGAGAATTGCCTATGAATTAGGTAATTCTCATAGGAGTAGGTTATTCGCGTATCATTAGTATTGATCCTGATTGCTTATCATTATTCTCTTTGCAAGTAACATAGTAATAATACACCCCACTCGACAAGTCGAAACCTGTATTACTAGTTCCGTCCCAAAGACAGTCTGACCCATCTGGCTGTGATGTAATTTCTTTGATTTTACGTCCTTTAGGATCAAATATCATTACGGAGCAAGAGTTGTTGGAAATGTTAGCGATACTCCAACAGTCATTGATTCCATCTCCATTAGGAGAGAATCCAATACTTGCCAGTAATTCAGGTTTGTTGATTATCAAACTGTCCTGTGAGATACACTTGTTGAGGTCAATTGCTTCTACATTTATTTGGGTTTCAATAGCAGATGTAGTTACTCTTACATCAGAAATGGTATCATTGATATTGAACGTCGCTTTATTGTCTTTCGAAGACCATACGATATTGCTTTTAAATTCTTCAGAAGCGTCCAGTAGTTCCAATATTACTTCAGATTGATCTTCATCTAAATCAATGTAAAACTGACCATCAGCATCTTCAAGAATCGTATTACTTGAACTCGCTATTTCTACTCCTCCGTTATCATAGTGCGATACTGTTTCCTTAGCTGATACGAATTCACAACCCTCAGATGTAGTTATATTGGCATATATTTCACCTTCTTGTGAGATACTTGCCGTAGAATTAGAGCCTAGAGGTATTGTATCGTTATTACTTGTAACTAGATTCCAAACCCTAGATTCAAATTCCTTTTCTAAGCTTACAACTAAACTGTTTTCGGGACATTTGACAAAGCTGCCTCCTTCTGCTTGAGAGATGATATTAGCAGAGCCATCAGCTGGCTTCGGGATTACTGATATGGTTTGAGATCCTGATATTACATAATCACAATCATCGATTCCATCATATTCTGAAATCATCCTTACCTCATAGTCTTTTGCGATATCGTACTGATTACTTACGATTTCACCTGTAGAGGTGTAGTTTGGAGTACCTGTATAGTCAAAATCCCACCTGTGAATCATTGAGAATCCACCTGTAGAAGTTTGGGTGAAAATAACATCTCCTTCTACACATATATTCGACGTGTTTGTATTAAATGATGAGACTGGAGGTGCCACTGTGGTTAATTCTACTTCTGTACTTTCATAGGTGCAAGTATTTCCTGCGTCAGTGATAGATACTTTTACTTTGTTCTTAGAATTATCTGTTTGAACGTGAGAATATGAAGTTGAAGGGTTTCCCTGTGGTGTGCCGTTTAAAAACCATTCGTAATTATAGCCTGGATAATTAGTTGTTTTTAGGTTAAGACTTTTTCCATTGCAAAACACATCTAATTTATCATTAATAACACCTATAAAAGGGGTGTTAAAAACTTGATAGGTTTGAGAGGTAGTCACCTGGCATTTGTCTGTAGCTACTGTCACTTTATATGTCCCAGAGTTAACGGGTGAGAAACCTGAAATACTTAATGAATTGCTAGTGATAGGTGAAACAGTTCCGTCAGGTAAGATCCATTGGTAAGTGGCAGATGTGTAATCACCAGGGTTAGTCACTGCTATATTGAAGTCAGTACCTTCACATATGGCTGCTGGCGGAGTAGTGAGAATTGGTGTATTTATCACATCTGTAATATAAGTTACATCTACAGCGGCTGAGGTGTTGTCACACTCATCATCGATCGTGACTGTATAATTCCCATCAGCATTGATTGTAATGGCTTGAGTGTTTCCTCCTGCACCACCTGTCCAAGTATATCCTAAATTAGTGTGTGGCGCCTCAAGCGTAGTATTACCTCCTGAGCAAAGATCAACTGATCCAGAAGGGGAAGTGGTAGGAGAGTAACAATTTTGATTGAGTACGATTGCAATTTTCCCATTTACACCTGCATTAGAATTCGTTACATAAGCAATGTCTGTTCTACCGTCTTTGTCAAAATCTGCAAGTTTTATGTTTCTGCTATTTAGTTCATCTACTTCCAGTTCATTATGACTAAACGATAGAGTACTAGGGTCAGTATTTAGAGCGATAGATAGTCTTCTTACACCATCTTCTCTTCCAATTACAATATCAAGATCTCCGTCACCATCCAAATCTCCAATATCGAGTCCCCAAGAACGCGTAACGTCATTGACTCTAACACTTGTATCGAAAGAAATCTCTCCACCGGTACTACTGTTATTTGATTTTATTTCAATATAGTTATCTGTTGTACTTGTACCTGATTTACTTATCACAAGATCTTTCTTACCGTCATTGTTCATATCGGCAGTTTTAAACATCCTTATTTGAGCGATCGTGTTGTGAAATTCGGCTGCTTTTAAATTAATATCAGATAAGTCTCCTGTATTTTGGAAAGTATAAATTCCTTGTGTGCCACTATTACTAGCTATTACATCTGGAAATCCGTCAGAGTTCATGTCAGTGATTTCCACCGCACTCAATCCAGAGGTACCTTCATTTCCATCTATTGCTGACAGTACAATAAAGTCATTATTTTCGGTAGCGTCTTCGAATAGAATATCAGTAGTGGATTTGTTTTTATAAATATAAATACGGTTCGAACCTTGAACAGCAACTGCTATTTCAGGTTTTCCATCTAGATTTAAATCACCAATGGCTAGTCGTCCTGAGAGTTGAAAATTTCCTAGATCATCATTGGGAAGGTTTAGTGTGATAGTTGGTGTACCTGTGATGGTTCCAGAAGTGTTTTTGTAGATATACACATCATTTCTATCGCCATCGTTTTGATTGGCTATAATTTCACTAAAACCATCTCCGTCTAAATCAGAACAAACTAAATTAAGAGATCTGCCGGCATGGTTTGTAGCGGAATTGAAAGAGACAGAACCATACGTAGCATCTGCTGTAGAGTTGGTTAATACTTTTAGATTAGAACTACCTGCATTAGAGGCGGCAAGATCCATTTTTCCATCATTATTAAAATCACAGGCACAGACGTCTTGAGTTTGAAAACCTAAATTTTCACTATCAAATTCGCTACTGAAAACGCTATTGTCTACACTAGTTTTAGAACTACCTGCGAATGTTACGAGGAATTTTTCTCTTGAAATGCCTTGAAGACCACTTTCTAAAACTGTAACATGATCAAATGCAGCTCCTGCGGGTACGGTTGCTGTTAATCTGTTGGAATTGTTAAAAGTAACTGCAGCTTCAATACCTCCAATAAATACTCTTGAAGCTCCAGTAAAACCACTACCTAGTATAGAGATTTCTGTTTTAATAGATCCAGAGGTTGGGTTTATATTAGTTATTCTAGGTTGTGCCACTGCAGCTACTGAAAGAAGTAATGCTATAGCAATGTATATGATTGACTTGGTATTCATTTCTGTCCTTAATTTATCTTTCAGATTAGTCTACTACATTTAATATATACACATGGGCTAGTTGCTGACGCTTACTCCATTTTACTTGCTCTTCCTCAGCTTGTGCCATGGTCGCCCCTTTGTGTACTACTACGACCCATTTTTTATCTCCTTCGAGGCCTTCAGCATGTGCAGGGTTCGCTCCATGAAATCCCATGTTGAATATTTTATCCGAATAAGCTTCAGCTTCATCTAGCGTTTTAAATTCACCAGCAATTACATGATGCCCAGCTGGTAACTCTAGTAGACTATGTCTTCCTCCTGTTTTCTTACGAACTGTATTTCCAGGAAGGCTAATTTTACCTTCGGGCATGTCAGTAAGTGCATCGTGCCATTTAACTTTTGAGATTAAACTGCTATCAGTTTTCATTTGAATATAAGTTACTCCCAGTTCCATGCGGCCATCATTCATTCTATCTTTTACAGCTTTAGTATCATCTACTTTTTCTGCAATAATTCCAGGATCATTGGAAGCAACCATTCCTTCAGGAATTCCGTTTTGGTTTTCAATCTCCTTAGGTTCTTCGGTAGGTTTAGCAGCAATTTCAGTTGTATTTTTATCCTGTGCTGCTTTTCTTCTCTTTTCAGCCGCGAGCCTTCTTCTTTCTGCTGCTCTTTCTAGTTCAACTTTTGTTTTATCAAAATTTTGAATGAATGAGATCGAGTTCCTTTTCTGAGCTTTTTTCTTTTTACCAATATTGATCCCAAAACTCAGTTCCAAGGACCCTGTTGAGATACCGTCAAGATCATTTTGACCATACTCATATGATAGTCCTAGTGCCCAAGTCTCTTTAACCTTTATGCCAAGTAAAACTGAGCCTCCATAATCTTGTCGGTAGCTAAGGCCTGCCCAGACAATATGTCCTAAATGAGCCATAACAGCAGCTTCGTATTGAGGCATATTGACTATTGAAAACCTATATATTATATGAGGCTCAATAGCCATAGTTTTGTTGATTTCGTATCTATATCCTCCATTTAAGGTTAGATTTTCATGAGGTTTCAGGTTTACGCTAAAGCCTTCTGTTGTTACTGTTTCATGACCAACAAGATTTGGTATAGCTAGTCCTAAGCTAAAATTTTCGTAAAAATACACTGCACCAGCATCTGCTAAAGCAAACATAGTTCCTGATAGGTCTTGCAAAGCTGGATCATTGATTACCTCTGATTGTTGATTAGTATAGTCGATATTATATCCAGTATAACCTACTCCAGCAGAAAACCCAAAACGAACATATTGTTTTCTGTCGATTTTCATCAAGTAGCCTCCAGATGCTTTTGCTCCAGAACTATTAAGTGGTCCTATACTATTATTGTATGCCATTCCTCCAAATGAAACTGTTTTATTTATAGGAGTATGGTATGTTACATGAGAATTGAAAGGCGCATCTTCTAACCCTAGCCATTGCTGTCTGTGAACAACAAACAAAGTACTGTATCCAGTTGATCCAACGTAGGCAGGATTAATGACATAAGGGTTCATGAAAAATTGACTGTATAGCCGCTGGTCTTGAGCTTGTAAGTTTGTAATTGCTATCAATCCAATGATAGCAGTAAGTATAGCTTTTAACTTCATATAGTTTGCACCTAGGATATCAAGTGAAATACGATTGAGCTCCTATTTTATTTTAGTTCATCAAATCTAATTTAAATTAGTATTCCATGCTAATTATCATTTATTTGGACAATATTAGACTAGAAATCTTATTATTATTCATGAGTAGATCATAATGAATACTGAATTGTTCGGCTCTTAAAAGTTCATTATTTACTATTTTGCCGCTTAATAAGAATAAAACGTGTTTATGAATTCGCTGACTATAAAAGTACCTTTTACCGTTGCTCTTGTATTTTTTGCCGTAATAGCTAAGGCTCAGTTTTGGTTTGGGCCTATAGTCGGAGGACACCTTTCATATTACGACTTTTTAGATCCAAAAAGAGAGGACTACGTTGATGTAGCTGCACAAGTTAGCTATCATGCTGGTTTAGCTATGGATTATTCGACGGAGAGTGCTTTTGAAGTACACGGAGAACTTCGATATACCAACATAAGAATCAATACAAATGGTTTTGCCGATGTGTTTGGAATTGATCCAGATACAGGTGCTCCTACTGAAGAGACAGTTTCTGTAAATGTTGCTAGGAGCGAGATGGTCAATCACATGTTGACTATGCCTATAATGGCTAGACTCATACTGTTCCAAAGAAGTAAAATTAAATTTTTAGGAGAGGTAGGCCCACAGTTATCATATTGGCTTGCAAGTACTGGCACTCTTCGAGCGGATGGACTAGTTGAATCTGGTCAAGAAAAAATAGATCAAAAGGTGAAGTTTGGAACTTTTGATGAGGTACAAGAATCTGTAGAAGATAATACATCATTTGTAGTTTCGAAGCCAAATAGGTTACAATACGGTCTTGGTGTTGGTTTTGGGGCCTTATGGGATATTACACCCGAAAGAAGGGTGATTGTTGACGCAAAATATTTTATTGGACACTCCATTATGGCTTTTAATGATGGTAATGGTGGTGTGATGGCTCCAGCAGATCCAGATGATTTAACTATTCCAAATGAACTAGGTTATGTCGAGGACACTGAATATCAGACGAATGTTTTTTCTATATCAGTTGCATATATGTTTGGATGGAATCCTGTCCTCAATAGAAAGGGAAGAAGTACTTCAAGTGTGGGTAGGAAAAAGGGAAGAAAAAAGTAATGTCCAATTGAGATAGAATCTCTTTGAACAATAGTGTTAGTTGATCTTCTACTTTTTCTTAAGTGGAATCAAATGTTCGTCTGCAATACTTCTCAAGAATGTTTTACTAGTGTTGATGTTAGGGTCACTGTATACATATGCCGAAAGGTCAGCTATCACGCCGGGTTTATAACCTAGTTTTAATGCGATTTTTTCACAAAAATCAATTTCAGATTGGAATACTTTTCCATCTACTTTCATTAGTTGTACTATGTTAAATAGGTGTTCGAACTTTTGATCAGGATGAAGATCTGACATATCAGGAATAGGCATAGGACTGTCAATAACTGATTCTATATCATCCTCTGTCATTCCGTTTAGTTTACCTAAGTAGTGAATCATCTTAGCTTCGGATTCAGCTATGAAGTTGTCTATTTTTGATAGATGTACTAGTAAACTAAGTTGTTCGTGAACGTTTAGCATAGAATAAATTTAGGTGCCTGTGGTCGCTTTTTAATAAGCGTACAAGATCAATAAAATGTTTTAAAGTTCAAACTTATTAGTATTAACACAATAAAACTACCTTGTACCATGATTTAATAATGAATTTCGTTCAAATGACGTTTTCTGTTTTGGATTTTAAGACTACTCAATTATTATTGCAACGATGAAAGGAAATAAATTCTATAGTAATTGGTGGTGGGGCATTTCTTAAAGGAATGTGGACGATCATATGTGTAGAATCTAAAATATAACATAGCCCTGACGTTCACTGTCAGGGCTTTTTTTATGTCAAATTGTTAGTATGAAGAGTATTTCAATCTATTCACGAACCAAAGAAATCTTAGGGGATATTATAACTCCAGTGAGTATCTATTTGAGGGTTAGGGATAAATATCCCAACTCTTTTCTATTGGAGAGTTCGGACTATCATGCAAAAGAAAATAGTCTATCTTATATTGCCTTTTCACCTAGAGCTGAGTACAAGGTTGATAAAGGACAAGTAACGGTTTCAACTCCTTGGGGTACTGAAGTTTCGGATCTATCTACTTTGGATTTAAGGAAATCATTTGGTGAGTTTATAGAGGCCTTTGATCACAAATCTGAGAATAACGGGCAAATAATTAATGCAGGGTTATTTGGCTTTACTTCTTATGAGGCTGTACAACAATTTGAAGAAGTAACTTTCAATCCTGATAATATTAGGCATTTTGAAAATCCATTAATGCAGTATTTCTTCTTTGAGTATGTAATAGCTGTGGATCACTTCAGAAATAAGGTATATGTGACACAAAATGGTTTTGCTGAAGAGTTTGAAGATTCGATTGATGAAATTATTCAATTAGTTTCGTCTGTAAATACTCCCACTTTTTCTTTTCAGACCAATGGAGTTGTGGAGTCAGAAATGACTGATGATGAGTTTAGGAATAATGTTTTAAAAGCTATTGATCATTGTCAGTTGGGGGATACCTTTCAAATGGTGCTTTCAAGATCCTTTAGTACTTCTTTTCAGGGAGATGAATTTCTATTGTACAGAGCTTTAAGAAGTATTAATCCTTCTCCGTATTTGTTTTACTTTGATTTTGGGTCATTCAAGATTTTTGGATCCTCACCTGAGGCACAGCTGGAGGTGAAGGACGGAAGTGCAGCTATTTATCCTATAGCTGGTACTTATAGAAGAACTGGAGATGATGAAAAAGATGCAGAAGCAGCGAAAGAACTTTCTGAGGATATCAAAGAGACCTCTGAGCACGTGATGCTAGTTGATTTAGCCAGAAATGATCTAAGTATTTCCGGTGATCATGTAACAGTGGAAAAATTTAAAGAGATTCAGTTTTTCTCACATGTTATTCATTTGGTCTCGAAAGTTACCAATAAGTTGAGACTGGGTAAGAAAGCTTTTGATCTAGCTGCTGATACCTTTCCGGCCGGTACTTTATCTGGTGCGCCTAAACATAGAGCTATGCAATTGATTGATAAATATGAAAAGAGCGTTAGAGGCTATTATGGAGGGATGATTGGGTTGATGGACTTCAAAGGTAATTTTAATCATGCTATCCTTATTCGCTCTTTCTTGAGTCAAAATAACAAATTGCATTTTAGGGCTGGTGCAGGTGTAGTAGCCAAGTCTAATCCTGACAGTGAAGTTCAAGAAGTATATAATAAGATTGGGGCATTGAAATCTGCCATTGAAAAAGCAGATGAAATCAACAAAACATTAAACGACAAGAAGAAATGAAGACATTAGTTCTAGATAACTACGATTCGTTTACCTACAATCTGGTTCATATAATCAGGGAGTTGGAAGGAGATGAAAATCTTGAAGTACATAGAAATGATCAAATTGAACTATCAGAAGTTTCTAGATTTGATCGTATTCTATTATCTCCTGGACCTGGTTTGCCTGCAGAAAGTGGGATTCTGTTAGATACCATAAAAACATATGCTTCAGATAAAAATATATTAGGCGTTTGTCTAGGTCATCAAGCAATAGCAGAATCGTTCGGGGGAGAGTTATATAACCTACCTACGGTATTACATGGAATAGCTACTAATGTCAATATCAAAGAAAAAGATGTGCTCTTTAATGGTGTTCCCGAGCAGTTTAAAATTTGTAGATACCATAGCTGGGCTGTACATCCTGATAAAATAGGTGAAGTTCAGGTGACTGCTGTAGATGATGATGGCGAAATTATGGCACATAAGCATCCCAAATATGATGTAAGAGGAGTACAGTTTCATCCAGAGTCTATATTGACAGAGAATGGTATCAAAATGATTGAGAATTGGATTAATATTTAATGTGTGATTTTTAAGGTCATAGTCAAAATGGAATCATCTAAATTCTATTTAGAAGCGACTATAACCTATCTATTTAATAACCTTTGACAGGAATAAGTACATGAAAGAGATTTTACAAAAACTTACGAATAATTATGAGCTTACACGGCAAGAGGCAAAAGAGACCTTAACGAAGCTTGCTCAAGGCGAGTACAATCAAAGTCAAATGGCTGCTTTTCTGACAGTTTATTTGATGAGAAGTGTAAGTGTTCATGAGTTGTCAGGGTTTAAAGCTGCGATGCTGGACTTGTGTAAACCAATAAATCTTTCAGATTTCGATGCAATGGATATGTGTGGTACTGGTGGAGATGGTAAAGATACCTTTAATATTTCTACAGCTTCATCTTTTGTAGTGGCAGGTGCAGGCCAAAAAGTAGCTAAACATGGTAATAATGGAGTCTCTTCCATGTGTGGATCATCTAATCTTTTAAATTATTTAGGACATGATTTTAAAGGAGATGAAGATTCTTTGAAAAAGAGTTTAGACGAGTCAGGTATTTGTTTCTTACATGCGCCGCTCTTTCATCCTGCCATGAAAAACGTAGCCCCGGTGAGAAAAGAATTAGGATTGAAAACATTTTTCAATATGCTAGGACCGTTGGTAAATCCAAGTAAGCCAGAAAGACAATTAACAGGGGTTTATAATCTAGAGGTAGCTAGACTTTATAGATACATGTTCCAAGAGGAGAATAGAAATTGTGCAGTAGTTCATGCATTGGATGGCTATGATGAAATTTCGTTGACAGGTGATTTTAAAGTCATGACTAGAGACGACGAAAGGGTTTATTCCCCTAGTCAAATAGGTTTAGATATCGTTTCACAAGAAGAAATTAGCGGAGGAAATTCTATCGAAGATTCTGCTCAAATATTCGCGAGAGTATTGAAAGGTGAAGCGACTAAAGCTCAAATTAACGTCGTGTTAGCCAATGCTGGATTGGCATTATTTGTAGGTCAGGATTTGGGATCATTTGAAGAAGGTATTGCTAAAGCAAAACAATCAATAGACTCAGGTGCCGCATATCAATGTTTTCAGAAATTTATAGAAGTGAACAAGTAATGAATGTACTTGATAAAATAGTAGAACAAAAAAAGAAGGAAGTCGCTGAACAAAAGGTTCAAACAACTGTAGATGCATTGAAAGCTACAGATGGGTTTCAGAGAACAGGTATTAGTGTAGTTGAAAGATTGCAAGCGAACAATAGTTTCGGTATTATCTCGGAATTTAAAAGGCAATCCCCATCTAAAGGTATTATCAATGATAGTGCAGATGTCTCTGAGGTGACTAAAGGTTATTGCGATGCGGGAGCGTCAGCTGTTTCGATCCTTACTGATGAACAATTCTTTGGTGGCACAATGGAGGATTTAAAAAGGGCTCGTCCCCATCTAGACTGTCCAGTTTTACGCAAGGACTTTATAATTGATGAATATCAAGTGTATCAAACCAAGTCATTAGGTGCAGATTTAATGTTGTTGATTGCTGCAATATTGACTAAGGAAGAGGTGGTAAAATATACTGACTTGGCACATGAGATTGGGCTAGAAGTTCTTCTTGAAATACACAATGAAGAAGAGTATAACCATTGTTATTATGAAAAAGTCGATGTTTTAGGAGTCAATAATAGAGACTTGAAACGATTCAAGACAACCATTCAGAATTCAATTGATCTGGCCAAAATTCTTCCAGAAGAGCAATTGAAAATTTCTGAAAGTGGCATTTCCTCTATAGAGGAAATGAAGTTATTGCAAACTCATGGCTTCAAAGGTTTTTTAATAGGAGAATCTTTTATGAGGACAGAGGATCCTGCTGCAGAATTGGAAAAGTTTTTATCCAAATAAAAAATGATAGTCAAAGTTTGTGGTATAAGAAACCTTCAGAACTTGTCGTATTTGGCTAAATCAGATGTTGATTGGGTTGGATTCATTTTTTTTAACAAGTCCAAGCGTAACTTTCCGGAAGGCGATCTGGATGAAGATCAACTTAGCGTTTTTAATAAAAAGAAAGTCGGCGTATTTGTAAATGAGTCGATAGAAACTATTTCGAGCATTGCACACAAGTATGGGTTAAATATTATACAGTTACATGGTGATGAGTCTCCTGAGTTTTGTGAGGAATTAAGAAATCTTGGACTGAAGGTAATGAAAGCTTTTTCTGTGTATGATGAACTACCAGTAGACCTAAAGCACTATGAATTATCAATAGATTATGCACTTTTTGATACAAAAGGAGTTGAGAGAGGGGGCAACGGAGTTCAATTTGATTGGAGTGTGTTAGAAGATTATGATCTTGACTTGCCTTTTTTAGTGAGTGGAGGTATTGGTGTAACAGATGTCACTAGATTAAAAGAGATAAAGAATAATAAAATGGCTGGAGTTGATATTAACAGCCGGTTTGAGCTTGAGCCTGGACTTAAAGACGAGCAATTGCTTGAGCAATTTATACAGGAAATTAAAACCTAAAACTTGAAGAATATGGAAACTCAAGTGTCCCCAAATGAGCGAGGATATTATGGAAGCTTTGGTGGTGCATTCATCCCAGAAATGATGCAAGCAAATATCGCTGAACTTCAAGAAAAGTACGAGGAGATTATGAATGCTCCAGAATTTAGAGCTGAATTTGAACAGCTTCTAAAGGATTATGTGGGGCGACCGACTCCGCTTTACAAAGCAACTCGATTATCAAAAAAGTACAATTCTAATATCTATCTAAAAAGAGAAGATTTAAATCATACAGGGGCTCACAAGATTAATAATAGTCTTGGTCAGATTATCCTTGCAAAGAAGCTAGGTAAGAAGAAAATAATAGCAGAAACTGGTGCTGGTCAACATGGTGTTGCTACAGCAACAGCATGTGCTTTGATGGGGATAGAGTGTGTCGTTTTCATGGGAGAACTTGATGTAGATCGTCAGGCTCCAAATGTAGGAAGAATGAAAATGTTGGGAGCTGAAGTAATCCCTGTTTCGTCTGGAAGCAAAACATTAAAAGATGCGACAAACGAAGCAATGAGATATTGGATTGCTAATCCTTTTGATACACATTATATCATTGGTTCAGTAGTGGGGCCACACCCATACCCTGATATGGTGGCTAAATTTCAATCTGTCATAAGTAAAGAAATTAAGAAGCAACTCAAGGAAGAAACGGGTAGTGAATTGCCGGATCGAGTAATAGCCTGTGTAGGAGGTGGAAGCAATGCTACTGGGGCATTTTATCATTTTCTTGAAGATGAAGAAGTAGAGTTGGTTGCAGCTGAAGCTGCTGGTAAAGGACTTGATTCAGGGTTTACTGCTGCTGCTACTTTTAAAGGGGTTAGTGGGATTCTTCATGGCAGTAAGACACTGTTCATGCAGACTGAGGACGGACAGGTGGAGGAGCCTCATTCTATATCTGCGGGATTGGATTATCCTGGGATTGGTCCAGCACTTGCTCACTGGTTTGAAAGTGGTAGAGTGAAGTATGAGGCTGTCACTGATGATCATGCGATGAAAGCAGGAATGGAGCTTTGTAAATTGGAAGGGATTATCCCGGCAGTAGAGTCTGCGCATGCATTGGCAGCACTTGATAATCTTGATCTCAAACCTGATGAGATTATAGTTGTTAACTTATCTGGAAGAGGAGATAAAGATTTAAAAACTTATTTGGATCAATTAGAATCGTAATACTGATGAACAGAATTAATAAGTTGTTAGCTGAAAAAGATAATATACTATCGATCTATTTTACAGCTGGATATCCTTCGTTTGATGATACCAGAACAGTGGTTAAATCTCTGCAAGATAATGGTGCTGATTTAATCGAAATAGGAGTTCCGTTTTCCGATCCTATTGCGGATGGTCCTACCATTCAATATACAAATACAATAGCTTTAGAGAATGGGATGACAGTTGAAAATTTGTTCCAGCAACTAGTAGATGTAAGAGAAGACGTTGAAGTTCCTTTGATTATGATGAGTTCTTTAAACCCTATTTTACAATATGGTTTCGAAGAGTTTTGTAAGAAGTGTAAAGAGGTAGGTGTTGATGGTTTGATTATTCCTGATTTGCCGGTGGAAGAATATATAGCTGAATATAAAACTATAGTAGAGGGGTACGGTTTGCGCAACGTTATTTTGATTACACCAGCCAGTACAGATGATAGAATTCGCTTGATAGATGATAATACCGATGCCTTTATTTATATGGTTTCTTCATCCGCGATTACTGGAACAAATACCAAGTTTGCCTCAGATTTTAGTGCTTTTGCTAGTAGGTTAGAGCAAATGAAATTGAAGAACCCTAGAATTACTGGGTTTGGGATTAGTGATAAAGAGTCATTTGATAAAGTCTGTGAGACTTCCAAAGGTGGAATCATTGGAAGTGCTTTTGTCAAAGCACTAAAAGATTCTAAAGACGTGGCTAAATCCATTGGAGACTTTATGGTTCAGTTTAAAAATTGATTTTAGGCTAGTCTAAAAAATATTATATAAAGCATTTGAATTCAGACTACTTATAGTAGTCTGTTTTTGTTTATGCATGAAGGTAAAATCAATAAGTAGATTTCTAGAATTTTGTTAAATATTATTGTTCCGTATGTTAAAATTCAGATGAATAAATGGGTTTTGTCATACTGAAAAATGAGTGGAGGTCAAGATATATTATGTGATGAGTTCGGTCATGAAATGTAGGGTTTGATACATGCTGTTATCTTGCTAATTTCGGGGTTGTAACAAAGAAAAAAATTAATGGCTAAGAGGGAAGAAATGCTGGGGCACCCTAAAGGATTGTTTGTATTGTTTATGGTGGAGATTTGGGAACGTTTTAGTTACTACGGTATGAGAGCGTTGCTAACACTTTTTTTAGCTGCGCCGGCAGTGGGGTTGAATCCAGGATATGGCTGGGATAATGATAGGACCTTAGCTTTTTACGGCTGGTATACTATGTTAGTTTATTTATCATCTATACCGGGAGGGATTCTTGCAGATAAATTTATAGGACAAAAAAAGTCGGTAATGTATGGAGGAGCTTTGCTTGTAGCCGGGCATACTGTTTTGGCGATAAATGCACAATGGGCTTTTTTTACGGGTCTTGCATTAATCATACTAGGAGTAGGTGGGTTAAAGGCGAATATCTCATCTATGGTAGGAGGTCTTTATGAACAGGGAGATGTTAGAAGAGATAAAGGGTTTTATATTTTCTATATAGGTATTAATGTTGGCGCGTTTACTGGTGCTTTGGCTACTGGATGGGTCGCAGTAGAGTGGGGTTGGCATTATGGTTTTGGTCTGGCTGGAATTGGTATGGTTTTCGGTCAAATCGTTTTAATGTACGGTAAAAAATATTTGATAGGTATTGGTGAAGCTCCTAAGATGGTTTCTGAAGATGGTACTGAAACTTCAAGTTTTCTTGATTTGGTTAAAGGGTTATTAACGAGTAAATTTCAGTTGGTGTTGACACTTCTTTTGATGGTGTTAAGCGTGTATCTTTCTTGGAATTACGCTGAAGGAATAGAGAAAATTGCTTATTCTCTTTTAGGATTATTCCTAGCTCTTTCAGTAGGATTTTTGGGTATGGTTTATAATGACATAGATGCTCAAGAAAAAGATAGGTTTAAAATTCTACTTTTATCATTCTTAATAATTATTGTATTTCTAGGGGCATTTGAACAAGCTGGAGGTTTGATGAATCTTTATGCTCAACAAAAGACTGATAGAGTTATTGAGATGTTAAACTTTGAAGTACCTGCTGCATGGTTTCAGTCAGTTAATGCATTTTTTATAATCACACTAGGAACTTCGGTTGCTGGATTTTGGGTTTGGTGGCAAAATAGAGGCTTAGAATCTTCTTCACTTTACAGAATGGCTGTAGGTGTAATTATTACTGGATTGGGGTTCGGGTTTATGAGTTTAGCCTCAATCGAATATTCTAATACAGAAAGTTCAGCTATTTATTGGTTGATTCTAGCGTATTTACTGCATACAGTAGGAGAGTTATGTACTTTTCCAGTAGCACTTTCTTTTATTACTAAAGTAGCCCCAATCAAATATGTTTCCATAATGATGGGAGTCTTTTGGGCTGCTACAGGCTTAGGTAATAAAGTTGCCGGTGTGATAGGTCAAGCATCTCAAAGTGCAGGTGAGTTAGAAACTTTTACAGGCTTGGTTATTTTTTGTGTTTTATTCGGACTCTTGATTATAGCTTTTGTAAAACGTCTTAAGAAATTGGCTCATGGCGCGGAGGATGTAATCTTAGAAAAATCTAATTCATAAAGAATAAATTGCCATGTCAATGCTTTTAATTTGGATTATTGAAATCTCACTTTTTTAGAGGTTTTGATTTATTATCAATATAAAATTATGGGAGAGATCAAGACCCGATCTCTCCTATAATTTTTTCTAAGTTATCCTTTCGACCAAGGTTGAGTTTCTTTCTTATCCTGTATCTGGCAGTGTGTACGCTTTCAATAGATATACCGAGTAGCCTTGACATGTCCTTTCCACTAAAGTTTAATTTGATCAACGCACAGACTTTTTGATCTCCAAGGCTGAGATCAGGGTATTTGTTATTAAGTTCAGAATAGAACCTTTCATTTACTTGTATAAAGCGAGTCTCAAATTCTTTCCAGTTTTGAGAAGTGGATACACTTATACCTGAAGCAATTTTATTTAATTGAGGAGAATTTAATTCTTTGGAAATTTTTTTGAGTTGTACTTTGAGTTCAGAAAGTATTTCTTCTTTTTGGATTACCTGTAATGTGGATGCTGTCATTTCTTTGTTTTTTGCGTCTATTACATCCTGCATTCTTCTACGTTCTATTTCTCGCTTTTCATGTAAATACCCTTTTTTAGTTTTATACTTTATTCGGAAATGTCTATAGATTAGAAAAATTATAAGAAGAAGAGAGGTTATTATTATGCCTGAGATAATTATTCTTAGCCTCCAAACTTTATCTTCTTGTTGTAGGGCCAATATTTCTTTGTCTTTGATTAGTTGTGCTTTTTCTAGCTCTCCATTTCTATATTGATCTTTTATTTCTAGTATTTGGGCATTTTTTCCAATGCGACTATCGAACATCTCCTCATTAAGTTCTTTAGCTTTTTTTAACCAAGAGTATGAGGTATATACTTCACCCATTGATAACATTAAAGATGAATAATCTTCATAGATACTGGGCAATACGTCTATATGACTGGTATACTCATGGGCAGCATGGATAGCACTTTCAAAATAAAATTTACTACTATCCAGCATATTTAAACCTCTATAGCTTCTTGCTATTGCATAATGGAATATGGTATTGTACTTGGGGTGTTTTTCAGCTATTAATTGTAGTTCTGGCAACATTAATTTCAAAGCGTTTCTAAATTCTCCTTCATTAATTTTTATCATTCCCCGTTCAATATTGGTAAATGTTGAACCATAGCTTGGATGTTGAAAGAGATCAGCAGAATCAAGATATGTTTTAGCTAGATTGTATTTTTCCATACGACGATAGCAGGACCCTATAGGGAAATAGTAAGTGGGAAGTCTGAAGGTGTCAACAGAAGTATTGGTGACTAATTCTTTTATCATCTTTAAAGCTTCTTTAAAGTGTTTTTCCGCTAAATCATATCTCTTATAAATTAAATATTGCCAACCAAGTCCATGATGTACTTTCATTATGGCAACTTGATTATTACTAGCTTTAGCTAGTTCCAAGGCGTCCCAGTAATTGTCGTATGAATAGCTGAAATTTCCTCCATGTGCGTAGAGGTCTCCAAGATCAATTAAAGCTTTTATTGCAAGGGTAGTATCTTCTTGTTCGATATGTTTTTTATATGTTTCAAGGTAAAGACTTTTTGTCTTTTCTCTATCCTTGAACATATCATAATTTGGAAGATCAAGAAGAATTTCTCTTTCAGTTTCTTTGTCTATTTTATCCTGACTATAAACTGTACATAGAGGTGCGGTGCTAATGCTCAAAATGATCAATAGTAGTCGAGTATTTAGTCTCATCATACCTTCAATATAAATAAAAAAAGGTTTCAAATTCAATTGTAATGCGCCTTTTATCAAGTCTTAGTCTAGTTGATGTCAAGTTTATGTGATGTTATATCAAGTTAGGGTGTATGTCAATTTGAATGTAACATGACTCAATAATATCATCTTTGGAAGAATGATTTATTGCATCTACACGCCCATTGTATGAAGTATAGATGAATAAGTTATTTGGAATTATAAAGTATATGTGAATGAAAAGACTAAGAACTAAAATGAGAGTAGTTCCTATTATCTTATGTTTATTGCTCGGTAGTTTATCAGTTACAGCGCAAAGTAAGGTTTCAGGAAAGGTGACTGATCCAACAGATGGATCGGGTTTGCCAGGAGTTAATATTCTGGTTAAAGGCACAACTAGTGGTACAGTATCAGATATAGATGGTAACTACACAATATCTGTTTCTGGTAATGATGTTGTATTGTCCTTTAGTTTTATAGGTTATAAGACAAAAGATGTACCAGTTGGAGGCAAGGCCATAATTAATGTCCAACTCGAGAATGACGTAGAGATGCTCGAGGAAGTTGTGAAGATTGGTTATGGTGAGCAAAAGAAAATCGAAGTTACTGGTGCAGTAGGATCAATAAAATCAGAAGAGCTAGTAAAGAATGCTACTTCTGATGTAGCATCAGCACTTCAAGGACAGATAGCTGGTGTAAATATCCAGTCTGCAGGTTCACCTGGAGAGCCTGCAAACATTCAAATTCGTGGTTTGGGATCATTAAGTGAGGGTGCTTTGTCTCCTCTATTTGTTGTTGATGGTATTCCTTATGATCAAGATCCAAATATCGCTCCTGAGCAGATAGAATCAGTTGAGGTTCTAAAAGACGGTGCCTCAGCGGCTATATATGGTGTAAGAGCTTCAAATGGTGTGATACTTATTACAACCAAAAGAGCGAAAGAAGATCAAATGAAAGTATCGCTTTCAGCTTATAGAGGTATACAAAATATTACTTCAGGTACTCCATTGTTGAATACTCCAGAGCAGATTTATGTTAATACATTAACATTTGAGCAAGTGCCAAGACCTTTCCAGAATGGAGAGACTGACATACTTGAAAGGAATACTGATTTTGTTGGTGAGGTACAAAATGACAATGCAGTAATACAACGTTATAACATTGATGTAAGTGGTGGTAGTAAAGCTTTAAAATTGACTATGAACACCAATTACTTCGATCAGGAAGGAGTGTTAATTAATTCTGGTTACGAGCGCCTAGCTACAAGAGTAAATGCAAGTTTCAAAAAGGGTAAACTTGATGCTTTTACTAGTATAGGGCTTTCGAGAGACAAGAAAACGTCTGAACCATGGGGGTTGTACCAATTGGCTTTGAGAAACGATCCATGGCAGAGAAGTTTGTTTGATCAAACCGCTATAAGTGATACAGAGACTGAAATTGACGCAGATAATGTTAATGTCTATGGTTATTTGGCTAGACAACTTAACAATATCAATGAATCAGAAACTGATCAAAATACCTATAACTTTAGAGTAGGCTACCAGTTTTTTAAAGGTTTTAAGGTAATCTTAAAAGCGGGATATAATGATAGAGTAATTAGAAGAAAGTCATTCAGACCTCAGTATTTAGCTTATGATACTGATGGAAATCTTGTTCCAGGAGGTTCAACTCTTGAGGCTGTATTGGAAGAAGATTACAATTTCTTTTCTAAAGGAACAACTGAAGGAGTTATTCAATATAATAAGTGGATTAAGGGACACTCCTTTGGTGTGACAGGAGTGATTTCGTACGAAACTTTTGATACTAAGAATGTAGGTGTTGGAACTATTGGATCACTAAGTAATTCTACACAAGTATTAAGTGCAGGTACAATTGGAATTAAACCTAATGGTACAGATGAGAGAAGAACACTAGCAGGAAAGCTCTTGAGAGTTCAATATAACTATAAAAAGAAATATTTGTTTTCTGCTAGTTTAAGATATGATGGTACTTCTGCTTTTGGGGAGGATAACCGTTATAGTCCATTCTTTGGTGTGTCAGGTGGTTGGGTTTTAAGTGATGAGAAATTCTTCAATAACGCCTCCTTTTTGGACTGGATGAATATTTTCAAATTGCGATTGAGTTATGCTCAATTAGGTAATCAAAGTGTCAGGTTGTATCAAGCAAATAGATATATTGAAAATGGTGTTGATTATGCATACGGTCCCGAAGGTAGTGAGGTTCTAGCAGTAGGTGCTATCCAAAGGAGATATCCAAATGAAGATATAAGATGGGAATCATCTATCAATAGAAATATAGGTATTGACATGGAATTACTGAATTCAAGAATTCATTTCAATTTCGATGCATACTACAATACGAAAGATGATATGTTACTTCAAGAGGTTTTACCCCCGTCAACAGGTACTTGGCATCCAGGACAGCAGAATGTTTACAACGTAAGAAATATTAATGCTGGAGATATGCTTAATAAGGGTATTGAAGTAGCAGTTTCATACACCAATAACACTTCTTATGGATTGAAATGGAAGCTTGGTTTAACATTTACGAAAAACATCAATGAAATCACTGACTTGAATGGCGTTGAAGGTTTAGCATACCCTAATGGTCGTCCTGCTAGATTCCAAGCAGATAGGACTGATTACACTACGTTTATGGCCAAAGGATATCCAGCAGCCTCTTTCTTCTTATTGGAGCATGAAGGAGTTATCAAGTCTGATGTTCCAAATGGTGATGAGTTTGGTTTCCATCCTGAAACTGGAGAAGAACTAAGCCAGTTGACTGCTTATCAGTTAATCGATCCTACTGCAGAATTGGGAGACAATATGTTTACAGATCAATTGACGGTTGATACAGATGGTGATGGTGTACCAGATCAAGGTGATGGAATTTTGAATGATGAGGATAGAGTTTATAAAGGTTCAACTATGCCAAAGTTTGAATCAGGATTTACTGCTGATTTGAAGTATAAAGGCTTTGATTTCTTTTTTCAAACGTATTTATCCTATGGTGCCAAGATTTATAATGGTCCAGACAGGTTTGCATATGTAGAAGGTAGACATAAAGATGTTTACTATATGTGGTCTCCTCAGAACCCAGAGAGTGATATTGCCATTGTGCGAAGATCAAATACCCATAATAATTATAGGACAAGAACTGATATCTTCTTAGAAGATGGTAGTTTCTTAAGAGTGAAAAACATCACTCTGGGATATACATTTCCTAAGAAATGGACTGGAAATAATATCACAAAACTTAGAGTGTATGCTACTGCACAAAATCCTTTCACTTTCACGAAGTACACAGGTTATGATCCTGAAGTTGCAGGTAACGGTATTACAACAAGAGGAGTGGATGTAGGAAACTATCCAGTGACACGACAGTTTTTAGGAGGAATTCAGATTGACTTTTAATAAGACTAGACATGAAGAAATTAATTAATACAATTTGGTTAGCAGCTGCGGTCTTAGTTTTTGCAAGCTGTGATGAGGATAAATTTTTAACTGAGACTAATCCAAATAGTATTTTGGATGAGGAGTTTTGGGAGTCTGAACAAGATTATCAAAAAGCACTAAATACCGTTTATGGAGCTTTACAACTTCCTAACGTTAGTGGTGATGGTACTGCCTATGATGCGGCAAGAACTGATCTTGGAGGGTCTGTAGCTTGGGTTCCTCACATAGAGTACTCAAGTTTTAAGTACAATGACGCTTCTGTTAAAGTTAGAGAGAAGTGGAGAGAGCTTTATTTAGGTGTTCATAGAGCGAATCAAGTGATAGATAGAATTACTGCTGATTCAAGTGATTTAATAGAACCCGATGTTAAGTTAATCATGGAGGGAGAAGCAAGGTTTTTGAGAGCGTTCTTCTATTTTGATATTATTCATACCTACGGTGGAGCTGTTTATCACGATACATTTCCAAAATCTGATGAGGACTTTCATAAGCCAATGAAGAGTATCAAATTTGTTACAGATTCATTGATTATTCCTGACATGATGTTTGCTCAAGACAACCTTCCTACGTCGTGGGATGGCAATGATGATATAGGTAAGGCTACTTGGGGAGCAGCTACTGCTATGCTTGGTAAAGCCTATTTGTATCAAAGAGATTGGGCGAATGCAGCAGCTGAGTTTAAAAAGATTATTGATTCTAATATTTATTCTTTAACAGCTAACGTGATTGATAATTTTAATGCTGATAATGAATTTAATGAAGAATCAATTTTTGAAGTTACATTTTCAGAAATTCTAAAAGAGGGTTTAAGAGGTAATAAAACGGATGATGATTCTAATGGAGCTGGAGCTGAAGCCAATTGGTTGCCAGGCTCTTATTCTAAGTTGAATTATGGTGGCTTCAACTCTGTGATGCCTACTTTGTATCTGCACGAAATGTTTACCCGTCAGGAAGTAGATGTGACAGATCCTCAAAACTCATTGGGAGGAGGTGATACTAGGGATTTCTCTATGAGAATGCATGGTACTATCGCTCCAAAAAACTTTGAAGGTCTTTACTATAATAGAACTCCAGAAGAAAGTAACGGATGGGGAGGCCAGCAAAATGCTTACGTTAAAAAATATACGAGTTGGCATGATAGAGAAATTGAAAATCAAGTTCTTGCACGATCAGGAATTAATTTCAGACATATTCGATACGCTGACATACTATTAATGTATGCTGAGGCTATTCTTGAAGAGCACGGTGATGATGTATTTTATATAAATGTTGCAATACAAATGATCGATGAGGTTAGAGATAGAGCTGGTATCGTGACTTTGACAGAGTATTTAGCAGAACCTTTAACTCCTCCTTCATTTCCAGCATATCATATAAGTGAACAGGTTCCTAATGTCGATAATGGAAATTCTGCGGCTGAAGTTAGAGTCGAGGCTACCGCCGAGAATCTATTGACACACATTAGGTATGTTGAACGACCTTTAGAATTGTGCTTTGAAGGGCATAGAATGAAGGATTTGATTAGGTGGGGTGTCATTAAAGAACAATTTGATAGACTTTATATCGATGAACAATGGAGAACTGAGAATGCATGGTCTTTATCTTCAGATCTTCAATATACAGGTGTAAGACCAGACTTTTTTGAGGCTAGTACAGGTTTTACAGATGAGTTGAAATACTTTCCAGTACCAGTAGATGAAGTTCAGACTAATAGAAAATTGTATGAATAAGGCTAAAATCATGAAACATTTTTTAATATATACAGCAGCTGTACTTATTTTATTTACGGCATGTGAACAAGAGTATGAAACGCCAGAAGGTGCTACTTTAGGTAGTCACCATATGGTGTATGGTTCTTCAGATAGAAATAGAGTTCAGGTTGGTGATTATTTGACCTTTTTGGACGCTTCTACTGGAGTTGTTGAAAGGCAGTGGGATTTACCAGGGGACAGCGTTTCTAATATACAAGGAGGAGGACTAAACGATACATTAGCCACTGCTCAACAAATTAACGTTGTATTCAATAAGCTCGGAATGTACGAGATAAACTTGTTTCAACAGTTTGAAGATTCAATGTTCTATACATTAAAAGACTTTCATAGTGATACTACAGCTTATGATACGGTTTTATCTGTAGAAGTAATTGACACAGTCAGGTTAATTAACATTTCAGCTAAGTATGAAGGCAATAACTTGACTTTAGAGAGCGGAGCAAAGAATGTAATTAAAGCAGGTGAAAGCGTTGAATTCTCTATTGACGAGGTGACAGGAGCGGGAGCTACTCCTGAGTGGACACTAAATGGTGCAGAACCAACTTTGCTGAGTGGATTGGCAGGTACAGCAGTGTATAAGACAATAGGTACATACGACTTATATGTGGAATCCACAAGGTTTAATCCAAAAGGTATTGACTCTTTATTCATTAAGGATTTTATTGAAGTAATCCCTTCTGATAAGCCAGTTACAATTATTTCTGCTTATGAAAAAGATGATGAAATTGGAATTGAATTCAGTAGACCTATTAAGGCTTCATCTGTAGATAAGAATGAGTTTGAAGTAGTTATTGAAGAAGAGGACGGAACTATTATAAATCCGACAATCGAGATTGTAAAACTTGATAGTGAGGATCCTAGTAAAATGACGATTTCACTGGTTGATGAAATTATTCTTGATTCGGACGAGGTTACTGTAAACTATGTTAAAGGAAATCTAGAATCTGAAGACTTTTATCCTTTAGAATCATTTAGCACAGATGTAGAGTTTTTGTTTTCTAATTTATTGGCACCAAAAGGTCCTAACAGTACTGGGTGGTCTATGGAAAACACGGATGAATGGGAAAATCCAAAGTGGGGTAATGCTATTAAATGGAATACTAATTCATCTTATGTATACTCAGGTTCTCAAAGTGCATATATGGATAATTCAGCTGTGACTAGTTGGACACAAGCAGCTCTTCCTAAACTTACAGTAGAGGCTGGAATGAAATTGAAAATTTCAGCATGGATTTTTGTCAAGAATTACGACGTGTCTACTAGTAGTTTTCAGGTCTATTTTCAAGCATATTCTGCTCCGACACAAGTGGAGTCTGTTGGTCCTAATGTACCCGTAGGAGGTACCACCACTACAGGTGATTGGGTTTATTATGAGAAAGAGATAACTGTAGCAGATGGAGTTGTATTTTATTGGCCAATGGTTAGAGTTCTTGGTTCAGGAGAAGCATATATAGAGGATGTTTCTATTTCAGAGGTTGTAGAAAGACCGTAAACAAAAATTTAGTTTTATATCACACAATTGTTGATCGGGCTACTTTCTTAGATTGATAGCCCGATCTTATCTCTAGATTTTCTAATACTTAATACCTGACTTATCTACTTATTGAATGATTGAGTGGAACTATTAGGAAATCTAGTTGAAGGTTAGATTGACTTTTTATTAGAAAAGGTATCAATATGAAAAATATGTTAATAACAGTCTTGATGTTGGTTATGATTGGTGCTGTAAATGCACAGGTTAAGATCAAGTTTCAAGTAGACATGTCTAATGTAAAGGGAGAATACAAAGCTCCAATAATATTTGGAAACTTCAATAATTGGGGCGAAGGAGTCAATACAAAGAGTATCGGTGATGGTATTTATGAGGGTGTGGTAAAAACGGATAGAAAGTTTAAACCAGGATCTAAGATCTATTGGGGAGCAAGGTATTGGAAGGTTAACAAGAATGTATATGAAAATATACCAAAAGAATGTGGAGGAGATTCAAACGCAAATCTTGCTCCGAATGCTTTTAGGACTTCAATAGCTCCCAAATCAGGAGAAATATATAGATGGGAGTTTGGTGGATGTAGAATAAATGTGAATTAATATGTAAGGACTAAATTATTAAAATGATGAAGATGATTAGACTAATAAATGGAATGTTTCTGTATCTGTTGGTAGGAATATTCTTGATAAGTTCATGTGTAGAAGATGAAGAAACAGATGATGGAGGAAGCTCTGTAACAGGTGATTTTAAGATATATACTAGTGATACATTAGTGTTTGTAGGGCAATCTATAACTTTTATTGACTCTTCAACCAATGTGGCAGAACGAGAATGGAGTTTTGAAGGAGGTAGTAAATCTTCTTCTAAGCTTTCAGAAGAGACGCTCATTTATGAAGAAGCTGGAGAGTTTAAAACTGCTATTAGAGTAAATTTCAATAATGGAGATGTAGCTAGTGATACTCTATTAATTACGGTAAGAGATTTTGTGGATGCAGAATTCGAAAACGATCTGACTGATATTGAACAAACAGATTATGTACAATTTAATGACATATCAATTGGTGAAGTAGATAAATGGGAATGGACATTTGAAGGAGGTACACCTAGTACTTCAAATGAAAGGAATCCAAAAATTCAGTATTTTGATATTGGCGTTTATGACGTAAAATTGAAGGTGACTAGAACAGTCGATGGAATGACAGATACTTATGAATTAACAGATCTGATTTCTGTTACAGAACTAGTACTGAAAGCTGATTTTGATGTCGATAACTATAATTTCCTTAACAGCGGCATGGTACAATTTACAAATACATCAAGAGGGGATGAAGATCAATATTTATGGACATTTGAAGGAGGTTCAATTACCTCATCAACTGATGAAAACCCAGTAGTTTCGTATGGAAGCCCTGGTCAATATGATGTTACTCTAAAGGTTACCAGATCAGTTGATGGGGAAACAGACACTTACGAGGCTAATAATTTTATTGTAGTGTATGAAGCGGCTCCAGGTGGTTTAGTAAACTCTTCTGGTGGAGACTTTGAAAATTCCTCATTAGCAAGTGATGTTATTACTATGCCAAATTGTAGAGTGTTTAATTATGGATCCTCTGATGATTTAGGAAAAGTCTATATAGAAAGAGAAGGTGTATCCTATTTAGGAAGTCAAGGCTCAAAGTCCTTTTCTTTGGCTGAAGATGCTGAAGCAAAAAGGTCTTACTCAGGTTCGAACCATTTAAGAATAATAAATGAAGATGATGATAGAAGTGATATAGAGGTTTATCAAGCATCTGGTGCTGGATTACAAATGGATCACACTTACCAAGTTTCTTTGAGAGTTCGTGTTAATTCTTCGGGGCTAAATGCAGGGAATGGAGATCCAGCCACGTTTGAATGTTTTATCAATGGTGTGACTACTGTTGAAAATATGAATAATGCTTGGGCAGCTATTATTACTCCAAAGCCGTTTAATGAGTTTGAAGTTGATAAGTGGGAAGTTTTTACTTACCAGTTTACGGTTACAGCGGCTGCTCCAAATGTGAATGCTTTCCCTGTTTTGAGAATAAGAGGAGAGGTAGACGTCTTGATAGATGATGTTTATGTTACTGATATTACAGTACCTTGATAAACATATAATAGAACAATAATAGGATTAATTATTTTACATTTAAATAAATGTATTTTGAATGCAAAATTCAATAAAGATTAATTATCTTCGAATGGAATTTTTCATTCGCTGATTGAATTGAAAGAATAAAAATTTTAGTCTTATTATTAACAATTGTAAAGGCTGCCCAGGCGGGGCAGCCTTTTTATTTGGATGAAAAATTGTAATACTGGGGATGGTGAAACCGAAAATTCAGTATTTGTTAAGTTCAGTTGGTCATTGAATTTGAGGAATTTGATTTGATTTACCCGAAATTGAAGTTCTTAGAAGAAGTAGATAACAGACTCAAATTATGATTGATAAAAAACTGGTTACGCTGTTAGCATACATGTTGCTAATAGGTTTTGCGAATGCACAGCAAGTAGATTTTTCCTTCAGAAATCCACAGTTACCACTTGATGAAAGAGTAGAAGTATTGGTTAGTCAAATGACAACTGAAGAGAAAATAGGACAGCTAATAAACAGCGCACCTGCTATTCCCCGGTTGGGAGTACCTGATTATGATTGGTGGAATGAAGCCCTTCACGGTATAGCAAGAAATGGCAAAGCTACTATATACCCTCAGGGAATCGCAATGGGAGCGACTTTTGATCCTGGTTTAGTAAAGAAGGTAGCTGATGCCATATCTACGGAGGCTAGAGCTAAGTATGAGGTTTCTCAAAGCATGGGTAACCATAGTAAATATGCAGGGTTGACTTTTTGGACACCAAATGTCAATATTTTTCGTGATCCTAGATGGGGTAGAGGTCAGGAGACTTATGGAGAAGATCCGTTCTTGATGTCGCGAATTGGAGTAGCATTTGTCAAAGGTTTACAAGGTGATGACCCTAACTACTTAAAAACTGCAGCTTGCGCTAAGCATTATGCTGTACATTCTGGTCCAGAATCAGTACGTCATACTTTCAACGCGGAACCGACTCAACAAGATTTGTATGAAACGTACATGCCCGCATTTGAGGCATTAGTGAAAGATGCCAATGTTGAAGGTGTGATGGGAGCGTATAACGCCGTTTTTGGTGAACCTGCATGTGCAAATCCTTTCTTACTTCAAGAAGTATTGAGAGATAAATGGGGATTTGATGGGTACGTGACTTCAGACTGTGGAGCTATTGGAGGTATTGTTTGGAAACAGAAGTTTGTAAAGACAGCTTCAGAAGCTGCAGCAGTTGCGCTCAAAGTGGGTGTGAATCTTAATTGTGGGAAGACCTACAGTAAAATGGGAGAGGCGCTGAAAAAAGGTCTAATTACCGAGGAATTAATTCATCAAAGAACAAAAGAGTTATTCATGACCAGGTTTAGATTGGGAATGTTTGATGATGTTAAAGATCATCCATACACTCAAATTGGTTCAGAAAAAATACATTGCGATGAACATGTAGAACTTGCCAGAGAGGTAGCTCGAAAGTCAATCGTAATGCTCAAGAATGAAAATAACACGTTGCCATTATCTAAGGAAATAAAAGTGCCGTACGTCACTGGGCCATTTGCCAATTCCGCAGATATGTTGATGGGGAGTTATTATGGGGTGAGTCCGAACTTAGTTACCATACTTGAAGGAATAGTAGATGCAGTTTCCTTAGGTACATCATTGAACTATAGAAGTGGCGCATTGCCATTTCAAAAGAATATAAATCCCAAAAATTGGGCACCTAATGTTGCCAAGGAATCAGACGTCACGATTTGTGTAGTAGGTTTAACTGCAGACTTTGAAGGTGAAGAAGTAGACGCTATTGCTTCCGGCAACATAGGTGATAAAGTTGATTTAAAATTACCTCAAAATCAGATTGATTACATCAAACAAATTATAGAAGTAAAGAAAGGGCCTTTAGTTCTTGTCATTGCCAGCGGGAGTGCGATTTCGCTCGAAGGCATAGAAGAATACTGTGATGCTATTCTTCAAGTATGGTATCCAGGAGAGCAAGGTGGAAATGCTGTTGCAGATGTTCTTTTTGGTGATTATTCGCCTTCAGGTCATTTGCCAATAACCTTTCCAAAGAATGTTAGTCAGTTACCAGCATACGATGATTACAGTATGAAAGGAAGAACTTATCGATATATGACTGAAGAACCAATGTACCCTTTCGGGTTTGGATTGACCTATTCCTCTACAGAGTTTAATAATCTTGAAGTGAGTTCTACAAAACTCAAAAAAACTTCGGATTTATCAGTAGAAGTAGAAGTGACGAATACTGGAGATTATGATATTGATGAAGTTGTTCAACTTTACATTAATCCAGTATCTTCAACTGGAGGTATCCCAAATTCTAGTTTGAAAGGTTTTGAAAGAATTTCATTAGTTAAAGGAGAATCTAAGAAAGTATCCTTTACCGTTCCTGCTGAAAAACTAACCTTTATTAATCAAGATGGTAAGCCACAATGGTTTAAAGGGCAATACAAAATTATAGTAGGTAATTCATCTCCGGGAGAATTAAGTACTAGGCTTGGAGCGTCAAAACCTCAAGTATCACTTATTTCATTTAAGTGATTTAATACCCTTCCTTTTACAAAGAGCTCAGGAATTAAGTTTCTGAGCTCTTTGCATTCTATGAATGTTAAGATATTTCCTTCTACAGGCTAATTTAGATTCAAGAATATTATTGTCATACGGTTTAGTTGTACTTTCTAATAATACCATCTTTTTCAATTTAGACCTGTTGTTCACATCTTTTGTATATAGTTTGTATAATCAATCTAGTTGATTGTTTAGTAGAAATCGATTCTTCGTCGAGTCTCAGGAATGCTATTTAGTACTATCCTTGTTTATTATTATAGTATTAAAAAATATGAATGTATGAGGATAGTTAAAAGGTTGACAATAGTGCTGGTAATTCTATTATCAGTTAAGAAGATATATGCGGATCAGATAGATTTTGATAGCAGATATGGAACCGTTTCGGGTGCCACTTTAATTAGTAAAATAGGTCTAGCCATTAGTTCTGCAAGTGTTGGTGATACCATCGTATTTAATAGTACTGAGTATGACTTTGACGGTAAATCACTCGTTATAACCAAAGCAATTTGTATTAGTGGGAAATTGGCTGATAATATTAATAAGAGTATTCAAGGAGCCTATGATGTAGAAACAACTTTCAAGAATTTGAAAATCATGCATTTGAGGTCAAGTCATTTAACGCTTGCAAATTTGAAGTTGATTCCAATCACAAATGTGGGGTATGTTTTTACTCGCTATTCTCATATTACCAATGGGGAGTTTTATGAAAATATGAAGGTTGAAAATGTAATTTTTGAAGGAGGGCAGGTTCAAGCTTATGGAGGAGACGGCGCAGGAATAACCTTTACTAATTGCTCTTTTATCCAATTTAGTGCTCTTGGTTATACTGTCAATAGAAAGTTGAAAATTGATTATGCACCTAAACTTGTCATTAGGAATTGTTTCTTCAAACCAGATTTTGACAAGGTTAATTTTAATGTTCGAGCGATCTCTCTAGATGCAGGGAATACTGAGTATCCAGTTGTATGGGATCAAAGTGAAACAATTATAGATAACTGCTTAATGGATGGTACAGGGCTTGGAATTTCATCCAAGTGTTCTAATGTATCAGTTACTAATTGTCATTTTAAAGGCTATAGAGCAGATGTAGATATGATTCATATGGAAGAATTTGGACATAGCTTTTTGATTGATGGAAATACTTTTGAGCACATTTCTCCTGCTCGGGGGCTTTTTATAGATCGAGAACTACAACAGTGTCATGATATTACGATTACCAATAACGAATGGATCGGAACATACGCTTGGATCATTTCCTCTAATGCTCCTTATAACTTAGTATTTGAAAATAATGACTTTTCTAAAGCAAAAGCCAAAGACCCTTCTTTTAACACTATAGATTTTATGTATGATCATGGTGGCGAGCACGAATATTTACCGTACGAATTGCCTACGAGAGATGTTTCAGTTAAGAACAATATTGGACTATCTTCATCAAAGGACGGATATCTTGCTTATAAAGTACTGAATGGTGATAATTCCATTGATATAGAATATCCATCATCCAAGATAAAGAAGGTCATAATTGATAGAGCTCCAAGAATGATTATTGACACGACCGATAAATTTCGTTTCCGGAATAAAAAAACAGGTGACTACATTGTAGCAGATAATGATAACACTTCACTAGTTATGTCCACAGATGTAACCTCAGATAGCAGTGATGTTTGGGAGTTGGAATTTAGATACCCATATTATTATTTCGTAAAAAACACCAAGACAAAGAAATATATGGAAGTTTACAAGGGGTATACACTTGGTGATATCAACAATAATTCGACGGATAAGATTCTAGTAGAACAGATAGAAAATTATTCTGATAAGGTACAAAAACCATTTTGGTATTTAAGATCTCACAATAATGGTAAATACTATGAAATATTACCAGGAGGGAACGAACGTAAATCTAGGATAACCCAAATTGACGAAGGCCCTGAATTAGAGTTTGCTTGGAAGTCAGGAGTGGATATTCTTGCTCAGACGGAGAATAGTAATTGGATATTGGAATCATTGGGACTCGGAGAAGGGTTAGAGACAAATGTCGATGATGAACTGAATAAGAGTGTCTTTAAGTTGTTTCCAAACCCGAGTAATTCTCAATTACTAGTTTCAATTCCAGGTTACACAGGAGAGCTGATCGTAGAGTTGTATAATACATCTGGAGGCCTGATAAAAACTGTTCAGTTATATAAACAAGATGATGAGATAGGTGTTACGGGATTAGAGGCTTTAGAAGGAGTATATTTGGTCAAAGTGATCACGGGAGAGGCTCACTATAGTACTAGGGTTATTTTAAATTGATTCCTTCCAGCCTAAAAATATAAGTTATAGTTTAAAGGCTTTAGTTTAGATCATGTTCAGTCTGCAATAAGTAGGAGTCTATTCAGTGTAAAGAAATTTGAGTGTTCCAAAAGCTATCTTACATAGATCTAATTGAATTACATTATGTTGAGAATAAGATTAATTGATATGAAAAGACTATTACTAGTATTGGTACTTGTAATTAGTGGTTTAGTGACTGTTGCTCAGAAGCAGCCTAATATTCTATGGATAATAACAGATGATCACAGACCAGATGCGCTTGAGTGTTATAATATGGCCACTACAGGTAAAAAGGAAAGTACCCTTGGTTACGTATCATCTCCTAATATAGACAAATTGGCCTCTGAAGGTACTATGTTCATTAATGCCTTTTGCAATTCACCAGCATGTGGCCCCTCTCGAGGTTCCTTACATAGTGGTCGGTATCCATTTAGAACTGGACATTTTGGCTTTGTGCAGACACATCAAGCACCTGATTTTGTAAAACCTTCATTTCCACAAACTTTACAGGCAGAAGGTTATTATGCTACGGCTTGGGGAAAATACGATCCGTATATATTCAGATGGGGACCAGGCCAAGGTTTTTATGATGCTGGACACTACAATTACGTAATGCACTTTAAAAACTACCTTCAAAAAAAGGGCGTTGGAGACTTATTTACTCAGTACAAGTATGCGACAGTAGATGGTAAGTACAAACGCGTAGGTAGTAAGGAAGTAGTGAAATTCGAGAACGGTCGCGTAGTAGAGTATGCCTCTAAGGTAAGAGGGGAGGAGATGAGTAAGGATGATCTTAAGAAAAGAAGGAAGATAGAAAAAGAGCTTGAAATATTAAGGTCTTATACTAGAGGAGGGAATAAGGAGTTAATTATAGGTGGGCAAAATCCCATGCCTGCAAATAAAACCATTGATGCCTTAGTTGTAAGGGAACTTAAAAAATTCCTTGAAAATGAGAATAGTTCGTATGAGACAGCACTTGGTGACAAGGTACAAGGTGCAAAGACAAATCAACCACAAATGATAAGTCTAGGGTTTCATTTACCACACACACCGGTGCTTCCTCCTAAAAAGTTTAGAGACGTTTTCAAACAAAAGAATTACAACATACCAGTTTTCGAAAAAGAGAGTCTGAACAAACTTCCACCTCAATTAGTCAAATTATACAATAACCTAAACTTTGATAAGATGACTAAAGAAGAGCAGTTACAGGCTGTACAAGATTATTATGCATTTTGTGCTCATGGAGATGCTTTGATAGGAGAGGCAGTTGAATTATTCAAATCTTATTGTGAGAAAAATAACCAAGAATACCTGATTATTTTTACCGTAGGTGATCATGGTTGGCAGTTAGGAGAACAGGGTATTGCTGCCAAATTTGGGCCTTGGAGACAATCAGTAAATAGCGCTATTATCATGGTGTCATCTGACAAAAACAAAATACCAGCAGGCAAAATCAAAAGACAGTTAATTGAATATGTAGATGTAGCTCCTACTATTTTAGCCGAAGCTGGATTAGATATATCTCAGGAAAAATTTGATTACTTGGATGGTAAGGACTTGATGACTTTCATGAATAATGAAGATGAACAAAGAGATTATGTAGTAGGAGAAATAAACCTAGTTGCTGGTCCACGAGCATATATTAGATCAAATGACTTTGCATTCTCAATGAAAACGAGACCTGCTAAGAATGACCTAAATAAAAATGTCAAATGGGCTATGACTTGTGCAAGAGAAAAAGCTGAAATGGCACTTTATGATTTAAGAAAGGATCCGTTCGAATTGAATAATCTGGCCAATGATCCAGCTTACATAAAGTTGGCGGACTGGTATAGAATAAAGTTGGGAAATATTGTGTTAGGAGATGGAAGAATAGAATGTGATTGGTCTAAAGAGAATAGTTACAACATTAGCACATTTGCGAAGGGAACTCATGATAGTAAGTTAGACATACCTAGTAATATCATTCCCTAAATAAAATTGTCTAGTGAGGAAAATTCAGAGGTTAGTAATCTTATTTGTATTTGCAATTAATCTCTAATAATTGATAAAAGGGGTCTGATAGTTTTCTCAGACCCCTTTTATTTATATCTATGATGTTGTATTGTATCTATTATTTAATTGGTTTAAGCTCTTTCAATTCACCTAGATAATTGTGCATTTCACCATGAGTATCCTTCAGTCCGCCGGTATTCATTTTAGATTAAAAGAGTGTTTTTTCAAGTTTGCATTGTAATCAATTAACAACGCAACAAAATAATATAGCAATGAACATATTTAAAAGCACTTTGATCGCACTAGTATTGTTCTCATCATCTTCGGTTTTTGCTAAGACTGGGAAATTGCTAGACGAAACTAAAACTGCAGCTATTGATGTGGTGATCGAGCAGCAGAAAACTGGAAAAGTATTAGTAGGATTCCAGAAATTTGGATCAGATGTTGTGAAAATTAAAATCTACGACGCTGATGGAGCAGCACTATACTCCGAAAGAGTAAAAAATGCCAGTTTGGTTCTTAAGAGATTTGACGTATCTCGGTTACCTGAGGGTGACTATTCTTATGAAGTATCTATAGCAGATTACGCAGTAGAGAAGACAATCTCGAAATAAAAATTTAGTCTTATCATCATCATAAATCCTAGTTGGCTTTTGCTGACTGGGATTTTTTATTTTATATCAAGTATATTCATAGAGCTAAAAGTTAATTAATACAAGTCTATGATTATCAACTCAATAGTTGCGTTTTTTTATTTTTTGGCAGCATTTGGGGTAGTGTCAGCTGTTGTTTATGAGAAGGTTACTTTTAAAAAGGAGTTAACCCTTGTCGATGCTAAACGAATCCAGCAAGCCGATATGGTATACGGCTTATCAGCTGCATTGGTATTGATATTTGGATTCATCAGAGTTTTCTTCTTAGAAAAGGGAAGTGGGTTTTACTGGAGTAGTCCTTTTTTTATTCTTAAGCTAACTATGTTTTTCAGTGTAGGAGTATTATCTATTTATCCAACAGTTAAAATTGTCAAATGGCAACGTTCCACTTACAAAGGGAAAATACCTATAGTCACAGATCGAGAATATAAGTTGATTTCAAGGATACTTACATTTGAGTTGATTGGATTGGTTCTCACCGTATTGTGTGCATCACTAATGGCTAAGGGAATAGGGTATTAGTTTTTCATCAAAAAAATCGATTCTGAAAAGGGTGTAACAAATTGAAAAAGTACTAATTTCAAACCCTAAAATGATAAAATGCTTAAACAATATTATATGAAAAAAATTATCGCAATTTTGACTTTCATAGTCATTTCAGCAGTAGGAGCTCAAGCACAGTTTGTTTCAGAACTGGGTATTCGATTTGGAGAAGTTTCAGGAAATAATGTTGCAATTGATGGTTTGTTGAACCCTGGTAATGTTAAAAGGATTCATGCTAATGTCTCTTTCGGTGATGGATTTGGAGCAGATGCTCTTTGGGACTTTTTGTATGATCGAGTAGGGACAGAAGAAGCATTGAGATGGTATGTAGGCGCAGGACCGTCACTTTATGCAGGAAATAATTTATTCTTATTAGGGGTAAGTGGAGAAGTTGGGTTGTCTTACCAATTTAACTTTCCTATGTCATTATCCGCGGATTGGAGACCAACATTTTGGTTAGTAGAAGAAACTGAATTTTCTGGAGATGGTTTTGGATTGAATGTTAGGTTTGTCTTTTAGTTACCATTTAGCATAGTAAAAAAGCCCTGATTATTTTGGATAATCAGGGCTTTTTTATACGTAAAGAAAAGCAATATGCGTGGTTAACATTTGATATGTATAATATCTTAGGTCTTTGATAGGAGGCATTCTAAAATATATTTACAAATTAAAATGAGTTCTTTTATCAACTTACAAATTCTCTTGGTCCTGAGTAGAGTTTGAACTTTAGAAAAGTAGCCTTGTTTTACTGATGATGATCCTTATTAGTATACAAGATCCTGAAGTATTAAAAACCACTAAGAATTCATAGATAGTGTCTAGCTCGTTATTTGGGTTTACTAGTCTATCCCTTCCAAATAATAATTATAAGACTAAGTGGATAAAGAGTTCGTAATTCTGTGTCTTGATATGTAAGACAGATTTTCTTTATGCTATAGAATAAAAAAAACGCAGTTATTTCATCTAATAACTGCGTTTTAAAGTTTTTTCTAAAACGTTCTTAAGCGGCTGCCATTTCTTTAGCTAACCTTTTGGCATCTTCTTTATTTTTAGAATATTTAATGTGCTTAGGCACACTTTGCATATCCCAAATTAGTCCTACGAAAGAAAAAGCTTTCAAAATGTACCAAGTAATATCGATTTCCCACCAGAAAAAACCTTGACGTGCCGCTACTTCGTAATAGTGGTGATTATTATGCCATCCTTCCCCAAGAGTCACCAATGCTAAAATTAAGCTATTTCTTGATTCATCACCTGATTCATACCTTTGTCTGCCTAGTTTATGCATAATTGAGTTGATACTAAATGTACCATGAAACAAAATAGCTGTACTTAAGAAAAACCCTATTAGCAAACTTGAAGTACCAGCACTAGTAAACATCATATCAATACTTCCTCCGTTTACTATTCCTCCAAGAGCCATTACTCCCAAAGCTAAAATAATAGGTGGTACTAAATGGTATTTATTCAACCAAACCAATTCTGGATACTTTGAATAATCAGAGATCAATTTATAATGTGTTGGTTTGAATTCTTTTGACATAATCCATCCTATGTGAGAATACCAAAATCCATAATGTTTCATCGAATGTGGATCATCATAGGTGTCACTTTTTCTATGGTGAACTCTATGGTGACTAGCCCACCAAAGCGCTCCTTTTTGCACAGAAGTTTGTGCCATAAACGCAATGATAAACTGAAAAAACCTCGATGTTCTGTACGATCTATGGGCGAAATATCTGTGGTAACCACCTGTAATCCAGAACATTCTGTAAAAATACAAGAAAATGCAAAGAGCCCAATCGAACGCAGTTGCTCCTGTATATATAGCCAATAAAGGAACTAGGTGAAATAACAAGAATCCAAAGATACTTTTATTGGATGGTTTCCCTAGTTCTCTAGGAGCTGTAGCTGCTGTCGCCATTTGAAATGATTGTTGGTAAAAATCTTAATTTTTAAAATTAGACGCGAATATAGTCAATTTGCTACTCAGTGAACTTGTCTATAAGTCTCTGACAGGCTTTTTGTGCCTTTATAATGTCTTTATAGACGTTCTGATTTTTATCACCTTCTTCTGCTTTGTTAAAAGCTTTTTCTGCTTTAAGGAGATACTGTTTAGCGTCTAGGTTTTTCTCTATCATCATTGAAGCTTCTGCTACTGCGTATAGTTCCATATAGTTTGGAGCTGCTTTGCTGTCAACGAGATCTATGATTTTTAGAATGCATTCACGACTTTTGTCTCCGTGTTTTTCTGCAAACTTTACAGGTAAGTCATAGTCCTTATATAGTGCTAAGTGTGTGATGGCTTTATCTTTAAGGAAGACTACGTTTTCAGGATCAATTTCTAGAGCTTTGTTGATATTTTTGAGAGCTTCCTGTTCTTGTCCTTTGTTATGATGAATCGCTAGACCTTTGTAGTGATAACCCGTAGGGTTTTGATCATCAATTTTAATAGCAGCATCCGCATACTTTTCGATACTCTTATACTCTTTTCCTCTTAATAGAGCTTTGCAAGCTAAAAGTGTCAATTCTAAATTTGAAGGGTCTTTTTCTAGTTCAGCTATGATCTTATTCAATGAAGGTTTAACCTTACCTGAATAAAACAATAATTTAAGGGTTTCGTAAACGGTAGCCTTCTCTGCCATGCCTTTCTCCTCTTTTGGTTTTAGTTTAAAAATATCCAAACGCACATTTCGTACGTCAATTCTGCCGCAAAGGTAATGAGCATATTACGCAACGACCACATTTCGAGTAACTGTTGTTTAAATAGAACTCAAATACAGAAAGACTTTTCTTTTAGTTAAAGGATTCTGTCAAACAATTTATTTGAAAAATAAGTAGCTAAAAATGTTAAATGACTTTTGATACGTCATCTCGGTTTCAATTTAGTATTATCCACGTATCATTGTTTAATCTACACTTAAATTGGGATAGAGTATTATTCGTAGAGATGTAATTAACTTGCTCTACGTTATGCATACACTAATTCAAAAAATGAAAATGCTGAATAACCTTATTAAATGGTTGATTTCTTTAACGTTATTGATAGTGATACTCTTTGCAATAGTTTATTATTATCCATCATTCGATGTCAAGTTTAATAAAAATGAAAGTCACTTGTCGTTTCGATCAGCTAAGGAAAATGCTAATAATTTGATTAGCAATGAACCAGCAGAAGTAAATCAGGAATGTTCGTCATTTGTATTAGATCATGGAAACAAAACCGAAATAGTAGTTGTTCTTTTTCATGGCTATACCAATTGTCCAAAGCAGTTTGAAATTCTTGCTAACCAATTATATGCAAAAGGGTTTAATGTGTTTGTTCCAAGAATGCCTTATCATGGATACTCAGATGTTGCAACCGACGATTTTGGTAAATTACGTAAAGAAGATTTACTTAAATATATTCATGAGTCAATGGAAATTGCTTCAGGGCTAGGCGAATCTGTCAGAACAATTGCAATATCAGGTGGTGCTACTTTAGCAGCATGTGCCGCTTACTATTATGACAATGTAGATGTTGCCGTACTATCGTCACCCTTTTTTCTGCCTAAGCTTTCATTGCCATTTGATTACTCACAGAACTTTGTTATCAACACACTAAAAATAATGCCTCCCGAATTTAAATGGTGGAATGATAGTATACAGGATAATGCAACCTCGGGTCCTTTACATGCTTATCCTAGAATTCATACTAAAGGAATTCTAGCTTTTATAGAAATAGCTGCTCAACTTCGAAAGGATTTGGAAAGTGGACAATTTCCTCAACAGAAAAGTAGGATCGTTTTTATTAAGTCAATGGGTGACCAAAGTGTAAGGAATGATGTTATAGACGAATATGCTGAATTATGGAGAGGGTATGAAAATACGGAAGTATTAGAATATACTCTTGATCCAGAGTTAGGTTTAAAACATGATTATTTAGAGCCTCTTCAATCTTTTGCCAGAATCGATGTGGTGTATCCACTTCTTATTGATTTTTTGCAGAACTAGGTTTAGATACTAATTTAGTATTCTAATACAGAGATCATGAATAAGTATCAAGAGGTTGTTGCAGCTATTTTGGCTGCAGAAAATATCGTTATTACTTCACACAAGTCTCCTGATGGGGATTCTGTAGGGAGCTCTTTAGGATTGTTATATTTTATTGAAAAGCTGGGTAAAAATGCAACTATTTGTCATCCAGATGTAGCTCCTGATTTTTTATATGATTTCGGAACTGACGGTTTCTTACTTATGACTGATCATCAAGATCAAGTAAGGAATAAATTTGAAGAAGCAGATTTGTTATTTAGTCTAGATTATAATGGTACTGATCGGGTAGGTGAAGAAATGCAAGTATTACTGGAGACTTCTACTTGTAAAAAGATAATGATTGATCATCATTTGGAGCCTTCATCTTTCGCAGATATTATGATTTCTGAAACTTCAGCTTCATCTACATGTCAATTGATAGCTGAATTAATTATTCAGTCAGGAAATGATGAGAAACTTGATCAAAAAGTAGGGACTCCAATATACCTAGGTATATTAACTGATACTGGAAGTTTTAGGTTTTCTTCAGTGGAGCCAAGAACACATGAGATATTGGCTAAGCTGCTGAGCGCAGGTGTGGAACATCATTTGATCCATGAAGCTATTAACGATACCAATACAGAAAGTAGAATAAGACTGCAAGGTTTCGCTCTAAGTGAGAAAATGATTGTATTGGATGATTATATGGCTGCTATTATTCCTTTGTCTAAAGAAGAGTTAGAATCTTATGAATACAAAAAAGGAGACACCGATAATCTAGCTAATCTAGCTTTGACAATTAGAGGTATGAAGATGGCGGTTATGCTCTCTGAGAAAGATGGTAAAGTCAAAATGTCTTTTCGATCCAAAGGAGAAAATAATCCAGTTAATACTTTAGCTGCTGATCATTTTGACGGTGGAGGACATGCAAACGCTGCCGGAGGCATAAGCGATTTATCTCTAGATGAAACAGTAGAGAAATTAAAACAACTAATTCCCAATTATTTTGGTTGAAATCTCTTTATACAGAGACTTTTGGTTGATTTACCTGCTCTTCAACATACTTCTTAAAATTACTCAAGATAGCTTGCCATCCTGCTTTTTGCTGGGCTTCAGAATTAGAGCCTTCTGTTTCGAAAGCTTCCATGATTTTTACTTCCTTGCCAATTTCACTAAAGGTGATTTGCACGGATCGGCCATCTGACATTTTGAAAAAAATCAATTCATGGAGATCTATTTCTTCATATGTTCCTGTAAAATCAAAACCCATGCTACCATCTTTTGATTCCATTCTCCAATTGAACTTTCCTTTAGGTTGTAGATCATTGACTGCTGATGGACAGATCCAATCATCACTAGCGTAGTTCCATTTGGTAATATGTTCAGGGTCTGTCCAATATTTCCAGACCTTTTCTATGGGTGCGTTTATAGTAGTTTGTATGGTTACGGTCATGGCTGTTTTATTTAGGCAGTAGTTGATGTCAAATATACCATGAAGATAGAGATTAGTGATTCAAAATGCACGTCTGATTCTATGATTGACTTGAATTTTTATAAGAATTTATGTTTTGATAAAATTAAAATTGGTGTCATAATATCTAAAAATCTGTTAAACCGCAGAAATTGAACCGTACCTAATATATGGAGTTTTACTTATAGCGGTATTGTTTTCTTTTTTATATGACTTTCAATCTAGATTAAATTTCTTTTGAAAAAAGAATTAACAATCGATAGCGTAGAATAAGCTTATAAAAGCTTATATTTTAGAGTAATCTGTGTGTTGAGAATATCAACTTTAAAAAGATGAGAAGCAGGGTTGAATGATTGGCTCAACCTATTTCACAATTAACTTTGTTTTAAAAAACTGTTTACCGTTACTAATTGAAACTACATAGATTCCTTTTTCAATTTCTTTTACTTTGAAAGGCCTAAGGTTTGAAATATTGGCTGTTTCATAAATGGTTTTTCCAGAAAAGTCATTTATGAAAAAATAAGTGCTTTGAGAGAAGTCGAAGTCCTTGGATTCTATTGTTAGATAGTCTTTAGCTGAAACTGGGTTGGGATAGAGATTTACACTTACTGTATTTTGAGTAGCTACATTGAGTAGTTTCGAGGAGGCGTTTTTGATGAAGTCGCCATAAATTTTTATTTCGGTAAGGCTTACCCAAGATCCTCTATATTGAAAAGAACCCGTTACAGTAATTTTTACATAGCGCGCAATGCCGTCGATAGAATTTGAAATAGGTTGTTTGAATGATGTGTTTGTTCTTCTATCAGCTAGGAGAGTATAATTTCCATTTTCAATTTTTCCTTCAACAGTATATTGGTAAGCTCGATTTTTATATGTGAATATTTCAATATTAGATAACTCATAGTTGGCTCCTAAATCTATTTCTATTGTCTGAGGGAATTCTTTAGCTGACCACCTAGAGCTTTGTTCGATATTACCATCTACTGCATGAGTAGCTGGAGTGGGTATTTCTTCATCGGTAGCGTAAACCGGTTTGTTCAACGCTATATTCACTGGAGCGCATTTAGAATCTGTAGTTATTGTCAGAATATCACTCATATTGGATGTATTTCCTGATAAGTCTCGGGCTTGTACTTGAAAAGAGTGTGTTGAATTACAGTCTAATTTTGAAACTTCAATACTCCGTATGTTTTCAGTAACTTTAGAATAAAGAACTCCATCCATGAAGATATGATATGTACTAACAGCAGCATTGTCTGAAGAAGCACTCCATGATAATACTAAAGAGTTACTAGTAACGTTCCTAGCCATTAGTGAGTGAGGAGATGTAGGTGGTTCCGAATCCACTTCATTACTTCCAGAATGATGATTTTCTTCTGGAATATTGTTTCTATACTTATTCCAAAATTCTTGGATATAGCCATCAGTGACTCCTCCATACCCACCTCCTTCATTTATCCATCTATCTACGTAATCAAAATATGCTTCATGGTACCATTCATCTTTCAATCCAAGGATTTGAGCAGTTAACATTTGGCCTACCCATGTTTTTGCAGTACAGCAAACTCGATAACTGTCCAAAGCTTCGCTATCTCGACTAGGATCACTACAATGCCTAACTCCCCACCAGGGCTTACCTTCTATAGTATAGTAGGTCTGACAATCTTCTTGAAAAGTATTCGAAGAAGCATTGTAATCATAACCTGTTTTTAGCATTTTTTGATGGTTAAGTAATTTACCAGCAAATAGAATAGGCCATTTTCTACCACTTCCGTGTCCACCATCTGCAGGGAATATTGCACCGTTTTCTACTGCCTGATAAATGTCGATCCCTCTTTGTATCATAAGTGTTGCTAAATGTTCCAATTCTGGTATATCCTGCATAAGGGCGACCGAAATCTCAGATATTTGATCACTCATATCTCTTCCATATCCACGATTATTATCTGCTGCGAAGTTGTATTGAGTAGTCCAGCCATTAAAATGATCTAACCAGGGACGTTCAATGAAATCAATTAAAAGATTTAAATCAGTATTAGTCTCTAGAATGGGTAAATGAGGCAAAATTTTAAAATCGACATCAGAAATGTTAAGAATTTCTTTTTGAGAGTTTCCTATATAAGAAGGTCTAAAAGATCCATTTGGTACTTTTTCTTCTACAATAGTAAGGATAGCTAACGTTTGGGTGTTGGTTCTTGAACAAATACCAAAACGAGACATAAATCCTGTTTTTCCAGATAAGTCAGAACAATCTTTGGAAACTACACTAATTGTAGAAGCTAAGCTATTTATGCCTGCTAGTGTTATTGGGTATTTAACTCTAAGGTTTTCATTGAAATTTCCTGCACGATCATCCCATCCGTGAAATTTTCCTGGAATCACATTTAACACCGAACCATGTCTGCCAGGTACTTGAAGTGGATCAGTGTGTGTGATGGTAACGGGACCAACAACCCACCAGTCTCCTGTGACAAATTGACCGCATTCATATTCTTTGTCAAAATGCCAAGTGATTCCATGTTGAGTAATTGAACTAAGTAGTTCTGCTTTACTAAAGTTTTGACAGGAAAATAATATTAAAGTAAGAATTAGGAGTTTGTTTGGATATCTCATGAATTACTTTTGCAGAAAAGTTCGAACTTTCTATTCTTTATTTAATGATAATTTTAAGTTGTTGACAGTTATTAAGCCTGAGCCTATCTTTTTATGACTACCCCTGTGTATTTCTGGTTATTTTCCGTTTCTACGATTAGAATATATTTTCCAAGTTTATATTTTTTCATATTAAGACGGTTGTTAATAGTAATACCTTCATAGAGTATCATGCCAGAAGTGTTCATTAATTTAATATTTAGCTCATCATCGCTATCGATATTTTTAATTAGCAGAAAATTAGAGACTGGGTTGGGGTAATATTTAAATATTTGATTTTCAAATGTTAACGACTGTTCTTCTGAGTCAGAAGTTCGTGCCGATAAATTTCCTGCATTCTGAATAATTCCTATCTCTTCAATGGTCAATGCACGGTTGTAGATACGCATTTCGTCCAACAACCCATCAAAAGGTTTACTGATGCTCCCCGGGTGATTGCCAATGGCAGCTGCTAAGAGCGGATCGGAAGACAAAGCACCGGACTTGGCTACCTGATCGGTAAGCGTCCCATTTTTATACACCAATAGTTGATTGCCATTATAGACTACTGCAAAATGTGCCCACTCACCAAGGTCTAATGGCGTGTTTTTAGCAATGAGGGTCGTGGTGCCTCTATTTTCGGTTTTCAACCGTACACGAAGGTCTCCGTGCCAAGTACTGATCATCCAATAGTGATCTTGCTCATTGGTACCAGTTGCCTTGCACAATATTCTTGCATCATTGACCCCAAAGGAGAGCGGTTTAGCCCAGAAGGTAATAGACAGTTCATTTCCTGTCAGGTCAAGTGTGCCAATGTCAACTTGATCATCTACACCATCAAAGCTCAAGGAGTGATTGCTAAGATCATTTACATCTACTGAGTAGGTTGCACCAGAAATAGTTCCTTCATTGTCATTGGGTGAGCTATCCGTCAATATGGTTCCGCTTCCTTCTTCCATAGACCATCTGGCAACCAAATGATCAAGGATGTCATTGATTGGCTCAGTCACGGTAACAGTGGTTTTAGCAGTGGCAGTCTGTCCACTTTCGTTCTCCACTTCTAACTCAAAAACATATACACCAACTTCTGACGGTGTAATCGAGGCAATAGCTTGATTCGCATCTACGATTGCTAGTGAAGGTCCACTGACCTGTGTCCAGGTATAAGTGAGTGTTTCTCCGTTCGTATCACTTGAGTAGGATCCGTTTAGCGATGTAAGTGTTCCTACAGTCACTTCTTGCTCAATGCCAGCATCAGCAATAGGAGGAAGAGCTTGATCAGCTACTGAAGCATTTTTCACCACATTGATTTCTTCAATTGTCAATGCACGGTTGTAAATACGCATTTCGTCTAGCAGCCCATCAAAAGGTTTGCTGATGCTTCCCGGGTGATTACCAATGGCAGCAGCTAAGAACGGATCGGAAGACAAAGCACCGGACTTGGCTACCTGATCGGTAAGCGTTCCATTTTTATACACCAATAGTTGATTGCCATTGTAGACTACCGCAAAATGAGCCCACTCATCAAGGTCTAATGGCGTGTTTTTAGCAATGAGGGTAGTGGTACCTCCATTTTCGGTTTTCAATCGTACACGAAGGTCTCCTTGCCAAGTACTGACCATCCAATAGTGATCTTGCTCATTGGTGCCTGTTGCTTTACAAAGTATTCTAGCATCCGTGACTCCAAAAGAGAGCGGTTTAGCCCAGAAGGTAATAGACAATTCATTTCCTGTCGGGTCAAGTGTGCCAATGTCTACTTGATCATCTATACCATCAAAACTCAAGGAATGATTGCTTAGATCATTTACATCTGTTGAGTAGGTTGCACCAGAAATAGTTCCTTCATTGTCATTGGGTGAGCTATCCGTCAATATGGTTCCACTTCCTTCTTCCATAGACCATCTGGCAACCAGATGATCAAGGATGTCATTGACTGGTTCAATCACCGTAATAGTAGTTTGAGCGGTAGAAGTCTGTCCACTTTTGTTCTCCACTTCTAATTCAAAAACATATACACCAACTTCTGACGGTGTAATCGAGGCAGTGGCTTGATTCGCATCCGTGATTGTTAGTGAAGGTCCACTGACCTGCGTCCAGGTATAAGTGAGTGTTTCTCCGTTCGGATCACTTGAGTTGGAGCCGTTTAGCAATGCAAGTGTTCCAACAGTCACTTCTTGCTCAATACCTGCATCAGCAATAGGAGGGAGATTTTGACCAGCTACTGAAGCATTTTTCACCACATTGATTTCTTCAATTGTCAATGCACGGTTGTAGATACGCATTTCATCCAGTAAGCCATCAAAGGGTTTACTGATGCTTCCTGGGTGATTACCAATGGCAGCCGCTAAGAGTGGGTCTGAAGACAAAGCACCGGACTTGGCTACTTGATCGGTAAGTGTTCCATTCTTATACACCAATAGTTGATTGCCATTGTACACTACTGCAAAATGCGCCCATTCACCAATGTCTAATGGCGTGTTTCTAGCAATGAGAGTAGTGGTACCTCCATTCTCGGTTTTCAATCGTACCCGAAGATCACCGTCTAGAGTACTAACCATCCAATAATGATCCTGCTCATCGGTACCTATTGCCTTACAAAGTATTCTAGCGTCCCTCACTCCAAAAGAGAGCGGTTTAGCCCAGAAGGTGATGGACAGTTCGTTTCCAGTAAGGTCAAGTGTGCCAATGTCAACTTGATCATCTACACCATCAAAACTTAAGGAATGATTGCTAAGATCATTTACATCTGTTGAGTAGGTAGCACCAGAAATAGTCCCTTCATTGTTATTAGGTGAGCTTTCCGTCAATATGGTTCCGCTTCCTTCTTCCATGGACCATCTAGCAACCAAATGATCGAGGATGTCAGCCATTTCTTCGACCACAGTAATAGTGGTTTGATCTTGATCAATCGCCCCTTCTGCATCTTCTATCGTGACTTGAAAAACATAAGTTCCTGTCAAAGTCGGAGTGAAGTTAGCTGTTGCTTCATCACTATTATTAATAGTTACCGAAGGACCATCTAGCTGAATCCAAGATAGGCTTGTTTCAGATGAATTTCCGTCAGGGTCAAAAGAATTAGCCCCATTTAGCATAACGGATGTATTTACGGCAACACTTAAATCGGGTCCAGCATCAGCAACTGGCGGAATATTTGTTTTTATCAAAGGGTCTGAGGGTCCAAAGACCTTCAATTCATTCAAACTCACCCAAGATCCAGTGTATCCCGATGCACCCAAAACAGAGATTTTTACATATCGAGCATTGGTAGGTTCTATGGTATTGGAAATCGGGTTTCCACCTGCTGTGTTGATACTTCGATCTACTGCGGTAAAATAGTCCCCGCTTTCTTGCTTTAATTCGATAATGTACTGGTAGGCACGACTTTGAAAAGTGTAAAGTTCAAAGGTGGTGATATCAGTATTTGCTCCTAAGTCAATTTCTGCCCACTGAGGAAATCCCAATGCTGACCAACGGGCATCATCCTCAATGTTTCCATCCGTTAGTTTATTTCCGGAAAACTCGGTTTGCAGTGCTGCTGAGACATTCGTATTCTTTCCCAAAGCAAGGTTAACAGGAGGACAGTTATCAGTAGTGGTCACCATAAGTTCTTCACTGAAATCAGATTCATTCCACCTGCTATCAAATGCTTTTACTTTGAATGAATAATCAGTCTGACATTCAAGGTCGGATATGTTTACAGAGGTAATTCCACTAATGACAGACTGCTCTACCTCATTTCCTTTGTAAATATCATATCGTGTGACACCAAAATTATCTGTGGAGGCGGTCCAGCTCAATTGGACCGAAGTGCCCGTGATGTTATTTGCTGCAAGGTTTGTCGGTTGACTAGGAGCTTCATTATCTGGATTATCCAGGTTGTGTGGGATTTCAGCAGGAATGTTTTCATTGTAATTGTCCCATAGATAAGCAGCATAACTAGGAGTTCTAGACCTCACGGATCCGCCTTCATCTACCCATCTTTGTGTGTACGCAAAGAATGCTGGATGATTCCATTCATCATCCAGGTGTAATATTCTTGCAACGACAGATTGTCCACCCCATACAACTGATGTGCAGCAAAATCGGTAATTATTTGATTCATCTGTGAAACCCGGGCGATCTGGATCCTGACAGTAGCGGATTCCCCACCTGGGGACGTTGGAATCATCAAAGTAGGTTTGACAATCTTCACCGAAAGTACCATCGCTATAGTCTCTACCAATGTTAAGCATTCCAGTATTGTTGAGTAGTTTGCCAGCAATCAATATAGGTAACTTTCTGCCACTTGCATGCCCGCCATCTGCCGGCCATTTGGCTCCATTTCTTATTGCTCCATAGGAATCGATTCCTCTCTGAATCATGTAGTTAGATAATAACTGAAGATCTTCTTCAGGAATATCCAACATCATGGTGATGGCAACATCTGTCATATCTCTAGTGATTGAAGTTCCGTAACCAGAGCCATTATCAAAAGCGTAACATAGCTGAGTAGTCCAACCATTGAAGTGATCCATTAAGGGACGATCCATGTTTGGTATCAAATCTTCCATAGTGGGAGTCATAGAGGGCTGAGGCAAACGAGGCAGAATATTGTAATCTACTTGCGAAATTGTATTGAACTCTTTGTGATCAGAACCTACAAATGAAGGCCTGAATGTTCCATTAGGAATAGGTTGATCAACTATTGTGAGAACCGCCATAGTTTGAATGGATGATCGGTTATCACAATGCCCTAATCGGCTTATATATCCGTCAAACCCATTTCCTGCTACACAGTCTTTGGCTTTTGTTACACTTGCAGTAGACACAAGACTGTTTACACCAGAGAGTGTGAGTGGGTAGTCAACTCTTAAACTTTCTCTATAAACCCTTCCAGCAGATCTATCGTCATATCCATGGTGGGCTCCTGGGTTAGGATTCAATACAGACCCGTTTCTACCTGGTGTTTGTTCCGGTGTTACAGAGACAATAGTAACGGGTCCGACAACCCACCAATCACCTGTGACAAACTGACCGCATTCATATTCTTTGTCAAAAGTCCAGGTAATTCCATATTGCTCTATTGAAGATCGTTTCTCTGCAAAAGCAGATGCAACAATGAAAAAGAACATCATGACAATTAGAGATAACTCTTTTAGTTTATAATTCAGCTGATTGTTTAGGTTGGCCCTTAAGATTAGTTTCATATGTATAGATTATAACTTCGGTATAAAACTATGTCGATATAAATAATTATATAATTTTTGTAACTATTATGATTTAAAGGTCTGACGTTTTGTTGAATTTCTTGAACTAGTTCAATTTTTGAATTGAGTAACAACTGCTAGGCTTAGTTAAGCTATCTAATAGAATGGGTAGCTATGGTTAAGGATTTTCTATACCTAAAAGGGTGTTAGTCCTGCTTACGGTTTTCATGATTTAGTGGTATAGGATATCTTAATATATAGGGGAGGTTTTAGGCGAATTAAAAAAATGGCAGGATCTGATAGGAAATTGGCAGGATTTGAAAGTCAATTATTACCATTTTTAAATGAAGGAATTAGAAAACGGAGGTCTCTATATTCTTGAACAATGCATTTAATACTATTAGCTATTAATAAAAGGAGAGTATTTAATTCTTTTCAAATTGCAACTATTAGAAATTGGTCAAACAATTAAAATAAATCAAAATTTAGTCATATTCATCATATATTTAGTTAAAGTCTACGAAGTCGTCGTGGACTTTTTTGTTGTCAAAGAAAGGCTATGATTCATCAAAAAAGATGAGTATTAGAAATAGTGCAAAAAAATAGCGGAAGCCTCGAACGAGAACTTCCGCCATTATCTAATTAACCTAACCTGATACGAAGGTAATATGACTTATGGAAATGACGAAAGCTTTTGAAGCTATTTTTTTGAAAAATATATAAAAAATGATTCCGTAGTTCGGTAGTAGAGGGACAAGGCATTTAAGAATGGATAAAAAAATAGCGGAAGCCTCGAACGAGAACTTCCGCCATTATCTAATTAACCTAACCTGATACGAAGGTAATGCTATCTTTTTAATTTTAACAAAACCAAGTGATTTTTTTAGAAAAAATTAAACTACATAGTTAGTAGATTGAAGTAGGATTTTATGCCTTCTAAAATATTAGATACAGCTACAGCTGACAAAATTAGTCCCATAACTCTACTGATTATAGCTGCTCCACCGTTACCAATTATGTTGAACACTTTCGAAGATATTCTCATTAATAACCAAGCCATTGTTAAAACTATTAACATAGCTACTGTCGTCAAGGTTTGTTCGGCTATGCTATATTTATTGTTTTCTGTCAATAGGATAGCTGCTAAAATAGCTCCAGGGCTGGCTAGTGATGGCATCGCCAAGGGAAAGGCCGCTTTATCATCAGCTTCATCCACATGAGATATTTCTTCCTCTGCCTTAGTTTCTCCAAAAATCATAGTAAGTGCGAATAGGAATAGCACAATACCTCCGGCAATTTGAAGAGTGGAGAGTTTAAGATTAATTGTGTTAAGTATTATTTTACCCAATATCACAAAAAATACTAGTACGCCTGCGGCAATTACTGCTGCTCGTAATGCAATTTGATTTTTTTATCTGCTTTACTACGGGCAGTGACAGCTATAAATACGGGAATGGTTCCTATTGGATCAATAACAGTGAAAAAAGTAATGAAAGATTTTATAAAATCTGTTAGCATATTGAGTGATACTATTCTTTCACCAAAGGGTTACTAATTGCTGTCAATTTGATAAAAAGATTTTTTGGATACATTGTAAATGCAAATACTTCTTCTACTTCATCAGGGGAGACTGTTAACTTGAAATTGAAATTTTTACAAATAGCAGATATAGAACAGATTAGTTCTGTCATTGCTAAATTTTTACCTGGACAAAATCTTGCGCCTCCTCCAAATGCTCTAACATGCTCTGGTTTATGATTGCCTTCATGAATGGGACATCCTTCTCTAGTCCATCTTTCTGGTATAAAATTGTTAGGTTTTGTAAAATTACATTTATCAGTCTGAGGCACTTTATTTTGCATCATGATTGTTCTCCTTTGCGAAATCGAAAGCCTTCTATTTCTACATCTTCATTTGCAGTCATGTATAGATTGGGTGTGACAGGGTTAATTCGAAGAGCTTCCAGTGCGACTGCTTCTGCAACTTTAAGTTGACTTACTTCTTTATATGTCATTGGGATATTTGATTCTTCATAAATTACATTGGCTTCAGCTCTTACTTTTTCTATTAAATGTGGGTTTTGGCTTAGATAATATATACACCAGGAGATGGTGTTTGATGTAGTGTCTTCACCAGCGAGGAGCATTGTGAAAATATTGCCAAATATTTCGTAATCGGTGAATTTATCTTTCTGTTCCTGTTGTACAAGTAGAGCCTCTAAAAAATTTTTCGGATTTTGTTTTAGTGATGGTGTATCAGCGAGACGTTGGCGACCTTCTTTAATGAATTGTATAATAAGTTTTCTTGTTTCATTGAGGGAGTGATCAAAATCTCGATCCTTTTTTGATTTAATCAACCGCCAAATAGGAATAGGAGCTGTAATACGTGAATTAATCATAGGAAATATCTTATTAAGATGTTTCTGGATTGTATTATCTCCTTTTTCGAGAGTGTTCATTGGATACCCGAATGCAATTTCAGTGGTGATATCAACTGTGTATCGCATCATTTGTTTTTGTACATCGAATGACTCGTTAAGAGCAGCATATTTATTGAATTTACGAATCAGTCGTTCAGTGATTTCGGCAATGGTAGGATAGTAGCTTTTGACATTATCAAGGTTTAAAGCTTCAGAGGCTAGTTTACGGTGGTTTTTCCATGTTTCACCTTCAGCATTAAATACCCCGCAGATACCCATTTCTGACATCACTTGATCGATGTTACTAAAACGACGGAACTTATTAGGACGCAAACGAAGAACTTCTTTATTGAGACTTGATCGTGCAGAAACTATAAATTTCTTTCCTATCAGACTTATTCTAAAGAGATCACCAACTTCGTCTACCCATTTTTCCATAACTCGGTGTTTGTTATTTGCTCTGAAATCCGTGAAATGACCAGTCAAAGGATGACCTTTTGGTGAAGGTAAATTATCGCTTGTTAGGATATTGCTAGTATTAGATGTGCTCATATTTGATTTTGAAACCGCAATAAATTACTGTATTAACAATGTTATGATTTTAAAATTATTTGATAAAATTCAAATTACCGGCCTCAATATACATTGATTGAAGAAATAAAGTAGCGTTGTGTGTAAAAGTTGTTTTATATGAAGCCTTTAAAAATATCATGTTTTTGGTTTTATTGTTTTTTTATAACGGTATGATTGTAGTAACCTAATGTCATATTAGCTTAATTAAATGTTTTATAATTTACTTTGGAAAGAAAAGCATAAATGTTTGAATGAAACCAGAGTTAAACGATCAAGTCAAAACATCTATAGAAATTAGTATAAGACTACTGTTTCTTTTTTTATTAATTGGAATATGTGTGTTGATACTACTTCCGTTTTTAACTCCAGTGGTAGGAGGTGCTATACTGGCCATTGCAGTGGCTCCGTTTTACAATGTGTTAACTAAAAAGCTTAATGGTAGGAATAAATTAGCTGCTACAGTGATGGTTGTTGTGTTTTTATTAGTTGTACTAGTGCCTTCAATTTTTGGGATAAACGCTCTTATTCAGAATATTAAAGAAGCTGGATTGGTATTGTCTAAAGGAGAAATTGATCTTCCGCCACCTAGTTTAAAAGTCAAGAGTTGGCCCCTGATTGGTGATGTTGTTTATAATTTTTGGCTTGATGCTTCTAACGATTTAGAAGCGTTTTTAAAAGTGCATGAAGATAATATCAAGGGAGTGGGAAGAAAAGTGCTTAAAGCTGTACTAGGGATATCTTCTACGGTTTTGCAAGCATTTTTAGCCATCATTATTTCAGGAATTATGTTAGCTGCAAATGGAACTAGGGAAATAGCTGCTAAGTTTTTAAATAAACTAATAGGGGAGAGAGGGACAGAAATAACAGAGCTTTGCGAGAATACTATTCGGAGTGTAACTAAAGGGATACTAGGAGTATCTATTATTCAATCTACATTCTTGGCCTTAGTCTTTTATTTTGCAGGTATTCCTTATGCTGGGCTTTGGGTTTTAATTTGTTTTGTTATAGGTGTTCTTCAGGTTCCTGTAGGATTGTTGACTACCCCGATTATTGTTTATGTTTTCTCTACTATGGATTTAGGCTCAGCTATATTTTGGAGTATTTTGATTGCGGTAGGAGGTCTCATTGATAATGTGCTTAAGCCTATCTTAATGGGAGCAGGGGCAAAGGTTCCAATGTTAGTAATCTTTTTGGGTGCCCTAGGAGGGTTTATTTCAGTAGGTTTTTTGGGTCTATTTACAGGAGCTGTCGGTTTGTCTTTGGGTTACACTTTACTGATGGGGTGGTTGTATGAAGATGATTTAGATTCTATTAAACATCAAGTTAAAAATAAAAGTAAGGTTTGACTGATACTTATTGACTCTGCACGAATTGGCAGAGTTGGTGGGGAATAACTTGAAGCAGAAATAGAGACTATCTAAACTATATGTAGACACGCTTTTGATAGTCTCATTCATGATTTCAGTTAGTAGTTTTGGCGATTGGAATTCCGAAGTAAAACTCTAGGATTTTTAGTTTGAAAATATAGTCATATTTAGCGCGAATTACTTGTGATTCTGCAGCCTCCATTTGTTGCTTTATCTGTTGATATTCAAAAGAATTGATGACACCTACTTCATGACGTCCCTCTGCATATTTGAACGCTTCACTTCTAGCATGTGCTGTTTTTTCTGCAGCATGATAAGCTTTCAAAGCTCCTTTCGCGTCATTATAGGCTTGATTAACATTACTTTCTAAATCAATTTTGGTTTGTTCGTAATCAAGTTGAGCTCTTTGCATCGATAACTTGTTTCGTTGTACATTGACGTTGTTTCTGAATCTACTGAAAATAGGTACACTTAAAGTAAAACCATATGTATGACCTTTGTTTCTACTGAACTGATCAAAAATCGGCGCAGCATCTAGAGGTTGTCCTGTGTTGGAATCAAGAGTAGGTCTGTCACTTGCCCTAGTATCAAAGGAATAAAAGGCGGATAAAGTAGGGGAGTATCCACTTTTAGCAATAAAATAATTCTTTTTTGCAATGTCTAATTGCGTTTCTTGAATCTTAATGCTGTATCTAGTATCCAGCGCTACATCATAAATTTCCTTTGGCTTAGCACTCAAAACTTCTGGGGCTTCCGTTATTTCAATATCATCAAATGAAACATCGAAGTTTTCGTAATCCGTAATTAATAAAATTTGAGCTAGATTAATTTTGGATAGACGTATATCGTTTTCTGCTATTACAATTTGTTGTTCTTGGCTTGCCAGTGTTGCTTCCACCTCATAAATATCCCCCTGTGGAATAGTACCAGAAGCAATGAGTTCATTAGTTCTAGAAATCTCTTGTTTAGAAATCTCTTTTTGATATTTAAGAACTTTCAAGTTTTCAACATTAAACAATATTTGTAAAAACGCACTTGCTACATTCAGTGATATATTGTCCTTCATATCATCAAGTTGATATTGATTGGAAATTATGCTGAGTTCAGCACGCTGCATTTGCCTCCGATTATTCAACCCTGTAAAAAGGTCAATTCGAGCATTAGCTCCAACAGAGGTGTTCATTTGTGTGACGTTTGCATTGACCCCTGTAATAGGATCTCTGGTTAAACCATTGTTCCAAGCATGATTTACTGTACCAGTTGCATTGGGAAGAAAGTTTCCTAGTGCAGTTTTTTTACCAGCTTTGGCATCTAGAATGTCCAGTTCAGATTGTTGAATGGAGATATTGTTCTCAATAGCATATTGGACACATTCTTCAAGAGTCCATTTCTTGCTTTCTTGACCTTGAACTGAAAGGCATACTGTTAGTATGACTGCTGTAAGTATATTTCGGATCATTGTTTAATGGTTAGCTTTTAGAATCTCTTTTCTTAGGTTCTGTTTTATTCCAGATTTTGATTTTATCATTTTCAGTTAAACCAGAATCTATTTCTACATTAATACCGTCCGATAGACCAAGTTTAATGTTTCTTCTTTCGAAAGTCTCCGGAGCGGTTTCTATTTCGACATATGGTTTATCAGTTTTATTATCAAACTGAAGAATTGCTTCTCTTATAGCCAGAACATCTATGCTTTTATCCAATACCATAGTAGCATTTGCACTATATCCAGCTCTGACGTAAAAATCGCCATCTAGCACAACATCACCTTTAATTTTAAATTGTACAGCTCCATTTTCTTCTGTACCCTTTGGTGCGATGAATCTCAGTTTAGCATTGAAATTTTTGTTTTCTATAGCGGCCAAGTTGATAGTTAGAGGCATTCCTATTTCTAATTTAGGAACTTCAGATTCATCAACTTTTCCTTCAAAAATCATTCTAGATAGGTCGGCGATGGTAGCGATTGTCGTTCCAGGGTTGAAATTGTTACTTTCAATGACTTGATCACCAGCTTCAATTGGTATTTCTAGTATCGTACCTGATACAGTAGCACGTATCAAGGTGTTAGCTGCTCCTCCACCTGCTGTACCTTCTTTGATGATTTTAAGGTTGCTAATAGCATTTTCTAGGCTTTGTTTGGACTGATTATATGACAGTTCAGTATTGTTAAAAACTTGACTTGAAATAATGCCTTTATCGAAAAGTGCTTTGTTCCTGTCATATTCGATTTTTGCATTGTTTAGAACTATTTGAGCATTTTTGACCTGCCCTCTTGCGTTGTTAAGAGCAGATTCATTCGGGACTACTTTAATTTTAGCAATTTTATCCCCAGTTTTAATTACATCTCCTTCTTCTACATATAGTTTATCTACTATACCAGAAATTTGAGGTTTGATCTCAATCTCAATCTCAGGAATTACGGTACCAGTAGCAACGGTTTTCTTTTCAATAGTGGTAGTAAAAGGTTTTTCGGTTTCAAAAGTTTCGATACCTTTTTGATTGGTAGTAATAAAAAAATAGCCAGCATACCCAATGCCTGCTACAGCTACAATTCCTAAGATAATTTTTAGTGCTAATTTCATGTTATTGTTAAATAAGGTCAATGTTTTATTCTTCTCTTAAAGCGTCAATTGGTTTTATACTAACTGCCCGCTGAGCAGGTATAAGTCCAATCAAGGTTCCTAATACTACCATGATTAGTAACGAACTAATCACTAATATTACAGGTACAGTAGGGTTTGTGAATGGAAAATCATTTAGGTCTTGTGTGGCTAACCTTATCAGAGTTAGGACCAATGATCCGAGTACGATTCCAAACATGCCTGCTGACAATGTGAGAAATACAGACTCTAATAATATTTGTCCTCTTACTTCTGAAGGAGTTGCTCCAAGAGCTCTTCTTATTCCAAATTCTTTGGTTCTTTCTTTTACTGAGATCAATAAAATGTTTCCAATACCGACGACACCAGCGAGTATAGTAGCAATTCCAACTATGATTGATAGAAGTGTGACTCCCTTAGCAAACCCGCTAACACGTCTGAATTCACGCCCTAGATTAAATGATCCAAACCCTCTTTCGTCATCAGGATGTACTCGATAAATTTCTTTGGCAGTAGCTTTAATTTTTTCTTCGACTGCTACTACGTCGGTGTTGTCGTGAGCAGATAAAGCAAACCAGCCCACTTTGTCTCCACGATTATACATACTTCTAAAAGTGGTAAATGGGATATGAATATCGCTATCTGAATTAAACCCTCCTCCTTGCTCGTAGACATGGACTCCAATAACCAAAAAGAATACTCCATCGATTCTAATATATTGACCAATAGGGTTCTCATCTTCTTCGAAAAGCTCTTCTTGAATTCGTTCACCAATTAAACAAACTTTCCTTGCTTCTTTTATGTCGTCAGGGTTTATGAATCTACCACCATCATAAAACTTCATGGAAAAAATTTTAGTAAACACCGGTACGTCTCCATAAATAGTATATTCTCCGGTACGTTGACCTCTTACTACTTTACCCGGAGGAATTCCCCATCGACCTCTCAGTGACCTAGGTGCTATATGTTGGATTTCAGGTACCTTACTTTTAAATAAAGGAATATCTGAGTATTTCAAGCTGAATTGTCTACCAATCTTATACCCTCCATATGGTATACTTGTTGGCTGAGTCCATAGAAACATACTGTTCTTAGATACCTTTTCGAAATCCTTTTCAAACCCATTATCTAGGCCTTTAGCAGCACCAGATAATGCGATATAGATAAAAATACCCCAAAGAACTCCAATTACGGTAATTAGGGTGCGCACTCTATTTTTACCTATTGAGTCAAAGACTTCTTGCCAGGTATCTCTTTTAAATAAAAAGCTCATATTACTCGTCTCTTAAGGCTACAATAGGTTTGATTTTGGCTGCTCGTCTTGCTGGAATATAACCCGCAATTGCACCACAGAAGATCAGTACTATTGTGGCAGTGACTCCAGTGCTGATATCAATATATGGGTTTTTTATATAGTATTCTTCCAATTTGAGACCAACGGTACTTAATAAGGCAATTCCACTAACTAACCCTATGTATCCAGCAATGGTTGTAATAAATATTGATTCTTGGAGTATCATACCTATCACAGAAGCGGGTGTAGCACCTAGTGCCTTTCTGATTCCCAATTCCTTCGTTCTTTCTTTTACGACAAAGATCATAATGTTGCTTATGCCAATAACTCCTGCCAATAAAGTTCCAATGCCAACAAAAGTTACAATTAGCTGAAGTACACCAGCGAACTGGTTTGTTTTTTTTATGCTTTCTGCAGAGTTCCATAGATAAAACCCTCCATTATCTTTTGGGTGAATAGAATGCTTTTTCTTAATGAATTTCCTTATTCGCTCTTCTAAAGATTTAGCTCCAAAATATCCCAGTTCAGGTTTGAAAGTAAGTAGAATTGCATTTATTCTATCATTGCCTTTTTCCATTTTTTGAATGGTGCTATATGAAATAACGCAATTTCGTTCTTCATTGTCACCGCCATCATCTTGAAAAACACCAATGACTTTAAAAGAACTTCCTTTTACTTCCACATACTTATTAAGAGCACTCTCATTTTTAAAAAGGTCTTTTTCTACCAATCTCCCTATGACAATATTTTTAGCCTTGTTTTTGATGTCCAAAGAATTGAGATATCTTCCTTTCATCATTATAGTTTTTTCAAGATGTTGATGATCAGGAGAAACACCACGCACACTATAGTTATTAGATTCTCCCTTATATCTAATGTTGTAGTTTCTATAAATACGTGGAGTTAAATACTCAATTTCATTTCCAAACTTCCTTTTTACATCAAACAAATCATCATTTCTAAATTTGATTTGACGATTAGACTTATAGCCTTTATATGGTTTTTTGGTTCTTCCTGAATGTATGAAAAAAGCGTTTTGAGCTTCATCAATAAAAAAGTCTTGAAAGGCATTCTTTAGTCCATTTCCAAGACCAAATAGTAATACGAAAACAAAAATCCCAAGAGATATAGTAAAACCAGAAAGAATTGTTCTAAGCTTATTTTTTCGAATGGTCTGAAAAATTTCTTGCCAGCGATCTCTACTAAACATGGTCTAATGCTCTTACTTGATCTACTTTTTTGTCTTCTATAATTTTTCCATCCTTAAGGATGACTACTCGATGGCACATTTCTGCAATATCAGGTTCATGAGTTACAATGAGTATTGTATTACCTTCATCATTTAATTTTTGAATTAAATCCATCACCTCATAGGAAGTTTTAGTATCCAAGGCTCCAGTAGGTTCGTCAGCAAGTAAAACTTTAGGTTGTGCAGCCATTGCACGTGCTATAGCTACACGTTGCTTTTGACCTCCAGATAATTCACTTGGTAGATGTCCAGCCCATTCTAGTAGCCCTACTCTCTTTAGATATTCCTTTGCTTTTTGAATTCTTGTTTTTCTCGAAACTCCTTGATAGAGTAGAGGTAGTGCTACATTTTCCTCAGCGGTTTTATAGTTAATCAAATTGAAAGATTGGAATACAAAACCTAGAAATTTATTTCGATAATTAGCCGCTTTCGTCTCACTAAGGTTCTTAATAGGAACCCCATCCAATGTATAGGAGCCATCATCTGCTAGATCCAGCATGCCTAAAATATTAAGAAGGGTTGATTTGCCAGAGCCCGATGATCCCATGATTGCGACCAGTTCACCTTGTTTAACTTTAAAGTCAATGCCTTTTAGTACATGAAGGGAATTATTACCCATTTTGTAGGACTTATGTAGGTTTTCAATTTCTATCATTTCGGATCTGTAAGCTGAGTTGTCACAAGATGTTTTTAGATACAAGTACTTAGTGTAACTATTTTTTCATTTATTACATAAGATGAGGTTTTTTATGAAAAGGTTACACCAGAATATAAAAATAGAATACTATTCATTGACAGTATTCTATTTTTAAACTTCGGTTTTAAGTCATTAATTACTAGTCAGTAATTGCGTTAAACTGTTAATTGCCTTGAGTAAGACTATTTTCTATTTCTTCTTTGGTAGCTTCTCTTACGTCTATTACTTCTCCAGAAAAATACAAATCTAATCCTGCCATCGGATGATTAAAGTCCATTTTTACTGTTTTATCATTAATTTCAAGTACCAATCCCTGAAGTTCATTGCCTTCAGCATCATTCATAGGGAGGAAATGGCCTAATTGCACATGCTCATTTAGTTTTCCGTCTTTTTGAAAAAGGTCAATCGGAAGATCAGTCACTGCGTCTGGGTTTCTTTCACCATAACCATCCTCAGATTTAATTTCGAACTCAAATTGAGTCCCATTTTCTTTTTCAATTAATTCTGTCTCAAACTGTGGTAATATTTGATTGTGACCGAATAGGAATGAGAAAGGTTCCTTATTGTTTACTTCCTGAATGACCTCTCCCGATCCATCAGACTCTTTTAGTGTGTAAGAGATTGTTACGACCTTATCTTTTTCGATTTTCATTTGTGCAAGTTACCTATTCAATCGTTTTCGTTTTTACCTGTTGGATATTAAATAAATTAATAGCTACTAATCTGATTGTTGGTATAGCATTTTAGTTGAAACTATCTTAGCAGAATAGTTAACATATATCTTTAATACCAGTTTTATGAAAAGAAAAATAGCCATTACCTTAATGATGGTATGTTTAGCAGTTGGAGTAGTTTTAGCTCAAAAAAAGAACAATAGTCAAGAATCAGGACATGCATTTAAAATAAACGAGCATGTATTAGTGACTATGCCAGATGGCAAACAAGTGGAAGCCATTATCCATGGTCATGTTTCTAAGAAGAAATATTATGTTCGTCAAGTAGGGAGCAATAAACAAGGCAAAGTTCACGAGAAGTTTATTAAATCTTTAGAGGGTACTATACCTAAGACTGAAGAGTCGAAAAAGTAAGAATAAATGAATTTATCAGAGCATTCTTATATTTGATGCTCTGATTTGTTTTACTTTAAAATCTTAAGTTCTATTAACTTCTTCATAACTACTTCGGATTCGATTTATGTAATGAGTTAAGTAAAAACATTAAATTAGAATTATTGATCTTTGAAAACCTAGCGAAGGTTGGATAAAGAAAATATATCTTTGTCATCTTCTGATATTGTTGCATTCGTATGTCGAGAATTGTTTTATGGGTATTTATTGTTGTTATGATGGCGTCTTGTCAGACATCATATCGTGCCAAATACAAGGAACGATCGTATCCTCGTCATGATAGAAAATATCCAGTTTTTTTCACGCATCAGCATGTTTGGGTTTTTGAACAAAGTACCGGTAAGGAAGTAGAGTGTATCGTAAGAGGTCGGGTATCTAAAAGAAAATATTTTGTAAGAAAATATAAAAGTAGAAAGCAAGGTACGGTTCATGAAAAACGAATGCGAGCGATTTCGGATGAAGAAATGGATGCTTTGAGATTAAACTCAGGCAACTAGGATTTGTCTAATTTTATAAATTTTATCAGAATTTTGAAACTATTAATACCTGCCATATTTTTTCTCCTTTATTCATCAAGTGTTTTTTCTCAAGGGTGCAGTGATGCTGGATTCTGTACCATGGGTGCTATGAAGCCAGATCAAGACTATAGTGAAAAAGTCAATCTTAAGTTACAGTCCATAGAAGTAAATGCGTATCGAGGAACTACTACACTTACACCTATAATTTATGTTTTGACCTTAGATGCAACAATTTCAATTACTAACTCATTATTTTTTCAGGCAAAAGTTCCATATCAAATGGCTGATGGAAGTTTGGGAGAGGCTCGTAGTGTAGGTGATCTCTCATTCGGAATCACTTATGGGATAGGTGAATTTTTAGGAGGGAATATTAGTGCTACACTTGGGACTAAGATTCCTACTAATAATTCTTCTCAATCTGATCCAGATTCTTGGGGGGTAGAGAATGACTTACCAATGTATTATCAAACAAGTTTGGGATCTTATGATCTTATTTTTGGAGGCTCTTGGATCACCAGTAAATGGTTATTAGCTACAGGTATTCAGATGGCACTAACTGAAAATGAAAACGATTTTAGATGGGGGAATGAAAATGTATCGGGTTCATGGAGGGCTAACTATCAAAATGGTGAATCTTCTGGTTATGTTGGGTCTTATGATTTAGCTAATAATTTGAAACGTGGTACAGATGTGATGTTACGTATAGAAAGAAACTTTCGATTTGTCAATTATAGTTTTAATGTGGGACTGCTGCCTATCTATCGAATTACAAAAGATGAACGATATGATTTTAATAATGATATTCGAATAAAAGAGGATGGAACCACAGGACTAGCTCTTTCAGTATTAGGAGGGTGTGCTTATCATTTCAATGTCAATAGCAGTATGAAGTTAATTTTGGGCAAAAAGCTAGCTCAACGTAGAGTTAACCCAGATGGGTTAACAAGAGAATTTGTTTCTAGTCTTAGCTATGTATTGAGGTTTTAGATGAAATACGGGTTTAATTTATTGGTGTTAATATTTTGCTTTGCCACAGTCTTTGCACAGGATTCTGGGCATAATAGTGCTGATCAAAAATTTAAAGAATCTCGCTATCAAGAAGCTTATCAATCATATCAATTATTATCTGATCAGTATTTTGAGAGTCGTCAATTTAATTATTATGCCGATTGTCATTTCATGATGGTACGGTGTCTTCTTAAAACCGGAGACTTGAGGGGGGCTTTGTCTCTTGCACAAGAAACCAAATCTTTTGTAGACAATAATGAGCTTAGTCAAGACTATTTGGGACAGTCATTGATGTTAATAGGCGAATCAAAGCTGAATTTAGGGTTAAATAAAGAATCGATTGAAAACTTTACTAAAGCTTTAAAGTTATTGCCTTCTAATTCATTAGATGCTGCTGAGTGTTATGAAAATTTAGGGATAGCTTATTGGAATAATGGAAACTTGGAAGTAGCACAGGGGTATCACGAAAAATCCTTATTAATAAGACAAAACAATAATGAAGAGGGGAATTATGTGCTTCAGGGTGACTCATATTTGAATATCGGTCTATTGTTACTGGAAACAGAACCAACAAGGAGTGTTGAATATTTTGAAAAAGCTTTAGCTATTTATAAAGAAACTCTAGACTCATCAGATCCAAAAAAAGCTTACCTCTACACCAATTTGGCGTTTGCTAGTGCAGGTATGAGTAACTATCAACAGGCCATTACCTATATGGATCTAGTAGATCAAATCTGGAGACAGCAGTATCAAGGTGATCACCCAAACGTAGCTTTCGCAAAAAGTAATAGAGCTAGACTTCTAGTGAAATTAGGAGAACATGATCAAGCATTAATCTTATTACAAGAAGCGTTAACGATTTATCATTCTCTTTATGGAGAAAAGCATCCAGAGATTTCTAACGTGTATTATCAAATCGCAGAGATATACTTCAATAGAGGAGACTTTTTATCTTCAATTGAAAATTATCATTCAGCAATTTATTCAAACCTAATAGGGCAGAGTAGTTCAAATATTTATGACCTTCCCAAATTAGAGAACTATTTTAATCCCGATATTCTTCTTTATTCATTACATGCCAAAGCAGGAGCCTTAGAAGCCTATCATTTTAATAAATCCTTGAAAAAAAGAGATATAGAAAGTGCTCTTGAGGTATATGCATTATGTGATGAGTTGATCACAGATTTGAGAGGTATTAGAGAATCTGAACAGGATAAGCTTAAACTATCTAAGGAGTCGTATGAAATATATTTATCTGCGATGGAGTCTGCACTCTACCTCAGTAAATATTCTGTTTTTCCTAAACCTTATTTAGAAAAGGTTTTTGAATTTGCTGAACGAAGTAAAGCTGGTGTTCTTCAAGAAGCTATCCAAGAGAGTAATGCCAAAGAGTTTGGAAGAATACCAAAAAGTAAAATTGATTTTGAAGATAGTTTGAAGAAGGAAATTGCCTATAAAGAGTTACTAATAGCACATGAGAATGACCTTGATCGTTTAAAAAAATTGGAAACGGACTTGTTTGAATACCAGTCCGCTTTGAGACTCTTTGCTAAAGAATTGGAATCTGATTATCCAGAGTATTTCCAATTAAAATATGATCATGCGCCGTTAAAAATTTCACAGTTGCAATCCAATATTTCTGATGATCAGGCAGTCGTTTCGTATTTTACCGGAGAGGATAGGTTCTTTGTGATGTCCTTGACTTCAAAGTCTATAGATGTAGTAGAAAGCAAACTAGATAAAGGTTTTTCAAAAAAAATAAAAGCTCTCAGAAATACAATTCGATATCAGGATAATGGTTCCTTTGATAAGATATCCAAGGAGCTTTACAATTTATTGATTCCTTCATTACCAAAGCAGGTAAAAAATGTAGTATTAATCCCAGATGGAGTTCTAGGGACAATTCCATTTGAAGTATTGAAAAATAAGGATGGTCAATATCTCATTGAAGAGTATTCACTTTCATATGAATACTCTGCTAAGATGCTTTATCAAAAGATGGTTAAAAAGGATCCTGTTTTAGCAAAGAGTGCTTTATTGTTAGCCCCTATTGATTTTGATAAAAATGATATTAGACTGTCATCTTTAAAAGCCTCTCAAGAAGAAATTAGAGAGATTAAATATTTATTCGGTGGAGACGGATATCAGTGTAAAGTTGGTATTGGAAGTCAAGCAACAGAGTCGGTTTTGAAGTCAAAAGATTTGAATAGCTACTCTTGTATTCATTTAGCCACTCATGGTATTGTGAATTCAGAAGTGCCAGAATTATCACGAGTCTTTTTAACTCCTGCTGATGAAGAGGACGGCAATCTATATGAGGGGGAAATTTATTCACTAAATATGAATGCCGATTTGGTAACACTTTCAGCGTGTGAAACAGGGTTGGGTAAAGTAGTAAAAGGAGAAGGAGTAGTAGGGTTAAGTAGAGCATTAATGTATGCTGGTGCCAATAATATTGTAGTGAGTTTATGGACAGTTTCTGATCAATCCACCTCTAAACTGATGATAAACTTTTATAAAAATCACCTATATCACTCAACAAGCAAGGGGTATTCACGAGATTTAAGATCAGCTAAACTGGCTATGATTAACTCTGAGGAGTTTAGTGATCCATATTATTGGGCTGCCTTTATTTTGATAGGGCAATAGTTGGTTGGAAGCTTTTTGTTGTTTCCATTGAAATAGATCTAGACGAATCCAGATTGTCGAATTAATTCATAATTCTTTATTGGTTTTCTTGAGGTTGTTTTTTCTGATTTCTTTTCTATCTAAGGCTCTTTTGATCCTGATGATGTAATTTCTGTTTATCTTCATTAGGTTTATTTCCCTGTCTACCTTTGCGTCTTTGTTCAAGGTGTCTTAGGAGTTTTTCTTTAAAATCTCTTTCCGCTTGATGTAATGATAAAAGTTGCTTGCTGTCAATTACCGATAGCATTCTTTCAGAGTATTCTTTGTCAAGATCAAATTCCCTTTTTTTAGTTTCTCTACCTAGTGTCAATAAATCCTTTGTTTCACTATCTGATGCCGTTTCTGGATTGTACTCTCTTCTTTTTTTTCTAAAAGCCTCGTGGTTCGCTCTTCTCTTCTGGCTATATTCATTGTAGATGGGCCAAAATTTTTGAGCTTGTTCAGGAGTTAACATAAGGCGTTCGCTTATTAATCCAATTTTGGCAGCTTCCAATTTCTTTCTAGCTTCTGGGCTTGGGCCTCGCTGCGCCTTAGCAAATGCTGAAGTAGATATTAGCAAGACTATTATCATTATACTATTTGTAAGATTTGATTTCATAATACTCTACTTTGAAAATTATAGTAATTCAACTTCTAAATCATATTCACTATACAATCCTTCTAATTCGTCATCTGTGATGCCATCAGTGATATCTACGTAGTCATTATCCAGTTCAGAAATTATGACATTGATATCCATATTGTCCACTATTTCAAACAAGCTTACATTTTCATAAGCTAGATAATCGATTATCTCTTCAGTGGTGAATTGAGTTAAAGGATCATTCTCTATTTTAACTTCTTGAATAGGCCATCGCCAAATGAATCCAATGATTAAGACAAACATGGAGGTACAAAGTGTCCAATAGGCTTTTGATGTTTTATACCAATACGTTGATGACGCTTTTTCTTGGATTACCTTGGTTTGGATACGAAGTGTTAAATCTTCAAAGTATTTTTCGGGTACTTTGAAGATATTTACCTTTTCCAACTTATCAATATCTATCTTCTCCTTTTTCATTTGTTTTATTTATTGACAATTATGACCTGATAAGGTTTAATCTTCTGCCTTAATTTTTTCTTCTATTTTTTTAACCGCTAGATGGTAACTCGCCTTTAGTGCACCTACTGTCGTTCCAGTGATCTTTGAAATCTGTTCAAACTTCATCTCCTCAAAGTATTTCATATTAAATACCAGACGTTGTTTGTCTGGGAGTTTAACTAGGGCTTTTTGTAGTTTAAGTTGAATGTCATCTCCAGAAATATTAGAACTTTCGTTGATCTTTCCGATTAATTCTTCTCCTAGATTATGAATAGGTAAGAAGAATTTATTCCTTTTCTTTTTTAAGAAATTAAGACATTCATTCGTCGCTATTCTATACACCCAAGTGAATAAACTTGAATCCTCACGGAATTTTCCAATGTTTTTCCAAACTTTCACAAAGACCTCTTGAACTATGTCATCTGCATCATCATGGTCGATAACCATTTTACGAACATGCCAATATATGCGCTCCTGATATTTGCGAACGAGCATATTGAAGCCCATATTAAGGCTGTCAGAATTTCTAATCTTGTCAATTATATCTTTATCAGTCAAAACAAAAGTGGAATGTTTGATCTATAGACATTATTTAATGTAGAAGGTTTAAACATCAATGATAGAATTTAAAAAATCTGTAGATCAGTTGTAGAGTTTATTAAACAATTGGTGACAATAGTGTGATATTCTGCCATGAAGAATAAAGTCCTAGTGGCTGCCAATCAGAGGATTAAAAGATCCGTTTTAAATAAACCTAAATTCACGTGCATAAATGAGACGGATTCGCATAACTTTGCACCCCGTAACAAGAGATAGAAACACATCTACATGACATCTACTAAATACATTTTCGTTACGGGCGGGGTAACTTCATCTCTCGGAAAGGGAATCATTTCAGCATCTTTGGCAAAACTTCTTCAAGCAAGAGGTTTTTCTGTAACTATTCAAAAATTTGATCCATACATAAATGTGGATCCAGGTACATTAAATCCTTATGAACATGGTGAATGCTATGTAACCGATGATGGTGCAGAAACTGATCTTGACCTAGGACATTATGAGCGTTTTTTAAATGTACCAACCTCTCAAGCCAACAATGTAACAACTGGTCGTATTTATTATAATGTCATAAAAAAAGAAAGAGAAGGAGAGTTTTTAGGGAAAACAGTTCAGGTAGTTCCTCATATTACAGATGAAATTAAAAACTCTATTTACAAATTAGGTCAAACGGATAAGTTTGATGTAGTTATTACTGAGCTAGGGGGATGTGTAGGTGATATTGAATCTCTTCCGTTCATAGAGGCAGTAAGACAAGCAAGGTTTGAGCTTGGGCATGAGAACGCTATTTGTATTCATTTGACATTAATTCCTTTTTTGAACGCAGCAGGTGAATTGAAAACTAAGCCTACTCAACACTCCGTAAAACAGTTGTTAGAAGCTGGAATTCAACCGGATATTTTGGTGTGTAGAACTGAACATAAACTTCCGGATGATTTAAGAAGAAAAGTAGCTTTGTTCTGTAATGTACCAGTAGACTGCGTAATAGAAGCAATGGATGCGCCTACTATATATGACGTGCCACTATTAATGAGAGAAGAGAAGTTAGATCAAGTAGTCTTGTCAAAACTTAATTTTTCTTATAAAAAAGCAGCTGGACTAGGACCATGGACGGATTTTCTTAGCAAATTAAAGAACCCCAGAGACAAGGTTAAAATTGCGGTAGTGGGTAAATATGTAGAATTACAAGATGCTTATAAATCAATTAGTGAAGCTTTTGTGCATGCAGGTGCTACTAATCAAGTAAAAGTAAAAGTATATTGGATTTCTTCTGAAGGGATAACTGAAAAGAATGTTGGAGAGAAGTTAGCACATATGTCAGGCGTGTTAGTCGCTCCTGGATTTGGAGAAAGAGGCCTAGAAGGTAAAATTAACTCGATCAAGTATGTGAGAGAAAATAACATACCTTTCTTTGGGATTTGTCTGGGAATGCAATGCGCCACTATTGAATTTGCTAGAAATGTATTGAAACTAGATGGGGCAAATTCAAGAGAAATGAATGAAAAAGTGATTAATCCAATAATAGATTTGATGGAGGATCAAAAGAATATTACCGAAATGGGAGGGACCATGAGGTTAGGTTCATATGATTGTGAGATCAAAGAAGGAACTAAGGCTTATGATGTTTATGGTTCTACCAACATTCAGGAGCGTCATAGACATAGATATGAGTTTAATAATAAATATCTTCGGGATTTTGAAGATGCAGGTATGATTGCTTCAGGAATCAACCCAAAATCAGGATTAGTAGAAATTGTGGAAATTAAAGACCATAGATGGTTTGTAGGGGCTCAATTTCACCCTGAATTAAAAAGTACAGTGCTCAACCCACACCCGCTTTTTGTGAAGTTTGTCAAGGCAGCACTAGATCTTAAAAACGAAACCAAATAATTTTTACTAAATACTATAATGGATAGAAATCAGATAGCTGGTTTGGTGGTCATGTTAATACTTATGACCGTGTATTTTCAGTTTTTTGCACCTGAACCACCAGAACCAACACAAGAAGATTCTACTGCTGAGCTAATTGGGTCTTCTACAAAACCTTCTACCACAGATACATCATCATATTCAGTACAAGATGATTCACTTATTAGTGCTATCAACAAGGAACGATATGGGTTGTTGTCAGGTTTTGCGACGGGAGAAAACAATATTGTCACTTTAGAAAATGAGTCAATAATTGTTGAGCTTTCTAGTAAAGGAGCAGTGGTTAATAAAGTAACCTTAAAAAAGTATAAAACTAGTAGCCAAAACCCACTGGTACTATTGACTCCAGAGAGTAGCAAACTGGACCTTGTTTTAGCTAGTAATTATAAATCGGTCAATATTTCCGAGTTGTACTTCGATAATAACATTTCGGGGAACAATGTGGTGTCAGGCTCTGATAGCGTATCCGTAAGTTTCAAAATTGAATTAGAAACTGGTAGATATATTGAGCAGAAATATGTACTTGGAGGGACTGGATATGAGCTTTTATACGAAGTCAATCTAGTAGGAATGGATGGTATAATTGATAATCAAGATGCTAAGCTTGTTTGGAATGATGTCTTGGAAAAAGTGGAGTCTGATATTAAAGATTCCAGAAGAAAATCTACCATTAACTACTACATGGTAGATAATGGATTTGATCACTTGAGTCTTTCTGAGAAGCCAGAGGAAGGAAGCGTGGATGGATCTGTGACTTGGTTCTCATTTAAGCAAAAGTTTTTCTCTAAAGGTTTGATTTATGGAAATGGTATTAAAAACCCTTCATTCTCTACAAGCCTAGTAGAGAGTGATACTTCATATGTAAAGAAAGTCAAAGCTGAATTTGAATTGCCAATTGGTGATTTGAAAACTGGTAAAGGTGATTTGAAATACTATTTTGGCCCAAACAATTATCAAATCACTAAGAAAGTTTATCCAGGTTATGAAGAGAATGTTGATTTAGGATGGAGACTATTTAGATTCGTGAATAAGCTTTTGATTATTCCAATATTTAATTTTCTTGATCAATATATATCTAATTATGGGCTGATTATTATAATTCTTGTATTTATAATCAGATTATTATTGGCACCATTGACATGGAAATCACATATGTCAATGGCAAAGATGAAAGTACTAAAGCCTGAAATCGATGCTATCAAAGAAAGAATTGGAGATGATCAACAAAAGGTTCAGCAAGAGACTATGGCACTATATAGTAAGGCAGGAATCAACCCATTAAGTGGTTGTGTTCCGATGTTACTACAGTTTCCATTCTTATTAGCAATGTTCAATTTCTTTCCAAATTCAATAGAGCTTAGACAGCAAGCTTTTTTGTGGGCGAAAGATTTGTCCACTTATGATAGCATTTTGGATTTACCATTTAGTATTCCTTTTTATGGTGATCATGTGAGTTTATTTTGTTTATTGATGACAGGTTCAACAATTGCGTTGACATGGTCTAATAGTCAAATGAATACTCAGATGCAAGGGCCAATGAAGACGATGCAATACATGATGCCAATTATGTTTTTATTCGTATTGAATGGCTATTCAGCGGGTCTTACTTTTTACTACTTTATTTCTAACCTTGTTTCTTTTGGACAGATGTCGCTTTTTAGAAAAGTGATTGATGAAGAAAAAATCAAGAAGGTGATGGAGGAGAATAGAAAGAAAAACGCTAATAAGAAGAAATCAGGCTTCCAGCGTAGGTTAGACGAAGCTATGAAAGCCGCAGAGGAGTCTAAAAAGCAGCAGAAGAAAAAGAAAAAGTAATAGATTGGTCAATAAACTTTTATTGTCAAGTTAGTCTAAAGCCCTGTTTCAATTAATTGCAACAGGGCTTTTTAGTAGAAAAAAAATAGAAATGAATATACTGGCATGGTACAAAAAACCAGAACCCAACGGTGAGAATGTATTAGAAAAGCAACTTTTAGAAGAGTCTGAAGTGATCCGTTTATTCAGTCAATGTAGAACAAAGAATGCTATAATTTTACCTGAAGGATGGAAGTTTCTTTTTGATGAATTTGGACTGGAAGGACTTTTAAAAATTGACAATGTTGCTCATTGGAAGAAAAATGAAGATGTAGGAGAATGGATCTGTAATTTGGTTTATCAGGCATTTATATCCGGCTTTAATCCTTTACTAAATGAATTTGGAGACTATGATGAGGCTGATCATTTGTTTTTGCTCGATGATGGTCAAAAAGTGAAAATTGATTGGAAAGAGATTGCTACACTAAAGGACTCTGTCGACGTATGATTCGAGCGATATTGACTAATAAATTATTAATGTAAAATCGGAATTGTGTACGATTTCTAGAAGATAATCTTTCTCTTAGAAAAGTTTGAGCCTTTGCATTTGTTGATTGTTCTTTAATAAGGAATTGAACATGATTTTCCCTTATTGTGAATGTCTAATTTGAAGCTTTCTATAGATGGAGATTTGATTGAAGTTGACTTTTACTAATCTAATAGGTATATTAATTATTGATTATCATTGAGTTGTAAAAATAAGCTGAAATGCAGGGTAAATACAAAATCGTTCCTGATTGGTCTATGCCTAAAGGTAAGCCGCGAAGAAATGGTCAATTTGTACGAATTCACCCTCATACTTTGATTCGATGGGTTCACCGTAAATGGGGAATTGTGAAGGCTGCGGAAATAGCTACAGTTCTTATTAGAAAAAAATATGATAAGGCCTTTAACGAATTAGAGTTCAAATTCATTTGAAATACTGATATTTTTCAACTCAAATCCTATTCATGATTCTGTATTTCCCATTAATTTCATTCTTTTGAATTGAATGTTTAAAGAATAGCTGAAAAGGATGAACAAGATTGTTTTTTTAGATGCATCAACTGTCAATCTTGATGGAGACGTTGATTTTTATAACCTTGAAGCCATTGGTGATTTAGAGGATTATCCAAATACCAAGTCAGAAGAAGAAATTATTAGACGAGCTGAAAAAGCAGATGCTATTGTTGTAAATAAGACTGTTATATCTCGTTCAATATTTGAAGCTCTTCCTCAACTTAAGCATATTTCAATTGTAGCAACTGGATATAATAATATTGATTTAGAAGCGGCAACAGATCATAATGTCACGGTCTCTAATGTACAAGGTTATGCCAAAGACTGCGTGCCACAATATGTTTTTGCGATGATGCTAAATTTCGCAGTCAAACTGAATAATTATAATCGCGATGTAAAAAATGGAGATTGGCAAAAATCAGGCTTTTTTGCATTGCTAAGGTATCCAACGTTTGAATTGGCAGGTAAGACAATTGGTGTAGTAGGATATGGTGCTATAGGTAAAGGAGTTGTAAGAATTGCTAAGGCTTTCGGAATGAAGGTATTAGTAAATACTGCCAGTGGTCAAAGTGATGATGAAACGGACATAGTATCAATTGATCAAGTTTATGATAAGTCAGATTTTGTAGTATTGTGCTGTCCTTTGAACGAGTCTAATTATCATATGATTGATAATAGGGTGCTTCATAAAATGAAATCAAATGCTTATTTGATCAATGCAGGTCGTGGAGGTTTAGTAAATGCTAAGGATTTAGCGGATGCTTTAAATAATGGAGTGATTGCAGGAGCTGGAGTAGACGTGTTGGAAACTGAGCCTCCTACAAAAGATCCTCTATTAGAAGATGTAAAGAACTTGGTGATTACACCTCATACAGCATGGGCTACCGTAGAGTCTCGTCAAAGGCTCATTGATGAAGTTGCTTTGAATATTGCTGACTGTTTAAATGGAGGAAAAAGAAACGTAGTAAATTAATGCTTAACTTCTACCTTCAGCAGTATTAAACACTTCAGATAGTATTTTTTTCCCTCTACCATTAGTCATAATTATAAGAAAATTACCTTCTTCAAGGGTGATCTCATTTGAAGGGTTAGTTATTAAATCCCAACCTGTGTCTGCTTTTTTGCTTATTCCCATTAAAATAGAATCATGATCCTTCTTTAGTTCGAAGAATATTTCGTGACCATTTTTACCAAGGTATGGGTTTGTAGAAAGAGCCTCATATTCTTGAACATCATAGTCAGTCATTTGACCAACAGAAGAGATTAGCTTGAGATTAAGATTTGCAACATCAGGCTCAAAGATATAACTAGCTACTAGTTTAGATGCGATTTCATTTCTTGATATCACATAGGTTACACCTGCGGCTAAAAACGTTTGTTTGAGTTGAACTTCGTTTAGTGAAATTACAATAGATACTGTAGGGTGTTCACTTCTAAGGTTAATGACTTCCTTTAGGGCAATAGAATCATCTTCTACCGCAATAAAAACTACAGATGCTTCACTTATATTTAGTCTCTGGTAAGTTTCAGTGTGTTTATGATCTGAAAACAAAACGAAGACATTTTTCTTATCATATAAGTCGTATATAAGATCCACATCATCTCGCCTACTAGTAAGAATTGCGATTCTCTTACCAGCACTAATAACTTCATCAGCTACTTGTTGATTGAATTGGTCCCAGCCAAGAAATACTACATGCTGAGAGAAACTCGTTCCATTAAAACCTAGTTTTGAAGCTTCCATATACGTTCTGAATTTGTTGGTGATAGTACTGAATAAAAAGCCGAGAACCCCCAAACTTGAGAATACATAAATGTAACCAATAATGCGGCCTCCAAAAGAAATGGGGGAATAGTCTCCATAACCAACAGTGCTAAGGGTGACAATTAAATACCAATAAGCAATTGACAAATCTGTGATACTTGCACCTTCTTCGCTAGACTCAAACCACACTAAAAGTGAGTTCATTATCAAACTGATTGAAATAACAGCTGCTATTTGCCAATAGCTTTTTATTCTAGACATGTTAAAAAGATAGTTACTGTCAGTAAAATTACTGTGTCAAAAATATTATCAACCATACAAATTGCTCACTTTTAGTGATAATAAAATCATCAAGCTTATTTTAAATTAGCTTGATCTTTCAATGGTTTGTTTCTTTTTGAACTTTTGACACAGTATTATGTTTTTAGTTCGCAGCTTCCAAAGCTTGTGTCAAATCATCAATGATATCATCAATATGCTCAATACCAATACACAACCTGATTAGATTTTGTGTCACTCCTGCAGACAATTGTTCCTCTTCAGTCATTTGTCTGTGAGTTGTTGAAGCTGGATGAGCAGCCAAGGATTTTGTGTCACCGATATTTACTAATCTCTTAAATAGTTTTAAGGCATCATAGAACTTTTCAGCCACTTCGTATCCACCCTTGATTCCAAAGGTTAATAGAGACGCTGGTTTTCCATCACAATATTTATTCGCTAACTCATGGTGTTCGCTTGACTTAAGTCCAGCATACTGTACCCATTCTACCTTGTCATTGGATTCTAAGAATTCTGCTACAGCCTGTGCATTTTCACAGTGTCGTTCCATTCTTAGTGTCAATGTTTCTAACCCTTGTAGAATTTGGAAAGCAGACATTGCAGATAGTGCTGATCCAGTATTTCTCAAAGCGACCGTTCTGGCTCTTCCGATGTAGGCAGCCGCCTCGAATGCTTCTACATAAACGACACCATGGTAGGAGGCTTCAGGTTCATTGAACATTGGAAACCTTTCCTTATGATCCGCCCAAGGAAAAGTGCCTGCATCTACAATTACCCCTCCTAAAGTAGTGCCATGTCCTCCTATGTATTTTGTTAAGGAATGAACTACGATGTCTGCACCATGCGCTATCGGATTGATTAGAGCGGGACTAGCTACAGTGTTGTCCACGATAACAGGGATACCAGCATCATGTGCTACTTTGGAAATACCTTCAATATCTGAAATGTTTCCTGCTGGGTTACCAATAGATTCACAGTAAACAGCTTTAGTTTTCTCGTCAATTAAAGCGGCTATATCTGCTGGGGCAGATGACTTTGCAAACTTTACCTCAATTCCTTGCTTAGGGAGCATGTGAGCGAATAGTGTATAAGTGCCTCCATATAGCTGAGGAGTAGAAATGATATTGTCTCCCATTTCAGCTAAATTCAAAATAGAATAGTTAATAGCAGCACTACCAGCACTTACACAAAGTGCAGCAATACCTCCTTCTAAAGCCGCAATTCTTTTTTCTAATACATCAACAGTCGGGTTCATGATGCGGCTATAAATATTGCCGGGTACAGCCAGATTGAACAGGTCGGCACCGTGTTGTGCGTTGTCGAATTCGTAAGCTACAGTTTGATAGATTGGAACCGCTACAGATTTAGTTGATTCCTCAGATTGGTATCCTTCATGGATAGCTAGAGTTTCTTTTTTCATTATTGTATTTGTTGGTAATATGAGAATAACAAGTACGCTATTTAGCGAATCCCGTTTACAAATACCAAAAAACAAATAGGCCTGAGGCGGCTAAAATAGAAGAGGACAATTGAAAAACGTTAATGGAATAATTTAATTACGGCAGGGTGAGATGTTTCATCTAGTGAAATAATTACAAAAAAGCCTCTCCGTAAACGAAGAGGCTTAGAGCTTAAATTTAATCAACGAAATTATGATCGAAGTTTCTTGACGATGTCAAGAGTCTCTTTCACTTTGGCAGTCAGGCCGGTGTAATCATATTGACCATTTGAGTCTTTTACGAATAGTTTTGATCCCATTCCTACACAGTGTACACCAGCGTCAAACCAAACTTTCAAGTTCTCTTCAGTTGGTTCTACACCACCAGTAGGCATGATGCTAGACCATTTGAATGGTCCCATTACAGCCTTTACGAATGAAGGTCCACCTACTTGAGAACCAGGGAATATTTTTACTACTTCAGCACCTAATTCTTCAGCATATGAAATCTCAGTTAAAGAACCACAACCTGGAGACCATGCAATTTTTCTTCTATTACACACCTTAGCCATGTCAGCATTTAGAATAGGAGAAACTACAAAGTTTGCACCTAATTGTATGTAAAGAGAAGTAGTTCCTGCGTCTACTACTGATCCGATTCCTAAGATCAACTCAGGACACTCTACAGCAGCCCATTTTACTAATTCACCAAATACTTCATGAGCGAAGTCTCCTCTGTTAACGAATTCGAAAACTCTAGTACCACCATCGTAGCACGCCTTTAGGATTTGTTTACAAACCTCAACGTCATTGTGGTAGAATACTGGTACTACGCCAGTCTCTTTCATAGCCACTGCTACGTCTATTCTTGAAAATCTTGCCATTTCTTAAATGAAATTATTTTTAGAAAAATGGGCCAGCGAATACTCAAACAAAAAATAAAAAAGTATCCATCTGACCCAAAATTTGGACTATTCTTATCTAGCTACTCTACCAGATGCATCACCACCCATAAGTTTTTCAACTTCAGGAACAGTTACTAAGTTAGCATCTCCTTTGATAGTGTGCTTCAAACAAGAAGCAGCTACTGCAAAGTCTAGAGCTTTTTGATCATCCTCTGGGTAAGAAAGTAATCCGTAAATTAATCCTCCCATGAATGAATCTCCACCACCGACTCTATCTACTATGTCAGTGATTTGATATTGTCTTGTCTCGAACATCTTAGAACCATCGTACAATACACCGGCCCAAGTGTTGTGTGATGCAGAAATAGAGCCTCTCAAAGTAGTAATTACTTTCTTAGCTCTAGGGAATTTCTCCATCATTTGCTTACAAACAGAAAGGAAAGCTTCCGCCTTGACATTATGCCCTTCAGTTTGTACAGCGATACCTTCAGGTTTAATGCCAAAGTGCATTTCAGCATCCTCTTCATTTCCAAGAACGATATCACAGTAAGAAGTCAATTCTGTCATGATCTCTTCTCTCTTGGCATCGTCACAGTATTTCCAAAGCTTAGCTCTATAGTTCAAATCAGTAGAAATTGTAACTCCCATTTCTGATGCAACCTTTACCGCCTCTAAGCAAGCATCTGCAGAGCTTTGAGAAATAGCAGGAGTAATGCCAGTCCAGTGAAAGAATCCAGCATCTTTGAATACTTCTTTCCAATCTACCATGCCTGGCTCGATTGTAGACATAGAAGAATGAGCTCTATCATAAACTACTTTAGAACCTCTAGATACTGCACCAGTTTCTAGGAAATAGATACCTAGTCTTTCACCACCAAATTGTACGTGGTTCATTCCTACGTTTCTTTTTCTCATTTCCATTAACGCGCATTCGCCTATGTCGTTCTTAGGAAGTCTGGTCACAAATTCTACTGGTACACCATAATTAGCCAAAGAAACGGCTACGTTAGACTCACCGCCGCCATAGATTACGTCAAATGAGTTTGCTTGAGAAAATCTTAGGTGCCCTTGAGGAGCTAGCCTCAACATAATTTCACCGAAAGTTACTACCTTCTTCATCTTATTTTTTCGTTTTATTTTCTTGTATCGACATTGATTCTAAACTCTGAAATCAAAGCCTAACAAATTCGTTGATAAATTTCCGTGGTCGTTAACGGAAAAGGTCTAAAAAAAATCCTTCGAGTGAAGGAATTTATACGTTTTTAGCCCGTGTTCGATAACGAGTCGTGCAAATGTAATATATTGCAGGAAAATTCATGTGGAAATCCAAAGTTTTTTAAGGGTGGAAGAGATATGAAATAAGTTGTCAGAGTAAGGGAATTATTACATTAATTGATCCTATCGTTTCATTTGATCATTGACAGTCAACATTAATAAATGAAGAGAATTACCATCAAGGAGATCGCTAAGAAAGCAGGAGTGAGTGTAGGAACTGTAGATCGTGTACTTCATGATAGGGGGGAAGTAGCAGAAAAGACTAAAAAGCTAGTCTTAAAAATTGCCAAAGAGGGTAATTACTCAACTAATGTTTTTGCCCGAAATCTTAAACTCAATAAGACTTACAAATTGGCAGTTTTAATTCCTGATGATAATGAATATTGGAGGACACAAAAAATAGGGATAGAAAGGGCTGCCAAAGAATACGAGCATCTGGGGATACAGGCATTGTTTTACACTTTTGATAGACAGAATTTAGGTTCTTTTTTAGAGAATTCTGATAAGGCTATCAAGGAAGAACCGGATGGAGTGGTAATGGCACCGTTGATGGGAAAGGAGAGCCCTACTGTTTGTGCAAGGTTAACAGAAAATGATATTCCATTTGTATTTGTTGACTCTAACATAAGTCAGGCTAATCCTCTAGCATTTGTAGGACAAGATACTTTTCAAAGCGGTTACTTGTCTGCCAAACTCCTGAATTATGGTTCCAAAAAGGGGTTGTCAACCGCTATTATTATTTATTCAGATTACGATAGTAAAAACAAGACTTTAAGAGAGAGAATAAATGGGTATAAGAAATACTATGAGGATAGAGATTGGGATCAAGCTTTAGTAACTGAGTACATCGTTGAAAATAAGTCTTTTTTCTCTCAAGAGAAACTGAAAGGAGTAGAGATTCTTTTTGTTCCTAACTCTAGAGCACATCAGGTATGTATGGATCTTGGAGAGGGTAGGGAAGCGAATTACAGAATCTTAGGATATGATCAGATTCAACCCAATGTAGATTGTTTGAAAAACGGGTCGATTGACTTTATAATTAATCAAAACCCTCAACTACAAGGATATTTAAGTGTTCAGACTCTATACAAGAAGCTTATTGTAAGTTCTGATGTGGAGGAGTTGAATTTGATGCCATTGGAAGTAGTAACAAAAGAGAACTTAGCGTATTCAAATTCTTCGTTTTATTGAAAAGTATAATGATTCCTAATTAAGTTTATCATGTAAAAAAACCATTTTAAAATGGATCAGCCAGTATCAACAATAATGGTCATTGACTTAATAACAGTCGAAGTGACAGATTCTCTTAAAGACGTTGCAAATGTGTTTGGCAATATTAAGATTAGACATATACCTGTAATGGCTGGAGATACGCTTGTTGGGATCGTTAGTCAATCTGACGTTGCTAGGATGAAGCACTTTTGTCAGGTATTGGAATCCGGAGATAGAGAATTGTTTGATGAACTCAATGCTGTTTCTGTCAAGTCGTTGATGAAAACTCCAAAAACAATTTCAAAAGATCAGTCAATTAGAGAGCTTGTAGAAATATTAGCTGTGAATCACTTTCATGCGTTGCCCGTAGTACATGATCATAGATTAGTAGGTATTGTGACGTCTACAGATATTATGAAATACGCATTGAAAAATTTCTAATTTCTAGACTGGTTAAAGATTTTTTACTCTCTAAGTAATCTACGTACTGGTACGTAAACTTTAGATTCTATTTAGATTCTTTTTTGACAAAAAACGAGCTATTTTCGCAGCCTAGAAGGATTGTGTTTTTTCTCGAATCCTTTTAGCGTTTACATAGTTAATGATAGAAGAGATGAAGTTGGTCATCAATGGTCAACTCTGAAAATTAAATACCTAGGAAGCATATGAATACTTATAGCGATTACCTCAAGGAGATCGAAGAGCGAAAAGGACAGGGGCTTCACCCAAAGCCTATAGATGGTGCCGAATTGCTAAGCGAGATCATCACGCAAATCAAAGATACAGATAATGAATATAGAGAAGACTCTCTTAAATTCTTTATTTATAATACTCTGCCAGGTACTACACCAGCAGCAGGTGTGAAGGCTAAGTTTTTAAAAGAAATTATCCTTGGTGAATCTTCTGTTGAAGAGATTTCTCCAGCATTTGCTTTTGAGCTTTTATCTCACATGAAAGGAGGTCCATCTATTGAAGTACTTCTTGATATTGCTCTAGGGAATGATGAGGCTATTGCTGCTGATGCTGCTAAGGTATTGAAAACTCAAGTTTTCTTATATGATGCAGATTATGATCGTTTGAAAGTGGCTTTCGAAGAAGGCAATGCTATAGCTAAAGATCTTTTGGAAAGCTATGCGAAAGCAGAGTTCTTTACTGAGCTTCCTGAAGTAGATGAGAAAATAGATATTGTTACTTTCATCGCAGGTGAAGGAGATATTTCTACAGATTTACTTTCTCCTGGTGCAGATGCTCACTCTAGATCTGATAGAGAACTACATGGACAGTGTATTTTTGAGCACAACAAGGAGCAACAAGCCGAACTTAAAGCTTTGAAAGAAAAGCATCCTGATAAACGTGTGATGTTAATTGCTGAGAAGGGTACTATGGGTGTAGGTTCTTCTAGAATGTCGGGAGTGAATAATGTAGCGCTTTGGACTGGAATCCAAGCTAGCCCATATGTTCCATTTATTAATATAGCACCAATCATAGCAGGTACGAATGGTATTTCTCCAATTTTCCTGACTACTGTAGGAGTGACGGGCGGAATTGGCATTGACCTTCAAAATTGGGTTAAAAAGAAAGACACTAATGGTAATACAGTCTTAGATGAAAATGGTGATCCGGTTTTGGAACAAGCTTACTCAGTAGAAACGGGTACTGTTTTAACAATAGATACTAAGGCTAAAAAATTATTTAATGGCGATAAGGAGTTAAAAGATATTTCTGCTTCATTAACTCCACAAAAAGTTGAATTCATCAAGGCGGGTGGCTCATATGCAGTAGTATTTGGAAAGAAACTACAAACGTTTGCTGCTAAAACACTAGGAATTGAAGCTCCAGTGGTTTACGCTCCTTCAAAAGAGATTTCTGTAGAAGGTCAAGGTCTTACAGCCGTAGAGAAAATATTTAACAAAAATGCTGTAGGTACTACTCCAGGTGTGACACTTCATGCTGGTTCTGATGTAAGAGTCGAAGTAAATATAGTGGGATCTCAAGATACCACTGGTTTGATGACTTCTCAAGAGTTAGAATCTATGGCGGCTACTGTAATTTCACCAATTGTAGATGGTGCCTATCAGTCTGGTTGTCACACTGCATCTGTTTGGGATAAGAAAGCTCAGGCTAACATTCCTAAATTAATGAAATTTATGAATGACTTCGGTTTGATTACAGCAAGAGATCCTAAGGGTGAATATCACTCGATGACTGATGTTATTCACAAAGTATTAAATGACATCACTGTTGATGATTGGGCTATCATCGTTGGTGGTGACTCTCATACTAGAATGTCTAAAGGTGTAGCTTTTGGTGCAGACTCTGGAACTGTGGCATTAGCTCTAGCAACAGGTGAGGCTTCCATGCCAATTCCTGAATCTGTGAAGGTAACGTTCAAAGGTGAGATGAAGACTCATATGGACTTCAGAGATGTGGTTCATGCGACTCAACAACAAATGTTGAAGCAATTTGGAGGAGAGAATGTATTCCAAGGAAGAGTAATTGAGGTACACATCGGTACTTTGACTTCTGATCAGGCATTTACATTCACTGACTGGACTGCCGAGATGAAGGCCAAGGCTTCTATTTGTATTTCGGAAGATGAGACATTAATCGAATCATTGGAAATCGCTGCGGGTAGAATTCAGGTGATGATCGACAAAGGAATGGACAATGATAAAAAGGTTCTTCAAGGGCTGATCGATATTGCTAACAAGAGAATAGCAGAGATCAAATCTGGTGAAAAACCTGCTTTGGCTCCAGACGCATCTGCTAAATATTATGCTGAGGTAGTGGTTGATTTGGATGAAATTGCTGAGCCGATGATTGCTGATCCAGATGTGAATAATGATGATGTATCCAAAAGATATACTCACGATACAATAAGACCGCTTTCTTACTATGGAGGAGAGAAGAAAGTAGATCTTGGTTTCATAGGGTCATGTATGGTTCATAAAGGAGATATGAAGATCTTAGCTCAAATGTTGAAAAACGTAGAAGAACAGCAAGGTAAAGTTGAGTTCAATGCTCCTCTTGTAGTTGCACCTCCAACATACAATATAGTAGATGAATTGAAGGCTGAAGGAGATTGGGAAGTACTTCAGAAATACTCTGGTTTTGAGTTCAATGATGACGATCCTAAGGCTTCGGCTAGAACAAAATATGAAAACATGCTTTACCTAGAGCGTCCTGGCTGTAACCTTTGTATGGGTAATCAAGAAAAAGCAGAACCAGGAGATACGGTAATGGCTACTTCTACTCGTTTATTTAAAGGAAGAGTTGTAAAGGATAGTGATGAGAAGAAAGGAGAGTCACTTCTTTCATCTACTCCAGTAGTAGTTCTTTCAACAATCTTAGGAAGAACACCAAAAATTGATGAGTACGAAGCTGCGGTTGATGGTATTGATTTGACTAAGTTCAAGCCTTCAGGTAAGCAGTTGGTGAGATAATCATTTTTGCTTAGAAAGTATCAAGTTGAAAAGAGGCTGTCTCAAAAAGACAGTCTCTTTTTTTAATAGTGTAACATTTGAAAAAACCTTATTCTCAGTGGTCTATTGGTAAATGAGAACAAAATTTTAGAAGGTATTATGTAGTCCTTGGGTGTTGAACTTTTACTGCAGTTTCTATTTTTTGAATTATCACTTATCTACTTTAAAGAAATGGGTCAGTCAACTCTTAATCTTTTTTTTTCAGATAGTCTATTTTTGATGTACACTATTTCTAATTATAGAGGTTAAACTTAATAACCAATACCATTAATAAAGTCTGTAAGGTTTTGCTTTTTAGATAAGTTGAATTTCTTTCTAAGTCTATATCTGGATACATGGACACTAGTATCTGAAATACCTAATAGCCTTGCCATTTCTTTTGCTGAGAAATTGAGTTTGATGAGTGCACAGTGTTTTCGTTCTGTAGGGCTCAGTTCAGGGAAACGCTTTTGAAGTTCTTCATAGAAGCCAGAATTAACTTCAACAAATCTGCTATTGAATTCTTCCCAAAGTGCTTCTGAACCTGAATTTAATACTTTTAGAGAGTTAAGAGTTTTTCCGTCTCCCTTAGATTTATCCTTTAGTTTTTGAGCCAAGGAATTGATGACTTCTTCACGATCAATGAGTTTAAGTGTAAAAGCTGTGAGTTCTTTGTTTTTGATATCGATCTTTACCTTAGCCTCATTTTGTTTTTTTAGATTGTTCTCTTTCTCAATTATTAGCCGTTTTTGTTGAACTCGATTTCTATAGAGTAAAAAGGAAATTATTGTAATTGCAATAACTGAAACTATTGCAATTTGAAAAATCAGCAGTGTTTGACGCTGTTTAGATACTATACTTTTCTGTAGATTGATCTCTTCTTCATATTTGTTTTTTATTTCGAATATTGATTTGTTTCGCTCACTATCAATACTCAGATATTCATCGTTTAGTCGTTTCGACATTTTTAAGTTTTGGTAGGCTTCAGTTGATAAGTTAATATTGAATTGAGCTTGGGCTAGGTTTTCAAGAGTCTTACTTGTGTTTCTATTGTGAAACCCATATTTCTTGTCAGATTCAAGTGAAAGATTAAAATAATCTATAGCTCGATTAAAATCCTTTTCTTTCAGATACAAGTTGCCTAAGTAGTAGTAAATCATGGCAATAAATCCTTTGGTGGCGTAAGAAATCCTTTCATTGTTAAGTTCTTTTTGATAAATAGCTTCGATGTTATGAAGGATTCTTTTTGTAGAATCTATTTGTCCTAATTCCAGATAGACTAGGGCTTGTTCTGAACGATGATAACTACTATAGATAGGAGGTCGATTCATTTTCCTATCTACAAAATCACAACTGTCAAGGTATAATAGAGATGAGTCAAATTTAAAGAAGTGGCTGTAATGACCTGCAATGGTGAAGTAAGCCCCTGATAAAAACCTAGGTTTTAGTTTTTTAGACTCTACTAAGGATTTGTAAAGTGATAAGGATTTATTGAGGAATTCTTTAGATTCTTCTTCTTTACCAAATTCTTGATAGAGTATCCCTAGTGTTCTTTCCGTAGCAGCTATAGTACTACTGTCCCGGAGTGATTCTGCAATTAATAGACTATTCTGAGCGTACTCAAATGCTTCTGGAAAGTTTTGTTTTCGATGTTGAAGCTTACTTAAATGAAGTAGACTTCTTGTTTTTAAGGAGTCAGGGAAATGTTGATTGTTGATTAGTTTTTTGAAAAGGATAATAGCAGAATCGGGAGACTGCTGACTTAGCTGATGCGCTCTGTTATAGCTAGCCTTAAAATCAGATGTTTTTTGAATGGTAGTGCCTGATACATTGATTTGTAACAGAAATAGTTTTGATAAGATGAGAACAAGCAGTTTTCTCATTTGTAACATAGGTTCATTTAGTATATAGAATACAAAAGTAGGGTGAAAGAGCTATTGTATAGATTTTTAAGTGTTGATATATGAGCTTGTATAGATTTTGAAATATACTTTTTGAGCCTTTTGAGAATGAGTAAAACGACCATTGTATGATTGATAATAGAATTTTATGATATGATAAAGAAGCTTTGTTTACTTATTTTCAGCCTGTTTTATGTGCAACTCAGTTGGGCTCAATTTACTCCTGAATTTAAATCACTTGACTCTCATAATATTCCTGAATGGTTTAGAGATGCCAAGTTTGGTATTTACACACATTGGACTCCGACGACCATTGGCAACGAGTTGGTTCCTTGTGGATGGTATCCTTTTTATATGTACCAAAAAGATTCTGTATTGACTCATGGTATGACGAAGAAAAAGGATGGGCCTCATTGGGCATACACTAAGCATATAGAGAAATATGGTGATCCAAATGAGTTTGGTTGGAAGGATGTGGTGAAGACATTTCAGCCTAAGAATTTTAATGCTAAGGAATGGGCAGAATTGTTTCATAGGGCAGGAGCAAAGTTTGCCGGCCCAGTTGCCATGCATCATGATGGTTTTGCGATGTGGGATAGTGAAGTTACCCGTTGGTGTGCAGGTAAGGTATCAGGTATTGACCCATCTGAGGGCTTAGAGAAGGAAATCAGAAAGCTAGGGATGAATTATATAGCCTCTTTTCATCATGGAAAGACATGGGATTATTATGTTCCATCATATGCCTATGATGGGTCGAATCCTGAATATGAGGATTTGTATTTTGAACCTCATGGTATAGAAGATCCTATGTCTTTGAAATATAAAAAATGGTGGAGAGGTGTGTTGGATGAATATGTAGCAAAGTATAATCCAGATATGATTTGGTTCGATATGGGAGAAAGCAAGGTTCCTAAAGAAACCATGTATTCATTTTTGGCTTCATACTATAACTATGGTCTTCAAAATAATAAAAATGTAGCGACTACCTGTAAGAATTATGCTACTTACCTCCCGGGTTCCATTGTTGATTATGAAAAAGGAAGAGTAAAAGATGTACAAGATATTCCTTGGTTGACAGACGATACCATGTCGCCACAGTGGTTTAACTCCAATCGCAAACCAACGAAAGATGCTAATGATATCATCGACATGTTAGCAGACATAGTTAGTAAAAATGGTTGTTTATTGTTGAACGTAGCTCCGAGTTCTGATGGTGTAATTTCTGAATACGAGAAGAACGTGTTGCTCACGGTTGGTGATTGGTTACAAGTAAATGGTGAAGCTATTTATAATACTAGACCTTGGAAAATTGCAGCAGAAGGTCCTACTGTGCTTGATAAGGATGGCAGTTTTATTAAGAAAAAGCTGATTTATACAGCTGAAGATATTAGATATACCAGATCAAAAGATGAAGGGACTGTTTATGCAATCGTTCTTGACAAGCCTGCTGAATCACTTTTGCTTTCTGCGGTTAAACCTTCTGATGGAGTGAGTAAAGTAATTCTTATGGGTTATGACAGCAAAGTCAAATGGAAGCAGTCGGGTAAAGGTTTGGAAATCAAGATCCCTGCTGATTTATTTGATTCTAAGGCATATGTGATGAAGTTGACAATGAAGTAAGATAGTCAACTTTTGGACTTTTATAGACCAATCAAATTGATTTAGTAATTGAAAAGAACCCTGCTTTTATTAAGAGTAGGGTTCTTTTTATTGATGAGGAAGGTCTACTCATAATTATTGTTTTATGAGCCTAGTTAGCTGGATATCTTTTCCGTTATTGATTTCTATTAAGTAAAGCCCTTCTTGTAAAGCTCTAATATCTAAGTCCGTTTTAGAGCTTGATATCATTTCAGTAAAGACTATTTTCCCACTTGTAGAATAGATTTTAATTTGAGAATCATTTGTAACTTCTGAAATCGAGAGAACACCATCTGACGGATTTGGATAGACTTTTATACCAAGTTTTGAATGGTGGTTGATGGAAGTGGCTTCTCCTTCTTCATCATCTATACAGTTTTCATCTTCGGGACATTCTATAGAACCACAGGTGATGTGCAATTGTCTCCAACGTCCTCTCGCGAATGCAAAAGCATCACCTTCCGGAATCTTACCATTCGATGTGGAGTTAAACTCTACTTGTATGACATCACCCTCCTTAAGTACTACATTGTCAAAAGTATGTGTAGTAGCTTCCATATCTATTTCTGTTTCGGGGTTTTGGAACTCACCGATGAGTTGTCCAGATATCCTAAGTCTGTAAGTTGATTCTCCATCTTCTTCCTTTACTGTAGTAATTGTAATGTCATATATTCCTTTGTTTCCGGAGAATATGGTAGTAGCTGCTGCAAACATTTCTTTATATGTTCCAGCATTGACAGCTAATGCTTTTCTTCCTTCATCCTTGTAGGCAGGGACAAAGCCATCGATGTTTAGATCGTTAAAATCTTCTAATGCATTAAGTGTAGCGTTGTAATCATCACATGAAGGAAGCTCTTCTATTACCACATCAAAAGTCTTTGAAAATGATCCGTCCGCAGTGGAAGCAGTCACCTTAGTCGTGCCAATAGCTTGAGCAAACAATTGACCATCTTTGATTTTGACTATTTCTGGTGAGGATGAAGTATAATTAATCTTTTGGTTGGTTGCTTCAAGTGGCAAAACAGAAGCATGAACAGCCAAAAGTTGGTGTTTGAACATCAATACTTTTTCACCAATAGGGACTTCTATCCCTGTAGCTGATACTATCTTTTCATTAGAGATGCCATCACCAATAAAAGCTTTGAATTTGGAAGGACTACCATCAATGTCGCCATGAAGGAGATAAAATATCATTCCCGCATCAGAGATGTCTGCTGAGCTTTTGGCATTGACGAGCATTCGGTCGAAGATCCATTGAATGTTAGGGTCTTTATGATCGCGCATCCAGTGCCAGACGGTCCAGTCTTTGTCAGATTTCCAAAGTATGTTAGGGTCATGACCTCCGTTTTGATCTTTGATTTTTTTATAGTTGATTCGGTCACCACTTGCAGCGATAGTTTCTGACATCGTATGATGTTTTTCACTATCAGGAACTGGTGTAATATCGAATTTAGGATCACCACGACGAAGGTGGTCATCGTTGTATCCACTGTGAGATACTACATAGACATGTGAAAGAGAATTGATTTTTCCGTCATCGATTACTTTTTTGACAGCTCTATAAAAGAACTCTGCAGGACCCATATGTATGAAATACAAAGGATCTAAGGAACTAGATTTGGCAATCTCTGCTGCTAGGTGGTTGATAGGAATAGAATGGTTTTCACTCACATCGAAAAACTTGTCTTTATCAAAGTTCCACCTTTCAATAGCACCATCAGCCCCGATTTTCATGTGATTCGTTTCGGTGGTATGTGGAGGAGCGTCTATGAAATTGTTGTATGAATAATGAACTAATTTGTCATGCAGGCCGAGCTTAGCAATCATAGCCAAAGCCGCAGGTGTTCCTCCCCAATCATCTGGGTCAGCTCTTGTCCATTTGTGTTTCTTGTCAGGTTGATTATTCCCATCAGCGCTTACTGCAAAGCGATGGTTATTGTATCCCCAGCTTTGAGCCGATAGAGATAGGGGAGATAGTATGGCTAAGCATACCACTATAGCTAATGTGTTTTTCATCATAATTTAAGTCTAACAGGTTTTAACTTAGAGAATCGTTCGCGGAGGAAGGTTGTCGATGCTCATAAATCAATAGATCCAAATCTAAACGGCTTTTCTAGAGAGGTTTATGGATACTTCCTTGCAATGACTTAACAAAAGCCTTTGATAGGCATACAATAACTTAGCAATACGACTATTATCTATTCATTAGGTAACTGGAAGGGTTATTTAGTTTGCATTTCGGTGACGTCTTTCCATTGATGAGTCGAATCATCTTGGAAGTTTTTGTATTTCTTCAGAAACCGTTTGAGTGCTTTGTCATTAGGGTTGATTTCTAAAAGTTCTTTGAACAACTCAGCCGTCTCTTTGAGCTTTTTTTGTTCTAGAAGAAAGATGCCTTCATGATATCTATCGTTATAGTCTATTTTGGCAATTTCATGCTCAAACATGATTTCCATTACAGATAAACTTTCCTTTTTTCCTTTGACTTTTACTTTGTCTAAGAATCTAATGTTGAATAATTCAGGATCCTCCAGACGATCCAATGTCGCAGCTGTAGCCATAATTTGGACACCATAGTGTTTGGTAAGTCTTTCAACTCTTGCAGCCGTATTCACAGCGTCCGAAATAACAGTTGTTTCCATGCGATCGTCATGACCAACAGTACCTAGAATCATATTTCCGGTATGGATTCCAGTACCAATTTTTATCGGTTCTATCTTTTTGTTTCCTTCTAGCCAAAGATTAAATTCAGTGACAAAATCATTGAACTCCATGGCTGCTAGTATCGCGTCGTCAGCTTTGCCTGGAAATAACGCCATGACCGAATCACCAATGAATTTGTCAATAAACCCTCCGTGCTTTTTGATGATAGGTACAATTCCTCCCAAATAGTGATTGAGGAAATCAAAATTTTCTTGAGGTGTAAGGCTTTCAGATATATGAGTGAATTCTCTTATATCGGTAAATACGATGGTCATCTCGCATTCCTTCTGATCACCTAGCTCTACTTCTTCGATTCCTTTTTTATTGAGAATATTGACGAATTCGGTAGGGACAAATCGGTCATTTGCTTCACTGACTTTGATTAGTTTTTTATTAGCATTAGCCAACTCTATTGTTCGTTCTTCCACCCTTTGCTTGAAAAATTTCATCTGTGAAATCACTTCATTCTTGAGAATCGAGAAATTCTGAGTAAGACTACCTATTTCATCCTTTGAAGTACTAATCGGATGGTCAGACTCCAATGTGAAATTGCTATCTACGAATTGAGTGATATGAGCTGTGAGTCTAGTAAGAGGTTGCGTGATTTTATGAGCTATTATAGCACTGATTACGATACTAATAAGTACTAGTATTACTACAGTTACCGCAAAATAGAAGGTCAACATATCAAACTCTTCTTTGGCCCATAGCTTAGTTCTTTCTACCAGTTGGCCAAACTCAGTTTCCATTGACGCAATTTCAATATCTAAGTCTTTTCTCAAACCTGTGTTATCCTTGATCCCGATTTCTTGATCAAGCTCTACTAAACGGATAAAAGTATTCTCATACTTATCGAGGTGATTAAGAAGCGTTGCTCTTCTTGATTGATTTAGCCGTTTGTTTTGAGAGATGTTCGACTCTATTTTCTTTTTGACAATTGAGAACTTCTGTACGTATTGCGGTTCATTCCTGATGATGTAGTCTTTTTCATGTCTTCTGAGAGTCAGTAGATCTGCACGAGGGATTTCAACAGTATTTTCTAGCCAATGAGCTTCAGTTCTCATTTCACCTTCGAGGCTATAGTCTTTAAATCCCCTCTCTTTGATTTTTTGTCGTAGAATGGTAAACACCGAATCTACCCGATGAATGAGTAATCGCTGTGTATTCATGTAATTCTGAATATCAGCTTCCTCAAACTTTGTATTTTCTAATACACTGGATGTACTATCCATCCAAAGCTGGTATTCGGATAGAAACTTACTCTTTGAGGTCAAAAAGTACTCAGGGTTTTTAGTTTCATAGCTGAAGAAATTCTGTTGTGATTTCACACTCTTGAGAAGATCCAGATATGCTCTATCTATGCGTTCGGATTTATCAAAGATCTTTTCTCGTTTTTGAATATATCCTAGAGAAAGAAGTACTACAAAAAAGCTGGAACTAATGAAGACTAGAAACCAGAATAGTAATCGGAGTCGAAAAGTTTTAAACATGCAAGCCAATTTCCAGATTTCAGTTCAATTAGCAGGTTGTTTTTAGTTTATGATTGCGTTAATTATTTGTTTGATGTTCCTATTGAGCATATCTTTTCCCTATGACTTTTAGTATTATTTTGTTGGCGCATTGGATGGGGGACTTTGGGTTCCAGACCTCTAAAATGGCTTTGAGAAAAAGCAAGAGTAAGAAGTGGCTACTTTACCACGTATCGACCTATACAGGTGTAATTGCAGTTACATCTTTGATATTATTCCCTCCAGAAGATGCTTTTTACTACATCTTGACCAACGGGTTTCTCCATCTAGCCACTGACTTTGTGACTAGTAAACTTGCGAGTAGATATAGAGATAGCCCTAGAATGTACTATCCCATTATTGGTTTCGATCAGATGATTCACACCTTGAGTTTGTACTGGACGCTACAATTGATGTAATAGAAATATTCCTCAGAATAAGCCAAGATGAATATTCAACAATCATTTATGAGCAATGACGAAGAATCATCATTGCTCACCTTAATCGTTTTATATCTCTAGGCTTGTTTCTTAGTAACTGCATTCAAGATGAATAGGCCTAATAATGCAGATATAGTAGAAGCAACCAAAATGCTGACTTTCGAGGAGGTCAACATTGCACCATGAAATGCACTAGATGCTACCACTATCGACATGGTGAATCCTACGCCCGCTAAGCAAGCAGCACCAAATAATAGACTCCAGTTTATTTCGCCAGACAGCTGAGCTATTTTAGCTTTAGAAGCTACCCAACATGCTCCTACAATGCCTAGAGGTTTTCCTATAACTAGTCCTACGATGATTCCCAAGCTACTAGCAGAAGTGAAATCAATTTGTGCATGAGTTAAAGCAATACCTGTATTGAAGAAAGCGAATAATGGTAGAATAAAGAAATTGACAACCTTCTCTAACGAATGCAATAGGTAGTCACTAGGTTCTCTCAATCTATCTACGGCACTCTTCAAGACGTTCAATGAGCCATGACTGATATGTCCGTTTTGATCACCTTCTCCATTAGACTTATTGACCTCTCTATCAAAAATAATAGCTGTCTGACGTGCTATTAATGGGAGGTCGGCTCTACCTCTTGTAGGTATCAATATAGCTGTGATTACACCTGCAAGGGTAGCATGTAGTCCACTTTCAAAAATTAAAAACCAAAGAAGGAGACCAAGACCTAGGTAGATGTATAGTGAAAATACCTTTCTGTTGTTGAGAATAGCCATGGTAGCAATTACAGCTAATGCACCTATAAAAGGCATCAAGTGAAATCCGTGACCATAGAATAAAGCAATCACTATGATAGCTCCCAAGTCATCAGCCACTGCGAGAGCAGAGATGAATATCTTTAAAGAAATAGGAACCCTAGACCCTAGCAATGCCATAAGACCAAGTGTAAAAGCAATATCTGTTGCCATAGGTATACCCCAGCCATTTGCTGATTCAGGCACACTCACATTGAAAACAGCATAAAGGAGCGAAGGAACAAGCATACCACCTATAGCACCGATCACTGGCATGGCAGCCCGTTTCATATCAGATAGTTCTCCATCAAGTACTTCTTTCTTGATCTCAAGTCCGATCATTAAGAAGAAAATAGCCATCAAAAAATCATTGATCCATATCTCTAGTGGAAGGATAAGACTAGACTCTCCGAAGGTCAAGCCAGACTTCAGATGTCTCCAATGCTCATAGACTTCCTCAAAACCCACATTGACCATGATCAAAGCAGCCAATGTAGCTAATATTAAAACTGCTGCTGCAGAAGCTCCCCAGTGAAAGAAACTGTCGATAGCTCTTGATACCTGTTGACGCCCTCTTTTTTTGATCGCTTCAAATACAGAATGATCATCCCAAGCTCCATTATACGGTATACCGTCAATAGTTAATCCTGGAAAAACTAATAGACCGCTTGATTTAGAATCTTCGATGTCTCTATAGATTCGAGCTTCGACACCTTCATCGTCAAAGTCACGCTGGAAGGAGTCCATTTCTATTTCCAGCTTTCTAGCTACTTCAAAGACATACTCGCGGCTGAAATCTTCACTACCTGCGATCAATTGATAAAATTCCTCTGATTTGTTCTGCTTTTCAGCTGCTGCTATGCCTTTAGCCCCATTAATAGCATCTGGATTAGACGCTAAGTCAGGACAGTATTTGTAGCCAAACTCTACAGTATCTCCGAATTTATTCTTGATGGTCTCTCTAAAAGTACTGGATGACTCACCCGAAATTTTGTTTTTTAAATCTCTATATCCGGTTAGAATGACTTTGCTTTCAGACATGCGAAAGGGTGTTTTTAAGTTTATTGCTATAAGATGTAAATCAATTGCTTTACTTCTACTCAAAAGTTATGAAAGGGTTATCATATTTTGAAGATTTAAAAGAAGCGACTGATTTGAAGTTGTTTAGATCGGAATTTTTTTTCAAATACATAAACAGGATTAGCCCCAGAATTATCATTGAACCTATTGTCAACAATAACGCTGGGGTTAAAAAGGTCATTGTTTTTCTTCCAGTACTAGGCTTTTTATCTGCAATAGATCAAACACTATACTGGAGACTTCCTTAATATATGGCTGTCTGATAATACTGAAATGATCTCCGGGAATAGGAATCACATTTTGGTATCTTTCTTCCAAGTAGTTGACCAGTTGGGTGGTTTTAAGCAAGGAAATAGGACCAGAATACTGAAAGTCAGGTTCCCATTTTCTCAGCAACCCAATATTGGATAAATATGCCTCAGTTTCAAACAGAACTTGCTCACGAACTCTAGTGTCAGCTATTTGATTACAAACTTCTTTAAGAGATAAGTGTTCTTGATTTTGTAGGTCTTTAAGAGATTGTATCTCTTGCTTGGAGACATAATCAGATGCAATCAAATCAAGAGCTTGACCTACTTCTACTGTTTCATCAAAAGCATCAGAGAAACCAAGTTTCGTAGCATGTCCCTCATCTATCAAGATAACCTGCTCTACTAATTCTCCTTCGTTTTCCAAGATAGAAGCCATCGCTAAGCTTAAAGTTCCTCCAAAACTATACCCTCCTAAAATGTATGGCCCAGTTGGCTGTACTTGCCTTATTAACTGGCAATACTCTCGAGCTTTATCCTCAACGGAAGAGTAAGAACTGTTGTCAGATACTCCGTAAAACATCAGGTCTAATTCACGAGCAAACTCTAAATAACAATGAACACCGCCTCTCGCAGGATGCATCATGAAAATAGGAGTTTCACCTTCTTTTTTCTTCTCGATATTGAAGGCCAATATATTAGAAGGAAGAGGTTTGTATTCAGGAGTTGATTGGATGTAATTGGCAATGTCCTCTACTGTATCACACATTTCAAGTATTGTCAAGGAGAGGTCAATTTGAAATACGGTAGACAGTTCTTCTACTAGTAGTACCACCTCTATAGAGTCAAGAGTGATCTGATCGAATAGAGATATTTGTGGGTCTACAGATACTCTAGCAACCTCCTTTATTTTCTTCACTATAATCGCTTCCGTCGAAGAAATATTCAAATGATCTAGTTCATCAACTCCGACCAGATGCGTTAGCTCTTGATCATCGTTCGATACATCGTCATATAGTATTTTGATTTTGTCATTATTCCATTTTTTTTCAAAATCTCTTCTCTGTAGCTTTCCGAGAGAGGTTCTTGGCAACTGACCTTGTTTGATCAAGACTATCCTTTCAGGAGTGACACCTATATTCATCAAAATCATGTCTTGGATCTGAATAGTAAGTTCCTTTAGTTCCAGTTTTTTTGCTGACCCATTTATTACTTCTGCCACCACAGTCATTTGTTCCTCACCCTCATCAGAAAACGAAGAAAACGCAATAGAACCAAAAATCCCCTCTATAGTATCGAGCGTCTCTTCTATGTCTGTAGGGTAGCAGTTGACCCCACGAACGTTGATCATATTCTTCAATCGATCGCAGACAAAAACTTCTCCTTCGTGGATGAATCCCAAGTCCCCAGTTCTCAAATAGGTTTTATCATCTTCTCCAGCTATGGTAGCTTCAAATGTTTCTTTGCTTAACTCTTTTAGGTGAATGTATCCTGAAGCTTTGGAAGGACTAGAGACCCATATTTCTCCAACTCTATCCGTAGCCACCTCTTTATGCGAGGTAGGGTCTACGATACGAACATCTACACCTTTGACCGGAACACCGCAGCCCGCCAATGGATGCGTACCCGGTCTTACCTTTTGCTGATGCATAAGGGCTATTTTGTCAGCATAGTAAAGTCTTTTTCCTCCCAAACTAACAATCGTCACATGTTCACCCAGACCATATCCAGGAGCCATCATTCTAGCTTCAAACCCAGCATCACTATAGGTATTTACAAACTTTTCCATTGTATTGGGGTCTACTCGTTCACCACCCATCGCCAGCGTCTTCATTCTAGATAGATCCCATTTCGGATCTGGAGTTTTTATCTTATCCAGAATGTACTTCAGTCCGAAGTTGGGCATTACAGTAAAAGCAGCTTGATAATAGGACAGTGCTTGCATATATATCTTAGGGTCCTTCAAAAATGTGAGTGGAGATATGGAGACCGTAGTTGATCCTATGAATATATTCTGTAAGAATATGCCCACTAGCCCTATGTTGTGAAAGTGTGGAGCCCAGCTCACTACCTTGTCTGGAGGAGTCGCTTTTAATCTATCCTCTAGCATCTCCAGTTGAGCCAAAAGTTGTTCATGAGTGACAACGATCCCTTTAGGAATACCCATAGATCCAGAGGTGTATTGTAGATAAGATATATCTTCTTTATTGATCTTTTCGAATTCAAAACTAGAAGGCTTCTCCGTTTTTATCTTATCAGTTTTATACCATGGGACGTTTGTCTTTTTCCCATAGGTGCTAGGAGAGGCAGCTCGTCCCGCCAAGTAATAACTGTAATATTTGGAATCAGTCAATATGGCCTTGCCTCCACAGCTATCGATCACACTTGTAAATACATCTATCTCCGATTTCACCTTTTTAGGATTCATAGGAGTGACAATAGCGGGGATGATACCAGATAATGTACATCCTAAAAATGCAATGTAATGATCAGCCGCATTCAAATAACAGAGTACTACTGTATCTCCTTTTTTCAGTTGGAGGTCTTGTCGTAAATAGTATCCTAAATTTTCCGCTTCAGAGAGAAGTTGTTCATAGGTTTGATGATGTATTTCATTCCCCTTATCATCTAGGAATAAGAAAGCTTTTTTGTCCCGATAGAAAGTCGCCTGATTTTTGAGGATGTTCACGAAAGTACGATCGGAGCTTTCCTCTTCTACAATGTCCTTGGTCTTATTATAGGAAAGTATTTCTTTTGGATGATGAGGAGCGATACTATTGGCTACATTCAGGCCTGTGACAATGGCATCTTCATGAAAATTAAGCCCTTGCAGCCAGCTACCACAGTACCAAAGGCCATCCTCTCCTTGTAAACTTTGCACCATCTTTCTGGCACGAACAGTATTTACATTGATGTGTACGTGTCGTTGAGTAGAAGCTATACCATCTTTGATCGGCATTTCTTGACCATAAGCATGTGTTACGAATGTAGGAGTTTGATGATCATGGTTAGAATAGAACAGTTTGGTCGCGACACAAGAGTGATCGTATCCTTTAGCGTCAGCCTCTGGAACCATGACATTCATATACCTCCACATACTCGGATCAGGAGGCATGATCGAAGCATCTTTATGCAAGATCACTGTGTCGTCAGATATTGAAAAAGAGGAAAGAGTACTTCTTATCTTATCATTAGCTTCGTCTCCTATGACTTTGAGCGCTTCGTCTGGTAATATTCCAAATACTAGATGGTCAAACTTCTGCTCATAGGATCCTGAAGTTTCATTGATACTGACTTTGACATACGGATTGTTAATAGTACGTTTTGATATCAAATTACCCGTAGCATTGTTGATTATTTTCACACCTTTTTTCTCTACATAAGATTTGAATTGACGCATGTAGTTACCCGAGCCATTGGTAATTCTACAAATTTTATGATTCGACAAGTCTAGGTTAGCAGTGAGATTGAGAATACTTAGAGGATACTGTAAGTAATACCTAAGCTTGTGACCTCCAAAGAAGAAAATCATTCTGCCAAAGAAGTAATGATGCCAAAAATTCATTGAGAATTCATGATCAGATTCATTGAGCACATCCTCTAGAGATAGATAGTCTCCATGATTTTTTTCTGCTATTTGCAGGATGTTTCTCAACTTCTCTGATTCTAAAAATACCTTTCTAGAAAATGGATAAGACGCTTCTCCGTCCCAGACCAGTTTTCTATCCTGAGTATAGTACAGAGCAGATTTGTTGGCATAGGAGAGGGTTTCGTAATCAACCTCCAAGCGGTCCAATATATTAATAGTATTGGGGTAGAGGGCAGGAATAATCGCACCAAAAGCCGGGTCTACAGACTCCCCACCTGGTAGGGTAACAGAAGAGGAATGCCCCGGAGAAATACCAGAATCACTTTGCTTCTCTATGATGGTCACGTCATGTCCAGCTTCCTTCAGTGCCAATGCACAGGATAAGCCAGCAGCTCCAGCTCCTATTATACATATACTCATTGGACGATTGCCACTAGAGTCTGATTCCTCAGTGATTTTGGCTCGACGCTCATTGGCAGACTGAAGCTCAGACTCTACCGTGATGTCTTTGAAAAACGCTACAATAGATTTCTCAATAGACAGATCTTTTTCATCACTTAGCCAAGGTTTTAGAGACTTGAGAGAAAAAGGGTACACTCTGAGGTGAGAGGCATAGCTAGACAAAAAGTCATGGTCAATTAACTGCGCTGGAATTCTTTTGTGATCATACACCAGCATAGTAGGAACAGCTATTTTCTGTTCGTTAATTTTAGCCTTAGGTCTGATCAAACTTTCGCTTATTTCAAAATTGGCACGAAGGTAATTGGTAGCTTTTTTCAGAAAAGTATCATCTTCTAGATGGGAGAGGTACTCCTCTTTCTTTGAAGGCCACCAGCTCTCATTCTTCCAAAAGCTTTTCAGACCAGTGACCTTTTGCTCTTTTGGAGCGTCCGTTATAAATGAGCGGGTCAAGTCCCAGTATAGTTGAGTTTGCTTGATTAATTCATCATTGCCAGCGGTCAATACATCAATAGGAGTGTGGATCAAGTATACACCCCCGGCTAATTCTGGGTGTAATCGAGCTACCTCTGCTGCTATATGACCACCAGACAGATGACCGATCAGTAATGGTTTGTTAAGTTTTAAAGAAAGGAGTATTTGTTTAGCTAAAAAGGTGAGATGTTCGTAGGTATTGTTTTCTACTGATTGAGAACACGAAAGGTCTTCTACATAAAATACCTGATGCTTAGTTGACAAGGATTGGCAAAGCGTCAATCCCGCTTCGGGGATATCTGGCACCAAGTTGAAATAGACAATAGGTTGTGAGTTATTAGTTCCAAATACCTGAATAGGGAAATTCCTATCCTCCACACTGATTACTGGATTCATTTTTAATAATAGCTAGTTGAATAATGCGTAGTGGCAGGATGGCTCGGATAGGCTCAGATAGCAATTAAGGAGTTGGCCTGTATTAGAAATTGATATGCCAAGTTATACTTTTAAAAGTATATATACTAACGGTCTTTTTGCGCGCTCAATAAGATTGTGTTTTTGGCTTGGCAATACTGCTTCATTTCGAATGGAGTCTCGATAGCAAATCGAGATGTAATGCGGCAATCTGTTCGTTGAACCACTGCATGACCTGAACAGATCGCCACGCTGTGCTCGCGATGACGGTCATTTTGCTTTTAAAGCAACTTATTTATAAGGTATCTGGGTTAGCCATATCTACTTAGAGGTAAAGCTCCTCGGATGACGATGCTCTTAAAATCTACATTCTATAAAAGGTGTAATGAGTAGTAATAAAGCCATTGGTAATTTCCAGAAAAATCAATGTTCAAACTAAAAACAATAAAACCGTCATCCCAAAAATCAATTATGCGATAGCAAGAATTGGTTATTTGGGATCTCTACCTCAGGGTAAGTTAGAAAAGATTCGTCATAGGAAGCCCTATAGAAGGGTCTTCTAAGACGTTAGAAGATGTTTCTCTATCGTTCAACAAGACTACGTTTTAGCTTCGAAATTCCTCGTCATTGTGAATGGAGTCTCGATAGCAAATCGAGATGTAATGCGGCAATCTGTTCGTTGAACCACTGCATGACCTGAACAGATCGCCACGCTGTGCTCGCGATGACGGTCATTTTGCTTTTAAAGCAACTTATTTATAAGGTATCTGGGTTAGCCATATCTACTTAGAGGTAAAGCTCCTCGGATGACGATGCTCTTAAAATCTACATTCTATAAAAGGTGTAATGAGTAGTAATAAAGCCATTGGTAATTTCCAGAAAAATCAATGTTCAAACTAAAAACAATAAAACCGTCATCCCAAAAATCAATTATGCGATAGCAAGAATTGGTTATTTGGGATCTCTACCTCAGGGTAAGTTAGAAAAGATTCGTCATAGGAAGCCCTATAGAAGGGTCTTCTAAGACGTTAGAAGATGTTTCTCTATCGTTCAACAAGACTACGTTTTAGCTTCGAAATTCCTCGTCATTGTGAATGGAGTCTCGATAGCAAATCGAGATGTAATGCGGCAATCTGTTCGTTGAATCACTGCATGACCTGAACAGATCGCCGCGCTGCGCTCGGATGACGGTGATATTATTTTAAGGAATAGCATCTTTAGAAGGAGGCACGACGAAGTAATCAAAACATTATGAAGAGAATAGATCAACTATTCTACCTCTAAACATTTTGTAGAGAATTGATTGCGTTATCTTTAGGATTCAGAATAGCAATTAATAAAATGAAAGTAGAACAAGAAGTAAGTGATATACTGATGGAAGACTTGAAAAGCACCTATTCAAGCCATTTCAACCTTTTGGATATAATGACAGTTCCCAATTCGAAATTGATAGAAGAGCTCAAGGTTATTTATTCTCAACACTTGGCTTTGATCAATATAGCTACTGCACCCTCTACAGCAAGTGTTGACTTATATGCTGACCTCCGAAAGGATATCGAGAAGAAGCTTAAGTTCTACGAAAGCATTGAAGATCCGAACAATATAGACATCGACGAACTTATGAAAGGCTAGTTAGATAGCCTTTTGTATCTGGCAGGACTTTGTCAGAAGAATCCGAAACCTACATGCAACCTGTAGCCCTTCATCGAATAGAGTGGAAATTTTGTTTTCTTCTACTATCTGATATACATCCCTGACTGCGCATATTTTTTTTCAGAACCCAACCACGCATATTTTTTCAAAAATGTCATCCACGCATATTTTGAAAAAACCAGATCACGCATATTTAATTCGAAATACCAACCACGCATATTTATTTCAAATTCTTAGTCACGCATATCTTTTCAGACCAAATAGATATGCGTGATTGTTTTTTGAGTTACGCATATATGCGTAGGGGGGGCACGCATATATGCGTGGTTCATTTTTAAGTCACGCATATTTTTTTGAAAATCTTAACCACGCATATTTTTTTCAAACACACTTACGCATAATTTTATTTAAAAACCAATCACGCATATTTTGAAAAAAAATCTGACCACGCATATTTATTTCGAATTCATAAGCACGCATATTTTTTCAGAGATTGCGACTACGCATATTTTTTCAGAGATTGTGACCACGCATATTTTTTTGAAAATGTCATTTACGCATATCTTCTTGAGGTCTACTCGCTAGTACCTGTTCTATTTTTCCCCTTTGGAAGACTTTAAATAACAAGTGAAAACATGAAGAGTGCATGTACTTAGAAGTGAAAAGCAGTTAAGTGTGAATTTGGTTTGTTTGTAGCTTTAGATAGGTTATTTTCGGTGGGATTAATTAACACTGTTTAAAAAGACGTATTGCGAATGGGTGACATTCGTACGTTGCTACACATAAAGTCATCGAATAGAATGGGTTTTATAGAAAATTTAGCCAAAGGATTTGTTCGTTCAGCAGTCAACCAAATTGGACGAGATGGAGGTAGAATAATCAGTAACAAGGTTTACAAGGATACCCGCTCAACTCCAATACAATTGGTCGGATTTTCGAATGGAGATACGCACACCGGAACTTCTAATAATTCAGGTTTTAACAGTCGGCAAGATTTGAAGGGAGCTGGTTACAAAACTGAACTATTCCGATCCAATGTGGTATTATATTTTTTTATGGTTATTGGCTGTGAAATTCTGCCAATATTCGGACCGCTCTATTGGGTTTATCTGGCTTTTAGGAATTTCTTTAAAAAGTACACCAGATTCTATTGCTACACACAAAAACCTGTATATGTCCAAGATAGGAGATACAAAACAGGTCAACGACATGATGGATATACCAAGGTGAAGGAATACTCTGATGTGGTTGCTAAGCCCGTAACAAGTGAACGAATTGTCTTCATTATCAAAGGATTGATAGCTCTGGGAGTTGCAATTTCATTGGCAAGTTTTCAGTACTCAATTTACGATTCTTGGAATAAACCAACTACTGATGTAGTCGAAACTATTAATCTAGGAACTGTTTTGGCTGAACGTGGACTTAACATGAGAACATCTGCCTCTGGACAAGCAGAGATCTTAACATCAATACCATTTAACGAATCTATTGAGGTAATTTCAACCGATGGTCCAGAAGAAACCATTGGGTCAAAAACTGCCAATTGGATGAAAGTGAAATACAAAGAGGAAACGGGCTGGGTTTGGGGTGGACTCATAAAAACGGAATAAATACGTGAGATAACAAATGTTATGAATGAGGGAATTTCTCAATTCTGCGAGTTCGAATAAGAAATGAAAAAAGTAATAGCCAATTTCGTAGAGTTGGCTATTTTCTTGATGAAACATTAACTTCACTAAAACGCACTCTTCATAAAGAGTCATTAGACCAATAATCTTTCAATGCCTAAAAACTCGTTTGGTAAGAACTTAATAGAGCAAGTTTCTAAATTTGATGAAGAATCAACGTCGTTAGATGAAGTTCGATTTTCAACTATAAATCCAGAAGAACTAATTTTTAAATATTCGATTAAGCAAAGTTTAATTGGTTTGGCCTCTACAGTTGTCTTTGCTACAATTTTGTTAACAAATAATGATCATCAAGAAATACGAATTCTAAGCATATACAATTACAATTGGTTGCTTGGAATTGCAATAGGTATATTGCCCTTTTACCTTTTTATAAAGTCCATTATCCAAATAATTAATAGAAAAACACAAGCTAAAATTAATTCGTCAGGTATTTGGACTGATCTTTTTGAATTACAGTGGTCTGAAGTCGTTACAACTAAAATTCGTAAAATAAGTGGAGATATAAGCCAATTGATTATCTGCACTTCTACACAAGAGTTCTTTATTAGTATTCATCATTTTAACATTGATCCTAAGAAGGTAAGTCATATGGTTCAACTATACAGAAATTTGCAAAATAGTACATCTAATAATTGATTTGATTCCAAAGCGATGTCGTTCTTTTAAGAGTCCTTCTTGAAAGATAGAATGAACTGTAGAGTCTCCTGACTCGGTATTCTGGCACAGTGTATAGCTAGATTAGCCTACGGTCTTGTCATAAATTATTTCAAGTGCCAAGCACTTACATATGAAATAGTGGAGGTAATGTATTATTCATTATTTTGGTTTTAAGAATTATAAAAAAGTAATTCACAAAACCAAAAGCTCACTACGTTACATGGTTAATTTACCTATAATAAGCCACCATAAAAAGTACATAATAACAAGAATGAAAAACCTAATTCTTTTAACAATCCTAATCGTTTTTGGATTCCAAAGCTGCAATGTTGGAACAACCAAAACTTGGCAAGGTGATTACATTGAACAAGGTGTGAAAAATCAAATTGAAACCTTGGATAAATTAGTATTGAAAGCTGTAATAACAAATAATGCTAATCTTCTGAAGTCAATAATGTCAGATAAGCTATTGGAAGTAAGCGGTAATGATATTGACCATTTACTTGAGAATGCAGGTAATATAATTACTACAGTTGACTATAAAATTCTGAATCAAGTTCAATCAAAAAACTCTACAACTGGAATAGTAAATACAGTTATATCGGGAGTTAACGAGCTCAATGATTACGTAATTCACTATCAAGCCTTAAACCAAGAAACATTCATTTCAGTGTTAATGCCTAAAAGTAGACTTGATGAATTTATAGTTATGAACATTTATGGTAAATATCCAGCGGGATGGAAACTAAATATTATCCAATTGGGGCAGTACAAAGTCAATGGACAAACTGCTCCTGAATTGTATTCTAAAGCAAAAGCCGAGTATAACAAGGGGTACTTGATAGACGCAGCAAATACTATGTTTTTGAGCTCAAAGGTTTCAAATCCCGCTACTAAATTTTGGCAATACAGCAAGCAAGATGAGATGAAAGAGTTTTATGAAAAAGTACTGACTGAAATAAACTCGAAGTACAAGTTTCCGATGACTCTTGAAGCGATTGTCTCTAAACCTCAGGTTTTGTCAATCTATCCTCAAAGAACTACAAACGGATATTTTCCCATGATTGAGTATTTGACAATCTTAGACTTAGAAGATACAGTGCAAACGAAAGCTGAGTATGAGAAAGTTCATTCAGAGATCGTAAGGGTATTCTATGGAATTGAAAAGGATAAAGACTACATTTTTTACAAGGCCTTAAATGAAATTCCAAACGGGAAAACACCTGTTCCAACTTATGGATTTGTAAAAGAACTAGAATAAAAAAGTGTATAAGGTTATACCTATTCTAATTTATGAATAAAGTGTCTACTTCAAATTGATGAACTTTCAAGAAAAACTTGCCGAATACGTTTTGGAAAACCGAACAACTAGCCAACATCCAGACATCGCATTAACAGGATTGGCAGAAGGACTAGATTCAGACTCGCTTATCATTTTAGCTGGTATGGACGAACGGGATAACACTTTTGAATTACAGCAATATTTCGAACAGATGCTGTCAGAACTTAAACTTAAATTACCTAATAAGTTTTGTGCTGCTAACGTACTAATTACCTATCATTTAGAACGGATGATTAATGATCCAAAACAATCATTTGAAATAATGACAACTATAAAAAATGAAATCGATGATGCGTTTGACTGGCCGATGGATAACACAACAAAATACCTTGGAGAAGAACTTGACCTTCATCATTTATACACTTGGTACCGAGAACTTCAAGACCTTGAAGATGGTAGTTTGATTCTCTATTATACAGACCTTCCCAAGGTTGAACAAAAAAGAAAATTCGAAGAGCATTTGATAGAAGAAGCAAAAAATTGGTTGAATCGAAATAAAAATACTCTTTAATATGGGCAAGCCATGCTCATTCACAAGAGTCCTTCTTAAAAGATAGAATGAACCGTAGAGTCTCCTGACTCGGTACTTTGGTACAGTGTATTTCTAAACTAGCTGTGTTGGGAGACAAAGGATTTTCATAAATCATTTTAAGAGTCGTTGTACTTACACATGAAACAAAAGGTTTTTCTACATTATCACCCAATCATTCCACCCTTCCTGCACCGATTTTAATCTTCCCTGCCATATAAGGAGGCTCCCTGCAAGGCAGAAGACCTTCCCTGCGCTAATTTGACCGCTTCCTGCGGAGGTAAACAGGTTTCCTGCGCTACATGAGCCCCTTCCTGCGCCGCAGGGAGACCAAAAAATCACGAGGGGAGGTTTAAACTTGAGCAGGGAAGTGGTTTTTGAAGGTTATTTACCCTTTACAATAGACTTTCTGATTAAGGCCTGTTAGCTGTTATTATTATGATAAGTTCTATATCGAATGCCTGAGGATCAAAGAACTTGCACTAAATTGGCACTCTATTTTGTACCAATAATTTAAACGTTTTGCTAAAAATAATAAGAAACCTAATCTGTCTTGTGGCTATCACAGGACTATTGATCTCCTGCGGAGGAGACAAAGGATCTAAGAAGACTAAATCTACCGCCGCATATAGTGAGTTTGTAGAGGGATATACCTCTGGCGTGATTTCCAAAAACGAAGAAATTCTCATTCTTCTGTCACAGGAAATGGATGTGCAACCTAATCAAGCGGTTGAAGGCAAAGTATTTTCATTTGAACCAGCCATAGCAGGTTCGGCAGTATGGAGAGATAAAAGCTCCATAGTTTTTACACCCGAGCAGTCCCTTACCCCGGGACAATCCTACGAAGCTAAGGTGTTCCTCAAGGAGATTTTTGAGAATCCACCCAAAGACAATGTCTTTGAATTTGGGTTTGCTGTCATTAAGTCAAACTATGAAGTAATCATAGAGGGACTAGAAGTAGCAGGAGAAGATCAAGATGCCAAAATCACTGGATATGTCGAGACGGCTGACGATGAAGATTTAGAAAAAATCAAGAAGATATTACAAGCTTCCCAAGGCAGCTCAGACCTTCCTATCACATGGACAAGCGGTGAGTCAAGTCGAAAATTCATCTTCTCGATAGAAAATGTAGAAAGAAAGGACGATCGTAGTGAAGTCAAAGTAAGCTGGAAAGGTTCGCCTATAGGAGTAGCGACATCTGGAGAACAGAAATATGTAGTTCCTGGTAAAAACGAGTTTAGTGTAGCATCGAGTAGACTCAATCAAGCGGGTGAAAACTATATATCTATTACCTTCTCTCATTTGATAGATAAAAACCAGTCGTTGAAAGGTTTTATCAAACTCGGAGACGATGTACCTAGATACACTATCGATAAAAATGAACTGAAACTTTACCCATCTAAGATTATTTACGGTGAGGTAGAGGTAAGAATCTTCAAGAATATCAGAAGTGTAAAAGGAAAGACCCTGCAAGAGGATTTTGTGACCACGATCCAAATGCCAACTTCTAAACCTGAGATCAGATTAGCTTCTAAAAAAGGAACGATTCTACCCAACTCTGATCAGCTAGTTCTTCCATTTGAAGCCGTAGGCCTAAAGGCTGTTAAGGTAACTGTCATTCAGATTTTCGAAAGCAATGTTTTACAATACCTACAGACCAATGATTTGGGAGGTACTAGGTATCTGCAAAGAGTAGCAAGACCTGTTCAGACGAAAGAAGTGAACCTGCTAGAGACTGGAGTTACCAATTTGAACAAATGGAACCGGTTTACGCTGGAACTATCCGAAATGTTCAAAATTCAGCCGGGAGCACTATATCAAGTAGATATTTCATTCACTAAAAAGCATTCACTATTTGCTTGTCCAGACACTGAAGATGATGTAGTTCAGCAAAACTGGGACGAAGAGCAAGAAGAAAGCAGCTGGGACAGCTATGAAAACTACTACTATGAATATGACTGGAATGAAAGAGATAATCCATGTCATAGCATGTACTATAGACAGCGTCGAAATGTCAAGAAAATATTGCTAGCTTCCAATATCGGTTTAGTAGCTAAGCGATCTGAGTTTGGTGCTCTGCATGTATTCGCAAATGACATCTTGACAACCACTCCATTGGATGGGGTAGAGATCATAGCCTATGATTACCAGCAACAAGAAATAGGCAAAGCTACTACGGGTAGCAATGGTATGGCTGTATTGGATGTGAAGCGAAAGCCATATATGATCAAGGCTAAGCACATGAAGGACTACAATTACATGAAGGTAGACGACGGGTCAGCTTTGTCATTGAGTAACTTCAATACTGCCGGTAAGACGATCAAGAAAGGTATCAAAGGATTCATCTATGGAGAGAGAGGCGTGTGGAGACCAGGAGACGATATTTTCTTGACATTCATTCTAGAAGATAAAGATTCAAGACTTCCTGATAACTATCCTGTGATATTGGAATTTAAGAACCCTGAGGGGCAGATAGTCACTAGAAAGACTAAAACGGAATCTGTAAGTGGAATGTACGCTTTCAAACTTTCTACCAATCAAGAGGATCCAACAGGTCTGTGGCAGGTGAAAGTAAAAGCAGGAGGCTCTGAATTCAATAAAGAAATCAAGGTAGAAACGGTCAAGCCTAATAGACTGAAAATTGACCTTGATTTTGATACCGATCGATTGACAGGAGGAAGCCAAAAAATATATGCTGATCTGACAGTAAAATGGCTTCACGGAGCTGTGGCTAAGAATTTGGAAGCAGAATATGATGTGCTTTTGGCTCCGACCAAAACAACTTTCAAAGAGTATCCTAATCTAATATTTGATGATGATTCCAAGTCTTTTTATGCAGAGAGACAGGAAGCATTCTCTGTAAGACTAAATGAGAATGGCTATGCTAACGTTGGTGTCAATATTGATGTCAATGACAATGCACCGGGAGCTCTTAATGCCATATTTACCGGTAAGGTATATGAAGAAGGAGGAAACTTCTCTGTAGACAAATTAGTCATCCCATATTACCCATACGCTAGCTATGTAGGGCTTAAAGCGCCTGAAGGCGATAGGCGCAAAATGCTTTTGACAGACAAGGATCACTCGATCAGAATCGTATCTGTAGACTCTGATGGTAAACCAGTGTCAAAGCAAAACTTAGAAGTAGAGTTGTTCAAACTCGAATGGAGATGGTGGTGGAACAGTTCCTATAATGATATCAGTAATTATATAGGCAGAAACTACCGCTCACCGTTACAGAAAGCTAAAGTCAATACGGTGAATGGTGAAGGAACTTGGGCCGTTCAAGTTAAATATCCAGAGTGGGGTAGATACTATGTAAGAGTCACAGATCCTGAGTCCGGACACAGTGCAGGACAAGTGATTTATTTTGACTGGCCGGGATGGGCTGGAAAAGGCAAGAAGAATATGGGAGGTGTCAATATGTTGACTTTCGATATTGACAAAGGAAGCTATCAAGTAGGAGACAAAGCCAAGGTGACATTGCCTGCTGCCGAAGGTGGACGTGCTTTGGTGAGTTTGGAAACTAGTAATAAGATCATCAACTGCAAATGGGCAGAAACAGGAGCAGGACCTACAGAGGTGACTTTTGATGTGACCGAAGATATGACTCCCAACCTGTACGTTCATGTGACATTGATGCAGCCTCATGGGCAGACTGCCAATGATTTACCTATACGCATGTATGGTATAGAGAATGTTTCAGTGATCAACCCAGCGACCACACTAGAACCTCAGCTCAAAATGCCTGATGTGCTAAGTCCAGAGGAGAAGTTTAATGTAAAAGTGACTGAGTCCAATGGTAAGCCTATGGCGTACACCATCGCTATGGTAGATGAAGGTTTACTTGACCTTACGAGGTATAAAACACCAGACCCTTGGAACAATTTCTATGCAAGGGAAGCTTTAGGAATCAAGACTTGGGATATCTATGACGATGTAGTAGGAGCATATAGTGGCAGATTAGAAAGAATGCTAAGTATAGGTGGTGATGGTGATTTAGCTGCACCAAAAGCTCAAAAGGCGAACAGGTTTAAGCCTGTAGTAGAGTACTTGGGACCTTTCTACTTGGATGCTGGAGATGAAGCGGTTCATGAAATTCAAATGCCACAGTACGTCGGTAGTGTTAAAACCATGTTGGTAGCCGGCTACAATGGAGCCTATGGTAAAACTGATAAAGCTACTCCTGTGAAGCAGTCAGTGATGGTATTGGCGACTCTTCCGAGAGTAGCGGGTCCTACCGAGATCATGGATTTGCCTGTAACAGTTTTCAATTCGGATACGAAGACAGCTAAGGTCAAGGTATCAGTGAAAGCTACTGATAAACTCAAACTAGTAGGAGGAAGTACCAAAGAGATAACCGTTGAAGGAGAAGGAGAGAAAGTGATTTACTTCAAAGTTCAGGCTGCTGAGAGTCTAGGGATAGGGCGAGTAGCCGTATCGGCCAAAGGACCAAAAAGTACCGCTCAATTTGACATTGAAATGGATGTAAGAGCTTCTAACCCTGAGTTCACAGAAGTATCAGACAAGTTGATTTCGGCTGGAGATCAATGGTCTTTGAATTACAGTCCAATTGGATTGCTAGGAACAAATGAAGGGGCTATAGAATTGTCAGCACTTCCATCATTGAACCTAGAGAGTAGAATTAGATATTTGATCAGATACCCACATGGTTGTGTGGAGCAGACTACATCTTCTGTTTTTGCACAGTTGTACCTAGGTCAGTTAATGGACTTAACAGCGGAGACTAAGACTAGAATATCTGACAATGTCACCGCTGCTATTGAAAGACTACAGACATTCCAAAATCCGTCGGGAGGACTTTCGTATTGGCCGGGAAGAGGAAGTGATAGCGAGTGGGGAACTAACTATGCAGGTCATTTCTTATTGGAAGCTAAGAATAAAGGTTACGCTGTACCGGGTGGTATGCTGACCAACTGGAAGAAGTTTCAGAAGCGCATGGCTAACCAATGGACGAAAGGCAAATACAGAAGTAGCAGCTTAGTTCAGGCCTATAGACTATATACTTTGGCATTGGCTGGGGAAAATGTCATGGGTGCTATGAACAGAATGAAATCTATGTCTGATCTACCAGTGGTAGCGAAGTGGAGATTGGCATTAGCGTATGCGGTTTCAGGATATGAAGATCCAGCTAAACAAATCATCGAAGGACTTTCTCAAGAGTTAGATGATTATAAGTACAATCCATACACTTATGGTTCTAGACTCAGAGACAGAGCTATGATTCTAGAGACTCTAGCACATTTGAATATGCATGAGGAAGGTTTTACTATTCTCAAGGAGATCGCCGATAAGATGGGTGACAAGAGAAAATGGATGAGTACTCAGACTACTGCATACAGTTTGATTGCAGTCTCTAAGTATAGCCAAGGAATGGACGATGGTTCTCAGATTCAGTTTGAAGTCAAAGTCAATGGAGAAACTAAGGACGTAACTATGGGTAATTATTTAGCCCAGTTAAAATTGTCTACTGCTGATGCTGAGACAGGTGTTGTGATTCAGAACACTGGATCTACTCCTATATATGCTAGAATGGTCAAGACTGGAATTCCCCTAAGTGGTAAGGAAGAGCCATCTTCTAAAAACATCAAGATGGAAGTATCATATAAGGACAAGAATGGTAGATCTGTAAATCCAGCTAATCTGCCTCATGGTACTGATTTCATTGCTAAAGTAAAAGTGTCTCACCCAGGGGTAAGAGAGGGGTATGAAAACCTTGCATTAACTCAAATTTTCCCATCAGGATGGGAGATACTGAATACTAGACTAGATGGTACTGATTCATTCAATGGCGGAGATGAACCTGATTATACAGATATCAGAGATGACAGAGTCATGATGTATTTCGATTTGAATGCTGGCCAGACCAAGAACTTCGAAGTTCAGTTGAACACTTCATACAAAGGGAAGTTCTATCAACCAGCAGTAAAAGTAGAAGCGATGTATGATGATGATATCTACGCGCAGAATGCAGGTAAGTGGATTGAAATAAAATAAACAATAGTTTCCTAGCAGGGAAGATTGGCGAAGCAGTCTGTTACAGTATAAAGTATCTACTGTGATAGACTGCTACGTCGAGAAAAGACCTTCAAATAGAGGTTTACTTGCTGAGACAACAGATTCATAAGTTTAGCGATGAAGTTCTTGCGACTATACGAGTCTATTAAGAGATATAAAAAAGCACTGATCCTTCTGATAGGGTCAGTGCTTTTCTTATTGCTGCTACCGCTACCTTCGCCGCTATTTGCACCAACTTTTTCTACGACCATTGAGACTCAGGAAGGTGAGCTACTCGGTGCTCAAATAGCTAAAGATGGACAATGGCGATTTCCGAAAGAAGATAGCATAGCTACACGTTTTGAAATGTGTCTATTACAATTTGAAGACGCTTATTTCTATAAGCATTTTGGTGTTAATCCAATTTCTCTTTCAAAGGCATTTTGGTCTAATATTCAATCAGGAAGAATAAAGAGAGGTGGAAGTACGATCAGCATGCAGGTTGTTCGAATGGCGCTAGGAAATCAGTCTAGAACACTTTGGCAAAAGATTCTGGAAACACTAATGGTTTTTAAGCTAGAACTTCTCTATTCGAAAAAGGAGATTCTTTCACATTACGTTTCTCAAGCACCATTTGGAGGGAATGTCGTGGGAGTAAGCGCTGCCTCATGGAGATACTATGGAAGACCATCTCATTTACTCTCTTGGGGAGAAGCAGCCAGTTTAGCCGTATTACCCAATAGTCCTTCGTTGGTATTCCCAGGAAAGAATGAGTCTACCTATAAATGGAAACGTGATTTTCTACTCAGCAAGCTATTGGTTGAAGGAGTTATTGATTCCTTGACTTGTGAACTGGCTATGGCAGAGCCTTTACCAGGTATACCCCAACCAATGCCTCAATTGGCACCACGTCTTTTGACCAGACTTATCAATGAAGGTAAAGGAGGAAAGCGAAATATTGTGACGATAGATGCTGCCATTCAGGCAGTGGTAAAAGAGAGAGTGGAGGCACACAGTCAAGGTCTTCAGTCCAACTTCATTTTCAATGCAGCAGCTTTGGTAATAGATATAGAATCAGGACAAACCAAAGCTTATGTAGGGAATGTCAATAGTGGAATGGAGCACGGTGAAGATGTAGATATCGTCACGGCTCAGCGAAGTACGGGTAGCCTGCTAAAACCTTTTCTCTATGCCGCCGCTTTGGACCATGGATTGATTACTCCCAAAGCTTTATTGGAAGATTATCCAATGTTCCTGAAGGACTTTATGCCTAAGAATTTTGACCTTAAGTACAGAGGGGCTGTACATGCTGATGAGGCGCTGACTCGATCTTTGAATTTACCCTTTGTAGTGGCATTGAGAGATTATGGCATTGAACGATTTCATGAGAAATTGAAATCTCTAGGAATGAATAGCCTCACTAGACCTGCGAGTCACTATGGGTTGAGTTTAATATTGGGAGGAGCGGAGTCTTCGCTTTGGGAAATAGCCCAGATGTATGGAAATATATACCGTACCTATCGCCATTCATTTAACAGACCTGTCATGAACTTATATGACGCGGAAGATTATAAACCGCATTCAATATTGATTGCAGATTCATTGAAGAGTAGAGATGTGAAGACAGATGAAGTCTTAAGTATAGCAAGTATATGGGCCACATTAGATGCCATGAAAGGGCTGAATCGACCTCAAGGTTTTTCAGGATGGGAGAGTTTTAGAGGAGCTGTACCCATTTCTTGGAAAACAGGAACCAGTTTTGGGTTTAGAGATGCATGGTCTGTAGGTATCAATGGGAAATACCTAGTGGCAGTTTGGACAGGTAACGCCGATGGAGAAGGCCGACCCGGTCTGGTAGGAGGTTTAGCAGCTGCACCACTCATGTTCAAAATATTTAAGGTTCTAGATCACGATTCTTTTAACGAAGTCCCAACAGCAGAAACTCAATTGTTTAAGATATGTAAAACTTCAGGTTGGATAGCTTCCCCAAATTGTGAAGAGACGGAGGAGGTGTCATGGCCTCAGGCAGTTCGCAACACACAAGCTTGTATGCTTCATCATAGAATCCACTTGGACGAAACAGAAACATACCAAGTAAATAGTAGTTGCTACCCGATAGATAAAATTCATCACAAAAACTGGTTTGTACTACCCCCGACTCAAGCTTGGTACTATCAGCAAAATAACATCGATTATAAATCCTTGCCGGCCTTCATGAAAGGTTGTGAGTCTGATGAGCAGTTAGCAACCATACAGCTTATTTATCCTAAAAAAGGAACTAAAATATTCATTCCTAAAGAGCTTGATGGCAAGCGAGGTGAAGCGATTTTCGAAGCTGCTCACCTTCACAAAAACAAAAGACTCTTCTGGCATCTGGATGGAGAATACATTGGGGAAACCAATACACCTCACCAGATGGCCATCCAAGTCAGTGAAGGCACGCACCAAGTCATTTTGCTCAATGAAATGGGCGAAGAGTTAATTAGAAAGTTTGACGTACTTAGTGGGAGATAAAAGCCACTATCAGTTAGTTTTTACTATTTCTAGCTGTCTCCATCTACCTCTTGCAAATGCAAAAGCATTCCCTTCAGGTATTTTGCCATTGGATGTAGAGTTGAACTCGACCTGTATGACATCATCCTTATTCAGAGCAATGTTTTGAAACGTGTAGGTATGTGTTGACATGTCCTGAGTAGTCTCTGGATTTTGGAATTTACCTACTAGCTCCCCAGATACTCTAAGCCTGTAAGTCGATTCCCCATCAGTTTCTTTTACTGTAGTGATTGTCACATTATATAAGCCACTATTGCCATCAAAAATAGCCGTAGCAGCGGCAAACTTCTCTTTGTACATGCCTGCATTGACCGCTAGCGCTCTTCTACCTTTATCTTTATAGGCAGGTACAAAACCATCTATACTCGGGATGTTAAAATCTCTCAAGGCATTTAATGTTTGGCTTTCAACAGAACCAGTGAGATTATTAGTTGGTATGCCTTCACCAAAGAACTTTTCCAGCTTAGAAGGACTACCATTATCATCACCAGTCAATAGATAGTAAACCATACCAGCATCAGAGCAGTCAGCTTTTCCTTTTTCATTGACAAGCATTCTATCATATAGCCATTTGATGTTAGGGTCTTTGTGATCCCTCATCCAGTACCAGACTGTAAAGTCATCGTCTGATCCAAATAGTTTGTTTGGATCCCAATGAGCATTTTGATCAATGATCTTCCTGTAATTAAGTCTATGCCCGCTTAGCTCCATAGTTTCTGCAATGGTGTGATGTTTATCGCTAGCTGATACAGGCTTTTTATCAAATTTAGGGTCGCCTCTTCTTAGGTGCTTTTCATTGTAGCCGCTGTGAGAAATAATATAAATATGAGACAAGGTTTCACTTTTATTATCCTCGATCACTTGTTTCACCGCTCTATACAGAAACTCGGCTGGTCCCATATGTATAAAGTATAGAGGGTCAGTAGCTGTTGACTTTTCTATTTCCTCCACTAAATCATTAATAGCTGCTTCATTATCCTCTGGAACATCAAAGAATATATTCTTGTCGAAATTCCATCTTTCAATCGCTCCATCGACACCTATTTTCATATGGTTGGTAGCTGAAGTGTGAGCCGGAGCATCAATGAAGTTGTTGTATGAAAAGTGAACAAGTTTGTCCTGAGCTTGCAGCTTAGCGATCATGGCAAGTGCTACTGGAGTACCTCCCCAGTCGTCAGGATCGGCCTTTGACCAACGGTGCATATGATCAGGTTGATTATTGCCATCAGCACTGATAGCTATTCTATTGTTAGAATAGCCCCAGCCTTGAGCTGAGGCTAAGTCAGGTATTAAAGCTACTACGATTAGTAAAAGACAATTTATCCCTAGCTTCATTTGTTCTTTATTCATGTATTTGTATAAAATTTTTCTCGAAAACAAAGTTATTTCCAAGACGGAAAGTATTGACTCAAAATCTCCTTTCAAATACTTATCAGCATACCGTTGATGTATTACAATAACTTAACAATAGAGGGGGGATATTAGATTGAATGTTTATTCGATCGTTGTTAAATAGAACTTTTACTTAATTTATCACTTAACAATATCCTCTGCCGATATGAAGAGGATATGAAATGAGAAGACTAAAGCAAGAGTATGAACCGATGCTATAAGACTATTCAATGCGTCTTGGTTTTAACGCTATTTTTCTGTGGCTATAAAGCACAGGCCAAAGATTCTGTACTCGGAGACCAGTATTTAATAAAAGGCAGACAGCTAGAAGGTAAGTATGATTCTGCTGTTTACTGGACTGGACTCGCGCTTGCCTATTTTGAAACCCAAGCTGATACTGCCGGAATATTAAAAAGCTTACTTCAGGTAGCGGATATTGAGAAGAATGATGGCAACTATTATGATTCTTTCGAGAATCTATGGAATGCTCAGTTGTTAGCTGATAGGTTTCGGGATGATCAATTAAGTAGACAAGTTCATCGTGAATTAGGCTTGCTCAATAGCTATTTTGACCGAACGGAAGATTCTTTTACTCATTACTTCAAGGTACTGGCATTAGCTAAAAAATCTAAACACAATGTCTCTTCAGCGTATCACGCCATCGCCGCCAGATATATAGATATTGGAGATCTAGATATGGCATCTACCTATTTAGACTCTTGTGAATTGCTTAAGCAAAAAACTAACTATTTCGTAAAGGCTAGACGTGGCCTGATAGCTATCAAAAGACAACAATATGATCTAGCAGAAAAGCTGTTGTCTCAGGCAAAAAGGCATTTTGAAAAATCAAGAGTCACTTATCTAGTGGTAGTTGACACCTACTGGGGCGATCTTAAAAGGGAACAGGGACAGAAGCAAGAAGCGATCAAAGCCTATGAAAATGCTTTAGAAATCATCAGAATGTATAAAACACATACGGATTATGAGTATGATCTGTATAGAAAGTTAGCTGCTTTGTTCTATGAGTTGGGCAATGGAGGTAAAGCCTATGATTATCTGCTTAAAAGTAAAGAGATAGGGGATAGATTATTTAATGTCAAAACAGATCATGCGCAGAGTCTATTTGACATGAAAAACAAGTACCAAGATAAAGTCAAAGAACAAGAAGCAGAGTTAAAAGAACGAGAGATCGAAATAGCTCAAAATCAACAAGAGTATTTTAACCTTCAATTGAGTTTTGCCCTAGTGTTTTTGTTCATGGTAGTGATCGTATTATTCGTAAAAGGACGAAGCCAAATCAAAAAGCATAGAGTTGAAAAAGCTCATAATAAGCAAATGGCTGAGGCGGAGCGAGAAAAACTAGAGGCCATTAATGAAGTCAAGAATAAAGAACTGACTTCTTTCGCGCTTCAACTCATCGAAAAAGAGACGAAGATTAGTGAACTGGTGAGTTACATAAAAGATAATGTCCCTGATAGTAAAGAGAAACAGCGCACAATAGATCAATCAACTCAAAAAAGTGACTTTTGGGAAGAGTTCAATGCTAGATTTACCCAAGTGCATACTGGCTTTTACAAAAAATTATTAGAGTCATATCCTAATCTTACTCCCACAGAATTAAAGCATTGTGCACTAGTGAAGCTTAAATTTTCTAGTAAAGAAATGGCTCATTTACTCAATATTTCGGTGGGGAGCATTCATATCGCACGCCATCGACTGCGAAAGAAATTGGATCTCAATCGTGAAGATAATCTTGAAACCTTCATTGCAAGTATCTAAATAGCTATTCTATTACTTCTAGTTCTACCAGTTCACAACTCATATCTGTTCGTTGTATTCCGCTTACTTGAAATAGTGCATTGAAATGTTTAGCCTCTTGCGGGATTTTAGATGCAAAGTCCTTTAGCCAATCAGGACTCGTAAAGTTGCGAACTGTAGCCATTACGCCTATATCATTATTTGATACAAAGTAGAACACTTTGTTGTTTGGGCTTATTGATGTGTATGAAACCATGGCATATTCTACTCTTTGAGTTCCATGCTTAGTATTATAAACCTTGGTTTCGTCTCCAATAGAGTATTTGAAGCCATCTATATAAGTAGAGAAAACTTTACTGTCCTTAAGGAATATAGCTTTCGATAAATTCATTGTTTTGAACTGACCGACGAATACGATGTTATGTTTTCTGATGTCGTCAAATACTAATTGACTTTCCAGTTTCATATCAAAACTACCGCCATTTGGTATTAGCCATTCAGTAATCGACTTGATAGAAAATGGTGCCATTTTGGACATTACCGAATAGTCCGTTCGGCGAAGTTTTCGCTCAGGGTTTTCGTTTTGATATTTAAGAAATTGGTCATCATTGTTGATTTCAGGATATAGAACGGCGTGTTCTTCATCATATTGATTGGTCTCTGATACTACATATTGATCGGATATAACAACTAGGTTTGAAGCATCAGGAGATAAAAAAGGTTTCCATAAATAGGTCTCTGGCTCAAGGTTGAACTTAGCTAGAATAACAGTACCGATTATCAATGCAATGCCTAGGCCTATCCACAATTTTTGTAACGGTATTTTAATACTCTTATCTGATTCACTCTTTATCAGTTCGTTTGGAGACTGGAAGGATAGATTGTACTGACCTTTTTTGATTTCAAAAATTATAGGGTCATTTACTTCTGGTTGAGCGTAGTATTTTACCAACTTTTGGCGAAGCTTATAAATATAAGTCCTGACAATACCGTCGTGTTTGTCAACACTGTAGTTGGAATCAAAAAGGTCTAGACCGATAGTGAGTTCTTTAAGGTCTTCGTTCAGGAGTTTTTTTTCGACTAAATACCTTAGCAGTTTTTGAAGAGTAGAGGAGTTAGTAAACAAGTTGTCATTGCAGACCTTGTCTAGCGTTTCTTCAATTTCTGATTTTTGAAACTCTCTTCTCATAGTTCAAAGATATATTTCCTAATTGACATGAAACAAGAGTATTTAATCGCAAGGTGATTACCCTTTGGATTTAATTCCTTGATCCTTGGATTGAGTAGAAATAAAACCCCTAATCTAAGGTTAGGTCGAGGAGCTTCATATAGGTGATAAAATAGGAGTCAATTAAATCATTCGTGGCTTAGTTACAAGCTATCTGGTAAGTATAAGAATTTTGATTAGAAAAGCTGCTTTATTGATAAATAGACCACTTTTAGCTAAAAATATTAACCGTTAAAGTCACCGTGTCAGCTACGGTATCACGACGGTTATGCAGCTATTGAATAGCAAAGGCGTTAAGCTAGGTGATTATATTTGAGATAGATCAAATGAATGGATAAGACAATGATTTATCGCAAGAGTTTATTGCTTGTAATAGTATTGATTACATGCGCCTTAAGCCCGTTTGCAAGGGCATCTTCTCTTACAGGTTACCCCCGAACTAATCGAGTAAAAGAGAATATAAACCTCAATTGGAAATTTGCTAAAGACAATGAAGGACAACCTACAGCTGTCAACTTTGATGATAGCGGTTGGCAGGAAGTGAGCTTACCTCATAATCCTGACCCTGTATCGATATGGCTCGACAGTGCTACTAACCACTGGTCTCAAAAGGATTTCATTCGTGACAAGAGTTGGTATCGAAAAGAAATGATTATCGAGCTAGAGTCTAATGAGAAAGCATTTTTAGAATTTGAAGGAGTTCACAGTGCTACTGAACTATGGGTCAATGGCCAACATGTAGGGCGATATGCAGTGAATGGCTATATACCTCATCACTTTGATATTACAGATTTTGTCGAGTCAGGTAAGAAAAATGTAATTGTCGTTTTAGCTGACCACAGTTTTGATCCGACTATCGCACCCGACCCTCATCAATCTGATTATGTAAGATGGGGAGGAATCTATCGAGATGTTTACTTAGTAAAGACCAATAAACTCCATGTCAATTTTAACTGGGAGAGCATGGATGCAGGTGTCCATATTACTACTCCTACGGTCAAGAAAAACAACGGAACGGTATCTGTAAAAACTACCGTAGTCAATGAGTATGATGAAGCTGCTGAATGTAGAATAGAAACTATGATAGTAGATGCTGATGGATATGTACTTCAGAAAATGAAGTCAAGTATCGAAATCCCGAAAGGTCAAAGTCATAGCTTTAGACAGACTACTGAGATAGAGGATAACTATAGACTTTGGTCACCTGATTCACCATATTTATACAGAGCAGTATCAGTCATTTATCTAGATAATGAGCCTGTAGATTTTATTGAAAATAAATTTGGCTTTAGGTCGATTGCTCTAGTAGACGGCAAAGGCTTTATGCTAAATGGAGAACCATTTTTTATGGTTGGGGTTAATCGTCACCAAAACTATCCACACATAGGAGATGCAGTTCCAAATTCTATGCACTACGAAGCGGCACTTCGATACAAAAAAGCAGGAATGAATGCCGTCAGACTATCTCATTATCCTCAGGACAATTCCTTCATAGAAGCATGTGATGAGCTTGGAATATTACTATATGAAGAACCATCTACGTGGGTTCTATGGGAACAAGGTGAATGGATGAATAAACTAGAGCAGTCTGCTAGAGTAATGATTCGCAATCACAGAAACCACCCATCAATTGTAATATGGGGTGCAGGAATAAACCACCGAGGCCCAGTACCCCAACTCAATAATGCAGCCAAAGAGGAAGATCCATATAGACTGACAGCTAGTGCTTCTAGCCCATGGTGTGGTACTCAAAATGCTGGAGTAACTGACATCTATGCCACAATGGATTACAGAAGGACACAATGGCCTGAAAGTGATTTTTGTTTGGTGATGGAGCATGGTTATTCCAACAATGGATTAGGAATGCAATTTCATATCTCTAGATACAAAAAAAGAAACAATAACATAGGTGCATTGCTATGGGTAGGAGCTGATTACAACCGTCTTCGAGAAAATGAAAACAAGCATGATATGTTTACAGAGTACGGTCTGCAAACTGCTTACAGAATTCCCCGACCTTCCTATTATTGGTACAAGTCAGAGTTTGCAGATGAGCCATTTGTACATATAGCGGATGAGTCTGTTTATAAGAATAGAAAAATTCATGTCTATAGCAATGCCAATGAAGTAGCTCTTTATGCCGACGGTAAGTTAGTTACCACTCAAAACCCAGATAATGACAATTTGAGAAACCAGAATGAACATCCTTCATTTACCTTCAATTTTGACTGGAAAGAAGAAAAGCTTACTGCTAAAGCCCTGTACAATGGAAAGGTAAGAGCAGAACATTCTCGTATAAAAGTAGGGGCTCCGTATGCACTGAAATTAGCTATTGACAATTCAGATTTACCATTAGTAGCTGGAGGTTCTGATCTTAAGATGTTGAGAGCCTATGTAGTAGATCGAAATGGTGAAGTTGTCACTGATGCAGATGAGAGAGTGAGTTTCTCAGTGCAAGGTGCTGGAGAGATTCTATATTCTGACAAATCATATATCCAAAAGATGCAGACATATCATGGAGTTGCAACTGTCTACCTCAAAGGAGCCTCAGAAGCTGGTGAGATTAAAATTAAAGCTTCAGCAGGCAAACTTAAGAGTAGAGCTTTGTTACTTAACAGTATACCGTTTGAATCGGATATGACCGTTGCAAATGGAGTACCTATATATGATTATACATTTCATAAGATCGATTTGCAAAACAAAGGTCAATTGTTACAGTTTGGCTGGACATGTATAGGTGGTGGAGATGAAGAATCATTCAGCTTTGACTTAGACAAAAGCACTTTTACTGTATCAGGAGACTCGGCTCTCAATTGGCGTCCAGGGACATGGACTATGGTAGGGGACTTGGGATATGTTGCTAGTGATGGAATATTCGTCAAAGGAGGGATTCTAAAGCTAACAATCAAGGATTTGCCCAAAGGAAGATATAAACTCAAAACCTATCACCATTCTTTCGAAAAGAGAAAAGGAAAACTATATCCATACAATATGAGAGTGACACTTGATGATGCCAAAGGAGACTTTGAATATGTTTCAGACGAAGAACCAGTAGGTATCCAGAGTTCCAGTGACATAGGAGAACGTAAGCCAGTTTCTGTCACCAATTTTATTGAGAGTGATGGGAACAGTCCAGTAGAATTGACTTTTCAGACAGACAAAGACAATGCTGAGACTTGGTTAAATGGATTAGAATTTAGGAAATTAAAGTAACAGAGAAAAACTAACTCTCCTTAGAGAGAATAAGGTAATTGGAATTGATAAACGCTCAGATCCATTTAAGATAAAAGAAACTAGATAGTAAAAGAAATAAAATGATGAGAATACTAATTACATGCTTAATCTGGCTAGGAGTCGTAGCCACGGTTCAAGCCCAAAAAGTAGGCGTATATGCTGTCAAGCTTAATGAAGGTAAGGCAAATCCACTTTTTGAGGTCAAACAAAGTACTCCAGGTAAAGTGGGTTGGAGAAATAGAGTTTATATCAATCCTGAAGTAGAGTTTCAGACGATGGAGGGTATCGGAGGAGCATTTAATGAGATAGGAGGGGAAGCACTTGCGGCTTTGAGTCCTGAGAAGAAGGATGAACTGATGACGAATCTGTTTGCTAGTGATGAAGCTGGATTTACTTTTTGTAGAACCGCTATAGGAGCGAGTGATTTTGGAATAGATGCCTATAGTTACTCTGAAAAAGCGGAAGACTACAAAATGAAGCATTTTTCAATTGATAGAGACAAAAAGTATGTTTTGCCTTATTTACAAGCTGCTTTTAAAGTAAATCCTGATTTGACTTTATTTGGATCTCCTTGGAGCCCTCCAGGATGGATGAAAGTAAGTGGCAAGATGGAAGGCCTTCAGCCTGAAGGTAACCGATTGAGAACTACGCCTGAAATTTATAAAGCCTATGCTAAGTACTTTGTGAAATATGTACAGGCTTATGCTAAAGAAGGCGTTCGTGTAGATAGAATTTGCATCCAAAACGAAAACGATGCCGATACTAAATATCCAAGCTGTCAGTTTCCTGCAAAAGAAATGGTAGCATTCGCTAATGAATACTTGGCACCAGCATTCAAAGCCAATAATCTAAAAACGGGAATTTACGCAGGTACATTCCGTGCTGCCAATCAGATGGACTTGATGGATTATATACAATGCAAGGATTTCAGTGGAGTAGATGGAGTAGGGTTGCAATATACCGAGCCAAAGATTATCAACGATGCGAGATCAGCCATCCCAGGTTTAAAGTTGTTTCACACAGAAGGACATTGCTATAACGGAAAGAATAGCGTAGAGCAAGCAGAGCATAGACTTGAGGAGGTTGCAGGCTATATTAATAGTGGAAGTACGACTTTTACATATTGGAATATGATTCTCAATGAAACAACCAAGAGCGGTTGGGATTGGACACAAAACTCTCTTATCAATATCGATCGATCAAACGGTACTGTCACGTACAATCCCGATTACAATGCGATGTATATCATCAGTAGGTTCATTAAACCGGGAGACGTAAGAGTAGCTTCTGTGAACAGAGGAAATCTATATCCAATCATTACTGTGAAATCACCAAATGGAGAGGTTAAGATATTAGTACACAATCATGATGAGAAGGAACAGACTTTTCAGTTTGTCATGGCCGACAAGGATGTAAAAGTGAAGTTGCCAGCAAAAACCTTTGGTGCTATTGTGATTAAATAATTGAATCGACTAAGTATGAAAAATAAATTATATCAAATATTAGCTGTCCTACTATTGCTCGGCAATGTGGTAACAGCTCAGACATGGAAGAATCCCAATGCTAAGGTAGAAGACCGTGTAGAGGATTTATTATCCAAGATGACTTTAGAAGAAAAGATCAGCTACTGCGGGTCTCGTATTCCTGAAATAGAAAGATTGGGAGTACCATATTTCGAATGGTATGGAGAGGCACTTCATGGAATCATCGCATGGAACTGTACTCAGTTTCCCCAAAATATCGCCATGGGAAGTACATGGAATCCAGATTTGATGTTTGATGTCGCTACTGCAATCTCTAATGAAGCCAGAGCTCTAAAAAATTCTGGTAAAAAGGAAGTAATGATGTTTTCTCCTACAGTCAATATGGCTCGTGATCCTAGATGGGGGCGAAATGGAGAGTGCTACAGTGAAGACCCACACTTGATGTCAGAGATGGCAAGAATGTATGTGAGAGGTATGCAGGGTAATGATCCTAAGTACATGAAAACTGTAACGACTGTTAAGCATTATGTAGCTAATAATGTAGAGAAGAGACGTGAATGGAATCATTCTTATGTCAATAAAAAAGACTTGTATGAATATTACTTTCCAGGCTATAAAACATGCATCGTAGATGAAGAAGCAACAGGAATCATGACTGGTCTAAATGGCTTGAATGGTATTCCATGTTCGGCCCACGATTGGTTAGTCAACGATGTACTTCGTGATGAGTGGGGGTTCAAAGGCTATGTTATCGCAGATTGGGCTGCGGTACAAGGTCTAGAAAAAAGAATGAAATATGCTAAAACTCAACCTGAGGCTGCCGCTATGGCGATCAAAGCAGGTGTAGATCAGGAGTGTTTCAGAAACAAAGTGAGACAAGCACCAATGGTAGTTGCTTTGAAGCCAGCTATAGAACAAGGTTTATTAACAGAAGAAGAATTGGACGTTTCTGTTCGCAGGTTGCTAAGGTTGAGGTTCATGACGGGTGACTTTGATGACCCTTCTTTGAATCCTTACTCTGAGATACCGAGAAGCGTATTAGAATGTGATGCTCACAAGCAGTTGGCTTTGAGAGCGGCAGAGCAGTCTATAGTGCTGTTGAAGAATGATGACGTTCTTCCATTGAAGAAGAATATTAAGAAAATGGCAGTCATTGGGCCATTCGCAGATCGATGCTGGATGGGAATTTATTCAGGACATCCAAAAAGTAAAGTGTCTCCATTGGCAGGACTGAAACAAGCAACCAATGCAGAGATAAGTTTTGCACAAGGCTGTGAAGTATTGGCACACGAAGATGATGAAGCGAAAATCAAAGAAGCAGTTTCGATAGCTAAGAAAGCAGACCAAGTGATCTTAGTAGTCGGTAATGACGAAACTACTTCAACAGAGAATACCGATAGAAGCTCACTTACTCTTCCGGGCAATCAGCATAAGCTGATCAAAGCTGTTCAGAAAGTAAATAAGAACGTGATTTTAGTTTTAGTTCCTAGCGGTCCTACTGCGATTCCTTGGGAGCAAGAGAATATACCTGGAATCATCTGTGCATGGCCAAATGGTCAAGAACAAGGTAATGCCTTAGCTAAAGTATTGTTTGGGGAGGTAAATCCAGGCGGTAAGTTGAATGCTACTTGGTTCAAGTCTGATTCGGATCTTCCAGATTTCCATGATTATAATGTTCAGACTGGACGTACTTACATGTATTTCGAGGGTAAGCCACTCTATCCATTTGGATATGGATTGAGCTACACTGATTTTAAAATTGAAGGTGTAGAAATAGATAAGACTAAAGTAGATGCGCAAGGTAACTTAGTAGTCTCAGCCAAGGTCAGTAATATCGGTTCGGTTGATGGTGATGAAGTAGTTCAAGTCTACCTACGAGACGTGAAATCTTCTCAAAAGACACCGAAAAAAGCATTGAAAGGATTCAAGAGATTAAATGTTCCAGCCGGCAAATCTGTGCCAGTTCAATTCACACTGCCATATGAAGCATTCTCATATTATGATACCATAGCCAATACATATAAAGTAGAAGAGGGCGCTTTCGAAATCATGGTAGGTAATTCTAGTGCAAATATCTTCGAGACTAAAACGGTAAAAGTAGAAGGAGGAATATTACCTATAGTCAAAGTAGGAGGTAAGAAAGGAGGATACTTTGCTGCCAACGATCCTAAGAGAAAACTTGGATGGGATTACTTGTATGCAGACAATTCTGGAATATCAGCTACTTCTAAAAAGCAAGATGATGGTTTAGCATGGATAGAGTATGAGATCACCTTCGTGGATCCAGGGTTTTATGTCAACACTTGGGATGCCGAATTAAACTTCGAGTTTGCCACCAAGGAAGCTATCATAGAGACCTCTATGGCAGGAGCGGAGATTGCTAATTACACGATTCTCAATAAGCAACTAAGCCAAGCGATCAAAATTCCTATTCCACCAGAATATGGAAAGCCAGTTCGTTTAAGAGTAAAAACACTAGCAGGAGAGGTAAAGCATAAGTCTATCAAGATTATACCTCCCGGAGATAAGCCCGCTTTCGTAATCAATAAGATAGTAGCTCAATCTAAATAGATGATTGTCTACAGACGATAGTAAATAGACTATCCAGAAAGTAAATAGAAAAACCTGATAGGTGTCTTTGTAATAAAAAAGATACTTATCAGGTTTTTTGTTTATTCGGTTGATTAAGATTGTAAAGACACGCCTAAGGTTCCTAAAAAGTATCACCCAATTTTCAATCCATTTTTAATCTTGGTATCAGGGTTAATAAGGATTACATCATTGTCTTCTCCAATTGCGCCTAAAACCAAACACTCACTCATCATGTTGGCTATCTGTTTCGGAGGGAAGTTCAAGACTGCAACTACTTGCTTACCTACTATTTCATCAGTCTGATAGCGCTTGGTTATTTGAGCTGATGTTTTTCGCCTTCCATACTCTCCAAAGTCGATTTCTAGTTTGTATGCTGGCTTTTTAGCCTCTTTGAAGATACTAGCAGAAGTTATAGTTCCGACTCTCATCTCTATTTTTGAAAAGTCACTCCAATTAATCTCATTCATGATAGTCTATCGGTTTTAACGTAACGTCTATTGGCATCGACAACTAATATGATAAGCTATTCTTCGTTAGTCCTATATTTTTTGTATGGAATTCGAAAAGTCTCATTACCAAGTGGTATAATAATTTCTATTTCATCAGAATATCTGGAACCATCAATAATCAACAACCTTCTAAAAGTTGTATTGGGCTCTATTGTATTTTTTAATAGAAGATTTTGTTTGTAAAAGTCAATTTTACTGTAGCCTCTAGTAATAGCTAAGTTATCAGAATCGAATAAAAAACCTAATCCAGTTAAGAACTTCATGTTTTTTATCAACTTGTCAGCTTTTTCAATGTCTATGGTATCATACTTTTGATAGATTTCATTGAAGAATTTTTGTTTAGATATGCTGTTAGACCTTGCAGAGCCTACTTCATCCTTATAGTTTTCTCTAATTAGAGTCGTGTCGAAACTGGTAGTAACATAAAATATTTCATCAGGATCAATGTTAAAATCCTGACCAGATTGATTCTCTATCTCTAAGTTAAATATCAACTTGCCTGATTTATATTTATCAAAGTATGATTTAACTGTGATTCCATTATTTCTTTCAATACTCCATTCGTTTCCGTTTATCCACTTGTCAGAATGTTTGGAAGGAGTCAATTTATGATCTTTAGCTGTTGAGGATAAAAATGCTAGTTGAGAGATTAGGAAAAAGAGTGTACTTATTTTCATTGTATTTTATTATTAATCTAAAGCTGATGCTGCATTTTAAAATGCTTAAAAAGGGCGAAACTAGACGATATGGTTGTTTCTCCCAAAATGGGATTTACTTTAGTTCATTCTGAAACTTAGCTCTTTCAATATCACTCGTTTCTTCCCACTTTTTTATGCTAGTCCAGTGCTCGTTATCGGGATTATATTCTTCTAAATGATCTTCTATTACATGGCCGGGGTCATTAGATGAAGAATTGTAAGTATACGTTCTACCTCCTAACTCAAGCATTGTTTTTATCAGTGCTTCAAAGAAGTACATGCTATTAGTAGAAAGATTGCATTCGAGGTAAAACGAAGTTTCTTCAGGGTACTCGTCAAGTAGAATTTCGTCAAAAGGAAAGCAATAAAAATAAGGTCGTCCGATAGACGTTAAATCCTTTTGAGCCTCCATTTGATCACCTTGAAAATCAGGACTAAATATGCGATCACGTTCTTTTACACTTTGACTCATTGAACTCGCGATTTCACTTTTTTTAGTGGTGATTTCATTTAGATGGACATCAACTATGAAACTCAATTCTAGACCTGTAATCTCTAAGAACTTCTCTTGAACTAATCTGACTTTAGGAAACCCATTTTTAAAGTATAGTCGGTGAGCAAATATCCCCATTATTGATATCTCTGTTCTTGCAGTCAATTTCTTTTTGTTGCTATTCGAGTGGTTTCGGACCTTTTTACTCCTCAGATTTATAAATCCAGGCATATCGATATTCCTCCTCAAAGTATTTGTACCACTTAGTAGCGTCTGTCAAATTTTCTGTTGTAAACTCTTTTTGAATGTTACTATTTTTATATTCAACTACATCTGTAGTATCAATCCTGACTTTGAAGAGAGCAGGCTCTTTTTCAAAATCAATTACTAATTCCTTATTGATGTAGACATGATTATTCGTGTTATAATCCATGATGGGGTCTGACTTTTTTTCATACACCTTAGAGATCAAACCATCAGGGTCTAATACATAGTATTTATAGCTGTATCCATATATCCCACATGAAGCAGAATCTATAGCAATACTCATATCATCCAGTGAGTACCTAGAAATATACCCCCAACAATCACCTTCACCATATGAATTCAAACTATCCATTTTCATTTGGTCAAGTTCGAAAACTCCTATACTTGGTAATTCTAGCTTCTCCAATTTAGGATCTTCCAGTAGATCTTTTGAAGCTTCTAGGACCAGTCGATATTTGATCGTTTCATTACTCTCGATCATATTGTTCGACAGAGTCTCAGAACCGCCAAATAATAGCAGGATGTGCGTAATTAATAAGCAGAGTTCTTTCATTTGCTTACGCTAGGCGTATTACTGTTAGGACGATCTACAGCTAGTGTAAGAATTCCAAGAAGAATGTAGATGGATGCCATCACTCGATTTTGAATACTAAAGTATTTTTTATTTCCTTTTATCAATTGAGTGATTTTGGCCGATGCTAAGACATAGATAGAGTCACTAAGCAGTGCAATGACTGTAAATAATAACCCTAAGAATACAATTTGAAACACTGTGCCACCCTTTTCTGGGCTGATGAACTGAGGTAGAAAAGCTAAGAAGAAGATGGCAGTTTTAGGGTTGAGTACATTGACGATTAATCCCTCGGAAAAAATCTTACCCAACCTTTTTTCACTCTTACCTATTTCTATGCTCTCAGAAGTATTCTTATCAAATAATTTCTTTACGCCTAAGTAAATCAGATAAATTGCTCCTAAGTATTTGAGTACTAAAAAAGCATAGGACGAAGCAACTAATAGCGCAGATATTCCGATGCCCGCAGCTACTACATGGACCATTGCGCCAGCGCCTATTCCAAGCACAGATACGAATCCTGCCTTATATCCATGTTCCATGCTCTTCATCATGATATACAGAACAGCAGGTCCAGGAATAATGATTAACATGGATGCGGAGATCATGAAGAATAAAATATTTTCAAATTCTGGTATTACGAAGTGCATATTTCAAAAGTGTTTTTAAATGAGTGTAGTGAATGATTCCAAGCGCGAACCTTTCGGTTTTGCATTGGTTTTTGTTTTTACCTTTTTAAACTGTTCAAGCTAAAAAGGAGTGTTTTAGCTAGTTATTTATTTTCTTCTGAAACAGCAAATTCAACTGCAGCTTTTGCATGAATAAAAGCAGTGTCAAAATACGGTATGTCTAGGTCGCTTTCCTTGACAACCAATGGTATTTCTGTACAGCCAGCAATAAATCCCTCTGCACCGCTATTCTTCAGTTCTCCTATAATGTCCAAATATCTAGCCTTAGTCTCTTGAGTAATGATCCCTCTGCCCAATTCGTTAAATATTGTATCGTGGACGAATTCTTTATCAGATTCATTTTGAGGAATAATCGTTTCGATCCCCTGTTCGCTGAGTTTGGACTTAAAGAAGTCATAATCCATAGTGAACTTTGTCCCCAAGAGAGCCACCTTTTTTATACCCTTTTTCTTTACTTCCAGCGCAGTTGCCGTAGCTATGTGAATAAGAGGGATATTGATTCTTTCTTGAATTTTATCAGCGATGAAGTGCATTGTATTTGCGCATAGAACAATTCCTTTTGCACCACTTTGTTCCAGTTTTTTAGAAGCTGAAACAACCATCTCTAATGTAGAATCCCAATCGTTAGTGTCATTATTATTCTTGATTTCTTGAAAATTAAACGAATAAACAATGCACTCTGCGTAGTTTAATCCTCCTAGCTTTTCATTTATCCCTTTGTTTATTTGGGTATAATAATCAACTGTAGAAACCCAGCTTATTCCTCCGATCAAACCTAGTACTTTCATTGTTTTGAATATGATTTTTGTTAGACGAACAATTTAGTGAATTAGAAATTTTTCTAATGTAGGTAGATTTTTATTGCATATGTATTGAAGAATTGCTGTTCAATATGGAATGCCTTATCCATAAATATTAGAGTATCAGATTCAATCTTAATTTGTTCTTCTACTGATATAGTTATTCTCGAACCAGATTCTGTCTTCTTCAGATTGAAATGAACTGAATGGTAAGTAGAAGAATTGATTCTTAGTTATGTACAGTAGGTAGGTGCCTAGAATGATTTCAGATTTAATTAGATTGTTTTTTTCTACTGTTGAAAAGTTATTTTCGTCAGTCTTACCAGTAATCAGACTATCATTCACGCAGTAAATTCTTTCAGTTAAAAAGGCTTTGTTTTCATCTGAGTTGACCCATCGCCAGAGCTGAAAAACTATTAGTAAAGGGTAAGAGATGAACATGGCAAGAAATATGAAATCAGTTCTTTCCAGAACGTCTTGTGAAGCTATTGAGACAACGAATATGAGCATGATTGTTAATAACCACCATTTTTGTTTGATATACCTAACTAACAATAATTTGAAAAACTGTTCTTTCGAAAGCGTAATAGGATTTGTTTGTATCATGATTAGCTAATTGAAAATATGCGGTACTCGGAAGGATATACAATACTAAAATCTTAAACAGCCAATCACAAACTACTATATATGACGTGCGCATATATATTGAAATTATAAAAAGGTATTTAAGAGGCGTATAACAATCATCGGACACCAATCCCCTCAAAAAATGACAACTCACCCTTATTGAGTCACAAAATCCCAGAAAAAATGACCATTCGCTGAAAAAAATGAGTCTACGGAGATTTTCTGTGGTCATTCGCACATTTTCAGGGGCCATTCGCGGTTTTTTGAGTGCCATTCGCTGATTTTGAAGGGGTATTCGCATGCGAATGGCTATAAAAAAGTGCGAATGGGCCTTCTAAAACAGCGAACACCCCTTCAAAAAGTGCGTAGAGCCATTTTTTTTAGCGAATACGGACAGAATTATAGTGAATGGCGGTTTTCTGACCGTTTCTGAAATAGAATCTGCTCAAACCGGACTCCCAAGACCACACTTAAGATTTCCAAAAGCACAGTTTAACCTCCCAAGAGTATACTTCATGTTCCCCAAAGCCTACTACGCTTTCCTTTTAGCACACTTCAATCTACCTAGATAATACTTTACACACCCTAGAGCGTAATTGTCAAGTCTAATACCGCACCTTATATTCCTAAAAGCATACTCTATGTGTCCAAGAGTACACCTTACATATCCAATTGCATCCTTTGATCTCCTCTGAGCTTATAACAAGATTTGATGTGTTCTGAGAGAGCTGAAAGAAGTTGATAGGTTTACATTGCCACTGATATGAGTTTACAATGTTGCTCGTTAATCCTAACTGTACTTTATCAGGATGCTTAAAAGTCTTCATTACAGGTTTTAAGGTTAGATAGAATCAAAGGAATTTATTCTCCTTCTTTCTTCCCAAACCTTACATTTCTTTATTAATATTTTTAGTCATTATTTCGGTTCCAAAGGCTTTGATTTGAGCGATTATTGGTAATACAGATTCTCCTCTTTTGGTCAATGAATATTCAACTTTTGGAGGAATATCTTTGAATGCTTTGCGATTCAAAATACCAAAATTCACCAGTGACTTCAACTCTTGAATGAGCATTTTCTCGCTTATTTCCGGGATCAGTCGTTTAAGCTCTCCAAATCTCCTTTTTTCAAGTCCGATTTCTTTTATGATCAGCAAGCTCCATTTGCCGCCTATGATCCCAAGTGCGTGACTAACAGGGCAGTCTTGAAATTTTTTTTCAACTTTTTTCATCTCTTTCATCCTGATTTTCAATATTAGTTACTTTCAAGTAAGTACCCTACTAAAAAGTAGGTACTTTCTAAAAGTAGGGTGTATCCATAGTTTTGTCATAGAAATTTTAAATCAAATATTATGTCAAAGAGAGTTTTTGTATTGAGTGCTTCTGGGTTTCAAGGTGCTGCAATTGCTAATCAAATAATTTTAGATGGTCATAGCGTAAGTACAATTACGTCTGATACTAGTAAAGGTAGACTGGCGGATGGAATAGAAGCTCATTCTGGGGATTTGAGCAATAAACTATCAATCATAAATGCCTTGGAAGCTGTAGATGTAGCCGTATATACCTTTCCCTTGATTTTTGATATGGAAAAGGCTATTTCCTTTACTCAAAACTTTATAGCTGCTGCGGAAGTACAAAAAGTACCGTTTGTAATTTTTAATTCAGGATTTGACGTTCCTCAAAATAAGACAGAATTTTTAGGGCAAAATATTAAGTTTGAAATTCAGCAGCTTTTCGATCGTTCGAATCTCAATGTATTGACTTTGATGCCAGATATTTACTTGAATAACTTGGCAGCTCCTTGGTCAATTCCACTTGTTGTGGAAAAGAATATTCTACCATATCCCATAGAGTCGAATAAGAAAGCTCCTTGGATTAGTCATCAAGACTTAGCATGTTTTGTAGCTGCCTCTATTAATAAGCATCACTTGATAGGACAAAAGTTGCCAGTTGGTGGAACACTATTGTCAGGTGAGGAGATAGCAGCGTCAATATCTGAATACCTGGGGAAAGAAGTCAATTTTATCAGTGTCAAACCAGATGATTTTGAGCAACAATTGATTCCAGCTTTTGGTGAATTAAATGCGAAGGAAATTTCAAATTTGTACCGCTATGTGGAGAGAGAACAAGAAATGTTGGTCAATAAGTCATTTTCTAAAACGCAAGAGTTACTAGGAATAGAACCGTCAACTATTCAAGAATGGGTCAAGTCTGTGGATTGGTCAATTTCATGATAACACGATTTGACTTTCTGCTTAATAGAAAACTATAATACGAGACTTAGATAGAGCTTTTTTATGGATTAGGGCAGTAGTACGTTTACTAGTCCTAATCCATTAAGTCTATATTTGATTGATCTTATCGCTAGTATAAATGCCGTTGAATTTGAGTTGTACAGTTAATTGAACGAGACGAATTTAGTAACTATAAGTCCTAGCTATTTTTTGATAAACCTTGAGATGCTATCTCTAGTTTTGATGTAGTAAATCCCAGCTGGAAGAGTGTTAATATCTATCTTCTTATTCTTTAGGATACTTTTTCTAACTACAATTCCCAATTGATTTGAGATTTCAAATGATTCACCAGACTGCATTTCAGAAAGAAATATGTAGTCGGAGGAAGGGTTAGGATGTAACTCGATAACAGCTCGCTTATTTAGTATGTTCGTAGATACATCATCCTTTATACCCTCATCACTCTGCTCACCCTCATCTGTAACTACTTTTTTTTTACAGTGTAGAACTGACCAAAATAATAAACACTAGAGTTAGGTAACTTGGTTACTTTGACCGTAGTAGTGTGCTTGCCATTATCCAAGAATGGAGCGTAGAATAAATATGAACCATATCTATCTTTTCCTTGCCGCTCAAATGTAAACTCTTTGGCAGGCTTGCCATCAGTAGATACTTCGATAGCCATTCCAGTCCCTTGAGGAAGTGTACTCATAGCTAATGCGTAGCCTTCCCATTCGAAAGTAATCGTTTGACCAGTTTTATCAGTTTTCAATGCTTCTCCTACCACAAACTCAGACCTCCACCTAGCGCTTCTATAGATCTCATCTGTATTAGGGTCCATAGCCGTCCATTTTTTACTCTTCTTTACTTCATTCACGGTATGAATAGTTGCACTTTCAAAGCTAAGACCGTCTATTGCCTTTGGTAATGGATGTTTCAAAGTAGTCTTATTGTCAGACATTTTCGAAAGGCTTCTGACCACTACATCCTTATAGATCTCAGCCCCAGCCTCTAGTGGGTGAGTACCATCCTTGGTGAAAGTGATTTTACCATCTACAGCAGTATTGCTCTGAAAAACTAGCTTGTCTTCATCAAGGAGTTTTACCACTTCTATTCCCATATCTATTGTAGGAATATCGTAGTAGTTAGCCGTCTGTTCCAATACTTTACCTACACTGGTTTGCTTTCCATTTCTAATAGATTCTATCATATTTTTCGAGATGGTATAGACGAAACAGATATCCGTATGAGGGTTTTGACTTCTAATCTGGCGTACCATACCTTCAGGACCTTTGATGCCTTGACCTCCAAGACCGTTGACTCTATATTCGATGAATACTAAGTCTGGTTGGTGAACGAGTAGTTTACTTTCAGTTCTGAAAGCACCGAATGGGGCAGGAGTCCCCGGTACAGCAATATTGTACTTTTCAAACTTTTGATCAGGATACTGTTCTTTAAACCAATTAAAAACTTTACCACTCCATTTGTCATCTTCTCCAGCAGTAATACTTCCTCCTATGAAGCCCACTCGAAGTGTTTCCTGCTGACCGATTTTAGAAAAAAAGTTAGGCAAACCAGATCGTACTCTCAGCTCTTGAGTGGTGCTAGGGTCAGATACATCAGTGGCTAAAGCATATTCTGTGGTTAGTGAGACAAGGGCAGTAACGAGAAGCATTAGTGATTGCTTCAAAAGTCTTACATTCATAATTTCAGTCTAGTCTTGTTTTAATCGTTTTTCACTCAAATGCTAAATGAAAAATCACAACACAATTATAAGGTTGAAAATATGTTTTTTGCTCTTCAAATATTTAAGCAATGACTTAGCAAAGACTAACTTTCTTCTGTTTTACATATAAGCAATTTTATATTTTATGATTTTTAATTCATTGATAATTAATACTTTTAGAAATTAAACATCTTACAATGCATAATTCTATATCTAAACTAATTGTTGTACTGGCATCTTTGATTTTCTTCGCTTTAACCGAAAAAGGTGTAGCCAATCATTTTGAAGTAACGCTTAATATTGATAATTCAATTGATTCCGATGAATCGCTGAATATGAGGCTTCAAAGTGTTAATCGCTCTTCGAATCAAGGCGATTATAACCAAGCGTTTGATCAAGCAATGCAGCTGAAAAGTGAATTGTACCACTCGACAAATCTAGAGGCTAGAATAGATCTGTTATTTAACATCGTCTTTCTCTATTTGATATTTGAGCAAGATGAAAAAGCTAGAGATGAGTTTTATTCGGTGAATGATGTTTTGTTTTCTAATATTCAATCTCACAAGGACAGTACTAAGTTATTGAGGAAGTTTTATCGAATTCAAGGAAGGTTAGAAATGGAGGCAGGGAATAACTATCCTAAGGCTGAAGAGTTTATCCTTAAGGGAATTCGGATCAGTGAAGAACTACCGAAGTCGAATATCAGTCTTTATTATGACCAGTTAAATTTGGCAGAACTGTATATAAAAATGTACCGGTTAGATGAGGCAGAAGTGATATTAAAATCACTTGAATCGAGATTTGACAACTCACCCAAACACATCAATGATCTATTGTTCTATAATAAAGGAATCTTCTATCTCAAGAAGCAGAAAACAGACTCAGCAATACTCTACTTAGAAAAAAGTCTATCTCGTTTAAATGAAAGAGATGTTCATTTTGATATTAAGGTTAAGATTCTCGAGCACCTTGAAAAATTGTACACTGAAAAAGGAAACGTACAGAAGGCTTATCAGTGTCTATCAGAGGCTAAAGCTATGAGTGATCAGGCATTTAATATTAAGAGTCCTAGCAACAATTCCTTTTTGGAAATCCGAGATAGGAATGCTGAAAAAATAAGAATACAGCAAACTGAGTTGCTAAAAAACGAAAAAGATCTTCTCAGGCTAAGGCTGATTCTCTATATAGGTACTCTTGTAGTGCTGATACTAGTGATACTCTTTTATTTTATTAAAAGGTTGAGAAAAACTGAAACAGAAAAAAAGAATCTTGAACAGCGACAGGAGACAGAAAAACAGATGCAGAAGGATAAACTTGAACAAAAAAACAAGGAACTTCTATCTTCAGCTATGCAACTTATCGAACGAGATAGCCTTCAGGAAGAAGTGAAAAAACACCTAGACTCCATGCAGTTCAAAAAAGAGAACGAACCAACAATTCAAAAAATAATTAATTCTCTTAAAATAGACCGGTCAAAAAAGTGGGAAGAATTTGATGTTCACTTCACAGCTTTGAACCACAAGTTCTTTTCGACTTTAAAAGAACAGTTTCCAGAGCTGACTAAGACTGATCTAAAGATTTGTGCTTTCATTAACCTAGGGTTTTCTAGCAAAGACATGGCACAGATAATGGGGCTAGGAGTCGATGGAATCAATACAAGTAGAAGTAGACTTCGTAAGAAGATGGGGTTGAGTCGAGATGTAGTTTTGATTGATTTTCTCAATGAGTTTAGTAAATAACCGCATTCGATCAGCTTAAGTTTCTACTGAACAATCGAAAGAATACTATATATCCTCAGTTTGTCTTGATAGCAATCAAAATATCTTCCTAAGAGAACCTAGATTCTTAAATCTACTCATAATTAGAGTTATGTGTAAATAGGGTCTATTTCATACTTTTTGCTAAGTAATTGTAAATCCGTTTTGTGTAATGGTTAAGTTTTTGATAAGCTGATGTTTAGCAGTTAAGGTGCCTGCTATCAGTAAGTTACATATACCTTTTAAACTGCCTAGACGAGTGTCTAGGTTTATTAACTATTTTAATTAATACAATTATGATTAGGAACTTTATAATCCTGAGGTTGTATCTTATAGCCTCGGCACTATTGATGTCGAGTGTGGTAAGTGCCCAGTCATGGGGATACAACAACCATCGAATTGCCGTAAGTGCAGACGGCAATAACCAACCTGATGTGCTACATAGGTGGAAGACCGCTGATCCAGATGATTGGGGAGGTACCCCAGCTGCATTGGCTATGATCGCAAAGCTCAAGTTACAAGACAAACTTGTTCATTATTCCTACAACAATTTTATCGATTCTCCACCGCATACTACTGCCGTAAATGAGATGAAGATTGGTGTTGATGGAGGTATTAACAGGTGGGGTTTTGATGCAAGTCGTTTTTTCGATGTCAGTGCTAATAATACAGCGGCGATTAATCACCTTGCCACAGAGTTAGGTAAGTCAACTTCGTCTAACCGTCTTTACTTTATTCATATGGGGCCCGCAGAGTTCTTGTATCGAGCTGTAGCGAAAACTATTGCTAACGGTAAGATTTCAGCACTTTCGCATGTGTATTTGGTTTCTCATAGTGGATACAATGAAAATCATCTGAGAAGAGGTGACCCTAATTTTGATCTTACTCCAGTACCAGCAAGCCAAAAGCACCATACATGGGCAGAGGTTCAGGAGTTGAGCGGTAATAGAATCAAGTATACCAAAATCAAGGATCAGAATGGAAGTCACGATCCCAATGTACTTTGGCAATCAGATAAGGATTGGACAGTTTGGCACTGGATGAGAGATCATGCTGACCCTAATGTAGCATGGCTTTATCAAAGAATGAGAGCTAATGCTAAAAACTCAGCTGATATCTCTGATGCAGGCATGTTGTATTGGTTGCTAGTAGGGGATGAGAATGGTAGTCCTTCTAAGTTTGAGACATTTATTGGGAATGGTATTGAAGTAGAAGATAGTGGTGATTGTGGACTTGCGGAAAGCAATGGATTACTCATCATAGAAGGAGAGAGCTTCCCTACTAATGGTGGATGGGAGATAGCTTCAGATCCTGTAGCTGCTGGAGGTCAGTATATCCAATTCATGGGAGCTAATCACTACAATTCTCCAAACCCAGCACATAATACAGAAGTAAAGTTTCAAATTACTACAACGGGTAATTACAATGTGTTCTGGAATATGCGTCAACCAGATCACGCTGAAGGTGATAAATCCAATGATGCTTGGCTGGACTTTCCTGATGCTATTCAGACAGCTAAAGGAAATGTGATCACAGGTTTTCACAAGTTTGTAGGTCGTAGCAAACAAGTATTCGGTTTCAACGGAGCCTTGGACATACATAGTATTGGTAGCGCTTGGTTGAGGGTGAACTTTCCAACACCAGGGGAATATACATTGAGACTATCTGGTAGATCTGAAGAGTTTCAGCTTGATAGAATTGTTATTGCTTTGGGTAGAACTAGAGAGGAAATGGAAGCGGAGGCTAGTGTCACTGCTGAGACAAGAAATTGTGTCCAAATAGATGAAGATATAAGCTTGGCAAATATCCCCTCATCCATATCCAATTCTGATCTTGAAGTACCAGTGACGGTAAGTTATACAGCCGATGGAAGTAGAGATATTAATGTAGCTCTTAAGACTCCAGGTGAGACATTTATTACCAGCAAGAAAGTAACAGTACCTAATGGCAGTGGTCAGGTAACTATTACAGTTCCTTTAGCGCAAGCCTTATCTATAGCCAATAACTACATAGCGGATGTATCAATTCGTCCAGTAGGCACAAGTTGGCAGTCAAATATCAAAACAGTTAGAGGAACTTTTGATGTAAAGGCAGACGCTGTACAGGAAGCTGTTTCAGTTGTGCAGGCACCTACTTCAGTATCGGATAGTCAAACTGATATAGCAGTGACGATCGCTTACACTGCAGATGGAAGTCGCGATCTTAATGTAGGTATTCGTTCTCCGCAAGATGCTTACATAGCTAATAAACAAATAACAGTTCCGTCTGGCACTGGGCAAGTGGCAGTTACTGTTTCATTGGCAAACCCTCTTCCTGCTGCAAGCGGCTACATAGTAGACTTGGCGCTTAGACCAGTTGGAGGTAATTGGCAGACCAACTTAGTTCGAAACAAAGACACCACTTTTGATGTAGGGTCTACCGCTGTTTCAGAGACATTTACTTTGAATGCTATTCAAGATGTTTACCTCCAAGGATCAACTCGTTATAACACTATAGATCTCAGAGTAGAAGATGGTAATAGAGTAAGTTATTTGAAATATAACTTGAGTTCTGTTACTGGACAGATAGCTACTGCCAAATTGACCTTAGGAGTTGGATCTGATGCAGGATCTGGAGTAGTTGAAATATTGAAAGGAAGTAGTAACAGTTGGACTGAAACTAACTTATCTACATCGAATGCTCCAGCATCAGCAGGTGTTTTGGCTTCTAAGAATGCTACGTATTCAGTAGGGCAGTCATATACTTTTGATTTGGATGTATCTCAAATAGCTAATAGCGGTTATTTATCTCTTATTGTCAGACATGGCTCAGGCAACGATATTTCGTTTGCTTCATCAGAAAATGCAAATGCAGCTCTGAGACCAGTACTTACTATCGTGACTAGTGGTAGTTCTGCAAGAACTATAGAAGGTTTAAATGAAAGTATAAGTAATATGAAGTCTGTTTCATTCTTCCCCAATCCTTCAAAAGGCGTATTCAAAGTAGAATGTCCGAAGGGGGCATTGATCACACTAAGAAATATAACAGGAGGACTGCCTATTAGTTTAAAAGCAGATGTTGACAATCCAATATTTGATGTGTCTGGAATAGCGTCTGGTATTTATGTGATTCAGATTAGCTCTGAAATAGGGACTACTACTAGTAGACTAGTGATAGAATAATATTCGATTCAACATCTTCAGGTTTAGTCAGCCTGTTGATTTTGAATATATATTGCACGTTAAAGGCGCATCATCAAGGGTGCGTCTTTTTTGTCTAGGAGTATTCTTTTTAAACTGGTTAGATAGAAATGGAGCTAGTATTGATGTCGAATTGTTATAGTAGTTGGTTTAATAAGGTTCTTATTTCTTTCATGAGTACCGTCTCAGTTAACAAATACTTCTGTTTTAATACAAAAAACTAAGCTGACTCTAGATCAAAAATCAAACTTAAATTCATAAACCAACAAACACTGTGTAATTGACTAAAGGAGATCTTCCAATATGTGAAAACCAAAAATGACCAATATGGTGTAACTTCCGACTAACACCATAATTGGTCAATATAAAATGATAGTTGTTGTGTTATCTATCAATAGTAATCAAAGCTCTACTAGAACCTTGTTCACTTTTAAAATGAGTAATGTACTTTCCTGAATATAGATGATCAACTAAAACCGAGTTGACTCCTTCAGTAAGGTCTTTGGTTTTGACAAGTCTACCATCCATAGAATAAATGCTAAGGCTTCCAGGGTTAGGTACTGATATATTAATACAAGACTTGGCAGGGTTTGGAAATACGCCCTGTAGTATGCCTTGGATACCTAAACCATCTTCTGTTACAGTTACCTTTATCGATTCTGTGAAATCTCCATCGTCGGATTTCACTGTGATAGTTGCCGTTCCATTCGATATACCTTTAATTGTATTACCTTCTACGCTGGCTACTTTAGGGTCTGAAGATCCTAGGGTAATGCTTTGTATAGTAGCATTAGAAGGCTCGAAGGTAGCTGAGATCTCTTTAGTTTCTCCAACCTTTAGGTTAATGTCAGTTACTTCAATTGACATTGAAGTGACTGCTTGATAATCTGTTTCTATACTGAATACATCATCCATACATGTAGTCGTTTCTGTAACGTCCGCGGCTTTGTAACCCACATTGCCAACGTCGGTCTTGTATAGCACAAATCTGTCTATCTGTACATATTCTGATCGGCCACATAGTTTCATAGTATATTCTCCTGCGGCAGGAAAGTTTCCATAAAAGGCAAATGACTTGTGATCTATATCTAGAGATCCATTAAAAGCGAATACTTTTTTACTTCTACCGACTATTTTAGCGTATCCAGCAAGCTTGTCATCATTGGCATACCCATATCCACCATCTATTAGTATCCATACATCGTTAGATTTATCACCTTCTACCTCTTCTCCATGTAGTTCATCAGGTTGTCTCATGAACCACTTGACTTGATATTTACCGGGGTTATTTATTTTGAATGTATATGAAATCTCATTAGCAAGGTTTTGCGTTTTGTAGCTATTTGGTCCTGTGTAAGTCAGATATTTACCCCCAGAAGCATAGTTATCTCCTTCGACCACTTCCCATTTGCCTTTAAGGTTGAAACGTTCTGCTTCAAATACAAGCAGTCCATCTTTTTCTATTAATTCACATGATTCGGAGCAACTCTCACAAGCTTCTTCGGCTAGTACGATTACGTCTACTGTGGTTTTTGCATCATTGATACCACCAGTAAGGGTAATGGTTGCCTTTCCAGGTGATACCCCAATAACTCGTCCTGTTGGAGAAATATATGCTATGCTACTGTTACTAGTAGTCCATGAATAAAAGCCATCCCAGGGATCTACAGGTGTCGTTGTATAGTTAAGCTGATATCTTCTTTTTGGGAAAATAGTTACATCTTTTTCTGTGATATCGATTGATTCAATAATTTCATCACCTTCTAATAAGATTCCATAGTCTATATAGTTTTTTACAGCATTTGGACTCCCTGTTTCATTTCCTTTTAGTAAGTAAAAAACCATACCAGCATCAGAAACATTGACATTAACTGGGTCTCCACCTTGTTCCTGTATTCTTTTATAAAGCCATTTCAGGTTTTCATCTCTATGATCTCTTAGAAAGGACCATTGGAAGATCTTATCTTTTTGACAAAAGCCTTTGTATCCAATATTGCACTGTCTTTGATCAGCGATTTGTGTATGTGTTATTCTATCACCACTAAGCGTAATTGCCTCAGCAAGTGTATGATGAGTAGTTCTTCTTTTTAAAGATTCTACGGAAGCAAGGTGAGAAATGACCTTGACATGGGATAGAGCTTCGACAGATCCGTCATCAATCACTGCTTGCACAGCTAGGTAAAACAATTCTGGAGGTCCCATTAAGATGAAATATAATGGATCTGCTGAAGTTGATTTTTTCATCTCTTCTTTCAGGCTTAGCACAGCATCTGCTTGTTCAGCGGATACGTCAAAGAATACATCTGTATCAAATTGGAATCTCGTAGCCCCTTCCTCACAATTGACCTTCATATAATTAGTCTCTGAAGTATGTGCTGGTGCATCTATGAAGTTGTTATAGGAGAAATGAACAAGTTTATCTTGTAACTTCTCTTTAGCGATAAGCGCGAGAGATAGAGGAGCCGCAGCCCAGTCTTCTGTAGTAGCATTAGGGTACCCCACATCAGGTTGATTGTTACCATCAGCACTGATTGCAATTCTATGTTTGTTGTAACCAGCGCCACCTGCTATCAGATTACTCTGTGAACACGTCGTGATCACGGCTAATAGCATAATTAGTCTTAGTCTATTCATAGTCTTTAGTCGAAATAATAGTTAATAATTCTGCCCATTCATAAAAGCATCATACTAAGCTATATTTCTACTCAATTGACACCAATTAAAAGGGCTTTCATAAACTTAACAGTTAGCTGTTAATTACTTACAATTACTTAACAGTGACTATCCTGACAGCTCGTATACAACGTTTATTGTAGATTTTGTAAAAAGTTCAGTATTACAGATGGTAGCATTCATTTAGTGTATTGTATTACTGAAAACACTATTGCATATACGTTTTTTAATACAGGTGTTAATTAATTGATGAACCTTTCAACTATGCTTAATTGTATTACTTTCTTAAAATGATGGACCGTTTCATAGAGTATGATGGATTCACTATTTGAACCATATAAACTCCGTCGGGAAGGGTGGATATATTGACAGATCTAGTGTAAGTGGTTGATATTCTTATTTTTCCTGATAAATCAATAATTTTTACTTCAGGCTTTTTTGCAATTAATTCTTCTGCAATGTCAATATTGATTATACCTGAAGAGGGGGATGGGTATACAGTAAATTGTGTTTTTGCATTAGAGAGTAATGAAAGAGCTACAGGTAGCTGAGTTACTTCATATATTTCTGATTCTACATCGCATTCCCCGTTGTTAACTATAGCTTTATATTTTCCAATTTTATCTATCGTAATAGAGTAAGTGGATGGTATATCAATCAATATATCATTCAAAAACCATTTTACGTTTAATCCTTCAGTTTCTATAATTGATAGTTGGTTATTGTTATAGATAATTTGGGGTTGTTTAGGAACCGGTATTACTTTGTAGTTGTCAAGATAAAGTGCATTTCCCCGCCCATTGGTAGTTTTAAATGCAAACTCCAAAGTTTCATAGTCTTGAGTTTTGTCGCTTATTTCAATTATGACGTTCTTCCATTCATCTGACTTTGGAACAAAAAGAGTGTTTTTAACAGAGGATTTAGTGGTTTGTAATTCTCCACCTTCTTTCTCCCATAAAGTTGACCATTCTCCACAAGGCTCTCTAAATACAACAGCAAGTTTATCAAAAAATTCTTCGTCATGTGGGGTATAAGCGTAGTCAAACGATAAATAACATGTCTTAGACTCTAGCTGATTTAGCCTTCCTAAAATCAAATAATCTTCTTGACCTTTTGCATCTTCATAGTCATAAAAATTCATCATCACTGACTGGAGTCCGTCAGTAGATAGAGATGGTACTTTCTCAAAAGTCTTGATATGATCTGGGTTGATTATTTCTTCCTTTATCGTTTCTTCCTCAAAAGAACCTTCGATAATGGCAGTTTCTGATACTATTGGAGTTTCAACTGTTATATACTCTTGATATGTTTTAGTGTTAGTTAAACCGTTTTTATTGGTTATTGTTAAAGATACATCAAATGAACCTGGTTGAGTATATGCGACTTCAGGATTCTTTTCTGTTGATTTTGAAGGAGTACCTCCTTCAAAAGACCACTCATAACTTTCTGCATTTATCGACTTGTTTTCAAAAGCTACTTTGGCTTCTGGGCAAATGATTTTACGCTCTGCTGAAAACTGTGCCAGATAGTCGTTTTGGCTAATATATGTTTTGTAGGTGTTGTAGGCACCTATCATTTGCTCAATTTGTTGTGAAGAAAATGAATTCCTGCATGAATTTGGTGCGTATGACATCAGGTTACTGATGCTAGGGGAGTATGGTTGGTTATTAGTATCTTTTGCTGTACCTATATACTCGCAAGCTTCATTTACGTTATTGCTCAGTCCTGGATCAGCGGGGGTGTCACAGATTAAATCTCCAGCTGTAGAACAGTTGCTACCATCTACTAACTCTTTACCATCTACGGTAGTGTGTGTATGAAGTAGGGAAAAGTAATGTCCTACCTCATGAGCTAAGAGCTCATTTAAATCACAATTACTATTCAAGTATATTTTATCTATTCCAGATTCAGGGAAGTATGCCCTGCCACACCAGCCTAGAAGGTAAGTGTATCCTTCTTTCGGGAACGGGAATGTGTAAATGTTCAATGCCCCATCTATAGAATAAAAACGATCGACTTCGTTATTATCCTCAGATCCTTCTTTAATGTCGAATTCAGCTAGTCTATTTGACATTATATGGTGTATTTCATCAATTATGAAAAAAGACATCTTAGCCGGTGCAAAGACATTGTTTAAATATTCTATGGCGCTATCAATGTTCTCTTGAGGGATTTTACCATAGCCGTCTGACAAATAAAAATTGTAGAATGCAATGGCCACTTTGATTGGAGGATCAATAGTCACTACTGATCTATGGGAAGAGTTAATTCGGTTAAATCGAGTATGTTTATTAATAGTATTTGGTGTATAACACCATTTGTTTTGAGCATGTGAATAGAAACATCCAAAAACAACAATGGCCAATGTGGTTAGTACATTCTTCATTAGGAATTTGATAAAATCTTTTTGGTTAAGTTGTTTTGTTCGGATCATGTAGGTAGAATCTAATGTTCAAGAATTAGATGTCGAAAACAATTATCAAGCGAAATTAGGTCTTAATATCTAACGAATTATGTTGGTGTTTGAAATTTAATCTTCGAATTAATGGAGTGTATTGTTGTTAACTAAAAGTTCTCACAAGTGATGGAGTCAGTTTCTCATGATTCACGATCAACAATGAATTTTGAAAATTCAAGTAGTATGTTTGAGTTCTTTTTGAATGAATTGAGATATTGATTGAAATAGAACTCATTTTTGGTTTTAAGATTGGTATTAATATTTTTAAAAAAGTCATTATTAAATGTTTTTTATGAAATATATAATTACTATTTTAATAAAATAACAGTGCTAAATTAACATTAAGATACAGTCAATATGAGAGTAAAATGGATTGAACATAAAGGGAAAAAGATATTGTACTGTGATTACTCTGGACTTAGAAAATCAGAACAAATGCTTGAAGTTTTGCATGAAGTGCAATCAGAAATGTTGAAAAGTAATGAGCCAGTATGCACGATAAGTTTTGTTGAAGGGTCTTTTGGGTCAGCAGAGTTTATGAGTCAAGCAAAAGAGTTTTCAAAAAAAAATAGCCATATAATAGCGAAAGAAGCAGTATTAGGAATAGAAGGTTTAAAGAAGATACTGTTGAATGGGTATGTTACTTTCACCGGAGCAAAAAGCAGATTAAAAACCTTTGATAGTGAAGAAGAAGCCTTAGATTGGTTAGCTGAATCCTAAGCTGTTAAAATATGATATAATTATGATTTTTAAGCAAGAGTTGGGATAGGAGAGGGAAAATTATCACTATTGATAGGAGGCATGTTTTAAGAATAAACTTTCTTTGCAAGCTTATTTACATTATTCATTACAATGATTGATAATAATACCTTTATCCCTTTTCATCATTACACATTGACCTATATACAAAAGTTTGCGGATGATAATGGGGTTGAACTTAAACGCTCAGGTGTAGAGAAAGTTGGACAGCAATTTTTGTCTATAATTGATGACGAAAAGGGAGTCAATTTTTCGTTTACTTCCGTAGATAGTCATGAGGATGGTGTAATATATTTATGTGTTTATAATAATCTGCCTCATACTTCCCACGAGTATCAAGTTATTCTGACAGAGCAAGATGACTATCTAGTTCATGTTCATCATCAATATGATCATTACAATAAAGACAAGAAATTTGTAGGTAATCTTCCTTATCATCTGTATCAAATAGCTAAGGTTAAGCTAAATAATGAAAAGGTAATTACCGCACATAGTGCATTGGATGCATTATTAAGGTATTAATTATATACCTAAGGATTTTCATCAATTCTAGATTTCTATTTATTCAAAAAAGATAAAAATGTAAGACCTATCTAGTATTGGTAGATCTTACATTTTTTTATAGTCGGATTATAATAGGCTCAATATAAAGTCAAACTCATACTTTTCTACTGGCAGCAAGTATTCTTTGAATGGGGGAGGTCCGCAGCTTGCATTTCCTAGTCCCTGCATTTTAGAATCTATACAGAGTATGGTTTCTTTTCTACTTTTTAAGTACTCTGGACGTATGGCTCTATCTAAATCTTTGGCATCATAGTGTAGGGCAGAAAAGATAAATGGTTTGCTAGACTCAATTCTAATCGAAGGTTTTTTGTTTCCTTTGAATGCTACTTCGGTATGACGTACTTCTGACCTCGCACCGTTTTCTTGTGGTATTAAGTACGATACAAACATATCTGTAGCTGTAGATTGATAGTTTCCTATGAATGCAGATTCGTTCCTATCTGGGTAATTTTCATGTGGGCCACGACCATACCATTTGACATTTTCCAAACTACCTACAAGACCTATTTTAAGTCCAACTCTAGGGAGTGTTGTTAAGTCTTCAAACCCTGTTGGAGTCACTGAGTTTTCTAATTTCATTGTACCAGTTCCATCAATGTTATATACACATTCATGTAAGAAACTTCCTGAGTCTGACTCATATTCGATGACTGATTTGATTTGTATCAAAGAAAAAGATGTTTGCTCAGCATTGATTGAAACAACCTGTGGTTTTAGCTGATCTAGAGAAGCAGCTTTCCACGGTTTACTATAGAATTTTTTATCATTTTCTATAGGCGATCGATATACATTTAGTGTAGGTCCAGTAATATTTCCAGATTGTGCGATTAACTCTTTGTTCTTACTAGTGATTGATGCGATACCACCTTTAGATTTACTAAAGACTATTTGGAATGTTTTTCCTGATACGATGATTTTATCCGTGGATTCGGTAAGCGAAACTTTACCTGATGCATTATATACTATTGGTTTCCACTCTTGCAGTATGACCTGTTCACTAGCTACCTCGTGGCCTGCGTTTGCCCAGATAGTTGATTCTTTTAACCTATAGCTTAAGTTGATTGTATATTCTGAACCCGTATCGAATTTTGGTAGAGCAATTTTGAATTCAGTTGTTTTATTAGGGTTCAAGTTAATGTCATCAATGTATCCAGAATTCAACTTTTCTCCATTTTTCATCAATGTCCAGCTTCCTTTGAAGTTGTTGAGATTGGTGAAGTGATATTTATTTTTAATTTCAAAAACTCCGTTTTGCTTGTATTTGATATTAATAAACTGCTGAGCCTTTTTTACTTCTAGAAGGGATGGTTTTGCACTTCTGTTGGCAAAAATTACTCCTTTAGTACATCCAGGATTAGGTCGTTCGATTTTGGTAAAGTCTGAATCTATCTTGACACCTTCTACTGGATGATAATCAAGCTTATGACTTTGTCGAATAGTACCATCAGGCATTTCTTCATTGTAGGTTTGGTTGACCCAGTCCCAAATATAACCACCTAAGAATGATGGGTTTTGCTCTACTACTTTCCAATAATCTGCAAAATTACCAAGTGAATTGCCTTGAGCATGAGCATATTCGATCATGATATAAGGCTTGTTGTATTTCGGATCTGCCCAGAAATCCAATAGTTTCCAGTGTTTTTGTTTTGGGTCATTTTCAATAAATGGGTACATCGAACTATTCATATCGAAATAGTTCTTCTCAGCCCAACAATCAGTTTCACGGCCATCATATGAAATAGGTCTTGATGGATCAAATCTTCTGATATAGTCACTCATTAGAGCAAAGTTTTGTCCCCATCCAGATTCATTTCCAAGAGACCAAAAGATGATTGACGGGTGATTTTTTGCTCGTTCAACCATGGCCACACCTCTGTCTAATGCAGGTGCTAGCCATCCAATATCACTTCCTGGAAGTACGTTTCCCCTAATGATAAAGTCAGGAGATTCAAGAGCTTCATCCATCACGTATAAACCATATTTATCACATAATGTGTACCATCTAGGGTCATTTGGATGGTGACTTGATCGAACAGCATTGATGTTGTGACGCTTCATGAGAAGTATGTCTTCAATCATAGATTCCTCGGTGAGAGTTTTTCCAGTTTCTGGATCTGATTCACCTCGATTAACACCTTTTATTAAAATTGGTTTGCCATTAATACAGACTTGTAAATTTTTCATTTCAACCTCTCGGAATCCAAATGGCGTCTGAGTTACCTCGACAATTTGACCATCAGGATCGACAAGAGTCATTACTATGGTGTATAAATAAGGAGATTCAGCTGACCATAGTTTTGGTGACTTTATGGTTTTAGAACTTATCAATACACTTTCAGTACCGGGATTCCCCATTCTCCATCCTACATTTGGACTACTAAAACCTGCGTCCGATATCAAAGTACCTTCAGCATCGTAAAGGTCAATTTTGACTTTATATTTTTGGATGATTTCTTCTGTATGATTGTATACTTTGATTTTAGCATTCAGAGTGGCATCTTTATATTCATCATCTAAATCTGAAGTGAAATAGAAATCTCGAATTTGAACATTTGGTCGACTTTGTAAGTAAACCTGCCTGAATATACCACTAAAGGTCCAAGTATCACCTGATTCTAAATAACTGCCATCTGAAAATCTATATACCTGTACTGCCAAAGTGTTTTGACCTTCTTGGAGATAATCGGTGATATTGAACATAGAACTTGTCATTGCGTCTTCATCATAACCAACTAATTCACCATTTACCCATACATAAAAGGCACTCGACACTCCTTCGAAGTGAAGAATAGTTTGTCTATCAGCCCAATTGGCAGGTAATTCGAACTTGGTTCTATAACTACCAACTGCATTTTCTTCTTCTGGTACTTCTGGCACTTTAATACTACCAGATTTGACTAAACTTCCTATAGTACGATGGGATGGGTTACCATAGCCTAAGCGCTCCCAGCATGAGGGTACTGGGATGTCTTTCCACTTTTTGTCATCAAAATCAGGTTGATGAAAGTCTTTAGGTTTTTGATTAGGGGTGCTTGCCCAGTAAAACTTCCAGTTTCCTCCTAAGTTTTGGTAGAAAGGTGAATCTTCTTCATTTCCCCCGAGAGCAGTTTCTTTGTCTGCAAATGTGAAATGTGTACTTGCATGAGGTTCTGTTCCGACTGTATAAACTTGTTTGTCTTTCCAGAACTCTTGGGCCAATACTTTTTGTCCAAATAGAACAAAGAGCAACGGCAATATTACACTTGAAAAAATCTTTCTATTCATATTTTTGTTGTTGAATTTTGAAATAATTTCTTTCATTTGACATCAATAACAATTCTTCGATAATCAAATAGATTGACTATTTCATTGTCGTCTTTGATTTCTAATATCAGATGAATTTGTTTGCCAATAGCATCCTCAGGGATTTCCAAAGAGCATTTGGGTTTGTTATTATTATCTATGATCAATTTTTTAGTGTAATTACCAGCTTCTTGATAAATCCACCATTTGAATTGAATATTGTCGTTGTCAGGATCCGAAGATAAGGAGGCATCAAAGTTCAATATTTTATTCGCTTTTGTTTTTATTCGCAAGGTTGTATTTGACTTATCTTCACCTACAGCAGCAATAGGATGATGATTGGCATCATTGTAGTCTTTAACACACCAATCCATGCGGGCTATTTGATCATTATACATAGCCTCTCTCCATCTCCAAATAGGAACGTAATTACTGAGATAAGTAGAATCGTCTAAAGGATCAGTCCATGTATCGGATGCTTCTCCATAGCAATAAAAAGGTGCTACTTTTTCTTCATCAATTTTAATGTCTTTATGCTTTGACCAGTAATTCTTTATCTTCTTAGCGGTAAACCTACCACTCCATCCTCCCCAAGAAGGTTGATCAATATCAAAGAGTCCTTTATTGATCAAACCCATCCATGGAATCGTCCCACCACCTTCCATATAGCCAATGACACCATCTCCCCAAGCATGAAATCTCCTTTCTGGGTATAGATCTCCTAAGGGTCCATGATTCACCATTATATGTTTTTTTTGCCAATCAAGTTGACCTTTAGTACTGTATTCATAAGGGTGCCAATAATACGGGCCAAGTTTTCTAGAATTATTTCCCCACCCTGGCCCGCCATATGAATAGGTTTGAAAGTTACTTCTGATCCAATGAATATCAGGAAATTCGCTACATATCCAAGAACCAGCGTTGTCTTGAGAACCATTTTCAAATACTCTTAGTTTTGAAATAAAAACGCTTAATTCATCGCTCGAGTGTGTGTCTCTATAATCAAATAAGGCTTGGGCTAAGGTGTTTGAGCCGGCGTTAATAACTATCCAAATAGGCCGTGTATCGTTTTTTTTAGCTGCCTGTATTATCAATTCTGACCCTTTACTAGACTTACCTTTACCAACATCTGCAATTCCATATTCTCTTTGCCCACTAGTAATTTTTCCTCTTAAACTTTCTGGGTTTGGATAGGAGGAGGAATGCTCTAAAAGGTTTTTATAAACCTTTGCATAAGCGTCTACAATTTCATGAAAAAGTTCAGGGTGCGTGACTTTATTATAATCCCCTAAATGAGTATTTGGATGCAAGTACTTTCCTGTTACAGCAATAAGGCCTTCAATGTCAAACTCGTTTGAACAAGTAATCATATGAATCATTTGCTGCATTTCATCTGGTTCATTTCCCATATCAGCCATGATGATCAACCTATGTTTGTCATCCAAGTGTCGTCCAATCAAGCAGTAACTCGACAAGATGAGTAAAATCAATAATACTCGATACATGATTCTTACCTTATATTATGAATCCAAAACTCCTTGATCTCCTTATAGTTTTTTCGTTCCTTTTTGAGTGTTTCTAAATACACTCGGTGATCTAGTTTATCATTGAAAGCATATAAAATTTGTTTCTTGTTGTATCGTTCTTTTAATTCCGTAATTCTTTGCCAGTATTGAATAGATGAATCTAAGTGTTTTTCGATCTCTGCTTCTTGAAGATATTCACCTAATAAAAGGTGCTCTCCTAAAAGGGTCGTAGCGTTGATTCGTTCTGCAAAAAACAACTGCAAATTGGCTAAAATCTCTATATCTGTCAGTTCTACTTCTAAAACAGGATCAACATCATATTTCCTGTAGATTTCTAGATCTGATAATAGTTTATCTCCATTTTTATTAAGAATATCTACCAGCTCAATGGGAGTTATTATTTCGTCTTTTATTGAATCTTTATTTACGATAAAGTCTGAGATATTTACATATTGAGTAGTGTCCAAAACAGGTCTATTGCCTAATGCTGCCATCGTGACGATATCAACCTTATTTTTGACAGTGACGTTAGGACCTCTCATGATCGAAGAAAATGCTTCAGAATATAGTGCCGCATCCCATGATCCTCTATAAAATGACGAAAAGTGATGATAGTAACTACTTGCGACTTTCCATGTTTCTAGTAGTTTACCCCCAAAATCTATGTCGAACTTTTTATTGAGTTGTTGAGCGAATAGTTCATCATTTGTTTCTATGTCGTATAGCATCCTCCCCCAGATGGAGTACCAAAGCCACTGTCTTTCATAGGCGTAATCAAAATATTTGCTTCCAGTTTCATTTGAAATGTAATCTTTAGCTGGGATATAGCATTCTGAACCTATGATGCAGCCAGACATATACGATTGAGAGAGGTTGTTTTTTGCGAATCTTCGTACAAATTCAGGTTCTGCCCACCTGTGAATGAAGAAGTCTTCATTTCTTACAGTCCATAGTATCGAATAGTTATCAGGAGCCGGGTTCCAATATGTATTGGTCAGAACTCCACCATGGACTATGACCAGCTTATCTGAAGAATGCCCATGCGACCAGTTATATTTGAAACTGATAACTGTCTCGAGTGGAGTTTGTAAGGTGTCTAATAATTCTCTGGTAAGAACTTCGGTTCTTTTATCAGTATCACCGACGCTTGATGTGCTTGCTGACAACGGAGCACGGTACAGTAGCTTAGCTTTTCTGTCGGCCATATTCATGCCTTTAATAATAGTTCTATTGACCCAGTCTCTTCGTTCTTCAGAAGTCATACCACCCATTCCTTCGCCCAGAGTAATGCCTATTCCTGTTAAGTTAGGGTACTCATTAATCACTTGTTTTACAGACTCCCGAGTATAATCTTCTACCAGTGGAGAGGTAAAACCTTCTCCCCAATGTTTACCAGACATTTTGTATTCATCTTCAAGTCCTCTACTTTTTACGAATGCTTCAGGTAAGAAAATATTCCAATTCACGATATAGGTCTGAATGGCTCTTTCTTTGGCCATAGCAAAGAGTGTTTTCCAAAACTCTTTTCTTTTGGAAAGCTCTTCATCTGTAAGTGAACTTGCATCAGGGTACTTGTCAGGCTTAATCATGTCTGTAAATGGGTGGAGATTCCATAGAGATAATACATTGAGTCTATTCACTGCCATCATGTCTAGGAAAGATTTCCAGTACAGGGTGTCTCGGCAAGTTTGTTCATGAACTGAAACAACTTTTCTATCTCTGTAAGGCTCCCAGGGGAGGTTGAATTTTATGAAGCGGTTTTTGAAGGATGGGTTGACAAATTTGGATTTGATTTCATCTAGACTCTTTCCAAAGGATAGTTCTTCAGCGATATCGAAAATACCGTACATTGCTCCAGTAGGATCTTTACCGATTATTACTTTCTTACCATTTTTTGATTCCTGAATAGAGAAACCTTCTGCTTTAAGATTAGGCAAATTATTATTCTTGTCGATTTCAATAATGATGTCAGCTTTATCTACCGAGTTGGTTACGACTATTCGATTAGTGTCGAATAATGAAGAGATATTACTAAGCGCATAATTAGTTTGAGGTGAGGAGATACTAGTATATATGGCTATCTCATTTTGCTTCAATGAACAGGAATTCAGTGAAAGTAGAGTGACGATAATGTAGATAAGTTTTTTCATTTCAATAAGACTTTTCCTTTAATAATTATATGAGCATTTACATACTTGGATCTACCCAGTGTAGACACCTTGAGCCAATACCGTCATGGGTATAACTGCAATTGATAAAACGCTAGTTATTATTTTTTTCTTTATACTCATTTCTTTTATTGAGGAAGGCTTTACTGCTATAATTTTTTCAACTTGAAATTCAATTTCACTCCAAGAGAATGAACTGATCAAAGAAAGGGAATTAGAGATTTTTTATTTACCGGTAAGTAGATAACTAAAACTTGGCATTTGAAGCCCCAATATTTGGAGAGCCTTTTTTTAAATCAATTGGGTTACCATAAAAATCAACAGTAGGATAAGAAGGTATGTTTTTAAATACACCTCTTCCAGCTCCTGGTACAGGAGGTCCTAATATGGTAATACCATTATTAATTGCGTCACTATCTTTAGTGAGATTGTATGCTGATTCGAGCTTTCCTTTTCCTGTGAATTTTGAAACGCCATGTATCGGATTTTGATCATACTTTATCCATTCAGGGTTAACATCTCCTTCATAGAGATTATTCGTCAGAGTAAAAGGTGTTCCGTTGTTATTGATTTTGTTTTGTAGATATCCCATTTTAGCTCCATTAGTAGAGGAGAATATATTGTTGTAGATGAACATGTTTTTCGCGTCAATGTTGAAAGTGGTTTCAAATTCATAATCCATCACCACAGTATTATTATAAACATATACACCATCGCTCAACATCAAACCAGCTTGTTTAGGCTTTGTCCATCTATCAGAGTAGATATAGATTGTACAACTGCTTGATTTCCATGTTGATACTCCTTTACTATATCTATATCCACTGTTAATACTGACATTGAAACGATAAACAGCATTTTTATTATTGGCTAGAATTTCCACGAATCCGCCTATGCAATCTATCATATAGTTGTATTGTACAAACGTGTTTTTGTTGTGCTTATCTATATGTATTCCATAGGAGTCTAGATATCCGTTTGCACTAATGACAGTATTGTATTGCATGATCGTATTAACAGCATTATAGTTCCAGATAGAACTACCACGACCTGGCATTCTTTGGTCTATGTCTGAGCCTGGGTGATCAAAGAGGTTGTTTTCAATCAAACAGTTGTATGTAGCGTTGGGTAAAACACCTGATCCGCCAAGATAAATGAACTCATTGTCATGAATGTGAATATTCATATTTCGATTAATTGAGTCATTTCCGATACCAGCAGCCCCTCCACCATGTTTGAGTTGGATGCCTAATCTTTGAAGGTCTGTGAAATAGCAATTTCGAATTTCTACTCCGTCGATATTTTTCTCCTTGCCAGCAATTTTGTTTCTAGTAGAGGTGAATCTAATACCTGAAACTTGAATTTTGTCAAAATCTTCTCTCTTCAATGTAGGAGTGGATGCGTATACATTACAGATTTTAAGGTTCTGGAATAAGAAATTTCGCATTACTTTATTGCTACTATTATGAATGGAAATTCCAAATGCATCCATGTCTCTTACTCCTTTCCTTGAAACAAGCCGCTCATTTTGGACTTCTAAACCATCTAGAACAATATTGTCTACATTTTGAATTCTAATAGCTTCTGCATGGTCCCCGCCGCCAGCCTCTCCAACTTGTCCTGATAGAATAGGCTTTTCACCCTTGCCATAGGAAGTTATCACAACTGGTTTTCCTTCCTTTCCAGAACCATTGATTTTATAATGTCCTTTGAAGGTGTCTCCACTTTTGAAAAGAACTGTGTCTCCTGGATATAGAACAGTTGAGCTTATTTTATTTAAGCTTTTAAATGGTGCGGCTATTGTTCCCTGGTTGGAATCTTTCCCTATACTGCTACTTATATAGTAGTTGGTGGCAATAGCTGGTGATGTAGCTAGTATAAACATTAAGGCCACTCCCAACTTTAAGTTCCATTGCTTTTTCATTCTTAACTCTATACTAAAGTTGATGTTTATTCTACTATTAGCTTTGCGGTGTTAGTGCTATTGTTTTGAACAACATTTATTAAATAAATACCAGGTTCAAGACCAACTGTATTAATTCTGCTTCCTTGATCAGAAAAAATAAGACTACCTGAAATCGTTGATACAGAGAAATTCATTGGTTTGTTTTTTGATGTCAATACTACTGTCTGACCAGACTTGACAGGATTAGGGGTAATGTTTATGTTTTGGAAGGTATTGACCCCTAAACCTTCTCCATCTGTGACAGGTGTTTCGGGAAGAGGTAGTATTTCTATTGGTTTTTCAGAAGTTTCTACTTGAAGTATGACTGAGCTTATTTTACCTCCTGTGTCAGGAAAGCTAATTTCTACTACATTATCCGATTCACCGTTTAAAGTGTTAATTGGTAAAGGGATTTCTAAAAGTCCGAAAAACTGTGATCTATTAGGCTGTTCTGGTCCTCTTATAATATCAGAAGGTAGAGTTATTTTAGTTCCGTTGACCAAGATTTCTGGTTCTAAAGATCTACCATGTTCACGGCCAACACCTAGTCTTAATGTAGCAGTACCAGTACCTTCGCCTATATCTATAGCACCGAATGAAAATGAGTTGGAAGAATTTGATGTGATTTCTTTCAAGTATTCGGTGGTGTAGTGCTTTTTGCTTGTGATTTTATTTTTAAAAGCTATGGGGGCTTTAAAATTGTATGTTATTACTGCAGTCTCTCCGTAGACTAGAGTTATTTTTTCTGGAGCTGCCTCTACTGAGGAAGTGGTGAGTATTGGAGTTTGATCTACAGGTACTTGAAGCTTTTTGATGTCAACATTTTGTAAACCTTCATCATCTATTAAGTCTAAAGTAAGTTCTTGGGTATTATCGCCTAGGTTATTTAGCATAACAAATAATTTGTTTTCACTGACAAATGCTTGTGACTGTATGTCGATGTTTTCACTATTGATTCTTACTCTATCACCTTTGAGATCTTTCATCATTTCGTAAAAATATCTTCGCTCAGAAAGAACGATATTGTTTTTAGAATCTCTTGTCCATAAAGAAGCTTTGGCATACTGATATGTAACATCGTCTCCTCTGTTCGTATTAAAAGGAATAGCCATCTCAAAACTACTTTGACGTTCCATGAAATTCATCACTAGATGTAGTTGAGATCTAACTGCTTGAGCATTAGTCTCGGGGGCATAGTTGGATATTCCCGCATTCGCCACCCATCCTGGTTGATTTGGAACTAAGCGTCCATATTCAGTGACTGCTATTGGTTTGACTATTCCAAGTTTTTTAAAGCTATAAGCTTCTATAATATCTAAAATTGCTTCTGAATTAGATCCAGACCTTCTTCCACCCGAGTTGTTTAGGCCTTTACCATCATATAGGTGAATTGAGAAGACATCCATTTCTTCTCCTGCGATATCAATAAATTTTTTGTATCGATTATTCCAAAGTTGGAAATTCCCAGATTCAAATTCTGGATAAGCAGATGCATATCCAGTTACTTCAATATTTGACAATTCAGGAGTATTATGAATTGCTTCGCCAACGTATTTATGATAGTTGCATATTTCAGTTATTATCATGTTACTCTTTTCAGCATTAGACCCTGGGTAGAAATCTTTTGCATGCACCATGGGTTCATTCATGGGTTCAAAATATTTACCAATATTTTCCCATTCACTTTTGAGAGATTTAGCTACATAAGAAGCTAGGTCTTTACTGTAATCGGTAATGTCAATAGTCGTATAGTCTACACTATTATCCCAAAATAAGTCACTTGGTCTGCCTCCTGTTACATACCATTGATCAACATTTCTAACACCTGAAAACTTGTTGGATACTGTAGGCATTGTATTACTTTTTACCTTACTGGCAGGGTTAGTCAGACTTCTGCCGCCTATGTAGTTAGGGTGAAAATTGTATTCACTTTTAAGAGAGGTGAATTTTGGATCTTCTCCTCTGATGGTCAAATAAGCATGAATATATTTAGTACGATCTAGCTCTGATACATTGTCAATAAATCGCTGTGTCTTATGATCTATGAGAATCTTGTTTTGAGCGAAACTAGACTTAGTATAGATTAGTAGAAAGGTGGCGAAAATTGTTTTGATAGTGTAGTTAATAGTCATTGTTGTAATAATTGAAGTAGTAAGATCTCAGTAAATAAGGTTGGTGTGTTTTACTTATTCATGTAGTTATGGATTTAAGGTTTAGGTGTGTATTGAACCTCCTAGAGACTTCTCAAGGAGGTCTAATTGTGAATTATTCAACAAGTTTCCAAGAACGAACCCAATCATAGTAAGTCGTTCTATCTTTTTGAGACATGTTCATTCCTCCATCGTCAGGAACAGGGTTCCAATTGTAAGTTTCTACTACCATTCTCAGGTGCATTGGAATGTTGAAGTTAGCTTTAGGTTCGACTTTTGATTGAAATTTTCCATCAAGAAAGAATAGAACTTCTTTCTCGTTTTTCCACCATACTGCATAGATATGGTAGTCGTCAGATCCCATTCCATTCAGTGGAGCTTTAGCACCAATAGTACCTTTTGGTACATCACACCCTTCTGGTATGCCTCTACTATGAGTATTTGAATTCATGTGATTAGTCATCTTCTGAGCAAAAGCCTTGTTAGTATTTAATTGTCCAACACATTCTTGAATATCTAATTCTGTGGTTCTTTTGTCACAACCTTGAGTTTCGCGCCTATCGTTGATCAACCAAAATGTCGATGACATGAAAGTTTTGTTTGCTTTCATTCGACATTCATAATACCCATAAGTCATGCCCTGAGTAGAACCAACATAACCGCCACCATGAGTGAAAGTTTGATTTTTCTTAGTTACTGGTTTAGACAATTTCGTACTTACAATTTTTAAGTTCCCTTGACCTACCGAAATGTTTTCAGGTACAAATAATCCAGGCGTTCTACCTATCCAAGGTTGACCAGAGATCTGCCATTTTTGTTCATCTATTTTTTTTTCATTAAACTCATCCGACATGCCTTTAACCAGTTTCCATTTTTTGCCATCAGGTTTTGGATCTTGTCCCTTCTCAAAGAACGGTGTTTTTTGAGCAAAAGAACTACTGATTGAGAGTGCGAACAGCAGGACGAGTAGATATTTCATATAATTCATTTTTTGGGATTCTTATTATTAAAATTGAATTACAAAGATTTATAGATCTACATGTATGGAGTGGATCAATAACTTTTAGAATAGGGGGGCATCTTGGATATGGCTAAAGGTTGAAGGGGGGATTTAGGATAAAAAAATGAAACTCAACAAGTATTTATCAGAATGGGTGTGTTATTGCTTCTTAAGTATAATGAATTCGTTTAAAGAATAACATTTATAGAAGTTATCCGTTTTCTTATGGCCTGGTCTAAGCAGAAAATCTAGATTGGTTGAATTCTAACTGAATTTTTCTATTTTTGTAAAAAATAGCACAAAGACATTCGAAGAAACGGTTTCAGAGATGAGACCGTTCTTTTTTATTTATAGATATACATATTAATTGATTATGGCAGTATCATATTATACTGAAGAAGGGCTACAGAAGCTTAAGGACGAGTTAAGAGAGCTACAGACTAAAGGACGGGCAGATATAGCTAAACAAATAGCTGAAGCACGAGATAAAGGTGATTTGAGTGAAAATGCAGAATACGATGCAGCGAAAGATGCACAAGGGCTGCTAGAGTTGAAAATAGCTAAGCTTGAAAAAGTAGTAGGAGATGCAAGAGTGATGGACGCTTCTCAGATTGACTTGAGTAAGGTATCTATCTTGACTACTGTGAAGATAAAGAATGTGAAGACTGGTATGGAAGTGAAATATACTTTGGTAGCTGAATCTGAGTCAAACCTTAAGGAAGGTAAAATTTCAGTGGAATCTCCGATAGGTAAGGGTTTACTAGGGACTAAGCTTGGAGAAAAAGCTATAGTAAAAGCTCCAGCGGGCGAAATTGAGTTTGAAGTTCTTGACATTAGCTTGTAATCCTTACTTGACAGATAATGGCTAGCATTTTTACTAGAATAATAAACCGTGAGATTCTGGCTCATATAATTGCTGAGAACGAAGAGTTTATCTGTTTTCTGGATATCGCACCTCTTTCCAAAGGGCACTGCTTAGTTATCCCCAAAAAAGAAGTGGATTATATTTTCGATTTAGATGATGAGACATTGATTGGTCTCAATTTATTTGCAAAAAAAATAGCTATTGGATTGAAAAAGGTAGTTCCTTGCCAGCGAATTGGAACAACTGTTATTGGTACAGAAGTACCTCATGCACATATACATTTAATTCCAATGAATTCAATGGCAGATATGAATTTTGCTAATCCAAAACTGTCTTTTGAACAAGAGGAATTAGCAAGTTTAGCCAAGGAAATAGGAGAGTCGATTAAACTGTAAGACCAAGATGGTCAATATTCAAAAAATCCATACCTATACAGGGCATAAAGATGCCGTTTATACTTTAGAGCAAGGGCTTGAAGATCATACTTTTTTCTCTTCGGGAGGGGACGGTATGATCATTGAATGGGATTTAAATAATCATGAAAATGGCCGTTTAATAGCCAAGGTCCCTACTTCGGTTTATGCTCTTCACCTATTGAAACAAAGAAACACTTTGATAGTAGGTCAAAACTACGAAGGAATTCATTTGGTTGATTTGAAAGATAGATCTGAGGTAGGCTCTGTAAAATTGTCTGATGCTGCCATTTTTGATATTAAGGTATATGAAAATTTGATATTTGTAGCTGGAGGGAAGGGAGAATTAAGTGTACTTGATCTGAATTCATTAGAGGTGTTAAAAAGGTCTTCAATTGCGGATAGTAATCTTAGATCAATTTATTTTACTCAAAGTGGAAAGTGCTTAATTGGAGCCAGTGAAGGTCAAATTATCCAGATTGATATTGCAACTTTAAAAATTGACCTTGAGATTAAAGCTCATGAAACGTCGGTTTTTGCTTTGGCTCAACATTCTGACGTTCCGTTTCTTTTGAGTGGGGGACGAGATGCACGACTTAAATACTGGGGTGTAGATACTTTAAAGTTAGAAGAGTCTATTAACGCCCATATGTATGCAATCAATGATATAGTCTTTAAACAGGATGGTAAAAATTTTGCAACGGCTAGTATGGATAAGACCATTAAAATTTGGGATTATGAAAAACGTAAGCTCATTAAGGTAATAGATAAAGCTCGTCATGGAGGGCATCTTACTTCCGTAAATAAGCTTGTTTGGACAAAGTTTAATGACTACTTGCTATCATGCAGCGATGATCGCTCAATTAGTGTCTGGAAAATAGAGTCAAATTAAGCCATAGATATGCTAGTGTCAATTTTAAACTTTGGTAACTAGATGGAAATAAATACATAAAACGTTTATCTAGGTTAAATAATGTTTATTATTGCAATGTAAACCGCCCCAAAGTATATAAACTACCATTATTTACGTTATTATAAGAGTAAATTGGTAAAGTATTTGCGTCTTAATATGACGTACTAATATTTGGGATATGAAAATTACACCTCTAGAAATCCGTCAGAAGTCCTTCGAAAAGGCATTTCGTGGAATCAACAAAGAAGAAGTCAATGCATTTTTATTGTCACTATCTCATGAATGGGAAAGGATGCTTGATGAAAATAAAGATTTAAAGGGTACTATTTCTAAGCTCGAGCAAGAGGTTCAAAAGCTCCGTGAAGTTGAAAGTACACTGTTTAGGACGCTTAAAACAGCTGAAGAAACAGGTGCTAGTGTTGTTGAACAAGCTAATAAGACGGCAGAACTTCACATGAAGGAGACTCAAATTAATGTCGATGCAATGGTTAATGACGCTAAAAATCAAGCTAGAGCAATTATCGATAAAGCTGAATCCCAAGCGAAAGAAGTCATTGAGGAGATGAATAATGAGGTCAAGGGACTAGAAGAGGATTATAGAATCATAGAGAATCAGCGGGATAACGTAATATCTCAGCTGAAAATGCTTTCAGGGGATGTGATGAATAAGGTTGAGAAAATCAAATACCAAGAATCCAACGGCATAGAAGTGCATTTGAAAAAGGTAAAGCAAATGCTCAGAGATACTACTGAGAAGGTAGAAAACAAAGCAGAGGAAATTGATTTTGATAAGTTAGAGACTCCTCAAATTCATATCCCGAAAGCTGAATCTAATCAGAAGTTAAGTTCGGAGAAGAAAAATGTATCTGCTACATCACAATCTAAACCAGTTCAATCCACACAGTCGGAGATGAGTTTTTCGAGAGAAGATAGTGCTAAAGTGAAGAAGAATATGATTTCCGAAAGTCACCCTATTTCGAGGAACCCGGCACCACATCCAAGTAGAATAGCTCCGAAGATCTCTGAGGGTGATAGTTCATTTTTTGATTCATTAGAAGATTAATAAATGCTAGTAAAGCTTGAAGGGCTTGACTTTTTTGCTCACCATGGGGTGTACGAAGAAGAACGTGAGATAGGGAATAAGTATACAGTTTCAGTAGAGTTAGAAATAAGTGATGAAGCGGATTATATGTCTGATCAATTGATTAATACAATTGATTATGAGGAGGTCTATCAGCTAGTAAAACGAGTGATGGATGAACCTCGTAAACTTCTTGAAACGCTAGCTGTTGACATCAATCAGAGGTCATTAAAAAAGTTCATTTTAGCTAAATCAATTAAGACTACTGTAAGTAAGCATAACCCACCTATTAAGGGAGTTTGTCATAAAGCCACCATTGTTCATGCGATGAGTAGATCTTAGCTTGTTAGCCTCTCTGGTTTATTAAAGACAAAACCTCTAGATTGATCATCCTCATGAAAATCTACTTCTAAACCTATTAGATACATGACATGTTTTTTATCTACAATGATTGGAATGCTGTTTCTTGAGTAAGAGATATCCTCTTCGTTCGGTTGATCAAAACCAATGACGTAACCCATACCTCCACAACCTCCACCTTTCATACCAATACGAAGGCAGTAATCAGTTGGGATTCCTTTGTTATCCATGATATTACGGACTTCTTTAAGAGCTTTGTCTGTGATTTCTACCGGTTCTATATTCATAGGGTGCAAAACTAGAGATATATTCTAATTTTGGGAGTTCTTAAAATTGGCCTTCAACAATAAAACAATCATAAAACTATATTTACTGTCTGATTAAGCCACTTAGACTTAATGCCTAAGTAGCCTGAAAAGCTAAAAACCTTTAACAATAAAGCTAATTTCAGAAAGAAATGGTCATTACAACGATTTGGAGTAATCGTTGTAATAATTAAAGCGAAAAGTCCTTATTTTCTTTCACCTGAGCTAGCCCTATTGATGTACTTCTGTAGCTCACCTTCCTCTTTACTTATATTTTTAGCATGCGGGTCTTGCCAAAGTGCTTTAACAGTGCCTTTAGTCCAATCTTCGTATAAGGATTTTAATTCGTTTAGTTTTTGAGGCATTTCACTAGATAGGTCATTTTGTTCATATGGGTCGTTTTTCATATCAAACAGAAAGAATTTCTGTTTGAATCCAGACATTACCATTTTATAATCTCCTTTTCTTACAGCGTAACCTGCTCCATCTGAATATCTCCAAAAGAGAACATCATGAAGGACTCCTTTAGATTCTCCGTTTAAATAAGGAAGCATATTTGTACCGTCGAGTTGTTTTTGCTTTTTATCCTTAACTCCACTAGCAGATAGGATAGTAGGGAAGATGTCTAGAGCGGAAATTACTTCATGATAATCTCTACCACCTTTTATTTGATCAGGCCAAGAAACACAAAATGGTACCCTAATTCCACCTTCAAAAAGCATACCTTTATGTCCTCTGAAAGGTAAGTTTCTGGATCCATTTTTAGGAGCCCCGCCATTATCACTATAAAAGAATATTAGAGTATTGTCGTATTCTCCAGTCTCTTTTAATTTATCTATCACTTGACCAATGCCAGTATCCATGGCTGAAACCATTGCAGCATAGACATTCCTATCACCATATTCGATATAATCTACTTTGCTCAAATGTTCACGCGTAGCATGCATTGGGCCATGAGGGGCATTATAGGCCAAATACATAAAGAAAGGTTCATCTTCTTTACTATACTGATCGATATAGTTAACAGCCTCTCTTGAAAAATCATCTGTTAGATAACTGATTTCATCTAAAGGCACCGGAATGCCATTTCTCATGACTCCGTAAATAGGCATGTCTTTTTTCGGTTTTCCCCAGTAACTCATACCACCACCCCAGAATCCATACCAGTCATCAAACCCACGTTGGTTTGGCCAGAATTTAATAGAATCACCAAGATGCCATTTCCCGATAGCACATGTTTTATATCCGTTTTTTTGAAGTACTTCTGATATTAATTTTTCTGATACTGGCAATCCATCTTCAGGACCAGCATCATGATAAGGTAAGTTGTTTTCATGGCCAAACCTTTGCTGATATCTACCGGACAAAAGACCAGCTCTACTTGGGCTACAATATGGATGACTCGCATAACCTTGTGTGAATCTTACCCCATTTTGTGCAAGGGCATCTAGATTGGGGGTTGGAATCTCCTTACAACCATTGAAACCCACATCAGACCAGCCCTGATCATCTGATAGAATGATTAATATATTTGGTTTTTCCCTATTTTTAGTGAATGCTGATAGGGAAGCAATAAGAGATAGTCCAATTATTATTTTCTTCATTAGGCTAAATTATGTCTTGTGCTAGATAGAAAGGAGGAGTATTTTTATCGGAAAAGAGAGGTGATATTGAAATAGAATAAATGAGGAGTAAATCCCCTCATTTATTCTACTAATAAAACTGCTTATTGGACATTTACTGTAATCACATTACTAGTTACATTATGACCTATAGCTTTTATCTTGATTTCTCCTAGGTCTGAAGCTTTAATGATTGCTGCCGCTCTTCCTTTATGTGTAGCGACAGAATTTTGGTAATGAGGCTCAATATTCATTTCCCAACCGTTGTCAACAGCTATGAGCTTGCCAGCTCCTGAAACCTCGAATTCTATCTTCGTACTCAAGTCGTTAATTAGGTTGCCATTTTCGTCATAAAATTGAGCATAAACGTAACTCATATCGTATCCATTATTTTTTATAGAATTACGATCTGTGGTAAGTTCAATTTTGGCTGGCGCTGAATTAGAGGCTAGTTTGTATTCATCTACAACTTTACCGTTATTATATCCTTTTACTATTAATTCTCCTTTTGAGAATGGTACCAACCATTTCAATATATTGTCTGTTTCTATTACTTCAGTTCTTGATTTTTTACCTAATGATTTACCATTTAGGAAAAGTTCAGCTTCTTCACAGTTAGTGTATACTTGTACCACGATTTCTTGTCCATTATCGAAGTTCCAGTTTTCCTCTATTGCTCTATACCATTCCCATAATCTAAGGTTAGCCCAAAAAGGCTTTGGATATTTTTGAATATTGAATTGCCATTGATTGTTGGTAAATACAAACTCTGACGTATCAGCAGGGGTGGTTACCATATAGACTTTTGGGTCTTCTTTCCATAAACACTCGAAGAAGTGTCCACGTGGAGTTTTGATTCCAGCAAAATCAAAATAAGAAAGGTCAAGTCCTTTTCTAGGCCAAGGCCCTGCTTCACCTAAGTATGCAAATCCTGTCCATGCAAACATGCCTGCTACAAAGTCTCTATCATTTACAGCTTTCCATTCGCTGTATGCTCCCCAATTTTCAGATCCTAAAATTTTTAGGTCTGGATAGGTTTGATGAGCGATATCATAACTTTCAGCTCTGTAGTTGAATCCTAAAATGTCAACGGATTTCCCGTAGCCGCTTACCATACTAATTGGAGGTCTTACACTTCCACATGTTACGGCTCTAGTAGTATCCTCTTCTCTCACCCAATTTGATAATACTTGTGCTATTATAGCGAGAGAATCTGATTTTCCATTTAGTAGTTCTTCATACTTTGGTCTAATAATTTCTGGATCGTAAATAGGAACCTTTCCATATTCGATTTTAGGATTGACTGCGCTATATGTTTTAGAGTAAATAGGGAATGTCCATTCAATTTCATTTCCTATGCTCCACATGATAACTGAAGGATGGTTGAAATCTCGTTTGATCAAATCTTTTAAATCTCTCTCTGACCATTTTAGAAATTGCTCACTATATCCTTTAGCTTCAGGTATGTTTTTGCCTTTGTTATCCCCGATGTAAACAATAGACTTTGCCTTAGGTCTATGCCATTCATCAAAGAATTCATCCATAACAAGTATTCCTAGTTCATCACATACTTCCATCAATTCTGTAGAGTGAGGGTTATGAGACATTCTGATGGCATTGACACCAATAGACTTTAACTTGTTCACTCTCGATTTCCAGATGGGTTTGGTAGCAGCTGCCCCTAGAGCCCCTGCATCATGGTGAAGATTTACACCTTTTAGCTTTACTTGTTCTCCATTTAATATAAGTCCTTTATCTGAGGTGAAATTGATACTTCTGATACCAAAAGTTTGACTGAGATTGTCTACTACTTTGTTGTCATTTTTGATACTAATATTTGCTTGATAGAGATTGGGAGATTTAGTGTCCCAAAGCTTTGGGTTATCTATAATTACTTCAGTTATGATTCGTCCATCTAAAATTTCGGAATCAACGGATTTTATTGAGTTGCCATTTGAATCTTTAATTTCAATTGTAGAGGAAGAATTGGTGTTTGAGTTAACTACTTCAATATTAAAAGCCACAGTAGCTTGTTCAGGCTTTACAATAGGTGTTGTAATTCTCGTTCCCCAAACCGGAATATGGGTTGGGTTTACTTTTACTAATCGTACATTTCGATAAATGCCAGATCCAGTATACCATCTTTGATCTACATATGCTGAATGGTCCACTTTGACTTTGATTTCGTTTGATCCACCATAGTTTAGGTGCTCAGATAAATCATAAGCGAAACTAATATAGCCGTTTGGACGAAAACCAAGTTTTTTACCATTGATCCAGACGGTGGAATTATTATAGATACCATCAAATTCTACCCAGATCTTTCTGCCTTCATCAGATTTAGGGATTTCGAACTTCTTTTTGTACCATCCTATACCTGCCGGAACAAAGCCTGTACTAGCAGCCGTGTTTTCTTTTTGGTAGGATAAAAGAATACTCCAATCATGTGGTACTTGAACAGTTTTCCATTTTTCAATATTCTCAGACTCTTCTTCACCTAGATAAAACAACCAATCAAAGTTGAAGTCAATTGTTTCACGTTCCTTATTTGAATTTTGGCAGGAAAGAAAAGTAGCGGTTAATAAAAGTAGTATTGAGAGTTGTCTCATGTTAATTCAATCATCATTTATTATTAAATACAATGATCATCATTTTGTATAAATAGGGTATTACCTTTTTTGATTCAATACTATGTGATTTTGTCACTCCAAAAGCTTGGTGCAAGTAGTAAGTGGTAAAATACATAATGAGACTTCCTGAAATGCTAGATTCTGATACTTAAAATTTTTAGTGTAAAGAGAGTTTTAAAAGTAACTATAGATTCTAATAACCAATAAATCACTTATCGTATATTCATGTTAGGGGGTGTATAGAATGGTAAATCTCCGTTTGTTCTCTGTTTGATACTTCTTTATAGGTATTTATTGAATATGGTTAGTTCACTTTCTGAAGAGGTAATATGGACCTATTTAATGTTAAGCATGTGTAATTAGTTATATTATGTTATGAATACTTTTAAAGGAAAGATTAATTATGAAAAAGAGATGAGAAAGTTGCAATTGGAGCTTGTTCATCTTCAAGAATGGGTAAAAACTAGAGGTCTTAAAGTGGTTATATTGTTCGAAGGCCGTGACGCTTCGGGTAAAGGAGGGGTTATTAAGCGAATAACAGAGCCATTGAACCCTAGGGTTTGTAAAGTTGTAGCACTTGGAGTTCCTACAGAACGTGAAAAAACTCAGTGGTATTTTCAGCGATATGTTTCTCACCTTCCAGCCGCAGGCGAAATAGTATTGTTTGATAGAAGTTGGTATAACAGAGCAGGAGTGGAAAAAGTAATGGGTTTTTGTACGGAGCAAGAATATGACGAATTTTTAAGGTCATGTCCAGAGTTTGAAAGTATGCTGGTAAGGTCTGGTATCATTTTATTGAAATATTGGTTTTCTGTAAGTGATGAAGAACAGGAGAAACGTTTTAATGCTCGCATAGAGAATCCTGCCAAAAGATGGAAGTTTAGTACGATGGATTTGGAGTCGAGAGCTAAGTGGTTAGAATACTCCAAAGCAAAAGACAATATGTTTGCTCATACGGACAGTAAACAGGTTCCATGGTACGTTGTTGATGCTGATGATAAGAAAAAAGCTAGGTTAAATTGTATCAGTCATATTTTAAGTGAGATACCGTACAAACCTATGAATCTAGGTGTGATAAAATTGCCTCCTTTATCAAAAGATACAAAATACCTAAGACCACCTTTAGGTTATCAAACCTTTGTGCCGAAAAAATACTAGCATAGAAAGACGTAAGCTCTTTCTAAAATTGGTTGTTTTATTAATGATTGTCGGTGTTCATTAGGTATTCAATTGCAGAATCATTTAACTGAGATTGAATATGGCTAGGGCAAGCCAGTAAAACATCCGTTTGAAAAATTTCACTTAGCTCAATGAATCCTAATTCAGGATAATTATGGTTTTTTTGAACGCTTGAAGGGACAATCGATATCCCTAATCCGTTTCGAACGAGTTGAATTATAGAGTTAATGTTGTTGGATTCATGTACCACATTAGGTATAAATCCATAGTGTGAGCATATTTCAATCAGAGAATCATAATATCTAGGAGCATAGTCCTTGTTGAAGAAGACAAATACTTCGTTGGCTAGATTGCTCAAGTCAGATGACTTCGATATTTTACTAATATTCTTGTTGTAGACCAAAGAATATCTGTCTTTGAACAAAAGTCGAGTATCAATTTTTGTTGAAACTACGGGGGCTCTAAGGATTCCAAGATCAAGCTTACCATCTTCAAGTGCTTCGATTTGTTTTACAGTTGATACTTCGTAAAGTTTTATGGTTAGGAAGGGAAATTGATGAGTTAGATATTGTATCAATTTGGATATGATTTCAGAAAAAGTGGAGCTTATATAGGCTATTCGATATTCGCCGCTTACATTATCAGATATTTTACGAGCTTTCAATGAAGCTGCTTCTAGGTTACGGACTATTGCCTGAGCTTCTTTTTGAAAATATTTACCCGCCTCTGTTAGCTCTACTCTTTTATTGCTTCTAGAAAATAGCTCAGCGCCTATTTCTTTTTCTAACTCTTTTATTTGACGACTGAGAGGTGGTTGAGAGATGTATAATTTTTCTGCTGCTTTAGTGAAGTTTAATTCTTCAGCAACAGTAAGAAAGTATTTCAAATGCCTAATTTCCATTGATACTTTTAAAGTATTGATAATTGACTAATTAAGTCTTTTTATGTCATGATTCAAATTTTTATCTTTGTAAAGTGTTTGATTACACATGAAGTGATAAAGTGCTTTTACATACTGCCATAGTATTTGAAACACTACGCTTTATAATTGTACGATGGGATCTGTGTCCCATATTTTAAAAGAAGAAAAAAAGAAAAGTTCATCGATATGGGTAAGACTTTGTTTGATAAAGTTTGGGATGCTCACGTAGTAAGGAGCATTGAAGATGGACCAGATGTTGTATTTATAGACAGACATATGGTTCATGAAGTAACTTCTCCAGTTGCATTTAGAGGGTTGAAAAGTAGAGGGTTGAAAGTAATGCACCCTGAAAAGACGTTCGCAACGGCGGACCACAATACACCTACAATTAATCAGCATCTTCCTGTTGAAGATCCACTTTCAGCTGGACAGTTGAAAGCTCTGGAGGAAAATGCAGCTGAGTATGGTATCTCTCACTGGGGGTTAGGACACGAAAAGAATGGAATTGTACATGTTGTTGGACCTGAGTATGGCATTACTCAGCCAGGGGTGACTATGGTGTGTGGCGACTCTCATACGTCTACTCATGGTGCTTTTGGTGCGATAGCATTTGGAATCGGAACTTCTGAGGTGGAGATGGTTCTTTCTTCTCAATGTATTATGCAGCCTAAGCCTAAGAAGATGAGAATTAACGTAAATGGAGATCTTCAAAAAGGTGTTTCGCCTAAAGATGTTGCGTTATATATTATTTCTAAATTAACTACTTCTGGTGCTACTGGATATTTCGTAGAGTATGCGGGTGATGTATTCAGAAATATGACGATGGAAGGTAGAATGACCGTTTGTAATCTATCCATAGAGATGGGAGCAAGAGGTGGTATGATTGCTCCGGATGAAAAGACATTTGAATACATCAAAGGGAGAGAGAAGACACCAATAGGAGCTGATTGGGACAAAGCTATGTCTTATTGGGAGACACTTTATACAGATGAAGATGCTACTTTCGATGAGGAGTTGAACTTTGAAGCTTCTGATATTGAACCAATGATTACTTATGGTACTAACCCAGGTATGGGGATTGGTATTTCTAAGTCTATTCCTAATGCTACTGATGTAGAAGGAGGCGTTGAAACTTATAAGAAATCTTTAGGTTATATGGACTTCAATGAGGGCGAAGATATGATAGGTAAGAAAATTGACTATGTCTTTATCGGTTCTTGTACAAATGGTAGAATTGAAGATTTTAGAGCTTTTGCAGACATTGTTAAAGGTAAGAAGAAAGCAGATCATGTTACTGCTTGGTTAGTACCAGGATCGCATAAAGTAGAAGATGCAATCAAAGAAGAAGGTCTTTTAGATATTTTCACAGAGGCTGGTTTTGAATTGAGAGAGCCTGGATGTTCGGCATGTCTTGCAATGAATGATGATAAAATTCCAGCTGGTAAATTGGCAGTAAGTACTTCCAATAGAAACTTCGAAGGTCGTCAAGGTCCTGGTTCAAGAACACTATTAGCAAGTCCTCTTGTTGCGGCAGCATCCGCTGTTAATGGAGTTGTTACTGACCCTAGAGAATTCTTGTCTTAATTAACTCATAGTTCTAATTATTGATTCTAAGAGCAAAAGGTGAATAACCATAAGCCTTAGCTATAAATGCAATTAAAATGGCATACGATAAATTTGAAATACTAACAAGTACTGCAGTTCCTCTTCCAATTGAGAACGTAGATACTGACCAAATAATTCCTGCTCGCTTCTTGAAGGCAACGGAAAGAAAAGGGTTTGGAGATAACTTATTTAGAGATTGGAGATACAACAGCGACGACTCTCCAAAGTCTGAGTTTGTATTGAATAACCCAACATACTCTGGCAAAATTCTTGTGGGTGGAAAGAATTTCGGTTCTGGCTCATCTAGAGAGCATGCTGCTTGGGCAGTTTATGATTACGGTTTCAGATGTGTGATTTCTTCGTTCTTTGCAGATATTTTTAAGAATAACTGTTTGAATATCGGTGTTCTTCCTGTACAGGTGAGCACTGAATTTGCAGATAAGATTTTTAAAGCCATAGAATCTGACGCTAATACAGAAATTGAAGTTAATCTTCCTGAGCAAACTGTTACTCTCAAAGCGACAGGCGAGTCTGAAAGCTTTGCCATCAATTCGTACAAAAAAGGTAACATGTTGAATGGTTTTGATGATATTGATTATCTGCAAAATATAAAAGGAGAGATTTCTGAGTTTGCAAAGAATCTTCCTTTATAAGTCAAAAAGACTGTAGTTAAAAAATAACTACACCTAGATATTGGCGCAGATCTTTTATGGTCTGTGCCACTTTTATATTTAATAAAGAACGAATACCGAATCTTTAGTCAATCGACTGCAGACCGGCCTATTGACCAATTGATATGTCTAGATACGTAGAAATAATGGATACCACTCTAAGAGACGGTGAGCAGACGTCAGGAGTGTCTTATTCAGAAGGAGAGAAATTGAGATTAGCTCAAGTTCTATTGGATGAGCTGAAGGTGGATCGTATCGAAGTAGCTTCGGCAAGAGTTTCAGATGGTGAGTTTAAATCAGCAAAAAAAATATTGGATTGGGCCAATGAAAAAGGCTATGGTCATGCTGTAGAAATTCTTGGTTTTGTAGATGGTGATATTTCACTCCAATGGATCAAAGACGTGGGGGGACATGTAATCAACCTACTTTGCAAAGGCTCAAAGAAGCACTGTGAGAAGCAGCTAAAAAAAACTTTACAAGAACACCTTGAAGATATTGGTAATACAGTGTCTATTGCCAATAAAATGGATATAGATGTGAATGTTTATTTAGAAGATTGGTCTAATGGAATGATCGATTCTCCTGGCTACGTCAAAGAGATGACTGCTGCGCTTTCCAAAATGAAAGTCAATAGAATTATGCTTCCTGATACATTAGGTATGCTGAATCATAAACAAACCACGGAGTATTGTACTTTCATGACTTCAAACTTTCCAGATATGAAGTTTGACTTTCATGCTCATAACGATTATGATCTTTCTGTAGCCAATGTTTACTCTTCATTAGAGTGTGGTTTCAGTGGAGTACATACCACTTTAAATGGGTTGGGAGAGCGAGCAGGTAATGTTCCACTATCAAGTGTAGTTGGAGTGATTAGTGATCATCTTGGACTTGAAATGGGAATGAATGAAAGCAAGTTGTACAAAGCTTGTAAGTTAGCTGAGTCTTTTTCAGGGATTAGAATTTCACCTAATATGCCATTGATAGGTGAGTTTGTTTTTACTCAAACTAGTGGGATACATGCCGATGGAGATAATAAGGATAATCTTTATCATAATAGCATTAGACCAGAGCGTTTTGGCCGAACATATTCTTATGCTTTAGGCAAAATGTCAGGTAAAGCATCTATTAAGAAGAATCTTGACGATTTAGGAATTGAATTATCCATTGAGGATACTAAGAAAGTTACGGCTAAAGTGATTGAATTAGGGGATAAGAAGCAGTCAATTTCGAAGGAAGATCTTCCATTTATCGTTAAAGATGTCTTGGGAACCAAGGTGGCTGACCCGACTATTAAAATTAAAAATTACTCCCTGTCAGTAGCGCAAGGCTTGAGATCTATGGCTACTCTTCAAATTGAAATAAATGGAAAAGACTATGAAAAAACTGCATCAGGAGATGGTCAATACGATGCTTTCATGAATTGTCTAAATTTAATATATCAAGAGTCAGATAGAGATTTGCCAAGACTCGTTGATTATGAAGTTCAGATTCCTCCAGGAGGAGAGCCAGATGCTTTGGTGATTACTACGATCACTTGGCAAAGAGCTCATGAAATAGGAGAGCCATTCAAAACCAAAGGCCTAGATTCAGACCAAACAGTCGCTGCGATTAAAGCGACTATCAAAATGTTGAACATAATCGAAAATAATATTTAACTATTAAGACATGGAAGCCTGAAAAAATAGACTTCTAATCTTGAATATTGAACCTTGAATTTTAAACATTATAACTAATGGATTTCAAAATAGGCGTATTAGCTGGTGATGGTATAGGACCAGAGATCGTAGAGCAAGCGATTAAAGTAATGGATGCTGTAGGGAATAAATTTGGGCACAAATTTAACTACACAGAAGCACTTGTTGGTGCTATTGCAATAGACGAAACGGGTAATCCATATCCAGACGAAACGCACGAAGTGTGTATGCAATCCGATGCCGTACTTTTCGGTGCAATAGGTGATCCTAAGTATGACAACAACCCTGCTGCTAAAGTAAGACCTGAGCAGGGGCTTTTGGGCATGAGAAAGAAGCTTGGACTTTATGCTAATATTAGACCCGTAGCTACTTTTCCTTCATTAATGGATAAATCACCTCTGAGAAAAGATATTGTTCAAGATGTTGACTTAGTAGTTATTCGAGAGTTAACAGGAGGGATTTATTTCGGAGCTAGAGGAAGATCCGAAGACCAAACTGCCGCTTTCGATACATGTTACTACACTACTGAAGAAGTAGAAAGAATTTTGAAATTAGCTTATGTATATGCTGGTAAGAGAAACAAGAAAGTTACGGTAGTAGACAAGGCTAACGTTTTAGCTTCTTCAAGACTTTGGAGAGAAGTAGCTCAGCGAGTAGAAAAAGAATATACTGATATTGAAACTGATTATATGCTGGTTGATAATGCAGCTATGCAGTTGATTCAATGGCCTAAGAAGTTTGATGTAATGGTGACTGAGAATATGTTCGGTGACATTCTTTCTGATGAAGCATCTGTTATCACTGGTTCTATGGGATTACTTCCTTCTGCATCTATTGGCAAAGAAACTTCTGTATTCGAACCTATTCACGGTTCTTACCCACAAGCTGCTGGACAAGATATTGCTAATCCTTTAGCAACTGTTCTTTCAGCTGCGATGTTGTTGGAGTCTTTGGATCTTCTAGAGGAAGCTCAGGCAGTAAAGGATGTAGTCAACAAATCTATTGAAGAAGGGTATGTGACGGTAGATATTGCTGGTGAGAGTGAGTCTTGCAAAACCTCTCAAGTAGGAGATTGGTTAGCAGCCAATTTATAATCTCTGAAAACCATCTTAGAAATTAAAAAATGCGAGTCTTTTGACTTGCATTTTTTGCTAAACGCCATTTACTCAATGTAATTTTAAAAACTAGAATCAGTTAAATTAAAATTATCTTATTTAAGAAGAACTGAAATTTTTAGATGAATATGAGTTTAATGAGCTAGGTATTTTTTTCGCTCAACTGACTTGATGTAGAGCATGTTTTCATCGAAAATGTACACTGAGTCGCTAGCAATTACTCGATAATCAGCAGGTCCGTCAACAGGAGCATATTTAGTTAAATATTGTAAATGATTTTCATCTACCTTCTCTTGCATATGCATGATATGTTCTAGTGGGACGAAAAGTAAAATCTCTTCTGAAAAGTATTTATACCTTTTTTCTGTAACAGAACCTCCAGGGCTAAAAACAATCATTTCGAGGCCTCCGAGAGCTTTGATGTCAGTACCTTCTCTGATAAATTCTACTATGAAGTTATTATTCTCATCCATTGAGTAGAAGTTGAAACGAATGGCATCAAGATCCATTTTTGCTATTTCATCATTTAATGAAGTTTTAATTGGATCTGGTAAGTCTCCATAATTAATTTGGGTCATGCTATCCAGATGTTGTGCGGTAGCCACTCCATTGCAGAGAAGTATTAAGAAAACTATAAAATATCTCAAACTTTTTTATTTGAAACTGGTTGAACTAAAGTTAATTCTAAAGGTCAAATATTGGCTGTATAAGGTACGGCACAAATATATCCATTTTGGAGTTTGAATTATGTTTAAAACGTAATTCAGATTCCCATTAAATATGAAAGGTTTAGTCATTGACTACCATTTGCAAATGAATGTATGGCATACAAGGATTTAACCTCTTGTATAAAGGAGAACTAGTTTGATAAAGATCAGAGTGTCTATTAGAATAATTTCCTTCCAGTATCAGAATAACTTCTAACTTTGCCGCCTCATTAGGGAATTTCCCAAAATAAAACAGACATGACAGAATTAAATACAGAAGATCAAAAGTTCAGCTATGGTATCGGACAAAGTGTTGGAACTAACTTCAAGCAGGAGGGATTTAGCGAAGTATTGGACTTAGATGCTTTTCTTACCGGATTAACAGATGCTTTTGCAGGGCAAATGGCAATACCTGCCGAAGAAATTAATGCAATAATCCAAAATAAGCTTAGTTCACTCAAAGAAGGTGCTCATAAGGGTGTGAAGGAAGCAGGAGAGACTTTCTTAGCTAAAAACTCTGAAAGAAAAGAAGTTACTGTTTTGCCTTCAGGTCTTCAGTATGAAATTATAGAGTCTGGAGATGCTTCTCAAGCTAAACCAACTCTTGCGAGCCAAGTTACAACTCACTATACAGGAACATTAATTGACGGTACTGTGTTTGACAGTTCGGTTCAAAGAGGACAACCAGCTACTTTTCCAGTGAATGGTGTAATTGCAGGATGGACTGAGGCTCTTCAGTTAATGGTTCCGGGTGATAAGTGGAAACTATACATTCCCTTCAATTTAGCATATGGAGAGAGAGGAGCAGGAGGTGATATCAAACCGTTTGCCGCTTTGATTTTTGATATAGAACTTATTTCAATCGGTTAAATTCTGGTTGAAAACGAAAGAAACTTAAACGTCTTTGATGCTTTCCATCAAAGACGTTTTGTTAGACCAGCATATTGTCTTCTACTGAGACTATTGAAGTATTCTCTTCTGTAATCTTGTTTATCTTTAGTTTGATTGTTTTATTGACTAAAGTGTCGTCAGCAGGGAGTTCTACTTTAAGGTAATTTTCTGTAAAACCAAACATCTTACTACCCTTAATATCATGTTCCATCAACGCGGTATGAATAGTGCCTAGTTGAGATTCATAAAAGGCTCTTTTCTTTTTTTCTGATAGAATTCGAAGCATTTTTGATCTTTCTTGTCTAATTTTTGTAGGTACAGGACTTTCCATTTCTATTGCTTTTGTATTTGGGCGTTCGCTGTAGGTAAATACATGTAAATACGAAATATCTAGTTCGTTAAGGAAGTTATATGTTTCCAGAAACTCTTTATCGCCTTCACCTGGAAATCCTACAATGACATCTACACCGATGCAAGCATCTGGCATATTTTCTTTGATTTTACTTACTCTCTCTACGTAGAGTTCAGTTAAATACCGACGGTTCATTAATTTCAAAACCGTATTTGATCCTGATTGAAGAGGGATATGAAAATGAGGGACAAATCGCTTACTTGATGCTACAAATTCTATTATTTGATTGCTTAAAAGATTTGGCTCTATTGAAGAAATTCTGTATCTATCTATTCCTTCTACCTCATCAAGTTGTTTTATGAGGTTCAAGAAATTTTCCTTCCTTCGTCCATTTTGAATGCCGAAATCTCCAATATTCACACCTGTCAACACTATCTCTTTTACCTCGCTAGAAGCAATTTCAAGTGCAGATTTGATGATGTTTTCTATACTATCACTGCGACTTTTTCCCCTAGCTAGAGGGATAGTACAAAACGAACACCCGTAGTTACAGCCATCTTGTACCTTGAGAAACGTCCTAGTGCGATCAGCAAAAGAATATGCATTGTTGAATTCAGTAGCATTTGAAATTTCTGATGCACAGACAATTGTTTCTTTTTGTTTTTCGAAGTTTTGAAGGTGTTCCATTAGCTTGAATTTTTCAGCTGCTCCGAGTACAGCATCAACACCTGGTATTTCAGAGATTTCCTTTGGTTTTAATTGAGCAAAACAACCTATGATAACTACAAAACTTTCAGGAGATATTTTCTTAGCATTTTTGACTATCTGTCGGCACTTTTTATCTGCATTTTCGGTTACGGAACATGTGTTGATTACGAAAATATCAGGAGTGTTTTCAAACTCAACTTTCTGATACCCTTGTTCCACAAAGAGTCTAGAAATCGTAGATGTTTCTGAAAAATTGAGTTTGCAACCAAGTGTATAAAATGCGACCTTTTTCATATTAACCGATTAGTCTGCAAAGCTAGGTATTTTCTCAATTAAGAAATTGTGATGTAGGTGTCTGTTTCATGCATTGCTTATACCTTTGGTTAAATTTATCATGATTTAAAAATCAAAAGCATATGGCAAAACCACTAATACTAGTCTCTAACGATGATGGAATTACTTCATCTGGAATCAAAAAACTTGTAGAATTAATGTCTCAGATAGGCGAAGTAGTAGTAGTTGCTCCAGATAGTCCACAATCGGGTATGGGACATGCTATTACTGTAGGTGATACTTTGAGGCTAGTCAAGGTTGATATTTTTGATGATGTAGTGGCATACAAGTGCTCAGGAACTCCTGCTGATTGTATCAAATTAGCTAAGCACGAAGTGTTAAAAGGAAGGAAAGTTGATTTGGTAGTTAGCGGAATTAATCATGGGTCTAACACAAGTATTAGCGTTTTGTATTCTGGTACTATGTCTGCGGCCATAGAAGGGGCTATTGAAGGTGGTCCAGCGATTGGTTTTTCATTGTGTGATTGGAGTCCTGATGCTGATTTATCTCATGTAGATGAGTATATTTTGAAGATCGCTTCTGAAACTTTGAAAAATGGTTTGCCAAAAGGGATAGCGCTAAATGTTAATTTTCCTCCAGTTCAAAATGAAAAGCTAAAAGGGGTTAAGGTCTGTCGTCAAGCGAACGCTAGATGGGAGGAAGACTTTGAAAAGAGAAAAGATCCACACGGTCGTGACTACTATTGGATGTTTGGCAATTTTATTAATCATGATAAGGGAGAAGATAATGATGAGTGGGCTATTGCCAATAATTATGTTTCTGTAGTGCCATGTATATTTGATTTGACAGGTCATCATGCTATCAGTTATTTAAATGAGGAGTGGGATCTTTAGATTTTTAAAATAGACTTTTAGAAAAGATGTGCTTTCAAAAAAAACAAAAGCCTACTCTTTTAAATTTAAATAAGATGCTGTTGTTTTGCGCTCCGATTTTTAAAATAATTAATAATGAAAAATTACGAGACAGTATTCATTTTGACTCCCGTTTTGTCTGATGATCAGATGAAGGATGCTGCAAGTAAGTTTAAAAAGGTATTGACTGAAGGTGGTGCTAAAATCATCAACGAGGAAAGTTGGGGCCTGAAAAAGCTTGCTTATCCGATTCAACACAAGAAAACTGGTTTTTACCACTTGGTTGAGTTCGAAGCAGAACCTACTTTGATTGACACTCTTGAGACTGAGTATAGAAGAGACGAGAAAGTAATGAGATTTTTGACAACCGCTCTTGATAAGCATGCTATAGCTTATAATGAGAAAAGAAGAAGCGGAGCTTTCAATAAGAAAAAAGAAGAGGAGGTAGCATCATGACATTAATCAACGAACCAGTAAACAGATCTGACAGACAAAATAAGTACTGTAGATTTAAGAAAAACGGTATTAAGTATATCGATTATAAAGATCCTAACTTCCTATTGAAGTTTGTAAATGAGCAAGGTAAAATTTTACCTAGAAGACTTACAGGTACTAGTCAGAAGTTTCAAAGAAAAGTAACTCAGGCAGTGAAGAGAGCAAGACATATTGCTTTATTACCATACGTAACTGATTCACTTAAATAATTCAAGGACATGGAAGTAATATTAAAAGAAGATATTAAGGGCCTTGGATACAAAAACGATACAGTTGATGTAAAGCCAGGGTATGGTAGAAACTTTTTGATTCCTCAGGGATTTGCAATCATTGCTAGTCCATCTAACAAAAAGATGATCGCTGAGAATATCAAGCAAGCTTCTCATAAAGCTGAGAAAATCAAACAAGACGCTCAAGATATTGCTAATAAATTAGTGGACTTGACTGTTGAGATCAAGACTAAGGCTGGAGAAAGTGGTAAGATTTTTGGTGCTGTTACGGCACTTCAGGTATCTGATGCTTTAGCTAATAAAGGTATTACTATTGATAGAAAGAAAATTTCTTTTGGTTCTATCAAAAATATCGGTGAGTACGATGTTCAAGCTGATCTTCATAAAGAAGTAAAGCAAGACTTTAAAATAAGTGTTGTAGCTGAATAAGTAGTACACTATTTAGAATATTAAAAGGGTTTGATTCGTTATGGAATTAAACCCTTTTTTGTTGCTTAGGATTAAGGTAGATTGCATTAAACTAAATAAACGTTCGAAGTATGAAAAGAGGATTAATAATTGTCCTGTCTGTGTATTCCATATTCTTGCTAAATTCTTGTGAAACCACTGAAGGTTTACCAGTAGTTCAGTTTTCTGAACGAACCAGTTATGCTTTTGAAAGTTATAGTCCTACAGCTGTAGATCTATTAATAGAAGGGGACTTTGATAGTCCCGTTTCGATATCTTATGAGCTTTCAGGATCAGTTGACTTGGAAACAGATATAGCTATGGTTACTGATTCTACTTTTACAATTACACCTAGCGATTCAGTTTTTAATATCGCCATTCGAGTTTTACCTGATGGAGTAGAAGAAGATGAACCCGAAGATGTAGTCTTAACATTAACTGCTATAAAAGGAGGGGTGTTTGGCCAATATACTGATCACACTATTCAAATTCAGTCAGATATTTCTCAACCAAAACCACCAAATCCGATCACCAATGCTTCAGTTGTGTTTGGAGATAGTACTCAAGTTACTTATAGATTTAAAGGTCGAGCACCAGAACCTTTTTTAGTGACGTATAATTTCGTCTCGCAAAAAGATGCTTCAGGACGACCTATGTTTACTACCGAAGAAAGTATTACAGTTGATCAATTTAGAACTTCATTTTCTGTTCCAGTATATTTTAATGAAAACTACACAGGTGACTATATAGGTGATGCTGCTACTATAACTATTAAAGACGTAGTTGGTCAGGATTCAAAGCTCTCTTATCTTGACTATATTCTGGATCTTACAAGTAGTCAAGTTGTGAACGTTACGCCTGGTAAAATCTTTTTCGAGCTGGATTGGATAATGAATTCTACTAAAAGTGGAGTAAATGCATCTGAAGATGTTAATATTGATATTTGTGTGTTGGCTGCGGATACCTGTACGGTCTCTTCATCTGGAACTTCGACTCGATTTGGTGAAACATTCTCTATAGATTCAGAATTTGTTGACGGAAATTATGTGATCTCTGCTGTTGTTGAATCAGGTACATTCACTGATCAGTTAGCTGAATTGACCTATGTTTTCAATCCAGAGGGGCTCTATACGGTAAATGGTAAGAATGCAGAGGAATACGATGAGGATGAAGATGGGGCGTTTAATTTGGTAGTTTCAGACTTAGAGTTAGAGATAGGGGATACTGTGAAATATACATTGAATAAGAGTAAGAATGCATTTACAGTTGCTTTTAAAGAAGTAGCCTCAGGAAATAAGTAAGAAGTCGTAATGTCAAATAGCTTGCGGACGGAATTCAAAATCGCAAAAGGAAATTGTCTTTTTAATTTATCAAGTCAATTTCTTACGATAGGTTCTTGTTTTTCGGATATGATAGCGGAGCATTTGACTCAAAATAAATTTCAAGTTCTCGGAAACCCTTTTGGTACAGTATATAATCCGATTTCTCTATTTAGGCTTTTGCAAGAAGAAGATTTTAATGACTCGAAGTTTATAGATAGAGAAGGGATATGGTTGCACCATGATTTTCATTCTGAATTTAGAAATAGCAGCAAAGAGGAGCTTGCTGAAGTTATATCAGATACAAAACGACTGTCAAATGAAAATTTGCGAAATGCAGATTGTCTGATCATAACGTATGGAACAGCATGGATTTATGAAACATTAAATGATTCATATATAGTATCGAATTGCCATAAGACTCCTCAGAAGTATTTTAACAAGCGTCTTCTAAGTATAGAAGAAATGATGATTGCGCAGGATGAGTTTTTGAATTTTGTGTTTTCAGTTAATTCTAAAATACAAGTTTTACTTACCTTAAGTCCTGTTCGACATACTAAAGATGGTATTCCAGAAAATCAACTTAGTAAATCATCTCTTAGGTTATTATGTGATCGTGGCCAATCATCTTTTCAAAAAGTAGAGTACTTTCCATCTTATGAAATAATGATGGATGATTTAAGAGATTATCGATTTTACAAGGATGATTTGATACATCCAACATCATTTGCAGAGAATTATATTTGGGAGAAATTCCGAGACACTTATCTTGATAAACAAGCAAATGAATTCATTGATGAATGGAAGAAGATAACATCGGCTTTGGCACACAAACCGTTTAACCCAGAATCAAAAGAACATCGACGTTTTGTTGACGCAAGCATTCAGAAGTTAAGACAGATGTCTGAAAAGGTGAATGTCTCTAAAGAAATAGCTTTATTTCAGCAACAGTTGGATTAGATGTTATTGCATTTTTAGTGGTTTATGGCTAGTATTGCAACTCCAAAATAATGAGCGTTTCAGTTCTATATATCGATCAGGTAACAGTTTCTTTCACTAGAAGGATCAGGAGGCCCTTTGGGCTTTTATAATATATGGCTACCTACGTGGTACGCCCTCATCTGTAAATCATACAAATTTCTACTTTTTAATTTCGAGTTCATAACCAATGGACGTTAAAGTGCATTATGCAACGGCAAAGCATAGTCATTATGCTGAAGCTATTTGTGAATTAATAGAGAAGGCTGCTAAAGCTCGTGGGACTGGTATTGCTAAGAGAGAGCCAGAGTATGTCAGGACTAAGCTTAGAAATGAGAACGCTGTTATCGCTTTAGATGGAGATAATTTAGCTGGATTCTGCTATATCGAAGTATGGCAAAATAAAGAGTATTTAGCGAATTCCGGCCTTATAGTTCATCCAGACTATCGTAACATCGGTTTGGCGAAAAAAATTAAATACAAAATATTCGAATTATCACAACTCAAATATCCTGAAGCTAAAATTTTCGGTATTACTACCAGTTTGGCAGTGATGAAAATCAATTATGAACTAGGATATCAGCCAGTTACGTTTTCAGAGTTAACACATGATGATCAGTTTTGGAAAGGCTGTGAGAGTTGTCCAAACTATGATATTTTGCAGAGAAATGAACGCAAAAACTGTCTTTGTACAGGGATGCTATTAGATTCTACAAAAAAGAAAAAGACTACTCAGCCTGAGGGGAAGCCTAATGCATTATCTAGAGGGTTAAGTAAACTCAAGACCTTGAAAAACAAGCTTAAAAACAAATAAGATGAGTAAGAAGAAAGTCATTTTAGCATTTAGCGGTGGGTTAGATACTACCTATTGCGCATTCCATTTAAAAGATGATTTAGATTTAGAAGTACACACGGTATTGGTTAATACGGGTGGGTTCTCTGAGGAAGAATTAGCTGAAACTGAAAGAAGAGCTCAATCTTATGGTGTCGCTAGTCATGCAAATCTTGAAGTAACTCAAGAGTTTTATGATGAGTGTTTAAAGTATTTGATTTATGGAAATGTATTGAAGAATAACACTTACCCATTATGTGTTAGTGCAGAAAGAGCATTCCAAGCCTTAGCCATTGCTAAATATGCCAAAGATCATGGGGCAGAATATATAGCACATGGAAGTACTGGTGCTGGTAATGATCAGGTTCGTTTTGACTTGATTTTTCAGATAATTTGCCCAGATATTAAAATCATTACTCCAATCAGAGATAACAAACTTTCTCGTCAAGAGGAAATTGATTATTTGGCTACCAAAGGAGTAAATATCTCTTGGGAGAAAGCAAAATATTCTATCAACAAAGGGCTTTGGGGTACTTCTGTTGGAGGAGATGAGACTCTGACGTCCAACTTGACATTGCCAGAATCAGCATTTCCGTCTCAAGTAGAGAAAGAAGGTTCGGAAGAGGTCACCCTTGAGTTTGAAAAAGGGCAAATGGTAGCCTTAAATGGAGAGAAAAAAGGAGCTGTACAGATTATAGAGGAACTTACAGCTATTGCTTCCAAATATGGTATCGGTAGAGATGTTCATGTAGGGGACACAATTATTGGTATCAAGGGTAGAGTAGGTTTTGAAGCCGCTGGCCCTGTTGTAATATTGAAAGCTCATCACTTACTGGAAAAACATACTTTGACAAAGTGGCAAGCACACTGGAAAGAACAGTTGGCTAGCTGGTATGGAATGTTACTTCATGAAGGGCAATTCTTAGATCCAGTGATGAGAGATATTGAAGTATTTCTTGAGAATACCCAAAGAAATGTTACTGGTAAAGTGATCATAAAGTTAGCACCTTACAGATTTGAAACGATTGGAATTGAGTCAGACAAGGATTTGATGGCTTCAGAGTTTGGACAATACGGAGAAATGAATAATGGTTGGTCAGGTGAAGATGTGAAGGGGTTCACTAAGATATTGGCTAATCAAAATAAAATATATAGCTCTATCAACAATGATTAAAGTAGGAGTAATCGGTGGAGCTGGCTATACAGCTGGTGAGTTATTAAGAATATTAGTTGGGCATCCTGAAGCAGAGATAGCCTATGTTCATAGTACTAGTAATGCAGGAAACCCAGTATACTCCGTACATAAGGATTTGGTTGGAGATGTTGACATGGACTTTGCAAGTGAGTATCATTTTGATATTGATGTTGTGTTTATTTGTTCTGGTCATGGTCATTCAAGATCCTTCGTGGAAGGAAATGATATTCCAGATTCTGTTAAAATCATTGATTTGAGTAATGATTACAGGTTGAAAGAAGATTCTGATGGTTTTGTCTATGGGTTGCCCGAATTGAATAAAAAGGCAATAAAAGGAGCAATGAAAATTGCTAACCCGGGTTGTTTTGCGACAGCAATCCAACTTGGAATGCTACCCTTGGCAGCGAATGGATCAATTATAGATCATGTACATGTAAACGCAATTACAGGCTCTACAGGTGCTGGTCAGAACCCAACGGCTACAAGCCACTTCAGCTGGAGAAATAATAATATTTCTATTTATAAAGCTTTCAATCATCAGCATTTAGGTGAAATTGGAGAGTCTATTTCACAATTGCAGTCAGGGTTTAACCAAAAAATTAAGTTCTTACCAGTAAGAGGAAACTTTACTAAAGGAATATTTGCTTGTCTTTACACTAAGTGCGAAGCAAGTGAAGAAGAAGTTAAACAATGGTATTTGGATTTCTATCAAAAAGCTGCATTCACTCATGTTCTGGATAAAGCCCCAGATATGAAAATGGTAGTAAATACAAACAAATGTTTAGTTCATGTAGAGAAACATGGGGATGATGTACTAATTACTTCATGTATAGATAATCTTGTTAAAGGAGCTTCAGGTCAAGCCATTCATAATATGAATTTAATGTTTGACTTAGAAGAAACTTCAGGACTTAAATTGAAGAGTTTAGGATTTTAAAACAACGGGCTAATAAGTTATTTAATAATCTACTGACAATCATTTGAATAGCTTTTTAATCAACCCAGCTATCAACATAATAACTTAAGAGATAATGAAAATCGCATTAATCGGTGTAGGTAATTTAGGTCTGGCAATCGCTCAAGGTATTGTTGATCAAAATGAATTCGAAGTTGAGCAACTAGTTCTCACTAAAAGGAATGTGTCCAATTTAGATAGTTGGAAAAAGCACAATCATGTAATGGTAACACCGAAAAATGTAGATGCTGTTAGAGCATCAGATATCATTATTCTTTGTATTCAGCCAGGTCAGTTAAATGGTGTTTTAGAGGAAATCAAGCCAGTCCTTGAAGAAAATCGTCACGTTTTAATTTCAACTATTACTGGTAAAAGTACTAAGGATATAGAAGCAATAGTGGGAGAGGTTCCAATTATTAGAGCGATGCCGAATACTGCGATTTCTGTAGGTCAGTCGATGACATGTCTTTGTAATAACGCTGAAGGTAAACCAAATCTTCCATTAGCTGAAAAGATCTTTGCTTCTGTAGGTGATACAATGGTAATTCATGAAGATATGATGCAGGCTGCAACTGTTGTGTGTGCTAGTGGTGTTGCATTTTGGTTAAGACTAATAAGAGCTACTACCCAAGGGGCAGTACAATTAGGGTTCGATGCACCTGAAGCTAAGCATATGGCTACTCAAGCGTGTTTAGGTGCAGCCAGTTTGCTATTAGCTACTGGTAATCACCCTGAAGAGGAAATAGACAGAGTAACCACTCCTCAAGGTTGTACTATTGAAGGCTTAAATGAAATGGAGCACGAGGGCTTGAGTTCAGCACTTATTAAAGGTTTAAAAAAGTCTTTTGACAAAATATCTAATATCGCATCTGATAAATAACAATGGAGAATTATAAAGTTTATCCCGTCTTTGATATTGAAGTCGATAAGGCAGAAGGACATAAAGTATTTGATAAAAATGGAGATGAGTATCTTGATTTGTATGGTGGACATGCTGTGATTTCGATAGGGCACTCTCACCCTAGATATGTTAAGGCTATTACTGAGCAGGTAAATAAGATTGGATTTTATTCTAACTCTGTCAAAATGCCTTTGCAAGATAAGTTGGCTAAAAAGCTAGGAGAGTTATCAGGTTATGAAGATTACAACCTTTTCTTGTGTAACTCAGGAGCTGAAGCTAATGAAAATGCACTAAAACTAGCTTCTTTTAAAAATGGTAGAAAGAAGATAATTGCATTCAAAAAAGGGTTTCATGGAAGGACTTCTTTGGCTGTAGCTGTGACAGATAGTACCAAGATTCAAGCTGCAGTGAATCCTAGTGATCATGTTCTTCAGTTCGAATTAGGAGATATTGATGGTGTAAAGTCAGCACTTTCTCAGCAAGATGTAGCTTGTGTAATTATTGAAGGAATTCAAGGTATTGGTGGGATTTATGAGCCATCATCAGAATTCATGAATGAATTGTCAGAAGCTTGTCAAGAAACTGGTACTGTTTTGATTTCTGATGAGATACAGTCGGGATATGGACGTTCAGGTAAATTTTTCGCTCACCAGCACTATGGAGTGAAAGCTGATTTGATAACAGTAGCAAAAGGAATGGGGAATGGGTTTCCAATTGGAGGAGTCTTGATTTCACCGGAGTTTGAAGCTGAGTTTGGTCAGCTAGGAACGACATTTGGTGGGAACCATTTGGCATGTGCGGCTGGTAATGCTGTTTTGGAAGTCATTGAAGAGGAATCCTTGATGGAAAATGCTTCTAAAGTTGGTAGTTACTTGATAGAAGAGCTTTCAAAAATAAATCAAGTTAAAGAGGTAAGAGGCAAAGGTTTATTGATAGGTGCGGATTTTGATTTTGCTGTAAAAGAGATCAGAGGCAGACTTGTCAAGGAATATAAGATATTTACAGGCGCAGCTTCAAATCCTAATACCTTGCGTTTACTCCCTCCAATGGGAATAAGTACGAAAGAAGTTGATACATTTATCACCGCACTAAAATCAGTATTATAATGAACTACTTTTCTGTAAATGATGTAGATGACCCAAATAAATGGATCGATGAAGCATTGGCTTTGAAAAATGAGTTAGAGTTAAAAGGGCCTAAATCTAAGACGGGTAAATCAATCTGTCTTTTATTCTTTAATTCTAGTTTGAGGACAAGGTTGAGTATGCAGAAAGCGGCATTTAACCTAGGTGTAGAGTCTTTTGTTTTCAATGTTGGTAGTGATGGTTGGCAACTAGAGTTTGGCGACGGTACTATGATGAATGGAAATACTAGTGAACACATTATTGAAGCTGCTGGTGTATTGAGCAGTTATTTTGATGCTATTGGTGTGAGAGCATTTCCTTCTTTGACTAGTAGAGAAGATGATTATTCAGAAAAGATATTAAGTCAGTTCATTAAACATTGTTCGATTCCTGTGATTAATATGGAATCAGCAACTTTACATCCTCTTCAGTCATTTGCGGATGTTATTACTATCAAGGAGCTATTTCCTTCTAAGAAGCCTAAAGTAGTAGTTTCATGGGCTCCACACCCAAAGGCTTTGCCACAAGCAGTTACGAACTCGTTCATGCAATGGGCAGGAAAGATGGATTATGATTTGGTGATTACACACCCTAAAGGTTATGAACTTGCTCCTGAATTTATGGCAAATGCCACTTTAGAATATGATCAAGATAAAGCTTTAGCAAATGCTGATATCGTTTATGTGAAAAACTGGTCTTCTTATAAAGATTATGGACGAATTTTAAGTCAAGATGAAAGTTGGACTATTACTAATGCTAAAATGAACTTGACTAACAATGGGAAATTTATGCATTGTCTTCCAGTAAGAAGGAATGTCATTGTAGCCGATGAAGTACTAGATAGTGAAAGCTCTGTTGTAATTCATCAAGCTGGTAACAGAGTGACTGCAGCAAACTTAGTAATTCAAAAGTTAATAGGATGAGTAAGTTGACTATTGTCAAAATAGGAGGTAAAGTCATTAATGAAGAGGATCAGTTAGATTCTTTTTTAAAGAAATTTGCTGCTATTAAAGGGGATAAAATTCTTGTGCATGGTGGTGGTAATATCGCTTCCAAATTACAAGAAAAGCTAGGTGTACCAGTGAATATGGTTGAAGGTCGTCGAGTGACCGATAAAGAGGCTATTGAAATCGTTTCAATGGTATTCTCTGGTTTGAACAAAAAGATAGTAGCTAAAATGCAAGCTAATGGCGAACATGCTGTAGGTCTTTCAGGAGCCGATGGCAATGCTATTCAATCGGTGAAACGTCCAATAAAAATCATAGATTATGGTTTTGTAGGTGACGTAAAGGCCATAAATGCCGAGTTTATTAGAGCTCTATTACAAGCAGGGACAGTACCAGTGTTTTGTGCTTTGACTCATGATAAGCAAGGCCAACTTTTAAATACCAACGCTGATACTATAGCCTCAGAGATAGCTGTTGGTATGAGTGATATGTATGACGTTGATTTGGTGTATTGTTTTGAGCAGCCTGGAGTCTTGAGTGATTTTGAAAAAAAGACTGTAATTTCTGAGATTACACCAGTAAGTTACAAGGATCATAAAGATAGAGGAGTTATCAGTGATGGCATGATTCCAAAGTTGGATAATGCCTTCAATGCGCTTGGTTTAGGTGTGTTTACCGTTAAAATAGGTCATTTTGATTCTATAGGTTTAGTTCAGTCTAACGACTATCCAGGTACCATAATATGTTTGAATTAGGAGAGAAATATAGTCCCAAAACCGAGGAGGCTGTTAACTTGTTAGCAGCAATGATAGGCTTGGAATCTTTTAGTAGGAATGAAGGCTTAGTAGCTGACTATATTAAAGAGTTTTTATTTTCAAAAGGTGTTCAAGTAAGAAGGCGTAACAACAACCTTTGGGCAACGTCAACTCATTGGGACGATGAAAAACCTACGATCCTTCTTAATTCACATCATGATACTGTTCGGCCGTCCAAATCATATACACTTGACCCATTTGAAGCACAGATTATTGATGGTAGATTATATGGCTTAGGTAGCAACGATGCTGGTGGGCCATTGGTGAGTTTGATTCAAGCTTTTTTGCACTTTTATGATCAAGATGACCTTCCATATAATCTTGTACTTGCAGCTACCGCTGAAGAAGAAATTTCAGGAGAAAATGGTATAGCTTCTATACTGGAAGAGATAGGAGATATTGATTTGGGTATAATTGGAGAGCCTACATTGATGGATATGGCTATTGCCGAAAAAGGATTAGTGGTAATAGACTGCGAGGCAAAAGGTAAAAGTGGCCATGCAGCACGAAATGAAGGTGTTAATGCTATTTATAAAGCAATGACCGATATTGGTAAACTAAAAGATTTTAAATTCGAGAAGGTTTCAAATCACTTAGGTCCAATTAATGTAACGGTTACTCAAGTGGAGGCAGGGAGACAGCATAATGTTGTTCCAGATAGTTGCAAGTTCGTGATAGATGTTCGTACCACTGATGCTTACAGTAACAAAGAGACGGTAGATATTATAAGTAGTCTCATAGAGTCAGAAGTTGAGCCTAGATCACTAAGGTTAAATTCTTCAGGTATTTCAGAAGATCACCCTGTTGTAAAAAGAGGGGAGGCGATAGGTATGAGAAAGTATGGGTCACCCACATTATCTGATCAAGCCCTTTTAGATTTTACAACTATTAAAATTGGTCCTGGAGATTCTGCTCGATCGCATACTGCTGATGAATACATCTACGTTGATGAAATTGAAAACGGCATTAATCTATACATTAAACTATTGAACCATCTTGATATTTCACCTGCGGTGAAATTGTAAAAATATTTATATGAAGCTTTGGGATAAAGGTACCTCTGAGGTATCAAAGGATATTGAAAAGTATACAGTAGGACGTGATAGGGAACTGGACTTATTGTTAGCTCCTTTTGATGTATATGGTTCTATGGCTCATACTGCTATGTTAGAAAGTATAGGTCTATTAGAAAAAGAAGAACTTCCCAAGATTCATGCTGAGCTTAAGGAGATTCTAAAAGTAATAGAATCTGGAGAGTTTGTAATAGAAGAAGGGATTGAGGATGTACATTCTCAGGTTGAATTAATGCTGACAAGAAAGCTTGGTGATATAGGCAAGAAAATACATAGTGGTAGATCTCGAAATGATCAGGTTTTGGTCGATTTGAGATTGTTTATTCGTGATGAAATAAAGACTATTGCAGGGCTTATAGAGGAGCTTTTTTATACTCTTAATGAACTTAGTAAAGAGCATAAAGATGTATTGATCCCAGGTTATACTCACCTGCAAGTTGCAATGCCCTCTTCATTTGGTTTATGGTTTGGGGCTTATGCAGAGGGATTAACAGATGATCTTCATTTGCTAAATGCAGCTTATAAAGTAGCTAATCAAAACCCATTAGGTTCAGGAGCAGGTTATGGTTCTTCATTTCCTTTAGATCGTCAAATGACTACTGACTTATTAGGGTTTGATGATTTAAGTTATAATGTTGTTTATGCTCAAATGAGTAGAGGTAAGGTAGAGAAGACTGTAGCGTTTGCTATGAATAGTATAGCAGCTACGCTTTCTAGAATGAGTATGGATATCTGTCTTTATAATTCTCAAAACTTTGGTTTTTTGAAATTGCCTACTGAAATGACTACTGGTTCCAGTATAATGCCGCATAAGAAAAATCCAGATGTATTTGAGTTGATCAGAGCTAAAATGAACAAACTCCAATCATTGACCACTGAAATAAGTTTGATTACTACAAACCTTCCTTCTGGTTATCATAGAGATATGCAAACTATTAAGGAGACTTTCTTACCTGCTTTTGAAGAGCTTAAATCTACCCTAGAGGTAGCTATTTTTGCTATGAAGAATATTGAGGTTAAAGACAGTATTATCAATGACCCAAAATATAACGACTTATTCAGTGTAGAAGAGGTCAACAGGTTGGTAAATGAAGGCGTACCTTTTAGAGATGCATATATTCAGGTGGGAAGAGCTATCGAAGAAGGAGGGGCTTCTTTAAGTAAGGAGGTGAATCATACTCATTTGGGAAGTATAGGAGATCCTGCTAATGATCAGATTGAATCCAAACTAAAAGCTATTATTTCTTCTTTTGATTTTGAAAAGGCTGATAAGTCGATTTTAAAGCTCATTTCGTAAAAATTACGGTTCTTATTATCAGTTAGTTAAGTTGATTTTCTTCTTGTTTTGATGTATATTATTAATTGCATTAAACAACTAGAATGATGGTAAAAAGTTTTCAAGGAGTCAAAGTTGAGACACAAGAAGTCTCAGAGATCATGCCTGTATCCGTTTCGGATTACATGTCTACTAAGCTTACAACGTTTCATCCAAATCAGTCCATTTTTGATGTGGTGGACACTCTACTCAAAAGAAAGATATCTGGTGCTCCAGTTATCAATGATCGAAAGGAATTAGTAGGTATAATTTCTGAAGGTGATTGTCTGAAGGAGGTTGTTAAAGGGAAATACAATAATTATCCAAGGTTACATGGTTTAGTCAAAGACCATATGGCTACTAATATTAAATACATATCTCCAGAAGTAAACATCTTTGAAGCTGCTCATATGTTTTTGAATTTGAGAATAAGAAGATTTCCAGTATTGGATCATAATATGAAGCTTGTAGGCATGATAAGTCAAAAAGATATTATGCGTGCAGTACTCAGTCTAAATACAGAGCGTTGGTAGTACCTGATTAATTGGTAATGTTAGAATATTTCTTTTGATACATACCTTTTAGAACTGATATCTAATTTGACTTCCAAGAACAAACATTGCTCAAGCACGCCGGAGTAAAGAAACTACGATATTGTATTTATTATATCAGATATGTTTTTGGTTATAAAGGAAGTTTCTGCAAAAAAAATACAATGGATTACAAGTTCGATTTACTATTCTTTAAGAAGGTTAGGGATTTTAACAGTAAACCTAGTCCCCTCCCCAAATGTTGACTCTACGTTAATGTTACCGTTTAATTTTTCGATCGTTTCTTGTACAATATAAAGTCCAAGACCAGAGCCCTTAGCATCAGGGTTAGCACGATAAAACATATCAAATATTTTCTTAAGGTAAGGAGTGTCTATTCCTAATCCATTATCCTCAATTTCTATGACAAGATAATCTTTGCTAACAGAAGCTTCGATATTTACAAAACTATCAGCAATGTCTTTTTTTTGGTATTTTATACTGTTGGAGATTAGATTGTTAAGAACGATAGATATTCTTCTTTCGTCTCCAAAATATTTAACTGGCGCATCTACATTTACAAGTTTTAGTAATGAACTACAGCCTGGTAGGTAATTCAGATGCTGAAATGATTCTTTGATTAACTCTGTAATGTCAAGTTCAGTAGCCAAAACCTCCAATCTAGAGTTTCTTGAGTAATCTATAATGTCACTGATAAATCTATCCAATTTCACAGTACTGTCTCTTAGTAGTTGTAGATAACCTTTAAGGTCATATTGTTCATTCTCCTTTTCAATGATGTTTAATAACCCCAGAATAGAAAGAAGAGGAGCTCTCAAATCGTGAGAAGTACTATAAACAAACCTATCCATTTCAGTATTGATTTTCTTTAGTTCTTCGTTGGCAGATAGAAGTTCTTTTGAACTAATATCCATTACTCTCTCTACAAGTGCTTGATCCCTTTCATAGTAATCATAAGCTTGACTAATACTCGACATCAATTCATTCATATGGTCAGGAATGTCTTCTTCAGTATACTTTTTGATTTGACGTTGAAGCAATTTATTATACCCTTTTTTCATTCCGTCTCTTGTATCGAAGTTACTACAATAGTGTGATTTTGGAGTTCACATTTTCCTGACTGGTGAAAGGGAGTTAATTCTCCTGAAGAATAAAACCCGAATACTTTCCTTTTATCACCAATACTGTTATTTACTGCTGAAATCTCATCTTCAGTCCAATCTTTAAGAATTTTTGATCTCTGAATGCAATTTACAACAAATACAATATCAGGTTCTTCATTATTGATGCCACTCTTACTATGCCTAGTGGCATTTTTTGCTGAATCTATAAGTTGCGAAATGTTAGTTTTTAATATTCGAATTTTGTCACCTTCTGTTAGATCTCCTGAGAAGCGTGCAGACCCATCTTCACTATTAAAACTCACTATGCTTCTAATAATTCTTTTATCTGTTTCTGTAGTTTTTATGCCTAAAGGAAATTCAATTTGTGCAGATGTCTCAACGTTATCCACTAGTCCTTCTAAATATTCTGTATACATTTCTAAAGGTGTAAGGTGGTCAATTTTGTAAACAGTTGAGTTTTTGACTTTAGAGATAAACCGTTCAGTACCAAATGATGTCCAACCTAAATCCATTCCTGTACCAATTTTGCTATCATTGCCAGAAAAGCCAATGGCTATTATGTTTCCTTGACCGATTTCTGCATTCAATCCTAATGCTGTGTTAGACATGTTTTTATCAGAAGCTACGCCACCAGTAATTGGTATATGTTCTGATATATTGAAGTGTATTCCAGTAACTAATTGAGAACTGTTGACATTATGTGTGGAATCAGTAAAGACCATTAAGTACTTCAAATCATCTTTATCTAATTCGGCAGATAAGTGAGCACCAGCATCAAAACTGTCTTTCACTTGATTTACATTTATCTTTAGTGCTTGAATTTTTGTATTAGAGAACTGAAATGCACTTATACATACTAAGTCATCATTAATTTCTCCAGATAAAATTGATTTAACTGAAGAAACCGAAATAATTTCTGCCTTAGGATAAAGTTCTTTTAATGTACCATTCAATGAATCTTGTACAATTAATTCAGTTGGTCCAAATACAAGGACAAGATTTGCTTTTGAAGTTTCAACTTCTTTTGATACGTCATTCCATCCGTTTCGAGGATGCCATGTTTTTTGTTCAATTATCATTGGATGGTTAATTGTTTAATTTGGATAGAATGAATTTTAATACTCTTGAAGTTAATTAAAGATGCTTTAACAATAATATGGATTATTCAATGGATCACTGGACTATTTGGTGAATAACTTTTGTAAGTAGTTCTATTACAATTCCTATTTCTTTTTCGTTTAGTGAGGCAAAGCCCAATCTACTATGAGAATTGAATGCTGTGTATACATCCGTATTCATAATTACCCCATTTTGATGTAGTTTATCTTTTAAAGTGTCAATATCGATATTTAGAAATTTTACCCATATCGCCATTCCACCTTCTGGTAGCTTAAACCTAACTTGATTACCTAGTTCTTTTTCTAATAGGCTAGCCAATAGGTCTCTTCTACGCTTGTATATACTTATGTTTTTCTTGAGTAAACGAGGCAATTCATTATCTTCTATCAGCATAGAAAGTGACTTTTCCAATAAGGGATCACCTCGGCGATCAATATGTAACCTATGAGGAATGCAATTATTTATGAAAGTTTGACTTGCCACCATATATCCAAGTCTGACAGCTGGAGCAAAAAGCTTGGAAAAAGATCCTATATACACGACTCTACTTTCTTGATCTATACTAGCTATAGGAAGAATAGGGGATCTAGAATAATGGTAATCGTAATCATAGTCATCTTCGATTATTGTAAAGTCATATTTAGAAGCTAGATTCAAAAGCCTTAACCTATGAGTTACCGGCATGGTAATGGTAGTTGGATATTGATGATGTGGAGTAATATAAATTGCCGCAATTTTTTCTTTCTGCAGTGTAGCCTCAAGGTGATCTATATCCAAACCTTGATCATTTAGTTGAATTTTTACCAGTTTTCCACCCAAGGTAGTAATCGTATCATTTGCAGTTTGATAATTTAACTCACCAACTGCTACTTTCCCCCCATTCTTTAGAAGTATGGAAAAAGCAAGGTAGAGAGCCATTTGACTACCACGTGTTACCATGATGTTAGATGGTGTGGTTGAAATAGCACGAGAGTCGTGTAAATAGTTACAAAGTACATATCGAAGTGATTCTTCTCCAGCAGGGCTTCCACCTCCAAATAAATTCTTTCCTATCGCGTTTTTAGACAGTGATCCGGCTTGTTTATAAAGCTTGTCTATCAATGAAAGTCTATAATCAGGTATTCCATCATTGACAGTCACTAGTGATGAGATAGGATCCTTCTTTATGATTTTAGGAATATTCATTTTTCGACCTAAATCTTGAGGTCGGAATGTCGGAATGTTATTTTTGACAAAGGCACCTTTATTAGGAATAACATCAATCCAACCTTGCGCTAATAGTTCGTCAAAGGCCATAATAGCCGTTTTTCGATTTATTTTTAGAATGTCAGCTAAAGTTCTTGAACTGGGTAGTTTTTGTCCAGCAGATAGATGCCCAATGTTTATCTCCTTAATGATGAAATCTGAAATTTGAAGATAAATCGTTCGTTTCGATTCAGGGTTTATTTCTATGATAGATTTCCAAGGTAACATATCTGGACCAGTAAAATGTTTAAAAGTGGATTGCTAAAATAGTCCGGATTCAATGGAGATTTGTTATTAATAAACAAAGAAGTCATGAGTCATTTTGAAAAAACAACATTGAATAAAGTTATAAGAGGAGCTAAAAGAGCGACCTATGATAAGAAAACAGTATTCGAAATATTAGATGCTGGTATAATTTGTCATTTGAGTTACGAAATTAATGGTACACCTTTTGTCATTCCAACTGCGTACGGTAGAGTTGAAGATACTATATACGTTCATGGATCTATGAAAAGTAGGTCTCTCATTTCTTCCTTAGAAATTCCCAAAGTATGTATTTGTGTGACTTTGCTTGATGGATTAGTGTTAGCAAGATCAGCTTTTCATCATAGTGCAAATTATCGCTCTGTCATGGTATTTGGTGGTGCTAGGCATGTAGAATCAGATGAAGAGAAAAATCAGGCATTGTATGCAATTACAGAAAATGTATTGCAGGGACGTTGGGATGAAGTGAGGGAACCAAATCAAAAAGAATTAGATGCTACAAAGGTATTAGCAATTAAAATAGAAAGTGCTTCAGCCAAGATTAGGACAGGAGCTCCAGTTGATGAAACCGAAGATTATGAACTTGATGTTTGGGCAGGGGAGTTACCTTTCAAATCAGGTTTTGATACCCCAATATCTGATGAAAAGCTTAAAAATCAATTGGAAGTTAGCCCTTCGGTTAGGCTTGCATGTAGCTATCTGAAATAATAGATTTGTTTCAAACTAAGAAAATATGGCATTAATACGAAAGGTGAGAGGTTTTGAGCCACTGTGGAAAGATAGTTGTTGGTTCGCAGAGACTGCTACGCTTATAGGGGAGGTAACGTTAGGCGAAAATTGTACAGTATGGTACAATGCTGTAGTTAGAGGTGATGTCAATTCTATTATAGTGGGTGATAATTCTAACATTCAAGACAATGTCGTAGTTCATGGGACATATGAGAAAGCTGGAACAATAATAGGAAGTAATGTTTCAATAGGGCATAGTGCATTGATACACGGTTGTACAATTGAAGATAATGTTTTGGTCGGTATGGGTGCTATAATCATGGATAATGCTGTTATTGGAGCAGGGGCGATCATAGGAGCAGGGGCTGTCGTATTAGCAAATACCATAGTAGAACCTAATTCTATTTACGTAGGAAACCCTGCAAGAAAAGTCAAAGAAAGTGGAGATAAAGGTTTAGCTGAAATAAAAAGGATCGCTAATAATTATCCAAAATATGCTAGTTGGTTTAAAAACGAAGAGAAATAATGATAATAAAACCCAATAAAACAGAGTACAACAGTTTTTTTGATGGTTATGTTCAGTGTGTTGGAGATAACGATGTGTTGAGAGTTTTAGAAAGTCAATGCGAACATTTTAGCGAAGTGTTTCTGCCTTTTGAAGGTAATGGTCACTTTGCATATGCTGCTGATAAATGGACAATACTGCAAGTAGCTAGACATATAGTTGACGTAGAGAGAATATTTGGTTTTAGACTATTGTCTATTGTCAGAGGTGAACAGCAGTGTTTATTTGGGTTTAATGAAAATGAATATAATTTAAAAGCTATGGACGATGACATAAAAGTCTTGATTCAAGAGTTTGAGTATTTAAGAATGGCTAATTTGTTACTCATAAAAGGACTAAATTCAAGTGAGCTTATATCTAAGGGCAATGTCAATGGTACTTCTACCTCTGCTAGAGCTCAGGTTTATATAATTGCTGGACATGTCCTACACCATCTGAATATAATTCAGGAAAGATATAAGAGACAGTCTAATTAGTTCGTTTAGATACTAATGGTACATTTCGATCTGTAATGAATTTTTTTCTTGCATTGATGTTGGTTTCAACATCTGTTCTTTTCTCAAATACACAGTTACTAGATATTCAAGAAGTAAGACTTGATTCTATTATTACAGCTTACCTTGAAAGTGAGGTTGTCAAGTTCGATGAGAACTATATTCAAAACTCAACTTGGGAATATAACACAGGAATGAACAATATCTCATTAGAGTTTTCTTCAAGAAAGTTTAAAATAAGATCGACGGGAAAAAAAAGCAAGACTGTGAATCGCTCAGGTAGCTGGTATATCTATGATAAGTACTTGGTTTTAGACTATAAAGGTGAAAAACGACCAATGTATGTCGTAAATAAAGGAGGACGAGTGATTATTTTAGATGATCATAATGTTAAGATTATTATAAAACTCATTATGGCTTTTGTATCAAAAGAGGAATGGATGGGGTATTTGACGAAAAGTGATGTTTTTAGTTTTGTAGATGGTTTCGAAAAAGTAGATTAACTGTCAAATAACAAGTCTTATTATTTCCTACGTTTGTAGGTTCGTGCTAATTTCGGATTGAATTTAATAGCCCTTAGGTATGAAGATATTAGCAATTGGTAGGAACTACGTTGATCACATTAAGGAACTTAATAATGAAATTCCTGATGAGCCACTGATTTTTATGAAACCAGATACGGCTCTTCTTAGAAATAATGACCCTTTTTATTACCCTTCTTATTCAACAGATATTCACTATGAGGTTGAGCTGGTGGTGAAGATTGATAAGGTTGGTAAAAACATTGAGAAGAAATTTGCTCCTTCATATTACAATGAATTTGCGATAGGTATTGATCTAACTGCTAGAGATATTCAAAACAAAGCTAAGGATAAGGGGTTACCTTGGTTATTATCGAAAGGTTTTGACAGTTCTGCCCCAATTTCAAAATTTCGATCAAAAGAGGGTTATGATTTAAGCAACTTGAATTTTAGTCTTGATATTGACGGTAAAAAGGTTCAAGAAGCTAATACCTCTTTAATGATGTTTGATATTGATGATATCATAGTGTATATATCCAAATTCATAACTGTTAAGAAAGGCGATTTGATATTCACGGGGACTCCAAAAGGCGTAGGTCCAATTAATATAGGTAATCATGTAGAAGCATTTCTGGAACAAGAAAAGGTAATGGATTTTGAGGTTAAGTAGTCTACTAGTTTTTGTTTTGACTTCTCTGTTTTCATTGGCTCAGCCAAAGAAAGGAGATTTTATTATGCCTGTGCGTCATGGGCAGATAGTACATCTTGCTGGTACAATGGGCGAATTACGTTCTACTCATTTTCATGCCGGTATAGATATCAAAACAAGTGGGATTACAGGTTTGCCTATATTAGCAGCAGCAGATGGATATGTTCAACGAGTGAGAGTATCTCTTGGAGGGTATGGTCATGCCCTTTATATCGCTCATCCTCATAATAAAAGTGTAACAGTATATGCTCATTTGGATAAGTTTAGTCCTAAGATCGCAGCTTGGGTCAGAGAGCAGCAATACAAGAAAAAGTCCTTTGAAGTTAACCTTTTTCCAGCAGCTAATCAGTTTGCATTTAAACAAGGTGATGAGATAGCTAAATCTGGAAATACAGGTTCTTCATCAGGACCACATCTACACTTTGAGATTAGATCTTGGGATCATAAAGTGTTGAACCCATTACTTTTTGGATTCAATGAAATTAAGGATACAACACCCCCGACACTTTCAAAAGTTGCCTTTGTTCCAATGGATGCCAATGCTCGTATTAATGGAGTTTTTGCACGTCATGAATTCAATGTGATCAAAAATAGTGATGGAGTAGAAGTATTGGATGGCGATATTTTTTTACAAGGAAACATCGGAGTTGAAGTATATGCTTATGATCGGCTCGATGGTGCTAATAATAAAAATGGAATCCCGTACCAGACTATGTTAGTTGATGGTAAGCCAGTATTCAAACAAGCAATTGACAAACTCTCATTTGCACAATCTAGGAGTATTTTAGTACATACCAATTATCAACGTTCTTCACAAGGAGGTAGAAGGTTTAATAAAATGTATATAGATGATGGGAATCATCTAGATTTTTATGAAACAGGACGTTCCAAAGGGATTTATAGATTCAATGATCCATTAGCTCATGACATAGAATTTAGATTTTCGGATGCCTATGGAAATATTTCACAGTACGTATTTACTATTAATCAAATTGATACTAAATCAACTGGTAGAGCTATCTATACAGGTATTCAGGAGGACGAATTTGAGTTTGTTAATAATTATGTTCATTTCAAGACTGACCTGATAGATCATGGTTATTGTGAAGCATTGATGCATGTGGATGGTGAAATTCGCAAAGAACAGTTAGCATATGACGATAACGATATGGGCTATTTTCTTTGGGATTTAAGAAATTCAATTCCAGATTCTATATCTGTATGTGATAATGATATAATAATAGATCCTGTAGAAATGATTCCGTCGAATATTATTACTTCGTGGAAGTCTTCTACAGCTTCTGTTTCATTTCCTAAGAAGTCGCTCTTTGATACTATGTATTTGAGATATCAGTATTCTAACATTGATCGGGAGTTTTTTGAATTTAAAAATTCAGATGTTCCTTTTAATCAGAGTGTTATAGTAACTTTATCACCTAGGTCATTTTATCCTATAAGTAAATCTTCAGTTTATACGCTTAATTCTAGAAAACGATTTGAATTTGTAGGGGGTGATTGGCACGATGGACAAATCACTTTTAAAACAAAGAACTTAGGTCGATACACAATAGAAATGGATACAATACCTCCTAAGATCACACCTCTTTCTAAATCTTACGGTGTTGTACGTTTTCGTGTTCAAGATAATAGGTCTGGAATCAAAATTGTTAAAGCTTATTTAAACAATGATTGGATTTTGATGAATTATGATGTGAAGTCTGGTCGTATTTGGTCAGATGATAAAGTGAATGTCCAGGGTGAATTTAAATTAGAGGTGATTGACAAAGTTGATAACAAGTCCATTTTTGAAAGGAGTTACCAATAGCTTCTAAGAAGGATATACATTGTAGAATTCTTTTTTTGAAATTCCCGTAAATGCGACTAATTTCAAAACTTCTTAAATCAGATATTGTATGAAAAAGAAACTCGGTTTGTTTGTTGCAGCGTTTTTAGGTGTAGCAGTATTATACGCACAGTCGCCAGTGGCGACTATTCCGTTTGAGCAGTACGGAGACCACATGTTTATCAAAGTAAAAGTGAATGGGTCTAAAGAGCTTGATTATATTTTTGACACAGGAGACGGCTTAGCAATATTAGATATTAGTAAAGCTGCCGAATTAGGTATTAGTGCTGATCATGATGAGACTATTACCAGTGCAGAAGGTACTATTTCTGGAAAAAAAGTAAAACATAATGAATTTTTGATTGGAGAAGCACCTATTCATGACGTAGAACTTTACGAAACCGACCTTTCTCATTTGGAGATTAGTATCGGAAGAGATATCGATGGCATTATTGGATATGATTTATTGAAAAACTACGTAGTAGACGTCAATTATGATGAGATGAAGATTAAACTTTATAAGCCTTCAGAGTACACTTATATGGGTACAGGTAAGTCTTTTGATATTAAGTTGACATCTTATATTCCTCATATTACAGCGACTACTGAATTTGCTAATGGGGAAAAAATAACGAGCGAGTTTTTTGTCGACACAGGAGCTAAAACTACAGTTGATTTTAATACTCCATTTGTTGAAAAAAATGATTTGGTTAATAAAATAGGAGATAGCTATATCTATTTAGTTGCTGGTATTGGTTCTAAAGAATATGAACATCATAAAGGCAAGGTTAATAGTTTTTCTTTCGGAGGTTTTGAATTTTCTGACATTCCCGTGGGATTAAGTCATGCTAAGAGTGGTATTCAAAATCATAAAAAGATGTCAGGTATAATAGGAGGAGCTGTATTGAAGAAGTTCAATATTGTATATGATTATCATTCTAAGAAAATGTATTGGGAGAAAAGCGGTGATTTTGCTAAGGAGTTTGAAATCAATGCATCAGGCTTAGAACTTCAACTTGCTAAAGACAAATACACTGTATTGGTTCATAAAGTGTTTAAAGATAGCCCAGCACAAGCCGCAGGTGTGAAATTGAATGCTGTTCTTAATTCAGTAGACGGTAAGGATGCATCTAAACTAGGCTTAGCTAAATTGAGAACGATGCTAAGTCAATCAGGTAAAACTGTAGATGTTGAAATTGACGGTAAGGCAATTCCATTACAACTTAAGTCAATGCTATAAAGATTAAGCATCATCAATTTCGTAAACGATATCAATGGCTTGTAGTATCGTACTGCAAGCCTTTTTTATTTCGTCTTCTGTAATAATCAAAGGAGGGGCAATTCGCATCGAGTTATCACAAAATAGAAACCAATCAGATAATATCTCCATATCAAGCAGTTGTTGAATTATTGCTTCTAGCTTTTCAAAAGATTCGAATTCCACTGCTATCATCATACCTAGACCTCTAACATCCAAAATCTTATCATGTTTTAAGAGTGATTTAAATATTTTACCCTTGGCTTCCACTTCGCTGATCAACTTTTCATTGAGGATTGTCTCTAGAGTCGCAAAAGCAGCAGCAGCACTTACAGGATGTCCTCCGAAAGTGGAAATGTGTCCTAGAATTGGATCATGTGTCAAAGACATCATTATTTCTTTGGATGATATAAAGGCTCCAATCGGCATTCCTCCTCCCAAGCCTTTAGCAGTTAAAAGAATGTCAGGCTCTATATCATAATGCTCAAAAGCCCATAATTTACCAGTACGTCCCATTCCACATTGAATTTCATCAGTAATTAATAAAGCTCCAGTTTGTTGACATTTAGCTTCCAAAGCTTTGAAATACTCTTTACTTGCAATTCTAACACCAGCTTCTCCCTGTACAGTCTCTATAATAATAGCGGCAGTATTTTCGTCAATTACATCTAAGTCAGCTGTTTCTCCAAATCTGATTTGGTGAGTCAAAGGCAATAGTGGTCGGAAAGCATTTTTTAGTTTTTCATCTCCACATACTGAAAGAGCTCCATTAGTAGCTCCATGATAAGCGTCTATGCAAGAAATGATTTTCCCTCTCCCTGTATATCTTTTAGCTAACTTCATAGCACCCTCAGTGGCTTCACTCCCTGAGTTAACTAAAAATGCATTATTTAGCTTTTCGGGAAGGGTTTTTGATAAAAGAGTAGCGAGTTTGACTTGAGGTGATTCTATAAATTCGCCATATACCATTACGTGCATGTATTTATCAACTTGATTTTTAACAGCAGTTGTAATCTTGGGGTGACCATGACCAAGTGCGCTAACTCCTATACCAGATATCAAATCCAAATACTTTTTTCCATCGATACCATACATATATAAACCTTCTGCTCGTTCAATTTCTATAGCTAGAGGGAATTGTGAAGTTTGACCTAGGTGTTGGATAAAGAGTTGTCTATTGTTCATATTGAAATACAGTAAAGGTTAAATTCTGTTAACAAATCAGCCTGTTTGCAAGTATATTCGTTCTAGATAATTCATATTTACTTATTGAACGATAAAATTAATAATGGGAAGAAATAGTAGAGCGGTGAATGTAGTGATGATCCTCTTCATTTGGGGTATTGTCTCATGTGGTCAAATTATTGCCCAATCCAAAGTAGAAGTATCAAAGCAGGATTTAAAAGCCAAGCCTAAATACCTTAAAGAAACCTATTTGATAAATAATAATCTCAAACATTATCATTTTAGAAAACAAGAGCTGAACGATTCATTGTCGTCAGTTATTTTTAATAACTTCTTTAGTTCTCTAGACTTCAATAAAACTTACTTCTTTAAATCTGATGTTGATTACTTCAAAAAGTACGAATTCAAACTTGACGATCAGATAAAAGAAGGTAATGTCGAATTAGCTTTTCAGGTGTTTAAAACTTTCAGAGATAGAGCAATTGCTAGAATGGATTATGTTGATGAGCTAATCTCTAAAGGTTTTGATTTTTCTATTAATGAGGAACTGAACTTAGATAATGAAAATGTAGAATGGGCAAGTACAGAAGATGTACTAAATGAAAGGTGGAGAAAAATCATCAAAAGCCAAGCTCTTAATCTAAAACTATCTGGTAGGGATGATGAAGGTATTAAAGAATCTTTGACAGAAAGATATGAAAGGTTTCGAAAAGGAATTCTACAATATAACGCCGATGACGTATATCAATTTTATATGAATTCATATACCGAGGCATATGATCCCCACACTAATTATTTCTCTCCTATATCGTCAGAAAATTTTAATATTTCTATGTCACTTTCATTGGAAGGTATTGGAGCTCGTTTAAGTCAAAGCATGGATTATACAGTAGTCAATGAAGTGATAGCGGGAGGACCAGCTTTTAAAAGTAAGCAATTGCATAAAGACGATAAAATTGTAGCCGTTGGACAAGGTAAGGATGAAGCATTTGTAGATGTAATTGGTTGGAGATTACAAGATGTTGTACAGTTGATTAGAGGACCAAAAGGAAGTATTGTAAGATTACAAATAATTAAACACGGACAAGGAAGTGGAGCTGTACCAGAGGAGATCTTATTGGTAAGAGATAAGATAAAATTGGAAGAGTCTTCAGCAAAATCTGAAGTAGTTCCTATTAAGAATGGTAATACCACTTACAATTTAGGTGTAATTACATTGCCTAGTTTTTATATAGATTTTGATGCGGCTCGACGTGGTGTGAAGGATTATAAAAGTACGACTAGAGATGTGAAAAAAATAATAACAGACCTAAAGTCAGAAGATGTTGATGGAATCTTAATTGATCTTAGATATAATGGTGGAGGTTCTTTAAAAGAAGCAATTGACTTGACAGGTTTGTTTATAGATAAAGGTCCGGTAGTACAGGTAAAAAGTTCAAATGGGCAGATCGATGTCAAAAGAGATGCGGACCCAACTATTCAATACAATGGGCCAGTTATGGTATTGATCAACAGGTTTTCGGCTTCTGCTAGTGAGATTTTTAGTGGTGCCATTCAGGATTACAAAAGAGGTGTAATTGTAGGAGAAACTTCTTTCGGTAAAGGAACAGTTCAGAATTTAATAGATTTGAATAGGATGTTTCCTAGTGATAAAGATGAACTAGGTCAATTAAAATTGACACTGGCTAAGTTTTACAGAGTTACTGGAAGTAGTACTCAGAATATTGGTGTAACTCCAGATGTAAAGTTTTCTTCTCCCTTTGATGCCGTAGATTTTGGAGAAAGTTCTCACGAGAATTCTTTACCATGGGATAAGATAGACGAGTCAAATTTCTCAACTACTGGAAGGGTTAATGATAAAATGGTTAAATCATTAACCAAGTCTTATGAGTCAAATATAGAAAAAGACATTTTATTAAAGCTCCGTCTAGAGGATATAGAAAGAGCTAAGGAGATTCAAAATAGGAAGGCACTTTCTTTAAACTTGGAAAAGAGACAGCAAGAAAAAGATATTCAGGATGATTTAGATAAAGAGAGAAAGGAATTGGTAGAAAATACCAACTCAGAAATTGAGGGTTTTGAAGTTCCAGAAGAGGAATTGAAAAAGCTCAATGAAGACTTAGATTTAAAACAAAGTCTTAGACTTTTAGCTAATATGGTAGATATAAGTCCAAACTGATTAATGCAACAATATTTCTAAATGATACTAGATTTACAGGCTTAATGATAGACGAATAGTTATGTCTATAAATTCAAGCCTGTATTTTTTTAAATTCTTACTGATCATATTTTTTCAAATTGTTCTATCCCTTGAGACTAGGTCTCAAGATGCTTCTGTTTACATAAGCAATAGACCATTAGACGAGACTGTTACAAATATTCTTTTTCATATTGATAGGTATGATTTTACTTATTTAAACACATTTGCTCAACGAGCAGATTATAATGATAGTTCTGTATTTAAAGGCAAAGTACAGATTATCAATTTTGAGGATAAAGGATTATTTAAACTTATAGCTTGTGAGCCTTCTATAGCGTTAGAATTTCCTTTGAGGGTAGTTATATGGGAAGAGGTAGGAGATGTTTTTGTCTCTTATATAAACCCCATTTCCTTTAAAAGACGTTTTCATATTCAAGGTTGTGATCAAATTCTTTTTGACCTGAATAGGAGACTAATGAGATTAGTCAATGAATCTATAAAGCGCCAAAAAAAATAGTTTGTAGAACTTTTTTAAAGTTTTATATGTATTGAACTTCAGTAGCCAATTACTAATACCATGAAAACTAATGTTAATCGTGCCGTCTGGGTAGTTCAAATAATAATGGGAGTTTTATTCTTAATCGAATCATTTTGGAAACTAACTTCACATCCTGTAGCTGTTGAAAACTTTGAGAATTGGGGTTATCCATTCGGCTTTTACAAAGTAATTGGAATCATAGAACTAGTTTGTGGTGCGCTTTTATTTTATCCTAAAGCTGCTGGCTATGCTACCATAATGTTAATTGCAGTGATGAGTGGAGCGGTAGTGACTCATATAGTTCATGAAGAGTGGCTTATTTTACTAAAGCCTATAAGTCATGCTATTGGATTGCTGGTGATTTTTCATTTTAGATTCGTTATTCAAAGTAAAATCGAAGATGCCAAGTATTATCCTTTGAATAATGCCAAATAGGTAGTCAAATTGCAGCTAAAAAAACTTAGTGATCAGTAAGAATTCTATTTCTTTGCTACATTCTGAAATTCAATCTATAGATCACTTTGGCTAATACATTTCATGATATTTTAGGGCAACTAAGAAAGAATCAGTATGCTCCTGTTTATTTCTTTCAAGGAGATGAACCATTTTATATAGATAGATTAGTTAAACACATCGAGGAAAATGCAATTGACTCTGGGTTAAGAGATTTTAATCAAGTGGTTCTTTATGGTAAGGATACCGATTTACCAACGGTACTTAATCATGCTAAAGGCTTTCCTATGATGTCAGAGCGAAAAGTGGTTATTGTTAAAGAGGCTCAAGAGCTCACTGGTATTGACAAAGAGATTGGAGATAAGCTTTTAGGAGCATATTTAGAAAATCCTCAGCCTTCTACGATTCTTGTTTTTTCTTACAAATACAAAAAACTTGATAAGCGAAAGAAGATTGCTAAAGCTATAGATGCCAAAGCGGTTATGTTTACATCAGATAAGATGTATGATAACAAACTTCCGGCTTGGGTAGATGAATTTGTAAAGGAGAAAGGTAAGAAAATTGATCAGAAAGCACTTCAGCTAATCGTCGAGAATATTGGCAATAACCTCACTAGAATCTCTAATGAAATTGATAAACTACTTATCAATATTGGAGCTGAAGATGTCATTACTGCAGATCATGTTTATAAGAATATTGGAATAAGTAAAGAATATAATGTTTTTGAACTTCAAAAAGCATTAGGCTACAAGAACGTATTAAAAGCAAATCAAATAATTAACTACTTTGATTCCGATCCTAGGTCTAACCCTATCATTCCAATAATTGCGAACATTTTTACATTTTACAATAAACTTTTATTAGTTCACAAGAGCCCAGACAAGTCTGACCGAGGTTTGGCATCGTTATTGGGGGTAAACCCATTCTTTGTTAAAGATTATACTATGGCCTCCAGAAATTACTCTTTACCTAAAGTGATGGCAAACATTAAGCATTTGAAAGTAGCTGATATGAAATCTAAGGGTATTGATTATCCAAAGCAGACTGAGGGGGAGATTTTGAAGGAATTAGTTTTTAATTTATTACATTAATTTAACCTTGGCATACACATATGAAAATGAATAAATTATTTGTGGTGTGTTTGATGCTAGTTGTTCAAGTATCCTATGCCCAATCCATAGATCAGACTACTAGGTTTGATCATGCAAGATTACTTTATGAAAAGGGAGCTTATTTAGCAGCTCGTCAAGAGTTTTCAACTATAAATGACCCAAATTTATTTCAAAATGCTCAGTACTATATTGCTTCAAGTGCGGTGAGGTCTGGTCAAATTGATGGAGAGTATTTGGTGGATCAGTTTGTTAAAAATTATCCGAATAGTCAGTATTCAACTAAAGTATACTTTGACCTAGCTAATTTCTTCTATGTAAGTGCAAAGTATGATAAGGCTATAAAGTATTTTAATAGAAGTATATCCAATGATCCAAGTGAATTAAACTACAAGAAGGGCTATTCATATTTTCAAATAGACGAGCCCCAAGAAGCCATGAGGGCTTTGTCGAATGTCAATTCGTCAAGCGAGTATTATGCAGATGCTGGATATTTCAAAGGTTATATTTATTACAGTGAAGAGAAATTTGATAAAGCATATCCTCAATTGAAAATAGCTTTTGATTCGAAGATGTATAGGGGTGATGCTTTAGTTCTATATACGAGTTCTCTCTATCAAGCAGGTGAATATAAAGAGGTAGTCAATCTATTAGAAGGGCTTGATGAATCTGTTGATCAACCAGAGGTTTTAAATTATTTAGCTGATTCATATTATGCAGTAGGTGATTTTAGGTCTGCGAAAGATACTTATTCTAAGTTGTTCAAAAACTCTAATTACAGAACAGAACAAAATTACTTCAAGGCGGGGTTTTGTAGTTATAAAATTGATAATAGAGATCAAGCTATTGATTGGCTTAAAAGATCTGCTGTATCTGATGATACAGTTGGTGCTTATGCATCTTATTATTTGGGAGTAATATATCATGAGCAAGGAAACCTTCCTTTTGCATCAACATCATTTGGCAATACTGCTAAATACAATACAAGGCTTAAAGAAGAAGCTACATATTTATATGGTAAAACTTATTTAGAAATCCCTAAATACGAAGATGCTATTAAAGTGCTGACCAATTACGTCAATGAATACCCTCAAGGGATATATGCTGATATTTCTAGTGAGATGATAGCTTCGGCATATGAACATACAAGTAACTATGATCTTGCAATGAAGTACATAGAAGATTTGGATGTACTTACATCAGCTTCCAAAAGGATATATCAAAGAATCACCTTCACTAAGGCTACTAGTTTATTTAATGCTAAGAAGTTTGCTCAAGCTTCGGAAACTTTTCAGAAATCTCTGATTCATAATATTGATAAAGAATTGACACAGCAAACCTATTATTGGATGGCTGAGACGAAAACTTTGGAGGGGAATTATAAAGAATCTCTCTTTTACTATAATAGTGTGAATAAGCTGAATTACAATTTGTATGTAAAAGCACAATATGGATTAGGGTATGCTTATTTTAATCTGCAAGATTATGAAGCAGCGATAAATCCTTTTCAGACTGTTATCACTCATTTTGACGAATCTCTTAATAAGAGGTATAAACAGGATACCTATATAAGGTTAGCAGATTGCTATTTTGCTTTAAAAAATTACGATCAGAGTTTAGATAATTATTTTCAAGCTCTTAAACATGGTGCCAAGAAAAGAGATGAAATATACTTTCAAATTGGATTGGTATACAGATATAAAAACAGATATTCCGATGCTAAAAAGTACTTCCAGAAACTAATTAAAGAAGTACCTAAATCATCCCAAATTGATCATGCTCAGTTTCAAATTGCTCAAATTGATTTTGAGCAAGGTAATGAAAGTAATGCGATCGATTCTTATCGCACTTTAATGATCAATCACCCTTCTAGTGCATTCATTCCTTATGCATTGGTGAGTCAAGCTGTAGCTTATGAGAATATTGGTGAAAGTCAAGCGGGTATAACGAATTACAAAGAAGTTCTTGAACGTTTTCCTAGACATGAAATGTCCAATAGTGCATTACTCGCATTACAAGAACAGAATAATCAGGGTAATTTTGATTCGTTTGATACGTATTTAGCCATGTACAAAAAAGCTCATCCCAATAGTGAGGCTTTGGAGAACATAGAGTTCGAGACTGCTAAATCCAAATTCTATTCGCAGGATTATAAAGGTGTTATAACAAGTTTGAATGCTTTTCTTGAAAACTATCCAAATAGTGCTTTGAAAACTGAAGCCATTTATTTTACAGGAGACTCCCATTATCGACTGAATCAGAAGGAAAAAGCAAAGTCAAGTTTTAAGGAAATTTCAAATGATATTGATTTTTCAAAGCACATAAAAGTGCTGTATAGGCTTGCAGAGATAGAAGGTGAGCAAGAAAACTATGAGTCTAGTAATGATTTCTATTATCAAATGTCTACAAGTAGCCCCAGTTCTAGGAATATTATATTCTTAAATAGAGGATTAATGGAAAATTACTACTCATTAGGAGAATATGATTCTGCAAAATTTTACGCTCGGAAATTATTAAATAATTCGCGCATTAGCGTAGCCATTGAGTCTCTTGCTAATCTAACAATGGGCAAATCATATTTTAAGCAAAGTAATTATGATGAAGCTCTCACTTACTTGATTCCTTTAGTAAGTAATGCTCCTGATGAGACTGGAGCAGAAGCTTATTACGTAATTAGTCAGTTATATTTTGCTCAAGGAAAGGATGATAAAGCTCTTGAAAGTTTGTTTGTACTGACGAATAATTTTAAAAATTACGATTATTGGCAAGGCAAAGCTTATTTATTGATGTCAGATATCTATTTGGATACAGATGAAGTTTTTCAAGCCAAGGCCACATTAAACTCTATTATCGAAAATTCAAATATTGTCGAGGTAGTAGAAGAGGCTAAAGAGAAGTTAAAAAACATTGATTGAAAGTGGGATTTAAAATCAATATTACTGCGATGAATTTTAAACGGCTGTTATTCTCATTTTGTGCAATATCATATAGTTTTCTTGTATTAGGTCAGGAAGACGATGCAGAAAGAGGAGTACAAGATGCTGAGATTATTATTGAAAAGGATCGCCAAATTAAACTCAATAGTGAAACGAAATTGTATGAATATATTAAATACAATCCTGAAAATGAGAAGTATGAAGTGCCTAATGATGGTTTTGAAGCTTATGAATTTAATCGTGCAATAGAACCTACAATTTTTGATCCTCCACAGGTTACTATTGAGGAGCAAGGTCCAGATTATAGACAGTTTTTAAAAGCAGGCTTTGGAAACTATGGCTCTCCAATAATTGATTTGAGTCTTTCTACGCCATCTAACACAAATTTAATGATGGGCTTGAATTACAAGCATTTATCATATTCAAAAGGAGAGGTAGATGAAGAAAACAGTGCTTCTAGTTTTAATGAACTAACTCTGTATGCTTTGGCGGCCTATGAGAAGGTGAAAATAAAGCCTTCAATTTGGTATAGTCACAACAAGAATTACTTTTATGGATACACTCCAGTAATACCAGCTCCAAGCAGAAATGACATTAAGAGAACGAATAATTTCTTTGGTCTGGGGGTTGACTTTGAAGACAACACATTAGAGAACGAGTGGTCTTATCTAGCGGGATTCAAATATGACTACTTCATTGATAGTTTTGAAAATTCAGAAAACACATTTACTGCTAGTGCTCTTTTTGATTGGAAAACAAGAATGAACCTTGAGTCAGAGTTAATGTTGTCTTCTTATAATGTATTGGATTCATCGCAGTCGAGGTTTTATTACAGATTACTTCCCTATTATCAGCTTGCTGTAGGAGATTTATTGGTTGATCTTGGATTATCGGTAAATGGTCAAAATGATGATGTTGAAGGACTAAATACCTTGAAGGTGTTTCCATATGTCAATGCCATATATAATTTAAATAAAGAATACTCGGGCTTTTTGAAGATAGATGCAGGCTATGATCTTAATACTATGAACTCTATAGCGCGAGATTTATCATTTTTAAGCAGTTCTTTTAGTCCTCAAAATACACAAGTTGATTTAGCTTTTGAATCAGGTGTAAAAGGCCTTCTCACAGATAAATTATCATTAGAAGTGAAGGTCGGGTATAAGCGAGTGAAAAATTTTATGGTTTTTGTGAATGATCAAGTGGAAAGAGCGCAAATATTACCTAATTATGATGATGGGAAAGTCGTTATTGGAAGTGTAGGGCTAGCAGCGCAATATTTCTTCTCAGATGATCATGATATTAGCTTTACTTCTAACTTATATGGATACAATATGAGTGATGAGCAAAGAGAAGCTTACCATAGGCCAACAATCGATGTCAAAGTTAAAGGAAATCATACTTTTATAGAGAAGCTAACATATCAATGGCAGTTTGGTCTATTAGCAGGGATAGAAGCTATAAATACAAATGGAAGCAATGTTACTTTGGATCCTATACCAAAACTTGATATGATGATTCATTATCAAATCATAGAACGAATAGGAGGGTGGGTTTCTTTTGATAATATGCTTTCACAAGAATACTCTCGTTACTTATACTACCCTGAGCGAAAATTCATGTTCAAACTAGGCGCTTCGGTAAGGTTTTAAGTAAGAATGATGGTTTGAAGCAAATGTGTCAATCTGTTATGCCTACAAGTAATTGGACAAGAATTATTCTTACTAAAGTGACAACAGCTTTGTAATAATATTGAAGCTATACAAAAATCCCCAACCAATAAATTTGGTTAGGGATTTTAAAAAATAATCAATGAATTCTTATTTACTAAGAATGTCAGTTAATCTTACTAATTCCTGGTTCAAAGGTTTAGACTTTGAAATTGCTAATTTTAGATTCGTATAAGTGATCTTATTGTCAATAGCACCAGCCATTACATTTTTCTCACCATTTACTAGACCTTCCACTGCTGCGAGTCCTAACCTAGAAGCTAAAGTACGGTCAAAAGCGGTAGGGCCTCCACCTCTTTGGATATGGCCTAAATTTGTAACCTTAATATCAAGGTTTTTAGTGTGAGACTTTACTTTGTCTGCAATCTCTTGAGCACTACCTTGATCTCCATTCTCAGCTACGACGACTATTGACGACGTTTTCTTGTTTTGTCTATCTTGATTTAGCTTATCTATTACGTCTTCTACAGTAGTAGAAGTCTCAGGTACCATTACTTCCTCGGCTCCACCACCGATTGCACATTGAATAGCGATATATCCGCTATGTCTACCCATCACTTCAATGAAAAATACTCTGTCATGTGAAGCTGCAGTATCTCTAATCTTATCAATAGCTGATAATGCTGTGTTTACTGCAGTATCAAATCCAATTGTATAATCTGAACCGTATAGGTCATTGTCAATTGTACCAGGACACCCCACGACAGGAATTCCGTATTGTTCGTAGAATATGTTAGCACCTGTAAATGTACCATCCCCCCCGATAGCCACGAGGCCTTCTATGCCATGTTCTTGTAGGTTTTCGAAAGCCTTTTGTCTTCCTTGTTTTGTTCTAAATTCTTCACTTCTGGCAGACTTTAGAATTGTGCCACCAGTTTGAACAATCATGCTAACGGAAAATGAATCCATTTTGAAAATTTCTCCTCGAATCATTCCATCATATCCATATTTGATTCCATAGACATCAAGTCCCATATGAAGAGCACTTCGTACTACTGATCTAATACATGCGTTCATACCAGGTGCATCACCACCCGAAGTAAATACTGCAATTTTTTTCATAAATTAAGAGTAAGGTTTTTACAATAGTCCAATAACCTGTATTGATGCTGTATTTCAGGTTCAAAATAAAGCATTCTAACCAAAATTATCATCACCCTTAAGCCTGTTTATTACCATCTAATCTAACTTCAAATATCCTTGTTTATTAGTTGTTGGTATATACACTCTTGTAAATCACTTTAATAATTAGGTTAGAATAGGTCAAGCAGATTGTTTAGAATAGTATTGAAGAATATATCATGTAAATTGCTACAGTAATTCTACTTCAATTCGTATGTTTATGCCTGATTAAATTATGCATAATTGACAAACTCAGAAATCAATCAAAAACTCAAGCTTGCTACTCAATTAATGGAGTTGCACGGAGAAAACCCATTTAAAATCCGATCATACCAATCAGGTAGAGAAGTGATAAAAAGCTTATCTCAAGAACTTAGCGAAGTCGATCAATTAGAATCAGTTCAAGGGATTGGAAAGAGTCTAGCTAAAGCTATTGAACAAATTCTTGAGTCAGGTTCTTTCGATAAACTCAATAATTATTTGGAGTTGACTCCCGAAGGTGTAATTGAGATGATGAAAATTCCTGGCTTTGGTCCCAAGAAAATTGCAATTCTTTGGAAAGATGCTGGAGCTGAAACATTAGAGCAGGTTAAGGCGATGTGTGAAGTTGGGAGCGTCGCTGAGTTAAAAGGATTTGCGGTGAAAACTCAGGATTCTCTTGCTAGTGCAGTAGACTTTGTTATTTCATGTAGGGGAAAAATGAAGTATGCTATAGTTGAACCTTTCATAGAATTAATAACTAGCTCATTAAAAGATTTGAAGTCTATTGATGATATATCAGAAGTAGGGCCTGCTAGACGAAAAATGGAGGTGTTGGATTCTTTGGAGTTAGTTATTGGGACAGATGACTTTGAGCTTTCTAGAACTGAAATTAATAGTCTGTCAACGTTTCACTGTGATAATATGTCTTCGGGACCATTCACTTGGAAAGGATATTTTGAGGGACTAGACCTTCCTGTTTTAATTAGGTTCTCTTCGACCCGTTCATATATCAAAACACTATTTGATAATACAGGTTCGATGTCACATTTATCTCAATTAGCTGTCAAAAAACATTTGAAAGTTAGTTATCAGTCGGAAAGAGAAATTTACGAATCAGTAGGATCGGCCTATATTGAACCTGAAATGCGAGAGGGATTAGGAGAAGTTGAGTTAGCAAAAGAGAATAAGCTGCCTAAACTTCTCGAAATGGAAGATTTAAATGGGATTTTACATAATCATTCTACCTATAGCGATGGCAAACATACTCTTCGTGAAATGGCTGAATATTGTAAAGAATTAGGTTATGAATATCTTGGGATAACTGATCATAGTCAAACGGCAGTTTATGCTAATGGATTGCAAGATTATAGAGTTAAAGAGCAGCAGATGGAGATCAAAGAGCTAAATAAGGAACTATCGCCTTTCAAAATATTCAGTGGGATTGAGTCTGATATTTTAGCTGATGGTTCGTTGGATTACTCAGAGGAAGTTCTTTCATCTTTTGATTTTATTGTTTCATCTATTCATTCAGGTTTGACGATGGATAGAGCTAAGGCAACTAAACGACTTTTGACAGCCATATATAATCCACATACTACCATTTTAGGACATATGACAGGAAGGTTGATTTTAGAGAGAGAAGGTTACCCTGTAGATCACAAAGCAATAATAGATGCATGTGCAGAGACAGGAGTAGTAATTGAAATTAATGCAAGTCCATATCGTTTAGATATTGATTGGAGATGGGTCGATTATGCAATTCAAAAAGGCGTGAAACTGAGTATCAACCCCGATGCACATAGTATGAGTGGATATCATGATATGAAGTATGGAGTAATGGTTGGACGAAAAGGTGGACTTACAAAGGAAATGACCTTAAATGCGCTATCACACAATGAAATTTCTGAATTTTTTGAATCGAGAAAAAGAAAATGAAAAAGATTATTGTTGTAAGGCACGCCAAGTCAAGTTGGGAATATCCTGAGTTGACTGATTTCGAGAGACCTCTCAATAAAAGAGGATTAAGAAATGCTCCTCAGATGGCCAAATACCTTTACGATATTATTGATAATGTAGGTGTTTTTTATTCTAGTCCAGCTAAAAGGGCATTTGAAACAGCAAAATTTTTTGCTGAACAGTATGCTGTTAAAGAAGAAAAAATAAAACTGGTGGATGAGTTGTACCTGCCTGGTTTAGATGATTTTGAATCATTTTTTAGAAGGGTTGATGATTCTCAAGATTCAATAATTATTTTTAGTCATAATCCAGGGATAATCAATTTGGTATATAAACTTACAGGAGAGAATTTTGATAATATTCCAACTTGTGGAGTTAGTGTCATTTCTACTGAAGTTCAGAGATGGGATAACATAATAGATGTTGGAGGAACTCTAGATGGATATTATTATCCTAAAGGAATTAAGTAATGTAAGGGTCGGAAGGAGGTTTCAAGTTAAACTTATTGTATTTCTCCTTCTTCTTTAAATTCGTGGAAGATGGCAGTAAATGTAGTTCCCTTACCTAATTCAGAGTCACATATGAGTTGTCCATTAAGAAGTTTGATGTATTTATTGACGATCGAAAGTCCAAGTCCCGTAGATCTTTCTCCAGCAGTGGCTTTGGCTGTTAATACCTGAAATTTTTTGAACATTTTTTCTCGATCTTCTTCGCTCATTCCTGGGCCGTTGTCGATGACTTTGACTTCAATTCCTTTTTCACTTTTGATAAGTTCAATAGCTACTGATTCTCCTATAGGTGAAAATTTCAAAGCATTAGACACAAGGTTTTCAAAGACATGAAAAAAATACTGATCTAAACCTAAGGCGTATAGTTCTTTTTCTAGTCTGGACTTCATTTCAATCCCTTTTGACTTTGCCTGAGTCTCGTAATTTTTAATTACTCTTTCAACTACTTGATAAAGATCTACTTTACGATATTCATCGATTTTTTTGGATTCTATTTTTTCAATGTCTAGAATTCTTGTCACCATTTTATTCAATCTTCTGGATTCTGAAGATATGTGCTCAATCATATTAATTTGATCCGAGTCTAGCTTTCCTTCCGCTTCCATCAGAAGGAGTTTTGATAGACCTGTTATGTTATTTATAGGAGCTCTTAAATCATGAGACAGTATATGTATAAAATTGTTTTTTTCTTCATTTACTTCAATCAATTCCTTATTTCGTTTGCTCAATAATCGATTTTGACTTTCAATCATTTTTCGATGGAGCATCAACACCTCGTTAGCGTTGGTCTTTATTCTATTTCGGTTGTATAAAAAGTATACAATAATCAAAACAGATACCACAGCAGCAATTAAGATGTTTCTGATATGTGATTGAATTGCTACTTGCTGATCTTTTTTAGTTAGCTCGATGTCCATGAATTTTTTTTCTTGGAGGAGCATCACAAATTCTTTATCCTTACTATTGGCTAATTTTTCAATAAAATCTTCGAAGTCAGAGCCTAAATAGGTTCCTATGAGCTTTGTCTTAAGTTTTTCGAATTCTGGACTCGCCAAATATTCATTTACAGGGATGTCCCAATCAGTTTTTTTATTAAATATCAATCCTATTCCTCGACTTACTACTGGCTGAAGGTTAATTCTCTTTATTGGACTGTTTTCTTCAAGAGCCAGTAAATAACTGGTAATGTCAGTGTATCCAAAAGCATTTTTAGATTGCAATATTTCTTTAATTAATTCATCACTACTTTTTACGTGATAAATATTAAAGTTTAAACCATACTTCTTTTTTATCTTAAATAAGCTCGTTTCATAGGTAGTGCCTTTCACTGTAATGGCAGAACTTTTGTTATAGTGAGTTTTAAAGTCACTTAAGGATCCTGAAGGAGGATTGTTTCTATGGGTGATTAGTACTTGAATGTCTGGGAAGTAGGCAGAAGAAAACTTAAGACGCCTTTGCCTCTCTTTAGACCAAGAAATATTGTTGATACCAAATGCGTTTTTTCTTTCATCTAATTCTATTTCCTTGAATATATCTCGAAGGCCTTGATGTTCTTCCCAATGGTACGTGAGATTTACACTGTATTTAGATTTTACATAAGCCTTGAATCCTTTAAGCATTTCATGCTCAAAACCAGAAAGACCATGTTTTTCTTTGTGATAAAGGAAAGGTTCTGAAATTTTGTAGTGGATTATTACTTTGGCTTTTTGATTTCGTAGAGCAGAGGCCCATGTACCGTTTTGAGCTAGGTTGCTCATCGGTAGAGTCAAAAACAATATGTTAATGAAGATGATTTTTCTCACGAAATTTGCTAAGCAGTAAAAGTAGGTAAATTAGATTTTTTGGCACTAAAATGGAGGGTTTGAGCCTAAAAATTAAAGGTGTTAATAATGTAAAAGGGACATTTGTTGAATCTGAGATTAATTATGTAGTTTTAAGTTAATGATGATTTGTTGCAAATCTTCTTTATTATTACGCAATGGATGACAATGCTGAAAAGATTCTTGATGCATTTGATGAGTGGAAAGAAGAACGTGCTTTAAAAGATACGATGTTAGATCAAGCTAATAAACAAATAGAGGTATCGTCTGAAGATAATAATGTAAGCAGTTTTGACCTTTATAATCGAGTGTATAATGAAAACATTGTACTCATGTATAAAGGAGCTATTACCTTTGATCTTATAACCTCTATCATAGAAACTCTTGACCGTAAGATCACTATGATCGAGCAAGATAAAAAGGTTCAGAAGTTGTTTTACAGTGCTGCTGTAGAAGTGGTTCATAACCTTTATCATCATATGGATGAAATGAAAGGGTCATTTGAAGGGTTTACCGAACAAGATGCTAAATCTGGGATGATAACAGTTTTAGCTAAAGAAGATTATTATAACATCCTTACAGGTAATTTTATTCCTACAGAAAACACATACTCTCTTAAGGAAAAAATAGATGAAGTTAATACTACTGATAAAAGTGGTTTAAGAACTTTATATAAAGAAACACTTAGTAATGGTCAGTTTTCTGATAAGGGAACAGCTGGATTGGGACTTATTCAGCTTGCAAGAAAAACTGGAGAGAAGTTGAATTATAAATTTGATAAGGTAAATGGACAGTATTCTTATTTTACTTTTCAAATAAAAATTAACAGAAAGTAATTAAATGAAATGTTTTGCTTACTAAGCAAATTCAAAAACTTTCACTTCTCCATTTTTAAAACTTCGACATCTCATTGCATTTCTTAGTACACCAGGTTTGAGCATTGATTTATTTAATAACATCCTTACACATTCTTGTATACCTTCGATTATAGATGGATGAGGATGAATTAACTCAGCTAGTTCATTAATTCCTTTGCCCATTGATATTAATAGAGCTACAGCTTCAATCGAGCTAGAAGCATGTTCTCCAACTACTCTCATACCAAGTACTTTCATGTCGTCATCATTTGAGACGATGATTTTAATGAATCCATCTGTGTTTCTCATCGCAATAGCTCTTGAGATACAACTATAATCGATAGAAACCGCTTTATAAGGAATATTCTGTTTTTGAGCTTGAACTTCATTTATACCTACTCCCGCTACCTCAGGTGCTAAAAACATAATCGTAGATATATTCTCATAAATTAAGTTTTTTTCTGGTTTACCGAACATCTGTTCAATTGCATATCTTCCTTCAAGCTCACCAACATTCACTAAGGCTATATCTGCTGTTATGTCACCTACTGCATAAATATTAGGAATGGAAGTTCTAGTAAGGTTATCTATGATCCCTCTACTATCCTTTTCGATTTTGACAGATTCAGAAATTAAACTTTCATAGTTAGGTATGCGACCCACAGAAACTAAAGCTTTTTCAACATGAAACATCTCTCGAGAACCATTATCGTATTCCAGTGTATACACCACTGTTTTGTTTACGACTTTCATTTCTACCAGCTTAGAGTTTCTATGAATAAGTACCTCTTTGCGTTCAAGGTTCTTTTCAATGATATTGACAATGTCCTCATCTTCAAAAGGCAATATTCTATTTCCTTTATCGATCATGTGAACTTTTGTTTGTCCAAAATTTGAAAATATTGTAGCGAATTCGCAACCAATTACTCCAGCTCCTACTATTACAATGCTTTTAGGAAACTCTTTTAGATTTTCTATTCCATCACTTGTTAATATTATTTCTTCATCAATTGGTATTTGTTCTAGTTTTCTAGGGCGACTACCCGTGGCAAGTATGATGTTGTCAGATTTTATTTCAATATTTTCACCTTCACATGTCTTTATAGAAACTATATCTTCACTTATGACTTTAGCTGTGCCATGTTTAAAATGAAAGTAATCTCCCTGGGAATTGAGATTTATATTGTGCATGTGGTGTTCTAACAATTCACGCCTTTTCGTAACAGCTTTATCTACTTCATCCTTTAAAATTTGGAAATGGTGTTTTGGTGCAGGAACATTGGTGGATTTACAGTGAGTACTAAGTGCTAAAGCTTCTCTCGAAAGCTCCCACCAAGTTTTACTTGAAAGAGCGCCATTATGAATGCCAGCACCACCTATTCTCTTTTTTTCTATGAGTAAAATTTTCTTCTTAAAATCTACGGCTCTCATAGCAGCTGCATAACCTGCTGGACCTCCACCTATGACACAGACATCATATTTTTCCATAATACAAGTGAGTTTAAGTAATGCTAGCCAGTTTCATTGTTAATTATAGTTAATAAATCTAATATTAAGGAGTCTTTTATTTAATCATTTATCAACTGTCTCACTCTAGCAATTTCTGAAAGAGTTGTTTTGTACAAGAGTCATAAAATCAAATACTTAATGCAGAAAAGAAATATTGTCGCACTAGTTTTTACTGTAGTCTCACTTATATTATTGTATCCCGGATTAACAGAACCTATTCTTAAAATTACCATTGCCGCTGATTTACCAATTGTAGGTAGAATGACATTCCATGAGCAAACGCAGAGCATTTTACAATCAATAAGAGTATTGCATAAGAATAATAATACTTTGGTTGCGGCTTTAATATTAATATTCAGTGTGGTAGTGCCTGTAATAAAAGGTGTAATAGTTTTAGCAACTATATTATTGAAAGAATACAAATTAAAGAACAGACTGTATCGATTCGTTTTTTTGATTGGTAAATGGTCAATGGCAGATGTATTTGTTGTAGGTATTTTTATTGCTTATCTATCTACTACTTCTAATAGTGCAATAGATGCTAAGCTTTTAGTAGGTTTTAATTTCTTCGTTGCTTATTGCATTCTTTCTTTACTTGGAATTCAACTTACTAGTGTTAACGAAAAGACTGATTAATGTCAGATTTTAAAGTATTATCTAAGTAGTTGAAGTACGTACTACGTAAAAAACTTTTCTTATACCTGTAATCCGATAGGTAATAGTTCATTCTAAAATTTGATATTGGTTAAAATGTTAACAATTTTGGCGCTCATTTTAACCTCTGGATTTGAAGAAGGTAAAACTACAATCGGATGTTAATTTTGACTTCCACCTTATAGGAATCATCTCTAACGCCAGAGAGTACACCGTGTGCTGGTCTATCAATCATACTTTGAAGATTGACCTTAAAAAAGAACCGGATATTGAATTGGTGTCGAGAAATGATGAGAAACAGATGGTTTCCATTTGTGTGTTTGAAAATGACTTTATTAGGTATTCTTTAGTGTCTAACAAAGTGCTAGTAGATTCTAGTCAAAGGTTCAAACCACTATTGCCGACTTTGGCGCATTTTGATTACCTATTGAAGGTAGAGGTGTTTGAGGAGGTAGAAGATGTGAAGGATGTTTTTATGCGACTTCGTGACGCTGAGAAAATAGACTCCATATTGAAACTTGATGTAAGGAAGATTAAAGAAAAAGAGAGCTTAATATTTTAATCAAAATCGAAATTGATGCATTCTAAACGAGCAAAAATCATTGCAACAATTGGTCCTGCCAGCAACAACAAAGAGACGTTAATTAAACTGATCGAGGCTGGAGCAGATGTTTTCAGATTGAATTTTTCTCATGGTACACATGAGGATCATTTGAAAGTGATCAAGTTGATTGACGAAGTGAATGAGGAGTTAGGGACTAACGTTTGTAAACTTCAGGATTTACAAGGACCAAAAATTAGAATTGGTCAGGTAGAGAATGGAGCAGTTGAAATCAATCCAGGTCAGAAATTGGTAATTAGTACAGAAGATGTTCTTGGTACTAATGAGAGAGTAAGTACGACTTACAAGCCATTGGCAAATGATGTGAAAGCTGGAGATTTGATTTTGATCGATGATGGTAACTTACAAGTGAAAGTAGTCTCCTCTGACGGTGAAGAAGTAGTAACTGAAGTTGTGCATGGGGGGATGCTTAAGTCTAGAAAAGGTATAAACCTTCCTGATACTGCGATATCTTCACCTTCATTGACTGACAAGGATAGAGTTGATCTTGAGTTCGGATTACAATATAATATGGAATGGGTGGCACTATCTTTCGTGAGAAATGCTGCTGATATTACCGAACTAAGAGACATTATCACCAAAGCAGGAAAGGAATGTAAAATCATAGCGAAAATTGAGAAGCCTGAGGCTATTGATGACATTGATAATATCATTGCTGAAACTGACGCTATAATGGTAGCTAGAGGAGACTTAGGTGTTGAAATTTTAATGGAGGATGTTCCTCCAATCCAAAAGACCATTGTTAAAAAGTGTAATGCTCTTGGTAAGCCAGTAATTGTCGCTACTCAAATGCTTGAGAGCATGACGGAGAACCCTCGCCCGACTAGAGCTGAAGCAAATGATGTTGCAAACTCAATCTATGATGGTGCTGATACAGTAATGCTATCTGCTGAGTCAGCGTCGGGTAAATTCCCTGTTGAGTCTGTGCAGAGTATGGCTAGATGCATTGCTGCTATTGAAGATTCTACAGACGTGGTATTTAATAAGTATTGGGATGACAATGATCCTGACTTGACCAACAATGATTTACTAGTGAAGTCAGCATGTCAGCTTAGTAAATCTGTAGGAGCAAAGGCTATAATTGGTATGACTAAATCTGGATATACGGGGTTTAGTTTGGCAAAAAATAGACCAGAGGCAGATTTGTTTATTTTCTCAAATAATGAGAACATAGTGAAAACTCTGAACCTTGTTTGGGGTGTAAAAGCTTTTCATTATGAAGAGCAAAGAAGCATTGATGAAACATTTGCTGATCTTGCAAACTTTTTGAAGGAAAAAGGATATTTGAAAGAAGGAGATGTATACATTAATACAGCTTCAATGCCACTACACTGGCAAGAGAAAACGAATATGCTTAAGCTTGATACGGTAAAATAAATTGCCGTAGATAAAGTAGTTGACAAGGTCAAATTTTATAGTTTTATCCAGTTTTTAAACAATTTATAGATTGACAAGAGGCTTGATGCGAACAATAAGATTTGACCTTCTTTTTTTATTACTGTTAATCAGTAGATTAGCTGTATCTCAAACTCCCCAAAAAGACTATCTTCAAGCCAAGCAATTTTTTGCTGAAGAGAACTATAAGTTTGCTGCAGAATTCTTTAAAAAAGCTGCAAGAGAAGATTCTCCATTCAAGAATTACGCATTATATTATTTAGGCCTTTCTTCTTACAAGAATAATGAAATAGGTTTCGCACGTTCTACTTGGAAGCAAATTGAAGCAAAGAATCCAAAGTGGAAACAAATAAGAGAGGTATACTTTTGGTTAGCCCAAGTCTATTTTGATGAAGGGGACTATTCCAAAGGTGTTGTTTATGCAAAAAAATCAAAACTTCCAGAAAGTAATGACCTTATATCTCATTCATTAGACAGTACTGTTTCTTCTCAAATTCTGGAAAATTTATATCATCAATTTCCGGATGATTTGAGCGTGGCAAAAACATTAGCCAAAAGGATTTTGATTAAGCCCAATAGCCAACGGGATTACTACCTTTTGAATACGATAGTACAAAAGTTTGATTTGGATAGAACAAAGTATGGTTTGCCAGATATAGGTGATAGTTCTATAAAGAAAACATACAAAGTTGCGGTAATACTACCGTTTTTTTTCTCTGGTCTTGATAACCCTTCTATGACTATCAGGAATAAGTTCGTAATGGATTTATATGAAGGTATCAAATGGTCAGCTAAAAATCAGAATGAAGCTAAAAACGAGTTAATACAAATTTTTCCTTATGATACTAAGAGAAACGCTGATGAGACTAAAGCTTTATTGGAAGATGAAGAGTTAAAGTCAATGGATTTGATTATCGGTCCCCTGTTTGAAAAGCCTTTTAAAGTAGTTTCAGATTTCGCATATGAAAACAAAATAAATATAATCCATCCTTTATCTACAAATTCAAATGTGGTAGAAGCTAACCCATATGCATTTCTCTTTAGGTCGTCATTAGAGTCACAAGCTAAAAAAGTAGCAGAAGTAGTTGCGAATGATTCGTTAATCAACAAAAATGCATGGGTATTCTATGAAAACAACCCTAAAGATTCTCTTAGTGCAGCAGTATACAGTCAACGCATACAGGAGTTAGGTTTTAATGTATTGAAGTATGAAGGAGTTGTTGATACAACTGTAAGAGCTTCATATGATTTATTAATTGAGACTTTTGAATTGGAATATCTTGAATATCAAGCTGATTCGATTAAAAAAGCGGATAGCCAAAGAGTAATTAAAGAGCGTAAGTCAACTGAAGAAAAAGGGGAAATGGTGTATTATGAAGAATTTTTTAAAATAGCACCTGATAGCATAGGACATATTTTTGTGGCTAGTTCAAAACCTTTATATGCATCTAATTATATAAGTGCCGTCGAAATTAGAAATGATTCAACTAAAATTATTGGTAGAGGAAATTGGTTGGGGTTTGAGACTTTGACTTTTGAGGAGATGGAAAGGTTGGATGTCAGACTTATAGATATTGATTACTGTGATAAAACATCTAAAAGCTATAAAAAAGCAAGCAGTGAATTCTTGAGAATGTACCATAGACCAATTTCTAAGAATGTATTATTAGGATATGAATTGATGTCGGTATTTGGTGAGCTTCTTGAGAAATATGGTACATATTTCCAAAATGGTACAGCAGAATACGGATTGCGTAATGGAGTGTTTTTTGAAGGAGTTGACTATACCTTGACAAACAATAATCAGTATGTACCAATTCTTAGAATAAGAAACGCTAAAGTAGAAGTGATTAATAGTATAGATAATGATTGATAAATCTAAGAGTGTAAAATGTTTTTCTGAAGCGCAAAAATTTATTCCCGGAGGTGTTAATTCACCTGTCAGAGCATTCAAAGCTGTAGGAGGACAGCCTCTGTTTATTGATTCAGCAGATGGGGCTTATTTAAGAGATATTGATGGGAATGAATATATCGAATTTATCAATAGTTGGGGGCCAATGATTCTGGGACATAAAAACCCTATGATCCAAGAAGCTGTAATTAAAGCAGTTCAAGGGTCTTTGTCCTTTGGAGCACCAACGGCAAGAGAAGTGGAAATCGCAGAGTTGATATGCTCAATGGTTCCTTCTATTGAAAAGATTAGAATGGTTAATTCTGGTACGGAAGCAACTATGTCTGCAATTAGATTGGCTAGAGGCTATACTAATAAAGATAAAATTATCAAGTTTGAAGGTTGCTATCACGGTCATGGGGACTCTTTCTTAATCGCAGCGGGTAGTGGTGCAGCCACAATGGGACATCCTGATAGTCCTGGGGTTACTGAAAGCGTAGCTAAAGATACCATTACACTTCCATATAATGATTTAGAAGTAGTAGAAGGTATTTTAGTTGAAGCATCGGACTCAATAGCTGCAATTATTCTAGAACCTGTAGTAGGTAATATGGGGTGTGTATTACCAGTTAATGGTTATCTCCAAGGATTAAGGGAATTATGTGATAAGCACAATGTCTTATTGATCTTTGACGAAGTGATGACAGGTTTTAGGTTGTCAAGAGGAGGTGCTCAAGAGCTGTTTGGTGTTACTCCAGATTTGACCACTTTAGGTAAAATTATAGGAGGAGGTATGCCGGTAGGTGCTTACGGAGGTAAAAAAGAAATTATGGATCTCGTTTCTCCATCTGGGCCGGTTTACCAAGCTGGTACGCTGTCTGGTAATCCAGTTGCTATGTCTGCGGGGATGGCTATGTTAAATCATCTTAATGAGAATCCAGATATTTATGAAAGTTTGGAAGCTACAACTAAATCAATGGCAGAAGGTATCAGATCTAACTTGAATGACTTAGATCTTAACTATACTATAAATACTATAGGTTCGATGTTTTCTTTGTTTTTTACTGAAAAACCAGTTGTGGATTTCGAATCTGCAAAATCCTGTGATTTTGATTTGTTTGGAAAGTACTTCAATGAAATGTTGAATGAAGGTATTTATTTAGCTCCTTCTCAGTATGAGTCTTTATTTGTTTCTACCTCAATTACTACAGACATGGTTGATAAAGTAGTAGCAGCAAACAAATCTGTACTTGCATCTTTATTGAAATAATAATTTTTGGCACAGCTAGAGTTAAATAGTGACTTGCAAAAGAACTTTGAAGAGCGAGTCACTTATTTCGCTGATGTCATTTTACCTATTCCTCTTTCAAATGCTTATACCTATAGGATTCCTCAAGAATTAATTCGCGAAGTTCAAATAGGTAGTAGAGTCATTGTCCAATTTGGAAAATCAAAAGTTCTTACAGGAATTGTAAGGCAAATACATGAAATAGCTCCTACTGTATACGAGGCAAAGTATATCTTAGATGTTATGGACGAGAGTCCAGCGTTTAACGAGTTTCAGCTAAAGTTTATCCAATGGATTGCTGAGTATTATATGTGCACAGTAGGAGAAGTACTCAACGCGGCTCTTCCAAGTGGATTGAAGATTTCCAGTGAGTCTTATATTCAGCTTAACCCTATATCATCTCAAGATTGGTCGGTAGATGACTTTTCAGAGCGAGAATTAACAGTTCTCGAAGCATTGAAAGCTTCAGAGAGGATGTCTTTTGAAGATGTATCCAGTTTACTGGGGATAAAACTTATACATCCAGTTATTAAATCTTTGATTCAAAAGGATTCGATATTGGTGTTTGAGAAAGTCAAAGACAAGTATACGCCTAAGACTGTAAAGTATATCTGTATAAAGGATCAATTTAGAAGTCGTGAATCGCTAGAAGAGCTTTTTTCTATTTTAGAAAAGAAGCAAAAGCAATTTGATATTCTTCTTAAGTATTTGAGCATCATTGGGATGGATCAGAATGATTTAGATAAGAAGTATGATGTTCCTAAGTCAGAGATTATAGACGCAGGTTTGTCATCATCTTCTCTTAAAACACTGATAAAAAATGGGTACTTTGAAGAAATCGAAAAAGTAGTTCCGAGGATTCAAACTAATGAAATAAAGCTTGAAATAGCTAAAGAACTTTCCAATATTCAACTCGATGCTGTTAATCAAATACAATCGGCTTTTGAGAAAGGAAAGCCAGTACTTTTACACGGAGTGACTGGAAGCGGAAAAACCGAAATATACATAGATGCTATTCAAAAAGCACTGGAAAGTGGAGGACAGGTACTTTACCTTCTACCAGAGATAGCACTCACCACTCAGATTGTTAAGCGGTTGATAAAAGTTTTTGGGGCTGACGTAGGAGTGTACCATTCACGTTATTCTGACAACGAAAGGGTTGAGATATGGAATCAAGTCAAGCAAGGGAATTTGCAATTTGTGGCTGGTGTAAGGTCTTCTGTTTTCTTACCCTTTAATGATCTTAGTTTGATTATTATAGATGAAGAACATGATTCTTCATTCAAGCAGTATGACCCAGCGCCAAGGTTTAACGCACGTGATTGTGCATTGTGGTTATCTCGATTACATGGTGCCAAGGTACTAATGGGAACTGCTACCCCTGCTATCGATACTTACTATCAGGCGTTAGAAGGAAAGTATGAATTAATCGAGTTGACCAAGCGTCATGAGAATTTTAGCCTTCCTAATTATTTGTTAGCTAATACCCTTACAGCATCCAAAAACAAACGGATGAAGGGCGATTTTACCCCAGAATTACTAGAGCAAATAGAGAATAGACTTGATAAAAATGAGCAAGTCATACTATTCCAAAATAGACGAGGGTATTCTCCCTATTTAATTTGTGGAGATTGTAGTCATGTTCCTAAATGTCAAAATTGTGATGTGAGTTTGACTTATCACATGAATTCACACTTGTTGATTTGTCATTATTGTGGACATAAAGAATCAATGCCTTCAGTATGTGAAGCTTGTGGTTCCACAGCCATTAAAACAGTTGGTTTTGGAACGGAAAAGCTTGAAGAAGACTTGAAGCTAATATTTCCAGAGGCAAGGATTCAACGAATGGATCAAGATACTACTCGAAGTAAACACGGGTACCAAACGATAATTGATAGGTTTGAGAATGGGGATACAGATATTCTTGTGGGTACTCAGATGATTAGTAAAGGCCTAGACTTTGACAAAGTAACCTTGGTGGGGATATTTGATTATGATAGAATAGTGCATTTCCCAGATTTTAGATCTCATGAAAGAGCCTACCAGTTGATTACTCAAGTTGCTGGACGATCAGGAAGAAAGTCAGACGGAGAAGTAGTTTTACAGACCAGTGATCCACAAGGAATGTTGCTTTCTCAGATTATAACAGATGATTATAGAGCCTTTTATCAAGGTGAAATTCTTGAACGAGAGAGGTTTAGATATCCACCATTCTATAGGATGATCCGAATAATAATGAAACATAAGGATCAAAATATAGTGAATCAAGCGGCAAGAGCTTTGACGACTACCTTATTAGCTGAGTTAGGTGAAAAGCGAGTACTAGGCCCTCAGCAACCTATGATTTCGAGGATTAGAAATTTATTCTTGGAAGAAACTATTATTAAGATTGAAAGGCAAGGTGTGAGTATTCCCAAGGTTAAGGAGCTCATTTTTCGTAAAAGCCTAGAGTTAAAAGAGAAGAATATCTATAAGTCCCTAAGAGTAGCCTTTGATGTTGATCCAGTGTGATGCAATCTGCCTGATACATCGATCGTTAATAGTTTGATGCCAATTGATTTTTATACATCTTTAAACTTGTAAGAAGTAGTTGAATTGTATTTAACTCGATGGCTTTTTAACTTCAAACCCCAATATTCTGTATTAATCTCTCAAAGATGAAAATTGCAAAAATCACTCTAATATTAGTATTACCCCTAATTACAACATTCTATGTTCAAGCTCAAACTAAATATGATAAGAAGCTTGAAAAAGCAGATGAATATTATGATCATGGTGATTATTCGAAAGCTAGATCTGAAATAGAAACAATCAAAAAGTCTTCGACCAAAAAACTTGGAGAGAAAAATGACTTTATTCCTATTGCAAAAATTCGAGAAGCTCAATACGATGTGGCTCTAGGTATACTGGACAATGTACATACCTCTGTTCAAGAAGGCCTTAGTCTTAGTAGAGAGCTAAACGGGAATGAAAGTGAAGTTCATGCTTTGCTCTTGAAGCAGTCTGCTGAAGTAATGAATCTTTATGGAGATTATGTCACTGCCTTGAAATATGTAGATGAAGCTCGTCCAATTCTGGTAGGAACGGGAATGAACGACGATTTAGCTGCAGCTATGGATGTGCTAACAGCTGAAATCCTTGTAGGAAGAGGGTTTTATAGACAGGCAATTGAATTAATTGATTCAAGGTTAGATTATTATGCTACTCGTTCAAAAGATGAAGAAGGCAAGAGAAGAATTGTAAGAGAAAGAAAACGAGAATATGCTCGGATGATCTTGTTCAAAGCAGATGCATACCGTAGGATGGGTGACTATCTGAACGCTGATAAGTACTTTGTTCAAAATACTTTATGGATAAAGGATAACTTGAAAAAGTCTGATATCCTATACAGTGAAAACCTTTACTATAATACGCTCATGCTTGAAGAAAATGGTATGGATATTGAAGCGGTGGTAAAAGGATATGAAGACGCAGATAGATTGATTATCAATAATTATGCACTATCACATCATGTAAGTGTAGCAATCAAAAATAGACTCATTAAGGGCTATGTGAAGGCGGGGAAAGATGCTAAAATAAGAGAGGCTAAAGAGGTGTTTCGTAAGAGTATTATGAGTGAGTTTGGCAAGAAGAGCATCTATTCTCTGTTGTTAGCTACTCTTAATTATGATGTTTTAATGGGCGGAAAAGATAAAGGTCTGGAAGATGAAGTAGCTGAGATTTTGGGAGAAGAATCAGTCATTCCGGAGAATCATAGGATGAGAATTGATTTACTTGAATTTGCTTCTAAAATCGCGGCAATAAATGGACGTCCGGATAATATAGGAAAATACATAAATGAAATTCTGAATATTAAAGAGATTCTCTATGGGGAAGAGTCTCCTGAATATCAGATGAGTATGGTTCACTTGGCTAATTATTATGTGGACTATACTGAGAAATTCGATGAAGCCATTGATATCTATAACAACAGTTGGGAAAAGGTTGTTAGTAAGGAGATCACAGAAGGGCACTTAGACTATGTAGACGTATTGGATCATATTGCTGTTTACTATCAAGAAAATGATGAATATAAAAAAGCTTCTGATATTCTCGATATCGCTTTAGAAGCGTCCAGAAGGAAATATGACGATAAAGATCCGGAATATGCAATTGAACTAGATAGAATAGCTAACCTGCAATATAAGATCGGGAGATATGATGAAGCAGAAGATAACATATTGAAGGCTATTGAAATATTGAAAGATTCTGATGTAGAAGGTACCCAAGGCTATTTAGCTCAGACTTTGATAACAGAAGCTACACTTTTGGCAATTAAAGGAGAATATGATGAGGCTGAAACAAATATGAATAAATCTGAAAAAATTCAATCCAAAGGAATTCAAACTGTGAAAACCTCGGGTATAGACATTGATGATGAATTAGCAGAAGTTTTTTTAGATATTGGTCGTTACAGAGAGGCGGAAGAACTTATTGAGGATGATCTTGAAAAAAAGACACGTCAGTTTGGAGAAAAGAGTAGACACTTAAACGACCCATTGATTCTCAAATCAAGGGTGAAAATGATCCTTGGTGATTATACTAAAGCTGAAGAATTGGCTGATAAAGCTTATAAAATCATGTTAGGTATTTTTGGAGATGAGTCATCTAAAATCACTCCCGCAATGCTTACTTCTGCTAAGATTAATACTTTCATTGGTGATTATGATATTGCTATAGAAAAACTAGAAAAAGTAGTAGAGATTAGAGAGAAGCAGTTTGGTAGAGATCATATTGACGTTGCTAGAGCACTTTCTGATTTGGCACTCGTGCAGTTTTACAATAATACTCCTACTGATCAAGTAGAAGAAACTTTTTTAAGAGCAGAAAAAATTATTGGTAGAAAACTAGGAGGTAGTAATCCTTACTATGCAGAAGTTCTTAAGAATTTGGCCATTGTATATATCGCAGAGGAGAATTACAATGAAGCCTTTAGGTTACTTGATAAAGCAGGAGGGATATGGAGTGCTAAAATCGGTCGTCGAAATAACGTAAATGCCGCAACTATTAATGTATTGAAGGGCGATATATATTACAATCAAAAGAATTATGACGAGGCAGAAAAGTATTATGGGAACGCTAAAAAATTATATGTAGATATTTTTAATGATAATCACCCAGAGTATGTTAAAGTGCTTTCTAAGTTAAGTAAGACATATTTTATGCAAGGGGATATCAAACATTCTCAGGATGTTTTAGAAGAGGCTCTTGCTAATTATTCTGTTTTTATCAAAGATTATTTTCCGGCATTATCGGAACGAGAAAAGGCTAAATTTTGGAATACTATAAAGTCTGATTATGAATTCTATAATACGTTAGTTATTAACTACAATAGAAAGAATAATGAACTTATAGGAACGCTTTACAATAACGCACTATTAACAAAAGCATTGTTGCTAAGCTCATCAATCAAAATAAAACAAAGAATTATATCTTCCGGGGATGAAGAGATGATTGGTTTGTATAATGACTGGGAGGCTAAGAAAGAGCTCTTAACCTACGTTTTGTCTATGAGTAGTGAGCAAATGCTTCAAGCAGGAATTGACGGGAAAAAGCTTTCTGAAGATGTCGAAAATATAGAAAAACAACTTTCTCAAAAGTCTGAAGACTTTAGCTCAGGTTTTGATCAAGAAGTGGTTACTTGGAAAGACGTACAAAGTTCGCTGGTCGATGATGAAGTAGCACTTGAAATGATACGTTTTAGAGTATTTAATCATAAATTCTCTACTGATTCCATTATGTATGCCGTCTTATATGTGACGAATGAAAAGAAAAGTACTCCAGGTCTGATTTTACTTAAAAATGGTAAAGATCTTGAGAAGAAATACTTGAAATATTATAGAAATAGCATCAAGTTCAGAATTGACGATCCTAAATCATACGAGAATTTTTGGAAGCCCATACAAGACGTAATTGGTAATCCTGGAAATATTTATTTGTCAGCGGACGGTGTTTATAATCAGATTAATCTAGAGGCAATCAAGGTTGAAGACGGTTCATATGTTCTAGACAATTCAAATATTATATTAATCAGCAATACAAAGGATCTGTATCTTGACAAACAGAAAGAATATTTAGTACAGGATGCGAATACTGTAGAGATGTTTGGAGACCCGACCTACTATGTTAAATCTAATCCAGGTAGATGGGTGGGCAGAGCTACCCATCGAGGAGGTAATCCTGAGGTCATAGGCAATTTGCCGGGGACAGCTGTTGAAGTAAATACCTTGAAGACTCTTTTTAGAAATGATGGTTGGGTAATTGAAAACCATATGGAAAAGACTGCAACTGAAAAGGCAATAAAAGAAATGGATAACCCTAAAGTCTTTCATATTGCGACACATGGTTTTTTTCAGCCGAATTCCGATTTATCATCTGAAGAAATTGCAATGAATGAAAATCTAGCTGCTCAAAACCCTTTATTGAAAACTGGTTTATTGATGGCTGGAGCTGGAGATATTTTGAATCAAACGACGAATAACTTCAATATGGATGATGGGATTTTAACAGCATATGAAGGTATGAATCTCAATCTTGATAAAACTGATCTTGTCGTTTTATCGGCTTGTGAAACAGGTCTTGGCGAAATTGAAGCTGGTGAAGGGGTTTATGGTTTGCAAAGGGCTTTTTTAGTTGCAGGAGCAAGAACAATTATTATGTCTCTTTTTAAAGTTTCAGATGAGGCTACTCAAAAACTTATGGTAAGCTTTTATTCTAAATGGTTAGTTTCAGGTAATAAAAGAGCGTCTTTTATAGAAGCAAAAAAAGAAATACGAGATGAATATAAAGACCCTATTTTTTGGGGTCCATTCATAATGATTGGTTTAGAGTAACTAATTAATATTTATCTAATCTTAAAATGTCTAGTTTATTAACTTTTCTGTACATAAAATGCTTCATGTTTCAACGTAATAAAACAGATGATTAAAAAACTATTATTGTTAAGCTTTCTTGTTATTTCTGCTCTTAAAGTAGTTGTTGCTGAACAAGGGTGGAAAGAAAAGAAAGCTACCTATTATGCTACGCAAGCAGCTCAAGAATTTATGTTAACAGAAGAGCAAAAGTCCGCTGTATATAAATATAAGTTCAGTGAATACAGCGAATTTGGTTTAATAGTAAAGAAGAATAAAGAGGGAGGTTTTATTAATGAAGAAGACTTTAAAAAAACAAAGTCTGATTTTTGGAAAGGGCAAAAGAAAAAACTGGCAATAATAGTGGGGGTAGAGCCAAAGGAACTCAACCCATTTCTGAATAGAATGAGAACTGAACTGCCTAAAATCTAAAGGCTAATAATTAATGTTAAGAATAAGGACTTCATGGATTGGATTAATGGAGTTTTTATTGTTTTCTAGAGGTGTTGAAATTCAGATAGATACGAGTTTATCAACATTTTTATGTGGACAAGTTTCTAATGGTGCCTATTAATTATGAATAAACGAAAATTATATTTGCCAAGGTCAAAATCTGAGGATTTTGGATATTCTACGTGTCAAAGAAAATAACCAAGCTCTATGGGTAAAATAATTTCAATTGCGAATCAAAAAGGTGGTGTAGGGAAGACAACCTCTTCAATAAATTTAGCAGCTAGTTTAGCAGCTTTAGAATACAAAACCTTGATAGTAGATGCCGATCCACAGGCCAATGCCACTTCTGGTATAGGGGAGGATCCCAAGCAAGTAGAGGCAGGTATCTATGAATGTATGGTTGACGATATAGATCCATATGATTGCATTGTCAAATCTGATATAGAATACTTGGATTTATTGCCTTCTCATATTGATTTGGTTGGTGCTGAAGTTGAACTCGTTGATTATGATGAGAGAGAGCAAAAAATGAAGAAAGTATTAGATGGTCTTCGTGAGGATTATGATTTTATTATAATCGATTGTTCTCCATCTTTAGGTTTGATTACAATTAATGCTTTGACTGCTTCCGATTCAGTAATTATTCCAGTGCAGTGTGAATACTTTGCACTAGAAGGTTTAGGGAAACTGCTTAATACTATCAAAATTATTCAGTCAAGATTAAATCCAGAATTGGAAATAGAAGGGATTTTATTGACCATGTATGACATGAGATTAAGACTTTCAAACCAAGTGGTAGATGAAGTTACTACTCACTTCAAATCAATGGTTTTTGATACTTTAATTCCTAGAAATATCAAATTGAGTGAATCTCCAAGTTTTGGTCTTCCGGCTATTGCTCATGATGCAGAAAGTAAAGGTGCTATTAGCTATCTTAATTTGGCGCATGAAATTATAGCGAAGAATGAATTGGTAGAAGAAGTAGAGTAAGCAGAATAGATGGCGAAGAAACCTACAAAAAGAAACGCATTAGGTAGAGGATTAGGAGCATTACTAGATGACTCTGGTAATGAAGCAGCAACTGCCCCTAAAAAGCCCCTCAGAGAACGAGGAGCATCTGCAGGTAGTATATCAGAAATTCCACTGGATCAAATAGAAGTTAATCCATTTCAACCTAGGACTGACTTTGATCAAAAAGCACTGGAAGAATTATCCGAATCGATCAGAGTTCAAGGTATTATTCAGCCAATTACTCTTCGTAAGTTGAATAATAATTCTTATCAGTTAATTTCTGGAGAGAGACGATTTCAAGCAAGTAAGTTAGCTGGACTTAAAAAGGTTCCTGCATACATACGTACAGCTGATGACCAGCAAATGCTGGAGATGGCTATAATTGAAAATATTCAGCGCCAAGACTTAAATGCTATGGAAGTGGCTTTGAGTTATCAAAGACTGCTAACCGAGTGTGATCTAAAACAAGAGCAGCTGGGTGAAAGAGTAGGAAAAGACAGAACAACTGTTAATAACTATTTAAGACTGTTAAAACTTCCTCCGGATATTCAAGCAGCTGTAAGAGATGGTAAAATATCTATGGGGCATGCACGAGCCTTAGTAAATGTAGAGGATACAGCTGTCCAGTTAGATATTTTAAAGAGGACTTTAGCTGAAGAGTTATCTGTTCGAAAAGTTGAGGCATTGGTAAAGCAAGCTAATTTTCCTGATGAAGTAGAAAAAAAACCTTCAAATAAAGAGGAGGATAGAGAAATATTAAAAGTACAAGAAAGATTAACTTCGCATTTCGGAGCGCGTATCAGAGTCGCTACGAAAGATAATAACAAAGGAGAAATCAAAATACCATTTGATTCTGTTTCAGAATTAAACAGGATTTTGGAAATCATAGATGCGTAATAATTTAGTTAATTCGAGTATTGTTTTCTTACTGCTTTCGATAGGTCATTTTTCTTGGGGACAGGAAAAGAGTTTCGTTCAGTTAGATTCAGCTTTAAATAGTTTTCCTCAAATAGAAACATTTCAAAGTAAGTCTAAATTAGATCCAAATCGAGCAGCTCTTTATTCTGCAGTAATTCCAGGCCTCGGACAGATTTATAATAAACAATATTGGAAGCTCCCAATACTATATGGAGGAGCGATTCTTATAGGTCACTACATTAAATACAATCATGATTTTTACAATGGTTTTCGAAATGCTTACATCGCTAGACGTGACGGAGGAGATGTACCTGAAAACTATGCAAGATTTGATATAGATAGACTTCAATATAATGCTGAGAAATTTAAGAGGGATCGAGACTTTCTAATTATCATTGGTTGTGTTTACTATGTGTTGAATATTGTAGATGCACATGTTGCGGCGCATTTAAGTGAGTTTGAGATCAATGATGATTTATCTCTATCACCAGCATATGAGGATAACTCACAATTTGCCAGGCGAAATTTAGGCCTTTCTTTAACATTGAATTTAAATAAATAGACATATGAGAGTAGCTTTAATAGGCTATGGTAAGATGGGGCAAGCCATAGAGAAAGTATTGATTGAAAGGGGGCATTCTGTTCCATTTGCTATCAGTATTGATAATCCTGAAGACTTAAATAAGATTACTACAGAAACCACTGACGTAGCTATTGAATTTACAGCGCCAGAGGCTGCTTTCAGTAATATCATGTCATGTTTAAAAAACGGCGTACCAGTAGTTTCAGGAAGTACCGGATGGTTGGATAATTTTAAGGAAGTAGAAAACTATTGCACAGTTAACAAAACTGGTTTTTTCTATGCGTCAAATTATAGCTTAGGGGTAAATATTTTCTTTCAGTTAAATAAAATCCTTGCGAAAATGATGAATGGTAGAGGGTATGAAACTGGTATGGTAGAAGTTCATCATACACAGAAACTTGATTCTCCCAGTGGTACAGCAATTACTTTGGCTGAAGGTATGATAGAAGGGTTATCAGATAAATCTGGTTGGGTTAATTCTAAAGCAACCAACGCTAGTGATATTAGCATTATATCTGAGAGAACAGAGAACGTTCCAGGAACTCATATCATTGAATACGAATCAGAAATTGATAAAATTAGAATAGAGCATATAGCACATAATCGTAAAGGGTTTGCATTGGGTGCTGTATTAGCGGCTGAATTCTTAGCAGGAAAGGCTGGAGTATATTCTATGGATGATTTACTTAAATTCTAACTTAAACTTTCATTGAGAAATGAATTTGAATCCGTTTAAAAAAAAGAAAGAAATAAAGAAGAAAGGCCCTGTTAAAGAATGGGTTGACGCCATTGTTTTTGCGGTGGTGGCAGCAACTTTGATTAGATGGGCGTTTATGGAAGCGTATGTTATTCCTACTCCTTCTATGGAAAATTCTTTATTAGTGGGAGATTATCTTTTCGTCAGTAAGATTAATTACGGACCTAGAACACCAAAGACACCACTTCAAGTTCCTTTAACTCATGCTAAACTATGGGGGCCACTGGCAGCTATACCTTCGTATACGGATGCTATTCAATTTCCAATGTTTAGACTTCCTGGGTTAGATGATGTTGAAAGAAATGATGTGGTCGTTTTTAATTACCCACCAGAATTTGAGCATCCTGCAGATCTAAAAACTCACTATATCAAAAGATGTGTAGCTGTACCTGGAGATACACTTACAGTGGTTGATTCGGAAGTTTATATCAATGGAAAACTTGGAGAATCTCCTAAGAATAGGCAGTTTGGCTATCAAATTGTAACTGAAAAGACAATTAACGAAAGAGTTTTTAGGAAGAATAATATTTGGGATATTAATAGAATACAGGGTGGGTATTTTGTGCATGCAAGGCCTGAAGATGCAATGAAACTTAAAAGTTTAGCATTTGTACAAGATGTTGTGAAATATAAAGAACCTGAAGGTTATGTTAATAGGCGAATATTTCCAGATGCATCTATTTATGAATGGAATGCAGATTTTTATGGCCCTTTAGTTATTCCTGGTGAAGGTTTGACTATAACACTTGATTCTATGATGGTAGCAAAGTATGGCTCTACCATTAGAGACTATGAAGGTCTTGACAATGTAGAAATGAAAGACTTTCAGTTATATCAAGAAGGAAAGTTAATGACTGAACACACATTTAGTCAGAATTACTATTTCATGATGGGGGATAATAGACATAATTCCGAGGATTCTAGGTTTTGGGGTTTTGTTCCTGAAGATCATGTAGTGGGTGAAGCTGCTTTTATTTGGATGTCTATGGATCCAAATGGCGGTTTATTATCCAAAATAAGATGGTCTAGACTATTTAATATTATTAGATAGTCACCATTGAATAGGTTTCAGCCCTTTGCTGGTAAGATATTCATTTGTTTTGCTGAAGTGTTTATTGCCAAAAAAGCCACGATGAGCAGCGAAAGGAGAAGGGTGTGCTGATTCTAAGACATAATGTTTGGAGCGATCTATGATTGCTCCTTTTTTTTGTGCGTATGCTCCCCATAACAAGAATATAATATTCTCTTTTTTTTGAGATAGATTAGTAATGACTGCATCAGTAAATTCTTCCCATCCCTTATTTTGGTGTGAACCCGCTTGACTGGCTCTAACAGTTAAAGTTGCATTTAACAACAGAACACCTTGTTTAGCCCATCTTTCTAAGTTACCTGATGGAGGTATTGGAATGTTGAGATCATCTTTAATTTCTTTGAAGATATTAACCAATGAAGGAGGGATCCTCATGTCATCTTGAACCGAGAAGCATAATCCATTAGCTTGATTTACGCCATGATAAGGATCTTGACCAATTATTACAACTCTAGTATTGTCAAAAGAGGAGTGATCAAAAGCGGCAAATATCTTATTTCCAGGAGGGTATACAGAATTTGTTCGATATTCAGATTTAACGAATTCAGCTAATTGTCGAAAGTATGATTTATCAAATTCTGCTGAAAGTAAAGTTTTCCAGCTCGGTTCAATTTTTACATTCATAATTTTTCAAAGTAAAATAATTTCGCTTACTTGTTCTAGAGTATTTGAACTCGATTGCACACTTTCATGGAAAGAAAATGGTAACGCAAAAAACAAAAGGTATTAAGATTAGTGTTGAGACAGAATATCAACCAAAATATTCTAGTCCCAGACAATACCACTATGTATTTACTTACAAAGTTATTATTGAAAATGAGAGCGATAATACAATACAACTCAAACGCAGGCATTGGTTCATCAAAGATGCAGCCTATCTTGAAAGAGAGGTAGAGGGCAAAGGTGTAGTTGGTCAACAGCCTATTATAGAGCCGGGCCAAGAACATGTTTACGTTTCAGGTTGTAATTTAAAAAGTGGGATAGGTAAGATGTTTGGAACCTATCAAATGGAGAGAATTATTGATGGGAAAATGATAGAAGTGCAAATTCCAGAGTTTACAATGATTGTTCCTGATCGTCAGAACTAAAAAGTGTTTTCAACTAGATTAGCCCTATTTCGGATATACCGATATGTAGTTTATTGGCTTTATCGCATGGATAATTATGGAATCCAAAGCAGTAAACTATCCTCATTTTATCTTCAAGTATTAAAAAGTAAAAGTCAATCTGTTGATGAATTTGAGATGATTAGGGCTCATTTTTTGGAATCAGAGGGCTTTTTAGAAGGAGATTCAATAGGCGAAAAATCAACCTTGTCAGATCCTCGGAAAATTGCTAATATAGCTAGGAAAGGTATATCAGAAGCATCTGATTCTTTGTTGATACTAAGGTTGATTGAATTTTTTCAATATAAAACCGTATTGGAACTCGGGACTTCATTGGGCGTAAATACGTTATATTTAGCCAAACCCGCTTCTGTAGAGTCTGTTGTGACTATTGAAGCTGACGAAGGTCTTACAAGAATTGCCAAGGGTACTTTTAGGTCTTTCCCTAAAATAAAATCTATGTTAGGTGATATTGACGAAAAAATGCCAGAAATAAATCAAGCGTTTGATTTAATATACATAGATGCTAATCATACCTATGAGGCTACTTTAAGATACTTTAATTGGGCTAAGAATCATTTGACAGCAGAGGGTACAATAGTTTTTGATGACATTAATTGGTCTAGAGGAATGTCTATGGCTTGGAAATCGATTAGAAAGGATTCTGAGTTTGTGTCAACTGAAAATTATAATAGAGGGATATTACTCCGACATTTTACTAGGGATACTAATTATCCCTATGTACTTAATTTTTAGTCTTTTTAAGTTAACAGTAAAGTCATTCCCTCAAGCTTGGCAAAGTCCTTTAAAAGCATATTTTTGCTATTTTTAGAGACTATGGAAGAAAAGAATAAAGTTGAAAACGGTTTCCCAGTTGAGAAAAAGCCGAACAAAACCCTAATTATTATATATGTACTTATCGTTGTTTCATTAGTTGTAGGCGCGTTTGTTTACATATTGATGAGGTCTAATGAGTTTGAGAACAAAAATGAACTAACTCAGGCACAATTAGATCAGGCATATAGTCAACTAGACTCCATGAGTACAGAGTTAGATAACAGGATTTTGAAAATTGCTCAGTTAGGAGGTGAAATTGATACTTTAATTGCAATTAAAAATCAACTTGAGGAAGAAAAGAGGCAGTTTAGAAAAAGAGCTTATAGGCAGATTAATGACCTTAAATCTAAGGTAAGCGGTTATAAAGAATTACTTGTTGCTCAGGATGAAGAGATAGCTAGATTAAAAAAAGCCAATGAGGAATTGTTAGTTGAGAATACTGGGCTTAAAAATGAGAAGAATGAGTTAAACGAATCAATTAGAGAGCTGAATAGCAGAAAAAAAGATTTGGAGAGCAAAGTGGCTTTGGCATCGAGATTAAAAATTAAAGGGATGTCTATTTTAGCTGTAAACTCTAATGGAAAGGAACGTGAAAGTCCATTTAGAAATCGTCATATCAACGATCTCAAGATTAGTTTTGATATTATTGAAAATAAGGTAGCACCTATTGAAGGAAAGGAGATATTGGTTAAAATAACAGCTCCAGATGGTAACGTTATCTTTGATGTGACTACAGGGTCAGGAACATTTATGTTTGAGGGGAGAGAAGAGTTCTATACAGCTAAGAAAGAAATTCTTTACGATCGAAAAGGACAGCTATTAGTCTATTTGTATAATAAAGGTTCGGATTATGCTCAGGGTACTTATCAAGTAGATGTATATACAGATAGCTATAAAATGGGATCAGGAACTTTTGATGTCAAATAGGTATTTTGAAGGTATCAAAAAATAAGGGGCTGCAAATTGCGACCACTTATTTTTCTAATCTTTTAACTATGGCAGTATTTTGGAAAATGCTTCCTGTTCGTCCCAAATGATTTTAACAGAAGATAAAAGGACAATTGTAGCAAGGAACATTAAAATGCCGCCATCTCCATCTACCGATATGCCTATAAAAAATACATGAGAAATTAGAGCCCCAAGCATGACTCCGGAGGCAAGAAGTGCTCCTATTAGAGACCTTTTAGGCAGGATTATTAGTATTGAAGCTAACAATTCAACTACTCCAGTACCTATTCTAAACAAAGGCTCTAGATTGCTATTACCAAATATGGCTATGGTCAATGAAGAAAATAGTTGTTTAGATTCGTTTAAAGCATCTTCACCCCCAATACCAAATTTAAACCAAAGAGTCTGAAGAAGAATTCCCGCAACTATGTATTTAGGCAAGGTTCTTAGTATTCTGTTACGTCTATTCATAGTTAGCTTGGACTGTAATACCTTTTTAATTTAACAGTTTTTAAAATGACTTAGTTCAGATATTCGCAGAATTTTGATTTTCCATGTTTGCTTTGTTCTCTAGATTGAACTGATCTACTCCATTTTTTAATTCCTCTGCAACTAACCCAAGTTCTGAAATCTTGTTTTTGAATTGTGATATACCTTCATTCAATAATTCAGCGGCACTCACAGTCTCTTCAGAACCGGCAGCAGTTTCTTCAGAGATGACTATTACGTTTTCTGTGATTACTACCATATCATTAATGTTTTCAGTCTGAATTTTGGTCGCATCTAGAATTTTTTCAGAGAGGTTTAAGGTAGTGTGTGAAGAAGTATTAATCTGTTTAAAAAATGAAGAAACCTCCATTGAGGCTGTAACACCTTTTTCAACACCTTTATTCATAGTAGTCATGAGTTGTTGAGTAGACTTAGTGTCAGTATGAACATCAGCAACTAGATCTTCTATTTCTTTGGCACTGTTTCGTGAGTCTTCTGCTAATTTTCTTATTTCTTCCGCTACTACAGCAAAGCCTCTTCCAGCGTCACCAGCTTGTGCCGCCTCAATAGCAGCATTCAAGGCAAGTAAATTGGTCTGAGCAGCTATTTCTGTGATAACGCCTAGCACTCTACTAATTTCTTGAGATCTATTAGATAAGATCCCCATTGATTCTGTTGTTTTTTTAGAAGAGTCCGAAATAACTTCTATAATATTCACCAAGTTAGATACAATTTCTCCACCTTTTGTGCTGTTATTTACGCCTTGTTGAGCAGCAGAGTTAATTTCCTCCGAGTGTTCCCCCATTTCGGTTGAGGACTTTAGAATAGCTTCAATTTTATTAGATGCCATATCAATTTTTTCAACTTGAGTTTGAGCTCCTTGACTCATTTCTGTAGTAGCAGAAGATATTTCACCCATTGCTGCTCCCATTTCTTCAGAAAAAACCGACATTTCTTGAGCTTGGTTTTCCATATTGAGTGCATTCTTCTTGATATGAACCATTAACTGTTTCATATTGTCAAGAGACTGATTAAGAGATCTTGTGAGTGTTTCTATATCTCCTTGAGCATCTCCATTGTATCTAGAAAAGAGGTCTCCATATGCTACTGACGTTACCACATCGTTTACATCTTTTAACTGTTTTGATATATTTTGAAGCAGTCTGTTAATAGCTTCTCCAAGAATTTTCCATGCTCCTTCTTTTTGTTCAAGTCCAATTCTAGAATCTAGCAATCCTTTTCTTCCAGCCAATGAAACGACTTCTTCAGTTTCATCTACAAAATACTTTAAGTTATTTTGAAGAGTTATAAGTGATTTGCCAAGCTCATCATCCTTGCTGAGTAGCTCGAATTCTGTATCTAGATCCCCTTTTGATACTTTATCTGCAAAACGAGTAGCCTTCAATAGGTTTTTGTCTAACTGTTCAAGCTTTTGTAATGCTTTACCAATAATGTCATGACTATGATAGGTGAGGTTTACATTAAGCTTGCCTAGAGATAATTGACTAATGTAGCTGTCCATTTTATGCACTGGTCTGGAAACTAAATAACTATTTAAGGAAACTGCTATGACTACTATGAGTAAGTTTATCAGCAATAGTACAGGAAGAAGCGTATTGAGTTTATTTTGTTTTGCCTTACTTTCCTGTACATATTTTTGGACCAATGCATTGAATTTTTTCAACATTGGAGTTGAGTTTCTTTCAATAAAGCTAATAGCTTGAGAGGCATTATCAAGTAAAGTATCTTGATTGGTTTGGTTCAATAAAACTTCAGCATTCATTTTATAGTTAATCCATAAAATTTCAGCCTCTTTTAAAGTTGGAAGGATTTCAGGGTGAGTAGGAGGAAGGTTGGATTCTACATTCATGCCAGGAGCTTTGCCTCCTTTTTTTAGTGCTTTTAAAGAAGAGTCGCAAAGGTTTATAGCAGCTTTCAGTGGCTTTTTGGCCTTGAAGTTTCCTTTTGCTATTTGTTCAGCAAACAGACCAATTCTTTGCGAGAGCATTCTTTGTCTTCCTGCTACATCTACCACTGCAGCATCTTCTCTTTGATTTTGTTGATGCCTATTGATAACAAAGTAGTTTGCTATAGCCAATAGTAAAAACAATACTGGGCCTAGTGCGAGTTTCAAGTTTAGGTCAAGGTTTTTAATTTTTTGAATAAGCATAATAAATACAAAGTGGTGATAACTCTGGATGGGAGCTAGAATTGATAGCGAAACGCTCTTATATAAGCGTAAATTAATAAGGAAAAGTGATTGTTTAGATCACTTCGTTGAAATCGATGTTGTTTCATTTAGGAATTAGTAAAAGAAAATCTTAGACAGAGTAGTTAAGGGATAATGCATTTCTCTGATTATGAGGTTTTTTGCTTGATAATTATTAAATTAATAATAGCAGTGTTTTGAGTTGAAAATCGATGAATTATGATCTACGACTCGGATAAAGTGGTTATTAGAATGGCCAAAGAAATGGGACTTAACCATTTGGAATTCAAATTTATTGGTCATCTGGATTTGCAAAGTAGTAAAGACGCAGCCAAGGTTTGGTTCAAGGTTTTTGAAAAATATCCAGAAATGACCTATTCATTGGTATGGGACTGTACTTACATGTCAGGGTTTGATATAGAAGCTCGCAAGATATGGTATGACCATCTTAAGATATTCAAAGTACGAATTATTGATGTTGTTGTTATTTCTCCTAAAATTTTAATTCGAGGAGCAGCTCGAGTTATGTTAGAATTTTTTGGATTAGAATCTAGGATTGTGAAGAATAGGAAGGATCTATTGATTCCAGCGTAAAAATTTTGCCACTTTAATCAAAGATTGTTAGCAATGAATATCTCACAAAAAGATAGTGTAGCCATTAAACTTGCTTTTGTAACTGCTACTGTAGGGTTTTTATTTGGAGGTGTTTTTCTAATCAATTACCAAAGCTCGTTAGGATGGTATCCTATCGTCGCTGCCATTTTTAATATTTTTGGAGTTTTTTTAATTAAGATAAAATCATCAATAGTAGGTAGGCTTTGCATTGGTCTTGTTCCTATAGTTTTCAATTCTATTTTTCATGCTTCGATGGTGGGGGACAATGATGCTATTATAGCTCCGTTGTATCTGAGTCAGTTTGGAATGTTGTTGATATTAGTAACGATATTCGATTTTAAGGATAAGTTTTTTCTGATTTTATCAGGTTTGATAGGTACAATCCTTCTAGGAATTCAGCCTGCACTGAATCAAACAATATTAATCCAGTTAGATGGATTAAGTATTTTTTCTGGGACTCTAATAGAGGTATTATCATACGCTTATGCTTTGGTAATGATAGTTGTCCCATTGATTTTACATCATGTTGAATCTTATAATAGTGAAATAAAGAATGACGCTCTTGTTGAAGAACTAAAGCAATATCAGGAGAGATTGCTGAATGATAATCAAAACCTTTATGCCGAGCAATTAGAGATGTCGATGCTGAATAATATTTTAGAACAGAAAATATACCAAAGAGCGGAAAGATTAAGAGTACAAAATAAGTTGTTGGCTGAGCATTCATATATTAATTCTCACCTACTACGTGCACCTTTGTGCAGGTTGGAAGGATTATTAAGTCTACTCAAACTCAGTAGTGATCAATGTGAAAAAGAAGAGTTAATTCATCATATGAAAGAGTCAATTTCTGAGATGAATCATATAACAAGAAGGATTGCGTTTCTTTTGGAAAAAAATGGTATTTATAGAAAGTATAATCTCAATTTTGATGAGCTACAAGCTATAATTCATGATGCTTCTAAACAAATAAAGACTGAGGAAATGAGTGAATAAGGGTTAAATTCTGATACTGAATACTTGTCCATAGTCAACCTTATAGAGGTCAAAGGCCTTATGCAAAGGGGTGTCATTCATGTGAGAAAGTAGAGTCCTGATTATTCCTGCATGAGTAAATACAGTAGCCGAGTTCACATTCGAAGTTTGCAACTCAAAAAACCAATTAAGTACTCGATCACTTAAGTCTTTCATAGATTCCCCCGATGGAGGTGCATTATTAATGAAGTCTGCCATCCATTCATCCAAAGTTTTTTTTGATATTTCCTTCCATGCCTTCATCTCCCATTTTCCAAAGTCCAATTCTTTGAGTCTGGATTCAAATTCTATATTACTATTTGGGTAGCAATCAGTTGCTAATTGACTACATCTCTTCAAAGGGCTTGAAAATATGGCTTCTACTTTTTTGGGGAGTATTTTTTTTACTTCATTTAATTCCTCAGTATACGTATCCTCAACTTCTAAATCCGTTTGTCCGTAGCATATACCCATATCGACTTTAGGTTTGGTATGTCTTACAAGGTAAATTTCCATATTACTATCAGAATGAATAAAAAACTCGTTTCAACTATTTGTTGAGCCGCACCAAGGCAATCTCCCGTATACCCACCTATCCATTTTTTGAAATAACGGGCAAGCAAAATATTAACAAGAACTAAACTTGGGATTGTAATTAGATGTTTGAAACTATCTGTAAACAGAGCAAATATTATTAAAGGTGTTATTCCAAATAAAGAACCAATAATAAGGTTTATATACCCAGATTGTTTTGCTATTGGTTTGGTTTTAGAATCTACTGTATCACGTACATAGTCCAATATGAAAACGTTAATTGAGGCAATCCATCGACTTAGAGAATGAGCTGAGATAATTACTAATCCAATGGTTAAATTAGGAAAGGTCGTTGAAATCTTTACCATTAGAGAGTGCTTGGTTAAGAATAAAAGAATCAATCCAATAACACCGTACGCTCCAACTCGACTATCTTTCATTATTGAGAGTATTTTCTCCTTAGTCCAGCCTCCCCCAAAACCATCACAGCTGTCAGCAAAACCATCTTCGTGGAACCCGCCAGTGATAAGTATACTAGCTATCATAGAAGCTATGACGCCAAATGAGGTATTAATGAGGTATGTTCCCAATAAATAAGCAATAGAAGATATTATACCGACTATCCAGCCAATAAGAGGGAAATATCTAATAGACTGATTTATATAATCAGGTCTATAACCTGTCCATCTATAGCAAGGTATTCGAGTATAAAACATCAATGCGGTAAGAAAGATATTAATCTCTTTCACCTAAGCTTGACTTACAGATGCTTCTTCAAAACTGGCCATGTTATTTAAGAAAGCAACAGCATTATGAATTACCGACATTGCCATCGCACAGCCAGTACCTTCGCCCAGTCTCATACCAAGGTTAAGAATAGGAAAAGCATCAAGGTGTTTTAGTAACAATTGATGACCATGTTCATCAGATTCATGTGTGAAAATTGAATACTCACGAACTAAAGCGTTCATTTTAGATGCTACCAATAATGCTGCTGATGAAATGAATCCATCAACTAATACGATCATACCAAGCTCTGCGGCTTTCAACATACCGCCTACCATAGAGGCTATTTCAAAACCTCCAAAAGTATAAAGTGTCTTGAAGGGGTCTCTCCCAACATTATAAAAAGATCTTATTTCTTTGAGTGTTTTAATTTTATTTTCTACCCCGTCAGGCGTCAAACCTGTTCCAGCTCCTACGCAGTTTTGCATACGTATACGAGTAAGTTGCCTCATGATTAATGCAGCTGAAGAGGTGTTAGAAATACCCATTTCACCAAAACCAACAGTATTACATCCTTTATTATAAAGATCTTCAATAACACTTGCTCCATTTTCAATAGCTTGCTCACATTGATCAGGTGTCATTGCTGGTCCGTGTTTATAATTATTTGTCCCCTTAGCAACTTTTAGATAGGACATCTCTAAACCAGGTTCAAAATCATGGTTGACCCCACAGTCCACAATTTTAAGGTCTATATTTTGTTGTTTACAAAATACATTAATCGCAGCACCTCCATTGAGGAAGTTATAAACCATTTGAGCGGTAACTTCTTGAGGGTATGGGTTCAATATTTGTTCTTTAGCAATACCATGATCTCCTGCGAATACAACGATAGATGGGCTGTCAATATGTGGCTCTTCGGTGTTTTGTATTAAGCCTATTTGTAGTGCTAGTTCTTCGAGTTGACCTAGGGCACCTAGCGGTTTGGTTTTGGTATCAATAATTGACTGAAGATCTACTTCAAAACTGTGGTCAAGTGGTTTAATTCTAAATTTACTCATTAGTAATGATGCTTATTAAGGAATAGGTCTAAACTATATATCTCGTTTAAATATTTATAATTCAAAAGGTATTGTTAAGAGTCGCTTTTTTTAGGAACGATTTAAAGCTGTTAAATATTATTTTTAGCGAAGTGGCAAAGCTCTCTAATTTCCAGACTTAGGTCAATATTATTCTTCAAATCTTTTTATCATGCAAAAAAATCAAGAATATAAATATTTAATATGGCCTCAAAATAATAAGACAAACCACATTATAATGGGCAAATACTATTTTTGAATCAAGTGGTAATTATACATTTTTGCATTGTGAAAATATTGCAGCGAATAGGAGTGTTTTTTCTTGTGATTCAGTTAATAACTGGTACACTGTCGGCTCCATTTGCTTACATTGATTATGAAATGCGTAAGGACTACATAGCTGAATACCTATGTGTCAATAAGTCCAAGCCAATGCTTAATTGTAATGGCAAGTGCTTTCTTGCAAAGAAACTTAAGAAAGCAAGTAAAGAACAACAACGAGATCAAAAGAACAATTTAAAAGAGACCTTTTCTTTTTATAATGAATTGCTTAGTGAAATTGTTTTTGTTACGATTCCAATCGATAACATTATTCCTAACCTTAACATCTATTTGAAGTTTGTGACCAAGCTCTTTGGTCATGATATTTTTCATCCCCCTAGAGTATAAATTCTTATCGTTTTTTTTAGAAGGAAAATATCCTCGCCTACGTCATAATGGAGGTTTCGCTTTACGCAAAGCGTAATTTTTACGTGTATTTATACTCAATATTTTAGAAATGAAATTATATCAATTGTTTTTGTTGGTGCTTGTAGCAAGTGTAATACTCTCTTGCGATGAAGAAGAGAATACAGATTCTGGTACGATGATGGTCTACTTTTCTCATTTTGGAGGTTTAGATCATCAATCGGGAGAAGCTCTTGAACTAGATTTAGCTGAAAGTGGTTCTACCGACTATGATATTCATAGTATGGAAGAAGGTATAGGAATGTTCAATGTTGCTACCCTTCAGTACTATGTTACGAATATCAAACTAGAAGGTCCTAATGGTGAGATTTTTATTGATCCTATGAAAGTAAGTGCTAAGGCAGAAGAGGTTACAGGATACTACTTAGTGAAGGAAGGTAAATCATCATCTAAAGCTATTATGTTATCAAACGTACCTGCTGGAGAATATGATAAAATTACCTTTACCATAGGTGTACCTGAAGAAGGGATTAAAGAAGGGGCCGCTGGTGGTGTTTTAGACCCTGCAGAAGGAGCTCCATTTTGGAATTGGAACAATGGCTATATTGGTTTGACTGTGGAAGGTATGGCTATGAACTCCGAGCAACCTCAAGTTATTGGTGATGGTTGGACTATTGAAGAAGGTTCTTATGCTTTTCATATTGGAGGTTGGAAAGATATTGAGGAAACCACTGCTAACAATATCAAAACCTTAACATTCGATTTGGATGGTCAACTCTCTGTAAATGCAGAACAAAACCCAGCAATTCACATGGGGTTTGATATAGTACAATTACTGGAGGAAACAGGGGTTGATTTTGCTTCTACTTATGCTGTTCATAGCCCATTATTAGGCGCAAATTTTGCCGAAAATTTGAATAAAGCTTTCTTTCTTAAGCATACTCATCAAACAGATAGTCATGAAATGAAAGAAGATGATCATGATCACGATGATCATTCAGGTGAAGGACACAATCACTAATTATAGATGAAAAGAGTATTCAAAGTAAGTCCACTACTGTGGGCTTGCATTTTCTTTTATTCATGTTCAGAAGAGGAGGTAAAGGTCAATAATGACTATAAATTCATAAGTCCTGTTAATTTTCCTGAGCCTACTTACACTTTTGAAAATAATCAAATCACAGAAGCAGGTTTCGAATTAGGTAGGCACCTTTTTTATGACCCTATATTGTCTGTAGACGGAACTGTATCATGTAATAGTTGTCATCAATTGTCATTAGCATTTGCTGATGCTCAACAACACCCGTTGAGTATAGGTGTAAATGATCGGTTAGGAATCAGAAATGCTCCTTCATTGGCCAATTTAGCTTATTTCACTGAATTCTTTTGGGATGGAGGAGTAACACACCTTGATCATGTTCCTATTAATGCCATTGAGGCAGAGTTTGAAATGGATGAAGAATTATCGAACGTAGTTCAAAAATTAAGACAAAGTTCAAAATATGATTCGTTGTTCAAGCAAGCTTTTGATGTGGATGAAATTACTAGTCCATTTATGTTGTATGCGTTAGCACAGTTTACCACCATGATGGTGTCTGCTAATTCCAAATATGATAAGTACGTTAGAAATGAGGAGGAATCATTAACAGAACAAGAACTGAGAGGGCTCGAATCTTTTGAAGCTAAATGTTCGAGTTGTCATTCCGGAGTATTGTTTACCGACATGTCATATCGGAATAATGGTATTTCTTCTGATTTCGTAGATTTGGGAAGAGCGACAATTACAGAGTTAGAAAGTGATATTGGTAAGTTCAGGGTTCCAAGCCTTCGAAATGTACAAAGAACCAGCCCATATATGCATAATGCTAAATTCAAGACGTTAGAAGAAGTATTGGACCATTATGAATCTGGTATAAGTATTTCAGAAACTCTGGATTCATCTCTAGAAAAAGGAATCGTTTTTGAAAATGGGGAGAAGGATGATATTATCGTTTTTTTGAAGACTTTGACGGATTATGAGTTTATTTCAGATGAAAGATTTACTGCGCCACAATGAAGCGAATACTATTATATCTTTTAATAATTATTAGTCTATCAGCCTTTGATTCAAAAGCTTGTGATATATGTGGTTGCAAATTAGGAGGTCTGTCTTATGGTATTCTTCCTCAATACGATAGCCATTTTATAGGGCTTCGATATAGCAATGCTAGCTTCAAAGCAGAGATTAATTATAATAGTCCATATGATCAAGATGTTTATTCAAACGATACATATAATAGAGTAGATCTAATTGGGAGATACGTTGTTACTTCAAAGATTTATCTCAATGTAATATTTCCTTACATGCATAATGTTATGAGAGGTAATGAACAAAACATAAGTGTTTCAGGTATAGGAGATCCAATGATGTTGATCTATTATAATCCAATAAATACTGGATATGAAATGGAAAAACGTTGGAAACATTCGCTTCTGATAGGAGGGGGACTAAAATTACCTCTAGGCAATTACCAAGCCGTAGATAACGGTGAAATTATAAACAGGAATTTTCAACTTGGCTCAGGTAGTTTAGATTATGTGGTTTCCCTTAATTATACGCTTCGATATAATTTATGGGGGGTAAACATTGAGTCTTCTTATAAGATGAACACTAAGAATAAGGAAAATTATCAGTTTGGAAATCAAATTAATTATAGCTCATACTTGTTCTATCAAATAGAAACCACATTAGCCAGTATTTTACCATATGGAGGCTTTTATTATGAGTGGTCTGACTTGCATAAAGATGGTATTATTATTCAGACTAATACAGGTGGGAAGGTTTTATTTGCAAGTATCGGTAGTCAGATTATTAGAAGTAACTGGTCCATAAATGTACAATTTCAGATTCCAGTGAATCAATCGTACAATGTAGATCAGTACTCTAGCATCTCAGCAGGCGAAAGAACTACAATAGGTTTGATGTATAATATTTCTTCCAAACGATAACTTATCTTATAATCCTAATGCCAAAGTTGAACACTTCACCAGCTCCGTCTCGTTTAGAAGCAACAAATTTACCGTAGGAGGCTTCCAGTTCTAAAAACGAGGTTACTAGGTATTTTCCACCTAGCCCTAGTTGAGTATACCAACGCATTAGTCCAAAAGCAGAATCTTCAAATCCTTCTAATCTACCAAAAGCAGGCGCATATTGTAAATTACTATACAGGGTTAATTTGTTAGATGGGAAATAGCTGATGAAAGTTGATACTGGAAGTCTGAAAAAACTATTTTGTTGATCAGAATTTTTAAACCGAACCAGTAAATCTACTTCCATGAATAAATTCCACTTACTTGTTATAGAATAGTCATAGAAGATTTGATTCCACCATGTATATCGATTGTGATTGGTGAACTTGGGGGATTCCAAGTTTTTTTCTTTAATTGGAAATAGAAAAGTACTTGTTACACTGAAATTCCCAATAGATTCGATGGGAGTAAATCGGATAGTAGGGCCAATGTTCGCTAATTGAGAATGTTTGTAGCTAGCCCCTCCCGAAGATAGAATGTCAAAATTACCACTAGCGCTATCGCTATATTTTGAAAAGGAATAGTTGGCTTCTAACCCAGCATTCAATCGTCGGTTTTCACTAATACCATAAACATATCTAAATTGGTTATTTAAAAAGGACTGTCTCTGCCCAAGATCTATTTTATTTCCAAACTCATTGGTAATCTGTGTTTGAGTATAAATGTTATTAAAAACCTTAATTTCCATTTGGTTTTTACTTAATAAAATTGATGGAGTGTACTGCTGAAGGTTTTGTCCAAGTGCGATAGCTGAGTAACTTATCAGCGTTAATAATATGAATATGTTTTTCAAAGCTTAGTTTTTTTGGAATCGTCCTAATATGTCAAGGCCAAGGTAGCTGGTACTAAAAATTGCTTCATTTTCTGTTAAACTTTCGATATACAATGAAAATTCGTTTTCAGTACCTTGATCAATGATTATAACTCTACTTGGGTAATCAAGAATCCATGTTCCAGATTTGATGAGTTGGTCGTCTTCAGCTCCGCAGAGTTTAGTTCCTCCATCATAATCATACGTTCCGTCGTTTTTAAGAGTGATTAAATCATCCATTCTACAACTTTGAAAACCATTAATACTTTCCATTTCAAACCCTGTGATTTTCCAAGTGCCATTACTGGTTGAATTAAGTATTGAAGAGGTTTCTGACTGAGAAGTAGGGAAGATATTTTGAAATGTAATAGCTTCTATTCCTTCTTCAGGAGACTCAATGACAGTACAGGCGGTTATACCTATAATGAATATTATGATTAGCTGTTTCATATAAAGGAAACAGTCTGGGATTAAGAATAGTTCAATTAATCAGCAGGTTGTTCATCAAGAATCCTATTCATTCTAATAATGACCTGGTCTACTTCTTCAGTTTGCTGTTTAATCATTTCAACAATTTCCTTATCGTCTGTTTTGCCATCGTTGTATTCGAATAAGTCAATCAACCCTAGAAGTCTTGAAACAGGGGCACGAGTATGATGAGAGTTGTGATATGCAAAGTCTTTAATCTTATCGTTCTGTTCTAGGATTCTTTTTGTACGCTTGACAACTTCTTTTTCAAGGTCTTGGTTGAGTTGTGCTAATTCATCTTTCTGCGACTTTATTTTTTTGTTACTTCTGTGGTTTAGATAGAGTGAAATCCCTGATATCAGCAGTATGACAAGTAAAAGAGTAGCTATTCTCAAGCTCATTTTATTTTCACTTTCTAGTTCAGCTAGGTTTTGCTGTGTCGATTCCAATTGTTCTTTAGCAAACTGAAGGTCAAAATTTTTATTATACTGGTTACGTTGATATTCAGCTAGTTTTAAAAATTGATTGTATAATTGGTCAAACCCTTCTTCCGTTTCTCCGGTCACCAGATATAGTTCTTTGCAAAAATTAAGATGGTTTCTTACTAATGGGTAGTATGTGAAATGACTGAGCATTTCATTGGTTTTATTCATGTGAATAGCAGCACTATCATAATCTGCAAGTTCAAAGTAAGTTTGAGCTAAAAGGGAGTGCAATACTCCTTCATTACTTTTATAAGCAACTTCTTGTGAGTGACGAAGTCCTTTTTTTCCAAGCTCTAAGGCCTCAGAGAATTTTCCTTGCAAATAGTACATATAAGCCAGGTTTCCATATGCATTGTACTCTATCCCCCTTAAATTTTCTTGACGTGCTAAATCAATAGCTTCACTGAGAGCATCAATAGTTTGTTGGATATAAGTCGTATCATTTATGGACTTTAATGTCAACAAAGAAGCCTTGGTACTAGTAAGTTGAGCTTGGAGTACCTTTTGTATTTCAATACTTTTAATTTTTTTTAATTCAATAAAGCACTCTTTATTAATAGTGTAGGCTAGATATTCTCTATCAATTTTTGTTAATGTATTAGCTCGCCAATCTTTCGCTACAATGGAAAGTGATACGTCTTGATTTGCCAAAATTAGTAGATCAATAGCATCCAAGATGTCCATGACTCTGTCAAAGTTTTTAACATGAATATAAGCTTTAGCTTCAAGTAGCCGTAGTATTATTTTATCCTCCGAATTACTTTTTATCCCATTGATGAGTGTTTTTGCTTTGATCACATCTTCTGTAGCAGCGGTAAAGTCTTTACTCATCAAGTGTTTGGCACGTACTAAATGGGCATAGAATCTTTCAGTGTTATTCTCAGAATTGTTGATGATACTTGTGCATTGATCAATTTCTCTTTCTATTGAGGATATATCAAAGACATTATCTAAAAGAAGACGTATCCTAAAGGTAGGATCATTAATGTCAACATTAGATATCTGATTAATGCCTGCAAAAGCCTCAGTTGACATTATGATTGACACCAATAGAACGGTCTTAATTATCTTTCTCAATTTGCTGGTGTTGATCCAAACTTTAAAAGTTAAGGAGGATTAAGATTTATAACATGATCGAGTTGCAATATAACAATAGGTATCTTTTCATGAAAAAAATGATAAAATCTTCTAACCAAATAGTCCTTTTATATGGTGGTAGGTGTACGGGAATAAAGTTAATAAATGCTTTGTTAAAAATTATTAAATAATTAATAACCAAATGATTAAGTTATAAGGTTACAGGTTAGTTATTTGTTAGCCTAAAATTGCTCAATGCAACTTAATGTCCAAAAAGGTCGTATGCGCTAAAAATTTAAATCATAACAGTGAGAGAATTTTGTTATTGATGTTAATTCAAAAAACTATTTACTCAATCATCAATAACTGATTATAGTACTAACTTTGTTTTATGCGAAAGCCGTTACTTATATTATTTACACTGTTTTACCTTATTGTGTCTTCACATACAACTGTGAAACTGCATAGGTGTTTAGGTGAGTTACGGTCTGTTTCCATTATTTCTGAAACGACATCATGTTGTGAAGAGGCTCTTTTAGAAATGCCTTGCTGTGACGATGAGCTTATTTCTTTTGATGAAGAGAGTAAAGAGAAACTTAGTTCTAGTTTTTCATTTTCTTTTGAAGCAGTACTAGTAAAGGTTAATAGGGTCCTTTATCCTTCTTTTAACTCCAAAGAGGACAATAGCGTTGTCTTATACGCTTCAAATAGTTCGCCACCAGATCCGGTTCCAATATTCATTAAGCACTGTAGTTTGGTTTTTTATGCATGAATTGATTCCTCATTAGTCAGTTCAAATTTTAAACATAAAAATCAAATACAATGAAATTATATATTGTAACACTTGTGTGTTTCATGCTAACTTCTTTCAGTTCGTTAGCTCAAAAAAATATTCAAGCCACATTCGAAGTTAAAGGGGTTTGTGGAATGTGTAAGAAAAGAATAGAAAAAGCAGCCTTAGTGCCTGGAGTGAAAATGGCTACATGGGACCAGAAGTCTGGTCAGATGAAGGTGTACTTTAGAAGTGACAAAGTCACAGAGCTCGATATTCATAAGTCGATTGCTAATGTAGGGCATACCACTAGTAAGGTTAAAGCACCAGCTGAAGCATACTCAAAGTTACCAGCATGTTGTGCCTATGACAGTGGAGTGAATAAACATTAGCACTTAATGTTTAAGTTTTTTTTAGGATTAGTCATTATCTGGATAGGTTTTGGCTGGTCATCATTAGCACAATCGAATGATTCAGTTGTCAGAGGAGTCGTATATGGAATTGATGAAAATGCTAAAGAGCGGCTTATCGGTGCTTCGATAAGATGGAAGGGTACTACAATAGGAGTAGTCACGGATGAAAAAGGTGAATTTAAATTATCAAAGAACAAAACTTCATCTGTACTTGAAGTCACATATGTAGGCTATGAAAAGCAAGAGATTGAGATTGAGTCCAATGATCTAGTAGTATTGCTACGTAGTGAAAATACTTTAGAAGGACTAGAAGTTGTTGGGCAGCAGAATGGTATTTTAATTGATCGTATCAATCCAATCAAGTCTGAATTGATTAGTGAATCAGAGTTGCTTAAAGCTGCTTGTTGCAATCTAAGTGAGAGTTTTGAAACTAATCCCAGCGTAGATGTATCATTCACAGATGCGGTGACAGGTACTCGACAGATTCAAATGTTAGGTTTGTCAGGGCCTTACATTCAGATTTCTAGAGAGAATATGCCAGACATCAGAGGATTATCTTCAGTCTATGGTTTAATATATATTCCAGGCACTTGGATTGAAAGTCTTCAATTAAGTAAGGGGACAGGTTCGGTTGTTAATGGTTTTGAAAGCATGGCTGGACAAATCAATGTGGAACTTCGAAAACCAGAAAGGTCAGATAAGCTTTATGTCAACTTATATGGTAACCAAGGAGGAAGAGTAGAGGCTAATGTTAATGTTGCACTCCCTGTGAACGAACATTGGTCTACGGCAGTATTACTACACAATAAATATAGTGTGGTAAAAAACGATCGAAATAATGACGGTTTCTTAGATATGCCATTAGGGGCTCACTACATCGGACTCAATCGATGGAAATATGTAAATGAGAGTGGTTTGGTTGGGCAGTTTGGTATTAAAGGGACATATATTGAGAAAACAGGAGGGCAATTAGATTTTGATCCTGACGTTCATCTAGGCGGTACTAGCTTTTGGGGGGTGACTGATGATACTAGAAGAGTAGAAGGTTGGGGTAAAGTTGGTAAGGTTTATCCTCAGATGCCTTGGAGATCTTTTGGTATACAAATCAATGCTGTTTATCATGATCAAGAATCATACTTTGGAATAAGGAATTATCAAGGAACTCAAACTTCATTATATGGTAACGTTATCTATCATAGTATTATTGGAAATACTAACCACCCTATAAAAATGGGGGCAAGTGTACAGTACGATTATTTTGATGAGCAGTTGAGTGGGATAGGTTCTGATATGGAGTTTACAAGAAGAGAGTTTGTTCCAGGGGTATTTATGGAATACAAGAATTCACCAACTGAGAAGTGGACAATCATACCAGGTTTAAGGGTAGATTATCATAATAATTTCGGATTGTTTGTGACTCCAAGACTTCATGCTATGTATCAAATTTCTAAACTGACAGCACTGAGATTTACAGCAGGAAGGGGACAGCGCACTGCAAGTATTATAGCTGAGAATATTGGAGCTTTGGCATCTTCGCGGGTTTTTAATGTAGTGCAAGAAAGTGCTGGAAACCCTTACGGTTTAGAAGCCGAGGTGTCTTGGAATATTGGGGTTAGTTTGACCCAAGATTTTACAATTGGCGATAACTTAGGAACGATATCAACTGAATATTATCGAACCCAATTTCAAAATCAGATCGTCGTCGATTTTGATAGTGATCCTCAGCAGATTACTTTCTATAATCTCGATGGAGAGTCTTATTCAAATAGTGCGCAGATACAATTAGATTATGAATTGTTTACTAACTTTTCTTCTCGTCTAGGTTATAGGTGGTTTGATGTGGAGACTACATATTCGGGTTCTCATCTAACTAAACCGTTGGTTTCAAACCATAGGTGGTTTATGAATTTGGGTTACAAAACATTTAATGATTGGTCATTTGATTATACATTGAACTGGATGGGAAGTAAAAGATTGCCTTCTACTCGATCAAACCCTTTAGATTATCAAATTAGAGATTTTTCAGATGACTTTATGACTATGAATGTTCAAGTTTCAAAAGGGTGGTCATCGACTTTTGAGTTGTATGTCGGAGCTGAAAATTTAATGGATGTCAGACAAGAAAGCCCTATCTTAGCATCTGATAATCCCTTTAGTGAATATTTTGATAGTTCTCTTGTTTGGGGGCCAGTATTTGGACGGATTATTTATACTGGAATCAGATATAAATTACTATAGTCGTGATGCGCATTGTCCTGTTATTATTGTTTTTGGTTAGCCATAAATTATTGGCACAGGACGTGCTATCTTTTCATTCTCATAGTCAAAGTTTCTTACCCTATAGTAATACTCAAAATTCTTCTTTAGATACAGTGAGACAGTATTATCACGATGGTAAGATTCGTTCAATAACAGTGGCATTTACTGATAAATCGAAAGGATTTATCAACGAATTTTATGCTAATGGGAAATTGAAATTCGAACAAGTGCAGGAAGAAGCTTATTGGGCATATCAGGTTAATTACTATCCTAATGGTAATATTGAAAGTCAAGGTAAAGTAGAGTTTCCAATGGTTACCTATGAAGGTGCTGGTTTTTATACGGGGCCTACAACTGTAAAAAGAGGAGTCTGGAAGTATTACAACAAAAAAGGTAGAGAACTTGATGAACAAGTATATAAACCAATTAGCTTAATATCAATTAAATAGAAAGTGGTGAATAGTATCTCATAAAATGAACTGATCCCAATCAGAAGGTGAGAGTGTGATATGTAATTGATAATGTATTAATTTGCATTAATGTCATGCATAACTATTTATTTATGAATAAAATCTTAACACCACTACTATTATTTTTATCTGCTCCATTTATAATTTTAGCTCAAGAAGATCAAGGATCTTATAATAGAAAGCAAGTTCATCATGAATGGTCATATTCTGGACAGTATGGACCAGATCATTGGACTGAAATAGATCCGGACTACGTTTCGTGTGGAGGTACACATCAGTCTCCAATTAATATAGTTCCAGCAATGTCAATTGATGCTGAAATTGAATTAGAATTTCATTATCATCCATTTTTTGTTGATTTGATTAATAATGGACATACGTTAATAGAGAGAGTGGTGGAGCCTAAGGCCCTAGTCATTAATGGAGAACCTTATAGTTTATTGCAATTTCATTTTCATACACCTTCTGAGCATCATGTGAATGATGGTGACTACCCTATGGAAATCCATTTTGTGCACCAAAACGCTGCTGGTGTATATGCCGTCTTAGGTGTACTGGTTGAATATGGGGATCAACCGAATCCGTTTTTGACCCATTTCATGAAGTCTTTACCTACTCATATTAATGAGGAACTTAAATCTTTTGAAAAAGCAGATCCTACAGAGGTTTTTCCAAAACACTTTGAAAAGTTCTTTTTCTATGAGGGTTCGTTGACTACACCACCATGTACTGAAGGGATTAAATGGATCGTCTTAGAGGAACCCGTTCAAGCTACATTCCAACAAATTGAGGCTATACATCAAATTATTCATGACGATAATAGACCAATACAAGAAGTAAATGATCGTGTAGTATACCATGCAGGCTATTAAGAATGTTGTCTGACATTATAAAATCCCAGAAGCACTACTTTGATAAGAGTGCTTCTGGGATTTTTTGTTTAACAAAATGTTGGGTTTAACCGCCCTTTGTGCATTGGGCTTTGTAGTAAGAGGTAAGACAACAATAAATCAGGGGTGAAGAAGAGGTAGATTGTACCCCTACGGTTACTAATCAAAACATAGTGAAATGACTAATTTAGATTGTTTAGATATGGAATATTTTTCAAATACTTAGAGCAGATTAATTCAATGTCTTAATTCTTAAAAAAGACTAAAGATGAAAGGTTTGATTGTTATGTAAGTGGTTGATAATTAGGTGTATTATGGTTGTATGATTTCAGTCAGTTAAATTGAAGACTAAGATCAATGACAATTTTTATTGTCTTTGATTTTACAGTTTTAGTTTAGCTGGACATGAGTCTATTAAAGAAAATTTACCCGCCTCCAAAATGGAGAATTCCAGTGATTATCCTACTGGGAGCAATCTCAGGACTTGGAGTTTATATAGTCAATATCTCCAATGCTACATCCTATTTGTCGGACGACCCTAAAACCTGTATCAATTGTCACGTAATGACAGCTGAATATATAACATGGGATCATAGTTCACATAGGGAGGTTGCAACATGCAATGATTGTCATGTTCCACATGACAATGTCTTCAATAAATATTACTTCAAAGCTAAGGATGGGCTATACCACGCATCCATTTTTACGATGCGAATGGAACCTCAAGCAATCGTGATGAAAGAAGCAAGTGCAGAGGTAGTTCAGAGTAACTGTGTGAGATGTCATAAAGAGCAGGTTACCGATGCTAAAATGGCTTCTTGGGTATTCAATCATGAAGAGTCCAGAACTGAACGTACTTGCTGGGAATGTCATCAATATGTCCCTCATGGGAGAGTTAAAAGTTTATCTGCTGTAGGATATCATTTAGACCCTTTAGCTCCAGAATCTGAAAAGAAATCGATTGTTCCTGATTGGCTTGATAATGCCATCAATAATCCTACTATTAAATAATTGTGACGATGAATACTAATGTGAAAAACTGGTTGTTGTTTATAGCTACTGTAATAATAGTAGTGTTATTAAGTATGCTGGCTAATAGTATAATGAGTAGAAAAGCAGAAGCTTCTTTTGCTTATCAACCAACAAGAGAGATCAAGCAAAACGAACCTAGAAATCAAGTTTGGGGTGAAAACTACCCGAGGCAATACCAATCGTTTATGCAGACAGCAGACACTACTTTTAAGAGTATGTATTTAGGGTCTGGATTAACAGATGCACTAGAAGAGAATCCTAAGTTGGTGGTTCTTTGGGCTGGTTATGGATTTTCAAAGGATTATAATCAACCTAGAGGTCACTATTATGCAGTGGAAGACATTCATAATACTTTAAGAACTGGTGGTCCTACTGGTCCAGGTACAGGTCCTATGCCAAGTACTTGTTGGACTTGTAAAAGTCCAGATGTACCTAGAATGATGAATGAAATTGGTATTGCTGAATTTTACTCTGGAAAGTGGGCTGATAAAGGTGAGGAGATTAACAATGCCATTGGATGTGCTGATTGTCATAATCCGAAAACTATGGCACTTTCTATATCTAGGCCAGCACTGATAGAGGCATTTGAGTCTATGGGTAAAAATATAAATGAAGCCTCTCATCAGGAAATGAGATCCCTAGTCTGCGCACAGTGTCATGTTGAATATTACTTTAACAAGAAGTCACCTAAGGAAGGAGTACCATATTTAACATTCCCATGGAAAAATGGAACATCTGTAGAAGCTATGGAAGAGTACTATGATGAATTGGAATTTAAAGACTGGACTCATAAAATCTCGAAAGCACCAATGCTCAAAACACAGCATCCAGGTTATGAACTGTTCCAAACTGGTGTTCATGCTAAAAGAGGAGTTTCTTGTGCGGATTGTCACATGCCTTATAAGACTGAAGGTGGACAAAAGTTTACAGACCACCATATTAAGTCGCCTTTAGCAAATCCTGCGAATTCTTGTCAAGTATGTCATAGGGAGAATCAACAGGATTTAATGACAGATGTATATGAAAGACAGACCAAGATCAAACAAAATCAAGCGAAGCTTGAGGAAATATTGGTTAGGCTACATGTCGAGGCCGGTAAAGCGTGGGATCTTGGTGCTAGTGAAGAACAAATGAAAGATATTTTGATGGATATTAGACATGCTCAGTGGAGATGGGACTTTTCCGTAGCATCTCATGGTGGACAGTTTCATTCTCCTGTGGAGGTTTCTAGAATCGTATCTACTGCCATCAATATCGGTCAAGAGGGTAGGATTAAATTAGCAAGGTTGTTTGCAGATTTAGGTTACAACAAACCTATTGATTATCCTGATATTGCTACCAAAGCTAAGGCACAGGCTTATATAGGCTTGGATATGGAGAAGTTAGAGGCTGAGAAAGCTACTTTCAAAAAAGAACTTCTACCAAAATGGATGAAAGCCGCGGAAGAAAGAGAAGCTAGCTGGGACTAGTTATCTTAATGTAGCTAAAAAACATTGTCCTTTTAAAAACAATCAGCAACAACCAATTGCTGATTGTTTTGTTTTAAGCCTTTATCAACCAACTTTGGCCTGAATTAATCTCATGACGATAGTCTATTGGGTTTAATTCTCCGACCTTTGGGTCGAGTGTAATTAAAATTCTGAAGATACTTGTGCCGCAGGTCAAGGAACTTCAGTCAACTATCAATTCTTAATAGTCACGGGGGCCATGAGCAACCGGTTAAGTGAATATGGCAAAAATCCTCAAGATTATAGTCTCCAATAAGGCTACTCTAGTTCTCTTATTGATTTATGCAGCCAGCATGGCGTATGCGACATTTTATGAAAATGACTTTGGAACTAATGCAGTAAGGCTTATTGTCTACGATAGCCTTTGGTTTGAAATAATTCAATGGCTTTTAATGATCAATTTTATAGCAAACATTAGAAGATATAAGCTTTTTAGAAAAGAGAAATGGTCACTGTTAGTATTTCACTTGGCCTTTATAGTGATTTTAGCTGGAGCTTTTGTGACTAGATATATAAGCTATGAAGGTTCGATGAGAATCAGGGAAAATTCAAGTTCAAATACGATCATTTCTATGTATCGATACTTGACCGTAGATTATGAGCAAGAAGGACAGAAAGAGCGGTGGCAACAGCGTGTAAAAGCTTCTACGGCTGTACAACCTAAACTTCAACTGGATGAGGCTGGATTTACCGTCAAGACAACAAGGTTTGTTCCAGATGCGGTAGAGGCTTTAGTTAAGGGAGACTCGACTAATGAAGTGTTGGAAGTGGTAGTTACTGATCAAGGAATGAGAAATGACTTATATCTAGAGTCAGGTAAGTCAATCCGATTAGGAAACGGTACTATTACATTCAATGCACCTGTAGAAGGAGGGATTAATATTCAAACTTCTGGAGATACGCTATTGATAGAAACTCCTGATAGCTTATCATTTTTTCAGATGGCTACTCAAAGAACAGGAATAGTAGAGCCTAGTAAATTAGAAAAGTTGATGTTCCGTACTTTGTATCAGAAATCTGGAATGGCTTTCGTGTTTTCCCAATATCACAAAGGTAAAAGAGTCGACTTTGTACCTGCGCCAGACAAAGACATGGCTAGTCAGGCAGCTGATTTATTGTTTGTCGAAGTATCAGATGGTGAAAATTCTCATGAAGTAATATTTGCTTCTATTGATGGAGTATATACAGAGCCAAAAATGGTCAACGCGGGTGGTCAAATGATCAAATTAAATTATGGACCAAAACTTATTGACTTACCATTTTCGATCTATTTGAGAGATTTTCAATTGGAAAGGTACCCTGGGTCTACAAGCCCGTCTTCTTATGCAAGTGAGGTCACTGTCAACCCAGAATCAGGAGAACCATTTGATTACAGAATATTCATGAATAATGTTTTGGATCATGACGGTTATAGATTTTTTCAAGCAAGCTATGATACTGACGAAAAGGGAACTATCCTTTCTGTAAATAGAGATGGAATAGGTACCAATATCACATATCTGGGCTACACATTGTTGTTTTTGGGGATGTTTTGGACACTTTTTGCAAAACACTCAAGGTTTAGGACGGTGTTGGATAGGTTAAATAAGCTTCAAGCTAAGAAGCTAGCCTCTATTCTCTTGTTGATGATATTCTCAATAGGCGCTAGAGCAGAGAGTACGTTTGTTATTGATTCCATGCATATTATATCAGTAGACCATGCTAAAAAATTTGGTCAGTTGCTAGTTCAAGACATGGATGGTCGTATTAAACCCTTGAACACTCTAACCTCTGAGTTGACTAGAAAGTTAATGAGAAGTACTGCTCTTAAGACCAAAACCATTACAGGAGAAAAACTTAATGGAGATCAATTGTTTTTATCCTTATCAATAGATCCTATTTATTGGAGAGATGTCCCCATGATTAAGGTGGATCAGCATAAAGGAGAACCTATTCTTGATTTGCTAGAAAAGCCCAACAGAGATTACTTAGCTTTTTCAGATCTAATAGATCAAAAAGGAAATTACTTGCTCTATGAATGGGCTGAGCAATCAAATAGAAAGAAACCAGCCGAAAGGAATGAGTTGGATAAAGAAATTATTAAAGTAGATGAGCGTTTTAATATTCTCTATCAGGCACTTGACGGATATTATTTGAAGGTGTTCCCTAAGAAAAACGATCCCGGTAACCAGTGGTTTGACTATAGGATAGCTAATGCAGGTTTTGAATCAGAGGACTCACTTTTTGTCGCAAGCATTATTCCTATATACTACAGAAGCGTCTGGATGGCACAAAAATCAGGTTCTGATGAAGATTGGGAACAAGCGGATCAAAATCTTGGATACATCGCTACCTATCAAGATGTACTAGGGAAAGAGGTTAGTCCTTCAGAGGGAAGAAGAAAAGGGGAGTTACTCTACAATGAATTAAACCTCTTTACCAAGCTATTTCCTATTTATTGGATGCTTGGGTTAGTAGCTTTAGTGCTTTCTATCCTGAAGGTCTTTTATAATAAAAGTAAGTTTATTAAAGTTTCACTCTGGGTATTAGTAGGAGCTATATCGTTGGCATTTTTAGCACAAACCTTCAATATTATATTGAGGTGGTATGCAGGAGATTACCCACCATGGAGTAATGGCTATGAGATGATTATTCTTGTTTCTTGGTTCTTGATGCTATTTGGGTTTGTATTTTTAAAGAAGAGTGATTTTGTATTGCCATTAGCATGTTTGTTCACAGGTACATTACTGTTTGTCTCATTTTTAGATTGGTTAAATCCTGAGATTACCAACTTAGTCCCAGTGCTGAAATCTTATTGGTTGAAGATTCATGTAGCCATAATCGTTGGTAGCTATGCTCCACTAGCATTGTCTGCTTTACTAGGGCTATTGGTACTGATTTTTATGATGCTCCCCGATCAAAAGAAGGTCAAAATCCCAATAGAGGAGATGACTTATATTAATGAGCTTTCTATGACAATAGGCTTATTTATGCTGACCATAGGCACATTTTTAGGAGGTGTATGGGCCAACGAGTCTTGGGGAAGGTATTGGGGTTGGGATCCAAAAGAAACCTGGGCATTGATATCTGTTATTGTTTATGCAATTGTAGTTCATTTGAGACTTGTCCCTTCTTTAGGAACAAAGTACATTTTCAACACTGCTAGTTTATTTGCTTTCTACTCTATTCTGATGACTTCATATGGAGTGAACTATTATCTTTCAGGTCTTCATAGTTATGCCAAAGGTGATCCTGTACCGATTCCTTCATTTGTTTATTGGGTCAGTGCCATCTTAATAGCAATAGCTGTGGGAGCATATTTTGCTCAGAAAAAGTATGCTAAAGTTTGATTGTTTAATTACTAAAGTGTTGGGTTAGATTTAGTCAGTAAATACAACCCTTGTTAAAAAGATGAACTATGAAATTATTCGATGTCTATTTTGATTTCTTTAGGTATCAATATTTAGTTAATAAAGCACATCGGAACAGTGGTCAATTAGCTATGACCTATGCAGCTCTTTGGTGGATATTATCTTTCGGAATCGCTGATTTAATGATTTTAGTGTTTTGGGTTTATGATTCAGAAAATTATGTAATTAATACACTTACAAATTTGGGTTATGCAATAGGTATATCATCAGTATTCCAATTCTTGTTTTATCAAATAAAGAAGAGCGAAATAAATAGTCTTATTGATATTGAATCTGAAAAAACTCCAGAGACAGAAAAAGGTATATGGGTTGTTACAAGCATTAATTTCGGGCTGATGATAATCTTTTTTGCCAGTTTAGGTTACTTTAAGAATATATAACACCCGTTGTTTTTAAAACTGTTCCTTGAAACTGCCAATGAGTAGTAGTGTCTCAGACACGGAGTTGATTGCAGTGAAGATATTTAGAGCCTTTGAATTGTCAGGGGCTTTTACATTAGTGATATTTTAGAAGTCTTGACGAAGTCGCTTACAGTAGTGAGAAGTAATTCTTTTTCTTCTTTTGGATTGACATTCAACAATTATCGCAGAGAGCGACAAGATGAGAGTTTGTTCAATGGCAAATCATACGATAACAGAACAAGTTGGTATGACTTCGGTGCTAGGATGTATTCTGCAGATATAGACAGGTGGCACAATGCTGATCCATTGGCTGCTTTAGCGATGAATTGGACTCCATATAGATTTGGATTTAACAACCCTATCACTTTTATCGATCCAACTGGTCTACAAGAAGAAAGACCTGGAGAGGATGGAAGTGAGATGCCAGATGGAACGGAATGGTTTGGTGATTACGTAGATCGAGTGGAAAGCGGCTATTATGGTTGGGGGACTAGCCTAGCGGAAAGATGGAGCTTTGAGGGATATCAAGCACATCAAGGATTTATAGTCTCTGATTTTGAAAGAGCTAAGAAGATAGCTCAGAGTCAACGCAGCTCATATAGATATAGATCCTATTCAGTAGGAGTTGGTAAAGATACTCGTATACTTGGTTATGATTTAGTTAAAGTTCCATCAGCTGGGAGTGGCTGGTCATGGTACAGCTCAGATGCTAATCTAGCTATAGGGAAGGCTTGGCTTGCTTTTCAAGCTGGTTTCAATGAGTTTATAACCGTATATGATCAGGTTTATACTTTTGGGTGGGGTGATGCAATGGAGTCATTTGGTCATGCATGGAAAAAAGGGATGAAAGTATTTGAATATGAAGTAGGTGATTTGGGAGTGCCAACTACAGGTGCAAAACCAACATACAATAAATTTAGAAATCAGTCTAATGCAACTACTAGACAAAAGCCTCTGAATAACAATGGAGGAGTGAGAGGTTGGGGATGGCTTAAGGTTGTATATGATATGGCAGGGCCTTCAGTAAAGGCTGCTGAATCGATTCTGACACCAGTACCTCCTACTCCTGGAGATACACTTTATACAAATGGATCTAAGCTTTGGAATGGGGCCGATGGCATTCGGTATATGCTTGATTTACATTATCCAAACACTGATACTTTTTATTATGATTATGATGAGAAAAAATTTTTCCCTATCAAGTAAGAAAATATTAGTTTTAATACTGTTTTTTTCGCTTTTTTCATGTTCTCATGAATACGAAAGGGTATATTTTGAAAGTGGTAATCTTATGTTTGAAGTGCCTGTTCAGGAGGGTAAAAGAAACGGAGAACTATCGCAGTATTACGAAAATGGTCAAATCCAGTTAAAAAGTCATTGGAGTAAAGGTGTAAAACATGGAGAAATAATTTCTTATTATGAGAACGGTGTGGTAAAAGCAAAAGAGAATTCTGTTAACGGTGTTGCTCAAGGAATATTTACTTATTTTGATAGTCTAGGAAACCTGAAAGAGACAATTACATTTGAAAATGGTAAAGAAAATGGTGATTACTTCAAATACTACCCAGATAGCTCACTGAACGTTCGAGCAAGTTTTGAAGAGGGCAAAAGAAGTGGCAAGGTTTGGGTTTATTATCCAGACGGTACTATAAGTGGGACTAGGATATATAATTCAGGAGAATTAGTTTATAGTGCTGATTATACTAAAGATGGAGGCTTGTTTAAGCCTTATATGAATATTGAATTTGATGATAATCATATTATTCGACTTACAGATTCTTTTTACGAGGATTCGGCGATCGGAGTGATTTTAGGGGCTTTAGATGAAAGGATGAGGCTTAAGGATACATTGGATGTATTAGGTTCTTCTATAGGAAATCATCAAGTATCAGTCGATAATAGTCAGATAGTAAGTAAGATTTCTGGGGTTCTTTATGAGATTGTATTAGAAGATGGTAGACAATCAATTAAAAATGAGTATGCATTTGAGTTTTCTATCGACTAAGTGCTTTCCCTGTTGGTGCCATGCTCTGCATGGTTCTCTGCTTTTAGAAAGAAACATGAAGCCTTAAAGGGGGGATTCTAATGTGCATAGACGTGGATCAGAAAGAATGAGCCTATTTAATTTTAGCATGTTGATCAGTGTGGAATATATGATACAGTACTGATCTTCCCTTAAGCAAAAGAGATATAATCCCTAAAAAAGCCTCTCAAAACGCTCGGAATCCATTATATGGGTGAGTAGGACTCTTGTTCATAATAAGAGTGTTCTTGAAATTGAGGACGATGAGTACGAAAATGAGGTTAAGTCTAAGTCAGAGAAAGTAAAGAAGAAATGAAAAGTTATTATCATAAAGTATTCTATCACTTGTACAAGTTAGCTATTCAATCTGGTGAGACATCAGTTCCGTTGAGCTCTGTTATTCCTACATTGGCTTTTCTACAGATTGCAAATGTCTTTTGTTTTTTTATTGTTCTTGATTTAGTAGGCTTACGTGTTTTGACTGAGTTTTTAACAAGTAAGAATATGACGGCCTGTTTAGTAATATTAGCAATTATATTTATGGGGGTGAATTATTTTTATTTTTCGAATCAAGGAAGAGATAAAAAGCTAGTAAAGGAATTTTCAAAGCGGCCAATAGAGGAGCGTAAACGGGGGGCACGGATGACTTTGATTTATGCGTTAACATCTATTGTTTTGATATTTATTTTGGCTCCGATACGAGTTAAATTGATTTAGGGAATGATACTTGCTATTTGAGAGCAGGTGCTGGAAACCCGTTGTTTTAAGACTGTGTCTTGAAACAGGAGATGAATCAGTAGTGTTTCTGACAGGGTGTTGATTACAGTGAAGGATATTTAGTGCCTCTGAAGTGTCAGTGGCTTTTTACATAGAATACCTTTATGAAAATATTTGATATATTGTTTTGTGTGTTTTATAGAAAAAAATTGGAAAAGGATAAGGATTTACTTGTTTTACTTTCCTCGATTGATTTGTCTATATATCAAGTTGTAGTGTTGATTTTCACCTTTGTGACTATTGGTAGGTTTTCGATGCTTATCAATGTATATCTACAAGACTATATATCAAGTAGTATTTTTCTTAAGGTAATATTGGTTTGTGGGGCGATTTTTTGTTTAAACGTTTTAAACTATTTTACCTATTGTAGAAAACAGTATTTTTCTTCAAGGATTGAACCTATGATTACTCAGAAAAAGTACGATTCAATAAAGCCTTGGATGTTATATTTTGGACTGGCAGTCTTTTTTATAATCAATGCACCATTTTGGAATTAATTGTCTCTCTTGATAGTGCTGCTATCCGATATTTTAGCTGCAGGTTTCAAGTTATTTTAAAACTGTTCCTTGAAACTGCCAATGAGTAGTAGTGTCTCAGACACGGAGTTGATTGCAGTGAAGATATTTAGAGCCTTTGAATTGTCAGGGGCTTTTACATTAGTGATATTTTAGAAGTCTTGACGAAGTCGCTTATAGTAGTGAGAAGTAATTCTTTTTCTTCTTTTGGATTGACATTCAACAATTATCGTAGAGAGCGACAAGATGAGAGTTTGTTCAATGGCAAACCATACGATAACCGAACGAGTTGGTATGACTTCGGTGTTAGGATGTATTCAGCAGATATAGGCAGGTGGCACAATGCTGATCCATTGGCAGCTCTAGCTATGGATTGGACTCCATATAGATTTGGATTTAACAACCCTATCACTTTTATCGATCCAACTGGTCTACAAGAAGAAAGACCCGGAGAAGATGGAAGTGAGTTGCCAGATGGAACGGAATGGTTTGGTGATTACGTAGATCGAGTGGAAAGCGGCTATTATGGTTGAGGGACTAGCCTAGCGGAAAGATGGAGCTTTGAGGGATATCAAGCACATCAGGGGTTTATCGTCTCTGATTTTGAAAGAGCTAAGAAGATAGCTAAGAGCCAAGGTAGTTCATATAGATATAGACCCTATTCAGTAGGAGTTGGTAAAAATACTCGTGTACTTGGTTATGATTTAGTTAAAGATACCTCCAAACGGGGGGCTGATGTTCAAGAGGCTAATGTAGGCTTATTAGCCCCTGCCTTGAGATGGATTATTGGAATTGAGGAGCTGATTGGAATTGGAATTATTTCTCATGTTCTTGACGATGTTCAAGATAAAATGGAAGATAAAGTCTATTTGTTCCGGAACGTAAGTGAGGCAGAGTTAAGTAGCTTTATTCGTAAAGGATATAATTTTGGTATTGGCGGAGATAGTATGTTTGGTCAAAAACAGTTTTGGCGTGATGTGAACGCTTTACAGAAATGGATGTCTGATGGTACATTTAAAGAGCCTTATGTTATATCAATTCTGGTTTCAGAAAGGATTATTGGTCCATATGGTCTTGCTCAATATAGAGAACTAGATGGTAACATTGCAGTAACAGTAGATCCTCATAATTTGAATGCCTTTAATAAGGCAAAAACGACTGTGGGTTATGGTCCTAATCCTGTGTATTAATATGGAAAGTAATGTATTAGTAGTTTCTGGTATTTTAAGTCTTTATGAATCAATTGATGATAAAATTGGATTCACTGGTTTTTTATTAGAAGGGACTAAAGTTAGCGTTTGGATTGACGATTCTAATTTTACTGCAGCACGAATACAAGAACTAAATAATGAAGAGAAAGTAATTTACAAAGGCCATTATTCTAATGCGGTAATTGCAGTTTGGAATACAAAAGTTGCGTTAGAAATGTCTGTTGGAAGTAAAATTAAGATTGGAGTCCCATTTTCGGCTGTAGGGGAATTTACAGTTGATAAAGTAATTTTACGTCCACAAAAAGGGGTATTTGAAGATTGACCACCTGTTGGTGCCATGCTCTGCATGGTTCTCTACTTTTAGAAAGAAACATGAAGCCTTAATGGGGTATCGTAATGTGCATAGACGTGGATCAGAAAGAATGAGCCTATTTAAATTTAGCATGTTGATCAGTGAGGAATATATGATACAGTACTGATCTTCTCTCAAGCAAAAGAGATATAATCCCTAAAAAAGCCCCTCAAAACGCTCGGAATCCATTACATGGGTGAGTCGGACTTCCGCAGACTTGCAGAACTGTGGTTTATCCATGAATCGGCATTATTCAACCTTGCAGAACGTCGGTTTATGAGTGAAACTGCTTTCCACAAGTCTACGGAAAGCAGTTTTATCCATAAAACACCTTTCGGGAGTTTCCCGAGAGCTGCTTCACCCATGAATCTACGTTTTGCTGTTGAAAAGAAGTTAGCATAGTAGATATTTCCATGAAAGCTGAATCCAAGATGTTGTCAGATCTGGTGGTGTAGGAGTGTTGTCATTATTTATACACCCTATAAGAGCAGACATCATGCTCAGTAGTGAGCATGATGTCTGCTAAGTACTTAGCAGATACTGTGCTCTTATAAGGGCAAGATATATGTTAAGTAGAGTTTAATTTATTTAGACTTAGTCTTTAGAAGTGTCGTCATTTCTAAGGTTTTGATTAACTTCAATATAAATAAACCCCATAATAACATGCTAACAGTAAGATTTAACTATAAGGTTCGTCAAGTAGCCTTGATTAATGAAGTACATGTATTAATCAATCGTCTAGTAGAGCAAGTGAGTGCAAATGAACCTGATACATTAAATTATATAGCATATCAGCATGACGAAGACATACGTAGATTTATACACGTGATGACATTCAGAGATATGGACGCAAGAGAAGAGCATAGACACTCAGATCACTACGAAGAGTTCATAGTCAACCTTACTCCTTTGTGTGAGTCCGAGCCACATGTAGTAATACTGAACCAAGTAGCTAGTAAAGAAGAGTTTGCAGCCTAGGCTACAAGCTCTTCTTTTTGAGATACACTTTTATCTGGTTTCTTAGAGAATTTTCTCACTATCAGTCTAGTACCACGATCGAAATTGATATAACTCCAGATCCAATTTACGAATACAACTAGACGGCTTCTAAAGTCCACCAAAAGCATAAGGTGAACCAAAAGCCATGTCAACCAAGCAAACCAACCTCCAAAATGGATCTTTCCTATATCAACAACGGCTAGGTTTCTACCAACTGTAGCCATGGTTCCTTTGTCAGTATATTTGAATTTTTTAACAGTCTTTTCCTTCAACTGTTCCTTAATGGAGTGGGCAAGATACTGTCCTTGCTGTTGAGCTACAGATCCCAACATAGGAAGTCCTCTAGGACTCTCTTTCGTTTTCATTAATGCCACATCGCCAATAGCATATACATTTTCCAGACCTTTAACTCTACAATACTCATCAACTATTATTCTATTGTTTTCTAGGTGCTCTGGTCTAATCCCATTGGGGATGTTTCCAGTAACACCAGCAGCCCAGATCAATGTTTTTGATTGAAATACTTCTTTTGAAGTAGTCACTGTATTTCCATCGTAGTCTTTGACCAGTGTGTCAGTCCATACATTGACACCAGTTTTTCTAAGATACTCCAGTGCATGATTAGAAGACTTGTCACTCATAGCACTCAGCACCTTCGGGCTAGCTTCTATCAAGTGAATCTGCATTCTTCTAATATCTAGATCAGGATAATCTTTAGGAAGTACATGTTTCTTAAGTTCGGCAAAAGCGCCTGCCAACTCAACTCCAGTAGGGCCACCACCTACGATCATGAAGTTCATGAAACTGTCCTTTTCTTCTTCATTGCTTTGAGTCAAAGCCTTTTCGAAGTTTTGCAAAATCAAACTTCTCAAATCAAGAGATTCTGTAAGACTCTTCATTGGCATCGCGTGCTTTTCAACGTTCTTGTTTCCAAAGTAATTAGTCTTGGCACCTGTCGCAATTACCAGATAATCATACCGTATTTCTCCAATGGTGGTATGAACCATGTTTTTGACGAAATCAATATTCGTCACTTTCGTCATTCGAATATGAGTCCTCTTTTTTGTCTTTAAGGTCTTGCGAAGTGGATAAGCAATAGAATCAGGCTCTAGTCCTGCAGTCGCTACCTGATACATTAGTGGCTGAAAAGTATGGTGGTTGTTTTCATCCAGTAGTACAGTCTGAATTTCATCAGAGTTGATAAGTCGAGCCATTTTAAGACCTGCGAACCCGCCGCCGATAATAACGACTCTAGGCAAATCGATTGTTGGGATATTAAGAGTATTGTTGAGAGTGGTAGTATCTGTCATTGAACAAGTTTTTTATCCATTGGTATAGACGATTTTCAAAACCATATGTTGGTTCATACAGTATTGATTTTGGCCCAAATTTAAAGTTTTTCTTTATGCTAATAGTGCATAGTATACCTTTGCTTCTCAATTCTCCAATTTGAAACAGACTTGATTCATTTCTTCATTGATTAAATGAAGAAGTAATTAAGTAAAATGTGAAAGATTCCTTTAGATCTATTTACGGGAAAGCCATTAGCAAATGAAATTCGAACAGTACAGAATAGCTGAAAGTATTAAGTCCAATATCGCAGATCAAGGATATAAGAAGCCTACCGATATTCAGTATAAATCAATTCCACCGATTCTAAAAGGAGAGGATGTATTGGCGATAGCCCAGACAGGTACTGGCAAGACAGCAGCATTTGCCATACCGATTCTCAATAAGCTTCTAGAAAAGAAAGATAAAAGAAGACCTGACGGCATCAAGTGTTTGGTAATGGCTCCAACCCATGAATTGGCACTTCAAATCGAGAAAGTGTTTGAGACGCTAGGCAATGGAACTAAGGTAGTTTCATTTTGTATCCACGGAGGAGTAGATCAAGACCCACAGATAGATCAACTCAATAGGGGCGTAGATGTATTGATTGCTACCCCAGGCAGGTTATTTGATTTGGTAAGTCAGGGAGCCTTGAAACTTCACAGGGTGGAAATTTTAGTGCTTGATGAGGCAGATCATATGCTTGATCTCGGTTTTATCAAGGATATACGAGACTTGATGAGGCATTTGCCAAAGAAGCGTCAGACACTTTTCTTCTCTGCTACTATTGATGAAAAAATTAAGAAGTTAGCCTATTCATTAGTCACCAATGCTATTCGAATTCAGATATCACCCAAAGATCCGGTAGCTAAAAATATTGAACATGCGGTAGCCCATATTGAGATGGATGATAAGCGTTTCTTCCTAGAGAACTTATTAACTGAGCATGAAGAAAAGAAATTCCTAGTATTTGTAAGAACTAAAGTCAGAGCAGACAGAGTTCAAAAGGCGATGGCTCGTGTAGAAATAGAAGCGGATACCATCCATAGTGATAGGACACAAGCAGAGCGTGATCAGGTGATGAAGGACTACAGGTCTGGAAAGACTAGAGTATTAATAGCCACAGATATCACTGCACGAGGTATAGATGTTCCCAATGTGGATTATGTAGTAAACTATGATCTTCCAGAGAGTTCAGAGCAATATGTTCATAGAGTTGGCCGTACTGGGCGAGGTAAACAAAAAGGACAGGCTATATCCTTTTGTAGTAAAGAAGAACAAAAGCTCCTATCTGAAATCGAAGAGAACCTGGGTAAGCCTATAGCTGTAATAGAATTATCAAAGGAAGACTATAGCATGACAGTAGGTGCGTCTCTTCAGTCCCATGAAGACTGGAAGACCTTGATGAAAGTGGCTGGTCAGGAAGAACGCGAGGTCAAAAAGAAAAAGGCAAAGACAGCTAAAAGAAAGCGGCGAAACTAACTGAATGTCGCCTATTATCTTTGTGTATATCATCTTCATGTACATTATTTTACACTGATATTAATCGAACATTAGTAGTGTTTGATTGATATATCATTGATACTGGAAAAAGTGTGAAGTATATGAAGATGACTAATATTCTATTGAAAGGCATCTGTTGCCTGACTCTTCTTATATGCTTGGTGAGTTGTTCAAAACACGATCAGCATGAAAAGAAAGAGAAACCTCTCAAATATGTACCTTATGAGAAGATAACAAATCTAGAAGGGTTTGAGCCGACTGGTAAAAACTGGACTATGGCCGGAGATGTATGGGCAGATCCTGCTAAATGGAGAGATGTAAGCTACTCTGAGGGGAACGCTATTATCCTCAATCTTAATGATCAGGAAAAAGGAAAAAACAAGCACCTATTTACGAAATTTAAACATCAGGATATTGATTTAGAGATCGACGTTTTGATGCCGCGAGGATCTAATTCTGGTATTTATTTTCAAAGTCGCTACGAAGTACAGTTGTATGATAGTTGGGGCAAGGAAAAAGTTGAACACAAAGATATAGGAGGTATCTATCAGCGATGGGATAAGTCTAAGCCAAAAGGGCAAAATGGCTTTGAAGGTTCCGCTCCAGATGTAAATGCAGCCAAAGCTCCAGGCCTATGGCAGCATCTTTCCATTTCATTTCAAGCTCCTCGATTTGACAAGAATGGGAAAAAAATCAGCAATGCTCTGTTTAAGAAAGTAGTATTAAATGGAGTAGTCGTTCAAGAGAATGTCGAAACGTCAGGTCCTACTAGAGGAGCTAAGCATGGTGATGAAACTGCAGAATGGGCTCCGATTATGATTCAAGGTGATCATGGGCCAGTTGCTTTTAGGAATATTCAATACAAAGCATATTTGGACGAGAAGATAGAGGTGTCTAGCGTCAAGTATCAACATAAAAAGATGAAATATCCAAAGCAGAAAACTGTCAATTTGGATTCCATTGAATTTGATGTGAGCGGTACTATTGATGGGTTCTACGACCAAAAAATAGCTAAGGCGAACAAGTATGTGACTAAGTATACAGGACAATTGGAAGTGCCTATTTCTGCTGACTATGTCTTTTCGACAAAGGTTTCTGGTGGTTTGAAACTAACAATTGGGGATAGGGTATTCGTTGATAATTATAAACCGTGGGGAGCTCCTTGGACTAAGGTCAATAGCTTCCATATTGAGGCAGGGAAATATGATGTTGAAGTATTGTCTGTAGGAAATAAAATAGGTAGAGTTTTTGAAATTCAATACGAAGCGCCACAAATCAGAAAACAACCTTTGGCTACTGTAGTCAAGGAGCGTGAATTAGGCGGTGATCCAGAGATGCTGCTTGAAGTGGATAATCGTCCAAGACTTCAAAGGTGTTTTATTCGCTTCAAAAACAATCCAAATGATAAAAGATCTGAGGCAATCGCAGTAGGTGATCCTAGTGCTATTAATTATGCAATAGATCTTCAGAATGGGGCTTTGCTTTCTTTTTGGAAAGGAGGCTTTGCTGACGTAACTGATATGTGGAGTGGTAGGGGCTTTGAGCAGTTGTTATTTCCTATTCCAACAGTCGTCGATGGATATGATGGATTAATCGTTAATCAAGTCTATGATAAAAGTGGTGATTGGCGTGATGCCCCTGAAAGAGGGTTTAAAAATATAGCCTATACTTTAAGTAAAGATGGAAACCCGACATTCGAATACACCTACATGAATTCTTTAATTAAAGATAGTTGGGTGCCCACGAAAGATAAGAAAGGGTTAAAAAGAACTATAGAAGCTATTGGTGAAGATATCGAACTATATGCTAGAGTAGCATTTGGTAAGTCAATCAAAGAGGTAAAGAAAGGACTCTTTTCTGTGGATGGTCAATACTACGTGTCTTTGCCTGAGACTATTGATGACGTTTTATATAGAAATACAAGTGTAGGAAAGGAAGTGATTCTACCCCTTAGAAAACCAGTAACATATTCATTGATATGGTAGATAAAATGATAAAAAAGAATATGAATAGGATCATTACTTTGTTGGCTATCATGTTGACGATGCCAGCCGTAGGACAGAATGTATCAGATTATTATCGAATCAAGAATGTCAATATTCCTAAAGAAATTAAGTTGGAAGTTGGAGGTGTAGCCTTCGACGACAAAGGTAGGTTAGGGGTTTCGACTCGTCGAGGCGAACTATGGTTGATAACAAATCCGTACAATTCTAACCCAACATATAAGCTGTTTGGTCAAGGAATGCATGAAAATTTAGGACTAGCCTTCAAGGATGGTTCTTTTTATACAGCACAGAGAAGTGAGCTAACTCGGGTCACTGATACAGATGGTGATGATATAGCAGATAAGTACGAAACGGTGTATGGCTGGGATATATCTGGTAATTACCATGAGTATTCGTTCGGACCTAAATTCATGCCTAATGGAGATATGGTTTTGACACTTAATCTTGGATGGTCAGGCGGTGGAAAGAGTCTTAGAAAATGGAGAGGCTGGATGATTAAAGTGACACCTGAAGGAGAAATGATTCCTTGGGCAACAGGTTTAAGATCTCCAGCTGGATTTGGAATCAATAGTGCCGGAGATATCTTTTTTGCAGAAAATCAAGGAGACTGGGTAGGTTCTGGTAGAGTGACGCATCTAGAGAAAGGAGATTTCGCAGGACATATTGCAGGATTGAAATGGACTGGTGAACCTAACTCGCCATTGAAACTCGAAGCCAAGTATATTGATGATCAATTAGGATTTTCTATCTACGATTATTCCAAGATAATTAGTGCAATAAAGCCTCCTAGTGTTTGGTTTCCACATACACTGATGGGAGTTTCAACTTCTGATATTTCAGAAATACCTGATGATTTTGGTCCTTTTAAGGGGCAGATGTTAGTAGGGGACCAAGGACATAGCAAGGTTATGAGAATGTTCCAAGAAAAAGTAAACGGTGTTTATCAAGGAGCCTGTTTTCCATTCGTAGAAGGGTTTGAATCTGGAGTTTTGAGATTTGAATGGGGTAGCAGAAAGGATGTTTTTGTAGGAATGACTAGTAGAGGTTGGAGTTCTACAGGCCCAAAAATGTACGGCTTGCAAAGACTAGAATGGACAGGCAGAATACCTTTTGAAGTAAAAGCAATAAGAGCCCAACCAGATGGTTTTGAGTTGGAATTTACTAAAGCAGTAGACAGAAAGTCAGCCGAAGAGCTGATGAATTATGAAGTTAGTGAATTCACTTACCTGTATCATCAAAAATATGGAAGTCCCGTACAAGAGCTAGAGTCTAGAATAGTTCATAAGGTAACAGTATCTGACAATGGTATGAAGGCTAGAATATATCTAGATAGAATGAAAAATGGTTATATCTATTCATTTAGCTTACCAAAAATTAAGAGCAGAGGAGGAGAAAAGTTACTTCACAAGGATGCATACTATACATTGAATGAAATTCCAGAAGGAGCTCGAATGGAAATGTCTCATGATCACGCCATGATGGCTTCGACTGAGGAAGTTGTAGAATACAAATCAGATAAGCGCGTTACAGAAAAACCTGCAGATTGGGAAGAAGGGGAAATAGTAAATATCGATATGACTACTGTATCAGGCTTGAAGTTTGACAAGGATTTTATTGAAGTCAATGTTGGTGATAAAGTCAGATTGACTTTCCACAATCCTGACGATATGTTGCACAACTTCGTTATTACTAAGCCAGGTACAATTGATGCCGTGGTAAAAGAAGCTCTTAATCTTGGACTAAAAGGGCAACAATTGAACTATGTGCCGATATCTGATGATGTTCTTTTTCATACTAAACTGATGCAGCCAGAGACGGAGGAATCAATTTATTTCCAGATCACTGAAAGAGGTGAATACCACTTTGTATGTAGTTATCCAGGTCATGGTCAAGTGATGCGAGGAATATTGAGGGTGAAATAACCACTAAACAGAATTGACAATAAAAAAGGAGCCATTGAGCTCCTTTTTTATTTCTAGTATTTAGATCGCATATTCATTCATCAAAACTCTACACGATATGCCAATATAGGAATCATACCTAGCTGGTACTGTGTTTCCTTTTGGTTAGTAAAGCTATCTAGATATTCAAAAGCCTCATTTTTTCGGTTGGTTACGTTTTGGATGTCGAGTGACCATGATGTAGTAGCTTTTGGTCTATGTCTAATCCATTGGATGCGTAGATCCAGTCGAACATAAGGGGTAAGTCTATCTTGAGTTTCAATATTATTTCTATAGAAGCCATTGCTAGCTTCTGGATACATTCCACCTTGATAGATTCCTCTAGTATTTATTGAAAGCGTTCTGGAGTTGTCATAATTCCATTTCTTACCAAGAAGGAAAGAGTAGGATTGTTCTATGTCATAGGGGTATATATCCTTTGAAATCCGTTCAGCTTTGAAAAGTGTTGCTTCGACATTGGAATAAATTAGAGGAGTTGTGTAATTAGCTTTGAAGCTTACACCATTTGATTTAAAGTCTTGATCGAAGTAATTGTAATTGAAGGCCTCTAAAGAAAAAGCTAAACGATCAAGGTTGTATCCGATAGAGCTAAAACTTCGGCTAGTTGCTCTATAATTAGAATTGAATGCCCTTTGGAAATTATCATTGATTGTGAGAAATCCAGGTGTTAATGTAGAATTATAAATTCCTGTTCCGATCGAAAATGAGATTTTATTTATTTTGTAATCTGCTTTAATTCTAGGTTCAACCCAAGATTCGTTTTTATTTTGGGTTCTCTCAGATCTGTCGTATCTGAGTGTATTATAACTTGAACCAAGTTCTAAATCGAAATTCTTAAAAATATTCCAGTTCCAAGTTAAGAAGGTAGAGTAGTATTCATGTTTAAAAAAATTACGAATAGAGTAACTCGTTAGTAAATTCTCTTTTCGAGTATAAAGATTAACCGTTTGACCATATTCTAGCGAATGATTGCCAAGATGGTGAAAGAGTTTTATTCGATTAGCAAGAATTTCATATTCGAATCGAGTATTAAAAAGACTGTCTTGAAGATTAGTATCATCATAAAAACTCTCTTTTCTCTCATCAAAAGATCTGGAGTATGCCGACTTTAAAGTGAAAACAGTCTTTTTTCCAATTGGTTGATCATAGACGGCACCTACAGCTCCCATTTTACCATCGTAGAAGATGTCTTTTCTATCTTTTTCTATTTCCGACTCTTCTAGCGTTTTATGTTCGAAATCATTGAAACTAACTCCTCCGAAGGTGAAAAACTTAAGATCAGCACCTTTTTTAAGTGGTAGGTTGACGGTTGCGGATAAATCTTGGAAGCCAATTTTCTCACCTCCAAAGTCTACCCCCATGTTAGCCAATAATCCTGTGAATGAATATCTATAATTTACCAAATAGCTAGCTTTTTGTTTAGAGGTCAGAGGACCTTCAGCACTCAAGTCAAACCCTATGAAAGAAGCTTGCGCTGTAAATTGATGATCTCCGGAATATCCATTTCGCATTTTCATATCGAAAACGCCCGCACTTGCATTAGTATAATTACTGTTCATATGTCCATATAGAAACTGTGATTGGTCGAGTACTTGTGCACTTAATATATTAACACCGCCACTAGTACCAGCAGGTTGATCATTGAAAATACCCGCTCCAGTTAGGTGGTTTGGGTTGACGATTTCTAAACCTTCAATACGCCATGAGTTCAAACTAGGAGGGAGACCTCTCACAGAAATAGCATTATTTTGATCATTAGTAACAGTTGCATTGGCAGATGTAGTCGCTAGTCTTGCAGGGTCGAAATATGTTCCAGCTAGTCTGTTAGTCTTTTCCTCGGTAATTTGAATAGAACTAACCTGCTCGATACTTGAACTTTGAATAGTTACTTCATCCAATTCTCTAGAGCTTTGTTCTAACTCAAATGTGACGAAAGTTACCTTTCCATTTTTTACCCAAATGTTTTTTTGCTGTAGGGGTTTGAAACCAACAAAGGAAGCTGTCATAATATAGGTTCCAGGAGGTACTTTGTCAAACTTAAACTTACCTTCTTGATCAGCAACTGTTTGTAAGTTGAGATATGGAATCTTCAAATTAGCACCTATAAGAGGTGATTCATCTATCTGATCTATTACTAAACCTTCAATAGTTTGTGGAAAAGCAAAATGACCTACCATCAGTAGGGCAATCATTAGTCTTATTTTCATAATTGTTTTGTGGCAATTAAGCGCTCGCTCTATTAGTAAATTTGGTACGGTAAGATTGGGGAGACATCTTCATGTGTTTTTTGAAAACTGTGGAAAAGTACTGACTTGTTGAAAATCCACAAGTATAGGCAATTTGAGACGCACTTAGATCAACCGATTCTCTGAGCATTTGACATGCTTTTTCCAATCGTTTCTGAGTAAGTACTTGCATCGGAGTAAGGTTGGTGAGAGTTTTGCAATGATGAGTAAATCTCGTCGTTCCTAGTCCTGAAGAAGCAGCCATTTCTTCTATTGTCCAAGGGTAAGCAGGGTCATTGCTAAGCTCATCAATAAATTGTTTGGCAGACCTCATACTGTCAGTAAGTGACTCATTAAGTATTAATTTACCTCTATCAAACATTTCAAGAATCAGAATCAATAATTCATTGATGTACAGACGGATTTTGGATGATGAAGAACCTCTGTTGTCAGTAATTAATGTTTTGTTGATTTTTTTAAAGCAATCTTTAATTTCTGGAGTGGCTTTCCATACTGGCTGTTCGTTTTGACGAATAGATAATGTAAGTCTGTCTAGATCCTCTTGAGAAAGCATAATCCAATCAGGCCATTCCCAAGTTTGGTGAGGGCGACGGACACCTACATCAATGATAATCCAATAGAATTTTCCGATACCCACCTCAGGGTTTCCAACTTTGTGTTGCTGCCAAGGTCGAGTTATTGTAAAGTCTCCAGCAGAAAGCTCCATTTCTTGTCCTTCTACCCCATAGGGCATTTTGCCAGACTCCAATAAATGAAACTCTACACCTTCATTTCGATGCCAGTCAAGTCCCCAATCTTGATCACGATTAGCATTCCAATACCCAATAGTATTGAGGCCTTCAGTTGCTTCAGTAAGACGATCTCCTGGATAAGAGTGTCTACCTAATGCTTTAAACTCTACCATACCTCTGTCTCTAGCGTCTACTAAAGGCCCGCAATTATCAGCATAGAATATAGATCCATTCTCGCCTTTGAACGGCGTGATACTCTGTTTAATATCATCCATTGTGAAATTATGAACAGTTAAACTTACTCGAAATATTAATTTGTAGTGAGTATAGAACGGTTTTAGCTCTGTAAAGATAAGAGTGTTCGTTTTTATACAAAGTGATAAGACATAAATAATTGTGAACATGACATCCAATCAATCCCAGTCGAGGTTGTTCAATGCAAGTTGCATTGCCCTCGTGGTGACGGCAATGACCTTTGCCATTAGAGCCAAATTAGAAGAAGTATTTATGACAGATTACGGTCTTACAAGTGAGCAAATAGGTTTTGCTTTTGGACCTGCGTTTTGGGGATTTACCCTTGCTATGATCATAGGAGGTCCTTTGGTTGACTATTTTGGTATGAAAAGAATTTTAAATCTCGCAGTAATAGGACACCTAGGAGGAATTGTACTTACATTGATAGCTAGAGATTTTTGGACATTATTTGCTGGCACCACTCTTATTGGTATCGGAAACGGTATGGTTGAAGCTGCATGTAATCCGCTGATTGCGACACTTTTCCCTGATAACAAGACCAAAATGCTAAACAGGTTTCATGTTTGGTTTCCAGGTGGAATAGTTATAGGAAGTGTAGCAGGGTTTTTAATAATGGATTTACTCGGGCTCAACTGGATGATACTGGTAAGTGTATTGTTTATTCCATTGACAGCCTATGCTATAATGATAGTAGGTCAAGAATTTCCACAAACAGAACGAGTAAATCTGGGAGTTTCGAATAAGGATATGTTCAAAGCCTGTCTTTCACCGCTATTTATAGTAATCCTACTCTGTATGTTTTTAACAGCAGCTACAGAACTAGGTACAGGTCAGAGGATATCTTCTCTTTTGGGAGAGTCTGGTGTGGCACCACTTTTGATTTTGGCATTTGTAAATGGTATTATGGCTCTTGGAAGGCTATTTGCGGGTGAGATTGTCCATAGAATCAATATAACCTCAATGCTTTTCTTCTCTGCTATATTTTCATTCGTAGGTCTAATACTGATGAGCTATACTTCTGGTACTATGGTTTTTGTTTCAGCTGGTGTCTTTGCAATAGGAGTGTGCTATTTCTGGCCGACAATGCTAAGTTTTGTAGCTGAGAAAATACCTCAAAGCGGAGCACTTGGACTATCACTTATGGGAGGAGCAGGAATGTTATCTGTATCGGTTGTTCTTCCGATCATGGGGAGTTTTATGGATTCTGATATGACAGGAGCCGATACTTTGAGATTGATGTCAGTTCTCCCAGCTATTCTAATCGTAGCATTTGGTGCTCTGAGTATTGTGATAAAGAAAGGTAAAGTGCAAGCAGTTTAAATTGAATAAATATTTAGCCATAATTAATGGTCACAAATAAAATGAAGAATAGAAAAATTAGAATGGGAATGGTTGGTGGAGGCATAGGAGCCTTTATCGGAGCTGTTCACAGAATGGCTGCCAATTTGGATGGGCAGATAGAATTAGTATGCGGTGCATTCAGCAGCGACCATAAAAAATGCATAGATTCTGGAGCAGAGTTGTTTCTTCCACCAGAGAGATGTTATGCTACGTTCGAAGAAATGATGACTATGGAAGCTAGTTTACCTGAAGGGGAAAGAATGGATATTGTATCTATTGTTACACCGAATCATATGCACTATGCTCCTGCAAAGGCAGCCTTGGAAAATGGTTTTCCAGTTATAATCGATAAACCACTGTCTTTTACTTTGAATGAAGCCTTGAGTCTAAAAGCCTTAGTGGAGGAAACAGGTTTGCCATTTGCATTAACCCATACTTACACTGGTTACCCTATGGTCAAACAGGCTAAGGCAATGATCAAAAATGGTGAGCTGGGCAAAATAAAAAAAATAGCAGTTGAGTATCCACAAGGTTGGCTGACTGATAAGCTTGAAGATTCAGATCAGAAACAGGCTGCTTGGAGAACAGATCCAAATCGGAGTGGTAAAAGTGGTTGTTATGGGGATATCGGTACGCATGCCGCGAATATGGCAGAGTACGTTAGTGGTTTGAAAATCACAAAAGTGCTTTCTCAGCTCACTACTGTGGTTGAAGGAAGATTGCTCGATGATGATGCCAATGTCTTACTTGAGTTAGAGGGAGGTGTACCAGGGGTACTTTTTGCGTCACAAATTTCTGCTGGTGAAGAAAATGGAATCAAAGTAAGAGTCTATGGTGAAAAAGGAGGAATTGAATGGACACAAGAGGATAACAATTCTTTGTTAGTTAAATGGCATGGAGAACCCGCTCAGAAACTAAGAGCAGGAGGGAATCACAGTTATCTATTACCAGAGGCTTTGGCGCATTTACGAACTCCTGGAGGACATCCAGAAGGGTATTTAGAAGCATTCGCCAACATCTATAGAAATTTTGCCAATGCGGTGAGAGCAGATTATGCTGGTGATGATCATGATTCAGTATTAGATTATCCAAGTGTAGAAGATGGTGTTCATGGTATGGCATTGGTAGACGCGGTTGTTGAGTCTACAGAGAAAGGTAACGTTTGGGTAGAACCCAAGTATTAGAGGATAGGTTTAAGCTTTCAAGGCTTAACGATTGCTAATCTTAGAATTTTAAAACTAATTGAAAATGAAGACAATTAAAGGACCTGCAATATTTCTTGCTCAGTTCATGGGAGATGAATCTCCATTTAATAATCTTAAAAATATATGTGAATGGGTAGCAGGATTGGGTTACAAAGCTGTACAACTTCCTGCATGGGATTCTAGAGTAATAGATATAGAGAAGGCAGGTCAGAGTAAGGACTATTGTGATGATATTAAAGGTATCGTAAATGAAGCAGGGCTTGAAGTGTCAGAATTAGCTACACATTTACAAGGTCAATTAGTAGCCGTTCACCCAGCATATGATAGTATGTTTGATGGATTCGCTCCTGAGAGTGTTCATGGAAATCCAGAAGCTAGAACAGAGTGGGCGGTAAATCAAATGAAGGCTACAGCGTCTGCTAGTAGACATATGGGGATAGACGTGATGGCTTCGTTCTCAGGTTCTTTATTATTTCATACTGTATACCCGTGGCCCCAAAGGCCTGCTGGTTTGGTAGAAGAAGGGTTTAAAGAATTAGCCAATAGATGGATGCCGATTTTAGATCATTGTAAAGATCAAGGGGTAGAAGTATGTTATGAAATTCACCCTGGTGAAGACTTGCATGACGGAGTTACTTTTGAACGATTCCTCAAAGCTACCGGTAATCATGAGAGTGTAAAGATTCTTTATGATCCGAGCCATTTTGTTCTTCAGCAGTTGGACTACCTTCAATATATTGATTTTTATCACGAGTACATTAGAATGTTTCATGTGAAGGATGCTGAATTCAATGCCACAGGTAAGTCCGGAGTATATGGAGGATATCAAGACTGGGCTGACAGACCTGGAAGATTTCGTTCATTAGGAGATGGTCAAGTTGACTTCAAAAGTATATTTAGCAAACTAAGTCAATATGGTTTTGATGGATGGGCAGTGCTTGAGTGGGAGTGTTGTATCAAGTCTCCTGAACAAGGAGCAACTGAAGGTGCTCCTTTTATTAAAGATCACATCATTGAAGTGACAGAAAAAACTTTTGATGATTTCGCGGGAGGTGAAGTTGATAAAAAGCACCTAAGAGATATTTTAGGTGTAAAGTAGAAATTACTGTAGGAGGCTTATCGTTGATTAAGTCTCCTTGTAGTTAGATTCGTGGCATGAAGCAGAAGATAATTTATGGAGTATTGGCTGTCGTATTTGCCTTATTCGCAATTGTTCAGTTAAATGACCCTGACCCAATTAAATGGGTAGCTATGTATACTTTAGTGAGTATTTTATTTGTGATTCGAATCTTTGGGTTAAAAAATAAATCATTGACTTTGGTAGTAATGTTAGTCTTATTAGGTTTTTCACTTTTCTACATTCCCGGCTTTTTAGAATATTTGGTTCAGCCCAATAAAAATGAAATTATTGGAGAAATGGTTTATGAGAAACCTTACATAGAAGAAACAAGAGAGTTTCTAGGTTTATGGATAGCAGCTGGTGCTATTTTTTACTTGTACAAAAAGAGCTGAAACATAGCAACTGGATAAAATACTTATCCAGTTGCTACTAACTAATTTTATAGTTTACGTAAGTATTCTAGAATTCCCTCTTTTTCACTTTCACCCTTAGGTCTTATGACCATGAGAGGCAGTTCACTGTCTAGTGCAATCATCCTTTCGGCTTTGCTACTAATAAATAGTGAGGTGGACTTAGTTCTACCTTTTGCTCCTATGACAATTCCTCCAGCTTTTATTTTTTTAGCTGTACTGTAGATTTGATCTATTACATTATCGAATCGATCCAGTGTATGAATAGGCTTAATAGTGATGTTTGTGGGCTTCACTTTCTTTAAGAATTTGTCGAAATCTTTAGATACTTTTTCGAGCATGTATTTGGCAAATTCCTTGTAGCTTTTACCTGTGTAATGATATCCTGATGGGACCTGATACACGTTTTGAGCTACGACTTTAATTTTTTGCTCAGACTTTTCAGCGAGATGAAGTGTTTGATTTAAGGAAACCAAAGCTCCATCTGAGAAGTCAACTGGGACTAAAAGTTTCTTGAGATTTGGATCATAACCAGAAGGGAGAATAAGTAATGAACAAGCTGCTCGTCTCGCAATTCTGTTAATACTAATGCCGCCACCTTTGACTTCATTTTTTCTACCCATCACAATCAGATCAGCATCCATCTCAGCACTATATCTTAATATGGATTTGGTGATACTACCAGGGAAAACTTTAAGAGTGATTTTTGTATCGTCATTAAAAAAGTACTGATCTACCTTTCTTTGGATTTCTTTCTTACGATCATTGATTGAATCATTGATGATGTTGGGAAATTCCTTCAATACACTTCCGGGTAAGTTTATTTCCTTGATGACATATATAAAATGTACTTCCTTAGACTCAGATAGTTTACTAACCAAGGATGCGGCTGTAAGAATTTCAGAATCAATATCTGTGTTATCAATACAGACTAGTATTTTATCAAAAGTATCCATTTTGTAATGTTGTTCGATTAAAACTCTAGGTCGTTTATGGTGTCAACTAACATTTCCATTTGTTCTTTTGAGTGTGTAGGAAAATTAGCTATTCGGATATGTTGACCTTTGAATTGACTGTATCCACCTCCAACAATTAGTCCTTTTTCTGCTAACTTATTCATCAATTCAGTTGCTCCATTTTCTACCTCAGCTACACCAACAGTTTGAGACCTGTATTGTTTTTCTTTTACGAATGGAGATAACTTCTCATGTTTTTCAAATAAGTCATAGATCAGAACACTCTTATATTTAGCCTCGTTTCTAATTTGGTCTACTCCTTTATTTACCATGTCTTGAGTTATTTTACCTAAGAGATAAATATTCATTACGTTAGGTGTGCAACTGGTTTGATGCTTCAGGCCAAACTTGTGAACATTCAGGATACTATTATATGTATCATGAAATTTGCCAGTAGCCTTTAGTTGTTCTGCTTTTTCCAGACATCTATCATTGTAAATCCATACTCCTAGACCAGAGGGTAAACCAAAACACTTTTGCACCGAGAAGTATAACATATCAACATTATTGATATCTACTGCTGCTGTAGGTAGAGAGCTTACACCATCTAGGGCTATTAAAGTATCAGGATAGTTGTTTCTTAGTTTTTCAATAGCTTCTATAGGAATCCATGCTCCAGTACTGGTCTCGTTTTGGGCTAAGGTTATTAACTCAGTCCCTTCAGGAATGATCGCAGTAGTAATATCATTGTTTGAACCAAGTTCAGCGTTTTGAGCTATGGCTTCCTTACCTTGTGCAATTGCTGCTTTGTAATATTTTTCTGAGAATGAACCATTCACAAAATGGTATGTCTTAGTAGATACTAAATTTTCAATTGATCTAGCCCATATTTCTGTGGCCGAAGACATAAAGCCAATATGATATCCTTCAGGGATATTCAGAAGCTCTTTTAGTGCTTCTTCTGTAGCTTGTTGTATCGCTACATATTCTTTACTTCTATGGCTGATAGAGGCTACACCCTGTTTAAGCGCATTTGAAATATGTTGCTCGACGGTAAAGTATAACTCTGAAGGGCCAGGAGTGAAAAAAATTCTTTTCATCTAAATATCTCTAATATTTCGTGGTACCTATGGTACCGTTTCTCTAATGGTATATCTTTGTAACTGCTTTGAGCAATAGTTATAAACCTGATGCTTATAAAACGTACGAGCGACTCTGGTGCCTAGAGCGTGCCCCTCACGGGGATTGTCGAATCATTTGGATAGCTCAAATCTTTACTATTAGAGGTTTATACAACCGTCTCAAAGTATTCCCGACCCATTGGGTCGGGATTTTTTACTTTAGTAAAGAACTCTGAATCTTATTGTTCCTTCTATCTTTTTTAGTTCTTTGATTACATCTTTGTCGTAATCTTTATTGATATCAGTTATTACATATCCAATATCTTCATTAGTTTTCAAATATTGACCTACCACATTAATATTTCCACTTGCTAGAGTATTCGTGATTTTTGCTAACACTCCCGGTTGATTTTGATGTACATGAATAAATCTGTGGGCATCTACCAATTTAGGCAATGTCAAATTAGGGAAATTAACACTTGTTTGAGTAGAACCAGAATTGATATAGTCTATGATCTTATTCGGTACGAATTCTGCAATATTTTCTTGCGCTTCCAAAGTTGATCCACCAATATGAGGAGTTAATATCACATTCGGTAACCCTCTTAATTCAGATATGAATTCATGATTATTACTCAATGGTTCTTCTGGAAAAACATCTACTCCAGTACCAATTATCTTTCCAGATTCAATGTTCTTCTTTAGTTCTTGAATATCTACAACATGACCTCTTGATAAGTTTAAGAAAATCATACCATCTTTCATTTTTTCAAACTCAGCTTTACCTATGATATTTTTATTGGTTTTTCTACCATCCACGTGCAGAGAAATAATATCAACTGTAGATAGTAGGTCATCAAGAGATTTACATTTGATAGCGTTACCTATTGCAAGTTTTTCATCTAAATCATAGTAGTATACTTGAATACCCATAGATTCAGCAAGAATAGAAAGTTGTTTACCAATATTGCCATATCCTATGATACCAAGCTTTTTGCCTCTAATTTCAAATGCATTAGTAGCTGATTTTTTCCACTTTCCTGAATGCATAGAAGAGATTTTGTCAGGAAGATTTCTAATCAAAAGAATCATTTCTGCGATAGCAAGTTCTACCACAGATCTGGTATTGCTGTATGGAGCGTTGAAAACAATTATACCTTTCTTAGTCGCTTCGGCTAAATCAATTTGATTTGTTCCAATACAAAACGCTCCAATAGCCATTAACCTTTCGGCACTGTCTAAAACTTTCTTAGTTATATTGGTTTTTGATCTGATACCAATAATGGAAACATCTTTAATCCTCTCACACAATTCCTCCTCAGTCATTCCAGCCGAATGAATCTCAAGCTGGTATCCTTCTTCTTCCACTATTTTGGAAGCATTAGGGTGAATGTTTTCAAGTAATAAAACTTTGATCTTGTTTTTTGGATAAGATAGTTTGCCTTCCATATTGTTATGATATAAAATTTCGTCTAGTGACTCAGCAACGTAGTCAGCGACTTCAATTACTTTTTCTCTTTTTACATTTTCAGTAAATGCATAAAACCTGTCCGCCTTTCCAGCTTTTCTGATTTCGTAGTCATTGTATCCGTCTCCGATTACGTAGATATCTCCTTCCAAGTTGAGAGATTCTACTAATCTCGGCTTTCCGCCACTTTCTGACAAAATGTTGTCATAATCGAACCCCACGATGTTTTCTTCATCATCAAATTCAAAAGTATTGGCATGAACATGATCTGGTTTGATGCCATACTCTGTAACAACTGGTACAATGAATTCTTTGAACCCATTCGATAAAATAAAAACATTGTCCTTGTGCTTCTCAATGAACTCCCTGTTTCTGACAAATGACTTAGAGACAAGTTTTTTTAGTTCTTCTATAAGTAATGGAATGTGCTTCTTTTTTGCATGTAAAAGCTTTATTCTTCTTTCTAAAGATTCTCTGAAAGATAGGTCACCTCCCATTGCTTGATTGGTGATGTCTGCAATTTGTTGAAGGTTTGATTCCTTCAATTTTGTATCACTTAACGTAATCTCACATAGTACGTCCAAAGCTTCAACTTGGGTAAATGTACTATCAAAATCAATTACAAAATTTTTAGTCGCTGCCTTTGTCATTCGTAGTTTATCGAATAATTAAGAGCACTCAAAACGTGTACATTATGGGTGCTTAATTTTGGAACGCAAAAATATTTTTATTGTACCAATAAACCCTCTTTATTATAAGTTTTCTGAGGTAGATATAAGAAAATTGAATAAGTGCCGAGATAAGCTATGTTTAGCCAGACAGAAAATTGGCTTAATGCCAAAGGTTCCTCTTTAAAGAAGCGTCAATTATCGTATATTAGTTTGAATTAAATGGATAGAGGTTAATTTAGCCTTTCGAACGATATTAATCGCTCAAAACAATTCCATAAACTGACTAAACATGGGTATTCTAGATTTAATAACTCTACTCATTTTTCTTGCAGCAGTTTTTACGCTGCTCAATATTACTCTTCTGAAACTTCCTTCAACGATAGGGTTGATGGCTATAGCACTATTGTCATCAGTGGTAATTGTACTATTAGGTATGGTTTTTCCTTCAATTCTTAACGGAGCAAGCCATATTGTAGAGGAGTTTGATTTCAAAGAAGTGCTTTTAAATGTTATGCTAAACTTCTTACTGTTTGCCGGAGCATTATCGGTGGATCTTAGCAAACTTCTAGAAGAAAGGGTGCCTGTATTAGTTTTGGCTACCTTAGGTACATTGATGTCGACCTTCATAGTGGGCTATTTAATGTACTATGCTTTTCCGATGATTGGTGTTGAAGTAGAATTAATCTACTGCTTGTTATTTGGAGCACTCATTTCACCAACTGATCCTATTGCCGTTCTAGCATTGGTTAAAAAATTCGGAGTTTCTAAGAATCTTGAAATAAAAATTGCAGGAGAATCATTGTTTAATGACGGTGTAGGTGTTGTGATTTTTTTAACTATATCTGCCATAGCTGAGTCTATGATGGGAGGAGGTGGAGAGCATGCCGCGCATCATGTTGATACTTCAATTTTTGGAATAGCTAAGTTATTTGGTCAGGAGGTCTTTGGAGGTGTAGCATTAGGAGTAGGTCTGGGGTATCTTGGTTTTAAGCTTTTGGATTATATTGATAACGACCATGTTGAGTTGGAAGTGTTAGTTACGCTAAGTTTAGTTATGCTAGGAGGAAGGTTAGCAGAATTGTCTCATGTCTCAGGACCTTTAGGCATGGTTGTGATGGGATTATTCATAGGAAACGAAGGACGAAGTGAAAAACTAGCAAATGCAACTGGCGAATATGTGTATAAATTTTGGCACCTTCTTGATGAAGCTTTGAATGCAATTCTATTCATTCTTATTGGACTTGAAGTTATTGTTATTGCACAGGATTTTCAGATGGAATTTTTAATAGTAGCACCTATTGCTATAAGCATTGTATTGTTTGCTCGTTTCTTAGGAGTGGCCATTCCTGTGACTGCTATAGAGAAGATTACGGGGAAAAAATTTGAAGAGAAAAGTATTATAATATTGACGTGGGGCGGTTTAAGAGGTGGAATTTCCGTAGCTTTGGCGCTTTCATTGTCTGATAGTATTCCTGCGAAAGAGATAATTGTAGCAGCTACTTATGCAGTGGTTGTGTTCTCTATTTTGATTCAAGGATTGACGATTGAAAGACTAATAAAGAATTAATTATAACTAATAAAGACATAACTGACTTTTAGATGAAACTTAGTTTAGCAGAAGGATTAATGTTGATAGCTCTTGATGATGAAGAGGGAAGACTCTTGTCAGCAGCTGAGCACACTATTGATCATGGTATTTTAGCTATTTCTGTCTTAGAATTGGCCTTAATCAAAAGACTAGGGTTTTCTGGCGGGAAAATCGTAGTTAAAGATTCTACAGGTACTGGAAATAAAGTATTAGATGGAGTATTAAATGCAATTGGAGGAGGGGGAGACTCTGTTGTAAGTACCATAAAGAAAATTGCTCCACAATTTGATAAAATTCAAGATGACGTTATCGAATTGCTAGTACAGAGGGGTATTTTAAAAGTTGAATCTACCAAGCTTCTATGGATTCCAGTATCTGAAAGAATGGATAATGCAAATTATGCATTTGAGCAAGAAATTAGAGATACTTTAATTAATGTAGTGACTAAAGGTCAGAAAGCATCTCTTGCTATTGTTGTGCTTCTTTCTTCGATAGATAATTGCAAAATATTGAACGAGGTTTTTAGAGATAGTGATCAACTTATAGATGCTGGTAAAATGGCTAAGGATTTGATCAAATCACCTGCGGTTGATGCTGATACTCAAGTTGTACTTGAAGATTTAAAAAACCATTTTGCGACTCTTGGTTAAGAGAGACCTGTTATTAAGAAATAAAGATGCCGATGAAGTTATTCTTCTTCGGCATTTTTGTTTGTGTAGCGCATACTTTTAGATTTTATCATATTATTCTCCAATAAAGATTCAGTCAAAGATTCCACTTCTTTTAAACCTTGATTAGAAAGTATTTTTTTTTGAAGTTCAAGAATAGTTTTAAGGTAAGCTTTGATAGAGTCTTGATTGGACTTCATATCGTTTCCTTTTAAAGCCATGAATCCAAACCCTTCGTGAGGGTTATTTCTATCTCTTTCTAAAATCAAGTACTTATTTCCATCCACTACTACTTCATCAAAGTGAAAATGAATGTCTTCATGTATTTCACGGAAGTTTGGTCCATAAGATGAATTCACATCTTTATTTTCGACACACCCTGTAAGTAAAAAATACAAACTTGAAAAAACTGCTAAGGTCAACCTGATCATCATGATTGGTGTCTTTCTTTGAAATATCCTTCTTCAATATTGAATGCTTTCTGTATCAACTCGAATGAGTTGCCATTGACAATTATAATTAGGTAGTCGCTTAATTCGATTTCAAAATCCTTAATTGGGTTTTTAATAATTTTTCTATCACCATTTTCGTCTTTTTTGACCATTCCTATCAAAATTCCATTGTACTTTTCTTTGATATCTAGAAAAGCCTCTTGATAATTTTTATTAAGATAAGGGTTGTCATAGGTTACTAAGAACTGTTTGATGTCATAGTCACTAGGAGTGTGCGCAAAAGACATTATATCTTCAGTGTATGATGCCACATCTGGTTCAAACATGTAGCTTGCCAGTATTTTCGAAGAGATTTCGTGTGGAGATATGGCGTTTGTTACTCCGGCATTAATAAAGGTATTCTTTAGGTTTGAATTTTCTAGAGTAACTACGAAGTCTAGATTATTGAAAATCTTCTTCATATTTAAAACAAAAACGAGTTTTTCAGTATCGTCTTTTAAGTTTACAAATACTACCGAACATTTTTCAATGTTAGCTTTTCTCAACATTTCAGTATTTTCAAAGTCGGAGAATAAGGTATAGACTTGTTTTTTACTGTAACGCTCATGGATTATACTAATATCGTCTTTATTATTAGTAACTATGGCTACTTGTTTACTTGCCCCTATGAGTTGTTCGGTGACCAAGTGTCCGAAATCATTCCACCCTATAATAACGACATGGTTTTCGAATAAAGTTCCATTGTATCCAAGCATTTTATTTTGTTTAAAAGTAGTGATAATACTAGCAAATTGACCAATCATGAAACCGTACACACCCATACTTAATATAACAAAAACGTAACTAATTATTCTTCCATAGATGGTGACAGGATAGACGTCACCATATCCTACGGTAGTCAATGTGACTATTGTGTACCAAATGGCATTTGTATAACTAATGATGGCCGATTGATCACTGTCTCGTTCGAAATGAACCAGTAAAGTAATCAGAATAAAATAGATGGCTAAAACTATAATGAAGCCGACTATAAACCGATATATCTTCTGCTTTTCGGAAGTGCTCAATTTCTAGGTGTTGGGATTGAAAAATTGACTCAATATATCCAAAAAACGCAATTAAGAGAACAATTGATCTTGTTTTTAGGCTTGAGCTTCAAATAAGTCTGTTAGTTTTTTGCCAAATCTCTTTTTGAATTGAGTACTAAAGTGACTGACATTTGTTAACCCAACTAACTGAGCTGCTTCAGATGGTGATTCTACTTTACCTTCCACAATTGCTCTATGAGCGAATTGAAATTTAACTTCTTTGATGTATTCGAAAGGAGTGAAATCTGTAAGATTCTTGATCATTCTATAGAATTTCCTTTCGCTGATAGATAGATTATTGGCGAGGAAAGTTACTGTAAGTGTAGGGTCATCAATTCTATCTATAATCATTTTTTCTACTTGATCTACAAGAGATTTTTCGATTCCATTTAAGGTGCTTTTATCATTAATAATTAATGCGTCAGTGTCTTTATTGTTCCATTGACCAATACGCTTTTCTAAATTTTTCAGTCTGGCAATGAGCTCTTCAGAACTAAATGGTTTGTGTAGAAAGTCGTGTACGCCTTGTGCTATGACTCTTAGCTTATCTTCTTCAGACGTTCGAGCCGATATAACCAAGACTGGTATCTTGCTGTAATTGCTATTTTCTTTTAGTTTTTCAAGTAATTCAAACCCGTCAAACCATGGCATCATTAAGTCTGTAATTATAATATCTACATGCTTTGTTTCTAGAGCTTTTAACGCGTCTTTGCCATTGCCAGCCATTATAATACTGTAATATGGCTCGATAATATCAATTATATATTGTCGTACTTCAGGATGGTCTTCAACGATTAAGACGGTCTTTTCATTGATTTTACCTTTCTCGTTTTTAGTTTCATATTTGACGATAGGTCTATCTTCTGTTTCTACAAATTCAATATCCTTGAATAAATCTTGAGCATTTTGACTGAATTCTAAATTATGTTCATTAGATAATTGTGTGTTATCAACATGTTCCAAAGTCAATCTTATCTCAAATTGGGTCCCCTCGTTGATCTTACTTTTTACAGAAATTTTGGCTCCATGTTGATCTATTATTTCTTTGACTAATGCTAACCCAATACCAAAACCTTCCTTTATTTTAAAATTGGAGTTAGGTGCTTGATAGTACCTTTCAAAGATATATGGAAGATTTTCTTCTGGAATACCTGCTCCTGAATCTGCAATGGATAATATCAGTTCACTACCCTCTTTGTCAAGAGAAATAGTAATCGAGTCGTCCTTTTTGCAATGTTTTATCGCATTAGTTAGTAAGTTGAAAAGTACTTTTTCAAAATGCTTTACATCTATTGAAGAAACAGGCGCTTCTTCAAAATTTGTTTTAGAATAGTTGAGTTTAATTCCTTTAACTTCAGCCATTGAGCTGAACATGAGTGTGAATAGGTGCAATAAATCGTCTAAGTTGATATATTCTTTGTTGATTTTTAGACGACCGTCTTCAAGTTTGATAAGTTCATTAATTTCATTGGTTAGGTGAATGATTCGATTTCCGTTTTGAAGACCGGTCTTAAGTTGTCGCTCTGTCTTTGAATTGAGAAATATATCTTCATTTTTAAGAACTTGTTCGATGCTTCCAATGATTAATGAAGTAGGGGTACGCAGATCATGAGATATATTAGAGAAGAATCTCGATTTGGCTTCGTCTAGTTGCCTTAGTTTTTCTGCTTGTTCAGCATTTATTTTTGATAGTCTCTTATTGATTACTAAAGCTCTGTAAATAATTATTGCTATTATAATTAAAAGAACAATACCTGCAATAGAGGAATAGAGCAATATGTTTTGAGCACGAATAGTTTGTGTGTTGATTTCATCTTGTTGCTGTAGAACCAATACTTTGTTTTGAGTATTAGCTCTTACTTCAGTCATTAGTGCAATATTCTTGATTCTTTGTGCTTCTATAGAGTCTTTAGCATAGGAATACTTATCCATGATCTCAATTGCACTTTTATATTCTTTTAGGCCTATGTAAGAATCACGAATGACTCTTGTGAGGCGATCTATCTTTTCATAATTGCTATTCTCAATTGCTAGATTTAAGTATTGATGTCCTATTTTAATAGCCTCTTCAAAGAGAGATCTTTCATAATATGATTCGGCAAATAAGAAGGATGCCTCTAGAGTCTCATCAACGTCCTCTATTTTTTCGTTGAATTTCAAACTTAATTTGAAATTCTCTACGGCATTTTCGAATAACCCTTTATCTACGTAGTATAATGCAAAAAATCTATATACATAAGCAAGATCCCCATAATTCTTATAAGTTAGGGCATATTCAAGTGCTTTGTTAAGATGTTTTTTGGTTAATTCGAGTTCGTTTTTTTCACGATATATCATCGCTAATGTAACATATTCATGAGCAAGGTTTACATCAGAGTCAGTCCCTTTTTTTATTACTTTTTGATAAGAATGAATAGCGTTATCTAAATCATCAATGGCATAATATACCATAGCAATATTGGATTCATTAACTCTGTGCAACCTACTCTCTTTTTTATTACTTAAAATTTCTCGTTGCTCAAGATAGTAATCTAGAGAAATGCCAAATTCTTTAAATTCAAAATAACAGTTTCCAAGTCTTCCATATATCTCTGCTCTATCTAATGAATTTAACTTTGGACCTTCAGCATGCCTGAGTAAAGCAAGATATCTATGAATTGCTTCCTGAAAATTGCTACAGTTATAAAAGTGTTCAGTCGTGAGATGAAGAAATTTTACGAAGTTCTTGCTTTTTTTGTCTAAGCTAGGATTAGACTCAATTTGGTAGATAATATTACTTATTTCGTTACAAGATAGACTGTTTTGGAGAGAGTCTAGGAAAAGGTTATTGAAGGTATCTATTTTTAAAGTCGATTGGGCGGTGGAATTAAAGACTGCTAATAAAAATGCAAGAAAAACGGATGATATGAATTTCAAAATCTTGAAGGGTAATTATTTTAAATAGATATAGGTTAGGTCATTACTGCTTTAGCCTTTAGAGCTGTTCTCTTCAGAATCACATTCCTGCTCTTCTCCTCTTGTTTTTGGCTTTGGATTTGCTTTTCCTTTATTCTTTTCAATAGCTGCGTTAAAATGTTTCATAATTAATTTGTATTTATTTTTCTCAATACTCGAAATTAATGCATAAGTGATCAAAATACAGTTTTGTGTTAAAAATTGTAGGAAACTTTTCTCATTTAAATCAGTAGGATTATTCTTAAACTTGCATTCTTCTTTAAATAAAGAAATATGAAAAGAATAATTATAATTATGCTAATGTTTGTGTCTGCCAAACTTTTAGCAGAGCCTGAACAATATGATATCAAGATAACTGTAGAAGGCTTAGAGGATTCAGTAGCTTATCTAGGTTATCATTTTGGAGAGAAGAAGTATTTACTAGATACTTCAATGGTGAATACCGGTGGGAAGGTGCGATTCGATGGACAAAAGGAAATCCCATCAGGTGTTTATTTCCTGTACAGTAAAAATCTATACATGGAGTTTTTGGTCGATGAGAAGGATTTTTCTCTAGATACTAAGAAACAGGATATGTATGGTAGTATGACAGTTACTGGTTCTCAGAGTAATGAAGCTTTCAAGAGTTTTCAACTTTTCATGATTTCACATCAAAAGAAAGTTAATGAATTGACTGCAGGTCTTGATAGTTCTTCGACTAAGTCCGATTCTACGTTGGTCTATGATCAAGTAAAAGAATTAAATACAGCTAACAGTGAAGAACGGGAAAGGCTTAAGCAAGTAAATAAAGATAATCTCGTAGGTCAAATATTGACCATGATGGATATGTCTCCGGGAATGAAATTTAGCAGTGAATCTCTTTCAGCTGAGGAGAGGAGAGAAGAGTACAATATTTTCAGAAAAGAGTATTTTGATGATGTTGATTTTCAATCTCAAGGGACCTTAAGAACTCCACTATTTCATAAAAAACTGTTGGAGTATGTGGATAGGGTAGTGGTTCAAAATCCAGATTCTATCATATCTGCTGTGGATGAACTACTGCTTAGGTCTCAAGGAAATGAAGAAATGTATAGGTACATCATGGTCGTAATGTTTCAAAAGTATCAAAATCCCAAGATCATGGGTATGGATAAAGTATTTGTTCACTTAAGCGACGAATATTATTTGAAAGGTAAAGCTTCTTGGGCGGATAGTGCTATGATAGCAGAGTTGAAAGGTGAAATGAAGTTTCATCGTGAAAATCAAATGGGCATGCAAGCACCGTATATAGCTTTAGTAGATACTTTGGACAAGCCAGTGAGGTTGTATCACGTTCAGTCCGAGTATACGGTTTTATATTTTTATAGTCCAACTTGTGGTCATTGTAAGAAGAAAACTCCAGTTTTGAAAGAAGTATATGATCGTATCAAGTCTAAAGGAGTGGAGGTCGTAGCTGTTTGTACAGATACTGACATTCCGAAGTGGAAAGAGTTTATTAAGGATCTAGATTTGAACTGGTTAAATTATGGTGATCCTCATTTAAGAAGTAATTTTAGAGTACAATACAACGTCAGGAGTACGCCTGTGATGTATGTATTAGATAAAGATAAAAAGATAATAGCTAAGAAGATCGATGTGGATCAACTAGAAGGGTTTATCAATGATCAAATTAGACTTAAAGAAAGAAAGAAGAGCTAGTAAGGAATTAACTTATAAGAATTAGCATCAGTTTTTTGTCGATATCGACGTAATTGATTTACTTTCGACTCGGCATTTTAAAATAATACAAAATAAAAATGGTACAAGAGTTTAAGACACTTAGGGATGATGAGATAGAAGTGTTACTGGATGCTCCAGTATTAGTTTCTATACTTATTGCTGGTGCGGACGATAAGATAGATGAAGACGAGATGGATCAGGCTGTAGAAATTGCCAATAGTAAGCAGTCTAGAGCCAGAGAACAGCTGATCGATTATTACAGAGAAGTCGGGAAAGATTTCCCTACGAAGTTCAAAGCGTATGTTAAAAAACTTCCTAGTGGTAAAGAAGCTAGAGCTGCAGAAATAGAGAAAGAGCTTCAAAAATTAAATCACATTTTACCTAAGATTGATCATGCTTTTGCTGTGAAGTTGTACGCTTCATTGAAAGATATGGCTAAAAAAGTAGCTGAAGCTTCTGGAGGAATTTTAGGATACATGTCTGTTAGTTATGATGAAGCTAAGTTTATGGAACTCAGTATGATCGATAATCCTGAATCTTATTAACCACACTGTATTTTAAGAAATTAAACCTCTCTATTATTTAGAGGGGTTTTTTTGTACCTATAGAATAATGGCAAAGGCGTTACAAAATTTGATCCCAGTTAGAATGCTACTCATTATGTGGATGGTTTATTCTATCGAATTCTTCTTTGCGTTGGATTTAGGTTTTTTAGGAGTATTGCCAAGGTCCATATCTGGTTTGATAGGAATTCTTACATCTCCGTTAGTACATGGATCGCCACAGCACATTGTTTCCAATTCATTTCCAATTTTGTTTTTGGGTTTGTCTGTTTTCTTCTTTTATCCAACTATAGCAAGGTGGGTGTTTTATACCTGTTATTTTATGACAGGAGTTATGGTTTGGATATTTGGTAGACCATTTTACCATATTGGAGCGAGCGGAGTAATCTATGGTTTGGCTTTCTTTTTGATGTTTATTGGCCTATTTAGAAAGGATTTTAAATCACTATTGTTGTCAATTACAGTAGTGGTACTTTATGGAGGGCTTTTTTATGGGATATTGCCTACAGATTCGAGAATATCATTTGAATCACATTTTTTCGGAGCAGTAGTGGGGACTGTATTGGCCTATTTGTATCGTAAAAAGAAGTATTAAATGTTCATGATGAACTCATAGATGGTGTGGTTATATATTGGCTTGGTGAATGAAACATGGTAGTTTCCTCTTGAAACTGGATAAATCTTTTCTTTATGAATTCCATGATGAAAACTTGCCAAGTGTTTAAGTTGTTCATATGAGTAGATGTAGTTATTTGAGCCATGAAATAATATTACTCCCTTAAGGTCTTTACCAGCTTTGGGATGTTTAAAGTCATAATGCCCTTTTTCTACTTCTATTGGAAAACTCATAATTGAATTGGTATCAGACAATGAGCCATGTGTAATTTTATAACTGAAAAAAGGATCATCAGCTATGATTCCAGCTACTCTATCTTTGTCATAAGCTTTTAGCAGACCAATTCCACCCCCAATTCCCCATCCATAAACAATAATATCTTGTCTGTATTTAGAGGTGCAATAGTTTAGAACAGCTTCGAAATCGGTATAGAATTCAGTGTAAATATATTGGTAAGGGTTAATGTCAAAATCACTGCTACTGCCATATCCACGATAATCATAAGCCATTACGTCGAAGCCTTGATCACATAAAGTCTTGATGTGTCTAAAGTAATCGCTCATATTGCCATCACCATCATGGCTAATAATAATTAAGTGGTTGCCTTTATTGTTGAAATACCAGGCATTTAGTGTAGCCCCATCATTGGTTTCAATTTTAATTTCCTCGGGATTAAGTTCAACATGTTTTGGGAGAACTGTATATTCCTTACGAGGATGTAAGGCTGTCGACTGTAATGATAAAGACCAAAGGATAATCAGTAGTAAAAATATTCTCACGTAGTAGATTTTGTTAGTTGCTCAAATTTAGTGGTTCTTTAGGAATTATTAGGTTGAAGTTTTTGCTGGCGCAATTTTTTTGCAATTATTCCTTCACTTGGAGAAAAAATAAGAGCCAATAGGAAAAAAAGTCCAGCAACGCTAGACATGGCTCCTGCAATAGATCCATCGATCCATACAGCTAGATAATAACCCAAGATAGATACAAGCATCCCTGTGAAAGCGGTTAGCCATAACATTTTTTTGAAGTTTTCTGTTAGTAAGTATGCTGTTGCAGGAGGTGCAATTAATAATGATACTACTAAAATAGCCCCTACCGATTCGAATGAAGCTACCGTTGTCAAACTTACTGCGCCCATTAGAAGGTAATGCCAAAGCACTGTAGATATTCCTATTGCAGATGCAAAAGCTGGATCGAAAGTAGTAATGTAAAGTTCTTTGTATCCGATAATTACAAATAATAAAACTAGTATTAATACAAAACCGCTAATATAAAGTGTTCGAGGACCCATGATTGAACCATTTGGGAGAATCCAAAGGTCAAGTGGGACATAAGCTATTTCGCCATGAAGGACACAATCTTGGTCCAAGTCTACGTCTCCTGCGTACATTGAAATTAAGATCACCCCTAGAGCAAACAGCCATGTGAATGTCACTCCGATCGAAGCATCAGATTGAAGACTTCCTTTAGTATGAAAAAATTCAATTAAAAAAGTCGTAAGAACACCTAGTATACCTGCTCCTAAGAGCATAGTTACAGAATCTCTACTTCCGCTAAGTAAAAATGCTATGACTATACCTGGCAAAACAGCATGAGAAATAGCATCACCTACCATAGCCATTTTCTTGAGGATTAGGTAGCAACCCAAAACTCCACAGGTAATCGCTACTATTGCACCAGTCGATATGATATATAATGTGTCCATTATGAAGTTATTTGGTCATATGGTATAGCTGAGGAATGAGGGTCGCTTTCTGGGTAGTTCAATAAATTTTCCAATCTTTTTTCAAGTTCGGGAGTTAGAAAATGTTCTATGTTGTCTGCGTCTTCGTGAACATGATCTGGTGCTATCCTTAAATACTTGGTTAAATAGACTTCCCAAAGTCTGTGTAGTTTCACTATTCGCTGTCCTTTAGTTTTTCCTTCCGTAGTCAGAGTCCAGAAATTCTTGTTTTTACTGAGAAACCCTTGTTTTGTTAAATGGCGAAGTCCAGGTTTTAGGGCTCCTAGTTTTATGGTTCTCTTTTCTAAAATATTGTCAATAGATCTACTCGCATTGAAATCATTTTCTCTTTCACCGAGTTGATAAAAAAGCTTAAGAATATTCTCATGAAGAATTCTCTTTTTGATACTTCTTTGTTTGATGATGTTGTACAGAATGCCATGTCTAGGAGCAAAAAAGAAAGAAGTCAAAGCGATAATAGAAATTACCATGACTATCCATGGTCCAGTAGGCATAGAAGGAGAAGTGAATGATATAAATGCACCACTAATACTAGAAAATGCTGCGAACACTGCTGCTAATATTAGCATTATGTTCAACTTGTTTGTCCAGAATTTAGCTGCCGCTGAGGGAGTGATTAACATAGCTGCCATTAAAACTACACCTACAGCTTGAATGCCAGTAACTACAGCTAAAACAGTTAATGTTGTTAGTACTAATTCTAACCGCTTCACTGGGAATCCAATGGATTTTGCAAAATTTTCATCAAATGAAATAAGAGTAAACTCTTTGAAAAAAAGAATCACTGCTAACAATAGAATGATACTGATAATGCTGAAAATCAATAGGTCATATCCAACCAAAGCAGCAGCTTTTCCAAAAAGAAAAGAATCAAGTCCAGTTTGAGAGGCATTACCATTGTGCTGTATCATGGTTAATAATAAGACCCCGATTCCAAAGAAGACGGACAATATCAACCCAATAGCAGTATCTTCTTTAATCTTAGAAAACCGTGTGATGTAGTCAATAAGAATGAGCGAAATCCAGCCAGTAACAAACGCACCAATGATGATGTAAATAGGGTTTTTGGTTCCAGTTAAAATGAATGAGAGGCAAATTCCAGGAAGTACAGAGTGAGCAACTGCATCACCAACTAAAGCCTTCTTTTTAAGAAAAGTAAAGCAACCTACTATTGCAGAACTAACAGCTATCAATATTGATCCAGCTACTACATATCGGATATTCGGATCTTGAAAACTAAAAAAAGTAATAAAGTCTTCCATATCAGGTTTTGTCTCTTACTGGCAATTGCTGAGTGTGCATCAATGTACTGACATCAGATAGCAGTGTTAGCTTTCCTCCATAGGTCTCTTGAAGTAATTCTTGAGTAAATACTTGCTCAATAGGTCCAGAAGCTACTAAACGAGTGTTGAGTTGAACTAACCAGTCGAAATATTTAGTTACAGTCTGCAAATCATGGTGAACTACCACCACGGTCTTACCTTGTTCAGACATCTGTTTTAGTATATTAATAATAGCTTTCTCAGTAGCTGCATCTACTCCAGCGAAAGGTTCATCCATGAAGTAAAGGTCTGCCTGTTGTGCAAGTGCTCTAGCTAAGAAGACTCGCTGTTGCTGCCCTCCTGACAACTGACTAATTTGCCTATTAGAAAACTCTGAAAGTTTTACCTGTTTCAAAGCGTAATCAGCAGCCTCATAGTCCGCTTTTCTAGGTCTCTTAAAAAGTCCAATGTCTGCATATCGTCCCATAACAACTACATCTCGTACTGATGCAGGAAAGTCCCAGTCTACAGATTCCCGTTGAGGTACATAGCTAATTTTCTTTCTAACCTTTTTAAGATCTTCGCCAAATATTTCAACCCAGCCACTACTCTTCGGGATCAAATCCATAGCTGCTTTGATTAAAGTAGACTTGCCTGCTCCGTTTGGTCCAATGATTCCTACTAGTGAACCTTTTGGTAATGTTAGATCCACACCCCAAAGTACTGGTTTTCGACTGTAGGTGACCGTAAGATCATGAATTTCTAATACAGGATTTTCGACGTTTACTATCATTTCAATGCGTTTACAATAGTGTTGACGTTGCTACTGACCATACCAATATAAGTACCTTCGAATTGTCCAAATGATCCCATAGCATCAGAGTATAAACTTCCACCGATGATAACATCATGTCCTCGATCCTTACATCCTTCAACGACAGCATTGATAGCTTTCTTAGATACTGATGTTTCTATGAAAACTGCTTTTACTTTATTATCAACAATCAAGTCAACCAGTTTTGTAATGTCTTTGAGGCCGGGCTCTGATAAAGTCGATATACCTTGAAGACCTTCTACTCTAATCTTATAAGCATCTCCAAAATAACCAAAGGCATCATGAGCAGTAATAAGAAGTCTTTGAGGTTCTGGGATTGAGTCAATAGCACTGATAGTGGCACCATGTAATGAGTCAAGTTTTTTAAGATAAGCTGAAGAGTTAGCCTGATATATTTTTGCGTTTATACTATCTGATTTGCTAAGAGTTTTTGTTGTAAACACAACTGCTTCTTTCCATAGCTTTACATCAAACCAGATATGAGGATCATAAGCATTCTCATAGACTTGACTGGCTCTTAATTTAGACCTGTCAATGTCTTCAGAAATAGCATGAACGTTTTTGATCCTAGATAACTTTTCAAATATTTCTCCCATTTTGCCTTCCAGATGAAGTCCATTGTAAAGAATCAAATCAGCGTTTTGAAGCTTGGCTAAATCTCCTTGAGTAGCTTTATAAAGGTGTGGGTCAACACCTGGGCCCATTAGAGCTTCTGCTTCTACTAAGTTGCCACCGATGTTGAGTACAGCATCGTAGATCATACCAGTAGTAGTAATTACTTTGAGTTTTCCTTGCCTTTCTTTTTGAACAGGTTGACAACTCAAAGCAAAAATGGTTATCGCTGTGTATAGTAAAATGTTTTTCATTTATTCTGTGACTAATAAGTTGACAGCAACCTGCTGAGATATAAATATTGGTTTACCTTCTTTTATCTTGACTTGCATGGAGCCATCGAATTCATTGATATCGATAATTGTAATTTTAGAACCTAGCGCTATTCCAAGTTTGTCTAAGTGCGCAAGAAAGTTGGATTCTGAGTTTTCTACGCCTGTAAGGATCATTTCTTTTCCTTGACTAACTTCGGTCAATGGTGCCTTAATACCTAAAGTAATCTCTCCATTTTCATCAGGAATGGGGTCACCATGAGGGTCAATTTTAGGATAGCCAAGAAACTCGTCAAGTCGTTTTACAAGTAGTGGAGATTTGATGTGTTCGAGTTGTTCGGCTATTTCATGAACTTCATCCCAATTAAAATTGAGTTTGTCAACAAGAAATACTTCCCATAATCTATGTTTTCTTATGATTTGAAGAGCAGCTTTTTTGCCTTTATGACTGAGGTTGACTCCCTTGTATTTTTGATACGATACGACACCCTTGTCACTCAGCTTTTTAATCATATCACTTACAGATGCAGGTTTTGTTTTCTGCATTTCAGAAATAGCATTGGTTGATACAGCATGTCGACCAGATTCTGATAGGTGATATATGGTTTTGAGATAATTCTCTTCTGCGAGACTCAGCATCTTCAAAATCTTTGTTTGTACAAAGATAGAGAGGTTTTAGATCAATCTAAAAATATGATAGGTCTTATCTAATAGTAATAAAGTGTCTTTGGATGAATAAAATTGGTTTTATCTCTTAAATTAAAATGGATTAAGTCTAAATAATGTTTGCATGTTTGAGAATAGCCCATAGATTTGCGTCATTATTTTAAACAAGTCTAAATAAATCGAAACTATAATATGAATTACTTGAATAACTCTATGATGGCTTTGTTGATGGCATTGGCTATAGCTCTAGTGTCGTGTGATGAGGAAGAGGAGACAAGTTTTGAAACCCCTGCAACTTATTCTTTTGAGCGAGACGGAGAGTCCACTGTTTCATACAAAGGGCAAACGACTCGATTGAAAATGGCTGCTGAAATAGTTGATGAATTAATCAATGTAGAAGAGACAAAGTCGGCAGACGCTATTAAGGCGATGTTTGCACATGAGCAAGGCGCAAAAAACTTTACAGATACTGATTTAAATGATCAGAAAAAGAATATAAAGTCTAAAACTGCTGCTTCTACTGATCTTTTTGGCGGAAGTGTTAATGCTTCTATAGGAGGTGTATTTGAAACTTATATTGATGATCAAATTAGTACGTTAAATGAAATCACTGGCGCTGCGAAAGAAGGCACTCCAGGTGAAATAATAGAAGGAACTGAAACTATTAGATATGTCGATGGAGATGGTATTGAGTGGAATCAGGTGTTTACAAAAAGTTTAATTGGGGCTTTTACACTTGATCAAATTATCAATCATTATGCTAGTGCAGGTAAGTTGGATGCTTATCAAGAAGATAACGATAATGGAACACTAGATGGAGATGCTAATTATACCGAAATGGAGCACAATTGGGATGAAGCATTCGGATATCTATATGGTTTAGAAGCAGATCCTACCTCGCCTACATTAGGTACTGACGACCTTTTAAATAAGTATTTAAATACCGTGGATAAAAAGACGGCTTTTACTGGTTTGGCTGATGATATCTATAAAGCTTTCATTACAGGACGAGCTGCTATTGTGGCTAAAGAATACGGAATAAGAAATCAGCAGGCTGATATTCTTCGCGAAAAATTATCATTGGTCGTAGGTGTGATGGCAGTATTCTATCTCGAAACAGGAAAAGAAATGTACCAAGACGAAAAATTCGGAGCTGCATTTCATGATTTTTCTGAAGGTTTAGGATTCTTATATAGCTTGCAATTTACGCAAAACCCGAGCACAGGTGATCCTTATTTCAGTGCTCAGCAGTCTAAAGACTTTATGGATAAATTACTCGCAGGAGAGAATGGTCTATGGAATATAAATTCAGAAGATATCGAAGCGATGTCTAAAGAGATAGCTTCTGCTTTTGGTTTCACTGTCGATCAAGCAATGAACTAATATTTTTAGATTTTAATTTTTAAGGCCAGTTTTTTAGCTGGCCTTTTGCTGTAAAATAAATTATGAAAAAGTTACTCTATTTACTCATCTTAATATCTGCTTTTGGATGTGGAGACTCAGAGGAGTCCCGAACGATATCCGAAGAACAAAGTACAGTAATATTGACTAATTGGGCCGATAATTTTATTATTCCTGCGTATGAAGAATATCTTGCTCAATTAGACAAAATGGAAGAGGCTTTTGAAGCTTTTAATAGCGTCAGAAGTGTAGGTAATCTTGAAACCTTGAGAACTCGATGGATTGAAACATATACTGCTTGGCAAAAAGTTGAAATTTTTCAGATAGGTAAAGCCGAGTCGCTTAATTTTCAAACTTACATCAACTTATATCCTGTAGACGTAGAGAAAATAGAGGCATCTATCAAAGGGGAAGAATATAATTTAGAATTGCCATCACGAAGAAATCAGCAAGGTCTTTCAGCAATGGATTACTTGCTAAATGGTCTAGCGGATAGCGATGAAACTATTGTAGCTAAATATGAAGCAGAAGAATATAGAACTTATCTATCTGATGTAGTTAGCCGGATCAGAAATTTATCTGATCAAGTTGCCAATGATTGGAAAGGAGCATACAGGGAGGAATATATAACTAATACTTCTTCGTCTAGTGGAGGATCTTTAGATAAGACGACTAATGATTTTATTTTCCATTTTGAGAAAATGCTTAGAGCAAATAAAGTAAGTAATGCCGCAGGAGTATTCGGTTCAAAAGATGAAACGTCTGTAGAGGCGTTTTATAAAAACGATATTTCTAGAATGCTTTATTTGGTTTCTTTAGAGTCTTCGAAGAATTTCTTTTTCGGTAATTCGTTTAACGGAGATGATCAAAAAGAAAGTCTCAGGTCTCTTCTAATTGAATTAGATAGATCAGATTTGGTTGATCAAATAGAAAAAGGCTATACAGAACTGAATGAAAAGGCATCGATGCTTTCTGATAGCTTTTCAGAACAAGTATTGAATGATAATACTAAAATGCTAGAGGTTCATGACGCAAGTCAAACTCTTGTTAGGTATTTTAAAACTGATATGTTGTCAGCTTTAAACATAGGAATCGATTATCAAGATGGAGATGGTGACTAAGTGAAAGGCTGGTATCAGTCTTATATCGTCAAAGAAACAGAAGCTGCTACTTTAGCGGCTTTTCGCATTTTATTTGGGTTGATGATGGTTTTGAGCCTGATTAGGTTTTGGCTCAAAGGATGGATTCAATCTCTATATATAGAACCTACCTTTTTCTTCTCATATTATGGGTTTGATTGGGTGAAGCCCATAGGTCTTTGGACATATTTGCTATTTATTATTTGTGGTTTGTCGGCTTTAGCTGTGAGCATTGGATGGAAGTACAGATTCTCCTCTGTAGTGTTCTTTCTTAGTTTTACTTACATAGAGCTAATGGATAAGACTACTTATCTCAATCATTATTATTTCGTCAGCTTGATGGCCTTTATAATGATTTGGTTGCCTGCTGAACGATATGCGTCTGTAGATGCATATTGGGATGAGACTAAGCGAAGTCAAAGGATACCTAAGTGGTCGGTGGATGCTATTAAACTCATGCTTGGGATAGTGTACTTTTATGCAGGTCTAGCTAAACTAAATTCAGATTGGTTGTTTCATGCCCAGCCATTGACTATTTGGCTTTCGAATAAATATGATACTCCCTTGATTGGTGCATTAATGAGTTGGTCATGGATACCAATAGTCATGAGCTGGACAGGTGCACTTTACGATTTATTAGTTCCTTTCATGCTTTGCTTTCGGAGAACTAGACTAATAGCCTATATAGCTGTAATTGGTTTTCATGTCATGACCGGTTTGTTGTTACCTCAAATTGGTATGTTTCCATATATCATGATCATCAGTACGTTGATATTTTTTAACAGCAATGTTCATCACCAAATTCTTAAAGTAATATTCAGGTGTTTAGGTATCAATAAGGAGATATTCGATAATGGAAAGAGCTATTTGTCATGTCTATCTTTACGATCTAGGGTGGTGATGTATTTGCTTTTAGTTTTCTTTGCGCTTCAAATTTTTCTTCCATTTCGGAACTTACTTTATTCAGGTGAGCTTTTTTGGACAGAAGAAGGATATAGATTCTCATGGCGCGTAATGTTGATGGAAAAGGCGGGGTATACGACATTCAAAATAGTTGATCAAAATACTGGGCGTCAGTTTTTTGCCCAAAATGAGAATTTTCTCACTCCGTTTCAGGAAAAACAAATGTCTTTTCAGCCAGATTTTATTCTTGAATATGCTCATTTTCTAAAAACATATTACGAGCAAACGACTGATATGAAGGATATAGCAATATATGCTGACAGCTTTGTGACTTTAAATGGGCGCTTAAGTACTAGATATATCGATCCTACAGTAGACCTTACCAAAGAAAAAGAATCATTCAAACACAAGACTTGGATACTTCCATTTAATGATGAGATTAAAGGTTTATAGCACTTTATTTTTTTTAGTTTTTACCCTTGGCTTGAGAGCTGAAGAGGCGCTCAATACGATTTCAGGTTTGGTAGTTGATGGTACTACTCAACAGCCTATATCTGATGCTCAAATATTTGTTCAAGAGATTTCTGGAATTTATACCACTGATAGTAAAGGGAGGTTTGAAATCAACAATCTTAAAGATGGATTTTATACACTGACCATATTCGCCTTTCAGTATGAGACACTCAAAGAAAGAATTACAATTGACACTGACGTAAGCTTGTCTTTTCAACTAGAACAACTAGTGACGGAGTTGTCCGAGGTGGTGATCAATCAAAAGAAAGAGGAGGTTTTTAAGTTAAAAAGACTCAACCCAGTAGAAGGAACTGCTATCTATGCTGGTAAGAAAACGGAAGTTGTACTTCTTGATAATATGATTGGTAATATGGCTATTAACAATGCTCGACAAGTATATGCTCAAATAGCTGGTCTTAATATTTATGAAAGCAATGATGGAGGTCTTCAATTAAGCATAGGAGGAAGAGGGTTGGATCCGAATAGAACTTCTAACTTCAATACTAGACAAAACGGGTATGATATTTCTGCGGATGTGTTGGGGTACCCTGAGAGCTACTATACTCCACCAGTGGAGGGACTGGAAGAAATAGAGGTGATTCGTGGAGCAGCTTCACTTCAGTATGGAACACAATTCGGAGGTTTGATCAATTTTAAGATGAAAGAGCCTGTGAAGAATAAAAAGGTAGAAGGAGTAACTCGAAATACAGTGGGTTCTTTTGGTCTTTTTAGTACGTTCAACAGTTTAAGCGGAACAGTGGGTAAATTCGGTTACTATACATATTATAACTATAAACAGGGCGATGGTTTTAGGCCAAATTCGGAGTTTGATTCACATAATTACTATGGTCATATAGATTACAGTCCGACAGAGAAAACTAAAATTTCATTCGAATTCACCTATCTAGATTATTTGGCTCAGCAGGGTGGCGGTCTTTGGGATGAGAAGTTTCAAGACGATCCTAAGTTTAGCAGCAGAGAACGAAATTGGTTCAGTGTGAATTGGAAGTTGTATTCAGCTAAGCTTGAACATAAGTTCTCTTCAAAAACAGATTTTAGCTTGACTCTTTTTGGACTGAATGCCGAGAGAAATGCTGTAGGTTTTAGAGGGATACCTGGTGAAGACGGAATAAATAGATCTCCTGTACAAGAACCTGATTGGTTAAATGAAGACGGAGAATATGAATACCCCCGAGATTTGATCAAAGGAGAGTTTAATAATTGGGGAGCTGAGGCTAGGTTGCTGACTAGATATGAATTGGCAGGGAAGTCATCGGTCTTTTTAATTGGGAGTAAGTATTATCAAGCAAAAAACAAGGCCATTCAAGGCCCTGGTTCATATAGTAAAGAGGCTGACTTTGATATTGATTTGTTAAACAGTCCTAATTACCCAAATCAATCAAATTATGAATTTCCTAACTTGAATGTCTCTGTATTTGGTGAGAATATCCTTAATATAACTGAGACTCTTAGTATTACTCCAGGTTTTAGGTTTGAATACATAGATACTAAAAGCAATGGATGGTATCTAAGGTCCATACAAAATCAAGATATTGGAGAAAAGGTTTTTGAGAGCGAGTCGTTGCCGCGTTCTTTTGTATTGTTTGGGCTAGGAATCAGCAATCAGTTTTCAAATAGTATAGAGCTGTATGCTAATGTTTCTCAAAACTATAGATCAGTTACTTTCAGTGATATTAGAACTACCAGTCCAGCGTTTTCAGTAAGTGAGAATATTTCTGATGAAAAAGGAATAAGCGCAGACATAGGATTGAGAGGTAAGTACCAAGATAATATTTCCTACGAGCTTAATGGTTTTGTAATACTGTATAACGACCGTATTGGGATCATTACTACATCGCAAGAAAATCGCATTCAAGCTGATGGTAAGAGTGTAGTTCAATTGAGGACTAATATAGGAGATGCTCTGATTACAGGGGCTGAGTTTTTTGCAGATTGGAATATTGGAGAGACCATAGGCTTGAATAATACAAAGTATAGATTCTCAACATTCGTCAATTTAGCTATTACGGGTTCTGAATATATTAACGCTATAAAAGGGAATGAATCTGTCGAAGGTAAACGAGTTGAGTTTATACCTACAGTCAACCTAAAAACGGGGCTAAATGGAGGATATAAAAATTTCAAGTCCTCAGTTCAGTTAACCTATTTAACCGAGCAATTCACTGATGCAACTAATTCTCCTGTTTTAAGATCTGGAGATGCCAGTAGTGGGCTTAAGGGGGCAATTCCTTCTTATTATGTGATGGATCTTTCTTTGTCCTATACTTACAAGTTTTTGAAACTAGAATCAGGAGTAAATAATCTAACAGACAACAGTTATTTTACCAGAAGAGCTACTGGATATCCAGGGCCGGGAATCATCCCATCTGATGGTAGAGGTTACTATTTGACATTGCAAGCTAAGTTCTAATCTGAATTATTACTTGCAATAAATAACCACATCTGATGAAACGATCCCGTTGTTTTTTATGTTGATTATTATTGAGTTTATTCTAATCCCATTTAAGAATAGATCATTATATAAAAACTGGTGAAATCTCTATCTATTATCATTCCGACTCTCAATGAAGCCACTAATATTCTTCAAACTGTTCAGTTGGTAAAGTCAAATTCTTCAGACAGTCATTCAATTGAGATGATATTAGTTGATGCTGGGAGTAATGATAATACAGTTGATTTGGTCAGGGATATTGTAGATCAAGTAATAGAGGATGGTTCTTTAGCAGGAGCTAAGTATAAATCACTGAATTCGGGTGCTGCTATTGCCACAGGTGAGTATCTATTATGGTTAGATGCAGATAGTGTGGTTCCTTATCAGTTCGATGATTTAATAGTCAGACATATAGAGAAAGGTTATGTAGGAGGGGCTTTTGAATTTGATTTCGATAATAAAACAATAAAGTATCAAGTATTGAAGTGGATTAATCGTTTTCGATATTGGTCTACAAGTAAGTATTTCGGAGATCAAGGGTTATTCTGTAGTAGAAAAGTGTTTGAAGAAATAGGAGGGTATCCAGAAGAGCCTATAATGGAAGCTGCCTATTTCTGTAGGCTACTGCAAAAACAGGGAAGGATCGGTACAATAAAGGCTAGAATGGTTACTTCTGCTAGACGGTTTGAAGAAAATGGTTTTTGGAAAGTGTTTTGTTTCGATACAGTATTATGGTTGAGGTTTTTATTTAGACTCCCTACGAGTAGGTTTGGAAAGCAATACTGGGAAAAGAATCAGAATAGAACCTAAGTAAAGACCAATAGCACATTGATGACTCCAGCTTTGATATCAAATTCAGATAGAACATTGCATGACTTGCTAGACTTGTGCTAATATTACCTATGCAATTCATCACCCCAAAACGCGTAGATACTGAATATCTTAAAGTAACATTTGATCAGTTGAATGACTCGGAAAGAGCTAAGCTACAGAAGAGTTTTAAAATGATGATTCCTATAGGAGTATTTGCAATGGTAGTTTTGGGGATAGTCAATTTTTCTTTTGATTTTGAATTCTTTGTGATCTTAGTTGATGGCTTTTTCGTAGTAGCTTTTGCAATGATATATGGCTCTTACAAACTAGATCTGAAGGAGAATGAAAAACGAATTTGGCAAGGGATAATTACACATAAAACCTATACAGTAAGGTCGAATAAGGACAGAAAAAGCACTTATACCTATTATTTTTATTTTGGGAATGAGTCCCGAAAAGTAACCAAAGAAGTCTATGACGATTTCAAAGAAGGGGACTTTATAGAAATACATCAGGCGAAACGTGTATTCGGTGTGTACTTTGAGACCAAATTGCTCAAAGAAGGAGTGATCTCTCAGGATAAGCTTGATCAATTGAATCACACGGCTTCTAATAATAAGGTTGGTTCCAAAATGTCTGGTAAGTGGGGATGTTTGATACTTATCATTGTTGCGATTGGAATGCTTGGGTTCTTCTTAATAGTTTCTGGATTAGGGAAGGAATTATTGGAGGGCTGGGCTAGTAAATAGTTGGTGATTAGTAATTTAGATAAATGAGTGGTATTGTGAACTCATTAAAGCAGAATAAGTCAACTTATTTCAAGCCGATTTACGGGAAACCTTCCTGCAACCTGCAGGAACTTGTCCCGAATGCGGGAAAACCTCCTGCACTAAACAGGAGCAAATCCCGAATGCGGGAAATCCTTGTGCAAACTGTAGGATCGAATCCCGAGTAGGGGAAACCTTCGTGCAATCTGCAGTAGCCTGTCCCGATTAGGGGAAATCATACTGTGATCTGTACTCAATCGTCCCGAACAGGGGAAAATGTCTAGAACGACTCAAATATTACGTCCCATAATAGAGAATGTATATATGATGTCTAGTGTTCTAAGATATAAGATGCTTATAATTTTCTATTTTACAGATTGTAACAATGGCTAACACTAATTCCTATGTTAGGAAAACCAAGAATATTACTCATAGATGCGCTTCGAGGAATAGCTATAGCAGGAATTCTTCTTCTACACCATATAGAACACTTTGATTTTTATTTGAAGCCGGATTACGAGTTAGACTGGTTAGTTAAAACAGATAAGTGGGTTTGGAACAACCTTTTTAAATTGGTGTCAGGAAAAGCGTTCGCATTATTTTCTCTTTTGTTTGGAGTCAGCTTTTGGATTATACATGAGAACTGTGCTAGTAGGGGAGAGAAGTACTTCTTGAGACACCTTTGGCGGATGCTTCTATTGGCCATTATAGGTTGCTTTCATGTTGTGTTTTTTAGAGGAGATATCTTGATCATGTATGCATTTCTGGGAACTCTAGTCCTAGTGTCCAAGTATATGAATAATAGGCTTTTAATAACCGTTTCAATAGTTCTATTGGTCAACCCTTTGTATTTTTTTAACCTTTTTGCTTATTTCTTAGATTGGGAACTATATGATTTTAGAGTTCCCTTTCCAAAAGCTAATATTCGCGATATTTTATCCACAGGGAGTTTTGGTGAAGTATTACAGATGAATTTTACTTCTGGATTCAAATCGACATTAATCTGGTCATGGAATGTGGGTAGGTTTTTTACGATACTGGGATTATTTTATTTAGGTGTTGTTTTAGCTAGGACCAAACTATTGGTCTCGACAGATCTAAAGTTCTGGTATCGGTTACTAGCTGCTAGTATATTTGTGATCTATACCTTTAACTGGGCAGATACTGTTTGGTTAAAAATTATTGGTGATAAAGAGGCTTTACGACTTCTTCGTCCAATGGTAGATTCCTACTCCAAGCTATCCTATATGTTCATGATGCTCTCTCTTATAGTAATTCTTTGGAGACATAATGATGGTAAGGTATGGGTGAAAAAATTCACTGATTTTGGAAGGATGGGATTGACTAACTATGTGTTAATGTCCATTATTGGGAGTTTGCTTTATTATGGATGGGGACTGGGGCTGTATAAGTACTGTGGTTCATTGTATTCTATATTGATAGGAATATTATGTCTCTTGATACAAATGTTGTTTTCATCATGGTGGTTGAAAAAACATGATCAAGGCCCTCTCGAATCTATTTGGAGAAAAATGACTTGGCTAAAAATAAAGTGATTGTTAAAGAAAATACACCAATCAATTTTCTGATTTAGAAAACTAGATGTGATGATTCTTTAATGTATCACGATAAAAATTAAGATTGAAGTATGAAGTTTTATACATCACTTTTGGTATTTGTTCTTTTGTGTTTGATACATTCTTCTTGTTCGGAAAAAAGTAAATTTCAAGGAGTCTGGGTAGGAGTATATTCAGGAGGAGGAGATAAAGGGACTTGGTATTACAATATCAGTAGAAGTGGTGAAATAACTGGAAAAGCAAAATCATCTTTGTCAAGCTCCACATATGACATAAAGGGAGAGGTGGGGTCAGATGGCTTCTTTATTGCCCATTATTCAAGTGCAAAGTATAAAGGTGTCTTTAATGGGAAGTTCGAAGGAGACGAGATAAAAGGTGTTTGGTCTAATCTTGATTTGAGCGTCCATGGGTCGTTTAGTGGAAAACGTAAAGAATAGGTAATTAAAAAGCCAAGAATAACTTCTTGGCCCATATAACAGTCAGTTGATTAAACTAAGCTTCTTTAATACAAAAAAGTTTCATCTACACTTTGATAAGTTTATAGCTTGCTTTGGGTGAGCCACATGTAGGACATGCATAGTCTTCAGGCAAATCCTTAAAAGAAATACCAGGAGCAATACCAGCTAAATCATCTCCATATTCTTCATCGTATTCTGATAGGCAATTGCTACATTGATGTACTTCAGATACTACCTGAGATTCGATTTTTTGTTTTTTCTTAGGGGCTACGGGAGTTTCATCCAATTGCTCGTAATACATTTGACTTAGCTCAATTAATAGTGCTGGAAGAACCTCTTTTGTAGCGTTTTTCACATAGGTAAAATACTCACTTTCATTAGGGTTGAAGTTCTTTGAATACAAGATATTGTAAGTAGTCAAGTCGTTTTTACTAGGGTTCATTTCTATTACCACTGATGTAAATAAGTAGATATCATCATCAGGTTTAATAGTAAATGTCAATCCAGAAGTACTAATATCTTGCTGATCTAGAGCCCTCACTAAGTAATTCTTTAAGTCAAGAGCTTTTTCATGTAATACGGGTAAATGCCAGTTTAACTCTAGTGAAGAGTGTCTTAGGTTCATACCAAATCGCCCCATCAGCTTTTCCCAGCCAATCAAGTGATTAGGATCGATACCTTTTACAACAAATGACTTCCAAGGAGTCAAACTAATCTTTCCGACATTGGTTTCCATACATCGATCACATAGATGCACTAGGAAATTGATATTGAATTTATTGTTACGCCAGTATAGCCCAAGCCAGTAGTTTCCTCCAGGCTCTCTATTTAGACCTTCATAGTATGGAAAGTTAGCACTTGGGAACTTTAGTTCTTCCTCAGGATTTACAGTATTGATGTCTAGCGTGTCTACCAATTTGAACACATCTTTTTCATCAAATAGTCCAGACTCCATGTCCAACGAACAAACCGCTGTAGCCACTTTTGCTAAGTCATATCCATATATCAATTTAGGATATGGAACAGACCTGTTATCCATGGATTTGAACCTGATATACAAGTACCAGAAGTTATCCGTTTTTGATGCTATGAAATTGATATTACCAGTAAACAGAGGAACCATACTCTGCATCGGATCTACTAGGTTGATTCTATACTTAGGCTTGAATTCGAAGCTGTCGATGATGTAATGATAAACATGAGGTACTAGCCATTTTCGATTAGGCATTACGTCCAAGGCTACATAGCTACTCACGATGTTTTGGTGAGTAAACTCGTTGACCTCGTATTCAGTATTGATGGATTCAAAAGTGGTATCGAGAACTTCTTTATTCTTTTCTTTTACAGGGAATAATATGTCTTGACGAGAACCGAAGTGTACATAGTCCGTGCCTAGTTCTTTGGCAGTAAGCATGATCTTCTTAAAGTCTCCTGGAGAAAGGATTCCTCCTTTCACAAATACCCTTACTAAATCCTGTTTTTTCATATTTATTAGTCAATAGTCCATAGATAATGTTTTCTATGGATTATGGAATTAATCGCTGGGCGTTAGCCCCTTGAGTTTAATTCCCCGACCCTTGGGTCGAGTAGTTTAAAAAATATCGAAGATACCCTCTACCCTTGAGTCGGGAAGCTTCGTTTGTAAAACAAAGTTGAATAACTTTTCTCTTATACAGCTACTTCTGCTTCTTGAGTTTTGGTTAAATGAGCTTTAAGCATTTGAGAGATTTCTCCTTTACAGCTACCACAGCCTAGACCAGCACCAGTTTTTTGACAAGTCTCAGCCAGTGTACTACAACCTTCAGTTAGTGCTTTTTCAATATTGCCAGTGCCGACATTGTTACATGAGCAAACTAAAGTGCCTACTAAGGGTTCTCCTTTTTCACCTGATCTAAGCAGCTGCATTCTTTTTTCGGAGAGTTCGACTTCATTCTCTATTAGTTCCTTGAATTCAGCGAACTCGGATTTATCTCCCATTAAGATCGCACCTATAAGTCGATCATTGTGTATGATACATTTCTTGTAATACTTATGGGCTTTATCTATAAAAATAATTTCATCATAGTCAGTCATCGAAGTAGGAGCATCTGCCAATCCTATAGAACAGAGGTCAAGAGTCGGAAACTTTAGAATGTTCATAGGAATGGTTCCACCATAAAGGGTAGTCATATCACCTGCGACATGTCTTGCAGCAATATCAGCTTGCTCCTCGGCTCCTGCAGTAGTGCCATTGATTTTTTGTTTATGTTCAGCGATTTCACCCATAGCATATATTGATTCATCGCTGGTCTGTAAATAATCATTTACAATGATGCCTCTTCCACATTTCAAGTTTGCCTGTCTGGCAAGTTGATCGTTCGGTCTAGTACCTATAGCAAATACGACTGCATTGCAATCCAATGTCTTACCACTCTTTAAGTCAGCACTTACTTTTTTGTTGTCCTTATCAGTACGAATACTGTAGACTTCATCATTGGTATAAACATTAACTCCCATTTCCTCCATCAGCTGACGAAGGAGTGAGCTAGCCATCGTATCCAGCTGTCTCTCCATAAGACGGGTAGACAGCTGAACGATGGATACTTCTATATTAATTTCTCTTAAAGCAGACGCAAGCTCTAGCCCTAAGAGACCGCCCCCAACTATGAGAACGTGCCCTTGATTGTTCAGATATTGCTTCAAGCCATCAGCACTTGTTCTATCTCTCATAGTAAACAAGCCTGGCTGTCCCATTGGTACATTGTTTGGTACAAATGCACGAGATCCAGTAGCAAGAAGAAGTTTATCATATGAATGAGTTTTGCCGTTACTGTCCGTTACAGTCTTTTTTTCTCTATCCAGTTCGTCAACACTGGTAGAGGTGTGAAGGTGGACATTTAGTTCCTCGAACTCTCCATATTTGAATTTTAATAGATCTTCCCATTCCTTGTGTTCATTAACATACTCTGGAAGGAGTACTCTATTGTAAAATGGAAATTCTTCTTTAGAGAAAACATGAATTTCATCTTCCTGATTCAATTCCCTGTATGTATTTATAAATCTGTATGCAGCAGCTCCAGCTCCCACAATTACGATTTTCTCTTTCTTTTTCTTATATAGTTCTACCTCAACTGCAGAATATTTAAAACCTGGTTGTTTAGAAGTAGGATCAAATGTTTTGTTGGTTAAGTTGTTAGCTCTTCCAAAAGACTTATCAAGAATTTTGCCCCAGTGCATAGGAAGGAATACTACACCTTCTTTAATTTTTTCTGTGACCTTGGCATTAACTCTTACTTCACCTCTGCTGCTTTTTATGACCAGAGGTGCTCCGTCTGATATTTTTCTTTGTGTAGCATCTACAGGGTGAATTTCCAAGAATGGTTTATCAATGTGCTTATTGAGCTTGTTGACTTTTCCAGTTCGGGTCATTGTATGCCATTGGTCTCTAATACGCCCTGTCGTCAGGATCAAAGGAAATTCCTCAGAAAGCTTGTCAGTTTCATTAGCAGCACCGCTAGGTAAAATTTGAGCTTTACCATTAGGGGTATAAAATTTCTTGTCAGTAAATAGGCGAGGGGTACCCTTACTTTCTTTGCTGGGTACCGGCCATTGTATAGTGCCTTCGTTTTTCAATCTGTCATACGACAATCCTGAAATGTCTATGTTAGTGCCTTTAGTAAGTTCACAGTGTTCCTTATAAACCTCTTCAGCGGATTCAAATTCGAATCCATCATACCCCATTTGTCTAGCAAATCGAATGATTATGTCATTATCAGGAAGAGCTTCTCCAGGAGCGTCGATGACTTTAGGAAGGTAAGAAACTCGTCTTTCAGAGTTGGTCATTGTACCTTCTTTTTCTAACCATCCAGCAGCTGGGAGTACCAGATCAGCATATTTAACAGTATCTGCTTTTGCCGATATGTCCTGCACTATGACAAACTTGGCTTTCTTTAAAGCTCTGTCTACTAATTCGGCATCGGGCATAGAGACAGAAGGGTTTGTGCATACTATCCATACAGCTTTCATCTCACCACTATCCAATGCATCGAACATTTGAGTAGCCGTTAAACCAGGTTTGTCAGGAACCGAGTCCACACCCCAAAAGTCCGCTACTTCTTGCCTATGTTCAGCATTACCTTGAACTCTATGTGCGGCAAGAAGAGAAGCCATACCACCAACTTCTCTACCACCCATGGCATTAGGTTGGCCAGTCAAGGAGAAAGGTCCAGATCCAGGTTTGCCTATATGACCAGTAATTAGATTAAGATTGATTAGGGCAAAATTATTGTTAAGACCTTGTGTCGATTGGTTAAGTCCCATAGTCCACATAGACAGGAAACCTTTTGCATCACCTATATACTCTGCAGCTCGTCTGATATCATTAACTGAAACATCACAAATCTTAGATACTTCTTCAAGAGATCTTGAGAATACTTCTTCTTTATAACTATCGAATCCATCTGAGTGATTTTTGATAAAATCAAGGTCGATGTTTCCGTTTTCTATTAATATCCTACCAATTGCATGTAGTAGAGGAATATCAGTTCCAGGTCTCAGTTTTAAGTGGATGTCCGCCAATGTACAAGAGTCGGTCTCTCTAGGGTCAATCACTATTATTTTGGTGTCTGGATGAGTTTCTTTTCGTTTCTCTATTCTTCGAAACAAAATGGGGTGAGCCCACGCTGGGTTGGCTCCAGCAATTAAGAAAGTGTCAGCTAGTTCAATGTCTTCATAAGCGATTGGGACACTGTCTTCTCCCAGTGTTTTAACGTATCCCATTACTGCACTACTCATACATAGCCTTGAGTTAGTGTCAATATTGTTAGTACCTATATAGCCTTTAGTTAGCTTGTTGATTAAGTAATATTCTTCTGTTAGACATTGTCCAGAAATATAGAAGCCTACAGAGTTAGGACCATGCTGATCAATGAAAGTTCTGAATACCGCTGCCGCTCTATTGATAGCGGTCTCCCATGATACTCTTTTAAGAGGATGATTTTTTGCTCCACGCATTTGTGGATATAGCAATCTATCTGAAGTATCTTGAACTACGTAGTTTAAGTTTCTCCCTTTAGAACAAAGCATGCCTTTGCTCACAGGGTGTCCATCGATGCTATCAAGCTCAATTTTGCCCTTTTTATTAACAGTAATTTCTATTCCACAGCCTACGCCACAATATGAGCAGGTAGTTTGATGTTTGTTATTTACTGATAAATTTTTGGCATTCGACTCCATACGCTATATGTTAAGGCTTCACTTACGTAGCAAATATAGACATGACTACGTAGATATAAGTATTAATACGTATTTTATTTTTTATTTGTACGTAGTCTAATGTATCGATACCTAAAGAATACTAATACTCAGAATAGATAATTGATTTAACTTGCCTTACATATGATTTTGGAAGAATACTATAAAAATATAATTCTGACAACTGCTGTTTGGTTGGTTTATTTTGTTATCAGATATGCGATACGTTCGTCAGTTAAAGCTTTTGGGAAACGTCAGAATCTCGCTCATTTACGAATAATGCACGTCAGCAAGGTGTTTATTGTATTCGTATTGATACTTGTACTGGTTTCTACTGGAGTGATATGGAATATTTCTCTTGAAGGCCTGTCATTATATATCACTTCATTTTTTACAATAGCAGGGATTGGGTTGTTTGCGTCATGGTCGATTCTTAGTAATATAACCGCTGCTGTTATTTTATTTTTCTATTTTCCTTATAAAATTGGAGATAGAATAAAGATTCTGGATGGTGATCAGACGTTAGAGGGGACCATCAATGATATGACACTTTTTACTATAATTATTACTACTCTCAAGGAAGAAGTAGTAGTAATACCAAATAATGTGATTCTATCAAAGAGTACTGTAAGGTTCGATTAAAATATGAATAGGAATATTTCCTATTGTAAATTTCCAAGAAAACATGATTGAGTTATGAGTGTGTAAAGTCTAAGTTTGCAAACTTAAATTCCCAAAATTTCATGTATAACATAGAATCTAACTCTCCTCAAAACCTTCTCATCATACGTGTGGAAGGAGAATTAACTGAATGGCAAATTAAAAATGGGCGTAGGGCTATTAAAGAGGAAATCAAACTTCTAAAAAAAGGTTTTACAGTCATCAATGACATTTCTAAGATGTTACAAACCACACAAAACATTGCCAATCAAATTCGAAAAATACAACTGTTACTATTTAATGCAGGCATGGGACAAATAGTAAGAGTAGTTGGTAATCCCGTTTCTAAAAGACAAATGGTTTTAAATAGTGATTCAATCGGTTATAATGCAATAGAAGTAGAGTCTTTTGAAGAGGCAATGGATATTGCTACAGATATAGTGAAGTACAACCATTGATATTAGTCAGCTACATTTTTACTGTTGTTACTATAAATTGCTTGAAATTTTCACGTGGTATTACTAAACAAATTATAACAAATGAAAATAGTAGGAATAGGTAAGAACTATGTTAACGACTTAGCTGATAAACCAACAGACAAAGGAACCCCCATCATTTTTACTAAACCAGAATCTACACTTCTTAAGACTAATGAAGGCCTAAAATTACCTTCAATTTCGGATGAAGTGTGGTACGAAATAGAAATCGCATTTAGGATTGGAGAAAAATGCAAGGATGTAAACGCTTCTGAGGCTTTTAAATATATCGATGCTTTGGCCCTTGCCAATGACTTAACGGCTAAAGATGTACTTTCTGCAAGTAGAGAAAAAAAAGGGCCTTGGGCGTTGGCTAAAGGTTTCGATGGTGCTACACCGATGGGAGAGTTTATACCAGTATCAAATTTTGAAGATGTAATGAATATTAACTTTTCTCTTGAAATCAATGGAGAGGAAAAGCAAAACGGAAATACTTCATTAATGATATTTACTTTGGCTGAGGTGATCGAGTATGTTTCTTCATTTATGACACTTGAGCCTGGAGACGTGATACTTACTGGTACACCAGCGCATGGTGTTTCTACTTTGAAATCCGGTGACCATTTAATTGGGAAAATAGAAGGCAAAGTAGAGTTAGAAACTAGAGTACTCTAATTTTTAAACCCCATCGTTTGTATCATTCCTGAACACAGCATGAAATGAAGGTGGGGTTGTTTACATTCTGATTTAAGCAGCATTATTTACTTCACGTATAAGCCATCTTTTGGCGATAGGAAGTATAGTTTCATTTACTGGAAACTTCCATTTACTTGTAAATAGATAGGTTGCAGGATTAGGAAGTTCTGATATTTGTTGAATTAATTTCAGTTTAACATTACTCACTGTGTTACTTATAGATCTGATTTCAGTTGTCAAGTAAGACGTATTAACCATACTAAAGGTTTCATGTTCATGCTCAATCATTGACACTTTGAATCTATAAATTTGCATTTCAGAGATGTCTTCTTCAGTCAAAAGAATATAGCCCTCCCGTTTATACAATGGCATCAGACCGACTTCGTCTATTGTCAAGTTTTCTTCTACGAAATCATACAGTTCTTTACCGTAGTTGATAGTCTGATCAAAGTTCGGAAGGGCGTATTCTATAATGTCCGAAATTTCTTTCATAATTTCATCATCATCAACTAGTTTTTTATAGTTGATATTTAAGTTTTTAAGGTCAATACCAGTAGCTAGCTTGGGGAAGCTATCGAAAATGAGGCTCTTGTTTTCCTTAAGTTTCTTGAGGTTATTAAAATGGAAGATAAGTTCTCCCAGTTGGGGATATAAAAGATGATGATGAAACTTTTCTTTGACATTCTTTAAGTATGCAAGAAGTGTGTATTTCTTATATTCAAAATCAATTAGGTGTTCAGTCAACCAGTTAGCATTTAATTGATCCATACGTTTCTTCTATTTGATTATCAATGAAATATAATAAAAAATAGAATTAGTATGAATATGCTATTTGGCAGGTATGTCGTTATCGTAAAGTAAACTGACTATACTTTATAGTTCCTAGCTCCAAAAATAGAACTCCCCACTCTTATCATATTACTACCATTCTTAATGGCTATTTGATAATCACCACTCATGCCCATAGATAGGGTTTTTAGGTCTAATTGTGAATGAGATAAGCTATTTTGATACTGATCGTATATAGCCTTTAAGCTAGAAAACTCTTTTGCAACCTGATCTTTATCAGAGGTGTTAGTCGCCATGCCCATCAGACCAACAATGCGTACATTGCTTAATGTATTAAGTATTTCAATGTCAAATATCGTTGACAATTCTTCAGTTGTCAATCCAAACTTAGTTTCCTCTTGAGCAATATGGACTTGAATAAGACAATCAATAACACGATCGTTTTTTTTACCTTCTTTATTGATTTCTTTAAGTAGTCGATCAGAGTCTACTGCATGAATTAGTGAAACAAAAGGGGCTATATATTTAACCTTATTGCGTTGCAAATGGCCGATATAGTGCCATTCAATATCTTTTGGAAGGGACTCATGTTTCGATACTAGTTCTTGAACTTTATTTTCTCCAAATATTCGCTGACCAGCATCATACGCTTTTTTAAGAACTTCGTTTGGTTTAGTCTTACTTACAGCGACTAACTGAACGTTTTCCGGTATGGAAGATAGGATGGATGCTAAATTTTTCTCTATATCTGGAGTCATATGGTATTATTAGGATATTGCAAATCTAGAACCATCCCAAAACAATGAATAGTTCTTGTGATTGTAATTGGAACAACTGTATTAGAAACTACTTTTTTCTTTCTTTTTTGATTTTTTCTAGGTCTTGCATTTCATCTCTCAACCTAGCTGCTTCTATGAAGTCAAGATCTTTAGCGGCTTTTTCCATGAGTTTTTTCGTTTGCCCGATCATCTTATCAAGAGCCTCTACACTCATATATTGTACTACCGGATCTGCTGCAATGTTTGCTTCTTCATCTTCAATGTAATAGTTCTTCGATCCTTTCTTGGAGTCAGCTACAGAAGTCTGTTCAAGTATTTTCTCTTTGGATTTACGTACTGTTTTAGGAACGATACCATGCTTTTCATTATATGCCATCTGAATTCCTCTACGACGATTAGTTTCATCAATAGATACCTGCATAGAGTTTGTAATTTTATCAGCATACATAATGACCATTCCATTTTCGTTTCGAGCGGCACGACCTATCGTTTGTACGAGTGACCTTACATTTCTAAGAAAACCTTCCTTGTCTGCATCGATTATGGCGACTAAGGAGACTTCTGGTAGATCAAGACCTTCTCGTAAGAGGTTAACTCCCACAAGAACATCAAATACTCCTAAACGAAGTTCCCTTAAAATTTCTACTCTGTCTAGTGTATCAACTTCTGAATGAATGTATCTTGTTTTGATATTAAGGTCTATGAGATACTTAGAAAGTTCCTCCGCCATGCGTTTAGTCAGGGTCGTTACTAGTATTCTTTCATCTTTTTTGATGCGTTCGTCGATTTCCTCCATTAAATCATCCACTTGATTTATACTAGGACGAACTTCAATTTTAGGGTCAAGCAGTCCTGTAGGTCGAATAACTTGTTCTACAACAACTCCATCAGTTTCTCTCAACTCATAATCACCTGGTGTAGCACTTACATATATAGTTTGTGCTACGATGGATTCAAACTCCTCAAATTTCAATGGACGGTTATCCATAGCAGAAGGAAGTCTATAGCCATGATCTACCAGATTAACTTTCCTAGCTCTATCACCTCCCCACATAGCTCTGATTTGAGGTAGCGTTACATGGCTTTCATCTATCATCAAAAGGAAGTCATCGGGGAAATAGTCAAGCAAGCAGAATGGTCGTTGTCCTTGGGTTCGCCTGTCAAAATACCTAGAGTAGTTTTCAACACCAGAGCAATACCCTAATTCACGCATCATTTCCATATCGAATTCCGTTCGCTCTTGAATTCGCTTAGCTTCATATGGACGACCTTCTTCTTCAAAATATTGAATTTGAAGAACCATATCATCCTGTATCTCTCGTATGGCTTGATGCAACAAGTCTTTGCCTGTTACGAATAAGTTCGCAGGGAAAACTGTTACGATTTTTTCATCAGATATTTTCTTCCCTGATATGGGATCTATTCTTTGAATAGCTTCAATTTCATCTCCCCAAAACAAAAATCGGTATGCAAAGTCTCCATAGGCTATGAATAAGTCTACAGTATCTCCTTTTACTCTGAAAGTTCCTCTTTTGAAGTCATTTTCAGTTCTAGAGTATAAAATGTCAACAAACTGAAAAAGTAACTGGTTGCGTGATACTTGTTGTCCGACTTTAAGTGTAACTATGTTTTTACCAAACTCTTCAGGGTTACCAATACCATAGATACAAGAAACAGAGGCTACTACAATTACGTCACGACGTCCTGTTAAAAGACTAGAAGTAGCAGCAAGTCTTAATTTTTCAATTTCTTCATTAATGCTGAGATCTTTTTCTATATAAAGTCCAGTAGTAGGAAGAAAGGCTTCTGGTTGATAATAGTCATAATAGCTAATGAAATATTCTACAGCATTTTCTGGAAAGAACTGTTTCATTTCACCATATAGTTGTGCAGCTAGTGTTTTGTTATGACAGAGTATTAACGTAGGTCTTGCAGTTTCTTTGATGACATTGGCCATTGTGAAAGTCTTACCTGACCCTGTAACTCCAAGAAGAACTTGCGATTTCTCACCATTTTCTACTCCTTCGGATAATTGTTTGATGGCTTGTGGTTGGTCTCCTGTAGGTTTGAATTCGGAAGATATTTTAAACTCCATGCTTATTCTTTACTGGATATTTGGTAGTTGATAAGTGCACCCAAAGGTACAAGCATTACAGGTAGGTTGATCCATAATACGATCTCCCAACCTAAATGATACACTACGTAACCTGCAGATAGAGCTGCTGCTGCCTGAGTACTAAATACCATCAGTTCGTTTACAGCTTGTACTCTGAACTTCTCTTCAGGCTTGTAGGATAAAGGTAGGAGAGATGTGCCTCCTACAAAAAGGAAGTTCCAACCGATACCCAATAAAATCAATGACATCCAGTAGTTCCATAAATCATGTCCATTTAGTGCTACTGCAATACATAATATGTAAGCAAGTAATCCTCCGTACATCAATTTAGGTACTCCAATTCGTGCAATAATAAACGGAACTATTAGAGATGGAACAAACATGGAAACGATATGACTTTGAATTACCCATTTTGTATGATGTAAACTATGGCCATCCATTGTATGCATGCTGACAGGGGTGGCAGTCATGATAAAACTCATAATAGCATATCCAAACATAGCTCCGGCAACAGCAACTAAAAAAACGGGTTGACTGATGATTTTCCATAAGGGTCGTCCTTTAGACTGGCCCTTATCTTGTTTTATAGTAGTGTTTTGAAATAATAGTATGATTAAGAATCCGATAGTAAACAAAACAGCTAATAGAATAAATGATCCGCTGAATTCACTCTTAAATAAGTTCTTTCCGTATACCGCTATTTCTGGGCCAATAAAGGCTGCAGCTATACCCCCAAGAAGAACCGTAGAGGCTGCCTTTGGCATATCTTTAATTTCAACACTTTCCATAGCAGCAAATCGAAAATGATTAGTACTAGCGATCATTACACCAATTAACCCAGAACTGATACAGAACAAGATGAATGAGCCATTAGTAATGCTATAAGCTGCTAGAAAGGCAGCAAGAATTCCAAGTATTGCAAATAGAAGGAAGGTTTTTTTACGCCCTAGAGCCTTCATGGTCATAGCAACTGGTACAGTGGCGATGGCAGTGCCAATAACAATACTAGCCACTGGAAGAGTAGATAGTGTTTCTTCTGGAGCGAGTTTTGCTCCTACTATTCCTCCAACAAAAACTACTAATGAAGCTGCTGACATCATCAACGCCTGAGCGATGGTGAGTATCCAGACGTTTTTTTTAAGAGATGTAGACATTTAAATATTTACTCGTTCCAGATTTTCCAACTGGCTTCGGCTTGGCCAACCAGCATATTATACCCATTTTTGACTTTAGCGTTCAATTTAAGACCTTCTTTCATAAACGCAGTAACTTCTGGATTGTAAACCAAATCAAAAAGTAAATGGTTCTCGGTAATGGACGAATATGGTAATTGAGGTTTATCCTCCACATTTGGAAATGTTCCAAGAGGAGTTGTATTTACTATCAATTTATGATCCTCAATGATTTCAGGGTTTTTCATAATAGACTCATAATCTATTATATCTCCTTTAGCAGATCTAGATACCATCAAATAATCTATCTGCAAATCTCCCAAAGCACATTTAACAGCATTAGAGGCTCCTCCAGTACCTAGAATTAAAGCTTTTTTATTCTTTAATTCCCAGTTTTCTTTAAGTGAATTTTTGAAGCCTAAATAATCTGTATTGTATCCTTTTAGTTTACCATTTGACAATACTTTGATTGTATTGACAGCTCCAATTGATTTTGCATTGCTATCAAGCTCATCGAGGTATTCCATTACATCCAACTTGTAAGGAATAGTTACATTAAGTCCTAGGAGAGAGTTTTTATAGTCCTCTATTAACTTAGGAAAAGACTGTATGGTTGGTAACTCAAATAGTTCATAATTACATCCTTCAATATTTTCCTTGATAAACTTGTTACTAAAATAATTTTTAGAAAATGAATGTTTAAGAGTTTTACCAATTAGTCCGAATTGTCTCATTTATTTCTTGTTTGAGCTAGATATTATTAGAGCAACCTTTTCCATTATTACAACTATCATAAACCCTAGCGACATGAAAAGAATAGCTTGAATAATATAAGGGTCATTACCTGTTTCAGAAAGGTATTTTGTAGGTAATAAGTTCTTTTCGAAGACTGGAATTTGCTCTCCCTTATGGTTGATTTCAAATAGTGTAGCCACTTTCCAAGGCCATATCTTATTTAGTGAGCCTACCATAAAACCTGCTAACAAAGAGATGGCATAGTTTTGGAACTTATCTAAGAACCATGAAATAAGCCTTGAAAAAGTAAATAAACCAGCTATACAACCAGTTCCAAAAACTGCAATAACTCCAAAATCTAGATTTTTTACAGCACTAATGACATAAGTGTACTTACCTAGAATAAGAAGAATAAAGCTTCCAGAAATTCCCGGTAGAATCATAGCACATATAGCCAAAGCCCCACTTAAAAATACAAACCAAAGTTCATCAGGTGTTCTTGCTGGTGTTATAATTGTGATTAAATATGCAAGAGCAATTCCAATTAATCCTGATATAATTACACCAATATTCCATTTTGATATTTCTTTAGCTACAGAAATAGACGAAATGACGATCAAGCCAAAAAAGAATGACCATAATTGAATCGGTTGAGATTCAAGTAGGTGAGAAATTATTTTTGCTAATGTAAGTACACTTAAACCTATGCCAGATACTAGAGGTAAAAGAAAAGAGCCATTTACATGGCTCCATAATTTCTTGAATTTTAGCTGGGTTAATAGTCTAATCGCTGATTTATCAAAAGAGTTGATACTTTTTAACAACTCTCCGTATATTCCAGTAATGAAGGCTATCGTGCCACCTGATACTCCAGGTACTACATCTGCACTTCCCATTCCTATTCCTTTGAGGAACAGGAATGCGTAGTCCTTGAAAGATTTCATCTTATTTTATTTATCCAGATTTAAGAAGTGATCAAATGTATCACCTCTTAAGCCTAACCTAATTGTCTCCAAAGGTATAACTTCGTTGGGTGCAATGTTACCGAGGTTGACATTAGCTCCCAATAATTTTATAAACCAAACTTGTTGTTCTTTTTTGGGTGCTTCCCATAGGATTTTCTCCATTGGGATTTTTGTAAGAATCTCTTGAACTAATCCAGATCTGACTTCTCCAGTCGATCTGAACAATCCAACATTGCCACCTTCTCTAGCTTCTCCAATTACTTTCCATGCGCCTGCGTCCAATTCTTTCTGCATCAATTCAATCCACATGTACGGTGGTATTATATCTGCAGCGTCTTTAGACCCAACTTCAGAAAGAACTGTTACTTGCTTAGAAAGAGCTTTGATGTACTCACACTTTTTATTGTGATCAAGAGAGATAGATCCATCAGATACCTCAGCATGTTCTAAATTGTATTTGTCAAGAACCTTTCTGTAATCATCAAACTGGTCTCTGATTACAAATGCTTCAAAAAGAGTACCTCCCAAATAACAAGGAATCCCTGCGTTTTTGTAAAAGTCTAGTTTCTTGTCAAGATTATTAGTAACGTAAGAAGTAGCCCAACCTAACTTGATGATATCAATGTAATCACCACACGTTTCAATCAAGTCCTCTGCCTCTCTTACACTCAAGCCCTTGTCCATCACCATTGTAAAGCCTTTTTCTCTAGGCTTAGAGGTGCGCTCAGGCAGATTTTTAATATCGTAATTCATTAAAAAATTATAAATGCTCTAATACATAAATGCGCTGCAAATAAATTGATATTAGGCGTATTTACAAACTATCTCAACAAAGCTTTTATCATTACTTATACTGCTGTATGATCTTGTAAATTGCTTTTTGAGTTTCAAGATTTGGAAAATAGTCGTACAAAATGGTATGTCCTTCATAGTTTAGATAAAGTGCCTTCTCTAAAAATGAGAAAGCTTCTTTATACTTTCCATCTTGTAAAAGATACACTACCGCAGTATAATATAAAGACGAATCTTCCGGAAGTTCCTCGATGCCATCTTGTATAATATTGATAGCTTGTTCACTATCGCCCTGTTCATGATAGATCAAAGACCATTTTTTCCAAATTTCAGGGTTAGTTGCATCAAGTTGACTAGCTTCATCATATGCATCGATACTAGAAACTACATTTCCAACTTTATATTCAGCGTGCGCTAGTGCAGTCCAGTAGTCTGGATTTTCTACACTTAGTTTTAGAGCTTTGTTAAAGAAATGTACAGCTTCATACCATTTATTTTGATGGCCGAGACAAATTCCTGTACAGTACCAAGCCTCATCATAGAATTGATCCAATTTTGTGGCTTTTCTATAATATCTTATGGCAAGGTCATAATTTTCCATTCCTTCATATACTGTACCTATGCTGAAATAAATTTCGGGGGTAGGACCTTCTAGTTCTAGAGTAAACTTAAATGAATCTAGAGCTTGCTCAAAACGCTTTTGCATCATGAGTGAGTTACCCATGTTGAAATATGCTGAGCTATATTTTTCATCTATAGCCACGCAATATTCATATGCACTTACAGCTTCTTCGTATCTTTCAAGTTTATTATATATTATGCCAAGGTTGTACCAAGCATATTCGGAATACGGATCTCTGTCAATGAACTCTTGATAGTATTCAAGACTGGTTTCTAACTCGCCAGTAACATCCAGACAATACGCTAATTCATATAGGGCTCCTTCATTATTTAAGTTTTCTTCCAAAGATTTTTTGAAGTGAGTTATTGCATCCTCATATTTTCCTTGGTTTTGATAGGAAAGCCCCATACTATAGTATATTTCATCTTTTTCAGACGAAAAATCTAGCGCTCTTTCAAAGCAGTTGAGCGCTTCTTCATGTTCTTGATTCAGTACATGTATATTTCCTTTAATAAGAAAAATATCACTGTCGCCAGGATTTAAGTTAGCAGCTTGTTCTAACAAATCAAGAGCGATATTGTATTCCTGAAGGTTAGAGTAAGTTTGGGCTTTAAGAATTAAGAATTCTACCGCATAGGGATGTTGATCTATAGCATAACTTAAAGCTTTAAGCGCTTTTCTGAATTTGGATTGATCAAGATAGTAATGAACAATCTTTTCAAAATCGTCGGCTGAAAAATAGAAGTTGGTTTTTTGATCTCTAAAAGTCTCGTATTTCTTGATGAGCTCTTTGTCTTCGTTTCTTTTTTTGAAATTTTCTTCCATTCTACAGTTGAGTTGCAGCTACAAAGATAGATTAAGTGATTGAGTCGGCTTTGATGGGTTACAAGATAAGTATTCTGATGTATAATGCTGACTATTGTATTTATTAATTATCCACATAGGTTTGTGATGGGAATTGAACTAATGTATCCTAAGTCTCATAAAATCAATATCGTAAAGTATAGTTTTGGTTTTGTAAAAAATTAATGATTGGTTCGAATCTTTATTAAATATGAAGTATTTCCAAGTCTTTTTTGATTCTACAGTCTCGTATTCTAAATGGCTATGGTCACAGATTACATTAGAAGAGGATACTTTATGGGGAAACTATTTTTACTTTCTAATAATAGTCTCATTGTTATTTTTTGTTTTGGAGTGGTTTTTCCCTTGGAGAAAGAAACAACCAAAAATCAGAATAGATTTTTGGTTGGACACATTTTATATGTTCTTTAACTTCTTTGCTTTCTCGGTAATAGTATTTGCTGGAATATCTGAGGTTGGAGTAATGTTATGGTTAGATTTTCTTTCTTTTTTAGGAGTACAAAAAATTGTAATGTTCAATGTGTCTGATTGGCCTAATTGGATTCAGTTATTGACGCTTTTTGTTTTAAAAGACTTTATTGAATGGTGGATTCATAGGATGCTCCATACCGTACCGTTTTTGTGGAAGTTTCACCAAGTACATCATAGCGCTAAGCAAATGGGGTTTGCGGCACACTTAAGGTTTCATTGGATGGAAAACGTGCTATACAAATCAATTGAATATGTACCCCTTGCGATTATTGGATTCGGGTTGGACGATTTCTTTTTAGTACATGCTTTTGCAATAGTCATAGGACATTGGAATCATGCTAATTTTAGATTACCGATTGGACCTTTTAGATTTCTATTAAACAATCCTTCTATGCACATATGGCATCATGCCAAACATTTACCAATAGATCGAACCAATGGTGTTAATTTTGGATTGACATTGAGTGTTTGGGATTACATCTTTAGAACAAATTATGAACCTTATGACGGTAGGGATATTGAGTTAGGTTTTGCCGAAGATGAATACTTTCCCAAGACTTTTAAGGAACAATTGACACAAGGTTTTAACAAAAAGTGATAGATATTAATTGCGATTTAGGGGAGGGGACTGGGAATGATCCGGTAATTATGCCTTATATAACTAGTGTAAATATTGCATGCGGAGGACATTTTGGAAATAAGAAGACTGTGGAGGAATGTCTTCGACTCGCTATAAAAAACAATGTAAAATGTGGCGCACATCCCTCATATCCTGATTTGAAAAATTTTGGAAGGGAATCTATTTCCATTGAAATATCGCCACTTTTAGATTCAATAAAAAAACAAATACATTTATTTACCAGCTGCTGTGAAGATTTAAAGTTGTCATGCAATCACATAAAGTTTCATGGAGCTTTATATAATGATCTAAATACAAATAAGGAGTTGGCAAGTGTGATGGTGGAGCTATTGCAAGACTTAAATTTACATGTCCCTGTGTTTGCTCCTTGGGAATCAGTATTTTCAGAAGCTTGTCAAAACAATGGAATAGATGTTTTATATGAGGTGTTTGCTGATCGAAACTACAATGAAGATTTATCTTTAGTTTCTAGGAAAGAACTAAATGCTATAGTTTCATTAGAAGAGATTAAAAGCCATGTTCTAAGAATGATTGATGAAGGAGTTGTCCGTAGTGTGTCAGGAGTTGAGGTTCCTATAGCTGTTGATACTATTTGTATACATGGAGACGGCAATCATGCAATAGAAGTTGCTAAACTAGTTCAAGAGGTTGTTATCTGATTATTTCGATATTAAAATAAAGCGATTTGGCTCAAGAGCAATTCTTTTAGAATGGCCTGATCTGATTTCTGAGAATACTCTTTTTGAAATCAAAACAGTAGAGCATTTAATAAAGGGAGATTTTAATGATGAAATTATTGATACTGTTGAGACTTACAATAGCTTAACAGTATTTCCAGATGTTAATAAGCATAGTTTGGATGTATGGATTAAGCGAATAACTTCTTTGGCATTGAGATCTGAAAGCTTCATAGATAGTAAGTTGTCTAAGGTTTGGCAGGTTCCTGTTTGTTATGATGAAGAGTTTGGTATTGACTTGAAGCAAATGTCTATTAGCTTAAAAATACCAATCGAAGAAATTGTTGAATTACATTCAATGCCAGAGTATTTGGTCTACTTTATAGGTTTTTTACCAGGCTTTCTTTATTTGGGAGGGTTAGATGAAAGACTATACTATCCTAGGAAATCGATACCTCGTGCTAAAATAGCAAAAGGGTCTATTGCTATTGGTGGACGACAGACTGGAATTTATCCAAATGTATCACCTGCTGGGTGGAGTATAATAGGAAGGAGCCCAGTTAATTTTTTTGAAATTGGCCAAAGTCAGCCAACATTTGCCGTTTCTGGGGACAAGGTGAAGTTTATTCCAGTTTCAAAAAAAGGATACGATTGTATCCATTCAGAAGTAGTTTCAAGAAAATATATAATAAAGCATGAGTAGGTTATTTGTAGAATCTACTGGTGTATATTGTTCCATTCAGGATTTTGGTCGGTTTGGTTATAAAAAACTTGGAGTACCCGAATCAGGTGTAATGGATAGGGTTCATGCTGGTATTGCTAATCTTATTTTGAGAAATAATTTCTACGATCCTTTGATAGAGCTAGCTTTTGGAGGATTGAAAATTAGGTCCCAAGGTAAGACATTAATTTCCGTTACTGGCCCCATCGACTTTGTTTGGGTAAATGGTAAGAAAGTTTCAAGCTTTACCGTTATTCATCTTGAAGATAATGACACGCTTAGTATCCCTTATTTTTCGGTTGGTGTATATACATACTTGGCAGTAATTGGAGGTATTCATACAGAAGAGGTTTTAGGTAGTTGTTCACAAACTAAACATATTACTAAAAAAGAAAGAGTTTTTAAGGGAGATGTATTTGAGGTAAAAGAGTCCGATAGAATAATCAACCTAGGAGCTAAGGTAAAAAAGAACCAAAACTATTTTTCTGAAGGTTTTATTGAAGTTTATAAAGGTCCCGATTACCAAGAAGGTTTAATTGATATCAGCAATTATTTCAAGATTTCTAATAAGAGCAATAGACAGGCATATCTATTGCATTCTAATTCAGGTAATATTGATTTTAAAGAAATTTTAACCTCATCCGTTATGCCAGGTACTGTACAATTGACCAAAAGTGGACAGTTGAATGTTCTTATGAGAGATAGTCAGACAACTGGCGGTTATCCTCGGGTTTTTCAACTGACCGAAGAATCTATAGGTCGTTTGGCTCAAAGAAGACCTGGTGGAAAAGTCAAGTTTCGAGTATTGGATTAAAACCCAGTTTCTTTTCCATTTACGGATACTAGCTCACATCTAGCTGAACCAATAAAAAGTTTGGATTGAATTTGTACAGGGTGTTGGTTTTTATCGTTGGTCATCCATACGTATACAGGTCTATCGTCTTTTAGCTTTTCTTGATCAGGCATCAAAAGTCTAAGCTTATGAGTAGATATACTTTTACCATTTATTTTAATATTTTCAGTGCCCATATACTTAAGTCCAACTCTATATAGATCATGCTTATAGAGTGTTTTGATCATGACAGTATCGTTCTTGCTTTTCTTACTCCAGTCGACAGCTTTCTTGAAATAAACAAATGTTCCCAGTATGTCAAAAGAATTTTCTTCTAAATCTACCGTCCATTTTCTGTCAGGGTTTTCTTTCCTCCAATCTTTAGCTTTAATAATGATGGTGCTGTCTGTATAATTGAATGTATTCCATTGTTCCCAATGACTATCTCCAGCAGTGACATCTTTATAGGAAGAATAGCTTTTTAATGGGTAGCTTTGGACGTAAGCTAAATAATCGTCGTCAAGATTTGAAAGCCAATTCCCTAATCCTAGAGTAGTAGTATGAACATCAACTCTATGCATATTTTTACCACTAATTAAAGTGTCGTTTTCCGATATTGATACACGTCCGCTCCCGAGAGAAAACCAACCTAGCTTTAGTTTGTATTTATAAACATCCACTTTGTTTTTTGAACTTGTTTCACTCAAAGTATCGAATGCAACAGAACTGATTATTAATAATGTGAGTGATATTGCTTTCATTGGTAGTTTTAATTCCATCATATCAGTAGCCATAATGTTCATTTATTATTCCATGAATCACAAGAACTGTTCCAGATTATCTTTAGATATGTTCGTATGCGTATTCTACTTTGTCTACTTTTTAGAATTTTGCGTTCTTTTTTCTCTTTTTTGAATTCCAGAAAAGTATATGATATGACGAATGAGGAAGGTTTGATTTTTGTAGGGTAGAAAAAGGTCAATAATATGAGCTACTTTTTAGTGTAGAAGAAATATAGTATAAAAAGCAGAAGGTTATAATAGTTTCAAATGTACGATTTATGCACTAAGACAATATAAGAAGCGCTGTGTAAGGCTGAAATTTCATGAAACTTCGGGTAAAAATAAAATATGAAAGATGGTTAATTATATGGTCAAAGCGCTTGTTTGATAGGGAAAATTAGTACTGCTTCTGTTCCTTTTTCATATTCTGATTTGTAGTTTATCTGTCCTTTATGCTTTTGAATAATGCTATAAGCAATGGACATTCCCAGTCCAGTACCTTCTCCTGGAGCCTTTGTGGTGAAGAATGGGCTAGTAACTTTACTTAAATTCTCTTTTTTTATTCCAATACCATCATCTTGTACAGTTATGAAAAAATTAGATTCGTTCAATCTAGTTTTAATAATAATATTACCACTATTTTGAATACTTTGAACTGCGTTGATTATTAAATTGAGAATAACTTGATGTAATTCTCCCTCATTACCTTGAATCGTATTGATTTTGTCGTATTCAGTTGTGATTTGAATTTTGTTTTTGAGTTTGTTTTCAAGCATGATAAGACAGTTTTCTATGACTATTTTAATATCGCATGCTTCGTCCATTCGTTCACTTTTCCTATTGAACCTATTTAAACTCTTCACTATAGTAGTAGCTCGTTCTATACCTATGTTGGCTGCATTTAGAAGCTTTTCTAGAGTCTCTTTGTTTTCAGTTTCAAGTGGTTCAAGGTATTGCTCTATAGCCCTAACACTTCCAGAAATAAAATTTAATGGGTTATTGATTTCATGAGCAATACCAGATGTAAGAATACCCACTGAAGCTAATTTTTCAGATTGAACAAGCTGCGTTTGCGTGCTTTTTAGTTCTTCAAGCGTTTGAGCTAATACCTCGTTTTGATTAGACAGTATCTTATTATTTTGTTGAAGTTCTTCGTTAAGTCTTCTACTCTCGTTGTTACTTTCTGTCAATTCTTTGTTTAGTAATTCGAGTAGCATTTTCTTCTGAGAGATCGTTTCATTCGCTTCTTTTAACTTCACTTCTTTTTCAATTAATTCCTTGTTTTTCTTTTCCAGAGAAGTGCTTTTTTGAGCAATTTCGAGAGCTTCGTCTAATCTTCTGTTGGCAGCTCTAAGTTGACTGTTGGTTTCCCTTAATTTTTCCTGAGCTAGTTTTTGTTTTGAGATATCATATGATATTCCCGACAAGCCAACAATTTTTCCTGACTCATCAATAATTGGCATTTTGGAAGATAGACACCAAGAAATTCGACCATCAGGTAGAATTTCTTTTTCTTCGTAGGCTATTTTGGGAATACCAGTTCTCATGATTTCTTGCTCATCGTCATAAGCTGCCTGTGCATGTTCAGAGTCGAAAATATCAAAATCTGTCTTACCTGTAAGGTTGAAATCTGGATCAACACCTACATATCCTAGCCATTCGCTATTTACTTTTATAAACCTGCTTTCCAGATCTTTAATATAGATGTTTGCTGGAGTGTTTTTGAAAAACAATTCAAAATAATGAGCTTCTTGTATTAGCTTTTTGTTGGTTTTATTTAGCTCTGAATATGGAGCGTATACAGAATCATGAAAAGAAATTACCAATTCATAAATTTGGGGTAGCATAATATCAGTTATAGACATAAACCAAACCAATTTACCTTCTTGTTTTCTCAATGAATAAGATTTGCCTATGTATAGGTATAGAACTGAACTGCCATTGAGGTCAAATAGGGAAGAATCGCTCTCACAGAATACTACGTAAAAATCATTATTCGAAATAGCAGTTGAATCATAAGACTCAAAGCGGTCAACTGGTATTTTTGTAGTATTTAATAATCTCATAAAGGTCAGTTAGTCGTTCTACAGGTATTCAATTAAAGTGTCTTTTAATTATTGATTAACAATTTTTGATATTGTTTGCTTATAGTTTCAATTACAGACTGTTAATTATGTCTAACTAATTATTTCACTTTAAAGCCAATCTTTAAATGGGATAGAAGTTTTTCAATATATCTAAGTGTCAAATCATTATATTTTAATATTAAGTTTAATAAATCTTAAGCATTAATTGGTTATTGCATAATATTTAAATTGGTCTAAACTCGATTTAAATTAGAGATTCAATATTAAATCCATAAGATATTCAGAGGTAGAAGTTTGAAATGGTATAGAGAAATCCGAGATTTAATTTTTAATCTATAAATCGAATCGATGAAAATTTTTTATTGCTTAGCGGTCCTAGTATTTACTTATCTTAACGCTTCTGCGCAGTCGAATGTAGAACTCATGCTCCAAAAGGGGCATCGTTCTAAAATCAATGAAATCATTTTTACGCCATCGGGTAAACAGCTAATTAGTTGTAGTGATGATAATACCGTTAAAATTTGGGATGTTGAAAGCGGAAAAGAATTAAAAACTTTAACCGGTCATACGCAACAAGTCAAGTCCATAGCTATTAATAGAGATGGAAGTAGAATATTCAGTGGAGGTAATAAAAAGGAGAAAAAGGTAATATTTTGGGATGCAAAGACTGGAGCTAAAAGAGGAGAACTTACCTCATTTGAAGGAGAGTTGACAGAAATCGAATTCTCTAGATATGGAAATCGAATTGCTATTTTAGAGTCACTTTCTGGATTTCAAACAAAGGTATCAGTTTGGGATGAAGCTTTGGCAAGTAAGAGATTTGATATAAAACTACCATCAGATTTCTATGCAAATACTATTTGTTTTCATCCTGGTAATAATCACTTAATGGTTGGAGGCAAGTTTCTGAAGAAGAAGAAAACTGAAAGTATAATGGTATATAATAGTGAGGATGGTAGTTTGTTACAGCAGTTGAAAGGTACCTCTACGAATGTGGCCAAGTTGATCTACAGCAGGAAGGGTAATATGGTAGTAGCTGTAGGAACAAATATTCAGGTTTGGTTCAATGCAGCTGGAGATTATAGATTAGAGAAGACAATCGATATAAATGGGTCTAATGCTATGATCTATGACGATGAACAGCAATTAATATTCTCTAAAGGAAATGATTTGATAAAATGGGATCTTAAGAATAATGTCGAAATCAGTAGAGTAGATAATGCACACTCGAGTTCTATTAGAGCAGTTAACTTGACCTATGATGAAAATAACTTCGTAACTGCAGCGAACGATAATCAAATATTTTTTTGGGATAAAGAGAGCTTGACTAAGATACCTCACTTTTCGGGTTTGAAACCAGATCAAGTTTCAGACTTGAATTTTAGTTGGAACTACAAGCAGTTATTTACTGCAGTTGACGCTCAGAAGCTACAATATTGGAATGTGGAAAAGGCAAAGCTTGATTTTTTGCCTGCTAAAATGAGCAGGAGAAGTGTTCCGTCAGATGTTCAAAATGCTAATGATAAACATGAAGTTTTGATTTGTGGAACCCAGAATAAAGGAGTTGAAATCTGGAATATGAAAAACCAGAAACAAGTAGCTTTTTTGAAACATACGTCATTCGTGAGTCAAGCTATAGCAGTACCCAATACTAGTTTAATTGCAGGTTTAGGCAGAGATAAAAAAATACTGCTGTGGGACAAAGGAAATCTAGAAAATGCTCCAATGAAAATGGCTGGTCATACCTCTACATTGACCGCAATTGCTGTTAGTCCTGACGGTAAATTTATTTATACAGGGAGCAAAGATAAAACAATGAGGGTATGGAGTATCGAGCAAAAGACATTGATTCACAGTATAAAAACGGGGTTACAAGTCAATTCAATAGCTATTTCTCCTGATGGGATGAAAATTGTGACTGCTTGTGGTACTACAAGTGCTGTATATGGTACAACTTCCCCTTCAGGGCTTTATATATGGAATTTTGACAAGCTTTCTGAATATGCAACTGCTAAAAAAGTAGAGAAGCAGTCATTGGAAAAGCATGCCGCTTCAGTAAGTAAGGTGATTTTCTCTAGAGATGGATCGAAAATATACTCTTCAGGATATGATAATATGATTTATGTATGGGATGTAACTTCAGGTAGTTTGATAAAGTCTTTAGAAGGTCATAGTGCAGACGTAAAAGCTTTGGTTTTAAGCAAGCAAGATCAGTACCTCCTATCAGGTAGTGATGATGCGACCATCAAATATTGGAATGTAGATCAAGGTGAAAGTGTCTTTAATACGGTCACTTTTGATAATGGTTCTGAGTTCATTAACTATGATCAGAACAATTATTATTCTTGTACAAAAAATGGAGCAAAAAATGTACATTTTGTATTAGATGATCAGGTGTTCTTGTTTGAACAGTTTGATTTGAGATTGAATCGTCCTGATATAGTTTATGCAAATCTTCCTGGAGTAAATAAAGACTTGCTCAAAGCTTACAATAAAGCCTACAAAAAGCGACTTCGTAAAATGAATTTTACAGAAGATATGCTTTCAGCTGATTTTCATATTCCTGAATTAAAAATTATAAACGCTGATGATTACCCGTATCAAGTAACTCAAAGAGATGTTAATTTGAAAATAAAAGCATCTGATGAATTATACCTTTTAGATAGGATTAATGTATGGATAAATGATGTACCTATTTATGGTAAAGAAGGTATTGATTTAAGATCAAAATCGGTGAAAATACTGGAGACAGATTTGTCCATTAAATTGGGAGTAGGGAAAAATAAAATTCAAATTTCTGTATTGAATCAGAAAGGTGCAGAATCCTTTAAGTCAACTAAGTTTATCTACTATCAGTCACAGTCTAAGAAAAACGATTTGTATGTAGTAGGAATCGGAGTATCAACGTTCAATGATGCATCTTTTAATCTCGATTATGCCTCTAAGGATGCTACAGACGTAGTGGATTATTTTAAGAAGGATCAAAGTAAATACAATAATGTTTATACTAAGTTGATCACTAATGAACAAGCCACGCGTTCTAATATACTCTTGGTAAAAGATTTTTTGAAAGGATCAAAAATAGATGATAATGTCATTGTATTTATTGCTTCACATGGTTTGTTGGACGAGGAATTAGATTATTACCTAGCTACAACTAACGTCAATTTTTACAAGCCAAGTGAAGGAGGGTTGATTTATGATGACTTAGAGGGCTTACTTGATGGTATTCCAGCTCGAAAAAAGTTATTGCTTATTGACGCATGTCATTCAGGTGAAGTAGATGATGAGGAGAAATATAGAGCTCCTATTCCAGATAATTCTAGTCCTGTTTCTTCAGCTTCAGCGTCTGAAATTACAGGCGCAGTTAAATCTCGAGGCTTTAAAAGAGTAGGTGGTACGAATTTAGGAATGGCAAGTACGTTTGAATTAATGAAGGAAATGTTCAATGATTTAAGGAGAGGCTCAGGAGCTACAGTGATATCTTCAGCTGGAGGAAAAGAGTTTGCTCTAGAATCCGCTCAATGGAATAATGGAGTATTTACCTATAGTTTTCTAGAAGGACTAGAGTCTAAAGCAGCGGATAAGGATGGAGATTCTAACGTGGATCTAACGGAGATCAGAAACTATGTGGCAGACAATGTGAAGAAACTCACTAACGGCCAGCAAAACCCTACATTCAGAAAAGAGAATCTTGACAATAATTATAACATTTGGTAGGCTGACATAACTTAAAACGAACTAAACAAACAAACAATGAAAAACCTTTTACTTACAGTTAGCCTGTTGCTGGCATTCTTATTTTCAAAAGCTCAAACAGTAGATATTCCTGAAGTTGATATCAACGGGTTCAAAGGAGTAAAGTCTATTTTAGATAAAACGACCCAAGAGGTCATAGGATACTATACATATTATTTCAGTGCTGATGGTATGAAAGTTACTCTTATGGATACGGAGCTTACAATTACCAATGAGGTAATTTTGGAGCTAGCATCAGGAGAAATAGGAGAAGCAGTATATAACGGGAGTTCATTGTGCTTTATTTCTACTTCATATGGTACGGCTTACATTTATACAGTATCCTTGGAAGGAGAAGTGTTAGGAGAAAAGGTAATGATGTATGATCATACAGGAGATGCTCTTATTTTTCCGTCGGAGATAGACAGTGAATTTTACTTGATTATATCTCAGAAAGGCGCAAAAAAGTCTGCTGGTTATAAAGTAACTAAGATGAATGAAAGCCTTGAGACTACTTGGGAAAAAGAATATATGCCTCCTAAAGGTTATTTGTCTGTAGAGTCAGCGGAATCTGGGTTTGATAGAGTAGCTGTTGTACAAACGGTTACAATGAAAAAGAAGGGTTCTAAAAAAGGCGATACTCAGTTGATTTGTTTTGATGCTGAGAATGGTGATGAATTATTTATCACACCACTTTTTGATGAAGTAATGACTTCTAAACCTTCTCAAATGGTGATAGATGAAGAAGGTGTGATTACCACGGCAGGAGAATTTTATTCTGGTAAAGGAACTAATAATGTAAACTCTGATGGTGTATTTGTAAGTAAAATAGACGCGAGTGGTGAAGAATTACTACAAAACAGAATGACGTGGAAAGAAGGTATCCAAAAGCAGATGAAGAGAGGTAAATTCTCTACTATGGGAACTAATAAAGTATTGTTCCATGATTTGGTTAGAAGCGAGGATGGTGGTTATCAGTTGGTAGGAGAGACTTTTAGTAAAAAAATAACTTTAGGAGAATCTAATAAATTGGCCATGGTTGCAGCTTTGGCTGGACAAGATGCTTTGGCTGATGGTCTTTCTACTGTAGGGGCTGCCGTGAATTTGAAAAATTTCATTATTGCAATGTCTACTGGAAGATATATAGGTTTAGCTATGGTAGATCATGCTCCAACAATTATGACTGTTCAAGATATGTTGGTTTTGGACTTTGACGAGGAGCTAGAGCTTCAGGCAGTTACGAAAATTGATAAGCCTTATACCAAAGTATATGCTTACCCTCCTCATAGATATACTGCAGGTTTGAGGTTGTCTAAGATGGTGGCTGCAGCAGGTTTTTTTGATTATAGCTTTACCAAAACTAATAATGATACTGGTGAACAAATATTAGTATATAGCGCTATGAACTCTAAGATACCTCATATAGGTATCACCAATATCGAAAAAGGTGCTGATGTGACACCTAAGAAATTGGAATTTGACAACTTACAACAATATGCAACTGGTGCAGGGAAGGAAAATGAAGAAAGTGAGGGAGAAGAGGATTCAAAAGATTCGGAAGAAAGTGATAATTCTTTAAAAATTAGCAACGGTGGTGTGACTAAGGCTAACGAAGGAAAGGTATTAGTATACTATGTTGAAAAAGAAAAGAAAGCTACAAAAGGAACTTTAAAGATGTGGTTTGAATCTTTAGATTAAGTGGGTAAAGAATTCTGACTCAGATACGTTCGAATGATTCGTTGCGTATCTGAGTTATGTTCAAAGTTTTGGATGTGTATTCTATAATTATCATATGAATTATTTGTGTCAGACTTAGGTATAAAACCAAACCCTACATAGTTCCCACCTTTTATTTCAATAATTGCTTTTTCATCATCTGTCCTACCTTTTTCTTCAATAAAGAAATCTTCATTCTTGATTATTAAATCTCGTAACAATTCGTTCACTCTAGAGTTGTAGTCATCAACCGATTCTACACCACAACACACTCCCCTACATTTCTTGATCATATATCCAAAACAACTTCCTTTTGTATTTTCTAGTCCAGAATATCGATTACACAGTTGATTTTGAGAGACAATATTTTCGACATATCTACGAGCTTGCCCCAGAGAATAAAATGTTTGTACCGGAAGTGAAGAAGCTCTCAGCTTTCCAAAGGCCAGTTGTAATAATCCGTTTTGGTTTTCATAGACATACAAACCATGAGTTTCTGTTTTTCTTTTTTGTGCTCTATTGTATTTAGGCATAAGCCGTTTGATTTCTGCAGATTCGAAAAGGAGAGCGACTAATTCATTACCAGTTAATTCATATTTTATATCAGCTATATATTCAAACATAGTTCTCTCCTTAAGGCTTTTATCATTAAAGTGGGATAGGACTCGTTGCCGAATGTTATTTGCTTTTCCTACATAAATAATTTCGCCCTGAGCATCATAGAAATAGTAAATACCGAAGGTTGTAGGTAGAGATTTATATAGAATAGGATTTAGTAAAGGAGGCATTTTAGGTATTCTTACTTGAGTGCCTTCCTTGAGTTCTATTTCTCCTAAATCTTTTGATTTCTCGAGTAGTATTTCTAATAACTGGGTAGTGGCAAGAGCATCACCGTATGCACGGTGTCTTCCATTAATTTTAATATTGAGATCACTGCAGATATTTCCAAGACTATATGACTTATGACCAGGAAGGAGTTGACGCGATAATTTGACTGTACAAATTTTTTCTCTGCTAAATTCACCTCCAAGGGAAGCAAATTCTGAAGAGAGTATACCATGATCAAAACTCACATTATGAGCAACAAAAGTATGCCCCTCCGTCATTTCATAGATTTTTTTAGCTATCTCGTAAAACTTAGGAGCATTTACGACCATTTCGTCAAAAATCCCTGTTAATTGAGTAATTGAATATGGAATGGATGTTTCAGGGTTTACTAATGTTTGATATTCATCTACAATTTTTACACCATCATGTAAGATCACTGCTATTTCTGTAATCTTTTGTCCTTGAGCACTTCTTCCCGTAGTTTCTATGTCTACTATAGCATACATCTAAGAGCGAAGATAGTCTATTGTTAAATGTTTTAGTTTAAAAACTAATAATTGTAGTAATTTGTATGTTTAGAGCATAGATGGTATTATTTATCCTTAACTTTCAACGCTTCAGGAATCATAAAGTTGATAGGGACGGACATTCTTACCGGTACAGCTTTGCCTAGTTCTGCGTCTCTAGCTGGAATCCATATAGGTGATTCTTTCATCAATCGAATGGCTTCAGCATCTATTGTAGGAGATACGCTTTGTTTGATAGTTAAAGATTCACCCCATACTTTACCACTTTCATTGAGAATAAAGCTAATTACTACTTGTCCTTCAGTACTCGTTAAAAGTGCATCTTTTGGATAAATTATATTTCTGTCGACCCATTTGTAGAACTGATTTATACCTCCAGGAAACTCTGCTGGCCTTGGGGGAGTCTTTGTTTGAGCATGTATGGAGTTTGATATAAGAATCATAACAATCACCTTAAATACGTATTTGGTCATAGTAGAAAATTTTGAGACTTTGTTTCTTCGAAAAATAGCTAAAGTTAAAGCTATTTGATTCTATATCCTTAAAGAGTAGTAAATAGGTAGCTATATTAACCCTAAGGTTCTAAGTCAAAGTCTAACTGAGCAATTGCAATTGTATAATATATTTTCTTCAGTGGAAACTTTCTTGTTTGTCGATAATATTGATGTCTTCGTAGATCTAAATTTGTAACTGAGAAATCATGCCTTTAGATTAGTAATAACCAGAAAGTCAATAAATGAGAGTTTTGCTAGTAATTTTAATAGGGTTGATATCACTAAATTCTTTAGCTCAATCATCTAAAGAGATAATCAAAGTGATTGATGATCTTACTATGAATTGGGATCAGCAAGTACAAAAACTACAAACTTACTCCGGCATGCGTGAATACTGTCGATCTAGGGAAATGAGATCTAATACTATCTCGTTGGTCAATGATATTCATCACTACCATTTGCTTCTATACTTATCAGTGAAAGAGAAATATGAAGAGAATAAGGATATGGAAGCTTTTGCTGCATTAAAAGATATTGAGAGGTTGGAGGTAGAGTACACCACCACAGGGTTTCTTGATTTTCTCCACAAAGAATGTACTACAGTAAATAATATTGAAAAAAAGCTCAAAAGTGCTAAGAACAAGTCTGTCGAAAAAGATATTATCAAGATGGAAAAAGAATTGGTAAGGTACGTAAGCCAGGTTACCGCACAGATTGATCTAATCGACGAACATGCGCATCATATTCCTGACTTATAATGAATCTTCGTATTAGATTGCGGTTACATTTTAAGTGAAATACGGATATAATTATATGAGCGATATCTACCTGAGTTTTGATCGTTTTGATAAGCCTAAAGCCACTGAACTTGGCGTTGCATTGACTGATCTTGGCTATAAAGTGTGGTATGAAGGGATGCCAATGTCAAAAGGTAGGGTTGAAAGTAAAGATGAGGCTAGAAAGTATGCTCCTTGTACACTCATTGTTTGGTCTGATTTCTCTATTGACAATGAAAGAATAATTAAAGATGCAATAGAAGCGCAAACTAAGAAATCAATACTTAATGTCTCTTTTGAAAAAGTGAATGTGCCGGATGCATTCTCTGCCCAACACTTATATAATCTTAAAAACTGGTCTAATGATTCCTTTGATAAAGAGTATTTTATACTGCTCAGTCAGATTGAAGGTTTAGCTGGTAAACCACGAAAGAAAGGAATTAATAATAACTTATTAAAAGTAGCAGGAGTAATTCTACTATTAGGTTTTTTTTGGTGGGGTGCAACCTCTATAGTCAACCACAATCAAAAGTTGGATCGAGAGCGTAAGGCTTGGAGGCTTTTGAATAGAAATATGACTTTTGAAGGGTTAGAAGAGTTTGTTTCATTATTTCCAAAAGGGAATTACACACTTGAGGCAATTCAGATACTTGATAGTATAAAAGATCAAAAGGAATGGAAAAGTGTTAGAAATATTAACTCGATTACTTCATATCAAAATTATCTTAATAACTATCCTAAAGGTTACGGTGCCGAAACAGCAGTTTTGAAAATTGACAGTTTGAAAGACGAAGAAGCATGGATTAAAGCATTAAGAGAAAATTCATTGGTTTCTTATAAGGTATATAAAGAAGTATATTCAGAAGGGATACATGCTGAAGAGGCTGGTGAGAGAATTTATGCTTTGGAAAATCCTAAAAAGGTTTTAACCAAAGTGACACGAAAGCCTAAGCTAATTAGAAAGTATGAATCACCTAAAGAAGTAGCTTGTGTAGCAGTGTCTTCTAATGGACAAATGATTGCTTCTAGAGCATGGAATAATACGGCTTGGATTAGAGATGTAGATGGTCAAGTAATTGCTGAGTTAAAAGGACATAGTGATTGGATCACATCCATCGCTTTTTCTCCTAATGGGAAACAAGTTTTAACAGGGTCTTGGGATCAAACGGCTATTTTATGGGATATGACTGGCAATGTAATTACACGATATGAAGGAGCTAATGATCATATTAGTTCAGTAGCTTTCTCTCCTGACGGCAAAAAAGTGGTTACAGGTAGTTTCGATAAGAAAGCTAGAGTTTATAGCATTAATGGTTCTCTTATAAATGAGTTGGTCGGACATAATGGTTGGATTAATTCAGTAACCTTTTCACCTAAAGGAGATAAAATAGCAACAGCTTCATCTGACAAAACCGTAAGAGTATGGGATATTGCGGGTAATTCTAGAATGGTTTTTGACGACCACATTCATTGGGTCATGTCAGTCGCTTTTTCACCAAACGGGCAATTGATTGCTACAGCATCGAAGGATCGTACAGTTCGCATTACAAGACTAAGAGATAGAAGAAGTAAAAAGCTAAAAGGTCATTCTTCAGAAGTTTTAGCAGTTGCATTTTCTCCAGATGGTAGCTCTGTATTAAGTGGATCTGCAGATAATACCGCATTGCTTTGGACAGTGAATGGAAAAAAGTTACAAGTATATGATGATCACAATGGTAGCATTAATTCAGTTGCATTCATGCCCAATGGTAAGAACATTTTATTGGCCTCTTCTGATCGTACTACTGCTATTTGGGAGCTTTTGTAATTTTAATCAATACTTGATTTGAACTCTGTCAATTGTAAGGGTTAAAGAATGTGTTTTTGAAATTATACAAATTAACCAGTAAATCAAGGTCTAGTATTTCTATAATAAAAGAGAGTAAAGCTCTTGTTAATCGAAGAATAGAAGGCATTCATCGTATATATGTGTGTGCAGGACGGTTATTTTTTGGTAAAACATAAGTTAACTCTATTTTAGCCACGTCCCCGCCTGTATTATTTTACTGATAAGAAGTGTTTTTACACCTTTGATTGAAATAATGTATTCAATACCCGATTCTGATATTATACCCTCTGGAGACTACACCGAGAAAAAAATTAACTCGTTGTTAGCTTATGCTGTTCAATCTAGAACTGCAAACTTAAGGCGTTCTATAGATATAGCCCATGTGGCTAAAATAGAAAGCGAATCATTAAACTATACAAAAGGTAAAGCAGATAGTCTATATTTATTAGGTCTGTTTCACATGATAATAGGTAAGAGTAAAGAGTCAAATCTTTATTCTACCGAGGCACTTTCAATTTATGAAGAAGTTGGAGACCAAGTTGGAATTGCCAATGTCATGTATACATTCGGAAGTGTTCAATATAGAGAGTCTAAATTCAATAGGGCTTTAGAGTTTTTATATAAAAGTCTCAGGCTGCATAGAGACGCTGGTGAGGTCGCTGGTGAGTCTAGGTCTCTATGGGCTATTGGTGTCATATACCAGTCATTTCAAGAGGATGATAAAGCCATGGAGTCTTTTTTGGAGTGTAGAAAATTGAGTCAATTAGTACAAGATATTGATGGTGAATCTACAGCTTGTACACCACTCTCAAGTCTTTATTTAAAAAGGGGAGATATACAAAACGCTTTAGAGACAATTGAAACAGCTATTGAATACAAACAGCGTATTGGCGATAAAATTGGATTGGCCTATGCATACTATGAGAAAGGAAGGATCTTATTAAAGTTAAAAGAATATGAAGATGCTGAAAAATACCTTCTCAGAGCATATAAACATCACAAAAGAGTAGAGGAGAGACTAGGAGAAGCATTCTCATTGATTAAACTCGGTAGTCTCGAATTTGATCGAGGTGACTATGAACTTTCAAAAAAGTATCTTCTTAATGGTCTTGCTGTGGCCAAAATTATTAAAAATCGAGAGGTAAAATACAAGGCATTTTTAATGCTGTATAAGAATGCAAAGGTTGAAGGTGATTTAGAGACAGCTTTAGCTTATCATGAAAAATATCATAAAAACAAGTCAAAGGTTATAACTTCAGGTGTCAAAAGCCGAGTAAAGAGTTTAGAGGCTCTTTGGAAAATGCAAAGGTTGGAAGAGGAGACTGTTGCTCAAAAAGATATTATCGAACAAACAGAAAGGAAGAATCAAGAATTAGACAGGTTTGTTTCTCGTGTTTCGCATGATTTAAAAGGGCCTCTTTCTTCATTAATCGGATTATATGACGTGGTTAAAGTAGATGTGACGGATAAAAAGGCAATGAAGTACCTTGGCATGTATCACAAGAAAATCCAAAGCTTGAATCAAACTGTGTTGGATTTGCTCTCTTTATCTAAAGTTAATGCACTAGAAGTATCTTATTCGAAAATTGATTTTGAAAGGATGATATCGGATGTTGTGGATTCATTTGAATATTTCCCTAACTACCACGAAATCATGTTTCAAATCAAAGTAGTTAAATTAGATTTTGTTTCTGATGCTAGACTAGTTCGTACTATTATTCAAAATTTAATAGAGAATAGTATTAAGTATAGTAGGGAAAAGAAGCCTAAGGTTACCATTGAAACTAAAGTTGACTCTGAGAATAATGTTGCTATTATAGTAGAAGATAACGGACTGGGAATTGATGATAAGTATCAAGATAAAGTTTATGATATGTTCTATAGAGCAACAGAACAGTCGTCGGGCTCAGGTCTTGGAATGTATATTACAAAAAATGCCGTAGATAGACTTGAGGGAGAAATTAGTTTTGAAAGTAAACTCGGTAAAGGAACTTGTTTTACCGTTATTCTTCCTAATAAAGAGTCTATTTCCTAGTATCTATTGGCTCATCAGATCCAGCTAGATAAGGGTACGTTTCCATTATTGATTGAACTGCATCGTATGCTAGGTTAGAAGGAGAATCATCTTCGAATGATAAATCTATACTTCCTTGCCAGACTAGTTTTTTCTTTTTCCAATCTCTGAATTCAATAATTAATATTCCCTCCTTTATAAACTTGGAATAGTACATTGGTCGATAAGATGAATATGGATTATATGCATTGACAGATTGAGTCTCAGTACGCTGAGATCCTATGAATTCATATCTAACTAGTAAATCTGGACGCTTTATTACTTCAAAGCCCTTTTTGTCCATGTTGTCGATTATTCCTTTTTCTATTTGATTATAAAATACCAATGCCTGAATTGGTATGTTAGGGTTCTCTGTTTCTAAAGCGATAAGTTTATATGTTGAATATTCACCGAATGACAATTCATTATTCAAATAGTGTATTACTCTGGGAGAAGGTTTACATCCCAAAAGGATAAGGAAAGGTAATATGTATAGCCTAGTGAATAGGTTCATCATATGGTTAAATCAGTTGAATGAATAAAATAGATACTACTTAGGAGCTATAATTTTAACCATCTCTTTAAAACTCTTTTCGTTGGTATACTTATTGGTGAACACTTCTATAATGTGCTTTCCAGATTTGAAATTTTGAATCATATGACAAGCTAATGACAATTCATCTTCATTTCGAATTTGTTGGTATTCAAACCCAAACTCATTAGCAAGATGAAGAGAGGATGAATTTTGTTGAGTTTCGAAAAACTCTTCAAGTTCAGGTTGATTAGATGGACCTTCAATTAATCTAAATATACCACCACCTGAATTGTTAAATACAATAATCAGCATATTCTTAGGAACATGATTATGCCAGAAAGCGTTTCGGTCATAAAGAAATGAAACATCTCCAGTCAGAAGAACTGTTGCTTTGCTACTGGAAATAGCTGAACCAATCGCTGTGCTATTGCTACCGTCTATTCCACTAGTGCCACGATTGCAGTAAACTCTTAAATTTTTTTGAGATAGTCCTAGCATACTGGCATAACGAACAGTCATACTATTGGCTAAATGTACATCTACAAAGTCAGGGATGGCATACAGGACTTGTTGATATGCTAAAGGTTCGGCATATTCTTGATTAAATATTGATAAGTTAGTTCTAGTTTTTAACTCTGATTTGAACCAGTTTTCTTTATAATAATTATCAAAGTGGTCTAGTTCACATAGCTCACGGAGAAAACTTAGTATATCAATTCGGAAAGTTCTAGTAAGTTTTCCAAAAGTATCTGCACTATCTCCTTCAATTCCCACATGCCAGTGCTCAAGTCCCTCAGTAGACCTTAATAATTGTTTAAGTTTTTTCGACAATACCGAGAGGCCAAAAGTTATAACTAATTCAGGCTGAAGATCTTTATTGCTTGACTCAATGTAAAAATCATGATGTCTAACGACGTCATCTACTTCATGTAAATTGGCAGTAACATCTCCGAGGCATGCAAACTTTGTTTTTACCTTACTCTTAAAAAAGTCTATTAAATCAAGGTTAAAGCTTTGTTGTCCAAATACAATGAGTACCTTTTTAAATCGTAAGATTTCGTTTTTTGGAAAAATATCAACTGGAGATTCAGTGGTGTTTTTTTCTATCTGAATTTGATTAGAAATGGAATGCTGGTGATTTGGAGAAGGGTAGAAAGGTTCTTTAAAAGGAATGTTCACATGAACAGGCCCTGCTACACCGTTCTTAGTTATCTCGATAGCTTTACTAATTTGTTGATGGCTTATGTTTAAACTATCTACGGGTAGATCAAAGAAGGCTTTCACATGCTTTCCAAAAAGTTCTTTTTGATAAATGGTCTGACCATCTCTTATTCCTATTAAATCTGCTGGTCTATCCGCTGTAAGAATAAGAAGAGGTATTCTGTTAAAAAATGCTTCAGCTACTGCTGGTCCGTAATTTAAGCCTGCTGACCCCGAGGTACAGATTAATACTGTAGGTTGATTGTCTTGCAAACTCATTCCTAAGGCTATAAAACCAGCAGAACGTTCATCGGGTACACTAAAACATTTGATGTCAGGATATCTTGAAAAAGCAATGGTAAGTGCTCCGTTTCTAGAACCAGGAGAAATAACTGCATGTTTTATACCAAGTCGACTGCAAATTTCAGGAATATCAAAGATAGGTTGAAGATTCATTTTATACCGATTATGTTTAGTAAGGTTTGGAATTTGATTTGTGTTTCATTCCATTCACTTTCTGCGTCGCTATCTTCTGTGACACCAGCTCCTGCGAATACTATTCCAGAATCTTTGTAAATCCTAGCACAACGAAGATTGACAAAAATCTTTATTTCGTTATTGATGTTTACTGGTCCTAGGTGACCGCTAAAATATTGACGATCAGGAGTCTCATTTTCTTTGATAAACCTAGCAGCTTTTTCCATAGGCATTCCACACACTGCTGAAGTAGGATGTAGTAAATCCAGCATTACACTAGCAAGTTCAGGGAAATTCACTTCATCAATATTTACTTTGAAAGTAGTTTTCAAGTGTATCAAATTAGCAGCTTTCACAGTTTTAGGGCCATATTCCTCAAACTCTCTTAGTCTAATCTTTTTGAAACAGTTAATGATGTATCTACTTACTAAAGCTTGTTCCTCAATTTCTTTTTGTCTCCAAGATGCATTGCTTAAATTGAAATCTTCTGGAACTCCTTGAGTTCCTGCTAAAGAAACTGTCTCAAATTGACTGTTCTTATCTAAAGATATTAAAAGCTCAGGAGTTGCACCGATCCAAAGCCCATAATCAGGTATGTAAACTAAAGATATAAACGCATGAGTATAGGTGTTTACTAATGCTAAAAATTCTTGAATTGGGTTAAAATCTTCTTTTAAACTAAATTGAGATTGGCGTGCAGGAACGATTTTCTGATAAGCTCCAGATTTAATTAATTTCTTGCATTGATTAACTAAATCAATAAACTCATTTTTTGATTCTTTAAGAATAGGAGCCTTGCTTAATTTATTCTTGAAGTCTGTAAACTCTTCATTATTCAAAGATTCAAAGAATGCATCAGTTTTATTAGCATTTAAATGTTTTCTAGGATTAGGAGAGATCGTACCTTCATCACTTTTGTAAAAAATATCTGCACTAATGAAATGTTTAGGAAGGCTTCCGTCTATTTCAAAAGGATTGAATAAAAAGCCTTCTCCAGCTGACTCTAGACGCTCGGGGAATTCTATGTTTTCCAGTTGAGCGATACCATTAATAGATTTTTCTTCAGGATGTCTCCAAATTGCTAGAGGAATGTCGAGATGGAAAGCTGTATTAAAAAACTTTGTTAAGTTTTTGAGTTGTAATTCGGGTAATATTGAAATTGTATCTCTTTGCTCTGCCATTAATTCTTTTTTTCGATTACCGCTAGTGTAATTCGACTAATACAAACTAACTGATTCTCTTCGTTGGTTATACGTATTTCCCAAACTTGTGATCTGTTTCCTATGTGTATTGGTCGTGTAATTCCTTCTACAAAACCATGCTTGGCACTTTTGATGTGGTTAGCATTTATTTCTTGACCAACACAGTAGTGAGTTTCCGGGTCAACAGTCATAGTAGCAGCTACACTTCCTAATGTTTCTGCAAGGCTTACAGATGCTCCTCCGTGTAGCAGTTTTAGAGGTTGAAAGGTTCGCGAATCTACAGGCATGGTAGCTTTGATATAGTCATCGCCTATTTCTGTAAATACAATCCCCAGATGATCAACCATTGTGTTTTTGGAAAAGAGATTGATTCCCTCAAGTGTGAAAATGGATCTAAATATGCTGCTCATTCCATTATAAGTTTTCTATTAGTCATCACAAGGGTAATCAAAGACCTATTTCCTTAGTCAATAAATTTAGATTAACATTAATAAGGCTATGAATTCCTCTTAAATTCGCGTTTTGCAAACCAAATTACAATTAGCTTGAAAAGCAAAATATTCTATATTATCCGTCATGGCCAGACTGATTACAACTTGAAAAAGATGGTTCAAGGACGTGGAGTTAACTCTAGTTTGAACGACACAGGAAGACAACAAGCAGACATGTTTTATCAGGTGTATAAGGATACTCATTTTGACAAAATATATACCTCTTCGCTGTTGAGAACTAAAGAGTCTGTACAAGCATTCATAGATAAAGGAATTCCTTATGAAGCATTGGAAGGTTTAGATGAAATAAGTTGGGGGGCAAATGAGGGGTTGGCATATGATGAGATGAGACATCGTGACTATTTAAAAGGTCTTGAAGAATGGAAAATGGGTAATTCTTCCTATACGGTAGCTGGTGGGGAGTCTCCTATACAAGTCGCGGAACGGCAGAAAAGAGCTTTAGAGTACATAATGAAGAATGAGAATGATGACGTAATCTTATTAGCTACTCATGGCAGGGCCATGAGAATTCTCGTTTGCTGGATGACTAATAGACCATTAAATCAAGCTGAGTTTTATGAACATTCTAACCTTTGTTTATATAAACTGAAGTACGATGGGAAGAATGGAGAGATCTTACTGGAGAATAGTGTAGAACATTTGGGTTTAAATTGATATTCCAAATAATATTCTGTAAATTACTAAAACCACGCCGCCGATGTGCGGTAGGCATGGTAGAGTCCAGATCCAACTTAAGATACGATCTTTACTCAGCCCAAAACCCGGTGAAGCCGGGTTTTGGGCTTTATAGGGTAGGTAAATTATATTCACCTTACCTTTTAATTTCACTATTTACTTTCGTCCAACTACCACCATTTATACATTCTAAGCCTTCTTTTTTTAAAATTGCTGTTGCCTGCCCACTTCTCATTCCTGAAGCACAACACATAATAATTGGTTTGTTCATTTCTTTTATCAGAGATATTTTACTTTTCACTGAATTTAAAGGAATGTTTTTTGAACCAAATGCATGTCCTCCTTGAAATTCTGCAGGGGTTCGTACGTCAATAATTATTGCACCTTTTTTTACATAATCTGATAGATTCCCTGTTTTTATACCCAAAAGCTTATCTAACAATCCCATATCTTATTCTTTTTGGAAACAAATGTGAATCATATTAACATACAGTTTCGTAACTCATGTTACAGATTTTCATTGAAATGGAAATTATCTGTTAAAGTAAATTAATAAACATATAGTCTATTTCGTTGCTAGTTTTTCCATTGAGAAGTTTATTTAAGTTTTTATTTGAAGTATGATTGAGAAAATTGGGTTAAAAAGAGTGATGTTCTTACTCGTTTCTATGTCTTTATCTGGATGTTTTTCTCCAAGTTATTCTGATAAATATGTGTCATCAGATCCATCGGAGTTTAAACAATATCAACAGGAAACAAAAGATAGACCTTCCCCTGCAGCACGTGAAAATTTGAAGTTTGGAAAATCTAAAGTTTACTTGACATATAGCCAGCCAGGTGTGAAAGGAAGAACTATCTGGGGAGATTTAGTTAAGTATGATGAAATATGGCGTACAGGAGCTAATGAAGCAACTGTATTGTCGTCAGATACGGATTTATTGGTACAAGGAGATACTTTAAAAGCTGGAAACTATGCTTTGTATACTATACCGGGCAGGTTGAAATGGACAGTGATTTTGAATAAGAAATATGATGTTTGGGGTGCGTATGATTATGACATCACGAAAGATGCCTTAAGGTTTGAAGTTTATTCTTACAGATTAGATAAAACTGAAGAACGCATGAAATTTTTTATTGATGACACAGGAGAAGTAAAATTTGCTTGGGAAAATATAGGATTCAAGTTTTATATTATGCCTATCTAAAATGACAAAAGGAGGATTACTCCTCCTTGATTTAACCTTTTACTTATCTATGATGTTATGATTTTGAATCATATCTCTAGTATTTTTTTGAACAGCGATAGCTCCAAATAATGCCATCAAAAAGCCAAAAGCAAAGAACCCTTTTTCACTTGGTAGCAGTTCAGCATTCCAAAGACCTATAACTAGTAATACAATTGATAAAATAGTAGAGAACCAACAGATCATGTAATAAAGGTCGGTTGTTTGAATTTTTTCCATTTTGTCTCGTACAGTTTTCTGAAGAGAAATCACTGAGAATAGTCCAAACATAAGTATTGTGAAATAGTATCCTTTTTCATTTAGTTCCATTTCAGCTCTGTATAACCCAATTAGGTAACCGATCATACCAGTCAGCAATCCAATCCATGATGTTGCTACAAATGCCGTTGAAGTTTGATTATTATTCATAGTTCTTGATGATTTGTATGTGAATATTTAAGATTACAAGTCAAAAGTATTTGAATATCAAATTGCGTTGTAGACAGCACTGTACACAGGGTAATTGAATCTTCCTAAATATGCCTCAAACAAATGATAATAGAAATAAATGGTTGCAAACAGGCTACGAACTATTTGGTGAAATAGGACCACTAGCATTGAACGTAGAAAAGTTGTCTAATCTGGTTGGATTGAACAGATCTAGTTTCTATCATTATTTTGGAGATATGGATATGTATGAGACGAGACTGCTAGAACACCATGTTGCAAGATTTGAAGTGTTTGGAGACTTGATGAAAAACTACAGCAATTTTGAACAGCTTTTTGGTTCAGAGATAATGCAGCACCAAGATGCTCTTGCCTTTCATAGACAACTTTTAGTAAATCAGTCAACAGCCAGATACAAAGAATGTTCTGATAAGGCTAGAGTGTTTACAGAACAAAAAACTTATGAACTTTGGAACGACTATAGCAAACCACAAGGTGAGGAGAAAGAAAAATGGGAGATTTTCAGGGCTTTAAGAGATTTCTATTACATTCATTTTGGTCAGAAAGTACTAGATGGTGAAACTAATCCTCAGGAGGTATTAATTAAGCTTCAAAGCTATTTTACTTCAAATCCTTCATAGCTTAATAACTTACAATTAATAGAAGCTACACTTGTTTAATAGATTACTCTGTCTCAAATTCCTATTTAAAAAAAAGCATAATACTATAGGTTTTTTAGTTAATATTTGTGTTCAGCAATACTTGAGATGAACATCAAATCCATAATTTTATTATCAATTTTTGTAATCGGCAATAATTTTATTAGTGCTCAGTCCATTAAAGTGACAGGTAAAGTGTCAGATCAATTTGGAGCTTTGCCTGGGGCTAAAGTAGCATTACAAGGTACTACTATAGAAACTGCTACTAATGTAGATGGTGATTTCGAATTGGATATTGATCCAGGTAAGTATATAGTCAGCGCCAGTTTTGTAATGTATGCTGATCAAGAAGAAGAAGTCAATCTATCAGCAGGAGATTCTATTCATCTAGAATTTGAGCTTCAGTCGGCTTTTGAAATAGAGCAAAATATTTCAGTAGGTACTAGATCAGGAGCAAGGTCATTATTGGAATCTAGTGTTCCCGTAGATATTATTAGTCCTCAGACTATAGCTCAATCAGGAAGAATAGAGTTAGGTCAAATTTTAAATTATATAGCCCCTTCTTTCAACTCTACTTATCAAACAATATCAGATGGGACAGATCATATAGACCCAGTGTCTCTTCGTGGATTAGGTCCAGATCAAGTTTTAGTCTTGATAGATGGTAAACGTAGACACACAAGTTCTCTATTGAATGTTAATGGAACTTTTGGAAGAGGGACAGTAGGCACTGATTTCAATGCAATACCTTTTGGTGCAGTTGATAGAATCGAAATACTTCGTGATGGCGCGGCAGCACAATATGGGTCTGATGCCATTGCAGGTGTTATCAATATTGTGTTAAAAGAACAGACTGGAGTTACCTACTTAGATACACAATTAGGATCTAACTTAGATGGAGATGGTAAACAGAGGTATTTTGGTGGTAATGTTGGTTTTGAGGTAGGAGATGGAGGGTTTGTCAATTTTACCTTAGAGTTTAGAGATAGATCTGCAACTAATCGGTCCGGAGCTTATTCAGGACCAGTTTACACTACTGATTTGGCCATTGATAAAGCTTTAATTAGTGAAAGGGATTTTTTCAAACAGACTGGATTTGATGGCCAAAGAGTGATGGAGGTAGGAAATTCGGATGTCAGAAATATAAGTTTTTTCTTTAATTCCGAAATTCCATTGACAAGAGTGACTTCTTTCTACGCTCATGGAGGTAGGAACTTTAGAGATGGAATGTCTAGCGGGTTTTATCGATTTCCAAAAGACAGTAGTAGAGTAGTATATAGTTTATATCCAGATGGTTTTTCTCCTAAAATAGGAACAGACATTGTTGATGATGCTTTTACTATCGGTTTTGTAGGTGTGAAAAACAATTGGAATATTGATTTTAGCAATACTTTAGGTGTCAATACTATTGATTTTAATGTGTTAAATTCTAATAATGCTTCTCTTGGAGATACTTCTCCGACAAGGTTTTATTCAGGAGGTTTTAGGTACAGCCAGAATACAACTAATCTTGATGTTTCTAGAACATTTAATTGGCTTTATGGCGTTAGCATAGCCTTTGGTGCTGAAATGCGAATTGAAAACTATGAAATATCTGCCGGTGAAGAGGCATCTTGGATAAATGGAATGGATTCGATTTCGGTTGGAGGTGTATTAAAAGCTAGAGAGGTTGGTTCTCAAGTGTTTCCAGGCTTTCAACCTGAAAACGAATTAAACGAATACAGAACAAATAATGGTTGGTATTTAGATACAGAGGCTAAGTTGACTGATAAATTGTTAGCAGGGCTAGCTACTAGATATGAATCCTATAGTGATTTTGGCAACGAATGGATTTGGAAAGCCTCTAGTAGATATAGGTTTACCAGTGATTTGAGTATTAATGCAGGGTATTCCACAGGTTTTAGAGCTCCTTCGTTGCATCAGTTGTACTTCAATAATATAAGTACTCAATTTTTTGAGGGAGATGCCGTTAGTGTAGGTACTTTCAATAATAATAGCACAGTTGCGAAAGCCTTTGGCATAGAAAGTTTGAGACCCGAACTATCTAGGCATTTTAATGCAGGAGTAACATCCAAGCTTTTTTATAATTTTACTTTTACAGTCAATTTATATACTATTAAGATTCTTAATCGAATTGTCATGTCTGGCAGATTTGATGAAGGGTTTGAGTTTATTTTAAATCCATTAAATGTTGGTGCAGCTCAGTTCTTTACCAATGCGTTTGATACTAGAACTTCTGGTATGGATATTACGACTACATTTAGAAGTCAATTTGGTCTTGGAGAACTTTCTTCATCACTTGGAGTGAATTTTAACAAGACTCAAGTGGATGGACAGATTCGAACTTCAGAAGAGTTGGAAGGTCAACAAAATGTTCTTTTAAATAGAGAAGAAGTGTCTAGAATAGAGTCTAACCAACCTAATGCTAAAGTTGTTTTTTTGAACTCATATAAAGTAGGCGATTTCACTATTGTATTAAACAATACTTATTTTGGAAGGGTCACCTATCGTCATCCTGAAGATAATGAACCATCTAATTGGGTTATTAATTCTAATACTGGGCTTATCGAAACTAGAGATCAAGATTTTTCACCAAAGGTCATAACTGACTTAATATTCTCTTGGAGAGCCACTAAGAATATTAAAGCAAGTATAGGAGGACAGAATATTTTCAATGTGTATCCAGACATGCATACTCATTCAGCTAATATATCCGATGGAAGATTTCCATACAGTAGAAGGGTACAACAATTTGGTGTGATGGGAGCTCATTATTTCGCAAAAATTACCCTAAGACTCTAAACATGCTTTATAGAATCTGTCTAATTCTATTATTTATAATTTGTCAGGGGTATAAGTCTGTTGAGATTACCGATGATATCAAGTTACGTCAGCGTGGAATAATGATATACAATTTCATGCAGCACGTTCGATGGTCTAATGAAAATGAGTTTCAAGTATATAAATTGGGCGTTTCTCGATCAGAGCCTCTTTTGTCAGTATTGAGAGACATGGAAAGCGAGGGGCGTACTGTAAGAGGTAAAAAGATTGAAATTGTAGAAATATCTGGAACTGCAGATATTATTGACCTGCAAGCGGTCTATATCAACAAGAATTATCATTTCGAAATCGATGAGGTGTTGAGTAAAGCAAGAGGTAGCAATTTGTTGGTTATTAGCGAAAATTATGGGTTTAATAAATCCATGATCAATATGTTAGAAATCGACAATGTCTTCCATTTTGAAATCAATCAAACTTTGCTGAATAAAGAAGGTTTTGTAATCGCTAGAACTATAAAAAACGCTGCAATTACAACATCAAAAAGATGGCAATCACTATATCAAAGTTCTGAAAAAAACCTTCAAGAGGAACAAGAAAAAGTAGAACTGCAAAAAATGCAGCTTAAGGAACAGCAAAAACTCTTGAATGATCAAAGGCTGCAATTGGAGGAACAAGTTAGGTTAATTGATGATAGGAATTTAGAATTGGAAAAGTCTTTTATGGAATACAATCAGTTGGTAAGTAAAAATAAAGACTTACATACTGAGTATTTGAAAGAGAAAAATTATTTGTCAAAGGTTAGAAACGAATTAGAGACTCAAGCTGCAGAAGTCACTAATAAAAAGTTAGAGATTTCAGAATTAGATTCTCAGTTGAAAGAGAAAGAACAAGTATTTTCAAAACAGTTGGATCAAATTAGAAGACAACGCATTACACTAAGTGAACAGGGGTATGAGTTGAACTACCAAAGGAATTACATAGTACTGCTAAGTGGTATTTCTGTTTTACTGTTAATTATTGGCTTTGTAATTTGGAGAGGATATGTGCTGAAGCATAAGTCTGAAAAACAATTAAAGGTAAAAAACAGGCAAATACAGGAACAGAAAAGGCAGATAGAATTAAAGAGTAAGGAAATGGAGGAGTTTGCTTACGTAGCAAGCCATGATCTACAAGAACCCTTAAATGCGATCACAGGATTAGTTAAAATTATTGAACGCGATAAACTTGATGACGAAACGAATACTTATATGGGGTTTATCGATGAGTCTACTGATAGAATGAGGGATTTGATAAAGGGTCTTTTGGAGCATTCTAAGCTAGGAGACAAGATTAAACCTACTAAAGTTGATTGTTCTGAAATTTTAGAACAGGTATTAGCTAACTTGAAACAAGTAATAGACGATAAGAACGCTGTTATTGTATACCAACCAATGCCAAACGTATATGGTCATGAAACACAACTAATCTCATTGTTTCAAAATTTAATTAGTAATGCCATTAAATTTAGCCAGAAAGGAATTCCCCCGAAAATAGATATCCAGTCTAGACCTGTTACACAAGGAAGTAATAAGTACTGGCAGTTTGCAATTCATGATAATGGAATTGGAATACCAGTGGAGTATCAAGAAAGGATATTCTCAATTTTTAAAAGACTTCATTCTCGTACTGAATATGAAGGAACAGGAATTGGATTAGCTCATTGTAAAAAAATTGTAGAACTGCATAATGGCGAAATATGGGTAGAATCCATTAAAGGGGAAGGTTCTATTTTCTATTTTACAATAAAGGTGGTACAAGACAACTTGGGTTGATTAGCTTTTCTTAAGCTCTGTTAACAAAATTTAACAGCTACATTTTAATTCATTCTTGAAATAATTTTAACCTCTTGATATAATTGCGATCCTGCAACTGGGCAGGGTTTAAATTCTAATTGTTTACTGAAACGATAAACGAATTATGTCAATAGTCATTGAAAATTTGACCAAGAAGTACGGTGTACAAAAGGCCGTTAATAATATTTCTTTCGAGGTCAAGACTGGAGAGGTTGTTGGTTTCTTAGGACCTAATGGAGCTGGGAAAAGTACAACTATGAAGATGATTACTTGTTTCATGGCACCTTCCTCGGGAGACGTGAGACTAGATGGTCTTTCAGTCTTAGACAAACCTGAAGAGGTAAAAAAGAAAATAGGGTATCTTCCTGAGCATAACCCACTATATCTAGATATGCCAATCGTTGAGTACCTGCGATTTGCTGCGGAGATTCAAGGTGTCGAAAAATCTTTAATATCAAAAAGGATAGGAGAGATGATAGACATGTGTGGACTGGATTTAGAGAAACACAAGAAGATTGGAGAACTCTCAAAAGGTTATCGACAGAGAGTAGGGATTGCTCAAGCGATGATACATGATCCAGAAGTGTTAATTCTCGATGAACCCACTACAGGACTCGATCCAAATCAAATTATTGAGATTAGAAAGCTTATAAAGGAATTGGGTAAAGAGAAGACCGTTATCCTCAGTTCTCATATTCTTTCAGAAGTAGAAGCTACTTGTGATAGGATTTTGATAATCAACCGTGGTAGAATTGTGGCAGATGGATCATCCGATACTTTGAGACAACAAGCTCAAGGACAAGAAGTGTTGACTGTAAACATTGAAGGAGAGCTGGAGTCTATAAAAACTGGATTATTAGAGTTGGCTTCTGTAGAGAAGGTATCGGTAGTAGACGGGAAAGAAGGTTTCTTCCAAGTTCAAAGTAAACCAGAACAGAAATCGAGAAAAGCCATATTTGATATGTGTGTAGATAAGAAATGGTACTTGATGGAAATGACTGGTACAGAGACTAGTTTAGAAGACGTATTTAGAGATTTAACGAATTAAGAAGATGGATAAAATTTGGATAATCACCAGACGAGAGTTAGCGTCATTTTTTGATTCGCTAATTGCTTATGTTCTTATTATTCTGTTTCTAGGTTTGAGTGGTTTTTTTACTTGGCTATTTGGAAACAATGTGTTTATGATTGGTCAAGCCAGTCTACAAGTTTTCTTTCAAATAGGGTTTTGGACTTTGTTCTTTTTTATTCCAGCTCTTACGATGAAAATGTTGGCAGAGGAAACTAAATCAGGAACGATTGAATTATTGAGTACGAAAGCTGTATCTGATTGGCAAATTGTTACTGGGAAATTTTTGGCCTGCTTACTATTAGTAGTCATAGCTTTGACCTGTACCATACCTTACTATATTACAGTGAGTAAGCTAGGGTCCGTAGATCATGGAGCCATTATAGGCGGCTATGTTGGATTGATATTGCTGTCAGCTGGATATGTGAGTATTGGAATATTTGCTAGTGCATTGACTAATAATCAGATTGTAGCTTTTTTGATCGCACTACTGATTGGAATATTCTTCCAATTATTGTTTGATATGATGGGGTTCAGCCTTAGAGGTACTATGGGTAGTGTTTTCAATTACTTAAGCATGAGAACGCATTTTGCCTCGATTTCCAGAGGCGTAATTGATTCAAGAGACTTAATTTATTTCTTCTCTATTATTTTTTGTGGTTTGACCATGTCTCAAGCTATTTTATCTAAAAGAAATTGGCAATCCTAATTATCACTATTAATCAAAATTGAAATGCAAAAGAAAAGCACTGTAATCATCAGTTTAGCCATATTCGCAGCCATTTTGATCGTGGTGAATATGATCTCGTCTAAGCTTTATTTTAGGTTGGATTTTACAGATGATCAACGATATACACTCAGTAGGGCTACAAATGATGTCCTGACTGATTTAGAAGACATAGTAACAGTAAAAGCTTACTTCTCAGAAGACCTTCCAGCACAGCTTTTAAGTAATCGACAAGATTTTGAAGATTTATTGATCGAGTATGAAAATAGGTCTGGGGGAAATTTGGTTTATGAATTTATCAGCCCAAATGAGGAGGAAGAAGTAGAGCAAGAAGCTCAACAAAGCGGTATTCAACCAGTGATAATCAATGTTTCTGAAAAAGATCAGGTACAACAGCTAAAGGCATATATGGGAGCCGTATTAATGATTGGAGATCAACAAGAAGTAATACCAGTCATTCAGCCTGGTGTGGATATGGAATACGGTTTGACAACGGCAATAAAGAAATTAGCAGTATTGGATAAACCTAAGGTTGCCTTAATTCAGGGACATGGAGAGCCTTCTATGCAAGAGGTAGCTCAGTTATATCAGCAATTATCCGTATTATATCAATTTGAACCTTTAGATCTGAATACAGCAATAGATATTTCAACGGATTACAAATCAATTGTAATCATGAATCCTATTGATACTATTCCTCAGGGTCATTTCAATAAGATTGATCAATATTTGGCAAGTGGGGGCTCTGCATATGTTGCTTATAGTAATGTCAATGGAGATCTTTCTGTTGGGCAGTTGTCTCCATCTAATGATATTGGAATGACTGGTTGGTTAGCTAGTAAGGGAGTCAACGTAGGCAATCAGTTTGTGATTGATAGCCAAAGTGGTTCTGTAACAGTTCAGCAACAGCAAGGCTTTATAAGCTATAGGTCTCAAGTGAAATTTCCATATTTCCCAATTGTGAACTCCTTCCCGGATCATCCAGTTACGAAAGGTTTAGAGACCATTATGTTACCTTTTGTGAGTGCAATTACTTTCAGTCCTTCGGATACAGCTACATCATTTACACCTTTGATGACAACTTCAGAACTGTCTGGAATTGATTTTACGCCGAGACTTGATATTGAAAGACAGTGGACTAAGAATGATTTTGTTCAAGGGCCCCAAAATATGGCAGTAGCGATTGAGGGACATGCGGTTGGATCTACGAACTCTAAGCTAATAGTAGTTGCCAATGGAGCTTTTGCTGTCAATGGAAATCCTCCACAGCAAATCAATCAAGACAATGTCAATTTTGTTTCAAACTCTGTTGATTGGCTTTCTGATGATACTGGCTTGATTGATTTGAGAACTAAGGGGATTACATCGAGACCTTTAGAGCAACTAGAGGATGGAACAAGAGAAATGTTAAAATATGGCAATGTAGCTTTTCCAATCGTTCTAGTTTTTATATACGCTTTTATTCGAAGACAGCTTTACTTGAGAAAGAAGCAAAATTGGATGGAAGGTAAATTCTAATTCAGCGAATAGAAAGTTGATTATTGGATGAATAAAAAAATATAATGAAGATATCTACATTGAAATTGGCAGGCGCACTAGTAGTCTTGGTAGGTCTGTATTTTGTTATCGATATGTTTGGTGGCAAGAGTAAAAGTAAAGGTGTTAAGTCTGAATTGGTCAGTTTACAACTTGACAAAGTTGATTTTCTAAGTGTGAAATCACCTCAAAATGAAGTCGAACTTACTAAATCAGATGATTCATGGTCATTAAAATTGCCAAATGGTAAGATAGTTAGAGCTGAAGAAGCTGCTGTTTTAAGGTCAATTGAAGCTTTGAAAAATGTTAAACCTTCAAGACTAGCAAGTAAAAAGAAAGCAAAATGGTCTGAGTATCAAGTAGACTCTGCTGGTACTAGAGTTATAGTTAAAGAAGAAGGTAAAAACGCTTTGGATTTGATTATTGGTAAGTTTAGTATGGTAGGCCAGAGAAGTTTTCAATCATTTGTAAGGCTATATGAAGATGAAGCAACTTATGTAGTGAGAGATTTTATGAGTTTTTCGGTGCCTTCAGATCCCAACAGCTACAGATTTAAGACTATTACTGACTTCTTAAATAAAGATTCTATAAATACTGTTAAATTTAATTATCAGGGTGATTCGTCCTTTGTCGTTGAAAAACTTAAGGGTGAATGGTATTCGGCAGGTCAAGTTTTAGATTCGGTGAAAATTGGAAATTATTTGAATAATATAACTAGGTTGAGTTCTTCTAAATTCTATGATGAAGAATTATTAGCAATTAATCCTGTGTCTAAGATTGAATTTATTGGCTCTGATGGGAGCTTAATTTCGTCTTTATCTAGTTTTAATCAAGACTCACTAAATATAGTTATCTCGAGTATAAATTCTGATAGTCAATTTAACGACGAGTCAGTTTATGATAAATCATTTATTAGCCTCTCCGAACTCCAATAGTATAAAAAAATCCTTGTTGAATTTATTTATAGATTCAATAAGGATTTTTTACTTAACTCTTAGCTACTTTTTCTTGGCCTCTTTTATCCTTTTGATGTTTAACTGAGCAACTTCAAAACTTGGTTCTTCTTGAAGAGACTTTAGGAAAAGCTCTGTAGCCTTATTAGCGTCTTCTTGTTTTTCTGCGATTAAACCTTGCAGGTTGTATATAGCAGCTTTCATTGACACATTTTGATTTGATTTATCAACTTTAGGATAAACAAGTTTTGCCTCTTCTATACCTGTCTTTTTACTTAAAAATTCAGCAGTAGTCTGAGCTTCATTCAGCCTACCTAGTTCAAACTGAAGTTGTGCTACTTGAAAATGTGTTTGTACTTTATCATTAATTAAAGCAAGGTCTTCATAAAATTCTAAAGCTTTTGTTTTAGCTCCGATATTGTTAAAAGAAATGGCTCCAATCTCCAATGCCAATTCGTTTCTACTATTTAATTCAACATTTTCTTGAGCCACTAAAGCAGATGAAATGTAGTTTCTTGAAGAGAAGTAATTCACTGCAAGAGAATCAAGAATAGCAACTTGATTATCGGTAATAAAAAGTAAATTATAAAGTGCCATTCTAGCCACTGCTGGATCATTGAATCTTTTTGCTATTTCGTAGATCCCAAAGTTTTTATTGAAATCAAAATCTATAAAGCTAGTAGAGTCTGGTTCTGCTTTTTCTTGCCCAAAACCTACGGCAGAAAAGCTAGCAACTACTACCAGCGTATATATGTACTTTTTCATGTTTTACTATTATCTGTGGTTAATCCTTTTTGTTTAGCTAATTCAAACATCAATTTTCGTGCCTCATTGGAGTCATTTGAAATATGACCTTCAAGAATAGCTTCTCTTATTTCGTTTTTAATTTCACCTACTTCGCGTGAAGGCTTAAGGTCAAAAGTTTCCATGATTTCTTCCCCAGAAATAGGAGGTTGGAAATTTCTAAGCCTATCCTTTTCCTCTAATTCATTTAATTTCTTTTCAACTTTTTTGAAGTTGGAAAGGTATTTCTGCATTCGATTAGAGTTTTTTGTAGTGATGTCTGCTTTGCAGAGAGTCATCAAATCTTCAATGTCATCACCTGCTTCAAATAACAACCTTCTGACTGCTGAGTCTGTGATCTCATCTTTTACCAGTGCTATAGGTCTTAAATGAAGCTTGACAAGTTTCTGTACATACTTCATTTTTTCATTGAGCGGAAGCTTCAAACGCTTGAAAATACCCGGAACCATTCGAGCACCTTTATCTTCGTGTCCATGAAATGTCCAACCTACCTTTCTATTGAACCTTTTAGTAGGAGGTTTAGCTATATCATGTAATATAGCAGACCACCTTAAATATAAATCGTCAGTATGTTCTGAAATATTATCTAGAACCTGAAGAGTATGATAAAAGTTGTCTTTATGAGATTTTCCATCTTTGGTCTCTACACCATATAACGCCATCATCTCTGGAAAAATTAGTTCTAAAAGACCACACTGAAAGAGAAGCTTGAATCCATAGCTCGGAGTTTTGGATAAGATTATCTTATTCAACTCAATGATAATGCGTTCTTTTGAGACGATTTTGATTCTGTCTTTTTGATCAGATATTGCAGAATAGGTATCAGGATCAATATCAAAATTTAACTGACTTGCAAACCTAATGGCACGCATCATTCTTAAAGGATCATCAGAAAATGTGATGAGAGGGTCAAGCGGTGTACGAATGATTTTTCTTTTAAGATCTTTCTGACCATCAAAAGGATCTACAAGCGCTCCAAAGTTATTTTTGCTGAGGTCAATAGCCAGTGCATTGATCGTAAAGTCTCTTCGGTTTTGATCATCTCTTAACGTGCCATTTTCAACAACTGGCTTACGTGATTCCTTACGGTATGACTCCTTACGAGCGCCTACGAATTCTAGTTCATGATCCTCGAATTTCACCATGGCTGTGCCGAAATTCTTATAAACAGCGATTTTCTTGCTTTGGAGAATACTTGCAGCTCTTTTTGCAAGGTTGATACCACTGCCTACACATACGAAATCTAAATCTTTACTGGGTCGTTTCAGTAAAATATCTCGAACAAATCCACCAATGACATAAGTCTCAAGGTCTAATTGTGATGAAGCATCAGTAATAGCGTCGAAAACGACCTCAGGTTTTAAATTTTCTTTTAAATTCAATCGATTGAAGTTTAGGCAAAATTAATTTCAATTATTAATTCTGCCTTTACTACTTTGACAAAGTTTGAGGTAATTTCACTTCTTTTGAAAGTATATAGAGTCAATTCTATTTACCTGTCTAGTTATTAGCAGTTTATGTAGTTCTGAAGAAAAAAGAATTATTCAAATTGATAGACTTGTTAGCTTTTGATAATATGCATGATTACATATTTAATTAATTTCTACGGTGAGCGATAGAATAGAAAATATGAAATGCTGTTTATCAAACAAGTCAATAGTTCTATCAAGGAAGGGAACCGTTAATAGAAAAATTCATAAATCGATTTAGCATTTATGATTAGGTAGAGGCTTTGTTTTTATATTAGATAACTGACTACAAATACAATCCTATGAAATTCATTAGGTTCTTTTTTGCCCTTGTATTGACTACAGTATTCTTTTCTTATATGAATTATAAGAGAGATGAAATTCCTCCTCTTGCTAAGTTTATGAATCCGTATCGTGGTTTTTGGCAAAATAGCGAGTTGGAAGAAATTCAAATTAAGAATGATAAAAAATTTAAAGAGTTAAAAGAGCAGGTAAATATTAAATATGATAAACAATCTATACCTCATATTAAGGCTCAAAATGATTATGATGTGTTTTTTGCCCAAGGTTATCTTACTGCTATTGATAGACTTTGGCAAATGGACTTTCAAGTCTTAGCAACTGAGGGCAGGATTTCTGAATTGATAAGAGGAAAGAAGATCTTAGATTTTGATCGTGAACAAAGAAGAAAAGGGTTGAAATATGCCGCCAAACGTTCACTTGAGGAAGCTAAAGATGACAAGGTGTTTATGAATATGCTTCAAGCATATTCAGATGGGGTGAATGCATATATTGATCAACTTCAATACAAGAATTATCCGATAGAGTATAAAATACTAGATTATTCTCCAGAAAAATGGTCTCCTTATAGGTCAATGCTTCTATTGAAGTACATGGCAGATATGCTTTCTTCATGGGAAGCAGATTTTGAAAACACTAATGCATTGAATCTATTTGGGAGAGAGGATTTTGACATGCTTTTTCCAGATAATCTCAAAAGAATAGATCCAGTCATTCCAACAGGGACAAACTGGGATTTTACACCAATGAATGTGAATAAGCCTGAAAATATTTATCAGAATACCTTTAAGAAAGAAAAGGATTTGATAGATAAAGTAGATCCACAAAATGGGTCAAATAATTTTGTCGTTGGACCCAGTAGAACCATGAATGGAACTGTAGTTTTTGCCAACGAAACGGATCTGTCATTGAACTTACCTTGTATATGGTATCTCAACCAACTAACTACTCCCGATATGAATGTCTTTGGGTCTTCGTTACCAGGAGCACCAGGTGTAATTACAGGGTTTAATGATTCTATAGCTTGGGGAGTGACCAACGCTAAACGTGATGTGGTTGATTGGTATAAAATTGAGTTTAGAAATCCAGATCGTAAGGAATATAAATACGATGATAAATGGCTAAAAACTGAGACAGTGATTGAACGGTTTGAAGTTAGAGATGGTAGTCCATTTTATGATACTATAGTTCATACTCATTATGGACCAGTAGTATATGATAGAAACTACAAGAACGAATCACATCAATCAGGCTATGCTATGAAGTGGACAGCTCATGAAGAGTCCAAGGAATTAATGACTTTTTATGAATTGAACAGGGCTAATAATTATGATGACTTTGTGAAAGCACTTAGACATTTTGTTGCTCCTGCTCAGAATTTTGCATTTGGAAGTGCCAATGGGGATATTGGAATGTGGGTGAACGGTAGATTTCCTTTGAAATGGGAAGAACAAGGGAAATTTGTAATGGATGGGGCCAATTCTGATTACGAATGGGGCCAAGATATTCCTCACGAACACAAAGTCTCGATTAAAAACCCAACCCAAGGGTTCTTAAGTTCTGCTAACCAGCATCCTGTAGATTCTTTGTATCCTTATTACGTTTATGATTATAACTACGAGATGTATCGCAATAGAAGAATCAATGATAGACTGAAGTATTTAGCTCAGTTTACAGTAAAGGATGCAATGAAGTTACAAAACGATAACTATAACTTTAGAGCTTCTGAGAGTTTACCTTTAATGTTGGATTTGTTGGATACGGCTGCTCTCAATGTAAGTGAAACAAAAGCTTACTCTACACTTAGAAAATGGGATTATTTCAATGAGCCAAAAAGAGAAGCACCTTCAATATATGAAGCGTGGTGGAATACCCTGTATCATAAAATATGGGACGAGTTTGACCGCGATGATATCGCATTGAAAAAGCCATATATCTACAATACTATTAGATTAATGAAAGAGGATTCTGTAAATAAGTATTTTGATATAAAAGAGACTAACAAAGTAGAGGTTTTAGAAGATTTAGTCAATCAATCTTACAAGAATGCTATGAAAGAGCTAGAGACCTATAAGGATAAGGAAGGGTCAATAGAATGGTATAAATATAAAGGGACAAAAATTACCCACTTATTAGACATAGATCCATTTTCTGTGAAAGATGTCCCTGTTGGAGGGAACAGAAATATTGTGAACGCCGTCTCTAAAAACCATGGGCCATCTTTTAGAATGGTTGTGGAACTGTCAAAGGATGGAGTAAAAGGTTGGGGAGTATACCCAGGTAGCCAAACTGGTAATCCAGGAAACTTAGCTTATGCCAATTTGGTTCAAGATTGGGCTAAAGGACATTATTTTCAAATAAATTTTTTGAATAAGGAATGGACAAGTAATAAAAATATTGTGAAATCAATAACCTTTAAAAAAGACTAATTATGCTATTTATACTTAAACTATTATTAATGTCTACTTTAGGTTTTGTCTTTTCTATGTACACACCTTGGTGGTCTTTGATATTGATGGCAGCAGCTATAGCTTTTGTATTTCCGAGTAATAATATCAACGCATTTCTTAGCGGTTTCTTGGGAGTAGGTCTACTTTGGCTAATTATGGCATGGAAGATAGATGTGGAGACTGAGTCTGTTCTTTCAGTAAAAGTTGCTGAGTTGCTGATGATGGATGATACTAACATGTTGGTATTGTTGTCTGGTATTATTGGAGCCTTTGCAGGTGGATTAGGAGCTTTTACAGGAAATTCTTTTAGACAGTTATTCCTTAGAAAGAAGAAAGAAAGTTTCTACAGTTAAAAATTGAATATAATTATGACAGAGCAAGAGTGGAAAGAAAAACTAACTCCAGAACAGTATAGAGTACTAAGGCAAAAAGGTACCGAGAGACCGTTTACTGGAGAATACAATAGCCATAAAGAAGAAGGACAATATGTCTGTGCAGGTTGTGGAGAAAAACTATTCGAGTCCGATCATAAGTTTGATTCAGGGTGTGGATGGCCGAGTTTCTACCAACCTACTGAGAAGTCTAAAATTACTAATGTACTGGATACCTCTCATGGTATGACTAGAACAGAGATACTGTGTACTAACTGTGGAGGTCATCTTGGTCACGTATTTACTGATGGGCCAGAGCCAACGGGGTTGAGATATTGTGTGAATTCTGTTTCCTTAGGTTTCGAGAAAAAGGAATAATACTCTAAGACAGTACCAATGACCTTACAAGATTTCTTCCATTTTAAGTTACTTCATATTGGCGGCCTACAGATTATGGTCTACCATATTCTAGCGCTAGTAGCACTTCTTGTAGGGACTCGTTTCATCTTATTTTTGATGAAACGAATAATTAAACGACAGATAGAGTTGTCGGCTATGGATTCGGGAAGAGCATTAGCCTTTTATCAGCTTGCCAAGTACATAGTAATTATAGCAGCAATTATTTATGGGTTCGAGTTAGTAGGAGTTCACGTTACCTTATTGCTGGCAGGTTCTGCTGCACTTTTGGTGGGGTTGGGGCTTGGTATTCAGCAACAGTTCAATGATTTAGTTTCAGGATTTCTACTTCTATTTGAGGGTACCGTAAGCGTTGGAGATATAATCGAAATAGACGGTCTTGTGGGGAAAATCACAGAGATCAACATGCGTACAAGTGAAGTCATTACTCGCTCGAGAAGGTATTATTATCATAGTTCCTAACTCCAAACTGGTAAGTGACAATGTTATAAACTGGACTCATAATCGTAAACCAACAAGATTTAATGTATCGGTAGGAGTAGCTTATGGTTCGAATATTGAACTCGCTGAAAAGATTATACTCGAAGTTGCTCAGCAAAGTGAGAAAGTAGTTAATGATCCAAAGCCTTTTACTCGGTTCGTTGATTTTTGTAATAGTTCTTTAGACCTTGAAGTACACTTTTGGAGTCTTGGGATGTGGGAAATAGAGAATATTAAAAGTGAAATAAGGCTAGGAATATATAAGGCATTTCAGAAGAATAATATTGAAATTCCTTTTCCGCAGCGAGATGTACATATTAAAACTAAGGCTGGTTAGAATTTAAAGCTATTTAGAGGTTTTTGATATATATAATTCGACGCAATCATTGCTATTTGAAGCTTAGGTTTATTATTTTCTCTTGTAATTTCGAACTATGAAGAGACGCTCGTTTATATCCAAAACAATACTAGCTTCTGCTGGAGCTTCATTTTACATAGGAAATGCAAATGCTACCAAAATATCTGATCAGCCTCTAATCAAACCCGCTAAGTTGAAAAAAGGCGCTCAGGTAGGTATGATAACTCCTGCTAGCCCAATGTCAAAAAACCTCTTTGATAAAGCTTTGAAAAACTTAGACAATCTAGGCTATCAAGTTAAGCTCTCTTCAAATTTGAATATAAAGAATGGTTTTTTAGCAGGAAGTGATCAACAAAGAATAGAAGATATCCATAGCATGTTTGAAGATCCAGATATTGATGGAATCATTTGTGGAAGAGGTGGTTATGGAACTGGTCGTCTATTGGAATCTCTTAATTATGATCTGATTAAAAGTAACCCTAAAGTGTTTTGTGGTTTTAGTGATGTTACTGCATTACATTATGCCATTCAAAACAAAACAGGTTTGGTGACGTTTCATGGACCAGTTGCTAGCTCGGATTTTTCATCGTTTACTAAAGATTCATTTGAATCGATAGTAAGAAAAGGAAAGAAATCATTTAAAGTCAGTCGTCCTAAGTCATGGGATCGTCTTCAAAGTACAGAATATACCTATCATACAATCACTTCTGGATTTGGATTGGGACCTTTGGTTGGAGGTAATTTAAGTTTGATGTGTTCACTAGTAGGTACACCCTACGATATTGACTTTTCAGGTAAGGTGGTTTTTATTGAAGAAATAGGAGAGGATACCTATCGAATTGATCGAATGATTACTCAATTATTAAATGCTAAGAAGTTTGATAATGCAGCTGGAATTGTACTTGGAGTATTTAGTGGTTGTGAAATCAAATCCAAAGACCCAAGCTATCTCGAGCATGCTACTTTAAAAGCTGTACTATTTGATAGGTTTAGCAAACTGGGTATTCCTGTAATATATGGATTGCCTATTGGTCACATTGCTGATAATGTTACACTTCCGATGGGAATTGAGGCTAGTATTGACACTGATAAGCAAGAACTGAAGATTTTGGACAGCGCTGTTATCTAAGAATAAATATAAAAAAAGGGTTCCGATCTCTCGAAACCCTTCAATATCATAAAAGGAAACTATTATTTATTAGTTCCTACATTATTCAAATCTTCACAAGATTTCTTAAGTCTTGCAACAAAAGATTTCTCAGCCTCTCTTGTCCAAACTCTTGGATCGTATACTTTCTTATTAGGTGCATCAGCTCCCTCAGGGTTACCGATTTGACCTTGTAAGTAGTCTTTCTTTTCAGCGTAATAGTTTCTGATTCCATCCCAGTATGCCCACTGTAAGTCAGTATCAATATTCATTTTCACTGCACCGTACTCTATAGCCTCTCTGATTTCTTCAGTAGATGATCCAGATCCACCGTGGAATACAAAGTTTACTGGATTTGGCTTAGTTCCGTATTTCTCTTGGATGTAATCCTGAGAGTTTTTCAAGATTTTTGGAGTAAGCTTTACGTTACCAGGCTTATAAACACCATGAACATTACCAAAAGCAGCAGCAATTGTGAATCTATGTGATACTTTGCTAAGCTCTTCGTAAGCATATGCTACTTCTTCAGGTTGAGTATATAATTTAGACTCATCTACATCAGAGTTATCTACTCCATCCTCTTCACCACCTGTGATACCAAGCTCAATTTCAAGAGTCATGCCCATTTTAGACATTCTCTCAAGATACTTTTTACAAGTTTCAATGTTTTCTTCGATTGGTTCTTCAGAAAGATCAATCATGTGAGAACTGAATAGGGATCTGCCAGTTCTAGCGAAGAACTCTTCTCCAGCGTCTAGCATACCATCTATCCAAGGCAATAATTTTTTTGCACAGTGGTCAGTGTTCAAAATAACAGTAACTCCGTATGCTTCTGCCATTGCATGCACGTGATATGCACCAGATACAGCTCCTGCTATAGCCGCTTTTTGACCTTCGTTTGAAAGACCTTTACCTGCATTGAATACCGCCCCACCGTTTGAGAATTGAACCATAATTGGCGATTCTAAATCTCTTGCAGTTTCGATTACTGAGTTGACAGAGCTAGTTCCGATTACATTTGCTGCAGGAAGAGCGAAGTTGTTTTCATTAGCGTAGTTCAACAACTCAGTTACCTCTTCTCCTGATAAAACTCCTGGCTTAAATTTCATTTCGATTGTAATATTTTCATGTGCAGGTTTACCATGGATTAAAATGATTGTGCTCTGCACGGTTCATAATTCGTTAAGCGACACAAAGATTATCATTTTGCTTCAAAATAAAAGGTTTTAGGCACTTAGATGCAGAAGATCAGCAGGTATGAATATGTAATATGATTTATAACATAAGATTTAGGATGAATTCATAAAGCAATACTCGTTTGCTTTAAACAAAGAGCAATAGATTTTATCTTTAGTTGATTACTTTGGAATACTTAGAGGGAGGCTTTTCTTAAGTTGAGCGTAGAGTCTACTTGTGATTCTCTTTCTTGAAGTAGAGAAAGGCGTTGTTCATAATGTTTTTTCTTTATTGAAAACACTTCCATACTGTCATTGGTGGTTTCTACTGCTAGGTAGTGTTTTAGTCTTCCAAACGTTGCACTATCACTTTTTACTTCTTTTAGCTTTTTCTCCTGCGATTTTAAGAGAAGGTCTTTGATACTTATCATGAGATCGTATCGGTAGTCAATAGCTCCAGTATGATATCCTGATAGTTCGATGTTAGCGAGACTAGTTTTGAAAATAGTTGTAGGGATGACTAGTTCTTCGTTCTGAAATAGGACTTTGAAACTCGGATTGGCCAAGTAGACTATTTCTAGATTCTCTTGCTTGATGAACTTCATGGATTCAGAAATAGGGGCATAATTAATTACTTGTCCGTCCCTAAGTGATATATCAAAGTTGCCAATCATATTTTCTTCTTGATGATCCAGCCTTTCATCATAATCCAAAACAATAATCCCATCAAGATCCATTTCACCTTTGAAATGTTCCTTGCCAAATAGTTCCTGATCATCCGTTCCGAATTTTGATATGACTTCGCTCAATGAAAGTTCTTTGGCGTTTACATTGCAGACTAGATGCATGTGTTTTTGTTCATCATAGTTGATATCTCCATTGAGTTTGAACGTACCATCAAGAAGGTCGAATTTGGCTCTATGGATTCTAAGATCATTGTCTCGAATAGTAAGTGTAGAGGATAAGCTCTGGAGGCTGTAGTCCTCATAAGTTGCTTCTGGAGTAGAAAAATTCAAAGTGTATTTTTCTATGAGTAATGAGTTGTCAGTACTAGCAGAATTATCTTTTGGCTCTTTTTTACCAAAGTCCATTTGGTTGTAATAAGCTTTGATCGAATCGATATTAAATCTCTTCAATCGGGCTGTAGATGCTCCTTTCACTACATATATGGAATCAGATAAGTCAACACTCAGTGATGATTGAATTCGTCCAAAAGGGAATTCAAACCCTAAAACGCTGGCATGAAATAAGGTGTCATCGAGTTGGCCTTTTAAGTGGAGTTTGTCTAACTCAATATTGTTGTACTTCAATTTACCTACTTTAATATCAGAGACCAATTCCAAGTGATTATTGGTACTTGATGAGGTCTTAGATTCAGAAGAGTCGTTTTGTAAGGTTAAGTATTTATTCACATCGATGTAAGGTAGGTCAGCCGTTACATCAACCTTATTGACTATTTCATTATCGATAATTTGACTACTGGCATTTAGGGTAACTTTTCCGTCTTCGAAATTGCAAGAAGCGTTAGATACGTTGATAGAATCTTTACTAGCAAATAAGGATATATCTACGTTTGATACCGATAATGAGTCATATATTATTCGGTTGGACGCGAAGTCAATATTGAGTTCTAAGTATTTTGGAAGAAAAGATTGGTTAATCGAATTAGGTTTTGATTCGGTCTCAGGTTCTGTTTTAGGTATTACCAAGTCCTTTGCATATATATTAAGGTTGGCTATTGTATTTCTCCCTTTTGAATAACCTAAGAGGGGTAAGATATTATCCAAGGTTCCTTTAGAAGAAAATGAGGTTTGGTTATACATTCCGTTGATATGCTGGATATTTAGATAAGCCTCTTTCAATGAAGCTTTACCATTCAGGTGCTTTATTGCCAAATCTGAATTTCGATCTATGTAATTAACATCATTTAGTACGAATGAAGCATCAGAAATTTCATCAGCAGACTTAAGTCCTTGGTCTAGCGTTTCCAAATCACCTTTTATGTTAGTTTCGAGGCTAATGTCACCGGTCATTTCTATTTCATCTAGATCAAGTAATTCTTTCAAGTCTGTGAGATGAATATCTGACTTTAAATCCAGTACGATAAATGGATTATTGAAATTGATGTATTGACCGGAAAAGTCGAAATAGCTCTGGTTATAGTTGAATTTGCCATATTCAATTACCGCTCTGCTGGAACTAGCGTTTCGGTTGACCCCATTGGAGTAATACCCTTTGAGTTTCACACTGTCAATTTTGTTGGTTGTAACAGATGAGCTGATTACCTCTTCGATACCAAAGTTGATGGTTATATATGGAGACTGAATCGAATCTTCTGGTTCTGCATTTTTTAGCATTGCTAATAGCTGAAGCCTTGGATTATGTTGATCCATATTGAATGAACTCGTTCGAGTGTCTACTGTCATAAAAGCACCTCCTTCAAGCTGGAAATAATCATGCGTAGAGTGTTGTTCGAATATTCCACTATCTAGCGTCATTTCTATTTTACTGCTATCAAATTTGTTTTCAATGACAACCGATAAATCACTGATATTAATTAGAGGAATTTCTATCTCAGGATACCCAGATGGCTTAGGAGATTCTTTTTTTGTGGATTCTATGGTGAGTAGTTGACCAGTAGAATCTATAGGAAGGTAGAGTACGACTCCTGATAAGTCTACCTCCTCTACAGGAAAAGTCTCTTGATACAGTTTATTGAGATCCAATTTTACAGACAGGTGATTCACTTGCAACAATTCATGGTTGGCATCTTTGAGAGACATAGAATCAATGGCTACTGTAGCCAAAGGAAAATTAGTGATAGTAGTAATATCTATATCTGAGAAGGAAATCTCACCTTGTAATTGATCCTCAATCTGGGACTGGAACTCATTTAACAATAGGTCATGAAAAATGTATCTAAGCCCAAACTCGAAGGATGCCAGTAGAATCAAAGGGAGTAAGGCCAGCTTTAATAGGCCCTTAAGTATTCGAATGAAAAGTCTCACAGAATGAAAGTAATAAACATTATTGATTTGAGAAATGATATGATCAAATAGGCTTACGGACTATTGGCTCAATCAAAGTTTAAGACTTTTCTCTCAATAAAAATTACTATCCGGCTAAGGTTAGAATGAGCTTTGACTAAAATCATATATCCAACTAATTTGAAGCAATTTACCTCATTTAGTTTCTGTTCAATTTGCATTGGATTACTATCACATCATTCCTATGCATCCAATTCGAAAATTTTTAAGTTATCTATTGACTCCTGTCTTTTGGTTATACTTTGGGCTGCTCCTAGTGATTTTTCATCCTATTCAGGTGATATGTAAGTCATTTGGTAGGACGGATAAGACTAGAAAAAAGGCAGTAGATATATTGAATGCAATGCTGCTTTATGGACTGACCATCTTGGGAGCCAAGATTAAATTTAAAGGCTTTGATCAGTTACCGAGTGATAAGCCATTCATCATCGTTTCCAATCATCAAAATCACTTCGATATATCTCCCATAGTATGGGGCTTTCGCAAGTTCACTCCAAAGTTTGTTTCCAAGCAAGAACTAGGAAAAGGAATTCCTAGTATTTCATACAACCTAAGACACGGAGGATCGGCATTGATAGATCGTAAGAATTCTAGACAGGCCATTACTGAAATATTAAAACTTGGCAGGCGAATAGAAATTGAATCCACTTGCGCTAGTATTTTTCCGGAAGGAACTCGTAGTAAAACGGGAGAGGTGAGACGATTCAAAGAAGGGGGATTAGATGCTTTACTTAAAATGGCTCCTAGTGCCGTGATTGTTCCATTGGTCATAGACGGAAATCATAAACTAATGCCCAATAAAGGCTTTCCGTTGACCTTTGGTACAAAGCTTAACTATACTGCCTTGAGCCCAATTGATCCGAAAGGTAGAGAAGTGAAAGAATTAGTCGTAGAACTAGAGGAATTAATAAAGTACCAACTTAATCAGGCCTCTTAATTGTTTATCAAAACCTCGAAAGAGTTACTTGATAACCTAATCAAGTAACTTTTCAAGAGAAAACGCCTTTTATAGTTAATCACAATTGATTTAAGCTCAATTTCATTCCCACTTTGATTCCAATGGATGATGTTCTTCTCGTAGTTAGGATCGATACTTATCTATCTTTGAATGTTTGATTTTTAAATTAACTATCAAAAATCTCTGGTACCCGTTTGGGTAGGGGAGTTTCATTCATTCTAGTGATAGCAAAGTAGCGTAATGAGCAGAATACCAGTACATATTATTACAGGCTTCTTAGGAAGTGGTAAGACAACATTCCTTAATCATTTCATCAAAGAGCGTTTGCCAGAGCGCATTTTGGTAGTAGAAAATGAGTGTGGAGAGACGAATGTTGACGGAGGACTAGTCATGGATGGAGTAGAAGAAGTGATAGAGTTGAGCGCAGGGTGTCTATGTTGTTCATTGTCTGATGGCCTATTGGATATTTTGTATGAAGCGTCTAAAAATAGAGATCAATATGATCGATTGGTCATCGAAACTACAGGCATCGCTGACCCTAGTTCGATCGTTCAGGTTTTTCTAGAAGATAGGCAAGTAGAAAGGTTTTTTGATCTTCAACAAGTGGTCTGCTTAGTAGATGCAAGTCAGCTGAAAATATGGCTAAAAGAGACAGAGGAAGCTCTTAGGCAAATAGCATTGGCGGATTGTATTTTGGTCAATAAATCTGACTTAGTCAATCCTCAGGAACTGAAAGAGGTAGAATCATCGATTGATTATATCAATCCTCTAGCCAAGGTCTGGAAGGGAGAGCATGGTAAGTTTTCAATTAGTCAAGTGCTAGAAGTAGGAACCATAAAGCCAAGGACTGTAGAGTCAGGTGCAGCTGCGGCACTGAAAGATCATAATCATAATCATGAAATCAACAACAGTCATAAGATCACGACTTTCACACTTAGTTTTCAATATCCTCTTGACTTGAACAGCCTGACGCTAGAACTAAACAGAATAGCGAATCTTTATCGTGATCAAGTATATCGGGTTAAAGGTTTTATAGCGATCCCAGATTATCCCAATCGAGTAATCCTACAGTCAGCTCATAGTTCTTTTGTCGCGACGGATGGTACTCCTTGGGAAGACATGACAAATCGAACTGGTAAATTGGTCTTTATTGGTCGAGATATTAAAAAAGAATATTTTGAAAAGCTGTTCAATCAATATATGGTCCGTCCTTTAGAGTCTCGACTCTAGTTCTGTTTGTTGAATATGGGTAAAAAAGTACCGGAGATATTAGTACCTCATTTTTAAATAACTGGTTCTTTCAAGAATTTTATTTAATAGAGTAATCTGTGTGTGCTATTCTCTTCTTTGTTATCAGTTTCTTAATGATTGGTAATCTCAATCATTGGAGTCAAGAATTAGTATAGGTTCAAGCGCTTGATCAGTTGTGCCATTTCCAAGCTGACCATACATGTTAAGGCCGGTCGCCCATAGCGAACTGTCTGTTTTTATAAAAACGGAATGGAAAGTACCGGCCGATGATGAAATAACTTTATAAGCAATCTCTATTGGAACGTTCTTATTGATTGTACTACTATCGCCAAGCTGTCCAAATTCATTGTCTCCAGTTGCCCATAGAGAACCGTCAGTTTTTACAATTAGAGAATGTCGATCACCTGCGGAAACAGAAGCCACATCAGTCATAATCTTTACTGGGGTCTTCCTGCTCTGAATAGTTCCGTCTCCAAGTTGACCATTTGAATTATCTCCAGTAACCCATAGAGAACCGTCAGTTTTTACAATTAAAGAATGTCGATCGCCTGCGGAAACAGAAGCTACATCTGTCATAACCTTTACTGGAGTTTTCTTGTTCTCTAAAGTTCCGTCTCCAAGTTGACCTGCTGAATTATCTCCAGTCGCCCATAGCGAACCATCCGTTTTGATGATTAATGTATGACGTCCTCCACCAGAAACAGTGGATACGTTGGTCAAAACCTTTACTGGCGTGTATTTGTCTTCCTCTGTTCCATCTCCAAGTTGTCCATAATAATTGTCGCCTGAAGACCAAAGCGACTTGTCCTCCTTAATCATTAGAGAATGATTATCGCCACCAGAAACAAAAGTTACATCAGACATAATTTTAACAGGTGTCGACCAATCGTCTGTAGTTCCATCTCCAAGTTGTCCAGATCGGTTATATCCGTTGGACCAAAGGGAGCCATCCGTTTTAACGATCAAATTATGACGAGAACCCGTAGCAATTAAAGCAACATCGGACATAAGGTTAATTGGTTTGGCTCTGAATTGCCCTCTGGTATTATTTCCGATTTGCCCATTATTATTTAAACCATTGGCCCAAAGCGATCCATTAGTGTCAACTACTAATGTATGTGAAGTGCCAGCAGCTACATTCTTTATTTTCAATGTCTTTGCTCGATTGATTTCTTCATCTTGATCACAGGAATACAGAAAAATAATGCTGAAAATAAGTGTGGTAGTAATTTTGTTTTTCATAGGTTCATATCGCTTTGGTTAATTGATAATCATGTTACTGATAACAACTGAGTATATAAAACTTAGTCTTCATTTTAAAATGACTGCAATGCTATATATGACAACAGTCAATTACAAACGGGAATATGTGACATGTGCCTGTTATTTTAAGTGTAAGTGCAACGACACTTAAGATAGAAGATTAAGTTCTAGTGTCTCCCGACACGGCCTTTCTAGTGCTATAGTTAAATCAAAGTGCCAATAAACGAGATACTAAGCACTATTATTTACTCAAGTGTAAAAGATTATGCTAATAAGTAGGAGGATCGGATATAGAGATGATTTGATAAGCAGGCCGTGTCGGGAGACACTAGGGTTTCATTTTTAAGTTAGAAGTCACCCTTCGGAAGACTTCGGACAACGAGCGTAACTCTATTTCTTAATTGATACTTTGTAGTATCCATTTACCGTTTTCAAAATTACCTGCTCTTCTAAGTTTTTTACATTTTCTATTGGGTCAGGGCACTTAAACCTTGTGCTCTTTCCGTCTATGTTTAATTCATAGTAGTACAAATTTTTGGAAGTCACACCTATTACATAATGGTTACTTCCATCCAAACTATAATTTAGCGTTACTTGATCAATAAGAGATAGTGGACTTTCGCCGAAATATTGAGTTCCATCCAAGTCAAAATTGCTGGAATTGCAATCTGTGACACCTGCTAGTGCAGACTTGATAATCGTACCAGTATATAGTAGATCGCTTTCTTCTAAATAAACTGTTTCGTTTCTAAAATGAGCTACGGCAGCATTGCTTTTGATTACATCTAGTTGGGTTAAGCATAATAATGAGTCGATAAATTCTTTTTTCAGGATTTCATATCGTTTTGCTGTCAAAAAATCACTCAATTCTCTTCCTTCTAGCTTTCTATCTTCTATTTCAGAAGAGAATCTCTTTTCTAAGCTTTTATTATTGACAAAACTCAAAGAGGCTGTTTTTAAAAATGTTTTTATGAATCGAGGAGGTTCATACTTAAATGCCTTGTCTCTTTTCTCATCAAAACCATAGATAGATCCACCAGTATCAACATGAATTCGATTATTTGCCAGTACTAGATCCTTTATTAATTCTTTTGACTCCTTATCGTAGATTAAAACTTTACTCTGAGGTATTGAATTGTCAGTTATAAAAAAAACATACTCATCTGTATCTCTATAATAGGTAGGGATAGGGTCTATCTTTTCGAAAACAAAATCTCCTTTCATATCTGGGCTAAAGACAGCCATTTCCGGATATTTATCTTCTTCTGTTTTACAAGAGGAAAGTACTATAAGAGCAATTAAATATATGTATCTCACTGGTTTTATCTTGTTGATTTTTTGAGGTTGGGTCGAGTAAAAATAAAATCTCAAAGATACCTCGTACTCTTGGGGCAGGGAGCTTTATTACCCGTTATTTAAAGTCTAACTGCAATGGTACTTAAAATTGAAGATGAGACAATAATATCTAATTTTTAAGTTTGAAGTCACCCTTCAGGAGACTTCAAATTTCAAACAACCAGCCGTCCAATCGATTGTTTGCTGACTTTTTAAACGTTTATTTCAATATCTAATTCCTTATTTAGTATTCCTTTTCCACCGGCCATTAAATCCTTTATTTTTTCGTTTTCGGTTCGTAGCTTAACAATAATTAGACTTGGTGAAGGCTCTTTCATATATTTCCCTTGTTGAATGTTAAAACTTTTTTTCTTGATTTTTAAAATGTCAAATAAATAACATCCAAGAGGTCCAGCCGCCATTCCTGTTCCTGATTCCTCTAGTATTCCATAGCGAGGACCAAACATTCTTGAAGTAGCATCATGTTCTGTATCAGTAGAAAATATATAATAACCAATCAAATCGAATTCATCACTAACTTCTCTGATCAAGTCAAAATCTGGAATTATATTTTTTAGAACCTCACTACTTTTAACAGGAACGAGTAAGAATGAATTTCCTGTATTTACAATTTGAATTGGAGCATTATGAATCAAATCCGTTTTCTTTAATCCTAACGATTTTAGAATCACACTCGCTTTATTAACTACATCAGTATATTTTGGAGCTAGTTGTTCCATAAATGCTAAATCTCCTATTATTTCTATTTTTCGTTTCCCATCTATGGTTTCTTTTGAGGAACTATTATTTTTTAGAATTCCTATTTGTTTTAGATAGGAAAATGTAGCTACAGTAGCATGTCCACAATGTGCTATTTGTTTGTTTGGAGTAAAGAAATCTAATTTAAAGTCTTCCGTTTTAGATTTTGAGACAAAAGCAGTTTCTGATAAACCTATTTTTTTAGAAATTTCAAGTTTATTTTCATCAGATAGTTTATCTGCATTTAAGACTACACCAGCAGGATTGCCACCTTTACCTTTGTCTGCGAAAGCATTAAGGATTTGTACCTTAATTGTTTTTTTAGAATTGTCCATTTTTATTGTTGATATGTTACAACCGATGGACGCTATGTGTTAGAAAAAGACGTAGTAAATCCTAATTATTTTCAAAATCTATTAGATTTCCTCTACTATCCGATTCTACATTTGGGCAATCTAAAATTTTTTCTTTTAAGATTTCTTTAGCTTTTTGAACTCTTGATTTCGTTCCCGAATAAGAGATTTTTAAATGGTCTGCTAACTCTTTTTGTGAGTAATTTTTAAATGAAGTTAAAATAATAGCCTCTTTATGTTGAGAAGAAAGGCTTTCTATTTTTTGATTTATACAGCTTGTTAATTTTGAATAATCGAAATTATCAGTGTCTATTTCTGGGAAATCTAAATCATCTATTGAAATATCGTCGCGTTTTACTTTTCTGAAATAATCAATAATACTATTTCTTGTAATCTGATAGACCCAAGATGTAAGTTTAGAAGTATGCTTTAATTGATGAATTTTAGTTTGAACTTTCAAGAAAACCTCTTGATGAATATCTTTTGACGTTTGTTCATCTTTTATTTTTCCCAAAATAAACTTGTAAAGTTCTTCACTAAGGTCAGTCCAAATAGTATCGATTTTAGTTTTCACAATTTTGGTTATTTCAGGTTGCAAATAACACTCAGTGTTCATATAAATTGAGTGCAATGCTATAAACGAGAACAATCAATAATATGTGACATCTACCCATTATTTTCAGAGTAGGTGTAAAAGCACCTGAAGATGAAAATGAAGTTCTAGCGTCTCCTTTTAAAATTTAAAGTCCCTCTTCCCAAGACTTCGAAAACGTAGCTAATTAATAGAGGATTAGTTTTTTGTGCTTACTAATAGTTCTCTGACATCAACGTCCAAAGCTTTAGCAACTTGAAACAAACTCTCAATTCTAGGTTGCATATCATTTCGGCACCATTTTGAGATCGTATTTGTATTCATATCTATCTCATCTGCCAACCAATTGTTGGTTTTACCTTTCTCAGCTAAAACAGCCTTTATTCTGTTATAAACGAATTTTTCCATTGAATTCATTCAGTGTTTATTCAAATGTATAAAAGAATAATAACTCCATTGAGGGATGAAAATATGCTTTAATGGGAGTTTTAAAAATCTTTATGTAACTTTGAAATGCTTTAAAGGGAGGTTAAAATACTTTTAAGGTTTTTTATCATTATTCTAAATTCGATAGGTATGGAACAAGAGAAACTTATTATTCAGTTAATTCAGCAAGATTTAAAGCATAATCAATTGACTCAAGGTTTAATTCAAATTGGTTTGGATCATGGAGGGGATTATGATTTAGATATTTTATCGATTGTTGCTAAGTTGATGGGTGTTCCTGAAGAGAATATTGATAATAGATGGATTGACATCTATGTTAGTTTTATGTGTGAAGCTCATAAAGTGGCAGTCTTAGCTAGTGGCGAAAACTTAATTCCTTTAGCCGAACAGTGTTATGAACTTTTAAGAGTTGAATGGGAGATAGTGAGTCGCCTTAATTTGAGATAGTAGTTCTTGTTAATTCTCCCGTTATTTTAAGTGTAAGTGCAACGGCACTTAAAATAGACGATGAAGTTCTAGTGTCTCCCGACACGGCCTTACTAGAGCTATCTTTAAATCAAAGTGTCAATAAACGAGATACTAGGCACTATTATTTACCCAAGTGTAAAAGATTATGCTAATCAGCTGGGGTCGGATATAGAGATGATTTGATAAGCAGGCCGTGTCGGGAGACACTAGGGTTTCATTTTTAAGTTTGAAGTCACCCTTCGGAAGACTTCAAACAACGGGTAATGTGTATGGTTGTGAAGGGGGGCTATTTCCTACTTTGTTTTCTATAGTTTTCTACAGCTTTATTATAGTCTGTTTTCTTCTCTTCTTTATTCCACTCAGTCCAAAAATCAATTGTGCTACTTAACGGTCTGTTTTCCTCTTTTGGCATATCTAGCATAATCCGTGAAGGAAGAAGTACAGCATCTCCCAATACTATAGTTTCTCCAACATCTAATGTTGGAAGAATATCCGCAAAAACAGTAAGATTATCAGACATGAAAGACTTAACTGTGCTTTGGTCTTGTTTATTGGAAAGTCTTAATGACATAATATTGTTACATTGACTAAGTATCGTTTCACTAACATCAGAGGGTCTTTGGCTAACTACAAGTAAACTAACCCCATACTTTCTTCCTTCTTTAGCTATTTTTTCGAAATTCTCTAATGCTCTTTTCTCATTAGGATTACTTTCTCCCTTTTTGGGAAGATATAGATGCGCTTCATCACAAACCAAAGCTAATGGATGTCTCTCCGTTTTCTCCGTCCAAAATTGAATGTTGTACAAAATCCTAGCAACTAATCCAATCATTATTGGAAGTACATCTGTAGGTACTTCAGAAAAGTCAATTACTTTAATACCCAAATTATTATCCTTAAACTCAATAAGCTGTTCTATTATTTTTGTCAATGCATCATAACTATCTAATTCTGCTGGGTGTTTAAAAAGAAACCCATATCGCTTATCTGTTATCTTGACATCTAAACGAGTTAATAGTCGACTAAATTTACTAAAATAAGGTCCCTGTTTTGGTGTTGATTTGCCTGGAACCATTTCTTCATTCAGCCTTTTTATTTCACTAATAACAGAATTCAAATTATACGGAACAGGACTATCAATAGTAAACGAGCTTATAATTTCCTTTTTACCATTGGTTTCAAGATGTTTTAATTTTTCTTCGGCAACCTGCTTTTGGAAAATAGTGACTTGATTATGAGCTGTAAACTCAGAACTATCTATAAACATGGATTGCATTTCTTCTGTATTCAACAACCAATATGGCAAGAATAAGATACTCTCATCTTTAGATTCTAAATCATCAGGACCCGCAATACGTAACTGCTTAGCAAAATTTAGAGTTGAATATTCGCCATGTAAGTCAAAAACAATCATTTTGGTAGTTGGTAACTTTGCTGCCTTTTCTAATACTGAAGCAACAGTCCAAGATTTACCAGAACCCGTACTTCCTAATATTGCAGCATGACGCTGAAAAAACTTATCCCCATTTAATTGTGCGCGTGCCTTTTCACTTAATGAATATTTACCTAAATCAAGAGAAACGTCAGATTTGGATTTTGCAGAAAGCAAGCCCATAAAATTCTCCAAGTTTTCATTTTCAATAGAAAAAGATTTGGCATCTATATCTGGTATTTCTTGAATAGAACGTGAAAAGTAGTTGGTTTCTGTTCCTTTCTTACCTTTAAATGTAGCAACAATAGCTATTGTTACAATATTCGATACTCTTTCAAGAATAGAATCTGCACTTACAGGATTAGTTTCTTCCTCTTCATTAGGTTGGACGATATTTTTCAACTGTTCAGTTGAAGGATTTTTAATTACACGTTCTACAATTGCAATTGCCCATTCTTCTACTACAGATGAAATTTTCACAGCAACCAAACGACCGACTCTGGCAAGTTTAAGTTCCTTAGGTTTTACATCTAAACTTAATTTAGTTGTGTCAACATATACAACTTTTCCTACATAATCTGTTTCATCATTAAAATCAAAAAGCTTCGCCATTATTTATAATATTTCATTTGCAAATTCGTCAATCTGCCAAATCGGTTTGTTATGTTCTAATTCAGTTCCTTTGTATCTGATTGTAGCACCTCCATTATAATTGTCACTAATTGCAATTATCTCTGGATTCTTATCGAGTATTGTTTTTGCATTCCCTATTAAATCTTTAGTCACAATTACAGCTCTGTGACTCACTTGATTAATATTTTGGCATATTTTTTTGTCAATATCTATATCATTAAAGCCGTACCCTATGAATAAATATGTACGAGCTCTATCTATCGCTTTATCCATTTCAAGATAGAAATGCCTATTCTCAACAATTCTTTTATGTTTTGTTTCTCCTGGGGTTATAATAAACCTTTCGTAATCATCGATACTCTCAAAATAAGATAAACTATCATTCCGATAGACATTTTCATTTTTTACAAAATAGTTAAGCGAACCATGCACTTTGTGTAATCTAATATGTGGGTAAACCTTAGGATAAATTTTGCCAGTTTTACTGTTATTTTCTATTCTATTGAATAATTGTTCTGATTCTCCCCAATCGAACTTCTTTTGTATTCCACCATAAAATCCATCATTGTAATCTATTTGACAATGCGATAAAGCATTCTCAATAATCAAGTCATAATTTGGTGTAATAATATCAATTATTGGGTTGGTATAAGATAATGCATGTTTAAGCCGCTCAAAAAGAGCTATTATCGGAATGTTACCAATAGAAATCTTGGAAATATTTTTATAACTAACCTTCGCAACATGTTTTCCAGTTTCTGCAATAATACTTTCAAGTAAAAAATCAGACTTTACAACATTTAAAGAGTTCTCAAAATCAACCTTCCTATCTAGGTTTTCCAAAACTAATTTCCATTCACTCTCAGCTTGCTTGTTACCTTTTACAACCATTGGGATAACTGACTTTAGATGAGATTCTAAAGCTCCCATACCAAAATCAAAGTCAACCGAAATTGAACTTCCAGTTCCAATTATTAAAGCAAGTTGCTTTCGAAGTCTGTCCTGTATTTCTTGATATAATTCATTTAAATCCATCTTGTCTTAACAGTCTCTGCTTGTCAGTAAAAATTAGGCTCTTTTACAAACTGAAGAATCAGTCTGTGTGTTAAAGCTTGTAAATGTGCCAAATGTGCGTAGGCTGTCTCGTTCTCCACATGAAACCTAACGACCGAGTAATAACACTCCTTTTTTTTCGTATTGATATACAATACTATAAACGACAACAACCAATTACAAACGACGGGGGATATACTATTTGCCTTATTAATGATTCCCCAAAACAGCCATTAAAACCAGAAAAAACACACCAAATCTCTCAAGAAATGACGCTAAGCGGTTTTGAGTAATAAAAACCCAGAAAAAATGACCATTCGCTGAAAAAAATGAGTCTACGGAGATTTTCTGGGGTCATTCGCACATTTTCAGGAGCCATTCGCGGTTTTTTGAGTGCCATTCGCTGATTTTGAAGGGGTATTCGCATGCGAATGGCTATAAAAAAGTGCGAATGGGCCTTCCAAAACAGCGAATACCCCTTCCAAAAGTGCGTAGCGCCATTTTTTTTAGCGAATAGGGGCAGAATTATAGCGTAGAGTCATTTCACCTCTCATTATAATGTTCCAATACATAAAATGCGGTTAATCACCCTAGATGACAGCGAATAGGGTGAAATTCTGAGATAAAATAGATGGAAGTTATTTCTAGCTCCGCAGCGGAGCACGATTTTTACTGACGTCGGAAGCTTCCTCCGCCGCGGAGGAAGCTTTTTACGCTGAACAAAACCTCGCTCCGCGGCGGAGGAAGGTTTTTACGCCAAACAATTGGTCGCTCCGCGGCGGAGGAAGGTTTTTACGCTAAACAATTGGTCGCTCCGCAGCGGAGGAGCTTTTTTTGAAAAAAATACTTCTGAAATCAAAGATTGCATGAGCCTATCGCCATGCTGAAGTTGGTATAGTAGGATAGGGGCTAAAATCAAAGAATCTGCGTCATTACGAACGAAGTGAAGTAATCTGTCAAAGTGAGGCAGCTGCCTACCTGAATAGATCGCTTTCCCGAAAAGTCGGGACAAGCAGTACCTCGCGATGACGAGATGCTTGCGGCCTACATCATCTAAAACCGTCGTCCCAAAAAGCAATAACATGCCAGCTAGGATTGATTATTTGGATCTCTACCCCAGGCTTCTAGCCTTCTTCACTATTCTACCAATAGGCGACCAGCCAAGTAGTCTATAAATGCTCTGAACTTTTCAATCAAGTACCTTCTAAATCCAATAGAGGAAAGAATCCCTATTCCTAATAGGTCAAATAGCATATCTACAAAGTCGAAGGTACGATTGCTAAAGGCTAACTGGCTAAACTCTTCACCAATAGCAAAGACCAAAACTATGATCGATCCTAGATGAAAACTTCTGCTGAAAACTCTTACACGGTTGAATCTAAGTGCCATATTGAGTAGCAGTGCCATGATCCCGAAAAGAGTGAAATGACCTATTTTATCACCAAAAGGGACACTATGTCCAATATCCATGATGAAGTTTTTTTGATTTGTATCTGCTTGGGTGATCATCCAGACTATGAAGGTGAAGAATAGCGCTGAGGGTAGGTATGCTGTGATTTTTGATTTCATTCTATATAATATTTCTCAAATGGAAAGGTTCATTGATATTGATTTCTATAACGTAGCGTTACCGCGTAATTGTCTTTTCGGCTAGATATAAATTTCAATCGCAGGGCGATAGCCAATTGGGTCTAATTTCCCGACTCTTAGATACAGCCTTGAAAAATGCGAAGATAATTCATGTCTATGGAGCGAGGAACTTCATTTTCGATTTATGATAATATGTTCTGATCCAGTAGAATATGAATTTGTCGTTTGAGTTCTTCTCTAGAGTCGCAAGTAATATTCACCAAGTAAAATGGCTCGTTGTTCATAATAGCTTGCTTGCGCCATTCGATCTGATCTCCTGTCATGCTTTGGTGGCTTTGAAACCACCATGCGGTATAAATTTTGTCTTTGCCTTTAATCAGTTCAGCATGATTTATTATTGTTTGGTTCATATTCCATTTGTCTATTTTCTTGAAAGAATAGCCGCTCCCTTGCCAGCAAATCATAGGATTGTGATCTGCACGATAGGGAGCGACAGGAGGTTTGATATAGATAAGGGCATTGTCATTCGTTAGTTTGGTTACATCACCATGTACTTGTTTAGATACAAAGCCTTGGATATGAATTGGCTCATGAGGTAGATGATTACGCTTGGTCTGTTGTAGTAATATGACCACTAGGAAGACTGATAAAAGCGTGAAATATTTTGGGGTAGGGAAGACTCGGACAAAGTCTACTGCCGATTCTTTGACAGCTTCCTGCTTTTTAAGGCTCCAGTTTACAACAAAGTAAAAAGGGATAAGAATCTGGATAGCATAGATACTAATCCCAAGGACTTCATGTAGCCAGTGTTCAGGCATGATTTTGAATAAAATCAATAAAGTGATCCTGACAATGTTTCCTGATACTATCAAACCAAGCAAGACCGTATAGAACCCCAACAACCGAGGCAAGGTCACTTTCTTATGTCTTGATAACTGGGCTATAATAATAGTACCAAACAATAGGCCATATCCTAGCATCTTCAATCCAGCGCAAGCTTCATCTACCAGAAAGGAAGTCCCTTCCATGTAAACCATATTACCTTCTATTCGAGCTTCCAGGCCAACATTTTCGAGAATAAAGGTGACTATCTGAGAAAGCTTCAGCCGCAGAGGAAAACTCACCAAGCTATTGAAATAGCTAAAAAACGGAGATGCAATGAATGCATGAATGATTAAAGTCAGTTGGATGTTTCCCATAGCTGACCGCAGTAGCAATATCAATAGGGTGCACATGATCATGTAGATACCAATGGTGGTTGGTAGCAGCAGTGAAACAGCGCCTATTATCAGCCCAATCCAATAGAGGTTGAGGTTCACTTTATTATAGGCAGGCTGAGCAGAAAGTGGTAGAGTAACGAGGCATATCCAAAAGAACGTATGGTCTCTCAAGTAATGAGGATACATAATCCCGAATATGATTAAGGGTATGGCTGCAGCTAGCAGCCATAACTTATAATCCTTCAGCGTATTTATGTTTAATGAAGTCATGCGGTAGTTGTGCTATTTTGGGATCTCCAATACATAAATACTAATAGCCCTATGCCTATCATGATCAATGCCCATTCGTGAGGCTCTGGCACAGCTCCTGAGTTGTTAGTATGTTGATCGTTTTGCTCTGTTTCCGTTCCATCGTGGTCAATAGCTACAAAAGAGGTGTATTCACTCAATAGGGAATACTTCAAAGCAAGAGCTGTAATTTCTTCTTTGTTTGATTCAAAACCAGAAACAGACTCGTAATCAGATAAATATTTAAGTTTGTTTCTAGCCCATAGATACTTCAAGCCTTGTTGGTTTGGGTCGATATTGTTAGCACTAATACCGATTTCATTTACATACTTATTATCCGAGGTATGCCCCGTAAGTTTGACTTTGCCGTTAGCTTTTCCTTTCCATTTACCAAGTACTACGATTGGTTTTTCAGCGAATAAGTCAGGTTGTTGAACAGGGGTAATGTCATAGACGTCGAGTTCCTTGAATTTAACTTTTACGTCGGTAAGGACGGGACTTCTCACATATTCGCAGAAATCAGCAGCTGTTTGTTTTGCAAATTTTTTGTTGGTCACAATGAATGGCTGTGCTTGACCAAAATGAGCAATTCCCTCTATCAAATGTCTATTCACCGATGAGCCTATTCCAAAAGGGAAAAAGTTCGCTTTGGATAAGTTGCTCTCAATGAAATTGAAAGCTTCCTTTTCTACTGATACATATCCGTCAGTAAGAATCACCATAGAGGTCGAAGATTTATCTTTTATCATACTAAAGGCATGTTTAAATGCGCTAAGCATGTTCGTTCCTCCACCGCTGTTTTGGCTATCTATGTAATTAATGGCGTCACTGATATTCTCAGGAGTTGCTGGGACTGATTCCTGACTATAGACGGAAGAAGACGCTGAGAAAAGGAGTATGTTAAATCGCTCATTGGGGTTGAGGTTGGATAGAATCTCTTTGATGAGTGTTTTTGAAACTTCTAAAGGAAACCCGTTCATCGATCCGGATACGTCTATAATGAAGAAGAATTCCCTTTTCGGAATTTTACTTTTCTTGATCCTCTTAGGGCTTTGTCCGATATATAAAAAGAAGTTTTCTTCATCACCTTCATAAAGTGTAATTCCAGTTTGAATATCATTTCCTGCGAGCTTATACTTTAGAATAAAATCCTTTTTATTGCTTAAACCATTGTTGTCCAAAAGGATAGTCGCATTCTTATCACTTTTATATTCGATCAAGGTCTTGTGTGAATCTACACTGACGCCATGCAGAGGTATAGGAGCGTTTAAAGAAACTTCAATATCAAATACGGGTTCTACTATTGGGTTTTCGGGATGGTCAAGATTAGCATATGGATTTACTATCCACTCTTCTTTTTTTTCTATTTCAGCGTTGTATCTACTGCCAACTATAGTAGGATAAACGAATTCATAGACACCTTTTACAGGAATTAAAAGCTCTGTGTATTTGATCTCTATGATGACAGTCTCATGTGCTGGAATGTTTCCTAAGTCCATTTGAAAGACATTAGGTCTATGCTGTTGGAAGAGGGAAGCCGTTTTGCCTTCATCTACCGCTTCTTCAAATTCTTTTTTCGCCTGTTCCTTTTCTTTGATTTGAGCTTCGATGATTCGATCTCCTACAGTCATTGTCATGGCATTGACAGCAGCATTCGTAGAACCAGGAAAAACATAGGTAGCCCCTAATGGAATATCTTGGTCGTTTACATAAACCTGACGAGAAGTCACTTCCGCAATAATTCCTGAAATGGTAGCTTTTACATCTACTTTTTGGATAGGTAGAGAAAGTTTTTGTCCGCTTGAGTCTGTTGCTATTACGTAGGGAGATTCAGCCTTTTCGAAGTTTTGAGAAAAAACAGCTTGCGTCATGCAGACGAGTAAGATGATGAGTTTGATTTTCATATTATTAGATTAAAAGTACTTTGAGATTCAAAGTGGATGAGTAAAATTTTTTTAGTTCTTTAAAAGTTGTTCTATAGCCTTGATATGCTTGGTGAAAGCATCTCTTCCAGCTTGAGTTACCGAATATTGTGTATGTGGTTTGTTGTTCAAAAATTCCTTTTTAATTGATAAATACTGTTGTTTATCCAGTGCCTTGATATGAGATGCAAGATTGCCATCTGTGACACCAAGGAGTTCCTTTAGACTATTAAAATTCAAGGCATCATTAACCATGAGGGCAGACATAATTCCAAGCCTGACCTTATTTTCAAATGCTTTGTTTAAATCCTCGAGGATATTCTTCACGCTTCATACTTTTTATACATCACTATACCATATACGATGTGTAAAACCCCAAATCCTAAGGCCCATAGTATCAATCCATATCCTATGAACTGACATCCAACTATACCTAATAGAATCTGCATCATACCTAAGCTCCTTATCTCTGAAAGTGTGTATTTACTTGCATTGATTAAACCCAGTCCATAAAATATCAGTGTGAAAGGAGCTATTATTCCTATTAACCCTTTTCCTATTAATATAAGACAGACAATCCCACCAGTAGCCAATGGGATCAAAAGGTTGATGATCAATCTTTTGGATTGACTATTCCAGATGTTTTGGTTGGTCTTTTTACTCTTTTGATGCGTGAAATAGATTCCACCCACGATAGAAGTGATAAGCACACCGACTGCTATAGAAAACAAGATGGTAAGATTGTAAAAAGAAAGGTTAGCATGGCGATAGTTGAGATAATCTTGCCCAGAATATACAGTGGAATAGGCAAGGTAGGCTCCGACAAGTGCAGATATTCCAGCTATCACGCCAGACATACCACTGAGGGATATAAACCTTGAAGAACGATCCATGATCGTCTTAATGTCTTGTAGGTCGTCTAAGTATTTTTGCTTCTCCATAAAAAGTACTTTGAGATTCAAAGTAGAAGAATTTATTTGATATTTAAAAATAGGAGAGTGTGAAAACTTGTTAAAACCTCATTAAGTATGGTATTTTCGCTATTCCATAGACAATAGATTACAAGAAAATGAATAAAGGAGCGATCATAGCAGTCATCATATTAGTTGTTTTGTCAGGCCTAGTCGCCTCATGGTATTTTTTTAGCCACGTACCAGCTCAAGAGGCAAAAGAGAAATTTCGTCAAGAGCAGATAGCGAAACGAAATGCTGCAAAGAAGAAAAAAGAACGTCTTAAGCGTCAAGCTGAGCAAAAACGAAACGAGTATAAGTTGATTATATCTAGTGCTGACGAGGCATTTGCACTTGAAAACTGGGAAGAATCACTTAAGCTCTATGGAGAAGCTCTAACGCTCTTTCCTAATGAACAATATCCTCAAGACCAATTGGGTATAGTAGAAGAGAAGCTAGAAGAACCAGAAATAGGTACAATAGAGAATATTACCTCCGCTACAGGACAATTTTATGTAATCGTTTCTAGCAGTCTGGATGGTGACTTGGCGATGGATTATGCCAATGAGTTGTCGGATCAAGGTTCTGGGTCTAAAATCATCGAGCCATACGGAAGCAACAAGTTTTATAGAATCGCTATTGCGGATTATAGTTCTCTAGAGGAAGCCGTAGCAGCTGCCCCTTCGTTCAATACTGTAGATGGTGAAGAGGCTTGGGTTTTGAAATATTAAAGTATGCTTACCAATAATGATATTCTAAAAAAGCTTCGAGTAGCACATAAACTACGAGATGAAAACATTGTAGATATCCTGAAGTTGGTAGACTTTGAGATAACTAAAGGATCACTGGGAGATATGTTTAGGGATGAAAACCACCCGAAATATGTAGAGGCTGGTGATCAAATCCTTCGTAATTTTCTAGATGGCTTGATCATTCACCTTCGTGGACCAAGACCTAAAAAGAGTATTTTAAGTAAATACAAGCCTAAGGAGTAGACTAATCTTTCTGATACATTCTATGAGCACAAATACTTCTAAAATAGAAGGAAATGATGCCTTTTGCTTGATGCCTTGGTTGCATCTACATGTCAGCACCAGAGGACTTTGTCAAGCTTGCTGTATAGCACCTATTACTTTTGGAGATATCAATAAGCAAACAATAGGTGAAATCTGGAATGGGGTAAAGATCAACGAGTTTAGATCCAATTTACTTTCTGGCAAGAAGGATAAGCGATGTCGAGGATGTTATGATCTTGAGGATAGTGGAGTGAAGAGTATTCGACAAGAAACACTAGAAAAGTATGGGTATAAGATCAATGATATAATACAAGACGATATTGTTTCCAAACCTGTCTACTTAGATATTCGGTTCTCGAACGTATGCAACTTTCGATGTGTCACTTGCTGGCACGGTGCCAGCTCTAAATGGTTTGAAGAAGCGAAAGCCACTGGAACCAATGTTGCTAAAACTGCTATTATAAAGGCTATCAATAAGGAAGACGAGTTCTTTCAACAACTAGAAAGTATAGTTTCTGGAGTGGAGGAGTTCTATTTCGCAGGAGGAGAGCCACTGGTGATGGATCAGCACTACAGGGTGTTGGAACTTCTTTTGAAGAAAGAAAAAAAGGGTGTTCACCTGAGGTATAATACTAACCTGTCTCTACTAGACTTTAAAGGCAAATCGGTGATAGAATATTGGAAGCAATTCCATAAAGTAACGGTAAGCGCTAGTATAGATGCAGCAGGAGAACTAGGGGAGAAGATAAGACGAGACTCTGACTGGAGCACAATCAAGCAAAACCTTAAGGTGATAAAGTCAGAATGTCCACATGTTCAGTTGGAAATAGCCCCGACTATTAGTGCTTTGAATGTTGCAGCGATTACAAGTCTGCATAAGCAGCTAGTTGAGGAAGGGTTAATTGATATTGATTCCATTTACATTAATATGCTTTCTAGACCTGATCAGTTTCACATCAAAAATGTTGAAAATAAGACACATGTGATTGATCAACTCAGACAGCATTTAGGTTGGCTAAAGACTTCTGAAGCTAGTACCGAGACTATTAAAAAGATTAACGAGATTTTAGTATGTATTCAATCTTACCAATGATCGTTCTAATCTAGTCTGAAAACGAGCCTCTTCATATTGTTTGATTCTATTGAAGGAGACCTGTATACGATTCCCTTTGTAGCTGGTGTGTGTTGAGATTTGTCTCCTTTTAAGATCCCTACTTCGAATGTTTCCATTTTCTGAATTTCACTAGAGTCTTTAATAATCAACTCATTAGATTTTCCTAAACCTTCACGATTTACGGCTTTCTCAGGAAGCCATTCTATTCCAGAACCATAATAAGTGCAAAATAGTTTGTAGTCGAATTGGTCTATATGAAATTGAGTGCAAGTCTCATCATCAACTATTCCTAAATGTAAATTACAACCTGGCTTTTCAGTTAGTTTTAGAAAATCTGTAGTCAGAAACAGAATATCATTCCAAAAGTCATTGCCTGAAGTATTCGAAGTACTGATAATGGAATTCCATTGATTAGAAGCAGTGATTAAAATATCTTCAATAGATGCTGTTTCTACCTTGACGTTTATTTCAGATACATTATTAATTACTGCTTCATAGATATATGAGCTTATCGATTGATCATAGTCTCTTGTCCAGCAAAATAAATTAACATCTGATTGCTTTATTATCTGATGATTTTCCCAAGACTTACTTGATACTTGAACAGGCCCTCCCAAGATGGAATCAAGGGAGGGAATAATGTTTTTAGAGCTCATATATGCTGAATTCCTTTTATATCAGGTTTTATTCCAATTCCTGAATCAGGAACCTTCGCTTATCTAGATTCAAATTTGATTCAAGAAGTTCATTTTTTCTATCAAGTCTCCTTTAATTGCAACCACAGCTGGCTTTGGAATGTTATCCTCATCAAATGGCCATTTGCTTGTTGGGTTTTGCAAATCTCTAGTAAGTTCTCCAGGGTGCTGTACACTTAAAAATAATGTTTTTCCATCAGGAGAAAACCAAGGACCTGTAAGCTCAGCGTCTCTAGGTGCAGAAGCTACTCTGATTACTTTACCTGCATCTTCTCCATACCTTGGTATTACGAAAAGACTATTGTTTTTGAATGGAGCATATGGTTTGTCTTCTCTATTCATAGAGTCTCCGGAAATATCTGAAGTCATCCATAGATTACCAGATAAATCAAATGCTAAATTATCAGGGCAGGAGAATCCACTTTCTTCACCACCTGCCAAGTACGTAGATGCTTTAAAAGTAAGTGAATCAAAAGCTCCATCAGTCTCTTCTATTTTTAAAATAGACCCATGATAGTCGCCTTTTGGTTTGTTATTTGTTAATGAGATTAAAATATGTCCAGTTATAGGATCAATTTCAATGTCTTCAGGTCGATTGAGTTCAGTAGCTCCAAGTAGTTTGGCAGCTTCTCTCACTCTCACTAGCACCTCTGTTTGGTTCTTGAATTTTGACTTTAATATTGGTTGACTTTCCCAGTCCAATGAAAGCCATTTTCCATTAATCGTATCAGCTACATAGAGCGTGCCTTCTTTCAGAGAGCCTGCCTTTGAAGAAACAAATTTATATAGGTGCTCATCATTAGTGTCATCTCCACTGTACGCAACTACTCTTTTATCTTCTAGCTCAAAGAGCGTACAGCATTCATGAGCAAATCGACCTAATGCTACATGCTTTTGTGCCTTACCAGTCTTTGGCTCTATTTCGACTACCCATCCGTAGTGCTCTGGAGGATAGTTATAGAATTGTTCCCAACCATATCTACTTTCTTTATGGCTTTTCACATTGCTTTCGTCATACTCGGATTCACCAAAGCAATCCGCGTAGTTTTCTTCACAAGTCAAAAAAGTATTCCAAGGAGTGATTCCTCCAGAACAATTACTATTAGTACCTATGACTTCAGTCTTACCTTCAATAGGTTCGTCCCAGTTGAGAGAGATAGGTGTATGACCAGTCACTCTTCTATTGTAGGCGTCGTTTGGTATTACTTTCCACGTACCATTCTCTTCTTTTATTCTGATGATACTTCCACCTACATTGTATAATTCTTTTGTGATTTGATCTTTGCTTCGATGCTCTCGTGGGTTTTCAAACTCATACTTGTTGAAACCAGATACAAACAAAGGGTTGGTATATTCATGGTTAACCCATAAAAGACCTTCTTTAGGATTATTTTCATCTAATGGGATATAGCAGATAAAATCATTATTGAACCCAAAAGTATCAGTGTCACTAATTTTGTCACCCCATTTGATCAAAGTCTGGTAATTCAAACCCTCAGCTAGTAGAAGGTCGTCCTTATCTGAAGGAATTAACCCTTTAAGAGGTGTTTTTTTCAGCTTGTCTAGGTATTCTTCAGCTAGTTCATTTGAAATAGTAGGATTAGACTTAGTGCCACAATTGGTTAGAAAGGTAGGAAACGCAATTACTCCAATACCTGCCTTTCCCAAGAAGGTTAAAAATTTTCTACGGTTATATTCTTTCGTTAATTCTTTTGACATCGTGCTTAGATACAGTTATTTACTTTTTAGCTTTTGTTATCTTGATTGAGCGTGTGCTATACTTTCGTTTACAATATTCTCAAGAGAAGATGAATTACTGCCAGGACCTACAGTCAATAGTTTAGCTCCAGTAATAGGAATACCATTGAAGGGTCTGATATTGACAGTTCCATCAGGAGTTCTTTCGAAGTAAGTAAACTGTTCTTCATTATTGACTTCAGTACAGCCTTTTACTCTTAAAATACTATTTGGGATGTTTTTACAGATCTCTTGGATACACTCAAGATCAGGAAGGGTTGGTAAGTCAATCGAACAAGAAGACCAATGAGCCTTTAAATGTTCAAGTTTTTGTGCTTGGTTGGATGAGGGTACTAGTGATGGCAGCAATGCTACATCAATCTTATCAAAGTCTAATATTTGGGCATTAGGATTTAGTTTTAGTAATTCTTCAGTTACTTCAGATATTCTTTCTGTAGAGGTATTATCAGTATGAGTAAGAACGATTAATGAGGATACTTGAATTTGATTGGCTTCTAGCTCATTATGCTCACCTCTTGTTTGCCAGTTTTTTACATCAACGACAGATACTTGAATAGGAGGAAGGAAACGTTCATCTATTCCTACTCCTAAAAAACCCATCAAAGAACAAGCATCAGATGTTCCATTTGCTTCAATGAGCGTTATACCATTCTCTCTTTCAGGGATATTATTTACAAAGTCTCTGAGTTCACTTATTCCACTACAACATATGCAGCTACCGCTAAGTCCACGAACCCATTTTTGATCTAGTTTTTCGGTAAATTGTTGTATGTCTAGACTCGCATTTTCGTAATCATTGAGAATGATAAATGGGTTCCAGCCAGTATTCAGGCAGCTTTCCAATAATCGCTTTAAAAGTGTTGTTTTGCCAGCCCCTAAAAATCCAACAACAGTAATAATCGCTTCCATCGTAAATCAATCGCTTCTTGTGAACTAGCATATCTAAATGAACTAGTTCACTTTCCGCCTCAAATTTTGATATTCTTTATTAGATGGTCGCAAAGTACCTATTAACGTACTGTTAAATTATATCAATAAGTCTTTTGGTCATATTAATTGGCTACCTGTATACTTTGGAATTTTAAACGTAGAGTTTCATTGCTATGACAGAGGTCTCTGAAGCTACTTGTTATATATTAGTTAGATTCTTCTTAAAGACTTTTTAAATCGACTACTTGAAAATTTCGAGCATCGAAATAGTCATCTAACCCATAGTCTGTATTGATAACAACTCCACCCAAAAGAGCTACTTTATCGACACTAAATTCGTTTTTACATGCTTTTACATATTCATGCACTTTCTGATCGATTATCTTGTAAGCAGTATCAGTAATCGCTTTTTGAGGGTTTTCACTATCTACAAATTCATTTCTATAAGGAAGTAAACTTTCTTCTAGTTTCATTTGTTGATAATCATTTTCACTGATGGTCGGTTTGTAATTTTCATCTTGAAGCCTACTTAAGGCAAGCATTAATGCACCACAGGAGTTTCCAGTTTCTTCTTGACGAGGTCTATACATTTTCCCTAATTCTCCATCATGAGTTACACCAATATGAGGGCCATAGAAAATGAAAGCTGTTCCTTCATCCGGAATGTGATGAGCAAAAGCAGTCATACCTGTAATACCTGCAAAGGGTAATCCGCCTAAGCCTCCAAGAATAAATGGGCCAAATAATACATTGAAAAAAGTGGTGGAAGGAACATTAATATCGTCAGAACATACCGATGTAGCCATCAAAACTCGAGATACATTAATGTTATGATCATTCTGCATTAATCCTAAATAATGGATGGATGTGTCTTTCGCGTCCATGGCATTAGGATAATGTTCTTGGACTATTTTGTCAAACTTTCTTTGTAACATAGTCGGAATTGTAATCGAGGTTTAAATGTCAACTTGTCTTGTAAATATATATTAGTATAGGTTTTTGAAATTTTGATCTTATAACGTTTTACTCATTAATGATGATTATCATTAAAATACCTCGGCTTCATCTATTAAATAATTACAAGTGTAGACATCATCTTTGTTCAGTTTTAAGATTCCTTTTACTGTAACAATTTGATCCATTTTGAATTTTGGGTGGCCAGGTTTGAATCTTATTTGTGCAATAGTTTCAGGTCCACCTGATCCACAAAAGAAACATGAGGCATACGGGTTTTTAGATAGTACATAAAACCCTTCCTCTGGTTCCAGTGGAAGCATATATCCTCTTAAGAATATCTCTTTATTTCTCATAGCCTTGACACGAGGGCCAAAATGAGGATAGTAATAATAACCTTGTTCTTCTTCACTCCATTTATCGGTGAATGAAACATCAGCAAGTGTCTCCCAAGTAATTTTGATTTGAGCAAATGCTGGAGAAACCAACAACATCAATATGATAAGACTTAATCTAAGCATTGGAGAGCGTTTTTGATATATTGAGATTGAAAGCATTTAGCGCTGGTATTAATGCAGCTATTAATCCTATCCCTAATGTAGACACCATAAGAACGTATTCCTGTGCTGTCCATTGCATGGTGCTAAATGAATAATGAAAGCTTGAATCAAGTAACAGCGAAATAAAATTCAAACTAACTGATGAGATTAATATACCCAATAAAAATCCTACAATTGTTAATACGAGCCCTTCAAAGAGCATCATTAATAACAATTGCCAGCGAGAGGCTCCATAAGTTCGCATGATGGCTAGTTCGTATTTTCTTTCTTTAAGAGTACTAATGAGACTAAAAAATATACTTACTCCTGATACTGTAATTATTACAGCAGCTATATACTTCAATACTGTAATACTAACTCCCATGAGCTTGTAAAGGCGATCCATTTCGTAGGCAGGAACTGCTGCTTGCATATTGGTTTTTTCATTGATCATTCTAGGGACTTGTATCAATGCGGCAGGGTTCTTGAATCCAATGAGCATAGCAGTAATTTCTTTTTCTTCATCTCCCTCATGATGTTCCTCTTCATCATGATGTGTTTCCCAGACGCTTTCCGTAGGTGTAAGAATGAGTTGATCAAGAACGGAGTTTGATGGATTTAGTACACCTACTACCTTATAAGAGTCATTTTCATGTACTTCAATACTATTCATTAGACCATGAGAACCACTAAAAGTGTCACCAATTTTAAGATTTAGAACTTCGGCGACTCTTGATCCTAACGTAACTTCAAATGTTTTATTCCAAAGTGTTCCTTCAGCTAGTGTTGCATGGTACAGCTCAGTGTATTCATGAGTAGTACCGACTATTCTGTATCCAGCATAATTATCTCCATAGGATAATGGAATACCAAAATCTACCATTCTGTTTTTTAAGATTCTATTAGCCTCTTTTTGAGAGATGTTTCCTGTAGGGTCATCTATGTGATATACTGCTGATAGGATTAATTGCAAGGGACTTCCTTTGGCTCCAATAACAAGATCTATACCTCTTATATTCTTGGTCATCTCATCTTCAAGATATCTGTTGAGTTGAAGAAGTAGGGAAATAATACCTACACCCAGAGCTAGAAGTAAAAGACTCAAAACCGTACTCATCGGTCGTGAGATTACATTTTTTACGCTCAGCCAGAATATTTTCATAGCTCTATGATCTTTTGAAACTCATTCTTTAGTCTTTGATCATGAGTAATGACCACTAAGTTAGCCTTAGATAATGAGGCTTCTTCTCTTAACAGTTCAATTACAGTGTTGCAGTTTTTATCATCAAGACTAGATGTGGGTTCGTCCGCCAAAATAACTTTTGGACTATTTAATACAGCCATGGCTATCGATGCTCGCTGTTGCTGCCCTTGACTAAGTTCGTTCGGACGTTTTTTGACTTTATTTTCTAAGCCTAGCCTCGTCAGAATGTCGTTGATACGATGATTATCTTTCTTTACCTTTCCAAGGTATTGCACCATAGCCATGTTCTCACCAATGGACAATGACTGTATAAAATGGGACGACTGGAATATCATTCCAATGTTTTGTCCTCGAAAATTATCTCTTCGACTACTGGGTAAAGTACTGAGATTAACTCCATCCAGCTCTACTTTTCCAGACTTTGGTATAAGCAAACCTCCGAGCAAGTGCAAGAGTGTAGTTTTTCCTATTCCCGATTCACCAAGAATAGTCAGATGCTCCTCATTATTTATTGTGAAATCTGGAAATCGGAATTGAGTTTCTGGACTATATGCAAAACTCAGAGAGGTGCATTTAAGCATAATCAGCGATCTAATTTAAACCTATCTCTATTTTAGAAAATTAGTCTACCTTATTATTTAGACAGTTGAAAAATTCGTTTCTAACCTCTTCTTTTTCAAATTCTCCTGAGTATTCCATTGTAGTGGTGAAACTAGACTTGTCCTTTATTCCTCTTGAGGAAACACATAAATGTTTGGCTGACACAACCACCATTACGCTTTCAGTTCCCAGAGCCTCTTGAAGGTCTTTCATAATCTGCAAACAAAGTCTCTCTTGTACTTGGGGTCTGTGAGCATAATAATTAACTAATCTATTGATCTTTGACAAACCAACTACGCGATCCTTAGGTATATATGCTACGTGAGCATTTCCAGTGATAGGTAAAAAATGATGCTCACATGCTGAGTCAATAGTGATATTCTGTTCAACTAACATCTTGCCATACCCATATTTGTTTTCGAAGGTCGATAACTTCGGTTTGTTTTTTGGGTCTAGACCATAAAATAGCTCTTTTACATACATTTTTGCTACTCTATAGGGAGTTCCAGATAAACTGTCATCATTCATATCTAAGCCCAATTCTTCCATGATTAGACCAAAATACTTTTGAATATTGGTGATTTTTTCATCATTAGACTTATCGAAGGCATCGTCACGCATAGGTGTTTCTACATTAGTAGATGCATGATTATCACCTATGATTTCTATCTCTTCAAGTACTTTATCTTCCATAAAATTATGAGTTTGAACAACAGTTATCTCCAACGCATTTACAATATCTCTGGTTGTAAATATGAAGACTAATCAAAGCTATAGCAGGTATATAAACTGCTAGTTCAGGTAAGTGTACAACTTCGAATATTTCATTAAGGATAGCCGCGGTGAGTATACCCCAACTTACATAGAGTGCATTTCCTATCCATGCTTTTGTAGTCGTTCTACTTGTTTGTAGTATAGCGAAGAATGAAATGCCTAAAAACACTAAGTCTATTACCTTCCACCATGTAGGTGACTCTGTGCTATATGAAGCACTGGCAATAAATAATAAAGGAGTAGCCAGACAATGTGCAATACAAAGTGTACTTGCAGTCGCACCCAGTGTATCTGGTTGTGTAATTTTTTGTAATCGTATCATCAAAGAATTTTAATATCGCAACACGGTTGCAAAAATAATCAGCTAGCTTGTAAACGCAACATAGGTGCGATAAACTTGCGGTATGGGTGTTATCCGAAAGACAAAATCAGTTAATTCTCTTTTAAAACTCTTTGAGAATAGTACGGTAGCAATTTCTATTCAAGAACTGCTCGATAAGCTAGGTGATGAAATGAATAGAACAACTGTGTATAGAATACTTGATCGATTAGAAGACGATGGGGAGCTTCATTCTTTCATAGGAAAAAATGGAGCTAAATGGTATTCGAAATACAAATGCTGTTCTAATACGGGTTGTACGCAAGTTCATCCTCACTTTCAGTGCACTCAGTGTGGAAAAACAGAGTGTATTGATATAAATATGGAAATTCCTCAAATACAAGATTATAAAATTGAAACCATGTCAATTTTATTGACTGGAAGTTGCAAAGACTGTTTGTGACCTTTTTTCAAAGAAGGAATCACTTTATTTATCCAATTTAAAACTTTTGTCTCTCGATTTGAATGGCGATGTTTTTTGGTAAGTAGCCTTCTACAGGATATTTAACTTCATCAAATTGCTCTACATCCTTCTTTAGCTTAATGTAGTAAGCGTCAGTGTTTCTATTACTAACATCATAGTTTTCTAGTGCTAATAAAAAACTCTTTTGAACGTTAGGGGTTAAAAAGAGCTTGTTAAGTGTGTTTTTAAATGAAATTGTCTTTTTTTCATTCGCATGAAATAATAGATAGATCACTACATACCCTAAATCCATTGAAACCGAAAACCTTGGTGATTCATTGATCAATCTTTCGAGATAGGTGAACAGAGATAAGTTGAAAAGTTCCTTGCGCCTTTTCTTACCATGAAATTTAGAACGTCCAAAACTGGGATTAAGTAATAGATTAGCCATCCAACTTTCTGATGATGAAGTTATACATGTTGCAATGGCGTAAGCTTCAGGAACTTGTAAAAACTGTTCAATACTTTTCGCATCAATAGGTTTATTTACTAAATATTCAGCAAATAAATATTTTTGAATTGTAAGATGAGAGAATTCATAATGGCTATCTGATCCTTTTACGATCAAGCCAGTATGAATTTCTATTTCTTGTAATATGATTTCAATACCTGTTTTTGGTAAGTCATACTTTGAGTAGAGATGTTGATATACAGCGTTAATATTCTCTAATGAGAAAGTGATTTTTTGTTCTGGATATGAGAAATAAAAAGCTATTTCTTTTAAAAAATCAAGTTTTTGATCTGCATCAAATGAAGCTATAAGTTCACTGTTTTGGTGCCATTTTTTGACTAGTAGGGTTGAGGTTCTATTATATATTTCGAAGTAGTAATTTGGAAGCTCATGATAATGTTCAAAATGATATACCAATAAATTAAATATAAGAGGCTTATAGGCTATATCTACGTATGTTTTTTGGGTTAATAATTTGAAAAAAAGATCACTATTATCATTCAAAGAGTTTTTGGACAGAGTAGCAGCAGAGACTGAATCTAATGGCGATATTTGGTATGTCTTAAACCCCTTATTTTTAGTCTTATCATAATTTCCTTTAGAGGTAAGGATTATTTTAGAAGTTGTTAAACTAGAGGCAATTTGTTCGATATTTCTTTTGATGTCGGCTTGTACGTTCAATGGGGTTTGATCTAGCCCATCTAAAAATAGAATAGTATTCCCAGCATTTAGAATATTCGTAACAAACTCATCAATTTTTTGCTCACCAACATATTCTAATCTCGTAAGTTTTGTTTTTTGAACTCGTTGACCGAGACTGTCATTAATAAAATAGACGCTTTCGAATGTTTTGAGGTGAGTCTTGATATTTAATATTTTAAGTATTTCGTGTGATATACTTTCAGACTTTAATTCTCTTAACCTGATTAAAATAGCGGTCTTATATCTACTGTTTTTTAAGTCAGACGTCTTTTGATGAAGGTATAATCTTTTGAGAGTCGTAGTTTTTCCACTACCAGCACCTCCTATGATCAATTGATTCTCTGCTAATTCAAGTATCTTATCTTCGACAACTCGTTTTTTGGTTTGGTTTGAACCAGTTTGGTAGATTAATTCATTAGAAAGAGATTTAGTAGCTTGCTGTTTTTGTACTATAGTAAAAGTCTTAGCCCACTGATAAATAGAGTCGTTATGGCTCTTCATGTGTAACGCATACTGCGAAATAAGAGAATTGATGTGTGGAAAGTCTTTTATGGGAAACGCTATTTGAATGTCATTGTATATCCAATCTGTAGGCATAGTTTCAATCCCAGTTTCAGTAGCGGCAAAAGAGTCAGACATAGTGAGGTGTGTAATGAAAGAGAACTTTAAAGATATAAGAACCTTGTCTTCAATTCAATAGATGTAGAATGATGTTTATCTGTCTCTGGGATAATTTAGAGATTAAACATTTGATTAAGAGGTGTTTATCAGATGTGTTCTTAGTTAAGATTAATTGATTTAAAAGATGAACTAGAGACTAATATATTACAGAGTAATAATCAGTCTCTAGCTTATCTTGAATGCTTAAATTCAACTTTCTCCAGTATAAGAATCTTTTCTCATCAATTCACTGTTCCAGTGATGGTTGGTGTCTATCAAACCTCGCTTAAGGTCTTCCTCAAGCAACTTTTCTGATTGAGCTATTTCTTCTTTAACTCTGAAAATATATTCTTCAGTGTTTCTTGGTTGAGATGCTAGTCTTCTCAGGCTCTTTTCATCGTACTTTATAAAGTTCTGAGCTTGTCGTACTATTCCATATTTCCTAAACCCTAAATGCGATAAAACATCTCCAGCTAGTTTTACAGAAGTCTCTAGCGACTCTCGATAGACATGTTCAACTCCCATATTCAACAATTCATAGGCATCATATCGGCTTTTGGCTCTTACCATCAATTTCAATTTTGGATACTTTTCTTGAACCATAGTTACCAGAGTATTGGTAGTGTCAGGATCATCAATAGCACAAATTAAAAGTTCAGCATCAGCTATACCAGCAGACTCTAATAGATCCATTCTGGTAGCGTCACCATAGTACACTTCAAATCCCATCTTACGAAGTAGGTCAACTTGATTAGAATTGTGATCCAATACAGTGGCCTCTATTCCGTAGGATCTCAGAAAACGGCCAACAGTACTTCCAAAATGTCCGAAACCAACAAGTATTATTTTTTGAGCTTTGGCTATATGGTCCATTGGTCTTGATGCTATTTCCTTTGTGCCTACATGTGGTAAAACAACGCGTTCATTGATGACTCCTAAAATAGGAGCTAAAGTCATTGTTAGTGCTGTTACTACCAGCATCATGTCAAGCTGGTTTCGATCCAAAATACTAAGTTGAAAAGCAAATGAAAGTAATACGAAGGCAAATTCACCGATTTGAGCTAAACCTACACTAAGCAATAACTTCTGGTCTTGTTTTAACTTAAATAGGTGGCCTACAGCATAAATTACTATTGCTTTCATAATGATGATACCTGTCACCAATCCCGCAATCATACCCGGGTTTTCATTGATCACTATGAAATTAATAGAGGCTCCTACAGCCATGAAAAATAGCCCTAATAATAGACCCTTGAATGGTTCAAGATTACTTTCAAGTTCATGTTTGAATTCACTAGTTGCGAGTACTACGCCTCCTAGAAAGGCTCCAAGAGCCGGACTTAATCCAACTATCTCCATAGATAGCGCCAGTAAGAATACAATTAGTAAAGCAGAGGCTGATAGCAGTTCTCTCAGTTTAGTAATAGCTACCAATCTTAGCATAGGGACGATCAGGTATTTACCCATTAATACGACTAATACGACGGAAAGAATAATTGCTCCACCTTGTACGGCTAAAGGCAAGCCTTCTAAAATATTGATACCATGATCATCACTTGCATGTATTACTTTTTCAGGGTCGCTCAATAGAGGTATAATCGCAAGCATCGGGATTACAATGATATCTTGAAAAAGAAGAATTGAAAATGAAGCTGCACCATAGGACGTGTCCATTAATCCTTTTTCTTTCAAGGTTTGTAACACTATTGCTGTAGAAGAAAGAACCACTGCCATGGAAATGACTAAGGATACTTTCCAGTCGAATCCTAGTAGAATGAATATGATGTCAGCCATTACTAAGGTAATAATTACCTGAGCTCCTCCCATAACTACTATGCTCTTTCGCATTTTCCAAAAACTTGACGGTTCTATTTCCAACCCTATTAGGAACAGCATAATAACTACTCCAAATTCTGCAAAATGCAAGATGTCTTCGCCCTCTTCACCTACAAAACCTAGGACATAAGGACCTATGATGATACCTGCGAATAAATATCCAAGAACCGAACTCAAACCGAATTTTTTAGCAATAGGAACGCATATAATAGCTCCAGCTAAAAATATAATGGCGTTAAAAAGTATGTCTCCACTCATTATAATTCGATATCTTTTAATTCTGGTAAATCATTTAAATATTCGCATTGTTCAAGATCATTGTCAGAAAGTTGTTCTTGAAGTAACAGGTCAATGGCTACGTTATACTGCTGTGTAGCTTCTATTAATTCTTCATCTGTAATTAAATTGGTTCCCATCACAGAAAAAGGAGGTAAATAGTCCATTCCGCATAAAGTTGCGGTTTGCTCAAATGGTTTTAGAAATGTGTTAATAGTGTAATTGTTAGATCCTTCGGTACAATAAACTTCTCGACTTCCTCCAGTAGTAATGGCATTCATAATTTTTTTACCCTTAAGCACATTTCCATTTGGACCATACGCCCAATTGTATTCCAGTACCATATCAATCCATTGTTTCATCAGTGGGGGACAACTATACCAATACAAGGGATGGTGCCAAATGACAATTGGATGCTTCAAAAGTAGTTCCTGTTCATACTTGACATCAATATTGAAGTCAGCATATTTTTCATATAAGTCATGAACAATTACCCCCTTTTTTTTACTTATGCTTTCAATTAGAGCTTGGTTTACCCGAGAGTGTTCATAGGTTGGATGAGCAAATAGAACGAGTATTTTGGACATGCTACAGTATGATTTAAAGTATCAAAATTCTTCTTACCGAAGTTAATCAAATAAGGTTGTGTTAAAATGTGGTCTTAAGTTCCGCTCCAATATTCGCATGACATAAGATAATAAGGTCTTAACCTTGCTTTATTATTGAAATATTGAAACAAAGATTCTAAAAGCACAACTATAAAATTAATATTCAGTCCTTTTCATATTCAATACTTTTAATCTTCCATATGAATCTAGTAGCAGTGGTCTCCACAACTACTTCATCACCAACTTCTTTTTCCATCAAAGCCTTGGCCATAGGAGAGTCCATAGAGATATAATCCTTATTTCCAATCAGTTCTTCGTATCCAACAATGCGTAGTTTTTTCTTGAAACCTTTATCTTCATTTTCTATGTCTACCCAAGCTCCAAAATGTACTTTGCCATCCATGTGTGGGTGATAGTCTATCACTTTGAAATCATCAATACATTTTCTTAAATACAGAAGACGCTTGTCAATTTCTCTTAAACGTTTCTTATTATAGTGATAATCTGCGTTTTCAGATCGGTCACCTAGGCTTGCAGCCCAAGAGACTTTATTAGTAACATCAGGTCTTTCTATACGCCATAAGTGGTCTAGCTCTTCTTTGAGACGTTCCATTCCTGTAGGCGTGATTAATTGAGATCGTATTAATTTATTCATAATCTTCAATATTAATAAAGCAATTGGAAATTTGTGATAAGCTATTGTAAAGTATACTAGGGGAAATAGGGAGGATATGTACTATTTATTGAGTCTATGGCTAAATATCAATGTCCAGAGAATAATTTTTGTTGATTCTTGATTAGTACAATCATGACTATTCGACTAAAAAATTAAATTATATCAATTTATCTAATGAGTAGATCGATAATTATAATATCGGTTTGATGAACTACTTTTAAAATCAGCACGTTTTAAATTTTAGTTTCAAGAAAGTCCATACCTGTGCTGAACTTAAAATCTAATTTTGTTAAAGGAAATAGTGTAAAAGACTCAAAACACAATAAATCAGAAAGTTCATAATTAACTATGTAATCATTTAGTGATTAGATGAAGTTAATTGGTGTGTCTGATTTTAAGTAGTTTAAGTAATGAACATTAATCTTTATGACAATTTTGATTAAATAACTATAAAACTAAAGAATGTTCTACAGGCTTAAGATTAATCAACGTCTCCTAATTCTTGTTTCCACAATTCAATTAGTTGTAATAGCTATTGTTATTTTGCTTTATAATAATTCTAAAAACCTTATTCATAGTACAGATTGGATAATTCATACACATCAAGCTTTAAGTGAGATATCAAGTATTGAGAAAGAAATTGTAGATCTCGAAACGGGGCAACGAGGCTTTGTAATTACTGGTAATGAAAGATATCTGGAACCTTTCAACAAGAGCATTGCTATTATCTATCAAGATTTAGAGGATTTCAAACAGTTAACTTCTGATAATGCCAAACAGACACGACGTATCGTAGAAGTGAAAAATCTATTGGCTCAAAGAATAGCCGAACTGGACAAAACAATAGCATTAAGAAAGAGTGATGGTTTTGAAGCTTCTCAGAAAGTAATTAATACTGATTTAGGCAAATCCCTAATGGAGCAAATTAGACTTCAAATGGATAGTCTGAAATTGGAGGAAATAAGGTTACTTGAAATTAGAAGTATAGCACCTGATAAAGCTATATATCATACCAATCTTAATTTAGGTATTGTGTTGGCATTAAATATTCTGATCATCATTACGCTTTCTCTTGCCTTCTGGAGATCAATTCATCACCCTATGGAAAAGTTAATGAAATGTATCCGTGAGATTGCGAAAGGAAATATGAACTGTCGAATAAATCATGGTGCTAAAGATGAGTTGGGACAACTAGCTCGCTCTTTTAACAAAATGTTAGATGAATTACAGAAAACTACTACATCCAATGAGCAACTATTGGTTGAAATAGATGCTAGAAAAGAAGTAGAGAGAATGTTGGAGGATATGAACAACACTTTGGAGGAAGTCAATGGTAGATTAGTGAGTAATGAAAGAGTTCTGAAAGAATCGAATAAGGAGCTTGAACAGTTTGCTTATGTTGTTTCTCATGATCTACAAGAGCCTCTTAAAACTATACAAATGTTGATTTCTTTATCTTCTCAAGAGGCTGATTCTGCTAATAATGATTCTTTAAAAGAATACTTAAATCATATACAGGAAGGTGCGGACAGGATGAGTAATAAGGTTAAAGATTTGTTAGAATATGGGAGAATAGGAAAAAAAAGAGAGTTGCAAGAGGTTGATATCTCACTATTAATTAAAAACATAACGAAAGATTTAGATAAATCAATAAAAGAAACTAATGCTCAAGTGACCGTTGAAAATTTACCTACTTTAAAAGCCTATAAGCTAGAAATAGGTCTGCTATTCCAAAACTTGATAAGTAATGCATTAAAGTTCAGAAATGTAGGTGATGCACCTCGAATTCATATTTCTTGCGAAAAGACTATCAGTCTGTGGAAATTCTGTGTTTCTGATAATGGAATTGGTATTGAAAAAGAGCACTTTGATAAAATATTTCAATTGTTTGAAAGACTGCATAACCGAAGTGAGTATGAAGGTACTGGTATAGGTTTAGCAAACTGTATGAAAATTATTAAAATTCATGGAGGAGATATTTGGTTAGATTCAGAAATAGGAAAGGGGAGTTCTTTTTATTTTACTCTGCCGATCAAGTTATAAGTTGAACTATATTGGTATGTTCGTAAACATCAATAGATCTGTTAATTGAACGCATCTAAATTAGTAACATCGAATTTCAATAAATAAGTAGAAAACTCCTAAAATACTGAAGTACCGGATTGTCTTAATTTACGGACAAAGTATATTAATTATGCGTGGTTTTGATAGCCTTTAGGTGCTTATATTTCTAATATTATCTAAGAACTACTCTTGAGGTAATTCTCTTCAATTTACCGTTGTAATTTATTAATTGTTTAAACCACTAAGTCATCTTTAGACTAAACTTATAATAGAAGCTTTTCTTACTATGCTTTAGGATGGTAATATTCTTATATCTGTTTTAAGAAATCCAATAGGCTGTAGGTCAAAGTCTTAAATATTGGCAATTACCATTACGCAATGTTAAAGTTGATAACATATTGCTGCTAACTCTTCTAAATCTGTCCTTTTCATTTATTAAATTAGCACAGAGCCCCTCGTTAGTTCTGTTGAATTTGATTAAATGAAAAAGATTGTCTTAGCCTTAAAGGCCATCGTGCTTTCATCTTGGAATCTATTTTTAGTAGTTAGTCTATTACTTTTAGCATCTCAGATACTTACAGCTCAGCCAGTAGTGTCGAGTGATGATCAACAGATGGTTATTAACACTCAATTCTGGTTTATTCTTTTTCTTATTTTGGTAATTATTGGGCTTTGTGGAATGATATTTCGACGTTCAGTAGTTAATAGAGAACAGGCTGATAAACTAAAAGCTATTAATAATGCCAAGTCGAGGTTTTTAGCCAATATTTCTCATGATCTAAGGAGTCCAATGACTTTAATCACTGGCTCTTTACACTATTTACTATCAAATGATGAAGTATTTCTCAATTCTAAGGCTGAACGACAATTGAAAATTGCACAAATAAATACAGAGAGAATTCTTCACATGACTAATGAGATCAATGAGTTGGCTAAATTGGAAGATGGAAAGCTAGTGCTGAATAAAAAGTATATTAATGTGGAAGAACTCTTGAGTTTATTCACTGATATGTTCACTGATGTAGCGAAAAATAAAGGGGTTGTGTTGACCTATACCAATGAATCTTTTGATCCACCTATTATTCATGCAGATCCATATTTGATAGAAAAAGTACTTTTTAACCTTCTTACTAATGCACTGAAACATACAGTTAATGGAGATAAGATAGAATTGATACTGACTCAGGTGGATTATCAGTTGATGATTTCAATAACAGATACAGGTGAAGGGATATCACCAGATAAAATTCCCTATATATTCGAAAGATATTATCAGTCCCCAGACCGGTCTTATTTAGCTAGAGAAGGATTTGGAATTGGCTTAGCTGTGGTAAAAGAAATAATAGAACAGCATGGAGGAAATGTAGAGGCTTACAGTAAACTAGGACAAGGATCGACTTTCGTGTCTTTTTTAAGAATAGCCTACAACGTAGAAGAGAAACATATATATCATATCGAACAGCTCAGCTATAGTTCTGAAAAGAGCAATCTATATCTAGATGTAGATGATAAGCCCGTTGCAGATGATATAGTAGTCAATCTAGATAAAATAGAAGTTGCCAATAATGAAGAGAGAAGAACTGTACTCATAGTAGAGGATCATCCAGAGGTTCGAGATCATATCAAAGATATAGTAGGACTAAGACATGATGTATTACTAGCTGGTAATGGAATACAGGCTTTGAAAATATTGAGAAAAGAAAGAGTTGATTTATTGATTACTGATCTTATGATGCCTTGGTTGGATGGCTTTGAACTATTAGAAAACCTAAAAGAAGATGAAAAGCTAAAGAGAATTCCAGCACTGGTATTGTCAGCAAGAACCTCTGATGAAGATAAGGAAAAAGTACTTCTGAGAGGAGTGAACGATTTTTTATGTAAACCATTCAATCCTAATGAATTACTAACTAGAATAGATAATCTTCTTGAGAAGAAGGATTTATGGAATAATGGCAACCCAGATGCATTATTTATTAACAATCAAGAGACATTAGATGATATTGAAAAATCACTATTGAAGAAAGTAGAGCAAGTGATTTTAAAAAATATTGACGATCAGCATCTGTCCGTAACTTTTTTGGCTGACCGAATTTCTGTCAGTGAAAGAAAGTACTATAGAATGATCAAAAAATTAACCAACACTACACCATTTGAACACATTAAAGAGATCCGACTTCAACTGGCCTTGAAGCTTATAAAGGAAAAAAACATGCAAAACCCTTCAGAGGTAGCTAAGTGTGTTGGGATCAATAATGTGACCCATTTCAATTCAAGTTTTCAGAAACGATTTGGAAAAAAACCAACAGACTATATGATAGCATAGATGATTGGGTCGGATTGGTGTGAAACGGTTTAATAATTTGATTTTCATAGTATTCTATGAATTACAATAAAATGAGATACTTTCGTATTTGATTCACTTATATCCCGTATTATTAAAAATGAAAACCCTACTAACTACTATCCTGATTTTAATGTGCCTATTGGGCACGGAATTATCATTTGCAGAAAAAAAACAAGATTCAGCTTTATCAAATAAGTCCTTCAAAAAAGGAGTAAGACTTTTCAATAGCGGGAACTTCATTCAGGCAGAAAAGCAATTTCAAGTGCTATTAGATTCAGGGTATCGAGATTTGGACCTTATAGCTATTCAAGCTCAAGTACATCTTGAACTTCATGCTCCTCACGCAGCTAAGGATGTTATTTTATTGACTGATGAGAGAAATGAAGATTTAGACTTTCTGCTTGCTGTGTCACACTATTTTTTGGAAGAATTTGATGAAGCATACAAGGAGCTAATGCTTATAAAAGATACAGCTGCATATCATGTAGACGATATGAAAAGAAGAATCGACTACGCTAAACAACACTATAGAGACTACAAAGGATATGTAATTCAAAACTTTGGACCTGAGGTAAACACAAAGTATAGAGAGTATGCTGCAGTAATGTTTCATGGAACTGGAGAGTTACTCTATACCACACGAAACGACTCTAGTGAATATACTGCACATGATGGAATGGCATTTGAAACCATTCACGATACATCTATCGACAGTTTGAATGCATGGCATGTAGCTGATCCTTTTGAATTTCATACACGTCACGAAAAGAGACATGATGCCACGGTTCAAGTGTATGATGATGGAAAGAAGTTAATAACATTTCATAACGGTAGACTTTTCAAATCTCATTTAGAAAATGGGGCATGGGAAGAAGATGAACTAATTGATATTCATGGAGAAGACGGAGTTGATACACATTGTTTTATAGCTGATGATGAGTCTTTTATCATTTTTGCATCTGACTTCAGGTCTCATGGACGGGATCTAGATTTATTTGTATCTTATAAGCAGACTGACGGTACTTGGGGAAAGGCTATACCAATGGATGAGCTTAATACTGAATTTGATGAAGATGCTCCTTTTTTAGCAGAAGACAGTACTTTATATTTTAGTTCAAGAGGTCATCATAGTTTAGGAGGCTTTGATGTTTTTAAATCAACCTATGACAAGACGACTAAAAAGTGGTCTAAACCTGAAAATTTAGACTTTCCAATAAATACTGTTTCTGAGGATATATATTTCTCTATTCATGGTAAAGTAGCCTATATTTCTTCTACAAGGAAAGGAGGTTATGGTTCTCTAGATTTATACAGAGTCATGATGTTTAACGAATTTAAAATTGAAGGACTTGTACTAAATGATAAGACTAAGGAACCAATCCCTGATTGTCAGATAGAGATTGAGTATGATCAGTTCTATTTTAGGACTTATTCAGATGAAAACGGACACTATGAAATGTTCGTTCCTGTCAATGAAAACATGGTTATGACCTTCAATAAGGATGGTAAAAAGCTTCATCAAGAAAAATATTATGTAGATGTATTTTTCAGAGAAAAGGATGATCATGTGTACAACTTTCATGTACCACATGTAGTAGGAGCTCCTACTGCTAATGCCAATCTTGAAGATGGTGAAGAGCCAACATTAATTCATATGGAAATGCACAATGAGTTTGATCCTCAGTCTTTTGTAGTGTCTATTTCTCATGACAAAGTAGGTCACTGGTCAGATAGTTTGAAAAATTTCTATGAAGAAAAACACATAGCATACTTGGCTAGGACAGATAAGTCAGGGCAATCATCATTATTTTTTGATTTTAATAGTCATTCTTTAAGCGAGTCAGGAGAACATATGCTCAAGCAGCTATATTCAAGTATACTTGAAGGCGGTGAATATAGAGTAGCAATAAAAGGACATACTGACACAAGAGGAAGTCATACTTACAACAAGAAGCTTTCATTGAAAAGAGCACATGCGGTAGCAAAATATCTACACCGCTTAGGTGTGAAACATCATGATGTTGCAGTTGAAGGTATGGGAGAGACTGATCTAATGCATCACGATGATAGTGAAACAGCTCATGCTAAGAATAGAAGAGCTGAGATATTCTATGAAAGAAAACAACAATAAGTGTCTGAAATAAATCCAGAAAAATATCTTAAAATACTAGAGGGAGAATTGTCCGATTCTTCCTCTTTTGCTGTGGAGCAATTAGTGAAATCAGCGGATGAGAATGTAGTACAATCTTTGATAACTCTTCTTAGTCATACCAGTGAAAATACTCGATATTTAGCATCAAAAACGTTAAGTGGTATTAGCGATAATGCAGTTGCCCTACCAGCTTTGTTAAAAGCTATCCACTGGAAAGAGAATAAAAATATAGCGGGAGATCTTACAGGTATGCTTGAGGGATTTGATATCAGCAAGTCGTACGTTGATATATTCAAAATCTATTTATCTGGATCATATAAAAGCTCTATGCTAGCAAAAGAATTGTTAGACTTTGGGGAGTTTGACATCACGCCTAGAGTATTGAAAAAGCTTAAAAAGAACTGGGATCATTATTCACATAATGTCAAACAAGATGAATTGTATCAGCTAAAATCTATAGAGGTACAAGAGATTATCGATGACCTGACTAAATTTTTAAAGAATCAAAATTTGATTGAATAACCTTGATTTGAAAGAAGGTTACATTCTCTCATTTGATAGTTTTTTTGAAAATATTACGTGATTCGCTGTTCAAATGAATTGAACTTGTCTAGGGTTATAGCAACGTTTCAAGAGTGTAAGTTAGTTTATATAGTATTGGCCTAATTGTAAGATTGAAAATCTTAACTACTAGATAGTTATGTGTGTTTCAATTTGTATATAACGTCTTTGATTGATAAATTATGGTAAAAGAACTTCTCGATTTGTGAGTTACAACCATCTTATCACCAAGCATATGAATGACTTTGTCAGTCAAGGAGCATTATCTATGCTAGCGAAAATTAGACCTGGTAGCATTGAAGAACTTAGAGGTATTCTAAAGGATCTAGATCAAACTTTTGAAAATAACGAAAAAGCAATTTTCCCTTTCCGTGATATTCGATCCATACATTTTGCTCGTTTTGTAATAGTAGACAAATCCTTTACTGAAGAAGCTACTTTTAGGAACTTAAATGAACCTTTTTTAATGTTTTCTACCAACTATGACGGTAGTGAGAACGATCATCTTCATGAAATAGTAGAAGTGGCATCAGATGGGATGGATCAGATTTTTTTTCATTGTTATGAATACCCCAATTCGCCGTCTAAGAAAGATAGATTTCGTTTTTTAAAGAAGATTCGAGCTACTTATGGAGCCTTTCATGTGGGTGCCCAAGGTATGTCCGTAGCTCGGATACAAAAGGAAGGAAAACTAAGAGAGTTTATTCAAGACTTTATTGATCAAAATAGCAATACAAAAGGCTGGTCGGACGTCAATGATCCTCAATTAATCCGAGAAGATATTAAAGATCAAGTGAGAAGTAGCTCTGAATTTAATTGGTCTATTGAAAGCCCTGATAGAGTTCCTATAGGCTGGAAACTATTTAGAAGAACAGGTTGGAAGTCAGGAATAGAAATGATTGTAAGGCTGCCATTAGCATTGGTTTTTTGGCTAATGATCAGGAGAAAAGAGAAGACAGACAAGATATATCCTTATACACGTTATGATCAAAGAGCCAAAGATCATACAGCGAGAGAAGATAAGGTAGTGCAAAACGAGATGTCTCTATTAGTAGATATTAAGAAAGGTTTTAGAAGGCGTTTTTTATTAAAAACAGTTTTTGCTGGTATAGAGACACTTGCAAGGTATGTTTTTACCAAAGGAGAATTGGGAGGAATTCCAACCATTCATTTCGCTAGATGGGTCATAGTGGATGAAGGGAGAGCACTCATGTTTATGAGCAACTATGGAAGTAGCTGGGAAAGTTATCTTGGTGATTTTATTGATAAGGCATCCAAAGGGTTGACAGGAGTTTGGAGTAATACTGTTTTATATCCAAGGACAAGGTGGCTATTATGGGGGGGATCTAAAGATGAAGAAAGGTTTAAATGCTGGGCAAGAGCCCAGCAAGTGACCACTGATGTATGGTATACCGCTTATAGTAATTTAACAGTCAAAAACATCATTCAGAATAAGCAAATAAGAGAAGGTCTTGCTGCTGGACGAATGTCAAAACAAGAAGCTACAGAATGGTTAAAACTATTCTAAGTGCAAACTACCAATTAAAACCATTACTGCTATGATACAGTTAGAAATCAATGATATACAAGGAATCATAAGACGAGGTTACGGTACTCTAGAAGCGGCTTGTTACGTTTTATTAAAAATTGATAACTCGTCAAAAACTAAAAAATGGCTCGCAAATCTGGCTAATCGTATCAACAATGGTGAAAATAAACCCTCATCAACTGATAAATGTATCAATGTAGCTTTTACACAATTAGGACTTAACCGACTAGGTATAGAAAAGGCCTATGATAGGGAGAAGAAATTCTCAATTGAGTTTGAAGATGGTATGGTGACAGACCATCGCAAAAACATTCTTGGCGATCTTAATACTAGTGATCCCAAACATTGGGAATGGGGAGGTCCTACAAATGACTCAATACATGTGTTATTATTGTTATATGCTGGAAATCAGACTTTATTGGAGGAATTATATAGTGACGAAGCAGGACAGTTTGCCTCTGGTGGAGTGTCTCAGATCAAGAGACTAGAGACTCATTTTTTACCCGATCGCAAAGAGCATTTTGGTTTTAGGGATGGTATAGGGCAGCCTAGGGTAGCTGGTTTGTTAGATAAGCACAAGACTGATTTGGGAAAAAATATATCAACTTCCGTTTTACAGGAAGGAGGTTCATATAACAATATAATAGCAGCAGGAGAATTTGTATTGGGTTATCCTAATGCTTATCAAAAATTCCCTAACAGTCCGAAGGTAAAAAAAGAAACAGATACAGATGATATTCTTGATATTGATGAAACTGGTGCTAAGGATTTTGGAAAAAATGGAAGCTATTTGGTTTTTCGTCAGTTAGAGCAGCATGTAGGCAAGTTTTGGAATTATGTATATGATCATTCAAAGTTGGAATCCGGAGAAATTGATAAATCTGTAAGCGAGAAACTTGCAGCTAAAATGATAGGTAGATGGAGAAGTGGTTGTCCTATTACATTGTCACCAGACCAAGACGATCCGACACTCAAAGACAAAGATAACTTTGGATATTATCCAGATGATAAAGAGGGCGATAAGTGTCCCATGGCATCTCATGTAAGAAGAACCAATCCAAGGAATTCACCATTGCAAAGGAAACATTTCAATGACAAGGAAGCTAAAAATGCTATGGTAGATGCTAATAAACATCGGATAATACGTCGTGGACGAGCATATGGTGAACCTAGTTTAGATAATAATGGTAATCCAACAATGGAGCCAGACTTAATGCTCAAAGATGGCAATACAGGAAATAGAAAAGTAGGACTTCATTTTCTGTGTTTCAATGCCAATATAGGTCGTCAGTTTGAGTTTATTCAACACACCTGGGTCAACAATCCTAAGTTTTCTGAATTATACAGTGAAGCAGATCCATTATTGGGAGAAGTGAGTGATGCTGAAAAGAATAATGGAGTCTTTGGAGATTTTACGGCACCTGGAGATCTTCTAAGGACTAGAGTAAGAAGACTTGAAAAATTCGTAGATGTAAAAGGGGGAGCCTATTTTTTTATGCCTGGAATTAAGGCTATAAAGTATTTGTCTAAACTTCACCTTTAATCTTGGAGTGATAATTAACAGAGTTTAAGTTAATTTCTAATAAATAATCAAAATGGTTTCGTAAAAAAAGATTCCATTAAAAACTGGATTGATGCCATTGCCTGAAGTTCTCTTTTAAAGTTCTTTATAATATATGTCAAAGCTAAGGCCTAGTTTTGTCAGTCATGGATTTGAATGTTTTTGGAGAGCCATTAGTAGCATTTTGCTCTGATCCCCTTACAGGGTTTTATAGAGATGGTTATTGTCGTACGAATGAACAAGATGCTGGACAGCATACAGTATGTGCCGTAATGACAACAGAATTCCTTTTTTTTAGTGTCAGTAGAGGTAATGATCTAGTAAGTCCTAGGCCTGAGATGATGTTTCCTGGGCTGAAATCAGGAGATAAATGGTGTCTCAATGTTTTACGTTGGAAAGAAGCATATGATCATGAAGTGGCTCCACCAGTGATTCTTACAGCTTGTGCTGAAGAAGCATTGGACTATGTAGACATATCTATGTTGATAGAACATGCGTATGATGGAGAATAATCAAGAAAATATGTGGAAACTCGATAATACGTATCTGGAACAGCTTCCTAAAGACTTTTATCAGAAACAAGCTCCAGCACCAGCAACTAATCCTGAAATATTATTATACAATAATGAGTTAGCCAAGGATCTAGGTTTGCCTAGTTTGAACGAAAGTAAGATTGAAATCCAAGAAGTTCTTTCAGGAAGTGGAGTAGTACCTAATAGTACTCCAATAGCGCAAGCTTATGCAGGACATCAGTTTGGTAACTTTACGATGTTAGGAGATGGAAGAGCTGTCTTGCTAGGCGAGAAGGTCACTGAATCAAATGAAAGGTATGATATTCAACTCAAAGGTTCTGGTCAGACTCCTTACTCAAGAAGAGGAGATGGGCGTGCTACTCTAAAATCAATGTTACGTGAATATTTGATTAGTGAAGCTATGCATCACTTAGGTATTTCATCCACTAGAAGTTTGGCAGTGACTAAAACAGGGTTACCAGTTTACAGAGAGGAAGTCGAATCTGGAGCAGTATTAACTAGAATAGCTAAAAGTCATATTCGAGTAGGAACTTTTGAATATGCGAGTTTTATAGCCAAGCAACCACAACCTTTGTTGGATTATGCGGTTCAGCGTCATTATCCAGAGCTAGTTGATTCAAAATCTAAAGCAATAGATTTCTTGAAATCCGTTATGGAAAGACAAGCAAATCTGATCGTTGATTGGATGAGAGTTGGTTTTATACATGGTGTAATGAATACGGATAATATGTCTATAGCTGGGGAAACTATTGATTATGGACCATGTGCATTTATGAACACTTATTCACCATCGACAGTGTTTAGTTCTATTGATCGAACAGGACGCTATGCCTATGCCAATCAACCACCAATTGCTCAATGGAATCTTGGGATGTTAGCATCAGCTCTTTTACCATTAATAGATGAAGATAAAGACAAAGCTATCGAACAAGCACAAGCTTTAATAGATGAATTTCCATCAATGTACAATGTAAGACGAGATGTAGCTATGTATAAGAAGTTAGGTATTGTCCATGTTGATGAATCTAAAGACAAGGCTCTGGTCGATGATTTATTTGATCTGATGGAAAAACATAGTTTGGATTATACTAATTTCTTTATTTCGTTGAGGTTTGATTCATTGGCGGAAAAATTACTTAAAGACGAGGCGTTTAATGAATGGTACATGAGATGGAGCCAAGCTGTAGATAGAAAGCAAAATCGACAGGAAGGTCTGCAGCTAATGGATCGAGCAAACCCAATGATTATTCCAAGAAACCATTTGGTAGAACAAGCATTAGATAAAGCCAATCAAGGAGATTTATCCTCGTTTGAAACTTTGCTAAATAGATTGACGAATCCATACAATGATCAATCAGATAAGATCGTTCATGAATTAGATCTTGTGCCTGCTGGTTATGATATGAATTACAAGACATTTTGTGGTACATGATTTGACCAAGATTGAATTTTAAAGCTTGGTTTGCCTAAATAACTTGCGTTCAATGGTTTATTATTGATGAATTTTGGCTAATTTCTATAGAATCTCCCCGTCGGTTCTATGTAATTACTGATTTTTAGAAATTCAATCGATTAGATGATTTATGTGATAAATAGACTCTATTCCCTAGGGATAAAGGAGTCACTGACCACCTATGAGCTTTGCAAGTTGCAAATCGTCAACAGGCTAGTAGTATTGAGTGTATTCCTTGATGTTGGTTTGATAGTAATGAATACTATTATTGGCAACTATCAAGGTATCATTATCGATCTTGGTGTGTTGATTTTAATATTATTACCTGTTTTATTTCTTAATCACAATGAGAGATATGATTTGGCAGTATACCTTTTCCTATTTGGTTACCATTTGGGAGTAGTTATAGGTGCGATACACGCAATTTCACAAGGGCGAGCCAATGAAATTGAAAACTTTCTAATACCAGGTTCTGTTGCTATCATAATACTATTAAATGGCATAGGGTTAAACATTTCATTTGTACTCAATTTTTTCACCTTAGCTTTTCTCAATTATCTACGTATAAACAGTGGTATTGAAGTTGAATTGGATGATTACTATAAGTTGATAGCTATTTTGGTAATCATGTATTTTGGAATATTCTATTTTATCATTCATTTCAAAACGCAGTTAATGAATGCATTAGAAAATTCAGAGCTTCTCAATAAACAATTGAAAGAGAAGGAGTATGCTTTGACCGAATCTAATAAATCAAAGGCTAGGATGTTTTCAATTGTAGCTCATGATCTAAGATCTCCGATTACACTGGTTTCTAGTTTATTGGATCCGGATATAATGAAGTCCTTTGATAAGGAGACCTATTTCGAATACATTAAAACCATCAGGACTAGAATTAGTGTTGTTCAAGAGACAATGAATAACCTCCTTGGTTGGGCTCAGTCACAATTGGGCAAAACTAGTATCAATAAGGAAAAAGTGTCAGTGGATCGAGAAATTGATCAGATTATGATTCTATTTCAGGATTTAATTCATTCAAAAGAAGTTGAAGTCATTCACATTAGCGAAAAAGAGTTGAAGGCATACGTTGATAAAAATCACTTTATTATTATCATTCGAAACGTATTACATAATGCTATTAAATTCACTCCTAAAGGAGGTCAGATAGAATTAAACGTGGCTTCAAATAGTTCTAGTGTAAAAGTATCAGTCAAAGACACAGGCTCTGGAATAGATGAAGATAAAGTAGTTTCGATTTTAGACCGTAAGTTGATGGAATCTAGTGCAGGAACAGAAGGTGAGAAAGGCTCAGGAGTAGGGTTGAGTTTCTGTCAAGAATTGATTCACAAAAATATCGGAACTTTAAATATTAGAAATAGTAAAGAGGGAGGGGCTGTATTTGAGGTTATTTTTCCCAAAGCATAAAAAAGACTCCAGCATGCACCGGAGTCTATTTGAACAATTATCAATTGTTAGTGGAACTAACATCTTTGAAGTAGGAATCACCTTTTAAGTTTATCTCCCAAATCTTGGGTTGATGATGTTTTCTATTAGTCTAATACAGTAATTATCTCTTCTTCTGACAGCCTAGACTTTGGCGTCTTAGCATTAAAGTCATTTTCACCTTGATAACCCAAGGCGACAACAGCAACAGCAGTAAACCCTTTTTGACGAAGTTCAAATTCTTCATCTAACGCTTTTAAGTCTACTCCCTCCATTGGTAAAGCATCGATTCCAAGTGTAGCCACTCCTAGTAGAAGATTGCCAATGTTCAGATACACTTGTTTTTCCATCCAATGTTGTAGATCCTTGAAATCATATCGATGCATATCTGCGAAAATGTTTCTTGCACCGTAAACCATCTGTTTAACCTCTTCATTCGGGTATCTACCATCTTTATCTTCTTTATCAAGCAAATGTTGCATGTAATCATCATCAGCGCTTGTTCTTGAGCAGAAAACTATCACATGAGATGCGTTTAAAATTTTTTCACTATTGAACTGATAAAAGCCTTGTGTACCTTTTGTGATACGTTCTTTACCAGCATCAGAATCTGCTATGATAAAATGCCATGGTTGGATGTTGGTGCTTGACGGGCTAAGACGTAGTAGTGACTTGATTTGATTAAAATCTTCTTGAGATATCTTTTTATTTGGGTCAAATTCCTTTGTCGAATATCTTCTATTTAGAATTTCTACTATATCCATTGTTTGTTATTTGTTTTTAAGATTACAGGGCAAAAATCATCTATTGAACCGTAGGGGTTAATGTATGAAAACTGGAAAGAATAGTATAATGGTTGGAATTGAGATCTAATTAAAAATTTGATATTCGTTTTTTAACGCTTAATCACTATTCTTTGCACCGAAGAACCAATAATCATACTATTATGATCGTAGAGGATGCACAACATATTTTTGAGATTCATGTAGAAGATTTTGATCAATGGCAAAAACGTCCCAAGAAGAATAATTTCTTTGAAATAGTTTATGTTGATCAAGGAGTCGGTTTTCAGTGTATAAATTACCATCAATTTGAGTATCGGTCGGGGAACATCTTTTTATTGCCTCCACTAGATTGTCACTGGTTTAATATTAGAGAGAAGTCTAGGTTTTATTTTATTCGATTCACAGATCATTACTTTTTGAATAATCAGGACGAGGCAGATTATAAGCAATGGTTTGATAGAATGGCTTACATATTAGCCAATTACAATAAAGTGCCAGGAGATATTATTGGAACTGAGAGAGAGCGCGATTTTATCATTCAGACTATCAAATCTATTCATCAAGAATATTTGGTAGGAGATACTTATTCAAAGTCGATCATCACAGGAGGCATGGTCTCTATATTAAATATATTAGCTAGGAGCATAGAACATCAATATGTAGAACAGGCTAATGAGTCTGATAGTCGATTCGGAGAGATACTCAGGTTTATCAATACTAATATTAGTGATACAGATAAATTGAGGGTTCCGTATTTGTCTGATAAGTTTGGGATTTCACCAACTTACTTTTCAGAGTATTTCAAGAAACAAGCCGATATGAGTTTGGGAGAGTATATAATGAAATCGAAACTTAAATTAGTGGAGACGAAAGTATTGCACACAGATCTTACACTCAAAGAAATAGCATATCAGCTCAATTTTACAGATAGCAGTCATTTATCTAAATCATTCAAGAGTGCTTATGGCATGACTATCAAAGAATTCAAAAACAGTGGTCAGGGTTGTTGTGCCAAATAGGTGAAATATTAACTCAGGTTTTTAGAATAGCTCATTTGCTGTAAGTTTGCGCACAAATTAATTGAGTGTTGACAGATGGATTGATTGCCAGCTATCAACGATAACATTCACATTTACGACTATGACAGCATACGTATTCCCAGGTCAAGGAGCTCAGTTTACGGGCATGGGGAAAGACTTATATGATAATTCAGCTAAAGCTAAAGAACTATTTGATAGTGCTAATGATATCTTAGGGTTTGATATTACAAAGATCATGTTCGAAGGTTCGGCTGATGAGTTGAAAGAGACAAAAGTGACTCAACCTGCAGTCTTCATTCATTCAGCAGTGTCTGCTTTGGTAAGCGAAAACTTCAAGCCTGATATGGTAGCAGGACACTCTCTAGGGGAGTTTTCTGCTTTAGTTGCCAATGGTACTTTGATTTTTGAAGATGCATTGAAATTAGTATCACAAAGAGCAACAGCAATGCAGAAAGCATGTGAGCTAAACCCAGGTGGTATGGCTGCTATTCTTGGTTTAGAAGATGCTAAAGTGGAGGAGATCTGTGAAAGTATAGAAGGTGTAATTCCTGCTAACTACAACTGTCCAGGTCAATTGGTGATTTCTGGTGCTAAGGACGGTATCGAGGTAGCTTGTGAAAAATTCAAAGAAGCAGGAGCAAAAAGAGCTTTACCTCTTCCTGTTGGTGGAGCATTCCACTCACCATTGATGGAACCTGCTAGAGAGGAATTGGCAGCTGCTATAGAAGCAACTACTTTCTCAAACCCAATATGTCCAGTTTATCAAAATTTTGATGCTAAGCCTCATAGTGATGTAGCTGAAATTAAAGCCAATTTAGTTTCGCAGTTGACTGCTCCAGTAAGATGGACTCAGTCAGTGCAAGCTATGGTAGCTGATGGAGCCGTTTCATTCATAGAGTGTGGCCCAGGCAAAGTGCTTCAAGGTTTAGTGAAGAAAATTCACAGAGAGGCTGAAGTAAGTGCTATCTAGTAATAGTAACTATTCGATATGAAAAAGGGGTGTGATGAATTTCATCACACCCCTTTTTTGAATAATATTTCCTTAATTGATGTAAAATAAAGTGAACCGTTAGGATAGGGGAATTTGTTTTAAAAGGGGAATTTGTTTTAAATTCCTTATTACTCGAACTTCTAATCAAACAAGGCGTGAAATTCGGCATAAGCCAAATTAAGTTTCTATGATCTTAGTTTTTAATCGCAGGGCGATAACCCTTTGGGCTTAATTTCCCGACCCCTTGAGTCGAGTAGAAATAAAATCTTAAAATATCCCGAACCTTTGGATTGGGGAGCTTCATTTTCGACCAAAAATTCCCTCCCCTTTATGTTAGTATTAGGCTAAAAAAATGTTTAAATTATTATAGACTTATATTATTGATGTATTTACCAACCAATCAACCGCTATGTATAAGAAGAAATTATTTTGCTATTTATTCAAAAAAATAGTCACCACTCAGACTCCGTACAATTTTTATTGTAAATATAGACTTTCGCTTTTTCGATATGGGTAATAATTAGGTGAAAAGCTTTAAGGGCAAGCTTACCTACTCTATACCATATTTATGAATAGGAATGCATATTATAATGCAATTCGTATGAACAATTCTATTCTTAGATGATTACAATTGATTCCTTGTATGAATAGTATTCTTTTGGTTTTAAAAGTACTTAAAGAAGCAAGTACAATGTCTCTGTACGTGATTTACTTCCGTATTTAGTTATTACAGAAGTCAGTAAGAAAATGACCTTAGGAAAGGAGTAATTAATAACCCTTGTTTTAATTGAGAACAAACCGTCATTGTAATTCCAATAGTGCAGATATCAAATTTTTAAGAAAATGGAATTGCAATGTTATATCTAATGCTAGCAAGATATAAATGAGTGAATTAATGGAAATAAAGGCTCTTGATGTGCTCGGATAACCAATTTTTTAACTTAAATATTTTTATTATGATTAACAATTTTAAAATTTTGTATTGTTTGCTAATGAGTATACTTATTAGTAATCTGTCTTCTTGGGCAGCTATTTCTGTCAACGGAGAGAAGAAGAAGTGGCACAAAGTCACTTTGGACATTGTAGGTGTGCAAGCTTCAGAAACCGGTATACCTAATCCTTTTCTGGATTATAAATTAACAGGAGTTTTCACTCAAGGTAATATATCTTATGAGGTACCAGGGTATTTTGCTGCAGATGGAAATGCTGCTGAAACAGGTGCTACCCAAGGAGACGTATGGAGAATACACTTTACGCCTCCTACCACAGGACAATGGAATTATAAAATTAGATTCAGAAGTGGTACTGATGTCGCCATTAAAAGTAACATAGCTGCCGGATCCGCTGTCAATGGTCAAGATAACGTTACGGGATCATTTATTGTGACTGATACAGATAAAACGGGTTTGGACTTGAGAGGAAAGGGTAGGTTGAAATATGTGGATGAGCATCATTTGCAATTCTCTGAAAATGGTGAATGGTTTCTTAAAGCCGGCTCAGATGCTCCAGAGAATTTCTTAGCGTATGATGATTTTGATAACACATCTAACAATGGAGGTAGAAGAAAATCTTGGTCTTTACATACAGGAGATTGGAATTCTGGAGATCCAGAATGGAAAGCATCAAAAGGGCATGGAATCATAGGAGCAATTAATTATCTCTCGTCAAAAGGTATGAATGTTTTTTCTTTTTTGACTATGAATATTCAAGGAGATGATGGCAATGTTTACCCTTATGTGAGTAAAAATAACTTTTTACAATTTGATTGCTCGAAGCTTGATCAATGGGAAATAGTTTTTAACCATGGTCAAAGAAAGGGAATGTATCTACACTTCAAGACACAGGAGACTGAAAATGAAACACTTCTTGATGGTGGGGCAGTTGGTAGAGAGCGCAAAGTGTATTACAGAGAATTGATTGCTAGGTTTGGTCATCATTTGGCTCTTAATTGGAACTTGGGAGAGGAAAATGGTGACTTTCCTAAAAATGGTGATCAAAATGATCAACAACGGATACAAATGGCACAGTATTTTAGAGATACAGATCCGTATGATAACCATATTGTTTTGCATACGGCTCCTAGCTCATACAATAAGATATACACGCCATTGTTAGGAAGTAACTCTGAAATTACTGGTGTTTCAATACAGACGCATTGGAATCATGTTCATAATGTGACCAAAGACTGGGTTAAAAAATCAGCTGACGCTGGTAAAGCTTGGGTCGTAGCTAATGACGAACAAGGAGGAGCTAATACTGGAGTGCCTCCAGACAGTCATACGGGTACTCCTAACAAGCATGACATCCGAAAGCAAACTCTTTGGGGGAATTTGATGGCAGGAGGAGCTGGAGTAGAGTATTATTTCGGATATTCCTTGCCTTGTGATGATTTGGATTGTGAAAATTTCCGTACTAGAAATGACAGCTGGGAGTATGCCGCTCATGCGCTTAGATTTTTCAATCTGTACATCCCTTTTTGGGAAATGAAATGTGATGATGGTATTGTATCTGCAAATAATGCTTATGGATTTTATAAAGAAGGGGATGTATATGTTGTCTACTTAAGAAATGGTGGATCTACTACAGTAGATTTAGCTTCTGGTTCATATACCGTAAAATGGTACAATCCACGTACTGGAGGAAACTTGGTTGATGGAAGTACAACCAATATTTCTGGAGGTAATAATACGTCTATTGGTTCAGCGCCTAATGGCAATGATTGGGTAGCTCTCATACGGAATGTTAATTTTTTACATAGCGGTAATGGAGGACCAAAAGTGGATGTGACAGGTGTAACGTTAACTCCATCTTCTGTACAAATAGAAGAATATATGACTTCGCAATTGAGCGCTTCAATATTACCATCCAATGCGTCTATACAATCAGTGACTTGGAGTAGTAGTAATACATCAGTTGCTACGGTAAATACCCAAGGGGTAGTCACAGGTGTATCTGCTGGGATGGCTACTATTTCAGTGACAACAAGCGATGGAGGATTCTCAGCCAGTAGTGTCGTTACTGTTACCGCTGCAACTGGTGTGACGGTTGACCTGAACTCAATTGAAGATGCTTATTTACAAAACGGTACACGATACAATACTGGAGATTTGCGTGTTGAGAATGGTAGAAGAGTTAGTTACTTAAAATTCGATCTAAGTGGCCTTACTGGAGAAGTTACTATTGCAGAATTAAAACTATCGGTTAGTAATGATGCCGGTAACGGTACCATAATTGTTGGAAAAGGCGATTCAAACAATTGGACAGAAACAAATCTTTCTTCTTCTAATGCACCTAATGGCATTACACAATTGGGTGCATTGAACACCAGTTATGGTATAGGAAATACTTATAGTTGGGTCTTGGATCAATCAGCTATACAGACAGGAGGAGTTTTGACCTTAGTAGTTTCTCAGATCTCAGGAGGAGATGTTTCATTTGCTTCAGACGAAAACTCAAATTCTTTTTTAAAGCCAGTTCTTACTATAAGAACATCTATTGCCTCAAGTAATAACCCAACTCAGACACCATACTTGGGTTCAGCTAGTTCAATTCCAGGTGTAATTGAGTCTGAAAATTTTGACCTTGGAGGTGAAGGGGTAGCTTATCATGACAATGGTCAAACTAATCAGGGTGGTGCCTATAGAGTTTCAGAAGGAGTTGATCTTGAGCAGCGTGATGGAGGAATTTCTGTGGGGTGGACTCAGTCTGGAGAATGGTTAGAATATACAGTAGACGCCACTGCAGGTATTTATGACTTAAAAGCACGAGTGGCGAGTCAATCAGCTGGAAATGATATAGACATACTTTTAGATGGTAATAAGATTGCTACTGTAAATGTTCCAAATACAGGTGATTGGGGAAACTTCCAGACGGTTACTATTAAAGGTGTGACGATACCTGCAGGTTCTCATGAAATCAGATTAGAATTTGTTACTGGGGCTGTCAATTTGAACTGGATTTCATTTCAAGAAGAAGTTGGAGGTAATGGATCACCCGTATTCGTGGAGAATGACGGATATTTGGTCATTGAGGCAGAGTCAGTAAACTTGACGGGTAAAATATGGTCATTTCAGAATTCAAGAGGTAATAACCCATTAGGTACTGGTTTTATTCAGTACGATGGAGGATGGCGTGGAAATCCGAATACCCTTAATGAAAATGAAAAGCTCACTTATGCCGTCAAGATCAATACACCAGGTACTTATCAGTTTATCTGGAGAACTGGGTACGGGTTTAGTTCCACTACCTTTGATTCAAGCAATGATTCATGGTTGAAAATCAACGGTAGCGAGTTCTATGGTAAATCAGGATCTACAAAAGTAGATTGTACAGGTGAGTATATGAAAGTATGGGTTCAGAAGGATGCTTTCGTTAACGAATGCTTTGGAGAGCACCACGGTACCAATGGTATGAGTATATGGGCAGATTTTGATACTCCCGGCTATTACTCTATAGAGGTAGCTGGTCGTTCGCCTGATCATATTATAGATAGATTGTTCTTGTTTCAAACTAGTAAAAGAACTACGGCATTGAACAATAATACTCCTGAATCACCTACTGAATCATCGTCATCCTCAAGATTAATTGATTCAGATGTTTTTGAATCTTCTCAAAGTACAATTCAAGTATTCCCTAATTCTTTCAAAAATGATTTGAATATTTCATTGTCATCAAGTCATGCCTTCAAAGAAGTACAGTTATTGGATGTCAATGGGGCTATTTTAGAGACTACAGATATTGTTGATAAATCAAAAATAAGTATTCATACTTCGGTTAACGCAGGAGTTTATTTCTTGCGATTTACTGGCTCAAATCAGGTAAAGGTGGTTCGCGTTATTAAACAATAAACTCTATTCTTTTTTGATAAAGAGTTATCAATCAGTATGTTTTTTCTATTTAGAAAAAACATACTGATTCCAATAAGGGTATTGGAATATGTCAAATCCCGTTTATGAATTGAAAATTTGTAATAAGAGATTAAACAACAATAAATCAGGTAGTTTTTAGAAAGATGCGTAGCACCTGCTGAGGTGATTGATCAAAGCTTAGTAAAACGACTGATTTGAAGTTGTTTGAACTTGGAATAGGTTTTTCAATTCATAAAATTGACCTATAAGGTTACATGTTTGAGTATCCAAATGGATCTTTATTAATTGCATTTTTAAATGGGTACGAAGTCACCAGATCATTGTATACATAGATCAATCAAACAAAGCTTGAAATTCGGCATAAGTCATATTGTCTGTATTGTCATTGCTTTGACTGACGCTACAGCCAATATCTGTAGCTTTAGAATTGATATCAGCTACTCTGTTATCTGGTGACGGGTGGGTGCTTAGAAAACTAGGCCCACTACTAACTGATCCATCTGCTAATAGTTGCTCAAAGAAAGTAGCAGCACCATTACAAGCGTAGTCTGTTGAAGAGAGATAGATAACCGATTGATCATCAGCATCGGCCTCATTTTTTTGAGAGAATTTCAACCCGTCTATTGTTCCTGCTAAGGACCCTGCTATTTGGGCTAGAGTTCCGGGATCGTTACCTAATAAGATGCTCAATAGAATTTGAACTCCATATTGTCTTTGAAGTGCTTTGCTACTATGTCTATTATCTGAGTGTGCAATTTCATGTCCCATTACTCCAGCCAAATCATCTACAGTATTGAGATATTTAATTAGCCCCGTATAGACATAAATATATCCACCAGGCGTAGCGAAAGCATTCAATACATCTTGGTCAATGATATGAAGTTTCCATACAAATTCATTTCTGTATTTCACCTCTCCAGAATTTAGAATTTGATCAGTCATATTCTGAAGGTAAGAGTAAGCCGCCTCATTACCCTGTCTAGGTAGGATAGGAAACTGCTCTGGGTCACTAGCAATTTGAGCAGCAGTTTGAGCTCCTAATTGCTTATCGTCTTCTATTGAGAATAATACTACACCGTCCTCACAGCTAGTAAATAACCCAATACTAATGGTTGATAGAACAAGAGTGAATAATAAAGACTTAATAATTTTCATATCATATTGTTAAAGGTTGTATTTCAAAGTTAAAAAGAGTTCGATTGAGATACATCTAAATCCAGCTTTATGTCCTTCAATAGCAGTGATATATGTAAATATCTTATAGACTCTTAATAACCAAAGTGGAATTATAGAACGAAATTACTGTAATACATTGTATGTTATTTGAGGCATTTCATCCAGTTTTTTCATGAATTCATTCGAAGGCGAAATCTTCGCTTTTCTTGCCAATAGATTGACCTGATTGCCCCCTTCATTATCCATGATGTTGATTTTTAATTCACTACTTCCATTGAATTCTTTGATAATACTATCCAATTCTTGGATGAAATCTTCAGTGACAGACTGAAGAGGAATGTTGAGGTTGATACCTTTTGTTTTTGCATCCCTGACTTCATCTAATAATGAAATGGTCTGGATTTTAAATTCCTTTTCAGGTCCTTGCCATTTTAGCTTAACGCCGCCTTGTAAATACACAAACCAACCTACCTCAAAGAATTCTTTAAACTTCAAGTAGTCATCGGAGAACAAGAAAAACGTATGAGTTCCCATGTAATCTTGAATTTCAAGCGTACCAAAGGGTTTTCCATTCTTAGTTTGTCTATGAGCGATTGCCGTCACCATTCCTCCAATGCGAATGTTATTGCCTTTCTTTTCTAACTCATCGAGATTGCCCAAGTCGGCTATCGTAGCATTGCAGAATGACTCTATCTCAAATTTGAATTGATCAAGAGGGTGTCCAGAAATATAAAGACCAACAATTTCCTTCTCTAGCTTCAGCTGTTCAAGATTAGTAAACGGTTCGATGTTCGGAACAGTTGGGGTAGGGACAGCAACCCCAGTATCTCCACCAAAAAGAGAAGCCTGTGCACTAGCTTCTTCAGCCTCCATGCGCTGAGCGTACTTAACTACCTTTTCGATTAAGTTCGCCTCACCATTTTCCCCAATCAGGAATTGACGTCTATGGTATTCTTCAAAACAATCGAAAGCACCAGCTTGAGCCATTACTTCAAGTGTTTTCTTATTGACTTTTCGAAGGTCTACACGTTTGGCTAGTTCAAAAATATCTTTGAATTGACCATTTTCAGTTCTTTCTTCGATCAATGCAGTGACAGCAGCATCACCCGCACCTTTCATCGCTGCTAGACCAAATCGGATTTGTCCATCGTCGTTTACGTTAAACTTCATGATCGACTCATTGACATCTGGGCCCAATACGTCTAACCCCATTCGCTGGCACTCCTCCATGAAGAAAGTTACCTGAGTGATGTCATTCATGTTGTTGGAAAGCACAGCCGCCATGTATTCAGCAGGGTAGTTGGCTTTGAGGTAGGCTGTCTGATAAGCTACCCAGGCATAACAAGTAGAGTGAGATTTGTTAAAAGCATAGGAGGCAAAAGCTTCCCAGTCTTTCCAAACTTTTTCTAATACCTTGGCATCGTGTCCCTTAGCTGAAGCTTGTTCAATGAACTTAGGCTTCATTTTTTCCAGTACAGCCATTTGCTTCTTACCCATAGCCTTACGCAAGACATCGGCCTCACCTTTGGTGAAGTCAGCTAGCTTTTGAGAGAGTCTCATTACCTGCTCCTGATAGACCGTGATACCATAGGTCTCCTCTAAGTATTCTTGCATGTCATCCAAGTCATACTGAATAGGTTCTTCACCATGCTTACGCCTAATGAACGAAGGAATGTATTCAATAGGCCCCGGACGATAGAGTGCGTTCATGGCAATCAAATCGGCAAATACAGTAGGCTTCAGCTCCTTCATGTATTTCTGCATACCAGGGGATTCGTACTGGAATATACCTACCGTCTCACCGCGCTGGAATAGTTCGTATGTCGGAACATCATCTATCGGAAACTCATCAGGCTCCAGATCTATATCGTGCCTTTGTTTGACCAAGCGACAAGCGTCTTTGATCAGCGTAAGCGTCTTTAGCCCCAAGAAGTCCATTTTGAGTAGACCTGCATCTTCTACGACCGAGTTGTCGAATTGAGTACAGTATTTTTTGTTCTCAGCGGTAGAGTCTTTTGACAGTGCTACGGGTACGAACTTCGTAATGTCATCTGGGGTAATGATCACACCACAAGCGTGAATACCCGTGTTCCTGACAGACCCTTCAAGTACTCTAGCTTGATTGAGTACTTTAGCTTCCTCGGTAGATTGCTTTGAAATCGCTTTGAGTTCAGTTGCCATCTGGATAGCATCCGCATTTCCTAGTTTATCCGCCAGTGCCTTGTCATCCAAACCAAATAGCTTCTTCAACTTGATGTCGGGGACGAGTTTGGCTAGTCTATCAGCATCTCCAAGGTTAAGATCCAGTACTCTAGCAGTATCTCTAATGGCAGACTTTGCAGCCATAGTACCGTATGTGATGATTTGAGCCACCTGATTGGCACCATATTTATCGATTACATACTTGATGACTCTTTCACGGCCTTCATCGTCAAAGTCAATATCAATATCGGGCATGGATACCCTTTCTGGATTCAAGAATCTCTCAAAAAGTAGATCATAATGAATAGGGTCAACATTGGTAATCCCGATACAATAAGCTACCGCAGAACCAGCAGCTGATCCACGGCCCGGACCTACCGATACTCCCATGTCACGAGCGGCTTGACAGAAGTCTTGTACAATCAAGAAGTAACCTGGGTAACCAGTATTACGGATTACATCCAATTCGAAGTCTAGACGTTCCTCAATCTCAGGTGTGATCTCATCATATCTCTTTTTAGCCCCTTCATAGGTCAAGTGTCGGAGTAAGTTGTTTTCACCCAGTTTCAATTTAGGGTCGTCTTTGTCACGTTCATCTTGAAACTCTTCAGGAATATCGAAAGCAGGAAGAAGAATGTCTCTTTCTAGTTCGAAAGCTTCTATTTTGTCAGTAATCTCCGAAGTAGTTTTGATCGCATCAGGTAGGTCTGCAAACAATTTCTTCATCTCATCAGGTGACTTGATGTAGAATTCGTCATTAGGAAATCCGTATCTAAACTCACGTCCACGTCTACCGATGTATTTTTTAGGCTTAGACTGTTGTTCACTGTCTTTTACACACATCAAAATGTCGTGGGCATTCGCCTGCTTCTTATCCGTATAGTAGGTATTGTTCGATGCGAAGTATTTGACATTGTGCTTTTCGGCGAACTTGAGTAGCGTCTTGTTTACGATATCTTCTTCTTCGATTCCATGTCTCAATAGCTCAATGTAGAAGTCATCGCCAAATAGGTTTTTGTACCATAGGAATGCTTCTTCTGCATGATCCTCTCCATAGTTAAGAATAGCGAAAGGAATTTCCGCCCATAGACCACCTGTAGTAGCTATGACATCTTCACTATATTGTTCGATGATTGACTTACTGATACGTGGTACATAATACTGACCATCGACGAAAGCTATCGAAGCCATTTTGGCAATGTTGTGATAACCATGCTTGTTTTTGGCAATCAAAACTTGTTGAAAACCATTGTCTTGCTTGGACTTATCTAAGTGATCCTTACAGACATTGAATTCACAACCTACGATAGGTTTGATTTCGGCTTTGAGGGCAGCTCTTACGAAATGAAAGGTGGCCATCATGTTACCATGATCCGTAAGTGCTATGGCCGGCATTCCTTGATCCTTCGCAGCATTGACGATGGAGTCTACTTCGGATACAGCTTGCAATACTGAGAATTGTGAATGAACATGAAGGTGAACAAAGTCCATATCCTTCATGGCTTCTAGGTCTGCCGCTGTAGCTTTGGCTGGTCCAGATGCTTCTTTATCCTTTTGTGCTACGGCAAAGTTAGCGGCATCTAGTTTCGGCGGCTCATAAACAATACTCTCCTTAGGGGTATCGTCCAACGGAGCGATGACTCCTTCGGTAATCAGTCCAAAGAAACATTTGGTAGTAGCGTCTACGTCATAGGCTGCATCGTGAGCATCTTCAAATCCTACTCCGAATAGCTTCATGTGAAGCTCTGTCAAGGTAGGCCACTTGAACTTGCCGCCACGACCAGGAATCGCTACAAAATCAGTCGCTTCGTCCTTAGTATCTATACTGTCTACATCCTCTAGATCGTTTTTTCTTTCCTTTCTTAGGTATTCGCACCCTACGATATTGAGGTCAAACTCCACGTTGTGACCTATGACCGCTTGAGTTTTCTTGAGGTCCTCAGAGAAAATGCTTAATACTTCATTTAGGTCGTGACCTTCTTTGTTGGCTCTCTCAGTAGATATACCGTGTACTTTTTCGGCATTGTACGGGATGTTGTACCCTTCTGGCTTGATGATATAGTTTTGAGCATCAATGAGCGAACCATCATTGGCATGAAGCTGCCATGCAAGCTGAACTAGTCGGGGCCAATTGTCAAAGTCCGTAAGTGGAGCGTTCCAATCTTTGGGTAAACCTGTAGTCTCAGTATCAAAAATTAAGTACATCTGCGGTGTGTTTATACTTATCGAAAGGATGCTGTTTCTCGAAAGAGGACAACAATATCAAACCTTAAAATTAATACGAAACGATTTGCTAAAGTAGAGGTTGAGTTTGGAATTATCCACAGCCAGTCACCTTAGCAGAAATATGTTTGTCTATGTTGTCAACTTTGACAAAGTTGCAGTCATGAATCAAAAAGTAAGATGGGGTGTTCTTGGCCCAGGGCACATAGCTAGACAGTTTGTAAGTGATTTTCAATATGTAGAGAGCGGAGAGGTGGTCGCTGTAGCTTCTTCCAAAAAGAAAAGAGCAGAGACTTTCGCTAAAGAATATGGAATAGAAAAAGTATATGGAGCTTATCAAGAGTTGTACAAAGACCCAGATATTGACGCTATTTATATAGCGACTCCACACAATTTTCATTTTGATCAAGCTAAAAACGCACTGAAAGCAGGCAAGGCTGTATTATCCGAAAAACCTATTACCATATCCAAAAAACAAGCAGAAGAGCTTTTTTCCATTGCTAAGGAAGAAAACAAGTTGATCATGGAAGGTATGTGGACTTACTTTTTACCAGCCATTCAGCAAGCCAAGACTTGGGTAGAAGAAGGGAAAATAGGAAAAGTGCTTCATGTTAAGTCTGATTTTGGGCATTTGATGGATAAAGACCCTAAGAACAGATTGTATAATCCAGATTTAGCTGGAGGAAGTATTCATGACTTGGGGATCTATAACATTGCGATGTCTGCTTTATTTACTTCTGAGCAAATCAGGTCTTTGGAGGCAACAGCCAAATTTGCCGATACAGGAGTGGAGACCAATGTCTATGGAATATTAAGATATGGTGAAGTTAATTGTCACTTTCACTTAGACTTTGATTGCATGCTTCCCAATAGATTAGCAATCATAGGTGAAAAAGGTAGGGTAGAAGTTGATGATTTTTGGGCAGCCAAAAAATCTAGACTTTACAAGCTGGACAAGCAAGTAGATGGGTTTATAGATGAGCATCCATCGATTGGATTCATGCATGAGATTAATGCTTTCAACGAAGCATTTTTAGCGGGGCAAACTCAAGTATCTAGAATGCCACATGATGCCAGTTTGCATTTTCAAGAAGTGATGGACACTCTTTTCATGGCCATCAAGCGTAAGAAATAAATGAATATAAAAAATCGGTTAGCTACATGAGTGTTTATTACAATGTAGCTAACCGATACAAATTCGTAGACCAGCGCGGTCTTAGTCTTGCTGAGCCCTTCTGGCTTTACTTTCTATCGCATCTACGGCAGCAATGGTTGCCATGTTGAAGATTTGACGTACAGTACTGCCTTTTTGTAAAACATGTACTGGCTTGTTCATTCCCATCAATATTGGACCGATCGCATCACTAGACCCTATTTCCATCAACAGTTTGTAAGCTATATTACCCGCAGACAGGTTAGGGAATATTAGCGTGTTGACAGATTTACCATTCAAGCTACTAAAAGGATATTCTTTAGCCATCAATTCTGGATCAAGAGCGACATTGGCTTGAACTTCTCCATCGATGATCAAGTCTGGCCATTTTTCTTTCGCCATAGCTACCGCCTTTGCCGTTTTCTCAGGCGTTCTTCCCTTAGACGAACCAAAAGTAGAATAGGACAGTACCGCCATTCTAGGTTCAAAATCAAAAAACTTAACCGTCTTGGCTGTCAAATCAATGATGTCTAATAATTCTTCTTCATTAGGATCTACATTGACTGTAGTGTCTGCAAGGAAAAACGTTCCTTTTTGGTTTCGAATGATATACATACCCGCTACGCGATGTAGACCTGGTTCCGTACCGATGATCTGTAGCGCAGGGCGGATAGTATTAGGGTAGTCATTGGAAAGACCTGAAATCATAGCATCTGCGTCTCCTAATTCCACCATCATTGCGGCGAAGTAGTTTCTGTCGATCATGACTCTGTCTGCTTCTCGCTGAGTCATTCCTTTACGCTGGCGCTTTTCGAACAACTTCTTGGCATATTCCATCCGCTGATCTCTCACTACATAGGTGTCGATGATTTCACAGTCAAAGTCTAATTCATATTCTTCCATCAAAGCTTTGATCTTCGTCTCATTTCCGAGAAGAATAGGAATAGCTACTCCTTCATCGATCAGTAGCTGAGCGGCCTTGAGCACCGATAATCTATCTCCCTCTGAGAATACAACTCTCTGTAGGTCTTTCTTAGCTCTAGTCGCCAATCTGGTCACAATACGCTGTCCCATACCAAGCATCTCTTCTAGCTTGATTTTATATTCTTCCCAGTTGGTGATCTCTGTACGAGCCACACCAGAGTCAATAGCAGCTTTAGCCACTGCAGAAGATATAGTAGCGATCAGCCTTGGGTCGAGAGGCTTAGGAATCAAATAGTCCTTACCAAATTTGATTGTCTCCTTATGATAGGCTTTAGTAACCGCATCTGGAACAGGCTGCTTAGCAAGCTCAGCTAAAGCATAGACTGCCGCCAACTTCATTTCTTCATTGATGCCTGTAGCACGTACGTCAAGTGCCCCTCTGAATATATAAGGGAATCCAAGAACATTATTGACTTGGTTAGGATGATCAGATCTACCCGTTGCCATCACTACATCCTCTCTAGTAGACATCGCTAAGTTGTATTCGATTTCAGGATTTGGGTTAGCGAGAGCGAAAACGATAGGGTGGTCAGCCATAGATAGTAAATCATCAGCTGTCATGACATTACCCATAGATAGTCCAAGGAACATGTCCGCACCTTTGATCGCTTCGGATAGCGTGGTCAGTTCTGTATCAACAGCGTATCTAGCCTTCATTTCATCTAGATTCGTACGGCTTTTCTTAATGACTCCTTTACTGTCGAGCATCAGGATATTCTCCTTTTTAGCACCCATTTTGACATATAGGTCTGTACAAGCCATTGCAGCTCCACCCGCACCATTAACTACGATTTTGATTTCATCAATCTTCTTATCGACTACGATCAAGGCATTCAGCAGAGCAGCACTGGAAATGATAGCTGTACCATGCTGATCATCATGCATGACCGGGATGTTCATTTTCTTGATCAGCTCAGTTTCAATTTTGAAACTCTCAGGGGCTTTGATGTCTTCTAGATTAATACCTCCAAAAGTCGGCTCTAGCGATTTTACTATTTCTATAAACTTATCAGGGTCTGACTCATCTATCTCAATATCGAATACATCGATACCAGCAAATTTCTTGAATAAAACACCTTTACCTTCCATCACAGGTTTAGATGCTTCAGGGCCGATGTTACCAAGTCCGAGGACAGCAGTACCATTTGATATGACGCCGATCAGGTTTCCTTTAGACGTATATCTATATACATCTTCTTTGTTTTCAGCGATTTCCAAACACGGTTCAGCTACCCCAGGTGAGTAAGCCAAAGCTAGGTCATGTTGTGTACCTAATGATTTTGATGGTCTGACCTCTATCTTTCCAGGAGTAGGGAATTCGTGAAAGTCTAGAGCGTCCTTTTTTCTAATCTTAGCCATGTATTTATTAATTGATAATTCAAGCGGTATAATTAGCGAATACATTCGTAACCCACCAATCTTTCAAGATATTTTAATCACGTCTTGATAGTCCATTGGTTTCATCTGACTAGGTCAAAATGTATTTAACATTTAATCTCAATGTTTTAGGTCTATTTTTTAAACGGTAGAAGTACTCCTCATCTGAATAGATCGCTGCACTCCGCTCGCGAAGACTATTATTCATTGAAGGGTATTTTACTATACTTGAACTTAAAAACAACGTCTATTGCGAGGAGGCACGACGAAGTAATCTGTCACCACTGAGCACGAATAATCGTCATCCCAGAAGGTTTTCTGACGAGAGTGAAGAAAAGCTATCAGGGATCTATCTGTCCGTTATGGTGATTGGCTATTTGTACATTAACTGAGAGATCCCAAATAACCAATTCTTGCTTTCGCATCATTGTTTTTTGGGATGACGAATGTTGCGGTGGTTGTATTTTTATTCTGTAGCGAGTAGGAGTCTATTGGTCTATAGATCTTTCTATACTTGAACTTATAAAGACAACGTCTATTGCGAGGAGGTATGACGAAGTAATCTGCTAAAGCGATACAATACCTCACCTGAATAGATCGCCACGCTGCGCTCGCGAAGACGATTTGATTAGCAGTTGTTTTAAACTTCCAATTGAATCACAAAAACTAGAACTAATACAGAATTGGATTATGCGTGAAATGTTTCTTCGACTGTGCATATTTTTTTCGTCAGCAAAAAATTATGCATGATTGATTTTTTTTACTTACGCATATTGTCAGTAGACTACCACGCATATATGCGTAAAGGGGTCGTGCATATTTTTATGCGTAGAGTGGTTGCGCATATTTTTATGCACAAGGTGGTTACGCATATATGCATAGTTTATTTTTAAGTCACGCATATTTTTTTTAGAAAACTTTTCGCGTTAATTCTTTTACCGTTCACCTCGCATATTTTTTTTAGAATCTCTTTTAAGCATATTTTTTTGAACAGGACGGGCTAGTATTTGCTCGACGAAATTCATATTTCTTTTGAGAGCTGTTGTTTTTGATAGCCTATTTTCAAGGGAATTAGTAAATAGTTTTAAAATTGATATATTGTGAATAAGTGGCATATTTTATCTATTCTCTACGTTATAGACCAATGAGCACTTTAACTCTATCAAACAGATTTAGAATATACATCAAGGCCATATTAAAATATATAGCGTCTGTCCTTGTAAGCATTCTATTAATTGATCTAATTGAACCAACCGGGAATCGTCTACTTCTTTTTTCGACAAGTGCTTTATTAGTCATTGTAATTTTAAAATATCCCATTGATATTGGATTGGCCATATTAAAACCTAAGAAAACAATTCAATACGTAAACATTTCAATCGTTTTACTCTTATGGATTGTATTGTTATTGCTAAAAATAGATGTGAACGAATCGGTTAAAACTCATCTTAACTTTAACAGTTATAGTTCTGACCGAAGGTTATTGCACTATTTTATTTTTAGTGTTTGGTCATCAATGGTATTGTGGGAAGTATCTTTTAATATAATCAACTGGTGCAACAAACAGAGAAATGTAAAAAAGTCATCTAACATATAGATGATAGCTTATGTTTAGCTAGAGTGGATCGATCTAATCGTGAACTCTATCTACCAATCGGCATTCTGTAAATAGTGCCATTCTACTCGGTCAGTGCAAGTGATGTAAGTCAGTCGGTTCAATGGGGGGCATCCGACAAATTAGCTCACCTATTTCCAATGGCGCCGCGAGATTCAGTGTATGAGTACAGTTGATTATTTGGTTGGATATGGTTGTTTGGAGATCGACTAGATTAGTGACTAGGATAAGAGTTTCATGCTTATTCCAGTAGGGAATCGGGAACGGATTTACTTTGTACCCAATTTTATTGGGACACAGTTCGAATCGAACTACCGAAATTTATACCCACGCAGTTAATTCGAGTTCCTTACAGATCAAAAATCCCTTAGATTTGCAAAAAAAATAGTGCGTATAACTCACACTATGTTACTAAAATGTTATGTTCAGTTTCTCCCAAATTCATAATTCAACAAAATGAAAAAGATATTTTTAGCAGCAATTTTCATCAGTATTATTACTCAGACTTTTGGTCAAGACAAGGTTTTTACCAGTGAATACAATAAATTATTATGGCCAATCAATCTTGGATATGGAGGAGGGATAACCGGTGATGACGGGCAATATAAAAGGTTAACATTGTTTCATGGTCATAGTATTGCTTTGCAGACAGGCTCAAACGATAGAAGCCACCCTAATACAAGACTTTACATTAATGCAAGTGGTAACATTGGACTTGGAACCACCCGGCCTTCTGAAAAACTACATGTCGTCGGTAATTTCCAATTTGATTCTGAATATAATAAGATTCTGTTTCCCGAAAAATTAGGTTTTGCAGGAGGGATAACTGGTGACGATGGACAATATAAAAGATTGACACTATTTCATGGTCATAGTATTGCTTTGCAGACAGGCTCAAACGATAGAAGCCACCCTAATACAAGACTTTACATTAATGCAAGCGGTAATATTGGTATTGGTACAACAAATCCTCAATCCAAGCTTTCTGTGGAAGGTCAAATAAGAGCAACTGAAATAAAAGTTCTGTCAGATATAAGTGTGCCAGATTACGTATTCGAACAAGATTATGAGCTCCGAACTCTTAGTGAGACAAAAAAATACATTAAAAAGAATAAACATCTTCCAGAAATTCCTTCAGCTTCTGAAATCAGTGAAAATGGGATTGATATTGGAGATATGAACATGAGGCTTTTGAAGAAGATCGAAGAACTAACTCTGTATCAAATTGAACTTTTAGAACGACTAGAGAAAGCTGAACATGAAATACTTCAGCTTAAGAATAATTAACAAGAATATAACAGATAATAAGGTGACTGTTTGGAAGATCTTTAAAGAAGTAACAGATAGTTTATTTCTACTCAAAAGCGATAAACGCAGTCACCTTAGCTGATCGATATACAAAACATGATAAAAAAGTTTAATAGCAGAACGTCAATATTAGTAAATACCATATTGTTGATACCTGTACTATTCGTTATTTATCTTGACTTTAAAGGGTTAGAGTTTCTTCCATCTCTATTTTATGGATTCATAATGTTCATATTAGCCTCCATGATAAACCGAAACATGTATTGGATTCATATTTCAGGTACAGAATTACGAATCAAATACTATAGCTTGTTTAAAAGAAATCAAACGGTAGATTTAAACCATGTACAGTACGTCGAGTTTAAGGAAAAGAATAGTCTATTAGAACGCGCTCTTCATATAGGAGAACAACGATTTGATCATGTTTATATAACCTCATTAAACAACGATATCAAGGAAATAATTACATTAAAGAGTAACTTCATTTTAAATATAAATGAGCTCTTTAATGAGCTAGAAAAGGTTTATAGACTAAACATATAGTCCTCTTATAAAGAAAGTCATGCTTACACTATTAATAATTCGCTATAAAGGACTAGCATTAAATGCTTTCTAATGGCACTAATTTTCTCCATATATATAGAGACAGGAAACCTTGAACAGACAAGAGTGATTGAACAGTGTTTTTTGAATCATGGATCAATTAATTGGAATGGAAAAGAATATCAATTACAATCTTTCACAGCAACAGATGGGTGTGCAATAACTCCAAATGGGACATCAACAACTGGAATTGATACAAAGGAACAATGTATTGAAATGTCTGAACTAGGTTTAAAATTGTATGATATACTGAAATCTGCTCCTGATTTCAGGTTTGCTTTAGTCGGAGTAGAAGTAGACGATTTTGTTGAATTCAATGATCTTATCAACGAACCAGAAATTAACTTAGATCGTACTGGGTTGGTAATCAATAGATTAATAAAGCATTCCTCTGAACTTTATTCAAACTACGAACAGTTTAATGAAACCCACTATTGGACACCTTATGACGGTGAGCAAATTATAAAAAGCTTCATAAGGAATGGCAAGTGGAAATCTGAAATCACTTGGGGATATACAGAGGATCATCAAAAAGGCTAAAGCTCAAAATGGCGCGCGTTTAGCGATAGCGTAACGTGTGACTATTTCAACAAACCTATCATTAATAGGTTTATTTGACTGATATAGTATCTCGCTGAATTATACCAGTACTATTCTTTTCGATCCGTAGATTATTCCTAAAGGCTTAAGATTTTTTAAGACCATTTTCTTCTAATCCACTGCCGGGTTGGGACTTCAATAAATTTGTAAGATAAGTAACCAATCAAACTCGTTATTAATAGAAATGTCAACAACATGATGTTGGCCTTATAATAATTGTCACTTTGCAAAGGCCTCCAGACTGGTGTTCCTTTTTCTATGTGGAAATAAAGCTTGACTAGATGAATTAAGATCATATGCCACATGTAAATAGAAAAGGACCACTTCCCTAATTTTACTAATGCTCCAAAAGAATAAAACTTATCGATCGACTGACTGCCATAGGCTGATGACAAAATAAGTAAGCCTATTAATACTACTGTCAGAGAATCATACCACTTGAAATGCATAGATAGGGCACACCCCAAAGCAATGATTAGTAGAGCCCAACCATTACCAAACCAGCTTTTGAGTTTTGATAACCTGAATAACTGCCACAAAGACATTCCACCAATAAAACCTACGATTCCTCTTAATGTGCCATAGTGCCAATTCACATCCAAAGTTTTGTGTGCTGGATTGGGAGGCTTATTCATAAACGGTTCCATTGGTGCTAAAACGAATTCTATTGTTACCCAACCGGCTATAGCAATACCAGCTGCTAGAAACCATTTTTGATACCCAAGTTTGGTTGTTAAAAGAAACATAAAAGGAAATAAGACATAAGCCCACCATTCAGCACTTAAACTCCAAGCGGGTGCATTCCAAGTATCAAAATTGTATATACCGATTGTTTGTAGGAATGTGAGTTGAATAGGAATAGTTTCTAATCGATAAAGATGTTTAGCTGTAGGGTGTAAGGTTTGAAAAAGACCTGAGAAGGTAAGAAATACAAAGATTAACAACTCTCCAGTCAAGGAAAGTAGGTGCAAAGGGTATATACGTGCTAGTCTAGCTGTCAAGAATCTTTTGTAGTCTCTGTTCAATACTTCTTCTTTGAACTTATCCTCGTAGACGTAACACATGATAAATCCACTTAAGATAAAGAACAAGTCTACCATTAGATAGAACTTATCTACGATAGCTGAATTTTTTGCAGGTAGAATTCCTCCAAGGAAGAAGTGAAAATGAAGTGTAGCTACTAATATGGCTGCTATTCCTCTGAGAGAAGTGAGATTGTGTAAGTAAGATTTTTGCATGAGACTTTATAGAGTGGACTTGATTCAAATTATGCAATCATCACTGCCCAAAAGGTGGTGAGGTTGTGTCTATATGGGTTTATCCCATTTATTCAGGTGTAAACTTACCTGTTCATTACTCTGTGGTATGGGGTTAGCGATAGCGTCGGAAGTGACTTGAAGGGAAAAACTTTCGAATTAAGGGACGCACAGCAATTCATTATTCTTAAGTCCTTCTACGATAGTAAGAATCTGTACTATTCCATAAGGCTACTATATCCGCTCATAGATTCTCCTTCTTGTCAAGATGACAAAAAAAGAAGTGATTGCTTCTCAAAAATCATCGTCATTATGAAGTAATAATCTGTCAAAGCGAAGCAATACCTCACCCAAACAGATCGCTTCGTGCCTCGCGAAGACGACCTGAAAAGTAATTGAACCAAGAGTTTCACACATCGCGAAGACGACAACTCTAGATCAGTATTACTTGCCAAAAGGCTACTCTAATCGCTCATAGATATTTCCTCACGTTAAGATGTATAAGTAGTGGATCTATAATTTGATCTCAAATTATGATTTCCCTCATTCAGGAATAAAGAATAGATAATTCATGAGCTATGTTTATTCTAGATATTCTTCGATAATTTAGCGCGCTCATGGCATAGAAGTCCTATGGATATGAGCTAAAATCCTTAATTACGAATTACAATCACGATGATTCCTAAAATTGACCCCTCTCAAACTAAAGCCTGGCCAGAACTAGAGAAACACTACGAAGCGATCTCAAAAGAACCAATGATCGATATGTTCGAAAAGGACGCAGATCGATACAGTAAGTTCTCAATAGTTTGGAAAGAGTTTTTACTCGACTACTCTAAAAATATTATCTCTGACAAAACTAAGTCTTTGTTGATCCAGCTTGCAGAAGAGTGCGAGTTGAAAGAAGCCATCGAAGCGATGTTTACAGGAGAGAAGATCAACGAAACTGAAAATAGAGCCGTTCTTCATACTGCTTTGAGAAGCACAAGTACTGAACCTCTAGAAGTAGATGGTCAGGATGTAAGACCATTGGTCAAAGAGCAGCTTGACAAGATTGAAGCTTTTTGTACTAAGTTTCACGGAGGAGAGCTATTAGGGTATACAGGTAAGAAGCTTTCGACAGTAATCAATATTGGTATCGGAGGATCTGATTTAGGACCATATATGGTTACTGAAGCATTGAAGCCATATCAAAAAGAAGGAGTAGATATTCACTTCGTATCTAACGTAGATGGATCACACATTCACCAAGTACTTCAGAAAGTGAACCCAGAAGAGACGCTTTTCATAGTAGCTTCTAAAACATTCACTACTCAAGAGACGATGACCAATGCTAACTCAGCGAAATCATGGTTCCTAGAGGCAGCTAAAGATGAATCGGCAATAGCCAAGCACTTCATCGCACTATCTACCAACAAAGAAAAAGTAAGTGATTTCGGGATCGATACAGCCAACATGTTCGAGTTCTGGGATTGGGTAGGAGGAAGATATTCATTGTGGTCGTCTATCGGTACATCTATAGCTTTGGCTATTGGGTTTGACAACTTCAAAGAATTGTTGAAAGGAGCAGAAGAGATGGATCTTCACTTCAGAAATACTGAGTTTAAAGATAACCTGCCGGTGATTCTAGCGATGCTAGGAGTATGGTACAACAACTTCTTTGGAGCTGAGTCACATGCCGTACTTCCTTATGATCAATACCTTCACCGATTTGCAAGTTACCTACAGCAAGGAGACATGGAGTCAAATGGTAAGTTTATTGACAGAAACGGTAATCCGGTAGCGATCCAAACAGGTCAAGTGATCTGGGGAGAGCCAGGGACTAATGGACAGCATGCTTTCTATCAGTTGATTCACCAAGGGACAAAATTGATTTCTTCAGACTTCATAGCTCCAGCACAGAGCTTGAACCCAGTAGGTGATCATCACCCTAAGCTTCTAGCTAATTTCTTTGCTCAGACAGAGGCATTGATGAAAGGAAAAGTAGAAGATACGGTCATCAATGAACTATTGAAGACAGGAATGGAAGAAGAAGATATTAATGCTATTCTACCATTTAAAGTGTTTGAAGGAAATCAGCCTACGAACTCATTATTAATCAAAAAAATAACACCATTCAACTTAGGTGCTTTGATAGCGATGTACGAACACAAAATTTTCGTTCAAGGTATCATATGGAATGTATTCAGTTTTGATCAATGGGGAGTAGAGTTAGGAAAGCAGCTAGCAGGTCAGATTTTGCCAGAGCTAGAAGGGACTGATGATGTGACTTCTCACGATGCATCTACCAATGGATTGATCAATCAGTACAAAGCGTGGAAATAATCCATTACATTGTATTGGTAAACGAATAGTATATGAAATTAGCAGTAATAGCCCACGATGGGAAAAAAGCAGAGATGGTAGCCTTCTTGTTGCAAAACAAGGAGTTTTTGAAAGAAGCAGATATCGTCGCAACAGGAACTACAGGTTCACATGCCGAGAAAGCGGGGCTTACAGTTCACAAGTTTTTGTCTGGACCAATGGGAGGGGATGCGCAGATAGCTACTTTGGTAGCTGAAAAGAAAATCGATTTGGTTTTCTTTTTCAGAGATCCACAAGGTAAGCATCCACATGAGCCAGATATTCAGATGCTGATGAGATTGTGTGATGTTCATAATATACCATTGACGACTAATCCTGCCGGTGCTCAATTACTCCTAGAAGGATACGCTAATAGAAAACAAAAATAAGAAAGAGGCCTTGAGCCTCTTTTTTGTTTTATCATTAGACGATATACTGATGGAGATAATTTTCTACACTACATTTCAAACAATTCCACCTGCATATTGGGCAAAATAGCGCCTTCCATCTCGAGAAGTTTTTGCTTAGCAGACAAACCCCCTGCGTAGCCAGTCAGATCACCATTGCTTCCTATTATTCTGTGGCATGGAACTATGATAGAAAGAGCATTAGCACCGTTGGCAGATGCCACAGCCCTTATCGCTTTAGGATCGCCAAGACGTTGGCTGAGCTGCAAGTATGAATGAGTTTGTCCATAAGGAATGGAAATCAGCATATCCCAAACACTCCGCTGGAACTCTGTGCCGACCATGAGAAGAGGTAATTCAAATACCTTTCGAGATTTATTAAAATATTCGTTCAGTTGGTTCATGACTACCTCTGCCAGAGGGTGAAGATTCTCAATATAGTGAGCTTTCAAACTAGAACCGATTCGTTGATCAACAGAAGCCCTCATATTGCGATACTTCCAGTCACACAAACAAACCTGATTGTCATAGATACCAATAATTAATTCGCCAACAGGGGAGTGATAAGTACAGATGTGAATTTGGTCATTCATAGGGATGGTTTATTTTTTGAAATTGAAGAATATCAGTAAGGCTCTTTGACCCAAGGGTCGGGAGACTAAACCCATTAGCCTATCGCCCTAGGATTAAATATATGAGATATTTATTGAATATAGTATGAGCCAGGTCATAGTTATCTAAAATAACGTTATATGATGCAGCAAAAAGGTTCAATGATGGACCTCAGAGGTGCAAGCGCAAAGCTAAAAGGTACAAACGTCCATCTTAAACATACAAGCGTCCACCTCTAACATGCAATCATCTAGCAAAAAGATCAATAGATTAACCTCAGAGGTCGAAACGTCGAGCTAAAAGCTCCAAGCTTGGAGCTAAAACATAGAAACTTCTACCTCAGAGCTCCATTGAGTAAGCTTTTACATACATCGACGGAGCTCCAAGGTGGAATAGGGTACCTCAGAGGTACCCTTGATGAATTTTGAGGTACTAGGGGGTACCTCTGAGGTACCCTCGTTCTAGAAATTGACCTATTAGAATGAATTGAAATTGGGTTTAAAGAAACTTATTATGACTATCGCAATAAATTCACTTTTCCCAGTTGCTGTCGCATTTCCTCTAGAGCTAGATTGATAGAACTGTTCTGATCCAAAACACAAGTATCTTCAACTTTTGCATGATTTACAGCTCGTTCTACCACCCAGACGATTTGTGATTGGGTAAGGGCATAAAATTTGGCAAGATTAGAAGCTAAATCACGTCTAGCATAACTATAGCCTTCTGGCAGACTGCTCTGCCAGATATGAATAGCACTTTTAACGCTCAAAGTCCTGTTAGAGGCTATGATCGAAGTTCGTTCTGTCCTTCTGTTTCTTTTGACCAGTTTTTGGGGTCTTCCAGGTGTACCGATGCGCTGATTAGAAGAGGGATTTGGTATTGGAGAGAGTTCGCTATCTATGTCTATGTGGTCATTGTTTTTAGTTGCATTGATATTGACAGTTTTTTCTGTCTGGTCTGACTCTATTTCTGATTCACCATGATCAAAGGCGTATTCATAATGTATTTCCTGTGGTCTATGATACACTTTACCCATTTTGATATATTCAGATTTGATAGCTGGCTCTATATGTTGAATAAATTCCAATGTGTACGCACCCTCAGAAAATGCAATAATAGAAGCTTGTTTCAGGATATTGTTGATCTGTGCTCCCGTCAGAGCAAACTTTTCGCCCATGTGAGTCGCGAAGTTTTCTGAAGGGTAATAGAGGTGATTAGGCAAATAATTGGTCCAGAGCTGAGTTCGTTCAGGAGCCTCAGGCTGAGGAATGTAGATTTGATTTTGAATTCTACGCTTAAATGCGTCATCAAGGTTTTGATGAAAGTTAGTAGCAAGGATTACTACCCCTGGAAACTTCTCGAGTCTTTGAAGCAAAAAGGATACGTCCAGATTGGCATATCGATCTTTACTATCTTTTACTTCTGACCGCTTGCCCATGATGGCATCCGCCTCATCAACGAATAAAATGCTGGGTTCTCCCTGTAGCCAATTAATGGTACGCTCCAACTCATCAAAGACTTTACTCATATTTTGAGACGTCTCGCCGATATATTTAGAAATGACTTGAGCGACTTCCAACTGATAGGTTTTAAGTCCTACATATTTGCCGATGGTGGAGGCGATCAATGTTTTACCTGTACCAGGCTCTCCATGTAGCAGGACAATAAAACCTTTTTTGAAGCCAGCGCTGATATTAGGATCTTCAAAGAAATTTCGGCCATTTCGGGCAAATGCGATGATCGGTTGCAATTGTTTCATCACACTGTCCTTCAAGACCAATTCGTCCAAACTCAAAGAGGTCTCCAGTAGCGTCAGAGGTAGCTGTTTGTTTTCCTCTGGCTGAGGCATGTCGGCTCCTAGGAAGTACTGCCACACCACAGGGTCAAGAGATACCAATAGATTTTTCCATTCGTCTATGATATCGTCATACCCCGTACGCATCGACTGACTGCTTTTCAGCTGTATGCCACTTTTTTGGATTAGAATAGCCTTTGACCGGAAATAGAGTTGATATTCCGCTTGTTTTTTTAAATCAGTACCCGCTAATAGATATAAAATTGTTTGTACCGTAGGTAGGAATCTACGTCCGTTGTTTTGAGTTAGTCCACCGACATAGACTGATATGATGGGAAGTTTGAGTAACTCAAGCAATGCAAAGAATAAAGCATCATTAAGGCTCATCGCCATCACAACAGACATGAAGAGCCTGTCTTGTGAAGAAAGTTGATGCTCAATAACCCATGAACCATAATGACTAGCTTCGTCAAGATTGGGTATCTGAATCATGCTATATTGAAAATCCATTTCTCCTTGAAAGACCTCAAAGTCTTCTTGGCTATTAAAGTTCCGGAATCTATATCCTATAATCTGTAGCAACCAGTTAATCTCACGATAGATCGCCCGGTGGTGAATGCTGGGAGCTTCGTCTGGATTCATGACCATGAGTCCAAAATAATTTCGGATGATGTCCAATTTGGTATCATGGTAACTTTCCTGTTCTCGGTCAGAAAAGACCTCATGTTTTAAGTCGTGTTTGTCAAGGTTATTTTCGTAATTCATAGGAGATAAAGCAGCAGTGTTTGGATAATAACAGATAATAGATGACCTCAAAAAAAGTGAATTTGTTATTGAAAATATAGTCCCCTAATTTGGTATTTTTTTGATCTTTCAAAGAATAGGTTATCAGTAAAGCTCTCTTCTTGCTTTTATTGTAATACTTTAGAATATAAACTCATTTGTTGTTCTTGAAACTTTCGTGTGATTTATTGAGGGCAACTTTATTTCTTTGAAAAACAATGGATATACCTAATCAAATACAACGCCTAAATGACCTTGATACTGATGATGACTTCTTCGATGATAATGATGAACTCATAAACAGTTGGTCTCATTTACAGAAAAGTCCTTGGGCCCAAGAACAGTTTCGAAACCTTGACTCTACTCATAGCAACAATCGAAGCGATATAGAGACTGAGAATAAATTTCCTTACATCAAGCCTCTCAAGGATGATCCTATTCCTTCCATGATTCTTGAGCTGACAAGAGCATTGTCTAATTATAATTTAAAGGAGGATAAAAACTTAGAAATCGGTCTGCTCAAGAAATTACAAGAAGCTCATCTTTCTTTTTCTAAATATAACGGAGTAAGGACTCCAAAGAGATCTAAGCATCCTAGAGAAAATGATTTGTTTACTTACTTAAGTGGACTTGAGCGCAAGATAGGTTCTCAACCAGATGACCCTCGATGGTCTCTTTCATTGCAAAGTTTAAGAACAGAATTATATGATTTTCTTTCCAGACATCCACTTGAGAGAGGATATACTCATCAGTTTTCATATGACATAGACCAGTTGTTAAGGTATTTGAATAATTATTTGACACGTAAGTACATCCCACCAGTAGTCCCTGAGGAAACAAAGAAGAAAAAAAAGTACGAAGAGGAGGAAGAGATTGAGGACAGAAGAATTGATAAAAGACCTGAAGATAAGTATGCCTATGCAAGGTATAAGCTAAAGAATGGTGATATCATGACCAACCTTCGAGAATTCTTCGAAGCTTTTACCATAGGGTCAAAGCCTAAAGCAACTTCAATTGGAAATCTGGGTAAGGTAGGGAAACTATTTTTTCCTGATGGTATTTCATCTATTCATACAGGGATTTTTGGTGCAGGCTATCGGGATGATGGAGAGGGGTATTTTGGTTCAAGTACACCTTTTAAGTTATCAGCTAAAAAAGCAGGTTTACCAAGCATAAGAGTCTTTGTGAAGAATGGTAAAGTTTACGATTTGTTAGAGACATTTAGATACTTAGATGGAACGAAGATAAAATCTCCAAGTGTTTTTTATCCCGTTTGGTATGAAAAGAGGAAGGATAGACATATTACAAGGTTCATTAAACTAGTACCGGTAAGTGAGTCTCAAATAGAAAATTATACTCTTGAGAGGAAGAAAGAGAATGATAAAAAATATTCAAGAATGGTTAAGCAAGAATTTCGAAAATATGGTAAAGTATTAAATAGTATAAAAAGTGAGGACTATTCTAAGAAGGCCCCAAAGAAGAAGAAGGACCCAAAGAGGAAGAAGAAAGATTGAAATTTCTAGACAGAGAGATAAATAAATTTTGCTTTACGCTTTGAAAATTAGATGATACTAAGGGGATGGAATGGTAGATCCTGAGAATTTAAAATTTATATGATGATTAAATAACGAAACTTGAAACAGAAGATTAAGTCTTAGGCAGTTTGAGAATAATATTGAGAGTAGGTTGATAGTGCTCATTGATACTCATAACTTTGCACTCATGAGACAATTATTCGTCCTAGACGCTGTTAATCGACCCTGCTATCGATCACTAGGTTTTCTTAGTATAGTCCCCATTCTATTCAGTCTGCTGTACTTCATGTCAGTCAATGAACAAGCTATCAATGATTGGGTGTTTTACATGCTATTGTTTGGAACAGTGGCGACCAATGCTGTTTTGTTATCAGCCCCATTGAATATGCATTTAGTGATACGCTTTGGGATTGCGATCATGGTCTGTGCATTGTTCAATAGAAATATATACTTGATAGTATTGCACCATTTCAACCCAATAGCTGCATCAGTCTCATCTCAAACGCTCAACCTGATTTTTTCATACTTTGTCAATCAGTATTTTACCTATCCGGCTCAAGAAGATAATAGAAAGCTCAATGGAGGAGTTAGGAGTCTATTATATGCCTTGGCATTCACAGGAGAAATAGTCCTTCACGCACTAATATCTTCCAACTTGCTCAAAGTTATCTCACCATTTTGGGCTTGGTTTATCACCGGAGCAGCCATCACTCCATATTCACTATTGATATTGAAAGTGATATTTGGCACAAAAAAGGACTAAAGCTTTTTCTTAAAGAAAATACGTTTGAGAGACCTGTTAAAACCTATTACAGGGCTGTTCAAACGTACTATTTTGTGTAATTACCTTCAGGGTTTTAGAATCGCAGGGCTATAGCTTATTTCTTAACCCGCATAATTCACCAGTAATGTTTATTATGAAGCACAAGAGATTGATATATAATATTTTATATATCGAATGACCAGTTAAATTTATCGCCAGTTTCTTGGTGTACTTCAAACGTCAAACCTATTTGACAATCAATTAGATAATGCTTTTAATCGCAGGGCGATAGCCCTTTGGGTTTAATTCCCCGACCCTTGGGTCGAGTAGAAATAAAATCCCAAAGATACCCCGTACCCTTGGGTCGGGGAGCTTCATTAATTGGATCCCGAATCTTTCGGGTTAATGCTCATCCTCTACACTGGGAATCGATTTGATCCAAGCGACCATTTCTTCTTTTTGTTCATCAGTAAGAGCAGCCTCACTATGCACCCATAGATAAGAACTTAGAGGCATCTCATCATGCTCCACTTCTTCATACATCTCTTCCAGTTTATGCAATGCTTTCGCTTGTGGGTATTTACTCCATTCAGATAGGTTCAATTCCTCTCGACCTTCTTCGATATGGTGACCAATCCACCAAGACAAAGGAGCCACATTAGTGTACCAAGGGTATTTTGTTTCGTAGGAGTGACAATCATAGCATGAAGTTTTTAGCATGTTTGCCACAGAAGTTGGAGGGGTATGGATAGCAATAAAGTCTGATTTAGGGTCAGACATAGGAGTTTCTTTATCAATTCCGAAAAACTGGATTATAACAAGTACAGCAATAAGAGCTAGCCCTATTTTTTTCATCATTTTGTATTTTGATTGAAGTAAAAATCAAAACTACTATTACTATGATAATTCCACGACGAATGCATGCAACAAATCAGAACAGCTGTGTCAATGTTCCATTTTCTATTAACTAGATTTGCCGCACAATTTTCAGTTATGATTAAGATTATCAAATTCAAATACTGGGCATCTGTTCCCATCTTCCTAGCCACTATCCTTTATGTGTATGCCTTATTACCCACAGACATAGGAGTCATGTATGATGATAATGGCTCGGCCTCATATTCTATAAACAAGTCGTATTTCTTCTACGCATACTTTGCATTATTCATCTTGACCAATGGCTTGATCAGAGCTTATCAACATATGATTTTGCCAAAGAGTGAGATTTCGATGGAGTCATACGATCAATTGTCGAAAGAGCAAAAGATCTATCATTGGTGGACTGGATTGTCATTGGTATTCAATGTGATCTATATCTTTTCATCCTTTTACATAGGCCTATACAACAGTAGAGATGTCAATCCAGACCATTATGTAGCCTTAGTTTACTTATGTCCGATAATTTTGATTGGATGGGTTTTTTACTTTTTCTACTTGAAATTTATATCAAAGTAAAAGTGCAGTTAAACAGGTAGTTAGTGAAACTACCTTAAAGTAATAGTCTAAAATACACATCAGCTAACCCAACCTAGACTGGCTATTCTACTTCTTTTTTTAGTCCTATTTCTGTTAAATTCGAGTCTTTGTTGAAAGCAAACTTGCTTCAATACAACTTGATTTTACAGAGTTTTAATTCGTTCGATTCTTATAAATGGCTGCAGTAGAATATACCGAGGATAGTATTAAATCCCTTGACTGGAAAGAGCATATCAGACTACGTCCGGGGATGTACATTGGTAAGTTGGGTGATGGATCAGCACAGGATGATGGTATCTATGTCCTAGTGAAAGAGATCGTTGACAACAGTATCGATGAGCATATGATGGGACATGGTAAGACCATCAGTATCAAAGTATCAGATCACCGTGTAGAAGTGAGGGATTATGGTAGAGGAATTCCACTTGGTAAAGTCGTGGACTGCGTATCCAAGATCAATACGGGGGGTAAATACGATTCAGGAGCTTTTCAAAAATCAGTAGGACTAAATGGAGTAGGTACCAAAGCAGTAAATGCTCTTTCTACTTATTTTAAAGTACAATCGTTCAGAGAAGGTGAGACTAAGGTAGCTGAGTTCAATTCAGGTAACCTAGTCAACGATCATAAAGTAGCAGCCACTACAGAAAGAAACGGAACATTTTTCGCCTTTGAGCCAGACAATACTGTATTTAAGAATTTTCATTTTATTCCAGAATACCTTGACAACCAAATCTGGAACTATGCTTATCTAAATGCTGGACTCACCATCAATTTCAATGGACAGAAGTACCACAGTGAAAATGGACTTTTAGACCTATTGTCTAGAAAAACCAATGTAGAAAACTTAAGGTACCCTATCATTCACATAAAAGGTGAAGACATAGAGATGGCACTGACTCACTCTAACCAATATGGAGAAGAGTATTATTCTTTTGTGAATGGACAGAACACTACACAAGGAGGGACGCATTTAGCAGCCATGCGTGAGGCGGTGGTGAAGACCATTCGAGACTTCTATGGTAAAAACTACGATGCGGCAGATGTCCGAGCAAGTATTGTTGGGGCAATTGCTGTGAGGGTGCAAGAACCAGTATTCGAATCTCAAACCAAGACAAAACTAGGATCGCTTAATGTTGCACCTGATGGTGTAACTATGAGGACTTTCGTCAATGACTTTGTAAAGAAAGCATTAGATGATTATCTCCATAAACACAGTGACGTAGCTGAAGCTCTTCAAAAGCGAATCATCCAATCAGAGCGTGAGCGTAAGGAAATAGCTGGGATTAAAAAACTGGCAAATGATAGAGCCAAGAAAGCGAACCTGCACAATAAGAAATTAAGAGACTGTAGAGTACATTTTGATGACAAGAGAGGTGATGAAGAGAAGAAAGGTGAGACTATGCTTTTTATTACCGAGGGAGACTCAGCAAGTGGATCTATTACTAAGTCTAGAGATGTTCAGACTCAAGCTGTATTTAGTCTAAGAGGTAAGCCATTCAATTGCTACGGTCACACAAAAAAGGTAGTATATGAGAACGAAGAGTTTAACCTCCTTCAGCATGCCTTGAACATTGAAGACGGATTAGAAGGTCTTAGGTATAGAAAGATAGTTATAGCAACAGATGCTGATGTGGATGGTATGCACATTAGGTTGCTATTGTTGACCTACTTTTTACAGTTCTTCCCAGAATTAGTGAAAAATGGACACGTTTTTATTTTAGAAACTCCTTTATTCAGAGTTAGAAACAAGAAAGAAACCATATACTGCTACAGTGATGAAGAGCGTCAGGCTGCTATTACTAAGCTTGGTAATAAACCAGAGATCACTCGATTCAAAGGGCTTGGAGAGATTTCACCACAGGAATTTGGTGAGTTTATAGGTGAAGATATCAGGCTAGAACCAGTAATTCTTCAAAAGCAGACTGATATTGAAGACTTGTTAAAATTCTATATGGGTAAGAATACACCTGATAGACAGAATTTCATTATTGATAAATTGAGAGTAGAAAAAGACCTAGTAGAGGAAGAAGTATAAGATGGCAGAAAACGAGAATAACCTCAACGAAGACGAACAACACGGTCAATACGAAGACGAAAAGATACAGGATGTCATTGCAGTTTCTGGAATGTATGAAAACTGGTTCTTGGATTATGCATCCTATGTGATTCTTGAACGTGCCGTACCAGCAATCAATGATGGACTAAAGCCTGTACAGCGCCGTATCCTCCATGCCATGAAGGAAATGGACGATGGTCGATACAACAAAGTAGCCAATATCATCGGTAGTACGATGTCTTATCATCCACACGGTGATATGTCGATTGGTGATGCGATGGTCAACCTTGGTCAAAAAGAATTGCTAATAGACATGCAAGGTAACTGGGGAGATATCCGTACCGGTGACCGAGCGGCGGCATCTAGGTATATTGAAGCAAGGCCATCCAAGTTTGCATTAGATGTACTTTACAATCCTCAAACGACTAACTGGCAACTATCGTATGATGGTCGTAAAAAAGAACCTATCACTCTACCGGTAAAATTTCCTTTACTACTTGCTCAAGGAGTGGAAGGTATAGCTGTTGGCCTATCTACTAAAATACTTCCTCACAATTTCTGCGAATTAATTGATGCGTCCATAAAGCATCTTAGAGGTAAAAGTTTCAAGTTGTATCCTGACTTCCTTACTGGAGGAATCATCGATGTAGAAGAATATAACAAAGGTCTGAGAGGTGGTAAAGTAAAAGTTCGTGCAAAAATCGAGGAGTACGACAAAAAGAACCTAGTCATCAAAGACATCCCATATGGTACCACCACCACTGGTCTAATAGAATCCATTATCAAGGCCAATGATAAGGGTAAGATCAAAATCAAAAAGGTAATAGATAACACTGCGGCTGATGTAGAAATATTGGTGGAATTAGCTAACGGAGTATCTCCTGATATTACCATTGATGCTCTCTATGCATTTACAGATTGTCAGGTGTCAATTTCTCCTAATGCCTGTGTTATTATCGACGAAAAGCCTGTTTTTCTTGATGTTCATGAAATCTTAAGACACAACACTGACCAAACGGTAAGTTTGCTGACTCAAGAGCTTGAGATCAAGAAAGGAGAGTTGATGGAGAAGATTTTGTTCTCTTCTCTTGAAAAAATCTTTATTGAAAATAGAATCTATCGTGATATAGAAGAATGTGAGACTTGGGAAGCTGTTTTAGAGACAATTGACAAAGGACTAGACCCTTATAAGCCTGACTTCTATCGAGAAATCACGCAAGAAGACATCATCAAGCTTACTGAAATTAAAATCAAGCGTATCTCAAAATTTGACTCTTTCAAAGCGGATGAGTTGATGCGCAGGTTGCAAGAAGATTTAGCTCAGGTAGAGCATAACCTTGCTAATATTATAGATTTTACGGTTGATTATTACCAAAACTTATTAGATAAATACGGTAAAGGAAAAGAGCGTAAGACGGTAATATCATCTATCGAAAATATTACTGTAACAGCAGTTGCGGCGAACAATACTAAGCTTTATGCTAATTATAAAGATGGGTTCATCGGGACAGCTTTGAAGAAGGACGACTTTGTCTGTGACTGTTCGGATATTGACGATATCATCGTTTTTCGAAAGGACGGTAAGTGTTTGGTGACAAAAATTCAAGACAAAGTATTCGTAGGTAAAGATGTGATATATGCAGGAGTCTTTAAGAAAGGAGACGAGCGAATGGTGTATAACATGGCCTATGTAGATGGTGGGACTGGAAATAGTTACGTGAAGCGTTTTAATGTCACTGCTGTCACCAGAGATAAAGAATATCCTCTCACTAAGACTAAAACTGGAAACAAGAAGTCTAAAGTTCATTACTTCACTGCAAATCCAAATGGTGAGGCTGAATTAGTGACAGTGTACTTGACAGCCGGAGCTACTGCTAGGAAGAAAGTATTTGATTTTGACTTTGCTGATCTAGAAGTTAAAGGTCGTGGAGCTGGAGGTAATATATTGACCAAGCACCCTGTAAGAAAAGTGCAATTAAAAGCTGAAGGAGTATCTACGCTTCCAGGCACTGATATTTGGTATGATGCTACTATTGGTAGATTGAATAGGGATGAACGAGGTGTACTACTTGGTAATTTCAAAGCGGAAGATAAGATCATTGTTTTCTTTAAGGATGGAAGTTATGAGCTGACTTCATTTGAATTGTCAAATCATTATAATCAGGCACAGATTCTTAAAATCGAAAAGTTTGATTCTGAAGGAATAGTATCGGCACTTCATCTAGATGGAGACTCTAAGATTGTATATGTAAAGAGATTTACAGTAGAAGCCATGGTGGTAGGGAAGAACTATTCCTATATCAATGATTCTAAAGGATCAAAATTGGTTCATGTAACTACTCAAGGTAAGCCAATTGTAGAAATTAGCTACAAGAAAAAGGGCGAAAGGACTAAGAGTGTTCGAGAGATGGATTTGTCTGAGATTATTGATAAAAAGGGTTGGAGAGCAATCGGCAACAAATTCCCACTTCAGAATATCATGTCTGTTAAAGACATTGTTCAAGAACCGATTGAGGAAGAAAAAACTTCTACAGATACAGATGATATCAAAGATCAGATTCAGAAAGAAGTAGAATCAGAGGATCAATCAAGTAAGGAAGGGTATGATGTAGGATCGTCAATTGACTTATCAGATGATAAGAAAAAAGATGATGATGATAAAGATCAATTAGGGCTCTTTGGATAATCTGAAATACGACAAGGCGCTTTATGACTATCTATTAGAGTTCGTTACGCCTAACAAACTGAATAAATTTGATGAGATATTGTCTCAGCGCACTCGATGTTTGACTCCAGTGTTAGAGGATATTTTTAAACCTCACAATGCAAGTGCGGTAATGCGTACCGCAGAGTGCTTTGGGTTGCAAGATGTGCACGTAATAGAACAGGACAATGCTTTCAACCTAAATCCATATGTTCTTAGAGGCTCTGGTAAATGGCTTTCTATTCATCACCATCTGATGAAAAGTGGTGTAAATAATACTGAAACGTGTTATAAGGAGTTGAAATCTAAAGGTTATCAAATTCTTGCTACTTCTCCACATGATGCTGTTGACTACAGAGAAGTAGAGTTAAATGACAAGACGGCTATAGTATTTGGCTCAGAAGAGAATGGAATATCTGATTATGCTCGAGATCATGCTGATCAGCTGATCAAAATTCCAATGAGAGGGTTTACAGAAAGTTTTAATATTTCAGTAAGCGCTGCTATTGTTTTAGAGCATTACAATCATCAAATTCGTGTCAATAAAAACTGGCAGCTCTCAAAGTCAGAATTGTTTGAACTGAAGATGGAATGGATGAAAAAGGTGGTGCCTAATATCGATATCCATGTCAAACGATTTGAAAAGCTGTCAGGTATGACAACCTACTAATGAAGAGACTTTTTTACTTAGCTTTTTTTTCCTTGTTAGCCATATTATTGGCTTCTAATTATTGGATTATATCTTCTACCTCTGATCATATAGTGGAAGATACTCGTGAACTATTAGGAGCTGAAGCAGGTCTAGTATTTGGCACTAGTCAATACCTTAAGGAAGGAGGGGGGAATCCATTTTTTGAAAAAAGAATAGATGCTGCATATCAGTTATTAGCATCAGGTAAAGTTGAGAAGTTAATTGTCAGTGGATCTAAAGACTCTATTTATTATAATGAGGCCAAAGCGATGAAACAGGCGCTTTTGCAGAAGGGAGTTAGTGAAGAAAAAATAATATTAGATGATTTTGGTAATCGGACTATTCATTCAATTTCAAGGTTAAAAAATGTCTATAAGATAGATCAGTGCGTATTGGTGACTCAAAAGTATCATGCCTATCGTGCTCTGTTCATAGCCGAAAAGTTGGGAGTAGATGCTGTTTGCTTCGTGGCAGATTCACCAAGTTGGATAGAACATTCCCCTGCAATTCTTCGTGAAGTAGTGGCAAGACCCAAGGCTATAATTGACTTGTATATAACGCTTTAAATATTGTTGCAGGAATCTTTGATTGCAGAGCTTTCCAAAATTACCATCTATCGATATATTCGCGTTGGTTTGTATCATTAACAGATACAGGCTAATTTGAACGCCTTAAATCCCTATTGACTCATATGAAGAAAATCGGTTCATATCTATCAGATAAAAATGTGTACGAATTTCACGAGGAGCCATTATTCTATCAAAGTGAGTACTTCAATGTTTATTTCCAAAAAGCTGTAGAAGAGTTTAGAAATCACTTAGATCTAAACAATATTTTGGTAACCTCTGCCCAAGAGGTAGTTTATTCTCAACTTTCGAAATATTTCAAATCAATGTCAAAAGGTGATATTGATGATCGAAAGAGAGCTGTTGAAAATTATTTTCAGAGTTGTGGTTTTGGAAAAATAGATCTCCAACCTATTCAAGCTAAAGGTGGCTACATCATTGCTGAAAATGAGCATTATGCCCAAGCATGGTTAAAACATTTTGGCAAACGCACAGAGCATGAATCAGGTGTGAGTTATTTCACATTAGGTTTTTTGGCCGGAGCTGTAGAGGCTATTTTTGATACACAACCAGGTGTGTTTACGGGTATTCAATTGAGTTGTATTAGTAAAGGGGATAGTGAGTGTAAATTTGAGATTTATCGAGGGCTAAAGAGGAAGATAAATGCTTCTCCTTCTTTTGGGAAAGAAAATACTGCTGAGTTTAATGAACTAAAGGTTAATCCAGTTTTACACGCAATTGAAGATTTGAATTTGGATGGTAGAAAGTCTGATGATGGCTTGATTCATGAGTTTGATACGACTTTAACTAGGCATTATGTGAATTATTTCGCTCTAGTGAGTATTAAGCTATTAATGCTGTCTAATAAAAAAATAGGTGGAGCTGGATTTAAGAAAGCCAAGGAGGCTATTTTTAAGACTGCTCAGGATAATCTTTACTTTACTGCAGGAAAGGTTATGAATTCTGAAAAATGGTCAGAGTTAATGGCTGTGAGACCAGAATTAGGGGGTCAGAGTCATTTGAAGAATGTTGTTGATCTTCAGACTGCTTTTGGGTTAGGTCATTGGGATCTACAAGGTAATGACTCAAAGAATGTAGAAATTAAAATCTATAATTCACCTATAACCAATGCATATCTAAAATTAGTGGGAAATACGAAAGCTGCTATAGGTTACTATCAAGGAGGTGTCGTTTCGGCAATTGGCAACTTAATGACTAAAGGCTTTGCGACAGATGGAGATGTAGATCTAAATTATGTTGACAAGTATTCCAAGGATAATGATTTTCAATACACAGAGAAGCAATCAAGGATGACTGGTCATGATCTTGACTTGATTAATGCTACTAACGATTATTAATTTTATAACTCTCTTTTAGGTTCTACCATCACCACTTTTTCCTGGTGAACTCTGACTGCACCAGCAGGAGCTCCTTTTGCTTTAGTCACATATTTTTTTAAGGTGTAGATTACAGGGCATAAGGTATCGTGTTTACGTTTAGAATGCCATGCGGCTAGTTGTGCTGCCTTTTCAATGACGGAGTTTGGATAGGAATCTAGGTTTTTGCTTTTTATGACGACATGTGAGCCTGCTACATCTCGAGCATGTAACCAAAGATCATTTTTTTGAGACATTTTTAAAGTCAGTTCATCATTGGCTTTGGCATTTTTTCCAATTCTTACTTCATATCCTTCTATGATCTGTGAAGTATATGGAAGGTTGATGATTTCTTTCTGTGGTTTATTAGATGATATAAGAAAGGGTCTAAGTTCTTTATGGTTTGAAATGCTATTTACTTCTTCTTCTTGTTTTAGCAAGTCAAATAGTTTTTGTTCTTTATTGGATATGTTTTGTACGAGCTGGTCGATTTCAATTTTTTGATTTTTAGCCTTGCGATAGTATGATTCGGCGTTTGCCTGAAGGCTTAGCTTACCATTTAGTTTAATCCTAATATCCTTATTGTTGTAGAAATCTAGTAGGTCAATAGTCTTCGAACCAATTTCTTGTTTTATATGAAGATTAGCCATGAGAATATTAGCAATCTCTTCATAGCTTCTTCTTTCCTTTATCTCTAAAAGCTTTGATTGACTCTTTTTAATGTATCCCTTAGCTTTCTTAATGTCAGAACGAACTTTATTTAAAATAGCATTCTTATCTCTTGCAAGATAGAAGGTAGAAAGAAACTTGTTTGCGTATTGATTTGAAGCATCTATTGGGTTACTAAAATTACTGTGTTCTTCTTTAGGAGTTAGTAATAATAACTTCGGCGTATTCTTTGTTAAATAGAATTTTGGAGTGTTTAGCTCTACTAACGTGTGCTCCACTAACTTCCATTTTTCTTCTAAAGATTCATTTTCATACCCTCTGTTTTTCAGGTACTGAATGATGTTATTATCAAACGTGGGAAAGGCTAATTTAAGGTTGCCATCGACAGATTTGAATTCTTCAAAATTCTGAATAACATTTTTATTCAAATTATCGAGCTCGATATTACTATCGTTTGTAAGACTATTTTTGAATAAAGAAAAAGGACTTTTTTTATTAAAAAGTATCACATTGGCAAGTCTGCCATGAAGCTTAAATAAAATTGAAAAATCATTCTTAAGGTTTAACGCAAAGGAGCGTTCGTTCGAAAATTGTGTCAGAGATGTAATTTCATACTCTAAGATTTCGGGGAAAATATCTACTGAATTTTTTCTTGCCCTAGCATATGTTTCTGGAAAACTTAGTATTGATACTTGACCATCAAGTATCAATTTGATTGTGAATAGCTCTTTGGTAGGTCTAAGAATTTCAATTATTAGCTCATTTTTATTTTGTGAAAAACAACGAGCAATTTTACCTCCTTTGATTTCTTGCGAGAGTATAGGAGTGAGGTGTTTTAGAAAGTAGTAATTGAACTGCATTAGCAATGTACTATCATACCGTCATAACTCAGATCTATGTGGTCTGGGAGTATTTTCTGTACTTCTCTATGTAAACCTAGTTTGTGACTAATATGAGTGAATAGAGCTTTTTTAGGTTGTAATTCTCCCACCAAATCAATGGCTTCTTGAAGAGTAAGGTGTGAAATATGTTCCTTATGCTGCAAAGCATTAAGAACTAAAATGTCTAGGTTTTGTAGTTTTTCTTTTTCGGAATCATCTATTGTTTTGACATCCGTGAGATATGCAAAATTGTCAATTTTATATCCAAGAATAGGTAGTTTGTAATGCCATACTTGAATTGGGCTGATCTCAACCCCGTTTGCAGTAAAGGTGTCTGTATCAATTTCATGAACCTCAACGGCTGGTACACCAGGGTACTTATTTTCTGCAAAAACGTAAGAGAATTCTTTTTTTAATCGATCTATTACTCTTGACTGAGCATAGATCGGCATGTCTTTTTTCTGCTTAAAATTAAAACTGCGTATATCATCCATACCAGCTACATGATCTTTGTGCTCATGAGTATATAAAACAGCATCAAGGTGCTGGACATTGTTGGATAGCATTTGCTGGCGAAAATCTGGCCCAGTATCTACGACGATATTTGTGCCATCTTTTTCAATTAAAATGGAAGACCTAAGTCTCTTATCACGAAAATCAATACTCTGGCATACTTCACAATTGCATCCTATAACTGGTACTCCTTGTGATGTCCCTGTTCCTAAAAAAGTGACCTTCAAAGCTCTAATTGATATTGAGTAATTTCTTTCCAGAACAGCTGATTCTTATCACTGAATTTTGATGTATCAATATCTACCTCCTTTAAAATTTCCATAAGGCAGTTGATTTTCCCATCCAATGAGTAGAACTTATTGATTATAGCGACTTTCGAATCTTTTAACACACAGTATCCAGATTTGAAATTGCCTTTTTCATATCTCAGAATGTAATTTGATTCCGAAAACAAGTCTTCAAGCTTATTGAGAAAATGGTTTGTGTACTTTATCATTCAGACTCAGTATATTTCTTTACTTTCTCTACTAATAAGTCAAAATTTAATGGCTTAGGTATGTATTCATTGATGCCTACTTCTTTGAAATCCTCAATTGAATAATTCTTAGCATTGCCTGTGATGGCTAAAATTGGGATACTAGATTTGATAGGGTCAGCCAAAGCTCTAATTTGCTTTGCACATTCCATTCCGTCCATTTTTGGCATATTTATATCCATAAGAATAAGATCGAAATGGTCTCCATTGAGCAACTTTAATACATCTTCTCCATTCTTGACTGAGCTAATATTAAAGCTTTGTACCTGAAGTATTTTTTTTGTTAGATTCTGGATGACAGAACTGTCTTCAGCAATTATTACTTTTTTCATTCTAGTAATCGGTAATAAGATATAAAAATGACAGGCAGATTCTTAGTTTCCTATCCTAAGATAACTACAAAATACTAGTTCTGGATGATGTTTTTGTAGTTTTCCTGAAATTGATAATAAGCCTCAAATATAGAGTCAAGTTGTGGTTTCAGATCGGTTGTGTCGGAAGTTTTTAGTTGTAATTCAAGTTTTTTTACACGGTTTTCTAATATTTCAATTCCTAAAGTACCAGAACTTCCTTTCAGAGTATGCAATTCCTGTCTGATACCTTCCAAATTATTTTCTTCGTAGAAGTTCATGGCATTATTCAAGAGTTCTATGGCTTCTTCTTCAAAATCTGAAAGTACTGATTCTATTAATTCAATTCCTCCGAACTTGGAAAGCTGATTGAGGGTGTTTTGATTGATTATCAGTGGAAGATCTTCTTCTGTATCTAGAGTAGTTTTGATATCTTTCAACTCGAAGTTGATATGGTCTTTGACCTTGTTTATTATAGTTTGAGCCTTAATTGGTTTTGGTACATAGTCGTCCAAGCCAGCTTTCAAGAAACGTTCCTCATCGTCTTCCATAGAATATGCGGTCATAGCGACTATAGGCGGAGAGTCTTTTAGGTTAAGGGCTTTGATTTTATTAGTTGCTTCGATACCATCCATTTCAGGCATCTGGATGTCCATGAAGATAAGGTGATATTTTTTTTGTTTTACAGCTTCTAAAGCCTGTTTTCCACTTTCTGCTAAATCCACATTACATCCAGATTTCATAAGTATCTGTGAAGATACTGTTCTATTCACCTTGTTGTCATCTACCACTAAAATGTTGGGAGATCCAATTGTAAATTCTTTCTTTATTTTCGAAAGATCTTCCTTTTTTGGTTTTTGAGCATCAATGTCTATCACTTGTGAGGCCATGAAAGTAAACCAGAATGTGCTACCTAAACCAGGTGTTGAAACTACTCCGATATGACCACGCATAGATTGCACTATTTCTTTCGAGATTGCTAAACCTAATCCTGTTCCACCATATGATTTTGTACGAGAATTATCTAATTGATTAAAGTTGATAAATAATCGATCAATTTGATCTTTAGGTATTCCAATGCCTTCATCTTTCACTTGAACTTTGAATTGGTAATTGGATCCCTGCGACTCCATTAGCATGACGCTAATATTAATGGTACCCTTTCCATCAGAGAACTTGATTGCATTACTTGTAAGGTTAGATAATACTTGTAATAGGCGGGTTTCATCAGCCAATACTAAGTCTGGGATGTTTTTTCCTACATGGTAATAAAGAGCAGTATTATTATTAAGAGCTTGCTGTGAAAACAGGTCGTAGAGTTTCTCAAAAGTACTTACCAATCTCACAGGCTCGAACTTGAGTTCCATTTTACCAGCCTCAATTTTAGATAGGTCAAGTATGTCGTTAAGAATAACTAGCAATGTCTCGGAAGACTTTTTAATTGTCTTAACATATTCAAATTGCTCAGTATCGAGATTGGTACTTCCTAATAGGTCAATCATTCCGATTATACCATTCATCGGCGTACGAATTTCATGACTCATATTGGCCAAGAATCGTTCTTTAATTTCTAATGATCTTTCTGCCTGTTCCTTGGCTAGTAATAAAGCCCTATTGGTTTCTTTAATTTGTGAAATGTCACGAGCTACTCCCTCTATGCCAATAACAATATTATTTCTATAGAGTAATCTGACATTACATAAGAAGTCTATCGGGTTTTCATGACTGTTAAGCGTGGCTTCTAAGTTTTGTATGGATTGATTGGCAAGAAGTTCCTTGAGTACATCTAAAGTAGACCTTTCCGAAACGAAATAATCAGTAATTCTATGCTTTAGTATTTCAGAAACTTCAAGGCCTAGTTCTGAAACAGAAGGGCTTATCATGTTTATGTAGCCATCGAGATCGCATCTAAAGTAGATATCTTGAATGGATTCAAATATCTCTCTAAACTTATATTCACTTTCCGCTAGAGCTAGTTCAGATATTTTCTTTTCAGTAATGTCATTTGCTATAACCGAAACTTCATTAATTGTTCCATCTCCTTTTTGGATGGGGTTAATAAAAACTTCAGACCATACTTTTTCTCCATCTGATGTGGTGTCCTGATGTTGAAAGTTTATAGAATCTCCTAGAAATGCCCGTTCATATTTTTTTGCCCAAGTTGTTTCTTTGGCGTTAAGTTCCTCTGAACCTAGTTGGAGATTGTAGGAGTTAGATGTTTTATTTTCTATACTTTGGGCATATTCGTGATTAAATGACGTCAGGATATGATCTTGATCAATTGACCATATTTGGTGGCTACTGCTTTGAAAAATAGCTTTCAATCTCGCATCCTGATCAGTTATTTTTTCAACATTGACCAAGCGTTCAATGACCAGTGATATTTGATTAGATATAAAGTAGAGTAACTCTAGGTCTTTATGTCCATAGTCTGACCTCTTGTCAAATGAATATATTGAAATACTACCGACTGAACGGTCAGATATAATAATAGGAACCCCCATATAAACCATGGGAGGTGTGTATTTTGTGTTGAATACGGATTTTATTTCGTCGTCATATAGGATTTTAGCTACACTGTCTTCTTTCGTATATCTAGATACCTGTCTATTGAATGCATCTTGGTTTTTTTGATCTATGGTGTTTGAAGTAGTAGAAAACTCTTCTCGAAGTCGTATACTGGAACTAAATGCATCGACTTCAATAAATAGGTTTTTAATTGGTAAAATATTATCTAGTTGTTCATATAAGTAGCTAAAAAGAGGTTTTAGTTTTAAATCTTCAAAGTCAAAATTTGCAATGCTGTTATATAGGTACTGAGCTTTTTCTGCTCTAATACGTTCTGTAATATCATAAAAAATAGCTCTGTATTCAGCCTTTCCGTTCATGTCAAACGAACAATTCACTCTTCCTGATACAGATAGTTTTTTATCATTATCTGATATTAAAACGGTCTCAAACCTTTCTATTCTTTCTCCTTTAATTACCTTTTCTAGGTTCTTGACTGTGCTAGCCCATTGAGTTGATAATACAACATCTTTGAACTTCATTTCAAGAATCTTACCTGAATACCCTAACTTTTCAATCCATGCAGTATTTACAAATTGAAAGTTTCCATCTTGATCAAAAATGGTAATAAGATCATATGAATTATCGAAAAGCTCCTTGAGTTGATCATTTGTTCTTTCTAATTGTCGCTTTACTTTCTGCTGATCTGTTATATTCTCTCCGATAAGATTAACTCCTGATACTTCATTGTATGCATCTTTTAGCAATACAACGTTGAGTCTTACATTTATATCTTGTTTTTCTTTTGTGAAGAATTTTCCTGTGATAGCACCGTCGAATTTACCCTGAATCGCAAATTCACTGTATTTACTAGGCGTAATATTTGGAGACTCTGGAACAAATAGATCAAATAGGTTGTCTCCAGCAATTTCCGCTTGTTTAATGCTTAAAATCGACAGAAGTCGTTTGTTTACAAATCGAATATTACCTTCTGTATCAGTAGTTAAAGCTATGACTTCAGAAGCATTTAGAGATTCCTGAATTTTTATTTCAGATGCTGTGATAGCTTCATCTCTGGTAGTTTCTAGTTCGAGGTTTTTTCTATCTGTAACATCAAGAGCAGCACAGCTAAATCCAATGAATTTTTTACCAGCAAACAATGGTCTTCCTGCATCTAATAACCATCTATATCCTTTAGGGGTCTGTATCCTAAATGAATATTCATATTTCTTTTTGCTTTGAAAAGCGAAATTTAAACCACTTAGATAGCGTTCACGGTCTTCATCAAGGATTTTAGAGGACCAAATTGATTTCAAAGAATCTAGACTCCCACCAAGTAATTTCTCCCAGAGATTATTCATGAAAGTTATCTTTCCAAATTCATCAATATTTCTCAGATATACCGGTGCCTGATCAATGGGATTGAAATCTTTTTTTGGGCTTTCTAACTCTCTATCAATGCTAGCTATAAATTGATTTTCCTTGAATTTTTTGATGCAAACAGTACACTGAATGCTTTCTCCTTCTTTATCAACTAAACAGATAGTTATTGGAGAAGATGGATTATTAGAGTTAAGGTGCTTATTCCAAATATTAGCGCTTTTTTCACCATTCGGTTGGAAGATAGGCATTAGTTCGTTTACAGTTTTCTCAGTAAAGTCACTAGCGTAAACAAATATTTCCTCAGCTGCTGGACTGAACTCAACTACTTCATCACCCTCGAAAATAAAGAAGCAGCTTCCCGAGGTTTCTAGTAATAAATCGTATTTTTTTTCGAGCTCTTTGTATTTGACTTTGAGTCTTTCAAGCTCACTAGATACATTATGTTTTCCTTGATTAATTTGAGACATTCAAAATGGAATAATTCAAAGGTGTTAGTTAAAAGTAGTCATTATTCTTCGAATGAATGATACTACTTAGATAGATGCATTCATCTGATCAATTTGTTTGAGTGTTTTTCTACCTCGTGATTGAATTCCAGCACTCGAATTTTTTTCCATCAAATCATTAATGACCATTCGAAGTTCAACCGCCAATTCTGGATGTTCTTTGCAGTGATTTGCTATTATAGTCATTGAGAATACTTTGATTGCAATCGGTTCTTGAGATGATAGATAATGGAAACAATGATTTACTAAATCACCTTGATAGCGTTGAGGAACTTGTTGAAACTGAATGATTCTTAGAATGTTTCTTTTTACTCCCGTAGATGGGTGTTGTTCAAGAACGTTTATTAATCTTGGGACGTAAGAAGAAATATAATCAGGTGAAAAATCACATACTTTACTTAACAAATGAGCACATCTCTGAGAGACTCTATTATCGCTTGATAGAAAAGTATCAATTAATTCAGAAATCGATTCAGGAGCATTAAGGATTTCTTGTAATAAATGATCATCTATTTCTTTAATGTATTCTATACCAATAATTGAGCTGATAATTGACATCAGTTTTCTTCTTCAAGGTATTCAAGAATATCAGCTAATTCATCATAATCTTTAAAACCAGGTTTGTGCTCTTCTGATCCATTTAATGCTATCCCAGAGAAAGCACTATTGGAATCAATAACTGAATCTAATTTTTTTTCATCTAGATTGAACCCTTTTAAAATTGGAACGTCAATTTCTAATTCGGTTATTTTTGATTCAAGTATTTCAGTGAAAAGCTCGTCATGTGATTCTATCAGCAGAAATTTAACATTTTCAGAAAGACCAAAAAGAGTACTGTTGAGTCTAGTTATTTGTTCTTCCGAATGTATCATTATTCTGAGAACAATGGAATAGCCTAAGGCTGATAATTCATTCGCTACAGACAAGTTGTCAACCTGAAAATAATTAATACCGCTTTGTTCTTTTATTTCCGAGATTTGTTTCGAAGACAATTCTCCAGCTTCTAAAATAATATCTTCTACAGCCACCCAGCCTATTATCTCATTCGCTTTTTCCAAGCTTATTGCATCTGATTGAGAATTATCTATGTTAAATCCTAATAGATTTACACCAAAACCAGCGCAATATCTAGCGTCACTCAGATTAGAAATGTTACCGACTTTGACAAAAGTTTTTAGATTCATAAGGGGTGTCGTATTTGTTATTTAATATTGGATTCAAAGATAAACGAGCCTAATTTGAAGTATAAGAATCTTGTATTTTTATTCAACTAAAAAGCATATGGATATATCAATTTTACAAAATCTAGTAGAAAAATACACTGTTGATGAAATTTCACAAGCAGAGGAAACTTTGTTAATAGAAGGGCAGATGCCATTTGATTTGAATGTTGCTGATGACTCCGAAGCCTTGGACTTACTATCTGCTGCTACATGGATAATAGAAAGAATGGCAAGTCATGAACAGTCATTTGATGATGCATTTCAGAGATATATGTCAAAATAAGAATATAAACTAACGTGAATTAGCTTAGTATGTCTAATAGTTACAATCCTTTCGCCTATTTTTGTGTTTTCAATAGATGTTAACACCTGGCTGTGAACCAGGCAATAATGCATATTAATGAGTACGAAAGGTAGAGTATTAGTAGCCATGAGTGGTGGCATTGATAGTTCTGTAGCAGCAGTAATGCTTCATGAACAAGGGTATGAGGTGATAGGCATGACCATGAAAACATGGGACTATGCATCTTCAGGAGGTGGAAAGAAAGAAACGGGCTGCTGCAGCTTAGATTCTATTAACGATGCAAGAAACATTGCAGTTAATCTTGGTTTCCCTCATTACATATTGGATATCAGAGAAGAGTTTGGTGATTATGTTATTGATCATTTTACAAATGAGTATTTAGATGGTCGTACTCCGAACCCATGTGTGTTATGCAATACTCATATCAAATGGGATGCACTATTGAGACGAGCTGATAAGCTTGGTTGTGATTATATTGCTACTGGTCATTATGCTCAGGTGAGAGAAGAAAATGGCAGATATGTATTGTCGAAAGGAGTTGATCTAAATAAGGATCAGTCCTATGCATTATGGGGTGTGTCTCAGCAGAGTTTGAGCCGTACTATACTTCCTTTGGGTGAATTGACCAAAGATCGAATCAGAGAGATGGCATTAGAAAGAGGTTTCGAAGAATTGGTAAATAAATCTGAATCTTATGAAATATGTTTTGTTCCTGATAATGACTATAGAGGTTTCTTGAAAAGAAGGGTAGATGGTTTACAAGAAAAAGTAGCAGGAGGAGAGTTTGTATTAGAGGATGGAACTGTGGTAGGAACTCATGAAGGGTATCCTTTTTATACGGTTGGACAAAGAAAGGGCTTAGGAATAGCTTTAGGTTTTCCGGCATATGTAGTGGAGATTATAAAGGATAAAAATCAGGTTGTATTAGGGACTTTTGACGAACTGTCAAGAGATGGAATGTACGTAGATCAATTGATCATGAATAAATATGAATCTTTGAGTGAACGTATGGATACAATCACTAAGGTTAGATATAATGACCCTGGTAATCCCGCAGTAATTGAGCATGTAGGAGGTACTATGAAAGTGTTTTTTGGAAATGGGGTCTCAGCTATTGCTCCTGGACAAGCGGCAGTATTTTATGAAGGGAATGATGTTGTTGGAGGAGGATGGATTAAATCAAGTTTCAATCAAAACAAGCTTAAAGCTGTTTAGATATTGGTATTTCATATCGGTTTTTGCACTAATAGCATGCAATTCAAGTTTAGATGATGATGTGACTCGAATAGGGCAAAATTATTATCCAATGGAGTTGGGGGCATATCGTATTTACGATATGCAAGACACTACATATCAATTATCAGGTCCTGATATCAAAGCATACTTTTTGATGGAAGTAGTAGCTGATTCACAAAGAGTTTTAGATTCTTTTGGAAATGCTACTGATGAAATTAAATACACTCTTGAAAGGTATTCAAGAGTAAATAATAATGAGAGGTGGAAGTTGGATTCAATATGGTCTTCTACTGTTACCCGATCAAGAGTGGTTCAAGTAGAAAATGGTATTCCGTTGATAAAATTAGTTTTTCCAATCGAGAACAATTTAAGTTGGGATGCAAATGGTTTGAATGGAAATAACCAACTAGATTATAAATATTCAAACCGTTTAAGTGATACATTACTTTTTGAAACGTCTATTTATAAGGATTTAAGAACGGTAATTCAAAAAAATCAAGAAGAGGATTTCTTAGGTAAAGATTATAGAGAAGAGGTTTATGCGCCGGATGTAGGGTTGTTAATTAAAATTGAGAGTACATGGACTTTTGATCAAAGTTCAGAAAATAAGAAGATTATAGATGGCAGGGGACTGGTACAAACATTGATTGAATATGGTAAAGAATAGTGTCATATTAATCATTTTTCTGGTGCTAGCCAATTCAGTTTCTGCTGAAGTCAATAGATATATTATTTATTTTCAAGATAAAGCCGATTCAAAATTCAATGTTAGCGAACCTGAACATTATTTATCTCAGCGGTCTATTGAAAGACGTTTGGATCAAGGTGTAATTATTGATGAGTATGACCTTCCAGTAAATGAGAGCTACGTTTCTGCATTGGCAGAAATTGGAATTAAATCTACATATACTAGTAGATGGCTGAATGCCGCTATCGTTGAAGCTGATAATTCTGATGTTGAAAAAATAGATCTCGAATTTGTAAAATCTTTTGAATTAATAGCTCGTGGTCATAGACTTTCTGAAAGGCCTAGTGACTATGAATTTTCATTTAGTTCTAAGCAACCACTTATCGCTTCAAAGGATGGGGCCTTTCAGTTGGAGAGTTTAGGTCTGGATGAAATTATAGAAGATGGTTATACCGGACTCGGAGTTTTAATTGCAATTTTAGATGCAGGATTTAATCAAGTGAATAAAAGTGTGATGTTTGAGCACTTATTTGAAAACAATCGAGTAATCGATTCCAAAGATTTTGTTCGTAATGAATTAGATCCTTTCGCATACGATGATCATGGCACGAATGTATTGAGTTGCATAGCAGCAAAACATAAGCATTTAACAGGTAGTGCTTCTGATGCTTCTTTTGCATTATATGTGACCGAAGATTCAGAATCTGAATATCGTATTGAGGAAATTAATTGGTTGTTAGCAGCAGAGCGTGCAGATAGTGTAGGAGCAGATATTATTAGTTCGTCTCTAGGCTATAATACATTTGATGATAAATCAATGGATTACGATTACGATGATACGGATGGTAATTCAACTATTATTTCAAAAGCAGCACAGTTTGCTATCGATAGAGGGATATTAGTCATTAATAGTGCCGGTAATGAAGGAAGAAATAAGCAGTGGCCTTATGTCATTTTTCCATCTGATGTTGCTGATGTATTGGTAGTAGGGGCTGTAAATGAGGACTTAAAATACGCTTCTTTTAGTTCAGTCGGGCCTACTATTGACAAAAGAATTAAGCCTGATGTAGTGGCTTTGGGTAGAAATGTTACTTTGTATCTAGATAATAACCGAGTAGATAAGCGTTCAGGAACGAGTTATTCAACGCCATTGATTACAGGCTTTGCAGCTAGTTTATGGCAAAAATATCCTCAGTTAAGCAATATTGAACTTCGTAACCTTATTGTAGCTTCTGGTTCTGACTTTGAAAAACCGAACAATAAAACGGGATATGGAATTCCCCATTATGAAAGAGTAGGAGATAAGGAAATTTCCATGTTTGATGTTATGACCAACGAGGTGATTGTTTTTCCCAATCCTTTTAATTCTAATAATATCAATGTGAAGGTAGAGAAGGAGTATGCTCAGGAAAGAATAGAGTTTGTTCTATTTGATCCTAGAGGTAAAGAGATTAATAGGATAAGAATAGAAAACCACAAGAAAGAAAACGTCTATAGTATTAATGTAAATGGACAGGAGAAAGGAGTTTATATACTTCAAGTCAATCAAGCAGGAATAGTCAAAAATGTAAAACTGCTTAGGTATTAATATGTGGATTGACATAAATTGCTAAGTATATTTTCCAGTTGATGAGAAAGACCATATTCTTACTACTAACCTTAGTTTTTAGTTCAGTTTCTTCTTTGCCAGCACAGAGCATAAAAAAGCTAAGTGGTGTAGTGTTAGAACAAGATGGAACTCCGATTCAGAATGTGCTTATTAAACTCTCACAGATTCAGAAAAGTACTTTGACTGATAACGATGGGCACTTCATTTTTTTGTTAGATAGTGGGATCTATAATTTGAATTTTTCGCATGTTAGATTTCAGGATACTTATCGAGAAGTAAGTGTGCCAACCGTCAAGGATTTACAAGTAGTTTTATTAGAGAAGACCAGTATTCTGGATGATGTTAAAGTTCAAGAAAAGTCAATTGATATTCTTAGTGATCAGCATATTACCAAGTTAGAGGCAAAGAATGTTTTAAACCTTCCTACTGCAACTGGAGATTTTAATAATGTTCTTGCCACTCTTCCTGGTGTTTATAGTAATAATGAATTATCAAGTACCTATTCAGTAAGGGGAGGAAATTATGATGAAAATTTGGTGTATGTAAATGGAATAAAAATCTATCGACCTCAAATTGTAAGTGCAGGTAGACAAGAGGGACTTTCCTTTATTAATCCAGATTTGGTTAGAGGTATTGAATTTTCTCCAGGAGGTTGGAGAGCAAGGTATGGAGATAAGCTGTCTTCTATGCTGAATGTAACATATAGGGAACCAACGGATTTTGAAGGTTCTATTAATGCCAGTATGTTAGGAGGGAGTATTTATGTAGGAGGTCGTTCCAAAAATCAATCAACTTCATATGCTACTGGAATACGACACAAAAATTCTAGGTATCTTTTAGGGACTCTGGAGGTAGAAGGTGAATATTTTCCACGATTTACTGATTTTCAATCGTATTTCGTTCATAGATTATCAAGTAAAACTAAAATCAGCTTATTAGGTGCTGCAGCATTCAATAACTATGAAACCATCCCTACGATACAGGAAAGTACTTTTGGAACATCACAAGAGACTCTTAGATTAAGGATTGGTTTTGACGGTAGGGAAAAATTAAACTATCAAACTTATCAATTAGCAGGACAGGTTAAACATTCATTGAATGATAATTTTATTGCTAATTTGACCTTGTCAGGAATTCAATCAAGTGAACGTGAAAATTTTGATTTAGAAGCTGGATATCGATTATGCGAAATAGCTGCTACCCCAGGAACAGATCAGTTTAATGATTGTATAGCAGAAAGAGGTTTAGGAACTTCTTACCGTCATGGTAGAAATAAGTTAACTGCGCAGATATTAAATGTAGAACAACGCAATGAGGTCTATATCAATAATGATTTGCTGGAGTTTGGTTTAAATTGGGATTATGAAATATTGAATGACCAGCTTCAAGAATACACTTTTACAGATTCAGCTGATTTTGTTCAAATAGAAAGATCTGTTGATAATAGTTTTGATATCAACTCTCACAAGATTGCTGCCTTTGGTCAATATACTTTGATAAATCAAGATTCAACCGATATAATAAATATAGGACTTAGGTTTAACTATTGGACTTATAGTCAACAATTACTCACTAGTCCTAGAATGCAATATGTTCATGTATTTAGAGGTTTGACAACGAATGCTATACGGATGTCTTTTGGTATTTATTCACAGCACCCATTTTATAGAGAATTGAGAGATCGATCGGGTAATATAAACCCTATTGTGAAAGCTCAAAAATCCGTTCATTTCAACTTGGGCTGGGATAGATATTTTAAGATGTGGGGAAGACCTTTTAAAATGTCAATTGATGGCTATAATAAGTATTTATGGGATGTTAATCTATATGATATTGATAATGTAAAAATTCGCTACTATGCCGATAATGAGGCGGTAGCAGAAGTGTATGGGGTTGATTTAAGATTAAATGGTGAATTCGTAGAAGGAGCGGAATCATGGTTTAGTATTGGATATCTTAATGCAAAAGAAGCTGTAAATGACACCTCATCTTTCGTAAGAAGACCAACAGATCAAAGAATTAATTTAGGGATTTTCTATCAAGACCACATTCCTAATGATCCTTCAATTCGTGTGAGTTTGAATATGCTTTACGGTACTGGGTTACCTTTTGGACCTTCAAATAATGATCGGCTACGAGCATCGTTTATTGGAGATAGTTATTTTAGAGTTGATGTTGGTTTTACCAAACATTTTCAGTTAGTGAAAGTCAAAAAATTGATGCCTAAAAAAATAATCATAGGGCTAGAGGTATTGAACCTTCTAGCCACTGACAATGCTATATCATATACATGGATCCAAGATTTTCAATCCAATAACTATGCAATACCAAATTCACTTTCTAATAGGTTTATAAACTTAAGAGTTATGGGGAAATTTTAATCCAGTTTAGTTGCCACTTCAGCTATTACTTTTTTTGAATTTCCTATGAAAATTTCGTCTTTAACAATAATTACAGGTCTCTTCAAGAAAGAATATTCTTCTAAAATATATTTCCTGTAATCAGACTCAGATAACTCCATTTCATGAAGCCCCATTGGTCTAAATTTCATTGATCGTCTACTAAATAATGATTCATAAGAACCAGACATTTCTCTCATCTTATCTAATTGAGATTCAGTGATAGGATTAGATTTAATATCCTGCATCTCGAAACCATTACTATTTAAATCAAGCTCTTTGATGATTCGCTTACAGGTACTACAAGTACTTAAATGGTATATCTTTTTCATTACGTCAATTCTTAAATAAAAGGCAATTATAGATAGGCTTCTTGTTTTTTAAGGTCTTAGGTTCTTATTTCGCTAAATAAGCATATAAAATGAGAGTAATAATTATTCTGTTTTTTGCCTTACTAATAAGTAAGGGAAGGTTGTTCGGTCAAGAATCCAAAATAGCAAAAGAGCAATTGGAAGCGTATTGCAAGACAACTATTCAACTTGATAGTTTGTCTACCATATTTGAGTATCAATTAATTAATACAATATATAATGCGCCACTTTTGAATAAAGGAGAGGTTTATAACAAAATAAAAAAAGGCGATTGTTCAGAAGTATCGAACGAACAAAAGACTATATATAAGGATATTCTATTGGAAATAGATAGTATGAAATCAATCTATAAAAAAGAATATGTTAAGATTATAAAAAATGCTGTTGGCTTAAGTCAATTTAATAAGATCCGTCATCAATTGTATTCTGATTCTTCGTTAAATGTTCAGTATGATGCACTCATCACTGAACTATCTTCAGGCTCTTGATCATTTAAAGGTTTCATTTAGCTAAGTATTTAACTAAATTCCCGATAACCACTAATTAAATGATTCATCTAAATTCAAAGGCATGTTCACAGAATACGAAATCGAGACCTTAATAGGCAATGAAGACTTGATGACTAGTACTAAAAGTCTTAAAAAGAAGTTTTTGAAACAAGAAGCTCCATATCTTGAATTATCAGATGAAGATTTTTTTGCGTTAATGATGATGGTGCCGACCGTTGGAGTAGCTCTTGCGAACGGAAGTGTGAGTTTGTTTGAAGAAATGGCGCTAAACAAAAAGGCCCGTAAGCTATCTAAGGGAGGGTATTTTCTAAAAAAGGACCCCGTAGTATTTGGTATGAAATTTTTAATTCAGAAATATGATTTTTGGGAGAAGGAGTTTTTAGATTTTATAAGAATGACGATGGAGAAAACCTTTGACATCAAGAAACTTGAGAAAGACTATGATCCAAATGCTACAGTAGATGTTTCTCAATATCGATTAGAAATGTTAAAGGCGCCATATATCTTTACGCGCTTTTTAGCGTCATTCTTTTTAGAATCGGATGATGACGTATTTGGACCTAGAAAGGTGAATTCCACAGACTTCGGTAGAATCACTTCAATTGGACAAAAATTAGGTCTAGATAAAATTCCACTCTTTCATTATTTCCTTAATACATTTGAAGTTAAATAGGATAAATACCTTGATGTAATTATTTAGTTATTTATACGTTATTGACTCGATTGTAACTTAGATAATAGTGTTGAATAAATTTATTGGTGTCTGTGTGTTATGTATGGGAGTCGCTATATCCCTTTTGATGAGTAGTTGTAGTGAAGATGATCTTTCTACTTCACAGTTAGACATAGCAAATAGAGATTCTATCATTTCGTATTTGGAAAGGAACAACCTTTTAGATCTTACTACACAAGATAGGTCAGGTATTTTTTATCAAAATCTGGTTACGTCAGGTGGAGAATCTTATAGTGCAGGAGATGTACTAGAGATTTATTACCAAGCAAGTGTATTAGAAGGGAGGACATTCGATTCTCACTCACCGTCCAATGGAGATCCTATTAAAGTCTTATTCAATTCAAGAGCCGTTTTTCCATTAGGTATAGATGTGGCTCTTTCATTGATGCGTGTGGGAGATAGTACCATATTCTACATACCAGCAGCACAAGCTTTTTTCGGAGAATCAAATTTGTCTGTATCTGATTCAAGTATAATCACACTTTCAATAAAAGTAGTTTCTAAACAAACGGAAACCGAAATTTTGGCTCTTCAAAAATCTCAGATAGAAACTATGATTACTGACAATGATTTAAACAATACTGTTGCTTTTCCAGTAGACCCTTTCAATGAGTTTAAAACAGGTATATATTATAAAAGAACAACTGTAGGTGTACAAAATGAAAGGGCAAATGATCGAGATTCAGTTAGCCTTAGTTTTTCTGCGTATAAACTTGAAAATTTCCCGCGTGGAGGGGCTTTTCAAACTGTTAATCAGTTCATTTATCAACACAATACAGGGGTTTTATTTTCTGGTTTAGAGGCTTCTATTCGACAAATGGAATTTGGGGAGAGGGCTACTTTCATATACACATCATCTAATTCTTATGGAGGAAGTGTTTTTGCACTCCCAACAGCTGATTTAGCTGTTTTAGTGGAAGAGAAAGTAATTCCTGAATATGCAACTCGTATAAGCCCTTACGAAGTATTAGTTTTTAATGTAGAACTTTCTAGACCTCCAATAAATCCATGAGGTTAGTTTTTACTATAATATTGATTAATGTTTCATTTTTGGGGTACGCTCAAGAATATGAATATTCAGAAAAAGATATTTACCGATCTCCTATTCGGGCAGTATTAAATCAGTTTTCCTTCCAAATCTCTACTGGATACAACAGGACAAATTACAAGCATGACCTTTCTGGATATTATTATCTTCAGTCTCCGGCTCAGCAATTTATCGTTTTAAATGAAGGCGTGCCTTTGGAAGATGATTATGTTGCTTATGACAATTGGTTTAATCATCCTTCAATAGGTATACCGATAGAAATTCCTAATCCGACAGATGTACCATTTCCAAGCATTGATAATCCAGTTTACAATTCAGAGTTAAATCGTGGGTTAACTCAATTTGATGCTGATTCTATTGGTTTGGGTTTTGAAGGAAGAGGTAGGGATATTCCGTTAAATATAAATATTCGATATAATTATAAAGGTATTAGAGTTGGTGGAGGTATCAGTATGGCCTACCACAAAATCAGTTCTTTCAAACCTACAGTAGATGGTCATGGGATACGATCAATTCACCCAGTTCAGCGGACTACATTTTTCTTCAAGTATTATGGATTGGTAGGCTATAAGTTCTATGATTGGTGGGATTATTCTTTTGCTGCAGAAATAGAAATTGGTAAAAATAAACTAGGAAAACAGTTTAGTGGTGCTGTTACGAATGGGGTTTATTACAATTTTGGTATCTCTATAGAGAAGAATTTGTCAGAATATTTTAGAGTATTTGTTAAACCTTCTTTTGATTTTAGAACGATGAATACTGCTTTACCTGAAGGAGGTGGTAGTATAAAGAATAAGTATAATGCTTTCAATCTGGGTGTTGGGATAAGTGTAACCTTTCCTGAAATTCCAAGATCACCTATGAAGAGTGATAAAGTACAATTAAAGCATGTAATTGTAGATCCAAAATCAGGTAAGTACAAAGAAGTACGCGGTCAGCCAATTTGGAAAAAGCAAAATCCCAAGGTAGGTCAGAATAACCGCAAAACGATTAGACAAAAATGGGGAAATAGCAGAAAGTTAAACCCTTATTAATCAAGGTTATGAAAGCTAATTTTTTACAATCTAGCTAGAGTGATACCCATCCTTGTCTAAGCAGTATTTTTGCTTGCTTTTTGAGGCTTATTTTGGTTAAATTGCAGGCTGAATTTTGCACATTAGAATAAGATTAAATGTCAGACGGAGATAACGAAAATCTTCCATTAGGAGATCAGAATATTATTCCAATCAACATTGAGGAAGAAATGAGAGGAGCCTACATCGACTATTCGATGTCGGTCATCATTTCTAGAGCACTGCCAGATGTACGTGATGGTTTAAAACCAGTACACAGAAGAGTTCTATATGGAATGTTGGAGTTAGGAGTATTGCATAATAGACCCTATAAAAAGTCAGCAAGAATCGTTGGAGAAGTATTAGGTAAGTATCATCCACATGGTGATAGTTCTGTCTATGATACCATGGTAAGAATGGCTCAGGAATGGTCCTTGAGGTATCCATTGGTTGATGGTCAAGGTAACTTTGGTTCTGTTGATGGTGATTCCCCTGCAGCCATGAGATATACAGAGGCAAGACTGAGAAGGATTGCCGAAGAAATGCTTCATGATATCAACAAAGAAACAGTCGATTTTCAGCCTAACTTTGATGACTCTCTCAACGAGCCATCAGTTCTACCAGGTAAAGTTCCAAACTTACTTGTAAATGGTACTTCAGGTATTGCTGTAGGTATGGCCACTAACATGGCTCCTCACAACTTAACAGAAGTAGTGAATGGTACAATTGCATATATTGAGAACCCTGAGATTGAAATATCAGAGTTGATGCAACATGTAACAGCGCCTGATTTTCCTACTGGAGCTACTATATATGGTTATCAAGGAGTTAGAAACGCATATGAAACGGGAAGAGGTAGAGTTGTACTCCGTGCAAAGGCAGAATTTGAAACTACCAAAACTGGCAAGGAGCAAATCATAGTAACAGAAATACCTTATCAAGTGAATAAGGCTAGTATGATAGAAAAGACTGCTGCCTTAATAAATGAAAAGAGATTAGAAGGTATTAGTGATATCCGTGACGAGTCTGATAGAAATGGAATGCGAGTAGTCTATGATATTAAGAAAGACGCTATTCCAAATATTGTTTTAAATAACCTCTACAAGTATACCCAACTTCAATCTTCTTTTGGTATTAATAATGTGGCCTTGGTTAAGGGGCGTCCACATACACTGAATTTGAAGGAAATAATTACCTATTTCGTGGAACATAGACACGAAGTGGTAATCAGAAGGACTGAATATGAGCTGAAAGAAGCTGAGAAGAGAATGCACATTTTAGAAGGGTATATGATTGTACTCGAATCTAAGGATGTGACTGATCAAGTAATTCAGCTGATTAGAGATTCTAGAGATCCTGAAATTGCTAAGACTGGTCTTATTGAGCAATTTGGGTTGTCAGAGATTCAAGCAAAGGCCATTTTGGAGATGAGGCTTCAGAGATTAACTGGTCTTGAAATTGAGAAAATAGAGCAGGAATACAAAGAGCTAAAGCTTCATATTGACGATTTGAAAGATATTTTAGCTCGCGAGGAGAGACGTATGACCATCATTAAAGATGAATTAACTGAACTTAGAGATAAGTACGGTGATGAGCGTAGGTCAGATATTATCCATGCTGCGGATGGCTTTACTGCTGAGGATATGATTCCTGATGAAGAAATGGTTATAACCATTTCTCATGAAGGCTATATTAAACGTACGGCCTTAACCGAATATAGAACACAAGGAAGAGGAGGTGTAGGATCTAAGGGGGTAATAACTAAGTCTGATGATTTTACAGAGCATCTTTTTGTTGCATCTACTCATAACTATTTATTGATATTTACTGAATCCGGAAAAGTATTTTGGAAGAAAGTATGGGAGATTCCTGAGGGAACTAAAGCTTCTAAAGGAAGAGCTATTCAGAACTTGATTAATATAGAAAGTGATGATAAGATTCGTTCTGTTATCAATGTAAATAGTCTGTCAGACGAAGACTACATTAATAACAATTACATCATGATGTGTACTACCAATGGTATTATTAAAAAGACAACATTGGAAGCATATTCAAGACCAAGACAGAATGGTATCAATGCTATAACTATTCGAGAGGACGACAGACTACTAGACGTTAGTTTGACCAACGGTGATAATCATATTGTAATAGCTAAAAAATCTGGAAGAGCAATTCACTTTCATGAATCTGATGTACGTCCTATGGGGAGAACAGCAGCTGGTGTGAAGGGAGTGACCATGGAAGGAGAAAACGATCGTGTTATTAATATGGTTTGTATTGCGAGAGAAGATGCAAATCTTCTTGTAGTCTCTGAAAAAGGTTATGGTAAAAGGTCAGATATTGGAGCATATAGAATTACCAAAAGAGGTGGTAAAGGTGTGCAAGCTATGAAGGTTACTGAAAAGACTGGTACGCTTGTTGCCGTTAAAGAAGTAATTGATAGTGATGATTTGATGATTATTAATAAATCAGGTATAACTATTAGAATTAAGGTAGAAGATTTAAGAGTTATGGGAAGGGCTACACAAGGTGTTAGACTGATCAAACTCAACGATGATGATGAGATTTCTTCTGTCGAAAAAATTGAAAAAATGGACGAAGTTGATGAAGTTGCGGGTGATTCACCAGAAAGTTCTGAAACATCTGAAACAAATGAATAAAATAGATTGCTTAGGCTGTCTTTTAACTTTAAAATGATGAATAGATTTTACGTATTGGCATTAGCACTGTTGGTAAGTGTAAGTGCTTGGGCACAAAAAGGCTCTACTAGCAAAGCGCAAGCTTATTTAGATAAAAATGATCTAATCAATGCAAAAGCAGAGATTGATTTAGCTTTGGAAAATCCAAAGAATGCAGGAAAGGCCAAATCTTGGTATATCAAAGGTCAGATTTATAAGGCCATTGCTACAAGTAGTGATATGGCAGTTAGTTCTTTAGATCCAGATGCCATTCAAAAGGCTGCAGAGGCTTACACCAAGGTATCAGAAATGGCTAAACCAAATGACTTGACAGCTATTAACGCTTCTTTGAACTATGATGGTCTTTGGGGACACTTTATGGATCAAGCTCAGCAAGCATATAATAAAGAGGATTTGGAAACTGCTTTAGGAAACTTTGAAAAAGGGTTGATAGTAAAGCCGACTGATTCTGTTACAATGTATTATGCTGGAGCGGTAGCTCAGCAAATGGAAGACTATACCAAAGCTAAGAAATATTATATGTTAATGAAGGACAACTATATGATTCCTGAGTCAGCATATCAATCTTTGGTCTATTTTGAAAGAGTAGAAGAAAACAATGAAGAGGCTTTAGTATTAGTACAAGAAGCAAAAGAAAAGTATCCTGATAATAAGACCTTTATCAACGAAGAGCTGACTATTTTGATCGTATTGAATAAATTGGAAGAAGCTGAAACTAAGCTTAAAATGGCTTTAGCTAACGATCCTTCTGTAGTTCAAAATCATTTAAATTTAGCCGTGTTGTATGATAATCTAGGTAGTAAGTTTATAGAGGATGGAGATAAAGATAAAGCAGCAACTAAATTTGACTTGGCAATTAAGAGCTATAATGATGCCATCGCTTTAGAGCCTAACAATTATGTAGGCAATTTTAATTTAGGTGCTATCTATGTGAATAAGGCAAAGGTTTATTTAGATGAAGCTAGAGCGATGGATTTAAAAACATATCAGAAACAAGGTCCTGCATTAGAGGAAAAGGCGAAAGGTGATTTAAAGAATGCTTTACCTTATTTTCAAAATGTAGTGACTAATAAACCTAATGACGTTACGGCTTGGTCTACCTTACAGTCAATCTATACTTCATTGAAGATGTATGACGAGGCTGAAAAGGCAATGGCTGAAGTAGAGAAAATAGAAGCGAAAGAAGGCGCTCAATAAGAATTATAGAAATTTGTTGAAACCGTTCTGAAACGTCAGAACGGTTTTTTTTTGTTCAAACCAGTATGTCAAGTATTAAAAAAGAGAAGCAAAAGAAATATCGTCGATTACTGTTAATCAAAGTACTTATTAGACTTGTATTTGCTTTATTGGCAATTGTTTTTCTGTTTTTTTGTAGCATTTATGTTGGCCTATTTGGAGTATTGCCCAATAAGGAAGACCTAAAAAAAATATCTAACGCTCAGTCAACCATTATAAAAGATCATCAGGGTTTTGATATAGGTAAATTTTTTCTAATTGATAGAACTTCAGTTACCTACGATAAAATCCCTCAACATTTAATTGAAGCCTTAGTTTCTACTGAGGATAGTCGTTTCTTTTCACATCATGGGTTGGATTATCGGAGTTGGGGAAGGGTCTTAGTGAAGACCATTATCATGCAACAGCGTTCAGGAGGAGGAGGAAGTACTATATCGCAGCAGTTGGCTAAGAATCTATTCCCACGCGAACGATACACAAAATTCGACTTAGCAATTTCAAAAATCAAGGAAGTAATCACAGCCTATAGGTTGGAAAGTTTATATTCAAAGGAACAAATCCTTACGCTGTATCTTAATACCGTTTCGTTTCCAGATAATACGTATGGAATAGAAAGTGCTTCTCAACGTTTTTTTAGGAAGTCTGTTAATCAACTGTCTTTGTTAGAATCGGCTACCTTGATAGGAAGTTTAAAGGCCAATCATACATATAACCCGCGTTTGTTTCCTGACAAATCACAAAGTCGTCGCAATACAGTTTTGGCTTTGATGGTAAAGCATGGTTTTTTAAGTCAAGAGCAATTTACGGAGCTAAAAACTAAGTCTACAGTTCTAGATTACAATTCTCGTAATAAGAGAATGGTAGCTCCTTACTTTTTAGAACAAGTTAAAAAAGAGGCTAAAGACATAATTAAAAGAAACAATCTTGATGTTAATATTCATACAGATGGATTGATAGTGCACACCACGCTTGATTCAAAAATGCAACGCCTTGCAGAACAAGGAATGATCAAGCACATGAGCTCGTTACAAAAGCAGTTTGAAAAAAATTGGGGTAAGGAAGCTATTTGGTTTGATAAAGATTGGAGGTACAAACTAATAATCAATAGTAGACCATATAAGAATTGGGAGCAGCAGGGGTTAAGTAGTGCTGAGATTTTGGAAAAAATGAAACGAAAGTATGGGATGACATGGTTAGATCAAGGTAAATACAAGTCTGTTGTAGCTAGTCAAATTGATAGTTTGATGCATTATGTAAAAATGCTTAATGCAGGATCCATAAGTATTCATGGTCAATCTGGAGCTATTAAAACTTGGTTAGGCGGAATTGATTTTAATACTTTTAAATATGATCACATAGAGCAAAGTAAAAGACAAGTAGGCTCAGTATTCAAACCATTTGTTTATGCTGCTGCTTTGGAGAATGGTAAGGATCCTTGTGATCATATTTCCGCAAAAACAGTGACATATAAAAACTTTGAAGAGTGGACTCCAAGTAATGATTCAGATGATTACGAAGATAAATTCTTGTCCATGCAATATGCATTAAGCAAGTCCATTAATACCGTAGCTGTGAAACTTATGGAAGATGTGGGGGTGGCTAGAGTAGTTGATTTGGCACATATGTCGGGCATTGAGAGTATACTTCCTGAGGTTCCTTCATTAGCATTAGGGACTGCTCAATTGTCAATGATAGAATTGGCCAAAGCTTATACTATATTCACTAATGGAGGTGTTCCTGTTACTCCGTATATGGTTGAGTCTATAGAAGATAAAAATGGTAAAGTACTATATAGGTATAAAGCAGACGAAGGAGAGAAAGTAATAAATGATTACACATATGCCATCATGAAGGAGCTGCTAAAGTCCGTAACAAGTTCTGATGGAACCGCTAGTAGATTGAGGTGGAAATACAGTTTAACTAATGACATTGGTGGTAAAACTGGAACTACTCAATCCAACCGGGACGGTTGGTTTATAGGAGTGACACCTAGACTGATTAGTGTGAATTGGGTAGGCGCTGATACCTATTCTATTCGTTTTAAAGATACTAAAGTAGGGCAGGGAGCAAATTCAGCCTTACCTATTTTTGGTGAAATGTATGCTTCAATGAATGAATCCAGTGATTTTAACTATTATACTCAAGCAAAGTTCCGAAAACTCCCTATTGAATGGCAAGATGAATTGAATTGTGAGCCAATAAAAGAGCAAACTATCGTTCAGAAAATATTTCAGAAAAAAGAGCTCAAGGAAAAAAATTATGAAGAAGACGGTGATGATGAAGAAAAGGATGGTTTTCTGAAAAAGTTATTCAAAAAGAAAAAATGACCAAATCCCCGTCCGGTATATTGGTCATTTACTAACTAAACTATAACTATGAATGAAAAACTATACTCCTTAAATGGAGAAAAGGTAGAGATAGTTGCACGCCTAATAGTTAAAGAATGTTAAAGGTCGCTTGGTCAAAAAAATACTGTCACCCTTTACCTGAAAATCATCGTTTTCCGATGATAAAGTATGAATTACTCCCTCAACAACTTTTGCATGAGGGTACAATTGAAGAGGATTCACTTTTCGAGCCCAGAGATGCTTTTGATTCTGAAATTATATGTGTTCATACTGAAGAATATTGGCGTCGTTTGCGTGGGCTAGATTTAACTGCTTCAGAAATTAGAAAAACAGGGTTTCCGTTATCTAAGGAATTGGTTGATCGTGAAATTAATATAGCTGGAGGAACTATTCAGTGTGTCGATTTTGCTTTGAAATATGGAATGGCCATGAATATTGCAGGAGGTACTCATCACGCGTTTTCTGATAGAGGAGAGGGCTTTTGCTTGCTAAATGATCAAGCAATTGCATCAATGTACCTAATAGAAAACAACTTGGTTGATCGGGTATTGGTTTTAGACCTTGATGTTCATCAAGGGAATGGTTCAGCAGAGATATTTCATGATAATGACCAAGTTTTTACTTTTAGTATGCATGGAGAAAAAAATTACCCAATGCATAAGGAACAAAGTGATCTTGACATTGGTCTCGCGGATGGTTGCGCTGATGAGCTTTATCTGTCTACTCTTCAATACAATTTGAGTAAAGTGGTAGAGTCATTTAAACCAGAATTTGTTTTTTATCAATCGGGCGTAGATATCCTTTCCACCGATAAATTGGGTAGACTTGATGTTACTATCGAAGGATGTAAAGAAAGAGATCGAATGGTATTACAATACTTTAAATCAAGAGAGCTGCCATTAGTAGCCTGTATGGGCGGCGGGTATTCTCAGGAAATTAAGTTAATTATCGAATCTCATGCAAATACGTTTCGTCTAGCACAAGAAATATATTTTTAACATTATTTTATCACTGTGTACATGGCTTGGTTATTAGTTTCTTGTCTGTATACTTTTCCTGCTTTATCCATTACTACATTATTTCCAGCTACTACTGTCTTTCGACTACTAGTACATGAAGAGAGCAATAGAATAGTTACAAGGATTATTAGGGATAGGAGGTAATTGAAGAGTGTTGACGACTTCATTTTTAAAGGTTTAGATAATAATTGCTGATTAAGGATGTGAATGTAGAACTAATCCTATTAAATGAGTAATATTTCAATCAAATTATCTTTATGTTAATTTCTTAAAGCCACCATAGTTTCGAATGAAATATGAAGAATATTGAAGCAAAAATTATACAATCTTTAAATGTGACTTCTGTTGTTTCTATAAATACTATTCAGGAACTGTGGAGTGGATATGGATATATTTATAGGTGCTATATAGAAGGGTTTAAAGCTTCTTCGATTATTGTAAAACACATAGAATTTCCTGATCAAACTAATCACCCTAGAGGGTGGAACACAGAGTTTTCTCATAAAAGAAAAATTAAGTCTTATTATGTAGAGTCATCTTGGTACTTAAGTCAAGTAAAGCTTTCTCATGACGATTGGAAAATTCCAGAGTTGTATTATTCTTCCAGTCAGGACAATGAAATATTCCTAATATTAGAAGATTTAAATGCTGTAGGGTTTTCTCTAAGAAAAAGTCGAGTTACTCTCGAAGAGATGAAAAATTGCTTAGTGTGGTTAGCGAACTTTCATGGAACTATGTTTGGAGAAAAACCTAAAAATCTATGGAGAATAGGCACATATTGGCATCTTACTACTCGTCCTGATGAATATAAAGCAATGAAAAACAAGTCACTTAAAAATGCCGCTTATGCTATTGATGAAAAGTTAAATCAGGCAACCTATAAGACTTTAGTTCATGGTGATGCTAAGGTTGCAAATTTTTGTTTTTCAGAAAATGGTAGGGTAGCAGCTGTCGATTTTCAATATGTGGGTGAAGGGTGCGGGATAAAAGATGTTGTGTACTTTATAAGCAGTTGTTTAAATGAGGATGAATGTCAGCAATACGAGTTAGAATTGCTTGATTACTATTTTAATCAACTTGAAGTAGCTTTGAAAGGCAGTCTAATATCTAATGAAATACATCTACTTATCGATGAATGGAGGTTCCTATATAAATATGCTTGGGCTGATTTTTGTCGTTTTTTAGATGGATGGAGCCCCGGACATTGGAAGATGCATTCTTACAGTACCAACCTTACGAATGAAGTAATAAATGAACTAAACTTAAAGTAATCTTGTATAGTGGTACTTAAGCAGCAGCATTTCGAAGAGCTTTGTGAACTGGCAATAACAGCTGGTAATATAGCTTCTCAATATATTCAATCAAAAGTAGGTAAGAGCTATGCGAAAGAGAGTAAAGCAGGAGGAGACTCTTTAGCATCTCAAGTTGTAACTGAAGTGGATATCAAATCAGAAAAGCTGATTATTGATGTGCTTTCTGATTCCATGCGTAAATATGATTTGGGACTATTAATGGAGGAGACTACCGATGATCAGTCGAGACTGGAAAAAGATTTTTTTTGGTGTATAGATCCTATCGATGGTACTTTACCTTTTACAGAACAACGCAAAGGGTATGCAGTTTCAATAGGGCTAATATCTAAGCAAGGCAATTCAGTTATTGGTGTAGCTGTAGTTCCAGATCAACAAGACGTCTATAGTGCTATTATTGGAGATGGGCTGAAAAAAAATGGTTTACCTATCAATTTGGCTTCTAATGAAACGAATATAATTGATGTATTTACTGGCAATAGTTTTGAAAGTGAGTCGTATTTTGACTTCGTTAAGACTGAACTAGAACATTATGCCAGTGAAACTGGAATGGTTATTTCTTACCAACGAGGCTTTGGAGGAGTTGTAAACGTATTAGAACTAATCGCTTCAGGTAGAGGTTGTTTTTTTAAATTCCCAAAGAAGAACCTAGGTTGTGGAAGTATTTGGGATTATGCAGCAGTAAGAGTTTTTTTCGAAGAAGTAAACGCATATGTGTGTAATGGCTACGGAAATACGCTTCATTTAAATCAATCTGAGTCAACATTTATGAATACTCAGGGAGCCATTTTTGCCACTCATGAAGGCATATCTGACTTTTTAGTAGAGCTTTCCGACAAAGTACTAAAAAAGACATTTTAAAGTTACTGCCTATCAGCTCTTGCAAATTTGGATTTCCTAAGTCTTAGTATTTTTGACTAATTCAAATAGTCTATTGTAAATCGAGTGTAGTTCAATTTTTGTAGATAAATAAAAAAGCCATCTTGATAATTCAAGATGGCTTCTATTTTTACTTGCTAAAATTCTTATACATTCGTAGATGAAACTTTAGCAGAAAGATATTCTCTATTCATTCTAGCTATATGTTCCAGACTGATTTCTTTAGGACAAACAGCAGAACAAGCGCCTGTATTAGTACAGTTACCAAATCCTTCTTCTTCCATTTGTGCAACCATTTTCTCTACTCTAGTTTTTCTTTCAACTTGACCCTGAGGAAGCAATGCCAATTGAGAAACCTTAGCTGAAGTGAAAAGCATAGCTGAAGCATTTTTACATGCAGCCACGCAGGCACCACAACCAATACATTGAGCCGCATCCATAGCTTCATCTGCTACTACTTTTGGAATCGGAATTTCATTAGCATCTGGAACACCTCCAGTACTAACATCAACATATCCACCAGCTTGCATGATTCTGTCGAAAGAAGTTCTATCAACCATCAAATCTTTGATAACTGGAAATGCAGCTGCTCTCCATGGCTCAACAACTATGGTATCACCATCTTTGAAACTTCTCATATGAAGTTGACAAGTTGTTACAGCATCTTTTGGCCCATGTGGTTTACCATTGATATACATAGAACACATTCCGCATATACCTTCTCTACAATCATGATCGAAATGAATACCTTCCTTACCATCCTTTTCAAGATCAATGTTCAAAACGTCAAACATCTCGAGGAATGACATGTCTGGCGAAACATCTTTTACGTCATAAGTTTCGAAACCGCCCTTGTCCTTAGGACCGTTCTGTCTCCATACTTTTAATGTAATGTTCATATCTATTCCTTATTTATAACTACGTTGAGTTAGTTTAACGTTTTCAAATTTCAATTCTTCTTTGTGAAGTTTAGATTCAAGCTCTTCACCCATAAATTCCCAAGCTGCAACATAAGAGTATTCATCATCGATTCTCAAAGCTTCTCCTTCAGGAGTTTGAGACTCTTCTCTGAAGTGACCACCGCAGGACTCTTTTCTATTTTGGGCATCGTCAATCATCAATTCACCTAGTTCTAGAAAATCAGCAACACGTCCAGCTTTTTCAAGTGACATATTTACATTGTCATTATCACCTAAAACTTTGACGTTCTTCCAAAAATCTTCTCTAAGTTCTTTGATTAAACCTTTAGCTTTTGTCAATCCCTCTTCGTTACGAGCCATTCCACAATACTCCCACATGATGTTACCTAACTCTTTATGGTATTCATCTACTGTTTTAGTACCATTGATGCTCAATAGCTTCTCTATTCTTTCTTTAACAGCTTGTTCTGCTTTCTTAAACTCCTCATGGTCAGTAGGGATTTTATCATAAGGCATATTAGCCAAGTAATCACCAACTGTATATGGGGCAACGAAATAACCATCTGCCAAACCTTGCATAAGTGCGGAAGCTCCCAGTCTATTAGCACCGTGGTCAGAGAAGTTAGATTCTCCAAGAGCGTAACAACCAGGAATAGTCGTCATCAGGTTATAGTCAACCCATAAACCGCCCATTGTATAATGAACAGCAGGGTAGATCATCATAGGCATTTCATATGGATTATCACCTGTTATCTGCATATACATATCAAACAGGTTACCGTACTTAGCTTTAATAGTTTCGTAACCGTCTCTCTTGATTGCTTCTGAGAAATCAAGAAAAACAGCTAATCCAGTATTTCCAACACCTCTACCTTCATCACACATTTGTTTTGCATTTCTAGAAGCCACATCTCTAGGTACTAAATTCCCAAAGGCAGGGTATTTTCTTTCTAAGTAATAATCTCTGTCTTCTTCAGGGATTTTAGCAGCATCCACTGCTTTCAATCCAGGCTTTGCCTCTTTTGGTACCCAAATTCTACCATCGTTTCTCAAAGATTCAGACATCAGAGTCAATTTAGACTGATGATCACCTGATACAGGGATACATGTAGGGTGAATCTGCGTGTAACAAGGATTACCAAAGAATGCTCCTTTCTTATGTGCTCGCCAAGCAGCTGTTACATTTGACCCCATTGCATTCGTAGATAGGAAGAATACATTGCCATAGCCACCTGAAGCAAGCATAACAGCATGCGCGGAATGAGATTTGATTTCTCCAGTCTGAAGGTCTCTAGTAACGATACCTCTTGCTTGTCCATCTATAGTGACTAAATCGAGCATTTCCGTCCTCGTGATTAGCTCAACGTTTCCTTTTTTTACTTGCTTAGAAAGAGCAGAGTAGGCCCCTAATAAAAGCTGCTGTCCAGTTTGTCCTCTAGCATAGAATGTTCTGGATACTTGAGCACCACCAAATGACCTATTGTCAAGCAGTCCTCCGTATTCTCTGGCAAATGGTACACCCTGAGCAACACATTGGTCAATTATATTAACAGATACTTCTGCTAGCCTATGAATATTTGCTTCACGACCTCTATAGTCACCTCCTTTAATGGTATCATAGAATAATCTGAAAACTGAGTCTCCATCGTTTTGATAGTTTTTAGCGGCATTAATACCTCCTTGAGCTGCAATAGAGTGAGCTCGTCTAGGACTATCTTGAAAACAGAGAACTTTTACGTTATATCCTAACTCTCCAAGAGAAGCGGCAGCTGACGCTCCGGCCAAACCCGTACCAACTACGATAATGTCATATTTTCTTTTGTTCGCCGGGTTGACCAACTTCATGTTGAACTTATGCTTAGTCCATTTTTCAGCTAATGGTCCTTCCGGAATTTTTGAATCTAAAGCCATGTTATGATCTTATTTGAAGTTGATTAAAATGAAATACCTAAATACATCAAGATCGGAATGATCGCGAATCCGAAACATACAATGTATGAATACAAAGTACCTACAGTCTTAAATAAAGGAGTGTATTTCTTGTGGTTGAGTCCAAGGCTTTGAAAAGCACTTTGAAATCCATGTGATAAATGGAATCCTAAAGCTATCATTGATATCACGTAAAATCCACTGATCAAGATGTTTTCATAAGCTGTTTTGACTACAGTGTACAAATCATGCATTTCTACTCCATCAATGATCACAAAACCAATTTCTCCAATACCAAGTTTTGCTTTTGCCCAGAAACCCATAAGGTGAACAACAATGAAAACAAGTATAATGACTCCAAGCAAAGGCATGTTTTTAGAGGCCCACGTGCTCTCTGAGTCCTTAGTACTTACATGATAACCCACTTTTCTAGCGGCTTTGTTTTTTATTGTAAGGACGATACCGATTACGGCATGAAGAAGTATAAAAAAGAAGTTTCCATAAGAAACTACCTTGATAAACGGATTGTGCGCCATTTTATAGGCGTACGCATTAAAAGATTGTCCTCCGTCATCTACTAATAGCTGTAAGTTTCCAGCTAAGTGAACGACCAAAAACAATATCAAAAACAAGCCAGTTAAGGCCATGAGTACCTTTTTACCGATACTACTGGATAAAGTTTGTGTAATCCAACTCATAGTCTGTTGTTGAAATATTGTTGTTCTATATTAAAATCGCTCAAAGATATATTTGGAAGGGGTTCCGACCAATGAAGCTTAGTATTTAGATGTATTATAAATTAACAAAAGTATGCTTGCAGTCATTTGTTATTACGTAGGAATGAACTAAAGAAAAATACTTAGTGTTTTAAGTAGTTTTACGTAATGTTCTTTTACTTGTCAATGTCTATTTAATAGAGTATTTAAAATCATAGCATTAAAAATGGACTTACAACTTAGAAATTCGATATTCGCATCATGAGAAAACTGATCTTATTCATAATTCTACCTTGTTTAATAATAGCTCAAAGAGTTAGTGCGACACATATAAGGGCAGGAGAGATCATAGCAGAAAGAATATCAACATCTACTCTAGCATACAAATTTTCTATTGTTGGATACACAGATACAGGGTCAGACGTGCCATTTGCTGGAGATGGTCAAATGAATTTTGGGGATGGGACTACAAAATCGTCTAGCGAAGGTAATCTGGTTCAGCAGAACGTGTCGTTAGGAGACGAAGTAGCATATAATGTACTTGAATTTAATCATACCTTTCAAGGTCCTGGTGTTTATACAGTCAGATACTCCGAAGTAAACAGGAATGCTGGAATAGTCAATATGAGTAATTCCGTGAATACTCCATTTTATGTAGAAACGACTCTTGTAATAGATCCGACAATTGGTGTAAATAATTCACCCGTGTTTTTAATACCTCCAATAGATAGAGGGGGAGTTCAATGGACTTTCTTGCATAATCCGGGTGCATATGATAGAGATGGAGATAGTTTATCATATCGAATCACTTTTCCAAAACAGTTTTTCAATAGATCAGTTGATGGGTATAAGGATCCTATTGACCCTAGTTTCTATGATAATTTTAGTCAAGGAAATCAAGATGGAAATGCTCAACCAATTTTTGAAATAGATTCTCTGGACGGTACGCTTACATGGGATGCGCCTGGTTTTGCTGGTGAATATAACGTGGCATTTGTGGTAGATGAATGGCGTAAAATCGATGATAATTGGGTGATTATAGGGTCAATGACCCGAGATATGCAAATAATAATTGAGGATACCGATAATAATCCACCTGAATTAGAAATGCCAGAGGATACTTGTATTGTAGCAGGTACATTATTGGAAGCCAATATAATAGGAAAGGATGAAGATGATGATCCAGTAGAAATTGTGGCATTTGGGGCTCCATTTGAGTTATTGAATAATCCTGCTACACAGACACCACGGTCTACTGTTCCTCCAACGTTTTATCCTCAGCCTTCTACTTTAGAATTTAGTTGGGAGACTATTTGTGATCATGTGCGTGAAAGACCCTATGAGGTACAGGTTAGGGTTAGAGACAATCCAGACTTTGGACCAAAACTTAGTGATTTCGCTGTTTGGAATATTACTGTAGTAGCGCCCGCACCAACAGGTTTGATTTCTGACTTGGAAGGTCGAAAAGTTAATTTGAGCTGGGATGATTATGATTGTGGTCTTTCAGGAAGTAAGAGAGAAGACTTAGTCATGCAAATTTGGAGACGGGTAGATAGTTTTGATATAGATCCTGATGGGTGCGAAGTAGGAATGCCTGCTAATGCTGGATATAAATTGATTGATGAGGTAAACATCAATCAGACTACATACACAGATAATGGAGATGAAGACAAAGGGTTGCCTCCAGGAGCTTTATACTGCTACAGAATAGTAGTATCATTTCCATTGCCAGATGGAGGTGCGAGTTACGTTTCTGAAGAGACCTGTCAAGAAATAGATATTGTTTCTCCAGTTATACTTAATGTAGATATTAACAAAACGGATGAAACTGATGGTGAAGTCTACGTAAGATGGGAAGAACCAATAGATTTAGATGTAGTTACGTTTCCTAGACCTTTTACATTTGATGTTGTTAGAATTAATACATCTGATACGATCGCTAGAGGGATAACTGATAAAGAATATACAGATATAGGATTGGATACAAAAAGTAATTCGGTCTCTTATCAAATCAATGCCTATGATGCAACTGGAACAGCCGTAGATCCCTCAGAGACAGCTTCTTCTATATGGCTGACAGCAACCTCTACCGATACTACATCAATAACTTTGAGATGGGAGGGTGACACCCCTTGGTCAATAGTTTCTCAGGATTTTCCTATACATGAAGTATGGAGAGCTGTTGATGATGGCTTTGGTGATTTAGAGTTTAAAAAAATCGCTGAGGTAAATGTACCCAATGAAGGAGTGACATATAAAGACGATGGAAGTCATGATGGTATTGCACTTAGTAAAGAGGAGACTTATCATTATTATGTAGTTACTCAAGGAACATACGGGAATTCAGATTTACCTGAACCATTGATTAATAAATCTCAAATAGTTGAAGCTGAAGTTAATGATTTGGAGCCACCTTGTACACCTATTAGTTTTAACACTGATTTTGATCAAGTAGATTGTGAGGCACAGGTTCATAGTCTACCTTGTAATGCTAATGGCGTGATTGATTATTCTGTAGTCTTGAATTGGGAGGAAAATACGGATGAGGCTTGTGATAATGATGTGGAAAGCTACAATATCTATTTTGATTACGATAAACCGAAGGAGGGAGATGACTTACCTTTCTTAGTTAATACTAGATTTACAGAATTTCAGCACTCTGGAAAGGATTCTTTTAAGGGGTATTACCAAGTTGCAACTGTTGATAGATCAGGAAATGTAGGTGAAAGATCAGAAATGTTAGTTATTGATAATTGTCCTCAAATATTTTTTCCCAACGCTTTTTCACCCAATGGAGATAACATAAATGACTTTTTTATGCCTATGTCTGACTTGGTGCCATCATCGTCGGGAGGGGGAGAATTAATTGAGTCTGGATTTGATGGAAGAGAGTTTTGTCCTAGGTTCGTAAAGAGTATAGAGTTTAAGGTTTTTGATAGAACAGGAGGAGTTCTATTTGAATATGATTCTCGTGAAGTGAATTTTGGTGAGGTAAACAATATCAATATCTATTGGGATGGGAAGACAGATCAGGGTAGAGAACTAGATGCTGGTACTTATTTTTACGGTGCTACTATAGAATTCGATACGTCTGATGATGAAGATAGAGTGCAAACTAGAAAGGGATGGATCAACTTGGTCAAGTAGATATCTCGAATTACAATAACTTAGTGTTATATGATGGTGTATGTGCGTTTTGCAATGATTCTATAGATTTTATACTACGCTATGAAGCTTCCACGGATCTGATTTTTACACCTTTGCAGTCAGAAGTGGGAAAATCGATTCTTTTGAAATATGGCTTTCCAGAAGGATATTTAGAAAGTATTCTTTTTTTACAAAATGGTAAATTATTAGCTAATTCTAATGCAGGTTTGGCTATTGTTGGTTTTTTAAAAAAACCTCTTTCTTGGCTTACTCTTTTAAAGGTATTGCCCGAATTTTTAAGAGATGGGGTATATCGATTTATTGCTCGAAATAGGTACAAGTGGTTTGGAAAGTTTGATTCATGCCGCGTGCCAAGCTCAGAATTAAAAAGAAGATTTATTCTATAAACTGACATACGAAATTGGAAATTAAGTTACCAGAAGCGGCTAGCTCTATTCAAAAAGGAGTGCCTCTAAAAGAGTTTTTTAATAGAGATACGATCTATCAAATAGCAACGAATTTATATTTAGCACACCCATCTTTTGATAAAGATAGATTCTTAGCAGAAGCATTAAATGGAATTGAAAAATATGAGCTCAAACCTAGGGCACAAAAGATAGCGGAAGCTCTCAGACGTTTTTTGCCAGAAGTTTATAGCGAAGCTATTCCAGTAATTATTAATTCGCTGACACCACCTCTAGATAGTACCATGGACAATGGATTGGCTCCGATGATTTACATGCCTCATTGCGAATATATTGCTAAGTACGGTCTTGACCCATGCTATAATCAAGGTGTGGATCCATTTGACTTGTCTATGAGTATACAGTATGAAATTACTAAACGATATACCTGTGAGTTTTCGGTTAGATCATTTATTAATGCAGATCAGGATAGGACCTTTGAATACTTTTATGAATGGATGAACGATGAGAATCCTCATGTCAGACGGTTATGCTCTGAAGGAGCAAGACCAAGACTTCCTTGGGCGAGTAAGTTGAGAAATTTAGCTGAAGACCCAATCCCTTCGATCAAAATTCTGGAACATTTAAAGAATGATCCTGTACTATATGTAAGAAGAAGTGTAGCCAATCATGTAGGAGATATAGCTAAGGATAATCTAGAGTTAGCATTGGACCTTTGCGAAGAGTGGTTAAATGGTGCTTCAAAAGAATTAAGGTGGGTTATTCGTCATGCTTTAAGATACCCTTTTAAAAAAGGTGTAGAAAGAGCGGTTCAGATACGAATGGCCGCTAAATAGTCTTAATGCTTTTATTAAGTATTTGAAAAGTAATTTGGGTGTAATAGAGTTCTATTTCGTTTATTAATGAATGCTTTTTAGGGCTTCTTTTTCGAACTTTACTCCTTTCCACCCATACTTTATGAAATTTCTAATGTTTTGATGGTTATCGCCTTGTGCATCTTTGAGGACATCGTGTCTATAATATTCGCCAAAACAATGTAATGTTTGTTCTTTCGTTAATCGATTTAACTTAGCAAAAGCAAATAATTTACATGAACCAGAATTTTCACCCGCTTCGTTCTTAATATTTCCATTTTCGAAGAAAGTAGGACTGAAGCTATAGTTGGTGTCCACTGTACTCATCGTGTCATCAAAAGTAACTTGTTCTGGGCTTTTTTCTAATTTAGAAATGAAATCACTTAAATTCATAATAAATAGTAAATGCTTAAAAATTTAGTGCGCGAATATAATTGATAGATTGGATCAAAACATTTCACTGTAAAAAGATGAGAGAATTAGTTTTTTGAATTACGATCAATTGTTAATAGCCAATTGATGTCTGAACTAAATTTGAAATGCATAAATGTATTAGTTTGTCTTTTCACAGACCGTTGATTACTAAATTGCTTGATTAATTAAATAGAGTGCAATGTTTGATGGTTCGGATTACCCGAAATCACTAGAGGAAGAGACCTTTGATCAGTGGTTGGAAAATGGAAGGAATAGTAAGATAGGTTATGAGTATATGCTTGTTATCTGGGATGAATTTGAATCAGAATACTCTCCAATATATGTCGAAAACCGATCATCTATTAACAAATATGATATTTACGGAGAGTCCGTTGCTAACGAACTTTTGGTCGCAGCTTATGATTTGTATTCTGAAGCTCGTATTCAACTTTTTTCGGATTCTTGATCAGTAATTTGACTCTTTTTTAAGTCGAATTTGATTATCTTGGTTTAAACCAACAAAAATCTAGCATGCGCAAACAAACCAAGTTTAAAACAGGATCTTTTGAAAGTGATAGATTCGTTCTTTCGCTCATATCGACACTAGTTCTGATTCTTTTGATCAGGCTACTGATGTTTGTTTTTTAAGTGAATTGATGACAGGGTTAATTTTATTCTGTCATCAATTCATCTTTTAAGTTTTTTAATACAATATCGATATCTTTTGTATTATCAAAGAATGATAAGATTCGTTGAATGACTTGCTCTACAATAGCATCAGGACATGATGCGCCGCTCGATATTAGCACATTTACTTTTTCTTTTTGAGGAATGAACTGGCTAGAGATTTCTTCCTTGGTAAGTCTGTTGAAATGTAGAATTTCGTTCTTAGCTATTATTTTGTCTGCTCCATTAATAAAATATGTCGGTAATTTTTCTTCGCACAGTTCTACTAAGTGTGTGGTATTGGCACTTTTGTACCCTCCAACTACAACTGCGAAGTCTGCCTTTATCTCAAGTAACTCTCTTAGCGATGCTTGATTATCTGATGTCGCATAACACAACGTATCTCGGGTATCTGCGAAGTATTGCTTAGTTTCTAGTTCTACATACTTCGAGGCTAAAACATCTTTAATGAATTCCGCAATAGCCCGAGTTTCAGTAGATAGCATAGTTGTTTGATTAACGACACCAACTTTAGCCAAATGCTGACTAGCCTTAAAACCGGGTGTTCGATTCTTCATAGCTCCAAAGTGCTTTTCAAATAGTTCATCAGGATCTTCGCTATTAATTACTTCAGCTAGAAGTTTAGTTTCTTCCATATTTTGGATGACAAGGGCATGTCCATGCTCAGCAGCATGTGAGAAAGTAGCACGAGTTTCTTCATGATCTATTTTACCATGTATCACGACTGTATACTTCTTTTCACCAAGACTTTTGGAACGTTTCCATACTCGCTCTACAAAAGGGCATGTAGTATCGTATTTTTCAATAGCAATTCCTTTGGTTTTTAGAAGTTCTTCGATTTCTCTAGTAGCCCCAAATGCGGGAATGATCACGATGTCTTCACTCTTAATTTTTTCCCAAGAAATGTAAGGGTTGCCTTTGGTGTCTTGAATGAATTGAATCCCGAGATCTTGAAGATCTTGGTTTACCGTAGGGTTATGAATCATTTCACTAAGAAGGTAGATTTTCTTATTGGGGTTTTCTGCGATGATTCGATAAGCTGTTTCGATAGCGTTTTCTACCCCGAAGCAAAATCCAAAATGTCTAGCGGTATAAAACCTTACTGGACCAAAATCTAGTTCTGTAGGGGTGAAATCTTTACGGTGTTCTTTCCCACTAGCCAGTTTTCTGATTTGTTTGACTTCAGATATGATGGAGGATTCGTATTTATTAGGAATATCAAACTTTCTCATGAACAAGGGTGAAAATGGATTAGCAAAACTAGCAGTACTAATGAAAGAGGAAAGGAGTTAGGCATACTTTTCGTGACATTTTAATGTTAAGAACCGTCTAATAGCTTCATTGTCTTCATATCCTCATATTGTGATCGCTCAATTAGAAATAAATACATAACACACAGCATTCATAGTAGTGGAGCTTTGAATATTGAAATAACTTTACAGTTATGATAACAATACTTGGCCCTACAGCTTCGGGTAAAACAGGACTAGCTACGGCTATAGCTGCGAGATTTGATGGTGAAATAATAAGCGCTGATTCTCGACAAGTTTATAGAAATATGAATTTGGGGACTGGCAAGGACCTTGATGAGTATGTAGTGGAAGGTAAGTCGATTCCATATCATATTATTGATATTCATGATCCAGGATATGAATATAATGTATTTGAATTTCAGAGCGATTTTTATGAGGCTTACAATAAAGTGAAGTTAAAAAACAACCTACCTATATTATGTGGTGGAACAGGTATGTATATAGACTCTGTACTAAAAGGGTATAAGCTAGTCAAAGTTCCAGATAATGTTGAATTGAGAAATGAGCTAAAGAAATTTGAACATGAAGAGCTTATTGAAAGACTATCAAGAAAGAAACAGCTTCACAATTCTACAGATACTTCTACCATTGATCGAACAATTAGGGCTATTGAAATAGCTACTTATATTGAGACTCATAATATTGAAATGAAGCTTCCAAAGGTTGAGACTAAAGTATATGGTTTGGTTTGGGAGAGAGGAGAGTTAAAGAAGCGAATTACACAACGACTCAAAGAGAGGTTAAATATCGGTATGGTAGCGGAAGTTGAGCAATTGATTTCAAATGGAACCTCTGCTGAATCTTTAAAGTTTTATGGATTAGAGTATAAGTTTTTAGTACAGTATATAGAAGGTGAAATAAGTTATAATGATATGTATCAAAAGCTTAATTCAGCGATACATCAGTTTGCCAAACGCCAAATGACTTGGTTTCGAAGGATGGAAAAACAGGGGATTAAAATTAACTGGATTGATGGAAAGCTATCGTTAAAAGAGAAAATTAAACGTATAACCGATACCTATTTTAATTAATCTTGTGAAATGAATAAAGCTGAAAAAGTACAATTCGTTGTAGATAAACTTGAAGAACTGTATCCTACGGTACCTGTTCCATTGGATCATTATAGTCCATATACACTTTTAGTTGCTGTACTACTTTCCGCACAGTGTACTGATGAAAGGGTGAATAAGATCACTCCTACACTTTTTGAAGTGGCAGATAATGCTTTTGATATGGCTTTAGTGCCGGTGGAGAGAATAAAAGAAATAATACGTCCCTGTGGATTGAGCCCCATGAAGTCTAAGGGTATTTCTGAACTATCTAAAATTTTAGTGGATAAATATAACGGTGAAGTACCAGCAGATATGGCTGCTTTGGAGGAGTTGCCAGCTGTAGGTCATAAAACCGCTTCAGTAGTGATGTCTCAAGCTTTCGGAGTACCTGCATTTCCTGTGGATACTCATATACATAGATTGATATATAGGTGGGGCTTGTCAAATGGTAAGAATGTGGTTCAAACAGAAAAGGATTGCAAGAGACTGTTTGGTGAAGAGCTTTGGAATAAGCTACATCTTCAGATAATTTTCTTTGGGAGAGAATATTGTCCTGCGAGAGGACACAATCCTAATGAATGTCCGATTTGCTCGGAAATTGGTCGAGCGCCGATGTTTAAGGATTTTGATCTCAAGCCAGGCAAATGATTTATTTGCAGGGAGATATAACACATTAAGTTTAAACCCCATATTTTCTAAGGGTAGGAAATTAGGGGGTAAATGTTTATAAATTAGCGACTGCACTTTGATTAGGCTAAAACTAGCCGCTAAAGAAGTAAGAAACAAAAAAGGCTCCAACAGGAGCCTAGTATATTATTCTTGCTATTCAATTTAAGAGTGTAATCCACATTCTCTATTAGAAAGGACTTTGGTAGGATCGAAATATCTGGTTTCATTACCTAGTTCGTGTTGTGCTACATAAGCTTCCATTTCTTCATCACTATAGTGATAGAATGGACTGACTTTAAGAACTCCATCTGCAGAATAAGATAGAATATCAATAGAGTCTCTAAATGCTGTTTGTCCTTTTCTGAGATTGGTAAACCAAACATCAGGTTTGTGCTCATCCATAGCTCTTTTGAACGGTTCTAATTTTACTTGTTCAGTAAATACCGCGTGTTTTGGATCTTCTACGTCCGGAATTCCCATTACAGCATCTCTATGCGCAGAAGTCTGTTTAGGGACGTATAATTTTACATTTAAGTCTAATTGCTCGATAGTAGCTTCTGCATGTCTGTAGGTGTACGAAGTATTGTATCCTGTATCACACCAAATCACAGGCATATTTTTTTGGACTCTAGTACAAGCGTGTAGAATTACTGCTTCAAATGGTCTAAAGTTTGTGGTAACTACAGGGGTTTTAGCTTGTTTTACGGCCCACTCAATAATTTCCTGAGGAGACTTACTTGCGAATTCTTCGTTTAAAGATGCAATATCAATCATTACTTATCTGTTTTTCGTAATAGAAATAAATGAAACGATTGTTCCAATTAATTCTACTCATTTTCAAGCCGCAAAGTTACGAAAAATATTAAGATCTATGAATTGGCATTTAGTGCTATCTGCTATATTTCGTCTAGTGTTCTAAACATAACTTTTCTTGCGTTGTTTTTTCGTAGTTCTGTTTGAATGTCTCCAATGATTCCCATATCCACGTTCTTGTCTGCTTTCAGCATGATTATCATTTGGTCATGGTACACTTCATCTAGTGTAGATCTTTGTTCTTGTATCCATTGAGATATGTTGCTTAGCTGAAGGATCTGTTTACCGTTCAATATTTTAGGAGTACTTCCTTGATTGAGATCTGTTGGGTATCCTATATGTAATTCTTTGACTAAGAATTTCTTATTGACTTGTGTCACTGCATGTGCTTGTGGTACGGATACATCTAATTGATTATCTTCTCTTTTGATAGTGGCTGATACCATGAAGAAGAATAGTAATAGGAATACTATATCTGGCATAGATGCGGTCGATATTTCTGCTACAGATTTTGATGTCTTGCGTAATTTCATATTTTCTAGTTAAAAGTGTTTTGGGGAATTATTTGATTTTGTCTGGTTCTGCGATAGATATATTCATGGGTAGATTTTGCCTTGCAAGTAGGTAAAGATGATCTTGATGTGGATCTTTCCGATTTAGTTTTCTAAATTCATCTGCGCTTAGGTTGACTTTCTCACCATACATTTCGTAATAAGCTTGTTTGATTTGATCTAGAGTTTCTACAAAGTGTTTATATTTTGTACCTCGGTTGGCTTTTACTGAAATTATTGCTTTTTGTGGTGTTTCAGAAAGGGATGATTGGTGTTGTGGGTTGAGGACAAATTCTTTTATTTCCTGTGTTACATTATTCAAATTTTCTCTGATCTTTCCTTCGATAAGAAATTGATTCTTTGAGTTTATTTGAATTGTATACAGGTTTCTTTCCTTGATCTTGGTGATGGTAGGAGGTGCTTCTGGAGGAAGCTGCATTATAAGACCTTTATCTTGTAGTAAGTTGGTAGCTACTAGGAAGAAGATTAACAGTAGAAAGGCTATGTCTGCCATTGACCCTGCTGAAACTTTCGGTTCTAGTTTGGGTTTCTTGAATTTTAGCATCGTTTTTATTTTATGTAATGTTCGATACTTGGAATAGTCACATATTAATCATTCTTTTTATCATGAATTAATAAAGGGTACAAAAGTCAGTGACTGATTCAAGATGTTTACACATGGTTTCCTCAAATTGTCCAGTCTTCGTGGTGTATTTAGAGGGTTTTGGTATTAACTAAGATCTTTGTCCTTTTTGAAGGATTTTTAATGGTCGTTTCTTGCTAGAGATTTAATATAGAAATCGTTTTTTTAATTCATTCTTTTCGTGTTCTCCAATGCCCATAGATTCTAAGTATTGATCTATTGATCCATATTCTTGATTAATATAATCATATGATGTTTGGAGATAACTGGTTCTTACTTCCATGATTGGCCTTAAGGATTCGTTTTCGATTCCGAATATATGGGCTCCCAGACGTGCGTTTTTTTCCATTTTTTCATATCTGAAGTAGTTAGACAGCAGATAGTCGTCTTCTATTGTTCGTTGGTCTACGTCAAGGCTATGAAGTAGTAGTGCAGTCATAAGTCCAGTTCTGTCTTTGCCTGCTGTGCAGTGGTATACTATTGCACTGTCTGGGTGTGTGTTGAGAATTTCTTTGAATATGTTTCCAAAGTCTTTTTTTCCATCTCTTGCAAATCGAAGCATGGATTCTTCCATTTTGCCGTTTCCATCAAACTCTTGAGGAGATTGTTGTTTTATTTCTTTTTTTGTTTTTTCTAGATCTTCATAAGTGATTCCTGAAATAGGGTTATGGATCCATTTTATTGATGAGTAGGAGAGGATTTTGTCTGGATGATCAGCTACCTCTCCATGGGTTCTGAGATCAATGACTTTGGCAATTTTCATTTTTTCCATCACCTCAATTTCGGATTTTTTGACTTTGTCAAATTTTCCTGATCGGTATAATTTCCCCCATTTTATTTGTCTGCCCTCTTGGGTTTTTATTCCGCCGAGGTCTCTAAAATTTAGAGTTTTTTTAAATGGAATTAGTCTGTTCGAAATGTATAAAGTGTCTTTGTTGTTTTTTGATACAAGTGCATAGATTGATCGGTCAAATGTGTTACGGGTAGATGGTTTGGTTACAGGCTGTTCCCAGTCGATCGATGTCGAGTTTATATCATTACCTTGGTAAATAGTGTAGTCTTTTGCTTTTATGAAGCTGAATCCTGTATCGGAGAGGATTGGTGATTCTAATGTGTAGGCACTTTGTGGGATTCGTTCATAATTTGTGCATCCAGAGAGGGCTGAAATGCTCATTACAAAGAGTATTATTCTGTTCATTTAATCCTATGTTTTTGGGCTTAGAGTACGTGGAATTTATTGCTTTGGTTTTAACAAATGGAGGTGATCTGCGTAAGATGGGTAACTGATTTAATATTATGAAAGATACTACACTTTTCTTTCCAGATATTTCTGGCTTTACTCGATTTGTAAAGGATAGCAGTCCTGAGCATAGTGCTCATATCACCCATGAACTGATCAATGTAATACTAGAAGCAAATCAATTTGACTTGAGAGTAGCTGAGATAGAGGGAGATGCTGTTTTCTTTTTTAAGGAAGGGATAATGTCTCTTGAAGATATTCGAGAACAGAGTAGACTTATGTTCTTAGCCTTTCATAATCATATTAAAAAATATGAATCGAGAAGAATATGTAACTGTGGGGCTTGTGTGGGGGCTATTGATCTGAAGTTGAAATTTATTGTGCATCAGGGACCTACCGTTATTCAAGAATTTGCTGGTGGTATTTCTAAGCCTCATGGTAAGGATGTGGTAGTGGCTCATAGGCTTCTTAAGAATAAGATTGGTCTTGATGAGTATATTTTGTTTTCAGATGATTTTTTGGGTGATGAGATGTTGACAAATGAGATGTGTTCGGGGGCTTTGAATGATGATCAATTAGGTCAATTGGGTTTTCAGTATGAGCTTATTTCTGATTGGCACGCTGATGTTAAAGATGAGTTTATTGATATGGTGGGGCCTAATGAAAGTGAAAGAGTTTTGGAGCGCTTTATTAAAATCAATGCAGATATTGATGTAGTATTTAAATTCATTTTGAATCTGAACTTAAGAGAGGCATGGAATAAAAGTGCTTACAAGATCGAGTTCAATAAAAATGAAATAAATCGAATAGGTACTGAACATAATTGTATAGTTGATGGCGAGTCGCTGAAGTTTGAGACTGTATCTAAGGAGTCTGATGGTTTTGATTATATATATGGTGAAAAACTGATTGAAGGTGCTCCTTTTGAGGATTTTGCTACTTATTTTATGCTAAAGAGGGGAGAGAATGGAGTTACTATTCTAAAGAGTGAAGTTTATCTAAAGCCTAAGAACTTCTTTCAAAGAATGATGCTAAGTTTTATAAAAGCTAAAATTATTAAAGGGATAAAGGATGCTTTAGATAATTTAAAGAAGATTTCCGAGCAAAAAAATATTTCCTCGGCTGCTTAGTTATTTGCCGAGGAACTTGATGCTTAAAAACGCTAGATTTTTAAAAATGATATCTCATTCTAAATATTGCTAGGTTTTCATCTTCTGCAAAGGAGTATGAGAAGTTGATGACTGCAAGTCTTATTGGACTTACCCAGAAACCAAACCCCGTTCCTCGATGCCATTTGTTTGAGTTTTCCCCGTCCAACCATACACGTCCAATGTCATTGAATGCTAAAATTCCTACTTCACCTGGAAGAATGATTGAGGTGAATGAGAATAGTTTAAGTCTTATGTCTATGTTGTGGTATAACGAGGCATCTCCAATAAATCTAGTTCGTCTATATCCTCTCAAATACTCTCTTCCTAGAACGGCAGCATTGAAGAATTCATAATTACCATAAACTTTGGCACCTCCAATTCTATTTCCTATAACTAGGTCATTGGGAATTTGAAAGTTGAAGTAGAACTCTGCTTCACCTTCTACTCTTGAGTTGTCTTCAGAGACATTTTCTAAGCCCCAATTGTAATCATATGACAAGTTGTAATAGACGCCAGTCGAAGGGAGTACTTTATGATCTCGCGTGTCAAATTCGTTTCTTACTCTTAGTCCTGCATAATAAAATGATTGGAATATTCTATCTGGATCTTGATCGCTTGCTCCATCGTTAATGAATTTGTTACCTTGATCTTGAACTTGGGTTCTTGAGAACCTTGGACCTATAAATACTTTATTATTGTCTAATAAGTTAAATCCGAAACTTACATCTGTTGAATACATTTCGTATCTGATCCTGTAGTAGTCAACTGCGTCTTCAAAGTTGCTTGGTATTGTGTTTTTATTGACATCATAGGTGGATTCGTTGCCTAATCCAAAGTAGTTGGCCACTCCGTATGGATTTACTACATCTAGTTTTACGTTTAAGTCAGTTTTATGAATCAAATCGGTCCAATAACCGTCATAATTGGCTTCGAATGCTCCTGTAGCTATTGCTATATTCCCTTTTACAAGATGTGAAACTTTGAATGGGTCTTTTCTGAATCCATGTCCTACGTATTTGAATCCACCTCCTAGGAAGATTCCATCATCGACATTCCAATTGGCGTCTAGAACAGGGAAGGTTTTATTCATTTTGTATGCTTTTCGGTCATATAAATTGATTTCAGGATCGTTGCTTAATTTGCTTTTTGTTTCATTGGATTTTGTCAAAGTAGTGTTTGATTTCATATCATACACTATAGTTCGCTTTTTCCAACCGTTAACTTTAGATGAATCGGATATTTGGTCTTTTCCTTCGCCCCCTATAATCCTGATTTTGGGTCCGTGCTTTGATGTTCCATTCATCACAAATTTGTCTTGTCCACCTAAACCGTAAAGTCTTATTTCTTTAGTTTCTTCATTAATAAATCTTCGTTGATAGATGATATTTTTAAGTTCACCATCTTTTTTCATTTTATAAACAGTTACTTGAGTAGTATCTATTGACCTATCTACTTCGAAAAATTCATGCTTGTCGGATCCTAGTACATCGACCTCTTTGGCGAGATATTCATAGTAAGAGCGTCCATATTTATCCATGTTTTGAAGTCTTACTTTTAATGTGTTTTCTATTTCTTTTCCAGATAGATTATACACGTCTTGCGGCCAGTTGCTTAGTCCTTTGCTGATTGTTTGATCAGTAAGGTTTGATTGCAGGTGATCGATTTGAGTTTGCCAATCATCCCATTCTAGTTCGTTTAGAAAGCTTCTGTCAAACCATCTTGCTTGCCAGTTGAAACCATCGGGCCATTTGATGTCTTCATGAAATCCTTGAAACATTGGAAAAGCCCATCTACTTGCCACTATTCTAGGTATTACTCCTTCGGCTTTGAAGAAAACTTGGTCGCGGTCTCTTGGTATGGGTTTGTATATGTGCCCTTTGCCTTTTTTATCAAACCTATTCCATCTCCATTGATCTTCGTGGCGATCCCAGTCTCCGAGCCACATATCGAACATTCTACTTCTGACAAGTTGTATGTCATCTATGCTGTTATCGTTGTCTTCTTGTAGTTTGTCTATAAGGTCAAAAGTACTGATGACTTTTTCGCCGTTGCCAAAGAATGGTTCTTCTGCTGCTTCTTTGTTTGGTCGCTCTTCATATAGGGTGAGAAGGCCTTTGAACTCTTGCCTGTATTGTCCAAATGCGGGATCATCAGGTATGCCTACGACTTTAGGATTGGTATGGAAAACTCCAGCTGCGTCTGCGTAATCTGGAACTACGAATGCTCCGTATGGGTGTGCCGCTGACATTTGATCTATGGCTATTTTGACAGCAAATGTTTTTCTCAAAACGAGAGGAACTGCTCTTTCTGGCCATTTTTTGATAGATCTTAGTACGTATTGTTTTCCATCTTTGGCTTCTAACCGAAGTGTTCTTGTCTGGCCTCCACCTCCTCGTTTGGTGATTTCTAGACCTCCATGTTCGCTGTATAGATCAAATAATGGTGCTGTGTATGGAAGAGCCCATTCACTTCTATAGACATTACCTAGCCAGAAGTTTTGGCTTCTTTTTCCCGAGCTAGCTAGTGTGGCATCTGCTGGGGTGGTAATAGTACTGTCTTTGTACTGAGGGCGTTCGGCTAATTCTTTTGAAACTGATTTGGCTTGTTTGTTAAACATTTTTGTTTCATAGATCTTTTGCCCAGAGTTTAATGAAGTCAAAAGAAGGTCTAAGTCTCCATTGTTTTTAATAGTGATTTTTCCAATTGCTCCTTCGCTACCGAAAAATTTGGTGTTTTTTTCTTTTGAAATTTTATTGGAAGATTTGGCTGAGGCCAATAAGTAGTGAGACTTGTCTTGAACGAGGTATTGAGAAGCTCCTTCGTGTGCACTAATGTAGGTAACAGATTCGCCTAAGGCTAACTGATCCATAATGCCTTTTCTGATAGCTTTATATCTGGGACTATTCATATGCTGTCTGTAGAGACCGAGCCCCTTTCCATATTCTCCATTGGATAACATAGGGTGATGTCCAGCTACTATAATATGTTTGTTTTTGTTTCGGAGTATGGCATCTCCCAACATTTCAATAGCTGTTACTGTAGAGTTGGCATTACAGCCTTCATTGATGCCACTTTTTTCCCACGGGTGTAATAAATACTGTGTGTCAATGATGATTAAAAGTGTCTTATCGTCTAATTGGATTTCTTCCGGTCCTGCGCAGCCATTAGATGGATAGAAAATCTGACGCTTTGGAAATTTAGAGGCTATATACTTTTGTTGTTCCTTAAGTCGCGATATGCCGTTTTTACTGCCGTTACTCCAGTCGGAATTACCTGCTAACATGTAAACTGACCCTTTGAATGTTTCAATAGCGTCCAATAAACTGTCTAGTGTAGCCTGACTTGAAATACGTTTTTTATGTTCGGATAGATGGAGTCCATCAGGTGTGACGTTGTTTCCTAATAGGACTAATGCATCATCTTTTCTGCCTTCGGATATGATAGTTTGAAAATGTTTCAGTTGTGATGTTTTCATGTCTCCAGCATCTCCTATGAAATAGACGTTTCTCTGAGCTGAGGAGACAAATGCGATTAAGGTCAGTGCTACTATTATTACTCTTCTCATTTTTGAAGCATTTCAAATCTTAATATGTATCCTTTTTCACCCTGTCCTTCACTACTAATCAGTAGATCACCTTCGGGTGTAAAAGTAATTCCTTCTGGTTGTAGAAGTTGCGAACTTCTGATAGGGTAGGTTGCTTTTATTTTACCATTAGGTTTAATTACTAGAATAAAACGGTCATTGGCTGATATTACATAATACGCCTTTTCTATAGGGTGAAAAGCTATACCAGAGGGTTTGAAATCAAGCTTTTGATCATCATCATATTTTATCTTCTTATGTTTTGATAAGAAAGACATGATTTTGTCAGAGTTTATCGGTATCTCCGTTTTTTCTATGATTTTCTGCCTTTTCAATGAATAACTATAAATGGCTTTGCCTTTTACGTCATTGTCTTCAATATCTCCAGTGGCTTTTGTGGCGAATAGAAGGCAATTACTTATAGGGTCATAACCAAGTCCTTCTATGTTGTTTTTACTCTTAAAGGCTGTATTAATTTTAATAGGTTCAGCTCTGTTTGTAGAGTCGAGTTTGAATTTGTAAAGATCTCCATTGCTTTTAGTAATATACACCGTATCGCGTACTAACTCAATTCCTTCAAAGTCTCCTGGTTTGGAAAAGGCTATTTTTCTAACTAACTCTTTTAGTGACATATCGTATAAATATGCCTTGCCACCTTCATCTTCGATCATAAAGATCTGATTGTCGGATAGATATGACAATCCTGATACTTCTTCTAATACATATGGGAGGAAATACTTTTGAGTAGGTTGTCGTAAATTGTAATAGATAGAACTATTCTCAATGTATTGATACAATTCTTCCTTTGATTTTCGTTTTTGTGGTTGTTGACAACTGGAATGTGAAACCAACAGGAACAAAATCAACATAATGTTAGTTATAGTGAGGTTTAGTTTGTTCATGAGTTCATTTACAATGAAAGTGCTAATTTAGGGTTTTGTTATGGTTCATGAATCTTTTGATCACGTTTAAGTAGGTATGGCAGTATTATTAGCAAAAGCAGAAAAATATGCCAGCAGCTTGCTCAGAAGCAAGCTGTCAAAGGATGTATTGTACCATACGTTGGAGCATACTTTGGATGTAGTGTCTAGTGCAAGTGAGATTGGAAGTAATTCAGGTTTGTCCAAAGGTGAGATGGAGATTGTTTTACTAGCATCTTGGTTTCATGATACGGGCTATACTCTTGGGCCAGAAGATCACGAAGCCAAAAGTGTTGAGATTTTCAATGAGTTTGCTCATGAAAATGGGATTGAGGAAGATTCGATCATTAAAGTGATTGGCTGTATAATGGCTACTAAGATGCCTCAAACTCCGAATAATCTACTGGAAGAGGTGGTGTGCGATGCTGATCTTTTACATCTTGGCAAGGAAGGGTATTTTGAAAAATCTGCTTTGCTTTGTAATGAGTTGAAATCACTATTCAAAAAGAAGCTTTCTGATCATGACTGGATGCAAATGAATAAATCATTCATCGAGCAACATAAGTTTTTTACTCCATATGCTCAGAAAGAATATCGACCTAAGAAATTAAATAATCTTCAATCTGTAATCCGAAAACTGAAATCATTACACAATGAGTGCGGAGCTTGAAATAGATAAACTAAAAGCTGAGGTAGAGAAGTTCAAGCAAAAGGCGAAAGAGGCCAAGAAACTCAAACCTGATAAAGGTATAGAAACCATGTTTCGTCTTACTTCCAAAAACCATGTGGAATTCAGCGCTATGGCTGATAATAAGGCCAATATATTGATTTCTATTAACTCGATTGTGCTGTCAATTTTAATATCCGTACTTTATAGAAAACTGGAAGAGTATCCACATATGGTTTGGCCGACAGTAATTTTAACGGTAGTTTGCTTGATTACTATTGTATTGGCTATTTTATCTACTCGACCCAATGTTTCTAAGGGGGTTTTTACTCCAGATGATATAAAAAATAAGAAAGCTAACCTTCTTTTTTTTGGAAACTTCCATGGAATGAGTTTACAGGACTATGAATCTGGTATGAAACAGATGCTGGGAGATGCTGATTACTTGTATTCTAGTATGATAAAGGATATCTACTTTTTGGGTAAGGTGCTTGGTAAAAAGTATAAATTCCTAAGGTTAGCCTTTACTGTATTCATGTTTGGTTTTGTGATTTCTGTGCTCGCCTACATAGGAGCAGAGTTGTTTTTAAAAGACTATTATACTTATTGATCCTTTATCGATATCAGCCTTTTAGCTACAGAAACTTACTGATTTAGTTAATTATTGAAATATCAAACTCTTAATTAGAACTCTTTGAGTTAAAAAGTAGTTTTAAAATGTAGATAAGAGATTTGATGATGTTTGAATCAATAAGAGGGTTAGCGATATTGTTTTTATCTGGTCAGTTGTTTGCTTTGGCTTTGTTGACATTTGCCAATCAATTTGATGGAGGAACATTTGACAGGGCTGGTGTCAAAAAACAAAAGGTTATTCCTGGATTACTGAAAGCTGCAAGACTGTTTGGTCAATCAAAAAATGCGGTCTTTCAAGTAATCTACCTTCTAAGTATTGTTTTTATAGTGCTTTCCTATGTTGGGCTTGTGTACATCCCTATAGTGTTAATCATATATTCCTTTTGAAAAAGTGTACAGTACTATTCAAGTATGAATATCATCATTAATTGAAATTTCTTGATTGTCTTTTACGGTATATAATTACCAATAATTAGATGTTTTGCTGTTGATTAACTACAGTTTTCTTTTTAGAGCTTTTTATCGGAACTACAAATGGTAATTCTATTACAAACTCAGTCCCTTGTCCTTCGTCGGATTTTACCTGTATAGTTCCTTGGAGATGATCAACTGCATCTTTTACGATATACAGTCCAAGTCCAGTACCAGTAGACCTACTTGAAGCACGGAAGAATTTTTCAAATATTTTATCAAGTTGATTATTCGAAATACCAATACCATTATCTATAATGCTAATAATATGAGATTCACTAGACCGAGCATATGTGATTTTTAACCATTTATTTTCTTTTTGTGGATCATGATATTTTATAGCATTACTGATGAGATTACTTAGAATGATCTTCAATCTCATTGAATCGGAGATAATGAAAATATCTTCAGTTATTTTGATTTGAATATCGATTTTTGTCGTTTGATCATAGAACTTCATATCTTCTATGATTTCACTTGTGATTAGATGTAGGTTACATTCCACATTTTGTATCTCTTGTCTTGAGTTTCTACTAAAAGTGACGAACGATTTGATAGTGTCTTCGAGTTTAAGAACACTGGTTTCTATTAATTGGTAATATTCTTGGTGATTATTAGATTGATCTATCTTAGCGATATTGATCAATCCTAGAACGGATTTAAGTGGGGCACTCAGTTCATGAGAGGTACTATATATGAACCGGTCTAATTCTGAGACGGTTTTATTAAGATGGTTTATCGTGTCGGTGAGTTCTAAAGTTTTAAGCTCTATTCTCTCTTCAAGATTGTGATTTAGGTCATTTATGAGATTGTTTTTTTCCTCAATCATTGCACGTTTCTCTTGAAGTTCTAGGTTGTTTTGAGATAGTACATGATTATGTTTTGATATGGCTTCTTTTTGTTTTGCAAGTTGTAAGTTTTGTCGACGAACCTTTCGTCTACTAATTAAAAGAAGTATTAGTAAGCAGCCTATTATAAATGAGACGACACTTAGAATCACTATTAAGTTATTTGATTCTGAAATTTTAACTTCTTTACCTTGAATGACTTTGTTTTTGTCGTTCAACTCACTGTCCATGGCCTGAAGTTGACGTTTCAGCATGGAAAGTGTCTCGTCACTTTTTTCTATTTCGTTATTTTGATTTTCAATTCTATCATGGGCTTTCATCAGCCCTTGATAGATGTTTTGATACAAAGTTATGCGCTTACCAAAAGATTCTTCTTGTTGAGCAATAGCTTGGTTCAAAGAATCAATGTCTTGGTGCAAGCTGTCTTTTTCAGACACCAATCCTTTAATCTCTTTTTTTTGATCTGCTAAGAGTTGTTCTTTTTCTCCCAATTTCTTTTGCGCTTCAGAGGTTTGGTTTTTAATGTTTTTCAGTTGCTTTTCCTTTTGAGTAATCTCGCGGTTATATTTAGCTTGATTCTCTTGATAAAGAGCATAATTATCTAACTGTGATCCTCCCATTAGTAATACTTCATCATTGATTCTAATGCTCCTTTCATATAAATTGGCTCTATTCATTTCAAAGCGAAAACTACCGTCCGAGGCTTGATATAAGTTTAGTATCACTTTAAGCTTATCTTTATATTCTTCACTGACTAAAAGTATATTAGTGTTTTTAGTCATCTTAAATATCTTATTACAATAAGCCTTCATGTCCTTGGCAATAAATGCGAGAGAGATGCCGTTCTTGTCAAATTGAGAGCTAGAGGAAGTAGTTACTTTTATAGATTTTCCATCGATTGTTTTGGCTTCAGAGAGTTTTTTAAACTCTGAGATAAGTTGTGATTCACGGGTGATTAATATGATATTGTAGGTACTGCTCTTTCTCTTGATAGGAGAGTCAGACAACTTAGCGAAGTTGTAAATATAGGCTCCTAGTAGTTCAGTTCGGTTTGCTTGCTTTTCGGCTTTTGATTGAACTATTAATAGCAGTGATAGAACTAATATAAATACTGAAAGTTTCATAGTATTTAGGTTTTAAAAATTAGTCTTGCTAAGAAGGATCTACCTGGTTGAGGGTGGTATGATGGAATAAACCCGTCTGGGTCTATATTCGTTTGGTAATCATAATCATCAACGAATCCTGATCCAGTTTCCCGACCAATACCATAGTATTTTGTATTTGTCAGATTAAAAACTATCAGTTGAAATAAGAAGTTTTTATTGATTTGATACCCCGTTGTCAAATTAAACTTGGTATAAGAAGGCGCATATCCATTTTCATATGTATTTAACCAGATATTAGTGCTCTGAGCTTTACGCTTTCCCACCCAATTCATTCTAAAATCTATTGTTAGTTTTTTCTCTAATAATTTTTGGTTGAAGCCTGCATTCATTTTGTGCTTAGCACTTCGTTCTATCTCAAAGAAGTTAGCATCTGAATCTATGCCGGTGATGTAATTGTAATTTGCATTAATTAAGGTATTAGAAGTAGCTTGGATTCCTATTTGACCAGTTATACCTCCCACATACATTTTTGGTAGATTTTCGAAACGTTCTCCTGCAGGCATTGTTGAATCTGGTACTTTGCCTATAAAGTTTGATATGATAGAATAGTAAGCAGTGGTCTTGATAAACAGTTTGTCATTTATTAATGAGCTATTTAATTCTAATTCTGTAGTTCCGATCTTTTCTGGAGTCAATTCGGAGTTACCTCTAAATTCACTACTAAGTTCAAAAATTCCGGGTTGCCTAAATGCACTACCATACATTAGCTTTCCTCCAAATTTTTTAGTTGATGGATGGTAAACGATTGCTGCTCTAGGGTTTAGAATGTGTCCGAATTCAGTACTATAATCGTAGCGTAATCCTATAGAACTGGTGATCTCTGAATTAATTTCTAAATCATAAAGTAAATATGAGGCTAGCTCCCAAACATTAAAGGTAGGGTAGTGCTTGGACTGCATAAGACCATCACCACTATCAGCAATATCCCAAGAAGATGATGTAGTGTTATTATCTATCGAATATGGACCCAATGAAACTATGCTTTCGCTTTTTTTACTGAACGAAGCCTTTATTCCAAAATATAACTTCGACTGGTTATTAGTTTCATAGGTCAGCTTTTCTTCAATATATCCTTGAAAACTCTTTGAAGCATATCCTTTCGTTAAGTCATAGAAACGATAATTGTATCTTAAACCTGTTTCTGGTAGTACATTAGTACTTCTAAATACGAGATCCGAATTAAGCTCTATTCGGTCTGATAAGTTCGAAGTGTTTTTGTAATACCCATGATAGGATTGAAAACTTGACCTTAGTTCTGAAGCAGTAAGATCGTATTCATAAGCCGCTGTTGATGAGCCATATGCTCTGTTATAGTATGAATAAAAAACGCCAATTTCATTTCTAGCTTTATTCAGTTTGAATCTTATTGCATATGAATCATTCAGCGTATTAAAACCGTTTGGTATTGGTTTTCCAGCTTTTGGATTGGCAACATTAGTTACATAGTCCCCTTGTGCATTGTAGTGTTCTGTTAAAGATGTTGGGTAAATATGATCATTAAAGTATCCGCCTGGATCATATCTACCGATTCCTTTGTCTCCTTTTGTATTGTAGGTGTGTACAGCTATAGAAAAGTTAAAATCATTCTTGAGTGACGTTCCTAAATAAATGTCATTTATTCGTGTAAAGTTCGTGCCAAATGCAGTTCTAATATCACTACCTTCAAAGTCTTTCTTTGTTATAATATTGATTACACCTGTCACTGCTTGTGCGCCATAAAGAACCGATCCAGGTCCTTGTACTACTTCGATTCTTTCTACGTCCACAAAAGTATTTTCATAAGTCCAAAGTAATGACCAATTAAAACTGATGTTATTTTGTATAATACCATCAATCATTATCAAGATGTTTGGATTTCCAATCGTTCCTAGACCTCTGTTCATGTTGTAGGTACTATGTTCTCCCGCACCATCATTGTAGACCATGAAGTCAAAACCAGGAACATCTTGACATAGATCCACCAAAGTAAGATAGCCTCGTTCATCGATCATTTGTTTAGTGAAGATCATTACGTTTGAAGGACATTCCTTTGCTATTTCTTTTTCAATACTACCAGTTGTGACTTTGATTTGTGCCAACTCCTTGAGATTGTACTCATATATCTGGGAGACTTCTTTGCTTCTGTTCTGAGCGAAAGAAGATAAATGATAGCCTAATAGACAGACTATAACAATCAAGGGGAAATATAGGCGTTTCAAGGTGGACGTTTAGTAATGTTGGTAGTTCTTAAAGTAAAATAAGAGATATGAAGCATAATGTATTAATAGCTAAAGCTTTATTTCTTATTTAATCTTGAAATTATCAAGATTAATGGCCAATAATGGTAATTATCCAAAGATTGAAGACATGACTTGGTTCAATATGGCCCTCCAAATAGTGGAATAACTTTATTCAAACACTTCTACTCTTGATCTTCTTGAAAAGGAAGTTTGATCGTAACTGTTGTTCCTTCTCCGAGGTTAGAGTCAATGTTTATCGTTCCTTGATGAGTACTAATAATAGAATGTGTTGTTGATAATCCAAGGCCTGTTCCTTTACCTGGTGCTTTAGTGGTATAAAATGGTTCCATCACTCTCCCTAGTACTGAAGGAGCTATACCTGATCCATTATCTTTTATTGTGATATTATGATATCCGTTTTCAAGAAATACTTCGACATAGATATTTCCATGCTTTTTTATACTTTGTACAGCGTTTAGCAGAATATTAATTATGGCTTGATGAATCTCTTGGCGGTTTCCAAAGATGTATGGGGTTTTGGAATGAAAATTAAAATCGATTTGAATATATGCACTGGAATTACCTTTCAGTAAAGCAAGACAGTTTTGGATGGTATCTTTTAAATCTATTCTTGTAAAAGGTTTGTCAGGGCTATAAGAAAAGAAAGAAAGGATTTGCACCAATTTTAATGTACGGTCTACACCTTCTCCAATAATATTCATGCTCTTTTTAGTCTGTTCATTAACTGAACCTTTATCAACAGAATAGTTTAATATTTCTAAACCTCCTTTAATAAAATTAAGAGGATTATTGAGCTCGTGGCATAACCCTGTAATTAGTGTGCCCAATGCTGACATTTTTTCACTCTCAATCATTTTGTGTTGAGCTTTTCTTTGACGTTTGAGCGTAACGTCGTAATTCCTTTTCAAAAAGTAGGTGGTAGAGGCTAATAGTCCATAGACAATTAGAATATTAACCATAGCTCCCTTGGATGCAGAGTGGTCAATAGTGACTTTTCCTAGTGAATTCAAATAATAGAAAACAACTGCCATCATAAGAAAAACCATAGCATGCATAATAATCCTAAGTTTGTTTTCGAACACGGCAGAAATGCAAAAAGCTTGTAGCATTAGTACTGCTACTCCAGCTGGTCTTAGTACTTGACTAACTATCATTTGGCCCAACATGAGAATGGTTATCATTGAGATAGCTAATGCTGCAGCTAAAATATGGTTTCGTTTAAAAACTAAGAAGGCTATGAGCATAATACCAAAACCAAAAGAGCTAACTCTGGTCGTAGAAGTGATTTCATTATCCAATAACAATCCTAAGGCAGTCGTACAGGTTAGTGCTACCAACGAGGCTATAATGAATATATGAATGATTCTTTGCTCAAGCTTCATACTTATAAATCTAAAAAACAGATAAGCTGATTATTCAGTATGCTTAGGTTTCTTTTAAATTAATGAATCTTATAAGATATTTAGCAAGTACAAGCAATATATGTAAGCCTGCTTCTATTAAAATTGAATTATGTCAATGGATAAAATAACACTGCCTTTTCTTGATCCTAAATTGAGTGACAAAATCCTCAAAGAGTCTAAGCTAGAAGAAGTGTCTAAAGGAACTATTTTGCTAAGAGAGCATCAATACGTTAAGGTTATCCCAATTGTAATTGATGGTTTGGTAAAAGTGTACTCAAAGTATAATGACAAAGAACTGTTGCTTTATTATTTAGAATCTGCTCATAGCTGTGTTATGACCTTTTATGCTGCTCTAAAGAATACTCCAAGTAGGGTATATGCTATGACGGAGGAAGATTCGAAAATTCTATTAATACCTGTTCAGCATTTATCTGGACTGCTAAAGGATCATCCGGATCTTAATAATTTGTTTTTTGATCAGTTCAACCTTAGGTATATGGAACTGTTGGATACGGTAGGTCACTTACTTGTAGATAAGATGGACAAGAGGGTATATGATCACTTGAGTAAAAAATCGAAGTTGACTGGTTGTATAGAACTGACGATAAGCCATGTTCAAGTAGCTAATGAATTGGGGACAGCTCGTGAAGTAGTTAGTAGAGTAATGAAAAAATTAGAGAACGAAGGGAAAATCGAACAGAAAGCAGGTAAAATTAGAATTAATGCTTAGCTGGTGACTTTAGTCACTGAAAAGGTTTTTGTTCTAATGGATCATTGTGTCATAAAAATAGAATACAATGAAAAAGAACATGGGAACAGCAGATAAAATTATCAGATTGATAATAGCTGCATTATTTACAACTTTATACTTTACTGATGTTATTGAAGGAGCTTTGGGAATTGTCTTAATGGTACTTGCTGGAATATTTGCTTTGACAAGTATGATAAGTTTTTGTCCACTTTATGCACCATTTGGAATTAAAACTTGCTCTATGAAAAAGTGATTTTTTCATACAAACTCACCAATACATAAAGTCTAGATGTTTGTATTGGTGAGTTTTTGACTTTAATTATCTGCTAAGTAAGCATGAACAAATTTAATGGCCATAGACCCTTCGCCGACGGCAGAAGCTACTCTATTCATCGCTCCTGCACGAACGTCTCCAGCTGCAAAAATTCCAGGAAGACAAGTTTCTAGCAGATACGGTTCTCTGTCTAGTTTCCAGACTTTATTAAAGTTTTCATATTTCGTCAGTTCACTGCCTGTCTCTAAGAAACCTCGATTGTTTTTGATAATATCTAAATCAATCCAATCAGTTATAGGTTTAGCTCCAATGAAAATAAACAAGGCACCAGCATTAACTGTTTTCGTTTCGTTTATTTTATTGTTTTTTAGTTCTATTGACTTTAGTCTATCATTTCCAGATACAGAAAGTATTTCTGTTTGACCTAGCACATGGATGTTAATTGTTTCTCCTATTTGATCTATCAAATAGGAGGACATACTTGAAGTTAAATCTGGTTTACGAATAACTATGAAGACATTTTTAGCAAACTTTGAAAGATACATAGCAGCTTGACCTGCGCTGTTTCCTCCACCTACTATGTATACGTCTTCATCTTGACAAGCTAATGCTTCTGTGGTAGCAGCACCGTAATATATACCAGCCCCTGTGAAATCATCAATTCCTTTTGCTGGATGTTTGCGATAGTCTACTCCGGTAGTGATGATTATACTTTTAGTATTTATTGTTGACCCATCTGCTAATGTGACCATTTTGTAGCCATCTGTCACAGCAATACTAGATACCTCCTGTGGTGAAAGAAATTCAATTCCAAATCTAGTAGCTTGCGTCAAAGCTCTTCTAGATAAATCAGAACCACTTAAACCACTAGGGAATCCAAGATAGTTTTCTATTCTTGAACTAGTGCCTGCTTGGCCTCCAGGAGCTCTTTTCTCTATCAATAGTGTGTTTAGACCCTCTGATCCTCCGTAAACAGCCCCTGCAAGCCCAGCTGGACCTGCACCTATGATTGTTACATCATACATGGTTTGTTTGGCAGTAGTAGTCATTCCAGTTTTGTTTCCAATATCTACCAGAGAAGGTTGTTTTAGAAACGATCCATCTTCAAAGAATACGACAGGTACATCTTTGTAATCTATATCATTCATGGACAGAATATTCTGACCTTCTTCAGATTTTTCTAGATCCATCCATTGATAAGGAATCAAGTTACCAGAAAGGAAATCCTTAATTTGATGAGATTTAGGTGACCACTGATAGCCTATGATTTTGATTCCTATAAATGGCGGTTTGAAACTACTCAACCAAGCATCAAGCTGATCTGTGATAATAGGGAAGAGTTTTTCCTCCGGGGGATCCCAAGGCTTCATTAAATAATAATCAAGCTGTACATCGTTAATTGCCTTTATAGCAGCATCTGTATCTGAGTATGCAGTCAATAAAATTCGTTTTGCTTCAGGAAAGATCTCTTTGGCCTTCTCTAGAAAATCAACACCCAACATCTCAGGCATTCTCTGATCAGAAATAAAAAGTGCAATTGATTCTCCCTTATTTTTAAGTTCTGTTAGATAGTCTAACCCTTCATTGGCTGATTGAGTAGAAAGAACTCGGTATTCTGATCTATATTTTGATTTGACATCTCTGACGACAGCTTTAAGTACAGCTGGATCATCATCCACGAGGAAAATAATAGGTTTCTTCATTGCTTCGGTATTAGTCTTTGAGTATTGGAAAACACACTTTGAATTCGGTTTTGCCAGGTTTGGTGGTAAAGGTTATAGATCCATTGTGTTGGTTTTTGATGATACGATGTACTACTTCCATGCCTAGACCAGTACCTTTACCTATTTCTTTAGTAGTGAAAAAAGGATCGAAAATTTTGTCTTGAACCTCAAGAGGAATACCACTTCCAGTATCTCCAATAACCACATTGATGAATTCACCATCTTGATAACTTTTTACTGTAAGGATTTTTTCACTTACAAATTCCATAGCATCGACAGCATTATCAATCAAATTAGTCCAAACTTGATTCATCTCACTTACTAATATCTTAGGTTTATCAATATTATTTGAGAAATCACGATGAATTGTAATTCCTGACTTTTCCAATTTATGATGTAGCATCGTCAAGGTATTTTCAATTCCAATATGTATGTCAGTAGAGACTTTTTCAGGTGCTTGATCCATGTGAGTATAACTCTTGATGGATGTTACTAGTTTATTGATTCTTTGAGATGCTTCTTCAATTTCACTTACTATTCTTTCAGTAGTTAAGTTTTGGTCAATCCATCTAAATATAATAGGTACAGATCCTTCTTCAACACCTTCACACATGGTGTCTAATTCATCAATTTCAAATCCAAAGTCTACAAGATTTTCGGCTAATTCTTCACTATCTTCTATCTCTCTTTCATCTAACCAATCTATTATATCATCTTCTCGTTCTGATTTTTCCATCATCGATAAGACTTGTGGTCCAAGTCCGATTTTTGAAAATAATATTTCATTGACTGTATCAACTTGCTGATTAGTCATCTCGATTTTTATAACTTCTTTGAAGTTGTCAGGAAGTATTTTGAGGTGTTGACTCAAGGTTTGTGCGCTTCTTACAATTGCGGCAGAAGGGTTGTTAAGCTCATGAGCTAGTCCAGCTGATAGTTTTCCAAGGGACATCATCTTATCATCTAATTGCTGCCTTTTTGTAAATTCTCGGATTCTAGTACTCATTACATGAACCAGAGCTGTAGTAAGTGTTTCTTGATGGACAATCATATCTTTGAATTTAGACTTACTTAATGACAACAAAACCACTTTTTCAGTGGCTACGCCAGTACCAATAGCATTGGTTGCTCTTGAATATGGGAGCAGTCCTGTGATAGTGTTTTTTCCAAAATTACTAGCAATTTTAAACTGATTACCTTGTTGAATTTTAAGAACCACTTGGCCTTCAAGTATGATTAATAAATGTTCATTTGGGTCGCCTGACTTAAAAATTAAATCGTCTTTTTGATAAGTGATTTTTTCACTTTGATCGATTAGCCATTGAAGCTCCTCATCAGGAACTCCTGCAAGTGTTTCGATTTCTTTGAGTTGTTGAAGCATGAGATAAATTGAGTGTAATTCAAAAATATAGACTTGGAACTCGCTACAAAACTAAATTCTGCTATTAATCTAACTTCTACTAACATCTAGAGCATATAAATAACTATGACTTTCAATCTATTATAGAACAGTCTTATTACTTTGTGTAAGTACCGTAAATAACGATAAATGAAATTTAACTAGTAGAATTGGGTAATTAATTCTTTTAATAGATTAAGCATTAAATCGAACTTTCTTCAATAGAGATAAGTTCTACTTCCTGATGTTTTCCTTTTAAAGTAATAGAACCTTGAGTAGTTCCAATATATTGATCTCCTAAGTCCAATTGATCAAAAAGCTCTTTTGATACAAGAAGATTAGCACCGAGCTCATTGCATTGACTTTCGATTCTTGATGCGGTATTGATAGTGTCACCGTGGTATGCAATTTCTATTTTTATTTCACCAACTTGTGCAACTGTTACAGGCCCAAAATGCATTCCTGCTTTAAACTCTGGCACTAAACCATACTTATCTTTGTATCCAGATTGATTGGAGAGAATTTTGTTGCAGAAAGCAAAATAGGCTTTAAAGCAGTTCAACACATCATTTTTATTATTCCCATCCCATACTAGTACAACCTCATCGCCCACATATTGATATATTTGAGCATGATACTCTTCTACTACTGATAAGTCTACGAAGCAATCTTGAATTAATTGGCTATATACTAGTGGGGCAAGTTTTTCTCCTATTGTCGCTGAACCTTTTAAATCAAGGAACATAAATACTTTATTGTCTACTCTAGGGTGATAGTATTCTCCTTTTATTATTCTCAAAAGATTTCCTTTTCCTAGAAATGAATCTATGTACCCAACAATACTAATTACGGAATTAACAATCGTAGTATAAATACAAACAATATAAAATATAGGTGTTGCCATAAATTCTCCAAAAGAATCTGGCATACCGGGCAGATGTAACGTCCTTAGAGAATAGTATACCGTATTGACGAACAAGAAGGCAAATGAAAACTGTACTACCAATGTCCAAAAGATGATCTTGTTATACGCTATGCGCTTCATGAAATACTTGTCGAGCCATGCAAATTGTATTCCATAAACAAGCCCCTGTCCAAGCCACAATAGCAGAAAGATCCAAATGCGTCCATACCAGTTTACCTCCTTAAAAAGCGGATCAGTGCCACTAGCATTGCTGATTAATTGCCAAATTAGCATGGCTATAAACCAACCGATTATAAAATCAATAAGAATGCTTAGTTGCCTTTTTCGAGGAACTGAAATCATAGTGTGTCGAGTTATTTATTCCGTTTAACACCTTTTATGGCTGGTTCAGCACGAGGGTCATCAGGCCAAACGTGTTTTGGATATCTTCGTTTCAATTCTTTACGAACTTCATAATAAGTATTGTCCCAAAAACTCTTTAAATCCTCAGTGATTTGTACAGGCTTAAATCCAGGAGATAATAGATGTAGCAATAATCCAACTTTACCGTTACATATTTTAGGAGTTTCGGCTAGTCCAAATACTTCCTGTATTCTTACTGCTAGAACTGGAGGCATTCCATCAGCTCGATAATTGATCTTTATTTTTGATCCACTAGGAACAGTCATTTTTTCTGGTGCTAGTTCGTCAAAAGTCAATTGTTTATTGTACTCTAAGGAACTGTGTAAAACTTCTTTTAAATTGATTTTTTTAAGTTGCCCAGGTTTTTTTATTCCATTTAGGTAAGGAGTTAACCATTCTGAACAAGTCATCAATAGGGTAGAAGTACTTACGTCAGGCCAAGCCTCCTGAGGTTGCCATTTTTTTAAACTTAATACTCTATTTTGCCACTGCTCAACTTCTTCATTGAAATCAAGAAGCTGTTTTCCTTCTGATTTGATGGCGTCACATATAGCTTCAACAAGATAGTCTTCATCAGGATCTGGTAGAGGTTTAGATTGCAAAACAATACTTCCGATTCGAAGTTCTAGGTTAGCTTGAAGACCTCCATCTTCAGTGTCCCATTTCACTACTTCTTTTTCTTTGACAAGTGGAGCTAAATCCCTTGGGTTTAACGGGGCAGCTAGGAAAATTTTACCCATTCCTTCACGTGCATCCATATGAGCTACAGCTAACCAAGCTTCATGAGCTAAATCATCTTTGTGACTAGCAGCAGCAATCTTACCGTTTGATAATTTAAACTGAGCATTGTTTCCTGGTCGAGCATGAGCAATTCTTTCTGGATAGGCATAAGTGAGTAATACACCAGATTCAAAAGAATCGTATTCGTCGTTATCAGGTTCCAAATTAAATAATTGCAAGTAGGATGTGGCGATTTTAGCTATTCGAACCATTCGACCTCCAGACCTTCCGTCTCGTCGGAAATACCTTAGCGCATCAACTCTATTATTGATGTCTATTCCAGCATCTTTTCCCAAAGGGTCTCTTTCTTCCAAGATAGCTGCAATATCAGCCGCAAGTTCAACATTATCATTCTCCTCAGCCATGAGCAACATATGAGCAATGCGTGGATGACATGGGAGTTTGGCCATTGCTTCACCATGTTCTGTAATTTTACCATTCTCCAGTGCCCCAAGTTGCTCTAACATTTCCAAAGCTTGAAAGACAGCACCTTTAGGAGGGTGCGTTAGCCAGGTCATTTGTTCGATATTCGTAACACCCCACAGAGCCATATCTAAAATTAAAGATGCTAAATCAGCTTCTAAAATTTCTGGAACTAAATGGTCACTCATACGCTCATGTGTTGTTTTTGACCACATTCTATAGCACACGCCTTCAGAAAGCCTACCAGCACGACCCGCTCTTTGATCTGCAGAATCCTTGCTAATCTGAACAGTTTTAAGACCACTCAGTCCCGATTTAGGCTCAAATTTGGATGTTCTTCCAAATCCTGAATCCACTACAATTTTTACGCCTTCAATAGTTAGACTTGTTTCAGCTATTGAAGTGGCAAGTACTACTTTACGTTTACCTTCTTTATGAGGGAATATAGCTGCTTGCTGTCGTTTCATTGGCAGCGATCCATACAAGGGCATTATTGCAAAACCCTTTAGTTCTTTTTTTAATAACTCTTCTGTTTTAAGAATTTCACCTTGTCCGGGTAAAAAAACCAAAGTGTCACCTTCATTTTGTTTAACTGCTTTAGATACTACTTTGGCTGTTTGCTCTGGGATCATCCATTCGTCAGTGTCTCCTTCGTATATTTTCTTAACAGGATACATTCTACCTTCACTAGTGACTGCCTTGCAATTAAGTAAGCTAGTGAGTTGAGGCATGTTAAGTGTAGCTGACATGATCATTATTTTAAGATCAGGCCTGAGTACTTGTTGAGATTCACGACACAAGGCTAAAGCTACGTCAGCATGAATACTACGCTCATGAAACTCATCGAAGATCACTAAGGCTATATCCTTTAATTCATTGTCAGAATGGAGCATACGGGTTAAAATTCCCTCCGTGACAACTTCTAATATCGTATTGTCTGAAACACAATTGTCAAATCGAATTCTATAACCAACTTCCTGACCAACTTTACTTTCTAATAGGTCTGACATGCGTGTAGCAATAGATTTTGCTGCTAATCTACGCGGCTCCAGCATGATAATTTTTTTTCCATCAAGCCAATGTTCTTCTAATAATGCTAGAGGTAATAAAGTACTTTTTCCTGCACCTGCTGGAGCATTGATTATCAGTGTGTTATCCTTTGATAATGAAGTTTTGACTTCATCAATAATATCACGAACAGGAAGATCTATATTAAATGGGTCGAAAGGCAAAATGGTAGCGTTGTAAAGTTGAAAATAGGTGATATGCACATTTTAAATATTAAAGAAGACTATTATCTTCTTTAATATTTATGAAATTCAACTTATCTATAAAGACAGTGGTATGAAGTTTGTCCTACGACCTTGACTTTGAAGCTACTGTCTTTTTCTACTTCGAAACTAGAACCTGCTTTATAGTTTTTACTTTCTTTTTCACCGGAAAGAGTAACTATAAGTTCTCCATCTATTACAGTCATTACTTCATGCATAGATGTCCCAAATTCATAATCACCTGGCTCCATAACTCCTATGGTGGATTTACCTGCGTTGGTTTCATATCCCAATGACTTTACTTTAGCATCGAAATATTCATTTGTTGATATCATATAATTTGTTTTTCAGTTTCAAAAGGACGCGCAATTTCGTTGAAAAACAGGGGATATACAATCTCCTATAAAAAGATGGAATATTTAATACGATAAGTTTTATTAGAACAAATATATTTCATGAGTTAATCAGAGGATATAGAAACTAATTCTACTTCAAAGATTAAAACTGAATAGGGTTCAACGGTCGGTAAGAAACCATTAGCTCCATAACCCAGTTCATAAGGTATGAAAACTTCCCAACTATCACCAGGAACCATAAGTTGAAGCGCTTCACTCAATCCTGGTATAACCCGATCTACTTTAAACCGAGCAGGATCTTTTCCTTCTGTTGATTCAAATGCGACATTATTAATGTACTTACCTGTATAATTAACTAGAACAGAATCTTCTAAACTTGGTTTGGAGCCATCCGAACTGCCAGAAGTGATAATAGAATATTGTAGTCCAGATGTAGTTGTCGTTACATCGTCTCTTAGAGCGTTGGTTTCAAGAAAAGACCTGCTTGCTTCAATATTGTCTTTGTAAGAAGGGTTAATAGTTACAGAAACCACTTCTACTTCGAAAATTAGCATCTCATTTGGCTCGATATTACCGTTGCCTAGAGATCCATACCCAAGGTAGTAAGGAATATATAGTTCCCATTTATCACCAGGTACCATTATTTGAAGAGCCTCCGACCACCCATTTATCAGATCACCTACTTTGAATGTTCTTGGTTCTTCATCCATCGTAGTATCAAATATTCCTCCGTCTAGTAGACTTCCTTCATAGTGAACTGTTACATTATCATGAATTCCTGGTTTGTGTCCTGAAGGATCACCTGATTCTAAAATCTTATACTGAAGGCCAGTGATTGTTGTGATTACATCTTCTTTCTTCATGTTTTCGGCCAAAAATTCTTGACCTTCTTCCAAATTCTCTGAATAATCTTCAACATCAGGATCATTAAAACAACCTGTCAAAATGTATAGTGCGGAAACAAATACAATTAGTCTTTTCATAATTTGATCATCATTAGTATTACTCGAATCTAAACGACCTGTAACAAAGTCTATTATTTACATCTAGAAATTGTTACTATATCCCCTGATATAACTATTAAATAGCAACCATGTTAAAATGCTTAATCTTTTTTAGTTGAGAGGTTAAATGCTTTTTGTCCTAATCTGCTATTCAAAATGAGTTAATTAGGTACTGTATTCTTGTACTAATACACTCGAGCTTTCAATTATTTTGATACTTTTGAGATATGGACGATAACATTATATACTACATCGTATTGGGGGTGATTTACCTTATCTCAAGATTGCTTAAAAAGAAGAAACCAAAGGAAGAACCTACTTCTGAACCAGAAATAGTCCAACAGGAAGAGACTTACTCTCCTTCGAAGAAAAAGCGATCTCCTGTAGAAGACTTGCTTGAACAACTTTCTCAAGAAATGGGAGATAAACCTGTTGAAAAAAATATAGAGACTGCTCCTGCACCTTTTATAGCTGAACCAGAACCTAAAGTTTCCGAGAGAAAAATTTCAGTAACTCAAAAAGCAAATAAAGGGGCGATTGCTTCACAGTTTATTGAAAGAGATAGGCCTGTATATGAAAAAAATAAATACTTTGTTGAGAATGAAGAATCTAATCCAACTAATGATAAGATTAGAGAGTTGCTTGCGGATGAAGAAGGAATTAAGTCTGCGATAATAGTGCAAGAAATTTTTCAACGAAAGTATTAAAAACATTACTCTATAACTGAACCTAACGCAATAGATCCTTATCTTAAGAAGAAAAATGGATTGTACTTCGTTAGAAAGATGAAGTACAATCCATAAATAATATTCAACGATTAACTATTCATCAAATCTTCAATTTCTTCAACTTCAATTGGAATGTTTTTCATTAGGTTAATAGGCTTATCACTTGTGATAACTATGTCATCTTCTAGTCTAATTCCGATTCCTTCTTCTCTAATGTATATTCCAGGCTCCACAGTCATAACCATTCCGGGTTCAAATCTCTTGTAGATACTAGCTACATCGTGTACATTAATACCTAAATGATGTGAAGTACCGTGCATGAAGTATTTTTTGTAAAGTGGGTATTTGGGGTCTTGATTTTCAATTTCTTTCTTATTTAAAAGCCCTAACCCAATCAATTGTTCTGTCATGAACTCTCCAACAGCCTCGTGGTACTCTTGGATAGTTCCTCCTGGAGACAGCAATTCAGTCGCATAGTTCTTGACTCTAAGCACGGCATTATAGACTTCTTTTTGACGGTGTGTAAATCGACCATTGACAGGTAAAACTCTAGTCATATCTGCATTGTAATTTCCATAACATGCCGCTACATCCATTAATATTAGATCACCATCTTTACATATTTGATTATTATCTAAATAATGTAAAACACAAGCATTAGCTCCAGAAGCCATTATAGGTTCAAATGCAAAACCACTTGCTCGATTTCTTAGGAATTCATAAGCATATTCCGCTTCAACCTCATATTCACCAATTCCTGGTTTTAAAGTTTTTAATACCTTTCTAAACCCTTTTTCAGTAATGTCACAAGCTTTTTGAATCATTTCAATTTCTTGCTCTTCTTTAACGCTTCGCAAATCTGTTAGAATTGGAGCAAGTCTTTCTATTTCGTGAAGAGGGTAGACTTTTTTTAACCATTTATTGAATCGGTCAGTTCTTGTTTCTACTTGAGAAGAATTACGAATGTGCTCGTTAGAATCTAGATATATAGTTGCTGTTTCTGCAAGAATAGTGTTTAGCACATTTTCAAACTGATCTAACCACATTACGGTTTTTATTCCAGATGTTTGAGTTGCTTCCTCTTTAGTGTATTTGTGACCTTCCCAAATAGCAATAAGTTCGCTAGTTTCTTTCAAGAATAAAATCTCTTTATATGATTCATTGGGGAAATCTGGAGCAACTAGTAATATAGATTCTTCCTGATCTATACCAGACAAATAGAAAAAACTAGCATCTTGTTTGAAAGGCATAGTACCGTCAGCACTAGTAGGCATGATGTCACTTGAATTGACAATTGCTATTGCCCCAGGTCTCATTCGTCCTGAAAGCTTTTTTCTGTTTTTTATAAAAAGATTGGGGTCAATAGGGTCGTATTTCATTTCGTGAGTTTTTTGTTGTTGTGCGAATTTAGATTTTAGCAACAAAATATCCTCATATCAGTAAAATTGAAATTAAACTCCTATAAGGCAGAGTTGATTTTCTACTTTTGCAGCTTTCATCATAATTATGGCAGATTACGAACTGTTTGAGTTTCCTAATGGTATCAGGCTAGTACATAAGCAAGTATTTAGTACAAAAATAGCACACTGTGCTGTGATGTTAGATATTGGTAGCAGAGATGAACTTGAACATCAGCAGGGGATAGCGCACTTTTGGGAGCACATGGCTTTTAAAGGGACTAAAAAAAGAAAAGCTTTTCATATAATCAATAGATTGGAGTCCTTGGGAGGCGAGTTGAATGCTTATACTACCAAGGAAAAAATCTGTTTTTATTCAGCAGTTTTAGAAAAGCATCTTGATAAATCCTTAGAATTACTGAGTGATATTACTTTTAATTCTACTTTTCCTGAGGTCCAGATAGAAAAGGAGAGACAGGTCATTCTAGAAGAAATGGCTATGTATCAAGACAATCCTGAAGATGCTATTCAGGATCAACTAGATACTTTGATTTATAAAAATCATCAACTTGGTAATAATATACTAGGAACAGAGGAAAGTGTCTTATCTTTTGAGCATGAAGATTTTAAAACCTTTATTGATCAAAATTTAGACACAGGTCGATTAGTTGTATCTAGTGTAGGATCGTATTCAATGAAAAAACTAATTACTCTAGTAAGTAAGTACTTTGGTGATTTGAATTCTAAGTCTTCGAATCGTGAACGTAAAGCTCCAGATAGCCTTTCAGATTTTACTTCACACGTTGATGAAACAAGAGATCTCAGCCAAGCGCATATAGGTATAGGAAGGCGTGCTTATAATATTCACTCCGAATTGAAAGTTCCTTTTTTCTTTTTGAATAATATTTTAGGTGGGCACAGTTTTGTTTCTCGTTTGAATTTAGCTCTCCGTGAGAATAATGCTTTCGTTTACAATATAGATTCCAGTTTTACGCCCTTGACAGATACAGGGTATTTTCAAATTTTTTATGCGACTGATCCATCAAAAGTTAAGAAGTCTTTAGTATTAGTGGATCGAGAATTTGCAAAATTGCGCAAAACAGAATTGGGTAAAAAACAACTGTTAAGTGCTAAAGAGCAGATTAAAGGGCAGTTAGCTATGTCTGAAGAGAACAATCAGAATTATATGTTAATGATGGCAAAGAGCATTTTGGATTATGGGAAAATAGAACCTTTAGAAACTGTATTTGCTAAAATAGATAGTTTAGAAGCTGGATTTCTTAAAGATCTGTCTAATGAAATGCTAAATTTGGATGAAATGAGTATTTTGAGGTATCTACCTTAGATTATATGAAATACTGGTTAATTAAAACAGAGCCTGATACTTATTCATGGAATGACCTAGTCAAACTCGGTCGTGATCATTGGGATGGTATTAGGAACTATGCTGCTCGAAATGCCATGAAAGAGATGAAAGAAGGTGATTTAGCCTTGTTTTATCACAGTGGAAATGAAAAGGCTATTGTAGGTATAGCTAAGTGTGTTCAGGAATATTATCAAGACCCTACCACTGATGATGACAAATGGGTAGTTGTCGATTTTATTCCTGAACAATCATTCAATAAAAAAATATTCCTTTCAGATGTGAAAAACACTGAGGGTCTTTCTGAAATGGTATTGGTTAAAAACTCAAGACTATCCGTTCAATCGGTTAGAGCTGATGAGTTTGAATTGATCATTAAAATGTCTCATGAATAAATGAGACCAGTAATTGTTTTTATATTGGTTTCTTTAGTATTCATGAGTGCGCTATCTGCTCAAAATAAAAGAGTGCCTGTATCTCATAAAGATTCAGTAAAAAAATACCTTCCTTATCTTACACAGCCTAGAAGAATAGAGTATCCTTATTCTTCGGAACACTTTAACACAGTAATTCCAATTGGCAAAGAAGGATTATTGTTGGTAAGACAAACTGACGAAAAGAAGAATAGGGAGTTTGTATGGAAAGTTCATCAATTAGATTCTTCATTATCGGAAGTATGGGTAAAAGATTTTTTAGTAAGTGTTTCTGAAGATTTAATTGGCTATGACTATGCTAATGGTACTTTTTTATTGTTAGTAAAAAATGTCAATAAGCGTAAATCATTGGGAGCATATTTTATAGGTAAGTCGGATGGCTCAGTAGTCAGGAGAGATATTATGTTACCAATACCAATTGAATTGACTCATCTTCAAGTCATGAAAGGAGGAGTAGTTCTAGCAGGTACTTCTGCTGATAGGCCAGTAGTAGTATTCTATGATTTGTATACAGAAAGACCTTTGGTATTATCGGGTATATACAATGAAGATAGTCAGGTGTTAGGAATAGAAACAAGTGAAAAGTACGGGGTTTTTTCTGTGTTACTTAATGAAGTAACTAAAACGAAAGATTACTCAATTTCTATTAAAGTATATAATTTAAAAGGAGAAGAATTCTACAGTAGTACATTGTATACTGAACCTGAGAAAAGTTTAATAGATGCTTCAACCACTAATTTTAGAGGCGGAATTCAATTTATAAGTGGTACTTATTCCAATAGAATGAAGGAATCTTCTTTAGGTTTCTATGTTGCAAAGGTTGTTAAAGGGAATCAACAGTTTATAAAATATTACCCTTATTCTGATCTCCAAAACTTCTACACCTATATGCAAGAGAGACAATTAAAAAGAATGGAACAAAAGGTCGAGAAAAAACGAATCAAAGGAAAGGATATAAAGTTGAGCTATAATCTTTTAATACATGAAATAATTAAGAGACAAAATGAATTCTTACTAATAGGAGAGGCCTATTATCCACGATATAGTTCACCGATTGATAATACTTTTATGTCGAGAGATCCATTTGGAGCTACTCAAATGACTACCCCAACAGTTTTCCCTCAAGATAGAAGGGTATTTTTAGGATATGAATTTACCCATGCTTTAATAGCAGGTTTCGATGAGAAGGGAGAATTAACGTGGGATTATAGTTTTGGGATTCAAGATATTCTTAAGCCACATTTGGAGCCAAATATTGATGTTGTTGTGAAACCAAATTATATCAATATGATGTACGTTAATGAGCATCAAGTGTATTCAAAGGTTTTGAATAAATCTGATAGTATTACACCTCAACTGATAATTGATGTCGAGCTATCAAACTTAGGTGATCAATTAATAGATAAACAATCCGATATAGAGGGAGTGGTAAGATGGTTTGGGAGTAATCACTTAGTTTATGGAGTTCAAAAAATCAAAGGCCAAGACAACAATAACAGAGAGGTTTATTTTATAAACCAACTTAGCTTTTAGCTAAATCTAAAATTCTCAGTTAGGTCTTTTTTAGTGATCTTCACAAGAGTATATTTGCACAATTCTAAAGGCATGCAAAAAAGACTTTTACTTAATCACAAACACTTAAGTATAACTATATCTCGTCTTTGTCATCAATTAATAGAAAATCATAAAAGGTTTGAAAATACTGTTTTGCTCGGTTTGCAACCAAAAGGTATATATGTCGCAGAACGTATCAAGTCAAGATTAAAGGAAGTAAGTGGTATTGATGTACCACTTGGATATCTTGATATTACCTTTTATCGAGATGATTTTAGGCGACGAGATGATATACTAGCACCAAACGAAACTAAGGTTCCATTTATCATAGAGAAAAAGAATGTCATCTTAATTGATGATGTACTTTATACTGGACGTACCGTCAAAGCTGCAATGGATGCTATGAATGCATTCGGTAGACCAGATAAAGTTGAATTTTTAGCTTTGATAGATAGGATATATAGTAGACACATCCCTGTTGAGGCTAACTATGTTGGTAAATATGTCAATACAGTTCTTTCTCAAAAAGTATTGGTAGAGCTAACTGAACAAGGGAAAAAGGAAGATAAAATTTGGCTGATAGAAAGACCCGTAATTGATGAGTGAATTAAGTATTAAGCATTTATTAGGTATTAAAGACCTAACAATAGATGATCTGAATCTTATCTATGAAACCGCAGAAACATTTAAGGATGTCATCAATAGACCGATAAAGAAAGTACCTTCTTTGAGAGATATTACTATTGCCAATGTTTTCTTTGAAAATTCCACAAGAACAAAGCTGTCATTTGAGTTAGCTGAAAAAAGACTAAGTGCCGATGTTATCAATTTCTCTGCGTCTGGTAGTTCTGTAAAAAAGGGAGAGACGCTACTTGATACTGTTAATAACATCTTATCCATGAAGGTTGATATGATAGTAATGCGTCATAGCTCTCCAGGGGCACCTCATTTTCTATCTCAACATATTGATGCTAATATCGTCAATGCTGGTGATGGCACTCATGAACATCCAACTCAAGCTCTTTTGGATACCTTTTCAATGAGAGAAAAGCTAGGTGACTTAGCAGGAAAAAAAGTAGCAATTATTGGTGATATTGTGCATTCCAGAGTTGCACTATCCAATATATATGCATTGAAGAAACTAGGAGCAGAAGTTATGATCTGTGGCCCTGCTACTTTGATTCCTAAATTTTTGACTAATCTTGGAGTTCAGGTCGTTTCAGATGTTAAACATGCTTTGAATTGGTGTGATGTGGCGAATATTTTAAGAATTCAGTTAGAAAGGCAGCAAATCAAATATTTTCCTTCACTAAGAGAATATTCACAATATTTTGGAGTAAACAAGGAGCTATTGGATTCCTTGAATAGGCAAATTGTTATCATGCACCCGGGGCCAATCAATAGAGGAGTTGAAATAACTAGTGATGTTGCAGATTCTGATCATTCAATTATTTTAGATCAGGTAGAAAATGGTGTGGCTGTGAGAATGGCTGTTCTTTATCTACTGGCAGGCTTGAAAAAATAATTTTCAAAACATTCTTTTTGGCTTAAATAAATTTCATTTAAGATAATATTATGAACATAAAAGGCTCACCAAACGGTGAGCCTTTTCTAAATATTATTTTCCACAAGAATCTTATTGCAAGCCGTTTTTAATAAGGAAGTCTTGATATAGATCTTGAAAATCAGTTACATCTGGTGAAAGCTTAATAGCTTCTTGATATTGAGTAGAAGCATCAAGAAGTAAATCATTTTCTTCAAAGAAAGAGGCATAAATTAACCTGTTTAAAGGAGAATCATCCATTGGAACTTCAGCTTTTAATGCTTCTAAGTTTTCTTTAATAGCTGAAGCATCATCGGCAGACATTCTTTTTATACCATAGTCTCCAGACTCCATGTCAGCATTGTCTTTTACTTTTACTTTCAAAATTACCAATCTTTCACTGCTCAAATTTTCATCGTCAAAGTTGATAGATAATGAAGTACCTGTTGTTTCTGCGCTGTATATCTCCTCATCGAAAATATTCTTTACAGAAACTACATAAGTAGCATCATCTAGATCTTTCGCTCCACTCCATGCGATTATAGCCTCAGGGTTTAGTACGTCTACAGCACTCGGAAGCATCACTTTTAGTGAACCACCATCTACAGCTCTAGTTACCGCACCAGTTGCTTTCATATTTTTTCTATAGTTACTATGAACATCGCCATCATCTTCGTTCATTTTGTTCATTACGAATTGAGCATACTTGTTAGCAACATTTGATTTTGAGCTTGCTAACTTAGTTTCAAGGTCTGCTATTCTAGTTATTCCAGAATTCCTTACTTCTATAGTTCTACCTGATTTGTGCATTAATCCGATATAAGCACCTGAAGCCGCGATGATTTCATCACCACTCATTAGAGTAGCTCCTGTTTTCAAAGGCATAGTTTCACCACTAGTACCTTTCTTTACACTGTTTTCTCCTTTACTTGCAAGTACTCTAAAAACGAAGCCTTGACCATAGCTTAGGTTGACAAGTAAGAACGCTACAATAGTGGATAATAATAGTTTAGTTCTCATGATATGATTTATTGATTCGAATACAAATTTAAAGTTTCTTAATTCTTGTAAGATCTCTACGACCCTCCTTAGTGAATAAATTTTTCACTACCCCGAAATATATTTCCAACGCATCCCCGGCAATTAGTACTGCTACAATGGCTGCTGTCATGTCTAGTTTATAGTTCATCTGATTAAATACTACTATAACTAGAGTAAATAACGCAAAAGCTTCTATTAATTGTATAACTTTTGTTAAACCATCGTACCATTTTGGCATTACTTTATAAATATAGACAAATAAAATAATGTTCATGTACAATAAAATTAGTGCCCAAATGTACGAGATACCAGTTCCCATTTCGTCAATATATTCCTCAGAAAGTATCATTGAAACACAATTGGCGTGGATTACTCCCCCAAACATGTCCGCATGAGATTTGCCGGCGTATCTAAAATTAAGAGGAGTGAAATATTTATCATCAAGTGCTTTTCTATCACCTAATTGACTTCCCATATAACAGAAAATAATTATTTTATCTTCTATTAGTTCAGGAACGAATTCACCATCTAGTACTTGATACCAATCTAGCGCAAAGTATGTAATTGGTGCTCTGGAAGCAGCATCAGCACTTAAATCGAAAATGTTTCCTTTATAATTAATGAACTCAATATCATTATCTCGGGCAAGGAATTTTTCAGTCTTTTCTGGAGCAAAATATGATGCCAGTTTTACAGAGAAAGCTAGTTCTATTTCATCCCCAACTTGTTCGCTAGGAGCGAAACTTCTACAAACTTTTGGATCATCTTGATCAGCGGCTCCTGTTATAAAATTTGTAAATGCAGTCTCACCATATCCAAATAAGGATTGATCAGATACTTCTAATGAATCGAAAGTATCATCATCGTCTACATTTAATAGCTTACTGTACATGACCAAATTCTCGACTTGGGAAAGAGCATTTGCTAAATAAAGATCTCCAAGGGTATCCTCTTTTGGGTATGGAAAAATCATGTCCATACCTATGACTTTCGGATTATGAGAATTGATAGCGTTTACTAAATCTGCAATGCCTCGACGTGGTAAATCTCCTATGTTTACTAGGACAATATTTTCTTCAGCCACCTGATCAGGCCGTAGACCTTGACCAAAGACAATATCAGTAGTCTCCATATCCTTTAATGCATCACCAAATGGATCAAAGATGTCAAATAACTTAAATTGTGTTACTGTAGTAACCAGTAAGGCCACTGCGATAATGAATATAAAGCTCCAAATGGTATCGAGCCAAAACTTCTTAAACATAGTTCAGGTTTGTGGATTCAGTTTATTTTGTAGACAGTAAAGCTAGTAATTTGACGAATAATCAAAAATAATATCGACCAACAACACTTTTACAAGCATAAACTTAGAGAAACTACAGAAGAGTTGAAATAAGTGATATCTCTAATTCTTTTTATTAGGTTAATCTCTTAGTCATTCTTTTTTGAATAAAACTTTCATGAATAAGGGAATTCACCCACAGGCATGAAACTCGTTTTAAATAGAAACCAAACTATAAAACGATATGTCTACAGTAGAATTCCCTCAGCTAATTGAACGCGGTTGTGGCCTGGA
>NZ_QFZQ01000019.1 GCF_003171675.1 Reichenbachiella versicolor | reverse complement strand
TACCGAGGTTAGAGTCTAGTGTATCATCTGGAACGGGATCTAGGGGAGTAGCAGGCGGGTTGATATTGTAAGCATGTATTTTAAGGTCAGCTAGATTTTTATTGCCTACTAGTTGGCTAGCGGAGTAGTATATAAGGTATTCTCCGTTGTCGTTAGTGACTGTTTGTTTAGGGCTAGCATTTCCCAGAACGGTTGAAGACCCATCGATTTCATAATCACGAGCTTCGACAGTAATATTAGGGATTGGTTTATTTCTATGATCGGTAATTTTACCTTTAACCGAATAGATTTTGTTGTTTGCTCCGACCGGATCAATTTCAAGGATGACTTCTTTATTGCCATCAATAATAGAAGAGCTCATAGAGAGGCTAATTAAATAAAGTGATACAAAATTTAGGCGTCACGATAGACGCTAAAGCGGTTGGTAAGTGTGCAAATTAACAGGCTTTAAGTTTTATGCAAACATTTTCACAAAATTTAATAGTTAATAAAAATTAACACAGCGTAGACTTGTATAATTATTGAAAGCCCCTAACTTCGGGGCGATACGTTTGACATTTAACTTAGCCCGAGGTATGAAAGAGTCGCTAGACAATACTGTATACAGCCCAGAACCAACTTCAACAAACAACAATTCAGCACCTAGTAAACAAGAAGGGAATTCAAGCCAAGAAGTTCCCACGATCACGACCCCAAAAGGCGGAGGAGCCATATCTGGGATAGGCGAGAAATTCCAAGCTAATCCAGTAACAGGCACAAGTAGTTTCAGTGTACCAGTGGCGATGAGTCCAGGCAGGAGTGGTTTTACTCCAGCGCTATCACTTTCCTATGACTCAGGGAATGGAAATGGGATATTTGGGATGGGATGGAATATAGAAACCCCCTCCATCGTACGTAAGACCTCAAAAGGGCTTCCCACTTATAGAGACAATACAGACGAAGACACCTTTATCCTAGCAGGTTCAGAAGACCTAGTACCCCGATTATCCAACGATCAACCAGTAGAAAGAGCAGAAGGAGATTACAACGTAAAACAATACGTTCCCCGCACCGAAGGCCTGTTTGCCAAGATTGAAAAGTGGGAGCATATGCCAAGCCAAAGAAGCCATTGGAAAGTCACTACCAAAGAAAATATCACCTCAATTTACGGACAATCCTTAGAGAGCAAAACGACAGACCCCGAGGATAGCACGAAAGTATACCAATGGCACCTTGAGTATACATACGACGAGAAAGGCAATATCACAAGATATAAATATAAAAGAGAAAATAACATCAATATAGATGTATTAAGAGTATCAGAGAAAAACCGTTTGGACAACACCGGAGTATTCACGAAACTCTACCCAAAACAGATACAGTATAGTTCAGACAGACCTTTTACCTCTAACGACCCAAATTTTTTCGAAGAAGTCAAGTGGCACTTTCACCTAGTATTTGACTATGGAGAACACATTAACGATAACATCACAGAAGACGAAAACTGGAAAGTAAGACAAGACCCCTTTTCAGACTATCGATCAGGCTTTGAACAACGAACATACCGACTATGCCAAAGGATATTACACTTTCATGAATTTGATGAATTAGGAAGTGCAGCCCTACTAGTCAAATCCACTGAAATCCACTATAACGAAAACCCCACCCTGACCACAGTCAATAGCATACAACACAAAAGCTATGAAGGAGTAAAAGTCAGCAGCTACCCGCCTATCACCCTTCAATACCAAGAGCCCGTAATAGATCCACGAATACACACCTACAATAAAGAAGACCTGGAGAACTTACCCGTAGGTGTAGACGGACAACAATACCAATGGGCCGACCTATACAATGAAGGCCTACAAGGTATACTCACCGAAACCACCAACGCCTGGTACTACAAGCGCAACCTCGGGGATGAAAATTACTACACAGACAATGGCGCTGGAGAACAAAAATTACCACAAGCAAAGCTTGGCACACAGCACGAAGTCATATCAAAACCCTCAGTAGCTAGTATAACAGCAAGTGCCCAACTCACAGACCTTGACGGAAACGGCACCACAGATGTAGTGATCAGAGACAGCAACCTATCAGGCTTCCATACCCAGAGCAAAGACGGTAGTTGGCAAAACTTCCAACCCTTCAAAAAGAACCTGAATATCAACTGGAACGACCCCAACCTTAAGATACTAGACGTAGACGGAGATGGTTTTCCCGACGTACTGATCACAGAAGACCGTTGCTTCACCTACTACCGCTCATTAGGCAAAGAAGGGCACGAAGCAGCCCGTAAGACCCAAAGGTTTTTTGACGAAGAACAAGGTCCCAACATCGTATTCAACGATCCAGAACAAACCATCTACCTAGCAGACATGAGCGGAGATGGTCTATCCGATATCGTCCGTATCCAAAACGGCAGCATATGCTATTGGCCCAACAAAGGTCACGCACACTTTGGTGCGAAAGTCACCATGGACAACAGTCCGTATTTTGACCACAAAGACATCTTCAACCAAAGCCGAATCAGACTAGGTGATATAGACGGCACAGGTACAACCGACATCATCTATATAGCCGCCCAAGAAATACGCTATTACCCCAACCAATCAGGCAACCGATTTGACGACCCCGTCATCATCAATCAAACACTGCCCACCCATAGCCTAGCCACAATCACGACTCAAGATCTATTAGGCAATGGCACCCAATGCCTAGTCTGGTCCTCCCCACTATCGGTAGAAACACCACCCTCCATCAAGTACATAGACTTGATGAGTGGCCAAAAACCCTATTTGATCACCGAGATCAACAATAACATGGGTAGCATAACCCGCATGAAATATGCCCCATCAACAAAATACTACCTGAGAGACCAAAAAGAAGGTAACCCCTGGATCACTAAATTACCCTTCCCCGTCCAAGTCCTAGAACAAGTAGAGCTATACGATCAGATCAATCAGAATAGATTTGTCACCAAATACGCCTACCACCACGGCTACTTTGACGGAGAAGAAAGAGAATTTAGAGGCTTTGGAATGGTCGAACAATGGGACACCGAAACCATCACCGACTATATCAACAGCGGACTATTCCCCGCTGGCCACAATGAAGAAGACGAAGTCATACGAGTAGCCCCCATCCACACCAAAACCTGGTTCCATACAGGATTTTACCCCAACCTAGGCAACGACGAATATGATGGGCGTAAAATCATAGACCTATATCGAAAAGAATACTGGAATGAGGATACAGAAGCCTTTGCGCTAAGTCAAGAACTAATATCCATCCCAGACGGTCTAGACATCCCATCAGGAGCAGTCGAACAAAGAGAAGCATCCCGTTCACTAAAAGGCAGCCCACTACGCCAAGAAATATACTCACTAGACGGAAGCCCACAACAATCAGTCCCCTACACAGTCACCGAGAACAATTACAGCCTCAGCCGTATTCAAAAACGCGGACAAAAAGACAGAAAAGACAAAGACTATGGCGTCTATCTAGTCACCCCCGCCCAGACGCTAACCTACCAATATGAAAGAAACACATCAGACCCAAGAGTCAGCCACCAGATCACTCTTACCGCCGATAACTATGGACAAGTTACCAAGTCAGCAGCAATTGGGTATGGCAGAAGAAATACAGGAAACCATATCCAACAAGAAACCACACTGATCACCCTATCAGAAACCACACTGATCAACGAACCCAACAACCCAAGCTTCTACAGGTTAGGCCTACCATCAGAAACAAAGAACTATCAATTACACGAACCCACAATAAAAGGACATACCCTACAAACACGCGAAAGCATACTAACCGACATAGAAGGGCTAAGTCCAATCCCTTATGATCAAACTCCTAATGGGACCACACAACTAAGAACACTAGACCACACCCGCATCCGCTACTACGATGAGAACCAGACCCCCAATGCACCGTTACCACTAGGACAAGTAGCATCACATGGTCTACCCTATGAAACCTATCAACAAGCCCTAACCCCAGGACTAAAAAACAATCTACTCAACGAAACCCCCAATCGAGTAACCCCAGCGCTACTAACAGCCGGACAATACCGAGATCTAGACAACGACGACAACTATTGGATCCCCTCAGGACGAGCCAATTTTGATGCAGCCCACTTCTATCTTCAAACCACCCAAATCGACCCATTCGGCAACGAAAGCCATATCCAATACGATAGCCACCACTTGCTACCCACCAAGACCACCGATGCCTTAGGCAACGAAACCAAAGCAACCTACAACTACCGTACCCTACAACCAACACAGATTACCGATCCCAATGGTAACCGCCAAGCCTTCGCCTATGATACACGAGGAATGGTATCCAAAATCGCAGTCATGGGAAAAGAAGCAGACAGCGATGGAGATACACTAGCAGACCCCACCACAACGTTCAGCTACGACCTCGAAAGTTGGATGAACCATCAAAAACCCAACTGGGCCCACACCAGTGCCCGAGAAATCCATCAAGACACCAATACCAAATACCAAGAAAGCTACGCTTATACCAATGGACTAGGACAAGTCATCCTGACCAAAACCCAAACCGCCCCGGACTCAACGACCCCAACTCAAGCAAGATGGCTTGGTACAGGTCGTACCATATTAGACAACAAAGGGAATCCCGTCAAGCAATACGAATCCTACTTCAGTGACACCAAAGAATACGAAAGCGACCCAGAGATCGTAGAAAGCGGCGTCACCCCGATCATCCACTATGACCCTCTTGGCAGAGCCATACTAACAGAACTACCAGACCATACCCATACCCGAGTCGAGTTCACCCCATGGGAACAAAAGAACTACGACCAAAACGACACCGTACTAGAAAGACTACCAGACCATGAAGGTAAAGACAAAGCGTCATGGTACTCACAGATTCAAGCTTTACCCAACACAAGCGAAAACGTCCCCCAAAAACGAGCAGCACAACTAGCCGAAGCACATGCCGACACCCCACAGGTCGTCCATTTGGATGCTTTGGGCCGTCCATTTATCACCATCGATCACAACAAGAAATCAGACGGTAGTGATGACCCCATCACCATGACCACCGAGTTAGACATCAAAGGCAACCCTCTCAAAATCACCGATGCCAAGGGACGAGAAGCCTTCACCTACACCTACGACATGGTGAACCAACCCCTCAAGACTACTCACCATGACAACGGCACCCGCTACGCACTAGCCAACGTCTTAGGCAATCCCTTAAAATCATGGGACAGCAGAGACCAAGAATTTGAGTTCAAGTACGATGAACTCCAGCGACCCACAAAAACTTATCTAACTACAACTGGGTCCACGCCATCACTCATCTCCTTAACCCACTACGGAGAAAGTCTAGACACCCCAGAAGACAACAACCACAGGGGTCAAGCCTACCTGACCTTCGACAGCTCAGGTATGACCAAAAACACAGCCTTCGACTTCAAAGGCAATCCGTTAATAACAGAACAACAACTAGCCAACACCTATCAAACCACCCCCGACTGGATCAGTTTGGACAACAAAACCCTCAGTCAAGTCCAATCAGAGGCAGCAAGTCTACTGTCGACTACCGTTTATGAACAATCGACTAGCTATGACGCCCTGAATCGTCCAGTCAGTATGACCAAACCGGACAACACACAAGTAATCCCTACCTATGATGAAGGAGGACAACTAAAGACCCTCTCCACTAAGCTGCAAGGAGCCGCTACAGCCATCCCGTTCGTAGACAAGATCACCTACAACGCAAGAAATCAAAGAAAGAACATCAGCTATTCCAACGGCGCTTACACCACCTACTATTATGACAAGGACACCTTTAGACTCACTAGGTTAGTCACCACAAAAAGCACAGGATCTAATCCCCTGCAAGACCTCAATTACACCTATGACCCAGTAGGCAATATCGTAGAGCAGATAGACAATACTCAATCTGATATCTTTTATGACAATACACAAGTCAGTGCAAATGGTCAATATGAATATGATGCCTTGTATAGATTGCTCAAAGCAAAGGGACGTGAACTCATAGGGTTAAACACGTCACACAATAATCAAGACGCACTATTTAGTGAACTCACCAACGGGGCACATAGCAACAATTCCCAAGCTATGGAACGCTATACGCAGACCTACCAGTACGACGAGCTAGGGAATATAAAAGAGATGCATCATAGTGCCACAGCAGGCACATGGACCAAGCACTATCACTATGCTGCCAACAATTACCTACTCAGTACCAGTAGTGACAACAACCCACCAACCGTAGACGACTACACCTACGATGCCCATGGCAATATGACCCAAATGCCTCATCTGGCTTCGATTACATGGGACTATGCAGATAGAATGCAATCAGCTCAACTGACTGCTGGTGCTAATCCTCAAATGGCTTACTACACCTATGATGCCGGAGGTAATAGAGTCCGTAAAGTGATTGTCAAAGGAAATATTGTAGAAGAACGTATTTACATCGGAGACTGGGAAGTCTACAGAAAGACCACTAATGGAACGGTAGACACCGAAAGAGAAACCCTACACATCAGTGATGACACAGGACGCATAGCCCTTATCGACACTGAAACAGTAGGAGGCACAAGTCAAAACATCAGGTATCAATTCTCTAATCACTTAGGAAGTGCTGCTCTTGAACTCGATGAGAATGCTAATATCATATCCTATGAAGAGTACCATCCTTTTGGTACAACATCGTACAGAGCTGGACGCAACGAAACCGAAACCTCACTCAAACGATATCGATATGTCGGTAAAGAAAGGGATGAGGAAAC
>NZ_QFZQ01000018.1 GCF_003171675.1 Reichenbachiella versicolor | reverse complement strand
TTAAATGATTTTACTCATCTAATTGACTTGATCCATTTAAGCGGTTTGTTGTCTTGTCTTCATTTCCTCAAAGAACTTCTTTGACGCCATCTGGTAACTCCTATCGTATTCTACTCAGTACTCTAGTAAGCCGTAATCCAAACTTGTCAATCGTTGCTAAAACCTTCCGTTTCAACATTTTGAGAAGCTTTTCTTCTCTCTTTTCCAACCCTCTCTGTGAAAGCGGATGCAAAGATAAGTAAGTTTTTCTCTAACTTCCAAACTAGTTAGTGAAGTTTTTTTCAGAAGTTTTTTAAACAACTCCCTAACTCCACAAGATCTTTTTGAGCCGCTTCTAACTGGCCTCTTTCTCCTGGTCTAACTAACCCTTCAGCATGTCAATTCCTCTCTTTCGAAAGCCCCTTTCTCTCAAACGGGACGCAAAGATAAACACCCTTTTCCCTAATCTCCAAACTCATCCCTAAAGTTTATTTCACCAAAACCCACAACCCAAATACATGTATCTACCTATCAATACCTTACAACTCAAAAAAATTATACACCCCTCCAAAACTTGATCTTTTACAAGTAAAAACATTCAATCTCTATCCCTACCAAACCCAAACAAATACAAATTCATAAATCCTAACACCATTACCAATAAACTATACCCAAACAAATACTGATGCCCGGTGATTAGAATACGAATAACATTACATACCAAATCAACGTGGAAAAAAAGAGACCTGATAATGCAATCAAAGTAGTCATGACTGTCCATGTTTGGAAAGTTTGCTTTTCTGTCAGACCTAAATATTCTTTAACCAGCCAAAAACCACTATCATTAACATGAGAAAATACCGAAGCCCCAGAGGCTATTGATATTACTAAAACAGCCTTCTGCATCTGAGAAATATCAGTACCTAATAAAATAGGTGCCATAATTCCGGCTCCAGTTACCATTGCTACTGTCGCAGAGCCTTGAAGTAGTCTGACAACAGCTGAAACAACAAAACCAATCAAAAATGGTGGAAACATGGCCAGGTTTATTGATTCGGCTATCATTACTCCTATTCCTGAATCAATTAAAGATTGCTTAAAAGCTCCACCTGCTCCAGTTAACAAAATAATACCTCCAGCTGGAACGAGTGATTTACTTGAAATAGTAAAAAGTTGATCTACAGAAATTCCCCTTCGAATTCCTAAAAAATACCATACAGATAGGTTTGCCAATAGTAAAGCGGAAAACGGATGGCCTATTATGTTAATTAAATAAGAAAATCTAGTAGCCAAATATTCTTGACCATCCTGTTCTTGCATGACAGTTCTTATAACAACAAGTGATATTGGTAATACAATCATTATCAACACTGCTATAGGGTTGGGTAATTGTGAAATTGACGAAACTCTTTTATAGTTTCGATCTATGCTGATATGTTTAGTAAAACGCTTTGCCAACGGCGGACCACAAATAAATGCAGTAGGTAACCCTACAAAGATTCCTATTAAAATAACCCAACCAAGTTCTACACCTAAGATATCTGCTACAGCGACGGGACCTGGTGTAGGAGGAATAAATGTGTGAGCAATCGCTAAACCTGCAAGTAAGGGCATGGCATATAACACTAATTGCTTTTTGGTCTGATCACGAAGCGCCATTGCCATTGGTAATAGAATGATAAACGCAACATCAAAAAAAACAGGGATAGCGATTAGAAAACCAGAGAGTAGCATTGCCCAAGGGGCATTTTTAAAACCTATTTTTTTTACCAACCATGATGCTAAACTTGAGACTCCTCCGGATGATTCAAGAATTCCACCAAAAATAGAACCTAACCCCACTATGGTAGCTACAAATCCAAGTGTGCCCCCCATCCCATTTGTTACACTTTCCAAAATTTCTTCAGGAGTCAAACCTGAGAGCACTCCAATCAAAATACTTGCAATAAGAAGTGAAATAAAAGGATGAATTTTGAACTTTAAAATGCTTACTACGAGCAATACAATAACCCCAATAGCAGAAAATATCAATTGAACATTCATAATCAAATTGTCCAATTGGTATGGTAAATCTCTTCTTCTGGACGATCAACTCGACTATATGTATGTGCTCCAAAAAAATCTCTTTGAGCTTGAATTAAATTGGCTGGAGACTGTGATTCTACCATTGCATTAAAATAATTGGCAGTGGCAGAAAAAACTGGCAGACTTATACCATACGAAATTCCATGACCTGTGAATTTAAGAAGGGAAGAAATGGAGGTTCTTATATTCTCACTTACTTGATCTAATTGAAGTAGATGATTTTCAGAGTTTAAGTTTTTAAAAGTGCTCACAAACTCTTCCATTAGATTTGATCGAATGATGCATCCTTTAGTCCAAATTCTAGCTACTTCCGAAAGATCTATCTCCCATCTAAACTGACTATTGGCTTGTCTTAACATTTCGAATCCTATGATGTGATTCAGTATTCTAGCTGCTTTGTATGCTTTAGCCAATTCATCTTCCTCAAATTCTGAATCACTTTTTTGAGAGTTAAATCTGTATATGGATTCTAATTTGACCCTCATATTCTTCATAGAGGATGTACTTCTAGCCATGACTGCTTCAGAAATACTACTAATCGGAACTCCAAGTTCTAATGCTGCTTGAACAGTCCATCCTCCGGTTCCTTTTTGCTTAGCTTTATCAAGTATTTTGTCCAGTAGAAGATCTTTACCTTCTTTGACCTTTAATATCTTTTCAGTTATTCCTAAAAGATAACTATTCAGCTCACTTTGATTCCATTGAGCAAATATTTTTGATATTCCGATAGGGTCTAAGTTATAGAGCTTTCTTAGAACTTGATACATTTCAGCGATGAGTTGCATTTCTGCATATTCAATCCCATTGTGAACCATCTTGACGAAGTGTCCTGCCCCCCCTGAACCTAGGTAAGCACAACATGGGTAATTACTTTTATCCTTGGAAGCAATTTTTTTTAAATATTCTGAAACAGCATTGTATGCTTCTTTTTTACCTCCAGCCATGATCGAAGGGCCATTCAATGCTCCCTCTTCTCCTCCACTAATTCCACATCCTAAAAATCGAAGTCCAATATCATTCAACTTCTGTTCTCTAGTTCTAGTTAATTGATATTGGGAATTCCCTAAGTCTACAACTATGTCATTCTCTTGTAGTAGGGGTATTAATTGATCAATAACCTGATCTAAAACATCCGCTTTTACTAGTATAAAAATTTTTCGAGGAAGGGATAAGGAGTAAACAAAGCTTTCAAGGTTGTCGAATCCATTGATGGATAGCTCTTTATTTTCATTGCAAAAATCTTTAGCAATATTTTCTTCCAAACCTTTTAACTCTCTATTGTAAACTGATAGGCTTGTACTTTTTGTTGCCAAGTTTAAGGCTAGGTTTTTACCCATCACACCAAGTCCTATTAAGCCTACTTTGTTCTTCTCTAAGCCTATTTGATTCATAACATCTTCCATAATTTTATTCTTACTCTTGGAAACATTTATTCGAATGGCATACTCAGGAACCTCAAGGTCATTAAATTGACTATGTAACAGTTCTGGTTTAAAGAAATGCCTGGTTCTCTGAGAAAGTCTATTGAGGATTGTACTGTAGTTTCCTTCTAGGAATATCCATTGAATTGCTATTTGACTATGCTTAATTAAAGCCTGTCTATATTTTTCTTTCAAAGCCGAACATGCTAATACAACACTCTGCCCTTTTTCTATTTGTCCTAGCAACTCAGCTAACCTCTCTAGCCAATCCTTTCTGTCCTTATCATTCAAAGGAATTCCGGCAGCCATCTTGTCAATATTCACTTGAGGGTGAAAGTCATCTGCATCAAAAAAATCACATCCTAACTGATTGGCTATCAATCTACCGATCGTAGTCTTTCCACTTCCACTTACTCCAAAAACTATATACACCAAATGATTATTCATTTCTGAACACAACTGAGATGCTGTTATTAGTTTTTGAACTATTCCCTACCCAGAACCGAAACTCTCCTTCTTCTACTGTCCAGTCTTTTAAAGCTGGATTATAAAACTTCAAATCTCCAGAGTTGATTGTGAATTTCATTTTCTTCTCTTCTCCTGCTTCTAGATTTATTTTTTGAAATCTTACCAGTTCTTTGACTGGGCGTGTAATAGATGCAAAGACATCTTGATAATACAGCTGCATGGTCTCTTTGACCTTCATATTACCTGAGTTCTTTACCTTGAAAGAAAAGACTATTTTGTCTGTGGTATTAAACTCTTTGTGTGAACATTCTAATTCTAAGATTTCAATTTCTGAATATGTCAATCCGAAACCGAAATCCCAAAGAGGCTCATATCCATCATCTAGATAATGAGATCGATTGCCTAAGGAGCTTTGCCATGCTCTTACGGGAATATCATTAATATGAACGTAGGTTTTATCGTCGGCTGGTCTTCCAGTATTTTTGTGGTTGTAATAGATTGGAATTTGTCCCACTGATTTTGGCCATGAGACTGGAAGTTTGCCTGATGGAGAAACTTTACCGGATACTACATCGAAAATTGCAGGTCCTGCCATAGTACCTGGATGCCAAGCCATTAATATAGCGTCTACATCTTCTATTATATTACTGACCGTGATCGGACGGCCTGCCATGATTATCAAGACAATGGGCTTTCCTACTCTGGCGAGTTGTTTGATCAATGTCTCTTGAGCACCTGGAAGACGAATATCTGCCCGACTGTGTGCTTCTCCTGATAATATTGCTTCCTCTCCTCCTATGAATACTATGACATCGGATTTTCTGGCAGCAGAAATGGCTTTCGAAAAGCCTTTTTTACTTTTACTTCGACTGTATTCCAATCCTTTGGCAAAAATCAATTTATCGCCTAATTTCTGTTCAAAAGATGACTTGGGAGTGACACTATATTCCTTTTCGCTATCGAAGACCCAAGTTCCTAACTGTTCATGTGGTGCATCTGCTAATGGTCCTATCAATGCTATTTTATGATCTGAATTATTTAGAGGTAATAGATTTTTGTTTTTCAATAATACTATGCTTTCTACGGCGGTGGCTTTAGCTGCTTGAAGGTGTGCTTCTGCGTAGTAGTTGTCTTGCTTTTCGAAATATGGATTTTCAAATAAGCCTGCTTGTATTTTTAGTCTGAGGATGTTTCTTACTAGAGCGTCCAATTCGGACTCTTGAATTATTTTTTCTTGAATTAATCTTTTCAATTGTAATTCATAGGCGTCACTCGTCATTTCTATATCCATTCCTGCTAATACTGATTTCAGTGCTACTTCTTTTTTATCTCGGGCATAGCCGTGATGAATCATTTCTGTAGCACTTTCCCAATCACTAACTACTACTCCATCGAATTGCCATTCGTTTCTTAAGATTTCTCTTAGGATTTTTTGATTACCTGTCATGGGTATACCATTAACTTCATTAAATCCAGCCATTACTGAGCCGACTCCTACGTCAATGGCTGATTGAAAAGGTCTTAGGTAGGTGTTGTACAATTGGTCTTCTGAAATCACTGCTGTATTGTAATCTCTTCCTCCTTCTGCTGCACCATACCCGACGAAATGTTTGGCACAGGCTATGACAGATTGAGGAGCACTTAAGTCTTTACCTTGAAAGCCTGAAACATATGCCTTGCCCATTTCTGAGGTGAGATAGGGGTCTTCTCCTGCAGACTCAGCGATTCGCCCCCAACGTGGGTCTCTTGAAATATCTAGCATGGGGGCGAATGTCCACTTGATCCCATCTCCTGCTGCTTCTGCTGCTGAGACCTCAGCTCCTCTTTTTACTAATTCAGGATTCCAAGTGGCTGCTTGTCCTAAAGGAATAGGGAATATTGTTTTGTAACCATGAATAACATCACGTGCAAAGATTAACGGAATACCATTTGGGCTTTCTTCAACGGCTATCCGTTGCAGTAATAATATGTCATCAGGGTTTTTGACGTTGAGCATTGATCCAATGAGCCCTTTTCTCACCTTTTCTTTTAACTCTTCTGAAACTCCCTTTCCTCTGGAAGAGGTACCTCGTTGACTTGTTTGACCTATCTTTTCTTCTAAGGTCATTTGACTCAGTAAATCGTTTATTTTAGCTTCTACTGGATCTTTTGGTTGTTTTTGTGATTGATTTTCGCAGGAGGCCAACATGACCAAAAGTGAGTAGATTAATAATGGCTTTGAAAGCTGTCTTGTTATTTGAAATATGTCTTTGAATAAAGCCATTGTCAATTGAGTTTGAATATTTGAATAGGGCTATTGTTGTTTGCTACGATTACAGCCTTTTCATTACCAATATTGATTGTCTCTATGTGCTTGGCGTCGGCATTGGCGAGAAAACCAGATTTGTGGAGACTTATTGGTTCTAAATATCCTTTTCGATTAAGTAGTATGGAACCGATGCCTGCATCGCTTCGTGGGGTTTCTACTTCGGAGGCATATAGATTTCCTATACTGATAATATCGTCTTGACCATCGCTATCTACATCCAATAATACCAAATCATTGATGGGTGAGGTTTGGGACTTCCATGGAAATTGTTTTTCTGAAATTTCATTCTCTTCTTGCATCCATATCATACTGGCAAAACTTTCAATTTTGAAATGGGTGGATTGATCTAATTTTTCTTCTCCAAAGATGTCTTCCATGGAGGCGGTTGAGAATGATTCATAATCTTTATAGACTACTTTGATTGCTGGAATTTGTTCTGAGGAACATTGTCTCCCTCTTACTGGGTATTCTTTTCCTTGATTGTGGTAACTAAGTACTATGTCGTTCTTATTATTTCCATCAAAATCTGAAGCGTAGACGTTGAATGAGGCTTCTTCGGATGCTTGATATTTATAGTTTAATCCCAGGTTACCTAGTAATAGGTCTTCGAGGCCATCTTCATTGAGGTCTGCTGAATGTACAGAAAACCACCAACCGGTAGAGTTGAAGTCAATTATCTTGTCTGACACATCTTGGAAGCTTTTATGATTGTAATCGAATATTTTTACTGTCATCCATTCTCCTACTATGACTAACTCTGAGTTGTTATCATGGTCTATATCTGTCCAAACTGCATCTGTGACCATTCCCAATTTTGAGAGTTTGTTTTGGGGTGATATATCTTCATATCTGAGTTTTCCTTGTTCTGATTTGTTTTCAAGTAGCTGGCTTGTTCCTGAGTATGGGTAGTTTCTAGGGTCTAATCTCCCTCCTATGAATAAATCGATGTCTCCATCTTGGTCAAAATCGAATGGTCTTACACAACTGCCGCTTACGTTATTTGGGGGAAGAATATTGGTTGAGGTTTTCCAGGTTCCACTTTCATTGATCAATAGTCGGTCTGCGTATGCTGGATTGTCTTTGGGAAATTCATTTCCTCCACTGACAATGTATATATCCAAATCTCCGTCTTGATCGGCGTCTAAGAAAACGGCGTCTATGTCTTCATAAATTGAATTTTCTTCGATTGTTTGTCCTGTAAATGTTTGGTTATCATTTTGAATATATAGTTGTCCTTTCTGTCCTGATGCTCCTCCTATATAAAAATCTTCTAAGTGGTCTCCATTGACGTCTCCTACTGCTAGTGCTGGTCCAAAATTGGACATCTTGTGTGGTAGTAGGACTTGATAATTGAAGTCATAGAATTGGTTTTCTGTATGTATGAAGGTTTCATTTAATACTTTATTGGTTACTTCGGTAAAGAAAGGTTCGGGCGAGATCAACTTTTCATTGATATCTATTGGATCAATTTCTAGTTCTATTAACTGATTCACCCGAACCTGATTATAAACTCCAACTACTTTTTCTTTTTGATATATTTTGACTGAGTCGATAATTTCAGTTTGGCCTAATCCAAAATGTATATAGGGTTCGACTGCGGATTGAAAACCTCTGGCTAATTGTAATTGGGATACTTGTTCTCCTTGATTTGTATAAATTTTGATTTTTGTGTCTATTCCTTGATTATTCTGGTCAATCCCTCTGATTTTGAATCTGATATAGTTGCTACTTTCTATTGATTCTGAGTTGTTTCGATAGATAGATGCTATTCCGTCAAGGTTATTGATGACAATATCTAAATCTCCGTCTCCATCTAGGTCTCCGTAACTTGCTCCGTTTGAAAATCCTGTGTAGGATAAGTTCCATTCGTCATTGATTCGCTGAAATTTTTGACCTTTTTGGTTTTTGAAAATGTAATTGTCTATTGGCTCGGATGGTATGCTGTCTGATAGTTTCAATAATTCTTGATCTGTGGCTTGGTCTACTTTCTTTTTGATTTTATTGAAATAGTCTCGGTTATTGATTTCTTTTCTTGTTCCATTGGTCACTAATAGGTCTTTCCAGCCGTCGTTGTCAAAATCGGCGAAGAGTGGTGCCCAACTCCAGTCGGTGGATGAGACTCCTTCTATCCAGGCGTAGTTGCTCATGACTGGTAATCCTTGGTGCAGGCCTTGGTTGACTTGAAGGGCGTTGTACATATATTGGTAATGAAAGCCTGCATTGACTGTACTCCAGAATAGGCTTGGGTTCATGCTGGCCATGTTGGCTTTTGTTCTTCGGTTATCTGCGGCTGACATATCGACCTGAAATAGGTCTACTAGTCCATCATTGTTGAAATCTGCTGCGTCTGTTCCCATTCCATAGAATGCTGTCTGCTTGGTGATGTTTTTGAGGTGATCGGTAAATGTTCCGTCACGGTTGTTGATATAAAAGTAATCTGGTGTGCTAAAGTCATTGGATACGTATATGTCTTGCCATCCGTCGTTGTTATAGTCTGCTATGGCTGCGCTGAGTGATAGTCCAAAGGATAGGAGTCCGCTTTCTGCTGTTACATCTTTGAATATCCCTTGTCCTTCATTTCTATAGAGGTGATCGCTTTTGGTGTGTGTTTTTTGTTTGATGTGGTATTGATAATCTGCATTGGAGGTGGTGAAACTGGTAATGGGATAATTGGTAACGAAGGCGTCTAGATCGCCGTCGTTGTCATAGTCAAAAAAGCAGGTTTGAACGGAGTTGCCAGAGTCGGCTAATCCATATTGGTTTGCTGATTCTTCAAATGTAAGGTTTCCTTTATTGATATAAAGTTCATTGGCTCGATCTGATCCGAGTCCTGAAACGTTTACATATATATCTATTAGTCCGTCTTGATTGATATCAACTGTTGATACTCCTGTGTACCATTTCTTGGGCTGGCCTGATACTCCTGCTTTTTGGGAGATGTTTTTGAATTGAAAATTGCCTTGGTTTTGATACATGGTATTGGGTGCCATGTTTCCTGTAAAGAAGATATCTTGGAGGCCGTCATTGTCGAAGTCGGCTATGGCTACTCCTCCTCCCATGTAGAGGTATGGGTACTTGAAATAGTTAAGAGAATCGGATTCTGTGATTTGATTGTTGAAGGTTATGTTTGAATGATCTGAACTAATGGGTGTAAATCTTAAGGTTTGGTTCTTTCTATTTTCTTGACAAGCGAATAGAAGGGTGAGTGAGAATAGGTGTAGGTAATAACTAACTCTGTAAGATTTGACCATTGAAGTAAGGGTTTTTAGTAAATCGGGAAATGTCTCAAAGAAGATTATTGAGGATTTCTAGGTGTCTTAAAAATAATAAAATCATGCTCCGGGGTTCTTCACTTGTGTATCAAATTTTCGAATGGGTTTGATGGTGTTATTGTTCTGGTGACGGTTCTTCTATTTTTGGTGGACATTCTTTCATTTCTGGTGGACGTTCTTCTGTTTTTGGTGGGCGTTCTTTCATTTTTGGATATGGTTTTATGATTTCTGATGGTCATTTTATCATTTTTGGTAGTGATTTTGTCATTTCTGGGGGGTCGTTGTTTATGTTTTGGTGACGTATGGATCGTTTTGGGTATAGTTATTACTGCTTGTCTGAGGCTATTTTGGGCTGGCTGAGAAGGTCACTAAGGCTCAAACTAAAAGGTTTCTCTACTTTCTTGCTTGACCAAGAAAGTAGCAAAGAAGTCAAGTCTGTAAATCAGAAAGCTAAATTTTGACTCCATTTCGCTAAAAATTTTAAACTCGTCGTCCCTCCTCAAACAGTAAAATTTTTGGCCGCTTCTTTCCATCAAAATTCTTAACGCATCTGATTTAAGGACCAAGCTTTTTAGTGCAAGCTTTTTTTGAGGTATCATCCAATACATTTTGCACTTTAATAGTATTTAAACATAGCGTTGTGAATAAGAGACTATTTACAACATCTTTTAACTGTTTTTCAGCAACTCATATTTAACCTCCTTTATGCATTAGAAATTCTATTCTACGTCTAAATGATATTTGACAAATGACGAGGTATAAGAGTAGATAGGCCTATAGGCCTATCTACTTGTATAATGATGAATAAAACTACAATCCTTTATTTCCACATTTCGGTCTGGTTTAGCACTCCATTTGATAGATCGATTGCTGTGACTGGAATGGGGAACAAGAGATTTTTTTCTTGAAATGTGCCCCATGAGCTTAAACGGTCTCCGAAAAGTCTGTCTTCATTTGTTTTCCAATCTTCAATGATGTTCACTGCGTCGCTATATCTTTTCAGATCATAGATTCTATGACCTTCCATTCCTAATTCGAGTCGTCTTTCGTGTCTAACTGCTTTTCTGGCGTAGTCTTGACCTTGTGCTGCGAAGGTTCCGTCTGCGTATGGTTCTATGACATAGGTGGCTGCGTCGTTTGTAGTTACTGTTCCATCTGCTAAGACTTCTTTGAGGTATGTCATGTTCTTTGCTCTGTTTCTTACCATATTGACATGACCTTCTGCTTCTGCTAGCATGTTTAGTTCTACTTCTGCTTCTGCCGCCATTAGTAGTAGGTCTGCATATCTCATGATGTTATAGTTCAGTCCTGAATGCTGTTGCCCCCATGCTCCTGCGCCTTTTGTAGAGCCTTCTTCTTCTTTTTTATAGGCTGTTTTTTTGTTCATATATGGTCCTCCATCTGCTTGTGCTCTTACCCAGTCTTTGCCTGGGTGTAATCCGTATCCATTAAAGTCTATTCCTCTTCTACCGATTGTGTAGTCTATTCTTGGATCCAAATTACCGGTATAGGGTGTGTATGCTGTGGGAACTGGATTGCCACTACCGTCTTCGATTACATTACCTTCTGTATCTGTTTGGTAGGATTCTAAGCCCATGTCATTGGTAATATCAGAATCATTGTAGGTGTCTAGGAGTGGTAATCCGCTTGCGTCTGTTTTGAAACTGTTTGCTAAATCTTGCGATGGTTGATAGAATCCACAGCATGATCCATAGGGTCCTCCTCCTGGGTGGGTAAGTGTGGATCCTTGATTGGCGTTGGCATCATTTGGTGGGCCGTCTATGGCAAATTGTATGGCTAAGATGCTTTCTGTTCCATTTTTACCTGCTCCTGTGAAGTTATCATTGAACTCAGTGGCTAGCATGAAGGGTCCGTTGTTAATGACGTCTGAGAAAATCTCTTGGGCTTCATTGTACTCTCCTTGCTGTAGGTGTACTTTGGCTAGAAATGCTTTAGCTGCCCATGCATTGGCTCTACCTGGTTCTCCATCGGGAGAGGATTCGGGTAGGTTATCTATTGCAAATTGAAAATCTGCTTCGATTTTATCCCATATGGCTCCTTCGTTTGGAAGGTTGGGGTCTGCTTGCTCTTCTTCTCCGATGTATGGTACGCTCCCCCAAAGTCGCTGTAGCTCAAAGTGGAAGTGCGCTCTCAAGAATCTCGCTTCTGCAATTTGGGTAGTGAGCTCGTCTGGGTTTTCTACTAATCCTGCGACATTTATCACGGAGTTGCATCTGTCTATGCCTCCATACAGGGCTTGCCATTTTGAAAACAGGTATGGGTTGTCTGATGTCCAAATGTAGGTTTGTAGTCTTTGGAGATCTCCTTGATCTGTATCTGTACTTCCTTTGTGGGCGTCGTCTGTCAACACGTCGAGCCACCAGCCGTCTCCTGAGGAGAGCCATGGGTCTCCTGTGATAAAACCGTCTAATAGGCCGTATGCTCCTACTAGTAATAGATTGACTCCGTCTTCATTTTGAAGCACCTCATCATTGAGACTACCTCTTGGTGAAACTGTAGTGAATTCATCACTACATCCTAAACAAAGACCTATTGCTATAATTACTGATAATAGTTTCTTTTTCATTTTCTTGTAGATTAAAATTCAACTGTGACTCCAACTGTGTAGGTTCTGGCTAATGGGAAGGTGCCTTGATCGACTCCTAGGTTTATGTTTTGATTGCTACCTGTTTGAATGGATCCTATCTCTGGATCGATTCCATCATAGCCTGTCAGTGTGAAGAGGTTAGTTGCCTGAGCGTAAAATCTTGCTGAGGATATACCTGCTCTAGAGACTAGGTCTTTGGGTAGGTTGTATCCTACTTGAAGGTTTTTCAGCCTGAAGAATGAACCGTCTTCTACGAAATAACTGTTGGGTGCGTTTTCGAAGTTTGAAGTGGTAAAGTTGTTGCTGAGCTTAGGAATACTTCCTCCTGTATTGTCTTCAGACCATGCGTCTAATGCTCTTGTACTTCGTCCTCCGTTTGGAAATGATGGGAAGTCGGTAAAGAATTTGGTATAGTTATAAATCTCATTTCCTTGGGATCCACTGAAGAATAGTGATAAATCAAAATTCTTGTATTCTAATACTACGTCTATACCGTAGGTGAAGTCTGGGTGAGGGGATCCTATAAAGGTTCTGTCATCATCATTGATAACATTGTCTCCGTTTGTGTCTGCGTATTTGAATCTTCCTACGCCGTCGGCTGGAGTAGCGAATCCTTGATCTGGGGAATTGGATACTTCAGTTTCAGTTTGAAAGATCCCGATAACTTCTCTTCCGTAGAAGGAGGATAATGGTTGTCCTGCTTGTGTTCTGGAAACGGTGTTTGATCTTAGGCTTTCTCCTACGAAGAATGTGTTTTCTCCTGCATTAATTTTTGTTACTTCATTGTCGTAGGTGCTTACATTGAGGACAATGTTGTATCGAAAATCAGAATTGGTAACTCCACTGCTATACCCTAATTCAAATTCAAACCCTTTGTTGCTCATTTCTCCTACATTGGCAAATGGTGCGTCTGCTATGGTGGAGGTGGATGGCAATGGTGGGGCTAAAATCATATCTTGTGTAGTGATGGCATAGTAATCGGCTGTTAGCTTTAGACGATTGTCCATGAGGCCTAAGTCTATACCTATGTCCCATTGATCAGATGTTTCCCATGTTAGGTTAGGGTTGCCTACTGCGGCTGTACTGATACCTGCTGAGTGACTGCTTCCGTCAAATGAATAGAATGAGTTTTGATCATTGAATGTACTAATGGTGACATTTGGATTTGCTGTAGGGATGGATTGGTTACCCATTTGTCCCCATGATCCTCTAAGCTTTAGAAATGATATTGGTGAGACTGCTAAGAAGCTTTCTTCTGATAATATCCAGCCTAATCCTACTGCTGGAAATACTCCTGAGTTTTGGCCTGAGTTGAAGCGAGAAGTTCTGTCATTTCTGAGTGTGAATGATGCTAGATATTTACCGTCATATTCGTAATCAAAGCGTCCAAAGAGGGAATATAATGAGGATTCTACATTGAAAGTTTCGTCTCTGTCTGCATCGATGCCTGTGGATCCTGTTCCTGCACTGATTACTAGGAAGTCTTCATGCTCGTATTGGAAATTTTCTTGAAAGACGGCTGTCTGCCTACTATTAGAGCGAATAGCTTCTGTGCCTAGTAGTATTCCAAAATCATGGACGTCATTGACTTTTATATCGTACTTGAGTGTGTTTGTCCATACGTAGCTAGTGGATATGAAGTCTTTTTCTGTCAGCCTATTGATACTGATTGGCTCGGAGTGTTCTGGGTTCAGCGCATTAAAATCATTGTTTTTGCCGGCTACATAGGTTACTCCTAAACTTGTCTTTGCTGTCAAATTATCTAGGATATCGTATTCTAAAAATCCGTCAGAGAATACTGCAAATGTTCTGTTTTTATCTCCTGCGATTTTGGCTCTGTCGAGTTTTGCGAAGGGGTTGACTGCATTACCGAGTTGGTTTGCTGCTCCTGAACCTGCGTAGTTTCCTCCTTCATCATATACTGGTATCAACGGGCTTGCTCTATAGGCGAGTGAGATTGGGTTTTCGTCATTGTACTGTGAGGGTATTGGTTTTTGAACACCGTATGCTACATTGGTATGTTGGCCTACTCTTGCTTTTTTTCCTATGTTAAATTCTGTGTTTACTCTGGAGTTGAATAGTTCGAAACCTGTTCCGTGAATGATCCCTTCTTGATCGAAGTATCCAGCGGACATCATGTATCGACCAGCTTCTGACCCTCCTGTTGCTGAGATATAATAGTTTTGAATTCTAGCTGGATCAAAGATCTCTTCAAACCAGTCGGTTCCATCACTTGCTCGAGTGGTTCTATTATTATCAAAGTCATATGGGTTATCTGGGTTTCCTGACAAGTAATCGGTCAATTGTCCACTTGGGAAGTGAATAAAGTCTGTACTTCCGCCATCATTTCTATCTGCTGTGAGCAATAAATCACCTAACTGCTGTGAGCTAACCATGTCTGGTAGGTTAGTTGGCATCTGAATACCATAGTAGGCGTCCATTGTGAGTGTTGGTTTTTTGGTGACTGATCCCATCTTGGTGGTGATGACTATTACGCCATTGGAGGCTCGAGCTCCATAAATCGAGGCTGCTGCTGCGTCTTTTAAGACTGTAATCTCTTTAATATCCTTACTATTGATCGCTCGTATGGCTCCTGATGATGGTAGCTGAACACCGTCTACTATGTAAAGTGGGTCGTTATTACCTGTACTACCATACCCTCTTATTCTGACTAGCGGGGCATCACCAGGTTGTGCTCCTGATACAACTGTTACACCTGTCACTCTTCCTTGAAGTGCTTCGGTGGCGTTGGCTACTGGTAGCTTGAGTGCTTGCTTTGTGTCTACTGTAGCTATTGAGCTAGTTACTTTCTCTCTGGACTGAGTAGTGTACCCTGTTACTACTACTTCTTTTAGAGATTCAATGTCTTCTTCCATCATCACATCGATGGTCAATCTACCGCCTACTGTTACTTCTTGAGATTTCATCCCTATAAATGAAAACTCTAAGACTGATTCTCTTGAGGGAACAGAAATAGCATACGCTCCATTTATATCTGAAATGGTTCCATTCGTGGTACCTTTTACAAGAATCGTTACACCTGGTAAAGCATCTCCATTTGAAGAAGTTACTTTACCACTAATTTTAGTGTCCTGTGCAAACGCGCTCTGGCATGTTAGTAGTATTAGAGCTAACATGGTCAATTGGCTGCACCACCAGACCCTGTTTCGTATTAATTTAGTCATGTTTGAAGTTTTAAGATTCAAATACTTATTCGTTAAAATCACTAATCAAAAGTCTTGATTACAGCATAATTAGTAGCTGGGGATTTGTCACAAACGAACTGGGTAATTGTTACAAAAGGGGTAAATAATCAATCTAGAACTGTTTTAACCACTTTTTTCTGGGGTTTTTACAGTGTATTCTGAAGGGTTCACACCAAACTGTTTTTTGAATGAGTCCCTGAAATATTGTAGATCATTGAAGCCAACCATGTAGGTGACTTCCGAAATGTTAAGTTCTCCTTGACTAATCAACTGAGCGGCTCTCTTCAGACGAATAGATCTTATAAACTCATTGGCTGACTGCCCTATCAATCCTTTAAGTTTTCTATAAAGTTGCATCCTACTCATACCTAACTCTCTCCCTAAATCATCGACGTAGAAGTCAGAGTTTGACATGTTGTTTTCAATGGCTTCTACTGCCTTAGCTAAAAACTCCTCTTCTTTACTGGCTATTTTGATATTCTTTGGTTCGATATTCAAGGTCGTCTTATTGAGTAATTTATCTCTGACATTATCGCGTGCTTTCAATACATTTCTGACTCGGAGTTTTAAGAGTTTTGGGTCGAATGGTTTGGTGATATAATAGTCGGCTCCTATTTCAAAACCATTGATCGCACTATCATTGGAGGCTTTTGCGGTCAGTAATATCACTGGTATATGGCTAGTCTTAATGTCATTTTTGATGACTCTGCAAAGTTCTAATCCATCCATCACTGGCATCATCACGTCTGAAATAACAACATCGGGTACCTGATCTAAGGCTATTTGAACTCCTTCTTTACCGTTTTCTGATTCTAGAATTCTATATTCTGAGTGAAGAATATTCTTCATATAACTTCGAATATCCAAATTGTCCTCTACTATCAATACTTGTGGTAAACTGGATTCTTCTTCGTCAATTTTAGAAGTGCTTTTTTCATCCTGAATTAAAAAGCTTCCTTTTAACTGATATTCATATCCTTTATCAGTATCTATAAAATCTTCTGGCTCAAAGTGTGATTCTCCTTTCAATAGGTGTACTTCGAAGATAGTGCCTACTCCTTCTTCACTTTGGAATTCTATCTTGCCTTTCATTAAATTGACTAATTCCTTGGCTAGGGATAAACCCAAGCCTGTTCCTGAAGATTTGGTCTTGTGACTTTTAACTCTATAATACCTATTGAAAATAAACTCTTTTTCTTCTTTTGGGATTCCTATACCGTCATCTGATACAGTAACTACAACTTCTTCTTGATAGTCCTTTAAGGTAACATTTACTTTTCCATATGGCTTGGTATATTTAAAAGCATTTGATAATAGGTTAGTAATGATTTTTTCTAGCTTATCTCTGTCAAAGGATAATGTGATCTCTTTCTCTGGCATTAATATTTTATACCTAACGTCCTTTCTAGTTGCTAGTGATGAAAATGAATGAACTATTGGTTTTAGAAATCCTACTACATCTTCCTTCACTACATCAAGTTTCATCTTGCCTGATTCTAGTTTTGATAGCTCAAGAAGTTGATTGATTAGATTTAACAGACCTTCTGCATTTCTGAGCATCATTGCTACTTGTGAAGTATTACTAGTATAGTTCCCCTCTTCCATCATGGCTTTAAGTGGCCCCATTATTAAGGTCAGTGGAGACCTGAACTCATGTGAGATGTTTGCAAAAAAGCTTGATTTCATTTCATCCAATTCATGCATTCTTGCTAAATCCATTTGGTCTAGTTCGATCTTGTTTTTTAGTCTTTCTCTATTTACTACTGTACTATAAAACCAATATAAAAGCCCAAGACCTATCATTACATAGACAGTATAGGCCCAATATGTATCATACCAGGCTGGGGTAATTTCTATTTTGACTTGTGCTTCATTGACACTCCAACTGCCATCGTTGTTGGTTGACTTTACTTTGAATACATAATCACCTGGGGGTACATTGGTGTAGAATGCTTCCTTTCTATTCCCTGCATTTTGCCATTGTTGGTCATAATTGACCAATTGATAGGCGTAAATATTTTTTGGTGACTGGGAATAATTGAGTTGCGAAAAGTGAAAACTGAAATCATTCTGATTATATCTCAATGTAATCGTCTTAGTATCCATTAAGTCCTTGGTCAACGGGGAGCTGTTGCCAACTTTGACGGATTGGTTATAAAGTTTAAAGTCAGATAGATAGATCTTTACGTCCTTGTGATCGTCTACAATATGATCGGGTGAAATGGCATTAAAGCCTTCTATACCTCCGAATAATAAATCTCCATTGGACAATTTGAGACTAGAGTTTTTAAAAAACTCTAGTGACTGTAGTCCATCATGTAAGTCGAAATTTTGAATTGAATAATTATCGATGTGTAATCTAGAAATACCTTTATTGGTACTTAGCCACAAATTATTACTTATATCAAATTCAATAGCATGAACCACTTCATCAAGAAGGCCATTTCTTTTGCCGAACTTTTCAAAAAGTCCTTTTTCCTTGTCATATTTATTTAGTCCTCCACTTGTTCCAAACCAAAGTGAGCCTTGGGCATCTTCTTTGATTGAGAATATAGTATTGTTGCTAATTGAATTTGGATTATTAGGATCATTTACAAAGACTTGAGATATATACCCTTTCTCTTTTCTTTCTAGTTTATTAAGTCCAGAGCCTTCCGTTCCAATCCATATATTTTGATCTGAGTCTTCGAAGATGCAAGTAAGCAGGGTTGAACATAGTCTAACTGAATCGGTCTCTTGATAAGTAAAACTTTCAAAAGTATCCTTGTCAGGGTCATACCTTAGAGCTCCACCTCTGAATACTAGTATCCAAATCTTGCCAAAGGAATCTTCAATAATAGAAAAGACCACTTCTTTTTCTTTATCTGTATTGAATTCATGTCTAAGGTCAAATTTTTCAAACTTGGCGTTACCTCTCTTTTTTACAAAAACTCCTCCTTGCCAAGTTCCGATCCATACATTGCCTCTACTATCAGTCATGAGACTCAAAATCTCATCTGGGAAGTTTTGATTGGTCGAAGATGAATAATGATGAAATTTGTTTTTCTCAACATCCCAATAGTTCAAACCACCTCCATCAGTAGCCACCCAAACATTATTATTTTCATCCTCTGCGAAAGCACTTACTGCACCTAATGACAAAGATGTCTCTGTGTATGGACTATTTTTATATTTGGCAAATTTCCTTACGCTTTTATCAACCTTGAAAAGGCCTCGATTATAAGTCCCTACCCAAATGATCCCAGAGTTTCCTTCGTAAAGAGACCATATTGAATTGTTCTTAATGCTGTACTCAATTTTTGGATCACTCACATACCAGTTCTCCTGCCCTTGCGAAAAGTCTAGAACGCATAGACCATCATTTTCAGTACCTACCCATAGCTGTTCATCTGCATCTTGCAGTATGGATAAAATAGAATGTGTGTCACTTTGAGATTTAGTAAATTCAATATGGTCAAATTCGTATCTGCCTTCTCTATGATAGGTAACTCTATCTACTCCTTTATCAGTCCCTAACCACAAGTCTCCGTTATTTCCTAAAGTCATTGATCTAATCACATTAGATATTGGAGAAGCGGGTTTTTCTTGTCCTTCTTTATAATGAATAAACCTCTGTGTATTAATATCGAATAGATTCAGACCTCCTCCCCATGTAGAAACCCACATCTTTCCAGGGCCTGCGCTTACTATTTCTGTTATGTAATTAGATGATATTCCTAATTCATCTTCAACATTGTGGATATATTGAACCAAATCATTGGATTCACGATCCCAACGGTAAAGCCCCGAATTAAGAGTTCCGATCCACAAATTTTTATAGTCATCTTCGTAAATGGCGCTAATAGTTACCCCATCCAATCCGTAATTGGATAAAATCGACTTATAAGATACAAATGTGTCTGACAGTTCATCATACCTACATAAACCGTCTCCAAGGGTACCTACCCAAAGGCTCTTATCTGAGTCAATGTATAGAGATGCGATGAAGCTACCACATACCGTAGTAGAGTCTAAGTCATCATGATGATAGGCTGTGACATCCATTCCATCATATCTATTTAATCCATTGCGAGTTCCTACCCATAAAAAACCTCTATGGTCTTCTATCACGACAGAAGCTGTATTCTGAGAAAACTCATCTTTTATTTGTATGAATTGAATTTCTCTATTCCTTGACTGAGCATTTGCAGTAATACAGAAGAAGGTCAGTAGTATAATCAGTACAATAGTATACCGGCTATATTCACATATATTAAGTCTCATCATGGGTAAATATTTCAAGAAAAATGATCTAATAGAATAGGGTGAAATATTTACCCTACCCAATTGATATATATCCCTTAGTCATTCACTAATCTGTTAAGTCAATTTTGTATTCATAATTTAAAAAATAACGCTTAGAAATGAAGATATGCTTGACTCCTATTTTAATAGGCTTATCGCTAGCCATCGTTTTGGCTGGATGTAAAGAGAAATCTCCCTCAGAAAACCCAAATAAACAGTCCCAATTAGTCGAGGAACTTATTGCTGAGATGAGTCTAGAAGAAAAAGTTGGACAAATGACTCAACTTACTTTGAGCATGTTCATGACTGATCAAAATGAGTTGGATATTGATAAAATCCGACATGCAATAGTTACGAAAAAGGTGGGGTCAATTCTCAATGTAAATGGACGGGCTTTAAGCATTAGTGAATGGCACACGCTCCTTAATAAAATTCAGGATATAGCGACTAAAGAAACAAATCTAAAAATCCCCATACTCTATGGAATAGATGCTATACATGGTACTTCCTATACTCAAGACGCTACCTTATTCCCTCACAATATTGGAATGGCTGCTACTAGAAATGTGAACCTCGTTGGCAAAATATCTAAGATCACAGCTATGGAAACCCGTGCCTCAGGTATAAGATGGAATTTTGATCCTGCATTAGGTGCTGGACGTCAACCTCTTTGGTCAAGGTTTGAAGAAACGTTTGGAGAGTCTGAACACATAGCCGCTGAAATGGGACTAAGTGCTATCAGGGCCTATGAGGAAGATGGCTTAAAAAGTCGTACTGCTGTAGCTTCATGTATGAAACATTTCATAGGCTATTCTAACCCTCGAAGTGGTAAAGACAGAACTCCCGCATATATTCCAGACATAGAGCTCAGAGAATTCTATCTTCCAGCTTTTGAAGAGGTTGCTCAATATTCTTCTACTGCCATGATAAATTCTGGTGAAATAAATGGAATGCCTTTGCATGGTAGTAAATATTACCTTCAATCAATTTTGAGAGATGAATTAGGATTCGAAGGATTAGTAGTTACAGATTGGGAGGATATCAAAAGATTATTCATCAGACATAAAATAGCGTCTTCACCTAAAGAAGCAGTTAGAATTGGGATCAATGCAGGAATTGATATGAGTATGGTACCTTCCGACTATAGCTTCACGGACTTCCTTATAGAATTAGTGAATGAAGGAAAAGTATCTATGCAAACAATTGATGCTTCCGTACGCCGAATTCTTAAACTAAAGGAAGATTTAGGTTTATTTGACAATCCCTATCCAGAACCAGAAGCGGTTAAAAACTTTGGTAAGAAAGAATACACTCAAGCCGCATTGCAAGCTGCAAGAGAATCCATCACACTATTAAAAAACAATGGTGGCTTACCATTATCAAAGAAAAGTAAAGTACTATTAATGGGCCCCGCAGCTAATAATAAAGGTTGTCTTCATGGCTCTTGGTCATTTACTTGGCAGGGTGACAACGAAAATAATTATCCCGCAAGTACCAAAACACTATTAGATGCTCTAAAAGATAAAATTGGGGTTGAATCAGTGATCAGTAATGCTCATACTGATTTCAATCACCCTTCTAACACTGATATTAGCTACCTAAAGTCTAAAGCAACTAACTCTGATGTAATTGTTTTGGCTCTTGGAGAAGTCTCATATGCAGAGTCACCAGGAGGAATAGACAATCTTGAACTAGATGCTAACCAAATAAACCTAGCCAAGGCTGCTTTCAAAACAGGTAAACCAGTTATTGCCTTACTAGCCCAAGGAAGACCTAGAGTCATCTCAGAAATAGAACCAGGTTTGGATGGAATAGTTAACCTATATCGTCCAGCTAGCCAAGGTGCCAATGCGACAATGGATATTCTATTTGGGGACTACAACCCAAGTGGCAAGTTGCCATATACGTATCAGAGGAACACAGGAGATATTTTGCTTTACGACCGTAAGGGGTCTGATGAATTCAAAGAAATATCTCCAGATGTATATGCTGGTGGTGGTTATAATCCTCAATGGCCTTTTGGTCATGGCTTAAGCTATACAGATTATAAGTATGATCGGTTAGAATTAAATAAATCAATAATATCAGAAGGTGACAAACTAAAAATATCATTGACGATCCAAAACATTGGAAATATGGATGGTCTTCATAGTGTAGACTTATTTATTAAAGATCACTATGCCTCAATATCGCCTTCATTTATGAGACTCAGAAAGTTTCAAAAAGTACAGCTTAAAAAGGGTGAAAGTATTACAGTCAACTTTACTGTATTACCAAAAGATCTTTCAATGATCAATGAAGTTGGTGATCGAGTAATCGAACCTGGAACATTTTCTATTATTATCGGAGATCAAATTGCAGAATTTCAATATCAATAAGTCAATGAAGTCAATCTACATCTTTGTATTTATGATTGGTTTCTCAAGCTGCCAATCACCAAACATTCATGACTATAAGTATCAGATAATACAATCTTCTTCTACTATTTCAATTGATGGAATAGGGAATGAAGATACTTGGACAAAAGCCAAATGGCTACCTATTGATCAAAATTGGGTGGGACCTGATTTATCTAAAGAGGACTTTTCTGGCAGATTCAAGCTAGCATGGGATCAAAAGTTCCTATACGTACTAGCAGAAATTGTAGATGATACTCTAATAGATATTCATTCAGACCCGTTAAAAGCATATTGGGATGATGATTGCTTGGAAATATTCATAGACGAAGATCTATCCGGAGGAAATCATCAATACAATCATAGTGCCTTTGCGTATCATATTGGGTTAGATAATAACGTGGCAGACATCGATACCAACCAAAAGCCTGTTCTCTTTAACGATCACATTGAATCAAAAAGAATTTCATCTGGTAATAAACATACTTGGGAAGTAGCTATTAAAATATTCAATGAAGATTTCTCGATTTCAAAGAGAAATACCCCTACCAGATTGACGGCTTTAAAAGAAATGGGCTTTGCGATAGCGTATTGTGATAATGATTACAGTTCTACAAGAGAGAATTTTATTGGCAGTGAAATAGTAGTAGGTGAAGACAAAAATAGGGGCTGGATTGATGCTGGTATCTTTGGGAGCTTAATATTAATTCCAGAGAAATAATCCTTTGGTTTTAAACTCATTTGTTGAGCTTAATTAAAATCCCTGAACCATAAAACCACCTCTTACTTATTAGTAATAGTCTACCTTTCGTCATATAGTTTAGTTGGGGTTTGACCCAAAAAAAGCCATCCCGAAAATTCAGGATGGCTAATTTTTTTATCAAAACCATTCAGGTTTATCTCATCAATGTCTGTTCTCTATCTGGACCCACTGAAACAATTTCAATTGGAAGCCCAACTTTTTCTTCGATGAACTTTACATATGACTTTACAGTCTCAGGTAAACCATCATAACTGCTAATCCCTGTTAAATCCTCACTCCAACCTGAAAGAGATTCGTATATCGGAGTTACTTCCTCAGATAAGTCAAATGGTAACTGCTCAGTAATAGTGCCATCTGCTTTCTTATATCCAGTACAAACTTCGATAGTATCAAACCCAGTCAATACATCTGCCTTCATCATGTATAACTTAGTAGCACCATTGATCATAGTTGCGTATTTCAGAGCTGGAAGGTCTAACCACCCACATCTTCTAGGACGTCCAGTTGTCGCTCCGAACTCTCCTCCATTTTCGCGGATTTGCTCTCCAATTTTATCATGTAACTCGGTTGGAAATGGTCCACTTCCGACTCTTGTACAATAAGCTTTGAATACTCCAAATACGTCTCCAATTTTATTAGCTGCTATACCTAAACCTGTGCATGCTGCAGCAGTGGTTGTGTTTGAACTGGTTACGAACGGATAACTTCCAAAATCTATGTCCAAAAGAGAACCTTGAGCTCCTTCAGCCAAAATATTCTCTCCAGCACTTAATTTTTCATTTAGGTAATATTCACTATCAACTAGATCAAACCCTTTTAAAAACTCAATAGCTTCAAAAAACTTAGCTTCGTCTTCAGTCAAATCATACTCGTACTCAAATCGTTCAAGTATGGCAAAATGACGTTCTTTTAATTTTTCGTATCTCTCTTTGAAATTTGGAGCTAAAACATCTCCAATTCTCAGACCGTTTCTAGAAATCTTGTCAGTATAAGTTGGTCCGATTCCCTTAAGTGTAGATCCTATTTTATCTTTTCCTTTAGCTTGTTCGTAAGCTGCATCCAATACTCTATGAGTAGGAAGAATTAACTGTACTTTTCTCGACAGACAAAGAGCCGACTTATTATATCCATCAAATTTCTCAAGTGCTGCAATTTCTTTTTGGAAAGTAATAGGGTCGAGTACAACACCATTTCCTATTACATTTTTTGAGCCTTCATGAAAAATACCAGAAGGTATCTGATGCAAGACATGTTTTGTATTACCGAATTTCAAAGTATGACCAGCATTTGGTCCTCCTTGGAACCTTGCTATTACATTATACTTCGGTGTCAAATAATCAACAATCTTTCCTTTTCCTTCGTCCCCCCACTGGAGTCCAAGCAATACATCTACGGACATGCTTTATCTTAAATTATTTGTTCAAAACTTGTTTTGCCTTATCTAAATCATCCTCGATTGTGAAGATGTTATTGAGCTTGGTAATAACTAGAAGTTTCTTGACTTGGTCGGATGGATTGACCAATACAACTTCACCGCTCTTATTTCTAAATTTTGTCAGAATTGTAATCAGAACACCTATCCCACTACTATTAATGTACCTTACATTTGAGATATCTATTGCACATTTCGTGGTGCCTTGATCAATAGTATCGGTGACCGACTCTATGATCTCAGGGCCGTTTTCCTCACCTATGAGGTCACCATCAAATAAGACAACCATAATGTTATCTTCGATTCTGAAACTATATTTCATGGTTTAGGGATTATTCTTCGATCTTTTCTTTCTTCTTGGCGAAGAAGTATAGCGAGTGATGTTTGATATCTATATCAAACATTTCTTCCAAGGTTTTTTTAATATTTTGAATCCTAGGATCACAAAATTCCAACACCTCTCCTGAGCCTTCCATTAAAATATGATCATGTTGCCTAAAGCCATATGACTTCTCATATTGTGCAAGGTTCTGGCCGAATTGATGCTTAGTCACCAAATCGCACTCTACCAAAAGATCCAAAGAATTATATACAGTAGCTCGACTTACTCGATAGTTCTTGTTCTTCATACTGATGTACAAAGTCTCTACATCGAAATGACCTGATTTACTGTAAATTTCTTCAAGGATTGCATACCGCTCAGGAGTCTTTCTAAGACTCTTCCCTTCAAGAAATTTTGTAAAAATGCTCTTTACTTCTTCGTAAATCTTCGATTTTGCAGCCGATTCTTGTTCTGTTTGACTCAATTCTTTTAATACTATTGTATTCTGACTAAAATAAGGGAGCAAATATAGTTCATTCAACTTATTAATTGTCAACTATATCGTATCTACTGACACTTTCTACGCTATCGATACTTTCTAGTTGTTCAATTAGCTCATCTAAATGCCCAGTGTCGTCTACATACAATTGAATTGTCCCTTGGAAAATTCCATTGTCCGTTTCAATAGAAAAAGACCTCATATTCACTTCTAAGTCACTTGAAATAACCTCGGAAACATCCTTGATCATTCCCATTCTATCTGTACCCACGATCTTAATCCCTGCTAAGAAAGCTATTTGCTGCTGAGAGGTCCATTTAGCCTTTATAATCCGATAGCCATAATTAGACATGAGCTCAGTTGCATTTGGACATGATGTCCTATGAATCTTAATCCCATCACTAACCGTAACGAATCCAAAAACATCATCTCCTGGGATCGGCTTACAGCAATTGGCATACTTATAGTCAACCAAGTCCATATCGTCTCCAATCAACAACAAGTCTTGTCCAGATGTCTTTGCTTTTTTTGCCGCTTCGGCTACTTCCTTTGGAGTATTATATTTCTTTTTAGCTCTTTTGACTGGTTCAGCTACTTGTGGTTTTACCTCACCAATTTTCTTAATCTCCTTAGGATCAATCTTACCCGTACCTACTTCATAGAAGAAGTCCAGTGGAGTTTTAACACCAAAGTGAGCTACAAGCCTATTGATGGTATCATTGGATAGATCCATCTTAATTTGCTTAAGCTTCCTTATTACGATTTCTTTACCGTCACTTGCTGCCTCTTTCTTTTCTTCTTTCAAATAATCCTTGATTCCCGAAATCGCCTTGGAGCTTACCACAAACTTTAACCAGCCTTCGTTTGGTCTCTGCTTGGCTGATGTCAGAATCTCTATCTGATCTCCGTTCTTAATTTTGGTATTGAGAGGTACAAGTTTTTTATTGATCTTGGCACCTAAACAAGTAGCTCCTACCTCTGTATGAATATCAAAAGCAAAGTCCAAAGCTGTGGCGCCATTTGGAAGGGTAATCAATTTTCCTTTTGGAGTAAAAGCATAAACCTCTTCATTGAATAGGTTAGACCGAAAATCGTCTACAAATTCAATTGCCGAAATGTCATTCTGCTCCAATGATTCTCTTACTTTGGAAATCCACTGATCCAAAGACGATTCTTCATCCTTACCATCTTTATACTTCCAGTGAGCAGCATATCCTTTTTCTGCGATATCATCCATACGTTTGGTTCGAATCTGAACTTCCACCCACTTACCTGTTTTGGTCATTACAGTGGTATGTAACGATTCATAACCATTTGCTTTAGGAATACTTATCCAATCTCTTAATCTATCAGGGTTCGGTTTATAAAAATCTGTAACGATCGAATATATATGCCAACAACTTGCCTTCTCTTTTTCAAAGTCGGTATCAACTATTACTCTAATGGCGAACAAGTCAAATACCTCTTCAAAAGGTATACCTTGTTTCTTCATTTTATTAGAGATCGAATAGATAGACTTAGGGCGCCCTTTAATTTCAACTCTATATCCTTGATCATTGATGGCTTTCATCAATGGACGAATGAAGCTTCGAATGAACTTCGCACGATCATCTTTAGTCTCTTTGATTTTACGAGCGATCATCCTGTATTGATCTGGCTCGCGATACTTCATAGACAGATCTTCTAATTCTGTTTTGATCGCATATAGTCCAAGTCTATGTGCTAATGGAGCATACAAATAGAAGGTCTCTGAGGCTATTTTGAGTTGTTTATGCCTTGGCATACTTCCCAAGGTTCTCATATTGTGAAGTCGGTCGGCCAACTTGATCAGAATTACTCTTGTATCTTTAGAGAGAGTCAAGAGCATTTTCCTAAAGTTCTCGGCTTGTTCTGAGATACTATCTCCAGGAACGCCTGAAATTTTGGTTAAACCATCGATGATTCGAGTGATCTTAGGACCAAAATGGGTATTTATATCTTGAAGTGTCCAATCTGTATCTTCAACAATATCATGCAACAAGGCAGAAATAATAGATGTAGGACCTAAACCAATCTCCGCTACACAAATAGTAGCTACTTCTATAGGATGATAGATATAAGGTTCCCCAGACTTACGACGCATCTCTTTGTGTGCATCTGCTGCTGCATTAAAAGCCTTTTTAATTTGCTTTGCATCGTCATCTTTTAGGTATGGTTTAGCATATCGAAGCAACCTACGATATCTGCGTAGAATTTCTTTCTTTTCCTCCTCTTCATCGATCACATGACTCTCTATCATCTACAGAATATATGTATTGGTTTCATATCAAAAATACGGACAAAATAGGACTGAAAACACCTGAAAATGTAGTCTTGAAAATTTTCTTAAATATTTTTCGGTCAGCTATTGGCAAATTGATTTCGTTTTCTATTTTTGCACCTCCAAAATTTCAAAACGCGGATGTGGCGAAATTGGTAGACGCGCTAGACTTAGGATCTAGTGCCGCAAGGCGTGGGGGTTCGACTCCCTCCATCCGCACTAAAGAGACTGTTCAAAAGACAGTCTCTTTTTTGTTTTAGAGCTATTTTTTCAAATGAGACCAAGCTCAATAAACCACAATAGCACTCCTACTCTTTTTTGATTAGAGTTTCGAAAGAACAACCTCAAATGCAGAAAATCAAAACTCTTTTGTACCTCTTCAAAAACAGGAGCTAATGCTTTAATAGGTTTTATTACACTCTAAAAACAAGAACCTATATTAGCTAGATGTGATTTCCAACAAAAAACCACTACTACACGCTATAAACCACTTGTAATGAATACTATAATTCATTTATTCCTAGAATAATTCATTCATCAAATGGCAGAATTCATTACTAGAGTGGTAGAACTCATTTTTACATGGAATAAATCACTCATTCCATGGAAGAACTCATTCTTGATGCGGAATAAGTCATTGTTAAGACAGTAGAATTCATAGCAAAACCAGTAGAAATGATTTTTAAGCAGAATAAGTCATTTCATAACTAACAAGTCCGAATTCAAAGACTTATTATTTGACTCTAAACGATTTGTCACACAACAACTTTAAAAACTTATACTCTACAGATAGTACTGATTGTTGTCTAACTGGTTAATCCTTCCTGAAAAATTGACATAAAACTTTCATGAATAAGGGAATTCACCCACAGGCATGAAACTCGTTTTAAATAGAAACCAAACTATAAAACGATATGTCTACAGTAGAATTCCCTCAGCTAATTGAACGCGGTTGTGGCCT
>NZ_QFZQ01000017.1 GCF_003171675.1 Reichenbachiella versicolor | reverse complement strand
CGCTAAGCACCCACAGTTGTTGCCGTAGAGCACGTAGAAAAAATTTTTCTCTAATAGAAAACAGCTTAGATCATCAGTTATTTAGGTAATCTATGCATTGGTATGAAGAGACTTTCAGAAAAAAAAACCCGATCTAAATGGACCGGGCAGAATATAAATTCAGCTGCTGACTATTTAAGCCCGGAATTTGATGCGATATGTATATTCTGCTCCAACATAATTTTCCTTTCTTTAGGATTTATTGATACGCAAAGGTAAAAGTGAATAAAATTGAAAAGCAAGTATAAAGGATTAAATTTCTCAAAAATAAAATTCAACTCTCCATTTTATCAATTGATTTTCAAGGTCTTGCCTTTTGATATTTTCTATTAAATCACACTCTGAATATGAATCCTTAATACGTTGATGGAGTTCATTAGCTCTAACCATCAATTCATCATATTCAAATTGACCCGATTTGATAGCCAACAATTCGTCTCGATCTTTCCGTCTTACATTCAGTCTATTTTCTGTCGCTATTTCAAGACAAGTATTCAGCAGTCGGAAGACATGCATCATGTTTTTGGCATCATATGACTTACCATGTGACACGTTGTTCTTGTACCGATTTTCATTTCTATCATTAACCCAATCCCAGTATTCTTTATATTCCTTACAATACTTCGAATATGCTGATTGATTAAAAGAAAGAAATGCACTCGGAACCTCCCCTTTCGGTATTGAACTCATGGCTAGTTCATTCGACTTTTCAGACCTAATAATTCCTGAATAACCCTTACCAATAAAAAGTGCATATAAGTCATTCATGTGATTGACTTTAGAAAGCCCACAATCGGTTTGAGTAATTTTATTTAATTCTAAAAAGTCTGTTAGCCTTATTGCTTCCTTGTCTATCAAAACATGACAGAAATCTAGAACTGTTTTACGTTCTTTTAGTATTGGATTTAAGATCTTCTTGTTGAGTCCTTTTGCTTTTCTGATCTGCGTCATAGCGTATTCCCCAAATGTGAATTGACATTGTTTAGTAAGTACAGATAAAGACCTTAGCTCATGGATCAACTCATGGGTTTTCAATACGCAATCATCAGGAGTAAAAAGTAACTCCAAAATGTTGGGATTACTTTTAGTCAATAGCTCAATGAATCTTCCTAATTCATAATAGACAATATCATTTGATTCATTGCTCACCTGAGGAGTATACTCTAGCGAATAATAATCATCTCTAGGCAGAACAAAAACACCTTTAATATCAGTATCCGAGCTTTTAGTTTCTAAACCAAAAGCTCTACTCCCACTGATACATTCATAGATGATAAGATCCTTATCCTTTAAATCTTGAATCGTCATGATAATTAATGATAAGACCACTGAAATACTTTTCCATTGAGGCTATATCAGAATTGCCAGATTTAAGATCGGAAGCGACAGCTTCAGATGATTCAATGGTAGATACAATAAAGTCATCAATTTCTACATCTCTAACATACATGTAACTTTCAGACTTTGTTGATTTTAACTCAATTAGTCTATCAAGTTTTTTAACCAATTCATCAGATAGTATCGAGAACATTTCCCTCATGACAATATGAGGTATCTCGTTTCTCTCCAAAACCCATTTACAACATACTGCTGCTCTGATAGCATAGAAATATCTCTTCAACTTTACTTCCGCTCCATCTCTGCATTCTTCCCAGCTTGACTTACCCAGACTTAAGTAATGATGCATAGTAGCTATAGGCGAAAAGCATTTATTACTAAATCCAATCATATCTTTCCTAAAATTAGGATCAGAAATGTAAACTATGGGTGATCGCAATCTCTCAAACAAAGAAGCGTTTGATTTGTGCATCAAGCCTAAGGACTTTTTAAGTTCCCAACCAGTAATATCAAGTTCGTGCTCGTCTATTGGAAAATTTAGAGTGTCCTTTTTCTTCCCAATCGATAAGTACCATTCCAAGTCATGCACGTAAATCATACGAACATCGTAATCACTATCTGGAGACGGAAACCCCCATGCCCTAGAACCCGTCTCGCAGGCGTGTAGTATTTTTATACTGTACTCTTTCTCAAGAGTATGTAGTTTGTTTATTATTAATTCTTTCATTTTGACCTCCTTCTTCTTTTTCTCCTTTTCCAAGGAGCATTTTTTTGCCAATCACCCGCCATAATGGATCCGTATGGCAATACTTCGTCTATAACTTTTCCAAGTCCGAACTCCTCCATTTGCGTTCTTACAGCATCAGCGTCTTTGTAAGCAGAGGGTAATTCTGTAATGTCTATTTCACCAGAGAAAAACCTTACATCTAGTCCTTCAGTTTCTTGTCTAAAAATATCCTCATTGGTGAGCCCTTCTTTTGACTTTCTGTGCTGAGTTCTACTCATATTTCTTCCAGCTCCATGAGGTGCAAAACCAAGATTGTTCTCAATGGTATCACCTTCTACTATTAATATTGGCTGTCCCATATTAAGTGGAATCAATCTAGGTCCTGTAATATCAGGCATGAACTTGCTATCCAATGGTGTAGCACCTTTTGCATGATAAAATTTCTCCCCATCCTTGAAGACGAAATTGTGTTCATTCCAGTATCTATCTTCTAATTTGACCTCCATCTTTTCTAAGATGGCATCGTGAATAACCTCATGGTTCACTTTGGTCCACTTTCTGATAATCTGTAATGCATCCCAATACATTTCACCTTCTTCCGTATCATATGGAATCCAAGCGTTTTGCTTAAGTGTCTCTTTGGACAACTTCTTTCTATACTTCTCGGCTATTTTCATCCCTTTATCATACAGGTTAGCGCCAACACCTCTCGATCCATGATGAGTGACTACCATAGTATTACCAGTCAATTTTGATTGACCAACAAACAAGAAATGATTTCCATCTCCTTGGGTTCCTAAATGAGACCTTGAAGCACTGATCATTTTTTGATCGTTTAATAGTTTATTTGATTCGAAGAGTTCCAACAGTTCACTTGGAAACCTGAATTGAGTCTCTCGATCTCTTCCTCCTGGACCAAAGTGTGTTACTTCCATTGCAGTATCCATTACCAGCTTTGGATCCACCTTACCAAGATCGGTTAACATGACTGAACAGCAAATATCAGCACTATGCATACCAGGGTGAATCGCATTCTTAGCGACTACAACACCTCCTACCGGTATCGTTCCGATTGGTCCTGTCGGACATGCATCTGGCATAATTGCTCCATCCACTACAGTAGGTGTTCTCATGACTTCCTTCATAGAACTTACTACCGAATCAACATTCTCTTGCTCAATAGATTCTTCAGCTCTAATATTGATGGAAAAATCAACTGGGTGTTCCAGTAACGAGACCATAGGCTCTGCTCTTAACTGAGCCAGATACTCTTTCATCTCTGTCTCGTTTAGCTGTTGATCATTAATATGTTCTATAGCTTCTTTGAACCATTTATCTGGTTCAAAGCCTAATTCGATGAGTTTATTTCCGTTTATGTTATTCCAAGTATTCATTGCTTTCGATTTTTAACCACCCTGCCCTTTGCAGGATGGGGTTTCATTGTTAATTACATTTCAAAATTGAAAACCATCTGCGCAGCCTTTTTGCGTAGCAGAAAATTCTTTAAGATTTATTAAAAAAAAGCCACCCTGAATTTTTCAGGATGGCCTAAATGGTCAATCAGATGTTTTCTGCACAGAGAATATACTTTTCAGCTGATCTATGATCTGCCCATTACCTGCTACGGTAATTTCACCAATCTTATCAGCGATTTTCTCCACGTATTCCATCTCTTTCAACTTAAAGAGAACTTCATTTTCCTCCATTAACCTAGCGGTGTTCAATAAGCTTCTGGTGGAAGCCGTTTCTTCCCTCCTTGTGATCACATTAGCTTGAGCTTGCTTCTGAGCCATCAATACATGATTCATGATATCTTTCATCTCACCTGGTAAAATGATATCTCTAACTCCACAAGTCCTGATCTCAACACCTAAGTCTTTACTTTTTACTTTCAAAGAACTCATCACGTATTCAGAGATGCTTTCCTTGTTTTCTAAAAGTTCATCAAGTGTCCATCCACCAATATATTCCCTCAAAGCAAACTGTAGCAAAATGTATAGTTGCTTTTCATAGTCCTTATGCTCGACGACTGCTTTCACAATATCAATAACCTTGTATTGCGCAAAGAAATTAACCCTTAAAGCTGCTTTATCCTTAGTCAGAATCTCTTGACCAGACACTTCTAATTGCCTTTGTCTCATATCCACTTTACTAACTGCAATCTCTTGTGCATTTTTCCAGAAGTAGTAATCACCCGCTTCCAATATCTTGGCTACTTTATTATCGATCAACAAAACACCTTTTTCATAGGCATCAACTTTACACACTCTCACATAAGGAACCATCTCTCTTCTTTTGAGAGCCAATAGATCTATACCTTCGGTAATTTCTATCTTAGTTAAATCGATCTTCTTGAAAGAATATTCTACAACTCCCTTCCAATAAGCATGTTTACCTGGAGTAATAATGTTCTTGAAGTTGCCATTTTCATATACTATAGCTATTTCATTGTCACTTACTTCAATAATTTCAATTAAGGCCTCTAACTCATTATCCCTCAAGAGTATGTTTAAATCAATTGAAGGATAGAATGGCTGAGACATAGAAAATTGAGTCACAGTTTCAAATGGGCTTACCCAATGTAAATCTTCCTGAAGTACTCGTTTGTAATCCCCAGACTTGAAAACCAAACCGATATAGCCAGCATTAATTCTGATCCTTTTCATATTTATAATGTTTAAATATTAATTCGTTTCTATAAGAGAAGGCCTACAATGCACCCATCTATCTATGATGGAAAAGTCATTGAGAAGAGTTTGATTCAAATAGTTTCCCTTCACGCTTCATAGACGAAAATCATCTATCAGCTATCAAGGCAAAGTACTTGAGACTAACTAATCGATATCCTGACGTTTCAGGATCATATCCAGACTGTAGTTCAGTACCAGACCTTCTACAGGATGGATTGCAGACCATCTCAAGGAGTCATGTTTTAGAAGTTGACGACTTCTACATTCGGAACCTAAATCCGGCGTGTTGCCAATTACACTATTCCAATAAAGTTTGGAAGTGGGATTCGAACCCACAATTCATGGTTTGCTACTCTAACCAAACTGAGTTATCTCGACATTGTCGAGAGCAGGATTCGAACCTGCGTCCTACAAACTGGTGAAAAATGTCATCAGTCAAAAAGCATATCCAATCCCCAAAAGGCAGGATACTATGGAGCCATACAGAAACTCTCATCAGGTTTTAATCTGACAACTTAGATTTCGTGGGAATGATAGGATTCGAACCTATTCAGCAATTCAGCATCCCGACATTTTTCGTCAGGACTCAACTCTCCATCATTGACGCATTCCCATTATTACCCCGCCACTGTTCTAATAGTGGCGGGGGTAGCTGCACCGTCTGTGCTTATTGATGATTCAAAGTTGAAAGCCTACTACGCAGTCTTTTTGCGTAGTCAAATTATTTTCGTTTTTTTAAGAAATTTTTTGCGGATGCCAGTAAATAGAAACGCCCTTATTAGATACAAAACCATTGATAAATGTCTTAGAAACAGATATCGTCAATGGACTCTTGAAGACTTGATTGAAGCTTGTTCTGATGCCTTATATGATTATGAAGGTATTGAGAAAGGTGTAAGCAAACGCACGGTGCAAATGGATATTCAGATGATGAGAAGTGATAAACTGGGGTATCATGCGCCAATCATTGTCTCAGAAAAGAAATACTACTCCTATGAGGATCCTGAATATACCATCACTAATATTCCTCTTACGGATCAAGATATTGATAAGCTTACTGAGGTAGTGGACATCTTAAAAGAGTTTAAAGGCTTTACTCATTTCCAGGAACTAAGTGGTATGATACAAAAGCTTGAGAACAAGATTCATGTATCTAAAACAAAAGACAGGCCGATTATTGATATTGAAAAGAATGAAAATCTTAAAGGGCTGGAATTTATTGACCCCATTTTTCAAGCAGTTTCAAAACAAAAGGTATTGTCTATTACCTACCAATCTTTCAAAGCTCGTAGTTCCTCTACCTTTAGATTTCACCCTGCACTACTGAAAGAATGGCGAAATCGTTGGTTTGTTCTTGGTAAAAAGAAAACAAAGGAGCATTTTATGATGCTGGCATTAGACCGTATCGAAGAACTGGGAACACTTGAAGAAACATCTATCAGTTACGACGATTATGACCTAGCAAACCACTTTAGAGATGTAATCGGAGCAACAGTCAATGTTGGAGACTCGACTCAGGAAGTACGTCTCATGGTTTATGGCATACACGCTCCATACGTTCTAACTAAACCTCTGCATCACAGTCAACGATTGGTCGAAAAAACGAAAGAAGGTGTAATAATAGCCATAGACGTTCAGCTTAACTTCGAATTAGAAAAAGAGATCCTTTCTTTCGGAGAATCTATGAAAGTACTGTCACCGCCTAGATTACGATCAAAAATCAAAGAAAGAATTAACCACGCTCTGGACACCTACAATACAGAATTAAGTGATCAAAAGCTCCCCCATTACGCTAAGAAATTAGCGAACAGAGGATACCTAATTGTGAACTCCATTTATACGAGAAAGTCACTTGGTAAAATGGGAGCTTTCCTATTCAAGTACAAGCAAGATCATCCTCAACCTGGAGATGTTTATGCCATAAGATCCGTTCTTGAAAAGATTCCCGAGCTGAAGGAATATATAATCAATAGCAATATTAAAAGCATACTATCTTCTCTTGGTGATGGATACTTTCTGAGTAAAGCTATCTTTTTCGATAAGCCTGCTATGTCTAATTGGTATGTTACATGGCACCAAGACACAACCATCAATGTACAACACAAAGTAGAAATTGATGGGTATACTGGTTGGACTAAGAAGGAAGGTTATTTTGGTGTTAGACCTCCCGAAGAAATATTAAATAATACCATAACTATTAGAATTCATCTGGATGATACAGATTATGAAAATGGTGCATTGCACGTTTTACCAGGATCACACAAGAAACTATTGTCTAATGAAGAAATAAAGCTAATCACTGAAAACAGTGTCCCTTCTACATGTGAAGTAAGAGCTGGAGGAATACAGTTGATGAAGCCTCTCCTTCTACACTCCTCATCTAAGACGGTCAATCGGAAAAACAGAAGAGTAATTCATTTGGAATTCAATAATTGCGAACTGCCGAAAGGTCTAGAATGGGCTGAGAAGTATGAGTTTTAAGTTTTAAAATGCCTAACATGTTACTCCACATAATTTCAATACCGCTCTATAAATCTAGAAATTGAAACTTTACGTATGGCACAAGACTTCAACGTGAGTACCTTTTACTATCTCTGCGTTTTCAACCAAATCTGTGATTTGAATGGGGACTACCTCATCGGGATAGAAGTAAATTAGTTTAAGACGTATCTGGGATAAGAAAATATCTTTTGACTCACTATTGTCACCTTTCTTTGCTTGTATCTCTCTAGCCTTCTTGCCTCACCCTTGGTTTTAGAAGCATCCATTACTAACGCTAGCTTTCATGATGATGTAGCTATAGACCTAAATATCAGCTCAGGAGCCCCCCTATCAATTTGATTGGGACATAGATGGTCTTGGTGATTTTGATGATACAGACGATCAAACTAAGAAACGTGTCATAAATGGCAGCATCGAAATAGAAAGTTTACAGCCTGGAGTATACTGGTTAGTTACTTCAAAAAGTGACCCCTTTAAATTCATTAAGCACTGATAAATACAATTTCTGTTAGATACTAAATGTGTGGTCGCCATCTAGAAACTCTCTTCTAAAAAAATGAAGAAGAGTAATCCAAGATGACGAGCCACATGAATGCAAAATCATTTATACCATTTTCATGATATGAAAGCATATAGTTTTCTTACATCTACTATACACTTACTTGGCAATAACGAGGTTGCTTTTAGATTTAGTACCTTCTTTTGAAATTAATTCTATGATATAAAGACCGTTAGCCAGACCAGAAACATCAATTGACTGCTCAGTACTAGTCATACTGGCTGATAGTAGAACATCTCCTAAAATATTGAAAATAGACACTTTCGCTCCCGACCACTTAGTTGTCTCTATCTTTATGTTTTGAGTGTTTGAAGGATTTGGAAATATTAAAAAACTAGGGTCTTCAGTAAGAATTGACGCTATTGGATTTACACCTAAACTATTATAAATGGATCTCAAAACCTTGATAGTAGTAATTTACCCATTCATTCAAATCAAATTCGTGATTCACCCTTACTCCTTTGACTTTCATCCAAACCATATCGTTAGCTTCAATTCCCCTTACCTTCGGCCTAGTAGAAATAAAACACCAAACATACCCCGTACCCTTGGGTCGGGGAGCTTCATTCTTTTGAAAAAACACAATTTGTAATAGGCATTCGTTTAGATCAGATCAAATGCCAAAGCATACATCATAAGATCATGCATCGATCTAGTGTTTAATTTTTTCTTGATATTCTTCTTGTGTTGTTGGACTGTATGGATGCTAATAAATAGTTCTTCAGCAACTGACTGAACCTTTAACCCTAAAACAATTTTAGTCAGTACTTCCCTTTCTCTATTAGTTAAAGTATCAAAATGTACTTGATTTAATTTTCTAAAGTACTCCTCTCTATGTAAACGGTTAATCTTGTGAGAACTAAATGATTGTGCACCTGAGGTTTTATCAAAGTTAGCTAACTGATAACTTGAGTCATGTAAATTTGAATGAGAAATTTTAGCAGTACCGGAGGCATTATTAAGTGGCAAGAGAGAATTCATACAGACGGGATTTAGATTATATTCTCAAATTGCTGGTTTAAATCTAGCCAATTATTTATTTTATATAACACATTTAACTACCACTAAATCAGTTTCTTAAATACTTATTAAAGGATCTTGCAATATTTCAATTGAACTTAAGAAATCACTTTTTAAAGAGTGACTTAATCCAAATATCAGCAATAACGATACTTAGTATTCCCTACCAAAATACCTCGGGCTTTTAAAACTAGTTGCTTTGAAAACCTAGTCTTTCGGAACACAGATAATTTTTGGTGGTTTTTGAGTTCCTGGTTTTGCAGCCATACCATTGGCTAATCTTAACCCTAAATACCAAATTCGAGCTCTAATAGCACTCATTCCATCATTTCTTAACATTTTCTCGAATAATTGATCAGCCGGTTTGACTTGATCCTGTGACAACAACCTTTCTCTCATTAATTGATATAAAGCATCATGTACTAATGAAGCTCGCATAGAGTTTTTAGTATCTATCGTGGGACCACTTGCCCCATCCCAAGCATAATTTTTTGAAACTGTTAGTACACCTTCATTATTCAGTTTTATAAATGGCTGATCAATATCAAACCCTGATATGCCGGTGTCATAAACAAATTCCTCGACTAACTGATACTTGTACTTTTTTAAACTTCTATAACATGCTTTTGATTTCTGAAAGTTGTTCATTCTATTCTACTTGTATTTCCATATATGTTAGCGAAATTATTTATCACTACTTCTAATATATAGTATATGCTCATTCAAATCGAATTCAACATCACTGTCTTTATATATAAAAGCTTTGATCTAATGACTGTGGTAAATAATTAAAACTCGTCTAAGGTATCATACATCAACCTACCTTTTAAGCATTTATCTAGTTTATAGAAATAAAAATTAACAGACTATAGAGAACTGTGCACTTAGACTAATGAAAAATAAAATCTACTCTTATAAAGAATCTTACGGTGCAACAGCTTTGTCATCAAAACGAACCATCTGTGCGAGAGAAGGTTTTCCCTTCTTGTCCACATAAAAAAGCATATAGTACCCTGGAGGAATTAGTTCTTGTTGCATGTTTGGAGTTTGAATAGTTACTTTATTATCAGACTGTTTCTTGATATCTATATTCACAAAATGCTGACCATTGTTCCAGTTATGCGTAAAAGAAGGAAGCTTAATCATTACAACTTCAGCTAGTTTACTACCTTCTTTTGGCAAATCTTTCAAAACCAATTCATACTCACTGTTAGACTTAAACAAGTAAAACGGACTTCCCCCTATATTTTTCATGAATTCGTACCTACCTCCTCGACTTACTTTTTCTATACTCTCTATCGCAACAGTACGGTTATCATCAATATGAATATAAGGAGGGGAAAAAATCTCAGCAGTCCAATTTTCCGTGGGTGCATATTGCATTCCTTTCTGAGCCTTTGCCATCTGTCCATCATTGAAAAAATAAATATCAACGTCCACCAAACTCAAGTCAGGTTTAGGTTGACCCTTCCTGTTTTGATCATCAGGTTCTGGAAACACCTTACTTACTGAAGCTCGTGCACTATTACCACCTGATACCCACACTTTACCATTGGGAAGCAACAAAGCAGCGTTATGATATAATCGTGGTTCTACCGCCGCACTCATTCTTTTTCTCTCGTAGTCTATGAACTTACCACTCGAATCATAATTGGGTGTGAGTAATATTGGGAAAAATACTGCGCCATAAAAGTCATAGTTTCCTCCATTGATGATGAGCACTTGTTTAGTAGGTAAAATAATGGCAGTCAACATAGTTCGGTCATCTTCTAATTCGGTTCCTAAAAAATCGTCATCCATAGTCCACTTCTGATCTTTTAGGATACCATCATTAAACCAAAATTCTTCTTTTTTTCTACTTCCTCTTCCTCCAGCAAAATGTGTTGGATTTTTGGAATCCAAAGGAAGTAGTGTACCCTCTGATGTGGGTTGACCTCCTATTATGGTAATATTTTTGGAATTGGGATCTAAATATGAGGTACCGTAAGAAGTGACATTTTTAGGGCGGTCAGGACCATAACTAAAAGAAACATCAGGCTTATCATCAGTACCAATTACATCCATATAGTATGTTTTTTTAGTTTTTCTCATATAGGCTGCATCTGAAGTACGTAAACTTACCCAGTCACCTTCTCGTGTAAGATAAATTTTGTTAGGCTGTACTAGATAGTTATTTGGATAGAGCTTAAACGCATCGTATTGATTGCTTCTCAGACAAGCGTCATTACAGTCACATGGCAGAGGAAATTCATTCTTACAAGAAATAGACTCCCAATATGTCTGAAACTCTAAATCTGTACATTCTGTGGGTTCAAAATTGGGATTGATAAGAGTTGTAAATGGACTTTCGGGTTTATCTTGAACATCGACGGCTCTCCATGCTTTTTGAGGGGCTTGGGTAGAGAATTCATATGGATTGAAAAACTCTATGTAAGAATTGATTTGAAAACGATACATGGCTGGAAACCCTTTATCAAAACCTACAAAGCCACTGAAGATAACAAATCGTCCATCAATAAGTGGGACAATGGATGGATACCACCTTCCTCTCTTCATCAACCCTGAAAAAGTCCACAGATAGTGTGGTGAATTTTCGTTAGGCATTACTCTCCAATCAACTGTTTTCCAATCTACTTCAAGCTCTTTTTTCCAATCAAAAATAAAGGTACTGTTGGTTCCCGTTCGATATGGAAAATAGTATTGAGTTCCCCCAAGGAATAGTGGATTACCATCAGGTAGTTGTAAGTGACCACTACAAAATAAATCACTGGGAATGAAACGAGTAGTATCATTGGGATCATCTATAGGAATAGGATGTGGAACTCGATAAAAGGAATTATCTACTGGGTCATATATTGCAGTGTTGTTGACTAGATTATAGTAATTTACTTTGCGATAATTAGGAAACGTATCATTTACATAACGGCTATTTCTAAATGGGTCATTGTACATATTGAAAAGACCAACTGCCGGAGCAGGTTCTGGATGATTAGGATAATACTGAATCCCTTTAAAGTTTCTCCAACTACTTCCACTGGTTATTAAAATTTTCCCCGAAGGAAGTAACACATTATGTACAGTCTGCATGCCTAAGATACGACCTACTGCAGCTCCGTTGATCTCTGGAATAACGGTTTCCCAGCTACCAAACTCAGTTTCATCCGCATCTACACTTTCTTTGCGCATTGAAAGCATTCTCTTATAGGTCTCCATATCAAACCTAATATTATTCGATACTCCTTTATGATGGTGATGTTGAGCTTGAGATAGAAAAATTGGATTAATAAATTGGAATAGGAAATAAATCCTAATAAGGTGAATAGTAGTTGGTTTCATGGTTGAATGGTAAGTCTAAGTTGGTTAGCAAAAGCTAATTCTACATTAATATAATTATTATTATTCTTAATGAGACATGCCAATAATAATTAGAGTAGAAATTAATTCAACCAATGGATTCATCTTTGAAAAGAATCTTTGTTACAGTTAGGCGAAGAAGTTTAAATTTTTATCTTAAACGTTAATCTCCTTTCAAGACACTTTCTAATTTTCCTTCGATTAGCTTTTTTTCGTTTTCCTTTTTCACAAGCCTCAAAGCTTTGTTTAGGTTAAAGATCTCTTGATCTGTATCCTGATTCATTCGATAAAGTTCTGCCATGAGACAGTAATAATGAACATTCTCCTTGAGATCTAAATCAAAGGCAGCTTCAATAGCTCTATCAGGGGAATAAGCTTTTGCTAAAGCATAGGATCTGTTCATTGCTATTATGGGAGAATACTCAATGGTCAGAAGTTTGTTATAGAGCATTAATATTTGTTCCCACTTCTCCTCACACTCTTGTGTGTGCCAATACGCTATAGATGCCTCGATGTGGTACTTAGAAACATGCTTTCCTTTTGAGGCAAAGTTGAGATATTGCTGCCCCTTTTTGATAAGCTCCTTATCCCATAGTGATTTATCTTGTTCATGGTAAAGCAAATTGCCTCGTTCACCCGACTGCCTAGCTTTAAGTCTTGAAGCATGAAAACACATCAAGGCGATTAACGCATAAACATATTCAACTTTAGACTGCTGATGTTTAGATAAAAATACTCCTAACCTCATAGCCTCCCAGCATAAATCGTTGCGAATATTTTCTTCTACTGTGCTGCTATAATAACCTTCGTTAAATAATAGATATATCACTCTCAATACATTATCTAACCTTTCTTCGAAATCTTTAAGAGTTAATTCTCTATCAATAGATAGTTGACCCCGAAGTATGTTTTTAGCTCGGTACAACTTTTTATTAACGGATTCTTTATTGGAAAGAAGTGCTTTCGTGATCTCCTCTGTACTAAAACCACATAATAAACGAAGTGCAATACATAGCTGAGATTCACGGTTTAGCTGGGGATCACAGAGCAAAAACATCATTCTTAATTGACTATCTTCAATTAGTTCATCTGTGATCTCGGGAGCATCTGAAAAGTCATTGTTAGGATGTATTTCTTTGCTGATTTTATCTTCAAAAGTTTTCTTTCGACGAAGGTCTTCAAAATACAGATTTTGAGCCACTTTTCTGAGCCACGCTTTGGGGTATTGAGGTATTCCTTTATGTGACCAAGCTTTCATGGCTTTCATAAAGGTATCTGATACTATATCCTCAGCGTATTGTAAGTCGCTGATTCCATAATAATTACTGAGTACAGCGACCAAATTGCTGTACTCAGTTTTAAAAATCTCAGAAAGTTTCTGTTGATCAGTCATTTGGAATATCTCCTGTAGGCATTATTTCTCTGACCTCTGCTTTTCCTCCAATAGATAAAACAGGACATCCTTTAGTCAATGCAACTGCTTCTTCTAAATTATCTGCCGTTACTATTATAAAACCACCTACAATTTCCTTTGCTTCAGTATATGGCCCATCGGTGATAGAGCCATCTGAATGCACAGTTTTGCCTTCAAACCCTAAAGCCTCTCCGGCATGCTTGAGTTTACCTTTTGCACCAATACCTCCTATCCAATCCATCCATAGTTTAATTTCAGCTTCAATTTCCTCAGGAGTTGGTTCCATATTTGGATTTGGTTCACTATAGAACAGCATCATAAAATCTTTCATGTTTTTTTGTTTTAAGTTATGAAATATGATTTTCATTTCCTTAATGATCAAGATCTCACAAATAGGACAAGTCATGAAGATTTTTTTAAGAAAAGTTTGGTCAGCATTAGATAATTAGAATGATAAGCCTCTCTAAGTATCAAAAATCATGATACTTCTTCTACTAATAATCGTTCACTTACTTTATCACTCAATGACTCCTTTTTACCTTCATAAGATATCATAACACTATTATCAAACGTCGATTTAGAAAGTATTTTCAATCGAGAGCCTAGTGCTATCCCTCTACTGTCTAGAAATTCCAAAAGCCCTTTAGAAGACATCCTAAGAGCGGTAATAATTACTTCAGATCCGATACCACAATCATTAAGCTTCTTTTTATTCTGACTAAGAAACTCTCCCTTTTTATCTGGTATTGGCGAACCATGAGGGTCTACGGTAGGATATCCCATTAATTCATCCATTCTATCAAAAAAAGCTGGAGACTCAATATGTTCTACTTGTTCAGCTATTTCATGCACCTCTTCCCAGCCAAACCCCATTTTCTCTACGAGATACATCTCAGTAAGTCTATGTTTACGAAGGATTAGAGCTGCAACCTTTAAACCAACTTTAGTTAACGCAATGGGCTTATACTTCTCATAGGAAATATACCCATGAGCTTTCAAGTTTTTGACCATACTATTGACTGTAGGTTTACTGACTTCCAAAGACTTACTTAGATCAGATATGCTCACCTGATCAGTTTTTTGAGAAAGATGAAATATAGCCTTTAAATAGTTCTCTTCAGTGATTGTTGCCATTAATAGATCTCTTGAAAGCAAAGATATAATTATCTAATGACAAACATTGTTAGATCAATCTAACTTATTAGTTTTGCACTTCTAAAAAAATTATAAGCCCACTAAAAAGTAGTATGACATCAACTTGTATGAAACAACTTCCTTTGATTTTCTTTTATATCACTATTTTTAGCACACAAGTATTTAGTCAAAACACGACCTTATCAGGTCATGTAGAGTCTTCTGGGGAGGCTTTGGCTTATGCTACTGTTGGTCTTGAAGGAACTAAGTATGGAACAACAACTGACGCTGAAGGTAATTTCGAAATTCAAAATGTACCATTAGGTTCTTATCGTTTGGTGGTAACTGCCGTTGGATTTCGATCATATAGCAAAAGCATAGAAGTAAAGCCTACCATGTCGAATAATTTCAAAATAGAATTGGTCGAAGATCTTCTGAATTTAGAAACCGTAGTGGTATCAGGTACTCGTTACGAACAAGATAGATCTAACGCACCCGTGGTTGTGGGAGTAATTAGCGATAAGCTATTCAACGCCACACAATCTATTGCTATCTCAGAAGGTCTAAATTTTCAACCTGGTGTACGTGTAGAAACCAATTGTCAAAACTGTGGATTTACTCAGGTCAGGCTTAATGGTTTGGAAGGTGCTTATTCGCAAATTCTAATCAATAGCCGCCCTATTTTTAGTGCCTTAAACAGTGTCTATGGATTAGATCAAATCCCTACAAACATAATAGAACGTATTGAGGTGGTTCGCAGCGGAGGTTCTGCTCTCTATGGTTCTAATGCAATCGCGGGAACTATTAATATAATCACTCAAGACCCATTGGAGAACACTTGGGAGATTCGTTCTAACACTGCTTTGATTGACAATGAGGCCTTGGATCAAACTTATAATTTTAGTGGTTCCATAGTCAATGAATCACTAACTAGTGGCGTGACTCTTTATGGAATGAGTCGAAAAAGAGATAGCTATGATGCGAACGGTGATGGATTTACAGAGCTTGTTAAATTGGAAAATACCGTTTTGGGTACAAAAGCATTTTTCAAGCCTAATGAGCGTAGTAAAGTTACTCTAGACTTCAGTGCTTTAGAGGAATATAGAAGAGGCGGTAACCATCTCGAATTAGCACCTCATTTTACAGATATTACCGAAGAGCTTGATCATAATACTTTCTTTGGTGGAATCAACTATGAACAATGGTCAAGCGATAATAGAAATAAGTTCTCTGTATATGCGTCCTCTCAAAACACAAAACGAGATAGTTACTATGGTGGACTTGGAGGAGGTAGATCTGCAGCAGATAGTGCATTGGCCATCAATTCATATGGTTTGACTGAAGATGTATCATTCGTCACAGGCACTCAGTATAATCGTTATTTAAATAGCAGTGATGTGCTAACACTTGGAGTTGAGAACCAGTATTATCAAACTCAAGATGAAATAGCTGGATATAATAGATTAGTTGATCAGAAGGTAAATACAACAGGTTTTTTTGCGCAATACGAATGGAAGCCTATTTCAAAATTTACAGCCCTACTTGGAAGTAGATATGACATCTCAAGTATTAATGGAAAATATGCTGTTTTAGATGAACAACGCACTGCCAATGTAACGGTAAGTGTATTCAGTCCACGTGCGACATTATTATACCAAATCAATAGTCATCTTCAATTTAGAGGTGGATATGCAAGAGGTTTCCGTGCGCCACAAGCATTTAATGAGGATCTTCATATTTCTTCTGCAGGTGGCGATCAAGTATTTGTCCTTTTATCAGATGATTTGGACAAGGAGACTTCAGATGCTTTTACGGGGTCATTGAACTATAGTAGAAGTACCGGGATATCACAAATCAGCCTCTTAGTGGAAGGTTTCTATACCAAATTACATGATCCATTTACTCAAGTAAGTCGAGGAGATATAGGAGATATCATTTTAGAGGAAGTGATTAATGGAACAGGAGCCACAGTAACTGGTGTGAATTTGGAAGCGGGTTATTCTCCTTCTGGTAAATTTTCTTTCCAAATTGGCGGTACTGCTCAGCAGACAAAGTTTGATGAACCACAAGAAATTTTCGCTCCCGAAGATACTGGAGGAGAAGCTGTAGTAGTAGATAAGTTCGTTAGAAATCCTAACCTGTACGGTTATTTTACATCTTTCTACAATATCACTAGAGACTTTAAGATTGACCTAACAGGAACTTACACTGGCTCAATGGTTGTACCGAGAGTCGTAGGTGCCAATGGATCTCCAGACCTTCTAGATGCTGATTCGTTTCTTGACATGAATGTTAAAGTTAGTTATCATTTTGACTTATCTAAAGACTTTCATATCGAGTTAAGCAGCGGTTTTCGCAATATCTTCAACAGCTATCAATCAGAATTTGATTCTGGAGCTGAAAGAGATTCTGATTTCATCTACGGGCCAGCAGCTCCTCGTTCAGTATTTTTCTCTGTAAAAATTGGTAACCTTCATTGATTTAAATACGAACATTACACATCATTAAATTTTTAACATTTTGATTTACCCTTTGGACTTTTAAGCAGACTCTAATGGATAGTAATTCTTTCAGTTGAACAACCAAGCAACTTTTAATCAGTCATGAATTCAGAAATTGTCTAATATTTTAGCTTTAAACCATAAACTGATACGTCTTCACTTTTTCCTCTCAACCTAACCTTATCCAATAATTGACTAATTACTTTTTCGTCATTTAGTTCTGTAAAAAAATCAGACGTACATAGTAATGGCTGTTGATATTTTTTTGACAATTCAAGAAGTCTAGAGCAGGTATTTAGTACATCTCCATGATAGGCTATTTCTTTATGACCTGTGCTCCCGACTTCAGACATTACAACACTTCCAGTATTTATTGACGCTTTAAATGTAGGTAAGACTTTAAACTTTTGAAGAAACTCCTCTTTTTCACCAAGGATTTTCTTTTCAAACGCGTAAAAAAGCCTGACAGGGTTACTTTTATGTTTCAGACGAGAATTATCCCATGTTAATACTACTTCATCACCTACATATTGATATATTTCTGCATCATAGTTAACCATCACTTCAGACAACAAGTGAAAACATTTATTAATTAATCTACTGTACTTTATGTGTCCAAGTTCTTCCGAAATAGTAGTAGAATGGTTTAAATCAATAAACATAACTGTTCGTTCTACCACTGTTGGCTGTTGATACGTCCCTATCATATAGTTGATAATAATACCGTGACCAAATCTATTACCCATCTCTCTAAAGAACTGTAAGACAAAGCCTAGAAACATTAGGTAGGCAAATATTGAGAAGAATATATCAGTTTTTATAAATTTTTGAGTGGTTAGCGTAGCCTCTATAAGACATAAATCATTGATGAAAATTAAGGCTCCAAAATGCACAATCAAAATACAAAGTGTAACCGTTATGGAACCTATTATTAACCTTAAAAAAAGTTGTGTTAGACGTCTGTATTGGATGAACCTAGAAGAATTAAACTCAAAAAAAAGAGTACACCCTCCTATTAATAAACCTGCTAATGTGGGCAAACCAAAATGAAACCCTAAATCATTATACCATGAGTCAAGACATGATTGGCTAAACCCTGCCACCTTGAAAAACATGAAAAAATTGGATCCGATTACGAACCAAATAATCAGAATTAATGCATCTAACTGTTTTGGATATTTTTTAAGAAACTCTACTACTCTCTGTTGAAGAACAATTAATCTATTTAACATTTCAACCAATAGTTTTAGCTCTTCAAGTAATGAAAACCAATCTCGTAAAACGGCACTATTATATCTTCCAATTGACTGATATTTATTCCATCAACCTTTTGACAAAGGGTATTTAATACAGTAGTAGCATAAGCATACATATAGACAGATAACACATGAGCGTATTCGGCTGGAAAATAGGAAATGATATTATTAATAAACTCATTCCTATGATGCATGAACAAATTGTAATGATCTATCTTCTTAAACAGGTCATTATAGAACGTCTCCGATATATTGAGAGAAAATTTACAATAACGATTTACCAAGAATTTCCATCTATCATTGCTTGATAAAGAGGAATCAAAAACTGTTAGTATCTCAGACTGTAGTTCATCATGTATATTCTTAATATATAAATTGATGAGTTGATCTTTGCTCGTAAATTCACAGTATATCGTTTTCTTTGATATTCCGGCTTTACGAGCAAGATCATCCATTCGCACATTGATAAAGCCATTCTTTCTAAATTCTTCGAAAGCTAAATCAACCAACACTCTGCGTCTTGAGTTACTAGTTATTGATTCCTCTTCACAACAATCCATTTATCGCTAATCCATATTAGGAATTACAATCTGATTAGTATTGAATAAGTATAAAACCTCTGCTCCCTCGTGTTCAGAGAAAGAACTTACTAGCTCTGTTTCTGCCTGACTTTTCATACGTTGGGCATTGAGTAAATCGGTAAGGTCAACCAAACCACTTTCATAGCTGTCTCGGCTTACTTTCAAATTTTCTTTTGCTAATTCCCAAGTTTTTTGAGCAGTTAGTATTTTTTCACGGCTATCCTTGAGGTTATACCAACTCGACATGATTCCTAGTTTTAACTGTGTCTCTACTTTTTCAAGATTGTTTACAGCCATCCGTTCTCTGATCGATCGTTGTTTGATTTTTTCTCGATCTCTCCCCCACCATGCAGAGATTGGTATATTGACAGTACCAAAAGCAAAAGGAACAAACTCACTATCCAACGGTCCGTCAAATACTCCGTATCCCATTCCATTAAGACCGACAGCTACAGAAGGCAATCTTTTACTTTTTTCAAGTTTAGTTTGAAGAGTTGAAGCTTCGATTGACTTTTGCAATAACTGGTAGTTACTATTTCCTGTCAATGCCAAATCTGGCTGAGAAAATTGATCTACGGGTAATGTAGATAGCTCAAAACTATCCCCTACCACCATTGCTGTATCGTATTCTATACCGGTAAATAATGCAAAATCAAGAATAGCAATATTCTGGAGGTTCTTTAATTTACTCTTTTGGAGCAGAAGATTGTTCACCTCTACCTTGACCGTGTATAAATCATTCTTGGCAATCAACCCTGATGCTAATAAGTCATTCTGTAGTTTAAGAAGCCCTTTTAAATATTGATGATTGGCTTCTAATACTTTCTGTTGTTCTTGTATTCGAACCAACTGCCAGTATTTCTGTTCTGTAAGCAAGATTACGGAATCTTCCGCTTGCTGAGATCTTATTTGACTTACATCCCATTGCAATTGGACCAACTCATTGCTTGAGCGCCTAGCACCTCCTTGATATACTCCTAATGTTAATTGTACACCAGCAAAATACATATTGTCAATACCAATACCTCCGGTCAAGCCTGCAGGAATTAGATCTTCAAAACCATATACTCCAGTACCGTAGGCATTGATATTAGGTAAATAGGAAGCTAAAGCCTCTCTTTTAGCACTCTCTGCCAAATCTTCATTGTATTTACCACTTTTGATATCAAAGCTATATTGTAACGCAGCTTTCTTACTTTCTTCTAAACTGACTACATTCTGTTGACCATAAGCTTCTGCCCAGCCAATTACTGTCAGAAGCAAAACCAAATAATTACGCATTAGACTCAATTCGTTATATATATTTTTAATTGACATGAGTATCTATTTTTTGAATTTCATCTTTTCTAAAAAACAGCCAGTATAGAACTGGTAATACAAACAATGTCAATACCATAGACATCATAAGACCAAATGCAATCACAGTACCTAACGGTCCCCAAAGACTCGAACGGCTAGCAATCATAGGAATCACTCCTACAGCAGCAGCCGAAGAAGTTAGGAAAATCGGACGCATTCTTCGCTGAGCCGCTTGAATAGCTGCCTCCATATAGCTTAGCCCATGTTCTACTCTGATTTCATTAGCAAAATCAATTAGAATAATCCCGTTTCGTACTACAATTCCGCAGAGAGCCAACAATCCCATAAAAGATGTAAACCCGAACGGATAATCCATCAACCAAAGTCCTAAAGCTGCTCCGAAAATACTTAGAGGCATTGTTAGAAAGCTTAATACAGCGGGTTTGAGCTGTTTGAAATGCCATAACAAGATCAGAAAAATGATTATTATACTCGTCAGTAAAGAAACCCCCATAGGGATAAGGTTTTCATTTTGCATTTCAAGCTCCCCACCATATTCTACCTTAACATTATCAGGAATATCTAGTTTTTGAATCTTGGCATCCAAGCTTCCTAAAACATTATTCGCAACGGCTCCTTTTTCAATATCTATTCGAACAGTTAAGCATCTTTGTCCATTTCTTCTGACAATCTGTTCTTGATTCCAAGAAGGTAAAACTTCAGCAACTTGTCTTAATGGCACTGTAGTACCTGTAACAGGTGAACCAATCATCAATTCACCCAAATTGGTAATGTCTGATGAAACTGTATTTGATGTTTTAATCTTGACATTGATTGGATATTCTCCATCCCATACTTCTGTAGCATTAATACCATCCATGTTCATAACTACCATATTGGAAATATCTTTTCTATTCAATCCAAGTCTAGCAGCTACATCTTCTCTGATTTTCAGCTTTACACTTCCTTGCATATCTCCAAAATCAGTCCTGCACCAAGTGGCTTGAGGCGTGCTTCTTGCTAAATCTATAATTTGATCTCCAACCTTCTTCAAATCAGCCATATTCTGACCATATAGTCTTACTTCAACCGGCGCGGGAGAGGAAACCATGTCGAGCTGTCTCATCCGTATATAAGCCTCAGGCATTAGATCTGTATACTTTACATCATACTCATTTAGGATTTCTACAGTAGCATCATCAGAAGTAGTATTTATGATGATCTGCGCGTAATTCTGAGCAGGTAAGTTAGGAGCATATGTAGTATGAAACCTAGGAGAACTTTCACCTATAAAGCTTGTATAAGAAACAACACGTTCGTCTTTTGCTAAAATTTGTTCAATTCTCTTGACAACTTTTTCTGTTTTATCAAGATTGTTGCCCTTAGCTAAAGTGATTTCAATAGCAAATTGATCTCTATCTACTGTAGGAAAAAGTTGTTGTGGAACAAGTGTTCCCATGATACACATTCCTAAAATAATAGAAAGGACTCCCAAACTAATGGTTACTCTGTAATGTTTGACTGCTGACTTAACTGTCTTATCAAAGAAGTCTTGCATTATGTCCAAAAAGGATCTTTTTCCCTTTTCATTTCCGGCCGAATGAAGTCCTTTTTTGACAAAAATCGTATTGATATAGGGTATCAGCAAGACTGAAATAATCAATGAAAGAAACAAGGCTATCGTAATAGTCCATGGAAATGCACTGATAAAATCAGAAGACAAGCCTGTCAAGAAAAATATCAAAGGGATAAACGCAGCAGAAATAGCCAATGTCGCTGTAAAAACAGATGGGAATAGCTCCTTGGCACTATTTTTAGCAGCTTCCCATACAGATTGGCCTTGATCTAGTTTTTCTACATGATTATCAATTACTACAATAGGATCATCCACCACTATCCCTAATACCACAATTAATGCAGCAAGAGTCACCGTATTGAGTTCAATACCTAACATATACATTACTGCTAGTGTTGCTAATATGGTAATTGGAATCGTAGCTCCAGCTACTGATGCAATTCGAAATGGCAACAATAAAACAGTTACAAGGATTACGCCTATTAATGCATAACCGAATTCTTTGAGAAAGTGACCTATTGAGTGATCTACTACTTTAGGCTGGTCAGCTATCTTGGTAAACTTAATATCCATTGGCAATCTACCTTCTATTGCTTCTAGATGCTCATCAATTTTTTCGCCAAATTGGACTATATTATTACCGGCTACCATTTCTAAGGTAATAATCATGCATTTAGATCCATTCGTAGTGATATACGAACTAGGCTTTTCGTATTCACGTTTTATAGTAGCTATGTCTCTAAGATAGATGGCATTTCCATCTTGATCCACCCTAATAATTTGCTGAGCCAGATCGGTTTCGTTGGTAATAGAAGTTTCCAAATGAATTGGTCTATCTATGTTCTTTCCATCTAAAGACCCAGGGGTACCGGTAGCACCATAACTTTGTAAAGTTTGCATGATCATCCCAGGAGAGATTCCAAACTGCATCAACTTATTGTTATCTACATAAATTGCAATTTGTTCTGACAAACCTCCAGAATGACTAATTTTTGCCAATTCAGGAATATTTCGAAGTTCATCTTCTATTTCTTCTACATGATCTTCTAAATCTTTATATGACCTACTATCAGATTCTACAGTAAGAATCATGGCGGCAGTATTACCAAAATCACTATTGACCATGACACCCAGTACCTCTTTAGGTAAACTGGTTTGCTGAAAAATCAAAATTTCATTTTTCAACTTACTCCAAAACTGTTTGGTGGCATTGTATCCAACATTTTCGGATACTTCTACGAACAAAAACATTATACCATCTTTAGAGTATGAATATGTTTTCGACTTATTTACTTCATTATATCGAAATAGAAACTCTTCCACCTTGGATGAGAGTTGAGCTTCTACTTGCTCTGAACTTGCTCCAGGGTAAAACCCGACTACTACGCCCTGTCTGATTGTGAATTGAGGAAACTCATTTCTGGACATATTGAAAAATGCCAATACTCCAATAATCAACAGAACAGAAACTAACGCTAATGGAAAAGCCTTGTTTTCCATTGCCCACTCTATAGCAGAACCTTTATTTTTCATTGAATTTGAAATTACTCTACTATTAGAATGGGAGTATTACTTGTTAGTTTATGGTAACCAGACGTAATCAGTTTATCACCTAAACTAAGCCCAGAAATCACTTCAATACCCTTATCATATAATTGACCTAGTTCTACAGAAACTTTCTTAGCTATTGCCTCTTCTGCTACATAAACGAAATAACTCCCTTTTTCATCAGGGATAATTGATTCGATTGGAACGATAAACCCTCTTTTCATATCACCATTCTTGCTTGGTAAATAAACTGTACAGTTCATACCTGGTTTGATCGTCAAAGTGGGGTTTTCTATGCTAATCTTAGCTAAATATGTAGGGGTACTTGACATTGATTGAATAGAGATTTCATCAACCTTCCCTACGAACTCTTTATTTCCTAGTGCTTTTATATTTACTCTAGCTATATCTCCTAGTTTGTAATTATTAATCTCATTGTCTGGCAGGGTCATTGAAGCTTTAACCTCTACTACTTTAAGTAAGCTTACTACAGAAACTCCTGGACTAGCCAAATCACCTGCTTCAAGCATTTTTTCTCCCACATAGCCACTTATTGGTGCATAAATTTTTGTGTGCTTGATGTTTTCAAAAGTTGCTTGAGCAGCTGAATTAGCCTGCTGATATGCAGATCTAGCTTCTATAAGCTTGATTTCGGCTATACTCCCCTTTTCATATACTTCTTGAATTCTACGATAATTTTCTTTCGCTAACTCAACTTGAGCTTGTTGTACTTGATACTGTTTTAAATACGAAGTCTTATCCACTTGAGCTATTAGTTGCCCTTTGTTCACATAAGAGCCTAAATCCACAAGTACCTTCTCTATTGTTCCTCCCACTTGAAAGCTAAGATTGATCTTTTTACCTGATTCTATCAGACCACTATATCCCACTTCATACTGTTCTTTAGTCGGATACACCATCTTGGTGGTTTTTACCTTAATTGGTTCAATTTTCGTTTCTTGTTTGGTTTCCTTACAACCTATAAGTCCTACCCAAACACATAATACGAATTGCCAGCGCTTCTTTTTTATACAATTATTCATAATACGTTTTATGTATTTTTGTCTATATTAATTCAAAAAAAATTACTTGAGTCCTTTGACCATTAACTCAATTAACCATTCCGTTCTATTTCCTAAATCTGGGATACTTCCAAAGAATATCATTTCCCTTCCTAAACCACTCATAGCTGTTACCATCGCCCTTGATAAAAAACTGAGTGAATCCTCATCTACAGAGGATATTTCTTTTTTTTCGATGGCCCATTGAAGCATCTCTTTTGTGTATTTTGTTTCTAAATCTAGCGTAGCTCTATCCACCTTGATGGTTAACTCTTGATTGTTTCTCACATCTTCGAATAGACGAACATATTCTTTACTAGTCAACACCAATTGATCAAGTTTTGATCTATGGTAATTCGTTAAGTTTACTGATAATGAGTTATTTCTGCTTACGTCTTTTAAACCCGTTTCTACTATCAGTAAATTCTCCTTAATCGCCACTTCCTCAAATACTTCCTTTTTATTTTTAAAGTAATGGTAAAGAGTACTTCTACCTTTTTTAGCAGCTTCTGATATATCATTCATAGTCACTTTTTTGTACCCATACTGTTTGAATACAATTTTGGCAGCTTCTATGATTTGTTTAATTACTTCTTCTTCTTTTAACTGACTCATTGCTCGACAAAAATACAAATAATGTCGAATATCCAAAAATTATTTCCTTATGAGTGTTATTACCAGGGCTTAATTAAACCTGAAAAATACTATCTGAATTAAATGAAAGTATTTATCCAGTGTATACTAATTCGTATTTAGCAGCTATTTCAGGGCATTTTCTATGGGTATAAAGCAAAGGCTATGATAGGTTTTTAAAGAAATGAAAATTATTTTTCCTTCATTATTAAAAACTATGGTTCAAATCACAAATACTTTTAATTCTCTTGCGAATTGGTTTTTATGATAGAAGGTAAATAATAATAAAAGAGTTTTTGACAACCAGTCTCAGAAGTGATCAAGTGATGAATTAAATATAGAAGACGGTTAGTTTGAATTTGTTAAGAATCGCATACATTTTTTCTACAGTCAATAATATAAACTAAACATTGAGCCATCAGTAATTGGCATGAATCAAGCTTTACTCATGAATTGTTTCAATTAATTCAACACCCTCGAAGTTTAACAACTTAAACGATTATAACACTTCTTTTTTCATCAAAATATCCAATTCTGCTTCTTTGACTTTCATCTCAATTGTTAACTGATCCGAGCTTGATTCAAGTTTCTCTAATTGATTCTGGATACGTTCAAGTTGTTTTTCCAATTTAGGATCCTTATTCGTCATTTGCTCAAGGTCATCATATAAGTCCGCCTCCTTCGCTCCTAGATCAATTATTCGATTCTGTATTTCTTGATACTTATATTGAGATGCTAATATTTCCTTGCGTAAATCAAACACATTACTTTTTTGTTCTTCTTCTTTCTTAGCTTTTTTGTCTTCGTTATCCTTAAATTCGGTACGCCAATCTTCCACTTTAAAACGCTCACTTTTCAACTGAGAGAACATTTTCTTAGCTGAAGAAGATGATGAAATTAACGATCCTGACAAATCAAATCCTGGGTTACTTAACTTCGCAAAATAGCTTTTCGTTTCTTCCTGTAATACTAACCGTGCATTGGATATTCCAGAATGTAACGCTGTTCGAAATGCTGTTGTAAGGGCTTTACCTGACGGATCAAGAGCTACACCTCGATAGTCATTTTCAATTCGAAACAAAATATTTTGAAGTTCAATCTTAGCATTATTGAAGCTGCTTATAAAATTTCTTTTTTCGATCCATGCAGTAAGCCATTTGTGAATGGCAAATATGAATGTCAAAATAACTGTTACGATCGAAGTGATTTTTTCACCCATATCCCAGTCATTTTTGTGGACGTGATCTGTAGTATAGTAAATCACAAAAGGAACAGCTAGGATGAGCAATATAGTAAGTACATTGTAGAATACTCTGTACACATTCTCTTTACGAATCTTATTTTTATACCAGATAATATTCATGATCGTTTCATGAGTAAATGAACGAATAAGTTCGCGATCCTTTTTGAGTATGTCCAACTCTGCCCAGTTATCATCTTCACTGATAATTTCAATACGCTCAGTAAATACTTCTGTTTGTTTTACGAGTTCATCATAGAAATCTGCGTCCTTGATCGTATTGAATGAATACTGTCTTTTCATAATTGACTATTTACCAGTTGGTGAAATGTTGAAACAATCGGTCTCCATATTTTTCTTTAAGTACTTTTAAACTCCTTAGTTCAGCCATGCGGCTGTCAAAATACTTGATATTGATACCGTGGTATACGTTATTATCCACTGAGCTTTTATAAGTATTCAATAAATCATAATTATCATCCATTATGTGTAGAACAAATTCAGTAGTGGTATTATAATCTAGTTTATCATATGCTTTCAATAATTTCCTACGCTTGCGTTTGGCCAACTTATCAAGCTTTTTATCACTTAAAGGAACTATACCTATAGGTCCAAAATGTCCTGTATGAAGTAAATCTGGCATTTTAGGAGGAGTTTCCATTGATGCCACATAGTCACCAATTTGATCAGAAAACTCATCTATATGATCTACATCTTTTTGTCGAAATATATTTCTTAACGCTATTTGAAAGGCCATTTGCGTCACGAAAAAATCATGAGAAATTCCAGGTTTAGCATGTACGGATCGTATAGGTATGTCATACTCATTAGCCACCCTTGCTAAAACATCAAAATAGTCTTGAACAAAGTAGAGTGAATTAAAATGAACGCTTAGATGTTTGACAGTATGATCGTACTTTTGAAGTTCAATTTCAAGCGTATCTATTTGATTTAAAATTTCAGACTCTAACTGCTCTAATTCTTGCATTCGAGCATCCTTGTTTTTGGGACGCCTGATATCTGAATGATGCTTAAATTTGCCTCGTTTATCAGTGAACATACTCTCACCATTCAATGCATATCCCGAACTGATCGTAAGATGAGCGCCAACTTGTATAGTTGGGCTTGCTTCGATTAGTTTTTTGATAGATTGAGGCATATTGTTTGAATTGCAAAAACAAGCAACAGAATTGATCAACCCATTTTTTGCAGCATAAATAACCCCCTTATCAATACCTGGCACTACACCAAAATCATCAGCGGTGAATAATAATCGAGGTTTAACCATACAGCTACTCTTTGATAAGTGTTCTTAATGAACGATGTATAAAAAAAGGAGGGTTGGTGTATGGTTGGGTAGTTTCAAACTAACACAAGTTAATTAAACTGTAACTAGCCCGAAGTCAAAAATATTCAAAACTCTTATAAATCGAACTTAAGGTCGAAAAGAATAAGAATAGTATATCATTTAAATATACGTCATAAGATTACCATGAAAGACTATATAAAATCAATAATTCTTTTTAACGCCGATACTCTAGCTTCATTTCAAAATGTAATTCAAAATCACAAATAGCTGTTAATTAATGGTATTATTAATGAAACTTAGAATAATTACTCACAGGTTGTAATTGTAATTGCTGAACACTAATCAGTCATATCAGATTTGTTTTCTTTTTTGATCATGGTATTCATCCAATAACTAGTTCCCCATAATCCAAGAGCTAATAATGTATACTGCACCTCATATGCCTCACTTCTTAAACCGACATAAAAAGCACCTAGTGCCATAATAAAACACACCCAATAAAATATCTTAAGGATTTTCAACTTCTGCATTACAATCAACTTACAGCCTTTACTTTCAAACTATTGGCTTCCTCAGCTATTACTTCTACCTCTGTACCCTGTTCAATATATCCACCTCTTGTAAAAGCATCGTACAATTCATCTTCTATCATAACTTTACCGCTTGGTCTAAGAATGGTATATGCTGTACCTTTTTTACCAAGAAATGACTCTTTTTTGAAGTTAGAAGTATATCCATTAGCAGAATCCAAAGTAGTTTGAAGAGCTACACGCTTAAACATTCGAGATTCTGTTATCCTTACTCCTCCGATAAACATAATAATAAAAGAACCTATCAAAGCAAGGAAAGTTGTAAATACAGCGGTAATGAGGTCTCCTTCAGCCACAAAGGTGAAATCAAACCAATCATTCTCCAGCATAACAAGAATCAAAGAGCCTACTGTCATACAAATACCTATTAACCCTGCAACACCGAACCCAGGAATAACAAATACTTCTAAAGCTATTAATGCCAGACCGAGTACAAACAATGCAATCTCCCAATTTTGTGCTAGCCCATTTAGATAGTAAGGGGTCAAATAAAATACTAGTGCTACAATTGACGCTAATATGGGAAAACCTACTCCTGGTGTTTGTAATTCAAAATAGATCCCTCCTAATATTACAAGTATTAGAATTCCACTAACATATGGGTTAATAAACAAGTCAATTATTTTATCTGAAGCACTAAGTTCATATTCAATGATCTCAAACTTTTCAATGCCTGATCTTGACATGATCTCATCTAATCCCGATACTTCAGCTTCACAGAAACCATGCTTTATAGCTTCTGAAGTTGAAAACGTAATTACTTTACCTATAGATGAAATACTATCTACCTCAATTGTTTCATCAACCATAGCCTCAGCTATTTGAGGATCACGTCCTTTTGCCTCTGCAGTAGATCGCATTATTGATCGCATGTAGGACTGGTATTTATCTGGAGCCGCTGCACCATCTTGAGTCACTACAGTAGCAGCACCAATACTTGATGCAGAAGACATATATATGCTATCACAAGCTATAGAAATTAAAGCTCCTGCAGAAGCGGCGTCTTTATTAATATAAACATATACAGGTATATCAAATTCAAGAATTCTAGTTCGAATATCATCTGCTGCATCTAGCGCACCACCATAAGTATCCATTTCTATGACAACGTAGTCTGAGTTATTATTTTCAGCTTTAGTCAATGCCAAATCTACATATCGGCTACTTCGAGCATCAATTTCAGATTGCAAATACATCTTAAATACTTTGACTGTATCAGACTGTTCAGCTATCGCAGTTGAAACCATACCAAACGATACTGCCCCGAATAAAATAGAAAGGATTATTGACTTCATTTAATCTTGATTTAGACATCAAAGATGTTCCAAAATATATTTCTTCAACCTAAGGATACGGTGTAATTTGCATTTTTTTGCTCTTAACCGCATTATAATGAGAACAAGATGAGGTCGTAAACGTGTAAAAAATCTTTAAACTTATTCTAAAGGTTTATAATCATAGAGAACAACCTATTTAGCTTATAAATAAGGTTTTGTTACGAAGTAGTTGCAAAATCTTGAAAGTAATATTTTTTATAGACAACAAAAAGGTCCGAGAACTATGCACAGCAATGCATTGCCTAGTAACTAAATTAGAAAAATACACAAATGATTCAATTTAACGAGTATTCAATCAATTTTGAACATAACATTCTTCAGATTTTACCTAGTACAAATTCTGAATATCTTTTCGTTTTGACTTGTGATACTGAATCAAAACTTTTTACAGCTTTCCTTCTTGACTCAAAAAAGTTAAACATTATAAAGCAACGTCAGTTCCCAACTGACTTTAAAGCATTAGCAGTAAAAGCTTACTCAATAGAAAAAATAGTTCTGACTCATTTCTCCGAATTTAATAATCCTGATATAATAGATTTAGTAGTTTTTGATTGGGAAAATGATCAACCATTAGTCGATTACCCAAGCATAAAACCAAAAAAAGTAACGTTAGACAGTCTAAGTTTCGAACACCCAACTATTCAAAACAAAGTCATAAATGTCGATTTGCTTTCAGGTAATGAAGTACTTGAACTGAATGAAGAAAAAATAAGTGACGAACATACAAGATTTCCTATCTCCTATTCAAAGGAGAGTGAGTACTTTAAATGGTTTACAAAATTACTGAGACCATATGACATCAATCCCATTCAAAAGGTTTACTATCTTAAAATCGAGAATGTCTTAATTTTATCAACTAATGTAATGTATTCTGACGCTGTTAGACAGGTATTGATTGTTTTAGATACGTTAGGAAAAATCTGTCACAAACATCTCTTCGAAGAAGCAGAACCACTTATTTCATTTCATGTTAACGAAAAACTATTGTACATCAATACCAAGCATAGAATGAAATTATTAGTGTTTTAATTCAGAGTCTAAACCTATCGTTAATTTCTTTTAACCATTGTTCTTTTAAGTACCTTAATCTTTTTGATTAAGAATAAGTTTTACTGTTGTAATTTGATAAAAAACAGTTTCTAACATTAAATCTCTAGCATAAATATTGCTTGAGTTTGATGTATTTTAGCATGTCACCAGATTAGTCCATGAGATCAATATTATCGATACTACTTTTTATTGTTTTACAAAATTACTCACAAGCTATGTCAGATAGCTTGAGAATAGCCAAAGACCATGGGAGTAAATTTGTAATTCATCGAGTTGAACCCAAAGAAACCCTCTATTCAATCTCTCGAAGATATTCAGTGGCAATAGATGACATTTATAAGCACAATCCAGAAATTGAGGAAGGTTTACAGATGTATACGGAGTTGAAAATACCATTGAAAGTAAGTAAAAATAAAAAATCCGCGAAACAGCAAAATTCAAATACTAATCAATATCACATTGTAGAGACTGGAGAAACCTTGTATTCTATTTCTAGAAAAAACAACTTATCCCTAGATGAACTCAAGCTACTTAACAACCTTACTAATAACAGTATAAAACTAGGAGACACACTCCTATTAGAGGATAAGTCTAATAAAACCACTAATACACCTGAATTAATGTCAAATGCTGATGTAACAATAGAAAACACGTCACAGCCTGATTCGAATACACATACTGTTAAAACTTCTGAAACATTATACAGTATTGCAAAAGCGCATAATATTCCTTTAGATAGTCTAAAAAAATGGAATCATTTAAACTCAAATGCATTATCTATCGGACAGGTTCTCGTTATGCTAAAAAACGAGATTAAAGATTCTGGCACAAAACCTAGTCCTGTATTTATTAATGAAGATAAAAAGGACTCAGTGATGGTAGAAGAAAAGCCGAAGCTTGATACGATTTACTTAAAAACTGAGAAATCAAAATTTCATACTCAAAAGAATGAAACAGATAAAGGTACCGAAATAACAGAGCAAGGTTTTGCTATGAAAATAGAAGGTACAGACTTCACTACTAAGTATCTAGCTCTACACAAAACTGCTCCAATGGGTACTAAAGTAGAAATTACCAATCAGATGACAGGTAAAAAAATAGCTGTACAGGTTGTTGGACAACTCCCTCATACCGCACTGAATCAGAACCTGTTAATGAGATTATCAAATGCCGCTTTCAAGCAATTAGGAGCAATCAACAGAAAGATACCAGTAACCAGCAGTTACATTGATGATTGATAAAAACATAGGACTCAAAGAATTTTTAGACGAAAAAGTAAGAGAGTTCAACAGACCAAACTTCATTGAGGATGACCCTATTTCCATCCCTCACAGATTTAAACGCAAACAAGATATTGAAATAGCTGGTTTTTTTGCGGCAATTCTGGCTTGGGGCCAGCGCAAAACAATCATTAATAAATGTTCTGAATTAATGGCTAGAATGGATGATAGCCCTTATGATTTTGTCAAACACCATTCTGAAAATGATTTAAAAAAACTTGAAGACTTCAAGCACCGTACTTTTAATGACACAGACTTGCTTTACTTCATCTATTTTCTGAGCAGACACTATCAAAAACATAATTCTTTAGAACCTGCCTTTACAAAAGGAAAAGATGCTGAAAACAAACTGACTGCATTTCATGATTATTTTTTCGAGGATCCATATGCTCCTAATCGAACTCGTAAACACATAGCTACTCCAGAAAGAAATTCTGCCTGTAAACGAATAAACATGTACTTACGATGGATGGTCAGAAAGGATAAATTTGGTGTCGATTTTGGTATTTGGAATACTATTACACCTAATGAACTTATTTGTCCTTTAGATATTCACGTGAGCAGATCAGGAAGAAAACTAGGACTTATTAGTAGAAAGCAAGATGATTGGAAAACGGCTATAGAATTAACAGAAGCACTAAAAAAACTGGATCCTAAGGATCCAGTTCAATATGATTTTGCATTATTTGGTTTAGGCGTAATTGAAAATTTTTAAACCTAACTTTGTTAAGCTAAGGTTCAATCTAGCTGGCAATGCTTGGTAGGTCTCAAACATTTTAATTTTTCTGTTTTGTTTAATTTTGGATACACCTTTTGATGATCACTAAAAATTAAACCTTCCAATTTGCAGGATCTAATCTCCATTCATTTAAAGAATCCAATTCATCATTTGAGATTGCATTTTGTTGAAGAGCAGCGTTCAATAAAGCGTGGTAGTCAGATAATGTAAAAGAAAGTACACCAGCATCAGACAAGTTATCTTCTGCAATCGGAAAACCGTATGTAAAGATTGCTCCCAATCCCATAACATTCATATTAGCTTCCTTTATTGCTTCAATGGCTCGAATAGAGCTTCCAGCAGTAGACAATAAATCCTCTATAACCACAACATTTTTCCCCTCTTGAATCTCTCCTTCTATTCTGTTGGTCATACCATGAGACTTTGCTTTATCTCTTACATAAATAAACGGCAATCCAATAGCGTCTGCTATTAAAGCACCTTGAGGAATTCCTGCTGTAGCCACTCCAGCAATTACCTCTACTTTAGGAAACCTTGTTTTGATTTCAAGAACAAAAGCATCCTTAATCAATGTTCTTAATTCTGGGTGAGATAATGTGATTCTATTATCACAATATATTGGCGATTTCCATCCCGAGGCCCAAGTAAATGGATCGTTAGGTTTCAATTTAATCGCTTTAATTTTCAATAATTCAGACGCTATTTGCGTCCTTAGTGAACTGTTTTCTCCTTCTATAGACATGTTACAAAATTAGTGTTTTTTTTAACCTTGTTGGCAATAATATTTTCTCACTTTCTCTTACATTGCATTATCAACTAGAGTGTATGAAAATATATATTAACGATATTCCAGTTAGGATCAAACGTAAAAGAGTAGAGCAGAAAAAAGATTTCGATTACATTCTTACTGACTCAAAAGATCTCAAAGAAATAGACAGATTTAAAGGTAAAATCCTGATATTAACTGAAGTATATGAGTCTATAGATACGTTATTAAAGCTACTTACCAAGAAGAAGCACAAAAAAGTTAAAAGCATTGATATACAAGTCAATGACAAATCTAAAGCCGAGCAATATCTAATGAGTAAATTCACTATCATTAGAGCCGCGGGTGGTGTAGTAGAGAAAGATAATAAGATCTTAATGATTCTTAGAAATGATCTTTGGGATATTCCAAAAGGGAAATTAGAGAAGGGAGAAAAGAAACGTGAAGGTGCTGTCCGCGAAGTAGAAGAAGAAACTGGAGCCAAAGTAGAAATTGTTGACAAAATTTGTACTACTTGGCACACTTATCTGCGCAATGACAAATATGTACTTAAAAGCACTTTTTGGTATCGCATGAAATGTCTAGATGATTCCAAAATAAAACCTCAAAAAGAAGAAGGTATTAAAAAGGCTGTTTTTATGTCAGAAAACGAAGTTGACCTAGCTTTACACCATTCTTACAAAACTATCGGAAGACTTGTAAATGAGTATAGAAAAGCTCTTAAAGTTGATATGGTATAAAAGCACTTACGTCCCCGTCAAACTTGTGTACCTCTCTAATGATAGTTGAGCTAATATGCGCGTACTCTGGTGAAGTGATTAAAAACACGGTCTCTAACCCTTCATTTAAATATCTATTAACTTGAGCAATACTATTTTCATATTCAAAATCAGTCGTATTACGTAAGCCTCTTATTAAATATTGAGCACCTACCTCCTTAGCAAAACCAGCTGTCAATTCATTGTAGAGCATAACTCTCACACCTTTATCTTTCTTAAAAGCTGATTCAATACGCTCAACCATGTATTCTATATCAAAATAACGACTGTTCTTTTTAGTATTATATCCTATAGCTATAATAACTTCATCAAACAAACTGAGTGAACGTCTTACTATATCGGCATGACCTTTAGTAAATGGATCAAACGATCCTGGGAATAGTGCGATTTTTTTTGACATAAAGTTGCCCTTTAATCACAGAGGTAAGTACAGAATAGATCAAAAAATTGATGTTCTAGAATATCATCAAATTGGTAACCTAACTTCAAGAAATCAGCTCTCTCACCGAAATTTACATTAGCTACAAACTTTTTCAGAGCTATATATTGCTCTGATTGAGATGAAAGCGTTCCCCAAAGAACAATATTTTGAGATTTTGGATTCAAAGAAAATTCTTTGAAAACCATCAATATATATTTAACAAATTCTTGTGTACTCTTTATAGAGAACTGATTGTAATATAAAAGCTTTTGATTTTGTGCTACAAACACATGCAATACACCTTTATCCTGTATTGCATATACCATTTTACTACTAGAAGACTGTGTGTAACGAAGAATACCTTCTATCAATGCGCTCCCTTGATGCAAGAAAATCACCTCTTTGGATGGATACAACGATTTGATCCAGTTGATCAATCTTCTGTCGAAAGCAAAAGCATTAACTACATTACTAGATTTATGTTGGTAATAATACTTTCCTTCAATCTTATCGTTTACAGTACAATTTAATTTAAGGTAATCACCAATTGAATCGGCAACAAAATGAGAAGTGGGAACTAAAGAGAACTTATGGGTTTTTAATGAAACCTTAACACTCTTCCAAAAACCTGCTCGTAAAAGCTGATGAGCCTCTACTAGTTCCATTAATACTTGAAGACGACTATTTATCGTCGCTACGTTTTGGAATCCATAGCTTTCTAGCAGAACACAATTTGATGTAACCGTGTCCACTACCATAACCTGCAAATCTCTCACTCCTATCTGTAGTGAGAGATTGTAATTATGTAGACTATCTACATCGAACTTATCGTCCTTTACTCTTTTTAAGAGTTTAAATATTGCTTTACTAGCTGTTTCCAATATTGATTATTCCCAGTTTCCTGCAGTTGTAATACTTACTCTAGAACCAAACCTTAAAGGTTTCTTAGTTCTAGCTTCGTTATCTTCTTTTCTTCTAGGGTTAACAGGAGCTGTGTTCCATACTTCTACTACATCTACTGTCAAACCAGCCTTTTTAATTTTATTTGCCCACATAGCAAACTTAGCTTCACCTTTGGTAGGAACATATTCTAAATTTTCTAAGTTAAAATTAGGGTATTTTTCAGTTGTGAAAACCGAATCCTTTACAAAGACTGTACCTATGGTATCTATCTCTACAGAAATACTGTCAGCACCATAAGCTAGCGTAATGATATTCTCTTTCTTGTTAATGATATAAAATCTCCCTGTATCTACGAAACTTTTCAATTTAGCCCAATCACTTGTATATCTACCATTCACAGCTTGAAAAGCAATCTGCGCTTCTCTAATCATTGTCAACTTTTCAATGACTTGTGCTTCTGCAGCTGCAATTTTCTCACTCTCAGTAATAGAAGTGTATATACTATTTGAAAGATAATAGCCCAACCCTAGAGCTACTACTAAAAATACGATTGATAAGATTTTAGTCTTCTCCATTTATAGATTCATTTTTTGCAAGTATAATATTTTTTAGAGTATTTATAGTTTTCACAATTGCTTTTTGGAAAATGATTTTAATTAATAAAAAATGCCTTGATTTTGAGCTAAGTCATAAAAGTCTGACAAGTTGTGAAACACACCATGTACTTTATCTTTTCCTTTCGATTGTATATCCTCAATTGATAAAAACTTAAATCCTTGTATAGGTTGAAAAGTTTCAAGTTCCGGATCGTAACCTAATTTTATTTCACCTTCTTTTTTTAAAACTTTAAAGAAGAATTCATATGTATGGAAACGTTCTGTGATTAATTCATTAACTGTCAAGAAGTTTCCTACAGTAATATCTAAACCTACCTCCTCTTTGAATTCTCGTATAAGCGCATCTTTTATAGTCTCTTGATATTCTACACCTCCTCCTGGAGGTAGCCAAAGTTCATCCGTCTTATTCATTCCTTTATGATTGAGCATTAGGATTTTATCATTTTCTATCAGTATCCCCATTACCCTTACTCTTATTTTACCTCCAAAAACTTTGGTCATCTCATCTAAACTCATGCGATATACATATTAATATTGTCATTCAATTTCATAACATTGCCTCTTTTCTCAGAAATATTACAAAACAAATTCGAGCATAAGCCTACGTCTAGTCAAAAAGGTTTGTTCAAATCCTTGGATAAATTCATAGATACAAAGGATAAAAAGTCAACGTTTATTCTCAAAGGATATGCGGGTACTGGTAAAACTTCAGTATTAGCTGCATTAACCAAGACTTTACCGCTATTTAATTATCAGTTTGTTCTTCTAGCTCCAACTGGTCGTGCTGCTAAAGTTATTAGTCAGTATTCCAAACGTACTGCTTATACCATTCATAGGAAAATATTTAAGACCAAAGGTTCTAAAGATCTAAGCGGTCCAGTTTTTACTAAAGCAAAGAATTACCATTCAAAAACAATATTCATTGTAGATGAGGCATCCATGATATCTACAATAAGTGAAGTTGGTGAAGATTTACTAGGCTCACTTATAGATTTTGTTTTTGAGAATGATACTAATAAGCTTCTTTTAGTTGGAGATGTAGCTCAGTTACCACCAGTATTTCAAGAAACTAGCTATGCATTAGAACCTTCTTATTTAGAAAGCAACTACAACTTAAATACTGCAGTAAGTATATTAACAGATATTACCAGACAAGCATTAGATAGTGGAATTTTAATTAATGCTACAAATATTAGAAATGCGCTCAGTACTGAAAACCCCTCACTAAGTATTACAACTAAAAATCATCAAGACATTTACAGAATGACTTCTCAGCGTCTGGAAGACGGACTTAGATATGCGCACGACAAATATGGAATTGAGAATTCTATAGTAATATGTAGATCGAATAAAAATGCAGTGATGTATAATCATTTTATTCGAAATCAACTTTTGTATAAAGAAGATGAATTAGATGCTGGAGATATTTTATTGATAGCAAGAAATAATTATATCTACGCTTCAGATCAAGTTCCTTCGGGATTCTTAGCCAATGGTGACTTTATAGAAATATTGAAAATAAAGAAAACTGAAGAGATATATGATTTAAGGTTTGCAGATATTCAGGTCAAACTACTTGACTATCCAGAAGGACAACCTATTGAAATAAAAATTATTCTTGACACTTTACATGAACATTCTCCTGCACTTTCTCAAGAGAAGTATCGCAAACTGTATAATTACGTGATTGAAGATTATAAAGACTTAACCAAAACGAAACAAAAAGAAGCAATCAGAAGTGATAAGTATCTAAATGCCATTCAAGTAAAATATGCCTATGCCCTTACTTGTCACAAATCACAAGGTGGTCAATGGGATTCTGTATTTGTTGATCAAGGTTATATTCCTGATCAAAAAATAGATCACGAATTTTTACGTTGGGTGTATACAGCTATAACTCGAGCAAAAAACGAACTCTTTCTAGTTAATTTTGACAAACAATTCTTTTAATATAGCGTAATCTTTAAAAAAATCAGTTTATGAAAAAGATATTTTTACTATTTGCTATGGTTAGCATAGCAGCTTCAGTTAATGCTCAAAGCAATGATGGTGCGGTAGAATTCCTACCTCCAGGACCTCACATAAAGTTTTCAATTGAAAGTCATGATTTCGGAGATATTACACAAGGTGATAAAGTGAGTTACACTTTTGAATTTACGAATGATGGTGATGCTCCACTGATTTTATCTAATGTGAAAACCACTTGCGGTTGTACAGCACCAAGTTGGCCAAGGGAACCAATCATGCCTGGTACCAGCAGTAAGATAGATGTAACCTTTAATAGTACCGGTAAAATAGGACACACTAATAAGGTTATTACCATCATGAGCAATGCCTCTAATAATCCAGAGACAGTAAAGATTGTTACCAACATTCTACCAAAAACTTCTGAAACAGACTCTTAATAAGAGAAGTAAGCAAATTTGAAAGGTCGTTAACTGAAAGTTTTCGACCTTTTTTTTCTGAAAGTCTCTTCATACCAATGCATAGATTACCTAAATAACTGATGATCTAAGCTGTTTTCTATTAGAGAAAAATTTTTTCTACGTGCTCTACGGCAACAACTGTGGGTGCTTAGCG
>NZ_QFZQ01000016.1 GCF_003171675.1 Reichenbachiella versicolor | reverse complement strand
ATCATATCCTATGAAGAGTACCATCCTTTTGGTACAACATCGTACAGAGCTGGACGCAACGAAACCGAAACCTCACTCAAACGATATCGATATGTCGGTAAAGAAAGGGATGAGGAAACAGGACTCTATTATTATGGCGCAAGGATGTATATACCTTGGCTTGGTAGATTCTCGTCCGTAGATAGCTTAAAAGACGATTATCCTCATTTGTCTTCGTACAATTATGCGGATAATAATCCGATTAGTGATTTGGATATTGATGGAAGGCAGAATACAAGGACTCCTAAACGAAATCAAAGGAGGTTTGCTTCAAGACAAAGAGATCTTAATGGAAGTGCTCCAAACAAACTGAATCACCCTATAATAAAGGGGATTGATCAGGCAATGAGGGAAATTGGACAAGAGACTGAGCAGTTTTTCTTTGAAGATATTTTCAAGGCCGAAACGTATAAGACTCTTGGTAAAGTTGCTTATGAAGGCCTTATATCAAATGTCAATGTATTTGCTCTTCCTGGAAATGACATTGTAGAAACGCCAACTCTTAATGCTATTTCCGATTCTATAAATGAAACTATAGATAAGGATATTATTAATGGAGATACTCAATCAAGAACAAAAGCTATTACCAAATTAACAGTTGGTGCCGCTTCATCAATAGCAGGAGACAAAGGGCTATCTAAGATTAAAAGTGTTAGAAAATTATCAAAAATTGATGATGGTATTAAGATTAAGAATCCTGACATTAAGATTGGCAAGGATAATGTTACTGCAAAAACGGTATTCTCTATCAAAGATGTTACAGTAACAGAGAGAGGGATTGCCCAAGTAAAAAAACATTTATCACGACCTGAATTTGATTATGATGCTGGAAATGATGTCATGATTGCTAGATTAGAAAAAATATTAAGCGGAGATATAGAGGCAACTGATATAGATTTGAATTTTTATACTCATGAATTAAGAGAGTTAGAATTGATGTCAGAAGGTTTGCCATATAGACAAGCTCATATACAATCTTTAGAAGATTATGGCTTTGAATATAAGAGAGGGGTTGAAGAACAAAACTTGTATACTCCAGAGGCTAACAAAGCAAGTGTAGATTACCAGATAAGGGAAGCTAACAGAAGATGAAAAAAATAACTAAATATTGGAAATGGAATTCTGAAAAAGAAACCATTGATGGGATTAGTCTAGGAATGAATATCCAAGAGGCAATAGACTTGGGTCTTGTTAAATATATTGGAGATGGAAATTACGAAGTTAAAGGAGATAGAATTTATTCTATAGATGTAAATGATGATAAGATTACAAGTCTATATTTCACTTATCCATTTTTTGATTTCCTAAACAATGATGTTTGGGAAATGGAATTTGAGGAGTTCGATAAAAAAGTAACCTCAATCTTGAATCCTGCGAAAAAAGAAGACAAGGGTATCATTCTCTATGTGAACTTTAGAAACTATTTTGTCCATATAGTTGGATTACAACAAAATGAATAACTCTCTAGAATACTTTGGAGCTTAATGATAGTAATGCAGGGCTATCAATGGTGGGCTAGAAAAAATATCGGAGATGAAAAGTGGGAACTATACATATTGCTGAAGTTCTATCTCAGGCATTTCATTATAGGTTCTTCCCCCTGCTGGTGCGAGCGGAAAAGATAATCGCTAGTTCGAGCTTGTAGCTCGGACTTTACGATCTGCAAGACAACCGACTATCCTTTACTTCATGAATGACTATGATACGAGCTACAAGCTCGCACCAACAAGGGATGTAGTTAATGCGTCTCCATTAGGTCCAGTTGTTGAATATCAAGAGGCACAAACTAATGAAATCATGTTTGATGCTGCCTTCAATGAACTTCAAAGTATAATAGAACAAGGGCCTTTAGCTACCGAAGAGTTTTTACTAGATCATCCTGAATTGAACATGGAACTCATTTTCACCACAGCTGATGAAACTTCTAAGATCAATAGCGGAGATATTAACAATCTTAGTCAAATCAACGATCCGTTTAATCCAGAATTAGAAGACGCTCATATTATAACACGAAATGAAGACCGAACGTTTACCAAAAATTACAGTTTCAATGGAAATTAAATTATCCTTATTGGTGTTGAGTATTTTAACAATGAATATTCATGTTTGTTTTGGGCAGAAATATGGCGTTTCTTCATTTACACCAGATCAAAACAGGTTATACAGAAACGCTTATAGAACTTACAGCAAAAAGCAATACTCGAAAGCCATAACCTTATTTGATAGTCTATTGAAAGATCATCCTGACCATTGTGAGGTAATTTCATTAAAGAGTGCATCACTCAAAGGTTTAAAATCATTTGATGCCGCAATTAAGGGGTTTAATAATGCTTTATCATGTTACTATGACGACCCATTTTCACATGAGCAATTAGGTCATATTTATTCGGTACTAGAGAAATACGACAGTGCGGAACATTACTATAGCGAAGCATTAAAATCCGATAAAAGTAAGCTGCATTATGAGCATTTTGCCAATCTCGCAATAACTAAACGAGCCCAAAAAGATTACTCAGCTTCTATTGAATACTTGAATAAATGGATAACTGACTGTAAGCAAAGTACAACTCCTGAAAGCTCATGTGGAAATGCTTGGTATCTAAGGGCAGATTCCTATCATATTTTAGAAAAGTATAATCTAGCCCTCACAGACATCAATAAACATCTAGAAAATTACCCCGACGATACGTTGGCTCTCAAGCTCAAAAAAGAGGTCGAGATATGCCTAGCAGAAAAGTGATATGTTATGAAGCGAAAGCCTGCTTAGCCTTCACGTTTTGTAATAGACCATCGAGCGTATAAAGGATATGCTCTTTGTCCGCTGCAGGTAACTGGCTCAGCTCTTTGAGTCTCTGTAGCATGCCCTGATCTTTAAATAACTGATCATCTTCAGTCCCCCGTTGGTGCGAGCGGAAAAGATAATCGCTAGTTCGAGCTTGTAGCTCGGACTTTACGATCTGCAAGACAACCGACTATCCTTTACTTCATGAATGACTATGATACGAGCTAAAAGCTCGCACCAGCAAGGGGGATATTGCTGATTTAGCAGTTGGAACAGCAGCAATCGGTGTTACACTGGCAGGGTTAGCGGGAATAACAGTAGCCGCACCAGTTGCAATAGGCATAGGTATTGCTTCTGGGGTATATTTTGGAGCAAGATTGGGATATGATATTTACGACTCATATATTAAATAAATGAGTCTTTATTCAAAAATGTGGGCGCAAGCTTTAGGAACTAAAAATGCAGCTCCGGGGGGATATTCAAAAAAAGAAGCAGTTTTAGCTGTATATATTTATCTATCTGCCTTCATAGGTGGTAATATAATTTTACTATTTGGGTACATAAGATATTTTACTGGATTTAGCGTAAACGAAGCTTTAGGTGATTTACAATCGACTACAAAAAACATTATCATAGTGGCAATCACAATCGGATCAACTACCGTATTGAACTATTTTTATCTTATAAAAAACGACCGGTATTTGAAGATAATGGACGATTTTCACTACAAAGATTATGTCTCAGGCCCTAAAAGCTTCAGAGAAGTTATCGAAAGGCTGGGGCTAGTAATTTTTGTAATAGTATCAACATTAATTTCTGCATTTGTCACTGGCTGGCTTGGTAAAAAAGCCCCATTATTTGACCTATTTCCGTAGCCTACCCCCGCTAGTCCGAGGTGTGCCGAGAAGTGAAAGCTCGAAAAAATAATAATAACAGTTCTTTCACATGCTGTAATTGAGATGGAGGTATGGCCCTCCGAAGGCGGTTTTCAGGAACAGTCTTCAAACCACCCTACGGTGCTTGGTGAGTAATTGTCAGGTATTGAGCGGAATAGGGAAAAAGTATCTATAAAGTATCAGGTAGGTATAAAAGAGATGAACGCAAGTGAACCAACCGAAGACGTGTCGAGAAAGCGGAACTTATCGTCAAAACAAGACCCAGCTCCCCCGCTAGTCCAAACGTAGATAAAAAGTAATGGCTAGTTCGAGTTTGCAACTCGGACTTTACGTGCTGTAAGATGTGCGGTTAAGAAGAAATAAGACCAGTTTTCAGTCTGAGACTTGAATCCAACAACGATCAGTATTCTTTCTGACAAGACACTATTAATACTTACAACAAACACATATCAGTGAATCTCTCGTTGTTCACAAATGTGAAGAGGAGCCATAGAATATATGATAAGAAACATGTAAAAAGGGAGATTTAGCGATCAGAAAAAAGAAACATGATAGATTGTCTTATCGTTAGTTATTTCACAAAAAACCAGCCATATAAGACTTGATTCTAACCTATGAAATTGGTACTTTTGAACAAATTAGGCATATGAAACTTACAGGGTTAACAGTATTATTGGGCTATCAATGGCATGAATGTATTAATCATGTGGGGTTCTGTGCGGGAGATAAAGGGCAAAACCTATTTAAATGAAAAAAACAGAGCCATTATCACTGAGAGTAGCTAATGCTATGGTAGACATGCTAGACAATAGTACTTCTAGTATCAGTATAGATACGATCAGTCGCAGATTACACGCTTCATCAGATGACATACGCAGAGTAGTATATAGATTGTCTCACCTTGGAATGGCCAGAATAGACAAGGATCAGGTTTTTATTACTGAAGAAGGCCTTTCAGAAGTAGCCTAGTTTATTTGAATTATCTATTGATTTGACCACATCACTTTGGCGGATTACTTCCCCTTATTAATAGCTTGGGCATTTGCCTATTTGATATCCATGCTTGAATATGGATACAGGAAGTTTCGAAACAATTACTTTCTCCTTTTCCGCTTTTCTATACCCTTTCACGTTTTTGGATTCTTACACGGTGCATTGGCCGCTCTTATTTATTGGGCCATGAAAACCAATCATGTTCTTCCTACTGGACAAGTAGCTTCGGTACTGAGTCCCATCAGTATTGGCCTAGGTATCAAAGGACTTACCAACCTGAATTTTTACAGCATCAGTTCTAAACCATCTTCCAAAAGCTCAAGCAATGAAGATATTCAGTTTATACCGGTAGGTCCTAAGTTGATCATTGACGCGCTGGAGAGGTATTGCGAAACACTGATAGAAAATAGTCATGATCAGTACATCGATAAGCATGTCTATCGATCTATAGATATCATCAAGACAGTTGACAAAGGAATAATCTTACAGCATATGCAGCGATGCTTGCCACATAAGCTCAAGAAGATACAGCGGATGGCTTTTATGCAAGAAATCGAACAGACTTTGAAAGAGAATAATTTCGACCTTTATTATGGGATGAGATTATTTGTCAATCAATATGGTCTTCACCGTTACAAGAGACTAATCGATACACTCAGTTGATGAGTCTCTATTTTACTAACAGTTTCAAACTGCCATGAGGGAAATTGCTTCCTTGAAAAAGGTCTCAAACGAACTTTATATAAAAAAGAAAAGCCTAGCAACTGCTAAGCTTTTCTGTCTCTATCAGAGTCGGAGTGACTGGATTCGAACCAGCGACCCCCACGTCCCTAACGTGGTGCGCTAACCGGGCTGCGCTACACCCCGAAACCTTGAAGGTCTGCAAATGTAGAAAACCAGTTGAAATTATCAATGGTTGACTGACAATTGTCAAATATCTATATGCTTTGAAAAAGGTCTTTACTATTTGCTCAGACGATTATGGTAAGGCTATTTTTTTCTGCTTCCTTCGTACAGTTCGTATTCCAGTAGCCTACAGTCTATCTTGGCATTCATAAACTCAATTCTGCGCTTTGGACGTAAACCTATTTTCTTAGCTAGAGATAAGTTACCAGTGAAAATATAACCCACTTTCCCTTTGCAAGACTGCTTGAAAAAGTCACCAATCTCAGAATATACTTGCTGAAGGGGACCTTCATCCCCAAGACGTTCACCGTACTCAGGGTTTAGCATCACGACTCCCTTACCTGAGGGAACAAAAGTCTTTTCGAATGAGCATCGTTCAAAGTTGATGATATGATTTACACCAGCGAGCTTAGCATTTGCTTCTGCTGCTTTGAGTGCATCACCATTCCAATCACTAGCGATGATGGTGGATTTAATCTTTAGATTCGGTTCTACTTTAGCCACTTCTTCTTTCCAAAGCGATGGGTCGTAGCCATTGATATGCATGAAACCGAAGTTTTTACGCTTCCATCCTGGAGGAATACCAGCTGCCATAAGTGCGGCTTCGATCGCTAAAGTCCCACTACCACACATAGGATTGATGAAAGTTCCTTTCTGATCATTCCAGTCGGCGGCAGTCAGACAGGCTGAAGCTAGAGACTCTAGCATCGGAGCTTTAAAAGGAATCTTTCGGTAGCCGTGCTTAGAAATAGTTTCACCAGAAGTATCGAAATAGACATAGACTTTATTGAGATACCAATAGAGATATAATACCGTGCGATCGCGTTCCTTACCAGAGTCTGGACGAAAACCGTTCTCTTCTTGCATCTTATCTACAATCGCATCTTTCAATTTTAGATTAGCAAATCGCGTATCCAGAATATGGTCATTCTTTACGAAAGATTGAATAGAGATAAATCCATCTTTTGGGATAAGCTTATGCCAAGGAATTTTCTTTGCTTCTTTGTAGAGCGCATCTGGACTATTTGCTTCAAAAGATTTGATCAGCCAAAGTACTTTTGAGGCAGAGCGAAGGTTCATATTGAGGTGCATGACTTCCTTCCAGCCACCCTCTACAGTGAGACCTGTTCTATCCTTTCTCAATATTCTGTAACCCAAATCTTCCACTTCCTTTTGGAGGTGAGGGATGATTAAGGGTTGACAATTGACTACTAATTTACTTCTGCGCATTTTGTCTCCATTGAAGCTTTATAAAATCTAAAAAGAATATAAAGCATTGATTGATCTACTAATGAGTCTCATCGACTGAGCGATAGCTCATTGGGTTGAATTCCCCGACCGCTAAGTCGGGGGGCTTCGTCTTATTTTGTTTCTGCGAAATATTGGTGAAACCAAGATATCGTTTCGATACCCTTCATGTAGTTTTCTACACCATAGCTTTCGTTTGGGGAGTGAATAGCATCTTCGTCTAGTCCCATTCCAAGCAGTACGGAGTCAACTTTAAGTTCTTCGTTGAACAGTGCGACGATAGGAATACTTCCTCCATCTCTTGTAGGGATTGGCTTTTTGCCCCATGCTTTTTCCACCGCTTGGGCTGCTGCCAAGTATCCTTTGGAATCAGTAGGTGTGACAGCAGGATCACCACCGTGGTGAGGAGTGACTTTTACTTTCACGTAATCAGGAGCTATGTTTTCTATATGCTTTACCAATAGCTCCGTGATTTCGTCACTAGACTGGTTCGGTACGAGTCTAGTCGAAATCTTAGCGTATGCTTTTGATGGGAGTACAGTTTTGGCTCCCTCACCGATGTAGCCACCCCAGATACCATTGACGTCTAGAGTAGGTCTGATACCAACTCTTTCAAGAGTGGTATATCCATCTTCGCCTTTTACCGCAGCGATGTCAAGATCTTTTTTGTAATCTTCTTCGTCGAATGGAGCAGCGTTTAAGTCAGCTCTCTCTTGAGCAGTGAGCTCTACTACTTTGTCATAAAATCCAGGAATAGTCACACGGCCTTTGTCATCCATCAAGGATGAAATCATGTCGCATAGGGTGTTGATTGGATTAGCTACTCCACCACCATACACTCCAGAGTGAAGGTCACGATTCGGGCCAGTTACCTCTACTTCTAGATAGCTAAGCCCTTTAAGACCTACGGTGATTGAGGGACAGTCATTGCTAATCATACTGGTATCCGAGATCACGATGATATCAGACTTTAGTTTTTCCTTGTTGGCCTTCACAAAATCACCCAGGTTGTCCGATCCGACTTCCTCTTCACCTTCGATCATGAACTTTACATTACAAGTCAATTCGTCGTTGGCGACCATTGCTTCAAAGGCTTTTACGTGCATATAGAATTGACCTTTATCATCACAGGCTCCTCTTGCGTAAATTCTTCCGTCTTTGATTACAGGTTCGAATGGAGGTGAATCCCATAGATCCAATGGATCTGCTGGCTGAACATCATAGTGTCCGTAGACAAGAATGGTAGGTAGACTTTCGTCAATAATTTTTTCGCCATAGACGATAGGGTGTCCAGGAGTCTCACAGATTTCGGCTTTGTCACAGCCCGCCTCCTTAAGTTTGGCCTGTACAAAGTCAGCCGTCGCTCTTACTTCATCCTTATATTGTGAATCAGCACTGATTGATGGGATTCTAAGAAGTTTAAATAGTTCGTCTAAAAACTTCTCTTGATGATTTTTGATGTATTCTACACTTGCGTTCATATCTCTTTGTTTTATACTGGACAGGCGGAAAAACTCAATTGGCAGCAAAGATAAGAAGCTACACCATAGATGACATATTTTATTGAGCACACCTAGGTCATATGGTAAATGATAGTGTGACTATTCCAGACTAAATACCTATTGCAGTGATTCATAATCATGAAGCTTCTTAATATTATAGTCTCTGGTTCAATGGAGGCAAAAACTGAGTAGTGATACTTGAATTAGCTATTGCGGATGATAAGAGTCTAGTTATGGTATTAGAAAAGTAGATTATGATATCCAATCTATATGTTATGATATTTGATCAGGCTGTTATGGAAGTGTAGTTCTACGTTATGGGATATAATCTGTCTATTATTAAGATTAAGATATACATTATGATAGTTGAGAAGGATATTATGAATATCTGGGAGATAATTATGGCAATAGAGAAGTAGATTATGGCATCATAGTGATCAATTATGAAACAATAGTTGTGTAGCTAGGCTTTCATAATTGAACTCCGGTTGACTATATATGTCTACTGAAAATGTACAAAGCAAAGCTTCTTGATTCATCAAGAAGCCAGTTCTTTGAACACTTCAGCAATATTGCTGACAAATGTCACTTTGATATTACGATCCATTTTCTCCAGACCTTTTTGACTTGATGAAGAAACATAGATTTCTTCAAATCCGAGTTTTTCTGCCTCTAGGACTCTATTGTCTATCCTATTTACTGCTCTTACTTCTCCGCCAAGACCAACTTCTCCGACAAAGCAGATTTTAGAAGATATGGCACGATCCTCATATGAGGAGACGATCGACACGCATACACTTAAGTCCAACGCTGGGTCATCAATCTTCAATCCACCAGCTATATTCAGAAAGACATCTTGATTGCCAAGGCGTAATCCACCGCGTTTTTCCAAAACGGCAAGCATCATATTCAGGCGCTTGGCATCATAGCCCGTAGTACTTCTCTGAGGGGTACCATAGGCAGAGGCACTTACCAAAGCTTGCGTTTCGATCAACAATGGTCTATTGCCTTCAATAGTAGCACCGATTGTTACACCACTAAGTTCATCCGCTTTATCTGATATCAAGATTTCTGATGGATTAGAAACTTGTCGCATACCGTCGCCGAGCATTTCATATATGCCGATCTCTGATGTACTTCCAAATCTGTTTTTGACTGTTCTTAGAATACGATAGCTCAGATGCCTGTCTCCCTCAAACTGCAAAACAGTATCAACCATATGTTCTAAAACCTTTGGTCCGGCTATGGTACCTTCTTTCGTTATGTGTCCGATCAAGAAAACGGGGATATTAGATGTCTTGGCAAACTGAAGAAGTTCTGCAGTACACTCTCTGACTTGGCTGACACTACCTGCGCTACTTTCTACTTTAGGAGAATGCATCGTTTGGATAGAATCAATGATTAGAATGTCAGGGTCTAGCTGTTTGATTTGTTGGAAAATGTTAGTCAGTGAAGTCTCGGTCAGTAGGTAGCAATGCTCCCTTTCGCCTTTGTTCATCCTGTCCGCTCGCATTTTTATTTGCTGAGAGCTTTCCTCTCCAGATACATAGAGCACTTTCCTTGAAGATAAGCTTAATGCCAATTGCAAAAACAAGGTAGACTTACCGATTCCCGGTTCACCGCCTATCAAGACAAGAGACCCAGCAACAATTCCCCCACCTAACACTCTGTCAAGTTCCAAGTCACCAGTCAGCATTCGGTCACTTTCCTCTGCTTTGACTTCTGTTAGTTTTACAGGTTTATTGGGTAATCCAGAGGGCTTTTCTTCGCTACTCCATATTCGAGTATTCTTATCTTCCTTAGAAACTACCTCTTCCACATAAGTATTCCACTCTCCACATGAGCTACACTTACCCGTCCACTTCGGAGACTGAGCACCACAGTTTTGACAGATATAAATGGTTTTTGCTTTTGCCATGCCCAAAATGAATGATTCTATCCCAAGAATAGAAAAAAAGGATACTGAAAAGTTTCTCAATATTTAATGAGTGACTGTAATCATGTCATCTATTATGCATTAGATCATTATTATCTATTCATTATTAAATGAATATCCTATGTTTGCGCTTATTTTTATCAAATCTAAATAATGGTTTCTGTAGCTGATCTCAAGCCTGGTCAAAAAGGCATCGTGAAGGATTTCAATGATGAATACATCTCACTCAAGCTTCTTGAGATGGGAGTTCTTCCAGGAACGGAAATCGAAATGAAGTTTGCTGCTCCTCTCGGTGATCCTATTTGTATTCGAGTGACAGGATACGATTTGTCCTTGAGATTAGAAGAAGCACGCACCATCAGTTTGTCCGAAGCATGAGTCAAGACACCATCAATATAGCACTAGTCGGTAATCCTAATGCCGGCAAAACGTCCATGTTTAATCAACTGACTGGGTTGAACCAAAAGGTAGGGAACTTCCCTGGTGTCACGATGGACAAAGTTTCAGGAGCATTTACCTACAAAGGCAAAGAAATCAATGTCGTTGATTTACCAGGTACCTACAGTATTTATCCACGTACGATGGATGAGCGTGTAGTATTTGATGTCTTAAGTGATCCAGAAGCTTCTGATTTTCCAGATGTGATAGTGGCTATATTAGATGCTTCTAACCTTGAAAGAAACCTTTTGCTTTTCTCTCAAGTCAAAGACCTTGGAATCCCGACTATTCTAGCCTTAAATATGTTGGATGCCGCCAATAAGGCTGGTTTAAACATAGATATATCAGCCCTTGAAAAGGAATTTGACACTAAAGTCGTGACCATCAACGGACGTACAGGTGAAGGCTTAGATCGATTAAAAAAACAGATTGTATCTGTTAAAAAACAAAAATCCGAGTGCTTCTATGATATCAACTCTTTTTGTCCCGGTCTGATTCCAATCATTAAGGATAGGTTCAATATTGACAATGATTACGTAGCCTACCAATATGCTCAGCAGACAGAAAGTAAATCATATCTTTCTGTAGAAGAAATGCAGTTCATAGCAGATGCTAAAGTGGAGCACAACTTCTGTGATAGACAATATCAAACCAAAGAGACAGTTGATAGATACAATCTGATCAGAGAGAAATTAGCGAAAGTTGTCACTAAATCAGATGAGGAGCTAGGCAGGAGTTTTGCTAATAAACTGGACAAAGTACTTACTCATAAGGTCTATGGTTATGCTATTTTCCTTTTGGTTTTGTTTCTGCTGTTTCAGGCCATCTTCAGCTGGGCAGAACCTTTTATGGATTTGATTGATACTACTTTCGCTAAGTTGAGCTCTGGCGTGAGTCAGTTCTTACCAGAAGGAATCTTAACTAATCTTATTGTCGAAGGTATTATTCCTGGTTTGGGAGGCGTAGTGATTTTTATCCCACAGATCGCTTTGCTATTCTGTTTTATCGCGATTTTGGAAGAGTCTGGATATATGGCTCGTGCCGTATTTCTGACCGACAAAATAATGCGCAAGTTCGGCCTGAATGGTAAGTCCATAGTTCCGTTGATATCAGGAGTCGCCTGTGCTATACCTGCCGTGATGGCTACCAGAAACATTGAAAGTTGGAAAGATCGAATCATAACCATATTTGTGACACCATTTATGAGTTGCTCGGCAAGACTACCTGTCTATGCTATTTTAATTGCCCTAGTTGTTCCAAATGAATATGTGTTTGGGTTCTTGCACCTTCAAGGTCTAGCCCTCATGGCTCTATACTTGGTTGGGTTCTTAGGAGCTATACTATCGGCATTAGCCATGCAAAAGATTTTGAAAGTAAATGAAAGAAGTTACTTCATCATGGAGCTTCCTGTCTACCGATGGCCAAAGTGGAATAATGTAGGAACTACTATCTATTCAAAAAGTAAGACATTCGTTTTTGAGGCTGGTAAAGTAATTCTTGGGATTAGCGTTATTCTTTGGTTTTTGGCTTCTTATGGAGTTGGCGATGAGTTCAACAATCCCGATAAATACGTACAGCAAGAAAATCCAGAGTTGGTAGTAGGGTCTAAGGAGTATGAAGACGTATTAGTCTCCTATAAATTGGAGCATTCTTTTGCAGGAGTCATGGGAAAAGCTATCGAACCAGCCATTAGGCCTTTAGGCTATGATTGGAAAATTGGTATTGCCTTGATCACTTCATTCGCAGCACGTGAAGTTTTCGTAGGAACAATTGCTACCATATATAGTGTAGGAGCGGATGCGGAGGATGAAGCTACGATTAAGGAAAAACTTAGAGCTGAAATCAATCCATACACAGGTCAACCGATGTATTCATTGGCTCTTGGAGTATCACTTATGATCTTTTATGCTTTTGCGATGCAGTGTATGAGTACATTGGCAGTGGTCAAGCGAGAGACCAAGTCTTGGAAATGGCCAATATTACAACTGTTCTATATGTCTGGAGCAGCATATGTCTTTGCCTTTATTTCTTATCAGTTGTTGAAGTGATGTTATCTGCAGTGAATCAAATAAAACAATGTTTATTGACTCATAGCTAATCATTTCACTTTCAATAATTTTCTATTTACATTTGCGCTCATTTTACTAAAACTGCGGACGTGTTCCGCGACTTTAATTTAAAAGCTAAATGGCAGTTAAAATTAGATTGGCTCGTAGAGGCCGAAAAAAGAGAGCGATTTACGATGTAGTCGTAGCAGACGCTCGAGCACCACGTGATGGTAAATTTATCGAGAAGTTAGGTTCGTTCAATCCAAACCATGATCCAGCGATCATCAACATCGATGTTGATAAAGCTTTCAAATGGGTAATGGATGGTGCACAACCAACTGAGACAGCAAAAAAACTTCTTTCTACTAAGGGAGTTTTATTGAAGAAACACCTGCAAGTAGGTGTGAATAAAGGAGCAATCACTCAGGAAGATGCTGATAAGAAGTACGAAGCATGGATTGCTGAGAAAGAAGGATTGATCCAAAAGGAGGTTGATTCTGTAAATGCAGCTAAAGAAGCTGATAAGAAAGCTAAACTAGATGCAGAAGCAAAAGTGAATGCAGCTAGAGCTGAAGAGTTAGCTAAAAAGCAAAATGAGTTGATCGCAGCCGAAGAGGCAGCTAAGGCAGAAGCCGAAGCAACAGCAGAAAGTGCTGAAGAGCCTGCAGCGGAAGCAAGTGAAGAAACTCCAGCAGAAGAAGAAAAAGCTGCTGAATAATTAGATTATGAAGGTTGAAGATTGCTACCAACTCGGTTATGTGATCAAAACCCATGGTTTGAAGGGTGAGGTTCAGCTAATGTTGGACGTTGATGACCCATCAGCATATCAAGAATTGGAATCAGTACTCATCCTTCAGGGTGGAGCGCTGGTTCCATTTTTTTTAGAGTATATTCAGGTCAGTGGGAAGAAAGCACTAGCTAAATTCGAGGAAACCGAAAGTATCGAAGAAGCATCACCCATGGTTTCTTGTGAATTGTTTCTTCCTTTGGAAATATTACCTGAGTTGCCTGCTGGTGATTACTACTACCATCAATTAATAGGTTTGGATTTATATAATGACGACCAACTCTTAGGTAAGGTCGATCAAGTGTATGAAATTCCACCACAAAATTTGATTTCATTGATATATAATGGTGTCGAAGTCATGATTCCAATCAATGATGAAATTATCAAAAGGGTAGATATCAAAGAAGGAAAGATAGAGGCACAACTGCCGGAAGGTCTCTTAGAGGTGTATTTGGAAGACAATGAGAATTGATATCGTCACATGCTTGCCTACAATGTTCAATGGTTTTATAGACCAAAGCATTCTTAAACGAGCCAATGATAAAGGCATCGCGGAAATTCATGTTCATAATCTCCGAGATTATTCCACCAGTAAACAAAAGAATGTAGATGATTATGCTTTTGGTGGTGGCGCTGGTATGGTTCTGATGATAGAGCCAATAGATCGATGCATTGAACATTTAAAATCTCAAAGAAGTTACGACGAAGTTCTTTATATGAGTCCTGATGGGGAGCGTTTAAGTCAAACTATTTCTAATGGTCTTAGTCTTTGTGAAAACATAATTATTCTTTGCGGTCATTATAAAGGTGTTGATGAACGGGTACGAGAGCATTTAATTACTCGTGAGATTAGCATTGGAGACTATGTTTTATCAGGGGGAGAATTAGCGGCGGCCGTAGTTTCGGATTCAATTATTAGATTGATTCCAGGAGTGTTGTCTGATGAGACATCAGCATTAACAGACTCTTTTCAGGATGATTTAGTAGCTCCGCCAGTATACACAAGACCAGCCGAATATAAAGGATGGAAAGCACCAGAGATTCTACTATCAGGTCATAATGCTAAAATTGAAGAGTGGAGATTTGATCAAGCTGTGAAACGAACTCAGCAAAAACGACCTGATCTGCTGAAAGAAGAATAATATTCTGCAATGAGCATCATTTCCAGTGATATTGATATGGCCGTTTCCATTTTGAATAGAAACGAATTAGTAGGCATTCCCACAGAGACTGTTTATGGATTAGCTGGAAATATTTTTAGCGAAAGCGCCATTCATAAAATATTTGAAACCAAACAGCGACCTCTTTTTAATCCACTCATCGTTCACGTTCATTCCTTAGATCAACTGCTGGGTTTAACAGAGGAATTGCCTGACAAAGCCAAACAGCTTGCGGATCATTTTTGGCCCGGCTCTTTGACATTGATTCTTAAAAAGAAAGCCATCATACCGGACTTGATTAGTGCAGGAAAAGATACAGTAGCAGTTCGAATGCCTAATCATCCGGTGACCATTCAATTATTAAAGAGATTGGACTTTCCTTTAGCAGCACCAAGTGCAAATCCATTTGGGTGTATTAGCCCTACTTCAGCTTCACATGTGGATGGTTATTTCAAAGACAGCATTGAAATGGTACTTGAAGGAGGAGATTGTCAAAATGGAATCGAATCAACTATTATAGGTTTTGAACAAGGTGAACCGATCTTATATAGATTAGGTGCCATTTCGCGAGAGGAAATAGAAAATGTTGTTGGGTCCATTCAGTTGAAAAATAAAGATGACAAGGCACCTGAGGCTCCAGGTATGCTTTCAAGACATTATGCTCCAAGGACAAAAACTTATTTAGTACGAGACGTTTCAAAGGCTCTTGAAGAGTTTTCTGACAAAAAGGTAGGTGTCATTTTATTCAAAAGAGTTTCTAATATAAATGCAGATAAGGTTATTATTCTTTCTCCGAATGGAAATTTGAAAGAAGCCGCTTCAAAACTCTACAATACTATGCATTATTTAGATACGTTAGAATTAGATGCTATAGTAGCAGAAGAATTTCCCAATGAAGGTTTAGGGCTTTCTATTAATGATAGACTTAGGAGAGCAACAAAAGATGCTTGATACTAATAATAGAGAAAGCTAAGTCTGTGACTTACAATGTATTTATCGGCAAGAAAAATATTTGATATTTGTAATAATCATTAGTTTAAAACAATTAATCCTCTATATTTGCACTCCAATTTTCAGAAGAGGGCATAAAAGCTAATAAGATGAGCGAGCTAATAAAATTAATAGAAGACGAAAGCAAAGAGAGAAGAGCAGAGCTTCCTTCTTTCGCAGCTGGCGATACAGTTAACATCCACGTTAAGATCAAAGAGGGTAACAAGGAGAGAATCCAGCAGTTCCAAGGAACTGTTATGCAAATAAAAAACCCTAACTCAAACGGTGAAACTTTCACTGTAAGAAAGATTTCAAGTGGTATCGCTGTTGAGAGAATTTTCCCTCTACTTTCTCCAAACATCGAGAAAATCGAAGTATTGAGAAAAGGTAAAGTGAGAAGAGCAAGACTTTATTACTTGAGAGGTAGAAAAGGTAAAGCGGCTAGAATTAAAGAGAAACTTTAATATTAAGCTTTTGAAAAAATTTAAGCCACTTCGCTATTGCGAGTGGCTTTTTTTTCGCCCATTCATATATTTGCCTTGTATCAATTCACAATTCTTCAATCCTTTTTGGCATCAGAATTGATACACCGTAGCCACCTAATATATTAATATGACTATTGAATTTTACAAATATCAAGGTACTGGGAACGACTTCGTAATGATTGATAACCGAAGCGAAGCCTTTCCTCATGACGAGAAGCTTGTACAAAAACTCTGTGATCGTAGATATGGAATTGGAGGTGATGGTTTGATTTTAATTCAAAACTTCGATGGTGTAGATTTTGAAATGGTTTATTTCAACGCTGACGGTAGTCAAAGCCTTTGTGGAAATGGTAGCCGATGTGCAGTTAGTTTCAGTAAGTTCCTAGGAATTATTGATTCAGAAACGAGATTCCAAACTATAGATGGGCCACTAGAAGCCAAGATTAATGGAGATATAGTAGAATTGAAACTTAATGATCAAGAATACCCTGTAAAAAATGAAGACCATTATTTTCTAAACAATGGTTCACCACATCACATCATTTTTGTTGAAAGAGCAGAAGAGGCTCCTGTCGTAAAACAAGGAAGGACAATTCGTAATTCAGTTAAGTATAGCCCAGAAGGCACGAATGTCAATTTTGTTGAAGTAAAGGATCAACATTCTGTGTATGTTCGTACTTATGAAAGAGGAGTTGAAGACGAAACATTATCCTGTGGCACAGGAATTACGGCTTCTTGTCTTGCAGCAGCGGACAAAGGGCTAATGAGTCCCATCAAAGTGACTGCTCCTGGAGGTGATTTAGAGGTAAAATTTAAAAATACACAGAATGGTTCATTCACTGATATTTGGTTGATTGGACCAGCACTACAGGTTTTTGAAGGTAGAGTAGTACTATAAGTCAGACTGAAAAAACGTATCTTACCGATTAATTGGCGGAAAAGAAGAGCCAATTAAGACATAATCCACCCCCGTCATGAGGAAAGTGCTACTCGCTCGCCCTAGCCATTTGATTATTTCTGATATGAAGAAACTCATATCCAGTGCAAATTGTGATCCAATTCCTTTAAGCTCAATAAATCAATTATCTGAATTTGAAACGGAGAGTATTGCTGGAATTGTTATTTCTACGGCTTTATCATCTCCAGTAAAAAACAAGTACTGGGAAGTATTACAAAACTCTATTGAACAATTTCCAGGCAAACCTATTTTCCTTGCCTCTTTTGCTTCGGTTAGAAGCTCCAAGGTTACAATTTCTGCAGCATTAAAAAAGAACAATATAGATTTTGATGTTTTGTCCTGTGAAGAAGTATCACATGGATTTGATACCAATAAAGAGATAGTATTGCTTACTCAAGGGGAAATCTCAGACGCCGAAAAGTTTCATCGCGTATCAGAACTAGTGAAAGCGGTTCTTAGATGAATAGTAATAGAATCGAAATAACTTTCTACAAGCCTTCAAATCATAATCCTTTCTATAATCTAGCCTAATACCAAAAAGCCACTAAATTTACCGTCCATTTTGGCGGGGCATGCGTAGTATGTTTCGGACTTATTTTTAAGTTATTATAGTTTTAGATATACCAGTAGCATTCCGACCGCACATGCGAGATCGGAAATAATCATAGACGAATATGTTAGATTTCATAGCCAAGGGTGCCGCGAAATTGTTCGGAACGAAGGCAGACAGAGACTTGAAGGAGTTGACACCTTATGTAGGCTTGATCAATGCAGAATATGCAAAGTTATCTTCTCTTTCCGATGATCAATTGAGAGCAAAAACTCAAGAATTAAAAGATACTATTGCTGAGCGGTTAAAGTCAATAGATGACGAAATGGCTAAGCATCACCAATATATCGAGGACAATCCAAATATTGATATTGCCGAAAAAGAGCAAGTGTTTGGGCAAATTGATCAATTGGAGAAGAATCGAGATGAAAAGCTAGAAGAGGTTTTATTGGATATACTTCCAGTTGCTTTTGCTGTAGTCAAAGAAACTGCTAGACGCTTGACAGAAAATGAGAAGTTGACAGTTCAAGCCACTATGATGGACAAGATGTTGGCAGCTAAGAAGTCAAATGTTGAGATTCAAGGAGAGACAGCGATTTGGCACAACAAGTGGACAGCTTCTGGAGTTGAGGTAGAATGGAAGATGATTCATTATGACGTACAGCTGATTGGAGGGGTCGTTCTTCATCAAGGAAAGATCGCTGAAATGATGACTGGTGAAGGTAAAACGTTGGTAGCTACACTTCCTGCCTATTTGAATGGGCTATCTGGCAGAGGTGTTCATGTTATTACAGTGAACGACTACCTTGCGAAAAGAGATAGTGAATGGAATGCTCCAATCTTCGAATTCCATGGTTTAAAGGTAGACTGTATCGACAAACATAGACCAAACTCGGCTGAGCGAAGAGAAGCATATGCTTGTGATATTATTTACGGAACGAATAATGAATTTGGTTTCGATTATTTGAGAGATAATATGGCGCGTGAGCCAGAGGAGTTGGTACAGAAAAAGCACCACTTCGCTATGGTCGATGAGGTTGATTCAGTGTTGATTGATGACGCTCGTACACCACTCATTATTTCGGGACCAATTCCCAAGGGAGATGAACATGAATTTTATGAGCTGAAACCAAGAATTGGTAAGCTGGTAGATGCGCAACGAAAATTAGTTACCTCTTATCTAACTGAAGCTAAGAAGAAAATTGCAGCTGGTGACGAAAATGAAGGAGGTTTAGCACTTTTTAGAGCTTTCAGAGGTCTTCCTAAAAATAAACCTTTGATCAAATATCTATCTGAAATGGGTATTCGTCAAGTTCTTCAAAAGACAGAGAATTTTTATCTTCAAGACAATCAAAAAGAAATGCCTAAGGCGGATGAGCCGCTTTATTTCACTATTGATGAAAAGTCTAATTCTATTGAACTTACAGATAAGGGTATTGATTTGATTACTGGTGAGGGTGAAGACCCTAACTTCTTTATCATGCCTGATATTGGAACAGAGATAGCGAAACTGGAAGCGAATACTTCTTTAGATAGCACAGAGATGCTTCACCAAAAAGAAGAATTGATCAGAGACTATTCTGTAAAAGCTCAAAGAATTCACTCAGTAAACCAACTACTAAAGGCCTATGCTTTATTTGAAAAAGATACAGAGTATATTGTCGTAGATGGTAAAGTTAAGATAGTAGACGAACAGACAGGTCGTGTAATGGATGGTAGACGTTATTCTGATGGTCTTCATCAAGCGATAGAGGCGAAAGAAAATGTTACTGTAGAGGATGCGACGCAGACCTATGCAACGATCACTTTACAGAACTATTTCCGTATGTATCACAAGTTGGCAGGTATGACGGGTACTGCAGAAACAGAAGCTGGTGAACTTTGGGAAATCTACGAACTTGACGTAATTGTTATTCCGACTAATAGGTCAATCCAACGACAGGACATGGAAGATAAGGTCTACAAAACCATGCGTGAAAAATTCAATGCTGTGGCGGATGAGATTGTCGAGTTGACACAAGCCGGTAGACCTGTATTGGTGGGTACCACTTCCGTAGAAATTTCTGAGGTAGTCAGTAGAATGCTGAAGATGAAAGGTATAAATCACCAAGTTTTAAATGCAAAACAACATGCTAAAGAGGCAGATATTGTAGCTGAAGCTGGTAAACCAGGTACTGTAACGATAGCTACTAACATGGCTGGTCGTGGTACGGATATTAAATTGACTGAAGAGTCTAGGGCTGCCGGTGGTTTGGCGATTATCGGAACTGAACGTCATGAATCTCGTCGAGTTGACAGACAGCTAAGAGGTAGATCAGGTCGTCAAGGTGATGTGGGTTCCTCTCAATTCTTTGTTTCTCTAGAAGACAATTTAATGCGTCTATTTGGTTCGGATAGAATCGCTAAAGTAATGGACAGACTTGGTCTAGAAGAGGGAGAAGTGATACAGCATAGTATGATCACAAAGTCTATTGAAAGAGCTCAGAAAAAGGTAGAAGAGAACAACTTTGCTACTCGTAAACATCTATTAGAATATGATGATGTGATGAATTCTCAGCGTGAGGTGATTTACAAACGAAGAAGAAATGCGTTATTCGGAGAGCGTTTGGATTTAGATATCCTAAACATGCTTTACGATACGGCTGAGAATATTGCTAATAATTCTAAGGACTCGATGGATTTCCAAGGTTTCAAACTTAGTGCATTAAGTGCATTAGGGTTGGATACTAAGATTTCAGAAGATAATTTCAATTCAATGTCGAATGAGGATCTTGGATATTCCCTGTATGAGGAAACTTTGAAAAATTATCAAGCCAAAAATGATATGGTGAGAGATCGATCATTACCTGTACTGAAAAATATCCATAGGGAGCGTGGAGCTACTTTTACAAATGTGCAAGTACCTTTTACAGATGGTCAAAAAGGAGTCGGAGTAGTAGCTAACCTTGAGAAGACTATAGAAACAGAAGGACGTGAGATGATCAAGGAGATGGAGAAAATAATAGCTCTATCTACGATTGACCAAAACTGGAAAGAACATTTGCGCGAAATGGACGATTTGAAACAGTCGGTAAGAATGGCAGTCCACGAACAGAAAGATCCATTATTGATCTATAAGTTTGAATCTTTCAATATGTTCAAAGGTTTTGTTAACAAGGTCAATGAAGAAACGGTTAGCTTTTTGACTAAGGCTGAGATTGCTAGTCAGGATCCTGATCAGGTACAAGAAGCTAGAGCACAGAAGGCTAAACAGAACTATGAAGAATCGAAGGAAGAATCTGGTTCTGTATTGTCAGCGAATTCAAATAGAACAGCTCCAGTAGAAAAAACAGCTCCGATTAAATCAGATAAAGTTTATGGAAGGAACGATAGAGTGACAGTACAGTACACTGACGGATCTGTGAAAGAAGATGTCAAATTCAAAAGTGTTGAAAATGATGTCAAGGAAGGAAAGTGTGTGGTGATAGAAAAATAACTCTTGAATCCCTAAATGCATACAATTGAAAAAGCTTAGAATCAATATTGCTCCGATGTATCCAATCATTACAATAGCTGCATTGTTACAGTTTTGCGCTCCAAAAGCAAGTAATACTGTAGCTACAGCTAGTTATGAAGAGGACCTGTCAATATATCGTAAGGAATATGCTGTAAAAGATGACAATTCAAATACAAAACCTGTAAAGCAGGAAGAAGAATTTGTAAAACCTGACATCGAGCCGACCAATCATATTCGCGAAGAATTGGATAGTATTAGACAGATTATTATTGCCCAGAGTAAGGACACTAGATATGTGGAGGGTTGGACTATTCAGCTTTATTCAGGAAACAATAGAGACAAGGCCAATGAATATAAACGCAGGGCTTATGAATTGGTGGAAGGAGTACGACCTAGGGTATCTTATGAACAGCCTAATTACAAAGTGAGAATGGGTCAATACTTCGATAGGTTGGAAGCGAATGCGGATTACACACTTGTAAAATCTAACTTCGGAAGAGCGGTATTGGTGCCTTTCAAAATAAATATTGAAGATTATCTAGAGACTTTAGATAATTAACCTGTCTCAAAAAAAGCTAGAATGGGTTTGTTAGAAAAAATAAAAATGCGTTCAGCAGAACTTCATGCTGAGACCGTGAACAATAGACATCACTTGCATGCTAATCCGGAGCTTTCTTTCAAAGAAGTAGAAACGGCTAAGTATGTAAAAAACTTCCTTGAAAGTAAAGGCTTGAAAGTTAGGTCAGGAATTGCTGGTAATGGACTTGAAGTACTGATACAAGGAAAAAACCCATCAAAAAAAACTGTAGCGCTTCGTGCAGATATGGATGCACTTCCCATCGTGGAAGAAAATAATGTCCGATATAAATCAAAGAATCATGGTGTAATGCATGCGTGTGGTCACGATGTTCACACATCATCACTTCTGACTAGTGCGGTTATTCTACATGAAATCAAAGATGAATTTGAAGGTACAATTAAACTTATCTTTCAGCCTGGAGAGGAGTTACTACCAGGGGGGGCGTCTTTAATGATCAAAGAAGGCATTCTTGAAAACCCTAAGCCTGAAAGTATATTTGGCCAACATGTAATGCCATGGATACCTGCGGGTAAAGTAGGGTTTAGAAAAGGAATGTATATGGCTAGTGCAGATGAACTTCATGTCACTGTAAAAGGAAAAGGGGGCCATGCTGCATTACCAGACCAAGTCATAGATCCTGTATTAATTGCATCACATATAATCGTCGCACTTCAGCAGATCGTAAGCCGTAGAAATGACCCTAAAATACCGTCTGTCGTTTCTTTTGGATTTGTTGAAGCAAAAGGAGCTACTAATGTCATTCCAAACGAGGTAAAAATTAAAGGAACATTTCGAACTTTGAATGAAGACTGGAGGTTTGAAGCTCACAAGAAAATGAAAAGACTTGCAGAAGGTCTTGCAGAATCCATGGGAGGGTCATGTGATTTTGATATTCATGTAGGTTATCCATATTTAGAAAATAATCCGGAGGTAACCAGTAGAGCCATTCAAGCTGCAGAAGAATTTTTAGGCAAAGAAAATGTTATTGACCTAGATGTATGGATGGCGGCAGAGGACTTTGCGTACTATTCACAAGTATCGGATGCATGCTTCTACAGACTGGGTACTAGGAATGAAGAAAGGAACATTGTTTCAGGTGTGCACACTCCCACTTTTGATATCGATGAAGATGCATTGAGTTATGCACCAGGATTGATGGCTTGGTTGGCTATCAATGAACTTACAAACCAATAAGAGGTAATTCTTTTAATATTAAAAAAAGGCATTTCCTTAACATTGCGATATCTATAAACTTGTTTCTGCTAATCTAGAATTACATTATTCCAACCATCAATAATTTATTTCCATGATAAGAGGTTCAATATTATATGTCTCTTTGGAAAGTGTAATATTGAGTGTTTTTTGCTTTAAGCATAGGTTGGTTTCATAACTGACACTAGATGTATTCTTGGTAGACGTGTCTAAATAAACATTACATGTTGAGATAGAAAAAGACTACTGCTATATTTAAACCTTCAACACAAAGCAGAATACATTGGCTGACTTATTCAATTTCGAAAAAATCAAGAAAAGCATATCCGACTACGTTCAAATAAAGTTTGAACTATTTAAGCTCGAGATTACCGAACATGTAGCCAATATATTGGCACAGGTGATTGCATATATTGTAATTCTTCTATTGTTATCATTTGTGCTTTCGTTAGTGTCAATGGGACTCTCATTCTACCTAAATTATTTGTTAGATAGCGATTTTATTGGGTTCTTTATTACCGCTGGCATTTATGTATTAGGCTTGATTATAGTGCTTCTGTTCCTTAGGTCTGGAAAACTCAAGTCTTTTTTTGAAGTAATGATTTTAGAGACTCAAAAAGAACCCGATGAGAAAAACGAGTAAAAAATTATTAGATAAACGTGCCATATTGAAGGCTAAAGAGTCTGAATTACTCAAAGAACTTGATAATACTTCTGAGCAGATTGAGAAACAATTAACGGTCAATTTGAAGAAAGCAGGTATTGTGGCAGGAAGTGCTATGGCGGGATTTATACTATTCAAGGCAGTGTCTGGTGGTTTTTCAAATAAGGAAAATGATACTGATAAAGGCAAAAAGACGAGAAAAAGTAAGGCCACACCAAAGTTCGTATATAGTGCCTTGTATAGGCTTTTGCCTATAATTATTGAAAAATTCAATTCTGAAAAAGCTCAGAAAGAAGAGAAATGATTCTACACGAACTTATAGAAAAGAAGAAAGCTAACAGAAAAAGTCTGGCTGTACTTATTGATCCAGATAAAGTGGATGAGATACATGACATTACAAGATTGGTTCATGCCTGTATAGAAAACTGTGTGGATTACATTTTAGTAGGTGGAAGTCTTATTACAACGGATAATTTTTCCACTGTGATTTCAACAGTCAAGTCTATATGTAATATCCCTGTTATTATTTTCCCTGGTTATCACTTGCAGATTGACACAAAAGCGGATGGTATCCTATTACTTTCTTTAATATCTGGTCGAAACCCGGAATTCCTGATCGGTCAGCATGTTCATGCCGCCCCAGTACTTAAAAAAAGTAAGTTAGAAATTGTTCCAGTTGGATATATGTTAATCAATAATGGTCCACAAACATCAGCGAGTTACATGAGCAACACGACTCCTATACCATCTGATAAGCCTACTATCGCCGCATGTACTGCTATGGCTGGTGAAATGCTTGGACTGAAAGCTTTATATCTTGAGGCAGGAAGCGGTGCACAGCATCCTGTACCTCAAAAAATTATTACAAAAGTGAGTCGATCTGTAGACATTCCAGTGATTGTTGGAGGAGGACTAAATTCAATCGAAAGAGTTACTCTGGCACTCGAAGCGGGAGCTGATATGTTAGTTATTGGAAATGCTCTTGAGAAAAGCTATGATCTGCTTCCTCAAGTAGCTGATAAAATCCAATCTCTTAATAAAACATTAGACGTTAATTAAAGTCTCTCTTCTTCTCATTTTTCCTGCAGGTATGCCAAACATCATTTTGAATCTACGGCAAAAATATGCTGTATCATTATAGCCAACCTCTTTACCTATATCTCGAATACTCTTTTTAGTAGTTCTGAGAAGAGCTACTGCAGCTTCCATGCGTTGGTATTCAATGTAGTCTTGGGGGTTAATACCGGTAAGCATTTTGAAGTACTGACCTACATAATCTTCTGAAACATTAGCTACCCCTGCAAGTGATTTATTGGATAGATCACTTCCTAAATTGTCCTTGATATATGAGAATATATCAATCAATCTTGGATCCTTAAAATATGTAACATTAGTAGCCAGCTGCTCTACGAATAGCCCTTTGTCTAAGACGTGTCTTATTAGCTCAATGACCAAATGTTCGGTTTCTAGTTTAATGACACGATTTTGTCCAGGTGAGCTAATATATGTTTCTTGTATAATCTGCTTGATAAGAGAAATTAAAACATGGTTGTTTTTAATTGAGAATGCAGGAATATCAAGTGATGCAAAGAAATTAACTGTCTCAAATACTTTAGCTTCGAAGTTGATCAATGTGACATTATCAACTTCTGGTCTTGGACTGAAATCTTCGTTATTGTGAAGAAATTTCTCTTTGTTATTGAGGAAATCATCATTGGAAAGATTGATAGGGTTGCCGCTACCATATGTTAGAGAAACCATTTTCCCACCAGGTACGAACAGAATTTCATTCTCTTTAACTACTTCTTTATCCTTACCAAATTTAACTTCTCCTTTATGAACGAAGATGAAAACATTTTCTACATCATAGTAGTTTTCTATCGTTAAAGGCTGTAAAATATTAATATTCTTAGCGCTGATATATCGAACTCCAAGAGATTCTATGATCTTATTATAATCTTCCATTTGAACTTTTCTGTACTCTGCGTATGGTTAAATACCTTTCAACCCTCGTAATATTGTATAAATCTAATATAATTCAGATTAAACGCAAAGATTACAATTTTCGTGAACTATGATAGTATTATTACTATTTTAATAATTGTCTAGCTATCACAATGTTTTGTATCTCAGACGTGCCTTCATAAATCTGTGTAATCTTAGCGTCACGCATTAGTCTTTCTACATGGAACTCCTTAACGTAACCGTAGCCCCCATGAATTTGTACCGCTTCAACAGATGCGTGCATAGCTACCTCAGATGCAAATAGTTTGGCCATAGCTGCCTCCTTTATAAAGTTTTCGCCTTTATCTTTTTTATAAGCGGCCTGTAAGCAAAGAAGTCTGGCAGCTTCTATTTCAGTGGCCATTTTCGATAACTTAAACTGAATAGCTTGATGATTCGAGATTGGCTCACCAAAAGTCTTTCTTTCTTTAGCATATTTAATAGATAATTCCATTGATCCTGAGGCAATACCTAATGCTTGCGAAGCAATACCAATACGACCTCCATTCAATATTTCCATAGCTAACTTGAATCCAAAGCCATCTTCACCAATTCGATTTTCTTTAGGAGCTTTTACATCTGTAAACATTAAGGAATGCGTGTCAGAAGAGCGTATACCTAGTTTATTTTCCTTAGGACCTACTGAGAAGCCTTCAGATTCTTTTTCTACTATTATAGCGTTTATTCCTTTATGACCTTTGGCAATATCTGTTTGAGCGATTACGATACTTACAGAAGAGGTTCCTCCGTTAGTAATCCAATTTTTAGTGCCATTTATAAGGTAGTAATCACCTTCGTCTTTGGCTGTAGTTTTTTGACTAGTGGCATCAGACCCAGCTTCTGGTTCTGATAAACAAAATGAGCCAATAATTTCCCCTGTTGCTAAACGAGTTAAGTATTTATTTTTCTGCTTTTCAGTCCCATATTTATCTATTGCCCAACAAACCAAGGAGTTATTGACAGACATGATCACCGCTGTAGAGGCATCGATTTTAGCGATTTCTTCCATTGCTAATACGTATGAAATAGTATCCATTCCTCCGCCATTGTATTTGGGGTCTACCATCATCCCCATAAAACCAAGCTCTCCCATTTTTCGGATTTGTTCAGTTGGAAAAGATTGTTTTTCATCACGTTCGATGACTCCTGGTAGTAATTCGTTTAAGGCAAAATCTCGAGCGGCTTCCTGCACAGCCATTTGCTCTTCTGTCAAGCTAAAAATCATAGTTCGTAATTTTATTATGCATGCATAATATATAGAAAAATCACAAAAAAAGGACTAAGCCAACGACCTAGTCCTTTGAATGTCTTTGGATTACAATATTTAATCCCTACTGCCTCCAGTCAAAATCATTACCCAATAAAGCAACTGCGTAATAGCTGAAATCGCAGCCACTACATATGTCATTGCTGCCCAATTTAGAGCATCTTTAGCCATAGTGTGCTCTTGATTTGTAACGATTCCTCTTTGATCAATCCATGCTAAGGCACGTTTACTAGCGTCAAACTCTACTGGTAGTGTTACTACTGAAAATAAAGTGATTACAAACTGGGCTATTACCACAATTAATAAAATTGATTCAACATTCATCATTTGCGCACCAAATCCCAAAAACATCAATCCAAGCATCATAAAGTTTAAAATCTTAGCACTTAAGTTTTGAATCGGAACCATTGCGGATCTAAACTCCAAGAAGCTATATGCGGTAGCGTGTTGTACTGCGTGACCACATTCGTGAGCAGCTACTGCTGCTGCTGCGGCACTTCTTCCCTGATAGACTTCTGGGCTTAAGTTTACTGTTTTATTTGCAGGATTATAGTGATCTGTTAAGTGTCCAGGTACAGACAATACTTGAACATCATATATGCCATTGTCTCTGAGCATCATTTCAGCAATCTCTCTACCAGATAAGCCTGATCTTAAACTTATTTGAGAATATTTATTGAATTTATTTTTAAGCTTATTACTCACAATAAATCCGATAATCATAAATGCTATAAGAATAATTATCATATCATTATGTATTTCATTAAACAATTACCCAAAACAATGGGTGACCTATTGTATTGGCCTTTTCTTGCTAATGAAAGATGCAATAATCATGCAAACTCCTCCTACTGACAGAATGAACACTACCTGAGATGTGTGAAGTAAAAACGCAAAGAATTTTGAAACTTCAACTCCAATTCCATATAAGATCAAAACTTGGCTTACTAAAAAGTGGTATGCTCCAATGCCTCCTTGAACAGGTGTAGCCATTGCTATGCCAGCTGCTGCCAATATGGATAAACCTGCACCAATACTAAGCCCTGATGTTTCTTTTACAGAGAAGAATATAACATAGCTCATAAGAAAGTAGCAAACCCATATCCCTAAGGATGTTAATATGAATAGACCAGGGTTTTGAACAGTTCTTATAGAAAGAAGTCCATTCATTAAATCTTTGACTTTGAGACTAATTTTGATCATTAGAGCGTTTGAAAACTCCCTTTTAAGTAATCTTCTGATACTATAAACACTTAATATTCCAAGGCTTATAACCGCAGCAACAACTATGAAAACATGAATTATATCAAAGCCTCTCTGCTCCCATCTGACAGCTTCTTTGAAAAACTCAAAAACCTTATCAAATTCAAGGATTAAATCCAGAATGACCATTGAAAGTAGTATTACCAAATCCAATAGGCGTTCAATTACTACTGTACCGAAAGACATACTGATCGGAACATTATTAGTTTTTTTTAGTACTCCACATCTAGTTACTTCACCGAGCCGTGGAAAAACTAGATTAGCTAAGTATCCTGACATTAGTGCATAAAAAAGTCTACGAAGACTGACATTATGTCCTAAAGGTTTTAGCATTAATCTCCAACGAAAAGCTCTGAGTATATGACTAAGCGTGGCTATTATTATCGATAGAAGCACCCACCAATAATTAACGTGCTCCAATTGTTCCACAAATTCAGCCCACTTAACATTCTTAAATACGAAATAGAAAATAATTCCTGCTAGCGATAGCGATAAAAGGAATTTGAGGGCTGTAGACAACTTCATTCTTTACTTAATATACAGATTGTCTATCAATCTCACCTTTTCAAGATGAGCTGCTATGCAAATGGACACTTTTTCATGGTTGGCTGTATTTTCTACACTCTCTAGCGTATCTGAGTCTACGACTTCTAAGTATTCTAATTCAATAGCAGAAACTTTGTTGAAACTATTAATGATTTTTTCTCTTGAAGTTGAAATAGCTTCACCATTGAGTATCATTTGTTTTAAATCGGTCAATAACTTATATATTTCGGAAGCAATCGCCAGTCCTCGCTCAGACAGTCGTAGATTTCTAGAAGACATAGCTAACCCGTTTTCCTCCCTCATAGTCTCCACTACAGAAATATCTAAAGGAAAATTTAAATCCTTTGTCAGTTTTTTAATTACCGCCACCTGTTGAAGATCTTTTTGTCCAAAGAAAGCTACATTAGGCCTTATCAAATTGAAAAATTTAGACACGATAATACCAACACCTGAAAAATGCCCAGGTCTAAATTTTCCTTCCATAATTCTTTCAAGAGACCCAAAGTCTATCTTTAAGTAATCGTCATTTGGATACATTTCTTCTACTGACGGAAGGAAAACAGCATTACACCCAGCGGATTTGAGCATTTCTAGATCAGAATCTGTTTGCCGAGGATATTTTTCTAGATCTTCTTGATTATTGAATTGTGCCGGATTGACAAAGATACTTGCAATGGTGTATTCACACTGTCTAACGGATTCTTTTACCAGAGACAAATGGCCTTGGTGAATTGCTCCCATTGTCGGAACAAAACCTAGTCTCTTTTGCTGCCAAACTTGATTCTTTAGGAGAGTTACTAATTCCTGTACGGTACTTAAAATATGCATAAAATGTTAAGACACAGTACTGCCTAAATTCACAAAAAAGGCAATGGTATTGAAAATGCAGTCAATATTATGTAATTTTGTGCTCAATTTTAACAATCATCATTAGAAAAATTCAGGTTTATGTCAAAGTACAAAATTCTTTATGTAGCAAGTGAAATAAACCCATTTTTACAGACTACCGAAGTAGCTGATTTCGTAAGAGCCCTTCCTCAAGCTATGCAGGAAAGAGGGATGGAGATCAGGATTTTAGTTCCAAGATTCGGATTAATCAATGAAAGAAAAAATAGACTTCATGAGGTAGTAAGATTGTCAGGAATCAATATTGCAGTAGGTGATGAAGAGAAACCTTTGATTATAAAGGTAGCTTCTATTCCTCAAGCAAAACTTCAAGTTTACTTTATTGATAACGAAGATTATTTTCATAGAAAATCTGTCTTCTTTGATAAAGAAGAAAACTTCCATAATGACAATGATGAAAGAGCTATCTTTTTCTGTAAAGGTGTACTTGAAACCGTTAAAAAATTGGGATGGGCACCAGATATTGTTCATTGTAACGACTGGATGACTAGCTTTATTCCTCTTTATCTAAAAACGACCTACAAAAACGATCCAATATTTAAATCATCAAAATCAGTTTTCACTTTGTATGACAATCCTTTCGAGCATAAATTCGAGGGCGATTTGATAAGTAAGGCAAAAATGATGGATATCGATGAAGATCAGCTACAGCATCTGAATTCAGGAGATATCGAAGGTTTTGTCAAGCTAGGCATCGAATATGCAGATGCAGTCATTAAGACTAAAGAAGACACTAGTGCGGTGGTCGATGGTTTAATTTCAGAAACTTCAAATACAAAAAAGGTAGATACGATACAAAAAGACGATAACTTCTTAGACTCGTACTACAATCTTTATAATGAACTTGTTGGTTAAAAAATGGCGAAATCTACTGGTGATTTCGTCAGTGGTTTTCGCTTTTTTTTCTTGTTCCGAACAATCAGAGATTGGATTGGAACTGAATCCTGGTGCTATCTCAGCAGATGTAAAATATACAGAGATAGCTCTTTCTTCCACGAATATTAAATATGATAGTTTGCTATCCAGCAATGCTTCCAGAATGCTGGTAGGTCGCAAGGTCTCTCCAGTTTTTGGAGACTCACGAGCTAACGCAATTGTCAATTTTATTACCTCTGATACACTTATTGAGAAGGCGGATGATCAGGTATACTCTTATTTGAAATGTAGAGTAGTTCTAGATGTTGATGTCTTGAATACGACTGATATTGCTTCTGAACAAGAAATATTCATTCATAAGTTGAACGAAGACTTAGAGAATGTAAATTCTGTTTATTATTTATCCGATTTTCAAATAGGGATGAATGAAGCTTACACTCCTTCTAGTAAATTTTCCATTGATTCTATCAAATACAAGGATTACTTAGCCTATCTAGAGACTGGAGAATCTAACGGAGCTGATTCTACTTATCAAATTGAATTCGAAGCTTCTAACTTGTTTGGCGATGAAATTTGGCAGATATTCTTGAACAACTCAGAGTCTGAAGTATCTGGAAAAATTAATGATGCCTTTAAAGGAATTGCATTCGTTTCTGCAGAATCCAATACTATAATGACAGAAGCTAATGTTTCCGCAGAATCTAAAATTGAGATACTCTATGAAGTTCAGGATGATGAAGGAAAGCAAGTAATTCAAGATACTTTAACAATGACTTTTTCTGGCAATAGATATAATCAGGTTTCAGTTGAACATGGATCTTCTTCTTTTGCAGGTATTAGCAATCTTGACGAACAGGATATTGATAGTGATATTGTATACTTGAGCTCTGCTGATGGTATTTATCCAGTCATAGATTTAAGTAATATTTCCAGTACACTAGATGAGTTAGAGGCTGAATCTGGACAATTTATATTAATTAATAGAGCTGAGTTGTACTTGGAGATTGATAATAATTCACAATATGTACAGGAGGTTAGCGATATCCAGTTTTATTACCAAGGGAAAGATTTGAAAATCAAAGGTTCAGATATTTGGCAACAAATTCGTTCAAGTCCTGCTAATTATATTGAATCTGCAGTCCTAGATGATGCTAGTTTTTTATCTGGAAGTGGATTACCGCTCACTATTTCTAATTCTGATAATAGCTTTACCGCTCCTATGAGTAATTTTATTCAGCTATTAGAAAGTGGAGACTTGCAAGAGAGAGGATTACTAGAAAATAGTAAATTAGTATTAATGCCTTCAAATAGAGTTACTTTCGATGAGGGTCGTTTTTTAAAAAACAGTATCAAACTTAAGGTTTGGTATACGATAACCAGATAACCAATAGAAGTATGTGTGGAATAGTAGCCTATTTGGGGAATAAACCTGCAGCACCAATTATTATTAATGGTCTAAAACGTTTGGAATACAGAGGGTATGATAGCACTGGTATATCAATATTTGAAAACTCTCTCCAGGTATATAAAAAGGCAGGGAAAGTCGTCGAACTTGATAACCTAATTGGCTCAAAGGAATTTACTAGTACCATAGGTATGGGGCATACTAGATGGGCTACACATGGAGAGCCTAATGATACAAATGCTCACCCACATTATTCATTCAATCAATCTCTATCTATTATTCATAATGGCATCATTGAGAATTATAATATCTTAAAAAAAGAGTTATTAAATAAAGGTTACGAATTCTCAACGGATACCGATACAGAGGTACTTATTACATTTATCGAGTACATCAAGTCGGAGGCAAATTGTTCGCTAGAAGAGGCAGTTAGACAAGCACTTACATCTATAGATGGTGCCTATGCCATTGTTATCATGAATACTAACAACCCTGATCAACTGATAGCTGCGCGTAAGGGTAGCCCAATGGTATTGGGAGTAGGTGATGGGGAGTATTTCGTGGCATCTGATGCCACTCCCCTAATAGAACATACAAATGAGGTAGTTTATCTTAAGGATCAAGAGATAGCTGTAATTGATCGTGATAAATTCAGGATTATAAACATAGAGGATGAAGAACAGACTCCAGTAATTCAACAAGTTGAACTTGAGCTGGATGCTCTAGAGAAAGGTGGATATGACCATTTCATGCTTAAGGAAATATTTGAGCAACCAAATTCTATAGCAGATAGCATGCGTGGAAGAGTAGATGCCGCAAATGGTAATTTGACTTTAGGAGGTATTAGAGAATATTCTAAAGCTTTGGCTAACTCTAAACGAATTATCATAGTTGCATGTGGTACGTCGTGGCACTCTGGATTGGTTGCAGAGTATATGTTTGAGGAGTATTGTCGCATTCCAGTCGAAGTCGAATACGCTTCAGAATTTAGATATAGAAATCCAGTTATCAATGAAGGGGATATCGTAATAGCTATCTCTCAGTCTGGTGAGACTGCTGATACTATGGCAGCTATTGAATTAGCTAAATCTAAAGGAGCAATCATTCTGGGAGTAGTTAATGTGGTAGGTTCTTCAATAAGTCGCGTAACTCATGAAGGAGCTTATTTACATACAGGGCCTGAAATTGGAGTTGCTAGTACTAAAGCTTTTACAGGACAGCTATCTGTATTAATTCAAATAGTACTGAATGTAGCTAGGATAAAAGGAACAATCACTGAAAGTAAATTCAAGGAACTTCTAACGGAATTATCAACTATTCCTGTTAAAATCAAAGAAGTATTAGAGTCAAATGCACAGATTGAGTATATCTCAGATTTGTTTAAAGATGCTCATAATTTCCTTTACCTAGGAAGAGGGTATAATTTCCCAGTGGCTCTGGAAGGTGCTTTAAAGCTCAAAGAGATATCATACATTCACGCTGAAGGATATCCGGCAGCGGAAATGAAACATGGCCCTATTGCTTTAATAGATGAAAAAATGCCTGTGGTATTTATTGCTACTAAAGACAGTTCGTACGAAAAAGTAGTATCTAATATTCAAGAAGTCAAAGCTCGCAAAGGAGTAGTAATTGCTATTGTAACCAAAGGAGATCAATTGATTCCTGCCATGGCAGACCATGTGATCGAAGTACCTGAATGTCATGAAGCGTTGATGCCTTTAGTCTCTGTCATCCCACTTCAACTTTTGTCTTATCATATTGCAATCATGAGAGGGTGTAATGTTGATCAACCCCGTAACTTAGCTAAATCTGTAACTGTAGAATAATGAAAGAAATAATCTATTCTGATCAAGCCCCTTCTCCTATAGGGCCTTACAGTCAAGCTGTAAAAGCAGGGAATACACTTTATGTATCAGGGCAAATTGCCATAGTTCCTAATACTGGAGAACTTTTATCTGGATCGATCCAAGAAGAAACAGCTCAGGTCATGAAAAACCTAGAGGCAATTTTAAAAGAGGCTGGCGGAGATTTTTCTAATGTAGTCAAGTGTGGAATTTTTATCAAAAATATGGATGACTTCACTTTGATCAATGAAGAATATGGAAAGTCATTTAGTGAAAACCCTCCAGCAAGAGAAACAGTAGAAGTGAGTAGACTTCCGAAAGATGTCAATGTAGAAATATCGTGCATCGCGGTTTTCTAAAATCAAAACAAAATATTTATAAATAATTGTATGCTCCATTCGGAGCATATTTTTTTGCAGCATGAAACGACCATGTAAGTTCAATCTTATTTTATGCTCGAAAGATGATTGAATTTCTTGTAAGTTCCATTTGATCGCTGAATGGGAAATTGTAAACACATGAAAGAAGTAAGAGTAAGATTTGCGCCTAGCCCTACAGGAGTACTGCACATAGGTGGTGTTCGTACGGCATTGTACAATTATCTGTATGCTAGACAAAATGCTGGTAAGTTCATCCTTAGAATCGAGGATACTGATCAGACACGATTTGTAGAAGGAGCCGAGGAATACATCATGGACTCGCTTAAATGGTGCGGAGTAACTTGGGATGAAGGTGTCGACGTAGGAGGTGAATACGGACCTTACAGGCAGTCTGATAGAAAAGATATTTACAAGCAGTATGCGATGCAGATGGTCGAAGAAGGTACTGCATATTACGCCTTTGATACTGCAGAAGAGCTTGACGCTATGAGAGAGAGGTTGAAAGAAGCTAAAGCTAATTCTCTCAACTACAATTCGATCAGTCGAAACACAATGAAAAATTCTTTAACCTTATCCGAGGAAGAGGTTAAACAAAGAATCGATTCAGGCGAGTCTTATGTGATTCGCTTCAAAATGCCTGCTAAAGAAGATGTGCGCTTCAAAGACATGGTTAGAGATTGGATCAACGTTCATACTTCTACATTAGATGATAAAGTACTGATGAAATCAGATGGAATGCCTACTTATCATCTAGCTAACGTAGTAGATGATCATCTCATGAAAATTACACATGTAATTCGTGGAGAGGAGTGGTTACCATCAGCCCCACTTCATATTATGCTTTACAGAGCTTTGGGCTGGGAAGATTCTATGCCAGAGTTTGCACATTTGCCTTTGTTATTAAAACCTGATGGAAATGGCAAATTAAGTAAGAGAGACGCTGCTAAACATGGCTTTCCCATATTCCCATTGAAATGGCAGGGACAAGGTGAAGATGCAGAGTTCAAGGGCTTCAAAGAAGAAGGGTTCATGAGCGCAAGTTTTGTAAACTTCTTGGCCTTCTTAGGTTGGAACCCAGGAACAGAAAATGAATTGTTCACTTTGCAAGACTTAGTCAAAGAATTCTCAGTAGAAAGAATAAATAAATCCGGTGCTAAATTTGATTATCAAAAAGCAATATGGTTCAACCAACAGTATTTAAAAGAAGCACCTTCAGAAGAATTGGTTTCAGCACTTATAAAGGAGGCGACTGCTCAAGGTGTTGAATGTGATGAAGCAAAAGCTGAGATTATTTGTGAATTGATGAAAGAACGAATAGAAGTACTTCCTCAATTATTAAATAATGCGAAGTATTTCTTTGAGGCACCTGCCCAATATGTAGAAAAGGTGGTTCGAAAAAAGTGGAAAGAACCTGCAAAAAGTACTTTCTCTGATTTAGTGAGTGAATTAGCCACTATGGAGTCGATTAAAGCAGAGGGTTTTCAAACTCTATTCAATGAAGTATTGGAACGTAATGAAACACATGCTGGTGCTGTGATGCAGGTCTTTAGGGTAGCGGTGACTGGAGAGGCTGGAGGCCCAGATTTAATGAAGATTGTGGAGGTATTGGGAACTAAAGAGGTAAAACAGCGTATTGAAAATGCAGTAGTGGCATTCAATCAAATCGCAAATGACTAAGAAAAAAACAGCTAAAGTAAATCCTGAGTTAGAAGGCTTTGACGTTAATGTAGATAGTTTTGGTGAGATCAAAACTTCTATTGACATAGATAAAATCAATGACTTTCTTAATAAAAACGTTGAAGATAAGAAATTAAAAGATCGCGAGGATCTTGATTTAGGAAATCAGTCAAAATAGGTCTAAAACATTGATTCTTCCTTCAAAATCTTATCTTTGCAGACCTTTCAAAATATAAGTTATGGCTTGGTTTAAAAGAACTGACAAGGGTATTCAGACCCCAACTGAAGCGAAGAAAGAAGCACCCGATGGGTTATGGTACAAAACACCGAAAGGGAAGATTGTACACATGAGAGAGTTGAGAAACAACTCGTACGTCAGCCCTGAAGACGATTATCATGTTCGAATTGGTTCTAAGGAATATTTCGAAATACTTTTCGATGGTAACAAATTTGAAGAGCTTGATGCTGATTTAAGTTCTGGTGACCCACTTGGATTCGTTGATACAAAAGAGTATCCAAAAAGAATCGTAGCTACTCAGAAAAAATCAGGTTTGAAAGATGCCTGTAGAACAGCAGTAGGGAAAATGAATGGTCAATCTGTTGTTATATCCTGTATGGATTTCGGTTTCATAGGAGGCTCTATGGGATCTGTAGTTGGAGAAAAGATTGCGAGAGGTGTAAATCATGCATTGGAAAATAAAATTCCATTTTTAATGATCTCTAAGTCAGGTGGTGCGAGAATGATGGAGGCAGGATTTTCGTTGATGCAAATGGCCAAGACTTCTGCAAGATTAGCGCTACTTGGCGAAGCAGGTATACCATATATCTCACTATTAACAGATCCAACTACTGGTGGAGTAACAGCATCTTACGCGATGCTGGGAGACTTTAATATTGCAGAACCAGGAGCACTTATCGGGTTTGCTGGACCAAGAGTCATACGTGAAACTATAGGAAAGGATCTTCCTAAAGGTTTCCAAAGCTCAGAATTCGTATTGGATCACGGATTTTTAGACTTTATCGTAGACAGAAGAAGTTTAAAACAAAAATTAACCACTCTGTTTAAACTTTTGGCGAATTAAGATTTGATACTATCATAAAAAAACGCTTCAAAATGTATTTTGACGCGTTTTTTTATAGCCAATATTTTAACCACCTATAATGTAATAAACTACTCTTAGGTTCATGTAATTGATATCGTTCAAAACTTGATAATCTAGGTTGACATCTATTTTTCCTAAACTAGCACCAACTTCTGGAAGTAAAATCAACTCACTGTCAGATTGATCGTCATCAGTAAATAAATAGCCCAATCTAGCACCTACATAAACTGGTCCTGGAATACCAAACCTAGCACAGGCTGTCATACTCCTCACTCGGTCGCAAATGTTCCGTAAATCAGCATGTTATTATTATATATAACTAGTGGAAATTTTTAGTTTGAAATGTAGGATTGATATTTTGTAATAATTTCTAGAATTGAGCCATTATGTTTAAAAAGAAATAGCCGAAAGTAGAAGAGAATGGATGTTGAAGAAGTTTTCATATGAAGTAGCTAGAGTGCAGCGTGGTAAAGAGTATATCCTTTGGAAACAAGGTTATCATACCAAGTAAATAGAAACTAATGATTTCTTGGATCAGAAGCTTGAATATCTTCACCAAAACCCTGTAGAAGCAGGTTTTGTTAATAGCCCACAAGAGTACCTATATAGTAGTGCAAGAAATTACGCAGGCCTTGATGGAGTCATCAAAGTAAAAATTTTGGAATAGGTTGACTTGGGATAACGCATCGAAGATGCTATATAAAGATACAATCGCAATGCAATTGCGATCGAGCGGGGATAATCGTTTTTTCATACCAGTGTTTTTTGCTGGCTACTCAGCTATCGCAACGTTGGCTTCAAAGTTTGATAAGATCGTAGATTATCCGATGTCTATTATCGTTATTGTCCTTTCTGGTTTTATAGGTATAATTTGTTTGATATGGCGCGGAAAGAACAACTACTTAAATCATAGATTAAATGCAGTTCAAAAAATCGTATCTAGAAAGGATGGTTTGTTTAAGGACTTGATCCGATTAGAAAAAAGCATGCACAAAGATGGTAAGCTTTTCTTGAAAAGTATTTCCAACCTTGAGCCAACTCATTTCGACAATCGACTACCTATTGTAATGTTTTTTATCTCTTGTATAATCTCAGCAATTGCTTTTACTGATTGGGTTGTTGAGATCATATAAAATAAAAACCCCTGATCAATCAGAGGTTTCTTTTCTTTATCACCGCACATCTTCCATGACGCAAAGTCCGAGTTACAAGCTCGAACTAGCCATTACTTTTTATTCATGGTCAAGTAGGTAAGGGGAATCTCACCCCAAACCTCTCACAGAACCGTACGTGATAGTCTCCCATCATACGGCTCTTGTTATACAATCACATCGTCTTGTATCCTAATGTCCAATGGTAAAACAAGTTAGGAAAGCTCTGTCTCACTTGCCTCAACCATTCATAACCTCGCTTGTAACTACTTTTGAAGCGCTTGTACTTGTTCACTATCCATTTCACTAGACGAAAATGAAAATTGAGAAACACGGACTCAAGTTCCCAGCGTTTGTAGCTGCCGTAATATTGGCAAACACCTCGCATAATAGGGTTGATGATATGAGCTATCTCTGCTATCGTAGCTCCTGTCCACTTATGTAGCTTCATCTCTTTCCATTTGGTTGAGATGCGCTTCTTGGAAGTAATGCTGATACCACAATCAAACCCCAAGAACATCCCTACCTTCCCAGAGGCTGTTGATCTTGGTTGAAAACTGAATCCTAAGAAGTCAAACTTCTTCTTATAGTGTTTCTTCTCTCGTCTATAATCCTGACAATAAACAATCTTGGTCTTAGACTCATTCAAGCATGAGATCGTACATTCAAACGTACTTGCTCTACTGCTTGATGGGCACTTTTCAAAGGTCGGTAACCATAGGAATTTTCATGAAAGGCTGATTCTAACCGTGGTTCCAGATAGTTCTTCAACACTTGTTGAGCTATCCTGTCGCTTACTGTTGGAATGCCTAGCTTCCGCCGTTTACCATTTGATTTGGGTATACTCACCGCTCGTACTGATGGTGGAAAATAGCTGCCCGATGTCAATCGATTCCAAAGCTTGTACAGGTTATTCGATAGGTCTTGCTGGTATTCCTCCAGACTCACTTGATCGACACCTGCACTCCCTTTATTCGACTTGACATTACGGTACGCATCCTTCACCATCCGCTGAGTGATGGGTAATGATTTTGTTTCTAATCCACTAATCCTTCTCTTCATGAGTTGTTAATGCATTTAAACTGTATAACTGAAGTCCTTCGCTCCACTCTCATTACAAAAGTTTCACCACTAATATGACTTCATCCGACTTCCATTAGAGATTAGCTATTCGCCTTGTGAGGTCTTCACTTGTACTTTCACTTTTTTTTCTCTCTAATGGATCTCCCGAGTTCCATAATTGAGCCTGTATAAAATTCATGCCACCTCAATGACGATCGCCATATAGCCAGTAATCAGGTAACCGCTATATTCTATCCAAGTCCCTCGCGAGCTGGGTCTTGTTTTGACAATAAGTTCCGCTTTCTCGACACGTCTTCGGTTGGTTCACTTGCGTTCATCTCTTTTATACCTACCTGATATTTTATAGATACCTTTTCCCTATTCCGCTCAATACCTGACAATTACTCACCAAGCACCGTAGGGTGGTTTGAAGGCTGTTCCTGAAAACCGCCTTCGGAGGGCCATACCTCCATCTCAATTACAGCATGTGAAAGAACTATTATTATTTCGAGCTTTTACTTCTCGGCACACCTCGCACCAGCGGGGAAAATTATTCATCTCTTTCGTAGACATTATTTGGCAAAAATATTATCACGACTAATACTAAGCTGAAAAATAGAAATACGTAGAGCATGAATTCATATCTATTATCTATTTCGTCAGGATGCAATAATTGTAAATGATGCGTCTTGGAACCTTTAGTCAATAAAACTTTAGTTGTGTATGGAGCCTTATTTATGATAACACCTTTACAAAATTTATTTTTATCATAGTCATTTTTTGAAAGTATTGGATAAATCTCTCTGGAACAATTAGTGCTAAAGGCACTGTAATAACCTCTGTCTCCTGGTCTAGGATTAAGATGTTTTACCTTGTTAACTTCACAATTAACTAATTCTACTTTATACAACCCGGTCAAATTAAGTTTAATATGATCAAATTCTGCTTTAGTATATATAAAAATCATACCGACCACCATGATCAGAAAGATATGAACGATATTCTTCCTTTTTTTATGGTTCAATTTCATACTTCTTTTGGATTAAAGTTTCCCTACAACTCCATAGTTCGCACCACCTGAAGGTCCTACAGAACTAGGTCCTACACCTATCTCAACTGCCGAACCTATTACTTTTTTACCATTAAACGAACCAAATGTAATAGCTCCACCACCCGAAACTATACCAGCTCCTCCAGCAACTCGAATTTTTGTTCTTTCTCCAAAAAGGGAATCAGACTTAAAATCATCTGGATTTCCTTCTATATCAACCCGTCCTATTTCTATCCCACCTCCAGAATCAGTAGCAAGTCCTACTGCTAATTCACCAAAAGGAATTATTGCTCCTTTGTCTTCTCCTGATAGCACAAAAAAAGCTCCGATATCACTTTCGGAACCAAAAAATGAGGCACCAGCATCTATAAATATAGCTTCAGCTTCAAAAAAAGGATTTGGAGCTAATGTAGGAAGACCTCCGCTCGCACCAGCGGGGGTTAGAATCAAGTCTTATATGGCTGGTTTTTTGTGAAATAACTAACGATAAGACAATCTATCATGTTTCTTTTTTCTGATCGCCAAATCTCCCTTTTTACATGTTTCTTATCATATATTCTATGGCTCCTCTTCACATTTGTGAACAACGAGAGATTCACTGATATGTGTTTGTTGTACGTGTTATCAGTGTCTTGTCAGAAAGAATACTGATCGTTGTTGGATTCAAGTCACAGACTGAAAACTGGTCTTACTTCTTCCTTGACCGCACATCTTACATCACGTAAAGTCCGAGTTGCAAACTCGAACTAGCCACCTACTTCTTATACATGCTCGGACTAACGAGACCATTATCTTTTCATATGGCCTTGTTTTATTAAAGATTTTTTTAATTGAAAGTAAAGGTCATTTATATCTTCCCATTCAGTACCTCCAAAAGTATATTCCAAATATACTCCGGCAGTAAACCAAGCTCTCTCTGATTCTTTAATTTGACGATTATCTATAGCAGAAAATTCGGCAAGACACAATGCTATTTCAACAGCATTAACATGTATACTAGCTTTTTTACTTTTTGTATGAATTCTGTATTCCGTTAATCTATCTCGAAGATTATTAATTATTTTATCTAATTCTAAATCCATATTATTGTTGATTAGGAGGGTAGTTAGTTACTTCAACATTTTTCTTCAATTCTCTACTAAAAAGCTGTATACCACCGCCCTCTGTTGTTCTTGAAGGATCTGCATAAAATGGTGCGTTGCTCTTATGGGTAGTTTCCAATACTTCGGTTGCCCTAGTAACTTTTACATGAAGTGTTTGAACAACTAAGTCTGGGTCTAAACCAATTTGTCCAGGTGTTGTTCCCTTTGGTGCAAAAAAACTCCCTACAGTACCCCTTTGGCTTATACCACCATCTAAACCTTCCATTCTAAACTGAATAAGCTCATCCCCTTCTTTTAAAGTTTTAACTAGTACAGCTTTATTAAAATCTACAAACTCTAATTGTGCCTCTCTAAGAAATTGTCCTGCTAAAGCTCTTTTATTAGTCAACTGCGTAACGTGTAAATCATCAAGCTTTGTTGGAGCACCGACTTTTGGTTTCTTAAATAGAAATTTCATTCCAAAAGCTGCTTCACCAATTGTCGCAGCTCCTTGACCAAACTGACGCCCATCACCAGTCTGAATTCCTTCAACTACGTTTTGACCCGCTTCAATTAAAGCTTCACCTGTTCGACCAACAATCTTAGCAGGATTCACAAGATCTATGCCTTGTTGATTATATTCTTCAAACTCTCTTACTGTTTGTTCTAATGGTTGCTGAGAGCGCGCTATCTCATATCCTCTAACACGAGGGTTTTGCATTGCCCTATCAAATCCAAACTCTAAAACATTAACAGCACCTTTAACTAATGTTTCAACCGCTCCAATAATTGCATCTTCAACAAAACTCGATCCTTGAGGTGCTTTTGAGGTTCTATTAGCTAATTCCCTCTGTCGCACTTGTCCTCTTACAGAACGCTTAGGTGTTCTTGTATTTTGCTGCCCGTCTATATCTAGATCAGTGACTGGACTATTATCAGCATAATTGTACGGGTTAAGCTGAGGATACTCATCTTTGAGTGGGTCGGTACTTATAAACCGCTGCAGCCACGGCGCATAATACCTAGCACCGTAATAGTAAAGCCCAGTTTCCTCATCCCTTTCTTTACCGACATATCGATATCGTTTGAGTGAGGTTTCGGTTTCGTTGCGTCCAGCTCTGTACGATGTTGTACCAAAAGGATGGTACTCTTCATAGGATATGAT
>NZ_QFZQ01000015.1 GCF_003171675.1 Reichenbachiella versicolor | reverse complement strand
CCAGGCCACAACCGCGTTCAATTAGCTGAGGGAATTCTACTGTAGACATATCGTTTTATAGTTTGGTTTCTATTTAAAACGAGTTTCATGCCTGTGGGTGAATTCCCTTATTCATGAAAGTTTTATGAGCTTCGAATATCGTGATGCTATGTGATTATAATAACAAACCTGTATAAGGTCTAAGAATAGTAATATCAACGTAGAAAGATTTACCCTTTTGAAGCGTATTTCAGTGTGTTTTTATAAAGATATTTTTAGACCCAGATAATGAAGAACCCTCTAATAAATCGTATTAAAGTTCAGATTAAATCTGAATTGTGACAAACGAAACATAAAATGTCAATTCAAAAAGCGTGATATTATTTAAGAAAAAACAAGTATTATTGCGTGTTGGAATTGTATTTAACCTAGTTTGATATAGCATATTTGTACTAATTGCTATTAGAACTAATTAACCCTGCTAACTAAAACTATATGAAATCCATTCGGATCTGTTCTTTATTCGAGAGTTCAGTAACAACAATTCAAAGGAGAGTATTACTTCTCACGTTGATATTGTTTATTTCTTTAAGTGTTAATGCTCAAAAATCAGCATTATACGCAATTAATGACCCCAACCAGTCAGGTAAGGTTCTACTTAAGTGGTATTCATCCGAATTTTTATACAACGAAGGGGTTAATCTTTATAGAAAGCCATCAGATGGTATAGTTTGGGAAAAGGTCAATAAAAGTCCAATATTCACTTCCAATGATTTCAGCCCCACTGCAGTAAATTATCCGGATGATGATATTCGATTTTTAGAAGAAGTAATACTTGACAGTGCCTCAAGTATTGCCCAGTTACAAGAAACCTTTTTGTTTGTTAATGTTCTATTTAAGTCAATACAGTCAAAAGAATACGCTGAATTTCTTGGGATATATTTTGAAGATGCTAATGCAATAGAGGGTAAAAGGTACACTTATCGGGTCAATAAAATAAAGGGAGATAGAGAGTTTTCTATTGCGGAGTCTAAGCCTATAGTAGCGGGTAAGTTTTTTCCTGATCATTCTATAGAGGAAATAGATATTTATCAAGAAGGGCAAAAGTTGAAGTTTGACTGGAAAATGGATGAGGATCGTTTTTATGCGGTAAACATCTATAAAACAGAAGGAGCCAATGATACTACTTATGAGCAGATAAATGATAAACCAATTATAATATCCGAAGTCCAAGACAGTCTAGGCAGATTTGGTTATCCGACTCCAAAATTTTCTTTAGACAGTTTGGAAGAGCATCAAGTGTATTCTTTTCAGGTTCGAGGGTTAGGCTTTTTTAATGAAGAGTTAGCCTCGACAGAGGCTTTTAGATTTTCATTTGAAGATAATGTTCCTCCGGCCTCTCCTATAGGTCTAGTTTCAGAGTATGATTCTCTGACTGTTAAGTTGCAATGGGTTAATCGGTATACCGAAGACGTAGAAGGATTACGAATCTATAAGAGTAACAATAGTGAGGGGCCTTATCAAGTAGTAAACGAAGTGCTTTTAGATTCGACGGTTAATAGTTTTGTAGATGAGGCTAAGATTAATGGTAGTTTTTACTACAAAGTGGCTACAGTTGATTTTTCTGGGAATGAAGGTTTGTCAGAGTACTCTTTTGTAAAAGTCCCGGATGTATTTCCTCCGGCTACTCCTACAGGTCTGATTATTAAGAGTGATACGGGTAGAATGCATCTGACTTGGAATCATAATACCGAATCAGATCTATGGGGTTACCTATTATTTAGAACTACAAGCAGTAATGTAGAAGGTGATTATTTGTTGCTTAATACAGATCCTATCGACTCTAATGAATACATTCAAAAACTTCCCATTAATGTAAAAAACGACTTTTTCTACAAAATAGTAGCAGTAGATACTACTTACAATCGTAGTGGATATTCCGATTTTGCTAAAGCATCACTTCCAGATGTACTGGGACCAGAGACTCCATTTATAAAAAATATTCGAACAATTAATAATAAGCTGGTTGTAGAATGGGTAAAAAACATTGACAATGATTTAAAGAACTATGTTTTAGAACGTAGAGATACGGTTTCTTCAGAAGAATATTCTGTATTATCCAACGCTCTTAGCAGAGATCAAGACTCATTTACCGACTCGTCAGCAAAAGAGGGCATTTGGTATCAGTATAGGCTTTTAGCTCAGGACTCAGCTGGTAATTTCTCAAATCCATCTGCTGTAGCAATAGCAAGCTTGCCAATAAAAACTTCACCCATCAAAATTTCAAATTTAGAAGTCAATCACAAGAAAAAAAAGAAGATAAATACTTTGACTTGGGACATTGGTTCGCAAGAATATGTTGGAATAGTTGTGTATAGAGGGGCTTCTAGAGAAGCTCTAAAACCACTAAGCGGAATGCTCAAAGACCAACAATTTAAAGACTATAATTTAGGAAATGGTACTAAATGGCACTATCAAGTCAGGGTTTTTGCTGAATCTGGTGATGTTAGTAAATCGGAAGTATTGACTTGGAAAAAGAATTAACTATGATAACCACAAATAAGATATTCTATCAGTTTAAAGAAGTTTTAACAAATAGGTTTAGAAGTACTGTGTCTCGTCCTTACCTACCGATTGCTTACTTGATTTCTTTCATCTTGATAATATTAAACGCACATTCTGTGAGTGCTCAAGGTAAGGGAATCGGTATAGGTACTAGTTCTGTTCATAAATCTGCGGTTTTGCAGATATCATCAGAGACTAATACGCAAGGTGTCATCTTCCCGATTATGGATCAAAGTCAACGCAATAAGGCACTTCCGAAAGCCGCTCCTGGACTTCTAGTATATGACTCGCTAGAACATGTTTTTTACCAGAAAAACAAAGGCTATAACGCTTGGGAAGCTTTAGTTCCAATTCCAAGAGGGATAATCGTCATGTGGTCGGGCAATGAATCTACTATTCCTAAGGGATGGATACTGTGTAATGGTAAAAACGGGACTCCTGACTTAAGAGGAAGGTTTGTCCTTGGTTACGATGATGGTACTGGTGGTATGAAAGATCCTACGAATACATCTGATACTAAGTATAGAACTGTCAATAATACTGGGGGAGAGAAATTGCACACTTTAACGGTAAATGAGATGCCTACCCATAATCATTATGTAGACTTGACAGCAAGTACAGGAGGACATCATGCCCATGGGATTACTACTTTTAATGACAATTTCGATGAGACAGGAGGGCAGCCGGAAACAGGTAAGATTGGTTGGACGAACGACTCAAAGTTTACCAATTACGATAAGTTTCCTAAGAGAAATACCGATCATGATGGACTCCATTCACATACTGTTAAAGGTAATTCTAATACTCGAGGTAATTCTAAACCCCACGAAAACCGCCCACCCTATTATGTTTTAGCCTTTATCATGAAAACCTATTATAAACCATGAAAAATACTACTATTACATATTTGATATTTCTTTTAGTAATGGGCAGTGTGTCTAAAAATGATGTACTAGCCCAAGGCAAAGGAATAGGTATAGGCACTAGTTCTGTAGATCCCAGTGCGGTTTTAGAAATTCAAGCTGAAGACAATCAAAAAGGGATTTTAATTCCTAGGTTGACAGAAATTCAAATGAATTCTATTAAGTCTCCTGCTGAAGGATTGATGATCTATAATACGGAAGCTAAGGCGCTATATGACTATAGTGCGGGTACTTGGTCTCCTGTAGGTACACCAAAAGGAGCAATCATAATGTGGTCTGGTACTAAAATACCAAAAGGCTGGGCTCTATGTAATGGAACTAAAGGAACGCCGGATTTAAGAGGACGGTTTATCGTAGGTTATCATTCAGGAAAAGGAGATTATAATAACCCTGGAGATTTCAGTCAAAAAGGAAATACCGTCGCAGATAGAGGAGGGGAAGAGTTTTATGCATTGACTACTGCTGAGATGCCTAGACATAAGCATACGACTGGAATTTCAGGAAATCATAGCCATACTTTGAAAGACAATGGTCACAGAGTATATGACAGGAATTTCATTGACACACAGGCAGGAGGAAATACACATAGCTTGGGTTTTGCATATGGTCCTAAAATAATAGATGGTACTAAAAAAGCTTTAATTGATTTTCAGGATAAAGTAGACCCAAAAAGACAAGATTTAATTTTAGGTACTGGAATTTCTGAAGAAGGTAATCATACTCATTCGATTAGTGATACTGGAGGGCAGCATGTGAATAGTAAATGGCAAACAAAACCCCACGAAAACCGCCCACCTTACTATGTTCTAGCCTTTATCATGAAGATTTTATAAACCTATGAAATTAACCTGCATGAAAAATATTTTTTATTTAGTTGCTCTATTACTGTCCTTAAAAGCCTTCTCACAAACTGGCATGACCAACTATGGTCAGGTGATTTTTGTAGAAGGAGGAGCTACTTTGCATATACCTGGATATTATGCTGACTCGTCTGAAATGTCAAATGCAGGTATGCGTTTGGCTGGGACTTTGGAGCTCGGCGGCGACTTGATTAATGCTAGAAAGAAAAACTCTTTTCTGGGTAATTTATTGTCGGATGATGGTAGTGCTGGGTATATCGTTTTTAACGGAGAGGGAAACCAATCCATCAAAGGTGCTCCTGTTGCTGTGAGTACGGGTCAAACTAATGATCGAGGAGCCACTAATGTGACTTTATTGAGAAACGTAATTGTTGAAAAACCAACCGGAACTTCCCTTTTCATCGACTCGGATGTTCAAGAGATAAATAATTTTGAACTGTCTGAGAGCAATAGAGCAAACGTGGTACTACGAGATGGCGATATGTTCTTTCATGACTTCTATAATACAGTTGTGAATTATGTAGATGAATCGGTTAGTCTTCCCACAACTGGAGATCCTATTACACCAACTTTAGTAGAAAAATCTGGAATAGTGACTTCGGTTACAGGAGGTGGACAATTAATAGGCTATAAAAAAATACTTATAGATAAAGCAGATACTACTTTTAATCCTAAAGGTTTTGGTATAGGGCTAGAGTTCATTGATGAAGCATTTGTTGATAGCTTGAAAATAATTAGGAGTCATGAAAAAATTTCTTCTATCACTAATGGTTTCAGTGTTCTTAAATCATATGATGTTGCTGCAAAAATTAAAGGAGAAATAGCACTGAAAGGTTTAGACTTTTACTTAAGTGACCTTGAAGGTCTGGGAGTCGATTTGAGTAAATTATCAGTCTTTGTGACTGATACGATGAAAGTTGAATGGAGGAAATTGGAAGATTTAGGGTTTGCATCCTCTATAGAATTAGTTGGTAATAAAAAGAGAATTCGTTATTCCCAGCTTGACCCCAATCCTATTGATTCAATTTTTTATTTAAAAGATAAACACACCTATCGTTTTGCATTGGGAGAGACACTTTGCAATGTCCAACCTAAGTTCCAATTTACTTCTCTCTCAACAGATCCTGATAGAGACGACATAGACCCTTTAGATGATGGTATGGTATTCGAGTCGTGCATGGCTGCTGGTGGAATCGGAGAGGAAATGAAGATAAGTCTTCAGGGAGTAGGAGGTCACGAGTTTGGTCACGCCTATTGGATGAGTGAGTTCGAGGTCAAAGAAGATTCTATTTGGAGTGATACAGTTACTTTCAACTTGGCGAATGGAGCATTTAATAATAGAGATATTGGCACTTCGGAGACCTTTTGGGTAAAGGCAATTAGTACCAAAGGCTGTCCAGACACTTTGAGTTTTTCAACCAATTATCGCCAATACCCTACTGAACCTGTATTTGACTATACTGTCACACATTCGGCTGGCAGTCGATCAGGACCAAAGACAGTATGTACTGGAAATACAGTAGAGTTCACAAATTCATCGATGAAAGAAGATGGTAAAAAGGATAGTGACTTTGAAGTGATTACCTATCACTGGGACTATGGGGATGTGACAGATGAATTTGTCAATGATAGGAGTGAAATAGTAGATCATATTTATCCTAGCTTCGATTATGATGATTTTACTAATAATGACTTTGAAACGACACTAACCGTGACTACAGGTTATGGATGTAGATCTGAGTTGACGAAGACAATCAATGTGTTACCACGACCAGTTTACGACTTTTCTATAAATAACTATCGTGCTGATCAGTGGGTTTGTGAACATGATGATGTCCAAATTTTGACAAACATTACTGATAGTATATATGATGATACCCCTGGATATGGATCATCTAGAAAATGGATTTGGGATTATGGGTACTATACGAAGGATGGGGATTATCCTCGTGATACAGTTGATCTTTGGTCTTTTGAGGAGAGTGATGAGGCGCTGGTAGATAATACATATACCTATGAGTATATAGCTCCTAAAAATGACACTTTAGTTAGGCTCAGAATGGAATTTGAGAAAAGTGGGTGTTGGTCAGAAGTAAAGAAGCCGATAAGTATTAAACCAACCCCAGATGCATTGTTTGGTCCATTGTTTTTAAGAGAACCTGATAGTACAATTTGTGTAGAAGAAACTTTTGATTTCGATAACCTTTCTACTTTGGATGTAATATCCGGAGATGAGGAGGTAATGATGTATAATTGGTACTTCGGTGACAAGACATTTGAGGAAAGCAAACCAGAGTCTACTGAAGAATTTCCTCGAAAGTTTTATACAGATGATAGCCAGCCAAGTGATTTGGGTAATGATATGTATCGTGTTATGCTTAAGGTGGAATCTAGCAAATACCAATGCACGCACTGGGACACTGTTGATGTGAAGATATATCCAAAGCCTACAGGAGGCTTTGTACTAGAGAATCCAGATAGATGTATTGGTGAGAAGGTTGAGTTTACTAATAACTCTGCCATCGAGGCATTTGATGCTAATTCTAATTTGAAGTTCGAATGGAACTTTGGTGACCTCAGTGAGATTCGAAAAAATTCTATTGCTGGTGGTAGTTGGTCTACAGTTCATCACGAATACACCAATCCTGGATTATATACGGTGAGTTTGAAAAGAACCTCAGACTTTGGATGTACCAATACTGAGACGACTACTCACGAAATTCATGCTCTACCAGAACCATCTTTCATAGCTGACCCTGTTTGTGAAGATGAACTTTATACTATTCGAAATACTTCTAGTGTTCCAAAAGATCAAGATGAGATCACGGGTTATGAATGGGAAATAGAATCTCAACCTGGTTTACAAAACACTAAGGACGCCACAGCTACATTTAATAGTTATGGGACATATGATATCAAACTCACAGTAGAAACGGAATATGGTTGCAAAGAATCAACCACTGGAAAGGTAATGGTTGATCGAAAACCAAGCTTTACACTTGATCCCATTATTAGTTGTGCAGAGGTAATGACTATTGACCCACAGCTAGACCCTATAAGTTATTTGCCTACAGGTACTTCCTTTGAATGGTATGATAAAGATGATGCTTTATTGAATTCAGGAAATACTGATAAGCCAGAATTGACAGGCCTTACAAAAAGTGGCTTTTATACCGTTGATATGAGTCGCTCAGATGGTCAATACTGTAAGAATAGTCAAGATGTACAGGTGATTGCCTTATCTGCGGAAGTTTCGCTAGGAGATAAAACTGTTTTGACTTTTTGTGAAGAGGGTATTTTGAAGGCAAGTGTCAGAACTGATTTCGCACATATAAACAATACGTATCGATGGTTTAAAGATGGTAGCTTAATAAGCTCGGCTAGCGGGCCTGAGTTAAAGGTCGATAAACCTGGAACTTATCGTGTAGAAGCTACATCAGATTATGGATCCGATCAATGTATTTCAGTAGATGAAGTTCAAGTATTAATAAATGTCCCTCTGAGTTTGGCGCTGAGCGATATTCGAGTTTGTCCAGGCCTTAAAGGGGAGTTAAGCTTGGATGTTTTAGGAGCGACTTATGAGTGGCGTAAAGTAGGAAACGCTACTATTTTATCTACAGCGAATAAGCTTGAAGTCTCAGAAGCTGGTCATTATGAAGCTACGGTTTCCAAGGATGAATGTACTTCGACAGTGGTTGCTGAGGTTGTTTATGATAAATCACCTTTTGTTGATTTTACGACAAATACATTGGGGTATTGCGTAGATAACAAAATTGACTTTAAGAATCAGTCTTATACGACAGAATCAGGAACGACAATTATCGGATTTGAATGGTTATGGGATGATGGTACTACTTCAACGGAGCGAAATCCATCTTTTGTTTTTGAAAATGAAGGGCTTCATGATGTGAAGCTTAAAGTACAGACTAGTAATCTCTGTTTTGATAGTACGACGAATCAAGTTGAGATATTCACATTGCCGTCATCGGATTTCTCAGTCAGTGATTTTTGTAGAAATGTGGCAGGAGAGTTTAAAGGAAACCAGTTAGCAGGAATGGACAATTTCTGGGAATTTGGTGATGGACTGAGAGAATCAGGAGACATCGTTTACCATCAATATTCTATAGCTAAAGACTATACGGTCAGCCTGACGACTACGTCAGATCAGGGATGTCAATCCCAAACAACAAAAACAGTAACTGCACTTGAGATTCCTAAATTCAGTACTAAAGGTGAAATTGCCACATGTGCCTCTGAGGTTACGATTAATGCAGGAAACGTAGGTTCCACTTATATATGGAAAGATGCAGTAGGTACGAGTATAGGAGTCAGTCAGTTAAAAACCATCGACACCAATGGCAACTATAGTGTACAGATCACTGATGCTAATGCTTGTGCTATAACGGAGTCCTTTGACGTAGTCCTAAATACAGCGATTGAGCCAGATTTAGGTCCAAATAGAAAAGTATGTGGTGATATAACTTTAGATGCGGGGTATTATGCTGGAGCTACTTATGCGTGGTCAACAGGTGTGAATACACAGACACTCGAAGTAACCAAACCAGGTTTATATGCTGTTGATATTATAGATGCCAATGGCTGTATAGGAAGTGATGAAGTCCTGATAGAATGGTTAGATTCTCCTATTGTGGATTTGGGCGAGGATTTAAGAATTTGTCCAGGTAATGATATTCAGCTACACGCAAGGAATACAGGAAGTACATTCAAATGGTCAACAGGAGAATCTTCTCAAAAAATAAGAGTTTCTTCTCTAGGGATATATTCTGTAGAAGTAACTAATGCCAATGGCTGTACAGCTACTGATGAGATTAAAGTGAATTATTTCGCTGAACCTGTGGCCAATTTCCAAGTAGTTGAAAATTGTACAGGAAAAGGAGTTGAATTTAAGGATTTATCATTAAATAATGGAGAGGTTTTAACTTACCAATGGCAGTTTGATGATGGAGCGTCCGCTAGCATTCCTAATCCAACACATATTTTTACATCATCTAGTGATCATACCGCGAGGTTGGAGGTTGTTTCAGAAAATGGTTGTTCTGATGATTATACAGGTAGTTTCAAAGTCCATCCGCTACCAAATGTAAACTTCGTTGTTGAACCTATTTGTCAGGGAGACGATTTTACATTTACTAACCTTTCAACTATGGATGATGATACAGATATGAGTTTCTTCTGGGATTTGTCGGGAGGTAATCTTTCTACAGTAGAGTCTCCGAGTAGAAGTTTCGATGTTGACGGTATTTATTCGATTCATTTGAATGCCATCAGTGACTTTGGTTGTGTCTCGGACAAAACCAAAAGTCTAACAGTCAATGAAATTCCAGACGTATTATTGCCAGAAAGACTAAAGACTTGTGATCCAGAACTTGTTTTGGATGCAGGAAATCTAGGAGCGACTTATTCATGGAATACTCTTGAGACATCTCAAACGATCAAGGTAAGTACAGCAGGGAATTACGAGGTAGAAGTAATAAACGCTCATGGCTGTAGTATCACTCAAGATATTGATGTAGAATTTTATCATATTCCTCAATTAGCGCTTGGAGATGACTTTAGAAATTGTGGACCTACCGAGTTAAAAGCTACGATGACCAATGTGTATTACAAATGGTCTACGGGTGAGAATACTCCTATTATCAATGTTTCCAGTTCAGAGTTATATACATTAACTGTTAGTAATGATGAATTTTGTAATACTTCAGATGATATTTTTGTAACCATAGATGAGGCTCCAGAATCTAGTCTGCCTGTTAAGATAGAGGTATGCTCTAATGAAATGGCTGAATTGGATGCCTTTACCACTTCTGCAGCGTCATATCTATGGTCAACAGGAGCTTCTACTCCAAAAATTTCAACAAATATTCCAGGAGAATACTCTGTAAAACTTGTATCCACAGATGGATGTGAAAACACAGAGAAAGTAATATTGGAGACTAAAGCAGTTCCAGTTATCCAAATTGAAGATCAAGTAGCCGGTTGTGATGACATAGAACTGAATCCAGGAGCAATTGGCAGAGAGTATAAATGGTCAAGTGGAACAAATGGATACTTTGAAACTTTTTCAGAATCAGGAATTTATTCGGTTGAAGTCGTAGGGGAGAATGGTTGTGTAGAGCGAAAGGATTTTGATCTATCTATAAGTGATTCACCAATTATAGATCTTGGGGATAACCAGCAGATATGCTATGGTGCTACTACTATCTTATATGCTGGTCAGGAGGGAATCTACGATTATAAATGGTCGGATAAATCTACAAATAACTTTCTGGAGGTAGGTAGCACTGGTCTTTATTCAGTAATTGCCTATAATGACGAAGGTTGTAGTACAGAGTCATCTGTTGAAGTTTCCATGCGAGATGAGATAGCGTTAGATCTAGGAGAAGACTATTATGTATGTAAAAATGAACAAGTAGTATTAGATGCAGGTATTGATGGATTGGAATATAATTGGTCTTCTGATCATGGTGAATCATCAAACGAAAAGAGTTTCGTACCCGAAGAATTGGGTACATTTTATTTGACTGTGTTTGATGACCTTGGTTGTGTAAACTATGATCAGTTGACAATCACTCCTACTACCAACGATATTACAGCAAGTTTCTTATCCGCAAGTTTTGGAGATGTAGGTGATACTATACAGTTTGCTCAACTTACCGAATCATTAAATGCTACTTATGAATGGTTTTTTGGTGATGGTTCAAGGAGTACAAAACAAAACCCTGATCATATATATTTTAGAGAAGGAGAATTTGATGTGACTTTGATTGCCAGCAACGAAGTCTGTAGTGATACCTTAACCAAAGTTATCTCTATTGTTTCCGGTAGATTGGAAGGAGATGATGATGTATATGTACCATTATTCTCATCTATAGAAGATCTTGACCTGTATCCAAATCCAACTACGGAATACATAGACGTCCATTTTAAACTAACGAAGGAAGAGACGGTGTCTCTATTGATCAATGATATGTCTGGTTACATAGCTCACAAGGAAGATGTTTTATTGAAAGATGAAACCTTAAGATTTGATGTGTCTAGGTTGTCCTCTGGAGTTTATTTTCTTACTGCTGCCACCCCTGGTAGTCTTAAGCGAGTCAAATTCATAATTGAGAGATAAGTTGAAGTTGTCTCTCAAACATATTGCTCATTTAATTTATGTACTGCTAATAGTATTAAGTAGTGAATTATTAGCTAAAAATATTGATTATCAGGTCATTAATACTGTGGTTCATATTGTATACAATAATGAATTTCAAAATATTTCTGATAGTCAGGTTCGAAGCCAGATTCAGGTTTTGAATAATGATTACTCTGCAAATAATTCTGATCTCAAGGAAGTTGATATGGAGTTTCAAGGGATAATTGGTAACCCACGGATTCAGTTTCAGCTCGCGTCCGAAGATCCGTTTGGCGAAATTACAACTGGAATTGAACGACATGAAACGACTCATGGTGTATTTGCCAATTCAGATATCTATAGTTCAAAACTAGGAGGTGCTGACGCTTGGGACACCGAACGTTATTTAAATATTTGGGTCACTGATTTAGCTCCAGGAATTGTTGGATTTGCAACTACACCAATAACAGCTACATCTGTTGAAGATGGGGTGGTTGTAGATTTTACAGCCTTTGGATTAAGCGGAACAGTAGTAAAACCATACAATTTAGGTAGAACTACTACTCATGAAGTTGGGCATTACTTAGGGCTTCATCATTTATGGGGTACTGGAGGATGTAATACAGACGATGGAATATTTGATACTCCCAATCAAGAAAAGAAAGCAGGTTGTGGATCAGAATCATCTAGTTGTGGGAGTACCGATATGATTCAGAATTACATGAATGTAGCAGATGACGAGTGTTTGTTATTCTTTACAGAAGGACAGTCACAAAAAATGGCCACTGTATTAGAAAACTACAGGAATAATATATGGTCATTTAGTGACTCGCCAGTAACGAGTGTTAATGATTCGCCTTCTTTTGAAACTAAAATTTACCCTAATCCAACTAAAGATGGGACATTGATAATTTCCAGTCCTAATGATACATTCATAAACCTTTTTCAAATAAATGGACAAAGGATATTAACTCTTGTGAATACTAAAACACCTGTGTCTATTAAGCTGCCAAAAGAAGGAGTCTACCTTATTAAATATGGTATCAATAATACGCATGAAATAAAAAGAATTGTTTATGCAAAGAATTAAACCTGACAAACAAAAAGAATTTATAAATGCGAAGTGGCTTGTAGTCATACTTCTGTTTATGAGTTCAATAGTAACAGCTATGCCAGTAGCAGATTTTACATTTGATATAGTTTGTGAAGGAACAGAAACCACTTTTACCAGTACATCCACCCCTGGAGGAGCTGGAGCTTTAATAATCTATAGTTGGGATTTTGGAGATGGTGAAGGGTCCAATCTTCAATCGCCAAAGCATACCTATGCTACCGCAGGAGATTATACAGTGACATTAACTGTTGTAACCAGTTTGGGTGACAATGACCAAGTGCAGTATATAGTCAATGTAAAGGAGATTCCTGATTTAAATTTCACATTTACCAATGCACTTCAATGTGAAAGTACCTTGTTTGAATTTCAAAATAATTCAACGGGAGTTGATACGCAAACATGGGACTTTAGCGACGGAAATTCTACTGATGAAGACCCATCACATACATTTACATCTACTGGGTCTAAAGATGTGACTTTATCCGCAACACATGCAAATGGTTGTGTCACCTCATTGACTCATAAAATAGATGTTTATCCAGATCCAGTAGTTGATTTTGATGTTGATAATACTTGCTTAGGAGGATCAGCTTCTTTTACAAACCATACGACCATTACTTCTGGAAATTTGAACTATGATTGGGATTTTGATGATGGGGATAAATCTGTTGAAACAAATCCATCCCATAAATATACAACAGTAGGAGAGTATCAAGTTAGTTTGACAGCTACATCAGAAAAAGGATGTAGTCAGTCCTTAACCTTGACCGGAGTAGATGAGTTAGAAGTTTTTGAGCAGCCGATTGCTAATTTTTCTTATACTGATGTTTGTTTTAATACAAGAGCGGATTTTACTAATACCACTACAGGTATAAGTATGTCTGATCTATCATTTGAGTGGAGCTATGGTAATGGGAAGAATGAAACAACACAGGATGCAAGTCACTTATATGATGCTTCAGGTACCTATGACGTTACATTGAGTGTAAAATCTATTAATGGCTGTACTAGCATGGTAGAAAAAGTCATTAATATTAATCCTCTACCGGAGCCAATATTTACAGTAAGTGACGCTTGTTTAGGTGAAGCTATCACTTTAGTCAATACCTCTACAGTAGAGTCAGGGAGTTTGGATTTTGAATGGGATTTTGGTGATTCAAATGGATCTACTGAAGTAAATTCATCGCATACTTATGGGCTTGATAATAGGTACACAATTGAGTTGACAGCTACTTCTGATTTTAGTTGTGAGAAAAAACTATCAAAAGATGTTGTAATTTATCCTACAACGGATGGAGGAACTACATCAGGGGCTATTACTTTATGTCAAGGAGATCCTACCATAAGAACGGTATCAGTCACAGGTGTAGTAGGAAATATAATACGTTGGGAAAGTTCCTTAACCAATGCTGCCCCATGGACTACGATCAATGAAAAGGGTAATAGCATCTCTTATAGCAATTTGGATGCTACGACTTACTATAGAGCTATTGTCAAAAGTGGAGTATGTGATGAGGTCGCTTCCACTGTGACGACTATCACAGTAGATAAAAAAACAGTAGCAGGAAATATTACTGGAAGCATATCTGGTAAATGTAAAGGAGCTAATAATGGAGAAATTAAACTATCAGGACAGATAGGTACTGTCGTAGAATGGCAGGTGTCTGAAATAAGCTCAACAGCAGGATTTACGTCAGAGGCAATTACAGATAATGAATATATCTACAACGACTTGGACGAGAATACATACTATAGAGCTCTGATTCAAAATGGCGTATGCTCACAAGAGTTGACATCAGTAGCAACAGTCGAAATAGCACAACCTTCTCAAGGAGGAGTTCTAAGTGGAGCAGCATCAGTTTGCAGTGGAAATAATAACGGTTTAATGGAACTCAATGGCGAAGTAGGAGATATTCTTTATTGGGAGATATCGGACAATGGACTAGCCCCATGGAGTGTCATTAATACTCAGGAAGATAATCTTGACTATGATGACTTATTATTTACAAGGTACTATAGAGCCGTAGTGAAGAATGGAGATTGTCCATTGGATGAAAGCAATCCTGTAGTCATCACAGTATTGGACAATACAGATGCAGGACATCTAGAAGGAGTATCTGAAGTATGTGATGGGAAAAATAGTGGCAAGATTACTTTGACGGATTTTGTAGGAAAAGTCACGAAATGGGAATACAATGACAATGGAACTGATTGGTTTGATTTAGGAGTTATTGATCAAGAATATACGTTTAAAGATCTAACTAAAACAACTACATATCGAGCATATGTACAGAACGGAGGATGTGCTGAAGAGGTAACTCCTAATTTCGAAGTGATGGTACATCCATTACCAGTAGTTTCTTTCAATAATGACGAAGTCTGTGAAGGAATAGCTACTTCCTTTACAAATTTGAGTACTGTCTTTCCAGGTAAAAATGAGAAGTTTACTTGGGATTTAGGGAATGGATCCATTCGAGTGATCGAAAACCCCAAGTTTCTATTTGACGGTGATGGAGTTTACTCTGTTAAACTGACCGTAGAAACAGATCAAGGTTGCATTAACGAAGCTACTCAATCTGTAATAGTCAATCCTGTACCAGAAGCGGGAATATATGTAGAGAACAATTGTGAGCGTGATGAGAGTATTTTTACAGATAACACAATTTTGTCGAGTGGTAAAATTGATGTGTATGAATGGAAATTTGGGGACACCAACACAGCTAACATTGCAGATCCAATTCATACTTATGCAGACAATGGTAGCTATGATGTGTCTTTGAGAGTTACAACAGATAAAGGTTGCAGCCACGAGACAACCACAAAAGTTGAGATTTATCCAAGAGCAGAGCCCATTTTTGAAGTAGATAATGTTTGTTTTGGTAAAGAGGCTGAGTTCCAAAACAATAGCAAAATAGAGAACGGAAATTTATTTTTTGTATGGAACTACGGGGATATCAATACCTCATTGGTAGAGAATCCAGTCCATACTTATGCTGCTGATGGAGATTACCTTGTGAATCTTCAAGTGACCACTAATCATGGCTGTATTGATAATGTTAGTAAGATTGTCAGCGTACACCCTCAACCCGAAGTTAATTTTTCTACAACTAGTGTTTGTGCAGATGCACCTATGGTATTCAATAATGCTACTATTTCGTCTGCTGCATCTATAGAATATGATTGGGATTTTGGAGATACAAAGTCTTCTGATGAGGAAAATCCAAGTCATCAATATGAAAGCTTTGGAAACTACAAAGTCACATTAGTAGCTGAAACTGGAGAAGGATGTATAGGAACGCATAGTGAAGTAGTAGTAATCGAGCCACTACCTCAGATTAATTTTTCCATTGACAATGTATGTTTTGGTAAGGAAATTAGTGCTATAAATAATACTACTATCTCTAATGGTACTATTTCGTATTTCTGGGACTTAGGAAATTCTGATTCTCGTGACGTAAGGCAGTTCACTTATAAATACAACGCCCATGGAGACTTTGATGTGACATTAGAAGCGACTTCAGATTTTGGATGTGTATCTCAGGAAACGAAGAGTATTACAATTTACCCATTACCGGAGGTCGATTTTGAAGTAGAAGAAGTGTGTGATGGATTAGAGTCTGTTTTCGATAACACCTCATCCATCCCTAATGGCACTATTGATAATTACATCTGGGATTTTGGGGATCAGACTAATGCTATTGTAGAAAGTCCAACAAAGCAATACCTAAATGCTGGTCTCTACGAAGTAGCTCTACAAGCAACATCTAATAATGGTTGTATAGATGGGATTTCTAAGGAATATGTGGTACATGAGTTACCGATTGCCAACTTCAAGATTGAGAGTGTTTGTTCAGGGACTGATGTTGAAATTGACGATAAATCCGATTCTCCAGATGGGACACTACGATATGCGTGGACATTTGGCAATGGTGAAGAAGATGTAGTTCCCGAGCCAACAATCTATTATGAATTGCCCGGAGATTATGAAGTCAAGCTGAAGGTCACGGCAGGAAATGGTTGCCAAGATTCATTGGCTAAAATTGTGCATGTGTATTATACTCCCGATGCCTATGCTGGTGAAGATGTTACAGTAAGTAAAGGCTTTCCAGCTCAGCTAAAAGGAGAGGGAGGTGTATTTTATTCTTGGTCACCAGTTGAATTCATGGATGACTCTCAATCATCTCAGCCATCCGTTGCTCCCTTGGAAACTACCACCTATTTACTTGAAATTATTGATGAAAATGGTTGTTCAGATTTTGATGAGGTTACTGTCAATGTTGAGAATGATCATAAAGTAGTTCCATCTAATGTTATGACTCCAGACGGCAATGGTCTAAATGATGCTTGGATAGTCGGTAATATTGAAAATTTTGGTCAGGCTAATGTTGTGGTTTTTGACCGTTGGGGAAAAATTGTTTTTCAAGAACAAGGCTATCAAAATGACTGGGTCGGAACAGCAGGGAATGACATTTTACCAGATGGAACTTATTACTATACCATTACATTCCCAGATGCCACGAAAAATTATTCTGGAGCTATAACAATCATGAGAAACAAGTAAGATGAAGAAAGTAATATTACTCGTTGGGTTAGTTGTTTCTGTAATTGTTGCTAAGGCACAGCAAGTACCTCTTTTATCACAATACTATATAAATCCATATTTGGTGAATCCATCTATGGCTGGATCCACGACCGAGGCCAATGCTTTTTTAACTTATAGAAAACAGTGGACAGGAATATCGGGTTCACCAGAGACTTCAGCATTTACAATTGATAGCAATCTGAAGAATGAGAATATGGGGGTTGGATTGACTTTTGTAAATGACGTATCTAATATCATTGGTCGTACCAACTTGCTAGGCTCATATTCCTACAAAGTAAATTTGAATACAGAGCAGGCACTGACTCTCGGGACTTCGATAGGATTTCTTCAAAATAGAGTATTCTTTGAAAGAATTGAAGCAGAAAACCTTGATGACCCTAACCTACTTTCCGACTTCAATAATAAGACCGTCTTGGATGGGGCAATAGGAATCAACTATAATTATGGCAATTTTATAGCAGGTTTTTCAGCAGCCCAAATATTCTCAAACAGCTTTAAGTATGAAAATAACTCGGACTTTAAGGAGTTAGGGTTTGGTTTAGTAAGGCATTATACAACGAGTCTTCAGTATAAAATGACACTCAGTCCACGCTGGGAAGTACAGCCAATAGTATTGATGAGAGTAGCACAGGGACTGGATCCATTATTTGATTTGAGTGGTGTTATTACTTATAACAATCTTCTTTGGACGGCTGTGACATATAGAGCTGAAGTGGCTACTAGTATAGCATTTGGTATGAATATCGATCAGCGATTTGTAGTGAATTATTCTTATGAGATTCCTAATAAAGAAGTAAGAGCGATTGCTGGAGGATCTCATGAGTTTACACTTGGTATAAGGTTGAATCGCATTGGGAAAAAAGGTCATAGCGGATCTGGATATACACCTAGTTTGGATAGTATTTATACCAAAACGCTTATTGATGAGAAGTTTGAAGAACAGGACAAGGAAATAGAACAGATGAGAGAAGACATAGATACCTATAAAGATGATCTTCAGAATCTAATTTTCGAACACGGTGTGAATATGTCCAATCCAAGTGAGCTTGATACGGTTAATAACTATTATATGGTAGTTGGCATTAGCCAATCGATAGAAGAAGCTAAGAATCTACAGAAAAACCTCAAACGCGAAGCTCAAGTGGAGACTAAAGTAATCCAAAGTGAAGATGGAGCATGGTTTTTACTATCCACAGGAGAGCCTGGTTCGATCAGAGAAGCTAAATCCGAAATCAAATCTCTAAAAGAGAAACAAGTAGAGGAAGTGACGGAGATAGAGCCATGGGTATACAAAGAAGAGAAAGAGAAGAAACCTAAGTATGCTCCGGTGAAGACGACCAAACAAGTAAAACGAAAAGATTCAAAGCATAAGATTTATACAAAAACTAAAAAACAAAAAAGAAGGAAACTCTAATTGACCAATAATAAGCATACATATCGAATACTGAGGAATTTAATCTTGTTTGTGATGATAGGTTTAAATTCACTAGCTGTCAAGGGGCAGGACATAGAAGAAGTCATCAAAGCCAAGCCAATATCCTATCAGGGTGGTTTTTCTTTTAATAATACCCTGTACTCGGCAGTGGGCATAGAAAGTCGAAGAGACCCATATTTCTGGATATTAAATGCCGATATCAATTTTGATTTTTTTGGGGTAGTCAGTGCTCCCTTTTCTATGACTTTGACTTCCCAAAATAGAAACTATGAAGGAGCACAGCCTTTCAACCAGTTTGGGATTAGTCCACGGTACAAATCCGTGACAGCGCATCTGGGGCATCGAACAATGAATTTTTCAAGTTATACACTCGCTGGAAATTTATTTTTGGGCGCAGGGGTAGAAGTAGCGCCGGAGAATAGTTTCGTACGAACCAGTGTAATGTGGGGGCAGTTTGCAAAGCCCGTAAGTAAAACGGGTCTAGATGGTAATGCTTTCGTTAAGCCGACTTATCGTAGAATGGGTTATGGTTTTAAAGTAGGTCTAGGAAGAGAAAAACACAATGTTGACCTGATTCTTTTCAAAGCCGAAGATGATGAAAATTCAATTCAGCAGGATAGCGTGACGATTACTCCAGAAGAGAATTTAGTACTCGGATTCAATACCAAACACAAGATTGGCCGCAGAGTCTCTTTTGAGTTTGAATACGCATACAGCATGTTTACCCGAGATAAAAGAGCTCAAGAAGTCGTCATTGACGACTATACTTTCGTGAATAATTTCGGAGCTCTATTCGTTCCTAATACTTCTTCGGAATTTACAAAAGCATTAGCCGCAAAAACTGTTTACACAGGCGAAGGCTATCAATTAAACTTAAACTACAGAGAGATTGACCCTGGCTATAGAACCATGGGATCTTCATTTCTCAATAATGACCTTCGAGACATATCGGGAGGGATTTCGTGGGCAATGCTTCAACAAAAAGTCAACGTAGCACTCAACTCAGGTTTTCAACAAAACAATCTTAATAATCAACTAGCCAGTGAAGTATATAGAGTGATTTATGGAGGTAATATCGCATATGCGCCCTCTCAAAACTGGAACTTTAATGTAACCTATTCAAACTTTAACTCAAGTACACGACAGACTCAGATCCAGACAGATGTACTAGTAGATTCTTTGGACTTTTTCTCAATCACCCGCAGTGGGTCGTTTGCTATTAATTATAGAACTACAAAAACAGCAGGTGTCAACCATAATATATTCTTAAATACCAATGTACAGGATGTGCAAGATAGCGACGACAACGCCTCAACCTTTGTCAATTACATGCTAGGACATCAGATGACTGTAGGAGACGGTTGGAGTATTTCAACTTCAGCTACGTACAATGATAATCGTGCCGCAGCTTTTAGTAATGTTACCACCGGCCCCGTACTGACCATCAATAAAAGCTTATGGGAGAAGAAAGTCAATGCCTCCATCTCGGCTAATATGATGTACTCCTATCTAAATAAGCAGTTGACCGACAAGATTTACAACCTAAGAAACACCTATTCTTTGAGATTAGGTGAAAAGCATAATTTTTCAGCAAGCATATTCTATCTGAACAAAGAAGCTTTAGGAGAGAATAAAACTAAAGTGCAAGAAATCAGAGGAAACATAGGCTACAGTTATAGGATATCATCTTAAGAACCTAATATGATCGAAAAAAATATTGACATACACCGGGAGATAAAAAGGAATTTGAAGAGAAATGAAACCTCTCCAGAGGCTTTGTTAAGAAGAGTATTCAAACCTATGTTGAGCGCTACCAAAGGAATGTTTGCATCAAGTGCAATAACAATCCTTATATTATCACTACTTACAGTTCAGTATTCTCAAGCACAAGTTCTGCGTTATCCCGCAACAGTTACGCCGATGATAGGTGTACCGCATACTTTGTACTTAAACGATTATGCCGCCCCCGCTAGTCAACACCTTACAGCAAGTGTAATCTTCAATGACTTCAATGAACCAGTTTGGGATTTCAGACTTCGGTTAACAATTGAGAGTAACAATATTCGATTAACTACTTCACCAAATTATATTCCGCAAGCACCTATATCAGTAGCCCCAGGTAGTCCGGTATTTCTATCAGGTGATGATTGGGCACCCTATCTCGATTATCGAAATATGATCGTAGAAGGAGATTATCAAAATGAACTCTACAAATCAGGACGATTACCAGAAGGGTTCTACAATTTTTGCTTAGAGGTATTGGATTATAACTCCGGTAAGGTTTTATCAAGAAAATCATGTGCCCAAGTATGGCTTCAGCTGACGAGTCCTCCGATGGTAGTCACTCCACACAATGGTTCCAAGGTAGACCCTGCCAATATCCAGATACCTTTCACATGGCAGATGTTTAACACCGCTGCGCCAGATGCTCTGGTACCTCCAGAATATCAGCTGACCATGTGGGAAGTGACAGCTCGTGGAGCAGACCCTATGAGTGCCGTGGCCAATGGACAGGCGCTACAAATCTATCAGTCGGATTTTTTGACCAATACCATGCTTCTGTATGGCTCTTCTGAGCCCGCATTAGAAGAAGGAAAACAATATGTTTATAGGGTTCAGGTCATAGATCCAGATGGTAAGGCAGCATATAAAAATGACGGATATAGTGAATTCAATCACTTCTACTATGGAGACCCATTGAATGGTCAGATTACCCTGAAAGAACCAAAAAACAATGGAGCCTTTAAGCTAAGAGATCAGCCGATCATGAGATGGTCTAGCGTAGATAACGCCATACCAGGTCAGATGATCAGTTATAAAATTCAGATTGCTGAAATTGATGAAGGACGTATTCCTGATGAAAATACCGACTTTATCAGAAAGTGGTATGAATATGAGACGGGAGCCAATAGCCTAATAGAAGACAAAGCCCATATACTACGTCAGCCTCCGCAAAAAGAAACTGTATACGCATGGAGAGTCTTATCATATGTAGAAGGGAAGGAAACGGGTAAGAGTGATCCTTTTATCTTCAATGGTCCAGGATTGTTAGAGCGTTTTTATGCAGGTACTCATATGGTATTTGTTGATGCCATTACAGAAGCCAATTTAGCAGGTTTTGGAGGAGAAGGTAGAATTAGGCTTACGGAAGATCCAGATCTATGGACAAAGGTCAGTTTTAAAGATCTCAAAATCAAAAACCATAGCGGTTTCTATGTACTAGAAGGAGGAGAGTTCTTTTATGAACCTCCAAAACCAAAAATAGTTGACCTGGCTCCTGATGTAGAAGTCAATGAAGGGGCAGTTTTTGATATTCAGAAATACAGAATAGACAAAACGGGAGTTTATGCCTGGGGGGCAGTTACATGGGACTTCCCTCATCCGACTATGGATTCAGAAAAAGCCATAGTGAGGACAGAAGAGAAGTGGACCAATTTCAATGAGTATAAACTCAATGGCGCATTGGAACTTGCAGAAGAGAAGCATTATGACCTTTTAGATCCTTATCAATTCTCTATTGACTTAGATCCAGAGTCGGTAGTATACCTCAATTCAGATCAGTTTAGATTTGATTGGTTGGGAACCGTAAACATGCCATCAAAGGTAAAAGGAGTAACAGAAGACCAATGGAGTTTGTCATTCCAAAATGCTGACCAAATACACTATATCAGGAATGAAAGTCCAAGCATTTCAAATAACCTTTCAGTACTAAATGGTACGCGGTTAGAATTAATCCCTACCGATTTTACCATTGATTTTTCAGAAACACAGTCCCCTTTAAAACAACAACAAAACCCAGATTGGAAAGGAGCATATTTGGACAGTTATACGCTCATGTACAACTCTAACATAGATGCCAGCTCTCAGATCAAATTCGATGAAACATTTACTCATGATTATTCTCTAAGTACAGAGACTAATCATATAGCTTATGTCACAAGCAAAGGTCTTCAATTCAATCTAGATGAAGAATTTGCCCAAGGTTCACAAGCATACTTCAATACCTTCCCCGCCACACTGCGCAAGATCAAAATACAGATAGTAGATAATTTGATGCAGAATGATTGTCAGCTTGAAGGAGATATGTATGTCCCTATCGTAAGTGAAGATGAAGTATTTGATTTTACAGTTCCGATAGCCAATACAGGTTTTCGAACTGGCTACCTGCATGATCTAGAAGATATATATCGAGAATTTAATCCTGATGGTGGTGATCAGCAACTCAATGTTACCTTCAAGCGTGCGGTATTTGCTGATAATAATCGTCTGAATATGACGCTTGATATGCACTGGCCAGCAATAGATGTTACTTTGGAAAATGTCAGAGGGTTCAAAGCTTGGGGAGATTACCATATAGGGTTTAATGTACAAAATGGATCTCTCCCACTTACCAATAGAGTAAAAACCCAGTTGAAGAAGTATCCTGCTGATGCCCATACCATAGGTGCAGGAGCCGGTGATGGACGCTATTCGATGGCAATCACGCTAGATGTACAACTAGGTAACGACGTTGGAGGAAATGAAGGCCCTCCAGCAGTTAATCTGTACTCTATAGTTAATTCTCGTCATCTGCCAGATGAGATGACTCCAGTTGAGAACAAGTTCAAGACACCAGAAGAGCAAGCAGTCAGTTTAGAGGAAGCGGTAGCTAAAATAGAAGAAGAAGCTGCCGCTACTGAAGCAGCGTTAAAAGCTAAGCTAATTGAAGAGAGTCTACGAATAGCCAAGGAAGCCGAAGCACTTAAGAAGGCAGGAGCTTCGGGGACTCCTTCCAAATATTACTCTGTTGATGAAATGTATGACGGCCCTGGTTTTGATCCAGGCAGCAATAGCATAGAGTCTGGCGCTGGTGGTATTTATGGTAAGCTCTCCAAACAACAGCAGGAAATTGTCAATTCGATGGTGGCCAGAATTGTCAACAAATTAACAGATCCTGTTACAAAAAGAATAACTAGCGTAACTGACACGCTGGAGTCTAGACTCAATAAAAAACTAGATTCTTTAGAGAAAAAATCTAACACCTTTATCAAAGACAAGGTAGACGTTATAGTAGATGGGATTGCAAATGGATTGGCCCAAGCCTTACAAAATGATAAGGTAGACCTAGCACCTTCGATCGACAATATTGCTACAGCTACAAAAAACAGTGTAAGTGGAGAGCTTCAGTCATCATTAAGCAAATCAATTGATGACAATATAAGAACACCCTTATCTGAGTTGATTACCAATGGAGTAGGAGGTAGAGTTAACAACTATATTGTAGAAAGAGTTTCTGCTTCAGTTTATGGAGTGTTGGAAGGAGACCCTAATGCCAGCGGATCAGCTGTTACAAGTATAGTGACAGATATTCCTGATCTTTTACAGGATATAGCAGAAGAAATTTGGTCAGAACTCAACCCTAACAATCTAGCCTCAACAGTTACATCATTAGGACAAGATATAGTCACTAACATAGATGTCAATAACATTTCTTCTGACATATCAAGTGCTGCACGCAAAGAATTAAATAGACTTGTGGGTGATGTGGCGATGGATTTTATAGGAGATAAAGCCGCTGAATTTGCCAATGAAATTCTTGATTTAGGGGAGTATCCAGGCGTACCAATTGCCTTCGATGGGATGGCTTCAAGGTTCACTGGAAGTCCTAAGGACTTTGCAGCCGACCCTATTGTCGTTCAGTTGAATACTAGTGTCTTGGATGCGAAAGGCTACATTTCGTTCCAAGAAGATGAACCCACCTATGGAGATGTTTGGGCAGGAGATATCAAGATGAATATCAAAGTCCCGGATAAAAATAAGCCTGTGCAGTTGGCAGCGCTATATATATCTGGGAAGAAAGATGGAGTTAACTATTGGTTCGCTCAGGTGGACTCAGATATGGGCGAAGGGCGTAAACCGGGAGCACCAATTAGCAAAGAAGTACGTCCTCTTAGCAAACCTATATCACTTGGGGCGATGCAGCTTGGAGGTATCGTTGGTCGAGTATACCATCATATGAAAGAAACTCCAGGAGACATGATCGTTCCAGACGCATCTATCAAATACGGAGCCTATTTAGGATTGGTAGTGGTAGATGGACAGGGAGGACAGACCTTTAGGATGTATGCAGATGGAGAAGTGATCATGCACTCTTCAGGAGATTATACGCTCGACTTTAATGGAAACATACATATAAGAGGAGAAAGTACTATCCCCAAGGCAGATCCTGCATCAGACATCATTGGAAATATTGAAATCAGGTATAACTCTAAGGAACGACATTTCTTCGGCTATGCAGGAGTAGAAATGAAGACCGAGGCTCTCTGTGCAGGGGGGAGTCTGCTAGTAGATACTAAGCCTGGCCAGTGGCGTGTCGCATTAGGTACTTCTGAGGATAGGATTTATATGACACCAGGCTGTGTTGGCTGGGGGGGTGATGCATGGCTGGATATCAATGAATATTCTGCAGAGTTTGGTCTTGGTTTGAGATTCAGCATGTTCGCCGAGTCACCTACAGTTAATCTTGGATTTGTCAAATTCTACGTCTATGTAGACGCAGGGATTGCTGCGGGTATATTAGCACAAGTACGTTACAAGCCTAAGTTTGGTCTGATGAAAGCCGGAGTCTGGGTAGAAGTCTGGGTAGATGTAGGAGTAGGCTATCAAAAACGAAAGTGGAACGGAAAGTGGAAAGGACTTAAAACTATGACACTCGTTGAAATATTTATTCGAGGAGAGTTACTTGTGATCTTTGACCCTAGTCCAACGACATTGACTGGAAATGTCAAAGGAACCGTTAAAGTCTTGGGCTTTAAAAAAGGATTCAATGCTAGCGTAGATATGACACTCTAATACTCCTAACTATGAATAAATCTAAAATGAAAAATATCATCGATACCCCTTTCCTAAAGTGGATTGGAGGGAATTTAATAAGCTATTCGAAAGCTATTTTTATTAGTTTATCACTCATTCTAAGCCTGAGCTACCCCACTCAAGCCCAAGAATCTGCAGAAGAGGGAGGTAAATTTGATGAAGCCAAAAAGGAGATAGCAGAGTTCTATAATGCTTTTCTAGACTGGGCGATTATCTCCTACAACACCTACACCGGTCAGCACGAGGGAGAACTCAATAGCGTTTTTGCTAAAGTCAAAGGCAACTTGGATGGCAATCCTCAAATCAAACAACTAGTAGGTGAGTTACAAGAGATTCAAAGTGAGTTAGGTCTCAAAGGCGCCATTCAGGACTTCACCAATGAAAGTGGAATCAAAGTCTATGTAGCCCCAAGTAGAGCAGTAGAAGGCGAAGGTTTTTATACTAAGACCTTCAACCGACTATTGATGGAAGGAGCCCAAAATCCAGTAGCACCCTATATCATCGTCAGCCCAACAGTGAATGGAAGCAAGTCCAAAGGATATACCATATCTTATGAGACAGAAACCTCTCCTGAAGTCCACGCGAATAAATACCACCTCACATCTCCCGGTACCAAAAACCCCTTTAATGAATTAGCAGGTTCGGCTAATAAGCAGCTTGAGATGGGTAAAAAACTACGTGAAGGACTCAAAAGCGGGATGCAGAACCTAAGAACCAACGTCACTCAAAACCTTAAACCACCCCTCTATCTAGATGAAGGAGGGGACATGATCAGACCCGGAGATGAGAAAGAATTCGGGATGGAAGAAGAAGGAACCACCATTCGACTGGTAGCCACAGAAAAAAACGGAAGCCCCACCTCCAAAAAAGTAACATGGACCTGTACCCCAGAAGGTCTAGAACTTAATCCATCAGGCAATACTCTGGACTTCCCCATCGATGAAGACGGACTCTGGACAGTAAGTGCCAGAGCGGGCAATGACGTAGCAGATGCCACTATCAGGGTAGTCAACTTTAGTCTAGACTGGAAAGGTCTGGTCAAGCAAATTTTGTACGACGCACTAGAATCCAAACTAGAACAATCCAAAAACAAACAAGACTCACTGCAAGCCATCTCTGGAGATGTCGATGGCGAACTCGCCGCACAGCTAGCACTAGTAGAGGCTGCCAACTACCCACTAGAAAATGAAGGTATCGAACTAGAACCGCTCTACGAAACACCTGTTCTACTGACAGGAAATGATACGACTACATTCTACAGTAATAAAACACGAGCCGAAGGCTTCAAGAAACTTCGTAAGTTCAAGAAGATAGCCGTCGATATACTCAAAGAGGTCAACATGGCCGCAGTTATCGATATCACGATAGAAAATCCAGACAAGTTTGACGAAGTACTCAATGGTATAATTGATAATAGTGGTACCCTAGCTTTAGAACTGTTTACTTCCCTCAAAGACGATCCCGAACAGCGAAAAGAAAGGTTCAAGGAAATAGTCTTTGACTATATCAATGCTGAACTAGAGAAGCAAGCAGACGCCGAGTTTGCAGCCCAGCACTATGATCAGCCTGAGATCCCAGCGGAGGTTTTACCCACCCAGTCGGACAAAATCCCAGAACTCACGAACCCAAACTACTACATCAATCCTCTAGTAGAGTTTCCAGGTAAGGCTGAGTTTATCGAAGAGCTAGAGGCTGAGATCGCTGCTGCTGGCGACAATCCTCCATTTATAGTGGTGAACTATTCGCAAGATCTATCTCAAGGCGGGGCATTAAACAGACTCAAAGCAGGTAGACCAAAAGGAATTGATCCTGATAGAGATTACTGTGTTATCTATCAAACCCATATTCCTGGCTCAGTGAAAGTAACAGTAATGAGCGCGGGTACAGATATCATTGTAGATCGAGTATTACAAGTGATGTCGGGTAAGAGTGCACCTTTAGCAGGAACGGAAGTAGATCAAACAGATAGTGGGGTGACGACCTACATAAGTAGAACCTTACTTACCCCTGCGGGTATTCCATTCACTGTACCGACAGATGTTACACAGATGAGTTTTGTGTCCTCTAATAGAGCACCTTATGGAACATTAACGGGTTTTTGGAGAGGTTCAGATTATTATGTGGGAGTATATAAAGGTGATCAGTTTAAAGGGTATTCTAAATTAGTAGACGCTTTAGCAAAAGAAGTTGAAAAGGATGTTGAAGGAGAGATTGTTTACTACGAAGATGATTTAACCCATACTTTTGATCCATCTATTCATGTGACGATAGGTTACCCACATAGTTGCAAAATCTATATGGGTACTGTATTGATGAGTGAGTTTTCAAGTTCGATTCCATCGGGTAGCTCAACAGGTGCAGGGAAATTACGCACCAAGGAATATTTACATTACTTGGATATAGAGCTTACAGCTTTTGATGACGAAGCTGCTTGTGGATATAAAGGAGCACCAGATGATATAGCAGAACAAGAGGATTGCGATGCTTTGTATGAAGAGTACAAGGATAGCCCATTGATGAAAAGCGATATTCTAAGAGCTGCTATAGAAAAAGATCCATGTCTTATCAGTGGAATTTATAAGTATGGAGAAGGCTTAGGCTACGAAACTGATTTCATGAAAGGTCTTAATACTATGGTTGGTGGGTTCGCAGGAGTTTTCACCGCAACTGTTGGTGCAGCAGTCACGCTGCCTATTCTGATAGAAGGAGGAGCACTTTCTGTAAGTAGTGAAAAGGCGATAGAGAAATCTACTGAGTTTACTATTGGAGTTTTTGTAGATGCAGTAGCTCAATACTTAATCTATTGTATTAAGAATGACTTAGATGATCTATCCTTTAATGATTTTATCAAAAATTATGATGTAGCTCAAGCGGGCATGCAAGGCTTGGAAGCAACCTATAAGAACCAGTATGTCGCGTTAGGTCAGTCTTGTCTATTCGATGTTTTCTTTGATAATGGGAAACTTCGAAGTAAGGAAGAGCTTACACAACCAGATCAAGTTGCTCTTAATTGTGCAACAGCGATGGCGATTTCTTTTGCCTCAGATCGTGTAGTTATGAAAGGTAAAGCAGGTCTTAAATCCTTGATCAAGCAAAAGCCGGACAGGTTTATTCGAATATTATTCAAAAATGGTTTGTCTGAGGAGAATGTCGTTAATATGATGAAAAGACTCAATATTCGAGAGTTAGGAGAAGACAGAGTTAGAGCCCTCTTCTTCAAAGCCAATTATCTTGATAATATTAAGGTTTTAGGTGATCAGGTAGACGATTTTGTTGAGGATTTGAGTTCAAGTTCATCTTTGATGAAGTTTTTCAGGAATAGGCCAAGTTTAGACTATCTGAAATCATGGAAGCTGTTGAGCGGTTTCTTATCGCTAAGAAAGGTTGGATTTAATATAGAGGCGATTAAAAATGTAGCTCCTAAATTCAAGCGTAAGGTTAATGGCGAATGGAAAGAAGGCTTTGAAGGTTTAGAACTAGTCTTTAAAGGGAAGTCAGGAGGAGTACAAGCCCTGATTGATAACCTCAAAAAGACAAATGAGCTTTTTGGGAATTTCAATGGTATATCCTTTACAGGTATCAAAACAGGTAAAGCAGGTAGAGTCTTAGGAGCGGATAATATCGAAATATCTAGATATGAAAACAAAGTCCTGACCATTACCAAAAAGGGTCTAGATAACAATAGTGAAGGAAAGAAAATTAAATCACTTGGAAAGGATATTGTTATCCGAGGTCCAGACGGCGAAGATCTGACAGATAATGTTGATCTGTTTACCGATGGGAAGAAGCATTGGTTTAAGACGCGTAGAGTAACAGTAATAGGCAAAAATCTTATTGAACTTAAAGGGTCTATTAATGAATGGGTAGGCTTGCAACGATCTTTGGCAACATCAAATAATCAGTTAAGGAAATTTAATACCGCGACAGTTGTTTATAATAAGAAGACTGGGAAATATTACTATGGAGCCAATCAAGGTATAGCAAAATCTGGAGATGGTATTCATGAATATTTAGCTAAAAAACTACCAAAAGAGTCTACTAATAATTATAAACTTGGAAATTGCTCGGAATGTGATGGTGTAAATAAGGCGTTAAATGATGGTTCAAATTGGTCAGATTTACAAATGCATACTGTAGGGGTTCAATGGGATACCGGTAGTACCTTTGCAAAGCCAATGTGTTCTAATTGCGAAATTACTTTTGAGGGCATTGAAATATTGCGATAATGAAGGAAGAATTTAAAGAAGTTTCAATACGAGGTAGAGTAGGATTTGCAATATTATGCTTTGAAAGCTTCATCGAAATACAAGATTCATCTAATCTTCAAGAATGGAAGTATTTGTTGAAAAAACTTTGGGAATTTACAAAGCTGAAGTTTGTAGATGACTGGCTTGATTTGGTTTCTGCAGTAATGCCGCTTTCTGTATTGGAAGATCCGTTTGATCCTGAAGAAGTCATAACAATAGATGAATATTCTTTTTTGAAAAAGCTTTATGCTAGAAGTGATCCAAAGATTTTAGAGCTTATTGAATTTATATTTAAACTAGCTACGGTTGAGTTGTATTCTGAAATTAAAAATTACTCTCCTAGGACATTAGATTTATTGAATGATATTATTGGAGTTTGTAAATCAGCTAATGTTAAAATTCCAGATGTTTCATTGTTTAAAAAATTTAGTATTACTGATTCTTCAGGATGGGGTTTCCCCTTTGATAGATCTGATGTGTTTAAGTGAGGCGATTCTTTCTACACGTGCGTACTGTATTTATTGTCAAGGAGTTATTTAGCAGTTTAGTGAAATGTTTCCAAATGTCAATGTAGAAATAATAAACACTACAAAACTTCATTATGAATGGTAAATAACTATATGTCTTTCCTTAAAGACTACTCAGAAGAATTGGGTAATATCACAGGAATTAGTTCAGTTGTTATAAGTCAAATTGAACAACAATTCAAACTAACACTCCCATTGGCGTATAAGCAATTTTTACAACTATTAGGAGAATCTACAGGTAGCTTTATGAAAGGGTACTATATGAATTATCCTTATTTATTGGATAATAAGCAAGATGCTGATTGTGCATTAAATTTTGATAATAGAAAACATAATATCATTATTATAAAAGACCAGTATTTTTTCTTTGGACAGTGGCAGGGATACAATTTTTTCTATTTTGACTGTTCGGAAGAATCGGAAGACCCACCCGTTTATGTCTTGACGGATACACCTAAGACATATCAATATAAATCTAGTTTTACTACTTTTCTTCGAGAAGAAGGCTTGACCCCACTTTTAGAAAGTAAGTCTAAGTTTCAGTAATACTGTTACTGTACTGGTTATAAGCTTTAAAGAGCAAGTAAATAGCAGGTGCAGCTAAAGTAGCGATAACCCCTGTTCCCGCCATGCTCTGTATGGTGGTTTTACGATCCACAGATCATAATCAAGACTACATTCATATTTAACTTGTTAGGATGAGCAGAAATTACAAATTCAAGAATCCAGAGGGTTGGTAATTTGTCAGTTTTGCAACGGTATTTTGGATAAGTGTCTTTACCAGACGTATATATAAGGACTGTATTGTTAAACCCTTAAGGTATTGTACCGAGCAGAAGGTGATACTTGATTTATATTTGATGTGATGGGGAGTTGGAATGGCAAGCCACCATGCAAAGCATGGCGAGACCGGGGGAATGAAAAGAAGGCTTTGAAGGTTTAGAACTAGTTTTTAAAGGGAAGTTAGGAGGAGTACAAGCTCTGATTGATAACCTCAAAAAGACAAATGAGCTTTTTGGGAATTTCAATGGTATATCCTTTACAGGTATCAAAACAGGTAAAGCAGGTAGAGTCTTAGGAGCGGATAATATCGAAATATCTAGATATGAAAACAAAGTCCTGACCATTACCAAAAAGGGTCTAGATAACAATAGTGAAGGAAAGAAAATTAAATCTCTTGGGAAGGATATTGTTATTCGTGGTCCAGATGGAGAAGACTTGACCAACAATGTTGATCTGTTTACAGATGGAAAAAAACATTGGTTTAAGAGAAGGAAGATTGGTAATAATATAGGTGAGCTAGTTCAGGCTTTTGATTTTAAGCATTGCAAATGCTACAGAAGATCAATTAGCTGCTTTAGATCATGCTTTTAAAAGGCACGGGAGTGAATTATCAGAACTAATAGGTAAGGCAATTAATGGACTAAGAAGAGTGAGCTTCAACCTATGTTAGACAACTTTAATGAAGCAGTATCATTAATAAAAAGAGAAGGTACGTTGACAGGTAAGGCAAGGGTATCATTTGGTATTAAAGGTTCTGAGTTGGCTCTGTGCCTACGGATGTTGATGTGCATATTTACAAACACGCTATTGATGGGAAAGAATATTATCTGTTTTTAAGGTCAGTTGATAAGCAATTTGTTAGTAGCGGACTAAAAAATAGAGAAATTAAGTATGTCTTAAAATATTAAATCATAATGAGATGAATTTAAGTGATGTTTATGTTTTTGTTGATGCTTTTATTCCAAGCATTGTTAGAGTTTTCAATGAAAAATATTTAGAAGGTTTTAAGTCGATGGATTCTTATTATGAAGGCTCTAAATATGCTAGTGAAACTATTTTCGAAACGGATTCATATTCAGAGATGTTTGAATTTGGTTTGGGTGGAATAGGAAGACCATTCACTTTTTACCTAGAAAATCATCACAACAAAAAGTATAAACAATCAATCATACAAATAAATAGAGATGGTTCAATGTGTTTAGCTCTTTCAACCATTTTTAAGTACGAGGTAGAACTTTGTCAAAGTTTAAAATTTTCCTTTCCAAATTATAAAGTACTAGTATCTAATAATATTCCATTACCTTCTTCAAAGGAATTGAATAGCTAGTTGACTTTCTATCAATACTAGCCTTGGTTATAGTCATTTGTGGCTGGTGTTTACTTTTTCTTTTTTGTAAGATGAATAGGCGAAGTAAGCGAAGTATAGCGCAGTTGTGCCAGCAAGTGCGTAGAATCCTGTTTTACCGAGGTATTTATCTATGAGGTGTAGGACTATGGTTAGTAGATGCTTTCTACCTCCTTCCATTTTTTTAATTCGAAGATCATAATACTCATCATTTTGAGCAAAAAGGATGATGATAGTCATGGTTATCATGACAGCAATCAGGTTTTTGGTAGATTTTTGAGAGAAGAACCTATTGAGTCTTTTTAAGATGGACTTTACTTTCATAGAACAAAATCTTGTATGAAAAATATCAGGCGATTTTTCACGAGTAAGTCTGTCTAGTTTTAACATCCCCCGTTTCGCCATGCTTTGCATGGTGGTAAAATGATCTACAAATCTAGTCAATCTTAAGTAAATCCTTAACTTGGAAGAATAATATCGGCACCATTGTGGCTAGAAAAAGGAGTGATTTATTCATGACTAAGCTTGTCTATTTCTAGCATCTCTGATTATAGCAATTACCGAGAAGTAGAATTTGTCTTTAGTAGCAGTCTCGAGTGCTTCAATGATTTGGAGTGTTTTTTTATTGTAGTTGGCATTTTACCCTTCACCTACTGGCTGTAATTTTCAAATTTACAGAATAAAATAGATACTAGTAGTAGTTTTTTACTACCCCCCCCATTCCCTCTCGGTCGCAAATGTTTTGCGACCGAAATCTAGCTTGATAGAGAAGTATCTAGCAATTGCATTGCGGTGTTCTTGATATTAACTTGTACTCATGGCTAACCCCTGTTCCCGCCATGCTTTGCATGGTGGTTTTACGATCTACAGATCATAATCAAGACTACGTTTATATTTAACTTGTTAGGATGAGCAGAAATTACAAGTTCAAGAATCCAGAGGGGTGGTATTTTGTCAGTTTTGCAACGGTATTTTGGATAAGTGTTTTTACCAGACGTATATATAAGGACTGTATTGTTAAACACTTAAGGTATTGTGTTGAGGAAAAGGGAATGCTGTTGGGAGCCTGGATAGTCATGAGTAACCATATCCATTTAATATTCAGAGCAAAAGAAAACAATCCACAAAGGTTGCTTCAGAGTTTTAAAAGCTCCACAGCCAAAGGCTTGATCGAATTGATTAGAACAAACCCTCAGGAGAGTAAGAAAGAGAGATATCTGTGGTTCATGAAATTAGCTGCTGAGCGAAATACAACAACCCAAAACGAGATGCAATTTTGGCAGCAACACAATAAGCCTATAGAGTTGTGGAATGCTAAGGCAATTCAAAAAAACTTGGATTACATACACAATAACCCTGTAGAATCAGGAGAAGTATCAGAACCAGAGCACTATTTGTACAGTTCTGCTATCGATTATTCAGGAGGCAAAGGGATGCTCGAATTATATTTGATGTGATAGGGAGTTGGAATGGCAAGCCACCATGCAGAGCATGGCGGGAACGGCGAAATTCACCAAATGTAGATTATATGCACTTTGAAATCGGGGAACAACACGTAGCTAAATACTTAGAATAAAATGAAATACATTCAAATACTCATAATGCTGCTTATCGCTTTTCCTTCTTTAGGACAGTTAGACCCAAAATTGCAAGCTTTCAAGGATTCGGTTATACAAAGAATAGAATGGGATGAATTTATTAAGCTGGACATTTATAAAAGAAGAGATTTCATCAGGAAAATGCGAGGAGAACCAATATTCGAGGAGAAGTTGGACACTCATGATGAAAACGGGATAGCAATTGTAAGAGGAATCGATAAGGATAAAGCGCTTAGACAAGTTCGTGAGCGCTATGCATTGATAGAAAAAGAAAAAAGCCATTATCGACAAGCCGTATTCCCTAATGCTTATAAGGATGCAGTGGAAGAGCTTTTCGGTCCTTTTTATGAAAACAATTTGACCAGAGTATTACACTATCCTGATTATAAAAACCTAGAAGGAGAAAATCATGATGGACCTTACGATGTAAAGAGTGCTGAGAATGATACTCGTAGGACATATTATTTCAATCAAAAGGATCAACTGCGTTTGATTGAGGTAATACGCCAAATAGATGTTAATGAAGGAGAAAAGTATGATCATGAAGAGAAGATAACTAAGATAGGTTATGATAAGAAGTGGTACTATGTTTGGAATGATAGTTTGCAATTTTATTATCATTTGTACCAAAGGAGTAAAATTAAATCTGGACATATTTATTTTGAAGATACCTTGAAAGCAGATGGTTCTTCGGAAAGAAAGTACTTTTATCTTCATAATTGTTTTAAGTCCAATGAAAAAGAAGGAGAGTTTGATTACGCCAATTGGGAAAAGAATATAGAATCGTCAGAATCAAAAAAGTCTTATCCAGATACAGACGAAGTAATAGAATTTAAAAATTTGGTGTTAGAATATCAGGAATACAAGGAAGGCAAGAATGATTATTTACAGCCTGTTGAATATTCTTTCATCAAAAAGCCGTATATCGTCGAGCCAGAGGAGTAACGGCTGATATATGCTGGCATAAGAGTAGTTAACAAAAACTACCCCGTTCCCGCTATGCTCTGTATGGTGGTTTTACGATCCACAGATCATAATCAAGACTACATTCATATTTAACTTGTTTGGATGAGCAGAAATTACAAATTCAAGAATCCAGAGGGTTGGTAATTTGTCAGTTTTGCAACGGTATTTTGGATAAGTGTCTTTACCAGACGTATATATAAGGACTGTATTGTTAAACCCTTAAGGTATTGTACCGAGCAGAAGGTGATACTTGATTTATATTTGATGTGATGGGGAGTTGGAATGGCAAGCCACCATGTAGAGCATGGCGAGAACGGGGGCATTGCAGTGTTCTTGATATTAACTTGTACTCATGGCTAACCGAAATAAGATGACAGAGAATAATCAACACAGCGTTATTTGAAACCAAGTTCGGACAGGAAAAAATAGCTTATCTAACATGATTTAGGAATTAAATAAAACTAACCCTAAATTCGCCTCTACTAAATAATAAGGCACTTTTCGATAGCCTTACAATTGTTAATTATCAAATAAATATCTAATGACTAGAATATTCCTAACCCTGTTAGTGATCCTCAGTGTATATACAGTTTATAGCCAACCAGTTTCAGACGGTATCGGAATCGGTACCAGCAGTGTAGACCCATCCGCCGTATTAGAAATACATAGCTCTACCGATACCAAAGGACTACTGATCCCCCGAGTCACCAATCGACTAAAAGTAGACGTATCACACAAGCCAAAAGGCCTGACAGTATATGATACCTCCGACAATGGTTACTACTATTATGACGGTAGCAGATGGCTCCGATTAGCATCCGAGGATATGAGAAATCATCGAATCGGAAACCTGTCCAACGGCTCAGCCAGCAAAGACGCTGTCAACAAAGGACAAATGGATGGAGCGGACAGTAAGCGACTCGCAAAAACCGGAGGCACTATGACAGGTCCTATCAATATGAGTGGTAAGAAGTTAACCAATGTAGGTAAAGGAACAGCCAATGGAGATGCTGTGAATGTAGAACAGCTTAAATTACTACAAAACCAAATCAATACCCTAAGTAATAACCTGACTACTTTGTCAAATCAGCTAGGTTTCTTGTGGGTTGGAAATAAAAAGATTGGAGATATTGATGGTGATTCGCAGTATAACTTTACATTTCCATCGGTAGGAACAGATAATTATTTTGTTTTAGTATCTGTAGAGTCTGAGGGCATATATGGCTATGATGACAATGATTTTAGTTATGTAGTTCTTGGTAAAACCCCTACTTCATTCAAGTTATATTTTAGAGAGCATCGTAAAATCAGACAGGAACTGAGAGTTAGGTATATGCTATTGAGAAACAATACAAGGTCAAGATAGGAATTGAATTAAAAGGCTGTCTATTACATTAAGTAAATCAGACAGCCTTTTATAGATTTAGCTTTCTTTTTTAATGAAAAAATCCCAGTCTTCCTCTACGCCTTCAACTTTGGGGCTAGATATACTCAAAACTGAAAGGATAATATGTTCCTCTCTTTCACTACTACTCATTCTTATTTCATCATCTCTGACTAAGATAACTGCAGCAGTTGTTTGATCAAAAGTGAAAACCCCTTTGGTCGGCCATAGATATTCAAAACCTTCAGGAATACCTACGACTGAATACTTTCCGCCAGTCTCCGTCACAGCGCTAAAAGTTAGCTTAAAGGAAGACCAGTCTCCTATTTCGTCATCCTCATATAGTCCTGCACCTTCTTCAACTTTAAAGGCAGTGAATGTACCTTCTAGACTAGAGGAAGCTTCTTCTAGATCAGCAACAGGACCGTCTCCTCCTTCTTCATCCTCTTCACAGGAGGAAAATAGGATAAGTGAAAGAAATAATACAGGTAGGTAGCATAAATACTTTTTCATAGCTTTAGTTATTTTGTTAATAAGGCGGCAAATCTAGTTTTAAAAGCAGATAAAACAACAAATAAATAGACTATGTAAAATTGAGTTTCCCTGATAACTGTATTTGAAGGTGAATAGTAGCGGGAATACACGAGTTTTTAAGTCCCGCTCGGTCGCAAATGTTTTGCGACTGAAATCTAACTTGATAGAGAAGTATCTAGCAATTGCATTGCGGTGTTCTTGATATTAACTTGTACTTATGGCTAACCGATATAAGATTAGAGACAATGAGGGATTGTACTTTGTAACTTTTACGATTGTGGGCTGGGTAGATTTGTTTATTAGAAACGACTATCGAGAATGCATTATTGATTCTCTTCAGTATTGTACCCTACATAAAGGGTTGAATGTTCATGCCTATGTTATTATGACCAGTCATGTTCATTTGATAGTAAGCACTGAAGAAGGTCATGATTTGATTGCAACTATTCGAGATTTCAAGAAATTTACATCGAAGGCTTTAGTCAAGTTGATAAGAGAGATACCCGAAAGTAGAAGAGAATGGATGTTGAAGAAGTTTTCATATGAAGCAGCTAGAAAACAGCGTGGTCACGAGTACATTCTTTGGAAAGAAGGTTATCATGCCAAGCAAATAGAAACCAATGATTTCTTGGATCAGAAGCTTGAATATCTACACCAAAATCCCGTAGTGGGAGGTTTTGTTAGTAACCCTGAAGAGTACCTATATAGTAGCGCAAGAAATTACGCTGGGCTTGATAGTGTCATGAAAGTGAAGCTATTGGATTAGCTTAAATATGGATACCGCATCGCAGATGCTATAGATAGATACAATCGCAATGCAATTGCGATCAAGCGGGGGGTTGGTAATAAATTTATTGGAGATACGTCTTTTGAAGTCACTTTTTCATCAGTAGGGACTAGTAACTACATTGTATTAGTTAGCGAGTTGTTTTTAAGTGTAAGCACAAAAATGAAAAAAGCGCAAAGTTTCCCTTGCGCTTTCATGTTTTGACAACTGTCAAGCCGTCTAGATTCAATCCACGATCACCCTTGCCTTCTTGTATCCCTCATAGAAAGAAGCATTCGAAAACTGAAACTGCAGCATCACCTTATCCAGTTTGGAGTTTAAAATCTCCATACCACTACTGATCAATTCATCAATAGCCTTTTTAGCAAGATTCGCCGCAGACCGTTTGAGTCTAGGCTGACCCACCAGCTCCCTAAAGTCATCCACAGAAGTATTCAGATTTGTGATTTGAGCCTCAGTGATCCCATAGTCAGCCAGCTCAGCTAGATGAGCAGAGACTAAATCTGAGACCGACGAAACCTGTTCAGGAAATACCGCATCCCTGATAGACACGATATCCGATTTGGTAACACTACCATCCTTCAGCAGTTCCTGATTTTCAGATACAGAAGCATAAGCCGAAAGCGCGCCCGAAAGAATAGACACCTTGATAGCAATCTGTTCCTTCAGTTCGTTTTTGCTGATCGTGAGCCCCTCCGTACGCTGTCCCGTACTTTTCAATTGTTCCTTGATACCGAGAATCGTATCATCGAGACCCGTTTTCATGGTATTGATAATAGGAATAGCAGACCAAGAGGCACTGTTAGAATCAAGGTAACTCTGAGTAGATAAGATCATTTGATACCTGTTCAACGATTCATTTTTCATAAGTGTATTATGTTAAAGTTAAAGATGGCTCGAAAATATTAACTTATTCGAAACACACATCGTGAACAACGGATTTATATCAAAAAACACTGTCTTTCGTGTCCGATTTGCATTCTTAGTAGACCCAATTATAATCGTACAAGATCGGATTAAACTTGTTCTATACAAAATGTAAATAAACCAATACAGCTATAGAATTTGATTAACAAAAATTACAATAATCTAATGTTAAATGTAAATAAATCTATAATGAATTATAATTATGATAGATTAAATTAAACTATTCTAACATTTAGAGTCAAAATTTCATAGTCCATTTCAAAATCAAAGAAGAAGAAAATCAATAATACCAAGTCCAGTGAACCTTGTAGACATCTATCAACAAAAGGTATGAACAAGACAGTATTTTTGGTAGTCGCTACATTTCAGTTTTGAATGCTATCGTTTCGAAAGTATTATCATCCTCCTTTTTTAAAGTCTTCTCATTCAATATTGGATAGTTCATAACTGTATCGCATATTTGAGCTATCAATATATTGCAATTAAAAATACATAAAATTAAATTTAGCCTTTCCATCACTTCAGTACTCTGCGCATTTTGCACCATTTCAGCATTCTCATCGCAAGCCCAAGTATGCGAGGTCACCCCATCAGTCACTATCAAAGGAGATAGAGTAGAATACAAAGCCCTACATGACGACCCAGATCTTAGCGGCACCTATACATGGTATATCACCGAGCAAAAATTTTCACCGGATACCAATAACTTTTATCAGCGAAACTTCAGTTATGAATTCAAGGAATATGGCAAGCAACATGCTTTCGTATTCTTTGCCAATGAAGATTCCACATGCTTTGATAGAAAAGAATTAGTCACTGATATTCAACCTTGTGACGTCACCCCATCAGTCACTATCAAAGGAGATAGAGTAGAATACTAAGCCCTACATGACGACCCAGATCTTAGCGGCACCTATACATGGTATATCACCGAGCAAAAATTTTCACCAGATACCAATAACTTTTATCAGCGAAACTTCAGTTATGAATTCAAGGAATATGGCAAGCAGCATGCTTTCGTATTCTTTGCCAATGAAGATTCCACATGCTTTGATAGAAAAGAATTAGTCACTGATATTCAACCTTGTGACGTCACCCCATCAGTCACCATCGAAGGAGATAGAGTAGAATACAAAGCCCTACATGACGACCCAGATCTTAGTGGTACCTATAGATGGCATATCACCGAGCAGAAATTTTCAGCCGATACCAATAAATTTGATCAGCGAAATGTCAGTTATCAATTCAAGGAATATGGCAAGCAGCATATTTCCTTATTCTTTGCCAACGAAGATTCTACTTGTTTCAATCTACAACAGCTAGTCACCGACGTTCAGCCGAAATGTGATATAGAAATCAGTACCAGCCAAAATGGCCTAACCACCAATTACACAGCTATAGTAACCGATCAAGCATTAGAAGGCTCTGTATATAGATGGAGAATAACGGAAGAGAGCAATACTGCAGATACTACTGTATTATTTGGTCAAAGTATCTCTCATGTTTTCGATGGTTATGGAAAGCAATATGCCTTCATTGACTTTTTCAATAAAGACTCTACCTGTACCAATACAAAGAAAATAATCTCAATCGCCGTACCCGCCCCCATATCAGGGTGTACAGATGCCACAGCGCTTAATTACATGACATCCGCTACCATAGACAATGGAACATGCCTATACGGAATACCAGGCAAAGTCTCAGGATGTACAGACCCTAATGCATCCAACTACAGTATATCAGCCAATTTAGACAACGGAACCTGTACCTATTCAGAGTCAATATTATCAACAGGATACACTATCCCAGGCTGTACCAATCCAGACCTTTAAACTATTCTCTCCTAGCCGAAATTGATAACGGTACATGTGTACTCAGTCAAGACAGTGTGTTGTCGCCGATTATACTAGGGGAAAATCAGATAATCACAGATCAGATCATTGCAAAAGATATTAATAACTGTGACATTGACTATTCGATACTAGTAGACAGTACTAAGATTGTAGATACCAATCCAGTGAATGATTCTACAATAGCGATCACTTAGGAAGTTTATCAGGCCAATGAAGTACATCTAGTCAGTACAGAAATAGAAACAAAAGGCCTAGAAAGATCAAGTACTGATAATTCTTATTTGATTTTTGCATCACTAGGATGCACTTCATCGTCAGGAAGAACACTAAGTAACCCCAATCTTGTCATCAGAAGTCTATTACCTGCCAGCGCTGTGGTCAATAAAATAAATAACAATTCAGATGAAAATCACACTGTATACCCCAACCCCTTCCAATCAACATTATTCCTAGATCAGAATTTTGACATCTCTCCATTGACTATCGAAATATTTGATATTGAAGGGCGACTAGTTCTTAAGCAAACTAAAGGCACCTCTCAAAAACCGATTTCGATAGATGCCGCCCAGTTGAAGAATGGCACCTATCAATTACTAGTCAAAGATGCAGGCAAAGTACTACTTTTTCAGAAAGTAGTTAAAAAATAGAAATATAACTCTCTAAAATGAGCTTTCAGCTTAAGACAGTTATATTTTAAAGTTAAAGGTCATTTTCGGCAGTAGCGAAAAGGAATCAGAAATTTAGCCTTTTGATTTACAGACTTGACTTCTTAGCTACTTTCTTGATCAAGCAAGAAAGTAGAGAAACCTCTTAGTTTGAGCAATGGTGAGTTTCACAGCATTCCCTACTTGTTATTGCTTTCATCTCCAGAAAGTCCATTGAAGCAATATATAAAAAGGTTTACCCAGAGTTTATTAAACAATACCCTTGGTTCTTGAAACATCATACTAGCTTTGAGCGTCGTATTGATTTGTTTTATTCAATTTGTAATAAATCAACAAGATTCTAAACTAAGTTTCAAAACACTACCATTCTATATGAACAAAATACTAGCCTTAGCCATGTGCTTGATGATGTCAGGTATGGCAATGGCTCAAAACTACACCGTCAGCGGCTACGTCAAAGACGCTTCAAACGGTGAAACCCTCATAGGAGCATCGGTTCTAATCAAAGGAACGGCTAAAGGTGTCGTCACCAATGTATATGGATTCTATTCACTCACCCTTCCAGCTGGACAATATGAGATGGAGTACAGGTACGTAGGCTTTGACAATAAAACCTCTATGATAGACCTTTCATCAGGTGATCAGAGAGTCGATATCGAATTGGCCGATGGAGGTCAAAAACTGGAAGAAGTAGTCATTAAAGGTGAAGCAGATGATGTCAATGTCACTGGCGTCCAGATGAGTGTCAGTAAACTGGAGATGAAAACAATCTCCAAAATGCCCGCTTTTCTTGGTGAAGTCGATGTCATCAAAAGTATTCAGCAACTACCAGGAGTCAGTACAGTAGGAGAAGGAGCCTCAGGCTTCAATGTCCGAGGAGGTAACGTAGGTCAAAACAATGTACTTCTCGACGAAGCACAAGTCTACAATTCATCACACATGCTAGGTTTCTTTTCGGTATTCAATCCTGATGCTGTAAAAGACGTGCAGCTGTATAAAGGCGGCATGCCCGCTAGATACGGAGGTAGAATAGCTTCCGTACTCGATGTAAGGATGAAAGAAGGCAATGCCAAAGAATTTCATGGTCAAGGAGGAATCGGAGCAATATTTAGTCGACTAGCCTTCGAAGGACCCATCGCCAAGGACAAAGCCTCCTTTATCGTAGCAGGGCGTAGATCATATATCGACGTATTGGCAAGACCATTTACAGACGTATTCGATGACGGAGTAGCGTTGAACTTTTACGATTTCACAGCCAAGACCAACTGGAATGTCAATGATAAGAACAGAATTTACCTATCAGGATATCTAGGAAGAGACAACTTTGGTTTCGGCGGAGGACAAGGAATCAACTGGGGTAACCGAACGCTGACACTAAGATGGAATCATATTTTCACCAGTAGACTATTCATGAACCTGACAGCACTGACTAGTAAATATGATTACGCATTGACATTTGGTACCGACGATGACAACAGATTTGACTGGGCATCCAATGTGACCACTTACGATTTGATCCCTGAGTTCACATATTTCCTCAATTCCAACAACGAATTGACTTTTGGAGGGAATTTCTCCATGCTAGACTTCGAACCAGCAATAGTAACAGGAGTTACGAATGGCGTGGTAATTGATTTAACACAAGGAGATCGAAGAACATTACAATCAGCCCTACATCTGGACAACAATCACAAGATCAATTCAAAATTAGATTTGAGATATGGTCTTCGTTTCTCAATGTTTCAGCTATTAGGCTCAGGTAAAAAATACATCTACAGCGAAGATGGAGAGCCCGGAGTTCGCAAGGAATTACTAGATGAAGTAGATGTATCCTCTGGAGATATAATTGCGAATTACAATACCATAGAACCAAGATTTGCCGCTAAATACGAGTTGAACTCTTCCAATTCTATTAAGGCCAGCTATGATAAAAACGCTCAATACATCCACCTGATATCCAATACAGCCGCCTCGACACCATTCGACGTATGGATGCCAAGTAGCAACAATATTGAACCACAGATAGGACATCAAGCTGCAGTAGGTTGGTTTAAAAACTTCAATAACAACAGTATCGAATTCTCAGCCGAGACATATTACCGATGGACCAAGAATCAAATCGACTACATTGATGGAGCAGACTTACTTATCAATGAAAGACTCGAAGGAGATATTTTAGCAGGAGATGGTCGAGCCTATGGTATAGAGACAGTATTAAGAAAGAATACTGGTAAATTGACCGGTTGGGTAAGTTACACCATTGCCCGTACAGAGCTTCAGGTAGACGGTATCAATGAAAACAACTGGTATCCTACTCGATTTGATCAGACACATAGTGTGAAAGTAGCATCGTTTTATGATTTGACAGAAAGGCTATCCCTATCAGCCAACTTTACTTTCTTGACAGGTACACCAATTTCTGTTCCTACTACTAAGTCCTACGTACAAGGCTATCCAATCTATGTAGTTGATGGACGAAACAATTTTAGACTGCCAGTTTATCATCGATTAGATGTAGCAGCCACACTGAAGAACAAAAAGTATAAGTCTAATGGCGAGCTCAAGAAATGGCAGAGCTATTGGGTATTCTCCGTTTACAATTTATATGCGAACCGAAATCCATTCAGCATTACCTTCATAGCTGATCCAGATGCAGAGTTTGAACCAGGAAAGCCAGTGAACACACAGGCACTTCAGACATCTATACTTGGATCATTAGTTCCTTCAATATCCTATAATTTTAACTTCTAAGTCGATGAACAGATTAAAATTTAATGCTTTACTACTTGTCGGATTGATGATTGCATTTGTTTCATGTACCGATGAAGTCAATATAGATTTAAAGGATAACGAACCAGTATTTACCGTTGATGCATGGTTAGACAATCTTAATACTACACAGACGATTACACTGACAAGATCAACAGATTTCTTTGACAATGAAGGACTGCCTCCGGGGGTAACAGGAGCCGAGGTTTATGTCACAGATGGAGACGGGATACGATTCGACTTTGTTGAAAATACGGATGGCAGGTACGTTTGGAATTCTTCTGATGACAAGGGACTAGGAACAATAGGTCAGACATATACTTTGACGATAGTCGATGGCTCTACTACTTACAGTGCTAGCACGACCATGCTACCCACTACCTCAGTAGATACCGTCTATTTCGTAGAAGAAGAAGATCCATTTGAAGGAGATTACGTTCGAGCTGATTTTCAAGCTTTGGACAGACCAGAGATAGGAAACACCTATTGGGTAAAAGCCTATAAGAATGGAGAGTTTTTATACACCGTCAATGATATCAATATCGCTTACGATGCCGCTTTTTCAGAATCAGGAGGAGAAGACCAGAATGGAGTAACTTTTATTCCTCCCATTAGATTTAGCATCAATGATTTCGATGAAATTCCAATTTATGAAGAAGGAGATGTCGTCAAAGTGGAAATTCATTCAATATCTGAAGATGCTTTCGATTTTTTAAATTTAGTAATTGCACAATCAGATCGTGAAGCAGGCTTTGGAGCATTGTTTGAGGCACCTCTCAACAATGTTACTACCAATATTACTTCATCGGTAGAAGGAGAGCTAGTAATGGGAATGTTCAATATAGCCGCCGTTGCAGTTGGCGAAAGACAATTAGTTCTAGATGAAGTTCTACCCCTAGGGTGTTTCTTTACTGAAGAGTTGGAAATCGAATGCCCGGAGTAACCTCTTGCTAAAAGGGAATATATCAATGATTAAAAAAGGACTTGATTTCTCGTAAAACAAGTCCTTTTTTTGATCTATCCAGTATCATACTTCTTACTATAATTCGAATAGTTTATTGGAACATAATCTCCAATATCCCTGTGAAGATCTCTGATACCCCAATAAAAATACCAACTCCCGCTGTTAGTCCTCTTGCTGATAAATTAGTTATGGCAAATGGAAGCCCAACAAGATTGAATAACGAAAGCCCAATGGCTATTAAGACTACAGAAGGCGCATAACTAATACCCAGAAGTAAAATGCATCCAATTACAGTTAAACCTGTAGCAAATAAAATTAGCTTGGTGTAATTGTATTTTTTGATACTTTGACTCAGAATAAAGGTTATTACAGCAGATAGAGCTAGCATAGCCAATGATACCTGCTGGCCACTCCACGTTCCAAAGAAAGCTCTTTCAGGAAGAAACTCTATAATAATAGCTTTGGCTAGACCCAATATTAATGCGATAACAATAATTGGAAGGTATTTTGAATCAGATTGCAAAGATTCCGATCGTCTATGCTGAATAACATTTTTAGAAGACACTCTATAAAATATAAGTCCTGAAGAAGCGATTAAAATACCTCCAACGATAAAAGTCATCGTAGCACCAAAGAAATTGACTAGCTGTACCACTACAGGCTCTAATGCATAAACTAATTCAGTAACAAAGACCAGAAAACCTACCACTACCGGCAATCTATCCACAGGAGCAAAAGCATCTATCATAGAAAAGGCAGGACTAACAAAAATATTCATGGAGATTAACCACAGGATAACCATCAATGGAAGAATATGGCTTAATGCTCCTAATGGGCCAGCACCTATGATGCTCGCTACTACCATAAAAATCATAGCCGTGACACTGATACCAATAGAGAAAATAAGAAAATAATTGTGTCTCTTTCTCATAAAATAGTCAGCAACTAATCCCGCTAGAGGAGGTACTACTATAAGTACGACTGCCTTGGCATAGATGAGTAATGAAGCAAGATTTTGAAGATCGAAAGCCTCAAGAAGATGAGGTTGGTATTCATGATAAGCTACCCAGCTGATAGCGATAGATACACTGAGAAAACCAAGACTAAATATCTCAGGCCATTTGATGGAATTAGTCTGCATCATACTAGTAAGTGTTTATTCCGTATAAATCTACATAATACAGTTCATACCATAAGACTTCAGTCCGTTTTGTACATTTAGATATTATATTTGATGTCTCATCAAAAACAAAAGTCAATTGAGATCGCTATTCCTCATCATATTTCTCGGACTAGTAATGAGTCTAGGATCGTGCAAGTCTTCGCATCACCCAAAAGAAAGAAAACCTAGAACTATTAAAAAAGGTAAGCCAATACCCTGTCCAGTTAAAGATTGCTAATCACTAGATCCAATTAAATAAACCCAATAACCCATGAAAAAAATAATCATTGCTATTGATGGCTACTCAGCCTGTGGTAAAAGTTCAACGGCCAAAGCTGTAGCAAAAGCCCTTAATTATAACTACATCGATACAGGTGCTATGTATCGATGTGTGACATTGTACTTTTTAGAAAATCATATAGAACTGACCAATCCAAAGCTAATTGCTAAAGCTTTAGATGAAATAGAAATCACTTTTCACATCAATGAAAAGACAGGCGCCAACGAAACATACCTCAATGGACTTAATGTCGAGGATAAGATTCGTGAGATGGAAATTTCACAAAATGTGAGTCAAGTAAGTGCGATCAAAGAGGTAAGAGTAGCATTGGTATCACAGCAGCAGAAAATGGGTAAATCCAAAGGAGTTGTCTTGGATGGAAGAGACATAGGAACAGTAGTATTCGCAGATGCAGATTTGAAAATTTTCATGAACGCTGATTTTGATGTTCGCGCCGAGCGTCGTCAAAAAGAACTATTCGATAAGGATAATTTAGTAAACCTAGATATCGTCAAAGAAAACCTTCGTAAAAGAGATAAAATTGATTCAACAAGAGAGGAAAGTCCATTAAAGAAGGCGGAGGATGCCATAGATGTAGACACCACACATTTCACCTTAGAAGAGCAAGTAGAGGAGATCGTTCAGCTTGCATTAGGTAAGATGTCTGTTTAATAAACTATTTACCTTTCAATAAAAAAGCTCTCTTGAGAAATCAGGAGAGCTTTTTTTTTCTGAAAGTCTCTTCATACCAATGCATAGATTACCTAAATAACTGATGATCTAAGCTGTTTTCTATTAGAGAAAAATTTTTTCTACGTGCTCTACGGCAACAACTGTGGGTGCTTAG
>NZ_QFZQ01000014.1 GCF_003171675.1 Reichenbachiella versicolor | reverse complement strand
AGGCCACAACCGCGTTCAATTAGCTGAGGGAATTCTACTGTAGACATATCGTTTTATAGTTTGGTTTCTATTTAAAACGAGTTTCATGCCTGTGGGTGAATTCCCTTATTCATGAAAGTTTTATACCGGATATCTTACTCCTTTTACTATTCGTTAAATTGATAATCTAACTCAAATAAGAAAATGGACAACATAGGGGATTTTATTAGAGTAATACTAAAATGTCTTTGGCTGTTTTTTCCTGCTATTTTTATTATTACCGCAGTTTATTATGGATTGACATCCCTCACTCAGGGTCGTGACTTGATACTTACTATCGTAGAGTCTAAAAGTGTAGCTTTCTTTCCAATCTTGACCATTTCCTTCTGGGGACTGCTGACATGGTTTTCCTCTAGATATGTAGCTATCATTAAGATGGCATCCATGAACAGAGCCACTGACCTGCTGCTTTTCTTTTTTAGTCATACACCTCGCTATTTAGGGCTACTATGTTTCATGACAGTCGAAGTTGCCATACTTCAATCTCAGATTATTGATTGGAACATAGGGTCTGCCGCTTCAGCGACTATTGGTCTTAATGTATTACTAGTCAGTATAGGAAGGCCTTGGGTCAAAAGTAAAAAGCACTTTTTTCAGAAAAGACCATATATATTCTATGGATTGACACTTTCAATTCTCATGCTATCATCTCTTTATCTCAAGAGATTTGATCTACACTATAGGCTCGTTGGGATCTATTTTTTTCTTGTACTCGCAAGTATGGCTATGCTCATTTTCGCCAACTCACGTCGAAGAGAAGTGAATAGAAAAATTTTCATGGCTGACAAAGTCAATTTTCGAAAAAAGTCCTACTTCTTTCCAGTCATTTTCATTGTGTTGTTCTGTGGCTTGGTAGTGTACCTTTTAGGGATTTTTTCTATTGGCTTTTCGATGGTTATTGGTCCATTTAACTACTTTATGTTAGCCTTTGGAGTAATATTGGTATCATCCAATTTTATTACTTGGTTATCTATCAAGTATAAGATGAGTATTCACTTCCTTTTTTATTTAGGACTTTTTCTAGTAGGTTTTTTAATTGATCAATACCAGATTGCTAGATTCTCTACTCAAGATTCTTATGACAATAGAATATCAATGGATGAGTATTTTAAAAGATGGGTAGAAGATCATAGGTCTGATTTAGAAGACTCTACATTGTCACAAATTCCAGTCATAGTAACTATGGCAGATGGAGGAGCATCTAGATCTGGATATTGGGTAGCACAAGTATTAGGTGAAATACAAGACCAACTTGGTAAGGATTTTTCAGATCATCTTTTAGTTATTTCAGGAGCTTCTGGAGGATCTCTCGGAAATGTGACATTTTACAATATGCTATCCCAAGAGATAAAATATGATTCAATCTACCAATATCGAAAGCGCAGTAAAGAGTTTCTATCCCATGACTTTTTCACCTATACCATTTCAAGAATGCTCAACCCATTCTATTTCTTAAACGATCGAGCCACAGCTCTAGAGAAAGCGATGGGATATGCTAACCCTGACATGGAAAAGCCATTCATTGATTACATACTGACATCCCAAGACAAGAATTTACCCATACTATATGTCAATACTACTAGAATGCAAGACAGCTATCCTGCTCTTATTTCCAATATTCAGTTCGATGAGAAGGTTCTTAACAATAGGATGGATCTATTAAAACTATTAGATAAGCGGAAAGAGGGAATTAAACTAAGTACTGCTACTATCCTAAGCTGTAGGTTTCCCTACATGAGTCCCGCCGGAGGTATAGGAGATCAATACTTCGTTGATGGAGGTTACTTTGATAATTCTGGTGCAGGAGTAGTACATGAAACAATTTTAGCCTTTGAAGATTATTTAAAGAGAGAAAACCCGCTCTTTTTAAATAAAATAGTTTTCAAAGTGATACATATTCGAAATAGTCGAGGTCGTAAAAGCGGGTTTAATCGAGTCAACCCAATGGTAAATGACATTGCAGCTCCCATTTTAGTTTTAGCAGCTTCATACGGTCGTCAGACAGAGATGAATACACAGCGCCTTAAATATTATCTAGATCACCGTATGGCACAGCAAAATTTAGATTATTGGTATGAAGTCGCTTTATACAAACATACCAAGGGAGAAAAAGAATACTCTATGAATTGGTATATGTCAGAGGACTGTCGTAGACGAATGGATTTGAGATTTGATGAACAAGTTGAGCAAGGAGGTTCGATTTATAGATTTATAGCCGACTTTAAGAGACAAAAAAATGCCGTTAAATGACTATTGGTTCAATGAATCGTTAAGGTTTTTCGATTATTGCCCCTAATGGCTATAAAGACCATTTTTTTGTTATTTTTGCTCCGTTTTTGAAAACAAGCATTACAGCACAAAAAATATGTCTCAAAGTATAAAGCTTAAGAAGGGGTTTGACATCAACCTCAAAGGAAAAGCTGAAAAGAAAATCGCAGAGCTCGCGCAGCCTGAGACTTTTGCTATTAAGCCGACAGATTTCTTGGGAATGTCACGTGCCAAGTTGCTAGTCAAAGAAGGTGAATCTGTGAAAGCAGGGACTCCTATTATGATTGACAAAGCAGTGGAGGACGTGTTCTATTGTTCTCCTGTCAGTGGTGAGGTCGCAGAGATTGTTAGAGGAGCCAAGCGAAAAATCTTGGAAGTAAGAATCCTAGCTGACAAAGAAATCGAGTATGAATCTTTTGGTCAGCAAGATGTAAGCAGCCTAACTAAGGCAGCTGCTATTGATTTAATGAAGAAAAGTGGCGTCTGGCCAAATGTCATCCAAAGACCTTTTGGGGTAGTGGCTGATCCAAATGACACTCCGAAAAGTATCTTCATTTCAGCTTTTGATACTCACCCACTAGCTGCAGATCAAAATTTCACCCTTCAAGGAGACGAAAAATATTTCGAAGCAGGAATTGAAGTTCTTTCTAAACTGACTGAAGGTAAAATTCACATAGGAGTGAACAGTGAGTCAGCGGACTTCTTCAAATCTTCAAAAGCACAAGTAAACACGGTAAGTGGCCCGCACCCAGCAGGTAATGTTGGAGTTCAGATTCACCATGTTGATGCGGTCAATAAAGGTGAAACAGTCTGGACGGTAGCTCCTTTTGGTGTAGCTCAGATAGGGAAACTTTTCTTAGAAGGAAAATATGACGCATCTAGAGTGGTTGCTTTTACCGGATCAGAAGTTTTAACTCCTCAGTACTACAAAACATATACTGGAGGATGTATAAATAAAATGGTTGATGGTACTACCAAGGATGGATTTGTTAGATTCATATCAGGAAATGTACTGACAGGTACTCAGATCAACTCTACTGGTTATCTAGGGTTCTATGACAATCAATTGACTGTTATTCCAGAAGGCGATCAGTACGATTTTATGGGGTGGATTCTTCCAACTACTGAGAAGTTAAGCTTTCATAAAGCTTTTGGTCTTTTGTCTTTCTTAGGAGGAAAGAAGAAAGAGTTCACTTTGACTACCAATATGAGAGGTCAACATAGAGCTTTCGTTCAGTCGGGAGAATTTGAGAAAGTAGTTCCCATGGATGTACTTCCTACTTATTTGTTGAAGGCAGTATTGTCAGAAGACTTTGAGCAAATGGAAGGGCTTGGAATATATGAGGTCATAGAAGAAGATTTAGCGCTATGCGAATTCATCGATGCATCTAAGAACGATGTTCAGGCGATCTTGAGAGAAGGTTTGGATTTGGTTAGAACTAGTTAAGAATTAGAGATGAAGTTTATAGAAGATATTTTTGCGAAAATTCGCCCAAACTTCGAAAAAGGAGGAAAGTGGGAGAAGTTCTACTATGTATATGAAGCGCATGAGGTGTTACTATTAGCTCCAAATAAGACCACAGGTCCTACAGGAGCTCAAGTTCGTGATGCTATTGATCTGAAGCGTATGATGATGACAGTTATCATAGCTATGATTCCGTGCTTGATATTTGGTATTTGGAATGCAGGTCATCAACATTATATTTCTATCGGAGAAGTTGCTTCTTTAGGAGATAAGTTTTTGACAGGTGCAATATTAGTCGTTCCTATTATAGCGGTTTCTTACGGAGTCGGTCTAGGAATAGAATTTACATTCGCTACGATCAATAGACACGAAGTGGCAGAAGGGTTTTTAGTATCTGGTATGTTGATCCCTTTAGTTATGCCTGCATCTATTCCATTATGGCAAGTAGGTTTAGCTACAGCTTTTGCAGTGATACTAGGTAAGGAAGTGTTTGGAGGTACAGGTATGAACATATTGAACGTTGCGTTGATAGCTAGAGCTTTCTTGTACTTTGCTTATCCATCTCAGATATCGGGTGATGTTTGGACTTATTTTGGAGATGCTTCACCAGTAGAAGGGTTTTCAGGAGCGACTCCATTGGCAATTGGGGCTCTTTCGGTAGAAGGAACTCAATCTATGGTCAGTCTACTAGATGCACACTGGTATGAAGGAATGTTTAGTTTCCAAAATATGTTTATTGGGATAATGCCTGGAAGTATCGGAGAAACATCTACTTTGATGTGTTTAATTGGAGCTGTTATTTTAGTAGTGACAGGTGTAGGAAGCTGGAAAATCATTGTAAGTGTTTTTGCAGGTGCTTTTGGAATGGCTACAATCTGCAACATTTTTGGAGCTAACGAATACATGTTACTCCCTGCTCATTATCATTTAGTGATAGGAGGTTTGGCTTTTGGAGCTGTTTTCATGGCTACTGATCCAGTATCAGCTGCACAAACTGAAACAGGTAAATGGATTTATGGATTCTTGATCGGTGCATTGACAATCATCATCAGAGTTTTCAACCCAGCATATCCTGAGGGAATTATGTTGGCAATATTATTAATGAACGTTTTCGCTCCATTAATTGATCACTATGTGGTAGGAGCTAACATTAAAAGAAGATTGAAACGTGCAACAGTCTAATACATACATACTCGTTTTTTCCGCTGTATTGACAATAATACTTGGCGGATTGTTGTCTGGTGCTAATCAGTTTTTGAAACCGTTCCAAGACAAGCAAGTAGAGCTAGATACTAAGAAGAAGATCTTGGGTGCTGTAATGGATATCTCTACTATTGAAGATCCGAATGCGATTTTGGCGCTTTATGACGAAAGGATTTCTTCTACTGTTCTTGACATTAACGGTGACGTGATGGAGAAAGATGAAAAAGGGAATGCTTTGGTAGCTGAAAAAATAGATTTTCAGAAGAATCATAAGAAAGATATTCAGACTAGACCATATCCTATATTCATGTTTATGAATGAGTCTAATAAAGAGCAAGTAGATGCTTACATTATACCTATGTTTGGTGCAGGTCTTTGGGATTGGATATCTGGATTCGTAGCATTAGAGTCTGATTTGAATACTGTGAAAGGTGTTGCCTTTGATCATAAGTCAGAAACACCAGGTCTAGGTGCTAGAATCACGGAAGAAGGTGTGAAAGCTCGATACATTGGGAAGAAAATTTTTGACGAGCAAGGTACTTTACAGTCAGTGTCCATGGTAAAAGGGGAAAAAGGAGATCCTTTGGATGAACATCATATAGATGGTATGTCTGGTGCTACTTTGACTGGTAAAGGAGTGAATGCTATGTTGAGCGATTACTTTGGATACTATTCAAAGTTTATCGAAAAAACTAGAAATGCTTCTGCAGTAGTAGCTGAGCCAGTTGCTGAACCTGTAGCTGAGGCTCAGGAGGTAGAGGTTGTTGAAGAAAATATTTAAAACTGTATTAATAAACTGATATGAGTACAGAAACATTGGAACAACCAATAGTAAAAGAGCCTGCAGAGCCGCTATTGTCCAAAAGAAGAAAGAAGTTTATCACTGATCCATTGAATGATGACAACCCCGTAACTATTCAGGTTTTGGGTATTTGCTCTGCACTGGCAGTGACTGTGAAAATGCAACCTACTTTGGTAATGTCGGTTGCCGTGGTATTTGTAATTGTGTTTTCTAATATGATCATTTCATTGATCAGAAATTTGATCCCATCTAGGGTAAGAATTATCGTTCAACTAGCGATCATAGCAACACTAGTAACATTAGTAAGTGAGGTATTGAAGGCTTACTTATTTGATATGTATAAAGTATTAGGAGCATTTGTTGGATTGATTATTACAAACTGCATTGTGATGGGTCGATTAGAGGCATTTGCAATGGCCAATAAAGCTTACGATTCAGTATTGGATGGTTTAGGAAGTGGCTTTGGATATGCATGGATCATTTTGGCTGTGGCATTTGCTAGAGAGCTTTTTGGTTCAGGGACGGTATTTGATATTCCAGTATACGATACTTTATATAGTATTTCTGGCGGGATAATCGATATCCAAACGAATGGTTTGATGGTAGATTCAATTGGTGCCTTCATGGTGTTAGGAATTATCATCTGGGTACAAAGAACTAAAAACGGATACGTAGAGCACTAAGAGCATGGAAGCATTAAATATTTTCATAAAAAGCGCATTTATTGACAACATGGTCTTCGCATACTTCTTAGGTATGTGTTCTTTCCTAGCAGTGTCTAAGAAAGTGTCTACAGGTCTTGGCCTAGGTGCAGCTGTAATCTTTGTATTGACGATGACCGTGCCGATCAACTGGTGTCTTCAGGAGTTTGTCTTGAAAGAGGGTGCATTGACGTGGATAAGCCCGAGTTTCGAGACAATTGATTTAACATTCTTATCATTTATCATGTTTATCGCAATTATTGCGGCAATGGTACAATTGGTAGAGATGATTATCGAGAAGTTTTCTCCATCGTTATACGGATCTTTAGGTATCTTTTTACCATTGATCGCTGTAAACTGTGCAATCCTTGGAGCATCACTCTTTATGGTTCAAAGAGATTATACAATAATAGAGGCTACTGCTTATGGATCAGGGTCTGGTTTTGGATGGTTTTTAGCCATTATAGCTTTAGCCGCTATTAGAGAAAAATTGAAGTATTCTCATATCCCTAATGGATTGAAAGGGCTTGGTATTACTATGATATTGACCGGGCTTATGGGAATTGCATTTAAGTCATTTATTGGTATTGTTCTATAATTAGGATTTATTTCAATGTTAAAACCCTGATTTCGTATAACGGAATCAGGGTTTTTTTATAAAGCTACTTAGGAGTTTAATGTTGTTATCTTATCAAGACCCTTCTTAAAAGAACACTAATTCAACAATGATATATGATGACAGCTCTGTTAAATTTTGACTTCAACGGTTACAGCTTTACAAACCATTTCCCAGAGGTGCTCTAAAGGTATAATTTCAAAGTCTCCAAAAGGGTTGTGAGATTTTTTCTCCGACATTTTAGTCAGATAACTTTCTACTCGAGGTATAGTTTCAGAGACATTGTAGTTACACTTCCTAAGTGTAACTAACAATTTGTAAAACTGCTTCTCTCTACTGTATTTGCCAGGATCACTTAGTTTTTCTGAGTAGAATTGGTCAATAGAATCCATTTTAGCTTCGGCAGTTTTAAAGCTATCTTTCAATGCGTGTAAGAACTCTATGACTAGTAAAGAGATAATATAACCTTTTTGCTCCTTGAAATATGACCTTTTGGCAATATGAATGTCAGTAAACCTGATTCTTTTTTGAATTTCGAGTTCCGGTGCAGCAAAGTTTAGATATAATTTAAACAACTTCCATCGGCTAGTGATTTCAGTTGAAACCTTACTAAACCCAGTATTCTTCCAAACATTTTTTAAAATAAGATGGGCTTCTGCGTAATTTTTGTCGTGCAAGGCCAGTAAAAAATTCAATTCAGCTTTTAAATACCATGAGTTAGTGGTTTTGTCTATATCAGTGTAGTCACTTTTAATGACCTCTAAGCCGTTGGAATATTCCTCCAAGAATAGCAATGCTTTGGCCTTTAGAAGCGAATTTTGATTGTAATCAAATAGCTCTTGATTGATAGACATGTTTCTTACTTCAATGGCAGCCTTGTCCAAGTAAGATACTAATCCAGTGAAATCCTTTTCTAAGAAATACTTTGAAATTTTAAGTTGATAAATAAATTCAAAAATACTGAAAGCATGTGTTGATTCATACAATTTATCTAGTTCGGAGATTATTTGCAGAATTACTGGAAGACTCGTATTTCTTGAGTGTATGCTCTTTGATAGTAGTAGCTGCGCTCTGAGAAAATTGTCTTCAGCTTCTTCTTCTTTTCTTTTTTTGTTTCTTAGATCTTGAAGATCCTTTACCGTTTGATCAAAATCTGTTGGTTTATGAAGTGCTGACAACATTTTTCGACGAAGCTCCATAGCTTCAACAAGTTCACAAGTGAATTGACATTCGTTTCCAATAACTAATACCTTATTGAATAACTTTTCAGACATGTCCAATTCTCCCAATTCAAATAGAATTTTCGCTTTGTGAAGATATTCTTGACACTCGAGTTTCTTCTGAGTTTTGAAACTGAAATCTGGCGTTTCAAAATCTAAATGATAAATAAGATCAAATAGCTTATACCGTAGCCTAGACTTAAGCATTCTAAAGCGCTGGTCATAAATGTCTGCGCCGTACATATTTTCAGCAGTAACTTCATCATTAATGAACTCTCCGTTCAGGACACCATTATATAGCTGCTGTTCTTTTCCAGGGTCTGATACATTGCCTGATAGGTCAATAACATCAAAATTACTTTTTAGTCTACTATTTATAAGCTTAACTAACTTGTTGATTTCTTTCATGCTACTCTAAGTATTGGGGCCAACCCACATGGAAGATGTAATCTATATACTACTGAATTAGTGTACAGATTTTCCATAGCTTGGTGAATTCTTCGTTTGCAATATATCACTAATTGGTTTTTGAGAGAATACTTTGAGGAATATCTTGGTAAAACAGGACTACTAGAATGTGAGTTATTTGCATTTTTTTTGATTTTATTAAAACAGTACATAGGATTCGCACTTTCGATTAATTTTACTGGTATAACGTCTTATTGCGGTAGTTATGAAAAAAATCAAGCTTTATTTTTATCTCGTCTATGTAGTTTTTTTGGCGTTCTCAACATTTGTTGCTCTTAAACATGAGGATTTGGTGTTGATTTGGAGTTGGGATCCGATTGATACATGGACCGGATTAATTCGTTTTGTTCTAAAGCTTGGAGGAATTGGTTTGGTTCTACTTGTTCTTGAGGTGATAGTTGAGAATATTCATATTCTTTCTAAAAACAGGAAGATAAAGTCTCTAGAGAAGGAAATATTAGAGTTGAAAGCTAGAATGTATGATCAAAGTAATGAAGAAGAGTTGGTAGTTACTGAGGAAGATGATCCTTCTGAAGAAGGAGATGAAAAAGACGAAGAGAAACGAAAAGAGAAATTGGATTAACCTAATATGTTAGCAAAAACATTCGGTAGCGCCGTTTTTGGCGTTGATGCGCATGTGATTACGATCGAAGTCAATGTCACAGCAGGTACAAAGTTCTATATGGTAGGGCTGCCAGATTCGGCAGTTAAAGAAAGTGAGCAGAGGGTTGAATCAGCGTTGAAGCAAAATGGCTATCATATGCCACGAACTAAAGTAATAATTAATTTAGCTCCAGCTGATATTAAGAAAGAGGGTTCAGCGTATGATTTACCTATAGCATTGGGAATAATGGCTGGATCAGAACAGCTTTTCGCTGAGAATCTAGAGCAGTATATCGTAATGGGTGAGCTGGCTTTAGATGGTTCTGTTAGACCGATAAAAGGGGCCTTGCCAATTGCTATTGAGGCTCGTAAACAGGGGTTTAAGGGATTGATTTTACCAAAACAAAATGCTACTGAAGCTGCTATTGTTGACAAGCTAGATGTTATTGGAGTAGACTCACTTACGGAAGCAGTTGAACACCTGTCAGGGGAGAAACCAATCGAACCAATTGTATATGACACTCGAGATATATTCGAGACTCAAGTAAATGAATACGCAGCAGATTTCTCCAATGTACAGGGACAAGAGAATATTAAGAGATCTCTAGAAATAGCAGCTGCGGGAGGTCATAACGTTATTATGATTGGACCTCCTGGTGCTGGTAAAACGATGCTTGCAAAAAGACTTCCTTCTATACTACCTCCCTTAACGTTACATGAATCTCTTGAAACGACGAAGATTCATTCTGTAGCTGGTCAGTTAAAAGAAGATTCTTCATTGATAGCTTCAAGGCCATATAGGAGTCCACATCATACCATTTCTGATGTAGCCTTAGTTGGAGGAGGGGGTGTTCCTCAACCGGGAGAAATTTCTTTGGCAAATAATGGTGTTCTTTTCCTCGACGAACTTCCAGAATTTAAAAGGACTGTATTGGAAGTGATGCGTCAGCCCTTGGAAGAAAGGAAAGTAACAATTTCTAGAGCCAAGGTTTCAATAGATTTTCCGGCCAATTTTATGTTGATTGCAAGTATGAACCCTTGTCCATGTGGGTATTATAATCATCCGGAAAAAGAGTGCGTATGTGCTCCTGGAGTTGTACAGAAATATCTTAATAAAGTAAGTGGACCTTTACTTGATAGAATTGATTTACATGTAGAAGTAACCCCGGTATCATTTGATCAACTTACTGATGATCGAAAAACCGAGTCTAGCGATGAGATTAGGGAACGTGTTATATCTGCGCGTTTGATACAGTCTGAAAGATTTAAAGATCATCCTGAAATATTCAGCAATGCAATGATGAATTCGCAAATGGTGAAATCAGTATGTCAGATTAATGCAGCAGGGAAAAATCTATTAAAGACCGCAATGGAAAGACTCGGTTTGTCGGCAAGAGCCTATGATCGAATATTGAAAGTTGCACGAACAATAGCGGATCTGGATGGGAAGGATGAAATTTTAATTGAACATTTGGCAGAGGCTATTCAATATAGAAGTCTGGACCGTGAAGGGTGGGCTGCTTGACAAGATAGAATATACCTAAGACTAGAAATAATTTCGCTGTAAAAACGCAGTTTTATTTTTAGCACCTTTAGAGTAGATTAGCGCAAACTATAACCCACGAACCCTAAACGTTGGAATTATGAATAATGGAGAGAAAACACGCTATTCTGATGAAGAATTGAAGGAATTTGAAGTCTTGATCAAAGAAAAATTAGAAAAGGCGTGGAACGAATTGAACTATATCAAGGAGTCTATTACTAGAAGTAAAGATTCAGGTACTGATGGTACTTATGGAAATGTAAAGACTTTAGAAGATGGAGCTGATACTGCTGAGAAAGAGAGCTTAAATCAATTGGCAGCACGTCAGCAAAAGTTTATCACCAATCTTGAGAACGCACTGGTGAGAATTAAGAACGGCACCTATGGTATTTGTAAAGAAACTGGAAATTTGATTAGTAAAGCTAGGTTAAGAGCAGTTCCTCATACCACCATGTCAATAGATGCTAAGATGAAGCAAAACGGTTAATATTTGGACTTTCTCGTAAATCATATTGAGGCATTGATTTTTTGTGCGCCGAAACCCATAGAGGTTAAGGATATGAAGGAATGCTTGAGTGAAATGTTTGAGGCAGAGGTTCCAATAGAAGATATTGAACAGGCGATTGGGATACTTCAGGAAAAATATAAAGAAGATCAATACTCGTTTGAGCCGATACAAACTGGAGGAGGGTATCAATTCTTAACCAAACCGGCTTATCAAGCGAGTATTGGTATTTTACTGAAGCAACAGTCTAAAAAAAGATTATCAAATTCTTCTTTGGAGACACTAGCTATCATAGCTTATCGTCAACCGATCACTAAATCTGAAATGGAGCAGATTCGTGGAGTGAATTGTGACTATGCAGTTCAGAAACTATTAGAGAAAGAGCTTGTTGAAATCAAGGGTAAATCGGAGGCCATTGGACGTCCTTTGATCTACGGAACAAGTGATAATTTTATGGATTATTTCGGGATTAACAATATTAATGAGCTCCCAACCTTAAAAGACTTCTCTCAAAAAGAGAACGAGATCGGAGAAGCAAGTGAATAGCATTCCATAGTTTTGCAGCAAAATTGGTCAAATGCGAAGAACTCCATCAAAAAATAAGAATACAGATTCAAAAAAAACTTCTTCTATTACCTATCCAGCTAGGTTGAATAAGTATATAGCCAACGCAGGTATATGCTCTAGGAGAGATGCAGACCTTCTTATTGAAGAAGGTAAAATCAAACTGAACGGTAACATTGTAACTGAACTTGGGACCAAAGTCGAGAGAGGGGATCAGGTAATGTTTAATGACAAAGTGATCTCGCCACAAAATTATGTTTATGTACTTCTTAACAAACCTAAGGATTATATCACGACTATGGATGATCCACAGGAAAGACGCACAGTTATGCAACTGGTTGAAGGAGCTTGTGATGAGAGGATATACCCAGTAGGAAGATTAGATAGGCAAACTACGGGGCTACTATTGTTTACTAATGATGGAGAACTTTCTCAAAAGCTGACTCATCCATCATACAAGATAAAGAAGATTTATCAAGTTGGGCTGGATAAACCAATTACTAAACAACATGTAGAAGAAATAGCTGCAGGCATCAAGCTGGAAGATGGTCCGGTATCTGTTGATGATATAGTTGTGTTAGATGAGTCAAAAAAGAATTTGGGAGTTCAGATTCACGTTGGTAAGAATAGGATAGTAAGAAGGATTTTTGAGCACTTTGGATACGAAGTGACGAAATTAGACCGAACGCTGTACGGTAACCTTACTAAAAAAGAACTCCCAAAAGGAAAATGGAGAATGCTTACACCAAAGGAAGTGGTTCTACTTAAAAGATTATCATAGGAAAGCCAGTGATGAATTTTCATCATCACTGGTCGTCTGTATTTTTCTCAGCTTATTTGATAAATACTTCTTTAGGATCTTGAGTGGTTTCATTTCCTAATTTGTCAATAGCTTTTATTTTATAGCTAATTAATCCTTTAGTGCCTAGGACTATAGGTTTAGTGTACAAAATTTCGGAACCTTGATTTATAGAGTAATAAAGCTTGTCAGTGTCAACTACAGCATCTGTTCCAGATAGGAATAGTTTTATTCCTTTTGGGTATACATTGATTACTTTTCCGTCCTTTTCATCAAGTGCTATTGTTCCGATTTTCTCCATACTTACTGTAGCTCCTATTTCAGGACCGGTATTATCTATTACAAAAGAGAATGATTTTGTATTTCTATTATTTACACGATCAGTTGCGTAGAAATCTACAGTGTAGAAACCTTCTTCACTTATTGAAAATGGATCAGAATATGTTTTTCCTTCACCTCCATTCACTTTATACCCAATAGTCCTTACTCCGCTTTCCTCATCGAATGCAGTTAATGTGACTTTAGATTTACTGGTAATAAAAACGGTATCTCTATTTTCATACTTTTCACCTTTAAAAGAAAAGCTAATTTCAGGAGCATCCATATCTATATCTAGTGAGCTTCTATTGAAGTTAGACTCCTCTATACGACCTTCCAATTTGTTATTTACTTTGTCTGTAGCATAGTAAGTTACAATATGGTTTCCTTTGGATTTGTCTAAAGTAAATGGCTCATAGTACCTTTCTTCTTTAGCTCCATCGACAGAATACATAATATTTTTAACTCCAGCTTTATTGTCTTCAGCGATGAGTTTTACTTTAGTTCTTGTAGAAACAAATACTCGACCTCTGTTCTGATATTGATCGCCAACGATAGAAGCATCTACTTTCGGTTCTTGTCTATCGAGATAAAAGTCGATTGTTTTCTCTTGCTCTTTATTTCCAACTTGATCATACCCATAATAGGTAATCGTATGATTTCCATCTTCCAGTCGAGATAATGAAATATTGTTGTAAAAAACTTTTTCGGTACCATTATCTATCCTAAAACCAATTTTCTTTATTCCGGAAGCCATATCTCTAGACTTCAATGTAATTGTTGTTCTAGGGGAAAAAATCATTCCACTTCGATCCCCATTTACAATGTATTCTGTCATAGGTGCAGTAGAGTCAACTCTAAATTGGAAAATTTTTATGGCTTCTACATTGCCAGTATTGTCAGCTGAATAAATTTTAATATCATACTCTTTATCTTCTGTGAATGTTTGCGCTCCTTTAAATTCTAAGAAATCAGCATTGTTGATAGAAACAAAAGTCTTTTGAACACCGGAATGCTTGTCAAAAGCTGTACTATTCATTTCTAGGGACTTGCCATAAAATACTTTTCCATCCCTTGATTTAAACTTATTAGCACCTTTGAAATTAACCGTAGTTACAGGGGCAGTATTGTCTCTATATACTTCAAACAGGACTTCTGTTTTAGGAGAGATTTGTTTCAATGTGGAATCTGCAGCCCAATTGGTACGGAAGTAGTTAATACCTTCCGTGTCTAGATAAAGGGGGTTAGTGAACTGCGGATGTATTTGGCTCTCTAACCGTTGAGCGTTTTTACCCTCAGGGTTGTCTGAAATAAAAATATAAACAGGCTTTTTACCGTGCCAATAGAGTTTATTGTCTTCGCCTATATAATGTTTAGGTTCAATATTCGGTTTAGTTTGCGAGTATGCTACAAAGGGAAGGAGTAGAATCAACATCAACGCCTTTTTCATCATATTATTTATGTTAATATGGGTAAAAAATTTCAACTAAGAATGCTTTATTTAAGCATGTAAGATCAAGAAAAAATTATTAACATCGCATATGCTTATTAATAAAAATAGGCTATTCATTTAAAATAAGATTCTTGTTAAAAACTACCTGTTTATCCATCGTATTCACCTTAATTTTTCTATCTGGGCAGGCCCAGATAGATCTAGCAGATCGTCACTATGAGCAAGGAGACGAGTTTTTGCTTTACAACAAACATGATAGTTCGGTTTATCATTTTGAGAAAGCCAGAGAGATTTATCTTAAGGAAAGTTACTGGAGAGGAGTTGTAGCGTCAGACAATAAAATTTCAGAAAACCTTTGTGGGACTTTTGAGTTAGACGAAGCCCTTAGATTAGCTCAAGAGGCTTTTGATATGGCAAAGGAGTATTTAGGTGCGTGGGATATCGAACGTGCAAATGCTCTTAATAATATTGGTAATATTCACTATCTCACAGGGCGTCATGAGTTAGCACTTAAAGAGTATGAAGAGGCTTTAAAGATTGCGAATCATGAAGTGCATGATGAGGTGCTTTTTTCTGCTCCTACTAGTTTGGGGATTGGGAATGTATATTTCGGTAAGCACCAATACGAAGAAGCATTTAGACATTTTCAAACTGCACTTGAATCAAATATTAGGATTTTAGGCAAGGATCATCCGTATGTTGCTAATTCCTATTTGAGCCTAGGTAATTTGTATCGAAATAAAGGTTCTTACAATCTTGCGACTCAGTATTATGAAAAGGCATTATCTATTAATAAAAAAGCTTTCGGAGAGAATCATCCAGATGTAGCAACAACTTATGTCGGCATCGCAGATATATATAAAACTAGTGGACAAAATGATTTAGCACTTCAGTACTACAGACAGGCTCTCGTTATTTATCAGATGTTTTTGCATGAAATGAATCCAAAGTATGGGGCGATCTTCTTGGGTTTTGCAGATATTTATAAGAATAAGTCAAATTATGATAAATCACTGGAATACTATCAAAAAGCCGTTAACCTCTTTGAACAGACAATAGGTTTAGAACATCAGAGTACGGTTCGCGCGTATCTTGGAATGGGTAATGTATATATGTACCAAGAGAGATTTAGAGAAGCACTTGATTACTATAATAAGGTGATGGAAGTCAATTGGAATCTAGTAGGGGAGAATCATGTCAATACTGCTAGAGTCAATAATAATCTTGGTAGTATCTATTATTTCTTTGGTGATTTTGAGTTGTCAATACGTTATTGTGAAAGAGCATTGAAAATTGACAAGGCAATCCATGGGAATACTAATCCTGATGTAGCAGCAGACTACTATCAATTAGCTAGAATCTATGGTGAGACTGGCAGAATACAAGAAGCACTCAACTACTGTCAGGAAGCTATTAATTCCAGTATTATCGATTTTGAAGAAAAAAATATCTTCGTTAATCCGGTATTGACCAATTTCTTCAATAATTACGAGCTGATGCTATACATGAGTTATAAAGCAGAATTGCTTGAAGAGGGATTTAGTCGAAGTAAAAACGTCAAAGGACTTGATGTTTCGCTCAATAGTTTTGTGAAAAGTGATAGTCTAGTAGAGCAGATTAGACAAACTTATTATGATCGTCGAGACCAAATTCAACTTAGTAAACTTTCATCTAAGGTTTATGAATCATCTGTGAATGCCTCTTATGCATTAATGAATTTAATATCTCCAAGTAATGTAAGTTATATAAGTCCTGATGCTACGTATAAAAACAAAAAGGCGGAGTATGAGAATAGGTTTTTCTACTTTACTGAAAAGAAGAAAGGAGCTATTTTGTTTTCATCATTGGCAGAGTCCAATGCAAAGTCATTTGGAGGGTTACCTGATGAATTGCTCGATAGAGAAATTGAACTTAAGGAAATAATAAACAGCTACACTCAAGAACTATCTGCTAATCCAGATAGTGCCATGCTAGAATATTATCAACGTGAACTATTCAAGGCTAATAGACAATACGAAGAGTTGATCGAACGCATGGAACATGATTATCCAAAGTATTACGACTTAAAATATGATGTTAGTGTTACCCCTCTTGAGGATATTAAGTCATTTTTGGATGACTCTACTATGATGCTCTCGTATTTTCTCACTTCTGACAGTATTTATATTGCTCAAATTGATAATCAGGAAATGAGAATCGAGAAGAGATATAAGAAAAAAGATTACGATAGAAGTGTGAAAGCTATACGAAAAGGAGTTCTCTTCAAGAGTAATGAAATTTACCTTAGATATGCTAGAGAAATGTATGAACAGCTGTTTCCAAAAGATGTTCCAGATAGAATTAAGAATATAATAATCGTCCAAGATGGTATTATGGCAACTATTCCTTTTGAGCTGTTATTGACCGAGAATTTTCCAAATTCTGATAATATTGACTTCAGTAAATTACCCTATTTAGTACGAGATTACAATCTTTCATATACGTTTTCGGCGAACTTACTTTATAAAACCTTTAAAAATGAGAAACTCATAAGAGCCAAGGCTGATCAGGAAGGAATGGTGTTAGCACCAGTTACTTTTGGTCACGCAGTGGATGCATTGAAAAATGCTAAAAAGAAATCTTACGATGATGATCAAAAAGCATATAATCTGAGAAGAGGTATTAATATGCCTACTTCCGAATTGATTCCATTGCCAGGTACTGAGATAGAAGTCTTGACAATAGATTCTATATTTCACGATAATGGTAAAATAGCTGATGAATTCATTTATTATGACGCTAAGGAAGAAGTGGCAAAGTCAGGAGAGATGGGTAAGTATAAGTATATTCATATCGCTTCTCATGGTTTTGTAAACCAAGATGAGCCAGAATTCTCGGGAATTATGCTGACTATGGATACATTGACCAATGAGGAAGATGGTATTTTATTTTCGGGAGAAATATACAATATAGACCTGAACGCAGAGTTAGTAACACTATCTGCGTGTGAAACAGGTTTAGGTAGAATTGAAACTGGTCAAGGAATAATCGGATTGACCAGAGCTTTAATATACGCTGGAGCAAAGAATTTGACAGTTTCTCTCTGGAAAGTGTCAGATGCTTCAACAAAAGATCTGATGATTAATTATTACAAGAACTTTTTACCATTCCATGTGCCCAAAGAATTTGATCAAAGCTTGAGTTATTCCTACGCGTTGCGTAAGGCAAAACTCAAGATGATTGATCAAGGTGGGCAGTTTGCCCACCCATATTATTGGTCTCCATTTGTTCTAATGGGAAAATAAGTGGCTTATTCAACAGTTTCTTTTACCGGCTTTGGTTTAAAACCATTTTTGTACTTTTTCTTTCGTGTTTTCCACACTTTGTAGTTGTCTTTATTGCCGACTTCGAATTGGAATGACATGTGATCAGAGCTTGTTACCCATTCAAGATTCGTTGAATCATTGTTTTTTGGATTATTATCAAGATGAATAATCATTGTAAATTCGGAAGGCATCACATTTATACAAAATGCTCTGGCAACTTCTTTGTGTGGATAGACAGTTTTGCGTTTGCCCTCATCATCTAGTAAGTCAAGGAAAAAACATTTACACGCTTTGTTCCAGCGCTGTTTCATGATTTTAGACTTGAGCGTTACCAGATTCTCAGAACCTTTTCGCTTTATTTTTCTGTCTTTTCTTTTAATTTTACCTCTGTTGGAAACTTCATAGTTGGAAAATCCATCTATGTCTTTCCAGACTTCTTTTTCTCTCTCTATTCGCTGCAAGCTCATAAGCTTTATATATAATTAATTCTTCTACTGCAAGTAAATGTAATACGGTTATCAGCTATTAATTTTGGACTTTCGATGAATACCCGTATAATTTCTACGATTTTTTAAATAAGTGACTAAAAACCATGGTATTATATAATGTAACGGTTAATGTGGATAAAACAGTTGAGAAGGATTGGCTGGCTTGGATGCAGAAAGAACACATCCCTGAAGTGATGGCTGCTAAGCTATTTGAATCATATAAAATCTTTAGGTTACTAGTTAATGAAGATCAAGGCAATACTTATGCCATTCAATATTTTGCAAAGAATGTAAATAAGGTTTTGTCGTTTCAAGCTAATTATGGTGAAGCATTACAAGTTAAGGTTTATCGTAGATACGGTGACAAAGTTGTAGATTTTAGAACAATGTTGGAACAAATATATTAAAACTGTAGACTACAATTTACCCATTCGTTGTCGAAAGTTGCTCCATATTTTTTATAAAAATCTAAGGCGGGCGTATTCCAGTCTAACGCCTGCCACATCATGCCTGTGCACCCGACTTCTTTGGCATAGTTTATAGTAGCATCCATGAGAGCGGAACCTACTCCTTTACCTCTGTAGGATTCTGTTACTATTAAATCTTCAAGATAGAGTCTTCTGCCTTTCCAAGTAGAATACCTATAATAGTACAAAGACATGCCTACTGTATTGCCTTCTTCTTCGGCTATCAAAAATCCGAAGACTGGATTGTCGCCAAATCCGTCTTCTTCCATCATTTCAATTGTATTATCTACTTCGTTTGGTGCTTTTTCAAATTCAGCCAATTCTTTGATTAGTTCAAATACTTTTGGTAAATCTGTTTTTAAGCCATTTCGAACTGTTATTGCCATCAGGAAATTTTATCAAATCTTGTGTAAGGTCTTAGTGCTAATGGAATATTGATTCCATCTGCAGTCTGACCGTTTTCTAATAGTGCAGCCATTATTCTAGGTAATGCTAATGCACTACCATTTAATGTATGGGCAAGTTGCTTTTTATTATTAGAGTCTTTGTATCTCAACTTCAACCTATTCGCTTGGTAGTTTTTAAAGTTACTTACAGAACTTACTTCCAACCACTTCTTTTGAGCTGCCGAGTATACTTCGAAATCATAAGTGATGCAAGAAGTGAAACCAAGGTCGCCAGCACATAGCTTCAATAACCTGTAAGGAAGTTCTAATTTTTTTAACAATGATTCTACGTGTTTAACCATTGTGTCCAAAGTCTCAAAAGATTTGTCAGGATGCTCGATTTGTACAATCTCTACTTTATCAAATTGATGAAGTCTGTTAAGTCCTCTGACATGTGCCCCCCAAGATCCAGCTTCTCTTCTAAAACATGGGGTGAAACCAACATGTTTGATAGGGAGATCTTTTTCGTCGACTATTTGGTCTCGATATAGGTTTGTTATCGGTACTTCTGCAGTAGGTATTAAATATAAATCAGAATTAGTCAATTGATACATCTGACCTTCTTTGTCAGGCAGTTGACCTGTTCCATACCCAGATGCTTCATTTATAACTATTGGAGGTTGAACTTCATTATAACCAGCTTCTTCGGCTTGATCCAAAAAGAAATTAACCAATGCTCTTTGGAGCTTAGCACCTTTTCCTTTGTAAACAGGAAAGCCAGCTCCAGTTATCTTGATTCCAAGATCAAAGTCAATAATGTCATACTTTTTAATTAGGTCCCAATGAGCTAGACTGTCATCAGTTAATTGTGGTAAGGAGTCAACAGTAAATAACACTTCATTATCTTCCTCTGTTTGACCAGTGGGTACATCTTTATTTGGGATGTTTGGGATTTGATAAAGTTTGTTTTGAAGATCTGCCTTTATTTCCTCTAATTTGGTTCCTAACTCTTTGGTTCGAGCCTTAAGTTCAGAAGACTTTATTTTGACGGCTTCAGCTTCTTCTTTTTTGCCCTGTTTCATCAATGCTCCTATAGATTTTGCAGCATTATTAGCTTCAGCTAAGAGTTCATCTTGTTTAGTCTGAGTGGATTTGCGATCACTATCCAAAGAAATAATTTCATCTAGTAGCATCTCGGCATTTTCGATTCCTCTTTTGAGAAGTCCAGCAGTGTAGACATCCTTATTTGCAATGATCTCTGAAACAAGTAACATAGTCGTGTATTTATTAAAGATCGCAAATTTATAATAATGCCTGATTTAGGAGAGTAATAGGGCTGTTTTATAAAAGGAAATATATTTCCAATTGTTTGTGAAAGATCGTGCATTGCCATATTATTGTGTCATATTATTCATTCGGGCTTATTTATTACGCATTTCGAGCAAAATACCTTAAGCCGTACTTCAAATTATATTCTTATAATTTTCTTTTCTAACAAAATAAGTGCTTGCTCCGAAGCGAGCATCCTCATCGATTAATTATATGTACAACATCGAAGAACTTAATGACAGGCTACTTTCTGAACTGAGAGAAATCGCAGAAGGTCTAAACATTAAAAATTACAAAAAAGCTGCTAAGAAGGATCTTATCTATATGATATTGGATGAGCAGGCAGTCAATCCAGCTGCGGTAGGAGCAGAAGCCGATCAGAAAATCAAGTCTACAAGAGATTCAGAATCTATCGTCGTAAAAAGTACTCCAGAACCTGAAGAGAAGAAGGAGGAGGAGAAGCCTGCTAAGGAACAAAAAGTTAAGTCTGATGAAAAGACTGATGACGTATTGGCCTCATTTAATTTAGAAGCTGCTGATAAGGAAGCTGGCGAGAAAAAGGAAAGAAGGCCAAGAAAACCTCGACAAGAAAAACAACCTCAGGATAAAGCGAAATCAGAGAATTCTTCTCAGGATGAAAAACCAGAAAAACAGGAGAATACCAACACTAACGATAGAAAAGAGCGCCAAGATAAGCGTCAAGAGCAAAAGAATAAAAAAGCAGAGTATAACGCTGTGATTAAGGAGTTCGATGGCGCTATAGAAAATGGTGGTGTTCTCGAAATAATGCAGGATGGATATGGATTTTTGAGATCAAGTGACTACAATTATTTAGCCAGTCCAGATGATATTTATGTTTCTCCATCACAGATTAAGCTTTTTGGTTTAAAAACAGGAGATTCGGTTATAGGATCAATTAGACCTCCTAAAGATGGAGAAAAGTACTTTGCGCTACTCAAAGTTACTACTGTAAACGGTAAGACTACAGAGGAAATCAGAGATAGAGTACCATTCCAATACTTAACACCACTTTTTCCTGAAGAGAAAATCAACTTGAGTACAAAGTCAGGTGATTATTCTACAAGAGTAATGGACATGTTTGCCCCTATTGGTAAAGGTCAGAGAGGTATGATCGTGGCTCAACCGAAAACAGGTAAGACCGTTTTGTTGAAAAACGTGGCAAATGCTATCGCTGAAAATCATCCTGAAGTTTACTTGATGATCTTACTGATAGATGAAAGACCCGAAGAAGTGACAGACATGGCTAGGAGCGTGAAAGCAGAAGTAATAGCTTCTACTTTTGATGAGCAAGCTGAAAAACATGTGAAAGTGGCAAATATTGTTCTCGAGAAAGCTAAGAGAATGGTAGAGTGTGGTCATGACGTGGTGATTCTATTGGATTCTATTACAAGGCTAGCTAGAGCACACAATACAGTAGTACCGTCAAGTGGTAAAATTTTGTCTGGTGGAGTTGATGCTAATGCTCTTCACAAGCCAAAGAGATTTTTTGGTGCTGCGCGTAATGTTGAGAACGGTGGTTCATTAACTATCCTAGCAACAGCACTGATTGATACGGGCTCTAAGATGGATGAAGTAATTTTTGAGGAGTTCAAAGGAACTGGTAATATGGAGCTTCAGTTGGATAGAAAACTAGCTAATAAGCGTGTATTCCCTGCAATTGATATTCCAGCTTCTGGTACTCGTCGTGAGGATTTACTGATCGAAAAAGAAGAACTTTCAAGAATTTGGATTTTGAGAAAATTCATGGACGATATGAATTCGTCGGAAGCTATGGAGTTTTTACTACAAAAGATGAAAGGAACAAGAAACAACGAGGAGTTCTTGATTTCAATGAACGGATAAAAACCGGATAGGACACAAATATTTTAATGCCATTTCAGTTTTCTGGAATGGCATTTTCTTTATTTGACAATTATCATTTCTAAAATATTAAATATAGCGAGTAGACCTTTTTGTCTATATTTGGCTACTCAGAGTTAAGCTTGGAAAGCTTACATTCACTTTGGATATACTTAAAAGCGATTGCTATGAACAAAATTGATGAAAGCCTATTAAGTACTTGGAATATGTATGGGCACTATGTCGCATATACTATTGCAGGGGCGGGTATTTTAATCCTATTAGGTCATTGTATCAAGCTGATAATCACAAAAGATTACAAGTCGAAGTATGATTATATCAATATGTATGAGATTAATTTACTTTGGTATAGCTCACTTTTAATAATTATAGCTGCGGCTGTATTTGTAAACACACTAGTAGGGGAAACTGATTTTGTTTGGTTTTTTGCAAGATTGTTTATGAGTACTATGCTTGCCATCATTGCTGGTGTTATCATTCAAAACATTTTGAAGTTTTACTACCCGTTTTATATAGAAAAGAGGTTAAAGGTTTTGAGGTTTACTCCAAGAATCTCTCCAGATGGTAGAAAAATGAAATTGTTGAGTGAAGAAGAAGAGGATGTATATTTGGATGAAGGTATGCAAGCTGAAGAAGATGCTTTTTCTGTAGATTATGATGTATGGATTGACGAAGAGTCTGGTTATACTAAAATTGAGAAATACAATGGTAGGCTTCATGCTTTGAGATGCGACGAGTGTAACTATCAGACACTAAAAGTCACCAAGGAAGAAATTATTAAATCACCGACAATAGAAGAAGAGGGAGAACTAATGAAGTTTTTTACTTGTACCTATTGTGGTCATAAGGAAAGAAGGTCGTTTAGTATCGCTAAACTTAGAAGTTTACAAGATGCTTAGTAAGCGAAAACAATAAAATTAAATGGTCTCATCAAGTGAGACCATTTTTGTTTTAAGAGATAGAACTCCAGCTGAGAAGACTCTTTTTCTTTTGATTAATACTCTTCAGAATATTTGCATGTTTCGGTAAGGAAAGTTCTGGGTCTTCAGATATAATTTTTCTTGCTTCTTCTCTTGCAGTTTTTAGAAGTTCTTGATCAGTAGTGATGTCGGCTACTTTTAAGTCTAACAATCCACTTTGCTGTGTACCCATAAGATCTCCAGGGCCTCGAATTTCCAGATCTTTTTCGGCGATTTTAAAACCATCTGTTGTATCTACCATACATTTGATCCTTTCCCTAGCTTCTTTACTTAATTTACTTCCAGTCATTAATATACAATATGACTGATCAGATCCCCTGCCAACTCTTCCTCTTAACTGGTGAAGCTGAGATAGTCCAAAGCGTTCAGCGTTTTCGATAACCATTACACTTGCGTTGGGGACGTTTACTCCAACTTCTATCACAGTCGTTGCAACCATTATTTTGGTTTGACCAGAAACGAATCGATTCATTTCATAATCTTTGTCTTTGGGTTTCATTTTTCCATGAACAATGCTCAATGGCACCTTAGGAAAAGATCGTGATATCGACTCATATCCATCCATTAGATCCTTCAATTCTAGTGTTTCAGATTCTTCAATTAATGGATAGACAATATAAATCTGTCTTCCTTCATCAATCTGTTTTTGGATGAACCCAAATAGTTTTAGTCGGTTATTGTCATTAAGGTGAGTGGTTTGAATGGGTTTTCTTCCCTTAGGAAGTTCATTGATAGTAGAAACTTCTAAGTCACCATATAGTGTCATAGCTAGAGTTCTTGGAATAGGTGTAGCAGTCATTACTAATACGTGAGGGAAAGCATTTTTATTCTTCTGCCAAAGTCTTGCACGTTGAGCAACGCCGAATCGATGTTGTTCGTCGATTACTACGAATCCAAGGTTCTCAAATTGTACATCATTTTCAATAAGAGCATGAGTTCCAACAAGAATGTGTAGTTCACCAGTAATAAGTTTTTGCAAAAGATCTCTTCTTTTAGCCTTACCAGTAGACCCAGTAATCAAACCGATAGTGATATTTAATTTTTTACAAAATGTTTCTAATCCTTGAGCGTGCTGTATTGCCAAAATTTCAGTGGGAGCCATGATAGCTGCTTGATATCCTGAACTGATCGCTATCAATGCACATATGAAGGCAGTTACAGTTTTACCACTACCTACATCCCCTTGAAGTAATCGATTCATCTGATAGCCAGAATGAAGGTCAGCATAAATTTCTTTGATAACCTCTTTTTGAGCTTCCGTAAGGTTGAAAGGAAGAATCTCTTCGTAAAACTTGTTGACTAAATGAGTCTTAGCAAATTGAATCCCTTGATACTTTTGTTCTCGAATTTTCTTTTCCTTGAACATTCTCAGTTGAATAAAAAAAAGTTCCTCGAACTTCAACCTTTGAAGGCTTGAATTAAGCTTGGCTTGATCGTTAGGCAAGTGGATACTGATAATGGCAGCTTGGTAGGTTATTAGTCCAAGTTTTTGAAGAAGCCAACTGTCTATAGATTCTTCTATATGGAAGTCCTGCTTTCTCACAACTTCAAGTGTTAGCCTGGCTATTGCTTTTGAATCTAGGTATTTTCGTTTGAGTTTTTCGGTAACGGAGTAAACGGGTAGCAGCTGATTAGTACCGTTTTGATTTTGAGTAGTAATAGGTTCTATTTCAGGATGGCTGATGTTGTATTTTCCATTGAATTCTGAAGTTTTCCCATATACCAGATAGGCTACTCCGGTTTTGATCTTACTCTTCATCCAATTTACCCCTTTGAACCAAACAAGTTCGATTTCTCCAGTTTGGTCATTTAAAATAGCGGTTAAACGTTGTTTTTTAGTAGCTCCAATTACAGATACATTTGTGATGATACCTTTGATCTGCACATTTCCTTCTGCAAATCTTAATTGTGAAATCCGATGAAAAGTTGATCTGTCTTCGTACCTGAAAGGAAAGTGAAGTAATAAATCATGGATTGTAAAAATGCCAAGCTCTTCGTTAAGTAATTTAGCTTTTGCAGGCCCTACACCTTTTAGAAACTCTATTTTAGTTTCAAGGTATTTAGACATTAGCTATTCGGTTTTTTCCACTCTAGGGTGTTTAGCATGTGCATCATATCCTGTTTTATATGATCTATTACTGGCTGTAATGAGTCATTGGCAGTGGCTGTTTTGAAGTATAATGCAGCTCTTAGAAAGTTCTCTGTAGAATCAGTTAAATGAAACTGAAATTGGCTAGGGACCTCACCAGAAAGTTCCATTAAAGTAGCCATCATGCCATTGTCTAATTCTATTACAGTCTCATCTATAGCATAAGCTTTAATGTTGTGTTTAGCAGTTAATTTGTACGCATCCATTAAATGCTCTTCTAGTTTAGATCGGTCATGGTTGACAGGCTTGTAGGTTACTTTTATGTTAGCATCAAGTTTAGGATAATAAATGTCTAACCAATACCTTTCAGCCATCCAGGAAGAATCTTTCAGGATTTTGGCATTTTGAGGGTACTCGAATGAATAAGGGAAAGAGTCAGGAAGCATAATAAATTCAGAGGTTCCTATTTCAATTCTATTGTAACCTTTAGGCTTAGGAGAAAAGTCTTGTTTACAAGAAGCCAATAAAAAAAATGCCAATATCAAGATCCAACTTTGTTTCATCCTATCTTTTAATAAATACTCTTACCTTCTTTATTCTTTTATCATTTACGGCAACAATAGTAAATTGGAACTGCTCGTAAGTAATTTTTTCTCCAGCATTAGGAAGTTTACTGTGAATTTCAAGAATCAATCCACCAAGAGATTCACTTTCCCCTTTGACCTCTTCAAAAGATTTTGAATCTACATCTGCTACTTTACAAAAGTCAGTTAAGGAAGTTTTAGCTTCAAAGACAAATGTATTATTGTCTAGTTTGTTGAAAGCAATATCACTCTCTTCATCGTATTCATCACTTATTTCACCAACGATTTCTTCAATTACATCTTCCATGGTAATTAAACCAGAGGTTCCTCCATATTCATCTACTACAATAGCGATGTGAATTCTTTTTTCTTGAAAATCTTTGAATAAAGAATCAATTTTCTTTGTCTCAGGGATGAAAAAACTAGGTCTCAAGAGCTCTTGCCATCTAAAATCTTCTTCCTCAGAGACATGAGGTAGAAGGTCTTTTATATACAGGATACCCTCAATTTTATCTATAGTTTCGTTGTAGATAGGTATTCTTGAATATCCTGTTTTATTAATTTGATTCATTAATTCATGGAAATCAGTCTCTAGGTCAAAAGCCGTGATATCCATTCTTGATTTCATAACTTGTTTGACACTTAATGTGCCGAAGTTTACTATACCTTTTAGAAGTCCTTTTTCTTCATCAGTAGTTTCAGTATCTGTAGCCATTTCAAGAGCTTCATTTAACTCTTCGACAGATACATTATATCCTTTTCTTTCAATACGCTTTTCAATAATGTCACTGACATTGACTAGAAGCCAAGAAAGTGGTCTAAATATTTTAAAAGATATGGTTAACAATTTGGCAGTCCTTTTTGCAAAGACGATACTATTTTGATTGGCATATACTTTAGGAACTATTTCTCCTATAAAAACAATCAATATGGTCACGACGACTGTTAATGTAGCCATGATTGTAGCCTCGCTAAATTGATTAATGAATAGACTCAAAGTAACATAACTCGATAGCATGACAATAGAGATATTGATCAAGTTGTTTAAGATCAATATGGTAGCCAATAGCTGCTTAGGATGGGCAATAAGTTTATTGATAGTCTCCAGAGTTCTGTCATTGTCATCCTCTAGATCATGAGGGCGAAGTGAAAAATACGCAACTTCAGATCCTGATATTAAAGCAGAAGCCATGAACATCAATATGATGACGCTTAGGTATACTGCTATACTTAGGTAAACTTCTGGTTGACTAAAAATTGCAACTAAAACTGAAAATCCCGGGAGTGGGTCGTCCATTTATTTGTTGATTCGTTAAACTTAAAATGGTAGATCGTCTATTTCTTCGGAAGTCTCTACCGTTGGTGTTGCCACGGGTGCAGCACTTGGAGTTGCCATAGGAGCTGATCCAGTTTCTATACTATCTGGTTTTGGTCCTACTAGTGTCATTTCTCTGCCCACCACTTCTGTGATGTATTTAGTGATTCCTTCCTTATCCTCATATGATCTAGAAGTCAATTTGCCTTCTATATATACTTGATTACCTTTTTTAAGAAATCTCTCTGCGATCTCGGCTAGTGGAGTCCATAGCACTACATTGTGCCATTCTGTATTAGTCACACGCTCTCCAGCTTTATTTTTGTAGGTTTCACTTGTTGCAATTGAGAAGTTTGCAACAGCTCTACCATTTTCCAAATGTCTTACCTCAGGATCTCTTCCAAGGTTTCCTAGGAGAATAACTTTGTTTACACCAGCCATAATTTTACAAATTGTAACTCGATTGAGTGAAAAATTAACAATAATCCCAATCTTTTAAAAATGCTTCGATGGGTTTAGGAACAGCAAAACTATGTATTTCTTCAATTTTGATGCGTCTCATCTTCAAGTCTTTTTCTAATTTAACGAGTCTTTTGAAATTAGTCTTGAGCTCAAAAAAATCAATATTAAGCCGCTGGTGGGTGAGAATATGACGTGTTTTTCGTTTGAATATTGCTTCTAAGAAGATTTTCTGATTAGTTTCAATATCTGACATTGAGTCTTCTAGATAAAACTCAAAGAGATTTTTCCAGATGTTTTTTGTATCACGTTGCTGAATGAGAATGTTAATACCATCATGGATAATAAGGTATTTTAGGTGCCTTTCCTTGACCTTGACTTTTTTAGTTTTAACTGGGAAGTTAGTTTGTGTTCCATTTTTTCTTGATGCACAGTACTCTGCAACGGTACATTCGTTGCATTTCGGATTTTTAGGAGTGCATACTAAAGCACCAAGCTCCATAACTGACTGATTGAATGTTCCAGGGTTTGAAGAGTCAATTAAGGATTCTCCCGTCTCATAAAATGTGTTAAAGGTTTTACTATTTGAAATGTCATCACTGATTTCGAAAATTCTAGAAAACACTCGGTATACATTACCATCTACGACTGGTATTGGTTCGTTAAAACATATAGAAGCGATTGCTGCCGCGGTGTATTTACCTACTCCTTTCAGTTTAAGTAATTCTTTATAAGAGCATGGAAACCTTCCGTTGTATTGATCCACTATCATATTAGCGCAGATATGCATGTTTCTTGCTCTTGAATAGTATCCAAGTCCTTGCCAGAGTTTTAGGATGCTATCCAAGTCTGCGTTAGCAAAAGAATGAATATCTGGGTATGATCCGACAAATGCATTATAATATGGTAGCCCTTGGGCAACACGGGTTTGCTGAAGTATGATTTCAGAGAGCCATATCTTATATGGGTCATTTGTTTCACGCCACGGCAGTTTTCGGTGACTTAGATTGTACCAGTTGATCAAGAGCTGCGCTATTGGAGGTGTATGGGGGCTGATAGTATTGATTTTCAATGATGAAGATTATTTCAGTATAATTTAAAATTTGATTTACTTTGCGCTTCGAATTCGCAAGTGATTCGGGAAGACCCTCATTATGAGGTGTCTAGCAAAAAATCAAAGTACAATATTAAAATTTATTTGTAGTGACGAAAGCAGACGTTATCAACGAGATCTCTGAAAAAACAGGAATTGACAGATTGGATGTGCAGGCTTCAGTAGAAGCGTTTTTTTCAGTAGTAAAAGACTCGATGGCTGAGGGAGAGAACATTTATGTAAGAGGCTTTGGTAGTTTTGTAAATAAAAAAAGAGCTAAGAAAATTGCTAGAAATATTTCAAAAAATACAGCAATGGTCATCGATGAGCATTATATCCCAAGCTTCAAGCCTTCTAAGGTGTTCGTAGAAAAAATCAAAACTAGTGACAAAATCAGTTAAAAAATGAACAAGTACCGTTTGGGGCTCATAATAGTAGCCATTATTTTAATTGGTATACTTTATAGCCTTCCAAGAGTAGTAGTCGATAATGATTCTGCTACAGAAGCGGTGATACAAGAAGAAAATATCGAGAGCTCTCATGAGTTTACTATGAGTGCTCTCGATGAAGCAGCAATAGCATCTCTTCAAAAAAAGCTTTCATTATCAACTGATAATGAAAAAAATGCTATCTTTGCCGACTCTTTGGCTAGGATATACTTGTCTTACAATGAGTTAGATAGTTCAGCTTTATACATTGATTCAATAATCAAGTATCAAGAGTCTGTCGAAAATTATCTAAAGGCGGGTGAGCTTTACTACCAGATTTATGGTATATCCCTTAATCAGGAGAAAGCAAAAGCTTGGGCTATGAAGGCAGGAAAGTACTTTGAAAAAGTACTCGAAACTTCAAATAATCCAGACACAAAAGCCAAATTGGCGATGACCAAAGTCATGACTACCAATCCTATGGAAGGAATCATGATGTTAAAAGGAGTACTAGAAGAGTATCCAGAAAATAAAACTGCTTTATATAATATGGGGTTGATGTCTGTTCAATCTGGTCAATATGAAAAAGCAGTTGGAAGATTTGAAAAGTTGATGACAATTGATCCTACTAATACTCAAGCTGCTTATTATTTAGCAGTGAGTTACTATGAAAGTGGTAAAAAGAGTGAAGCCAAGGAGATGTTTACTCAACTAAAAAATGAGAGTAAGGATCCGGCAGTTTTATCATCTGCGGAGCAGTACTTGAAAATATTAAACGAATTATAAAACATTAAAGAAAGAAATTATGCCTTGCGGTAAAAAAAGAAAAAGACATAAGATTTCGACTCACAAGAGAAAGAAGAGATTGAGAAAAAACAGACACAAGAAGAAGTAATTTGTGTTAATGCATCTGGCTCACTGTACTTGTTACATTTAGTCAGATGCATTATTTGTTAATTGAGTACCTGATTATTTTATTCTAATGTGCTCAATAACTACATTTTTTAATCTTTAAATCCATACGGAATTGAGTACTGAATTAATCATTAATTCAACTCAGAATGGATGTCGAATTGCTCTTTTAAAAGATAAGAAATTATCCGAGTTCCATCAAGACGAAGATGAACATAAGTTTAATGTAGGAGATATTTTCCTAGGACAGGTAAAAAAAGTTGTTCCTGGCCTTAACGCTGCTTTCGTAGATATTGGTTACGAAAAAGATGCGTTTCTACATTACTTGGATCTCGGCCCCCAATTACAATCGCTTAATACTTATACCAAGCAGGTTATCTCTGGTAAGAATAAAGGGAAAAATCTTGCTGGCTTTAAGCGTCAACCAGATATTAACAAGTTGGGGAAGATGAATCAGGTTTTAAATAAAAACCAAAGAGTTCTAGTACAGGTTGTTAAAGAACCTATTTCTACGAAAGGGCCTCGTTTATCCAGTGAGTTGTCGATTGCCGGCCGTTATTTAGTGCTGGTGCCGTTTTCAGATACAGTTAGTGTGTCCAAGAAAATCGGCGATAGTGCGGAAAGGAAACGCTTACTCCGCCTGATTACTTCTATTAAGCCTGAAAATTTTGGTATCATCATCCGTACCGTAGCTGCTGGCAAAAATGTCGGTGAGCTAGATCGTGATTTATCTAATTTGTTAGATAAATGGTCTTCTGGTATGAAGATGCTCAAAAAAGTAAAGCCTAATGAAAAGGTAATTGGAGAGATTAATAGAGCGAATTCTATTTTACGCGATGTATTAAATGAATCATTTGACAGTATAGTAGTAGATGACAAAGATCTATATGTACAAGTCAAAAACTTCATTAAAGAAATTGCTCCTGAGAAGGAGAAAATTACGAAGCTTTATAATGGTAGAGCAAAAATCTTCGAAGCTTATGGAATTGAAAAACAGCTAAAAGGTCTGTTTGGTCAATCTGTAAGCATAGATGGTGGTGGATACTTGATTATAGAGCATACTGAGGCGCTTCATGTAATTGATGTCAACAGTGGGAATAAATCCAATGCTGAAGATAATCAGGAAAGTACGGCGCTTAAAGTTAATCTCGACGCTGCCAAAGAAATTGCGCGTCAGTTGAGGTTGAGAGATATGGGAGGAATTATTGTGGTTGACTTCATTGATATGAGGAAGGCAGAGAATAAGAAACTCCTTTTCAAGGCGATGAGAGATGAAATGAAGACTGATAGGTCTAAATTTACAATTCTACCATTGTCGAAGTTTGGTTTGATGCAAATCACTCGTCAAAGGGTAAGGCCAGAGTTAAATATAAAAACTCGTGAGGTTTGTCCTACTTGCAACGGTACTGGAAAGATAAGAGCATCTATTCTAGTGAGTGATAAGATCGAAAAAGATCTAGAGCATATTTTAACAAAGCAAAATGAGAAAAAACTTACCATTGCTCTTCATCCATTTCTATACTCTTATTATACGAAAGGGATATTTTCGAAAAGGTTTAAATGGTATTTAAAATACAAAAGATGGATCAATCTAGTTGAAGATTCATCAATGGCTATTATGGAATATCAATTCATTAATGGTCATGGCGAAGAGATCGAACTTTAGTTCGATCTCTTTTTTTCCTATTTCCCTAAGTTTTCAATAAATGCAGTTAGCAAGTTTGCTTGCTTTGGTATTGAAAACCTTTCTTTCCCTAGTAATTCAGATTTAAGTTTAGCATTCTTTAAAAGAGCTTGATCTTTTAGAAAAGGTGAAATCTTATTAACAAAGTCTTTGGTACTGTCGTGTTGAAAACTAAAACCGACACCTTCTGTTTCTATCAAATCTTTAGTCCACCCACCGAAGTTTGTGATTACTATGAGTTTTGCAGCAAAAGCATCGAATAGCTTGTTGGGGCAACCAGTAAATAAAGAATCATAATTCGCAAACGAAATCAACATGGCATCAGACTTTGTCAACTGGTTACAGACGCCTTCCTTGGACAAGTGTCCTAAAAATTCACAATTAGAAAGGCCTTTTGCTAAATTTTTCATTTGACTTTGCTCAGCTCCATCCCCAATGAAAAGAAAGCGAATAGGTAGGTGCTGTACATCCTCAATTATTGGAATCATGCGACATAGATCATTAGCTATTCCGAAGTTCCCAGCATATGTAATAGTAAAGGTTTGTTGATGAAGATGTTTTTTTGCCGTCATTTTGAATAAATCAAGATCTGCCATGTTGTAGATCGTTTCTATAGGCACATTTGGGGCTATATCTCTAATATGTTTTGTTATTGGTGGTGATAGTCCAACTGATCCTTTCGCTGTTTGATAGAATTTTTTTTCAAAACCATATAATAAATCTTGGATCCAAGAGGCTTTAAAGTAACCCATTTCTATGGGGACACGTGGCCACAAATCCCCTACTTCAACTATATAATCAGTGTTTTTGAATTTCTTACAAAAGAGTGCTATTAAACCTGTAGAAAGAGGTGTGGTCATTACATAATTAAGGCTTTCAGTCTCATTTTTTCTCAAGCTCCACCATATTGCTAATAAAGCATATTTCAAATACGCCCAGATGCGTTTCCAGAATCTGTAGGAGTTATCAAACTTGACAGGGAGATATATTATCTCAACATTATTGATAGTATTGGTTCTCTTTTGACCACTGATATCTGAAGTAATGACAGTTACTTGGTGTCCTTTTTTTGATAGGTAATTACTTAGATAATAGGATCTTAGACTACCACCTTCTTGAGGAGTGTTATAAAACTGATGGTAGTAGAATATTCTCACGATCTTAGGAAGTATGTTGTAATTACTTGATGATTTAATTATCGATTCTAATATCGATTCGTAGATTTGATGACTGAAATTCGAAAATACACCGTAAAAATTAGTTGAACTAATTCCCAAATTATCATGAGTCAAGAAACCTTAACAGTCAGACTTAAAAAAATTCATTGTTATCAAAATGATGAACACCGCTATGATGATGTGTTCATTTTGCATAATAAAAAACAAATTTGGCCAGTTGATAAACGTCATGAAGATGTGGGAATAGGTACGTATGATATGATGGTTGATATCAAAGGGCTTATACCAATGGAACCGGTAGTTTTAGAAATTTGGGATCATGATACGTTTAGTCCAAATGATCTTTATGGTAAAGTTACGTTTGTACCAGGGTTTCCAGCCGGAGTACCATATTCTGTAGATATGGTTCCGAATAGTGAAAAGGAAATTGCCAGATACATGATTGATTGGGAAGTGGTAGCAGAATAATCTTACATGAAGAAATTTTTAGTAATTCTGCTGTGCTGTTCTTTTTCTTTTAATAGTTATAGTCAAGAATGGTATGACTTGTACAACCAAGGGACTCAGATGTATGATAATTACAATCTGGAAAAGTCTAAAGAGTTGTCTGAACAAGCTTTGGGACTACTGATCGCCGAAAAGGGGAATAATAACGCTAATGTAGCTGCAGTTCTAAGACAGTTGGTAATTACTTGTTATGAGGGAGATTGGTTAGAGGAAGGTATAAAGTATGGTTCACAAGAGCTGTTAGTTTTAGAAGCTATTGGTAATAAAGATAAATTGGTGTATGGGACCGCTCTTTATAATCTTGGATTGATTTTTTCTGTATCTGAAGACTATTTGAAAGCAAAAGAATTACTGAATCAGTCATTAATTCTCTATGAAGTTTATCATGAATTAGGTAGCCCTGAAATAGCCGAAGTACAAGGGAGTTTAGCTTCTGTAATGTACTACAGTGGAGATAAAGAGCAAAGTGAACTTCTATTCGAAAAGGCCATTGCTATTTTGAATCAACAGGATGAGACCTCACCCGAATTTTTCAATATTGTATATGCCTATTCTGAATTATTAATTGACCTGTCGAAGTATGATCAAGCTATTGAGTCTCTTTTGGATTTGACTGAGTTTTATGATGATAACTCTGCAGATAAAAACTATGGAAGTCTTTTATTAAAGCTTGGATCCACTTTTGAGTTCAATAACGATTTAGTGAATGCAAAAAAATATTATGAAGAATCCAATAGGATATTTGACTTAGTTCAAGCTCCTAACGAGTCAGATAACTTGAATGCCTTGAGTGCTTTAACAACCGTATTGCTCAACGAAGGAGCTATAGAAGAAGCTTTGAGTAAAATGAAGCTTTTGGTTGACGCTCGCTCATCTAAAAAAGATGATGCTTATTACAATTCGTTAGTAAATCTAGGCAAAATTTATTTCAGAAGCTTTCAGTTTGATAAGGCCGAGGAAAGTTTTCAGATTGTTTTAGAAGAACAAGAGTCAGCTAATTCTGAGTCGTATTTTAATGCACTTTCAGGAATGACATTGGTTGACCTTGAAAAAGGGCAATTCAAAAAAGCAGCTGAAGAATCAAAAAAAGGATTAAATGCTATATCAGAGGCCTCACAGATAAAAGTCGATTTATTAATATCTTATGCAAATGCAAATACTGCTTTAGGTCGATATAAAATATCGCAATTAGCATTGGAGGAGGCTTTAGGTTTAGTGGAAACTAATGAAAAGGAACTTGAGATTAAGCTTGGTTTAGTGAGTCTTTATACAACGACTCAAAATTTTGACAAGGCTGAGAGTTTATTCAAAAAATTAAATAAAATATACTCCAAGAAGAAGGAACAAGCACCTCTTCAATATGCCTCTTACCTTGGGGTTTATGCTAATTATTTACAGTATACCTCGCAATACCTAAGTGCTGAAAATGTACTAAATGAGTCTTTAGAAATAAAGAAAAAATTGTTAAGTGTCCAGAATGAAAACTATCTGTCAACTTATTCAACTCTTGGTCAACTAAACTTGACAAAAGGAAAGTATGATAAAGCCAAGTCAATATTCTCCAAAGTATTAGCCACAAAAAAAACTATTCCACAGATTACTAAATATTCACTGGCGTATACCAATGAAAAGTTGGGAATTGTAACTAAGTATCTCGGAGAATATGCTGACGCGGAAAGTTACTTCATGGAGGCAATGAAGCTATATGGAGAAGAGTTTGGAAAGGCTCATGTGTATTATGCAGGCGGATCCAATGAACTTGGATTGCTATATATGAAAATGGGAAATCTTAAGGCTGCAGCTCCTTTGTTTCAGTCGGCACTTTATATCTATGAAAAAGCTCATGGAAGAAATCATGTAGATTACGCATCTGTACTTGAAAACCAAGCAGCACTTTTTAGCCTTCAAGGAAATTATGAAAAAAGTCGTGCTTCATTAGAACAGGTTTTAGAGATTGATAAAGTCTTATTGGGTACTGAACACCCACTTTATGCTAAAACATTACATAATCTAGCAGCTACACTTGAGGAAACAGGTGAATATGAAAAGGCATCAAGATTCTATGAAAAGTCGATTAGAATTTACGCTAAGCACTTTGGAGATGAACACCCTTCCTATGCTACTACTTTATATAATATAGCTGTACTAGAACAGGAAATTGGAAACTATGAAGGGGCCAAGGTTCACTACCAGCAAGTGATAGATATTCGTAAGAAAGTGTTGAATGAAAATCATCCTGATCTCGCATATTCAATCTATGGTAAGGCGTCTGTTGAACAGAAACTGGGTGACTATGAGGCTGCTAGGAAAGACTATCAGTATGCTATAGAGAGCTATATGCACAGTATACAAAATTATTTTCCATCCCTGAGTGAGGCTGAAAAAAGTGCTTTTTATGGTAAGATCAAGCCTGTATTTGAAGCATATCAAGATTTTGCTATAGAATATGTCAGTGAGAGTAGGGGGGATGAATCCTCTCGTGATGAGATACTATCCACACTTTATAATCTTCAATTGAGCACAAAGGCATTATTGCTCAATGCAACAAATAAGGTTCGTAATAGAATCCTAAATAGTGGAAATGATGTGCTTATTGCTAAGTACAACGAATGGAAATCCATTAAAGAAGACCTGGTGAAAGGGCTTAATATGAGTCAGGCAGATTTATTTGCTAATAAAATTGATCTGGTAGCCCTGCAACAGAAGTCAAATCAAATGGAAAAAGAGCTATCCAAACTATCAGAAGGTTTTGCCAATGAGTTTGAAAAAAATATTGTTCAGTGGACGGATGTCAAATCAGCTTTGGTAACCGGAGAAGGTGCCATGGAGATTATTCGTGTAAAAAAGAATATCAAAAATGACTCTGTATACTATGCTGCGCTGATAGTGACTCCTGCTTCAGAGAGTAGTCCAAAACTAGTAATTGTAAAAGATGGACTTAATATGGAGACAAAATTTTTCAAACAGTATAAGAATTTGATAGTCTTCAAGATGGATAACCTTAGGTCATTTGACCAGTTTTGGTCAGCAATTGATAAGGAAATAGAAGATATTGATAACCTATATGTTTCTGCTGATGGGGTATACAATAAGATCAATGTAAATACTCTGTTTGATCCTAGGAAGAAAGAATATGTTTTTGACAAATACTCTATTTATTTATTATCGAATACTAGAGAACTCGTAGAAAATAAGGAGGAGATTAAAGCTCGTCAGACTAGGAATCATGCGACAGTATTTGGATATCCAGATTATGAAATGGGTGGTATTTCTGACGTGACAATTGCTGCTGTTAGCCGAGGATTCGAAAATGGTGTTTCAGAGCTTCCAGGCACACTTGTAGAAATAAATAATATAACCAATACACTAAGTCGCGGTGGCTGGGAATATGATCGTCACGACCGATCCGATGCCAATGAAGAGAATGTTAAGAAAATAGACAATCCGAAGTTACTGCATATTGCCACACATGGATTCTTTATGTCAGATATAAATCTTGGAGATAATGAAAACATAGGGTTACAATCTCGTGAAGCAAAGTATAATCCATTATTCAGATCAGGACTTTTATTAGCAGGGGCAGGAAAAACTTTTCGAGGTGAAAAGCTTGATGGGGGTGAAGATGGGATCTTGACTGCCTATGAAGCTATGAATCTTAACTTAGATGATACAGAGCTAGTTGTGATGTCTGCCTGTGAAACAGGTCTAGGTGAAATTCGAAATGGAGAGGGGGTTTATGGGCTTCAGCGTTCGTTTATTGTTGCTGGTGCTGATAACTTAATCATGAGTCTGTGGAAGGTCAATGACGAAACCACTCAGATGCTAATGTCTAATTTTTATAAAAATTGGGTGGGAGGAAAAACGAAACAAGAAGCGTTTCATGATTCAATTCAAATTCTGAAAAAGAAATTTAAGCAACCATATTATTGGGGAGCATTTGTTATGTTAGGTCATTAATTCTTGTATTTCAATATCAATGAATAGAACATTTCTTTTGCTTTTTTTCAGTATGCTTTGTTATGTTGGAGTATCGCAGGATGTCTCTACACCAGTAGTGGACAAAGGGAGTAAAGTCAGAAATATTAATAGTGACGCAGTGGAGTATGCACCATCCATTTCTGCTGACGGGAAGACTATGGTTTTTGAGGCTAATATTACTGGCCGGTATGAACTCTATGAGGCTAAATTTGAAAATGGTGAGTGGTCAGCTCCAATTAGTATTGATAGTGTGAATAATTATGGTAGCCCAAATGATCTAATTGGAGGTCCAAGTATATCATTTGATGGGAATACGCTGTTTTATTTTAGTTCTTTTTCAGGAGGAATGGGGGCAGAAGATATTTATTATTCTGTCAGAACAGAGAGGGGATGGTCACGACCAAAGAATATTGGTGCACCTATTAATTCTTCGGAGTATGAAGGGTTTCCATCAATCTCTGCGGATGGTAAGTCTATGTATTTTGTAAGGTTCAAACCTGAAGGACCGAGAGACAAGGAACTGAAAAAGATTTTTGATAGTAAAGTCTGCTACACAATATATCAGTCCAATAAACAATTGGATGGTACTTGGTCTAAACCAATTCCTCTTCCTGAGCCTATTAACGAAGGATGTGAAAAAGCTCCGAGGATCATGGCGGATAATAGAACCCTAATCTTTTCAAGTTATAAGTTAGACGGTAAAGGGAGTTATGATATGTATCAGTCACAGCTAAATGACGCTGGTGATTGGGGTACGCCGATTCCTTTGGACTTTCTTAACTCAGAGAAAAGTGATCAATTTGCTTCTATTTCTGCGCAAGGAGATAAGTTGTTTTATGCTTATAATTCCCAGGACATTTATGAAGTAAGCATTCCAGAAGAATTTCAGCAATTCAGAAATAATGTTATTCAAGGGTATGTGAAAAATCACGAATCCAATAATGGTATTGCGGCAGAGATTTTTGTTAGAGATGCATATACTTCTGAAGAAGTAATGCAGATCCAAAATAATCCAATTGACGGTAGATATAGCATTGTATTAGCAACCGGACGAAGTTATACAGTAGAATATCGAGCAGAAGGTTATACAACATATGTTAATTCTTATGATCTATCGTTGGTAGATGAGTATAGGGAGATTCAAGAAGATGTAACGCTTTATGAGAGTAGTCAGCTTTATCTAAATATCTATGATGGGGAACTTTACTATCCCATTGAGACAGATATAGAGGTAGTTGAAAAAGAGTCTGGTACTACAGTTCTTGATACGGTAAGTCATAATGTAACTGGTTCTCTAAAATTAGCTCTTTCTATAGGTAAGATTTATCAGGTTAATGTGAATAAACAAGATTTCTATTCTCAGTCTTTTGATTTTGACTTGTCAGGACTAATTGTTTTTCCAGAGTTTGAGAAAGACATAGAGCTATTACCAATCAAAGAAGAAGTTGAGATTAATATATCTGACCTTACAAACAATCGAAAAGTACGATCTAGGGTTCGCATTCGAAATAGAAACCGTGATGAGGTGATTGATATAGAAGGGAATCAAACTGTCGCTTTAAGAGTAGGGGACCGATATGAAATAGAAGCCACTAGTGATCAAGGGTATGCTTTCAACTCTACAGTTATAGATGTAGGAGGTGGTAATAATCCTGAGGTGGCGCTGAAACTGCAGCCATTACTAGTTGGGACGAATTTGACATTAAAGGATATTTTGTTTGAATCTAATTCGGATCAATTAACTGAAAGCTCTTCAGCTGAACTCAATCGTGTCGTAGGATTGATGCATAATAACCCCACTTTGGAAGTGGAAATTGCAGCACACACAGATGATGTTGGTTCGGGCGCTTATAATAAATTATTATCGGAGCGCAGAGCACAGAGCGTAGTAGCATTTTTGATCGAGAATGAAATAGCTGATCAGCGATTTCAGCCAGTAGGCTATGGAGAGGATCAGCCTCTCGTTCCCAATGACAATGATGAAAACCGAGCAAAAAACAGACGTGTAATTCTTAAAATTTTGGCGATATGAAAATGAAGATCTTATATATCGCAGTTTTAGTCATGTCGATTAGTAAAGTATCGATAGCTCAAAAAAGACCAAAATTAGAAGATGCTCTGCCAAATATTTTACAACAAGGACCACAAACTGCTGTAGCTCAATTAAAAAAATATTTGTCAGAAGATAGTATCAAGAATGTAGCGCCTTATTTACAGCTAGGTTTGATCTATCATCAGCGATTTATTGAAAGTGATCCTTTAAGAGAATATGGCCGAGCTATAGCTAATATAGAATTGTCCGATTTAGCCTTTGAGGAGGTAATTAAACATTTTGATGAAAGGTCTGCAGCTAGGAAAAGTGGTCAGTTCATAAACTTTTTAGTAATTGATGAGAGAGGTAAAGCCGTAGTATCATTTGATTCGATTCAAAATACTATTGAAAGATCTCGAGCAATTCAGCAAAGATTTATGAATAATGTGCCCAAAATTGTTGACGCGTTTGGGAAGAGCTATTCAGCTTATTCTAGTGCAGTTAACCAGTTTACTGACATCATCGGTGATTATAAAACAGTAAAAGAACTTTACTTGCTATATGATGATCAGCTTGCCGAAAGGTTTGAAAAACTCAAGTCCACATATCTTGACGCAATCAAATGGTTTGGAGAGTATCAATCACGAAAAGACACATTCGATATTGGTTATAGCCAAAAACTAAATATACAGACTATTGATATCTATAGACTGGATGGATTGAGTGCGGAAATTAATTTTTTGGCGAATGATATTGAAGTATGGAATTATGGTCAATGGGTAGATGATACACATGATTATGTAAATGAAAAAATTAAAGAATTGAGAGAGCAGATGGTACACAATGAGAAATTGATCAAGTCCAAGCTCGATCGAGTAGAGCAAGATTTTTCCTCGGGACAGTATGAACAGCTGACAGTGGATAAACAGTTTATCAATAATCTCAGAAAGTACGATTTAGGATCTGTAATAGAGCCACTCTTTCAATTTAAAGAATATAAACATGCATTATTGCATCAAGAGCATTGGGCAAAGGCCATTCAGACCAATACAGGTCTAGATTATGATCAAAAGATGTCGAGTTATGGTAGGATGCTTTATACTACTAAACAAGCTCAAGATTTGCTAGATAAAATAGTAGAAAGAAACACAGAGTCTTCATATAGTAAGTATCAAGATTTCTTGGATCGGTATTATCAAGGTATAGATGGAGTTAAAGTTTATATTAATCAAGAGAAATCTCAATGTAGGTCAGATTTTAAAAAGTATTTTGGTACGATAACTGAACTGGCAAGAGCAAAGTTTGAACAAGGTGATCAGGGTGAAGAGTTGAGTTATGGAAAGTACAATATCCCTAATTATATTATGCAGGATGAATCTAACAAGAATAATCCTGACCAGTTACACACCTTGTACCAGGTAACTAATATTGATGATAGTGAATATTTGGCAGGTAACTTTTACAATTCCAAAACGGAGAAAGTTACCGCTTATGTCTGTAAGAAACAGCCTAATGGTAAAGTGACTTGGTTGCAAGAGATTAGCCTAAAAACTAATGAATCAGATCAACTATTAGATACAAGACTTACGGCTTTTACAGATACTCAGTCAGGGTGTACTGTAGTTGTAAATACCGCGTCAGATGAGGGAGGGAGAAAAAATTATATCATCAGATATGATGAACAGGGAAATGAGGTTGCCAATATTGAGCTTCGCAATAGTAATTATCCTCGAAGTATAAATTATATTCAAGACACACAATCATATATAATTACATTCAAAGGGGAAGATGAAGAATATAAGTTGAATGATACGTCTTCTCTTTACATTAGTCATGTTAATAGTAATGGTGAGGTTGTTTGGGAGACTGTTGTCCCTGTTGTGGGTAATGTGACCGGATTGGCTGGTGTGGAAGACGGATTTGTAGTTTCAGGGAATTATATTTCGATCATAAATTTGAATAAGGAAAAAGTAATTTCAGAATCTGGAGAATCAACATTCGTGTTAAAGCTGAATAATGACGGTAAGCTGAAAAAAGAATTGTTTTTACAAAAGAGAACTCCTTACTATACCGATATTTTGTTTAAATCAGGAGATCATGCTATCAATATCATTGGTAGTAAAACAGAGCATAAAAGAGGTTTTCAAATAGAAAATGATAACGCTGTCATAGTTCATTTTATAGTTACAAAGGACTTGGAAATCGTTGCCGATTCTTTTGACTAAAATTCTTTTACGCTCCCACTAACAAATTTTCCTATAGTAAAAAAGGCTGTCTACCTCGTCTAGGTGAACAGCCTTTGTATATGAATGATAAGACTAAATTATGTGCTTTCCAGTGAGTTAATTCTAAAAAGGTGAAAAAGAACTCCGAAGTGCAGTTCGGAGTTCCAGATCAAAAAGTAGTTTACCTCTTAAACTTCAAACCTTTTATTATGATTATTAACTATGATTCAAAGATAGAATCTGATTGAAGGCATGTGAACCGATTTTCGGTGAATTGACGTTTTCAAGCGGTGAACTATGATAAATATTAGGTGAATTGATATTTGATAAACGTATTATTGACGATTAACTGCGAAATGATAGGTTTTCAACTTTAAATTGTTGGTTTTTAGGCTGGAAGAGTGGGTTGAAACTCATAGTAATGTAAGTGAATTGTTGGGTCGGATAAGCTTTATGGATACTCTTTTGTAGTTATGTACAGTTGGAGAATGGACTAGCCACTAAATATTATTTCACGAAGAAATGGTAAACCAGTAGAGCTATTTTTCATTTTATCTTGAATTCCAATCACAGTCGAATGTGACTTTGTTAGAAACAAAAAAAGCAGATCTATGATCTGCTTTTCGCTCCTCTTGTTGGGCTCGAACCAACGACCCTCTGATTAACAGTCAGATGCTCTAACCAACTGAGCTAAAGAGGAATTTTTAAATTTTGGCGTTACTCTTTTGCTTCATCCAAAATTTGGGACTGCAATATTAGAGACTTGATTTGTAAACAACAAAGCAAGGGGGTAAAAAGATTGAAAAAATATTTTATCAGTGCTATTGCTGAATAATACTTTTAAAAAACAGACATAATGACATTAATTAGAAGTTGTTTTTCTTTAAATGAGACATAATGGCATTTTTCAGTATGATTTTAGGTTGTGGCATAGATTTCTCTATAAACAGGTCAAAGATTTTTAAAATAAAAAATAGAACGATGACACTTATTAAGTACAACAATCCAGCAGTAAGATTTAGAACCCCTAGTGTTTCTAGAATCTTTGATGACTTATTTAATGACAATTTTTTTAATAACAGTAATGAAGCTGATAAGGCTTTTGTTCCTAAAGTAGACGTTTCTGAAACTGACAATGCTTTCGAATTAAGCTTTGCGGTACCGGGGATTGACAAGAAGAACATTAATGTTGATATCAATGAAGGTGTATTGACAGTCAACGGAGAGAGGGAATTTAAAAATGACAAAAAAGAAAAAAACTTTCACTCCGTAGAAACAAGTTTCGGCTCATTCAAAAGATCATTCCATTTGCCAGATAATATTGATGCGGATAAGGTTCAGGCAAATTACAAGGATGGAATATTGGATATAGTAGTTCCAAAAGATGAAAAGAAAATTCAGAAGAAAACAATTTCAGTAAACTAGAGTCAATTGGAACTTCAAGAGTCAATATGGTACGAATTGATATATCAAATCACCCTTATTGCGAGATGAGGGTGATTTGTGTTAAATAAAGTTAATTACTTGATCTAATACTTGGCAAGCTCGTTAATTGCCTTGTCGAATAAAAATGTTTAATGATATGAAGAAGAGACAGTATTTCCTCGGGTTATTTCTAGCTTCCATTCTTGGAGGAGCTATTGCTATCGGAGGTTACCAATTAATCAAACCTCAAGATCAAACTGTTCAAGTAATCAAATCAGAGCCTAGCGCGATAAAGCTTGCTTCTAGTACGGGAATGGCTATGGCAGCAGAGCTCAATTTTGTGGATGCGGCTAAGCTCGTGACTCCAGGAGTAGTTCATATTCGTAGTACTACTGAGGCAAAAACAGGTCAACGAGGACGTGATCCAATGGAGGAGTTTTATAGGCAGTTTTTCGGCTACCCTAATCGCGAGTATAAACAAGCTCCTCGTGTAGGAACAGGAAGTGGTGTTATTATTAGTAAGGATGGTTATATCGCTACAAATAATCATGTGGTTGATGGTGCCACAGATGTAGAAATACTATTAAATGATAATAGGACATTTAAAGCGGAAGTTATTGGAACAGACCCTACTACTGATTTGGCATTATTGAAGATTGATGCAGATGATCTTCCGTTTGTAAAATTAGGAGATTCGGATGCTGCTGAAGTAGGAGAGTGGGTATTGGCTATTGGTAATCCATTTGAATTTCGATCTACAGTAACTGCTGGGATTATTTCTGCCAAAGGAAGAAATATTAATATCCTGAGAGATAAAAACAATATGGCTATCGAATCTTTTATTCAAACAGATGCTGCGGTGAACCCTGGAAATTCTGGGGGTGCATTAGTTAATCTTAAGGGTGAATTGGTAGGTATTAATACAGCTATTGCCAGCCCTACTGGAGCGTTTTCTGGATATTCTTTTGCAGTACCATCATCATTAGTTAAAAAAGTGATTGGAGACTTAAAAGAATTTGGAGTGGTACAACGTGCTTTGCTTGGAATCAATATTGCTGATGTAAATGCAGAATTAGCAGAAGAAAAAGATCTTAAGGTATTAGAGGGGGTATATGTTTTAGGAGTAAGACCTGAAAGTGGAGCAGATGAAGCAGGTATCAGAGATGGTGACGTGATCGTTGCTATCAATGGTGAGAATGTTAAAAAGACGGCTGAGTTGCAAGAAAAAGTGGCTCTTAATAGACCTGGTGATCAGATTTTAGTGACTTTCTTAAGAGATGGAAAAGAAAAGAAAGTAACAGCTACACTCAAAAACTCCTTGAATACGACCAAAGCTATCGCCGCAACCAACAATAGTGTTATCATACAAGGAGCAACATTTGAAGATGTTTCCAACGACGAGGCTAAATCCCTAGGTGTCGATGGAGGGGCTAAATTGGTAGCCTTAGAAAAAGGAAAGTGGAAAGAAGCTGGAATAAAAGAAGGGTTTATTATTACAAAAATTGATAGAAGAGTTATTTCAAATGTAGAAGACCTCTCCGCATCATTGTCTAGATCATTAGATGGATCAGGACTCTTGATTGAAGGAATTTATGAGGATGGATTGAAAGCTTACTATGGTATAGGCTGGTAAGCAAGAGAATAAATTAATTTGATAATTACATACTAACCTCCGACAAGAATATCGTTGGAGGTTTTTTTTATAATTTCTGTCATTATTAGTATCTTGACGGTCGAGTGTCATTTTTTCCATGTCTAATATAAAAGTCAATGTCTGGTAAAACAGCGGTAATTGTTGGAGCAACAGGACTTGTTGGAAGAGAGCTTCTTAACGTGCTTCTAGAGCATGATTACTATTCAAAAGTTTTATTGGTAGGTAGGAGATCGCCCGAAGTCAAAGACAATCGAATAGAAGAGGTGGTTGTTGATTTTAATAGATTATCAGACTACAAGAGTCAAATATCTGCAAACGATTATTACTGCTGCATAGGAACTACTATGGGAAAGGCTAAGAATAAAGAAACTTTCTTCAAAGTTGATTTTAGTTTTCCAATGGAATTGGCAAAAATGGCCAAAGAAGATCCTCAGTTCGAAGTATTTAATGTAGTCACATCTTATGGGGCCAATCCCGAGTCAGGATTATTCTATAATGCGGTTAAAGGGCAGTTAGAAGACGCCCTTCGAGATTTGAATCTGAAAACATTACACATTTATCAGCCATCACTTTTACTAGGCTATAGGCCTCATTTTAGACTTTGGGAGGAATTGGCTAAGATTGTTTCATCAGTTTTTTCATTTTTTATTATAGGTTCTAGACTTCGTTTTTGGGCTATAAAAGGACGTGAAGTTGCAGAAGCAATGTTTTACGTGAGCAAAAGTGGAGAAAGTGGAGTGCATGTACATAAGCCACTTGAAATGAAAAAAACTTCGAGACGAAAAGAATACAAAGTTGATACTACTATTGCAGCGAGTGCTTGAAGCATCGGTAAAAGTAGATGAGAAGGTTATTGGTGAAATTGACCAAGGCTTATTGATACTTGTCGGTATTGAAGAAGAAGATACTCAGGAAGATATTGATTGGTTATCCCGAAAAGCAGTTAATCTCAGGATTTTTAATGATGAAGAAGGAGTGATGAATAAGAGTGTCTTAGACGTCAATGGAGATATCCTCATGATCTCGCAGTTTACACTTCACGCCAGTACCAAGAAAGGAAATAGGCCATCCTACATTAAAGCCGCAAAACCATACGTTGCTATACCTATATATCAATCGCTCATCAAGAAGGTGACTCAGGAACTTGGCAAACCAATTCAGACAGGAGAGTTTGGAGCTGATATGAAAGTATCACTAATAAATGACGGCCCAGTAACAATTTGGATCGATTCTAAAAACAGAATATAATGACAATAAAAGAAGCTCAGGATACTGTAGATCATTGGATCAAAACAGTAGGCGTACGCTATTTCAGCGAATTGACTAACATGACTATTTTGACAGAAGAGGTTGGAGAGCTTGCAAGAATAATGGCACGCACCTATGGTGATCAATCTTTTAAAAAATCTGACTTAGGTAAAGATCTGGGTGATGAGATGGCGGATGTTCTGTGGGTGCTGATTTGTTTAGCTAATCAAACAGGTACTGATCTTACAGAAGCCCTTCAAAAAAATATTGAAAAGAAGACAGTTAGAGATGCTGATCGCCATATTAATAATGAAAAACTAAAGTAAGGCGGTTATCCATTTCTTCAAATCTTCAAAAACCTCTTTTTGTGCTGAATCATTGTGAGGTTCGTGTCGAGTATTTAAGTAGGTTTTGAAATCAGCTAAATTTCCAGCATTTTCAGCAAAACTTGAACTTGCTGTGCTAGAAGTAATCATGTCATCTGATCCATGATAGATTAGAGCTTTTAGCTTTATTTTCTTAGCATTTTTTAAAGCCCATTCTCCTGCATTACGGAACTCTAAGAACATTCTGACGGAGATTTGATCGTGTGTTAATGGATCTTCTAGATAAGCGTCGTTGACGGCTTTGTCGTAGGTAAGTAAGTTTATATCAAGCCCATTGGATTGCTGAAAAGATGGGAATATTTTATTAACAAACTTGGCTAATTTGATTTTTGATTCGGGGATTTTTTTGATTGTTCTTAACCAAGGAGATGAAATGATAGCTCCTACCAACTCATTTACATTTTTCTTTAAGATGTAATTAGCCACAATATTACCGCCCATACTATGTCCAAACAGGAAAATAGGAAGGTCGTTGTACTCAGCTCGTACATACATCATTATTTCTTCGACATCATCCAACATTCTATCGTGAGATGGTGTATGGCCTTTTTTGCCCTCGGAAAGCCCATGTCCGCGAAGGTCAAAACCAAAGACACTTATTCCATTTTTGTTTAAATACTCGGCAAGATGGTCATATCTACCAATGTGCTCCCCCAAACCATGAACAATAATTAAAGCTGCTTTTGGAGACCCTATAAGCCATTCTTGTATATGAAGCTGTACGCCATCTCGAACGATGAGTGAGTATGAATCAGAAGATTGGTTCATGAATACTAGTCTTGTAATACGCTTTGCTTGGAAAAAACTTCTGCCACTTCATCAAGAATAGATAAAGTACCTTCATAGGTAGGAGACTCAACTAATCTGGATCTATACGGTTTGAAATTCGGAATTCCTCTGAAGTAATTAGTGTAATGACGTCTCATTTCAAATATTCCTTTTTTGTCTCCCTTCCATTCTACAGAGAATTTTAGATGCCGCTTAGTAACATCTACTCGTTGCTCCAGGGTAGGCCCTGGAAGGTATTCTCCTGTTTTTATAAAGTGCTTGATTTCGTTAAATATCCAAGGGTATCCAATAGCAGCCCTACCGATCATTATACCATCTACACCAAATTTGTTTTTGTATTCTAGTGCTTTCTGTGGTGAATCAATGTCACCATTTCCAAATATCGGAATATGTATATCAGGATTATTTTTGACTTCAGCGATATGTGACCAATCAGCATCACCCTTATACATCTGTTGACGAGTACGACCATGAATAGACAGCGCTTGTATACCTACACCCTGCAATCTTTTGGCTACTTCCATGATTTTGATATTATCATGATCCCAGCCCAGTCTTGTTTTAACGGTTACAGGTTTATTGACCGCTTTGACTATTTCGGCAGTCATTGCTTCCATTTTTGGTATATCAAGGAGTATACCTGCACCGGCACCCTTACAAGCCACTTTTTTTACGGGGCAACCATAGTTGATATCGATAATTTCTGGATCAGCTTCTTCGGCTATAGCCGCAGCTTCGCGCATGGATTCGATTTTATCTCCAAAAATTTGAATCCCTATTGGTCGCTCATAGTCATAGATGTCTAGTTTTTGAACGCTTTTCGCAGCATCTCTGATGAGCCCTTCTGATGAGATGAACTCAGTGTACATCAAATCTGCACCATTTTCCTTACATACCGCTCTGAAAGGAGGGTCACTCACATCTTCCATTGGAGCTAATAACAATGGGAACTCTCCTACTTCAATATCACCTATCTTGACCATACGCCACGCCTTAAATCAATGATGTCTTTTTTATATTCAGAATATCAAGACATTTTTGCCGCAAAGTTAAAGGTTATCATTGATATGATTTTTTATTTCACATTCTTCAATAATTAATCGTCTAAATAAGACCTTAATAAATGATTAAATATGTCTGATCACGTATCTAAAAGTCCACTACTATTATTAATAGTTTTGACATTGATTTCATTAGGAGTTTATTTGATAGTGCCAAATGTCTATCTACTAATAGGAGCATTAATTACAGGTGTTGATTTGTCTTCCTTAATGACAGCAATGCAACAAGAAGGTCCGCAGCCTCTTTACCAAAATTTGTTTTTAGTTGTTCAAGCACTAGCCGCTGGTACTAGCTTTATATTGGTACCGTTTCTTTTCGTGAAGTATTATGAAAAAGAGGACTTTTCAGAAATCATAAGTTACGAAGGCGAAAACTTTGTGAATATTATATTGATAGCTGCAATGACTATTGTATTTATGATTGTCAACTCTCCATTTATTGAATGGAATATGAATGTACAATTTCCAGAAGGGCTTCATGAAAAGTTAAGGTTGATGGAGGATATGGCAGAAAAGGCGACAAAGTTCTTGACACATTTTTACTCGCTTCCATATTTTCTAGCTTCAGTTATAGTTATTGCCATAATACCAGCTTTAGGAGAAGAGTTACTTTTTAGAGGTATGATTCAGCGCTACTGGATGAAAATTTTTAGCAACCCACACGTTGCAATTTGGGTTACAGCTCTTGCATTTAGTGCTTTTCACTTACAATTTTTTGGGTTTTTACCTCGAATGCTACTGGGAGCCTTGTTTGGTTATGTGTATTTCTATTCAGGTAATTTGTGGTATGCAGTAGCTGCTCATTTTACCAACAATGCTTTTACTATTTTAATGTTGTATTTGTATCAGCAAGGTATTACAGAAATTGATATTGAAAGTACTGATTCAATACCATGGTCTACAGTACTAGTTTTTACACTTATTGGTGTATTTCTTTTTGGCTTTTTTGTGAAGCGAGTACAAAAAAGATAATTTAGGACTCTGAACACTATATGGTCGATTTTGAAAGTAAAGACTTTGGCGTTTGAGAGATTTAAGATACCCTTTCTATTGATGAAGGACTGGCAAAAAGTATTTGATGATAAGATGGAGTATCGAGCAGAAATAGTAGTTGCTGTGTTAGAGGACTCAGGGCTACAACCAGTGATGATAAATAAGCAGGATACTTCATATCAATTTGGGCACTTTGAAGTGCATGTACCAGCCGATAATGTGATCCGAGCGATTAAGATTATAAAGGATGACATCAACTTCGACTAAGAACAAAAAGTTTTCAGACCTAGCTATTAGGCTTGTTACTGGGATTTTAGGATCCGCTTTCATGATTTTTGTTCTAGTTTATTTCAAAGACTGGGGGTTCTTTTGTTCATTTCTATTTCTTACTGTAATGACGCAGTTGGAGTTTTACAAGTTAATCAAGGCTAGTGGCCGAACCCCTGTGAGGAACTATGGAGCATTTTTGGGGGTATTGACCTTTTCCCTTGTGTTTTTGTTTGAAAAGCAAATTGTGGGGTTCGACTGGTTTTATGCAGTTTTTGCCTTATCATCACTTATTTACTTTATTAAGCTTTATAAAATCGGTGAAGAAAAACCGTTCGTCAATATCGCTTTTACCTTTTTAGGCCTTTTTTATGTAGCCGTTCCCATTTCTCTCTTGAACGTTATTGCATTTCATGCAGGTTCATACAGTTATGAATTAGTGATTGGCCTATTTCTAATTCTCTGGGCTAGTGATACTGGCGCATATTTTGCAGGTACAGCTTTTGGCAAAAGAAAACTATTTGAAAGTGTATCTCCAAAAAAGTCTTGGGAAGGAAGTATTGGAGGAGGTATATTATCCTTGGCATTTGCGCTTGGAGTATCGCACTGGTTTAAAGTAATTCCTAGTTGGCAATGGGTTATAATCTCTTTTATAGTGATCGTAGCAGGTAACTATGGGGATTTAGTAGAGTCTCTTTTCAAGAGAAGTATGGATATCAAAGACTCAGGAAGAAAACTCCCAGGCCACGGAGGTTTCCTTGATAGGTTTGATGGACTATTGCTTTCAGTACCATTTATAGTCGTGTTTTTGAGAATGTGCTCGATCTTTTGGGATTAATAATTATAAGCTCATTGTCTCTCAGTAATCCGTTTTTATCTTTGGCATCAAATAACCATGATTAGCAATGACCATTCACAAAGAAGGTAAAGGCATCTTATTATCCCTGTTTATAATTCTTGGAGGCTTAAATGCCTTTTTATACTCTCGCTGGCCCGACATGATTGTGATTCGACAAGCTGTTGGCCTAGTTAGTCTGATTCTCTATTTATTAGTGCTTCAGTTTTTTAGAAATCCTAAGATCAAGGTACAAGTAAATACTAATGAAATATTAGCCCCTGCAGAGGGTAAAGTCGTGGTGATCGAAGAAGTCGAAGAGCCAGAGTACTTTAAGGACAAGAGAATTCAAATGTCCATTTTTATGTCACCATTAAATGTTCACGTATGTCGTACGCCGATCGGAGGGTTGGTGAAGTATATGAAATATCATGCAGGTAAATATTTAGTAGCGTGGCACCCAAAGTCAAGTACCGAAAATGAGCGCACAACTATGGTTGTTGAACATGAATCTGGTGCTGAAATATTGGTAAGACAGGTAGCGGGTGCTGTAGCTAGGAGAATAAAATGGTATCCAAAAGAAGGAGACAAACTTGCAGATGGAGATGAGTATGGGTTCATCAAGTTTGGTTCGAGATTGGATATATACATGCCGCTTGGAACTGAGATAACCGTCAACATAGATGATAAAACTAAGGGAGGTAAAACCGTGATTGCAAAACTGAATTAGTTTAGTACCCAGGCATTAACAAAAAAGGCTTTTTCTAGTAACAGAAAAAGCCTTTTTTGTTAATGCTATTTCACTTATCTAAAGCGACAATTTTCTTTAAGATTATTAGCTTTAGTGAAACACCTAATTAGCGACTATTTAAATATTATGACGGATGAGTGCGTCAAACCATCGCCTTGAATTTTAATAATATGAAGCCCTTTCAGATTTGGAAAATGTAAAGTTTCTAAGTGAAAAGGCTCTTTTGACATAAAGTACCTTTCTTCAACTTTAAACCCTTTTGTATCATAGATTTGAACAAATAATTGACCCTTAATACTAGAGTTTATCACCTTTATGTTTAGATCTCCATTTGTAACTGGATTAGGGAATGCCTTTACATTTTCAACTGTTTCACCTAAGGTTATTTTTTTGATATCGAAAATTTCAAAATCCCCACTCAAGTCAGTTTGTTTTAATCTATAGTAGAATGTTCCGTCAAAAGCTTCATAATCAGTGTATGAATATGACAATAGCTCATTTGAATTTTTAGCACCTTCTATAGTCGCAATAGTTTTAAAATTATAACCATCTATAGACCTCATAACTTCAAAATAGTCATTATCAGTTTCTGAAACTGTACTCCATTGAATTTTTACAGCATTAGAGGTTTTTAACACATTAAAACTATAAAGTTCGACAGGTAATGTAGTTACCATAGGGTCAGTAATGAAGTCGTATAATGTTTGTTCACTATCATCACCCGTGCCATCCAGATTTGAAATAGGCTCTTGTACAGAAGTAGCTGCAGTAGCTGCTGTCCCACTCCCATTTATTGTACCGTCTACATAGAGAGACCCTGATCCTGTATAATCAGAGTTGCCATTATTGGGGAGAGTTAAATCTCCTGTTACGGCTATATTGCCACTATTGCTCAAGTCAACCTTATTTCCAGCATCTAAATCACCAAGAACTACTAGTAAACCATCAACTTTCAGATTGATAGAATTAGCATCAAAAGAAAGAGACCCATTGACTACTAAAGTGTCTTTTATTAATAGTTCAAATGTATTTGTACCAATTGAAGCAAAAGATAAAGAACCACTGGTAATGTATCCATTTATGGTTATATCATTGTTGTAAGTAATATTAGTAGTCCCAGGGGAATTCACACCGTCCCAAGAAGAGTCGTTTTCCCAATTTCCAGTTAGACCTACAATAGTAGATATTTGAGCATACGAAAAAGTCGTAGCAAAAAATAAAAAGCCGAATATTAAATATGGTAAGTTAGTTCTCATATCTAGTTAATTTGATTTTAAATCTAACTTGAAAGCTTCGTCATAAAACCAGAATTATACTTAATTCGTGGATGTATTTACTTAGTGAAACACCTAACTGTCAAGTGATTTAAATAGTTTATAATTTGAATTCTGGATGTAAAAATCAAGAAATCACTTCGAATTTGAGTTGAGATTTCGATTAACGGACGATAATTCGCGGTTGAATAAACCAAATAGATTGTTAGAAGGTCATAATTGTACCTCATAGTGATTGGTTAAAAAAGTTCTTTTTAGCAGTTTCTATACTAATTAAGAGAGTCTATTAAGAGGTATTCGATGAGTCTGACCACTGATTATCTTAACAGTAGCTTAACATACCATATATATTAACCGTATTTTTATATAGGTTAATAATGAATGATATGAAAGCAACAAGAACATTTGATTTTGCTTATAATCAGTTGCACAGCTTTCCTTTAAAAGAATGCTTGAATCACAAAGTAAATGGTGAATGGGTAAGTTATTCCACGCAAGAGGTTATAAATATATCTCAGAGACTAAGCCTAGGTTTTTTGAAACTAGGGCTCAAACCAGGAGATAAAGTTGCACTTATTTCAGATAATCGTCCTGAATGGAACTTTGTGGATTTGGCTTGTCAGCAGTTAGGAATAGTCACCGTACCTCTTTATCCAACTATTAATGTAAAAGATTATAAGTACATCTTCGAGCATGCAAGAGTAAAAGCTATTTTTGCAGGCACTCGAGATTTGATTGAGAAAGTTCTTGAGTCAACAATAGAAATACCAGTCGATTTAATTTATTCTTTTGATAAGTTAGACGGCATTGCTCACTGGAGGGAGGTTGCTGAATTAGATGCCACATCAGACCTAGAAATAGTTGAGGATTATAAGGATATAATTAGGCCTGATGATTTATTGACAATAATATATACTAGTGGTACCACAGGGTTTCCAAAAGGAGTAATGCTTACTCATTCCAACCTAACTACTAATGTCAATGCGCTCATTACCTTAGCAGGCCATATGCTTATTGATGGTAAGGATAGAGCTTTAAGCTTCTTGCCGATGTGCCATATTTTCGAAAGAGTCACAGGTTATTTCTATTTTCAGAAAGGGGTAAGTGTTTATTATGCAGAGAGTATGGAAACGATAGGAGACAATCTTCGTGAAATTAAACCTCAAATGTTTACATGTGTGCCCCGTTTATTAGAAAAAGTATACGATAAGATCGTAGCTAAAGGTCATGAATTAAAGGGAATTAAAAGAAAGCTGTTCTTCTGGGCTCTTAGACTGGGGCATCGATATGATCCAAATATAAATTTAGGTTGGTGGTACAATGTCCAGCTTAAGATTGCTCGTAAACTGATCTTTTCTAAATGGCAAGAAGCTTTGGGAGGAAATATTCAATTGATTCCCTCAGGAGCTGCAGCTTTACAGCCCAGACTGGCAAGAATATTTTGGGCAGCAGGCATTAAAATATTTGAAGGTTATGGATTGACAGAGACTTCTCCAGCTATCACTTTAAACCACCCAGATGACATCCGTATTGGATGTGTAGGAAAACCAATCCCTGAAGTAGAAGTAAAGATTGCAGATGATGGAGAAATTCTTTGCAAAGGACCAAACGTCATGAAAGGCTATTATAAAAATGATGAATTGACAAAAGAAGTCTTACAAGATGGTTGGTTTCATACAGGGGATATTGGAATAATGGAGGATGGTTTTGTTCGAATTACTGATAGAAAGAAAGAGATGTTCAAAACATCTGGAGGGAAATATATAGCCCCTCAGATGATGGAAAATAAGTTCAAAGAGTCAGAATTTATAGAACAAATCATGGTTTTGGGAGAGGGTCAAAAGTTTCCGTCTGCTCTTATTGTACCGAATTTTGAAATATTAGAAGAGTGGTGTGATGAAAACAAGGTTGATTCTAAGAATATTGAAGAATTGGTTAAAAACCCTAGAATTCAAGATCTCTATCAGATAGAAGTAAGAAGGTTTAATAAAGAATTTGGACAGTGGGAACAAATCAAAAAGTTTGAGTTAATAGATAAGTCATGGGGGATAGATACTGGGGAACTTACACCGACTCTGAAACTAAAAAGGAGGATTATAAAGGAAAAATTCAAGGAGTTAATAAAAAGTATATACGATTTGGCTCAATAAATTCACTAGAATCGTATGTGACTGAACACTCAATTACTTCATTAAAACCTAATGAATAAAAGATTTTTAATATAAGGTCTTAGTAGAAAGCATCTTCAAAATGTACTAGTCCAGACTCTACGCTGATAGAAATAATATCAAAACGTACTAATCCTTCCCATTTATTAGTGAATATGTAGTTTTCAGCAGCTTGCAATATCATTTTCTTTTGATTCTTCGATACAAACTCTTCAGGATATCCGTACTTATCACCTTTTCTAAACTTTACTTCTACGAATACAAGTAGCTTTCCTTTGGATACTATCAAATCAATTTCAGCATGTTTATGTCGATAGTTTTGTGAAACTAAAGAGTATCCGTTTTTATAAAGATGTGAGAGTGCGATAGATTCTCCTTCTCTGCCGATACTTTGTGAGCTAATCATATTTTGTAAAGTAAGGTTTCAAATATTTAAAGTTTCTCGAAACTTATTTGGTAACGCTCAATTACCTGCGATATCGCAGGTAATTATAAGTTGGTTTCTAAAAAAAGATGCTAAATTTTTAAAATCTATCAAAAAAACCTCAGAAAAACACAATTTACACTCGGTTGATGGCTGTTATTTTGAAAAATTTTCAAAATTTATCTTTTCGAGCTACGTCAATTATGAATCTCATAATACAGTCAGCGATTTTTCGAGATTATTCTAATAATTGAGCCAAAAAACCATTTTTTGGTTAAAATTCTAAGTAGTTCTACGGGCAATGGTTACTATTGCAACTCCTTACGATTAAAAACGCACCTGAATTGATCTTTTTTGCAAAGTTTTCTTTGAAGCTGGCAAAATTTTAAACCTCTCTGGATCGCTTTTGTCGCAAGTGAGAAAAATTACCCTTTGAATCAGTCATTATTAGAAAAATCACCAAGTCGTGGTGGTTCATATACTGAATATTCTATAAACATATTTTTAACTAAAAATTATTGCTATGACAAACTTGTTGACGAACGCAATGACAGTCAGCGCTGAGGTAGCTCAAGAAGCCTCAGAAGGAGCAGTAGCTCTTTTCACAGCGAATAACGTCTGGATGATGTTAGCCACTGGGTTGGTATTCATCATGCACCTTGGATTCGCAGGTGTTGAAGCAGGGTTTGGACAGTCTAAAAACACTGTAAACATCCTATTCAAAAACACTATTACTCCTATCATAGGTATTTTGACATACTGCCTATGTGGTTTTAACCTGATGTACCCAGGTGATTTCAACGGCATTTTCGGATTTGCTGGTTTTGGAATTGGCGCTGGTGACGGTGCATCAATTGATTACGCAGGTGGAGGATATACTTACTGGACTGATTTCTTGTTCCAAGGTATGTTCGCAGCAACAGCGGCTACTATCGTATCTGGTGCGATAGCTGAGCGTGTAAAAGTTTCTGCATACATGATCTTTACTGTATTGTATGTTGGCTTCGTTTACCCATGGTTAGGTTCATGGAAATGGGGTGGCGGATGGTTAGACGGCATGGGCTTCTACGATTTCGCAGGTTCTACTTTAGTTCACTCTGTAGGTGGATGGGGTGCATTGGCTGGTATCATTGTAATCGGGCCACGTCTTGGAAAATATGTTGATGGAAAAGTTATTGATAAGCCAGGTGCTTCAGTACCTCTAGCAGTTATAGGTGTATTCCTTCTTTGGTTAGGATGGTTTGGATTCAACGGTGGGTCTGTTCTTTCTGCTGATCCAGATTTGACTTCTTATGTATTAGTTACTACTTCTCTAGCAGCATGTACTGGTGGTCTTTTTGGATTCTTCACTGCATATTTCGTATTCAAGAGACTAGATCTTGGTATGGTATTGAATGGAATTTTAGCAGGTCTAGTTGGTATCACTGCTGGTGCTGATGTTGTTTCTATCAATGCTTCTCTTATTATAGGTGCAGTAGCAGGTGTGATCGTAGTATTCTCAGCTATTACACTTGATAAGTTCAAGCTTGATGATGTTGTAGGTGCTGTTTCAGTTCACTTGAGCTGTGGTATCTGGGGTACACTTGCTGTAGGAATCTTTGGTATTGGTGAGTTCTCATTCATGACTCAGTTAATCGGAGTATTGGCTTACGGAGCGGTTGCATTCCCAATTGCTTTCATTTTATTCTTCATCTTGAAGTCTACCTTAGGTGTAAGAGTATCAGAGCAGCATGAAACTGAAGGTCTTGACTCACATGAGCACGGTATCAGAGGATACACTATCGTTTACGACGATTAATTAAAATATAATATATAACTCCTGCTTAGTGCATGTTTTAACATTCGCTAAGCAGGTTTGATAAACATTATAAACTCTAAACATTTTTTTACGAATGAAATTATTTACTAAACTATTTGCAGGCGCGGCTCTAGTAGCTTCTAGTTTCGCTGCAACTGCTCAAGACGGCCCTGAGCTTACTATCTCTGGTAGCGTTGATGCATATTTTAGATCAAACTTTTCTCCAACTAATAATGGTCCTGAGCAAGCACCAGGAACTTCTTTCGCTAATGGAAATGGGTTCTCTCTAGGTATGGCTAATGTTGTTTTAGGGCTAGAAGGTGAAAAATCTGGATTTGTTGCTGATCTTGTTTTCGGACCAAGAGGTGCTGATGCTGTTTTTGGTTCTCAGCAAGGTCTATCAATCCCTGTTGCTTTTGATCCTGCTACTGGTGAACCAACAGAGTATGAAGATGTACTAATCAGTGGAAACTCAACAATTGTTAATCAATTGTATGCATATTGGAATGTTTCTGACGCTGCAACCTTGACTATAGGTAACTTTAATACTTTCTTAGGTTATGAAGTTATTTCTCCAGCAGCTAACTTTAATTATTCTACTTCTTATATGTTCTCTTACGGTCCATTTTCTCATTCTGGGTTAAAACTGGATTACGCTATTAGTGACGATGTAAGTGCAATGATAGGTGTTTTTAACCCTACTGACATGACTGAGTACAATCCAGTAGATACTTATACTGTTGGAGCTCAGTTAGGAGTAGGAGGAGTTTATTTAAACTTGTTATATGGAGATCAAACTGGATCTGCTGATAATGTAGATGCAACATTCCAAGTTGATTTAACAGCTGGATGGGATCTTACTGATGCGTTCTATTTTGGCCTAAACACTACTTACAATACTACTTCTGTGGAAGGTGCTGATGATAACCCTTCTTTCTATGGTGTAGCGGGTTATTTACAATATGCTCTTTCTGATGCGTTCTCTTTAGGTACTAGAATTGAGTATTTCGGAACATCAGGTTACATCGGAATTGTAGGTGAAGATGAGGATGGTAAAGGATCTGCGCTTGATATTACAGTATCTGCTCCATATAAAGTAGGTGACCTTACTATCATTCCTGAAGTTCGTTTTGACACAAACTCAGAGAAAGATTATATCGATGGTGATGGAATGCCAACAGAGAGTCTTTCTTCATTCACTCTTGCAGCAGTTTACGCTTTCTAAGAGATTTAAACATTTCATAAGTGTTTAAGCAATATTGAAAATTTGGGGTTGGCCATAGGGTAACCCCAAATTTTCTTTTTTGTATATTGCGTCTCATCGATACTTAGAGAACAGGTAGTGCCGCACGGAAATATTTACAGCAAGCAATAAGTATTTTAATTAATCTCAATCAATTATTTCTACATACCAACTCATAACCAATATTCTACCTATGAGGTAGATTGATAATGACTTTTTAAAATTTTTTGAAATATTTCTAAATACTTTATTAAAAATGGCAAAATCTAAATTAGAGTACATCTGGTTGGATGGTTATGCACCAACTCAGAGCTTGAGAAGCAAGACTAAAATCGTTTCTGATTTCAGTGGTAAGCTAGAAGATTGTCCAGAGTGGTCTTTCGATGGATCATCTACTGAGCAAGCTGAAGGTGGTTCTTCTGACTGTCTATTGAAGCCTGTTTTTATTGTTCCAGATCCTGCTATTGCAAACGGATACTTAGTAATGACAGAAGTTCTTAACGCTGATGGGACTCCTCATGAAACTAACGGTAGAGCTACTATAGAGGATGATGATAATGATTTCTGGTTCGGTTTCGAGCAAGAGTACTTCTTGATGGATACTGAAACTAAATTGCCTCTTGGGTTCCCAGTAAATGGATTCCCTGCTCCACAAGGACCATACTACTGTGGTGTAGGTGGACAAAATGTATTCGGTAGAGACTTCAAAGATGAGCACCTTGATTTGTGTCTAGATGCAGGTCTTAATGTAGAAGGAACTAACGGTGAAGTAGCTGCTGGTCAGTGGGAGTGGCAAGTATTTGCTAAAGGTGCTAAGCAAGCTGGAGATGAAATCTGGATTGGTAGATACCTGATGGAAAGACTTTCTGAAAAATACGGATTATATATCGAGTACCATCCAAAGCCATTAGGTGATACTGACTGGAATGGATCTGGTATGCACGCTAACTTCTCAAATGAGTATCTAAGAACTGCAGGTTCTAAGGAGAAAATAGAGAAAGTATGTGAAGCTTTTAGAGGTGTAGTAGATGAGCATATTGCCGTATATGGTGCTGACAACGATCAAAGGTTGACAGGAAAGCACGAAACAGCAGCCATTACTGACTTCTCTTATGGTCCTTCTGACAGAGGAGCTTCTATTCGTATACCTGTTTATACAGTGACTCATGGGTGGTCAGGATATCTAGAAGATAGAAGACCTGCTTCTAATGCAGATCCATATAAAGTTGCTGCTAGAATTATCAAAACAGTTAAAACTGTTACAGGTTGATCTTAGTTTCAATTGAAAAAATTAAGGGTTTCGGTTTAGGAACCCTTTTTTTTTCTGAAAGTCTCTTCATACCAATGCATAGATTACCTAAATAACTGATGATCTAAGCTGTTTTCTATTAGAGAAAAATTTTTTCTACGTGCTCTACGGCAACAACTGTGGGTGCTTAGC
>NZ_QFZQ01000013.1 GCF_003171675.1 Reichenbachiella versicolor | reverse complement strand
CCAGGCCACAACCGCGTTCAATTAGCTGAGGGAATTCTACTGTAGACATATCGTTTTATAGTTTGGTTTCTATTTAAAACGAGTTTCATGCCTGTGGGTGAATTCCCTTATTCATGAAAGTTTTATGCAATTTAAAGCTTAGTGGCAGTTTTTGTAGTGTGTAAATTTTAGAAGAGGGATTATTAAAGATAGATCCCTAGTATGAAATTGGATTGGATGAGATTACCCTTTTGAGGTAGTATAGGGGAAATCGATTGATAGAAGATAATCTTTTTAGTAAATCTGCTTTGGAATTCTAGTTTTTGTTTACCAATCCTGTTCCTTTTGGAATATAGTTTGATGAAATTCCAAGTTCAGTAAGAAGGTAGTTTTTAGAATGGATGTATCTGATATGAGTCAGAAATCAAAGAGGCTGTCACACTACTTAGACAGCCTCTTTTTTGACAATATAAACTACTAATTTATTTCTTTTACCAGACAACAGGCATGAACACGGTCATTTCTCCTTGACCTCTATTACTCCATGAGTAGTATGGAATAAATGAGGCTTTTGTTGATTTAAGCTTAGGTTTGTCTATAGCGTGATACATAGCTTCTTTATCTTCTTTATCAGACCTAATAAGCACGTTACCTTCCAAAGTAGCCAATCCACCCAAGAAGTTAGGTTTATACACAGGTTTAAGATCTGAAGTCCCATCTATATATACATCTACAATATTGGTATCCTGTGGAAGGTCTGCAGATTCAATACAATATACTATAGGTCCTCTTTGAACTGCAACCTGATTTCTAAGTTCTTCAATTCTGGAGTGAGCCTCCACAAACTTCGTATCCATTGGCATATTAATAGTGATTACGTCTCCTGTCTTCCAAGATCTTTTTACAATAGAGTAATTTCCAGGAATGGCTTCCACAGGTTGACCGTTTACTTTTATTGTAGCTCCTTCGGCCCACTTAGGAACTCTAAGCAAAATATCAAACGGATCAGCTTTGCATTCTTGGACAGTTATATTCACTAAGCCATCCCAAGGATAATCAGTTATTTGTGATAATTTAATAGTAGACCCGTCCAATAAAGTTGTATTTAACTCATTGCCACCATAGAGATTGACAGAAATACCATTATCAGACTTGCTATATGCCCACCCTGGAGATTTTGCAATAGTTCTTACTAGGTTTGGAGGACAACAAAAGCACTTCAAGTATGGTTGTCTTTCAGGAAACTCAACATTCATTTTAGAATAGTCCAACGACCCGTCTATTTTTCTTAGAGGATTCGAATAGTAATAATCCTTACCCTCGATACTTATTCCTGACAAACCGCTATTATGGATAACCATCTCCATAATGTCTGCGTATTTTGATTCTCCTTTCAATCCAAGCATTCTGTAAGAGAACATAGAATTACAAATGTTAGCACAAGTTTCATTGTATGCAGTCATTTGAGGCATTTGATATTCATCAATAAAGCCTTCTTCTATTTTGTCTTTACGAGATGAAGCACCATAATGAGTTTGGCCAACTGCACCAGTAAGGTACATTTTCTTTTGAGTCACATTGTTCCATAGTCTGTCTAATGCATCAATTAATGCCTGTTCACCAGTCTCGGCATATACATCAGCAGCTCCTGCATAATAGTATAAGGCTAGTACAGCATGCCCTACCGCTTCTGTTTCCTCTCTTAGTGGAACTCTTTCTTGCACCATATCACCGATTGGGTACCCTTTAGTAGTTTCATCCTCTATTATATCAAATGTCCCTCGCACGTTGATAAAAGTCTCTGCTAATTCAAGGTATCTCTTATCCTTAGTAGTACGGTACATTTCCACCAATCCCATGATTTGAGTTTGATTGAATCCAAACCTTTTTAAACTGTCTGGCATTGGTTGAAAAAGATTATATAGCATGTCAGCATGCTTTACTGCTACATCTAGAAAATTGGTCTTACCAGTTATACGGTAGTGAATACATGCAGAAGTGAACAAGTGCCCGCTATTGTACATTTCATGATACTTTCTATTTTCATATTGGTTTATATCATCTCTTATGATCGCAGGCGTTGATGAGTACCCGTTTGGTAATTGAGCCTTAGCTATTACCCCAATGATTTCATCAAGTTCATTGAGTATTTTTTCATCCTTATTTATAGCATATAAATACATATTAGCTTCCATCCATTTGAAAAAGTCACCATCATGCCACCAAAAGCCTTTATGCTCCCCTTCTTTTAATCCAGCTGCAATTTTAAAGTTATTATACCCATGACCAACATCGCCTTTAAGCAGAGTTCCCATATGTGGTATCATTACTTCTTCCGCTAGTTTCCATTTATCTGCCCAAAAACCTTCGGTCCATTTACAATCTCCCATATCAATACTTTTCAATTTGACGTTGGGGCTATTTGTATTATTTATAATACCCGCGTTTTTATCGAGGTTGTTATAATCAACAGTAGACGGAGTAAGGTCTGCTGTAGAGTTGTTGGAAACCTGAACTGACTGGCAAGAAGCCATCAGAGCAAGTCCAAGTAGAAATAATATTGAATTTTTCATCTTATAAATTTTCGTTCTTACCGTTTATGTATTTCCTATTTGAAGAATCTATCATATTCACTAACAAAAGTCTGAATAGAGTTAATATGATGCTATTACTCGTTTATCAAATGCTATTACGATTTTACCAGTACAAGTAATCCGGTAATCACATTGTCAAACTCAAAAGAAAAAAGCTTACTACTTCTATGTGTTTGACAGAATGTCGAATGTTTTAGATTTTATCCATTCATCAATTGTTTTAATATATCAAATTAGATGGAGGATTACTTAAATGGACTTTAGATGCTAACTGCGGGTTTATTTTCCTTATCTAGAATATGACCTGGTATGTATTCACAAAATCAAACACCTTTCAGACAGATTCAAAAGTAAGATGGTGACTGGATTCGTTTCTTTGAGTCACGAGTGAATAAAGACTCCAACTGGTTTATAATTAGAACCTCCACTTGTACTCTTTACAACTAGGTAGTCAAAAAAGAAACGATTATGAATTATGGGACTTTAAAAAAAACATCCTTGACAGGTCAGGGAATTCAGGCATATATAAAGACAGTACCTTGTAATGAGCCCAATTGGCACCATCATGAAGAGTATGAGCTGATATACTTACCTGATAGTTCAGGAGTTAGATATGTTGGTGATGAAATTGAAAAGTTCAGTGCTGGTGAGTTAGTGCTCTTAGGTCCTCATGTTCCTCATTTGTGGAAAAATGACACAGTATCAAACCGTCTTAATACGATCGTAATAAAATTCAGAGATGATTTTGCAGGTAAAGACACTTTTCAAACACCCATTTTTAGAAGTATCCAAAAGATGCTCGAACAGTCAAAATTAGGTTTAAAGTTTGGAGTTCTTCAAGAAGATGGACTGTTTTCAAAAATAACGAATTTACCCCAGCTAGCTCCTGTTAGTCAGGTTATTGGTCTGCTCGATGTGCTTAATGATCTCTGCAATTGCGACTGGGATACTATTTCGGTAACAGATATGAGAGCGAACGTGTCTACTGAAACTGAGCGAATAGAGCAAATAATCAAGTTTATATCAGATAATTATTATAAGGATATAGACCTTGAACAGGTAGCCAATATGGCTTGTCTTACTAAAAGTTCGTTTTGTAGATACTTTAAGAAAATGACTAACCGATCTTTTATTGACTATTTGAGTGAGGTAAGGGTACGACAAGCAACGAGATTATTAATTAATAAAAATATGACAATCTCCCAAGTTTGTCATTCAGTAGGGTTCAATTCTATTTCGAATTTTAACCGAAAATTCAAAAAAGTCACTGGTCGGTCTCCTAAAATGCTGAGGACAGATAGCCGAAGTACATTATTTCAGCAGGTCGCATCATTCTAAGTTTCTATATAACGACAATATTATAAATATGAGAGAACTAAAATTAGCCTTGATTCTGGGAGTTGTACTTATTAGTTGTAAACCAACAAAAGGAATTGAGGAACAAAATATCAAACCAAACATTCTTTTTATAGCAGTGGATGATATGCGTCCCGAGCTAGGTACTTATGGATCATCAGTAGCAGTAACACCAAATATTGATCAGTTGGCCGCTGATGGCCTCCAGTTCAATAGAGCTTATTGTCAACAGGCTATATGTAGTCCATCACGTGCTAGTTTAATGACAGGCTCACGACCAGAGAGTATCAATGTGATCGAAAATTACACTTACTTCAGAGATCTGAATCCTGATATAGTGACTCTCCCCCAACACTTTCAAAAGTTTGGATATGAGACCGTTTATTCAGGGAAAATATATCACGGTAGATTTACAGACCACCCTTTATCTTGGAGCAGAGAGCCTGTTAAAGTAAACTTGTTTGATCCTAAAAAGAACCCTGGAGCGTATGCCTCTAAGAAAAATCAAGAAATCTTCAAGCAAAACAGAAAAGAGGTTATTGCTAAATATGGCGTAAAAGGAAGCTATGGGCTAGGACTTGGTCCAGCTTATGAATGCGAAGACGTAACGGATCAAGCCTATGAGGATGGATATAATACTGATGTAGCTATTGCTACTATGAAGGAGATGGTTGCAAATGGTAAGCCGTTTTTTTTAGGGCTAGGTTTTAAACAACCACATCTTAATTGGACAGCCCCTAAAAAATATTGGGAATTATATGATAGGGCAAAGATACCTTTGACCCAACAAGAGTTTTCTCCTAAGAATGGAGCTGCCATGGGTTTACATGCTTCGTTTGAGTTGAGAGTACGTGACGGTATTCCAAAAAGCGGAGACATTGATTCAGTTTTAGCCAAGAAACTAAAGCACGCTTATCTATCGAGTGTGAGTTATGTTGATGCTCAGATTGGTAGAATGCTAGAGGCTATAGAAGAAGCTGGTATTCGAGATAATACTATCATTATTCTTTGGAGTGATCATGGTTGGCATTTAGGTGATATGGGTATTTGGGGCAAAGCCACGAACTATGAAATATCCACTAGAGTTCCTCTGATATTGTCAGCTCCTGGTATGAAATCATCATTGAAAGGTTTTAAAACAGATGCACTGGTTGAGTTAGTAGATATGTATCCAACACTTTGTGAGTTGGCTGGAATTCCGGTTCCAGAGCATGTTGAAGGGCAAAGTTTTGCACCATTAGTTGACGATCCTTCTATGCCATGGAAAAAAGCAGTATTCAGTCAATTCCCCACACCAGCTCTTAGAGAATGGGCAGCAAACCCTTTATCTCAGGGTATGAGAGAGACTTACTTTGGTCCATTAATTGAAGAAGTAGAGGAAGGAATTATATCACAACAAAAAGAAAAGTGGGACAGAGATTTATTTGAAAACCATTTGATGGGATATTCTATGAGAACGGATCAATACAGATTCATTTCTTGGCAGGATAGAAGAAATAAAGATGCTATTCCAGTATATGTTGAACTTTATGATCATCATATTGACCCTTTGGAGACCATTAATATTGCAGACCAAAACCCTGAGTTGGTAGCTAAACTCTTAGCCCAATTAAAAGAAGGTTGGAAGGGTAATAGAGCTGTATTGAATTAATTACAGCAAATACACTTATCAAAAAGGATTATTAACATGGTAAATTTTGATAAGTGTTATGTAAGAGGGAACTCTATTTTTACGATTTACTATAGTTTTTAAAATTAACAATTAAATGAGATATCAATTTAGTCATATAGGTATACCTACTTCTGAAAATAAAAACTGGGACGGGTTCTATGAGCCAGGCAAAATACATTATACAGACTTCAATAATGATGAATATGGAGTTGAGTGGATTAAGTTTGATGAAGATAGTCCCATGCCAGAGATGATAAAGAAGCTACCTCATGTTGCGTTTTCTGTTGATAACATTGAAGAAGCTATAGAGGGTAAAGAAATTCTTGTGGAGATCTTCAGTCCTGCAGAAGGTGTCAGGGTGGCATTTATTATTCATAATGACTCCCCTGTAGAATTCATGGAGGTAAAAGAGCTTTAGATATAAAGTGTAGTAAAATGAATAGAGTACTTACCTTACTTTTTGCTTTTATTTCTGTGACAGTATATGCACAATCGCCTGCAAGTGTAGGGATAGTACCAAACCATAACAATTGGATTTGGAAAGATACTCATGTCGCAAAGAATGATTTCATCAGTGTAGCTGTTGTGCCAAAGGCCGCCGGTCGAGTATTGGAATATAAACTTGGAGATGTTGAGTCTTTATGGGTCAACCCTCAAGAATTTGGAAAGTCTTATGGTACAAGTGATACTGTGAAGGTAGGTGAGTGGAGGAACTTTGGAGGGTATCGCTTGGTTCCTACTCCAGTTGATAACTGTGGTTGGAATTTTCAAGGAAAGAAAGTCAGACGTTGGCCACCACCAGTTATGATTGGAGACGCTCCGTATTACGTTACTATTAAACAAAACGAACAAGGAACTGATGAGATTGTCGTTGAGTCTGGAGTGCAAAAATTACCAGTCCCCACTTGGTATGGGAAAGAAAAAAAGTTCATTTACCCAGACAAAGTTGAGGAGGAGATCAAATATAGAAGAACTCTTTCTATTGAAGATAATTCTAGTAAAGTATTTTACAATCATACCATGACTAATATTGGTGAGAATGAAATTGAGAGAGGTTGGAAGATTAGTAGTCAACATGTTTCATGGACAGATCCTGAATTACAAGATGGAGTACATTTTGTAGCATATATACCTTTTGATAGAGAATTAAAACTACATGATAATGAATGGTTTCATATTGGAGTTACACCAGATTCCAGATGGAGGTATGTCAGTCGAAACAGAATGCCACTGGATAAAAACAACCCAGAGCATGTAAGCAAGTTTTATAATATAGGCACCAATTGGACAGGTGAGGTAGCTCCTGGTATTTATGAATGTCACTTTGATTACAATATGATGGGGGGAATCAGTATGATCGCTGCAAAACCTTGGATTTGTTATGCAAATAAAACTAACATGACGGTATTTGCTAAGATGTTTGAACCATATAATCCTGAGTTGAAGTATGAACATGGAGTAAATATTGAAGTATTTAATAGTGGTTTAGAAACAGGGTATCTAGAGACAGAAGTAAAAACGCCATTGCATAAGCTGAAGAAAGGAGAAAGTTTTGATTTCAAAGAGGTACACGCAGCAGCTACGGTGTTATCTCTTCCAGTATTGGATGTGAATCAGGCAGGTATTATTACAAAAAAGCTGATGATCGAAGAGGGACAGTTAAAAGGTCAGTATGGTGTCTTTGTAGCCGGAGAGCTTATATTGAGAGGTATCAAAGATGGTTCCACACGTGAGGAAACGAGTCTAGGGAAGGTAAGCCCGTTAAGGGGAGTTGAAATTAAAAGTAAAGTAGGAGGTACTGTAAACTATCAGATAGTCATAAAAGATCAGAATGGGCTTGAATTCGTCTTGGATGAAATCTAAACCTATGCGACCAATGCAAACACATAAAAAGTAATAGATAAGGCATAAAATGAGAAAAATAGTTTTAATCCAATGGTGTTTCTTATTGTTGACATTGGGAGTACAAGCCCAAAATGATTGGGAGAACGAGTTAATGTTCGAACAAAATAAGATGCAAGGTAGAGTCGCTACTTATTCTTATGAAAACATTGAGGATGCTCTTAACGGAGATCGTAGTAGATCTAGAATGGTTTCTCTAAACGGTGTATGGAAGTTTAAATATGTATCTAAAACTACCGACCGTCCGACTAATTTTTTTTCAAGCGATTTTGTTGGTGAAGACTGGAGTGACATTCCAGTACCTTCGAATTGGGAATTACAAGGTTTTGGTCGGCCAATTTATACGAATATAACTTACCCTTTTACACCTAATATTCTCGATTCGACATTGACTTATGATTGGAAGGGACCTCAGCCACCTTTGCCACCAAAAATCTATAGAGAAAACCCTGTAGGAAGTTATTTTAGAGATTTTGAGATTCCAGAGTCTTTTAAAGAGCAATCCATTATTCTGCATTTTGGAGGTGTTTCTTCTGCATTTTATGTGTGGGTTAATGGAGAGAAAGTAGGTTACAGCCAAGGAAGTAGATTAGCTGCTGAATTCGATATAACGGAATTTGTCAAATCAGGAAAAAACAGAGTAGCTGTTCAAGTATTTAGATGGAGTGATGGTAGCTATATAGAAGATCAGGATATGTGGAGACTAAGTGGTATTCACAGAGAAGTATTATTATTGGCTCAGCCTATAGTTTCAATAAGTGACTTTTTTGTCAGAACTAAATTTGACGAAACTCAAATTGATGCAGAACTTCAAGTTCGACCTAAAGTTTTCGTGAAAACCAATGAAGACAACTTGACCGGTTGGAAGTTAAGAGGGATGTTATACGACACTAATGGGCGTCCTGTAATGGACCATTGGATGTCAACAGATCTCAAAAAAATCTATTTGGAAAGGTGGGGACCCAGAGATATGCCTCCTTTTGCTTTTCTTAAAGCGAAAATTCATCGACCCCAAAAATGGTCTGCAGAACAACCGAACCTTTATACGCTTGTTTTGGAAGTAGTTTCGTCCAATGGTACTACCGTAGAAGCTAGAAGTCAAAAGATAGGTTTTAGGACTATAGAGTTTGGTAGCAGACAAGAGCTGTTAATAAATGGCGAGGAAGTTGAGATCATGGGAGTCAATAGACACGATCATCATCATATTCGCGGAAAAGCCCTGACAAGAGAAGATATGGAGGAGGAAGTAAAGATGTTAAAGCGATTTAACTTCAATGCTGTACGTACTTCTCATTATCCAAATGATCCATATTTCTATGATCTCTGTGATAGGTATGGTTTATACATCATGGATGAAGCTAACATAGAATGTCACCATTTGGGAAGCTATATTCCTAATCAACCATCATGGACTGGAGCTATGATGAGCCGTATTTACCGAATGGTAGAGCGAGATAAAAATCACCCGTCAATTATTTCTTGGTCATTGGGTAATGAATCAGGTACAGGGCCAATATTTGCAGCCGCGGCAAATTGGATTAGAAGTTATGATCCCTCAAGGTGGATTCACTATGAAGGAGCTCAAGGAGATCCATTAAGTCCATACTACATAGAAGATCCTATGATTGGTTACAAGTCAAATAATTTCGAATCGATGGCTAATCCTGATGATAGGTTTTATGTAGATGTAGTGAGTAGAATGTATCCTAATTTATACCAGCTTATCAATATGTCTAAAAGTCCACATATTAACCGACCTATCGTTATGTGTGAATATATGCATGCCATGGGAAACTCTATAGGAGGATTAGGAGAGTTTTGGGATGAGATTAGAGCTAGACCAAATCTTATTGGAGGGTTTATTTGGGACATGAGAGATCAAGGTTTAGTAAAGAAGGACGAAAATGGCAATCAATACTTTGCTTATGGGGGTGATTTTGGAGATCGACCTAATGATGGGAATTTTTGTATGAATGGAGTATTTGCTTCCGATATGACACCTCAACCCCACGCACATGAAGTAAAGTATATTTTTCAGCCAGTAATGATTGAATCATTCGATATTGAAAATGGGTTGGTAAATATTATTAATCGATTCAACTTTAATGACCTTAAAGATTATCAAATTAAATGGTCAGTCTCAGAGAACGGTAAGCTACTTCAAAGTGGAAATTTACAGAATGTTCAATTGGCAGCAGGTTCAAATGCAGTGATCAAAATACCATACAAATCCATAAAGTTTAAACCTACAGCTGATTATTGGTTAAGATTAAGTGTACATGAAAAATCTGATAAATGGTGGTGTAACAAAGGTTATGAAATCGCCAAAGAACAATTGTTAATTAAAGCCTCCTCGGACTTGTCTGATAAACATATTACGAAATACAAAGGAGTTTTAACGATAGACAAAAGAAATGGCAATACTGTAATAAATGGTGCTAGGTGTAAAGTTTCAATTTCTAATGATTCGGGGCAAATATATTCTTATGTAGTAAATGGGAGAGAGCAATTGGAGATGCCGTTAAAGCTTAACTTTTTTAGACCACCTATTGATAATGACCTGAGAGGGGAAAGTAATAAACCGTTCAGGAAATCGAGAGATGTATGGGAAAAGATGGCTGAAGAATTAAAAATGGTAGATATTGAGGTTGAAAACTTCCACACTCAAGCAGTTGTTAGAGTAAAATTAAAACATGATGTTGGTGTTGATGTATGTTTAGTTTATACCGTTTATAATGATGGTACGTTAGGTGTTGAAATGATGCTAGAAGTAGACGAAAACTTACCTGATATTCCAAGGATAGGTATGACCATGGGGATTTCGAAAGATCTAAGTAACACTTCTTACTATGGAAATGGACCTTGGGAGTCGTATTTTGATAGAAAAGAAGCTGCTGAGGTAGGTGTCTATTCTTCCAAAACTGACGATTTGTTTTATAACTATGCATTTCCACAAGAGAATGGGAATAGATCCGACATCAGATGGGTATCTTTTAATTCTAATCCCAAATCAGGTCTAAGAGTAGAGGGTGCACAGCCATTTGGGTTTTCTGTTTGGCCCTATTCTGCAAAAAATATTGAAGAAGCAAAGCATCCTTTTGATCTAAAAAGGCAAGGGTTTTATACTCTCAATATTGACGCTGCACAAGCTGGTGTGGGAGGTACTTTATCAAAGACCCAAGATCAATTCAGATTAAAATCAGGGAAGTATAGTTACGAATTTAAACTTAAGACTCTGTGAATGCATTCTTTGTAAATCATATCATGCTATTGAGCCCCTGATTTGTCAGGGTAAACTGTGAGACTTCTACTTTCTTTTTAGAAAAAGAAGTCATGGCTTTACTCTAACTCAAAAATCTAAAATTTTGCACGGTACATTGAAAAACCATTCATCTTTCTGAAATTTATTAACATTTGATTTAAGATACTAGAAATCCCAATATTCTTTGAATTTAAGGTTTGAATCCTCTTTAGAAATAGAACTTTCCTGTTTAAAAATAGTAGGGGACGATTTATTTTAAGATTAATTCTCAACAAAGCCTTATGAAGAAATGTAGTAAGGAATAAAGGCTAGACAACAATTATTGTCTAGCCTTTATAAGTACATATAGGTTAATGTTTTATTACTGTCAAAAACAATTCAGAACCTTTTAGAAAATAGGTGCCTGATTCCAGTTGAGAGATATCTACTTTTCCAACAGATAGGTCATTTAATATAATCTGACCTGATATATCAAGTAACTGAAACAGTTCGTTTTCTTTCTTACAATTAATATTTAATATACCAGTTGTAGGGTTTGGATAAATGTTTTCTATATCCAAAGAAGAATTGACATCATTTGTTTTTACTTCTCTTGAAGAGCTATTACTGCCCCACCTAAAGCTTTCAAGTTTACCTATTGAGGAAGATTTTACTTGTACAGCATTATTGTTGGAGAAAGTAGATGAAGCATAAAGTCCATTGACTTTTGCTTTGATAGCAATTTTATCATTACCTGCTGGTTCTATAGAATACATCTGCCTTTGGAATACCCCTGTTGACCCGCATTTTAATGGAGAGTTAGAATTAGAGGAGGTTGTAAGGTATCTACCTGTGGCTATATTCTTAAAAGCAACATAATTATCGTTGGCATCTATGATAAGAAATTGTTCTTTACTGCCAATAGATGACTTAGTCGATTGTATAGCAGTTCCAGAATTTGTATTGTTCGTAAGATACTTGCCATTATTGGCCTCAAGCCAAATAGTTTGACCTATTGTAGGTAGGACTGAATCAACAGGTTCGTCAGAGTCTGAGTCCCCAGAGATAGCTAGAGAAACGTCATCAATATAAGATTGACCATTATTTCCACTCCAAAACCAAATTCGGTACCCTTCACTGGTGTTGCCTGTGGTAAAAGTTATTGTCCCTTTTGAATAGTTTGTACTGTTGAACTCAAAGTTTTTAACTAATTCATTAGTTAAAGACTTGCTTACTCCCATATAAGCTTTATTACCGTTTGAGTCCACTTTAGCGTACCCTTCGATAGTATAGGAAGTGTTCGGATTGAGTTGTACTATTTGGGCTATGCTGGCATTAGTCACTGTTGCCGCGTGGGATCCTGACCTTACATTGTTTGATACGACAGAGGATGTTCCAGAACCAGCATTCCAGTAATCGAGACTTCCTGTCTCAAAATCGCCGTTTCCCAATTGCCCTTCAGGTAAAGTAGGTGTTGTGCTAGTTCCTACTTTTTCCCAAACACGAACGTAGTCTACGAACATTGTAGTAGGCATACCTGGTAGAGCAGCTTTAGCTTTAGCATTCGTTTCAGGATTGACAGCATTGTTTCTATTGTTATAGAATTCAACAAATGGCTTTCGCAAACCCAAGGATAATGTAACATTCATAGGACGATGCCAATAAATGTTAGGTTTGCGAGCCACTTCGACACCGTCTATATACCAGATGATATTAGTCTCATTGACTTCACAACCATATATATGATAGTCATCCCGAGGATCCCATGGGGCTCTCCATTTGTTTAATTGTTCTTCTGGGTGCTGTTTAGGACGTCTCCAAACACCTTTGTCATTTTCCATTACAACTGCATGTAGATTTAAGTCAATATCTTGAATATCATCTTGATTGGGGGCATTAGGGTCCCCATCCCACCAGTCAAATTGCTGAAGTTCAACAATGTCTATTTCACTATAAACTGTTTTGCCATTCGGAACAGAATAATCAAAGTTGCTATAAAGCCAAAAGGATGGACAGACACCTTCGCCTATTGAAGCCCCTTTTATTTTGGCTTCATAGTAGCCATATGTAAATGTTTGGTATGATTTGAGAATGCTAGATTTAAAATATGTCCCTCCGTCGTTTGCATTGTTTGGGTTTTGCCGCATTGTTAGTTCAGCAGCATTATTTTTGATTTTCACATTATCTTGATTGTTCCATTTCCAAGCGGTAGTATTTGGAAGATTTCCAGTTTTGATCCATTTGGACCAATTCGGAGTCGAATTGTTAAATTCGTCTGATGCGCTCCATTTGATTTGCCACTGATCTTGTGGGTTTTCGGTTTGTGTCGGTTTTTGCCCTAAGACCGGTAGCATAAGCCATCCGACCAATAGTAACACTAAAGGATAAAATTTGTTCATAATCATAATGTTTGGTTTGAACTTATAGTTAATAATTAAGTATGTAAACCTTTTAGGAAGTCCCTTGACTGTCTTCGTCTTCTAATATGCATATTAGAAGACATTTTAAATACCTACTGCTTCTTATTTACCCTTAGCACATAAGAAATTATCCCCTTTAAATTGAGAGCGAAAGAACTGATAAATAGTTCTCATCATTGGTTAATAATTACCATGTTTTTATTCTATACTGACCAATATTGTTTGATTCTATTAAATGACATCTTGATAATAGAAGATATTTCTAAATTATGGTTTGATAAATTCTACGAGGTTGAAAAATAAATATTTGATATATATCATACTGTTTTTGGTCATGCAGGTAGAGCCAACATGTGCAGGGTTAAGTGTCAGGGAAATTGATGTGATAAGACACCTTACAAAGGAAGATGGGTTATCGCATTTTGGCGCAACGGCTTTATTAGAAGATCACAAAGGTTTGGTTTGGGTAGGGACTTTCAAAGGGCTTAACTTATTTGATGGGTTTGAGTTTAAACATTTTTATAAGAATCAGGAAGGTTCTGACCTGACAAGCAATAGAATCACAGCACTACACCAAGACGCTAATAACAATGTAATTATTGGTACAGAAGAAGGAGTTTCTGTTTACATCTACAATCTCCAAAAATTTGTTAGAGCATTTACCAATAAAGACATAAAAACAGATACCCCTGGTCCATATATCACTGACTTAGCGGAAATAGGTAATTACATTGTATGCAATACTTTAGCTGATGGAGTATACTTATTAGATAAGGATAATTATAGCAGAGTAGAGCTTTATAAGCCGGTAGTTAAATCTGATATTAATTATCGTTCAAGATCTATGGTGTCGCTTGATGATCGCTACTTTTTACTAGGGAGTAATTATGGACTACATTTATTTGATTCAGAGACAAAAACGTTTGAAGAAGTATTCCAAAATGACGGGAGACCATGGGAAGGCTTAGCATATGATGGTGAAAAGCTTTTGTTTGGTCTCGATAATTGGTCTTTAAATATTGTAGAGATAGATTGGACTGATGACAAGCCGACATTTGAATTGCAGAAGACAATATTCGGAGGGGATCAGTTCATGTCAGTTTATATTGATATAGCTAATCGACTTTGGTTGATGAGAAATAACAATAGCCTAGCTATGGTAGAAATACCTGCTTCATTACTTACAAGTAACTATGAATGTATACAATATGAGTTTCGTGATAGCTTTACGCGACTGAGTGATGTATTCATAAGTGATGAACAAGGTGGTTGGATTGCAAGCTTTAATGAAGGCTTAATGAGGTTTCGAGTAGAGGAAAGACCGTTTAAATATTCTTCACTTAAGTCTTCTAAAATTGATATTAATAGTTCAACTCAGGTAATGTACATCCAGCCGTTTGATGAACATAATGCTTTGATAAGTTTCAATTCAAACTCCATTAAAAAGTTAAATGTGTTTACAAACCAAGTGGATAGTTTACCTCAGATCAAACGAGATGGTCTATTTTTCAATAGAATCCTAAAGGATAATCAGAACCGACTTTGGCTAGGGAATAGCAGGTCAAGTATTTACAGATCTGATCAGAGTTACAAACTATGGGAGATTCTTAAAGATCCGATAATTTCTGAGCTATATAATGAAGAGTCTTGTCGTGCTATTGCCCAAGATAGGTATGGAGATGTCTGGATTATGGGTACTTCACAATTATATAGAGTAAAACTTGATGTGGAAGGGGAAATTGAAAAAACGGAATTTTTGAGCATTCTTGCTGGAAGTAGTGGGAGTGAATTTGAGATATTTAATATATACCCAGATCCTATAAAAGATGTAATTTGGATTCCAACTGTTTCTGATGGTCTAATTAAACTTGATTATTCGAAGCAAGAACCTGTTCATACAGCAAGCACATATCAGTTTCTTCCATCTTCTAAAGCAGCTTCAATCCCAAGTTACCATATTACCAAAGTTAAAAGGTTGTCAGATGAGAGTCTTTGGATTGGTTCGGTACAGGGAGGACTTAGTTCTGTAATTGAAAATGGACATAAACTACAATTTCAAACATTTTCTGGTAAGAATGGTCTTGATGATGATGATGTAATGACTTTTGAAGAAGACGATGATGGCAATTTATGGGTTGCGACTAATTCTGGTATTAACTTTTTCGATAGGCAACAAAAAGTTTTTAGGAGTTATTCTTTAGAAGATGGAGTAACACCAGCCAGCTTTGAAGTGGCATCAACCACTTTAAAAAGTGGAGTGATGGTATTTGGAGGGAATAAAGGGGCATGCTATTTCAATCCAAAGGACATACAGAAAGAAGTTAAGATGCCAAAGTTATTGTTTGGAGATTTGATTGTGTTCAATGAAAGGATAAGTGTTTGGGATAATCAGATATTGGATAAGCCTTTAGATCAAATAGAAGAATTTGAGTTGATGTATGATCAAAATAGTATATCAATTGAAGTAATTTCCCTTCATTACTCCAACACAAAAAGTCATCAAATTAGATATAGGTTGCTTCCATTAGATGAAAAATGGGTGAAAACATCATCGCAGAATAAGCTTGCCAATTTCAATTCACTTCCTCCTGGAAAATACACTTTTCAAGCTACAGTTTCGAATAATCACCAACAGTGGTCGGATATCAGAGAGTTCGTATTTACTATACGGCCTCCGATATGGAAAAGTGATATAGCTTATATTGTATATACAGTCGTAGCTATTCTGGTGGTTTTTGTTGTAATGACATTCCTAATTAGACTAAAGAACCTTAGTCACAAATTGGAAATAGAACAAATAGAAAAGAATAGAGCTATTGAACTTGATTCTGCACGAATCAAGCTTTTTATGAATATTTCGCATGAGTTTAGAACTCCTTTGACTCTGATTTCAGGCCCGATTACACTGTTGCGCAAAATGTTTGAAAACAATCAAGATGCATTCCAACATATTGATTTGATACGACGTCAAACTAAAAAAATGTATCAGTTAGTTGAGCAGGTGCATGATCTAAGGAAAGCAGATAAAAATGTACTTAAGCTCAATATGAAAAGCTTCGATTTTACTGACTTCATCAGTGATTTGAAGAAAGATTTTGAACAATTGGCTAAAGAAACAAGCAAACAATTGACTTTAGAAGGAGAGCCAAATCAGTTATTCGTAGTAGCAGACAAACAAAAGCTAGAGGTTGTAGTGAATAACCTCCTTAATAATGCCTTTAAATTCACAAGTGAGCACGATACAATTACGATTAGATATACTGTAAATGAGTCAGGGTTAAGGATTGAAGTAGAGGATACAGGAAAAGGTATAAAGGAGGAAGATCAAGAGCACCTATTCAAGAGGTTTTATCAAGCGAGACACGGAGGAGATATGTCGGTAGGGTCTGGGATTGGTCTAGAGCTGACGAAAACGATAGTAGAGCTTCATTTCGGAGAAATAGAAGTAGTTAGCTCCTATGGAGAGGGTACTTGCTTTGTGATTAGTCTGCCGGTGAAAGTAAGTAGAAAAGACCTGATGAGTCGACAGATAATGGAAGAAATACTTAATGAAGAGAGTGAAGAAGATCGTCAGAGAATGGATCCTAATTCATTTGATCTTTCTAATCTAATAATTGATGAGTCTCTTAAGAAAACTACAATCTTTTACACTGAGGATAATTATGACTTAAGAAAATTTGTAGAGGGGGTGCTAGGAGAGTATTTCAGTATTTCTTCATTTTCAAATGGGAAAAATTGTTTAAAAGCTATGGGCTTAGAGTGGCCAGATATCATCCTTAGCGATATAAAGATGCCTGAGATGAATGGCTTGGAACTTTGCAAAAACATTAAAGCAGATATTCGGACAAGTCATATACCAGTGATTTTACTAACATCTCTATCATCGACAGATGCCAAAATTGAGGGACTTGAGATGGGAGCTGATGCTTATATTACCAAACCTTTTGAGATGCGTCATTTGATAGCAAGTATTCAGAATATTCTTCAGAATAGACAGAAACTACGTGAAAGGTTTAAAGTGGACTTTCCTATGTCTCTTCAGAAGAAAAAACAAGGGGAAGGAGATAATGTATTTCTTGAAAAACTGTATGGGTTGATGGAGGAAAATTTAGCCAATAGTGAGGTTGATTTGGATCAGTTTGCTCGGGAACTTTTAATGAACCGTACACACTTTTACCAAAAAGTGAAAGCAATAACTAACAAAACTCCTCATGAAATATTTAGGAGTTACAGATTACAAAAAGCTGCTGAGTTACTTAAGACAGGAGACTATTCTATCAGAGAAATATGCTTTATGACTGGCTACACAAGTAGAACATATTTTAGTCGGATATTCAAGGAACAGTATGGTGTTAATCCAAGTAAATATGGTAAAAGCTAAATCTCAAATTGTTAAGTAATAAAGTCGTTTACAGAATTTTTTATGTCAAAAGATGTATGACTTTATCCATTTAGATAAGAACCATGCATTTACTGAAAATTGATAATTTATACGCTTTTTAAAAGTAGATGCCTGATAAATCGTTAAGTGCAATAGCATTGTTTTTATGATGCTTTAATTAAACTATGTATCCATATACTACGACTGTTTTATAAGGGAAATGCTCTTTTAGAGTGTTTAATATCTGTTTTTTATAAAATAACTTTGGGGTTTAGATTGTACAGTGAATGTATGGATTTGTCAGATACGTAAATAATACGTTTTATTATTTAAAATACTTTTTATCCGGCTGAGGTAATATTTTTTTTACAAAAGCAGACTTAAAAATCCTTACAAAGGCCGACTTTGTATTGACAAATGCTATACTTCTAAGCCAATTGTTCTCATCAATTTTGTCATATGTTGAATGAAAGTATATGATGATGAGAATGACTATAATCACAATGTATTTTGTGCTTTTAGTGCTAGGTGTAAAATCGCAAGGGGCATTAAAGCAACAAATTAGGGCGGAATACTATGCAGATGCGGCAGCAGACCGGTTTGACTTAGATGAAGAAGCTAGGAATAAAGTTGAGCAGCAGAAATTAAAAGATCTGTATAAGCTGTCAGAACTTAGACACAGATATGTTGACGGAGAATTGACAGCCGAAGAGCATCAAGCAGCAGTCAATGTAAATATAAGAGAGCAAATCATTGCTTTAACAGAAATCGTAGGTCAGGATAAAAAACAAGTGTCTGCGTTCTTCTATGAGGTGACCAAGGAAATGGCTATTCTAAGAGATATATAATTCAGTAATAGGAGTAAAAAAAGAATAGTATGAAACTGTTATTGAAAGAAGTCGATTGCCTTAGAAATGATTCTCTAAGCGTGAAAATGAGAGAAGAGCCATGTTTTGATCAATCTTGGCATTATCATCCTCAGTTTGAATTAATATACATTTCTAAGAGCTATGGGGTGAGATTTGTAGGAGACAGCGTTGAGAATTTTAAATCGGGAGATCTAGTTCTAGTAGGTCCCAACTTGCCTCATCTTTGGAGGAACAATGATGACTATAAGCAAGGTGCTATGGTGAATACAGTAGTTATCAATTTTGATAGGAACTTTATTGGTCAGAATACATTTGATAAGCCTGAATTTATGGAAATAAATCATTTATTGAACCAGTCAAGGTTCGGAATACATTTCTCAAAAATAAGCTGCCAGCTTCGAGATGAATTGCTTGCACTATCAAAATTATCGATAGCTGATCAAGCAATAAAGTTGCTAATGATATTGAATCGTTTGTCAGTTAGCAGGCATATGAGAACATTATCTACAACTGATATGAGGCAAGAGTATAATTCAGAGACTAGACGGTTAGATTATGTATTGAAGTTTATATCTGACAACTATGTATCTGATATTTCTTTAAATGATGTAGCTGAAGTAGCATGTATGACTGCCAATTCATTTTGTAGGTATTTCAAAAAAAGTACTAGTAAATCTTTTACTCAGTTTTTGAATGAAGTGAGAATAAAGAATGCATCTAGGCTATTGGTCCAAGATGAAATATCAGTTTCTGAAATATGTTACAAAGTAGGGTTTAACTCAATAGCAAACTTTAATAAAAAGTTTAAACAGATTACTGGGCAAACACCTACTCAGTATAGGTGTGCCGTGTGATAGCTAAAGGCTGATAAAATAATAGAATAGTCAGCTAAAAATGGAGGTGTGTCAAGTTTTAGAGCTTGTTATAATTGTTAAAAATAATATTGAAATGATGAATAAATCTGGATTTATAATCCTTATAGTGCTTTTTATCCAATGTACATACGCAGCTAAACGCCCAAATATTATTCTTATTTTAACAGATGACGCTGGGTATGCTGACTTTGGGTTTCAAGGCAGTGATGTGATGATCACTCCAAATTTAGACCGTGTTGCAGCTGAGGGTGTAAGATTTACTCAGGGGTATGTTTCAGCATCAGTTTGTGGGCCATCTAGGGCAGGATTGATGACAGGACGTTATCAGCAGAAGTTTGGTTTTGAGGAGAATAATGTGCCAGGTTATATGAGTAAATATTCAGGCTTAAAAGGTGATGAAATGGGAATTCCTTTAGATCAAGTTACCATGGCAGAATATTTGAAGAAGCTGGATTACAAAACGGCATTTTATGGCAAGTGGCATTTAGGTGGGGCAGACAAATTTCACCCTACTAAAAGAGGGTTTGATGAATTTTATGGATTTAGAGGAGGAGCAAGGAGTTATTTCCCATACAGGAATCATCCCGCAAGTCATTTGGACAAATTAGAGAGAGGGTTTGGTGATTTCCAAGAGCATGATGGGTATCTAACTGATCGTTTGGCTGAGAGTGCTATTAGTTTCATTGAAAAAAATAGAAGTACTCCGTTTTTTGTTTTTTTATCTTTTAATGCTGTGCACACACCAATGGATGCAATGGAAGAAGATATGAAAATGTTTCCCGAACTCAATGGGAAAAGAAAAACGGTGGCTGCTATGACTCTAGCTCTTGATAGAGCATGTGGAAAGGTATTTGACAAACTGAAAGAATTGAAAATTGATGATAATACGATAATAGTATTTACTAACGACAATGGAGGGCCTAGTGATAAAAATGCTTCTATCAATACACCTTTAAGTGGTACTAAGTCAAACCACTTGGAGGGAGGGATTCGCATACCATTTTTCGTGAAGTGGACAGGGAACGTCAAAAGGAATTCAACTTTTAACTACCCTGTTAGTACGTTGGATTTACTTCCTACTTTCTATGCAGCGGCCGGAGGAGATATAAGAGATATTGAGGAAACAGATGGAGTAGACTTGATTCCGTATCTAAAAGGAAATAAGAAAGGAAAGCCTCATGAAGTTCTTTATTGGAAGAAAGAGACTAGAGCAGCTATTAGGAAAGGTGATTATAAATTGATAAGATTTTCAGATAGACCAGCAGAACTTTACAATGTTGAAAAAGATATATCGGAAAAGAATAACCTCGCAACTTCAGAACCAGAGCAGGTAAAGGAAATGTTTCAAATGCTATATGAATGGGAATTGACTCTGGAGCGCCCACTATGGCAGTTGAAAAGGAGTTTTGAAAAGTATGATATTGATCGTATGGATAATTATAGATAATTTGTATGTAGTGATTTTCAGACAGTGATACTTTTAGATAAAGCGGTGTGTGTTATTAATGAAAGAAATTAGTCAATCACAGGTAATGCCTGTGCGCACTTTTAGTTATAGTCATTCATTTATTGTAAGCATTGTCAGTGTGACAGTGCTTTTTTTGATTGTATCATTTTATGCAAAATTTGACTTCAAGATTAGTTGGTTAAAAATGAATCATCAATGGGTAAATGCCAAGAATACATAGCCTGATGATGTTCTTAAGTTTGTTTAAACCATATACAACATCCTTTCTTTTAGGGGGGTAAATGGTTGTGAATGAATAGGGTAATGTGTAAATTCTATGAAGGAGAGAATCGGCATTCCCTGATTAACTAAACAATTTAAATATGAAGTTAAGACTACTTGTAAAAAGGAGAATAAGCCTCAGGTGCTATTGTCTGGCGTTGTTGCTGGCATTGACTTGTGGTTTTGTTCAGGCTCAAGACGTAATGACAATAAAAGGTAACGTCCAAGGAGCAGGAGAGGCTTTGCCAGGTGTGAATGTATTGATCAAAGGTGAAAGTGGAGGTTCAGTTACCGACATTGATGGTAACTATAGTGTAAATGTAAAGAGTGGGGATGTTCTGATCTTTAGTTTTATAGGTTTTAAGTCTCAGGAGATAACTGTTAACACGCAGTCGGAAATTAACATTCTTCTAGAAGCGGATGTTAAGTCATTGGATGAAGTTGTTGTTGTTGGTTACGGCTCGCAGAAGAAAAAGGAACTAACTGGGGCTGTCAATAATGTAGACTCAGAAGTCATTGGGAGAAGTCCAACTCCAGATTTAGGAACTGCTTTACAGGGGCAGGTAGCAGGTGTTAATATACAGGCAGCCAGTGGTGCTCCAGGAGCAACTGCGAATATTCAGATTAGAGGAGTGAGGAGTTTATCAGGACAAAATGAGCCTCTTTATGTTGTGGATGGTATACCACAAGCTGAAAACCCTAATATCCCACCAAGTCAAATAGAATCTATTGATATTTTAAAGGACGGTGCTTCGGCCAGTATATATGGAGCTAGGGGTACTAATGGAGTTATCATTATTACAACAAAGAAAGGAACTCCTGGAAAAACCAGAATCGATTTTGCTGCTTGGGGAGGGATTCAAAACATTACTTCCGGAACAGAATTATCAGGGACAGAGGATTGGTTTTTTGTAGATCAGGTGAGAGTTAATGAAGGAGGGCAGAATTATGGGATTCTAAGTAGAACACCTAATGCTCTTCAAAATGATACTGATTTTGTCGGTGTAATTCAAAAGGATAATGCCCCTATTCAAAATTACGAATTGAATGTTTCTGGAGGCAAAGGCCCTCTACAGGTTAATGCTAGTTTGAATTATTTTAACCAAGAAGGAGTACTAGTGAATTCTGGATTCGAAAGGTTAACATCTAGACTTACTGGACAGATAAACAATAAGAAATTTAAGATGTTTATGACTATTGGGGTCACCGAAGAAAATAGAGATAGAGAACCATTTGCTATTTATGAACAGGCGATTCGTCAAAGACCTTATAATCCGGAACCTGCCAACCTTGATTTAAGTGGAGGAGGCGTTATAGTCCCTGAGGAAGACCCTACTACATATAGTTTTTTTGCCACTCAGTTGATTAATACGGACGAACAGAAACTTCGTAGAGTTAATGTAGCGGTAAATGCCTCATATGAGTTTTTTAAAGGGTTTACATATAATATTAGGCTAGGCCAAAATACGTCTAATACCATTAGAAAACAGTTTCAGCCAAAAGTCCTTATATACAATATCAACGAAGAATTGAGCGGAGCATCACGTGAACAGGCTTTACTCAATGAAGATTATAGATGGTTTAGCAATGCTATTTTTGAAAACTTTGTAAGATATAATAAGACATGGGGGAAGCATGATTTTAAAGCAACAGCGGCTTTGACATTTGAGAAATGGGAAACTAAAGATGTAGGTCTAGGAGGAACCTTCGCGGCTAATGGTAATAATGATATTCAGGTTCCTGGTGCAATTGTTGAAACACAAAACCCTACAAGTAATGACACAGAATATTCTTTAATTGGTCAATTAGGAAGACTGGAATATGACTATGATGATAGATATCTCTTTCAAGCTATAGTTAGAAGAGATGGTTCCTCAAACTTTCAAGACAAATGGGCTTATTTTCCTTCAGTTTCTGCTGGTTGGAACATAGGTGATGAGAGTTTTTGGAATATAAATCAAATCAATGCTCTGAAACTTAGAGTAAGTTTAGGTACTGGAGGGAATAACAGAACTCAGAACCCTTATGTATCTGTAGCGACCATTGATGGAGGTGTAAATTATCTAGCAGGAACAAGTGGTACTCTTGCTCCAGGTTTGATTCAACGATCTCTTGCTAACCCAGATGTTAGTTGGGAAACCTCTGTATCTCGAAATATTGGAGTTGATTTAGGCGCTTTCCAAAATAGAGTTCAGTTTACAGCTGACTTTTATTTTGATACTAATCAGGATATGTTACTTCCGAAAGTTGTACCATTATCTACTGGGACAAATGTGACAGGAGCAGCTAACGCTTATAATTTTATTCAGGTAAATGGAGGAGAGATGACTAACAAGGGAATGGGGTTGTCTTTGCTATACAGGGATAAAACATCGTTCGGGTTAGAGTATGATCTCTCAGCCACGTTTTCTAAGGTTGTTAATGAAATAACAGATCTTGATGGTCTTGATATTGGATATGGTGGAGGAACACCAGTGCAAACTATTGGAGGAGTTGACAACACAACTTTTTTCGCAACTGGTTACGAGGCTGGGTCCTTTTTCCTGATTGAGACAGATGGGGTAATTAAGTCTGATGTGCCTGATGGTGATACATACGGTTTTCACCCTGAGACGGGAGAGGAACTTAGTGAATTGACAGCATATCAATTGATCGAAAGCAATGCTCAATTGGGGGATCTTAAATATGTAGATCAATTAACCGAAGATACCGATGGAGATGGTATCATGGATGCTGGTGACAGTACTATTAATACTAGTGATAGGGTTTACAAAGGGTCTGGATTACCAGATTTTGAAATGGGGTTAACTGCTGCTCTTAGGTATAAAGGGTTTGACTTTACTGTTCAAGGCTATTATTCGCATGGAGCAGAGATATACAATGGAGCTAGGTTTTTAGCGCACAATTTTGGGCGCAGTGCTGAACAAGTAGGAATGTGGTCAGCACAGAATTCAGATTCAGATATTCCTACTTTTAGAGATAACCGAACTCATCCAAATGCAAGAGCGTGGTCTGATAGGTGGTTAGAGGATGGAACATATTTTCGAATAAGAACAATTACATTAGGTTATACATTCAAAGGGCTTGAAAAGTACGGCATTACGAAAGCACGAGTATATGCTTCCACAGTAAACCCATTCACATTTACTAAGTACACAGGGTATGATCCTGAAGTAGGAGGTAATGGATTGTCTACAAGAGGTGTTGACAGAGGAAACTACCCAGTGACTCGTCAGTTCTTAATTGGTGCGCAGCTTAGCTTTTAATACTTAAGACTTTAGAATTATGAAAAATAGAATTTTAAATATCACGAAGTCATGCTTCATAGCCATACTGATAGTGTTGTCAGGTTGTGATCAAAATGAGTTCCTGACAAAAGTGAATCCAAATAGTATTTCTCAAGATATTTTTTGGAAGACAGAATCAGATGCAATGGGAGGTCTCACGACAGTTTATGCAGCTCTTCAATTTCAAGGAGTAGGCGGAGGAGAAGCCGTAACTGAGATGGTTAAAACGGACCTTGGAGGTACTAACTCGTTTGTTGGTAAAACAAATTACATCACAGAATTCAATATAAATGATAACTCTCCTATGGTAACTCAAATTTGGTCTGAGCTATATATAGGGATTTTCCGCGCTAATCAGGTAATCGAGCAGGTTGCACTGATGACTGATGTATTAGAACAGGAATTAATAGATGAAATTGTAGCTGAAGCAAAGTTTTTAAGAGCCTTCTTTTATTTTCAGATAGCACATACTTATGGACAAGGAGTCATTACAACAAGTGCTGAAGGTACTCCAGAAACGATTTATATTGGGTTATCAACTAAGGAGGAGATTACAGAGCAAATCATTAAACCTGACCTTATGGCTGCAATTGATGTGTTACCTCAAGAAAGAGATGATGTAGATAAACATAGGGTAACGTGGGGTGCTGCTAAGTCTCTTTTAGGTAAGGTATATTTATATGAAGAGGAATGGGAACTTGCGGCTATTGAGTTTGAGGAGGTGATTGGAACTGGGTTGTATAGTCTAGTGCCAGATCGTGAAGCAAATTTTAGAGATGATGATCCATTTAATTCAGAGTCAATTTTTGAAGTAGCATTTAATGGAACAATAAATCCGGGAGCTACTAATGCAAGTATTGTGGATGATACTGAGTTTAATTCAGGATCTGAGTCTTCCACATTAGCAAGATGGTTTGCACCTTACTTTTATCAAGCATGGCAAGTGGTAATACCAACATATAGTTTTCATGAGTTGATGGCTGCAGATTCTATATCAGGTAGTAGTGACCATAGTTCAAGGTACAGACTGACATTGGCTGCTCCAGATAGTCCAGATCAATATTATCAAAGAGATGCTGATGAGCATCCAGATAGAATTTGGGGTAATGTAGAAAGTTCTTATGTTAGAAAGTACACAAATGCTTATCACCAAGAAGATGAGGGTGATCAATGGAGGACTTCAATAAACTTTAAGTTTATTAGATACGCAGATGTGCTATTGATGTGTGCTGAGGCAGTCCTTGAGGGACGAGGTGATATTGACGCTGCCATCGGATATATAGATCAAGTCCGTACGCAGGCAGGTGTAGTTACGTTAGATTCTTATCGTGCTAGTAGTTCTGATCAAATTCCTGAACTGCATAAAAGTGCGGAACTATATGGTCCTAGACCTTACGTAAATGTTACAGTAGAGTCGATTAGAACCCATTTGAGAAGAGTTGAAAGACCGACAGAGTTGGCCTACGAAAATCATAGATGGAAAGATCTTGTACGATGGGGTATAGTTAAAGAAGTATTTGACGAACAAAGACAAGTGGAAATAGATAGATTGGCTCTTCCTCGAGATGCGAATAGACCCCCTTTATTTATAAAAGGTGATAATGCTTTGAGAGAGGATTTTGCTCCTAAAGCAGCTAATTACAATTCAGAGGCACATGATTATCTGCCAGTACCTAATGGAGAAGTAGAAAATAATACAGAAGTGAATTAACTATAAAGTATAAGATGATGTTAAAACACAAAAAGAAAATATATAGCAATGTTTCAGTAGTATTAGCCATTTTGGTAATGTTGCTGGGAGCATGTGGCGAAGAAATGAATCAGTGGGAGGTCAATAATGAGGCTCAGAGGTTTGTTATGGTTTCCCAGGCTAGTAATGAGAATATTATCAATATTGGTGGTAGAATTGAGTTTTCTGATGCTTCACGAGGAGTAGCTACACGTGAATGGGGTATTCCTGATAAGGATTCTGTTACAGTTTTAGAAGGAGATGAAGGAGCTTCATTATTATCTGTCAGATTTGATAAAGCTGGAGAATACGCTATTTCCTTACATCAGATATTTGAAGATTCAGCTTATGCAGAAGATGAGGATAGCAAAAGAGATATAGAGCTAGATACCATGTATAGAGTGTCAGTTCTTCCACTCATCGACATTGTTTCTTTCAAGGCAAATATTCTTGAGAATGGAGTTTTAGGACAAGAAATTAGTCTTCAAGATTCTGCAGAGATAGCATTAGTAGACGGGACAACGGTTAGATATACGTTTGAAACAGAAGGAAAGGTCAATTCTATTGTAGATTCAGATTTCGACGGAGGACTTCTAGTAGAAGAGTCTACTAATGTGGGAAATGGCACATTTGATATTGTTTATAATGGTCTAGATAAGGTTTTTGATTTGGAAGCTATTCTTGCAAGAACAAATCCAAGAAGTTCTGATACAGTTAAGTATGTTGACTTTATTAAGCTGATCGAGAGTCAAGAACCGTTAACTTTAGTAAATGTTATTGAACGAGAAGGCAGAGCTTATTTAAAGTTTAGTAGATCTATAAAATCATCTTCTATTGATAAAGATGATTTTGAAGTTAAGATTACTCCTGAAGGAGGGTCTGAAATGACAGCGACAATTAGCACGGCTGCATTGGATACAGATCCTTCGACTATTGTATTGACACTTGATGGCGATCAGATCTATTCAGACGATGAGGCGGTTGTTTCATACACTGTAGGTTCTTTAGAGGCTGATGCCAAAAATAGTTCCTTCCCAGCAGAGGCGTTTTCTGATGAAAGTATTGAACATGAAGAGATCAATATTCTTGTGGCACAAGATTATGATTACGGATTTGAAAATACTTCTAGTGTATCATGGGGTAACCTTCCAGCTGCAGGAGGTTATTTACCTAATGTGGCTGACCATACTACAACTGTAGTGACAGATGCTTCAGTGGCACATAGTGGAAGTAGTTACCTTAAAATGGCAGTTAACCCTGCACCTGGGCTAGCGACACCACCATCAAGGGCTGCAACCGAGCCAAGCCTTTCGGCAGGAGGGTATCACACATTTGATGCGGATTTAGGTATTTATAAAGTATCTGTTTATTTAAAAACAGAGAACAATGGAGGGACTAGATTTGGTTCATTAGGTTTTGATTCGAACTGTAGGTTATATGTTGCAGCTGCAGCTACACAAGGTAATTTTTCTGTGTTGAGAGGCTGGAGTTCTATTAGTCCTGAAAATGAGGAATGGACTCAATACTCATTTGTGTTTACAGCTGATAGAAATAGTGATTATCGATTCGTTCCATTTGCCGTAAATACAGGAGTAGAACAGTTAATCATTTATTGGGATGATATTTCAATGGTGAATTGGAATCCAAGACCCTAAACATTTGCTTAATTTACAAAACAAGTCAAGCCTTTCAGAATGAAAGGTTTGATTTATACTATTTAGTTTCTTATTAAAGATATGTGAGGCTTAGGAAACCTTGCTGTTTCGTCTTCCTAATACAATAGAGAGGTGGCTTAAATCCACTTCTCTTTTTATTTTATGATAATCCAGTTTTGGAATTGGTTAAATCTGACGAATTGTTTTCTGAAGCACTTTTATACTATTGTTTATAAATGATTTGTACTTTATAAAGAGGAATAAATGATGAAAAGAGTGGTAGCATTTGTTTTATTGTGGGTAGTGTTAAGATCATTTATGTCTATAGGGCAGCACCTACCAAAATCTGCGATAAGAGGTCAACTAAGATGGGAGTCTAAGGAAAATCGTTCTGATGAATTTAATGGCAAAGAAGTGGATTACTCTAAGTGGCAGGAAAATGTAAACAATTTTGGAGTTTGGTCATGGAGTAAAGATAATGTAAGCATGAATGATGGGGTTCTCAATATACAAGTAACTCAGGAGACACATACTAGAACATTTTTTGATGGATGTAGTCGAAAACAGATTTCTAATTTTGAACTTTATTTCAAATCAGGAATTCTTAAATCTATTGCGACCGGTACATATGGTTACTATGAAGCGAGTATGAAGGGAGCGCATGTATTCCCAGGAGTTTCTCCAGCCTTTTGGTTATTCAGCTCGATTGACAGGTCTTTAAATGAGCCAGGAGATGTACGATATAGTGAGATTGATGTAGTAGAGTTACAGCAGGCTAATTGGCATGATGGGAAGCAAGATGATGTGCAAGATATGGATCACAACCTTCATACCATTATTGTTGGGGAAGACGGTAAACAATTTTGGAAAAGACCAGGAAGTTATCCAGATGAATGCCAGAATCGTTATAGAGCTGATTTTGATCCACGTAATAACTTTCATACCTATGCTGTTGAAAACAGAGTGGATTCGATATTTTGGTATTTGGATGGTGAGGAAATAGCACGTAAGCCAAATAATTATTGGCATAGACCAATGAATGTAACTCTGTCAATGGGTATGAGGACACAGCATGTTAAATGGAATTGTAATCAATATTATCCGATAGACCCAAAATCTACTGATACAGGTATGCCGACTACTATGAAGGTAGATTATGTTAGGACTTGGGAAATACTGCCATCACTTTGGATGGATGATATAGAAAAATACAAGTCATTAGAATATATGAGTGGTACCTACTTAGACTTAAACATCCATTTCCACCCCGGTAGCGGTGAGAAAGTGTTGTCAAATAATTGGGAAGGGGTGACTGTGAGACTAATTGAAAAGAATGAATTAAATGAAAATGTCAAAGAGTACATAGGTAGTGATAAGTCGGTTGTGAATAGCTACGGTGGAGTTGCGAAAGTAGCGATTAAATTAGATGGTGTGATTCCTACTACCGAATTGCCAAATGGACATTTTTATCAGTTAGAACCTGTTTATACATCATCAAAAAATGAAGGAGAAGATGTATGGTTAGAAGATATTATTACGCCTGTGAAAATAATCGCTAATGATGGTACTACGCCTGTAAGAACTGTTTCTATTAACCCTGTATCAAACTCACTAGCTCCAAATACCTCAACAGCACTATCTGCGGTAGTTTTTCCAGAAGATGCTACAGATCTATCCTTGGAGTGGTCTTCAAGTAATCCTGAGGTGGCAACAGTTGATAAGTTTACAGGGGAGGTAACTGCTATAAAAGAAGGGAGTGTCGAAATTATAGCAAAGTCTCATAATGGAAGAACAGATAAAGTTACATTAACAGTTGAAGGAGGAGTTACTTCTATAAGTCCTAAGGAAAAAAAAAGCATCATTTATCCCAATCCATCGAAAGACATAATTAATGTACACTTTGATTGCCAAGACTCAACTACTAACATTTTTGTTTTAGATATGAGAGGAAAAGTAGTGCTATCTAAAAAAGCCGACAGTTTTGATGTGTCAATAGATGTGTCCTTACTGTCTGGAGTTTATTTAATAAAGGTGCAAAATTGTGAAGGGATTGAACTTCATACAGTTATTATTAATAGATAATAATTGCATGAAATCTGCTAAAAAGGTCTGAGTATTCTATTGTCATCGTTTTTATTTTTGGCTCTAGTCTAAATGATTGATAAGAATGAGTTTTCAGTGTATTTATAGTTTTTTGACTGTCGTTTTTTTAGCGGCATTTTTTCAAGATGGACTCCAAGCTCAGCATAAGGGGACTATTTTTTCTGAGAGTTCGGAAATTGTTCGTTTTGAGAAAAAATCACGACGGAAATGGGATAGTCCAGTGATTTGCGACTTGGATCAAGATGGATACCTTGATCTCTTACTTACAGATCACGCCAGAAGAGTAGAGGTGTACTGGAATAATAAAGGTCGTTTTGACCAAGGTACGCCATTTATCTTTGGAGATACTCATGGGATTGCAGTTAGTGATATTGATAGAGACGGAAGGATAGATGTTATAGTACAACCAGGAGGAGGAGGAGGAAAAAAACTCAGCCAGACGAGGGTATTCACAATCAATAAGGATAGAACGGTAGAAGGTGGTCAAGCATTGTCACATCTAGAAAATAGTCGTGGAAGAGCTGTTAAGTTAATTGATGCTGATAACAATGGTGATTTGGATATGCTATTAACTGCATTTGCAGCTAAAAAGACACTTAGTCATGCCAATTTCATGTATAAGGCCGACAAGCAAAAAAAGTTCTCATTCGTAGATTATTTACCTCATGGACATAGATTTAGCATGCGTGCTGCTCTAACTGATATTGACAATGACAGAGATACGGATTTGTTGTTTTACGGCGGTTCTAATTTTGTTTCAGTTATGGGGTTAGAAGGAATAGCTTTTGAAAATAAGACTAATAAGCTTTTTGGGGAGTTGAAAAACACTGAAAATGTATCTGCGATTACTAATATCGATATAGACAATGATGGTGATATGGATCTCCTTTTAACTAGAGCTAAACATCCATTTGAAACTGAAGCCCAGTATAATGAATCAGACGACTTGTTCTATTTTTTTGTAAGGGGCAAGCCTTATGAATTTGATAGTTTGAAAATTGATGGAGATTTTAGAATAGAAAACTTACAAATGGCATATCCTCATTTTGATGTATTTGTAGGAAGAAATACTAGGTTATTGAAATTAGATGAAGATAGACATGCTCAACAGGATTTTGTTTTATCACATGATGAAGCGAATGGTTTTCCAGAAGATACATCTGCTAAGGGGTTATATATTGGGAGCTTAGGCAACGGTTATTGGAAGATTAAAATAAACACTAAGTCTCCTACTTCAGGTGTGATCCATCAGGTAGTAGCAAAACCGGAAACAATTAATTTAGAAGATATGCCAGTGAGGTTGTTACGAAATGACAAAGGTGATTTTGAAGATGTATCTGAGGAGTTTGGTGTCAATATGTTAGAGCAGGCTTCAGGCGCTGTATCAGGGGACTTTGATAATGATGGTTGGACTGATATGGTCATAATAAAGTATGGTCATTCAGCAGAGGTTTTTGAGCAAGTGTATTATAAGAATTTAGAAGGAAAAGGGTTTGAAAAAGTAGAAGGACATGGAGTGATAAGGACTGAACTTGGTGCGACTGGAGCTGGTATTGAGGCTTTTGACTACGATAAAGATGGGGATCTTGATATCGTCTATGGAAATGAAAGAGGAAGGTGGCATTTATTTACTAATGAATTGGACTCGCGTAATCATTATGTAGTAGTAAAAGTAGGAAACTCTCCTACAGGTAAATCGCTAGCAATGGGGGCAGAACTCACCCTTGTTGTTGGAGATAAAATATATAAGAGAACAATAGGCGTTTCATCAGCATATTCGTGCCAAAGCTTTGATAACTATCTGCATGTGGGTCTTGGTCAATCCAAAAAGGTAGATAAAGCCGAGATTGTTTGGAGTAATGGTGAAAGGCAGGTTTTGAAAATTAAGAAGGTAAATAGGACTTATTTTGCAGGACAGTAAGTTGTTTTAAACCACTTTATTGAATAAAACCTTAAAATAGCAATGACTCTTAAAACTAAGAAGAGAGCTTGAATAACACTTTAAGTTTATTTAGAATTAGATACAAAAGCTTTATGAACGAGATATTTACTATCTAGTGGTAAACTATTGTTAAGAAATAGATCTTTTACATATCGTGTAAAGTCGACTTTAATTACAATGATCTCCATCGAAGACATTTTTTTAAAGAAAAAAGCTTCACAATTGATGTAAATTATTTGTGATATTGCATAATAAAGTAGGTTAATTTTTCAATGTGTCAATAACATTGATTTAGCCTAAATGCATCGCATTTGGTTATGATCAAAGGAGATCGTCTTCATAGATATCATTCTTTTCTTTAAATCTTATACTGAATGAGGTTGCTTTTATATTTTACTATATGCAGTAACTTCATTCTTATTCCACTTGTAACAATTGTTACATCTGACAAGATATCACCATCGTATAATTGCAAAAGTTTAACCAACTATGATACTAGAATATGAAAGTTGAACAGATATATACCGGATGCTTAGCTCAAGGAGCCTACTATGTACAAAGCGGAGATGAAGCGATCATCATCGATCCACTGAGAGAGGTAGATCAATACGTGAAGAGGGCCAATGATATGGGGGCGAAGATCAAGTACATTTTTGAGACTCATTTTCATGCTGACTTTGTTTCTGGTCATGTAGACCTCGCCAAAAAGACTGGAGCTGAAATCATATATGGTCCGACTGCACAGACGAATTACGAAAGTAGAGTAGCAAAGGATGAGGAGGTTTTCAATTTCGGAGAGCTTAAGATGAAAGTCCTACATACTCCAGGACATACGATGGAGAGTAGTTCATTCCTTCTATATGACGAGTCAGGGACAGAAAAAGCTTTGTTTTCGGGAGATACACTGTTCATAGGAGATGTAGGAAGGCCGGATTTGGCGGTGAAGTCAGATTTAAGTCAAGAGGATTTGGCGGGACTATTGTTCGATAGTTTGAGAAATAAGATCATGGTATTGCCAGATGATGTGATCGTATATCCGGCTCATGGAGCAGGTTCGGCTTGTGGCAAAAATATGTCTAAGGAAACTTGGGATACACTAGGGCATCAAAAAGAGGTAAACTATGCCTTGAGAGCAGATATGACCAAGGAGGAGTTTGTGAAAGAAGTGAATACGGGTATAGCTCCGCCACCACAGTATTTCGCAAAGAATGCGATGATGAACAAATCCGGTTACCAGAGTATTGATTCGGTGTTGGAAAAAGGTCAGGTGGCATTAGATGTGGAAACGTTCGAAGCGATGGCCAATAACGAAGGAGCAATGGTATTGGATGTGCGTCACCAAGATGAATTTGTCAAAGCCCATATTCCTAATTCTATCTTTATAGGATTGGATGGTGGGTTTGCACCTTGGGTAGGGGCTTTGATCACGGACTTGAAGCAACCGATAGTCCTAGTAGTAGATGAAGGCCGAGAGGAGGAGGCTGTTACCAGACTTAGCAGAGTTGGTTATGACAATACACTGGGGTATCTAAAAGGGGGACTTCAAACATGGAAAGAGACAGGTAAAACAGTTGAGTCTCTGAAGAGTATAGATCCATCAGAATTTGAAAGTGATTTTGAAAAGGGTAAGATTAATGTTTTGGATGTGCGAAAGCCTGGTGAGTATCAGTCAGAGCATGTACAGGGTGCTATCACATTGCCATTGGATTACATCAATGAAAATATGCATGAATTGAACAGAGATGAACAATACTACGTTCACTGTGCAGGAGGGTACCGATCAGTGATAGCGTCATCTATTTTAAAGTCGAGAGGATTTGATCAGTTGATAGATGTAAAAAAAGGATTCAAAGGAATCAAAGAGACTGGAGTTCCGCGTACTGATTATGTTTGCCCTTCGACTTTAAAAAAATAAAAATATCATGTTTGAAGATTTAGATGAAGTGGACTTCATGGAGAAGTTCGAAGCTGACGACAACGCAGTATTATTAGACGTAAGAACACAAGAAGAAGTAGATGCTGGCTACATCGCTGGGGCTGATACAAGTTTGGATTTTTTCGATCCTGAATTTCCAAATAAAGTAGATGCATTAGATAAAACGAAAAACTATTATATCTACTGTAGAAGTGGAAATAGAAGTGGACAGGCATGTCAATTGATGGCTTCAAAGGGTTTCGACGGAGAGTTGATCAACCTTCAAGGAGGTATCATGGGATGGACAGGAGATTTAGAGATGTAATACTCTTTTTCTCTTGTAGCGAATACAGCAGCAGAGAAAAATATGAATTTAATAGAATATGTTAGCCAGCCATGGCCTTGGTATGTGGCTGGCCCATTAATAGCAGTGGTCATGACCCTGCTATTAATTTTTGGGAAGAAGTTTGGAATCTCCAGTAACCTTGAGACGATCTGTACCATAGCTGGTGCAGGAAAGTTTGTTGATTATTTTAAGGTTGACTGGAAGAAGCAAGTTTGGAACCTAGTATTTGTACTAGGGTGTGTCATTGGTGGATATATAGCTCAGAATTTCCTTATGTCAGGCGATCAAATAGCTATCTCTGATGCTACTGTAGACTCTTTGAAGGCCTATGGATTAGCTCAGCCGGGGCAAGGCTATTTACCTGATCAGTTTTTAGGTTGGGAAGGGTTGACTTCAATGTCAGGTCTCATCATGATGGTATTTGGAGGGTTATTTGTTGGTTTTGGAACACGCTACGCTGGCGGATGCACCTCGGGACATGCCATCTCAGGTTTGAGCAATTTACAGCTTCCCTCACTGATAGCAGTGGTAGGCTTTTTTATTGGGGGATTGATTACGACTCATTTTATTCTCCCTATTCTCTTCGCTTTATAATGTTCGGTTCTATGAAATTTATCAAGTATTTACTAGTCGGAATTGTATTCGGAATTATACTGACCAAGGCGGAAGTCACTTCGTGGTATCGCATTTTTGAAATGTTCAATTTTCAGTCATTTCACATGTATGGTGTGATAGGATCTGCAGTAGGTTTGGGCATCCTCTCAATTGCTTTGATCAAAAAGTCCAATATTCACTCGACTGAGGGAGTTCCGATTTCCATCAAACCCAAGGAAGGAGGAGTGCTTAGGCTTTTGATAGGAGGAACTATTTTCGGTTTAGGTTGGGCTATGACTGGAGCATGTCCAGGTCCTATGTTTATTATTCTAGGACAAGGTTATAGTGCGTTCATAGTTGTAATACTTTCGGCAATAGTTGGAGCCTTTTTATACGGCTTGATGAAGAAAAGACTTCCACACTAATGAAGGGTTCAAAATTGAGGTTAGCAATTTTGATGTGTTTGACTCTTGGTTTAGCTCCGTTTTTTCCTGAACCTCACATAATAGGTAAACTAAGATGGATAGCAGGAGGTGCTGAGGGTATGCATCCAATGGATTGGTTTGACTTTCTTTTGCATGGAGGCCCTTGGGTGTACTTGACCATCTTGTTATTGCTCAAAATAATTAAGTGAAGCGTATCAATTATTTTGAGCACCTATTTTTATCAACTTCTTTGACCTGATTCCGTCTCATATTAGAAATGATATGGAATCTATAAGGTAATTCACAAAATAGTACGATTGAACAGCTCAACAATAGATTTTGATAGGTCTTTCAAACGAACTTTATGCAACTATTGAATATTCTTGTATTCTATCAAACAGTAAAAAATACAATGGCAACATTCTCAGATATAATATGTAGTTCTACACCAGTATTGGTCGATTTTTATGCCGATTGGTGTGGCCCATGTAAAATGATGGCACCAGTCCTAGAAGAGCTTTCCGGTGAAGTAAAAGGCAAGGCAAAAGTTATCAAAGTAGATGTAGATAAGAATCAGGCAGTTTCATTGAAATATCAGATTCAGAGCATACCCACTATGATGTTATTCAAGGAAGGTAAAATATTGTGGAGACATGCTGGAACGGCTGGTAAGGAGCAGCTAAAGTCGGTCATAGAATCTCATGTATAAGCTTGCTTTTATTGTATTTATTTGGCCATCTGTTGTCTTTGCTCAAGCTGATGAAATGACGCTCAAAAGAAAAGCATACAAGGCTATGGTTAGTAAACTGCTAAGTCATACAGTAGCAGAGTTGGAGGTTACAGATTCTCTTCCAGAAGGCGCTATTTTTTTAGATGCAAGAGCGAAAGGTGAATACCAAGTAAGCCATATAGATGGTGCAAAGTATGTGGGATATGACGATTTCAAAATCAACCGATTAAAGGATCTTAACAAGAATATACCCATTATAGTGTATTGCTCTGTTGGATATCGGAGCGAGAAAATTGCTGAGAAGCTTGAAAAGGCAGGATATGAACAAGTCTATAATTTGTTAGGAGGAATATTCGAATGGCACAATTCTGGACTGGAGGTCATTGATTCAGAAGGAGTGATTACCGATGATATTCACGGTTATAACTCCCTTTGGGGACAATGGCTAGATAGTGCCAATGTGGTTTATAAACCCTGACCGATTTTTTAGTGTCAATTAGATCTTTATTATTTGTCGTCTGGTTATTTCCTCTCCATTATTCAGTACCAATATATATACACCTGGAGACAAACTTTTTATGTCGATTTGATGGTTAGGACTAAGAATGCCCTGCAATGATAATATTCCAAGCTTGTTATAAAATTTAAATTGTGTTTGTCCATTTATACCCGATACATTGATCAGTTCTCTACTTGGATTAGGATAGACATTTACTAGGCTCTCAACTTGAACATCAACATCTGCTACTTGAGTTTGGTCTTGACTTCCTTCAATATTGAATAAAATAGGCCACTTAGCATCTGTGAGAGATAGTGTACTGAAAGTACTTCTATTACCATATAGCTTGTTAGTATTAAGTGTAGCTATGGCAATTTTGATTTCATCAGTTTTAAAGTCTTTGACTGTACAGTACAATTGAGAGTCATCTAACGAATAGGCAGCATCTCCTAAATCTTGAAACGCTAATTCATCAGCATCATATTGATCAGTATCAAAAAGTACACCTATTTCTTTGGTGATCATATTGTACCCTAAGGTCACAGTATCACCTTCTATTCCTAAATATGGATTCACTTGGTCAAAAGTAAAAATATGAGGAGAGCGAATAGCATAAGAAGGGTTGAGTAAACTGGTACCTTCAAGAAAACCATCAATAGCCACAGTTGTTTGACCAGTGCCAAGATTAGAACCAGATTGATTCCAGACATTTACAAAATATAAAAATGAGTGGTCTGTAAACTCTGTCTCCACTAATACACGTTCACCGTCAAAATCCCAAGCTAAACTGTTTGCTCTGATCGGCGAAACAGGAGATTCTTCCGAATCATCTGAAGTAGGACTTATTTCTATGGAACCTTTCCATGTCTCGGATTCAATGTCATAAATGTGTAAAATAGGGCTGTTTGCCAGTGGAACGGCAGCTATTCTTTTTCCATCTTTTGAGATAGCAGCATTTGCCCATTCAGTATCAGCGTTGATAACTGACTCCGTAATATTTCCGAAAAACCAAGTAAGCTCTATTAACCTTATTTTATTGTTGCTATCTACGAATATGACGCGCTTTCCATCATTCGAGATACTAGGCTTGGATATAGCTTCTGCTAGTGATAAGTCTCTGATTTTTTCTTCGGTGAAGTTGATCATAGAGATACCCTTTGTATTGATATCCGTGTAGAGAAATAATTCATCTCCAAAATCTCTTTCTAGTTCTACAGTATTATCTTCTTCTCCCTTTTGTACAATCCCTACTGCATCGAAACCATTTTGCACTTCCAATAAATCATTATTGGTAAATGTCAGACTAGCAATTCCAGTATCTATTAGGTCCTTTGTACTCTCCTCACAGGCAATTCTCAAGTCGATGAAATTACTGGTAGGTGTCAAGTAGACAGTAAGTGCTCTATAGAATATCTGCTCTGCTTTTTCTTTAGAAATATTCTCTGCTATCAGATAAAATGCGTGATTTGGAATGCCGCTATTTCGATGAACTCCACCTGCATCTCCATATCCGAAATACTTCTCATGTACATGATTCGGCTGCCATCCCCTTGACCAAGGTCTAGTCAAATCTTGATGAGGGTTACTCATATCACGCATGGCTCCTGTAGGGTAAAATCTTGGTTGAACGATATCTTCCCCTATTTGCCAATTATCTCTATCGATCATAGCACCGAAAATATCTGCAAATGATTCATTCACAGCACCCGATTCAAATTCATAATTCAGGTCTGCAGTTGTTTGAATAACTCCATGCGTAAGTTCGTGTCCCCCTACATCTAATCCCCCAGCAAGTGGCTTAAATAAAAACCGACCATTTCCATAAGTTACAGAAGTTCCCGTCCAAAAGGCATTATCTACATCTTCATCATCCTGTTTGAAATCAATAATAGATCTTATATCAGAGCTATTGTCGTCGTATGAAATTCGTCCAAAAGTAGACTCATAGTAGTCATATGACTGACTAGCATTGTATTGAGCAGATACTGCTGAGGGAGACCATGAAGTATTGTTGACCGCGGTAAGTGTTTCTGCTTTCTCCTCTTCATTCAAGGACTGAACAAATAGCCAGCCGGTGTTGCTGAGTTCATTGTACATAGGTTTGGAATTGTCAGCCATTAAGAAAGTGCCATCATCTTCAATAGTTCTGAGGTTGTGTGAAACACCATTTAGATCTATATGATCAGCGTCGTGTTCAGTAATGCTACACATTAGACTTGTAGATTGTAGCACCGATCCATTTCCAGATACTATCAGTTTCCACACCTCAAACGAATTAACAGTCATTTGGAGTAAATAAGAGGGAGTGTAGATAAATCCATTTGCGTAGATTACCTCTTTTGAAGTAGAATTGAATTGAAGGTCTGATTGGTTTAATTTCCTTGTGAGATGGTTTTGAGCTATTTCGACAGCTTCTTTTACTGTTATTTTATATTCTACATCGATGTCATTTATATAATGTAATTGGCCACTTATAGATGAGATTTGATTGTGTTTATTAAAGCCTGCATTTAGATCGCTTTGATAGATTTCTATACCTGAGATGGTTTGAATCAAACGAATACCATTAGATGACTGTCGAATTTGCTTTATTTTGATATTATCTGATATGAAGCCTTCATTCCGAAGAGACTCTTCTATCTGTTCGGATACGTTTTTTACTTGGCTCAATGCTTTTTGGTTAGAGTTATCATAGTATAATCTCAATATGTGATTTTGAGAATACTGGTTCTTGTGTATGACTTCAACAGATGTAGATTGAGCATTTAGAAAAGTACTTGCCAATGGGCTGAAACAGAACAGCAGAAAAAAGAGCTTTATCAAGATTTTATTCATGAGAAATTGCTGTTAAAAATGAATATAGTTCACTAACGATAAGGGGAGGAGGTGAATTATGCTTGCCCCAAGTTATTTTGTTTGTTTTGTTTCCAGACGTTAAAGTAATGCTATAGGTCAGATTACCTGGTTTAGTAAATTGAATATTTAGCATTGAGTCAAGATCAAACTTGGTGGTGAGATCAACGATAGTTTCCTCTTTTAAGTTCAAAACTTTGTCTCTCCATATTAGCTTCTTTTCGTTGATTAATAGTTTTTTCTTTGATGACACACCAGTAAAACCACCACCACTACCAAAAATGATTTCTTTCACTGAAGTATTTATTTCTTGGACAGGTTGAGTTGATTTGCAACGAATACATAGTAATGCAAAAAGAAGAGCCAAGGCTAAAGTTGATTTCATATCTGTAAACATAATTGACTTACAATCAATATGTCATAGGTAGGCTGTCTTAAAAACAACATTCTGTATTAAAATACCATTAGTTTCGCTTAAACAGTATGAATCAATGGAATTGAATGTCAAACCCTCTGCTCAAGTATTCATCATACTTCTCTTTATTGAATGTGTATAAGAAAGCACCTTTCTTAGAGGTGGTTTTGTCCTTTTCTTCTAATTTATCAAGTAATCCTGTTGCCAAGATTTTTTTACGGAAATTGCGATCATCAATTTCTGCTTGATAGATCTGTTCATAAAGACTTTTAAACTGGCGCAAAGTGAATTTTTCAGGTAAAAGCTCAAATCCGATAGGGCTACGCCTTGCTTTGATTTTTAGTTTGCGAATGGCATCTTTTACCATTTGTCCGTGATCTAGAACTAGATTAGGAACTTCAGATATATCAAACCAAAACGAATCATGTTGATCTCTAAGCTGTGCATTGTCCTCTTCAAGCTTCAAGAGACTATAGTAAGCAATTGAAATTACGCGTTCTCCTGTATCACGATCAGCATTACCATAAGTTTTTAATTGCTCAAGGTACAGGCCTGTGATTCCTGTTAGCTCTTCAAGGACGCTTGAAGCAGCATCATCTATGTTTTGACCTTCTTGCACAAAGGAGCCGATGAGAGACCACTCACCAGCATAGGGTTCTACAAGTCGTTTGAAAAGAAGAACTTTTAGTCTCTCCTCCACAGTGTCAAAACCGAAAATAATATTATCCACCGCTACTAAAATCGGGTGGTTACCATAATAATAAGTGTTTGATAATACCATAGTTTTTTTGAGGTTCACCGTAAATTTAGTAGAAATATTTAAAATTAACCGTTATCTTTACGTTTATAAAGTTAAGCTAAATTATTAACCACATTAGAAATGGCCAATAAAATACTCGTTACAGGAGGTGCAGGATACATCGGTTCGCATACTGCAGTAGAATTAATCAATAGCGGATATGAGATAACTATAGTCGATGATCTGTCCAACTCTAAAGAAAGTGCTATTGCTGGAATAGAAAAAATCACGGGTCAGAAAGTTGAGTTTGTAAAACTTGACCTCAGAGATTATGACGCATTGAAAGAGCTTTTTGCAAATAACAAGTTTGATGCTATCATCCATTTTGCAGCGAGTAAGGCAGTTGGTGAATCTATGCAGATTCCACTTCATTACTATAGAAATAATATTCAGTGCTTGTTGAATTTATTGGAGTTAATGGATGAGTATAATGTTCCTAATATGGCATTTTCGTCTTCTTGTACCGTATATGGCCAGCCGGATCAGCTTCCAGTTACAGAGCAAACTCCATTTAAACCCGCAGAATCTACTTACGGGAACACTAAAAAAATCAATGAGGATATATTGAGAGATGCGGCTAGATCAAATGAAAAGTATCAACTGATCGCATTGAGATATTTTAATCCTGTCGGTGCACATGAAACTGCGGAGATTGGGGAGTTACCATTGGGAGTTCCAAATAACTTAATTCCATTCGTAACACAGACCGCTGCAGGGATCAGAGAGCAATTGAGTATTTTTGGAGATGATTATGGTACTCCAGATGGTACAGCAGTGAGAGATTATATCCATGTTGTGGATCTAGCTAAGGCACATGTCATTGCAGTAGATAGATTATTGGGTAAGAAGAATAAAGCTAACTATGAGTTCTTCAACCTAGGAACTGGTAAGGGTTCGTCTGTTCTTGAAGTTGTGAATACTTTCGAACGAGTAAACGATTTGAAGTTGAATTACAAAATAGTAGATAGAAGAGCAGGTGATGTAGAACAAACGTATGCTGATACGACTTTAGCTAATGAAGAGCTGGGTTGGAAAGCAGAGTTAGGATTAGATGAGATGATGAAGTCTGCCTGGGCTTGGCAGCAAAAATTAAATTGATGGTAAGATGAGTGAGGTACAAGTTAAAAAGATGTTGAAAGTAAAGTCTCCAGGTAGAATCAACTTGATCGGTGAACATACTGATTATAATGATGGGTTTGTACTACCGGGAGCGATTGACAAGGCGATGGAGTTTACCATCGAAGAAGTAGATGGGAATATTACGGAGTTGATTGCTCTAGATATAAACGATTCCATTTCTTTTCCTGCAGATAATCTGGAGAAGTCCAAGAAAGGATGGGCTAACTACTGTATCGGTCTACTTGACCTAATGAGAAAAAAAGGGGTCAATGTTCCAGCATTCAAGTGTTCATTTGGAGGTAATATTCCTTTGGGGGCAGGCCTTTCTTCTTCAGCTGCTTTGTCTTGTGGCTTTATGTATGCAGTCAGTGAGTTTTTCGATTTGAAATTGGAAAGACTTGAAATAGCTAAGTTGGCACAGAAAGCCGAGCATGAGTATGCTGGAGTAATGTGCGGTATCATGGATCAGTATGCAGTAGTGTTTGGTAAAGAAGACGCCTTTATTCAGATTGACTGTCGTACGTTTGAGCACAAAGTAGTTCAAGGTGATTTTTCGGGATATAGCGTATTGTTATGCGATACGAATGTAAAGCATTCATTAGCCTCAACAGAATATAACACCAGAAGACAAGAATGTGAAACAGGGGTAAAAGCAATTCAAGAGTTTAAACCTGAAGTCAAAAGCTTAAGAGACGCTACTTTAGAAGACTTAGAGGTCATCAAAGACAAAGTGTCTAAAGAAGTAATTGCGAGATGTACTTACGTAATTAGAGAAATTAAAAGAGTTGAAGATGCAGTAGAGGCAATTGCTGCAGGAGACTTGATCAAGGTAGGTCAATTAATGTATGAAACTCACGAAGGGCTTAGTGTTAGGTATAAAGTGAGTTGTGATGAATTGGACGTATTGGCCGCTTTTGCTAAAGATCATAATGCTGTTATTGGTTCTAGAATGATGGGAGGAGGATTTGGAGGTTGTACGATCAACCTTGTCAAAGAAGATCAGGTTGAAGAATTTAAAGCAGCTATTGCACCTCACTACAAAGAGAAAACCGGGAAAGAGGTTTCATTCTACGATGTCAAAATTTCTAATGGCGTAACTGCCGTATAAAACAACATGAGCACATTTGATATAACAGATCACGCGCACCGAAGATTAAATATCTTGACTGGTGAGTGGGTATTAGTATCTCCACATAGGTCGAAAAGACCTTGGCAAGGTAAAACAGAAGAAGCAGCAAAATCTGAAGGCGTAAGCTATGATCCAAATTGTTTTCTATGTCCTGGTAATACTAGGATTAATGGAGAAGTAAACCCTGACTACAAGGATGTTTTCGTTTTTCAAAATGACTTTGGGGCACTTCAGGCAGATGTACCAGCAGGAGGTATTGACGAGGATGATCTTTTTATTGCTGAATCTGAGCAAGGGATTTGTAGAGTTATATGCTTCTCTCCGGATCATAGTCAGCAATTGGGAAGTATGCCAATTGAGGGAATCGTAAAAGTAGTGAAGGAATGGAAGGCTCAATACAAAGAGCTAGGATCCATGGATTTCATTAATCACGTGCAGATCTTTGAAAACAAAGGGGAGATAATGGGGTGTAGTAACCCTCACCCACATGGTCAGATCTGGGCTCAGAAGAATATTCCTAATGAAGTAGAGAAAGAGTCAAGAAATCAATTGGCTTACTACGAAAAAACTGGAAGAAGTATGTTGGCTGATTACCTAGCCAAAGAATTAGAGAAGCAGGAGAGAATTATTTATGAAAATGATCACTTTGTAGCTTTAGTTCCATTTTGGGCAGTGTGGCCGTTTGAAGCTATGATTGTTTCTAAGAGGCATCTAACTAATATCATGGAGTTGACTGAAGCTGAAGAAGAAGGTTATGCAGATTGCTTGAAAACACTAGCTGCTAAATATGATAAAGTCTTTGATTGTCCATTTCCATATTCGGCTGGTATCCATCAAGCGCCTACAGATGGAAAGGATTATCCAGAATGGCATTTGCATATGCACTTCTATCCACCCTTGTTGAGATCTGCTACAGTGAAAAAATTCATGGTAGGATATGAGATGATGGCTGGTCCTCAGAGAGATATCACAGCTGAAGGAGCTGCGAAAATTCTTAGAGAATTATGATTAATGAATAATTAGAGCTTAATACATATATAAAAAACGCCTCCGTTTGGGGGCGTTTTTAGTTTTGTCTGTCAAGTACTCTTTGTTGTTTTTATTGAAGATCGATACCCGTTTCTTAGATTTATTTATTTTACATAGATTGGGGATCTTTATTGTCGCTGGTCTCTTCTGAAACAAAAATCTCTTTAAATTATTGTTCTAAGGATCCAAAATACTGTGCTAATCTTGTATGATTTCTGCGACTGTTTTGATGGAAGCAACGGTTAGTGAATCTTTGTCAACGTATACGTCCATTTGTACTATTTCACCTATTTCTTTTTTGATTTTAGCGCTGCCAAATTCCGTTTTAGCGTCGGTATAGTGTCTTTCTTCCTCAGAATGTTTTGGTAATGAAAAAGCATGTGCTTCTACAGTGCCAATAGCTTGATTATGATTGTCAATTAAGTGGATGTTGAAGTCCAGTTTGTGAATATCAAAATCTGTTTCGTTCGTTACTGTATAAGTGATTTCAAGATTATCCCAACCATATTTAGCCACCTTTTTGATGTCTTTGATTTCTAGTTGGATACCTTCTCTTATTTGATATGCCTGATAGGCGGTGAAATCCTGTGCATAGACTCCAAGTGATATTAATAACCCAAAAAGGGTCAAGCTCATCTTATTCATAACATTAACATTTTATATAATACATAACAGATATATAACTGTGTCGTGTATTGGAAAATTATAAGTGAGATTAGTTATCGACAGGTGGAGCCTTCAATTAAGCGTTTACTGTCTCAGGGATGACACTTCTTTGTGGTTTGCTATCGTTGATTAAAGCTTTAGATACCAAGTTGATTACTTCTTGATCCCAAAGCATTCTATAGTGTCCCTTATTCTCTGTTTCTATTAATTCACTGCTTGTAATTTCGTGATGAACACGTCTAGCTTTTTCGATACTAATAATTTTATCATGTTTATCGTGGATGATGGTCAATTTTTTGAATTGAGCGCGTTGTCCCAGTTTTTCGATTTGTAATGACTCTAGAGGTTCACCAAGAATACCAGATGCTAGGTCATTAAGTCTTTTCTGAGACTTTTGATTTAACCCGATGAAAGATCCGAATTCCAGAAATACATCAGTCAGTTTATTTGGAGTGGTCAAGAATACCAATTGATTGATAGTATGTGACGTGTTGGCTAATGTATATGAAGTGACAGCTGAACCAAATGAGTGCGAAACAATTGAAAAAGGTTCCATGGGGTTAATGTGATTGATTACAGCCATTAAAGCATCTTTACACATTTTGAGGTTAGTTTTGGTAAGCTTGGAATATCCATGTGCGGGTAGATTAAAAATAATAACATGAAAGTCATCCTGAGCCAGCTGCTCTGCAATAGCTGACATGCTAGCGGCATTAGATTCCCATCCGTGTACTAATATGACTAAATCTCCATCAGTAGGGCCTAGTTCATAGCATTCAATATCTTCTAAAGGAAATTTTATACTAAAGCTTTCAGCATTGTTGAAAAATAATTTTTCCTTATCCCTTAGTTTTTTGTTGAGGGGTTTTTGAAATAAGTCGAATGCTAACCTGCCTGCGATTTTAGGTGCTAAGAATGAGGTTGTTTTGAAAAATAGTTTAATGAGTGTTTTCATGAGTGTGTTTTTATACTGAAAGGTATTTTTAGGTCATTAATTCTTTTCTAATTACTTGGTCTATACTGTTCATCATATCTACCATTTGTCTGTTGTTATTTCTCATATACGACATGAATATACTTCCTTGAATTTGAGCATACATTTGATTGGCATAGTAGTCAGAATCAATTTCATCTTTTATCGCACCTTCACTCTTAGCTTGTTCAATTAAATCTGATAGGCCTTTGACAAGTTTATTCATTACATCTACCACTCTATTATATAAAATACTGTTGTGATTCATAGAATCGATTCCCATGTTCAACATAGGACAGCCTCCGGATAGTTTGTTGTCAAGATAGTAGGACCTGTAGAAATTAGTGATCGCAAAAAGCTTGGATATGCCAGGTGCTTCCATGTCCATATGTGCCCGAAGTGTGCCCATCGCTTGTCGGATATTATAATTGAACGCTTCCAAGGCTAGTTCTTCTTTATTCTCAAAGTTGCCATAGATAGCGCCTTTGCTGAGACCGGTTGCTTTTGTAATATCAGAAAGACTAGTTCCAGTATAACCATGCTTGTTGAAGTATGGACCTACTGTTTCCAGTATATATTGTTTTGTTTTCTCCGCTTTCGTCAACATATGGCAAAGTTAGTTGATTTTATAAATATACCAATTGGTATATTTATAAACCTGTTGTTTTATCGTAGTTATTGTTAAATCCGAAAAATAGAGTCTGTTATACGTTATGATTTGAGATTTTATAGCTTCTCTATCAGAGCTTCATTTTGTTGGGCTTAGGAGGTTTCGTATTTCTTCAGTATTATACTTGGCCATTCCAGTTTTCTTAACGATGATTTTACCTTCAGGGGAAATAATAAACGTAGTGGGGATGGATTGTGATTGAAAAACTTCAGGGCGTCGAGAAGAGATTTTATAAATGGGAAATTCGTATCCTTTTTTAGCAATGTATTCTTTAGCTTTTTCGAAGTTTTGATCTAGATTAATCATTACGAATTTGGTATTTGAGTTTTCAACTTTTAAATAAAGATCATTGATGTCAGGCATTTCAGCAATGCATGGGGGGCACCACGTGGCCCAAAAGTTCAGAAAAATGTACTTGCCTTTGAACTCATTAAAGTTGACTTTGTTTCCTTCAGCGTCTGATAATAAAAAATTATAATCAGCAGAAACGGCTTCCTTTTCTTGTATAATGGTGGGGGAAATGATTCCAGTCATTAGGATACCTTTTTGCATAAAAGCTGATACATGTTTGCCCCATCCTGTGAAATATAAAAGCCCAAATATGGCTAGCACTGTTATTACTTCTTTTGTCTCTTTTTTAACTTTCATATGACTGTGGAAAACTTTCTACGAACTAATACAAAATCAAACACTGATTAATTCACTCTCCCACTTATTTTTGATGCCCGAATTTTGAAAACGACATTTTCTATGAGTCAAAAACATATTTCCATTATTGCGCAAGAGTATAGCTTACCTGTTAGTAGTGTAGCCGCAGTTATTGAACTTTTGGACGAAGGTGCCACGGTTCCTTTCATTTCTCGATATAGAAAGGAACGAACAGGTAGTATGGATGAAGTACAGGTCGGGAATGTGAAAGAAAGAATCAGTAAACTCAGAGAGATTGACAAGCGTCGTGAAGCTATTCTAAAGTCCATCGATGAACAGGGAAAATTAACTGATGAGCTGAAGAAGAAGATAGAGGCAGCAGATTCAATGGCTGTTCTTGAAGATATATATTTACCATATAAACCAAAGAGAAAAACGAAGGCTTCTATTGCGAAAGAAAAGGGGTTAGAGCCATTAGCAGAAACACTTTTCAACCAAGGAACTGTAGATCCTGAAGAGATTGCTCTGAAATATATCAATGATGAAAAAGGGGTAGAGGATCTTGAACAAGCTTTACAAGGTGCGAGAGATATTATAGCCGAATGGGTAAGTGAAAATAGTGAAGTGCGCTCGTCTCTTAGAAAGATGTTTATCAGTAAGTCTACCATCACATCAAAGGTTTTCAAAGGTAAAGAACAGGAAGGGCAGAAATATAAAGACTACTTTGAGTGGTCGGAGCAATTAAAAAATATCCCATCGCATAGACTTCTAGCCATGAGAAGAGGTGAGAAAGAAATGATCCTATCTTTAGATATTCATCCAGATGAAAATGAGGCTATTTATGCCATCGAAAACAAAGTGGTAAAAGGAAGTACTGCTTGTTCAGGGCAAGTAAAAATAGCGTTGAAAGATGCTTATAAGAGGTTGTTAAAACCATCAATGGAGACTGAAACTAGAGTTCAGTCTAAAATCTTTGCAGACGAAGAAGCGATCAATGTCTTTTCTGATAACCTTAGGCAACTGTTACTCGCACCAGCACTTGGTCAAAAAAATGTAATGGCTGTAGATCCAGGGTTCAGAACAGGTTGTAAAGTGGTTTGCTTAAATAGACAGGGTAAGCTGCTTGAATTTGAAGCTATTTATCCAAATCAGCCGCAAAATAGACAGCGTGAAGCAGCTATGACAGTGGCTCATATGGTACAGAAGCATAATATTGAAGCGATTGCGATTGGTAATGGTACAGCTAGCAGAGAGACTGAAGACTTTGTTAAGTCAATAGGTCTTCCAAGTAACGTGATCATAGCGATGGTCAATGAAGCTGGAGCGTCAATTTATTCGGCTTCAGAAGTAGCTAGAGAGGAATTTCCAAACGAGGACGTAACAGTTAGAGGTGCTGTATCAATTGGACGTCGTATGATGGATCCATTGGCAGAGCTGGTGAAGATCGATCCTAAATCGATCGGAGTAGGACAGTATCAACACGATGTAGATCAAAATATGCTCAAAGGTTCGTTGGACACCATTGTAGAGAGCTGTGTAAATGGAGTAGGTGTGGAACTCAACACTGCCAGTAAGCAACTTTTAACTTATGTATCTGGACTTGGGCCGCAGTTGGCGGGCAATATAGTCAAGTATAGAGATGAAAATGGCCCGTTTAAGACTAGAAAGTCTTTGATGGATGTTCCAAGAATGGGAGCTAAAGCTTTTGAGCAAGCGGCAGGTTTCTTGAGAATTAGAAATAGCAAGAATGTATTAGATGGAAGTGCAGTTCATCCAGAGAGATATACCACTGTGGAGCAGATGGCAAAGGACTTGAATTGTACCGTACAAGATTTGGTAAAAGACAGTGCTTTAAGAGGGAAGATTGATTTGAAGTCCTACGTTACTGAAGAAGTAGGATTGCCTACATTAAAGGATATTATTGATGAATTAGCTAAACCAGGTCGCGACCCGAGGGATAAGTTTGAAGTGTTTCAATTCCAAGAAGGAGTTAACGAAATCAAAGATTTGAAGATAGGTATGAAGATCCCAGGAATTGTTTCAAACATCACAAAGTTTGGAGCATTTGTAGATGTCGGGGTTCATCAGGATGGTTTAGTTCATGTTAGTCAACTGTCGGATTCTTTTGTCAGCGATCCATCAAAAGTGGTAAAACTTCAGCAACAAGTGCAGGTGACAGTGACTGAGGTAGATGTAGCAAGTAAACGTATTTCGCTATCTCTTAAGTCAGATCCATTTGGTAAGCCGAAGAAGAAATTCGAGAAAAAGAGAAATGAGCAGCAAACGCCAGATGGAGACTTACAATCTAAACTAGCTATGCTTAAAGGTAAGTTTAACTCATAAATGACTTCTAAAATAGGGGTGCTTCTAAATGAGTTAATAATATTCAGAATCATTTGAATTGGTTTTCAGTAATAGGCTTTGCATTTTATCATGTGGTGATAATTCAGAGAAGAAAACTTGAATTTGGAAGATTATTTTCTGTCGATTTGAAGCAAGGCTATATTCGTAACCTCATATTCTTGGGATTTGAGGTTACGGTATGTAGTATTGCTAAGTATGCGTATTGTCTTGATAATGGGTAAATTGCGCAATTAGAATATTTCGATCAGCTATAGTATTATTCATTTTTGAGAGACCTAAAAATACCGTTATGCCAAAATTCTATTATTTAGCATTTATAATCAAAGCCTGTCTTATCTGTAGTAGTGCACAAGGGCAAAAATTAAAGTATAAGGATATTTTTCCAGAATTGGACGCCAAAAATTATGAGGTAGCTCTTCCTAAGTTAGAAGCATTCTTAGCTGAGCCAAAGAATTCTGATCATCCTAATGGGAATTATCAAATGGCTATCTATTATGATCAGATTGTAGATAAGTCTCATTTGATCAAAGACTCTACTGCTATATTAGAAGCTTCAGCAAAGGCTCTAGAGTATTTTACCAAAGCCAAGGAGTATATCACGGAGAAGGAATTAAAGAAGAATGACGATTTTTATCAAAGTTTTTATAGGCGAGATCTTAGGACAGGAGAGTTTGGGATCAAAATATCAGACGTGCATCTCGATATAGAAAAGAAAATCGAAAGTATGGAAGCTCTTCAAAAGTATGGAAAGGAGATCTTTAAAAAATTACAATTGGCAAATAAATCAAATGCATTTTGTACTGCAGCATATAAGAACCTGTTTCAAAGATTTGAATCTTACAATGACCTTTTACTGATGGTAGGAGAGCCTCAGATTGACACTCTTAAAGAAATGGCAGATCGTGAAAGTATCATGAAAGATGCTTTCGATGATGTTCGTAGAGCAGTGAGTAAAATTGGTAAAAAAGGATATAGTCCCGAACTTAATTTGGTGGCTATTGAAACGTACGGCGTCGACGGATTGACAGAAGTGGATGTTTTTCAAAACGATGTAGAGGCATGGGAATATGGAGAGTGGGCATATGGAGTAGTGAAAAAAATTGAAGGAGAGATAGGTGAGCTAAGAACTCAGTTATTAGCATTCGATAAAAAAATCAAAAAGGAAAATGAAAGCTTAAAGGGTCTTGAAGATATAGCCTTTGAGACGTTGACCCATGAAATAGATCCATACATAGTAGAAAAACTAGCTGATCTTGATGAAGATCCTCTTCCTGTAGATTTATTTATGATCCAAATCAAAAAGAATGAGTACGATTTCATGGTTAACCCCGAGCGTAATACAAGAATTGGGAACTTGGATGACGTGGATTTTCAGCTGATGTTTACTGATAGTTTAGTCAGCGTGCTGGAATTGATGGAAAAGGATGTGGCTAAGCTTCAAGAGAACTATGTACTCCAAGGTCAAAAGAAATATACAAACTTTATCAAGAATCAATATGGAGGTGACTTTGGTATACTGAAAATTCGTAAGGCCTATGAAGAGTTCTTCGCTAACTCTAAGGAGAAATGGATCATGCTAAACCGTGAATATACTGAACGTGCTAAATGGGGAATAGCTGAAGATGAGTCAGATACAATCTTTTTAGATGTCGTGGCTGATTCGTTAAAAGCTGACCTATCAGTTGATGAAGACCTAGTGGCTGCAAACTATACTGTCGCGATAGATAGAGATGATGAGTCCAATATCTACGTGGTAGGAATAGATAAGAAGAATGTAGGAAAGGGTTTTGTAGCTATGGTGTCCAATGCGCGAAAAATCGTGTGGAAAGAACCTTTTGAATTAGGAAGGTTTACCTACAATGATTCTACGGAATTGGTTAAAGGGAAATTTGTTCCGTCCCAAGAAGGCAAACTAACAGCTTATGTTTATACGAGTGCAAAAAATCTAAAAAAAGTGAACCTTTCATCCAACTTAGTAGTAGTTAACGCTGATAAGGTTGGACAAGTGGCTTGGACTAACGAAATTGTGGCAAAAAATGAGCCAGTTGAAGTGAAATTCAATGAACTAGTGAAGGAAACAGTGCTTTATATGATGACAGAGGAAGAAATGGAAAGCGCTGGACCTGAAGATACGGCCTATTATGTAATCGACCGAAGTGGAAAACTCAGATAAACTGAAAGTGATAAAGAATTCAATACTGGCGCTACTTATTGGTAGCGCTTTTTTTGCATGTGTAGGGGATATAGGGACTAATTTAAAATCTGAGCAGGCTCAGAGATTATTATCTGGAGATACTGTAAAACACTGGGTGAGAGTAGAGAGATTTGAAAGTGGGGACGAAGTCGATGTTTCTACTTGTGAACAGAGTGTTTCTTTTACTTTTACCAATTTTGCTGAGGAAGCTGATACTTTATATTACTTCTATCAATTTCCTACGGAGCAGTGCGATGAAGGTGTAATCAAACGAATCCGTTCAAAAGCAGTATATGAGCTGGAAAGCGATATTGATAATAATTTCAAAGGTAAAGTGAAACTGTCAGAGTTTATTCCAGAAGAAAATACCATTAGCGAATTGACCATCATCGATTTGACTACAAGATATATGAAGCTAGAGTATAGAGAAGGAGATACGGATATCGTAGAAATCTTTGATGGCTCGGCAGAATATCAAAATATCACCTTAGAATAATTATCTAGTTTTACATCCGAAACGGCACTAAATCGTAAGTCTCAGTATGAAGTACTACAATACTATCGTAGAAACTATTGGCAATACGCCATTGGTTAAATTAAACAATGTCAATGAAGGCATTGAGGGAACTATCTTAGTGAAGGTTGAATATTTCAATCCGGGCAACTCTATGAAAGACCGCATGGCGTTGAAGATGATAGAGGATGCTGAGGCTAGAGGAATATTAAAACCAGGAGGAACGATCATTGAGGGTACTTCTGGTAATACTGGTATGGGGTTAGCTTTAGCAGCAATATCTAAGGGGTATAAGTGTATTTTTACACTAGCGGATAAACAAAGTCCAGAGAAGATAGATATCCTACGAGCGATGGGCGCTGAGGTACATATGTGTCCTACCAATGTGGAACCAGATGATCCAAGGTCATACTACAGCGTAGCTAAAAAACTCAATAACGAGATTCCTAACTCGTTTTATCCAAACCAATATAACAACCCATCCAATTCTGTAGCTCACTATGAAACTACCGGGCCGGAAATTTGGAGAGATACTGAGGGTAAAATTACTCACTATGCAGCAGGGGTAGGTACTGGAGGGTCAATGTGTGGTACCGCCAAATATCTGAAAGAACAAAAACCAGAGGTAGTAACAGTAGGAATCGATACGTATGGTTCTGTATTTAAGAAGTATAAAGAGACTGGTAAGTTCGACGAAAATGAGGTTTACCCATACTTGACAGAAGGTATCGGCGAAGATATTCTTCCTAAGAATGTTAACTTCGACTTGATAGACAACTTCGTCAAAGTGACTGATAAAGATGGAGCCTTAATGACTAGAAGGCTGGCAAAAGAAGAGGGACTTTTTGTAGGTTGGTCATGTGGTTCTGCAGTATTTGGAGCCTTAGAATATGCTAAAGAAAACCTCAAAAAAGACGACGTAATGGTGATTATTTTACCAGATCACGGGACTAGATATCTAGGCAAAATTTACAATGATAATTGGATGGAAAGTCATGGGTTCAATGAAGGAGGAGACTTTGCCACTGCTAGAGCTATCATAGAAGGCCGGACCGATGATGAACTATTTACACTGAAGTCTGATATGTCTATTGGCGAGGCTATTCAAACAATGAATGAGCACGGTATTGATCAAGTACCAATAGTAGAGGAAGGTAAGTTTGTAGGAAGTGTTTCTGACTCCAAGATATTAAAATCGCTGATTGAGAATCCAGAGTTGAAAACTCAGCCTATTGAGGATATAATGGATCCTTCATTCCCATTTATAGCTTTAGATACTACGGTAGATGTGATGTCTACCAGACTAAATAAAGACTGTAAGGCTATACTAGTGAGGGATGAAAACAACAAAACACATATTATTACGCAGACGGACTTATTAATGTCATTGACAAAATAATGCTGTTTTGATATCGAAAACTTTTAAGGCTGGGTAGTTTCAGCCTTAGGGGCTATATCTTAATTCTTTACCTTGAAGAAATTGAAAACTTAGTTTGCAGCCATCATAGTGATGGAATTGTAGTGATCAAATAACGCAGTAAGCCCCTCATCACTTTTAAAGTTGATTTTATTCTCTTTTACAAAATCACTCATTTCCTTTTCAAATCGGCCATCAAAAACTTCAAAAATTTCTTTTTTGCTCATTCCGAGAGAATAAATATGATTTCCTTTCATGATGAAATACGGGGGATACTCTTGGTCATCGTATTGGCTGAATTTTACACCTTCTCTATATAGTAATGGAAGCCCACCATCTGACAGCGCTCTAAATATGACTGTTTTACTCATGCCAAAGGAACCAGTATAATAGATTTCTTCGTTTCCATTTTTAAAAGAGGAGACCTTTTGGACATTCTTAGCATGGAGAATAGATATGTTACCGTCTTTTCGTATCTGAACTGTGTTCTTTTCTAAATTGACCTCAATATCTCCGGGGATCACTTTCCCAAAACTCATCACATATCCTTTGGCATGGGTCTCATATTCTTGCCCAGAAACCAACAATGAAAGCGTACAAAACGCAATCGTCAAACACTTCTTCAGACCTTCCATAACTTTATAGCTGAGGTAAAGAAACTTAAAACCAATACCTTATAGAACTAGTCAATGGAGGTTTAATTAAGACTTAAAAATTGATCTAAGAAGTAATGCCGAATTGATGTTTTTGTAATGGTCAGTTAATATCTGCTAATTAAGTAATTCATGTTACTTTTGAACAGAGTGTTTATGATGATACAGATTTCTCTATAGTAAACGAGGCAGTCAACCCTACGCTAAAATTACGTGGAAGTTTGTGAACTCCAAATATAGCCCTTGAGTGTTGTCCTTTGTCTTCCAGTATCTTAACAAACAAGTCGGACGCACCATTCACAACCTTTGGCGAGTCATCCCAATCTTCTCCAGATTGGAAATATGCATCTATGTGATTAAGACCGACAACCTTTTCAAATCCTACTTTCTCATCTATCTGTGCCAGAACATTTAATGCACATAGCTCCATAGCTTTATATCCATCTTCTGTAGAAAGCCCGTTTCCGGATACTTCGAACCTTCCTTGATACTTATATTCATCGTTTAGAATTGGAAATTGAATTGCTACATAAGCAATGTTCTCGCGGATGTTGACAGATACATAATTACCTCCAGGTGTGGATGCGTTAGGTAGTTGGTAGCCTAGCTTCTGTAAGTTCTCTTTTGGCGTCATGTTTTTTTGAGTTCAGTATGAATGATGAATATTTTGACGAAGTTAGAAGTTTGTTGAGTCTACCTATTAAAGCAAGTGTCTAAAAAAGTGTAATTATTTTCTTTAGAGAATTTATCAAAGTAAGAATGGTAGAATTAAAGAAATATCAAACAACTTTATAAATGACCAAGAGCCAACGTGAGCGTTAGCCTCACGTTGGCTTATCTGGTTTTTGCTTTTATTTTGCTTCTGCTTCTTTTTTTAAATCCGCAGTAAATTGCTCAAATGATGTGTCAAATGAAGGGATTTTGCTAGCAAAAAGAGGAAACATAAAACCTCCAATTGTTTCCGTCATTGTAAATTGAGTCCCATTTTCTTTTTCGATAATTGTATATGTTCTCTTTCCCATAGAATCTCCCCAAACAAGCTTTTTGTTAGGAATAAATTCTTTTACTTTTAACTTGAAAGTTCTTGTAGAATCTAAAGTGCTTTTTAGTTTTATTTTTTCTCCAAGGTCTATTTTTCCATCTATAGAAATAACGGTGGAGTTCCAAGATGGAAATTCTTTGGCATTGGTGAGTAGTGACCAAATCACTGAAGCATCAGAATTAATGAATTGACTTACTGTAGTGGTACGTTGAAATGTCTTTTTGATTGTTGAGGACTTGCCATTTTGAGCGTTTACTATTGTATTTGTCATGATCATTAGAATTAAAAATAAGTTTTTCATGGATAAATTTTCTATTTGATCACAAAGAAATATAACGCTAAATCAAGTCTGTTTTACATATGTTAAAAACTACTTTTTTAGCTGCTTTCCACCTCGAATTCTTGATAGACTTACTTGTGATATTTGTAGCATAGAAGCAATATCCTTTAAAGGAGCTACCTGAATGAATCGCGGGAACATATATTCTATGTATTGATAATTTCTTGTGGCATCATTAGCAAGTAGATTAACAAAAACATCAATAAGGGTTATATGGACTTGTTCAGTGAGAGAGGTGCCAAATACAGACCAACTTAGAGATTCAGTATACAGCTTTATGAGGTTTTCTCTTGAAATCATAAGAACTTTCGTCTGTTCATAGAATTGTAAAGAAAATTGAGATTTGTCTCTATTCACAAAGCTTTTGTACTCAGTAATGAAGGTTTGTTCTGGTTTCATCCATAACGTTTGTTCTTGTCCATCAGTATCAATGTAAAAGCATCTAGTAATTGAGCTCTCGGCAAAAAAAAGATAATCACAGATTTTACCAGCTTTTGAGATCAAAGAGTTTGCGCTAAAATCCATTTCTTCAAACAGAGATAATCCAAATTGAATTTCTTCATTGGAAAATGAAGGGTTGTGTTTTAATAATTCTTTTTTTACTCTCTCTTTCAATTCCATTTTATCTAAAAGTTTATTTGATCACAGGCAATCAATACACAATGTGTTTATATACATTCCTCTAAAAGAGAAAGTCTAAAAAGGCTTGTATACTAATTAGATGGCTAACAATTAATACTCAATGTAATCAAAGTCAGTCATACTTATGGGTTTTAATGCTTTGAGCAAATTTTCTCCTAAATCCTTTTAGAAGTTCGGTTAGTCAAGTTGGTCATGGATCGAAAGTTGATTGATAGTGAGAAAGCTATAGATTAGCTAAAAGCGCCTTTCTTGTTCATATTTGCATCCTATGATGAAGAAGTCACCAATTGGTATTTTTGATAGTGGTACAGGAGGGCTTACAGTAGCAAAAGCTGTGAAGAAAGAGCTGCCCAATGAAGATATTATTTACTTTGGAGATACAGCACATTTGCCTTATGGAGATAAATCTGCCACTACAATTCAATCCTATTCTATCAAAATTACAAATGTACTTTTGGAGAGAGGGTGTAAGGTTATACTGATAGCCTGTAATTCAGCCTCGGCTGCAGCGTACGAACTGGTGAAAGAATATGTCGGTAGCAAGGCTCTTGTTTTGAATGTAATAGATCCGGTAATAGAAATTCTGGAGAATAGCTATCAAACTAAGAAAGTTGGGCTAATCGGTACACTTCAGACAGTCAATTCAGAAGTGTTTCCATCCAAAATCAAGCAAAAAAGTCTGGATGTAGATTTGGCTAGTTTGGCTACGCCTCTATTAGTTCCTATGATAGAAGAAGGGTTTATTCATAATTCTATTAGTTATGAGATCATAGCCCAGTATTTGGGAGATGAGCGCTTCAAGGAAATTGACGGATTGATATTAGGGTGTACACATTATCCGATCATAAAGTCCGATTTAGATGAACATTATCAGGGCACTGTTCGTATGATAGATTCAGCGGAGGCAGTTGCTCACAGCCTTCGGAATCAATTAGAAAAATTAAATTTACTCAATGAAAAAGAAGATGGAGAAGACCAATTTCTTGTATCTGACTTCACACCAGCCTTCCAAAAAGCTGCTAATCTCTTTTTCAACCGAGAAATCACGCTTGAAAGATATCCTCTTTGGGAATAAAAGCTGTTGTTGCTGATACTCAATCAAAAATTGAGAGGATAGTCATAATCAGTCCTGTCATTTGATAGTTGTTTCAACAACAAATCTTAAATTGCGCTTTTATTTTACCCAATGGTAGCATTCCTTTTTTATCTGCCTTTCTTGTTAGTCTTTGTGATCTTTGCAGTCTATGCTGAGCGTAAGGTGTCTGCTTTTATGCAAGACAGACTAGGTCCTATGGTTGTAGGAAAGTATGGTCTATTACAAACATTGGCAGATGTTTTGAAGATGATGCAGAAGGAGGATATTATTTCCTTCAATGCAGACAAGATTTTATTCATTCTCGCACCATTAATCATTTTCGTCTCCATTTTTACTGGGTTTGCCGTTTTGCCACTTTCAGAAGGAGTAACTGGGTCTGAAGCAGAAACAGGCATTTACTTTTTAATGGCTGTGATCTCACTTGATGTCATAGGCATATTAATGGCGGGATGGGGATCCAATAGCAAATTTTCAATTTTCGGTGCATTGAGATCTGTAGCTCAGATTGTGAGTTATGAAATACCAATGGGACTTTGCATATTGTGTGTAGTGATGCTTTCGCAATCCTTGAGCTTACAGGAAATTTCTATTCAGCAAACTGTGTCCCTTTCAGGGTGGAATGAAGGATGGACGGGAATAGGAGCGTGGTATATAGTGAAGTACCCATTCTTAATAGTGGTTTTTGTAATCTACTTTATCTCCTCATTAGCGGAGTCAAACCGAACACCTTTCGATCTTCCTGAATCTGAATCTGAATTAATAGGAGGTTTTCATACAGAGTACTCAGGGTTCAGATGGGCTGTAATAATGTTGGCAGAATATGGGATGATGCTGTTGACAGCATTAGTTGCAGTTATTATGTTTTTTGGAAGTTGGAATACATTCTTACCGAATGTAGGGTTGATGAAATTAGCTGATTGGACTTCTGGTAGCTCAGGTACATTGTCGGCACAATTGTGGGGTGGATTTTGGCTTATTTCAAAAGCTATGTTGATAGTGTTTGTTCAAATGTGGGTACGTTGGACATATCCAAGAGTCAGAGTAGATCAAATGATGAAACTGAGTTGGAAATATCTGACTCCGATATCTTTGTTGATGGTGTTTTTAAGTGGGATTTGGAAATTGTGGATAGGATGAAATACTACTTTGCTAGAATCATATCGACATTTATCTCCTTGTTCATCGGTCTAAAGATAACTTGGAAGCACTTTTTAGATGCACGTACATCGCGAAAGCCGATTGGTGTAAAGGATAAAGGTTACTTTGAACATAAAGATGGGATATTTACACTGCAATATCCAAAAGAAGAATTTCCAGTACCTACGAATGGACGTTATAAACTTCATAATGAAGTGGACGATTGTATTGTGTGTGATAAATGTGCTAAAGTTTGTCCAGTCAATTGCATAGATATTGAGCCTATCCGTTCTGTAGAAGAGATAGGTAAAACCTCAGACGGTACTTCGAAGAAAATATATCCTGCTAAGTTTGATATTGACATGTCTAAATGTTGTTTCTGTGGTCTGTGTACTGTGGTCTGTCCTACCGAGTGTCTAACTATGACTAAGGAACATGATTTTAGTGTTTTCGATTTGAAAGAGCATAATGTAGAGTTCTCGGTAATGTCTGAAGAGCTAATCGCTCAGAAGAAAAAGGAGATCGACGAATTCAATGCTGCTAAAGAAAAAGCAAAAACTGCTGCTGCAGCTAAAAAAGTAGCAACAGGAGTTGCTAAACCAAAGTTGGGATCAACTACTGACATTGGGGGTGGAGATGAGAAAAAATCAGTTAAGCCAGCATTTAGACCAAAATTGAAATCTTCTCGTGAAAGAGTAGAGTCAGAAGACAAGTCTGAGATTAAAAAGCCAAAGGTTTCCGTTAAACCAAAGGTTAAAGGAAACTTGGATGATGAGGATTCTAATAAACCTAAAGCAGCGAAGCCTGCCTTTAAACCAAAGGTGAAATTAAAACCGAAAACGGAAGGGAATTTATCGAGTAACGAAGAGGATAGACCTAAAAAACCTGTATTCAGGCCTAAGATCAAGCCCAAGACGGAAACCACTAATGAGGAAGATAGTAGTTCAAAACCTTCTAAACCAGTAGTTAAACCAAAGGTGAAGTCAATTTCTAAAACTGATTCTACAGAGACAACAGAGGATATTAAGCCTGTCAAGCCAGTTTTTAAGCCTAAGATAAAATTGAAAAAAGACCAAAAGGATGAGGATGAAAGAGGGGGGCAGTCTGAATCAAACGAAGGGAAATCAAAGAAGCCTGTGATTAAGCCCAAAATCAAAAAAAATAATAAGGAATAATGGGGAATATAGATTTCAACATATTAGCCTTTTATTTCTTCGCAGGTATGTCGGTGTTTGGTGCATTGATGATACTATTCACTAAGAATATTGTACATGCTATTTTTATGCTTGTGCTCGTGTTCTTTGGAGTCGCAGCTATATATATAGTTTCCAATGCGGAGTTTGTAGGGATCACACAAATATTAGTCTATATAGGAGGACTTCTTATATTGATGACTTTTGGCCTGATGCTATCACAGAGAGTGGATGGTAGTAAATTGTTGTCAGGGAATAAGTTAATAATTCCTGCTGTGCTTTTGACAGGAGCTTTAGGGATGATATTTTATCGTTTGTTTCAAGCACCATTTCCTTTGTTTTCTGCATCTGTAAAAAAAAGTGCATTCACCATCACAGAAACTATTGGAATCAAGCTCATGAGCGATCACCTGCTGATGTTGGAATTGACGGCAGTTTTTTTATTAATGGCTTTAGTGGGGGCTGCATATATCGCTGGAAGGGGTTTAAAGAAACAAAAAAGATGATACCAATAGAACATTATCTTGTATTCAGCACGATACTATTGGTGATAGGTTTATTGATCATCATAGTAAAAAGGAATGCCATAATGGTTTTGGCAGGAGTTGAATTAATTCTTAATTCTGCCAATATCAATTTTATAGGGTTTTCGAAGTATGACCCAAGTTTGACTGGACAAATGGCGTCACTGTTTATTTTGGTTGTGGCAGTAGCTGAATCAGCAGTGGCTTTGGCGATCATTTATCAGATCTTTAAAAATCAAGGAGTGTCTAACGTAGATGAGTTGACGGAGCTAAATGGTTAAGGAAAGTTTGATATGGCTGTTGTTAATTCTGCCGATGGCAGGTGCTATAGGAGCATTCTTTGTACCTAGAAGATTAGCGGGCTGGGTACACGTGTCTTTTTCTGCTTTGACACTTTTAATTGGTACTATATTCATCCTTGATTCACCAGTCAGTTTTACACAAAGTGTGGATTGGTTTACAGTCGGCGATAATACATTTAAAATAGGCTTTTATTATGATTCACTAACTGCTGTAATGGCTGTAGTAGTCGGTATTGTAGCTTTAATGGTGTCTGTCTTTTCAGTCGAATATATGAAGCACGACACTGGTCAAAATAGGTACTTTGCATATTTGGGTTTATTTGCTTTTGCGATGTATGGTATCGTGATTTCGTCAAATCTACTGATGACTTTTGTCTTTTGGGAGTTGGTAGGATTCGCTTCCTACTTATTAATAGGTTTTTGGTATAAACAAGAAGCTCCTCCTAAGTCTTCCTTTAAGGCGTTTCTAATGAACAAAATAGGGGATGTAGGTTTTTTACTTGGGATTTTCTTAGCTTGGAATATTTTTGGTACCCTAGAAATTCGCACCCTTTTAGATCAAGTCAGCACTTTAGGTTTAGATTCCTTTGGGGCTTCTTCATTTATGATATCTGCGATGGGAATTGGGCTGTTTTTAGCAGCGGTAGGTAAGTCTGCACAATTTCCACTACAAACATGGTTACCAGACGCTATGACTGGCCCGACACCTGTATCTGCATTAATGCATGCTGCCACTATGGTAGCAGCTGGAGTATATTTGATGGTAAGAGTATTTCCATTACTATCATTTGAAGTATTGCAAAATATGATTATTGCTGGAGGCTTAACAGCATTTATGGGAGCTTTTGCAGCTTTTGCTCAAACAGATATTAAGAAAGTATTAGCCTATTCCACAGTGTCACAACTTGGGTTCATGATAGCCGCTGTAGGTTCTGGATTTCCACTGGCAGCATTTTTTCACTTAGTAACGCATGCTTTTTTTAAGGCGGGTTTATTCCTGTGTGCAGGTAGTGTTATTCATTATTTTCATGAAAGCCATTTAGAAGGAAACGATGGAAGTTTTGATCCTCAAGACATTCGAAATATGGGAGGCTTAAGGAAAGTACTTCCAGTGACCTTTTGGGTGTTTACAGTATGTATGCTCTCTCTTGAAGGTATACCATTGTTTTCAGGTTTCCTGTCTAAGGAATTGATTCTGACAGGATTGTTATCAGGTAGTCAAGTACCCATTTGGGTCACATCCTTGGTGTTTTTATCAGTTTTAATGACAGCAGCGTACATGGGAAGAGTGTATTTTATTGTCTTTTTCGGTGAGTATAGACGACCAAGATTCAATGAATCACTTAAGATTAAACTTCCCTTGATTACATTGGCTGTCTTGTCTTTGGGCTTCGTTTTTGTTTTGAATCCAGTCAATTTGACAAGTGGGTGGTTACATGATAGAATTATTCCTATAACAAAACTGAATGGTCTTATTCATTCACCATTGATTACTGTGCTTTCTATAGTATTAGCCACTTTAGGAATACTTATATCCTATTTATATGTACAAAAGAATGGGTTAAATGCCTTAATGGTTAAGTTGAAATATGTATTCTATTCTACTTCAATGCATCATTTTTACTTGGATTATTTCTACAGAAATATTTTTTCCAAGTTTATGATAGCCAAAGCCAAAGCAATCTATTATTTCGATAAGTATGTTTTTGATGGGATAGTAAATCTATTGCCTCGGTTGCAATTGAGCTTGGCCAAGCTTATTGATTGGATTGATAAAAATATAATAGACGGTATAGTAAATGGAATCGCCAAAGCGGATGTGGTTGTTTCCTTTGTAGCCGGTTGGGTTGATAAATATATATTAGATGGCTTAATAAATGGGGTAGCATCACTATCCAAGTTTCTGGGGGATAAGGCTAGAAATATTCAAGGTGGAAACGTTCAACTTTATTTTGTTTGGGCATTATTTGGAATGATGGCTATCTACTATTTTTTAAGATAAGAGTTTAAAAACATGATTGGAGATCATTTATTAACAACGCTGATTTTCTTGCCTTTGCTTGGTGCATTAGTAATGCTATTTGTGCCAACTGACAAGACTATAATTATCAGGTTTGTTGCATTGGGTACGATGCTTTTAGAGCTATTGTTGACCTTATTAGCGGTAAGCAGTTTTGATTCGTCAGTGATAGGTTATGGATCAGAAAGTTTACAGCTAGTTGAAAAGATGCCATGGATTGACCTAAGTATTGGTTCGTTTGGTAGTCTATTAATTCAGTATTTTGTTGCTGTAGATGGACTAAACATAACCTTGGTTTTGTTGTCAGGTATTATTTTGCTTATAGGTGTGATCTCATCTTGGAATATTCAGAAACAAGTTAAAGGTTATTTTATCCTGTATATGATACTAAGCACAAGTATCATGGGTTGTTTCCTTGCAATCGATATGTTTTTGTTTTTTCTCTTCTTTGAATTTATGCTCCTTCCTATGTACTTTTTGATAGGTATTTGGGGAGGAAAAAAGAGAGCTTATGCTTCTATAAAGTTTTACATTTATACTCTCGTAGGTTCATTGCTTATCTTGATTGTAATGATTGGACTAAGTTTGTCCGTAGTAGAAGTACCAGGAGGTAATATTCATACTTTTAATATCATGAAAATGATGAGCCCTGAAAACTATCTTTCAGGTTCAGTTCTGTCCCTAGATTATTCAGGTAGTTTCTTAGGGTGGGATATGAGACATTTGGCATTCTTGCTAGTCTTTTTAGGTTTCGCTATTAAGTTGCCTGCTGTACCGGTTCATACTTGGTTGCCGGATGCGCACGTTGAAGCTCCTACACCTATATCTGTAATATTAGCAGGTGTATTATTGAAAATTGGAGGGTATGGATTTTATAGAATAGGCTATACGATATTTCCAGAAGCGGCACAGACCATGGGATGGTGGATTGGTTTGTTCGGAGTGATTGCTATTATTTATGCAGCAATGATTGCTCTTGCACAGTCTAATCTAAAACGATTGATAGCTTACTCTTCAGTGTCGCATATGGGGTTCGTAATGTTAGGAATGGCATCATTGACCATTGAAGGAAATGCTGGAGCAATTTTGCAACTTTTCTCACATGGAATTATTTCTGCTCTGCTATTTATTTTAAGTGGCGTACTCTATGACAGGACAGATAATCTTCGAATAGCGGATTATAGTGGTTTAGCATCCAAACTTCCACATTTTACGGTAGCGATGGTGATTGCATTTTTTGCGGCATTAGGATTGCCAGGCTTTTCAGGTTTTATTGCAGAGTTTTTGATTTTGGCAGGAGCTTTTGATGGAGCAGTTCATGGTTCTATTTTAGATCATTTTATGCCAGTATTAGGGCTGTTAGGGTTGGTTTTAGGAGCAGCCTATTTTCTCTGGACCTTACAAAAAATGTTTTTTGGTCAATATTGGGTAAGAGATAAACAATGGAAAATGAGTGACCTTTCTGTTCGAGAGTATTTAATGATTGTACCGCTTGCCTTGATGGCATTGTTATTTGGTATCTTCCCAGGATTGATATTAGACTTATCAAACCAAACGGTAATTGGGTTCGTTGAGTTTGTACAACAGCAAGGTGATGTAAATCTATCTATTTTAAATAAGTAAATTGAATCAGGTAGGTACTCAAATACAGCAGCTTATACTAGGTTTTTCCTATTTACTGTCAGAGGTAATTATTACAGTAGGAGCTATTCTAGTATTAATAATGCAACTTATTGTAAAGGAAAAAGGAGAACTGTTTAAGAGGCTTTTCACTATAGCCGTATTAGCGGTGGCTGCTCTATCAATTGGTCAACAATCGATAGATGGTGAGTTTATGATAGGATTGCTTTGGCAAAGTTCTTTACTGCGAATAATTAAAGCTCTTTTCATAGGAATAGCAATTGTAGTATTTGTATTTCCGAATGAGAAAAAATTATATAATCAAGGAGAGTATTACTTCTTGATACTGATGGTGCTATTGGGAGCAATGCTGGTAATTCAGTCGGCTAACTTTTTGGTGTTTTACATCGCAGTTGAATTAGTTTCTATTTCTTCTTATGTGTTGGTGGTATTTTCATTTAGACCTAAGGGTTATGAAGCAGGTTTGAAATATTTGCTTTTTGGAGCAATGTCAAGCGGAATTATGCTTTACGGTATGTCATTGATTTATGGACTTACTGGTAGTTTAAACATACCTGATTTTTCTATTGCAATCATTAGTCAGCTTTCGAATAGTCCATGGTTAGTCATGGCTATAGTGTTATTCGCTATAGGTCTATTGTTTAAACTAGCAATGGCACCTATGCATATCTGGGCACCCGATGCTTACGAAGCAGGACCTACTCCGGTGGTTGGATATATTTCAGTTTTACCCAAAGCTTCAGTTTTCATATTTGCATTCGCGTTGGTTATGTATACGGGAATACCATCCGTTTCTTGGGGGTGGAATCAAGGTCTATCTGTAGTTGCTATTACTAGTATGTTTATCGGGAATTTAGCGGCTTTGCGACAGACCAACTTGAAGCGACTGATGGCTTATTCATCCATAGCGCACTCAGGATTTATTATAGTAGGATTGATAGCTGGAGGAGACTTTGGTATTCAATCACTAGTATTTTACTTGGTTATTTATGCTTTGATGAACTTAGGTATGTTTTATTTCATCGCGGTACTTGAGCAATCGGGAATTAATCAAATAGAAGATTTGTCAGGTCTTGGAAAGAAAAATATTGGGTTTTCCATTCTAGGATTGGTAATCCTAATAGCCTTAATAGGGTTGCCACCTACAGCAGGTTTTACTGCTAAACTCTTAGTCTTTTCAGCGTTATGGGAATCTTACACCAAAAACCCTGAAGGCTATTTGATGTGGTTGTTAGGAATAGGAGTTCTTAATTCAGCCTTATCCTTGTTTTATTATCTGAAAATCCCATACCAAATGATCATAAAAGAAGGCAGTAAAAAGAGATTGAGTGTTTCAAGAACTAATGTCGCTGTACTGACGTTCTTTTCAATATTAATATTAATATTCTTCTTTAAACCAGACCTTTTGCTGAACATATTAAATCAAACTAGTTTTGCATTTTAGAGAGAGGAAATGAGCGATCCAATTAAGCATGAATGTGGTATAGCACACATTCGACTAAGAAAACCCCTTCAATATTATATTGATAAGTACAACACGCCCCTCTATGGAGCAAATAAGTTGTTGCTACTGATGAAAAAAATGCAAAACCGTGGACAAGATGGTGCTGGTATTGCAAACATCAAAATGAATCTAGAGCCTGGATACAGATACATCAGTAGATTCAGGTCAATAGATCCTAATCCTTTAAATAAGATATTCGATAAGGTCGCTAAAAAATTTGGTAAGGCCAGAAAAGAAGGAACGGATGATCAATACTTCAATGAAGATTGGCTGAAAAAAAATTATGGTTTTACTGGAGAGGTATGGTTAGGCCACTTAAGGTATGGCACACATGGGAAAAATGGTATTGAAAGCTGTCATCCTTTCTTAAGGCAAAATAACTGGAGAAGTAAGAACCTTGTCGTAGCGGGTAACTTCAATATGACCAATGTAGATGAGTTGTTTGATAAACTTGTTGAGTTAGGTCAAAATCCAAAGGAAAAGACTGATACGGTTACAGTAATGGAGAAGATCGGTCATTTCTTAGACGAAGAGAATCAGGAGCTTTACGAGAAGTATAAAAATCAATTTACTAAGGCTGAGATTACTCAGAAAATTGAAGACGAACTTAATATAGGTAATATCCTCAGACATAGCTGTAAAGACTTCGATGGGGGTTACGCTATGGTAGGGATGATCGGTAGTGGAGCATCATTTGTGGCTAGGGATCCAGCAGGTATTCGTCCAGCGTATTATTATGCAGATGATGAAATAATTATTGTAGCCTCCGAAAAACCGGCTATTAAGACTGCTATTAACTGTGCATATGAGGATATCAAAGAGATTAATCCAGGTCATGCCCTGATCATTGATAAGGCAGCGAATTATCATGAAGAGCAATTTTTGGAACCTCTTGCTAAGAAATCTTGTACGTTCGAAAGAATATATTTTTCAAGAGCATCTGACCCTGATATTTATAGAGAAAGACAAAAATTAGGTGAACTGCTTGTTCCTAAAGTGCTAAAAGCAGTCAACTTTGATTTGAAAAATACAATCTTTTCATACATTCCTAATTCTGCCGAAACTTCATTTTTAGGATTAATGAAAGGTATGGATGATTACTTAGTTCAGAAGAGAAAAGAAATCATCCTAGAAGGAAAGCCAACTCCAGATGATTTAGAGAGTATACTTTCTTTTAAAGCTAGAGTGGAAGAACTAGTGATTAAAGATGCTAAACTAAGAACATTCATCACGGGTGATGCTGAAAGAAATTCATTGGTTTCTAATGTTTATGACACTACTTATGAGGTTGTAAATAAGGGCAAGGACAATTTGGTTATCATTGACGACTCTATTGTACGAGGAACAACACTAGAACAAAGTATTCTTTCATTACTTGATAAACTGGAGCCTAGAAAGGTAGTTATTGTTTCTTCCGCCCCTCAAATTAGATATCCTGACTGCTATGGTATCGATATGAGTAAAATGAAGGATTTCGTGGCATTTAGGGCGGTCTTAGAGCTTCTAGAAGATACAGGACAAGCTCATTTGTTGGACGAGGTAATGGAGAAATGTATGATTTCTGCTGACGAAAAGAATGTTCCTAACTATGTCCAGGAATTATATGCTCCATTTACACAGGAAGAAATATCTGCTAAGATCACTGAGATTGTTCGACCTAAGAATATGAAGGCTGATCTTGAAGTATTGTTTCAAACAGTTGAAAATCTTCATGTAGCATGTCCAGATCATGATGGTGACTGGTATTTTACCGGTGATTACCCTACGATGGGTGGTAATAGAGTAGTTAATAAAGCTTTTGTCAACTTTATGAAAGGAGTGACTGTAAGAGCATACTAAAGGAAGTTAAAAATTTTACTGAAATGGTGTTTTACTGGGTAGAACACCATTTTTTTATGTTTGAGATTATTAGTGAAAAGACAAATCGATTCGAAATAAAGGGTAATACCTTATACCTTTTGATCAAGTCAGAGCATGCAAAAGTATATTCAAAAGAGTTGTTTAAAGATAGACGTCATTATTAGACTAGCTAATCTTTACTGACGTTCAGTACTTTATTACAGAATTCGTATTCGAATTCTTGATTAGAAGCAATTATTATTGGGATCTCAGAAGATATTTGTTTGATCTGATCAATGTACCATTTCGTTCCAGTAGAATCTAGGTTAGTGGTAGGTTCATCAAGGAGAATCAATTCAGATTTAGAGTAGAATGTAATAGCGAGTTTTAGTCTTTGTTTCATTCCCGACGAGAAGAATTTGATAAGTTTATTCTCATGCCCATTTAGGTACATTACTTCAATAAGTTCTCTTAGATTAGAAACTCTATTTAATTTTTTAAACTGGAAATGAAATTTTAAAAACTCTTTGAGTGTATACTCTTCTATAAGTTCTATGTATGGGGCTGCATAGCTGATTTCAGGAATAGCTTCCTCCACTTTGATTTCTTTAATTGGATTTGAATAAATGACTTTCCCTTCTGAAGGGAGTGAAGAACCTGCAATAATTTGAACCAGAGTAGATTTTCCACTGCCATTGTGACCTGTAAAAGCTACTCGGTCGGTTGGTTTGATATGGAAATTCAGGTTTCTAAAGATCCATTGGTTACCGATGAATTTCTTGCCAATGTTGTCTAAAGAAACCTGCATTAATAGTGTATTAAGCGTCTTTTCTTGTAAGACTTGCTGTCATAGTTCCTTGAGAAGCTATTTTCCCATTCACCTTAGCCACACCAGCCATTTTGCAAATGCCTCTTTTGATTGGTTGGAGCAATTCACATGTGATTTCTAGTGTGTCACCAGGAAGTACCATCTTTCTGAATTTGAAATTGTCTACTCCTAAGAAGTACGTCCAGTAGTTTTCTGGATCAGGAACAGTGTTTAGACATAATATCCCGCCGATTTGAGCCATAGCTTCAATTTGAAGCACACCTGGCATTACGGGGTTTTCTGGAAAGTGACCTTGGAAAAAAGGTTCGTTCATCGTCACATTTTTGATTCCAGCAACATATTTTTCATCTAGATGCCAGATCTTATCAATCAACAAGAAAGGGTATCTATGAGGTAAGATCTTTGAAATACCGTTGATGTCGTATACAGGTGGTAAACTTGGGTCGTATGCTGGGATTGGTGATGCGTCTTTATCCATGTTCTATATTAGTTGTGAATTGGTGCTGTTAGGTGATTTGAGCGCCAAATTTAGAATTTTCAGCCTAAAAAACGTTGTGATAACATTATTAGTTTGATAATGAAGGTTAGAGCTTATTAGCAAGTAATGATAAAAGCGTGTTATTTGATTTCATACCAACAGAAAAAATGTTTGTTTACTATTTTACTCATGGCTTTAATATTAGGAAGGTCAGTAGCTTTTTCTACATCTACTATTTCTTGTCGTTTGGTAAGAATTTTTATTTTTTGACCACTTCGCATATAAGCGGAGTTGCTGATTTTACCAGAACCTGTTAAGTAAGAAGCTTCTTTTTTACTGACATTGAAGTTGTTCTTAATAGCCTCTAATTTTTCTTGGGCGAATTCACTTGAAGGTTTTTCATTCGAAAGTATGATCTTAAATAGATCACGATCCAACATCGATTTACTCAATTTTGATAGAGCAAAGTCTGGATGTTCTCTCCAAAACTTCATGCTTCCCCATAAATCACTGTCATCCAAAAGAGAGAATACTTGGATAATCTCAGGATCTTCCATAAAATCATCCCACCCAATGTTTCTCTCTAAAAACATCCTAAGTGCCGGCGTAGCATCAATATTATCACCTTTCTGACATATTTTTTTTGCCCTGCGAATCATTTGAATTAGCATTTCTTCCGCACTTACAGATGTCTTGTGGAGATAGACTTGCCAATACATTAGGCGTCTAGCACTTAAAAAGTGTTCTATACTGTAGATACCTTTTTCTTCGACTACAATTTCATCATTTTTGACATTAAGCATATTGATGATACGTTCAGAACCAATACTGCCTTCTGATACACCAGTAAAGAAGCTGTCTCTCTTGAGGTAATCCAATCGATCAATATCTAGCTGAGAAGAAACCAGCTCATGGAAAAATTTCCTGTGATAACGGCCGGAAAAGATATCATGAGCCATGTCTAGAGCACCGTTGAACTGTTTATTTAGCTGTTTGAAGAAGAGTAGAGATATCTCTTCGTGTCTGACGTCGTTTAACAGGCTAAATTCAAGTGTATGAGAGAATGGCCCATGTCCAATGTCATGCAGCAGTATAGCTATCATACTAGCTTCTAGTTCATCATTGGAGATTTCAACGCCTTTAGTTCGTAGATTAGTCAAGGCTTCATACATCAAATGCATTGAACCGATTGCATGGTGAAATCTAGTATGAAGTGCTCCAGGGTAAACTAAGTTGGTAAGGCCAAGTTGCCTGATTCGTCGGAGTCTTTGAAAATAGGGATGTTCAATGATTTCGAAGATCAATTCACTGTGAATGGTAATGAAGCCATAGACAGGATCATTGATGATTTTATTTTTGTTAGTCAAAATCCGTGCTTTTGAATAGAAAGTTGTCCTCTGATTATCTTATTTTGAAAGCAATGTTTGTAATAATCACTTTTGGTTATTCAACAAGTGTTCAAAATAGCTTTTAAGGCAAGACAAAGATAGACGATGAGAAATTATAAAATCTTATGGGCAGATGATGAAATTGATCTTCTCAAACCACATATTCTCTTTCTCAATGACAAAGGATATGAAGTAGAGCCGGTCAACAGTGGCGCTGATGCATTAGAATCACTGAAGGAAGATGATTTCGATATTGTCTTTTTAGACGAGAATATGCCAGGAATCTCTGGACTGGAGACTTTAGAACAGATTAAGCCGTTGTACCCATCTCTTCCTGTGGTGATGATCACCAAGAGCGAAGAGGAGTATATCATGGAAGAAGCTATAGGATCTCAAATAGCCGACTATCTCATCAAGCCGATAAACCCTAATCAAATATTACTTTCGGTAAAGAAGATTTTGGATAATAAACGATTGGTCTCTCAGAAAACCAACATGAGTTATCAGCAGGATTTTAGAAATATTAGTATGGCATTTTCTGAAAATCTTGATCACAATGAGTGGATTGAGATATATAAGAAGATGGTTCATTGGGAATTAAAGATAGATGAGACGGAAGAAAAGGATATGGCTGAAATCCTTAACATGCAAAAAGAAGAAGCCAACTCTGAGTTTAGTGAATTTTTAATCGATAATTACGAGGAATGGTTGAACCAACCGGACATTGATAGACCATTGCTATCCTATCAATTAATGAGTAGAGAGGTTTTTCCTTTACTTAAATCCGATGAAAAGGTGTTTTTCTTTTTGATTGATAATTTAAGGTACGATCAATGGCAACTGATAGAGCCAATGGTATCGGAATATTTTCATATCGAAAATGAAGTTCCTTTTTATTCTATTTTACCAACTACTACTGCTTATGCGAGAAATGCTATTTTTAGTGGTTTGATGCCAGACGATATGGCCACTCGTCACAAGGATATTTGGGTAGGAGAAGACAAGGAAGAAGGTAAAAACTTGCAAGAAGAAGAGTTTCTAAGAAGGAATATGAAGCGCTGTGGATTAGAGGGCAAGTCTATGACTTACAACAAGGTCATTCAAAAAGAGCAGGGAAAGCAAGTTTTGAACAATATAAATAATCTCTACAAGAATGATTTGAATGTGGTAGTGTACAATTTTGTAGATGTACTTTCTCATGCCCGTACCGATTTGAAGATGATTCGAGAATTGGCACCGGATGAATCGGCTTATCGATCATTGACTCAATCATGGTTTATGCACTCCACACTACTTGAAATGTTGAAAATCTTGTCAGAGAAGGACTTCAAGGTAGTAATCACAACAGACCACGGTACGATCAGGGTCAATAAGCCTGTGAAGATTGTAGGAGATAAAAACACCAATCCTAACCTTCGATATAAGGTCGGGAAAAATCTCAATGTTGACAATCCAGAGTCTGTTTATATTGTCAGAAGTCCAGAAGATTTGAGGTTACCAAAACCAAATGTTTCAAGTGCTTATTTCTTTACGAAAAAGGATGATTTCTTTGCTTATCCAAATAATTACAATCACTATGTGAATCTATATAAGGATACCTTTCAGCATGGAGGAATATCAATGGAAGAAGTCATAGTGCCTTTAATTCATTTGAAGCCTAAAAAATAAAATAGATGGAGTTTAAGCTCAATTCGATTGAGGAGGTCGGGGAAGCGGCTAAGAAAATAATAACCTTCGCTGAAGAGAGGAAAGTTTGGGTTTTTGATGGTTCAATGGGGGCAGGTAAGACCACATTAATAAAAGCTATAGCCATAGAATATGGGATTTTAGATGAGACTAGTAGTCCTACTTTCTCATTGGTAAATGTCTATGAAGATGCTAATGGGGAAGAATATTATCATTTTGATTTTTATCGAATAGAAGAAGAAATGGAAGCAGTAGATATTGGCTGCGACGAATATTTCTACTCTGGAAACCATTGTTTCATAGAGTGGGCAGAGAGAATTCCATCTTTGATACCAGATCAATACATCAAGATTAGTATTATCTTGGAGCCTGACAACACCCGTACCGTAAGACTAAGTAAGCATGACTGAGCAATTGAAAGGTAGCGTAACGTCGCTAGTAGAAGAATCAAAGGTGTACCCTCTAGAGAAATTAGCTTCTCTCAAAAGAGGTGGAAAATCACTTACTATTGGACTCCCTAAAGAAACATCTACCTATGAAAATAGAATAGGTTTAACTCCAAAGGGAGTAGAAACGCTAACCAATCAAGGACACAAGGTCTTAGTACAATGTGGCTCTGGGCTTTCTTCAAATTTCTCAGATGAAGATTACTCTAGCGCTGGCGCCAATATTACTAATGATGCTAAGGAAGTATTTAAGTCAGACGTGGTCATCAAAGTAGAATATCCAACTACAGATGAAATAGGGTGGCTCAGTCCAGGTAATACATTGATCTCTACTATTCATAGGCATGAGAAGAATGTTAAGCGCAGACTTTGTATGCTGAATGAGAAAAAGATCACTGCTATTGGTTATGAACTGCTCGAAGATAATGGGGGAGGTCTTCCGATTGTAAGGGCAATGAGTGAAATCGCAGGATCTGTAGTGATGCCACTTGCTGCTGATTATTTGGCGGTAGGCAAAGGTCATGCAGGAGTTATCCTTGGAGGTATTACAGGCGTGCCACCTACGAACATAGTCATCATAGGAGCAGGAACTGTTACAGAATATGCTGCTCGTACCGCTTTAGGTTTTGGAGCCTCTGTTAAAGTATTCGATCAACACCTCTATAAGCTTCATAGATTAAAGCAAATCCTATCAGCTTCTATTTTTACTTCTACCATTGATAATGTGGCTTTGAGAAAAGCATTAGAAGAAGCGGATGTAGTTATTGCAGCTGTAAGATCCGAAAGAGGTATCTTAGAAAAAGTGATTACGGAAGATATGGTTCGTGCTATGAAAAAAGGAGCTGTAATCATTGATGTCAGTATAGATGAAGGAGGAATCGTAGAAACATCCCGACCCACAAATCTGAAAAACCCTGTTTTTGTAGAACATGATGTAATTCACTATTGTGTCCCTAACATAGCATCGCTTGTACCTAGAACCTCGACCAAGGTACTTAGTAATATTTTCGTTCCCATATTATCAGGTATTTCAAAAGTAGGAGGGGTTGATCAGATGATTTATCAAAATTCATGGTTCATGAAGGGGGTTTATGCCTATAAAGGGTTTTTAACCAATGTTCATTTAGCCGAGAAATTCAGAATGAACTATAAGGATTTGAATCTTTTAATGGCTGCAAGGTTTTAGTCTTGGGTCAATAGCTTGTTTGGCGGGTTTCCAATTTTGGGTCGTTGAGTTTCGATTCTAACATTTATGTCTTTTCATCAAATGACTTAAGAGCCACTGATATTATCTGTTAAAAATCGTCTTCAATATTCTATTAGTTTCTTGAACGAATTGTCCCTTGTCTCTTAAGTCTTCAAGGTCTTTGATCGCACCATCAAGTGAGGCATCGTTTTTATCAGCTTTAGCTTTATATGAAATATAAAGCTCAATTGATTCTTCCGTTTCGCCAAGGCATAGCTTTGATAGAGCATGATTGAACATAGCGTAAAATGCATACTTATCTAATTCAATCGCCTTCACAGAATATTTAACACAATTCTCATAATCCCCTACCAAGTAATAGGTCCATCCCAGGTTTCCAAAAGCTCCGGAAAACTCCGGGTTAATTTTTCCAGCTTGATGAAAATGATAGATCGCAGAATCGTATTGTTGCTGTTGATAGTAATTAAAAGCTAACCCAAATTCCGCACTCGCATATTTTGGAAAGACCATTAGCGCTGCATTGTAATAATAATGGGCTGAATCAAACTCTTCTGTAAACCTGAACATGTCAGCTAGTCTTTTCTTAGGGTAGATATTGAACCTTCCTCCATATTTAATAGCCAACCTGAAGTCTTCTTTTGCTAACTCTATACTTTCTTTTCTAGTGTATAGATCACCTCTATCCGTATAGTATGCTCCATTTTCAGGTTGTAGTTGGATACACATGTTGATATCATCAATGGCTTTGTCAATTTTTCCTTTTGAGGAATAAATTTTAGAACGTCGACTAAGAACCAAATCATTGTTAGGGTTGATTTCAAGAGACATATCAAATAGCTCTATTGCTTTTTCAGAATTATCTTGGTTGAGATAAGATATCCCTAAGTTCATATATGGCATATAGTTATCAGCATCAAGCTCTATGGCCTTCTCAAAATAGTATTTTGCACTGTCGTATTTTTTGAGTTCTCTATATGAGAGTCCGAGTCCATTATAAGGCCAAGTAAAATTGGGGTTTATTGAAATGGCTTTCTTGTAATCTAATATAGCTGAATCATACATCTGTTGGCGCTCGAAACAATTGCCGCGGTCATTGTAAGCGTAAAAGTAATTGGGCATTAGCTCTATGGCCTTGTTATATGACCCTAATGCAATGGGATGTAAATTGACCTCAGCAGTAGACAGAGCCTTATAATAATGTGCTAGGCCAAAGTCTGGTTCTTTGTCTAAAACCTCATTGAACTTTTTGATAGCGATAAAGTGAAGTCCTCGATTGAAGTTGAACCGTCCATCAATGTATTTAACAGAATACGAATCACTAGCAGCCTCAGCATTTTCAATGATATTTTTTGTAACTTCATTAGGATGGTAGGCTACCAGTGCGTACAGATAACATCGCTGTACTAACTCGGACTTTGGATTCTTTTCTAAATAGGTTTTACATTCCTTGACAGTCTTATCTACCGAATTATCAATAGATACTTCACGAATCATACCACCGAATATTTCAAGCTCTTTTTCATCGAACTCTTGCGAATCAATAAGCTCGTAGAGCAAGACTATTTCTCGATCCACGTAGTCCGCGTCGGGCTGATAGGCGACGTTCTCTGGAAGTTTATAAAATTCAGTAAGTATTTTAGCAAGGCCTTTTATACCCTTAACCAATTCGTAATCATACAAATCACAAAGACTCATTAAAATTTTCGGAGCCGAATCAGAAGGGTCTAGATCCATTAAAACTTCAAGATCAGCCTTAGCTTCTCTAGTAAGACTTCTGCGGAGAAAATAATTAGCTCTAGCATTAAGTATCTCAGATTGTTTCGGCGAGGCGGCCAGTCCAGCATCAAATGCTTGATCTACCTTGGCCAAGTTACGCTTCTCTTCGAATATCCAAGCTTTTAGGATATACGAAGAAGGGTATAATGGATTCGCCTCTATGTTTTTATTGATGGTTTTGAGCGTTTTTTTGATATCTCCCATCAGGTAATAGGTATAGGCTACATTGTGAAGAAGTTGATCGTAGGTACTGTTGATTTTTAGTCCTTCATTATAGGTTTTTAGAGCCTGATCATAGTCCTTGTTCATTACATGGATATATCCTAGATAGCTATATCCATCTAGAAAATAAGGAACTTCTTTAATAGATAATGTAAGGTAATAGATCGCACTATCGTATTGCATTAATCCCGCATAGCTAGAGCCAATGTAATAGTCAGGGTAAGGGTTTCGCTCTTTTTCCGTACCTGCATTTTCTCCGATTATTTCCGAGTAAACTTTCTTAGCCTTCTTAAAATTGGATAGCGCTTCACTATAGTTTCCCTTATCGTAAAGTTTGATGCCAAAGTCAATAAAATCATTGTAATCAGTTGGCGCTACAATAGAGGAATCCTGCACATTAGCAATAATGTTTTGGACTTTGAACTGCGGATCTGTGAAAACACCTCTCAATGGATCAGTCTGAGCTAAAAGCCCTTCAGATATGATAAGTGTAAGAAGTATTAATAAAACTAGTCTTGTCATGGTTAACAGATTACGGGGTTTTTGGACGGATGTATAAATACGAATGGATAAAATTATAACGTCTGTCAACAAAAAGCTATTTACTAAGAGGTGTGGTGGTTCTATATTTTAAAATTATACTTTACTGGACAAATGATTAACAGATTGAATTTAGAATATAAGAAGGCCTAAACTTGTTTTTCTTTTCATTTATAGAGTCTTCACTTGGTTAGTTTGATTCTGTTAAGTTTATCGACCTACTCCATTAGCAACAAAACTACTAGTATGAAAAGCAAAAGTGTAAAAAAAATGTGCTTCAATATTTTTAATTGATTCGACGAAAATCACCTCCATTTTTGAAAAACACCCCGATGTTTTGATAAAGACCTCCCTAAATAGTTTGGACAAAATCTTGATATTGCAGTTGTCAAAATAAACTTATGTGCAAATGTTTAGAATGAGGATTAAAGCTTTCGCTAATATGTTTTTAGCACTTGTAGCAATCACTAGCTGTCAGCAAAAAGAGACCGAGAATAAGCAACCTAATATCGTATTTATCTTCACTGATGATCAGACTTACACTGCGATCAATGCTTTAGGTAATAGCGAGATCATCACCCCCAATATGGATCGTTTGGTCAATGAAGGTACCACTTTTACCAACGCCTATAATATGGGAGCATGGAATGGAGCTGTTTGTGCTGCTTCTAGAGCGCAACTCAACGCTGGACGTTCAGTTTGGAGAGTCAATAAGTTCAGAAAAAACTGGCTGAAAGGTGATTCATTAGATCAAACTTGGTCTATGATGATGAAGCAAGCAGGGTATGATACATACATGACAGGTAAGTGGCATGTAGATGCCAAAGCAGGTAAGGTCTTTGATAAAGCAAAGAACATCCGCCCCGGAATGCCAAAGGACAACTGGGAATTCTCTAAAATGAGAGACTTATTCCAAAACAAGGTAGCAAAGGGTGAATTGACAGCAGAAGAAATAATGCCTCTGGGATATGGTAGGCCAAAAGACGAAGCAGATACGACATGGAGACCTTATGACCCAGAGATGGGTGGGTTTTGGGCTGGAGGTAAGCACTGGAGTGAAGTGCTGAAGGACGACGCCTTAGCGTTTATAGACTCTGCCAAAATCAAGGATAAACCATTTTTCATGTACCTAGCCTTTAATGCGCCTCATGATCCTAGACAGGCTCCAAAAGAGTATGTTGATATGTATGACATCAACAATATATCACTTCCTGAAAGTTGGGTGCCAGAGTACGAGTATCAATATTTAATTGGAAATGGACCTTCTGTAAGAGATGAGGCTTTAGCTCCTTTTCCTAGAACAGAGTTCGCTACTAAAACCCATATTAAGGAGTATTATGCTATTATCACTCATTTGGATGCACAGATAGGAAAAATACTTGATGCATTAGAGGTATCAGGAAAGATGGACAATACTTACATTTTCTTCACTGCTGATCATGGTTTAGCCATGGGTAAACATGGGTTGATTGGTAAACAAAACCTATTTGATCACAGTGTCAGGCCACCGATGATGGTAGTAGGTCCTGATGTACCTAAAGGTCAAAAAATCACAGCAGATGTTTACTTACAAGATATTATGGCATCCAGTTTGGACTTGGCTGGAATCGAAAAGCCGTCATACGTAGAGTTTAACAGCATGATGCCATTGATCAATGGTGAAAGGACAGATTCATATTATGATGCGATCTATGGTGCATATGTAGACAAACAAAGAAGTATTCGTAAAGATGGTTTTAAACTAATAGCCTATCCAAAAGCGAACAAATTATTGCTATTTGATTTGGAAAATGATCCAGAGGAGATGAATGATTTGTCAGAAAACGAGCAGTATCAAGATAAAGTGAAGTCTTTATATGCCGACTTAGTGGCTTTGCAAAAATCATATGATGACCCGCTCCAATTGAAATTTGAGTTATAATCACGTTATGATTACAAGAGCAAAACTGAATTACTGGTTAGTCATAGTACTGCCTTTGTTTTTTGTGACGGCATGCCAGCCCAAAGTAGAAAAGGTGCTATTTGTAGGGAATAGTATCTTTCATCAAGGACACTTTATGAACTATTTGGAGGATAGTCTTAGTGCTTCAGGAAATGATGATTATGAATTGCTAAACGCAGGCTTAAGTAGTGAAACGGTCACAGGGCTATCTGAAAAGATTCACAATCCACCAAGGCCTTATGTTTTTGATCGATTGACTTTATTGTTAGATTCTATTCGTCCCGATAGAGTCATATATCTATATGGGATTAACTGCGGAATATATCAACCGATGAACGATCAAACGAAGGATCTATTTGCACAAGGTTTGGATCGATTGATTTCTGAAACTAAGAAGGTAGGAGCGGAGGCAGTCTTGATGACTCCAGCTCCACTAGCATTTGTGAAAAATGACACACTCAATCTTCCACCCGAAGACTACAGTTGGAAGCAGCCTTATCCTAAGTATGATCAAGAAGTTGTTCGTCCTTTTAGACAAATGATACAAGCAAAATCAAAAGAGGTAGATGTAATAGATCTATACTCTGCATTGTACGACCAGAAGGAAAAATCTTACGGAAAGAAAGATCCCATTCACCCTAATAAGTATGGTCATCGACTGATGGCAGAGGAGATATTGAAGTATTTATTGAAATAGATCTTATAAAAATCAAAGGCTGTGTTTAAAACTCCGATGTCTGAATTTATAGGTCAGGCATGGGAGTTTGTTGCTTTATAGGGTGGGCAATTGTAATCGCTTTCGATTATGACAAAATAATTTCTAATAGTAGCTGCCGGTTTCATAATTTGGCGCTGTTATTTGAAACAAGTATTAAAATGTATAAAAAGACATTACTATTACTGGCAGTAGTTTTCTATGCTGTGTCTGCCAATTCCCAGTTCAGAGAGTGGGAAGATCCTACTATCTCCTTCGTGAACAAGATGCCCTCAAGAGCAACATCTTACAATTTTGATAGCGAAGCAGAAGCCTTGGCAGGAGATAGAGAAACATCGAGCCTTTACAAAAGTCTAAATGGAAATTGGTTCTTCAACTGGGCTCCTAAGCCTGCTGATGCTCCAAAAGACTTTCACAAACCATCTTTTGATTACTCCAAGTGGGATAAAATCTCAGTTCCATCTAACTGGGAAATCAAAGGGTATGGTAGGCCTATTTATACGAACTCAACTTATCCATTTATGTCAAATGCTCCCTTCATAGGAGAAGAAGACAATCCAGTAGGTTCTTATGTAAGAACCTTTGAAATCCCAGAAGCGTGGGAAGGTCAGGATGTGATTTTACATTTCGGAGGTGTGACTTCAGCATACTATGTATGGGTAAATGGAGAATATATCGGGTACGCAGAAGACAGTAGAATGTCAGCTGAGTTTGATATCACATCAAAGCTGAAAAAAGGAAAAAATACACTCGCAGTCAAAGTCTATAGATGGTCTGACGGGAGTTACTTAGAAGCTCAGGATCATTGGAGACTTAGTGGTATCCATAGAGAAGTTTACCTTATGGCTACTCCTGTCACTAGGCTCAATGACTTCTTTGTAAGAACAGATTTAGATGAGAAGTTCGAGAACGCAAAACTTCAAGTAAGACCGAAAGTTTATTCAAGTAATCAAGACAGGTTTAAGACTTATAAATTTGGAACAGCACCAAGACCAACCATCTATGATAAGTGGTCGCTAGAGACTAAACTGGTCGATCCATCAGGTGCTCAGATAGGAGAAACTCACAAAATCGAGCTTGGTAAGATCATCAAAGAATTCATTCCTCAACGTGAGAATGTTTATTTCGGTAAGTTGATCGAAATGAACATCAAGTCGCCAGAACTGTGGACCGCTGACAAGCCCACACTTTATACATTGGTATTTACTGTGAAGGACGAAAAAGGAACTCCTCAGCAATACACTTCTACGAAAGTAGGTTTCCGTGAATACGGGCAAAACGAAAACGGCGCTTTTACTGTCAATGGTATTCCTGTGAAGATGATCGGAGTCAACCGTCATGACCATAGCGATGTCAATGGAAAGGCAGTCACTAGAGAAGAGATCGAAGAAGATATTAAGCTATTGAAGCAATTTAACTTTAACTCGGTAAGAACTTCTCATTATCCAAATGACCCATACTTCTATGATCTATGTGATAAGTATGGATTATATGTCATGGATGAAGCCAATCTGGAGTCGCATGGTGTCAGAGGTGAGTTGACTAACAATCATAGATGGGCGTCAGCCTACATAGAAAGAGCAATTAGCATGGTGATGAGGGACAAAAATCACCCCTCTATCTTCTCATGGTCACTGGGTAATGAATCAGGTATGGGACCAAACCATGCTGCTATGTCTACTTGGATCAAAGATTATGATCCTACTAGAATGATTCACTATGAAGGAGCAGCAGGTAACCCTACAATGAGAAAGACTACCAAAGGAATCGAGCCAAGTGCACCATTCTGGGTAGATATGCATAGTAGGATGTACCCAACACCTAAAATGCTTCAAGAACTAATCGATCAAACTGAAGAAGATGGGAGATTAGTTGTGATGTGTGAGTATGCTCATGCAATGGGTAATTCACTAGGTAACATGAAGGAGTACTGGGATGTGATTCATAGAAACGATAGAGCATTGGGAGGCTTTATCTGGGACTGGATCGATCAAGGTATATACAATACGACTGAGGATGGAGTAAAATATTTAGCCTATGGAGGCGATTTCGGTGACAAACCAAATGACAATAGTTTCTGCATCAATGGTATCATCACTGCCGATCGCAAACCAAAAGCTGAAATCTTTGAAGCTAAGAAAGTCAACCAACCTGTCATTGCTAAGGCTGAAGACTTGAAAAAAGGGATCTTTACTGTCACGAATAGAAAGGAAACTACTGATCTATCTGTATATGATTTGTACTGGTATATAGTTGACAATGGAGTTAAAGGAAAGCCTCAGTTAGTAGAAGGCTTCAATGTAGCAGCTATGTCTTCTAAGAAATTAGACTTAGGGTATGTACTTCCCAAAGGAAAAGCAGGTCATGAATATTGGGTCAATATAGAAGGTAGACAAAAAGCCGCTACTTGGTGGGCACCAAAAGGCTACGTTGTATTCGAAGAGCAATTCCAGTTGCCAGTAGCTTCACCTGCTCCTAAAGCTGAGAAATTTAAAGGAACGGTAGTCAAGTCTGAATCAGGAAGCAATGTCACTTTCAAAGGAGGAGATTTTTCAGTAGCATTCGAAGGAGGTTTGCTTAGCTCGATGAAGGTAGCAGGCAAGGAAATGATCAAGTCACCTCTGAAGCCTAACTTCTGGAGAGCGACTACTGAAAATGATACCGCGTATCGTAGGAAGGGAGACTGGGATAAAGAATATGATTGGGCGAAAGCCACTTTCAAACTCTCTTCGGGCAAAGCCAGTATATCAAATAATAGCGGGACTTATGAGGTAGAACTCAAGAGTGAAACTATGAAGACGGCTGTCAAGCTAATCTACACGATCAAGTCTGATGGTAGAGTAGAGGTAGCCTACAGTTCGGATATAGATGCCAACTCTCCGAATCCAGCTAGAGTCGGTATGCAAATGGATATCGCAGATAGCTATGAGAATGTAACATACTTAGGTCAAGGTCCACAAGCAGCATACTCAGATAGAGCATATGGAGCCCATGTAGGAATATATAGATCTAAAGTAGCAGATATGGATATTATGTATATCAAACCTCAAGAATTAGGTAATAGAATGGGAGTGAAGCACGCCACACTAAAGGATAAATATGGTAGAGGCTTATTGATCAAAGGAGCTCAAGACTTGAACTTCAGTGTATGGGAATATAGCCTTGCGAATATCGACGCAGCCAATCACTCCTATGATCTCAAGGAGCGTGATGTATTCACTGTGAATATAGATCTAGCCCAGCAAGGTGTAGGAGGAGACAATACTTGGTCTCACATCGCACAAGCTCACGAGGAGTATTTGCTAAAGGGAAGAAAGTACGACTATAGATTCGTGATCTTACCTCTACGAGGTAAAAAGCTCGATCCTGCTACAGTTGTAGTCAAGTAGGGTAATTCAGCCCCACAGTAAACACCTCTTCAATCTATTTGCATCAAAGCGAATAGATTGAAGAGGTTTTTTTATAGATTGAACTAATATCAATCTAACAGTGTATTACTGTTGAAAAAAATAACTCAACACTATGAAAAAGAATAAAATTATCTACTACATCAGTACAGGACTATTGACAGCATTGATGATGATGTCAGCCGGTATGTATTTTTTCAACAATGCGGAGGTCAACCAAGTATTTGAAGGTTTAGGATATCCAGCTTATGTGGTTATTCCATTAGCAGTGGCAAAGTTGCTAGGGCTAGTAGCCATATGGACTAAGAAAAATAGAACCTTGCTTGAGTGGGCTTACGCAGGATTCTTCTTTGATACGATACTTGCTATTCAAGCTCATGTCGAGAAAGCAGATGGAGAGTTTGCTCCTGCTGCAGTTGGAGCCATCCTTGTTTTGGTTTCTTATACTTTCGAAAAGAAAGCTTAACTCCATAGCTGAAAATAATTGGTCAAAAGCATTATTACCTTTTAGGTAATCACTATCTAAGAAGAAATAAAATCTCGAATGTAGAGTGATATGAAATTTAGGTTTTGATCAACCTTTGAAGCTCTTAGAAGAAAATCCGATTTGTTCGGGTTTTTTTGTACCCTTCTTGTACAAGAATAATCTGTACAAGAATAAAATTTGTACACACAGTTCTTGTACAATCTAAAATGGAGTTTTGTACAAGAAAAAATCAACTTGAAAATTTCTTGTACAAAGATCAAGCGCTTAAAAAAGAATAAATTTTGTACAAGAATATTTTAAACAGAAAAATTCTTGTACACGTACTGCTTGCACTCTTCAAAAACAAAATCTGTACACTTAGATTTCAAAGTAAAAAAAAAGGTGTACAAGCATTTCATGTCTCAAAAAAATATTTTTTTGTACACCCAAAATCCATTTTAAAATTTGAGTGTACAAGAATAGACAGCATAGGTGTGTACACCGAAATATCATTTTTAAAATCGGGTGTACAAAAACAGCTCAAAAAAACCTCTACAGCTTCACACTAAAGAGTGTTTATAATTTCTTTATGAATTCTAAAAAGAATTATAATGCCTGAGATTTTCTTTATTTTCAGGAGCTTCAAGCTTAAGGGCCTTTACAAACTCACCCTCATCTTTGATTAATTCAAAATCTTCATAACTCTTCCATTTACCTTCAGCAGTCACATTTTTGTACCAAATCAATTTTATTTTACCCTCTATTTCAGTCGCATAAAACTTGGTAATGTATTCGTTATTCAAGTTTTTATATTCTCCACTAGAGTATATAACATATAAAGTATTAGACAATGTAGAAACATATTCTTTCGAAGCAGTATAAATAGGTTTTTTATACTCTTTAATCAAGAATATTTTTCGTTCAGCCATTCTATTGAGCCACTTTTGCTTGTCTTCATCTGACTTTTTTCCATTATATGCATTTAAATAATTGAAAGGTGAATCTGCATACAAACTCAAACACTCGTCTTGAAAATCCAAAAATCGATCTTCAAGCTCGGCATTAGTAGCATCAGATTCAAAACTGTATCTTCTTATTTTAATTTCTGATTGAAAGACATTTTCTACAAAATGTCTTACGTCTTCAATATTGTATCTCATATTTTCTCACTTAAAGCATACAAAAGATCTTTACCGACCTCTGCACTTATATCTGTCTTCATAGGTTTACCGTTCGCAACAACTGAAAGAACTTCATATTCCACTTTCATACATCTTGCTTGCCCCATCTTTTTAGCATTTTTTTCGATTAACGACTTTAAGTTGTCTTTTGAATATTTCGAAAGATTTAACAACGTCTCATATTCATGTTGACTTCCTTTACCTCGATCTTTATTTTTTAATTGAGTAATTCGTTTGTGCATTGCTAACTGAACAAATCTCATACTAACGTCGTTGTCAGGGGTTGCATATTCAATTTTTACCTGCATTTTGAAAGATTCAAGGCCGTTTATTTCCGCCAACTTACCAGCGATCATATCTTCTCTAGCCTTCATTTCCTTTTGATTATAAGACTTAGAGGTATAAACAATATTTTTTCCAGACTTATAACCTGTGCCCCCCAACATATTAGCCAAAGCATGAGCTCTATTGTGAAGATCATAAGTTTCACCTTGAATTACACCTGCACCAAAATCATGTAAAGTAAGATGGCTACCTGTTATTTTTTCTGGAAGTCCTGTCTCTTTATCGTATACGACATTAAATTCTTGATTACCTCCTTTATACTTGTAGTAAAGAATTTCTTTTTTATCAGAAGCGGCTCCTTTAATTGTTCTTATACTAATAGGGTCAACTTCGAACTCCTTGTGCGCTTCAGTTGAACCGATATGCTTCCTTCTGTCGGCAGGTGTTAATGGTTTAAGCTTTTTGTATTCGTCAAGTGCATTCTTCTCTTTTTCTACTTTTTTGGTATACTTATTACCTCCCAGTTCAGAAACAGTGATACCCCCTGAGACCTTGGATGTTTTAGAACTGACTGCACTGTAACCGATTATCTGATTACCTTCTCGTTCTTCGGCTATTTCTACTTTTTCGCTTGGTTGCAATATCGATGAACCTCGAAGTATCTGTGCCAATACTTTGTTTTTTTCATCTCCTTTACCAATCCCCATTAGGTCTTTCAGACCATAGTCATCTCCAAACTTACCAATGAGCCTCCCTAATTTGGATAATGCCACTTGTGCCTGATTTCGCTTCGCTTGATCTTTACTATTACTTACATCATCTATTTTCTTGGTGGTTACTTGGGTGACTTTTAATAACCGTACTGCCTGACGTTTGACGATATCAGCTTTTCCATTCAGGTTCTTGGCTTTTGGATTGGCTTTGATTTGCTTGATGGCAGATCGTAACTTACCCATTAATTCACCTCTTATAGAGGCCATTATGATCTTCTTATTCTCAAAAGTTAGGGTATGTCCCGAACCAGCCATAGAGAATTTTTCTCCTTTCAATTTCAGCTTGCTCTTCTTTTCCTCCTTTTTCGCCTGATTATCGACTTTGTCTTTAGAAACTTTCTTTTTACCCCCTTTACTCTTCCCAAACCAAGCCTTCGCCTTCTTAGCTACAAAACCAACTCCACGGTCGATGGCTTTGTTGATCGGGGCACTGACCTTGCTGATGATCTCTTTGATTTTCTTGGCTATTCCTCCTAGTCCTAGGAAACTGGCTAAGCCACTTAGGATCATCGGTATCGTCGTAGCCATGGCGTTTTCGATGAACCCTGCTGCTGCACTGATCTTTCCTGCTGCTATCGAACTGACAGAGTTGACCACTGAGGTGATGAAGGTAATGATTCGCTGTGTGTTGTCTACGATCCACATCACTAGCTTGTAGATCGACTTGATGGCTTCTACGATGGCTCCTGCTGGATTGAGCATCAGTGCGATTTTGATCACTGCTTCTTTTACAATAGTCATCAGAGCCCAGTTCTTGATGCCATCGATGGCCATTTGTTTGACTGACTCGGCTTCTGCTTGTAGATGCTCCCAGAGACCTGATACTCCATCTTTCTTGATCATGGTGACTACTTCGAAGCCTTTCTCGGCGGCTCCCATCACTGGTTCTCCTACATGCTTGACTATTCGCTGCCTTAGGTTCATCCATGTAAGTCCTAGTGCTGAGAAGCCCATCTTCATGATGCCTCTGAGATCAAAGGTCTGGGGGATTTCTATGATGCCTCCTACGGCTCCGGTAAGCCACTGTACCATGCCTCCCATGATGTGCTTCTTGAAGTTGGTCTGGAAGCCTGTGATTCCATTGTTGACCGCTGAACCTAGATTTGTAAAGAAGCGCATCGGTTTGGTGATGACCTCTGTGAGCGTTACTACTCCTTTGTTGATCATCGCCATGACTGGAGCAGGGTCCATACCTGCGGCTGTAAGGGTGAAGGTGAAGAACTTCATGGCTAGGTCTAGCACTAGACCACCAAACTTGCTCATGGCGCCTTTCATCTTGGCTTTACGCTCTTCGATCTTTTTGTCTACAGCTGCGATGGCTTGTGCTCGGAGCTTGGCCATCTTCTCTTTGAGGGCTTTTTCTTTGGCTACGGTCTGCTGCTGTAGTTTGTCGAGTTTTTCATTGATATCCG
>NZ_QFZQ01000012.1 GCF_003171675.1 Reichenbachiella versicolor | reverse complement strand
TCCAGGCCACAACCGCGTTCAATTAGCTGAGGGAATTCTACTGTAGACATATCGTTTTATAGTTTGGTTTCTATTTAAAACGAGTTTCATGCCTGTGGGTGAATTCCCTTATTCATGAAAGTTTTATGTCTAAAATCAAAGAAAGAAATTCACAGTAATTGAAATCAAGATTGAATTACTTAAAACTTCTGATGCGGTCTATCTTTCTAGCCATTGCAAAAACTCTGGAACTCTCGCTCGAGATATTAAAATCTGATCTTTGGTAGGAGGTTCCAGGATAACCTCAAGTCTAGAATTAAAATACTTATTGACCACTTTGATTGAATGTACATTGGCAATAAACTTTCTTGATAGTCTGAAGAAATCATTCGGATCAAGAAGATTCACCAATTCATCAAGCTTAAATGCAATTATGAACTTAGCATTCTCCTTTGCCACTAAATACGTATAATCATCCTCAGAATAAAAATAAGCAATATCATCTACGGCAACGTGACGAAGTCTGTCTCCAGTTTTGATGATAAACCTTTTCTTATACTCTTTACCTGTAGTGGCAGATAGAAGTTGTTCGATCTGAGTCTGATCGAGTACCATTTCTTTCTTTTGAGGTTTCATCTTGTTCTGCAACTCATGAAACTGATCAAGACTCGCCTCTAGCTCTTTCCTATCTATTGGTTTTAATAAATAATCAATGCTATTGAGTTTAAAAGCTTGAACAGCATATTCATTGAATGCAGTAGTGAAAATGATAGGACATTTTACTTCTACATTTTTGAAAATCTCAAAACTCAACCCATCGGACAACTGCACGTCCAAAAAGATCAAATCTGGTTCATCATTTTCTTCTAGCCATTCTGTAGATTCTTCCACAGACTCTAAACAGTCCATTACTTCGATCGTATCATCAATCTCTGCTAGGATTCTTTTTAACTCATTTTGAGCGAACAGCTCATCTTCGATAATCAATACCTTCATAGTTCGGATCTAATATTGGTATAGTCACTGTGAAATAATCATTGGTTTGTTCGATCGTAACTTTCTGGTCTGTGACAATATCATAGTGACTGATGATATTGTCTAAACCGATTTTGGATGAATACCCTTTGGACGTTTTAAGTCGGAGAGTATTGCGAATCACGATTCTATTTTTTTCTAAGTAGACCTCTACGGTCAGTGGGTACTTTGTTGATACTACGTTATGTTTAATCGCATTTTCTATTAACAACTGTAGAATTAGGGGAGGTACTTGATGACATTCTATTTCTTCAGGAATGTCTATGCTTAAGTTTAGTTTTTCACCAAATCTAAGTCTTATCAAATCTACGTATGACTTGATTGCTTCAAGCTCTTCTTTTACTGTTACCAGTCCCTTATTTCTATGCTCCAGTACATTTCTATAAACATTTGATAGTTTTCTAATGAAATTATAAGCTGCATCTTGATCTGTATAGACCAGAGAAGATAACGTATTCAAACTATTAAATAAAAAGTGAGGGTTAACCTGAGTTTTCAACATTTCATGTCTGAATTCCAAACTCTCTTTTTTGAATCTTTCCACTTCATGTACTGACTTTTGCCATCTCCTTAGGAAAAAAATAACTAAATCAATCGCGACCATTAAACTCGTGACAGATAATGTGGTGGTGATAATTACAACATCTTCAAAAATTGGTCTAGCAGGATGCTGAATCATCAAATCCTGTAAGAAAAATCCGAATATTGAAACTACAGCAAGAGTTAAACTAGCGTTAGAAAGTAATTGTACTAAAAATCGTGTTGAATAACTTTTATCCCAAGAAAAGACTTTATCAAGAAGTCGGTCACTATGTCTGATTCCTTCTAAAATCAATAATGACATCAAAATTGCCATTAGATAAGAACTAGTATCCCAAACTATGGCTTGGCGATATACTATGCTATAAATGAAATCTGAAAAAAAACGGATCGAAAGACCCATCACGATAATGCTGACCCATCTCCACCAATTAAATTTTTTAGTTTTAGTCTTCGTCATTTTTTTCGTCTCTTCCTTATTGGCTAGTGCTAGCGAATTTCTCATATTATGGTGTAATAATAAAAATTAGTGTGTCAAAAGTTGGAAATGGGTTAAGCCAACTGAGTCTTTTTATGTCTAAATCACAAAAAATAGCCCCGTATTCGCATTGCAAAACGGGGCTGTAAATGATGATGATGATTTTTTATTTAGTAATGATTTTTTCCTCAGAGTAGACACGATTAGTCACTTCATAAGAATAGTCACCGTCTGGAAGCTGTGACATATCAAACCTCTTCAACATGACCTTCCCTTTGGCTACACGCTCGGAATAAAGCTTGAAGCCGTCGCTGTCGTATATATTGATACGAACTGCCTCCGTTGGTTTCTTGTAAAATCCAACAAGTACTTTACCGTTGTTCTGCTCAACGATAACAACATCTAGTTTTAAACTAGCTTCCTTTAACTTCCCTGCTTCTACAGCTACTAAGCTAACTAGAAGCAGCACCATTGCGATCAAAAAGCTTTTTAAAGATTTCATGGTTGTGCCATTTAAAATAATAGTAGTTTGTAGTATTTAATTTTAGAGTAAAATTATATTCAACTTGTATTGACATAAAATCAAAACCGTTGAATTACAGATAATTACACGTGAATTTTAGGAATTACTAGTTGAATCTTTCCATCTATTCTTAGTAGATATACTATTTGTACAATTCATTTCCGCTATTGAATAGCAGTAACAAAAAAGGCTTCTAAAAAGAAGCCAAAACCAGTAATTATTATTTGATTTCTTTATTAGTGAACTAGTGCTATTGGCTGATCCTGTGAATAAATAAGATTAGTTACCTCATAAGAGTATAAATCCATCGGAAGCTGAGTCATATCAAACCTCTTTAGCATTACCGTTCCTTTACTAACCTTCTCTGTGTATACTTTTTGCCTATTGCTATTGTAGATATTGATTAATACGAATTCAGATTCTTTCTTTTCAAATCCTAAAATCACTTTACCATTGTCCTGCTCTACTATAACTACATTAAGTTTTTCACTCGCTGCTTTTTGAGTTTTGGCAGATGCTACACCAGCGATAGCAATCATTACTGCGGCTATCAATAAAATTCTTTTAATTAATTTCATTTGCTTATGTATTTAGTAAAGACAATCTGTTTTCGTAAATGTGAAATTAAGATCTGTTGCTCCTTCTTAAAATCTATTTTGGGTCAACTATAATTTTGGTCTTGTGAGTTTTAATATCTTATTGTCGAATTAATTAAGATAAATACAATTACTTCTCTATAGCTTTTTCCTCAGAATAAACATAGTTTGTAACTTCATAAGAGTACTCTCCAGCAGGCAACTGAGAAACATCAAATCTCTTTAACATTACTGTACCACTTTTTACTCTTTCTGTGTAAACTCTATATCCATTAGGATCATAAATATTAATTCTAACTGACTCTGTTTCTTTTTTTTCGAAACCAACTAGAACTTTGCCAGTGTTTTGCTCGACTATTACTATGTTCAGTTTAGCACTTGCTTCTTTTAACTTACCAGCTGTAGCTACAGAAAAACTTGCTAGTACTATAATCGTTGCGATGAGGATGTTTCTAAAATTTTTCATGCTCGTAATATTTTATTGTTGCGTTGGTGTTTTTTGTTTTTGATTACAATGCAATATTACGCGACCTCCTAAGGCTTGTAAACTGGTTTCCGCTGAAGTGACGGATTTTTGAGGTGAATTTCAAATAATTTCAGTTGAATTGACAAAGGATTTTTCTGATAAACGTCTTTTTTACGCTTTAATGTTTCAATTACAGAAAATATGCCTCTGCGTTAAATTAAGGAGTATTAACAAGGGATTGATAATTTCATAATACGGTTATCGATCAATTGTAACCTTATCATTTTCATGTATTTTTTATTTTCACTTTGACGCATAGAGCGCTGATCACAAAAAAGAGACGTACCCGTATTCACAAAGAATGAGAATAGTTTGAACTAAACAGAGCCTTACACAATTGAAGAGATTTAGATAGAGATTTAATTGCTAAGCTTCATCTCAAACAAATCCGAAATGTGACCTTTAAGTATTTCTTTTACTTTATTCATATCAGGCTTTTGCCCAATCTCTTTTTCGAGCGAAGTGACCGCCTTGTCGTCTATGCCACATGGAACAATATTGTTAAAATAAGACAGGTCTGTGTTGACATTAAAAGCAAAACCGTGCATGGTTACCCACCGGCTAGACTTTACTCCCATAGCACATATCTTTCTTGCCTTTTTAGGGTTATCTATATCTACCCACACCCCCGTTAAACCATCAATTCTACCTGAGACTATACCATAGTCCTTCATCGTCAATATAATAGCCTCTTCAAGGAAGCGGAGGTACTTATGTATATCAGTAAAGAAATTGTCTAAATCTAATATTGGATAACCGACTAACTGGCCAGGTCCATGGTAAGTGATGTCACCTCCACGATTAATCTTGTAGAAAGATGCGTCCTTTTCTTGTAATCCTTTATCATCCAGTAACAAATGATCCATATCTCCAGACTTACCCAGGGTGTATACGTGTGGATGATGGCAAAACAACAGGTAGTTCGGAGTCATCTTCTGTTGATCGTCGGAAAGTTTGCGATTCACGATCTTAAGATCTACAGTTTTCTTGAAAATTTCCTCTTGATAATCCCAAGCTTGTTTATAGTCTATCAAACCTAAATCGATAAACTTAGTTTTTTTGTTTTTCACGCTAGCTTATTTCTCCTGCTTTCTCCTTTTAAGAGATTTAATGAACTGATTCCAAGCAAATGGGTTAAGAAGAGAAATAGAATTAGTCTGGAACCTTCTGTTGTAGGTATTGGTTTGTGTTTGACTATAATAATAGTAGTTACCACTAGCACCTATAGCTGTTCCTCTATAAATTTTATTGAGCATTGCCTGATCAACATTGCGGTTCATATTGTCGTACTGACTAGGCAGTCGAAAAGCCAAAATTGCTTCTTTAAACATTTGTTCACTTGGAAAAGGGTAAACTTCTACTTCGGGAAGGTATGTAGTATCTTGCTCCAGCCTGATAATCACCGTTAAGTCTTCTTTTTGATTCTTTGGAATAATCAAATGCTCTTTGACAAATCCTACTGCACTAATAATCAAGCTATCGCCATTTAATACTGGCATTGAAAAATATCCGTAAACATCGGACGTAGTTCCACGTCCACCTTTAGGAACATATACATGAACACCTGGTACACTTAACTCAGTGTCCTCAGTGATAATAACTCCCGTAAACTGTAAGATATATTTATCTTCTTTTAGTTCTACTTGCTGTGAGATTGCCTTGGTAGAAATACCTAAAAATAAAATCGCCGATATGGTAAATACTAATACTTTCACAAAAAGGTGTTTGCTCTAATTAATGCTAATTTGCGCCGTAGAGTTTTCCAACTGGTAAAGTTAATCATAAACATGACGGCAGCTGATATTTACATACGTAAAACCCCAATATCAAGATGAAACTTAAGCACTTTAGTTTACCAATCGGAGTCCAGATTTTTAAATCTTTTTCTGATGAAGCCAGAGTGCGAATTATGCACCTATTGTACAATCACAAGCAATTGTGCATTGCGGATATGGAACATATTCTTGATTTTACTCAAACAAAAACTTCAAGACATGTTACTTATTTAAAAAACGCAGGTTTACTCAACTCTTTCAAAAAGAACCAATGGGTTCTCTATGAAATAAAGGAAGAAGTCTCTGGAATAGTGGAGCAGATTTTTACTTTCTTGGATAGAGACCCACAACTTCAAAAAGACGATGAAGTCTACAAAATCCTCCATAGTAACCGAGAACTATCAATTAATAAAATCGAACGATTAAATCAATGAGTAAAACTTACAAGCATGTTTTTTTTGACTTAGACCATACGTTATGGGATTATGAAACAAATGCTAAACAAACTCTGATTGAGCTATTTGATAAATATGAATTAGATCAATACGGTATCAAATCTGGTCAAAGTTTTTATGATGCTTTTTCTAAGGTCAATGACCAACTTTGGGATTTGTTTAATGTAGGAAAGATCACAAAATTTGAACTTCGTGATAGACGTTTTCGTGAAACTTTTGAACGATCAGGAGCTATTATGAAATTGATTCCAACTGATCTTTTATCAAGTATTGGGAGTGTTTTCATCAAAGAGTGTTCGAAGAAAAGTGTAACATTTGAAGGGGCTAAGGAAATATTAGAATATCTACAGCCCAAATACCCTCTACATATTATCACCAATGGGTTTGAAGAAACTCAAAGCATAAAACTAAAAAGTTCGGGTCTATTGCATTTCTTTGACCAAATTATCACTTCTGAGAAAGCAGGTTTCAAAAAACCCTTTTCTGGGATCTTCACTTACGCTATGAAACATGCTAATGCAGTACCAGAAGGTTCAATCATGATAGGAGACAATTTGATGACTGATATCAAGGGTGCACGAGACTTCAAAATTGACACTATCTACTTCAACCCAGAAAACAAAGCCCACAAACATGAAGTAACATATGAGGTCAAAAGTCTAATAGAAATACAAAATATTCTTTAATGAAAAAGACAATACTGGTAGCAATATTTTTACTAACCATTCAATTTGCTCAAGGTCAGGTATTGAATATAGAAAAACGAAGACTTGACCAAGATACTATAGCAAAGTTGATGGGCAACTTTAGTTTTCTGTTCAACATTCAAGAGCAGCAAGGTCGCATCACTATGTTCGATATAGATGCCAACCTTGCCAAATTAACTGATAAACACGCCTATATAATGATAGGTGATATGCAGTTTATAAACGCGAGAGGAGAGTCTGTCAGTAGTAGAGGGTTTTTGCATGGAAGGGCTGTATTTTTCAGGAAGCCTAGGTTTAGCCCAGAAGTATTTGGGCAAGTACAATATGATGCCCTTCGAGGAATGAAAGAAAGAAAACTCATTGGAGTAGGTCCAAGGTGTCGAATACTTTCTAAGCAACAAGTTCAATTAACGCTTGGGTCTAGTATGATGTATGAATATGAAATTTGGGATTTTGAAGAACAGAATGAAAAAACTCAGAAACTCAAAAACTCCACATATTTATCTTGGATTTTATCATTCGATGATCGGATAAGCTATAATGGCGCCGTATACTTCCAGGTTCCATTTGAAACTATACAGGGAAGTAGAACATTTACCGATCATTATTTTAATTTCAACCTAACCAAAAATATCGCCTTTCTTATTAAGTTCAATTTCTGGTATGATGATAGACCTGTAATTGATGTCAACAGAACTGCATATAGATTAACCACAGGTCTAAAAATCAGTTTCTAAAAGAATACTGCTTACCTAATGGAAAGGTTCAGTATAAATTATGACTACATTCAAAGCTAATAGACTATCGCCCTGCAATTAAAACATATTATGTTTACGACTAATTCAAGGTTACTTATGGTTAGAATATTAATATCTCTATTACTGATTTTTACCTCGTGGGAAATTATAGCTCAAAGCGTATATGCCCCTCTCAGCCCGGATTACTATCATATAGTAGATAGAGAAGAAGTCCTTAACAAGAACTTTAGTCCATACCTTCATAGTAGCTACAAACCATATCGAAGAAGCTCAATTGCAGCTAGTATGGATTCGATAGGTAGAAATTCTCCCAACAAAGATTATATCCAAACCGATAATTGGGAATATGTAAGTGATAGTTTAGCCATAAGTAGAAAACCTTTTTGGAAGTGGTTTTATCGTACCAAGTCTGATATGCTATTGGTTGATCAAAAAGACTTTATGCTAAAAGTAAGCCCTGTTTTATATCTATCTGCAGGTAGTGATTCTAACAATGAATCATCTCCGTATATCAATACAAGGGGGCTGGAAATGAGAGGTATGATAGATGATAAGATTGGTTTCTATACAATGGTTGGCGAAAACCAAGCTATGTTTCCAAGCTATGTAACTGATTACATATACACTCAAGGAGCTGTTCCAAATGAAGCGTTTTGGAAGAAGTTTGGAGATGATGGAGGAGTAGATTTTTTTACAGCTCGAGGGTATTTCACATTTCAAGCTACGAGACATATAGGTATTCAATTTGGTCATGATAAAAACTTTATCGGTAATGGCTATCGTTCTTTAGTATTATCTGACTTTTCTGCTCCAAGTACATTTTTGAAACTTCACACACAGATTTGGAGAATTCAATACACTAACCTCTATACCGAGCTAGTAGCAGATGCTCCGTGGTCAAGTTTTGGAAATAACGGAACTGAAGCTTTCCCTAAGAAATTTATGACAGCACATCATTTTAGCTGGAATGTAACTGACAATTTCAACCTCGGAGTTTTTGAAACCATCATATTCAATCGTGGAGACAGTATTGGGTCAGCATTTGAATGGAATTATTTAAACCCAATTATTTTTTACAGATCTATTGAGCAGTTTACTGGCAGTCCTGACAATGCCCTATTTGGAATGGATTTTAAGTGGAATATTACCAAAGGAGTTCAACTATATGGTCAAGGTTTACTTGACGAATTCTCAGCAGCGGAGTTAAAAGCTGGTAATGGCTGGTGGGGAAATAAATACTCCATTCAATTAGGTGGTAAATATTATAACGCACTAGGTATTGATAGATTGGACCTACAAGGTGAGTACAATATGTCCAGACCTTTTACTTATGCTCATGAATCAATATTCACGAGTTTTAGTCATTACAACCAACCTCTTGCACACCCTCTTGGTGCGAATTTTCAAGAGTTGGTAGGGATAGTTAGATACCAACCAATTAAGAATCTTTTCTTAACAGCAAAAGCAATCTATTCTGACTATGGTACAGACCCTGTTGATTCTATCAGTTATGGAGGGGATCCTCGTAAAGACTACAATATAAGATTATCTGAATATGATCATTCTGTTGGACAAGGAGTTGCTAATATTCAAATGATGTTAGATCTCAATGTATCATATATGATAAAGCAAAACCTTTTTGTAGACCTTCGTCATATCTACCGCAAGCGAGATAGTGATGACCCATCACTTGATTTGACTACAAATTATACTTCGCTTTCTTTCAGGCTGAATATAGGATTGAGGGATTTTGGTTTTTAAATAAGCCCGAAATCCGATCTTGAATTCATTTTAAAAATCAGTTTCTGATTTTACAGCTTTCTCTTTCACCACATCCAAAAAGGGTCTGGCTGATATCTTACTTTCAAGCCAACTCATTATATCAAAATATAGAAGCGGCTGAGACTCAAACTTATCCTCTGCTAAAGGCTCAAGACTGTGTTTCAAAATCTTAAACTCTCCTCTCATTTCCAAAGGCATAATATTCTCTGACCTTTTAATGAATTCTAAGATAACATGGTGAAACTTTCCCAAAATATTACGCTGTCGCAGATAAACGAAGGCTCTTCTACGAGCTTTCTCCAACTTCCCAAAATCATGACGTTCATAGAGAAGGATAACTTTAAGAATATGTGAAAAGCTCTTTAAATCTTCTCTTAGATGCTCATTATGATCGTCTAAGATTTTATTCAAATAATGTTCACATTCGTCGTAACTGTTCAATGCAAAGAAAAAAACTGCCGCTTTGTAATAGATAACAAAACGATTATTCTTGTCGATATACTCCAGAGCCTCCTCTGCTTTCTTTAGATAATTAACAATTTTTGATTGATATGGCTTGAAGTCTCCCTCCATGAAACACTTATTCAGTGTCTGTACAGTCAAGCACCGAAGCAACAAATGCTTACCATTCTGATCTATAGTCTTCATATACAGCTTCTCAAACTCTAGTAACTCTTCAAAATATGTAGAGAAGCGTTCTAGATCATTTATTCTAAACAGAGATTGAAGAAGTCTATTCAGTCCTTTTAAAAACTCAGCATATCTAAGACCAGTGAGGTCATTCTTTTTAAAAATGCTTACCCATAGCTCAGTATACCTTACACATGCATCAAAGTCTTGAATGAGATAAGAATACCAATAGTATGCTCTACACATATTGTATTCTTCCGAAAACGAAAGCTGTAGTTTGTCGCATTCAGGCAAATTGGTATAAAACAACTTATTGATCCTCTCTAGTTCAATTTCATTTTTAGCCATTCCCGTCTTCATAAAGTGAGTTTTCATCATCATAGCTACCGAGAAAAACGACTGAGCAATATCAATTCGGTTTATAATATCATGAGTTTCTCTATGAAGTTCAAGGCAAGATTCTGCATCGAGCGTGAGCATATGTTGGTTCTCAATATTCTTTTCATAATTGAGAAGAGCTAGTTTAAATACGTTCTTTTTATAGTTATTAGCCGTTGCCTTAATCTTATTCAATTGCTTCAAGCTTTGATCATAGAGGCCTTTTTTGTACAACAGTCTTACGTAATCTAAATTTTCTCGCAACTGAATATCAACATCAGACTTCATATGGCTCATTCTCAAAACCAACAGAACCTGTTTATATAAATGTGATTTAAGATTAGCCATTTTAGCACCAGCCAAACCATTCATTTTTCTGCGAAGCAGTTGTTCATCATATTCACTCATTTTATCCAACGCGTCAAACAGCTGAACAAACTTGGCCTCAGTGCCTTCATTTAGTCTACCGACAAATAGCTTAAAATTTCGCTTTTCAGATTTGGTAAGTGAATGAATCAACTGGTGTAGCGGTTGAGAGCTATTTTTTTTGGACATAATATAAATGTATATTTATAATTAACTTATTCACCTGTTTATCAAACACTTAAATAAGTATGATAATATTTGGACATCATATGACTTTCCAAAGTAGATAAAAATACTTGATTAAAAAAGTTATTTTTGTAGGCTCAAGAAACGTAAAGATTGCTTTTATCCAACCATTGCTGCTGGTTAACAGCTGCGAAAAAGCATTCTTAGAAGTGATTTGAGGCATAATTTAACGAAATTGATTTATGAAGCATACCGATAAAAACACTGGATTGTACTCTTCGGAATTCGAGAGAGATTCTTGTGGTATTGGGTTTATCGCCCATATTCATAATAAACCATCACATCAGATCGTCCAAGATGGTCTGATCATGCTAGAAAAAATGGAACACCGTGGTGGTGTTGCTGCTGATGGTGAAACTGGAGATGGAGCTGGTATCATGACCCAGATTCCATATGACTTTTTCAGAGCCCAAGCAAAGAAAGCAAACACTGTTTTGCCAGCTGATAAGGAATACGGTGTGGGTACATTATTTGTACCTAGAAATCACGGAGATGAGGAAGGCCACATCCAAATCGTACGAGATGCGATCCACGAGCTAGGCTTCAAAAATGTATGGCTTAGAAAAGTACCTGTAGACAGCAAACACCTAGGTACAATTGCTAAACAGTCTGAGCCAATTATCTATCATCAATTCGTCAGTAAAGAAGGTCTTTCAGGTAAGGATCTCAACAGAAGGCTTTATGTACTTCGTAAACTGATCGAGTTCAAGGTAAAAGAAAAGTATCCAGTATCTTCATTCTACATTCCTTCTTTCTCATGTTCTACTATCATTTACAAGGGAGAGCTTAGAACTTGGCAGATTCCTGATTTTTATCTAGACCTTCAAAAAGAAGAATATACATCAGCATTATCACTAGTTCACTCTAGGTTCTCTACCAATACTTTCCCTGAGTGGAGACTGGCTCAGCCATTTAGAATAATGGCTCACAATGGTGAGATTAATACTGTGAAAGGTAATATCAATAAAATGACTGCGCGTCAGGTATTGTTAGACTCCACGGATTTTACCAAAGAAGAAATAGAGACATTGATGCCAATTTGTAACGCTAGCTTCTCTGATTCAGCGAATCTTGATGCTACGTTTGAATTGATGATAATGGGTGGTATGAGTATCCCTCACGCTATCGCGATGTTGGTTCCTTCAGCATGGCAACATGAGCAAAACAACTCTCCTGAACTAAGAGCATTCTACGAATATCATTCTACGATCTTCGAACCATGGGATGGTCCTGCTTCTTTAGTATATACTGATGGTTTCACCATTGGTGCGTCTTTGGATAGAAATGGTTTGAGACCTTCAAGAGTTCAAATCACAAAGGATGATAGATTGATTCTTGGTTCTGAGGTAGGGTGTTGTTATATCGCTCCAGACAATATCGTAAAGAAAGATAGACTAGGGCCAGGTCAAATGATCATAGTTGATCTTGAGACTGGCAAAGTATCATTCAACGATGAAGTGAAAAAAGAACTCTCAGAAGCGCAGCCTTACAAAGAGTGGGTAGAAAAGAACATGGTCAGAATCGAAGATCATGTAGATCATGGAGAATTGAAGGCAGAAATCGAAGAAGATGATTTAGCCCAAAAGCAAATTGCTTACGGATTCACCAAGGAGGATTTGAAATTTATCCTTCAACCAATGATGAAGCAAGGCACCGAGCCATTAGGTTCTATGGGTAATGACACTGCACTTGCCGTATTCAGAGATGGAAATGCACATATCTCTCAGTATGTAAAGCAGCTTTTCGCTCAGGTTTCTAACCCTGCGATTGACCCAATTAGAGAAAAAGCCGTAATGTCTTTGGTCAACTATCTTGGAGAAGATCATAATCCACTAGATCTTAAGCCTGAGCATGCACACAAATTGAGAATCGATTCCCCGATGTTGAGTAAGGAGGAGTTCGAATTCATCAAGTCCATCCGTATCAAAGGTTTTAAATCAGCAACGGTAGATGCTACTTACGATTCATCTAAGATGAATTTAAAAGAAGCATTGAAGGATCTTTCTAAAAAAGTTGCCAGTGAAATTGACAAAGGAGCTAACATTATTATTATCTCTAACAGAGATGTGAAGAAATTCAAAGTAAGAATTCCTTCATTGTTGGCAACTGGAGCAGTTCACCACTCATTGCTGAAAAACAAATTGAGAGCTAAAGCTAGTTTGGTAATCGATGGGGGTGACATTATTGAAACACATCACTTCGCTACATTAGTAGGTTTTGGAGCTACAGCTATATATCCTTATATGGCTATTGAAACCATTTTAGCTGAAGGTGCTAAAATTGGAGAAAATGACGGAAACAAGTTATTTGAATCATATAAGAAATCTGTAGGATACGGATTGAGAAAAATCTTGTCTAAAATGGGTATCTCTACGATTCAGTCTTATGAATCTGCTCAGATCTTTGAAATTCTTGGGTTAGACCATGATGTTTCAGATATGTGTTTCAAAGGAACTCCTTCTAGAATTGGTGGTAAAGGCTTCGATCAACTAGAAAAAGAAATTCTAGAAGATCACATGACTGCATTCTCTGCAGTCAATGAAAAGCAGGATATTCCAACTGGGGGATTATACCAATGGAAAAGAGACGGTGTTCCTCACCTTTTTACTCCTCAAGTAATTCATGCACTGCAAAAGTCAACTAGATTGAACGATTACGAACTGTTCAAGACTTATCAAAAGGCGGTAGATGATCAAGCGAAAAAGAACATTACTTTGAGAAGTATGTTCAAATTCAAAAGCTTGAACCCAATTAGTATTAACGAAGTAGAACCTATAGAAAATATACTTCCAAGATTTGCTACCGGAGCAATGTCTTTCGGATCGATCTCTGAAGAAGCACATACAACGATCGCTAAAGCAATGAACAGAATCGGAGCTAAATCTAACTCCGGAGAAGGTGGAGAGGATGCTAAACGCTTCATTCCTAACGAGGACGGAACGTTAGATAGATCTGCCATCAAACAAGTAGCATCTGGTAGATTCGGTGTTACTGCCCATTATTTAGTGAATGCTGACGAAATTCAGATTAAAGTAGCTCAGGGAGCTAAGCCTGGAGAAGGCGGACAGCTTCCTGGTAAAAAAGTAGATGAACAAATTGGTAGAATCAGACACAGTACACCAGGCGTATCATTGATTTCTCCTCCTCCTCATCATGATATTTATTCGATTGAGGATTTAGCACAGTTGATCTACGACTTGAAAAACACAAATGAGCAAGCAGACATCAATGTGAAGTTGGTATCTGAGGCTGGTGTAGGTACAATCGCAGCAGGTGTTGCTAAGGCTAAAGCTGACAATATCTTGATCGCTGGACACGATGGTGGTACTGGTGCATCTCCAATTAGCTCAATTCACCATGCTGGTATTCCATGGGAGATTGGTTTGGCAGAAGCTCACCAAACTCTTGAGAAAAATGGCCTGAGAAAAATGGTAAAACTTCAGACTGATGGTCAATTGAGAACTGCAAGAGACCTTGCCATCGCTGCTATCCTTGGTGCTGAAGAATGGGGTATTTCTACTGCAGTACTGGTAGTCGAAGGCTGTATCATGATGAGAAAGTGTCACTTGAACACTTGCCCAGTAGGTGTAGCAACTCAAAACCCTAAATTGAGACAATTGTTCTCAGGTCACCCTGATCACATTGTGAACTTCTTCACATTCTTAGCCACTGGCCTAAGAGAAATCATGGCTGAATTAGGAGTGAAGACTATCGGTGAATTAATTGGTAGAACTGACTTGCTTGAGTTCGACAGAGGTTTAGCAGCAGAGCATGCTGGAAACATCGACTTAGATGCGTTACTTCAAAATCCATTCCACTCTCCAGAGGATGGATTGTCATGTAAGACTCAAGATCAGGATCACCACTTAGAGGCTGTTTTAGATAGACAGCTGATCGAAGCTGCTAAGCCAGCAATCGAAAAAGGTGAAAAAACAAAGGCAGAATTTGGCATCGACTCTCAAAATAGATCTACAGGTGCTATGCTTTCAGGAGCATGGGCTAGATCTCACGGTGCTAAAGGGTGTGATCAAGATACATTAAAGATTAAATTCACAGGCTCTGCGGGACAGTCTTTCGGAGCTTTCCTAGCGAAAGGTATTACTTTCGAATTAGAAGGTGAAGCCAATGACTACGTTGGTAAAGGAATGTCTGGTGGACGTATCATCGCTTACCCTCATAAGAGTTCTGACTTCGCAGCTGAAGACAACATAGAAGTTGGAAATGTTTGTCTATATGGTGCCACTAGCGGAGAACTTTATGTAAATGGTAACGCTGGAGAACGTTTCGCTGTAAGAAACTCCGGATGTGAAGCTGTGACTGAAGGTGTCGGTGATCACGGATGTGAGTATATGACTGGTGGACGAGTAATCGTACTTGGAAATACTGGTAAAAACTTCGCTGCAGGTATGAGTGGAGGTATCGCTTACATATACGACGAAGAAAATGAATTCAAGTCGAAGTGTAACATGGAATTGGTTGAGTTTGAAGACCTAGTAGGTGAAGATGCTGATTATGTACATAACATGATCAACAATCACCACAGATTCACAGATAGTGCAGTAGCGCTGAGACTATTGGAGGACTGGGAGACTGAAAAATCTAAGTTCATCAAAGTAATTCCATCGGAGTACAAAAATGTACTCGCTCAAATGAAAAAGAAACAAGAAGAAAAAGTAGCATAATCATGGGTCAGGTAGACGGATTTTTAACGTACGAAAGACATCAGCTGCAGTATGAAGAAGTAGCTGACAGAGTTAAGCATTACGAAGAGTTTGTAAAGCCAGTCTCTGAAAAAGAGACCAATGAGCAAGCTGCTAGATGTATGGATTGTGGTATACCTTTCTGCCACAGTGGTTGTCCATTAGGGAATAAAATTCCTGATTTCAACGACGCTGTATATAGAGGTGAGTTCAAAGAAGCTTGGGGAATTCTAAAAAGTACAAACAACTTCCCAGAGTTCACAGGCAGAATTTGTCCTGCACCTTGCGAAGGTTCTTGTGTATTAGGGATCAATAATGACCCAGTATCAATCGAGCATGTTGAAAAAACTATTGCTGAGACTGCTTGGGCTGAGGGTTGGGAACAGCCTCATGATATCAAAGTCAAAACAGGCAAAACTGTAGCTGTAGTTGGTTCTGGACCTGCCGGATTGGCTGTAGCAGATCAACTTTGTAAACAAGGTCACGATGTGACTGTTTACGAAAGAGATGTACAAGCTGGTGGACTTTTAAGATTTGGTATTCCTGATTTCAAATTGGACAAAAAAGTTGTTCAAAGAAGAATCGACCAAATGAAAGAGTCTGGTATAAAGTTTGAACTAGGAGTAGAGATTGGAAAAGACATTCAAGCTACCGAGCTTGAAGATAAATTCGATGCTCTTGTATTGACTACTGGAGCTACTAAGGCTAGAGATCTTCCAATTCCTGGTAGAGAATTAGAAGGTATATATCCAGCTATGAAGTTCCTTAAGGCCAACTCTAGTGTAGTACAAGGCGAGGCTGACGAAGTTCCTGCTGAGTTACACGCTGGTGGATGCAATGTGGTTGTAATCGGAGGTGGTGATACTGGATCTGACTGCGTCGGTACTTCTAATAGACATGGCGCTAAAAGCATCACTCAAATAGAACTTTTAGATAAGCCATCCGAATCTAGAGAGACTACCAACCCTTGGCCAGAATGGCCAATGATTTTGAGAACATCTACTTCTCAAAAAGAAGGTGTTGAAAGAAGCTGGTCAATCTTGACAAAAGAATTCATCGGTGAAAACGGTAAGCTAACGGGATTGAGATTGGTTGATGTGGAATGGACAGATAAGTCTAAATTCCAATTCAATGAAATCGAAGGTTCGGAAAGAGTTGTGCCTTGCGAAAGAGCTTATCTAGCAATTGGTTTCTTAGGACCAGAACAAGGAATTCTTGAGCAACTTGGTGTAGAGACTACTGATAGATCAAATGTGAAAGACAATATGTACCAGACTAGTAAGGAGAACATCTTTGCAGCGGGAGACTGTCGTAGAGGTCAATCTCTTGTAGTATGGGCTATCAGTGAAGGCAGAAAAGCTGCCTACTCAGTAAATAAGTATTTGAAGACTCTATAGTAGAGCTAGGTTATTGATATTAAGAACCCTTTGGTGATTTTCATCAAAGGGTTTTTTCATTTCAGGGGTTGGCAATTACTAAGAAAAGTATTTTCCATACTTAACATATTAAGCTCGCATTAGATCACATCAAATACAACTTCAAGCAAGTAATGAAGTAATACAAAACTGAATGCAATTATGAAGATAGCTAGAAAACGAATTAAAAACGGCCGGTTGCTATTCCTGACTCTTTTAGTCAAATAGAATATATCTAAAGTACCGTACACTAATGTCATAATACCTCCAGCAGCAGGGGCGATATACATTAAACCAATGTCATAAATAAGTTTCATTATTTTCATGAAGACGCTTTCTGGAGCAGTCAATTCGTGCCCAAAAAGCATAAACATGTAACCATAAAAGCTGGCAGTACCAATGATCAGACATGCGATATAAGTCGAAATGTGTTTAACAATCCTCATACTCTAGTTGTCTTTCTTACGGCTTTTGATAAACCAAGAATCATATTTATTCTAATGATAGTGTCCATGTTCATACTTCAGCACTTGTTTGTCTTTGGTTTTGGAAATAGTTTTTTCTTCACAATCTCCAGTTTGCGTCTCGTATGTCTTAGAGTCTACTTTAGTACTTTGAGATATAATATCGTTGTACCCATTCGTTGTATTTTCAGACATGATCAGAATCTTGGATGTATCTGAGTATCTACTAGCACATCTCCCATCATATTCTCCTTCGCTCTCTGAAATAAGCAACTCATTCAATATCCGCCTCAGGGATGATTCCTTATCTTTCACAAACAGCGTTAATGTCTGCTTACTATAAGGATTAGCTCTTGAATGTGCATAATACCCCAGTCTTATCCCAAATGCTCTTACCTCATTAGTAATCATATAAGGTGCAGTATCAATTGAGATACTATTTAGTTCTACAGCATCCGAATCCCATGTATAGGTAATATCACTTTCTACGTTACGATACTTAATTTTTGAAGTCTCGGTGTCAACTATAACTACATGACCACTTAACTCATAATGATATTCATCTACACTAATTATTTCTGGGATAACCATTATGGTTTCATCTGGATGGTTAGGGGTTTTCTTGATAGCAACCAATTCTTCCTTACATCTAGATAGTGGTATATCAAGCTGTAGCAGTACCTGATCAATTTGTTCATTTTGAGCATGCGCACTGAATATAATTAAAAACAGAACCAATATGAGTCCATTGTTTTTACTTTGAATTCGCATGATATGCGTAGTTAATGGAACTCATTGATATAAACCGTCTTTAAAAACCAATACCTTCGTTTTTTTTGTCGTGGTCATTGGTTTGGTATCACAATCTCCACTGCCATCGGTAATCATCTTGGAGGCTGTTATAGTATTCTTAGCAATGATGTCGTAAAAATCATTAGTCTTATGACTCGACATGATCAGTATCTTCTTTTCTGACACAAACTCTCCTTCACAATATCCATCCCATTCTCCTCCATATTCTTCTACTGGAAATTGTTTCAATACAGGGCGTAAAGAAGATTGATCCTTCACAAATAGTGTAATTGTTTTCTGACTGTAAGGGTTGACCTGTGAACTTCCATAATAGAATACTCTGATTCCAAAAGCTCTATTATCATTAGCTACCATATAAGGAGCTGTATCTATGGTGATTTTTCTTAATTCTACAGCATCAGAAACCCACTCATGAGTGCTAGCATCTTCAAAATAACTGTACTTGATTTCAGCTGTTTCCGTATCAATTACTACCACATGACAGTTGAAATAAGTCAAGCCTTCTTCTTGACTATCCTCCGTAGTTTCAAGGATAACAGCAATGGTCTCAGTCGGGTCATTTGGTTTTACTTTCGTAACTGCCAAATCCATACGACATTTTGACTCATCTAACGCAAGCTGTGCCAAGACTTTATCCAATTGGCTTTTTTGCTGCGCACGAAGATTAAGCCCTATTATTAGTAGGGCTATGATGAATGGCAACTGTTTTATTAATTTGATAGACATATCCATGAATTAATTCATATAAAAGCTTGCCGGCACAGCCATGCCTCTATTGTTTTCATCTATAAAACAAGGAATAATTCTATTTTCAGGAATCACCCTATTGGGTAAGTAATCACTATCTAGAATCACGTAACTACAGTAGATCTTAACATTACCGGTCAATACACTGGGTATATCTATAGAGAAAAACGAACTTCCACTTCCAAAGTCATCCATCATTTCATACAAAAAGTCTAAGCCCTCTATCTCCATATTCCTTATTTGCTCTCCTAATTCACTAACCCACTTCTCATCCAATCGATACTGTTCATCATTAGTGAATATCATCATAGATCCAGCCTGCGTTTCCGCATCTTTATTATAAAGTGCATTATTAGCCATGAGTACATATCCCACCGCCAGTGGGTATTCGTTCAGTTGACCAACAGAAGGTGATAGTTTTTCCATCACTAAGTAGGCTAGAAGCGCAAGAGATCCAAATACTATACATACCCAAATTGGTACTGGCAAAAAGAAAAAAAGAAGTAATGAAATGAAACTCAATACGATACCTCCCAACAGGACAATAACTAGCCATTTGCCTAATTCTCCATCGTTCTTTAAAAACTCTTTTGCTTTCTCCTTTGGTATGTCTCTTGGCGTTTGAGCCAATGCAGATAATTTTTCCTTATTCATTTATGATTTCTTTAAAGCTGATACCCTATCAGAATTCTCTCTCATCAAAGTAAATGTTCTAATAGTGTATTACGGTATGTCAATTAATATTCGTTAAGTATCAATAAATATTCGTAGTTAAACTCCATCTGACTGAAAGAAACACTTATGCTCCTTACAGTAGAACAGTGGGTACGCCTCCGTATCGAGAATTAAAATCCACTGTGATATGATCTGGTATTTTGCCCTCTATTTTTTTGATAGGATTATGAGTCAAATCGATATAGCACTTATTAACAATATTTGACATCCATTTTGGATCTACATCGTTGATGCAATTTCCATTGAGATGAATCTCTTCCATCTTAATCCAATTTGATGGAATATCGCAAATCTGATTTTTTGATAAGTACAATATCTTCAAGTTTTGTAGTGGTAGCTCGTTGACCTGCGATAGGCCATTTCCATCCAACATTAACACTTTAAGGTTTTTTAAATGATCTAGTCCCTCGATGGTTCTAACATTGGTAACAGCAAGACCCAGTTCTTTCAATTGATGCAATTTTTCGAGGCCTTCTATCTTTTCAACTTCTGTATATGAAAGGTCTAATTCCTCTAGCAATTCTAACTTCTCCAACCCTTCAATTTTTCTTATCTCATTATTGTGCAGAGAGAGCTTTTTTAAGCTCGTCAGGCTATCTAAGCCTTCGATCTTTTGTATTGAATTACAGTATAGGCTCAAGAATTCAAGGTTTCTAAATTTTTCTAAACCTTGAATTCTATCAAGTTTACACGTATCAAGCTTTAGTGTTTTAACCGAGTAATTTGTCGGAATATTATCTAGAATAATATCATCATTTCCACTCAAGTCTAGATATTCTAAGTGAGGAAGGTTTTCTAAACCTTCAATCCGAGTAAACCCAAAATTACTGGCTAAACTTAAATCAGTTAAGGAGGTAATCACTGGTAAGTGTATTGTCGAATCAATATCCAAACAAACAAGTACTAGCTTTTTTAAGTTGTTCAATAATTCTAAATCCTTGAAGTTTGAGATTGGATTATTATCTATTTCCAATTCTATAAGATTTTCAAATACTCCCAATTGCTCAATAGAACTGACTTTACAGTTTTCTAAAGATAGATGCGTTAAAGAACTTGCTATTGGGATCAGAGTATCTAGACTCTTGAGGTTTACATCACATAAATGTAAGTCAGTAACTAAACCGCGCTCATCTTCAATATAAAAACTACCAATATGATCGTAAGTAGATGATTCATGAATTTCTATTTTGAAATCTGCATTCAACTTCTTAATGAACTCGTTCATAATGAATAATATAAAAATCTCTTTTGTTTAAGTCACTCAACATCAAAATATTCCTCTCCATTTTTGGCCAACCATCCCCATCGACCATCAGGCAATTTAAATCGAGCAAAATGCTGATTAAAAGGTTCCAGTACTTTATATCGTGGTGTTTTACTGATCGGGTAATAACACTTCAAACCCTTTCTTTCCAGTAACAAAAGTGAAGTTTGCCCAATAATCTTATTGTATTCGAAAGGAAGAATAATATCTTCAAACATACCATGCAATACTCCGTACTTCCCCTTTTGCTTAGCAATAACCCAATATGGATCAAGAGCATCTACTTCAAAATCACTTCTATTATATCTTGTCTGATTATTGATCAGCTTAGCGTCTGAGAACTCGGTGTCAAAATGAAAGATATCCAACTTGGTTCTTCCCCAATCATCTGCATAATTCCAGACATTAAACTCTAAATTGTCAAACCCATAGTATTCAATTGTATCAATGTAAAAATGTCCAGGATCAAGTAACATTTTTAGATTTCTATCCGATAGATCTCGAACCAGATTATCAGAGTAATCAAATTCAACAAATGCGTATTGATTCGACTTGTAATATCCATTTCCCTTCTTATCCACCGGAGGAATAATCATTATATCATAAGGTAATAATCTATGGGTATATCCACAGATGAGACGACTAAAAGACCAAGATTTCTGTCTATTTCCCTTCCAGTCAATAAAATACATTTCGTTCTTTTTATCAATCACTTGCATTTGATCACCACAGGGAACAGCTACTTTCAATTGATGAGCAATAGATTGACCTTGATAATCAAACAATGAAATAGTATCATAAGAGTAGGCTCTAACTATTTTCTCATCAAGCTTTAAAGAATCGTAAATAGCTGGGATAATCTCTCGCTTGAACCTAGTAAACAACCCATATTTCCCATCAATTTTTATGCTATCAGTATCTTCCATCGTTTGACGTGAGAATAACAAAGAGTCGGTAGTGAAATCATGAGGGGATGGAGTCATGATCGAATCTTTTTCATAACTTCTTACACTTTTTGGAGCGACTAGATATTGACCTTGGTCAACCAATGGAAAAACGAAGTGAGTCGGCCTAATCTCCGTCAATGGACCGTCTTGAGAATCAACCTCGAAAATAGCTACAAATGTCAACTCATCAACTTGATATTCTTTCCAAGCATAATTGCTAATATGGTTAACTGTAATAGTTGAATTAGATGTATTATTCCATTGCCAACCGTACCTGACCAAAGCCATTCGATCTTCTTCAAAAAAAATAAAATCTCGATGTTTAGGCTCATCACTGTAATAAAAAGGGAGTCTGAGTTTTTTATCTAGCAAATCAGTTAAGCAATCCGCATTTCTTTTGAATCGATTATATGCACAAGAACTCCATTTACGTTCATTTCGCCAAGTATCAAAATACTCTGTAGCTGGAAAAGTATCGACTTGAACCTTTCCATTGTTAAGAATTATCTGCTTATAAAAACTAGTACTGTCGGTGACAATTCTGAGATAAATAGATTCATCAATAAAAATGGAGTCAATTTTCTGTGCGTGAACAAGTCCACCATAAAATATTAAGACTGAATAGAAGAAGTAAATCCGAAACTTCTTCATCACCCTAACCATCAAAACTCATTGAATATATTGTTTCACCATCAGTTTCAATATCCAATATATGATCCTCATTTATATCAGCACAGGTAATATCAGAATACACATTACCACCATCACCTACAGTAATCTTAACTCTATATACCTCTAAAGTATAGTACCAGTCCTCATCTGCCTTTCCTTGAACTTGTTCACTCAAATGGCTATTGTAATAGCGGATCAAATCTTCCTTACAATCAGCAAGCCAACGTAATTGAGTCAAAACAGCATCAAAGTGCTTCTCCAGTTTGTCATTAGGGGTTTGGATTTCTAACCTCTGGTGACCAAGTTTCTTATTGAATATGATGACTTCTTTTTCAATAAGTTTAAAGCTATTACTAGATTGACTTGACAAGATAAAATCCTCTATAGACACTTCAATAGGTATCAATTTTTCTTTGAGTTTTCTGATGTCTTTAATCACAAAAGTGTCTTTATGAGAAGAGGCTTTGTCTTTCATGACTTGGAACTTTGCTTTGTTTTTACGGATACTCAAATCAGCCGTGGCTGCAAATACATCATAGGCCGATTGATGAAAGCCAAGAAGGCTATAGATATTAGAAAGAATCAGGCTTTCGCTCTGAGTTTTATCTATCTCTTGTAGTTCATAGAGTAAGTCGTATAACTTCTCCACGCTGTCTCTAGACGCGTCTGATCTTCTAAATTCATTAGAAAACTCATTATAATCTTTGTGATAGTCCTTTTGCATTATTTGTTCAATTTTGCATTATCAATTTTTCTAGGAAGAAGTATCTCGAAGGATTCATCACCTCTACCAAATTCCACTCGATTGTCGTACCATTCTGCATCCCATATTTTAGAGACCCTTGGTGTATTAGTACTCTTGATTACTCTTTCTTGAACATTGTCTCTTAGATAAATTCTTCCCGGCAGATCACTACTCTGACCAGGCATCACCGGTAAGAAAATAGTATAGAAATGTTTCACAGCATAAACAGAAAACTGCCCATCTGGGGACTTTCCTCCATCTATTTCACCTCTTTCAAAAATTAAGAGAAATCCTGCTACAAACAACATTGATAGAAATAGTATGGCGAGTATAGTTTTTTTCATCTACCGAAATTGAATGTAAAACGACTCAACTAACCTTTAACCATACATCATAGCGCTATCAAATTTTTCTCCATCCAATGATTGGGCTATTAAAGAATGCCCATCAAACATATCATTGTCTGTATAGAAAATATCGACAGTATTTGACAAGAAATTAATCCCATCCAAAGTCAAATTCTGAATAAACTCTTTTGCTGTTAAGATCGGTTCATTATCCTCCCTCCAATTGTCATTGTAGGTTTCAAGAAAGTTATCAGCTAAAACCTGTTTGGCTTCTGCTTCATACTCCTCAAAACCGGCCAATATTTTATTGACTATCTCTAGTGTCTCACCTATCTCTAAATCATCCGGATCTATATCAATATCTATAGACTTTCCTTTTATGACAACTTGAGTTTTATAGCTACTTCCTAAATTCTTCTGTTTTAAATCTTCTAATCTTATACGCATATATCTACCGAATAAAGCCCCATACCTTAAGGAGGAATTAAACCAAAAACTATCGCTGAGATTAAACTTTACTTGTTAGCTGTATGGCATCCCCGTTGCCAAATCCAGAATGTCCTTGCAATGATGTGGGAACAGCCCAGTCCCAGCCTCCTGCCTTCCACCAGCATTCGGCACACCATTGTTTAGTCCAGTCCACTATTTTATCCACTAAGTCCATTTCTCCTTCATAAGCCTGAACATCAATCAAAGGCATATCTCGAGCCTCTTCTACCAAAGGAATATAAGTGATAACACTTCCCTCCAGATGTATTCCCATAGACAAAAAGCCATCCCCAAATTCATCTGGAAATATCTCTACAACAGCATTCGAAATACTTTCTTCAAACTTTCTATTTAGTACCGATTTGACTTCCAAAATCAATTGATTGGAGTATCTATCCAATTCTTGCTTGAAGACGCGCTCTATAGAATGCAATGGCATCCCTGTAGGTAGTCTTTTTTGCTTACTCATATTCTTTTATCCAGTTATGATGTTCTCTTAGGTTGAATAATCTATCGTAGAGCAACTTCAAACCATAGGTACCCTGTAAACCATAGTCACTGATAGTTTTTATCTTATTCTCACCGTAGTATATAGTCAACAATCCTTCTTGGTCATCTGTCCAGTCCACACTGTAGGAATCCTGCAAACTTGGGAAGTCCATATAGTTCAAAAGATTTGAATACTCTTCCCATATCTCTGCTGGCAACAGCATTTGAAACACTGTCGAATCATCCTCATCTTTAAAATTGTAAGCGACAGCCCGAAACATTGACTTAGTTTCTTTTTCTAAGCTTAAAGAAAAAACGGGGCATAATTCAGCACAGTAATCAGTTCTAAATTCTATTTTCCTAATTGAATAGCCAGTAGGTTTTGCATTGTATTCAATAAATCCACCATACTGGTAAATCAGCTTGACATTGGACAATCCTAACTGTTCAGAATTATCTGGATGATATTGCTGATAATATAAGTTTATGTAGCCCTGATCTGTCACCATTGGAAACACACAGTCTTGAAAAGCTCCATTTTTAGTAAGGGAATGTAATTCTAATGAATCATTCGGGTAGCTCATAACTGCTATTACACCAAACTGCTGACCCATTCCAATTACCAATAAATCCAAAAAGCCATTTTGGTCAAAATCTGTTTTATAGAATGACTGATCAATACCCAATGAATCTGCTATATTGACACAATCTTCACCTCCATGATGATAAAACTGTAGATCCTGAATTCTACTAGCTTTAAAACTTTTACCCCCAATACTATCAATTAGTATTTGCACGTCCTTTACAGTATTAATCGAATCAATAATAGTATAGTGTTCCAAACCATTTCCACTTATGGGCTTTTGATCTTGGCAAGCCGATAAACTTATCCCTATGAATAACAGTAGCCAAGTAAAGCATAGCGCAGATTTCTTAGTTTTTCTAGGGTAGAGCATACACTTGTATAAAGCTCGTTTAAGAGACCAACCAAAATCTATTGCTGAGCTGTTCAAACGTACTGTTTTGTGTCATTATCTTATGCATTCCGTATATTCAGACTTGAGATGAATCAGAGTCTTCTTTAGAACGAGCCTGTTGTATTCCTCTTTTGAAAGCCAGATAATCCTTTGTCGATTCAAAATAATCATGGAAAAACTGATACTTCTTTTTATCCGTCCTAGTATAAATCACAACAGATTCACCATCGTCTGAGTCATCTTTGAATTCATATTGATTGATGTCATCATATTTTACCTTGATCGATTCTCTCTTTTTCGGAAAAGTAAAGTAATCGTGACTCAACCTGATATCACCTCCACTACTAGTACCGTGCTGAATAAGCTGATATAGAGCATAGACCAAAATTACAACCCCTATCAAGGTAGTGACATAGTAGCTTGTGGGATATTCTAAAACCCGCAAAGACCTATATCGAATTCCTGCCTGGTACTCATAGCAGTAATACGACAAACCAAAAGAAGCTATTGCTGGTATGAATGTCTGAAAAGAAAAACTACTGACACTATGATATCTAAATGTATTTTGCTCCATCATTTCACCTCAATTTCTGTCAATAAGTTATTCACCTCTTGAGCTACGGCTACTTGAGAGCTAGAGATGATACTATTTACTATCATAGCCAATATTCCTCTCATAAGTGCTCTATCCAGAAACTTGTGAGGCGTAACTGGATGAATGTCAATGATAGAGGATTCTAGCAATTCAATTTTTGCTCCAGCTGTAGCTGATTTTTTCACGATAATACACTTTTTACCAATAGTCAGCATCAATGATCCATCGGTGATCCATTGGTCTGCTTCGATAGATATATCATAATCCATCTGACCCTTGAGGTACTCCATGATTTTTTCCAGTGAGTCATACTCTTTCAATAATTGCATTTTCATTTCGATAATGTTTTTGTGATATACAATCAACCTGTTAATGAAACTCCCCGACCCAAAGCACGGGGAATTAAACCCAAAAGGCTATCGCCCTGCGATTAGTCCATTTCCTGATCTACTCTTTGTGCTATTTCTACTAATTGAGGAGTGGCATCTAAAAAAACTTTAGAAGGTGTCAAGTAGTCGGTTGCTTGAGATGTAGATTGTTCTAGCTGAAAACCAACTACTTTTCCTGAATTAACATACCGAGTAATAAATTGGGTAGCACATTTACCGTATTCCCCTACTGGTAATGATAATATTCCTTCAAAATCTTCTTTTTCAAAGAATTCTAATAGTTGTGGTAAGTATTGTCTTTCGAAATACCTTACTCCAAATTGAGGTCTTTCTCCAGTCTCAACGTGCTTATGAAAAAAGTAAAATCTTGTTTTAAAGAACCCTGATTCTTTAATCAAAAATTTGAACATCTCTTTATGTTCCCCTGGGGCGACCTCCTCTGAGTGAATTACTTTCTGAGCCATGATTAAATATTAATTGTAAACCACTAGTATAATTCTTTATTGTAACCATTCAATAATCCAATGATTAAATATTTGTGCAACACCTATATGCTTAGTTCCAAGATGTATAGCTAAAACTTGAAGTGAAATTATACTAGACAGAGAAATGTTAAAACATCGGCTTTATATTCGCTGGGAACCAATAAATATTCGCCTCAGCGGAACTGATACCGGATGCTAACCATGGATTTATTGATTCAAATTACGAAATGACTGCAAACAATATTCTAATAAATAGACTCACAATGAATTCGAAAAAGGTTAATCTAATCATAGCTTTTTCAATCATTTCTTTTGCTGCACTAGCACAAGGTTCAACACTAGAGAGGATGGAATATAAATTGTCCAAGTATCAAAACGAAGACCGCGATAAAGTCGATCTATTGAATGCTATTATCTATGAAATATATGAAATAGATACATTCAGAGCTGATAGTTTGGTCCAAGTTGCTTTAGAACTAGAAGACAAATTGAACCTTGTAGTTAACAAAGCAGAAACACTTTATTACAAAGCGTATTTGGAAAAGAAAAAAGCCAACTATTCTGCTGCCCTATTGTATTTCAACCAGTCCCTGAGCACCTATGATTCTCTAGGTCAGGCAAGGGGAATTTCTTATACACTAAATGGTATTGGCAATGTTTACTACGCTCAAGGAGACTTCAATAAGGCCATTGAATATTATAAAAAATCTTACAAAACGGACCTGTTACTTAACGATCCAGTTGGCATAGCAGGTTCTCTTACTAATATAGCCAACATCTACGCTGAACAAGGCAAACAAAAGGAAGCACTAGAATATTACCTCAAGTCACTTGAGATCCAAAAGGACTTAAAAAATGAATATAGAGAAGCGAGGAACTTGATCAATATTGGAGTGACTTATACTGAAATGGGTGATTTCCCAAAGGCGCTCGAGTTCTTTAACAAGGCTGTCGCTATTTATGAAAAACCCGGAAACACCTATAGATCATTTATCCTATTAGAAAGCCTTGGAGTGTTGTATAAAGAATACAAGGAGTATGATAAAGCCCTATACTATTTCAACAAGGGGCTAGAAATGTGTGTGGCACAAGGTATGAAAAAAGAAATTGCATCCTATCTAAGCAATATTGGTAACGTACACAATGCTCAATCAAATTATGATAAAGCATTAGGGTATTACAATGAAGCATTGAAAATTGCAAAACAAATCAATGATAAGTCAAAGATAAGCAGGGTTCTAAATAATATAGCTGGCGTAGAAGTGCTGACGAAAGATTATGAACAAGCCTTAAAAAAGTATAAAAAAGCACAAGCCATCAATGAAACAATTGGCTACAAAAAAGAGCTGTTCAAAAACTATATAGGAATTGCTTTGATTCTCTATTCTAGAGAACAGTATGAAGAAGCACTTGAGTATGCACTCAAAAGTCAACAAATGGTAGATGAAATGGATCTACTACCCCCTAAGCGGAATTTTGCACAGTTACTCGCAAAAATATATGAGCAAATGGGTGACTTTGAAAAAGCATATGAAAGCTATCTACTTTTTAAAGTCTTAGATGACAGCCTTAACAATCATGAAACTATTAAAAAGATTTCAAAACTGGAATATGACTATATATATAAGGCCAGACTCGACTCTGCCAAAAAACGAGAACTGATATTGGTCGATGAGGTAAAAACCAAAGACGAAAGTTTAGAAGAATCTCAAAGGCAAACACTTGTAGCTATCACCATATTTTTTATCGTGGTTATGATGCTTGGCATTATTATTCTTTCACTTCGTCTTAGAAACATACAGTCAATAAACCAAAGCATTTTAATAGAGCAAAAGTTATTGCGCTCGCAGATGACTCCTCATTTTATATTCAATGCCATGTCAGTCTTACAAGGCATCATTCTCAATAAAGAATATAAGAAGTCAATCGTTTACCTCTCCAAGTTCTCTAGACTGCTACGATTGATCTTAGAAAACTCCAGAGACAAAACAGTCTTACTCGAGAAAGAAATCAGCGCAATCGAAAACTACTTGAACATTCAAAACATGGGGGCCAAAAACGAATATGATTATCATATCATAATGGATAGTGACATCGATCAAAAGAGTATTCTAATCCCACCGATGATGATTCAGCCCTTCATCGAGAACTCTATAGAACATGGATTCACAGAAAGTATAGAGAATAAAAAGATTGATGTGAACATTCAATTTGAAGGCGTCAAATTAGTCTGTACGATTCAAGACAATGGAGTGGGTATTGACGCTCATGACCAAAAAAGAACCCGTGAAAAAGAATCACTTTCTACCAGCATTACCAAGGAAAGGTTGCAAATAATGACCAAAGAGTTCAAGGTCCCTGCTGATGTATCCATTAAGGATAGATCTCTTGAAGGCGAGAGAGGAACCATTGTCACACTCATATTACCTTACAAAAAAACTAATACAGATGACTCGAGTATTAATAGTTGAAGATGAACCATATATCCGCAAAGGTTTAATCGAACTGATAGAATTACTTGACAAAGACCTTGTGATCATAGGAGAGTGTGGCTCTGTCAATGAAGCCATAGTAGTAACTAATGCTTCTAAACCCGATTTGATTTTCCTTGATATCAATCTTCCAGATGGAGATGCTTTTGATTTCATTGAAAAGACGAATCAAATGAGTCACCGAATTATTTTCACAACTGCTCATGAGAAATATGCGCTAAAAGCTCTAAAAAAAGGAGCTATCGACTATATCCTAAAGCCCGTGGATATTGAAGAGCTCGAAACAGCCGTAGACAAAGCACTAGCTTCACTGGCCTCAGACAATATAAAACCAGCACCTAAAAAGAAGGGGAACAATAAATTGATACTTAGCTTGCAAGATAGTTTTCAAGCCATTGACCTTCAAGAGTTGGTATACTGTATGTCTGACAAAGGTTATACTACCTTTTACCCTATTAATGGAAAACCAGTGATTGCTTCTAAACCATTGAAGGAATTTGAAGACCGGCTATTACAAGAAATGTTTGTCAGACCACATCAGTCCTATTTTGTCAATATGAATTACGTAGATCGATATGATAAAAATAACGGACACATTATCATGAAAAGTGGTCAAAAAATCCCCGTTTCCACACGTAAAAAAGACGAGTTTCTTGAGAGGTTCTTAAATGGGTAGAAAAAGGTATAATCCTTCTAATTACACAACTTGAATTTTTTACTTCTAATCAATTCGTACTTAAAACTTTTTCAGGACGCCTCAGATTCCAAATAAGATAATATATGAAAATAATGAAACATGCGTGTTTCATCATGCCCCGACTTCGGGGATTATAGAAACATACATGTTTTTCAAAACCCCTAACTCGGGGATACAAGAAACATGTATGTTTCTCCTTCCCCCGAGTTTACAGAAGGCTAATTCATGCATGTTTTAGCTTCCCCCAACTTCGGGGGACATAAAAACACACATGTTTCAACCTAAAACCACTAGATATTTGGTTCAAACACGTCTTCGTCTCCTTAGTTTTTTTTAAATTTTCGAACTTTTTCAGAATTGACTTCTGTCAATGGGAAAGATTAAAAGTTATCGAGTAGTCCTAGGACGCTCACCATTAAACAGTCCGCTATAGATTATACTTCTACCATTCGTTATTGAACTAGGCTTTTAATCTTGATCATCAGATCAAAACAACCATTTATATGTTAAAGAAAATAACTGTGCATACTCTAGTATGCCTGAGTCTACTGATCACTGCAGCATGTGGCGATCAGTCCAAATCTTCTAATAGCAGTAGCAGCAATGAAAAGTCATACCTACCAAAAGCTGCTGGAGAGGCCAATGCTATATTAGTGGTAATGGACACCACGCAATGGAATGGCCCTGTTGGTGATGCCATCCGCGATATCTACAGCGAGTATGTCCCTGGTCTTCCCCAAGACGAACCTTACTTTAAAGTTCGTAATGTCAACCCTCTGAAGTTTGCCAATGTTCTAAAAACAGCTACCAACATCATCATGGTATCGACGCTGGATAGAAAAGGAAGAATGGCTCGTAAAATGAGAGAGTTTTTCACCGACGAATCATTGAAAGCCATTCAAAAAGATTCCTCGTTGTTCTTGATGAAAAAGCAAAATGTATATGCTAATGGTCAAGAAATGCTACACCTGTTTGGTCAAAACGACGAACAATTGATCAATCACCTCAAACAGAATAAGGCTAAACTAAGAGGTCACTACATCGAAGTAGAAAGAAAGAGGCTGGAAAGTTCGTTGTTCAAGGTCAGAGAAAAAGGCATTGAAAAGAAAATGGAGGAAAACGGTTTCAGAATGAGCATCCCATATGGCTACGACTTAGCCAAAGCTTTACCCGACTTCTACTGGGTGAGACAACTAGATGCTGAATATGAGAAAAATATCATCATACACTACAAGACCTACGACTCGATGGATCCATTCGAAGATGTGATGGCATTCAGAGAAGAAATCACATCTGCGTATATGCGAGATGTGCAGAAACCTGAAATCTACATGACTACGCAGCCATACAAAGCTTCTATCAAAGAAATCAGCTTTCATGGCAAATACGCTAAAGAATGCCGAGCACTTTGGAAATTGAGTGATATATCTGCCGGAGGGCCATTTGTCAGTTATGTTTTTGTAGATGAATCTCAAAGAAGACTTTATTATATAGAAGGCTATGTTTATAGCCCAGGAGAAGACAAGCGTCTACCGATGCAAGAAATGGAATTGATTCTTCAGAGTTTCAAATCTGGAGATGAACTCAAAACGAATTCTTAAGAAGTTATGATATCATATTTAGCAGGGAAGTTTGAGGCGATGGATCCAACACACGTCATTATAGACGTGAATGGTGTGGGATATCATGTGAATATTTCGTTGATCACTTATGGTCAAGTCAAAGAGCTAAAGGAAGGAAGACTGTATACACACTTCCACGTCAAAGAAGATGCGCACACGCTGTACGGATTTTTCGAAGAAAGTGAAAGAAAGCGTTTCCGTCAATTAACCTCCATCTCTGGAGTGGGTCCGTCAACAGGAATCATGATATTGAGTTCATTGACACCAGAAGAAATACACTCGGCCATCATCAATAGTGACGTAAAGACCATTAGTTCTGTGAAAGGTATAGGGCAAAAGACAGCTCAGCGTATAATTCTGGAATTGAAAGACAAGATGAGCAAGGAGGAACTGGAAGCAGGCAACCCAATAATCTCTCTAGTAGCAAACAATACTTTGAAAACAGAAGCGTTAGCTGCATTGACTACATTGGGAATCGCCAAAGCTACTGCTGAAAAGTCTATCGATCAGATTATTAAGCAAAATGGACCAGAGATTAGTCTTGAAGATTTAATTAAATTCGCCCTCAAACGAGCCTAAACTTAACTGTTCATACTGAGCATTGACCACTTTAAATACCCAAATAACGATATTACTGTGTCTTCTGTTAGGAAGTTCCGCGACCCTGTATGCTCAAGAATCAGTACCTTCTGATTCTACTACAGTAAAAGAAACTCCTAAAGGATACGTTCCCTCCACGCGACCTAATATCAATCAAACCGACAGATACGGCGATCCATTTTCTACGCGACAGAGTTCCTCACCATTGTTGTTTGGAGATCCATCTGGGCTGACGATGGATGTGGAGATTGATACATCAATGAACTATACGATTCAGGAGAAGCTGGGAGAGGTTCCCTACCGTCCTAAAACTACAATGTCATTTGATGAATATCAGGAGTATCAAGAAAGTAGATCAAATAGAGACTTTATGAAAGCCAAGGCCGCTGGCTTAGACGGAGAGAGTGCTGTTAGTGCGAGAAGGCTGATCCCCAAACTTTATATCAGTCCTGTATTTGACAGAATATTTGGAGGTAATTATGTAGACATCGAACCTACAGGTTTTGTCACGATGGACTTTGGTGGACAATGGCAAAAGGTACAGAACCCATCCGTTCCCATTAATCAACAGCGAAATGGCGGATTCCAGTATGATCAACAGATCTCTATGAATGTTGTAGGTAAAGTCGGTGAAAAACTCCAAATCACGGCCAATTTTGATAACAACAACACCTTCGACTTTCAAAACAACTTAAAGATCGAATACACTGGCTACGAAGAGGACATCATCAAGAAAATCGAAATTGGTAATGTAAGTATGCCAGTTACCAACTCCCTCATGTCAGGAAGTGAAAGTCTATTTGGTATCAAAACACAGTTGCAATTTGGTAAACTCTATGTAACCGCCTTAGCTTCTAGACAACAAGGTACCGCCAAGTCAGAGGTCTTCAATGAAAGCGGTGCTACTGGAGCAGATGCAGAAGATCGGTTCGCCTTCAATGCTACTCGGTACGATGAATACAAACACTTTTTCCTCGGACATTATTTCCGTGATAACTATGAAAAATGGCTGTCAGAATTACCTAACGTCCAGTCTGGACTGATCATTCAAAACATTCAGGTTTATAAAATAACAAACTCAAGTACAGGACAGACGAGTGGACTACAAAATGTGATTGCATTAACTGACCTTGGAGAGAAGGTTAGAATTGGTAATGAAGATGCTGTAAATCCTAGTGCAGGCAATCAATCCGAGACCGATAACGCTGCCAATGACCTTTTCAGTGGAGTACAAGGCATTCCAAACATTAGAGATGTCAACCTAGCAGGCGAGGGCTTGAAAGCATACGGTCTTGCAGAAAATGTGGATTATACTTTGGGTAGAAATGTAACGATCCTTGATCCTACACAGTACGACCTGAAAGAGCAGTTGGGATACATTACTCTTCGATCACCTCTGAATGAAGGAGAGGCATTGGCGGTTTCGTTCGAATATGTACAAGGAACACAGAGATACCAAGTCGGAGAAGTACCAAGTAGTAATCAAACTGGCAGTACCGATGAACCTATCATCATGAAGCTTTTGAAATCTCCCCAGCAAAACTTAGACAAACCTATTTGGGACTTGGCTATGAAAAATGTCTATACACTAGCGAACGCTTCCGGACTGAACGAATCCAACTTCAAACTTAAAATCAGATACAAAGACCCAAATACAAACACCAAGAACGAGTTCATGCAAGAAGGGGAGAACAATGGTAAGACATGGGTAAGAATATTAGGTTTGGATCAATTAAATGCTACTGGTGACAATGGTCGTGGGGGTGATGGTAAGTTTGACTTTATCGAAGACGTGACATTTGATGTAGAAAATGGTGCAGTAATTTTTCCAGTCCTAGAACCATTCGGCAAGACACTACAAGATTCTTTAGCCAACGACAGCGAAACAATCCGACAGAAATATGTCTTCAACGAATTGTACGAACAAACTAAAAACAACGCGCGACAACTTACCAATAAGGATCGATTCCAGTTAGTTCCAGAATACGAAAACCAAGTATCAAACGAGTTTTATTTAGAAGGCTTCAATATCGCTGAAGGCTCTGTAATTGTGAAAAGTGGTAGCCAAGTACTATCCGAAGGTACTGACTATACTGTACAATACTCTAATGGAACCGCAGTCGTTCGACTGAATGAACAATGGGCCAACTCTGGAGATGAAATTCAAATAGACTATGAAGAAACAGACGTTTTCACATTTAGTTCTAAATGGTTGACAGGTGCACGACTTGATTATCAATTCAATGAAAATTTCAATATCGGTGCTACTGTATTACACTTAAGTGAAAGGACTGGAGGGGTTAGCCGATTTACTATAGGCAATGAACCTGTAAAAAACACACAGTATGGATTTGATGTCAATTTCACAGATGACTCTAGATTTCTAACCAAAGCAGTCGACGCTCTTCCGTTGATCAGTACGAAAGAAAAATCTACAGTTACTTTCAACGGTGAATTCGCACAGTTACTTCCGGGTACTTCCAACAAAGTAAATGGAGCAGGCACAGCCTACTTAGATGACTTTGAAAATACTACAACACCATATCAACTAGGTGGCGGAAATTTAGGATGGAAACTAGGTTCTACACCTGAAGGGAGAGGATTTAGAGATGGAGAAGATTCAGATCCACTAGCCTATAATTACCGTCGTGCGAAAATGGCATGGTATACCATCGATCGTAGTTTCTATATCTCTGGAGGCCAGAGACCTGGGAATATTGAAGATGAAGATTTAGAAAACTATTTCGTAAAACCAATTTATCCTCAAGACCTCTTCAACATCGACCCCAATGTGGTCAATGTAAACGAGCCAGTTTTTGAAGTAGCTTATTTCCCGACAGAAAGAGGGCCTTACAACTATAACAATCGTAGAGCGGAATTTAGAGAGGATGAAGAGTTTGCGGGGTTCTTCAATGATGGAGTAGCTGAAAGTAACTTCGGAGCTATTGCTCGGGCACTTCCTACTCAAGACCCTGATTTTACCAAAGAGCAAAATATCGAGTACATCGAATTTTGGTTAATGGATCCATTTGAGGACCCTGATGATCCGAGCGATGATTTAAACTATCAAATTCTAGATGGTAATTACAATGAGATAAACAGAGACTTAAATGGTAGGCTTATTTTTCACCTTGGTCAAATATCTGAAGACCTGATACCTGATGGCGTTCCAGGGGCTGAAAATGGACTGCCAACTGATGGGAGCACTGCTGGTACCCAAAATACTATCTGGGGTAAAGTAAATAATGATGTTCCTCTTTCTGATTTCTTCGATGCCAATGGGTCTTCTAGAACCAATCAGGACCTTGGATTTGATGGATTAAATGAAGAAGAAGAGGCCAGTAAGTTTCAGGATCATTTAGGAGATTTATTTAGTTATGTTTCTGGTGATCCATCACAAGATGATTTTACCTTCTATCTCGACCCTGAATATGATGAGAATAATGCCAAGATTGTAGAGAGATACAAGAACTTCAACAATATGGAGAATAATTCTCCAGTAGCTTCAAATAATGACGGTTTTGCTTCCTCTGCCACCAACAAACCCGATCGAGAAGATTTGGATGAAAACGCCAACTTCATCACCAGTGAAGATTACTTTGAATACGAAATCAATATTCGACCTACGGATTTAGATATTTCACACCCTTACATTGTGGATCGAACCATCGATAGAAGCGTTGGAGTTGAATGGTATCAATTCAGAATTCCTATTCAAAGTCCTACAGGATCACACGGTAGTCCGTCAATAACGAACATGCAGTTTATTAGACTTTATATGACGGGATGGACTAGACCTGTCATCTTGAGAATGGCCAATTTCCAATTGGTCGGTTCTCAATGGAGAAAATTTGCCGGCAATCTATTGAATCCTGGCGCAGGAGTAGTTCCAGAACCAAGTGCTGGTGACTTTGATGTTTCTACAGTCAATGTAGAGCAAAATGGCTCTTCATTAAATGGAAAACCTCCATACGTCGTTCCTCCCGGGATAAATAGAGATTTAGACAATTCTACCGCTGTTACTAGACGAGTCAATGAACAGTCTCTAAGACTGTGTGTAGAAAATTTAGAAGATGGTGATGCCAGAGCTGTTTTTAAAAATACTCTTGGCCTTAGCCTTGTAAACTTCCAACGATTGAAAATGTTCTTTCACGCAGAAAGAGTAAGAGATGATGTTTCGCTTTTAGATGATGAAGTTGCTGCTTTCTTAAGACTTGGTCTCGACGAAGAAAACTATTATGAAATAGAACTTCCATTAAAAGTCACTCCTGATAATTTAAATGCCCAAGGCGGTGAATTAGCTAGATTAGTTTGGCCTGCTGAAAACGAAATTGACATTGCACTGAGTGAACTATATGAACTCAAGGCGGAGAGAAATTTAGGTGGCATTGATATTATTCAGACCTATGAAAAAATATCCGAAAGGAACTCTCGCTACAGACTAAAAATCAAGGGTAATCCTCTTCTTAGCGAAATCGGTAGGATGATGATTGGAGTAAGAAACTTGAGGTCAACAGATGGGCTTGATAAATCAGTATGCATATGGGCCAATGAACTAAGATCGAGTGATGTAGATAATATTAAAGGGTGGGCTGCAAGAGCAAACCTTGGAGTAGGCCTGGCTGACTTCGCTCAACTCAATGGATCTACTCAATATGTTTCAGCTGGTTTTGGAGGGGTTCAAGACAGAGTAGGGGAAAGAACCAAAGAAGAAACTTTCCAATACGATGTCTCTGCCCAAGTAGAATTGGATAAAATGATCCCAGGCAAAACCGGTATCAAAGTACCTATGTTTGTCAGTCATGGAAAGAGAAAAGTGACTCCTTTGTTTGACCCATTCAATACAGATATTCCTCTTCAAGACGTAATCAATTCTAGAGAAACCAAAAGTGAACGGGAGAATTATAGAAACGAGGTTATTCAGCAAGAAAGAAATAGAAGTATCAACTTTATGAATGTCCGAAAGGAGAAAGTAAACCCTGAGGCTAAATCAAGAGTGTATGACATTGAAAATTTTGCTTTCAGCTATTCCTACTCAGACAGCAAATTCACAGACTACAATGTAGATCACGATATTACAAAATCATACTTCGGTAGTATATCTTATCAGTTCAGCCCAAAAGTACCAGCCATACAACCTTTTCAAGAGAGTGGAGCTTTTTCAAGCCCATACTTACAACTTATCAAGGATATCAATTTAAATCCACTGCCAAATAATTTCAGTGTCAGAGCATCTGCAAACAGGGACTACAATCGTAGACAACTCCAGCAGTTCCAAAACGGAGTGTTTACCACCAATTTTAATGACCCTATTTATTTGAAAACATTTTACATGGACAGGGTTTATACGCTTAGATGGAATATTTTCCAAAACCTTGCCCTCAGCTACAATGCTAATGTTAACGCCATCGTGGACGAATATGACGAATCATTAAAAAATGCTGATGGCAATCCATTTTATACCCAATCACAGTTAGAAGATTACATGTGGGATAATTTTTGGAAAATGGGGCGTGTCAAAAACTATAACCAGACAGTGAGTGGCAATTACAGATTACCTCTTGATAAAATTCCATTGACGGATTGGATCAGCGGTGACTATAGATATTCTGTTGACTACAACTGGGCTGGCGGTAATACACAACTAGAAGCAGAAACGAACAGAATATTTGCTCCGTATGGTAACGAAATCAGCAATAATCGAACACAGGATATCTCGGGAAAGCTTGATTTCAACAAGCTATATAATAAGAGTGAAATGCTGCGAAAAATCAACCGCCCACCAAGAAGGTCTAGAAGAAGTAGAACTGACACAACCAAGCAAATGAGCAAGGGAACTAAAAATTTACTCAGATTCATGATGATGGTGAAGTCGGTAAATTTCACGTGGAGTAAGAGAGAGAGTACCAATCTTCCAGGTTTTGAGCCTTCACCGTATATGCTGGGTCTAGACGAAGCTTTTAAAGCTCCTGGTGCTGCTTTCATATTCGGAAGTCAGGACATTGGAATTCGACATATGGCATCAGATAATGGCTGGCTAACTACGAACACGAATTTGACGATTCCTTTTGGGCAAAGTTTGACGAAAGAGTTTACACTTAGATCAACTATAGAGCCCTTCAAAGACTTTAAGATTCAGTTGGATATGCGTAAAAATAATACGGCTAACTATGCAGAAATCTACAGGGCAGATAGCACCGGAGTTTTCAACACCATATCACCAACAAGAACGGGAAGTTATACGATTACATTTCTTCCAATAAGAACTCATTTTGGAAAAGATGGATCTAATAATTCGTCTAAACCATTCAGTACATTTGAAACCAATAGAGGAATTATTCAACAACGCCTTAATTCAACCGTTCGAGGTGCTGAATATGGAATTAATTCTCAAGATGTTCTAATACCAGCATTCATTGCTGCCTATACTGGCAAGAGTGTAAATGATGTTTCAGTAAACCCGATTCCAAAAACTCCTATGCCTAACTGGAGATTAGACTATGCAGGATTAAGCAAAATTCCTTCTCTCAAAGAAGTATTCTCAAGTGTCAGTATTACACATGCATATACTTCTACTTTTAGTATCTCAAACTATGCTAATGCTTCTCAATATAGTGTTGAAGGTGAGTATGATGATATACTTAGTGTCAATAATGACATTCAAAATTATCCTAAAGCGACTATTTCGGAAAGAGAAGGTGATACCGAATTTCTTGTTCCTGTTTATACTATTAGTCAAGTAAGGGTTTCTGAACGTTTTGCTCCGCTAATTGGAATCAACTTACGTACTCGAGGAGGTATAACTTTCAGAATAGATCACAGTAGAGAAAGAAACTTATTACTCGATTTAACATCAAATAAACAAGTAACTGAGCAACGAAGTAAAGATTATACTTTCGATTTTGGCTGGACCAAAAGCAACTGGAAGTTTCCTTTTAGAATCAAAGGGCGAGTAACGACAGTAAAAAATGAAATTCAATTTAGAATGGCAGTAACTGTACGAAACACTGAAACCTTTCAAAGGAAACTAGAAGAACTAGCTGAACTTACTGAAGGAAATCTTAACTATAACCTCCGCCCTACATTGAATTATGTGATAAATCAACGATTAAGCATGATGATGTATTTCCAAAAGACTATCAACGAGCCTAAGCTTTCAAACTCTTTCCCTCGTATCAGTTCTGACTTTGGAGTACAAGTTCGCTTCAACTTATCAAATTGATATTCGATTTTAAAGCGGCTTTAGTTTCGATATTTCTCTTGAGGATTATTAGCCCAAAATGAAAGGGTAGTCATTATTGTAAAAATTCCAATACATATCCACCCTGCAAGACCATAGCTACCTTGATATGATAACGACCAACTGAAAAGCTTAGGGCCTATGGCACTAGCCAATACAATGTATGTTACAGCATGACCGCTAATTGCTCCTAAGTGAAGCTTACCAAAATATCGAGGCCAAGTCACAGAAAGTACTACACTGTAAAGCCCCATCAAAATACCATTTCCAAAAATCAGTAGATATTTTGCAATCCATACTTCACCAAGTGTAATCAGCCCAACCAAAGCGATAATGGCTCCAAGGCCTTTTATGTAGAGTAAGTATTTGAGACGAATATAATCACTGAGTCTACTGACTGATAGGGTGATCAACACCGCAACTACCGACGACGGTAAGAACAGCTGTACAGCGTCAGACCTAGTTAAACCAACAGTTTCAAATATCGAGGTAATATTAAAAGTCAAACCAGTCACATACATGGCTTGTACAGATAGCATAATCGTAAAAACCCAAAAAGAAAATGTTCGTCTCGCTTCAGGAAGGGTAAATTCTTTAATTACAGGAAATAGATTCTTTTTCTGTTTTTCAGAGATGACATAATCACCATCCATTTTCAATCCACTTGCCTCTGGATTATCTCTATAAAATATTACTATATACAGTGTAAACCCTATCCCAACTATGGCAGCCAAAACGACCCAAGCCATTCTCCAACTATAACTTTGGATCAAAAACTCGAAAAAGACTGGTGCAGATGAAAACCCTAGTGAGGTAGCCACATTGCTAAACCCAAGAGCAGTGCCTCGACGTTTTTCAAACCACTTCATCATCATATTTCGAGAGACCATAGTCAACGCCCCCTGTCCGGAAAACCGAAGAATAAAGAAACCAAAGAACATGAATACTACCTTGCCTAGCCAACTAGCACCTGTACCTAAAACGAACTCAATGATCTTATCCGATTGACTAAGATATAGAAGTATCATACCCATGATCAATGTTGATATAACAGCAATAGGTCTAGCGCCATACTGATCATACTTTTTACCCACCCAGGTCAATAGCATCGCGCTAGTAATTGTTCCCCACAAGTAGGCGGTAGTGAGATTATCTCTAGAAATATCAACGCTACTAATAAGGCTATCTGTGAATGTAGATACACCCATGGTCTGACCAGGAATACTCATCAGAATACCGGCAGTACCACTAAAAATAATTACCCAACCATAAAAAAAAGGCCATTTCTGCGGGTGAAATGGCCAGTTTGAAAGTTTATTCTTATTCAATATTGAAATGTCTAGCTAAGCATAACGGAATAAATAGACATAGGTTGGACTATTATGCATCAGCTACAAATTGTTTTCAAAAGTTGGCGAACTTGATCTGGCCCCTCTATACTATACTTAGCAGCTGATTGACTACTACCCACTTTGATTGTGGTCGCACCCTCTGGCATAGCAATAAAAGTATCTTCATCCGTCCAATCATCACCAATTGCCATAACATAGTCAGGGTTGTATCTTTGAAGCCAACTCTTTGCTGCTCTACCTTTATTGACCTCCGAACTTTTGAACTCAACAACCATGTCTCCTTCCAATACCTGAAGGTTCTTGTTAGTCGCCAAATATTTGAGATGACTCGTTAGCTCTCTTGTTCTCAATTCACCTAGTCCTGTCTCTACTTTTCTGTAGTGCCATACTAGTGAATAGTCCTTTTCTTCAATGAAAGACCCAGGAGTTCTACTGACATAGCTTTCTAATACTTTTTTGATATCTGGCATCCACTCATCAGTCAAAGTAGTCACAGTCTCCCACTCACTCCCTTGCTGTCTCAACCATACACCATGCTCTCCGATCAAGTCCATTCTATGATCATCAAACCACATTTGAAGAGTGTCTTTATCTCTTCCTGAGATGATTACCACATGTGTATTTTCATCAGCGCTTAGCTTTCTCAAAATATCATGTAATTCTTCATTAGGAACAGCAGCTTGAGGATCGGGATGGAAACCTGTCAATGTTCCATCATAATCTAAGAAAATCAATCTCTCTTTACCTTTCTTGAATTCCTTAGTAATTGCCTTCACTGATTTTTCATCAATGATCTTAGTTTTCAGAGCAGCCTGTTCTTCCTTCACATGATCCAGTCTGTTCATAAACAGCTTCACCCAATGATATATATTATATCTTCTCAGTGTATTCTGCATTACAGTCATACGTTTCACTTGCTCTTCCTCTGGCATTTCTAGCGCATCTTTCATTGCCTCAATCAGCTGTGCTTGATTATTCGGGTTTACCAAAATAGCATCAGACAGCTCCTTAGATGCTCCAGCCATCTCACTGAGAATCAAAACTCCTTTTTGATCAAGTTTTGAAGCAATGTATTCCTTACATACTAAGTTCATACCATCTCTCAATGGAGAAATAATTCCTACATCTGCCATTCTATAAAATGCCGAAAGCGCATGTAGTGGGTATGATCTATAGAAATAGTGAACAGGAGTCCAACTTAACCTACCAAACTGTCCATTGATACGACCTACTAGTAGGTCAATTTCTTCCTTGAGCTCGATATAGCGACCTACATTGTATCTAGAAGGTACCACTATCATCACCAAAGAAACTTTTTCTCGATACTGAGGAAACAACTCCAAGAACTTCTCGAAGGCACGCAACCTTTGAGGAATTCCTTTGGAATAGTCCAATCTATCAATAGAAAGCATCATTCTAGCGGAACCAATGGCTGTTCTATAGCTTACTTCCTTCTTAAGTGTGTCCGGAGAAGCAGCTTCTTTTTCATATTTTTCATAGTCAATTCCCATTGGAAGGGCATCCGCCATGATCTTTCTATTCCCATGCTTAATGATTCCATGGTCATTGCCAATACCTGCCAATCTATTGACTGAAGACAAAAAGTGTCTTGTATCATCATAAGTATGAAAACCAATGAAGTCAGCACCCAACATTCCTAGCAGTAATTCCCTTCTCCAAGGAATCAGTCTGAATGACTCATATGATGGAAATGGGATGTGAAGGAAAAGACCTATTTTCAAATCAGGGTTCTTCTGTCTTAATAGGTCTGGAACCAATAGTAACTGGTAATCATGTACCCAAACAGTGTCCTCCTCGTTGGTTTTTTCTAAAATCGCATCTGCAAACTTTTGATTGACTGCCTTGTATGATTCCCAAGTTTCTTCTCTGAATATCGAATACTGATTGAAGTAATGAAAATTTGGCCAAAGCGTCTCGTTTGAGAAACCTTCGTAGAATAGCTCCATGTCCTCCTCAGTCAAGAAAACAGGACTCATATTTTGTTCTACTAGTTCCTTAGTAGTTGTCGCCTTTTCTTCATCGGTAGTCAAAGTAGCACCTGGCCAGCCTATCCAGAGATTGTTACCCTCCTTGTATATAGATCCAAGACCTGTGGCCAGCCCGCCTTCAGTTGCTTGAAAACTCAAACTGTCTCCATCTTTTACAACCCTTACAGGTAGTCGGTTAGATACGATGATTGTTTTAGAGTTAGTTTTTTCTGACATGTTTTGATTTTATTTTAAATAAGGGGGCTTTGGGTACAAACTTAAGAATTCCTGAATAGTCCGGTTTTAGTATATCATGATTTCCTTTCTATTGATGAGATACTCATTCATGCCTTCTTTTTCTATGGCCAATAATTCACCATACGAACCATCTGACTCTATCCATTTTCTGATTTTGTCGGTACCATTAATTATATCTATTGGAAGCAATTCTTCTTCATATTCATAAGGTGGTAGTTTCCAACTAAATTCATCTCCAAGATGATAATAAAGCTTTTGCATTAAAACCTGTCCTACAAACCACGGTTTAAATTCTTTATAATCCGTTACATGAATTTGATAACCATGACAAGTAACACCTGTATGTTTTTGAAACGTAGGCTGAAAAGATAGTGGTCGAAGCACAAACCCTTTTAATCCATCATTTTGAAATTCTTGGTTAAGCTCATTCACCAATTCTAAATGCTTGATTTTAGGATGACCTACTATTTCGAGACTTTTGGTAGAGCCACGACCTTCAGAAACATTAGTTCCTTCAAAAAGTACAGTGGCTACGAATGTATAAGCTGTCTCCACATTAGCCAAGTTGGGTGAAGGAAGTATCCAAGGAAGTTTTGTGTCCCAAAAATTTTGACTGCGATTCCAACCTTTCATTTTGATAACTTTGAGATCGCATTCCACGCCCCAGTGCATTTTAGCCATTAATGCGATCTCTCCTACAGTCAGACCATGTCGCATCGGCAAAGGATATCTGCCTACAAACGATCTGAATTTAGGATCAAGAATATTTCCTGCGACTCTTTTTCCTCCAACTGGGTTAGGACGATCTAAAACGACGACCTGGATTCCCATTTCACTACAAGCTTCCATCATGTAGATCATAGTATAGATGTAGGTGTATACCCGAGTACCTACATCTTGTAAATCAATAATGATATGATCAATGCCCTCAAGCATTTCAGAAGTAGGCTTTCTAGTCTCTGAGTAGAGGCTATAGACGGGTAGATCGTAGAAATCATGGTGAAAATGATTTGATTCAATCATGTTATCCTGCACGTCAGCAAAAATGCCATGTTGGGGAGAATAGAGCTTTTTGAGGCGAGAACCGAATATGGCCTTAACTTTTTCGATACCATGTGAGTAGTCATGATCTATTGAGGCTGCATGACAGAGGTATCCGACATTACCTTTGATCATATGGGCGAAATCCTTCAGTTGATTCAGTCCAGTACGTACTCTTCGCATAGATTTTTTAGGGAGTTACTCCGCAATTTATTCATTTCACATTACTTCAGAACGTCAAATCTCTATTTTGGATTAGATAGGAATATTATATATTACTGATTATGTCAATTGTCCAGTTTGAGCTATTCAAAGTGTACACTTTAGAAGTTGAAAAAGAAAAATCTCAATACCGTCTATTTCGTTCGTGCAGTGCTACAAAGTATAGTTTGTATGACTTTGTTAGTAGCTGTTTTATTATCAACCAAAGTGCTAAATGGATTATGCGAGTATTTTCCAATTGACGATATAGAGCTATCTGAAAATTGGGAAAAAGAGACTGAAGAAGAAAAAAAAGAGACGGAGGAAAGTGAATCAGACAAAATCGTAAACTCTGTATCTAATTTTCTATTTGATAGAAACGACCCTCTCCTAATACAAACCAATGTTGCTTTTATAGATCATATCCATACTCTCGAAATTCCTACCCCTCCTCCAGAGTCATAAATAAACGTTCAATAGGATTAACTGTAGAGAATATCATATTCTGACTGATAAGTAAGTGTGCTTCTATACTTACCATCCGCTGTAAAACAATATATAATAATATACATCAATATACGATGTCCGCACACAAGGCTCTCTTGCCTAATTAACTCAATTACACAAAATGGATGTAAACGATAAAACAGGATTATTTGACAATCTGAAATACGATATACCAGCGAGTTTGGTGGTATTCTTAGTGGCTTTGCCTTTATGTTTAGGTATTGCACTGGCGTCAGGAGCGCCACTGTTCTCAGGAATTATTGCTGGGGTAATCGGCGGTATTATTGTCGGATCGATTAGCGGATCATCACTGGGAGTAAGTGGTCCAGCAGCTGGACTCGCTGCCATTGTTTTAAGTGCTATAGAAGATTTAGGGTCATTTGACATTTTTATCTTAGCTGTAGTGATAGCTGGCGCATTTCAAGTTTTACTCGGAATTCTGAAAGCAGGGGTTATAGGTTATTACTTCCCCAACGCCGTCATAAAAGGGATGCTATCAGGTATTGGAATAATTATTATTCTTAAACAAATTCCTCATGCGCTAGGCTATGACAAAGATCCTGAAGGAGACATGTCTTTTATCCAACCCGATGGTCATACTACTTTTAGTGAATTGGCATACATGCTTGATTCAGTCACTCCTGGGGTAATGATCGTGACAGCTATTTGTATGACTATCCTGATAATATGGGAACAACCTTTCATCAAGAAACTATCTTTTGCAAAGTTGATTCCAGGTCCGTTAGTAGCGGTGATAGCAGGAGTAGTATTGGAATGGTTTTTTGACGGTATCCCTAGTCTCGACATTACTGAAGAACATCTTGTTAGTATTCCAGTAGCCAAATCAGTTCCAAAGTTTTTGGATCAGTTTACGACCCCTGATTTTTCTCAACTTGGCAATCTCCATTTATATGTAGTTGCATTTACAATTGCTGTGGTGGCAAGTTTAGAAACACTGCTAAGTGTAGAGGCCACAGATAAACTGGACCCTGAAAAGAGAGTCACTCCGACGAATCAAGAGCTAATAGCTCAAGGCTGTGGAAATATAGTTTCAGGCTTGATTGGAGGCTTACCTATTACTCAGGTAATTGTCCGTAGTTCTGCCAATATTCAAATAGGGGCAAAGTCTAAACTTTCAGCCATTGTACATGGTGTTTTATTAATGGGGTGTGCGATTATTATCCCTCATATTTTGAATATGATACCTCTAGCAAGTTTGGCAACAGTACTGTTGGTAATAGGATACAAGTTGGCCAAACCATCGATCTTTAAAGAAATTTACAACAAGGGATTATCTCAATTAATCCCTTACTTGATTACTATCATTGGTATTGTTTTCACGGATTTATTGACTGGAATAGGACTAGGTATGATCATCGCATTTGTACAAATTCTATGGATCAATTTCAAAACTCCATATCACTATGACCCTGATAGTCAAAAATCAGGAGAACCTATTCACATTCAATTATCAGAAAACGTCAGTTTTTTAAACAAAGCTGGAATATTGAATACGCTAAATTTATTCAAGAGTGGTTCACATGTGATCATCGACACGACCAAGACTAAAACAATTCACCCAGATGTAATTGAGATGCTTGATGACTTTAAAAATTTGCAAGCTCCAAAGCGCAATATTCAAGTTGAAATACCGGGTTTGGATAGACTTCATCAAAAAGGGTCATTGGACTCTTTATCTGACTTAGTGATTAAAAACTAATACCACCCAATACGAGGGATATCTCTGACGTATTGGTATTCCTCAAATAGGTATACCTGATCCCAGCATCGAACTGTAGAAGGTATCTGAACATATTGAAACTAAATAACAGCTCTGTACCAAATGATTCCAATTCAACAGTTCCTTTTCGTATTCTATTATCAAAGTATTCAACTGTTCCTTGATTGACACGACCATAGCCATGATCATAAAACAAGTTGGTTCGGACTCTTTGCAAATTGAAAAATGGTCCAATATGCCAATCCATGTGTGCGAGAGGAAGACCATAGTTAATTTGATAATTGGTAAAATGATCAAAAGGAAAATAATTATAGCCTCGGGTGTAAGTAATAGGCATAGAGAAATAATAATTATCCTTATTCTCATATTGATAGCCTCCTTTCAAGCTCAGAGCGTGATGTTTGAAAACACCTGGCAAGTACAAGTTTGATTCTGCCGCCCAAAGTGTACTGTGATAGTCTCCACCATATGGGGTAAGTCTTGCATGTACAGCAATAGTCTGACCCCATCTCGATTGTACGTCTAGTTTACTTCGTCTTTTAATTCTACTATATGAAGCAGAGGTAGATAGCACATTGAGATAACCATTTCTTCGAGTATTAAATGGAAAGACTCGTTCTGGCATTCCTGATATGTTATTAATTCCTGAAGAAACCCGAATACTTGCTGAGCTTGACATCCTTGATTTAGTAAGAATCAAAGGAAGACTCAAGCCTAAACTCACACCACTTTGTTTCCATTCGACTCTAGATATCGAGTCATTTTCAAACGACCTTTTTCCCCAGGAACTTCTAAAGTTGATCAATGGATATAAAGCTTGATAGCTGTAATTGGCATATCCTCTCCAAGTATCCTCGCTATAGTTATAAGTTGTTCCTGCTGAAATAACAGACGTTCCTAATATATCTCTAGAAGATACTCCTAGGGAAACGGTATTGGCAAAATCAGTCGCAACAATACCCCAAGAAACAGGTCTTACACTATGTAATAAGCGATTGTACTTTTCAGAGTCATACTTCACAGAATCTGATTGATAAAGGATATCGTGGATGTGCTCTTGCTCAATCATTTTCTGAGCAAAAGGAACAACGAGATTTTTCACCTGAATTCTTGGTGTGTATTTTATTTCTGAAAGATCAACAGATACGACTTCAAACCCATCAGCAGTATAATCACTATAGTAGAGTGTATCATTGTCAATATTGGCATTGAAAGCACCAAATCTAGAATGACTGACTTGCTCAACGTTTTTTGACTGCATATTCACTCTGAAGATATTGTCAATGCCGTTATAGTTGGTATTGAAGTATACAAACTCGCCTGATTGTATCGGCACTCCAATATTCTCTTTATCAGAATAAAATATCTCTTCTTCGATACCTGAGCTGATAGATTTTTTGATAATTGACTTACCGTCTTCTTTACTGATTAGACAAATAATGTTCTCTCCCGTCGAATCAAATGAAGGCATGGAATAGAAGTAATTATTCTCATTCTCAAAATCAATGATTACTTCTCCAGTTTCTGCATCCAAAATTTTCAAAGAAGAGCTTCCGTAGATATCCTGCTCTGTCACGATCAACTTTTCGCTATCGGGAGAAAGGGATACAGAGGTATATCTTTTCTTTTTGCCTAATCGAATCAGTTCACCCGTCTGCAAATTGTATTTGCGAATAGTTAAGTAATTTCTACTTCTCCATCTTGGGTCAAATTCAAACTCTGTCCAGACAATATATTTATCATTGGCACTCAAGAAGCCGATATCATTATATGCACCTAGCTCAACAAGCTTTTCTTCCATTCCATCATTATCGATAGAGACTATTTGACGAATGTCTCCTAGACCAGACTTTAGCGCTATGATTTTACCTGAAACGGCCTGTGGATATTGATAATTTGTGAATGTTTTTTTCCTCTTAGTAGAAACTAATTCAAATTCCGTTGGTTCTATTTTACTGAGTTGGTCTTCATATATCTGACGTTGATACGCCATCATTTCTTTATAAGCTGGAATGAGGTAATTACCTGTAGCTTTTTTGATGGATGATGAAAATACACCTGGGATATAAGGATATCGAAATGCTCTACCGACGATTTTGTCCCATACATCTTGACCATACTCATTTTTCATATGAGTGGTCATGAGATATCCGGTGACATAATGGTTTGGTACGAAATCTCTAAATGAACCTAAGTGTTGCTTATAGTAATTAAAACCTCCTTTCTCAATCAAGTTAGCTTTGTAAGCCATCAGGAAGGACGGAATCACTCCTCGTCCAGTTCTACCCATAGCCGTTTCGATACCTACGGCATCACCTTCCCAAAACCAACTAGGTGCTGCTATACCAGCAAAAAACGCTGCACCGAATTCTCCTGTCAAAAAGAAAGCTGTTTTATTAAATGGAGTCACTGCTTTTTGAAACTGAACTATATGTCGATACTCATGGACTATAAGTCGCTCAAGCCATTCATCATTTCCTACTCTGAGATAATTCTGAGGTGCTGTAGAATATAGCTCGGATCTGAATGGCCCTACAGTCACAAATCCATTGGACTCGGAGCGTTCGTTTTGTATGACAATGGGAAATTTTCTTGGTTTGGCACCTAGTGATCTTGAGGCTGGCTCATAGATACATTCCAATATATTGGTCACTTTTTGAGCTTGATGCTCATTACCTTGAGTGTAAAGAACCTTGAAATGCGGGCTATTGATCTGTTGCCATTTGATAGAAGGTGGCAGAGTGGAAGTAATACTGGTGGGAAGTTGTGCCTTTGTAAGTGTAGTAAGGAATATAAAAAGTAGAGCTAAAGGCAGTTTTATATACATAGAGTAACGATTCTTCTTACTACGAGGTGTTTTGAAAAAGAGTAGAAATAGGGCTTTCCACTCCATACGATAAAACGTTACTAGCCTTTTCATTAACTATAAACCTCCTCAAAAGCCCTGATCAGCTTATTCATATCTCGAGTATCATTATATACATGCGGCGCCACTCTTACAAATTTCCCTCTGAACGATACAAAAACCCTATGTTTTTTCAGTGCCTTTTGTAGTTGATCCAAAGTACCTTCTGGATATTTTACACCAAAAATATGGTGCCCACGACTATCTTCATCTTCAATATACATTCCCAATTCCTTAAGTCTAAGGATCGGTTCATGGGTAATATCACTGCAATGTGTTTGAATAAAGTTTGTCGTCCATTGGTTGACTTGCTTCAGAGATTGTATGAGCATCGGGTTGAGAATAAAATTGCTCATTTGCCCCATATCATATCTAAGCGATCCAGGTCTAAACCCATCGACATATTCCATTCCCATAGAAAACTTATCCGCATCTTTGGCTGTGACCCATGGGTACTCTAGTGGCTGACCATTGTCAAACATTTCTCCATAATATGCTAAACCAATTGAGTATGGACCCATGAGCCATTTATAAGCTGGCACAATCAAGGCATCTGGTCTGATCTGTTGTACATCAAAAGGATAAGCTCCTACCGTTTGTGTACCATCGACTATCAGCGCAGCCCCCACTTCGTCACATTTCTCACGAACTTTCACTAAGTCAAACAAAGTACCATCCGCCCAGTGAACTTGTCCCATAGTCACCACTTTTGTTTGGCTATCTATGGAATTCAATATGATCTCATTCCACTTTTCTCCCCTTCTCTCTGTAGTGTCAGGCGCCGCTGCTACTACGATTTCTGCTTCCTTCTCTTTAGCCAGTTGCTTCCAGACATAGTAATTACTAGGAAACTGCTCGTCCGTTACCAATATCTTTTCTCCCTTTTTTAGCGGAACATTTTTTGCAGCGGCGGCTATTCCGTATGCTGCCGATCCTACTGTTGCTATCCGCTTCCAATCAGGACAATTGATCAACTGAGCAAATAACTTCTTAGCTGTATGTGGATCATTAAAATAATCGTCGCCTGTGAGGTTATATGGTTTGAACTTTTTAGCAATCCCTTTTTTACCAGCATTAGCAACCTTTTTCATAAGTGGGCTCATATTGGCACAATTGAGATAAGCTACTTTTCGGGAGATTTCGAATTTTTTTCGTTGATTGTTCATCAGATAATGGGTTTTGAGTCAAGCCGATAATACGAACCGATTCAAAGATATGTTATGAATGAATCGTTAGACCTACTCTGTATGATTTATGATTCAAAATCTAAAATTGGAATACCCGGTTTAATAATTAAAACATGACACACTTTACTGAATAGACACTCGGGTCTACCCGACGGGGTGCTGCAGGCTGCAGGAAGCTTTCCCGTCTACCCGACGAGGTGCTGCAAGTTGCAGGAAAGTTTCGGGTCTTCCCGACAAGGCGCTGCAAGCTGCAGGAAAGTTTCTGGTCTTCCCGACGAGGCGCTGCAAGCTGCAGGAAGCTTTCGGATCTTCCCGACGGGGTGCTGCAAGCTGCAGGAAGCTTTCGGGTCTTCCCGACGGGGTGCTGCAAGCTGCAGGAGCATTTCGGGAACTCCTTGATTGTATGATTCAAGCTGCAGCAAGGATTCTGGTTAGCCTTGAATGTCTCCTGCAGGCTATATAAGGAGTCCTGAAATAAGTTGACAGGTTTTACATTAATACTGATATGAGTTTACAATGTTACTCATTAATCCTAATTGTACTTTACAAGGGTCTATTTAATCCTATGTACAATAGACACGCTAGGATTTAGTCCTGCTTGAGGTATACGTTTCCTTGAAGAACAGCCTCATATCATCTGTCATTAATAGTATTGATGAATTAGGAAAAATTCTTTTTCCCTCGTTCAAATAAGGGAAATCAATTTTTCGGTTGTCTAATAAATGAACCTCCCCAGTACTTTTTAAATAACCGAATAATGAGAAACACATTCTTTGTAGGTTTGATAATCCTCTTGTGCAGTTTTACTGTCCCTGACAGGGTTGAAACAGTAGAGATCATGCATGATGTATTTAGCTCGGTTAAAGAAATTAAAACTATTTCATTCGACTTTTACAGTCGAGAGCGAATAGATGGAGAATTAAAGGACTCAGAGTCTTTTGTTTCTGTAGAACGAAACCCATATAAGATTTACCTTAAAGGCATAACTCCTATTCAAGGTCTTGAAGTATTATACCCTCATCCCGAATCCACCGCTCATGCACTCATAAACCCTAATGGTTTTCCTTGGATGAATTTAAAGCTTGACCCTTGGGGGGAGTTGATGAGAAAAGACCAACATCACACTGTACATGCAGGAGGATATGATTATATGATTTCCATAATGGAAAAAACTTTTGAAAAGCACCAAGGTGAAATTTATAGCATGGTTCGTCATAGAGGGTATTACAACTGGGATGGAATAGAGTGCCATAGTATCACTTTTGAAAACCATGACTTTGACTATACTGACTATACAGTCAGAGAAGGCGAGACAATTAGTAAAATAGCCAAAGAGCATTATTTAAATGCTTTTTTGATATCGGAGAAAAATAGAGACATTAATATTCTGAAAGAACTCAAAGCCGGTACTATACTTAAACTCCCAACTGAATATGCACGAAAAGTTACTTTGTACATTGATCGCGATCGCAATATTCCTATACTGATGAAAGTCTATGATGAATCAGGTCTATTTGAGTCATACGAATTCAAAAACATAGTGATCAATAACGACTTAAATACAAAAAGCTTCCAAAGTCAATTCGAAGGGTTTCAGTTTTAAATTAAACTAACGCAATTTTACCAACTGGACTAAGGGTTATATTGATCTAACAGTTTTTGAATTATCCTTTAGCCCGTTTTTTCGTAAAGCAGAAATAAAAAGAATATGCTAGTAGCTTTTGAAGAATTGCCAGAAACCGCTAGAGTTTGGGTTTACCAAGCCAATAGAAAACTGACCAAAGAAGAACAATCTTCTATTGATATTAAATCATCACAGTTTCTTGAGCAATGGGCTGCTCATGGTGCTCCACTCAAAAGCTCATTTCAGATTTTACATGATCAATTTTTGGTGATTAGTGTAGATGAAGGGTTCAATGCAGCATCGGGCTGTTCTATTGATTCTTCTGTAGGATTGATCAGAGATCTTCAATCTGAATTTAGCATTGACTTCTTTGATCGCACCAAAATCTGCTTCCTCAAAGACAATGAAGTATTCGGTGCCCCAATGACTGAACTTAAATCTCTGATAGCTGATGGCCAAATCGAAGACTCTACTCTGACATTCAATAATCTGGTTCAAAATATTCAGGAGTTTAAAAATAACTGGGTTGTTCCTGCCAAAGAGAGCTGGATAAAACGCTATTTTTAGCATCATGCGTTTAATTCTCATCCTGCTGACAATTTCAGCCGTTTCATGTAGCACTCTTAAAAAAGCAGACAAGAGCTTTGAAAATGGCGACTATAGTGGTGCAATCTACCTTTACGAAAAGGCATTGAACGATGAAGATTCTTATGCCTACTATCAACTTGCAGAAGCCTATCGCAGTTCAAACCAACTTAGTAAAGCAGAGCCATTCTACAAAAAGGCGATTGAAATAGGTGGGGTAAGTGACAAGGCCTATTTCTTTTATGCTCAAGCTCTCAAAATCAATGGAAAAACTGACTCTGCCAAAATCATACTGAACAACTATCTTGATCAAGGAGGTATCAATGGTAATGTGATTATTTGGGCAAAACGTGAACTAGAGAACTTGGACAAACTCGAGGAACTCAAAAAAACTAAGAACTATTATCGAGTCAAGAACTTAGAAGACATCAATACTCCTTTTGCCGAGTATTCTCCAGTATATAATAATGCTTGGCTTTACTTCACTTCCAACCGCAATGGCGGAAAAACTTACACAGGAACAGGAACACCTTTCACAGATATCTATAGAGTCCAGACCAAAGGCGCAAATGTTAATATAGAGACAGTGCGTAAAATGCCATCTGTCATCAATGATCCTAATATCAACGAAGGCTCAGTAACGCTGTCCAAAAAAGGAACTACCATGATTTTTGCCAAAGCGAACAATGGAAAATCTAAAGGAACTGATGATGTCAATATTTACTATGCTAGATATCGTAAAGGTGAATGGAGCGACCCGAGACCAGCATCTTGCAATGAACCAGATTCTTGGGATTCTACTCCTTGCTTGAGCCCAGATGGTAAAACATTATATTTCTCATCCAACCGAGATGGAGGCTATGGCGGTTTAGATATTTATAGAGCCAAAATGAACCGTAGGGGACAGTGGGTAGATATTCAGAATATGGGTCCCGAAATCAATACGCCTGGCAATGAACTCTTCCCATACGCAGCCTCTACCGGTGATTTTTACTTTTCTTCTGACGGATTAGCTGGATTCGGCGCTCTTGACATATTCAAGGCTACACGTGCTGGTGGTAAAATGAACGTAGAGAATTTAGGTGCGCCTTTCAACTCAAATGCAGATGACTTTGGAATATTCCTCTATAACATTTCCAGAGGTTTCTTTTCTTCAAATAGAGCAGGTGGCAAAGGCGATGATGACATATACACATTTGTAAACGACGACCCTAATCTTAAAATCGTCAATTACTATTTATCCGGTACCACTTATACACCTGATGAAAATGATAGCTTGGTGGTATTACCTAATACCAAAGTCATTCTTCTAGATGATAAAAATGAGATGGTTGATGAAGTCTTTACAGGAGAGGATGGAAAATATAGGTTCCGAGTATATCCAGAAGAGCATTATTACCTTTTAGGTCAAAAAGATCAGTATTTTTCTACAAGAGATGAATTCTCTACAAAGGGAAAATTAGTAGATAAATCCACACTTACTAAGCAAGTCAACAAAGTCGAATTCAATAAAGATCTGGAGCTAGATCAAATCGTAATAGAGAAGCCTATTGTAATGAACAATATTTATTACGATTTCAACAAAGCAAATATAAAACCCCAAGCCGCTCAAGAATTGGACAAGTTAGTTGTAGTGCTAAAGGACAATCCAGAGATTAGTATTGAACTTAGTTCTCATACAGATGTTCGTGCCAGCCATGATTATAACATGAACCTATCCCAGCGCCGTGCACAATCAGCCGTTGACTATATTATCGCTCATGGCGTAGATCGTCGTAGAATAGTAGCTCGAGGTTATGGAGAAACCCAATTGGTTATTCAAAATGCTCAAACAGAAGAGGAACATCAGATTAACCGTCGTACTGAATTCAAGGTCACGAAATATGACAAAGAAATTCACGAACAGGTAAAAGAGGAAGGTTTTGACGAAACGGACAGATTTTTCTCCGACTCAAACGAATTTGATGACGAATAAGAAAAACTCTTATTTCTGTGCTGATGAAGATCATTGCTTGATTGTTTTTATATTAAGTTTCTAGCAAAAACCTGCACAGTTATGAGTTATCCTTATTTTTATAGAAGTTAATTAAGCTATATATAACTTTAAGAGTTTACCGTATTTCATATATGCCGCTGATTCAGCATATTTGAAAAGTGTAAAAGCACTAATAACCACTACAACATATGGAAGGATTTTTTATAAGAGCTACAAAGATCACCCCTTCGATCTATTTCAATCCTGAAAAGGGTTTATTGGACATTAGAGGCAAGTCAAGCCCCGAAAATCCCGTAGCTTTTTATAAGCACTTAAACGAGAGTCTAGATAAATTCGGTACGACTGAGCACAAAAGGCTAGTTGTGAACTGTGCTTACGAATATTTCAATACGAGTTCTTCCAAATGTATTTATATCATCTTCAAAAAGGTTCATGACTTACATGTTGAGAACGGCAAAGAAGTTGTAGTCAATTGGTACTTTGAAGAGGAAGATGAAGATATGCAAGAGGCCGGAGAAGATCTAAGCTCATTCTTCAATTTCGAATTCAACTATAAAGAAATCCCAGAAATCACCGTCCTTGGAAAAATGAAGGAATCTGAAGACTCTTAAACTTCATCAAGATAGGAAATTAAAAAGGTTAGCCGTTTGACTAACCTTTTTTTAATTGAATGGAATAAAACTCAAGTGATCACTTCAAGTTTCTCCAATTTTATTTTACTTCTTCATAGTCCACATAATCACCACCTTTGAAATTATCTCCTTTGCCTTTCGACTCCTTGGGTACGTAGTCTATATGAACATTTCCTTCTTTTGGTTTAGCAGCCTCACTTCTATTCCCACCATACTGGTAAGTCTTTTGATAAGAGAAACCTCTTCCACCATTTTGCTTAGCTACTTTACCTAAGAAAACTCTCGCTGCAAATCCGAATACTTTGGAAATCAACCAAAGTATGCAGAAGAAAATCAATATAAACTTTAATAGTGCGTACATGAACTGTATTTACTTATCTACTCAAGTAAAGGTTACGCTCTTCATATAACTTCAAGAAGTAATCATCTAACAGATCATCAATGAAGTAAATAGATTCGCCTGTTGACTTCATTTCTGGTCCGAGTTCTTTATTTACTTTCGGGAATTTGTTGAATGAGAATACTGGCTCCTTGATAGCATAACCACCTTTCTTAGGATCATATTTGAAATCCGTTACTTTTTTATCACCAAGCATCACCTTAGTAGCCCAGTTTACATATGGTTGCTGGTAAGCTTTACATATAAACGGAACTGTTCGTGACGCTCTAGGGTTCGCTTCAATGATGTAAACATTATCACCTTTCACTGCGAACTGGATATTAATCAAGCCTTTAGTCTCAAGAGCTATAGCAATCTTCTTAGTATAAGCCTCTATTTTTTTGATAACTAAATCTCCAAGGTTGTAAGGAGGAAGTACTGCATATGAATCTCCAGAGTGAATTCCAGCTGGCTCGATATGCTGCATGATACCTATGATTTGAACATTTTCACCATCACATATTGCATCTGCTTCCGCTTCCAAAGCACCTTCTAGGAAATGATCAAGCATTACTCTATTGCCAGGTATAGCATTGAACAGTTCTACAACATGCGCTTCTAGTTCATCTTCATTGATCACTATTTTCATTCCTTGACCTCCTAATACGTAAGAAGGTCTTACCAACAATGGGAAACCAAGCTCTTTTGCTAAATCTAATGCCTCATCAGCAGATTCAATCACACCAAACTTAGGATAAGGAATGTCATTGTCTTTCAATAGTGTAGAAAATGAACCTCTATCCTCTGCCAAATCAAGTGCTTTGAAGCTAGTTCCTATTATGTTGATTCCATACTTCTCCAGTTTCTCAGCCAACTTCAATGCAGTTTGACCACCAAGCTGAACGATCACGCCTTCTGGTTTTTCATGAAGGATGATTTCATAAATGTGCTCCCAGAATACTGGCTCGAAATAAAGCTTATCCGCTACATCAAAATCAGTAGAAACAGTCTCAGGATTACAGTTGATCATGATGGTTTCATAACCAGCTTCTTTAGCTGCTAAGATTCCATGTACACATGAATAGTCAAATTCAATACCTTGTCCAATTCTGTTTGGGCCTGATCCGAGAACAATAATTTTTTTCTTTTCAGATACTACTGATTCATTTTCGTCTTCGAAACAAGAATAGTAGTAAGGTGTTTTCGCTTCAAATTCAGCAGCACACGTATCTACTAGTTTATATACTCTATTGACACCGAGTTCTTGCCTTTTCGCAAATACTTGACTTTCTAAACAACCCAATAGATGGGCTATTTGTCTATCACAATATCCCTTCTTCTTAGCTTTCAGCATCAGATCTTTAGGGAAATTATCTAAAGTATACTTATTGAATTCTTTCTCTAAAAGAATGAGCTCCTCAATTTGGTGTAAAAACCAAGGGTCTATTTTAGTAAGATTGTGAATTGTTTTAAATGGAATTCCTAATTTGAAGGCATCATATACATGGAATAATCTATCCCAACTTGGGTGCTTCAAACTGTAGGTCAATTCATCATGGCTTTTTAACTCTCTTCCATCGGCTCCCAAGCCATTTCTCTTAATTTCAAGAGACTGACATGCTTTTTGGAGAGCTTCTTGGAAGTTTCTACCAATACCCATTGCCTCACCTACAGCCTTCATAGATAAACCAAGGTGCTTATCAGCTCCCTTGAATTTGTCAAAATTCCATCTTGGAACCTTTACGATTACGTAGTCAATTGTAGGCTCAAAGAATGCAGAAGTATTTTTGGTAATTTGGTTACTTAACTCATCTAGGTTATAGCCGATTGCCAGCTTAGCAGCGATTTTAGCGATTGGATATCCAGTAGCTTTTGAAGCAAGTGCTGAAGAACGTGACACTCTAGGGTTAATCTCAATGCCAATAATTTCATCCGTTGACGGATGAACAGAAAATTGAACATTACACCCTCCGGCAAATTCTCCAATACTGCTAATCATCTTGATCGCTTGGTTTCTCATTTCCTGATAAACCGTATCTGGAAGTGTCATTGCTGGAGCAACGGTAATAGAATCCCCTGTGTGAACCCCCATCGGGTCGAAGTTTTCTATCGAACAAATCACGATGAAGTTTCCTATACTATCTCTCATGATTTCTAGCTCGTACTCTTTCCACCCAAGAATACTTTGCTCAATCAAAACTTCATGAACTGGAGAAGCATGAAGACCAGCATTCAAGGCCTTATCAAAGTCTTCTGGATTCTCTACGAATCCACCACCTGCTCCACCAAGTGTATATGATGATCTAATGATCAATGGAAAACCTATTTCCTGTGCTATCTCTTTACCCTCAAGAAACGAAGTAGCTGTACGTCCTTTACAAACACCAACTCCGATTTCAAGCATTTTTTGTCTAAACTTCTCACGGTCCTCAGTGGTTTCTATTGCGTCAAAATTTGACCCGATGACTCTGACGTTATGCTTTTTCCAGATTCCCGCTTTGTCACAATCCATCGCAAGATTCAATGCAGTTTGACCACCCATGGTAGGTAGTACAGCGTCAATATCGTGCTTCTCGAGAATTTCTCTGATCGACTGTTTAGTCAACGGCTTCAAGTAAATATTGTCTGCTGTGACTTCGTCGGTCATGATTGTGGCTGGATTGGAATTGATCAAAGTCACTTCGATCCCTTCTTCTCTCAAAGATCTCGCTGCTTGTGAACCTGAGTAGTCAAATTCACATGCTTGACCAATAACGATAGGACCACTACCGATGATTAGGACTGATTTTATGCTATTATCTTTTGGCATGAGGGGTGATAATTTTTTCTTTTACCGAATGTTCAAAATTGCGCAAAGTTAGAAGCATGCACCCGTAATAAAAAGAATAGGCAGACTTTAGTCTTCAATTAATTTTCGAAGCATCGCATTAAGCTTTTGCTAAAAGTAAAGAAGCTATTATTTTAGGCTGTTCAAAAATTCAAACCCATGAAAACAAATTCAATCGCTATCATTCTCTTGGTATTTACTATCATAAGCTGTCAGTCCAAAAAAGAGGTAACTCTAGAAAACCTAGAAAGACAAGATTTATTGGGTGAGTGGAACGTCCAGTGGGTAACAAAGCCTGAAAAAGGACAGTCAGTAGACCCTTCAATTAATTATACTATGAATGGCAAAATGATTTTCAATGAAGAAAAATTGACGATCAATGCTTATGGATATGAAGGATGTATTTTTGGTTCAGATACACTTAGTCACAGTATCAATTGGAAAGTACAAGGTGACACATTAAGCATAGTTAATGACGGTGACGAGTTTGGAATCCCTTACATCATCCGTGAAATCAGTAATGAAAAAGTAAAGCTACAGCTAGTAGAAGATGTTTTCCTATTTCTCACCAAGTTGTGAGAAAATCTACTTCAACTGTAGTTTATAGGTCAAACTGAAAATAGAATTTAACTTCGCGTCGCTTTTAAAAGAGTCAATAGGCTACTAACTTACTTGTATGGTTCGACAACAACTATCCGCACTGGCACAACTCGCAAAGAGTGATGATAAAATCGATGAGGCTGAACTCAACGTTATTTTTCGTGTTGGTCGAGCTAATCATTTGGATGACAAAGAAATTCAAGAAATCATAGATCACCCTGGTTCAATAGGGGATTTGAATTCCTTATCTGAAGACGAAAAATTTGAATTTCTATTCAGTGTAATTCAATTGATGAAAGCTGATGACGAAATATTCAATGCTGAAATCGACTACTGCAATCAAATTGCAGTCAAGTTAGGCTATGGTATGGGTGCTGTAATGGAAATGTATCCTCATGTCCACAAAAACTTGGTCATTAAAAGGGAAAAAGACAGCCTCAGAAAGAAGGTTAGGATTTTTTTGAAAGGGTAGTCAATTGTCAACTCTCTCCTAAAAATGACTGAACCAATCTATTTTGAATAAAATTCTGAATTCTGGTTTTTCCTTTACACTGTGTATGACTTAAAACAATAATAGAAAGACCCAAATCAGGAAAATAGCTTACGCCATTTCTAAACCCATCCCAAAGACCATTATGATAAACTTTGAGATATTCATTTACGTATGAATTTCTAAAGCCCATTGCATATTTTCCGTTATCCGCATTCAAAAGCTTAACACTAATATCTTCATTCAACAACGAATAATTTTGAATAGCTATGAGCCATTCAAACAAATCATCAGCGGTAGAATAAACTCCCTTATCTCCTAATACCCGATTGAATTGACTCGGCGGAATCGCTAAATAAGTATATCGATAAGGTTGATAACCAGAAAGGTCTAAGGAATCTCTGAGATCTTTAAAGGTTCGAACATTCGTAAGACCAAGTGGATATAATACTTCATGTTTGAAATAACCTTCAAAAGTCTGGCAAGACACGGACTCAACTAAACTAGCTAAAACCGCATACCCTGTATTACTATAGTTAAATCTTGTTCCAGGTGAGAAGTTCAATCTATTTTCATATTGATTAATTAAATCAATCACATCCTTGTTTGTAGGAGGAATACTATCCGACCAATATTTCTCAACCAAATACATATAATTCCACAAGCCTGAACGGTGATTCAGCAGATGCCTGACTGTAATATTTTCAAACCTAAAACCGGAAATATATTTTGAAACTGATGAGTCAAGATGAACGAGACCCTGCTGTACCAAATTCAAGACAGCAACAGCTGTAAACTGTTTACTAACTGATGCTAATTCAAACCTGTGGTCTAAAGTAAGTTTGGATTTATTGATCGGGTTAGCATAGCCATATGTCTTTTCGAAAACCACCTTGTTTTTATACCCAATTAAAACGGTACCGTTGAATCGATACGTTTTGGTCATATTCAATAACTCATCTTCTATTTCAAAGATTTGCTCTCTGAAAAGACAAGCTTGTTCATCGGGTTCATAGAGCAAGTTATCATCCAGTATTGGATCATAAATCAAACTTTCGGCTGTACACAACTTTTCATGTGAAAGAATGGAAAGCACAACTACTAGTGAAAATTTTATGGAGTTTCTTAAGGTTAACAGATCGCAAAGCTTCATTAGAACTTCGAATTATATTTTCTCAAAACTGAACAGGCTACTAATTAGAAAAGCCGAATTAATTTTTCGCAGTGCGATAGCTCTTTAGGTTGAATTATTCGGCTGTTGAATCGAGCATCTAAAATGTCGATTCTAAACTAAATCAAAAAAAAAGACAGTCATTTCTGACTGTCTTTTGTGGGCCCTACTGGATTCGAACCAGTGACCCCCTGCTTGTAAGGCAGGTGCTCTGAACCAGCTGAGCTAAGAGCCCTTAAACATCTGCCGAGGCGTTTGTTTGTTTTGGGATTGCAAAAATAGAAATTGAAAATGCAATTGCAACACCTTTGAGCTAATATTTTGAAATAATTTTTACTTTATCTGTCAAGGCTCTGAAAGTTAGTCGATTGCCATCTGAAGATAATCATTAAACTTTTTGACCTCTTGATAAATTGCAACTGCTGTATCTATAAAACTATCGTCTACTAGTTCTTCATCTGTAAATGATTTCAAAACATAAAAACTCTTTAACCTCAACAACTCTATATTTGGGTGATCTTTTGGATATCCTTTTGGTGCAGTTTTCAACGCTTCTCCTCGAACTTCTCCAAAATTATTTTTGAAGTCAGAAGATTCAATAAGCCTTATAAGCTGATCAGGATTGTAATCTATCTCTTGGCGAATAGCTGCCAACATTTCAGGCTGTGGCATATATATCCCCCCACCAATAAAGTTTTCTCCTGGTGAAATGTGTATATAATACCCAGTACCAACTGTTTTCTTAGCATCACGGCCAAAATGCGAACCAAAATTGGTCTTGTATGGGGTTTTGTCTTTACTAAAACGGATATCCCTATTGATTCTATAAATACACTTTTTTGATTCTATTCCTTCAAGCTCTGGATCGAATTTTGAAATTCCGTCAATAAGACTTTGTGAAAGCTCTAGAAATATCTTCCTTGAAGTTTCATAGGTCTTCCGATTTTCTTCAAACCAATCTTTATTGTTGTTAACTTTTAGATGTTTTAGGAACTGGATTGGAGTGTTTAAATCCATATTTGTTTTGATTGAGTGAGTTTTTCCATTTTGGTACTTCGCGAACCTTTAATCAGTACGGTAGCTTCTTTTAACGGGTTTTCTTCAAAGTGAGCAATCAACTTTTCTACCTTTTCAAAACTTTTTCCATTTTCATCTACTATATCAGCATAATTTCGACCTACCCAATATGCATCAATACCTTTTTCATGGGCTAATTCTACAATCTTGCGATGTTCAAGAGCGGTATATTCACCAAGCTCTTTCATTTCTCCGAGGAGAGCTATTTTGGTAACACCTGACATTGTTTCAAGGTTTTCAAGTGCTGCAATCATCGAAGATGGATTCGCATTATATGCATCTAGAACTATTTTATTGCTTCCTAAATCAATTACTTGAGAGCGATTATTGTCAGGCAGGTATTTATCTATCTCATCATATGGATAGTCTACACCAAAATAATTTCCAATAGTCGCTGCCGCTGCAATATTTAAGAAATTGTAAGCACCAATCATTTCAGTCCTATGTTCCTTTCCATTTATATCACGGTAATGAACAAAAGGAACTGCACTCTTAAAAGTACTATTAGCATTTGGGTAGCTGATACTATTGGCAAACCTCTTTGACATATTATTGAGAACAGTATCTTCTGTATTAATGAAAGGGATACCATCATTGAGACGCAAAAAATCAAAAAGTTCGCTTTTACCACGAATTAAATTCTCTTTACCTCCAAACTCACCAATATGCGCATCACCAATATTGGTAATCAACCCATGAGTTGGCTCAGCAATAGAACAAAGTTCAGCTATATCACCAACATGGTTGGCTCCCATTTCAATAATCGCAAACTCAGTATCTTCTGGTATACTTAGCAACGTCAATGGAACACCTATATGGTTATTGAGATTTCCTTGGGTGTAATGAACCTTATATTTTTTAGAAAGTACTCGAGCAGTAATCTCCTTGGTTGTTGTTTTACCATTAGATCCTGTTATTCCAAAAAATGGGATACTAAACTGCTTTCGGTGATAATTTGCTAATAATTGAAGTGTTTCAAGAACATTATCTACTAAAACAAAACGATCACTACTTTCAAAATTAACTTCATCTATCACTGCTAGCAAAGCACCTTCACTCACGGCTTTCTCAGCATATGCGTTACCATTAAAGTTAGGACCTTTCAACGCAAAGAAAATCTGTCCATGTTGGAGACTTCGGGTATCTGTGCATACACCTGTACTTTCCATGAAAGAATTATATAGTTCAGCAATAGATAGTTTCAAAATACTAGCTTTTTATTGTCAGAGATTCGCAAATATATGGATTAGCCCAAGTTTTCGATATCGAAATGTATAGATTGGCGAGATGAAGATGTTGATAAAAAGATGAGAAAGTTATTCTTTACCCTTTCAATAGTTCAAGGCTTAATCTTTCATTTGTCAGCTCAACTGACGGGGGAGTTTATTTTTCCTAGTGTGATAAAAAACTCTAAATCTCTCTCTCATGCTTGGGCTGGAGGAATAAACAGCGGGCAATTTAATACTGCAGACCTTGATTTAGATGGAGACCTCGACCTAGTAGTATTTGATAGATCATCTTACTCAATTATAACTTTTGAGAATATCGAAGACCAATACGTATTAAATCCCTTCCTCTCCGCTAATTTTCCAAATATCGAGCACTGGGTAGTAATGAGAGATTATAATTGTGACGGTCACAAAGACATTTTCACTTACACAAATTCAGGTGTTCGCTTATTGGAAGCCATTACTGAAAATGGCAAACTTACCTATGAGTCAGTTTTAGACCCTATTAAAACTCAAGGCTTTAAAACAACAATTAATGTTTTTTTTAACCCAACTGATGTACCAGTCATTGAAGATATGGATGGAGATGGTGACCTAGATATGTTATTCTTTGACTTTGCAAAAGGAGACTTTATTCAATACCATGAAAACAAATCAACTGGATGTGGAATGGATTTAGAAAGAATCAGTCAGCAATACGGTCAAATTGATGCTTGTGAATGCGAGGAATTTGCGTTCGAAGGCACGACTTGTCATAATAGTACAAGAGTATTGCATGTTCTAGGGAAAACTATGATGGCTTTTGACCATGACGATGACGGAGATATGGACTTAGTCATTAGTCAGGAAGGCTGTAAAAGCCTTAGTTTCCTAGAAAATAAAGGAACGAATCTGGTTCCTTTATTCAATAGCTATGATAGCTCTTTTCCAAGCTTCAAATCTCTTTTGAATTTGACATCCTTTCCTGCTGCATATAATCTAGACACAGATTTTGATGGTGTAAAAGACATCGTAATCTCGATAAATGAACCAGAAAGTAAAGAAAGCATAGACTTTAAGAATTCATCAATAGTATATAGAAACGGAAAACTTAATCCTTTCCTCCAAAATGAAATGATAGATGTCGGAGAATACTCTTATCCATCATGGGTAGACATAGATAATGATGGAAATATAGATTTAGTCTTAGGAAACTATGGGTCGATGATAGAAGGAGCTTTTAAATCTTCACTCACTTTATATAGAAATAGAGGAACTGATTTTGAATATGTGACCGATGATTACCTTGATTTTTCAAAATCAAATAGACTAAATATTCGACCTCAATTCATTGACATAAACAGTGATGGACTGATAGATCTGGTGTTTACATCAAAGAATGGCGCTAACAATGAATTATCTATTATAATCAACGAATCGGGAAAACTAGATATCAATAACACTTTAAATGTTAAAATCGATTTGGAGGACATGGACCAAGCAATTCTCTACGATTATGATCAAAATGGAAAGCTTGATGTACTTCATGTCAATCGTTTTGGAGAAATCAACTTTTTTAGAAATACTGGTACAAATGAATCTATGAGTTTTATTCAAGATAAATTGAATATCCTACAAACACCTACAGAGCTAGAATACTTTGGAGCCTCAATTGCAATAGGTGATGTGAATGGTGATTTCAAAGATGACCTCATAGAAACAAGACAGACAGGGAAACTTTCTGTTTACTATGATTTTAAAAATAACCTGGAGAACTCAACTGTATTTGAAATAAAAAGTACTAGTGAAAAGAAAGAAAAATACTCACCGTACTTTGGAATGAAATCTTTTCCGTCAACATTTAAAAAAGATGGCGAGACTTACATTGGCATTGGAAATATTACTGGAGGTATTCACTATTTAAAAATCAATAAATCTGTGGAAAGTGATCTAGCTGTTAGGCTTTTTCCAAACCCAATCGACAATGGAATTCTTACAATTGAATCGAACAAAGAAGGAATTCAAATCGAAATAATTGATATGTCTGGAAACATGCTAAGCTCATTACAAACAGAAAATCTCTTAACATCTATCGATGTTCAAAATCTTCAAATAGGAATGTATGTTGCAAGAGTTAGTTTTCTTAAACAGACTGAGAGAATAAAATTTGTAATTAGATAGATCTTAATGGGGAGCCTGATCTCAGTTCCATGAGATAAGTAAGTTGATGAATAAAAAATCTAGCTTACCAACTGTAGATTCACCATATGAGTGTACTTGCTATTATCTAATGCCAAAAGCTCTTGATGTGACCCAGACTCCACAACTTGTCCATTTTCCAATACAAATATTCGATCTACTTCCTTAATTGTTGCTAACCTGTGAGCAATGACCAAAGTGGTTCTATTTTTCATCAACTCATTCAGAGCTTCTTGAACTAGGCTTTCAGACTCAGCATCAAGAGAACTAGTAGCCTCGTCTAAAATTAAGATCGTCGGATTCTTCAATATTGTTCTTGCAATCGCTATTCGCTGACGTTGACCACCGGATAGTTTTACCCCTCTTTCTCCGACTAGCGTATCAAAGCCTTCTGGGAAAGACTCTATAAATTCAAGGGCGTTAGATTGCTTAGCTGCCTCTCTAACCTCTTCTTCTGTAGCATCTGGTTTACCATAAACGATATTTTCTCTAATCGATCCTCCAAATAGAATAATTTCCTGAGGTACGACACCAATATTTTGTCGATAAGATTTCAAATTATAACTAGAAACCTCTTGACCATCTATAGTAATCTCTCCAGTGTATCCATCATACAATCTCATCAGAAGTTGAGAAATAGTAGATTTACCAGCACCGCTTTTACCAATCAATGCTACTTTTTCTCCCGCTTTTATTTCAAGATTCAAGTTTTTGAGTACACTAATTTCCTTTCTTCCTGGATATGCAAAGTTCAAATCTTTAAAAGCAATACTTGCAGAAAGGTCAGAAGTCATTGGTCTATCACCTGAATTATTTTCTATTACTTCGTCATGTACTTCTAAAATTCTCTCAGACGCACCAATAGCTCGCTGAAGTTGGCCAAATAAATCTCCCAATCCAGCAATCGAACCACCAATGAAAGTAGTATAAAGAACAAATGATATTAAATCACCTACTGACATTTCACCTGTCTGTAATAGATAAGCTCCGTACCACATGATGGCTACAATACCACCAAACATTCCAAAAATGATAAACGAAATGAAAAATGCTCTAAATGTCGCAGCTTTGATTGCCAGATCAACTGTTTTATCCAGAGCTGATTTATATCTATCCTTTTCAAAAATTTCATTCGTAAAAGTCTTCACTGCAAGAATAGACTGAAGGGTTTCCTCTACGATAGTTGAGGACTTAGCTAACTCATCCTGAGAGGCACGAGACAATTTCCTGATTCTCTTACCGAATACCATTGCGAAAATTACCAGAATTGGGAATGTTGCAAGCATGAAGACACTCAAGGAAGGAGTGGTGGCAAAAATCACAGCTATTCCAACAATTAATGTTACTACCTGTCGTATTACCTCAGCTAAAGTTGTTGAAAAGGTAGTCTGTAATAGAGATACATCGGAAGATACACGACTCATTAAATCACCTGTTCGATACTTGTCAAAAAAAGCAGTTGGAAGATGTATCAATTTTTCATAGAGCTGAGACCTTACGTCTGACATAGCTCGTTCACTCACTTGAGCAAAAAGATAAACTCTTAAAAAAGAAATAATACTCTGAAGAAATAGAATTACTACTAAACCAAGAGCAACAGAATTAATGTCCTTTATGAACCAATCACTTTTACCACTAGCTACATCAATAAGTTTCCCAGCTACATAAGGAAAAGCTAACAACAAAAAACTTCCAATTACTAAACAAACAAGGCCAGATATGAAGAGACCCTTATAAGGCAATAGGTATTTGAATATGCCATATAGCTTTGTGAAATTTTCTTTGTTAAGTCTTCTTTTCTCCTCTTCCTTTAGTTGCGTTCTCGCCATGATAATCTGAAAATTGCAACCGCAAAGTTATTCTTATCATTGGACTCCACCAATTCACTGTTGTTCGATTCATTAGAATTAAAAAATTTCAGTTAGCTAAGTCATTTATTCACTCTCAATAGTTGAAGAACTCATGAATAATTTTGAACTTCAACACTATGATAAAAAGCATTTGTGTCTATTGTGGCTCTTCATTGGGAAATGACCCAATTTTTGAAAAATTGGGTATTGAATTAGGGAATGCCTTGGCTTCGCGTAAAATTCGACTAGTATATGGTGGGGCCAAAACTGGAGTAATGGGAGCAGTTGCCAAAGGTTGTTTGGACAACAATGGAGAAGTTTTGGGAGTGATTCCTGAATTTTTAGATGAAATAGAAATTTCTAACGAACATGCTACTGAACTTATCATTACTAAGTCTATGCATGAGCGTAAGACCATAATGGCACAAAATTCTGATGCGTTTATAGCATTACCAGGAGGAATGGGAACACTCGAAGAAATATCAGAAATTCTGACATGGGCACAACTCGGACTGGTAAATGCTCCTATTGGTTTCTTGAATGTCGAAGGCTACTATGATTGCCTTTTCGAAATGTTTAAAAACATGAATAGCAAAGGTTTACTGCGAAAAGAACATCTTGAGTTATTTGTTGATGATCAGAAAGTAGAAGGTCTTCTTGAACAAATGCTTAATATTGATAAAAGCCGAAGTCATCAGTTACCAATTGTAGAATTAACATAACTTTTAGCCCAAAGTAAAACAGTACCCTTGAGAGAATCTTTCCTACACTTCATCTGGCAATTTCAGAAATACGACCCACTAAATCTAAGTACTTCAGAAGGCAAGTCTGTCGAGGTATATTCCCTTGGTCAGTATAATAGAAACTCTGGTCCCGATTTTTTAAATGCCAAACTATTAGTGGATGATATCACTTGGTATGGACATGTAGAAATTCATTTAAGATCATCTGATTGGAAAAGACATCGACATCATCACGATGAAGCGTATAATAACGTAATCATGCATATTGTGTGGGAGCACGATTTAGATGTCAGCAGACAAAATGGTGAGAAGATTCCAGTCATTGAACTAAAAAATAGGGTTAAAAGTGATCTATTAGATAAATGCAATCAACTGATTAAAAGCCCTGAACCTATTCCTTGTCAAGATCAACTAGAAAATATTCGTCAGTTGGAAATTATTTCTATGATGGAGCAGACGGGAATTTTTAGACTTGAAAAAAAATCTACCTTAATTCTTGATGAACTTGAAAAGAATAGAGGTTCCTGGGAAGAAACGGCATATCAGCTTTTGGCTAAGAACTTTGGCTTTAAGACTAATTCTGAACCGTTTCATAAACTGAGTAAAATACTTCCTCATAAAATCTTAGTAAAACATAGATCCTCTCAAAGGGACATTGAAGCATTACTTTTTGGTATAGCTGGATTTTTACCTAAAGAATCTGATAACGAATATATTAGTGAACTAATTCATGAATACCAATTTCTATCTAAGAAGTACAATTTAGTGGATTACGGTATGTTAAAAGTAGAATGGAAATTCATGCGTATGCGACCAGCTAATTTTCCAACAATTCGTCTATCACAAATTGCCTCATTCTTTATTCACAATAGCAAATTCTTTGATCAATTTATAAATTTCAATACGATAGATGAGGTTAAAGAAATGTTTGAATCAAAACCTTCGATCTATTGGCAAACACACTATGACATTGACCGATTCTCATCAAAATCAAACCATGGTATCGGTTCCTCAAGCATAAACAACTTAATAATCAATACAGTAGCGCCACTTTTAGCTGCATATTCACAAAAAACTGGTCTATCTGTATATATGGATAAATCCATTGAATTATTAGAAAGTATCAAGCCAGAAAAAAATAATATCATTGATAGCTGGAACAGTCTAGGCCTAAAAGCCCAAAATGCTTTTGAAAGTCAATCTCTAATAAGCCTGAAAAACGATTTTTGCTTGAAAAAGAAGTGCCTTTCCTGTAAAATTGGGGTCTCATTGATCAATCGTTAATCTTGAAACACCTGTTCATCTACTGTTTAAATACAGTAGTGCTTTCATACTTGTCATATCTTTTCTATCGATTGATCAAACAGTCGAAATGGAAGGTGTATTTCATGTCAGCACTGGCCTTCAAATTAATTTGTGGGGTTCTTCTTGGTCTACTTTACATCTGGCTATATGATGGGGGAGATACTTTTGGCTATTATGAGCGTGCGTCTAGAATTGCCGAATTTGGTTGGGGTGACTTTTGGAGTCTGATGTTTTCATCAGTTGACTCTACTTTTCATGCAAGGCGCGAATATCTAGACAGAGTACTAGCAGTGATTTTGTTCCTCGGTAAAACTGACTATTGGATGGCTAGTTTCTATTTTTCATACTTCAGTTTTATTTGCTCAGCTTATTTAGTCAGACAAGTAATTGAATGGAGACCTGACTGGAGTAAAGCTGCTATTTTTAGTTTTCTCTTCTACCCGTCAATAGTGTTTTGGTCATCGGGAATATTAAAGGAAAGTTTGGCTTTCGGTGCAGTAATGGTACTGATGGGTGGCTACATAAAACTACGGGCCAACAAGAAATTCTTATGGTACGAATTCTTATGGTACTTTTTATCTTTTTTAATTTTAGTCTATTTGAAGTACTACATTCTTGCGGTTATTCTTCCTCTTCTAGCCTACCTATTGATATTTCGTCGTCTAGAACAATTAGATTTTTTGAAAAATAGTTTGTGGAGAAAGACAGCATTTATTTTAGCTATGCTAGTAGCACCTACTATTGGCATGTTGTATTGGTTAAATTATAATCTGACTATTGAATATTTCTGGAGCTCAATCCAAAATACACACCATTACATTCTTAGTCGTACACCAATTTGGAATAAAGTTCCTATTGTAGATACATCAAATGAATTCATGAATTACGTCCTGAATTTCATACACTTCACTATAGCCGGTGTTTTCAGACCAATATTTCCTGAGGTTTTTAGGTTTCCAAATATCATGAGTGCAATTGAAAACTTACTACTAATAGTGATTATTGGTTGGAGGTTTATTTCATCTACAAAAGTAAGATACAATGCGGATCTCATTGCAATTACCATACTAATAGTCTCTATGGCGTTCTTTCTAGCATTCTCCATTCCAAATCTAGGAGCTCTGGCTAGATTCAAAGTTTACTACATGCCTTTTTTGATGGTGGTCATCCTTATTGATCATCCACTTTGGAACAAGTTTGATTTCTTGAAGCGTCTTTAATTTCTTTGCAGAATGGACAACCCAGTGTTAATTTTTGGAACAGGCGGACTCGGACGAGCTGCACTTGAAATTTTTGAATCAAACGGTAATATAGTATACGGTTTTCTAGACGACGACAAGAGTTTACTTGGTACCGAGATAGATAATATACCTGTACTTGGTAGAACCGATGACAATGAATTCATAAAACTAATCGGCAAGAAATGCGAAGCTTTTGTAGCAAGTGATGATAATAAACTGAAAAAATCTCTTGCAAAAATGCTGAAGGAAAAGCGTAAAGTTATGCCTGTCAATGGTTTTCATTCTTCAGCATCAGTAGCAAAGTCTGCTAATCTTGGACATGGCAACTTCTTCAATGGGGGAAGTACTGTAGGCGCAGGTGTGGAAATTGGAAATCACTGCATACTACATAGTGGGGCGACAGTAGATCACAATTGCAAACTTGAAGATTTCGTTCAAATAGGTGCTGGTGCATCCATTAGCGCTAATGTGGAAATCGGAGAAGGTGCATTCATAGGAACAGGGGTATCGATCATTCCTGGAGTGAAAATAGGTAAGAATGCTCGCATCGGTGCTGGTTCTGTAGTGATTGCTGATGTAGAAAAAGGTAAAACTGTATTCGGTAACCCAGCCACTGTTGTAGAAAAATAGAACAAAACATTTCATTTTAAGAACCTCGAAGTTGAGTTTATCTAGTAACAGATCAACCTTCGAGGTTTTTTTATATCAAGTTGATTAACTTAGATCAATACAGTACTTGATATGCCAACAATTTCTGAAACAGATCTGATAATTAACAAAGATGGAAGTGTCTATCACCTCAATCTGAAACCAGAAAATATAGCAGACACAATTATTACCGTTGGCGATCCCAGCAGAGTATTTAGAGTTAGTCAACATTTCGATACCATCGATTTTGAAATGAATAGACGTGAATTCATCACGCATTCAGGTAAGTACAAAGGCAAAAAAGTTACTGTCATGAGTTCTGGTATGGGGACAGATAATGTAGAGATCTTTATGACGGAGCTGGATGCTTTGGCTAACATCGATTTCAAAACAAGATTGCCCAAAGAAAAACTAAAAAAACTCAATCTTATTCGAATCGGTACTTCTGGCAGTTTACAGGAAGATATTCGACTTGGCACACATCTAGTATCTGAATATGGTGTTGGACTAGACTCGCTAATGACTTTTTATAATCTCCGTCAATCCGGCGCTGAAAATGTTATTGGTGATAAACTCAGAGCATATCTTGATTTACCTCTAAAGCCTTATATAGTAGAAGGGTCACGTAGTCTTCAAAACAAGTATGCTCAAGATATGTACAAAGGCAACACTGTAACCTGCCCTGGTTTTTATGCACCGCAAGGCCGCAAAATTCGACTAGACATTAGAAATAGTCATTTGATGGATGATATGCTCAGTTTTCATCATGATGATTTCTGGCTAACCAACTTTGACATGGAAACTGCCGGATACTATGCATTAGCTAAAATGATGGGGCATGAGATGATTAGCCTTAATGCTATCATAGCAAATAGACCTAGAAATAGGTTTTCAAAAGACCCCAATAAAATCGTAGATGGATTGATTAAAAAAGTCCTCGACAGACTCTGAATCAAGGACCTTGATCAAAGAGTATAGGATATCTTCAGGATTTATTTCTACTCGACACAGAGGTTGGGGAAATAAACCAATAGAGCTATCGCCCAGTGATTAAATACCTATAGAGTAATCAAAAGAATCAGGAATAATAATAAATGAAACATCTGATTTAGAAGCTTGCAAATACTCAAGTATAAACATCTCTTCCAAAAAACTGTTATAAGTAATTTATTTTCAGTGTTTTAATTGTATTTTCAATATCTTATGTATTAGTAAGTATATTTTTTAAAACCCTTTTCCCGTCGCTATACATGCAATTGAAACGTAAGATGTACCTACAGATTTTAATAACTCGACAGCTCCTGTAATTGTAGAACCAGTAGTAATCACATCATCCACCAACAAGACTCTCTTTCCTATTAATGACTCTTCTTTCACTAGAAAATACAAGTCATTCGTGTTCTTCCAGCGATGAACTCTATCCTTTTTAGTCTGAGATTGAGATTTTCGACGTCTTCTAAGGCTAAAATTGTTAATAGGTAGATTTAATATTTCTTTCATGCCTTTTGCAATAACTTCTGCCTGATTATAGCCACGTTTCAAACGTCTAGATGGATGTAGGGGAATAGGCACTATTATTTCTATGTTTTCACGTGAAACATAATCTTTAATATCTTCAGCAAACCAACGTCCCAATACAGTTCCCACAGCTATCTGGTCTTTATATTTCAGCCGATGCAATAACTTCTGTGCCACACCATTCTTTGTAAAATGTAGGAAAGCATTGGCCGAATCAATCTTAGCTGCCAACTTAAGTTGTAGTATTAAAGGGTTGTTTACGACTAAATGATAATTCGTTTTCGGTAAGTCCTTCAAGCAGTGTAAACATAACGTCTGTTCATGCTGAAGTAATACACGTCCACAACACTCACATAAGACTGGAAAAACTAGAGAAAAAAGAGAAAAGAAGTACTTTTTCATGAATATACGATTAGGTAGACCACCATCTCAAAATGCTGAAATATATTTGATCAAATTACACATTTGATATCAGCAAACAATAAGCATGATAAAAAAGGATCTAGATCTAAGTAGAAAATGGCAAGTCCTACTTCAAAACCTTAAAGAAGTGATTGGAAAGAAACCAGGAGACTTGAATGGTGTTCTATTTCTTATTGGAGTTCAAGAACTGGGACGAGGAAACCAAGTGTTTTCAAAGGAGGAAAAGCAAGATCTTATTCATCTTGGAATATGTAAGGTACTAAGTTTGGACGGGTACTATGAATTAAACGGACATGATAAAGAAGGTTGGCCTCATTGGAAATTAGTTAAAAATCTACCGCATCTCGATATTGTAGAGCAAGAAAAGCTATTGAAAATCAATGTAATAGAATACTTTGAAAACGAAATTGGTATTTAAATGAAAGCGACTTGGTTATACCTTATTTTTCTAATTATCCTCAATTCCTGCACAGATAATAATAGATCCGACCATCCTAACAACAAATCAGATGAGCAAATAGGGACTCTACGAATCAGTTTCTATGACAATATCCATTCAATCAATCCACTTAAAGTTTCAAACGAATCGGAACAACTAATAGTAGATTTAGTATTTGAACAATTCATTCAAAAAGCTGATAGTAATGCTCACTTCCAAAGTTCTTTCATAGACAAAATAAAAACCAATGATCAATACACAGATATTATACTTAAAAACAGGTATTTACACTCTGGCAAAAAGGTGAGTGCAGATAATGTGATTGGTCTATTAAGAAAAGTATGGGAAGATAAAGAGCTAAATAACAGTTTAGTTCAAAATACATTTATGAACATTGACGGGCTCCCATTAAGTAATTGGTACAGAACCAATAAGAACGACTACAGTGTTTTTCCAACAGGTATTACCACCCCAGATTCATTGACCATACGATTCTCAATGCGTAAAAAAGATAGTTTATTGATTCAGAAACTGTCCCAGTTTAATCTTATCATCTCTGATAGCATATATGGCACCGGTTCACACAGGATAAAAGAGCTTAACGATGATATATTATGTAACCTAACAGGAAAAGATTCCACGTGGAACAACGTAATCATAAGGTTTGTAAAAAATGAAGACTATAAAATCTCTGAATTTTTAAATGGTGGATTCGATGTAATCGAGTATCATCCTAAACTTACAAATGCAACCGTTCACAAAAAGTTTCTTGATAAAGAAATATCAAATAAATATCCTGAATATCAAGTATTTAAGTCAAATAAAACCTTATTAAACGTAGCAATTCTAAAAGGAAATTTTGATTCTTTAGAATTCTTTTACACTCATCGTATCTTGAATAGTAGAACTAACGAACGTGTAAAAGAACTAATAAGTAAAAGTCAACAGGACAGTATAGATCTGGCCAAAATCACGGTTACTGGTGATACTTCTATTCTCAATGTGAATTCTGCTTTTAACTATCAACCTATAATTCAAAAAGACACTGAACACAACCATATTCTACTAAAAACTGTAGAAGTCAAGACAAGTAATGGAGTTGATTTCATATCAGAAGAATTAAAAGGGAAGAAATACATTACTTTAGAGAAAACACCGTTTTACTTCATTGCTCAAAGAAATATCAGCGGGTTAGATGATTTCATGAGCTGGAAAGACGTTGTTCATAATGTCAAGTTTAAAACTGTCAAGAAATATTAGAGAATTGAGCAATTCATTCAACATAATCAAGAAAAACCTAGCAGAATATAAGAAGAAGTACTTCTTCAATCAGCTAATTAAGAATTCAATCATTTTTTTAGGAGTCGTTCTTACAGTCTTTTTATTAGCTACGACTTTAGAGTTTTCATTAAGATTAGATTCAAGCTTAAGAACTATTCTATTTTATGCTCTTCTGACCGGTTTTGGCTTTGCTTTGATCAATTGGGTAGCTATACCATTCTATCACTGGCTAAAATCCGATGAAAATCTATCAGACATCGAAGCAGCTCGTCAGATTGGTGATTTTTTTCCCGATCTAGATGATAAACTATTAAATACGTTACAACTGGATAGCCAAAATCATAATGATTCTCTTGTTAATGCAGCCATAGAACAAAGATCACATGAGATTTCAGTTTTCAAGTTTACCAAATCCATAAAAAAAGACGATAACAAAAAACTTGGCAAATATTTAGCTGTTCCGATCGTAGTATTTATTGGAATTCTTGTATTGATACCTCAATTCTTCACTGAAAGCACAGAAAGAATCATCAAATACAATCAAGAATTTGAGCCTGAAAGATTATTTGAAATTCAAATCAATAATACCAATCTAGAAGCTTACCGAAATGAAGATTTCGTGCTAAACATTGAGGTTAATGGAAAAACTCTACCTAACGAAGTTTTTTTAGAAGAGAATGGTCGAAAGTTCAAGGTTTCTAGAAACATCAGTAATAATTATCAACATACTTTTCATAATGTACAGACTAGCACCGAATTTAAGTTGATAGCTGCTGATTATATTAGCCCTAGCTATAAATTAACTTTAATTAACCGCCCAGACATTCGAAATCTCCAAGCAAACCTTATCTACCCGCAACATATAAAAAGAGAAAATGAACTACTATCTAATGTCGGAAATCTAACCTTACCAGAAGGGACTGAAGTGCAATGGCAGCTCAAAACGTCGTCTACTGAAAACGCTAGTATTCAGATAGGAAAAGCAACTTCAGAAATGAAAAAAACAGCTGAAGACTACTTTACATTCAATTATAGGTTTCTAGAAACCGAGAACTATAGCATTCAGTTACAAAACCAATATAGTCTGAACAAGGACTCTATTTCATTTTTGGTAGACGTAATCAAGGACCAACACCCAAGTATTAGTGCGAATATTTTACAAGACACGATAATGCATTCATACATTATTATGAACGGATTGATTAAAGACGATTACGGGCTCTCAAAACTCCATTTGATATATGAATCTTCAAATGGACAGAAAGTGATTCCTATCAGAATTGATCGTTCTTTAACCTCTCAAAACTTCTTCTATCAGTTGCAATTAGATAGTATCAAGGACTTAAAAGCTGGAAACTTCGAGTACTATTTAAAAGTATGGGACAATGACGGAGTCAATGGAGCAAAATCAAGTAGATCAGCCAAATACTCATTTAAAATACCTAGTAAGGGAGAAATCAACGACAAAATTGACCAAAAAGCGGAAAAAACTAAGTCCGATCTTGAACGGAAAATAGAAGAGTCTAAAAGGATAAATAACGAGCTCAAACAAATACAGAACGAATTAAAAAGTAAGAATAAGCTCGATTGGCAGGATAAAAAGAAGCTCGATAATCTAATAGAGTCTAAAAAGAAACTAGAAGAAGAATTAAAAGAACTTAATCAGCAAAACAAACAGTCTAATCAACAAAGACAGCAATTCAATGAACCTAATGAAAAGCTCCAGGAAAAAGCCGCTCAACTCCAAAAGCTGATGGATCAAGTATTAGATGAAGAAACAAAAAAACTATACGAAGAATTACAAAAACTTCTACAAGAAAACACTTCTCCTGATAAGCTTGAAAACGTTGTTGAACAACTTCAACAAAAAGAAGAAAATATGGAGAAAGAATTAGAACGAGCAATAGAGATGTACAAGCGAATGCAATTTGACTTCAAAATGGAAGAAGTCATTGATGACTTAGAGAAGCTTGCACAAGAGCAAGAACAGAACGCTAAAGACACACAAGAAGGAAACAAAAGCAAAGAAGAACTCAAAGAGAAGCAAGACAGTATAAATAAGGAGTTTGAAGAAATAGCTCAAGAAATGGACAAACTTGATGAGCTTAATAAGGAGCTTGAAAACCCCAAAGAACTTGAAAACTTTGATCAAGAAGAACAAAGTATCAACGAAAGCTTAAAGGAAAGCAGTGAGCAACTTGAAGACAACAAAAAGAAGAAATCCTCTCAATCACAACAGAACGCTGCCCAACAGATGCAGCAAATGTCTAAAAAAATGCAAGACATGCAGCAAAGTATGGAGATGCAACAGATGTCAGAAAATTTAGAAAACCTGAGAGCTATTGTAGAAAATCTCGTAAAACTATCATTCGATCAAGAACAAATACTGAAAGATTTCAGAGGTGTAAATCAAAGTGATCCTCGTTTTGTTACACTATCACAACAACAATTAAAGCTCAAAGATGACGCAAAGATTATAGAGGACAGCCTTTTGGCTTTATCCAAAAGAGTTTTCCAAATTCAAAGCTTTGTGACTAGAGAACTCTCTGATATGAATAAACACATCAATGAGAGTCTACAAATGCTTCGCGAACGCCATCAATCTAAAGCTGTAGTAAGCCAACAATATGCGATGACATCAATAAACAATCTAGCTCTATTACTTGATGATGTGCTTAAACAAATGATGGCCCAAATGGCTGAAGCAATGGGTAAACCACAAAAGGGTAAAAAAGGAAAACCTAAAAATGCTCCCAGTCTATCACAGCTACAAAAAGAACTTAATCAAAAAATACAGGACTTACAGAAAAGTGGGAAGTCAGGCCGTCAACTTTCACAAGAACTAGCCAAACTAGCAGCAGAACAAGAGGCTCTCAGAAACCAATTACAACAAATGGGAGAGAAGCTTCAAAATGGCGAAGACGGAAAGGATGGCTTAAAAAGCGGCCTAAACGATGCTGTAAAGAAAATGGAACAAACTGAAACTGATCTCGTCAACAAGCGTATCACACGTCAAACTATCAGACGCCAGCAAGATATACTAACAAGGATGTTAAAGGCTGAAAAAGCAATGAGAGAAAAAGAACTAGACCAACAACGAAAAGGAGAAGAAGCAAAGGAGATCTCAAAACAAGTCCCACCTTCAATAGCCGAATACCTAAAGCAAAAAGAAAAGGAATTAGAACTACTTCACGCAGTACCTACACAACTAAACCCGTACTATAAGGAAGAAGTAAATAAATATTTCCAAAGGTTAAATGAACAATAATATATTTGTGATCCTAAGTAATTGAACATGGAAGCCATCAACATACAAATACCATCACTTTCAGAAAATATCAGAATCGTAGAAAGTTTCATTGACAACGCTCGTGACAAATACAACTTCAACGATGATATATATGGAAACATAATGATAGCCGTTACAGAGTCTGTCAACAACGCCATTGTACATGGAAACAAATCTGATAAGAGCAAAAACGTAACTCTATCGCTAAGTCTTCAAGAAAACGAAGTAAAGTTCACTATCCAAGATGAAGGAACAGGATTTCAATTCGATGACCTCCCAGACCCTACAGCTCCAGAAAACCTCGAGAAACCAAGCGGCCGAGGAATCTTTTTAATGAAGAATCTTTGCGATGAAGTAAAATTCGAAGACGAAGGAAAGAAAGTTGAACTAAGTTTCTATCTCTCCTGATGTCAAACCTTATTGAATACTTCTTTGAAGATATAAACCAACCCAATCTCAACCTTGAACAAACTAGTGCTTGGATCAAATCAACAATACAAAACGAAGGATACTCACTGATCCATCTTAACTATATATTTTGTTCAGATGAATATCTACACAAAATCAACGTAGAATATTTAGACCACGACTATTACACCGATATCATCACCTTTGATAACTCAGAACAATCAGGTAAAATAGAGGGAGATCTATTCATAAGCCTAGAGAGAATCACAGACAATGCTACATCCCTTAACATTACATATCTCACCGAACTTAATAGAGTAATAATACATGGTCTATTACACCTCTTAGGTTACAATGACAAAACAGAAAACGAACAGTCAGAAATGACTGAGAAAGAAAATTTCTATCTATCTAAAAATCCATTAGTAAACAATCCTCAGTAACAATAACTTGTTTAGGGGTTATCTCATAGTTTTAATGTTCCACGTGGAACATAATACCTTCCTTTAGAGATTCCCATTATCTAACAATAACTTAATCAAATAAGCAATCCCAGCTCTTCTAGACAATGAAATATAGATCATAGGAGCTATACTTATACCCGTACATAATCTATACGCTTGCCAGAACACCTGGAACGACAGCTATCAAATCCATTAAATAAAAAGGAACTTGAAACATCATTGAGATCAATGATACTAAACCTGTATATAATCACTAAACACTATAAAAGTTCCAATCCTAAAATCTACCAACAATCCAACACCTGACAACCTATTGCAAATAGGTTTACCCGATAAAAAGCAATACCGACTAAACCTCAAATACTATTGGATCAAACTTGGAGGACTATAAAGTCTTCAACCTAATAACTCTTCATGATCATGTTATCAAACTCCATAGGCTTATTCACGAACCAAAAGTGTAGACAAGAAACAGTCATAGTTTAAAAAAGCTCACTCTAAATTGGAATCGATAAAACAAACTCAACACAAAACAACACGTGTTCCACGTGAAACACATCAACTATTTAAATCCTAAAAGCACTGAGCACAATCCGAATTCTGTTTTAATACTCACGTATAATCCTAGAAATAAAACTAACAGGTAATCTCCTAGCAAATAATTTAACTCACAAAAAATCCACAATACCCTTCACAACATTCCAAACTTTTTCATTCCCTTAAAAATTCATACGCGACATAGCATGAGTAATCATATTCTAATAGAAAGGTAAAACCCAACTCATCCTACATAAAAACTCATTACGAACATCTTTTAAAAGCCACTTAAACACCTTCTGTTAATGAAATTCCAACTTAACATATCACCAGTTAAACATCTACATACTCTACCTATCATTCAGTGAGTACCGAACACTTTAGATACAAACAGTATAAGATAAACTCGAAAAACATTAAATACTGTTTCACGTGAAACACCAAATAGACTAAAGAGTAGAACTATCCTGTTCCACGTGGAACATATTAAACACGACAATCAATATCAGCCATCACGGTACAACTAGAAAAAATAAACACCTTACTTATCTTTGCGGCTTTCAAATTGAAGACTATAGTTCCACGTGAAACATTAATAGGTTTTAGAGTATAAATGTTTCACGTGGAACATAATCATAAAAGTATGTTTCAGGATTACGACGTTATCGTAGTAGGCGCAGGACACGCAGGATGTGAAGCTGCTGCAGCTGCTGCAAATATGGGATCAAAAGTAATGTTGGTCACTATGAACATGAACACCATCGCACAGATGTCATGTAACCCAGCCATGGGTGGAGTAGCAAAAGGACAAATAGTGCGAGAGATTGATGCATTAGGTGGCTACTCAGGAATCATTTCTGATAAGTCTATGATTCAGTTCAGAATGCTTAACCAATCAAAAGGACCTGCCATGTGGAGTCCCAGAACACAAAACGACAGAATGCGATTCGCTGAAGAATGGCGACTACAACTAGAGAAAACACCTAATGTAGATTTCTGGCAAGAAATGGTATCAGGATTGGTTATCAAAGACAACAGAGTAGTAGGAGTCCGAACAGGTATGGGTCTTGAGATTAATGCTAAAAGTGTAGTTCTTACAAATGGCACCTTCCTTAATGGTCTAATCCATATCGGTGAAAAAAAATTCGGTGGTGGTAGAACAGGAGAAAAAGCTGCAACCGGTATAACCGAACAACTAGTCGAACTAGGATTTGAATCAGGAAGAATGAAAACTGGTACTCCTCCCAGAGTAGATGGTCGTTCACTCAACTGGGACATCATGGAAGAACAGCCTGGTGATGAGAACCCAGGTAAATTTTCATTTACCAATACCAAACCTCTGACCAAACAAACACCATGTCACATCACCTATACTAACGCTCAAGTACACGATATTCTAAAAACCGGATTCGAACAATCCCCTATGTTCACTGGCAGAATCAAAGGTCTAGGTCCAAGATATTGTCCATCCATTGAAGACAAAATCAACCGATTTGCAGAAAGAGAAAGACACCAGATTTTCGTCGAACCAGAGGGATGGAATACTGTTGAAATATATGTTAATGGATTCTCAACCAGTCTACCAGAAGACGTACAATACAAAGCCATAACCAAGATCCCAGGCTTCGAAAAAGTTAAAATGTTTAGACCTGGATACGCAATAGAATATGACTACTTTCCACCCACTCAACTAAAACATACTCTAGAAACCAAACTCATAGATAACTTATATTTCGCTGGCCAAATCAATGGTACAACTGGATATGAAGAAGCAGCCAGTCAAGGACTCATGGCAGGCATTAATGCCCACAACAAAGTACATAATAAATCACCTTTTATACTTGGTAGATCTGAAGCTTACATAGGTGTACTGATAGATGATCTTATCAATAAAGGGACCAATGAGCCCTACCGCATGTTTACCTCCAGAGCCGAATTCAGAATACTACTAAGGCAAGACAATGCAGATATAAGACTAACACAACTAGGATATGATTTAGGCTTAGCGAGTGAAGAAAGACTCACCACCGTTAATAAAAAAATCAACCAAACGGAGGAGACCATAAAGAAGCTTCAAACTATTAAGGTTAAACCTGAAGAAGTAAATGCCAAACTAGAAGCTATTCAATCTTCTAAGATTAGAGAAAAATCTCCAATGATTAATTTCCTAAGAAGACCTGAACTAAATATCGAAGATGTAATAGAACTGAGTGAAGAACTAAAAACATATACCAACTCCATATCTGATGATGTTCTCCAACAAGCTTCTATTCAAACAAAATACGAAACTTACATTGAGAAGGAACAAAACTTAGCGGAGCAAATGTCTAACTTGGATAATAAGTTAATTCCAGACGGATTTGATTATAGACAAATCTCTGCACTATCAGCAGAAGCTAAAGAAAAACTAAGTAACATTATGCCAACCAATCTCGGACAAGCATCAAGAATCAGTGGAGTAAATCCAGCCGATATTTCAGTATTGATGGTCTACATGTCTAGATAAATTATGTACGAAAAAATAGAAATCTGTCCATCTTGTAATAGCAAACAATTTAAGAGTTTCTGTATTGCAGATGACCACACCGTTAGTCAAGAGAGCTTTGCTATTATGCAATGTATCAACTGTAATCTTTTACTAACAAGTCCAAGACCCAATAAACAATCAATAGGTAAATACTACCAATCCGAAGAATACATATCACACAAAAACAAAGGGAACAACTTAACTAATAGAATATATAAAGTAGCCCGCTGGTTTACCCTTAGACGGAAAACTAAACTACTCGCATCACTAAGCGAAGGCCGAAAGATACTCGATTATGGATGTGGTGCAGGAACACTACTTGAACACCTTAATAAACAAGGGTGGAAAACAACAGGCATCGAACCCGATGACGAAACTAGACAGAAAATTATTGAAGAAACAGATCTTACTATCCTTAAAAGTCATGAAGATCTCAATACGAAAAAATTTGATATCGTCACTCTCTGGCATGTACTTGAACATGTCCATGATCTCAATTCCACTCTAAAAAAACTAACAGAAGTACTTAAACGAAAAGGAACTCTTCTAATAGCTGTACCCAATCATAATTCTCATGACCGTGAATACTACAAAGAAAACTGGGCTGCATACGATGTCCCACGCCATCTATATCACTTCACACCAGATACAATAACGGAACTTTTAAAAGCCCATAAATTCAAACTTAAAAAGACCATACCTATGAAACTAGATGCCTACTACGTTAGTCTTCTAAGTGAAAAAATAGCAACTGGAAAATCAAATTACCTCAAGGCATTTATTCGAGGATTAATTTCTAATAAATTCGCCAAACAAAATAACAATTACTCCAGTCTCATTTACGTATTCAAACGATCATGAAACATTTACTTCCAGCAGTACTACTATTAGTTTTCGCATTTGCAATGTCCTGCGCCAATCAAAGTAGTCCTACTGGAGGTCCTAAGGACACTATACCACCAACTCTCATTCATTCGAAACCTCTTCACAAAACCGTAAACTACACTGGACAAGATTTTACTTTAACCTTCGATGAAAGGGTCTCTGCCGACCGAATCAAACAGAATCTGATCATTACCCCATACATCGAAAACCCTTACAAATTCAAAGTCAAGAAAAACACGGTAATACTCCAATTTGAAGAACCCTTTGATTCTGCCACCACATACACCTTGAATTTTGCGGAAGGTATAGGTGACATCACAGAAAAAAATCCTCCAGTCAATTTAAAACTTGCCTTCTCTACAGGACCGATTCTAGATTCTATATACCTCAAAGGTTACGTTCACGATCTATACACCAATGCACCAATTAAAGAAGCACTAGTGTCTCTATACTCAGAAGAAGACACTATTGATGCATTCACAGGTAAACCAAGATACTTTACAAAAACGGATGAAGAAGGTCTGTTTACGATCGAAAATATCAAAAACGGCAAGTACAAACTTTACGCATTCATGGATGCTAATAACAACATGAAAATCGAACCCTCAGATGAACTTCATGGATTCAAATCTGGATACATAGATCTAAACCAAAGCGTTGATGAAATTAAAATTCCAGTACAGATTATAGACTCTAGAGAGCTCAAACTATCAAGAGGTAAAAGCACAGGAAGATACTTTGATGTACTATACAACAAGTTCCTATCAAAATACCTAATAAAACCTCTCGAAAACAAACCATTACCACTACCTAAAACCAACTTAATATCTGAAAATCAAACAATTAGGTTCTATAAACCCAATAAATTCAAATACGAACGAGATAGTTTAGGTCTTATCATACAAGTATTCGATTCATTGGAGAACAATAGACAAGATACACTCTATGTTAAATTCAAAGAATCCAAAAGAAAGCCAGCAACATTCGAATATACAATGGTACCAGCAGCTTCATATCGTTTAGAAGACTCACTAAAAATTACAATCGATTTCACAAAACCTATCACGTCATATAGCACCGATTCTATCAGCTTAAACTACGACACATTACTCATAGAATATCTAACAGAAGAAGTATTTTCTTGGAATCAAGATTTCACGAAGTTTCATGTGAAAACCCCAGTGAATAAAAATGTTTTTCCAGATTTAATAGATAGTCTTCTTCTTAACTACCAAGATACCACCAATACTGATTCTATTTTCTTTACAGAAAAAAGCTACCTGATGAACGTAGATACTTCTCTCATTAATTTCAACATACCTGCTGCAGCATTTGTATCCGTTGAAAACGATACGACAAAAGCTATTACTCGAGGCTACCTATTTAAAAATTCAACAGCTTCAGGAATCATCTCTGGAACAATCACATCTACTTCATCAAACTTCACATTACAGCTCGTAGACCCTTCATATAAAATTATTCAATCTACGGATTCTAAAACCACCTATAAGTTCAAAGATATCGAACCAGGTAAATACACATTTAGGATTCTAATAGACGACAACGCAGACGGCGAATGGTCTTCCGGTAATATCATCGAAGATATCGAACCAGAATCTATCTATTTCTATCCAGAAGTATTTGACGTCAGAGCCAACTGGGAACTTGAAAATGTCAACATTCAATTCTAAGTAGAACTCATTCTATCTACTTCTAGCAAACAAAAACTGAGTCAGTCTAAGTCCTAGCAACATAAACACACTCATAATAGAGACTCTACTGGTGAAACCCACTAGCACAGATTCAATTTCGTGTACACAGTAAATCTAAAGTTCAATCCAATAATCAGACTTTATCAACCTAAGCAAACCATGTTAATAACTGTGGATAACGTGTATAAATCATTAACAACCGATGTCTATAAGTATCCAAGTTATACTTACTCACACCAATATTTTGATATACCCTAGGGATAACTCTGATAAACTCATATTTCTCCACAAAACATACCAATCAACATTGTAGTGAATAACACGTTTCAACATCAAGATAAATAATGTTAGTAAATCAATAACTCATTGAAATACAAGGAACTTAATCTGTGGATAAACTGTAGCTAACATTTCCTTTATTCACCAACAAGAAACATATCTTAAATCCAAATTGAAATATCCACAAATCCACAGTGCTAATAAATAATAATAGTTTTATTTATATCTTATTTAATATATCATGTTGAAGAAATCTGTGGAAAAGAGAATATCATTCATTGTACTCATAATAATAAATGCGTTCACCATCGTGGCGCAAAATTCCACTCAAGTACAATTGGCAAATGAGTATTACCAAAATGGTGATATTCTAAAGGCTCGGGACATTTATGACCAATTGGCAAAAGATCCAAAAAACTATTTAGATATCCACAACAACTACTTTGAGCTATTAATCCAACAGAAAGACTTTAAAGCTGTAGATAAATATCTAAAAAAAGCAGAAAAAGCTTTCCCAATGGATATCTATTACAAAATAGATAGAGCTAGGCTATATCAAAGTATGGGAGATATGAATCTCTATACAAAGTATGTAAATGATTTGATTGAAAGATTCAAAAGCAGTGAGTATCAAGTGAGATTGGGTACTAAACACATGCTCAGCAAACAAATGAGTCAAGAGGCTATTAAAATGTATAAGGCGAGTAGGGCCGCTGTAAAAGACGAAACTAAGTACGCTTTGGAAATGGCAAATGTTTATAGACAGCTTGATCAGAAAGATAATATGATTGGTGAGTATTTGAACTTTGCTTCGCTTAGACCAGGCAATCTTCGATATGTAAAAAATATTCTTCAAACCGTGCTCCAGGATCAAGAATATATGGAAGCATTTCAAGCTATCTTAATTGAAAAAATTCAAAAGAATCCAAATATATCCATGTATGGTGACCTGTTAGTTTGGGTTAATATTCAAAGAAAAGATTTTTATGCAGCCTTCATTCAAGCCAAGGCTCTTGATAAACGTTTTAAGGAAGACGGGTTTCGTTTAATGCAAATAGGAGATCTCGCGATGGAGAACAAATTGTATGATGATGCTATTTCTATATTCTCATATATTATCGAAAAATATACTGTAGGAAATGTTTACTCAACATCTAAAAGAAAGATAATTCAAGCAAGAGAGTCAAAAATCAAAACTGAATTTCCAATAGATAAAAATGCAATTCACCAGCTTACGCTGGATTATCAAAATCTTATAAAAGAATTAGGTCTAAACAATTCCACATACGACGCATATCGAGGTAAAGCTATACTCCATGCCTTCTACTTGTATGAATATGATTCGGCCATTAACATCTTACAAAACCTAGCGAAAAGACCAAGAGTCGACAGAAAAACAAAAGCTAAGTCAAAACTGGATCTAGGTGATATCTACCTGCTGATAGATGAACCGTGGGAATCGACACTACTTTATTCACAAGTAGAGAAGGAAAACAAATCTTCTACTATCGGATACGAGGCTAAGCTTAGAAATGCTAAGTTGAATTACTACACTGGTAATTTCGACCTTGCAAAAGGTCATTTGGACATATTAAAGCAGGCCACAACAAAAGAAATTGCTAATGATGCTATCTTCTTAAGTCTATTGATAAAAGATAACACCATGATGGATTCGTCAGAATATGTAATGAAAGAGTATGCAGCTATTGAATTACTCCAATTTCAAAATAAGAATGATGAAGCTAAGAATGCATATGAGGAGATGCTAGTAAAATATACCGGTCATTCTATAGTAGATGAAATTCATTGGCAGATAGCGAATTTAGAATTGAAACAAGGAAATTTTCAAAATGCCATTAATCATCTACAAATAATCTACAAACAACATGGTCAGGATATTCTAGGAGATGATGCATTGTTTCTAATGGCTGATATCAATGAAAATCAATTAGGAAATAAAGATGCTGCAATGGAAATGTATCGAGAGTTCTTGACGACTTATCCAGGAAGCGTCTATGTTAGTGATGCACGTAAAAGGTTCAGAAAAATGAGAGGAGATCAGATTTAATCGCAGGGCGATAGCCTTTTGGGTTTAATTCCCCGATCCTTGGGTCGAGTAGAAATAAAATCCCAAAGATACCCCGTACCCTTGGGTCGGGGAGCTTCATTCACAAGGTCTAGCGCAAAGAGTCTAATTCCTCAATTCCTTGCGTCTCATAACTTCATTTAAGAAGCGATTATCTTGTGTCTTCAATTAGATTTAAAACCGTATTTGGGTAAATCTTGTTGTGATTAAGTTTTATTAGACAAATTACTTTTCTCCTTTGTGAACCAGGTATAGCCATTCCAATGCTTCTTCTTGGGTATTAAAAATATCAGCTTTTCTACCAGATGCTGTAATTACCCCTTTAGCAAGAAGCCGAGTCATGGAAGAAAGGCCGCAAACTGCTGTTCCCAATACATAACGTTTGTTTTCTACACCTACTTTGTTGAATACTTTCATGAGGCTTGTGCTAAACTCAAGGTGTTTTACACTGAGTAGAGAAAGCACCGATTTTTCACCATATTTAGGAATTTCAATCAACGTATCTTCTAACACCGCAATCGCATCTTCAGAACTGAGTTTCGAAAGATCAGTATGAATAATTTTAACCCCTTTGTATTCTATTTCAATAATTTTTCCAGTCTTACTCATTTATCTACTATCGATATGTATGTTCTAGGAAAACTAATATCCTTTCGAAAACTATTCAAACATCTAGATCATAACCTTTTTCATCTATAGCAGTAAAATGTTATGCATGCAGAATAATTTTTGGTATATTTGATAGAGGCGGTAAGAAAATTATGCAAATAATTCTCATTATCGAATAAGTTGCTGTTGAATAATTGAATAGAGGTTCTTTGGTTGGAATCTTTAGAATCTTATTAAAGTTCGACTAAGAAGTCAAGGAATTATATTCCAAGGGCAAACGCCCCATGATTAAATAACTGGTATATGAAGAAGGAAGAGACGGTAGATTATCACATCAAGGCAGCATGGCACGGAATATCCAGAATGTACAATCAAGGAGGAGCTAAAGAAGGAGTCAGTGCTTCGACAGGTTTTGTCTTATTGAATATTGATAAGTATGATGGTACACCAGCTACTAAAATAGCACCCGCATTAGGAATGGAAGCTCGTAGTCTCACACGGCTACTCAAAAATATGGAAGAGTCAGGTCTGATCACCAGAGTGCAGGATCCAGAGGATCGACGGTCGGTCAGAATTCGCCTGACAGAACAAGGAAAAGAAAAACGTGCTTTCTCTAAGAAAGCTGTTATCCTTTTCAACGAAGCAGTTCGAGAGCAGATATCTGAACATGATCTTGAATCATTTTTCAAAGTCATGCGATCGATAGAAAAAGTGATTGATACCAATAAAAATTTCGATACCAAAACAATATTAACTGACAATGAGTAACAGATCGATTAGGAAAGTAGCCATCCTCGGTTCCGGGATAATGGGTTCGAGGATAGCTTGCCATTTCGCCAACATCGGTGTCAATGTCTTGTTATTAGACATTGTACCCAAAGAGCTCACCGAAGCTGAACAAAATAAAGGTTTATCGTTGGACGATAAATCCGTTAGAAACCGAATTGTCAATGATGCTTTTCAAAGTACATTGAAAGCTAAACCCGCTTCACTTTACGATTCTTCCAAAGCAGCCTTGATCACACTTGGCAATATGGAAGATGACATGTCTAAAATCTCCGAAGTCGATTGGATAATGGAGGTAGTAGTCGAGAGATTAGACATTAAGAAAATAGTCTACGAGCAGGTAGAAAAATATCGCAAACCAGGTACACTCATTACTTCCAATACCTCGGGAATTCCTATTCACCTAATGGCTGAAGGACGAAGTGAAGATTTTAAAAAGCATTTCTGTGGTACTCACTTTTTCAATCCACCGAGGTACTTAAGGTTACTTGAGATTATTCCCACACCAGATACGGACCAAAAAGTCATTGATTTTTTGATGAATTATGGCGATTTATTTCTTGGAAAAGAAACCGTATTGTGCAAAGACACCCCTGCATTTATTGCCAACAGGATTGGAATCTACGCAATCATGTCAGCTATGCATACCATTGAGAAAATGGGAATGAAAGTCGGTGAAGTCGATAAACTCACCGGCCCAATTATTGGTAGAGCAAAATCTGCAACATTCCGTACGATGGATGTCGTAGGATTGGACACTTCCGTTCATGTGGCTAACGGATTGTACCAAGGATTGCCAAGTGATGAATCAAGAGATTCTTTCAAACTTCCAAGAATAGTTCAAGAATTGTATGATCGAAAATGGTGGGGAGATAAAACCAAACAAGGGTATTATAAGAAAGTCGTTCATGAAGGAGGTAAAAAAGAGATCTTAGAATTAGATCTAAATACTTTCGAATATGGTCCAAAATCAAAAACACTTTTTGATTCATTAGGAGAAGCTAAAGACAATGAAAACCTAAAAGAGAGAATCAAAATTCTTGTCAATTATGACGATAGAGCAGGAGAGTTTTATAGGGCAACATTCTTTGATCTCTTCAAATACTGTTCTTTCAGAATTCCTGAAATATCTGATGAACTGTATAGAATCGATCAAGCTGTTTCGGCAGGCTTCGCCTGGGAAATGGGACCCTTTGAAACTTGGGATACACTGGGAGTAAAAGAAATTACAGAAAAAATGCAGCAAGCTGGTATGAAACCAGCTGATTGGGTCACTGAAATGTTAGCAGCTGGACACGACAGTTTTTATAAATTCGAAAACGGTAAGAAGTATTATTACGACATTCCATCCAAAGAATATAAAGTTGTACCAGGAACAGAAGGTTTCGTGATACTCGATGCTTTCAAACAAAATAATATTGTCTATCAAAATCCGGGCAGTACGGTATATGATATTGGTGATGGCATTCTCAATGTCGAGTTCCACACGAAGATGAATTCTATAAGTGGTGATGTCATAGAGGGTTTGAATACAGCTATTACAAAAGCAGAAGAAAATTTTCGTGGAGTGGTAATCGGAAATGAGTCACAACAGTTTTCTGCTGGAGCCAATCTTGCAATGCTTTTTATGTATTCCTCGGATCAAGAATGGGACGAAGTGGATCTTATGATTGCTCATTTTCAAAAGACTATGATGAGAATGAGATTCTCAAACGTACCAGTGGTGGCAGCTCCATCAGGCTTGGCATTAGGTGGTGGTTGTGAGATGTCATTACATTGTGATGCGATACAAGCACATGCAGAAACATACATTGGTTTAGTTGAATTTGGAGTAGGTGTAATACCCGGAGGTGGAGGAACCAAAGAGTTTGTATTGCGAGCTTCGGATGAATATGGTGAAGGAGATCCAGAATTAAATACGCTTCAGAAATATTTTATGAACATAGCAACCGCTAGAGTCGCTACATCAGCAGCAGAAGCTCGAGCTATGAATATTTTGAGACCGCAAGATCAGGTGACTTTGAACAGATCTCGACTTTTGGCTGACGCAAAAGCAAAGGCAATCAGTCTTGCAGAGTCAGGTTATACCAAACCCACCGAGAGAACAGATATTAAAGTTCATGGTAGAACTGCAATGGCAATGTTCGAAGCAGGTATCGCTGGAATGCTCTACGGACAATACATTTCAGAACACGACGCTAAGATTGCAAGAAAGCTTGCTTATGTAATGGCCGGTGGGGACCTCACACAGTCTACTAAAGTATCAGAGCAGTATTTACTAGATCTAGAGCGTGAAGCATTTCTAAGTCTATGTGCAGAACCAAAAACACTAGAGAGAATTCATAGCATTTTGTTCAAAGGGAAGCCTTTGAGAAATTAGACCTTAAGAATAAAGATTTAAGAACTTACTATAAGGCATAATGTTAGACAGTTAATGATTTCGAAAAAATCAAATGACTTGGCTTAACAATTAGATTTATAGAGTCTTATCAATTGAAAATTATTGAAGCACGAAAAACTGAACGACAAAAATGATATTCGCATTCTCCAAGAGTTAGGAAGATGAGTCATTGTTCTTTTATCTGAATATTTAATATCAATATTATGGAAGCATACATTATTAAAGGATATAGAACGGCAGTAGGAAAATCAAAAAAAGGTGGATTTCGATTTACCAGACCAGATGATCTAGCAGCTGATGTGATTACACACTTGGTAGCAAGTGTACCTGAGCTTGATCCAACACGGATTGATGATTTGATAGTTGGAAATGCAATTCCTGAAGCAGAACAAGGAATGCAAATGGGTAGAATGATTTCCTTGATGTCATTACCAATGGAAGTTCCCGGAGTAACAGTAAATCGCTACTGCGGATCAGGATTAGAAACAATCGCTATGGCTACCGCAAAAATAAAAGCAGGAATGGCAGATTGTATTATTGCAGGAGGTACCGAATCCATGTCATTGGTACCCATGCTAGGATATAAAACGGCTCTCAACTGGAAGATTGCAGAAAAAAATCCGGAGTACTATCTATCAATGGGTATTACAGCGGAAGAAATAGCTAAGGACTATGGAATTACAAGAGAGCAAGCCGATGAGTTCGCTGTAAGTTCTCATGACAAAGCACTTGCCGCAATCAAAGACGGAAAATTCAAAGAAGAAATTGTTCCGATCACAGTCGAAGAAACTTTTGTCAATGCAAAAGGCAAAAAGGAAACTCGAAAATACATAGTAGATACTGATGAAGGACCAAGACCAGGAACATCTATGGATGGATTATCCAAGTTAAGACCAGCGTTCAAAAATGGGGGTATGGTCACTGCAGGGAATTCTTCACAAACTTCAGATGGAGCCGCATTCGTTATCGTGATGTCTGAGAAGATGATGAAAGAATTGAAACTTGACCCAATCGCAAAACTGGTAACGTATGCAGCAGCAGGAGTCAACCCGAGAATTATGGGAATCGGTCCAGTAGCAGCGATACCAAAAGCTCTAAGTCAAGCCGGAATGAAATTGGATCAAATCGAGCAGATAGAATTAAACGAAGCTTTCGCCACACAAGCCTTGGCAGTCATCAAAGAAGGAGGCCTCAATCCAGATATTGTTAATGTAAACGGAGGAGCAGTTGCTCTGGGTCATCCACTAGGGTGCACAGGTGCAAAATTATCCATTCAGTTAATCAATGAAATGCGCCGTCGCAGCCAAAAATATGGAATAGTAACAGCTTGTGTAGGTGGTGGTCAAGGAGTAGCCGGTATTTATGAATTTTTAAATTAATTTTTTGATTTTTTTATAAACGGTTCGTCGAAAAGCAATACTTTCGAACAACAAACAATCCTGTTCGATAGAGCAGGAGGACTCTTTCAGTAATTGCAGAATTGTAATTACCAACAACCCAAAAACAGGCGATCCGCAACGGTCGCCTGTTGTTTTATTGGTCTATCAGTTTTGTCAAAGTATCAATTTTTATCAATGTTTGTTGAATTCTACTTGAAAGTCACTTCCCGAATATGAAAGCAGCATCCATACGAGATCTTAAAATTGAACTCAATACCAAAACCAAAAAGGAGTTGGTAGAACTATGTCTTCAAATGGCAAAGTTCAAAAAAGACTCTAAGGAACTGCTTACTTACCTGCTGTATGAGGCACAAGATGAGGAAGCATATATAGAAAGTGTGAAAATAGAAATGGATGAACTTTTTGATCAAGTAAATTCATCAAGCTATTACTACGTGAACAAGTCTATGCGCAAAATACTACGGTTAGCCAAAAAGTTCATTCGTTACTCCAAGAAGAAAACAACTGAGTTTGAACTGCTCAAATACTTTTGTGAACAACTACTCGAGAGACACGCACCGCTTTCGAATTATACACTGGAAAATATCTACGATCGTCAGATCATAGCACTGCGAAAAATCGTCGCTTCGCTCCATGAAGATTTGCAATATGACTATGGAATAGAATTAGAGAGATTAGAAGAAATGAAATAACTATGAATTTATATTTTATAAATTCATAGTACTTGTGATAGACCAACAGCTTTGGACACGGGGTTTTCTACCAGATCGTGAATAGACCGAGTCAATTTCCCAACACTAAACTCAAGACGTCTCCATTCAAGATCAAAGAAATGTTGAGTAGCGAACGCCAGTCTGTTTTGATTCTTCGTCAAATGAATAAAGCTCAGATATTTTGACCTTAGATACGATTCGTAATCATTGATGTCATGGATAAAAATCGGAGGAAATAGATAAAACATTAGAATCCAGTTTTTACCCATTCGTGCGATCAGATCATTACTGTTTGAAAATGGTTTTATTCTCAAAATCTCATGATGAAAGTAAAATGCTTTCATTACAGGATTATTGATATGACGCAATTCTTCAAATAGCAAAGGAACAAGATTTTCAATGCTGCAAGGAGGCGGATGACCTTCAAATTCGCTTTCGGAAAACTCACGGTAAGGAGATAGTTCAGATTGATACAACTCCGGCTCGAGCATTTTGTGTATTTAAATGAGTTGCATTTCACTCTCCAAAAGGTGACTATGCTTGATTTCACTCGTAATGAAATGTATACAACTTTGGAGTCTAAAGTGTAAAGTAGTTGGACTACCAGGAGATTCAAAAATAGCGTTTTGGTAAGCAAGAACTTGCTTCAGTTCATTATACTGAATTACAAACTGAGACAGTACACGTTCTGAATGTGATGAGTTGCAAAACGTCATTCTTCTGTATATCTCGTCTACCGAATTTCTCAGTTCCTGATATTTACTTGAAGAGAACAAAACGCTATTTGGATTAAGTAGTTCCATCGAATGATCGTTAAGAATTGAAAGTAGCTTTATCCAATATCAATTGTAGTAGTACTGGTATATTTTACTCTCTTACCTAAAGCTTCTGCTTGCTCGAGAAAACTATGAACAGATATAGGAGATACACCTTTAAGTTCTACTGTTTCACCATTTACCCAATTGAACTTCGCTTCGTCAATTTCGCCTTTCTCCTTCATGATCTCTTTAAATAGCTTCTTCATTTCAATTGACTCTTGAAAACTATTTCGTCTGGAGGGATTTTCATTCGTTACTTGATTGCTTATAGAAATTTTCATGTCCTTACTTTTTTACCTAATCACGCAAATATTATCAGTTTGATTCATTAAAAAATATTTAACTTTATTATCTAAAATATAAATACAATGTTATGCATTACACGCTGCACCAACTCAAAATATTTACTTATGTAGTTAAATATCAGAGTATTACAAAAGCAAGTGAAGAACTATTTTTAACTCAACCAGCAGTATCGATACAGTTGAAAAAACTTCAAGATCAGTTTGATATTCCACTAACAGAGGTCATCGGACGTCAACTTTTTGTCACGGAATTTGGTAGAGAGATCGCGGAAGTCGCCAATAGAATTTTAGATGAATCATCGAAGATCAATTCAATGGTGGATCAATTCAAAGGCTTTTTATCTGGAAAAATAACTGTGTCGGTAGTGTCCACGGGCAAGTACGTAATGCCGTATTTTCTAAACAAATTTTTAAAAGATCACCCCAAAGTTGAAATCAGCATGAATGTGACCAACAGATCTGCAGTGCTTGAGAGTCTCACGAATAATGAAACTGATTTTGCCCTAGTGTCTGTACCTCCAGAAGATCTCAAAGTGAATCAAATCGAATTAATGGAAAACAGATTGCAGCTAGTGTGTAATTCAGACCTATACAAGGAATTGCCAGACCGGAAGTTGACTAAAAAGGATATTGAAAAACTACCATTAATATTTCGAGAACAAGGTTCCGCCACACGACGAGCTATGGAAGATTATCTTAATTCTCATGACATACACCCAAAACCGCGATTGGAATTGATGTCGAATGAAGCAGTGAAGCAAGCCGTTAATGCCGGACTAGGTTTTTCGATTATGCCGCTTATTGGATTAAGACATGAATTACTATCTGGAGAGATGAAAATCGTATCAGCAAAAGATCTTCCTGTAGTCACAGAATGGACATTGATTTATTTGAAAGGCAAAAAACTATCACCAGCAGCACACGCCTTTGAAGACTATGTCAATCAACATAAAGATGATGTGATTGAAAAGTACTTTACATGGACCGAACAAGATTTTCACTAATTAGAAACCCCTAGCCAATAATATTGAAATCATCATATTTTAAGTAGAGAACCATCTTCACCCTTATGCTTTTGAATTGCTAATTATGGCTTTTTCAACCAAGAAAGACCGTTCGAAACCTAAGAATTGTATTAATACTATGAGAAATTGTAGTAAGACAGGACATAATTAGACTTTACTTATACAGAATGTGAATCTGATCAGTATGAATTATAATATTCCAATATCTAATGTAAATATGATTATATAGAATTATAATTTGATTAGAATGAATTGAACTTTTATCAGATGATAAATGGAATTTACGCTTTAATGTATTGGAATAAGAAAAGCCAGTCTTATTAGAGTTTAGCAGCGTTCATTAAAGGCAGAAATGTTGATTCATAAATTGTAAGTAGTTTGGAACGGAAGTCGTTTTTGGTAGAAAAATCAAAACGAATTTTAGTAGTTAGAAACTAACACCATACACCAAGCCAGATCCAGGAAGACACCTTGCGGTTATCCACGCAGGTCGTGTCAATCAAACCAGATGTTGTTAAAAGTTTCAATTCGTCCAGTTAGGCTATACTTGGTTGAATAAAAAAAACCGTTGATGAACTTATATCTACAGACTCTACACAAAAAAGAGTTTGAGGATATCATTTGAGAAACAAAACCCAATAAGAGACCTGTTACTGTCAAGTGCAGGAAACAGTTGAAACTTTTTATGCAGCCTTTTGTCTGATCACGGCTGAATTAAGAGGGGCTGTATACTACGGTCTAGGAATACAATCTCGGTAAGACATTATTTAGAATAATTCTATATAAAACTTGGATACTTGATTTCAGTTACGTAGAATTGCACAACTATTTAGAATAATTCTAAACAAAAAGAGTTCAATTCTATTCTCTCAATTACTTGGTTAGGCTCATGTAATGAATGCTTGTTATTTGAATTGAACGATTTGAAGACCTCCGAGACCATGCGAACAGTGTGGTTTCAGGAGGCACAAAACCAAAATCGAAAAACATGTGTGTGATCAATGAAAATATCATTTTAAGTGAATCCAAAGACATTCAAATAAGTTGGTGCAAAAAATGTCAATCATATACGCTTATACACAAGAGTAGCTTTGCAACTTTTAACTCAGAAGAATTAAAACACTTCAAATCCACCTTGGAAGAATTAAAACATACGGACTATAAATTTTCAAAAAATGGGAATAGACATGTACTCATTCGAAACGCCAAGACTGCAATAGGCATATTTATAACAGAAGTCGAAAAACAAGAATTACTTAATGGAATAAGAAAGGCCTTAACCCTGTCTGAGCTATTTGAAATAATCTACTCACCTAATTCTGTCAGCGATGAATAGGTTTTCAGAGTTTGATAATTTCCTCATAGATCTATCTCGTGAAGTGAAGCGTTCACCAGAAAAGGCTAATCAAATAGTTAACAAGGCTATTCAAGATTCTAACTGTCCTTATCTGAAGGAAAAGATTAGGGGCTATATCACATCACTTAGTAATCTGAAAAACTAAACTTATTTAGACTGAATAAATTTGATTTTATGCATTTCAGTGACTAGCCTTGCGGCTCTAAGTAGAATTAGTCTAAATAAGCATAAAGCATAACGAGTAAGAATAACATGAGTATCAAAAAGACGCTAAGGTACATTCATATGTATTTGGGCCTTATTACTGGCATAGTGGTTTTTATAGTAGCGGTCACTGGCTGTTTGTGGGTATTTCAAGAAGAGTTTACAAGGGAAGATTCTCATATCTACGATTCGATGGATCATCTTCATTCTGTCACACCATCTCAAGCAGCATCAATGGCTAAAACCGCTATTCCAAATCAAACCATACATGGCACGAAGTACGGAAAGCCTAACCAACCAGTGGAAGTGATATTTTATGATGCAGATCCGCTTTTTTATCAATCCGTTTATTTAGATCCAGTCAATGGCCAGATTGTTACTACTAAGGATCATACTTCTGGTTTTTTCGCATTTGTCCTGAAAGGTCATATGTTTTTGTGGATGGGAAGGGAACTAGGCTCTTCTATAGTCCAATATTCCACTTTAATCTTTACCATTATTCTAGTAACAGGCATAGTACTGTGGTGGCCAAAGAAGAAAAAAAACCGAGGACAGCGATTCAAATTCAAATGGAAACCCACTACCGGATGGAAAAGAAAAAACTTTGATATTCATAGTATTCTTGGTTTCTATGTTTCGTTTTTAGCTATAATAATAGCTTTCTCTGGTCTGATCATGGCATTTAATTGGGTGTACTATATCACCTATAAAAGCTGGGGTGGACAAAATGCTCCGCAGTTTATAATTCCAAACAATTCTACTTCAACAGCTTTTGATAATAAGCCTGAGCCAATTGATTCACTTGTTCCTAAACTGGCAGCTGAATATGTTGACTATGAATACATAGAACTTCATTATCCAGCTTCTGATACAGCTTCTATCTATATAGAAATCAATACTAGTAAAGGAACTTACTATGATTCGGATTATCGATTTTTCGATCAATACACAGGTGAAGAAATCGAAACGACCAGTATCTATGGTAAATATCAAAATGCATCAATAGCCGACAAAGTCATAAGAATGAATTATGACATCCATGTTGGTGCTATCGGTGGATTAGCCGGAAAAATCATCGCGTTTTTTGTTAGTCTGACCATAGCATCATTGCCTGTTAGCGGGTTTTTACTTTGGTATGGCAGGAAGTTCAAGTCCAAGAAAAAAACTAACCAATGATCAAAATCTATTACCTAATAATTTGTACTATTCTCATAACGCCTATGTGGTCATTGGCACAAGGAATAAGAGGAAGAGTGATTGATAATGAAGGAAACCCAATAATTGGTGCAACTGTTCAGGATTTAAAAACTGGTTCTGGGGTAATTACGGATACCAAAGGGTTTTTCATTTTATCTAATTCCACTTCAGAAAAAATACAACTGAAAGTTGGTTCTGTCGGATATACAACTCTCACAGACTGGTTTGATTTAGCAGAAGGTGTATCTATCGCAATTACCCTTGAGGAAAACACGCTAGAACTGAATGATGTCGTCATCACAGCTGATACTGAAGTCGCACTCAAAAAAACTTTAGGTTTCAATGTAGAAGCCATCAGTGTAGAACTACTACAGGATGTCAATCTTGATATCAATCAGATTCTATCTATGTCCAATGGTATTATGGTTCGAGAATCAGGCGGTCTAGGTTCCAATTTTGATTTGTCTCTCAATGGCCTGTCTGGAAAGCAAATTAGATATTTTATGGATGGTGTTCCAATGGAAAACTTCGGTTCATCATTGACGCTCAACAACTTTCCTTCTAATCTTATTAGAAATATAGAAGTTTATAAAGGAGTAGCTCCGATCGAGCTTTCAAGTGATGCTCTTGGAGGGGTTATCAATATCAAAACCCCTAATCTAAATGAGCAATTTATTGATGCTTCCTACTCTGTAGGTTCGTTTAATACACATAGAGCTTCTTTATTTGGACAATACAGCACTTCAAAAGGTCTTTTTGCTAGAATATCGTCATTCTATAATTATTCTGATAATAACTATTGGATGGATGGTACTCCAGTTGTAGATGAATTTGGAAATGTAACAGGAGGTCAAAAGGAAAGGAGGTTTCATGACAGTTATTCATCTTCCTATTTAAGTGGGAGAATAGGTCTGACCAATAAAAAACTAGCCGATGAGATTTCAATAAACATTATTCATGCAAACAATTTAAAGGAATATCAGCATCCAGATGTATCGGTTAATAGAGTATTCGGAGGATATCATACTAAAGGTAATTCTAATGTTGGCTCCGTTAATTTTCGTAAGAAACACAACAAAATAAACATACAATTAAATGCACTATATGGATTAAGTAGATCTACGGTTTACGATACACTAAATAAACGATACTCATGGAATGGTCAGTATCAAGAGCTTGAATCCAACTCCGGTGAACTATTCAATCAAAAATCAATTTTTAATGTCGAAGATAAATTCTCCAATGGATTGGGAGTTTTAAAATATCAAATCAATGAAGAGCATCAAATAGTAACAGCGGCTAATTATAAAGTACTAAACCGAAAAGGAAGCGACGACATTAACCCCAACAATATAGCATTTACAGCTCCTAATTATTTAAATAAGTCTATAGTAAGCTTCTCATACGACTATCAAAGCTCAAATAAGGATTTTGGATCAAGTCTATTTGCTAAGAAATACTGGTTAAGTGCAGAAATAAATGCGGAAGATTTTTTAGGGAGTGGAGAACTGAAGACTACTAGAGCAAAATCTTCTTATCAAGGATACGGGGTAGCTTTTAGCTACCTTCTTTCTAAAAAATTACGTGGTAAACTGTCTTTTGAAAAAGCTTATAGACTGCCAGAGCCTGATGAGATAATGGGAAATGGACAGTTCGGTCTTCCAAACCCTGATTTACGACCAGAGAATTCAAACAATATCAATACAGGAATTGTTTTTACGAATAATGCAAGGTCTTCAAGTGTTAACTCCGAGCTCAATATATTTTATCGTCCCGTCAAGGATTTCATAGCATTCATCAATGATCAAGGAGTATATGGCAAAAACTATAACGTTGGAAATGTTCAAATCTTAGGGTTTGAAACATCCACCATTTACAAACTGAATCGAAACTACGTTGTCAATGTCAACCTTACGTATCAAGATCTAAGAGATCAGACACCTAGAGTAGAAGGTTTAGAAAACTCCAACTATGGAAACCGTCTTCCCAACATCCCCTACTTCTTTTGGAACTTGGGGTTTGCCTATAATTATTTCTTAAATGACAATAAAGTAACCGTTTCATGGAACACCAGATACGTTCATGAATTTTTTCTCTATTGGGAGAACCTTGGTTACAAAGGTTCAAAAAATAGAATACCAACTCAATTCACTCACGGAATCAATATCAGCTATTCTTTTTCTGAAGGGAAATACAGTCTCTCAGCTGCTGTAGCCAATATAATGAATGCACAGGTCTACGATAATTTCAACATACAGAAACCTGGTAGATCCTTTTCAATCAAAGCAAGATATTACTTAAACATATAAATATTCAATTAACATGAAAAACACCCTTTATATATTGGTGCTATCCATATTAGCATCTATTGTCTTACCTAGCTGTGATGAAGATGATCTTAATTTTGATAGAGGAATTACCTTCTTGATCAAAACTACTGGTGGCGATGAGCCAGAATATGTAGTTACTGAGGAAAACATCATGTCAGGAACACTGTCAGCTGAAGGAGTTGGTTTTGAATCATTCGATTGGAATTTTTCATATACTGTAGGAAAAACCTTGTTTGTCTTAGGATATGAAAACTTTGAAGCTAAAGCTTATCAAGTAGATGCTGAGGGCAAGGTTGCCGAAATAGCAAAATTTCTATTGGAAACACCTTTAGAGGTATTTGGAAATGTCAATAACGAAACAATGCTTGCTATCGATGCTCCTAGAGACGGAAGTCATACAGCGAGAAAGTTATATTTCATTGATGCATCGACTGGTTTCATTACCGGTATCAAAGACATTTCGATTTATGACGTGGATACAGGAACTGCCGGAGCAGGAGTATCAGCATGGCCTACTGCCCTTCAAGTAGTAGGAGACAAACTTTTTATACCATTTTATCTTGTGGATGATGCAGGAGGCTATACTACTCCCAACCCGGACAAAGCATACGTAGCGGTATATTCTTATCCTAATGTAGAATCTGAGCCTATTAAGATTATAGAAAGTGACAAAACATCAAACATCGGTGTAAATGGAACGAGTACAGGTTTGATTCAAAATGATGAAGGTCATTTATTCTCTTATTCTTCAGGTTCTTATTTAGGAGGGTTTTTGCCAGTTACTACGAAACCATCAGGGATTTTAAAGATCAATAATGGTGAATCTGAGTTTGATGAAGATTATTTCTTTGATGTAGAAAATGCAGAAAACGGAGGTATCCTTTTCTGGATGGATTATGCAGGTGAAGGAAAGGCTTTAGCTAGATTATTAGTAGAAGATGTTGATCCTGCAACTGATCCGGGTTATGATTTTTACTGGGGTGCTTTTGGAAGAGGTATATTCAATCAAAAGCTAGTGGTAATAGATCTAGACGCAAAAACTATTACTCCAGTAGCAGATGTTCCGCTAAATGCTAAGCGATATACTACGCCATTATTAATTCAAGATGGGATGACCTATGTAAGTATAGAAACAGAGGATGAAGCGTATGTATATCAAGTAGATATAAATAATGCCACTGCAATTAGAGGAGCTAAAATCGAAGGTAAAACGATTAAAGGTTTCTGTGATCTTTATTAAGAGCTTTGGGGTATTCATTATGAGTGCCCCAAATTCTTAAATACTATATTATCTCATATAAACCTTCTCCAAAGTAAATACTAAGACCAGCATCTAGAAATTGGTAGACTTTTGCATTTTCAATGACGAACCTTGACCAAACTTTAGAAAAAATTGATTCTACTTTTCTGGAAAGTGTCAATATTGAACTCTCAAAAATCAAACTGGAATTTGGTACAGGAAAAGTTGAAACTTATAGCTTTGAATGGGGAGTTGTATGTATCAGTGATTTATTACTGTCAACGGACGTACAGCAGTATATTCCTAAGAGACAACAGTTTCTATTTTCTTTCCTTTTGGAAGGTAAACAGTCCTATACAGTAGGAAAGAATAGAGTTTTTCATGAGGCTCATCATGTGGCAGAAATCGAGTTGGAAGCCTTTGGGTTGCATATAAACCTGCCTAAAAACGTTAGATATCATGAAATAAGACTTCTTTTATCGCAAGCATTTTTTGTTAAGTATGGAATAGAAACGAATGCACTGATTGATAGAATACCCAGACTGATCTCTCCAAAGGAATTCATGCTTCTCATTGAAATATTACATGATAGTAAAAAGGGTCATTTGAAGAGGTTGTTTTTAACAACCAAAATTCTCGAATTGATCACATTGAAGAACGTTCAATCTTTAGCATATCAAATAGACCGAGAGTCAAATAATTCAAAAGACATTGCTAGCGAAGCCAAAGAAACCATAGAATCTAAAAGTGATAGTTTTCTATCTATCGCTGAATTGGCTAAGACTGTGGGAACAAATGAATCTACTCTTCAAAAAGACTTTAAGATTACATACGGACTCACAATATTCGAGTATACAACTCAACACAAAATGGAATTGGCAAAGAGTCTGCTAAAAACTTCAGATAAACCGATTTACGAAATAGCTAATCAAATAGGATATAAAAACGCTACGCATTTTACGGCAGCATTTAAACGCTACATATCTTGTACGCCGAGAGAATATAGAAACAGATCCTATTCTTATGTTGATTTTATATCAGAAAGAGAATGAGTTTTCTAGTCAGAGTCTCTCCATACCCTCTCATTTTCTTAATAGAAATGTTTTACTAGCTAATAAATTAGTTCTTATAAAATGCGTCTTGCAATGTGCGGCAGGCTAAATCCACCGCTTCAATCGAAGCTGGAGTATCTGCCAACCAATTGAGTACCATGAAGTCATGAACGGTACCATTGAATCTTTTTGATATTGTTTCGACACCAGCATCTTTTAACTTTTCAGCAAATGCTTCACCTTCATCTCTCAGAACATCCAATTCTACCGTGATTACAAGTGTGGGAGGCATCTTTCGTAGTTTAGACTTTTTTATTCTTAAAGGAGCCACTATGTATTTTTTGGATAGTGTGCTAGTAGATAAATACGAATCAAAGAACCACTCCATCGAGCTTCGTGTCAAATAGTGTTTGTCGGCAAACATTTGATAGGATTGTGAGGAGGTAGTAGTATCCGTAATAGGACAAAATAATAGTTGACAGTATAGTTCTTTATGAGTCTTATTATCGAGCATAAATGAAATGGCAATAGCTAGATTTCCACCAGCACTATCTCCACCAATCGCCAACTTGGTAATATCTAACCCCTCTTTTGCACCGTTTTCCCGAATCCACTTCAATACAGCATACCCTTCATCTATAGCAACAGGGTATTTGGATTCCGGTGCTAGCGAATAATGAACAAAAACTACAGCTACATTGGCATTTTCTGAGATATTTCTGACCAGTCTTTCATGTGTTTCTAACCCACCAAGTACCCATCCACCACCATGGAAATAGAGAAATGTTGGAAGTGGTTCGCTGGACCTCTTTGGTTTTACAATACTGATTTTGACTTCGATACCATTTTGTTCGATAAACTGTGTATTTAATGTACTTGTGAATTCATAATCATATCCATACTGCATGTCAACGTAGCTCTGCCGAGCTACCTCTAATGGTAGTTTTTCTAAAGGAGGGCCGTCATAAGCGTTAAGGTCGTCAAGAAGAATCTTCACCTTAGGGTCTATGTTTCTAATGGATTGCGAATATCCACAGAGCGTCCCATTTATTAGTAGTACGAAGATCAGCAGGTGTTTCATATCAGGTATATGAGGGTTTAATGTCAGTTGAAGCCCCTGAAGCCAGATACCTTTTAGACTTGAACCAATTTTTAATCTTCAAAATTACTATGGTACAAATAGTTAGGCATATAATAATGGCTAGACAGCCCGTCGTACCTTGTGAGGAAAACCCAAAGAAGTACATCCCCCAATTGATAAGTATCCACTGAATGAAATAATACCCTGTTACCTCTCGGCTATTAAAATAAAATAGATCATAAAGCCTGTTGTGCGGAATATACTTCACCAATACATGTCCGATCCACACTAGAAATATGTTTAAACCCATCAGCAATAAAAACCCTCCAGGCCCCATGTGATAATAATCCGCAAAATGGTAGTCGTAGTTAGTTATATATAAAAACCCTCCTACTGTGACCAATAGGGCACTGTAAATCAACATCTGCCCATACATTTTTTCTGGACTACCTACTTCTCGGTAACATATGCCGAAGAATAAACCAATCATTACAAATGCACTCCAAGGAAACATAGGAAAGTATACATTGAATTCATTACCCCAGAGGATGTCTGTAACATAGTTTAGCCCTACAATACCAAGTCTATATCCGCTCAACTCTTTCGAAACAACAACCATCAATAGTGCTAGGCCTAGAATTACATATTTGTTTTTAGAAAGAAGCTGGATTAATGAAATGAGAATCAGTGTGAATCCGGCAAGCTGTAAAATATCACCAAGCAGAAAGTAGTGTTTATACAGTTCGAAACTTCCATTCTCAAATCCTCCGGCTTGCAAATAATTATCTGGAAATAGACCCATAGAAAGGGGAATTACAAATCGAAGAATATTCAGAATGTATCCGAATGCAGCTAGTTTCAATCCTCTGATAGAAGCGCTGAGGAAATCGCTCTTAGAAGAAAATGCAAAGGAAATTCCCATGATAACTAAGAACATGGGGCTGCCTCTTTCAGCTATTTGAATCAATTTCCCGAGCCAAGAAGTTTCCCAAGTATTTATATCAGAATAAATCATCATAGAATGCACAGGTATCATCATAAAAACGCTGATACCTCTGGCCATGTCTATCGCTTTGATCCGTTTCTTATTTTCCATGATTAGTTCAGCTGGGTTTCGGTAATAGAAATTGGGTTTTGAAGTACTCCTTCTATTTTCAAAGTATTAATTGGGTCTGATAGATTTAGCATTTGTTTGGTATTGTAGAGCTGAAGTCGGTTTAAACAGCATCTTTTAAAATCTTTACCTAATAGATCAATCTTCTCAAAAATGGCTACAAGTTCAGGGTGCTCCTTTTGGTATCTTAGTATACACTCACTGACTTGGTTCCAGAACAGGCTAGATGAATAACCAATCTGTTCTTGAAGTATCGCAGATAAGAACCGAAAGAAACTATCAAAAACGTCAGTCTGAATACAAAGTGCCTGCATTTCTAAAGGCGTCTCTGTCAGTAATCTATTGGCATGTTCGGGAAGAGGGTCATGAGAGTCGAATACCAATACCTCTTCAGTAATGTCTTTCATGAATATGCCTACAGGGATATGGTTTTTCATCTTAAGAATAATATTCTCACCATGTGGCATGAATACCAGTCTATGCTGATATAAGCAATGAATTAATGGTAGTAAGTAAGCTTTTAGATAACGATCAACCCATTGTTCCGTACTGAGTTCAGATTGTACAATTAGATGTTTTATCAATGCTTCGCCATCTCGATCTACATGTAGTAGAGCTGCCATAGTCATACATTGCTCATCTGAGTGCAGTTTTGATATTGGGCTTTCACGCCAAAGGGCGGCTAACATTTTGTTGTTAGTATGTCGATAGCCTAATGAAGCGTAAGCTTGGTTTTTAAATCCTACTGTAGCGACCTCTCCTAACATTTCAAACCCTAAATCTTTTAAAACCGAGTCGCTACTAAGTATATTTTCAATCCATTGAGTAATTGGTGGAGTACTTTTCATATACTCTACAGAGAGCCCTCTTACAAATCCCATATTCAAAATTGATAAGGCAGTTTTCACATAATAGGATGTTGGTTTACTGCTATTGAATAGTGTGCGAATTGATTGCTGTGGCGAGTATTTATTTTTTCCCTGACCTAAATAGATAAGGTTTTTAGAAGCTAAGTCATTAATAAAAATCAAACTGATTTTGTTTTCCCACTGCCAAGGGTGCACGGGAATAAAAAAATAGTCTGAAGGAGAAGCTCCATTTGATTTGATCGTATTATTAAACTCTAGAATAACCTCATTTCCAAGCTCCTGTTCTAAGACAGACGGGTAGCTTAGTTCGGAAGTACAAGTGAAAGCCGTGAAAGATTTGTGGCCAGCTAGCCAAATCAACTCAAGGTGCTGGTCGGCTTCAGGAGCATATTTTTCAAAATCTTGTTGGTTGAAACCTATTCTTCCACTATTCGCAATAAAACAAGGGTGGCCTTCGGTCATAGCATGTTCTATAGTTTGGAAGTCTAAATGAACTAGTTCGGCGGAAGTAAATTTTTGATTTTTAAACTTATACGCTAGACTGTTTATTGTACTGGATATTTCCTCCAAATAGGTGGCTAGAAACTCATCTGGAATCTTTAGCTGGTCTCTAAACTCTAGAACAAAGTCCACCAAGTTTTGTTGACAAATTTTACCATTTCTTATTTTTTCAACAGACTCTATATCAACCACCCAATGATCAAGAGGTAACAATTTTGCCTCGAATAAATAACTAGTCTCTTTGTCAGAGGTTTCTATTTTGTATAAATCATGTTCTATATGATCTGGCTTTAGAATCAGTTCGTGCGAAAACTCACTGATTGCTTTTGCAATAAGTCGACTGTTAACCTCTTTCCAGATTTGTGGGTCTATGAACGGAACGGTTTCAGTAGGCGAATTTTTATTTTTGGCAGTCATAAAATCCTGCTTTGTACAAGTGGCTAGCCAAGCATTCTTATGTGGTAGTGATATTAATTTTTGATACTTGAACCCAGCTTTTTTGTTTAGGATATGGATTTTCCCATTTCGCACATCTGGTTCTACTACCACGCGATGACAATCTGAATTCGTAAACAGGAAATTCATTACTGTCGAGAATACATGCCAGGTAAAATTCGTAATTCGTTTTTTAGGAGGTGCTACCAACAAATGCATTCCAACATCTCCACCTTTGATCTCAATGTATTCGGAAATCTGATCAAATTTTGGATCGTATATTTCCGCTAAGAAAATCACCTCTCCATCTAATACACCGACATAAGCTTCATAATAATCAGGAGCAAGTAGCTCTTTATAGTTATCAATAAATTGCTCAAGAGTGTTATCCATCATGCCCCAGTATACCGCATAGGGCTGTATTACCCACGAGTGTACTTTTTCAGCATGTATATTCAGATCAAACGGTATAAGATCAATTGACCCTAGTCTTTCGATGTGTTGACTAAAAGATGCCTTCGTTTTTAATTTCATCATCACTCAAATACTGGGTTCTGCTACTGTTTTGTATTGGGCCAATGGGTTGTTTAGTCTACTGGTGAATTGTAGTAATGCAACAGGGTCGTCTAGATCAATCATTTGTTTATGGTTATTGATCTGTAATCGGTTTAAGCACGAAAGCTGAAAAGATTCTGCGAATGGATCGTATCGTTCAAACTTGTCGTTGAGTTCAGGGAATTTTGCTTGATATTCTTGGATACATTTAGCCAGAATACTCCAAAATTTATCTTGATTATAGTTCGCGTGCTCTTCTAAAATGTGAACCATAAAACGGAAGATGTCATCAAATACATCAATGAATATTGAAAGAAGTTTTACATCTTCAGGCACGTCGGCTCTTAATCTTTCAAGTCCTTCTGGTAATTCAATGTTTTCGTCTAGGATACATGCTTCTTCTGTGATATCCTTGAGAAAGGCGTATTTCGGTATACTGTTTTCTAATGCCATGATTAAGTTTTCACCATGAGGCATAAACACTAAGTCATATTTGTAGAAACAGTGCAACAGAGGAATCAAATACGCCTCAAAGTATTTGCTTAACCAATCATTGATTTCAAGTCCCGAAGCTTTGATTAATTCAGGAAGAAAAGCGTTTTGTTCATGATCCACATGTAATAGTGCCGCCATAGTCATTAGTTGTTCACCTTCCTTAATTACAGCAGCAGGACTCTCACGCCATAGAGATGCCAGCATTTTATTGTAATCATTATGTGGCCCAAATTCTTCGAAGTAGGAATTGATATAACTAACGGAGGCAACTTCACTGAGCATTCTGAACCCATTGTTTGCTAGGAAAGGGTCATTATACAATAAGTCTTCTAGCCAGTTGGCCATGACTGGTGCTGTTCCTAGATAATAGTAAGGCAGCCCTCTCATGAAACCCATGTTTAATACTGACAATGCAGATTTGACATAGAATTTTTTGGGGTGGCTGATGTTGAACATCGTTCTGACCGACTGTTGAGCTAAATATTGGTCGGTGCCGTAGCCTAAGCAAACAAGATTACCCTTTGCGATCTCTGGAGCAAAAACCTGAGCTAGTTTATTGAACCATTGCCATGGGTGTACAGGTAGGAAGATATAGTCATTCGGGTTTAGTCCTAAGTTTTTAAGCTTTTCATTAAATAGACCGATCTGTTCCTGACCCAATTCCTGATTCATTGTAAAATCATATGGTAACGAATCCTTCCCTTCGTACTTAGCATGGTCTCTATGTCCTGCCAACCACATTAGCGAAAATGAATTACCCGTTTCAGGAGCGTAACTACGATAATCTCCACTGTCAAAGCCGATACGTCCATTGTTAGCCACGAAACAAGGGTGCCCTTCAGTCATGGACTGCTCAATAGTCTGAAAGTCAGCGTCTACAAGTTCTTTAGAGTTTGGGTTTCCTTTGGTAAGCTTGTAGGCTGAACCATTTAGAGTACTGATAATTTCTTCTAGGTAATTAGGCATCAGTTTATCAGTAATCCCTAACTGTTTTTGAAACTCTTGGATAAAGTGAATAGCATCTAATTCTTGTTGTTGGCCAGATTTGGTTTTTCTGATTGAATCAGGTTTAATCAATAGATGATTGAGGTACAACTGTTTGGCAGTGAAGTGATAAACGACATCTGTGTTATCAGTAAACACTTCAAACTTTTTCCATTGGCCATCGGCAGCAATTGATTTAGGAATGATCAACTCTTCATGGCTGAATTCTGTTAGAGCTTTCTTAATTAATAATCTATTGGCAGTAGACCAGATATCTTTTTGGAGGTGACTCACCGCTTGTTGTGGTGATACACTATTATCAATTTTATTCATTTCAGTTCTTTTTTGGATGATACCAGAAGACTGGATCGCTAGGAACTTTTCCCTTTGGAGAAAAGCGAGTTGAGCAGTTTTGTGTGGTAGCTCGACCACTTTATTGGTTTCAAATCCTATTCGCTCACATAGTGCAAACATCTTCTTGTTTCGAATATCAGGCTCGACTAGAATTCTATTTGTTGTTTTGTTTTCAAATAGATGGTTCATTATCTCTGAAAACACGTGCCATGTGAAATTGGGTATTTTGAGATCACTTGGTGGCGAAACGATTATATGAACACCTATATCTCCTTTTTGTACGGAGTAATAGTCAGAAATAAGGTCGAATTCGGGTTGATAGCATTCAAATAGAAATTTGACTTTTCCATTTACCTCACCTACAAGCACACCATAGCCGTGGCGTGATATTAGTTTAGAATATTCCTCCTTTACATCTAAGAGGGTGGAACCGTTCATTCCCCAAAAAACTGCATAATCCATATTTACCCATTCGTGAAGAAGTTCAGAATCCTCTTCTAACCTAAATTGTCGGATAATCAATTGTTCAGAGAATGGACTTATGTTCCGATTGAATACACTCATAGTTTTAAGCTGTGGCTACACTATCCGTCACAGGTTTTTCAGATTTTAAAATGAACATCACAAACAGTATCAATGTCAGAGTAAAACCGATTAGTGAGACAGGAAATGGAATTTGAAGACCAAAGTCTGAGACTATTAATCCAGAAACAGTGGAGGCTATTAGTACACCAAGACTTTGCATGAAATGTACTTTGCTATAGTCCGTGGCGTAGCTCTCTGGAGAGCTTGATTCAAAGAGCAGAACATCAAATTGAACAGCAGATTGAAATATGGCCCAGCCATATAAGATTCTTCCAATTATAATGAGGTATTCATTTTGCATTCCCTGAAGGAATAAACCAGGAATTCCAACAAGGAGTGCTATGGAAATTTTACGGTTAAAGCTCCATCGGCTAGTATTTCGTGAGTTGTACCATAATGTCACAAGTGCTACTATAGCAGGAATGGCATAGATGACACCAGTCAATAATGTACTTTCCATATTTGAAACCATTTCCCAATACCGGGTGAAAAAAGGTCTGATGATAAAGTCGCTGAAATAAAGTATCAAAGTCACTAAGCCAATTTTGAGTATGAAGAACCTTTCTCTAAATGTTCTTTTCAGGCTTTTCTGCTTTTCTCCTTTGATCATAGAAGTATCGTATCGAGAGCTCTTGAGAAGGTAAGCGCTCATGGCCATTTGAATAAAGTCGCCTATGGCCATCACAATAAAAGCAGACTCCGGAGTAATGAAATCAAGTACGACTCCACCGAGTACTGCACCTAAAATCCCACCCAGATGAAGAACTACAGATAGTAGCCCTATTGTGCTGGCATGGTCTTGCGATCCTGATACTTTTAGCGCATATGGATAGATTAGTAAATAGCTGCCTTTGAACATGACCATTACCAGTGATAGTATCCAAAACCATAAGTAGGATTGAATTTGATAACAGCATAGTGCTAGAGTACCTGCTATAATCTGAGTCAAAATCAAAATCCTCAATTCAGCTATTTTTTTAGATACATATGCCCAAAAAGGAAAAGCAATCATAATCACCAAGCATAGCGAAGAGAAATAGTAGCCAACATGGTCTGAAGAGTTCACACCAAATCTATCTGCAAAGAAATGTGGATAGAACGGATGTAAAATGTAGTCGCTAACTACAGCAACGAACGTCATCAATACGAGAAAATATTTTAGTGACATTATTCAGCGATCATAGGGTTTTCAATAAATACTTCCTCATCAGCTGTCACTTCAAATTGCTGAAAAGCAATTCGCTGTTCTAAACAGAAATGTTCTTTACCTAAAATAGAGTTTAGAATGTGAGTGTTTCGGTAGGCACCCATTCCCAAATCCGGAGTGACAAATCCATGTGTATGGAGTTCTGCATTTTGAACGAAAATTTCGTTTCCATTTATGTCAATGCTATAATTTCTATTTACATCAAACCGTCCTTTAGTATCCCATTTGATTCTGTCTTTGATCCCATCAAGAAATTCTGGGATTTGAGATTTATAACCTGTGGCCATTACTATAACCTCAGTTTTATGTAGGAAGTATTTATCTACTTCATTTTGATGGAAAATCAGTTCGAATGAGCCACTTTCATGCTTCTTCATTTGCTTCAGTTCAGAGTTGGTTCTTAGCTGTGCTTTGACATTCCCTTTCAAATTTTTTGTATACAAAAGATCGAAAATGTCATTGATTAGATCTTGATTGATTCCTTTGTAGAGATTCTTTTGATCTGCGATTAGTTGATCTCTTTTATCGGCATCTAGTGCATGGAAGTAATCAACATATTCTGGAGAGGTCATCTCTAGCGTCAGTTTACTATATTCCAAAGGGAAATACCTAGGCGACCGAGTAATCCAGTTTAATTGGTAGTTGTATTGATCAATGTCTTGCAATAAGTCATAGAATATCTCGGCGGCACTCTGACCACCACCAACTATTGTGATAGATTTTTGTTTTTGAAGGTCACTTTTCTTGTACAGATACTGAGAAGTATGACTGATTTCATCTTTAAAGGGCTTGGCACAGGAAGGAACGGAAGGAGTAGTACCTGTTCCAAAAACTAGTTTTTTGGCCTTGTAGAATATTCTAGTATTCTCTTCGACAGATTTACAAGTGATTAGGTATACTTCCTCATCGTTCAGGTAATCTATATTAACTACTTCTGTATCAAAATGAATATTATCTAACTGTTTTATCGCCCATTGGCAATACTGATTGTATTCATTTCTCAACAGATAAAAGTCTTCTTTGATGTAGAAAGAGTAGATCCGTCCCTGAGATTTGATATAATTCATAAAACTGAATCGATTCGTTGGGTCGGCAAGCGTTACTAAGTCAGCCATGAATGGAATCTGTAAGGTGGTATCTTGAAGCAGCATTCCAGGATGCCAGTCAAAACTTGATTGTCTTTCAAGGTATACACCATTAAGCGAATCAATATTTTCAGATAGACATGCCATACCCAGATTAAAAGGTCCCAATCCAACCGCTGCATAATCCAGTATTTCGATCTTATTATTCATTTAACTAATTTTTGAGTTGATATTCTTGGCCTTTTTCCTTGATGATGTCAAGTACCGATAGCAGGTGATTGCTACTGAGGTTAGGATCTAGAAGTGTAAACTTCAGATAGAACCTTCCTTCATGTCTAGTACTGGCTATTGAGACTTGGCCACTTTCGTACAATACATTTTTAATGTATTTGTTGACACGTTCATGAATGGTTTCATCTGACACATTTGGGGTTAGGTATCTGAAAACTAAGGTTGTCAAAGTTGGTTCATGTATAAACTCCAGTTCTTGATCATTCTTCGCCTTTTCATAAGTTTCCAAAGTCAGGTCGTATATATCTTCTAGATAGGATATCATCTTTTCCTCACCAATTACTCTGAGAGTCATCCAGAGTTTTAAAGCGTCAAATCTTCGGGTGGTCTGAATTGATTTCTCTATCAGGTCAGGCATATCCTCATTTTTATTTTCTAACGGGTTGAGATAATCTGCATGATGAGATATATACCTAAAATGTTCTTTGTCATTGATTAACAATACACTGGAACAAACGGGCTGAAAGAATGACTTATGAAAGTCAATGGTCATAGAGTTAATATGCTCTATTCCTTTAAAATAACGTTTATGCGTTTCGGTAAGAGCAAAGCAACCACCATAAGCACCATCTACATGTAGCCACAACCCATATTCATTAGCCAACTCTGCAATTGAATTGAGTGGATCAAAACTACCATAGTCAGTAGTGCCTAGTGTGGCTACTACAGCGATTGGGATATCTCCTGCTTGGATAGATTGATCTAGCATGGATTTGAGTACTTTTATATCCATGCACATATGTTCATCGGTGGCTACAGTGACCACGGATTCGTAACCCAATCCAATTAGAGCTGCACTTTTTTGAATGCTAAAGTGTGATTTTTCGGAGCAGAAGATTTTGAAATTTTGAGCGTTTGCATTGATACCACTTTCCTTGATATTCAATTGATAGTTCTCGAATGCATAATGATCTCTAGCAAGTAACAAGGCCATAAGATTTGATTGAGATCCACCAGTTGTAAATACTCCGTCCGCATCATCAGACAATCCGATTCTTGAGGTAATCCAATCTATCATCTCTTGCTCCATGAGTGTACCAGATGTGCTTTGATCCCAAGTTTCAATTGCTGTGTTTACTGAACTTGCTATAATATCTCCTATTACTGCTGGAAGTACTACCGGACAGTTGAGATGAGATAGATATGAAGGGTGGTGGTAAGCAACGGTGTTGTCTAGAAATAATTCTTTTAGTTCAGCCAAGGCTTGAGTTAAACTTCGTGACCGATAACCAAGTTGCATACTTTCTTGATGTAGAAGACGTAAGTACTCAGGAGACTTACCACTGTGTACACTTTTTCTTGAAAGGAATCCCTTTATGTACTGTGTAGTACTTTGGATATATTGATCCAATTTCTCCTTAGCCCTAGGTTCGAAGAAATCGATTAGATATGATTTGTCCTGTACAGGACTCAATACGGATTGATTCGATATTTCGCTCATTATTTAGAAAGAATTTAAATAATGCCGCTAAACTAGCTCTCTACTTCGAATCTGAAATGACGAGATGTTGAATGAAAATGACTTGATCTAAAAAACAACTACATTAAGGTATGACTCTACAAATGAAGAAGATCATTGTTTTTAATGTTTAGAGTCATTAAGATAATAAATGCTGATCAATAGATTCTTTACGGTAGGCACTAGCTCTTTTACCTCCATCGATATGATTCCATCCAGGAGGCATAATAAAGTACTTGATACCAACTAGTAGAGTAGGCGCATTTTTGACATCATGCCACAATTCTTTCCACATTAAGAATTGTACATCTCCAAAACTTTCACTGTTTAATTGTTCATGCATCACGCCGTATTTAATATTTACGTCATCCAATTGCGTTTGAAACGTTTTAAAAATACGATCCCATATACTAAGTGTCTCTCCGTAGTTCCTGTCCAAATAGATGTGGTTTTTAGCATGGTGAACTCTATGTACTGAAGGAGTGATAAATATTTTTTCTAGCCATGGTTGTTTACCTAATACTTTTTCATTGATATGAACATATGATGCGTATAATCGAGCTATGGGTTCTATTACGAAAATCATATATGGATGAAATCCTATGATAGGAAGCCATATGAAATTAAAAGGAGTAAAAAACACATCAAAAATAGAACCTCTGGCAACTACTGTCAGATTCATTTCTTCTGCAGTATGATGTACTCCATGTATACACCACAGAAATCGAACTTTATGTCCAAGAAAATGTATAAAGTACACTGTGAAATCATAAAGTAAAAAAGCTAAAATCCAGTAATACCATTGATATCTGATCTGAAAGAACCGATGTTCATATAGCCAAAACATAGTGCCGACTATCATTATTTTAGAGACTAGAAAATAAGGTATACTTTGAACCAAGTAAGATGCTAGACTAACGAGGCCTTCTTTTTTGCTTTCTATATAATTATTAATCAAAAGGATGCCCCACTCTATTACCATTAGGGCAAGTACAATTGCACTCATATGTTGTAGATGTACAGAGTACTTTTCGATGCTCGTGAGAATCATAATGGAATATTTGATTTAATCACAATACTATTAATGTAGTGTCTCAGAATTAGGGTTTAAAAAGAACCTTTGACACTATTCAACAATTTTAGAATGAATTTTTGGTGGTGTACGACCTAGTGTCGCGATACTGAAAAACATTCCAGATCACGTCATTATGCGAGAATACTGAGTAGTACACCAAATATCTTTTTATATGCCGATTTGATATGCTGAGTGCTTTTGCACCTCGCTTTTGGGGAGGCTTCGGTTATACCATTCTAAGTTTTGAGGGATTAAAAAGGGTATTTTTGAAAGGGGTTTATAGCACATATGGTATTCTTGTAGCTCTATCTAGATGTGGTTTTTTGAAAGATAGAACAGTGAGTCTAGTTCCAATTATCAAACTTACAGGTATGTTAGTAAAACCTATATATGTTTAAATAATTTATTAACCCCTCTATAACAGCAATACCCCAATAAGTAATCCGATTCCAGCACCACCCGCAAAAGCAACAATTTTATCTGTCAGTCCATCCCACCAGATACGTCTTGTTTCTTTTTTCATGGCCTTAATTACTTTATGGAGTTTTGATATTTCATCGCGCATTTTAGAATTGTTGGTTTTTAAACTCTTATTGTTTGATTTTAAATTCTCGATGCTTTGGTCTAGATCTCCAATGATTTCTACAAAATGATCGCTCAGCTGAAGGCTGTCTGACTCCATTTTTGAAACTACTTCAGACAATGAGCTTTGAACCTTTTCTAATTCAACATTCAATCCATTATACTGACCAGCTAGACCGTTGTATAAAACCTTTACTTCTTCTAGTTCATCTATTTTTTCATTGAGGACCTTTGCCCTTCGTCTACTTATCACATAAGCAGTATCAGCTTTGATTTCTACTATGTCTCCTTTCTTTAGATTAACTAAGTCTTGGTGCTTACCAAAAATTACCTTTTGGGAATACCCATTTTGATTCAAAAACAATAGAGAACCAAAAAATAGAATAAGATATTTAAAATTTAATGTCTTCATTTCCTCCAGTAGTTAGTGTATCCACATAGTTTTGACGTGCCATGACATCATCTAGCTGATTTTTTAGAGCTTTAATACTAGAAATGTTACTACTCATAATAGAATCAACACTTAGTTTGAGACCTTTTAAATTATAGCTTGTTGATTCCAGTTTATCTTCAATAGAATCATATTTTGTAAGTAATGTCTCATATTTTTGATTGGTACTGGTCAAAGAATCTGAAGAGATTTTTAGTTCATTTGTCAATCTCTTCATTTTATTGTTGGAATTCATAGATGAATAAATGATGTAACCTACTAGTATTAACAGTAGAGCTACCAAAAAGGAAGTTATTTGCTTTTGATTCATATACTTAAAGTCCAAAATAGGTCTGAATAGCTGTATTGAAAGCTGCATGATTGAAGCCTACTGCTGCCCCCAATGCTACAATCGACAGTTTATCATCAGCGAACAATAACGGGGAATCGCTTTCACCATTTTCAGCTAAAATGTACAAGTTTTTATTCTCCATAGAAATGGAGTTTTGTGCGTTTGTATACACACTTACTCCATCTTTATACAAAGTAGATTCCGTATTATTGGTTCTAGCAATAGTGTATAGTTTATTTTTTTCTATACCTTTAAGTGATTGATTTGACGCCATCTGACCTGACTGCACTGTTTTTTCAGTCACTATGTATTTATTCAAAGCCTGAATTTGAATAGGAGTTGGGTTGGTCATTCCACGAATCCAAGTATAAGTTTCTTCTTAAAAGTCTTCTGTGGCATCAATAATGGTCATATTGGTATTTTGTATCAACCATTTTCTATCCAATATTCCTAAACCTGTTGCGAACAGTCCATCAGCGCCAAGGGTCATACCATTCAATATGCCGCTTCCATCACCAGCATCTGCTCTAAGTTTTGAAAGTATCGAGTTATAGTTTTCAGAACTCAGATTAGATTCTTTGAGAAACCTGGATAATCCAGACACATTAGTAAAGTCCCAATTAGTAAAAGGGATATTTAGAGATGTTTTCCAAAACGCATCGTTAAAGCTGCCACCAGCCGAAACATCCCAATTCTTCCAAGAATTATTACCTTCCAATGATTGGCATGCTTTGAAAGTCTCAAGTAAACCGCCTATTTGCGGTAGATCTTTCGCGTATACTTTTAAGTTTATACACCCAAAGAAAGATCGACTTCCTATTTCACAATTACCCCATTTCAGAATGTTTATAAGCTTCTTTTTATCACCTAAATTCCCAAAAACAGGGCTAATATCTGTTCCTTGAATCAGAATAGTGTAAGTACCAGCTCCTCCATTGAAAGTAATGGTAGTAGGGTCAGTATCTGAATTAACAGTTAAGGAGTTTTCAGGTTCTTCTAAAATAGATATCGTAAAATCAGGAGCTGTTGTGGCTCTTTGCGGGAATGTGAACTGGTCGTTTGCGCTTGTACCTTCATTATCAGATTGAATGGTGAAGATAAATGGCTCTGAAGTAGCATCTTGAATATTCCAACCATAATCATTGATCAACTTGGTTCTAGCTGCTAAGCCATTTACTCCACCACTTGTAGAGTCTGCTTTAAGGTTAGAAGCTCCTAAAATCAGACCATGCGGTATTAAAAATTGATTTAACCAACCATTAAGTGTTTTGTTATAATTATCTACAGATAATGAAGTAGTTGTGTCAAGAAAATTTTGAAGGTTTATTGCGTTTCCAATGTCCCAATTTCCTATGTTAAAATCTATCTTGGTACCTGCCAGCATCAATTTGAAATTGCTTACTTGAGATACATCCCAGCTTGATAGGTCTTGTGTGAAGTTCCTATTAGATTGAAACATTCTCTCCATATTGGTGACCTTAGAAGTAGTCCAACCACTTATATTTTGGTTAAAGGAACTATTCATAAAAGTCGCGTACATCTTTGTCACATTGGAAGTATCCCAGTTTCCCAATGGCTGGGAAAAGGATGTAAAAGCAAAGCAATTATTGATTGAAGTAACGCTTGAAGTATCCCAACTATTGATTGAAACATTTCCTACTAAAGATGTGCACTTATTGAAGGCAGCACCAAGTTCCTTAACATTTGGTAAGTCCGTTGCAGAAAAATTGAAGTTGGAACAGCCGTTAAACGCAGAGTTATTAATTATACAACTTCCCCATTTAATAACTTCTAGAATTTTTTCCTTGTCTCCTACATTGTTAAACTGAGGCTGTATATCTGTTCCTTGGATCAAAATGGTGTAGGTACCAGCTCCTCCGTTGAAAGTAATGGTAGTAGGGTCAGCATCTGAATTTATAGTTAAAGAATTTTCAGGTTCTTCTAAAACAGATATCGTAAAATCAGGAGCTGTTGCGGCTCTTTGCGGGAATGTGAACTGGTCGTTTTCGCTTGAACCTGTATTATCTGATTGAATGGTGAAGACAAATGGCTCTGAAGTATCATCTTGAATGGTCCACCCGTAATCGTTAATTAACTTGGTTCTAGCTGCTAAGCCGTTTACTCCACCACTTGTAGAGTCTGCTTTAAGATTTGAAGCTCCTAAGGTTAACCCAGTAGGTATTGGCCAGCCTCCATTTACCCATCCGTGTAGTGTGAGGTTATAGTTAGCCGTAGACAGACCACAGTTATCCAGCATCTCTGATAAATTGGATGCACGATTCAAATTCCAATCCCCAAGATTTTGATTGAATTGAACAGAGTCCCTAAACATTCCAGCAAAATTCTCGACTTGGCTTACATTCCAGTTGTTCAAGGGTTGGTTGAATACATCATTGTTATCAAACATCGTTGACATGTTGATAACATTACTCACGTCCCAACTATTGAGAGCAACATTAAAAGAAATGGCATCTCTAAACATTACCGACATATCAGTGACGGTGCTGACGTCCCATGAATCCATAGCTGAGCTACCTAACAGTCCTAAACAGTTTCTAAACATCTGTCTAGCAGAAAGAATATGAGGACGATCAGTAGCATTCCATTGCATATTACTACAACCGAAGAATGCTCCATCATTTATGATAGCACCTCCAATGTTGGATATCTCTAGGACCTTAGTATCATCACCTTTATTATTAAAGTGAGGCTGAATGTCTGTTCCTTGGATTTTAATTTCATAAACACCCTCAGAGACATATACATGAGTTAAAGATGAATCTGTATCACTTGTGATGTTATCTTGGGTGCCGTCTCCCCACTCAACAGTATAATCAGGGTTAGTTCCTTCCCGTTGTGCAAAAACAAAAGTATCAGAAGAAGAACTACCAGGCTTGGTAGTGTCTATAGTGAAGACAAATGGTGAATTCTTCTCCTGACTTAGGATAGCGTATAGATTAACTCTGTTCATGGGGTTTTACGTTAGTTCTCCAGTACCTAGGAAAGCTGTTCCATCAAAGGTCAATGCTGCCATGTCATGTTGTTCCACCATGGTAGGATTACCACTTCCTTTGTACTCAAGTGGATTACCATTCATGTTAATGGTCTTGACATTGGCGTCTTTGTTTCTAAGCCCAACATTGAAACCAGTAGATGGTGATGCAGGCATAGTGATTGTAATCGTACCTGTTAGTAGTAGAATTTTACCCGAATAAGAATCATCTAATGTTGTATCTGCAGAAAGCGATATGAATTCGTCTTTAGTGCTTTTTTTATCTACATACGCTTTATCTACTAACGATCGGTCTGTGAAATTATCTGAGTAATCTTTATCAAATGTTACTCCCTCATTATAGACATTATCAATAATTTTTAACCTTCCATATTCTATTTGATAACCTGATTCTTTATTGTTCCACTCTGAGAATAAACGAGCCCTAGAAGAATATAAGCTTAGTGTCGCTAGAGACCGTTGATCTACTACTCGTTCGGCCCTAAGATTAATTGCACCTTCTTCTATATCAACACTTCCTGCATAGGTAGTACCATCATAACTGGAAATGGATAGTCGGGAGGCATTAGATGAATTGAGGTTAATGTTTTCAGAAAATGTTCCACCTAAGTCAAATTCGTTATCATTTTTTGTTATGCCGTTTCCTCCTGTAGTAGCCTGAGTGATATTGTCTACATATGCTTTATCTACTAATGAACGATCCACAAAATTTTCTGAATAGTTTGAACCGTACCTAAGACCATATGGTGAATTGAAAACTGCTGGATTACCAAGGTGCGTAATTGAAAATTCGCCTCCGTTGCTAGTAATCTTAAAAGGGTGAATGCTGTTTTTAGTAATGTTAATTTCACCGTCACTGGTAATATCTAACGGTTTTGGAGAATAATTAGAGATATTCATTCCTCCATCACTACTAACATTGAGCGCACCATCACCTTTTTTTGATATATTCATATCATCAGCTGTGCTAGATTCTATGTTTAATTGTCCACTGCCATGTTTTTCAAATTTAGAATCACCTTCTTGGTAAGATATCAAGTTAATTCCACCAGAGGATACTACGCTTACACCTTTACCATCTTGTGAACTTAAAGAAATATCAGATGTAAACTCTCCACCTAGATTAATATTGTTTCCATCTATTGTTATACCATTTCCTTCAGTTAAAATAGAAACGTCCAAACTCTCTTGTTCCATGATTTTTACAAAAGAGTCTGTCGGTTGGATATACTTGTAAATTGCCCAACCCGTAGTTACACTTGGATCACTTGTAGCATCTGTTACATATATATTTTGTTGATCTACAAGTGTTGGTTTTTGTGCATCACGATCACTAATATCTGTAGCGGAGGCGCTAACACCAATTATATTCTGTATCAGATTGTACAATTTGTTAAGTGTATCGCCTTCAGTAGGAACTCCTTCTTTCAGATTATCTATATCGGTTAAGTTGGCTTTGCCATCTAATATCGTTACTAGGTCAGATTGGTCTGTTACATTTCCTTGAACTTGTCCCCAGACCGGAATACCTGTTCGTTTGAAGGAAACAGGGTCACTATCTACAGTGATGGTAGGAGAACCAGCATATTGGAAAACAGATTGGCTTTGCGTGGTACCTTCGAGAATAGATACTAGTGCTCCAGAAATCATATTATCAGAATTGCTAAAATCTAAAGCTCGAGTCCATGCCCCATTTCTAGCTACATAAATTCCATTTTCTTTGGGGTCGTGCTGCTGTGATACCAAAACTCGGTCTCCTTCAATAGTTTGAACACCATCTACTAATAGTAACCCTCCCAAACTGATGGCTATATTATCCGCAGCGGCCAATCTACAGATCAGCACTTTGCATGAGGATTCTGCATCATTGTCGAAAACATATTCTTGTGGACCGATGATGATCTTATCACTATCAGAGGCCTCTGTCATGGCACGATGGACAGTCAAAAAAGGATTGGTAGGACTTCCCGTTCCAGTAATATCATTACCAATAGTACTCACATAGAAGTCTCCATCATGAGCGGACCAAAATGTACCTTCGAAATCTGTTGGATATATGTATTTAGACATTGTTATTATTGTTATGGTTAATATTTAAAGTTTGTAATCGATTAATAGTAGAATATCATCTACCTCAGTGTTGGTAAAATCTAGAGCAGTGCTATCTATCTTGATTTTCCAATTGTCAACCGGTGATAGATTGCTAAAATTTTGTCCCTCTAGATAATCAAAAGGATAAGGACCACTAGCCGAAGTCAATACGGTTTCAGAACTGCTTTCTTCAACAGACCCAGTTACGATGGATTTTCCATCTATAATGATGTCTGCTTTGATAGTGGTGAAATCTTGTGTTCCCTTAGACTTCACCATCAAAACAGCATAGTTCATTTTTAGATCCCTTTCTGACAAGAAATGAGGAAACTGCATCTGAGTGATGTCTATGGATGTTGAGGAAGAATCTTCCTCTGTCAACAGATCATTCAGTGCATTCGGAAACTGTGTTTTCAGACTTATTATTTCAGACTGTGCTTCACCAGAAGACTGTAGCCAGTCAGCGTAGTTATTTAGTCCTAGTTGTATATCATTTTTTACCTCAGTTTTGAACTTATCACCTCCATCTTTGGCTGTGTAGCCGATATGTACAATCACATCCGAGATCGTATCATAGTCAAAAGCTCGCATGTCAGTCGGAAGTTCAAGTCTCCAGTTACTGATAGCACCTGCTCCCTCAAATGGTAAATAGCGCTCGTCGTTGAAATTCAACTCAAAAAGCCCTGCGTCGTTTTGAGCGCTACTGGTAGCAATAGATTGTATACCTCCCAAGTCATGATCGAACCTAGTATCATTATTTCCTTCAAAGCTATACTTAGGAGAGTTCGTATTGAGATCTGTATTTTTTCTCGTTCTACTTGACAACAAAGTAAGCTTTGCAGAAACATTCGTATATGGACCTGTTACAGCAGGTATTGTCAACCTAACGGATTTGATTCTTCGCTTATACTGACCTGGGAAGTCCAAATCAAACAATGCTTCTGGCACATGAAAATCGGCAACTCCCTCTTCTCTCAGTCGAAGTAGCTGAATAGGAGATAAGACACTTAGAGGAACATGTTTTGTGATCTCATATTCTCGTTTGTTTTGCTCTAGATAGGCGATCTCCATTTTCCTTAGGTCAGCCTGCAGTCTTTCTCCAGCCAAAAGGCCTTTCTTTAAACTATCCCAGTGTCCGAACTGAACAAAAGCAGGGTTGTCAACGCCTAACTCTCTAGCATATGCTCGCTCTGCCATACGAGCTACGTCCATCGCCAACTGATAACTCTGGAAGTATAGCTTGGATGTCTGAGTGATCATCCAGCTATACAGCTGGCGATTGGTATACTTAGACTTCATGAATTCTTGAGCCTCTTCAGATTGAGTGATTTGCAATTCATGGTTCACAAGCTCTCTCTCGGACAGTGCCAGCCTAATCTCAGCAGCAGCTATCTGCTTCTCCGACTGCTGTATCTCTGTAATAGCCATATCTGCTTGGAACTTCCAATCATCTCGACGTCTGTCATAGCCTCCCTTGATCCCTGCCACACTTGCTTTGTGGCTTTGTACTTGGCTTAGGGCATCTAAAACTAGTTTTGCCCCTTGCAATGAGTTGAATAACGCTGCTCCTCCTGTGTTTACGGTGACAAAAGGGCTTCCAAAGGCTCCAGCAATACCAGCTTCAAAATTTGGTATTAACGCTAAAGCACTAGCTAAGCCTCCAGCTATTTGACCAGCTAATTGCAGCTTCATTGCATTATCCATCTTCTTGAGCTGCTGCTTTTCTTGATGGTTCATGTATTTTCTAGAAGAATAATACTTCTTACGTTTTTCAGCAAGAACCTTAGCATCTTCTAGTCCCTCTAGGGAAAGTTCATTTTCCTTGATCGATTGTTTCTTGATTTCCTTAGTGGCTTTCAATAAGGTTACTTCCTGAGAAGCTCTAAGTAGTGCTAACTCTTCGGCATCTTTCTTTTCTAGTGCGGACAAGAGTCCTTGTCCTAGCCCTTTCATGTCATTGCATAGTTCTATTGCCTTCTGAATCAATACTCTGAATCGATAATGAGGTAGGTTAGCTCCTGAGATACCGTCAAGCACTTCACCTATACTAATACCAGCAGCGGAAGCTTTTACCAATAAAGCTGGATCGATTGGAGGCTGAAACAATGGCAGTGACCGGAAAACACCTTCTATATTCAGGCAATTACGAATCTTGAATAAACGATCTGCTACGGTATCCCAGTAGCCGAGCAATTTGTCATTAGGAGCGTTACAGAAGTAGAGTGCTGTTCTTAGCACATTGATTCCATCATTATTGAGAGCTTCTGCTTCTATGAAGGAATTAATTTCAGCTTCTATTTTCACCAGTGGATTGCTAAAAGCTCCACCATCTCCAATTACGTCTTCTACGGCAAGTGCCGATCGGGTTTTCTTACCCGTCTGCACTGGTTTTGGCCCCAGAATATCCGAAGCTAAAATATAAATCTGGGTAGCTTCGTTCAATGATTCGATGGTATCGCGAGTAAACAAATGATCACCCCAAGCAATCAAATTGTCCAGATACTTCATTACCGTATTTTTCATATAGGCAGAAGTTCGCAATCTGGCTACGCGATGAGGCTCGAATGGATTTCTTGACCATTGATCAATTTGTGCTGCAAACTCAGGATCTCCCTGAGACATCTTAAGCATGATATCATTCACATCGAAAGTACCTACGTACTCGTAAAATGGTTTGAGTTTCCAATATCTACTTGGAGCTTCGCCATCGACTTCTGTAGGGTCGAAAATGGTATGATACCATTTCTGAGCTTCTTCAAATTTCTGATCCTGAGAAAGCTTATCAGCAATCAACATAGGAACATGAAAGAACAGTTCCCAATTGTAAATGCCGTAAGGTGCGTAGCTTCCAAATGCAAACCCATCATCAGGATAATCCGGTACTTTAACTATTTTTCCTGTTGAAGAATCTCTTTCATATTTCGTTGCAAATAGCGAGGGCTCTGGATTATAGACTTCTTTGAAGCTATATTTATTTTCCTCTTCGGATCCTTGTTGTCTATATATTAGTCTTCCAAGAGATGTGTTTAGCTTGGGAGAGAGAATACCATTAATACCATTCTTGTTTATTTGAGCAATTAGATCACTGGTATACCTGTGATAATTGGGGACAATATGATATTTGTAAGATTCTACTAGTTTTAAATTGATTTCATCACTTAATAAATAACCGTCGCCAAATTTATCCTGAGCAGCTTCGAACGATACTAACACCAAGTCCTCTATATTTTGATATAGACTACGAGTAGATAAATCTACTGTTAAAAGTCTATTATATGCTTCTTTTAGGGCTTGTGTACTGTAGTGGTTTTCTAAAACTTTTCTACGATTATCACTTTCCCAATCTATTTCGTCAATCCATTCTAGCCATAACCTTTCAGTATAATTATAAGCTTTTAAGATAACTTCTTTGTTTATATAAGGTAAGTAGGCTGTTAATTCTATTTTTCTGTTTTCTCTAAGCTTATAGTTTCTATATAGATCAAATTGACTTGCGGAGTCTAAATCAAGATCCAATTTAAAAAATTGAAGTATTCTTTCTAAATCGAAGTGAGAAAGCAAAAAATCATTAAATGCTCCCTGCATCTTGTCAAAGGAAGGAAGTTTATAAAATTCCGTATTATCGATTTGTAGTGTAGTAAAGGATTCCCTATTTAAACCAAGACGCCGTTGAAATAGAGTTATTGGTCCATTGCCTCCGTTTAAGTGGTATGCATAAAAATCAATAATGTTTAATTTTTCACTCGACTTTCTGGTAAAAAATGACCTAGAGTCATCCTCTATCAAAGTCGGATAATCTAGATGGTTAGTTGATAAATGCGTAACTAGCCTTAATTCATCTTGATTTGGCGCATTTAAAAAAGGGATAACGTTTACCTTATCAGATGCTCTAACAACGATAAAAGGGTCGACTAAAGATGATTGGTTTTTTAGTTTTTCATCGCTACGTACATGTTTAAAAAAATGATTTAAATCTTCGTTATATAAAAAACTATTTAAATAATGATTGATGTTTAGTGACCCTGCTTGTTTTATAGAAGAACGGATCATTTTCTTGAAATAATTGATTCCAATTTGTATTCCAGTAACCTCTTCATTTTCTTCTCTATGAAAATGGACATTTTCAATTTCTGAAAATTCAGTATCTAATTCACATTCACCATTCAGCAGTTTTTTTGCCGACCATACTTTGTCATGCAATTCAGTCTTGTACAGTTTTATATTTATTTTCTGTATTGGTTTGGTTCCTTTAGTATTTGATGATAGAGTATCTGGTAAATTTTCGTTTTCGCTATCACTTCTTAAAGTCATAGAAGCCCAAAAAAGTACTATTCTTCCATTATACTTAACAGGAATCAAATGATTTCCTTCTATTTCGATTCCCATGGGTTCCCATCCAGTCCAGTCTGTATTGTTAATCCATTTTCTATAGTAATAAATATGGGGTTGATTTTTGGTTCTTGCCCATACATGTGTGTCGTTAGATAGAGAGTCGTTATCTGTAAATGTAGCCATAACTTCTAGATGCGCCACATTATGCAGTTTCTCAAGGTAGCCTAAATAGGCTTTCTCTACTGCTTTATCTGTCACTTCATTTTGCAGTAATTCATCAAGCATTTCATCAAAGAATACCGATGTATTATCCCTAAGCTCAGGCTCTGCCCAGTTCTCTGGATACATGAATACTTTTCGAGCTGCTTCCCACACGCGGTAGTTTTTACGCCAGCTCCACTCAGACATATCCTCTGCCGCGAAATCCAGATTAGGTTCTAAATTCATTCTGATTCGCTGTACCCAAAGTTGTACCGTGGATATAGCTAGTTTTAATCTAGAGATCATGAAACAAGGCTCCATATCTATATCTAGTAGATAGTGTGCATAGAGAGCGTTTCTATCCTTGAATTTTTGCTTGTCAGCATCGTCGTCAGTTACTACTGCGATCAAGTAGTCAGCTAGAGCATCTCTTTGTTGCTTTCTAAGTAAATCTCTGATTTCTGCACCTGTCGTATCCCATACCTTGTCGCTGAACTTAGATTTTACAGCTCCTATAATGGCTTTGGACTTTTGAGAATCTAAATCTTGGCTAGCCCATTCGTTTAATTTATCTGGAGACACTCCTATCTTTTGTGAAAGCTCCATGACAGGTATCAATAGAGACATCCATCGCTCAGATGTGAAATCATTAATACTTAGCAGTTGCACAGAAGAAAGATTCACCGCAGCTAAGAGTTCGTCTTTAGACCATTCCATTTGTTCCCCTAGCTTAGTGTATATGTCTTCCGGCGAAGCATATATACCATCCATGACCTCTTGTATGAGACCAAGGAAACTAAAATCTGATACTGTATAGACTGAATTGTATCTTAGTGCTTTGACTAAAGACAAGAAAGAAGTAGGTATAGAAATGGCCACTTCACCAGTCAGAGGTAGTTCCGACAATAGGTTGAACCATCCAGTATCCAAACTATGAGAGAAAAGTAGACGAAGGTCCTTTATGTTGATATTCAACGAATCAATCGCTAAAGCTAGTTTGTTGAGTTTATCTAGCTGTCTTCTATCTCCATCGAATGTCGGATCATCGATAGATGTACTATCGTAGATAAAGTCTGCACTAGCAAGCCTCTCAACTAGCGTTTGTGACTGATCTAAAATGTATTGACCTGCCAAGGTGGAAACCATATCAGCAGATGTACCAAGGTCATCAGAGAGAAGACCTATTACTTTGTTTTTCAGGTCCAGTGATTTTGATAACGCTCCGTGGAAATTATTAAATACACTTTGGTATTTTTCTTCTTTGGATAGACCACTAGCTGCTTGAAGATCCGTAGCTAACTGCTGACTTGCAGCATTTCCTATGATCTCTTCCCAGTATTCTGAAATAATGATCGTATTTTCTACCTTCCCATTTGGGAACCGAACATTATCAGTGTGAGGGATAGAAGCTATACCATCTTCTACTAATTCAATGAACGATTCTATCAGGTCCTCTGTGAAGAACATACTGAATAGTGCCACTAAATCAGACTTACTTCTAGTGACATTGATGCTTTTAGTACCTAACTGATCCACCAACAGTTGTTTGATAGCGATCAAAGTTTGACTTGGCTTTTCACTATACTCAGAATATGCTCCTGAAAAGACGTTGCCAAATAGATAATCTAAGTCTTGGGTCAATAACCCTGAGTTGATGATCTCATCATATTTTGCCAAAAAGGTAAGCGTATCATTGGGGTCATTGCCAATGATTCCTTGACTACTTGGGAAGAACTTAGTCCATGATAAGTATTCGTTGATTGACAATTCTAGAGCATTCGCAAATGAAACGATACCATAGAGTTTTACTAGATCGGACTGATTGGCGTTGATGATACCTTCAGATATTGCCAACTGAGTTAGCTCTTTGGAAGTTATCTTATACACTCCTAATAGTGCTGATACAATTTCTGAGTCGACTAATTGATCATCTGTATCCCCTTCTAATAAGGGAATGGGCGTGCTATTTGCAGCTAAAATGGCCTCGTAGATAGAGGCTTCTTGAAGCGACTTGGTATTGGCAAAAATGTTCGTAAAAGCAGAAACTTTTCCTTTATAGGATCTATCGGACATGAAACCATACCAAGTAAGAATATCTTGAATTTCAAGTTTGCTAAACCTATTTTTCAATTGGTTGATTCCAGCGATATGGACAAATAGGCCGTTGTTGATTGTTCCTACTTCTCCAATGCTAAATGCCTCAATAGTGGCATCCAGATCTTCAATGGACCAGTCTACGATTCGTTGTAGACGAGTAAACCAATGTAATCGCTTGAAGTAATCTGCATTTGTAAATAGTATCGCGGCGTCTTCAATTTTGCATGACTCTACACTAGTCTCAGGATCGACGGCAAACTGTACTTGATGCTTTAGAGGATAGCTAGGGCCTACTGGATTGATATATTGCGTTTCGATTAATTGATTGAATTCATCAAAACTGAGTGCTGACCGTTTGAGAAGGTTCTCAACGTTTTGTAACTGAGTATAACTACTAACCCCTCCATAATATTCAGTATAGCTATTGTCAGCAAATATTTGTTGTTGCTTTTCAGAAATACCTAGCTGTATTAGGGCTTCTTCTAAAGAAATACCAGCAAAAGCATCAGAGTCACCTTGCGTGGTACGAACGATCTCTGATCTATCCATTTCAATAGCTCCGAGATAAGCTTTCGCTTCTTGGTTCCAAAGATGAAAGGGAACTACCCAAGGATAAATGGCTTTGCTTAGTGTTTCTTCATAGACTGAAGTTTCGATGTGCTCTGGTGCTACTCGGACAGTGGAGGCATCTTTAGTGGTCTGCCGATCGGCAGCTTTTTGTAAAAGTTCGTTTTTTTCTGTGTCAGAAATAGAACTGTCTTGATCCAATCGATGAGCATAACACGCGTACTCCAATACTTCATTGACTAGGTCAATGTATGGCATTACAGTATTGGTATTGGCACAAGACAAATCTAGTTTCGCTAAGTCTGGGCGTCTAGTTTGTAAGATGTCCCATGCGGTATCATTAGAATGTTGGTTTTTGTTTTGAGCTTCTTTGATAAATTCTAATACGTCTACCAGATAAGCTGCTGGACTTTGAGAAGATTGGCAATGTGTACACTGGCAATAGTCCTGAGATCCAAAAAGTACTTTGACTTCTGGGTTGTCATTGACTTCTTCCAGAGAGGTTGGTAGATTATTCTTAATTACACCGACTAGAGCTTGGTCATTCAGCATAGCCTGTAGATTTACAGCTTTAGCTACTATTTCAGTGCCCTTTTTGTAGATGAAAGCTCCGTAATCCTTTACATCTATTATTTTCGAAAATGCTTTTTCTCTTTTATAAGTTCTTTTTTGTTCATATCTCCTAGAGGGAATGTCTCCTGGGTATTTTGGAGGCTCAGTTACTAAAACAGTTTCTATAATTGGTACTATTTTAGTGAATGCGTATTGTTCTTGAAGAATATCTATAGGGCTTTTGAACTGTGCAAAAGAACTCTCTATCGATGCGATGAAAGCGCCTTCACTTTTTTTGAGAATATCGGCACCTGACCTATATCCCAAAGAAATCAGTTCTTTTATTTGTAAGAATTTGGAATCACTTTCACCCAAGAGCAATTGATAAAGGCTTTTGTACATGTAAAGTGTACTTCTGACTAGTCCTTTTTCTTCTTCAGTTGCAAAACCATCTAGCGCTTCGGGGTATTCTTTCAGATAAGAGGTGACACTTTTTGAAAGGTCAAAGGTTTTTTGAGGAGCATCACTGTAGGTATTGGCAGATAGAAAGTCCGAGATCTTTTGATCTAATTCATCAGGGGTACTTTGATTGATGGCGTTAGCAAATCTAGAAGTAGAAAATAAACCATCTATCGTTTGCTCTATACCTGCGGCATAATCAGCAATATTTTCATCTGATGGTGTTTCAATACCTGGGACTCCGATGACTTTGTTTACAGGATCTCCTCCATCTACTATACTTAGATCCAATCGAATAATTGATTCTAATTCTGCTTTGGTCAGCAAATCCATAGCACTAAGCTGGTCATAGTTGGTGTAGAAATACTTGGTAATAGGAATATGGTTGCCACTAACAGCATAATACTGAAAGATACGTCTCATATCTTCACTCTCTGTAGCGGATAATATTCCTTCGTCTACTGCTTCTGTCCATAAGTCTAATGAAGGGTTACTAGCATTATCTGCATAGAATTGAAGCAATGGAACTTGCTTAGCACTTGAAAGCCCTACGTGATCCATCAATGATTTGATAGGCGTTGCTATTTCTTCTAGTTCTCCGTTTTCATTGCTATTCAAATCAACAAGGCCTAGCGAAGTCAAGGCCTTCGTAAAGTCTGCTACTAGGGCATCTACGACTGGCCTAGATTCATCTTCTATCTGAATGACTATTTCGTCATCGATTTTGTTGTACTTGATTGCATTGAGAAGGCTTTCCAAAGTGGTGTCTTCTTCAGTGGCTGAACTTACCAGTCTTTTTAGATCTGTTGGAAGTTCAGAAAATAGTAAACCGTAGATGACTTCAGTTAAATCATAAATTGGTTCACTGTTCGTAGGATCGAGCGATACAGTAAGAAAAGGAGGTGCTCCGTTGGGTCGATCTTTTGTTAAGTCTTCGTTAAGAATGATACTTGTTAGGAACCTTCGAATGGTCTGATTATCAAAACCTGTCTTGTTTGAGAGCATTTGAATACCCTCCTGATTCAATAACAATCGACGGATATTTGAAATATCTGCAGATTGAATGTTATTCAAATTGACAGACAAACTAGAACTGTCAAATGCAGCTGTCATGGCTACAGTGATTCTAGAATATTCAGTTTCTCCTACAAAACGCTTAGGAGATATGATAAGGTTTACCTCGGCGTGTTCAGGCGCATTGTACAAAATTGCTGAGCTAACGACAGGTATACCGAGGTTAGAGTCTAGTGTATCATCTGGAACGGGATCTAGGGGAGTAGCAGGCGGGTTGATATTGTAAGCATGTATTTTAAGGTCAGCTAGATTCTTATTACCTACTAGTTGGCTAGCGGAGTAGTATATAAGGTATTCTCCGTTGTCGTTAGTGACTGTTTGTTTAGGGCTAGCATTTCCCAGAACGGTTGAAGACCCATCGATTTCATAATCACGAGCTTCGACAG
>NZ_QFZQ01000011.1 GCF_003171675.1 Reichenbachiella versicolor | reverse complement strand
GCTAAGCACCCACAGTTGTTGCCGTAGAGCACGTAGAAAAAATTTTTCTCTAATAGAAAACAGCTTAGATCATCAGTTATTTAGGTAATCTATGCATTGGTATGAAGAGACTTTCAGAAAAAAAAGCCCACCTAATGGTGAGCCTTTAAGTATCATTATGTCAATCTAAATTAACTCTCAGCAGCTAATGCTTCTGCACCACCTACTATCTCTAGAATCTCTTTAGTAATGGCTGCTTGTCTAGTTCTATTATAAACCAACTTCAACTCTTTCAGCATCTCTCCAGCATTGTCAGTTGCTTGATCCATAGCTGACATTCTAGCTCCATGCTCAGATGCATTTGACTCTAGAATTGCTTTGTAAAATTGAATTTTAAGTGACTTCGGGATTAATTCTTCTACTACGAACTCAATTGATGGCTCATAGATGTAATCGATATTCTTATCATCACTCTTTACCTCTTCTTTTGATTCTGGAATTGGTAAAAACTGCTCTGTTCTTAAGATCTGTGTTGCTACGTTCTTAAATTCATTATAAATGATCTCAACTACGTCAAAATCTCTATTCAAAAATCCTTCCATAGCAAACTCTGCAGTATCTCTTGCAGCATCGAAATTCAGGTCAGAGAATATTTCATAGTAATCGCTTATTACATTGTATCCTCGCTTACTAAAGTACTCGTAGGCTTTTTTACCAATTGGTAGAATATGGACACCATCGTGCTTATATTCATATGAATACTTTTCGTTGATCAACTTAACAGTTGCCTTAAAAGCATTATTATTAAATGCTCCACAAAGACCCCTATCAGAAGAAACCACAACTAACAAAACATTGTCAGGCTCTGGCCTAATTTCGCTGTATTGACTAGATGAATCACCATCAAGATTAGCCGACACATTTTGCAATATGCTTGTCAATTTCTGAGAGTATGGTCTCATCTGTGTAATCTTATCTTGAGCTCTTCTGAGCTTAGCAGCAGCTACCATTTTCATGGCGCTTGTAATCTGCCTAGTAGACGTTACAGATGAGATTCTCTCTTTAACTTCTTTTAAGTTAGCCATACTAGCTTATCTATTAATTTTCGAATGCAGTAGCAGTTTGCTTAGCCACCTCACCCAATTTATCAGTTAATTCAGCATCGAACTTGCCAGCACCAAGTTTATCTAAAAGTTCAGCATGTTGTGTTCTCAATACAGTGATATACTCTGTGTTAAAAGCTTTAACTTTTTCCACTGGAACTTTATCAATAAAACCTTTAGTAGAAGCGAAAATAGTAGCTACCTGCTCACCTACCGGAATTGGAGAGAATTGAGGTTGCTTTAATAGCTCTTGGTTCTTTTGACCTCTATCAATGGTCAGTTTAGTCGCCGCATCAAGATCAGACCCAAACTTAGCAAATGCCTCTAGTTCTCTAAACTGTGCTTGATCAAGCTTCAAAGTCCCTGATACTTTTTTCATTGACTTTACCTGAGCTGAACCTCCTACTCTTGATACAGAAATACCAACATTAATTGCAGGTCTAATACCAGAATTAAACAGATTCGTTTCTAAGAAAATCTGACCATCAGTAATAGAGATAACGTTCGTCGGAATATAGGCAGAAACATCACCAGCAGCAGTCTCAATAATAGGAAGTGCAGTCAATGATCCACCACCTTTTACTTTATCTTTCAAAGACTCTGGAAGATCATTCATTTCAGCAGCGATAGCATCAGAATCATTCACCTTTGCAGCTCTTTCCAATAATCTTGAGTGAAGATAAAACACGTCACCAGGATATGCCTCACGCCCTGGAGGTCTTCTAAGAAGTAACGACACCTCTCTATATGCAACCGCTTGTTTAGACAAATCATCATAGACTACCAATGCTGGGCGTCCAGTATCTCTAAAATACTCACCAATTGCAGCACCTGTAAACGGAGCAAAAAACTGCATTGGAGCAGGATCAGAAGCTGATGCAGAAACAACAACTGTATAAGGAAGAGCTCCTCCTTTTTCAAGTGCAGAAACAATACCTGCTACTGTAGAAGCTTTTTGACCGATAGCCACGTAAATACAAAATACTGGCTCTCCTTTGTCATAAAATTCTTTTTGGTTGATAATAGCATCGATTGCCACAGCTGTCTTACCAGTCTGTCTATCGCCGATGATCAACTCTCTCTGCCCTCTACCAATAGGAATCATTGAATCGACAGAAGTGATACCAGTTTGTAATGGCTCATTTACTGGCTGTCTGTAGATTACACCTGGAGCTTTTCTCTCCATAGGCATCTCGTAAAGATCTCCAGCAATTTCGCCTTTGCCGTCTATTGGGTTACCTAGTGTGTCAACAACTCTACCACACATACCGTCACCTACCTTGATAGATGCGATTTGTTTAGTTCTTTTTACAGTATCGCCTTCTTTAACTTCTGAAGAATCACCTAAAAGTACGGCTCCTACATTGTCCTCTTCAAGGTTCAACGCCATAGCTTTCAAACCATTTTCGAAAACAAGAAGCTCCCCAGATTGAGCTTCAGTCAATCCGTAAATACGAGCAACTCCGTCACCTACTTGTAGTACGGTTCCTACTTCTTCTAATTCTGCTTCTGTTCTGAAGTTTGAGAGCTGCTCTCTCAATATTGCTGATACTTCATCAGGTCTTACATCTGCCATTGTGGTATCTATTTTTGTTTTTTTGTTCTTTTTAAATTGCCTTAAGGCTTATTTCGTAGCAAAGCTTCTTTCTGCAAACTGTAGTTTCAACTCTCTCAATTTACCACTTACGCTATCATCTATTTGTTTATCACCGATTTTCAACAAGAAACCTCCAATAAGATCAGGGTTTATGGATTCTTTTAAATCCACTTTAGCATCATTAGTTAATTTTTTTAATAACGCTTCAATGTCTTTTCTATTAGACGTTGATAATGGAGATACTGTGGTGATAGAAGCAGAAACGATCCCATTCATGTCGTTATATTGCTGCTCAAATACTTGTGCTATATCGTATAAGTATTCTTCTCTTCTTTTTCTAGTTAATATTTTGAAGAATTCTAAAGTCAGATTATCGACTTTACCTTCAAATATTTTAGTTAGAATTGAAAGTTTTTGTTGACTGTTAACGATCGGATTCCTCAGGACCATTAGGAAATCCCTATTTGACTCACATGTTGATTTTAACAAACGAATGTCAGCCAAAACCTTGTCAACAGACTTCTGCTCTTGAGCTAGTTCAATTAAAGATTTAGCGTACCGAGAAGCTATTCTAAATTCAGACATTTACTTATTAATTTACTTTTATGTCTTTAATAAATTCTTCTACTAAATCTTCTTGAGCTTTTTTCTCTTCTAATTTCTTTCTTAGAACTTTCTCCGCTACATCAAGTGACAAATCAGCTACTAAACCTTTTACTTCATTCAAAGCAGAACTTTTCTCAGCTTGAATAACAGCTTTGGCATCTTCAATCATTTTTGCTGTAATCTTTGAAGTTTCATCCTTAGCATCTTCTTTGATTTTATTAGCAAGTTCTGCAGCTTCCTTTAGCATCTTATCACGTTCCAAACGAGCTTCCTGCATTAAATACTCGTTGTCATTCTTCAATTTTTCAATGTCTTTTTTCGCATTCTCAGCTGCGCTTAAAGAATCTTCAATGAATCCCTCTCTAGCTCTCAAAGCTTCCATGATAGGTTTCCATACGAATGCAGCCAACAATCCTAGAACGATCAAAAATGTAACTGTCTGCCAAAAAATAAGTCCTACACCTGGGGTAACTAAGTCCATAGTTATCTATTGTTAAATATTATAATTCAATGTAAAATGATCCCGAAAATTTTTCGGGATCAAAACCTTTTAGCCTAAAGAGATTAGTAGACAAACTACTACTCCAAATAGAGACACACCTTCGATCAAGGCAGCTGCAATAATCATTGCAGTTTGGATTTTACCTCCAGCTTCTGGTTGTCTTGCAATACCTTCCATTGCAGAACCACCAATTTTACCAATACCAAGTCCTGCGCCTATCGCAACAAGACCAGCACCGATACCAGCGCCGAAAACCGCTAGGCTTACGTCCATTAATAAACTAGCTAACATAGAATTATAGATTTAAATAATTAAAAGTTCAAAATTTAATGATGTGCTTCCTCCACTGCTGCACCGAAATACATAGCAGATAATAAAGTAAACACATACGCTTGTAGCAGTGCTACGAACAACTCTAGGAAGTTCATAAATATGGCGAACGCTACACTCACTCCTGCAATCGCGAAGCTCTCAAAAATAAATATCAGACTAAACAAACTCAGAATCACAATGTGTCCTGCAGTAATGTTTGCAAACAAACGCATCATCAAAGAGAAAGGCTTAGTCAAAATACCGACCAATTCGATCGGAATCAGAATAATCATTACAGGTAATGGAACACCCGGTGTAGCAAAAATGTGCTTCCAGTAGTATTTCTTAGTACTAAATAGAGTAACCAATAAAACTATAACTGCTAACACGAGAGTTACTGCGATATTACCTGTCAAATTCGCTCCTCCTGGGATCAAACCTAAAAGGTTATTAAACCAGATAAAGAAAAATATTGTTAATAAGAAAGGTAGAAATCTTCTGTAAGATTTCTCTCCAATATTTGGTAGAGCTATTTCATCTCTAATAAAAATGATAATTGGCTCAAAGAAAGACTGAATACCTCTAGGAGCCTTATTCGGATTCTTTTTATATCTATTAGCAATAGTGATGAATATTGATAAAAGAAGAAAAGCACTAAGAAATAGTGAGGCTACATTTTTAGTAATTGAAAAATCCAAAGGATGACCTCCATCCAAAGCAATTATATGACCATGTTCTAATTTAAAACCATCATAGGAGACTGAATTGTAATGTTCATCGAAAAACCTTGATGAAGAGAAAACCTTTAGCCCATTATCAGTGTATAATATCACTGGTAAATATAATGTACCATAATGACCATCGAAAAAGTGCCAAGTGTAATCATCCAAAACGTGATGTATAATTAGAGAACCTGGATTAAACTTCTCTCCCTCCTTGCTATCAGAAGCTGATGCTACAGAGCCAATTAAAAACAAAAAAACAAAAGCTAACGTTTTGATATTTAATGCCTTGAAAAACGAACTTTTAGACGTCATTTACCCTTATTTCAAATTTGAGCGCAAGTTAGATAATACCCCTTTGATTTCAAAAACTAAGTAGATCAAATAGAGTACTGCAAAATTGACTATAAACAACTTACTCTGATCTATTGCAACTATTGCCACAATTATCATTACCATAATAGCGATCAATAATCTAGCGGTAACACCTCCAAGTAAAATAAACACTTCCTCTACATCCAAAGTATCTTTGAACAATCGATTAAGTAAATCCATTAGTAAAAACTGCAACCAATAAAAACCTACCATATATGGTAAATAAGAATGTATCCAATCGAGTTGTAAATACTGCAATCCAATGGATATCGCCAAAACAACAACCGAGAAGATTGTCAAACTAATTGTAGATCTATTCATTATTCTGATTTGGGAAGATTACGAATGAGGTAAATCATAGAAGCTAATACTCCTAACAGAGCACACCCTGCTGTCATAAAGGGTTTATCAAAATGAAAATATTGATCCAGCTTGTATCCTCCTAACACTCCTAAAAGAATAAAGCCTAGCATCTCAAATGCAAGGCTTGTATATCTCAAATATTTATTTTGATGTGAATTAGTTGGCTTTTCTGAGTGGCTCATCTTTCTTGCCTTCGCCAATTCTAATTTCTTTCATAGAAACTCCCATTTTACAGCCTCCATTAAAAGTCGCTCCAGACTCGACCACCAATTTATTAGTAATAATGTCCCCACTGATTACTGCCGTAGCCTTTAAAATTAGAAGTTCCGCAACCTCAACTTTCCCAACTACATTACCGAAAATTTCAGCGTTTTGAGCGACAACATTTCCATCTAGTTGTGACGAATCTCCCAATACAGCTTTAGACTTAGTTTTGAGGTTTCCTATCATTTTACCTTCAATACGGATGTTTCCAAATGTTTCAACATCCCCTGTCAATACCGTTCCTTTACCAATAGTGTTGGTAGAATTGGTCATTTCTGTTTCGTTCATCTCTTGCTTATTCTTAAACATAACTAGTCATAATTCTTAAAAACGGATAAATTCTTCAGGATTAATTGGATTTCCATTGTACCACAATTCGAAATGAAGATGCGGGCCTGAAGTCAACTCACCAGTATTACCGATGATAGAAATCACTTCTCCAGCACTTACAAAATTACCAACGTTTTTCAACAAATCCGAATTATGCTTATACATGGACAATAGGTTCCCCGAATGCTGAATTGCCATCACATAGCCACTATCTTGTGTCCAAGAAGCAAAAATCACTGTTCCATCTGCCACGGCCTTTACAGGCTCATCCTGTTTAGCTACTATATCTACTGCTAAATGATCTTTCCCAAAACCATCAGAAACGATACCTTCTACGGGCTTGAATAAATAAAAGTCTTCCATTTCGTCTGAAATAGCCGAAGCATCGAGACTCAGGTCTACCCCAACCTCTTCAAACTGAACTCTGAACTGGGAATCTATGGGGTTAATCTCTTCCGATTGAACAATCTCTTTTACTTCTGAACTCTTTAAGTTCCCTTCGTTATCTACCTTGGTATATTTATCATCCTCACCAGACATGATTAGTTTAAAATTCTCAATAAAAGCATCCTTACGTTTCACCTCTTGAACTACAGAATCCAAAGTAGCAGATAAGTCTATCACCTGCTTGTTAGCTTTAAGTTCAGCATACCGAGGGTCAAACCATTGTTCTAAAAGCGTCGTTGACAAATAAAAGCTAAGCCCGAAAAGAGTCACGAATATCAGAAACAAGCCCAAAATAATTTTTGCATAAGTAAAGCTATAGGTATGCTTTTCTGCAAAATTTTCTTCGTTTCTAACAATTAACAGATACTTTGTCGTTAGACGATTAGATAGCGTTTTTTTATTTTCCAAAGAGTCCTGAAATTATTTGCAGCAAAAATATATATTAATGGATATTTAGTACGTCAATATTTTATTAATTGCAGGTCGATCTATTTTATATAAATTAAAACCGTTTTGTACAGGGAAATCATCTATTCATTGTTGGCAGCCCTACTCTTTTTAGCCTCATGTGCTCCAGAGAGAAATACTACCTTCAGCAAAACATATCACAATACCACTGCAAAATATAATTCTTGGTTTGTGGCCAATGAGGATATCAAAGCTATTGAAGCAGATTTATTAGCGAATTATGATTGGAACTATAATAAAGTACTTCCAATATTTCCTCAATTTGATACCGTAAAAGCAGCAAATTATCAAGAACAACTTGATCACTGTATTCAGAAAGCCTCTTTAGCTATTCAATATCACCGTGGTTCAAACTGGGAAGACAACGCCTACATTCTTGTTGGTAAAGCAAGATTCTACGGAACAGATTACGAAAATGCAATAGAAACATTCAAGTATGTGAATACTAAAGGGAAAGGTGAGGATGAAAAACATGAAGCATTGATTAATCTCATGCGCACTTATATTGAGTACGGAGAAATGAACAATGCGTTAGCGGTAGCCGATTATCTAATGAAAGTCGAAAAGATCAGTTCCAAGAATAAAAAAGACCTCTACCTTACTAGAAGCTATTTCTATCAAAAGCGCGAAGAATGGAATAGAGTAGCTGAAGACCTCAAGGTGGCAGAACCACTTATGACTAACCGAAAAGAAAGGGCAAGAATCAATTTCATTCTGGGTCAAATTCATCAAAACTTAGGCCATGAATCTGAGTCTTTTGAACGATACCGAATGGTTTTAAAGAACAATCCTGAATACGAGCTGTCCTTCTACACTAAACTAAACATGGGATCAGTAACTCAATTAACAGAATCCAATAGTTTAAAAAAAGTAAGAAAATATTTCAAAAAATTACTCAAAGACAGAAAAAACGAAGAGTACAAGGATAAAATATACTACGAGTATGCAAAGTTTGAAATCCGACAAGGTAATCTGGAAATAGGGATGGATCACTACAACTCTTCTGTGAAAAACAGTATTAGTAACGATAGACAAAAAGCATACTCATATTGGGCTTTAGGTAAAATATACTACGATAGCTTATCTCAATATCAGACTGCCAAGGCTTATTATGATAGTACAGTAAGTATAATGCCGCAGGACGAAGACAATTATGAAACCATAGTAGCACGACAGCAAGTTCTTGACAACTTTGTTACACATTGGACTATTATTCATGTTAATGACAGTTTGCTGAACCTTGTCAGCCTAGACAAGGATTCTTTAGAGTCTATTCTTGCCAATTACATTGCTAGAGAAGAAGAAGCTGAAAATGCTCGTAGAAAAGAAGAACGTCGCAAACGAAGGTTAGCTGCTGTTAACAATACTATTATTGAAAATAATCCATCGGCATCCTTTGGAGCCAACAACTTTGATGGAGATACTTGGTATTTCTATAGTTCGACGCTAGTATCTAGAGGTGTCAATGATTTCCAAAGTAATTGGGGTGATCGTACACTTGAAGACTATTGGAGGCTCAAGAGTAAAATTCCTGATGTCATAGAAGAAGAAACTATTAACGAAGAAGAAAAAGCAGAAGAAGAGCTGTCACAGGAAGAAATTAGCAAAGAAGAAGACCCTATAAACGAAGATTTCAAAATGGACTTCAGCGAAGTAATGGCTGGATTACCAACATCTGTAGAACAACAACAAGCTTTATTAGCCGAGATAGAAGAAGCTAAATATCAACTCGGTAACATCTATTATTTCGAACTTTTTGAAACAAAAAACTCTATAGATTCCTTTGAAGAGTTACTTTCCAGATTTCCAAAAACATTGTACCGAACTGAAGTCATGTACCAACTATTTCTTATCTATTCTAAAGAAAATAACATGGCCAAAGCTGACTATTATAAAAATAAAGTATTGAATGAAGACCCAACTAGTGTCTACGCCAAACTTATAAAAAACCCAAACTTCAGAGAAGATAGTGAGTTTGAAAGCTCACAATTACAATTAGTCTACAAACAGGCGTATAGTGCATATAAAAAAGGATTATATGATTCAGCCAACTTATACTTGGATAAAGCTCTAGCCAAATACCTTGACAACGACTATATCGACAATGCCATTGTACTAAAAGCCTTGATTTCAGGAAAAACTGAACAGCGATATATATATGAAGGTAAGCTTCGAAACTTTTTAGCTCAATATCCGGAGAGTGATTTAGCAGACTACGCGAACTCACTTGTAAAGGCTACTCAAGACTATCAACTTAATACTATCAATAGTAGTCACGCTAGGTATAATAAAAGTGAACAAGCTCCATTTTACTTTGTTCTTGTTTACAAAACCAAAACTAATATTGGAGATACTTTGGCAAGCTTATTGTCCGAGAAATATATTAATTCGAAGTTAGAAATAGGGTTAGCTTTATTAGACGATTCAAACACTGTAGCTTATGTAAAGGGGTTTGGTTCGAAAAAAGAAGCATTGACTTTCAATCAAACCTTTACGAAGGAAAAGATCACGGATCAAATAGGACTTAAGAACGAATACTCTAATTTCGTGATTTCAGAGAAAAACTTTGAATGGTTTTACTCAACTAAAGAATTGGATACGTATTTAGACTTCTATAGCAAAAACTACCCGCTACCATAGATTATGTATAAAAAACTCATCCTCGCTATTTGGGCTGTAGTCCTAATTATTTTCTTAGGAATCGGAGGCACTTTCTTAATGATTAAAATAGATGCCTTTGGCTTATTTGGCGGCCTTCCAAGTTTACGAAGTTTAGAAAGACCTGACCCTGATCTATCTTCTATACTATACAGCTCTGATGGAGAAGAACTCGGTAAATACTATAGACATAATCGAACTCAAGCCTCTTACAATGATTTATCACAAGAACTGATCACTACTCTTCTAGTCACAGAAGATATTCGATTCACTAAGCATTCTGGTATTGATCTAAGAAGTTTCATGAGAGCATTTGTCGGATATATTACTCTAAGAAGTAAAGCTGGAGGCAGTACGATTACCATGCAGCTTGCAGAAAACCTCTACCAAACCAACGACGAAAACACAGGCTCTCTTTACAGGTTCAGTAGTGTTGGGAAAATCATCACCAAACTGAAGGAATTTATAATTTCTATTCAACTTGAGTCTTCCTATACCAAAGAAGAAATTTTAGCTATGTACTTAAATACTATTGAATACGGATCAAATTCTTATGGTATAAATACTGCTGCTAAAACTTATTTCAATAAAAAGCCAAAAGATCTAAATTATAAAGAAGCAGCTGTCCTTGTTGGGTTAATTAACAAGCCTACTAAGTACAATCCCATACTTAACCCAGATCATGCAATGAATAAAAGAACCGAAGTTCTGTACAACCTTTTTAGGTTTGGTAAAATTAATCGTGAAGTATATGACTCTTTGAAAACATCTGACTTTGGCCTAAACTACAAAATAGATAATCACAATACAGGTCCGGCTACATATTTTAAAAATGTAATAGGTAACTATCTTAGATGGTGGGCGAAAGAAAACGGTCACGACCTTTATGCAGATGGTCTTAGAATATATACTACTATAGACTCCAAATTACAACAATATGCTGAAGATGCAGTAGCTGAAGAAATGAGTAAACTGCAACAAATATTCATTGATCATCTTGGAGGTGATGCACCTTGGATAGATAGAGATGGACACGAAATTTTAGACTTTGTTGATAATGCTATTAAACGTACAGAGAACTATAAATATTTAGCTAAAAAATACGGTGAGGAATCTGATTCCTTGAATTACTATCTTAACCTACCAAAGGATATGAAAGTCTTTTCATACAAAGGAGAAATAGATACTACTATGAGTCTTGTTGATTCATTAAAATATTATAAACATTTTCTTCAAACAGGGTTCATGGCGATGGACCCTTATACAGGTCACATCAAAGCTTGGGTAGGAGGTGTTAACCACAAATATTTCAAATTCGATCATGTCAAACAGAGTAAACGTCAACCTGGATCTACATTTAAACCATTCATCTATGCTACAGCTATAGATCAAGGGTATTCGCCCTGCTATCCAGTTGTAGATGCACCGGTAACATGGACTCTTGATGACCCTGAAAATCCAACTTGGACTCCAGAGAACGCAGGAGGTAAATTTACAGGTCAAACAATGACTATTCGTAAGGCAATGGCTAACTCTGTAAACTCTATAACAGCAAACATGATGCAAAAAGTTGGTCCACAGGCAGCAGTAGACATGGCTCATGCTTGCGGAATTGAAAGTGATCTTGCAGCAGTCCCTGCTCTATGCTTAGGAATCAGTGAAGTCTCTTTATTCGAATTAGTAGGTGCATATAGTACTTTTGTTAACTCTGGTACTTGGACTAAACCTTTTTACGTTACCCGTATAGAAGACAAAAATGGTGTTGTCTTAGAAGATTTCATCCCCAAGCGTCGCGAAGCCATCAGTGAAAAAACTGCTTACCTTATGATTCACATGCTTAAAGGAGCGACAGAAGAAGTTGGTGGCTCTGCGAATTCTGTAGATTACAGATTAAAAGAAAACAACGAACTTGGTGGTAAAACAGGAACTACTCAGAGTGCATCAGATGGATGGTTCATGGGAGTTACACATGACCTCGTAGCGGGAGCGTGGGTAGGAGGTGATGATAGAAGTATACACTTTAAAAACTGGTACATGGGCCAAGGAGCTAGAACTGCTCGTCCAATATGGCAAAACTTTATGCTCAAAGTATACAACGATCCTCGAACAGGAATTACCAAAGGAGAATTCAAGAAACCATCGGTAGCTCTAGACGTAGAATTAGACTGCAACTTGTATATAGGAGGTTCTACAGAAGCTGATTCAGTAAATGCGGATGTAGACCAAATGCTTGATGACTTGGAAAATATTCAATTCTAATTGAAAGAAAGCTCGGAAATAAAACAAAAGATCCTTAGACTCCCAAACGAACCTGGGATCTACAAATACTTCAATAAAGACAAGGAACTAATTTATGTCGGTAAAGCTAAAGATCTTAAAAAACGTGTAAGTAGTTACTTTACTAAAAGCACAGGAATAAGTCTTAAAACCAGAAAGTTAGTCTCAGAAATATCAGACTTAGAATACATTGTTGTTAATACTGAGTTTGATGCATTGCTTCTTGAAAACAACCTGATAAAAGAAAATCAACCTAAGTACAATATTCTTCTTAAAGACGATAAAAGCTACCCTTTCATTTGTATCTCTAGTGAACGATTTCCTAGAGTATTTTCTACTCGAAGACATGAACGTAATGAAGGCGAATATTATGGCCCTTATAGCAGTGTAAAAGCCTTAAATAATCTTCTTGAGCTTATCAATAAATTATACACCATCCGTACTTGTAACTATAATTTATCTGAACACAATATCAATCAAGGTAAATTCAAAATCTGTTTAGAGTACCATGTCAAAAACTGTTTAGGGCCCTGTGAAGGATTTCAATCCGAGCAGGATTATATGTTGGACATACAACAAACCAGATCAATATTAAAAGGTAACCTCAAAGAGGTTGAAAGTCACCTTACTACACGAATGACTGTGGCAGCTAGTTCTTTGGAATTTGAAAAGGCTCAAGAGTTAAAAGAAAAAATTGATCTACTTCAAAACTTTCAGAGCAAATCAATCATTTTCAATAAAAAAATTCAAGACACAGATATAATTACAATTACTCAACACGAAAGTACTTTTTATATCAATTATACCAAGCTTGAAAATGGTATGATAAATATTAGTGAATCAATCAAGCTAAAAAACAAGCTCGATGAATCAACAGCTGAAATTCTTTCTTTAACCTATACAGAACTGCGTCAACGATATGAAAGTACTGCCAACCTTGTACTTTCCAATTTAGAGTTTGATACTTGGAATGACAAAGTCATACTTGAGATTCCAAAGATTGGTGATAAGAAAAAGCTCGTAGAGCTATCGTACAAAAATGTTCTACAATTCAAAAAGGAGGATATTAATAAAAGGTATAATCACATTACTCCTCAACAACGAGTTGTACAACAACTCAAGGACGACCTCAAACTTAAAGCTTTGCCAAATCATATAGAGTGTTTCGACAACTCAAACATACAAGGAACCAACCCAGTAGCATCAATGGTTTGCTTTAAAAACGGAAAGCCTTCTAAAAAAGATTATCGACACTTTAAAATCAAAACAGTTATTGGCCCAGACGATTTCTCCTCTATGAATGAAATTGTCACTAGGCGGTATAAAAGGCTTATTGAAGAAGATCAACCACTTCCTAATCTTATAATCATAGACGGTGGTAAAGGTCAGTTGAGTGCTGCTTGCGATGCTCTTAAAAAAGTAGGCGTATATGAGAAGATTCCAATTGTAGGTATAGCGAAAAAGCTAGAAGAAATTTACTATCCTGAAGATAGCATCCCTGTACATATTAGTAAAAAATCAGAGTCTCTTCGTTTAATTCAACATTTACGAGATGAGGCTCATCGATTTGCAATTACTTTTCATCGTTCACTTCGTAGTAAGGGGCAAACCAAATCAGAGCTTGACGAAATTCAAGGTATTGGACCGAAAACTAAAACTGATTTACTAAAGCACTTCAAATCATTCAAAAAAATCAAAGAGGCCAGTTTGGAAGATTTGAAAATGGCAATACCAAAATCAAAAGCCGAAATTGTATTCTCATACATTCAAAAAAAAAGGGAGCTTAATTAGCTCCCTCTATAAATCTTTAATAAAATATCTTTTAGAACTCCCAAAGTTCGTTCTCAAAGTCAATCATATCGTATTCCAACTTCTTAGATGCAATCAATCCATCCTTTCTTGATTTGTCAAAAATATCCACAATTCTATCGTCACCTGGATTAGAATACTTAGTTAGCATCGAGCTAAATAATCTCAAATTAAATGCATCAGCCATATTCTTATGTGCCGCAGAATTTTGAACATTATACCAGATTGCCTCATCAGGCATACTTCTGAATAGCGTTACCAAATCCTTATATTTAAACGACGCTAATGGCTTTTCAAACATTGCAGGATTCTTATCAGCAGGAAGTAAAATTGTAACTGCTAAAATATCGAAATACATTCTTGATCTCATTCTATCAAAAAATACTTCCTCCTTCAACTCTAAAATAGAAAAATCTCTACTAGCGAACTCATTGCTTACAGTTACTTCTTCAGCAGATTCTCCTCCACCTCCGAAAGAATCATCCCCTCCGAAGAAATCATCTTCTTCCTCAGCACCGAATCCCATGGCAAGCTCTTCTTCAGTTAATCCTCCTCCATCTTCTTCTAGTTTCAGATTCTCCAAGAAAGTCTCTTTAGACATTCTTGTGTTTACAGAGTCATTGGTATAAGGAAACAACAACCCTGACTTAACCGCGTTAATAATAATCGTTGAAATCTCACCGTTTCTTGAAAAGAATGGAGCATTTTGCTTCTCATTCAGATCAATTCTTCTCCACACTTCTCTTTTAAACATCTTGTACGACTCATGTACAGGATAAACTGAATCAGGGTTATATCCCTGAGCCTTTTCCTGAGCAAAAGCAGCAACAGACAAGATGGTCAAAAGGCTTAATACATAACAAAATTTCTTCATAACCTCTCCTGTTTATTAATTGATTCTAATATTCAAAATCTTAGGACTAAAGTTTGGAAAATCTTCAATCTTACCTTGGAAATTCTTCCTCTTTACCTTTTTGATTTCGATAACTATGGCATCACCAGATCTTGCCTGTGAAGCCAATCTTGATAAGTTAACATTTGGACTGGTAGTTTTCATCGGAACAACCGCTCTTCCAGATCTTACCAATGTTATTTCCGCACCAGCTACTTGAAACTTAGCATCCTTAGGTAAAAACTGCGCGAATGATTCATCAGCCACAGCCTGAAGTTTAATAGATCTAGGACAAGATTTTACACCTCTCTTCATATCTACTTCTCGACCTCCGCTGTATACTTTGATTTCCGGTTTTGGTATTCTTTTTACTTTAAAATCTTGAGAACCAATCAAATTCCCATTACTCGAAACACTTAATGTTACTTTTGCAGATTTAGGAACAATTGTTACTTGTCCCTTATCAGCTCCTTTCACACTTGTTCCTCCTTTTACATTAAAAGAAGGGTTATAAGAAGTTCCTAAAGCAGGGACATTTACATTCAGTTCATTACCACAATTCAAATACAGTGCTTGAACAGATGCTGACTGAATTTGAATAACAGGTTTAGTAACGAAATACTCGATCGTGTCAGTAAAAGTAGTATCCTTTTTTCCTGGTTGTTTCAAAGTAATTTCTCCTATGAAAGTCTTACGAGCATTGCCTTCTTTGTCATAGCTACCAGGAGTCGCAGTAAAACTAACCTTACCAAACCCTCCTTCCACAGGAATGTCTTTGCCATTAACTTTCATAGTTGGCTGTACGGATGATGACGCAGCTGTTATGAAAAGATCAGCCTCATATTTGGTTCCAGCAGCCACATATTTTGAAATTGGCTTAACCATAGGAATGATTTTATCAAACTTCAAATCCGCTGCACCAACTTCAGCAGCCAAATTTTCTAGAGCTTTTGTCTCCTCTAAAAGAATATCTGCTTGAAATTGAGAAAGAGTTGCCAAAGCACCTACCATTGGTGTATTATGACCAAAGTTTAACTCCGCAAAACCTTTTCTCATCTGATCTTCATCATTCTTATATGCCTCTATATCCTTAGCATCTCGTGCGATATCCCTAAGCTCTTCCTTGGTCATTCCTGTTTTGTCTCTTAAAAACTGAACATAACCATTAAGCTCTTCTTTTAAAACATCTCCTTTTCCTTCATGAACAAAAATTGAAGAAGCTGCATCAATATCTTTTTTACCAAGAACGACACCAGTACCTTCGTCTCTACCACCTGTAATCTCAATCAGTTCTTCTTTGTACTCTTCCAATTTAGCTAGAATTTTCTGAGTCTCTGATCTTACTTCTTGAGCCTTGGTTAAAACACTAAGGTCCTGTTTTCTATTTCCTGATTCTTCAACAGCTTTTTGAATAGCAGCTACCTTATTGCCATTCTCAGTGCCATTTTCGCCGTTTGTAGTCTCAAATGCATCATTGATAGATATAAATTTATCAAGGACACTTGTACTTACGTTCAAAGCCAAAAGCGCTGTCAGTACGAGATACATCATACCGATCATCTTCTGCCTTGGTGATTCTTTACCTCCTGCCATAGGAATTAATTTTAGTTAAGTGAATAAAACTTAAGATTTAGCTCCACCTCTCATAGCCGCTAGCATATTACCATAAATGCTATTCAGGTCAGTGATATTGGTGTTTAGCTTAGTCATTCCAGATCTGAAGTTTTCAGTATCCTTAGCTGCTTCAGCCATTCCTTCCATAGCCGAGGTAACATTGGCATAGAACTTATTCATAGCCTTAACATGGCTATTAGCATCTTTTAATTCCATCTCATAAACTGCATTCAAAGCACCTAAATTTTTAGTTACACTTTGAACTTGAGCATGATATGCAGATGCATCCTTAGTCGCGCTGGCCATTGAAGTCATAGCCTGTGCTGTAGTGGCGTACGACTTATTCATATCAGTTAATGACTTAGAAGCAGCATGTACATTTTTAGCATAATCATTAGTAGCCACTGCCGCATCACTTAAATTAGACATTTTCTTAGCAGACTCAGCCAAATTAGTCATTCCTTTTCCTAAACTCTGAATTAATTCTGGCCCAACCTTAGCATCTGCCAACATTTTATCTAATTGTGCAGATGTTCCTGAAGCTGCAGGTGCAGCTACAGCTCTTCCTCCTTTAGGTCCTTCATAGTCATCAGATAATTCAGGATAAACTTTAGCCCAGTCAAGCTCAGCATGTTGAGGTTCAAAAGCACTCAAAAGGAAAATTACTGCCTCTGTAGTTAATCCAACCCCAAGCATTAAACCCGCACCTGGTAAATGAAGAATTTTAAATAAAGCTCCTACAATTACTACTGCCGCTCCAATACCATATACTTTAGGCATTATTGTTTTAAACAATAATTCCTGGAAACTACCTTTTTTTGCACTCATTTTATTAAAGATTTTAGGTTATTAATACTTATTAATAATGTTTTAAGTTCAGTTTAAAATTCTGATCCACCTGATCGACCTAGGTGAGTCATAGCACATCTGAATCCGATAGATGCTCTAGAAGAATCTTTGTATTCGAAAGTTCTTGTACCAGTTTCTAAGTAGTAGGCAATATCTTTCCAAGAACCTCCTCTTACTACTTTCTTAGGCTCCGATTCATCGTAATAGGTAGGATTCAAATCCCAAACTAAAGGCATTGATGAAGGGTTAAATGCATCTTCACACCACTCTGCTACGTTACCAGACATTTCATATAGACCATAATCATTTGCAAAGAAAGTGGCAACAGGATTAGTGTACGCAAAACCATCATCAAAATAGTTTCCTCTTCCTGGTTTGAAATTTGCCAAAAGACATCCTTTTGTATTTCTGATATAAGGGCCTCCCCATGGATATTTATTCATATCTCTACCTCCACGGGCTGCATATTCCCACTCTGCTTCATTTGGAAGTCTGAAGTTTGGCATATCAAATAAACCTCTGTCCCTTCTATAGTTATTCATATGATTGGTTCTCCATTCACAGAAATATTTAGCGGCTTCCCAATCCACACCAACAACAGGATAATTGTCAAATGCAGGGTGCTGCCAATAATATACAACAAGAGGATCTCCCATATGATGTGTAAAATCTCTAGTCCAAACTGTAGAATCTGGAATCAAATCTTCTATAACAAATCCTTCTGGAAGCTCAACTTCAGCTCCTTCAGTAATATCCTCTATAAACTGTCTATACTCATTATTGGTAATTTCTGTATCGTCCATGTAGAACGGACCTATCGTCACCTGCTTATTAAAGTTGATTTGAGTTGCAGCTACGTCCTCATCGGCTTGTCCCATGTGGAAAGTTCCAGGAGGGATGGCTACCATACCGAATGGTCTAACCATTTCGAAACCTTCTCGTCCCATTGCACCGACTAGATCACCATTGTCATCATAGCCACTTCCTCCTCCAAAAATGTTTAAAAGACTACAGCTTTGTAAGCTTATCATTAAAGAAAAGGCAAGAAGAGACGAAAAAATTTTGTTTACACGAAATTTTATCATAACACTTTTTTTAAATATTCACACTTTATCATAACAGCACTGCTCAAATAAATATTGCGCAGTTTAAGCCATAAATATAGCACATCCATTTTGGGAAGTGCAGAATGAGCCCATAAAATTATACTAATATCTAAAAATAAAAAATATGCCCTTAATATGAATTGTAAACAGGATTAATACCTAAACCGAGGTGTTCTTATTACTTTTCTATCACCTCCAGACAACGTAGGCAAGTTGTATCTAATGTATAACTCGTGCGAAGTATAAGACTTTGCATCCTGCTCAAAAAGCACATAATCCATTGAATAACCAAGCTTTAGAGATTTATCATCAAAGAATGAATATCCAAGAAGAATAACAGCTGCCTCCTGATGTCTATATGATAAACCTCCCCAAAATTTATCTCTATAATTAATCGTACCAGCAATATTTGCTGAATAAACCAAAAGATCTGATAGAAGCAAAGTAGATAAGTCTAATCTCCATTTATAGGATATTTGGTATTTATATTCTGCTGTTAAACTGTATAAATGGCTGCTCGATCGCAGTTCTCCTGCAAAAGAAGAGGTAACGAATTCATAAGAAGGCTGAAGTAGATGAAATACACCTAAGCCAAGAATAATATTCTCTCTTGAATATGAGACTCCTGCATCTAAATCTACACCAAAGTCTGATACATCTGCACCAAACTCTTCTGATGAATTGACAAAATTGTTTTCTCCGAATTTTTGCCGATAAGAATTAAATGATGGCCTTAAACCTATACTTAACCTTGACTGACCTAATGAAAAATGTTGAGCAAAAGGTAACTGTACCTGAACGCTACTTGATGGCCCTAACTGATCATAGATAAAGTTCAATCCAGTTACAGATTGTTCATCTAATAAATTAACAGGGAGGGTAAAGTTGAAAAACTGTGTCGATATAGTCTCAGAAATAGATGACTCTGTAGCACTATATCCAGTCCATTGGTTTCTACTAAATATAGAGATAGACGCTTTATCATCTACACCTAATAAAGCTGGACACCAATAAGACTCAATAAACATATACTGGCTAAAGATAGGATCCTGCTGTGCTTGTATCTCAGTAGTAATCCCAATCATTAAAATACCTAATAATATTCTGTTCATCTGTTTGACCAACCGTTTAAAAATAGTTAGCCAAAAATAGACTAATTGATTAAACTCCGTTAGCCTCTTTTATGTATAATTCAAGAGCACCTGTCATAGAAGGCGCGTTTGGTAATGGTGCTTGTATATCCAAAATGAGTCCTGCATCCTTTACTGCCTTAGCAGTTGTAGGACCAAAAGCCGCAATTCTCGTGTTATTTTGTTTAAAATCCGGAAAGTTTACTAACAAAGAGTTGATTCCTGAAGGACTGAAAAACGCAATTACATCATAATTAACATCAGCAAGATCCGAAAGATCACTAGCCACCGTCTCATAAATTATCGCCTCAGAATATTCGTAACCATTATTTTTCAAAAAGTCTGGAATATCATTTTTTCTGATGTTAGAACATGGGAAAATATATTTCTCATTTTTATGCTTCTTCAATACTTCTATTAAATCAGCAGCCGTTCTTGATCCTGTAAAAATCTTTCTCTTTCTAATAACAATATACTTCTGCAGATAGTTTGAAGTCTGTTCAGAGATACAGAAGTACTTCATGTCAGCTGGAATTTCAACCTTATTTTCTTTAGCTAATCTAAAGAAATGATCAACTGCATTTCTACTTGTAAATATGACAGCTGAATGACTCAATATATCAACCTTCTGCTTTCTAAATTCTTTAGCATCAACAGGGTCTATCTGGATAAAAGGACGAAAGTCTATTTTGATATTATACTTCTCTGCTAAATTGAAGTATGGCGATTTATCTCCTGCGGGCTTTGGTTGAGAAACCAAAACACTTGATACTTTTTTTAACCTTGATTTGTCTGAAGTCATTAATTCTTCACCCATTCCTACCGATCTTTTGAAATTAACTTACAAGTAGTTTTAATAAAACTAACTGAGGTATCAATTCTGTGCCGCAAAGGTAGATAAATAAATGAAGTTTTCGAAAATCGACTTCCTTATTTAAGATTAAGAAACTATAAAACACTCTTACAAAAACGAATAAAAGTAAAGCTTTAAATAGTAACTGAGGATATATTTCCGAATATGTAAAGTTCGAACTAGCATCAAAAATTACCAATACCAACACGGCAATAGAAAGGAAGAAACTAAGTCTGAAATAAATGAAAAACTGAAATTCCGAGTATCGAGAAATATGAAAAATACCTGAAAAAATCCTAATCAAAGGAAACTTTAACAGCATAAAAACAAATGCTATCAAGGCATGGATAAAACCAAAAGTATAAGTCGAACTTGTTATAGAATCAAATAAACCAAATCCCATAACATCTACTTCATTCAGTGACACTATTGACATAATACCTCCTACAACAATAGAATATAAAAGAACAAGTCCTAGATTAGATAATGAATAAACAGACGTTGAAAGAAGTGATTCAAGCCTAGGTTTTATGCTAATCAGATTTCCAAATGAAAATAGCTCTTTAAAGGATTTTCTTTGCAAAGATCTAGCACTTGCAATTGACATCATAACAAAAATTAATACTGTCATATAAACATCAGAGTACCCTGTGAATTCTGGCCTAGTCTTTATTTCTAAATACTGATCAACACCCTGTTGGCTTACCACTTTTGATCTCAGGATATAAGTATTGAGTTCCGAAAGCCTAAAGTCTTCTCCCAAAACATCTATTTGTACAAACTGATGATTACCAAATTGGGAAACACCAAATAACGAGATAGAGTCTTCAATTATTAATTGATTATTAATGAACATTGAAGTACTCTCGGGAGACTCTAAGAATAAATAGTCACTTTTATTAGTCTCTTCTAAAGAAAAATTTAATTTAATATGAGATGCTTTCTTCTCATTAGTAAATAATTTAAACGACCCGTCATTATAAACAAACCAGTCATTTCGTAAGTCTTTAATAATTCGATATTTCGATGGCTGAGCTTCTAAATTAGAAACCATCAATAGAATACAGGTAAGTAGGAATAACACCCTTAACATCTATCTTTTCTTGAAGTTTTTTTGTAATAACTCCAGAATAAAACTCAAAACTAACCCAAAGGCTCCAAGCCCCAATAACAGTATCGAGTTTCCAAGGTCAGAAAACAAAATCATCACTACACTGACCATAATATTTAATAGTGCTAACACAACTACTACCATAAAATGCGAAAGTCCTATATCATTCAAATAATGATGTATGTGATTTCTATCCGGCATGAATGGAGAAACACCATTAAATACTCTAATCATAAACACTCTTAGAGTATCAAAAAGAGGAATAAATAAAATACCAATAGACAATGCGGGTGTAGAATTAATGGATTTCATTTCAATAAAATGGATTGCCATTACAGAAATGATAAAGCCACTTACCAATGCACCTGTATCACCCATAAAAACCTTAGCATTTAAAAGATTATATCTCAGAAAACCAACCATTCCGCCTGCTAGAGAAAATGCTGTAAAGGCATAATTCATTTCATTATAGTAAAAGAAATAGCCTCCAAAAAACATGCACATGATAATTACTATCGTTCCTGCTAGACCATTAATCCCGTCAATTAAATTCACCGCATTGGTAATACAAAGAATAACTAAGAAACTAAAAGCATAACTTATTCCTGTTTCTAGTTCGTATATTCCTAGAAGGCCATGAAAACTAGTAATCCGAACATCTGCGTAAAAAAGAACAATACCAGCAGCTAAAACCTGAACGAAAAACTTCTTAAATACAGACACCCCATTGATATCATCTTTAACTCCGACGAAAAACATTATAAGGCATCCTGCTAGCATTTGTTGAACACCCCCTATCATCTGCCCAAAAATAGCAACACCTGTAACGAAACCTGCGAATACAGCTACACCGCCCAGTTGAGGGGTCATCGTCTTATGAGCTTTTCTATAATCTGGTTCGTCTAAAATTCTCTTACTATGAGCTACACTTATGATAGTAGGAATGGAAAACATCGAAATCAGCATCGACCAAAAAAAAATGAGCATTGACTCAATCATATTTATTCTATCTGGATCAGTTTCAAAAATAATGGAAATATTAAGTTGACATCAAAACAATGCACTGTATCCAAAGTGGATTTTGAAAGTATCTATGGAAAATCGTTCATTGCTTCGTCTACCCATTCCGTATAGAATCCGAAAATCACCTCCTTCTGTAGAAATTTGAAGACCTCCTCCAAGTCCACTTGGGTTATCATTAAAGCTTTTGCTAATTAAGTCATATGCTAAAAAAGCCTGATCATAAAACAGCAGAAAATAAGATTGATCATCTATGTAGTACCTCCATTCTACAGAAGCTATCCCGTAATGAGAAGCATAAAAATCATCTTCATCAAAGCCGCGAATAGACTTTAATCCTCCCAATCTAAATAGATCATTCAAATAGAGATAATCATTAATTAAAATTCCACCAATTCCTGAAAAGGCTATAATACTGCGATTTGTTAACCCTAGAAAATGACTGTAATTGGCTGTAAATCGATACTGAGTCGATTTAGGAACTCGAAACTGTGAATCATCTACTTTTTTAAAACCAACTTGAGAATTAAGCTCGAATTGAAATCCCTTTCTAGGGAAAAAAAGGTCATCTGTATTATTGATACGATAACCAATTCCATAATAGTCTATATCAAAATTACCTACAGAATCTGAATCATTTTCTAATGACGTCCCAAGTATATTTTCATAATTAAACTTTAGAAGAGCAGTTGGATTGACTCTATATTCAAACCCTACACTAAAAGATCGATTTGAAAAAATAGAATCTTGTTTTCGCTGATTTAAACTGAAATGCAAATCAATAAGTGAGCCTAAAAAAACTGGGTGAACGTATGATAAATCGAGCTTTTGACTCTCTGGTCTAATCTGCTCCCAATGAAAATCTAATTTTTTACCTGACTTAAATAGATTTCGAAGTTTTAGATTGACTTCCCCAGTAAACTCAACCCCAGTCCGTTCAGTTCTTGGAACCATCCCTAATACTCCGTCAAAATAATTTGCTTTTCGTTTTTCAATTTCCAGAATGACACTTGCCTTCTTCAACTGATAAGAAACATCTACAGACCTAAGAGCAAGAAAATGTAATTGCTTTAACTGAGTCGGGATATTATTGATAACTTCAGCGTTAAAAGGATCATCCGACTTAAATTGTAAGTAAGAGCTTAGAAATTTAGTACTTACTATATTATCCGGAACTACTTGTAATTGATCATTTTTCAAGAACAAACTTGGCTTCAATACACACCTTATCAAAATTGAATCACTATTTATTCGAGTGTCAGATACTTTTATAGAAACAAAAGGAAAGCCCTTGTTTTCGTATTTTTTTAAAACTTCCTCAAAGAATGAATCGAATTGAGCAGAAATTTGAAATGATTTATTCCTTTTAGAGTCTGACTTCAGAATGAGGCTATCTCCTTCATAAAGCTCTAATTCGACTTTTGAAAACTTCCTCCCTTCGCTGACAAACATTGTAACTGTATCACTAATCGTTTTTATCGAATCTACTGAAGCTGTCCAAAAACCTAGGTTTTGAAGATGTTGAATTAATTCCTCTTTTTGATAATCTACTTTTGAGGAATCAATTGATTTCGGGATTGAAGTTATAGTTGTATTTAAACCTTCTACTTTAAAAAACATTTTCTGTGCAGATACCAAAGAAGGGTAGAATACGATAACTATTAAGATATAAAAAACAAGTCTGAACAATACTCGATAGTTTAGCAGTCGAAACAAAGATGGAGCATTGTCAGGAATTTATATTCATATACCATTTTGCAAACAAGCATGTCACTACTGTGATTTCCACTTTTCCACTAGTCTTAAACTCAAGGATGAACTTATTGATTGTCTAATTCGTGAAATTGACCTTCAAAAATATTATCTCCCCTCAAATATTTTAGAAACCATCTATTTTGGAGGAGGAACACCATCTATTTTAAAAGCGGAAGATTTGAACCGAATCCTTGACCATGTCTATGACACTTTTGAGATAATCCCTAACCCTGAAATAACTTGTGAATCTAATCCTGATGATTTATCCGAACAAAAACTCAAAGAGTTGACAAAAATAGGTTTCAATAGACTTAGTATTGGTTTACAATCCTTTGATGATGAAATATTGAAATCATTCAACAGGGCACATGACTCTTCGATGGGATTACAATGTATCGAAAGATCCAAAGCACATGGAATCAGCAATTTGAGCATAGACTTAATCTTTGGAGCGCCTAACCAAACAAATGAACAACTTCAAAAAGACTTAATGATCATCGAAAAGCTAGATATTCCACATGTATCTATCTATGGAATGACCATTGAAGACAATACAGTTTTTGGAAAAAGGTATCAAAAAGGCCAATTAATACCATTAGACGACGAAATAGCTGCCCAACAATTCGAGATTATAATGAAAGAACTTCAAAGAATGGGTTATACTCAATATGAAATCTCAAATTTTGCAAGACAAGGCTATAAATCGAAGCATAATTCATCATATTGGAAAAGTACTTCTTATTTAGGAATAGGCCCTTCAGCACATTCTTTTGACGGGACTAGTCGTCAATTCAATGTTTCTAACAATGCACATTATATCAGATCACTACGACAAGATCGCATTCCATTTGAAAAAGAAGAATTGTCACATGAAGATCAAATAAACGAAAGAATCTTAATCCAGCTAAGAACGATAAACGGGCTCGATATCAGAAGCCTAATTGATGAATTTCAGTATGATATTTTACAAGTTAAAAGAACTGAATTAGCGACGTTGGAAAATCAAAAATTCATCATTATTGACAATCAAAATTTAAAATTGACCGACAATGGTAAATTATTGGCTGATAGTGTCATTGAAAAACTCATAATCTAAGTATCTTAGATAGTGTGACACCCTTTATAATTCAATTGTTTATAGCTATTATTGTAAACGACTGAAATAGTCCCGAGCCTAAATGAAACAAGAAGAAAAAAAAGCCTTCATATTACTTAAATCTCTCATCTTTCACTATCATGGATTAGATGAGGATGAAGAAAAGATTCTCAATGCATCTGCGGATGCTTTAGATGCGCATAAAGAACTTGAATGGGCCAACGCTTTTATTGCCGAGGACTTTATTTCTGCATTCGAAAGATGTCGCCAGTATTTAAAGAAAGAAATAGGTAGTCTTCCTAAAGAAACCAAAACTAAATATCTGTTTGAAGTCTGGGAAGACAACCAAAAGAAAGGTTACCTAACCGAAATGGAAGCAAATGCTATGCTCAATCTGGCTAAGGATTGGGATCTACACGAAGAACTAATGACTAAAGTTCGTGAAGAGTAAATAACCTAGTTACCCTAATTCCTCAGCTAAAAATCTAGCAGTATGACCTGCATTAATTTTAACTACTTCTTCTGGTGTACCTTCAGCTATGATTGTACCTCCACCGACACCTCCTTCTGGTCCCAAATCAACAATGTGATCGGCAACCTTAATTATATCTAAGTTATGTTCAATAATCATTACAGTATTTCCTTTTTCTACTAAAATATTCAGTACATCCAGCAAGTGTTGGATGTCTTGAAAGTGTAAACCTGTAGTAGGCTCATCTAGTACGTAAAAGGTTTTTCCAGTATCTTTTTTTGATAACTCTGTAGCTAACTTAACTCGTTGAGCTTCACCACCGGATAAGGTAGTAGCGTGCTGACCGAGAGTAATATAACCCAGACCTACATCTTTTAATGTTTTAATTTTTCGAACGATTTTTGGTTGGTTTTCAAAAAACTCTACTGCCTGCTCCACAGTCATATCCAAAACATCTGCAATGGATTTTCCTTTAAATCGAACCTCTAAAGTTTCTCTGTTATATCTTTTCCCTTTGCATGTTTCACATGGTACATAAACATCTGGAAGAAAGTCCATCTCTACCAATTTCATTCCTGCTCCTTCACACGTTTCACATCTCCCACCCTTGACATTGAATGAAAAACGTCCTGGTTTATAACCTCTAATTTTAGCCTCGGGTAACTGTGTAAATAATGACCGGATTTCCGTAAATACTCCTGTATAAGTTGCTGGATTAGACCTAGGTGTACGACCGATTGGAGACTGATCAACTTCAATAATTTTATCTACATTCTCCATTCCTTCAATAGATTTATAAGGCAATGGCTCTTTCCTAGATCGATAAAATTTCTGATTAAGAATAGGAACGAAAGTTTCGTGAATTAATGAAGACTTTCCACTTCCTGAAACGCCCGTCACACAGATCATCTTACCCAATGGAAGTTCTAAATTCACTTTTCTAAGATTGTGACCTGTAGCTCCAAAAAGCTTAATTGATTTGCCATTTCCTTCTCTACGCTTCTTTGGAATTTCAATAGTCAAATCTCCATTCAGAAAGCCAGCAGTCTTAGTGTTGTTATTTAGAAACTCTTTAGGACTACCTTGAGCTACTATTTGGCCTCCATGACGACCTGCACCAGGTCCTATGTCAATTATATGATCAGAGTCTAACATCATGTCTTTGTCATGTTCTACTACGATCACTGTATTACCTAAATCTCTTAAATCTTGAAGCGCTTTGATCAGCTTGACATTGTCTCTCTGATGAAGACCAATACTAGGTTCATCTAGAATGTAAAGCACACCAACCAACTGAGTTCCAATTTGTGTAGCTAATCTTATACGTTGAGCCTCCCCACCTGAGAGTGTCCTGAGCGGCCTATTCAATTCCAAATAATCTAAACCTACATCTAGAAGGAAAATAAGTCGTTTTCTAATTTCTTTTAGAATTTCTTTGGCGATCACATTTTGACGATCGCTGAGTCTAGATTCAATATCGTGAAACCACTCTCCTAAATCTTTAATGTTGAGCTGTGCAAGTTCAGAAATATTCTTACCGTCAATCTTAAAATGAAGAGACTCTTTTCTAAGTCTTGCTCCATCGCAAGTAGGACAAGTCACATTAGAAGTAAAATCACTGACCCACTGCTGAAGTTTTTCACTTCCTCCCTCACGATGTTTCTCTAAAAAAGTAATTATTCCTTCGAATTTAGTATTCCATTCTGTACCTGGATACTTTTTAGATTCTACTGAAACTGGCTCTCCATCACCATGTAGGAGTATATTGACGACTTCGTCACTAAGATTTTTAATTGGGTCGGTTAGTTTGTAACCATGTTTAGTAAGGATTGCGGATATCTTTTTAAAGATCCAAATATCTCTATAATCGCCAAGGGGCGCAATTCCTCCTCTACTGATGCTCAACTCTTTATCAGGTATGATATTATTTTCATCAATTTGCTGAATTGTTCCCAAACCGTTACAATCTGGACAAGCACCATAAGGTGAATTGAATGAAAACATATTGGGAGCCGGATCGTCATAAGCGAGTCCTGTCTCTGGATCCATCAAGGTCTTTGAGAAATGGTGTAGATCATCATCTTGGTCTAAAACCATCATTATACCGTGCCCTCTTTGAAGTGAAGACTTGACCGAGTTATTAATTCTGTTCTTGTCTTTTTGGTCAACTAGTAGTCGATCAACCACTATTTCGATATCATGAATTTTATATCTATCCACTTGCATTTTGGGCACTAAATCCTGAACCTCTCCATCGATTCGTACTTTAGTGTAACCCATTTTAGCAATCTGAACGAATAACTCTCGGTAATGACCCTTACGCCCTTTAACAACTGGTGCTAAAAGTGTAATTTTTCTCTGATCAAAATTGGAAAGTATATGATTAAGAACCTGTTCTTCGGTCTGCTTTTCCATTTTCTTTCCTGACAGATAAGAATAAGCATCACCAGCCCTGGCAAATAACAAACGCATAAAATCATAAATCTCTGTCACTGTACCTACAGTAGATCTAGGGTTTCTACTCGTTGTTTTCTGCTCTATACTGATAACAGGTGATAAACCATTGATTTTGTCAACATCAGGCCGTTCCATATCTCCCATGAAACTACGCGCATAAGCTGAAAAGCTTTCCATATATCGACGCTGCCCCTCTGCATATATAGTGTCAAACGCTAACGAAGACTTACCGCTTCCACTGATTCCAGTGATTACGACTAATTGATCTCGTTTAAATTTTACATTTATATTCTTAAGGTTATGCTCACGTGCTCCATAAACCTCTATGTATTCGGTATGGTCATTTTCCAGAACCTCAAGGGTGTTGCTTTCCAATTCGTTTGTCTCCATTTAATCTGTTGGGAGTTTGGTAGTCTATGCGGACTTCTCTGTGCATCAACATTGATACAATAGGCCATTAAAATAAATGACAAGTTCAATTCGCAAAGAGCTGCAAAAGTATAATGGTCTGTATTGGTAATTCTAAAAATTAGGTGAAAGACTGTATTTCTTGTAGAAATTATCAATTGCATCTACTGCCTCGTCCGCAGTATCAACGATTATAAACAAATCCAGATCCTCTGGACTTATATTCTTTTCCTTTTCAAGCATTACATTCTTGATCCAATCGACTAACCCTGACCAATAACTAGTACCAACTAAAACAATTGGAAACTTCCCTATTTTATCTGTTTGAATCAAAGTCAATGCCTCAAATAATTCATCAAGAGTACCAAAACCACCAGGCATAACTATAAATCCTTGGGAGTATTTTACAAACATTACTTTTCGAACAAAGAAATAATCAAAGTTAAGAAGCTTATCCTGATCTATATATATATTATTACTTTGCTCAAATGGTAAATCAATATTTAACCCTACAGAAACTCCATTCTCCAAGTTAGCCCCTTTATTGCCTGCTTCCATTATCCCTGGTCCTCCACCAGTAATAACTCCATACCCAGTCTTTACTAGCTTTGAACCGATGTCTTTAGCAAGATGATAGTACTCATTTTCTTCAGGCGTACGAGCTGAACCAAATATTGAAACACAAGGACCTATTTTAGCCAACTTTTCGAATCCGTCGACCATTTCTGCCATCACTTTGAAAATTGCCCAAGAATCGGCAGTCTTAATTTCATTCCAGTTTTTTTTCTTAAGTGCTCTTAAAATCTTTTTGTCGCTCATAGTATATTGTTTTGGATAGGTGTTGTGAATGGTTGATAAAAATAGTTTGATTGAATTAGATCCGAACGATGGACGAACAAATCAATACCTATAATAAATCAATAAGTGCATTTTTTAAATTAGTGTGCTTAAAATCAAACCCCAAAGACTTTATTTTTTCATTAGAAACACTGCTTCCCTTCAATACAATTTCTGACATTTCTCCTAACATCAATCTCATTGCAAAAGCTGGGACATTAGGAAGTATTAGTGGTCGTTTCAAAACATTAGCTAATGTGGTAGTGAACTCACTATTTGACACTGGAGGATTGCTAACAGCGTTATAGGCACCTCTTGCGTCTTCTTTTTCAATTGCAAATTCTATCATCCTACAAATATCTTCTCCGTGAATCCAACTAATCATCTGTTCGCCATCTCCAAGTGGAGCGCCTACCATCATTTGAATTGGTTTTTTCATTTTTCTCAAAACACCTCCTTTTGCATCAAGAACAACCCCAATTCTCATTTTCACTAATCTGATATTCAATGCGGTGAACCTATCAGCTGCTCGTTCCCATTGCACACAAACATCTGCTAAAAAATCACTCCCTGAAGAATCTTGTTCACTGAATAATTGAGAGGCACTACCATATCCATAATAACCAATTGCCGAAGCATTAATTACCACCTTTGGTTTTTTAACTAATGACTCTAGATTATGAAAAAGACATTCAGCTGAATGCACTCTACTATCTAGAAGCAGTTGCTTTCTTTCTTCAGTCCAAGACTTATCTGCTACACCAGCCCCAGCTAAATTCACTACGGCAGTTACACCGTCAAGAGCACCTTTTTCTATGTAGTTTTTTGTTGGATTCCACTCATAAACAGCAGCGTTTAAGTGTCGAAATTTGTTCCTTGATAAGATGTTTATTTCATAGCCTTTGCTTATTAAATAGTTAGTAAGGCGTGATCCTACAAGTCCACTACCCCCTGCAATAACAACTTTCATATTGGTTTAAATCTTTCGTATTAAGCCTTTTTTAAAGTATTTCACTATTTTAGGAGTTCTTGCAAAATCACAACTTGCAATAAACACCCCAAATGGAAAGATATTTAGAATTAATCATTTTGCTATCTGGCTTTGCCATTATCAGCATTGCTGCCAGTAAAATAGCTCTGGCATTTCAGCGCTATAGATTACCAATTATTACGGGATTTCTTTTCACAGGGATTATCTGTGGACCATTTGTTTTAGAATTAATACCAATTGAGTCAATTCACCGACTAAACTTTATTAATGAAACTGCTCTTGCTTTCATCGCTTTTGCGGCTGGCTCGGAACTTTATTTTCGAGAATTGACATCCCGAATTCAAAGCATAAAGTGGAATACTATAGGACAGCTATCCTTCTCTTTTGCTTTTGGTAGCTTATTTGTTTTTTTTCTTTCAGACTTCATTCCTTATATGAAAGAAATGAGTGTTGCTAGCAAAATAGCTGCTTCACTTTTAACAGGAACTGTTTTTGTTGCCAGATCGCCTGCAAGTGCCATTGCAGTTATTAAAGAACTGAGGGCTAAAGGCCCATTTACTCAAACTGTCATGGGAGTAACAGTAGTTAAAGATTTTGCTGTTATTATTCTCTTTTCAGTCTGTTTTTCTTTTGCAAAGTCTCTTGATACAGGCACCAAATTTGACTATCTAAGTATTCTGCTTCCTATCATCGAAATAGGTCTTTCGTTCGGTATTGGATACTTATTAGGCAAAATTTTAGAGTTGATATTAAAATTCCATCTCAGAATTGAGCTTAAATCATTAATACTTCTTTTTTTGGGGTACGGGGTTTACTGGTTCAACCATTGGATACATCATTTTAGTAGTTTACTCGATCATGAAATTCGAATAGAACCTCTGATCGTTTGCATTATCTGTAGTCTCTATATCACAAATTATACTAGACATAAACCTGAGTTCTTGAATATTCTAGAGAAGACTGGACCAATGGTATATGCAGCTTTCTTTACACTAACGGGTGCTTCACTTAATATCAATACATTCATAGCCATCTGGTTTATTGCTGTATTCTTCTTCTTCATCAGGTTGATTACCATTATAGGAGGTTCATATTTCGGAGGAATAATGGCCAAAGACCCTTGGAAGTTTATTCACCTTGGTTGGATGCCATACATTACACAAGCTGGAGTAGCTCTTGGCCTTTCTACTCTTGTAGCCAACGCATTTCCTACTTGGGGTCCCCAATTTGCCACTATGGTGATTGCTGTAATCGTTATTAATCAAGTGGTGGGCCCTCCAGCCTTTAAATATGCGCTTACTAAACTGGGAGAAAATAGAAACCGAGCTACATTCAAAACCGATGGAATCCGTGATGCAATCATCTTTGGTTATGAAAATCAAAGTGTTTCATTAGCTAGACAACTATTAGCCAACGGCTGGAAAGTACAAATTGCAACTAGAAAGAAAAGAGGAACTTTTGATATTCCTGATGACATCACTGTTAAGCACATTCCAGGTGTGACTCTGGAAACAATGAAGCAATTAGGAGCCGATAAGACTGAGGCAATTGTTTGTATAATGTCAGATAAACGCAATCTTGAAACTGTTGAAATTGCTTATCAGAATTTTGGTACACCAGACATCATTGTAAGGCTAAGTGATAGAAAGTACTATGAAAAGTTCATAGCCCTAGGTGTAAGAGTTGTAGATCCATCTACTGCTATGGTAAGTCTAATGGACCATATGGTTCGTTCTCCTCAAGCTACATCGCTTCTTTTGGGTATGGAAAAAGGTCAAGACACTAGGGATCTTGAACTTCAAGATCCAAACCTACATGGTGTGACTTTGAGAGATTTAAGATTACCATCGGATATTTTGATCCTTTCTATTCATAGAAATGACCAAATGATTATATCACACGGCTTTACTCGACTTCGCCTGGGAGATGTAGTGACATTTGTTGGATCGAAAGAAAGTTTGGATGAAATGACTGTCAAGTTTGACCATGCTTAAAATCAAAGCTCTTCCTTAAGCACAAAGGCTACGCTGAAACGACCTTTTTCTTGATTCATTTCGAGCTTAGAACGATGCAATTCCAAAATTTCTCGAACAATCTCCAAACCAAATCCGATAGAATGAGTCTTATCCTCACTGATTTCTTGAGTAGTATCGTTACTAATATTAAACTTGACTTTACCTCTGTTTTCTCTTTTCAATTCAATGTTGATTACGCCTTTTTGAGGAGTGTATTTTATAGTGTTACTAATCAAATTTGTCAAAACTTGCCTCATTCTACTTTCATCAACTATGACTTGAATGTCTTCTTCCACCTTATACTGAAAAATTAGGCCTTTGTCTGCGCCAATTCCTTCGTAAGATCTAGCGGTTTCTAAAATCAGGGTAGATAAGTTAGTCTCACTTTTCTCCATCTTAATTTTACCAGTACCCATAGCTGTCATAACTAAGATAGTTTGAACAATTTCTAAACCTCTATCAGCGCATATCTTGACCGTTTCTTTAATATCTGTAGAATTTATAAAAGCAGATAACCCTTTAATATTGGATAGAGGTCCTCTAAGATCATGTGCAACAAATCCAGTCAATTTTAACAACCGCTCATTTGTTTCCCTCAGCTCCTGTTGCTGCTTGGCATGTTCAATTGCGATTCCGATATTTCCAGCCATTAAGGCGATTAAATCCCTTTCGGGTTCAGAAACCCCATTCTTTCGTGGAGTGTGAGAGGTAAAATTAAAGGTCCCATATATCTCCCCTCCAACATGAATAGGTGATGATAAATAGGATTCTAATTTCATATTGACATATACTGGATGGTTCTTCAATTCATCCAAGTTCCCAACTTGGGCATAACCTATAACGGAGTTAGTCTTAACAACTTGAGCACAATAAGTATCCGCCAAAGGAAATTCCATTTCCTTTTTAATTGCATTGGACTTGTCCAATACATCAATAACGATGTATAAGTCGCCATCGACTCTGGAAATTATCCCCATTTCCATTCCAAAAATTTCTAATCCAGTAGCTATATAATTCTGAAATAGCTGATCTATATTTTGAAAATTTTTAACCGTTAGATGATGGATTTTTTTTAGGTTATTTGCGAGGCCAATGGCTCTCTCTAATTCAGTTTTGGAAGAGTCAATAGAAAAATACTCTTCATTTGCAATAAAGTCTTGTCCTAGGTGCATGGTTGGTTTTAATAGGTGTTATTTAATCAGTAAGACGGGTACAGGAAGGACGTATTACTAATAATACTCATAGAATATAATCAATTTTTGTATCAAAATGTCCTTATGATGACTTAATGAAAGTTGTATGTTGATAAACGACTAGACTTTTAAATAAATAAGTTGATAGAACTCAGTGAATATTCTTTCAATCATCATCAATAATGAACTTTTAACATTAATCATTCCCATAGGAAACTGGTCAACCTATATTTGCGACTCAATTCGGTCTCTAAGACCATTTTAGAGCAAAATACTAATCACATGAACAAGAAGGTAATTCTTATGATCTTGGATGGATGGGGACTAGGGACTAACCCTGAGGTGTCTGCCATCGCTAAAGCCAACACTCCATTTATGGACTCTATGTACGCTAAGTACGCTAATAGCAAACTTGAAGCTTCTGGCCTTGCGGTAGGTCTTCCTGAAGGGCAAATGGGCAACTCTGAAGTTGGACACATGAATATCGGTGCGGGTAGAGTAGTTTATCAGGATTTAGTAAGACTAAACAACGCTGCTACCGATGGTTCTCTTGCTAGCAACGAAACTTTGGCAGAGGCCTTCACTTACGCAAAAGACAATGACAAAGCTGTTCACTTTATTGGACTAGTATCTGATGGAGGTATTCATGCACACATTAACCACCTAAAAGCCATGCTAGATGGTGCTGCTGCGGCTAGCGTTGAAAATGTATTCGTTCATGCTTTCACAGATGGAAGAGATACTGACCCAAAAGCAGGAAAAGGTTATTTAGCAGATCTACAATCTCACATGGAAAAGACTACTGGACAGATAGCGAGTATCACAGGTAGATACTATGCGATGGACAGAGATAAGAGATGGGAAAGAGTAAAAATGGCTTGGGACGCTATGGTCAATGGAGCTGGCGAAAAAACTTCAGACATTAGCAGTGCTATGCAGGCGTCATATGATTCAGACGTGACTGACGAATTCATCAAGCCAATTATCAATACTGATACCAATGGCAAACCTGTAGGAAAAGTAGCTGAAGGTGATGTAGTAATTTGCTTCAACTTTAGAACTGATAGAGGAAGAGAAATAACTGAAGCTTTAACTCAGAAGGATTTCCCTGAGGTAGGTATGTCAACTTTGCCATTGAAATACTACACGCTGACTAACTACGATGATACGTTTAAAGATGTCACTGTGATGTATGATAAAGACAATTTAACTAATACTCTGGGCGAAGTATTAGAGTCTGCTGGTAAGAAACAAATCAGAATTGCTGAAACAGAAAAATATCCACACGTAACATTCTTCTTCTCGGGAGGAAGAGAGGAGCCATTTGAAGGTGAGTCAAGATTACTTTGCCCTTCTCCAAAAGTGGCAACCTACGACTTGAAGCCGGAAATGAGTGCAGAAGACATTAGAGACAAAATCAATGCGGAACTTGAAAAAGGTGAGGTTGATTTCGTTTGTTTAAATTTTGCTAATCCAGATATGGTTGGACATACGGGGGTATTTGAAGCAGCTGTAAAAGCTTGTGAAACTGTAGATGGATGTACTAAATCAGTTGTAGAAACTGCGGTAGCTAACGGATACTCTCCAATCTTAATTGCCGATCATGGTAACCCCGACATCATGATCAACAAAGATGGTTCTCCTAATACTGCTCACACTACGAATTTAGTACCTTGTATTTTCGTAGATGAAGATATCAAAGAACCAGTTAAAGATGGTAAACTTGGTGACTTGGCACCTACAATCTTAACGATGATGGGTGTTGATATTCCTGCTGATATGACTGGGGATGTATTGATTTGATCGTCAATTCAACTTAAAATATATTGAAAGGCTCGCCGATGGTGAGCCTTTTTTATAAATAAACAGATTAACCGCTCTTATAACTTTGATGCTTTCTCTACCAAATCGATAAGTTCACTTTTAAACCCATACTGGTCATCTAAGTCACTCATCTTTAACCAATCAGAAATCTTATTGTAACTACAATCTCCTTTATATTGAGACCCTCTGAGTTGCATCCCAAATGCCGCAACTCCAGCAACAAACTGCATTTGATCAGAAGCATTTGAGAAGGATTTGCCCGAGTCAATTACATCCACTTCCAATAAATTACTTTTATCTGCATCTGGGTTTTTATATCGTAACTCTACCTTGGCAGATGGTTCATCATTAATCTCCACCGGAACTACTTCATACAGTGCTGTAATATTTTGTCCTGCTCCTATCTCACCAGCATCTTCTTCGTCATCATCAAAATCCTCTTCATTCAATACCCGGTTTTCGTATCCAATGAGTCGATATGATTCTACCACCTGTTTGTTGAATGACACTTGAATTTTAACATTCTTAGCTACACTATGAAACTTCATTTTATCATAGCATAAAGACCTTCTTCAACTGCTCTATATTATCAATATACTCGTAAGTTCCATTTCCATGATTAGCCATTTGCTCCATTACTGAATCGTTTAAATTTCCTCTCCCGACTCCTAGTATCGTGATGAAAATCCCCGATTCCCTTTTCTCTTCTAATAGCTGTACTAATTCTTCTTGATCAGAAATTCCAATATTAAAATCTCCATCTGACCCTAAAACAATTCTATTGTTTCCTCCTTCAATAAAATGATCAGTAGCTATTTCATAAGCTGTAACTATACCTTCAGCACCTGCTGTACCTCCTCCGGCACCAAGTTTACTAATAGCCGATACAATAGTATTCTTTTCACTGACAGGTGTAGACCTTAATAATATCTCAGCCGCGCCCGCGTAGGTGACGATTGCAATTCTGTCTTCAGGATGTAGTTCATCAACAAGTCTAGTAAATCCGGCTTTGAGCAAATCCAATTTATCCTCTGCTGCCATAGATCCAGAAACATCAATTAAGAAGACATAATTAGAGCGAGTACTTGACAAATCGATCGACTCGCCTTGAATACCAATTCTTAGTAGTCTATGCTCGGTATTCCAAGGACATTCACTGATTTCGTTATTCAAACTAATTGGATGTTCAGATTCTTTGTGAGAATAACCTAGATCAAAATAATTAATCAACTCTTCGGTTCGCACAGCTCCCAATGGTGGAAGCTGTTGATCTTGAGTAATGAATCGACGGACATTAGCATAACTAGCTCCATCTGCATCAATTGAAAAGGTAGACACACTCTGCTCTACTGTTTTTACAAATGGATTTTCACCATAATCGGAGTATTGATCTCCTAATTCTACGTCAGAGAAATACCCGTCCTCCCCAAAACTCGCAGACTCGTCTAATTCCTCACAAGAAAAAACTAATAGAGCAATAAATGCTAAAGCAATACTGAACAACTTCATGATAATAGATTTTGGTAGTAACTCATCTCGATTTTATTGACACTACCAAAATCTATTTAGTTGGAATGAGGCATTACGCTTTATTAAACTTCCACCCTTTTCCAGTCTCCTTTTCTAAACCAAACGATGCAAGCCAATGCGTGCAGTGCAAATGAAATAGCTACACTTATTATAGCCCCTTCAAACCCATAGTCAAACTTGAACGCTAATAAGTAAGCCATTGGTATCTGCATAACCCAAAAGAAGATGACGTTCATCAAAGATGGCGTTCGAGTGTCTCCTGCTCCATTAAATCCTTGACTGATAATCATCCCATATGAGAAGAAAATGTATCCCAAGCAAATAATTCGTAACGCGGTAATACCGTAATTAATGACAGTTTCTTTTTCTGCAAAGAGCCCTACAAACTCTGGGGACCAAACGAAAAAGATCACTGAAACCAAAAATAAAAATACAGTATTCCAATGCGCAGTAGTCCATACGGATGTTTCTGCTCTATCAGGTTGTTGTGCTCCTAGATTTTGACCAACTAACGTGGCTGCGGCATTAGCTAAGCCCCATGATGGTAAAATCGTAAATACAATAATTCTAAATGCGATTGTGTAACCAGCAAGAGCTTCACTGCCAAATTCCGAAATAATTCTTACTAAGAATAACCAACTAGCTGATTCAATAAGAAATTGCCCCATTCCTCCTAGACCAATAGAAAAAATATCTTTGATAGTCTTCAAACGAATCTTAATATTTTCAACAGTCAGCTTAATCAATCTAGTTCCACTGATAAGTCCAATCAACTGATAAAATACACCTAGAGAACGTCCTATGGTAGTAGCAATAGCCGCACCTTCTACTCCGTATGCCGGTATAGGTCCCCATCCGAATATAAACAAGGGATCAAGCAGTATATTCAGGCCATTTGCGATCCAAAGTGAACGCATGGCCATCGAAGCGTCGCCCGCTCCTCTATAGATAGCATTGAGCAAAAAAAGTAGAATAATACAAAGGTTCCCACCAAGCATCACTTTGGTATATCCATATCCAGATTTGACTAACTTCTCAGAACCACCCATTAGTCTAAGAATATCCTCAGCATAAAGAATTCCAACAACTGAAATCGCAATTGAAAACAAAGCTGAAATCAAAATAGTCTGAAAAGCAGCGTCACCTGCCCTTTTGTATTTTTTCTCTCCTACTCGACGTGATACTATTGCTGTGGCAGCCATACTTAAACCTATACCGATAGAGTAAACTATCATCACTACAGACTCTGTAAGGCCTACTGTTGCTACGGCGTCTACACCTACTTTGGCTACAAAGTATACGTCAACTACTGCAAATAGAGACTCCATCACCATCTCTAATACCATCGGTACGGATAGTAAAAAAATGGCTTTATTAATGCTTCCAGTGGTAAATTCAGACTCTTCGCCTTTAAGAGCAATTAAAAAATAGGTGTAGAATTTATTGAGATTACTGATTATACTTTTCATCGGTGTAAAGTGTAAATGGTGAAAAACAGAACTATCGAAATGGCTGTTAGCCTGGTAGGATCAGGTGATCCTTATTTGAGTGCCGAGGAGCACTTCATACCATCTGGGGTCCAGACGGAACACGATATGTTTGTAATCAGTAACATGATGGCACAAACGTAGGGTTGTTTTTCAAACCCTACAATATTCTCATCCTTTTTTTACAAATTGTTAATATTGAATGTAAATACATTCGATATTTAAGAATCTGATAATCCAGCTCTTTCTAACAAGGCATCAACAGTTGGCTCCTGACCTCGAAATCGCTTATATAATTCCATTGGGTGCTCTGATCCTCCTTTAGACAAAATATTGTCTTTGAAAGATTGGGCGGTTTCTTTATCGAAAATGCCTTTTTCTTTGAATAGCGAAAAAGCGTCTGCGTCCAGTACCTCAGCCCATTTGTAACTGTAGTAGCCTGCTGCATAACCACCTTGGAAAATATGGCTAAACTGTGTGCTCATACAAGTTCCTTCAATTTTTGGAAACAACTCAGTGGCCGACATCGCTTTTTGCTCAAACACTGCTACATCTTTAATATCTGTTTCTTCTGGCTTTAATGAATGCCAAGCCATATCCATCAATCCAAAACTAAGCTGTCTCACAGTTTGATACCCTTCGTGAAAATTAGAAGTAGCCTTGATCTTCTCAATGTACTCTTCTGGAATTTTCTCTCCTGTTTGATAGTGAACCGCGAATAAATCTAGACACTCTTTTTCTTGCACCCAGTTTTCCAAAATTTGAGAGGGTAACTCTACAAAGTCCCAAAAAACATTCGTACCTGAAAGAGAATCGTATTTACCATCAGCGAGCATACCATGTAGTGCATGGCCAAACTCATGGAATAATGTTTCCACTTCATTGTAAGTCAAAAGAGAAGGCTTAGTATCTGTAGGAGGTGTGAAGTTGCAAACGATAGATACTATCGGTCTTGTTTCTGCATCACCATCTCTCCATTGCCCTCTGTACGAAGTCATCCATGCACCTCCTCTCTTACTTTCTCTAGGGAAGAAATCTGTGTAAAATACAGATACATGATTTCCTGCCTCATCTTTGACATCATAAGCTGTCACGTCGCTATGATATACAGGAATGTTATCGTTCTTTTCAAATGTTAATCCATATAACTTATTCGCTACTTCAAACATCCCATTGACTGACTTTTCTAATTCAAAGTAAGGTCTAAGCAACTCATCATTGAGACTAAATTTCTTGTCCTTTAACTTTTGAGAATAGTAAGCCCAATCCCATCTCTGTAGGTCTTCTATTCCATCCATTTCTTTGGCTAACTCCTTTACTTCCTCGACCTCTTTCTCAGCGAAAGGATATGCTTGATCTAAAAGGTCCGTTAGAAACGAGACTACGGTATCGGCTGACTCTGCCATTCTTTCTTCCAATACATACTGTGAATGACTGTCATAGCCAAGCAGACTAGCCTTGTCCGTACGAAGCTTGACAATTTTCTTAACTAACTCTTGATTATCTAAGTCACCACCATCATAAGCTTTAGACATGTAGGCCTTAAATAGTTTTTCTCTGAGTTCTCTTCTCTCAGCATATTCCATAAACGGAATAAAACTTGGAGCCTGTAGGTTTATTAACCATTTACCTTCATACCCTTTATTCTTTGCGGCTAGAGCTGCTGCTTCCAACGCAGTTTCTGGAAGACCTGCTAGGTCTTTTTCATCTTCAAGAACAAGCTCGTAGGCATTAGTAGCGGCCAGCACGTTTTCTCCGAATTTCAATGAAGCTAGACTTAGCTCTTTGGATAGCTCTACATACTTCTTTTTATCATCATCACTGAGATTGGCACCACTTCTGACAAATGACTTGTATGTCTTTTCTAACAAAGTTTTATCCTCCGGATCGACAAGACTATCAAGCTCGTTTTCATATACTGCTTTTACTCTATCAAAAAGCTGAGCATTTTGCATGACCTGACTCCCGTGCTCCGTTAACATTGGTGAAATTTCGTTCGCCAGTGCTTGCATCTTATCATTGGTATCGCAGCTATTGAGATTGAAAAATATTGAAGAAGCATATCCTAATAACTCCCCTTCTTTCTCCAGTGCTACAATGGTGTTTTCGAAAGTAGGAGCTTCTGAAGACTGAATCAACTCATCTATACTTTCTAGTGATGCTTTGATGAGCTCTTCGATGGCAGGCTTGTAATGTTCTAGTTCTATACTATCAAACTGCGGTACTCCGAATGGTGTCTCAAATGCACTTAAAAGGGGATTTTTATTACTCATGTTCTTTTCAAAATTATATGGAATCCATAGGGTAACTAGACAAAATTGTACGTTTGGACAGCTCAGCAATAGATTTTGATAGGTCTCTCAAACGAACTTTATATAAGAAGCACAAATCTATCTGATTCTGCCCAATGTCCTACGCTAACTCCTGTCTGTTGGATACTCAATGGTTTATTTCATCAAAGGATTCAACCATCTCTTTTAAGTTATTCTTTTTTACTTATCTGACACACTTTGTTGAACAGACTCCACACTTTACTGAATAGACCCGACATATACTCGAACTTTTCAAGATCTTCCCGATTGGCTCCTGCAAGCTGCAGGAAACTTTCCCGTGTTTCTCTTATTTTGCCTTACTTAAGAAATCAATATTTCTTTTTAAGCCTGAATACTTTGTGCGTTTGATTGCTGAACCTTTGAATATTTCTCGGAAGAGCTCTTCAGTCATTTCGTTCCAGTCTTTCTTATCCATTTCGGCAAATTTGGAATTTGGTTCGAAAAGAGGCTCTTGATGAGGTTTGGAGAACCGATTCCAAGGACAAACGTCTTGGCAGATGTCGCAACCAAACATCCAATTCTCCATCTTCTCTGAAAACTCGTTAGGTATTTGGTCTTTTAGTTCGATTGTTAGGTAGGAGATACATTTACTTCCATCTACCACGTATGGTTTTGGGATGGCATCCGTTGGACATGAATCCATACACCTAGAGCAGGTCCCACAATAATCTTTTATTGGTCCATCATACTCTAGTTCGAGGTCAAGGATGATTTCTGCGAGAAAGAAAAAAGAACCCATAGATCGATTAATAAGTAAAGAATTTTTTCCTACCCATCCAAGTCCTGATTTCGCAGCCCATGCTCGTTCGTGTACAGGTGCAGAGTCTACAAAAACTCTAGCGTTTACTTCTCCTATTTGATCGGTAACGGACTGAAGTACGGTCTTGAGTTTTGGTTTGATGATGTAGTGGTAGTCTTTGCCATATGCGTATTTCGCTACTTTATACTCTCCTTCTTTGGCTAGATCTTCTTCTGGGTAGTAGTTATAGATGAGTGAGATTACTGACTTTGCTCCGTCTACCAATTTGCGCGGGTCAAGTCGTTTGTCGAAGTGGTTTGCCATATAAGCCATTTCTCCATGCATACCCTGATTCAGCCATTCTTCTAGTTTAGGAGCTTCTTCTTTGAGAAAATCTGCTTTGGAAATACCACAGAACTGGAACCCTTCTTTGATAGAGGCTTGTCTAATGTTCCGGGTTAGCTGTTCCTTATTCATTTCAATCAAATAGAGTTCCCGTCTGAGCTGGCGGGACTATTTTTAGATGTTTGTAGGCTAATTCTGTGCATTCCCGTCCTCTACTTGTTCTTTTAATATAACCTTCTTTGATTAGGAATGGCTCGTATACCTCTTCTATCGTATCAGACTCTTCTCCACACGCAGTGGCAATAGTTGAAAGTCCAACAGGACCACCTTTGAATTTAGTAATTATGGTATTTAGAATACGATTATCCATTTCATCGAGGCCATTGGCATCTACGTCTAAAGCATTTAGGGCCATTTGAGTGATATCCAATGTGATAGTCCCGTCTCCCTTGATTTGAGCGAAGTCTCTAGTTCTCCTGAGTAGATTATTTGCGATACGAGGTGTTCCACGGCTTCGTCTGGCTAGCTCCAGCGCTGCATTGGGCTGTATAGGAGTATTCATGATATTTGATGATCTAGTGACTATCTTGGATAGTAGTTCTGAATCATAATATTCTAATCTTGCATTGATCCCAAATCTAGCTCTAAGTGGTGAAGTCAATAATCCTGATCGAGTTGTAGCGCCGATTAAGGTGAAAGGGTTCAAACCAATTTGTACAGAGCGAGCACTAGGTCCTGAATCTAGCATGATGTCGATTTTGTAATCTTCCATGGCAGAGTACAGGTATTCTTCTACTACTGGGTTTAGTCTGTGAATTTCATCGATGAATAGAACATCATTGGGTTCTAGATTGGTTAATAGTCCAGCAAGATCCCCCGGTTTGTCCAGTACAGGTCCTGAGGTAACCTTTATACCTGCAGCGAGCTCATTGGCTATTATGTGGGAGAGTGTAGTTTTTCCCAAACCAGGAGGGCCATGTAAAAGCACATGATCAAGAGGCTCGTTTCTTTGATTAGCTGCTAAAACGAAAACTTTGATGTTTTCAAGTACTTTGTTTTGCCCTGTAAAGTCGTCAAACGACAAAGGTCGAAGAGCTTTTTCAAATTCAACTTCCTCTGGTTGCATGTCCTCTCCATCGGGATTTAAGTAATCCTCTCTCATATTAACGCTTTGTTTTTGGATATTTTATTGCTCACAGTGATAGCGAAACATTTGCAAATGTAATCAAGCAATCGGCACTTTTAATTGCATAGTCTTTGTCTATTAGTCTTAATACTCAGAGTCTCATCAATATCGAAAAAAGGAATTGAGATAAGCCATTATCTTTGCGGACTCAAAATCTGTATTATGCAAAAAAGACGAATTCTGATCATACTCCTAGCCGTAGGAGTACTCGTCATCTGGAAACAAATTCATCAGCCTAAGGAGGAGCCTCTTCAACATTTAACAGGCACTACTATGGGACCTATTCCTTATTCTATTAAGTATGTTGATAATAGAGATTTACAATCAAGTATTGATTCGTTACTTAATGCTTTTAATGAATCGCTATCGACTTATATTTCATATTCCGAGTTGTCGATGTTCAATAAAACCAATAAGATTCAGTTTAGAAGCCCGTTCATATATCCTGTAATGGAAATGAGTAAGGAGGCATTTGAAATGTCTAATGGAGCATTTGATCCAACGGTAGGTCCGTTAGTTAATGCTTGGGGATTTGGTAAGGACAAATCTGCTCGAATAGACAGTTTGAAAATAGATTCACTATTACAATTTGTTGGGTATGATAAAGTGACCTTTGATCAAAGTGAAGCAACTAAGCCAGATGGTTTCTTTTTAGACTTTTCGGCTTCCGCCAAAGGCTATGCTATAGACCTAGTAGCTGATATGCTAAGACAAAAGCAGATTCACGATTTTATGATTGAAATAGGCGGAGAGGTGATTTGTTCAGGAAAAAATAAGAAAAACAAAACTTGGAAAATAGGTATAAATGAGCCGAGTTTGACAGCAAATAAAAGTGCTTTGTTTGCAACTACATTTTTACAAGATAAGGCAATGGCTACCTCTGGTAACTATAGAAACTATCATATGTCAGGGGACAAGATAGTAGCTCATACTATTAACCCCAAGACTGGATATTCTGAAGTCAGAAACTTATTGAGCGCTACAGTATTTGCTGAAAACTGTACCATGGCTGATGCATATGCCACAGCATGCATGGTCTTGGGAGTTCAAGAATCTATAAAAATGCTGGAACGAATAGATGGGGTAGATGGTTTTTTGATATACACTGATGACAATGGTAAATTTCAGTGGTACACTTCACCTGCTATGATTAATCAAATAGAAGTATTAGACTAACAAGTTTTGAAAGAGAGAGAAAAAGATTGGTTCGACGAGTGGTTTGATACACATTACTATCACATCTTATATAAGCATCGTAATTACGAAGAAGCTGCGATGTTTATTGATAATTTAGTTGCTAAATATGATATTCCCCAAGGTGCAAATGTATTGGATCTAGCGTGTGGAAAAGGTCGTCATTCTATTTACCTCAATAAAAAAGGCCTTGATGTTACAGGTGTTGACTTATCCTTTAATAACATTCAACATGCCAATCAGTTTGCAAATGACTCTTTGAGATTTGCTATACATGATATGCGTGATGTATATAGTCCGGATCGGTTTGACTACATTTTTAATCTCTTTACAAGCTTCGGTTATTTTGATACTAAAGAAGAGAACCTTGATGTGATAGAGGCTACAGTAGCGTCTTTGAAAAGCAATGGTCTATTTATACTTGATTTTCTTAATCCATATGTAGTAGTCAATAAGCTGGTGAAATGTGAGCAGAAAATAATCGACGGTGTCGAGTTCGAAATCGAAAGAGAGTATACCGAGGATGACTACATCAAAAAGTCGATAAAGATAAATGACGGCGGTAAAGAATACGCGTTTTATGAGAAGGTAAAGGCGATCCGTCGAGAGGATTTTATTACATATTTCGAAAAACAAAATTTAGAAGTGCTAGATCAGTATGGAGATTATTATTTGACACCCTATGACAGTGCAGTATCTGATCGCTTAATTTTTGTTATTCGTAAACCATGATAAAGAGTGCCATAATATTATTTCTTTCTTCCATTTTGGGAGGAGTGATGGCAATGAAGTCATTTGATAAGATTACTTCTAATGTTAAGCACTTATTGGTCTTTGCTGGATCGTTTTTGTTTTCTATTACGGTGATTCACATATTTCCAGAATTATTCGAGGCGAAGGTTCCAAGCTTGTACTTGAGCTTATTTATTTTAGGTGGATTCTTCTTCCAGTTGTTTTTGGAATATTTCTCTGATGGCGTAGAACATGGCCATATGCATGCTCATGGTCATGGAGAAGGCCATACAAGTATGAGAAGTTTCTCATTGATGTTAGCACTTTGTGTTCATAGCTTTTTGGAAGGTACTTTATTGGCTCATCCAGAAGCAGTACATAATCATGATCATTCTGAAGGAACTTTATTGACAGGCATCGTTTTGCACAAAATTCCAGCGGCAATTGCTTTGTTGTCGGTTTTAGCGTGTGCACATAAGAATGTCAAAACGCAACTACTGATGTTGTTGATATTTTCGTTGTCTTCACCGATTGGAATTTTCGCAGGGCATTTTCTTGAAGAAACAGGAGTGTTGAATACTACTCAGATGACTTACCTATTTGCATTTGTAGCGGGTAATTTTCTTCATATTTCGACTACGATTTTTATTGAGTCTAGCCCCGAACATAAATGGAATAGTAAAAAAATGGCTATCGCTATTTTTGGTGCTGGATTAGCAGTGGCTGCTGAGTTGCTAATTTGATCGTAGGGTAGCTAATTATTTGAGTTTTACGATGAAGTTAAGACCGGCAAATAATATACCCTTTAATTATTGTTGACATTCTATTTGTGTATAGAAATTACGTATTTACTTCTCCTATTCTACTTTCAATAGAATTGATTTTGGACTTGATCAAGCCTGATTTTTTCTTGTTGTAGTCCATATTCATTACGCAGTAAACTCGTTCTGATATTGGGTCGAGGATTTCGTATGCTTTTTCTACTACTGCCAAGACTTCTGGAACCGTGTCGGCTTCTATTATGGTACCCATAGGGGTAAGTTGGTAGGTGACACCACTCTCTTTGATGTACGATATCACCTTGCTGACGTATTCTCCAATATGCGCACCCTTGTCAACTGGAAAGATTGCGAAGTTCATGATTGCTCCCATAGTTTACTCGTCGTATGCCCAGTCAATACCTGCCTTAGTATCCTTCAATACCACACCTTGCTCTTTGAGCTGATTTCTGATTTCATCTACCTTGTCGTAGTTTTTTTCAGATTTTGCAACAGCATATTCTTTGATGACTATTTCTAACAGTCCTTCCACGTCTACATTAGACTCCTCTTTTAGTCCAAGTACTTCGATCACTATTTCCTCGTAAGTTGTTTTCATTCGAGCAAAGACATCTTCACTTATAGATGCTAAAGGTAACTGTTGTGTGTACACCGAATTAATTTTCTTCAAGAGATTGAACAAGTGACCAATAGTCAATGCAGTATTGAAATCATCGTTCATAGCCCGATAAATGTTGTCACACAGAGAATTAATTTGACCAATAGCTTTTTCGTTTAATTCTCCAGCTTCAATATTTGAAGAGTCTATCTTTCTCAATGTTTTCAGCCCATTCATCATTTTTCTATACCCCTTTTGAGCCGCGTTCAGAGCGTCATTAGAGAAGTCTAGTGTACTTGCATAATGCGATTGCAGCATGAAGAATCTAACTGTCATTGGACTGTAGGCTCTATCAAGTAACTCATGATCACCATTGAACAGTTCGTGTGGTAAGAAAGAGTTGTTCAAAGACTTACTCATTTTCTGACCATTTACTGTTAGCATGTTAGTATGTAGCCAATACTTTGCAGGTTCACATCCGTGTGCCCCAACTGCCTGAGCTACTTCACATTCATGGTGAGGAAATTTCAAATCCATTCCTCCACCGTGTATGTCAAATTGTTTTCCTAAATATTTTGTTCCCATGACGGTACACTCCAAATGCCAACCTGGGAAACCTTCTCCCCATGGAGAATTCCATCTCATGATATGATCTGTACCTTCAGCTGATTTCCATAATGCAAAATCAACTGAATTTCTCTTTTCATCCTGACCGTCTAGATCTCTCGTATTGGAAAGTAACTCTTCAATTTTGCGTCCAGACAGTTTACCATAGTCGTTCTTTTCATTGTAGGTCTTAACATCAAAGTAGACCGATCCACTGACCTCATATGCTAGTCCGTTGTTTAGTAGTTCTTGGATGAACTCTATCTGCTCTACGATATGCCCTGTTGCACTGGGTTCGATGCTTGGGGGTAGAGCATTGAACTGTTCCATGACTTGATGGAAATCTTGTGTATATCGCTGAACAATTTCCATCGGTTCAATGTTTTCAAGTTTGGCTTTCTTACCTATTTTATCTTCGCCAGCATCGTCATCATTAGTTAAATGTCCCACATCTGTAATGTTTCGGACGTAGCGTACGGTATAGCCAAGGTGCATTAAGTATCTATAGATAACATCAAAACTGATGAATGTACGTGCATTTCCCAGGTGAACATTGCTATACACAGTTGGTCCACAGACATACATCCCGACGAAAGGGGCGTGTAAGGGTTCAAAAAGTTCTTTTTTACCAGTAAGGGAATTGTTGATTCTAAGATCCTTGAGCATCGATTCGAAGTTGTTCCTGAAAATCAGGTATTGAAATTCAATGGCCAGCGATATGGATAAGTCGCTAATTTACTCTCTCCCGTTGACCACATTAGAGTGATAAATTCGTTTAATTCGCAAAGCTTAAGCACCTTTATATTAAATCAAAGCATTACTGCTTTAATTTGAATAGACTAAAATCAGTATACATTCAAGCTGACTACATTGAAGAGATTTCTTGTCATATGTACCGTTCTTTTTGTCTCAGATTTCGCTATTGCGCAATCTGATGGAAATTATGACTATACCAAGGAGTTTGTATGGGGAGTTAATAAAAATACTCGTGGGGGGCTTATAGGAGGCTTTATTTTCAAATGGTCAAAGTCTAGAGGTGAAAAGCAGTTTAGTACGTTTGGTTTTGAAATGGTTAACCTCAAGAATCCTGATGAGGTTAAATTGTCTACTGGTTTCGGTCAGTTTATACCACTTAAAACAAACTATTTATATCCAGTAAGATTTCAATTTGGCAGAGGGCATATTCTCTTTAAGAAAACTCCTTCTAAAGGGGTACAGATTAATGTTGATTACGCCGGAGGACCAAGCATTGGAGTTGTCGCACCATATTATGTTACTAATGATCAGGGTGAGAGTTATCATTTTCGGCCAGGAGATGATTATAGAGAAGTAATAAGTACAGGATATCCCTTTGAAGGCCTTTTTGAATCGGAGCTCACAGCAGGTTTTAATTTAAAAGCTTCTTTAAGCTTCGAAATGGGAGCTTTTAAAAGCAATGTCACAGGTTTTGAGGTTGGGACTTTGTTTGATTACTATTTCAGAGAAGTGGAGTTAATGGTTGATAGCGACAAAAACACCAAATTCTACCCTACACTTTTCATTACTTTTTTCTACGGTAAGCGTAAGTAAGGTCTGTGTACTTCCTAGTTATGATTTTAGAGGTCTTGTGTGTTTCTTTGCAAGAAATATAAAAAGCGGCAACACATTTCAATTGGCGTGAATTAGTCGACCGCCATCAAATCAAATCGATTGAACATGATAGAGTTACCAGTAGTAGAAGGAGAAAAAGCTGTAAAGAAAAAGAAGCCAGATTGGTTGAGAGTAAAGCTTCCTGTGGGTCAGGCTTATGCCAATGTACGAAAGGTCGTAGATGAGCATAAGCTACATACTATCTGTGAAAGTGGTAATTGCCCAAATATGGGAGAGTGTTGGGGAGCTGGTACAGCTACTTTCATGATACTTGGGAATGTCTGTACTAGAAGTTGTACCTTTTGTGCTGTAGCTACGGGTAGACCTCCCGAATATGATGAAGAGGAACCAAAGCGTGTAGCAAACGCAATTAAGACTATGGGAGTTAAGCACGCAGTGCTGACCTCTGTGAATAGAGACGAACTAAAAGATCGTGGAGCAGAGATTTGGTATCAAACTGTAATTGAGACAAAGAAAATATCTCCTGAGACTACTATCGAGACGCTAATCCCAGATGTAAAAGGAAAATGGGATGCTCTGTATCGAATGATAGACGGTGGTCAGGAAGTGGTTTCACATAATATGGAAACTGTAGAGGGTCTTTATCGAAGAGTTCGTCCGCAAGCTAAATATCAAAGGAGCTTGGATCAAATTAAATTGACTAACGAATACGGCAAACGTACTAAATCAGGAATTATGCTTGGTTTAGGCGAAACTGCCGATGAAGTACATAAAGCTATGGATGATTTGGTAGAACATGGCTTGCATATTTTGACTCTAGGGCAATATCTACAGCCTACTAAAATGCATATTGAAGTAGCTGAATTCATCCATCCAGATCAATTTGAAAAATATAAGGAAGAAGGGTTAGCAAGAGGTCTAAGATATGTGGAGTCTTCGCCATTAGTAAGATCTTCTTACCATGCTGAGCGTCATGCTAACGTACCAATCGATTAATGACTTAGTATTTTAATATTCTCATTAATTATTCTAGAAACCTCTATTAACTCACCCTGTTCGAATAAATCATCCAGTTCGGTCAGGGTGATTTCTTTTGACGCAGGTTTATAATTAATATAATCTTGGAAAAGATGCCCGTCTATACGGCGTTTGTTTATGGCTTCTCTAAACCTTATACCTCCGCCATTAGTAGCATATGCGTAGGCCATGAAATCTAGTTCGTTGGTCTTGGCATTAAACCAATATAAAAATTCATCTTCGTAGTCCTCTCCTCCACCATCTTGTTTGAAGGTGATTTTCACTTTGTTATAACCTATGCCATTGAGGATATTTTGTTCGACAAATTCTTTTATGACTGCTTGATCATTTAGTCCATAGGGTAATTGAAAGAAATAAAGAACCGAATTGATAGAACTTGAGTAGCGTTTTGCCCATAGACTGGAGACATTGACTAAACTATCATCTATGTACCGAACAAATTGATCATGGTTGATTAAAGAGTCTGAGACTACTCCAGTACTATCAGAAAAGCTCCTTGTGTAGACTGTGCCATTATTTTGCATTGATCTGGAATACTGCTTACCGCGAAACTCAAATTCACAAGACTGATTTGATAAGTCATTTAATCCATGAGCGTATATTGCATCATCTACAATTTGCTGTGGATCATTATATTCACAAGCTGCAAGTACAGTTATCAGGAGAAGTAAGAAGCTATTACGTATCACTTTTTTATTAATTGATTAAGGTCGTAACGACTTACAATTTAAAAAGGTTCATAAAAAAAGAGGCGCCTCCCCAGACACCTCTTTCAAAAAATAAACCTAATTAACCTACTCGTAAATATCTTATCGCTTTTTGACTCTTATTGGTACTAAAGCGGGTTGGTTGTTTTTACAAGAACTAGTGAACTCGATGGCGAATTTTAGCTCTTCTAAAAGACGTTTGGTAATTGTTTTTCTTGTTTTCATGAGACAATGATAGAGTGAATTTTTGTACTTTCCTGAGGCGGAATAGTGCTTTTAGACGACTGGAAAGTATTCTTCGATAAGTGACTAAAATCGAGGGTTGAGTGGATTTCAATAAAAACGGCGAGTAGTTGACTTAGATGAAAAGCCCTCTATTCGCCGTATATCGTACGTTTTTCTAATAATTTATTGTTTCATAATCTCCTCTACATTGTTATTGATCTTAATAGATAATTCGTCAGTAGGAAGATCATTGATATCCGTTCCGAATGGATCTTCTATTTCTTCTGCAAGTAATTCGATACTAAGAAGGATATAGAGTAGAAGTACTGCTATTGCAATCGTCCAATATCCAAACTGAGTTACAAATGCGAAAGGAAGTGTAATGATATAAGTAAAGATGAATTTCTTCATAAACATCACGTATGAAAAAGGGAGAGGAGTATTTTTGATACGTTCGCACATACCAAGAAGATCAGTTAGAGAGGATACCTCACTGTCTAATATTCTATACTGATGTCCATCTATTGTTCCATCTTTTTTTATTTTATTGACATTGATAATTAGTTCTCTTGCTATGGCATTAGGAATATGCTCCATGTCACTGATTGAAAGCTTATTCTTAAGATATTGTACATGCCTTTCAGGTACGCCATTTCTTAGATGTTCTTTTAAGGCTTTTGGGTAATCAGATATACAGATCTGCATTGGTTCATATAATGGGTGGTCTTTTGGTACCATTGCATTCAATTTCATAGAGAGATTTCGACAGTTATTGACCAGAGCACCCCATACTTTTCGGCCTTCCCACCATCTATCGTAGGAGGTATTGGTTCTGAATACCAAAAAGAATCCTAAAACTATACCTAGTATACTGTGAACAGCTGTATTACTTTGATAGTTGATGTTAAACTTTTCAAAACCATACGTAATAAGTGAAGTAAAAACTGCCACCATTATTAGACCTGGCATTAGTCTGCTGACGATGTCTTTGCTGTAAGTATGGATCAGAAATATGATCCAGTGGCGCGGATTGTAGTTGAGCATTTAACAAAGCTATGTAGAATGATTTGGAATGAAGGAAGTTTAGATAATGGCTATTGGAATGATTTTGATCATTTTTGTGGCCATGGGTGGAAATAAACCATTAATATCAATCATAATGGCGACAAAAGATACAGCTCCGTATCTAAGCGCATGTTTAGACTCTATTCTCAATCAGACTTATCAAAATTGGGAGTTGTTAGCTGTAAATGATCATTCTTCTGATGATACACCACAAATTTTAGCTGAATATGCTAAAATAGATTCTAGAATAAAATACTACGATAGTACTGCTCCTAAATTAATTCCAACTCTTCAATTTGCTTATGCTAGATGTACAGGAGAGCTTATCAATAGAATGGACTCAGATGATAAGATGCCGGAATATAAACTTCAAGTGATGTATGAAGAATGGGTGAAATATGGGAAGGGTCATGTCATAGCTGGTGGTACGGAACATTTCGTAGACCAAGGTGAAGTAGGAGGAGGTTTCCGACGATATGAACAATGGCTTAATCAAGTAGCCCGCGAAGGTAGACATCTTGAGGAAATCTATACAGAGTGTGTGATACCTTCTCATTCATGGCTTTTGCACAAAGAGGATATGGATGCGGTAGGAGCTTTTGATTCGGATATTTATCCAGAGGATTACGATTTGTGTTTTAGATTTTATAAGCAAAAGTTGAAGATCATTGGTATTGATTACGTTTTGCATTACTGGCGTGATAGAGGTGATCGTATTTCCAGAACTTGGGATGTTTATAAAGACAATCGTTATTTCTCGCTCAAGCTCAATAACTTTTTTACGCTTGATAGAGATCAAAAAAGACCATTAGTTTTATGGGGAGCAGGCAGGAATGGTAAAGACATTGCAAAACTACTTTCAGAAAGGAATCAGAAGTTTATCTGGGTATGTGATAGTGATTCTAAAATTGGTAAGGATATTTATGGAGTTAGAATGAAGCACTACAGCACAATCTTAGAACTGGATAATCCTCAAATCATGATAGTAGTTTCTTCACCTGATGGAAAAATTGAAATTAAAGCACAGCTAGATTCTATGAGTAAAAAGGTGATTGAAGATTACTGGTTTTTTGCTTAATTATTCTATTACCCAGTTAACCTTATCCTCAATAGGCTTCCTTTTTCCTTTTGGGAGATTTTTGACTTTTGGAACCCCCACATATAAAAATCCCAATAGTTTATCTTCAGAGCCTAATCCAAAGTGAGCATTGACATCTTTATAAAAAGTAACTCCTCCTGTGCTCCAATATGCTCCAATTCCATTAGCCTGAGCTGTTAATAACATATTCTGAACAGCACATGAAACTGCTGCAACTTCTTCCCATTCTGGAATTACATTATTCCTCTTCATACATATGGCAATAATATGAGAAGCAGCAAGAGGTTTAGTTCTTAATTTTTTTTCTTTATTAGCTTCTGACTGATCGCCTTCTTTCTCTAGGTACTTATCAGCTTGGTAATTGGCAAAAGATTTAATACCTCCTTCAGTAAATACCACAAATCTCCATGGTTCTGTGTATTTATGAGTAGGTGCCCAGTTCGCATTTTCAAGCATTTGCTCAATTATTTGGTCATCTACTTTTTCACCTGTATAGTTAGCAGGAAAGACTGATCTTCTTGATTTGATCAGTTCGTCTAGTTGTTTTGGGTCGATTGCCATGAATTTATATTGATGCCGTTAGATCTTCGACTATTCGATCTGGGATGTTTATTTGATCCAGTCTCTCTGTAAATACTGATCTTATTGAATCGAATTCTAGCTTATTTTCATTGTAAATTGGCTTTGCAGGGGGAAGTTTAACTTTTAAAGCATCAACTTGAACACCATTTTGCCAAAATCTATAACATAAATGTGGACCAGTAGCTAAACCTGTTGATCCTACATATCCAATTGTCTGACCTCTCTTAACCTTTATACCTTTTTTGATTCCACTGGCTATTTTGGACATGTGTAGATATTGTGTCGCCAAATTGCCATTATGCTTGATTTTGACGTAGTTTCCATTGTTTGACTTATATCTAGCATGTGTAACTATTCCGTCAGAAGCTGCATAAATAGGAGTTCCTCTAGGAGCTGCGTAATCAGTGCCTAAATGAGATTTCCATCTTTTTAACACAGGATGATATCTCCGACCTGAGTACCTTGAGCTTATTCTTGAAAATTTCAAAGGTGCCTTTAAGAATGTTTTTCTTAAACTTTCTCCTTCTTCGTCAAAGTAATCTCCACCATCTCCTTGATCAAAGTTGAAAGCGTAGATAGAGTCTCCCATATGATTGAAGTATGCAGCTTTTACTAGTCCGATCCCAACCATAGTAGTGTCAACATACTTTTCTTCGTAGATGATTTTATATGTGTCTCCTTTTTTTACACTAAAGAAGTCAACTTCCCATCCAAAAATTTCGGCAACTTCATTTACTAGTTCAACGTGTCCTCCATTTTCCATCATGTCAACATAAAGAGACATATTTATGTCACCAGCTAGTTCTTTTTCCTTTATCTCAATTTCCTTCTGATCTTTATATATTTCAATAGAGTCTTTTATATCAAATACTACAAAATTGACTGGGTCAGGTCTATAGATGAAATGTGTTGCATATTTTAGAGAGTCCTTTTCTTCGTATAAAATTGAGTACTTCTTACGACTGCCAAATTTGCGCACATCGTATACGTTTTTTGACTTAACCGAAAGGTTATATAATGTTTCATCCGTAACATTATACTCATTAAGAATATTAGCAAGGTTTTGATTGCGTTTGATTACCCCTTCATATACCTCAAGAGAATCTACAATAATGCCATGATAGTATTTGGGGACATATTGTGGAACGGTATCCTGAATAACTAGTTCAGGCGTCACTTTATCATTAGGAACATTGGAAGAGTGAATAAAATACCATGCCGCAAAGATAACGGTGGCTGCTCCAAATGAATAGAGCCTTTTTCTTCCCTTATTTGCCATAACTCAATTTTACTTAGACGAAGAAAATATTTTCTTCGCCTCATCTAAAAACGCAACAAAGTTAGCAATATTTAAGTCATAAGCCTTTGGAGGAAGAAGTAGATCACCATTAGTATCTAAAACAACATAATAAGGTTGTGCATTATTATTGAATCTTGTAATCTGTAGATCTGCGTTCTGTTGCCCAATTGTTTTTTTGATTTTGCTGTCATAGGTAGAAGTATACCACTTGGACTTAGGCAATTCAGTACGGTCATCAACATATAGCGCAACCATTACAAAGTCATTCGTTAATCTAGACAATACTCTTTCATCTGACCAGACACGAGCTTCCATTTCTCGGCAGTTTACACAACCATGCCCCGTGAAATCTATAAATAAAGGTTTACCTTGATCTTTCGCACATGCTAGAGCTTGTTCATAATCAAAATAGCCTTGTAATCCATGTGGTAAATGTAGCTCTTCACCATGGTCAGGTGTTTCACAAATATAACTTTCTGTATTTTCAACTGATTTTGCTGATAGAATAAAGTCCTGAGATGTCAAAGGAGGTAAATAGCCAGATAAGGCTTTAAGTGGAGCACCAAACATACCTGGAATTAGGTATATGACAAATGAAAAAACCGTAATGGCTAAAACTAATCCCCCGACTGAAGTTTTCTCTTTAGGAGAATCATGTGGCATTCGAATCTTACCAAGAAGATAGAACCCTAGAATACTAAAAACAGCAATCCAGATAGCTAAATACACTTCTCTGTCTAGGATATGCCAGTGGTAAGCTTGATCTGCAATACTTAAGAATTTAAATGCGAATGCTAGTTCTAATAACCCTAAAACGACCTTTATCTCATTGAGCCATCCACCAGACTTTGGCATTCCATTCATAAGGCTTGGGAATAACGCAAAAACGGTAAAAGGAAGAGCGAAAGCTAGAGAAAAAGCAAACATTCCTAATACAGGTTTCAATACTTGCCCACCTGCAGATTCAACTAAGATAGTTCCTACAAGAGGACCCGTACAGGAAAATGAAACCAACACCAAAGTAAAAGCCATAAAGAATACACCAATCAAGCCACCTTTGTCGGATTGACGATCAATATTATTGACAAATTTGCTTGGCAACGTAATCTCAAAGAGCCCTAAGAAAGAAAGTGCAAAAAATAGGAATACTGTAAAAAATATTATGTTCGGAATCCAGTTGGTGGCTAATTCATTAGCTGTTGTTGGCCCCATGAATGGAGCCAATACTGCACCTATTAAAGTGTATATTAATATGATGAAGAAGCCGTACATTACACCTTTCCATTTACCTCCGTTTTTAGTGAAAAAAGTCACGGTCATAGGTATCATTGGAAAAACACAAGGTGTGAAAATCGCTGCGAGCCCTGCCAAGAAAGCTGCAATCATAAATGTCAAAAGTGTATATGGGTCAGTACTACTTTTCTTTGTCAAGATGCCTTTTTCTTCATCGCTTGTATTCTCACCGGATTCTTGTTCTGATTTAATAGAGAAAGTAGACTCTTCAGGTTTTTTTTCTGCTTTTTCAATAGACTTTCCTTGGAGTAAAGCAGTAAAGTTAAATTCTTCTTCAAAAGGAATACAACGACCGTCTACATCCGTACATACTTGATAAAAGTTGCCTCCTTTTACCTCTGGATTTTCAGTAAGAACTTTGATTTTCTGAATGAATTTGCCTTTGTGTCGAAAGTATGTATACTCTCCTTCCCAAAGAGAATCGTACTTTTTCTTTGGGTTTTGAGGCTGTATACTCCCTAATAACTCATAGCTATCATTAGCTTCAAAGGTAAATTCTGTAACAAGTGGCCCTAAGTTCGGGTCGAAATCAGACGAATATAAATACCACCCTTCTTCTATTACCGCATCGAAGACTAATTCAACTTCCTCACCAACTGTTGGGTTAACTTTAGAAACGGAAAAAGTCCAATCTGCAGGGTGAAGTACTTGCCCCCAGCAAATTGGACTCAAAAATATTATTAAAGCAATCGCGATTAGCTTCTTCATCATTTATAAATTTAGCAATGACATACTAATCGCAAATTATGTCAAAAAGTTCCGTCTTGAAACTTAAAGATTGAAAGCTTCTTTAACTTTTTCTACGTAGTCAAGTTTTTCCCAAGTAAAAGTTTCAACTTCTTGAGTTACATCACCAGTTGGGCTATGGAACGTTACTGTCTTATTTTCGGGTGTACGTCCCATATGACCATAGGCAGCAGTCTCAGAATAGATAGGGTTCATCAATTTCAACCTCTTGATTAATGCCGCAGGTTTCATATCAAAAACTTTAGTTACTAATTCAGCTATTTGACCATCAGTTAAGTCAACCTTTGCTGATCCAAAAGTATTTATGAAGATACCCATAGGCTCTGCTACTCCAATAGCATAAGAAACCTGAACTAAGATTTCATCAGCAATACCTGCTGCTACCAAATTTTTAGCGATGTGTCGAGTTGCATAGGCAGCAGATCTATCTACTTTAGAAGGATCTTTGCCTGAGAATGCTCCACCACCATGAGCGCCTTTACCACCATATGTATCTACGATTATTTTTCTACCCGTCAATCCAGTATCACCGTGAGGTCCACCGATCACAAACTTACCAGTAGGGTTGATGTGGTATTTGATATCATCATTGAATAATGCTTGGAGTTCAGGCTTCAATTGTGCTACCACTCTTGGTATCAAGATGGTCTTAATATCCTCTTGAATCTTAGTCAACATTTCGGTTTCTTCTGCGAAATCATCATGTTGTGTAGAAATTACAATAGCATCAATTCTTGTAGGTTTATTATCGTCACTATACTCTATTGTAACTTGTGATTTAGCATCAGGTCTAAGATATGTTATGTCTTGATTTTCTCTTCTAAGTTTAGCTAGTTCAATTAATAGCATATGAGAAAGATCTAGAGCTAATGGCATATAGTTCTCTGTTTCTGCTGTTGCATAACCGAACATCATACCTTGGTCTCCTGCACCTTGCTCCTCTTCTTTAGCTCTTTCTACACCTTGATTGATATCAGGGGATTGTTCATGAATGGCAGATATCACACCACAGCTATCACCGTCAAACTGATATTCTCCTTTGGTATAACCAATTTTGTTAATAACATCTCTTGCTACAGATTGAACATCTATATAAGATTTAGTTTTCACTTCACCACTAAGTACGGTTAATCCAGTAGTAACAAGTGTTTCACAAGCGACTTTAGATTGGTTATCAAAAGCCAAAAAATGGTCAAGCAATGAATCAGATATCTGATCGGCTACTTTGTCTGGATGTCCTTCAGATACAGACTCAGATGTAAATAAATATGGCATAATATTATTCTAATTGAGCCCAGAATTATTGGGCATATTTTTATTAAACTCTATTTTGATGTGTAATAGCGGGCAAAGATAAGTTTTGCTCAATCATTTAAAAATCAAATATTAAGCGTGTATTGAAAAAATGGTAGGTATCTTATTTAAATCAATTTTAGTTTTTTCCCAGTTGGAAATGTCTTTTGTAAGAATTAGCTCATTAACTCCCGTAATCCCCCTAGCCACTGAAAGCATGGTTCCATTTGAGCAGGTCTTAATTACGTCTTGAAAAAGTTTTTGGTTTCTGTATGGAGTATCCATAAAAATTTGAGTTTGATTCAATTTCTGCGCGTCTCGTTCCATTGATCGTATCTTTTCGATTCGATCTTTCTTGTCTATTGGTAAATATCCATGAAACGTAAATGATTGACCATTGAAACCTGAGGCCATTAGTGCCATCAATATAGATGATGGCCCAGTTATCGGTATTACTTGAATTCCTTTTTGATGTGCACTAGCTACAGCAATTGAGCCTGGATCAGCAACTCCTGGACAGCCTGATTCGGATATGATTCCTACGTTTCTGCCTCTTACTACTGGAGAAAGAAGCTTTTCTACTGTGCTAGTATCAGTGTTTTTATCTAAAAGTTCAAATTGTAATTCTTCAATAGGAACACCTAGTTTAAGCTTACTTATGTAGCGTCTGGCTGTTCTGATGTTTTCTACTAAGAAATAATCCAAAGATTTAATCACATTACGGACCTGTTCAGTGATTACGTTTGTCTCGGTATTTTCAGCTATTACGGTTGGGATGAGGAATAATTTACCCTTATTCATTAATGAATGTCATTACTTTATTATAAAACTCAGATGGTTTTTCGGCATGAAGCCAATGCCCGACCCCATTAATAGTATCTAGTTTAGAATTTGGGAAAACCTCTTCAATTTCGTTCCAGTCATCATCTAGAATATAATTTGAAGCCCCACCCCTAATAAACAATGTCTCTGTTTCAATAGGTAATCTATAGTTTAATTCTTTTCCAATTTCTGAAATTTGATTGCTTAATACACTAAGGTTCATTTTCCATGAGAACCCCTCGGAAGAGCGAGATAAATTTTTGAGTAAAAAAGTTCTTACACCATCTTCTAAGATGTATTGCTTCAGTATTTGATCAGCATCTTCTCGACTTTTTATTTCGTCTATAGGGATGGCATTTAGCCCGGCTAAAATTTGTTGATGGTGTATAGGATAAAACTTTGGTGCAATATCAGCGACAATAATTTTACTGACCTTTTCATCATGATACGCCCCATATTGCATGACTGTTTTTCCACCCATTGAGTGACCAAGTAAAATTGGGTTTTCAAAATTGTAATGTTCTATTAAAGTATTTAGATCATCTACCATTTCATCATATCCCCATTGAGCACTGTGAAAGGATTTCCCATGGTTCCTTTGATCAACCAAGATCACTTGATATTCTTCCGCGAACTTTTTTCCAAGTGTGAGCCAATTATCTAACGATCCTAAAAATCCGTGTAAAACAATAAGAGGTCGTCCGTTTCCAAAAACCTTGTGGTTAAGTAGTTCCATTATATAAGTTGTCTAAGATACATTTGGATTGTGTTCTCTAATCCTGAGTAAAGTGCATCACATACAAGTGCATGTCCAATCGATACTTCGTCGATGAATGGTATCTGTTCCTTTAGATACTTAAGGTTGTTTAAGTCTAAGTCATGTCCTGCATTGATACCTAAGCCTAAACCTTTTGCAAGTAGACTTGCTGTTAAATAATCTTTGATTGCAGATTTCTTGTTACTTGGATATAATTCAGCATATGGTTCTGTATATAGTTCTATTCTGTCAGTTTTAATTTCGGCAGCTCCCTCAATCATTTTTGTATCTGGTTCTACAAAAATTGAGACTCTTGTACCAGTTGCTTTTAATCTTAAAATTATTTCAGATAACAGCTCTTTATTTTTAATAGTATCCCATCCAGCATTCGAAGTTATAGCTTCAGGAGGGTCAGGAACTAATGTAGCTTGCTGAGGCTTGATCTCTTCAATCATTTTTATATATCTCTCATCTGGATAACCTTCTATGTTGAATTCAGTGGTACAAATTTCATTGATATCATAGACATCTTGAGTGGTTATATGTCTCTCATCTGGTCTTGGATGCACAGTAATACCTTGGGCACCGAATCTTTCACAATCTTTAACTACTTGAATAAGGTTTGGATTGTTACCTCCACGTGCATTTCTTATCGTGGCTATTTTATTTACGTTTACACTCAGTTTTGTCATACTATTTGATAAGCTATCGTATATTCGATCCCAAATTGAGCCCTAGATGAGCCTGTAGCTGATCGGGCGTAAAATTAAACATTTACTAGGATTCTAATCTGTACGAAAGATGAGCCTTAAAGACCAAATAAATGCCGACATAAAAAAAGCAATGTTGGCAAAAGAGAAAGAAAGACTAACAGCACTTAGAGCTATTAAATCGATGATCATGTTAGCTGAAACAGAAAAAGGCGCTGCCGAAGAAATTTCTACGGATTCGGAAATGAAGCTTTTAATGAAGGCTGCTAAGCAAAGAAAAGATTCAATAGCTCTTTATAGAGAACAGGGAAGAGATGATTTAGCTGATATCGAGCAAAGTGAGTTTGAAATTATTAGTGAGTATCTGCCAAAGCAATTGTCTGAAGCAGAGTTGAAAGCAGAATTGCAAAAAGTAATAGCCGAAATAGGGGCTTCAGGACCTCAAGATATGGGAAAGGTAATGGGAGCCGCAACTAAAGCATTGGCTGGAAAGGCAGATGGAAAGGCTATCTCTGCAATGGTCAAGACATTACTTTCCTAGTTGAATACTATAGATATTATCATATTGGTGTTCCTTCTGATTGGAGCATATTCGGGATATAAAAAAGGCTTGTTAATGGAAATCATTTCCTTAACAGCTTTTTTCATAGCGATGTTACTAGGAATTAAATTGCTAGATTATGTGATTCAACTTTTAGACAAATACATTGATGGATATGAACACGCTTTACCTGTTATTTCTTTCGCCATAATTTTCATTGGTGTTGTTTTATCATTGAATTTGATTGGGAAAGGTCTTAAAACTATTTTAGATATGACTCTATTAGGCAGTCTTGATGATATAGCAGGAAGCATTCTAGGAATCTTAAAATGGGCACTATTTATTAGTATCTTTTTTTGGGTTTTTAACAATTTTGGTGGTTCACTAAAAGAAGAAACTACAGAAACTAGTATTCTTTATCAACCAATTAAAGCTTTTGCTCCAGGATTATTTGGTTTCTTTTCCAATATGTTCCCTCACTTTATGGAGTATTTTGAGCAGACACAAGAATCAATTAATCAAATTCCTATTGGGGTTTGATCGTTAGAATAAATAACTTTTGACATTATGCCAGAGATTAAGAATGCAACAATACAAGTAAAAAAAGAAGGTGAGTATAGCTACATCGAAGAAGGTGAAGGTAAAACTATGCTTTTACTTCATGGGCTATTTGGTGCACTTAGCAACTGGGAATCAGTTATCAATAAATTTTCCGGGAAGTATAAAGTTGTAATTCCTATGCTTCCAATTTACGAGTTACCTGTCAAACAAGCTGGTTTACCTAAACTAATTGAATTTTTAGAAGGGTTTCTTGAATTTAAAGGCTACGATAAATTTGACATCATGGGTAATTCTCTTGGTGGGCATATGGCATTGATGTTCGTGTTGAAATACCCTGAAAAAGTTGACAGAATGATTTTGACAGGTAGTTCTGGGTTATTCGAAAACTCTATGGGGGCATCATTTCCAAAAAGAGGCAGTTATGATTTCATAAAGGAAAAGGTAGAGTATACGTTTTATGATCCTAAAACAGCGACAAAGGAATATATTGATGAAATATTCGAGACATTGAAAAGTATTCCTTGTTGTTTACGTATTGTAGGTATAGCCAAGTCTGCTCAGCGAAATAATTTGGCAGATGAATTGCATAAAATTAAAAACAAGACGTTATTGATATGGGGGTTAAATGACACTATTACACCTCCACATGTAGCGCATGAGTTTAATCGTTTAATTGAGAACTCAACTTTAAGATTCATTGATAAGTGCTGTCATGCTCCGATGATGGAGCAGCCGGATCGCTACAATGAGATATTAGAGGAATTTTTGGAAGAAACAGTAACAGCATGAGAGCAAAAGATTTGATCAACTATAGTATCCCTCCCCTAAAGCTCAAAGATAATGTAGATAGGGCGCAACAGTGGATGGGGGAATTTCATATTCATGAATTACCAGTTGTTGATCAAGGAAAGTTCTTAGGTCTTTTCAATGAAAATCTTTTGTTTGATGAATTCTCTGGTGCAGAGACCATTGAAGACATACAAATAGTAGGTTCACAAGTATTTGTGGATCAAAATGAGCACTATTATGATGTAATTAAAAGAGCCTACGATTCTAATTCCAATCTAGTAGCAGTTGTTAACGAAAATGAAGAATACATTGGAGCTATAACAATTCAGGATGTAGTTGAGGCCTTTTCAAAAATGTCTTCTATTCAAAGTCCTGGAGTAATTATCATTATATCCATGAATATTCAAGATTATTCAATGACTGAATTGAGTAGAATCGTTGAAACAGAAGATGGTAAGGTTCTAAGCAGTTTTATAGAAGATTTTGAAGGGCAATCTGGTACAATTCGAGTCACACTTAAAATTGATCCGCATAGTAGTAATGCAGTAATATCATCTTTTGGCAGACATGGTTACAATATTGTTTCTACCTTTGGGCTTGAAAATGAGGATGATTATCAAAAAGAGAGACTTGATACTCTCTTAAAATATCTGGAAATTTAATTTCTGAATAAACCACCAAGCTTAAATGAGAATTGCCCTTCACGGAAGAGATGTTAACTCTGAATCTATTGTTTATGTACAGCAAGTAATAGATACTATTAAAGGTAATGGTTCTGAGGTTTATTTCACTGAGCAGTTAGCACATAGGCTGAAAAAATATAGTGCCAATTTCCCAATAGAAAACATTATTGAGAATAAAGATGTTCTAGTTCAGGTAGACTATTTCTTTAGTCTAGGTGGTGATGGAACTTTGCTAGAGACGGTTACTAAAATTGGACATCTAGAGATACCAATTCTAGGAGTTAATTTGGGTACACTAGGTTTTTTGGCTACCACAGCCAAGCATGAAATTGATATAGCATTAGAGAAATTTTTTAGGAAAGAGTTTTCTTTTGATAGTAGAATTTTGCTTCATTTAGATAGTAATCAGGATGTATTTGATGGTTTAAATTTTGCCCTTAATGAAGTAGCAATTCTTAAACGAGATACTTCCTCCATGATAATAGTGCATTGCTATGTAAATGGAGAGTATATGAATACTTATTGGGCTGATGGCTTGATGGTTTCAACACCAACAGGTTCTACTGGCTATTCTTTAAGTGCGGGAGGCCCACTGGTTTTACCCCATTCTGACAACTTTATTATCACTCCAGTTAGTCCTCATAATCTGAATGTTAGACCACTTATTGTTTCAGGCTCAAGTATTATTAGTTTTGAGATTGAAGGAAAAGGAAGAACGTTTTTGACATCTTTAGATTATCGGTCTTATACGGTAGATAATAGTATAAAGCTATCTGTTAGAAAAGAGAACTTTTGTGTAAAACTTGTTAACTTAAAGGGCTATAATTTTTTCGATACATTAAGAAACAAGCTAAATTGGGGGCTAGATATTCGAAATTAGGAATAATGACTCCAAATAAATTATATTGCGAATGTATAAAACTCGATCCTGTGGTCGTTTGAATATTTGAAATGAATAACAAACTTATATTATCTCTGGTTTTACTTGTCACTGTGACTCTGTCTTTTAATGTAGAAGCACAGTATAAGAGAAGAAAGCGTAGCAATTATGGCTACAGCAAAAAAAATAACCAAAAAAAGTTTTCAAAGTATAGCGGCGGTAAAGTTGGCTACAGTGGAGTAGGTAATCCAAAATATAAAACTGTAGGTTTTAGCATTAATACTGGAACTTACATGGGAGACTTGACCGCAGGAAATTCCAAATTCAGTGCTGATTATGCAGGCTCATTTATTCCAAGAGGTCTAGGTTTAACGTATTCCAAGGTAGTGTATCCGGGTGTGTTTTTGCGAGGAGGTTTTAATTGGATTAGGCTTCAAGGTTCAGATTACAGAGACTCAGGGGATGTGAATGCTGAAGATGCCAGTGATAGAGGTAGATATGCCAGAAATTTCCATTTCAGAAATGATATTCTTGAGATTTCAGCAGGGTTTGAATTAGACTTGATTCCAAGTAATAGTGGAGCAAGAGGAAGGTTTCCAATAAATCCATTTGTCTATTTGGGTGTAGCGGGATTTTACAATAATCCTAAGGCTATTGCTCCAGAGACAGATCAGGCTGGAAACCCAACTGGAAAAGGAGGAGAGTGGGTTGCTTTGCAGCCTTTAAATACAAGTAATGAAAGTTACAGCAGATTTCAGTTTGCAGTTCCAATTGGGTTAGGTGTCAAGGTTAAAGTAACAAGAGATATAGATGTAAATCTTGAATTTGGATTGAGATATACATTCACAGACTATATCGATGATGTTGGAGGTACTTATAAAGACCTAGATGAATTTGGAACAAATCATTTGGCTAGAGCAATGTCAGAAAGAGGAGCAAATGCTAATGCTTATTTGAAAGGTGATTCTCAGGTCAGAGATAATGCCCTTTATAATGTTACTACTACTAATGTAAAAAACCCTGACTTGTTGGCTGATCCAAGCTGGACTGGGGATTCTTTTTACACACATGGTGAAAACTATTCACCAAGGACAGATTCTTACGAAGGATTTACTAGAGGAGGGAAAACAAATGACTTTTATGTCACTACTCAAATAAGGGTGGTGTATATTCTGGATAAAAAAGGAATGTCTAAAGGGAAGTTTAGATAATAATATACTCTTTAGACTGTTTACAGGTTATGGTTAAAAAAATACTGCCGATTTTCATATCGGCTTTTATTTTATATGGGCATCTCTGTTCGGCACAGAAATATGAATTCGGACTGGGCCTAGGGGCAGTGAGTTATTCGGGTGATTTATATAGAGGTTACAACATTATCGATCAAAGTTTTGGTATTCAAGGAATAGCAAGAGTTAATACTAGTCAGGATGTAGCTTGGAAGGTTGGTTTTCTCTATGGGGGGATTAAAGGAGATGATAACAACCCAATAGATATCCTGGGAGAACAAAGACAAGCTTCATTTGAGAGGAAATTTTTAGAAGTTTCCACAGTGTTTGAATATCATTTTATTGATTACAAAAACGACAGGTCTCTTATTCGTTGGTCTCCATATTTATTTGCAGGTGCAGGAGTAGCCAAATTTTTCAACACTTCAAATTCAGATTATAATTCAATTCAGCCGATTTTACCCTTTGGTTTAGGTTTTAAGCATTTAATAGGTAAGCAGTTTACTGCCTCAATTGAGTTTGGGGCGAGAAAGACGTTTTTTGATGAACTGGATGAGGTTTCAGATGGAGATGTCACAAATAAAAACTATCAGTTTGGTAATCCAGCAGATGACGATTGGTATTATCATTTTGGAATTTCTATTAGTTGGATTCTCTATAAAATACCTTGTACTTATCAATATGTTCCTAATAAGTCAATGTACTAGGTATGAAATAGTAATGCTATATTCCGATTGACCAAAAAAAAGTACAAATTTGCGCTCTTAATTCGGAGCATACTGGACTCCATAAAGCATGAAAGAGCAGATAGATCAAGAAAATATTCCTTCCCACATTGCGATAATTATGGACGGTAACGGCCGCTGGGCTAAACAGCGGGGTGCCAAGAGAATTTTTGGTCATAAAAACGCCATTCAAGCTGTTAGGGACACTACCGAAGGTTGTGCTGAGCTTGGGGTTAAACATTTGACACTTTATGCTTTTTCAACAGAGAATTGGAATAGGCCGAAGGTAGAAGTTGATGCTTTGATGAATCTTTTAGTATCTACTATAAAAAAGGAAATCCCAACTCTTCAAAAAAACAATATCCGACTACAACCATTGGGAGAAATCACGCATTTACCTGAGGAAGCTCAAGGAAACTTGAATGAAGGCGTAAAAGAAACGTCAAAGAATACAGGAATGACTCTTAATTTGGCATTAAACTATAGCGGAAAGTGGGAATTGGCGACGTGTATGAAAGGTTTAGCTCAGAAAATTAAGTCTGGTGAATTGGATCCTTTTGAAATGTCAGTTTCAAAATTTGAAGAATATATTGATAAAAATACTGCTCCAGAAGTAGAGTTAATGATACGGACAAGTGGTGAAGTACGCATAAGTAATTTCCTCCTCTGGCAACTGGCCTATGCAGAGTTGTACTTTACGAATGTTCTTTGGCCTGACTTCAGAAAAGATGATTTGTTTAAAGCAGTAATCGAGTATCAAAGTAGAGAAAGAAGATTTGGTCAAACCAGTGAACAATTAAGTTGAAGGGAAGACGAGAAGGAATCACATCATGATAAAATTTAAAGTACTAATTGTATTTCTTTTGCTAGCTCAATCTTTGTTAGCTCAAATTAGATACAATATGCCTAGCCGGAGATCATCTGGAAATGCGAATATTTCATTGAGCTATTCTAGTCCTAAGGAATATACTATTGCTCAAATAGACGTTGAAGGTGCTGAATTTTTGGATGCTGTGGCACTTAAGTCCATATCAGGTCTCAAAGTAGGTGATAAAATTAAAGTCCCAGGTGATGAAATTTCTAACGCTTTAAAGAAGCTTTGGAAGCAAGGGCTTATAGGTAATATTGAAATTTTAGCTAATAAGGTAGAGGGAGAAAGTATTTATTTAACAATAGCTCTTCAGGAAAGGCCACGTCTTAGTCGTTTTGAGTTTAGTGGTATTTCAAAGTCTCAAGAATCGGATCTCAAAGAAGATATAGAGTTGATAAGAGGTCGTGTGATGACTAATGCAATGGTTAAGAATACCGAGCTTCAGGTCAAAAGTTATTTCTTTGAAAAGGGGTTTCTTAATACCGAAGTACAGATGGATTACCGTCAAGATTCTTCGTTAAGAAATAGTATCATAATGGAAATCAAAGTTGATAAGAAAAATAAAGTAAAAATTAGAAATGTCAATTTTGTCGGAAATACTGAGTTCAGTGATTCAAAGCTTAAGAGCAAAATGAAAAACTCTGGTGAACGGCCAAGAATCAAAGTACCAAGTGCGATTGGAGGAATAGTTCTCAATGCTTTTAAGTCAGGTACTGAAAAGAAAAAACTTAAACAAGACAGTACTACATGGACGGATACATTCTATGGGATAATTCAAGAAAATATCAAGTTAAATGTCTTTAAGTCCAACAAGTTTGTAAAAGAAAAATATGAAGAAGATAAGGAGAGTTTGATAGCTTTTTATCATTCTAAAGGTTACCGTGACGCTAAGATCGTGGAAGACACAATAGTAAACATTGATTTTAAGTCTTTAGATATTGATATCCGAGTGGATCCCGGAAAAAAATACTACTTCAGAAATGTCTATTGGGTAGGTAATTATATTCATGACGATGCTACTCTTGATCGCATTTTATCTGTTGAGAAAGGAGATGTATATGATATGGAGTCTTTAGATAAGAGATTAAACTTTAATCCTAATGGACCTGATATAAGTTCTCTTTATATGGATAATGGGTATTTGTTTTTTAGTGTTACTCCTGTTGAGGTAATGGTAGAAGGGGATTCTATTGACGTAGAAATGAGGATTTACGAAGGTGCTCAAGCTACAATTAAAAAAGTTTATGCTACTGGTAACGATAGAACATATGATCATGTGATCATGCGTGAGATCAGAACCCTCCCGGGTCAAAAATTTAATAGATCTGAATTAATAAGAACTCAAAGAGAACTTTCTCAATTGGGATATTTTGACCCAGAACAGGTTGTACCAAATCCTCTTCCAAATCCGGCGGACGAGACTGTAGATATTGAATGGAAGCTAGTAGAAAGACCTAGTGATCAAATTGAATTATCAGGAGGATGGGGAGGAAACTTTGGTTTTGTTGGTACTCTTGGTCTAACGTTCAACAACTTCTCACTTAAAAATTTAACTCATTTTGATAAATGGAAGCCACTTCCAGTAGGGGATGGTCAGAAATTATCATTGAGAGCACAAGCAAACGGTACTCAATATCAGAGTTATTCAGTTAGTTTCTCTGAACCTTGGTTAGGAGGTAGAAAACCTCAATCTTTTGGTGTTAGTTATAATTATTCTATTCAAAGGTTTAATCCGTCAGGGAGAAATTTCAGAAGTTTTACGGGTTCGCTCCAAGTGCAAGGTGTTACAGTTAGTTTGGGTAGAAGAATACAATGGCCAGATGATTACTTTACATTAAGTAATTCTGTAAGTTACCTCAGGTATGCACTTGACGAGTATTTTGGAAACCAGTTAGGTTTTGATACTGGAATCGCTAATAATATATCTTTCAATACAACACTTGCTAGAAATAGCGTAGATAATCCAATGTATCCAAGGACCGGGTCTTCAGTATCGCTAAGTCTGGCTCTTACGCCTCCGTATTCAACATTTAATGACATTGATTATTCTACGGCAGATAATGCTGATAGATATAAATGGGTAGAATATCATAAATGGATGTTTGATGCTAAATATTATATGCAGATAGCTGGAGATTTAGTTTTGGAAACTCGTGCTCATTTTGGTTATTTAGGATCTTATAAACCTTCAATTGGTGTCGGTCCTTTTGAAAGATTCCAAGTTGGTGGTGATGGATTGACTGGGACTAGCTTTTTATTAGGTACGGACATTATAGGTCTTAGAGGTTATGAGAATAATTCTATCACTCCTATAGACAGGGAACGGAATATACGTGGTGGAACTTTGTATAATAAATTCACAATGGAATTAAGATATCCAGTATCATTAAATCCTTCAGCAACAATTTATGTATTAGCATTCTCTGAGGCTGGAAATAACTGGTTGAATTTCTCCGATTATAATCCAAATCAAATGTATAGATCAAGTGGTTTTGGAGTTAGAATTTTTATGCCAGCATTTGGTTTGTTAGGAATTGATTGGGGGTATGGCTATGATCCGCAGCCTGTGGCTGGAGAGTATACTCCGAATCAGCCAGCAAGTGGAGGGCAAATTCACTTCTCAATTGGTCAAACACTTAGATAATTATTGAGACTTAAGCTTTTAAAAAACATACAAACGACTATTTTTGACGGTCTTTTGATCAATAGATGAATCATCTAAAAATATATGGCCTTGTTTTTGTAATACTCCTTTTATCAGGAGTCAATTCCTATGCGCAAAAATTTGGGTATGTTGATACAGGGTATGTACTTCAGCAAATGCCAGAATACGGTGAAGCAAAATCGGAAATAGATAAACTGTCATCAAAATGGCAGCAAGAAATCCAAGCAATGTATCAAGAGGTAGAAGAACTAGAAGCCTCTTATCAGGCGGAAGAGGTTTTGCTGACCAAAGAAATGAAGGATGACAGATACAAGGAAATTCAAGAACGTTGGGATGAAGTAAAAGCTTATCAAAACAAAGTTTTTGGATATGAGGGTTTGTTCTTTTTGAAGAAACAAGAGGTAATAAAACCAGTTCAAGATAAGGTTTTTGAAGCAGTAGAAAAAGTTGCTAAAAGCCAGCGTCTTCAAATTGTATTTGACAAGTCGGGTGACTTGGTAATGATATACACCGATCCTGTACATGACTATACGGACTATGTATTGGAAGAACTAGGACTTGGTGATAAAAACGATGTAATAAGTAATAACTAATTAGGAAATAATTATGAGAATCAAATCTATAATAGCCTTAGCAGCTACTGCATTGATTTCTTTTGGTGCTTCTGCGCAAATGAAAATAGGTTATACAAATGTAGAGTATGTATTAAGCCAAATGCCAGAAGCTAAGCAAGTGGACTCCGAGTATAAAGCTTATGAGACACAGCTACAAAACCAACTCAAGGCTAAAGGATCTGAATTTCAGACTAAGCTTCAAGAGTATCAAGCTGGTGCTCAAACTATGACTGAAATAATGAGGGCAGATAAAGAAGCTGAACTTCAAAGTTTACAACAGAGATTGGAATCTTTTCAGCGTGAAGCTCAGGGATCGCTTCAAAAGAAACAAAGTGAATTGTATTCACCTTTATTTGAAAAGATTAGTACTGCTATTAAGGCTGTAAGAGCAGAAAGCAATTATGACTTTATCTTTAGTACTGGCGTACCAGGTGTAGATATACTTTTAGATGCTAAAGAAGAATATGACGTGTCAAATTTGATTTTCAAAAAATTAGGAATAACTCCTCCTGCTAAGTGATTAGAAGTAAGAAATAATATTTATAAGCCTCCCTTTAATGGAGGCTTTTTAGTTCCATACCATTTCTTTTCGCTCGTTCCAGTATTCCTTTCTTACAATAGAGAACTGCTTGAGTTTTTCAATTTCTGAATCAAGTAGATTAAAACGAAGAGCGCTTAGGTTTTCTAATAAATGATTGGATATAGCTGCTCCACTAAGCACTGAATATGGATGATTGAGAGTATCGATACAATATCGCATAGCAATAGCATCTATTCCTACATCATACTTCTCAGCGAGATTCTCCAGCAATTCATATAAAAGAAGATATTTAGGAAATGATTTGTTCGGAAGAAGTCGTCCATTAGCTAAAGATTCCTTTATCACTATACGGTAAGAGCTTTGATTGAGGGAATCAATAATGTGTCTAAGACTAGTTTCAAGAATGTTATATGTAACTTGATAGACTTCAAAAAGCTGCTGACCGTCTCTTATTATTAATAAAGCATCCTCCAAAATTTCTTTTTGCTGATCACCTGATACCGTGATACCAATTTTCAAGTTATGTTTTTCACGAAGTTCGGCCAGTCGATTCAATACTGAATCATTTTTTAATACTCCAGATTCGAAAGTCGCAGAGTGTATTTGATACGTGGAGAGATAGGGTAGGAAGCTTTTTGATTTTTCCCATTGTTCGTTGAGTTTATCTATTGAATGCTCTTTTACTTCATGTTTTGAGGCGTTAAGATCGAAGTTAGCAGTATAGGTATAGCCCCATTTTGTAGCTATTTCTATAGATGCGTCATTTTTTCTATCTAACCATTCAAGCATAAAGTCTTCTGCTATTCCGTAGCCAGGAGCAGTATCAAAATATCTAATTCCTCTTTCATATGCCTTATCTAGTACTTGAAAGGCATTGGTTTTAAAATCTTCAATATTAAACGCTTCAGGTGATTCTTGACGTATATTGATATAATGTGGACGGCCGATCATAGCAGTACCCAGCCCAATTTGTTTGATCGTTTTCATACGGAATAGTTATAGAATGAAACCTAGTGCTAGACCGCCTAAGATAATAAAGGGAGTAGGAACCTTACCCCACATCAATAGACCAAAAGTGGAGATCATGATGAAGTAGTCCAAATAATTAGATCCTGAAGGAATAGCAAGTAAAACAGCTGCCGTTAGAACCATACCCGCGCTTCCTGCATTTACCCCGTCAAGTGATGCTTTTACTATTCTGAATTTCTTTAGCTCATCCCAGAAACGAATAACGAAGAAAATTAAAAAGGCACCTGGTAAGAATACTCCTACAGCAGATAAAAAACTACCTAGGTATTGTCCAGTAATTCCGTAATCTTTCATGGATATTGAGCCAACAAAGGCTGTGATGGAAAAAACCGGCCCTGGAACAGCCTGTACTAGTCCGAGTCCTGATAAGAATTCTTCTGAGGAAAGGTATTCTTTGAATTCTACAAATTCTGTATACATGAAAGGAATTAATACTTGACCTCCGCCAAAAATTAATGAGCCGATCCGATAAAAATTTTCGAAGAGTCTGATGCCTTTCCATTCAGTAACAGTTCCTAATAAGGCTGCAAAAACTAACACACCCGCCCAGAGGAAAAAATTAGACCATTGGATGTCGATTTTATTTTTTTCTTCCCTTTCATGTCGTTTATAATCGATCGCGGTAATACACCCTGCTATTAAAATGATAATAGGGAATACATATGGGGTTTTAAAGAAAAAACTAGCTATTGAAGAAAGTAACATAATAATCAATGCTATTCGAGTTTTGACTACTTTCTTGATGATGCGATAGGCAGAGTAAGCTACTATACCTACTGCCATTGGTTGAATGAATCTTGTGAATTCAAGTGATATATCTTGCTCTTTAAGTAATGAGACCATTACTCCAGCCGTAGACATCACTAGAAAGGCGGGGAGAATCCATATCAATAATGTTAAATAAGCTAAATTGGGACCACCTACCTTGAAACCTATGGCAGTCAATGTTTGAGTAGAGGTTGGACCTGGAAGAAACTGACATAAGGCATGAAGTTCAAGTAGTCCTTTTTCATCGATATATCCACGCTTTTCGACCATACGATCCAGCATCATTGCGATATGTGCTTGTGGTCCACCAAAAGCAGATATTGCTAGAATCAAGACATCCTTGAGAAAAATGATGTATCTAACCTTCTTTACTTTCATCTGTTCATAAGTTTCTATTTATAATTCAGATGGAAAAACCAATTTTAATTACCTGATTTTAATCGCAGGGCAATAGCTCATTGGGTTTGATTTCCTGCCCCTTGGCTCGGTGAGATAAATATTACTTTATTAATCCAATTTCAGCTAGTCGTTGATGTAGAAACTCACCAGCAGTCATGTCTTCATACAGCTTAGGGTAGTTTTTATTTATACAATTCTTCAAGCATGTCAAATCCATATCAGCACGTGGGTGCATGAAAAAAGGAATAGAATATCTTGACGTGGACATTAGTTCTTTAGGGGGGTTGACTACTCTATGGATAGTAGATTTAAGTTTATCATTGGTGAGTCTTGCAAGCATGTCTCCTACATTGACCACTATCTGATCTGGAAGAGCCGTTATAGGAATCCATTTGCCATCACGCCGAAGGACTTGTAAGCCATCCGCACTGGCCCCCATCAGTAATGTTATTAAATTAATATCTCCATGTTCAGCAGCTCTTACAGCATCAGAAGGGACACTGTCTGGATCATCTATTGGGAAATAGTGAATAGGGCGTAAGATGCTATTCCCATTATGAACTTTATTCTCAAAATAATTTTCGGGAAGTTCTAAGTATAAAGCAATAGCTTGCAGCATTGTTTTGCCAGTTTTTTCAAGCGTTTGATAAGTTTCTCGAGTAATTGCTTCAAATTTTTTGATTTCTTCAGGCCAAATGTTATGAGGGTATTTGTTAGCTAAAGAATCATTGCCTTCTACAAATTGTCCAATATGATAAAACTCTTTAAGGTCTCCAGTAGTTCTGCCTTTTGCATGTTCTTTGCCTTTGCCAATATAGCCACGCTGTCCAAATAGTTCAGGCTTTTCATATTTGGTTTTTATTGATTCAGGAAGTTTGAAAAACTCTTCGATCGTTTCGTAAAGTTGCCTGACCAACTCATCTGAGAGGCCATGGTTTTTGATTGCTACAAAGCCGATATTTTGATAAGTATTACCTAAATCTTTTACAAATTTGCTTTTTGTCGTTTCTGAGCCGGCATTAAAATCGGCTAAGTCTAGTGAAGGAATTTCGTCGAATAGTTGTTCGGACATTTAATTGAGATATTTTAAATCTAAAATAGTAAAGCAGATCTTTGAGTAAAAATGACTCTTGTCATTCTAGTGAAAGATCATAGACAAAGTGGAACATTAGGTCGAATTTAAGATCTTAGTATTAATTTAAAAATATGTCTATTTGAAAATTTGACTAAGGACATCTAGTGATTTAAGAGGCTTAAAACCTTCTATGTGCAAAATATAATATTGTATCATGTAATTGAGGACATCTCTTCGAAGAGCATTATCAATGTTATATTGATCTCCAATTTCTAGAATATTGAGTGACATTATACACTTATATATTGATTCATAGTCTGTAGCGAATTGTGACACTATAATGTGTTTTTCTAATTCTTCAATATTATGAATGCCAAAACCGAGATAGTGCGTCAACTGAACCATTAAAAATATATGAACATTATTGTATCCAGAGGTTTTATTATCAAGGAATATTATCAATCTAAATAGAAATTCGAAAACGCCTCCATGATGTTCCTCATCTTTCAAAACAACGTTAAGAAGCTCAGATATGAATAATGCAAGACTTGATTTATTGATTTCAAATGGAATAGAAGAGAAATGAACCGCCGGTTTGTACTCAGATATTCGTTGAAGTCCATTTGAATTTCCAGCTTTTTGATATACTACCATTTCTAGGAGAGTAAGCGGTTGTACCAGAGCCAACCCTTTCTTAGATTTAGAGCTTCGTATGCTGTTTATTAAGTACGATTGTAGACCAAATTTTTCAGTATAGATCTTTACTATAATAGAAGTCTCCTTGTATTTGATATAGCTAAGAACTATTCCTCGAGTTTTGTGAAGCATCAGTTGAAAACAGCTATTTTTCCCACATAAGTCTCACTTCCATCAGAGTTGGAGCTAAAAACCAGATAAACTCCAGTATTCACACGTCGATCCTTGTAGTCTGAGATGTTCCAAGAAGCACCACCTCCTGCAGCATTGATTTCTCTGACCAATCGACCAGAGACGGTTGTAATTTTTATGATTGCATCATTTGCAACTCCTTGTATTCCTACCCAGTCGCTAAATTCAGGTCTGACTGGATTAGGAAAGATTTTTACATTTTTATGTGATTGAGACCCCTGTACAGATTCAGATCTATAGGATACTATACCTTGATCAGTCAAAAAGAAAACTTCACCAGAGATAGGGTTTATACTTATATCCAATACATTGTTAGAAGGAAGAGGGCTATTATTTATATCAAACTTTAGAATCAATTCTCCAACACTTGGAGAGAAAAGCCATGCACCTGTAGTAGTAGCCATCCATTTTCTATTTCCAGAGTCTACTTCAATAGAATTCACTTTTTTTTCTTCAAAAAGAATTCCTTCATCAAAAATCGGAAGGATAAGTGCTGTGGGGTTTTCAATAATACCAAATGAAAAAGGAAAGTATGCTACTCCTAAGTCTGTAGCGACCCAGATGGCACCGTCTGTACCAAATGCAATATCATTAACTTGGTTTGAGGGAAGTTCGGAATTTGTTGAATTAACTAATAATTCTGAACCTGTTTCAGGATTATACCCTATTAAACCATTTCCTTTTAGACTCATCCATAGATTATCATAAAAGTCATTATTAATGGATGTCACATCTGAAAGTGTGGAACTTAAGTTATGTTTTGTCCAAATACCTTCTTGATTTAATTGATGAACCGGAGAATTATTATTTTGTTCAGTTACCCAAATATTTCCGTTGCTGTCAGAAGTAATATAACTAGTCAGAATATTGCCTACGTTTGATGTTAATGTACTGTTTTCTTCATCGTATAGTATTGTATTTGTGAAGTCCAAAATACCACCCCCAAAAGATACAATCCACTCTCTATTTCCGTCATTATACACTTGAGATATATTTTCTAAGCCACTAATAGTTTCAGGTGAGTTCGTTTTCCAAACTCCATTAGTAAATGAACTGTAACCTTTGTTATTGTTAAAAGGAGCATTTGAAATAATAGAAGGGAGAGCAATAGTTTGGTCAATGACTTGGTTGAGTTTTGAGATATTTTCACCAGGTCCGTTTAATACAAATCTTGAAGGTTCTTCATTTACTAGTAATGTCAATCCACTTCTAATATCAGCATACCAAATTTGACCATTTTTGTCTCTGAGAATGTCTTGAGGCCTATCTTCTGTAGGAGTTTTAATTACCGATAACTCTAAATTACTTTTTAATTCAAATACGCGATTTGATGTTAATATTAAAACAGTATTAGATCCAGATCTAAGTAGAGTTATTTCTTCTTCTGGATGTAAATCGGGGGTATCGATTTTTTTCCAAGAGTTGAAACCATAAGAGAAAAGTTCTGTTGCACTACAAGCAATAATTCCATCATCAAATGAAGCAATGGATAATATGTCTACGTCATCTATTATTGAAGACTCGTATCGATCCCAGCTATTGAAGTCTGAAAGGTTCTTACCAGAAGAAAAATCTGCTGAGATGACTCCTTGTGGTGTTGCTAGGAATATTTCTGTTCCTATTACTACAGATTTTCTGACTTGTAAGCTTTGTCCAATATCACCTAAATTTCTAAATGCTTCTTTGACTTCATCATTTTCAGGTTCAATTTGAAGAACTCCAAAATTCGTAGATACATTAATCAAAGATTCATAAAATGAAATATGATGTATGGTTTTGTCTTCAATTACAGAACTCTCAAGAATGACCCTAGAATTTACAATGCCCCTATCGTCTATTATATCAATATTACCATTATTATATCCTATTACTAACCTTTCATTTGGTTCATCAAATGCTAATGCACTTACAGATACCTCACTGAGACCATCAATTTTAGATATATTATTAAGGCTTTTATCTTCTGAAGAATAGTAGGTTAAGCCAGACGAAGCTGCCGCAAATATGCTATTGGTAGTTTCCTCCACTAGCAATGTTTCAGTGTAATTGAAATGTGTTCGCCAAGTGCCAATTGGTATATTTTGCCCATAGATACTTAATGGGATAAAGAAGAGTATAATAGCAGCTTTATTTTTCATTTTTAAAGTCTCTATAGAAACACGTTCTACAACGAGCTTCATATTTGTCTTGTTCACCCAATAATACTTGATCATCATTGGTAGTGGTTCTATATGTGTATGAAGCTACATTTCCACAGCGCATACAGATTGCACGAAATTTTGTTACATATTCTGCTATTGCCATCAATTGAGGCATTGGTTCAAAAGGTTCGCCTTTAAACGTCATATCGAGTCCTGCAAGGATTACTCGCTTGCCATTATTCGCTAAAGTACGACATACGTATACCAACTCCTTGTCAAAAAATTGTGCTTCATCTATTCCTACTACATTGCAATTCGCTCCAAGTAGTAGGATTTCGCTTGCAGATTGCACAGGTGTTGACCTAATGGTGTTTTGATTGTGAGAAACTACATCTTCTTCACTGTAGCGTACGTCGATAGCGGGTTTAAAAATCTCCACGTTTTGATCTGCAATTCGTGCTCTATTTAATCTGCGGATCAATTCTTCAGTTTTTCCAGAAAACATAGATCCACAGATAACTTCTAACCAACCAAGCTGATTTTTGGCATTATTTTGGTCGTCTATAGTGGATTCGAGAAACATTAACTTGAAAATTGTCTAAGATATTGTACTGTCTAAAGAGTCACATTCGATTTAGTCCAGATTTATATCCAAAAGATACTTAATTTCGTTTTGAGGAAAATATTAAGGCTAGCGTACTTAAATACTATTCTAGCTATATGCCGATTTTTAATACACGACAGAGACAAAAAAAGCTATAAATATGATTGGGAGCAAATTAAATAAATCAGTCGCAAAGCAATACAGCCAATCATTTGCTTCGATCGTGGTTGACGACTTTTTCAGTCAAAATGAAGGGATATCTGGTCCACAGATTGTGGGCTTTACTCCAGTAAAGCAGGTCAATTTCTTTGTTCTTAAAAATCTTTTTAACCAATGGCAAGAGGAAACTAAAAAGCTAAAAAGTCCATATTTTAATTATAAGAATGATGAGGTGAATCAAGCTTTGAAAACATTGGTTAATACTCTTTCCAAAAATATCCTGATAAGTAAAGAAGATTTTAAGCCATTGCTTGAATCTGCTGTAATGGAGACATTGGAACTTTTATATGATCCGTATAGCTACTATAAAAACCGTTCTGAATTATTAATTGCTCATCCTAGTTTAGGGAGTGAGTCAAAGTATTTTAAAATTTATAAGTCATTATTTGAGACTTTGGCATCAGCAAGTGACCTTAGCTTGGACTCTATTGATCAGTTAACAGCTGCTACTGAATTTTCTGAGGCTGAATTTCAAGAAAATGTTCATGCATTTAGTACGGTTTTGGTAATCAGTGGAGACATACAATATGAAGATCAAGCCGAAATACCTGTAGAAGAAACTCCTGCGATTCCTGCAGATGATTTATTTGCAACATCTCAAATAGAAGAAGATTTAACAGAAGAATTTCAACCTGGGAACGAACAAAAGAGTTCTGATTTTAGCTCTTTGATAGAAACAGATAACAAAGATCCTGAAGTCACGAAAGCAAATTTAAATGAGCAGTATTCTGGAGATACTATTCAAACCTTGAACCAACGTTATGAAGCCAAGGAAAAGAAAGAAACTATTGCTACCAAGATGGAGGAAAAGGCTATAGAAAGCTTAGCACTGTCTATTAGTATCAATCAACGATATATGTTCATTAATGACCTTTTTGATGGTAATGAAGAGGATTATTTATCAGCGATAGATCAGGTAGATATAGCATCTTCTTTCGACGAGTCTGTAGAGCTACTTGTTCATAAGTACTCTAGAAAGTATGGTTGGAATATGAATTCTGAAGAAGTTAAAAGTTTACTTAAAATTATTTTTAAGAGGTTTAGATAGATTTTTAAATCAAAAACAGAGTCTTTTAAGATTATTGCTTTTATCTCATCAAAACATTCATTCTCTCTGAGTCCAGTTTAATTAGAATAAAAAGTAGTATCGTAAATGACCATAAAGATGAGCCTCCATAACTAAAAAATGGAAGGGGAATTCCAATCACAGGGAATAGCCCAATCGTCATTGCAATATTCACAGCAAAATGAAAGAATATTACTGAAAGGGCTCCGTATCCATAAATTCTCGCAAAACGGGATTTTTGCCTTTCAGCAAGCCAAGATATTCTGATTAAAAGTGTTACAAATAATGTAATTAATACTAAACTACCTACCCATCCATGTTCTTCACCCATCGTGCAGAAAATGAAGTCAGTACTTTGTTCTGGTACAAAATCAAACTTCGTTTGAGTACCTTGAAGATAACCTTTTCCCCAAAACCCTCCTGAACCAATTGCTATTTTCGATTGTGTTACATTCCAGCCTACTCCTAATGGATCAATATCAGGGTTGACAAGTGATATTACTCGATTCCGCTGGTGGTCTTTCAAAACTTTGTTGAGTACAAAGTCAACACTTGTAACAGTTCCTACTATTATTAATCCGACCAGTAACGTGATAATGATTCGTTTAGGATGCTTAACAGAAACTCCAATGATAATTAGAATGACTACACCAGATACCACGAAAATTATCGTTTTACTCACAACCAGTGTTATAATGAACAGAAAGATTAACCCAAATCCAACTATAAAGTATATGGGAGGCATTCCTTCTCTAAACATCACTATGAAAAATGATGCAAACACCATTGCCGACCCTGTATCACCTTGTATTATAATTAATAACATTGGTAGGGTGATGATTCCTGTTCCAATAAGCTGAGTTTTCAGGTTTGACATCTTGATATTAATGTCACTCAAATAATTAGCAAGGGCTAGAGCTGTCGCAAACTTTGCAAATTCAGAAGGTTGTAACCTGAAACCACCAATAGCTATCCATGACTTTGATCCTGCCACTACGGTACCTACTCCCAATACTATGATCAATAGTAAAATTGAAATTCCATAGATAATATAACTGAAAGAAGAATAGATCTTATAATCTAAACTCATAACACCTATAATGATCAAAAGAGAAGTAACTATCCAGAGCAGTTGCTTACCAGAGTTATGAGATAGACTGATTAATTCGGAAGCATTCTCTTCGCTGTAAATAGCAGCATAAATGCTAGTCCATCCAAGGAAAACCATTAGTGCGTATAATCCTATTACTACCCAATCTATTTTATCTGTTAGTCTATCTCCTCTCATAATTAATCTCCGAAATAGCCTTCTAATACATAATCCTCAAGCCATGGACGAGTAATTTCACCACGAAGATATTGTTCGATAATTAAACTAGCCGTACATGCTGCTGCTCTACCTCCCCATCCCGCATTTTCTACGAATACCGATATAGCGATTTTAGGATTATCCTTTGGTGCAAACGCCATAAAAACAGAATGATCTTCCCCATGAGGATTTTGGGCAGTACCTGTTTTTCCACAGATTTCAATATCTCTAATTATTGCTCTTGGTGCAGTTCCCCCAAGAGCATCTTTCATACCTTCTATTACAGGAGGAAAGTGAATAGCATCAATGCCACAAGAGATTTTTTCTTGATATTCAGGTAGAATAAAACCAGTCTCTCCAATAGACTTGACAAGGTGAGGTCTGTAGTAATAACCTTTATTGGCCATGATTACTGCAAGATTGGTCATTTGTATTGGGTTCATTAGCATCTCACCTTGACCAATACTCATAGACGAGATATTTGAATATTTCCATCTACCTTTTCCATAGATCCTATTATAAAGTTCTACGCCTGGTACAAGGCCAGATCTTTCGTTAGGTAAATCTACCCCTAACGGTTGTCCAAGTCCGAACTTATTAACCATACTTCTCCAATGTGTTAGTCCTTCAGGGCCTTGTACAAATGGGCTTTTAGTCGGATCACGTTCTATAACTCTTCTGAATACTTTGTGAAAGTAGTTATTTGAAGAGAGCATTATTCCCTTATGAACATCATAGTATCCAGGAGGAGCATGGTCTCCAATTAGTGTTCCATCACAATAAATCTTTTCTTTGGCTGTGATGACACCTTCTTGAAGAGCAATTAAAGCTTGCAAGGTTTTAAAGATTGATCCAGGAGGATACATAGCCATCAATGGACGATTAAATAGGGGTTTTAGACTATCTTTCGTTAGCATGGAGTAATTTTTTCCAAATTTTTTCCCAGCTAAAAGTGACGGTTTATAAGATGGACCAGATACGAAAGTAAGGACTTCTCCAGAGGAAGGTTCAATGGCTACGATCGAACCTACTTTTCCGTCAAGTAGGCGTTCAGCATAACGTTGAAGCTCGATGTCAATTGATAATGTTAAATTCTCTCCTGGAATTGAGAGTGTGTCCTGCTCTCCATTATTGAAGGACCCTTTATCTATTCCCCTTGCATTTACCATCTTGTATTTAATACCGCGCTTTCCTCTAAGAAATTGTTCGTACGAAGATTCTAGACCTGTAATACCTAAATAATCACCTGATTTATAATAATTAGTAGTATCCCTACTAAGTTGACGAGAATTGATCTCTCCGATATATCCTAGTACATTAGCTAAACTAGAAAAGTCGTAGCCTCGAACTGTTCTAGCCTCGGGATAGAATCCTTTGAAATGGATAAGCTTATCTTGTATTTCTGCAAACTGCTTATTTGAGATTTGTTTTTCAAATACTGAAGGTTTGATATAGGAATACCGACGAGCCTTTTTCATTCGTCCCGTAAATTCCTCTAAGTCAATGTCTAGTAGTTCACAGAAGGCAAGAGTGTCATTCAGTTTAGCTTCCTTAGGAATTACCATGAGGTCATAGATAGGATCGTTATGAACTAGTAGTTTTTTATTTCGATCGAAGATCAAACCACGGAAAGGGTAGTCAATGACTTTATGGATAATATTGTTTTGTGCAGCAGCCTTGTATTTATCATCTATGACTTGAATTGAAAATAGCTTGACAAGAAAAATAATTCCTATCAGTAAAATAATTCCTCGGATAATATATCGTCTATCCTCATTCACGAGTTAATCTTCTTATAGAATAGATATTGTAAAATCAAGACCATTATCATGGTAAATACAGAACTATAAAGTCCTTTTAGCAATGTTTGGCCAAATAAGTTGAATCCGCTAGCTTCAATTATAAATAACGAAAATGAATGTACAAGTATGAGTGGGAAGGCATAAATAATGAACCATTGAAGTCCTTGAGTTTGCATATTTACTCTAGTTCCTATATCGTATCCTCCACTGGGTGTCAATACTTTCATCCAATAGATTTTAACAAAAACCATTAATACTGACGCCGCGGCGTGCATTCCAATCGTATTGTAAAATACATCAATGATTATGCCTATTGAAAACCCTACCAAAAGCTGAACGATCGGTGATGTATCAAGAGGTATCATTAATATTAACATTACATATGCAAAGCAAAACGCATAATCATACATCACTACGTTTTTCAGTATGAGTACCTGTACTAGAAATAATAGTAGATTTCCAAATAGACCTAGTATATCTGCTAATCTAATCATCTGTACGTGTGGTTAAGTTTCGTAAAGAATCCACTAGAACTTTATCTTTCAAGTCTAAAATGTAGACAAATGATAATGCACTAAAATCTGTAGCGAGGTCTATTTTTATATCGTAAAAGGTAGCATCTGCTGTAATGTTTACATTTTCAACAATACCAATTAAGGTATTCTCTGGGTATACAGAGTTAAAGCCAGAGGTAAATATTGAATCACCAGAGTTAACATGTATGTGTCGAGGAAGGTATTTTAAAACAGCCAAATCTGGATCGATACCATCCCAAACGACACTGCTAAGCGTCCCTGTTGGTCCATGTTTTGCTGAAACTGAGGTCTTGCTATGCAAAAGAGAAAGAATTGTAGAATAATGATCAGTGACACGTTGTACCTGACCAATGATACCATTTGTGCCTATTACTCCCATACCAGATTTGATACTATCCTGACTACCTTTATTGATAATTAGGTAGTTATTTCTGAATCTTAACGAATTGTCGATGACTTTAGCCTTAATACTCTGAATGGCTGTATCTAACTCAAGGTTGGCCATATAGGCTGAGTCTCTTAAAGCAATAATTTCCTCGCGAAGTCTGACATTTTCATCAGCCAACATCTTATTTTTTTCTGCTAAGCTGAAATAGTTTTTAATATTGGTCGAGGTATTAACCATACCTCCAGTGAATGCATTAGCTGCTGTGAAATACTTTGCTCCATGGTAAGGGTTGTTTTGAATAATCAACCAAGAGCAGATCCCCTGAAGCACTAAAAAGAGTATAAATACTCGGTACTTGAAAAGGAATTCTAACAGTTGCTGCATAGTATGTTATTGCATCAAGACAGCCTTGAACTCATCTATTCTCTTCAAAGCAACCCCGGTGCCTCTTACTACAGCTTTCAACGGATCATCTGCAATGTGAATAGGAAGTTTTGTTTTCATTCCTAAGCGTTTGTCAAGACCTCTAAGCATAGCCCCTCCTCCAGTAAGGTAGATTCCATTATCGTATATATCAGCAGAAAGTTCTGGCGGTGCGATCTCCAATGCCTTCAAAACAGCCTCTTCTATTTTTGAAACAGATTTATCGATGGCGAACGCTACTTCTGAATAGGAAAGTTTGATAACTTTAGGAATACCCGTCATCAAATCACGACCTCTTATATCAAAATCCTCAGGGCCTTCGTCTAGCTCTGTTAAAGCTGATCCTACTTGTATTTTTACATTTTCTGCAGTTCTTTCTCCAATCAAAAGGTTGTGCTGACGACGCATATAGTCCAGTATATCCTTGTTGAAAGCATCACCTGCCACTCTGATGGATTGGTCACAAACAATTCCTGAAAGTGCTATAACTGCAATCTCTGTTGTACCCCCTCCTATGTCTACAATCATACTCCCTACCGGTCTTTCAATATCAATTCCGATACCAATGGCTGCTGCAATTGGTTCATGAATCATATAGACTTCTTTAGCACCAGCATGCTCTGCAGAATCTCTAACCGCTCTTTTCTCGACTTCGGTGATACCAGAAGGAATGCAAATGATCATTCTGTGAGAGGCAGGGAATAATCTTTTTTTGTCTTTATCGATCATTTTGATCATGCCACGAATCATAGATTCTGCAGCTTGAAAATCAGCGATCACTCCATCTTTTAATGGTCGTATTGTTTTAATACTTTCATGAGTCTTTTCATGCATCTGCATGGCCTCATTTCCAATCGCTAAAACTTTGTTCTTAGATTTGTCGATCGCAATGATCGAAGGTTCATCTACGACCACGTTGCCTTTACTGATGATCAGCGTGTTAGCCGTACCAAGATCGATGGCTATATCACTCGAAAACAAATCGAAAATTCCCATAATACTGTTTGATATCTATGTAATGATGATTGGAAGCCCTCAAATTAGTCACAAATCAACTCCCAATCAACAATCTCAAGTGTCTCTGTTCGAAATATATAAAAATTAGTGTTTGAAATGGCGAGTCCCAGTCATTACCATTGCAAGTCCATTTTCATCACAATAATCTATAGATAATTGATCTTTTATTGACCCTCCAGGTTGAATGACGGCTTTTACACCAGCTTTATCAGCTATCTCCACACAATCTGGAAATGGGAAAAATGCATCAGAGGCCATTACTGAACCTGTCAAATCCATTCCAAATTCACCAGCCTTTTTAATTGCTTGATTTAAGGCATCTACCCTTGATGTTTGTCCTGTTCCACTTGTCAACATCATATCTTTATTAGCCAATACCACCGTATTAGACTTTGTATGTTTACAAACTTTAGAAGCAAAAATCATAGCTTCTATTTGGTCATCATTTGGTGTTATTTTGGTTACAGTTTTTAAGTCTTGAACTGAGTCTGTTTTCAAATCTGCATCTTGTACTATAACACCATTTAATAACGATTTGAATTGCTTCTTTGATGGTTGAACATCTTTAATCTTAAGAATAATTCTGTTCTTTTTAGATTTTAAAAGTTCTAATGCATCTAATTCATAGTCAGGAGCAATTAGTACTTCACAAAAAAGTTTATTTATTTCCTCAGCGGCATCTAAGTCAATCTTGGAATTGGTACAAAGGATACCACCAAAAGCGGATACATTGTCAGAGGAAAGAGCTTTTAGATATGCTTCTTTTACAGAAGAACCTTTTGCAACACCGCAAGCATTGGTGTGCTTAATGATTGCGAAAGCAGTATCACCTTCAAATTCTCTTACTAAGCTAACTGCGGCATCTACATCCACGAGATTGTTATAAGAGAGTTCTTTACCGTTTAGTTTTTCAAAGAGTTCATCTAGATCTCCATAAAATGCTCCTTCTTGGTGAGGGTTTTCACCATATCGTAATATTTGTGCATTTCGTACACTTTTCTTGAATGACTTCTCTTGTCCGTCTTCATTAAAATAATTGAAGATAGCCGAATCGTAATGAGAAGAGATATCAAATGCCTTTCTAGCAAACGCTTTTCTTTGGTCAAGACTAGTTTCGCATTTTTGAGAATCTAGCATCTCGATTGTCTCGTTGTATTGTTCCATAGATGAAACAATCAAAACATCATTGAAATTTTTGGCAGCACCTCTGATTAATGAGATACCTCCAATATCGATTTTTTCAATTATTTCAGCTTCAGAAGCTCCAGATGCAACTGTTTCTTCAAATGGGTATAAATCCACAACCACCATATCAATATCAGGAATATTGTGCTCCGCTTTTTGTGCCTTATCACTCTCATTATCTCTTCTGTTCAATATGCCTCCAAAAATTGCAGGATGCAGTGTTTTTACTCTTCCGGAAAAAATAGAAGGATAACTTGTAAGGTTTTCAACCGGTGTTACTGAGATATCCATATCCTCGATGAACTTTTGAGTACCTCCAGTAGAGTAGATTTGAACATCGTTCTCGGCTAGAACTTTAACTAATTTGTCCAAATTGTCTTTGTGAAAGACAGAAATAAGAGCTGATTTGATTTTTCTTGAACCCATTTTCTCCTGTTAAAAAATTAGGCTGCAAAGCTACATATTTACTACATAGCGAATAGTAATGAGAAAGAAAGTTTAGAATTCAATGGACATTTATTTGCAAATGAACGATTCAATAGTCCGAGGATAAAATTCATGTTCTAATTTATGAATTTTATCTGCTAGAGAATCAGGGGTGTCATTATTTGAAACTTCTAAACTTTTTTGACAGAGAACCTTACCCTTATCATATTCCTCATTAACCAAATGAATAGTAATTCCGCTTTCTTTTTCACGAGCATCAATTACAGCCTCATGAACATGATGACCATACATGCCTTTTCCACCATATTTTGGCAATAATGCTGGATGAATGTTAAATATTTTATTGGGATATGATTTTACTAAATATTCAGGAACCAGCCACATGAACCCAGCTAAAACAATGTAGTCGATTTTATTATTGGCTAATTTGTTTTTTACATCCTCAGATTCATAAAATTCTTGCCTATTGAAAGACCAAGAAGGTATTCTAAGCTTTTTGGCTCGAGTATGTACGTATGCCTTAGGTTTATCAGAAAGAATCATAGTTATTTCAATTTCATTGTGACCATTGAAATAATTAGCTATTGCTTCAGCGTTACTTCCGCTACCTGACGCGAAAATTGCCAATCTCTTTTTAACCATTCTTTTTTATATTCTAAAAACTACCATACTCAATATCCCCGCAAGAATAATCCACTTACAATATTTACTCAATAGTGTAAAATCTTTTTTCTTGTCTGCCTTAGCAAGTAAAAACGTGAAATGACTAAAAGGAATAAATAATACTATGAAGTAGGTTGTTAATAAGGTGTTTTGAATCTCAATTAAAAACAGAACTAAAGAACATATAAATAGTATTGTAAAAACCATTACAATCTGTTTTGTAGTCCTGACACCTAATATGATTGGCAATGATTTACTACCGAAAGAAGCATCTCCTTGTACATCTTCTATGTCTTTGATGATTTCTCGAATAAGATTAATTCCAAATGCAAAAACAGCATAAGTTGTAAGAATTAAACTCTTATCCCTGAAATAGATAGATAATGTCATCAAAGTAGCAGCTGTAAGTACAGCTACAATAAAATTTCCTATGAACGGCATTCGTTTCAGTTGGTTAGAGTATAACCAAAGCAAGAAAACTGCAAATGAGTTTATTAACCCTATCCAGATAGACACATACAACCCCATCAAAATTCCTATTGTATTCAAAATTGCATGGGCAAACATTACTGGTCGACGTTTGAAATCTTTTCCTACTATTACTTTGCTGGGTTTATTGATCAGATCAATTTTAATGTCATAGTAGTCATTGATGAAATATCCTGAGGCTGCGATAATTGTGGTACTCGTAACCATGATTAGGAATTGATAATCTCTTATTAAAGAGTGAAACGCTGCTTGTTGTCCCATTAGGAAGTACGCCGCAAAGTACTGAGTTAGGAAAATAATGATCAGATTGTTCACTCGACTTAATCGAAGTGCTTGAATAGCCAGATGTATAGAAGATGAAATTTCCACGCAGTAAATTTACTTAAGGTCGAACATCTCTTCTAAGTCTTGGAGAGTTAATGATGGCTGATTCAAGACAGTCGTGTCAGTACCAATTTCTAGAGCATTGTATTTCCAACCTGAATGATATTTGGATAGTGAGATGCTTTTTATTTCCATTCCTGACGAGATAAGTTGGGAGGCAACTAAAATTAAATCTTCTTTTTTAATTGAATCACCATAGCAAATGGTATTTGAGCTAAATTTTTCCAATCCACTAGAAGGTCTTTCGTGTATGTAATAACCGTATTTTTTAAGGTTATATACTGTGTTGGAATCCAAAGGTTTAGCATAATAACGAACTACGGGAAACCTCTTTTTGGAACCTTTCCATTTGATAGCTTTGTTCCATAAAGAGTCTATGTAGGAGACGTTTTTTTTGGTTAGAAGGGTTACAGAATTGATTTCGGTGGTATTAACACAATGAGTAGAATCAATATTCCTGTTTATTCCAGCTTCTTCAGAGATATTGTTGATACTGTAGATAACCACTGGCTTGTGTTTTATTTTCGCTGGTGAGGGATGATAATCTACTGTAGATATACGCAATAACAATAGACAAGCTGCCGTTAAGGCAATGTATTGGAATGCCAACATTGATTTAGTCAGATTACCTCCCATAGTATATAGGTACAATAGCCGTCAGACGGACTGGTTATATGTGTAAGGTCGTCAATAGAATTGGTTTTTATCAATTTTAGTCTTATTAAATGTATCATTGAAGATTCTGTGAATAGCGTTTTGATTGCTGGAAAATTTTATATTTTTGAACCGAAAAGTTTAAAATGTCTGAATTTTGGCTAATCACTACGAAAACCAAAAACACCAAATTGTAATTACAATGAAAAAAGTATTACTCCTAATAGTAGTCTTGTCACTAACAAAAGTTGTATCAGCTCAAGAAGTGGGAACTTTTAAAGATCCTAGAGATGGCAAGGTATACAAAACTACAAATATTAAAATCGAGCTTGAAGGTGGAATATTCATCGAAAGAGAGTGGTTTGCTGAAAACTTGAACTTCGAGACAGAGGGTTCTGTTTGTTACAAAAATTATCCTGCTTATTGTGGGAAATATGGTAGGCTGTACAACTGGGTTGATGCTAAGACTGCATGTCCAGAAGGATGGCACCTATCAACTCAGCTTGAATGGCAAGAGTTGATGATTAATTATGGAGGCTACAGTCAAGCAGGTAAAGAACTTAAAGTTGGTGGGACTAGTAATCTCAATATTATCATGTCAGGTTTTTCAAATGTTGAAGGACAATTTAGTGACATAGGAAAGACAGCTCATCTCTGGGATGCAGAGATCGGTGATAAAAGAACTGCTGGTTTGATCTCTTTATATGGAGATTATGATGAGGTAGCTCACGATGTGATTAGTGCAAGAAATATGAATAGCTGCAGATGTGTAAAAGATTACTAAGATTTAGTAATACTCTGGAGCGAGATAATTAGGATATATTTTCATATGGTGCTGTTTAACTTTGTCAAACAGCACTTTTTTTAGCTCTCCAACGTTCTTCTTCTCTTTTGCTGAAATAAAAATATTTGTTTTGGTATTGGAGGTTACATCTATTCCGCTAGTAAAGTCAAAATCTTCGTCTGGAGAAGCTAGTTGATCAATTTTATTGTATACAACAATCATTTCCTTATCTGCAGCACCCAATTCCGCTAATGTATCATTGACAACTTTCATATGTTCTTCAAATGAGGGATGCGAGATGTCAACAACATGAAGTAATACATCGGCTTCTCTTACCTCATCTAAAGTTGATTTGAAAGATTCTATCAAGTTATGAGGGAGTTTTCTAATAAATCCTACGGTATCAGATAATAAAAAGGGAATGGTGTTAATCACCACTTTTCGAACCGTAGAATCAACTGTGGCAAATAGTTCATTTTTAGCATATATGTCTTCTTTAGAGAGAATGTTCATAATTGTGGATTTGCCAACATTAGTATAACCAACTAAAGCTACTCTCACAACGTTCCTTCTAGACTTGCGCTGAGTTTCATTTTGTAAGTCGATTTTGGCCAACTTCTTTTTAAGGACAGATATTTGATTTCTAATCATACGTTTATCTGTTTCAATTTCCTTTTCACCAGCACCACCTCTTGTTCCTGTGCCTCCTCGCTGTCTCTCAAGGTGAGTCCACATTCTTGTCAGTCTAGGCATTAAATACTGAAATCTGGCAAGCTCTACTTGGGTCTTAGCCTGAGCAGTTTGAGCACGTTTTAGAAATATATCGAGAATGAGAAGACTTCGATCATATATTTTAACTCCTAAATCTTTTTCCACATTTCTTAACTGAGAAGGAGAAAGGTCATCATCGAATACGACTATATCTATTGATTTATCTTTGACATATGCATGTACTTCTTCCAGCTTACCCTTACCTATGAAAGTGCGAATATCTGGTTTATCAAGATTTTGATTAAAAGACTTTAACGTATTAATTCCAAGAGTACTAGCCAAAAACTCAAGCTCATCTAAGTATTCATCAGTCTTTTCTTTGCTTTGATTTTGTGGTGTGAGTGCTACTAGCACCGCTGTTTCTACTTCTTTCTTCGTTAAATAATAGTCACCCATTCGATTCTCTTTTGTGCAAAACTCATCAATTCTTATGAATTCATATAGATTTACCATCTACCAAATTTCCCGACATGAGAATTGCCATAGCAATTAACACTTCTTGGAATATCTATAATTTTAGATCAGGCCTTATCCGTTTTTTTATAAAAGAAGGATATGAAGTCATTGCAATAGCTCCAAAGGATCAATTTTCGAAAAAGCTTGTGTCAGAGCTTGGTTGCGATTTTGTTCCTATTTCCATGGAAAATACGGGATCAAACCCCTTAAAGGATTTACTTTTATTAAAGCAATTAAAATCTATTTATAAAAAGTACAATCCTGACGTTGCTCTTCACTACACTATTAAACCAAATATTTTTGGAACACTAGCGGCTTCAAGTCTTGATATTCCAGTAATAAACAATGTTAGTGGTTTAGGAACGGTCTTTTTGAATAATAACTTCTCTACGAAAATAGCTAAGTGGCTCTATAAGGTTTCTTTCAAAAAGGCAAATCTAGTGTTCTTTCAAAACCCAGATGATCAAAGAGACTTTTTAACAGAAGTCCCACTTGATGATTTGAAAACCGATTTATTGCCAGGCTCTGGAGTTACACTTGATTTATACAATCCGAGCCCATTACCAAATCTCAACACCATAAAATTTTTAATGATTGCTAGAGTAATAATTGATAAAGGTGTAAAAGAATATATAGAAGCTGCTGAAGTTATAAAAAGCAAATATTCGAATGTAGAATTCCAGCTATTGGGAGAATTAGATGAAGGTCATGCTAGAGGAATTGAGGCGGCTTACATTAATCAAAAACATCAAGAAGGTGTGATAAATTATTTGGGAACTAGTACGGATGTGCGTGTGGAAATCAATGGGGTTCATTGTGTGGTACTTCCAAGTTATCGAGAGGGTACGCCAAAGACGTTACTTGAAGCAGCTTCGTTGGCCAGGCCATTAATTACTACTAATGTTCCTGGTTGTAAAGAAGTTGTCATTGATCAAGAAAATGGATATTTGTGTAACGCTCGAGATTCTCGCTCATTAAAAGATATGATAGACAAAGTAATTAATTCATCCTATGACGAGCTTACAGAAATGGGTAAATTAGGTAGAAAGTTGGTAGAGAATAAATTCGATGAACGTCATGTTATCAAAAAGTACAGTTATCATGTCTCAAAACTTATTAAAACCAATCTGGTGTAGTAAATTAGCATGTTTTCTACCTAGAATGAGCCAGCTATCATTAATTAAAGCTCAAACTAAACGAAATTGAAAAGAATCTTTTCTCTACAGCTTTTTGTAGCGGTATTACTGCTCTATTCTTGTAAGTCTTACAAGCAAGATATTATGTTCCAGTTGGATGATGAGTTCAGTGAAAATGAATTATCGAAAGCTGTCATGAATGTAGAAAAAAACTACGTGATTCAAGTTGATGATTACTTGAAACTTGAGGTTTTTACTAATAAGGGTGAACGAATAGTAGACCCAAATGGCGAGTTGCTTCAACAAGGTGGTCAGATGAACCAAAACAATCGGTTCGAATTTACTTATTTGGTTCAGACAGATGGAACGGCAAAATTTCCTATAATTGATCAGATAGAGGTTGTTGGTTTGACAATAAATCAAGCGGAAGAAATTTTACAGAAAAAGTATGATAGTTATTACAAGGATTCGTTCGTTAAGTTGACCTTTGATAATAAGCGTGTAGTAGTACTAGGAGCACCAGGGGGGCAGGTTATTCCTTTGAATAATGAGAATATGAATTTGATGGAGGTCCTTGCACTGGCAGGAGGATTAGATTTAGGAGATAAGGCCAATAATATAAAGGTCATAAGAGGAGGCCATAGAGATACCCAAGTATATAGAATAGATCTGAGCACTATTTCAGGAATGAAAAATACTATGATGGATGTAGAGCCGGGTGATGTTATCTACGTAGAACCATGGAGAAGACCGTTTTTCGATGGTCTTAAAGATATAGCCACGGTTATGGGTTTCATTACTTCTAGTCTGGCGTTTGTACTTGTTCTACAAAATATTTAATCGGATTGCCCTATGAATCATAATAGCAGTCAACCTATTGTGGAGGAACATAATGGGCCTCTAGACGAAATTGATTTTGATAAAATAGTACAGGTTGGTAAAGGGAGTATAGTATGGATTATTCTGGCCTTCTTAGCTACTTTGTCTGGATCATTTCTGTATCTCCGATATACTAAACCAATATATAGCTCGCAATCAGTATTGAAACTTGATATTAAAGATGAGTCTGGATTATTAGGGATACAAAATCCAATGCGACAGGATATTAAGGGGCTTTCGGGTGAGATAGAAATTTTGAGGTCAGGGCTTTTTATGACCAAAGTCGCGGAAGCTATTGATTATGATGTGTCGTATTATCATCCTGGTAGGAGTCACTTAGTTGATGAGAGATTCGGTAATTCGCCATTTGAAATAATTTATAATTCCTTTCCTGATCTCTGGAAAGATAGAAGAATTGATGTTGTCATAAATGATGATAGGACGTTCAAATTGCCTGATATTACGGGAAATGATACTCATACTTTTGGAGTAATGATTGAGCAAAATGGATTTGAATTTAGTATTGAAAAAACAAGCTATTTCGAAAATCAGAAGAGTTTAGTTAATTTTTATTTTGTAGTAAATAGTATTCCAGCCATTGCAGAATATCTTCTTCAAAATGTCACAGTTGAACCCATTAATTTCAATGCGAATACTATTAAAGTTTCATTCACCGATCCAAATAAATTTAAAGCACAGGCATTTGTTAATGCAATTGATACACTATATCTCCGATACACGCATAATGTTAAAAACCAGGCTAGTGAACAGCAGATTAAATTTTTGAATCAGCAAATGACTAAAACGGTAAAAGAGCTTGAGGAATATGAAGATTACTTTGAGAGTTTTACTATTGAGCACAGGACTACTAATCTATCAGAGGACTTAAGTAATGCTATTTTAGCTTTAAACCAGATTGATTCACAGCGATTTTATATTCGTAATAATCTGGCAGCGATTGAATCTATTGAATCACAATTAAATTTGAATGCCCAGATTAGTACTACTAATCTTCCAAAGAATGTTATTGCTACAGTTGAAGAATACAATGCATTAATTGAGGAAAAAGAATTGAAGCTTGATAATTATAATGAGAATACACAGGTTGTTTTGAGAATTAAGCATCGTTTAGAAATCGCACAAAAGGCTGCTAAGCAGAGATTAGAAGATTATCGAGAGAACCTATTGAAGTCGAAAAAGGAACTGAATAGAAAACGGGCACTTCTTGAAAATACATTTTCTCAGTTACCCTCCATGGGTACATCTTACAATAAGAAGCAAAGAATGTATACCATGCAGGAAGAGTACTATTTCAATTTGATAAAAAGTAAAATGGAGCTAGAAATAGCAAAAGCAGGTACTGTAACCAATTTTGTTATTTTATCTTCAGCTACACTTCCTGTAGCCCCAATAGAACCGAAAAAATTTATAGTTTATGGAATTGGTGGAGTTGCAGGCTTAATTCTTAGTATAATCATTATTGCTGCCAGTTATTTATTACATGATAAAATCAGTAATCAGAAAGAATTAGAGAAACGATTAAATATTCCAATTTTAGGAGTGGTTCCTAAATATCAATTGGAGAAATTAGAACTGACCAAGCTGGTAGTAAATAATAATCCAAAATCTCCTATAAGTGAATCGCTGAGAGCTATTAGAACCAATATGGAGTTTATAAACTCTGATGGTCCTACTCGCGTAATGTCAGTAACATCTACAGTCAGTGGAGAAGGGAAAACCTTTTTAGGGGTGAACTTGGGAGCAATATGTGCTTATTCTGGTCAAAAAGTTGTGGTAGTAGACCTAGATATGAGAAAACCTAAGGTAAATATTGCTTTTGATGTTGTCAAAAGAAATCATGGAACTAGCACTATATTAATAGGTAAAAATTCTATTGATGAATGCATTGAGCAGTCCTCTGTAGAGAATTTACATTTTATTCAAGCAGGTACTACTCCACCGAATCCTTCAGAACTTTTGCTAAGTGATCATTTCAAACAGATGGCGGAGGAACTCAAAGAGAAGTTTGACTTAGTTATTTTTGACACGCCTCCAGTTGGTCTAGTGACTGATGCCATTATGGTAATGAAAACAAGTGATTTACCAATATATGTTGTAAGAGCAGATTACTCAAAATTGAATTATCTTAAGTCCATTCAACGACTGGTAAGTAATAATAAATTTGAGCACATGTCCGTAGTGTTAAATGGAATTAGAAATGGCAGTGGTGGATACGGTTATGGGTACGGTTACGGAACAGGATATTATGAAGAAGAGAATAAGAAAAAGTTCAAAATTCCGTTTTTGAATAAATCTTAAATCTCATGTTTGGTTGGTGGAATAATAAAAAGGAGAACTTTCTTAAAGTTGATATTCACTCACATTTGATTCCAGGAATTGATGACGGGGTTAAAACTTTGGAAGAATCAATCTCGGTAATTAAAAAGCTTGTGTCTTTCGGCATTGAAAAAATAATAACCACACCACATATTTTATCTGGATATTATCCGAATACTCCTGATATTATAAAATCGGGGTTAGAAAAGGTCAGGCAAGAAATAAAGGAACAACAAATAGAAGTAGTTATAGAAGCTGCAGCTGAATACTATTTAGATGAAAGTTTGGTTGCTAAAGTTGATAATGGAGAGAGTTTATTGTCATTTGGAATCGACCGATATGTACTAGTGGAAACTGGTTTTATGACGAAGCCTTTAAATACTAGTGATACTTTTTTTAGAATAATAACTAATGGTTATAAACCTATACTAGCACATCCGGAGCGATATGCTTACTTGAGTGATGATTTTGGATATTTAGAAGAATTAAAAAAAATAGGAGTTTTGATGCAGGTTAATGCTCTTTCGTTGATAGGACATTATTCTTCAGAGGTTAGATCAAGAGCTGAAAAATTAATTAAAAATGAAATGGTTGATTTTATAGGTTCTGATGTCCATAATTTGAGACATGCTTATTATTTTAAAAAAGTCATAGCTTCAAGATTATTTCAAGACTGTAAGCAACTAAACTTATTGAATAATGCATTATTAGAGTAGAGTTAGATAATCCATTCTCAGAATCCATAATATCAAATTTCATCTATCTTTGCCGTCAAAATTTTAGCAGGAATTCAATGAACATCAATTCAATAAAACTTAGCTTCTTAACATTAGGAATGCTTTTGATCAACCTTGTATCTTTTGCACAGCTTTCAGAGGAGGTTGAAAAACTAACACCAGAGTTTCCTGGAGAAGTTCAAATTGATTTTGGATTTAATTTATCAAACGGAAGACCAGCAGAGCTAGACTTTAATTGGTTTAGATCTAAATCTTTTGCGTTTTACTATATCAAGCCAATGGAAGTTTCTCCTAATTTCTCTTTTAGACCAGGTATTGGTCTAAGTTTAGAAAAGCTAGGTCAAAAGCACAACAGAACTATTGTAAATACAGTGGAGTTTGAAAGCACAGCGGATGGCGTACAGGTTCCCGTACAAACATTGACTTATGATACAATACAAGGTAATGGTATTGGAGAATTTAAAAAGAGTCAAATTGCTTTGAATCATGTTGAGCTACCTTTTGAATTAAGGTATCATGTTGGAGGTAGAAATAAGAATAAAATTTTTATTGGTGTTGGTGCATCCGCAGCGTTGTTGTTCGAAGCTCATACTAAAGTAAAGTATGAGAAATTTGGGCACATGTACAAAGAGAAACAAAAAGATGATTTCAATTTATCAAGGTTTAGATATACTGCTTTTGGTAGAATAGGTATCGGGTCGTTCGGGTTTTTCTATAAATGGCACTTTACTGATGTGTTTTCATCGGGCGCTCCAGAAGGGGCTGATAAATTAGGTTATTCTACAGTAGGTATTTCTTTATCAGGATTTTAAATAACCAGAGTTAGACTGGTGAAACTGATTATAATACCTACAAGAGTTCCTGTGAGAATCTCAATCGGTCTATGAGCATTTAGGTATAATCTTGAACTTATAACAGCTCCTGTTAAAACAATCATTGCTACTAAAGGATAGAAAATACCAGTGTTGGGATACTCTATTGCGAAGGCAATGATATATCCTGTAACACTAGACATACCAGCAGAGTGAATACTAATCTTATGTCTTAGCGTTATCAATGTCAATATGGCTAGCATTAGACATGAAGATATAAATATAGTAGAGACGACGACATTGGCTTTGATCTGAAAAATGAACATATAAGCGGTCATTCCATAGTAACCTGTTACAAAAAGAAATGGTATTATTCTATCATTTCTTTCCTCCATTTTAAGGCTTTGTATTTGTCCTAAAACTTTCATCATCCAGACACTAAACAATGGTATAATGAATGTTGTTAAAAATAAAAACGGGAGAACAACTAACGACAATGGCCTAATTACTGCTGGTAAAAAGAGGTATAGAATACCAAAAGTAAGAGTTGGCATTAGCATTGGATGAAATGCATAGCTGAATAAATTACTAATTTTTTTTCCCAAATCTAAAGCTCCTTTCTAAGTCTAGCCACCGGAAGGTTCATTTGCTCTCTGTATTTAGCTACTGTCCTGCGAGCAATATTGTACCCTTCTGCTCTCAATAGTTTCTCCAGCTTATCATCAGATAGAGGTTTAGACTTATCTTCTTCGTCTATTAGGTTTTTAAGTTTTTGTTTCACTTCTCGACTACTTACATCCTCACCTGATTCCGTTGAAATTCCTTCAGAGAAAAAATATTTTAAAGGGAATATCCCAAACTCAGTTTGAATCGATTTGCTGTTGGCTACTCTGGATACTGTAGATATATCCATTTGTATTACTTCAGCAATATCTTTCAATATCATTGGCTTCAATTTGGCTTCGTCTCCTTCTTGAAAATAATCATGTTGAAAATCAAGAATAGCATTCATAGTGTTAAGCAAAGTGTTTTGTCGTTGTCTTACCGCATCAATAAACCATTTAGCTGCATCCAGCTTTTGTTTAACGAAACTTACTGTTTCTTTCAGTTTTTGGTCGGTTTTATCACTTTTCTGATAACTATCAAACATATCAGCATAAGATCGACTCACTTTCAATTCGGGAGCATTTCTTGAGTTAAGGCTTAGTTCAAGTTTTCCATCTCTATTTTTGAGGATGAAATCAGGGATTAAGAATTGAGTTTTAACAAGACCTTCAGAAATTCCACCAGGCTTTGGGTTTAGTCTTGTAATAATATGAACAGCATCCTTTAGGTCCTCATCCGAAACACTTAATTTTTTTTCAATTTTGCTGTAGTGTTTTTTTGTAAACTCTTCGAAACACTCCGAAATGACTTGATGTGCCAAGTCGTTTTCTGGAAGTTCATGATCACGTTTTTCTAACTGTATAAGAAGGCATTCTTTTAGATTTCTTGCAGCGATACCTGGAGGATCAAATCCTTGGATTCTATAAAGGATTTGTTCCAGTTCGTCTTCAGTAGTTTCAATGTTTTGAGAGAAGGCGAGATCATTCATTATTGCTTCAAGGTCTCGCCGAATGTAACCATCTGCTTCTATACTACCTATTAGTTGTCTGCCTATTATTTCTTGGCGATCGTCAAGTCTTAAAAATCCAAGTTGGCTGATGAGTTGCTCATGAAGAGAAGTGCCAGAGGAAATGGGAATGTCTTTATCTTCTTCACTATAGTTGCCATCACCGGCCATTTTATATCCAGCAAAATCGTCATCATTTAGATAATCTTCGATATCTAACTCGTCAGTATTAGTGTCTTCGGCGGGTTCTTCGTTTTGTAGTTCTTCGTCTTTCTCTCGCCCTTCTTCTAATGCAGGGTTTACCTCTAACTCTTCTTTGATTCTAGCTTCAAGTTCTGCAGTAGGTACTTGTAGTAACTTGATAAATTGAATCTGCTGAGGAGAGAGTTTTTGACCAAGAGATTGAATCAAATTTAGTTTCTGCATGAAGAACCTTGTTTTGGTAAATAATCCCAAATCTATTCGATTTGACATTAAGTATGATCAGATATTAATCTCTGTCGGGAATTTTTTACAACTAAAACCTGTTTACTTACTCACTATGAAGAAACATTTTTTCCGTTGTAAGATAATTACCCTAATCATAATTGTATCAGTGGCTAAGTTAAGTGCTCAAAGTGATGATAGCAGACCTGTTAGTCACTACTTGTTTGATAAAGTTTTGAAGGAGTATGTTGATGATAATGGCATGGTTGACTATTCATCTTTAAAGGCAAATAATGGTCAACTTATTGAATATCTTAACCTTCTTGAGAATAACAGTCCAAGAGCAAGTTGGTCTAGGAATGAGGAATTAGCATATTGGATTAATGCTTACAATGCCTTTACATTGAAGCTCATCATAGATTATTATCCTGTCAAAAGCATTAAAGATATAGGTTCAACAATTCAGATTCCATTTGTGAATACTCCCTGGGATATTGAATTTATTCACATTGACGGAAAAGAGTACTCTCTAAATAATATTGAACATGGAATAATTCGAAAGAAATTTAATGAACCACGAATTCACTTTGCCTTAGTTTGTGCAGCCAAATCTTGTCCTGAATTGAGACGAGAAGCTTACATTCCGAATATGCTAGATGAACAACTTTCAGATCAAGCAAAAGAGTTTTTAGGAGACTCTTCCAAGAATTATATAACAGAGTCCAAAATTAAACTTTCTAAATTATTCCAGTGGTATGGTGCCGACTTTACAAAAAAAATGACTTTGTCAGAATACTTAAATCAATACGCTCCTATTCACATTCCCAAAAAGGCCAAGAAGACCTTTATGGATTATGATTGGGCACTTAATCAACAGTAGAAATTTGTTCAGCTAAGATTCCAATTCCCTCTTCAAATGATTTGGGTTTATAGCCCAAAACTTCTTCGGCTTTATCTAAAATGAATCCTGTTTTAGGTGGGCGTTTTGCTCTTTGAGAAAACATACTTCCATCAACTTCTTCGATTTTCGATTTATCAAGATTGAAATATTCACAGGTTTTCATAGCCATATCGTATGGAGTGAGTAGATCCTTACCTGATATATTAAATATCCCCTCAGCTTTTTTTTGCGAGATAAGATAACATCCTATAGCTAGGTCTTCAGCAAGTGTAGGAGTTCTCCATTGGTCATTGACAATTTTAAGGTCTTTACCCTTTTCTATACTGTCTTTTACCCAAAGAATGATATTGGAACGACTCATTCCGGGGGTAATTCCATATACCAATACTGTGCGAGCAATTGCCCATTTAATCTTACTGTTTAGAAGAAGTTGTTCTGCTTGAAGTTTGGACTCTCCATAGTAACTAACGGGATTGGCTTCATCCGTTTCTTTATATGGACCGGCAGACCCATCGAATATGAAATCTGTAGAAAGATGAAGAAGGAATATATCATGTTTATGACAAGCTGCAATAAGATGTTTTACAGAATTGACATTTAAATCTATACAAGCTTGTTTCTCATCTTCGCATTGATCTACATTCGTCATGGCAGCAGTGTTAATGACTACTTCTGGCTTATACTTCGTGATGACATTCATTACCTCTTTTTCTTTGGTAATGTCCATCTGTGTATATTCAAAATTATTCGGCAGGTAATCTATTCTATTTTCACCTCTAGCTGTGGCGATTACTTCATGTTTTTCTTCGGTTAATAATTTAACCAGCTTCTGTCCCAATAAACCGTTGGAACCTGTAATGAGAATTTTCATTAAAGGAGACTTAATATGAACTTAATTGACTTTGGCTCGGCTTGGCAAACTTAGAGAAAATAAAATTTCTTAACTTACGCCCCTCCATTACCTAGTAGTAAAATTTATTAATATTTCGATCCAAAATTGATCTATGGAAAACGTAGAAAAAGAGAATAATAAGAAGTTTACATTCAGTTTTGAAACCCTCCTGTTAGTCCTTTCTATCTATGTGGTCATAGAGTTATATGTCGGTACTATAATTAAATATACACCAGAAGTTCAGGAAATTTTAAACTGGATTGATTTTGGTATATGCCTTCTGTTTTTATACGATTTTTTTACTGGTATTTGGAAAGCAGAAGATAAATGGAAGTATTTAAGAGTACATTGGATAGATCTAGTTTCTTCGATTCCTATGGTTGGAGTTTTAAGAGCGGGAAGAATTTTTAGAGTAATTAGAATTCTAAGAGTTGTAAGGTCAGCCAAGTATATTTTTGGATTTTTCACAGAGCAAGGATCCTTCAATACTTTTAGAAATCTTATTATAATCAGTTCCTTGATTATTGCTCTATTTACAATTAGTTTTTATCATGTTGAGAAAGATGTAAATCCTTATATCAACGAAGTAAGTGATAGTCTTTGGTGGACAACAATTACAACCATTACTGTAGGCTTCCTACAGGATATCCCACCTGTTAGTGTTGAAGGTAAGTTCCTTAGTGTAGCATTGATTTTACTTGGGATGATTATTTTCTCGACATTGACAGGTACGATCACAGATTACTTTATCGAGGATGAAGATATTCAAGATAAAATCTCTGAGGTCAATGAGAAGGTGACTAGACTTGAAGAAAAACTGGATGCAATCACTGAAAAATTGGATCAGCTCAATAACAGATCATAAAGCTTGAGAGGTCAGGATAGTCAAAAAATGGGTAGTTCATTATTGACTTCTGAACAAGTCAATCAATACCTATCTAGAATTAACTGTCAGCAAGATAAGCCTTCATTAAGGTACTTAAGACATTTGCATAGACAACATATGTTGACTTTGCCTTTCGAAAATCTTGACAATTTCCTTGGATATCAAATTCTACTAGATATCCATAAAATTTTTCATAAGGTGATGATTCGTCATCGAGGTGGATTCTGTTATGAGCTTAATGGGCTCTTTTATCAGTTGCTTTTAGCCTTAGGTTATCAAGCTAATTTGATTTCATGTAGAGTACATCATTCAGAAGGTAAGGTTGGTCCAGAGTTTGACCACATGGCTATTCTGGTTGAAATAGAAGGTATGCAGTATCTGGTAGATGTTGGGTTTGGTGAATCATTTAGAGCGCCGTTAAAACTTAAGACGGATCTGATTCAGATGGATTTCAAGCAGTATTATAAAATTGTGAGAGATGCGAATGAAGTTTTTAGGTTATGTTATTCTCATGATTCGGTAAATTTTCATTCCCAATATAATTTTACATTAACTCCAAGAACACTGATTGAGTTTATTGACATGTGTCAATTTCATCACCAGAATAAAGAGTCCCATTTGGTGAAAAAAATTTATGTACACCTATGTAAGAAGAACGGTCAATTGATATTAACTAATAATCAACTGACAATCGAAGTAGATGGTCGAACAGAAAAATACGCCATTCATAATCGCGATGAGTTCGTTGTTAAGCTTCAACAACACTTTGGAATGGATTTCAAAAGAAACATAGAGAAGTGATATTTGATTACATTGATATCAATAATCGCTGACCTGGATCAATTCTTGAAGAGTTCAAGTTGTTAAGTTTTTTGATTTGTTCTATGCTGACATCTTTATATAGTTTAGCGATACTCCATAAAGATTCTCCTGATCTCACCTGATGGTATGTGCCTCCAGATACTTCTTTTGGTTCTGGCTTAGGTTGAGGTTTTGGTTTGGTATACTTGACAGCGTAGGCATTTTTAGTACTAGAATTATATATGGGAAGAGTCCAGATATTAAGTCTTTGACCTACTCGAATCATATTGCTATGAAGGTTGTTCCATCTTTTGATATCAGAAACTCTTACATGGTATCTCTGAGCAATTGATCCAAGTACATCTCCACTTCTCACTCTATAAATCTGTCTGGCGCGTCCGTAGGTGGAACCAGGAGTATTTCTTGCTAAGTATGCTAGTTCTTTCTTACCCACTTTACTAGCAGAGTCTAATATGGTAATTCGGTTTGCTTTTGCATATTCAATTTTATCGATAGGTAGCTTTAAAGGGAAATTATTAGTACCATCTGGAGTTGCTCCTCTAATCACTTGAGGATTAAGTTTTATTACTTGGTCAACGCACAAGTCAAGCTGATTGGCTAAAGTTTCCATATGAATATAGCCGTCTAGGTGAAGAGTGTCATATTGAGCTAGATAATTGTTCGTGATTTCATTGTCAAAGAAATAATGCTCTTCTCTATATTTCATGGTGTATACAACTGCCACAAATTGAGGCACGTATGATCTTGTTTCTCTGGGAAGCCAAGGGTAAATTTCCCAAAATGTCTTTTTATAGCCGGATCTTCGAATAGCTTTGCGAACATTTCCTGGCCCAGTATTATAAGCTGCAAGTGCAAGCTCCCAATCGCCAAAAATATTGTACAACATTTTAAGGTATTTACAAGCGGCCTCTGTTGCTTTCCAGGGATCCATTCGCTCATCGATGTACCATGACTGTTTAAGGCCATAGCTTTTGCCTGTAGAAGGCATAAACTGCCAAAGTCCACCTGCACCTGCTCTTGAAATTGCATTTGGTCGAAGTCCAGACTCAACGATCGCCAAATACTTTAATTCATCCGGAATTCCGTATGCAGCAAGTTTTTCCTCGAATATTGGGAAGAAAACTTCGCTATTCGAAATGAATTCCTTTGTATAGGGTCGGTTACGTACGGTGAAATAATCTATAAAGGATTGAACTTTATCATTGAAGACCAAAGGAATATCACTTTTGATACACGTTATTCTATCAGCTAGTAGGTCATAGCTGACGTCTGGTGTAAAGTCGATCGTTTTCTCTTTTTTCTCAGCAGAGAAAACTATCAAACAGGAACCAAAGAGCACTATCAGTATGTGAAATACTTTTCGCACAATGTCGATTTATTTATTCAGATAATTCTCTAATAAATACTTAGAGAAAGATAGTAATTTTTTCTCTTCGAATTTATTAGCAATGACTTGAATACCTATTGGCATTCCATCTTTATCGACACCATTGGGAAGTGAAATCGCTGGGCATCCTGCCAATGACGCCTGAACTGTAAAAATGTCCTCGAGGTACATTTCCAAAGGATCTCTATCGTGGCTATGCAGTTCAAATGCTGTTGTAGGAGCTGTAGGTACAATTATGAAATCGTGATCCTCGAAAAGAGCTATTGTTTCTTCTTTAATCAGCCTTCTGACCTTTTGAGCCTTAGTGAAATAAGCATCATGAAAACCTTCACTGAGTACATAAGTACCTAACAAAATTCTCTTGATGACTTCAGAGCCAAAGCCTTCAGATCGAGACTTTTTATACATTGACATTAAGTCTTTTGCACTCTCCGATCTATATCCATATTTCACGCCATCGTATCTTGACAAATTGGTGCTGGCTTCAGCAGTAGTCAATATATAGTAAACAGGAAGGACATAGTTTAATAAGTGAAAATCTCTGTTGTCTATAGAGTGACCATCACCTTTCAAGTCCGAAAACAAACTTGTAACAGATTCTTTGATTACAGGAGCCAACCCTTCGTGATTAATATAGTCATCAAATGAGGCAATTTTTGCCTTTCCCTGCCAAGGCGGCAGTTCTGTGTATTTGCTAACAGGTTTATAACTTACAGTATCATCAAAATCATCTGCTCCAGCCATTACTTCTAGTAGAAGAGCAGCATCTTCTATCGTCTTAGTCAATGGTCCAATACAGTCAAGCGAACTTGCATAAGAAGCCAATCCATGACGAGATATCCTACCATAAGTTGGTTTCAAGCCTATAACTCCGCAATATGATGCGGGTTGTCTAATAGATCCTCCTGTGTCAGACCCAATAGAGGCCAAGGACATATCCGCCTGTACAGCTACTGCGGATCCTCCTGAAGACCCTCCGGGGACTCTATTTTTGCCAGCAGCATTGATTACAGCACCATATGCGCAGTTTTCTGATGAAGACCCCATTGCGAATTCATCACAATTATTTCTTCCTATAATTATGGCATCTTCGTCTAAAAGTCTTTGAACAGCAGTGCCACTGAATTGTGAATAAAAACCTTCGAGAATTTTACTGCCAGATGTAAGGGTTTTGCCATCGTGGCATAATACATCTTTTAAGCTGATAACCATTCCAGCAAGTCTACCAGCTGTCCCCTCTTCTACTTTCTTTTGAATTTCCTCAGCTAATGACAAAGCGTAGTCCTTATGCACTGTATGGAATGCATTCAGCTGTTGATTCTTTTCAATGTTAGATAGATAACCTTCTACTAAAGCTTTGCAAGTAGTATCGCCGGACTTTAGATCTGATTGAATCTCGGCGAGTGAATCATAAGTTTTCAATGCTTATTTCGTATCGTCTTTGATTCCTTCTTCTATTTCGTCTTTGATTTCTTTAGAGGCATCCTTAAACTCTCTGATACCTTTCCCAAGGCCTCTTGCCAATTCTGGAATTTTCTTAGCTCCGAACAATAGAATGATAACCAATACGATTATTACTAATTCCCAACCTCCTGGCATACCTAATGCCAATACTGACTGTGTCATTTTCTATTTTTTTTACCTTTCGACAGAACGAAAGAGTTATTTATTACTTGAAATCAGTCTCAAGAAATTGATTTTCAATAGACTGAATCACTAAACAATTCCTGAAAAACAACAGGAAAATCTAGATTATTTTGCAAAGATAGTTCAAAATGAAACCAAAGCTGTCTGGAAAGTATAAATGTTCCCTTGTTTGTCAGTTGTAATATGTATGAAAAGAGTTTGAGGTTCTATCATAGATAGAATAGGTGTTGAATTAGAAGTGTTAGAGTAGATAAATGGTAAAAACTATTAAATTATTATAACCAACGAATGTAGCTTTCGTTATGTTTGTTGTAACAAATAAAGTAAAAACAAAACATACAACTTAAATAATATAATATCATGTTAAATACAATTCTTGCATTGATGACCGTATTCATGACAACTGCTACTCCAGCTCAGAACGTAGAAGTTGACGCTTCGGCAAGTAAAATTATTTGGAATGCAACTAAAGTTACTGGTGCACATTCGGGTACCATAGACATTAAAGAAGGAGAGCTAGAGTACAAAGGAAATCAATTGATAGGTGGTGAATTCACTATTGATATGACAACTATCAATACAACTGATCTTGAAGGTGAATGGAAAGATAAGTTAGATGGTCACTTGAAATCTGATGATTTCTTTGGTGTGGATAAATATGCTACGGCTAAATTTAAAATCACTAAAGTGAAATCTACAGGGTCTGACAAATATACTGTCACTGGAGATGTTACTATCAAAGGTATTACTGAGTCTGTAACTTTTCCTGCTTCAGTAAAGGACGGAAAGGCTAAAGCTAAAATTACCCTTGACAGAACGAAATTCAATGTGAGATATGGATCGAATAGCTTTTTTGACAATTTGGGAGACAAAGCTATTCATGACGAGTTTACTCTTGACGTCAGCTTAGTAACAAAGTAAGAAACAATAGATTGTTAAATGATAAGCCCGTTCACTACTATGTGAAACGGGCTTTTTTAGTGGAGCATATCGGAGTCGAACCGATGACCTCTACGCTGCCAGCGTAGCGCTCTAGCCAGCTGAGCTAATGCCCCAAGTGCTGCGCAAGATATAAAGTCAGTTCGAGATGATCAAACTTTGAACTTTGAACTTTGAACCTATCTTTTCCACACATAACTTACCGTCTTTGAATTTATAACCTTGATTTTTCCTAGATGTGTGGTATTACAGGTATTTGGGCATTTAACGAAATCGGTAGATTTCAACTCACCAATTTGGATCAGGCGACCAGAAGTCTTGAGCACCGTGGTCCTGATAATCATGGGACTTTTCATGACCACTTCGTAGGTCTCGGGCATAGAAGACTATCAATTATTGATACTTCTTCGGCTGGCCACCAACCATTTTCTATCATGGATGGGCGTTATCAAATGGTTTTCAATGGAGAAATCTATAATTATAGAGAACTGAGAAAAGACTTAGAGGCCAAAGGCATTTCTTTTTCTTCCGACTCCGATACCGAGGTATTGATCAATCTATTCATTCATGAAGGGAAATCTTGTTTAGGGAAACTTAATGGCTTTTTTGCTTTTGCAGTTTATGATACAATTGAGAAAAGTCTTTTCATAGCCAGAGATAGAGTAGGAATAAAGCCTATGCTTTACTACCAGGACGAATTCAAGTTTTTGTTTGCTTCTGAGATACAGTCCATTATCGCCTACGGGATTGAGCCGAAAGTGGATCAAAATGTGCTCCATACCTATCTTCAATTGAATTATACACCTGCTCCATATTCGATGTTAGCTGGAGTAAAGAAATTAATGCCTGGTGAGTATGCTGAAATTTCTGATAATGGAGTGAAGATTCAAAAATATTATGAATTACCAACGTCACTTGGGTCGTATCAAGGGTCTTATGTAGAATCTAAAAAGGAGTTGAAACGTAGGTTAGAGTTATCGGTTCAGAGACGAATGGTGGCAGATGTACCACTTGGAACATTTTTAAGTGGGGGGATTGATAGTAGTGTAATTACCGCGGTAGCTTCTAAACAAACTGATCAATTGGCAACTTTTTCTATAGGTTTTTCAGATAATAAGTTTTTCGATGAAACACACTATGCAGAATCTGTGGCAAGAAAGTTTAATACCAACCATACTACTTTCAAGCTTAGTAATGATCAGATTTTTTCACATATAAGTGACATTGTAGATCATTTGGATGAGCCATTTGCTGACTCATCTGCGATTCCTGTTTACATTTTGTGTCAAGAGACACGAAAGCATGTAACTGTAGCACTATCTGGTGATGGTGCAGATGAAATATTTTCAGGATACAATAAACATGCGGGTTGGTGGAAAATGGAGAACGATTCTAAGTTCAAAGCGATGGTATCATTGATGGCTCCTTTTGCAAAGTTGATACCTCAGTCGCGTTCTGGCAAGTTTTCCAATATTGCTCGTCAAATATTGAAATTTAGTAAAGCAATGAAGATGAGTCATGCTGAACGGTATTGGTTTTTAGCTACATTATCATCTTCGGCTGAAGCGAGCGCTTTGCTAAAGGATAAAGTAGAGTCATTAGATAGTCAACAATGGTTGACAGATTTTACTTCATATCAAGATATGAATGATATGTTGAGAGCGGATTCTCATTTAGTCTTGACAAATGACATGCTCAAGAAAGTAGATATCATGTCAATGGCGAATAGTTTGGAGGTACGTGTTCCGTTTCTTGATCATGAATTAGTTGAATTTGTGTTTTCTCTTCCGCAAGAGATGAAAATAAATGGTTCTATGAGAAAGAGAATACTTCAAGATACATATCGAGACCTATTACCAACAGAACTATACAAACGTCCAAAGAAGGGGTTTGAAATGCCCTTATTAGATTGGCTCAAGACTTCATTAGCGTCTGATTTGAATTCTTCAATTTTCAATAGAGATAAAATTGAAGACCAATCAGTTTTCAATTGGGAAGAGATTTCTGCTTTGAAACAAAAACTCTATTCCAATAACCCTGGTGATGTTCATGCTAAAGTTTGGGCAGTATATGCTTTTCAAAAATGGTATGATAAATATTTTTAATCTTTGAGAGATGGTCTTATGGTTTAATACGCAATTCTTTGGACTTCATGTTAAACTAAGAAAGTTCCCAACTGAGTTTAGAGGCTTCATACAGTTAGTTGAAAACTGATTGATAAGGACTATTTCTATCTATTAGAAGTTGATATCTATCCATTGCAGATTTCAACCTAACAGCTGTATTTTTACACAAAACAAAAGCACTTAAAAATGAAAGATCTCCAACACTTTTTGATTTGCCTTGATGGTACTCCACTTGACGATCAGATTGTTTCTTATTCTTCTATGATAGCTGAAATGGTAGGATGTACTAAGGCAACTTTCATTCATGCAGGAGAGTCAAATGATGCAATTAGAATTGGGATAGAAGAAAGAGTGGTGAAATTCTTTTCTTATGATGTTCCTTTCAATATTGACTTTGTTAAAGGAGCAAGTGCGTCGGCTGTTTTGAACTGGGGAGAGCTTAAAAATGTTGACTTAATCATAATGGGGATTAAACCAAAATCTATGTCCTCAGGTAAGTATGCAGCTAAAGTATTAAATGGTTCTCTGTGTTCTGTATTGCTAGTCCCTACACATATTGAGCCCAAACTGGAGAAGGTACTGATACCGGTAGATTTTTCAGGTAATTCTCTCAATTCAATTAAGTTGGCTCAGACTATTTCCAAAGAACGAAAAATAGATATTTTACTTCAGCATGTGTATTATGTTCCAATAGGTTACTCTAGTACAGGTAAATCTTATGAAGAGTTTGCCGCCATTATGTGTAAGAATGCGGAAAAAGATTTCGATGATTTCGCAAAAAGAAATGAACTTTCCAATGATGGTTTTAATGTAATCTATACGCTAGATGAAGATGACAGTCATTCTGATAAGATCTATGAAGCTGCTCAATATGAAAAATGCGATATGATTTTACTGGGATCAGTTGCCAGAACCAAAGCTGCTAGTTTGATATTAAGAAGTACTAGTGTGGATCTCTTAAAATATGATGAAAACACACCAGTGATGGTAGTAAAGAATAAAGAAGAGAGTGTCAAATTCTTTGACGCACTTTTAAAAATATGAGGTTACCGTTTATTTAATGGAATTTCCTGATGTATCTGTGGGAATCTAAGGGCTAGGGTTTTGGTTTGAGATGTAATATCATCTAGTTCAATGCGAAATTTTACCGATTACGGAGTATTCAGATTTTTCTTGTCCAATAATGTTTTGTTTACCACTGATTTCGTAGCTATAAAGTCTTTGGTTTTCGAATTTGTATTTTCTTAATGTCTGCGATTCATAAAGTACATTACTCTTATCCTCCAATGTGGATATGCTTACGGAAGCAGCTCCATCGTATTTTATCTTTAGGAATATTGGTCCTTGTTTTTCAGTTTCTTTTCTCTTGAATATTGTGGCCCCACCTTCTACAATCTTATCATATCCACCATTTAGGAAAGTCTTAGCTAATTCATTTCCATTAAGAAGAGTAAGTTCGTTATCCACTATAGCAGAATCTATGGTTAAAATGGTAGTCTCGTTCTCACCTCCAAGTATGCCTTTCTTAGTTACCTTATTGCCAATCAGTTGATATTTGTTCTCGAATAGCTTTTCTAGTTTAATGAGATCCGGATCAGAGTTTTTAGTCTGGTCGTAAGATGGTTGACATCCGACTATGACTGAAAGAAACAAAAGTAAAAGACCGTATTGGTTCATGCTGAAAAGAGTTGACTTTGCAATTATATGTTTATTCGAATGATACTACTGTTGGTGTTGACGAAAAGTTTCGTTTTATGGAGAGAGTACATTGATTAGTTTTGCATTTCAATTTTCTAAGAATGATAGATAAACTAGAAGAGATTAAGCATCGGTTTGAGGAAGTGGGGCAGTTATTAGTACAGCCTGACGCGATGTCTGATATGTCCAAGTATTCTAAGATGACTAAGGAATACAAGGATCTAGAGAAGATCGTTGCTAAGTACGAAGAATATAAAAATGTAATAGATAATCTGGCTGAGTCGAAAGAGATTTTGGAGAATGAGAAAGATCCAGAGTTTCGTGAGATGGCCAAGATGGAAATAGATGAGCTAGAGCCCAAGAAAGAGGAAATGGAAGGGATTCTCAAAGAAATGCTCATTCCAAAAGATCCAAATGACGATAAGAATTCGATTTTAGAAATCCGAGCAGGTACTGGAGGTGATGAAGCTGCGATTTTTGCAGGAGATCTTTTCAGGATGTATCAGCGATATGCGGAGAAACAAGGCTGGAAACTCAATGTGATGGACTTGACAGAAGGTGCATCTGGCGGATATAAAGAAATCGTGAGCATGGTTACCGGAGAAGATGTATTTGGCAAGATGAAGTTTGAATCAGGAGTGCACCGTGTTCAGCGTGTTCCTGCTACAGAAACACAAGGACGAGTACATACCTCAGCAGCTACTGTGGCCGTTTTACCAGAAATGGAAGAAGTTGATGTTCAGATAGACATGAACGATGTACGAAAGGATACATTTTGTTCAAGTGGTCCAGGAGGGCAGTCTGTTAATACAACTTACTCTGCTATTCGATTGACGCACATTCCCACAGGTCTTGTAGTGTCATGTCAAGATGAGAAAAGTCAAATCAAGAATTTGGAGAAGGCATTGAAAGTCCTTAGAGGTCGAATCTATGATATAGAGCTCAAAAAGCACAATGATGAAGTAGGAGCACAGAGAAAATCAATGGTCGGTAGTGGTGACAGGTCAGATAAGATCAGAACCTATAACTACCCCCAAGGTCGAGTGACCGATCATAGAATTGGCTATTCTCAGCATAACCTTCCTACTGTAATGGATGGTGAGATAGGAGAGTTCATTGAACAGCTCCGTATTGCAGAGAATGCTGAGAAGATGAAAGACGGAATGGAGTAATTTTCTTTTGATGCGTGTAAAATCAATCTTTCAGTCCCATTTCTCTTGGGAGGAATCAGCACATAATAAAATCTGCTTTTCAAGTAGAATATTTTATCATTTCATATTGCTGTGTTTTGTATTGATTGTTGTTATATCATGTGATCCAAAAGAAGAGAACATTTCCAATAATAGCTCTTTGAAGCTCACTTACTCTCTGGATACCATCCATTTTGATACTTTGTTGACAGAAAGAAGTAGTATTACACAGAGGCTAATTGTTCGGAATGGTAATGACGAGGCCATTAATTTGAATAATATTTCTCTAGGCAAATCTGCCAATTCTGATTATGATATCTATGTCAATGGGATAGAAGGAAAATCGTTTTCTGACAAAGTCATTTATGGCAATGACAGCATGCTAATTTTGGTTGAGGTTTTTATTGATCCTATGGATGAAGAATTACCTTATCTAGTTAAAGATAGTATTCAGTTTTCGTACAATGGAAATCTTGATGATGTGAAATTGGTAGCTTATGGACAAGATGCTATTTATTTAAATCGTCAAACGTTAGAATGTAATACAACTTGGGTAAAGGGTAAACCTTACGTACTGTACGATACTATTTCTGTTGAGCAGAGCTGTACATTGACTATGGAGGAGGGAACGAGAGTATTTTTAGATAATGGTTCTGCTTTAGTGATCGATGGAACACTTTTAATGAATGGAACAGCAGCCAATAGAATCATTGTGAAAAACACTCGGTTTGATGAAGAGTTTAAGAACGCGCCGGGTCAATGGAATGCTATTTATTTTGGAGAGACCAGTATAGGTAACATGGTAAAATATGCTACCATCACTAATGGTGTGATAGGTCTGAATTTAGATACAAGGGCTGATGACGAAATCGAACTGCAAATTTCTAATTCTAGAATTGGTCACATGTCTTCTGCTGGTATTAGGTCATTGGGGGCAGATTTAGATTTGCTTAACGTAGAGATTTTCGATTGTGCAACTGAATTACTGGGGGTTTTAGAAGGGGGTAAAGTGGATATAGACCATTGTACGTTTTCCAATGAACCTAATCAGTTTTCTCGCAGGCAAGAATCATTAAGGTTTTTGGACGAAGGAGCGGAATCAAAAGACCTTGATATCACTATAACCAATAGTATTATTTGGGGAAGGCAGTCAGAAGAATTGATTGCTGAACTTACTAGGCCAAGTTCAGTAAAGAATATTGCTAATAACATAATCAGATCCAGATCCGAAGAATTGGAGGTAAGTAATGATCTTTCTCAAGAGAACTATTATCCAAAATTTGCTAGACCAGGCATTTTTGATTTTAGACTATCAGAACAGTCTCCAGCTATAGATACGGCTCTTGAGTCTTCCACGACTATTGACCTATTAGATTCACTTAGAGATGAAAAGCCAGACTTAGGAGCGTATGAGTGGATTGGAATGGAAGAAGAGAAATAGAATTTTCTAATTATTAACACTTATTACCTAATTGTTTTGAAAATTGATTTGCAATTTTAGCGGATGCTAAATGCTAATATATCTATGAAGTCAAACCTGGTTATCCTATTAATTCTTGTGGTTCAATCCGTCTTTGCGACCGTAGGTCAAAGAGAATTGGTCATTAATGAAGTTTTCTTTGATGTGACTCCTTCAGCTGCAGGTTTTCCAAGTCGGGAATTTATTGAACTGCATAACACCACCAATCTGGCTATTGATATCACAGGATTTAAGATCAATGGAAAGTCTATTGGATCTTATACTTTGCCGGCGAATGGTTATGTAGCCGTAGGGAAGTCTTCCATTATCACAGACTTTACTAATGCAGGTATTCCCGTAGTAAGTGCGTCCTCATTTCCTACTTTGATCAATGGAGGAATGCAATTGACTCTTACTGATGCAAGTGATAATATTATTGATAGCTTGTCTTATACCATTGATTGGTATAAGGATACTGATAAAGAGAAAGGAGGCTATTCGATAGAACAAATCAATCCAGATCTCCCATGCAGTGATCATAATAATTGGGCAGCTTCTATTTCTATTGATGGAGGAACTCCAGGAACGGTTAATTCAATAGACGATAGGACAGCAGATACTACCTCCCCCAATATTTCATCATTTGCAATTCGTAGTTCAAAAACAATCAACCTTCAATTCGATGAGCCTATGGATATAATGTCAATGGAAGGAGGAACTTGGATTTTGGACAATGGTTTATCAATAAGCAATGCTACCGCTCTCAATGTCTACTCTGTAGAATTATTGACTGATAATGATTTTCAAAATGGAGTGAATTATAAATTAAGCTGGTCTGGAGTGCAAGACTGTTCTGGAAATGCTACAGCAGAATCTGTAAGGCAGTTTTCATATGATAATCTTCCACCTGAAATCAATAGAGTCATTTTGAGGTCAGCAAGTTCTATCTCAGTTGAATTTAATGAGAGACTAAACTCCACAGCAAATAATGAAAGTAAATACACTATAGATAAAGAAATAGGCATAGCTACTAATGCGAAACTTGACGGAAATCAAGTGTTGTTGGAATTTGATAATAAAATGAACCTAGGTCAGAATTATAAATTGTCTGTAACTGGAGTCCAAGACGATAATGGCAACGAAATAGTAGGTATAGAAGTGTTTGATTTCCAATTCGAAGACCAAATAGATACTGTTGAGGTTGTTAGTTCAAGTCATTTAAAAGTACAGTTTGAAGTTGACATTAATAAATCAAGTGCTACCAACCCAAATAACTATGAAGGGGAAGGTATAGGTAATCCGATTTCGGTCTTTTTGGACACTGACAATCCTAGAATAGTAAATTTAGTATTCCAATCTGAGTTTGAAGAAAATGATGATCTTGTCCTTAAGGTTCAAAACATTTTGGATTTTGGAGGGAAACCTATTCAAACCATTGATCAGGAATTTGTATATGATACTAAATCTCCTAGATTTTCATCAATTGAGGTTCTTTCGTCAAAATCTCTCAAAATCACTTTTGATGAGTTAGTTGAAAGAGTGTCTGCTGAGTCACCTGAGAATTATGAATATGATGATACTTATCCTATCAGTGCACAGCGGCAAAGTGATCAATCCCAAGTAATAATTACTTTCAAAGAGCCTTTTGAATCTGAAGTTGAAAAAAGACTATATGTAGGTGGCATCTCAGACTTATTTGGAAATACAATGAGTTCTAGATCTTCTAAGCCTTTTATATATGATGAAATCGCTCCATTTTTAGACTCAGCATTTGTTGCCGGTCCAAAGTTGATTCATCTTTTTTTTCATGAGCCATTGCAAAAACTAGAAGCTGAGGATGTTAAGAATTATCAATTTAGCAGTCTTGATGCTCCAATTACCGCTAGTCTTGATGGCGAATCCAAATCTAAGATTGCCTTAGAATTCACTAGTGATCTACCTAAATCCATGTTGACTCTTCAAGTCTCTAATATTCAAGATCTAAGAGAGAATTCTATATCTACTTTTAGTCACTCTATTGATAATACCAAGCTTAGGATTGGTGAATTATATCCGCTGGATAGTAAGACACTTTTAGTAAAACTTAGCCAAGAAGTAACTTTTCCAATACCCGAATCAAGGAATAACTATCACATAGACGGAAAAAATCCCGAAAGTATTAATCTCTTCTCTACTTCTGGAACAATTGTATTGGGAGAGAACTTAGAAATTGGTAAGCACTTGCTAAGTGTGTCGACAATCGCTCAGAAAGTATTGGCTTTATCAGAATATTCATTTGAGTTTGATCCACACTTAAAGTCAGTATTGGTTCCTAATGAAAATACCGTTGAGCTTCTATTCGATGTTGCTCTGGGTAGCAGTTATCCAGTCGCTGATTTTGTTATGTCAGAATTGGGACATCCCGTTTCAGTTTTGGTGAGTCATGAAGATCCTGAATTACTCCGGTTGGTTTTTGATCATAAAATCGAGGCCAACCATACATATAACCTTGAGTGGTTTGCCATGGATAATTTTTATGGTAATACAATTCCAGGTCATACTGTGGAGGTTGTTAGAGACGCTACTCCACCTAGTGTCAAAAATGTTAAGGTACTAGAGTCCAATCAAGTTGAAATTGAGTTTTCGGAGGTATTAGATAAAGTCTCTGCCGAATTTTTGAATAACTATTGGGTCGATGGAATAGGTTATGCGCTATCAGTGGAATACGAAGGATCAACCGTAATTATCACCATTGCAGGCAGTTTTGCGGTTGGTTCTAATACAATTAGGTTTACTAATCTCAAAGATCTTTCAGGTAATTCAGCAGATGAGCTTTCAGAGAAGTTCGAATACATCCCGCCTTATAGACCAACTTTCAATGAGTTAATTATTTCAGAAATTATGGCTGCACCTAAGGAGGGTGAGCCAGAATTTTTTGAAGTATACAATAGATCAGATAAAATAATCAGTTTGGCAGGATTGGTATTTGCAGATGGAACATCTGGCACTATTTTCAGCAGTGGAACAGTTTATCCCAATGAGCATTTGTTGATTACTAATGAACCAGAATTTTTTGAAGTTGAAGTAGGTGAATTAAAGAAATGGTTGACATTGAACAATGGTGGGGAAAACCTGTCGATCAGATATGATGAAGAGATCATCTTCTCTACAATATATTCTGATAGTTGGTATGGTAGCAGTGATAAATCATCAGGTGGTTATTCCTTAGAAATTATAGATATCAATAACCCCTGTGGCGAAGAAAAAAACTGGACAGGTTCAGAATTGTTTGGAGGAACACCTGGATTAAAAAACTCTGTGAATGCTCAAAACCCTGACAGTTTTGCTCCAAAATTAATTAGTGCTGCTGCTATTGGTTTGAGTGAAGTAGTATTGACATTCGATGAAAAACTGGCACCATTAGATCTGACAGATAAAATTTCAGTTAAACCAGCGCTTGCCATAGAGAGTGTGGAGTATGTCCTACCGAAATACAATCAAGTAGTATATAAAACCTTTGAAGAGATGATGCTTGGTAACGAGTATGTGGTGACAGTCGCAGGGATAGAAGATTGTTTAGGGAATTCGACGATTGATAATCAAATCGCTTTGTGGCTACCAGAGCAAGCTGATAGCCTTGATCTTGTTATCAATGAAGTGCTGTTCAATCCAAGATCTGGCGGTGTAGACTTTGTTGAGGTATATAATAATTCTAACAAAGCAATCGACCTTCAAGGTTGGTATATCTCTGATGAGACTTTAGGTCTCAAAACCATTACTAATGAACATTTTATTTTACTTCCGGAGGAATACCTTGCCTTGACAAATGATCAACAGATATTGATAGCAGACTATCCTACAGGGGCTCAAGAACGTTATTTTGAGATGTCATCTTTTCCTGGGTTCAACGATGATGCGGATCAAGTAATCCTCTATGATTCTGAAAAAGACGTAATAGATATGATGTCTTATGATGAAGATATGCATTTCAGTCTTTTAGATGAAGTCGAAGGAGTATCTCTGGAACGAATCAACTTTGACTTGCGCTCTGATGACCCTGATACATGGCAATCTGCAGGAAGCACGGTTGGGTTCGCTACTCCCGGGAAAGCCAACTCACAATTTATTCAAGGGACTTCTTTATCAAGTAAGATCCAGATTGATCCTAAAGTCTTTTTTCCAGATAATACAGGTGCTGATGATTTCACCACTATCAAGTATGAATTGAGTTTAGCTGGAAACTTCGCTAGTATATATATCTATGATCAGCTAGGACAGATGGTTCGGACATTAGCTAACAATCAGTTGCTCCCAGCATCAGGATTAATCAAATGGGATGGCATAACTGACCAAGGAGTGATTGGAAATGTAGGATACTATATTATTTACATTGAAGTGCATGATGGTGATGGTAATAAGGAGATTTTCAAAGACACTGTTGTTTTAGGAACACGACTTTAAGTAATGCTATTAGCGTATTAGCATATTGTAAAATATTGCTTTAGAGATATTTATGAAATGGATTGCTAATAGATATTTTGTATCTTGAATCAAGTCAATAATAAACCTGTCAATCATGCCGAAAATGCACGTATCTAGATCCGTCACTATTTGTAAAACCGTGACAGAAGTATTCACTAAGCTCAATAAATTTCATGACTGGAAATCTTGGTCTCCCTGGTTGATCCAAGAGCCTGAAGCTGAAAGTAGCGTGTCAGAAGATGGTAAGTTTCACAGCTGGGATGGAAACCGCATTGGTGTGGGAAACATGCTTATTGTTGACGAAAAAGAAAATGAATACGTTGATTATGACCTGACCTTCGTCAAACCATGGAAATCAAAAGCTAAAGTAAGATTTGAACTAGACAGTAGAGGAGACGATACAGAAGTTACTTGGATAATGGACAGCTCATTACCAATCTTTATGTTTTGGATGAAAGGCATGATGGAAGCATTGGTCGGAATGGACTACGAAAGAGGGTTAGCAATGCTCAAGGATTTCGTAGAAGACGGTGAGGCACACACCAAACTTGATTTTCAAGGAAATTCACAATTTCAAGGTTTTAAATACATTGGTATAGAGGCGAACACTACCAAATCGGAAGTCGGAAGTAGTATGAAAAAGGTGTTTGGTGATCTTATGTCATTTGCAGAGTCCAATAAAAATAATATCGAGGGAGACCCTTTTACTATCTACCACAAGTGGGATATGATCAAGGGGGATATCGAATATACCTCTGGTATTCCAGTAAAAGAATTGCCTTTAGACCTTCCAGAAGGATTTATTACAGGTGAAGTTCCTGCAACTCATGTCTATTCTATTAAGCATACTGGACCCTATGAACATCTAGGTAATGCTTGGAGTACCCTTTATAATATGCAACAGTCCAAGGTTTTCAAGACTAACAAAAAAATACATCCATTCGAAGTGTATACTAACGATCCTTCGGAAGTAGACTCAAATCAGTTGGAAACAGTTGTATATTTTGCTGTTAAGTAAAGTCGTTTCCTCGATTTATGGGTGAGATCTATCAACTCTCATAAAACGATTTAACTTCTTGTAAGATTTTGTAGACCAGCTTATCGTTTCCTTCCGACTCACGTCTAGCCCAAAAAGTGATTGACCAGTTTTCAGGACTTGAACTGGTATAATTTTGATCACCTCTATCATAAGCCTCTTGATAAAATATAGATTTATCTTCGGCCACCTCTATCTGATGGTGAGACTGTAATAGATTGTTGACAGTTGTTTTTAAATATTCATCGTATATCGTTTTAGTGATATATGTTTTCAACAGAGGCTTATATTTAGCATAAAATGAAGATAGTCGATTAGGATCTCTCAGTTCAGTCAAAAATTCGCTGTAACAAATGAGTTTTAGGTAATCATTGCTATCTCCAATAGTCTCTAGATAAGAATTGGTGTCATAATCATTATTCAATACTAGATGCTGTCCATAATGTAGGTTATTAGTAAAGTAGTCATGAGCAATGGCTTTGATCAGGGTTTCTTCACCAAGTCTGTCACTAATAATAGAGTTCAGCATAGAAGCAGTTTCTGTGCATTTTTCTTTTTTATCCAGTTCTTTTATCTCGTACAATGCTTGGCCTGCCAAAAGCTTTTCTGTCCATAGTAATTCCATAGAGTAATAGTGTAATGCTTCCTCTTCTTCCATGATCTTTTCTTCAAAAGAACTTTTGGGTAACTCACGATCAGCTAGTTCTTCACGAACATATCGTTGTAGTTCGGAATTTTGTTCTATAGTTTGAATGATATCATTTAAATATACAGTAGTAGCCAGCATGATAGGACTGGCGATAAGAGCGATTATGTACAGTACTTTTTTCATTTTCAATGTGGTTTAATAATGAGCTTTGATTTCTAATAAAATAGTGTGTACATATTCCATAGTACCCTCTGTAAATCGTCTATCCCAAAAACTATAAGACCAAGACAAAAACTCAGTATATCTAAATTGCTCAGTGTTAGGCAAGTCGTAAAACTCAAAGTCATTGACATTGTATTTTTTAAAATGCTCTTTATAGTCATTTGTTTGTGTGACCACGTCGTAGGTGTTGAGCAAATTTTCGACAACTGGCTCGACTAGATCTTCATAGCGTTGTTTTGGGAATAACTCGAAAAAAAACTGTTTGTTCTCCGTCCAAGCTGCTTGAAAACTAGCTGTATCCCTATCGTGATTGGCAATTTCTTCTTGGAAATATGTAATAGTTCCTTTTCTCAGGATTTCTTCTCTTTCTTCGGTGTTGTCTCTGAAATTGAGATATCCGTCTGGGTAGGTTACAGTCGCGCCATAAGTGATAATAGCGTCAAATCCGTTATTCCAAAATTTTGCCTTTTCGCTTTCGTAATGCCAAAAACTATTAAGCAGGAGTGTCCAATAATCTATTCTTTCAATTTCGGGCTCCATTTTGTATCGTATATTTTCGGACCAGTCCCTGACAAGGTGATTATAGTTTTCGGTTTCTTTATAATATGTCCAATTTTTATATGGAATATTTACGCTATTCAAGAGGGTACTTATTTTATCATCTTGAAATTCAAAATGCTTAAGAGTATAATCACTTTGGTCTGTTGCTTTCACTGGGTTTTTCACATACTCATATTGCCATTGATTCCTATTAGCATTCAGATATTCCAAAATACTTTCATCTAATTCTATATCATCGCTAGGACCTTGAGGTGTGATCAATGAGAAAGAGGTCTCTGGCAGACTGTACTGTCCTGAGAACTTATCGTTAAGTATTTTTAATATAGCTACCACTTCTGGGGTATGACGACGAAAGCTTAATTCAGAAAACCTTAAGTAGGATTGAACAAATAAATAAGTGCTGGTCGCAAATAGTAATACAATAAGAATTGGAATAATTTTTTTCATTTCTATCTTTTTAAAGACCCATTCATTGTGAATAACTAAATTCTTTCATGAATGTGAATTAACCATTTAGGATTGGTGGTTTTTAAGAAGGGATTGGCAAAAGGTGGATTAACTGCGAATAAAATGACTCAGTATTAGATTAGAGATTGACAGGTTTACAATACTAAGCTTGACCAAATTAATATACAACCTAGTGCCCGTGAATAGTTGATTTCTAATAATTTAATAACCTATTGGATTTGACACCTATACTTTCAATTTGAGCTATATAAGCTCATAAGCCACATTCATTATCAATGCAACTTTACGCTTTTCTTAGGATACTTTTTGTATAAAACCTTTCTATCAAATACTTTGATCTGTTAGATGTAACACTAGGTGTTTGTTATTTTTTATTTACATCAGCACCTTAAAAAGTAAATCAGACTTAGTTTGAAATAGGAAATCGTAATAACTACTTAATATTGACTAAAAACTCATGTCAAAAAGCAGATTTACTTATAGCCAATTATTGTTACAATTTTCTGACAGACTCGTGAAGTGATATTGTAAAGAACAGTATATGAATATATTTAGCTTCTGACAATTCATCTATACAAGTCTTTTTGACGACAATTGGACGCGTTCATAATTATTCATTTCTGTAACAAACATCTGTTAAACCAATTTAAAAATGGTGGGTCACATTTAGTGAATCCATAATTCATGATCTATATCATCGTCTGTTGGTGCGTCATACTTTTGGCGCATTATTTCAATAAAACAACGATGAAAAAACTATATTATTTATTGTTCGCATTTGCGACAGTTTTCACTGCTTGCGATGTAGAAGATGGTGAAGATGGAAAGGATTTTACTCCTGAAGAAAAAGTATTAATTCCTTTGACAGAGTCTGTAGTACCTACTTCAGTATTTACTAATGTAATGTCTGGTGTGGAGCTAAAAATGATAATGACTTCTCAGGACATTTTACCTTCAGATTCGTCTTTTGTATACGGCTCATACACTGATGGTATGGCACTGTATCCTAATGCTGATGACACTACTTACGCTCTAGTAGTAAACCTTGAAAGAGATTACTCTATAGCTAGAATCAGATTGAACCAAAATATGGAGCCATTAGAAGGTGATTACATAGTTAATGCTTTTGCTACAGGTTTTACAGCACAATGTTCTGGATCAAGTGTGACTGTTGAAGAGCACGGTTTTGGTCCATTGTACCTTTCTGGTGGAGAATGGGGAGGAGACAACAAAGGAGTCTATGTTGTTGATCCATTTAAATCACCAAATGATGCGTCTGTAGCAACTAGATCGTCAGCTATGGGTGAGTGGTCTACAGAAAATGCTGTAGTTATCGGTAAAAATGCGTACGAAGATTATACCGTGGCATTTATCGGTGATGATGATTCTAATGATGATTACCCAGAAGGTCACCTTGGAATGTATGTAGGTAGACCAGGTAATCTGTTTGGTGGCGATTTATTTGTATTGAAAGGTTCTAACCCAACTGAAACAGCTCCAGGTGCTGGAGGACAACTTTTCGAAATGGGAATGGAAGAAGGTGTAGAGTACGATGCTGAATGGGTAGAAATGTCTGAAAGAACGATTTCTGAGCTTAATCAAGAGGCTATCGATGCATCTGCGATTGGTTTTCAAAGAATCGAAGATATCGATTGGAGAAGAGGATCTGCTGCTAACGAAAGAACAATTTTCTTCTGTGTAACTGGTAGAGAAAAAGAAGCTGCTTTGGCTGATAGAGGAACTACTTACGGAAGAGTTTACATGGTTACCTTGAACGATACTGATCCTACAGGAACTTGTAAAATCACTTGTATCCTAGATGGAGACAATGCTTCTGGTATAGCTGCTGGATTCCATAGTCCTGATAATATCCTTGTTACTGAAAACTATGTTTATATCCAGGAAGATCCTAACGGATATAGAGATGCAGCTACTAATGGTTGGGCTAAGCTTTACCAGTATGACATAGCTGCAGGAACTCTTTCTACAGTGTTGGAATGTAATGAAGATGACGCTGATGTGAAGACATTGTACGGAGGTGGCGGAAAATGGGAAGTGACAGGTATGATTGATGTTACTGATATCATTGATGCTGATGAGCCTACTTTCTTATGTGGTGTCCAAGTTCACGGATGGGAGCAAGATAAAATAGAGACAGCTGTAAGAGCAGACGGCAAACCGTTCGTAGACCTTACTGCTATTCCTGAAGGCATGTCTGATTTGGAAGGTTCATTCCTATTCAAGATCACAGGTCTAGGAAGATAATTAAGAGTTTTAATGTATTAAAGGGATTCTCATTGGAGAATCCCTTTTTGTTATTTATAAAGTATCATGAGTAAAATCGTTTCTCATTCTCTATTGTTCTTTGTTTTAAGTATTTCCTTTTCATGTACTCAGCCAAGAACAAAGTCATTTAGCCCAACTGACGATCAAAAGTCCCCTCTTTTAGAAGAGTTTATTGACAGCTACGTATCAAAACTAGACTCTTCCTCCTATTACCTGCATAAGATGGATTCTGCTCAGAATCTTGATTATAATCAAAAGATGTTTTTAGAAGCTCGTAAATGGTACAAAAAGGCAGAGCCGTTCATACTAGCTTTTGATCATGAAAACTACAAAACCATCAACGGCCCTAACCTACTCAAAGTAGAGGCTGAGGCACCCACTGAAATCAAGAAGGTCAAACCAAGAAGTTTTCAGGTATTAGAAGAACTGCTATTTTCGGAGGATCCACTAGACAAAAGTTTATTGCAGAAGCAGCTAATATTCTTACGTTCACGAGTGCCATTCATGGCTCACAATCACATATTGATTAACCAAACGGATAGACATTTTTTAGAGCTCATTCACCAAACGGTAGTGAATATCGCTACTAAAGGTATTACTGGTTTTGACTCTCCCATGCTCGCTAATTCGTTAGAGGAAGCTAAATTCAACTATAGTACTATAGAAGAGATAATTGATGCTTATCGAATAGGATTCGAAGACCCTATTCTATATCATGAATGGAAAGAAGAAATCGATCAGACCTTTTTAGATTTATCAAATGCTGAATTTGATACTTTCGATCGCTATTCATTCATTCGAAATCATACCAATAAGCAATTATCATTAATTGTAAAGACAGCAAAAGACTGGGGCTTTGAGTTTACCAATAGACATTCTGTTAATTTATACTCAACTAATCTTTTTGATAAAGACTTCTTCAATATAGATAGATTTAAAGAGGCTCATTCTCCAGACATAACTTCAGAAAGGGTGCAACTGGGTAAAACGCTTTTTTATGATAAAGCCTTATCTAGCGAAAAGAAAATGAGCTGTGGTACTTGTCATAAACCTGAATTAGCTTTTACAGACGGCCATATTAAATCTATAGGCAAGAATGGTAAGCAACTATTGAGAAACTCACCGACTTTGACTTATGCAGCTTTTCAGAGATCATTCTTTTTGGACAGCAGAAGTAGCTCTTTGGAATCACAGATAATAGGAGTGGTCAATAATGTAGATGAATTTCACATAGATCTAGAAAAGCTTCAGCTGCATGTAGCAGCCGATTCGTCATATGTGAAGCTATTTAAAGATTATTACAACAATGAAATTTCTTCAAAAACCATACGAAATGCCATTGCAACCTATGTGAGAAGCTTATCTCCATTTGACTCTAAGTTTGATAGAAATATGCAAGGGAAAGAAAACACACTATCAAAATTAGAATTGGATGGTTTTAACCTATTCATGGGTAAGGCGGCTTGTGCGACTTGCCATTTTCCTCCAGCTTTTAATGGCACAGTACCGCCAAAACTCTTAGAAACTGAAATGGAAAATATTGGAGTTCCTAAGTTCGCAGACTTTAACCACCCCAATCAAAAAATAGATGATGATCCAGGAGGGTTTTATCCATTTGAAGTAGAAGAAAAGAGGTCATACTTCAAGACAGCAACAGTCAGAAATGTAGCATATACCGCGCCATACATGCATAATGGAGTCTACAATACATTAGAAGAAGTGATAGACTTTTATAATGTAGGAGGTGGTCAAGGAATGGGTTTAGATGTTCCATTTCAGACTTTGCCACCAGATTCTTTGAATTTGACACAAGACGAAAAAGATGCGTTAGTTGCTTTTATGAAAACACTTAGCGATCCTTTGGAGGATTATTAAACAAATTTTCTATCTACTACATAATGTATTGAACTACACCTCAAAAAAGCTTGAGCTAAAACGTTAGGTCCCTAAATCAGATGCGTCAAGTTTCTCATTAAGCCCAAATAATCTTATGAATTCCATATAAAAAGCTGTGGTAAGTAGATTGACAATCAATACAATTTGCTTACCACAGCTTTTTTCTTTCACTTCTGCTTTTACGGTTTCATCCTTGTTTTTAAAGTTATAGAATTACTGCAGTCACAGTTTAAACCTGAGTTCGATTTTAAAATGCTGCCAATCGGTTCTTTTTCACCTAATCGTACTTAATTGAAGGTTTTTTGCTTACGTGACATAGTAGCGATACTGTATGTCGCGAACTTGCGAAAGCTCCCGGGTCTATTCAGTTAAGTGTGTCATGTTTTTAATTATTATTTATTCTCTCCATTTAGACTACATAACCCTATCACGAAACTAGGAAGATGACTTGTGAAGCGTCCTGAAAAAATTGACAAACTATATCATAACTGTCATGGCTATTCAGCTTGTCCATCACCATTTTATAAATCAACTTTGTCCTGCTATGAAAAAAGTATATCTAGACAATTCAGCTACCACACCAGTATCAAAAGAAGTACTAGAGGCAATGATCCCATACTTCACAGAAACTTTTGGGAACCCATCTTCTATTCACTCACATGGAAGAGAGACTCGATCCGTCATCGAAAAATCCCGTAAAAAAATTGCCGATTTGTTAGGTACCTCGCCAGCAGAAATCTTCTTTACCTCAGGAGGTACAGAAGCAGACAATATGGCCATTATCTCTTCTATTTCCAGTTTAGGTGTTAAGCATATGGTCTCCTCAACATTGGAACACCACGCCGTACTTCATACAGTTGAACATCAAGCTAAAACAGGTAAGATAAATCTTGACCTTATTAGACACTCAGATTTAGGAGAACTAGATATAGAACATTTGAGGCAATCGACTCAAAAAGGTTCCTTAGTAAGTATCATGCATGCCAATAATGAGATTGGTAATCTCAATGATATAAATACAATCAGCGAAATTTGCCGCGAAAAAGGAGCATTCTTCCATACTGACACTGTTCAAACCATGGGGAAAGTCAAACATAACCTTCAAGAGCTTGATATAGACTTCTTAATAGGATCTGCACACAAATTCCATGGACCTAAAGGAATAGGCTTCATATATGTAAATGCCAATAACAAGATTGACCCTTTCATTCATGGCGGTGCTCAAGAGCGCAATATGAGAGGTGGTACAGAAAACGTAGCTGGAATTATTGGTTTAGCTAAGGCACTTGAACTTGCCTATGAAAATCAAGATACCGACAAAAAGTACATTGAAAGCATCAAGCGTTCGATGATAGAACAGCTAAAAGAAAAGATAGAAGGAGTAAGTTTCAACGGTCTATCAGAAGACCTAGAAAAAAGCATACACACTGTCCTTAATGTTAGTATCCCTGAATCAAGTGACAATGATATGCTACTTTTCAGCCTTGATATCAAAGGTGTATCAGTATCAGGAGGAAGTGCTTGTTCGAGCGGTACCTCCATAGGTTCACATGTACTAGAAGCAATCAATTCTGATCCTAGAAGGGGAGCCATTAGATTTTCCTTTTCTAAATACACTACCATGGAAGAGGTTACCTATGCTGTTGACTCGTTAAAAGAACTTCTTAGCTAAAGGTGTTTCCATAGAAACGAGAAAAGACCAAATCATTAGTTACCATGTCATGGATGCATGTAATATTCATCTATATGACATGGTAACTGGTAGAATTTTTAGAAATTACTTTGCTAGATCAACTACACATTCTATCCACTTAGGGTGAATGTTGAGACTCTCTACCAAATCCCATTGCTCTCCTCCAGCCTCTATAAATTCTTCCTGATATGTTTCTCCAACTTCTAAAGTAGTTTCAAGACAATCTGCAACAAAAGCTGGTGAGAACGCTAATACTTTTTTGATTCCAGATTTAGCCAATTCTTGTAATGTATCTTCAGTATATGGTTGTACCCAAGGATCTTTTCCTAATCTAGATTGGAAGGTGGTAGAAACCTTATCCTCAGGGATATTAAGCTTATCACAAAGCAACCTAGTTGTTTCAAAGCATTGAGCTCTATAACAATACAAGTTTTGTCCTTCACATTTTGAGCAACAGTCAGCTAATTGACAACTTGCGTTAGCCTTTTTTATTTGTCTCTCTGGCAGACCGTGATAACTAAATAAGAAATGATCATAATCTGTATTTGACATCCATTTTTGAGCTCTATCCACAATAGTATCTAGCAACAATGGATGATTAAAAAACTGACTAATCATCTCAATCTTTGGAATAGTCTGCCAAGACTTAACTAAATCCATTACTTTTTCATGAACAGAACCTGTAGTAGCTGATGCATACTGGGGGAATAATGGAATAACCTTGATAGATGTCACATCAGCCTTCTTTAACTCTTCCAATGCTGATTCCATAGTTGGGTTTTGGTATCTCATTCCAAGAACCACATGATAATCGTCCCCAAGACTCATTTGGACTTCTTTTACTAGATCTTCACTATGAAACTTCAATGGAGACCCTCGATCTTCCCACAATTTTTGGTATTCTGCCGCTGATTTTGGTGCTCTGAAAGTAGCTATGATCACATTCACCAAAAACCATCTGGGAATGAAAGGAATGTCAATTACTCTTCCATCCATTAAAAACTCTTTGAGATAGCGCCTTACCGAAGGTGTCGAAGGATCGTCTGGCGTACCTAGATTAACTAATAAAATGCCTTTTTTGCTCATATGGCAAATCTAAAATTTGTTGAAACAATAAAACTTATGGGCACAAAAAAAGCCCCATCTTGTCGGATGGAGCTTCAATATCTTTTCAATTAAAATTATCCTAACTTAAATGTAATAGGAAGGATCATTCTTACTTTCACAGGGCGACCTCTTTGCTTACCAGGTTTCCATCTAGGAGCACTTTTCAATACTCTCACTGCTTCTTCATCACAACCTGCTCCAATTCCTTTAATAGCTCTAACCTCAGTTAGATTTCCATTTTGGTCAACAACAAATTGAACGAATACTCTACCTTCAACTCCCATTCTTCGAGCTTGCTTAGGGTATTTCATCGACTTACCCACATATTTATAGAAAGCACCCATACCACCTGGAGGCGCTGGCTGATCTTCTACGATATCAAATACCTCATCAACTTCTTCTTCTTCTGGAGCTTCTTCAAAGACAATCTCTTCGATAACAGTCTCTTCACTCACTTCTACATCTAGTTCAATTTCGATTTCCTCCTCGATTTCTTCCTCATCTGGAACCTCTACAATCTGAGGGATTTCGATCTTCGGTGGTGGTGGTGGTGGAATATCCGTCACAGGGATTTCCATGATCTCTTCAAAATTATCTTCTACTTGGCCAAGATCTACTAGTTCACTCGCATCATAAAACTTCCATTCAAAAGCAGTGATAGCCAAAAGCAAACTTATCGTGAGTCCGACGTTAAAAAATAGACCTTGCTTTCTTTCCAAGGCTATTTTAGGATTCTTTTTTGCCTCCATTATTTTATTACTAAATGAATATTAATCTCTTATTTTCATTACACTGGACGTCAAATATAGCAAAGTCATCCTCATTTGGTGCTTATTAGATTTTTTTTAACGTAAAATGTAGCAACGATTCCTACTAAAACTCCAATCATGTCTGCTAATGCATCCAAAGTACTGGCACTTCTTCCATCTATAAAAGCCTGAGCTACCTCTGTAACTATAGCCAAGACCAAACCTAAAATAGTGACTACTGGTGTCTTCCCATTTTCACGGTCAAGTAGCGACATTCCCACTAAAAAACTCCATACAGTAAATATGCCTGTATGAATGAGTTTATCAATATGTGGAAAAAAATACCACCATGGATCAGAACTCTGTTCACCAGGCATCAATAGGAGGTATAAAATAAGAAGGGTCCACATTACTGCAGACCCTATCCATTTCTTTTCACTCATTTTAAGACCTATTGACCGATGAGTTCTTTGTATTCTTCAACTGATAAAAGCTCTGACATTTCATCAAGATTAGAAACTGCTATCTTAATCATCCAACCCTTACCATACGGATCACTGTTCACCAGCTCGGGGGAATCTTCTAGTTCAGCATTAAATTCTGAAACTTCACCTGAAAGTGGCATAAAAAGGTCAGAAACAGTTTTAACAGCTTCAATAGTACCAAAAAGCTCTGTTTGATCAATTGTTTCTCCTTCCGTTTCAATTTCAACATATACAATATCACCCAGCTCTCCTTGTGCAAAGTCGGTAATACCTACAGTAGCTACGTCTCCTTCTATTTTTACCCACTCGTGGTCTTTAGTGTATTTTAATTCTTCTGGGAAAGTCATTCCTTTTTCCTTTTTTGTTTTCGATGATGGCCAAAATTAGATTATTATTCAATAAGTAACCAAGGGTTTTGATCCATTGGCCAATTCAAACATCAATCCATTTCTGTTAGTTCAATAAAGTTAGCCGATTAAATATTTTTAGCTTGCTCCCAATATATATCCATCTCATCTAGGGTCATATCATCAAATGATTTACCATCCTTTTTGCTCTCAGTTTCCAAATATTGAAAACGTTTAATGAATTTTTTGTTGGTTCTTTCTAAAGCCTCTTCCGGATCAATATCTACGAATCGAGCATAGTTAACTAATGAAAAAAGGATATCTCCAAACTCAGACATTGCCTTCTCCTTTTCATTCTGATTTATTTCCTCACGAAACTCCGATAGTTCTTCTTGAACCTTATCCCAAACTTGATCTCTATTATCCCAGTCAAAACCTACGCCTCTCGCTTTTTCTTGAATTCTCATAGCTTTAACCATTGCAGGAAGAGACTTCGGCACACCTCCTAAGACCGATTTATTACCTTTTTCCTTTAGTTTAATCTTCTCCCAATTGGCCTTTACCTGTTCTTCGCTATCTGCTTGGACATCTCCATATATATGTGGGTGTCTATGTATTAGCTTTTCACATATTCCATTGAGTACATCGGATATATCAAAAGCTTTCTGCTCTTGAGCTATTCGACTATAAAAGACCATATGTAGAATAAGATCTCCCAACTCTTTTTTGATTTCCATTAAATCATTTTCCAAAATAGCATCTGATAGCTCATAAGTTTCTTCAATAGTTAGGTAGCGAAGTGATTCTACGGTCTGTTTCTTGTCCCAAGGGCAATTTTCTCGCAACTCATCCATTACAGTAAGTAGACGATCAAAAGCTTTTAATTTAAAATCTCTTTTTGGATCAGGAGCACATTTTGGTTCAGCCATGTTATTCAAAATATTTAAATGATATTCACAAAGCTATTGGCATGAATTGATATAATAGGACTTTCTTAAATTTAATCACTGATACAACTCAGGAAGTTTCTCCTCGTATTGAAGTTAATTGTTTTACCTTTGCAGTTAAGTTTTACAGATATGACAACAGTATTATTAGGAATCGGATTTGTAGGGATTTTTTTCATTTTCATGAGTGTAAGACTCATATTCTTGAAAAACGGAGAGTTCAAAGGAACTTGTGCTTCTCAAAATCCTTTTTTAAATAAAACTGGAGAACCATGTGGATACTGTGGTAAAGTGATTACTGTAGGTGAGTCATGTGGCAATCCTGACAATGAAGTAGATAAAGTATTGAAGAAATTCGATTAAATCCATCTCAAAACCAACTAAAACCGCGCATCCAAATATTCTAATTTTAAAAGTCAACGAACTTTTCAAATTGCATTGAATAAATACCTTTGCGCACCTTTTAAAAATACATATGACCTTAATTAAATCTATCTCGGGCATCCGTGGTACGATCGGAGGGAAAGAAGGCGAGGCCCTGACTCCCTATGACGTTATGAAATATGCTGCTGCTTTTGGGCAGTGGGCTATTGAAAACTCGGAAGAAAAAAAAATAGTAATAGGCCGTGATGCGAGGCCATCAGGCGAACTAATCACCAATATTGCTAGTGGTGTACTCCAAGGCATGGGTATTGATGTAGTGGATCTAGGACTATCTACCACCCCAACAGTAGAAATGGCTGTACCAGCAGAAAAAGCTGCAGGAGGAATCATCATTACGGCTAGTCATAACCCCAATGGCTGGAATGCATTAAAACTTCTTAATAAAAAGGGAGAGTTTATCTCATCTGATGATGGTGCAAGAGTTCTTGAAATAGCTGATGAAGGTAAAATAGAGTTCGCCCTTTCTAAAGATTTAGGTAAACGTATTCAAAATGACACCTACATTGATTATCACGTAGACAAAATTGTTGAGCTTGACCTAGTAGATGTGGACGCTATTAAGGAAAAGAATTTCAAAATAGCAGTGGATGCTGTAAACTCTAGTGGAGCTATTGCACTCCCAAAGCTTTTGGATAAGCTCGGTGTTACAGACTATGAAATCTTCTTTGATGAGCCTAACGGACTATTCCCGCATAATCCGGAGCCTCTTCCTGAAAACATTACTCACATCTGTGGTGAGGTAGAGAAAGGCAGGTTTGATTTGGGAATAGTAGTGGATCCTGATGTAGACAGACTCGCATTTGTCGGAAATAATGGTGAACCTTTTGGTGAAGAGTACACTTTAGTGACTGTTGCTGACTTTGTTTTGAAAAATAAATCTGGAAATACAGTTTCTAACATGTCATCGACGAGAGCTTTGAAAGATGTGACATTGAAAAACGGTGGAGATTATAATGCTTCAGCAGTAGGTGAAGTCAATGTCGTTAATAAAATGAAAGCTACCCATGCCGTCATCGGGGGTGAGGGCAACGGAGGTATCATTTATCCAGAGCTTCACTATGGTAGAGATGCCTTAGTGGGTGTTGCTCTATTTTTGAGTCACTTGGCAAAGTTTGGAAAGCCATCAGCTCTATTGAGAGCAATGTACCCTAACTACCATATTTCTAAAAACAAAATTGAATTGACTCCTGATATTGACGTAGATAAGGTATTAGAAGGAGTTAAAGAAAAATATCAAAAGCATCCTATCAATACTGAAGATGGTGTAAAGATAGATTTTGAATCTGAGTGGGTTCACCTAAGAAAGTCTAATACGGAGCCAATCATCCGTATATATGCAGAATCAGATTCACAAAATACAGCAGATGCTGTGGCTAACAAGATCATGATGGATATTAAAGATATTGTGGTTGATAAAGTTGAAGCTGACTGACGCTAAATTCAAAAAGACTATTACAGAAATGGCTTCTCAAAATCGAGAGGCCATTTTTATGTCTTGTGAGCCACAGTAAATTTTAGGGCAATTTTTCAACATTTTTTACAGTAGCAACTCCATCTACTACAATTTTTCCTCTTTCAGTCTCATGGATTTTTGTAGAGATTTTTGCGATACTTTTACCTTCTGTAATTTCAATGATTTCACATTTTACTTCGTACGTCTTATCTACATAAACAGGTCTTTTAAAGTCCAAACTTTGTCCCAAATAGATTGTGCCTTCTCCTGGAAACTCCATGCCCATAACTTTAGAAATTATTGAGGCACTAAACATCCCATGTACAATTGGTACTTTAAATGGTGTCTGAGCTGCATAGTCGGCATCCAAATGAACTGGGTTTTTGTCGCCGCATACTTCAGCGAACTTGGTAACCTCTTCTTGAGAGATTGAAAACTCTGTTTGATAAGTATCTCCTAGTTTTAACATTCGCCAAATGTAAAACAAAGAGTATAAAAATGAATGTGTAGCTAAATAATCAAAAAGGCTCTCAGGTAGGAAAATATTATTTCTCTTCTTCAAATATAAGAGCAGCGGAATTAATACAATATCTAAGCCCAGTTGGCTTAGGCCCATCCTCAAAAACATGTCCTAGGTGTCCTTCACATCTCTTACAAAGTACTTCTGTTCGTACCATACCGTATTTATAATCTGCCTCATCCATTAAACTGTATTTATTCACGTAATCATAAAAACTAGGCCACCCTGAACCTGATTCGAACTTTGTTGAAGAATGGAATAATTCATTCCCACAACCGGCACACTTATATATTCCCTTTTTCTTGTTACTATTAAGCTCTCCAGTCCAGGCTCTCTCAGTTCCTTTTTTACGAAGGACATAATACTGCATATTGGTAAGCTGTTCCTTCCATTCCGCTTCAGTCTTTTCTATTTTCTTAAAGCTCTCAGAGCCAATTTCTGGACTTTGCGCATAGCCTGTAAATGAAACAGCTATGATAAAAGCTAGTGTACTAAGTAATCTCATAAGCTTAAAATTATTTCTGTTAATAACTATCAAACGAACTTTTATTTGAATCAGTTCCTAAACCATATTCTAGAATTACAAAAGAAATTAACTGTGGATAATTCTATACTAGTTTTTATTCAAACAAATAGGCCTGATATCTACTAAGAAATCAGGCCTTTAAATCAATAAATCAACTTATGTCCTAAAAGAACTCCTTGATCTTTTCAAAGAATCCTTTTTCACTCTTATCAGGACTAGGTGAGAAATTTTCAGAGTCTCTAAGTCCTTCTAGTGTTTTCTTTTCTTCTTTCGTCAAAGTTTTTGGCGTCCATACATTTACATGAATCAATTGATCGCCGGTTCCATATCCATTGATATCTTTAATTCCTTTTCCTCTCAACCTTAATATTTTCCCACTTTGAGTACCGGAATCAATCTTGATTTTTACTTTTCCAGATATAGTCGGTACTTCTACAGAAGTTCCTAAAGCAGCATCAACAAAGTTGAGATAAAGGTCATACACTATATTGTTACCTTCTCTCTTCAATGTCTCTCCTTCTTGTTCCTCTATCACGATCAAAAGATCTCCAGGAACACCTCCGCCCGGCGCTTCATTTCCCTTACCTGACATGCTTAACTGCATACCATCTGTAACACCAGCAGGGATTTTTACAGAAATAACTTCGTCCTTGTAAGTCAATCCAGAACTATCAACACCATTAGGTTTTTTATCGATAATTTGTCCAGACCCATTACATGATGGACATGTCGAGGCAGAAACCATTTGACCTAACATGGTCTGTACCACTTTCTGCACTTGGCCTGTTCCTTGACACTGTGGACATGTTCTATAAGTTACACCATCAGCAACTACAAGCCTGTTGACTTTGATCTTCTTTTCAACACCATTTGCAATGTCATCTAAGGACAACTTTAATTTGATACGAAGATTGGTGCCTTTTCGACGTCTACGACCGCCGCCGCCACCGCCGCCAAAGAAACTATCGAATGGGCTTCCCCCACCTCCGCCGAAGATATCTCCAAACTGTGAAAAAATGTCATCCATTGACATTCCGCCACCTCCGAAGCCTCCGCCACCAGCAGCTCCACCCATACCTGCATGACCGAATTGATCATAGCGAGCTTTCTTTTGGTCGTCACTGAGAACTTCATAAGCCTCAGCGGCTTCCTTAAACTTCTCCTCAGCGTCTTTATCATCTGGGTTTTTATCAGGGTGATACTTAATCGCTAGCTTCCTATAAGCCTTCTTTATTTCAGAAGCATCAGCACCTTTGCTAACACCAAGTACCTCGTAATAATCTCTTTTTGACATCTTATGCTCCTGTTACAACTTTTGAAAATCTAATGACCTTCTCGCCTAATTGATACCCTTTCTCTACGACATCTACAATTTTGCCTTTAAGCTCTTCTGTCGGTGCAGGAATCTGAGTTATTGCTTCGTGATGTTCTACATCAAAATCATCACCAGCTCCTACTTCAATTATTTTTAGGCCTTTCTGTTCCAAAGCACCTTTGAATTTATTGAAAATAAGATCCACACCTTCTTTTACAGATTTAATGTCTGCATCCTCGGTCATTGACTTATCTGCTCTTTCAAAATCGTCCAATACTGGCAATAAAGACTGAATCAAACCTTCATTTGCTGAGCTTACCATATCCAGCTTTTCCTTTGCAGTTCTTCTTCTGAAATTTTCAAACTCTGAGTAAAGTCTTAAATACTTGTCTTTAGACTCTGCAACCTCGGCTTTTAGCTTTGTCAATTCATCTACCTCTTCCTCGGCAGGAGTTTCTTCTGTCTTCTGCTCCTCTTGTTCTTCTACTTCCTCAGTTTTCACTTGCGTGTCATTGTTTAGCTCTTCTGCTACTTGTTCTTCTGTTGACTTTATGTCAGCTGATTTCTTAGATTTTGCCATTATGATCTACAATTCAATACGTTCCCTTATTAGCAAGTACTTTGCCAAGCGCAAAAGTGCGTCAATCTGTCGGATATGAAATAAAAAAGCGTGTCTTTATGTCAAATGAATCAATTGATATCCAAAATATCCTTCATATTGAATACAAAGTTCTCGAGTGCTTCTTCCCATGTCAATGCGGCATCCCAATTCAACCCTGTATAAACATCTTTAGTGAAAACATGCTTAACGTAAAACTTGGTGACTTCAGCCTCTGCTGGTAAACTAACTTTACCCATAGCTGTCTTAGATTCGAGTATTTCGTCACCGTCAATCTCATAGTCCATAAAGGCTTTGATGTGATCTCCTGTTGTATTAAAGTGAAGTAGTACAAACTGTCCTCCTCTATTATAAACCTCACTATCTGAGAAATTATCCGAAATTTCATACTTCAAAGGATATGTAGACATGATTTGCTCTAGTCGCTGGTTTTTTCGATCGATCTCATCATTAAACTTCTTGATTTTAGCCCTCGTAGTTACATTGATTTGGCTGGAATCCTTTGGGATATACTTTTGAAATTTTGGTACAATCAATGGCTCAACTTTCAAATCCATTGCATAAGTAGGAATTCTTCTACCTTTAATAATAGCGGCATCGGTGAAAAATTCAGGTTCATCTGGAATAAGGTAATTGCTGAATTTCATTTCTTTCCGTTGGATATCCTTAGACATTTTAACTAAAAGAGTATTCAGGCTAGGGCCTTCAATTCTCCATGCATTAGCCCCTTCATCAACAAATGTTAACTCTTTATTGAAAGGAGTTACGGTAATCACATAATAGTTTTCGAGATCGGGATTTATAGAACTGCGTGTATGCTCTACCAAAATGACATATTTGAATTGACGTTTGATTAAATCTTTAGCTAAAGACTCATTTACATCAGAATTAGAAAACAAATCATCGATATAATAGTACGCTACCGCGTCGATTCCCATTTTTTTGAAACTTCCGTGAATTTCTTTCGCGAATTCTTTCCAGTCTTCTCGAAGACGATGGTCTTTCGAATCTGGTGGAGTAGATATAAAAACAGCAGATTTTTTCGAAAGGAGGTACTTTGGTGGAGCGTTATGCAATGTAAAGTTTTTGAAACGCATAGCCTCCGCTCCTACCATCTGTGCATTGGTCGAAAAGCTGAGAACCAATAACCCAAAGAATGTACCGTGTATAATTATTCGTAGCATGTAAATGAATTCAACGAATCCGAAAATTAGATATTTTGATCAATACCCAATCCTTATTCTCGGAATATTCAACTAAAGTTCTTAACTGACATCAGTTAGTCATCATGACTTTTCAGAATTTCTATATCTTCGCATTACTAATTAAATAATAGAAACATGTTTGATTTTTTGAACCCAGCGGTTACTTCAGGAGTGAATCTTTTTGTAAACATAGTAGTGTGTTTAGCAGCCTTTGGGGCAGCTGTTTCTTTGATTGACTTCAAATCTACAGCAGCTAAAAAGGACGATCAAGAATAGTCACTTCGGCTGAAAAAATATCAAATCCCTGATCTCTATTAAGAAATCAGGGATTTTTCGTTTTTACCTATACTTAAACTTTCAAAATCATACTCCAATCACGTAAATTCACAGCGTTCACTATCATCTACTAAACGCTTCATTTTGGAGAAAGAATCTACAACTACCGAAAAACGATACTTCAATCGTGATCTCAGCTGGCTGACTTTCAATTATCGAGTGCTACAAGAGGCAAAACAAAAAGACGTTCCTCTCTTAGAAAGACTCAGATTTTTAGCTATTTACTCTTCTAACCAAGACGAGTTCTTCAGAGTAAGAGTAGCTTACCTGAGAAGACTACTTGATTTGGATGGTAAAAAAATCAATGCCGCTCTAGATACTGATCCTGGAGAGATCCTTGTTGAGATTCACCGTCGTGTGACGAGACAACTAGTTGAATACGGTAGAATACTTAGAGATGAAATTGTAGTTGATCTACAAAAGACCGGGTTATTTCTGTTGACTCCAAACGAACTAAATGAAGCTCAAAGGGCTAATTCCTTATATTATTTCAAGACTCAAGTATTGGCATTTCTACAGCCACATATTTTTGGAGTAACTAATAGAGCTCCCTTCTTAAATAATAGAGCTCTTTATTTTGCTATGAGACTTCAGAATAAGTTTTCTGGAAGTATAGAATATGCATATTTAAACATTCCATCAGATGTATTGCCTAGATTCTATCAGCTTCCAAGTCCAAATGTTCAGTTTCATTACATGTTTTTGGATGATATTGTAAAAATGCATCTAGACTTTGTTTTCCCAGATTTTGAGGTTATTGAATGCAAAAGCATCAAGATGAATAAGGACGCAGACCTCAATATAGAAGATGAGTTCAGTGGAGACCTTGTGGAGAAAATTCAAAAGCAGATTAAGAAACGAAATCTGGGAGTACCAAGCAGGTTTTTATACGGAGAAGGAATGTCAAAAGAGCTTCTGAGTTTCCTTCAAGATGCTCTTGAGCTTCATGATGAAGATTTAGTACCTGGAGGTGTATATCACAGTTTATTTGATTTTTTCCAGCTTCCAAACCCTATTGGTTCACAGCTAGAATATGAACCGTTCCCTCCGCTTCAAAACCAAGGAATAGATAAACATAGATCAATATTCAATGCTATTGATGAGGAGGATCGTATGTTACACTTCCCCTACCACAGTTATAATTATATTCTTCAGTATTTCAATCAAGCTGCAAGCGACCCACATGTTCAAGAAATTAAAGTGGCTTTCTATCGAATTGCTTCTAAATCTCTGATTGGAAACGCACTCATGAGTGCTGCGAAGAATGGCAAGAATGTAACAGCGTTTATCGAACTAAAGGCTCGATTTGATGAAGCAAACAACCTTCGATGGGCAGAGAAACTTCAGTCTGCTGGAGTAAAAATAATTTACAGTATACCAGGGCTGAAAGTACATGCAAAAGTTGCATTGGTCAAAAGAAAGACTGAATCAGGAGAGATAAAAAACTATAGTTTCTTTGGAACTGGTAATCTCAATGAGCAAACAGCATCTATATACTGTGACCATGGTCTATTGACTAGTGATCAAGGAATGGGGGAAGAATTGGATGATCTGTTCAAATATCTTACTAAACGCAAGCAGCCTAAAGAATTCAAGAACTTACTTGTTTCACAGTTCAACATCATAGATGGTTTCTTTGGCTTGATTGATCGGGAAATCGAACTGACAAAACAGGGCAAACAAGGTTACATTATTATCAAGCTAAACAACCTTGAAGAGCGTGGTATGATTGATAAACTCTATGAAGCTAGCCAAGCAGGTGTCAAAATTGACATGATTGTGCGTAGTATTTGTTGTATCGTTCCAGGTGTCCCTGGTTTAAGTGAGAATATTAGAGTTCGTAGAGTGGTAGGAAGGTTCTTAGAACATGCTAGGGTATTTTGGTTTCACAACGATGGGGAAGACAAACTCTTCATGGGTTCGGCAGACTGGATGAAAAGAAATTTGAAAAGACGAATTGAAGTAAACATTCCTATCAAGAATTTCACTTTAAAAAATCAAATCAAAGAAATTTTAAATCTCCAACTAATAGATAATACCAAGGCGGTTGAACTTGACGAAGAGTTAAATAACAATTGGATCAAACCTGGAAAAGGAGAGAAACTTTACAACGCCCAAGTGGATACATATCATATGATCAAAATGTGGGAAGAAATGTCTTAAAAACAACGAGAATACCTAAGTAAATAATACTATCAAACAATTTATATACTCTTGTCTAGTAAGAATGGTTGTTTATTTAATCGGTATATAACGACTACAGAATCAGCTTGATTCTGTAGTTTCGTTTTCTCAAATAAACTTATTGACTGTGATACGCATTTTACCAGCTCTACTTTTAACCATTACTCTAGGCTGTTCCCAAAAAGGATCTGAAATACAAACTGAAGCAGATTCTCTTCCTTCTTGGAATGAAGGTATTTCTAAAAACGCTATCAAGAGCTTTGTGAAAGGTGCAGTAACTGATGGTAGTCCAGTTTTCATCAAAGAAGAAGATAGGATTGCTGTATTTGACAATGACGGTACGCTTTGGTCAGAGAAACCAATCTATTTTCAACTTTACTTTATGATAGACCATATCCAGAAGCTGGCACCTGAACATCCAGAATGGCAAGAAATAGAACCGTTCAAATCTGTATTGGAGGAAAACTTTCCAAGAATAGCGTCTTATGGAAAAGAAGGATTGCTGAAGTTATTGGCAGCGTCACATGAAAATTATACTTCTGAGGAATTTCAATCCATGGTTAAGGATTGGGTCAATAAATCTAAGCATCCACAAACTGGAAAGAAATTTACAGAAATGGTTTATCAACCGATGCTTGAAGTTTTAGACTTATTAAAACAGAATGGTTTCAAAACTTATATTGTCTCAGAAGGTGGAATAGAATTCGTGAGACCACTTGCTTCAATGGTTTATAATATTCCTCCAGAACAAGTAATAGGTAGTTCTATAAAGCAAGTATTGAATGCAAATGATTCGGATGAACTATCAATTCAAAATAGTCAGCATGAAAAAGTTTCATACATCCAAGAACACATAGGCAAAAAGCCTGTAGCAGTGTTCGGTAACTCCGATGATGATTTGGATGTGATGCTTTATTCAGATGAACAGGAAGGTCTGAACTTTCAATTATTTGTTCATCATACAGACTCGGTAAGAGAATGGGCATATGACAGTGTATCACATGTTGGAAGGCTAAAACAAGGTTTTAGTAGAGTGCTTGACAAAGGGTGGATTTTAGCTGATATAGCTAAGGATTGGAATATAATTTATCCTGTTGAATTGGAATTGGATACTGCAAAGGTCATTCAGTGAGACTCAAAATAACCCTTGCAATATATTCTAGGCAACTTTATTTGTGATCCATTACTTCCTATTCTTTTTGTCTGCTATATGAGAAAGTAACTTATTCGATTTACCAATATGTATTCTGAGCATTAGCTCATTGAGGCTATTATACGGTAACACATCTGACAAGCTATGTACATAAGAATAAGAGAGCTCATACATATCAAAAAACAATCCTATAGCCGTGGATACTTCCTTGGAGCTACCATAACCTAACTGCAACCAAATCTTCTGTTTCTTAATAAACATCAAGTTACCGTTAACAATTTGTGTCCCATCAGAAAGATTAACAAAATAAAGAGCCGGTTTGAGCAACCAAAGACTTCTTGGCAAATAGTATTTATATGCTACATAGGTATTGAAATATGGAGCAAAATTCTCTGAACTTTCTACCATATGTGGAAAAGCAATGCCTAACTCCATACTAGTAGAATAGTAGGCCATTCCGACGCCAATTTTAAGATTTGTTCTATAGAAGTAATCAGAAGTCAATGTAGGGTCATTTTGATCTACATACTTAGTAAGTCCTGTAATATTGTAACTCCTATTAACAATACCGATATCAGTTCCTAAACCTATTACATGCTTCCGTTTCAAAACTAATTTGTAGGCAAGACTTAAATCCAAGTATAACGACTCGAAAAAGTCTCTCTGATCATAGGTAAACTTGCCTCCTACACCGAGGTACTTTTTTTCAAGGGCTTGATTAATACCTGCTCTATAGTTTCTAATCGCACTTTTCTCAGTTGTCATAGGTGACATCGCATTTACATAAGCTGACATATCTGTGAGATACCCAGTGAATCCTGGATTGATGAGATAAGGGTTAGCATAATATAACTGCGTATTTGGATACTGCTGAGCTGCTAAATTTATCGAAGCCAGCATAATTGTCAAGAATAAAATTTGGACTTTCATACTATCTCTCCTTTATATAAATCCTACCATCAAATCGAACTCCCTTATTCTTATTTTCGAAGAAATAGAAATAGACTCCAGTCGGTAAACTTTTACCTTCATACTTACCATTCCAGCTATTGTCATAATTCAATTTGGAATAAATAGTTTTTCCTTTTGGATTAACTATTTTCAATAGAAAGTCATCATAGATATGGTGGTTTCCAATTGTCAAATAATCATTGATACCATCACCGTTTGGAGAAATATAATTGCTGATTGGTAGTCCTTCAAACACTGCTTCTTCTACAGAAGTTGGTGGTGCATCTGGATCTTCAAATTCATCCAATATGATCATAGTAAATTGTTTTGAGAAATTAACACCAGATGCGTCTGTGGCAGTAATAGAGAATAAAAACTGATCTGTCGTTTCAAAATCAATTGGTTCAGATACTAAAAGTGAATCATGATTTATCTTAATAGATGTAGCCGCTACCTCTGGTGAAAAATTCTGTAAAGAATAATTGTAATCACTATCATCTTCATCTGAAGTAGATATCAAGGAGATGAGTGTACCTTCTCTACTATTCTCTTTAAACTCAAGAGTCTCTATCAAAATATCAGTAGGATATCTATTATCAGAAAAAATAACAGGGTCAGTAACACTACCGACAAGTTGATCCGGAGTGAATGTCACTCCAACTCTTGATTCTACTACTTCGTTTTTAGTCTCGTCGTATATTTTCACAGTCAATTCTTCTGATACTGAAGAATTACTACCTACTTGAAATACTGCTAAGTATCGATCTGAAGGTTCATGATACAAATCCAGTTTACCTAACCCTCGAATCTCATCACCAAAAAAAACAGCAACCTGATTAGCTCCTTGGCCTAACAAGGTTCCATCTTTTTCAACTATCGCGCTCACAGTCATTCTAAAAGTAAATTGACTGTAATCAACAGACCAGCCAGGGTCTTGAGCCTTGATATCGATAAATGAAAAAACTGAGAGCAATAGTATCAATGCCCTCAGTTTTACTTCAAATAATTTTGTCACCTATTCTTTGATTAAGAGTTGTCCTTTTTCAAGATTGGCCGACTGAAACTTGACCAGATAAATACCAGCACCTAATTGCCTTCCAGTATCATCTATTCCATTCCAATGAAATTCTACAACTTCCTGCGAGCCTCCCATAAATTCTCTATCCAATATGAGTTTACCATCCATGGTGAATACTCTTAGTTGATTGAACCCATCTTCGTCCAATTGAAAGACAAATTTGACCTGATTATCGAAAGGATTAGGGAATACCTGTAAACCTAGATTTATATTTTCATTATCAATATATGTCAAGGTAACTGGTGAAGCCGGAAGTCCAACAGAGTGATTTGCTTGGAAAACATATTCCTCTTGTAGAGAATGTGTATAATCGGAGAATTCTACCTCAAATCTCAAATCTTCATTAGCCTCACCAAAAACCGTAAGATAATAGACTGGCTGCCCGTTTAATTCATCTACAGACGCAACACCTCTTAACTCCTTTCCACTGTACGCCTTAAGCATCGGAAATTCCGAATAGGTATCCAAACCGACAATTCGAGCCGTCACAGTCATGCTTTGGCTATATTGATGTGGATCGAAATTGTTTTGAATCAAAGACTTCACAGTCGTATTCCTTTGCGAGGAAGAATTTATCAAACTACTGCTTGGAAATACTAAAGTCTGATCCTTGGAAACTTGCATTAAATAACCCTCTCCGGGTGATAAATATTCCAAATTACCTACCCATTTCAACACAGGATCATATATAGCAAAAGCATATTGACTTTTGATAATATCTCCATCGTTAGGTTGAAGTGAGGATAAAGCTTCATTAACTGAAATATTTTCTTGGCCTAAATAGCCAACCCAGTTCCACATTCGAGGCTTAATCGTACTGTTTGGAGAATATAAATCGATCTCGTGAGCCAAAGGGTCAGCAGGTACACCTGAATAAGTTATCACCAATGGTTCTTGACTATAAACTCTATAGGCTTCTCGGACATCTATTCCCCCTTTTCTCTCGGGTAAATTGTCTCCGCCTAGAGTTCCTATCCATAGATCATTTTTCTCATCATATACATCTACTGCATCGATTGATAGCAATCTATCTCCATCATTCACTTTTTGCCCCTCAAAAAGGTTTCTGGTTCTAATCAAATCGTCGGAAGTCAAATTGAATGAAACCCACTTCCACCCTTTAGGTACTTCATAGCTAAATAGAACTTCATTGACAGATGTGAAAGTTACAGGACTAGATGGACGGCCATAGAGCTCATTAACTCCAAAAAGTATAGGGTCATTCTTGATTTCAGGAATGTTTATAGAACTTAAAACCTTTCCTTCACTAGCATCCCAAATTCTGAATTCCAACTTTTCTCCTGATGCAGGTTCATTACTATAGACTGATAAGAATGCCTGATAATTATCATAGACTTCTTGATACTGTAGCGCTGCCTTACCTCTCATCTCACCATTCACAAATACACCAATGATGTCTTCATCATCAATGGAATATTTACCGTGAATCATTATTTGACCGATGAAATTCATCGTGTATTGATAGTCATCAGGATTGAAATTCCAATCCTCAGGAAGCTTTTCGGCTACCTTAATATTCAATAGCAAACTTTCATTAAAGCCAAAATCTGTTCTTAGATGAATCGGATGCTGATACTCTCCTATATTCAACCCTCGATTGATAGTGAAATTAAGTTCCTGTTCTGAATCTGGCTCTATCAATCCCGAAGCGGGTGTAGCTGAAATCCAAGTGGGGAGATTATCTATCACAAATTCTTGCTGCTCACCTCCCGTATTTTGAATAGAAGCTTTGAACTGAAGAGGTACGTCGAGATCCTTTTCGAATGATAATGTTCTGTCTTTCCATGTTACTTGATTTCTATCTACAAAAACAGACCAAGTGACTGGAGATTTCATGACATTACCATGTTGGTCTATCAAATTTCTCACAGAGATATCCAATACACAATTCTCAATCGTCTCAGGATTTTCCTCATCTAGAGTGATAATTATTTTATCCCCATTGACTGAATAATTAAAGTATACAGGGGTTTCATAAGGTTTAAGAGCTATCCCTGGATTCTCTTTTGAATATTGTTCAGAGCTACTTACCCCTACGAGATTTGAATCAAACTCATCATTACAAATCAAAGATCCATGACTTATTCTGAGAAAATCATCATAATCTTCGAAAGGCATATGGCATGCTAAACCAAATTCATTTCCTTCTAGTTTATAATGAGACATTCTTTGAATCTGCTCTTGTGACTTAGCCATCCGCCAGATTCTAAATTCATCAATTTGTCCAGTAAATCTTTTTGTGAATTGTTTAACTCCGTTTATACTAAATGACAATCTAGAACCTAGTACTGTAGCTGGTCCACCGTATTCTTCAAAGAGTATAGCAGCATGTACCGAAGACACTTCTCCATCGAATATGGCACGTGTATGTCCAACTCTATTAACTGCTAATGCCAAATGATGCCAATCTTCATCAAGTACACTGGTACCTACTAATACCACAGATTGACCATCATGATTCAATATGATCTGACCTAGTTTATTAATCCCAATTTCCCAATCCATATGATCTGAATCACCATTACTCACAAGGGTCATTGTATCGGCTATTGAGGTTAGTGCAGACTTGAACCAAAACTCTATAGTAAAATCCTCTTCATCTGTAAATGCCAATGAAGGCAATTGGATTGGATTGTTTCCATTGAAATCAAAAGACAATGAAGCCGGCTCTGAAAACCAATCGGCTTGTATTTGAGCATTTTTAGACTGCACTTTATCAATTGACAAATCGCCTTTTCCTTCATTGAGTGGCCAATAACCTAGTAATCCAATTTCTCTTCCCGTTAGATCTTTATAATAGTTCTGAGCAAGATCAGCAGCTGTCATATATTTTGACCATAGCCTAAGCTCATGAATATTAGCAATTAAACTTTCTGAACCAGACCCTCCAAGAATCATTGGAGCAGTAGCAAAATGAGACGCAATAAAGTTTTCACTAAATCCAATTAAAGAAGAATTGTGATACAATGCTGCTTTATTTTCTTCAGTGTCTAAAGAAAGAGCGATATGAGACCAAGTATCAAGTTCAATTCTTGAATCTGATCTTAGTGTCTGATTATTGAGCTTCAATTCAAGATATCCACCTTGGATCAAAGAAAGAGACAAGTCTGTTCCACCAAGCTGAGAATGACTCAAAATTTGTTGCTTAGTTGAAGCATATTTTTCGTCTCTTCTAATCCACATTTCTATAGTCAATGGCATATTTCTCAACTGAAGATGAGGAATTGTCACCTGATCACTTTGACTATCAGAAAACCTCACACCAACAGGGTGCGATAGGGGTGTTCCGTTAATTTTTCCTTTAACTTGAATAAAATCACGATCGACTAACCCTCCTTCAATTGGTTCATTTAAAGTCAAGAGAATTTCGTCATCAGGAGATAATACTCCATCAGCTGGTGACGGTCTGCCGAAGACGTGTGGACTAGTAGTATCTATTACTCCATTAATTGGCTCGGAATATGATTCCAACCCATTGGAACACTTGTAATGCCACCTGATTTGATAAGCTCCATCTGGTAGATTTAGTTCCTCAGTATCCCATTCATCAGCAATAAAGACTGACTCTCGAGGCATATATTCATACCTGAACCCAAGGGCACGCTGTTCTTTTACCTCACTAGAATCATTACTCCATATGGCTATATCTACCCAATCTTCATCTGATTGATAAGATGCTTTAAACTGAAGTTTTATTTTCTCATGATTTTCGAAGTAAAATTGCTGTTCCTGAATTTCGAATGGTAATACCGAACCAGAACTATTATTGATGATCCAGTCTTGAGTAGGAGCAATAACAGATGCTAAAGGACAAACCGGGTCGAAATAGACAGACAACGTATCTCTCGCAAAAATGTCTTCCTGAAAATCTAAATCTTGACCGAAATCAAACTGACATCCTGCTACTAGGTAAACAACTATATTTTCGTAGTCATAGACATCTTTTACAGGACGAACAGTTATTGATTTTTTTAATGTTTCACCTCCATAAAGTGGAATTTCGGTACCCTTGATAAATCTTTCTCCATCAAGCCTAATCGTGGGACCAGCTCCTGTTGTTCTTTGATCTACGAGTAGCTTATATGTTCTGACTGTATCTTCTATATTCAAATTGTCGAAAAACACGTCAAACGTAGCTCTTCTCAAACCATCCCAAGGAATACCACTTAATACTCGCGGTTCTATTCTGAATCCAGGTTGATCTCTTTGGAAGGTACCATAGTTCAAAACATAGTCTTCTTCAGAATCTTCTACGATTTCATAGGTTAAAACTTCGTTACCAGGCATGAAGTCCTTAATTATACTTTTTGATTTCAAATCATCCAACCGTGTAGAATCTAAATAATTTAGATACTTCGCTTTTTCTTCAGGTTCATAAGGACATGAAGTTCTTCCTCCTCTAGTTATAAAGATCGGGTTGATAAAGCTCGATTTATCTCGAGGAGAATACTTGTATTCGTTATCAATTTCGTCAAACCCACCTAATCCTGCTGGGATACCAAAGGCACTATATGAATCATAAACTCGCGCTAGCTCCGCTCCAAGCTCAAATTCAGATGGATAATTGTTTAATACTACGTCTACACTGTATTGATCTCCTGGATCATCATCTTTCAGCGAAAAATGAACTTGCTGCTGTCTCAGTTCTTGGGCCACCTCTGATTCAGAAGCAAAAGATGTATAACCTAAGTCAAGATTAAATTTCATATATGCCCCAAAAAGTGCAAACTCTATTTGAGTAGTAAATCCTCCGTAAAAACTGAAATTTTTATTGGAACTAAAAGAATTTTCAACCCCTACCTTATAGTCTCGTTCTACATTCGAGCCATATGCGAAAGAGATATTTTCAGTCTCAATTCCTGAATCAGAAACTTGATTTTCAAGGTTGTACTTTGCTACCAGTTTTTCATACTCGTTTTGGGCAATAGCGGATTTCCAAATTCTACTTTGGTTTCTTAGTCTGGAGGCCAAAACCTTCCCTTTATTGGTAGTTTGGTCTACGGCTTTATAATCTCTATCTAAAACTTTGATGAACTCCTCCAGTTGTCTTTGTGTGTAATAAAAAAAGGTCTCTTTCTCTTCAATCGATGCACCGATAGCTCTCTCTCTCCCAATAGTGTAATCGACTCCATCTATATCAAATTTAATATCACTGAAACAGTCCATATTTCTTGATGTACAAGTATCAACAGGAAGTAGCTTAGTAGTGTAGATCGGATTAACAAACACGTTCATTGCGTTGCCTATAAAAAGGTCACTTCCCGCACCCGTGTTTTTATTGATCTTAGAAGTTGAAAACTCCAAATAATTATCAAAAGTAAATACCGATGTCTCCTCACCCTCCTTGGTTGCATTGGTTTTGAATTTTGCACCTCCGTATGTTTTTGACTCTAGATCCGTCCAACTAATCACAGGGGTTTCTTTATTGAACTTGAATTTTGTTCCTTTGACTATGCTAGATTCATGAAGTAGACCTTTACCAAATTTCGTTTTTCTAACTTTAGTAACCTTGGTTTTGTCCACTAAAGAGGAATAACTCTGACTACCCGGAGGATCTCTTAAAATGAAATCGACCACTTGATAATCCTGTCCTTCGTTGGCTACGGTATAGAAAGACTGTTCATTATCTGCATTCACCCCTCCTAGGACGTAACCTCTATAAATATCACCCTGCTCTCTCCACGTTTGACCTCTTTCCGTTCTTATTTGTACGGATTTGGTAAAACTCTCTAACGGATTGATTCTATCGTATAATAAAGATGATTCTGCCGGTCGGAATGCATATTCTACAAATCCCTGACTAAGATCCAAAGTGACTATCTCGGAGGCTATTTCATTATCAATAATAATTTTCTCATTTCTTAGTGTATCTGGATAATGAACAATATTGTTGGGATCATCATGATTATAATAATCTTCAGTAATTGAAATTTTCCAGATAGAAACAGAATTAGTTGTGAATAGATCGAAAGGTAATTTTTCTACGTCTATCGATTTACCTCTGTAAACATCATCATACTTAACATCTCCCAAGTAATTTGGATCAGGGTTGTTAGAAAGCACATTGAATTTAGAAGGTGTTCGATAGACAAAGTCTCTGACAACATGGTATTCTATCTCTTCATTAAAAGATTGACAATTTCTTAAGCATACAACCGATTCAGTAACCAGTTGATCATTGGCAAGATCAATTGGTAATTCAGCCAACTTCTTCAGCTCACGGTTAAAGGCTACATTCTGTGTAGGAATATTAATGTCTACAATATTATACCTGAATGGAGGTAACTCGGCTCGGTATTCACCAGTAATAGGATTTGTCTCAATGATAGTTTCATAGCATGACTTACCTATGGACTTAAGTTTGATTTGAGCAGTACCAATATTATTGATAGAAAATCCTTCACCGCTAGTTTTTTCTCCTTGAGAAGCTCCTCCTACCACTTTACCTATTACAGTTCTGGTAGTATTGTCGTAAAAAATTAGGTCATGAACTTCATCCTGAAAGTTGAACTCTCCTGTAGGTGGCCATGTATCGAAAGTGAAGCTATGCTTGTCTTTTTCTACTCGAATGGTATGCTTACCTATAGGTACATCAAAGTCAAAACGGCCTTCTTTATCCGTTAGATAAAAATTATTGTCTTTTAGTACAGGCTGATCATCAATAAAAAATTTAACGCCTTCTACATAACAATTGGGGGCACTTGGATCATCAGATGAACTAAAACCTAAGATAGTAGGGTCATACTTGACAGTACCTGTAACTCTAAAGGCAGATTTATCACGAAAGTTCTGCTCATTTTGGATTTGCTGAGCTGGTCCTATGAATAGAACTTTATTAGAAGGTTCAAATCTATGAGTGCCAAGCATAGGAACTACTTTAAAATTATTCCCTCTACCTGCATATATGATAGATTGAATCGAATAGTTTCCATCCTTATCTGTAAATGAAGTGAAGGACAAATCTTCTTGCTCTGGCACAATATTGCTCCACTGTGCCAAATCAAGCGTGGCATTATGTTTATTAAACTTTCGGTCACCAGTCGCATCTATAGAATATGAGGCGTCAAAAGAACTTGTAGAAACCTTTTCATCTAGTCTCCAGTATCCGACCAAATATTCTTCCCCTCCTCCTAAGTATCGATTATAGTCTTTTTTTACCTGAGCTGAATCCTTAGCTGTAGACCACAATAGCGTCTCATCCAATAGGCCGTCAAATGGCCCGAATGTTATTTCTTGAGAAGTAGACTTAAATAATTTACTTAAGTTTTTAACTTGAAGAGTATCGAAGCTGTTCCCATTTAAAAAAGCAACTAGTTCATCTCCGTCATAAGTTAGCATTAGGTTATTGTATTCTCCTAAGTACAAATCTTTTGTCAGAATAGATTCTGAACTAGATAGATTACCTGCTTTGACATCAAGCTGGGCTTGGTAAACCTCTTTTGTATAAGTATTGATGACATTTGTAATGATGTTGGTCTCAGTATCATTGACTGCTTTATAAAACTGTCTATCTCCATTGATTATCTCCCCCAAGAAAAAGATATAATCTCCTGTTGATGCATCAGTGATATAATCATCATTACCTAATATACCCGAGTTCACAGTAATACTATAAAGAGAGTCCTCAGAATTATTGAAAAGATACTCAGAAACTCCTGAATTTATATTGACCAATGCATGACCTGACATACCGTATTCAGCACTTACTGGTTCATAGATTAAGGTATCTACATATTCAGTGGTCCTCAGTACCCCTGTTGGGTCTATTAAGTTCTTGATAAGTCCTGACTCTGAGCTATCAAAGATTTTGTCTCTGTCTGAACTTACTAAACCTAATTCAGCACCTTTTCTTATTTCTTCTGTAACAGTTTTTTCTAATAGTTTGATATCAAAAGCAACCAATGGATCTGTAGTATTAGGTACTTTTCGAGCAAACCTCTTTCCCCTTACTAACTTCTGACTAACATCATCAAAGTGTAAGTAGTATACATTGTTTCCTTTGATCATATGAATCGGAGTTCCGTCAGCAGCATAAACGATATCATCAGTTATGTCTGCTTTGATTTCTGGATTACTTGCAAATACTATTTGATTATTTGAGATATAAGCATAAGTATCTCCCAACTCATATTTGATATTAAAGTGTTCGGCTTGATATAACTTATTATCATCTACAAAAGCAAGTACAAAGTCACTATCAAAAGACTCGTAGACAGAGTCTCCTTTAAAGTAACCAATAAGCGAATCTGCGATAGGTAGTTTAGTAGTTTTAGAGTTCAGCGAAAACCATTGATTACCTTGTTTCAGCAACCAAGGCTTTCTATGCTTGAAATCATAAATCGTATCGTTTGAAACAAGGCCTGATAAACTTTCTTTTTGAAACTCTTTGTATTCTGATCCAGTGAGCTGACCTAAGATACTTTCATCAGAATATGATTTGACTTCTCCATTAGAATCCAAGAAACCAATCAATTCATCAGAAACTCCTACAATATTGGTTACTTCTTCGTATTCATATTCATTGAACGATTCAGTTCCTCCTCCCATAGACCCAATAGAAAGATATTCTGTGCCATTAGTAACATTCAGAATTTTCTGACCACTTGATTTATCATGAAGTCTAAACCAGAAAGACAAGGTCCAATCATCTGGAAACCAATTAGTGTTTTGGTTTTCCAAAGGAATAGTAAGCTGGTTATTAACCATACTCATACTCACACCACGGTTTTCTCCATCAGATGGGGTGGCCAAAACTCTTGCTCCTCTAACAGCATTACCACCTTCGTAAGTTAGTTTTCCATTGATAATACCCGTCTCTGAATAGACCCCGATATCGGTCATCATATTATCAATTTCATCTTTGGTAGGCTTATATTCTGGACAAGAAATAGCCAATACTCCATAACGGTACAATACTCCAGGATCAGTATCATAATCATCAAATGTTGAAGATTTAATATCAAGCCTCTTGATGATCTCAGGATTATCCTCTGAGCCTTCTCTTTTTCGATAAACTACGATTTCGTTAGCCGAATTCTCATTACTTACCTTCCATTCGACACTAATTCGATCATTAAAATAATACTTAGAAGCTCCAATCTCATCGAAGCCATTTAGATCTGTATTGAAAGAAATGACTTGCTGAACTTTCATTGAGTTTGCTTCATCAAAGCAATTTTTCCCAGCTACTACCCAGTATTCATATTCAAAACAATTATTCAAGCCATTGTCTTCAAATGAGAACGTATCTGGATCCAGCTTATCCGACCTTGCGGATCCTGATCCTCCTTGATCCCTACGATATACTTGAAAATAATCAACCGAAGTACCATCAGCTGGATAAGACCATGTAATTGTAGCTTTATCAGAGCCATCGGTAGCAGGTACCACTTGTTTCACAGATGGTTTGGAAGGAGGACCCTCGAAAAATACATGCTGTGTCTGACCTGCTTTTGTATATGTCCTGTTACCACACTGATCATAAGCCCTAACTCTAAAATAATGGTGCTGGTTAACAGGTAGCTGGTTTGCTGCAAAAGAAATAGTTCCCAGCTTTTGTGTAACTGTTTCCTTAATTGGATCTACATCGAAATGTGGACTTACATCACGTTCTACCTCAAAGTAATCTATGTCTACTTTGTCATCAATCTCCCATTGTAGTCGTACTGATTGATCACAAAAATTGGTAGTGCTTAAAGATACAGACTCAAAATAATCTGACGAATCAAAGTTTTTAATGGGATTTCCACTTACGCTAGTCGGGAGCCCATGGTCGTAGACATGTGAATTATGTCTTACCAGTATCTCATACTTATGCTCCTTGATATCATCATATTTTACTTCATTATCTACATATTCAAGTGTGTTAAAATTTGAAACGGTTTTTATAGTTACCCCATCTCTTTTAATAATGTAAGAAGCATTTGTACAGGTGAAGCTCGGTTTACCCCAAGATAGTTTGACACCGTCACACAAAGGTTCCAAACTTACTGGGTTGGCAACACGAGGAATATTTGGTGCTATTTGATTAGCAGAACTGTAATAAAAAGGCTTATCATCATATGTACCAAAATATTCTATAGTAAAATTTTGTCCCTCTCCAGACATGCTAGCTGGAACGTCAATAGTGAAGTCGGCAAAAAGTTCTTTTATTTTTCCATACTGTACTGCACATTTTTTGCGCCTCTCGGTTCTATGATATTTGTAAAAAGCAGAAAACCCACTTCTTTTAGTCAAAGAATAATTACTTCCTGACCTATATATATCGTAAATTCCATGGTTCTTACCATTTACCTTTATATTAATATGCGCTGCACTAGTTCGGTCTTTATAACCATTACAAACACCAGCTGCATCATAAATTTTCTCAAGCTTAACCCTAAAAGTAACCCTGTTTTCACATTTGTTATAATTAAAATTGGATACACCCTTTCCAAGTAGTTGACCTGAAATGAGGATTAATGATGCAAAAAGTATAGATTTTAGTAGTAGTGATTTCATAGTTATTGTGTTTTGTTTCAGATCGGCGAAGCTAAAATTGACGTACAACGACCTGGTATAACACTGGACTACAAAGACCCTACAGAGCACGGTTTGGTGGCGTCAAATACCCTACAGAAGAAGTTTTATAAAAAAGATCATATGATGTAATGGCTTGATAACACTGGATCAATAATTAGTTATTACTAGACCAATACTTTCGCACGATTAGATCTTTCTGAATTTGAAGGGAGAAATTGTGACAGCTAGGAGAAAAATTGTAAGTTCATTTTACCGTGGATTAGTATGTTCAATTCTAAGTGTACCATGCTTAGCAAAACCAATTCAAATAAGCGATGTTAAAGACTGGGTCTGTCTAGAGAAATATTCCTGCTATCAGATAACAAACAACGATACATACGTTGATCAAGTCCTAGAAGCAGAATTTCTTGAGTTCAATAAACTTGTACTCAATGACGATATTGAATCCATCTGGATCAAATTTGAGCTTGTTAGCGACCTCTCTTACGATGAAAGTCTATTTATCAATACCAAGTTTTTTGACGAATGTCACTTGTATGAAGTTAGTAATGGTAAAGAGAAGCTCATTAGCTCTTCAGGCTATTTAGCCAATCGAAATACTTTCAATTCAGGACTTCAATTTGTGCAACCAAGAAAATCCAATAAAACATATCTTCTACAGCTTAAATCGATTACCCGAAATTCCCGAGAATTGGCATCTTATTTCACTAGTAATTGCCAAAAAGTATATTTGAATGAATCATATGAAAAAGACTATAAGCTCTCAGATAGTCTGCTTTTCTTCTTTTTAGGAGGAATCCTGATGATGGCTTGTTATAACGTCGGAATAGCTATATGCTCCTCTTATCTAGAATACATCCTGTTGGCTATTTACAACTTTTGCTTTGTCTGGCTAGCAATCAATGTTTCTAACATACACATACAATATGGTTGGATGGAAACTTTTGATTTTGAACGTAATCTAAGATTTTTCCCAGCCCTTATTGGTATCCCTATTTATATGATATTCTCCATGCAATTTTTGAATATCAAGGAATTGAACTTAAAGCTTTATAATGTCTTTAAATTCTCACTTTGGATATATCCAATACTGATATTCATGATGATGATGTCGTGGTATCAAGAAGTATTTTTTGTATTTACCATATCATCCGTTCTACTTTTCACATCGACTTTGATAGGCGCGTTTTTGAGATCAATTGAATATACCTATGCACGATATTTCTTATTAGGCAATTTGTTTTTGTTATCTGTAGGATTCGTACAAATAGCTTCCTTATTTGGTTTAATTAGTATATCATCAGGTTCATATCTATCAATGTTTGCTCTGATGCTTGAAATCATTTGTTTTTCATTTGCGGTCGCTATCAAATTCAGGGTGTCAAGGAGAGAACTCATAGAAATGAAATACCAAAATGAGCTTAAGGAGGCACAACTTTCTCAAGAGGTACTTCAAAAAGAGATATTGGAGATGGAAGTAGAAAAAAAATCTAGGGCACTAAGCACATCTTCGATACAACAAATCAACCTAAAAGAACAGCTTTCTGAATTGAGAGCTGTAGCAGAAATAGGACTTCAGAATAATGAAGTTAGATTATATAAAGATATCATTAAGCAAATTGACGAAATTGATTCATTCGAAGATCACTGGAATTCGTTCAAAATTCATTTCGAAAATGTCCATAAAGACTTCTTCGAAAGAATCGAGAAAAGTCTTCCTATGCTTTCACAAAACGATCTCAAAATTTGTGCCTTTATGAAGATGAAACTATCAAATAAAGAAATCGCTCGAATACTCAATGTAACCAAAAAAGCAGTGGAACAGAGTAAACGTCGAATGAGGAAAAAAATAGGTCTCGACGTAGAACAAGACCTTTTGGAGTATATCGAATCAATTATCTCTGAATCCGTACCTGAGAAAAATAGATCTATGACTATATAAGAGATTCTACAAATGGCGCCATCTGCTGTTGAAGTTTTATAGCTTCTTCTCCAGCTTTTTCTGCAAAATCTTCTTTATTAGAAGCATAAATGATCCCTCTTGCTGAGTTAATCAAAAGGCCACAAGTACTATTAAGACCATATTTACAAACCTCCTCTAAGTCTCCGCCTTGTGCACCTACACCAGGAACTAATAAAAAATGGTCTGGAATTGTTTTCCGTATATCTTCCAAATATTCTGGTCGAGTAGCTCCGACGACATACATCATGTTATCAGTATTACCCCATTCAGATGATTTGCCTAAAACATGTTGATACAATGGTTTGCCGTTGGACTCAAGAAACTGGAAATCCTTACCCCCTTCATTTGAAGTTACACCGAGTAGAATCACCCATTTATTCTCAAACTCCAAGAACGGCTTGACCGAATCAGATCCCATGTATGGTGCAACAGTTACTGAATCAAAATTTAAGTTTTCGAAAAATGCTCTTGCGTAAAGCGATGATGTATTACCTATATCTCCTCTTTTCGCATCTGCGATTGTGAAAATTTCTTTAGGAATATAGTTTATAGTTTTTTCTAGAGAGTCCCAGCCTTTAGATCCCATCGCCTCGTAAAAAGCGATGTTTGGTTTATAAGCAACTGTGACATCCTTAGTTGAATCAATGATTTGTTTGTTGAATTCGAAAATAGGATCTTCAAAATCCAATAAGTGTTGAGGGATTTTTTTGAGATCTGAATCCAACCCTACGCATAGAAAGGACTTCTTTTCTTTTATTTGGTTAAAAAGTTGTGCTTTGTTCATGGCTGCAAAACTAATAGCTTCAATTATTTCTATTGAGAAGCTAAGCAAGTCTTTTCATCTAATTTGCCTCACTACTCACTCTCTTGTCACTAAATATGCATAACATTCAAATCCGTTAAATACTCTGCATGATGAGCAGAATTTTTCGTTTAATAGAAATAAGTATTTTTGCGATTAATGGAATCACTTCTGATCAAACCAAGAGATAAAAAAGAGCTCGCCTATCTAATTGAGCTCATGGAAAACATTGGTAGTTTGTACAATTTAGTTCCGGAAGATGCCACGGAGGAGTTTGAAATGGCCATGATGATCAAGAATAAAACCATCAACACTGCAGGTATTATGCGAAAAGACATGGAGCGTACAGACTTATCTATGCATGAACAATTAATGTTGACGAGAAGTGAACAAGACATTAAAGAAAGGCTCATCATTACTGAACGTAAAATTCAACACGAAGAGGACGAATGGATCAGCAGCCTATAAATTGGACATTGACTGCACGAGAAGCTCGTCAGGAAATTCTCGAGGGGCTAGCAAAAAACCAGGATCGCATTGAAGCAAGAAAGGTTGCTCTGCTGATCCGAGTTCATATGAAGTATATTTCAAAATATAATTTCGCAGGTGTTGATTCTAGCTTCCCTGGTATGAGAGAAACAATCTGCGGAGATTATAAGATTTACTATAAAATCCGTCAGGATCAAGTAACCGTTACTGGCATATTTCCAATAGACATTCTAGAGTCTAGAAAACAAAAAAAGTCTAAGGAAAAGCTGCTTAACGAAGAGAAAAAGCAAGCTTCCAGAAAAAAGAAATCTTAAGCTGTGCGTCTAATCAAGCATCCTATCCTTTGCAACTACTATGTTACCTACCGCTGCAATGCCAAATGTAGTTTTTGTGATATATGGGAAAAACCTTCTCCCTATGTGACGCTCGACCAAGTAACAGAAAACTTAAAGTCTCTAAAACAACTCGGAGTTAAAGTAATAGATTTCACAGGTGGAGAGCCCCTGCTACACAAACAAATAGACGAATTTGCTTCCCTTGCCAAGAGAATGGGGTTCATTACTACCATCACCACAAATGGTCTACTCTATCCAAAGTTTGCAGAACGTTTAAAAGGAAATGTAGATATGCTGCATTTTAGTTTGGATACAGCAGATGCAGCTAAGCATGACAAAATGCGAGGCGTATCTTGTTTTAATCATGTGATGAAGTCAATTGAAATAGCAAAAAGCCTAAATGAGCGACCTGATATTCTTTTTACCGTATTTGAAGAGAATATAGAGGATATTAAAGCAGTATATAAAGAAATTTGTATCCCAAATGACCTTATTTTAATTCTTAACCCGTCATTCGAATACAACCAAGTAAAAACTGGAGAAGGTTTAAGCCAACATTCTTTATCAATATTAAAAGAATGGGGTAGGGAAAAAAATGTATATATCAATAATGCATTTTTGGAACTAAGGAAAGACGGTGGTAATCAAGTAAAAAGCCCCGTTTGTAAAGCAGCCTCTACCACCATCGTTATTAGTCCGGAGAACGAATTGATTTTGCCTTGTTATCATCTGGGTGAAAAATCATTTCCTATTGGAGGCGAGTTAGAAAAAGTATATCACTCGAAAGAAGCTCAACGACTGATTTCACTCGAAGGAAAACTTCCAGAATGTCAAGGCTGTACGATCAATTGTTACATGCAGCCCACCTTCTCTACTCATGTCAATAAGTATTTTTGGAAAGCAATTCCCAGTACTTTCAAATACAATCGAATCAAAGGAACTTGGAAAAATCTACTTCCTATGTCTTAAAAAAGCTGATTAGAGTCATTTGGCTACTTAGATTTAGCTTTTTTGCTTGAGCTATTACCTTTTTATTCTTCTATATTTGCGCGGTATATTCGAGACAGAAATTTTAACAGTTAAGCAATGTCCTTTATAATTATGACCTCGATTGCTGCTTTTTTAGTAGTGATCATTGCGCTAGTACTAATCCTACTCTTTGCGCAATCCAAATTGGTTCAGTCTGGTGATGTGAATATCGTGGTAAACGGAGACTCATCTAAACCTATCGTGACCGGTGCTGGTTCTACTCTATTAAGTACACTTAGTGCTGAAAAAGTATTTCTTCCATCTGCATGTGGTGGAGGTGGTACATGTGCCATGTGTAAGTGTAAAGTGATCGAAGGAGGAGGAGATGTTCTTCCTACTGAGGTAGGTCACTTGAGCAGAACCGAACAAAAAGAAAACGTGAGACTTGCATGTCAGGTAAAAGTGAAGAACGACATGCAAATCGAGATTCCAGAAGAGATTTTTGGAATTAAGAAGTGGGAGTGTGAAGTTATCTCTAACTACAATGTGGCCACTTTTATCAAGGCATTTACTGTAAAGCTTCCAGAAGGCGAAACTCTGAACTTTGAAGCTGGTGGATACATCCAAATAGATGTTCCTAAAATTGAAGTTGATTACAAAGACATTGATATTTCTCCGGACCCTAGCGATCCAGCTGGTCCAGATAAGTTCAAAGAGGACTGGGATAAATTCGGTCTGTGGGATCTGAAGATGAAAAATGATGAAGAAATCTTCAGAGCATACTCTATGGCTAACCACCCAGCAGAAGGAAACATTGTGATGCTGACTATTCGTATCGCAACTCCGCCTTGGGATAGAAACAAAAACGCATGGATGGATGTAAATCCAGGTATTTGTTCTTCTTATATTTTCTCTAGAAAAGTAGGTGACAAAGTAACCATTTCTGGACCTTATGGCGAATTCTTCATCAAAGAGACTGAATCTGAAATGATTTATGTAGGTGGTGGTGCTGGTATGGCTCCAATGAGATCTCATCTCTTCCACTTATTCCATACTTTAAAAACTGGTAGAAAAGTAACTTACTGGTACGGTGGTAGATCTAAAAGAGAACTATTCTACGAAGAAGATTTTAGACAAATCGAAAGAGAGTTTCCTAACTTCCAATTTGAAATCGTACTTTCAGATCCATTGCCAGAAGATAACTGGGTAGAGAAGAAAGATATGGATGATAAAGAGGGTGATGGCTTCTTAGGTTTCGTTCACAATGCAGTGATTGATCAGCAACTTAAGAAACACGATGCACCAGAGGATATTGAGTTCTATTTCTGTGGGCCTCCAATGATGAACCAAGCAGTTTTGAAAATGTGTGATGACTGGGGGGTTCCTCCAGAAAATGTATCATTTGATGATTTCGGAGGTTGATCTGTCAAAAACGAATTTTACGAAAGCCGCTCCAAAAATGAAGCGGCTTTTTTATTTCTACTACTTTATAAATTGGCTATATAAATAGAAATAAGTTGATTTAGTTCTTTCTAAAAGATCGATTATAAGACCTCACTTCCAACAATGCTTTCAATCCTTGCCAAGTAGAATAATAAGAAACTCCTTCCTTTTTATTAGCAATAGAAATATCACAAAGTCTGTCTAAGTGGTATTTTATATCCCTATAACCTTTCCAGAGGGAACGGCCAGGATGGTATATGTGAGCAGGTTCAGCACCTGAACCATTTAATTCCATGATTTTGATATTCTTACCTTGATACAAATCTTCAATGGAGCTACATCTTAGATCAAACCTCCCAAAATAAAAACCGTCAATCTGTTTGCTAATATGATCAAATGTTTGTGTCAGCTGATCTGTGATTAAATGGTTTGCATTGAGAAATTTAGTCCCTCGACAATGGTTACCTATTGGTACAATTAGCTTTTTTTCTCCTTTTTCAGGAATGTAATTAACTAATATCGGATCTTTTTCACTTATCGTCTCTAGGTGCATTTTTGCTCTTGAAGAATCAGTCATTAACTGTGCAACTGTAGACTTTCCATCTCCCACGACATGAAGAAGTTCCTTCATCACCACAGAGCTTACCACACCTTTTTTCTCATTTGGTAACCGATGATAAAAAACACCAAGCTCCAATGAATAATCTATGAACTCTTGTGCAAGGAAAGGAACCTTTATTTCAGTCAAATAATATTCAAGCTCGATTTTGCTAGAAATTTTTTCAACCATCCACCCTCTATTACCAATGTTTGGTTTTAGAATAAACGGAAATATTATTCCGTTTGAGTTTAAAGTCTCTAACAATTCGCTAGAGGAGATATTTGGTTCAAAACGTATAGTTTTAGGCAAAAACTCATCTGGAATAAGATCATAGATTTTATCTTTTGCCTCACCTAACATTCCTCCAAACTCAATCTCTGGGTTTGCCGCTGTAAAGAAGAAAAATGACTTCGATCTAAGAGACAGCCAGACCCAATAAGGGACAAAAGGCCAATAAACAGCCCAAAAAGGCCAATATTCCCATCTAGACAGCTTTATCCTAAAAATAGACTTTTGATTGTCTGGTTTTACTGAATTTTCTTTGCTGTGCTTCAAATGAAGGAAACTCAGAGCTGACAACATTACTTACTCAATTGGAGTTCTTTCCTGTATTTAAGAGTGGAGCTTGCAACGCCAAACCCCTTGTCTAATTCCATCTCAGAATCGATTTCCATTAGCCCAACTCTAATGAGAGCCATGTGATGAACTGCATGCTCAATATTATAAATGAGCTCTCTATTCAAATTGGTTGGAACTCTAGTATCTTCACCTTCACCGTATGACTGGATAAGTTCCAAATCAATGTTGTCCTCTACATTTTTTAAGAAATTTGATATTCTATCAAGACAATTTTGAGCTTGAGAAGTATTACTTTCTAAAAAAATATCTCGTCTTCTACTATCGTAGTCTACTGTTCCATTTGGGATCCCTTCAAACAAGCAAGTATAAAATTCAAGAGTATGTCTTACATGTTGACCAATCGACGAACCATTGAGTATCGGTAAAGTCCTACTATAATCTGTATCAGATAGTCTGGTTAATAATTCAGACAGTTGATTGAAGATATTTTGTGATGTAACAACAAGGCTCATAAGGTGTAGTAGAGAGTTAAGTATCAAAAATAAAATAAGTACTGAAAAAGACTGCTAAACTCAACTTTTGTTACGACAAAAAAGTTCCTTACACCGATCTATATGTGCCCATCACACGATATTTTATTATATTCAATAAACTAAATAGTTCATGCATAGGCATTTATAACTCAAATCATGAAAAATTTCCGCTCAACGAGGGATTGTCTTTGAATTCCCGTCAAAAGGCACACAACGAATGAAGAACAAGTATGAAAAAGAATAATAGCAAATGGTTCCAATATTTCATGTCAACGATATTTTGCATTGCTGTAATAGTTTATGGATGTGACGAAGCAACCGAAGAAGTTGATAATTCTGATGATAACCAAGAACAAGAAGATGATTCCGGAAACTCAAGCAACGATACTAATGCCCCAGATATCAGTGTATTAAAAGATCTTTTTTACTCTGATAATGTGACGTTTGAAATCTCAGAAAATACCATCAAGATTACTACCAAAGACCTTCCTGATCATAAGAGTATGTACTACCCCTCTGACGATCCATTGTACGCCACCTATGATGAACCAGACAATAAGGATTTTAAAAAGAACCCTGGTGAGATTGCAGCACAAAATATAGTTTTTACTATCCCTAGATTTCCTGAGGAGGCAACTAATAAAGAAGCAACAGGAATGGGCCCTATGGGTGTAGCTATCAATAGTGTGGCATTTTTTAATCAATCAGCCGCTCCAGGAGACGACATCTTGGATGAACTAAATACTTTCGATCAATATGAAGGTCACCCTGCTGGCGATACTTACCACTATCATACAGAACCTGTTTGGTTGACTGAAGCTTCAGGAAATGAAGATGCTGATGATGAAAGATTCTTAGGCCTCTTGATGGATGGCTTCCCTGTTTATGGTCCTGTCGAAGATGGAACGAGATTAGAAAATGACGATTTGGATGATTATCACGGCCATAGTCATGCAACTGATGAGTTTCCTGATGGAATATATCATTATCATATCACAGATGATCTTCCTTGGATCAATGGCGATGGATACTTTGGTACTCCTGGTACGAAAACGCAATAATGAAATTAGTAATAGTGTATATAAGACCTATTTGTCTCTTGACAATAGGTCTTTTGTTTTCATGTCGCCCTAATACTTCTCAAGATATTTCAGTACCAGAAATTGAACTAACATGGAATGAGAACTTCTATTTAGATAATGGAGTTGTTTACCTTGATAGTATACCATATTCAGGGTACTTGCTTTCCTACAGGAATGAAAAATTATATTCCAAAGAGGGTTATTATGACGGTAGACTACATGGAACTACGGCAAAATATTATTCAGATGGAAAATTGATGCAGGTACGTCCATATGCTAACGGGGAAAAAGATGGTGAACATCTAGGATATTACCCAAACGGTAAGTTGAAATTCAAATATTATTTTGAGGATGGGCTTAGTCAAGGAACGCACTATGAATGGTATAAAGATGGTAACCCTAAAGCAGAAATGAACTATATAGATGGAAGAGAACGTGGTCGGCAAAGAGTATGGAGACCTGATGGAAAATTAAGGTCTAATTACATTACTAGAGAAAATGGTCGTCAATATGGAATGCTTGGAATCAAGCGCTGCACCAAGATTGACGGTCAATCAGGAAACATTGATCCCTATACGGCGAAGGAGAAATGAAACAATTATTATTTTTTTCTATCCTCGTTTTTTTATGGTCTTGTACTAAGCAAGAAAAAAGAGAAACCATCACTACTGTAATAGATCTACCCTATTATTCGGATGCTCAACTCAATGCCGTATGGTATGATGACAATGACCCTCTATTAGATAAACTTCACCGGATCACTGATTTTTCTTTCTATAACCAAGACGGGAAAATAGTAACTAACGAAACGGTAGAAGGAAAAATTTACGTTACCAATTTCTTCTTTTCAATCTGTCCTAATGTCTGCCCTAAAATGACTAAAAACCTACATAGGGTTCAAAATGAGTTTATCACAAATGATCGAGTAATGATATTATCTCATACGGTAATGCCTTGGGTAGACTCTGTCGGACGTTTAAATGAATATGCAAAACTCAACGATATCAATTCTTCAAGATGGCATCTCTTGACAGGAAAAAAAGAAGACATATATAGTATCGCTAGAACCTCTTATTTTGCTGATGAAGGCTTTGGCAAAAGCATCACTTCCAATGAAGACTTTTTACATACGGAAAGCATAATTTTGATTGATCAAAATCGACATATACGTGGAGTATACAATGGAACTATTCCATTGGATATTAGTCGATTAATTGATGATATTCATTATTTGCTAGAGAAAAGTACATGATCGCAGTACAACGAGAAATCACCCTTCCAGCTTATTCTAGAGGTTTTCATTTAATAGAAGAGGAAGTGTTTTCCGAAATCCCAGAACTTAGACAAGTCAAAATCGGAACGCTTAATGTTTTTATCAAACATACTTCAGCGAGTCTAACCATCAATGAAAATGCCGATCCAACAGTACGTACCGACTTCGAAAGTCACTTCAATAAATACGTTCCTGAAAACGCCCCATACTATAGACATACTTACGAGGGATCTGATGATATGCCTGCCCACATCAAAGCTTCATTGCTCGGTAGTTCAATTACTATTCCAATCACAAACGGGCAGCCTAATGTAGGAACATGGCAAGGAATTTATCTCTGCGAACACAGGAATTATGGAGGCCATCGAAAGCTGATATTGACGCTCATGGGCATCTAAATGCGTTTTTTGTATAAATAATACAAAATCATCTTAGTTTTTTATCATACTGATTAGTAACATGTTGGCTCTAGAATTAGCTTAAATTTTCTTTTGGGAGTGGTTAAAATTTCTATATTTGCGGCAACCAGCCTAGGGTTTTTATGTCCTCTTATGACATAGATATAGTTAGGTTGGTTAAACTCATTACTTTAACAAAACCATAACTAAACAATGAGAAAGCTAACACTATGGTCACTATTTGTGACTCTAATCTATTTTTCAAGCTGTAGTGGCGATGAGTCACTCGGAGATGGTCCTAGCTTCAGCGAGGACGAGAAAGCCAACACCATTAAGGTGCGGTTCACTTCAGATAGTTATTTACCAGATGATGAAGGAAAAAGAGTAATCGTAGCTACTTATTCCGAATTAGGCGAAAGTACTGGTTCTTCTACTACTAGAACTTTAGCAGAATCTGATATCATGTTCTCTTATGTAGAATCTACTTTGACCGACACGACTGTAGTAGATATCATTCCTCCAGCCGGTACCAAACCATACCACATCCTCTCTTTTGTTCCAGATGATCCTGAATGGGATCTGGCTACAGATGGATTGGCTGATGGTAAATACGCTGCTATAATGGATGAAGAATATAGGGACATCGACTTTTATGTTGAAGACATGGAGACATCTTCTGCTACTGATCTTATCAATGATTTAGATGATTATGGAGATATAGAAAGATCTGTTGATGTTGGTATTACTGTGAACTCAAAAGGCAATGATCTGCATGAAGTTACGGTAACGGCTAGCAACGCAATGGATAATGTAGAAACAATAGAAAGGGTAGTACTTGTGTTAGACGGAGATACCGTTGAAACATTCACAACTAAGCCATATACTGCCTTTATTCAATTGAAAGATGCTGATGCTGGTAGATATTTGCTTGAAGCTTTTGCATTCAACACTGTTGGATATAGAGGTAAAGACCTTCATGGTACTATTGATAAAGATTCAGATGAAATTGATTCAGCACCTATTCCTAGTATTGAGTCTTACCCATCTCAAATTACAGTTGGAGATTCTATTTATGTAACAGTAGCAGAAGGAACCAATGAAATCTCATCTGTCGAATTCTTAATCGATGGTTCATCAATAGGTTCAGATTCTAACCCTACTAATCAAGATATCGGAAGTGGATTAAATGATTACTATGCTATATTCTGGACTCCATCTGGTAATGCAGACGATGTGGTAGAAATCACAGCAAAAGCAACTGATTCTGAAGGACTGTCTAGCGTAGATAAAGTAAATACCGTATTAACCGCAGCTCCAGACCCTGCACCATAAATCATACTAACCAAAACTTAATAGTTAGAAATAATGAATAAAATAAAAATATTCGTAGTAGCGATTTTAGGATTATTCGCTTCTACCTCTACATATGCTCAGCTTTTGACAAGAGAAAATGTAGATGCTAGATTGATTCAAGGAACTAGACCTGTAGCTGGAAACTTTGGTTTTACAGTAGGAGCTGGTCTAATAGAAATTCAAGAAATGATCGATGACGATGTTGACCTTAGAGGTCTTCCATTGATGAACTTCAACTACTACTTCACTGACAATATCGAATTCACTTTAGGTACGCAGATTTACAATCTTAAAAAGAAGTCTGAAGGTAAATTGTTAGAAGGAACTGGTAACGAGGTTTACAATGAATCAGAAAACTTTTTGAGATTCATGCCTGGGGCTAACTATCACCTAGATCAGTCTAATTTTTGGGACACCTATGGTGGAGCTAACATTATTCTGGGTAACAAGTCTGAAAAGCATGAAATCAGAGATCGTTTGAACGAATCTGGTGACTATTCAGCTGAATCCATGAAGATGTCAAGCTTCGTTTGGGGATTTGACTTACACTTCGGTATCAGAAAATTCATTGCGGACCTTCCATTAGCTATTTCTGTAGAAGCAGGTATCCTAGGAGAAAAAGATTCTAATACCCAATACGAGTATAAAACAGAATCTTCAATCGGAGGGGTAGTTACTTCTCAGGAGTTTTACACCAGAGAAGCCGATTCAGAAGGTGTTTTCTCCGAATTGGAACAAAGTGAATGGGAAATTGGTGCCAACCTTAGATTTGGACTTACATACTTCTTCAGACGATAAACCATAAGGATATGAATTTGAAGAGTTTAATTGCCTTTGTAGTTATGGCGGTGATGGCATCGTCATGCGCTACTTCGGGCTTCTATACGAAGTCTGAACGTAGAACAGTAAAGATGAGTCCAGATATCGTACGTTTGGATTTAGATATTGACAATTTCGAAAACCTTGGTAGTACAGAAGTCTCGGTCATTTCTCGTAGCTACTTTGGTATCAAACGTATTGACTCTGTAAATAATCAATTCTTCAATCGCAGAGATGTGAAGATCGTAGAGTTGACAGGGTTTTCGGATTTGAAACTGAAGCAGGGTGTTCAGAAAGCGGCTTATAAAGTCGTAGATGAATATCCTGATGCCGATTACTATGTAGTAAGTCGTGATTATAGAAAAGAACAACGTCTATTCTTGGGTAAAAAAGTTTGGAGATATGTAGATATCCAAGCTTGGAAATACAAGGATTGATTTTAACAAATAATAGGAACAATAAGAGAAGCGATAGAGTGTTATGAAGAACATGAAAAACAAAGGTTTATTATTATTCTTGAGTGGTATTTTATCTCTTCTCTTTTATCAATGTACAGAGGACGAATCGACACCGGTTCTATTGTCTTTGACGCACCCTAGTCCCAATAGTCAAATATTGGTAGAGACAGAGGCAGGATCAGTTGTGCCTTTGACGTTCAATGCCACTGCTAGCGAAGGGTCTTTGACCAAGCTAGCCGTATACGAGCAAGTCAACTATGGAGCGTTGAAAATTCTGTTGGATTCAACGATAGCTAGAAACAGTATCAGATATATACATAACTATACTGTACCTAAGACTATTGAAGATTCTACGGATATAATATTGATTTTTGAAGTGATTCATACCACTGGCGAGGTCTATGATATCGCCAAAAGGGTGAGAGTCAATGGAGGAACTATTTTGGAAACTTATTCTGGTCTGACTATGTATTCTCATCATTCGGACAAAGAATCAGCTTTCAATCTGGAGAAAAGTGAAATCGTGAGCATCTTAGACTCTGCAAAGGATGTGTCTATAGATATCGCAGATGATACCGTGACAGTAGATGTAGATGTCAATGAACTCTCACGAACTTTGATTTCTCTTTCAGATCTGGAGTTTGTTCATTTCCCTGGCTTCAATTTCAGTAAGGCAACTTCTTCTTCAATTACTCAAGCTTATAGTAGTGGTGAGAAAAGTGTCAAAATGGTTGATATACAACCCAATGATATTTATCTCTTTGGTAGAAACGAGGAAGATGCTCTAGGTGTAATTCAATTTGTGGGGATCAATGATGGCGAAGGCAATCTAAATGATAGCTATGTTTTCAATGTCAAACAAATTACGAGTCCCGATAAATAAGACTATTGTACATTAATATATTGTTCTGATTAACAAATAAAAATCTTATGAAACTAAGCCAATTATTAATATTGATGTGTTTCGGATTAGCTCTTGTCTCATGTGGGGACAGTGAGCAGTTCGCAGACAATGGCGGAAGTACTAATAGATCTCAACTTCCATTTAAGATTGGGTCTACTAGCATAGATGATTCTACTTATCCTCTGGATCAAGGTTATCAATTGTTCTATTCTAAAGATGGCGGAGACAACTTTGTTGATTATCTACCTCTTCTAGAAGACGGACTAGAACTGACTGTAAAGGTAGATGGAGCAGAATCAGGAATTGAAGGATTGACGGCAGATTGGAGTAAAAGTTCTCCAGAACCTATAAGTTCTTCTGGAAATCAAGCTGTTTTCAAGGTCGAGGGAGATATAGAAATTAAAGTGTCCATTGACAACGAAAATAGAATGCGATTTTTGACTGTCAATAGAAGAGGAAGATTCTTTGAATTTGATCTGGAAGATGGACTAGATACTGACTATTTCACTGTTGAAACTGACGATGATGATGATCTAAACGATATAAGAGCGTTCGTCTATCACCCAGGGGAAAATAAGTTCTTTGTATCTGAATCAAACGACGAATCGGGACATCTGTTCTCTATTGATTTAAATATAGATGCTGTGTTAGCAACTACTTTAAATGAAAATGAAGATGGTGGTTGGAACTCCATAAATAGTCTATTAGTCTCCGGAAAAGAGTTACTGGCTTTAGTTGGTTTTGGTGATGAAAAACGACGACTTACTGGCTTTGATACTAATGGAAATGAACTAACAACTCAAAGAGTTGTAATAGATGATTTTTCTTCTGGTGTAGCTATGTTTTACAATGATAAGGGAGAAACGATCGTAACTAAAGCAGAAAGCTCTGATATCATATTACGTAAAATAAATACTACAACAGGTGCTTTAACAGATTACATTACATTCGATACGTTTAACAATTTTGACCATACTATTAATGGCTCGAGAAAACAGCTAACTAGCTTAATGTATCATGAAGGTAAAGCTTATGGTATTATATATGACAATAACGGTACATATGATACATTCTTCGTAGAGTTAGATTTTGATAATGGAGAGGTAGAATACATCGAAAGATGGCAAACTAATAGTGGAGATAGACACTATACTATATTGGCTCTTCCAAATAACATCATTGATAATTTCCTTGAGGAATTGGATGAAGATGATGCAGTTATATTAAGATAAATCTTAGCAATAAAATAATTATACCCCCGATTAAACTGTTAGTTGGGGGTTTTCTTTTTCTAAGGTGTATAAGTTAAGAGACACTCATCAAAGTTCTAATCTAGAAAAATCGCACATCATATATTCCTAGAATAAACCGTTCATATTGTGGAAGAACTCATTCCTTTAGCGGTAGAATTCATGTTTTCATGGAATAGCTCGTACATGGAGTGGAATAAATTATTCATAACTTGGAATAGATCATTAGTCAAGCGGTAGAATCCATTCCTAAACTGGTAGAACTGAATTTTGTGCCGAATAATTCATTTTTGACTGCGTATAACTGAATAGGAAGTATATATTGATTTTGCGGATGAAATGAATACCCTGAAAGAGTTTCAGTCATTATCAAAAGGACCTAACTAGTCTAATCTTCTTCTTTGAAGTCTTATTAAAGTCATACTTTTTGCCACTACCAAAACTAATCCCCCAAGCATTGCTTACGCTACTTTCTGTACTAGTCCAATAGGAGTCAGAACCAAAACCTCCCAGCCCCATTTTCTTAATATTTGAATATATCATGAAGAGCTGATTTCGACTTGGCAGTTTCCAATCTCTATGCCCATTGATATTGGCAAACTTGCAAACCTTTTTTGCAGATTCCCATGTGTAGGTATTGCCTCTATTTAAGTCTTCTTCTGCCACTATGAGACACTTGCCCGTTTCTTCATCTACATGGAATATAAGCCCTCCTTTGTAGGGTGTACCATATAAATCACTGGCTGGTAAGCCTACTTGAATAATTTGTAAAGGTGTATGACCTGCTTTAAGAACTTCTTCTATAGTGACGCCATTCATTAAGTTTTCCTCGAGCGTTTGACCGCCTTTATACTTGGATACTGTAGAACTAGAACCTCCACCGCTATATGCTCGAGAAGTTGAATTGCTTGAAGTAGGCATCACAGTAGCCCCTCCTGCAAAGAAAAACTTACCTGTCAACTGTGACCATTCCTGAGGATTTTGCTCATTATTGCTTTGTTGGCGAACAAGGTTTCTGGTTTGGATGAAAACATCCTCAACTCTTTGAGGAACCATCATTTGTTTTGCGAGAATACTGGTATATAGTCCGTTGGTACCATCACCATCTGCTGCCGTAGAACCCGGAGCAGTGGCATAGGCTATAAGAGTACCACTTGGTGCTGGTATAGCTTTGAAACCACGACTACTTCCTCTTGACCAAGTCTTGAAAGGGTCATTTCTACAGGCATCCAAAATAACCAAATTGATATTGTCTGGATATTCTTCAAATTGCTCAATAACTTCGGATAAGTCTATTGCTTCAAACTTAGCAGAAAGTTTATCCTCTAGCTCTGCATCTACTGGTAATAGATAATTGTTGCCATCCACTTGGATGCCGTGTCCAGCAAAATAGAACAACGCAATATCTGTATTGGCAAGTTCTTTGCTAAACTCGTAGATAGCACGTTCGATTTTATTCTTATCGGCATTAATCTCTGATATCACCTTAAAATCAAGCTTTTCAAGTGTGGTTTTCATCAGTGTAGCATCATTGACGGGATTTTTGAGTTTACCACCGAATTCATAATCAGAATTACCTATCACTAGAGCCAACCTCTTTTCTTGAGCTAATGCTGAAATACAAAATATGACAGTGATGATGAATACAGGAATAGACCTCATGGTAGTTGATTCGATGGATATTGTATCATCAAATGTACTAACTACCAACGAAATACAAGAAAAGTGAAAATACAGAAGAGAGGAATAACCTAAATCAAAAAACTCTAATCTAAAGCCTATGATTCCAACAAACCCAAAATACTATTCGGTCAATTAGGTACGCTCTATTTACAGATCCGTTTAGAAGTATTGATAACCCTCAAATTAGTTATGAATTAATCAATCGATAAGAGGTTAAAAAAGTCTTTGCTTTAGCTCTTTCAATATTAACCTAGTTTCTTGTTTACCTTGATTTTGAACTCCGCTATTTTCTTGAATTCGACGAAGTAGATAAGGAATACTTTGACGAATCGGTCCAAAGGGAACATAAGTGTAAATAACAAAGTCCTCCTGAGACAGTGTAGAATATAGGTCTTCTGCCATTCCATGTAGATGCGCAAATGAAACTTTATAGTCTTGGGAAGCCGATTTAAGTAAATGATCAGATACCAAAGAACAGCTATACTGGTTGTGTGTGGCAAAGCAAACAGAAATTGAGTCATCCAAAGCCAACTGCGCGCCTTCATTGAAACTTGTATCAGTATGTTCCTTAGACTCACATACAGGAGATTCATATCCATTTTGAAGAGCACGGTCATTTTCGGATTCTAAATAGGCTCCTCTGACCATCTTAACCCCTAGATGAAAACCTTCTTTCTTGCTTTCTTCTAAATCTCGCTTCAAAATATTAAGCGTGTCCTTCAAATACATTTGATAAGTAGCAAAGATGATTGCGGATTGACGGTTATATTTCCTAATCATCTCCATTTCAATTTTATGAATGGTTCCTTGATACCAAGATTGCTCTGCATCAATGAACAATAAAATACCTTTAGATGCAGCCAAAGCACAAAGCTTATCCATAAGGTCCATATGCTGAGTACTTACTTCTCCAGATAAGAGCTCCTCATCAAAACTTAGACTACTTGGCTTTATTACCACAGCTACATTATCACTCCATTGCTGATTGATTAGGTCAGAGTAAGTATCGAAGTTAGCCCGTATATCGGATTCTGTTTGGGCTCCTTCCACGCAATAGTCCACCATAAACTTTTTATTAGGAGCGTTTCTAGCATTGGTATAGTCTCTTACCTCAGGAATTGTTTCCCCTACTAAAAATATCCTGTAGACCGTGTTTTGAATCAGTTTGCTGACCCATCTCCTGTCAAGGAATTTAGGCGTTAAAGCCTTTTCTATGATTCGTATAAAAAACTTACTTCGAGTGCTTAGTAAAAACAATAGCTTAACTAATAATTCGAAGTTGGAATATCTAGAAAATACTGAACTGGTTGCTTTGCCCATGACTTTACAATTTAATAGTGCTAGGGAGGTGCCAAAAACGGGCGCAATATAAAAAAAGTCTTGGGGAACCACTCCCAAGACTTCTACTAACTAAAACAATTGTAAATCTAAAAGCCCCGTCTGGGCCGAAATACATGATGTGATTAAAAACTATACTCAATACAGAATTAAGCAATCAGCGTGCCAACTTTTAAAATCGATAAAAAATATGGTGAGTAAAGATTAAGAATGACTCGATGGTCATCCCAAAGTCAATAGAAAATATGGGAAGAAAGGTAAATTATGCGGCAGCAGATAATAGATGTATACAGTCTTTCAAAGGACATTTCTTGCACTGTTTTTTCATGCTTTTCTCGTACTTCTTACAGCACTTCTTCTTTTTTTTAGATTTGTCTTTTTTTGCCAAAATTTTATTTAGACTGATTTTAGATTGCAAAAGAGCATATTTAAACTTAGATCTACAAGTCGTAAAAAGACACTCATTTAAAACTCAATATAAAGGTGATCCTTTTCCCAATAGGTCTTGTATCGTTTCAATTCACGACATCTATAACTATCCTCATCCCCGTAGTCTAGATCAAATGCATAGCCATGCAGTGGACAGACCAGTTGATTTGTATTATTGATTCGAGCTAGGGATAGCGTATGACCTTGGTGGGGACATGACTTTTCAAAAGCATAATAACCACGATTAGTCCTGACTAGGCAAAATATAAAATCGTCAGCCTTTAACTTGGTAAGTTTATTGAGAGGGAAAATACTTTTAGCTTTTTCTTCACCTTCTACAAGTAAGTATTTAGGCATATATCCATCATTTATAGTTTCACATATCTTACTTTTCCGGTCACGGCTCTTATTAAAAAAGCCGCCGGGACACTACCCCCGACGGCTTCACTATCATTCATATTTCAAAACACCATCTGGTCTAGCCAGAATCTTAACAAAAAGATAATACGCCAATTTTTAAAAACCTAACATTTCGCAGGTTTTACTGTGCGCCTTGGATGATTTTTTCAACTACTTCAGGATTCAACAAGGTTGAAGTATCTCCAAGATTACTTGTGTCTTTTTCAGCCACTTTCCGAAGAATTCTCCTCATGATTTTTCCAGATCGAGTTTTCGGAAGTCCTGGAACAATCTGAACTTTATCGGGTTTTGCTATAGGTCCAATAATTTTACTCACTGTTGATACAATCTCTTTTTTCAAATTTGCTTCGGATCTATCTTCCATGTCACATATTACATAGGCATAAATTCCCTGACCTTTGATTTCATGGGGATAACCCACTACTGCAGATTCTATCACTTTAGGATGTTCATTAATAGCATTTTCAACTTCCGCAGTTCCCATTCTATGGCCTGATACGTTGATTACATCATCTACTCTTCCTAAAATTCTATAATAACCATCTTCATCTCTTTTGACTCCATCACCAGTAAAATACATTCCAGGATAAGTTGAAAAATAGGTGTTAATGCACCGATCGTGATCACCATAAGTCGTTCTAATCATGGATGGCCAAGGAAAATTGATGCAAAGATTACCTTCGACCCCCTTTCCCTTAAGTTCATTACCTTCTCCATCTACTATGATAGGTCGAATACCCGGTAGTGGAAGTGTAGCATGTGCTGGCTTAGTTGGAGTAAGACCTGCAAGTGGAGAAATCATGATTCCTCCAGTTTCAGTTTGCCACCAAGTATCTACAATAGGGCATTTCCCTTTACCTATATGTGTATGATACCAGTGCCAAGCTTCTTCATTTATTGGTTCTCCTACCGAACCTAATACTTTGAGCGAATCCAATTTATATGGTTCGATTGGCTCTTGACCAAAAGCTTCTAAAGCTCTAATCGCCGTTGGAGCTGTGTAAAATTGATTGACCTGATATTTATCCACTATTTCCCAAAAGCGCCCTGCATGTGGATAAGTAGGAACTCCCTCAAACATCATCGTAGTTGCTCCTGCCAATAATGGTCCATAAACAATATATGAGTGTCCAGTAATCCATCCCACGTCAGCAGTACACCAATAGATATCATCGCTATTGTACTGAAACACATTCTGAAATGAATACTGTGTATAAATCATATAGCCCGCAGTAGTATGAACTACTCCTTTAGGCTTTCCGGTAGAACCAGAAGTGTAGAGAATGAAAAGCATATCTTCCGATTCCATCACTTCAGCTTTGTTGACAAAATCAACTTTGCCAACTTCTTCGTGCCACCACAGATCCCTACCTTTTTCCATGATTACCTCCGTTTTAGTCCTTTCAACGACTAATACTGTATCTACAGATTTACAGCTTTCCAAAGCTTCATCTACCACTTCCTTAACTGGAATAACTTTTGCCCCTCTAAAATTTCCATCAGAAGTTAATACCATCTTAGCCTCACAATCATTGATCCTATCTGCTAGTGCTGAAGAAGAAAAACCTGCAAATACTACAGAGTGAACTGCCCCTACTCTTGCACAACCAAGCATCGCTATAGCAGCTTCTGGAATCATAGGCATATAAATAATAACTCTATCGCCTTTTTCGATACCATTGTTTATTAGAACATTAGCAAACTCACAAACTTTTTCGTGCAGCTGTTTATACGTTAAGGTAATGCCTAATTCATTAGGGTCATTGGGTTCCCAAATGATCGCGGGTTTGTCTCCAAGTGTATACAAGTGCCTATCAAGAGCATTTTCTGTTATATTTAGTTGGGCACCTTCAAACCATCTTACATGAGCTCTAGAAAAGTCAAAGTCAACTACTTTTGTCCATTTTTTTCTCCAGAAGAACTGATTTGCTATACGCTCCCAGAAAGTCTCTGGATTAGCAATACTCTTTTCGTATGACAGAAAGTATTCACTTAGATTTTCAATTTTGGTCAGCATATCAAATTGGTTTTTAGAATTATCAATCAAGTAACTCTAAAATACAGTAATTCGAATATGGTATTAAATAAAACGACTGAAAGGTTTAATGATCAGACACTAATCAGAGAAATATTAATTGAAAGGAATTATCTCAGGTGCTTTGAAATCAAAATCTCTAATACCTAATCGTGGTGAAGTAGAAAATTCAAAAAAACTGGGATTTCCATTAAGAGGCTGCCTAGGGTATATTCCAAACCTTATTTGAATGGTTGAAATTGCTATATTATCATTTCTAAACCTCAAACCTAAACCTGTTGCATAAAATACATCTGGACTAAAAAAAGGATTGATATAATTGCTAACTCCTGTCACATCAAAAAATGCAAATGTTGCTACTCGAAAACTTAAAAAGTTAATAGGAGTAAAAACCAAAGACTCTACTTTTAGATTCAGCTTACTAGTAGATTTTAAATAAAATCCGTTTAACCCTCTAATTCCAATATCACTCTGACCTGATATAAAGATATCTTCTGTAGGCTTAATGGCTTGCGCGAAGGATAAACTAGCGAATTGTCTGAATTTATATTGACCTAATTGACTTAATCTACTGAAATAATCAAACTGCATAGACAAAATCCCATCTGAGAAACCAGACTCTCCGCGATAGCCACCTAAAGAATAAATAGAATTCAAATACCCAAAACCACTTATATATCCACCTCTAGCATAGACTGCTCCTAAATATAATCTGTCTTCAAACTCTCTTCGTTCTATGCCCATAGTTAAACTAAGTGCAGCTCCAGTAGGAATATCCTCTGTTCTACCAAAGTTCAAAATGAATTTATCTTTGTAATACTCTCTTGAGGTCAGACCAATCCCTATCAAGGATATAATTCTATCATGATAGAAATAATTGGTGTCAATTCTAACTTCCGGTTTGTCAAAGAAATCCTGGTTGTCTCTCCTAGCCGATACTACCGCATACGTTTTATCTTCAAAACCTAAATATGGCATCCTGATATTGGTCAAAAAAGATCGACCTATCCAAAGATCCTGTCTTCTTCGTTTGTAATAAAATTCTTCTGACTCATCTAAAATTGGGTCATAATTAAATTCCCCAAACTTAAACTGACTGAATTCTATCCCTCCTCCATATTCTGTTTTTCGCGTGACGAAGTCTTTATCAAAATTCACACCCAAGCCTCTCTTGTTGAAATGCTGCGAAAAATCTACTTGTCCATCAATGAATGTACCTAAAATATTAGGAACTGTATAAAAGAGCTCATATTCTGTCCAATCTACGTAGTCAAATTCGAGCTGATGCCCCATACCTCCAATATTGATATGAGATATTCCCAAAAGTGCTCCATTATCATTGGAAGGATTTACCTCTACATTATATGGAAATACATCTCTAGTAACTACTGCTACCTCTGCTTTCCCATCAATCTCATTTATCATAATTCTAGCATCTCTTACAAAGTCCAGACGACGCAATAGACGCTCTGATTCGACCATATCTTCTGACGATATATTACTTCCTTCTTCAAAAAGAATATTCTTTCTTATAATCCAATTTCGAGTATGTACATGAATATCATTTAGTGGTTTGGTATATTTATTAGGCTTATAATGAGTCGTATCACTTATTCTAGACCCAAAAATTGGTAGATGTTTATATTTGATTGATTGAATTTTTTCATTTTCGAAATGTGAAAAACGCTGCTCACTTGCTTTTTCATTGTGAGGTTTCTTATCCGAATGAACAAAAAGAGCGTCATAAACCATACTTGAAATCTTAGATTTAGACATTTTATGCTCAACGCTATCATAAAACGCTTGAGTCTTCTGCAAACTGTTTTTTCGGATTAATACATCTACAGTGTCCGCCACATAAATAATCGTATCATGAGGTATGTAATAGACATCATCATCTAACAACAAGAATCTATCTCCCTTTACAGAAACCTTATTGATTTTTGCTTCTGGTGTAGAGGTTTGCTTTTGAGCACAAACCTTCTGCCATCCTAAAAATGTAAGTAGTAAAAGAAATAACTGTAGAACTTTATTCACAAATTCTATTCTTGGTGAATGACTATCAAACTTTGAAATTATCAATTATGGTATTATTCGAAAATAAAAGGTTGATTCAATAACCCTAATAGACCATAAAAAGATGAGAGATTTACTTTTATCTTTCAAATTACGAATCAGAATATTGAGAATGACAACTCAAACCCTGAACTTACAAGCTCAATTTATGTGCATCAAGTGTTTCAAAAACAACCTATTAGATATTTGTTCTATTGCTTTATTTAGAAAACGAAGCGAAGACAATAACCACATATCTTATTCAAAATTTACTTCTTATTCTATTGTCAAATCTTATTTAAAAATCGGATTCTTGATAATGTCGATATTTCTTAAGAGCTTCGATCAAACGAAACTTTTACAAAAATGAAAAAATTATTACCTGTTGCTGTATTAATGGCGCTATCAACTGTTGGGTTTAGCCAAATTAAACTAGGTCCTTCGGCTGCATATATTCAACCAACTGGAGACCTTGGTGATGTATATGACCCTGGCTTTGCTATAGGAGCAAATGGAGTTATAAAATTAGCAATGCTTTCAGTCACCGGAGAACTTGCGTACACTCGATTTAGTGGAAAGGAAATTGCTTCTGGATTTAAATCTAAATCAACATCGTTATGGAGTATGACAGCCGGTGCTAGGTTTGGTCTTCCAGGACCAGTTTATGTAGGTGCTAGATTGGGCTATTTATTTACTGATGACGATCAATCTGACAGTGAGTTGATTTTACTTCCAGAAGTTGGTGCTAGTTTAGGAAAAATAGATGTCAACCTAGGTTATCAAGTTTTGAATGATATCAATTACATGAACCTAAGAGTAGTTTATTACATTATTGGTGGATGATAAATTCAATTAATCTTTATCCTAAGGGTTGAAAAATTTATTCAAAAAGCAACCATCTGAGATAAAAAAGGGATTGGTTTTAAACCAATCCCTTTTTTAATATAACTCATGGTGTACTGACTTAGAAGTATCTATTTTGATTGGGTCAGAATTTATAGCTAAAAGCAGTTGAAAACATACTTTATCACATCTATATGAGTTCATATGAACTATTTACAGTCTTATCAGCGCACTTAGGACACACTGAACGTAGTTAATAGTATTACATCTTCTATTTTATCAGAAGTAAACAAGCCTTGAGGATCCTGTAATGATAGAGTCCATGTCTGCTTCAAATCTGAACCATTTGGAAAATCACCTTCCATATAATCAAGTGGATATGGTGAAGAGACGGCAGATTGAATACTATTATCATTTGTGGCTGAGGTAATGGAATTACTGCTCTCATTAAGAATATCAAGTTTCATATCTGTATAGACGGCATCTCCTTTGGTTTTTATCATCGCTACCGCATACGTAAGCTCCAGATCTTTATCTACAAGAAAGTATGGTATATGTTCATCCGACAGAATTACCTGAGTTGATCTGTCTGTACCTATTTCTTGATTTAATAAATCGTGTAGAGCATTTGGGAAATGCGTTTTCAGGCTATACCCCTGTGACAGATTCTCATCATTTGCTGACAACCAATCTGCATATTTATTAAGTGTATCCGCTATTTCTTGTTCGACCGTATTTTTGAATGTTTGCCCACCATCCTTGGCAGTATAGCTCACTTGAATAATAACATCAGCTATGCTATTATAATCAAATGCTTTGTATTTATTAGGCAATTCAAGACGCCAGTTACTGATAGCACCAGAGCCTTCAAACGGTAAATAGCGTTCATCATTAAAATTGAGCTCGAATAAACCAGAGTCATTTTGCCCGGTACTCGTTGCGATGGATTGAATACCGCCGACGTCCATTCGGAATCTATCGTCATTATACAGGTTATCGGTGGCATAAGCACTGTCTTCCAAATCAGTGTTAATTCTAATTCCACTTGACAATAGTGTAAGCTTCGCAGATACATTAGTGTAGTTTCCAGTCACTCCAGGAATTGTTACCCTTACGGACTTGATACGACGCTTATACTGTCCAGGAAAGTCAAGGTCAAACATTACCTCAGGAATGTGGAAATCAGCTGTACCTGTTGTTCTTAGTTGTTCTAACTGAATAGGTGATAGCATACTGAGTGGTATGTTCTTAGTGATTTCATACTCTCTCTTATTTTGCTCTAGGTAGGCAATCTCCATTCTACGGAGATCGGCTTGTAATCTTTCGCCTGCTAGTAAGCCTTTTCTCATACTATCCCAGTGTCCATATTGAACAAACGCAGGGTTATTGACGCCAAGCTCTCTAGCATACGCTCGCTCTGCCATACGAGCTACGTCTACAGCTAACTGATAACTCTGGAAATATAACTTCGATGTCTGTGTGATCATCCAGTTATACAATTCCCGATTAGTAAACTTAGACTTCATAAAAGACTCCGCTTCTTCAGATTGCTTGATCTGAATATCATGATTTTCCAGTTCTCGCTCGGTCATAGCCAACCTGATCTCAGCAGCAGTGATTTGCTTTTCGATCTGTGGAATCTCCATAGAAGCTTGCTCTGCTTGAAATTCCCAGTCATCCCTTCGGCGGTCATAACCCCCCTTTATTCCCGCTACTGAAGCTTTGTGAGATTGAATACTACTTAATGCTTGTAAAACTTGACTAGCAGCAGTCATCGAATTAAATGCACTACTACCTCCTGCCTTAACGGTGACGAACGGAGATCCAAATGCGCCCGCAATTCCCGCTTCAAAATCAGGAATGGAAGCCAATGCTGCCCCAATTAAACTGGTTACTTGACTAGCCAATTGTAACTTCATTGCATTATCCATCTTTTTCAGCTGTTGCTTTTCTTGATGGTTCATGTATTCTCTAGAAGAATAGTATTCTTTTCGTTTTTCTGCTAGTGATTTAGAATCCTTAAGAGAGGCTAGACTTTCTTCACTTTCTTTGATCGCCTGCTTCTTGATTTCCTTAGTGGCATTGAGCAAATTGACTTCCTGCGAAGCTCTTAGCAGAGACATTTCTTCTGAATCTTTTTTCTCTAGTACAGATAGCAGACCCTGACCTAGACCTTTCACATCGTTACACAGTTCTATGGCTTTTTGTATGAGAACTCTGAATCGATAGTGTGGAGAAGCCACTCCCGAAAGTCCATCCAATACAGCTCCTATGCTGATACCAGCTGCATCAGCCTTTACTAGTAGTGCAGGATCAATTGGAGGCTGGAACAACGGTAATGTTCTAAACACTCCTTCTATATTTAGACAATTTCTGATTTTGAAAAGACGGTCTGCCAAAATATCCCAATAACCCAGTAACTTATCATTAGGGGCTATACAAAAGGCCAATGACGAGTTCAATGCATTGAAGTTGTCTTTTGATTCTTTCAGCTTGTCTTCACTTCTAGTTTCCAATAGTTCTATTTCCGCTTCGATTCGGACTAGAGGGTTACTTCCATAGGTCACATTGTCGGTTAGAAAATCTTCCAATAACTGAGGTGATGATGTGTCCTTCTTCGTAACTCTTATTGGTTTTTCTCCTAAGATATCTGAGGCAAGAATGTATATCTGGGTAGCTTCATTCAAAGACTCTATAGTATCTCTTGTAAATAAATAGTCACCCCAAGCGATCAAGTTATCCAGATACTTCATCACTGTACTTTTCATATACGCTGCCGTACGGAGTCTGGCAATTCTATGAGGCATGAATGGATTGTCTGTCCACTGTTCTATTTGGTTTTCAAATTCATCATCCTCTCCCATTTTTCTAATGATCCCTGCAATGTCAAATTCCCTCATGTATTCATGAAATGGTTTGAACTTCCAGTAGCGCTTAGGTGCATTCCCTTCTACCTCGGTAGGGTCGAAGATGACATGATACCATTTTTGAGCTTCTTCAAATTTCTGATCTTGGGACAACTTTTCTGCGAGCAGCATAGGTCCATGATAAAATAGCTCCCAGTTATATATATTGTAAGGAGCCTGACTGGCAAAGTCAAACCCTTCGTCAGGATAGACAGGTACATTGTTTCTAGAATATACCAGCTGATCATTTGGCTCATATAGAGACTTAAAATTATAGCTTACATCTCTTCCTTGTTGCTTTACAAGAAATTTGCTCGAGTCGAATTTCTCAGGTTTTAATATACCATCAAGCCCATTTTGGTTAATCTGAGAGATCATCTCTCCTGTGTAAAAATGATAATAAGGTAAAATTCTGTACTGGCTGTATTCAATAGAACCATATACATCATATGTGTTTTTTTCTCCACCAGTTTGAGAACTTTCTATTCTAAAAGAATCATAAAAAGCAGCTTTCACCAATTGTTTAAAGTCTAATTGACTGCTATCCAGAGGGAGTGAATTTAATTTAGATAGAATACTATTCTTACTATTGATTAACTCCTGTAGCTTTTCGCGTTCTTTGTCTTCGTATTCCTCTGTCTCTACCGTTTTTGTAGAGGTTTTTGTTGTGATTGTATAGCCGTCTGGTTCATATCTTAATACTACCCGTTCTCTTTCACCTCTGTTACTTGGTAGCTCAACAGCATCGATACTAAGAGTTTTAATTGTAATCTTATTTCTCCATCCCCAGATCGGTTTGAATTTAGGAACACGTTTAGTGGTAGTGTGGGTTACAGTTTTCGTGTTATTTGTAGTATTCCTGTAGCTTAGAATACTATTTTGTTCCTGTCTTGATAGTTTTGATGATTCAGAGTTAATAGATTCTATGTTACGCGCGATCATAGCTCTAACAAACAGTCTTCTATCGAGGAAGTCTGTAGGGTTTAATGTATAGTCATTAAACATGGCGTTGACCCTTAAATCTTCCTTGATATTCTTCATAATGAGCTCCTCCATGATTTCATCAATTTTATCACGTGCAGGCTTTGCACTGATATCATGACTATCAAAAGTGAAGGAAGTAAATTTTACTTGTCCTACAACATTTCTAATCTTGACAGGCTTTTTGGCTTTCTGTACAAGAAAGGTTCTATCAGAGTCTGCTACTACAAAAGGCTGATTTGAGTTGGTTAATTCAGATGAATCAATAATGTTATGAGTAATTGAGTATGTGCCATCGGCGTTAAGAAGTTGGGATGTTTTAGTTCCATCTTCTTCTAGAATAGAGATTGGCCCTGACGCCAATCTTTGATTTGACATATAGACGTCATCCACACTAGTAATATCCTTTCTTTCTTGTTTTCCTACGGGGCGAAAATCAAATTCGGTAAGGCCATGATTTGCATAAATTGATCCTATTTCTGTAGAATGATCATCGTGTAAATATTGAACTTTGATTTCAATACCTCCTCTGGAATCATCGTAGTTTAAGAAATAGCGGCTGTGATTACTATGTCCACCTGACTTATAGAACATCTTTTCTCCACTTGCTTCTCTTACTATTGATTTGGCAGACCACTTCCCATCCAGTTTTTCTGTATACCCAAGGCTTACTTCTGTAATCCATTCTGGTGTTTGACCTTTTATACCTTCAGATCCAGTTCTGGAAACAGAGTTTACAGATTGACTTGGGTCAGCCTTGGTTTCCAGAATAGCCCAGAATAAAAGTAGTCTTCCATTCTTCAAGACAGGTATGATATGATTTCCTTCGATTTCCACATCTATAGGCTCCCAAGACGTCCAGTCGATTTGCTTTACCCACTGCTGATGATAGTATTTATGAGGTAAATTTTTTGTCCTGCCGAAGAAGTGTTGAGTTTTTGTATCCTCATCTACATAAGTCGCCATTATCTCTAGATGAGATACTTTGTGTAATTTTTCAAGATACGTCTTATAGGCACTTTCAACTGCCTCCTTAGTTACTTCGTTTTGAAGTAGCTCATCGAGCATTTCATTGAAGAAGTTGGATCTGTTATCCCTTAGTTCTGGCTCAAGGAAGTTTTCAGGGTAATAGAATACTTTTCTGGCAGCTTCCCATACTCTGTAGTTTTTTCGCCATTCCCATTCAGGAATATCTTTTGCTGAAAAGGATAAACCAGGCTCCAGGTTCATCCTTATACGTTGTACCCAAAGTTGTATGGTGGAAATCGCCAATTTTGACCTTGAAATCATAAAACAAGGCTCCATTTCTGTATCCAACAAGTAGTTGGCATAGAGGTCATTGGTGTTTTTAAATTTCGGATTTGTACTAATTAAGTAATCTGATAATGCATCTCGTTGTTCTCTTCTCAGGATATCTCTAATCTCAGCGCCTTTGTCATCCCATACTTTATTGCTGAATTTGGATTTGACTGATCCCATTATCTCCTTAGAAGTATCAAGAATTAAGTCTTGAGCAGACCAGCTTTCTAGCTTTGCGGCAGTAACACCTGTTTTCTGGATTAATTCAAATACTGGAGCTAATAAACTCAACCATCGAACACCTTGATAATCCGATATCTCGGTCAAACCGAATCTTGTACTCGCTATGAGATAATCTATGTCTTGCTGAGACCAATTTAAGTTTGTAACAAGGTCGGTATGAAATTCACTTAAAGAAATCGGAGAGCTATCCGATGCCCTTTTAACTAGATTTAAAAGTGAAAAATCGCCATTGCTGTAGATTTTGTTGTATCTAAGTATTTGAATAAGACTTAGAAAGTCATCAGATACAGGAACAGATATACTTCGAACTGGGAATGAATTTTTTAAATCAAATAAGTGAGTAATAGCTGACCTAGTGAATAAGAGTTCAAATTCATCGGTTTGAATACCAAGTTTGGTTATAAAAGATACTTGCTTGAGTAAAAAATCGAGGTCTTCTAATTCGTTAGGAAAAAGACTATTTTCATCATCTCCAGAATAGACAAGCGCATCACTGGTCAATCTCAGTAATAGATTTTTGTCACTTCTTACTAGGTATTCTCCTGCCAGAATATCAGTAACATCCTGACTTGTATCTAGAAGGTCAGCAATTAGTGCAGAGCACTTGCCTTTAAAATCTAAAATAGAGGCTACAGCGGGGTAAAAAGCTTTGAAAACCTTGTTGTATCTGATTTGTAATTCCTCATTCGTTGATTTAGCCAGCCCCGTGTCTTTATTTAAGTCACTCTCTAACTGAGAAGTTGCGGTAGCGCCAATGAATTCTTTCCAATACCGCCCTATTAAGTCAGTATCAACAATTTTAGCATCCTTTGAGTCAGGATAAGCAGAACTATCGTATTTATTTGGGTCGCGAGTAGGAATGGACGCTTCACCAGTTTTTACCAATTCGATAAAAGAAGATGCTAAATCTTGTGGGAAAAATAATCCAAACAATGCTTCTAGCCCTTCGGCGGTTTTATCAGTTGATAGCCCTTTACCAACTAATATTTCCTGAAGCATTATACGTACAGAGGTTAGAATTTCATTTGGCTTGGAACCGTATCCTCCATATTCTCCAGAATATTCGTTTTCCAACCAATACTTAAGATCTTGGAGAGAGATAGACGCACTTTGAATCTCCTTAATTTTTTCAAGAAACTCTATTGTGTCATTAGGTTTAGATCCTACAGGTCCTCCTGTATTGGGTAATAACCTTTTCCAATCTAGATATTCTGATATTGAAATATCCAGATGATTACAATATGAAACTACACCGTACAGATGTATTAGTTGGCTCTTCCAAACATCTCCTGTGATTCCTTCTTCCAAGGCTAGCTCAGTGAGTTCTTTAGCATTTATTCGTAATACGGCCAGTATTGCTGATACTGAGTCTAGGTTGTCATTTAGGTCGCCACTATTAACTAGTTGAATTGGTGTTGTATCAGCATTGGATATTGCGTCTAGAACAGTCTGTCTTTGAATAGACTTAGGGTTGAGAAATACCTCTTCAAAATAGGATTTACTATTTTCATAAGTATCATCACTCATGAACCCATACCATGTAAGTAGCTCTTTAAGCCCAAGTTTAGGAAAACGACTGAGAATAGATTTAACTCCAGCTAGTCTTTCAAAGAATAAGTCATTTATAGAATTCGACCCTAAGGCTGAGATGACTATGTCTAGTTCTTCTACAGTCCAACCTAGATGGTTTCTTAGTCTTTCAAACCAATGAAGCTTTCTGTATTCTTCTACATCAAAAAGCAAAGACGCATCTGCGACCTTACAAGATTCAACACCATCAACTATTGCAAATTCTATAGTCTTGTTAAGTGGATTAATGTATTTGGATTTAATGAGCTTTGAAAGATGCTCATAAGTAATTCCAGATTTGTCTAGTAACTCTTGAACGGACTGTAGGTCCAAGTAAGAACTGATACCTCCGTAAAACTTTGTATAAGCTGTATCTGAAAAAACACTATGAAGCAATGAGGACATTCCAAGTTCTGCCTTGGCTGTTTCTATATCGAAGCCTAAAAATTGATCTTCTTTGCCGCTTATGACGCGTAAGATTTTTTGTCGATCGACCTTGACTTCGTTTAGGTATACATCTGCCTCACGATTGGCTAGGTTATAAGGTAATGACCACGGATACGTTGTAGAGTTTAAAGTAGTGTCATAAACAGGCTCCTGAATATGTTCAGGATAAACCCTCAAAGCATCTGAAGACAAAGTGGTCTGTCTTTCAAACCCAGTTTTTGTAATAGCGGCTTCTAGAACTTCATTGACTAAATCAATATATGGGAATACAGTATTCGTATTCTCACATGAAGAGGATAGTTTTATTAGATCAGGCCTTCTTTGATTAAGAGTGTCCCAAAGATTTAAGGATTCATCGTCTTGTGCATTTTTGATGAATTTGAATATATCTACTAAGTAGGCAAAGGGACTTGTCGATGATTGACAGTGCTTACATTCACAAAAATCTTGTGAACCAAACAAAACTTCTAATTCAGGATTGTCTTGGATTTCCTGATCATTTTTAGAAGTTGGAGCACCATTGGAGATGATGCCAAGACTATCAGAGTTAAGTTGTGGTGAAAGTAGGGGCTGAATAGCCAGTGCTTTTCCAGAGATAGCTTTTGCACGTCTATAGATTGCTTTTGAATATGAGCTTACTACTTTGTATTCTAGTTCATCCAATATAGCTAAATGGGTTCCATCTGACTGAAATTCAGCATATAGCTGCTGGAAGGTTTTTTCCTTTAGTGCCTCATTGACTCTACTAATCAAATCAGAATCATATTTTTCTGATGAACTCAGTTTTATTAACCCTTCACCGAATTTCTTAGCATATTCCGGCATAGGAATATACTGTTTGAGTTCTGAGTTTATTCTTGCTACAAACGCTTCTTCTCCTATCTCTTTAATATCTGTGGCAGACCTAAAGTTATTGTCAAGTAAGAATTTGATCTGAGAAGTTTTTTCTCTGTGATCAAGAAGTCCAAATAAACTCTTGTAGATGTATAACGCTTCTAGAACTGATTGTTTTTCTACAGCTGTAAAGCTATCAAGTGCAGATGGAGTGTTTTTGAGATAGGTTCTGACGCTTAATTCAAAACTGAAATCATCAGAGGGGTCTCCTCCTGTATTGGCATCCAAAAACCTATTGATTAACTCCTCCATTTGTGTAGGAGTTGATTGAGCTTCCAATTGTGCTTTAATTCGACGGCTGGAAAGTAGGTTGTCTATCGTGCTTTCAATGGATTGAGCGTATTTGAGTTTATCTACTTCAGTAGGATCATTTACCCCCGGTACCCCAACCATTCGACCAGTCGTTTCACCTCCAAGGTACGAGTTTTGATCAGAATCAATTAAGCTTATGATATCCGTTTCTGTCAGGTCTGCGAGATCTCCTATATCGTCCAAATCTGGATTATCGGGATGCAAGTATAGAATACGAGCCATTGGCACGTGATTTCTAGAGATGGTATAATATAGAAATATCCTTTTAAGGTCTTCTTTTTGGGCCGCGTCGATTACTCCATCCGTTTCAGCCTTATCCCAAAAACTCTCAGTGATATTTTCAATGTTAGCTGAATAGAAAGTATAGAAATTCTCTTGAGTATCATCATCTATTCCTGTTTGGGAAATGAGTTCTGCAATAGGCGTCTTCTCTTCAATTATGTTGCCGTTTTCATCAGTGAAAATGTCTACTAAACCCATTTTGGGCACAGCATTATCAAAATCCGAATTAATAGCTTCAATAATGGTGTCAGTGTCCTCTGAATCGTCTATATCAATCAAATTAGATTCTATAGCCTCCCTTAACAATACAGCTCGTTGCCCTTTTTTCATGCCAAGGATACTCTTTACATCTTTCGGATCACTACCTTGAATAATTCCATAAAGAACTTTTTTCAAGTCATAGCTTCCACTAGGTGATACAAGAGGAGGTTTCGAGTTGGGACGATCAGCTCTTGTCAAGAAATGGTGAAAGACACGTGAGTTCAAAAAGCTCCTAATTTTAAAAGCTTCTAAACCTGATTTCTGAGAAATAGCTTTTAAACTATCGCTATTACCAGTTGCTGTTAGAATTTTCGAAATATCATCAAGATCTAAAAATGCACGAATCCGTTTTTCTGTTGATGTATAGTCTGTTTCACCAATATAAGATCCAGTGGATATTATTAGGTTAACTACTTCATGTTCTTCAGCATCTACTATCAATTCTGAGCTAACGACTGGAGTACCGAGGTTAGAGTCTAGTGTATCATCTGGAACGGGATCTAGGGGAGTAGCAGGCGGGTTGATATTGTAAGCATGTATTTTAAGGTCAGCTAGATTTTTATTGCCTACTAGTTGGCTAGCGGAGTAGTATATAAGGTATTCTCCGTTGTCGTTAGTGACTGTTTGTTTAGGGCTAGCATTTCCCAGAACGGTTGAAGACCCATCGATTTCATAATCACGAGCTTCGACAG
>NZ_QFZQ01000010.1 GCF_003171675.1 Reichenbachiella versicolor | reverse complement strand
ATGCGGGAGAGTAGGTCATCGCCAGATTTTATCAAAGGGGTTAGTGAGAATTCATTAACCCTTTTTTTATACCACTATATTTTTATAATCTCACCAAACCATCTCTGAATATTGATCAGGAAAGATACTGGTTATCGTAACGACCCGTTTTAAGAGAATTAATCAAACCTTATTTATTATAAACCCTTCTCTAAACACTAATGAACAGTATTTATTAAATACACAGAGCTTTACATAACAAATAAAGTAGCGGAAATACTTAGAAGAGTTATTAATAAAATGATTGTAAATAGACGCATAATAACGAAAGGTGTTTAGTTAATAGTCAACCAATCAAATAGTTACCCTCAAAAAGTTGTAAATTTATACTGGATCGTTTCAATACTAAATAACGTAGAAATACTACCTATCATCGAATTATTATTTAAAGTGATAGGATGCATTCTACTTTTGACATGTGTTTAATTAAAAATTTATTATGTAATGAAACGTGCTACCAGCTTTACCTTAATTTTTTTGATTCCTCTTATGATTACGAGTTGTATTGATAAGTTGGATCAAGTGACTCCAGAAAAATTAGAAGATGAATATTCTTTGGACTCTTTAACATCAATCAAATTTCCTGAGGGATATGATTTTGCTACTACAAGGAATGTTAAGTTTAACATTTCGGAAGATTGCAGTAGATGCATCTACAGAATATATTATGACGAATTTGGCAGTTACATATATATGGGTAGCTATGCTGATGGAGATATATCATTAACTCTTCCTTCTAGTTCATCTACTTTACTTATAGAAAAAGATGATGGTTTGTCTCGTGTTAGTAAAGAAGTTAATGTCCAATCTGTAAGTATGATTAGCTTTTCGAATAATAATGGGAGAGCCATAAACGGTATTACTAGTTCAACACAAGATGATGGAGCTTGTATTGACTATCTTCATGCGGTAAATAATAATGGAGATAATTTTACTATAGATCTTACTAATGATGAGTATTCTGATCTTGTTTTACCCAATTTGCAAGGAGGTGGTTCTATAGCCAATGCAATAGATCAAGAAAATGGTTTAATGTATTATAATATTGGTACTACTATGTATGCCTACGATATTAGTAGCTCGACCTTCTCAGTATTGCATCAAGGAAATCCGTTTAATGGAAGTTATCCAAGACTGGAATATAAAGACGGATTTTTCTACATGGGAAATAATGGGAGCAGAATGTATAAAGTTGATGCTGTTACTAATGAGGTTGTTTTAACTTATAATGTCACAGGATTTGTAAATAGTACTTCCGGAGGAGATTTGGCTTTTGATAGCAATGGAGATTTGTATTTAGCATGTTTTTCTGGGTTGTATAAATTTACCTCTATCAACGAAGAGACTGGTGATGCTACAATAACCAGAATTAGTGCTGAAAATTTTCCATTTCAGTTAACATCAATGGCTATAGACCGTCAGGACCGAATATTTGTAGGGACCAATGACTCTAATAGTAGATTGATTCAAATTAGCAAAGAGGATGGTTCTTACTCCATAGTACGAACTTTTGATAGGAAGATTAATGATTTAACTGCGTGGAAATGTGATGCTGATGATTTAGATCAAGCTGATTCTGATGGTGACGGTATTATAAATATTCTTGACGATTTTCCAGATGATCCGGAAGTTGCTTTTGAGACTTATACTCCTTCAGAATTAGGTAATGGAACTATAGCTTTCGAAGATTTATGGCCATATCAAGGCGACTATGATTTTAATGACTTAGTTATTGGGTACAGGTTTGTAATGGTTCAAAATGCCGAAAACCGAGTTGTAAGGATGAGAATGGAATTTAGTTTAAAGGCCATTGGGGCTAGCATTCATAGTGGATTTGGGCTGGGTTTAGATATAGATAAAAACAAGATAGAAAGTGTTCAGGGCTATAGTGATTTTGGTCAGCTTATTAGTAGAGATGCTAAAGGGTTGGAGTCCAATCAGTCAAAAGCAGTATTAGTAGTGTTCAATGATGCTTATGATTATTTTCAAGGTGTGGGAGAAAACTTTATTAATACAAATAAGGCAGAACCGGTATTTGATCCTGTAGATTTTGAGGTGTCAATTGAGTTTACCGAGCCTGTGTCTATTGAAGAGTTGGGTAATGTACCATTTGATCCATTTATATTTTCAAGTTATGACCGAGGTGTAGAGGTGCATTTGGCAAACAAGCCACCTACTGATTTAGCAAATACTAATACGTTAGGGACTGAAGATGATGCTTCGAACCCTTCTACAGGTAAGTATTATGTAAATGAAAATAATTTACCTTGGGGTATCCATGTAATACATACTTTTAGATATCCTATTGAAAAGAAAAGAATCAGCCAAGCTTACAACCGTTTTATAGACTGGGGTATGAGTGAAGGTTCTTTATATAGCGACTGGTATGGGGACAACTCAGGGTATAGAAACATGTCAAACATCTATACCCAATAAACAAGTTTATTGTATCTGATGATTCATTTCCACACTCTCCTCAAGGAATTCTACCAATTGATTATTTTCATTAACTAGAATTACTTGAGGAGAGATGTCTTCATTAGTTAGCTCGTAACCAATAATAATAATTTCTTCACCTTTTTTAATCAGATGAGAGGCAGCGCCATTCATGCAGATTTCGCCAGTTCCTCTATCACCTTCTATTACATATGTCTCAAGTCGTGCTCCAGAGGTATTACTTACGATTTGAACTTTTTCTCCTTTTTTAAGACCGACTAGCTCTATTAAATCTTTGTCAATGGTTATACTACCAACATAATTCAAATTAGCTTCAGTAACGGTAGCTTTATGAATTTTTGACCTCATTATCCATCTCATGATTTTCCTTTTTATCTAGTTGATCGCATATGTTTTCCACGCAAAAATAGCATTAATTATTGAAGAGCTAGATTTCATAAATGACGCATTCATGCAATACTCAGATAGTACGTATGAATTTTGGAGTCGTTGTATTGATCTTAATTTAGATTAATGGGATTGAAGAGAAATATTGCATGACTTGAAGGTCTCGAAAGGAGCACTTAGAGAGTGTAGAATAAGCATGTTTTATTTGTGAAACGTTTTATGCATTACTTTTTCGATATGCTTCCATTCATCACTTGAACAGGCTCCAGCTAAAAACTTATAGAAGTCTAAATATTCTTCCAATACTTCTTTATCAATATCTATAATATGATTGCTGAAATAGGTCAACTCCTTGCGTGAGGCATGATGATTATCTAAACGTGGATCTTCAAAGTATTTTACTTTGTCTAAAGAATCTAAAGATGTCATCACTAGTGATTTAAACTTGAACAATTCAATATTGATTTTATCTTTCTTTGTAGGATTTTCAATAGATTCATTTATTGCTGATTCGATAGTTGTAAAGTACAAATTTCGATTATCCTTTGAGGAATTAGCGGCCTGTTCATTTTCAGACTTAATCTTGTCGAGAGTCTTTGCAGATTCCATAATATCATAAAACTCATCAGACCCCATTTTTTTAGAAAGACTATACCTAGCGTCAATCCAATTATCGTTCTGTTTATGTTCTATTTCCACTATTTGATGTATTAAGCTATCTACGATGATAAATTGAGTATCTCGAGATTTAGAGGCTTTAATAAGATTGTGATACAAATGAGAACCTTCATGTTTGAGATGATGCATCTCTTTAATATGAGCTTTTGTAAGTTCAACGGCTTCTTTTTTCCAATCTTCTTCTACTACATGAGTTTCGATTATTTTAATTGGGTCATCATGTTCGAAAAAACCGTTCTTGTAATGGCCGTCACCAAGTGTGAATGACAGTAAGGCAAAAATTGCAGGAATCATAGATAATTATGTTTTAAAAAATTCAAAGCTAGGTATAATTCATGGACAGATACAACACTGGTCAGATAAGTAATTGGAGAATATTAATTCATTACAATTGACTTATGGGAATTGTACTATTAATAATGTTTTCTTTAAGAAGTTGATATGTCTATCTACTAGCTTACCTATCAAAATTTGACTGTTAAAATCCTTTCTAAACAGGTTGTTTAATAATTACACCCCTGTTAAAATGATAATAAATGAATCCACCCCCTTAGACGTCGCTGAGATATTACCCAAACGGCACATGATTATGAAGAAATTTGTTTCATAGAATTCATCAACATTTACAAAATTAATTATGAAGGTTAGAAACATATTGCTATCCCTTGCAGGAGGAATAGTAGTTTGGAGTTGCTCTCAGAGTGTAGCAGAAAAAGGAGAAGCTAAGGAGGCTAAACCAGTCAAATACGAAGCAAATTGGGAATCATTGGGGAAACATAAAAGGGTTCCAGAATGGTTTGCAGATTCAAAGTATGGTATTTATTTCCATTGGGGCGTCTATAGTGTACCAGCATTCGGATCCGAATGGTATCCTTACAGATTGTATAGAACAAAGCAGTTTCCTCAATATAAAGAGTATCACGAATCTAAATATGGACCAATAGAGGAGTTTCATTATCATGACTTTATTCCTCAATTCACTGCGGAAAATTATGATGCTAAGGATTGGGCAAATTTGTTCGATGCTGCGGGGGCGAAGTTTGCTGGACCAGTTGCACAGCATCATGACGGTTTTGCAATGTGGGATAGTAAGGTTAACCCTTGGAATTCTGCGGCTATGGGGCCCAAAAAAGACATTACTGGAGAATTGTTTTCAGAGCTGAGAAAAAAAGATATCAAAACGATTGCTACTTTTCATCATGCTCGATTGAGACAACGTCACGAGGGTGATCCAGATAGGTATAACACTTATAATAGTCATTATGCTTACCACCCAGATTATATTACTTCTACCGAAGATCCTGAACTGGCTAAGTTCTATGGGAATATGGCTCAAGAAGAATTTGATCAATATTGGTTAGATCAGGTCAATGAAGTGGTAGATAAGTATTCACCAGATATTATCTGGTATGATACATGGCTGAATTTTATTCCTGAAGAGAAAATCCAAGAAATGGCAGCTCATTATTTCAATGCTGCTAAGAAGAAAAATCAGGAAGTTTTGATTGCCTATAAGCAAAACGATATGCCTAAGAATATAGGTTTGTTGGATATTGAGCAAGGTGGTAAAAAAGACATAGCGGATGAACCTTGGATGACTGATATTACCATAAGTTATAAGGGGAGCTGGTGCTATACCGAAGGTCAAGTATATAAAAGTGCTGCTATGGTTCTTAGAAATATGATTGATGTATGGAGTAAGAACGGAGTGGTTCTTTTGAATGTATCTCCAATGGCTGACGGTACCATTAACCAGGAACAAAGAGATGTTTTGACGGATATGGGAGATTGGTTGAAAATATATGGAGAGTCAGTGTATGGAACTAAGCCTTATTATGTCAATGGTTTTGGTACGGCTAGTGCGGCCGATGGACATCATGGAGGACAGTCTGCTAAAGTAAAGTATACTGAGAAAGATGTTAGATTCACTTTTGCTAAGGACGAATCGGCTGTTTACGTGCACATTCTTGGTAAGCCAAAGGCAGGAAAGGTTGTGAAATTGAAGAGAATGGGCAAAGTAGGATATGCTCCTCTAGATCCAGTACAGAAAATAGTCAATCTAGGTGATGGTCAACAGATAGATTGGGTTCAGACGGATTATGGTTTTGAATTGACTATGCCTGAAACTGGTTTAAATGATCTTGCCAATGTTTTCAAGATGGAACTCTTAAAAAATGAAGTAGCGAAGAATTAATGTAGTAGGTTTTCCTACTCAATTGTGTGATAAACAAGAAAAGCTGCCTTTAATAGGTGGCTTTCTTTTTATAATTAGACGAAGTTTTGTAAGATTCTATTTACTTCCATTAAGTAACTCGACCCAAATAAATTGACATGAACTAAAAGAGGGTATAAATTGTATATATCGATCCTTTCTTGAAATTGTGGTCTCAAAGGAAAAGACTCTTGATAAGAAGCATAAAACGTTTTATCGAACCCTCCAAACAATGTTGTAAATGCTAATTCAGCTTCACGATGCCCGAAGAAAACTGCAGGGTCAAATATATAAGGAGAGCTTTCTTTTCCTGACATGATATTTCCAGACCACAGATCACCATGAAGTAAGGCAGGAGGTTCATCAGGGAAATAATTCTGTAGTTTGTTGAATAATATTTCAAACTTTTTTTGAGTAGTCTTATCCAAATATCTTTCAGCTATTTTTATCTGTGGAGTAAGTCTTCTGGTAATAAAGAATTCTATCCAACTACTCTTAGGTTTATTTGATTGAGGTAGTCTGCCGATATGGTTATCAAAAAATAGACCGAAAGATTCATTGGTGTTCTGATGCAAATTGGCTAGTCCATGACCCAGTAACTCCCAGTACCTTTTAGTTTCAATTCCTTTAGGTATATAAGATAAACATAGAAAGTCCGATTCAATACTTTTTCCTCGACCCAGTACCTCAGGAACTGCAAGGCTATTTACTTCTTTTAGGAGCTTTAGACCTAGCTCTTCTTTTTCAAAAAGGTCCTTTGCGTTATGGTTCCATTTTAAAAAGAACCGTTCCCCCTTCCATTCAAACCAACCTGTGTTATTGATACAACCTCCTCCAATTGAATTTAATCTCACATTGTCAGAACTTTCATCTCCGAAAATGTGTCTGATTACCTCCTGAAGAAGATTCATTTTTCTGAGTCTAAATGAGCTATCAAATTGTCAATACTTCTTGACATCATCTGAAAAATTAGATTGAAACCATCTATTCCTCCATAATATGGATCTGGGACATCTAAATCTCCATTGGCTTCTGGGTCAAAATCCCTCATGTAATAGAGGTTTTTGGGTTCATAGTTTACCAATGCTTTCATATTGCTATAGTTACTTCTATCCATAGCTATCACGAAATCAAAATCTTCAAAATCCTCTGCTTGAAACTGTCTAGCTCGGTGAGATATAGGAATTCCGTTCTCTTCGGCTACCTGAATAGATCTATGATCTGGCTGTTTTCCAATATGATAGGCGGCAGTTCCTGCAGAATCACAAGAATAATTTAGTCCTTGAGTTTTGTGAGAGAAAATGGCTTCAGCAAGTGGAGACCTACAAATATTCCCCAAACAGACAAATAGTATTTTTTTCATTAATCTGAGTTTACAATAATTTCATCGAATAGTATGCGGTCGTAATCTTAATACTTCCTAATTTTATCTAATTATATTTCAAACTACCACTTAACTACCACTTAATTATGTCCCATAAGACCAAGTCTGACCTGTCCTTCTTGCTAAAAGTTTTCACTCTTTTTGGATTGCTATTAGTAAGTAAGTACTACCAAACTAATGCAGATACTTCGCAAGAAGCAATTTTAGAAGTATCAGTAGAAAATAAAAGTATTGCAGAAACTTCGAAAGAAGTTAGGCTAGCAGATACCTTTATTGAGCTTTAATCTCCCTTTTTTAAATTTTCTGAAAAAAAGTTGATAACAAGTGGTTACCAAAATAGTGTTATCAGTATAAACCAGTACATAACACAAATTTTATTCATACACCTGTTTAACATTTTATCAGAATGAAAAGCCCCGGCACTTGTCGGGGCTTTTCGTTTTTTAGATTAATGCTTCCCAAAGAACTTCAACAGGGTGCTGTGCGACTTTACCAGTGCCGTCTTTAATTTGGTGACGACAGCTAGTACCCGGCGCTGAAATTATGGTGTCAGATGATGCTTCGCGAACAGCAGGAAGTAGCACTAACTCTCCTACTTTCATAGATACGTCATAGTGATCCTTTTCATAGCCGAAAGATCCTGCCATACCACAACAACCCGATGGGATTAATTCTACTTCGTAGTTGGCTGGAGCAGATAGAGTCTCTTTCAGTGTTTGGATATTTGATAGTGCTTTCTGATGGCAGTGACCGTGAACTTTTAAAGACCTCTTTTCACTAGTGAATTTACTAGCATCGATATTTCCTCTACGAGTTTCTCTCACGAAGAATTCTTCAAAAGTCAAAGAATAATCTGCTAGATGTTGGGCTTTTTCTTTTTTATCTGAATCACAAAGAACTGGGTATTCGTCCCTAAAAGACAAAATGGTCGAGGGTTCTATTCCAATAATAGGAGTCTCAGCACTTACTCTGTCAGCCAGTAGTTCAATATTGTTATTGGCCATTATTTTGGCTTTTTTGACCATTCCCTTAGAAAGTAATGCACGACCAGATTGAACACTTTCAGGAACATCTACCGAGTATCCTAAAGCATCTAGAAGTTTGATAGCCGTGATACCGATTTGAGAGTCAAGATAGTTTGTGAATTCGTCTATGAAGAAAAATACTTTCTTGTCTGAAGATTGATTGCTCAGCTTTGATTTATTCTTCTTGAACCAGCTTTCTAGGGTTTCTCCAGACAATAGAGGCATAGACCTGTCTTTGTGATATCCCATTATTGACTTGGCAATATTGCCCGTCAATTTATTACTAAAGACAAGGTTGTATGCCCATGGTACTTTAGAGGCCATTTTCATATTATCTGCGAACTCTCCAGTCATCCGAGTTCCGAAGGGCATTCCATGAACGTCGTAGTATTGCTGAGAAAACTCAGCCTTCAACTTTGCCATATCTACATTTGAAGGGCATTCAGATTTACATCCCTTACAAGATAGGCACAAGTCCATCACCTTTTTTACAGACTCACTGTCAAATTTGTTAAGCTTTTGTGAATGAGTTAGTGCTTCACGAAGAATGTTGGCGCGTGCTCGTGTAGTATCCTTTTCGCTACGAGTGGCCATGTAGCTAGGACACATTGTCCCTCCACTACCAGCAGATTTTCTACAGTCACCCGATCCATTACATTTTTCAGCGGCTCTTAGGACGCCATTGACTTTGCTCCAGTCGAAATATGTATCAATCTCTGGATCTGGATTCTCAGGAGTATATCTCAAGCACTCATCCATAGGAGGAGTTTCTGTAATTTTGCCTGGATTAAAGATGCCTTTTGGATCCCAACTTTTCTTTACTTCTTTGATCAATTCATAGTTCTTCTCACCGATTTGCTCTTTGATGAATTCTCCTCGAAGTCGTCCATCGCCATGTTCACCGCTAAGAGACCCTTTATATTTTTTGACAAGCTTAGAAATCTCTTCAGCAACAAGCCTAAACTCTTTAAGACCTTTTTCAGTTTTCGTGTCTAATACAGGGCGTAAATGTAGCTCTCCAGATCCTGCATGTGCATAATGTACACAGCTCAAGCCAAGTTTGTCCAGTGTTTCGTTGAACTCTCTAATGTACTCTGGAAGATCTTTCACATCGACAGCTGTGTCTTCTATCACTGGTTGAGCTTTGGCATCGCCTTCAAGATTGGCAAGTAGACCTAACCCAGCTTTTCGCAAAGTCCAAACCTTTTTGATATCAGCCCCTTTAACTACTGGATAGTCATAGCCAAGACTTTCCTTCTTTAATTCTGAGATTAAATCTTCACAGCTCTTGTCAAGTTCTTCCTCTGTCTCTGCGGCAAGCTCTACCACTAATATGGCTCCAGGATCACCATTGACAAAAAATCTATTTTTCTGTTGTTCTATATTTTCCTTGGTACACTGTAGTATGATATCATCCATCAGTTCGCTGGCGTGAGGATTATACTTTAGGCCTACAAGATTGGCAAGAAGTGATTCATTGATGGTTTCACAGTGAATACAGATCAATGCCTTATTCTTAGGAGGAGTAGGAAGAGTGTTTAACTTGATTTCGGTGATGAATAACAATGTACCTTCTGATCCTGCTATGAGTTTACAAAAGTTGAACTCATCCCCCTCAGTTTTGAAAGGTTTATTGATTGCCAAAAGATCTACGGCATATCCAGTATTTCTTCTTGGAATAGAAGGTTTTGGGAATTCTTTAGCAATCTCCTCGCGAACTTCTGTAGGAGAAAGTAAATCGACCAGTTCCCTGTAGATCTGACCTTCTAGATCTTGCTGGTCAAGTTTCTCCTGAAAACTATTGTCATCTAATGTGCCGAAAGTCACTTCACTACCATCAGATAAAAAGCCTGTTACTTCCAGTAAGTGTTCTCTAGCACTTCCATATACTACAGAATTAGAACCACAAGAATTGTTACCAACCATTCCGCCTATCATGGCCCTGTTGGCAGTAGATGTTTCTGGTCCATAGAATTTATCATATGGTTTGAGGTACCTATTCAAGTCATCACGAATTACACCTGGTTGCACGCGAACCCAGTTTTCGTCAGTATTGATGTCTAGTACATTATTGAAGTGTTTAGAGACATCTACTACAATGCCTTGACCTACTACTTGGCCTGCCAATGAAGTACCAGCTGTACGAGGAATGAGTGAAGTTCCATTTTCATTTGCAAAACGAATAAGGGTTTTGATATCGTTTTTAGATTTGGGAAGAGCTACAGCAAGTGGTAACTCTCTATAGGCCGATGCGTCGGTAGCATATAGCGTACGCATGGTCTCATCAAAATAAAACTCTCCCTCTAGCTGGCCAGCTAATTTTTTCAATGCATCGTTCATAGGCCGCAAAATTACGGAATTAGGTATATTTCTATTGAGGTGCGTTCAGACATTTTTGGCACTATGGTTTCAAATAGCGAGTTTAGGCGTTTAGAGTAAAGCATTTTGAAATCATGAATAAAGAAATAGACGGTCTAAAGAAGTGGCAGCAGAAGATACATGAAGTGATATTTGGGTATCACACTTTTGCTGGAAAGCTATTCGACCTGGTGCTTCTAGTTGGGATTTTGGCTAGTGTAGCTATAGTTATGCTAGAAAGCGTCCGAGAGATTGACGCCAATTTTTCGCAAGAGTTTCATTTTTTGGAATGGGTGTTCACGATTCTCTTTACATTAGAATACATAGCGAGGCTTTTGTCTTCCCCTAGACCTTTGAAGTATGCTTTGAGTTTTATGGGAATTGTGGACTTGCTTTCATTGATTCCCACCTATCTAGGAATTTTCATAGACGGTGCTCATGCATTATTAGTGATTCGATCCATCAGATTGATTAGGGTGTTTAGGATACTAAAGCTAACCCACTTCATGGGAGGAGCTCAGCAGTTGGCAGATGCATTATGGGCGAGTAGACATAAGGTGATTGTATTTCTTGGATCTGTCCTGTGCATTGTGGTGATCATAGGAACTTTAATGTTTATGATAGAAGGGCGATCACATGGTTTTTCAAGTATTCCGAAGAGTATCTACTGGGCTATTGTTACAATTACCACAGTGGGTTACGGAGATATTGCACCAGAAACGGTAGTAGGGCAAACGATAGCGTCAGCTTTGATGATTGTGGGTTATGCAATTTTAGCCGTTCCTACAGGGATAGTGACCCATGAGCTCATACATGCGGATAAAAAAAATAATTTGGGTTCATGTCCACGATGCGGACAGAAGAACCTCCCTAAAGAATCCAATTACTGTTTTAACTGTGGTGAAAAATTGAAAGAATTATAATCCAACACCTCAGTGTTTAAGTTCAAGTAGGCTGTGTTTACTATAGAGATGCCTGTGTTTGTCTGAGAGTATGCTGTGTTTGACTTCAACCCCATTATGTTTGGAGTCAAGAGGTCTATGTTTGTTGTAGAGTGCTCTATGTTTAATATCAAGATGTCTTTGTTTGAATTGTAGGGGCTTGTGTTTGTCATAAGATGATCTGTGTTTAGTGTAGAGATGGTTGTGTTTAGGTTTAACAGGTTAATGTTTGAAATTGCGATGTTGGTGAACTGTATCAAAATAAATGGGCGCAATAAACCGCTACAATGTATTTTTGCCATTTACGTTATTAGTTGACCACAACTTTTCTTCCTGATAGCGGTAAAATGAGGTATATGAAAAGAAAACATTTAATCATCTGGGCATTGATCCCGGGCATTTTCGGATTAGTAGCATTTACACAAAGTGATAAGTATTTCGATATCACTCGAAATCTTGACATCTTTTCTTCTCTTTATAAGGAGGTCAATAAATACTATGTCGATGAGGTCAACCCAAATAAAATGATTAAGACTGGTATCGATGCGATGCTAGAAGAGCTTGACCCATATACTGTTTATATTCCTGAGGATGATATTGAAGATTACCGAACCAATGCAACCGGTCAATATGGGGGAATAGGGATTCAATCTAATAAGATCAATGGTCGGCACCTAGTGCTTAACTTGTATAAGGAAAGCCCAGCAATGAAAGCTGGTATGAAGATAGGGGATGAGATTGTTGCAATTGACGAACAGTCTGTGGTTACCTTATCAGATGAAGAGGCAGGTAATCTACTCAAGGGACAGTCAGGTAGTAAAGTGAAAATTCAAGTTCTTCGCCAAGGAAAAGAGAAGTATGATTTTGAAATAGAACGACAGAAGATTAGCATACCTAACATTAGTTATCAAACTATGCTAGGGGACGATATTGGTTATTTCAAACTAAGTGAGTTCACTAGAAGTGCAGGTGATGATGTGATTGGTGCTGTCAATGAATTGAAAGAGAAAGGAGCTAAAAAGTTGATTATTGATTTACGGGGAAATCCTGGAGGGCTTTTGAATCAGGCTGTAAAAATCAGTAATCTTTTCGTACCAGAAGGTTCGCTTATTGTTCAAACCAAAGCAAAGACTAAAGCAAGTAGTTTTTCATATTCTGCCGAGAAAGAACCTATGGACCTAGATATACCAATAGCAGTACTGATCGATGGTAAGAGCGCATCTGCTTCTGAAATCGTTTCAGGAGTGATTCAAGATTATGATCGTGGTGTAATAGTCGGTCAAAATTCCTTTGGTAAAGGGCTAGTGCAAGTGGCTCGTCCATTGACTTTTAATTCTCAATTGAAAGTAACTACTGCTAAGTACTATATTCCTAGTGGAAGATGTATTCAAGAGTTAGACTATGTACATAAGAATGCAGACGGGTCTGCAAGTACTATAGCAGATTCACTGAGAAAGGAGTTTAAAACTCAAAATGGAAGGCCTGTTTTCGAAGGGAAAGGTATTAAGCCAGATGTAAACACGCCACTGTCTCGTAAGTCCTCTTACACCAAAAATCTTTTAGAAAGTGGGTTGCTTTTTGACTATGCGTCAGAGTACTATTATTCTCATCAAAAAATTGACTCTGCTTCTGAGTTTCAATTGAACGATGAGGATTATGCAGACTTTGTGAGTTGGATAGGCGATAAGTCTTGGAAGAATGATACCAGAGTAGAAAAAGCTGTTGACCTTCTCAAAAAGGCTGCCGCTGATGACAAAGCATATAAAGATCTAGTAAAGGAAATAGATCAAATCAATAATGCCATTGAAGAGGTAAAAGGAACAGGTCTGATGTCATTTAAAGAGGAAATCAAATCCGAGTTAGAGAAAGAAATTATAAAGAGATATTATTTCACTTCAGGAGTAATTGAGGCGACATTAAGCCATGACGTGGCAGTAGATTCTGCTATTTATGTACTGAATACACCGAGTAGATACAGAACGATTCTCGGAAACAAGTAATATCCTCTTAATTCACCTGCATGATCCACCTGTATGAATTCTTCATTAGACCAAGTTGTGCTCAATTTCGATAAGGGCTCTCTTCTACTACTCAATTTATGTATTGCCTTTATCATGTTTGGAGTTGCGCTAGAGTTGAAGCTAGCGCATTTTAGATTACTTTTTAGGACTCCAAAGCCAATTTTCGTGGGGCTATTTTCCCAGTTACTATTGCTACCATTAGCAACATTCGGACTGATTCATATTATCAATCCGATACCTAGTATTGCTCTCGGGATGATGCTAGTAGCTTCATGTCCTGGCGGAAATGTTTCTAATTTCTACGTGGCTATGAGCAAGGGAAATGTAGCCCTTTCGGTAAGTTTGACAGCCTTTTCTTCAGTAATGTCTGTATTGTTTACCCCGGTTAGTTTTACACTTTGGTCCAAAGCTTATGCACCCACCGCTGATATGCTGCATTCGATTGATATGGATGTTTGGGATATGGTCATTAAAATTATCTGGGTATTAGTTATCCCGTTGATTGTAGGAATGACTTTTGGAGAGAAACTACCAGAGTTGACTAAGAAAATTTCGAAGCCAATTAAGAAGCTCTCGATCTTAATTTTTACATCATTTGTAGTCTTGGCATTGAAAAAGAACTTTGATCATTTCTTAGCTCATATATCAGCTATTTTATTGTTAGTTTTTTTGCATAATGCGCTCGGGCTTATTTCAGGTTTTGGATTGAGTACTTTAGCCAGATTGTCTAGTCCAGACCGTAGGGCAGTGACGATAGAAACAGGAATTCAAAACGTGAGCGTAGCCTTGGTTATCATATTTGATTTTTTTGATGGACTAGGTGGGATGGCCTTTATAGCGGCATGGTGGGGTGTTTGGCATTTAATAGCAGGAGGTTTTCTATCGTATCTATGGTCTAAGAAAACCATAGTACCATAGTGTGATCTCCTGAAACTAAAGTATTTATTCTCTTGTTAGAGGAATATTAGATAGTTTTACTCGAGCATATGAGAACAGAGTTCATTTGGTACAATCCCGCTGAAAAAGAATATCAATTGGGTGATAAAGACACCTACTTAGACATTCTGAAAAACAGTAATCAATCGCAGAATTTTGTTATTCTAGATAGGTTCAATGATATCAGTGAAGCCTTCAGAGAAAAGCTAGAGGCCAAGTTGAGGTTTCTCAACAATGTACGTCGAACTGACATCATGGAGTTAATCTAACTTCCCTATCATCCATTACTCTATTACCTTCCTTTGATCATTTTTTATAGACTGCAATGGTTTGAAGATCAAAGGTCTACAAATTTCACTATATAGAATTGTACATTCCTGCTTCTGAGGTTGGCTAATTTTTACATCTTTGGCGCCATGGAACTATTTTTCAAAGGTTTTATTTTAGGTTTTTCTGTCGCAGCTCCGATAGGGCCTGTTGGAGTATTATGTATTAACCGCACACTGAATAAAGGCTATGATCACGGAATAGCTACAGGTATGGGAGCTGCATTGGTAGACTTGACTTATGGTTTAATATCAGCGTTTGGATTTGCAATGGTTTCATCAGTTTTATTGGAATATGAGATGGGACTTAAGTTATTTGGCGCATGTATTCTATTATGGTTAGCCATTCAAACGTTGAATAAGAAAGGTGTTGAAGTATCAAAACCAGTAATAGGGAACAAAACACTTCTTATGGATGGTGTTTCGATCTATGTGATGACGATAACAAATCCTACCCCGCTACTAATCTATTTTTCATTATTTGCAGGTATGGGTTTATCCATGGAAGGAACTGATTATCTGACTATTGGCCAATTCGTTTTTGCAGTTTTTCTAGGTTCTTTAATATGGTGGGTGATTTTGACGACCATTTCATATAGTTTTAAAAACCGACTCAATGATCGGGTTCTCAGGATTGTAGATGTGGTTTCAGGGTCTCTTCTCTTAGGATTTGGCCTATGGATGGTTTTTGATCTGATCTGGTGATATACTGAATTTTCATGAATCGGAAAGTCTAATAAAAATAAGGCTGCCTTTTAAATAAAAAGCAGCCTTAATATCTAATGTAATCAGTTCAGATTATTTCTTTTTTCCAGTACTACCTTTAGGTTTAGCAATGGATTCTCTCATTTCAGTATCAGCCTTGATATTATCCATCTTATAGTAGTCCATGATGCCAAGGTTTCCTTCACGGAATGCCTCTGCCATTGCTTTTGGCACTTCAGCTTCAGCTTCGATTACTTTAGCTCTAGCTTCTTGAGCTTTAGCTTTCATTTCTTGTTCAGCCGCTACTGCCATAGCTCTTCTTTCCTCAGCCTTAGCTTCAGCCACCTTTAGGTCGGCTGCAGCTTGGTCAGTTTGAAGATCAGCTCCGATGTTTTTCCCTACATCTACATCAGCAATATCAATAGAAAGGATTTCGAAAGCCGTACCTGCATCAAGACCTCTAGTCAATACAAGTTTAGAAATCTTATCAGGGTTCTCCAGCACCTCTTTGTGAGTATTAGCAGAACCGATAGACGTTACTATACCTTCTCCTACTCTAGCCAGAATCGTGTCTTCACCTGCACCACCGACTAATTGTTGGATATTGGCTCTTACAGTTACTCTTGCTACAGCGATCAACTGAATACCATCAGCAGCTACTGCTGCTACTCTTGGTGTAGTAATCACCTTTGGATTTACTGAAATCTGTACAGCTTCGAATACATCTCTACCCGCTAGGTCAATAGCTGCCGCTTGATTGAAATCAAGTTCTATATTGGCTTTTTCAGCAGAAATTAAGGCTTTGATTACAGAAGGAACATGACCTCCTGCCAGATAATGAGTTTCTAACTCTGAAGTTGTCAATTTAAGCCCCGCTTTAGTAGCAGTAATCAAAGAATTCACTACGATAGAAGGAGGTACCTTTCTGATTCGCATGAATACCAACTCAAACAATCCAACTTTTACACCAGAGAAGATTGCTGTGATCCAGAGGTTAACTGGAACGAAGTACATAAAGACGAAGAAGATAATTATCGCCGCAAATGCATATATAGCGTATATGACCATTTTTCTTAGTTTAAATAATAGGTTCTACAATGATTTTATTTCGTTCGATTTTGATGATTCGAACTGGAGTGTTTTCTTCGAGGTATTGACCAATTGTTGTTACTTCATATTCCTTGTTCCCAAATTCAGCTTTGCCTATTGGCTTAAGAGAGGACTTTGAGATACCTTCATCACTTATTGCTAAACTATCCGTTAAGTCTTCGTTGACTTTAGCTTTTATACTCTGATTATTTGCAAACTTCTTCCATGCGTTTGATTTGAAACTATAAACTATGGAAATAACTGCTATTGCTAAGGAAGCAGTTAAGGTGATGTGTCCAGCCTGTGCTCCGAAGAGTTCATAAACTCTATATATACCATAGCAACTCATCCCAAATCCAAAGAAGCCGACAACAGTAGTGCCCGGGACGAAGATGATCTCAAGAATAATCAGGCCGATACCACCGAGTATGAGAGTTGAAATAAGAATCCAGTCAGTCAATTGTATATTTTTTTGGGTTGACTAATATAGGGATTAGTCAATAAAAAAAGCGAGTATATCTACTCGCCTTTATTTTTTAGTATGCTTTCGCAAAAACTACGCGGCCCTTTGAAGGATTCCTAGAATAGATACAGACTCCATTTTCTTCTTTCTGGTCGATCGGAATACATCTGATCGTCGCTTTTGTTTCTTCTTTTATTTTTTCTTCAGTTTCTGAAGTGCCATCCCAGTGGGCGTATACGAATCCACCTTCTTCACTTGAAATGATCTTCTTGAATTCTTCGTAAGTGTCAACAGTATGAGAATTGTCTGCTCTATACTGAAGTGCTTTTTGGAAGATAGTGTTTTGGATGTTGTCCAAAAGATCTACAATCTGCTGTGCAAAACCATCACCGAGTGTCATCGAGTTTTTCTCCAATAAATCCCTTCTTGCTACTTCTACCGTTCCGTTTTCAAGATCTTTAGGTCCAATAGCAATTCTTACCGGTGTGCCCTTTAATTCGTACTCAGCAAATTTCCACCCAGGTTTATGAGTTGTTCTGTTGTCGAACTTCACAGTAATTCCTTTAGCTCTCAAATCAGCCATGATTTTTTCTGCAACTTCGGAGATCTGAGCGAGTTGTTCGTCGCCTTTAAAAATAGGAACGATCACCACTTGGAAAGGAGCCAGTTTTGGAGGGAGAACTAAACCAAAGTCATCAGAATGAGCCATAATTAATGCTCCCATTAATCTAGTACTCACACCCCATGAAGTACCCCATACTAGATCCATACCGCCTTCCTTAGTAGCAAATTTCACATCGAAAGCTTTGGCAAAGTTTTGTCCTAGAAAATGAGAAGTGCCTGCTTGAAGCGCTTTGCCATCCTGCATCAATGCCTCAATACAATACGTTTCTTCAGCTCCAGCGAATCTTTCGCTCTCCGTCTTAGTTCCCTTCAAGACAGGAACACCTAAATATTTTTCTGCAAAATCAGCATAGACATTCATCATTTGAACTGACTCATCAATCGCCTCTTGTTTAGTGGCATGTGCAGTGTGGCCCTCTTGCCATAAGAATTCTGCAGTTCTTAGGAATAAACGAGTTCTCATTTCCCACCTTACTACATTGGCCCATTGGTTACATAATATTGGAAGGTCTCTGTAGGATTGGATCCAGTTTTTATAAGAGTTCCAAATAATAGTCTCGGAAGTAGGTCTTACAATGAGTTCTTCCTCAAGCTTTGCATCTGGATCTACAACAACTCCATTACCATCAGGGTCGTTTTTCAATCGGTAGTGTGTAACTACAGCACATTCTTTTGCAAAACCTTCTACATGATCAGCTTCTTTACTTAGATATGATTTGGGTATAAATATTGGAAAGTATGCATTTACGTGACCCGTATCTTTGAACATCTGATCAAGAGTTTGTTGCATTTTTTCCCAAATGGCGAAACCATATGGTTTGATTACCATACATCCTCTTACGTCCGAATTCTCAGCCAAATCGGCTCTTTTTACTAACTCATTATACCATAGTGAATAGTCTTCACTTCTTTTTGGTAGCCCTTTACCCATATCTAATTTATGTTTGGTATGCTTATTGCACTTTGCTTTTTAAAGCGTCGCAAATATAGATGTTTTGAAATCAATGTCTCACCAAAACAAGGAGGTTGATATGAATCTAGACTACACACTAAAATCCTTTTTTCTAATTGCTTTAGGAGCTCTTTTGTCCCTAGATGTAATTGCTCAGGAATATGATGATATGTATTATTCATCAAGAGATCGAAAAAAGGAGAAGAAGATTAAATATCAAGTAAAGACGCCATCTTATACTAAAACGTATTACGATGATTCTTACAAACCGTCAGCATTGACAGAGGAGGAGTCGATTTCTAAAGAAGAAACGAATACTGATGCACAATACAGTCCTTCTTATATAAATGAATACATCAACAGAAATCAGTTAGATCAGACTGAAAATATAGTTGAGCAGTCAGAGCAAATTCCACAAAATCAATATTCAGGTACAGTCGCTACTAATACTGTCGATAATTATAATGCCAACTATTCTCAAGATGAGCCAGTAGTAGTAAATAACTATTATGGTAATATCTATGAAGGAAGAGATGAGTTTTATCCAGGGTCGCAGGCCAGTCTAGGAATGGGGTTCAACCCTTATGGTTGGTCATTTGGATTTGGTTATAGTTGGGGTTATGGTGTGTATAATCCGTACTATTGGGACCCTTTTTATAATCCATACTACTGTGCTCCTTACCCGACTTGGGGTTGGAGTTATCCTGTGGTTTATCGTGGTTATTACAGAGGATATAGAAGAGGTTATTATGATGGATACTACGGCTATTCATACAATGGATCTAGTCGATCTGTAAAAGTTTATAATCGAGGATCAAGACATACAAGATCTTCCAGTCCAGCTAGATATCGAGCTTACAACAATTCTGTGAGAGGTCGCTCAAGTAGAGTAGCTAGTACTACAAGAAGTAATGGACGAAGAAGTCCGGATGCACGTATTAGTAGAAATGGGGGTAATAGAGGAAGTTCTAATGCAACTAGAAGGGCTAATTATGAAGTAGTATCCAATGGAAACTCCAATGCTGTAAGGTCTAACGGAAGAACAAGTAATACGTCTAATTCTCCACGTACATATAGGTCTACAGATTCAAGATCGACATCAAATAGTTCAAGAACTTCTTCAAATACTAGATATTCTCGAACTACTTCCAATAATTCTAGAACATATTCGTCCAGCCCTTCTAGATCAACTAATGGTTCATCACGATCAAATACGAGCTATCAATCAAGTAATAGTAGAAGTAATTCTTATAACAATGGTTCTAATCGAAGTTCTAGTAGTAGGTCATCTAGTAGCTATTCATCATCAGGAGGTAGAAGTAGTAGATCCACGAGTAATTATTCTTCAGGTAGCAATAATAGATCTTCTAGTTACTCATCTGGGAGCCGTAGATCATCAAGTAGTTCTTCAAGATCTAGTGGATCGAGTCGTTCTTCGAGTGGCAGATCATCAGGCTCTAGTCGTTCGTCATCAGGAGGGAGAGGACGTTAATCAGATCTAAAATTTGGAAAACGATCTGTCGAAGGAATCAGGTTATAGACCGATACTGTTTGTTTTAATCGCTTTACTATGGCCATTGAAAAGAAAATCAGCGTATGAAAAAGACAATAGCAATTCTCGTTATCACTATACTGAGTCTCAAGGCTCTTTTTGGTCAAATTACAGATACTCCTTTATTTGATAAGGTTGGAGTAGCATATGGGTCATATGGTTACTATGATGTAACCAGAATGCTATCACAAACTTATGCTGCTGGGACGGCTCGTATGCAAGGAATCGGAGGAGCTCAAATATCCTTAGGAGGAGATTTAAGCGCTGCTCACTTCAATCCAGCGGGTTTAGGTTTGTACAATAGATCATCATTTACATTTACTCCTTCGCTGGATTTTCATTCCACTACGGCTGAATATGAAGGGCAGTTTACTGAAGATTACAAAGCGAATTTCAATTTTGCACATCTAGGAGCAGGTTTTCATCATGATGGTTATGGCGCATATAAAGGAGGAACATTTGCTATCACCCTGACTAGGATTAATGATTTTTATAATGACACATTTTATGGAGGGGTAACTGGAGCTGTGTCAGGAAAGTCTACATCAATTATTGACTCCTATCGTGAGCATGCTGTGGGTTTTTATAAGGATGATTTAGTCAATGCAGATAATGACGCTTATAATTCTCTTGGATTGGCTTATGGCCAATATTTAATTAATCCTGAATACGACCGAGAAGGGTTGCAGACAGGAAATTATTGGAATTTTATTGGAGGGGTCCCCGTACATGAGGAGAGGGTTATAACTCGTGGCAAGCAGTATCAATGGGATTTTTCTTATGGAGGAAATTATAATGACAGATTATATTTCGGAGTAGGGATAGGTATTAGCACGATGAATTACCGTGAAGAAAGAATATATGATGAATATGATTTTCAGGAGGAGTTATTTGATAATAGTGGTGAACCTACAGGACAATGGGTTTCGGAAGGAATATTGGATTATTTGAGTACAAGAAGTGTGATAGATATGCAAGGCGTAGGAGGGAATGCGACTTTTGGAGTCATTGCTAGGCCGGTTGATGCTCTTAGAATTGGGTTTAGCGCAAAGACTCCAACCTTTTTTAATATTGAAGAGACTTCTTCCTTGGACTTGATGACTCAGTATTTCAATTATCAATATGTGGATTCTTATTATCCTGAAGATGACGCAGAGTTAGATTATTTTTATGAAGAACTTGAACCAACCCTTACAAATATTAACCTACGTACACCATGGAAATTATCTACAGGGGTGTCAGTATTTCTAGGAAAGTCTGGTTTTTTGTCTGCTGATATTGACTATCTCAACTATAGTAACTCTAAACTAAAGGCTTATGACTTTAATGTCTCGGCTGATAATTCAACAATTAGGAATTTGTACGCGTCGACTTTTAACTATCGAATAGGAGGTGAGTTCAAAGCTGGTCCGATTCAATTAAGAGCGGGTTATGGTGTGATAGGTGACCCATACAAAAATGGAAGTATTGATAGAAGTATTCAGAGGATTTCAGGAGGTTTGGGATTCAGAAACCAAGACTTCTATCTTGATGCCTCAGTGGTTCACTCAAGGTTTGATTCTGAATTAGTTCCTTTTACATTTCCTGATGGCACAGGGCCGTCGGCTACAGTAGAAAATAAAAATACGAATGTATCAGTTACTGTTGGATTTAACTTCTGACAGTGTCTAGGAAGTGAAGAATGTCATCCATGTTCGAGTCGGAGGTGAAATCCGCTTTGCGGTAGTATCTTCTCCTCATTTCATACATGTTGGTGATTTCTTTGCGGAGGGCATCGGCAGGCATTTGATCTACTAGAGGTCTTACATCTTTCTTAGCTCCAACTCGATCAATTACAGTGTCTAATGGAGTGTCTAACCAGATAGTAGCCCCTGCTTTTTTCATTTCTTCCATATTATTAAAGAAACAAGGGGTTCCTCCACCAGTAGCAATTACAGAGGGCTCGCTTAGTTTGATTAACATCATCAACACTTTTTCTTCAGCCTCACGAAAGTAATCTTCACCTATTTCCAAGAAGATTTTATGAATAGACATGCCAAGCATGCGCTCAAGTTGTTCATCAATATCAAAGAATTGTCTGTCTAACTTTTGCGCTAGTTGTTTGCCGAATGTCGACTTACCCGAACCAGGCATTCCTATTAAGAATATCTTAGAAGCGATCATTCAAATTACGTTGTTAAGACCTCTTTATATTGCATTCTGTGAAGCTGCGCATAAAAACTGTCTTTCGCAAGTAATTCGTCATGAGTTCCGACTTCCTTGATCTCTCCTTTGTCCAAAACAATTATTTGATCTGCATGTTGTATAGTGGATAGTCTATGTGCAATTACAATAGAGGTCCTTCCAGTCATCATTTTAGATATTGCTTGTTGGATTAACTCCTCGGTTTCGGTATCAACACTAGAAGTTGCTTCATCTAGTACTATGATTTTAGGATCATAAACCATTGCTCTCACAAATGAAATTAGCTGGCGTTGGCCTACAGAAAGGGTGGAGCCTCTTTCCATTACATTGTAGTCAAATCCACTTGGAAGTTTTTTTATAAAATCCATGGCACCTACAAGCTCAGCAGCTTTCTGCACTTGTGCTCTAGAAATGTCATTGTTGCCCAAGGTGATATTCTTTTCTATGGAATCAGAAAATAAGAATACATCTTGTAATACTACTCCTATATTTTTCCTTAGAGCTGCTAATTCATATTCGGCGACGCTTCGATCGTCGAGTAAAATTTCGCCTTTTTTGATATCATAAAATCTGCTTAGCAGATTGATGACGGACGATTTACCAGCTCCAGTAGCTCCTACTAGGGCAATGGTCTGTCCAGATTTTACTTCAAAATTGATGTTTTTAAGCACATAGTCTTCATCATTGTATGCAAACCAAACATCTTTAAAAGTTACATTACCATCAATATGTTCTGGGGCATATTCCCCATCATTTGGAATATGATCTTTATTATCTAGTAAAGTGATGATACGGTTCGTACTCACTATACCCATTTGAAGTGTGTTAAATTTATCAGCTATCATACGGATAGGACGAAAGAACATCATTATGTACATGATAAATGCTATTATCACTCCAGGCTGATAGGTGGAGTCCATCATTTCTACCGCGCCATACCATACTAATAACCCAATTGCAATTGCTTGTATAACTTCAGCTACAGGAAAGTAGACAGAATAATAGAGGACAGATTTTATATTAGCTTTTTTATGTTCTTCGTTTATCTCCTTGAATTTTCGATATTCAACTTCTTCGCTATTGAAGATTTGAACAATACTCATTCCAGTAATATGTTCTTGCACAAAGCTATTGAGGTTAGCTACTGCCGTACGGACATGGTTAAATGATACTTTTATTTTTTCCTTAAATACATATGTAGCCCATATTAATATCGGAATAGAAGAAAGACTGACCAAGCTAAGTTTCCAGTCAGTGTAAAACATGAAGGACAAAATCACAACAAGTTGAAGTAAGTCACCTATCATCATAGCTATACCTTGACTGAAGACATTGGCTAGTGTTTCGATATCTGAGACATTTCTTGTTACCAATCTTCCTATTGGAGTTTTGTCAAAGAATTTAAGGTTTAACCTCTGGACATAGCTGAACAGATTCGTTCTGATATCCATGATTATTGTTTGTCCTACCCATGCAGATAGATAAGTGTGAGAATACTGAACGAAGCCCTGAATTATCAATATCCCAACTAATACATAGACCATATTTAATAGACCTTGATGATCTCCATTGGCAAGCTCGTTGTCTATGATGTGCTGAATTAGGTACGGTCGAATTGGTACCAGTAGTGCAAGTGAAATAGTCAGAAATATCAGCAAGTACATATACCCTGAATAGGGTTTAGCGAATTGAATTAGTCTTTTTAGGACTTTGAAGTCCATTATCTTCCCACTTACTTTTTCTTTTTCCACACCTCGAATTTAATTAATTGTTTAAGCAGTTGTGTTTTTTGTTATCTCGATATCAGGCGGGGGGTAAAAAGTAGTTTAATCTCATGTTCTAAAAGCTTGGATTTCTTTTATACTAACATTGTTTACCGTGTGACTTAAATACCGATATCCCAAAATCTGTTATTGGTTATAAGTAAATCTCTTCTGGGTATTCTACGGCAGATAAGTAAAGCCCATGAGCTGGTACTGACCTACCTGCTTTTTTTCTGTCTTTAGCTTCTAAAATTTTCTGAAAATCATCTACACTGATTTTTCTTTCACCGGCTAATATCATGGTACCAACCAAAGCTCGAACCATACCTCTCAAAAATCTATTGGCACTTACGTAAAACCTGTACCCTTCGTTATCCTCTTCCCATCTTGCATCAATAATTTTACAGTTGAAAGTATGTACATCCGTATGTACTTTACTGAAACTCTCAAAGTCGGTCCATTTTTTAATGACTGTGCAACAATCATTCATTGCTTTCAGGTCAAGTGATATTCTATAAAAATAGCTTAGTCCATCGGAGAAGGGATCTTTTTGCTTATTCATTTTATAGATATAGGATCTACTAGATGCTTCAAATCTAGCGCTAGCATCTTCTTTGACAGGCTTGCAAGAGTAGATTGCAATTCCTTTTGGTAGAAGACTATTGAGTTTGCCGATTAAATTTTCTGGCAGTTGTTGATCGTGATCAAAGTGTGCAATTTGTTTAGTCGCATGAACACCTGTATCGGTTCTGCCACTACCAATTGTCTCTATTTCTGATCGAAGTATGGTAGATAGAGCCTCATTGAGTACTTGTTGTATCGTGATGGCATTGGGTTGTACTTGCCATCCGTGATAAATTCCTCCATGGTAAGCCAACTCTAAGAAATACCTCATGATGGTTTCTTGAATTTTGGCTTAGCCGCTGTTTTTGGTTTAGCAGTAACTTTAGGTTCATCTATTAGCTGATATTTTCTTCTAATAGGGTTGATAATAAAAAGATTTTGCTGCGTAAAGTTGTTTGGGTGCATTTGCTCAAACTGCTCTTTTAATCCCTCGAACAATGTTTTTTCAGCGGCTTTCATTTGATTAGCGTCGATTTTTTTGCTAGTCAAATAATCTTCGAATGTAGGAGTATCTGCCATGGCAGCAAATATAATCTGTATACTCCATCTAAATTGAATATAGAATTGTTCCTAAAAAGTATTCATTTATATTTTTTTGGGAATAAACTGTTCTAAAAGCTTAGTTGATAAATTAGAGAACAGGACTTTAAGTTGGTTTTTGTTAGAAACTTTAGGCTTTCCAATTTTCGATTTCCACAGAAACTGTTCTACATTTGATTAGTTTCAATCAGATACTAATGAGCGACTATACTACACTTCTGCTTGATAATCATGAGGGAATACTTACGATTACAATAAACAGAGAAAAATCTCTCAATTCTCTTAACCAACAAACTTTACAGGATCTCAAGAATATCCTTCAGGAGATCGATGATGATGAATCTGTTAAAGGTATAATTCTTACTGGAGCAGGAGACAAAGCATTCGTAGCGGGAGCAGATATCAAAGAATTAGCAGAAGTTAATCAAGTAAATGCTCGTGGCTTGGCCGAAAGCGGTCAGGAAGTGTTCGATATTATTGAGCGTTTTTCTAAACCTGTAATTGCAGCAATTAACGGATATACTCTAGGAGGAGGATGCGAGTTAGCAATGGCATGTCACATCAGAGTAGCGACAGTAGCTTCGAAGTTTGGATTACCTGAAGTTAGTTTGGGGCTGATTCCTGGGTATGGGGGAACTCAACGCTTGACGCAATTGGTTGGAAAGGGTAAAGCTATGGAGATGATTCTTACGGGAGATATAGTGACTTCAGATCGAGCTCTTACGTTTGGTCTAGTCAATTATTTAGTGCCAGATCCCGTCGCACTAAGGCAAAAGTGCTTAGATATTATGAATAAAATTATTTCAAAAGCTCCTATGGCTATTTCATTAGCTATTGATTGTATCAATGCTGTACATACGAGTGGAGAAAATGGTTATCAGACTGAGGCTAATTCTTTTGGAAGGTTATGTGGTACTGATGATTTCAAGGAAGGTACTAAAGCTTTTATAGAAAAGAGAACACCAACTTTTACGGGTAAGTAGCTAGGCTCAAAAATTAACATCACTTAATGGCTTTAAAGAAGCTCGCAGGAGATACCGTCTGGTATGGAGGAAGTAGTATACTGACTCGAATGATTTCGTATTTCATGGTACCGCTTTATACTGCGGTATTTCAGATAGGAGAATATGGGATAGTCACCGAGTTCTATGCATATATTGCGTTTTTATATGTTATCTACACCTATGGAATAGAAACTACATATTTTCGGTTCGCGACTAAAGGAGAAGATGAGCATCAAGTATTCAACTTAGGCTTAAGCTCTATTTTAGTTTCAAGTTTGGTGTTTTCTGCTTTGCTCTGCTTTTTGGCTACTCCAATTGTGAACTTTTTAGAGTATAGAGGTCAAGAATCAGCAATTTATTATGTATCAAGTATTATTTTCATAGATGCAATAGTGGCTGTTCCGTACGCAAGGTTGAGACTAAAAGGAAAAGCTAGAAAATTTGCCTTTATAAAGTTGACTCAAGTCTCTACTACCTTGGGGCTGAATGTTTTTTTCCTTTTAATCTGTTATCCTATAGTGAAAGGAGAATTATTTAATCAATTTCAACCTTTCGTAAGTTTTTGGTTTGATGATGTATTTGTAGTCAAGTATGTATTTGTAGCTAACTTAATGGCAAATGCGTTGATATTGATTCTTTTAGGAAATGAGTTTAAGGGATTCAATTTTACTCTGAACATTTCTCAACTAAAACCAATTCTTAGTTATTCATTTCCGCTTTTGTTTATGGGGTTAGCAGGAGTCACTAATGAGATGCTTTCAAGAGCATTATTGAAAAATTGGTTACCGATTGGTTTTTACGCAGGTCTTAATAATCAAGAAGCATTAGGGATTTTTGGAGCGGTATATAAACTGTCTATTTTCATTCAGTTAGGTATTCAGGCATTTCGATATGCTGCTGAGCCATTTTTTTTCTCTAATGCTGCGGATAAGAATTCCCCGCAGCTCTTTGCAAAAGTGATGACTGCATTTGTTCAATTCAATGCCATTGTATTTCTTGGGATTTGTATGAATCTAGACTGGCTTGGTATGGTTATTCTTAGAAATCAAACTTATCAAACAGGACTGCATATCGTACCTTTTTTATTGATGGGATATATTTTTAGCGGAGTTTATTACAACTTGTCTGTTTGGTACAAGGTCTCCGATCAGACTAAGTATGGTGCTATTATTACATCTGTAGGTGCTGTTCTTACAGTTGTTTTGAACTTTCTTTTGATTCCAATGTTGGGCTATCTTGGCAGTGCGATTGTCACATTTTTAGTTTTCTTTAGTATGTCATTGATTAGCTATATACTTGGAAAAAGACACTTTTCGGTACCATATGAAGTAGGTAAAATATTTGAGGTATTGTTTCTTGCTAGTGGGATAGTTTATTTGATGGAAATAATAAGTTGGCCTAATTTCTGGTTAAGTCTAGCAATTCGAAATATGATAGTCCTATGTTTCGTTGTTTATATCTATCTAAGAGAACGAAAAGCTCTTGTTGGACGTAAAGTCTTTGGAGTTACGTTGCCATAATCGATAGAAGGTGTTAATTGTGGGTGATATGTCATTTAATACAGGGAGAAATGGAATTCAATGCCTTCTAATTTCCTTATTTTTGCTTTTAGACCTTTTCAAAAATATGAAGAGAAGTTATATACATAAGTCAGTTCTATTTTCTATTCTGTTGCTCTGTATGATGCTGATAGGAGGAGGATCAGCTTATTCTCAAAAAAAGAAAAAGAAAAAATCAGAAAAAGCTTCAGAAACTGTAGTCTTGTCGGAAGAGCAGGTGACGGAATTAGAACATTACTTCCTAGAAGGGGAGAAGTATTTTATACTAGGAGATCGTCAAAAGGCTTACTCATTCTTTGAAAAAGTTCTTGAATTAGATTCTGACAACGCTGCCGCCAATTACAAACTTGGACAGATCCTTTTAGAAAATCGTGAATTGAACAAAGCCTTACCATTTGCAAATAGATCAGTAGAGCTTTCTCCAAAGAATAAATTTTATTATTTGCAGTTGGCAAATATTCAAACAACGATTGGCCAATTAGAGGCTGCAGAGAAGACTTATTTCAGTCTAGTAGAAAATGTAGAAGGGACAGAAAATCATCTCTTTGAGCTGGCAGCCATTCAACTCTATCAAAAAAAGTATGATGATGCTATTGTTACGTACAATTTAGCAGAGACCAAGTTGGGTACTATGGAAGAGATATACCAACAACGTCAGCAGATATATTTAAAACAAAATAAGCTTGATTTAGCAATAGATGAAGGGAAGCGTCTTGTTGGTCTTTACCCAAATGAAAAAAGCCATGTCTTGAACCTTGGAAGGATAATGATATCTAACGATCGATTAACAGAGGCTAAAGAGTTTTTAGAGGAGTCTGTCAAGGTTAATCCGGATGAAGAAGAACTGTTCATCTTACTTGCGGAGGTTTATCGAAAAAATGGAGACCCTGAAAAAGCATTGCAATCATTGAAAGTACCTTTTGGAAGTTCTTCAGTTGATTTAAATGCTAAAATTAGGACGCTAGCTGGTTACTTGGGGATGCTTCCAAATGAAAAATTAAATGATCCTCTCATGGTTTTGGGAGAAATATTGGTGGGAACACATCCAGACTCTTATCAAGCTTTAGCTATGATCGGCGATCTGCATTACAATGTGCAAGAAAAAGAACAAGCTAGATCTTATTATCTAAAAGCAGTCAAAATAGATGGGTCAAATTTCAATATTTGGCAAAACATTCTTTCCCTTGATATGGACTTAAGAGATTATGATGGTGCTATCGATCATGCTAATCTTGCACTAGAAACATTTCCAAATCAAAGCTCTCTTTATTATTTCAGTGGAACAGCTTATTTGATTAAGAAAGATTACGAGAATGCCATTAAGACTTTCAATACAGGAAAAGCTTATACAGCTCGTGATAATAATATGAAGAGTTTGTTTCATGGTCAGTTAGGTGACGCCTACAACAGCATGGGAGATCATGAAAAATCAGACGCATCTTATGAGGCAGCGTTGAAAGCCAAACCAGATAATGATCATGTGTTGAATAACTATAGTTATTTCCTATCTCTACGTAAAAAAGATCTGGAGAAAGCTAAGTTGATGTCAGGCAAAATTGTGAAAGCGTATCCGGAGAACCCTACCTATTTAGATACTCATGCTTGGGTCTTGTACATGATGGAAGATTACGAAGGCGCAGCCAAATATCTAAAAATGGCTTTGGACTTCGACCCAAGTGCAGTAATTGTTGAACATTATGGTGATGCATTATTTCAGTTAGGCAGGATTGATGAGGCTCTAGTACAATGGAAAAGAGCACGTGAATTATCTTCCGACGATAGTACCAATTTAGAAACTCTAGATAAGAAAATAGCTAGTAGGCAACTTTATGAATAAATATTTCTGGTCTTTGGCCTTGTTGATAATAATGTCATCATGTGCCAAGAAATTATCTCTATTTAATCCCAATCCTGATAAATTCAATTTGAATAATTTAGAGTACGAATATATCGCTACAAAGTCTAAGGTGCGTTTTGAAGATAATGGGAAGAAACAAAAAGCAATTGCAAATATTCGATTGAAGAAAGACAGTATTCTCTGGTTTTCTGTTACGCCGGGCATGGGCATAGAAGCTGCTAGGGGTGTAGTGACTCAAGATGAGTTTATTATTATTGACAGGATACATCGTAGCTATGTAAGACGCCCTATCAGTGAGTTTTCTGATAAAGCTCATTTCGATTTGGATTTAAGTTTATTAGAGTCAATTCTGGTCGGGAATATGATATGGCCGGTTGAAAAGAAAGGCGAAATTTCCAAGGAAGATGACTTTTATATTGTATCAAAAGAGAAAGGAGATCTTCAAATTGAAAATTATATAGGAACTAATAGTATGAAACTGGAGAAAGTACATGCTATGAGTGATACTACGTCGAGTACATTAGACATTTTGTATAAAGACTTTCAGAAGTTTTCGGGACACGTGGTTCCTAGTAAGGTTGATGCCAAAATCAGTTATAAAGTACTTAATAGACAGAAAATGTCTAATATTACAATCGAACATACTAAGGTTGATATCGATCAGGGAACCTTGACTTTCCCATTTAGTATTCCACGAAAGTATAAAGCTAAATAGATAAGTGTGACACGCCTTCTGGTTTCTATTCTTCTTATTTTTTCTTTCTTTTCGCTAGCTGCTCAAAAGAGCAAAAACCAGTTAGAAAAAGAAAAACTGGAGAACCAGAAAAAAATTTCTGAGGCACAGAAGATCCTTAAGGAAACTGAAACTGAAAAAAGAGCAACTCTTGGTCAATTAAAAGCACTCAATCAGCAGATCAAAATCCGAAAAGATCTTATCTCTGCTATCAATGAAGAAATTCAATTAATGGATGGTGAGATCGGAGATTTGACAATAGTGACAGATGCTATGGAATCAGATCTACAAGCTCTCAAAGAAGAGTATGCTGAGATGATCTATGATGCATATAAATCTCAGAACTCATATGATCAATTGACTTTTCTTTTTTCATCAGAGACATTCAATCAGCTTTTTAGAAGGTTGAAATATCTAGAACAATATTCTAATGCTAGAGAGCGTCAAGTAGAACAAATAGAGATGGTTCGTGATGCATTGAACTTGCAAAAAGATGATCTGCTAATTAAGAAAGAGGAACAAGCAAAACTTCTTAGATCTAAGATCAAAGAGAATAAGAGTTTACTCACTTTAAAAAGCAAGCAAAGCCAAGTTGTACAAGAGTTGGGGCAGCGTGAAAAGGAACTCAAGAAGGAGTTAGCAAAAAGACAAGATGCGATCAAGCGGTTGGATAAACTACTCGCTGATATAGTTCGAAAAGAGATTGAAAAATCCAATAATGGCAAGGTCTCAGATGCCATAGTTTTATCGGTTGATGGAGCAAAGCTTTCAGCTTTATTTGAAAGTAGTAAAAACAAAATTACATGGCCAGTAGCGTCTGGCTTTGTTTCAGAGAAATTTGGAAAGCATCCACACCCTGTACTTAAAGGGATAATGGTAGAGAATCAAGGGGTAGATATTCAAACGGAGAAAGGAGCTAACGTAAAATCTGTATTTGAGGGCAAAGTAGCTAGAACGGCTTTTGTTCCTGGAATGAATAGTGTTGTAATCATACAACATGGAGACTACTATACGCTTTATGCTAAGTTGAAAGAAGTAAATGTAAAAAAGGGACAAGTTGTCAAAAAAAACCAAAGTGTCGGTACAGTCTACACTAATAGCGAAGGAATATCAGAGCTTCAGTTCCAAGTTTGGAAAAACATTGAACGACTTGATCCAGAAAAGTGGCTGTTGAATAAATAACTTCTATTATATAAAATTCGTTTGTGAAACCTATCAAAATCTATTGCAAAGCTGTTTAGACTTACTATTGCGTGTAATTATCTTATGGATTCTATATAAAACAAAGCGGGCAAAATTTATATGAGCACCCCATCATTAAAATCTTTCTTCAGAGAAAGAGAAACTCAATACCAATCAAACATAGAAAATCTCAAATCTAGATCAACTAGGATTGGTTGGTTAAGACTTATTTTATTCTTGGCTTACATCGCGTTCTGTATCTATTCGCTTAGTCTTTCAAAATTAGAATGGGTGCTCGGAGTTTCTGTAGTTTTTGCTCCGTTATTTGGATGGTTAGTCAGACTTCACAATAAAGCACGATTCGAAAGAGAACAATGCAAGCACCTCATTGAAATCAATGAAGATGAGATTAAAAGAATTTCGGGAGACCTCAAATCCATTTATGATGGTGGGTATGAAGCAGATTCATCTCACCCGTATGCTGTAGACATGGATGTTTTTGGTCGAAATTCACTATTTCAATTACTCAACCGATCTAGGTTAAAAGGATCCATGAATAAAATGGCTTCTTGGCTTCTTAATCACGAGAGCTCAAAAGAAGTTTTAAGTAGACAATCAGCAGTAAAAGAACTTTCAGAGAGCATTGATTTCCGTCAAGAACTTACGGCATATAGTTATCATCAAAAAGATGATGATTCTAAGGAGTTAACCGATCTTATATATTGGTTAAGGAATAATTTGAATGGGATTGATAAACCTATTTTCAAAGTGGCTAAGTTTTTTTTGCCAATACTTTCAGTTTCTATGATAATAGGTTGGTGGATGATAGGTCTGAGTTATCATTGGCTTTTACTTCCAGTATTTCTAAATACTCTCGTTTTACGCCCTGTATTTTTTCCTTTAATTGAGTTTGCAAAGGAGTTTGACCAAGTGCATCATCGCATTAGGTCATATGCATTGTCTATTGATTTGATCAATTCTCAAAAATTTGAATCAAAGAAATTAATTGAGATTCAAAATGAATTAAAAGACGCAGGTCCAGCTATTACCTCTCTTTCTAAAATTCTACATTTTCTTCAAGGTAGAGCAAACCTTTTTTATCAACCTGTGAATGCATTCTTTGTGTTGGATTTATATGGCTTTCAAGCAGCAGTAAACTGGAAAAAGAATTATGAACTAAGAATGGATGGATGGTTAAAAGCTATCGAAGAATTACATGTGTTATCAGATATTGGATCTTATGCTTTCGCTAATTCCGATAATACATATCCTACAGTTCATGATTCTATGTCTACGATAAAGGCTGTTGGAATAGGGCACCCATTACTGAAGTCACAAGGAAGAGTTTATAATGATTTTGAACATGAACCTTCACAAAAAGTCGGCTTGATTACCGGTTCTAATATGTCTGGAAAGAGTACCTTTTTAAGAACAGTAGGGGTAAACTTGATACTTGCTCAGATGGGAGCTCCAGTTTGTGCAAAGGAGTTTAACTGTCCTTCCATTCAGCTATTCAGTAGTATGCGAACTACGGATAACCTAGAGGAAAGTGTAAGTTCATTTTATGCAGAACTTAAGCGACTACAACAACTGCTCAAGTCACTCAAAAAAGGTGACCTGATCTATTTCATGTTAGATGAAATTCTTAAAGGAACTAACTCAGAAGACAGACACAAAGGTGCCATTTCTTTAATTAATCAGCTGATAGAGACAGATAGTATGGGATTGATTTCGACTCATGACATTGAGCTTAGTGAAATGTCAACAGAAGAAAATAGAGTAATTAACTATAGTTTCAATAGTATAATAGATGGGGATGAAATCATCTTTGACTATAAACTTACTGATGGAGTATGTCAAAGCTTTAATGCCTCAAAACTCATGCAAAATATGGGGATAATTAAATAATTTCGTCTTTTGTTGATAAGTGATTCGATTAAATAGGATAAAAGTAAGGAGTATTGTTACTCTTGCCCCTTTTTCTTCATTTTTACGAACTCTTGATATCTTCTATTTATTGCTATACCAAAGCCAATCATCATTACAATAGTCCCCAACCAAAGAATATTAATGAATGGCTTCTCTACTGCCTCTAGAATGACCCAATCTTTTTGAGTAGTATCTACTCCGATGGTAAAATTATTTGATTCAGGGCTTACATTCACGATGCTTAATTTAATACCTAAGTCTTGAATGGTGAAAGGCATCATACCTGCTTGCATGTCTTTAATAATGTAAAGAGGTTTCGCAGAATAGTTTTTCTCCTCTCCTTGCACAGTGAATGTAGCTTGTATAGCCACGTCTTTTTCTGATAGTTCTACACCATCTACGTCAAAAATTCTTTCAACTTTATCAAGGGTAGAAACATAGTCATTAGCGAAAAACTGTTGTCCTATTTTTACGTCTTGATCCTTTCTTCCTCTCCATTTAGACTCTTCATTTGGATCTGGAAAGGTTCTTACATGAGTATACATATCGAATCCAAAGTTCTTATCAATGTCAGGAGACATGACTGTCATATTCATTTTCTCGTTGATTTGAACAGTGGGGTATAATGTGAATGTATTACCTCCTTCTTTGATATAGTCAATTTTAAAATAGCTAGTTTCAGGGTTGAATAATTCTAGTGTATCACCTTTCTTAAAAATTACCTGATCGTCTTGTTTGATATCTTGAAGTGTATAAACATGAGTTTCGCTGAATTGAAATAGTTCGTTGGAGCTAATGTATCCATTGTAGCCCTGTATTCTCTTCTTAGTACCTCTATACAATAATGTGTAATCTCCCATTTTCACTGGTTCGTTTTGGAAGAGAAGTAAATTTTTTTGGTTGATTTCATCAGGTAAATCATTACTCCAAACCCTGCCGGTATAATTAAGGGAAATTATTTTTGAATAACCAGATGAAAATAAGATTCCAATCAACATCATTGCTATTCCGATATGCGTGATTGCTCCTCCTGACAGATTGATATTAGTTTTCCACCTGTCAATCAGAATTTTTGCATTAGCAATAATCGCATATAATCCTGAAATCAAAACAATGATATATATAGGATTTTGTATCCCCTTAGCTAAGATTATTATGGCTGCAACGACCATTGTAATGATCACAGGTCCAACCAATGCATCTTTGAGTTTCGATTGATCCATTTTATTCCACCAAAAGAACTGCCCAGTTCCCGATAGAATAGCGATCAAAACCCCACCCCAAATTTGAAACTTAGTATAAAACTCTACTTGATCCACAGGAGGTGCCATATTAGATTCAAACCCCAACCCCTCAACAATAGCATTCCAAACAGGTATAGAAGTAGGAATAATGACTTGGAAACCCATTAGACAAAGTACTGTCGCACCCATAAAAATCCAGAATTCACGAGAATAAGTTGAAACCTCTTTTTCATCTGAACCAAGATGCTTCCATGATTTTATGATTAAAACAGTCGTGCCAATCAAGAAGAAAAGTAAATAAACCAAGAGCTGACCAGAAAGTCCTAAATCGGTAAAAGAGTGAACAGAAGAGTCTCCAAGTATCCCACTTCTTGTCAGGAATGTTGAATATACAATCAATAAAAACGCAGACAAAGAAAGAACAATGGATGACTTTAATGCTGTCGTGCTTTTTTTGAAAGCGATCATAGTGTGTATGGCTCCAATCAATATCAACCAAGGTACATACACAGCATTTTCTACAGGATCCCAGTTCCAGTATCCTCCAAAGTTTAGCGTTTCATATGCCCAATACGCTCCCATTAATATTCCTACCCCGAGAGTTACACCTGAGAATAAACTCCAAGGTAATGCAGGGCGGATCCATTCTCTAAACCTTCCAATCCAAAGACCAGCAACACAATACGCGAAAGGAATCAAAGTTGTAGCAAAGCCCAAGAATAGCATGGGAGGATGAATCACCATCCAATAATTTTGTAATAATGGATTCAATCCAGAACCATCTTCTGGGATGAAATCTGGATTAGTGTCAAATATAGGAGCATCCATTACATCTTTTAGAAGCATGAACGGAGAGCTTCCAATTTTAATGCTACCGATTACCACTCCAAGGATCATTGACAGAAGGAAAGCTTGAACCAGAGCGAAAATTGCCATTACGGGGGCTTCCCAAAACTTATTAGTTTTGATTAAAATCAAGCCTAATACTACATTCCAAAATATCCAAAGTAAGAATGATCCTTCTTGACCTTCCCAGAAGGCTGATATTTGATAATAAACGGGTAGTATTGAAGAACTGTGACTATACGCATAATGATATTCAAAGTAGCCTTGGTTAATAATAAAGAACAACGTAATAACAGTTCCTACCGAACCGATAGAATGAGTTATAAAAGCTATTCTTGAAAACGATTGCCATTGTTGCTTTTCAGTTTCTGATTTAGAGGATACAGAAAAAGCATACCCTAAAGCTGAAACAATAGCAGTCACAAACGAGGCAATAACCAAGAAGTGTCCAAACGAACCAATAAATAAATGCATGTTAGATGTTTTTAAAGATCAGGCTTGGCCTACTTCAATTGTCTCTTCCTGATATTTTGAAGGACACTTCATTAAGATCTTAGAGGCTAGAAAAGATTCTCCGTGATAAGCTCCTACTACTACTACTTGTTCAGATCTAAGGAAATCTGTAGGCATCGGTTCATTGAAATATACTCGTTGTGTAATACCTTCATTATCTACTAGTAGAAAAGAGAAAGATAGTTTATCTGAAGAATCTTTAATTCCCATAATATCACCTGCTGGACTTTTTGCTAATGTACCCACGACATGGATTTTCTTATCATTGCCATTCTCAGCCAACTCTTTTGCTTTTCCAAAACCGACATAGGTACTCGCATCTCCTGCTGTTGAAATGATGACCATAATAGCAACTGCGATGACTACTATTCCTAGAATGTGTGATTTCTTCATGATTATTAGTTACCCAACTCCTCTTTTTCGAGTTTGGACATTTTTTGATCTAAACGGTATATGTAAGTTGTAATACCTACAAAAATGATTAATATGACTCCGACTACGACATATATTTTGCCGTTTTGTCGCATGATGTCAGCCATTTCTACCTTGTTGTTTTGGTAGTCGTCTTCGGTGATTTTGTATTTTTCATTCTGAGTGAAGGCTGAAATACTAATCATCATGAATATTATAAGTAAAATTTTTTTCATCATTCTGTTCTTTTGATATCCAACATATGTTGAGTCGAACATCATTTATTCTCTTTTCTTAATTTGTATTCCTCAAAACGAATTTTAATAGAAGCGATCCAAACACCATATAGCGTCCAACCAATTACAGCAGGGTAAAACACCATTCTCAGTTTGCTATCTAAGTCATAAAAATTGAACCCCGGGTTTCCTCCGCTTCCTGGATGAAGTGAGTCAGTCATTCTAGGAAGTATAAATAATAATGGGATCATAGCAAAAAACGCAAAAATGTTATATACACTTGAGATTCTAGCCCGCTGAATTTCGTCTTCAAAAGAGCTTCTTAATACGAAATAGGCTGCATAAATAAGGATAGAAATAGCAGCACCGTTTTGTTTAGGATCTCCACTCCAGTAATCTCCCCATGTATATCTAGCCCAAAGCATTCCAGTTACAATTCCTAAAATCCCGAATAAAATTCCAATGCTTGCATAGGCTTCCGAACGAATGTCATGTTTTAAAGAATTTGATGATAGGTATTTTATAGCATTTACTAGTGATCCTATAAATAATAGAATCATCCCAAACCACATGCATACATGAAAGTATTGATTTCTTATAGTTTCATTGAGGATGTTTAATCTAGGTACGTCCATTAATAACCCTCCAACGAGAGTATAAACTAAAATCGATATGGCTAGAATTTTCCACCAGTGGCTTTTCAATAGATGCATATTCAACTTCTCCAGAGATAAGGAAACAACATCAACGCCAGAGCGCCGATGATTATGTCAATAGCGAACAAAGTTAGGATTTCATCGATACTTTCTCCTCTGTCTAATCCATCAATTGCATTTTTTGTGATTTTAATAATCATCATTACTAAAGGGATTACTACAGGAAATGAAAGAATAGCCATCAACATGCCATTGTTTTGAGTCTTAGAAGCGATTCCAGACATTAGTGTCAATGAAATAGAAAAACCAATGGTTCCTAATAAAACAGAAGTAAGAAAAATCAGTTGATCTTGAACAGGGTTGTCAAGTATAAGGCTGAATATGGAGTACGCAATTAGTGAAAGAAGAACAAGAAAAATTGTGTTGTAGATTATTTTCGATATTATGATGCTTATTGGTTTGACCAAATTGAAATAATAAAGTTGGCGAGAAGAACTCTCTTGAATAAAACTCTTAGAAATAGCACTTACGGCAGAGAATAGCATAATAATCCAAAACAAGGCATTCCATGCAAATGGGTTAAGGCCACCGCGCTGAACGTTGAATGTTAAATAGCATATGAAAATTGTCGAAATAGTGTACAATAGGACACCATTTATGGCATACTTGTGACGCCATTCGAGAATCACCTCTTTACCCAATAAAGTTTTGACTTCTTTTGGAATACTCATATTCATTGGCAAATTTAGAACAAAGCCTTTAATCACATTGCAATAATTATTCTCTTTGAATACTGCTACAATCCAATTAGCATTGCAAAAACCTTTTAGCAAACCTTATGCCTCATCAAATTCAGAATGTCTTAGTCACTGGTGTAGCTGGCTTTATAGGATTCCATCTTTCGCAAAAACTGGCCAAAGAGGGGTTTAACGTCATAGGAATAGATAATGTAAATGATTATTATGATGTTGACCTTAAAGAAGCAAGGCTTAAAATCTTAGGTGATTTAGAAGGTTATTCATTTTATAAGATTGACCTTAATGATGTTCAATTAAAATCGATTTTTGAAAAACATAGTATTGATGCTGTTGTCAATCTTGCAGCTCAGGCTGGAGTAAGACATTCAATTGAGCACCCTGAGGACTATGTACATTCAAATATAGCTGGCTTCGTCCATTTGATAGAAATAGCTAAGAATGCAAAGGTTAAGCATTTTCTTTATGCTTCATCTTCCTCGGTTTATGGAGCTAATAAAGATTTACCTTTCGAACCATCTAACTCTACAGATCATCCTATTTCATTGTATGCTGCATCTAAGCGTTCCAATGAGTTAATGGCACATTCTTACAGCGCGTTGTTTGATTTACCTGTTACAGGGTTGAGGTTTTTTTCAGTCTATGGTCCTTATGGACGTCCTGATATGGCTCTTTTTAAATTCACAAAGGCGATAATTGAGGGGGAGTCAATGGACGTTTATAATTATGGCAAAATGCAAAGATCATTTACGTATGTAGATGACATTTGTGAGAGTATCTTTAGACTAATAACAAAGGTTCCGCAGAAGTCAAAAGACTGGGATGGTCTTGATCGACGCCCAGATAAAAGCTTCGCTCCGTTCCGAATATTTAATATTGGGAATGATGACGTTGTTGACCTTAACTACTATGTAGAACTCATAGAAAAGAAACTTGATAAAAAGGCCACCATAAATTATTTGCCTATGCAGCCAGGAGACGTGGCAGCATCCAAACCTTCATTGGAGGAATTGGTAGAACAAATTGATTATAGACCAACGACTATTATTGAAGAAGGTATAAATAATTTTATTGACTGGTACCTAGAATATTACCAACCATAAAACCAAAAAACAATGAAGGGAATCATCCTTGCTGGTGGGTCTGGAACTAGACTTCATCCTTTAACAATGGCAGTTAGTAAACAAATTCTTCCTGTTTATGACAAGCCAATGATTTATTACCCGCTATCGACACTGATGTTAGCAGGTATACGAGAAATTTTAATCATTTCCACACCTAGAGATTTACCTCTTTTCCAAAGTTTACTTGGAGATGGTAAAGAATTGGGATGCGAGTTCCAATATGCCGTTCAAGAAAAGCCTGAAGGGTTGGCTCAAGCTTTCTTAATTGGGAAGCAGTTTATTGGGAAAGATAAGGTTGCTTTGGTGTTAGGAGATAATATTTTCTATGCTTCTGGTCTTTCTGATAAACTTCAACTAGCAGCAAATGTTGATGGAGGGCTTGTATTTGCTTATCATGTAAATGATCCAGAGAGGTATGGAGTTGTTGAGTTTGATAATGAAAGAAAAGCTGTTTCTATTGAAGAAAAACCAAAGACTCCTAAGTCAAATTATGCTGTTCCTGGTTTATACTTTTATGATAATAATGTTGTCGAAATAAGTGAAAATGTACAGCCAAGTGAAAGAGGGGAGTTAGAAATTACTTCAGTCAATAATGCCTATTTGGAGGAGGGAAAGTTGAGTGTCGAGATTCTTGATAGAGGAACAGCATGGTTAGATACAGGTACGTTTGCATCATTGATGCAAGCGGGACAGTTTGTGCAGGTTATTGAGGAGAGGCAAGGATTAAAAATAGGTTGTATTGAAGAGATCGCATTTAAAATGGGTTTTATCAATTCCGAGCAATTGGAGGAACTAGCTAAACCATTGATAAAAAGTGGTTACGGAGAATATTTGATGGACAGTTTAAAGAGATACGAACAATGAAAGTTAAAGAGTTAGAACTAGTAGGAGCCTACGCAATTCAGCCAAGACTCTTTAAAGATTCAAGAGGGTATTTTTTTGAATGGCTAAATACGGATCGATTTAAATCTGAGCTAGGGGTAGATTTTAAACCAGTACAATTTAATAGTTCAAAATCATCTAAGGGAGTATTGCGAGGTATGCATTTTCAGAATGATCCAAGGTCTCAGAATAAACTTATTGCTGTAACTCAAGGGATCATTCAAGATGTTGTTATTGACTGTCGAGCTGGTTCACCTTCGTTTGGTAAGCACTATTCTGAGGTTTTAACAGAGGGTGATAAAAATCAGCTTTTTATTCCTAGAGGTTTTGCGCACGGTTTTTTAGTGCTTTCTGATAAGGCAGAGATATTTTATGCAATAGATAATTTTTACTACCCAGAATCTGAAGGAGGTGTTATGTATAATGATCCTGAGATTGGAATTAAATGGGAATTAGATGATTCTGAAATAATCCTTTCTGATAAGGATAAATTATATAAACCATTCTTAGACAAAGACTTTAATTTCAAATACAATGACTAAAAAGAGAGTATTAATTACAGGTGGCGCAGGTTTTCTTGGATCTCATTTATGTGATAGATTCTTGGCAGAAAGGTGTCATGTGATCGCAATGGATAATCTCATTACAGGCTCATTAGAAAATATAGAGCACCTCTTTCATAGAGAAGATTTTGAATTTTATCATCATGATGTATCTAAGTTTGTACATGTTTCTGGTGATTTAGATTATATCCTTCATTTTGCTTCTCCTGCCAGTCCGATTGACTATTTAAAAATTCCTATACAGACTCTGAAAGTGGGCTCTTTAGGAACACATAATTTACTTGGGTTAGCTAAGGCTAAAGGTGCGAGAATGTTAATCGCTTCAACATCAGAAGTTTATGGGGATCCGTTGGTTCACCCTCAAACAGAAGAGTATTGGGGTAATGTAAATCCAGTTGGTCCACGTGGAGTATATGATGAAGCAAAAAGATTTCAAGAAGCAATGACAATGGCTTATCATACTTATCACGGCTTGGAAACTAGAATCGTAAGAATTTTCAATACGTTTGGCCCAAGAATGAGACTTGATGATGGAAGAGTGTTGCCAGCATTTATTGGACAAGCTTTGAGAGGAGAAGACTTGACTGCTTTCGGTGACGGTTCTCAGACTCGTTCATTTTGTTATGTAGATGATTTGATTGAAGGTATTTATAGATTGTTAATGAGTGATTGTGTAGATCCAGTTAATATTGGAAATCCTGACGAGATCACTATTAATCAGTTTGCAGAAGAAATTATCAAATTAACAGGTAGTCAATCAAAGATTATTTACAAGCCTCTCCCTAAAGATGACCCTATGCAACGTCAGCCAAATATCACTAAAGCTAAAGAGGTTTTAGGGTGGGAACCTAAATATTCAAGAAATGAAGGTTTGAAGCCGACCCTTGAGTATTTTCAGAATAAAGTCAAGTAATAGATGAAGGATTACAACGTAGCCATTATTGGTTTAGGATACGTAGGGTTACCATTAGCGGTGGCAATAGCAGAGAAGTATTTAGTCACTGGCTTCGATATCAATCAAACTAGGGTGGATGAGTTGAATCAAGGACATGATCGTACAGATGAGGTGTCAGATGAAGGCCTGAAAGCAGCAAAAAACCTAAAAATAACAACTAATCCAGAAGAACTTAAATCTGCTAACTTTTATATTGTTACGGTTCCTACCCCAATAGACGATAATAAAAATCCAGATTTGACTTTGATTAAAAAGGCTTCTGAACTTGTTGGTAAATACATTTCTCAAGGGGATATTGTAGTTTATGAGTCGACTGTTTTTCCAGGTTGTACCGAAGAGATTTGTGTGCCGATTCTAGAGAAACAGTCTCAACTTAAATTTAATAAGGGTTTTTTTTGTGGTTATTCTCCTGAGAGGATTAATCCAGGAGATAAAGATAGAGGGGTCAAGGATATCACTAAAGTGACTAGTGGTAGTACTGATAAAATTGCCTGTGAAATTGATGATTTCTATAACTCGGTGATCAAAGCAGGTACTCATTTGGCATCATCCATAAAAGTTGCAGAAGCAGCTAAGGTTATTGAAAATTCTCAACGAGATTTGAATATTGCATTTGTCAATGAGCTGTCTCTTATTTTTAATAAAATAGGTATTGACACACATGAGGTCTTGGCTGCTGCAGGGACTAAATGGAATTTTCTGCCGTTTAAGCCTGGGTTAGTCGGAGGACATTGTATTGGAGTAGATCCATATTATTTAACGCATAAAGCTGAAAGTCTTGGCTACAAGCCAGAGGTGATTCTTGCGGGTCGTCGTATCAATGACAACATGGGCAAGCATGTAGCACAAGAAGTTGTACGTTTAATGTGTCAAAAGGGAATTGAAGTAGTAAATGCAAAGGCGCTGATTTACGGAATTACTTTTAAGGAAAATTGTCCGGATGTGAGAAACACTAGGGTTGTTGACATTATAACCGAGTTGCGGAAATATAATATCAGTGTAGAGGTATATGACCCATTGGCTGATATGGAAGAAGTAAAGAAAGAATATGACATTGATTTAATAGATGTTCCTTCAGGAAAATATGCAGCAAGAATTCTTGCAGTGGCACATGGTGAGTTTAGAAATGTCAATTGGTCAGAATTATCAAATACAGGAGTTGTTTTTGATGTAAAAGGAACCTTACCGAGAGATATTGTTGATGGAAGTCTGTAACTCTTCAAGCAATTTGTAAAGGAGAAAAAAATAAGCGTAACTTTGCGCCTCTAAAAATGATTTGGTTGATAAGTCTTTTTCATTACTGATCAATTCGGATAGAAAACTAACTATGACTAAGAATATCGTTCCACATCGTCATACAATAACCCGAGCGGATCGAGTAAAAAAGCGTGGATATGAGCCTATATTGGTTTGGCTAGTCGGGTTATCTGGTTCAGGTAAGTCAACTCTTGCTAATGCTCTAGAAGAGAAGTTGTTTAAAGAAGGACTTAATACTTATTTGCTGGATGGAGATAATGTTAGGAGTGGCTTAAATAGAGATTTAGGTTTTTCGGATGAAGATAGAAAAGAAAATATTAGACGAATTACAGAAGTAGCCAAGCTTTTTATGGATTCAGGAACCATAGTTATTTCGGCTTTTATTACTCCTTTTGAGAAGGATAGACAAAGAATAAGGGCTATTGTAGGAACCGAAAACTTTGTTGAAGTATTTGTTAAATGTCCTATTGAGGAGTGTGAGAAGAGAGATGTTAAAGGGCTATATGCTAAGGCTCGCAGAGGAGAAATAAAGAGTTTTACAGGTATCGATTCCCCATTTGAGGAGCCTGTTTCTGCAGATGTAATTGTAGAAAGTCATAAAGTGACTATAGAGAAAGCACTTGAAGCCATATATAAAGTAGTTAAAGAAAAAATAAGTATAAATGAGTAATTACAATCTTACGCATATTAAGGAGCTTGAAGCGGAAGCGATCTATGTCCTAAGAGAGGTTTTTGCGCAGTTTGAAAATCCAGCTATTCTGTTTTCGGGAGGGAAAGATTCAATCTGTGTAGCTCACTTAGCCAGAAAAGCTTTTTTTCCAGCAAAAATTCCTTTTCCATTCGTACATGTAGATACAGGACACAATTTTCCTGAGACTATGAAGTTTAGAAACGAATATGTGGAAGAACTTGGTGTGAAGCTTGTAGTTGGTTCTGTACAGAAATCTATTGATGAAGGAGCTGCTGTAGAAGAAAAAGGTAAGAATGCTTCTAGAAATGCCATTCAGACAGTAACTCTTTTGGATACGATTGAGGAGCATGGATATGACGCATGTATAGGAGGAGCTCGAAGAGATGAGGAAAAGGCAAGAGCTAAAGAGAGGTTTTTCTCTCATAGAGATGAATTTGGTCAGTGGGATCCAAAAAACCAACGACCAGAGCTTTGGAATATCTTCAATGGTAGATGCCATCAGGGAGAAAATTTTAGAGTCTTTCCATTAAGCAACTGGACTGAAATGGATGTTTGGCAGTACATTCTTGCCGAAGACATCCAACTTCCCTCATTGTATTTTGCTCATGAAAGAGAAGTGATTAGAAGAAACGGAACATGGTTACCAGTTTCTGAATTTATTACTATTAGTGAAAAAGAAGAAATAGTGACTAAGAAAATCAGATTTAGAACACTTGGTGATATTACTATCACAGGAGGTGATGAATCTGATGCTGACACACTAGAGAAGATCGTTGATGAAGTCGCTTCTGCACGCCAAACAGAAAGAGGAAACAGAGAAGATGATAAGAGATCCGAAACCTCAATGGAGGACAGAAAGAAGCAGGGATATTTTTAGAATTTGATTTAGGACATATAAGAAGATGAGTAAAGAAATCGAGAAACACGATAATAAGGGCTACTTAAACATGGAGCTTCTTCGATTCACTACCGCTGGAAGTGTGGATGATGGAAAGAGTACTCTTATAGGTAGACTGTTATACGATTCGAAATCAATTTTTGAAGATCAACTAGATCAAGTGGCTAAGTCTAGTGAAAGAAAAGGACTTGAGCATACTGATCTAGCACTTCTAACAGACGGTCTTAAAGATGAAAGAGAGCAAGGAATCACAATTGATGTAGCATATAGATATTTTGCTACACCAAAGAGAAAGTTTATCATAGCGGATACTCCTGGTCATATTCAGTATACTAGAAATATGGTAACAGGAGCTTCAACGGCGAATTGTGCATTACTTTTAGTAGATGCTAGGAAAGGAGTAATTGAGCAGACACAAAGACATTCAATAATTGCTTCGTTACTTCAAATACCTCATGTCATTGTTTGTGTGAATAAAATGGATCTTGTTGATCATGATGAGCAAGTATTTGAAAAAATTAAAAGTGACTATGAGGCGTTTGCATCGAAATTAGATGTAAAGGACGTTAGGTTTATTCCTATCTCTGCTCTGAATGGTGATAATGTAGTAAATAGGAGTGAAAATATGCCTTGGTATGAAGGTTCTACGCTTTTATATACTTTGGAAAATATACATATAGGTAGTGATCATAATCACATTGATTGCAGGTTTCCTGTTCAGACGGTGATTCGTCCTAAGAATGATAAATACCATGATTACCGAGGTTATGCAGGTAGAATTGCTTCTGGTGTATTCAAGCCTGGTGATGAAGTAACAGTGATGCCTTCAGGATTTAATTCAAAAATTAAGTCAATAGATACATATTCGGGTGAGTTAGAAGAAGCATTTGCTCCTATGTCTGTGACTATTCAACTTGAAGATGAAATTGATATTGGAAGAGGTGATATGCTCGTCAGAGCTAACAATAAGCCTGAACCAATTCAAGATGTAGAGGTAATGGTATGTTGGTTGAACGGACAAGGACCTAAGCCAAGAGCTAAATATATGCTTCGCCATACAACTACCGAAGTAAAGGCAATGATTAAGAGTATTCAATATAAGCTAGATATCAATACTCTTCATAGAGATGAGGAAGATAAGGATATAAACGCCAATGATATTTGTAGAATGCAATTGCGAACTACTAAACCTTTATTGGCTGATTCCTATTCTAAGAATAGAATTACAGGTAGTTTGATTCTTGTTGATGAAGGAACCAATGAGACTGTTGCTGCTGGAATGATCATATAGTTGATTTGAAAAAAAACTGAATTTGGATCCCCTGAGTGATATTGAGGGGATTTTGTTTTTTATGGATATTCAAAAATTATTAGAAGTAGCTAAAACCGCGGCTGAAAAGGCCGCTGAAAAGATACTTGAGATTTATAATTCTGAAGACTTTTCAATTGAGATTAAATCTGATCATTCTCCTTTAACAAAGGCAGATAAGGCATCTCATGATACAATTGTAGCAGAACTTAAAAATACCGGGCTTCCTATTTTGAGCGAAGAAGGGGCGCAAATTCCTTTTGAGGAAAGAAAAGACTGGGATTACTTCTGGATGATTGACCCTTTGGATGGTACCAAAGAGTTTATTAAGAAGAACGGAGAATTTACAGTAAATATTGCTCTGATTAAGGATGGTATGCCAATATTGGGGGTGGTTCAAGTTCCGGTTGCAAAAAAGCTATATTGGGCATTAGATGGAGAGGCTTTTGTTCATGAAAAAGCTTCTTTTAGAAAACTCTTAGTGAACAATATATCGATGACTCAAGAGGGCCTAAATGTAGTTGCTTCTAGATTCCATTTAAATGATAAAACTAAATCTTTCCTAGATCAACTAAATAACCCTGAGATAGTAATTATGGGGAGTTCTTTGAAACTTTTAGCTATTGCAGATGGAACAGCAGATTTATATCCTAGGTTTGCTCCAACGATGGAGTGGGATACAGCCGCAGCGCAAGCTATTGTAGAGGCTGCAGGAGGATCGGTATTACAACTTGAATCAAACGAAAAAGTGAGATATAATAAGGAAGATTTACTTAACCCTCACTTTTTAGTTACAGCAGAAATAAGTTGAATCTATTTCCAACTATTTGAACATTATTAGTGTCTATAAAGAGATTGTATTTTTTCAGTAGACCAAATTTTAATCCTTAACTTGCGGCAAAATTTAAATAAATGAAGCAGCTTTTAATGTTATCGTCATTAGTAATGGCGATTTACTCTTTCTCTTCCCAAGCTCAATTTTCTTCGAAACAAATGATGCAAGCTAGTTCAGCAGGCATTGATTTAAATAATATTGCAGATTTGGAAGTAAGCGAGCTTAGTGATGACCAAATAGGTATGCTTGTTCAGAAAATCGAATCTAGTGGTTATTCTGAAGACCAATTGATGGCTTTAGCAAGGACAAGGGGAGCCTCAGAAAACCAAATCAGTGAATTGAAGAGTAGAATTCTAGCTTATAAAAGTGGCGTAAGAGTAAATGATGGCTCTGAAACAGGGGGATTCGAGTCACAAATGTCTAAGCAAGAGAAGGAATTAATGGTTAGGGAATCTCGTGTCAAAGAGGATGTTAACCCTGAATCCCAAAAAGTAGGCGGGTTAAAAGTTTTTGGGATGGACTTTTTTACGCAGACTGACTTAAAGTTTGGATCAGGTGAAGATATTCCTACTCCAGTAGGTTATGTACTTGGTACAGGAGATCTTTTAACGGTTGAAGTTTGGGGTGCTTCTGAGATGACTTACCAATTGGAGATATATACTGATGGGAATGTTAGAGTTCCTAGACTTGGACCTATTCATGTAAGTGGAATAACAATTGAAGATGCCAAGAAAAAAATCATTTCAAGACTTAAGAAAATACACAGTACAATAGGCAAATCTTCGTATGCGGATGTTAGCATAACTCAGATTAAGACTATAAATGTTCATGTCATTGGGAGGGTAAATAAACCTGGGACTTATCCATTAAATTCTTTTGGCACTGTATTTAATGCGCTATATGATGCGGGAGGACCATCTATTGAAGGTTCACTAAGAAAAATAGAAGTATTCAGGGATCGAGAACTTGTGTCAACTTTCGATGCATATGAGTATTTTATTAGAGGTACGGGAGAAAATATAACACTGAGGGATCAAGATGTTATTATTGTCAAGCCCTATCTAAATAGGGTACGTTTTGAAGGAAGAGTTAAGAACGAAGCTTTTTATGAACTAATAAATGGAGAAACTTTTGAAGACCTTTTAGAGTATTCAGGAGGTTTTAGAAAAGATGCTTATCAAGGTTCTATTGGAGTGATGCGTTATGAGGATAATTATATAACAACTAAGACCATAAATGAGTCAAGTTATGGTAGTTTAGAGCTTAAGAATGGCGATGAAATCATGATACCTAAGATTGCAGATGAGTTTAGGAATAGTGTTTCAATAGAAGGGGCAGTATTCAATCCTGGTTTCTTTCAATTGACGGAGGGGATGAAATTATCAGACCTTATAGAGATAGCCGATGGTTTGAGAGGAGAAGCTTTTGTTAAAAGGGGTGTTATTATAAGGGAAGGAGATAATTTGATGAAATCAACTTTATCTTTTTCACCTCAAGAAGTAATTGCGGGTAATAAGGATATGTTGCTTAAGAGTCGTGACATAGTTAAAATAGAATCCATTTATGGGTTAAGAGATTCCTACAAAATCCGAATAGATGGAAGTGTAAGAGCGCCGGGTGAATTCGACTATATGAAAAACATGACAGTAGAGAATTTGATTTTTCTAGCAGGGGGATTCAAAGAATCTGCTGCAAAGTCATTTGTAGAAGTAGCTAGACGAAATTTAGATGATTCCATTAAAGATGAGAACAAATCTGCTGAAATCTATAAATTTGAAATTAGTTCTGATTTGAGTTTATCGGATGAAGATTCGAAATTTGAAATTATGCCTTTTGATCGAGTTTTGGTTAGAGACAATCCATACTATCAGGAGCAAGAGTTAATTAAGGTAGAGGGAGAGGCATTATTTCCTGGCTTATATAGTTTAGAAGAAAAAGACGAGCGTATTTCTTCAATTCTTGAAAGAGCAGGAGGGTTGACTTCATATGCATATGCTAAAGGTGCTACTTTAATTAGGAGAACAGAGTATTTTGAAGGAAAGGATAGTGAAGCCGCTGCAATGAGGCGGAAGGATCTTTCTTTTAGGTTTAAAAAAGAGGGGTTAAATGATAGCGATACATTAGAGCTTTTTAGGCAACAAGAATCAATAGGAATTGAATTAGAAATGATTATTCAGAACCCTGGTTCGAAACATGATCTTATTTTGAGAGAGGGAGATATTCTCAGTATACCTAGAGAATTTCAAACTGTAAGAGCTCGCGGTGAAGTATTATATCCGAGTAATATTCATTTTATAAAAGGTAAGAAAATGAAGCATTATGTTGCTAGTGCAGGTGGTTTTGATCAAAAGGCAAAGAAGTCAAAGTCTTATGTGATTTATGCAAACGGATCTGCTGCACAGACTCATAATTTTCTAGGAGTTAAGTTTTATCCTAAGGTGGAGCCTGGAGCCGAAATTGTTGTTCCTACAAAGCCTGAGAGACAGCCTATGACTCCTCAAGCGTGGTTGACTTTAGGAAGTAGTATAGCAACTATAGCATTGATAGTTAGTCAGATTCTTAACCAATAATTCGAAATATGAAGACTTCAGAGGGTAGAGAAGAGGATGTAGATTTAATTGAACTAGTTCAATATATATGGGTAAACCGTGTAAATTTAATCAAGATTGCGTTAGTATTTTTCGTTTTTGGTTTGGTACTCAGTTTTTGCTTCAAAACTGAATATGAGGCGCTATGTAAATTGCTTCCTGAAAATCAAGAAGGAATTGGAAATAAGTTTAGTGGTTTGTCTGGGCTAGCAGGTTTAGCTGGTATAAGTTTAGATGGTATAGGAGAATCTTCAACTCTTTCACCAGCCATATTTCCAGAGATTATATATAGTGTTCCTTTTTTAGATTTTGTTTACAATACAAACGTGTATTTTGAAAAAGCAGATACTATAGTCTCACCTAAATTCTATTTCAAAGAACTTGATAGACCTTCTGTTCTTGCCCTTATGAAAAATTACACTATTGGATTACCTCATAAATTAATTAGAGGTTACACAAAAAAAGGGCAAGAAAAACAAGTGTCAAAAACAAAAATTTTAAGATATTCCAAGGAGGAGTTTGGTGAGCTTGAAGGGTTCAAGGATAGAATACTTATTGAAGTTGATGAAGAGACTGGAATTATTCAAATTAATCTGGAAATGCCAGATCCTATTGCAGCTGCTGAGTTGTTGGTAGTTATTAAAAATAAGCTTACACAAGAATTAACGAGTTATAAAACCCAAAAAGCGATTCGAGATCATGAATTTATTAGTCAAAGGTATTTTGAAGCAAAACAAAATTTTTCCTACTGGCAAAAAAAATTAGCAGCTTATAGAGATAAGAACAACAGTGTAATGAGCCAATCTGCAACTGTAGAGTTAGAACGACTAGTCAATGATCACAGTATCGCATATGAAGTTTACAGGGGGTTAGCGTCTCAATTGGAACAAAGTAAGATTCACGTGAAGAAAGAGACACCAATATTTACTGTTCTTGAACCGGTAAGAATACCAGAAGATAAAAGCCAGCCCAACAAAAAATTAATCACGGCTTTGTTTACGTTTCTAGGAATACTTGTTGGTGTTGGATGGCTCATTTCTAAGTATGTTTTGTTCGGGAAATAAGCCGAAAAGGTATTATGAGCTAATTCTATTTGCTCAGATAAGTGTAACGAAAGAATTTCAACTAGCTCTTAAGCGTTGGATCTATAAACAGAGTAGAGACATTGGATAAACTGTTCGCTAATTCTTTAAAAATTGCTGTTTCCAGTTCCAGTGTTAAGATAATAGGTCTATTACTTACCCCTATCATTACCAGACTCTACTCACCGGAGCAGTATGGAGATTTTGGATTATTAATGACAATCGTAGCGCTGTTTCAACCATTGACGGGAGGAAAGCTGGAGAACGCAATCATCGTTTCAAAGAACCAAGCGGAAGGTTATACACTCTATAATGCTTCAATTTACTTAAGTCTTCTTTTCGTAGGTTTTTCATTGCTATTAGGGGTTTTGTTGAAAGGATTCGGAATTATTTTTCCTGTTAGCGACTTTAATCTTTTTGTACTGGCGCCTCTGTTGCTTTTTTTTATGGCGTTGTTTAATTCAAACAAGCTTATGCTGAATAACCTTGAGAAGTATAATAAAATGGCAGTATTAAATGTTTCAAGTGGTATTTCCACTTCGTTATTGAGGTTATGTTTTGGCTTAGTCGATTCACTTAAGAATTTTGGTTTGGTATTATCGGAAATTTGGCACAAGGCGCTTTATGTAATAATGTCTCAGCGAGCAATAATGAGAAGCTGTCCGTCATCTGTAAGCTTCTTTAGTCCTAATCTCAACCAAACATGGAATGTTGTTAAAGCATATAAGAGATTTCCATTATATGAAGTTCCCTTGGGACTGGTAGTTTCATTGACTTCTAGGTTTACAGTTTTTTTACTAATAGGTCTCTACAGCAAAACCATATTGGGATATTTTATTTTTTCAGAACAGATGCTCAGGAAATTTGTTGACTTGTTTTCTACCAGTATTGGTGAAGTCTTTTACAAGAAGGCTTCTATTTCTGGCCAAGAGGAGATGAGTCGGTTCACGATAGATTTGTTTACAAAACTTTTGGTCATCGGCTATTTGTTTTTTTCTCCGGTTTTATTTTGGGGCAAAGAGCTATTTAGTTTTGCATTTGGTGATGAATGGGGAAAAGCAGGAATATTTTCTCAGATATTGTCACCGTTTTTGTTTGCTGTTTTTGTGTTTAAGCCGATTCAGAGCATTTATAGATTAGTGGGGCGACAAGATGTGCAGTTGTTTTCTGGCTTTGTGCAAATGATTCTATCCATTATTTCAATTTATATCGGATGGTATTTTTTTGAGAGTGATGAATATTCAATAGTATTTTTTTCAATTACCAATTCTTCCATTATTTACTTTAACATCTATTATGTACTGCGTAAATCAAAAAATGATCTAAAAAAGCTTTTGATGAGCAGAGGTAAGATAGTTTTGTTTCTTTTTACGGCTTCATTGCCATATATCATCGGTATATTTTACGTTACGAATAGTATTCCAATGATTATTGCACAGGAGTGCATATCAGTGGGTATTCTGGGGTTATTGTTTTTTCATTATGACAAGGAGAATTTTAAGCAGCTGGTCAAATTTTAGACTAAAATTTTGGATAGAATACGGTAAGGCGATTTACTATTTTGCAAATCGATTATTGGATGTGTTTTTATATCGGAATTCCTCAAGAATCGTTTTGAATATAGTTCATTCTATTCAAGAGTCATATCATCTGCTTGGGCTAAAAACCAACGTTGCTTCCTTTAAAGTTTTAACAGAGGCTCATCTCGAAGACTATGACCAAGCGTTTATTGACAAGGCAATAAGAAATGATATTGGATACATTCGTAAAAAGGAATTTCCAAGTCGTAATTACTATGAACTTAAGGAGGTAACTTTTTCGGTAAGCAAGGGGTTAATTTGGAATGATAAGGGGCACATTTTTTCGGAAAGTTTTTCTGGTTCGGTTAAGAGGTTGCTGTACAATACTAACCCCCATATAATGTTGTCCTTAAATGCAAAGTTTGTGGAGGGAGACAATCTAATAAGTTTGCCCGTTAAACCATTCTATCATTTTGTCTTTGAGGAACTTCCAGCCATCTTGTTCGCACTTGAAAACTGTAGCTATCTTAAAATAGTTATTGATCAAAAGAGTCAGATACCTGCATTTTACATGGAGTCTTTAAAATATCTTCTTGGAGATAAATTTGAGGATAAAGTGATACTATGTTCAGGTGTAATAAAAACCTCAGATTATACCTTGATTTCGAAGCCAGACACTTCAGGTTACATTTCAAATTCTGAAATAGAGATATTAAACCAGTATTTTGATTTAGAAGACACTGAATCTACTGATGGGCATAAAATCTACATTTCTAGGGAAATGGCCCCATCTCGAAACATGGAAAATGAAGCGAAATTTCAAAAATCCCTTGAGAGGCTTGGTTTTAAAGTATTGCATTTAGAAAAATTAAGCTTTGTAGATCAGGTGAGAGCAGTAAAGCAAGCTTCGGAGGTAATTGCACCACATGGGGCAGGATTGAGCAATTTAGTTTGGGGTAAAAAAGAAAAAAAAGTAATTGAGATATTTCCTAGTCAGTATCAGAACTTATGTTTTGCTAGATTAGCGGCCTTAAAGGGTCATAGCTATAGGTCGTACGCTTGCAATAGACAAGACGGCAAAGAAATGATCCCTATTGATGATATAATTCAATCGTTATGAAATTATCTAAGTTTTTATTCAGTATACTAAGTTCTATTCGAAAGAAATTGACTCCAATTGAATTTCGGCAAATGAAACATTTTGTTCGTAAGGGGTGGATTTTTAGATGGTTTCACGTACGAAAGGCTTTGAAAAAAAGCGGGGAGATTAAGCTGCAAGTCGGAGGTGGAAAACACGTTCTTACCGACTGGATCAACGGAGACCTCATTCATGGAGATATATATCTAGACGCTACAAAAAGGTTACCTTTTCCAGATGGATCAGTAGATTATGTTTTTGCAGAGCAATTCATTGAACACATCGGACATTTGGATGGAAAAAAGTTTCTAAAAGAAGTGTATAGAGTTCTTAAATCAGATGGGGCCATAAGGCTTTCTACTCCAGACTTAGATAGATTGGCCACCATGTATTTGAGACAAAATGAGAAAGTGAAAATTGAGAGTGCCATTGCTCGACATAAGAGGAATCATAATCCAGAAGTTGCTACATCTGCGGAATTTATAAATGATATATTTCGTCTTTGGGGTCATCAATTTATTTATGATGAGGAAACATTGAGTAGAGATATTGAAATGTCAGGCTTTAAAAAATTCAGTAGATACAGTTTTGGGGAGTCTGAAATAGCAGATTTTCAGGGTCTTGAGCGACATGCCGACGAAGAATGGATGAAAGATGGGTTCCAGCTTATTATAGAAGCTGAAAAGGTAGGGGTATGAATGAGCCGTTAGTTAGTGTTAATATTACCACCTATAATCGCTCCGACTTACTGACTAATTGCCTTGAAAGTGTAACAAGTCAATCGTACAAAAACCTTGAAATAAATGTTGTCGACGATTGCTCTTCGGATAGCACTGAAGATACAATGCAAGAATTGCAGCGTAAAGATTCCAGAATTAAATACCATAGGAACAACCAGAACTTGGGCAATGCAGGGTCAAGAAACAGAGCCCTTAAAGAGTCAAGTGGTGAGTACGTTGCCTTTATGGACGATGATGATGAATGGGTAGACGAGCATAAAATAAGGAAGCAGGTAGATTTTTTCCTTTCATATGGTGATCAGTACTCTATTTTGTTTACTGGAGTAAGAATTGTTGGCGACCATGGAATAAGAGAGGTATGTGATTTTGATCTAAATAATATCAAAAAAAAAATTTTAAGAGGTAATGGAATCATTTACAATTCAACAGTGATGATGCCCAAAAAGTGCCTTGATTTAGTGGGAGGATTTTCGGAGAAAGTAAGAAAGGGAGTGGATAGCGAGATGTTTCGAAGATGCATTTTAAAACACAATATGAAGATTTCATATTTGAGAGATGTAACCACGGCCTATAGCGAAGTAGGTGACGATAGAATGACTTTGCTTAATGATAGATCAAAGATTGTGAATACGATTGTTTCTCATTCTTACAATTTGATTAACTATTTCAGATTTTACCTATCATATCCTCAAGCTGCTGCTCATCGAATGAGAATCATTGCTGCAATGGTTTATAGATTAATTTTTCGTCTACGCTAAATTTTCAATAGCACTCTGCAGGTGGTTTGGGATATTTTTTTGCAAGCCAGCAACCAACTTAATGTCCTTAATTAACGATAAAGATGGAACTAGTCACAGTATGTATTACGACTTTCAACAGGGAGTCTTTAATAAGACCAGCAGTAGAAAACATATTGAAGCAAACGTATCAGAACTTTGAATTGATCATTGTTAACGATTGTTCTGTGGATGGTACAAAACAAGAACTTGATGAGATTTCAGACCTGGATGAAAGGATAAGGGTCTTTCATCATGAATTTAATAAAGGGTTGTCTGCTTCAAGAAACACTGCTATTGATAATGCCAATGGCAAGTATTATACTTTTGTCGACGACGATGATGCATGGGATGAGGATTATTTAAAAAAGTTCATGAACTTCGTATCAGACTTTGATGATACCTATTGTTTCTGCTGTGGGACGATCATCGAAGACGACTTAGGTAGAACAATGCATGTTTCCTCGGAGCTAAATGGGACGTTGAAAGAAATTATTGCGAAGGGCTATGCCCCGCCAGTTGCTGGGCAATTTTATCATACCGAGATGCTCAAATCCATAAATGGATACAATGAGCAAGTAAGAAGTGGAGTTGATCACGATTTATGGATTAGATTGGCCAAAAAGGGAATTTATATTAGCTCTCTGAAGGACTGCTTATCTTTACCCAACAATGATCAAAGCCAAGATAGAATCACGACTAATTATCAAAAAAGGCTAAATGGAATAAAATCCTCATTAGAGATTTGGAAGGAAGATTTGGTAATGATGTATTCAGATGAGTTTTTTGAAAGATTTAAGTCTGCATATATGCTCACTGAGAGAATGCGTTTTTTTAGGCAATTTCTGTTTCAGAAGAGGTTTTTTAAGGCACTGACCATTTACTTTGAAGTTTTTAGGAAAACAAAAGTTCGCTCGCAAATTTCGATGTTGATTGTATTTGGGTTGCATCTTGTGAATTGGAAGTTTAAAGGCAAACAAGTTTATGCCGTAAAGAAACCTTCTTTAAAATTATGAAAGACACCGAAAAATGGGTTGAAACCAAGGTTAGATACCGGAGAGGAAAGGCTTTGCCTAACATAGAATATGTTAACCCAGGGTCTGTTATTATGCTTGGCAGACAACTGAGAGATTATGATAGACTGATTAGAAAGTATTCAAATGGGAAGTTGTTGGACTGTGGCTGTGGCACTGTTCCATATTTTCCGATGTACAAGGAGAATGCAGATTCGATAGTTTGTACAGATTGGGAGAGCAGTAAGCATGACAACATTCATATAGATACGTTTGCAGATTTGAATCAGCCTTTGCCATTTGAGTCTTCATCTTTTGATACGGTGATTTTGACAGATGTCTTAGAGCACATTTTTGAGCCAAGGGCTTTGCTAGCAGAGTTAAATAGAATTTTAAATGATCAAGGAGTTGTCATTATCTCCGTTCCATTTTACTACTGGCTACACGAAGAACCACATGATTTTTTTCGCTATACCAAGTTTTCTTTGATCGGGTTAACCGAATCAAGTGGTTTAAAAGTCGAAGAATTGGTAGAGTATGGTGGATTAAATGACATATTTCTTGATTTGATCAATAAGACATTGTTTAGAAGTAAATTTTTAGCCAAGATGCTCATGATGACTTCTAATGCAATCGAATATGTGCCGTTTTATTCCAAGCTACGAGATTTAACCAAGAAAAAGTTTCCGTTAGGGTATTGTTTAGTCGTGCGAAAATGTTGAAAGTATCAGTAATCACCGTAGTCTACAATGGTGCAGACGTAATTGAGAAAACGATTCAAAGTGTCTTAAGCCAATCATTTCAAAATTTAGAGTATATCGTAGTAGATGGTGCGTCTAACGATGGTACACTTGAAGTATTAAGTAAATATTCCGATTCAATATCAAAATTTATCTCTGAAAAAGATAGTGGAATATATAACGCTATGAACAAGGGTATTGTCCTCTCTTCAGGTGATTACCTCCTTTTTCTAAATGCAGGAGATATCTTTTACTCTGATCAAAGCTTGGAAAAACTAATTTCGGTGGCCAATAATCATCAATGGGACTTTATCTATGGCAAGGCTGTATTAGAAGATGAAACAAGTGGAATCGAATTGGAATTTGGAAAAGAGCTTGTTCCACAAGAGCTGAACAAGAAGATGCCTATATGCCATCAAGCAATTCTCTATCATGATACTGCTTTTCAAGAGATAGGTAACTATGATGAGCAATTGAGAATAAAAAGTGATCACGAGTGGTTAGTAAGATATTTTCATCTCAAAAATCAGGACACCAATTATCAGTTTGTAGACGAATTTGTTGTGCGATATGATATGATAGGTTTTTCGGTCATGAATAAAGATGTATCACTGAGAGAGCACTGGGAAATTGCAAAAAAGTACTTCAGTTGGCCCGTAAAAGCTAAGATGGCTTTGACTTATCCATTATATTATTTGAAGTACAAGTTGTTGAAAAGACTTATTGGAGGCAGGTTGCTAAATTCTTACAGGAAACTAAAGTTGAAATTAGGCAAGTGAGAAGCAAGGTCATATCGGATCTGATGGATAAGTTTATTTATCTAATGCTATTGGCGTTTTTATTGGTTGATGCCGCCAATGGTTTTTTTCTTCACAAAGGTGTGACCACAGGTGCTGCGGAAATCTTTAAGCTCCTGTTGTTTTTACTACTATTTCTCAGAGTTATTGAGCTTGGCAAAGTAGAGGCACTTTGCATTTTTGCAGCCATTGTGTTTGCATTTGTGCATAGCATGATGGGCTTTTTTGTAACTTCTAACTTGTCCTACCTCAAGGAAGAAATGGTATTTGCTTCAAAGGTCATTTTTATCCCATTAAGTTATGTGTACTTCAAAAAGTTAGTCGAGCGTGAGGGGGATAATTTTATCGGAAAAGTCAAGACAATTATTAAAACAAATTTTGTTGTCTTAATCATTAATCTGTTGCTCGGTGTTCTAGGCTTCGGCTATGCACAGTACGGCGGAACGATAGGTTCCGTAGGTTTCTTCTTTTCAGGTAATGAAGTTTCTGGCGTTCAGTTAATCCTAAGCGGTTTTATACTCTTCTTTTCCATTAAGAAGAAAAAGACCTATCTACTTGTCTCCTTCTTGGTATTGATATTAGCAATGGTAAAAGCAACCAAAGTGGCTATTTTGGGAACGGTTATTTTGATTTTATACCTCTACTTTTTGCATTCTCGTAAAAAATCTAACAACATATTTATATTTAAGTATGGACTAATACTCTTGGTGGTCAGTCCAATGCTTTTTTTTCTAGTGAAGGTTGGAATTGAACAATCAGGTTTAATTAATAGGTTGATTCATTTCTATAGTAATAAGGATTTACTGACGTTTATAATGTCAGGAAGAAATATATATGCGAAAATAGGTCTCGATTTATACATGAATACTTTCTCATTTTTAGAGATGATGTTTGGGATAGGGATGGGTAGATTGTCAGAAATCTTTAGCGTTCCCTTCTACGGACTCAGAAATACTGTTGAGATAGATTTTTTCGATTTTTTACTTTACTACGGCCTTATCGGAGTTTTAATAAACTTTGGTTTCTGGGCTTACCTGACCATTAAATCTTATGTAGGGTATAGAAAACACGCTGATTACGGGGCGGTGGTTTTTGCTACCAATCTATTGCTTGTTTTTGCCTCGTTTACTGGCGGTCACATTATGTATTCTGGTATGCTAGGGGTGTTTATTGGTCTATCGAATTCTTTAATATCATACAAACAAGATGGAGAAAAAAAAATCGATTAAAGGACTGCTGATTTCAAATATCTACCCAAGCAAAAATTATCCTTATCGAGGCATTTTTGTCAGAAGATTCGTTGAGCAACTCGAAGAACATAATGTAAACTTTGATCAAAAGTGTGTGTTGTCATATACAGATCATAAAATTTTGAAACTGGTTTTCTATTTTAAATTTTATGTCGAAACTATCATCAAGGTAGTCCAGGGTAAGTACGATTTTATATACCTTCATTATATTAATCACTCGCTGATTCCGTTTGTTTTGCTTAAATTTTTCCTTCGGAAGCCTTTGTTTCTTAACGCACATGGAAGTGATGTCTTTCCTGAAAAATGGATAGCAAGCATTCTAATCGAAATTACTAGAGGAGTGTTGAATTCTGCTTCTTTAGTGGTTGTGCCCTCTACCTATTTTAAGCAGGTGATTCAGGAAAAGTACCCAAAGTTTGATTCTAAAAATATCATCGTTTACCCTTCAGGTGGAGTTGATAGATCAAAGTTCTTTCCAAAGGAGAGCGAAAAAAGATCATTGACCCATATTGGCTATGCAGGTAGAATTGACTTTGGAAAGGGCTGGGAAGTTTTACTAAAAGCATTTGCTAACGTACACAATAAAGGGTCTTATAAATTGAGTATTGCCGGTTCTGGCAAACATGATCAAGATTGTATTGCGTTGATCGATGAATTGGGATTGGCTTCCCAAGTCGAATTTATTGGCTCGTTATCACCAGATGAGATGCCATCTTTCTTCCAAAATTTGGATGTATTTGTTTTTCCTACTTATAGATTGTCCGAAAGCTTAGGCTTGGTTGGAATAGAGGCTATGGCTTGTGGGATACCCCTAATAGGTTCCAATATTGGAGGATTGAGAGATTATTTAATTGAAGGAGTAAATGGCTACTTCTGTGAACCTAAAGATGTTGAATCACTCAGGGCATGCATTGAAAAATTTGAAGAGTTGGGACAGGATCAAAAGATAAAATTGGCAGAGAATGCCTTTTTGACAGCTAAGAAGTATGATTCGAATGCTGTTGCAAAAGACATTGCAGTAGTTTTGAAAGACAAAATCATTAAGGCATGAATAACCCAAAGTTTACAATCTTGCTTGCTTCTTACAACAGGTTGGAATTGCTTAAGGCATCATTGAAAAGTTCCTTGTCGCAAGATTTTGAAGACTATGAAGTACTTATCGTTGATGATGGATCAGAGCAGGAAACGGTTAATTACATTAAAGAGCTAGAATCCCATGAACAAAGACTCAGAGCGGTATATCAACGGAATCAAGGAGTGGCGGTTGCTAGGCAAAATGGACTTTTAAGTGCGAATGGTCAGTACATTGTGATTCTGGATTCAGATGATACACTTGATGTTAATACTCTTTTAAGACTAGATTTACACTTATCGAGAGAAAAGTCAGACTTGGTTTATGTAAATAACCGAGAAGTATTTAATCAACGTGTAAGAGTCTCTAACTATCCAAAATATATCTCCAATCAGCAAATGATTAATGCAATTTTTTTAAGACCTAGGGTTCCGTTCAAACATTCGGGAACAACATTTCTTAAATCTAAAGCAATAGAAATTGGTGGTTATGATGTTAATTTGCGAATTAAAATCGATATTGATTTTTTTTTGAAGTTTCTTAACACAGAAAATAAAGTGAGTCTATTGGATGAGACGCTTGTCACATTTTTACTTCATAAACGATCTATAAGTAAAAGTAGGTTTAAAGGTATTCTAGTTTGGTGGAGACTTGTTGATAAGTATGGAGGGAGGAGTAAGATGAATTTGATGTGCTATAAGTTTGTAAGAGCCTTTATTGAAGTCGGGAAATATATTTTTCTGAAATTCAGTTAACGTGTACATTCTATTTGTCCGAATCAGTATTTTGATCGATCATAATTAATAAAAATTGAAAAAAGCATTAATAACAGGTATTACTGGGCAGGATGGAGCGTATCTAGCAGAATTGTTACTCGAGAAAGGCTACGAAGTACACGGTATAAAAAGAAGATCATCCTTATTCAATACTGACAGAATTGACCACCTTTACCAAGATCCACACAAGGATGGGACAAAATTGTTTCTCCATTACGGAGATTTGACAGACTCAATGAATTTAACAAGGCTGATTCAGGAGATTCAACCTGACGAAATATACAACCTTGGAGCAATGTCTCATGTAAGGGTGAGTTTCGATACGCCTGAGTATGTAGCTAATGTTGATGGAATTGGTACTTTGAGGTTGCTGGAGGCAGTTCGTCTTTTAGGTTTGACTGAGAAAACCAGAATTTACCAAGCATCAACGTCTGAACTCTATGGTTTGGTGCAGGAAGTTCCTCAAAAGGAGACCACTCCTTTCTATCCAAGATCTCCTTACGCAGTTGCAAAAATGTATGGATATTGGATTACCGTTAATTATCGTGAGGCGTATGATATGTATGCGTGTAATGGTATTCTGTTTAACCACGAGTCACCATTGAGGGGAGAAACTTTCGTTACTAGAAAAATCACAAGAGCAGTCGCTAAAATGGCCCTGGGTCTTCAAGAGTGTACATACATGGGTAATCTAAATTCTAAGCGTGATTGGGGACATGCAAAAGATTACGTGAAGGGTATGTGGTTAATGCTTCAGCAAGATAAGCCTGAGGACTTTGTTTTAGCTACCGGCGTTACTACTACTATTCGAGATTTTATAAAGATGGCATTTGCCCATGTAGGGGTTGAGCTAGAATTCAAAGGTGAAGGTATTGATGAAGTAGCTACTGTAAAGAGCTCTTCTAATGAAGAATTTGCCTTCAAAATTGGTCAGGAAGTTGTGCGGATTGATCCAAAATATTTTAGGCCTACTGAGGTTGATCTTTTAATAGGAGACCCTAATAAGGCTAATACAAAATTAGGGTGGAAACCAGAATATGATCTAAAGGGGCTTGTTAGAGAAATGATGAATTCAGATCTACAAATTTTTGAAAAGGACAAGTATTTGCTTGATGGTGGTCATAATATCTTAAAACAAGCGGAATAAAATGGATTTAGATTCTAAGATATACGTTGCAGGTCATCGAGGAATGGTAGGTTCTGCGATTGTCAGAAGCCTAAAAAATAAAGGGTTCACTAATATTGTTTTCAAAAGCTCCTCAGAGCTTGATTTGACCAATCAGAAAGCCGTAGATGATTTCTTTGCTGCCGAAAAACCTGATTATGTTTTTATGGCAGCTGCTAAGGTCGGAGGCATTGTTGCTAACAATACTTATAGGGCACAATTTCTATATGATAATTTGATGATTGAATCGAACGTTATTCACGCTTGTTATGTACATGAAGTGAAAAAGATGTTATTCTTGGGTAGTTCGTGTATATATCCTAAGCTGGCGGAGCAGCCAATTCATGAGGATAGTCTTTTGACAGGACCGTTGGAATATACAAATGAGCCATACGCTATCGCTAAAATTGCTGGTATTAAACTTTGTGAAACATATCGAGATCAATATGGCTCCGATTTTATCAGTGCTATGCCAACCAATCTTTATGGGCCTAATGACAATTATGATCTTAAGAATTCACACGTTCTTCCAGCATTGATTAGAAAATTCCATGTTGCTAAAGTTGAAGATAAGCCAGAAGTTGAGGTATGGGGGACTGGAACGGTATTAAGAGAGTTTTTATATGTTGATGATTTAGCTGAAGCTTGTTTCTTTTTGATGAAAAATTACTCTGATAAACAGACTGTGAATGTAGGGTATGGAAAAGACCTAACAATTCGAGAATTAGCAGAAACAGTTAAAGAAGTGATTGAATTTGATGGGCAGTTAAAATTTGATGCCTCTAAGCCAGATGGGACGCCTAGGAAATTAATGAGTAGTGAAAGAATCAACCAACTAGGTTGGAAAGCTAAGATTTCTTTAAAAGAGGGAATCAAGAAAGTTTACGCAGAAGTAGATAAATCTGATTGGTGATAAATAAGTAAATTCGCCAATCGGATTGCTTGACATGCAAAAAAGAAGATTTTCAAAATATTTCCCAGCTATATTTTTGTTTTTAGACCTTGTGTTTTTGAACATTGGGTTTTTTGTGGCTAATTATGTTCGTTTTGAATCCTGGTGGTTTCAAGGGGACAGTTATCCATTTCTATTTGGCTTTTTGAATGTTGCTTGGGTTGCAATCTTCTTTTTTACAAGACTAGGATACGTAGATCGCGAGACAAGTGTAATTGACTATGTTTCACAGATTCTACTTGGATTAACTATCAATCTAGCAGTTGTTTTCACTATGTGGGCTACGACTAGAGCCTATTTTTATTCCAGAGAGCATCTTTTCTATACGTATTTAATTTTCTCATTCTTTGTACTTAGTTGGAGAATTGGATTCATGCATATCCTTCGTTTTTATAGAACGAAAGGATATAATATTCGAAATGTTATCATTGTTGGTTTTGGACCAATAGGTAGAAGTCTTAAGAGACACTTTAGTTCTAATCCAGAGATAGGGTATATATTCAAAGGTTTTTTTGACCATAATCCTAATCAGGAGGCTGTGACAGGATCAATTGATGATGTAGAGTACTATTGTAAGGAAAATGCTGTTGATGTAATTTTTTGCGCCTTGCCAAAACTATTTGATGAGGACGTAAAGAAATTGGTTGATTTTGCTGAAAATCATTTAATTAAGATTAAACTGCTTTCAGATTTTAGTAAAATATCAAATAGACGCCTAGAGATTCAAAGATATGGAAGTATTCCAGTACTGGATGTAAGTTCAATTCCTTTGGATCAAATGTATAATAGGTTCATTAAAAGGACTTTTGATATCATTTTCTCAAGTTTGGTAATGATTTTCTTATTGTCTTGGTTAGTGCCTTTAATTGGTTTAATTATAAAAATCGAATCTTCAGGTCCTGTTTTCTTTGTCCAAAATAGGCATGGAAGATCAAATCAATTTTTTCCATGTTGGAAGTTTCGAAGTATGGTAGTCAACAAGGAGTCAGATTCAAAGCAAGCAACAAAGAATGACGCTAGAGTAACGAAGGTTGGAGCATTTTTGAGGAAAACGAGTTTAGATGAGTTACCACAATTCATAAATGTTTTTTTAGGAGATATGTCTGTTGTTGGACCAAGACCTCATCCTATAAAATTAAATAACGAGTTTTCTCCACAAATTGATCGTTTTATCCAACGTCATGCAGTAAAACCAGGTGTAACAGGATTGGCTCAGGCTAAAGGTTACAGAGGAGAAACAGCTAGGTTTAGTGATATGTATGGTCGGGTCAAACTAGATAGATTCTATGTTAAAAACTGGAGTCTTTGGTTTGATATTAAAATTGTATTTCTAACTGCCTGGTCTATTTTATTTAATAGAGAAAATGCTTACTAATCATAATCTTCTAGTATATCTTAACTCTACTCCTTCAAAATCTAGAATCTCATAACATACACCAGATGTACATGCTGGTCCACCTCGACGAGTTCCTGCAAAGAGTAAGAAAGTGTCTTTAAAGCTAGGCTTCCATTTAACATTAGTTCCTACCCAAAACTTGAAATCTTGACTTTCTTCGATGATATTGGCATCATCACTGTATTCTGTTAAGACAGAAGCAGAGAATTTGGACCCTTTACTGTATCCAAGAGATACTAATGTATTGTTGACTTGAGTTCCAAAACGTTCAAACGTCTGGTATTCCCACTCAATATTTATTGTTGACTTATCTAAAGCATAGTCAATATCAAATCCAATTCCATATCTATCTAGTTCACCATTAAATTCAGAATTAGAATAGTCAATATAGAACTTAGTATCCAATGTTTCTCCGATATAAGTGCCATATTCTAAGAAATATTCAGTGAACACAGGGTTGTCTGCCCCAAGTTGATTAATGGCTGCAGCATGATTAAAGGTGAGCGTACTAGCATTAGGAAAAAAGTATACAGCTTCTAACTGCCAACCTTCCTCGTAAGTGGGAAGAGGTATATGAGTACTCCTGTTTAAAGTTCTATAAGTATGTTGTTTGACTAAAGCTGGGGGTTCGTTAAACGCTTCTGCTTGTCCGAGTATTATATTCTTATAGTCTTTGTATTCACCAGATAAACTTAGAGCTCCTATGTTATAATTTAAATTGAAGTACCATGCATAAGATTCATTATCACCAATAATCCCATTAGCGTGATCAAATGTAAGTTCAGTGTAATAGCTAAGGTTTTGAAGGATTTTGCCTGATAAGTTGGTCATTGAATAGTATTTTTCTCCAGCATCATTGGTTAAGTACATAATGTTATATTCGACTTTATGTGATTTGAGTTGGTAGTCTCCACCTACAACTGCTACTGAGTCAGGTCTTCTGATTTCATAATCTTGTAAAGGAGTGAAAACGTATTGCAGAGGCTGGCCAGCTAAGGCTTTTACAGACCAATTTTCTTGCTGATATTTTACCAACCCACCTACGAAGTCTCTATGAAAATATGATCTGGTTTTATCTCCAAGATCATCTAAAACGGCGCCTGGAACCTGAAAAGCACGCATCATTGTACCTCTACCTAATATTTCATAGAAATTTCCAAGTTTGACATCCCAGTTATCAGATTTATATTGAAGACGAACTTGATTAGGGGCTATGTAATTGCGCTCATCAAATTGAGACCAATATTGTTCCACAGTAAACCCCAATTTAAATTGATTGTAATCATAGTCAATTACCAATCTATCGTAAATAGATACAGAATTTTGTGAATCATCAAATTCGGGATTTTCTCCATATCTAAATTCAGCAATATTTTGACCACTGAGTTGAGCCAATAAGGGAATTGTAGAACCTATTAGATTCAAGATAAGTAGTAATAATGCAAGTTTTTTCAAGGGTACTTATTTAGTAAGTTGTTTTTCAATAGCTGAAATGATTTCTTCTTCATCTCCAGGTACAAAACCCTCATGGATATATTTAATTTTAAAAGTTTCATCCACTATTACCAAGGTTGGGAAAGTTGAGAAGTTATGAGCATTCATGATTTCTGAGTTCATATCTATTAAAATTGGATATTGTATCTGAAGCCCTTTACTAACAGTAGGTACTTTAGCTACTGTTCTTGGTCCATCACTATTTAGTCCTATGACTTGTACTCCTTTTCCTTTATACTGCTTATATATTTTGTTGAGTTGAGGAATTGCTTTTTTACAAGGTCTGCACCAGGTCGTCCAAAAATCGATGACCGTAAGCTTATCTCCTTTTATGTCATGTAAATTGACTCTTTGATTTTCAATGTTTTGAAGAGTGTAGTTTTTAATGGTTTGTGCCTGCACAGTAGCAAAGGCACAAACCACAATTATGGTAGTAAATATTTTTTTCATTTTATAATCCTTCAATAGTCGAAATAACATTGTCTATGTCGTTGTCTGCACTTGATCTTCCTTTGAAAGCAATATTCCCTTCAGCATCTATTACAACTAGTCGATCAAAAGTAGTACCATAGTTTTTAGCCACCTCACTTCCATTTAAGAGTAAATCAAAACTTACTCCTGTAGATGATCTAAAACTAGCCACAGAACTTCGAGTTCCATTCCATGTATCAATCCCAATTATAGCCACGTCAGTATCTTTATATTTTTGAGCAAGTTCAGATTCAATACTTGGAGCAGCAGCTTTACAAAGTGGACATTCATCTCCAAAAAAGAATATAATAACCGGCGAACCATTAAAGTCTGAAAGACTTGATTCTCCTCCATCCACGGATGTCAAAGTGAATGCTGGGGCTGTGGAACCATTAGTACTGGTGTCTGGAAGATTATTGTCTTCCGAATCTTCTGTACAGCTAGTCAAATAAGTTATAGAAAAGGCTGTTAGAATAAGTATAAGAAATAAGTTTTTCATGTGAATGTTATAGCTTGTTGATTGTAGAAATTACGTTGTTAATGTCATTTATTGCGTTTCGAGACCCCTTGAAAACAATGTCTCCCTTTCCATCTACCACAACTAGTCTGTCGTATCTAGATTCAAAGTTGCTTGCTGTTGATGAACCATTGAGTAAGAGGTCGAAGGTCACTTTTGCGCTTTTCTGAAAAGATCCAACTGAATTAGTATTACTACCTCCCCAAGTGTCTATTCCTATTAGTGCAACATTACTACCTGCATATTTTTGATTCAATTGAGATTCAATGTCAGGGCCAGCACTAATACAATTAGGGCAACTATTACCGAAAAAAAAGATAATTAAAGGGTCACCTGAAAAATCAGATAAACTTACTGTTCCTCCATTTACAGATGTAAGACTAAATTCAGGAGCAGCTCCTAAGCTTGATGGGTTATCTGTGTTGTCATCTTCATCAGAATTGTTGTCATCGTTATTATTTGTGCTATCATCATCTGTCATGTCTTCGGATCCTGTATCCGTTCCTTGTTGATCATTTTGATCATTGACATTGTTGGAATCTTGCATTTCAGTTTCCATCATTTCTTCAGAGTCTTCTTCTATACATCCTGAAAGAGAAACAATAAATATGAATAGCGCTGCGATTAGTTGATTGAAATGTTTCATGTCTTTGTTCATATGTTTATTTGCTAAACGGAGGCTAAATGAAAATCGTTCCATTGGCGTTAAAACTCTTAAAATTTAATTCAAATAGTTTATAATCAGCTCTTTGTTAGTTGAGTTTTATTCCAGCTTTTATTCATAGAACTTTGAGCATGAAAGTAGCTATTATAGGAGGAGGGGCCGCGGGTTTTTTTGCGGCCATCCAGGTTGTGGAAAATTACCCTGAAGCCAAAGTGCAAATTCTGGAGAAGAGTAAAAAGACCTTGGCTAAAGTAAAAGTATCTGGAGGCGGAAGATGTAATGTGACAAATGGTGCAAAAACTATTCTGGAACTTGTAAAAGGTTATCCTAGAGGAGCGAATAAACTCAAAAAACTCTTCAGGGAATTTAGTAATGTCGAGGTACAGAAATGGTTTGCAGAAAAAGGGGTATTACTGAAGGAGGAGTCAGATGGTAGAGTATTTCCAATATCTGACAGCTCTCAAACTATTATCGATTGTTTTCGGTCGCAGACAGATGTGTTAGGAGTGAAAATACGCACTAGTGCTGCAGTTAGTCAAATTATTACAGAAAGTAATATGGCAATCACATTAGTAGTAAACGAGGAAGAAGAAAAATACGACAAAGTAATAGTAGCAACTGGAGGATCTCCAAAAGTAGAAGGGCTGAAATGGCTGTATAGTCTAGGTCATAAAATTTCAGATCCAGTTCCATCATTATTTACCTTTAATATTGATGACTGGTCTTTAAGAAAGTTACAAGGTTCGGTTTGTAAGAATGCTCAAGTTTCAGTGCAGGGTACAAAACTTAAAGCTACTGGGCCACTTCTTGTTACCCATTGGGGATTTAGTGGTCCAGCGATATTGAAACTTTCGGCATTTGGGGCAAGAGATTTAGCTATTAAGGATTACCTTTTTAAAATACAAATTAACTGGACTGGAGGCTTGAGTTTTGAGGAGGTTTCTGAAAACTTGAATCAGATAGTAAAAGGTAATCCCAACAAGCAATTGCTTAATTATAAACCTTTCGGTGTGACAGAAAAACTATGGGTGTACATAATCAGTAAGTCTAATTTACCAGTTAAAAAAAAATGGTCTGAATTAGGTAAAAAAGGGATCAATAAACTATTAAACACTTTGACTAATGATGTATATGATGTTAAAGGTAAAACGACATTTAAAGAGGAGTTCGTGACTTGTGGGGGAATCGCATGGGATAGTATTGACGCAAAGACTATGCAGAGTAAAGAAGTATCGGGTCTTTACTTTGCTGGAGAGATACTTGATATAGATGGTATCACAGGAGGTTATAATTTTCAAGCTGCTTGGACTACAGCTTACGTGGCAGCGAGACTCAGGTAATTAAAAACTTTTAAAAAATTGAATTTTTGGCAGGATCTGTAAGTTTTTGGCAGGATTCGTAAGTGAGTCAGGAGCAGATTTGCCCATCTAATTTACTTTTTAATTAACTTTTCCATGCGTTGCTAGGTTCCAGAACAAACCCGTTCTGGAACTCTTTTTTCCTCAGAGGGATAATTTCTAAATTAACTACGTTAGCAAAAGCTTAGTTTTTTATCATTCTCTCGCTGACTCCTTGTAAATTCGCAGTCTAAATCCAGACGCTATGTTTGAAAAAGTAGAAGAATACAAAAAGTTGTTGCAAGATGCCAAAGCATCTACAAGGGATGAGTTGGAGCAATTCAGAATGAAATTTATAAGCAAGAAGAGTGTAGTCTCAGAGTTGTTTAATGATTTTAGAAATGTTCCTAATGAGCAGAAAAAGGCGTTTGGTCAGGCGTTAAATGAATTAAAGAATCAGGCACAAGAGAAGTTCCAAACATTGGTTGACGCACTGGATAGTGCTGGTCCAGATATGAGTGAGGTTGTCGATATGACCTTACCAAATATACCCGGAGAGACAGGTAGTATTCATCCATTGACAATTACTCGTAATAAGATCATTGAGATATTTGAAAGAATGGGATTTAATGTAGCAAGTGGCCCTGAAATAGAAGAGGATTTCTACAATTTCACTGCTTTAAACTTTCCCGAAAACCACCCAGCAAGAGAAATGCAGGATACTTTTTTTATAGAAAAGGGGCCTGATAAGGTTTTGAGGACTCATACGTCAAATGTACAGGCTAGATTAATGGAAGGAAATACACCTCCTTTTCGATCAATTATGCCTGGTCGTGTATATAGAAATGAAGCTATTTCTGCTCGAGCACATTGTTTCTTTCATCAGGTGGAGGGGCTTTATGTAGACAAAAATGTAGGTTTCAAAGATTTGAAAGATACAGTTTATCATTTCGTTCGTGAGCTTTTTGGGGCAGATACTAAAGTAAGATTCAGACCGTCTTATTTTCCATTCACCGAACCAAGTGCTGAAATAGATATAAGCTGCTTCATTTGTGGAGGAAAGGGTTGCAACGTTTGTAAAGGAACAACTTGGGTAGAAATAGGGGGCTGTGGTATGGTTGATCCTAATGTACTCAAGAGCTGTGGTATAGACCCTGAAGAATATACAGGCTTCGCATTTGGTATGGGAATAGAGAGAATAACAATGCTCAAGTATCAAATTAATGATTTGAGGCTCTTCTCAGAAAATGATGTAAGGTTCTTAAAACAGTTCGAAGGAACGTTTTAAAATATAAAGGTCTTATAGAGACCTTTTTTTGTGCTCATTCAGTAGGGTTAAAAAAAGTTAAATTCATGTCTGGTAGGTGTATTCATACGTACTTTTGGAGGTAATGAACAAGTACTCAATTAGACTTCTTATCTTTTTTGTTGGTGTTTCCTTAGTTGGCTTAGTTTCTTTTCAAATTCACTGGGTTGGTAATATAATTCAAGCCAACAACGATGCATTTAAAGGTGATGTACAAGAAGCGCTAAATGCTGTTACGGCTAAGCTTGAAAAACAAGAAGCCCTTGAAGTGACTATCGATAATTTTCATACCGAGTTTATATATAAAAGTCTTTCAAGTAGTGATTCAAATAAAATAGAGCTTGTTGAAAGTACTTTCAAAAAAAAGGTAATTGAAATAAAGGATTATTTGCAGTATGCGGATAGTACTCCTGATTGGTTAAGTTTCTATTTCAACAGTGAGGAAGAAGGGAATTTAAAAGATGTTTCTATTCGTATTAGGGATGACATAAAACCTTCAACTTCTACAAAACTTGAAATAGAACAAAAAGATACTATCATCACTAATCGGAAAGTATATCAAAAGAAACTTGACCAGATAGCCAAAAAGTCTGAGTACGTTCAGCTAGCTATGCACCGATTATTTTCGAAGGAACGAACATTAGAAGAACGGGTTAAGTTTGATGAGTTAGATTCTTTGATTAGAAGCCACTTGGAAGATCGTGGGATAGATATTGACTATCAGTTTGTTGTATTCGATCCCGTTTCTAAGGAGATTATTTATCAAGAACGTGTTAAATCAGTGGAGGAAGTACTCTCCTCTGAAATGAAAGCATACCTTTTTCCAAACGATGTATTGGGAGAAGCTGGGTATGTGTCTATATACTTTCCAGATCAGATTAGCTTTATTGTAGGTAAAATTTGGTGGACTCTATCCTCTTCCGTGCTTTTCATAGCCATTATTCTAGCATGTTTTTGGTATGCAATTCATACAATTTTTAAGCAAAAGAAGCTTTCAGAGATCAAAAATGATTTCATCAATAATATGACTCATGAATTTAAAACTCCTATTTCTACTGTGTCTTTAGCTTGTGAAGCTTTACAAGATAAAGATATTCAAGGGTCAGCAGCTTTAACATTTAAGTATCTTAAGATTATCGATGATGAAAATAATAGACTTGGAAAACAAGTGGAAAAAGTGCTACAGATGGCTGTTATTGATAAAAACGATTTTGAACTAAAACTAGAATCTGTAGATGTTCATGAAGTGATTACCAATGTTCTTGAAAGTATTAGTATTCAGATTACCAGTAAATCTGGAATAGTATCTACAAAATTCAATGCTGTTAAAAAAGTTGTAAGGGCTGATTTAATGCACTTGACAAATATGATTTACAACTTGGTGGATAATGCTAATAAATATTCTACTTACGAACCAAAAATTGAGGTGGAGACTTATGATAGATCTGAACACTTATATATCTCAGTAAAGGATCAAGGAATAGGGATGAGCAAAGAACATCTAGCTAGGGTTTTTGAGAAATTTTATAGAGTGCCTACAGGAAATCGGCACGATGTTAAAGGGTTTGGCTTGGGTCTTGCTTATGTTAAAAGTATGGTAGAGGCTCATGGTGGACATATCGAAGCTAAAAGTGAAATATCAAAAGGAAGTACTTTTATTCTCAAAATTCCGTATCTAAAAGTAGATGACAATGACTAGAATACTAATTGTAGAAGATGATCCTAATCTAGGGCAGATTTTAAATGAATACCTAGAACTCAAAGGCTTTGAAACGAAGCTTTGTACTGATGGTGAAGCAGGTTTTACAGCCTTCAATCAGGAGAAATTCGACTTTTGCATTTTAGATGTCATGATGCCAAAGAAAGATGGGTTTACGCTGGCTCAAGAAATTAGAGAGATCAATACAAATATTCCCATTATTTTTTTGACGGCTAAGTCGATGAAAGAAGATACTATAAAAGGACTTAAAATAGGTGCAGATGACTATTTGACTAAGCCATTTAGTATGGAAGAATTGATCTTGAGGATTCAAGCTATTTTAAAAAGAACTTCGACGAATGGAGCGGATAAGCTAGATACTCAAAAATTTCAATTAGGGCAATTGACATTTCATTACGACAAAAGTTTACTCCAAAAACCTTCTGGAGACGTTAAACTCACTTCTAGAGAAAATGAGTTATTAAAAATCTTATGTGATAATATGAATAGTACTCTAGACAGAAATATAGCATTAAAAGCCATCTGGAAAGATGATAGTTACTTTAATGCACGTAGTATGGATGTTTATATTGCTAAACTTAGAAAATACTTAAAAGAAGAAGAGGCTATTCATATTTTAACAGTACATGGTCAAGGATTTAAGTTGGTAGAGGTAGATAATTAATTTAGCTCATATGTACCGGAATCAACTTATCTCCCTCTAGCTTTGGAACTACTGAAAACTCATCTAAAGTAGCACAAAATTCAATGTCTTTCTCAATACTCAATTTGTTTAATCGCTTAGCGTGTGCGGAGTTTTTGATAGTTTCTTTGAGGCTTAAACGAACAGACTCAAAGTAGTTCATTGCAATGTGCGGAGTATCACATGCCATGTCATGTGTGCCCTTTAGTAAATCCATCAGGGCTCCAGCAAAAAGAGTATCTTCCATATTGGTTTTGCCTTTCCACCCAGCACAATGAATAATTACATCCTGATTTTTCTTAATAATGTAATTAGCTACCGCCTTAATGTTTATAAATGCTCCAATGATAACATCTTCAGCTGTTCTAGATTTAGTTATAGCTAGAGTACCATTAGTAGTAGTCATTACTAAGCACTTATCTTTAACATTATCACACATATAACTAAATGGAGAATTGTCATAAGGGAAACCTTCTACTTTATCACCTCCTCGTTCAGCTGCGCAGATACTATCTCTATTTCCTAAGTGAAGCTTGGCCTCTTCGAGTGTTGCTACAGGTAAAATGTTTTTTGCACCATATGCCAAAGCTGTTACCATAACTGACGTAGCTCTTAATACATCTACGACTACCACTATCTTGCCCTCAAGGTCATACAAATCGATTAATTGGGGCGACATACATACGTCTACTGTTGGTCTCAAATTACTGCTTCAAAAGTGGTAGCTTAGAAACTCTAGCCTTTAAGGCTTTTTTTCTAACCTGTATTAAAATTTCCGTGTCAGGTGATGTTGAATTTATGTCTATATACCCAAGACCTATTCCGATGTTCATACTGGGTGACATTGTACCAGAAGTAACCTCTCCAATAACTTCATTTTGAAGATTTAGGATTTCATATCCACCTCTTGGGATACCTTTTTCTTCCATAATGAAACCTACGAGTTTTTTTGAAACTCCTTCTTCTTTCTGTGTTTTTAGGTTAGTAGAATTTGTAAAGTTCTTGGTGAATTTAGTAATCCAGCCAAGTCCAGCTTCTATCGGGCTAGTTTTATCGTTAATATCATTACCATATAGGCAGAATCCCATTTCTAATCTAAGTGTATCTCTTGCGCCTAGCCCAATGGGTTTAATATCAAACTCACTACCGACTTCAAAAATTTTATTCCAAAGTTTCTCTGCATCAGTATTACTGACATAAAGCTCGAATCCTCCCGCTCCTGTATAACCAGTAGCAGAAATAATAACATTGGACACATTGCCAATTTCTCCAACTACAAAATGGTAATATTTGATAGATGATAGATCAACATTCGTTAATTTCTGCAATACCTCAATTGCTCTAGGGCCTTGAACTGCGAATAATGAAAAATGGTCAGATACATTTCTGATAGTAGCTCCATTCGTGTTGTGTTGATTTACCCACTCCCAATCTTTCTCGATATTGGAGGCATTAACCACCATCATGTATTTTCCTTCTTCAAACCGATATACCAAAAGATCATCTACTATACCCCCACTTTCATTTGGGAAGCAAGAATACTGAGCTTGACCATCTACTAATTTAGAAGCATCGTTTGAAGTGATTTTTTGAATGAGAGAAAGTGCTTCAGGTCCCTCAATGACAAATTCTCCCATATGGGATACATCGAAGACACCAACTCCCTCACGAACACATATATGCTCTTCTTTGTCTGAGGTGTACCTAACAGGCATATTATAGCCAGCAAATGGAATCATCTTACCACCAAGAGATTCATGGAGGTCATTTAGGGCTATTTTTTTGACTTCGCTCATCTTAAACTTTTTCTACTATCAAATTATGGTTGGTATAAATACAAATATCAGCGGCGATATTTAAACTCTCTCTTACCATTTCCTCTGCCGTCATTTGTGTGGCATGTTTCTTCAAAGCTAAAGCTGCAGACTGAGCGTACATACTTCCAGATCCAATCACCGCAATTTCATTATCTGGCTCTAAGACATCACCAGTACCAGAAATAACCAAGATTTCTTCTTTATCAGCCACTATCATCATAGCCTCTAATCTTCGAAGATATCTATCCATTCTCCAATCTTTGGCCAATTCGATAGCTGCTCTTTTCATATTTCCTCCATAAGTGCTCAACTTTTCATCAAACCTTTCCAATAATGTAAAGGCATCAGCAGTCGAACCTGCAAAACCTGTCACAATCTTTCCCTCTTGCAGCTTTCGGATCTTTTTGACATTGTTTTTAGCAACTGTATTCCCAAGAGTAGCTTGACCATCAGCACCTATAGCTACTTCGCCATTATGACGAATGGCACATACGGTAGTAGATTTTATTTTTGGCATTTCTGACATAAGAACTTCGTTTTTTGGATAGTACCAACGAAAAAGAAAAAAGGCTGTTTCAAAAGCAGACACACTTGAAACAGCCTCAATGTATTTTTAAGAGATTCTCAACCTAAAGCTTAGATCAAAATTCTAACTGGATCTTCAATGAATCCTTTCAGAGTTTGAAGGAATGCAGCTCCTACCGCTCCATCAACTGTTCTATGATCACAAGTCAAAGTAACTTTCATGATGTTTCCGGGAACAATCTGACCATCTTTGACCACAGGAGTTTGTTTAATTCCTCCTACAGCCAAAATACATGATTCCGGTGCATTGATAATGGAAGTGAACTGATCAATTCCAAACATACCCAAGTTAGATACTGTAAAGGTGTTTCCTTGCATCTCATCAAGTCCAAGCTTCTTATCTCTTGCCTTACCTGCGAACTCTTTTACCTCTTTAGAGATATCAGAAAGAGACTTAGTATCTGCAAACTTCACAACAGGAACCACTAATCCGTCTTCAATAGCCATTGCTACTCCAACGCTTACATGGTGGTTCATTCTTATTGAATTAGTGTCGCTGACCCAAGATGAATTTACATCTGGATGCTTTCTTAATGCAGCAGCTACGGCTTTTACGACTATGTCGTTGAAAGAGATTTTAACATCAGCTGTTTCATTGATACTCTTACGCGCCTCGATAGTCTTGTCCATGTCTATTTCCATAGTCAAGTAGAAGTGCGGAGCACCGAATTGAGAAGCATTCAAGCTCTTAGTGATAGCCTTTCTCATTTGAGAAGCTGGAATATCTTCAAAGCTTTCAGCCATTGCAGATCCTGCAACTGATCCACCTGTCGCAGGTGCAGCAACTGGAACATATGCTTCAACATCTCTTTTAATAATTCTTCCATGATCACCAGAACCAGGTATTTGTGCGATATTATACCCTTTTTCAGCTGCTAATTTTTTAGCCAAAGGAGAAGCAATTACTCTTCCGTTAGAAGTTTTTGCAGGAGTCGCCGCAGGAACTGGAGAGGGAGTGGCTGCTTTGGGAGCTTCTGTTTGAACTGCCGGAGTCTCAGCAGTTTCAGTAGTAGGTGCAGGTACAGCACTTTTGGCCTCTTCAGCCTTCAATAAAGTCTCGTAATCCGCTCCAGCTTCACCTATAATAGCAATAACACCATCTACTGGCACACCATTCCCAGCTTCTACAGCGGTGTACAATAGAACACCATCTTCGTAAGATTCAAGCTCCATTGTAGCTTTATCAGTCTCTACTTCAGCGAGTATATCGCCGGATGCTACTGAATCACCAACATTTTTCACCCATGCAGCAATTACGCCTTCAGTCATAGTATCACTCATCTTAGGCATTTTGATGACCGTTGCATTGATGCCAGAAGTATCAATAGATTCAGCCGCAGGTACTGCTGCTGGAGCCGGAGTAGACTCTGCTGCCGTAGTTGGTGCTTCTGCAGGTGCAGCTCCTCCACTTTTAATACTTGCAATCAAGTCATCTACATTTTCTCCAGCATCACCGATGATAGCTATTACACCGTCTACTGGAACAGCAGCTTTTTCCTCTACACCTATGTAAAGTAAAGTACCGTCTTCATATGATTCTAATTCCATAGTAGCCTTATCAGTCTCTACTTCAGCTAGTATATCACCAGAACTTACTTGATCTCCTACTTTCTTAAGCCAAGACGCGATTACACCCTCTTCCATGGTGTCGCTCATCTTAGGCATCTTAATTACTTCCGCCATATTAATAAGTGATTAAAAAATCGAGCCGCTAAATTAGTTTTAAAAGCGACTTTTGACAAACTAATCTTTCGGTAAATCTGTTAGTCTGAGACTTATGTTGTCTAATATCATTAGCTTGTCTTTTTAAAGCTTCTGTAACTTCTTTATATAAATGCCCTTAATTAAAGGTTCCTCTTATCGTCGTCCCAGTTTACTTTGTAATGCTCATTTAGAAACAGTAATTCCCTCACTTACCCGAAAATTCAATCTTTTAATAAGAAAGAGCCGAGTAAAAGTCAAAACCCCTGATGATGATTTTTTATTGGTAGATGAATATAATACTAGTTCACGCAAAGCAGTCATTATTTCTCATGGATTAGAGGGAGATAGCGAACGACCATATGTACTTGGAATGGTCAATAGATTTATAAGAGAAGAGTATAATGTTTATGCTTGGAACTTTAGAGGGTGTGGAGGAGAATTAAATAAAGTTGCAAGAATGTATCATAGTGGTGCCACTTATGATTTAGAGACTATTGTAAGTTATGTGTGTGCCAAAAATTATGAAACAGTTTCTGTTATAGGCTTTAGTCTAGGAGGAAATTTAACTTTAAAGTATTTAGGAGAATACAGCTATCCGGAAAATTTAAAATCTGCAGTTGCAATTTCGGTTCCATTAGATCTTGCGGGATGCTCAAATCAAATAGATTCTCCTAAAAATGCTTTTTATGCTAGACGTTTTTTGATTTCACTGACTGAAAAAACCACGAGAAAGCGAGAACAAATGCCACATATATTACCCCACTTAAAAAAAATAAAGTTCAATTCGCTATTTCAATTTGATGATTTAGTTACGGCCCCATTGCATGGTTTTGATGGAGCTGATCATTATTATGCATCTAATAGTTCGATATCATTTATTGATAAGATCAAAATACCTACCCTTGTCATTAACGCTAAAAACGATCCGTTTCTTTCAGATAGCTGCTTAGATCCAAGTTATTTCAAGAGTTCCGAGAATGTTTACTTCGAGATGCCTAAATTTGGAGGTCATGTAGGTTTTTACACTTTTGGACAGGATAATGTATTCTGGTCAGAAGAAAGAGCACTACGTTTCATCACCTTGCAAGACAGACTATGATCGATCGGTACGCCATACACTCCACTTTCCAAGAAATAACTGAGCGATATGGGCTCACAGGAGAAGAGGAATTTATGATTCCGAACTTTAACGCTTCGCCTTCTCAGTCATTGCCTGTAATTACTCACACTAACTCCAAGGAAATTACATTTGTTAACTGGGCAATCATATCTGAAATGGCAAACAATAAGACCGTTTCTCCTAAGTTACTAAGTATTCCAATAGACACTGTTCTCAAAAAGAACTCAATAAAAAATGCACTTGTCAAGAGTAGGTGTATTATTCCTTGTAATGGATTCTTCGCTTGGAAACAGTATGGCAAGAAACGTAAAGTTCCTCACTACTTTAAACATCCCGAGATGCAAATAGTGAGTATGGTTGGGATTTGGGAAGAATACGAGGATATTGATGGTAAAATCAAGAAGACTTTTAAGATCCTGATAAAGCCGAATAGCACTGGAAATGTAGAGTTTGGCAATTTAACTCCAGTACTGATAAAGAAAGATGATGAAAAGAAATTCATAGATGATTATTCTACAATCGATGAACTTGTTGACATCATCATGAAAGAAGATATTCATAAAGAGCTAATCAACTATTCGGTATCTTCTATGATCACTAATCCCAAATACAACCGAAAAGAACTCATCGAACCACACGCTCAAGTAGATCAATTAGGTAACTATACACTATTTGAATGATCGTAGATTCTTAGTAGATTTAGGTACAGCCAGCTCATTAGTTATTGTACAACCAAATCTATTAATTGATGAGACGGCTATTTACACTAGTAATTATTCTAGTAATAGTATCAGTGAGTGCAGATGCTCAGCAGGGTGATCATAAGCCATTCAAAAAAGCTGATAAAATATTTTACAAAGAAAAGCTGAAAGAAGCTTTACTTGAATACCAAAAAATAGGTAAACATCACACATTTTCTGATCGGGCTCTATATCACATGGAGATTTGCTCTCTTCTGACTGATTTTGGATCAAAGCCAATTGACGCCCTATTACAATTCAAGAAGACATCTGGCAAAAAGGATAAATTCTTTTATTACTGGTTAGGCAGAGTTTATTATAATAGGTATGAGTTTATCAAAGCAGAAAAAGCTTGGAAAGCCTTTCAAAAAGTCAGAGTATATAAGAGTAAAGAGATAATAGAAGAAACAAAAATGTTTATTGATAGGGCTCAAACTGCTAATAAATTCTATCAAAAAGTTGGGAGCTATCAAATAAGGAGATTGTCAAAATCCATTAACTCAAAATACTCAGAATACAGCCCCTTATTCTTTGCCCCATCAGAAGAATTAATTTTTGTTTCGGATCGTCCTACTAATGAAAACAAAGATGATCTACATGTGTATAAGTCAAAACAAGATGGATATAAATGGACTTCTGCCGAAAAGTATGACAACTTCGGACATTTCGATAAAGAACATCCTGAAATCGAACATGTTCCTGGAGACGAAGACTTGTTTTTTTTCAAAGGACAGTATAAAGTACACTTATTCTATTCTGAAAATGTTGGCGACAATTGGTCTAAGCCTGTAGAATACAAAGAGAAAACGGGTATTCGGAAATTTGAAGGCCATTTTTATATCAACAAAGCTCATGATTTAATACTATATGCTACTAGAAAAAGATCAGCACCTAATGATCTAGATATTTTCAGAATTGACAAAAAGTCTGATGGAACTTGGACGAAACCCTTACTGTTCTCAGAAAACATCACTTCAACTATGGACGAGGATTACCCTTATCTTACAGAAGATGGCAAAACATTATATTTTAGTTCCAAGGGATTTAATTCAGCAGGAGGGTATGATCTTTTTAAAAGTACATTCGATGCTAAATCAAAGAAATGGTCAAAACCTATCCAACTTCAATATCCCATTAACACAATAGACGACGATATTCAATTTAGGGTAGACACTAATGAAACGGAAGCATATTTCGTATCAGACAGATATGGCTCTGTAGGTGGATTTGACATATATCATTATAACGAAGCTGACATTGTAAAACTTGTAGCTAAAGTGGTAGATGACGATAAGAAGGTTCCTGATAACATCTTAATTTATATACAGGATATGTATGAAAACCCAGTAGTCAAAGGTATTTCGTTAAATGATAAAGGGTTCTTTGAAGTAGCTCTGTTCAATAATCAAACTTATTCTATACAAATAAAACAAAGCGATAATGAGCTTTTAAGCGGAACCTTTGAAGTCCCTGAGAATGGTGATCGTCTTGAAAAATCTTTTGTCATAAAGTCCAAAAGGATGATAACAGAGAAAGATCAATTTGAACAAGAGCTTGTTGATCCCAATTTTGAGGAGCTTGACAAAATTGCTAGTAAATTCAGATTGACTAACAAAGCGGTTATAAGAAACATTTACTTTGATTTTGAAAGGTATAACTTGAAAGAAGGGGATAAGGAAAAATTAAGACCATTACTCCTTACATTACAAGAGAATCCATCTGTAAATATTGAAATTGGAGGTCACACGGATAATATTGGCGACGATAAGATGAATATGATGCTGTCTAAGCAAAGAGCGAATTCAGTAAAGTCCTATTTACTTGAAAATGGGCTAAAAGAAGATAGGATATTTTCAAAAGGGTATGGAGAGAGTAAACCACTGGCATCAAATGATGACGAAAAGGATGGAAGAGAACTAAATCGAAGAATTGAAATTGTAGTTCAAAATTAAGAGTATATAACCTTCAAAAATGAAACAATCGAGAATTACTGGTCTAGGGCACTATGTTCCAGATAGAGTAGTAACCAATCAAGACCTAGAAAAACTTATGGATACCAATGATGCCTGGATTCAAGAGAGGACAGGAATCAAAGAACGTCGTCATGTAAAAGTGGGAGGGAAAGATACTACTTCATCAATGGGATCTGCAGCCGCCAAAATAGCAATAGAAAAGGCTGGTATTACTGCTAATGATATTGACTTCATAGTTTTCGCAACTTTGAGTCCTGATTATTACTTTCCTGGGCCTGGTGTGTTGGTTCAAAAACAACTAGGTATTAAAAAAGAAATCGGAGCATTAGATGTAAGAAACCAATGTTCAGGATTTATTTATAGTCTCTCAGTAGCTGATCAGTTTATTAAAACTGGTATGTATAAAACGATCTTGGTTATAGGGAGTGAGGTGCATAGTGGAGGACTTGACATGACTACAAGAGGAAGAAATGTATCTGTGATTTTCGGAGATGGAGCAGGTGCTGCTGTACTCCAAGCAACAGATGAAAAAGATATAGGAATATTATCGACTCACCTGCATTCAGAGGGGCAGCATGCTGAAGAACTTGCACTTATTGGTCCTAGTACGACTGATTGGGTAGATAAATATATTGAAAGAAATGATCCCGACGAATCATCTCATTTTCCTTATATGAATGGGAATTTTGTTTTCAAAAATGCAGTAATACGTTTTCAACAAGTAATAAATGAAGCACTGGATAAAAATGATTTTAGTGCCAAGGACATAAACCTATTGGTTCCACATCAAGCGAACCTAAGGATAAGCCAATTCATCCAAAAACAGATGATGCTCTCAAGTGATCAAGTTTACAATAATATTCAAAAGTATGGGAATACAACAGCAGCTTCCATACCTATTGCTATGAGTGAAGCATTTGAAGAAGGTAAAATTCAAAAAGGAGACCTAGTTTGTCTAGCTGCATTTGGTAGCGGGTTTACTTGGGCATCGGCACTTATTCAATGGTAACGGTTTGATAAATAAAGAACTATAAATATCAATCAGAGTTCTGTATTCATTTGACTGACCGAAATATCTTATTTAATTTTATATCTTGTTCCATGTATTATTAGGTAGTTAGACTACCAAAATTATTATCCCGATGAAGCAACTTATCCTGTTGACTTGCGCACTTTGTGCAAGTATGATCCTGTGTGCGCAGGACAAAAATCATAAAGTTTTCAAAAAAGCAGACCATTATTTCTATAAAGAACTATTTGAAGAAGCCCTCAAGGAGTACCACAAAGAATCTGAGAAATATGAGCTTACAGAAAGAGCTCTGTACCATATGGAAATTTGTTCATTACTAACAGATTATACTTCTAAGCCTGTAGATCAACTATTAGATCATTCAAAAAAAGGAGGGAAAGATGATAAATTTTATCAATACTGGTTGGGAAGAGTATATTTTAAAAGGTATGAGTTTACCAATGCAATAGATTCTTGGACAAAGTTCAGAAATATCAGGGCTTATAAAAGTCCAGAGATTATTGAAGAAATCGATTTTTTGACAGAATGGGCAAAGCAAGCAAAAGCCTATCATCAAGATGTTGGGAGTTTTCAAATAACAGCATTACCATCTGAAATTAACTCTGAAGCGTCAGACTATAGTCCACTATATATAGATCAACAATCAGAGCTGATGTTCGTGACTGAAAGACATTCGGATGATAAAAAAGAGAAGTTTCATGTTTACACATCGAAGAAGCAAGGGGAGAAATGGTCAAAAGCAGAAGTAGATACTACTTTTTCAGAATTTCATCCAAGACACCCACAAATCGAGCAGCCCCCTGGAGATGATGATATTTTCTACTTTAGCGGTCATTATTTGATTGATTTAATCAACACGCAGGTAGACAATAATGATACTCTGAGAGTAGAGAAAGCTGAAAAGACAAGTATTAGACACTTTGATGGACATTTCTATATCAATAAAGAGCATGATTTGGTGATTTTCGCTAGTAGACGAAGAGATAAACCAAATGATATGGACATATTCAAGATTGAACGAAAGGAAGATGGTAAATGGACCAAACCAATTTTGTTTTCTGAGAATATACTTTCATTCGAAGATGAAGATTATCCATTCTTATCTGATGATGGGAAAAACTTTTACTTCAGTTCTAAGGGGTTTAATGCTGTAGGAGGGTTTGATATTTTTAGAAGTATTCTGAATGAAGAAACTGGAGAATGGAGTAAGCCAATCCAACTAAAATTCCCAATGAATACGATGGATGATGATATCAATTTTAGACAGGTAACTCCTACGAATGGATATTTCGTTTCTAATAGAAATGGAGGTATTGGGGAAATGGACATATACAGCTTTACAAAGGACTATACTACAAGATTGCTGGCAGATGTAAGAGCTGAAGATTCTGACTCATTGATAGCCAATATATTAGTTGATATCAAAAAATCATCAGGAGAAAATGTAAGCTCAAACATCGAGTCTAGTGACAACGGTAAATTCGAAGCTGTATTAATGGCAGAGAATTCTTACGTGGCCTCTTTGCGATATAAAGACAGAGACTTAGGAGTTCAACCTTTTGTTGCCCCAGAAGATCTAGATGGGTCTGGAAAATTTGAAAAGACTTTCCTAGTAGACGCATCCGTCATTGCAGCAATAGATGAGGAAGAAAGGCTAGCTGCTGAAGCAGAAGCAAGAGCATTAGCTAAAGATCCTGAATATGAAGAGGTTGAGAATATTGCCAGTAAATTTAGAAGAACTTATAAGGCTCAACTTGAGAACATTTATTTTGAGTTTAACAATTATAGACTCAAAGATCAGGATAGAGCCAACTTAAAAAGCTTGGTAACTACTCTTAAGGAAAATCCGTCTGTAAATATTGAAATTCAAGGGCATGCAGATGCTATTGGCACTGAAGAGCAGAATATGAAAATCTCTAAATGGAGAGCTAATACAGTTAAAAAGTACCTAGAATATAAAGGTATTGAAGAACATAGAGTCAAGGCTACAGCATATGGAGAATCTAAGCCTTTGGTTCCAAATGAAAAAGAAGAGGAGAGAGCCAAAAACAGAAGGATTGAAATTATTGTATTAGATTAAAGAAAAGAGTTAGTTACTCTTTTCTTTAAGTACCATAAATTATTGTATATAAGATAGGTATGTTTTATCTACTAGCTCTTCTTCTAATGCTAGATCATTAATGAATACCTTTCTAATCATATCTTAATTCTGTAAAAAATGAATGATTGAAAAGGCTTCTTAACTGACTTGCTTTCGATTTATCATTGATATAGGATTAAAGTTTTGGTCAGGTGATCTTAATATCAACCCGTTGTATATTTTTGCGCCGTGAAAACCGAGTATTTGACCGAAGAGACAATTGCCGCATTCATTGATAATGCGCTTAGAGAAGATGTAGGGGACGGAGATCATTCTACTTTATCATCCATTCCACAAGGAGCTCAGAGAAAAGCAAATATGCTTGTGAAAAGTGATGGAATAATTGCTGGTATAGAGCTTGCTAAGTGGATTTTTCATAGACTAGACTCCGGTCTAAAACTTGAGATATTCAATGAAGATGGTGATACTGTGACTATAGGGGATATAGTGATGACAGTATCTGGTAATGCAAGATCCATCTTGACAGCAGAAAGGTTAGTTCTTAACTGCATGCAGAGAATGAGTGGTATTGCAACATACACTCATACAATATCAAAATTAATTAGTCACACCAAAACTAGATTACTCGATACTAGAAAGACAACACCCAACTTTAGAATTTGTGAAAAATGGGCAGTTCAAATAGGAGGAGGACAAAATCATAGATTTGGTCTTTTTGATATGATTATGCTTAAGGATAATCATATAGATTATGCTGGAGGCGTAAAAAAAGCAATTGAATCAACTAAAAAATACTTAGAAGAGACAGGGAAAAATTTAAAAATTGAAGTAGAAACTAGAAATCTTGATGAGGTAAAATTAGCTCTTGAGGCAGGCGGTGTGGAAGTTATTATGCTAGATAATATGCTTCCTTCTGTAATGAAGAAAGCAGTAGAGATAATAGGTGGAAAATGTAAAACAGAAGCTTCTGGGGGAATTACAGAAAAAAATATTGTAGACATCGCCGAAACAGGAGTCAACTATATATCAGTAGGTGCTTTGACACATTCGTATCAAAGCATGGACATAAGTTTGAAAGCAGTAAAATAAAATGGTAGTAAAAACTAGAAAATATCAAATGCCAGTAGGTGAGTATGTAAAACTGGCATTCAACAATTTAATAAAAGAGCAGTGGTGGGTGATGCTGATTTATTTGGCTATTTGTGCTGGGTATTTCGTAGTTCCTAATTTATGGTGGGTAATAGGTGCTTCTATAGCTCTAGTTCTCTACATATTATTTTGGCTGATTCAGTTTTATGGAATATCTCAACTAGAGCAAGGGAAGTTTATGTTCGAAAAATTGAGTTATGAAATTACAAGTCAACAAATTTTGATCAAACTTAATAGTAAGCAAGGGATGCCAATGAAATGGGAACAAATAAAAAGGGCTAAAGTCGGTAGTGACTACTTCTTACTGACAATTAACAAAGCTCAATTGATTCACTTACCTTTTAAAATTTTTAATTCCCAGAATGAAGTTAAATTCTTAGAAACCATCTTAAAAAGGAAGGGTTTCGTATCTGAATAAGCTAATACCCTAAAGAGATTAAAAACACCTCCATTTTTTAGAGGTGTTTTTTTATAGTCTAATTTTCTAAATTAGAATGATGGAAGAGCGGCTCGATAAAAAACGATTAACCCCTAAGCAGGCAAAATTAAAAGCTGCCAACTATTGTGCTTATCAGGAACGGTCTCAGAAAGAAGTAAAAAAAAAACTATATGACCTGGGGCTTTGGAAGGATGAAGTAGATGAAGTCTTGACAGATCTGATTATTGAAGGGTTTATCAATGAGGAAAGGTTTGCTAAATCTTATGTCGGAGGTAAGTTTCGTGTAAAAAAATGGGGGCGAAATCGAATCTTGATGGGGTTAAAAGAACATCACATCTCCAAATATTGTATTAAAAAAGGGATGGAAGAAATCGATGATAGTGAGTATAAATCAACACTCGCTATTCTGATCGAAAAAAAAGCTTTCACAGAAAAAGAAACTAATGTTTTTAAAAGGCGAGAAAAAATATCTCGAAGTATGATTTATAAAGGTTACGAATCCAGTTTAGTTTGGGAATTTGTAAATGATTTAGTTAACTAACGAACCTTGTTAATTTGTCATTGATTCTTGGAATATTCTGAATTATTTTTGACAAAATCCTCCGAAATGGCACTGAGCACTACCAAAGAAAAATACCTCTACTGGGGCATATCCTTTATATCAATCACGGTAATATTATTTGTTATATACTTTAACCTTGGAGGCTTTAATGATGTAAAAGCAGGAAAGTCAAGTGGTAGTAAACATAGTATAGCAGGAAAATGGGTGATTGGTGAAAATGTCAGAAAAAAAGAAAGCGAAGTTTTCTATACTCTTAAACAGCAAGTAGAGCTAGGCGAATTACAAGGTATCTTATGTATGGTCGATTTTAAAAATGATACTCTTCAAGGTAATGAGGTGGCTCATTTTTTTGGAGTGATTTTAGAAAATGAAGTGTCTGCACTTCCTGCAGAGTTTGATATTATTGAATTAAATGCAGAAACTACCTATAAAGCATCCCTTACTATGCATCCTATAGTAATGCCAAATACAGAAACAGTGGAAAAACAGCTTCAAGATATTGCAGCAAGCTATGGTGATAAACTCCGACCTCTTACCATAGAGATGTTCTTCGAGGATAATTCTATTATGGTAGAAATGCTTGCCTATTAATATTACGAAGTGATCATTCTAATGAATTCAATCTTTGTATTTTGTGCACAAAACCATTGCTTTTTATCTAATAGAAAATACAAATGACTGGGGTTGTGGATTCACACCTATTAGTATAGCTTTGCACACTGAAAAATTTTAAGAAGTTTTCAATAGCAGTAAAATATTATACTAATGGCAAACAGCGGTAAAATAACGCAGGTAATCGGCCCGGTAGTAGACGTTAGCTTCGAAGGCGAAGGTTCTACCATACCAAACATCATGGACGCTCTTTATGTAACTAAAGAGAATGGTCAAAAAATCATTTTAGAATGTCAACAGCACCTTGGGGAAGATAGAGTAAGAACTATCGCTATGGAAGGTACTGAAGGTTTGACAAGAGGTTTGGAAGTAACCGATACTGGTGCTCCTATCGCTATGCCAATCGGAGAGGATATCAAAGGAAGACTTTTCAACGTAGTTGGGGAAGCTATTGATGGTATTGATCAACCAGAAGGTAAGAAAAAACTTCCTATACATAGACCAGCTCCTGCTTTTGAAGATCTTTCTACTTCTACTGAAGTACTTTTTACAGGTATCAAAGTAATTGATTTGATTGAGCCATATGCAAAAGGTGGTAAGATCGGATTGTTTGGTGGTGCTGGAGTTGGTAAAACTGTATTGATTCAAGAATTAATTAACAATATCGCTAAAGGACATGGAGGTCTTTCAGTTTTCGCTGGTGTAGGTGAAAGAACTCGTGAAGGTAATGACCTTCTTAGAGAAATGATTGAATCTGGTATTGTTCAATATGGCGATGAATTCTTAGAGTCTATGGAAGAAGGCGGATGGGATTTATCTAAAGTCGATAAAAAGAAATTAGAAGACTCTAAAGCTACTTTCGTTTTCGGTCAGATGAATGAGCCTCCAGGGGCAAGAGCAAGAGTTGCGCTTTCTGGTCTTACAGTAGCTGAATACTTTAGAGACGGTGATGGAGATGGAGAAGGTAAAGATATTCTTTTCTTCGTAGACAATATTTTCAGATTTACACAGGCTGGTTCAGAAGTATCGGCACTTCTAGGACGTATGCCATCTGCAGTAGGTTACCAACCTACACTTGCAACAGAAATGGGTGCAATGCAAGAAAGAATTACATCTACCAAAAAAGGTTCTATTACTTCGGTACAGGCTGTTTATGTACCTGCAGATGACTTGACTGACCCAGCTCCTGCTACTACTTTCGCTCACTTAGATGCTACGACTGTACTTTCAAGAAAAATTGCTGAGCTTGGTATATATCCAGCAGTGGATCCTCTTGATTCTACTTCTAGAATTCTAACTGAAGAAATTGTAGGAGAAGAGCATTACGCATGTGCTCAAAGAGTAATCGAGACTTTGCAGAGATATAAAGAGCTTCAAGATATTATTGCTATTCTGGGTATGGATGAATTGTCGGATGAAGATAAGGAAGTAGTGCACAGAGCTAGAAGAGTTCAAAGATTCTTATCTCAACCATTCCATGTGGCAGAGCAGTTTACTGGTCTTGCAGGTGTATTAGTAGATATTAAAGATACCATCAAAGGATTTACTATGATCATGGATGGTGAATTAGATCATTTGCCAGAAGCCGCTTTCAACCTTGTGGGTAACATAGATGAAGCAATCGCTAAAGGTGAAAAACTATTAGCTGAAGCTAAATAATTAAGCCATGTATCTAGAAGTAATCACACCGGATGAAAGAATTTTCGAAGGGGAAGTAGATCACGCTACATTTCCTGGAAGTGATGGTGCGTTTCAAGTATTGAACGATCACGCTGCTATGATCAGTTCTTTGGGTTATGGTGATTTGAAAATAGTTCAAACTATCGAAAAAAAGACAAAAGAATTCCATTACGGTATCCAAGGAGGCGTAGTAGAAATTGTAAATAATAAAATCTTAGTATTAGCTGAAGGAGTAGATAGCTAATTCAAGATTACTCAAAATATTAAAGGCTGGTTCAATTAATTTTGAGGCAGCCTTTTTCTTTTTAAAAACGTCTAATATATATGAGCATTCCAAATATTACCGGTATATTAAAAGATCTTCAAATCAACCCTGTAAACCAGGGGTGTTCAACAGGGATTCACTGGCTACATGGCAATAAAACAATAACATCTTATTCTCCTGTAGATGGCAAACCTATAGCTGAAGTAAAATTGGCCACAGACGCTAATTATGACTCATGTATTAAAGTTGCTCAAGAAGCGTTCCGTCAATGGCGATTGATACCTGCTCCTAAACGCGGAGAAATCGTCCGCCAAATTGGAAACAGACTTAGGCAACACAAACAAGCTCTTGGTACTCTTGTGTCCTACGAGATGGGAAAATCACTTCAAGAAGGGCTAGGGGAAGTACAAGAGATGATAGACATCTGTGATTTTGCTGTTGGACTATCAAGACAGCTTCATGGTCTGACTATGCACTCGGAAAGACCCAATCATAGGATGTATGAACAATATCATCCTCTTGGGATAGTAGGTATAATTTCTGCGTTTAATTTCCCAGTAGCGGTTTGGTCATGGAATGCTGCTTTAGCTTGGGTCTGTGGCGATGTCTGTGTTTGGAAACCAAGTGAAAAAACTCCTTTGACAGCTATAGCATGTCAGAAAATAGCAGCTGAGGTTTTTCGAAAAAACAATATCGACGAGGGTGTTTGTACACTAGTAATTGGAAACGCTGAAATGGGTAAAAAGATTGCAACAGACTCACGTATTCCATTGGTTTCGGCCACTGGTTCAACACGCATGGGAAAGGCAGTTGGTGAAAAAGTGGGGGCTCGTTTAGGCAAAGCGTTGTTAGAACTTGGAGGCAACAATGCGATTATTATTTCTAACAGTGCTGATTTAGAAGCTAGTTTGATTGGGGCAGTATTTGGGGCTGTAGGCACATGCGGACAGAGATGTACTAGTACAAGACGTCTAATTATTCATAACCAGATCTTTGAAGAAGTAAAAAGAAAACTAGTTAATGCCTACAGACAACTAAAAATTGGCAACCCTCTAGATGAATCAAATCATATTGGGCCTTTAATAGACAAGGTCGCTGTGGAAAATTATATGGAAGCTATAAACAGACTTAATGAATTAGGGGCAAAACCTGTTTTAGAAGGAAAAGTACTTGCTGATTTTAAATCTGGTTGCTACGTGAAGCCAGCTATCTATGAAGTTGAAAACAAGATGGACATTGTTCAAACTGAGACTTTTGCTCCAATACTCTATCTTATCAAATATTCTGATATCAAGGAGGCTATTGAGATCCAAAATGATGTGCCTCAAGGCCTGTCATCGGCTATAATGACTCAAAATATCCGAGAATCAGAATTATTTCTTTCGCACGAAGGGTCTGATTGCGGAATAGCCAATGTAAATATAGGCACTTCTGGAGCTGAGATTGGCGGGGCTTTTGGAGGAGAAAAAGAAACTGGTGGTGGAAGAGAATCAGGTTCAGATGCCTGGAAAGTTTACATGCGCCGTCAGACTAATACGATCAACTACGGTAAAGATTTACCTCTAGCACAAGGGATTAAGTTTGAACTTTAGAGTAAAATAAGAGGCTGACTTTTAATAACAGCCTCCTAATTTTTTAGTTCAAATTGATATTGTAACCAACATTGATCAATACTGGCCACGGGTCATCAACGTCAACGCCAAAGCTTTCCAGAGCATCAATATCATCATTGTATTCCGATGATCTTATTGGAAGTAAAATTCCAAAATCCCAATAATTGCCATTTCCTTTTTTCGATTTGAGCATCATTCCTACTCCAAAAGTAACCCCCGTATACGATTCGGTTTCTGTGCTTCCATCAACAAACTCAACTGCTATTACAGCATTGGTACCATACATTCCTGACAAATAAGCTTGAACTCTTCCCTCTGATGGTAAATATCCCATCAAACCAAAGTTGTATCCTAAACCATCCAAATTGTATCCAAGGCCTAAAAATGCTCCAAGATAGTCTGTTGGATTATAGACAGCTCTACCGCCGAAACCTCCATAGGTAAGTCCTAAACCTAAACCAAGGTGAAACTGTCCTTCATTAGAATAATCTGATTGTGCAAAAGAGGTGTTTAGCGTCAGAGCCATCACCATAAGTAGTACTACTTTTTTCATATTTAGTATAATTAGCGATTGAAAATGGTGGCAAATATGCAATATTCCATATTTTTATGGCTACAATAAAATAAAATTCTTGTCGGAAGAAGGTGTATAATTTTTCTTCCAAAATATGATTGCCTTTAATTAGATACTACTTTTGCGCTCATATTGAAGTACAGTGAAAGATGAGTTTTAATCCAAACATTAAGATCGGTGTATTAGGAGGAGGTCAATTGGGCCGTATGATGATCCAGTCTGCCATGAATTATAATCTGGATATCAAATCAATGGATCCAGATCCTAATGCCCCTTGTAAGAACTTGGTAAGTGAATTTGTAAATGGTGATATAACTGATTTCGAACAAGTAATTGCTTTTGGAGAGGAGTGCGATTTAATTACTGTAGAAATTGAAAACGTTAATGTAGAGGCATTAGAGGTATTAGAGGCTCAAGGGAAAAAGGTATTTCCACAACCAAGTGTACTCAAGATCATTAAGGATAAAGGAGAACAAAAACAGTTCTACTTGGATAATGATATTCCAACTTCAGAATTCGTTTTTATTAATGATAAATCTGATTTAGAAGACTATATAGATTTTTTACCTGCAGTTAATAAATTAAGAACTGAGGGCTATGACGGACGTGGAGTACAAGTAATCAAAAAAGAAGCGGATATAGTAAAAGCTTTCGATGCTAAATCGATATTGGAAAAATTTGTCGACTATGACAAAGAGATTAGTGTAATAGTAGCTCGAAATGAAAAAGGAGAAACTAAAGCGTTCCCTGTAGTAGAGCTTGAATATCATCCTGAAGCAAACTTAGTAGAGTTTCTATTCTCTCCTTCGTCCCTATCCGAAGAGATGAGAACTAAGGCGAAAAACCTTGCTATGGATGTCATAACTAAGTTAGATATGGTTGGATTATTAGCTGTAGAAATGTTCGCAACTAAAGATGGTCAAGTCTTAGTTAATGAAGTTGCTCCAAGAACACATAATAGTGGACATCATACGATCGAAGGAAACATCACTTCCCAATTTGAGCAACATATAAGAGCTATTCTAAATCTGCCTCTTGGGGAAACTGAGATTATTGATCCAGCAGTAATGATTAATTTACTTGGTCACCCAGACCATACTGGTATAGCTACTTACGAAGGTATAGATGAGGCAATGACATTTTCAGGTATGCACATTCATCTATATGGTAAAAAGAATACTAAGCCATTTAGAAAAATGGGACATGCGACTTTAGTGGGGAAAGATTTGAAAGAATTAAAATCTAAGGCTAGAGCCTTTAAAGAGAGTATAAAAATCAAAGCAATATGAGTGCACAAATAGGCATAATCATGGGTAGTAAATCTGATCTCAATATCATGAATCAGGCTGCAGAAGTATTGAAAGAACTGGGTGTTGATTTTGAATTAACTATCGTTTCTGCTCACCGTACACCCCGTAGAATGGTTGAATATGCTGAATCTGCCAAATCTAAAGGCCTAAAAGCAATCATCGCGGGAGCTGGAGGAGCAGCTCACCTTCCAGGAATGGTGGCTTCATTGACAACTCTTCCGGTAATCGGTGTGCCAGTCAAATCAAGTAATTCTATTGATGGATGGGATTCTGTTTTGTCAATTCTTCAGATGCCTGGAGGTGTGCCAGTTGCGACTGTTGCTCTTGATGGAGCGAAGAACGCTGGGATTTTGGCAGCTCAAATTGTTGGAGCATTTGATGATAAAGTGGCTCAGAATTTGGTCGATTTTAAATTAGCAATGCGCAAGAAGGTAGAACAGTCTATAGAAGAGTTATAACAGTAGTATTATAATATTTTTAATTTCCTAAGTCCGAAAAAACTACTAGACATTATACATTTAAATTAAACTTATAGGTAAAGTAGATAGAGTCTACTTTTTATAAGGACGTATTGTATCATTTTGTAAGGTAAGGACTTTCTCAGAAATGAATATGTCTATTCTTTCGGGAACTAAAAATAGGAAACTTTAGCATTGTGTTTGTGAGCAATGATCCTTTTGTAAGGATTGTTTCTCTAATATCTTAGTCTTAATTAGATGTTAGTAGCTATACTTACAAACACTATGCAAGGCAAATAGCAAGTACTGTGTTATTAGGTGTATAAAATCGAATCAACTAGGTTAGTCTTCTTTGAATTTTGATATTAATTAGTTTAATTGTCCATGTCAAAATTCCTAGCATTATGAGAAAAATAATACTTTTTTCCTTTTTTAGTTTTTTCGGTTTTTGCTCTTTTTCGCAAGGCACCACTGATAATGTACAACTTGCTTTTCATTCTGGAAGCGCAAAGGAATTAGTGAAGTATTTTAATAAAATAACCGAGGTCAAGATCAATAACGTGGGTTCAGACTATAGTATAACTCAAGCTGAGCCAGTTTTTCGAGATTTCTTTAAACAAAACCCTCCAACTACTTTCGAGTATATTCACAAAGGACAGTCACCCCAAGGGCTCAAGTATAATATTGCTCAGTATGTAAGCAATAATAAAAGCTATAGAGTAGTTATGCTTTTGAAAAAAAATGGGCAGAACTATTACGTAGATACAATTAATCTTAGCGAAGAATAATTCACGATTTGTCATTAATAAATCTGTTTGGCAAGTTTCGAAAGTATTTTGGCAGGATTCGAAAATTTGAATAGGCCTATTTCGTATCAGATTAATATTATCATAAATATGATTATTTGGTACAACCCCGATCAACAAGAATATAGATGCGGTACGTTAGATGACTTATCGGAAGAGCTTGCTAGAGCTGAAAGCGAAGATGGGTATAATGTCATAAAGTGTTTTGAAACACACGAAGGATACTTAGCATTTGAGGTCTTAAGTCAATTAAACAAATTAAACTCTAGTATCGAAATGAATCTTAATATTTGAGACTCTTGATACTTCTAATATTCCCTTTTTATCTATTCATAGAAGTTTGATTGAAAGGCTGCGAACTCATCTTTCTTCAAAACAAGTCTTCTCCAAACCCCTTGTAAAAATCCTAATCCGTAACTAGATAGTTGTACAGTACTGGTAATTATTGATAACAAACCGATTTTTAGACTTTTGTTTTTGATGCTAGAATCAATGAATATCAAGAAGAAGTAAATGGTGGGTAACCATAGAAACGATTTATCGATTGATACTGAAACAATGAAAATCAAAGTCAATCCTAAAGTAAAAAGGGAAGGGGCAAGGTGTACTAGTTTCAGAGATTCAGGATGTCTTTTGTAAAGATTGATTCTGGCTATGCCTGAATTATAAACTTGCTTATAAAATTGTCTCAGGTTAGTTCTACGTTTATGATAGACAGATGTCTCCTTTATTAAAAAGGTTTTGAATCCATTTTTATTGATTCGTATACTCATGTCAATATCTTCCCCAAATCTCATATCCCCAAAGCCTTGTGTAGCTTCAAAGACTTTTCGAGAATAACCCATATTGAAACTACGTGGATGAAACTTCTCTATCTTTTCACTACCACCTCTAATACCCCCAGTTGTGAAAAATGAGGTCATAGAATAGCTAATGGCTTTTTGTAAATCATTAAAGTCCTTATGAGCCATGTCAGCTCCTCCAAAAGCATCTACTTGCTGTTGATTGATAGCAGATTGTAAAGTTGAAATGTAGTCTGGGGGAACAATACAGTCTGAATCAAAAAAGATAAAGAAATCCCCATTAGAATGTTTCATTCCGAAATTTCTACTTGCTGCAGGTCCAGAATTTTGTTTGAAGAAATAATAGATATTGAGATTAGGATAATTTTCAATCAAAAAATCAGATTTCTTATCAGAACCATCTTCAACAATCACAATTTCGAAGTTTTTAGATGTTTGTTGCTCTAAACTGTCCAGAAGTTCACGGAGTTCATTTGGCCGATTATATACTGGAATAATTATAGAAAATTTCATTTATCATCAGTTAATGAAGGTGCTCCTCAAAAAATAGGAGGCTTTCTTTGAAAAATCTTTGTACTACACCTCTTTGATCTTGTATCAAATCGAATTTGGTAATATGAGATAACGTTAATATTAAACCAGCCCAATCATCTTCATGCCACTGCGCTGAGGTTTCATTTATCTTTATAGGAGCTTCAGTGATATATGGCCATGAAGTAACATAGAAATAAGGTTCGTTGTAATACTTGTCTCCTGGTGACATACCGATAGATATACTTTTTGAGGTCGAGGTATCACCGGTGTTGAGTTTGATAATTGAACCTGCTTGATCAAAATGGTGAGGCCAAACTCTAATTTTTGAGCTTTCGGGATAATCCGCGATTATATCTTTTAGAATGAGGTTAGCGTTGTGATATATAAGCGCAAGCTCATGAAATGCTTTTTGATTAGTAACCTGAAAAGGTTTTCCCTTAGAAGGTGAGTATTCAGGTATCTTGTAGGGTAATTCTAAATTAATTTTCGAAAAGTCAAGACCAAGTTCTTTTAAGTTATGTTCCAGCCAGATCATTACGTCTGTTTGTTTGACATTATGAAGGGCTAAACTTGCCAAAGTTTCTAAGTTATGGCTTACAAGATAAACTTTGAAATCATTTATACTAAATGAAGATCGGAATGTAAGCTTTTCAGTTTCAACCCATCGACCTACCAATCTTTGAAGATTTATATCCCATTCTAGATTAGCTTGACTGTCATCTTCTTTATGGTCTAAGAAACTTCTACCTACTGCTGCTACATTTTGAATTGCTTGGTGACATTGTTCGCGTGCTTCAGATATGTCTTCTAACGCTTCTGGTGTTAGTAATTGCCAATTCAAATTCATGATTTGCTTAATTTTTATAGATAATTTTCTATCCTAAATCTACCTTCCTCAGGTAACGTTTTCCCTTCTACTAGATTCACTTGGTGAATCTCCTCGCAGAAATAAACTCCCTCAGATAATTTTGAAACTGAAAACTTAACGCTTACTTTTCGATTGTTTTCAATTAACGTTTGATAGTCAAATTTTTTAAACTGTTGATACATATTCCTTGTAAGAAATACCGTGACAAGCCCCCCTTTTTCATTTTGAACAAAAATATATGGGCTTTTCAAAAGGTCGTATTTTTCTAGCATCAAGAGATAACTGTTTCCAGCACTGTCTTCATCTATTAGCTGCTGAGTAGTCATTTCTGCACGTCGGGATTTGTAGAATTGATAGACACTGTCGGCCTGACCATAAAAACTACTCAAACGAAGCCAAGGGTAGCTTAAATCTCCACTTAGTCGGAAAGTATCCTTTCTCTCACAAGATAGAAGCAATGTCGCTGTGATTAACACAGCCGGCAATAATATTTTTTTCATCTCATCCAAGATCAATTCCTTTTATAGTTCTATAAGTCTTTAAAGCTGAGCTGTCAGTCATTCCAGAGATATAATCTGTAACCACCAACATATGGTCATAGGCTGATTGGCATTCATTTTCCAACCGATATTGTGTATCAGTTGGTAGTAACCTATATAAACTCTTGCTTCTTCCAGAATATTTATCGTTTTCATAAAACTTGTTGTACACTGCTTCTATGAAAGACTGTAATAATCCATCAATTACTTCAAAACCACTAGCTTCTTTTTCTAGTACCAGATGACTTTGGTAAAGCCTTTTAATTGAGAAATTGCCAATTTCTTCCATGATATCTTTTGAGGCTATCATGTCTGTCAACGCATAATCAAATTCTCCGGCAAGAATTTTCTCTTCATTTTCCATAAATACGTTTGCACATTCTTGGATTAGGCAATTAATAGCAACAGCTCGAAGTACTCCTATTTTTTCTTGATCACTCGGGATTTCTGCCAATTTATCAGGCATATATTGGTCTTTCAGGATTTTGGCTAGAAATGTTCTTACTTCATCAAAATTTACAAGTCCTAATCCAAAACCATCCTCAAGGTCAATAATGTTATAACAGATGTCATCAGCCGCTTCCACTAAGAAAGTTAATGGGTGGCGGCACCAAACATTTGAATGAGTTCCAAATGGAACTAATCCTAATTCTTTAGCTATCAAGCCAAACGATTTTTCATCAGAATCGAAAAAACCATATTTCTTTTGGCTCTTCTTACCCTCGATCCTCTCTCGAAAGTTTGAAGGACAAGGGTATTTTGAAAATGCTGCTAGTGTTGGTAAAGTAAGCTTTAAACCTTGACGATGATTTCTTGTTAAGAGTCGAAATCCTTGAGCATTACCCTCAAAATTTGTTAAGTCAGACCATTCATTTTTGGAAACTAAATCCTTGATTTTTTTTCCGCTAGGATTGAATTTAAAATAATCGGAAATCGCAGTTTCACCGGAGTGGCCGAAAGGAGGGTTGCCTACATCATGAGCTAAAGCGGCTGCGCCTACTATTGATCCTAAATCTTGGGAACTAATATTTTTTAGATCTTTGTGTTTACTCAATATTTCATCTCCAACAATCTTGCCTAAAGACCTGCCTACGCTAGATACTTCAAGACTATGTGTTAGTCTTGTATGAACAAAATCTTGATCAGGAAGGGGAAATACTTGTGTTTTATCTTGAAGGTTTCTGAATGGACGGCTAAAAATAATTCTATCATAGTCTGCCTCAAAAGCACTTCGAGTACCACCAAATGTCGATTTATTGCTGCTTTCACCAAACCTTAAGGGAGAAAGTAATTGATTCCAGTTCATCATTATTAAAGTAACTAACAGGCGAATATCAACATAATCATTCATTTAATGGAAGTCATTTTAAAACTGGATGTTAGGAAAAAACACACAGTATTATTTTCTACATCAAGTCAATGACTATATTTACCGTAATACCTTTTTTAATCTAACTAAGTCAGATTTAGAAAAATTCCTTTGATACGTAGTAAGTTTTTACTTCTTGTTTTTGCCCTAATAGGTTTTAATAGCCGATTAACTTTTGCTAGTGCAGACTATCAGGGAGTTAAGGCCGTATTGATTTACCAACTTTCAAAGCATATTATCTGGCCTGAAGATAAAGTGCATAAAGAAGTTAAAATTGGTTTTTATGGAAAGAATCAAGAGACTTTTCAAGAATTTTCAAGTTTAAAAAATCTTAAAATACAGCAGAAACCCGTCGTTGCCGTTAAAGTTAAATCCCTCAGTAATATCGATGATCTACAGGTTTTGGTATTAGATAAAAGTACTTCGGTGGATTTATTCAATGAAGCTGGTATTATCGAAAATAAGAAAATCTTATTAGTTTCAGAAGAGAGCCCGGACCTAAAAAATATCATGCTTAATATTGTCTATGACGAAGAAAGAAAGGCACTTAGCTATCAAATAAACAAGGCCAATATTTTACTTGAGGGATTAGAGGTTGATCCTGAGCTTTTGTTGTTAAGAGGGACTGAAGTGGATGTACGTCAGTTATATAGAGATATGAAGGCAGAGTTAAAAGAGGAACAGAAAGCTGTTGAATATCAAAGTCAATTACTTATTAAAGCCACGAAAGAACTTGTTGCGAGAGAAAAGGATATTATAGATTTAAAAAATTATTCTGAGGAGCTTAATTCCGATATTGGAAAAAAAGGGATAGAACTGGATGAGCTTCTTTTTGAGATTGAGTCTAAAGAAGAGAAAATTGAGTTGCAGCAACAAGAGTTTGAAAAGAAGCTGAAAATATTTGGAGTCTTAGAGAGTCAGTTGAAAACCCAAGAACAGCTGATATCTGCCAGAACTTCTGAGCTTGATAGTCTTGAAAGAGCTAGTTATGCGCAGCAGAGACTACTCAATGAACAATTATTAACTCTAAACTCTAAAAATACTCTAATTGATGCTCAGAGAAGAGCTATTTATCTAACCGCGGGTTTAGTAATGGTAGTTCTGATATCTCTAATTTTTGCCTATAGGGCATATATTACTAAAGGAGCCATTGCAGACAAGCTCAAGTCAGCTAATGAAAAATTGGAAGTTCAACATCTAGATAACCTCAAGCTCAACGAAGATCTGAGGAGGTTAAATGAAATGCTTGAAATTAAAGTAGCTGAACGTACTAGGGGATTAAAAGATAAGAATGAGCAATTGACAGAATACGCTTTTGTGAATTCGCATTTGTTGAGAGCACCACTTTCTAGAATTTTAGGCCTATGTCAGCTACTAGAAGCCAGTTCTTCTGCTGAAGAACATGATATGATTAGTGCAATGAAGAACTCTGCTGATGAACTTGACTCAATTGTGAGAAGAATCAATATATTGTTGGATCAAGAAGGAGGGTTTGACAGATCTAAAATCGAAGAACTTATTAAGAAGCGTATCATTGATACTGAAGTTCAAAAAGGAACAATGAGTTGATGTTTTTCATTTGTGAAAATCGGTAACGATTAGTAAGCCTTAATATAGAAACCTTATCAAAATATTATAATATAAACTATAAGATCGTCAAAATGAGCTTGGTTCAAGCTTTTAACAAAGCTTAATCATTTGTTTTCGTCAATATTTAGGCTACTTTTGCATCGAAATAACGATTTCGGGATGAGGGGACACTAGTCCCCTCTTTTTATGCAGAATATTTGTGAAAGGGAGTATAGACCAAATAATCAAAGACTATGTTCTTGATCTTATTAGTGATCAAGAAGACTTATTTTTAGTGGATGTTATTAAGAAGGGAAAGCAATCAGGAGGTAAAGTGATTGTTTTACTTGATGGTGACAATGGTCTCCCTATCGAAAAATGTGTGGAAATCAGTAGAGCGATATCAAGGTGCATTGACGAAGAAGTAGAGTTGGATGAACCTATGACTTATGAGGTGTCTTCTCCAGGTCTTGATCACCCACTTAAGCTTGTCAGACAGTATCATAAGAATATTGGGAAATCTATTAAAGTTACTTTTAAAGATCAGCAAGAATATACTGGTGAGCTCTTGAAAGTGGACGATAAATCCATCTTGATAGAAATTCCAGGTACAAAGAAGAAGCAACCAGAGCAGATGCAAATCAGCTTTGAAGAAATTTTAAAAACTGTTGTAGTAGTTTCATTTAAATAAAAAAATGGATAGTTCGGTATTAATAGAATCCTTTTCGGAATTTGCGAAAAGCAAGAACGTCGACAGGCCGACAATGATCAGAATACTGGAAGATGTATTCAAGACCATGATTCGACGCAAGTTTGAATATGATGATAATTTTGATATTATCATTAATGTCGATAAAGGCGACCTTGAAATATGGAGATTTAGAGAGATTGTTGATGACAATTCCGAGGATATCTGGGATCATGACAAAATCAGTCTTTCTGATGCTAGAAATATCGAACCTGATTTCGAGATTGGTGAAGAAGTAGCAGAAGAGGTAAAATTGATTGACTTCGGTAGACGAATGGTGATGACTGCTCGTCAAACTTTGATCCAGAAAGTAAAGGATTTAGAAAAAGACATTCTATTCCAAAAATACAAGGATCTAGTCGGAGAAATAATTAATGGTGAAGTATATCAAGTACTGGGTAGAGAAATTTTGCTTATAGACGGTGAGGGTAATGAATTGACAGTGCCAAAGTCAGAACAGATTAACAAGGATAGATTCAGAAAGGGTGAATCAGTAAGAGCTATTGTTGATAGGGTTGAGATTATAAATGGAAACCCAAGAATCATTCTTTCTAGAACTTCTCCTACATTTTTAGAAAGACTATTCGAAAGTGAAGTTCCTGAAGTATATGATGGACTAATAACTATCAAAAAAGTAGTTCGTGAGCCTGGTGAAAGAGCTAAAGTGGCAGTAGAGTCTTACGATGACAGGATCGATCCTGTAGGAGCATGTGTAGGTATGAAAGGTTCTCGTATCCATAGTATTGTACGAGAGCTTCAGAACGAAAATATTGACGTAATTAATTTTACCGATAACATGGAGTTGTATATCGCAAGAGCACTTAGCCCTGCGAAAATTACAAGCATGAAAATAGAAGAAGAAAGCAAAAGGGTGTCTGTATACCTCAAACCTGATCAAGTATCATTAGCCATTGGTAAAGGTGGTCAGAACATCAAACTTGCTAGTAAGCTAGTGGATATGGAAATTGATGTATTCAGAGAGCTAGAGGGAGTAGAGGATGAAGATGTGGCATTGACTGAGTTTACAGATGAGATCGAAGAATGGATCATTGAAGAACTTAGAAGAATAGGCTTGGATACCGCAAAGAGTGTATTGAATTTGACCGTTGAGGAGCTTCTTAGAAGAACAGATCTTGAAGAAGAAACTATCGACGATGTAGTTGGTATACTCAAGAAAGAATTTGAATAATTAGGCTAATAAAAAACAACAGGATTAATCATAGAGTATGGCAGGACCAATGATCAGGCTTAATCAAGCCGCTCGAAAGCTTAATGTAGGTATAGATACCGTCATTGAGTTTTTGGGAGAAAAGGGATTCGATATAGAGCGAAGCCCTAATACAAAAATTACATCAGAGCAATTTGATATGTTGGCTAAGGAGTATGCTGATTCCGCTCATGAGAAGGAAGAAGCGTCAGGGTTAGTCATAGGATCTAAATCGGGAGATAATGTAGTCATTAAGGCTGAACCTGATCCAGAGCCTAAAGAAGAACCAAAAAAGGAAGAAGAGATTCGAGTAATTGAGACTGCTCCATCTGCCCCCGTTGAAGTACCAAAACCAGTTGTAGAGAAGCCTTCAGAACCTGTTGCCGAAGAGCCTGTCAAAACTGAGGAACCTGCGGAAGCTCCTAAGCTTCAAGGTATCAAGGTAGTTGGTAAAATAGATCTTGAGCCAAAGAAAAAGAAAGCTGAGCCTAAGAAGGAAGAAGAGAAACCTGCTACTCCTACTCCTGAATCAAAAGCTAAGCCTGTTGAGGAGAAGAAAGAAGAGCCTAAAGAGGAACAACCTAAGGTAGAGATAAAGCCTGAAGTAGTTGAAACGAAGAAGGAAGAAAAGCCTCCAGTAGTAGAGAAGCCTGCTGAACCGGCAAAGGAGGTTGAGGTCGTTAAAACTGTAGCCCCAGCTCCGAAGGTTGAAGAACCTAAGAAAGAGGAACCTAAAAAGGAGGAACCAAAACCTGAAGAGAATAAGACGATAGAAGCTAAAGCTGATTCTTTGAGAGGACTTAAAGTTTTGGGTAAAATTGAATTACCTAAAACACCTAGCAAGTCAGATAAAAATAAACCAGTTGCTTCTTCAGATAAGGATAAGAAACGTCCACGTAAGAGAATTAGTTCGAATAGATCTGGTGATAACCAAGGTGGAGGTCAAAACCGAGGCGGAGGAAACCAAAACCGAGGCGGAGGAAACCAAAGAGGTGGACAACGAGGCGGTAAAGGTAGATTCCAAGACAAGAAAGTTGTCAAAGAAGAGCTTACTGACAAACAAATTCAGGATAAGATCAAAGCAACACTTGCTAAACTAAGCGGTGGAAGCGGTGGAAACACTGGAGGAAATAGATCTAAATACAGAAAAGACAAAAGAAATGCAGCTGCAGATGCTCAGGCAGAGCAAATGGAGCAAGAACAAAAAGAGTCTAAAACATTAAAGGTGACCGAGTTCGTTTCTGCTAACGACTTGGCAAGTTTGATGGATGTTTCTGTTAACGAAGTTATCTCTATGTGTATGTCTTTGGGAATGTTCGTTTCGATTAACCAAAGGCTTGATGCAGAATCTATAACTATAATCGCTGATGAATTCGGTTTTAAAGTTGATTTCACTACTGAAGATGAGGAATTAGATATTCAGGAGGAGGAAGATTCTGAAGATTCGTTAGAAGAACGAGCTCCGATTGTAACCATCATGGGACATGTTGACCACGGTAAGACTTCTTTATTGGATTACATTCGAGATGCTTCGGTAACAGAGGGTGAAGCAGGAGGTATTACACAGCACATTGGTGCTTATGATGTTATGACTAAGTCTGGACATAAAGTGGCCTTCTTAGATACACCTGGTCACGAAGCCTTTACTGCGATGAGAGCGAGAGGTGCGAAAATTACAGATATTGTAATTATCGTAGTGGCTGCAGATGATGATGTGATGCCTCAGACTAAAGAGGCTATTAACCATGCTCAAGTTGCTGGTGTGCCGATCATCATTGCTATTAACAAAGTAGATAAGCCAAACGCTAATCCAGATAAAATTAGAGAGGCCCTTTCTGCCAATAATATTTTAGTTGAAGATTGGGGTGGTAAGTATCAGTGTCAAGAGATATCTGCCAAGACTGGTCAAGGGGTTGACGATCTATTAGAAAAAGTGTTATTAGAGGCTGAAGTCCTAGAACTTCAGGCTAATTCTGATAAAAAGGCTGTTGGTTCTGTAATCGAGGCGACGCTTGATAAAGGTAGAGGTTATGTAACTACTATCATGGTACAAGCAGGTACTTTGAAGGTTGGTGATGTATTATTAGCAGGATCTTATTTTGGTAAGGTGAAAGCTATGTTTGACCATACCGGTAAGAAACTAAAAGAGGCAGGGCCTTCCACCCCAGTACAGATGCTTGGTTTGGACGGCGCACCGCAGGCTGGAGATAAATTCAACGTGATGGATTCTGATCGTGAAGCTCGTGAAATTGCTAACAAGCGTGAGCAAATCGAGAGAGAACAAAGTATCAGAACTAAGAAGCATATTACGCTTGATGAAATTGGTAGACGTTTGGCTATAGGATCCTTTAAAGAGCTTAACGTAATCGTTAAAGGTGACGTGGATGGATCTGTAGAAGCACTTTCTGATTCTTTATTGAAACTTTCTACTGATGAGGTTCAAGTTAACATTATTCACAAAGGTGTGGGGCAAATCTCTGAATCTGATGTGTTATTAGCTTCTGCTTCTGATGCGATTATCATTGGTTTCCAAGTGAGACCTTCAGGACAAGCAAAAACGATCGCTGAAAAAGATGAGATAGAAATCAGGCTATACTCTATCATCTATGATGCAATTAATGAAGTAAAAGATGCCATGGAAGGACTTCTTGCTCCTACAATGGAAGAAGTGATCACAGGTAATATTGAAGTAAGAGAAGTCTTTAAGATATCTAAAGTAGGTACTGTAGCAGGATGTTATGTAACTGATGGATATGTGAAGCGTGCTAACAATATTAGATTGATTAGAGATGGTATCGTATCGTATGAAGGTGAGATCGGGCAATTGAAGAGATTCAAAGATGACGTCAATGAAGTAAAAAATGGATACGAATGTGGTATCAGCATTAAGAACTTCAACGATATCAAAGTTGGTGATGTCATTGAGGGATATGAGCAAAGAGAAGTTAAAAGAACTCTATAAGAAATATGGAAGCGATTCATATTGTCGCTACCATATTCCTTTATTTCAGTCTTTTCAATTTAATAGTTGGACTTGCTTTTAAACCATGGGTGGTACTTTGGTTTTTAGATAAACAGTATAGATTGAAGGTGATTCAAATATTTGGTAGTTCATCAATAGTATTTTGGATCATAAAAATTATAACTGCGTAAATCAGGTTCTTGTCTAGGATCTTATATATTTGCGCTCCCAAAGATGGCCTCGTAGCATAACTGAATAGTGCACCTGATTACGGCTCAGGAGGTTGCAGGTTTGAATCCTGCCGAGGTCACGAAACTAAGGTCAAATTCTAACGAATTTGGCCTTTTTTTATGCTCTAGACTATCTAAATCGTCGATTCCTGTGATTTTAAGCATGTCACCTGAAATCACATAAAGTCATATTCCGCCATATTTTTTGTACCATTTTTGTACCCGCCGTTGTACCCGTTTTATTGCGATTCTATTGCAGACATAAGTGCTGGTAGTAATAATTGAATCCAGAGTATAAAAAAACGGAATTATGATAAAGTACACATTGGTTCACAATCGAAAGAACATAATTGGCAAAGACGGTAAGGCACTCGTTCAAATAAAGTGCTATTCACCCAATACAAAAAGGAATAAGTTTCTGAGTACAGACACTAGGTTAGAGCCTAATCAATGGGATTCACAAAAGTGTAGAGTCACACCTTACTTTGCTCAATACATTTCACTTAATAGAATTTTAGACGATAAGATCAAAAAGCTTCAAGATTACGAAATATCGATACTTGAAAGAGGTAAAGAGTGCTCTCTTGAGATGATAGAACAATACCACCTCAACGGAAAGGTAAATATGACTTTCAATGAATTTGTGGAAGATGAGATTAGCAATTGTACTTTGAGGTCTGGTACTATTCGACAACACAGAGGATTTCAAAAGAAACTAGACGAGTTTAATTCTAAACTTCTTTTCAGTCAAATTGACTTTGATCTATGCTGCCGATTTGAAAAGTGTCTTAGAGATGAAGACCTCCATGTGAATACAGTTGCCAATCATTTTAAGATGTTCAAACGTTTCGTCAATCTGGCAATTGACAAAGAGTATATGGAGATCAACAAGAATCCATTTATCCGTTTTAAAGCAAAAACAGTACCTCCTAAAAAGACATTTCTAACTCATGATGAAGTCAAACGAATTGAAAAGTTAGAATTGAATGAAAACTCCGAACTTGATCGAGCAAGGGACTTTTACTTATTTGGAGTCTATACTGCACTCCGCTTTTCTGACATTAAATCGCTGCGAAAGGATAACATCATGAAAACCGATGACGGTCAATGGCAACTATATATCCAAATGCAGAAAACAACTGAACCGTTATCCATTCCTCTTCATTTATTATTTGAAGGGAAACCAAAGGACATTATTGACAAGCACGAACAATTAAACCCAACCTCTGAAAAGTGCTTTAATTGCTACTCTAATGAATACCAAAACAGGCTTTTGAAAATCATTGCTCAAATGGCAAAGATTGATAAGCGATTATCATTTCATTCCAGCCGACATTCATTTGCTACTAACCTTCTCAATTACGGAATCCCAATTGAGATCGTACAAGCTCTCATGGGGCACAAAAAGATTCAACAAACTCAAGAATATGCAAAGCTTTTGAATGTGTCGGTAAATAGAGAACTTAGTAAGGTATGGTCATAGACTAATCTGTAGTCTTTAAAAACTACCTTAATGGAACCAAAAATAAATTACTCGTTTCGAAGTGGATTTGATCCTCGAAAGCTAGACCTTTCCAAAAAGCCACATGGAGAACCATTTTATATAACCGTCGACTATAACGGCGAAAAGCATAAGGTGCCATCCTTGATTAATAATAGTAGAGCTAAGTCAAACGAGGAGTTACAAGAGCTAGTAGAAAGAGACGGTTCTAAGGAGGTAGACATGATTAAGCATATTATCGAGATAGAAACTCATAATCATACACAACCTCTTCCAAATGCTCTATTATCTAAGATTATTAGAGATTACCGGTACACTTTGATAGATGCCCTTGCATTGTACGGGATCAGTTTGATTAGATATCCTTGGAAGTATTTTAAGGAGATCAAGCTTGAAGGTGAATCAACTGATTTGTTTTACCAAATGGAGAATCTATTTGGATTCAATGACTTTCTTCCACTCTCTAAGCCTCAAAAATGGAAAGAGAAGAAAAGACCTTCAATGAACCAATCTGAGGAAGATCTTTTGAAAGAGAATATAATCTCCAAATATGAATTCGAGCAAAGAGAGTTGAAAAGAGAAAAGATGCTCGATAATCCATATCTCTTTTTAAAGTCAATCTATGGAGTTTTTGAAGCACTACCTGATGTTGATCCTGAGTCTGAACTGGCGAATCAAATTGACAGTGTGTTTCAAGCAAATAGATTCATTGATATTGTAACTGAATACCTAAGCAAATCAAATTTGACAAGGATTGACAACACTGTTTACAATTGGTTCTTTGGAGGCACAAGGATTGAATTTGCCAAATACTTCGACACCCAAGTTGAAAATGATATGTCTACGGAGATGCAATTCCTAATATTACAAGCAGCATTCATCCCTAATGACTTCCGACACAATTCGAAACTTGCCCAACATATTCATCATAGGTTAGACAAAGATGGTCGATCACTATACGACAAAGGCATGGTTTCTCTGAGCCAGCTTATTTGAAGTTATACACATTTTGAAAGTCTTCAATTCTTGGTCAAACCAATTCTTTTGTTCTCAAATAAGTTCAATTTAAAATCATAAAACGATGGAAGACAGATTTGAAAACAAGATAGCCGAACATGTAAGATTGGTAATTAGAGAAGAATTAATTCCTGTCATGGCCGAGCTCATGAAACTTGAAGTTTTTCATGACATGCTGGATGACTCCATTTCTTCAAAAGTTAAACGCCTTGACTTGGTGACTCTAGAAGAAGCCGCTCATATACTGGATTGCAGCATATCAACCGTACTGAGGAATGAAAAGAAAGGGTTCTATACACGTGTCAATCAAGTTCCATTTTCCAAAATTATGTACAAGAGACTCGATATTAAAGGCTTCATGGGGTTCGACAACTAAACCAGTTTTAAGATTGATATAGACATATGATTTAAAACGGGTGCACACGTTTTCTTTCATTTTTTGAAATCAACTGTCCAAAGCCTAAATGATATCACTTGACATTCAAAATCACTGAATCCATATTTCCGACTGATGGGTAGTTGTCTACTAGATTTTGCCCTTAGTACATAAACCGTTTAATAGATTTGGTGTGAGACAGCCACTTTTGGCTCTTTTTTCATTTTAAGAACCGTGGTTGTTAAAATGAAAAATGTAGACACGATCCCATTTCGATTGGTTTGATTTGATAGAACATAAAATCGCCAATATGAAATACGTCACTTATTTTAGAGTATCGACCGCACATCAGGGTAGCTCTGGTCTTGGGATTGAAGCCCAAAAAAGCATGGTTAGTCACTATGTTAAACCATCTGACACGATAGTTGCAGAATACATAGAAATAGAGAGTGGTAAGAAGAATAACCGCCCTAAGCTCAAAGAGGCAATTGAGACTTCAAAAATCAACGATGCCACATTACTAATTGCTAAGTTGGATCGACTGTCAAGAAACGCAGCCTTCATATTTCAATTGAGAGATTCTGAGGTTGACTTTAGAGCTGTTGATATGCCAGATGCTAATTCATTGACTGTAGGTATCATGGCGGTACTTGCTCAACACGAAAGAGAATTGATATCTGAGCGGACACGAAGAGCTATGCAAATCAAAAAGTTGAGAGGCGATCGCTTGGGCAATCCCCAAAACTTAACAAATAAGACTATTCAAAGAGGATTAGAAGTAAGACAACGCAACGCTGCAACACACCCCGCAAATGTCCAGGCAATGGAAATGACCTATGCTCTAAGGAAAACTGGATTAACGTTTCAAACAATTACTGACAAACTGAATCAGATGGGAATGAGGACTCGATATGGTAAGCTGTTTGTAGCTTCAACTGTCGCTAGATTGTACAAGACTAAATTGGCTCAAATGATACCTTCTTCTGATGAAGATCTATAACCTTCTGTGGTAACAATCAAATGATCAATAACCTTGATATCTAGGAACTGTCCTATTTGTTTAGCCTTCTTTGTAATAGCCATATCCTGTGTACTGAATTGCAAATTACCTGAAGGGTGGTTATGCGCCATAATCATTGAACAGGCATTAGCTTTCATAGCTGCATAGAATACATGCTTTAGTTCAATGACTGTTCCTGCCACTCCGCCGATCGAATCAACATATATACCCAATACTCTATTGGCTCGATTGAGTAACATAACCTTGAATTGCTCTTTAAACTCAATCTGATTCCTATCCCAAGTTTCGAGGAAGACCTTGTAGGCATCTTGTGGGCATATCACTTTGGCACGTTCTGAAGGTTTTACTTTAGAAGAGTATATGAGTTTGATTTCTGCAACATTATCCATGTGTTTAAATAAACCATTGACTAAGAATATGTCAATAGAAACATGAATTATAAATCTTAATTAAATGCTCTTCTTTGTTTAATTATATAATTGACATCAAATCAACTTAGGATTCACAATCAATTCATTTGTAAATAGTTAATTTAGCTGAGTAACTAAACGTACAATAGATAAGAGAAAAGAAGTCACTTAAATAGACATATAAAGAATTGCGTTGCTAACGTTTCTGACTAGCTAAAATCGCCAAAAATTTAGAGGAAGAAACAGTTCGTACACGCCCTGATATAGGGTGTGATACTGTATGCTGTATTATTTCCTCAAGGTGTTTGGCGATACCTAGCTAGTTGATAGTATTGGCAGAGGTTCACGCCCTTCTTTTTTATCATAGATTCTGACCTGCCTTTCGGACCTCGAGGTATAAAAACAAAGACAATGAGGTTCAAATATCAATTACTGATCATGATAATCATGATCACTTTTCAAACAACAGCTCAAAATAGAAAGGTTGAAACCTACTACGATCTGTACAAAACCAAAATCCACGAATTCTACACCACGTTAGATACACCACCCTATCGAAAACATGGTTTGTATAAAGAGTTCGATACTCAAGGAAATTTGATTCGATACAAGGAATTTAATGATGGTAAACAAGACGGTGTTGTTCGAATCTACTATTTCATGCCCGATTATTCCCAAAAGGATTGTTACGGTAAACTTACTGCGGAGTCCTATTGGAAGGATGGAAAGCGACATGGCTGGGACAAAGCATGGTCATGTGATAGAGGTAGATTGATTCCCACTCAAGAAATCTACTACGAGTACGGTGAACAAGTCAAAGCCAAATTGTATCATCGAAATGGAGAACTCAAATCTGAAAATCAACGAACGGGTTTGAACAAAGAATGGGATGATAAAGGAAACCTAATTGCTGAGTATCAATTAGTCGATGGAGTTGAAGAAGGTTTAAAAACATTATATCATTCTAACGGTCAAATCAAGATGAAAGGAATCATGAAGGATGGTAAACACTCTGGTGATTGGAAAGCATATCATCCAAATGGTGAAATGATGAGTGAGTTTACAGTCAATCCTAATATTCCCTATTTCAAAAACATCATGAAATACACCGATAGAGGAGTTCTAAAGGAGTCGACAATTTACGACGGCAATTTGCATGCAGTTACTCTTTACGACTCTCTAACTGGCATCAAAACCTCTCTAGAACATCGGAAATATTCATCTGACAACAGCTATAGAAGACAAGGCGAATTATCAACATTCTACAACAATGGACAAGTCAGATATATTCTTGAATTCAATGGTATTGGACAAGTTGTAAAATCAACATCCTATGATAAATCAGGTGAAGACTTAGGCGGTATTGAAAAGGATAGTGATGGCATTCCTATTGGACAATGGGTTGTTTTCAAAAACATGAAAACAAACACAATTACCTATGCTCCTGATTCTGCCAATATGTATTTCCAAATAGATCATAATACCCAAGGTTATATTGAGTCTGTCAAAGGATATTCACTGGAAGGACAACTTGTATCCAAAGGTATGTTTTATGAGAAGAGTGAGATGAACTATTTAGAACATGGAAATTGGAAATACTATCACCCATCAACTGGAAAAGTAGCCCAAGAAGGAAAGTTTAATTATGGTAAGCCAACTGGCGAATGGATGTCCTATAGCGAATCGGGAGACTTAACGGGAATGACTACGTATTCAAATGGAAGGGTAACAAAGAAAGAAACTGGAGCTGAATTAGAGGCTCGACAAATGAAAGAGTTCAAATCCAACCTTGTCAAAAAGTACTATCACTACTCTACGAAAAATAACAATCCTATTGTAAAGCACTACTTGTACAACTCTTCTAATACTGCAAATGCCCCCATTGTCGAAAAGGCATCTGAACTTATGGATTACTATTTATCCGATGCAAAAGACTGCCTAGACATAGACTGTTTAAAGTCGATAGAAACGAAGGTGATCAAAGTAGAAGACGTACTGAAAAAGTATCAATCTAACGATCCTGGGAAACTGGCAAAGAAGCTCAAATCTGCAAGCACTACCGAAAAGATTGAAGCTTTACTTCTTTATAATTAACTCATTAACAAAGTGTTAAGAATTTCATTAAACCATTTTGTCATGTTGGTCGATTGGTTACAATTGTCTCATAATCAATTTGTTCACAATCAAATTTTATGAAATCATGGAAAACAAAAAAGAGGTAAAATCAACAATCAATGTTAGTTCAAACGGAATGGTTGACCTATTGCTCAACATCTTGGAGAACCCAAAGTCAAGTAAAGAAGATAAGTCGCTTTCACGAACTGAACTGAAACGAATGATCTCTGTTAGTATGCCTGCCTGAGTCGGTAGCTGTCAATTTTGAGAAAGTAGAAGAGCTCTTATGAGCTCTTTTTTTTTGTTTGTCCTCAATTTCAATTCTTGGCTTTGTACCTAGCACTCTCTCACAAACTAACATAGCAATATGATAAAACCTATCTGCTTGAGACTGTTTTATTATCCAAGCATCGTGAACGGTAAGTATTCTATCTATCCCGCTATCAATAGCTTCTTTGACAACATGTTCTAATACAACTTTGCTTTCCATTCTTTGCAATACAATAGCCATAATTGAATACATCTTGATATCTGACAAATCGACTAATCTGACTGATTTTATCTCATCGATGATATCAGTAAAGCCTTTATATTCCTTATCAAAATACTCTTTCACGTTTTGATTTTCTACCTGAGTTGCTCCAAAAAGCAACTGGTAAGTTAGCTTTTTTGCTTCTTTCCTTTCAATACCAAGATGCTTTGCCAAACCGATATATACATCTCTATCTTGACTAAAAAGAACCTCATTTCTGAACATCTGAAATCCGCTTGATGTAATTAATTTCTCAATCAAGGGTTTCAACTTCTCAGAATCTTTTTTAGACAATACGCATTCTACCCATTCAACACTAATGTTGGCAAGCATGTATAATTGAGACGTTTTAAGATCAAACTCGATTAATTTCTCATCGATATCACTATATCTGATTTCGGGTCTTAATTCTGATTTGATATTTGTAATACATGAAAATATCCTATTACCAAATGTATCCATAGACGGTCCAAGTTTGTGATGGTGTCTCGCAATTCTCGGTAATGATTGAGAGTCAATTTTTGAAAGAGACTTTTTCAATATTTCTGAAACCGAATGAGACAACCTTATTGTTGAACGCCTTCCAATGATGATCTCTTTAAGCATCCTTTGTTTTGCCTTTAGCACTCTTTTTGACTTCAATCTATATTCGATATGGCTAGAGGAATAAAACACATCTAGCATCATCTCTGGTATCTTGTATTTCTTTGTATATCCTGATCTGTTAACGGTATCAGTTTGAATTCCTGTGGAATAAGAATCGTTGATTTTTAATAATCCCATTTTCATCAATACCTCAATCGTCTTTCTGTATTTCGAACGCCCGAAAATTATTTTAAGCATACTTGAGTGGACTTGATGATGGTCAGTCAATCGACTTTCGGTAAAGGGTTTCTCGTACTTATTTGACTCATGAATGTTACGATACATCAATAGGCTATAGAATAGTAAGACTCTTTCTACATCAACATCTACTTCATTTGATATCTTTTTTATTCTCTCTTCAGTCAGGTATGGTGGCAATAGCAAAAGATCACTCATTCTTCGATAAATATTTTGTTTTAATTATTGTATCGAGAATGAATGATCTGTTTAAAGAATCTTACCAGATATTGATTGTTCTTTTTTTTACTCTTTGTTTTTTAATTAATTGAATAGTATTTAATGGATTTGACTAATCATTACTTGGATTGTCTTTTGAACTGGATTGATCCTTACTAGTCGATTGATCCTTATTCTTACTATTTGGTTTTTGAGACTCTCTATGTTTTTGTTCTTCATTTTGTATTAAACGCTCAAGCTTTTTTGTTTCCATATCCTCTTCTCTCTTTTTGGCTTTTTGTAATTCTTTATTTTCCATTTCGAGATTACTGTCTGGCATTGAGTTCATCAAGTCAGTAATTGAGTTCATATCCTCTGGTTTACTCTGCTTTGAAGAGTCAATTGGTTTCGTTTCTGAATCTGGAAACCCTTCTGCATTGAAATTAACCGCATATAACCTTTTAGTCTTTCCATTGACAGTCCTACTTGTTTGCTTAAACCTCATACTTTTTAATATCATACCGACTTGCTGTGAGTACCTGACTGGTATCAATTCTCTCATTCTACCATTCTCTTGCACTGTAGTTTCATTGATACTTTCAATGATTTCTGTACATGTCATATTTGGAGTATTACCTATTCTGCAAAACTTTGATATGTATTCAACATACGGATTCGTTGCTTCAAATTTCAAATTATGCTTATCTAGCTTCTCCCGTTCTGTTTTTGTCAAATGACCACGTTCACCATTCTTATACAATTGATATACTTCCGCAAACACCAACCTCATATCGACATTATGCTTGTAATTGATACTCTTGGCATTAATCGGGAAAAACCTTCTATTCCCTGTTTGATCCTTCAAAATCTCATCTGTATTAGATGTTCCAATGACACTTGCTTTTCGAACATGATTTGAAACTTCTCTAGCGTATGGTTTACGATGACTAATTTTATCCATACTTAGCATTTCTTTAAAGGCTTCGTTAGATGCCTTCTTTGTCAATACTGAACTGAGTTCATCCATTAGAATTAAGATATATTGACCAAGCATCAATTCATCATCCTTTACCCCAGGAGTTAAATTCTTAGTAGCAAAATACTCTTGCCAATCTGTTGGCAATAATCTCTTTGACCATTGTGTTTTACCTAAGCCTTGACTCCCGATTAACACTAATACATTTTCGTTGGCTTGCTTATCCTCAATTAACGATGAAATCAGCCCAATTAACCACCTTCTGATCATGATGTATAATATCTCTTTATCCTTGGTGCTAGCAGGTTCAATCGTTTCAACTAATTTCGATATATGCTGTTCTCCATTAACCTCTTCAAGTCTCTCTAGATAGTCTTTAACGGGATCGAATCGATTAGACATAGCAATGGTCGTGAGCAAATCATCACAATCTGCTTTTCGATATGTACGATGCAGAACATTTATATAGATCTCGCATAAATCATTATCCTCAATTCTTCTCCAATCCTTTGATCCATATCTAATCTCACGGCAGTTGTTAAAAGAGTTGAGTCTAATTTGAATGTCTGCTAATGCTAGTTTGCTCTTTGCTCTCTTTACCTCTAAAGAGTTCTTGTGTTCCTTATCCAGTGTTGGGTATTTGTAGCCTAGCCTTTGTGCATATTGTATGATTGTTCCGATCCCTATTCCATTAGGATATTCTTCCATTCCTTTATCAAATTGCTCATCGACTTCTTTGGCATTGTACGATCGGTCTCTTTTTGAGAAATCATGAAACAAGCTTCGACCTAGCTCTTCTCCGAACTCTGATTTAAGTCCATATCCAACATTTCTCCATTTTAAATAATCTTCGGTGATGGATAGTTTGTTGTCGTTCAAATAACCTAATACACCTTTTGTAATTACGTATTCAACACTATCGCTACTTAACATTTCTTGCTCGTGGAAATGTGTATGTGACGATGGTTTTGCTTGAAGCATGGTTTTAGCATCAAACTCTAATGGCGACACATCTAAATTCAAATAGAGATTTGAATCATAACCCAGAAAACAAGACCTAGTGATATCCTTTCCAGACTCATCTATATTTATTCCCGACCTCCGGTACCTTCTAGAGACAGTTTCAAAAGCGAGTTTATGAAATTGAAAAGGGTCGATGCTCTCATCATATTTGACAACGTGAACTACTTTTAGCCCCAAACCGCTTGGCGAGACAAAGCTCAATGCCACATGATTCATATTTTTCACATCTTCTTTTAGTAGCTCAGCCTCCTCTATTGATTCAAGATCGTCAATATCAATCACCAACATTGAGCTATATTCTATCAATGTGATAGACTTGCGTTTAGCAAATTTCCCTGCAAAACTCACCATTGGTAATTTCTTCTTTAGAGCTGTGATCTGATCGCCTTTTTTGCCATTGTTTTTCTCAATAGCCTGTCTGATTTTATTCGTTTTCTTCTCTAGTTCAGTAGATTGAATAATAGTTGCGACCTCTTCCAATGTGACCGACTTATTTGGTTCGTCTGCATATGCGTCTTGATAGTATGAGATATATGACATCGTTTTATTGTTTGATTTGATGCCAAATTATCTGATCTCCTATGTCATTCTTATTGAGAATCTATTGCTTGACCTTTGGTGAATGAACATGCCAGACTTTGACATTCTCACCCCTTCTTTTTTCAATGTTGTTTTGATTTTTTCTTATTCAAACCTCCCTACAACGATTACAGCTCCCCTTACCTTAACTGTAATTGAAAACTGCCTCTGCCAACTATACAACTGCTTCCATTACACCATTACACTCACCACATCATAAACTGTATCGAAATCAAAAAATGCTTGACGATGAAATAAAAAAATGCGATTCTCAAATTCCATGAAATCGGTGTAATGGCTGAAATTTCTAATAAAAAATCGTAATGTACCTGTCAAATTAAATCACATTCATTCATCAAGGATCATGATTCAAATTGCTGATTTCAAATAGTTCATAACCGCCCTAATTATGCCAAAAGGCTACACGGTGTGGTCTTATGAACTAAAATTATTCGAATCATGAATGAAAAATTTAGACGCTATGATCAACGGTTTGAAATTGAATTTAAAACGCCTGCTCCAATTATTACGGTAAGTGCCCCAACGCAAACTGAAAGAGCATTACTCATCGAAAGGTACATTTATGAACATCTTGAAAGAATTCATAGAAAAAAACAAAAGGCTATAACTGGTCAACGGACTTTGAATCTTCTGATTGACACACCAATTGATTTTCATATTCTCAAAAGGGACGATAAAATATCTGAGGACATGAAATACACCTTACCTGCGGGTTATTATGGATATGGATTACTTCACAAACACCTTCTCCAGAGAGTTAAGAACTATGTAGTGGATAATGGTTTTCATTACCAATTGATCTTTGGTGATTATAATTCTGAGATACTGGATCAACCTATCATAACCGAGAATTGTGCAAGGTTTATTAGTAAAACGGGGGATGAAGACCTAATTGGTAGCGAGTTTGAAGAAATGATGATGGATAACTTGGTTTCACTTCAAAGTCTATTAACTAAGAATGTTTCTATGATACTTTATACACATACCAAGTTTCATTCTTGGAAAGAAGTTATTGGTGGTGATTATTTAATCTCCAATTACATTAAAGGCTCAATTAAAAGATCCATTTGGGAAATTTGTCATGAGTTGATTCCAATGTTCGTTGGTTACAATGACCCTGTTGATCATTACGAAATACTGATTGGGGAGGTTAATAATGAAGATGTAATGAGAAATAGTTTCTCTGTAGGTTATATTTATGAATCACCTTATCCCTTTCATGAAGGCTATATCAATTCTGAGAACAATGAAACCGAAGTTGAGTTAAAATACAACATTGGAAGAGTTCTACTCGATATGAGTAAAATAATGGGGAATGAGTATCTACTTCAAATTTTCGTTACCCAACATGACAATATGAAGTTCGTATCCAGTTATTGCTTTTATGTAGATGAACATAATCCCGACTTAATCATTGATCATATCTTTCATCGGAAAGAATTGAACTTACTGAAACATGACTTTTTGTTTATCGCTCCTATTGATCTTATTGAAACGGGATTCCTAATGGAAAACTCTCAAGCCTCATTTATGAAGAATCCTCAAGGTCTAATAAGGCTTAGTGAGAAGACTAAACCTTTTGACCCCGTGTTTGATCCTCCAATCGATTTTTTAAAACAGTTTGAAACTGGTAATTAATCATGACGGTTTGGTCTCATTATTTTTGAGACCAAACTTTAAATTCATTTCTCTGCGTACATCATTTAGGTCGTCAAACGTACTGATCCAGCTGTGATAGTTTTTAATGATTTCTTGCAACTGACTTTCTTGACCCTCTTCCTCATAGAATATGGTAGTAGCGATTCCGTTACCATCAAATCGTGCTGGCTTTTTTTCGGAATCTCCGCTAGTCTTCTTTTGGTAGATGCCTTTCCCATTGCTGCTAACCCAAAGGTCTGATCGATAGCTAAATTCTATATCTTCTGATCCGATCAAACAATTGTGTGGAATTTCACCTAACAATGTGATCTTGGACTTAACGTCTGTATAAATTAGAACTCTACCTTCATCTTTGGTCATAAGCGATAACCTGTTGCCACTTCCTAAGAATAGCCTATTCTCTCCCAATCTTTTGAGCACATGTACTACAATTTCTTTTTGCCTTTCTAGATCAAGTCCCATACTGAATAAGGTTTATTGGTGCACAAGCTAATAATCGAGTAAGAATCTGTTTAAACGACCTCAATAAATAGTTTAAATAAACTCGAATTTAATGACTAAAAGAATCGATGATCTAATTCCTGACCACTACATCATAACTAATAGTATGGGTCAATACTTCATTCCTTCCCGAATTTTTGAAGGGCTTTGGTTACTTGCTAAATCAAAAGGGTGGAAACCATCAAAGAATAAAACTCCAGAGAATTTCTCAATATATGGCTCCACTGATGGTAATATCCATTTAGCTCTAGCAACACGTTTTAGCTATTCAAAAGAGAATCTAAAAGACTTTGCTGAGATTATTGATAATTACCATTCTGAATTGTCTTTAACTTCTGAGAGGTCATTATATGACCCTTCTGATTTCAACTCTTTCGAAAATACTGAGGGTAAGACTCTACCTATGTCAACCGAACTCATTAGTTCTATTATCAATGAAGTTCTTGACAAAAGGATTAAATTCATTTCTAATAAACTTGCGTCATTAGGTTCTCAATTGACTAGTGCCTATTCGGAAATTGAAAATAAGTCCTTTATAGTACTAGATAAAGGTAGATATCGTAAAAGTGCTGTTACTTTCAAAAACGGACTTCATCGTCCAATGAAATTTCAAACGGGATTGATCGAGTCCAATGAAGACCTAGAATGGTTTAATTCTATTCTTGAAGCTGGAAATGCAACTATTGACTTAGTTCAAATGTATTTGAGATTCAAAGTACCGAATGACCTTAATCTTACTGAACCTACTAACGAATCACTTGACGTAATTGATTACAATGGTGGACGTGCTTATGTGTTTCCTATTCTGTAACTCCCTATTGCTTAAGTTTTAAATCATCCAGTGGATCTGTATTACTTGCTAAAAACCAACATGTTTTCCGTTTCGATGTAATCTTTTCTGATCCGATTTTCATCAAAGGAGTAATAGCGCTAAGGACTATCACCAAAATTGAAGAATCAATACAATGATTAACCTCATTTGGCAGCTTAAGTAACCTTCCGCTTAAAGAAACGTCCAACTTATCTAATAGCAGACACCCCCACGCAACACAAATTATAAATGCAAACATAATTGCAATCTTAGAAGTACTGTAATTGGCTCCGCTTATCGGAGACCAATACTTGTTTTGAACATTTTTATTGGCAAATACTGAATATATCCGATTGCCCTTCTTTAGACGTAGAATACGTTTCTCATAATTGTTGACTAGCAAAATGAAGTTAATATTCCAATAGTAATATCCCTTACTAGACCAATAAAGCAATAGGCCTGCCAAAAAACCAACAAGCAATATAGGAGTCGTATCGATTTCTATTTTTGAAGTCAAGACTTGTAAGTAACCAATAAAAAGTGCGCCATTGGCTACGTAGAAGTAAGTTAGCCATTTGTTGAAATTATCGTAATGAAAATTTCTAGCATTAATCAGAAGGCTATACTGATCTCTCAATTCATCTAACTCCTTCGATTTCTTTCCCATTTTTTCACCACCTAATTCAATTGACTATCCTCATCCTTCTATTTTGTAACTTCTTCCTTATCCCTTGTAATTTTTCAATTTCCTCTGAGCTTAACTTCAATACTCTATTTAATATCAAGTAATCATACTCATTAAGAACCTCCTCAATTGATACTTTTTTCTCAAACCTTTTTCTAAACTCATCAAACTCATTCTCCTTAATATCGACGTAGGGAATAGGGAGGTTTTTAAACTCAATTGGAGTTAACTCTAATACTCCTCCCCCGTAGTACCGTCCATCAAGTTCAGCGTTAAGAAGGGTAAAGGAATTATAAAATGAATAGACCAGACTATTAATTGAGTAATCATCCTTCATTTGAACTTGATAGGCAGAATCTGTCACTAAAACCTCCGCATCATTCTTTAAAAACTTAGGATATTCATAGCATCGCTTAAAAAACATGCCTTCTGGAGGGATTCCTATGTTTGGAATTTCATACCATTTATTTCGTTTTTGACATTTATATCTTTGATGAATCAATTCATTTTCACCTTTGTCAAGATAGGATCTGATCCTTTTATCACCATCAATAATTTCATTTTTTAAGCATAGCACTTGAGAAGGTTTTCCCATGCGCTCTATTTTTCTAAAGTCTTCGATATCAAAAACCACACTACCATTGACAAATATGGATTTTTGAATAATTGGTTTTAAAAACTTCTCTAAGCCGTAATCGTTGCCTGTCGCTTCATCTACAATAAAATAGTTATTTGCCGCAGTCACTATTCCAGGTTTCGAGACACAATAATCATTTGTTGTGAGGCACTTAGATTTAAGTTGATTAATAAATTCAATCTCATCGCCATCAAGAATGTGATGCGTCCATTTGGTATTATACTTTGTTATTGACCTATTCTTTTTTAAATCTAATTTTTCTTTGATGAGTTCTTCCTGATTACGAACATGGCAATAAAATTGTCCGTTTTCAATTGCTTTTTTATAACAAATAATTACCACCGTATCCTGTCCTATTGCATCGAACATCAATTCATCAAACGTAAATATTTCTGTTCGTTCAAAATTTGAAACTAGGTACTGTCTAATTGATTCAGAAAATTTTACCTGAAGTAATTCAGACGGCAAAACGAAGGCTAAAACCCCCTCGTTACTTAACATTGAAGAGCATTTAAGAAGGAAAGCAGACCATAAGTTTTTAAATGATGTCTCTTTAAGGTTGCATTCTGAGTGTACCTTTTTAGCCTTAACAATTTGTTCTGCGTTAAGAAAATTCTTTTTCACATAAGGTGGGTTACCTATTATAAAATCAAATTCCTTTGTCTCCTTATGGTAGTTAAGAAAATCATCATTAATAGCTTCCCATTTATCAACACCTGAATCTTGAATTAGCTCTATGACTTTTAACAACTCATCTTGAATTAATTCAACACAAGTGAGCTTTAAGTTTTTATTGTAAACTTTAGAAGAATTAAGTATCGACTCGATAAACATGCCGTCTCCTACACTTGGCTCTAGAATAGAATACTCTTTCCTACTACTCATACTTCTTGCCACATGATTAACCATGAAATCCGCAAGAAAACTGGGAGTATAAAATGAGCCTATTTTCTTTTTGTTACTCACTTCTTTCTAATCTCTATCAATCTATATGGCGCAATATTTGACCTGACATTTAAGTGTTGATACATCTCAATTAATAGCATTGAGACCTTCCTTGACAACGTTAAATCCTCAGTTTTATTAATAAGCGAAGTGGTTTCCGCTATTAACTCCTCCGCTCGGATTTTTAAAACTTGTTCTCTTCTTTCATAAACTAATTGTGGTCGATTAAGGTATAACCTATTTACAACATACCTTGACGCCACATGTTTCCCAACTAAAGTAAAGTCATTTTGATCAAGCTCGAATAAATCTGTATAGTTATGATCACTAGGGTCTGGATAGCAAATTTCATCTAAATTAATCGGATTATTAGGCCAATCATCGGATTTAAAGCGGTTGCAAACTGGACATGCATGATACAAATTTGTAATATCATTCTCTAGCTTTTTAAATTTTGACTTGGGTCTAAAGTGTTCAATGTGATAGTGATCAATCCCTCCCCAAGGATTTTCATGAATTGAACAATAGACGCACCTATTCTGACAATCATCGGACACCTGTTGTTTCCAATCCGTATAAACTCCATCTTTTTGGACTCTACTTTTTTTATCAATTTGAACCCAATTCATGAATCTTCTAATTTTGATTTAAGAAGCTGATTTAATTTTTCTAGCTCGCTAATTTGTTCTTCATACTTTTTAAGCCAAGCATTCCTATCATCAAACCCTGAAAATGGCAATTCTAACTTTGCCTGTAGAGCCTGTAGTTCTTTCATAGAATTTGGGTTCGAAATACCAGCTGAAACCTCCCTAGCAAGACGATTGTATTCACTGAAGGCATCCGAGTTTTCCTTCATGTAATTCTTCGCTGCCCTCCAAAACTTAGGTATGTACTTCTCTGAATCACTATAAAATTCATTCCGGCCAATTATATCGTCATACTCACTATACTTACTAGTTAAATCCTCATCTGTATGTATTACAGTAAGTGCAAATATTGGAAAATCCTTTAGCTGTTTTCTGAGAATTGAAATTAATTGACTTCCCTTGTATTCTACAGGTCCAACATCATCATTAGATTGATCATTCAATTTCTCATCCAAGATAAGAACGACAACATTTTTATCCTGAATAAAAGAGAAATACTCTTGAACCTCGCGAAATGGAGTTGCTGTAATCACTTCCAGTTCACTTCCCAATTCAAGTAGCCCAATCTCAATATTGTTCTGAACCGTAGTACTTTGATCTGGGTTATCATCAATTATTGCTATTGCAGCCATACGTTATTATTTTTTAGGTAACCACACTTTAAATATTGCTCCCTTTAAGCTGACATCTTTCGAAAAACTCAGGTTACCACCAAGCTCTTCAATTATTGATTTAACAATTGTTAATCCAAGCCCTGTCCCTACACTCTTGCTCTCATTTGCTCCAATCGTTTTTGTAGAAAACAATGGGTCAAAAATTCTCTTCTCAAACTCTTTGGCAATTCCTGGACCTGTATCACTTACCGAGAAAAAGTACCCCTTTACTCCTTCTCTCTCTTCTAAGTCGACATTTACGACAACCTTCCTTTCTCCACCTTTGAGTAGAGATGCTGTGTATGCATTCGTCAATAGATTTACCAAAATCGTCTCAATATCCATTTGGTAAGTACTACTGTATAAATTCTCCCCATTAAGTGTTAGATTGATAGCCGAAGCATCGAAAGCAGGCTTCAACTCTTTAACCACACTTTGTATTGTTTTATAAATCTGAATATTCCTCTTTGTCCTCTTCTCTTTCTGAACACGTGTTAGCGCATATGCACCCCAAGCCGCAACCTTTTTTGAATACCTGAGTGACTTATCCAATTCAGTTATTGCCTTTTCAATCCTAGGCGGAGTGATCTTTAATAGTTTTTGGGCGGTATTAGTTGACCCCTGAAACTGGGTTATAGACCCTTCTGTCTCATGACCGAAGACTGCAGATGAAATTCCAATAGTAGCCAACCCATTTAGAGTTCTTTGCCAATTGAGTAAGTCAGTTATTGTTATTTCTACTTCTTTTGAAACTTCGTCAACTGTCTTAATTGAATCCTCAAGAGGCTTTAAAAAGAGTGATGGCTTAACACTCTCCGCTTCAGCCTTAATTTCCGATTGAATATTAGACAACTCCTTCTTAACATGAGTCAATCGCTCTTTAATTCGTTCAGATTCTTGTTGAGCTGGTACACGCTTCTTTTCTCTCTTCTTCTTTTCAACACTAGGATATATTTTGCCGTAATGAGTTTCTAATAACCTTTTTGTCGCTTGAACAAACTCCTTCATATCATAAAACCCCTCTGACTCAACTAAGCCCTCTCTTGCTGCACTGTCTGTCAACAGTTCATTATTATCTCTAGTAATGAATACAGCTCCTACCAACTGATTTGGAGAGACAGCAAATTCATCGCCTCTTCCTGCTCCTGCAGGGTTTCGAGCCTTTTGTTCACCAATTCCCAACCAATCATAACCAAGTTGAGATTTAGGAAATCCATATGGTTTTACGGCAATCTTGTCTCGGTAAATTTTTACTCCCGCATTATTATCTAGAAACTCTCTAAGATCCTTTAATCTAAAATCTGTTCCCACTACCGAAGAGGATTCCCTTAGGAAAAACATTAATCTTACTTCTATTGGACCACACTTAAGCGTTTCAGCCTCTTCACTTACCTTCGTCTTAGCATAAAACTGTTGCAGAGGAATGGTATCAACTACCTCATTATTGGAATGCCTATCTTTTATAGAATAGTATACCTCGTCCGTCCCGTCAAACACAGCTGAAACATCAATTTCAGCTGTTTTATAATACTTAGACACAACGGGCTCAGAAAACTCTGGTGCAATATTATTCTTTAGATCTATCTTGAAATCAGACTGTTGATTAAAGGGAGGGGTAAGTGCTGAGAGTTCGTTATATAATCCTTCAATATTAGAACTTGTCCAATCCTGTCGTAATCCAGTTATTCGAATTTCTGTTCCTGTTCCAACCTTATTCCTTTTGTCCTTCGGAACATTAATTGATTTTGGTTTTGTAATCTGTACATCAATATCTGAAACCTCTTTCCCTTCAACGTCAAATTCATCCCAATCCACCTTTAAGCCAACAATTCCGCCCGATTCTGATTTTGTAATTAACTCAATTTTTGAACCAAGTCGATCTGTTGAAATTCTCCCAATTCCTTTCTCACCAGTTTTCCTTCTCCCTAGCTTGCTAACCTTTGATTTCCTTTTTCCTGAAAAACCAATTCTCAACCAATTATTGAGAAGTTCGTCTTTAGTCATTCCGAATCCATTATCCGCAACTCTTATTAAATCATTATTTTGACCGCATAGTATCTCAACTTCAATTTTATATGCATCTGCATCATAGCTATTTTTTACTAATTCGATAAGTGCTGTTGTATGATCCTTAATACTATCTCTCCCCAAATGAATAACTGTTTTTGCGTCTATGAAAAAACGCTGGTAGTCTTCATCAAACTTTGATAGCTCATTAGCTAATTTCATAACACTTCTGAAATCTGTCTTTTCTGCTCCAAGTGCGTTAGCTAATTCAGTTTTTATATCATCTATCTTCTTTTTAGACATAAACGAATTATAAATAGATTAAAATAGGAATGTGTAAGAATCCAATCCCCCGCCAATTTCCACTATGAAAGAGTTCGGAAATAAGTTTCGAATTTAAACAAACCATAGGACTAATATATTGACTCAAATCAAAGCTCAATCATAAACCTGCTGAAACAGTTAATGATATCTTTTCCTCCATTTAACAACCCTGCGATATAGTTCTATAAGGTTGATGGTAAAACCAAACATACCTGGTTTTGCTTCGAATAAATCATGAGTTTGAGAATTAGACTTTCTCTCAAAGCTAAACTTTGCGTATTCAGCGCATTCCGAATAATGTCCGGACTCTTCAACCATACTTTTAGAGGGAGTCTTAAAGTACTTATCATAACTCACAGCCTTTGCCGCAAGACCTAAGGTATCAACTGTAATTTGAGAATTCTCAAACAAACTAACTTCTGGACACATATTCGATAATCTGAAGCTTGACTCACCCCCTACAAAGGATGGAGATTCTCCAATACACTTTATGTAATTTTCATCAAGTCCTTCTTCGTCAATCATTGCACTTAAGAACTTACTATAGTTTATATACTGTACCATTGATGAATCCTCATAATAAAGTGTCATTGCTCTTCTTTCACATTTAGAAATCAAAGGACACCTTGGTGAACTCCCGTTCTCTTTGCTTAATTGTAAATATTCATTTTTATCCATTTGGTTATTTAATTGTTACAATTCTATTCACGCAACTAGCACTTCTCACTGGCTATCATATCAAGATAAAATGACTTCTCTTTACTACTCCATCCGTCTATGTACAAAATCAATCTTTATCAAGGTGCAAAATTTCTTCATCACAAATTCGTAACTTTTATTCATAGTAATCATTGTTCAACAATCTAATCATTTACATCATGACTGATTTTAAACTACTTACCCTAATTATCGGGTGGCTCACTAATTCTGCATCTACTGTTGGTTCTTTTTTGCTAGGTATAAAGGACAAAACTGACTTGAAAAACCGCATGAAAAGTCCTTTTTTCAAGCCTGCTATTGTGTTAATACTATTTGGATCAATGGCTACAGCTATTGTTCCGTTGTATCAACCGAACAAAAAGGTTGTTTCGCATGCCGATACGGAAAGAGAACTAACATCGAAAAACAAAACTCCTAGAGACTCAACGGTCGATACCTCTGTACAAAGCGACGAGGATTGGGCTAGTGGAGTGGATACCGAAATTCAACTGAGGAGATACTCTGAACAAGAAAGAAAAGCCAAAGAGAATGAAGAACGATTAAGGGTTCGAAAACCAATCAATCAAGCAATTAACTCCTTTGTAAGCAGTATCGAAAATGGCTTGAATATTTATGAAGGTTCTTTGAAAGATTCTCTTGATTTCGATTTCTCAAAGGTCAATCCACTAAAAGAAGAATCTTTTGGAATTATTAGAAGCACTGAAAACACCTACTTGATAACCTTCGAACATGGTTCTAAATGCAAAAGAACAGGGAGAGGTGAAATAACATTTCATGCCTTAACTAATGATAAGTTTGATAACCATATGGAGAGAATTGTTAGACTCGATTCATTATCTCCTGGATTAGGTTACAGTACTTTTATGGCGAGTATAATTCTAGATCGCGATATAGGATTGGTTATTGAACCAAATCGAGATCAAATTACTGTCATTGAATATTTCGATCGCAGAAACAATAGAATATTTGACCGCAAATACGATTTAGGTACCAATAGCCACTCTACTATAGATCACCTAGCTAAAAAGCTGATTGAGGAAATATTGTACTTGGAACAAGCATAGCCCTCTATTTGCTACATCGTTCATGTTTAGTCAAAGGTCAAAATGTTTTTGTACTACTTTTGTACCCGAAATTCTAGAGAAGGTTTAACCTATTAGAAATCAATGACTTTTAAAGGCTGTACTGAATCCTGCCGAGGTCACGTTTTTTCTAAAAAGCCAGACTTTCATGTCTGGCTTTTCTTTTTTAGTCAGAATCTAACAGGTTAATATAAGGGTTAAAGATCTATTACTATGACTAAGAATATTATGTTCCTTCTACAATAAGAACGTTTGTATGTGCACCTTTTCTTCTTAGTTCTGATGCACTCCTGTACTCATCTGAATTCCACCAGTTATTAGCAGTTTCATAATCTGGGAATTCAATTACTACAAGCCTTTGGGGATTCCAGTCTCCTTCTACTGAATTGGTTTGTCCTCCACGTACGATTATTTTTCCATTGTATTCTTTAATAATCTTGGGAGCTAAGTTTTTATATTCTTGCAATTTTTCTTTGTCAAAAACTGTCAAGTCCAATATTACATATGCAGACATTTCACTATTGTTTGTTAATTGTTATCTTGTGGGTTAAGATGAGTATGTTTATTTCCTAGTATAGAAAGAAGATACTTATTGCCACTTAGGTAACATACAAAGAATATTGGTTTTCAAAAAACTCGCTTAATACTCTAACAGCCGTCAAAAAACTTAGACACTTCTAAGTGTCCAAATCACCAATCAAGTATGACCGTAATTGGTGGGATCAATTTGCAGTGATTAGTGCTTGCGTATCGATGATTTTGTGATTATTTGCTGATGCGGGTCTGTATAATGAATAGTCATCTTGCATGTATTTTCCATGGGTGCTGTGAATCTTCACGATTTCCTTGTTGCTTTCTTGTACTTTAGGTGTGAGTACTTGTTGGTCACAGCCAATAACGAAGTCATGTTTTATGCCTAGTATGCCTTTAATGATTAAATCCATTCCTGATTTGGTGAGGACACTGATCCAACCGTGATCTTTTGATATAAGAAATCGAACCCAATCTGATGCTACTACTGTATAGCGCAGGTCAGGGTTATTTACTTCTCGGTTGAGTAATTCATTAATTAGTTCACTGTTTGGCTCCATCATTTTTAGTCCTTTGAAATTTTCTTTTGAAAAATCTACGACTTCTGATAGAATGGTTGTGATCAACTTGGCAGCTGATCCGAATGTCAGTTGTTTCAATATAGAAAACAAGAGTCCTACGGGTGTTTTACCTGCGTCTAGATACTGAGTCGCTCCGGATGAGAAAGAAAGTACTTTGTTGACGGGTAATTTATCTTTTACTATTGGGTCGGTTACAAGTGCCCATGCGGTGAAACCTCCTCTGCTTGAGGTGACAATATCTATGGGGTTGCCTTTAAAAGTGACATCTCCTAAAAATTCTATCATTTTATCTACATCATCGTTGGCGTCTGCTGATAGTGTGGGGTATTCGAATGATAAGATTTGCTGGTATTGTCCTGAGCGAATGAGTTGTTGAAGGTGAGAGGGCTGATCGTCTTTTTTTCTTTGCCAGATATCATGGAAGGATCCGATGGTATTGGATATAGCGCCGTGAATGAGAAGTAGTGTTTTATGGGAACCATTGATATCATCGGGTGATTCTATTTTCTCAAATCTACCTCCAAGATTATAACTCCCTTTTTCATGTGTGTAAATCCATTGATCGTGTTGTGGATCGTCTATGAACTTTAGCAATCGGTATTTGTCTTCTCCGACACTGTCATAGATGATGTCGTTGATGGCTGTACTGGATTGATGCTTGGTTAGTCTCTTGGATACTATACCTAGCAGTTGCTTGAGTTTTTTGGTTTTATCTTTTTTTACAAAAGTGATAATCTTAATGGTGAAGCTTAGGTTATTTGATTCGGCTTTGTTGAGTTCTATAGCATCTTGAGCTTCGTCATGTGAGGTGGTACAATGAAAGGGAACTTCTATGGCGTAGTGTCTGCGATCTTTATTGCGTGAATGATTCTCTACGGAGTCACAGAGTATGTGTCTAGCAAAGGCATTTGTTCCATCTGTATCATTTTGGTTTTTTACCATTAGGTATACTAAGGCTCCTTCTTTGTCTTTTAAAAAGAGTGTGAGTCTAAGCTTTGGGATTTCATTGGTTGGTATCTTGTTGGGTAATTCAAAGTCAACGTGGTCTAGGTTGATAAATCTTTCTTTTATTTTTTTCTTTCCTGATATGTCACTAATGACTTTTATATCCTGAATTTCTCTTTGGGTGAGCTTGTCGTATTGTCCTTCTTTGAAGTTACCGACTCCGGAAAAAGTGATGTGTCCTTTGAGTCGAAAAGGGCTATTGTCTTGCCATCCTAGGGTGGCCCAGATTGGCATTTTGGCACCGGTTACATTTCTTTTTAGCTTATTGTTTATTCTGCTCCTGACTATCTTGGAGTTGTGTAAGTCTCTTTTTCCTAGTGCTAGATATTTTCCTTCGAAGTCGAAGTATTCGTCTTTTGACCAATCAAATTTCTCCATGGCTGAGTTGTTAAGGTGTTTAGTTGATGAATTATTTTCAATTAACTAAATGTATGGCCAATTGGGAATATTTATCTCTGAATTTTGAGGGAAAATTAGAGCAGTTGTGATAGAAACTGCTCTTTTTTGTTTGTTTGGTTAATGTAGTGCCGGGTTTATTCTAGAAACCACTTGTCAATTAAACTGCTTATTTCTGTTTTGGCGTTTGTTAGTATTGTGTCTAGCTGTTCTCTTTTTTGATCTACCCCAAAGGCTGAAATCTGCTCTAGGGGAATACCGATAAAATCGAAGTTTTGCTGAATAGTAGATGAGGCATACTCTCGAATGTTACCAGAATCATGGTAGTCAAACCCACTGACCATAATTGACAGCGCTCTTTTACTTTCACAGAGTCCTTTGAATCCAGTGTGAGGATTAAAGGAAAATGTCTTTTCACTTACTATAATAGCATCAATCCAAGCTTTGACTGTTGCTGGCATGGAGAAATTATAAATAGGAAAGGCTAAAACTATATTATCAGCATCCAGAACATCTTCCACAAGGCTGTGGTGGTTGGACAATAATGTGAGTTCTTCTTTGGAAAAATCTCTTTTCCCATTGTTCCATTCCATCACTAGGTTCAAGTTTTTTTCTAGTAGTAAATCTGGAGGGGTAACGACTAGGTCTAGGTGTTTAATACTCGTTTTTTCCTTGGCTAAGGAAATGAATTCTTCTAATAGGATTTTGGTATAAGACCCTTTACGAGGGGTATAGCTTATTACTAATGTTCGTGTCATAAGATTAAAATTTTCGACTAATATATGGGGCTATTGGTGATAATTTTAATTATTTATGTTTGTGGATTAATAACTAAAGTTATGATTAATCTAGAATGGTTGAGAACGTTTGGTTCTATATATGAGCATAATAATATTACTGAGGCGTCTAGGCAGTTGAATATGACTCAGCCTGGTGTTAGTAAACATTTATTGGCTCTTGAAAATCATATTGGAAAAAAATTATTTGATAGGACTACTCGGAAGTTGACTCCTACTGAATATGGTAAGTTTTTGTATTCGCAAATCAGTAATCCTCTGGAGCAACTTCAAAAGGTGGAGCGATATTCTGGTAAAAGGGTAAAAAAGACACGTTCGGCGATTTCGATTGGTTGTACTTCTGATTTTTTTAGTAGTGATCTAATTGATAAGATATATTCTTTAGACATGTATGTTGCTACTGCTTTTGGAACTGAAAAAGAACTGATTGAGGGGCTTGAAACGGAAAATTTTCAGCTGCTAATTGGGACTAAAAGGTATAGTGTTTATGATCATTTGTTTACTAAGATCAGAAGTGAAGAATTGATTCTAATTGGCTCATCGTCTATTTCAATCCCGTCTGGACTGGAAAACGATATTGATCAGCTCATCGGTTGGCTACAGAAGCAGACTTGGTTTGTATATGATAATGATCAATCGGATCTTAAAAAATTTTATAAGGCTGTCTTCGATAGAATTCCTAAAGTAGTGCCGAGGTATATTTTACCGTCTTATCAGCATATAGTAGAGAGTATAAAGCATAACGATGGGGTAAGTATCGTTCCTAAACGGTCCTGCGAAAATGAAATTGGTCGGGGCCTTGTCAATGAGCTATTTAAAGCTAGTCGACCAGTGGAAAGAAATTTGTACTATTCGTGTAAGTCTAAGAATAGTAACCTAAGCGAGATCAATCAGTTCATGGATAAAATAAATAGTAATCGTTTAGAAGATTCGGAAGTCTAGTTGATAGATGAGTCTTCGGAATTTACTATTCGTAACTCACTTAGTAAATGCCCAATGCTGTCACAGGTAATGGTTTGATCTTTAATAGCTAGCTGCCAAGTACCATCAATTATGCAAATTTTTGTTTCGCATACAGGTTGATGGAGTACTTTGTATCCTTCTCGTTCTAGTGCTCTTTGTGTCCAAGTGCTCTCGATTCCTGTTCCGATGAGGGATATTTCACCTTTGGTGTGGTGATCTACTTTGAAGGCGCCTGTGAGTCGATCGAAATGAAAGGCGTTGCTTTTGAAGACTTGCTCAAACATACCGTTTAATACTAGGTCTTCTGGCGTGCCGTGTTTCATTTGGTCGTCTCTATTCATGAGCCAAATGGTGTCTGCTGTTTGTAGTGCAAGGTCTAATTCATGTGTGGAGAGTAGGATTGCCTTGTTAGTTTCTTTTGCGAGGCGTTTTAGGATATTCATGATTTCTACTCGATTGGGCAAGTCAAGGTGTGCGGTAGGTTCGTCTAGCATGATGAGTGGGGTGTCTTGTGCTAGTGCTTTGGCGATCAATACTCGTTGTTTTTCTCCATCACTTAGTTCGTTGAAGAATCTGTCTTTGTATTCACTGAGATGTACACTGGAAAGTGCTTTGTCTATGATAGCATAGTCTTTGGCTTTTAGCTCGGCAAAATAGTTGGTGTATGGATAGCGACCTATGGATAGGATGTCCATGACTTTTAAGGAGCCGGCATCAATCTTGTCGGTGAGTACAAGGCTGATGAGTCGTGCGTATTGATGTGGTTTTATTTGCTTGACATCTGTGTCGGATATGAATGTTTCCCCACTGAGTGGGGGCTGTAGGCCTGCTATGGTTCGCATGAGTGTAGATTTTCCGCAGCCATTGGGACCAATGAGGCATACTACTTCTCCGTTGTGAATTTTTATATCCAGTTCTTTTTCGAGTTCCAAGAGTCCTTTTTTGGATCTGTAGCCAATGGTGAGTCCGCTGGTGCGAAGAATTGGGATGGTCAAATGAGTGGTGTTATTTCCCATTAGAAAGCTCCTTTCATTTTTTTGTTTTTCAATAGGATAGTTAAAATCACTGGGGCTCCAAATAGCGCTGTGATAGAGTTCACGGGTAGGGTGGTTTGTGATCCGGGAAGTTGAGAGACGATGTCACAGGCTAGCATGATGATGATGCCACACATCATGGTGCCGGGGATCAGTATTTTGTGATTGGAGGTACGGAAGAGTAGTCTCGCCAAATGGGGTACTGCGACTCCTATAAATGCTATGGGGCCTGTGAAGGCGGTAATGGTTCCTGCCATGATACTGGTGACCATGATTAGTTTCAGTCTGGTTCGTGCTACATTGATTCCTACTCCTGTGGCGTAATTCTCTCCGAGTAGCAGGGCATTCATTTGTTTGGAGAAGAGTAAAGAGGCTAGGAGTGCTATGAGTACGATGGGACCCATAACTTGGAGCTGAGACCATGCGACTCCTGATAAGCTTCCAAATGTCCAAACTAGGAAGTTCTGAATGAGTTCGGGGTCGCTGAAGAACTGTAGGATGTTGACCACTGCTCCTGTGATAAATCCAAACATGATGCCTATGATGAGTATGGTCACACTATCAGATACTCTAGAGGATGCTATTAGGACGCAAGATAGGACTAGGAATGATCCTCCGATGGCAAACATGACTAGTCCCCAGCTTCCCATCTTTTCCTGTAAGTTCAATACTGTGCCAAACATGGCGGTAGAGGATAGTACGAACACGGCTACGCCTAAACTGGCTCCATGACTGATCCCTAATACTGAAGGGCCTGCTAGTGGGTTTCTGAATAGGGTTTGCATCTGTAATCCTGCTACGGAGATACCTGCTCCTGTCAATACGGCTGTGAATGCTTTGGGTAATCTGAAGTTGAGGATGATATATTCCCAAGATTTTTTGGAGGGTGTTCCTTGTAGGATGTTTATTAGCTCTGAGACGGAAATTTTCACACTACCTAGGCTGAGGTCTAGTAAAAACAATCCGATTACAAGTGTAATTCCTACTGATACGATCAACCAAGAGTTCTTCATTTATTGTAGTTTTTTGTAGTAATAGAGGTTGTGGTCGGGGAGTAGTTCGGGATGGAATATCTTGACAAGGTCTTTGAGTATGATGTCTGGTCTGGTCATCCCACTTTCCCAATAGTCATTTCCTCCGTTTTGGCTCATCCGTTTGTTGAAGGTGTATACATTTCCTTCTTTGAATGGTTTGAAAAGTAGGTAGCGTTCGTCCTGTATTTTCAAGTCATTGAGTGATTGTGCTCTTGGACCGATCCAGTAGTCTGCATCCATTAAGTTATCTAGAACGACTTCAAAGCTAAGTGGTAGACTCCCTGTTGATTTTTCGTTTTTGAAGTGAAAATCTCCACCTGCATCTAGGATGAGTTTGGCCATATAACTATCGGCTCCTGGCATGTACCATGTGCCTTTGAAATTGTTTCCGGTTAGGATTGAAGGTTTATTTTCGACATTTTCAGCTATTTTTATGGCTTTCAAATACTCTTTTTCGATGCTATTGAAAATGGAGTCTGCTTCTTGATCTTTGTTGAAAAATGCTGCGACGTATTTGATCCATTCGGCACGGGCTAGCATGTTTGTTTCCATCCATTCGACATTGTAGGACAGGGGTACTCCTGCTTCGATTAGCCTTTCGTCTTCATTTCGTACATTGTCATATCCAGTCTTCATGACTAGATCAGGGTCGAGGTCTAGTACTACTTCCAAGTTTGTTCCTTTGATAGAGCCAATCTTGGCAATTTCTCCATTTTGAATTCGATCATAGATGTATGAGCTATAGACATATTGATCTGTGGCGACACCTTTGATTTTATCCCACTGGTCAATTAGTCCTAACATCCCTACATGAGGGCTAGAGGTGGTAATGACTTCTTCTATTGGGACTGATAGGATGAAGTCTGCCCAGTCTACATTGTCAGGTTTTTTAGTGCCTTTGCTGTACAAAACATAGGACATCAATGTATCCTGTTCTTCCCAAGGGTTTTCTACAATTAAGGTTTTGTATTGGTCATTGATATTGATGGTAAAGCGCTTGGCATATTTGATGTCGGGGGTGAATAGATTGACTTTTTCACTGCTGTCAGAGTTCTTTGACTCAGATACCTTTTGGTTTGGTTTGCTACAGCTGGATACTATCAGTAGTAGCGCTATCGAAGATATGAAGTACTTGGTCATGATTTACTTTTTCCTTCTTTGCGTTTTTTGTTGATGAAATATAGTGAATATGCTAATAGGGAGGCTATTGCTATCCATTTCCAAATATTGGTATTCACGTCATTGTAGTTTTTATTTTGAGTGTTTACTTCTTCAATTTTATAACCTGTGACATTTTTTTTCGGTGTGTATTCTCTGGAATTATCTGCTTCGGAGGCTATCTGATTGGCATTCGGAAGTCCATCTGTGTTCAGTCGTTTTCTGATTTCTTGTAATTCCTTTTTATAGCTTTCTACTTTAGCTGTTGATAGGCCTTTGACTTCTTCGAATTCTTTATCAAGGAAATTGGCTAAAGCTGGATTGTTACAAACATTCAAATTGCATGAAAGCCCGACTTTGTCTACTGTGTTTAAAAATTCGGATAGTAGTTTTTGTTTCGTTTCATCATTGGGCTTCCAGTATTCTTTTCTGATGGCTTCGTACATTCGTGAAATCATCACTTGGTAAGCGAATAGGTTTCCTCCTTTTTCGAATCGGTTGGCGATGTCTAGGTCGTACTTGTCATTGACATACACATCGTAAAAGTTATTCCATTTGCTTTGATCTACTGCATCGGGAACTGTCACCTGCCATCCCCAGAGGTTGCTACTGACTTGACGGATGAATCGACCTCCTGAATAGCCTTCGTCCATCATGGTGTTGATCCACGTAGGGTTCAGGTAGCGTGTCTGTAATTCTTTGCTCAAGAAGTACTTTAGTTTTTCATGTTTCATTTGTCCCTGATTGGTGAGGTTAGAAACAATGACTTCGGGAGACTGTCCGTCAATAGCTCTGACGGCTAAGGCTGTTCCTCCTAGGTATTGAAAGAAATCGTCGTTGTCTAAGCTGGCGTATAAATGAGAAGTACGACTATGGAGTACAGCTTTCGTCCCAGAAAGACTTTGTTCGAATAGTGCAATGAGCAATGAATCATTGGCGGGTTGATTTCCCCAAAATGTATTGCTATATGGGAAGTGCATTCTATTCATGAAGACTTTGGCTACTTCTTTGTCATCTTCCCAACTTCCAGATGCATCGACTACGGTATTCGTTCCGGTTCCATAAGAACCTTCTGGGGTTGAGAATATCCTCACTTCCGATAATCTGGAAGCTATTTTTTTGTCAGCTCCACTGGCGATTAGACGTTCATAGTTGCGTTGGGTATTTCTGCGTACATAGTTTTCTACTTCCTCTTGCTTGGAGGCTAGTTTTACAGCCTTATCTAGTAGAAGGATCAGTTGGGGGAAAATATCGCGGTAAAGTCCTGAAGGAATTAATACTACGTCGACGCGTGGACGTTTCATTACACTGCGAGGAATTACTGTAAGATCAGATACTTTTCCATAGCCATCATAGACAGGTTTTATTCCCAAAAGACTGAGAATTTGGGCTTCCATGATTCCCTCATTCCTTATGCATTCCGTGGACCAGAGGTTAAATGTGATTTTATCAGGAAACTCGCCTTTGTGTTCTTCTAAGTATTCTTTGATCAAATCATTGGCTAGTCTTTCGCCTTCTTTGTAGACCTCTGTAGATGGGATATAATCGGCGTCAAAAGCGTAGAAGTTTTTACCTGTGGGCAATGATTTTGGATTTCTCAATGGATCATTTCCTGTAGCTGCTGTGATGTATTTGGCACTTAAGGCATCACTAAGTGCGTCTAGTTCTGCTTTGCCACTGGCTTGAATACGCTGACGGATATCATTTGCATAGGCGTTTCTTTTGGCACCTTTGAGGTCTTTCTTTTGGGAAATGATGGCCTGAACGTTTTTCTCTACATACTCGGCTTTTGGAAGTTGTCCAAATGTATGAAGCCCAAGAGGAGAGTGTTGTTCTCGAATTTCTTCTATGTAATGTTCCAGATAATGCAGTTCTTCATCATCTCTTATCGAATCCATTCCAAGGTCGTCGAGTATGCCGTTTTGCTTCGCCAGCTTGTAGATCTCATTGAATTTAGCTTGCGCCAATGCTGTGCTTTTTGACTCTGCTATTTCATGTTCTGAGATAAGTTGTTCAAGGGTTCTTAGCTCGGGATTGATGTCGATTCTATCAAATGGAGGAGTCATGTGGTCTATGATAATAGCTCCTGATCTTCGTTTAGCTTGTAGTCCTTCGCCTACATCGTCTACGATATATGGATAGACATTGACCATGTCACCAATCAATGCTTCTGAGGCATCATCTTTATTGAGTCCAGTTTCTTTACCTGGAAGCCATTCTAATGTACTGTGTGTACCGAGGTGAACTACTGCGTCTGCATCAAATCCATGCTGTAAGTAAAGGTAGAATGCTACATACTGATGATGTGGAGGTGTCGAAACATCATGATGCATTATATCTAAGTCGTGTGACCATCCTCTTACTGGCTGTGGTGTGAGTAGAATGTTACCATATTTGACAGAAGGAATGACGAAATACTCTTTGCCATTTTTATCAGTCCACATCATTATTTTGTTGTCTTGAGGTTTGCCCCATTGGTCTTCTATTTCTTTTTGGAGAAGGCTAGAAAGAGTGGCATACCATCTCAGGTATTGTTCCATTGGGATCAAAGTAGCGTTTCCTTTTTCTACTAATTTTTCAATTTCTCTGGGAGCCCAGTCACCGATGTTGAGTCCGTATTTCGATACTTTATCAAAAATGCCGTCCTCGGTTAATGGTTCATTGCCTACATTGTACCCATCGCTTTTTAGTCGGCTGAGGATAGAGTGAAGGCTTTTTGGCACTACATTCAAGTAACTTGCACCAAGTAGTTCTTTCCCCGGAGGGTGACTGTAGTAGATCAGAGCAATTTGCTTTTCGGCATTGGGTTTACTTTTTAATACATGTACTTTTTTGACTTTCTTCACTAAGCGTTTTGCTTGGAAGACTATGGCATTTTTGGTTTTTCTTCCCGTCTCTTGGTCTAAAACTTCTTTGCTACTAGACACTATGGGTTGGATCATTCCCATCTGTTCGGGGATACTCAGGTTATTGGTGCGCTTGTAAATGCGGATACCTTGATCGTTGTTCATCCATTCTTGTGCCGTTTGATTGACCTGTATCAGGTTGATGACAGGAACACCTAGCGCCTCGAACGTTTTTCGGTTTGCTTCAGGGTTGGCGCCCAACCATGCTGATTGTGCTAGTATGACTTCAGGGATTAGTTTTTTGTTATTATCATAAAACATACTTCCAATGTCTTCTTTTGGAGGAAATCCATAGTAGCACAGTACATTGAAGCCATTGTCCTCAAATTGATTAGCGTATTCACGAATGTGGAGTAATTGTTCAGAGAGGAAGTCACTTCTGCGGATATTGATGGCTATCCAAGGGTTTCCTTTCATGTGTTGATCATAATTCTTCCTGTAGGATTCAAAATCTGAGAACACCTTTTTACTATCAATGTTGCAAAGGGTGAATTCTGGCATTTTGATGGGGGATTGAGTGGGTACGTTTAGTCCAAGAGATCGCTGACACTGATCCAAAACCATAGCTACTAGATTGTCCAATCCAGACTGTTCATAAAACTCAAGGCTTTTACTATCCGAAACAATTCCTTTGTTTTCTCCTAGTACAGAAGTTTCTTCCGACCCTATTGCAAATACTTTTGTTCCTGATTTGGTCAGCTGATTTAGTAAGGAAAGTGCTCCCGTGACCTTAGCAGGATAGATGATATCAATGAAGATAAGTTGATTGTCTTTCAGTGATTCGTATGTTATTTCATCAAGGTCTGAATAATAGATACATTTTACCGAAGCGCTGATCTTATGTTTTAGAAGTCTATTGATGACTTCTTTGGAAGTGGCTTCTCCCAATAAGTAATAACTATCTGATAGTATTAAAGAGACCTTGGTTTCTGGTTTTTGGGCAACTATCGTTTGATGACTGAATAAGAAGCTCAGGAGAATAGTAAATACGATTTTATTCATTGGGGTTTATATGGAATCCATAAGATAGTTACACAAAATAGTACGTTTGAACAGCTCAGCAATAGGTTATGATCGGTCTCTCAAACGAACTTTATATAACAGATTTACTTTTCAGGGATGTAAATTATTCGACCGTCTTCTAGTTCATAGGCTGTCCCTAGTTTTACACCTTTTCCTGACTCTGAAGTTTCGGTTACTTTTTCGATTTTTACTTCTTTTCCTTTTTTGGTGATGATTTGTATTTCACCATTCGAAGTGGTCTTAGTGATGACTAATTCAGAATCAGGGTTAAACAAATCAAGTGTTTTGTATGCCATAAATAGTGCAAAAAACAAGGCTACAATGAATACTACACTTACGTCGAATAGATTAGCCATACTGCTTACTGGATCTTCTTCAGTCTCTGATTCTTCTGAAAAATAGGATCGCCTTTTGTTTAGTAAACTCATCTTATTCGTTGATTGACTTTTCCTTTTGTATTAGATGCTGTTCGCAAAGAGTTTCGCATTCAAGGAGGTCTTTTTTCATCCATTCTGATTGTTTGTGGTTAAGTAGAAATGCAGATAATCCTGATGCCATGCCCACTACAGTAGTTGTGAAAGCAGTTACCATATTGGCAGACATGATCATTAAGTCTCCTTGAGAAAGTGATGATAGTGCAGTTCCCATCGGAATTAAAGTCCCCATCAGACCTAATGCAGGTCCAGCTTTTACCACTAGTCGATTTGGACTTAAGGAGCTTAAATAGGAGTGACGCCAATTGCGAAGCAAACCAATCAAATCAAATTCTAGCTCTTTGATGGAAGATGCTGGGGTCTTCATATATTCCTCGAATTCCGCTTTGAATGAATCAATTTGCTTGAATTGTTTACTACGTCTACGCTTCAATTCATTTAAAAACTTTCCAATCGCTAAACACTGCTGAGCGAGTACAAACAATACTCCGATGAGAACGGGGTAGTAAAGCAAATTGGCAATCGCGAGCAATAAAGATTCTAAAATATTCATTCCAATCAGAGATTTGTTTTTTCATTCCAAACATAACCACCTATGATCAAGACAAGCAGGCCAGAAAATAGCAATAGACTTTCTTGATTAAAGATGGAATCAAAAGGTATGGTGGCGATAGGTTTTAGGTTTTGTTGTATACTAATCACCGTAGGTTCAAACACAAAGAATAGAGTGATGATCCAGCCTACATGTGAGAAGTACTCTGCTGTGCTTTTGAGCCAAGAGCTCCATTGGATTGAGACTATGATTATTACTCCTAGAATAATGGAAAGACTCAGAGATATGGCTAGGTTAGGTAATGAAGAGGATAAAATATGTCCACAAATCATTAGGATCAATGCTTGAATGACTATTGATTTCCATTCTCCATTCTTAAGGTCCAAGACGTCTTGAAAGTAGCTTATTACCAATAAGGCCAACAACAGTAGTTGATAAGGAAGGTTAAGGTCTTGAGGTAAAAAGTGTTGAACGGAAACAGAAATTGGTAAACAGGTCATAATCAACCATAAATTCTTGCGCTGCTTCGTGGATTTTTCTAATGAAATACCTCCACAAAGGCTCAAGAAGGATACTTGTATGCCAATAAGTACTAATTCAATTTCCATATCTAATCCGCTTTTAATCCCGAAAGCATCTTTTCGTCTTTGATTGGCAGGTATCCTGGCTTAATTCAGTTCTGAGGCCTTCCCATCTTCAATATTCTAGATAGTGACCAGAGTATTCAGAACATTTTCCTGAATTTACAGTTGCGGGTACAGCTCCGGAATTTCTCGAAAGATCACCGGATTCCCATATTAAGGCTTCTCCTCGAGATGGAAGAGAAGTCCACCAATTCTTCGCGAATCTAGTGTTTATTTGATTGACAAGGGCTATAAATATTTCATATCGAATAATGTATGTGAAACTAAGGAAACCTACATTTGCGCCCAATTCGGTTTTTGACCTTTATCAAAAGGAAAAAATTAAAAGGGAACCTTGTGAGAAACAAGGGCTGACCCCGCAACTGTAAGTTCAATCGCAGAGCGATAGCTATTTGTGAAAAATTCACTTGCTATTTAGCCATTGCGAAAATCAATGCCTTGAAGGCTTGCCTAAAGGTGATTTATTATGCTTGAACCCTATCAATTTTCCACTGTCCTTCGGGATGGGAAGGAAGTTCAAGTTGAACAAGCCAGGAGACCTGCCGAATGTTTAATTGAATTAGAGGCTTCGGGTGAAAGTTGATAAATCATTCTCGGTACGGAGGTTACCGCTGGATATGCCCATGAAGCACATTTATGCATGTTTAAAAAACAATAATGAACATTATCAAAAAAATTCATTTAGGTATGGTATGCCTTTTCATGGCTTGGAATACACAAGCACAGGATTATTTGAAGGTTATCCAGTTGGGGGATATCGTCGTAACTGGCTCTAAAATAGAGACACCAGTTGAAAAATCAGGTAAGACTATTTTCAAGTTGGACAGAGAACAAATCGAAGCTAATAGAGGGAAGGATATTTCCGATCTTCTCAACGAAATACCCGGAGTTCATATCGTGGGTAATTTGGGTGCTCCAGGAAATAATATTTCTTATAAACTAAGAGGTGCATCATCTAATAGCCAAACTCTCATATTGATAGATGGGGTTCCATTTAATGACCCAGCTTCCATTGCTCAAGAATTTGATCTTCGATTGTTAGACTTGGATCAGATAGAGTCTATTGAAGTATTGAAAGGAGGGCTTAGTTCACTATATGGAACTGGAGCTGCAGCTGGTGTTATCAATATTACCCTCAAAAAGGCTGCTAAAGAAAGACTGGCAGGATCTGCGAATGTAGAATATGGAAGCTTTAATACTTTTTCTTCAAATGCTAGTATATCAGGCACTGAGAATAAATTCAACTATTTGATCAGTGGAGGCTATAAGTCATCAGATGGGTTTTCAGCTGCTTTGGATACTTTAGGTTCTCAAAATTTCGATGATGATGGGATAGAGAGTATCAACTTTCTTGGAAAGTTTGGGTTTGAGGTTACAGATCAATTCTCATTGGGACTACTTGCTAGCCTTGATGATATTGACTATGATTTTGATGGAGGAGCATTTACTGACGGCAACAGTACGGCAGAAAATCAAATGCTAAAATTCGCATTCTTACCGACGTATAAATGGGATAATGGTAAGGCAAAAGCAAATATTACTTACCAAAAAAACGAACGCGTTTCTAGAAGCGATGGAAGAGATCCAAGTAATTTTAATGGTACAAATTTCCAGGCAGATGTCATTCTGGATCAGAAATTAACAAGTGACTTGAAATTGATAGGAGGTGTCAATTACCAAAGCCCGACGTTCGAGCAAGAAGATGTTGAAGATTTCAATTTTAATATTCTCGATCCATATGCCTCACTTGTATTCGACAAAGCTAATCTGAACGTTCAGTTGGGAGGAAGGTTAAATAATCATAGTGAATATGGCTCTAACTTTGTTTGGAATATAAACCCAAGTTATTTGATTGACTTAAGATCAAGTAAACTAAAAGTTTTAGGCTCTTATTCCACAGCATTTATTGCACCTACATTGTCTCAATTGTTTCATGAGTCTTGGGGAAACAATCAATTGGATGCGCAAGAGTCAGAATCAATAGAGGGTGGTTTTGAGGTATTGACTATTGGACAGTTTCAGTTTGGGGCAGTATACTTTTACAGAAAAGATGAAAACCTTATTGATTATGTTTCCACGTTTGATGCCGAGGGTAATTGGACCGGTGGAGGGTATGATAACCTTGAAGATTTTACAGAAGTTGGAGGAGCTGAGTTAAGTGCTGCCTATTCATTTAGTCCTAGAATAAAAATGTCTGGACACTATACTTACACTAGATCGCTTACCGATGAGGTGATACTCCGTAGGGTTCCTGAGAATAAATTTGGGTTTAGTTTATCTACTATTCCAGTTGAAAAATTATTAGTGAAGCTTACTCACTTGCATGTAGGAGAGACTCCAGAAAGATCGTCTGTATTGCTAGAATCGTATGATCTGTTTGACGCATTTGTATCTTACAATTACAACGGACTGACAATTTCAGCCGGGGTTAATAATATTTTCGATGCGGAGTATACGGCATGGTATGGTTACACTAGCATATCAAGAAACTATAACATCGGGTTGAGGTTTAATTTCTAGATACTAATAGAAGGCTTTTTCAATGAATCATATCCTATCACTATGGATGTTTTGTTATTGGAAAAGTCTTCTAATTAAGTTTGTATCATGATCTATTACATATCTGGAGGAGCGCGATCTGGCAAAAGTAGCTATGCGATGGAGCTGGCTAAGTCACTAAGTGAAAAGCCGGTTTATTTAGCTACGGCTCGCAAATGGGATGATGATTTTGAAGAGCGAATTCAACGGCATAAAGATGAACGTGGAGAAGATTGGCAGTCTTTGGAAAAAGAGACAAACCTCCATGATTTAGATCTCAGTCAGAAGGTAGTTGTGATAGACTGTATTACACTGTGGCTTACCAACTATTGGGTAGACTCAGCGTACGACATTGATGCATGCTTAAAGTCCTTCAAAGAAGATTTTGATCAGCTCGTTACGCAAAAGGCAACCTTTATTTTTATATCTAATGAAATAGGTATGGGGCTTCACCCAATAGAAGAAGGAACCAGAAAGTTTGTGGACTTACAGGGATGGGCTAACCAACATGTAGCTAAAAATGCGGATCAAGCGATTTTTATGGTTTCGGGATTACCTATGAAAGTGAAGTGATGAAAAATCTAAGACCAATCATGCTGGTAGGTACGGGATCTGACGTAGGCAAAAGCTGGATGACAGCAGGAATATGTCGTTGGTTGAAAAATCATGACTACTCTCCTGCTCCTTTCAAAGCTCAGAATATGTCTCTCAATAGTTTCTCCACGCCTGATGGATTGGAACTGGGTAGGGCTCAAGCGGTACAAGCTGAGGCTAGTAAGATAGCCCCAATGGTAGAAATGAATCCTATTTTACTAAAGCCTTCCTCTCAGAATCGGTCACAAGTAGTAGTGTATGGTAAGCCAATTGGTGATCAAACTGCCAAGGAATATTTCTCAAATAACAAACTTCAACTTTTCGAAGAAGCCAAAAGGGCATTTCATATACTAGAGGATAGCTATCAACCTGTGGTAATGGAGGGGGCTGGTAGTATCAGTGAGCTTAATTTAAAGAAAAGGGATATTGTCAATATGAGAATGGCTCGAGCTGCCAATGCTTGTGTCTATCTAATCGCAGATATAGATAGAGGAGGCATATTTGGGAGTGTTTATGGTACGATTGAGCTTTTGGAAGAGTGGGAAAGAAAGCTGATCAAAGGGATTATTATCAATAAGTTCCGAGGAGATATTTCTCTTTTCGAAGAAGGGCGAGAGATGTTAGAGAACTTGACGGGAGTTCCTGTTTTGGGTGTCATGCCGTATGCCAGTGATATTGTACTGGAGGAGGAGGATTCAGTAGCACTTAATGGAAGAGCGATGGTTTCAATGAAGGATAAGCTTAATGTAGCTATTATTCATCTTCATTATATGTCTAATTATACAGACTTTCAATCCTTGGAGCAAGAGCCATTGATCAATGCGTATTTTACAAGAGATCATGAGGAAGTCAGAAGGGCAGATGTAATCATTCTTCCTGGAACAAAGAATACTATCGAAGATCTGCTGGAATTGCGACGAGAGGGTATAGCAGAAGTTATTCATGAGATGTATGACAAAGTCCCAATCATTGGAATCTGTGGAGGCTACCAGATGATGGGGAAATCGATCGCAGATCCTTACCAAGTGGAATCTGACAAGGGTATTGTAGATGGGTTAGGTATATTCGATATAAAAACTGTGCTGACTAAAGATAAGACCACAGTTCAGCAAAGTTTCACCTTCAAAAGCGATGACCAAGAGTGTGTCGGCTATGAAATTCACATGGGAGAAACTACTGTACCTAATGGAAAACACTTAAATATAGTAGGTGGGAAGCCAGAAGGGTATTTTGATGGAAAACAAAGTTGGGGTACATACTTACATGGTATTTTAGATAATCAAATTGTAGTGAATGAGTTACTTCGGTTGAAGTTTAAAGAAGCGAATGCCTTGAATTATCTTGAATTTAAGGAAGTACAATATGAAAAGTTAGCTGACTGGATTGACGAGCATTTGGACATGGGAAGTATCATCGAAAATAGTCGAAAGGATGATTAATGGTCATGGAGATGATAAGCATTTGTTTGAGGTTGAAATTGAGCATAATTTCAGTTCAAACGTCTTCTATGAAGGTTGTCCACCAGACTTAATCAAATCACTAGTCGCTCATTCAAATATTATTGAGAATTACCCCTCTCCTGATGCAGGCGAATTAGCTAGAGCGGCGGCTAAGAGGTTCAAGTTATCTGATGATCAATTCCTTTTTACCAATGGAGCCACCGAGGCGTTTTATTTGATCGCTCATGTGTTTTCGGATAAGAAGGTTGCTATCGCAGCACCGACATTTGCTGAGTACGAAGATGCCTGTAAGATTCATGAGCTTAACTATGAGTTGGTCTCAAGAAATGATTTTTCTCCGTCAGATTTTGAGCTAGTTTTCATTTGTAACCCCAACAATCCCGACGGTAGTCTGATACTGAAACAAGATCTAAAATCACTTATTGAAAATCATCCTAAAACGATCTTTGTGATAGATGAGGCGTATATTGAATTTACTACCCAAACCAAGTCTATACTATCTTCAATTAATGAATTGAACAACTTAATAGTCGTTCGATCATTGACTAAAACTTTCACTATTCCAGGAATTAGGTTAGGGTACATTGCCGCTCAATCTTCAGTTATCCAACTCCTTCTCACTAAGAAAATACCTTGGAGTGTCAATGCTATGGCTATTCAATCTGGATTAGAAATATTCGATAACTATGACAAGTGGCAATTTGATGCGGCTGTATTAATGGAAGAAACTAAGTTGTTTTCAAGTCAAGTTGCTGATATAAAATGGCTGGATGTAAAGCCTAGCCAAACTAGCTATTTCCTTGTAGAACTTCTAGAAGGAAAAGCCAATGAACTGAAGAAGTACTTAGCTCTTGAGCATCAAATACTGATCAGAGATGCTACTAATTTCAATAGGCTAGAAGGAGAGTATATACGACTAGCTACTCAAAGTCCAGCGTCTAATCAAGCACTTATCAAAGCCCTGATAAATTGGAGATGAATCAAGTTTATATTCTGTTCATCGCCTTTGTTTTCGATGCGATACTTGGAGATCCACGATGGCTTCCTCATCTTATTGTTTTATTTGGGAATAGTATCTCCTCAGGAGAGAAAGTGCTGAATAAGGGTGAAAAGAGGTTCATTAAAGGGATGGTACTAACGCTGGCTCTGGTGATTTCCTCTTTTATCATTCCATATTATTTATTGGCACAACTCAGAGGGATCAATTATTGGATCTCGGATATTGTATCGATAGTGTTATTATTCTATTGTTTAGCCAATCGAACATTGATCAATGAAGGAAGAGCAGTATTTAAAACGCTTAAAGGAGAGGGTGTGGAAGCCGGTAGAAAAAGACTATCATGGATAGTGGGTAGAGATACTTCTAACCTAAACGAACAACAAATCCGAACAGCCACTTTGGAGACTATGTCGGAGAATTTAAGTGATGGAGTGATTGCGCCACTTTTTTATTACTTCGTTTTAGGTATACCAGGAGCGGTGGCTTATAAGATGATTAATACATTGGATTCAATGATCGGGTACAAATCCGAGCGATACGTAGACTTTGGGAAGTTTGCCGCAAAGCTTGATGATATAGCCAATTATCTTCCTTCAAGGTTGACAAGCTTTCTTATGCTAATTGTAGCTCGAAAAACCAATGGACTTCCTTTTGTTATCAGAGAAGGAAAGAAACATGCTAGTCCCAATGCGGGTTATCCTGAGGCTGCGCTTGCTTATATATTGAATTGTCAGTTCGGAGGACCAAATGTTTATCATGGAAAAGTCATAGAAAAACCATACATCGGAAACAATCCGCGATTGTTGGTAGATGCAGATTTAAAGACTGCGGAATATGTCAATTGGTTCAGTACTATTTTGAGTTGTGTACTCTTTGGTATTGTATTTTATATGTTACAATCTTGAAATACATTAAAAAACATATCATTACTGGTGCTCCAGGGACGGGAAAGTCGACTTTAACCAGTGAGTTGGAAAAGGAATTTCCATGTATGCATGAGGTTTCAAGAAAAGTGATCATCAAAGAGCAAGAGAGTGGAGGTGATGGGATGCCGTGGCAAAACCTTGGACGGTTCGCACAGTTGGTTTTTGACACTTTTATACAGGAGCTAGTATTAAATCATAAAGCCGTTTTCACAGATCGATTTATTTTGGATTTGATAGCCTACTTTGATTTAGAAGGAAAACCAATACCCTCTTATTTGGCACAGTATCCGTACCAAGACCAGTTCAGTGATAAAGTCTTTTTTGCTCCTACATGGGAAGAGATTTTCCATAAAGACGACCAGAGACAGCAAGAATATGCCTACTGTCTTGAACTCGAAAAAGTCCTATTAACCACCTACAAAGAGAAAGGGTTTGACATTGTCCATTTACCTAATTCGCCTGTATCAGACAGGGTCAGCTTCATAAAAAAACACCTCGTCTAAGAACAAACAGTAACTGCTCAAACCTAATGGAGAAATTAAACGAACAAATAAAAAGTCAATTTATCATAGCCGCTCCCAGTAGCAATGCTGGTAAAACCACTGTTACATTAGGTTTACTTCGACTTTTTAAGGAAAAGGGTATTTCTGTGCAGCCGTTCAAAGTAGGCCCAGATTTTATTGATCCCAAATTCCATTATCAAGCCTGTGGCAAAACGGGACTCAATCTTGATATGTTCATGATGAGTGACGAACATATCAAGGAGCAGTTTTATTATCATAGTCAAGACAATCAGGTGAGTTGTATTGAAGGAGTGATGGGGCTTTTTGACGGAGCTAGAAAGGCTAAGGGAAGTGCTGCGGATCTAGCGATAAAACTCGATATTCCAGTCATACTTGTCATAGATGCAAAATCCGTCGCTTATTCAGTAGCACCACTTATCAAAGGTTTTAAAGAGTTTGATGATCGATTGAACTTGCTCGGTGTTATTTTCAATAGAGTAGGGTCTGAACATCACTATTCCTTTTTGAAAGATGCTTGTGAAGACGTAGGCGTACGCTCTTTTGGATATGTGAAAAGGCTGGAAGACTTGGAAATCCCCTCACGCCATCTGGGTCTCAATATTGACAATATCAATCAATTCGATAGGTCTATTTCGGCATTGGCAGATGAAATGGAAACCACCATTGATTACAATTCACTCTTACAGTTAACACAAATTTCCCAATGGGAAGTGGGAATTACACAATCATCATCTGAAAGCCTCAAAATATCGATCGCCCAAGATGCAGCTTTCAATTTTATCTACCCTCAGCATATTGAAAAACTAAAAGAAATAGGAGAGGTTACCTTTTTTAGTCCATTGAGGGATGAGGAATTACCAGAGTCAGACTTCGTTTATTTTCCAGGAGGCTATCCAGAATGTCATCTTCAGGAGCTTTCAAAAAATCAGTCAATGTTGGCTAGTATTAGAAACTATTGCAACATTGGAGGTTTAGGCTTAGCCGAATGTGGAGGGTTGATGTACTTGGGGAAAAGCATAACCAATGAAAAAGGAGATGTTTTTGAAATGACTAATGTCTTTGATTTCGAAACCTCTATGGCTGAGTCCAAACTACATTTGGGCTATCGTCATATAGATATTCAAGATCTTCAACTCAAAGGACACGAATTTCACTATTCAACTATCCTACCCAACGAAACCTCTAAAATGGAATCTGTAATAAAAAACGCAAGAGAAAAGGAGGTGAACACTGCGGTGTATAGAAGGAACAATTTCATCGCTTCTTATATTCACTTTTATTTAGGAGAGAAGGATACATTTAGAAACTTAATCAATAAGCTAAGAGCATAAAGAATTATGAAAATATATACTCGAAAAGGAGACAAAGGAACAACGGGCGTTTTTGGTGGAAAACGCGAACCGAAGAATGGACCAAGAATGGAATGTCTAGGAACACTAGATGAAGTGAATAGTACAATAGGTCTATTGCGTTTCAAGTTAGGAAATGATCACGATTGGCAAAGTAATCTACATCGAATTCAAAAGGACTTGATGGATATGATGTCTCATTTGGCTCGCCCATCATCTTCTACCAAGGAGAATAAGAACCCAAAGCCTGTAGATGGTGCGGAGTTTTGTGAACAATGGATAGATGAACTGGAAGATGGGTTAAGTAGTCCTTCAGATTATTTTTTACTTCCAGGAGGAAATGAGGTTTCGGCTCTTTGTCATGTATGTCGAACTCAGATGAGACGAGGAGAACGTACTTTAATTAGTTTGGCTGATGAAGATCCAGATTGCGTAGAAGAATATGTCTCTTCCTACATCAACCGTCTTTCGGATCTTTTCTTCACACTAGCACGTGCCGAAATGGACAAGCATGGCGTAGCTGAGGAGAAGTGGAATTTGTTTTTGTACAAAAGGAAGAAGACGAGTAAGTAATAAGGATAAGCAGTTTTATCAACCTTTTACTATGCTAACAACATTTTTCAAAATGTAGAAAATATTGATTGAGTATTTAATGACATTACAGCGACAGGCTATCAAGGAGAGTTCTCTGAGGAAGATGTTGGAGGGGCAATGGGTGCAGGACCAATTAAATAAGGTACAAGTCGAATACTTTTCGGGGGTTAAAATAGATTATTAGAAAAATTGAATTTATCAGGGGTAATCTTTTTTTATTCCGTTTTTGGAATAACTATAACGGTTTCTTTAATAAATAGGAAGAAGAATTTATTCATTCAGGAGATCCTATACATGCATAAGTTCTTGAATGAAGAGAATCTAAAAGAATTTACTTTGGAAAAGGAATTTAAAGTAAATAGGATATATGATAATTATTCTATTCCTAAGTTCAGACAAAAGTTGATGAGTAACACATGCTATTCTGAAACTATATATAAGTACTCTAGATTTAACAGAGTTATGAAAATGTTGGCATATGGACTTTCTGTTACAGGTATAATAAGTATGCTCATATCTATGTTTAATGGAAACTTTATATCTTTTGAATAATTGTTTTTTTGCTTTCCCTAATACTGGTTCAATTTCGTTGTTTAAGACAAGTATAGCCCCCAGCTGGTACGAGTAAAAAAAGTATCAGCTAGTTCGAGTTTGCAACTCGGACTTTACGTCAAGCATGGTGTACGGTGTGTGATGCCTCAATCAAAAAAGAGGTACAATCCATAAAAAAGCCCCTCAGGATGCTCGGAATCTACTACATGGGTGATTAGATCCTCAACAGACTTACGAAACGGTGGATTATCCTGATCTTTAAGGGTGTTTAAACCCTAAGTTTCGCTTAAGAAGATATCCAACTGTAGTATTCAGCGTATCAGCTAGTTTTTTTAACTACATCTACAGTTGGCTTTACTTCATCACGTTCGTACTTACCGATAATCGAATGATTAGTGCTGAGCAGTTTAGCTACTTCTCCGTTGAGATAAAACAGAAACAAAAATGAAAACGTTATTTTTGTATAAACACTTAGAAATGGGAATACCACAGCGAATAGAGCAAATCGAAAAATATCTACATACACAGGCAGATGAGCGCTTTATCAATCTGGTTTTTGGTATGATCAAGGCAGAGACCGAGAAAGAAGCATATGAGCTACCAGAAGCCCACAAGCGTATTTTAGATCAGCGTTTAGAGACGCACGAGAAGAATCCATCTGCAGGTAGAGGTTGGGAAGAAGTAAAAGCTTCCCTTTTAGGAAAGTAAGTATGGATTACGAGTTGATTATCAAGCCAGAGGCTGAGCTTGATATTGCAGATACCATGCGTTGGTATGACGAAAAGCAAGAAGGACTAGGATTGCGTTTTATTGGCGATTTAGATCAAAAGATTGCAAAAGTTCAGGCAAACCCACTTCACTATCAAATTAGATATAAGTCAATGAGGATGGCATTCTTAGATCTTTTTCAAGATGCGTTACATTTTATCGTAGAAGGAAAGGTTGTATATGTTCATGCGGTATTAGGAATAGCTAGAGACTCTCAGCTATGGGATAAGCTATAGCCCTCCCCGCTGGCGCTAGTTGAAAATAAGTAATGGCTAGTTCGAGTTTGCAACTCGGACTTTACATCAAGCACGGTGTACGGTAAAGAAATGAAATTCATTACATTCGATCCATAAAAAGCCCCTCAGGACGCTCGGAATCCACTACATGCGTGATTCGAGCTTCCGCAGACTTGCGGGACGGTGGTTTATCCATGAACCTGCATTATGTAACCTTTCAGAACGTCGGTTCATACGTGAAACGGCTTTCTGCAAGTCTACGGAAAGCCGTTTTATCTATGAAACACCTTTCGGGAGTTTCCCGAGAGCTACTTCATCCATGAACCAACGTTCTGTTATCTTATACTGAATAGACCTCTCATCAACCAAGGATTACATGTGACCAACCAGCCGTTACAATTGATCAACCAAGGATTACATGTGATTAACCAGCCGTTACAATTGATCAACCAAGGATTACATGCGATCAACCAGCCGTTACAATTGATCAACCAAGGATTACATGCGATCAACCAGACGTTACAATTGATCAACCAAGGATTACATGTGACCAACCAGACGTTACAACTGATCAACCAAGGGTTACATGTGACCAACCAGACGTTACAACTGATCAACCAAGGATTACATGTGATTAACCAGCCGTTACAATTGATCAACCAAGGATTACATGTGACCAACCAACCTTAAAACTTCACTACATTGGTATTTTTTCTGCTAGTCATGATTGGAGGAAGCGTAGATAAAATTTCTTCCTTCAAAGCTTGAATAAGCTTATGCTTGGCAAAACTCTTTTTGAAGACAATACCAACTTCGCGTGTTGGTTTAGGGTCTTTGAACGAACGAAGTTTGACTTTCTCATCTTTCGCTAGGTCCAAAGTAAATAGCTCTGGAAGCAACGTATATCCGCCGCGCTTGTCAACAATTCTTTTTAATGCCTCTAATGAACCACTTTCATAGAGTACTCGGTTATTGAAGCGCTCAGATTTTTTAGCCTTACAGATGTTTAGGGTTTGTTTTCGGAAGCAGTGCCCTTCATTAAGTATCCATAGACCGTCCGTACCTAGCGAACCAGCATCAATATCCTGTAAGTTATATAGCGAATGGTGATGAGATGTGTAAGCAAAGAACTCTTCATAGAACAAAGGAATTTCCTTGAGGCTATTGTCGTTAAGTGGGGTCACCATTATACCAATATCTAACTGATCTTTTTCCAATTGATCGATCAATCCATCTGTCATCAATTCAGATATTTGAAGGTTGATATCTGGGTACTTTTCTACAAAAGACGAAACAAATAAAGGTACGATATATGGAGCGAGAGTCGGGATTACACCAATGTGGATATTTCCTTTGATCTCGTTTTTCTCCAGTTCTATGATTTCATTGACTTTTTTGGATTCAGCAATGATTGTTCTCGCTTGTTCTAAAATCTTTTCTCCGATAGGAGTAGGTTCAATAGGGTGCTTGGACCTATCGAAAATTTGTACTCCAAGGATATCTTCGAGTTTTTGGATTTGCATACTCAGGGTGGGCTGTGTCACAAAACACTTTTCTGCAGCGATGGCAAAGTGTCTATAATTATCCAGTGCAATAATGTACTCGAGTTGAACTAAGGTCATGTGTTTATTTCTCTAAAATTTTGAACTCTACTCTTCTATTTATACTTCGGTTAGTTTTAGATGAATTAGGATATTTTGGTCTTGTTTCGCCATATCCGATGGCTACTAGTCGGTTTTGGTCAATACCTTGATCGATGAAATATTGCCTCACAGCATTAGCACGTCGGTCGGACAATCGTCTATTGTAATCATCGTCACCCACAGAGTCGGTATGACCAGATATTTTAATATTCTCTATTTGCTGAGTAGTTAACAAACCAAGTATTCTTTCTAGTTCAGCATATGATGAAGTTTTTAGATTGGCTTCATCGAAATCAAAGAAAATATTATTCAAGACCACTTCTGCTCCTTCTTGAATTTTTTGAAGGTGTAGATCAAGAGTCATAGTAGAAGATTCTTCTAAGTTATTAAGATCTACATGCTCACCTTTTGCCACATAGCCATCTTTTTTTGCTGTGAAAGCATATCTGGCTCCTGACCTTACTAAGAACTTAAATTCTCCAAATTCGTCGGTAGCTGTTTCTCCGATTAGCGCACCGTCGGGAAGCCTCTCTACCACTACTATTCCTATGACAGCAGCATTATTTTGATCCAGTATTTTTCCATTTACAGTCATGAAGTAAGAGTTGTCTTCTTCGGTATCCCCGTCAGTTACTAGTGCGAATTGGTCGAGTTCGTCTAGATCTGTGCTATCTTTTGGTTCTAAGAATAATTCGTCTATTCTGAACCGATAGACATCAGTATTTTCATTTGACACACCTTTAGTAAAATAGGCATGGTCGCCTGAGGAAGGAATATTGAAATAAGTATCATCTCCTTTTCCATTAATTCCCTTACCCATATTTTCTGGTTCTGACCAATTAGTCCAAGTGTCATCTAGCCTTTTGGATACATATATATCAGCTCCTCCATAGCTTCTAAACCCTTTGGAGGAGAAATAAAGTGTCTTATTGTCCCCATCGAGAAAAGGAGCATAATCAGTATCCACTGAATTAATGACGCTGCCTAAACTCAGTGGTTCACTCCATATATTAGTCTTTTTGTTTTCGAATGAAACATATAAGTCCCTGTCTCCATTTGAGTCATCTCGTTCCTGAGACAAGATGATAACAGAGGCATCTTGGCTCATATAAAAATCAGCCTGGTCAGAGTAGTTATAAGCATTGTCTATCTTCACTGGTACAGGATATTCCCATTTTCCATTGGGTTTTAATTTGGTTATAGAAATCCCTTCTAGCATTTGCCCTCTTTTACCATATTGATTACCAAGTAGCAAAGTGAGCTCTCCATTGACTTCAGTCGCAGAGCAGATGTAGTTTGGTCCCCAAGTATTCAATGGTTTTCCTATGTTTTTAGCAGGTAGCCATTCGCCAGTTTTAGGATCAAGTTTAGAATACCAGATGTCTTCAACATCGTCTACACCACCTATGTTGTCAGGATGGCCACGGCGACTGAAGAATAGTGTTTTACCATCAGGGGATAGGACAGGGCTTTGTTCATTGTAAGTACTATTGACACTGTTTGAAAGCTTTTCGGTCACCAAGTTCTCGTTGACATTTGGAGCTAGTTTGATCAAAACACTGATTGGAATATTAGAATCTGAAATTCCAATAGCATCAATTCCATTATATCCCGGTACCACTCCACAAGCTAGATCGATTCTGACGTAAGCGATTTTATATGAAGTCCTTTCAAAAAATAGATTTAGTAATCTACTATCCAAAGGTATAGGTCGGGCATTCAGTTCAAAAAGTAAATGCTCATTATCCAAAGAGTCATAGGCAAAGACTTTTGATACCGCACCGGGGTTTTCGGTTTCTGCAATAGCGATTTGTTGTGCATGGATGGGTTTGTCGAATTTGACTACTATATGTTCCTCTTTTTTGTCACTAGCAGGACGCCAAGCATTTGGACTTGCACCGCCTCTAGGATATATATTAGGAGCGTGTAGAGCTTGAGTGGCAGCGTATTGTAGAGCTGTCTGTTCAGAACTAACATGCATGACTTCAGATGCCCATTGTACGGATTCTTGTGCTGATGTAGAGGAAACGAATCCCAGTATGAAAAAAAACCAAAGAGCTTGGAGGTTTTTTACATTTTTACGTTCGGTAGATTTTTCATTATTCATATCACTATTCTTTGAGCACTCTTACCTCTACACGTCTATTAAGCGCTCTTGCTTCTGGAGTACGATCTCTTGTAAGTGGCTGAGCACCACCAAATGCTTTTGTTTTGATTTTCGATTTTTTCACTCCTTTTTCAACTAAATACTTTTTAGTAGCTAGAATTCGGTCTTCTGAGAGAATCAGATTGGCGCTCGAATTTCCTTGAAAATCTGTGTGGCCTTCCAATTGAATCACGCGATTTGGATGTTCTGCTAACCAGCGTGCTAACTCATTTAGTTCACTATGAGATACCTCAGATATCTCTGATTTACCTCTTTCAAATATTAAGTCTTTTAAAACATATACATCAAGCTTAGACGAGGCCTTCAGTTTAAAGTTCTTTTCGAAAACACCGATTCCAGTATCCTTGATTTCTATTTCTTCTGAGATACTCTCATACCCTTCCGCCTTGACACTTATACTATACTTCTGACCATCAATCATCATGACTTCATAAAATCCATTCGCTGGGTTAGAATTGACAGTGCCTATGTCATCAAAATATGGGAGTTTTTCATAGATAATATTAGCAGTGATTGGTTGAGAAAGTGCAGAGTCAGTTACGTGGCCATTTACGCGAATAAGGGATCCATCTTGAGCTAGAGAGCTAAATACACTGAACAGGAATAATGTAAATGTCCAAGTTTTCAAAAAGTGATAATTAATATTAGGGACTAATTTGGAGCTGGTTTAATGCAATTTAGGCATTTAAGATAATCTACACAGGGATACGTGATTTGAAACCGTATTAACGAATAGAATCTCTTATTTTACTGAATTAATATTTCGATCAATCACTCATGAGTAAATTAGCATGATGCTTGAAGTTTCCAACGTTCAGTCCAAATCGGATAAATCATCTGCCGAAATCTATCGATCTAGAACAAGACAAAAATGGGTCTTACTAGCTGTATCTGTTACGATCAGTATAGTATCTATTTATTTTACTGAGGAGCTGGTTCAAACTATTAGGGAAAGAGAAAAAAAGTCAATAGCGCTATATGCTAAGACACTAGAGTATATCGCTAATCAACCAGATAATGGTCAGCTGAATTTTATATTCGATGATATTATAGTGGCTAATAATTCTATCCCTGTGATTATCACGGACGAATTGGGTAAACCACTGCATTATAGAAATATACCGTCTGCTGACAGAGCCAAGACTCAAAAGCAAAAGGACAGACTACTACTCCTAGAATTGGAAAAAATGGAAGAGGAGCATGAGCCTCTTTTAATAACACTCAAATCAGGAAATGATATTTCAGGCTATCAGTTTATTTATTATCGGAATTCGTTCTTATTGACGCAGTTAAAGATTTATCCAATCGTTCAGCTTGCAGTCATCGGTATATTCGCTTTCATATCCGTGATGGTGTTTAACTATTCTAAGATTGCTGAGCAAAACCGTGTTTGGGTAGGGTTGGCTAAGGAGACCGCTCATCAGCTAGGTACACCACTTTCGTCTTTGTTGGCATGGATAGAATATTTACGTGGGGACAGTGGGTTGAAGAACAAGGAGATCGTAGATGATCTCAAAAAGGATGTAGATCGTCTACAGATGATTACTGAGCGATTCTCTAATATCGGTTCTGAACCGATTATGGAACAGGCAAATCTTCCAGAGGTGATAGATGAGGCTACAGATTACTTGAGAAAACGAATTTCCAAAAAGGTAGAAATCAATGTTAAGTCTATTCCAAACAGAGACATCCCTGCTAATCTCAACAAAGCATTGTTTGAGTGGGTTATAGAGAATCTTTGTAAAAACGCTGTTGATGCTATGAGTGGGGCTGGTAAAATTGATATTACGATCAAGCAAGCTAGAGAAGGCCATGCAATCATAGATGTAGCGGATAATGGAAAGGGGCTAAGTAAATCACAGGCGAGTAAGATTTTTCAACCAGGTTTCACTACCAAAAAAAGAGGATGGGGGCTAGGTCTTACGCTTGTTAAGCGAATAATTGAAAACTATCACAAAGGCAAGATTTGGGTGAAGTACTCAGAGGTGAATAAAGGGACTACGTTTAGGATTTCCTTGAGGACTTAGTGAAGTGCGCAGGTTTGTTTTGGGAAATGTTTAGCTTAAATAGCAAAAGACCGCCTTTAAATACTAAAGACGGCCTTTAACAATTGTGAATATAAAACTAAAACGGAGCTACTCCGAAATTAATTCTGATCATTCTCGAGGTGGAAACCCTCAAGATATTTAGGGGGCAGTTGGTATTTCGAATACTCTGATATTGTCAATTTCAAGGGTGAAAGCGGATGTGTTTTTAACCCCGTTCATTTGAATTTCTAATCCAACTACGTCACCTGCTACTTCGCTAAACCCGTCGGCAGGGAAATCAATACTCCAACTTTGGAAATCTGAGCTAGATGCAGGGCTAGCATTATTCATCTTATTGCTATTTGCGTTTTGAGATGCATTAGAGCTATTCAGCCATCTCAATCTTACTAAACTCAGGTCACCATCATTCCCTGTATACCTATAGTCGTATGTAATTCTGTAAGACTTAGTCTTGTCAAGGGTATATGGAAATTCTGAAATGTTAGATTTAAATCTAGTTTGAGAGTTAGAAGCTCCAGTTGCTGGAAGAGAAATATTAAGACTTCCACTGGAAACAGAGGCTACAGGATCACCAGTCAAGTTATTTGTAAAAGTAAAGAATGCCCCTGAAGGGTTAGGCCATCCAGCTCCGTCTGATTTAAACTCCCAATCCCAACCTGCCTGAGCAAGTACATTTGGATCGTACAATGACACTTTGAGGTCACTCCAAGCTTCCATAGTTCTTGCTGAGTTTGAACTAACAATGTTTCCACTTCCATCATATGATATTTTCACCACCTCAGTTGCAAAATCAAAATCATAATTGAATGTCAAATTCAACAGAGTAGGTAGTCCGTCATCATCATTTGCGAGTGATACAGCAGTAGGGTTGAAAGATGCTCCTCCAGTTATACTAAGGGTGAAGTTGCCTGTGACATCACCCGCTATTTCAGACATGGCTACGACGGTAGACAGTGTGATAGTACTAACAGTTCCGTCGTACTCAGATTCTTCAGTGGCCTTATTTATAGAGAAAGGAGCTATAGATGGTTTTACAACTACTTTTACAGGGACGTAAAGCGAATCTTGAGCGGCTCTACGCTGTTTTTCATGGTTGACATCAGTTTCATTGTCAGCATTTCTCTTTACTACATATTGCAATAGGTACGTTCCTTCTTTATTGAAGTCTACAGGTATTTCACCATTTTGATCTTTAGCTGGATCTGGGTGATATGCTTTTTTCTGAACGTTTTCTAATGCAGTACCTAGTTGGTCTAAATCATCTGACCAATCATAGACTCTAACTATGGCATTGTCAGGGCGGTCATAGACAGTTCTATCCTTAAATAGAAGTGATTCCCCTTCGAATATCTCTTGAGTAATTAGAGAGTCATATTCATTTTCTAGATAGTTGTCATAGACAAGCGTCCCATCTTTATATAACTCAAACTGTGCGGCTACAGAATCATAGACATCAATTAGCCATTCACGTTCAATAAACCATGCATTGAGACTGTCCGACCAAACTGTACCTACATCAGTACGTCCTCGAAATACAACAGAATCTTTGAAAGAATTGAACAATCTTACTTTAGAGATTCTTCTCTCAACCCCTGCTATCTCTTGGATTTCAGGATTTGCCCGTGAAAAGAATACATTAATTGTAGTTGCATTCGATGTTGTATCCTCACGTTCCACTATGTACTTTTCGAGAATGGTGCGATCATTTTTTACTTCAGATATTTCAGCGTTGCTGATCGATCCTTCCAAAAAGAATACGCCACTGTCTACTTCCCATCTCATTTCTATTGGGTTTTGTGAGACGTTCATAAACCCAGCAGTACCACCTACTTGATCTATTTGAAAGCTCTCAGAAGCATTGTGAGATGTCATCCAACCAACATCTTGAAAGTTTTCAGGTTCCAGAGAAGTTTCTTCACAAGCTCCTAGTGCGAATAATGCACATATCGATAGTATTAATCTTATCTTTTTCATAGGACTATTTATTTAACGGCTGTATTACTGGAGGTTTCTGATGCAGGAATAGGAAGTGTTCTATGTAACTCTTCTCTGTAATTGGTAACAGCAAGTTTGAAATCATCTATATATCTAGTACGAGTACCCGTATTAGCATAGCTAAGACCTTTTTCCAGAAGCTTATTGTTGTTCTTATCCTTGCCGTCAGACCAGTCTGTATATACAAAGTCTATTTTGTTGTATATCTCTTTTCCTAAGTCTTCATCTGGTCTCAATGCCTCAAATCTTTCAGGTAGAATTTCGAATTGAGGTAGTCTGTCCCACCTCGCTAAATCTCTCTGTCTTATCGCATGCCCTTCTATACTAAGCTCTAAAGGTCTTTCTACCCACATTAAATGTTGCATCAGAGAAGAAGCAGTGAAAATTGAATCAGATCCAGCATCATTTTGAATCAATTGTTCACCACCTCCGAGACCAGGAGAGATCAATTGTACTCCAGCTCTTTTTCTAACTAGGTTTACATACCTGATTGCTTCAGATAATTCAGTGTCAGAAGTACCAGCTTGAATTAGACACTCAGCATACATGAGAAATACATCTGCTAATCGTATGACCCTGAAGTTGACATTTGATTTTGATACGAATTGTGCGACATCTCTTTCATCTTCAACTGTTGCAGAATTTGAAAGTACTCTGTAATAGCTTTCTTCTTTAAACTGTTCTCCTGCCATAGCAGGTCGCCCGCCATAATAGGTATTAGAAAAATCATCAGGAATAGCGATAGTCGCAGAAGCTCTCATACTATACTTTCGAACGACATCAGTACCAGCATAATCTTGAATGGTATTTCTAGGATCTGATGAATCAACCATATCTGTCATGAAGGTATGAATGAGCCAATTGTGAGGATAAATCACTCTAAACCCTCCATTGCCTCCAGCAGCCATCATCCGGTTATAGTTATTGGTAGTGTTTTGTTCACTTCCACCAGTCAATTCAGGACGAGTCTCGAAATAGTTAATTTCTAGAATTGACTCTGAATTAAATTCCGTAGCTTCCAAGAAATTTTCTTCAGGCGTGTCTGTAAGGGTGTAATTATAATCGTCAATTACGTTTTTAAAATACTCAGCAGCTTCTTCATATTCTGCGTCATATAAATACACCTTTCCTAGTAAAGCTTCTGCAGCACCAGCCGTAACTCTACCTTGTTCTTCGTCAGTTAAATCTGCAGCGAGCGGTAGAAGTTGAATTGCAGCCTTGAGGTCTTCAATTACAAAAGCTTTAACGGAGTCCTTACTAACAATAGCTCTATTTAGATCTTCCGTGCTTTCAGCATAAGAGTCTACCAATACTACATTTCCTTCATTGAAAGAATTGTATGCATAGAAATGGAATAAGCCTCTGAAAAATCTCGCTTCTCCAAGTGCAATATCTGCTCTGACTTGGTTAGGAGTAGAGAAAGCATCTTCTTCGTTGAGTCTATTCACAGCATCAATCACTTGATTCGCTCTGAAAAGCCCTTCGTAAATCCACCTCCATTTATCAGCAATTTTGGAGCTAGCATTGTTAAATACTTGATTGTGAAAATCTACGCTTGAAGCAATGCTTGGAGCAGGTCTTCCAAAGCCTGGATAGCTTAAATCAGCTCGTGCAGATTCGCCGTCAACAAGCATAATTTGCTCCTGCCTAAATGCATTATAGATAGTAGCTGTTCCTTGTTCTACATCCTCAATTGTCTGCCAAAATGCAGAAACAGTCAATTGATTGGGGTTTGTTTGTTCTAGGAACTCCTCACACCCCATGATCGATAGTGTCATCATTGACGCTATGATCAAAGTATTAAATCTTATCATGTTTTTCATTTGATTGAACGTCATTATTAAAATTGAATTTGGATACCACCAGAATAAACTGCGCTAATTGGGTATGTAGCTTTGTCAATACCTCTGGATCCGAGTGAACTTCCTCCGACATTTTCGTCATATCCAGCTACCTCAGGATCAAATCCAGAGTAGTTAGTAAAAGTCAAAGCATTCGTTGCATTTACATAGACCCTAATTTTTTTGATTCTAATCGATTCAGTGATTCTTTTGGGAATAGTATACCCTAGAGTAGCGTTTCTAAGTCGTACATAGCTACCATCTTCTAGCCATATGTCATTGAGACCTCTATAGCTATTAGTTCCACCACCATACCATGTTGGGATTGTGGCATCTTGATTTTGGTGAGTCCACATGTATAATAAATCTTTGCCTCTTCCTTCATCCATGGCGATAGCTCGGTAACCATTGATAAGGTCAGCTCCATAAGACCCTACCCATGACATACTAAAGTCAATACCTTTCCAACTCATACTTACTTGAACACCACCTTCTAAGTCAGGCATCCAACTACCAGCTATATACCTATCTTCATCATTGATGACACCATCATCATTTCTATCAACTCTTATTAAGTCTCCTATTCTAGCGTCTGATTGAACTTTTTGATATTCAGCTAATTCCTCCTCAGTTTTAACAATCCCTCTAGTCTCATACATGTAAAATGAGCCAGCTTGTTCACCAACTTTTAAAACAGAGATAAGATCTTGGTCATTTCCTCCGGCGATTCTACTACCAGATATAAACTGTAAATCAGCATCTGAGCCAAGGGACGTGACTTCATTTTCTGCAAATGTTACGTTTGCTCCAATACTCCAAGAGAATTCTCCATTGTGACGATAATTAGCCGCTATTTCGAGCCCTCTATTGATCATGTTTCCGACATTGCTTACATAAGTCTGGTTCACTCCAACCCCGCCACTTACAGGAATTAGGACAGGGAATAGCATATCTTTTTTGTCTTTGACATATGCATCAGCGGTAAGACTTATTTGATTGTTGAGCATATACATGTCAAAACCAACATTCTTTTCAACAGTCGTTTCCCAGTGTATAGATGGATCTCTGAACTCGTTCTGTGTTGATCCATTTACAGTTTGGATCACATCTGTTCTACCAAAAATCGCGTTTCTATCTGTTGTGACAGTTGGGTCATATTGGTAATTAGCAATTGCTTGATTACCTACAGTACCCCAGCCAGCTCTTATTTTGAAAGTATTGATTACAGTAGATATTGGATCCCAAAATTCTTCGTCAGATACATTCCATCCTGCAGATACTCCAGGGAAGAATGCTGAGTTGTTATCAGGGTGGAATTTCGACGAGTAGTCATGTCTCAAAGTGGCTGAGAAAAGATACTTGTTTTTATAGGAGTATTGAGCTCTTCCCAATACACCCAATAGCGTGGCTACAAACCCATTTATCGAACTAGCATTCGGGTCTGAAAAGGCTCCATTAAGTACTGTGATATTATTATTCCCAAGATCAAACCTTTCACCTCTAAAACCTTCACTTGTGAATTTTTCAACAGAGTAGTTTACAAGAGCATTGACTTTATGATTTTTATTGAAGGTTTTGTTGTATCTAATACTGTTCTCAAAAGAAGTTCTAGTTCTTCTTCTGTGTTCATTTCTTACACGTGATCTACTATTGGTTGGCTTTGAGTTTCCAGAATTATCAAATATGGCGAACCTAGGGTTTATTACTTTTCTTAAGTCGTCCTCAAATGAGACTGATATTCGAGAATCAAAAGAAAATCCAGAGCCAATATTATAGTTGACATTTCCGTTTCCTGAGAATTGGTGCTTTCTGGATAAGTTTTGTTCTTGTAATCGTTGAACAATACCTCCTAAATTGGCAAATAAACTGTTTTGATCCGAATCTGCTTGAATTTCAAAGGCATTCGGATCTACAGGGTTACTGATAGGTCTGTATTTTAGACCTTGCTGTATCATGGTAGGAGAGGCGAATCTTCTATCTTCCAACCTAGCAGATAAAATACCCACTACAGTCCATTTTTTGTCTTTGTATCTAAAATTGGACCTACCAGTATATCTCTCATAATTCGAATTGATGAGAGTACCGTCTTGACTGAAATAGGAGCTGTTCATATTGAAAGTAACCTTTTTTGATCCTCCAGATAAGTTGACAGAATAATTTTGTTGAGCAGCTAAATCTTGATAGTAAGTATCTTCCAATAGATCAGTATCATTGGTGAAGCCGTTGTAGTTATTCTCAATTTGGTTGAACCCTCCTTCCCAATGATTGTTTGGATCCAACATGTACTGTTGTTGTTTTTCAACATATATCTGCTCAGCAGCATCTAATAATTCTACAGTAGAAATAATTCGTTGCACACCGTAGGAAGCATCCAGATTTACCTTGAGATCACCTTCTTCACCTTGTTTAGTAGTGACTAAAATGACCCCAGCAGCAGCTCTTGTACCATATATAGCCGTAGAAGCGGCATCTTTTAGGATATTAATTGATTCAATTTCATTTGGTGATAGAGCTGGGACGAAACCATCTTCTTGTGGTACGCCATCTACGACCCAAAGAGGAGTGTTCCCACCAGTAATTGATGTTACACCTCTAATAAGAATGTTAGCAGTAGCACCGGGAGCACCAGAAGAAGCCTGTACGTTCACACCGGCTATTTGACCTTGGAGAGCCGTACCGATATCAGGAGTAGCAGTTTTAAGAATTTCTTCCGTTTCCACACTAGCGACAGCGCCAGTTACTTCTTTTTTCGTTTGTTCACCATATCCAATTTTTACAATCTCTTCAAGCATCTCAGTTTCTATTTGTAGAGCTACATCGATAGTAGACTGGTTCCCTACATCGATGACTTGAGTGCCATAGCCTATAAACTGGAATTGAAGTTGTGTAGCTCCATCTGGAATCTTGATGGAGTAGTTGCCGTCAATATCGGTAACAGTACCTGTTGAAGTACCGACTACCAAGATCGTAACACCGGGAAGATCAGAATTATCTTCCGCGTCTTTTACTTTACCTTTCACCTGCTGAGCAATAGCAGACTGTGCTCCGAAAGCAAACAGTACCAATAGTACTGCTAATACCTTTAATTCTCTCGGTATTATTGCACAGAGTTTTAGTTTCTCAATCATATACATCATTTAGTTTTAGTGGAATACACCATTATCATCCACAATAGTATTTATCACTATTACCAAGCGAGTCGAATAATTCTTAGAGAAACCGTGGTGTGCAGACTAAAAAAGAGGTAGGATTATCGAAGAAAACAGGAGTGAATTGTGTGAATATTAAGGGTTTTGAGCTATTGTGTTCTGTATCCAAAATGGATTTTAGGTCGATTTGACCCGATTATTGAAAGAATTAATCTGCTTCTAGCAAGTCCATCTCTGTTATTTTTGATTTTCCTGTGTTTCTCATGGAAATTGTAGTAGATAACCGAAGAGAAGATGATGAGAAGACTTATTTACTGTTTGCTATTTCTAACACATCTAACCTCAGCACAAAACTTAAGCGAATATGATAATTTCATAGCGTATACCACACGAGATGGCTTGTCACAAAACGATGTCAAAAGTATAGTTCAAGATCATGATGGGTATATCTGGGTAGGAACCAATCATGGACTCAATAGATTTGACGGTTTCACATTCAAGCAATATATCAATGACCCCAAAGACTCTACTTCTATAGGAGGTGATCTCATTATGGATTTGGTAGTGACATCATCAGGGGTACTTTGGGTAGCAAGTAGTGACAAGGTTTTATCAAAGTACGACAGGTTTACAGATTCGTTCGTCAACTATAATCATGAAACCGTAGCTCCATTAACTATTATCAACAAAGGTGTCAAGTGTATGTTGATAGATAAGGAAAACAATGTCTGGGCAGGAGGAATGGACGGGATTGATAAGTTGATCTTCAATAGTGCAGGGGAGCTTTTGGATATTATCAACTATCCTATAAATGACTTTAATGGCTCAGCGGTCATGACCATTTATCAAGATAAGTATGACGGTATTTGGGTTGGCTCCAAGAAAGGACTTTTCAGATTTATAGGAGATTCTAGATCAAAAGGGCAGTTTATGAAGATCGTAGATGAAAACTTGGGAGTAGTCGAGGATATAGATGATTACCAGAACGGTCTGTTGATTTCTGCTAAAGGGGTTCACTTTGTGACACATAAGAGCTTGAATTCAGGAAATCCTGTTTTTACGATGGTTTCTCCCATGTATAGCAGAGAAACAATAATAAGTCAAGACGGACGAGTATGGGGAGCCAATAGAAATAATGGGTTGAGTGTTCAAAAAATTGACGTAACCAAAAAACAAAAACCTTTCAAGTTTAAAACCAAACCATCAAATCCCAAGTCCATCAACAGCGAATCCCCATTTTCTCTCTATGAGGATAGAAGTGGATTAATCTGGATTGGATCCAAAGGTGGTGGGCTAAGTAAGTATAATCCCAAAACCACGTTCAAACATTTTAAGAAGACCTCAAACGAAAGAGCAATTACTTCAAATGTCATTAGGTCTGTATTTGAAGACAGCCAAAATAATCTGTGGATGGGGTCAGAGTCCAAAGGGGCAAATGTGCTACCTGCAAGAGCAGGGAAGAAATATCATAATGGATGGTACAACATAAACCAGATAGATATTTTTAAAAAAACTCATTTTCTGACATCTATCAATGAGGCGATTTTAGGAAACAAAAAGTACATCGTTTTAGGAGGAGGATATAAGGTCAATCTGAACCTAATCAGAATAGATGGAAGAAAACCTGAGCAGTACGAACAGCGATATATAAAACAGCCAGAGCTTGCTGTTTTTTGCATAGAGGCATCTAAAAATCAGATTTGGGCAGGCACATATTCAGGGGGACTTTATAGATATCTATTTAATGACGATGGTAAACCTGTCAGCATTACCAATTTCAATATTGAGCAACATGAGAGCTCAGGTTTACTTTCTAATATTATTAGAAGCCTGAAGTTTGACCAAGATATGAATTTATGGATAGGTACTGATAAAGGCCTCAATAAAATACCAAAAGAAGATTTGAAAACGAATCTTCCAAGATTCATTCAGTATACCAATGATCCTAAGGACCCATATTCAATCTCAAAGGATTATATACTACCTATATATGTGACTAGTAATAATGACGTTTGGGTAGGCACTTTAGGAGGAGGCTTGAATAGGGTGTTTAAGGGAGAGAATGTAGACGAGGATAAATTTGTTAGGTACGGAATGGAAGATGGGCTTCCAAGTGAAGTGATAAAGGCTATACTTGAAGATGATGACGGAAATCTTTGGATCTCTAGTAATAACGGAATCTCAAAATTCGACCCAGAAAATCTTTATGTGACCAATTATGGATTGAGTGAAGGATTGCAAGATTTGGAATTTGGTGAAATGGCAGCTTGGCGTAGACGAAGTGGAGAAATGATCTTCGGAGGAGTAAACGGGTTCAATGCTTTCTTCCCAGAAAAGGTAAGAACAGATACAGTACCTCCCTCTGTATCTTTTGACAATTTGTTGATAGACAATCATCCTATCAAAGTCGGTGAAAAGCTCAATGGCAAAGTCATATTAGTAAAACAGCTCAATCATGTAGATCAAATCGAATTAGAGCATCATCAAAATAGCTTTTCTCTTGAAATGGCAGCATTACACTTTGTAGCACCAAAACAAAATACCTATAAGTATAAACTTGAAGGTTTTGATAAGGAATGGATTACTACTAATGTCAAGAATCGAACGATCAGATATACGAATCTTCCTCATGGAGAGTATAAGCTCATGGTCAAGGCAGGAAATAGCGATGGAGTATGGAGCGAAGCCAAAACAATTAAGTTTATTATACAAACTCCACCTTGGTTGACAATATGGGCATATATTTTCTATGTCGTTTTGTTCATAGTGATCTTTTATGTCTCTAGGAGGTTTACATTGATCACCATATCAAGTAAGAACGAATTGGTTTTACAGAAGAAAAATGAGGAGGTTCATCAGATGAAACTCAAGTTCTTTACCAATATCTCACATGAATTTAGAACTCCTTTGACATTGATTTTGGGATACTCTGAGAAGTTGGATAATAGTAGTGACGAGATTTCCGATGAAGAGAAAAAGAAGTATTATCAAAATATCCTTCGCAACTCAAAATCACTTCTCAATCTAATTAATCAGTTATTAGGTTTTAGAAAAGCAGAGCAAGGAATGATGAAGCTCCGCGTGTCTATGGGCAGTATCACAAGTTACATAGAACAGCTCTCAGGAAATTTTCAGAATCTGGCTAATCAAAAAGATATTGATTTAAAAGTAACCTATTCTCAATCTATTGAGATGTGGTTTGATAGAGAAGTGATTGAGCGAGTGATATTCAATCTACTATCCAATGCCTTCAAGTTCACAGCAGATGGAGGCAAAATCGATGTGATCATAGATAAGAAAAAGACAGAACTATATATAGTCGTAGCTGACAATGGTGATGGGATACCAGAAGAGCAAAGGGATAAAATATTCGAAAGATTCAATACGCTGGATCATACAGGTAAATCAGGTTCTGGTATTGGTCTGTCCTTCGTTCAGAGTTTAGTAAGTCTTCACAAGGGGACCATTGAATTGGAAGGAAAACGAAAAGAAGGAACCGCCTTTATCATCACACTACCAATAGAAAAAAGTGCCTATCAAGCCGAACAAGTTTTAGAGGTAGAAGATCTTAAGGAAGATAACTCCAATGTAGATTGGCTTATTCCCGAAGAACATGTCAGTATTCATGATTCAGAAGAAGATAGGGAGAAAGATCACTCCGTACTAGTGGTAGAAGACAACGAAGAAATTCGGCAATTTATCAAAGATAGTTTTAGTCAGAATTATAATATCTACGAAGCGGCAGATGGCTCAGAAGGGCTTAAAATATGTCAAGAAGAGACCATAGACATAGTGATCACAGATGTGATGATGGACGGCATGAATGGAATTGAATTTTGTAAGAAGCTAAAAGCTGATGATAGAATCAGTCACATTCCTGTGATTATACTGACGGCGAAAGATACCGAAGATGATAAACTCACCGGTTATCACGTAGGAGCTGAAGCATATGTTACTAAACCATTTAGAGTAGAAGAACTAGAAGCACGACTAAAGGCAATTTTGCATACTAGGGTCAAAATCATAGAAAAGTACCGAAGCAAAGTCGATATGGAACCAGCAGAAATAGGATTGACCAATTCTGATCAAAAGTTCCTCGATCGACTGATGAAAAATATCGAAGCTAATATTTCTAATTCAGAGTTTGCTATAGAAGAACTCGCCATGGAATGCGGACTGTCTCAGCACCATCTCAATAAAAAAATGAAAGCACTAGTAGGTAGTACTGCCAAAGCTTTTGTGAGAAAAATGAGGCTCAAGCGTGCTGCCCAACTCTTTACTCGAAAAGACATCACGTCGGTCACCCAAGTCATGAACGAAGTAGGATTTAACGACCCAAAGTATTTCAGACTCTGCTTTAAAGAAGAATTTGGTATTCCTCCTAAGGAGTATCAAATGCAGCAGCAAAATCGAAAAGAATAGGTTATTCTGATAGTCTACATATGTCCATGACATTTCAGATTATTCATTGCAAATTTGAGCTGCCGCCATGTATGACTGTTACTATTACTAATTGACTCAGGCGAATTGGCGGGACGTCATGAGTCGATATAAGCTAAATGATGAGATGAAAACACTTTTTCAACTATTAATACTTGCTTTGGTAATCGCTTCATGTACGAAGCCTACCAAAGAAGAAGGAAGCACAGATTCCAAAGTTCCTAACAAACCCAATATAGTGGTAATCTATACAGACGATCTTGGTTATGGAGATGTAGGAGCATACGGCGCTAAGGATATTCCTACTCCAAATATGGATAAGCTAGCCAATGAAGGTGTAAGATTCACCAACGGATACGCTTCTTCTGCAACTTGCACACCCAGTAGATATGCACTATTGACCGGTAGATACCCATGGAGAAGAGGAGCCAAGATTCTACCAGGGACGGCACCATTGATCATTGATACGGCACAAATGACACTTCCAAAAATGCTAGCAGCTCAAGGATATGCAACGGGACTTGTAGGCAAGTGGCACTTAGGATTAGGATCTGGGTTTGTAAATTGGAATGAAAGAGTATCTCCTGGGCCTAACGAAGTAGGATTTCAGAGTGCATACTACATGGCAGCTACACAAGACCGAGTACCTACCGTTTATTTGAAAGATGGATTGGTAGAAAATCTAGACCCAAATGATCCTATCGAAGTTGACTATGCCAAGAACTACGAAGGACAGCCTACAGGCAAGGATAACCCTGAGCTACTAAGAATGACATGGCACCACGGACACAATAGCTCTATCGTTAACGGTATTCCAAGAATTGGCTACATGAAAGGTGGAGAATCTGCCAAGTGGGTAGATGAAGATATGGCTGACAACTTCTTAGCAAGAGCTCAGCAATACGTCAGAGATCACAAGGAAGAACCATTTTTCCTATACTATGCAATGCAGCAACCCCACGTGCCTAGAACGCCCCACCCTAGATTTGTAGGTGCTACAGACCTTGGGCCAAGAGGAGACGTCATCGTGGAAGCAGATTGGTGTGTTGGTGAATTCGTGAAGACACTAGAAGAAGAAGGAATATTAGAAAACACCATTATCATCTTCTCCAGTGACAATGGACCAGTATTGAACGATGGCTACAATGACGAGGCAGATACTAGAATCGGAAATCATGATCCCAAAGGCGGACTAAGAGGCGGTAAGTATAGCTTATTCGAAGCAGGAACAAGAGTACCATTTTGGGTGTACTGGAAAGGCACCATACAGCCAAAAGTATCTGATGCATTGATCTGTCAGATGGACGTTTTTGCCTCTATCGCTAAGCTGGTAGGAAGCGAAGACAAGACTCAAGACAGTGAAGAATTGCTAGATGTAATACTAGGGAAGTCTGAGGAAGGAAGAGAGAACCTAATAATCGAAGCGACTTCTCGAACCGCATTGAGAACAGGAGACTACATCTTCATCCCTGCATATGAAGGACCAGCTGTAAACACCGAAGTCAATATCGAATTGGGAAATAGCGAGACGGCTATGCTGTACAATTTGAAAGAAGATCTAGGTCAGCAAAATAATCTAGCAGAATCAAACCCAGAGTTGCTTGCTCAGCTTAGTGCAAAATATGAAGAACTGAGAGGTACTGAAAACCGAAAAGTAGAAGCGCTAGAATTGAAATAAAAGAACTGATAATTATATAAAGAGGCTCTCTTAAATATTTGAAAAAATATCATAGAGAGCTTTTTTTTATTCCTGCTAAACAGCCAATCTATATAGTGGATTTAACCTAAGAAAAGCACTTCCATCACCAATAAGAAGAAAAGCTTCCCTACATCACACCAGCAGGATTCATTTTTCTTAATTCCTCAACTTTCAATTTGGGATATTGAATTACCGTTATATGAGGGTTGTGTTGTAAATAAGGGTTTGTACGGAATAATATTCTGTTTTATCCCTTTTTTACAGTAAAAAAATCATCCTTTTTAGTCACCAGATATGGCAATTTTAAACCTGCGATGATAAGACGCTAATCTGGGTCTCTTTCTTTTGATAGGTCCATAGGATGAGTGCAGCCCTCCTATGTGATTCTTGTATTGGACGAATTGCCTAGTTATAGTCTTAGCATCTTTAATTGATTATTTACTATAAACCAATTGTCATGATAAGACTAATACTAGCTATGCTCATGCTGCCGACTATGGTGTGGGCAGATGAAACTATTTTTACCTCAGGTTTCGAGTCCAATTTTTCAAACGAATGGAGAAGCACCTTGGCTCAAGGTGGTGCCCTTCTAGAACGTTCTAATGCTCATTCCTCCTGGGGCGACTATTCCGCTCGAATTAAGCTCACCTCATCAAATCAAAAAGTGAATTTTAACACGCCTAAAACCATAGACTGGGAAGCAGGTAAGAAATACACTATTTCATTCAAATGGTATTCCCCTGATCCAAGTGACAATACCGCATCTATGATCAAGCTTTTCGATAATGGAGGTAACCAAATAGGGATTTCCAATATCGATTGGAATCAAACAGGCTGGGCCAAATACTCCTTTGAATTTACCCCAACAGTCAATGCCAACAACGGCTACATACTCTTTACCTTCCGGCCAAACTCTGCAAATAAGGGTGAATACTATATAGACGGCATCAAAGTCCTCAAGGAAACTGGAAGTGCTGCTGTGACAGATCCAACATTCAATGCCACACAGTTCTTTTCTGATCTGAAAACAAAGAATATAGCCTCAAAACAAAGTGTAAAATGGACTCAGTTCGGTCCAGGAATGAGTGGCAACAATAAGTGTGCATTTTGGCATCCAACAGACCCGAATGTATTGTTTATCGCACCAAACATGCACAATACCTATCGCTCGACTAACAAGGGTAAGACTTACCACTCTGTGATGAATGATGACGCACCAGGATTCAATACAGGACTAAGAGGACCCGTAGAGTTTGCCTATGTCGATTTCTCTAGACAAGACGAAAAGTATGGATTTGCTACAGTAGAGAAGAATTTTGGATTGTATCAGACGACTAACAAGGGCAAGTCTTGGAGACTAATGACCGAACTCAATTCTACGTTTGGAGGAGCATATCTAGCATGTGTCACCCCGCGTCCTGATGATGATAAAGTCTGGTATGTAGGAGCAGGTAGAATGAGAGACTTCGCACATGTAGAGTTTCCAAAATCCGATCCACACGGTATATGGGTAGATGAAAACAGCCAAGGAAAAATATGGGTAAGCAATGACAGAGGAGTCAGCTGGACCCTAAGTGCTACAGGGCTTCACCCAAAAGCAGAAGTAGAAACAATAATAGTCGACCCAGTCAAACCTTGGATTGTTTACGTGTCTACCAACTATGGTTTCTATAAGAGTACGAATAAAGGAGCTAACTGGACAAAATTCAGTAGTGGTTTGGATCATGATGTCATCAAGTCAATGACCATGCATCATGACGAAGAAACTGGACAAGTGACACTCTATGTGCTGAACAACATCACATGGAAAGCAGACGGAAATACAGTCACAGATCATAAAGGGGGAGTATTCAAAAGTACCGATAGAGGAGCGACATGGGAGAATATTACAGGAGATCTAGCGCTAGATATGACACAGTTCCGATCAAACCATGCGGTCAAGAAAAGCTATTACAACACGGTAGCTTTCTATTTTGGTATTACTGTAGAAGAGGCTAAATCTAGATTTTCCGAATTACCCACTAAAATCACCCAGCGTTTCAATGAAATCACCGTTGATCCTAACGATCCCGACAATTTGTACATGAATAACATGTACTCTAATAGCTCTACGAACAACTTCTTGCCAGGTCAAATCTGGAGAACTAAAAATGGAGGAGATCATTGGTTTGTCACCTTTAGAAATGGAATTAATTGGAACAAAGGTGATGATGTACGGTACTGGAGGGATAGAGGCAATCCAGTGGGGACCAATATAACTTTGAGATATTTACATCAGTGGGTAGATAGAGATGCCTATGATCGCAAGTCCTGTAATTTTACTCGATTCAATGCTGATGGTTCCGTCCTTCATACCCAGATGGCTAAAATATCTCTGATGTCATATGACGGAGGAGACACATGGGTCGATATCGATGACAGAGCAACAGGAACCGCAAACAGCTGGGTGGGAGCAGGAAATAGTAACCTGCCAGGCCATGGGTTTTATCAGCATCCAGATATACCCAACAAAGTTTTTTGTGCAGCTGGTGAAAACTCACTTTGGGTGACAAATGATGAAGGTGAAAACGTCAGGGCAGGTGCACAAGGAGCGACAGCCTTCAAGTTCAGTGAACATGAGCAGTCACTAAGCTCCTACGCCATTCACCCCAGCAACACCAACGTCCATTTTGCATTATTCTTTAGACAGCATGGTGGAGGTGAATTTTTCAAATCAACGAATGGTGGCACTACATGGAACAAACATGGTGTAGCCATCGAAAAACCTTGGCCTGCCAGTGGTGGTGGAGATCAGTCAATTCATCAGATGAACTTGACAATAGACTACAATAACCCCAAATACATGTACTTCAATGTACCCAAGAAGTCTAAAAATGTTCAACTCGTAGGAAATAGCGTAGGAAGTCATGGAGTGCATCGAACTACAGACGGCGGAGAAACTTGGGAAGAAATCAACTCAGGACTTCCTACCTCTAGAGACGTGACTGCCATAGCCATGCACCCCACCAATCCAAAAGTACTATATGCGGCAGTACAAGGTGGAAACGGTGGATTGTACAAAACCACCAATAGAGGTAATTCTTGGACGGAAGTAGCCTCTACAGCTAGCATAAGTGGTGATTTCGGTATCAATGATATCCACTTCGCAAAAGATGGAAAAGTCTATATTTCGTCAGGCTACAAAGGAGCTGATGCCGATGAAGGAGGTCTGTGGATGAGCTCAGATGAACTCGTATCATGGACTCAAATATTTGACTTCCCTTGGACATATAGAGTGGAAACAGCTTTGACAGACCCTAAAACTATTTTGCTCAGTACCTTGTCCAATACAACTATAGGCGAAAGAAATGCAGGAACCTATTTGTCCAAAGATTCAGGTACTTCTTGGATCAAGATCAATACAGGAAATGGTCAGTCTGATAGAATCAATGACATCGCTATAGATAACAGTAATCCCAATAAATTCTATGCTTCCACCTATGGAAGTGGTTGGTATGCCGGAGAATATATTCCTAGCAGTGGGGCGGCATCAGGAGCTAGAGAAGTGACAGAAGAACAATCTTCCGAGAATACCATCATAGAGGAAATAGTCGAAGAACCACAGATTTTAGTATATCCAAATCCAGCTAAAGGATATATCAATATAGCAGGCTTGGAAAAGGGTACAGTCAGTATTTACACTTTTCTAGGTGATCTAGTAAAGCAATCATCATTTGACTCCGAGCAATCAATTTCAACAGCAGGGTTAGAAGCAGGGCTATACTTAGTTAAAGTCTCTGGAGGCAAATCATCCGTTCAGATCAAGCTGGTGATTGAGTAGTAGTAATCTCTTAGATAATAAAAGAGGTTGTCTTAAAAGTAACAGAATAATCATACAGAGTGTAGCGAACATTTCATAAGGACTAAAGACCTTTTGCCCTCACTCAAGATGACTAACTTTTGACTTCTTAGACAACCTCATTTTACTGATTACTGTAGGCCTTACAGATTGGTTTAGTAAATATAGAATTGAATCCTCAATGCTTCCATTCGTCTGCTTTGGCCAGTAGTGCCTGATACAGCACCGTTAAAACTCCAATTAGACTCCCATCCTATTCCTTGTAGGTGAGACTTGTAATAGACAAAACCAGCACCATCATTTATCCAGATTCTAGTAGCTTCCATTCGTCTACTTTCGCCAGTAGTACCAGTGATGCTACCATTACATTTAGTAGACTGCCACCCAGTTCCTTGCAAGTGGGATTCATAGCATAGGTCTACTCCCTGCAAGATAAGATAGTAAGCTTCCAGCCTTCTACTTTGTCCAGTAGTTCCAAACTCATAATAAGAAGGCAATTCATTTACTGAAATATCCGAACCATATCCCCATCCAGTGCCCTGTAGGTGATATCCATAGTTGAAAGCAGGGTTGGCTGTAGTTCTAGCATTACTTGTAGGTTTTTCAGGTTTTGAAACACTGTAATTAGGAATCAATGCACCTGATTCATCATAAGTCAATAAGAAGTTTTCTGCATCTTCATTTCTTCCCAATGATACCAAATGCTCATAGACAGGCATTCTTAATTCCGCCTCTATTTTGGCAGCTGTATTTCCAGTTTCGTCTTTTAGAAAGAAATGGTTAGTCTCCTCTGGAGAAGCTACTTCCTGTAAAGTCTCTTCACTACAAGACACGATGAAAAACATAGCTAATGCTATAAGAGATAATAAACTTTGTGATCTTTTCATTTTTTTAGATTGTTAAGTTGATTGTAAGACCTACAACTAATCAGTATTCTAGGATTCTTACTTCTAAGTTACTTTACTCGCGATGAAAAACCATCGATTCGTTAAGTCTGAATTGCGGGGAATTTGCCGTCTCAAAGAGCATACGGCTCTATCTTCTAAATAGACGTATTTTAGGTCTTCATGACCCAAATTTCTTAATACATAAATAACGGTTTATTGACTTTCAAACTCAACTAGCACTAGAAAAAAGCAATCATGTTGAGCATAGCGAAATATCTAATCCCGTCTTAGAAGCCCCTTCGCTTTGGCTGTGATAGTTTGATGTTAATACTATTTTGCTAGACGTCACCCTGAAAAACATTTCTACAAGTGTAAGAATTGGTTATTCAGGGTCTCAAAGCTAGCTACGATCAGTATCCGTCAGATCCCTGATAGCTTTTCTCTACTATCGTGAGAAAAACTTCTGGGATGACGTTTATCGTTTTAGGCTGAGTCAGTTTTCTTTCTAAATAGGATGGAAGCAATTCAAGTCCATTATTAAAAAACACTGAAAAGTAAAATCACCTTCATCACGAGCGCAGCGCGGCGACCTCATTGGGTAGGGTAGCGCTTTATTCTTACAGATTATTTCGTCGTCCCTTCTAGCATGACGGTGTTTTTTTGACATAATACTTTTCGAATCGTCGTCACGAATAGCGTGAAGTGATATGTTCAGGTCATGCAGCAGTTCAGTGAAAAGATTGCCACATGGCTTCTTGATTCTCTATCGAAACGCAGTTCGCGACGCTGTTTTTGTCTTAAATTGTCATCCTACCGTATCAACTTCTGAATAGCATCAGGTTTACAATTTTGAGAGAGCCTTCTGACTTTATTGGGCTTTGAGCCCAGTAGTAGAAATAAGCTTTACTAACTACAAGTTGAAAGTTTCCCTAACAGATGTTGAGTCTAACAATCTTTTGATAGTTGCGCTAGTCTCAGGGCTATCAAGAAACGGGTTATTTTGAAAGAGGGCCTTATATTCTTGATTGATACTGTGGTGTAGCGCATCTATTTTATTGCTAAGTTGTTCTCTGATACTTGAAATTTTATCTTTCTGAAACTGAAGAGTATTTGGATCAACATAACCAGCTTTGATGAATCCGGATGTCTTTCTGGCACACCGGCATGGATTGCTTTTATTAATCAATCCGCATTTCCCATCCATAAATGTATACAACTGTTTTTTCGCTCTGTGCAACTTCACACGGAAGTTTTCTCGGCTTATTTCCATTACCTCTGCACCTGCTATATCAGCAAATTCAAAAATTTCACCCATCAGGAATATCAGACGCTGTTCCCTGTCAAGACATAGTAGCATACCATTCATACAGCTGATTTTAGCTTCTCGTAATACAAGTTTCTCCTCCGCCTCAGATGTGCCAGAGAATTGTTCATCAGGAGTACTGTCTAGTGCTTTTCCGAAAGCTTCAAAGTTCAAGGTACTCTGTTCATACTTTCCTCTTTTCATATTCAGAAAATGATTCTTGATGATTCGGTAGAGCCACGTTTTGAATTGACTTTTTTCATTGAACGTACCCAAGTTCGATATCATTTTAATCAAAACTTCTTGAGTGATGTCCTGAGCTTCATCTTTATCTCCGACAAAAATGATGGCAGTATTGTACACCCAGTTTTGATATTTTTTTATCAAGCTATCCAAGGCATCTCTATCACCCGAAACAGCTTTTTTAATTAATATTTGTTCTTCCATGTTTAAATAAATTTAGCTCCTTGCACGTCTTTGTGCAAAGAGCAATTTTGTTACTTATCCAGTAGTATTTGTCCATGAGGATTGTCAATTACCATTAACCAATCTCCATTATCTTGTTTCCTTAGTACTGCAACTGATAGTCCTGATTTCTTCATCACTTCTCCGTCAGGCATTTTAGCACTCATATCCCATGGAGCTATGTGAATAGCAATATTGTTTGTAACTACTACCTGATGCCCATTATTGTACTCAAACTTAGGCTTGGCCGCGGCCCATTCTTGGAACATTTTTCTCATCGTATCTGTATCAGATACTGGCTTATCTGGATCAAACAATACTGAGGCATGGGGTTCATAAAACTGCATTACTGCGTCGATATTCCCTTTCTCAAAGTTCGATGTCATTTTTTCAACCGTAGCTAGTACTTTTTCTTCTTCTTGTGTCATTTGATTTTTGTTTTGTGAATAAGCATAATCCACCCCTATCAGAAGGAGTAATGAAAATGCAGTCGATTTGAAAGTCATAATTATTTATTTTATGACTTAGACACAGAGTCGAACGAGCTGTTACAGAAAAATCTAAAATAGTTCTCCAAAGGGTAATAAAAGAACCTTGAAAGTATGTTCAATGTTTTCAAGTTCAAATATGGGTAACTCTGGTTGGAAGCAATCAATTGGGTATTAATTCGTATTCTCGATAAGAGAATCAATTTCTTCGACACATTGAGTATCTTCAAGGGGGGGTAGTAAGCGACAATGAGTCAGGGAGTTCAAAACAATGGGCTATCTTCCTTGCGATTAAATGAAAATTCGTGTTCGCAATATATTGGATATTGCCATCTGCCTAATGCAAAGAGACTATTCATACGAGTAGGACTTGATCTTATGGATGACAATGAAGGCCTCTTCAGGTCATGGTAGAAGTTTTGTTATCCTTGTTCAGATAGTTTGTTGACTGTATAATTAGCCTCTTTTTGTGCCTAAATTTAAATTCTACGTACAAGACACTGATTGAGAAAGGTAGATAGATTATTTCCCCTGCAGCTTTTCCTCTAGGATTGCCAGTTTGCCTTTCAGCATTTGAATCTCTTTATCTTTTTCTTTTAAGATATCGGTATCTGATCCATAGTAATAATGGTGGTGAGTTTGGTTACCGAAAAATGCGCCTATTGATTGGTTCTCATTATCCGTATTAGAGATATTAATAGTCTCAGGCAAAAACTCTTGAATAGGTACATCCAACTTATTCGCTATTTCTATGACTTTGTCAATTTCAAGAGATGATTGATTGGTTTCGACTCTAGAGTAAGTAGAAGATGGAATATCTACCAAGTGAGAAAATTCAGACTGAGACATGTTTTTTTCTTTGCGAATTTCTAGCAGTTTATCGCCTACTCTCATTTTCATAGTATTGTGATTATTTGGACTGTAATTAACGAAAAATTAGTGCTAGCCCAAAATTGGGCAGAGGATTTGATGGCCTTACTTAGTTGAAAGAGTTAATTGTAAAAGTTGCATTAAAATGCGTGTTATGGATAATAAATTGGGTCACATTATAAGTTGACCTTGTTCGCTGATGTTAATCAGAAGTAGATTTGAAAATAAAGTGAGAATGGACGTAGCTTTCGAGCTTTGTTTTAAATATCAAAATAGCTTCTTTAGACTTCATTAATGGGTTGGTATTTATATTATTGACCTCTTCTGATATTATCGTTTTCATATTAAAATCTATATCAGTATTGTAGGTATTGTATAGTCCCCCCAATTTCTTTTTTGTTGTTAATCTAAACCAAGGAAAGGCGCTGTACTCTTTTAATAGTCTAATAATGAATTCTTTCTCTGGATTGGTATAATCTTTTGTTTTACCCAAGTATCTATCGATTATTGATTGAGAAAGAATCTTGAGGCTTGTTTTGCTCTTATTGATGTTTGTGTTGAAGACTATTGATGCTAATAAATGTTTCGAAAGAGAATCCTCTACCGTACTTTCATTCTCTACATCTACAATAGGCTCAATAGTTATTATGGAGGAAGTATAGTTTAAAGCATTAAAAACTACACTGTGTTTAGATTCTATTAATGTTATTTTGACTAGTTCGTCTGATTGCAGTTTAATGAAACAGTTCAAAACAGTTTCCATAGCCAACTTTTCCCAATCAATATTCTTAACGAATGTAATAGAATCAAATTTTAGATTCGGGTATTTTACAATTGCAGTTAGTCCAGGATAGGTTAAAGTCTCTTTCTTCATACCAAAATCTACAAGTGTTTCTGATATGATGGCGCTTGAATATAACTCTTTCATCAAAGAGTGAAGTTTATTAGAAGTAGTAGGCATTTAGATAATATTAGTTTTTTTATTAATAATTCTTATTTGATAAAAAATTTCAAAAGCCATGAGAACAAATGAATGTTGTCACTTGCATCTGATATTTTTTCAAGGGTTTCATCAATTTGCTCATTACTTCCTGATTCTAAAGAGCCAAAAAAGAGTATTGTATCTATCAATTCTTTATCCCAACTTTTTTTCTTTAAGATTATATTATCTGCTCCATTTTTTCGGAACAATTTGATGGTTGAAAAGTGAACAGAATATGTGTATTGATCTTTTCTCAAAGAAGTGTGTATTTCATTTGGTTCTTTATAGAGGTTTATTTGATTTTTATCAATTTCAATTCTTTTAAACGAACCTTTGTAAGTGAAGTATGCACTAAATGATAATATGGCAAACACTATTGAGAGCAATAAATTCAAAAATGGAGAATCGATCAATAATGATGAAGTAATAAGGGTAAAGACATTAAGGTATATAGCGATTATCTTTCCGCGGCTTATATTGTTTCCTTTTAGATTGTATGATTTCATTTGATTAGAATTAATCAGATAGAGGTTAAACAGTAGGAGTTTCTTAAGACGGCTAATTACAAACAAATTCTTTTATAATCATAATTTAGATTATTTACTGTGTAAAAAAAGCACCCCAACTGAGGTGCTTTTCATATCCAAGACTTTACCCTTCCACTTCCGTTTCAGAGTTACTCTTTTGGCGTTTTTCCAGAAGCTGGTTGTAGCTATCGATGATACCGTTCACCTCGGAGATCGCAGAGCTGAAAGGCTCCGCACCCTTGTTGACCGTATTGTAAGCCCCCAACATGTCACGAAGCGCATAGTACTCCATCACGATTTTGTTTCTGGTTTCCTTCACCGTTTCAGGAGACTGATTGACCATAGTCTTGTTTCGAGCCAAGTACAGATTACTGAAAGCAATATTAGAATCCTCTAACTCCGCCAACCAATCGTCAAGCTTCAGCGCAGTGATCGCCTCCGACATTTCAGTCTTAGACTTGATATCAGCGATCAAACTAGTAAGCGACCCCGTTTGCTCCTGATAGTTTTGGCGAGCGATCCCAGATCCATATAGGTTAAACTGTCGAGCAAGGTTCTCCGCATGGCTCTTAATTGTCTCATCATAGTGATACTGATGTGCAGTAATTACAGTGAGAAGGCCATTGGTAGCAGCATCTCGACGCTCATCAGTAGCCTCCATGTCCTTGGTCAAGGCATAACCCCTCTCAGGCATCATGAGTTGGATGAGTAGAGTAGAGCTTCTCTTCAGCGCATCATATTCAGCTTTTATATTCAAAGCCTCAGGGTCGTGCTGACCCAATATAGCTAGGCAATCGCTGATGAACTGTGAAAACTCGATGTTGCGTAAATGATTCATGTGAATCGTATTCATACTTAAATGGTTTTGATAATTATTAAAAGTCTTGATTTTGAAGTATTCGCAGTTTCGCGACGACCTCGTGCAGCCTGCAGGAAGCTTTCGCGGCTTCGCGATGTGACGCTGCACACTGCCTGAAGCTTTCGCGAGTTCGCGACAAGCTGCTGCAGATTGATTGATGTTTTCGCGAATCCGCGACGTATTGCTGCGAGTTGCAGGAGAGTTTCGCGAGTTCGCGACGAGGTCCTGCAGGTTGCAGGAAGCTTTCGCGAAAAGGCGATATTGTCACTCTAGTCTGTAGTAGGTAATTGAAAATAAGCGACTTGGAAACCGAATGCTGAGGCACTGGAGTTAGGTGAATTAGACGTGTATTGTCCTGACGGACATGGGGGCAAAATCTCATAGAGTCGTGCTGATTGATCACTTAGATAGTAATCCCCCTCAAATGCTGGCGCAAATTAAACAAATTGTTTGGTCACGCAAAACTGTTTATTATCACCTCTTTATCTCTGAAGTCATAGGATGGCACTAAGGTTTTGTCAATCTCAGTAGAGAATGGTGTAAACAAAATATTCTTACCATTCTCGTCTCAAGAATGGTAAGAATATCTTTCGTTCTATCAATAGCTATTATTGGATGATCAACTGTTCGACTTTAGAATAACCCTCAGTCGTAAAATGAACGACATAAATGCCTCGTCTCAGCATCGACAAATCAATAGAGGAAGCAGAAGAACCAGCCAAGATATCAGTACGATACACCAGCAAACCATTCGTATCATATACAGATAAGTTCCCATCCTCAATCGTCTCCGCCCACTTCAGCTGAACCATTCCTGACGCAGGATTAGGATATACAGTCAAGCCAATGAGCTCATCCGCAGACTCCAACTCCTCCAAGGATCTATTCCCACTGACCGAAGTGATCTTGAACTGTTGCCATACACCAGCACTACCGTGTAGGCAAAACATGCTGTTTCGTACGAACTTATTATTGTTTCCTTTCAGTCCATAGACATTATTACCAAAATCCTGAAGCGTGAACCGGTTAGCAGCACCCTTGTTAGCATCTTTGCTAGTCATTGCCTTAGCCCCACCCTCAGCGTCTATATAGCCAGCATTGACAGCCTTGAAAGAAACCGTACCATCCGCATTGTTTTCCATCACGAATCGTTCAGTAGCACCAGCCGTCGACTTATTGCAGTACAGCCTATTAGGATTCGCCGCACTTACGAACATCTTGCTCCCTTGATTTTGCAAAGTCACGATGGTCGATGGAGATCCAGCACCTACCACTTTGAACGTAGAAGTCTTAGCGTCTAGATTGGTACTACTACCGATAGCCCTGATTACAATTATGAGCTGATACCCATTGGCTACAGCCCAAGCACTAGGCTGGGAAATAGTCAACTTCACAGTCCCTGATCCAGCATTGACCGTTTTCTTAGCATTCTTAAGCCATTGACCCGACGGACCACGCACCACCGCCAAGACGTTATTTTGAGAAGCAGAAGTATAAGCCACCTTCACATCAAAAGACTGTCCAGAGACCACAGAAGAAGGTTTACTAGAGAAACTAACCGAATTAGTGGTAGTAGGATCAGGAACATAAAACTGTCCACCCTGCTGAAACTGCTTGATGACAAATCCACCACCAGACCCTCCATTAGCAGGCCCTACATTTCTATTTTCCGCCCAGTACTCCGTGATTCTAGAGCTGAAGTTGTTGGTAAGTAATACCTTCTTCTGCTGAAAAGGAGACACGAACGCATTTCGCTGCGCCACAGACGCATTACGAACACCTGTTTTGAGATAGTGAACCATCCCAAGATCACTTATATCAAGACCCTTTACCCCAGTAGACTTTCCATTATTAGGATTATTGAGGTTGCCACCACCCCAGCCACCTTGGCCATGATCAGTCCTAGGAATCTCCCAAATAGGAATACCCAGATCACTGATTTTAGCAAGGTTAGCATACAGACCACGTCTCAGAGGAGTACCATTCGTGTCCTTCAATACAGCAGGATCACCAGGTTTTCTATTCGCATTGAAATAGTTGAAACCATCCACCTCATTATAGTTACTATGAGACACGATCACTATATTATTATAATTATAAGAAGACGCAGGCAACTTAGTCAGCCATGCCAGTACCTGTCTAGAATACCCACCCATAGCGATAGCGATTTTGCCCGCCTTACTAGCATCAGCCAGCACCTTAGCATTTTTTACCAGACCATTGATAGATACCTTGTTAGGAGTGAACCCCGGCGTATCACTGATGAAAGTCACATTATTCTTGATTTTCGGATTTCGATTCAGCTCATTAGCCGTCACCTGATTATCCTTATCCCCACCATTCCAGTCATTTTGCATGAAGATCCTACCCGTGAAAGGTTTGGAAGGAGCCTGTACCAGTGTGATCATCCCATTAGGATTGCTCACAGATACCTGCTGAGCGAGAGATGGGAACAACAACATGACAGCCAACGCTGTAGTTATCGCTCTAGTCAAAAACGTAATTCGATTTTTCATAATATTTATATAGTTAATAATTGGAATTGCAAATGCAGTAGAGAAGGCCATACACATACCCCCCTCACAACCCGTACACCTATAGAGAGTCTATCCCATAGGTGCACAAGTCACCTTCACCATATTCAATACAGAATCAATAAAGAATCAAACCTCCAGACCAAAGCCCAACCTAACCCAATCTAACCCAACCTAACCCAACCTAACCTTAGGATGAATACCCGGGCAGTAAGTCCAGAGAAACCTCTCACTTCATTCAAGAGGCCGTATTGAAAAAGTAGAAAGTGAAAAAAACTCACACCAGTGCTACCTGAGCACATTAGTTTATTCAAAGAGGATAGCTGTAGTGTCTATCAATCAGAAAACACCATCGGTCGTTTGAAGAGGGAATCTGAACCAAGGAGATTAAAAGGGAGTAAAAATTTCATAGCTAATATGGTTTAGTCGGTGATCATGAATAGTCTGAGGAGAAATATATCTCCTTGTATTGCACTACCCTTAATTTATTATAATATTCTGTCATTGTAGAATTTACAGCGTCAATATTTTAGGTGTAGAGTTAAAATGGCTAATAAATTTTGTTGGTGTGACAATGAGAAAAAGAAGAGCCTGTTTAGCCCATCCAGAATAACCGCCAGCATCAAGGCAAAAGCTTGATATAAGAATGAAAAAATGATGTTTCGCAAGGTGGTTCAATAAAATCATGAATCGAACCCCAGATGAATAGAATTCTAATGAAATAAAAGAACAAGAGAAACGCATTAGGCTTGAGTCCGCCTAGTTTTAGAGGATAATACTTCCTCACAAAAGCGTATAACTGACAGCAAATAGCGAAAAACGAAATCGATTTTGTCATGAACCACCTATCCGATAATTTTGCAGTCACGTAATAACAGACAGCAGCAAAACTCTGTTAGACAAACAAACATCATGGGAGAAACAACTCAAGTCGGTAAACCAAGAACTAGAGCCGAGTATATGGAGGAAATCCTTCGCCTCAAAAAAGAAAAAAATGCAGTCCTATTGGCGCACTACTATCAGGAAGCAGACATTCAAGATCTAGCCGACTATGTAGGAGATAGCTTAGGCCTATCTCGCAAAGCAGCCGAGACAGACGCGGACATCATCGTATTTGCAGGAGTACACTTCATGGCTGAAACAGCCAAAATCATCAACCCAGACAAGAAGGTAATACTTCCGGATGAAAATGCAGGATGCTCACTAGCAGACTCTGCACCACCCAAAGAATTCAAAGAGTTCGTAGAGGCACACCCAGACCACCTAGTAGTCACATATATCAACTGCTCCGCAGAGATCAAGGCCATGAGTGACATCATCTGTACCTCTTCCAATGCAGTAGATATCATCAACTCACTCCCAAAAGATCAAAAAATCATCTGTGCGCCAGACAGAAACTTAGGAGAATACCTCAACATCCAGACAGGCCGAGACATGGTGCTATGGGATGGAGCATGTATGGTTCACGAAGCATTCGCAATGGACAAGATCCTAGATCTACACAAAGAAAATCCAAACGCCAAGTTCATCGCACACCCTGAGTCTCCTCAGAATATATTGAGAATATCAGCTTTCGTAGGATCTACAGAGAAACTGCTCAACTTCGTACAGGAAGACGACAACGAAGAGTTTATTGTAGCCACAGAAGCAGGAATCTTACACGAGATGCAAAAGCGTGTACCAAATAAGAAACTGATCCCCGCACCCGCCAAAGAAGACAACACTTGTTCATGCAGCGAATGTCATTACATGAAAATGAATACACTCGAGAAACTCTACAACTGTCTTCTGAATGAAACACCAGAGATAGACGTCCCAGAAGATATCCGTAAGAAAGCCCTAGTACCGCTAGAGAGAATGTTGGAGCTGTCTAAATAGTGGTAGCTCTGCAGGTATTGCCTTTGACTTCGTTTATATCAAGGTAAGATGAATGGTCTATGAGGCTATAAGGTGAATATGTGAGTCAAACTTGTAAAAAAGGGTTAGATTATTTTCATGATACTAACCACAAAACCAAAGTCTGATAATGCCAAAATACGATTTCCTAGTAGTAGGTTCTGGAATAGCAGGACTTACCTATGCCCTGAAAATAGCACAAAAGTATCCAGAGCGAAATCTCGCCATCGTGACTAAGTCCTACGAGAGTGAGACTAATACCAAGTATGCACAAGGAGGCGTCGCAGTAGTCATGAATCAAGTCACAGACTCATACGAGCAGCACATACAAGATACATTGCGCGCAGGAGACGGCTTATGCGATAAGGATGTCGTCGAGATGGTAGTCAAAGAAGCACCAGAGCGATTTGAAGAACTGATAGACTGGGGAGCAGAATTCGACAAAGGAGAAGAAGGAGCCTATTCACTAGGAAAAGAAGGTGGTCATTCCCAAAACCGAATCATCCATCACAAGGATGTCACTGGATTAGAGATCCAAACCACGATGCTGGATCAGATATATGCCTGCAATAATATAGACGTACTCAGTCATCATTTCGCAGTCGATTTGATCACAGAGCACCATCTAGGTACAGCGGGAGACAGCAAAGAGCGCACATGCTTCGGAGCATACGTCCTCAATGAAAAGACATCCAAAATCGAAACCTATGCTGCCAACGTCACAGTACTAGCCTCAGGAGGAATTGGTCATGTCTATCAAAATACCACCAACCCTAAAATCGCCACAGGAGACGGCATAGCCATGGCATATCGCGCCAAAGCCCGAATCAAACACATGGAGTTTGTTCAGTTTCACCCAACCGCTCTCTATGAAGTCAAGCCCACACAGACATTTTTGATATCAGAAGCAGTTCGTGGAGACGGAGCCATTCTACGTGACATTAGAGGAAAGAAGTTCATGCACAAGTATGACGAGCGAGGTGAGCTAGCATCCAGAGACATCGTATCACGAGCAATAGATACTGAGCTCAAGAAAAGCGGTAATGATCACGTTTATCTAGATTGCCGTCATATGGACTACAGCAAGTTCAAAAGTCATTTCCCAAACATTCTCGCCAAGTGTAAAAAAATAGGAGTTGATATCCGAAAAGACATGATCCCCGTAGTACCAGCCGCACACTATTTATGCGGAGGTATCACAGTCAACCAAAACGGGTTATCGACAGTAGGAAATCTGTTTGCAATAGGAGAGAGTTCCTGCACAGGTTTGCACGGAGCCAATCGACTAGCATCAAACTCGCTCCTTGAAGCATTGATATTCGCACACAGAAGCTTCGTAGAATCTTCCAAACTCATCGAAAAAGAAGAAGAGCTACCTCAGATTCCAGATTGGAATGAAGAAGGAACGACTCAACCAAAAGAACTTATCCTCATTACACACAGTAGACGCGAAGTTCAAAACATCATGAACGACTACGTAGGGATAGTCCGATCCACCGAGCGACTCAACAGAGCAAAACGACGTCTCAAGCTTATCTATGAAGAAACAGAAGAGATGTATCAGCGAACCAAAGTTTCTCCACAACTAATGGAACTCCGAAACTTAATCACAATAGCATACCTCATCATCCAACAGTCACTAGCTAGAGACGAAAATCGAGGAGGTTTCTTCAAAGAAGATTAAATATATAGGGGCTTCCTTCTATCTCGTCCGTCATCTCGGAAGGTTTTCTAGCGATAGCAAAGAAAAACTATCCGTGATCTCAATGCTCCTACATACCGCTATGGTGAGATATCTGATAATTACACCACTTATCGGTGTTGGTAATTCTAAAATCAATCCTGAATAGCCTCAGTCTTATGTAACTTAATATCCTTCAGCATCAACTGAAGCGAAACCTCTCCTCTAAAGTGATTTTCCTCCAGTGTAAAAGCAATATCAAACCCATCACCAAGCTTCTTCTCAAAATGCCCCATCCCAAATCCAATAGCATCAAATGCGTTGTCAGTCCCAAATTGTGAAACAAACAGTTTAAGATGTTTCTCCTTCAATACTCGAGGAGGAGACTTCAAAGTCACATTTTTAGCAACGAAGACAGGCTGCATATTTTGAGGCCCAAAAGGCCCCATTTGCTTAAGGATATTGTTGAATCTAGAATCGATATATTCAAAATCAATTTCAGTATCCACCTCTATCTTACAAACCTTATGTTCCTCTTCGATGAGTTCACCCACAGAAGCTTCAAAAGCCCTTTTAAAATCACCCAACTTTTCTTTTTTCATCGTAAGTCCAGCAGCATACTTATGCCCTCCAAACTGCTCCAAATGTTCAGAGCAGGCATCAATAGCCCTATAGATATCAAACCCATCCACAGATCTAGCAGACCCAGTCACCTTTCCATTTGATTCAGTAAGAATAATAGTAGGCTTGAAATAATGCTCAATACACCTAGAAGCCACGATTCCGATCACCCCCTTGTGCCAATCCTTCTTAAACAACACCGTAGAGTGATTGTTCACCTGCCCCTCCTTTTTGATCAACCCCAGCGCCTCCAACGTAATAGACTCATCGAACGACTTACGTTCATTATTTTCAAGATTTAGCTTTTCAGCAAACACATAAGCATCCTCCTTAGTCGGCTGAGTCAATAAATCCAAAGCAGTTTTAGCATGGTTGATTCTACCAGCAGCATTGATACGAGGACCAATACCAAAAACTACATCCGATATACTAAGAGGTCTTTGCAGTCCAGCCTTCTCAATCATAGCCCCGAGACCAGGAGTAGCATCCGAATTCAGCTTTTTCATACCAAAATAAGCCAGCGTTCGATTTTCGCCAGTAATAGGAACAATATCCGAAGCAATACTCAAAGCCACCAAATCAAGAGACTGATATAGTTTTTCTATCTCTATTCCATTTTGAATGCACAATCCTTGAAGAAGCTTGAACCCAATACCACAACCAGAGAGCTCATCATATGGATAATTACAATCATCCTGTTTCGGATCAAGGATAGCTAAAGCATCAGGTAGAATATCCCCAGGTAAATGGTGATCACAGATAATTACGTCTATACTATTTTGTGTTGCATGACCAATAGTATCACAAGCCCTAATCCCACAATCAAGAGTAATCAGTAAATCAATATCGTGATCGATAGCCCATTGGATACCCTTTTGAGAGACACCATACCCCTCAGTATACCGATCCGGAATATACGTGAAAATGTTAGTAGAAAACTCTTTTAGGAAATTATACATCAATGCCACAGAGGTTGTACCATCCACATCATAATCTCCATAAATCAACACCCTTTCACTATTGAAAAGAGCATCATTAAGTCGTTCAATCGCAGTATCCATCCCCTTCATATCAAAAGGATCATGAAGACCATCAAGAGAAGGCCTGAAAAAACGCTTAGCAGAATCGAAGTCAATAATATCTCTCTGAACAAGAAGCTTACCTAGAATAGGATGAACCCCAAGAGAGTTTACCAGTGCATTAACATCCTCTTTAGGAGGCTCAGGTTTGAATACCCATTGTTTGATCATAGCGCAAAACTATATCTATGTTCTTCTCCTTTCACAGCACCAATAGAAAGTATTCACCATTTTATTCAACACAATACGTTTTCTCCGAAGGTTATAAATGCTTAGCGTATTTTACAGATTCAATCTTTATTAAATACCATGAAGAATAAATACCTACAAAACCTTCTGATTTTGATACTATGTGGAGAAGCAGTTTTCTTTCTTCCTTTTGTTCTAGTAAGGATTTTTAGACCAACCATTTTGGAAGCATTTTCTCTCTCAAACACAGAATTAGGGTACGCTTTCTCGCTGTATGGTATATCCGCCATGGTATCCTACTTTATAGGAGGCTTCATAGCAGACAGATTTTCAGCCAAAAACTTAATCGCGCTTTCCCTAGTATCAACAGCTTTATTAGGCTTTTGGATGTCAACAATACCTACATATGAGCAAATACTAATCATATATTGTAGTTGGGGAGTTACAACTATTTTGCTCTTTTGGGCACCACTGATGAAAGCCACCCGATACTTAGGGGGAGATAAAGATCAAGGAAAAACATTTGGAGGGTTAGACGCAGGTCGTGGAATTATGGCCGCAATATTAGGTACATCCATTCTCTTTTTATTCAGTGAAGATCAGACACCTAGAAGCGAACAAGTAGCAGCAAGAATGTACATACTTAGCTCAATTGTTCTATTAGTAATAGCCCTTATGGTTTATCTATATTTAAGATTACCAAATTCAAATGAGAAAGTTGAACAAAGATTCTTAGGTGCTTCAGTAGTCTTAAAGATGAGATCTCTTTGGCATCAGATGATTTTTGTACTGACAGCCTACGTCGCGTATAAATGTACCGATGATATTTCATTGTATGCCTTTGACGTACTTCAGTTTGACGAATACGAAGCAGGGAAAGTAGGAGTTATGATGATATGGCTTAGACCGATTGCAGCAATATCCATTGGCTTTATTGCTGATTATCTTGGCGTTCGGAAGACAAGTCTTTGGACATTCGTATTTGTTCTTATTGGTAGCTTTTTGTTTTATGTACTTGATTTCAGCAAAATATTACCACTATTCTATTTGAACCTTTTACTAGTAGGGATAGGAGTATATGCGATGCGGGGATTGTATTACGCAATAATGAATGAAGGAAACATCCCTCATCAATATTCCGGTACAGCTATAGGCTTCGTTTCACTTGTTGGTTATACCCCAGACATATTTATGGGGCCTGTTATGGGATATTTATTAGATACCTATTCAGGAATCACCGGGCATCAGTATTTGTTTGGGTATAGTTTATTGGTATTGGTGTTAGGCTTTATGAATTTGTATTTGTTTGGGTTTGGTAGGGTTAGAGATTGAGTGTTTTTACTTGTAAAAGATCAAGTTGTGGAGGGGGTGTATAATTTTTTTTTAAGTTGTAAGATATTGATAGGTAGATACATGAGATTTGGTTGTGGAATTTGGTGAAATAAACTTTAGGGATGAGTTTGGAGATTAGGAAAAAGGGTGTTTATCTTTGCGTCCCGTTTGAGAGGAAGGGGCTTTCGAAAGAGAGAGATTGACATGCTGAAGGGTTAGTTAGACCGGGAGAAAGAGGCCAGTTAGAAGCGGCTCAAAAAGATCTTGGGGAGTTAAGGAGTTGTTTAAAAAACTTCTGAAAAAAACTTCACTAACTAGTTTGGAAGTTAGAGAAAAACTTACTTATCTTTGCATCCGCTTTCACAGAGAGGGTTGAAAAAGAGAGAAGAAAAGCTTCTCAAAATGTTGAAACGGAAGGTTTTAGCAACGATTGACAAGTTTGGATTACGACTCACTAGAGTACTGAGTAGAATACGATAGGAGTTACCAGATGGCGTCAAAGAAGTTCTTTGAGGAAATGAAGACAAGACAACAAACCGCTTAAATGGATCAAGTCAATTAGATGAGTAAAATCATTTAAGGATTCACTTTGAGTTAAGGCTAGGATATCAAAACACATTGCCCGTATGGGTGCTACCACTAACGCTTCGCGGTGTTGGTGACGATAGCAAGAATTATTACAATGGAGAGTTTGATCCTGGCTCAGGATGAACGCTAGCGGCAGGCCTAATACATGCAAGTCGAGGGGCAGCACGAGTACTTGTACTTGGTGGCGACCGGCGCACGGGTGCGTTACGCGTATGCAACCTACCCATAACAGGGGGATAGCCCAGAGAAATTTGGATTAATACCCCATGGTACTATAAAGTAGCATTATTTAATAGTTAAAGATTTATCGGTTATGGATGGGCATGCGTGTCATTAGCTAGATGGTAAGGTAACGGCTTACCATGGCAACGATGACTAGGGGGCCTGA
>NZ_QFZQ01000001.1 GCF_003171675.1 Reichenbachiella versicolor | reverse complement strand
ACCGCGTTCAATTAGCTGAGGGAATTCTACTGTAGACATATCGTTTTATAGTTTGGTTTCTATTTAAAACGAGTTTCATGCCTGTGGGTGAATTCCCTTATTCATGAAAGTTTTATGTCCAAATTTTAGGGCAACCCAGATCAAACATTCAATTTATTTTTAATCGGTATTGCAGTACGCCCATATGAAGGGAAGGGCTGTGGGATTCTAAAAAACATAGTCAATATTAAGGTCATGCTGAGGAACGAAGCATCTCGCATTTGGAAACTCCTGTTGTTCCCAAAAACGAGATCCTTCCCAACGTCGGGATGACGGTAAGAATGCAATCCCCAATCCTTTATAAGGAGCACTCATTACCACCGTATTTTGTTTTCACTTTGAATTAAACAGACTGCGGGTTTACTAATTGCATAATGGGCAATCATAAACTTCGAGGCAAAGACCTCAAAACAATAAACTACGAGTCTAACAAGGCTAAAAGTAAAGCCATTGATATCATGTCAATGCACTATAAACACATCACTAAAGAAGAGAAACTCTCTGTGCTGAAGGATGTAAAGGAAAACCCTGAGAACTATCTTAATGATCATGTCCTAGGTGTATTAGCTGAAGAATTTGTAGAAAAACCTCAGTTAAAGGCTAAGGAAGAAATCAAACTTCTCCGAGAGTCGGGTGATTTCAAAGTTTTTGGCAGAAAGCACATAAGTAGTAACGCCTATCAGCAGATGGAACTTGCCATGAGCTTGCCCATTGCTGAGAAAGGTGCTTTGATGCCTGATGCTCATATGGGCTATGGACTACCGATTGGTGGTGTTTTGGCAACTAAGAACGCTGTCATCCCTTATGGAGTTGGTGTCGATATAGGCTGTAGAATGAGCTTGAGCATCTTCGATGCGAAACCAGATTATATGAATCGCAAGGCTTATCAGTTCAAAATGGCACTTAAAGAAAGAACCAATTTTGGATCTGGAGGAACCTTGAATATAACACAGGAGCATGAGGTACTAGATCGAGTTACTTTCAATGAAACTCCATTATTGAAGCAGTTGCATGGTAAGGCAGTTCAGCAATTAGGTACATCAGGCTCTGGTAATCACTTTGTTGAATTCGGTGAAGTAATACTCAATGATGGCAATGATCTAGGAGTAGAGCAAGGGACTTATCTAGGGCTACTGAGTCATTCAGGTTCTAGAGGTTTGGGAGCCTCCATAGCCCGTCATTATACGGATATAGCTAAGGAGAAATGTCTTCTACCACGGCAAGCCATGAATTTAGCCTGGTTAGACTTAGATTCTCAGGAAGGACAGGAATATTGGCTTTCTATGAATCTCGCAGGAGACTATGCCAAAGCTTGTCATGATCAAATACATTATCACTTGACAAAGTATCTGGGTTTGAAGGCTATTGCCGGTATAGAGAATCATCACAATTTCGCTTGGAAGGAAATCGGTGATTCAGGAGAGGAACTCATCGTACATCGAAAAGGAGCTACACCAGCCGCTAAAGGTGAATTAGGAATAATACCCGCATCAATGGCTACGGATGGCTACATCGTCAGAGGACTTGGTGCTTCATCAAGTTTGAAAAGTGCCTCTCATGGTGCAGGTCGTAAAATGTCAAGATCACAGGCTCGTAATTCTTATACCAACAGTGCTTTAAAAAAGGTGCTAAGCAAAGAAGGTGTAATACTGATAGGTGGGGGAGTTGATGAGGCGCCAATAGCCTATAAAGACTTAGAACAGGTTATGTCAAGTCAGCAGGATTTAGTAGACATTATTGGAAAGTTCACTCCAAGAATGGTCAGAATGGATAAAGCTTAAACAACAATGCAATCAATAAATAATCAAATCATACAAATCACTTCTGGTAGAGGTCCAGCAGAATGCTGTTGGGTTGTAGCACAGATACTGAAGCTAATTATCAAAGAAGCTTCGGACTTGAACCTTGAGACTACTGTCATTCATAGAGAGAAAGGTCTTGAAAATGGAACCTTACAATCCGCAACGATAAAAGTTTCAGGAAGAGACCTTGAGACATTTATCGATTCCTGGAAAGGTACAATTCAATGGATTGGACAAAGTCACTATCGTAAGTTTCATAAAAGAAAGAACTGGTTTGTCGGTGTCAATAAATTGGAGGAGAGTAAGGGTATTTCATTCAATGAAAAAGATGTGAAATATGAATTCACTAGATCAGGAGGACCAGGCGGTCAGCATGTTAATAAAGTAAGTACTGCAGTCAGGGCAACTCATATTCCTACTCGGCTTTCTGTATTCGAATCTAATAGTAGGTCACAATTGCAGAACAAAAAAGAAGCCACAGTGCGGTTGAAAGATTTGCTTGATAAACAGTCTCTTGATATGGTAAAAAGCCAAGCTAAAGATGGCTGGCAAAATCACAATGAGCTGGATAGGGGGAAGCCAACCAGAATATTTAAGGGCACAGATTTTATGCCCAATCACAAAAAACAAAAGTATAAGTCGAATAGGAAGTCTGATAAACAGGATTTTCTTCGACGATTAGAATATTAAGAATTAGAAAGATGTCAATTACAATAGCAGACCAATATTATTTAAAAGCGTTAGATGATTATGGGTATTGTTACAATGAGGTAATGGAGAATTTGAATTATGCGCTTAGCTATGACTCTGAGCACGCAGATGCCAATTACCTGATGGGGAAGTTATACATGGAGCAATTTCAGAAGTATGAACAAGCGGAAGAACATCTGGTTACTTCTATGTCTATTGACCCAAGTAATGTAAAAACCTGTGAAAGCATGATTTGGTTATTTATTCGTACGCACCGATTCAAAGAAGCCTTGAAGCTCATTGAGTTTACATTAAAGCTAAAAGGGGTATTAATTCCTGAAATTTTAAGACTGAAAGCGCTTACTTATGAACTGATGAAGCAATTTGATATGGCTCGTATCTGGTTGATTAATGCCATTCAAGAAAGTTATGATGACAGCTACATCGAATTTCTTCAAGCTGAGTTAAAACGTATAGAAATGAAGCAACAGATGATTCAGGGGGTAAGGTATCATCTGGAGTAAGATGCTTAAATAACAATTGGTTATATATGTTATATATATAGTTTTGAAGTCACAAATAATCTTTCTCATTCAATGCAATTAGTAAAGTACACATCATTTATATTTCTTGTAATTTCCTCTTCATGCACAAAACAACCGGAATATCATTATTTAGAGAATTTTGACAATAACGATAATGGATGGGCAGAAGAAAAGACAGTGATGCATACTACAAAGTTTATCGATGGTAAACTTATGCTACAGTCTCTTGATACTGTTGGTAGACTTTCAAGTAATGGACCTGCAGATGGAAGTATCTTTGGAACGCTTGGAAAGGATTGGAAATTTGAAACGTCAATAGAATCCTTCGATGGCAATAAAGAATCTGGCTTTGGATTCAAACTGTATAGTCAAGGTGCTATAGAGTGCATTTTTAGAATAGCTAGATCAGGTCTAGTTCAAGTTTATCAAAACGATTACAATTTGAATCAGCCATATTCTTTTGAAACAAAGAACATTTCCGAATTTGGATTCAATACTCCCATATTACTAAGTCTCGAAGTTCATGATGAAGATTTTGTTTTTCATATTAACGGTCAGCAGGTATGTAAAAATAAATTTAGCGCTACTAGTTGGAGGGAGTTAAGATTATTTACTGAATCTGGAGGCACTGGTATAAAAGCAGACTATTATAAAGTCTCAAAGCTCTAACTGGATATGTCCACGATATATGAACAGTTCAAGGCATTATCTACTGCCGAGCTAAAATCTATAGTTAGAGATGAAAAAGGGTTTTCCATACCTGTAAGGCGAACAGCTTACTATATTGTTTTACATAGGGGTGAAGAAATAGCTAAGCCTTCGTTTGAAAAGGTATTAAATGAAGACGAAGAAAGTAGATTTGACAAAAAAGGTTTTTACTCAACCTATGATTTTTCCCCATATTGGATACTGGCCTTTTTAATTCTTTCAACATGGTTTCTTGTCCTTGCAAATACTTCATTGCCCAATTCCGAGATATATCAGAATATTTCTCTTTTTACACAAGGGTTACTTAGTGCAGGATCTATAAGTATAATAGTTAATCTAGTAGCTTTTTTTTTATTCTTTCTTACTACAAAAAATAGAATTAAGCGATTCATCAAAGATGACAACACGCAATTTCAATATGCTATTATCATAGTTGGGTTAGGTGTGATAATTCTTCTAATGTTTGAAACATTATTTGATGATGAGTACACCTTTAGCGCGATAGTTCGATACAACTCTTTTCGAAGTTTTTTGGGTAATCTGATATATTTGATTCTCATTGGAATAGTTGAAGAAGTGATTCATAAATGGTTGTTACTAAACCAATTAACAAGATTGTTTCAGAAGTCTAGTTATTCCAAGTACCTTATCGTATTTGTAGTTTCAATATTATTTGCATTATGGCATATACCTCGAGACAATGTGTTTTTTGGAGGGATTGATTTTGGGCATTTAATATTTACGTTTTTTTATTCATTTTTTACCTCAATAATTTATTTACGAGACAGAAATTTATTTCTGCTAATAGCGATTCATATATGTGCGGACATATCATATATAATGGTACCTGCAGATCTGAATATTGGATCTAGTGCAATGACAGCTAACTTTATTATTTTGATGTTGCTAATCAAGCCTATTTATAGGCGCTTCTATTTTAAGTCAATAAAACTTCGATTGAAGCTCTGTATTCAGTTATTTGGTTCTATATTTTTATTATTAATCGTTAGTTCTTTGTTCACTAATTTGGGTCCATTTGATCATTTGAAATTTGCGAAATTTCATTTTAGGTTAGGAAATTTTGAAGTGGCAAACGAACATATATTAGACGCAAAAACATCTAATCCAACGCATGAATACTATTCCTTGAAAGGAAGAATTTCTTATGGATTAGATGATTATTATGATTCCTATGACGCTCTGTCCAAGGCTATCAAATTAAAGCCTGACGGAATAAATGAACGTGAAGTAAGAGGCTGGTTAAACTATGATCTGGATAATTATGAACAAGCGATCGACGACCTGACATTTGTAATTAAAAACGGACGTAACTCAATTAGAAATTTTTCGGATAGAGCTTACTGTTTTCTAGCATTAAATTCATTTGAAGAGGCAATGTCAGATTATCATAGCATTCTTTCCATAAACCCTAATAATGACGATGCTTTACTAGGATTAGCTCGAGTTAATGAAAAATTAGATAATCAAAAGGAGGCAGAGTTTTACTTAAGACAGTGTATAAATCTGAATCCTAACAATTTCCAAGCTTGTCAAAAAATCAGTCTGGTTTTAGTACAAAGGGAAGAACTAGATTCAGCTCTTTATTATGCTAATCGTTCGATACAACTTGGTTCAACTAGCAAGGTTCGTTTTTATATAAGAGGTGTGATTTATTATAACCAGGGAAAGTATCGCCAAGCAATAGATGATTTTGTTAAGTCGCTTGAATTAAACCCTGAAAATGGTGATATGCACTATTATTTAGCGGAATCATATGCTGCTTTAAATGATATGAAAAGTGCATGTATTAATATGAGAAGGTCAAGTGCACTGGGAAATATCGCAGCAAAAGAAAAGACTGCTGTATTTTGTAATTAGCTTTGGTATAACATTTACAATTACCAAAATGTTTTACTTCACCCCATAAAATATAAACAGTTACTGATACACTCTTTGAACTATGTTTTTGATTGATACATAGAAAAATACCTAAAAGTGGGTATTGAATATCAAAGCAGCATACTAGAAATTTACTTGCCTATCCAACATTGATTAAGATGAGTGATCTTGAATCAGACAAAGGAAAACAATTGCCAAAAGAGGAAGTAACGTCCAATATAGAAGAGGCAAAATCAACTAATAAGTACAATTGGAATGCTATAAGTGCTATTTCAGCGTGTATTTCAACATTGCTAGCATTTGGTGCTCTGATTACTACTATATGGCTAACTAGTTCACAGTTAGAATCTTCAAAATTACAATTCGAAACACAACTAAAACAAAATGAGGAATTTCTTGAGAAAGAGCTTCTTTTACTGAGGCAGCAGTTTGAACAAGAAATGTCTTTTAATAATCTAATGTTTGATACTACGGTCTATATAACTAGGCAGCAGATCGTCCAAACAGAAGAAATAGCTAAAGAAGAAGTCAAACTATTCTTACAAGAAATGGATTTAAACAAAGACCAGTTTGAAGCAAGCTTTGAATTGACAAAATCGCAGGCTGATTTAGCAAGAGATGTGGTTTTCGGAGTGGTTGAAAAAGATCAGCTTAGAGAGTTAGTAGTTTTGGACTTGAAAGATCGAATCATTCCAGGTATTGAGGATATGAAATATTTTTATCAAGCTTATAAATCCTTCTTGGAGGATGATAGAAGAACGAAAGATAAATCAATACCTACCAAACCTGATGGTCAATTGATCAAAGGGATTAGTCCATTAGACATGCATGAGGTTTTTCAAAAGAAAGTCATTGATATACAAAGCGTTTATTACTCGGTAGATCAACTTCCTTCGGCAGAAAATTTGATTCAGACTTCAAAGGAAATTTCTAAATCTAAGAAAGAAGAAGAAATCAAGTTGAAAGGAAAATTAATAGACAATAGAAATTACTGGTTTAGTAATAGACAGAGGAATCAGCACAACAGAGAAGTACTTGAAGATATAAAGCATATAGCCGATTCGTCAGCTAAAGTAGAATTACATAAACTGCTGGATATATATGTTTCGGCCTGTGACGATATAGTAAAAGACTCCTATACTTTAGTAGAGTTCTATGAAGCACAGCAGGTAGATTCTATTTCAGTTAATGAGGATGTTGTAACTAAGTAGTTAGTCATATTACTAGTTAGTTCTTGTATCCTATTGAAAAAGAGGTATCTATGAATAAGTGACTAGACAATTAGATCATTCTAAAAATAAAGCCAATACACCGTTGTTTTAGAAAAAATTTACAATCTGTTGGCAATTTCGTAATACTTCCTTAATGTTGCGATGCAAATCTTAGATACACAGGAAACCTAACCCACCTAATCTGCCTAGCCTGCAGAATTAAATAAGCGTTTCCCAAGGACATAAGAGCAGTAAAGCAAAGCAATGTCAGCATTGACAAGGCTTGCGTATTTAATTATTTAAGTAACTTAAAAACATAATTAACCATGGCAGTTAAATTTAAAGTAATTGAAAAAGGACAACCAGGAGTAGTAGGGGGTGGAACTAAGAAGTTCTATGCCAGCACAAAATTATCAGGAGAAACAAATATTGAATTGTTGACCGCACACATCGAGAGAATGAGTACGATGAGTGGAGCTGATATCCGAGGGGTATTATATGCACTAGTAGATGTTGCGACTACAGAACTATCCAATGGTAGTATCATACGCTTAGGAGATTTAGGCAGTTTAAGACTTTCGATTAGCAGTATGGGAATGCCTACAGAAAAGGAAGTAACCGCAGGATCTATCAAGGGAACAAAAATTCTTTTCACCCCAGGTAAAAAACTAAAGGACATGCAGAAGACAGTACAGTTCCAGAAAGACTAGAATAAATAAGCATGAAATCATGAATTTCATGCTTAAAAAGGTCTAAAATGACGCTTACAATTTTTAAAAATCACACGTGGAAAAAAAAATACAACGTGTGATTTTTTTTTTTCGTAGTTAGGGGATGAAAAAACGATAGTAAGTGCTTTTTCAAGTGGTATTTAAGGAAAAAAGAGAACACAATTAGTTGTTTCTTCTTTTCTCGTATCTAAAGTACCGTTATTTATTAACGCCTTCTAAATGGGTTTTTTGAAGGTCATTTCACTAAGGGTTTTTCGAGAAAAATAGTATGAAATATAGCGTCTTTTGGCTCTGTATTTTTGTAGAATCACCTTACTAAATAGCCCATTCATTAGCACTTCCAAAGGCGGTAAGGGAGTTAGAAAAGTAACCTAGGTCAAGCAGGTTCTTGTTACGATTTTACTTTCTGGATTGATAAAATAATGCCTCTACCTCTGCCTTATTAAGGGGAGTACTGTATCTTTTATTCCGTAAAAAGAGCTTCAAAAATTATTCCTCATTCCAAAGGAGGCAAGGAGGATTTGGGAAGTAGTACAAGGCAAGTAATTTTCGTGTTATGATTTTTACTTTCTGGATTAATCAATTAATCCCCCCAGCCCCCTTATCAAGGGGGAGTATTGTGTCTTTTATTCTATAAAAAGAGCTTCAAAAATTATTCCTCCTTCCAAAGGAGGTAAAGAGGATTTGGGGAGTAATACAAGTCAAGCAGGTTCTTAATATTATTCTACTTTCAGGATTGATCAATTAATTCCCCTAGCCCCTTATCAAGGGGGAGTATTGTGTCTTTTATTCTATAAAAGGAGCTTCAAAAGTTATTTCATTAAAAAAAAACGCAGTCATATTGAGCGGAGTGAAATATCTCACTAAGGCCTTATAAGACTCTTCACTTGGGCTCAGGATGACGGTTACTTTTTATACTGTGTTAGGCCTTTGTTTCTAAAGAAAAATGACCGTCATCGCGAGCAGAGCGCGGCGATCTACTCTGGAAGGGTAGCTCTTTCGTTGAGCAGAGAATACTTTACTCTGTTCGTAATGACCAAATACTTACGGTCTTTCTATACAAAAAAGCAGTCATGTTAAGCAGCGCGAAACATCTAACTAAGGTCTTATAAGACCCTTCACTTAGGCTCAGCGTAAAGATTACCATGACTGCATTATGTTTTGTTTCTAATAGGATAGAAGTAACTCAAGTGTATCATTAAAGAAGGCTGAAAAGTAGAATTATCTTCACCAAAGAGCAGCGCAGAGATCTTAAAAATTATTCTACCCAGCCTACAATGGTAAAAGAGACAAAGTACACCCCTTCATTATCTCGAATCTTGTATCGGTTAGCCTAACATTAAGAACACCGCAATGCAATTGCTAGATACTTCTATATAGACTAGATTTCAGTCGCAAAACATTTGCGACCGAGCGGGAAGTTGAATTAACCACTAAAATATTGAAAGAATTACTAGAACATTTACAAGCATATATTTTAATATCTGAGGAAGAGTTTAAACAAATAGAAACGTATTTTGAATGCTTTGAAGTTAAAAAAAAACAAGATATAAATTCCTTTAAAAACATCTCGAACTATAACTTTTTTGTAGTAAAAGGTTGCTTAAACATGTATTTTATAAATGATAAAGGAGAAAATCAATCTGTTCAATTTGCTATTGAAAATTGGTGGATTAGTGACTTATTAAGTTTACATCGTAATAAAAAAAGTGTATTTTTCATTCAAGCTGTAGAAAATTGTAAAATATTGTCAATTTCTAAAAAAAATCAGGAAAAATTATTAATTGAGTTTCCTAAAATAGAGCGATACTTCAGAATAATTTATCAAGTTGCTCTTGGTGCTTCATTATACCGAATCAAATTCTTATACCAAGCATCAAAAGCGGAACGCTATTTTCATTTTATAAAACATCATCCTGAATTTGCACAACGAATACCACAATATCTTATAGCATCTTTTCTTGGTCTAACACCTGAATATGTAAGTGAAATTCGAGCAAAAAATTTTTCTTAAACAGGCTTAAGAAGATTAACTTTTCTTGTATTGACCTTTGTGCAAATTAAAATTTATACTAAAATGGAACAAAGAGTTAATATTTATCAATCTGAACCTAAAGCATACGAAGGAATGTTTGCTTTAGAAGAGTTTCTTAACAAATCACCTTTAAGTAAACAGCAAATTTCATTAATTAAAATACGTGCTTCCCAAATTAATGGCTGTGCTTATTGCATTAATATGCATACCGAAGAAGCAGTTAAAGCTGGGGAAACATATCAACGCTTGCACATGCTTAATGCTTGGAAAGAATCGAACCTATTTTCAGATGAAGAGAAGGTCATGCTTGAGATCACAGAAAAAGTTACATTGATTAATCAGAATGGATTAACTGATAAAACATACCAAAGTGCTCAGAATTTATTTAATGATAAAACAATTATAGCAATCATTATGGCTATAACTACAATAAATGCATGGAATAGAATAGCCATAAGTACAAGAATTGAATAGTAAAGGAGAAATACCAGCAGGTACAATGTAGATGAAAAATAGCTTACTAAGTGCAAGATATCAAAGTTTTGCACTTTATTATTGCTTTAGTTTTAGTAATGAAAACCTAGCAACTTAACACGCTTTGGAACCTTATGTGAATTAAGATTATTCTCTGAAAACCTAGTTTCAAATAAATCTTGTAGTAAGCAGGCTACAAATTGGAACTTCCCACTCGATCGCAATTACATTGGGATTGTATTTTTATATAGCATCTCCGATGCGTTATCTATAGTCAACCTAATCCAATATCTTCACTCTCCTGACACCATCAAGTTTATAATGGTAAAAGAGACAAAGTACACCCCTTCATTATCTCTAATCTTGTACCAGTTAGCCATAGCTAAAAATTATCATTAAGAACACCGCAATGCAATTGGTAAGTCTATATAAGCTAGGTTTAAGTTGCAAAACATTTGCGACTGAGCAGGAATCAGGCATGGATATTCAAAATATACAAATGTTACTAGGACACAACTCCACAAAAAACACCGAAATCTATACACATGTAGCGAACTCCAATTTTGTGAATATCAAGAATCCATTAGATTTGACATAATGTGTATAATCACCATTATACACATTAACATTACAACTACGTTGTAGCACATTAAAAACAGGAACTTAAAAGAGTATGCAATTACAAAATCTTTTCAATTCATATCATAAACTGTCTAAAAATGATATTGAATTGATTACTCAAAATACTAGTTTACGAAAATACAAGCCTAGCGAAATGTTTTTAAAAACTGGGATTCGCAGCAATGAAATTGGATTTGTTACATCTGGAATATTTCGGTATTATTTTTACGACAATGAAGCAAATGAAATCACTTCCTTTTTTATGGCGGAAAATGAATTTGTAGGCAATGTATCAAGTTTCTTTGAGCACATACCAAGTTCTGGCACTATTGAAGCAATAACCGAATGTGAAATAATTGTTGTTCCGAGAAAATCTTGGGAATTATTCTGTGTAGAAATTCCACATTGGGAAAACACTTTTCAGAAAATAATAAATGAAGTTTTAATAAAAAAAACTAATTTTCAAAGAAGTCTTATCAATTCAGATACCAAGGCTTCATATCTAAAATTCTTAAACACCTATCCTAATATTTCAAAGCGTACACCTCTGATATATATAGCTTCATTTTTGGGAATCACACCTTTTTCATTGAGCAGAGTTAGAAAAGCTATTTCAACAATTTAGTGTTTCTTGCCATTTGGCAAGTCAAATCATTTTTAGTCTTATTTCCTTTGCATTGTGTTAAAAATTAAAGAAAATATGCGAAGTAAAATAATGATAATAGGAGCTCTATTACTTGCCATAACAAGTATGGGGCAAACACCTGAACTTAAAAATGAAAAAACAAAAATTATGAATCAGAAACAATTAGACAAAAAAACAGAAAACGAAATCAAGTCATTCGTATATGCTTGGTATAGCAGGTTTGACAAAGGAACCAATATGGATGAAATAACTCCATTTTTGCCAGACTCAACAGTAGAGTTTGTATATCCACAAGCCACTCTAAACTCTGTAGAAGAATTAGTCACCTATGCAGAACAAAGTTTTTCAGCAATAAAATCAAGTGCACACTATATCAACGAAATTTCTGTATACAAAACTGGAGAGAGTCAATTTGAAATAATTTGCCCACATACTTATCACGCTTTAACCGCAGATGATAAAATGATGCAAATGGATTTTGTAGGTAGAATGAAAATAGAAACCAATCTTAAAACAAAAAAAGACCCAAGTGGTACTTTGTTTAAAGTAACCGCCTACAAAGTAGTTTTACAAAATACTCCTGAAGCAAGTAAAATTGAAAATATAACAGACACTAAAAAAGGTGATTTTTCTTTTACAGATGCTCAATCATTCACACATAAATGGTTTGGTTTAATTGATGCTGGAGACGCAGATTCCTTAATGAAGCTAACAAGTCATAATCCTTTAAATATAGATATTCTTGGAAATAAAGTAGATAATAAAGAAGGTCTTAAAGCATTTTTAAATGCTCAAAAAGAAAGTCAAAACTATTCAGTACATACGCCAACAAACATAAAAGTTGAGAAAAACGAAAAAGGTTTTAAAGTAACTTTTGTTCTTCATTTTGAAGGAGATATTACTGGAATGGGAATTATGAATTTAAGTAATATAACTACTTGGACGTTAATTGAAGAAGATGGAGTATTAAAATTAAGCGAATACACATTAGCTATTTTATAGATAATGTAATAAGTCCTGCGAAAAAACGTGCTACAATCGTGTAGACGGTTCCGTTCCTTATTAGGAACGGAGTGCGCCTCACAGACCACCGTACGTACCGGTCACGGCGGTTCAACAAAACTCAGACTTTCACTTTCAAATAGTAACCCAACATACTCTCATATCCTTTTCGACGTAGCCGTGACAAAGTAATAGCCGTACCTAAAATTGGGCTTTGAACTACTGCCCAGCCTCCCATTCTTGTTCGATTCCAAGCATAAGCTTGATTTTGTGGTACGCCTAGTCGAATTAGATTCTTACGCTTACGCTCTCCCTTTTTCCAATCATGCCATATACAATATCTCAATCGATTACGTAACCACTCATCGAGGGTCTTAAGTTTGGTTTGAATATTGGCCATACGGAAGTTGTTCAACCAACCTCGGTAGACTTCTTTGAGCCGTTGTAATCGATTTTCGAAACTGTACGGTAACGTTTTCTTGGTAAGCTGTTTGAGTTTACGCTTGAGTCTATCCCAACCCTAAGTTAGAATTTGATCTAGGTGTAGAGCATATAGGAGAACCAAACCCAAGATAAAATCCACTTAATCGAGTAGACTGCCGTGAGCTATAAGCCTACGGTGTACCTCTCACATCACTTATCTTGTACTGTAGAGGCAGTACTGATCCCATCTCAAGTGGTTCATTAAATCCAATTGTATTACGATTGTATCTACATACAGCATCTCTGATGCGAACTCCATATTCAACCTAATCCTATATCTTCACTCTCCTGACACCATCAAGTTTATAATGGTAAAAGAGACAAAGTACAACCCTTCATTATCTCGAATCTTGTAGTAATTAGCCATAGCTAAAAAAATATTAAGAACACCGCAATGCAATTGCCAAGTACGTCTATACAAGATTGATTTCAGTCGTAAAACATTTGCGACCGAGCGGGTATTTATTTGCCATGTATTTGTTGGAATCAGGCACAGATATTCGATATACAGATATTACTAGGGCATAACTCCTCAAAAACCACCAAAATCTATACACAGGTAGCGAACTCTAATTTCATGAATATCAAGAATCCATTAGATTTGACATAATATGTATAATCACCATTATACACATTAACAATACAACTATGTTATGGACAACAAACAGAAATGAAAAACCTAATACCTATAATACTTGTTCTGCTTTCGATTAACGTGTTCGGTCAGCAGAAAACTAAATGGCTCAACAGTTTAGAGAATCCAAAATCCCGAATGTTTCAGAAGCTAAAAAAGGGCAATCTTTTAAATCGCTATCTGAAGTATGATTTATCAGATGTACTAGTGCCAAAAACCGATTTTCTTGGTTTCATTGGTACAGACTTTCGAAGAATTAAGATCAACTATAGTTCAATTAAAAAAAGTACTAATACTTCCAATCTCTATTTTATAACTGGAACAACTAAAGTTGGTGACAACATCTGTGACTTCGAGGGAACAATCACAATCGAACAGTTCCGTGAATTCGAGAACATGCATTACGGAATAGATGATAAGTATGCAGATGCTGGATTCAAAGCTCAAGGCATTGCTATTGGAAAATACTTATTTAATGAAAACCCAGAGCAGAAATTTGTAGGAACGTTTGAAGGTATTATGACCGTTTGGTGGTACGTAAACAAAAACGGTGAAATTAAGTTTGACGATTTAGAAACATACTCGGACAACTATAAAAACAATCAATACGCTGGTAATTGGACACAGTACGGTAAAACGAAAAGCAAAATTTGTAATTGGGGTGAATATAGAATCCCATTCTCTGAAGGATTGGATGAAGGTACTGGAGAATTTTCTCCGAATCCATATTCAAAAGGCTGGGAAGACTTCTACAAGTGAAAAGTCCATAATCGAGTAAATGCCCGTGAGCCATAAGCTCACGGAGCACCTCTCACCACCGTATCCTGTATCAAGTATGGGACAGGCTGTACCGATCTGGTATACGGCGGTTCATCAAATCAACTAACTAGACAAAATTGCATTACGATTGTATCTACAACAGCATCTCTAATGGTAATAGTCACAAAGTACAATCACTTGTTGTCTCTAACCTTATTTCGGTTATCATTAAGCACATAGTAACATAAAGAACATCGCAATGAAGCTGTTAGATATTTCTCTTTAAGCATAGATTTCCATAATAAGGAACTTCAAAAATTATTCCTCCTTCCAAAGGAGGTAAGGAGGATTTGGGAAATAAGTACAAGTCAATCAAGATTCATGTTACGAATCTACTTTCTAGATTGATCAATTAATCCTCTCAGCCCCCATATCAAAGTGGAGTATTGTACCTTTTATTATATGAAAAGAACTTCGAAAGTTATTCCTCCTTCCAAAGGAGGCAAAGAGGATTTGAGAAGTAATACAAGTCAAGTAAGAATCATGTTAGGAATCAACTTTCTGGATTCATATAAATGTCCCCAGCCCGCTTATCAAAGGGGAGTATTTTACCTTTTATTCTATAGAAGAGTTTCAAAAGTTATTGTTGCTATCAGTGGGGAGCATTGTAGTCATTGGCTAAATTTGTATGCATGTATTGTAGCCCTATTTTAATCGCAGGGCGATAGCCCTTTGGGTTTAATTCCCCGACCCTTGGGTCAGGGAGCTTCATTTAAATGACATGATACTAGAGAAAGGTTTTATTGACAACAAAATGCTCGAACAAAAATTAGAAAAGCATCATATCAAGCCAACGGCTATGCGACTTTTAGTACTTCGTCAGATGGTTGAAAGTGGTGTCGCTACTAGTCTCAGAAATCTTGAAGCCAAGTTTGATAAAGCAGACAGGGCTACTCTTTTTAGAACGCTCAAAACATTTGAGGAGAAAAAGCTAATTCATAGTATTGACGATGGGACTGGGGCTATTAAATATGCTCTGTGTGAAGAAGGTTGTGAATGTGTACCTAAAGACCAGCATTTACATTTCCATTGTGTCCATTGCAAGGAGACATACTGTCTTACTAACTCCAAAATCCCTGAGGTACAAATCCCTACAGGGTTTATAGCTGCAAGTGCTAGTATGGTATATAAGGGTATTTGTGCCAACTGTTCTTAACCTTTGCAATTAGGTTGCATGGCTTTATGGGTAGTCTTGTGATGTGAAAGTATTTTCAGTCATATTATCATCATTGATACTTTTCATGATCATTATGCCATGTGATGATGTACCACACGATCATGATCCTGATAGCCATTTGTCAGTTAGCGCTGATGATCATGATTCTGAGCATCAAGATCACTGTTCTCCATTTTGTTCCTGTCACTGTTGTCATTCATGTTTTGAGCAAGCAAGTACATTTTGTCTAGGCACACTTTCATTTTTTAAAAGCACTCTATCCAGCCGAAATGAGCTAATTCTATCTAGAATATCATTTTCTATTTGGGACCCACCTCCAAGTAATGATTTAATCGCTAAAGCCTAACCCGCTTACTGATTTCATTACTTAAATGCTCATTTCATTCAATGAAGTATATTTTATTATGCTATCTATTCCTTTCTGGAATGCTAGCAAAAGCTCAAAATACGTTTGAGGCAATTATTGTCGATGACGAAAATGAACCATTAATAGGAGCTACGGTTCACATCAGCACTACTCAAGGTGCGGTTACAGACTATAATGGCTATGTAGAAATTACCAATATCAAGGATGATACTATTCGAGTCAGGGTATCTTTTGTCGGGTATGAAACCTTCTATAAAACATACTCACTGCCGATCAATGGAATTCAAAAAATCTCCTTAAATCATGGAGAGGAATTAGAAGAGGTGATTGTTACCTCAACCAGGAGCGGACGAACCATCGATGAAATACCTACCCGTGTAGAAGCTATAGATTCGGAAGAGTTGGAAGAAAAGGCTATAATGAAATCCTCTAATATCGCTATGGTATTGCGGGAAAGTACGGGTATCCAGATGCAACAAACTTCGGCAAGTTCGGCCAACCAGAGTATTAGAATTCAAGGATTGGACGGAAGATATACCCAGCTATTAAAAGATGGCTTTCCGCTATTCGGAGGTTTTTCCAGTGGGTTGAGCATTATGCAAATACCACCACTAGATCTAAAACAAGTTGAAATTCTTAAAGGAAGCAATTCGACGTTGTACGGTGGTGGCGCTATTGCCGGATTGATTAATCTAGTGACTTATCAACCAGAAGATGAAAAAAAACAACGCTTCATGATTGATCAGACCCATGCGCTCGGTACAACACTAAATGGCTTTTATGGTCAGCGTTTTGATCAATTCGGTATGACCTTCTACACTTCTGCCAATCGACAAGAGGCCTATGATCCTAACAAAGATGACTTTAGTGATATTCCTAGAATTCGCAGTTTGACTATTAATCCGTCTTTCTTCTTCTATCCTGACGATAAATCAAGTTTGAGATTGACACTCAATTCAACAATTGAGAACAGGTTGGGAGGAGATATGCAAGTCATCGAAAATAATCAAAATGGAATTCATCAGTTTACAGAAGAAAACCAGTCAGATCGCTACTCATATCAATTGACGTATCAAAATCAATTGAATAAGTATAAAGCCCTAACAGTTAAAAATAGTCTGACCAACTTCAATAGAAAGATCACAGAACCTGACTTTCAATTTATAGGTGAGCAATGGTCATCTTTTAGTGAGATTGCTCTTAACTATGGATCGTCTCGTACGAACTGGATATCGGGAGCCAACTTATATACAGATAAATTTTCTGAAGAGCCGTATGATTCTCTACTACGAGATTATAACTATACCACTGTAGGTATGTTTACTCAAAACACCTTTGATATTTCAGAAAGGTATGCCTTGGAAAGTGGAGTCAGAATTGACTATGCCTTTGATTTTGGTCTGTTTGCTTTGCCAAGAGCGTCATTCTTGACTAGACTTAATAGTAAATGGTCTGCAAGGTTAGGAGGGGGCTTAGGTTACAAGCTTCCTACGATTTTCACGGAAGATGCTGAGAATCTAACTTATCAAAGCATACTGCCTATTGATGTTGATCAAATTGATGCTGAAAGATCTATTGGCGGGAATTTTGATATCAACTACAGCACCCTATTAGGTAGTGACTGGACACTTTCTGTCAACCAATTATTCTTTTTCACTCAGTTAGATGATGCTTTGGTATTTAGACAAAACGAACGAAGTCAATTTTACTATGAAAATGCAGATGGAACTGTGACCAGTCAAGGGTTTGAAACGAATGTTAAGTTGGGGTACAAGGATTTTAAACTCTTTGCCAACTATGCCTATATCAACACTCAACTGAAATATGATAACTTAAATCAACAAAAGCCATTGACGCCCAAATACAATATTGGCTCTGTACTGATGTACGAAGTGCATGATGAATGGAGAATCGGATATGAGGCTTATTATACAGGAAGCCAACACCTAAGTGATGGCAGTCAAACGAAAGGTTTTTGGATGATGGGTTTTATGGTGATGAGGAAGATCAACAGTCTAAGTCTATACATCAATTTTGAAAATTTCACTGATACCAGACAACATCAATTAGAGGAGTTTCAAGTAGATTCTCATACTAAGCCTGACTTTCCAGAGCTATGGGCACCGACTGATGGAAGGGTAATAAATGCAGGACTCATTATTGACTTATAGGATATGAATATTCACTAAGTATTGACAAATGCGATCAAGCTTTACGGAGCTATACTTAGTGTTTGGGTTTTAAAAACCGTTGTTAGTTTCAAACGGTTTAAAGATATTCGAGTCAGAATTTATGGTCTGGAAAGAAGAGGTTACAATTCTAATAAAAGGGTTAACTCGAGCATTTTACATGAGTTTAAAAATCTGATAGAAGGCTTAGAAAAATCAAAATGCATAAAATAGTTAATTCAACAAGTGAATGAAAACTAATTAATCATCTATGAGTAATATTAAACATAAAGACGTTGAAATCCCTAAAGGAAAAGAGGAAGACCCATTTGAAAACTGTCAATTAAACAGAAAACAATACGCTGACATTCTTACTAATATTATTGATGTATATAGTGATGGGTTTGTACTAGCTGTAAACAATGAATGGGGAACAGGTAAGACAACATTTATCAAAATGTGGCAGCAACAATTAAATAAAAATCGCTTCAAAACGTTGTATTTCAATGCGTGGGAAACTGACTTTGAAGAGGATGTTTTGATATCGATGTTATCGGTATTGAAAGAGTTTGAAGATGTTGACACGGAGAAGAATTTCAGACAAGTAGCAACAGCGGCAGTACCTTTAGCAAAGAAGGTCCTGCCTATCCTCACCAAGAAATTAGTAGATAACTATATAGGTGAGGGCACTACTAACGAAGTTTTGGATTCCTTAACAAATGTTACAGTAGATGGGATACTCAAAAGAGTAGAAAAGCAGAGTAAGAAAAAGCAAGGTATAGAAGCTTTCAAAAAAGCTCTGATGACATATGTTAATGCCTTTTCTGGAAACAACCCTTTGGTATTCTTTATTGATGAACTAGATCGTTGCAGGCCAAACTATTCTGTTCAAGTCCTAGAACAGATTAAGCACCTTTTTTCCGTACCAGGAATAGTATTTGTACTTTCTATTGATAAAAACCAGTTAAGTGCAGCGCTTAAAGGTGTTTATGGTAGTAATGAATTGGATGCAAATACATACTTGAAAAAATTCATAGACCTTGAATACTCTATACCAAGTCCATCAATGAAGGATTGGGTTACTTATTTATTAGAATATTATGGTTTTGAAAAATTATTTGATCTCGAAATAAAAAGATGGAATCCTAACGTGCTAAAAGAAGAATACGCCGAAACTTTTAAGAGTTACGCAGTCTTACTATTTGAAGCTTTAAAAATAACACTTAGATCAGCTGATCAAATACTTTCAAGGTTTAGAACAATAGTTGGTCTTTGGGGACAACAAGGATATCCTTTCTTTCCTTCGGTAGCCTTATTTTTATATGCGTGTCGCGAGTACGATTATGAGTTCTATCATAAAATTCAAGAGTTCAATATTACTTGTCAAGAGATTGTGAACTTTCATGATAAGTTATTCCCTACAATACGAGATGGTGATGATGATAACAGGAGACCTATTGCCTTAGTATCAGGGACTTTATTGACTTTATATCAAAATAGTAAAAGAGGATATAAGTACCGAGATCGTGATGAAATAAAAAGCCCAATGACGCATTTTAATTATTCAACTAACCTAATTGAAGATCAGATTATATCTTTAAAACAAGCTTTTGATTTAACAATTCCTCGATTAGAACCTTTTCTAAATGCAATAGATATTGATATAAAAATCAATTAAGACATTCTCTATAAATTGATAGACCTCAATAGTGCGTTTAGCGATAGTATAACACCTAACTACTTTAATTTCATAATTCCAGATTATGTTTTATGGTGTGACCAAATCAAAAAGTCACGTCTAATAGTCTTCTAAATCAAAAAAAGATGTCAAGTTCATATTTAGAATACTCAAAACTGATTCTTTCTAAACTTGTTTTTGATCCTGAGTTATTTTGGAAAGAGTACCGAAAAGCCCTGAAGGAGCTAGAGGTAGATGAACAGGTTCTTCTACAAATCTGGACTGAATCCATCGCTCAAAAAGAACAGAAATGGTCAGGAACATTCAGAATAAAGTGCCGTCTCATTAAGCTTATACGATCCTAACAAGGATTTCTAGGAGAAGTGGTTTCACCAAAGATGTGTCTAAGTGGTAATCTAATCGTCCGATAACGAATATACGCTCATTCACTACAGATATCGGTTGGATCATCACGAATATAGATTCCCTATTTCAAGGATATTCGTACTTGTACATGTTTGCGTCCAAACAATAGAAAAATAAGCAGTATGGAGTTCATTAAAGGGAAAATAGGAAAGCTCGGTCAATTACTAGCATTAATGGGGGTAGTGTCGATGATACTTTCCATTTTCAATTACAACTTACGTCTGCTAGCCTGGATAGATATCTGGGGCAATGGTATAGGCTGGATCATAAGGATATTACTCATCGTAGGTGGTGGAGCTATGTTTTTTATATTCAGTCCATCAGATGATGACGACGAATAGCTAACAATATTTACAAACAATTTATAACTAGGATGATACTAATAGAAGTGACTCCATGCGGGCTGTCTATCGAACATGATACAATAATCATCCGACCATTAAACTATACAAGCAGATGAAAAAATTACTATTATCAATATTAGCCGGAGTACTATTGGCCTCATGTGGTGGTGGATACATAGACCTAAATGATCCTGATAGCTATGAAGAAATGAAAGAGCTAGCCATAGATAGTTTTGGCGAAGACCTAGAAGTCTACGGGTTCAGCTTAGGCTCTAAAGATCATCTATCTAGTGAAATGAGGTACATCAGTGTAGATTATATCAAGGATGGTGTAGACTATGAAAGAAGCTATGATCTAATCAATGGTGAAGGAAATGAGTTGGAAGAACCAGAAATGGCCAGTAAGAGCTTTCAGACTGAATTTTTCATGAGAAATAAGCAAGGAAAACTGAAAGTGAAGGACATTGACTTTGAACTTATTAATACGAAGTATGAAGAAGCCATCAGCTTTCTTGCAGAGCAGTACACTGATTTCGTGCTATATAGCTGGGAATACGAGGTAGCCAATGATGGAACTATTACAGCAGAATTCATGGTAGAAGCTACTTTAATAGGAGAAAGCACTACGATGTCTGGTAGAAACGTGATTACCAACTACTATCAGTTCTCATTTAAGATGAATGAGAATCAAGAACTAGAGTTAAAAGAAGATTAATTTTTGTTGTCAGGCGCTTTAAGTGGACAAGAACATTCACAGCCCACTGTAATTAGACAAAAAAATGAGGGTTAGGATCAAATATCTAATGAGTATGACCTTTGGGTTCGGTATGATTCTAACGCTCTTTTTCTTTTATAGTGAGGAATATACAGAGGCTAAAGCAACAGGTATTGTTTCGATAGGGAGCCTCATCTGTTACTTTCTGATTCCCAATAAAAAAATCAAAGTAGACCATAGCGGCAACGCTATTAAGAAAAAGAAATAACTATGACTTTTATATTACCCGTCATCATTATCGTAGGTGTATTTGGATACCTGTTTTACATCAAAAAATCTGGTAAACTAGGAGCGTTCCAGCAAAACCACATAGATGCAGAAGAGGATATGAAGCAAAATTTTCAGATGCATTTTCAGAACCTAAAGAGTGATGAAGAGACTTTCAAACCCATTATAGACATCATAGGCAAAGATTTTAATGCCATCGTAGTCTGTAAAAAACCAAAAGATGTGTTAGGTGCAGTCACTGATACGGCTAAGACGATGGTGACTGGTGTAGTAGTAGAAAGTAATCTCATTCACACACTGGTACTGACCGATGATACCCTTCATTATCTAGAATACAGTACACAAACTAAAAAAGCTACCGAACATTGGGAGTTTGAAAAAGGAAATATAGAAGATTTGGTATTGGAGCAAGGGAAACTAACAGACAATCTAAAGCAGTCTATGTCATTTCAACTGCAAGGTGGTGGTCGAAGTGGTGATCAGATCGACAACAGTCAGATGAAAAAATTGCGATTCTCATCACTTGAGAAAAAGTATGAGTTTTTCATCTACGATCAGGTAGGCTTTGGTAAAGGATTTGCTACCGAAACACAAGTAGGTGGATTAGGTATGAATCAATCAAAGGAAGATATAGTCAAAGGCATGCTGCTACCAGTGAAGTTAGCAAATGTCTTTTTTGAAAAGGTAGAAAAGTTTACTTCCCAGAAATAAGGTTTTCCATTGCATAGGGGTACGCGGGGAAGAATCTAAGCTGATTAGTTAGTTTTTTAATTCTTAATTAGATCTTTCCTAGCGTCAAGTTGCTGAAATGACTGATTTATAACTGTTTAAACTCAGCATAAATTTTCGAATGAATAAAACGGGTTTAATGCAGTAATCTTGAGAAATGAAGAGTTTTTAGCCCATGCTGTAATATTTTTGTTCATCTAATATAGACATTCGTCAACCCCAATAAAATGACAAAAAAAACAGTCTTGATTACTGGAGCTAGTTCTGGTATCGGCAAAGCAACAGCTATTCGATTTGCTAAAGAAGGATATAAACTCATTCTCTGTGGACGAAGAGAAAACAAACTGAATGAATTGAGACAATCGTTCTCTCAAGATGTCGAAAGCCAGATTTTATTATTCGATGTTAGGAATAATACTGAAGTGCAGAAAGCCATTGATTCACTTCCTGACTCATGGAAAGAAATAAATGTGTTAGTCAATAATGCTGGAAATGCTCATGGTCTTTCCTCTATCGATAAAGGAGAAATAGATGACTGGGATGCGATGATAGATGGCAATGTGAAAGGACTATTATATGTTTCCAAAGCCATCATACCTGAGATGGTAAAACGAGAAACAGGACATGTCATTAATCTCAGTTCGATTGCTGGTAAGCAAACTTATGAAAATGGGGGCGTTTACTGCGCTTCTAAACGGGCAGTTGAAGCACTGAGTGAAGGTATGCGACTGGATCTAACCAAACATGGTATCAAAATTACCAATATCGCTCCAGGTGCAGTATCTACCGAATTCTCAAACGTAAGGTTCAAAGGAGATGAAGATAAGGCGAGCAAAGTGTATGATGGCTATGATCCATTATTAGCCGAGGATATTGCAGATGTGATCTGGTACACTGTCAATGTACCGAATAGGGTGACCATAGCTGATGTCACGATACTTGCGAAAGCCCAGTCAGCCGCTACTACTATTTATAAAAATAACTAACGAATGGCTACTTGTCTGGTCATACCTACGCTAGAAAAAATCTACGTGATATAATAGTATGTTTGCTTGATCTATAGATGGATATTTCCTGGCATTAAGATGACGGGTTGGTTATTGGTTGGGTTATTCTGATAGGAGTAATAATCTTTGCCTTACAGAAAGATTAGATGGGTTTTAACTCCTAGACTCGAAAGTTTTTAGCCAATATCTTTATACATTTAACCCGATGGATGGGAAATCAAGACTCGAAGGCTCCATATGACTTAATATTCAATAATGTAGCTCGCTTTATTGATCTGAATGATGAAGAGAAGGAATTATTCAAATCTCTACTAAGACAGGGGAGTGCCAAACGAAAAGAGTTCATCATGCAGCCTGGTGAAGTCATGAAATACGAGTATTTTGTAACTAAAGGGTGTCTAAAGGTATATACACTGGATAGAAATGGTGTAGAGCATGTGTCCATGTTTGCCATAGAAGATTACTGGACGGGAGATATGGCTAGTTTTACACGTCAGCAACCCTCTACCTATTTTATCAAGGCACTTGAAGATTCAGAGTTTTTGATGCTGTCCAAGCAAAGTTTTGAACAGCTTTTTATCAAGATCCCAAAATTCGAAAGGTTCTACAGAAACTTATACCAAAGATCCTTAGTCAGTTATATTGAAAGAGTTAATGAAGGAATTTCATTGACAGCAGAGGAAAGGTATGAGATATTTTTAGCAAAGTACCCACAGATAGCCAATCGTATTACTCAAAAAAACCTAGCGGCCTATCTGGGCATTACTCCAGAGTTTTTAAGTATGATTCGGAGCAAAATGAGTAAGCGTTAGTTTTCTTAAACTACTTTATTTTTCCACGTAGGAAGACATGGCTTCTTTGTTCCATGAAAAAGATAATAGCATTCGGAGCGAGCAGTAGCAAGACGTCAATCAATAAGACCCTAGCTGTTCATGTAGCCAGCAAAGTTGCTGATACCTCCATCACAGTCATTGACCTCAAAGATTACCACTTACCACTCTATAGCGTAGACGTAGAGGCCGAAATCGGTATCCCTGAGGAAGCAAGGAAATTTGATGAAATAATCAAATCTGCTGATGGTTTGATTATTTCACTAGCCGAACATAACGGAACGTATACTGCTGTTTTTAAAAATCTACTGGATTGGTTGACCAGAATAGATATGAATGTATGGAAAGGAAAACCCATGCTACTAATGGCAACTTCTCCAGGGCAAAGGGGAGGAGCTAGTGTATTGGCTGCGGCTAAGTCTTATTTCCCATTTATGCAGGGAAATATTATAGCCGATTTTGCACTACCTTCTTTTTACGACAACTACTCTAGCGCAGGGATTTCAAATAAAAAGTTGGCATCAGAGCTCAATGATAAAGTAGAGCTATTTGAGCAGTCATTGGAAAAATGAGAGTCATTCACAGATTTTAAACAGCTCAAATGACATCGAGAAATACTTTAGACGAATACTGGTGATAGTAGGGTATTCATAGAAAATGGATACCCTAGTAGCTATATTATGGTATTCTATACTGTAAAGATGCAGCTCATTTCAATAGTGAAACCAATCATTATACATAGATAACCTGTCAAGATACAACTGGAATCAGAAAGAATAGTCTTCATTTTGTAGAGGTATCTGTGATTGAATAAGTAGGATGTATTTATTCATTGAAATTAGATATCTTGATTCAAGAAAGGTTGAACAATATCAGATAAGAACAAAACAAAAAGGAAGATGAAAGCAATTGGATTTAAACAATCGTTACCCGTAGAAGACCCTGAAAGTTTCGTAGAGTTTGAAACCGAGAAACCAATTCCAGAAGGCTATGACATATTAGTCAAAGTCAGCGCCAACTCAGTAAATCCGGTGGATTTTAAAGTCCGAATGAACGCAGCAAAGGACAAAGTGTTGGAGACTCCTAAAATCATTGGCTGGGATGCAGTAGGTACTGTAGAGGCTGTTGGGGAGAAAACATCATTGTTTAATATAGGAGACGAAGTGTATTATGCTGGAGATATTACACGAAGTGGTAGCAATGCCGAATACCAACTGGTAGATGAGAGAATTGTAGGTTTCAAACCTAAAAACTTATCAGTGGCCGAAGCAGTTGCTATGCCTCTTACAGGACTAACGGCTTATGAAGCTCTTTTTGATCGAATTCGAATCAATCCTGAACTGGATAAGGGTAAAACTATTCTGATCATGGCTGGTGCTGGTGGAGTAGGTAGTATAGCTATTCAATTGGCTAAGAAACTGGGCAACTTGACAGTCATCGCAACAGCATCTAGACCAGATACCCAAGCTTGGTGTCAGAAGATGGGTGCAGACCATGTAGTCAACCATTATCATCTTCAAGATGAATTAGAAAAGATTGGTCATTCGCAGGTAAATTATATTCTGGATCTTGTAAATCTAGGGGGCTATTGGGAGTCTTATGCAGAGATTATCAAACCTCAAGGACATATAGCATCTATCACGGAAAGTAAAGACCCGATCAATATCAATATTCTCAAAAACAAAAGTGTATCGTTTTCATGGGAGCTAATGTATACACGGTCCATGCACAATACAGATGACATTCAGCGTCAACATGATATTCTGAATCATTTATCGGAGTTGCTTGATAATGGTACAATACAATCCACCATGACTACGCAGTTGGAAGGCTTCACAGCCGACAATCTTAAGGAAGCGCATAGGTTGCAGGAAACTAATAAAACCATTGGTAAGAATGTGATTGTATTTTAAGGGGGGTAGCCCGCTTTGTACATAAAGCGGGTTAATAGCTTGTGAATGGTTTGGGGAATTTGCATTCTTAAGGATACGCAATGAATCATACGGAGCTATAATGCATTTCAAAACTCCCCCAATTACCTTTTCATTCAATCTTCTTACTTCGTATCAAGTATGAAATTGAATTTCATTATATTGTACAGTTCTCGTCAATTCATTGTCAAGGTGAATGCATCTTAATGATGTTATTTAGAATTAAGAACTACGCAATATATGAATCGAACCCTTCTAGTATCCCTAATTTGCCTATTTCTAAATATCCTCAATAGTTCAGTCGCTCAACCCTTAGTGGATAGCCTTCGAATGGAATTAGAAGGTTATAAATTGCGTGATACGGTCAGGGTAAACAGGTTAAATAAAGCGGCCTACCAACTTTTCACGGTTAATCTTGAGCAAATACCGCCATTGCTAGAGGAAGCTATTCTGTTGGCTGATAGTATCAATTATGACTATGGCAAGGCTGAGGGAACAAGAATATTAGGTCTTTACTACTACTATCATTCAGACTTTGATATTGCACTTGATTTGTATGATTCTGCTTTAAAAGTCAATAAAAGAGCACAAGACCATTCCATTGAGGCTTCATGTTTGAATAACTCGGCGGTGATTTATTACCGTCAAGGTAACTATCCTCGGGCATTAGACTTCTATCAGCGGGCACTAAGAATATTCGAGCAGAATGAAGATCAATTAGGCATAGGTAGATGCCTAGACAATATTGCCATCATTCATAGTGAGCAAAAAGACTACAAGAATGGAATAGAGTATTTCCAACAGTCTCTGGAACTCAGAAGATCAGTTGGGGATGAGAGCGGTATCGGCACTAGTCTTAATAACATAGGTGAATTGTATTTTGAACTTGAAGAGTATGATCAAGCCAATACCTACTTTATAGAGGCACTGGCTATTAAAGAAAAAGTGGGTGATCAAACTAGTATTGCATCGATATTACGAAATATTGGTTTGATACTTTTAGAGAAGAATGACTTGAACTCTGCTATTGATAATTTCTCTAGAGCACTAGAAGTCAGTGAATCCATTGGTTTCAAATATGGTATGTGTATGTCCTATATTCATTTCGGGACCGTATACCTTAAAAAAGGTGATCTAAATCTAGCAAAGCAAAATACCAATAAAGGACTACATCTTGCGACTGAATTGTCATTGCTTGATGAAATAACAAACGCTCACAGTCAGCTATCTGAAATTTATGCTGCCGAAGGGAGTTTTCGTAAAGCCTATGACCATCACGTACTTTTCACACAATACAATGACAGTATTTTCAATAGTGAAAATATCAAGCGTATTTCAGACCTTGAGAACAAATATTTGTTTGAAAAAGAAAAGCAACAAATTCTATTTGAAAATGAAAAGGAGCAGTTGGTATTGACCGAAGATAATAAGCGGTTGCAAGAAAGAGCACAATACAATTTTATTGGCCTTTTGATTGCACTGACTTTGTTGTTTATTATTGGATGGTTTTATGTGACATTGCGTCAGCTGACTAAAAAAGTCAAACTGAAAAACGAACAACTCAAACAGTATGATAACGAAAAGAACTTACTGATTGGATTGGTAGCTCATGACCTCATGAGTCCGATTAATAACATCATGGGGCTGACTGGAATTGTTTTGAGTAGTGAAGATGGTCTTCAATCAGATAATAAGAAGTATCTCGGATACATACAACAAACAGGTCAACGGTTGAGCCATATGATCAGACGTATCTTAGATGTAAGTGCTATAGAGGCGCAAAACCTACAGCTGAATATGGAAGAACATGATCTGTCTGAAATATTGCAAGGTGTAGCATTCTCGTTTCAGTCGACCTTAGAAAAGAAAGGCATCAAACTGTCAGTATCAAATACTAACGTTGCCAATGCCGTGGCAAAGGTGGATAAGGATTATCTTATTCAAGTACTTGAAAATCTTGTATCAAATGCCATTAAGTTTTCTAAGCCTAACACGGAAGTAAAACTGTTGCTTTCTGTCGAAGCGGATACTTTGACCATTCGTATTCAGGATGAGGGACCAGGGATCAGTGAAGAGGATAAGAAAAAGCTCTTTGGCATTTATCAAAAGTTAGAAGCCAAACCGACAGATGGCGAATCTTCTACTGGTCTAGGGCTATCAATAGCCAAGAAGTATGTAGAAGCTATGGATGGAGAAATATCCGTACAAAGTGAACTAGGAGAAGGGACTACTTTCTTGATTTCTTTTCCAAGGGGATAGGTATAATTTTGACTTCATAAAAGTAAACAGTAATGTTAAGCCGATAGGGTGGTATTATTGTATTGGTTTAATTGAGCCTTTGAATATAAGATAACATAAAACGAGCCTGACTTATGATAATTATTGAAGTGATCTTTGAGTTCATCGTACGAATATTCGTTGAGATTATCATAGAAGGAATTGTGTTAGGGGTATTTAAATTGTTCCAAAAATCTTATCGGTCCGTGAAGAATTTTTTTGTGAAAAGTTCAGAACATGAGTAGATCAAGAAAGAAAACTAAGATTCAAGGGTTAGCGAGTACTAATTCTGAGAAAGAAGATAAAAGAGATGCCAATCGAAAGTTTCGAAGAAAAACAAAACAAGAAGTTAAAAATGGTAGAGAGTCATTATCAGAGCTTAGAGAAGTTTCAAACGTTTTCCTTTTTCAATATGAAATTGATAAAAACCACAATTATAATGATTGAGGAAGTAAATAAAAGTCCTGATATTCCCTTAATAAAGTTAATTGGTTGGTACATTTTAAATGTCTTAAAAGTTAAAACTTAGCTTAATCCATAAAAGCATTAATTCTTATTAATTAACTTTCAAAACCTTGCCGATAGAATCAATACCAAGTCCAAAACCGAAAGCGATGTAGCCTTCATTAGCATAATTCCAATCTTTTACATTTTCGGTAATAGGAAGATCCCAACCATACATTAATGTAAAAGTTAGTCCTCTTGTGTGAAATCCAATACCAGGAGAAAGAAAGAATGCTAAACCATCTTCTTCATTCATAATTGGTTTATCAGAAAGGCTTGTGCTCGATTTATCCAAATCAATTTTTTTAAATCCAAAACCCAAACCACTAGAGAAACTTGTAATGCTTCGTTTAGCTGTGAGTCTTCTGTTTCTAAAATATTCTCGTCCGAAATTATATGTCGTAGATACCCCAAGAGAAAGATTAGTTGAGAGTTGACTTCCAATGGTATCATTTAATGCTGGACGATAAACGAATGGAAGAGTGAGTATGTCAATTGAGAAATATCTGATATTTAACCTAACAAATTTATTGGGATCAATTTTTAATCGCATTTCCTCCTGAGTAGGGTGACTAGCATTTTTCTCTTTAGTTTTTCTAATTTCCACTCCATTTTTAATTGTTTTAAATTTTCTAGGATTTAGTCTAACCCATTCGATAGTCTTATCATCATACTTTACTTCATCAAAGTACCATACATGGTTCATTTTTATTTTTTTGTAGAAATCTACTTTAATCGTATCAGTTTTTTCAAGTTTTTCCTGCCATGTATAACCACCTGACGTTTTTGTAACTAAAGCCCCTTTTGGCCTGATAATACTTTTTTTAGCTTTAACATATATAGAGTCATAACTTCTAGGAAGACGATATTTTACCCTTCTTGTATTACTGTCACCTTGAGCAAATGAGCAAAATAAAGTTGTGAGAATGATGAAGATTGTAAGGAGTGTTTTCATTTTACTATATAGTTTAGGGATACTGATAATTATTATTAGATTGACAAAAAATTAGACTGTAGATAAATACAATAGTCTAATTTAAATTCTATGATAAGATTTATTTGTCGCTTAAATTTCACTCTGTTAACTTCAAAAGACAATACCTAATTATGGGTATTTTATTTATTCTGAAGTAAAATAATTCGGTTTCATATTATGACTCTATTATTGCCTAGCATGGATCGACAGATCCAAAAACAAATCATTAAACAATAAAAATGTCAGAAGAGAAATTATATCGCGTAGGCGAACTCAGTCCTGAACCACCCACCCAAACTCAATACGAATCGAAGAAGTTTAAAAAGGCCAAGCATCCAGAGCCTTATCGTTTTGAAGTGAATCTCAGTGCAGAAGCTGGTAACATGCAAAGTAAGACAGGGGTAGTTTCGGTCAATATACCTGGGTTTAGTCCTGTGAAATTATATTGTGATGAACAGCCACCTGTAGGACAAGACACAGCGCCGCCACCGTTGGCTTTCTTTTCGGCTGGTATAGGTTTCTGCTTGATGACACACCTGACAGACATCCTGACTGCGCGTAAGATTCAAGTAGATAGTCTTAAACTTGAACAGCGCATCATATTTGCGACTAACTTAGGTCATATGCGTGAGCATGGATACATGACAGACGGTCGATGTGATATGGTAGAGACTCATGTGATCATCGAAAGTCCTGAGCCAGAAGAAAACATCCAAAACCTACTCAACGAAGCTGAAAACGGTTGCATGGCGCATTACGCTCTAAGAAACCCAATTCCATGGTCGACTAGATTAGTTTACAACGGCAAAGAGGCCATCAATAGAAGCTCTGAAAACCTAGGAGCTTAACCTAAGGGCTTAATTAAGATCGATTGTTAGGAGTTGATATACTGTTTATTGAGAGTTCTTTTTGGTAGAGACTTTCGTGAACCTATATCAACTCTATATTGGGTTATTTTATATAATCCATTGGTATTCTAACCTCCTTGCTTTGGATTAGTGCAGCCTTAGAGGGTTACTAAGTAATTAGGATTGAAAAGGAGTAAGGATATCCTCGGTTAGGAATTAGAGATAAGTCTTCGAATAGCCATATTGATTTCTAATTCTCCATTTTACTTAATGAAAGAGAAGCAGCACACTGGAAATATGAATAAAATATAGTTCAATCGGTTAATTGCTATAATTAGTCGAAAAATGGAAAGTGCTTAGCTTGTAAGTATTATATTGATTTTTCTGTTTATAAAGTTTCTTTAATTCCCTCAAATTATTGAAGTAACTAATCATAATTAATAGCTTAAGATACCGGACATGAAGATACTATGTTCTATCCTTTACCCAATATTCTTTGGAGGGCTCTTCGTACTAGCATCATGTGTAAGTGAAGAAAGTGAATTGACATCCGAAGCAGAAAATTCTAATTCGTCAAATGATTCTGCCAGCGATGCTGACTTTCCTAATGTGGATTGCTCTGATATAGCAATAACCACCCGTTGTATTAATAAAAAGGAGTTTGAGATTAACATAGATGGAGGTATCGGGCCTTACCAGTATGAATTAAGATTTGACGACGAGAGCATAGAATCTGGTGAATTACTTGAGGTATCTTCTTTTACGACATATTTAGCTTGCGGTCAGAAGGTACTATCAATTACCGTCACCGATCAACAAGAATGTCAAAGTCTAAACGAGACGTTTAAGACATGTTATCCAGAAGACAATAATGTATTGCTTACTGTAGATCGTGGGCCAAGGTATAAGGTAGCTCAAGTAAATAACATACCATGCCAAGAATACAATCAAAATGATGTTGTTGATATCACCAATTATGGAGCGATCGGTGACGGAATAACGGACAATACCAGCGTGATTAAAGAAGTAGCGGCAACTGGTAAAATTATGTATATACCAGAAGGGACGTTTTTAATCTCGGATAAAATTACACTTCTAAATGGTGTCTACGGAGAAGGTAAAATTATTGCAAATCAAAAATTGATTTTCTTTGCACAGCAATCCAACATATTTATCAGAGGTATTGAGCTAGAATCTACCTTAGGCCAGCAAGGAGGTATTGACGTAGCTCCATTTCTTGTTTATGCCCTCAATATGGAAAATCTTGAAATTTCCCATACCACTCTTATTAATGGGCGCATCATCCACAGAAATCAAGAAGAAGTTCACCGAAAAGGCTTTGTATTCAATGATAATTACATACACGGAGATTTTACAAAATTCAGGAGATATTATGTAGAGAATGATTTGATTACAATCAATGGAATCGATGGAGTAGAGATAAAACGTAACTTTATAAGATGTGATAACCCTAATAGGATTTTTAAGATTGCAGATATTTCAAGCAATAATGTCTTAGTAGAGTCAGGTGCTAAAATTTCTCCTTACAATTCCAAAAATATAGTAATCGAGGATAATGAAATAATAGGGAGAGCTCAGCAATTGGATGTAGAAGAAACTACCAAGCAAATGGCAGATTTATTTCATGGTACTCAAAACATTACAGTTCAGCATAATTTATTTGATGTAATAGGATTTACCGCAGTATTTGAAAACAAAACAGCTATTCAAACGGACTTCGATCAAAATTCTATATTTAAAAATAACATTTTTAAGACCGATAATCTTGCTCTAAACTTTCTAGGGAGTTATGGATCACTTATTGAGGGTTATGAGAGTGGCTATCAGAACATAGTCATTGACAATAACTATTTTGAAGGTCAATCGGGTTTTAAAAAAGATTTAGGAGGTATAATTAATGTCAGGCATTTTCATGATGTAGTACTAACAAATAACAGCGTTAGCTTTATTGAACAAAAGGGGAGAATGGCCATGTCTTTCTATGAAAACAAGGCTGTTAAACTTTCTAATAATATTATCGCTCAGGGAGCTACTCAATTTACTAATACGTCTACAGATGATTTTGCAGCGCAAGAAGAACTGATTGAAATTAATGGTAATCAATTTTCTGATGGATTATCTACTTTAAGTGTAGGAGGTAGAATGCTCATGATTGATCGAGCTGGAGTTAAGAATACAGAATCAACCCAGCTAAATGTCACTATTTTAGATAATAGTTTTAATCAATCTTTAGAGCCTGAAGCTGCAGCCATAAGGCTTAATATGTCGAATTTTGGCATAGTAAATATTAAGAATAATACATACAATAATACGGTTCGAAGTATCACCCACTGGACTCTAAGTACTTTTGATGAATTTAATAATGAAAACAATAGTTGGAATGAGTAGAGTCTCAAAATATTCTTAAAGATCTATTGTTGAAGATTCTTTGGTTCTTTAAAAACGTTGTTAGTGAGTTCTGAATAATTTGTGATTCTATTTAATATAAGCATGGGTCGTGTTACAGAATGTCTTGCGTTATGTTAAATCAGCTTTAGGTTCAGGGGCGGGATTAATAGTTTAAAGAAGGCCTCTAACATCAATTAAAAACGATCACTTCATTTCTTGGCAGGAACGAGCACTCTTTTGCCACTCGTCACGAGTGAGGAATTACCATGCCGCAGTGAGGAACGCTGGCAGGAGGGGAGGAGAGTGGCAAATGTGTGCGAAATTATTAGCACAATACAAATACTTCATAGAACGATACAACCTTCATTTGAAAATTACCCAAAAGTGGGTATTGGTTGATGTTCATTCTGTTTCTACATTCAATTGTAAAAAAAGACTAGAAACTTAAAATAACAATAAAATGGCATGTAAAAGCCCCTCATTAGAGAAAGTAGTTAAGAAAACAGACGCAGCCAAAGCTGTAGTTGTAAAGCTGCAAAAACAACTTGAATCCCTGCAAATAGCTGACGAAGCGGAATTCAACAAGAGAAAAAATGATCTACAAAGTAACCTTGGTGTAAGTGATTTTAAAGAAGCCAATTATTCCACAACTGTGAAAGTAGAATATTCACATGAATTCAGTTTAGATCTATTAGTGCCTATTATAACAGAATCAATTCAACTAATTGCATCAACGTTGGCTCCCGGTTCGGCTGGCCTAAAAGTTCTAACTTCACCAGATGCTATTAATAGCTATATTTCGCTGGTTACTTCTATCGCTGAGGCAGCAAAGAGTAGTTCTTCAGCAGATGCTGCTGTTAGCTTTAATGCGAACAAATTAGCGCCAGGAGCATGGTCATTGATTGCAACGCGATCTACCTCAATAAGAGATAAGGATACATTTGGAGAGGAATCAGTTACTGCTACTTTATTTCAATATGGCCTGTATACTTCGGTTGAGAATGCAAAAAATGAAGTTGCTTACTCTCTAGTGCTGAATTCTGCAACGGCTATTGTTAAGCTCTCTGACGCAAAAACGCTCTATTTGAATAAGCTCCTGAAGGAAGATATATCTGTCGCACAGTATTCTGCGCTTTCACAGCAAATTGATAATCTTATCGATTTGGAGAAAAACAAAATAGCCTCTATTGGCACCAGTGAAAATAGCGTAAACACACTAATGTCGAATGCCTTTGAAGACGCAGAAAAATCAATAGGGTATCTCAATGATGATTTAGCTAATGCATATTTACTGACTGCCGAGGAACGTGAATCAGTACTTATGACTGTCATCGAGGGATTAGAGGGTAAAAGTAGTTTGTACCAATTCGCAATCAAGGATGCTTTGATTCTCCTGAAAAACCCAATTTTTTAAGAACATAATTTTTGTACACTCGAAATAAATATCAATATGATAAAATTAGCATCCACAGAAGAGCCGATGGCTTCTAACGAACAACAACTCTCAAATCAAAGTAATTTTTATACTGGAAGATATTTAATGTCACTTACTCATGAAGACATGGATTTCAGTGGGGTGAAAAATGTACTAAAAAACGAGCTTGGGCTGAAGGTTGCTCAAATGGGAGACTTTGACGATAAGGAAAGCGTAACTGAAAAAGAATATGAAGACTCAGATATGATGATATTTGAAGATATTGGTGTGGCGCTCTTAGGGATTGACGAAGATCAAAGCGAGGTTGCGTCTGCATTATCAGTGCGGGGTAATTTCATTTTGGAACCTGAAGAAGTAATTATGGCCCCTGATCCACAGGCGTTAAGTGTCCAAAACAAATCAACATGGGGAATCACAGCAACTGACGTAGACAAATCAAGTTATAGTGGGAAAGGAGTTAAAATAGCAATTCTTGATACTGGTTTTGATTTTAAGCACCCTGATTTTTCAGGTAGAACGATACAGTCTAAGTCTTTTGTTCCAAATGAATCTGCTGACGATATCAATGGGCACGGAACACATTGTACAGGCACTGCTTGTGGTCATAAAGATTCAAGTGGAGTAAGATATGGTGTAGCTTATGACTCTGATATTTTTATTGGTAAGGTACTCGGGGGAAAAAAGGGACAAGGGACAGACAGCTGGATTCTCAGCGGAATCAACTGGGCCGTGTCAAACAATTGCCAAATTATAAGTATGTCTTTGGGTTCTCGTGTATTTCCAGGACAAGGTCATAAATTGGCCTATGAAAGAGCTGCAAAATATGCACTTAAGCAAGGATCATTGATCATTGCGGCTTCCGGAAATGATAGTCATCGTCCCTTTAATATCAATCCAATTGGTAGCCCAGCAAACGTTCCATCCATCATGTCAGTTGCAGCTGTAGACTCTAATTTGAAGGTTGCGCGCTTCTCCAATCGAGCAATTAATCCAGGAACTATGATGGAAATTAGCGGCCCTGGGGTCGGAGTGTATTCTTCGTGGATTACTAGTACCAAACCATACAATACAATATCTGGAACAAGTATGGCAACTCCACATGTAGCTGGAATTGCGGGATTATATGCTGAGAAATTCCCGATACACACTCCTATACAATTATGGGGGGCACTGACATCACAGGCTAAACCGCTAAGTGTTCCCGTAGGCGATTATGGTGCGGGTTTAGTTCTTGCACCATAGTTCTGAATTTATTAAATTTATCTTTGTGAAACGCAAGGTACTTATAACAATAAAAGAGCAATTCTCTGATGATCTAAAAGCAGTTTCTGATGACCTTCTAAAACATAGTATCGAAATAGAAGAAGCTTTTCCTTTTGGGGTTATAACTGGTTCGGTTGATGATGAAATGATTCCAGTAATCTCACAAGAAGCCTATGTTGATAACATTGACCTAGATGGAGAGGTAGGTATTTCCTAAGTTTAATCTACTAAGAACTTTAAAAAGATTCCGGACATCCGTTGCACTACTTCCGGAATGACGCACTGGTGTTGAGTTGTGCCAAAACAAAGTGTTGGCCTGCAAGTGTATCACAGGCAAAAATCCTTATGCCTGAGAATGGCGTATTTGAAAACGAACTGAACAATTACCCGAATAGCGAAGCACGACAAGCTTTGCCTGAGATTCTCTTGCATTTGGGCTGGTGATCAGGCCTTAGCCTGAAAGACGGTGGGAAACTATTAATAGCCGTTTGGTCAGGGAACGGCCGAGCGTGAGGACTTGAGCGCTCGCCGTGCGGCTATTTATTATAACATCAACTGCGCAGCACATCATGAAGTCCATTGAAAATAAACTCAGTGCTGAATAAATTATATAACACGGAGCAGAATTAATCTCGCTAGCAGAATCACACGAATCTTGTTAGAGAGCAGAATCCTTATTTACACATAATATAATTATATAACAAGAGCACTAAACAGCTCTACGGTCGTACAAATCTACTTGTGTTATATAATGTCCTGCGTTATGTTAATATAGCTTCGGTTCAGGGGTGGGATTAATTGTTTAGGGAAGGCCTCTAACATCAATTAAAAACTACACTTCATTTTCTTAGCAGTAACGAGCACTCTTTTGACATTTTTGAGAGGAGGGGAGGAGTGAGGAAATGGCAAATGTGTGCGGTATTTCTTACCCTATCTTCACTGAAGTCATTGAAAGTGAGCCGGCAACAGGCTGGTCATTGAACAATTCAATAACATCTGAATCCTTTTGAAGCGCAAGTGTATAAAGCAGGGGTAAATAGTGCTCAGGCGAGGGAATCGACAATTGAAACTCCTTTCCTTGCTTGGAGTAGTTGATAAGTCTATCATGATTACCATTCAGAATGTACTGTTTCATTCGGTCATTAGCTTCATTCGCCCAGTCATATGCATATTGCTCGTTTAGTTTACTCCATGCAACCATTCGTAGATTGTGTACCATATTACCACTACCTTCAATGAGTACACCTTTATCACGAAGCTTTACAAGTTCTTTGGCCAGGTCATAATGATACCTAGGGCCTTGAGTATGATCAAGACTTAGTTGAATCACTGGTAAATCAGCATCTGGATACATGTGCCTAATAACTGACCAAGCTCCATGATCAAGTCCCCATTTATCATCCAGATGTACATCTGTGCTTTTGATCAGGTCTTTGACCTTTTGTGCAAGTTCTGGGCTGCCGGGAGCAGGGTATTGAACCTCAAAGAGTTCCTGAGGAAATCCTCCAAAATCATGAATGGTTCGAGGTTTTTCCATAGCTGTGACCAATGTTCCTCGTGTTTCCCAATGAGCTGAAACGCAAAGGACAGCCTTTGGTAGTGCTATTTCTGAGGATACTTTTCTGAACCCCTTAACGAACTCATTTTCTTCGATGGCGTTCATTGGAATTCCATGTCCAAGGAATAGCACTGGCATGCTAGGAGTAGAATCAAGAGCTCCTGTTATTTTATCCAAGTCTTTTAATTTCATCGCTACTGATGTTGCTGACAAAGCTGCCAATAGTTTAAGAAATCCGTTCCTGTTCATTTTAAAAGGTATTTTAAATTAACCTGACCGCACAAGAACGATCAGGTTAAACACGAATAATACCTAATACCTTTAGTTAGCTAAACCAATTTGCTTCATGAAAGCCTGATTATCCCAAAAGAGGTATTCTTCATACATCACTCCATCATCGTTCCACAAACCAATTGTTGCCATTGGAAGAACAAAGGCCTTGCCAGTTGGCTGTATAAACTTGCCATCACCGATAGGCATAGGTTTTGTAAATGTTCCTTTTAGTTCACCAACCACGGCAGTCAAGTTTCCCGACCCTATTTTGACAGGATGTTCTTCTATCCTTGTGTCAGGTGCAAATACAAACATCGGCTTCAATTCTTCAATGTGATCTTCAATTCCTTTAGTTGTATGACCATCAGGATAATGAACTAGGATGTCCTTTGAGTGACTTTCATGAAGGCGCGTCCACTGTTCATTTGAATAAATCTCAAAATCTAACTCATCAAAAGTCTTTAGGTTTTTAGCAATAGTTTCATTGACTTTTGCAATTTCCGCAAGCTGATTTCTCAAAGACTCAACTTCTAATTTATCAGTGTTGTTAGAACAACTTGCGATGACCAATGCGAAAATTAATGTAATCGCTACTGTCAAAATCCGTTTTGTTTTCATCGTTATCGTGTTTATTGTTTTAATAATCATTTTGATGAAACAAAGGTCAGTTAGAGTCTGAAGCAGGAGGTAATACTAATCGGAAGAAGGGTAGTAGTATTCGGAAGTATGGTAACAGGTTCGAAGAAATAGGGATAGAAAGCTTTGTCAAGAGAGTCTTAAACTAACTTTCTCATTTCATCTCGAAACTCCGACGGAGTTTGACCGGACTTTTTTTTGAATACCTTGGAGAAATATGATTTCTCGTTATATCCTAGTTCAAATGAAATTTCAGAAATGGTTTTGTCTGTAGATGTAAGTAAATTTTTCGCTTCGATCAATTTTCTGGTTTCTATGATTTCAGAAACACTTTGCGAGAACATTTTCTGTGTGATATGATTGAGGTTGCGTGAGGACATAAATAGTCTCTCGGCATAATATTCAACTCCCTCAGGTCTTCTAAAATTTTCCTCAAGGATCTGGAGAAATGTGGTATATGTTTCGTTTTGGGCAACTTGTTGTTTGGTTTCTGGCTTTTGCTTCTGTCTCTCTGACTCGATCATTACAAACAATGCACTAAGCAAATGCCTTATTACTCCTAAATCCGGATTGGACTGCTTTAGCTCGTCTTGCATAATTGAACATATCTGCTCAATTCGATCAAAACAACTGTCTGCTTTTAGCGAAAGGTTAGCGTTGTTATGAAATAGGGAATACAGGTGAAATGTTGTTTCCGGGATAAACTCACTTTTGAAGCGAATACCCAAAATATGACACTTGCCGTCTAAGGTCTTTGGAATGAACCTATGAGTTTTCTGTCGGCTTACAAAACTTATGAAAGGAGCTGCAAATTGTTCGGTTTGAAAATCTATGAAATGTTCAACCATACCCTCAATCCCAACAATAAGTTCTTCAAAATCATGACGATGGGGTTCAGGTGGTGGTTCTGATTCAATCCTTTTAACATCATTCGGATGAACCTCAATTATTTCGATCAACTCGTTCATTTAATCAATATGTATAAAATTTTCCCTGTACTTGTTTTTGCGACTCATATCATCTTGTTATCCAAGTTATTTACAATAACACTAAATACTAGGAAAGAGTTGAGATATTAATGAGATCAGAACTTGTGAAATTTCTTGCAACTCAATATTATGTTAAATAGAGTTCTGCATTCTGGCGGGACGGCCTGATAGAAAAGCGGGTTGGCGTTGGCCTGTGGGTTGAAGCATTTTTCTGTCTAGATTTTTGCATACTTTTCATCAATGGAAAAGTATGAGCCCAGCGGCTTGAGCGATCAAATAAACACCTAGCTGCCGCAGGCTACTATTAACAATAGTTGTTTTATGAGATTCCTGATCTCCGTTGCACTTCGGCAGGAATGACGTCCGTATATGGCTTGTGCTGTGAGCCAAACAAAGCGTTGGAAAGACAAGTGTTTTACAGGCAAATTTCTAACGCCTGAGAGTAGTGTATTTGAAAATGAATCGAGCAATTAACCAAATATCGAAATTTTGAACAAAATCATTTGCATGGAAATCTCTTGGCTGTGGGTTGGTAATTCCGCTAGAGCGGAAAAGCGCGTGGGGAAACTTTATTAATAGCTGGTCAGGGCACGGCACAGCGTTGGGAAGATCTCGCTTTTTCTGCGAGATCGTTGCGGTGGCGTGAGCGGCTATTTATACATAACATCAAATTATATAACAACCCAGCTAGTAGCACGAACTTTTCATTCTACATCTTGGAGGGTTGGCTTGTGTGATTTATTTACCTGGCTGCCGAGAGCCAGGCAAGCGAGGAACGAGTGCAGACATAATATCATTATATAATTAAACTGTAAGGATAATGTACAAGATAGTTAGAATTGTATGTTGCGCTATTCAGGTTAATTATAAATGTATATTATCCTATCAAATGTCCTCATCGGATAATTAGAAATGTATATTTCAAATTAGTTAGTTTCTTTGTGCTCTTTGACAAAGCAATCGAAATTATAGTTTTGAGGAGATTTCTTGTTTTTGGACTCATACTTCATTGTATATGGGGTATTATATCTTGTACCGATCATGTATCCTATAGCATAACCTTTACCGGCGACCTCATCCTAGACGGAGGCGTATCCGAAAACATAACTCTACACGGAGATTCTTTATTGGTCCAGTCCATCCAACCATATCTACAAGGCGATAACAACATCATCAACCTAGAGTGTGTGCTGTTGGATAGTGTACCAATCAGAAGGCAAAATGGAAAACTAGCAGCTCCAAGCGAATGGGCTCAGCTACTCCGAGAAGGAAATGTTACTCATGCTAGTATCGCTAATAATCATGCCGATGATTATGGTAAGGAAGGCATTGAAGTAACATTAAATGCTTTATACGAAAATCAAATTAAGGAATTAGGAAATAGTTGCGAACCTAAGTTGATAGGAGTAGGGGAACATCCAATAGCAGTGTTCTCAGCGTGCTTGACAACTTCTTGTGAGCCCTTTTGTCTAAACTCTCGGGAGGCTTTATTAGATGCTGTCCAGGTGTTTACTCAGCTTAGCCCAGATGTTCCCACTGTGCTTTACGTACATTGGGGGCTGGAGTATCAATTGGCATCTAAGCCTTGGCAGCAAGAATTTGCTCGTCAGTTGATAGATGCAGGACTGGATGCAGTGATAGGGCATCACCCGCATGTCTTTCAGGAAGTTGAGCTGTACAAGGGCAAACCGATACTTTACAGCCTTGGCAACTTCGTAGCCGATGCCTATCTACCGAATACCACTCAGGGGGTAGTCGCTCATTTGACTGTTGATCAAGGTACTGTCAGTGTTGCCTTGAAGCCAGTAGATCTGTCTTCCTATTTTCCACATTCGATGGACTTTAAGTCCCAAGTTAAGATGCTTGGAAATAATCTTAAGTACAGCCAAAACCTGGGTTATGCCTATCAAGAAGATAGTCTTTGGGTACCTAAAGCTTTGGAAGAAGTGACTTTCAATAAGTCGAAACGTAAGTGGCTATTTCACATTGAAGATCAGTACGATATCTTGATCAAGAAACTCAAGACTGGAGATCAGTTGTTGACCTTATGGGAGGACGGAACGCCAATTAAGTCCATGACTTTGCATGGCGAATTGACAGATATACAAATAGGAGATGTCACGAATGACGGCGAGACCGAGTTCGTATTCGGGATCAAGAAAAAGGTCAGGTTTGACCCTTCTATCAAGAAACGAATCAATGTATTCAGGATTGAGGATGGTGGCGTAAAGACCGTCTGGATGGGGACTAAGTTTTTACATGATGTGGCCAAGTTTAGCATCATCCATGAAAATGGCACGAACTATCTGCGCACCCATGAATTTGATTCAGCCAGAAACACATATATTCGAACTTACCAATGGGATCAATTTGGATTTGAGAACCTTAACTAATGATTAGCCTTATGAACTTATTCTCCCCACGCCTGTATGTAGCTTCACTATGCACTGTTTTGATATTAGCGTCATGCGGTGGAAGCAAAAAAGAAAAACCAGAAGCTGCCGAACCGGTTGCCACTAAAGCAGAGACTGAGAAGGTAGAAGAAAAGCTCCCAGAAACGGAACCTGAAGAGATCCCTCAAGGGCCTACAGTCATCGTCAGTGAGTCTAAGGAATACTTACAGGCTTTCTATAAACTACCTCACATAGAGGAGTATTACGAGTACATGGAGGACTTACCCTATTTGCCGCCTAGAGATTTGAATGTACCAGAAGACTTGTCTTCGTTGTCCTATGCTGATCTTAGACTTTTGAGAAACGAAGTCTTTGCTCGAAATGGCTATTTGTTTAATGATCCTTTCCTGAGGGGGTACTTTAATCGATTCAAGTGGTATCGTCCAATTTTTGATGTGGACACGTTCAAGATCGTCATGAACCGTCAGGAGCAAGAGCTTGTGAAGCGAATACTCAATGAGGAGAAACTGCGCAAGGATAGTATTAGCACGGTCAATAGGGAAGGGCTTGACTTCTACAATTATGAAATGGTGGTCAATGAAAAGCAGTTTCAAAAGCTACCCACCGAGCTTAAGAATGACCTGGTCCAAAACAATTTCAGTATCCTAGACGCCAATAGAAAGATGCCGTTCTATGTCTATGATCGCAATGCGTATGAGTTTATTCCTCACTACATCACCACGGATCTATATCTATACATCTTACACAAGTACTTCTCTAGATTCTTAGAAAAACTGGAGCAAAACTACATGAGAGATAAGCTGGATGATTTGCTGTACGATATTCGACAGGAGCTTCCTAATTATCAAAGGTTAGAATTAGAAGAAACCATAGGATGGGTAGATACATACTGTCAAATAGGTTCTTCTTTACTGTTTGGTGCAGCGTCCAGTGATACAGAGATCATTGCTACGGAGTTTGAAAGAGCCATGGAAGCCAAGGGTAAACCACTCTTTATTAAAAATATGGATGTGGATTATGCAGAGCTTAAACCACGTAGTCACTACACAAAAAGTGAAGAGTTAAAGTCATACTTCAAAGCCTTTAAGTGGATGAGCTTGAATGGTGTGAAACTAGAAAATGGTTTTGAATTCAGAGCCATGGTGGCGCTAGCCTTTGTGATCAAGTCTAATGAGAAGATCTATGCTAACTACAAGAATTATGTCGATATAGTAGAGAAACTAGCGGGACAGGAGGTTAACCTTTCTATTCGAGACATCATTACGGCTATAGAGGATATAGATCATATAGAAGATGCATTGGATATCAATACGCTGGACAATATTCAAAAGCAACTCTCTGAGCTCAACAAAGAAAGGATAAAGAAGAATATTGGACCTAAGTTCCGAACTCCAGACCGCATGGCCGAAAGGGTCTATTTCCTATCGAGTACCTACAGCGTGAGTGGTGAGATCTTTTCTAAGTTTGTTCATATCGATGGAAATGATTCCAAGCGACCATTTCCGAGAGGGTTGGATGTTCCTGCGGTATTTAGAGACACTACTGCTGAAAAGATTCTTTTGTCAGAATATAAAGATGGCGAATATTGGGAGGAATACGAGCCTAAACTGAAAGAGCTTCAAGAGCAATTTGACGAATTCAATGGATGGGAGGTAAGCTATGCCATGAAAGGCTTGAAGACAGCGCTAAGTGCTATGAATCAAAAAGATATGTATCCTGACTTCATGAAGTCTGACGCCTACAACAGAAAGGAATTGAGTACAATGCTTTCTTCTTGGGCGCATATCAAGCATGACTTGGTACTGTATCAAGAGAAGCCTTATGCCGCAGAAGCGGGGCAAGGTGGTGGGCCTGGACCTCCAAAGCACTATTCTTACGTAGAGCCAAACCTTGAGTTTTGGAACGAGTCTCTGAGCTTGGTCAAGTGGTTGGAAAAACTGCTGTACTTTGAGAACTCTTTTGAATCAGAGCTAACCAACATCAAAGAGATTGGTTTTGATCTAAAGAAAGCCACGGAGATGCAGCTGGCGGGCAAAAGGCTAAGCGATGAACTGAATCAAGACCTCTTCAGAATAGGAGCTAGAATAGAATATACGCTACTTGGACTACTAGAAACGGATCACCTTCCAGAGCGTGAAAAGTCGATGGCTTTGATCACGGATGTCTACATTTACAATGGCACCAACTTGAATGTAGCAGTTGGTCATGCTGACGATATATATGTTGTAGTACCGATCAATGGAGAATATCAGATAGCCAGAGGTTCAGTTTTCTCATACTACGAATTCAAGGGAGAGATCTACAACGATGAAGAATGGAGAAGAACTGCTTCAGTCAAAGAAACTCCAGAAAGGCCAGAGTGGATCGCACCACTTATCAGAGCCGTCAGATCCCCAGAAGGCCAAATGGAATACAGGTATTCTGAGGAACTCAGTTACTACTGATAACAATCAATTTCAATAAGAGAAGAAGAGCAAACTATATTTACACACTGGCTTAATAACATTTATTTAAAAGAGTCTTATAGACTCTTTTTTTCTTAATATCTAGGCTAAAAACTTCTTTAAAAAACAGAATGTTATCCAGATAAAACGATTTACTATTGTTAGTCATTAACATGTATTGTAAGTAACCTTTTGAGGATTGGATTGCTGATTCAAGATGTTTTTGTTCTACCCCATAAGTTTCTGCTAATTCGAACATCATAAGTTTGGATAATGTCTGATGGTCAGAGTACTTAATCTCTATTTGGTAACCAAAATATTTAGAAACGTTCTTTAGTCTATTGTCAAGCTTCTTAGAGTTTATCTTATTTTCGAAAGCTTTCGTAAGGCTTTTACCGAAAGAATATTGTTTTACATAGTCCAAAATAAATTGGTCTAATTTTTCATAGTAAAGAGGACTGTCTTGAGGTGTTCCATAGAGAATTAAGTCTCTTAACTCCCCCATGCTTTTCGATATGAAATGGTGCAAATCCTTTCCATAGAAATAACATAGAATTATCACTACCGTCATTTCATCAAGTTCTCTAGCAATAAATTTGATTTTTAATAAGCTTCCAATAAGCTGAATTAAGTGACCATAATTATATACGTGATTGGAAATTTCGATATTATCCATGTTATCAACCAAATGATATACAATATTGTTTGAACGACGCACGAATGCAGTTCTTAATTGATCCTTAACCTTAGAGTTCCATAATTCAAATCCCCAAGTACTGTAAAGACCTTCATAATATTCAAGCCAAAAACCTACCTCTTTAGCCTTAACATGATCTATTATTAAATAGATGGGTTTCTCTTTAGCTACCTTCATTGAGTTTCTCCATTCACCATAAAAAGTAGATTTTTTTATCTGGGAACTTATTTTGGGTTTATAGCCATAATCAATGTGTAGAACATTACCCGAAAGTGGACATATGACTAGATAAATGTAAGTATTATCTAAGACTGAGTTTTCAACTGTCATAAGGCAACTCTCCATTGTGGTATGCTAATACATAATCTTTCACATTTCTAAGGTTATGAGAGTTTTCATAGATGAATTTAATTATTCTCTTATCATCTATTTCATTTTCTAGGCAAATAAGTTTTATGTCTTCATAAGTTGGTGCTGGCACATATTTCCAATTATTGATTCTTGAAACTAGCTCAGGAATACCGGTAGAAAGATCCCTATTCCATGTCTTTAAATTCTTATCATATCTATCTGGACCTGAAATAATCATAGCTGAATTTCCCTTTATATTATCCCATACCTGCCTTAGATAGGACTGAGAATTTTTCTTGAAATTTCCTGCTTCATCGATAATTAACATGGGATTATCTTTCTTGTTGAGAAAATCATAAGAAGATTTTTCAATGAGCCAATTAAGACTCGACGACGAACGGTAATTATCCATTCCTATATCACGTTCATTTATCAAGTCGTTCAGCCTATAAAAGAACGGTTTTGCTGCTTCCGCTGGCTTGATTTGAGTATAATAGCATTTGTAATTTGTGTAATTCATATAATGATGGAAACCAACGGTTTTACCGAATCCTGTCGCACCTATTATTACCATTAGCTGTTTTTTTTCGTGAGCCTCGTGCATGTTGTCTTGAATCATATTAAATGAACTAATTGGGGCTAGTTTATATTTATTCCACATCTCTAATTATGTTTTGTTTTTTATGCTTGTACCTTCTTTTAATCTTGGTACTAGTAATATTCTTATCAAGTTCTGAGCTGTCTGTGTTGAATTTATCTTTTGTGGTAGAATTGCTAGTATTCGGTTCAGAATGTTCCAGTAGGAATTCATCTACAACATTATTTTGCAACTCTTTATCAGCTAGGTAGCCGGTAGTGATTGAAAAAGGTATTTTATCTTTCTTCTTTCGAAGAATCAGTGAATTGTTTTGTTTTATCTCCTTTTTAATCTCCCGAATCAAATCATAGTTTTCGTTGCTTTCTTTCAACATAGCTTGATTTTCTGGGTCTGAAATTCGGATGGGATCATCTAGGTATTTGGTCTTTTTATAAGCCTCTTCAACAAAATCACCTTTTTCATTAAAAACGAATATATGTTCAGGTTCAGAGTCCAAATAATAAATGTTCAATGGTTGCTCGAAGCAGTTCATGATGGCTTCTTTACTTTCCAATCTATAGCTTCTGATATTATCACCACTGCCTATTCGGATAGTATTCCGGGTAAATGATTTTCTGGTTTTATGTTTCCAGGTGAATTGAGCTATTATCTCTTTTGTAATGTGCTTTGCTGCATCATACTTTAATTGTTCATGTATAGTATCAGGAGACATCGAATTTGTTGAATTTCTACGCTGATTCCATTGGTCAATTAATTGAGGGATGAAAAAAGTTAGATCGGATCGGCTAGGAAGTGTTTTACTTTTCTCGATTTTGTCTATTTGTTCAGGACTAGGCTTTTTATCCCAAGAATGGATCAAGGGACCAAGACCTGTATATGTAGGGTATTTCTTACATACCTTTTCAGGAAACCAGTGAAAGAAACTTTCAACTGTTCCTTTCTCTCTAGGTTCGTAGCATATTCTATGCGACATGCCATATTCCTTTGCTCTCTCTAGAAAGATGTTAAACCGATCAGATTGATGTGTGGAACTACGATCTATGCGTATAAAAGCTGGTAGATATCGGAAAGTTGAAAGCATCATATAAAATGCCATAAATACCATGTCTTTGTTTTCAAAGTCATCTACCCAATAGCCAATCACCTTGTTAGATGCTACGTCCATGATTATATATAAGGTGAGATATCCTATTTTCCATTTAGACTCATCTGTTCTCTGATAGGGGAGTTGTAATCTTGACCCATCACATTCAACAACTTGAAGTTTATACTCGGGCTTTTTCTTCTCAATGAAAGAAATCACCTTGTTCTTCACATAAGCAGATCCATTTCTGCCTAATCCGCAAATCACCTTATTCCTTGGGTGCCCTATAATACTTTTTACGGTTGATCTGGATATATATGCTAGGTTAAATTCTTCACAATATGATTTGAGTTTTTCAGTAATTTGAAGACTGTCAAAATTTTGATTGTACAAATCCAAAATCTTGGCAGTATGTGCTGGTGTCAATTTTCGTTTCCATGGTTTTGAAGCGCCACGTCCTGCATGAAGAAAAACAGATGGTCCATTCGATCTGAATTCCTTGAGTTTTCGTGTAAAAGAACACTCATTCTTATAGTAGTCTAGGCCAATCGACATGAGAGCTCGCCAAAGCTCTTTTGATGTGACCCTGTCTGTAGATGAAATTGAAATACAATAATCAAACACTTCAATCTTTTTGTAAAGAGCCATTCTATCTTCTTCAGAAATGCAGTATTCATATAACTCGGTTGTAAAATTTATATCTGGATTTTCGAGAAATTTTGACCTCAGTCTGAGTCTTAAATCTAGTTCTTTGTAAGAAGCTAAATCTTCAGGTTCCTGAAAGAATTCTTCTTTGTTTGATTGAGTTTTTGAGCAAACACTCTTCCTGTATTTCTTTGGTAATGAGTTAACAACAATTCGAATAGGATAATGAATTGAAATTCGACTAGATACTCTCCATTCCTGTTCTTCAACTGATTTTAAACTTGAATAGATATTGCTCTGAATTTCTAAGTCTGATAATGAAAATAAGCGCTTTATAAATTCAACATTAACGGTAAGAATGCTTTTTGACATATTCATAGTGGTCTTATTTGAGGAAGACTCAAATTAGAGATATACTCTAAAAGTCAGGCGGAAATCTGTTTCCGCTGATCCTTATTGGGATCATTTGAGTCAATAATTAATTATTTTGACCTCGAATAGGATCATTATTTTCATGCTTCAGGAAATTGCCGAAAGAATTAGACTTAGAAGAATAAAAAAAGGGTATTCTCAACCCCAGTTAGCTATCAAAAGTGGAATTACCAAAAGTATTGTGAGTAGATATGAAAGCGGCCAGTTAAAAGATCCATCGGTTATAATTTTGGACAAATTAGCCAAAGCCCTTGAGGTATCAAGTTCATGGCTTTGTTTTGGGGATCAAACCGACTATTCGAAAGATGATGAGGCTCTAGAAACTTGTTTCAGTGAGTGCAAAACACTTCCGATAAAAGAAAAAAGATTTGTTATAGAATCGATGAGAAGAGTTATTCAATTACACCTTATGAAGAAAGGCTCTAACTTTTTGAACTCATATGATTCACAAGACTATTTCACTTCTTGAAAGAAGTTCGCTAAAGAGATATTCAGTGCTGTACAAATTTTTTTTATTGTATATAGATCCGGATCACGTACGTCTTTGAGAAAATCTCTTATTGTTCTAGTAGTGATTTGAGATAATACTGAAAGCTCTTTTTGATTAACGCACTTATTAGTCATCCAATATTGAAGCCTTTGTCCTAGACTAAACCCAGTTGTTTTATTTAAGACTAACTCCTGTAATGGATTGGTTAAACCTAGTTTAGTTTCTAAACTTTTACTGCCTTTCGGAATAAACAGTCCATGTTCATCTATACCTTCTTTCCAATTTACATAGGTACGATGAGTCTCAAAGTTGTCTATGAGATAAGTGTACAAGTAATTATGATGATTAAACCATCTTGTAACAACCAGGTTGCTTATTACAAGATGGTTATATGAAAGCAAAATCTCTAAAATTGTTCTCACATATAGTAGCATATTTTCGGTACTGACAAAATAATTGTTGTAGTTAGAGTAGTGAAAACTAAAACCATCACACCACAGAGCTTCGATATCAAACCTTCTACCCGAATCAAATTCAAATTTTTGATTGTGGATTCTACAATAAAATCCAAGTGGATAGTCAAACATAAGTCTAGCTTCATTACCTTGATTTATCTGATAAGAGTAGGTTTTCATTAAGCCGAAATTGGCAAAATTGATGTTACCTGCAGAAATACCTGAGTGATAACAATAGAAGTAGTCCAAATCCTGTTTGAGCCTATATGCTTCTTCAAAACATAAGTTCAGTTTTTGAGCTAATACAAATTCACTAAAAATAAGTTGATTATCTGAGTAATATCCATCTTCATCTGGTGTGTACTCTTCATAAAAATCATTAATTGATTCGAACAACAAAGACTTAGCTAATACATCAAGTGCCAATTTCTGAGACATATCGAATCTGGATTTAAGAATTGGAACTGCTGTTTCGAGGATATACTTTTTGGGCTCAAATTCCCAGCTACTATCTATAGCTAAAGACATAACTTTTGAATTTTAAGTTGGACACTAAAATCAAATACGTTGAATTATAATTCTTATACAATAAGTGTTTGATAAAACGATCCTATAGAGAAGAGGTACATAAATCGTGATTCCATAGATTTCAGATAAGAAAAAGTAGAAGTTGGAGGTGCATATATTCGCAACTTACTAATTCAAAAATAGATGTTGAAAACGGAAATTAGATATGCTGTTTGGAAAGCCTATGATCAAAGGTGTGCCTATACAGGTCATAGAATAGATAATTTTGACAATCTTCAAATTGACCATATAATTCCTCGAAAGTCGATTCAAGCTATGATTGATCAAAAGATTGTGAAATATGATCTCGACCAAAACTTCCAGATCAATTCATTAGAAAACCTTCTACCAACTACAAAAAGACCAAATCAACAGAAAGGAAGCCGGCCACTATCTGCGAATGCAGAATTCTTCTTTATTGAACTGGCAAGAAAAAAGAAATTCAAAGTTCTTGATGAAATAGAGAAATTCAAAAGACTTGAAAAAAACGAGGAATTAAATGCTTTAAAGAAATATTGGCAAGAAAAGTGGAAATTTGATCAACCTGTTTCAACTGAAATTATCAGAAAACATGATGAGTTTGAAGTTAGTCGAAAATTGACACTTAGAAATGATTTATACGATACTCATCATCTATGGAATTCTCAAAAGACTTTAGCAATGAATGGTCACTTACCATCAAAATTTGATGAAATAGGTAATTGCGTGATAGAGTTTAAAAATATTGAAACAATGATTTCATTGACTCATTATCAAATCATGTCATTAATTAAACAAAAGGAATCCAAAGGTATCAGCGACATAATCAAATATGGAAACTCGTATAACGATACGAGGATATTTACAGTCATAGAATCAAATGCAGTCCATCTTAAATTACAGGAATTTCAAGACCTTGTCCATGTGCTGGATGATTTCACAACCAATTATAAGAAATTCTATGAGGAATTTGAGGAATTCGTTGATGTTTTAGGTTTGGAGAGAAAAGAGGACTCTGATTATTACAAGTTATTAACAACAACTCGTGATAATTGGAATAGGCTCCTTAACTATTCAAATAGATATGACCTAAATAATGGTACTGGAAATGAGTACTCATTTAACTATAACGGGAGTACTGTTATATGTCTGGATAAGAAATTAAACAACATCAAATTTTGGCTAATTCCTGACACAGTCGAAAATCAATCTTTTGAAAGTTTTAAAGCCCCAGATAATGAGCTTAACGTACTGTGGAGAATTCCAGACACTCAAGACCGAATTAGAATGAAGGATGGTGATGTTTGGACGGCAAAACAATGCAAAGATTGGATTTATAAAGTATGCGGATAAAGAATCATAGCATTCAACTGAAGTATTAAGTGAGTATGATAAAACGACCGATTTTTCGAATTTCACAAATGGGCATTGAAAGGTACCCTTTAATTAGGGTTCTATAGTTCGAAAAACTAGTTCGTGAATTCTAATTCTGATTTATTACCTTACTATGGTTAAATCAAACTCTAATAAATGATATTCGGATATGCTCGTGTGAGTACCAAGGAACAGAATCTGGATCTTCAAATTGATGCTTTGGCCAAAGCAGGTTGCGAAGATGTATTCTCAGAAAAGCTGTCCGGACGCTCTGAGAAGAAACCGAAACTAGAAGAGCTCATTTCTAAACTTCGAAAGGGTGATATGGTGGTCGTTTATAGTCTTGACAGACTTGGAAGAACATCTAAGGAGTTGATTAACTTACTTTCAGATTTCAAAGAGAAAGGAATCCAGTTCAAGAGTCTTCAAGAGGGTATCTTTGATACCACATCGGCGATGGGAGAAGCTGTATTTCAAATCATAGCTATCCTCAAAGCGATGGAAGTACAAGTTTTAAGTGAAAGGACTAAGGATGGTTTGGCAGCTGCAAGAGCTAGAGGAAAAAAAGGAGGCAGGCCAAAGGGATCTTACGACAAGAATAAAGCCGCGGCTGCAGTAACTCTTTATCAAAGAGACTTGCCAATTTCCGAAATTACCAAATCATTGAACATTAGCAGATCAACTCTGTATCAGTATTTAAGGAATGAAGGGATAAAATGACATAGAGTTTAAGTGATTAAAATCAATGTTCGTTGCATTTTAACTTTTTGCATAGTTAATTGTTAAAGGCAGCATTTTGAGATTGGGCTTGAAGTGCTTCATTTCTAAATTGCATGTACATTCAAGCTTTTTTTCTTAACAGCTTGGTATGTACATTTCTAAATTAAAGATTAAAAACTATCGAAATTTCAAAGAGTTTGAAATTTATCTAAAACCGTTAACCTTAATTATTGGTGAAAACAATGTTGGTAAGTCAAATTTGTTGGATGCTATTGGTTTAATTTTCAGTCAAGATGTATCGTTTTTTAAAAAGAGGTCGTTGGAAGCATCCGATTTTAATACTGATGTAGTTAAACAACTAAAACAACAGATTCTAGATACTGGCTGTGCTCCAGACCAAATTGAATATCCTACCATTAAGGTTGAAGCAACGTTAAAGGACTGGACAGGAGAACAAAGCTCAGTTATTGGAGACTGGATGTGTGCACAAAGTGAAAGTGGTACGTTTTCTGAAGCTAAATTGACATATACTTTTAGTCCTGTTTCGAACTTTAATTCTGTAGAAGAAGTAACACAACAAAGAGAGTTTATTACAAAATTTATTGCAGATAAAGGTCAAACTACTTTCGACAATTTGGGTGATAATGAAAAACTGAATCTTATCAATTTTCCGATTTCTAAATACTATTATAGTATTACTGGTGGGGAAGAAGGTGGAAGTCATGCTAGTAACTATCATCTTAATCAATTAAAATTTGAGTTACTTGATGCCTTGAGAGATGCGAAAAGAGAATTAAGTGCTAGTAGTAGCGGAAGACTATTATTTAGAGTTCTTAATTCAAAGGAAGAAAATGAGTATCAAGAATTAAAAGCTGAGTTAGCAAATCTGCAATCGGCCATTGATAATAACCCAGCTCTGCAAGAAATTAAAACAGGTATATCTACCCAACTCGACAAAATTTCCCTTGAAACAGAGAACGAAAACAATCTAGTTGATTTTCTTTTTTCAATGCCAAATGTTTCGGATCTTTTAAAGAAACTAAGCTTGATGTATGGAACTGGTGCAACCCTGATAGACTATAATGGTACTGGTCGAAACAATTTGCTATTCATATCTCTAATGCTCTCTTATTTAGAGGACAATAATCTATCTAAAAAAGTTTATTGGCGTGTAGTAGGCATAGAAGAACCAGAAGCACATTTACATCCCAATTTGCAGAATCATCTTGCCCAAAATTTTGAAAACTTGATGAAAAATGAAGGTGCTGAAGAAGACAGAAAGGATCTACAGGTAGTAATAACATCGCATTCCACTTACATAACTACAAAAATTGATTTTGATAATACTGTCGCATTATATAGAAATGGAGATAAGGTTGAAACTCATTATATACTTGGTGGATTTGCAAATGAAAAAGCGAAGGAATTAAAATATCTCAAAAAGTATTTTGATGCTATCAATACTAATATGTTCTATTCTAGGAAAATTCTTTTGGTAGAGGGTATTTCTGAACAACTAGTGATACCTGTTCTTCATAAGCTGCACTTTGGAAAAACTATAGAAGCTAAAAGCACTTGCCTCATTAATGTAAATGGTCTTGCTTTTCGAAATTTTCTTGAAATTGTAAGAAATGGATTCTTTCAAAAATGTCTTGTTTTAACTGATAGTGATACAGGCACAAAAACTGAAAACAGGGCTGAGGATTTAATTAATGATTATAATGATGTTGATGTAATTGAAATACAAAAGACGGTACTTTCAACATTTGAAAAAGATCTGATAGAGGTTAATAAAGAAGGTATTGGTGCTGAATGTTTGAAGCTGGTTGTTCAAAAGGTAAGACCTAATTCAGGTAAAGCCTATGTTGAAAGTTTAAATGATGGGGATCTGATTGATGTAGAAGCGTTTTTTGGACTTATAGAAAAGCATAAATCCTCTTTTGCATATGAATTAATGATTACTCTCGATTCAGGAGAATATGAAGATTTTGCTGTTCCACAATATATTATTAACGGCTTTGAATTTCTTGAGCAACCTAAATCTTCAACTGATGCCTAGCCCTAAGCCAAGGTTGGTAATAGCCGGTCCAGGTGCTGGTAAAACTCATAATATGGTAGAAACCATAATTGGTGCATTACCATATTTGTCACCGGCTAAATACATGGTTGTTATTACCTATACTAATTCTGCTACCAATAATATCAGAAAACGGCTTTCTAAGAAGATAAAAATACCTGAGAATCTATTTATTGGAACAATTCATGCTTTTATGAATAGGTTTATTGTAATTCCTTTTGGTTCTTTTTCTGAAGAAGAGGTAGGGAAAGAGAAGCGATTTATTCAATGTTCTTTGAAAGCTGTCTTTGAACGACATATAAAGGATAGTGGTAAAACCTATTCTCAAAAAGAATCTGGCATTGTTAAAGCAAATATTAAGAATAGTTTAAATAAGCAGGGATATATATCATTTGATCAAACCTTAAATATTGCTGCTCAATCAATGGCCGTAAAGGAAATTGCTGAATTGGTTGCAGATAGATTACAGTATTTGTTCATTGATGAATTTCAAGATACCAATAACAAGGTTTATGAAGTATTGGAAATTCTTAGAAAACAGAAGAAGACAGAGATTTATATTGTAGGTGACCCAGAACAATACATAACTAGTTTTGATTCTAGTATTAAGAATTATACACGTATACCAATACTCAGAGCTGCTGGGACTAACGTATATGATCTTTCCATTAACCAAACAAACCGAAGATGTTCTAAAAAAATTACAACGTTCCTTAATAATTTTAATAAACGCCAGTACGGCTCTGATTTTTTCGAACAATTACCATATAGTGATGATGAAGGGCATGACATAAAATTTATTGATGAGCATACTGATACAAAACCAATTGTAGAACGATTTATAGCAATTTGTGAAAACCTTGAAATACAAGAGAATGATCGCTGCATAATTGCAAAAAAAAATGATGTAATAAGACGAATTGAGAGTGTACTAGAAGGTAGATCTGTATCTCCAAACCAAAATGGAGCTATTACACCTTTGAATGCCATAAAAGATACAATTCTTGCATCTGCACAATTAACACAGTCTGAGTTTTGTAAAAAAAATGATTGCAGTAATATGAAGCTTAGACAATATTGTGTTGAAACTATGATTGCCTTGAGCGATGGAAGAATTACAAATGAGGCTTCATTTTTTGAATTTATCACGGAAAACTTTGGAATTACAGTTAAAACAGAAATTCCAATTAACATTAATGGTCTTAAATATAGAGTGGAGAACACTGACTCAAAGGAATTTACTTTAGTTGGTAACATTCATCAGGTTAAAGGGTTAGAGGCAAAAGCAGTTTTAACTATTGCAAAAACAGAAGAGGAACTAAAACTTTGGCTTACTATTGATCAAACCATTCGAGAAACAAAAAGGGGTAAGGAGGATACAGACTATCCAAGGATAGGTTATGTTGCTTTTAGCAGAGCAGAAGAATTATTATGTATTGGTTGTTTGGAACAGATTTCAGAATTCACAAGAAATATTTTGACATCGCTTAATGTTTATATCGTGGGTGGTGAACTCAATGCTCAAACTAAAATTGAATCGTTATTCTGAATTCAGATTGTTTGCTTCCCAAAGATTTTATTGATTAAACAGTTTCTCAAAACGAAACGAACATGACTAAGAACAATATTAAAATTATTGAGGTTATTTGGGATGGGCCATTGAAGATAGGTGATATTGAAAGTTTAAATAAATCTTCTGATTATGGAATCTATCAAATTTATGGTCACCATGAAGTTTATGGCTCAGACAGTCTTCTATATTTAGGAAAGGCTCAAGAGAGGCTTTTTAGTACACGGTTGATGGAGCATAGAAACAATTGGTTCGAGTGGGAATCTTCTGAGTTGAATATCTACGTTGGTAGACTTGGAGGTGTTGAAAAGACAAGAAAGAAAAATTGGTCAAGTGATATAGCTGAAGCAGAAAGGCTATTAATACACTACTGTACACCTGCTTATAATTCTAGCAACATTCAAAACCTTAATATGGAGAAAGACATAGTTATACTCAACTACGGGAAGAAAAAATCACTACCATATTCAGTAACCTCACTATATCACAATAGTCAGTTCTGGGAAGAAAATTCATGGAAAGTCTATAAATAGTAATACACAACTTTAGACTCACAAAACAAATGATTACAGAAGGCTACGAACATAGAATGTTCTTTCAATTGATAAGTTTGGGGATACCAAAAGGTGCAGAATTTGTTAGTGAGGATACTCATAGAAGGCAAGCTTACTTGCAGAATAATCCTCATTTTCCAAACAATACGGTCTTAATTGCGAGTATGACCTATTGTGAAAACGTCCTGAATGATTCTGATATAAATTCTAACAAATGGATAGAGGATTACGGAGGTACTTTAATAGAAGTCTTAAAATCAATGAAGATTGTCAGGAATGCTTGGACTCACAACAGTGGAGATATTTCACGCAATAATAGATTCAACGGCATGAGTGGAGCAGAGCAATATAATTATGTAAAGGTAAATTTTCAGTCTAACGATGCAGATAATAGAAGCTACGAATTTAATGATGATCTAACTGTTGTAAATGTCTTACCCGCTGGATGTGGTAGAATTAGAGCAGTGTGCACTAAGGTGTTCAAGAATGCAGGTCAAATTGTTGTATCATAATTCTAATGAAAAAGGATTTAAATACAATATTGTTGATTGTGGCACTTATTATCATTGGGCTTCTAGCACTTTGGTTAGGGCCAATTGTTAAAGAAAAATTTGATTACATAGATTCCGTGACGGAATCAGAAGTATGATTAAACTACTAATGAAATGAGTAGGTCAAGAAAGAAAACTAAAATTCAAGGAATAGCTAGTACAGATTCTGAGAAAGAAGATAAAAGAGAAGCTAACAGGAAGTTCAGAAGGAAGACTAAGCAAGAAGTAAAAAAAGGTGATGAGCAAATATCTGAACTGAGAGAGGTTTCAAATGTGTGGTCGTTTGGGAAAGATGGAAAGAGGTATCGAAGCGATTTGAGCGATAAAGAAATGAGAAAGTAGTAAGATAACAAAACGAACAAATAACAAATGGGAAAGTCAATTGTTTTCACACAGAGTGAAAAAGCTATGATTAATAAAGCAATTGGGTTGAGATTAGATTATGATGCTGATTGGAAACCTCGCTTTGAAGGAGTAGCAGGAGAGCTTAAATATCCAGAAACTCTTCTCAAAAGAAATCAGAGGGCAGCAATCATTGGCTGTATCAATGAATTTGATGAATTACTTACCTCAATAGGCCATTCAAATTCGGAAATAAATCAATTGTTGAAAAAATTAAAGTAATATGAAAGGTATATGCAATGAATATTAAAAATCGAATTCAAGGTATAATTGACGAGCTAGTTCAGTTGGATTTGGATATCAATGTTCAAAATAATGCAGATGTTAAGAAATTTTCTGATATCGAACTTGAAGTCTGTCAAAGACTCAGGGCACAGATAGAAGACCTAAAAGCTTTACAGACCAAAATTGATATGTCAATGAAGATTGTAAAAGTCCTGCAAAACGAAGCTGATGAATCTTCATGAAATAGATGCTGAAATTGACCTCTATAAGGATAAAATTGACAACGAAATTTCAAAGGTCAATTTGCGAATATTTGATGAGTTTAAACTTGCTCAGTTTAGTAAATTGAATGTTAACGAATTGAATTTCCCAGGCATCTACTTATTTGAGATTGACATGGGTGTGCCTGATAGTTTTGATGAATGGTCTTCAGAATTCTTGGAAAGGTGGCAGGATGATGAATACCGAAGAAATTTTACTCCGAATAGTAGAAAGATAAGGCTTGATTACCATCGCGAAAATACCCTCTCGGGATGGTTGCCTCTGTATTTAGGTCGATCGAAGGATATTGGACGGAGAGTTCATAGTCATTTAAATATTGAATTAAAGAAACCAACAACAGCGTTAAAATTGCTAGCTAGAAAGAACATGTATAAAGAAAGGTTTAGGTTACGTTTCCTAAAAGTTGCTGTTAACAATTACGATTTCATTATGCCCTATGTTGAAATGAAGCTAAGGGATAGATTTAATCCCATATTGGGAAGACAATAATAATCTCGAAAAACCTAGATCATGAGCAGGTGAAAAGTCAATGTTCATCATTCACTATAGCGTAAATCTGGAATAGCTAAAATATCAAAGATCACCCTCAAATCATTGTCGAACTATAAACCCAATTTGGCAAGCACTGTAAAATAAGTCGAAAAATGAGTAACTATCTTCAGGATCTATCGGAGAAAGAATTGATTTCCCAAATCAAACAATTGAAGGCTAAAAAAGAGGTGCCTTACTCTCTATCAAAGACTGATGAAGAAGACATTCGTTGGGGTAATACACATTTCTTTTCAAGGTTACTAATGGTATCTCGTGTTGAAGGTACTTTTTTTAGTAAGAATCAAGTTGAACATTTCAAGGATTCCTTTTGTAAAGAGCGAGATGTGGTGATAGACCTAGATTCTTTGTTTGAAAGAAACTGGCTCAGAACAGTATTGGGGTGGGTTAAGGTATCTAGAGGGGTTTCATCGTTGGCAAGAGAACATAAAAAAAGAGAAGGGCAATTACAGGAGATAATTTTCTTGCTGCAACTCGAAAATGAGCTGGGTAAGACAGCTTTTAGCAAAGAAGAAATTAATCAATCAATTGAAGCCTATGTAGATAATGAAGGAAAGGAAGTCGATAAAAAGGGAATCTTCAGTTTTCTCCAAGTTAAAGGTGGATTACATCAATTCAACAACCCTAATTTTTTTAGATTACTTACTGATAATTGGAACGAACTAGGTTTTTTAAGCTGGCTGTTAAATCATGAAAGGTCAAAAATAACAGTTAAGAAAGAGCAACTAGTAGAAATCTTTGATAACCACCAATCCTTTTTTAGCAGTACTCCATCATTAGACGAATTAATCTCAGAATATTCCTTCAAGGATTTAGGAGAGGAGTATGAAATTAAGTTTCAGGGTGAGGGGGTTCATTTTTCTACACCATTTCAATCGAAAATATTAGGGCAATATTGGGAGCTGCTCATACAAGATGATTCTTTTGATAATGATGAAGAGAGAGTTAGGGTATGGCTTATGTTTACCTCTTCACTTGATGGTTACATCGACTTTTCAAAATATATTGTAAGCACTTCTCTCCAACGGTTTATACATGCTGCAATATCTCTAGTTACCAAAGAAGAGGACTTATTAGATGAAAAGGATGATTTTATTAAAAGGTGGCTAGATCATCGAGACTCCCCGTATAAAAGATTCAATATAGAAGTTCCAAAGGAGCTAATGGAAATACCTGAGGATGCAATGTCTAAGTATTACCATACAAGTTATATTGATGATCAATACGGTATTAATGAATACGATTTTCCAAGTCGTAACTATTTAAATAGTTTGATTTTTTTAGTTATCCTGCTAGATAAGCAACATTCTAATGTTCCTTATGTAAATAGTGGGATTAAATACTCGAAATATGCCAATGTATTTAAGTTATTCTGCGCTGGACTAAACAAGAATCATTTACTCAGAGAAACAAGTTTACTTATTCGCCATAATCGACCAGAACTAATAGTTTTCCTTTTGTCGACAGAAAAGTTTTGTTGCTTGGGGCTTTGCTTGTTAGACGAACTCTTATTGCAGGAAGATAGAGATGTAAAGTTGAGGTTGTGGTCAGAGGGTGTTAGGCTAGTACTTAATTCAAACTTGCAGAAGACTACGCTTAGTTTAGAGGATAGGTCACTAATCATATCCCAAATATATTATCTACTTTACAAGGGTAAATATGAACACAATTCTACATTTTTAACCTTTGAGCAAAAACAAAATAGAGTAGGTTTTGACCGTCAAAAAGAAAAAATCACACTGGATCTAATTGAAAATTGTCCTCTGCACGGTTATAACATATCAGGCTCTAATCAATTTCTGTTACCGTTAATCACCCCAAAACTCCTTGACAGAATTAATCAATGGAATTCATACAGGATTCATAATCCGAGTTATATCAGGTTTCCTCTAGCTGAATTAGGTGCTCTGAGTAGTCTTATACGTCTTTTAAGACAATCATATCGAGATGCTGAAGATGTACTCAAGCAAGTTTTAAAATTGTTTATTAAAAAGTATCAAATTGCTATTACTAGTCAAGTGGATACTAATGGGAAAAGTATTACTTGGGTATGTCCCAATGATAAGCTTCAATATATTGATTGGAGTTATCCTGCGTGTGTTATGCATGAATATGGTTGGTTCTCTGATATTCTTGCTCCCAATATTGAAACTTATGAAGATGAGTTGTCTTATAACCCTAATTTGGTCGATTCTTTAAGCAGGATTAGAAGTCATTTCATGATTTTATTGCTGATCATAGAGAAGTGCTCGATAAAAGAACAGCTTATTAATATTGACTCCAAACTCAAGGTAGATGTTAAAAATCGAGCAGAAATTCAGTTGATAGATTACATAAAAAGGTATGGGGAAGGAGAGCCCCATCTATTTGATTCTTCTCTATTTGAGGGTAGTTCTATTGTTGTCAAGTTACCGCTTATTCCAGAGCTAGGAAGGCGACTTGAGCTGTTTTCTGATAAAGAAAATCTGATTGAGGCTTTTTATGATAAAAAGGATTTTAAAAGAGTAATAAGACTGTTTAAGTGGGTAGGCACAGTAGGACTAAAGGCTATAATCATTGATAAACTTAAAGAAGAAAGATTCGAAGAACTGCTAAAAGAAGGCTGGTGGAAAGAGGTTGAGGAGTTACTATACAATTTGATTGAAGAACCTGAGTTAACACTATCCTGTGAAAAAGTTGTTCTGCATTGGGAAAGCAAACTACAGAAAGAAAGTGATATGTCTTTACTTGAATCTACGTTTCGTCTAAAGTGTGTACTTGCCTACTTAAAGAAGGATTGGTCTACAATGAAAAGCCTTAGTTTTCCCAATAAAGAGAAGTTGATACAATCAGACAAAAGGAATATTCAGGCAACGGAAACGTTTTATCGGGGTCTCATGAATCTTGAAATAGACCCTAAAAAAGCCTATGAGGACTTTAATTTATTATGTTCGTCTGAACCAAGAAATGTGTCGAGTCGGATTAATCGTTTCGCAGCTAGGATACGCTGGGCCGATAAAGAGAAGAGTATAAGCGGCTATCGTGAAGGACTTAAAGAGTGGGATGATTTTGAAAGTGAAACAAAACTAGACCTAACTCACATAAGGGATTCCATAGCTGTAAATAAGCTCAAAGTATACTTAGAGACATCTGATCATGATGCTTTTAAAAAATTCTTCATTAATCTGGAAGATAATGTTCGATTTGTCCTCGATGTAATTGAATTGAGAATAGAACAACTTTTGACACTAGGAAATAGAGATGAAGCCAAACGTTTTATTGAAGATAGTATCAACTATCATACGATAGGAGGAAGGAGCATACCAAAGTTATTGTTGGATTTAAAGAGGGGCTTATATGATGAGAGCTCAATTCAAAAAATGGGTTCAACATACTTAGAGATCATTGGGAATTCTCCAGAAAACGTAGTGAAAATTTTGCCTTCTAACTACCATAATCAGTCTGGCTTGATTCCTTTTATGGTAAAAGAAATAGTGAGATCTTCTAATGAGTTGTTGAATAAGGTAAAAGCTTTAGAGTCTGTTCATTATGAAGATAAGTACAATGACTTAATTCAGGTGATTCTCGGCGCTAGGCTAAGTTTTCTCAAATGGGTTGTAGTTGATCAATCAAGAGCTGCTTTTTCAGCTTCTCATAAGAGTCTTGGTGAGCGGGACTTAGTAATAAAAGACTCTAATGAAGAAATGCTGGTGTGTGAGGCTTTTATATTAAGAAGTAAAGAATTGGTTCAATCGCACTTATTCAAAGTATTTAATTATTACCATCATAGAAGGGCTTTCGCCATTCTAGTATACAATACACAAGGTACCCACAGAGGATTCAATACCAAATGGAAAAATTATTGTGAAAAAACTGTTCCCAACTGTAATTTTCCAAAAGGATTTGAGCTGAAGGATAAGAAGGTTGAAGATGTTTGTGATGAGTTTAATGTAGTTGAATCCGCTATAAAGGTGGGGAAGGCGAGGCACGGTAAAAATACAATCCTATATCATATCATGCTCAACATGAATTATAAAGTAAATTAACTTGGAGGATCATCAATAAATAAGGGTAATCTAAACCAATAAGAGAATAGCATTAATTGTGCGAAACTGTATACACAAAACGAATGCTGAAAGAAGAACTAGAAGCTTATATGAAGAAATTGGTGAAAGCTTAAACAAATCCGAATGCTTAATTTAAGCTCGTGACTATTGAAATTTGATCTTCGAAATTAGCTCCACTGGTTTCATATCTAGACAAGCTGCAATTTTAAAGATAGTAATTAAAGTTGGCTGCTTATGACCGTTTTCTAGTCTAGAGATATGCGTCGAATGTGATTGAATGGCATGAGCTAATTGCTCTTGAGTTAACCCTTTAGCTTCTCGATGTTCCTTTAGAATCTTCCCAAATGCCGCTATGATTTTTTCATCATCTATCACAGAGGCAAGTTGATTTTAAACAATAGGCTACACCATAGCCTAAAGGGCAAGATGTAATATAGTTTTTATATATTGGACGCTTTCAGAAGAGGAATTTGAGCAATGAATTTGGAACAGTTTTTAAAGGAGCGTACCAATAAAAGAATTGGAAAGTATCGAACAGTTAATGTCGATGAACATTTACACTTATTTTACAAGAGGATTTCTAGCCATTATAATATTCCAATGGCCGATTTAATGTATCATATTCTTGAAGATTGGAAGTCTAAATATGAAGTTGAATTAAAAAAGAAAATGTTGAACGATTTATGATCTTATTTAATTGAGTCTTAGACCAGTAATAGTCTCCAAAGGAGGAAAAAAAGTTAAAGGGTATTTTCATCGATTCGTGTATCAGTTCAATCACAACTACAGTGAAACAAAAGCTTTAGTTGAGCTTTACGATGGTAGCTTGAGATTCTATGATCCGTTTTTTGTAAAGTTTTCTGATAGATCAAAGCAAGAAGACGAAGACAACGAATAGATGATAAATGTTTTGTTTAGTGTGAACAATTTGATTTAAGACATAGAATCAACAATTCTAATTGTCCGATATACATTTCTAGTTATCTGATACATGAGCTTTGAACAATTTGTAAACCTATTTAACATAAACATGGATTATGTTATATAATTTATATTATGTTAAATTCAATAAATAAAGATTAAGGCCTACCTATTTAATCACTTTGACTTTACTTATTGTTTTTCTGCAAGTTATGAATCATCAGAACTTACTTTAAGCACTGGTCCAGTTGTCAATTGGGAAAAACTAAAACAAATCCCCATTGCCAGACAATCTCTCAGTTTGTTGATAAGAATTTCTAGAAAGTCATTTCCATTTGAATTTTGATTCTAGTTTTGCGACGCTGAACTATTTTATTTCAATCACACTAAAACAATCTTAGATATGGCAACTTGGTATAGCTGTAAAGTCAAATACGAAAAAGAAAATGACGAAGGCGTTCGTAAATTAACTACCGATAATTTCTTGGTAGACGCTATGACCTATACTGAGGCTGAGTCTAGAATCTATGAAGCTATGGAGCGTGATGTATTTGGCGAATTCACCGTCTCTAATATCAGCAAAACGAATATCGGTGAATTGGTGCAATTCGAGCCTGCTGATTGGTGGTACAAGTGCAAGGTATCCTACTCTACTGTTGCAGAAAACACTGAAAAAGAAATCAAAATCAATACTTACTACTTAGTAAATGCGGAAGACGTAAAGGACGCCTACACTAAGGTTGGAGAAGCTTTAGACTCTATGTTAGTACCTTTTGAGATCCCTTCTATCGTCAAAACAAACATCGAAGAGGTATATCCGTATCACAAAGATGATTCTGAAGAAGACGAAGATATAGAGGAAGAAAAACCAGCCAAGTTTGATATAGACGTCACAGACGAGATCAACGAAATGTTTTCTGACAATGAATCAGAAGACTATGAAGAAGGCGCATAACAAAACATAAATATGGTAGAAGAGTGTGTATACGGTGATATTGGTGGTACAGAACCTAAGAAAGAACTTGCTCCGGATCTAGCTAAGGCAGTTTCGGAGCACTATATCTTTCTATCAGGTGTATCCAAATCCTACGGTGACAAAGTCGTAGTCAATGATATCTCCCTCATAGTGGACGAAGGTGAAACCCTTTGTATCCTTGGTGAAAGTGGATCTGGCAAAAGCACACTCTTAAAACTAATTGCTGGTCACCTCGACACTGACGGTGGTGAAATATACGTAGATGAGGAAATGATCGAAGGCCCTACTGATAAGTTAGTTCCGGGCTATAAACACATTAAACTCATTCATCAAAACATTAAGTTGTCCCAGTTCAAGACGATCCATGACAACTTGAAATCTGCTACTTACGAATTCAAGCCAGAGTTCCGAGAAGACAAAGTAAAAGAGCTCTTGAAACTTACCAAGCTGGAGGATAAAGTAGACGCCTTCCCTCCTGAGCTTTCTGGTGGCCAACAACAAAGAATTGCTATTGGTGCAGCATTGGCCAATGAACCTGACGTAGCACTTTTAGATGAACCATTTAGCCATCTCGATGTTCCACTGAAGGCAGAGATCAGAAAGGATCTAATGACTATGCTAGACGAATTGGGCATGACTACTATATTCGTAAGCCACGATGCCAATGATGCTTTTGCTGTAGCAGATAAAGTAGTCGTATTGAGAGAAGGGATCATTCAACAGTCTGGTACTCCTGAGGAGATCTATCGAAACCCTGTGAATGAATATGTAGCTGGTTTCTTCGGTCCTGTCAATGTTCTTAAAATAGAAGATGCTACCCTACTCGTAAGACCTGAGCAAATTAGATTATCTGATAACGGTACTTATACAGGGAAGGTCAAGGAATCAACATTCTACGGTTTTCACTATTTGAATAAGGTTGAGAGTGACATGAGTCAAGAGGAGATTACCATTTATTCGAAAGAGAAGTTCGAAGTGGGGACAGAAATCAAGTTTGACTATTCAGAATAATCAGAATACATGACAGACCCTACCTCTGTCATTTTAGTTTTTGTCAGACCTTTCTATATTTGAGCCTTCACTCCTAGTTGTTCAAAAAGTGAATAACAAGGGTTTAACTAAAACTAAATTTATTACATGAAATTATCAAGTCTAATTGGCTTAGCATTCAGTACGTTACTGTTTGTAGCTTGTTCATCAAAAAAGTCATCAACATCTTCTGAAACCGAATCAGAGTCTATCGAAGTATCTGCCGAAGAAACCAAACCATCGACTGTAGAGGCAGTTTGTATTTGGGACGGAATTTTAGTTAGAAAATCACCAGACTCCAAAGCCAAGTCTCTAGCTTCTATTAGTCTGGGCGAATCTTTAAAGTCTTTGGGTCAAGACTCTACCAATAAGCGTACCTATACCCTAGTCGAATTAAATGACGGTACTCAAGGTTGGGCATTGAAAGATTTCATAGTACCAGAAGCTAAGGCGGCTGTAGTGGTCAATGAAACTACACTTTATTCAAGACCTGATTTGGTTACTAAGACGGACAAAGTATTCAAGCCAATGGACATCTTGGCTGTCATGGAAGAGCAAGATTCTTGGATGAAGGTCAAAGGAAAAAGATCAGGTGCCAAGTGGATGGACGAAGGTTGGATCAAAGGAAACAATGTTTCTTACTCTTCTATCGATATTGCCGGTGCTAAATTCACTTCTCAAGCTTTCAGTATCAAAGATGATAGCAAGAAGAAAGAAGAGTTGGAAAACATACTTAGTAATACTGATTTAACTGAATCTACATTCAACTCACTTATCAAGGATTCTTTAGAAGCTTGGGCTACTCCTATGATAGAGGAAACCGAAATGGTAGAAACTGATTCTGATTCGTTGTCAGCTAGTACATCTACTGATAGCTTAACTATCAACTAATAAACCGCTGTGGATAATACAGATAACCATTCTGAATCAACTCAGAATGACTTGGGTGAATCTTTAAATCAAGGTTCACCTAAGTCAACTCTCCCTCCTAAGAAGAACAAAAAAAAGAGGATCATCATCTGGTCTTTTATTGTAGTTCTGTTGCTAATAGCTGGAGTATATGCTTATCGAGTCATCAATCCCGACTCAACCGGCCCTCGAATTAATCCCCTTGATTTTATACCTGCAAATGCTCAGGTAATCATAGAAACTGACAAACCTTATAAGCTCTGGTCTCAGCTTAGCCAAACGAATATTTGGAAGATACTGGAGAGAGACAAGGAATGGGCACAATATGGTAGAATGCTCGTAGATATTGAAAACTCATTGTCCAACTTTGATAGGGCACTTGACCTACTTGGCCATAGAAAAGTTTACATATCCCAACACCAAACCTATCGCGAACAGTCGGACCTTCTTTATATAGCAGACTTAGAAGCCTTAGGTTTGATACAAACTTGGATGGTCAATCTAAGTGACGTAACCAAAAGGAAATACGGTGAACATACCATCTATGAGAAGATTGATAAAGTGTCTAAGGATTCATTCAGTTTTACTTTCGTAGACAGCTATCTGGTCACCTCATATACACACTCACTTGTAGAACAAGCAATAGACGAAATCAACAATCCTACTCTATCTCGTAATCCTGATTTTATCAGTATGCGAAAAGAGGTTTACGATGAAGGATTATTGAGGATATACACGAATTATGAAGAAACTTACCAATCATTTCTCAGTACAGAAGAAGGCAAAGAGTTTGAAGAGTATTTAGAGTACTTTCCTCTTAATTTCGGAGGGTATTATTTTGACATTAATGAAAACTCTTTTTTGCTTCAAGGTGCTACCAACTACAATATAGACTCTTCAAGTTATCTCAAACTATTCAAACCTGGCCAAGAAGGAACGTTAGATATAGCTACTTTTGCACCCAATAGTACCTCTGTATTCTTTAGCATTGGCTTTGATTCTTTTAGTTCGTTTTATGAGAATTTTCTTACGAGTTTGACCTCTGATCCAGAAGCTAATGAGGCTTACTGGTATTATGCTAAGAAGACTCAAAAGTTCTTGAACTTTGATATTGAAGAAGATATAGTATCATGGATTGATGATGAGATGGCTCTGTTGCAGATAGAAACGGATGGCCGGTCAGAGTCTGCATTCGTACTCAAAGGCAAAAATCAGTCTCAGGTCAATGAGAAGATGGCTTTTCTCAGTCGGCAAATTAAAAGACGATCACCTGTCAAGTTCAAAACTATCCCTTATCAGAATTACGAAATCAAATACATGGCAGTAAAGGGATTGTTTAAGCTAGTGCTAGGCAAGCTGTTTACTAAAGTAGAAAGGCCGTTTTACACTATTATAGATGAATATGTGATATTTGGTAGCTCTCCAGAAGCACTAATGTCTGTGATTGATCATGTTCGAGATAATACTACTTTGAGTGATGAATTAGCTTATCAAGAATTCATTTCAAAGCTCGGTGAGAAGCATAACTTACTAACCTATATCCAGTTAGACTTGTTGAAGAAAAGTAAAGATGGAATGATAGATAAATCGTTGATTGATTATATCAATGAAAAAAGTAACATTCTCAAGCATACACCACAGTTTGGATTTAGAGTTTCAGCTAAGAAAGGATATTATAAAACTTCGATTATGGCATCTATTGAAAGTACAGATGTAGTTCCCTCCTCTCCTGTTGCTGTTCCTGATAGTTTGCAGTTGTTTAAAAACAATCCGTTTTTTTCATCAGAGCATTTAAACCTGTCAGAGGTTGAAGTCGAGGATTTAGAAGCTGAAAATCAATCAGAGCTATTCGAAGATGGAAACCCTAAATATGACTACCAAACAAAGAATGGTAAAAAGCACGGTGCTTTTTATGAGTTCTATCCTAATGGAGACATCAAAATCATAGGCAAGTATAAAAACGACCTCAAAGAAGGTACTTGGAAGCACTATGACGAAAATGGAAAACTGATAGAGAAAGTAAAGTATCGCAAGGGACAATTGAACTGATTATTTGTTCTTTAAAGTTGTTCTTATAGGTATTCAAAGTAAAACCTTAATGCTAATGAAATCGCTTGAAGTTTTACTTCAAGCGATTGATGGATTCTTTTCTTTTTAAACTATTACATTAACTAGTGCCTAAAGAAAGGCAATGATTATTGTTTATTATCAGTAATACTTTAAGGTCGATAAATCAGCGTTTTGATGGGACTTTAATAATTACTTTAACTGCGATTAGCAGTAAAAAATGACTTCATTCATTACTTCAATCAAGGGGCTAACTTTTCATTCTTTTTAAACCTCTACTTTACCTCCAATACCATCCGACTGGCGTTCACTTCACTACTTAGTTATACTAAGGGAAACACGTAATTTAAGCTCTAATCAAGGTTTTTCTATCCTTAAATGCTCAGGTAGGCAAAATCACCTTTTGTTTGTCATGTAAAAAAAGGTAACTTTTTAATATGCTCTAATTCTCCTTCCCTACTTAATAGAACCAATCAACTTATGTCACTTTTTGAAAGAACTAAAAAGCCAATACCAACTATAACAAAAACCTCTAACGATGAAAGAAAAAAATCAGAACTGTATATTGTAGGAATTGGTACTTCAGCAGGAGGGCTAGAAGCATTACAACTCTTTTTTGACAGCATTTCTGAAATTGGAAATTTTGCCTTTGTAATTGTTCAGCACTTATCTCCTGATCATAAAAGTTTGATGAAGGAGCTTCTGTCAAAAAATACCGATTTACCTATTCATGAAGCCGAAGAAGGGATGGAAGTTTTAGCTAGAAACATCTATCTAATCCCAAGTAAAAAGGTAATGACTATTAAAAATAGATGTCTTTTTTTGACCGACAGGATTCCAGTGCATTCACTAATCCTACCAATCAATGTATTCTTTAAATCTCTAGCTGAAGATCAAGGAGAAAGAGCTGTAGGAATTGTTTTGTCAGGTACAGGGGCTGACGGAGCTATAGGGTTGCGTGACATAAAAAATTATGGTGGTATTTCTATGGTTCAAGACCCCAATACGGCACAGTTTGATGGAATGCCTAACAGTGCCATTGATACAGGAGTAGTTGACTATGTCTTACCTGCACACGAATTGTTTAATGACTTGGTAGAGTATGTTAATCATCCTGTCATATCTTCTCTTGATGATGATCTTGGTATAGGTAATCAGGAATCAATGATTTTGAGGATACTGAGTATTATCAAAGATCGAGTTAATATTGACTTTACACTTTACAAGCGATCAACATTAATAAGGAGAATTTCTCGAAGGATGAGTGTAAATAAGTTCACTACTATCACTTCCTACTTAGATTTCTTAATTCAAGATGACAACGAGATAAAGATTTTGTCCAAAGAATTTCTTATTGGTGTAACAAGGTTTTTTAGAGATGAACACCTTTTCAACATTCTAGAAACCTCAATAATTCCCAAATTAATTAAACAAAAAGACAAAGGTAAACCACTTAAAATATGGGTGGTGGGATGTTCTACTGGAGAAGAAGCATATTCACTTGCTGTTTTAATTCATAATTATATTTCGGAAAATCAGCTTGATGTTACTTTCAAGCTCTTTGCAACAGATATTGATTCTGAATCAATTGAATTAGCAAGTAAAGGCTTGTATCATAAGAGTATTGTTTCTGAAATTCCTCGTTCATTATTAGACAATTGTTTTATTAAGAATGAGGACATGTATTACATCAAACCTAGCATTAGAGAATCCATGATTTTTGCATGTCATGATGTAACTAATGATCCTCCATTCAATAAAATAGATTTAGCAGTTTGTAGAAATATGCTGATTTATATGCAGCCAATATTGCAAAATAAAGTTATTTCGATTCTTCAGTTTGCCTTGAATCTAAATGGTTATTTAATACTCGGACCAAGTGAAAGTATTAACAAAAATCTAGCTGTATCTTTTGAAACTATCGAGAAGAAATGGAAAGTATTCAAAAGCCTTAGTCCTACTAAGCAACCTACTCTTAGGAGCTCGTATAATATACAAAAAAAGTCGAGCTTAAGCTCAAACAAATCTTCAAGAATCACTAGCCAGGTCAATCAAACTTTTGAATTAATATGTACTGCGCTTCTTCAAGAGTCAGACGCAGCTTGTGTCTTGGTAGATGAAAATTACGAGATATTACAAGCTTTAGGACAATATCAAGAATACCTAAACTTTCCTGATAATAAGCTAATACTGAACATTCAAAAAATGATGCCTGAAGGCATCTTGTATGAGGTAACATCAGTATTAAGAAAAGCTTTCAAACAAAATGCTACAATTAATAAACCCAATCTCATAGTCAGAATAGATGATCAAATTAAAAAAATCAAGCTGTTCGCCAAGCCTATATCACTCGACCCTTTGAGTAAAAGAAAGACTTGTATTTTGGTTTTTAATCAAGCAGTAGATCATTCAATATCAAAGAGTCCAGTTGATCTACAGGATATAAATTCTAACCAGTCATTTAGAATCAATGAGCTGGAAGTTGCACTAAAAGAGACCAAGGAGAATCTTCAATCAACTGTTGCAGAAGTAGAGATTTCAAATGAAGAATTACAAGCTACAAATGAGGAACTATTAGCTTCTAATGAAGAGCTTCAAAGTACTAATGAAGAATTACAATCAGTCAATGAGGAACTTCACACTGTTAATACAGAGCTTCAAATTAAAAATAAAGAACTAGCATCAGTCAATGATGATATGGAGTACTTGATGAAAAGTACAGAGATAGGTACTTTGTTTTTAGATAAAGAACTGAAAATTAGAAGATTTACACCTGCTCTGAAAGAACATTTTGACTTACTAGACCAAGACATTGGTAGGTCTATTAGTCTGTTTTCCAATAAGCTAAATATTGAGAGTGATGCGAATCAAGTTTTGAAAACCCTATTACCTATTGAAGAAGAGGTTGTTAATGAAGCTGGGAATAAATGGTTCTTGAAAAAGGTTCTACCTTTTCGTACACTCAAAGACATTATCGATGGGATAGTGGTCGTTTTTGTTGACATCACTAAGATTAAAAAAGCTGAATTAAAGTTAAAAGAGCAACAGGAAAAGTTAAAGTTTAACGAAGAACGACTTCAACTAGCTATACAAGGTACTAACGATGGAGTTTGGGATTGGATGGATGTCAATAAGAATGATGAATGGTGGTCACCAAGGTTTTATGAATTACTAGGTTATAAGGAAGGAGAAATAAAACCTAGTCTAGAGACTTTTAAGGCTGGGCTTTTACATCCTGAGGATTTGGAAATGGCTATTGAGTCCGAAAAAAATTGTTTCGAAAAAGATATTCCTTTCGATGTAGAATGCCGATTTAGAACTAAATCTGGGAAATACAGGTGGTTTAGAGGAAGAGGTAATGTAATTAGAAATGAAGAAGGAAAACCGGTTCGTATGGCCGGTTCTATCTCAGACATCCACGATAGAAAATTGGCAGAAAATCAATTAAAAACTGCAAAATACTTTCAGGATAAGGTCACTAACCTAATACCTAGTATCATATATGTATTTAATCAACAAACCATGTCCAATGAGTATACCAATTTAGAAATAGGTACAGCACTCGGGTATAGCAAAGAAGAAATACAATACTATGGGGTAGAATTCATAGCTATGGTATGCCATCCAAAAGACTTATATAGAATAGGAGTTCATTTTGATAAAATGAATAGCATGCAAGATGGAGAATCTCTTAAGCTTGAGTACCGAATGAGACACAAGGATGGCGGATATAGGTGGTTTCTATCCATTGATACGGTTTTTGATCGAGACAACGAGGGAAAAGTCCTAAGAAATCTCGGAATAGCGACTGACGTTACAGAGATAAAGGAAGCAGAAAATAAACTTAAAGAAGCTAATATGATTTACGATACCATTATCGAAGGAACATTAGCTGGATATTGGGATTGGCATCTTAAGAAAAACTATGAGTACATGAGTCCTACTTTCAAGGCTATGTTTGGCTACAAAGACTACGAAATAGAAAATACACCAGCCTGGCGCCAACAAAACATTCATCCTGACGATCTTAAAATCACCTTAGATTGCTTTGAGAAACATATAAATTCTAAAGGCGAAATTCCATACGACAATACGGTTAGGTATTATCACAAAGACGGTTCTGAGGTTTGGGTGTATTGCAGAGGTAAGGTGATAGAATGGGATAAAAATGGTGAAGCTGTTAGGATGGTAGGAAGTCATATTGATATTACACCATTAAAAATGGCAGAACAACAGCTCAAAAAAACAAATCAGGATCTAGAGCAGTTTACCTACATAGCTGCACATGATCTAAAGTCTCCGATAACCAATATCGAGAGTTTTATGAGGTTTATAGAGGCAGATAAAACAATAGATAGTGAACAAAGCCAAGAGGCAGTAAAATGGATTGGCAAATCCGTAGAGATAGCTAAAAGTACTATTCAGGATTTGGCTCAGATTGTACAGGTAAATAATGAAACTTTAGAAAGTGAGAATTGTTCATTGGAGCAACTTTATCAAGAAACTCTAGATGAGCTACAGTTTGATATAGTAGCGACTGGTGCTACTTTCAAAAAAGACTTTAAGCAGTTTCCGGTTGCCGTTTTTCCTAAAATGTACATTCGAAGTATTCTACTGAATCTGATTAGTAATGCCATAAAATATAAAGACCCTAATCGACCTCCGGTAATACAAGTAAGAACTATGGAAGAAGACGGATACTTATGTATATCGGTAGAGGATAATGGAATGGGAATTAACCTAGAAAAAGATAAGGATAAAATCTTTGGTTTATTTAAGCGAGCTCACAGCGGTGTAGAAGGTAGTGGACTAGGTCTATATATGACTAAAAAAGCTATTGAAAGAAATGGAGGTAAAATTAAAGTAGAAAGTCAGGTGGGTAAAGGTTCTACTTTCAAGGTTTACATGGAAAAAATAAAAGTGTACGCAGAAAAATAAATTCAGCTAACTATGAAAAAACTTAACTGTATTTTACTCATCGACGATGATGATATTACGAATTTTTACAATCGAGCGATTATCAATAGTACAGGTATTGCTCGTCAAATATATACGGTCACTGATGGAAAACAAGGTCTAGATTATATAACAAGACAAGGGAAATATGAATCAAACGATGAACCCTACCCTTCTCCTGAGGCTATATTTTTAGATATTAACATGCCTGGTATGAATGGCTTTGAGTTTTTAGAAGGTTATCATGATTTGGACGAATCCATCATAGAGTATTCTAAGATTTTCATGTTGACGACTTCTTTTCTTGAGAAAGACCGAGAAAGAGCGCTTTCTTTTTCGAATGTTGAAGACTTCTTCAATAAACCTTTGACAGAGCAGAATCTTATAGATTTAATGAATAAGTATTTTAATCAGAACCATCATTCTTCTCTAGATTCTAAAACTCAATAAATCAGTCATAATAGATGATAAAAACTTGTACGACATTTAAATTAACACTCAATTTTAGACTCAAAAATTAGTAATACTACAAACCTACTTTATACATTAGGATATTATTTCTTAGTCTAATCAACTTCAAATCAGTTGTTTCACTAAGTCTTGATTATAAAGTAGGTTTAAGAATCTGTTTTTGTCAAATATCGAAATTTGACATGCACATCGTTTATTCTAGGAAACTGGAATTTGAAATCATCAAATCTAGGTAATAGAAATGAACTGTGATAATAATTAGAGAAACCAAAACCTTCTTTGGGCAATAGCAATCCAAAGTCAATTTTGCTGTTGCCATTGGTATCATCTAAAAATGCCAAACCATAGGTGCCATAAGCTAAATTTGGAACTTTTATAGTCATTCGACCTTCTTTCAAATCCTGTTTGGAAAAGTAACACTCTCTTATAGGGGTTCTTTTGGACCAGCTATCTGAATCAATATAGATACCTACTACGATTTTTCCTTTCGTGGTTTGTACATTCTCTAAGTGCACGGTTAGCTGATCAAATTCTGAACTTCTATTACCAAAACCACTAACAATGAATAGCATACAATACAACAGAAATGATCTCAATTTAACTTCATTATAGTTCTACTTGCTATACCGTTAAAACCATAATATAGTTCATTTTCTTCCGTGCTATGGTATAACAATCAACCTTAATCCATGAACTGCCTATCTGAGGGACTCTCATACATCCATTCTGCTGCTATTAGATCACTGATAACTAACATTTTGTACTAGTCAGGCTCATCGCATTAATATTTAGCCATGTTAGCATCTATCTCATTAGCCCACGCTAAAATGCCTCCCTTAAGATTGTACAGGTTTCTAAAACCCTTTTCTTCTAAAGATTCGATGACTTCGGCACTACGCTTGCCACTCCTACAATGGATCACGACATCCCTATCGGAAGAGATTTTTGATAGACGATCCTTTACAGTTTTTTGTGGAATAAGTTCCCCATCTAGATTAGCAATATCATATTCGTATGGCTCACGAACGTCGATTAACTGAAAGTCTTTTTCCTCTTCTCTCCATTTCTTAAGATCTAAAACCGAAATTTCTTTAACATTAGCTACCACATCTTCCTTACCACCAATTCCACAGAATTGTTGATAATCTATCAGTTCTTCAATCTTTGGAGTATTTGGATTCTTCTTGATTTTAAGAGTTCTGGTGTCGAATCTCAAGGCATCATAGAGAAATAGTCTTCCTACCAAAGGCTCCCCTATTCCACTAATAACTTTAATCACCTCATTGGCCTGAAATGAACCAACTGTACCTGGGAGAATGCCTAAAACCCCTCCTTCTGCACAACTCGGCACTAAACCTGGAGGTGGTGGTGTCGGGAAAAGGTCTCGGTAATTGGGGCCAAAAGTCCCATCTTCGTATTGATAATTAAAAACGGAAACTTGTCCTTCAAACCTAAATATCGAAGCATATACATTGGTCTTGCCCAATATCACACAGGCATCATTGACCAAATACCGCGTAGGAAAATTATCAGTACCGTCTGCTACTAAATCATATTGACTGATGATTTCCAAAGCATTTTCAGAGGTAAGTTTTTCATTGTGAACCGTAAAGTCAATATGAGGGTTGAGCTTCTCGAGGCGTGCTTTGGCTACTTCAGCCTTTGGCTTACCCACATCGTCTACAGAAAACAATACTTGTCTTTGTAGATTAGAGTCATCTACTACATCAAAGTCAAGAATACCTATATGACCAATACCGGCTGCTGCTAAATATAAAAGTACTGGACTGCCGAGACCGCCTGTTCCTATAACGAGTACTTTAGCTTCTTTGAGTTTTCTCTGACCTTCAATATTGAATTCAGGAATGATTAAATGACGACTATATCGTTCTAACTCTTCTTTTGAAAATCCTGTAGACATTCTTTATTTTTTTCCTCCCGCTATTGCTGGTATGATTCCAATTGTAGTATCATCTTTTACTACTGTATTTTCATTATTAAGTGTTGAGATGTCTTCATCACCCACATACACTTTGATGAACTTTCTGATATTACCGTCAGCATCTAGAATATGCTTGTTCAAATCAGGAAATTTAGATACCAATTGATCAATCGAAGCCTTGACTGTATCACCTTCGACCTTTACTATGGTTTCATTACCTGTGAATTTTCTGAGTGGTGTAGGTATAATAATGTTTGCCATGTTGTGTAATCTTAGTTTAGGGTGATAGTCTCTTCTTCAAACTTAGTTCCCGCATCATTTAAACTCCATGAAGTTACATTGCTCACTTCTGTATCTGACACAGACGAAATGATATACGAAAAGAATGGTAGTGCTTGTTTCAAATCATGCTCTGAAGGAATAGCTGGATGAAGAGGATGAGAGTGATGTACACCGAGTAAAGTTCTTTTTGTCTCAAGGGCTAGTTTTTCAGCCTTGATATAATCTGATGGACTTACCTGAAATCTTCTTCTCTTATCTCCTTCTTGACTGTTTTTAATTCTGAGATATTCAAGCACGGTTTTCTCGTTTTCAGTATAATCTCCGATCATAAAACCTACGCACTCATTGGGAAAATCCTCTAAAGCATGCTTTTTCATATTTTCCATTATTTCTTGACTTACAGTGATTTGCATCAAAAAAGTGATTTAATGATTTCACTATACTTCTCTGCATTATCAGGAAACAATGTCACAATAGTTCCTTCTTCTATTTCACTTGCTAGTTGGACAGCTCCTGTAAGGTTAGCAGCAGATGAAGGACTGAGCATAAGGCCTTCATGCTTAGCAGCTTCCTTCAAGGTATCATAAGCATCAAATGTATCAATTGAAATAAATTGATCCACTTTGGACTTGTCATAAATGTTAGGAACTGTTGCTGTCTCCATGTCTTTCCATCCTTCTAAGCCGTGCATTGCGCTATCAGGTTGTAGTGCCACAGCTTTTACATCTGGATTTTTTTCTTTCAGCTTTTTACTAATTCCCATAAAAGAGCCAGTAGTACCAAGTCCAGTTACAAAATGCGTTATTTGATCACCTAATTCCTTCAATATCTCTTCGCTAGTCCCATCATAGTGTGATTTCCAATTATATGGATTGCCATATTGATTGGCTAAAAAGTATTTATCAGGATACGCTTTAGCTAATTCCTCTGATTTCTGCTGAGCTTCGTCGGTAGAACCAAATTTGGAAGTATAAACGATATTGACTCCGAGTCCTTTAAGTAACCTCTTTCGCTCCCAAGAAGCATTCTCTGGTAAGCAAATAGTTACTGGTATACCCAATTGAGCGGCAATCGATGCATAAGCTATTGCTGTATTTCCACTTGAGGCATCTAATAGCGTTTTGCCCTGCCCAAGCTCTCCTTCAATTATAGCATTTTTGATAATGTTGTAAGCGGGTCTTGCTTTGACACTACTACCAAACTGCATCCATTCCAACTTTGCATAAATCTTGACAGATGGTTTGGGAGATAAATGACTGATTTCAAACAGCGGTGTACTACCAATTTGCCTACCTAGCTTGAGCACTCTATCTACAAGAGTAGATGATTGAGATGATTCCATTTAAGATATATGGTTATCAATTGAATAATCAGTAACAACGAAACTAATGGCCAGCTGTTACCAAATCACAATATAAACGTTATTGTATTTTAAACTAGCAACCTTGCCAAGGTGTTATAACTTATTGATAATCTTTTCAGAAACTGTATCACCTATCGCAAGCGAAGAAGTAGCAGCCGGAGAAGGTGCGTTGCAAACATTCACAAAGTGTTCATCTTCATAGATTTGAAAGTCATCAAATAAAACTCCATCTCTACCACAGGCTTGTGCTCTGATACCTGCTCCACCTGTTTTCAAATCAGACTCTTGAATCTCCGGCATCAGCTTTTGTAAAGCTTTGACAAATGCAGCTTTGGAGAACGATCTATACATCTCACCAAAACCAGTTTTCCAATATTTAGCTGCCACTTTTTGGAAACCAGGCCATGTTAATGTTTCTAGCAACTCTGGTACATTAATGACTGATTTTTTATACCCTTCTCTAGCGAAAGCCAACACTGCGTTTGGACCTGCCTCTACTCCACCATTGATCATTCTTGTAAAATGTACTCCCAAGAATGGGAAATTTGGATCTGGCACTGGATAAATCAAATTCTTTACCAGATGCTTACTATCCTCTTTCAATTCATAGTATTCACCTCTGAAAGGAACGATCTTTAAGTCTGGTTTAGTAGGTGACATGTGAGCCACTTTATCAGAGTACAATCCAGCACAATTGACCACTATTTTACCTTCATAAGAACCTGAAGAAGCTTCCACCATTCGGGAATCCTGAGAATCTTTGATGCTCAAAACTTTACTATTGAATACAATATCTACATCTTGTTCCAGAAGTTTGTCTCTGAGCTTTTCACAGACTGCTGTATAATCAATAATACCTGTTTGAGGGACATAAATTCCTTTTACGCCATTGACATGTGGTTCATATTCTTGCAGTGCTTCTTTAGAGTCCAAAGAAATTAAGCCTGTCAAGCCATTTTGTTCACCACGACCTTTTAAAATATCCAAGTATGCAGTTTCTGATTCATCAGTTGCCACTACTATTTTACCACACAAGTCATAAGGAATTTCCTCTTTTTGACAGAAATCTAAAAGCATATTGTAGCCTTTGATACAATTAGTGGCTTTTAAACTACCAGGCTTATAATAGAGCCCTGAGTGTATTACTCCACTGTTATTACCAGTTTGGTGCTTTGCTACTCGATCTTCTTTTTCGAGAATGGTGATTTTAGTATCTGGAGATTTAGTTTTGATTTGGTAAGCAGTAGCTAATCCTACTATCCCCCCTCCTATGACGATTACATCTTGCATACATCTGTGATTTGGGTGCGAATTTATGCAGTCAAGAGGTTGTAGTCAAGTATGAGTTACCGCCATGACAAGAGACTTTGGTCAGGATGTTTACATATTCCCCCTTACAAAGAGTTACAATTTCATACTATCTAATTAAATAAGGATCTATTTAGGATCATTTACAATTAAACATCCTGTACCAAGCCTATTCAAAGAAACCCTCCCAAAAACCTCTATTCGTCTCAGACTCTATTGCGTCTTCTTCAGTATCATCAAGCTCATGAAAGAAGTTTAAACCAGTCAATAGTTCTACTGAATCTACAGGCACCATATAATCTAAAGTCTCCTGATAAGGTAATTCATATCTCTCCCTAACATGAGGAAAAAGAAATGCTGCTGTCATATGTTCTTTTGAAATCGGGTCTTGATAAATTATTACTTGATAGAATTTATCGGGAATAGCTATGCCTGTAGGTTTTGATTGACGATGCATTACTTGCTCATAATTATCTGGATCGCTTACGATACCTCCTACTATTAGGTGTAACTCTTTGAGTTTAGGAATCATCTTTGTTCTAATCTTCGTTTCTAGAGCATACCATGGACCTCCAGCCCCATTCAACGCATTATGATCCTGTGGTGCTATATTGGTCATCATATTCCCTTCAAATACAGTTTGGTCATCTTGAGGGTCTTTACTATCATCATATAAATCAGAGTAAATCCCATCTTTATCACGATCTCCTCCAAGTACAAAATATGGTACATAGTGCCCTCTAGCATATCCTGATCCCGTATAATCGCTTGTCACAACAGCATTTGGTATCTCAGGGTCTTTTCTAAATTTCTTGTACTTCTTCTTTCTCGATGGCGTATTCAGGTAATCAGGAACTACGTGATATGCTGACCAAACAGGGATTCTTTGTTCATGATTATACCTAAAAACAAAAGCGTTTTTGACAAACACTTTAGAATCATCTGGCTGTCCCATATATATGTGTTCGTCATAATACTTCCTTTCCTGAGCTGATAAATCTTGATAAGAAGACTGTGCGTGACATGGATACATTCCTAGAATAAGAAGTGTTTTGATAGTGAGTAAGATTAAACGTTTCATGATCACTTAGCTTCTTTGTTTTTAAGGAAGGCATATGTTCCATTGCTCAGCCCGAGTAGAGCCAATTGAGTCTCATTGAAATCTGGCATCTGATAGTCTATCAATACGGTTTTAAGAAAGGCTATTGCGAATATGATGTTGAATATCAATGCTTGTAATCTATGTAGATTGACTCCAGAGTTATCAGAAAGAATATCTTTTACAAAACCTTCAGATCTGCGAAACTCAATTAATTTCTTATGTTCTTCTGAATTATCTTGATCGTCACTAGTAGAGGCATTAGTTTCTTTATCTTCTTTTTGATTAATCGTAACACCGACTCCAGTCGTGATAGCACTGATTCCCAATAACAAAAAGGCTGTGGAATTAAAAGAATCCAAATGTCCAGTAAATCCCCATATGTAGATCGCACTTGCGGTAATCACCAAAATCCAAAAAGCTAGTTGAGTTTTACTGAAACTATAACTCACATTGAGCATGCAAGTCTGCTCATCCAAACCATATATTTTTGCCAATTGTTCTGGAGAATAATTCAGAGTATCCTTGATAGAAGAAGGGTATTTATACAATAGGAATATAAAAAGTATCGAAACAAGTCCTATTACCCAATATCCAAACGTTCCCCATTTTTCTACTTGAGATAAATACAGATTCACCTTTTCATGGTGGTTGACGAACTGTTTTTCATTGAATCGCAAACCGATCAAAACTCTCTTTTCAGATTGTCCTTTGAGTTGATATAGAGCCAAACTGTTTTCAGTAGACAATTGATCTTCATAAAATGTATACATCAATAAATCGGACTCTCGATCTAGCATGAATGCAGGGAATTCTTGAAGAACTATATTGTCCATCATCAAAGAAATATTGTTCATATTTAACGCATTCTCTTCAATGTAATCATGAATTCCTGGGATATCAAAGGCAATGACAGCCCCATCTACTATTCTAGTGTTATCAAGAGATTGAAAGGAAGAATCTGTTTCTAAATAGACTCCGTCAATTATAGGGATCGTACGATTTTGACTATAACTATAAAAGCCAGATAGTAGTATGAAAGCTACTAGGGATAAGGTGGTTTTCATATTAGGTGGTGATTTTAATAAGTCATTTAAAATTAAATAGTTGAAGCGATTGTATCTCAAGTTACATATTATGAATGTGTTAACACGGTTTTTAGAAATAGTTTTCCGAAAACTATAGTAAACTTTAGTTCACAATTAAAATAGAAATCATCTAGTTAAGAGATCTGTTATAAGTATTTTGAAGTGCAATCAGATCCAAAGAGACTAACTTCGTAATTGTTCAAATATATCCTGCCGAATTGCAGGGTAAAACATTCGTTTTCATACGGAGAGAAAATACATATACCAACTAGATACTAAGAACTCTTTTTGATCTAAATATTAATGCTAATTTTGAAGTTGATCCACCAATCAATATCAACCTACCACATAACGTCAGTTGTATGAACGTTGTGATTCACAGTCATAATGGTAAGTATCCATTAGGAATATAGATATATGAATTGGAACTTTAGTATAAAGCAACAAATGCTGTTGTTTATTTTAGGAACAGCATTATTAACATTTTTGACCACTTTTGGCTATATCAGTTACAATCTGCGAAAAACAGCTATACGGGAAGCTAAGCAACTTGCGGGTACATACGCTCATCTCAAAGCAAATGATGTAAAAGCTCGACTCAACGAAGACATTGCTGTGGCAAGAACCATGGCAGATATCTTAAACAACTATGTTGACAAGCCTAGTGAAGAGCGTGACTCATTGACTGCCAACTTACTAGAGAGTGTTCTTAGAAGTACTCCAAAGTATGAGGCAGTATTTATGAGTTGGGAGCTTAGTGCAATTGATTCCACTTGGAAATTGCCATACGGTAGACAAAGATTAAATTATTATACTAGAAATGGTCAGTTGCAAACATCTTCAGAATTAGCAAACACAGAAGGTGACACCCCGGGTAGCGTTTATTTAAGGATCAAAGAAGAGAGAAAGGAGGAAATTTCTGAACCATATACTTGGGCAGATTATGATTATTCTACGAATAGCAATGATTCCATATTCGGCTGCTCCCCTATAGCACCTATTCTTAAAGATGGTGAGTTTCTAGGAATCGTAGGTACGGACTTGACGCTGGAAGACTTTGAAGATATGTATAAGTTGGAATTTTATGAACAGGGCTTCTCATTCCTTATCACTAATGAAGGCGTCATCATCAGTCATAAAGATTCGTCCGTAGTCAAATCATCAGTTAACGATCTTGAATTTGCTAATTCAATGTCTTTTGATATTGTCAAAAGAATACAAAACGGAGAAGATTTTTCAGCAACTATATATGATGATAAGTTTGGAGAAGAAGTATTCTTATTCTTCGCACCTGTGGAGTTAGGAAGATCAGGTAAATTCTGGTCTGCGGCCACTATAGTTCCTATGTCAGAGATTACAGCTTATTACAATCAAACATTCATGTGGTCTCTGATGGTAGCCATTATTGGGTTCTGTGTATTAGCTTTTGTAATTTGGAAAATATCTATTCCGATAAGTAAATCAATCAATGATACCAGTGTTGTATTGACGGAATTGTCAGAAGGAAAAGTAAATACATTGAGTAAGCTCAATCAAGCGAGTAGCAATGAAATAGGTTCGATGGCTCGTTCACTAAATTACCTTATTGATGACATTAAGTTAAAGGCTCAGTTTTCTGAAGCCATCAAAAGTGGAAATTTGGATACTCAATACACGCCTGCTAGTGAGCATGATGTACTTGGAAAGTCTCTAACAGACATGCGTGATAATCTCAAACTTGTTATTGATGAAACCAAAACAGTAATTCTCAAGGCGGATGAAGAGGGAGACCTTAGTAATCGAGTTCCTAGTCAAGATAAGTTAGGTGCATGGCGTGATTTAAGTGATTTGACCAATAGTCTTTTGGAGACTATGTCAAAGCCAGTACAAGCAGTTAATCAAATCGTTAACGCTATGGCAAAAGGTGATTTGACTTTGCGCTATGATCAAGATGCTCAAGGAGAGATTAAAACACTAGCAATGAACTTTAACTTGGCTCTCAACAACTTAAACACTCTAATAGAACAGATCAGTAGTGGTTCATCTATAGTGAAAAGTAAGAGCTCTGAAGCATTTCAAAAAAGTGAGGAAATGGCCAATACTACGCAAGATATTGCCACAGCTATTTCTGAAATGAGTAGTGGTGCACACTCTCAGGTAACTAAAATAGAAGAGTCTTCTCATATTGTCGAAGAGGTAATGAGGTCTTCTAGTGAAATGGGGAATAAAGCCACTTCTATCAATGAAGCAGCTAATAAAGGTCTTCAAAGAAGTAAAGAAGGTGTAGAGATGGCTGAAAGAATCCACTCCAGTATGGATAGTATATCTAAGTCTTCACAATTGACTTCTACTTCTATCGAAGAGTTAACAAAAAGGTCTTCAGAAATCAGTAGAGTTCTTAACGTGATTACAGAAATAGCTGCTCAAACCAACCTATTAGCATTGAATGCCGCAATAGAAGCGGCTCAAGCTGGAGATGCTGGTCGAGGTTTTGCTGTTGTGGCTGAAGAGATAAGGAAACTAGCCGAAGATTCTAGAGGGTCTGCCAAAGAGATTGAAAGTTTAGTAGACGGAGTACAAAAAGATACTCAGAGTGCTAGTAATGTAATCAAGGACATGCTTGAAAATGTAAAGAATGGTGAGATTGCATCTAAAGAAGCTTCTAAAGTATTCAAAGCTATATCAGAATCTACTACAAGTACCTTCACTTTCTCAGAAGAAATTCTTTCTTCCTCTGGAAAACAAATTGAGGACATGAACAACCTTGTAAACATTATCGAAAGTATAGTCGTCATTGCTGAACAAACGGCCACTGGAACTGAACAAATCGCTGCCAGTGCCACGCATTTATCATCCGGAATGAAGGAATATAAGGATGAATCGAAGCAAATGACAGATGTAGCGAATGGTTTGATGGACAAAATGAAAAACTTTCAATTGAACCAATCTTAAGTTTTATTTAGCCATTAGCACTTTGTATGAAAAGTTTAATGAGTAGTACATCTGAAGTTTTGCAAAAGAGAAGTAACACTGCTATGCTGATTGATAAATACTTTGTAAATCAACTGATTTGAAATTCTTCAGCATTTGAATAGGTTTTTTAGTGTAGAATTCGGATTTAATTAAGATTGTTAAAACTCTTCCATAGCATTAATTACTATTCTGAGGTAAGGAGAGTCTAAATATGAATCGAATAGTTTTTCAAAAGATATAGGTGTTTTAGTCGCAGGTAAATGATTTTAGGAGTTAAAGCCCTAACCTCTCAAGCCTAGATGAAATAAACTTTCCAAGACAATTCTAAGCCTTTGGCTATTAAATAATTCTGACTAAATAAAGAATTTACATTTCTTATTTTGCAAATTGACACTTTCAGAATGACAGGTTTAGCTAGATATAAAAATGAGACCTGTCTATGACAGGTCTCAAAAATGTTGCTGCTATGGTTCTTGACCACTTATTGCTTAATAAGTTTTATAGTCACAGCTTTGCCTTCTTGATTCTTTGTTTTTAGAAAATACACTCCTGGTTCCATAGCTGGAAGAGGCAATGAAACAGTTTCTTGTCTATTTAGACGTAATTTTTCCTTCAACGTAGTGTTTCCTAAAATATTGACTAGTTCCAATTCGAACTGCTCACCAGCATATCCACTATTACTGATGAAAAGACGGTCAGTGATCACTGTGGGATATACTTCCATCGTAGTCAAAATAGTTTCATCAACTCCAAGTACATCACTCGGCTTCAATTGGATGTCTTCTATACTCTGTTGACTCTCTGTGATGTCAAAGTTCTTAGTAACAGAGTGAGATGGCATTTCTAATGTTACTTGATAACTACCAAATGGTAATTCATCAAAACTAAAATCATGGTCTTGGTTTGATACTGTCCATTTTACTGCTCTCTGTGACTGGCGGTCCTTTAATATAACTACAGCCTCAGTATCATTTATATTCGTCAGATCTGTCAAGATGATACGACCCGCCAATTTCCCCTGACCTTCTATCTCGTTTTGTGATCGAATCAAAGTGATTTTAATATCTTCGGCAGATCCAGTTAGATCAATTTCATAAGCATCTTGCCACCCTATTCCATTCACAAAATAAGTAGGGATAAAAGCCTGATGAATGAACTCATCTCCTCTAGCGTGAATAAGGTATTTTCCCTTGGCCAAACCTTTAAATTTAAATTCTCCATTCGAAACTAGCTCTTCATGAACTCTTTCCCATTTGTCATTTTTTAATTTATAAAGTATTATTTTACCCCCATCTATAGGAACCAAATCAGCAAATAGTTCTCCTTGAATATAGAGGTTTCCTTCAGGCTTGATTTCTATTGTCTCAGATGCTGTGCAAAGTTCCCCTGTATTTTCATTAAACATAAACATCTCCACTTTCCAACTGCCAGCTGACGGAAATTCGTACTCAAAACTTGAATCAGTATTCGTTATAGTTTCTCCGTTTACTCTCCAGATGAATGAATATCTCTTCTCATATAAGAAAGGAGTCGTACTACTGTCTATGTCCTTAGGTTTATCAGCAATAAATGTGTATTTCAAAGAATTATGTTCATCCTGACTATAGTTGAATAATGTACCACAGGGTTCTGCTACTACTTCGACATCATTACATAATTCACAAGAAAAGTCATTATTGTTTGTCGCTGAGAAGCATGCAGTGAAAACGCCATCTTCACGATAAGGAATAAATATATTGTGTAGCTGTCCGGTACTATTTTTTAATTGCTCATCAGTATAAATTCTACCATCTCCGAGATCTAATGAATACTGCATTGCCTTATCATTAGGGGGAACAGCTAAATTAAAATGTATGTAATTCCCTTTCAACTCCCCTTCTGGAGAGCTTACAAACGACAAGTCTACGTAAGACACAATAAAAGAGCATTCTTTAGGGTTTGGCACTGTAACTATCTGTTCTTCACGAGTCCTTCTATCTAGGGAAAGAGATACATCCCAATTACCTCCTTTGGCAAATACATGTTTTACTTCTTGACCATATAAAGCTTCAATAGAACTACCATCTTCACTAGCAAAAAACCAATTGTAGATTTTTGACTCTGTACAATTTGCAGTGAAAGTATATATCCAGTTGTCGGTAGAAGATTTATCTATTGTATAACTAAAACCAGTATTACAACCTACTACATACACAGACTCTGTAGATACACAAAGATCACCTGTAGTTTCATTCAAGGAAAACATCTCCAAATCATATGTACCTGTCTTAGGGAATTTATAGTCCATAATTGAATTACTACTGACTATCTCTCCATCCACTCTCCAAGTGTATTTTAGATCTGAGTCTATATCCTGCGCTGTAAACTTGTATAGAAACGGATCGCTATCATTTGTTTCATAGTCGAATGAAGAGGTACATGTTTTAGCGACTACATCTACTTCTTCGCATACGGTGCAAGAAAAACCAGCATCATCAGTGATTGAAAAACATGCATTGAAAGTTCCTTCTACAGGATAGCTATGAAAAATGGGGGCTAAATGATCATGACTGTCCAATAGACTAGTATAAACTGTTCCATCTCCGGTGTCAAAAGTATATTTAGGATTAATAACGGAGGAAGGAGCCGTTACATAATAATGAAATAGTGCACTTTCTGAAGGACTTGGAGAAGAACTTGAGTGAAACCCTAGGTCTGAAGCATTGATAAAGCATTCTGAAGGGTCCGGAGCTGAAATAGTTTGAACATCTTTAAAAGGCCCTCCATCTATAAAAAGAGCTACATTCCAATCCCCAGCTTCTGAAAAAACATGTTGAAACTCCTTACCATATCCAAGGTCTTGACGTCCTATTGTTGCATGATTAAAAGTCCAGTAAATATTCGACTTATCACAGTCAGTAGAAAAAGTGTAAATCCAGTTTCCTGTAGATGTTTTATCAATCGTATAGGTAAAAGCAGCATCACAAGGATCAGTTGACGCAGCATTTGCAGATTGCATCAGCCATGCTGATAAAATAAGGTACACCATAGCTATCAATGCTATGTTGTTTCTGAGTTCGGTAGAGTTTAGAATTTTCATAAATGCTTTTTAATCTAAGGGCACTAGCCCATTCGGTTCAAATCTCGACTTTCTTGTCGTTTTTAATTAAAATTCTGAAGCCCCCCTTTCTAATTATCAAGGAGCTTCGTTTGTCGCTCTAAGAACCCGAAGCGGTTCCATATCCCCTACTCTTTTTTCTAATATTTATGATTTTTTATTCTTGATGAATGATGCTGTTGAAACAGTTCTTTACAACAAGCTATAGTTCAAATAATTAGCATTGATAATACTATGGTTTTTTATTAAAAAAATATTCCCAATTTTAAACCTAATCGGTATCTGTCGAACCAAGAATCAATGCTTTCATTGCGAATCATCACTTCTCCAGAAGGTGCGATGTAATAACCTTCGTAGGCGTTTTTCTTTTGAAACCTAACTGGTAATTCGATCAGAATATTTTGCCACGGCTCCCAAATTTCATACGACTCTATGAGTACTGCTTCTTCTGCTACATCCCCTTGAATCTTATCTGTATAGAATACCCAGTCTAATGTAGTCCCTGCATTGACTCCTATATTAATTTTTTGATTGACTTGAAATCTTTTTCCAATGGCCATTACCACCGATAGTCTATGTACAGCATGATTTTTATTTACTTCACGAATTAGATCCGTAGAGACCTCATTTGATTCGATCACATATCTGGGCTTCCGTTCACCATCCTCTAAGATGAAGAAAGTAGACACCGTATCGACTACCACCTCCGTAATAGTCTCCAATTTAGAATAGCTTAGATCTTGAATACTATAATTATACTCTAGTCCTGCTTTGACATGAAACTTGTCCCATGAATAAGTATAAGAATAGCCAAGAGAAACGCCTGGAAGCCTCACGGTTTCGGAAGATTGTTCAAGTGTCCAATAGCCAGAAGCCAAATAAACAGACATTTCATTCTTTTTGATTCCCTTGGAATTTAGGGAAACATCTACTGTTTCTATGATCTTAATCGTATCATAGACTGTCACGTCTTTTTGCACTACTAGCGTATCATAGACCTGTCGACGCTCTACCACTTCTACTGTATCATAGATGACTTTTGTCTCTTCTACTACGATAGTATCATAGACAATAACCTCTTTAGTCCTGATCACAGGAGGTACTGATGGTGGTGGTGCTTTCTTTTTAGCAGCTCTGACGACGACATAGTCATCCAATACTGTGTAGTCAAATCTATCTGCTAATATCTTATTCAAAGCATCCGCCAGCGTTGAAGAACTAAATTTCAAGGTTACCGGAGGCTGATTCTTTAAAATCTTAGGGTCATAGGATACATAAGCACCAAACTTCTCCACGACTGTTTTGATGACTTCAGATAGCGGAACAGACTGAAAAGAAAAAGATTTCTTACCTGGAGCAATCGCCTGTGCCTGAATCGAAAATACAAGAAGGAAAAAAACGAGCGTTTTTCTATTCACAGCCTTCACCACTTATAATGATGACTTGATCATCTGTTCGACTCTCCAACTGATGAATATTTTTTATCACCTCTATGATTGTGTCCAGAGATTTCTTTTTGAAAGTAGCTGTGATATCACAAGCAAGTATCTTTTTGTTGTCAGATACTATCGTCGTGTCAAATTCCTCGGAGAGCGTTTGAAAAACCTTTTCCAGTGTCGCATGTTCAAATTTCATCACTCCTGTTTTCCAATACAGCTGATTGGTATCTGAAGATTTGACGACAACATCTTCTTCACTACTATTGTCTAAAGTCTCTAGCGCTATTTCTTCTTCTTTTTCAAGTATTACCACCTTTCCTGTTTCTTTAAAGGTTACTTGTACTTTACCCTCTGTTACGAGCACTTTTGTTGGACTATTGAGATCGGTAGTGACCATGAATTTAGTACCCAGTACTTTTACTTCAGCGTCATTGGTTTGCACGATAAAAGGATGCTCAGGATCATGTGCTACTTCAAAGAATGCTTCTCCAGTTAATTTTACCACTCTCTGATCAGCATCAGTCATATTGTTTTCTACATAGCTCAACAAACTTTGACTATTCAGACTTACTTGAGATCCATCTGGTAGTAGGTAGTCTTCTTTTTGCTCTGCGGATGATAGTGTGGTAAACTTTTCCTCTTTTGTCTGAAGTGAAAAAACCAAACCAACGGCCAATACCACTGAAGCAGCTGCAGCATACCACCATAGTGAAACGACACGTGCTGTTTTCTTGCCAATATTCAACTTGTCAGACACTTGACTATAAGCCTTAGCCGTGTCAGACGAAGTAGGAACTGCTAGCATAGACAGTTCCCAAGCTTTGTATATTTCTCGTGCTGCTTGGAGATTCTCTTTAGTTGACAACCAGTCTTCCATTTGCTGGATCTGGTGTGCATCAGTGAGATTACCATTCAAGTAAGAAACGATCAAATATTCGTTCATATCTTCGGTACTATGTGCTGGTATTTTACCTTTCATATCTCTTCTATTACTAACAACACCTTCCTATTACAAATCCCCTACTCTTGACAAAAAATAAATGATCAGCACCAGCATTTCTGCTTTTAATATCTTCATGGCCTTAGTGATATGGTTCTCTATAGTCTTGGTGCTAATTGATAGCTTTTCAGCAATTTCCCTGTGACTCATATGTTCGAACCGGCTAAGCTTAAAGACTTCCTTACACTTATCTGGCAGCTGGTCTATTACCTGATATAATCTATCTATTGTACTCTCTTCAAACTCCGAGTACTCTTCATTGAAGATTTGGTCTCTATACTGTTGTAGTTGACTACTCACATACTTATCTGCTACAGCGTCATTTCTGGATTGGTTATAGCATCGGTTTCGTACGCTGACCATCAGATAAGGCAACAGTTTCATATCTACATCTAACTGAGACCTTCTCTCCCATAGCTTAATAAAAACTTCCTGCACTTGTTCTTCAGCAAGGGTTTTATCTTTCAAGATACCTGTGGCCAGATTGACTAGTGGTGGATAGTATTGATTGAATATTTCTTCATAGACCTGGGAATTTCCAGACTTGATAGATTCAATGATTTGGGATTGGGGTACTGACAATGACGGCTAATTTTTTCGGTATTCAAATGGAAGGGCATATTTACAGCCATTAATAGTCTTATGCAAATAATTGAGGTTTAGCAAAAGTAAAAAATGGCTGATGGGTAGTTGGGTTATGATTAACACTGCAAGGATTTAAAAGATAGACTTAAGCTATATGGAATGCAATTTGTCTATGCAGTAAAATGATATTCATAACTAAGCATCTATAATTAAAATAGCTAATGGAGAAATTTATCTCCATATATTTATTGAGGGAGTGCCTTAGTGCCTAAATCTCCCTACAAGGTTCACGAAGACAGCTCTTAGTGAAACCATTTAAATATGAAATACTCCTACTTTAGAAAGGGAACAAAGAAAAAAGAATTCAGTAAAAGTCAAGTTACAACATATACAGCCTTAACAGAGCAAATATTATAGATATGATCAATAGTATTCTAGCCGTAATTTTCCAGCCTCTAATGACGCTTTTCTTACCCAGTCCCTTTGGTTTTTGGATATATCTCCCATAAGGTAAGTCAAGTTGCTTTAATTGATCGAGTACGGTTTTTAGCTCCATTTTACCTCTGAGGACCTCTATCATTATTGGGTCTTTAAGTATCAGGTCATGTGTACCTTTTTGTTGAAAGTATAGGTACCCTTCATCGTGATAAATCTTGGATTCAAGTGCCTTGAAAGCCTCCAACTTTTCGAGCTTATGTTCGCTAAGTTTAGATTGGGAGTTGGATTCCGAATCTTTTAAATAGATATCGTACGAAGAATTATTGGTTTCAACCGGACTGACTTGTGAATTCTCATTGTGATCTGGACTATTTAGAGCTTCCTGATAGTTTCCCAAGATCACTGTAGTCTGTGCAAATACTAGATGCGAAGAACCAAAATTCTCTATTAAAACCTCTAATGAAAGGTAGGTGTCTTCAGAAGTAGCGTAGTGGATATTGTCATCCGTTGATAACTTTAACCCCAAACGGTTGACTTGATCTTGAAAGCCTTTGACGAATTTATCTCCCAAAAACATAAGTTATAGCATCAGGTAAAAATGTTGTTAAAAAGAAGTTTTAAACCACTTGTATTGAAATCAAAACTATTCTTTATTTCCTAAAAACCCCTACTCAAATATTAGCCACTCATTTAATGAGTCCATTAATTTTAATTACTAGGACTTAATTAATCTCCTCATTTGAATACTGATACCAATCATTAGAAGTCTTATTAAACAACAAGATAATAGAGTAGAGTTGTATCGTAGGTTGGGCTATTAACATAAGTCCTATTACTATACTCTGGTCTAATGATTCAGGAATGAAAAACAATGTAGGTGGAAGACTTATAGTGAACAGTATTAGAATTATAATTCTTGCCCAGTTTTTACCTATGCTGATTTGGTAGGCAAAGAAGGACGTCAAAACAGAGCTAAATAGAATGGCTGCCAACAGAAGAAGCGTATGAGAATAATTAATCTGATGAGTCCGTTGAATAATAATTGGATTAATAATACCTAGTACTGCTGAGATATATAGACACATTGCTGCAGTATGGATTGATTTTGGCATGTGTATTTTACTTTCAAATTCACCTTGAGCCTCCTTTTGATGACTTAACTCTTGTGCTGGCTTGGTGGAAGGTTCCTTTTTTAGGTCGTATAAACCTCTGTTTTTAAGTTCAGTATTTATAGCTTCAATTACCTCTTCCCTATAAAACCTTTGGTTTTTAAGGTACTTCTCAAGCTCTTGATTTGTTTTCAAAGGTAGTTTTTCTTCGAATGTTGAAGCCATTAGCTGTAGGTATTGATAATCAGAAGCTCGGCGAATTGATCGTGACTATCATGAAATACTAATGTAATTGATCTTGTTCACATTAGCTTCTTAATTGTTCTACCGTAGGGATATATAATACTCTTCCGTAATTTTCATAGAGTAGTTCTTCGTCTAGTAACCTCCCACTTTCAAACTTTGCTATTTTCTTTCTCCAGATCTTATTGGTACGGAAGTATTGATCATCTTTTTTCAAAAACTTGTGGTCTGTTTCGAATACATGATAGGCAAAGTCCAACTCTTTATTAACTCTGATCTCGCCATCAATAGTCTTATCAGTAAGCCAAAGATTAATTTGAAAAGTCCATTTGGTATGGTTAGTTAATTGGAAATCAAGGTAGTTATAAAACACAGCTGAACCGCTTGCCCAAGGTAAAACGCGTCCATTATCTGGAAATGGATCGATACTATGATGATGTCGCTCAGTAATAGTCAATGGAGAATGCAGTGCCAACCAGTGCAGCAGATTAGTACTTTGACAGATGCCTCCCCCTACTCCTGCTCTTGCTTTTCCAAAAGACAACTCTATTCCCTCTTTAAATCCCCTTGACTTCGTAGGCCGTCCTACAATATTGTAAAATGAAAAGGTCTCTCCTGGTTTGATGATCAACCCATTGATACAGTCAATGACTATCTTTAGGTTGTCAACCTTATTATACTGTAGTTGCATCTCAGCATCTCCAAGTTTTCTTATGAGCTTGGACTGATGTTTTTTGACTCTGTAGGGAAGCTTTTCATTTTGAAATGTCTTAGAATAAACCTTACTATCCAATTTCCATTCTATCATCCTTCCTATTCGTTTGACCCAAATCGATAAAAAGTAAAATATCGGATGTCTTTGTGATAGAAGTTTTTTACTCATTCAGCATTAGTATGAATTGATAATAACTTAGTTGCCTAATCGTTCATTCTCCTTGAGATAATCTTGTCAAGGCATCTATAGCCCTGTTAGCATCTTTTTTATCTACGAATATATGATCGTGATAATACCCTGCAATTACATTACAGCTAATATTGTGTTTTGCCAATTCTGTTGAAAACCTTGCAGTTAACCCCACTGCTTCAAGAGATGAATGAACTGTCAAGGTAATCCAAGAGGCAATGTATTCATAGTTGAGGTTAAGATCATCAGCTTTGCTTTTCTCAATCACTATTGTTGTACCTTCTTCTTCATTGAACTTACAAATAGTATCGTTGAGATCGATTTCACTAACATCAGTTATGGTTGAAAATACATATTCTCCACTATTCAGCTTTGGAGTCATGTTTCTTATCAATTCAGAGAGATTCTTTTCTCCAGCCATTTTTTTAAGGTCAGTACCTGCTTAAACATTTGTCATAAAACCCGAATTTAGTCTCTAACAAGCTTTATTCATTGGGCAATTTATTCCAAGTCTAATCAACTTCAAATCAATCGGTAATCCTCCCCTCCTTATTTTTTGCTTAAACTTAAAATTACAAGACTATAAATCATTAAGCCAAAACGCTAACACGTTAGTGTTCATTACCATTATAGATCCACATAGGTACCGTTTTTCCAGCTTTTTCAAAGCCAACTTTTTCATAAAACTCAATTGCTTTTCCATCTGCTGTCAGCATCTGCATGTGAAACCCCTTGTACTTTTCTTGAAACTTGTCGCATATCATTTTCCCGATACCTTTGCCTTGATATGCTGGATGTACCAATAGGTGTGGGTAATACACTACCAAATACCCATCCGAAATAGCATTCCCTATTCCTACCAACTTGTCTCCATCCCAAGCAGAAATCAACGAATGTGAATTTAGCAATCCACTTCTAAGTTCAGATGGCTTACTGACCGCGCTCCATTCGTTGGCTCTATACAGTTCTAAAATTTGTTCTTCGTCAATGGATCGAGTCTCGGAGATTTTAATATTCATACTTACTAGCTATCGAGTTTACATAGACCTTTATTTTACTGAGGCGTAAATTAGACCTATTTGCCCGCTATGGTAAATATCGTGTTGAATTATTCCTTCGATCAAGTACTCAAAACTATATTCCTTACCAGAGGTGATTCTGTTGAGGAAATCGTCACTGTCTAAGCTTTCTAAAAACTGTATCAGTTCATTTTGCGTAGAAATCAATTTTTCTAACAATGATTTCCATTCTGACTCACTATTGATCGTGATATCTGTCCAGTCGTTATCTGTGTTTAACACTATGTCAAATGAATGATTGTCATTAAGCTTTTCGAGCATAAATACTCTCCAATTGATAATGTGCTGTACAATTTTAGCAATTGAATTAGTGGAATTAGGTAAACTCCTATTGACCGATTTAAAATCTATGTCATTCAGCTTACCCATCAATGAATCTCCTAACCACAGATCTCCTTCAAATGATTCTATAGCAGCATTGATTAGCTTTTGAAGCTTGTCAGTCATTGTTGATACAATTAATTCTAATAGTTCGAAGGCCTAGTTAATATCTTCGAATATAGTACTTAACGAACTATCGAATGATCTACAACATGCTCTCCTTCTTTTTCGATGGTATCAGCCTCAGATACTATTTCGTCTTCATTGACTTTGAATACCCTCATCAACAATAGATAACTGATCAACAGATGACCTACAGGTATCAATACATTAACAAATAATGTAATAGTAAAGTGCTCTAGCACCAGTGGTTTTAGATTCTTGACTGCCAACTTTATGCTTTTTACAGTCATGGTGAAATCCTTCGATATAGATTCTTCTGCTCCACCTATTTTATTTATCGCGGCATCTTCGGTTTTCTGTAAAAGACTGAGGTGATTCTTACCCTTAGTTTTATCCTTATTAAGTTGTGCTTGTCTTCTTTCAGCTACCTTTTTCTTTCGTAGTTCTTCTTTCTTAGCATAGTCATCATATATGCATTGTACTTGAGCATTTAAAGAGGTCTTTTCGTTTAAGTTTATTTTCTCGGTGAATTCTACTAAAACCATTGTATATATACTCATCCCTGGATTGAAGAATAAAAACATAACCAATAGTCTATGGGCTTGCTCTTTATACCTACCATAAAATGTAAATACCCACAATACTAACATCACTAATACCACCAGTTTATAATGAGTAATCCTTACCAGAAGGTCATTGGCTAATAGGCCTACTGTGGCAATGGTTAAGTAATGACTAATTTCACTTAATGCTTCTGACGCACCATCAAAAGTCCCTGATATTAAGGGTATTTTGCTAGAAGAGGCTGACTTAGACAGTAGATATAGATCTTCAAGTAAAACTAAGCTTTCGGTGGCTTTTTCAACACTCCTATCTAATGACTCTATGGTATTAGCATAGAATGGATTGAACCATGCTAGAGCTACCATGACCAATAGCCCAATATGATATCTAGACTCTAATATGGTGATCTCTTTCATCATCTGATAGTATAGTGTCTAAGCGCATGAAGGCTACCATTGAAATAGTCCATGTCCGTACGGTTTTTTGAAGATGGTATCCCCGATAAGGTACCCGTACTAGAATACTGCCAAAACACCCAGTCTTCGCCCACCCATCCCTTTGGCATATAAAGCTTTCCTGATGTCTCCCATTCAGCGAGCCAAAGGGGGCATTGACTATAGTTGTCTACTATATGAGCATTCCAAAAATATAGGTCGGTATAAATGATTGGATATCTTCCTATTTTGTCCTTGACCGTATTGATCCATATCCCGATATCCTTTGACAGTGTCTCGTTGGATACCCCATTAGATATCTCAATGTCTAATACCGGTAAAATATCTCCTTTTTCAAGTTCTACAGTTTTCAGAAAATGTTCTGCCTGCAGCTGAGGATCATTCTGTGGCTGGTAGAAGTGATAGGCTCCTCTTAGAAAACCATAGTTACGAGCCGTGGTCCAGTTTTCTTCAAAATCAGGATCTACATAGGTCAATCCTTGAGTGGCCTTGATAAATAGAAATGTAATATCTGTTTTCTTCAGTGCCGTCCAATTGACCTGCCCATTCCAGTGAGAAATATCACAGCCGTGGAGCATATTCTGTGAAACACTTCCATCTGTGTCACTATGAGTGGTGGGTGCTAGGTATTTGTTCCTATGGTCCTTTTTTCGAACGAATAGTGCGAATATCAAAGCACTAACCAATAATACAATCAAAATGACGAGTACGTAGTTGGGTAGCTTTTTCATAGTGGTTGATTATTTATTGAAGAAGTAAAAAGTGTATCTATTGTTGACTGGTGTACTTGATACAAGAATGCTGTCTGGTTTGTCCTTGACCGTATCTACCAGACTTGTTCCTGTGAAAACATATATCTTAGACAATGCTTTCTCTATGGCGCTATACCCATCTACTGAAGTAGCGTAGGATAATTTTGGATAGCCTAATGGATATAGTTTTAGATTGAAAACAGTTTCCTTTTCTAGGGCTATTAATTGATCAAATATGGTCTGTGCGGTATTCGTATTGCCTACTATATCATTGATGATATTGATCAATAAGTTTAATGGGGTTACTTGTGTATTGGCATACAATGATTTTGATAGTTCTCCATCATTGGGATAGATCATTATTGAATGCCTAAAACCTGCTATGTAATACCTAAAACTAGGGTTAGTAGAAGTTGCTGTGACAAAGTTGTAGTTGGCTTTTAGATAATTTAACCATTTATCATCTGCTTTGAACTCATCTCGACAATCAAATCTGGCTTGGTATAAAGTAGTACTGATCAAAGAGGTGTTTTCGAACTTACTCTGGATGCTTTTATATAGCTGATCTATTCGTATATCTTCCCCTCCTGTCAAATCGTTTCCTCGTTGTCCAGCTACAGGATCTACCGAGATCACGTGTATTTTCTTCACTTTCTTGTACAAGGGACTTTCCCTAAAACTCTTGTCCTTGGAAATAGCCTCTAATAGTGATGATAGAAATCCTATTATTCCTGCTGCCGCTCCTCTACTATGTCCCCCAATGATCAATTCTATATTGGAACTAGAAGAAGTGGAAATCTTGTCTATGGTATTAAATACAGCATTGATAGACGCGAATTGGTTTCTCTCTGCATACCCTGCTGTAGTATCCTTGGTTCCAAGTATTGTATTGAATAGCGTATATGAAGTCGGATCAAACCAGCTTCCTGTACTATGAAGATTTGAATTGGAAGACAAAGCCTTGGAGGATATGAGGTTGTCTTCTGTTCCCAGTCCTGAAATAGACTGCATCTGACTAGGTGATAGATGCAGGTGTGTCAATAGAGGCGCCATATCTTCCATTGGTGTACCTGTTCCGTTAAACCAGATGAGTAATATTTCTCTAGCACTTGAGGGAGGTGCAGTAGAGCTTGCAGCAGATCTACCTGAATGACTTGCCGTTACTAACGGCATAGGAGGCATAGGTGCCCCTGATGTAGTATGTGAAGAAGGTGTGGGTGTCATGGTATGATTGAATTTTCAAATGTTCAACAGATCTATTTTCCTTTCATTTGTGGAGAAAGTTCTTCTTTGAGTCTTTCTATGACAGAGTGCGGCACTTTTTTATTTTTAGCAACTATTAGTTTACGAACCATATCCAACTTGTCTTTAATTTGATCTGGAGTTCGTTTTGTCACCACTTCCGCTACCCCCCATTTAAGAAGAAATAAATCGAAAATCACATAAGAGATAACGATTGTATCAAGCATATTATCTAATGCCACTTTTACGCCCTCAGAATGTCCACCATTTTCATAGAGTGCATGCTTCTTATCCAATGTATCAGAAAGACTGTTAAACAGTTCTTTACCTAAATCGCTTATCCCTAGATCCGCAGGCCCTAAAGCAGAATGAATAGCCCCACTGATCAGATTTCCAAGATGTTTACAAACTTTGCTCAAGGCATAAAGAATGCCACTACATATTTTTTGATAAAGCTCTTTATTTAGTGAAGTGTTGTCAAAATGATAACAGGAAATCAATGTTTTTAACTGTTGATATGCTGCTATAATGTATAATTCAACTCTTTGCAATTTGTCCAAAAAAGAATCTGTTCCGATGGCAGGAGTTGATGGATAATTGAAAGCGCTTATATCTTGGTGAGACACATCCATTTCTTTCATAAACTTGTTATACTCGTTTAGGGCTGTTTTCTTTTGATCTTCTCCTTGTATGTAGCTAAATATTGAAACATCATATACTGCCGCAGGCCATTCGACTATTAAAACTGCTCTGACCGTTTCAGACACTAGCATTGATACTCTAGACATATCCTGCAAATGATTCAAAGTCATGGCAAACTTCTCTCCATAGAAATTACCTGCTCCAAAAGGAATTATAGACTCCTCTCCTTTAATCAACTTCTTTGCGAAACTCTCAGACCCATCAGTTGAGAAAAATCCATAATGATTTTTGTAGTCCAGCCAAGGAGGGGTTTGTACAGACTGCAAATAAGAATTCTTATCTGGGATATTTCCTGCTCCTCCTATTTCGCGATAAATAGTATAGTTTTTTGCTAGAGCACACCAGCCTGTATCTCGATCAAGATAGAAATCATAACCGTTTGATTCTTTTGTGCTTGAAGATTGATCTACTAGAATAGTCCGACCAGAATTATCCTCCTTAGCAATATTTTTTAGAACATTTATTGAAGCTTTGAATTTCACTGCTTTTATGGCCAGCATGGCTGTTGCCCAAAATATTGATTCTCTTGTATCCGTACCCGTACCCTTATCCTTATCCAATAAATACTTAGAAGTAATCGTAGGACTAAATACATCTGACAGTGTTGATTGACCAGTATAACTAGACTTTATAACATCTAGTAGTCTGTTGTTTTTGTATATAAAAAGTCTCATTGGTTCTATTTAATTATTCATTGAAAAGGTCGAATTCCAGAAGAAATAAATTTTCTTCAAATGTTAACTCCCATGATCCATTAGATATGGGGGCTTTTTCCGTGGTGTTCACTCGCGTATCCTCTTGTTTATTTTCTGCATTAGTTACTTCAGGTTCAGCGCTAGCAGAATTCAAGTTGTTTTCATTCTGATTCGCATTTGAGGATGATGCGCTTGGGCTCGAAACTGTATTCTCATCATTTTCGGGCATCTTAGAAATAGGTGAAGAAGAATCATTATTAGGCTTAGACTCATTCTCAACAGGTTCTGGCTTAATAATACTAGCTATAGGAAAATCTTCAGGTTTCATATCAGTTATTGTTTCTTTTTTTCTAAATCAATGGCCTTAGCTAGGTCATTGGCTGTGATTTCTAATTCTTGCAGTGGAACATGCTCTCCATCCGATGAAATGATGGCATTTTGTACTATATTCTGGATTTGTCTTCCATTGGCGCCTAGCTTTTTAACCATGTCTTGAAGCTGGCTTTCATTCTTAATTTTTATTCCTTTTTGAGCCAAAATCTTAGTAAACAAGGCATACTGATCCTTACTATTTAAAACTGGAAAGTCTACTTGCATCAAGGCTCTCTGGAACAATTCCTTACTGACCTTTGGCTTATCACTCGTGGCCAATAGGATCAAACAGCCATAGGACTCCATTTTTTGAATCAAGGTAGATATCAGTGCACGATGCGTATCGGAAGTCTCCGACTCAGTAAACAAATTGTCAGCATTATCGAATAGCAATAAAGCCGTATTTCGTTCTGCTTCTGCAAACAATAGATTGAGCGTCTTCTCAGCATCTTGAGATACTCCAACCAACGCACTGTAATCAACCTTGTAGAGTGGTATCCCTAGCTGATTGGCTAAACATATCGCTGCCATAGTTTTGCCTGTACCTTTAGCTCCTTCAAATATGGCTATGATACCCGCAGGATGAGCTGGGTTCACTTTAGCCCTTTGTTGATAGGCTTTTACCAGATGATCAATGCCTGACTGTGTATCCTTGGGCAGAATCATATCTTCGAAGCTATAGGACGAATGATCTCTGCTAGCCATGTCCGTAACTTTCTCAGGACTTGTAGCCAAATAATCACTAATAACCGCCTCGGTCGTCACTGCAACTCCAGTTTTTTCTTTCCCCTCAGCGGCTCGGCGCATGGTTTCTTCTATCCGAGTGTAGTCGGTTGTATAAGTATTGCTGAGCTGCTTATAATCGACATTGGTGACTTGCAAAAACTCATTGCCTACACTTTCCCATATCAACTGATTGATCTTCTGATCAGCCTTGACCAGTGTAACTGAATCGGTATTAATATTCTTGAATATAGTAGGTAGCGTTTTATGTTCGTCTTGTCCTACAATCAACAGGCTATTCTTCATGCTTAACCATGAGCGAATGAGCTTGGCTACATCAGCTTGTTCTTGAAAAGTAGATATACCATCTTCCCAATAGAGTACTCCGTTTCTAAGCATCACAAAGAGCAAGGTCTCAGTCAACTCTCCCACTGGATCTTTGATCGACTGAAAAAGTTCAGCATTGAATTGATACAATGGTCTTTGTAGCATTTGACTACAGTTGAAGGCATAAGATTTCCTTCGAGCATCGATTCCTCCAATAATACTAATAATCTGACCGATAGGCTTGTTCTTTACCTGATCTGCGGGTATGCCTAGCGCTGGCTTTGTTATTTGGCTGACCAGTCCAGATGCGTCTCTTGTGAGCTCATTGGTAGAAGCCAAATGCAACACCAAATCCTTTCCAGGAAGTAACTCAGATTGGATAAAATCATCTCCTAGCCTTTTTAGCATTCTCCATTTGAAGATCGGAGAATCATCTCTTAGCTGATTGATGAAAGTCGTTTTTTGATCGTAACTATCACACATCAAAGAGCTCACCAAATCAATAGTGGGTATTTTTCTTGCAGGGTTTGATGAAGCTTCCTTGAAGAAGTCTGTATACTTAGTATCCAGTGCTGGCAATAAGGTGAGTAGGATAAATGCAATGGATTGATCGTCCAGATTGAACTGTTCTTTTATTAATTGTACTTGGTTAGAAGCCCCCATACCTGTAACGGCTTGCGATAGTTTTTGACTCCACTCTTGTAGGTATGGAGTCATCTCGCTTGCCGATGATTGATTGGCTTTGCCAACGAGAACTAATGTCTCATCAGCAAATTGGGCTAATGATTGTATCTCTTGAATAGGCATGTTGATAGAGCTTGTTTTATGTTTGAAAAATTATGCTTCGTTAGAAGGTTCACTGTTAATGGTCTTAGCCACGGCTTCTTGTGCTTTTAGCATTTCTTGCTGCACAGTCTCATTGCTATGATTGATAGTGCTTTGTTCTGCTTGGACAGCTTGCTTCATATTATCATTGGCTAGTCCTGTTATCTTTTTAGCCTCTTCAGTGGCCTGAGTAGCACCAGTCATAGCGGACTTTAGTTGATTGGACATATTGTTAATCAACTCCTTCATGTGATCATCAGTGTAAGCCATAGCCTCTTGAGCATTAGCTATTTGTGGTGTTGGATCGTTAGCGTTAGATACTTGTTCTTGATTTTGTTTTTGTGACATGTCTTTGAATAAATCAGTTCCTGGAAATAAAGTTTGGTGAAGGCCGTCCTGCTTAGCTTTGAGAATACCTTCTTTAATAGATGCTAAAGTCTTTTGTCTAGCCATCTCTGTCTGACTCTTTAGCACTTCCAACTCATGTTGAAATTGCTTTTTACTTTCATCAAATACCGCCAAATCTTGTTCGGCGGGATGGTTCTGCTGAGGCTTTGGAGATGACATGATTAGTTGCTTTTTGATTCAGTATCTAAAGAATACAAACAGGAAAGCATCTAAGTCTATCATTAGGTAACAATCCCGATCAGATTCATTTCTAGATGAAAAACCGGAAATGCCTATACCTGTTTGTATTTCAATTCAATGTGTAGGTAGGACTAAGCAAATATTTTGCTAGTCGCCTTACCAGTAGAAGCTGTATCGATAGCATATAGCGTAGCTACACCTTGAGTAGTAGCTGCTTGAGCTGTGATATTAGCTTGCTGCTGATTAGTAGTAGCATTGTGAGCTGCATTAGCTAAAGCTTGCGCTGTTGCTTGATACAGGTTACCCATTGCTACCGATGGAGCATCACCCAATACTTTAGTATTTGCCTGGGTTACTGAGTCTGTTATTTGACTATTAACTGCAGTTGGAAAAGCCATGATTGATAAAATTTAAGTTGTAAAAAAATTTAAATGAAATTGTTTACTGATTAAGAATTCAAGATGTCGCTAGTTGCTACTCCTGTAGAAGCAGTATCTATCGCATATAGCGTCGTGACACCCATAGTTGTCGCTGCCTGAGCAGTAACATTGGTTTGTGACTGACTAGTCGTTGCGTTGTGAGCAGCGTTTGCCAGTGCCTGTGCTGTAGCCTGATAAAGATTACCTAAAGCTACCGAAGGAGCGTCACCCAATACTTTGGTATTGGCTTGGGTAACTGAATCTGTGATTTGATCATTAACTGATGTAGGAAATGCCATAATTGAAATGTTTATTGGTTTATTTAAATGTATTTTCACTTACTATCAATAGTATTAAACCATTGATAGTCTTTATCTTATAGTTAGCTATTTAAGATGTCTTTAGTAGCTATGCCTGTGGCAGCCGTATCCAAAGAATACAATAGAGCCACTCCTTGAGCTGTTGCAGCTTGCGCTGTGATATTGGTTTGTTGCTGACTAGTAGTCGCATTGTGAGCAGCGTTGGCTAATGCTTGTGCTGTTGCCTGGTATAAATTGGCCATTGCAACAGCTGGAGCAACGCCCAGGCTCATCACATTTGCTTGAGTAACTGAGTCAGTTATCTGACTGTTTACTGCGGTTGGAAATGCCATTTGATTTCGATTTTAGTTTAACAATTTATTTTTAGGAATTAAGAACCTTAGAGGTAGCTACCCCAGTAGATGCCGTATCGATAGCGTACAACGTCGCCACTCCCATAGTAGTAGCTGCCTGAGCAGTTACATTAGTTTGCTGTATCGCAGTAGCAGAGTTGTGTGCTGCATTACCTAGTGCTTGTGCAGTCGCTTGATAGAGGTTTCCCATAGCTACCGCAGCTGCATCGCCTAGTACCTTTGTGTTTGCCTGAGTTACCGAGTCGGTAATCTGGCTGTTGACTGGTGTATTCTGAGCCATAATTTTCGAATTTTAATTAATGAATTATTTTACTTTTCTTATTCTTTCTTTTTTGCTTCAAAGCTTAGTGATATCTCTATCTTCAGCGTTTGATCAACTAACTCAACATGCCATCGCCTTGCGATTAAAACTTGATCGAATAGACTAGATTAACAGCCTGTGCTCCTACAGCTTGCGCTACTATACTTCCTTGCTGCTGAATCACCGTCGAATTGTGAGCAGCATTACCCATCGCCTGAGCAGTCGCTTGATAGAGCGTACTTACCGCCACTGATGGTGCTTGCCCCACTACCAAAGTATTGGTCTCAGTTAGTGAATCGGTTACTTGAGCATTTACGGTTGACTTCTGCATATTCTTATCTATGAGTTATTCTTTCGTTTTAAGTGTCCGTACAACTTTCCTAAGTGTCCAGCCACTTTTGCAGTTCAGTGACTACCACCCGGATTAGGGTTCGAAGGACTACTAGGTGTAGTTGGAGTCGTTGGAGTAGCCGGCGGATCCGTTTTGCTAGGTGTACTGCTCGGATTATCTACGATCTCCACCTTCACCGTTTCAGATGGATTGCCAGGCTCTCCTTTAGGACCTTGCTCACCTACGATGCCAATCGGACCTTGTGCCCCCGTCGCTCCTACAGGTCCTCTCAAACCATCTGGTCCTATTTCACCCGCAGGACCTTTTGGACCCGGAGGACCTGGAGGGCCTGGAGTATGAGGTTTCTCTCCTATTGTTGCAATGATCCTCGCACAGGTGCTCGTAGTCGCAGCAGCATTGACCATTTGGGCATTGTGCTGAGCGGAGACTGCATTGTGCATCGACATTCCCAGAGTCTCCGCCATCACGGTGTTTACCATAGTCATTGACTTAGACTCCTCTCTCTCGGTAAGCAAATCCTGAAGCTGCTTCAGGTTGTTTATTATCTCTGAATTGTCCATGATAATTTTTTCTTTTCTAATTCTAGTTGTTCGTAAGGCAATAGCCCTTTGAGTTTATTTCTCGACCCTTTGGTCGAATAGTTTAAAAATCTCGTAGATGCCCGTCTGGCAGCTTTATTCAATTGACCCCGAAGTAGGTGATAAGAACAAATTGCTCTCCGTATCTACTACTATGGTTGTTTTGTATTTTTCAGTCGTTATACTAAATAACTGTTCTTGACCATCCTGTGGCATAGGTTCGGGTTCAAATTGTCCTCTAGCCACTTCTTGTTTGATGAATGACAAAAACTGTTCTATGTTCTTTCGTAGTTGCTCATCCGATGCCCCATGAATAGGTATGTTTTTAGATAAGCTATCCATAGCTGATGCCTTCATCTGATACCCTACGAATTTGGTAGTTGAAATAAAATCCTTCAGATGATCCATCAATTCCTTCTGTGAATTAAAAGACCCTACCTGAGGCACGTAGATCAGGTTAAAACACACATTGTCCAACATATTGTACATATCATTGATCTGCTCTGATCTGGCTGCAGAGTCAGGCTGATCAGTGAGTTGATGATTGATACAATTGATATAGAAGTTAGAGTAGTGCACAAATTCACTACTGTTAGAAGCCTTACTCAGTGCAAAGGCTATCGCTTCATTTGTTTCCTCTCCTTCCTTGATAGATTTCTGAAACTTGTATAGCTCCAATTGATCCTCAAATCCTATTCCTTGGAAAACTGGAGCATCGGTTTGATTGTATTGCTTAAGAAAAGATGCATTCGTCACTAGCTGCTTATTAGTCGTCAGTGAATACCTTTTGGACAGTGAAGCTATGCTGGCAGACTGACTGGCATTGGTATCAAACAACTCAATAAGCAACTCCAAATCAGCCTCATCAAAAGTAAGAATGGTCTCAAGATGGATGGTAAATGCTTTGCATCGAAGCAAAAGCGTCTCATGCAAACCGCTCTGTATCTTCAACAACAAGTCCTGCTCATTTTGAGCATAGTATACTGACAGCCCAGGATTGGTCAATGCCCATTTCAACCATGCGTATCCGTCATTGATCAATTTCAAAGTAGTCAGAAACTGCGATGAAAATGCATTGATATTGTCAATCTGTTTACCAGCCATGAAAACCATGTGTGTTGTTGTTTATAGGTAAATAAATATTACTGTCCTGAGGGATATCCTTTAAGTGCATCTGCCGCATTAGTACTAACGGTTAAGAAGTTAGCCGAAGCAGCTACAGACATAGACTGAGCCAGTTCCAGAGCCTTTGCGTACTTTGATTCACCAGTTGCGAGAAACTGTGCCATCGCTACCCCCTGAGCTGTAGTGCTCATCGTGTTGACGTTTCTTAAGTTATCCGTAGCATCCTGAATGGCTATCGCAGTAGACTGCGCCACCGACTGGTATGCTTTCCCTGCTCCCTCCTGTCTTACTACAGTAGACACCGGAGTAGAAGCTTGTGATACGACTCCAATTGAAGAATTTTGCTGATTTGCCATGGTATTAGTTCTATTTTTTGGATTTAATCGATTATTATCTTTTCTATCTGTTACCTATCTATCACTTAGCATTGCCCCCTTTTTTCACAATCATAGCACAGGCTACTCCGGTACACGCTGTCGAAACCATTTGACCATTTTTCTGATTTGAAGCACCGTTTTGCATGACCATGCCAATCGACCCTGTCATGGCAATAAAGCTTTGTATCAATGTAGGACTCATAGTTTTGTATCTTTATTATTTAATTTCTTATACAAACCTATCTTCTGAATGCTTTGATTGATTGTATAAAAAACGGCTCGTCTTATCTTTTTTTGACTTCAGTAGATTTATGGTTAAAAAAGGTGGAAATGACCCCTTCTGAATAGTAGATCTAAACACTGATGGGGTGCAGTCATACGCTTCCTTGAATGATCTACTGAAATGGGCTGTATCAAAAAAACCAGTGGTATAGCCTATACTGGTGACAGATGCATCATCATACACTAAAGCTTCCGCAGCATACTGTAAACGAACGTTCTTGATAAATTTTTTTACCGATAGACTCAGTAATTCATCTATTGTCTTATCTATATAGTCAGGTTCGACCGCCAAATACCCAGCGAGTATTCTTACATTTAATCCATCCTGCTGGATATTCTCTATAATAGTAGACAGCACTTGACCTATGAATGGATGTGAGTTTTGAAGCCAAGTGAGGTACTGAACGTCATTTTTAGAGAAGGGACTATTACAGTGATACTTAAATGACAATGGCTCCTTCTTATGTTCCAATCGATAATCTGAAGGGCTTTTATGAAACCATTTTTTGAAGGTTCGACAAAAGTTACCTTGTAAAAGGAAACCTGTCTTGTAGGTAATCTCTTTGATCGAATCATTGGTCTCAAGCAACAATACACTGGCGTATTCTAGCCGGTAGTACTTGATCAGGTCTACGGGTGTATATCCTGTCAATGCCTTTATCTTTCGTGTGAGTTGAACGTGAGACATATTCATCTCTTCGGACAATGACTGAGGATCATAATATGCATTAGATAGGTTGTTTAAGATTTTGGCCTTTGTAGTATGAAGAAGTGTGCTTTCTTCTTCGGACAATCGCTGAGAAAGTAAATTAGGCTCTAGCTGGGTTTTGATGGTATTGTATTTCATTGGGCACAGTGATTCTATTCCCTAGAGTCGATTTGACTTTTAGGGATGGGTTTAAAATTTTTAAAGAATGGATAGTATGAACCTAGTTAGGCAATTGCCTAATATTGGTCTTTACTGCTGACTTGAGAGACTACTTTTGCTTGAAGAAATAATCTAGCTCAGCTAGTACAATTGATCTGTGGATCAGTTGTCTTCTGATCAGATGGGTATCAAACCTTTTAAGACATTTGTTGAATGCAACTTCAGTTTTATTCTTTGTGAGAACAATGAAGTGTTTGATATCAATGGGGTAATCAAATCAATTACACCTTGACGATAGAAAGTAATTTGGGTGGCAATAGAATACATTTTGATCGGGAATTATAGTTTACAATATGAAATCAAAGTCTATCGCATCATCTAGTGTGATGATTCACTCAACTTTTGATCACATTCAAAAGTGAGGATTTCATCTCTAGTGTATTTACCCTAAAAGGGTGACTATGGTAAATACCTCTTTTGTAGTATCCATAGGGCATAAAAGAAAGACCAAACTACCAGTATCATTTTACTTTGATGATGGTAGTTTAGTCTTGAGGAATTACTTTGATGGAAGAGGCTTTGGTTGAGTTAATTGGCTTGACTAGTCAGAAGAGTACCTATATAATAGTACAATTAATTACACAGGTCTTGATGGAGTTATCAAAGTAAAAATTTCGGACTAGTTTGACTATGGATAAGGCTATATCAAAAATAGAATCGCAATGGAATTGCGATCGAGCGGGGTTACTATTTGAAATTGTAAAACTGAGTTTTGATGAACCGCCGTATACCAGATCTGTACAGCTTGTCCCGTACTTGATACGGGGTACGGTGGTGTGAGAGGTGCACTCCGTTCCTAATAAGGGGCGGAGCCGTCTACACGATTAGCATCAGTTTTGTTCATTCAGAAGGCTCAGATCAGATATTTAATGAATAAAGCTTGATCCACTTTTTCTTGCTCTGCCTCATACTGCTTCAAGAATTCTAGTGCCTGCTAATAGTTTACTTAAATAATTAATTTATATAGTTTTAGTTTGGTTCTCTATCAATCGCATAAATGAACCTTAACGAAGCCAATTTTGCTCCCTGAATTACTCCACCAATTGCCCCAAAATATGTTTCCAAGTTAAGCTTGGTTGTCAAGTTATTCTGTCTGATTTTTTGGAATCATAGATTTTCCTTTGAATTACTAAAATTTTCTCGCACTCAAGAGTTGGGGCATACCAAGGTTAAATCTTGTAATGAATGCAATTGATATAAAAAGAATCTCCGTCTGAGCAAGCATAATATTCTTTCATGATGTCTTATTGGGAATTGATTTATCCAACTTAAACTGTTTATAATTGTTCTGTCAATTCTTTTTAATATCTCCTTTAGTTTTCCGTTCAATTTCAAGTGCATAAGCAACACTTGGAGATTTTGACTTTATTTCAAAGGCATATATACTCCCTTTGGGTAGTCAGTTGTTTTTTACAAAATGAATATGGTATTTCAAATTGCTAATAAGATCATTATTAACTTCATTTATATTGACTTCTTATTAATGCGAAATAAGATATAGCACGGGCCTAAAACATTTGGTAGCTTCATATTATTGAGCTTTTATGCACCTACATGATAATCTGTTGTTTTTTGAAACTCCCTGTCTAGTAATAAGATCCTGGTCATGAAATATATCTCTCCAATAGGCTAAAGCCGATGAAGTCTCTGTTGATGTCCAAAAAGCAGCATCTGTACCAACAGCAATGAATTCATTCATATCTGAAAAATAATACCCAGCTGGCAAAGCACTAAAACCAAATTCATCAGTTCCAGCAACACCTTCTCTCCATAGGTCATTTAATGCACGTAATTTACCTCCAGCTCCAAGTCTATAGCCTGTTTTTTTCACTTCATCTTCTGACATACCTACAAATAGTTCAAGTTCTTTCCAATCTTGATCGGAAGGAACTTTCCATCCTGTAGGGCAAGCTCCTTGAATACCATTTAGTGTATTATTTGAAGTTTTAGAAGCATCTATAACTGAGGCCCAATCGTATAAAGCACCATATATTTCAGCATAAGATGATTCATTATTATACCAACTATATTCTATTGGTCTTCCGTCACTATAATGTATTGAGCGCAAATTCTCTGTCATCCACCATTGATTTCCGATTTTTATTACACGATACTCGTTGCCATCATAATCAACTATAGTTTCAGATTCAGCTGCTTCTGCAATGTCGAGTTCGAGATAACCAAATTCTGAGGCATCACGATTTAATGTATTTATAACCTCTATTGTTACATTCGTTGCATTGTCTGAAGATATTGTAAAATTGATTGGCAGTGGGTAATTTACCATTTCAGCAAGTTCAGAGCCAATTAAAGGAGTGGCATACTCTGTAAATCCATTAATATTTCTAAGTTCAAAAAAGCTGATAGAATAATCTCCAGGATTCAATTCGATTGGATCAATTGCGATTGAACTAGCGTCGAATTTACTAATAGGTATTTCAGTTTTATTATAATCAGCTAAAGGGCCATCATTGTCAGTAATCGAAACAACGATAGAATGTATATTTTCAAAGTTGGTTGAGTAAGATCTACTAAAAGACTGTTTGGTTTCTTTAGGGCTAAAAGTAATGGATCCAGATCCAAATTCTTTTGTTATGGGATTGTTATCCTTATTGCAAGCCACAATCATGTGAATTAATAGAATTAGAGTAAATAGATTTATTTTCTTCATTTATTTATTATTAAGTTATCTAAAATCGAATCAAATACCAATTCAATGTAAAAGTAATTATAAGTACAAGGATATGGACAAATCACATAATTTTATTACATCACGTAAAATTCAAGTAAGTTAATTCACAATCGTCAAACTAATATGTTAGTTAATTTACAACCTTAAGTTTGGTAAACTTATGAGTGTTGATTAAATATAAAATGGTTATTTATGATGAGATAATTTGCAGTTTGTTGTGTTGAATGCTAACGATCCTGTATGAATCGTGCGTCTTGGTGAAGATAATGTTTCATATACTAAATAGCCAACTCTACGAGATGGGTTCTTACTTTTTTATTTCTCAGTAGGCCAATTCGCAGAATTGGCGGAGCTACCAGAATGTAGCAAAACTTTCAGCTAGCATTCTCCAAGCATGATTTCATCACAGCTAGTGTGTGCCTTGAATGGTGAATATAGTCTCAAAAGAGAAACGTTCCAAAAGGTGAGAGTCCTGTAAGCGCGGGAGTCGTTACCCGAAGCTAAGCAAGTGGCAAGCTGGTTTACCGTGAGGTATGCAGTGAAGTAAGCCAGACTGCGGTATCTGAACTGATGAACAGAAACTAGATACAGAGGCTATTTGATGGGATGAGGTAACACATCTTACCGAAGTCCAAAGCTCGAAAGAGTTAGTGTCGACATAGTAGATCTTGCAGGATTAGATACAAGGATATTCGCCTTACCAAGGGAGATCTTAAACTCCACGAGATGGAGACTAAGAAGTCAGCAGACGCCATGGTACCAATGGGCAGAGCCATCACCCCGCTCGGTCGCATATGTTTTACGACTGAAATCTAGTCTAGATAGAAATATCTAGCAATTGCATTGCGGTGTTCTTAATGTTAATTAGTAGCTATAGCTAACCGATAGAACACTACTTAGATATCTTTTTGAGCATGATAATTGTTCCCAGATAAGAATATATCACTGGAACAACCCTAATGACAATTCAGATGATGGTAAGAGAGACTTTGATCAGAAGTATATGGATATCTCAAGACATTTTGAAAACAAGATCAAAATGAGAAATCGAGTAATGGCATTTAAAAAATATAGCAGTTGCCCACAATGGCAAGATCAATAGTATATTTTATTTAGTCTTCCAATTTTAAATTGACTAAATCAATGAACTCAAATCCTTTACTACACTCACCACAAAGAGTAAAAACAAAGACCACCAAAAGTATTTCTTTGTTTTGAAATATCCCTTTCTATTCATCGGTCTGCCTATTGCCTCAGAAATCAATGGAATAGATCTATTAAGTCCTAGACCTGGAATTGGAAGTATCTCATAGTACAAAATCAAACACAAAAGGAATCCGGTTATTCTCAAGAAGTGTGACCAAGAATCATTTGAAGACCATAATTTGGCTAAACCTATAGAGCCTCCTAGTCTATTTTTAGTTTTCACTTCCCCTATAAACAGACTCACAAATGCCTTGCTATTTACATAAAAAACCTCAAATGGATAAGTAGCCCCCGATTTAATAGATTGTAATAAGGATAATCTCTCTTGATCATATTCCAATCCTATCCTACTGGTAAACCCCAAAATATTGTCTTGATCTTTTTGACACTCGAGTATTATCTCTTCTCCTTGTCTAAGTACAGTAAGCCAAACGTAGTTTGATTTGGATTGACTAATCTCATCTTTAAAAGAAGCCAAAGATTTCACAGGCTTATTATCTACTTTTATGATTTGATCTCTTTTCTTCAATTTGGCAAAATAGGCGAATGAACTCGAAACAATGCTATCTATAGTAAATGGAGCATTTATAGTAAATAAGCTATCTGGTTTTAGCTGGTTAGCTGGTATGAATATGTCAATCAATGTGTCATCTCTCTCTACAGTCAATCGAATCGAGTCTCTATCACTTTCCTGTATAAAAATATCCCTGTATTCTTTTAGCACAGAACCGTTGACCTGTAGAATTTTGTCTCCTTCTTCGAACCATGTCATCCCATCTTGTGAAGGATACACACCATATTTATTGAATTCCTCTATAGATAGAATGGTTCTAGGGGTCATGTAGTTAACACCCGTAAATATTACCATCGCCATAAGGAAACTAAATATAGCTCCACTATAAATTGTCAAAAGTCTCGTTAAAATAGAATGCTTCGTAAGCTGCCATTCATAACTAATAGGTTCTTTTACAAATTCATCATACTTATAGAACTTAGCTAACCAAGGCAACGGAATAAACCAACCTACGTGGAGTTCTAATTTTTTTAACTTTAGCTTAAATAATTGCTTAGTACCATAGCCAATAAAGACCCTTGTATCATGTACACCTAATAAGATTGAAGTGATAAATTTTCCTATTAAATAAATGGAATTAACAATAAGGAAGCCGAGTACCGGAAAGAATGAAGCCATATTGGTATTAGGTTATTTTTGCGATCGCAAGATAATATTATCATTTTAATCTTTCTGCTTGAAGATTGTTCTTTGCTTAAATAGCATTATCCTTTCAATAATATTGCCGCACTTTTAGATTTAGGAATACTTAGGAAGGCCATCATAAACACTCTCTGGTCGGATCGGTTGAATATCTTCTTGTAATGATTCTGTAAGTGAACATGGGCATGCCCTATCACAGCTTGTTAGCTACTTTTTAAATTATGAACATTATATAAGAGGTTAATGCAAATGCAAGAATTGACATCCAATACAAAATATCACCTCCTGGTCGAAACGCTTTTTCAATCGTCATTAATATTAATGAGATGAAGAGGCTCCAGTTAATGAAAATATAGTCTCTACTGTTATACTTAATATTAGAAAGTTTATAAGAGGTAACCAGTCTGAATATTTTCGATACCTTGATATCAATTCCTTTTTTGATCAACTCTACTCTAAGCTTTCCAGCCTGTCGACCCAAGGGCATTAGCATGCTGTTATTTCCAAACTTAAGTTGGGCCGAATTATAGGAAGTTGTGTGCGAACCGTATCCGTAATCAAGTTTTGTGATAGAAGGTTGATTTCCTGACTCTGAATAAAAGGAAGTTTGTTGTTCTGTGAGTTTAATTTCATCTTTCGGCAAGAAGAGATCCAGCAAATATGTAACACTGAATAACAGAATTGTCGCAAATGTAATATTTAGTTTGTCTAAGGTCATTTTAGATAATCTGGTATCTAACATACTCCATCTATTCACATTATATATATCACATAATAGTTCAATTGATACCTACAATAATAGAATATCCGAAACTACAAACAAACCAAAATCACATGTATACTATTTCTTACTTAAAACCCGCTCGGTCGCAAATGTTTTGCGACTGAAATCAAGCTTATATAGAAGTATCTAGCAATTTCATTTCGGTGTTCTTAATTTTAATTGGTAGCTATGGCTAACCGGTACAAGATTCGTGATAATGAAGGGTTGTACTTTTTGACTTTTACCATTATAAACTTGATGGTGTCAGGAGAGTGAAGTTATAGGATTAGGTTGAATATGGAGGTCGCATCAGAGTTGCTATATGTAGATACAATCGTAATGCAATTTTGTCTAGTTAGTTGATTTGATGAACCGCCGTATACCAGATCGGTACAACCTGTCCCGTACTTGATACGGGATACGGTGGTGTGAGAGGCGCTCCGTGAGCTTATGGCTCACGGCCGTCTACTCGATTATGATTTTTATTCTTTTACGGTGTATGGAATTTCAAAACTGCTTAAGTCGAGTTGGTTGTAGCTAAGGTTAGGAGAATTATAAGTGATTACAATATAAGTTTCGTCTTGACAATTAGGACCTCCAGAGCATACGTTGCAGACTTCTTCTGTTTCAATTGCATTATAGCTGATATTTGAAATTGTATCGTTTTGCTGAAGGTCAATATTTTTTATGAGCAATTTGGATTCAGAAAATGGGAAGCGAAAGTTTGAGTATTCTTCACCAATTTTAAGTTGAAGCGTTGAGCTACCAAATTCGATCGGAACAAAGCTTGTTTCGATACTATCTAAGGGTGTGTTATCAAGTTTGAGTTGAACCACCGTTATGCTATCGAAATCTTCGGAGTTAAGTTGTTGACTCGATGTAATCTCAAAAGCTAAAGTGATCACAGGGTTGTCTTTCGAGAAGCATGCACGTTCAGTACATTGACAGGTCGAATCAGCTAATTCAGAACATGCTACTGAAATCAGAATAACACAAAGCGCGAAGATTATTGTTAGGTTATAAGTTTTCATGTGCTTAATAAATCATAACGACCAGATATAGCTTTGTGTGCTTATTGTTTCTAAAGGTACTAAAGTAGTGAATCTATCTTGAATGTAGGACGCTTTTCACGAAAAGCAAAGGTGAGCTGATTTCTCTGATGTTCAGCCGTCCATTGAGCCACCTGCTTTCCACCACTTGCACCGACCGAGCAGAAAGTTACTTATATACAGAATCGCTGCTAGGTAGATAGAATTCACGGTTAGTTCGAAACCTAGTCAGCTAAAGACAGCGTGCCCATAAACTATATCTATTGTTAGAGACTTTTTTCGGATAATGAATGGACAACAGAAAAAACTATTACCACAAGAGGAATGACGATCATCAGATGATATGCAAGCTGTACCTTGAGATAGTATTTTAGTCTGATTTTCAAACAATTCATCGTACTTAATTCGAAATATTCTTTATGCTCTGCTTTAAATTTAGCGTAGTCTATGCTGTCATGATTAGGATAACTTTCCAATATGTCTTGGTACTTGTTACTAATGGATTTACAAAAGTCTGTATCAGGTTTAAATGATTTATCTTCTAACGTTTTGTATATTCTTAATTCGTCATAGAGAGCAGATATTTTAAGGGCACAGTCTTGATAGTTTCGAGCCCTTATCTTGAAATCTTGAGCCGCTTCCATCTGGCTAAATGCAAGTAAGAGGATAGATAACGTTGTCGAACCAAATGCAATAAGATTGTCACTTATAGCAGTTTCTCCTGTTATTTTATAAACTGATAACAGTCCTAAAATGATTAAGTAAGCTGACAAGAAGCCAATTGCCTTATTTGACAAGTCGTTTTGAGTCAGTAGCCTTTTACTTGCTCCGAACCTGATGGCTTTAGTTGACCAAAATTTGTAGTTCAACTCTTCAAGAAAAGTCTTGTTAAGATGGTCTTTGTAGGTTGGGAATTTTGAGTTAGGTTTTTCCATTTTTGATTGTCTCTAACGTAGTTATAATGTTAATGTGTATAATGGTGATTATACAGCATTATGTCAAATCTAACGGATTCTTGATATTCATGAAATTGGAGTTCGCTACTTGTGTATAGATTTCGGTGGTTTTTGTGGATTTGTGTCCTAGTAATATTTGTATATATCGAATATACGCTCGGTCGCAAATGTTTTGCGACTGAAATCTAGCTTATATAGAAGTCCCTAGCCTTTTTAATGATGCACTTGAGTTGCTTCCATCTTATTAGAAACAAAGCATAATGCAGCCTAAAATGGTGATAGTTACCCTGAACCCAAGTGAAGGGTCTTCTAAGTCCTTAGTTAGATATTTCGCTCCGCTCAATATGACTGCGTTTTTTTATAATGAAATGACTTTTGAAGCTTTTTATATAGAGTAGAAGGTACAATACTCTATCTTGATAAGGGGGCTGGGGGGATTAATCTATGAATCCAAAAAGTAGAATAATATTAAAAACTTGCTTGACTTGGGTTACTTTTTGAGTTCCCAACACCCCTTTGGAAGTGCTGATAAATGGGCTATTTAGTAAGGTGATTCTACAAAAATACAGAGCAAAAAGACACTACATTTCATACTATTTTTCTAGAAAAAGCCTTAGTGAAATGATCTTCAAAAAACCCATTTTAAAGGTGTTAATGAATAACGGTACTTTGGATACGAGAAAAGAAGAAACAACTAATTGTGTTCTCTTTTTTCCTTAAATACCACTTGAAAAAGCACTTACTATCGTTTTTTCATCCCCTAACTACGAAAAAAAAAAATCACACGTGGTATTTTTTTTTCCACGTGTGATTTTTAAAAATTGTAAGCGTCATTTTAGACCTTTTTAAGCATGAAATTCATGATTTCATGCTTATTTATTCTAGTCTTTCTGGAACTGTACTGTCTTCTGCATGTCCTTTAGCTTTTTACCTGGGGTGAAAAGAATTTTTGTTCCCTTGATCGATCCTGCGGTTACTTCCTTTTCTGTAGGCATTCCCATACTGCTAATCGAAAGTCGTAAACTGCCTAAATCTCCTAAGCGTATGATACTACCATTGGATAGTTCTGTAGTCGCAACATCTACTAGTGCATATAATACCCCTCGGATATCGGCTCCACTCATCGTACTCATTCTCTCGATGTGCGCGGTCAACAATTCAATATTCGTTTCTCCTGATAATTTTGTGCTGGCATAGAACTTCTTAGTTCCACCCCCTACTACTCCTGGTTGTCCTTTTTCAATTACTTTAAATTTAACTGCCATGGTTAATTATGTTTTTAAGTTACTTAAATAATTAAATACGCAAGCCTTGTCAATGCTGACATTGCTTTGCTTTACTGCTCTTATGTCCTTGGGAAACGCTTATTGATGCTGCAGGCTAGGCAGATTAGATGGGTTAGGTTTCCTGTGTATCTAAGATTAGCATCACAACATTAAGAAAGTATTACGGAATTGCCAACAGATTGTAAGTTTTTTCTAAAATAACGGTGTAGTTTAACAAATAGCCGTCTTCGCGAGCGCAGCGCAGCGATCTATTCAGGTAATGTAGCTGCTTCACTTTAACAGATTACTTCGTCATACTTCCTCGTAATAGACGATGATTTTTGAGAACCCTTCACTCCACTTTTTGTTACCTTAATGCAAGGAAAGATCTAGCTACTATGGAGTTATTTTCTCGATGATGTAGATTCTTCCTCACATCAGAATGAAAATACGACCTAACTAATCGTCATCCCAAAAAGCAATGATGCGAAAGCAAGAATTGGTTATTTGGGATCTCTCAGTTAATGTACCCATTGATCATTACCATAGCGGAGAGACCCCTAATAGCTTTTCTTTACTCTCGTTAGAAACCTTCTGAGATGACAATTATTTGTACTTAATGGTGATTGATTGCTTCGTCGTACCTCCTCGCAATAGACGTTGTTTTTTTAAGTTCAAGTATAGAATAACCTACAATATAAAACGTCTTCGTGAGCGCAGCGTGGCGATCTATTCAGGTAAGGTACTGCTTGACTTTGACAGATTACTTCGTCATTCTTCCTCGTAATTGACGAGGATTTTTGAGAACTTATTACTCCCCTTTTCGTCATATCGAAACAAAAAAGATCTCTGATAGCTTTTCTTCACTCTCATGAGAAAACCTTCTGGGATGACGATCGATGAGTAAGTCTAATCCCCAAATACCTTTTGCCATTTAGCTTTGTTGAAAGCAAACATGATAACTCCTATTAGAAACACTACACCAGTACCTATTCCTACCATCCCGAAGAAAGGTATGGTTGGTATTCTGACTAACATCTCTGCTGCAAAAGCAGCATACAAACCGATGACCGACCAGTACATAAACGAAAAGTGAAGATACTTCCATCTATTGATTGGTCTTTTGATCCAAATTGGTACCATACCAAGAATGATAGAGATGAGGCTAACCACTGCAGAGTAATGAAATATACCCCAAGTGTTGAACAGCTTATATATCATGAAGGCGGTAGCAATTAAGACGGCCATACTGATCACGTATAAGTAGCCTACTTTAGCGTGTCTCTTAGTTCCTTTTCTGGCAAACAAAATAATCGTTCCGAATATCAGTGCAAAGCAAGAAGAAACTAAGTGAGTCATTCCGATTGTATCAAGAAGTAATATTTCCATGTCTATAGTTTTTGAATCATTCAATGCTCAAAACTTCCCCGATCTCAATTTTTCTCACATTATTTTATGCTGAGCTGTTGATTATACATGATGAACTGTTATTTCAGGTAAGTATGAATAACCTAATAGGAGTAGATATTTAACCTAAGACGCAGATGAAAGAGTTTTCAAGTGTCAATTAGAGCGTCTCAATATGAATAGGATGTGATATCAGTTAACCGATTTAGGCACTTTAGAGGGAAAGTTTTACAGCTTATAATTAACTGTTTATCAACACAGTAACAACATGTATTAAATCCATAAACGAGTGATAATTAGTATAATCTTGATATATTACTTGATTACTAGACTAAATGAATCAACTAAATCAGGGCTGTATGAAAACTCTTTTTTTATTGGGTGTGATCTCCTTATTTCTTTTTTCTTGCGATACACCCCAGCAATCGCAGCCTTCCACTCAAGTAATAGATGAATATCCAAATGGTTTTCCGTACGGTCTAGTACCGAGAGAAAAGCCTAACACGCCAATGAGTGCAGCGTTTGAACGGATCTATGATGGAACATATGGAGGACTTGAGGTACAAAGCAATGAACTGTACTCGACTTTTAAATACACTCCTCTAGAGGGATTTGATTACGGAAAGAAGAACGGTTGTATCTCTAGAAGAGACCCCTCCAAAGTGGTTAAAATCAATGGAAAATACTACGTCTGGTATACCCATAGAGACACTCCTACTCCTCCTGATGCTTTTGGTGGAAATGATACGATTCCCTCTAGAGACTGGGACCTTTCGGAAATATGGTATGCCACTAGTGACGATGGTTTTACGTGGGAGGAACAGGGAGTAGCTGTACCTAGATTAGAAAAGCCATACCCTGGATGGCGATCAGTATCTACGCCAGATATACTGGTTTACAAGGATAAGTACTACCTCTATTATCAAGCATATACTGAAATGCCCGGAGGTGAAAGTAAGAACCGTGGTGACAATTGCCCCGTGGCTGCTTCTGTAGCTGATAGTCCTGATGGCCCTTGGACTCCTTCCAATAAGGTAGTAATCGAAAATGGCCCAAAGGGTACATGGGATCAATTTATCATTCATGATCCGTTTCCCATGGTATATAATGGTAAGATCTATGTTTACTACAAGGGTGAGATGGGTGGTAAGCATCGAGTGAAAGCACAAGGTCTTGCTATTGGGGATAATCCTTTCGGTCCGTTCACTAAACACCCTCTTAATCCTGTAATTAATTCTGGTCATGAAACCGCTCTCTTCCCATTCAAAGAGGGAATTGCAGCCATTGTAAGTCGTCATGGTTTAGAACATAATACGATTCAATATTCACCAGATGGTGTCAACTTTGAAATAGCTGCTATTACGTCGTTGCTTCCAGTTGCTCCTGGCCCTCATATCCCAGATGCATTCTTAGGTAATGGCAACGGACGTGGCATTACTTGGGGACTTTGTCACTTCAGAGATATACTGAAAAAAGGTAGTCCTAGTCAAAGCTATAGTATGCTTGCTCGATTTGATTGTGATCTAAGCTTAGACCTAGATGATCCTGAAATGAAAAAAACTGATATCTTCAATCACCCTGAAATCAGTTTTCTATTTGGGCTAAGTGAAAAGCAGAAAGAAAGAATCATGAATTCTAAGTGAATATGAAGTCATTATATAACAATACTTATTGAATTACCTGACTGTCAAAAAATTCCGCTAATCTCTTTGAACCATTTTGATGAGCAATATTGTCCATAGACATCGCAGTAAGGAAGAATTCAAAAGGCCCGTACGTTTTGGAAGATGTGAATGTTCTTAGACTCCAAATGATTAATCTTCTGATCCAGTCTTGAAGGTGAACTATTTTGATAGGTTTTCCCCAAGCTTTCAGGGCTAACGCTGCGATCTCATTTTGTGTCAATACATCGTCGCCTCCTACTGTATATTCTTTAAGTCCTTCTAGTACAGCATTGATACAAGCTTTGGCTAAATCTTCTCCATGAATTGGGTTGAGCTTTTTTTCTCCATCACCAAACAAGTATACCTTGCCACGCTGCGCCATCTCAAGAAAGTCCTTCATATCAGAGAAAAAGCCATTGGGTCTCATTACCGTATAGTTCAATCCTGAAGCTTTTAATTCATCTACGAACTTCTCCTTTGCTTCGAAGATTTTCAAATGTCTTAGCTTATCTCCATTAATTGCAGATACATATAAAAACGATTCAACTCTATTATTTAAAGCTTCTTCTAGCAAGTTAGAATTGCCTTTATAATCAACATCCATATAAGTCAAACCATCCTTTTGACGAGTGATACCAATAGTTGTGAATACCCAGTCAATGTCTTTTGTTACTCCTTCAATTGTATCTTTCTCTGTGACTTGACCAATATGAAAATCATCAACGTCTTCAAACTTGCTTCTTTGGTCTTCGTATCTAATCAAAACCCGAACCCAAAACCCTTGTCGCTTTAGTTCTTTGACTAAATTCTGTCCTAGATATCCTGTTGCTCCAGCTACTAATACTTTTTTCATGTCTTTTTTTTAAGACTAATTTAGATGCTGGCATTTTGGTTTCTCTTGACGATCGTCAAGAACGTATTTTCTTATGTACTCTGGCTTTGATTCTACTCAATGTCTCTGGTGATACCCCTAAAAACGAAGCTATATATTGCTGTGGCACTCTCTGAAATAGTTGTTTTTGTTTTTCTAAAAGATCAATGTATCTCTCCTCTGGAGATTTAGTCACGAACGAAGCTATTACCTTTTGGCTCGTGATTAGTTCATTCTCTACTGCGACTCTGGCTATGATTTCCATTTTAGGAACCTTAAGCGTTAATTTTTCGATAGCTGCTTTAGAAAAGACCAAAATCTCGGAAGGTTCGACTGCTTCATAGCTTTCTATCGCCGGTACATTGTAGGTGTAGCTTTCGCCAGCACAAATAAATTGACCTTCCGTATAAAAGAAGGCTGTTTTATCTATTCCGTCTGCTATGTAAAACAAACGGACGCAGCCTTTAGTGACAAAATAGAGTTCATTTGAAACTTTGCCTGCTCTGAATATCACCTCTTTTTTGTCAAATGTCTTAACAGTAAAGGTGCCCCTTAGGGCTTCAACTTCTTCTTCATTAAAACTTGTGTAGGTGTTTATGTATTCGATCAGCTTGTTCATACTTCTATCGATTATGATCAATCTAAATTAATCATCATTTGCACCAACCTAAACTTAAATTAATTCATTCTTAGTTAGACCTATATTGCTTTGATGGTATCGGTTAGCTTGAACGAAACTGTTTAGGCATCTGCTGAAGACTTACAGATTCAAAAACTTCATTGATCCTTTTTTCTCGAGTAGCAGTTCTTTTCGCTGAAATCACCCAGTGTAGCAGCAACTTTTTCTTTGACTTGCTTAGGTTTTCAAAGTACTCCATTGCACTCTTATTGGTCAATAACTTATTTTTCAAATCTTCAGGAACAATGAGTGCTTCTATTTCATCTAGATTATTCCAAGATCCGTTTTGTTTGGCCGTTTCAATGCTTTCGAACCCTGACTTTGTCATCAGTTTGTTTTGAATCAGTTGATCGACCTTTTCCTTGTTTATTTTTGACCAATTGCTATTTGCTTTCCTTTTGCTGAAATATTGCATGTAGCTTTCATCATCAATTGTTTTCTTGGTACTGTCTATCCATCCAAAACATAATGCTTCGTCTACTGCTTCACTCCAGCTTAGTGACGGCTTTTTTGTAGAAGACTTGTAGTATATGAGCCAAATAGATTGTTTTGACTGATGATTGTTTTCCAACCAGTTTCTCCATTCTGCTCTACTTTTAGGGTAAAAAGTTTCTGTAGTGCTTTTAGACATGATGCATTTCTGAGCCTATTTAACTTACTATATTAATCAACTTAGGTTCTACTTTTTAAGTATTTCATTCCTTAAAAACGGATAACACGCTGACTAATTGAAATATTATCTAATCCACAATACTTTGACTTTAAAAGGTGGGCTGGAGGATTCAATTGATCGATTCAAAAGAGTTTAATAAATCTACTTGATTGACTTATGTTACTTCCCAAATCCCGTAAATCTCTTTTGGGGTAGGAATAGTTTTAATAGTTTATTGACAAGAAGAGATGAGCTGCTTATTCGATCTTACTTAAAGCAATAAGCTTTTCAGTAATTCGATTACAAATCGCCCCGTCATTTTCTCCTCCGTAGTTGATTCCTACTATAAACCCTCTATCAATTTTAGGAGCTAACCATATCGAGGTGTACCACATAGTATTGCTGCCTGAATGAGAGTAAGTTAAGCCTTTGGCCCAAAACCTGTAATCTACAAACCAACCACAAGCATAGTCTTCAACGGGGTCTACTAAGAATTTGCCCCCTTTTTCTTTAACTATGTCATTTTTAGCCAAGAACAAAGAACCATACTTACTCCAATCCTCGAAGTTACAATAGACGGTTCCCGCTGGACCTAATGGCATGGGATTGTCCAGTTGTTTGGGTTGAATAGTATCTACCTTTTCTTCCCCTACATAATAATCGTGTCCCCAAGGCTGGTCTACCATCCCAGATGTACTGGGCACTCCAAAACCAGCACTTTTCATTTCCAAAGGAACAAACAGATTCTCTTTCATCAGCGATTCCCAAGTTTGTCCGGTAATTCGTTCTAACATACAACCGGCCATTAGATATCCAAGATTAGAATAATTAAAAGTACCTCTATCAAATGGTGGTGGTGTCTTGGTGTTTTCTAAAAAAATCTTCAGCCTTCGGTTTATAGTATCCAGTTCAGGATAAATACCGTAATCGAATGCATTCGGAGCTATTCCAGATCTATGAGTAACCAGTTCATGGATACTGATATCATGATAGTTCGGATGAATAGAATTGATCGAATCTTGAAAAACATCTTTGATGGTAGTATCCCAATTTAATTGTCCTTTAGCAACTAATATTTGAGTTAGTGTGCTAGTCATAGACTTAGTGCACGATCCAATATGGAACTTATCAGTATTGAGTATTCTTTGAACTGAATCGACATGTCTGACGCCCGCTGATTGAATGAGAATTTGTCCTTTTGAATCGAAAACTGCTGCAATAGCGCCAGGTATTTTCTCTTCTTCGACAATTTGATTCAAGAATACCTCAAACTCTTTTTTATCGATATTTTTAACACTCTTTTGAGCTCTATTGAATGTGCATGAAAAGAAAAAGAAAAGGCAAAAACAAACGGCAATATTGAAGACTTGTCTCATGATGGTTTTATAGTAAATACTTAGATATGTATCAGGTTCCGATTTTCTGAAGGATCTAAAATAGTGAATCTGTTTTTGAATTCAATCTTGAGCAATTGAATTGGCATTGAATAATCTCTTTACATTAGAAAATCTATTCCCTTACACCTTACTCATTGTGATGCTTTTTGAGTCTTCTACATTTTTACACCATGAAACCTAGTGACAGAGCCAACTCCATTGTGATAAATACCTTCACTCAATTCTATTTCTTTTTCAGCTAATTCTATTGACTTATAGTTAGGAAAACAGAGCTCTAAATCCTCTATAGAGTACAACGATTCTATATCTTGAGGTCCTCCTACTTTTGGGTTTTTACTTCGATATGGCAGGTGACTTTTACCAAAAGCTTCAAATATCACGTGTCCTTTACTCTTTAGACAATTGTCTAGAAGTTGATAATAGTCTTTTCTTAAGCTGGGAGGGAAATGAGCGTATATCAGTGCTATTGCGTCATAATGGTCTAATTCGAAACCTAACTCTGGAAAAGAACCTACACGATAATCAATGTTCACATCATTTTCTTTAGCCAACTCCAGGGCTTTCTTCTTGCCTTCATGACTGATATCGAAAGCAGAAACTTGCCATCCTAACTTGGCGGCAAAGACGGCATTGCGCCCCTCGCCTTCTGCACCCAATAGAATCTTTCCGGGCTTTATATTTGATAATTGTTCTTTGAAATAATTATTAGGTTCTTCTCCATAAACATACACTTGCTGCTTATACCTATTGTCCCACATTTTTAACCATTGATCTTGCATAGTATCTATATCTGTTTCTTTCACAAAGGAATACCGAAACCGAAGTTAATTATTAGGACAAAACTAGAGTCGTATAGGACTTAAGTAAAGTTCTCTCGAAAGACTTTGGGTGATGACCCTGTTTGCTTCTTAAAGAACCTTATGAAATAGGAAACGTCATCAAAACCAAGTTCTAATGCTACTTGGCTCACTTGGTTCGAAGTAGAAGTTAATAGACGCTTAGCTTCTAGCAGTATTTGCTCATTGATGAGTGTAGATACCGACTTATTCAATATTGACTTGGTGATATTGTTTAACTGATAAGCTGTAAGGTTCATCATTTCAGCGTATTCACTGACTTTCTTTTTGTGATGAATGTTTTGTTCAATCAACTCTTGTAGCTGATAGAACTGAGTTTGTACAAAAGCATCTTTTTTTTCTATCCTTAGAGGATTCTTTGACTGAACTTGACGATGCAACTCTATAAGTATTAATTGTAGGTGTAGCCAAATTGCATCTTGTTTCCAATGAATATTATTTAAACACTCTTTATGAATTTTTTCTGCTGATTGAAGTATTGGTTGTGCAGCTTCAGAGCCAAAAGAAAACGAACTCTGGATAGTCAATCTTCTAAGATCAAATTGTGAATAAGTTGAACCTTTAGTTAAAAACAGTGACGAGAATTGTAGAATAAAACCTTCACTTCCTTTAGATAAGTTAAGTTCATGAACTTGGCCAGGTCGCATTAGAAATATTATTCCAGGTTCAATTTGATAGGTATTAAAATCTATCGTATGCACTCCTCCACCTTTAGAAACGATCATCATGAAAAAGAACTCATGACGATGTAGTCGTTCATTCATTGGTGAAGTTTTTGTCAATTCCGAAATATCTAGTGCTCTGAATTCTGACAACGAATCAAATGCCTCTGATAACTTCCGTATTGGGATTGACTTATTTTGCTTCATCTCTCTACTCTATCATACACTGGTTGTACATTCTCCCCACTCAAGATTTAAATATTTGAATGCATCTTCCAATGCATCTTTGGAAGGTTTAGGATTAAAACCTAATTCACGTCTAGATTTACTGATGTCATAGTCTTGTTTTAAACCATAGAACATATCTAAGTATTGTCTTTGTAGAAGTGGTTCTTTCCCTGATATTTTACTCACGAACTCCATAGCTCCAGCTATGAAATACAATAAAACTTTTGGGAGTTTTTTTGGTTTTTTCAAGTTAAGTTCAGGAAATAAATCCGATGCTATTCTTACAGTTTCTTGTAAAGTAGTATGCCGCTCATTGGATAGAATATAGCGCTCTAAGTTTTTCCCATTTAGCATAGCACTATAAGCACCGAGAGCAACATCCTTGACGTCAATCCAATTTAATGTGATACCAGTATCCGCTGGTATTTCTCCTTTTAAAGCTTGAAGAATAAGATTATTCGAGTAACTCAGTTTATATGCTTCAGAACCGATCATTGCTGATGGTAGAATCAATACTGTTCTGATGGCATATTTTTTACCCAATTCTAAAGCTAATTTATCTGAATCGTTTTTAGAATTATAATACCAATTCCGTCTGTCTTTATTATATCCATTATCCGGATTAGCAGGGAGTTTTGTAAAATCCAAACTAGCCACAGAGCTTACATATACTATGTTTTTAATGCCGCTTTCTTTGGCTATATCAAAAACATTTTGTGTTCCTTCCAGATTATTATCATAAATCTCCTTTTTAGGATTTTTAGCCCACATGTTAAAGTTGGCTGCTACAGCGTATAAATTTGTTACCCCTTTGAATGCTTTTGCTAGTGATTGTCTATCTGTTATGTCAGCACTTACAATTTCGCAGTTTAAATCTTTGAAAGGTTCTTTGTTACTAATATCTCTTACTGTTGTTCTTACTTTTTGGTTCTTGGATAGTAACAACCTCACTAAGTTGTTTCCCAAATGCCCGTTTCCTCCTGTTACTAATGAAATTTCTTCTCTCATCTTTTGTTCTTTATGCTTGAACAAAACTCCGTAAGTTTTAAATAGAAGAAAATAACAAATGTTAGAAAGCAATCTGTTTTCTAATTCGACTTAATGACTGCGGTTCCATACCTAAAAATGAAGCAATATTGTCAATTGACACATTTAGAGCCAACTTAGGATATTGGTTTAGAAATTTTATATATCGCTCTCTTGCAGTCAAAGTTTGAAAGTCTTTTACTCTTTCCATTTTACAGCTTAGATGCTCATTGGTAACTTTTTTCACTAAAATTGACCAAAACTCTGTTTCTTTATTTAGATAGTCACAATCCGCTTTTGAGATCTTTAGCATCTTACAATCTGTAATGGTTTCATAAAAGTCTAGTGATCCTGTTTCTGTCATAAAACTATCTAAGGATACGAAAAAATTATTTTCTGCAATGAGATGTTGAATCACAATTTTCCCATCAATGCTCTGATATCCTTTTACAATTCCTGATTTCAAAAAGTATATATACTGTTCAATATTACCTGCTTTCAAAAGACTTGTATTAGGAGAAACTTCTTCATAAGCAAAACAACTTGTTACTAGATTGACATCCTTTTCGGTAATAGTAACTTTAGACTTTATATACTCTATCAAGCTTTCTACCATTGAACGATTCTTTTTTAGACTGTGATTGTAAAGACCAATAAATGAACTAAGCTAACCTATCTATCAAGAAAAAGTCAACTTCTAAATTCCAAACTGATGTATATGCAATATCAAAAAGCTACAAGAATATATATTACAAAAAACTAATGCTTTTTAAAATGTATGATTGAAGATGACAATAAAAGATCAAAATCTCGTTAGTAGGCTAAAAAACAAAATGAAGAATATACTTTTTGCACTGGTTATGATTCCGCTGAGTGTTTTTACCGCTTGTAATTCAGATGACGATGATGATTCCTTTGCTTCAAAATCTGATGTTGATGAATCTGGAGAAAAGAAAATTAACGAAGGTGTTTTTGATGCTTTATATACCACTGGCTGGTTCAAGAAAGATAAAAATGTGAGGCCCATTTATTATAAAGACAATGAGGTAATTGAGTTAAATAAGTTAGACGCTGATCATAATACAAGAGCAAGTTACATATCAATAGAAAATGAAGATATCCACATACTTGGAGAGTCTACTACCCCTAGTAAATTGTTATACTGGCATAATGGTAATCCAATTCATTTACCACATGAGACACTTTCTTCCCTTATCATACCTGTTGGAATTTCTGTAAAAGATGGAAATGTTCATATTGTAGCTAAAGAATTAAATACAGAGCTGTATGGAGATGTTTTTTATTGGAAAAATGGAGTTCGTCAAAGAATATCTGCAGCTGATAAAAGTGCTAAAGCCAATGACTTATTGGTAACAGATGATGATGTTTATATTGTCGGAAGCGAAGACAATAGATCTGGGGGATTTTCTTTTGACCCTGATGAACCTGAGACTGCAGCTTATTGGAAAAATGGAGAAAAGCACTTACTAACAGCCATTTCAAAAAGTTCTGAAGCGTCTCAGATTAGAGAAGACAGTAAGGATATTTATATATCTGTATTAGAGCGAGATAGTGGCAACGATATATATACAATCTATAAAAACGATGTCCCTGTCAAGTCTTATCCTTCAAACGAGTACATAGAAGATTTTGCAGTAAAAAATGGGAAAATTCATGCGATTGCAGCTTACTATGTTACAAATAGTGATGGTACTGGTCTAGATACTAAGCTGAAATACTATGTGGATGACATAGCGCAATCATTTAGCTCTAAAATGACACAGAGTATCAGTCTTATTTTACATGATGATGATGTTTATGTATCCGGAGTCTATTTCGAAGGAGATAATCCTAAGTCTGTACTTCTAAGAAACGGAGTTCCAACTAATTTTGAATTTGAAGGAGAGATAGAGAACGTAACAGTTAATGATATGATTCTAAAGACCAAACCAAGAACTTCTTAAAAGAGATTCTTAGAAGTTCTGAGTAAGTAATACTATCTCAGATACATTTATTTGACGATATTTTTGATGAACTCTAGCAATAATGTTTCATGATTATTGCTAGATTTTTGTTGAGTCGTAACTCATGTAAGTGTAGTATCAAAAAGCTTCTAGAATGTGTATTACAAAAAACAATTCCTAACTAAAAACTCCTCTTGAAAACCTAGCTTTAAATACAGTCCTTTGCCCATATCAGAAGCTTGAAGTGTCAAAAGGCTTATGTTTTTTTCTATAGCCGCGTTGATCACCTTGCCCATTATCTCATTGGCGATTCCTTGTTTGCGGTATTGAGGAATCACTCCCATTGCATGGATACCCAATGTATCTTTCGTTTCGAATGTAATAACAGTGCCCACCGGTTTACCCTCTTTATGTACTAAAAAATAATCAATGCTATTATAGGTTTTCAATAAGGTACTTGAACTGATCTTGTATCCAAAGCTCTGGAGAAATGTTTCAGACCAAACTGTGGCTTCTGCCTCATTCGATACTTTGATTAACTTGAGCAAGGGACTAGTAGCCAAGATATCTTTTGGTTCTAATGACATTCCTATTTGTTGAAATACAGGTTGAACACCGAGCTCATTCAGAAAAGGATCTAAATCTTGATTGCCCATATCCCAGATTGGTACTATGAGTTTTTCTGGTATACTTTCCAATTTGCTTTTAGCTTGATGAACAGCCTCGTCGTTCATTTCTTTAGTAAACCACAGCCGATTAGGCCATTGTGAATGGGGTACAATCGAATATTCAAAGTTCGAGTATGAGAAAAATGATTGATGCTCCTCCCCAACAGTTTGCCAGAGCGAGGTCAAATTATAAATATTCTTTTCTATAGATGAATTCATCGTTATTTTGAGTTGATTAATAAAATGCCAAAAATCATTGAGACTATTCCTAGGAATCGTTTTAGGGAAACAGGCTCTACAGGAAGTCCAAGCCAACCATAGTGTCCTGCAATCACTGCGAAAATCAATTGCCCTGAAAGTCCCATTGAAATCATGGTGGAGACACCCAGTTTGGGTATTGTATAATAATAAAGAGTGATACCTAGCACACTAAAAAGGCCTCCTGAAAACCATAAGTATGTTGGAATTTGTTTTAGCTCAACACTGGATGGGATGTTTCTATTTGCTACAAGTGTAGTCAATACAGCAAAACAAGTACTACATGTGAAGGCAACTATTGAAGCGAGAAATGGATTCCTAAGAAGCACTCCTAGTTTCGCATTTAGTCCACCTTGCATGGCCAAGGAAACACCTCCAATAAATGCTAGCGTTAATAATACTATTTTGTTCATGTGGCAAAGTTGTATTGTCCACATATCAATAGCATTTACATATGTTGATTGGGATTATTTTTTATTGATTTTCTAATACGACTTAATTGTGTCGGTGTGATTCCTAAATGAGCGGCGATATGGTGCTGTGCAATCCTTTCCTCTATTCCTGGATGCTCATTTAAAAACTTCAAGTATCGATCCTTCGCATCCAACATGACTATTGCGATTTCAATTTGCTCTCTATAGATGATCCAACTCTGCTCGATGTAGGCTATATAAAACTTCTGAAGATCTGCATATTCGTCTTGAAGTGCTTTGTACTGCTCAAAGTTGATGTTATACAAAATGGTATCTTCCAGCGCTTCGATAGAAAAGTAGGAAGCTGATTTAGTAAGTAAGGAAACTTTGGCCGCGGCAAATTTTCCTTCTAGAAATAGATTCTTGTTATAAGTATTACCGTTTTTATCAATGTAAAAAGTTCGTAAGCTTCCTTTATTGATGAAGTGAATATTTCTTGCCGTATTTCCAGCCCTTAATACGAGCTCTCCTTTTGAAACCTCTTGAATTTTAACGATTTCTTGTAAGGCTTGCCAAGCACTGTCAGAAATTCGGTAGTACTTGTCTATCGCTAGTTTGAGATCAATCAACTTGTTTACAGTTAATTAAAGGATAATTTAATTCCTTCAGTGACCATTTGTGTACCGATAATAGCTAGAATCAATCCCATTATCTTTCCGATAACAGCGATTAAGTTTCCTCCCAATTTTCTAACAATTAAATCACTTAACGCAAAGGCACAATACGTTAGAAATATCATTACTGCAAAAATAGAAATCACGATTCCTGTATGAATATAATTCGCATGGGTAACGAAATTCATAGCTGTCACAATGGTACCCGGTCCAGCCAGAATCGGAATAGCTAAAGGAGAAATAGCAATGTTGCTTGATGATTCAGAGTCATGATCATGATTCTGAACTTTAGATTTCTTTGACATTAACATTTCAAATCCAACATAGAATATCAGTAAACCTCCTGTGATTTTAAACGCTGGAATAGTAATCCCAAATAATCCGAAAATATACTTGCCTCCCACTATGAAAGCTACGACTATAATAAAGGCAACAATAGATGCAGTCTTAGCAATTTTGTTTTTCGTTTCCTTATCCTCTCCCTCTACTAAACCTAGAAAAATAGGCGTATTTGCTATTGGGTTCATGATAGCGAAAAAACCCATAAAAACTGATAGTGAATAAGCAAGTAAATTTTCCATTTGAAACTTCTAGTTAACCGTTTTGTAGACTGTATTTGGCCTCCAATTCCTCTTTTGCAAATTTCAATAAGCCAATAAGCTTAATAGAATTGACAAGATCCCATTGCATTGCCGCTACAATACTATGCATTGCTATCAAGGTTCTGTCTATTTCTAACTGACTTTCTGTCAATTCAGAGATTCTAGTCTTTGCAGACTGATATCCTTGCTTGTGAAAAAGACCAAGAATTTGAATCGCATTTTCTTCAGCAGTGATGATTCGAGTTTTGGGTAGATATCCCATTTGGGAAACCATAGTTTCAGCTACTTTCCATGTAGACCATGGATTTTGGCCTGTTATTAAGTTTTCATCATGAACTACATTCTCCAGGTACATCGTACCTTCATTAAAGTTGGCACCACTCTGTACAAGCTTATCTTCCAATAGAAACGGGAAAATAGATTTGGCCTCAGGTATCAATAGCAGTTCTTCACTATTGGTAAAGCTACAAACGGACTTACCCGCTAGTAAAGGTTCATCACCGTCTAACGTGACATTCACTAGTGCTGCTGGACCATGACAAACCGCACCTACTACTTTACCTTTCTGATAGTATGATTTGACAATATCCTGAATAAAGGTGTTGTCCGGAAAGTCATACATCGCACCTTTACCTCCTACAAAATAAATAGCAGCATAGTCTGAGGCTACTATTTCTTTAAGAGTCAACGTGTTTTCTATCTTTTCTTGAGCAATAGAGTCATTAAGAAAAGCAAAATCATATGCTCCCATATCTTCATCGTCAATAATTACAGGAGCCTTCCCTCCTTTCGGACTTGCTATATCTACTTCAAAACCATTTGCAAGAAAGACATAGTACGCACGCGAGAGTTCAGTGAGTTCAAAGCCAGTAGCTTTACCACTTGTACCCATGATTTCTGTACTCGTGACGACTGCTAATACCTTACCCCTCTTTTCAATTATGTCTTTGCTTAAGTAAGGAAGTTCTTCTACTGTGACTTTACTAATAGCATTCTCAGGATCTGGTTTGGGTATTAGACTAATAAACCAATACCCAAACATAAATAGAGTTATTACTAGTCCTAAAATTGTGATCGATGACCACATAAGAGTTTTCTTAAATTTTGACATTTTGATTTGATTTTTGATGCAAACCAATAGATCAAATGACTTGAATTCTTCTTAAATGATCATTTCGAAAGAGTAAAAGATCAATTCATCAACTGCTGACGATAGACTTGAGGCGTTTTATCAGTTTGTTTTTTGAAAGCACTATTGAAGCTTGAGATACTATTAAAACCTACTTCATAGGCAATAGCCGATATGGTTTGATGCTGGTTATTCACATCCATTAGTAATTCTATGGCTTCTTGTATTCTATACTGATTGACAAACGCATTAAAATTCTTTTGGCTTTTTCGATTGATTACCATGGATAGTACTTGCGTACTTACCTTCAGGTCTGCACTTAGAGATTTAAGTGTCAATTCAGCGTTTTTGAATTGTTTCTCATCAATAATGATTCTGCTAACTTTTGAAAATAGCTGTTCCATTTGTTGATCAGAAACTCGAGTGGTCTTGTATTTATCCTGTTGAACGTCTTGTAGATATCCTTTAGATATCACAATGAAACTGATTACATATGCTACAATAGAATATAGCACTGGACCTATCACGTATGGGATTGACTCATCGAATAAGTTGAGAACATAAGCTATCCAGATAATCAGTAATCCATAAAAGAGTAATGTTAGCAGCTTATATGTTTTATCAGACAAGCCATTTTTCCACTGTTTTGAGATATATCTTTTTGTAATAATAAGATATATCAAGTAGTGAATATAGTAGGTAAGAAAAAGAACTAGAAACAATGCTATGGGCAAGGTTTCCATATCTTCATCATTGATCCAGAAACCAAACAAGATGGCCAAAAGACAAGGTATAAAATGCCATAGTTGATTTTTAGACCACTGAAATGACTTATCTGAGATAGCTCTAGTATAGAGATAAAAGAGTGGGCCTATTGCCATCATAGTACCTAAACCAATAAAGATGAGTTTAGCATCTAAGTTTTCAAGAAATTCTAAAAAAACAGATTTACCTACACGAAATGAAAGTACAACAAGTAGGGAACCAAGTAATCGATTAGCTAAAACATTGCCCTTTAGAACTGACCAAAGATATATCGCTAGGAATAATCCATGTATTACTCCTAACCCACTTACAACTATAAGAAATACTTGACTAGCTGACATTTAATATCACATCTTAAAAGACCCTCACAAACGAGTCACGGTATATAATTCTAAAGGTAGCTCACTAGCTCTAAATAAAGAGTATTTCGGATGTTCTAAGCTATTTATTTTACTATCTACACCTCCTGAGTGGACACAAACATCACTCAGAAGGTACTTAAAAACAACTTCAATATCTATTTGAAAATAAAATTAGAAGCCTTGAAACACCAAATTGATGTGTATAAAAAAGTCGTTTTAAATGAACTTTTTAATACACATCATATGACCTAGATGCAATCCTTCATGATAATTATTGAATTCAAAAGCATCCATCAGTGAGCTCAGGTGAAACCCTGTTCCAGTCTTTCTCTCATTATAAATTTTGAAATTACCATTGTAAAAATCTTCTTCTGTCTTTTCTATCACAGAGGTCAGCAAACCTCGTAATTCCTCAATTTCAGATTTAGAGACAACCTTGGTAGGTTTTGTCCCTGGTTTATACATATCAAATAATTCATCAGGAATGTGTCCACTAAGAGAAGTCCCCTTGTATATCAGTGCTTGTTGAGCGACAATCACATGGCCGATATTCCATATTAGATTATTGTTGAAGCCTTGGGGTATCTTATTGAGTTGTTCCAATGTGAACTTATCAAAATACTCCAAATAAAGGTTTCGACTTGTCTTCCACGCTTTGAATAAAAATTCTATTTCCATTTCCTCTTTCAGTTTTTAAATAATAATGTATTGACTCAATATGATTTACACCTTACTTAATATTTCTATTGTTTATATAAACATATAATTGAGTCTATCATACACAACCTACTTCTATGATCTAGGTATATTATAGAGCTTTTATAGAAATACACATATCAAATATATGGTGCCCCATAGGATGGTTATTTGCATCATTTAGGTGATTCAAATATACTCCCCTAGTATCTGGTTGAAACCCGCTATTTGGCAACCAATTATTATACAAATAATCCCAAGCAGTAAAACACTCTGCCAGTGTGCCTTCCTTATGAAGAATAGCATACTTTCCTCCTTCAATAATAGTACTTCCAAATATTCCTTCAGCCTCAACTTTGTTAGGCACGGATATACATGCATCCGCTGTAACCATACCATTAGTATCAGGCATACTTCTATAGACTGTCAATACTTTAGTATTCGGAAAGTCTATCAAACCTCTAGAGTCGGCCCATGAAATTAATTGGTCAAACATTTTCCCAAACGCATCTGAATCATGTACATGAATAGAGTGATTTCTTACATAAGAAACATTCAAATCCTCTTGTTCTTTGACATCAACTTTAAAGTTTTTTTTAATCTCCATATCTGTGTTTTTTTGGTTCATTAATATGGATGCAAGGTACTTTTCCTTTGAACTCAGCGATTGTCCAATATTGCTCTTTTCTTGTCCAATCTTGCTAAGGTTCTTTTCTCTATTTTCTCTCCATTGAGAAGGGCTTGCCTTTTTTAATTTTTTAAACGTTTTTGAGAAAGATGATACATTAGAGAAACCTGTTAAATATGCAACCTCAGAAATAGGAATATCGAGGCTACTGTCTAATAGGTATTCTGCCCTCCCTATTCTTGATTGTATAATGTAATCATTTGGTGTTTTATTGGTAATTGTCTTGAAAATCCTATGAAAATGAAATTTCGAAAAATTCGATATCTCAGCTAACTCTTCAAGCTTAATATCATTAATAATATTCGACCTTAAGAAGTCAATTACTTTATTTACTCTATGAATATAATCCTTAACTGAAGTTTTTTGATTGTATCTAATCATAATCCGATTTCCATGACTGATTGAGCTTAGATTGATATTAATTCCAAATCTATCAGAAATTCAACACTTGCAAGTATCTGTTGCCTCACAGAAGTGATGTGCAAAAAAGATACCTAAATTAAAACTTGTCGATTTCTCTCACCAAAACAATAAACCATAATAGTATTAAAATAAGAATGGCTATAAATATGACTTATCATGGTATTTAGAAGTTTGTACTTATCGCTTCATGAATAGAATTTTTTCAAAAACCACATATTAAACCGCTATTTATTATAACCATATTAAGACTGTGTTAATATTACGATTTAAGGTTGATTATCTGCTTTAATTCGATAGATTTAATTAACCAATTTAACTCACCATGAAAACCGTAAATTACTCGCACCTTGTGTGCATACTACTTTCCGTAGTCTTAGCATTGTCATGTACTTCTCACACGCCAAACCCTCCTGGATCAGGTAGAGCTCCCTATCTTTCATTTCCAACTCCCCTATCTCCTGATACACCTTGGGATGTAGATCGTGAATTGCAGGTTAGATTATTGGCAGAAGGCAAAAACATTGAAATACAGCGCCTGTATGAAATCTTATCTTGGCAGTGGTTTATTTCACTTAATTGGCCTCTGACGGCTGATGGTCAGCCTCAACCAAAGATATCAGACAAAGGAAATCCTGAATGGTTTGGATGGAAAGAGAGTTATGAAGTATTCAGACCTTATGGAGAGATGCCTGCTCCTTGGGGACAATTTACTTTCCCTCCAGATTTCCCTATAAAAGATGCCTCTCAAGAAGAAAAGGTCTTGTTCAGAGGTAATAAGTTCGTTGATTATTCTGATCCAGATATAGAGGACGAAATTGATCAAGCATTCACTGGACCTATCTGGGATCAAAATGGCAATATCACTAGGTATGAAGTCAGAATGAACAAAGTTGAGTTTGACTATATCTTGAAGCACGAACTCTATAATTATGATGGTCAGATCGAGTTCTCTAAAGAATATGGAGACGTTCATTTTCCCGAAGGAAATAGAAAAGATGAAGGAGTAATAGAAATCAAAGTGGCTTGGAAGATTCTAGAAGATACGGATATAGAATCTAGATACTTTACTACCCATGGATATGTGATCAATGAAGACCTTAAATCTTATGAAAGAAAGAAAGTAGGTATGGTCGGAATGCACATTTCTTCAAAAACTGAATCTGCTCCACAATGGATATGGACAACCTATGAGCATGTTGACAATCTAGAAGTAAACGAGTTGGAGGTAATCGACGGAAAGCCTCTTAAGGCATCCTATAACGACCCGACCTCAATTGCCGCCATTAATGTCTTCCCTGATACTGCTAAGATGAAGCAAGAAGGAAAAACATTCAGAACTCAAATTCAACGTGTCTTACCTATTGCTGGTGCTACTAAGGAGTTGAACGCTAATGTAAGAGCGCTTCTAGCAGCTGCTGGATCTAAGCTTCAATACTATCAGCAGATCGGTACTCAAAGACCAACAGACCCTAGCGCTAAACCATACACCTATGGAGGTCCTGGAGGAAGTGTCATTGACACTGTATATACTCTACCTGAATCTGTTACGAATAAGTCAGGAGGAAAACCAACTCCTACCTATCTAACCAATATGATCATGGAGACTTATTTTCAAGGAGGTACGATAGTAGGGACTGATGATCAGGTAATACAGACATTTCAACAAAGATCAGATAGTAGTGAACCATACGAAACTGTCTATATAGATACACTAGGTAATGATCCTACCACACATCGACTAGGTTTTGATATTTACATGGCCAACGAACCGGCTTATTTCCAAATGAATTCTAGCCCAGTAGCATTTGACACACAGAATACGCATCAATTGATATTTGGAACGGAGAGTTGTATAGGATGTCACTTCTCAAGTACCATCGCTACTGGTTTCACAATAGATAAAGACGGAAATAAGACTCCAGTATTCAACAGCAGGCCTTCATCAGCAGATTTCAGTTGGTTGTTAAACCAAAAGCCTAGCTTTTTACCGACTAAGTAAGAAGTAAAAGAGATTTAAATGTGTTATGAGCCTTGGTTGTAGGCTGTTTGAAAAGTTTTTAAGTGTTATACATTGTTATAATTATCTACCGGCTAGACGGGTCGGTAGGTAACTTTCCAAACAGCCTCAACTCTGGTGCTCCCATAGTCACTCCATGATCGATACTACATCTAAATGATCCTCTACCTCTAAGACAAATTATCAACATCCATAAATCAACCTTAATTAAACAATCATGTCACAATTCGACTTTGTTCAAGTAAACGAGTTCCAGCCCAATTCAAACACTGGCTGGAACCAAATCGGAGCTATTACAGATTATAGTTTCGAAGGCAATGACCTTTTATTAGTTAATGAAGCTGGTTATCAAATCAAGATATCTTTCTTGTCAGACACCGCAATGAGAGTACGGTTCAAACCAGTAGTCGACCCAGATTACAGTGGCCAAGAATCGTATGCAGTAGTTGATAGAAACTTGGGATCTGTATCTATTGAATATACCTATTTGAATGATAATGGTGGTACACTTCATATTACTACTGGTAAACTAGACGTGTTCATAGGACTAGCTCCATATGGTATCTCTGTTCAAAAGGACGGAAAAGTAATCACTGAAGACACGTATGGTAAAAATCTGATCTTCAGTAATGAAGCAGTCGCTAACCTAAAAAAAGCTCCGTTAAATGAAAGCTATTTTGGATTTGGAGAAAAAGCAGGTTCAATGCTTGATAAGAAAGAGTACACCATGACTTTCTTCAACTATGATAACTTTTCATATGACGACCCTGGAGTAGTACCTCCTGGAAATGCTGGTGGTCCACTAAACCCTTCAGGACCTCTTTACAACTCTATGCCTTACTGCCTAGCTATAGGTAAAGGTGACAGTGGGATTGAGTATGCCTATGGTATATACCTTGATAATGTATCTCAAACGTATTTCAACATGGGTTCGAATGATTACTCTAACATGGATGGCAAATACTACTTTGGAGCTTTATACGGTGAATTGGACTACTACATCATGGTCGGAAGTGATACAGATGGTAGTATCAACGAAGTAGCAAGTGTTATCACCCAGTACTCTAAATTGACAGGCGCTTCGGCTATGCCTCCTATGTATGCATTAGGATTTCAGCAAGGGTGCTACGGATACTATGATAAGTGGAAGCTTGAAAAAATTGCAGAGGAATACAGAGAAGCCAAAATTCCGATTGACGGTCTTCACATAGATGTAGATTTCCAAAATAACTATAGAACTTTCACCAATAGTGAAGTGAAATTCCCAGATGTTGAAGAAATGTTTGACAAGCTTCACAAAATGGGCTTTAAATGCAGTACAAACATCACTGGCATCATCACTGCTAACCCGTACGATGAAGATGGGAAACTTCCCGGTGAGAAGGGATATGTACCCTATCCTACTCGTGACAATTTGGTTGAGTTAGACGTAACAAACGCAATGGAGTCTAAGTACCATGACGATACTGTCACTGCAACCACAGACGATGGTGACGGCGCAGAAAAGCCCTACCCGCAAGCCTTTATCTGGAACACCAGATATGATGATGGAGAAAGTGATAAAATCTTCATGGCACAAGAAGGCTATGGTACTGACACTGAGTATAATGGAAAACCATATAACCCATACGTAAGAAACTATCCATCTCCAGGCTACCCTGAAGGTCAACTTACACTTGGCACCTATGGGTACTACATGGATATGGGTATTCAATCAGTCAAAGAGTACTGGGGAGCACAATACCAATACTTACTCAGCAAAGGACTTGATATGATTTGGCAAGACATGACATGTCCGGCTTTGATTCCCAATGTAGATAATAACACTGCTGTAAAATCTCTGCCTTTGGATCTACAGATGTATGATAAGGTCACTGGAAGTTACCAGCCCAATGCTAAAATCCACAACTCCTTTTCTTTGAACTTAGTCAAGGCAACCTTTGAAGGATTGACTAACCTTAGAGAGAATGAAGAAGCTGTAGGTAGCTACAACTATAAGAAAAGGAACTTCATTATCTCAAGAGGTGGTTTTGCTGGAGTTCATAGATATGCTGGAATCTGGACAGGAGACTCGGCAAGTAGCTGGGACTTCCTAAAAATTAATATCCCAGAGGTACTTAACGTTGGTCTTAGTGGACTACCTATTTCTGGATGTGATATAGGAGGTTTTGCTACAGGATCAGGTAGTGTTACTCAAGGTGGTACACATAATGTGACTCAATACGAACTATTCACCAGATGGATGACCGCAGGAGCGTTTTTACCTTGGTATAGAAACCACTATGATGGTTATAACAAGAGTTTCCAAGAGCCATTCAAATACGGTGATCCTGTTCCTGATAATTGTAAAAAGTACATTGAGATGAGATACCAATTGCTACAGGTATTCTACGACTTGATGTACGAAAACACGCAGAATGGATTACCAGTATGTAGAGCACTATTCCTAAATGAACCTAATGATGTCAAGGTATTTGATTACGCAGATCAGCAGTTCTTCTTAGGAAAGGATATACTCGTAGCACCTGTGACGGATGAGAACTGGTATAAGGAAGTATATGTGCCTAAAGATTCTAATTGGTTTGTCTTTGACCTAAGTGGTAAATTAAATAGACCTACAGAGGGAGGACAAGCTTATCAGTGGTATGTGCCATTAGACCTAGTACCAGTGTACATTAGAGAAGGTGCTATTATTCCTATTCGCCAACTGACTCTATTTGTAGATGCTGAGAAGGCCAATTACCTCGATTTCTTTATCTACCCAGGTCAAGATAGTACTTATGAGCTTTATCAAGATGATAAAATCTCTACTGCATTTGAAGAAGGTGCGTATCGTACGACAGCTATAGCAGCGAATAATACCGAGACTGGTAAAACAGTGACTTTCAACCGAACATATGAAAGCAAACTCTACACTCCATTGGAGGAATATTTCTTCGTTTCTTTCCTAGGCGTAAATGCTGAACCTGCAATGCTTTCTGTCAATGGTAAGAAGCTTAAAATTAAAACTCAAGAAGAGGTAGAAAAATCCAAATCAAACGCTTATTACTTTGATTCGGTTGATCAAAAAGTTGTAGTAAAAGTATTTGACAATGCTTCACAGATTACTGTAGACATTGATCATTTGTTCGACTACACATTTGAGAAAATAGAATTGCCAACAGCCGAGTTAGTGTAAAGTCAAATAGATAATCCTGAACCAAACGGGTAAAGGACTCAAGATTCAGCACCGGGATTGTTCCCGGTGCTATTTGTAACTGATTTTACACCTATATGAAAGAGGAAAATTTATAAACAACACATAATCTATATCAGCCAGAAGCATTTAAAGAAAAGATAATTAATGAGATAAGCAGCTAAGCGACTCCAACCCAGAAATCACCTTCATAAACCAATACTAACATGAACAAATATTACATCTACCCCGCTATAGGTATCGCACGTGTAGGAAATAGTGAATCAGACTTTCTACTCACTCCAGACCTCCCCTACTTACCCGTCGAACCTAACTTCAAGTACAAGGACGATGAAGGAAAAGTCAAACCACATGCAGCTAGATTCAGAATCTATGAGGTAGATGATAAAGGTAAAGTGTTACAAGAAGTCGTAGCTGATAAAAGTACTGAGATCAATTGGCGAGTACATTTGGCCAACCGTAAATCCATCAACTACACCTTCCAAAATGCGATGGATCTTGGAAAACTTAGTAAAGATTGTCCACTAAGAAATCCTCACATCACCGATCTCGAAGAGCGTAAGACAAAATTACTACTAGATCCGGGTACCAGATTTATTCAAGGAATATCAAGAGACCAAAGCAACGCTGAAGTAGATGAAGATTTCGTATTTGGTAGTGCCAAATTTTACGAAGGTACTTCCTACCAGCAAGATGTCTATTTAGGACAGTTAAGGACAGATGAAAAAGGTAGGCTACTAGTTTTAGGAGGTAGAGGCAAGTCCGCAAGTTTTGATGGTAAACCAGCGATAACCTTCGCAAATAACAACGGCTGGCACGATGATGTTTCTGATGGAACAGTCCGTGCTACTTTGACCATCAACGGCACACAGGTCGAAGCCGAACCAGCAATGGTTGCTGTGACTCCTCCCAACTTTGCGCCCGGAATAGAAGGAACAGTGACAATGCTGGATGTGGTAGAAGACCTTTTCGAAAAAGAAAAACTAATCAACCCAGTCACTGAAGTCGATTTTTACAGAGACCTCTACCCTATTTTTAAAAGTCTTGTAGACAACCAAGCCGTCAACTCTGGTTTCTATTTTGCTTTTGGTGAAAACTCACCTGGAGATTTTACGAGCAAAGATCTTTTACAAAAAATAAGCAGCAACAGTGAAGAAAATAAAGCAGTCCGCGAATTCATCTTCAAGCAATTCAGACCCTCGGTAGCGGTAACAAATCAAAATCGAGAGGATCTACTAAAGAAACTTGCCAAAGAACGGGATATTGAAAACAAAGGGCTTGCATTAGAACTAGGTTCAATAGCTAATGAAGCTATTCTCAGTAGCCAACAAGAAATCCAAGCAGATCAACTTCCTCCGTTTTATGGAGATGCTTATGGAGACTATTACGACAATCCATTAGCTAATTTAAGTCTGACCGATCGTCAGTACGAAATGCTCGAAAGGTGGTCAATAGGAGATTTTGTAACGGGAGAACCCTCTAAAACTACTTCCTTAGAAGACCTTGATTTACAAGATCAACCAAAGTCACTTAGCAAAGGTCAACTTGCCCAATGTCTTGGAGGGCCTTTTCATCCAGGTATTGAACTGACATGGTTTTTAAGATTAGCTAGTATGTGGAATACTGCTGATACTTTCGACCCTATGAGACTAAATATCCTAGCCGAAAACGAAAAGGTTCGCGACTTCTATGGTAAGATATTGACTCCTGAAGTGGCTCTTGCGGAAATGTTCAATGCCAGCGGCCCAGGAACATTGACTCGTTTTATGGGAGTACCTTGGCAAACTGATGAGGCTAGCTGTCGTTCGGGACAAGATTATGATCCAGCTTACTATCTGCCATTGGCTAGTTTTTGGTCTGCTCGAGTTCCTAACCAAGTACTTAGCTCCAAAGGTCTAGAAAGGCTTAACGATCCCGACTTACCCAATTTGCAACGTTTAAAGCACTTAGATTATCGTCAAGATTGGTTAAGGTTCTTTCCTCATACTACCTACCAAACCGAGATCAACGGAATGGTTCAAGACTGGGACAAAATCGGAATTGTTAGCAAACAAAAATTGGATAACCCTCTCAAAATCGATGGTTTTGAACTTGATTCACTTTGGGTAGAATCAGAAGTCAATAAGAAATTCACCATTAATGATCCTACTTTCAGAATGCTAGTTCACATGGAAGCACTCGCCAATGCAGAAGGAAAAGTAGAGGTTCCAAATCCAGAAAAAGGTAAATACGCTGAAAGACTTCGACAGCTAGAACAAGACGACTTAGCATTTGCACAATCTCCTACCACCGAACGCAAAAGATATACTCGTCAAGAAAGATTTGGATCTGAGGACAGTTGATGGAATTTGACATATTAATTATTGGGGCCGGGGTTGCAGGGTTATCTGCAGCCTCATTTTTATCCAACAGAGGGCTGCATGTTGCTATAGTGGACAAAGGAATCCCTCACGTATTAAAATCGGGTGAATGTCTGATGGCTGATGCACTTCCAATCATGAAGAAACTTGGATATGCCTATGAATTTTTAGCAAGCAATCACCTTTCGCTGGAAGCTTATCAAGTGAAATGGGGAAACCAAGAGACCTATCAAAGACATTTAGTAAGTAGTCCTACAGGTACTGGCTGGGTAGTCGATAGAAAAGTATTTGACGACATGCTTTTACAGAAATGCTTAGAACATGAGGTGTCTTTCTTTTGGGAACAAAAAATAGATCAATTATCTCACAATGGTCTTTGGGAAATCTTGACTAGCGGTAAAGAAACTAATGAGTTGAAAGCCTCATTCGTGATCGACGCTAGTGGTCGAGCTAGAGCCTTTACCCGTAGAATCGGAATTAAGAAATTCCATTCAGATAAACTACTAGCCACCTGTTGTCACTTAGAAGGTCAATCTGACAAAACAGATAGAATGGCTTCGATCATCAGCGATACCGATGGCTGGTGGTATTACGCACAATACTGCCGCGACAAAGGCAGCTTGGCCTACTTTACAGACGCTGATTTACCACAGCATAAAACCATCAATCATCTACAAGACAAAGCGAAATCAAATTCAATACTAAAAGCATTACTACTAGATAAGCACTTTATTCCCACAACCTTCATGCGAAATGCTGCTTACTCTTCTGCCATTCAAAACTGTGTAGGTGATGGCTGGTTAGCTATGGGAGATGCAGCAATGAGCTTTGATCCTCTGTCATCATTTGGGATGACTTCGGCCATGTCAAGTGCATTCTATGGATCTCAAGCCATCATGCGCTTTTTTCACAACCAACCAGAGTACCTTAAAACCTACCAACAACTTCTACAACAGAACTACCTCTCCTATCTTAAAAAACGAAAAATTGAATACGCTAAAGTTTCTAATTCTGAAAGTAAATTTTGGTTGAGAAGACAGTAAGAGGTCTTTTGAAGCCTACATTTCATTGAAACATGTATGTTTCGACCTCTCCCGAACTTACAATAAAACCGAAACACAGACTTTTCGCGAAAGTTCCCTGCAGCTTGCAGCGCCACGTCGCGAGACCGCGAAACTCTCCAGCACATCGCAGCTTTGCGTCGCGAATCCGCGAAAACACCAAACAATCAGCATGGGCTCGTCGCGAATCCGCGAAAGTTTCAAACACACTGCAACCCGACGTCGCGAATTCGCGAAAATTTCCTACAGATAGCACGAGCCTGTCGCGAACTTGTGAGGGATACTGAAATTGAGGCCTTTAACTCACTTCATACATTGAACTTTTGTAATGAGCAATTAAAGAACAATAAATCAGGGAGTTTTGATAAATAGGCGTAGTACCGCTGCTGTGATTGGTCTAAACTTAATGAAACAACTGATTTGAAGGTTTAGACTCAGAATAATTTTTCTAATGCATGAAGCGAATTCAGATGATGTGTTGCTTTACTGTATGAAATCAACGTGCTGCGATTAGATATTGTTTGTCTTAATCAATTATGAACCAAGTGAAACTCTAACAGTGCTCAATAACTTATACGAGTTTTGATATATCCCTTAAATACTGTTTTTGTATGATACCAAAAGTTTCAAAGCCTAAAGTTTGAAAACTGGGTGTAATTGGGTGTAATAAAGAGTTATAGGTAATCAGTAAAGTGAACTAATCAATCAATAAAAGTGATTTGGCGAGTTGAGCATATTGATATAATTTTACTTTAACTAAAAAAAGTTAAACTAACACAAATTCAAATTTTTCATTCACATGAAATACAATTACCACACAATCTACTACAAGTACTTAAAATTCAAATCTCGATTAGATAAAGCTATCCAAAACGGGTCATTTACTAATTACACCTACAAAAAGCGTCAAATGCTTCTTAAGCGACTTGACAGACTCAAGCGTCAATTAGAACAGCTAGATGTTAGTTGGAAAGTCGCTGCTACAGGTACGATGGCGGCTGGTATGTTATTGTTAAACGCACCTGAAGCTAATGCTCAAGGCGTAGCGAAAAAAGAAGGAAGTGAGTTTAAAGTAAATACTACACCAGCCTCAAGCAGTATAGTACCTACTTCAATAGGTATGGACGCTGATGGGGATTTTGTAGTCGCTTGGGGTGTCTATGGGAGTATATATGCACAGCGATACAATTCAACAGGTGAAGCTCAAGGTGATGAGTTTGTAGTTGATAATGTTACGGGATTCTCTACTACCAAGCAACCAGAAGTAGCGATGAATGCTAGTGGTGATTTTGTAATTACATGGGATATAAAAGGAGCTGGTGCCATAGATGGCAGTGGTTATGGAGTTTATGCAAGACGCTACAATTCAGCTGGTGAAGCACAAGGAGAAAAATTCTTAGTAAATGCATACACAACTGGGGATCAAAAAACTCCAGCTATTGCAATGGATGATGATGGTGACTTTGTGATTGCATGGAGTGGTAAAGGCGAGGATGCTGGCGGTGGTATTGATTTAATTGCGCAAAGATTCGATGCTTCAGGTAACAAAGTAGGAAGTGAATTTTTTGTTAACTCAAACATTGGTTATTCTCAATATTGTAAAAACCCATCTATAGCAATGGATGGTGAAGGAGATTTTGTTATCGCTTGGGAAGATAGTTACGCAGATGCAAGTGGTTATGGTATAGAAGCTAGACGCTATAATGCCGCTGGAGAATCACAAGGAAGTGGTCTCTTTCAAGTTAACACTTCTACAACAAGTAGTCAACGCAATGCAGACGTAGCCATGGATTCTGATGGAGATTTTGTAGTTGCTTGGACCAGTAGTCATGATGCTGTGTATTCAGGTGACGTCTATGCGCAAAGATTCGATGCCTCAGGAGTTGCACTAGATGGTGAGTTTTTGGTAAATGTTACAAGAGGTAGTTATAGTACCCCTAACAGAAAGCCTGCAGTTGCAATGAACGCAGATGGTGAGTTTGTAATTTCATGGGATGCCCCCAATAGCGATATAAGCTTTGAATATGAAGTGTATGCGAGGCATTACAATGCATCTGGAGTTGCTCAAAGTGACGAAATTTTAGTTAATACAGAGACTTCTGGGGAACAAAACCTACCTTCTATAGCCATGGATGATGATGGTGATTTTGTTATTGCTTATAAAAATGATCATGGAGGTTCAAATGTGTATGCTCAGCTATTTGACATTACTAGATCTCCTATTCTTCCAGCCATTGAAGACAAAGAGGTTGAAGAAGAATCATTAGTTTCATTTACCGCTGAAGCTACAGATGCTAACAAGGATGAACTTACTTATAGTTTAGATGCACCATCTATTGATTTAGGTATGGCTATTAACTCTGAAACTGGTGAATTCAGCTGGACTCCGAGTAAAGATCAATCAGGAGCTTATGATGTGACTATCTCTGTTAGCGATGGAGACTTGACAGATAGCGAGACATTCAAGATTACTGTTACAGATAAGGTAGCAGCTCCTGATGGTGTATCATCAGTTGATGGTGAAATACTAGAAGAAGTTACTTTATTTCCTAATCCAGCTACATCTGAAATTACTTTGAGTAGTGAATCTTCTGTTTTTGATAGTTATGAGATTTCAGACCTATCTGGTGGGTTGGTTCAGACTGGTAATTTATTAGCTCAAAAATCAATCTCAATTGCTGATTTGCCTACAGGGATATATATGCTAAAAGTATCTGGTGTTGATGGAGTGAAGACCTTAAGGTTTATTAAGAAATAACTTTTAAGGCGATTTCTAATTCACAACAACACATAATAATTAAAAATAAAGGCCAGAGTTTCTCTGGTCTTTTTTTGTGCCTTTTATTGAAGATCCTGTTCTAAATGTTGAGTCTTATTTTCCTCAAAGAATCCATCATCAGAAGATCAGTTTACATAACATTCTTATTAAAAGTCACTTGCAGATTAGCAATATTAGTATAGTTTTACTTTAACTAAAAAAAGTTAAACTAACACAAATTCTAATTTTTCATTAACATGAAATACAATTACCACTCTATTTATTACAAGTACTTAAAATTCAAATCTCGATTAGATAAAGCCATCCAAAACGGATCATTTACTAATTACACCTACAAAAAGCGCCAAATGCTTCTTAAGCGACTTGATAGACTCAAGCGTCAATTAGAACAACTAGATGTTAGTTGGAAAGTCGCTGCTACAGGTACTATGGCGGCTGGTATGTTATTGTTAAACTCACCTGAAGCTAATGCACAAGGCGTAGCGAAAAAAGAAGGAAGCGAGTTTAAGTTAAATGCAACAGCAGTATCAGGTGACCTTCCAAATCCTTCTGTGGCTATGGATGCAGATGGTGATTTTGTCATCACATGGGGTTTTGAAGGTAGTGTTTATGCGCAGAGATATAACTATACAGGAGAAGCTCAAGGAGAAGAATTTTTAGTTGATCATAAAACTGGATTCTATAACCCTAGAAAATCAGCGGTAGCAATGAGTGCCAATGGCGATTTTGTAATTACATGGGACACTCAAGATCCTACAGGTTTAGATACCGATCAGAATGGTATTTATGCCAAACGCTATAATGCAGCAGGAGAATCTCAAGGAGATACATTTTTAGTCAACACGTATACTACAGGTAATCAAGAAACTCCAGCTATTGCGATGGATGACGATGGTGACTTTGTGATTGCATGGAGTGGCAGAGGAGAGGATACTGGCGGTGGTATTGATATAATTGCTCAAAGATTCGATGCCTCAGGTAACAAAGTTGGGAGTGAATTTTTTGTTAATTCCAATTCTGGTCATTCTCAATACAGCCAAAATCCATCGGTTGCAATGGATAGTGATGGGGATTTTGTAATCGCTTGGGAAGATAGTTACGCAGATGCGAGTCTGGATGGTATAGAAGCTAGACGCTATAATGCAGCTGGAGAATCTCAAGGAATTGGTATATTTAGAGTTAACACTTCTACGAACGGAAATCAACGCAAAGCTGCTGTAGCTATGGACTCTGATGGAGATTTTGTAGTTGCTTGGACCAGTAATCATGATGCTTCGTATTCAGGTGACATCTATGCGCAAAGATTCGATGCCTCAGGAGTTGCATTAGATGGTGAGTTTTTGGTGAATGTTACAAGAGGTAGTTATAGTAACTCCAACAGAAAGCCTACAGTCGCAATGAACGCAGATGGTGAGTTTGTAATTTCATGGGATGCGCCAAATAGTGATATAAGCTTTGAATATGAAGTGTATGCGAGGCATTACAATGCTTCTGGAATTGCTCAAAGTGACGAAATTTTAGTCAACACAGAGACTTCTGGAGAACAAACCTTACCTTCCATAGCCATAGATGATGATGGTGATTTTGTAATTGCTTATAAAAATGATAATGGAGGTTCAGATAATGTATTTGCTCAGCTATTTGACATTACTAGATCTCCTATTCTTCCAGCCATTGAAGACAAAGAGGTTGAAGAAGAATCATTAGTTTCATTTACCGCTGAAGCTACTGATGCTAACAAGGATGAACTTACTTATAGTTTAGATGCACCATCTATTGATTTAGGTATGACTATTAATTCTGAAACTGGTGAATTCAGCTGGACTCCTAGTATAGATCACTCAGGAGCTTATGATGTGACTATCTCTGTTAGCGATGGAGACTTGACAGATAGTGAAACATTCAAAATAACAGTTACAGATAAGGTAGCAGCTCCTGATGGTGTATCATCAGTTGATGGTGAAATATTAGAAGATGTTACATTATTCCCTAATCCAGCTACATCTGAAATTACTTTGAGTAGTGAATCTTCAGTATTTGATAGTTATGAGATTTCGGACCTATCTGGTGGGTTGGTTCAGACTGGTAATATGTTAGCTCAAAAGTCAATATCGATTGCTGATTTGCCAACAGGGGTATATATGTTAAAAGTATCTGGTGTTGATGGAGTGAAGACCATAAGGTTTATTAAGAAATAACTTTTAAGGCGATTTCTAATTCTCAACAACACATAATAATTGAAAATAAAGGCCAGAGTTTCTCTGGTCTTTTTTTGTGCCTTTTATTGAAGATCCTGTTCTAAATGTTGAGTCTTATTTTCCTCAAAGAATCCATCATCAGAAGATCAGTTTACATAACATTCTTATTAAAAGTCACTTGCAGATTAACAATATTAGTATAGTTTTACTTTCACATAAAATAATACAATAGTAGTTTAACCTTACACATCTACCTTTTATGAAATACAATTACCAAGAAATCTACCAGAAATACCTGAAATTCAAATCTCGTCTGGATAAAGCTATCCAAAACGGATCATTTACTAATTACACCTACAAAAAGCGTCAAATGCTTCTCAAGCGACTTGATAGACTGAAGCGTCAATTGGATCAATTAAATGTCAACTTGAAAACAGCCGCTACTGGAACTCTAGCTGCTGGTATGATGATGCTAAATACTTCTGACGCTACTGCGCAAGAAAAAGCCGAAAAAGTAGGAAGCGAGTTTAAAATAAATACAAATGCTGGATCCAATAATAGAATAAATTCCTCAATAGCTATCGATGATGACGGTGATTTTGTAGTCACTTGGGGCTTTAAGGGAAGCGTCTACGCCCAGCGTTATAATGCCAGTGGTGAAACTCAAGGTGATGAATTTTTAGTAGATGATGTAAGTGGATATGCCACCTCTCCTAACCCCCAGATAGCAATGAGCGCAGGTGGTGAATTCGTAATTACTTGGGACTTAAAAAATGCTTCTGGCCTTGATAGTGATAACTATGGGGTATATGCTAAACGATACAATGCTAATGGCGAGGCGCAGGGTGATGAATTTCTAGTGAATACTTATACATCTTATGGCCAGAAAAATCCAGATATTGCAATAGATGATAATGGTAACTTTGTTATAGTATGGACAAGTTATGGTGGTTTTAGCAGTGGTGGTGATGAAATTGTTGCTCAACGATTTGATGCTTTAGGTAATAAACAAGGCAATGAATTTCGTATTAATACTTCAGCTTCTCAAACCAGTGCCAACCCTTCAATTGCTATGGATAGTGATGGTGACTTTGTAATCACTTGGCAAGACGAATACGTTGACGGAGATGATTTTGGTATAGAAGCTAGAATTTATAACGCATCTGGTGTTGCACAAACGGATGAGTTTTTAGTTAATACATCTGTCACAAATTATCAAACCCAACCTGACGTAGCGATGGACAGTGATGGTGATTTTGTAATTACATGGAAAAGTGACCATGATAACTCATACCTAGATATATACGCACAAAGATACAATGCAAGTGGAATTAAACAGGGTGATGAGTTTTTAGTTAATACATTTAAAGCTAGTGGTAGTGGTTCCGCTAAAAAACCATCAGTAGCTATGAATAGTAAAGGAGAATTTGTGATCACTTGGGATACCTATAATCAAGAAGGAAACTTTACTTATGACGTCTATGCACAACGTTACAACTCATTAGGCGTAGCACAAGAAGAAGAACTCTTAGTAAACTCTATAACCTCCAATAATCAAAAGCATCCATCTGTTGGTATAGATAATGAGGGTGACTTTATCATTTCTTGGTATGATGACCAAGTAGGGTATAATCTTTATGCCCAGAGATACATGGCACCTAGATTTGCTCCAAAACTAGAGTCTATAGATGATAAAGAGGTTAAAGAAGAGGAATTGATCTCATTTACTACTCAGGCCACAGATGCTAACAGCGATGAACTTATTTATAGTCTAGATGCAGGGTCAATTGAATTAGGTATGATTATTAACTCAGAAACTGGAGAGTTTAGCTGGACACCTAGTATAGATCAATCAGGAACATATGATGTAACGGTAACAGTTAGCGATGGAGACTTGACAGATAGTGAAGCTTTCAAAATTACAGTTTCTGATAAGCTAGCAGCTCCTGATGGTGTATCATCAGTTGACGGTGAAATACTAGAAGATGTTACTTTATTCCCAAACCCAGCTACTTCTGAAATTACATTGAACAGTGAATCTTCAGTATTTGATAGTTATGAGATTTCAGACCTATCTGGTGGGTTGGTTCAAGCTGGTAATTTACTAGCTCAAAAATCAATCTCAATAGCTGATTTGCCAACTGGAGTCTATATGCTAAAAGTATCAGGCATTGATGGAGTAAAAACCATGAGATTTATTAAGAAATAACCTTAAAGGGATTTCTAATTCACAACAACAGCGATATTAGAAAGTAAAGGCCAGATATTCTCTGGCCTTTTTATATCTCATTCAAATAATTAAGACTTAATTCCTAAAGTGATTTATAACCAGTCCTTTTAGCTAAAGTTTTCTGGAAGAATCAATAAAAAACATCAACTTAGCAACATTTATTTATATTGAAGTTGCACTGCTCCAAGAGTATTAGCATCTTCGGAATTTTATTTAAGCTCATTCCGATGGATGGGCAATTTAACCCATTGGGCTTTTGCCCTACTTATAAATAGTTCACATTGAATACACCAAATCCTATTCATCCACCTGCACCGTTTTCGTGCACCTACTCTCCTAACCTACCAGAGTTAATTAGCAAACTCAATTGTACCCTAGCGATTAGTACCTATCAAGCTGGAAAAGTAATTTTTATAAGTGCAGTAGATGATAATCAGCTAATTCAATTGCCTAGAAACTTCAAAAAAGCCATGGGAATGGCTGTAAAAGATCATCAATTAGCTGTAGCTACAAAAGATGAGGTAGTAATTCTAGGAAATGCACCGGGCTTGGCTCCTAATTATCCCCCACAACCAAATACTTATGATGGTTTATATGTTCCTAGGGCTAAGTATTATACAGGTGAAGTTGATTTACATGATATGGAGTGGGGAGAAAAAGGTTTATATGCAGTCAATACTCGTTTCTCTTGTATTTCATTGATCAACAACAAATATAGTTTTGAGCCTGTTTGGCAACCTCACTTCATTACTGACCTCGACCCAATAGATAGATGCCACCTGAATGGAATGGTGATGCAAAATGGTCAACCTAAATATGTCACTGCTCTAGGAGTATCTAATCAAGAGAAAGGTTGGCGACCATCAGTAGAAACTGGAGGCGTATTGATGGATGTAGAATCAAATGAGTTCATTCTAAAAGGATTGGCTATGCCACATTCGCCAAGAATATTTGATGGAGAAGTTTATGCACTCTTATCCGCTACTGGTGAACTAATCAAGGTCGATGTAAGTAAGGGCACTTATGAAGTAATCGCTGCCTTTGATGGATTCTTGAGAGGAATGGATAAAATTGGTGATTACTTATTTATTGGTTTGTCTAAACTCCGCCAAAACTCCTCAACTTTTAGAGATCTACCCATAGCCAAAAAGGCACTGTCATCTGGTATACAGGTTCTTCACTTACCAACTGGGGCTGTAGTTGCTAATTTGACTTATCAAGCTAGTGTAGAGGAACTGTATGATGTCAAAATGCTTAATGGTTTTAGAAGACCCGGTGTACTAGGTGTAGATAGGGACGAACACAGACGAGCATTGGTAACTCCTACGGACAACTACTGGTCTGAGCCATCTGAAGATCAATAGATATTGTAGGTTAGACTAGAAAGACTCATGAAAAATTATTTAGATCAATTATTCAGTCATGCGACTTCACTGCATCAGCAAGGGGATTTCAAGAATGCTCAGGCTTCCTACAAGCAGATTCTAAGAGACGCTAAAGGCCATCCAGACGCTTTACACTTATTAGGGTTGACCTATGCGCAACAAGGAAATTTTGAGGAGGCTATTCGCTATATCAGTCAAGCTATTCAAGTAAATAGTTCCAATGCTATGTACCATTATAACTTGGGGGAAGCATATTCCCGAATGGGGCAACTTGATATGGCTTTAAAAGCATATGATAGTTCTATCAACATCGACGGAAACTCTCCACAAAGTCATTTTGGTAAAGCCAACGCGCTTAAGAAAATGGGCAATCTTTTAGGAGCTAAAACTGGATATCAAAAGACGCTAGAGTGTAACCCTAGTTTTTTTCAAGCCTATTATAACTGGGGAAATGTCGAACAGGACATGGGCAACTATAAAACTGCGATGTCTTGCTATGAAAAGTGTCTCAAAATAAATGAAAAACACAACCTAGCTCACAATAATTTAGGTATCATGTTTCAACACTGGGATCGAAATGATGAAGCTATTTCTCATTATGAAAAGTCAATTGAAATCGATCCTAAATTCTATTCTGCGCATAGCAACCTCGCAAAGCTCTATGAAAACATGGGCGAGTTTGACAAAGCAAAGAAGTACTATCAAAATTTAGCATCTATTTCTCCAAACGATATATTAGTCAACTTTACGCTAAAGACACTAAGTCCAGTGATTTTCGATAGTAATGATTCTATAGACAACTATCACCAAGAAGTTCACAAAGCATTAGACGAATACAATCAGCTTTCTTTCCAACCTGACAAAGTCTCTGAATCCAATCACAACATCTTTTCAGATATGATCTATCACGGAAGAGATGTGCTGTCCATAAAGAAAAAATTAGCTGAAAAATATACTGACTTTATCCCAGCCACTCCCGTGCGAAAGCCAAATACCATACCTCATATAGGTTTTGTGGTAACTAATGGTCACGAGGGAGTCTTTAATAAGTGTATGTCTGGCATGATTAGCCAAATGGATAAAACCAGATTCAAAGTAAGTGTGGTATGTAGTCAACCTAATGGAAAGAGAATCATAGAGCCGGCCTTGAAAAAAAAGGAAAACGTTGACTTTATTGAACTTCATACAAGGCTAGATTACGCGGCACAACAAATTATGGATGCCAAATTTGACGTGCTGTACTATTGGGAAATTGGAACAGATACGATCAACTACTTTCTTCCTTTCCTACGTCTAGCCGCTGTACAACTAACCAGTTGGGGATGGCCTACGACCAGTGGTATTCCAAATGTTGATTACTTTGTTTCCTCCAAGCATTTGGAGATTGACACTGCTGATGATCACTACTCTGAGAAACTGGTTAGGTTAGATCATATTCCAGTTTATTACTATCACCCACCAGTCCCTGATGAACCTAAACCACTCCAAGAATATGGTTTAAGTAACAAAAACAATCTGTATTTGTGTGCTCAAAACCTTAAAAAGGTTCACCCTGACTTTGATGAAATTGTCTTAGGAATACTAGAAAAAGATCCTGATGGATTGGTTCTATTCATAGATGATAAACATCCTAAAATCACCCAATCACTTAAAGATCGATTGGCCAAAACTTGTACTCAGCATCAAGATAGAATTGTATTCTTACCTAGAATGTCTGAAGTGGATTATTTAGGATTGCTAGCACAAGTAGATGTAGCACTAGATACGCTACACTATGGAGGAGGTGCTAATACCTGCTATGATGCGTTTATCTGTGGTACACCTGTAGTCTCGTTACCTGGTCAATTTCATAGTAGCAGATATGCATACGCTGCCTACCAACAAATAGGCTTGGATTATACCGTTGATTCTATTGAATCTTATGTATCTAAAGCCGTTGAGATTGCAAGTGATGCAGTTTTGAGAAATACATTGAGTATCGAGTTAAAAGAAAAGAGTAGTGTGTTATTCGAAGACCAAAGTGCGGTTAATATGTTCTCAGACTTTATAGAACAAGCAGCTAAAAATCCAGAATTGCAATAGTTTAAATTTCTTCAAGATCTTATATTGATAACTACGCTTTTCACGTTTATTTCTTAATATATCATCTATACTTTTCATTTCTTAATACAGACTATGTCCAAACTTATATTGGGTACTAACGGAGTAGTTCGAATAGTAATATTTCTTTTTCTATATATTCAGGTTATCTCAAGTGTTGTAGATGCTCAAAATTTTTCATTGCATCGATTAGATTTTAATGGTTTTCCAGCTTTGGAACTGGGAACATCTATCATGTTTGGACCTGATGATAGGCTTTACGCTACATCCCTCAGGGGCAAGATCAATATATATTCTGTTAGAAGATATGATGATGGAGATTATAAAGTAGAAGGATATGAGTCTATAGATGATTTGAGTAATATCCAAAACCATGATGATGATGGAACTTTGGATGACTCAGATGCAAGACTGACACTTGGTCTCACTGTAACAGGAACTTCTACCAACCCAATATTATATGTTACTTCAAGTGATGCTCGAATAGGTGCAGGTCCTAGTGGCAATGATCTAAACTTAGATACTAATTCAAGTATAATTACTAGATATAGTTGGAATGGGACAGCTTGGGAAGGTGTAGATATAGTTAGAGGTTTACCAAGATCAGAAGAGAATCACAGTGCCAACGGCTTAGAGTTTGTCACTATAGGTGGTAAGGACTATCTAATATTAGCACAAGGAGGTAATACCAATGCTGGAGCACCTTCTAAGAATTTTGCTTTTCAATGTGAATATGCATTATCGGCTGCTATACTAGCCATTGACCTTTCGATGATAGAGTCCATGCCTATTCTATCGGATAATGGAAGATCGTATATCTATGACCTTCCTACCGTTGACGACCCTACTAGGCCTAATATCAATGGAATCACTGATCCAGATGATGTAGGATATGATGGAATTGATATTGGAGACCCTTTTGGTGGAAATGATGGAATGAATCAAGCTATTATTGATCCAGCTGGTCCTGTTCAAATTTTTTCTCCTGGATTTAGAAATTGTTATGATATTGTAGTCACTGATAATGGTGCAGTATACGCAACAGAAAATGGATCCAATCCAGGATGGGGTGGTTTTCCTGTTGATGAAGGATTATCAACGGTAAGTAATGATTATGATCCCTTAGAACCTGGTAGTGCTACAGAATCAGATGGAGAACAAATAGATAATGTTGATCATCTACATCAAATTACAACTAACATTTCATCCTATACCTTTGGTAGCCACTATGGTGGACACCCTACTCCTATTCGAGCCAACCCTTTAAGCGCTGGTTTGTATACAAGTGGGGATGATGATGTATTCAGAACTCTAAAATATGATCCGGATGAATCTGGTGTCAATACTACCTCTGATGTTAGTATAGCTCTTCCAGCCAACTGGCCTCCTGTACCAGCAGCGAATACAGTGGAATCAGATTGGCGAAGTTCTATTAGTAGTAATCCTGACGGGGATGAAGATACTAACTTCTTGACTTGGGGAACGAATACTAACGGTATTGATGAATACACCGCTTCTAATTTTAGCGGGGCAATGCAAGGAAATTTAATTGCAGGAACTAACCAAGGACTTTTAAGGAGAGTTGAAATCAATGGTGATGGTTCTCTTAAGGAGCTTCATGAAAATTTTGCATCTGGAATATCAGGCAATGCCCTAGGTATAACATGTAATGGAGATGATGAGATTTTCGCTGGAACCATCTGGATTGCCACCTTATTCGGTGACCTTTTGGTCATGGAGCCTGAAGACCTTATCGAATGTGTAAGTGACACCGATCCTAGCTTTGATGAAAATGATGACTACGATTTTGATGGATATGCGAACTGGGATGAAATAGATAACGGATCTGATATTTGCAATGGAATTTCAAGACCAAATGACTTTGATCAGAAAGTTCCGGGCCCTAAACTATCTGATCTCAACGACACCGATGACGATAATGATGGGATACTTGACAAAGATGATCCATTACAATTAGGCGACCCTTTATCTGATGGTGACGCATTTGATTTGCCAGTTAATAATGAGTTGTATTCAGACACTCAACTTGGTGGATATTTAGGATTAGGCTTTACAGGCTTGATGAACAATGGCGAAGAAGATGGCAACTGGCTAAAATGGTTGGATAGAAGAGATGATCCAAGTGACCCTAATCCAAATGATATATTGGGTGGTGCCATAGGTGTAATGACGATGCAAATGACCAATGGTACAGCAAGTGGTTCATCAAATGATCAGGAAAAAGCTTTTCAATATGGTCTCAATGTAGATATAACCTCTCCCCTTTTTATTGTTCATGGTAGTCTCTTAAACTTTAATGATCCGCTACAACTCTATGGACAAACTGCTGCTCCAGATGCAGAACTTGGTTTTTACTTGGGAGATGGAACTCAATCCAATTACCTGAAGTTTGCTCTAACGAAAGATGGGTTTTTAGTACAACAAGAAGTCAATGATGTCCTCACCGATGATTTGACATTTGAAGTGTTAGAAGCTAATCGACCATCAGACTATGTAGACTTCTATTTCGAAGTTAACCCAACTAATGGAGTAGTCACGTTATCTTATTCTTTTGACAAAAACCATGGGAGGTCAAACCTTACTGCCGTGACACTACAGGGTAAAACCCTTGAGGCTCTACAAACGGTAGATATTCCATTCATTACGGGTATTATTGGTACTTCGAATGCTGATAATATTGAAGTAGAAGGAACATGGGACGTTTTAGAAGCATTTGAAAAACCAATTTGGCACATGGTAGGTGAAGATGAAAACTATGCTGGTGATCATGAATGTGGTTTTGCACAGGCAGGAGAAAGATTCTATTTTTTACCAGGACGTGGTAATAAAACAGTTTATAGCTATGACTATACGGCTAGGACTTGGCATACAGAATCCAGTGCTCCTAAACAGCTCAATCATTATCAAGCTGTGGCCTACAAGGGTTTGATATGGATCGTGTCCTCTCTTACCAATAACAGCTTTCCTTCAGAGTCTCCTAATGAAAACGTCTGGATCTATGACCCTATCACTACTTCTTGGATTCAAGGTCAAGAAGTTCCTGAATCAAGACGAAGAGGTTCAGCAGGAACGGTAGTTTACAATGATAAGTTCTACGTAGTAGGTGGTAGTACCAATGGTCACGGAGGTGGCTATGTCGATTGGTTTGACGAATACGACCCTGCTACCGGTGAATGGAAGACCATGCCAGATGCACCAACAGCCCGAGATCATTTCTTTGCTGCAGTCGTAGATGATAAGCTATACGCTATAGGTGGTAGACAGTCTGGAGGAGATGAAGGTGTATTTAAACCCTTGATTCGTCAAGTTGATGTTTTTGATTTTCTAACCAATAAGTGGATTACACTCGATCCATCTTTAAACATTCCAACACCACGAGCAGCTCCAGCAGTTGTGAATCATCAAGGTAAGTTAGTTGTACTCGGTGGTGAGGTCAGAGAAGAGATGATCAATGGTGTTCTTACTTCTGATGCGTTAAAAACAGCGGAACAGTTTGATCCGACTAGGTTACAATGGACGACTTTAGAAGACATGAATTTTAATAGACACGGAACGCAAGCAATTAGCTCAGGATCTGGTGTTTTTATTACAGCTGGCTCTCCTAGATTGGGAGGCGGTGCTCAAAGAAACATGGAGTACTTAGGAACTTACTCTCCTTCAGGTACAGCACTAGAAGATAGCGAATTAAAAGTATCCTCTAATACAATTGACGTTAGCTCAAGTCAAAATAAGCTAGAAATTTATTTGAACGAAGGAAACACGGGTGTCTTCATTCAAAACATTGAAATTCAAGGTGAAAAAGCTGAGGGATTCAATCTTAATGATACCCATTCTAAAGTACTCTTATTTGATAAAGACAAGCTTAATTTAGAAATTAACTGTACTGAGGGTGTTGGAGATGCTGAAGCTGAACTAGTGATAAATTATGATAATGAACTATCAAAAAGTGTTCTCCTAACTGGCTGTAGATTCGAAGTCGAGGAAGTGGACGAAGATGAGGGTGAAGTCAAAGATGAGGATAAAAACTTATCAGTAGAAGAAACAAGATTATCTGAAACGCTATTTGAGATATACCCTAATCCTGCGAATCAAGAATTTAGAATCTTAACCAAAGCGGGTAGCCCATTGCTTAAACAAATAGAGATATTAAATCAATATGGAGCTACTATTAGATCTTTGGACTTTCATAAGTCATCAAGTGCAGTAGATATAAGTTCTCTAAACAGCGGTATTTATATTGTTTGTTTAAAAACCTCGAATACCATTGAGTATAAAAGACTTGTCGTACTTTAATCAAAGAAAAGCCTAAAGCTGAGTTCGGTAGTTTGCTCTTCGTATCTCTCATAATCTACGAGGCTATTGATTTTCTAGAATTATTATAAAAAATAGGGAGAAGCTACTACTAACTTCTCCCGTGGTTGTTTATACAATCTATCTACACTACGAAGATATTATATCTTCCAACATTTCGTAGGCAATATCTCATACACGGTTTCATCAGACATTACATTAATGTTGTTTACTATTCTCATAGGATAAATAACACTAGCTGGTACCTGTGTCCAGTACGCATTATTAGTATTGTTGCCCCTATAAACAACACTTACTTTACCCTGTACAGTTGTTAGGAATTTAAAGTAATCTGTTGCTCTTCTTTTTTGAGTGAAAAGAGTGAGTTCGCAAGTTTGACGCGCCGGTATTCTAATACCTCCATCTAGATGCGCTTCCTCTGTTTTAGACGTGGTTTTACTGCCACCTCTGCTGAACGCATTGGTATGTGAATAACCTAAATCAATCGATGCACTAAAACTGCTAGACCCGAATATAAAACTAGACGACCATTCTACACTAAAGCCCGCATTTACACTTACATTATGAGTGTATGTTCTTTCCCATGAATCAGTCGTAGACTCAGTAAATGTCGAGAATCTTCTTTGAGGCCAAATAGGCTTATTCTTTTCATTTCTGATTTTATTAGTGCCCTCTCTTCTGATACGTCCTATATCCTTAATATCACTTTTGTGTCTGACCGTTCGCTTAACTTCAAAGTATGCATTGGCTTTCGGACCAAGACCATAACTTGAACTGGGTTCATAAAGATTATGAGCATCATACAATACGTAGTTATTGCTTACCAACCTAAGTATACCCTTATTATGTATCGAAGCTGGCGTACCATGTGGTTTATGCTTGAGTAAATAATCATAAACTCTCCTTACCACATCATTGGCCATCAAGCTTCTTCTCTCCGAAGTAGGTATTGGCGCGGTGAATTTTTCCACATTCGATGTGGTGAATGATCTACCTGACGAGTTTTTAGTTCCCTCTTTTTGCTTCGCCTCGTAGTCTTTTAGACGCATGTTTTCCCCGCTCTTCGAGATGATCATCGCATTGTCACTAAATTTGAAATCCTCGACATCGTGTATAGCCAGTTCATTCTCAGCAGCAACTTCTGCTTCGTTCAATACTTCATTTTCTTCTTCACACGCAGTAAAGATGAAAAATGACATCAGCAAAAGTGCTGACATAAAAAAATTACAATTTTTCATTAACATAAAATATAATTGTTGTTTAACACCTACTCTATTCGGGATTTTCGGATACCTCCCTTCACATGAAGATTCCTCTTCTTGCAAACTCTTTAGGCTTGTTCTGTTTATTAGAATGATAGTTTTTCCAGTATCACCTACTGATACTTAGCCTTACCTGCGGGTATAGGATGCTAGATAAATCGATTTGTGCTGCATAGATCTGAATCTATAACACAAAACGTTTTTATAGAAATAAGAAATGGTTAGTATCCCTTTTTAAAGAGTGAACAATTGATAGAAATGATTAGACTGGCCTTGAAAGAAAAGAGTTTTTGCAGTTTGTCCTTTTAAATCTCACCTACAGGAATCGCTACTAATGGATCTAGTGCCTCTGTAAGTGCTAACATATCGCTCAGTTCAAAAACTTCACCAATGTTAGCTACATCCCCTTCCTTGTCTATTAATACAGCTGTAAGTGTATTATGTACTTTATAATTGAGTAGTTCTTGTTCGGTGGCATTTAGAAACGTCGCCTTTATACCTTGCTCCTCTTTGTAGGCTTTATTCTCCTCTACAGTAGAGTTAAACTGCATGACAGCCACCTCTATTTCTGATTTCTGTTCTAGAAAATCATTGAGAACTGGGAAAAATTCTTCACAGTATTCACATCCTGCTTCTGTAAATACGAGTAGTAGCGGCTTTTCCTTATAAGATTCTAACGTCACAGGCTGTCCACTATCGGTTGTTAGCGAAAAATCTGGAGCCTTATCCCCGATCATGAGCGGTTTGCTCATTTCTTCTTGGATCCTTTTGTTTTCAGCGAGCTCATCCATATACGCTATGGTATTAGCCAAGCTGCTCTTGGTTGTTTTTAAACTTTGTTCAGTAGTATATGTTTGATAACCTATGCCACATATTCCAATTAAAGTTGTTATTTGTAATGTAAAAAAGATAATAGTTGATTGCTTCTTCATAATTGCAATATTTATACTTCGTATCTTATTTACCTCTGCACTCCACAAACAACGGTGTATTTATATTAAAATACAATTTAATCTTTATATTTTTAAATTAATTAACATTGAATTAAAACTCATGTTTCGTAATAAAATTAAAACAAACACCTGTTTTACAATGTTTTAAGCACTGTATGTATCTTATTAATATGACTTTTAGAAAAAGTTATAACTAACATAGTTTACATTATCTTAAATAACGTTTTATTACGATTAAACCAGTTAACATTTTAAACTATTTAAATATTTTGATTCTATTCTCGTATAACACTAGTCATTTAGTTTGACTCAATTACGAATATATATGTAGATAGGGAGAAGCTACTAGTAACTTCTCCCTTGGTTGTTTATACACTCTATCTACACTATGAAGATCTTATATCTTCCAACATTTCGTAGGCAATATCTCATATACCGTTTCATCAGACATTACATTTATATTATTGACTATTCTCATAGGATATACTACACTGGCAGGTATTTTTATCCAGAATGCATTATTAGTATTGTTTCGCCTGTAGATAACACTCACTTGGCCTTTTACACTTGTCACGAATTTGAAGTAATCTGTTGATCTCCTTTGCTGAGTGAAAAGAGTGAGTTCGCAACTTTGGCGCGCAGGTATTTTAATACCACCATCAAGATGCGCTTCCTCTGCTTTTGTAGTGGTCTTACTTTCTCCTTTGCTGAACGCATTGGAATGTGAATAACCTAAATCAACAGAAGCAGTAAAACTGCTCGATCCGAATATAAAACTAGACTTCCACTCTACGCTAAAGCCAGTATTTATACTAACATTATGCGTGTATGTTCTTTCCCATGAATTAGTCTTAGACTCTGTAAAGGTTGCGAACCTTCTTTTTGGCCAAATAGGTTTATTCTTTTCATTTCTGATTTTATTAGTACCTTCTCTCCTGATACGTCCAATATCCTTAACATCACTCTGATGTCTGACAGTACGTCTAACTTGAAAGAAGGCGTTGGATCTCGGACCAACACCATAACTTGCATTCGATGTATGAACATTTTTAAAGTCATATAATACATAGTTATTGCTCACAATCCTAAGTATACCATCATTAGCCAATGAAGCTGCTCCTTGTCCCTGTGGCAATTTTTTGTTTATATAATTATAAACTCTTCTTACCGCATCATCTGCCATTAAACTTCTTCTCTTTGAAGTAGGAATTGGTGCCGTGAATGTTTCTACATTCGATGTACTAATTGATCTACCTGACGAGTTTGTAGTTCCCTCTTTTTGCTTTGCCTCATAGTCTTTTAGACGCATGTTTTCTCCATTCTTGGAGATGATCATTGCATTGTCACTAAATTTAAAATCCTCGACATCGACTATAGCCAATTCATTCTCAGCAGCAACCTCTGCTTCATTCAGTACTTCACTTTCTTCTTCACACGCGGTAAAGATGAAAAATGACATCAGCAATACTGCTGACATAAAAAAATTACAATTTTTCATTATCATAAAATATAATTGTTGTTTAACACCTACTCTATTTGGGATTTTCGGATACCTCCCTTCACATGAAGATTCCTCTTCTTGCAAACTCTTTAGGCTTGTTCTGTTTATTAGAATAATAGTTTTTCCAGTATCACATACTGATACTTAGCCTTACCTGCGGGTCTAGGATGCTAGATAATTCGATTTGCGCTGCGTAGATTTCAGTCTATAACACAAAACGTTTTTATTGAAATAAGAAATGGTTAGTCTCTCTTTTTATAGAGTGAACAATTGATAGAAACGATCGATTGGTTATAAAAGAGATGAGTTTTTACAGTTTGTCCTTTTAAATATTACCAACAGGTGTTGATACTAATGGATCTAGTGCCTCTGTAAGCGTTAAAATATCGCTCAGTTCAAAAACTTCACCAATATTAGCTACATCTCCCTCTTTATCTATTAATACAGCTGTCAGTGTATTGTGTACTTTGTAATTGAGTAGTTCTTGTTCGGTGGCATTCAGAAATGTAGCCTTTATACCTCGCTCCTCTTTGTAGGCTTTATTCTCCTCTACAGTAGAGTTAAACTGCATGACAGCTACTGCTATGTCTGATTTCTGTTCTTCAAAATCATTGAGAACAGGGAAGAATTCTTCGCAGTATTCACATCCTGCTTCTGTAAATACAAGTAGTAGCGGCTTTTCCTTATAGGATTCTAGTGTCACCAGCTGCCCACTATCGGTTGTTAGCGAAAAATCTGGAGCCTTATCCCCGATCATGAGCGGTTTGTTCATTTCCTCTTGAATTCTTTTGTTTTCGGCGAGCTCATCCATATACGCTATGGTATTAGCCAAGCTGCTCTGAGTTGTTCTTAAATTTTGTTCCGTAGTATACGTTTGATAACTTATTCCACATACCCCTATTAGAGTGATTATTTGTAGTGTAAAAAAAATAATAGCTGATTGTTTCTTCATTCTTGTAAATTTTAAAACAAAAATATGTTTTGTTCTAATTAATTCAATACATAACGGTTTAAAAATATTTTTAAGTATTTATATCCTATCTAACAGAGTCAATAAGCATCATTAGAAAACTAAATACAAACGCAATTTAACGCTGTTAATCTGCACTTTATAGAATTTATATTGATTCTATAAATTTGCCCATCAGCAGTATTTATAACCTTATTCATTACTTTTTTCATAAAACGGTTATAAAGCTTAAAGACTAGTTAATCGAAAAGCTTCCCACCTAACGTAATTAACATCTATAAAATGCTTAGATCCACTCCGAGTCAGAGTGTAATAACAATCTGTTAAAACGGTCTTTATTTTTAAGCCAAGCCCCTTTTCACAGATTCAACATATATATTCTTGGAATAAACCATTCTTACAATGGTAGAATTCATTCCTGATATAGTAGAATCCATTTTATAATGGAATAGTTCATTCCTACAGTGGTAGAACTGATTTTTCACTTAGAATAATTGATTAGTCAAGTGGTAGAACTCGTTCCTGAAGTCGTAGAATTCATTTTTTAATGGTAGAAATCATTCTCATATGGAATAACTCATCCATCCTAAGGAATACACCACTCTTGACATGGTAGAACTTACATTTAAGACTAAATGTGCAAATAGACTTAGAGAAAAAACTCTTTTTTGTTTCAGTTACATAAACCAAGCGCTCTCCAATACTGTTTCTTACACAGCTTAAGTCAACTATCTTGATCTAACACTTTTATATCCAGAGTGGTGAATACTTGATAGCCATCATTGTCTGTCACATAGATGTGAAAGTGATAGTCACCAGTATCATAATTTGTAGTTTCATCTTTCATAGCTGGAAAAGTAATCCCAGTATCAAAAACATACTCTTTTCTTTCTTCTGGTAATGAAAACACCCAACCATTGGAGTAAGGGTTCACGGCGTCTTTCTTCTCATCCATATCACAAGATTCATGGACTCCATGATTATGATGACCAAAGTTGTGATGGACATCCATACTGATATTACCTAGTCCTGTATTATCTGTGATTTTAACTCTAAAATTAAAGGACTCGCCAAACCTCAAAGTATCACATGGCGAAGGTGATAGCAGTTCAATCACAGGCTGTTCTATTTCAGTATCTTTTTCCTCTATACAAGCAGAAACTATAACAGCTATAAGGATAACGTAGAGTGTATATTTCATTTCTATGGGTGTCTAATTAAGGTTCTTTATTAAAGGTACGATGTATATATGCTATATCTAATAATTTTTAGCAAAATGTCATCTAACGTTTATATGATTCAAGGCTGACAAATAGAAAGTTTGTCAGCCTTGAAAAACTATTATTCTACTACAATAATATGATCATCACCATCCTCTGTATCTACTGAATTACCATCTTCGTCCACTACCACAATCACTACATGGTACTCACCTAGATTAGCTTCATCTGGTACAGTTATATGCTGATGAACATCTGCATTGCGTAATCCTTTGAAAGTAGCCTTGTCTTTAAAAGATTCATCTATAATTCTATACTCATCTTCTATTTTGCCTGACTCTGGATGGTCATGTAGTTCGATGTGATAATAATCCAATCGTGCCTCATCGCCTGCTATAGCCGTAAAGTTAAGCTCTATTGTACCTCCATGTTTTACTTCGACACCCTCAGCATCATGATTTTTAGCTTCGATATTGGTTATGCTTAGCTCAGTCTTATCATCCTCGTCATCACACGAAAAAAGAAAAGCTGTTGATAGGAATAAAGCAATTGACAATCTGGTTAATCCTTTCATTTTTGAAATTAGTTATGATTTAAATTTATTTAATGGGTACACTTATATATAGTTGAATATCTCTTCCCGGTTCAGGAATCCACATTCTTCTATAAAAGCTGATATGATTGTAGTAAGAAGCATTCAATAGATTTCTTACCTTCAGCATTAGGTTGATTCTTTGACTTCCGAATAGAATCTCGGTTCTTCCTAAAAGATTAATTGAATTATATCCAGAAGTACTTAGTTCATTAGGAACCGTATTATTTTGAGATGCTACCGTCAAGAGTTCAATGCCCAGCTTATTCTGTTGTAGAGGTTTCAAGTCATTGAATAGGTAGCTTAGCTCAGTGCGCAGATTAAGTGGTGGTGTAAATGGTAAGGCGCTTTTCAAATCCAAATTGACTGCATAGACATACTCTGCATTTACACTCAGGTTTAGTTTTTTTCTGTAGAGATAATTGGCAGTAATTTCGCCTCCTAATAATGAGGCTCTGGATTGTCTGTATTCGAAAACTTGTCCTACTGGTCTTAATTCAGAGCTAGGGTTTAAATAAAGGTAATTGGTGAAGTAGTTGATAAATGGACTTAACCCAATACTAAAGTCGCTCCATTTCTGCTCTATTCCTAGATCAAATTCCCAAGCTTGCTCAGGTTCGTTTTCGATGTTTCCTTTCTCAAACCTGCCTCCGTGCCTATGCAACCCATACGCTGCTAGCTCATATACGGAGGGCACTCTAAAGCTCTTCCCTATGTTGACTTTGATTATAGTAGTCCTGCTTGGTAAAAAGTTGACCCCTATAGAATAAGCCGATCCGGGATAAGTCTCTTCCAAAGCTGGGTTAAACACTGGATCTCCAAACTCCACATCAGGATTTAGTGTTTCTTCAATATTTAAATAGGTGAAATCTATTCTTGCTCCACTATTCAATATCCATTGATCTGCAATAGTGTATTTGTGGGTGAGAAAAATTCCTCCAGCATATCTGTTGTAGTTTGGTAAAATATGATTGTATCCATCATTAGTATGAATCTGAAACTGGGTATTCAAACCAAATTTAAAAGAGTGTTTTTCAGATTGATTAAAACTGTACACCACATTGGTAGAAATTGTATGAAGAAACAATCCTAAGTTAAGGTTGCCTTTATTGGTGTAGTGGTTTAAATCTTCTTCTCTATTTCCTGTCCTATCAGTTAAATAACTATACTCCTTTGAATCATTAAATTGATACCCAATACCAATCTCTAATTCATCATTATTGAAGTACCTACTGGTAATGTGTTGAATGGTGTAGTTATTCACCTCTTGGTAAGGAAGCTGTAGATCTCTCCTACTCTGATCATGTATTATTCTAATGGAATCATTTTGAATTCCTTGCCAATCAAAAAAGCCAACTTTGGTAGCATAATAATTCAATATCAGTGAACTACGTCCCCATGGTTTGACTATGCCAGTAGTCAGAGAAATAGCTTTTTCTTCGCCTGCCGTATTGTATACTTGATCTCCTAATACGACCTCATGCGAAGCTTCGGATGCACTCACTGGAACAGGCAATAAGAACGATTCCGTTTCTGGAATTTGAAAATCTCCAAATGAGTTATAAGTAATATCTATATGCGAATAGAAGTCTCTTTTTCTAAATGACAACTCAGCAGATCCACCGAACCATTGTGTATTGCTTTTAGTAACCATTGATAATTCACCAGTCAAGCCATCAGTTGAAGGTACTCGCTCGGGTAGTACATTGATCACTCCACCTATAGCTCCTGAGCCAAACTCTAAAGAAGCAGGACCTTTGATAATTTCCACATGTCCCACAGCTTGTTGATCTATTGACAGGCCATGATGACTGCTCCATTGTTGACCTTCTTGTCTTATACCATTTTGAGCTACTACGACTCTATAGTACCCCATTCCCCTTATCATTGGCTTTGAGATCCCTGTTCCTATATCCATTGAGTTCACTCCGGGAATGGCATTAAGCGACTGCATTAAACTTGCTCCTTTAGATTCTAACAAAAATTTTTTATCTACTTGAAGTTTTGAAATACTCTCTACTCTCTTCAGCTCTTCTTGAGCGTTTCCATTAATGGTCACCCCTTCTAATTCCTGCACGCTTGGAGTTAGAATTATCGATAAAGCCTGAGTAAGAGTATCGGTAGTTCCTTGGACGGAAATATCTTCGAATCCAATGGCTGAGACTTTTATTTCAAATTTTCTGGCCCTTACATCATTGAATACGAATTTCCCTTCGGTGCTCGAAACAGTTCTTTTACTACTATTCAACAACAAATTTGCCCCAGCAAATGGTTTTCCAGACTCATCTAATATGACACCCCTAACAGTCGACTGACCTGACACGTCCAAAAACGAGTGGAGACAAAAAAGTAAAATGAAGCCTCTATGTATGAGGTAAAAATTGCTGCGCGTTTTATGTTCGAATATTGATTTCAACGACTAATGATTATATGCTACTGGATGAATAGAACTTTATTGGCTCTATTATCCTGTTCAACAGAACACTCTGTATGAGTTTGATAAAATTTGAATGATACCAATAGGCTTTTCTAAGAGAGTAATCTGATAAAAGTGTTTATCTGATTTAGATCAATCTCGGACTAAAAACCTAGAATTATTGGTATTGAATAGATAGTTCTCAATGTCGAATTCAGATGAACACTTGATTCAAAGGCTATAAATTTTTTACTCCTAAAACAGATGGTAAAGTGATATGTCTAAGGCTGCGATTGTTCCTTAAATCATATCAAAGCTGTTTTAATCACAAAGAAGCGATAACCCACTAGGTTAATTCCGCCCCCTAAGTCGAAAAGCTTCATTAGAAGAATATTAAACCTATTTATACGAAAAAGTTTCCATACTCTGAAGTGCACATAATGTGACGCGAACTACCTGTTAACCGAATACTTTTGGAGGAGGCGTAGGTGTATCAATATTCATAGAAAGATTTAGAACCCTTGAATAAACAGTAAAACCGCTTACTGTTAGCTGATATGTATTATCTAGCGAAGAATCGAATTCTCGAAATATTTCTGGAAAGTGTAACATCCATGATAGAGCATTTCTAACATCTTTGAGTACTAAAACTATCTTTTCATAGTCCAATGAATTGATCAACAGCATTAAGTAGGAATCATGAGAGTGATGACCATGTCCGTGATCATGAGTGTGCCTATGCTCTATTATGTTACTTTCAGTGGCAGATTTTTGCTCATTTGATTGAAATGATACATCATTTGCGTCATCTATTATATGTACCAGTTCATGTACACTACTTACCATCATCGATCCGAAGATATTGATGAGTAGGGCTAACAATAAAAGAAGCGTAAATATCTTTTTCAACTGTAATTCACTGGTTACTGATGCATTACCAAAATATTCAATCCAATCTCTATAGAAATCGGTACGGTATCAATACTTGAATGGTGTTTGATAAAATACCAAATACACTATCAATCAATAGCAATGATAAGTAAAAACTAGGTTATCATTTTCAATATCGCATTAGCAGATCAGCTCTACACGTATTTCTTACAGCCTATTACTGTCTATCAAGTTGAAAACTTGAATTACTGATATGATAGTTATCTATCTAAAACAGTGAAAAGATTAAGCTATTATATATTTCTAAATGTAATATTGATCCTAGGAGATTTTACCTTTTTAGTCGGAGGCACTCTGTGAAGCCAATGCTGCTGTGTATCTCCTTTCATTACCAAAAGGTCTCCTTGCGAAAGTGTAAATTCAACTTTTTCTTTGGTGATTTTATGTTTGAAAACAAACTTTCGAGTAGCTCCTAAACTCAAAGAAGCTACCGCCCCTTTTTCACTATCGCTGTGCCACCCCAATCCATCTTCACCGGTATGATACAAGTTTAATAAACAACTATTGAAAGATTCTTTTGTTTTATCTTCTACTACCTTTTTCAGCTCTAAAAGTTCATTTATCCAAATCAACCCCTTCTTATTAGAGCCTGAATAATTCAATGAAAATTTTTCATCTCCATACCAGGCAATTTGACGATTGGTTGTAATGTTTTTACCTGCAATAAAGTACTGATCGTTTTGCCAAGCTATCTTTTTCTGTAACTCTTGAAAATAGAAATCCGCCTTTTGGACAGAAAGTACTGGACCGAAGTAATTCACTATACCATCTTTGGGTAAGTAATTCTCATCACCTTTTATTAAATGACTAAATAAGTCCATACCATTAATACATTTCAATTCATTACGAGTTCCAATATGCTGTACCTATCTATAGGAACTCCATTTGCTTTAGGGTTCAACCAAAAAAATACTGAAAGGTTTTGTAGCAGTACTAACACCTTCATTATTTTACTCAAAATGGAAGAAACAGCACAGAAACGTTCTCTTTCACCTAATTATATATGTGAGTACTTCAAGAGACAAACTAACTCTTCCTTAAGAGAGTATATAATGAAAGCAAAACTAAGACAAGTCGAAATTCGGCTTCTAAATTCTGACTATACGTTTGATAGAATTAGGATTCAAAGATACCAGCCATCTTTCGAAAACATTTAAAAAGTATTACGGTATGTCTATGAGTGAATTCAGACGAAATGGAGAATATGTATTGCTACATGCCCAAACTAATATTTAGTCGAACAACATAAATAATCTATTTGTGAACACTGTCTGTATTAAAAACATGGTTTGTCCCCGATGCATAGAAATGGTCTGTGACATATTCAAAAGCCTAGAGATTGAAATCCTGCATATTGATCTAGGTGAAGTAAAAACCGCAGAAAAGGTTAAAGGTGGTCAAAAGGTATTGTTAGAAAATGCACTACGACAAAAAGGTTTTGAACTTCTGGAGGATAAAGCATCTAGATTGATAGCAAGCATCAAATCAATCATTATTAATCAAATTCATCATAAAGAAGAAGGTTATTCTTTCAACTATTCTACTCTTTTATCTGAAAAACTGGGGCAAGATTATTCTTCTCTAAGCAAAGTATTTTCGTCAACTGAGGGAATCACAATAGAAAAGTATATTATCAAACAAAAGATAGAAAAAGTGAAAGAATTGATTGTTTATAATGAACTCAATCTGTCAGAAATAGCTATCAATCTAAACTACAGTAGTGTGGCACATTTATCAGCTCAATTCAAAAAAGAAACTGGGATGACTCCTTCTCATTTCAAGAAACTTGGAACTCGCAATAGACAGAGTTTAGACAGTATTTGATAACCTATAAATATTAACCAGAATTTCGTAAGAATGCTTGTAGAACCTTCCCTTAGTTTTGCTAGGAATGAAAACGAAAAGGATGAATACGATACAGGTAAACACAAATGTACATTGCAGTAATTGTGTAGATAAAATTTCACCTCATCTTGACCAAGACCCAAATATTATTAAATGGAATTTTGACTTAAAAAAAGAAATAAAAACACTCATTGTCACTGGCAATAATATTTCAGATGATTACGTCAACTCAATATTATCAACAGAAGGTTATCAAATACTACCAAGTAATACTCCATTAAATGCTACAGGCAACTTTTCTTGGAAGAATATCCACAACTGGAAAAGAGCCTCTTTTAATACCCTGAATTGTCTAATTGGATGTTCTATCGGAGACTTTGGAATGATCATTTTTCTTCAGGCATTCTATCCAGACACAAGCATGATGTGGCAAATGATACTTGCCATCATCGCAGGGCTATTCACCTCCATATCGTTGGAAACTATAATATTGAAGTACCGTGAGCAGTTCAACTGGACCTTAGCGATAAAAACGGCATTTGGGATGTCTTTTATCTCGATGGTAGGAATGGAAATAGCAATGAATACTACTGATTTTGTAGTCACTGGTGGCAAAGCTGCTTTTGAAGACCCAATGTACTGGACAGCTTTGCTAATAGCTATGATAGCTGGATTCTTAGCTCCTCTCCCATACAACTATTACAAACTAGAGAAGTATAATAAGGCTTGTCATTAGGCATCTAATTGATAAAAGTGTAGATATATTAAGACTTTGCGCGTGGGACAGTAAAAAATATGGAAGTCCCACGACCTTTTTCACTTTCTGCTTTGATTTTGCCACCATTCTTTTCCACAAAGTCTTTACACAAGGTTAGTCCTAAACCTGTCCCTTTCTCTCCTCGTGTTCCATTTTCACTCTTATGCTTATTATCTCCAAAAAGATTCTTGACTTGTTCTTGAGTCATTCCTACTCCATAGTCATGAACACAGAATTCTATATATTTCTTACTCGGCTTTGAAGCTATTCGAATATTACCATCATCTGGTGTGAATTTCAGCGCATTACTTATGAGGTTTCTAAAAACCAGCTTAATATGCTCTGGATCGCATTCGACTGTTAGATCCTTTTCTATTTCATTAGTGACAGTTATTTTCTTTTCACTAGCAATTGATTTAGTCAATCTTACATTTTCCTCAGCTAGATCAAATGCCTTTACAACTTTTGCTTTCACATCAAAACCATTCATTTGAGAATTAGCCCAATGAAGCATGTTGTTCAGTGTTTCGTACATGTGATTTACACTATCTTTTAGCTTCGATGTCAATATTTCAAATTCCTCTTTGGTCATTAATCCTTGATCGATTAAACCCAATAAACCTTTGAGAGAATTGACCGGAGACCTGAGATCATGCCCAATAATTGCAAAGAGCTTATCCTTAGCAGTATTAGTTTTCCTAAGCTCTTCTGTTCGAGTCTGTACTTTTGACTCTAACATTTCATTTTGGGCCATTATCAAATCATACTTTTCTTTCTTAAGCATGTTGATTTTATCACTCAATGCCACTGTGAATAAAATAGCTTCAAACCCATATCCTATGTAAAGAGATAATCCATCCAGTATATAAAGATTCAACACTCCATTGAGGTCAGTAATGTATATGAAAAGACACAACATCAGGGGCACCCAACCTACCACATAGAATCGAGCATTTTGATAACCTTTAAACCATATCACTAAACCCGACACAAACATTGATATTATATAAACGAATAAAAACACCTGCCAAGTTTTCATAAGTGTTCCTAATTCAACTATATCTAGGTAATTAAGAATGGAATATGGAACAGTAAGTATTATCATGCATATCATCACAAGATAGTATAGCCTTGGAGTCCGTTTTTTTAAGCTTAGATGATTAATACTGAAAATACCAGCCAAAAAATAAGTAGCATTAGCCCAAACCAACAGTTTATCCCAAAACCATATATGGGAAAATATCGGAGCATCCATCGCAAAAGGAACAAAGAAAAGTATCCCTATTAAATACGCTATATATATGATGTATAACTTATCTCCGATTGTGATCAGTGCAAAAACGTTGTAGAGTAGCATGGCTATCATTAAGCCTATAAACAAATACTTAGGTATTTCAATTTGTCTTTGGTTAAAGGCAGATAAATCTTGAGTCTTACCTAAAACATACATAATATTCGAAGGCAACTTATTTTGAATCATTATGTAATAAGTATGATTTCCGGGCTTGATGGGCACTACATAATGGTCTGCAGGAAAAACCTTATTCTCATCAGGTCTCGTTCTACCTAGTTCTATCTTATCATATTTTCCACCTGACTGAGGTGAATAAAAGTCTAAAATCCAAGCTCCACTGCTCTCTGTACGGAGCCAAATGGTCTCACGGGTTTTATTATTTATATCAAATCGATACCATAGATTTCCATTTGAGTACTTATTGGTAAAAAACTTACTACCTTCTTTGTTTCTCTTCCAATTAGAAGAAGAAATTTTGGACACATCCTGAACAGTCATCTGACTACTTGAGTCATCTAATAGCCCTACATGAGAACTAATAAATCGTAAATCGTCCTCTGAATCGAATGTAACTAATCTAGCCTCTATCGACTGAAGATTGAAAAAGAAGAGGGTAAAAAGAATACAGGAGGAACTTAAGACATGTTGACTGAAGCTCATTCGGATATTTAATTACAACAAATGAAATTGAGAATTTTAAAGTTATATCAATAGATTCATATCAGAACTTTATTTTTGAACATTTTCCGAAAATATTCGAAATGTAAGAACTAGTGTTTTTCTAAAGCCATTATAATTAAAGGGATAAATATTTTCATTAAGATACCTTAATAAATATTCAAAGTAGTAGTTTTCAAGTCAAGAAACCTTTAAGCCTAGAATAAAATTTAAAAATATTTGAGTTAGTAAATTTTGTCACAGATAGCCTCAGTTCTATTTTATTAATCTACCAGATTGCCGTACACTAAATCTTATTGAAACTACAAATCGAATTGTGACACTGCTTTTAGCTTCATCTCAATAGATAAATCACTTAGAAACTATAAATTTGAAGGCTTCACAAAAGTCAATCAAAGTCAATTTACATGCAGCTGACTAAGTTAGAGATCAAAGGATTCAAAAGTTTTGGGGATAAGGTAGTTATAAACTTCGATGAGGGAATAACCGGAATCGTCGGTCCAAATGGCTGTGGAAAATCAAATGTCGTTGACTCCATTCGTTGGGTACTAGGTGAACAAAAAGTTAAATCTCTTAGATCTGAGAAGATGGATAATATAATCTTCAATGGTACAAAGAATCGAAAACCTACCCAATTAGCTGAAGTATCTCTTTCATTTAACAACACCAAAAACCTTCTTCCTACAGAATATACAAGTGTAACAATCACAAGAAGATATTATAGATCTGGAGAAAGTGAATATCAACTCAATGGTGTCACCTGCAGACTAAAAGACATTACTGCTTTATTCATGGACACAGGTATAGCTTCCAATAGCTATGCGATCATAGAATTAGGTATGGTAGATAATATCCTCAATGATAAGGATAACTCTAGAAGAGCATTATTTGAAGAAGCTGCTGGAATTTCAAAGTTTAAGGTACGTAAGAAAGAAACCATGCGAAAGCTTGGGGATACAGATGCAGATTTAGAACGTGTTGAGGATCTTCTTTTTGAAATTGAGAAAAACCTCAAATCACTTGAAAGACAAGCTAAGCAAGCTGAGAAGTATTACAAGATTAAAGAGGATTATAAAGTCTATTCTGTAGAACTCGCTAAGAAAACCGTCCAACAACAACGGATAAAGCTTGATGATTTGAAAAAGTCTTTGGAGCAATTCAATGACACAAAGATCAGTTTAAATAAGCAGGTGACCGAACGTGAAGCATTAGTGGAGAAGTCAAAAGCTGATCTTATCAATAAAGAAAAATTATTGGCCACAAGACAAAAGACTCTGAATGAACACGTCAATAAAATAAGATCATACGAGAGTGAGAAAAAGATTAAAAATGAGCGTCTTAGATTCCTTAACGATCGCAGTGATCAATTAAAAGATACTATTGAACAGGATCGAAAAAGCAGTGAAAGATCTGAGTTTTCAATTGCCTCGTTGAGTAAGGAAAAAATGACCTCTGAAAAGATATTGCATGAAATATCGTACAAGCTTGAATCTCTAAAAGCGTCCTATGAAGAAGAAAAACTAAAGAACCAGCAATTAAAACAACAAGGAGAAGAACTCGGACTACAATACAACACTAAAAAAGAAGAAGTATATCAACTTATCAAGTCTCTTGAAATCAAGAATATTCAATTAGTTTCCATGAAACAAGAACTTGAGAAAGCCACCACAGATTCTACTTCTCATAATGAAGATATTCAATCGTTTGACCAAAGACTAGCTGAGGTAGAGAATGAACAAAAAATCAAACAAGAAGAATATAACTATCTAAAATCTAAAGACGAAGAATTAAAACATAGAATAGAACACACACAAAAGACTGTGGAAATGATTCGTGAAGAGCTACATCAAGTGAATCGAAAGCTTGACTCTTCTCAGAACGAATACAGTCTGACAAAATCCCTAGTGGATAACTTAGAAGGGTTCCCTGAGGCTATTAAATTCCTAAAGAAGAATACCGAATGGAGTAAAGACGCTCCTCTCCTTTCGGATATTTTAACTTGTCCTGATGAATATCGAGTAACTATTGAAAATTATCTGGAAGCCTACATGAACTATTATGTGGTCAATAGTGAGGCTGAAGCATTTGAGGGGATAAATGTTTTGAGTGATGCTTCTATGGGTAAGGCAAACTTCTTTGTACTGGATAGATTTGAGAATTTCAAACCAACTGCTACGGAAATTTTAGAAAATAGCATCCCTGCTACTGAAGTAGTTGAATATGATCAGAAGTATAAAAAGCTAATTGCTTTCATACTCGACAATGTCTATATCACAGAGTATGAAGATACCACCAAAATAGATCAAAAGAGTACAGTACTGATCACCAAGAATGGTAAAGTGATCGATAGAAGGTTCAGTGTAACGGGTGGTTCTGTAGGGCTATTCGAAGGAAAACGTATTGGTCGTGCAAAAAACCTAGAAAAATTAGCAGAGAGTATAAAGTTACTCAAGACAAAGAAAAACGAGGTCAAACAAAACCTAGAGGAAAAATCCAATGATTTAGAAAGACTCAAAGAAAACAACTACTCAGTACAACTGGAAGAGGTACAAGCTACCTTAAGCAAAGTCAATGAAGAGCATATATCGCTGAAGACAAAGCAAGAACAAATCACCGAACTATTGACTAAAAATGCACTTCGAAAGGACGAGGTTCTTGAAAAAATAGGTCTATTGACTGAGGAAATTGACCAACTGACTCCTCAACAGTCAGATGAACAAAAAGTTCTTGACGAGCTCCAAGAACGACATGAAGCATATAAAGAAGAACTGAGCATTTTTGACCAACAACTAAGTCAGAAGTCATCTGCTTTTAATCAAGAAAACATTCTTTACCATCAGCAAGAAAATAAAGTAGCTAGTATCACCCAAGAAATCAACCATAAACAGGCCAATCTAGATACAACCAAAGAAAGAATTGAAAAATCCTATGTAGAACTACGCGATACAGATTCTGAAGTCAAGCAATTGATAGAAAAGTCAGATGCTAATGATGATATGCTTATTGGCATGTATGATGAAAAAGAATCAATTGAGCAGGCCGTTAATGAAGCAGAAAAAGATTATTACGGTCAACGAGAGGATATAGATAGTATTGATAAAGAAGCTCGAGAGATACATAGGGTAAAAGAAGAGACCGATATGAAAATCATGGATCTTCAAAATGACCTTAACGAGACAAAGTTGGAATTGACAGGGATCAAAGAAAGGTTATCTGTAGAATTTCAGGTTAATATTGATCAACTATTGATCGATGAAGATGAAGAAAGTGAACTTGCACTTGAGCTTCGCGAAATGGACGAAATGACGCTGCGAGAAAAGGTGGATAAAATGAAAAGCCGTCTTGATAATATTGGTCCAATTAATCCAATGGCCATGGAGGCTTATCAAGAAATAAAAGAAAGGTATGACTTCATAACTAATCAAAAGGCAGATCTATTAAAAGCAAAAGAGTCTTTGATGAGTACTATTGACGAAATTGATGTTGCTGCTAGAGGTACTTTCATGGAGTCTTTTGAAAAGATCAAAGAAAATTTCATTCGTGTCTTTAGATCTTTATTCACGGAAGAAGATCAATGTGATTTGACATTGACCAACCCTGATGATCCATTGGAATCGAGCATTGATATTATTGCTAAACCAAAAGGCAAAAGACCTTTGACTATCAATCAATTATCAGGAGGAGAAAAAACATTGACAGCTACATCTCTCCTGTTTTCGATTTATCTATTGAAGCCCGCACCTTTTTGTATTTTTGATGAGGTCGATGCTCCTCTAGATGATGCGAACATTGACAAGTTCAATAATATTATCAGAGACTTCTCTAACGAATCCCAATTTATTATAGTGACCCACAACAAACGTACAATGGCTGCTACGGATATTATTTATGGCGTTACCATGATCGAACAAGGTGTCTCTCGTGTTGTCCCAGTAGATCTAAAAGAGTTGGAGTAAAAAAAGGTCACCAATCGATGAACCTACATTTTTAACTTTTTAAAGCTTAAAACAGAATAAAACTAACTTAAACCTCACTACTCGTACTCCAAAAATTCATTGATGAAGGCAAGTAATTTTAAGACCGATTACAGTGAATATCGATATTAAATTATTCGGACTAGTCTTTATTATGTGCTAAAATTGAAGCCTAAATCAACCCTAAAAATCATGAAGAATATTTCGGTCGTAGGAGCTGGAACAATGGGCAATGGAATCGCACATGTATTTGCTCAAAAAGGTTTTCAAGTTCAATTAATAGATACCTCTAGCGCTGCGCTGCAAAAAGCAGAACAAACTATCAATACCAATCTTGATAGATTAATTAAAAAAGAAAAAATCACACTAGAAACGAAGCAAAGTACTCTTTCAAATTTATCTACTAATACCAATATCCGTTTAGGTGTTGAACATGCAGACTTGGTAGTAGAGACTGTAACCGAAAATCCACAAATTAAACTTGACTTATTTAAGCAACTAGATAAGCTTACAAATAACAACTGTATACTGGCATCAAACACATCTTCTATTTCATTGACCAAAATTGCCGCTAGCACTACAAAAATGGACAAAGTCATTGGTATGCATTTCATGAATCCTGTTCCGGTCATGCAACTAATAGAAATCATCAAGGGGTATGAAACTAGTGATGAGACAACCGAAAACATTATAGATGTATCTAAGAAACTTGGAAAAACTCCAGTCGTAGTAAATGACTACCCAGGATTTGTGGCCAATAGGATACTTATGCCTATGATCAATGAATCTATTTTTTCATTGTTTGAAGGTGTCGCAGGTGTAGAAGAAATTGACACAGTAATGAAACTTGGAATGGCACATCAAATGGGGCCTTTACAATTAGCAGATTTCATCGGTTTAGATGTATGTTTGGCGATTCTTAATGTGATGTTCGATGGCTTTAAAAACCCAAAGTATGCACCTTGCCCACTACTTATAAATATGGTAGAGGCTGGTAAGTTGGGTAGAAAAACAGGACAAGGATTTTATAGATACGTTAGCGGAAGTAAAGAATTAATAGTAGCAGATAGATTTAAAAAGTAAATGGCAAAAAGCGATTCAAGTTCAGGAAGTGGATTAGTTGGAATTTTGATTCTACTAATAGTAGGCGCTGGAATATACTATGGATACAAACAAAATGGCGGTGAGATAGGAACGATAACAAAGTCATTAACTGAAAGTGCAGAATCATACACAAAACCATCGCCCACCCCCAAATCTAACATTGAAAAAAAAGAAGAAAAGAAACCTTCTAAAACAGAATCTTATACAAAAACATCTACTCCAACAAAAAAGAAAACTACCTCATCTAGCTATGATGGTAAAAAAGAAGAAAATTCTACAAACAAAAATCTACCATCATATACAAGCGAAAACAAGTACTATTTCTCTTCCAGCTTTGACTTTGCATGGCCTGCTTACACTAACGATGATCAGATCATTGAGCATGACTTTTTCACTCTGAGCTACAATGAAAAAACGGAGCAAGCTGATTGGGTAGCTTATAAGCTTACTCGAAACAATCTAAATAGTTCGCGTTACAATAGAAAAGATAACTTCAGAGAAGACCCTTTAGTCAGTTCTAAGTCTGCCACAATTGCAGATTATAAGGGGTCAGGTTATGATAGAGGTCACCTCGCTCCTGCTGCAGATTTTACCTGGACGAAAGAAGGACTTGATGATTCATTTTATATGAGCAATATGAGTCCGCAAGAACCAGGATTCAATAGAGGTATCTGGAAACAATTAGAAGAAAAAGTTAGAAAAATGGCCAATGATAATGGTGAAATATTTGTAGTGACAGGACCTGTATATACCGGCAGGTCTAAAAAAATAGGTAGTAATAAAGTAGCTGTTCCTTCAAAATACTACAAAGTCATTTTAGAATTGGAAGGTAATAATGTGAAAGGAATTGGGTTCATATTACCTAATAAAAAGACATCATCAACGCTTAGCTCTTTTGCAACTAGCATAGACGAAGTAGAAAAAGTAACTAAACTGGATTTTTTCCCAACTATGCCGGATGACTTAGAAAAGAAAATTGAAAGCAAGTATAGCTACAGCGCTTGGTAGTAATCGATCGTAGTATAAAAGAATAAAAAAGCACTGAGACAAGAATCAAAATCAGTCTTCTCAGTGCTTTTTTGGTTAAAACTTAACCTAATCTGAATTGTTTCATTTTTGAAGTAATATCAGTTGCCATTTGGTTGAATCTTGAAGATTTATCAGTGTAAGTTTTCATACCCGAAGACAATTCTGTAGCCGATGCACTTACTTCTTCAGACCCTGCGGCTGTTTCCTCTGCTATTACTACTACAGACTCCACATTGTTAACGACAGTGGATACACTCTCCGTTTGAGATTTAGTTTGATTCATAATCTGCTCAGTTAGTTCATATGAGGAAGTCGAACTTTTATAAATAGATTCAAAAACCGTAGCGCTTTCCTGCGAAGACTTCACTCCACTTTGAACACTCTCAGACATTGTCTCCATTACTTTAGTAGCATTTGCCGTATCAAGTTTTACATCTTCTACTAATTTCTCGATCTCTTTAGCAGAGTTTCTAGAATCTTCAGCAAGTTTTCTAATCTCTTCAGCTACAACAGCAAAACCTCTACCAGCATCACCAGCTTGAGCCGCCTCTATTGCAGCATTTAAGGCCAATAAGTTTGTTTGAGAAGATATTTCTGTAATTACTCCAAGTACCCTTGAAATTTCATTCGATCGTTCATTAAGCACTTGAATTGAGTTATTAGTTTCAGCTGCATATGAAGATATACTTTTCATGTCCGAAACCACATTTCCAACTATCACTTGTCCCTTTTCACTGTTTGACAATCCATCCGATACTGAACCCAACACAGTCGAAGCTTTTTCTTCCATAGATTTCGCAGCTCTTAGAACTGACTCTAAAGTCTCAGAAACCCCCTCAATGCTATTCACCTGTCTTTGTGCTCCAGTACTGATTTCGGTCATAGCCGAAACTATTTCAGTGGTGGCATTAGTCATTTCTAATCCAGAACTACTCATTTCTTCAGACTCAGATTTCAGCTCACTGACATTATCAGTTACTACTTTCAATAAACCCACAAGTTGATCCATCGATTTATTGAAATTCATAATTAATTCATTCACATCTCCCTTCGCTAAATTGACATCAAACCGTTTCGTGAGGTTTCCGTTAGACATTTCATTCGCTATAGTATTCAACTCAACTATTGGCTTTGATACTGAGTCTAGTAAATCATTAATCGAGTACGCCATATCAACCCACGCTCCTGTTTTACCATCTACAGACATTCTGGCAGAAAGTTTTCCATTCCTTCCAGCCTCATCTACTACTGTATTGGTTTCATTAATTAAAGTATTGATACCATTAGAAAAATCATTACCCATAGATGAAAGTATATCTTCGATTGATTGATCCTCATCGGTATCTTGCTCACCTTCATTATTTACAAAGGTCAGTTCATTCGAAACTTTCTTTGCCTCCAATGTCAACCTTTTCAGTTCTATCAGCTGATTTTTAACTTGTTTTCCTGAAAGAAGATTATTTACAGTTTCATTCTTCAATTTATATGCTGCCCATATAGCTGCCAACTGTCCAACAATTGCCATCCCCATGTGGTATAAATAAATACTCCAGTTAAGGCTACTTAAATTGAGAAAATACTGCTGAAAGGTATCGCTGCCTTGTAAAAAAGCAACGAAGAAATATGTATGATGTATTGTTACAATTAACACCAATGGCACAAATACTCTCCAATCCATATAAAAAATCAGCACTACAGGCATAATGAAAAACCAAAAGTGCATTTCATACATTCCATGCATTTGGGCTACATATTGTAACATATATACAGCCATCGATATCGAGGCTGCAATTCTGGAAATTAACTGACCCGGAAAAACAAATCGAGCTGTCATGAAGAATACAAGATTTATTCCTCCAAGCCCAAACCCCAATAAAAAAGTATCATAATGAAAGGATATTCCTACACCAAAAATGAAAAAGCAGACCATCAGGTACGTTATAACTATTTCATTTTTCTTTCGAATTCCATCTAATTCTTCTGTTATTTCTATGTTCATGATTGGTAATTTTAAATTTCACACGCATACCCTGGTGCTTTAACCAAGTATGGTATTAAACTCTTTTTTTGTTGAGCCTTCAAAGCTAAAATCGGATTTGAATACATGATATCTGCAGCTCCGCACATGGTAATGCCATTGGTATAATTCCCTGAAAATACTAGATTCTTTTCTTCATTCCACACCGTAGCCACAGGAGTAGATGTAATATTAAAGTCCTTAAATATTTCACCCGAATTATCTTCCAATATTATAAACCCAGTTTCTTCTCTCAGACGATTTATTTCTATACGCTTTATCCCTTTTACTACTGCGATGACATTACCAGAAAGCTGATTTGATACACTAACAAGGTGTTTCATATTGGCTCTTGAAAACTGACAACTGTTATCAAAGAAATGTATTAAGATTGGTCTATGCATATCTCCAATCAATTGATTTATCATTAGAGAGCTATAGTTAGAAGGAATTGAATGATTTAATGAATTTTTCAAATTTCTGTACTCACTTTTCCACAGTATAAAAATCATTAAACAAAGTAATCCGGACATAAAAAGTACCGACACACTTTTTTTCATGTATACAATTTAATTTCAACATATAAGATAAAAAGGTCATTTTATGGTTGGTGGTCGAAGACTTGTTCTTCTGGGGTACAGGATGTGAATTACTAAAGACAAAGTTCATATTATTGTCTCTAAATTGAAAGCAATCTAAGACACAGAAATTGAATAAACCTCTTAACATTGTTGAAAGTCTCAACATTCACATAGTTAATCCAGAAGACAGAAATCTAATAATCAATAATTTAGCCGACAGACTTGATAACAAACAGGTTAAAATTATTTCTGTAAAGACCATTAAAAAACAGATTTTAGAAGAACAAATTCATGACTTCAATTTCTATTTGAGTAAATATGGACAGAGTTTAGAGTCTATGTCATCTGGAGAGCGCATGAAAGCTTTGTTTGAATCGTCAGTTGAGAAATGTCCAGATATTTTAATTCTGGATCATTTTATGGAGCATCTAGACCAATCGTCTATTTTGTCATACACCAATAAAATAGAAACCCTTTCTAATAAAATCCTAATCATTAACATCTATACAAGACAAAGAGACAATCTAGCATTTATACATTCTACAGAACGGTATTCAAATAACACTATAAATAGTGTCCTTGAAAATAAAATTGAAAAAGAACACGCTCAACTGCCTCCTAGCTCAAATAAAGGTCAGACATACGATGGTGAATTAGTTTCATTCACTAATGTGAATCTAGCTTATAAGCAGAAACCTATACTTCAGAACATAAACTGGACAATAAATACTGGTGAATTTTGGCATTTGTATGGACCAAATGGTACTGGCAAAACTTCATTATTAACAATGATCACCGGTGATAACCATAAAGCCTATGGACAAGACATAAGGCTATTTGGAATGCAAAAAGGAAGTGGTGAATCTATCTGGCACATTAAACGAAAGATAGGATATTTTACCTCAAATATGACATTTGGCTTTTGGAGAACTCAAACAGTACTTGAAATGGTCATCTCAGGATTTTATGATTCCATCGGACTATACACAAAACCTGGAGACCATAGAAAAAAATTAGCAAAGGATTGGTTAAGATATGTTGAACTAGAACATTTAGAAAAGACGCAATTCATAAAACTTTCCTTACGTCATCAAAGGATGGTATTAATAACAAGAGCTATGGTAAAACACCCACCTTTACTGATCCTAGATGAACCATCAGTAGATCTTGATGAAAATAGTGCTTTAAAAATGACTCATCTAATCAATAAAATTGCATCAGAAAGTCACACTACTATCATCTATGTCTCTCATCGATTAGAAGAAGGAATTAAGCCCTCGCATGGTTTAGAATTATCTCCCTCGCCCCAAGGATCAACTGCTCATACATATGATTATAGAGAGAAAGATTCAAATCATATAAAATAATTTTGAAGATACATCCGTTGAATGCCTAAGAGTCCATAAATTGGATATCCGCTTATATATAAATATTACTAAATTATGCTTGATAGAATCCCTTACGCTTCTTACACTCTGGGCAACCTAGTCAACCTCTCCGAAGAAATAATCAGTTTGCTAAAAGCCGTACACCCTGATGAATTAATGATCGGAGGATGTATTTCTAGAGTAGAAACGGCTATAGAAAAAGCAAGAGAAGCTGGCAATACAGGTGCTGACACTTACCTTTCCAAAAACATCAGTAAAGCTGACGACCTTAGAGACGTATGCTATAGATCACTAAGGGATCATATTCAGGCTGGTATGGGAAGAGAAACCAACCTTGCTTATCAGGAAGCTTGTAAAAGACTCTGGCAGGTTTTCAAAAAGAACAATACACTTTTGGCCTCTTTACCCTATGATGAAGAAACCATAGCTCTAAACCAATTATTCGAAGAACTTAAACCTCTAACGAATGAACTAGGGATTATTCATGCTACAAGTTGGTTACAGGAACTTATTAAATCGAATCAAGATTTTGAGACAGTCATGGAGGATCATCTAAGAGATCAAAAAGATGCAGAACCATCTACAGATCAAGCCATAAAGGCATCCTTAACAGACGAACTTAAAATCCTTGTGAGCACAATTAATTCTCTGTGGACTTTCAATAGACCTAAAGGAATTAAAAAGACAGTTGATGATCTAAACTTGACAATTGCTGAATTTAATACTTCAGTATAAAGAAAATTATACCAGATAAAATGAAGACGGGGATTCCTACTTACAGTATTGACCAATTCAAAAGTGATAATCCTCGTCCCTACTCGATCGAAGTTTTTGACGCAAATCGTCACTTTGAAGTTGAGTACCCACACTGCCATGATTTCTTTGAAGTACTTTACCTAACACAGGGCTCTGGTGAGCATATTATAGATAGCAACAGTTACAAAATAGAGCCTTATTCTATTTTCTTTCTTAGCCCAGGACAAGCTCATAAGTTGGAGCTATCCGAAGACGTAAAAGGTTATATCTTCCTGTTTACTGGAGAGTTCTACTTATTGGATAAAAGTAACCAGAATAGACTTTTAGAGTATCCCTTCTTTTTTAATGTAAAACAGGACAACCCTCCATTAAGAGTATTATCCCCTATTGATCAAGAGTTTTTAACAGGCTTGTTTAAAAAAGGTTGTGAAGAAATAAAACGCGAAGCATCAGATAGTCAAGATTTTGCACACGCGCTATTGGAGCTAATTCTAACAACTTGTGAAAGATTATATCCAAAAGAACACAGGGACGGCGTCAAACAAAAAGGACATGTATTAGTAAAGAGATTTAGAGAACTGATAGAGGAAAAATACCAAGACAATCTTTCTATCAAAGAATATGCCGATCTTCTTAAGGTAAGTGAAAACCATCTAACACAATTAGTCAAAGAAAGAACTTCTAAAACCTCCAAAGAACTGATTCGCCAAAAGCAAATCATTGAAATTAAGAGACTTTTGAAATATTCTGATTTATCAGTCACACAAATTTCTTCTCATCTCAACTTCAAAGACCAATCGTATTTCACCAAATTCTTTAAAAGATCCGAAGGTATTACTCCGATTGAGTATCGTGAAAATCATTGAAAAGTACCTAAATAATTTCCTTTTGCACCATAGGATATTGATGCTATCTCTGCACATTTGCAGCAATTATTGAAATAGCATTAATTCTTATTAAATAAAAATATGGGAAATTACTTCAACACATTGCCTCTTAGAGAGCAATTGAACCAATTGAGTGTAGCCGAGTTCATGGACAATTCTGAGTTCAGTGAAGGTGTAGAGGCTTTGAAAGGTCTTAAAATTGTTATTGTAGGTGCTGGTGCACAAGGATTGAATCAAGGATTGAATATGAGAGATTCTGGATTGGATATCTCTTATGCTTTGAGACAAGTAGCCATCGATCAGAAGAGAGCTTCTTTCGTCAATACTACTGAAGCTGGTTTTACTGTAGGTACTTACGAAGAATTAATCCCTTCTGCAGACGTAGTAATCAACTTGACTCCAGACAAGCAACATACCAATGTAGTAGAGACTGTAATGCCATTGATGAAGAAAGGCGCTACTCTTTCATACTCTCACGGATTCAATATCGTAGAGGAAGGTATGCAAGTAAGAGAAGACTTAACGGTAATCATGGTTGCTCCTAAGTCTCCAGGTTCTGAAGTAAGAGAAGAATATAAAAGAGGTTTCGGTGTTCCTACATTGATTGCTGTTCACCCTGAAAATGATCCAGAAGGTAAAGGATGGGCTCAAGCAAAAGCTTACGCAGTAGCTACAGGTGGAGACAGAGCTGGTGTATTGAAGTCTTCTTTCGTAGCAGAGGTTAAGTCTGATTTGATGGGTGAGCAAACTATTCTTTGTGGATTGTTGCAAACTGGTTCTATCCTTTGTTTCGACAAAATGGTTGAAGAAGGCGTAGACGCTGGATGGGCAGCTAAATTTATTCAAAACGGATGGGAAGTAATCACTGAGTCATTGAAGCATGGTGGTGTATCTGGTATGTTAGATAGACTATCTAATCCTGCTAAGATTAAGTGTTTCGAAATCTCAGAGGAATTGAAAGACATCATGAGACCATTGTTCCAAAAGCACCAAGACGATATCATGTCAGGAGAGTTCTCTTCTACTATGATGGCAGACTGGGCTAATGATGACAAAAACTTGTTGACTTGGAGAGAAGCTACTGCTGAAACTGCTTTCGAAAAAACTGAGAATGCTGATGTAGAAATCTCTGAGCAAGAGTACTATGACAAAGGTCTTTTAATGGTAGCTATGGTAAGAGCTGGTGTTGAATTAGCTTTCGAAACTATGGTAGACGCTGGTATCCAAGGCCCTTCTGCATACTATGAGTCTCTTCACGAAACTCCATTGATCGCAAACACGATCGCTAGAAAGAAACTTTATGAAATGAACAGAGTGATCTCTGATACTGCCGAGTATGGATGTTACTTATTCGATCATGCTTGTAAGCCATTATTAGCTGATTTCATGAAGACTGTTTCTTCTAACATCATCGGTAAAGACTACAATGATGGCATTGACAATGGTGTTGATAACGTTCAATTGATTCAGGTAAATACTATCTTAAGAAACCACGAAATTGAGTATGTAGGTGGCGAATTAAGAGACGCAATGACTGCTATGAAGCAAATTGCTCTTGGGTAATATGCACGTTTCGACTTTAAAGCAAAGTTGAACCTATAGAAATACAAAGCCCCTTGGATGTCAGACATTCAAGGGGCTTTCTTATTTCCTTCCTACTGATTTTTAATCACTCAGTTACGATATATCAGCTTTTGGCATTTCTGTCATACATAACAATACTTCCAGCTACAGCAACATTCACACTAAGTGTAGTATTAAATTTGATTAAATGATGAGATTTTTCAATTGCCACTTTGGGTAATCCATGATCTTCAGCTCCTAAGAGGTAAACACAATTTTTAGGATGTACAAAAGTCTCTAGAGCAACCGATCGATCGTCCAGCTCCACTCCTACTAACATTGCTCCTTTTGGAAGCATTTTATAAAACTCATCAAAGTTCTCATAGTGAAAATAAGGCATAGCACCAGTAGCTTTATGGGTATCACATGCTTGCTTAGCATACCGTTTACCAATTGTAAAAATGAAACTAGCACCCATATTTTGAGCAGATCTCCAAAGTACACCCAAGTTTTCAGGCGTTTTACCATTTTGAATTCCTATTCCAAAATAACCCTGTTCTAAGTTATCTACCTTCATCGCATGAATCTTATTGAATGATTCCTCAAACACTAGATATATAAATACATCTTCATCTCTAACCCATCACCGAATTCTCTCTTCAAAAAGACTGTGCTCTAAACAATATAAGGCGATTTCAAAAAATGGATTCAACTACTCTAAATTAAAAATCACTTATTCAATATAGACTTTAGATCAGCCGGAGAATACTCAATTGATTTCAGCGTTTTATCATCTTCTTTTCTGTAAACTAAGAACAAGCCGTCTTCTTCTTTTATATAGCTTTCAGTATTCTTATTTTCCTTATAATGCTTGACAGTAGCCTCCGCTTCAGCCATAGTCTTACAAGCTTTGGACATATTAGATCTTTGGACCTCATTGAATAGTTCTACAAACTTGTCTCCCAATCCGAACTCTAATACCGCTCCCGATAATACATATTGAATATCACAAAGTGCATCTGCTATTTCTACTATGTCCTTGTCTTTGATAGCCTCTTGTAGCTCCTTAAGCTCTTCCGAAATCAATTCCACTCTTAAATCACATCTCTTTTGATCAGGAATAGCCGGAGAAGATACGATTGGGTGTTTAAAAGTTTTATGAAATTCGGCTACTTGATTGAGTGAATCTATTTTATCCATGTTATTAGAGATTAGAAAAGAGCTACTAATAAAGGCTCTTCATGTATTACTTAAAGGCTCGAAATTACTAATTGTATTGGAAGATTAGCCTACGAATTTCTTATAAAGCCATGATCTCAATACTAATCCAATAATGATAACGACTCCCCACTGTGTCGCAATGCTCGCATTGCTATAAGTATCAAACCAGTTCCATCCCGACTCATCAAACCAAGGATTGGCACTATAGCCCTGACTCATCCACCACACTATTAGCACTGGTGCGAGAATAACTACCAAAATCAACGAATACTTAAAAAACCATGTAGGCAGTACGAAATCAGAGTCTGGATCTATTAATTGTGATTTAAACTGCTCGGGATTATTCTTCAACACCAAAATCGCTATAAACAATCCACTAACAACCAGACCTATTCCCCATACCCAGTCCTGATTATTAAAAAAGTCTAATGAATATGCGGAAGGAATTCCAAATAGAATAAATACTATAGCTATTAATACCCACCTAACATTTCCTGTCAAGCCAGCATCCTCTAAATGCTTTGACATTAATTCAAACATGGCTAATAAAGAAGTGAATGCCGCTAAAGTAAGTGCTAGAAAAAAGATGATCATTAGCAAACTCCCTCCAGATATAGTAGCGAATAATTGTGGTATAATGGTAAAGGCTAACGCTTGACTTCCCGACTGAAGATATTCGATAGCAGATTCGTTAGAGACAGACAACCCAAAAACAGCTGGCAATATGGCTAGACCTGCCATTACAGAAGCAAGATTGTTTCCTACCGCACCCATTATTACATTGAAGGTCACTTCTTCTTTTTGACGAGTGTATGACGATATGGTCATTAGTAGTCCCCACCCGGCGCCTGTACTCCAAGCAGACTGAGACAATGCCTCAATCCAAACCTTAGGATGAACAAACAATTCCCAATCTATATGAAACATATATCGAAAACCTTCAGCACCATTGGGTAAATTGAGTGCCGAGTAGGCTATAAAAATCAAAAGAATAAACAAAGAAGGAACTAATACTTTATTTGCCAATTCAAGCCCCTTTTTTATTCCTCTACTAAGAATCAAAATAGCCACGACTACGACCATTATTAGCATGAACACTGATTCAAGACTTCCAGACGAAACAGTTTGCCATTGTGATTTTAGAATATCAAGATTAGTAATAGTCCGAGTGAGTGTTTGTGATTCTAATATTGACCATTTTAGGTAGCTAATAGACCACACCACTACTACTGTGTAATAGAAAGCGATTCCAAGCGTACAGATAGTCACAAAGAAACCCATCCAAGTACTCTTAGCTCCGCCTAATTTCCCAAAAGAGCCAATGACACTCTTTCGAAAAGCTTTACCAATAGCAAACTCAGACATTAAAAGAGGAATCGACCATACCAACAAAAAAAGCATCCATAGTATAATGAATGCTCCTCCATATTGTCCTGCTAATCTAGGAAACCTCCATAGGTTACCAGCTCCTATTGCCATTCCCAAAGAGGCCAAGACCACCCCCCATCTACTGCTAAATTCATTCTTTGACATTCCTCAATAATAGACATTTTATCTCTTTCTAAATATCTATTTCCCTTGACGGTAAGAGAATATCACAAAATAATGGAACTATCGGATAGGCTATTGTTTGACTAGTTCTAGATTCAAGGTGACATCTACGTCTTCACCGACAACCAAACTTCCTGTGTCGATTGTATCATTCCATTTCAAGCCGTAGTCAAATCGATTGATTTTAAAATTAGCTTTAAAAGCACTGACTACTTTCTTACCCAACGTAATTTGTCCAGAGTAATCAACAGGTATAGTAACACTCTTTGTGACATCCCTAATAGTCAGATCTCCTTTCAATTCATACTCACTATCAGAAAGCTTGCTAAATGAACTACTCACAAACTTGATCTTGGGATACATCTGAGCATTGAAGAAATCATCCTGTTTGAGATGCTTATCTCTGGTCATGTTTTCAGTAGAAATATCATCTACATTGACCGTAGCTAGAATACTAGCTCCATTAAAATCTTTGCTTTTAGATTTTACAGTACAGTTTACATCATTGAAACTGCCTGTCACTGTTGATATAGCTAGGTGAGTAACTTCGAATTGGATATTAGAATGCACCGGATCAGCTTTCCATACTGTTTGCGCATATACTTGTCCAACACTTACAATAAACATCAAAATTAAAAAGTATAGTTTTTTCATAATCGGATAAATAATTGGTTACTTATTAAGATACGAATAATATCAATAGATAGCTATTTACATGGTTGATGAAAACTCTATTCGTTTTATATTGCCTGCTTTATCTCATTACTAAATAGAATACGTCTTGACAGAATACGGTTTTTGGTCCCTTATCCCCTCAGTTGTTGCCATTATTTTAGCGCTTAGAACTAAACAGATTTATCTTTCTCTTGCCACGGGAATTTGGATTGGACACCTCATCCTACAACAAGGAAACCCATTATTAGCTTCCTTCGAAACCCTAAATGCATTCGTGAATGTTTTTAAAAACGAGGGTAATACACAAACGATCATCTATACTTTACTTGTAGGAGCATTAATCGCACTTTTACAACGATCAGGAGGAGTTCAAGGGCTAGTCAAAAAACTATCAGAAGGAAGCATAGACGAAACTCCAAAAGGTCGACTAAAAGCTCAACTCTACGCGGCTATTACAGGATTATTGATTTTCGTAGAAGCCAATACTTCCATACTAGTAGTCGGAGCAGTTTTCCGACCGTTGTTTGATAAGTTGAAAATCTCAAGAGAAAAGCTCGCCTATCTAGCAGATTCTGGTTCGGCGCCCTCATGTGTAATATTTCCTTTCAATTCTTGGGGAGCGTATATCATGAGTTTATTAATACTCAATGGATATGACCAGCCATTTGGCGTAATGATGAATTCTTTAGTCTATAATTTTTATCCTTTCCTTGCTGTCGCAATCTTGTTATACATCATTGTCACCGAAAAAGACTTCGGACCAATGAAGCATGCAGAAAAACGAGTATTTGAGCAAGGTAAATTTTTGAATGATGGTTCTAAACCAATGATATCTGATGAAGTATCTATGATCGAACCAGAAGAAGGAACTCCAAAAAGAGCTTTCAACATGATCATTCCAATACTAATTCTAGTTACTTGTATGCCTATACTCCTGCTCTACACTGGTTGGGATGCCATAGACAAAACTAGTAGCCTACCGAATCAACTGTTAGACGCTTTAAGCAACGGATCTGGCACGGCAGCTGTAGTTTATTCATTAACTGCCGCCATCATTGTTTCTACTTTCATGTATAAAGCTCAAGGAATTTTAAAAGTACAAGACAGTATCAATCTTACTTTGAAAGGCATGTCAGGAATGACTTCATTAGCACTCCTAATGGTATTTGCATTTTCGTTGAGCTCTTTATGTAAAGAACTAGAAACTGGAAAATATGTGGCCGAAATTTCCAAAGCGTGGTTATCTCCATCCTTTGTTCCTGCTATCATTTTCTTAGTATCATGTTTTATTGCCTTTAGTACAGGTACTTCGTGGGGAACATTCGCCATTATGCTAGCCATAGCTATTCCAATGGCCGAAACCATGAATGCAAACCCATATATGGCTGTAGCTGCAGCGATAGGTGGTGGAATATTCGGAGACCACTGTTCTCCAATATCTGATACTACCATCATCTCATCCATGGCCAGCGCTACTGATCATATTGATCATGTAAAAACACAGCTACCCTATGCACTAGTAGCTGGTGCGGCATCTTTTCTATTATATTTAATCCTCGGACTTATTTAGCACCCTAATGCAGACTTCAAAACTTCTACCTTTATTTATTGCTATTATTCTTTCAGGGTCATTACCTAGTTATTCTCAAACTGATCAATGGATTGACCTGGACGAAAACGAAGAATATGTAGCTAGACATGAATGTTCATTCGTCCAAGCAGGTGATAAATTCATTTTATTTGGAGGAAGAGAACAATCAAAAAGACTGGACATCTATGATTATAAGTCTGACACTTGGTCTACAGGGGCACAGGCTCCTAAGGCTTTTAATCACTTCCAAGCTACTACATATAAAGGCTTAGTTTGGGTTATTGGCGCCTTCAACAAAAACTCCTTTCCCAATGAACCGCCAGAAAGCAATGTATGGATATATCATCCTGATCTTGATCAATGGATAGAAGGACCTGAAATCCCTAAATCCCGACAAAGAGGTGGTGCTGGATTGGTCGTCTACAATGACAAGTTCTATTTAGTAGGTGGCAACACTATAGGTCATAATGGTGGATACGTCAATTGGTTTGATGAGTATGATCCCTATGCCAATACTTGGAATATCCTTGAAAATGCATCAGAAAAGCGTGACCACTTCTATGCAGGGGTAATTGATGGAAAGCTATATGCAGCTGGTGGTAGACGATCTGGAGGAAAAGGAGGCGTATTTGCACCCGTGATTACTACCGTAGACGTATATGATTTTGAAAAATCCAGTTGGTCAAAACTGACTAATCCTTTGCCTACTCCTAGAGCTGCACCTGGAACGGCGGTATACAAAGGTAAACTCTACCTTATGGGTGGTGAAGGTGAAAAGAAAGGCCCCGCATACAAGATTGTAGAAGCATATGACCCCATAACTGGCAAATGGTCTAATAAAGCAGATATGAATCATCCTCGTCACGGTACACAAGCCATCTGCTCTGGAAAAGGTATTTTCATTGCCTGTGGATCACCCAATCGTGGTGGTGGAAGACAGCATAATATGGAAGTGTACAACAAAAACTCTCCTAAAGGAAAGCCGATTAAAGCTTCGAAGCTTAGTACACCGGATCAGACTGATATACAATTAGGAAAAACACTTGATATCACAATAGCCAATACCGGAGGTAATGCAGCAAGCTTTATAACCTCTGTAGAAATCAAAGGAGAAGATTTTAATTTGGAGTCTAAAGCTTCTGACTTTCTTGTCAACCCAAAAGACTCCTTTCAATTGTCCATTAAACATACAGGCAATAAAGCAGGAGATGAAGGCACAGTGATGATCTATTACAATGGAAATGAAAAATTGAGTTTTAAAATAAGCTCTATTTAGAATTTCACTTTTGGTAAACAGCTTTCCCGAGACTGGTAGAAATCCATTTCACACTTGAATCGAATTTGCTGAGGGATATTTTTAAGAAAGAATATTCAAAAACAAAAACGACTGATTTTCTGCCCTTATAAGAGCACAATATCTGCTAAGTACTTAGCAGACATCCTGCTCACTACTGAGCAGGATGTCTGCTCTTATGGGGTGTATAAATAATAGCAATACACCTATACAACCAGATCTGACAACATCTTGGATCAAGCTTTCATGGAAATATCTACTATGCTAACTTCCTAACGATAGCAGAAGGTAGATTCATGGGTAAAGCAGCTATCGGGAAACTCCCGAAAGGTGTTTCATGGATAAATCTACTTTCCGTAGCCTTGCAGAAAGCCGTTTCACGCATGAACTTACGTTCTGCAAGTTTGCGTAATGCTGGTTCATGGATAAACCACTATTCCGCAAGTCTGCGGAAGCCCCACTCATCCACGTAATGGATTCCGAGCGTTTTGAGCGGCTTTTTTGTATGAAAGGATATTTTCTAACGTAAAATGAACTATGTAGTGAGGCAAACTTTTGATATCATGTTGTTTACAACAACATACCAACCACCGTGGTGGAAAGTAGTGATGCTAAAGTCCCTCCTACCAGCGCTTTAAAGCCAAGTTTTGAAAGCATTACTTTTTGAGAAGGAGCCATTCCTCCAATTCCCCCTATTTGAATACCTATTGATGCGAAATTAGCAAACCCACAAAGCATATAAGTAGCCATTATTATGGAGCGTTCACCTATTGCTCCGGATGCTTTGAGTCGTGATAAACTTTCATAGCCTACGAATTCACTGGCAATTATCTTTTCTCCCAGTAATCTTCCCAACTGTACCATATCTTGATCAGTCACTCCTATCAACCACATCAAAGGTGCGAATATATATCCAAGAATAAACTCTAAAGACAAAGCAAAAAAGTTCCCGTCTGAGACTTCGGTAACCCATCCATTAATTGTAGTAACCTCTCCTACTTTGAACAGAATATTATTGACCAAAGCCAACATAGCAAAAAATACCAATAGCATAGCTCCCACGTTCAGCGCTAGCTTTAACCCTTCAGAAGTACCACTTGTCAAAGCATCTAAAAAATTATCTCCTGAATCGATATGTGCTACATTTAAACTTTCATCTATGGCCTCCGATTGAGGTAACAATATCTTTGAAACTACAACTGCTCCTGGAGCTGCTAATACAGATGCTGCCAGTAAGTGCTTAGCAAAGAACAGTCTCTGTTCGGAATCATCACCTGCCAAAAAACCAACATAGGCCGCTAATACACCTCCAGCAACTGTCGCCATTCCACCTATCATTACCAGCAATATTTCTGACTTATTCATTTTTGGCAAATATGGCCTTATCATCATAGGTGCCTCAGTCTGACCTAGGAATATATTCCCTGCTACACTAAGACTTTCTGCTCCACTAATCTTCAAAGTCTTGGTCATGAGCCATGCCAGTCCTTTGACGACCTTTTGAAGAATACCCCAATAGAAAAGAACAGAAGTTAAAGCTGAAAAAAAGATAATAGTTGGAAGTACCTGAAGAGCAAACACAAAACCTATACTACTTGTATCCATTAATGAACCAAATAGAAAATTACTCCCTGCTTCAGTAAAATCAAGCATACTTGTAAATGCAATTCCTATAATTTCAAAAAGAGATCTCACCCATGAAAAATGAAGAATACAAATAGCCAGAACAATTTGAGCGCCCAATCCATAAACTACCGTTTTCCAAGGTATCGCCTTCCTATTAGCACTTAGTACTGTAGCAATACCTATTAACACCAACAAACCAAATATTCCTCTGACGTATTCCATAATATTCGAACTAGCCGCCAAGATATGCAGACATTTTTTACATCAAAAGACCAACAACCTACATTAACGAATAGTTAATACACTAATTAGATCATAGCTTTTTGGTAATGTTGCACCACAAATGACGATTCAGTTTAAAAACACCTCTTGTAAACCCGATGAGTTTGATAAAATCGTAGCTCTAGACTCATCCTACGCTAGACTTGGAATGTTTATCAAAGAGTGGATACAAGGTCAAGAATTATTCACTTTTCACACTTCGGGATCTACTGGAATTCCAAAACCTATCCAAATCAAAAGATCTCAAATAACCTCTAGTGTCAAATCCACAGCCAGTGCATTAAACCTTGACAATACAAAAAGGATATTACTGTGTCTCAACCCAGACTATATTGCTAGTATCATGATGATGGCTAGAGCTCTGATATTGGATATTGACATATTGATAACCAAACCATCATCTGATCCACTTCAGCACCTTAGCAAAAAGGTTGATTTCGCTTCATTCGTACCTTTTCAAGTGTATAACATGATAAAAAGTGGCTCTATCACTAAAGTCAATAAAATTGAGAACATACTAATAGGTGGTGCACCACTTGACTCAAGTGGATATCAAGTACTGGCGAGTCTTACCTGCAATGCTTTCTTGACTTATGGAATGACTGAAACTGTTAGCCATATAGCTTTAATGCCTATTATAGGCAAATATGAAGATTCTCAATACTATGTACTCCCTGAAGTCGAGTTTGGAGAAAATAATGAATGTCTCTGGGTCAAGGGCGGAATGACGGACTTTCAAAAGGTTCAAACAAATGATATAGTTGAATTGACTAGCAACTCGACCTTCAAGTGGCTAGGTCGAAAGGACAATGTAATCAATAGTGGAGGTATAAAAATTCATCCAGAGCAACTGGAACGATTCATCAAAGATGAATTTAAACTACAGGACATCAATGACGAATTTTACCTTACTGCAAAGACCGACGCTCAGCTTGGGGAGGCTCTTATACTAGTCATAGAATCGACTGATTGGCGACAAGATATTTTAGAAATCATATCGACACCTATAAAAAATCAATTTAGCAAATACCATATTCCTAGAGAAGTGGTTTTCTTAAGTCAATTTGAAAGAACTCCTTCCGGTAAAGTTAAAAGAGCTAGATTTTAGAGTTTTGCAACTCTCTTGTTAGTTTATTAAATCTAATCAGGTGAGAAATAGCACCCATTGTAAGCCCTGAAAGTAACCCAACCCATACTCCCTCTGCTTCTAGTTGATAGTACATTCCCAATACATAACCTACCGGAATAGCAATACCCCAATAGGCTATCAACGTCATCAATGTCGGTACCTTTACATCTGCCAAACCACGTAAAACTCCAAGACCAACCGCTTGAACTCCATCGGACAACTGAAATACCGCCGCTATAACCAACAACTTTGCAGCGTAGCTTACTACTTCACCGTCTGATATATAAATCCATGGTAGCCTGAACCTTAGAAAAACAAATGCCAAAGCAAACAAAAACATCATTGCAGCTGTTATTCCAAAATTAGTAAAACCGGCTACCCTGACTCCTTGATAGTTTTTACTTCCCATCAAATTACCAACTCTTATTGTTCCGGCCGCAGCAAACCCTGTAGCTGCCATATAAGTAACCGAGGCCAAATTCATAGCTATCTGATGAGAAGCCAAAGGTAAAGTACCCATCCTTCCTATTATAATAGCACTACCACTGAAGGCACTAACTTCCAAGATAAATTGTACTCCAGTTGGCAAACCTATCTTCAAGATTTTTTTAAGTTCAGTTAGCTCTATACTTACTACTTTATCATGAAAACGTATAGAATTAAATCGATTAGACTTCCTATAGTATCCATATAACATTGCTGCCATTAAAACTCGTGAGATAAAGGTTGCTATCCCTGCACCAACCAACCCCATTGGAGAGAAACCCATGTGACCGTATATAAGAACATAGTTGAGTCCGATATTAGCAACATTTCCCAACAATGAAATTTTCATCACTTCTTTTGTAAGAGACATACCCTCGATCAACTGCCTTAGTGTTTGAAAAACCATTAAAGGTATCATGCTATATGCTATAATGTGTAGATAATCTACAGCATGCTTTACCACTTCAGGAGTCTGATCCATGTGCCAAAGTATAGATGACAAAAAGTAACATAATATACTCAGCACTGCACCAAGAATGATGTTGAGTAACATTCCGTTTTTAAGAACATAGGTAATATCACGATTACTCCCCTGACCATGTGCAGTAGCTACTAGTGGTGTCAATCCATAAGAAACCCCAATACCAAATAATAAAATCAGAATAAAAACACTATTGGCTAAAGAAATGGCTGCTAAAGGAATGGCACCAACACGCCCAACCATTATACTATCAGACACACCTACCATCATATGGCCAATCTGACTTAACATCACTGGAACAGCTAACCTTACGGTTTCCTTTATATGTTGCTTAAGATTCAAAGCTTTCCTGACTCTACTAGAATATGAACTTTCAATAAACCCGCCACAGATATGCTATCAGTTAACTGGTCATTCATAATCATTTCTATAGCCTCTTTTAGAGGTAATTTCTTGATTTGTAAGTCCTCTGTTTCTTCAAACTCCGTTTCCCCTTGAGTCAATCCCTGAGCCAAAAACACAAACCCTTCTTCATCTGTTACAGAATTTGAAGTATGAATTCTCATAACGTTTTGCCATTTATCAGCAATCAAACCCGTTTCTTCTTTTAACTCACGTTTGGCTGAATCCAAAGGGTCTATTTCTAATGGACCACCTCCCATAGGTATTTCCCAAGAGTATTCACCAAGTGAATAGCGCCATTGCCCTACTAACCAAGTATTATAGTTTTCATCCAGTGGGATAATTCCAATTGCTTTATTTTTAAAATGAACTCTACCATAAATACCCTCATTTCCTGATGGATTTAAAACTTTATCTTCTTCCACGGTAATCCAAGGATTATCGTAGATCTTCTTAATTGAAAGCGTGGTCCAGTTATTCTCCATATTGGTTTATGCAAAAAAAAAGGCACTCAAAAGAGCACCTTTTCAATTTAAAATTTTTGAATGCTTAATGGCTGGTTTCACCATTTTCATCTGTATGCTCATCATCGTGAGCATCATCATGATGTGCATGAGCATATGAGTGGATTAATTTCTCAGTGACAGCTAATAGCAATGCAGAGAAAATAAATACCATGTGTATGATAATCTCAGCTTGAATCCCTTCGATACCTGCTTTTTCTGCTGCCTCTCTATAGTCTACAAAAGTCTTCAATAACTGAACACCAGAAATAGAGGCCAAAGATGTAGCCAACTTAATTTTTAACATACCTGCATCCAAACCTTCTAACCATAGCGGTTTGTCCTCGTGCATCTCTACATCTATTTTACTAGCAAATATCGAGTACCCTCCGATAGTAACCATTACTACCAAGTTCATTACCATTGATATATCTACTAGACTCAATAAAGTCAACATGATTTTAGACTCACCTTCGTTTTCTATTACTTGGTGATACATGTGTGCTAACTCCACGAAAAAAGTTTGTAGATACAAGACTGCTCCAATGATCAATCCTCCATACATAGGAGCTTGTACCCATCTACTCCAAAAAATAAACCCTTCAAAAAAGGTTTCTATGCTTGTCCAAAACTTATTTTTAGCCATTCCCTTGCTGATTTTATCAGTTACTGTTTTAAAACCGGGTTAAAATTAATGGACTATTTTAAAAACACACCCCTATTCAGGTTTTTTTCACTTTATGATTTTTTATAGTATTTCTTTCTCTAGATTCAGTAACCAAAATCACTTTTGTCCCACAGATCAAATCGTGTAACCCTTTCCTATCCGAACGAAAATAGATCATAAAAAAACCTGCAAAAGCTAAAATCAAAGAGAGAAATTTAGCCAATATTCGACATATCCCCTTGAAGAAACTTATAGGTTGTTCTTTATCATCTACCACTTTCATTTTCACATACTTCTTCCCAAGCGTAGCTTGCCAACTTGATGATTCTAAGGTAGCGTGATACAATATCACAAAGAGAGCACAACTAGCATATAGCACTAAATTACTTTCTATAAAAACAGATAATACTAATGCTACAATAATGAATATAGATATGTCAACATTATATGCCAATAGACGAATGGGAAACGCAGCAGTTTTCAATACAAATGAGTTAATCAAGTCGAAATGAACCGTAATTTATTGAATGGTCGAGGCATTTTCCTTAATTTGTCCCAAAACAAACAATATGTAATTCATGAAAGCTTTAAAAATTGTCATTCAAGCGGTTGTGCTCTTAGGAGTTTTACTAGCTGTAATCGGCTGGATATTACCTAGTAAGGCTATTGTAGAACGTGCTATTGACATCAATACTCCGACTGATCCTATATACAAAATGCTAATTACACCTTCAGAAAATCTTAATTGGTCTCCATGGGCTAAAATAGATCCTGAAGGCACCACATGGACTTATGAAGGACCTAGTGCCGGCGAAGGTGCAATATTAAAATGGTCCAGTGATCACAAAGAAGTTGGATCTGGTCAACAGACTTGGCAAACATGTATTCATAATAAGGAAATTATTAATAAAATAGAATTTGAAGGATATGCCGAACCTTCTTATGCTACTTTTCTTTTTGACGAGTTTGATGGCTATACTGAGGTAACATGGCAATTTGAAGTGAACTTTGGTGCCAACCCTTTTGCTCATTATGGCTACCTATTCATTGAACCTGAATTAGGCCCTATATTTGAAAAAGGACTGAGAAATATGAAAAAATATCTAGAAGCTCAACACCTTGGGGAAGAAGAGTTGGATTTTGAATTGGAAGGTGATGCACTGGTAGATTCTCTACAGCATCTTCAAGAAGTACAAGAAGTAGTAGAATAAAGCATTTAATCAAAATATACCTCGAAAGCTGCCTTTTAGGCGGCTTTTGTTTTTTCTAAGAAAAGAACCAAAGCTTTATTGACATAACAGTCACAGCTACTATTAAAACCCTCCTGATCCAAACATCGCCTTTCTTCACGGACCATCGAGCCGCAATCCAACCTCCAATTGCCATTCCCGCAGCCAAACATAACCCTAGACCCCAGTTTACTTTATCATCTAATAAAAAAACAGAAAACGCTAATAGATTGTACATTAAGATCACAAACACCTTAACACTATTAGCTTTTACCAAAGTCATTTTATTCACCCATGACATAGTTAGCATAATTAGCACACCTACTCCAGCCTGAATAAACCCACCATATATTCCTACAATGAAAAACATAAATACAGAAATCAGTTGGCTTTTAAAATCTGTTTTCTCCTCTTCTGGCCTTCTTATTTTTTTTGTATGAAAAATAGTAAATAGCATAACCATCGCCATAACGACAGCAAGTATTTTATTAAATAGATCATCGGGAATTATAATAGCTAACCTAGCCCCCAAATATGCTCCTAAAATAGCTGTAATAGATAGCCATGATGAAAATTTGAAGGTAGAGACACCCTTAGTATGAAAGCCATAAATCGCAACAATGTTCTGTATCATGATACCAATTCTATTTGTTCCATTAGCCGTAGAAGGCGGCAGTCCCATAAATATCAATAATGGCATTGTCATCAATGAACCTCCTGCCGAAACTACATTTACAAACCCTGCTACAGTACCTAAAACTATTACCAACAGGTAATGCCAAATTGTTAAATTTTCCATATCTATTCTCTTAACACTTCCAATTGATCTTTACAACATTCTAGAAGCTCTCTATTAGTTTGATTGAAACCTACATGAATAAAATTTGGTGCAATTTCTACAAGTGGAATTAAAGTAAATCTTCGATTCTGTAATTCAGGATGAGGTATTACAAGTGATGATGTTTCGATCACTAAATCATCATAATAAAGTACATCAATGTCAATTAATCGTTCACCCCACTTTTCATATCTAATACGTCCCATTTCCTGTTCTATACTTAAACAAGCTTTTAATACTTTATGAGGATCTAGGTCACATTCGACCTCTATCACTTGATTCAAAAAGTCATCTTGATCTTCTTTGCCCCAAGCTGCAGTACGATATATGGAAGATTTTGTAATAACTTGACCAATCTGATCACTTACTTCATGAATGGCGGTCGATAAGTTGGCACTTTTGTCACCAAGGTTCGTCCCCAAGAGAAGATAACATTTACTCATTAATAATTGATCTGAAAATTTTAATAGTGAATACTACTAATTCGCATATTTGATGCGGGTTTAATTAATAGTTTTGCAATATTCGTTAAAATAGATTTCCCAAAGTATGACATTTTTCAAAAACGTTCTTTCCACTCTCACAGCCCTGTTTATATACAGTTTCATTGGTGCAATATTTTTTGCAGTAACTGTAGGAGGAATCATCGCTCTATCTGAACAAGACGCACCTGAAGTAAAGAATAATTCAGTACTCTACATAGGTCTTCATGGTGTGGTTCAGGAAAGAGTCATTGAAGATCCATTCGAAGAAATATTTAGTGACGATGTAGAACAACGCATTCCTTTACTAAAAACTTTAGAGGCTATATCAAATGCTAAAACCGACGATAGGATTAAGGGAATCTTCTTAGATAATGGAATTCTCGCAGCAGGCTATTCCTCTTTACATGAAATCAGGTCAGCACTTGAAGACTTCAAGGAAAGTGGCAAGTTCATTTACAGTTACGGTGAAATTATGACAGAAGCCAACTATTATGTAGCCTCTGTAGCAGATGAAATTTACCTCAACCCAATAGGTTCTTTAGAATTTAATGGCCTTAGTGCCAATGTGGTTTTCCTCAAAGGTTTATTTGATAAACTAGATATAGAAGCTCAAATCTTTCGAGTTGGAACCTATAAAAGTGCAGTAGAACCTTTCTTTAGAAAAGATATGAGTGATGCCAACCGTGAACAAGTGACATCATTTATCAATGATATTCATGGTAATGTATTGAAAAGTATAAGTACCTCACGAAACATCTCAATTGAAGAACTTAAAAATATTTCAAGTGAAATGTTAGTCAGAGAACCAGAAGATGCACTTAGCTATGGTCTTATATCTAAAGTTGGATACAAAAACGAAATAAAAGATCAAATCAAAACAGCCCTTGGAATTAAAGCTGACGATAAGATAGAATATGTGAATATTCTAAATTATATCAAGACACTAGATAAAGGATACTCTTCAGACCGTGTAGCAGTTATTGTGGCCAGTGGAGAAATTGTAAGCGGTAAAGGCGATTCGGAGAGCATAGGGTCAGCTAAGTTCGTAAAAGCTATAAAAGCTGCTAGAGAAAGTAAAAGAGTGAAAGCAGTTGTAATCCGAATAAATTCTCCAGGAGGATCAATGCTGGCTTCTGATGTTATTTGGAATGAAATCATGTTAACTAAAGCTGAGAAACCTGTTATAGCATCTATGTCAGATATGGCAGCTTCAGGAGGGTATTATATGGCTATGCCTTGCGATACTATAATCGCTCAACCTATGACCATTACCGGCTCAATAGGAATATTTGGTTTACTTCCAAATCTTGGGAAATTCATGGAAAACAAACTTGGAATTACTTTCGACGGAGTAAATACTGGAAGATTTTCAAACCTTTATAGAGTTTCTAGCTCTCTGACAGATGCAGAAAAACAAATTATTCAAAACTCAGTCGATCGTGGCTATGAAACCTTCACAACTAAGGCTTCAGAAGGAAGAAATATGAATATCGAAGACCTCAAAGCAGTAGCTTCTGGTAGAGTATGGACTGGGGCTCAAGCTAAAGAGCATGGACTAGTAGATAAACTAGGATCTTATAACGATGCTCTTGAAATTGCTGCTGCTGCTGCAGGTATAGAAGAAGATTATATGGTAACCTTCTATCCTACTTTAAAGAGCAAATGGGAAGAATTTTTCAGTTCTATTGCTGGAGAAACAGAAACGAAAATCCTCAATCATCAATATGGTGAAATGGCGAAATACATCAATATGATTAAAGACATGGAAAAATATCAAGGGATCCAAGCCCGTTTGCCATTTGAATTAGAAATTAAGTAATTAATTTCACGTCCACTATTTCAAACAACTAAAAGAGGAGTCAAAATGATCATCAGAAACGACTGGACGAGAGAGGAAATCACTGAAATATATAATACTTCTGTCATGGATCTTATTTATCGAGCGGCTACCGTTCATAGAGCATACCATGATCCCAATGAAGTTCAAGTTTGTACTTTGCTTTCAGTGAAGACTGGTGGTTGTGCTGAAGATTGTGCGTACTGTCCACAGGCTGCTAGATATCATACAGATGTCAAAGTAGAAAAATTGATGGAAGTAGAAAAAGTAATCGACTCTGCCAAAAGAGCAAAAGAATCTGGTAGCACCAGATTCTGTATGGGAGCTGCATGGAGAGAAGTCCGTGATAATAGAGACTTTGACAAAGTGTTAGAAATGGTCAAAGGAGTTAACAACATGGGTATGGAAGTATGCTGTACACTTGGCATGTTGACAGAGGAGCAAGCAGAAAAGCTTAAAGATGCAGGTTTGTATGCTTACAACCACAACTTAGACACCAGTGAAGAACACTATGAAGAAATCATCTCTACACGTACTTATGACGACAGACTGGATACTTTAAAAAATGTAAGAAAAGCTAAAATATCTGTATGCTCAGGAGGTATTATAGGTCTAGGAGAAAGAGATGAAGATAGAATAGGAATGCTTCATACTTTATCCACATTAGAAGAACATCCAGAGTCAGTACCTGTTAATGCTTTGGTTCCAGTAAAAGGGACTCCTCTAGAAAATCAACCAAGAGTCTCTATTTGGGAGATGATTAGAATGATAGCTACGGCACGAATAATTATGCCTACTTCTATGGTAAGACTCTCTGCGGGTAGAGAAGTAATGAGTTTGGAAGAGCAAGCTATGTGTTTTATGGCAGGAGCAAATTCAATATTCGCTGGAGAAAAACTCTTAACAACACCAAATCCAGATATTGATCAAGATAAACAAATGTTCCAAACGCTTAATTTAAGACCTAGGGCATCTTTCAAAGACGGTCAAGAAACAGCTGTAGATATACAGAAAATACCTGAACAAGTTTAAGAAGGTAATAAAATAACAAAAAAAGGCAGTTTATTTAAACTGCCTTTTTTTGTTTAAAATTCAATGATCTAAACTTTATTATGAATGTTTTAAATCACTTGGATTTGTAAATGCTCTTCGGATTTTAATTGATGCTCTTCATAATCAATGGCGTCTTTATGACAATAGCTTTTGAACTCCTGAATCATTGATAATTCTGCAGGGAAAATACCATTATGTGATTCCGCTATTTTCTCCATCAATTCAATAAAAAAAGGAATATGCTCATCCATCTCCTTAGATCTAAACACCCTCATATTTTTTAAGAAAGAAATATGTGGATCCATATTAAGTTCCATAGCTTCTGTAAATGAAAATTCAATTTCTTTAGCCCATTCATTTTTTGAAACAATCTTTTTGAGAACTGCCAGTTCCGAGTCTTGTATTTCACCATCTGCCATGGCTAAGGAATATAGAATTTTTCCAAAAACATTTAGCACTTCCTTACTGGGCTTATTCATCATCATCTGTAGTAGTAGTTAAAAGTAGTATGTTTGATCTGTCAAATAACAGTCGACTTATCAACTGCAGCTTCACGCCCATGGTTAGCTGGCTCTAGGTGTGCATAAATTATATCTGAATATAAGCTAATTACATTAACATTATTCAATAATCAATTTAAAAAAAAAAGGTTGCAATACCAACCTTAACACCTATGAGAATTAAAAACATGTCGAAGATCATGTAATTACTTATTTGAAAATTTCGTGACTATGTTCTGTTATTAAAAATAAAAACCAACATTAAAATATGCCTTCCAACCTGACCGATCTACGTCCTTTGCTAAACCAAATAAAACTGGCCCAAGTCTAGTATCATACCCTGCAATAATGCCATACCCAACTCTTCTTTTTCGCATTCCAAAATTTGAAATATCAAAATCAAAGTTTATCCAATTCATAGGGTATTCTGATTCTAGATAATTGCCAATAGCTTGTAAATAAAAAGATCGAAATAATTCATATTGGAACATGATCTTAAAATAACTGTAGTTAACAGCATTATATTCAAGAGCACCAGCTCCTAAAAACTGATTTGAGTGTATATATCTTGGATTGAACCCTCCTATGAATCTGAAATCAGTAACATTATAAGTACTTATTTTCATATCGGATAATGCCATGGCCATTGACATTGAAACAGTCGACTTGTCTCCTAATGACCAGTAGTAATCTAAATCAAAGTCAAACTGCAAAAACTCATCTTCATTTATGATTATTTCTGAATCTGGCTGTTCAGGTTCAATAAAATCAATGTCATTTTTTAAGCTAAACTTATAATTGAAATGAAATGAGGATTTATATCCAGTTTGAGGAAAATACAATTTATTCAATGTATTTACTTCTCCAAACACGCCTATTCCTTGACTATTTAATTTTAACAAATTCACATTGTTAAATTGATTATTGGAAACTTTTGGTTTTAGATGGGTAAATTCTCCAATGTACCTAAAACCAAAAGCAGCATTCTGAAAATCAGCTGTACGCCAATCGCCAGAATACCGAAAGTAATTTGTAGTAAAAACTGCTTGTCGGTTGCCATTCTCACTATAGACAGGCAGAGGTAATTTCTCCCAATCCGCAGCTAAAATCAACGCTCCTTTCTGTTGTTTACCCATGTATTTTAAATACGAAAGGTTAACTCTCGGTGCTTCAGCAACATCAAGTTCTATTAATGCACGAGAATTACGAAACAGTACATTGCGCATCATAAGGTTAAAGTTCACCCCAACTTTATTTTCAGTATCATAGTGAAGCGCTGCGTACAACTTTTTTGCTGGTATTTCATTCACTTGTAAAACTAATCTGTTGCTATCTGGCTGTATTAAGAAATTAATCTTATCAAAATGACCCGTTCCATATAAAAGATCTATACGTTTTTCTATTTGAGCCATTGACAGTTCTTCATTCGTTTTCAGATTGAGCTTGCTAATAATATATTTATCATCAACTCTATTATTACCATGTACCTCTACTCTATCTAAAGAAATAGTATCGTACTTAGGAAACTTCTGAATTCTTTGCATTGACTTTCCTTGAAGACGATAATTTTTAAATTCTCTTATTGATTCTAACATCAAGCGAGCCATCTTCTCTCCCGCGTCTATTATAGCTTTATCATCATTGTATGAACTAACACTAAACCCAGTGAGCTCTGGTCTTATCAATAAGTCAGTCTTTTTAATCTGAGTCTTAGAATCTTTGGAGCTGTAGAGAAAAGCTGATTGCGTCATGACACCAATCATATCCGTCAATTCTTCCTTTGAACTAAGATCGTTACTTACAAATACTCCAATTACGACATCAGCACCCATATCTTTAACCTCCTGAACAGGAAAATTTCTTACAAGTCCACCGTCTACTAATAGCTTACTATCTATTTCTACTGGGGTGAATATTGAAGGAATGGCCATACTAGCTCTCATAGCCTCTGGAAGAAACCCTTTATTTAAAACCACTTTTTCACCATTGCTTAAGTCAGTAGCTACACAAGAAAATGGTATGGGAAATTGTTTGAAATCATCTATTTGATGAACGGATCGAGTAATTCTTGAAAAAAGTATGTTTAAATTCTGACCTTCTATTACTCCTGTGGGTAAATTTAATTTACCATTCTCTACTCTAAGGTCCATCAGATACCTACCATAATAGGGCTTTTCCTCAATCGTAACATCTGATAAGGGGATCTTATTCCCTAATAATAAGTCCCAATCTTGACTAAGAACAATCCTTTCCATCTCTTCTGGAGTATAGCCTATCGCATATAGCGCTCCTATAAGAGATCCCATGCTTGTTCCTGCTATGTAATCCGGATATATCCCCTCTTTTTCAAGGACTTTGAGTACTCCTATGTGAGCCAGTCCTCTTGCTCCGCCTCCGCTCAGCGCCAAACCTAGCTTTGGAGTCCGATTTTGAGCATGTACGACTGTGAAAATTGAAATTGTAATTAGTAAAACTAAGATTCGTTTCATACTATTCGATTGTCTCCCGAAAATACAAAACGAACCTATTCTTTATTCAATTATTTCACTGTTTCTGATGCAGAAAGAACACTTTCTACGGCTCTCTTTATTTGATCATATGGAGAATATCCCATTGAAATTGCAAAATATTCATCCCCCGTTTGAAGTATTAGAGAAGGAAACCCTCTCACCCCAAACTTCTGAGACTTCATAAAATCCTTGTTAACCAATTGCTTATACCCCTTTGATAAAAACAAAGGTTCAAACTCAGCATATTCAATATCAAGCTTTTTACACGCTTGTTCCATTACCTTCAAATCAAGAATATCCTGATTTAGGGCATAAAAGGCTTTCTGTAAATACTTGAAAAACTCCCATTCTTTTTCTGGTGCTATATCTCTAACTACTCGAACTGCCCTTGCTGGTGGTTCGGTGTCATATTCAAACTCTTCCCTCTCTAAAAAAGTAAAATCAAATGGCTGACCAGAAGCTTCGTTAACATGCTCCCAATGTGTACGAATCATTTCTCTGAATTCGCGAGTCCACTCATCTCCCCCTCCTGGTCTAAGACCACCTAATACTATTTCAAAATCCAACAGATCTTGATAATCTGATTTCAGTCGATCTAAAGAAGGCGCTATACCCCAACACCAAGAACACATCGGGTCTCCAAAGTAATATAGCCTTGGTCTTTCCACTTTATCCGTATTCGACTCATTGTTATTAACATTGTTATCAAGAGGTACCTCACATGTACCATTCTCACAATTCACTTTATTTGAACCCATATTGGAACTTTATGTAATAAATATTCTAATGTATTTATCTAATACACCAATCACTAGATGATTAGTTCATATTATTGTCAACATAAACGAAATCACTGAAACTTGGATACAGTACTTCAAACTAAAGGCCTTACCAAAAAGTATGGAAAATTATTGGCCGTCTCAAATCTGGAATTTAGTGTTCAAAAAGGGCAAGTCTTTGGTATTCTAGGCCCTAATGGTAGTGGAAAAACTACTACTTTGGGAATGCTTCTACAAGTCATCTCTCCAACATCAGGATCTTTTGAATGGTTTGGAGAAATACCTTCAGCAAAATCAAGAAAGAACATAGGTGCAATACTGGAAACACCTAACTTCTATCCATATCTTTCTGCAACTGACAACCTTAAAATAGTAGCCAAAATTAAAGGTGCTGATAAGTCTAGAATCAATATAGTCTTAAAAGAAGTCGGTTTATATGAGCGTAAAAGTGACAAGTTTCAATCTTATTCTTTAGGTATGAAACAAAGGCTAGCTATAGCTTCTTCGCTATTATCCGATCCAGAAGTTCTAATTCTTGATGAGCCTACTAATGGACTAGACCCTGAAGGGATTATTGAAATTAGAAATTTAATTCTAAAGATTGCTGAATCTGGAAAGACCATATTGTTAGCCAGCCATCTTCTGAGTGAAGTGCAGAAAGTCTGTACTCATTTCATGATATTAAAGAAAGGCAATAAACTCCATCAAGGGAGTCTTTCAGAACTCGGACAGGATGAAACAATAATTCAAATAGCGGCTAAAGACATGGTTCTATTAGAGAATACCATTACTTCTTTAGCAGGTGTCAAAACAGTTACCCATACTGGCAAATTTTTAAGCATATCGGTAGAACCTGAAGTAACAACTGAATTTATCAGTGAAGCACTTGCTACGAAAGGCATTACAGCCTCACATTTATTAAAAACTGAATCTTCTATTGAAGAAAAATTCATTAACCTAATGCAACAATCATGATCAGACTGCTCGAATTAGAATGGCTTAAAAATAAAAACAACTTACCCTTTTGGATATTATTGGGACTCTATGGAGCTACTATGTATGTAGCTTGCTCATTAGGTACTGTTCTAATGAATATCACTTTCGAAATGACCACTTCTGGAGATATACCTCCTCAGATACCTGATTTCAACATTTACAACTATCCAGATATTTGGCACAATCTCGCATATCTTGCTTCGTTTGTTAAAGTCTTTTTAGGAATTATTGTAATAAGTGCCATTTCAAATGAAATTAGTCAAAAGACCCTTCGCCAAAATATTATTGACGGATTGAGTAGAATAGAATTTTTAGGGTCTAAATTCCTTACTGTCCTAATACTCTCTATTGCTTCTACTTTATTGCTTCTAGGTTTAACAACTTACTTTGGAATGACTTACGGGGAAACCGTAGATTATGACACAAATGAAAAAGTCGATTTCATACTTGGTCATTTTATCCAGATTCTGACATTTCTTTCTTTTTGTATGTTTATAGGAATGTTAATTAAATCAACAGGATTGGCTATTGTTTTTATGTTGGTATGGAGCTTGTTTCTGGAAACTTTTATTTTCTGGATCATATTTGGCTTCGAGAATTCTGTTTCTCAATACATGCCAATTCATGTAATTAACGATTTAGTTCAAATTCCTTTTAGTATTTTAAATCCAGATAATGTCCAAACCTCAGTATCCTATGAGTCCATCACTTTAGGATTAGCATGGACAATTCTATTTTTTCTATTATCATTAGTCAAAATTAATAGAGGAAATATATACGAGTATTAATTCTACCGCATTACAACAGAGAATACGTAATTGACACCTTGTTGTCAATCACAGTACAAAATCATCACATTTCGCGTGAGAATTACTTTTTTAATCCATTTACTTATCATTCAGAGTATTACTGCTTTCTAAAACTCCTCCATTCACTTGATTGCCTAATACAGAAATTAGAGTAGCTGTTCTTTGATACACATTATTAATACTAGAGCCATATTGATTATTTAATTCTGTCAATACAGGAAGCTTTCTTTTATTACGATCAAATTCGACTACTAAACTTACAATGGTTTGGGTTCTCATAAAATAGAGGTAATAAAATCTTCCTTAAGAGTTAAAACAACTCCAAATTGTCATGAAAATAGCTAATAATGAACCCATCCCTTCATTGCAATTTAATACATTCCTGATATCTTTGTGGCTCACTTATCAAGAAAGACCGAGGGATTGGGCCCTATGACGTCTTGGCAACATATCCATAGCCGCAATATTGGATGTTGTGCCAACTCCCAATCAATATCAATCAGGTATTGAAAAAGATAAATGATTGTCTAAAGATTACATTTCTAGATAAGTAGCTGTCGAATTAAGTTCAACAGCTTATTGTGATAACTATAGTTAGATATTGGACAACAGGTTAAATTGTTGCACAATAACGTACTATTTAACTGTGTATGAAGTGAACAACATTTTAGATTTACTCCAAGAAAGAATCCTAATACTTGATGGAGCAATGGGTACTATGATCCAACGTTACAAGTTAGAGGAAAAGGATTTCCGAAATGAAGAGCTAAAAGATCATCCGATCAATTTGAAAGGCAACAATGACCTTCTCTCTGTAACTCGCCCAGATGTAATCAAAGAGATTCATGCTCAATACTTCGAAGCTGGAGCTGACATTATCGAAACCAACACTTTTGGAAGTACTTGGATAGCACAAGAAGATTATAAGCTCGAAAATTGGGTATACAAAATCAATTATGAATCTGCTAAAATCGCTAAAGAAGTAGCTGATGCGTTTACTAAAAAAGAACCTCACAAACCAAGATTCGTGGCAGGTTCTATGGGGCCAACCAATAGATTAGCATCCATGTCCCCAGATGTAAATGACCCAGGTTATCGAGCAATTACTTTTGATCAACTAAAAGAAGCATTTGGAGAACAAGCAAAAGCTTTACTTGACGGAGGAGCAGATATTCTACTGGTAGAGACCATAACAGACACGTTAAACTCTAAAGCTGCTCTAATGGCCATTGATGAAATAGCTGAAGATAGAGGAACTAGAATACCTATAATGGTATCAGGTACTATTACAGATGCTAGCGGACGAATCCTTTCTGGTCAAAACACTGAAGCTTTCTTAATCTCTATATCTCATCTTGATTTATTGAGTGTTGGTCTTAACTGTGCTCTTGGTGCCAGAGAATTAAAACCATACTTACAGACTCTATCCACCAAATCAGACTTTAATATCAGTGCACATCCAAACGCTGGTCTTCCGAATGAGTTTGGTGAATATGATGAAACTCCCGAGGATATGGTTGGACAGATTAAAGAATTTTTAGATGAAGGTCTTATTAATATTGTCGGTGGATGTTGTGGAACAACCCCTGATCATATTAAAGCGATTGCTGATCTTGCATCTAAATACCAACCTAGAGACAAAGAACACACTGTCTGAACAAAATAAAAATATTCACAAACTCAATACTGAACCTTAAAAGATGAGTCTGCATCCAGATTATAAAGGCAAATACGAATACAAGTGGCAAAAAAACAATCCAATGAAATTGAGTGGATTGGAGCCATTAATAGTAACACCAGAACTCAACTTTATAAATGTAGGAGAAAGAACTAATGTAACTGGTTCTCGGAAATTTCTTCGTTTGATAAAGGAAGAAAGTTACGAAGAAGCACTTGAAATCGCGAGAAACCAAGTAGAAGGCGGAGCTCAAATCATCGATGTCAATATGGATGAAGGCATGCTTGATGGTGCTGAATGCATGACAAAGTTCTTAAACCTAATGGCAGCAGAACCAGACATTGCAAGAATTCCTGTGATGATTGACTCGTCTAAGTGGGAAATTATTGAAGCGGGACTTAAATGTACACAAGGAAAATCTGTTGTTAACTCAATATCGCTCAAAGTTGGTGAAGAAGAGTTTATTCGTCAAGCCAAATTGATTAAGCAGTATGGTGCGGCTGTTATTGTAATGGCTTTCGATGAAGATGGACAAGCTGATAATTATGATCGTCGTGTAGAAATTGTTAAAAGGTCATACGAATTAATGGTTGGTCCAAAGATTAACTTTAAGCCTGAAGACATAATTTTCGACCTTAACATTTTCCCCGTTGCAACAGGGATGGAAGAGCATCGATTAAATGCCCTTGATTTCTTCAGAGCCACTCGTTGGGTAAGGGAAAACCTACCTGCTGCACACGTAAGTGGTGGTGTCTCTAATGTATCTTTCTCGTTTAGAGGAAACAATGCTGTCAGAGAAGCAATGCATTCAGCATTTCTTTATCATGCTATTGGAGAAGGAATGGATATGGGTATTGTAAACCCAGCTATGCTCGAAGTTTATGATGACATCCCTAAGGATTTACTCGAGCATGTAGAAGATGTACTTCTTGATAGAAGAGATGATGCCACAGAGCGGTTAATGGAATTTGCTGAATCTGTAAAAGGAACAGGTAAAACAGAAAAGAAAAATGATGAATGGCGTTCTCTTCCAGTTGAAAAAAGAATTGAACATGCTTTGGTAAAAGGTATAGTTGAGTTCATAGACGAGGATACAGAAGAAGCTAGACAAAAACTTCCTAGACCTCTTCATGTAATTGAAGGACCTTTAATGGACGGTATGAATGTCGTAGGAGACTTGTTCGGTGAAGGAAAAATGTTTCTTCCTCAAGTAGTAAAGTCTGCACGAGTTATGAAAAAAGCAGTTGCCTACCTCACTCCTTTTCTAGAAGCAGAAAAATCAGAAGGAGATGCAATGAATGCTGGAACTGTACTCCTAGCAACAGTAAAAGGAGATGTACACGATATTGGAAAGAATATCGTCGGAGTAGTAATGGCTTGTAATAACTATGAAATCGTGGATATGGGGGTCATGGTTCCAAATGAAAAAATACTAGAAAAGGCTAGGGAAATAGGAGCAGATATAATAGGTCTAAGTGGACTAATCACTCCTTCATTGGATGAAATGGTTGATTTTGCCAAGCTTCTTGAAAAGGAAGAAGAAAAATACCCATTATTGATTGGTGGTGCTACGACGTCACGTATTCATACGGCAGTAAAAATAGACCCAGAATATTCTGGACCTGTAGTACACGTATTGGACGCTTCTAGAAGCGTTCCTGTAGCCGGAGACTTGTTAAGTGGAAAAAAAGACGCATTCGTATCTTCGATCAAAAGTGAATATCAGGAAGCAAGGGAGAAGCACGCTGGCAGAACTAAAGTTAAAAATTACATCCCATTTGCTCAGGCTCAAGCCAATCATATCAAACTAAATTGGGAGAATACTAAAATTCAAAAACCTAATTTTATCGGTACCAAAACCTTTATTGATTATTCTTTAGAGGAAATTAGACAGTATATAGATTGGTCTCCGTTCTTCCAAACATGGATGTTGAAAGGTCGTTTCCCAAAAATCTTAGAAGATAAGGTAATTGGAAAAGAAGCTACCAACCTCTACAACGATGCTAATAAAATGCTCGATGAAATCATTTTAAATGGTTCTATCAAAGCAAACGCAATAATTGGAATATTCCCGGCTAACAATACTAATGGTGATGATATTCAGTTAAAGGGAGAAAATGGCGAAGAGTTAACTACTTTCCATTTTCTACGTCAACAAGGTAAAAAAGGAAGTGGTCTAGCCAACAATTCGTTAGCTGATTTCATAGCTCCAGCGGATTCAGGTCTACAGGACTATATAGGATGCTTTGCCGTGACTGCAGGAATTGGAATAGAGCCTATTCTAGAAAAATACGAAAAAGACCATGATGACTATAATAGTATTATGGTAAAAGCCATAGCTGACAGACTTGCAGAAGCTTTCGCCGAGCTAATGCATGAAAAAGTAAGGAAAGAAATATGGGGTTATGCATCAGATGAGAATTTTGAAAATGAAGACCTCATATCTGAAAAATATAAAGGTATAAGGCCAGCTCCCGGATATCCAGCTTGTCCAGACCATACTGAAAAGCCAATTATATGGGATCTTATGAATGTAGAAGCCGAAACTGGAATCAAACTGACAGAATCCAATGCCATGTACCCTGCCTCTTCAGTAAGTGGTTTTTACTTCGCTAATCCTGAATCAAAATATTTTGGACTAGGGAAGATTGAAAAAGACCAAGTAGAGAATTATGCTAAAAGAAAAGGAATGAGCTTAGAAGAAGCCGAAAAATGGCTTGCTCCAAATCTGAACTATAACTAATAAAGCACTATCGATTGGAACCGATAGATATTGACTAATAAGATGAAAGTAACCGAACATATATCTAACGCTAAAAACACGCTGTTCTCTTTGGAAATCATCCCTCCTAAAAAGGGCGAAAGTATCAGGAACATTTATGATCATTTAGACCCTCTTATGGAGTTCAAACCACCATTCATTGATGTCACCTATCACAGAGAAGAATACGTATACAAAGAGTTATCTAACGGTCTACTTGAAAAGAAAATTACTCGCAAAAGACCAGGTACAGTCGGAATATGTGCTGCACTTAAACATAAATACGGAATAGATCCTGTTCCTCATATCATTTGTGGTGGTTTTACTAGAGAAGAAACTGAAAATGCGCTAATAGATCTTAACTTCTTGGGTATTGATAATGTATTAGTACTTAGAGGTGATGCTATCAAGTCAGAAGGTAGATTTATTCCTACTGAAGGAGGAAATAACTATGCCATTGACTTGCTTCATCAGGTAAATGATTTAAACACTGGTAAATATTTAGAAGAAGATCTCGAAAACCCAAACCCTACTGACTTCTGCATAGGAGTGGCAGGATATCCCGAAAAACACTTTGAAGCTCCGAATTTGCAAACCGACTTGCAAAGATTAAAAGATAAAGTCGATGCTGGTGCAGAGTACATAGTTACACAAATGTTTTTTGACAATGATAAGTTTTTCAAATTCGTAGAAGAATGTAAGGCTGTAGGTATCAATGTCCCTATTATTCCAGGATTAAAACCTATAAGTACTAAAAGTCAGGCTACCGTTCTACCAAGTATTTTTCACCTTGACATGCCAGAAGAATTAGCAAAAGAGTTATTGGCCTGTAAAGACAACAAAGCGGCACGAGAAATAGGTGTAGAATGGGGTGTTAAACAATCAAAAGAATTAAAAGAAGCAGGCGTACCAGTATTGCATTATTACTCTATGGGTAAATCCACAAGTGTTCAAAGAATTGCCGAACAGGTTTTCTAAAAACAACATTTATTACAAATAGCAACAGTACTGTAATCTATAGTTTAAAATAGTCACATACTATCATTTTAAACATACTCCATTGCTTATCTCTGGAGCTTAGCAACAACTTCTTAAAGAAATTGAATCACCTAAATTGCATTCATTATCCAATCCAATACCCAACAAATAATATTATAGAAGTCTAACGACCGTTATTTTTAAGAGTAAAAATCTAAACAGAGAAAATACTTTGTCATATTCCGGTAAAGCGTTGCATTATTTCGTGTTAAATTAAAAATCAATTACAAATAATTTATAACTCACTATAAAACAGACATCTAATTCAAATTAGATTCTCTATATTACGATAAACCGACAACTGCAATAATACAACCTATGAAAAAAGATTCAACCAGTAGTGTAATTAAAGGAGAGTTTATTAGTATAGCAATACTAGGTTTCATTGTAGGAATGATTTACATCATTCAACTTTTGTTTTAACCTATTTTAATTATTTAACACACTTATAAACTACGTACTTTTTATCTTCAGAAATTAATTCTGTAGACTCAAAGTATTTAGTTAAATGCGTTTTATAATTTAGATGCTGATTCGCTACTATCCACAATTCCCCTCCTTTCTTAAGACATCTGTAGCTTTCTTTCAATAGTAATAAGGGGATTTGAATATTAATTTCATATTCAAAATGAAAAGGTGGATTAGTTACAATCAGATCAAAAAAACCATTTTCAAACCTCGCTAAATTTTGATCATAATGGTGATGAAAGTTTTCTGTACTTAGATTTTTACGAGCCGACTCTACAGCCAGATACGAATCATCTAGTAGATGAAATTCTAAGTTAGATTCACTTTTAGAAATCTCAGATGCAATAACCCCATTGCCAGAGGCTAAATCTAAGACCCTTCCTTCATTAATGTCAATCTCTAAATGATTAATTAAAAACTGAGACGCAAAATCTACATGACCTGAAGAGAATACGCCAGGGTACTGAGAGTAAGTGGTACCATTGTATTCTATCGTATTTAAAATAGTTGTTACTTTCTTACTCTTCTTTACTTTAAGAATTAATATCCGAGCTTTCTTTTTCGCAAGGCTTTGTTCTACTACCTCAAAATATTTTTGTGCAATAGAAACTAAGCTCGGACTAAAATGTCGTGTCATAAAACCACAAAGTACAACCACATCACTAGTCGAGTTAGAAACAATATGCTGTAGATAAAACTCAAACAGCTCCAAAGACTTAGGAACCTTTAATAAAGCAAGGTTAGCAGGTTGGATTAAAGAATCTAGTGGATAGATAAACTGTGTGTGCGTTAACTCATTATTCTCAAGATTGGCGCTAATGGCCCTCTCTTGACTCATATGAGAGACTACTACTTGTGGTTTTTTGTCTGCAATGTTCGCTGTTAAAAAGCCAAACCTATCATGATATAAGGCTATATTTTCATCTTCGGGTTTCAGTTCTGATAATAAATATTCATCTGCTGCACTCCATGCTCTTAGAGATCGATCTTCTGATAGATCATATCTTTCAAAGTTCCTTCCGTTGTATTTTGCCATATTACTGCGAAGGTAGGTACTACTCACTAACAAATCTTAGTAGCTACTCAAAAGACAAATTATTAAATAAAATAAAACTGTATTTCTTAGTACGATAAAATGGTTTTGAAAAAATAGAAATTCCCTAATCCAAGTATACTAGGTACCATCAAGATATTAAAAAACTACTGTACCCAAACATTAAGAAATTCGATCCAAATGGCTATTCCTTACCATTAAATTTGAAGCTAGTGAATAATTAGAGCTAGCTAAGCTCAGCATTTAATCATAAAGCATATAATTGGTAATTTGTACTTTTTCTTCTAGGCCATGATCAAAAATATAATCAAGCATTTCACTCATCTTTGCTCTGATGGTCTTTCTTACTTGAGCATCGTGGTTAGCATGATACTGCTCTGATATATACTCTAACCCAGCTACCATTTCCTCAATAGTAGATCCCGCCTCGATTTTTTTCACCTGGCTTATAACATGTTCGTTAAAGTATTTATCAACAGAATTTGTCATCTATTTATCTCTAAATGCTCTGCTAAATTAACGGTCTACCAACCTTCAAAGTACAATTTTTTACCATTTTCGTCCAACCAGTAATATTTCACGATATACAAGACATTTTGTTCGACAATCATAAATTGTCAATTTTAAGGCTATCGCTAATAAGACTTCACTGAATAATTTAAAATCATAAAATAATTTTTAATGTAAATAACTCATGAATCAAGAAAAAAACAAACAAAATGCTATTGCCTTCTATAGAACTGCGTATGAAGGAAATCCAAGAGAAGCTGTCAATCATTACGTTGGAAATCAATACATTCAACATAATCCTGACGTACAAGACGGCACAGAAGGCTTTATTACTTACTTCGAAAAAATGCAAAAAGAATATCCTGAAAAATCAATCGAATTTGTAAGATGCATAGCTGAAGGTGATTTAGTAGCGCTACATACTCATCAAACATGGCCAGGTAATGATCAATATGTCACTATGGATTTCTTCAGGTTTGATAGTAATGGTAAAATCGTAGAACATTGGGATTCAATACAACAAATACCACAAAAATCTGCGAACCCAAATACTATGTATTAGTAATACACCTGATATGCAAATGAATAGAAGATTTTACAGTAAGTCTGTAAACTAACTCTAAAGTTGATAGTTAGAGTTTACTATTCATTCAAATTAGACTTTGAATATAATTATCTAATTCAAACCTTCCCATTTCATCTTCCCAATGTTAATTTGCAGCCATGGAAAATTTCGTTGTTTCAGCACGTAAGTATCGTCCTCAGGGCTTTGAGGAAGTTGTGGGTCAAGGACACATTACCACTACTCTTAAAAACGCTATCGATAACAACCATTTAGCACAGGCATTGTTATTCTGTGGGCCAAGAGGTGTAGGTAAGACAACTTGTGCTCGTATACTTGCAAGGCTTATTAATGATTTCGAAGACGAAAGCAACGAATCTTCCAATTCTCTGAATATTTATGAATTAGATGCTGCATCGAACAACTCTGTAGAAGATATAAGAAATCTTATCGACCAAGTTCGATACCCCCCTCAACAAGGAAAATTCAAAGTTTATATCATTGATGAGGTTCACATGTTATCAAATCAAGCTTTTAATGCATTTTTGAAGACATTAGAAGAGCCTCCTTCATATGCTATTTTCATATTAGCGACTACAGAGAAACACAAAGTAATACCTACCATCCTGTCAAGGTGTCAAATTTTTGATTTCAATAGGATTGAAATCGAGGATATTGCTCTACAACTAAGAAAGATTGCAGATACTGAGGGAATTGATGTAGAAGACGAAGCATTGCACCTAATTGCTCAAAAAGCTGATGGAGCCTTAAGAGATGCCTTATCGATTTTCGATTTGATTGTAACTTTTTCTAGTGGCAATAAGGTAACCTACCAAGACACTATAAAAAATCTACATGTCCTTGACTATGATTACTTCTTCCAACTTACTGATCAATTAAAAGGTGGAGAAATTTCTCAAGCTTTACTGGTTTTTGATAAAATACTGAAAGAAGGATTTGATGGTCACAATTTCGTAGTTGGACTCTCAGAGCATCTTAGAAATTTAATGGTTTGTAAAGACCCCGAAACCGTTCAATTACTCAATGTATCTGGCAACGTCCAAGCTAAGTATGTAGATCAAGCTAAAAACACATCTCTCGGTTTCTTGATGTCTGGATTAAATATTTTAAACACTTGTGATCTTAATTATAAATCAAGTAAAAACCAGCGTCTACATGTTGAGCTTACACTCATGAAACTTGCTTATCTTGAAGAGGCATTCAATTTAGCTAAATCCTCAGGAGCAAAAAAGATGGTGACGGCGTAGCGCCGTCGACTACCAATAGTCAAGCCAAAGCCGCTCAAAGTAGCAGTTCTATTCTGGAAAAAAAGCGAGAAAAACCTCTTGTCATTAAAACTGACATTAAAAAGGAATCTCCTAATCTCAAGACCATATTCGACAAGAAGCCTGAGCAACAAGAGGTAGTTCAAAAAGAAGTCTCAATACAACTTGAGGATATGAACGAGCCGATCACCCAACAGAGTGTCGACAAGGTTTTGGAAGATTACATAGAAAAATTCAAACCATTACCAACTATTAAAATAGTCCTGAGTAAAAAGGGAGAGCTTTTACCAGATAATAAAATAGAACTTAAGATCTTCAATAAGATAGAAGTTGACACTATGAAATCTGTAGAACCAGAAATTCTAGAGTTTCTTAGAAAGAAACTCAGAAATACTGCTATTGGTTTTTCATATAGAATAGTTGAATCTGACTCATCAGAACGTAAACCCTATACCAGCTCTGAAATATTCGAAGTAATGGTCAAAAAGAACCCTTCCCTATTGAAGCTCAAGAACATTCTTGGTTTAGACCCTGATTTTTAAATCTATACTAATCTACACTACATAATCAAGGCAATCCCGCCACTATCTAGCTAGCAGCTACAATTACGTTTCTTCTATCCAAAACAAACCTTCTTGACATAGACCTGTGTTGCTTTCAACCTGAGTTCGATTAAGTGATTCTATTCAAACATTTTGTAAAATCTCAACCAATTACACTTAATCAAGCTTTTTTCTTCAAGCTCCCGATTAATCGGGACAAGCTAAAAAAAGTCTAAAAAATTATTAACTGTCCCGATACGCTACGCTATCGGGATCAGACAGTATAATTTTCATTCTTTCTCGTGAAACGTCAAATAAATATCAATCAGTTGGCTTTTGAATCGAACTGAAGTTTTCAAGTAATATTTGGAAAAACACATATTGTACACTTTTTAAAAACATCAACAACAAAAGTGTACAATGAATTACACTTGACTTCTGTACACTTTTTAAAAAATGTATAAATTAAAGTGTACAAAATTAACATCGTCATATAACATATGAATTTTGTACACGTTCCAATTAATAAAAATAAAAAAGTGTACAAAGATTCGTTAATCCATAAATTGAAAAGGTATTATGACGTCACCCACTATTCCATGGCGTATATAATGGAGACATCTATCGATCATGCAAAATCCTTGGCAACCGGAAGACGCTCGTTTGAGCTGAAGCATATACAGACATTAATAAAGCTTGACCAAGCTCTTGAGCTAGATCAACCTCTTGAATCACTCTCTCATTCTAACCCAGAAATAAATTCTGAAACTCGGGAAATAATCAAGAAAGAGATCTTAAAAATTGAAAAATCAATAAGATCAACGAAAGAAAAGCTAGAATCCATAGAATCGAAAAGGTCTATGATGAGACGTGCCTTCCATGCTTGCTTTACGAGCCTCGAGGGTAAAGAATTGACTGAAAAAGAAAAGAAATGGTTTACTCTCAACAAAACTCACTTAAAGGACAAATTAAGCGATCTTACTTATGAAGACCTACGGCTAAGAGCTAAACTAAGTGGGCTTGAAGCCGAATTACATGAGTTTCAATTAAACGACCATCTTTAAATAGCAAAGCTAATTCTCCTTAATTGCACTAGCTATAAATTTACACACAGAGGTTGTCAAAGGTCCCTCTAATAGCCCGAACAATTGTCCATTTGACACCATCATATTAAAATAATGATGAATATTTTTTGAAGATAAAATGATAAATTTAGATCGACCAGCCAGAATTATAGGTAGACTCTGAAGATCACTCAATAATAATTCACCATTAACATCAGGTATTTCGTTGTTATAAATCACCAACTCTGGAAAGTTCTCCTGCATTGAAAGATATTCGACCGCGAGTTGACTATTTAGCTTTACTACAACATGTTTAGCCAAGCCTGACCGAATGATAGTATTTTTAGTGTTATAGATACCTTCAGTACTGTCTTCAATCAACAATACTTTTCGGTCACTAAATAATGCGGACATTTACTCTCTTAAAATTAATTTCTCTCCAATAGCTAGATCGAAATTATCCTTTTGATTCATCCTAAGCAAGTCATTTACAGATACACCGTATCTACGTGATACTCCATACATAGTATCTCCTGGTGCAACTACATGAAATAGAACCTTTTCCGGCTCCAATTCTTTTTTAATATTCTTCTCATTTTTTTTTAATTCAACTGGATTCGGGTCACTTATTCGTCTTTCTCCATGAATCTTTAGCACTTGCCCTATAGACAAAGAAGTCTGCACCAGGCTATTCCATTCCATAATATCCGAAACGGAAACACCAAATTGTTTGGATATTGCATATAGAGACTCTCCTTTTTGAACCGTATGTTCTACTAATTTGATCTTTACATTAGTGTCTGTTTCTTCAGCTACAATTATTTTTTCATGATGCTCATCGACTCTAACGGTATCTATTTTTAATTTATCATCTTTTTCATGTTGTTTTACAATTTCCTTTAGAGGAATTGCTTCATCAACTGGTAACATTGGCAAATCCTTAATTTCAACAGCGTGTTGTTCAGGTCTACGATTTTTTAACCAAAGTACTCGACCAGGTTGAAGTTCATCAATGATGGACATTCGATTTAGCTTAGCAAGCTTCGCTCGTTTTATTCCAAATTTCTGAGAAACATCCCAAAGTGACTCTCCCCTCTGTACAGTATGAAAATATGATTTAGCCCGATTGCGCTTCTTCTTTAAATAATAAATCTGTCCTTCTTTAATCTTAGCATTCTTTGCCAAATCATTATACTTGGCAAATTTATCCATATGAATCTCTCCTTTTTCGGAAAGACTTTCCATCGTATCGCCTTCTCTTGCCAATATACAAGGCAAACCATTTATCTTGATAAAAATTGTATTGGATCTTTTTGGGTCTTCGACCAAAGACGAAGTAGCTTTTGATGGTTTTGAACGTTCTCTTGTACCGGCAGCAATCGGAGTTACGGTATTGCTTCCTTTAAAATTTGATTTAGTCCCTTTCTTGGGAATTAATATTGCATATGGTTTATCCGTTGGCACAGAACCTGACTTCAACCATTTGTTGTACTTCTTCAGTACCAGTTCATCAGATTTCGTCTTTTTAGCAATTTCCTTTATACTCATACCACCAGCCTTCCAAAATACATCCATAATGATTCCCTCACTATGAGATCCTTTATCTGCATCTCGAAATGCTATCATATGAGCCAAGAACCTCCTAACATACCAATGTGTATGACGATCGATAGTCATTTTCTTAGCTCCAAAAAGCTTCTTATCCACATACTTAGCAGCCCCGCCACGTCCTGTCATATGAGCTAATATTGCATAAACCCAATTCTTAAAATAAAAATTATTTCTGGTAAAATACTTAGCAGCTCCTTTAGTGGATGCAACTACATTTAGACGTTCGTCAATTCTCTTATCAATTCTAAGGCCTACTTCCCTACCTGTAAAATCTTTAAACTGCCAAAAACCTACAGCCTTTGCAGAAGAAACAGCATCAGATATTAAGGCGCTCTCTTGAACAGCCAAGTACTTAAAGTCTCCCGGAACTCCATTTTCTTCCAAAGTCTTCTCTATGATCGGAAAGTACAACTTTATACGATCTGCTTTGATATTATAATAAGTAGCGCTTTTAGTAAGAGCATCGACTTCTTTTTGAATTTCTTTCCTCGCTCCATCGGTTAATTTTAGTTGCATACCAGCAAACTGCAAAGTAGAAGGCACCTTAGGCCTCACCAATTCGGCAGCATGAGTGAAATTTAGACTCATAAAAACCGACAATATTAGAAACAAAAGCCTCATAGAACTCGAATCAATGTTACCCCATCCCTTACTGGCATCAACACATTTTCTACTCTAGAATCTTCATTTACTCTTCGATTGAAATCGAGTAATGCCTTAGTATCAAAATCCTTACTATCAAGAGGTTCTACAACCTTTCCACTCCACAAAACATTATCAGCGAGTATAAAACCACCTCTTTTCATCTTGGGTAAAATAGCTTCGAAATAGTTCCAATAATTGGATTTATCTGCATCAATAAACACCATTTCTATCCCTTCATCCAATGCATCTATTACATCCAATGCTTTGGCAATTCGAAAATCGATTTGGTCCGAATATTTTGACTCTGAGAAATAGCCTCTTACTCTAGATTCAAGCTCCTTATTGATATCGATAGTTACTAATTTACCTTTTTCTTGCATTCCCTCACATAGACAAAGTGCTGAATACCCTGTATAAGTCCCAATTTCTAAAATATATTGAGGACGAATCATTTTTGAAAGCATGGAAAGAATCCTGCCCTGAAGATGTCCTGAAAGCATACGAGGTCTTAATACTTCAATATGAGTCTCTCTCTCAATTTTATTTAATAAGTCAGATGCAGAAGAAGTATGACGTTCGCTATAACGCTGAATCTCGGTATCTATAAAGTCCAATATTCTTGTAATCTAAATGTGAAGCAATTCTACAAAAAAGACTTCAGATATGCCATTTGTCATTCAGCAACAAGACTCTAATATTATGATAATGTTAAGCCAGCCAGCTATATTGCAACTCAATATATATAATAGGCATGAAAGGTACGATTTTATCATTATTGGTCTTTGCAATACTTGTAGCTTGTAATAATACCGAGGAAAACAATACTGCTACTACCGAAAACTTAGAGGAGTTTCAATTTCTCTCAGAGACTTTTGCTGATTTGAAGATCCTTAGATATCAGATTCCAGATTTCAAAAAACTAACTCTTGATCAAAAAAAATTAGTGTACTTTCTGTCAGAAGCTGGTAAAAGCGGTCGTGATATTACATATGATCAGAATTATCAACACAACATAAAAATCCGAAAAAAACTGGAAAGCATTGTCACTAATTACTCTGGAAATCGCGAAGATCCCCAGTGGAAATTATTTATGACTTATATGAAAAGGTTTTGGTTCTCAAACGGAATTCATCATCACTACTCCAACAATAAACTGATTCCAGAATTCAGCAGGGATTATTTAAATAAACTTTTAAGATTCTCTGGTCAACTTCCCTCTGAAGAAATAATCGAGATTGTCTTCAACCCTGATATTGACAATAAAAAAGTAAACTTAGACGAATCTAAAGGCCTCTTAACGGGCTCATCCATTAACTTCTATGCTCCTGATATCACTGAGAGCGAAGTACATGAGTTTTATTCTAATAGAATAAATAAAAGCACAGACAGACCTATTTCTTATGGCCTTAATTCTAAGTTGGTCAGAGATGAAAATGGTAATATAAAAGAAGAAGTCTGGAAATCTGGTGAAATGTATGGCAAAGCCATTGACAAAATTATTTTTTGGCTTGAGAAAGCTGTTACTGTCGCTGAAAATTCTAATCAAAAAAAAGGTTTAGAGCTGCTTATCAAATATTATCAAACTGGTGACCTTAAAACATGGGATGAATATAATATCATTTGGGCTAGAACCACAGAAGGAGATATAGACTACATTAACAGTTTCATTGAGGTTTATAATGACCCATTAGGTTATCGAGGAGCATATGAGTCAATAGTTCAAATAAAGGACTTCGAGGCATCTAAGAGAATGGAAATTTTATCAAAAAATGCTCAGTGGTTTGAAGACAACTCTCCTATCTCGGATGAACATAAAAAATCAAACGTAGTTGGAGTAAGTTATAAAGTTGTCAATGTTGCAAGCGAAACCGGAGACTCTTCACCGAGTACTCCTATAGGTGTAAACCTTCCCAATGCGAACTGGATAAGAAAAGAATATGGTTCTAAGTCTGTGAGCCTAGGAAATATCATTCACGCATATAACAAAGTAGGTACTAAAGGGTTCTTAGAAGAATTCTATCATAGAGATGAGGAAATTGCATGGACCAAAGAGTACGGAAGTTTGGGAGATAAAATGCATACAGCTCTGCATGAAGTAATAGGTCATGCTAGTGGTCAAATCAATGAAGGGGTCGGTACTCCTAAAGAGACTTTGAAAAACTATGCTTCAACCATAGAAGAAGGACGTGCAGACTTAGTTGCTTTATACTTTCTATTAGACCCAAAACTTATCGAACTCGGACTAATTCAAGACTTGGTTGTTGGCAAAGAGCAATACAGCAGTTATATCACTAACGGTTTAATAACACAATTAAGAAGAATAGAACTTGGTCAAAACATTGAAGAAGCTCATATGAGAAATAGAGCTTGGATATCAGCTTGGTGCTTCGAAAAAGGTAAAAAAAATAATGTTATAGAAAAGATAGTTAAAAATGGAAAGACTTATTTCGTAGTGAATGACTTCAATAAACTAAGGCATTTATTTGGAGAACTTCTTAAGGAAACTCAACGCATTAAATCTGAAGGAGATTTTGAATCAGCAAAAATGCTAGTTGAAAACTATGGTGTAAAAATTGACCCTATCCTTCATAAAGAGATATTAGAAAGAGCTGATAAACTAAATTCGGCACCTTACAGCGGTTTCATTAACCCTGAATTGATCCCTGTAAAAAGTGATAATGGTGAAATAATTGATATTAGAGTTGAATATCCTAATGATTTCACCAAACAAATGCTGTATTACGCAAAAAATTACTCTTTCCTATAAAATTTTCGTATAATAACTATGAACGTTTAAAATTATTAATTCATCTCACCTAAAAACCCTTTTGATCAATTATTACCACCGATTATGCCAGATAAAAAACAAGAAATCCTCGAAGCCGCTAAGCAGTTGTTCAACACACAAGGTTATTCAAAAACTAGTGTAGATGATATTTCAGCAGCAATTGGCATGAGGAAGTCTTCTCTTTATTACTACTTCAAAAACAAAGAGGACATTTTTGTTCAATCATCTGAAAATGAATGGAGACGGATATTTTCTGAATTTAGAGCTGAAGCCAACAAGTCGAAAGATCCTGAAACCAAACTAATAACCTACATTAGACAATCACTAGATTATTACGAACAACTAGTTATAGAGAATGAAATTCCAATTAAGGCTTTTATTGAAACTCGCAACATGTATCGATCCTTCATAGATGATATAAATCAAGGCAGCATTGATTTTTATGCTAATTGTATTCAAGAAGGTCAAACAATGGGCATTTTCAAAGCCTGTAACACAAAATATGTAGCCAATACTCTTTCTCTAATAAAATTTAGTATTCAGTTTGACCAGTTGAGCATATACATGGAAAAACCTCCAGAGTTAGAAGATTGGCATAGAATTAGAGATCTTGTAATAGATGCTACACAGTTGATTATAAGCGGAATAAAACTATAATTACACAATGGCTTTCAACCTGATTGACAAAAGCCATTATAGTTAACATCCAAAATCAACACAACTTAACTTTATCAACGCACTAGTAATTGGTTATTTAATAAAACTGGGGAAAGATTATTTTGATCAATATTCTTTCCCTTCATAAGAATGTATTAATTGCAGTACCTCTCTATAGCCTTTGTCGCACTTCCTACTCCTAGTGATTGTGCTTTTTGAAGATCTTCACATCCTGAAGACTTACTTCCTTTGGTTATCTTAATTGCGCCTCTATTTAAAAAAGCATTTCCCAAATTAGGATCCAAAGCTATAGCATCATTATACCCTTTCATTGCTTCATCAAATTCACCTAATTGATGATATGCTCTTCCTAACCAAAAATGTGCAGTGGCCAAATCATCTTTAAGTTTCACAGCTTCCTCTGCATAGAAACGAGCTTTTTCAAAGTCTTTAGCTTTATACTTCAACTCTGCTAGACTCAATCTGGCACTTGTATTTTTTTTATCTACTTCTATTACTTCTAGAAAGTCCTTTTCAGCCTTATCATTTTGATGCAATTCCTCATACGACCTTCCTCTGTTATACAATGATTGAATATGATTCGGATGCAACTTAAGGTACTCTGTATAAGCCACTATCGCTTCTTTATAATTCTTTTGTCCAAAAAATTTATCTCCTTTAGATATTTCACCCTTTTGGCATGAAATCAATATACTCATGAATAACACAAGTGGTAATATTACTTTTCTCATAGCTTTTAAATTGTACTAGTTAGTTATTTTATGGGGTAACTGAAATTTTCATTGATACTAACTGTGTTGGATCTTTGGGATCATTGGAAAATACGGAAATCGATTTAGTTTGACGTCCTCTCCTACCTTTAGAATCAAAAGTTACATGCAGCCAGGTGGATTCTCCTCCTTTTAAATCATATGTATCTAAAGTAGCTGTCATACATGTACAATTAGTGTCGATTTTTCGAATATTAAGTTTTTCTACCCCCCCGTTTCTTAATATATATTTGGCTGTCACTTTTGCTCCAGCTTTGATATTACCCAAATCTTGTAATCTATCTTCTATTAATAACTTGGGAGCCTTAGCTTCTTCCTTTTCTGATAATGGAGCAAAGTACTCTTCTATTCTTGCAATCACCGAAATCTTCTTAGGCACGTTACTATCACTGGTGTAAAAAGAGACTGAGTGATTATTCATACCTAGATTGTCGTTATGATCAGGATTGTACCAAACATTTAGTTTTGTTGACTTTTTAGGAAGTAAAACTGTCGTATCGAGATCAATTCGTATGAACTTTGGACCATCAAACTTATTCAAAAGGGTAATAGAAGAATCGCTATCGTTATAAATTTCAAATGATTTTGTAATAGGCTTTTCTGTTGTAATTTTAGAAAAGTTTAAATTTTTTGACTTTAGTCGAATTGCTCCCATTTTAACACTCAATCTCTCCTCTACTGTTTTCACCTTAGGTATAACATTACCTTTAATGTAGAGATATTGAGATGGCTTCTGTGCATTACTAGTAATTGTTAACCTTTTTCTAAACGAACCTGGTTTATTTCGAGCATTAAACTTAGCCTTAATAAAACCCTTCTCTCCTGGCAAAACAGGTTCATTTGACCAACCAGGAGTAGTACAACCACACGACGCCTTCACTCTTGTGATCACTATTGGTGCATCACCTATATTTTTAAAAACAAACTCATACTCGACCGCTCCAAGCTCTTCTTTAAAAGTTCCAAAGTTGTGTTCTAACTCCTCAAATTCAAATTGCCCCTTCCCTTGACCAAAAACCGTACTTGAAATAAGTATAAAAAGACTGATATATAATAGTTCGTTTGCTTTCATGATTAGTTCGAATGCCTTTATTTTCGCAACAAATCTATAAAACACCAGTCAACTATTTGGCTGAATTAAATATTTAGGAGACTAATTTCAGATGGCAAGAGTCCTAACAGGCATACAAAGTTCTGGACAACCTCACTTAGGTAATATTCTAGGTGCTATACTTCCAGCAATTCAACTTTCAAAAGAAGACAAACATGAATCTCTATTGTTCATTGCTGATCTTCATTCTTTAACAAGTATAAAAGACCCTGAATTAAGAAAACAAAATACCAAAGCTGTTGCTGCGGCTTGGCTTGCTTTCGGTTTAGACACTGACAAGACTATATTCTATAGACAATCTAAAATTCCAGAAGTCTGTGAACTTGCATGGTATCTCAATTGTCACACTCCTTTCCCAATGCTTGCTAATGCTCATTCCTTCAAAGACAAAGCTGACAAGCTATCTGATGTTAATGCAGGATTATTTACATACCCCGTATTAATGGCTGCTGACATACTGATGTATGATGCTCAGTTAGTCCCTGTTGGAAAAGATCAACAACAGCACATTGAGATGACTAGGGATATGGCAAGTTCTTTTAATCACACCTATGGTGAAACTTTTGTTCTTCCAGACGCTAAAATTGACGAACAACTAATGACCATACCTGGCACTGATGGTCAAAAAATGAGCAAATCATATAACAATACAATCGATATTTTTGCGGAAGGTAAACCCTTAAAAAAGAACATTATGTCTATCGTCACTGATAGTCTGCCTTTAGAAGCTCCTAAAAACCCTGATACTTGCAATGTCTTTCAAATTTTCAAGACAATAGCAACTGACTCAGAGACTGAAACCCTCAGACAAAAATATTTGGCTGGAAATTTTGGATATGGCCATGCCAAAACTGCTTTGTTAGAATTAGTCATTGAAAAATACAAGAACGAACGTGAATTATTCAAACACTATATGAATAGTGAATCTGAATTAAACGCTAAACTAGAAGCAGGCGAGTCAAAAGCTCGAGAAATAGGAATTAAAGTACTTAAAAGAGTAAAAGATAAAGTAGGATTTTAAGCAAACCATGGAACAGTACATTCAAGAATCAATAGACAGGTGGATGAATGGTAGCATCGACCAATCTGACAAAGAAATAATCCAAAAAATGATCGATAATGATCAAGTCACTGAACTAACTGACTCATTTTACAAAGAGCTTGAATTCGGTACTGGAGGACTAAGGGGTATTATGGGACTTGGCAGTAACCGAATGAACAAGTATACTATAGGTATGGCTACTCAGGGACTGGCAAACTATCTCAAAAAAGAATTTGCTGGACAGGACATATCTGTGGCCATAGCGCACGACAGTAGAAACAATAGTTCTTTCTTTGCTAGAATCACCGCTGAAATTTTCTCTGCAAATGATATCAAAGTATACTTGTTTGAATCTTTACGTCCTACCCCAGAACTTTCATTTGCCATCAGAGAACTTGGTTGTAAAAGTGGAGTTGTATTAACTGCCTCACATAACCCAAAGGAATACAATGGTTATAAAGCCTACTGGGAAGATGGTGCTCAAATGATTGCTCCTCACGACACAAATGTCATTGATGAAGTTAGAAAAATAACATCTTTTGACGACATTAAATTCTCCGCTAAATCAGAATTAATAGAAATGATTGGTGAAGATATCGATGAAAAATACTTGGATATGCTTACTGGGCTCAGTCTTTCTCCTGAGTCCATTAAAAATCAAGAAAATATGTCAATCGTATTTTCTCCTATTCATGGTACAGGTGTAACGTTAGTCCCTCCTGCCCTAGAAAGGTTCGGTTTTAAAAATATTACAGTAGTGGGAGAACAAGCTACTCCTGATGGTAATTTCCCTACCGTAGTGTATCCTAATCCTGAGGAGCAAGAAGCAATGAGTATTGCACTAAAGAAAGCTAAAGAAGTAAATGCTGATATTGTAATGGCTACTGATCCTGATGCTGATAGAGTTGGTATTGCCATTAAAAACAAAAGTGGCAATTTCGAACTTCTCAATGGTAACCAAACTGGTTCGCTTTTGATTTACTATTTATGTAAAAAATGGAAAGAAAACGGCAAACTAGATGGTAAGCAATTTGTAGTAAAAACCATAGTCACTACAGAGCTAATCAAAGATATCGCTAATCACTTTGATATTGAATGCCACGATACTCTAACAGGTTTTAAATTCATCGCAGGCTTAATCAAGGAATGGGAAGGCCAAAAAGAATTCATAGGTGGTGGTGAAGAAAGCTATGGATACTTAATTGGGGATGCTGTAAGAGACAAAGATGCCGTAGCGTCATGTGCGATGATCGCCGAGCTTGCTGCTTGGACGAAAGATAATGGACTGGAGCTTTACGAATTATTAGATAGTATTTATGATCAATTTGGAATGTACCTTGAATCTTTAACTTCAATAACCAAAAAAGGAAAATCTGGAGCCGATGAAATTCAAAGTATGATGAAGAATTTTAGAGATAATACTCCAAAATCACTTGGAGGATCTAAAGTGGTAAAAGCAATAGACTATCAATCTTCAACTTCAATCAGCCTTGATACTGGGAAAAACACAACAGTAAACTTCCCAAAATCCAATGTTCTTCAATTTATTACAGAAGACGATACAAAGATATCACTTAGGCCTTCAGGTACGGAACCTAAGATTAAATTCTATTTCAGTGTAAAGTCAACTATTGGAGACTCTAGAAGCAAGGACGAAATTAAAGTTGATCTACAAAACAAAATAAATAGAATAGAACAAGAGCTTAATATATAGAGACTCTTACAACTGACTATCAGTCAATTAAATAAAAAAAAAGGAGTTTCGATATGGAACTCCTTTTTTTTTATTTAATTGACCTTATTAAAGATAGAATACTACTTTTTTTATGACTAGCTTTAACGAAATTTTTCATAATAATAATATCTCCATTAATAACAGAAAAGAGAAGAAAGTATTATGAAAATATTTATATTTCAAACCAAATAATAGCGACCACCCGAATTCTAAATATTACTATATGATCCTTGCAAAGGCTATTGCACTTATTATCGTCGGATTCGTGATGCTTATTAAAGGAGCTGATTTCCTGGTTAATGGAGCATCATCACTAGCTAAAAGATATAATGTTTCAGATATTGCCATTGGACTCACGGTAGTGGCGATGGGTACTTCGGCCCCAGAGTTAGTGGTCAATATTATTTCTGGTTCAGGCGGACACAGCGATGTTGTTTTTGGAAACATTATAGGGTCTAACATCTTTAATATGTTTTTGATACTTGGGGTTTCAAGCGTTATCTATCCATTAACTGTTCAGAAGAACGCACTGTGGAAAGAAGTCCCTTATTCCTTGGTAGCTACTATTGTTCTATTTTTCTTAGTCAACGATAGTTTTATTTTTAATAATAGTGATAATCAGTTAACCCTTTGGGATGGTTTAATCTTATTAGGAATGTTTTGCGGTTTTTTGTTCTATGTTTTCAAAAACATGCAAAGAACGGGAGATTTGGGTGGCGACATGGACGAAATCGAAATGTATGGAAGTCTCCGTACCACAATAATGATACTAATTGGTATAGGTGGTCTCGCTTTTGGTGGGCAATTGATTGTAGACAATGCCATAGAAGTAGCTACTATATTTGAAGTAAGTGAAAAAGTTATTGGTCTTACTATTTTAGCAGCAGGCACTTCATTGCCTGAATTAGCTACAACAGCAGTTGCAGCTTTTCATAAAAAATCGGATTTAGCAGTAGGAAATATTGTCGGGTCCAACATTTTCAACATCCTACTCGTATTAGGTGCAACGGCAGTTGTTAATTCACCTATTCATTATGATCCAGATCTCAATATAGATTTAATAATAGTGATGATTGGAACCTTTATGCTGTTTATTTTCATGTTTACACTCCAAAAATATAAACTAGATAGGGCTGAAGGTGGATTATATCTGTTAGGGTTTGTTGCTTATTTAATTTTCCTTTTCTTCAATAGATTCTAACCTAATTAACACACATTAACATCTTTTAACTACTCTTTAACAGCACCGTATTTCTATTGATAATAGATTGCTCAAGTATTAAGGCAACTAATCCTTAATTAAGAACATTTTAATCTATAAATAGGCACCTGCTGTAACATTGAAGGAAGAGAATCTCATAAATCTGTGTAAGCAGAATGATCAGCAAGCACAGAGCATGGTGTATGATCAATACTATAATACCATGCTACATACTTGCTTAAGATATATTCCAGAAACTTTAGAAGCAGAAGATGCTCTAATAGAAGGGTTTACCAAAGTATTTCGTAAAATCCACCAATTTGAATACCGAGGCAAAGGTAGTTTTTCAGGCTGGATCAAACGAGTAATGGTAAATGAGTGTCTCATGATTCTCAGAAAAAAACAAGTTAATAAAGTAGATATTGATCACCTTATTAAACTTGATAGTTCTAATGGAGCCGATGATGACATTTTATATGAAGAATTGTTAAACCTAATATACAACCTACCCAAAGGGTACCGAACAGTATTCAATATGTATGTAATTGAAGGTTATAGCCATAAAGAAATTGGGGAGAAACTTGGGATCTCAGAAAACACTTCTAAGTCTCAACTAAGCAAAGCAAGATCTTCATTAATTAAATCTCTAGCACAGCATGAAAACAGATAAAAAAATAAACTGGGTTGACAAGGCTGCGCAGAAGGCGGTCAATAAAATAGAATCTGTATCAGTAACAAATATTGATAAGTCAAAAATTTGGAAGCAAATTTGTCTGAAGCTGGAAAATATTGATAAAAAAATCCTTTCTTGGTTCATGGTTACTGCAACTTCGGTAACCATGCTTATAGCAGCTGGATTAGAGTATATTTCATATAATAGGATTGAACATAAACTACTACATTATCCAAATAAAGAAACATCTCATTACTCAATCGCTAAGGAGGAAATCCAACCTCAACAAGAACAATTCAATCAAAAGATGCATTTAAACGCATCTATTCCGGTTAAAATGGACTATTCACCAATTAACCGATCTAAAAAATTGGAAATTAATGGCTTTGAAGAAAACATAGAAGTAAAAAACAAGAAGACTAAAGAAATTTTAAATAGAATTGAAATGGAGGGCAAGATAAGCGCTAGCCAAAATAATATTGTTACGCCATCCTTAGGATTAGGCTTTAAATTTCTTGATTTAAGTAATAATATACAGAATAAAAGTCTATTCATTACTTCTAATATTCAATGGCTCCCCATTAATCAAGAATCAACCATTTCTAAAATAACACCTCTAATTTTCGTAAACCTTAAACACAAAACAACTACAGAAATTAATGGAATGGGTTGGGAATATTCTGCAGGTTATTTAGTTACACCTAACAATTTAAGCCCTATTTCTGGGCAAACTTTGAGATTTTCAGCAATTAAAAGACTAAATAAAAATATAGGAATAGGTCCCGAGATATATTTAACCAAGAGCCTTAAACAACTAATACCAGCAATTACGCTTACAATAAGTTCCTAATAATCGAACTGAAAACGTAAGTACTTTATGTCCTCACCTTTCTCGTAGAACATTTTTTCAAACTTTGTTTTTACTCCATAGTGTTCGTCCATATATTCCGAATCATAAAGATTATGTGTGTAGACTAAATTTTTAATTCTCTGACTTTTAAGAACGTCTAGTGTATAATCGAATAGGAAAGTACTATCAGTTTTAAATTTGACCCATCCATCATCAACCAATAATTTCCGATACATATCTAAAAACTTAGGGCAAGTCAATCTTTTTTTCTCATCTCTTTCTTTTGGCCTAGGGTCAGGAAAAGTAATCCAAAGTTCATCTATTTCATTTTCGCCAAAATGTTTATCTAACAGCTCTATTTGAGTTCTAAGAAAAGCTACATTTTCTAACCTTTCTTCTACCGCTTGGGTACTGCCAACCCAAATTCTTGCACCTTTTATATCAACACCAATAAAATTTCTTTCGGGAAAATATCTGCTCAAACCAACGGTGTATTCTCCTTTACCACAGCCTAGCTCTACTACTACGTCATTAGTATTCTTGAAATGATCCGTTTTCCATTTGTTAACAAGATTTCCAAAACTCTCTTTACCTATCTCAATAACATTATTGCGTTCAGCATTTTCAGCAAAACGCTCCATTTTTCCTCTTCTCCCCATTATAGATCTTCTATTTCTGCAACCACGAAAGTACTTCCACCAATTATGATCATATCCTTAGCCCCTGCCGTACTCTTGGCTGAATTAATTGCTTCATGAACGGATTTGTAACTTTGCCCTGTCAATCCAAACTCTTTACCTATACTAGATAAATGGACGACATCAATGGCACGCGGAATATCCGCTGCACAAAAATAGTAAACTGCACTTTTGGGCATTAATGCTATTACATCATTAACCGATTTATCACTTGACATCCCCCATACAACATGAAGAGTCTCATAGTCGTATTTGTCAATTTGTTCCCGCATTGAAGTAATAGCCTGTTCATTATGTCCTATATCACAAAATATCAGTGGGGATTCTGACAGTTTCTGCCATCTTCCTTTAAATCCAGTATTCTTACAAGTATATAGAAGGCCTTTGCTTATATGATCATCAGATGTAACATAGTCCTTCGAATTTAGAACCTCAATACTCATTAGTACGGTATCAATATTCTTTTCATAGGCTGCTCCTTTTAAATCAGAAGAAAAATAATTTTTATCAAAGTTATGCCCCTGAAAATCAAACACTTTACATTCTTTTTCTCTAGCCACAGAAATGATTGAATCCCGCGCTGCCAACTCCATGTCACCTATAACTAAGGGAGTATTTTGCTTTATGATGCCAGCTTTTTCCTTAGCAATTTTTGCCAATGAATCACCTAAAATATCTTGATGATCTAAACCTATAGAAGTTATTATAGATAAGTCTGGATAAATAACATTAGTTGAATCTAATCTCCCTCCTAACCCCGTCTCAATGATGGCAATATCTATTTGCATATCCTTAAAATATGAATATGCCATAGCAACAGTAATCTCAAAGAATGAGGGTTCAATTTTGAGGATAGTATTTTTTACTTTCTCAACAAACGTAACGACATAATCTTCCTCTATTTCAACACCATTAATCTTGATTCTTTCCGTAAAAGACTTTAGATGGGGTGAAGTATAAATTCCTGTTTTATATCCTGACTCTTGTAGGATTGATGCCAACATGTGAGTCACACTTCCTTTTCCATTCGTCCCAGCTATATGAATAGATTTGAATCCGTGATGGGGGTTATTTAAAACAGAGAGCAATTCTATGGTTTTACTCAAGTCTTTATTGAAAGCAGATTTACCAACTTTTTGATACATCGGTAACTGCGTATAAAGGAAGTTTAAAACCTCCTGATAATTCATATTTAATTAGATTTAATAATAAAAGTAACCTTACCAGTAGTTTGAGATGCAATTGACCTATTATCTGATGTAGGACTAAAAGTAAGCTCCATCACCGCATCTCTATAAACCTTTTCCAATGCTGGCGAGACTGTTTTTTCTATAGTTCTAACATTTAATATCTCCCCCTCATCATCAATAGTAAATTGAAAAATAATTTTTCCATTTTCAGAAGATTTATCATTAGGATTTGGTTTAAAGTCCCACATCCATCCGCTGATATCGAGACTTGCACCTTTGTTTCCTCCTGTCTTAGAAGAATTACTTTTCTTATAGATAGCTCTATTATCAATTTTAGGTTTATCAACTTTCTTCTCTTCTGTCGCATCTGAATTTTGAGGATTTTCATTTTTTGGAAGGGGCTCATTGTTAGCCTCTAATTCTTTCACTGTTTCCGTTTCAGAATTTTCAACAACTTTATTATCTTCTACAATATCAGGGCTTTGGTTATCTTCAGTTATAACACTCTCTTCAATTACATCTGCCTCATCTAAGGCATTATCATCTATAGTTTCAACAGCATCAGACGTAGAAGTATTTGGCTCACTTTGACTTTGTTCTGAATCTTGTACCAACTCTTCAGCTTTATCAACAGTTTCCGAAACTGTATTACTTTCAGAAGCATTTTCTACAGGTAAAGCATTACCCATATTAAACTCTATCCCATATTCAGGAATAGGAGGATCAGGTTCTGTCCAAGCTAGAATAAATACACATAATAAGGCAAATATCAAGTGTATACCTATTGAGATATATAAACCAGTAGCCTTATTCTTATTTTGTTTCACCATCCGTTAATCTGGCTTAGTTGCCAGTGAAATCTTTGCTTTAAGTGATGTAGCAATACTAGCCACATTGACTAAATGTTCAACAGGTACAGACTTATCACAATGCAATACAACCACACCTTCCTTACCTTTCAATTCCTTTTTAAGAACCAATTCCAATCTACCAAGTCTTACTTCGCTCTCATTTACATAATATTTTAAGTCTGGAGTAATAGTTACACTCACCTTTTGCATAACTATACTAGAGCTTTTACTACTAGGTAAATTAACTGGTAGACCAGAAGGCGTAATGAAAGATGAAGTCAGCATGAAAAAAATCAGTAGTAAGAATATCACATCTGTCATTGAAGACATAGAAAAAGAAGCTTCAACCTTATGTTTTGACCCTAAATTCATTTGCTTTGAGGCTCTTGTAAAAGATCTAAAAAGTTAATCGTTGTATACTCCATACTATGTATCAATTTAGCTACCCTAGTTACTAAATAATTATAAGCAAGATAACTCAATATCCCTACCAACAAACCAGCGGCAGTAGTTATCATGGCCTCATATATGCCACTTGAAAGTAGTTTTGGGCTTACAGCACCTTCTTCTTGGGCTATAGACATAAAAGCTTGAATCATTCCCGTAACCGTACCTAAGAAACCGATCATCGGTGCTGCACCTGATATTGTAGCTAAATAACTTAGGTTTTTCTCTAGTTTATATACTTCAATTTTACCAACATTTTCTATTGAGGCTTCAATGCTCTGCAAAGGGTTACCAATTCTTGTCAACCCTTTTTCTAACATTCTTGCTATTGGTGTACTAGTGGCTATACATAAAGCTTGTGCATCATTAATTCTACCCTCTAGCACCTTGGACTTTATATCAGTTAATAAATTATCAGGAGTCTTCGCAGCATCTCTGATAGTCATTAGCCTTTCGATAAAAATATATGTGGCTGCCAATGAAAGTAATACAATAGGAGCAATCATATAACCTCCTTTCAAAACTAAATCCAATAAAGAAATCTGTTCAATAACCTCCTCATTAGGAATGTCTTCATTCAGTTGAAGTATGGTAAGTAATATTAATGTTAGTAAATTCATGATATTGGACTAAACAAAAAAAAGGCCAAACAATTGACCTTTTTGATTTTTTATATTTCTAATTAAAAACAACTTATAATAATCAATACTTTAAAGCCCAAATTTGATCACCATATTGACCTTTATAAGATTCCAGTTGACTTGCTGCGTCTCCGTAAGATGAGAAATCAGCGATAGAAACCCTGTACCTTTTAGATTTACCATATGGTTGAAGAACTTTAACACTATTTCCTTTCTTAATTATTGTCTTAGCATAATCCATTGCTAAATCTTCATCAATGAAACTACCGATTATAATATAAGATTGTGAAGTTCTTTCACTTACCTTAATAATAGTTCCTTCTTCATCCAAATCCGTATTTTGTACCACCGATGTTGACACCTGCTCCTCTGGAGAATCAACTATAACCTCTTTGTTAGGTACTTCAGTAGTTTCTTCTGGCTTATCAACTACTTCATCCACCTTTTCTTCGGCTTTCTTTTTAGGAACTACTTTCTTAACCTCTGTCTTAGCCAATTTTTTATCATCATCGTCAGAATTCTTGCTAAACCACAACATGGCAGAAGCAGCTACTGCGATCACAACAACTCCTATAATGATATATTTTGAAAACCCTCCTGATGATTCATTATATTCATATGATTTATAATTTGGAGGTAAAGATGAATCTGGTGCTGGTTCAAAATCCGTTTTTTCTTCAGTCTCCAGAGACAGGTCAGACCCAAAAATGGAGTCTTCATCATCTGAATCTAAGTTAGCTGTTAAATCTTCGTCTGATGCGAATAAAGAACCTCCTGTTTCTAATTCAGGTTCAGGTTCTCCTAGTGATAGCTCTGGAACAGATTCTTCTACAACTGGAGAATGTTCAACAGGATTTTCATCTTCATCCGCAAATCCTAAAGCTGCTAAATCATCTGGACTGTCAATATCTCCGAATAAGTCATCTAGTCCAGAATCTGTAATTGTATCCCCCTGAGTTCCTTCAGAAAGAATACTCTCATCTGACCCACCACTTTCTTCTGCGAAGTCGTTCATTAAAGCATCTAAATCGACTTCTGGCTCAGGAGCTGGTAAAGAATCCGATACAGATACGCCGCTATCTAAATCATCTCCCAATCTATCAGAAATGAGTTGAGCACTGTCTAAAACATCCTCAACCTCATCAATACCTTCTTCTAAAATTGTCCCTTTTGGTGGATCAAGGTCAATTTCTCTAGATAAATCTGGCACAGAACTTTCTAACATACCCATATCAAACTCTGTTGAAGGCTCTTCTGGCAAACTTGGAGTATTTATTGCGTCCTCTCCTTCTTCAGCTAATGAATCACCATCAAAACCTAAGTCCAGCTCCTGTAATTCATCAAATTCCAAATCTGGAAGACCAAAATCATCACCAAATTGATCATCGGATGATTTTTTTTCCTCTTCAGAACCATCGTTCAATATATCGTCGGTCATAATACGTTTGTTATTATTTTTAGGCAAACTTATTAATTAACTGCTTAAATCTAGGAAAATATTTTGATAATACAACTTTAACGCTGTACTAAGATATATACAATTGACACCTATACATACAGTTAATTATTTGTGATTCAAGGATAATTACTCTTAGAATTGTCCAAATAATTTTAGCTATTCAATACTAGTTTGATAGTATTTTTGTTCAAATTAAAAAAGACATGAAACTATTTACAAAACTTTTTATTCCATCGACCTTAGTTCTTTTCATTATCTGTTGTAATCAAAAGAAAATTAGCCAGATAGAATGGAACAAAACTGAACAAAATTGCTTCCAAACTGACCAATTGACTATCAATAGATTAACTGGCACAAATAGTGAATTGATTGGCGTTAATGTTGACCATCTCTACACTATTTTAGACGCCCCAACAGAGTCACTACTTCTAGATAGAGGAGAAAAGTTTTTTATTTACCATCTTGATTGCAAGAATGAAAAAAGTAATAAAAAATACCTTAGAGTTCGTATCAATGCTATCGGACTAGTTCGTGAAGCTATTCTCTTTGATAAAACTATTTAGAAATAAAACTTGACGAAAAATCACTTTTCATATTTGAAGCTCCTTTTTCTGAATTCAAAAACTTTTTAACAACTAATAATGACACCAGAAGTAAAAACCCTAGAAGAAATTTTCTGTGCTGCATAGAATTATAATAATTAAATCTGTTTAAGTCCAAGTAAAACGAACAAGCCTTAGATCTAGTATTATTGTACCGCTATTTCTATAACAGAGGAAGCACCAAAGTACCCAAGAATTCTTTTCCCCGTTCTTACATCTTTTAGATTACCAACTAGTTCTGAAGGAGGAGAACTAGGACTAATAGAATTATTAGTAGTAATTTTTTTTAATTGGGTAAGGTAATCATAGGCCTCTTTATCCAAAGAAGCGTGAATAAGTTTTATAGATGCATCTCTTCTAAAGAGAACATTGCTTGCATCAAATGCAAATAAATTGCCATTTGTAAATTTGTCATCAAAAAGAACAATATCCGATGGTTCCACTCTTGGCTCACCGTCCACAATTAATCTCCAGACGTAGAAGTTATTTGATCGCGGATTATCGTCTATGACACCTCTTACATACCAATTATTCTCCTCCGAACTAATATCTACTTGATTAAGGTCTGCAAACGAAACTACAGAAGTAGTAATTAATTCAGAATTAGCTACCAATCGAATAGGGTTGGATTGAACTTCATAATCCTCCCAGGTTACTTTTAAAATATATTCCTCACCTAATTTTGGAGTAAACCCTTCTGGTAATGATTCATACATTCCTGGACTGGATTCCTTAAACTTTATTCTTTGGTCACTCTGATTAACCACATACACTTCTGCTCCAGTAACACCTTCATAACCTGATTCATCTAAAAACCCATTAGTCCAACTAATTTGAACTTTCTGAGAGTCACTTTCATCAGTAAGCCAACCATCAATAAATATTTCTCTCTCCCCCTCTGAAAGTTCCAAATCTACCGTATCTATGCATGACACCTGAATTAGCATCAGAAGAATAAAAATCAACCATAAATTTTTCACAATCTAAAGTTATAGGTTATCGAAGGAATTGCTGAACCGAGAATTGATACTTTCTGAACTTGAGGTTTTGTTACATCCTCAGAAGAATAAGTAAAGAAATAATCTTGAGCGTTTCTTCTAGCATAAGCGTTGTATAGTGTAAATACCCAACTTGATTCAAATTTTCGAGGTTTACCATTTTTTTTATTCTTCCTCCCTTTTAAGGTTGCAGAAATATCTATCCTGTGATAATCCTCTAGTCTGTCAAGGTTTCTGTCCGGATAATTTGGAACCAATATCCCTTGAACTTCATACTTCTTATCTGGAAAAGAATAAGGTCTTCCAGTGTAATAAACAAAACTAGACGAAAGAGACAATCTATTATTTAATTGATATACTCCCGTAATGGCAAAATCATGAGTCCTGTCATTATCAGCGGGAAAATAATTACCGTTGTTTATCCCTTCACTAATACCATTTCCTGGTACTCTTTTTTCAGCTTTAGACAACGTATAACTTAACCACCCTTTTAGTTTTCCAAAACTTTTCTTAGCAAAGATTTCCATACCAAATACCCTTTCCTCACCTTTTAAAATCTCAGTTTCAATAAATTCATTAAATAGTACATTAGCTCCGTTTTTAAAATCAATTGTATTGTACTGTCTCCTGTGAAAAAATTCGACAGAACCATTAAAGTCAAGAAAGGGAAAGTATCTGTATGCACCAATTGAAAACTGCCTCATCAATGTGGGTTCAACACCTACGCTGCTAATATCCCATATATCAGAGGAAGATGGAGTAGTAGTAGGTGAAAGTAGATGTAAATACTGAATAGTCTCAAAATAGCCTAATTTTAGTGAGGTTTGTTCATTGAATTGATATTTAAAAATCATCCTCGGAAGCCAATTCACATATAGAATGTTTGTTTCATCTAAGTTTGATTGAAGAGTGTCATAAAGACTAATATTTTCAGAAATAACTATTTGATCATTTTTACCGAAATTGTAAAATGATGATAACCTAACGCCTAAATACCCACTTACTTTATTTGTTATTTGTTTTTCGTAAGACAAATAAACTGAAGACTCTAAACCTTCCTCTGAAGGTAAAGAGATTTCATTTTGACCAGAACCTTGTAAAGGCGTTCTCTTTCCTGGATTGAGCTTATGATAAATTATCTGACTTCCATATTCTAAGATATTCTTAGGATCAAAATACGAAGTTAAATCAACTTTAACCGCTGCATCTCTAATATTAGACTCTCCAACAAATGAGCTCAACTCGTTCTCATTAAGACTTACATATTTATACTGAGTATAATAAGATGTTAAATTAAAGAAATGCCTTTTAGCCATTAATTTATTCCATCTTATTGAGAAGGTTCTATTCCCCCATCGCTGAGATGTACCTACTCCAAAATTATTTCTGTCATTACCATAATAACCAGACACATAAACTTTATTCCTTCTATTTATATTATATTTTAAATTAAGGTTAAAATCATTAAAGTTTGTTCGAATGGTGTTCAAAGTAGAACTTGTGGTAGCAGGCAAAATATAATCCCAGAAAGTACTTCTAGCTGAAATCAAATAATTTAGTTTTTGATTGACAATAGGACCTTCAGCTGTCAATCGACTCGTAATTAACCCTACCCCTCCCGACAAATGAAATTCATTATCACTACCCTCTCTTTGCCTTACATGAATCAATGATGAATTACGTCCACCATATTTAGCAGCGAAATCCCCTTTTACAATTTCTACATCCTGTACTATATCAGGATTAAAAACGGATATTAACCCATAGAAGTGATTAGCATTATAAATCACTGCTTCATCAAGCATGACCAAATTCTGATCTGATGCCCCTCCTCTTACATTAATACCTGAAAGGCCTTCTCCTATATTATTTATACCTGGAAGTAATAATGCACTCTGAACAACATCTACTTCTCCCAAATATGGAATATTCCCCATCAGTTCCATATCCATCCTATTTGTGCCCGTCAGTATGTTTATAGAACTTAAATCTGTATAATTAATGTCATCAACAAGAACTTGACCCAGTTCAATTGGCTTTGGCACCAATCTTAAAGAAACATATTCGTTTTTCTTAAGGTCTAATTGGATATCTATAGATTCATAACCTACATAAGACACCTTTACTCTGTGTAAACCGTGTGGCAAAGAGAGGGAGTATTGGCCGTAACTATTACTAATCACTCCAATCTTCAATGAATCAACATAAATTGTAGCACCTATAAGGACTTCTCCAGACGCGCTGTCTTTCACCAAACCGTAAAGCGAATACTTATATTCAGATAAAGGACGGTTATAGTATTTAATAAAAACCTGATCTCCTCTTACCAGATAATCTAGTTTTTCATTTTGACAAACTTTAGAAAGAATTACGGAAAGTCTATAGTATTTATGCTTTTCTAAAATAATCCTTTTTTTAAAAGGTATAATATCATCATTAAAAGCTAAAGGAATTTGATATTCATCTACAATTACGTCAAATATACTTTTAACCGATGGCGAATCTGACCCAATATAAATTTCCTTATTCAGCCAATCAGGATTAGATTGACAAAACAAGCAAAAAGGAAAGAATAAGAAGAAAAGGAAATATCTTATCAAATGACTGCACTTCTAAATATGCAATCAAAATTAAAAAGAAAGATATAGATTTATATATTTATTCTTGAAACAATAATCTAACAACCAGGACCATCTAAACTAACCAAATTACCTTTCTTTTTATTCTTAATTCCAGCTATTATCTCGAGCGTCTTTAAAGCTTCATCTAAATCTTGTCCATTAAAGGATGAGGTAATTAGGCAAGACCCTATACTTCCCTTCATTTTGAAATCTACTTGATAGTATTTAGAGAGAACAACTATCACCTCGGACAACGGAGTACTTTTGAAATTCATGTCTTCGGCTCGCCACTTCATGACTTCCTCATCCAAGATATGTTGAATATAAATTTTCCCATTTGAGTTTAGAGAAGCTTTTTTACCTTTCATCAATTTGGCTTTTTTACCACCCTTATTTGAATAAAAAGCCACTTCTCCTGATGTTACATTCACATTCTCTACCTTGCCATTGGACTTAAAATCAAAAGACGTACCTAATACTTCTATTGACGATTTTTGTCCTTTTATTATGAATGGTCTAGTCTCATCTCTTTGCACATTAAAATACGCTTGTCCATCTAGATAAACAATTCTTTTCGAATCATTAAAACCCTTATCAAATTGTATTTCAGTATCCTGATTCATTAATACTTTCGTACCATCTGGAAGAACTATTTCCTTTAGTTCTTTGTGATTTGTAGTTAAAGTAGTCAAGTCATTCTTCATAAAAGTGTAACTCAACACACCTAAACTCAATGCAAAAACTAAAACAGCCGCCACTCTATAGATCCATGAATAACCTTTCTTCGAAGTTCTAGATATTCTTGATTCCACTTTCGACCAAGCTTCATCGACATTTGGTAAAAAATGATTAGACGAAGCTGAATTTTCGTAAATACTTCTAGTTTGAACAAACTGAATATTATTTTCTTCAGATTTTTCTATCCAAGCTTCTATCTCCTTTCTCCTCTCGATACTTAGAGTACCCTGAATATATCCTAATAAATTTTCTTCCAGATTTTGCATTGTTGTTGTCTTTCATAATAATGTCAAGAAAACTCAAAAGCCCCCCTATGAATCAGACAAATAATATTATAATTATTACAATTATTTTATTCCAAAGCGGGTTGAGTTCAGCTCTCAACTTTCGTAATGCATGTCCCACTTGATTTTCTACTGTCTTTACAGAAATATCAAGCTCTTCCGCAATTTCTTTATAAGTCATCCCAGAATTTTTACTTAAACTAAAAATAATCTTACACTTATTAGGTAATCTATCAATTGCTAAATTGATTTGACGATAGAGCTCTTTTTTAACCTGGTCATCGTCCTCTCCATCTACCTCCATGTAAGCGATATGCTCTAATTCTACTTTATTTTGCTCTTTTGGAAGTTGAAGTTTTAAATAATTAAAAGATCTATTTTTGACAGCTGTATAAAGATATGCTTTTACAGAAGTGTTAATTTCTATTAGGAATCGTCTATCCCAAATATTGATATAAACCTCTTGAACAATCTCCTCAGCTATAATTTCATCCCGTACGTATCTAACACAGAACCTACATAAATCTGGATAGAACATTCGAAAAAGACTTTCGAATGCAGACTTATCATCATTTTTGATTCTTTCTATTAGTTTTTCTTCAGTCATTCAGTGTCTTGGGTAGACAGGTTTAAACATAAAATATCACACCTAAACACACAAGTGTTAATCAAACTTAAGTGCCCTTGTTGGAGATATTCTAGAAACAAAAGAGAGAGGTAGATAAAGAGCCGTTGACACCACTCCAAAAGTTACTAAATTAACTACAACCATAGATTTTATATCCCAATGAATAGGAACGTAATACATATAATAATTAGCGGCGTCAAGAGGTACTATTAAAAACTCCTGCTGTAATAATGCAAAACCGATCGCTATAACATTACCAATAAGAATACCTTTAAATACTAAGATCATTCCATTCAATAAGAACACTTTTTTTATTTGTTGATTACTGCTTCCTAACGATATCAATACACCTACCATATTAGTTCTTTCCATTATTAAAATAAGAATGATAGAAATCATATTAAAACAAGCTACTATCAATATTAATCCTAAAAAGACACTAACATTTTGATCTAAAAGCTCCAACCAATCAAAAATTTGTGAATACTTTTTTTGAACCATTTCAACGTAATAAGTGGAATCTAGATTCTCATATAGTTCATTATCTATATAATCTATCATACTCTCGTCTTTAACGAAAACCTCCATACCACCCACCAAAGAGTCTGGCCAATTATTTAGTTTTTGCACAAGACCAATATCTCCAAGTACAGTTGTTTTATCAATTTCCTCCAACCCGGTTTCATAAATACCTACTACTTTTAGCTTTCTTACCCTTGGAGGATTTTGAACAAAATAGATAATCGCTTCATCATCCAAGGACAACTTCAAACGATTAGCAATCATCCTGCTAAGAACTACTTCTCTAGCGTATTCATCATTATCAAATTGAACAAAACGACCTTCAACCATGTTTTGTTGAAACCTATTAGCACTAAAATTTCTTGATACGCCTTTGAAATGAATACCTTCAACTTCTTCCTTAGTCTTAATCATTCCAGCTTTGTGAGCAAAGAATTGAACATGTTCAATTTCTGCATATTCATAAACTTGATTCAAAACTTGTTGGGTTACGGTTATAGGTTTTTCATCATAAGCGCTACCCATATCAAATTTACTAATCTCGATATGACCTTTAATGTCATAAATTTTGTCTTTGATAACCTTTTGAAATCCGCCTAGTATAAAAAAAGATAACACCATCACTGCTAGTCCCACACCTATACTTGCCACTGCCAAACGAGAAATTATAGAAGAGAAGGATCCAGATTGAACATTAGAAATTCTTCTGGATATGAAATAAGGTAAATTCAATATTTGAAGTATTTTCGTTCAAAAATGAGATGTAAAACTATACACAAAAGCTAGATTATTGACTTCATCGATCACCAAATACATTAATCTATTATTATTTGCACCACTCCTTATGTGTCTATCTTGCTATGGTAAAAGACAAGAAGGAGTAATTGTAGGTGCAGAACGAATGAAAGAGTATATCCCTGAGTTAAAATCAAAGAAAGTCGGTTTGCTAGTAAACCATACTTCGGTAATAAACTCTATTCATCTGCTAGACACCCTTATATCACAAAATATCCAAGTAACGAAAGTTTTTGCTCCTGAGCATGGATTTAGAGGCCAAATTTCTAATGGAGAAATTGTAAAAAATGGAATCGATTTAAAATCTGGTATACCAATTATTTCCTTATATGGAAAGAACAAAAAACCTAGCAAAGAACAAATGAAAAATATAGACATCCTAGTTTTCGACATACAGGATGTAGGCACTAGATTTTACACATATATCAGTTCCATGCATTACATGATGGAGGCTTGTGCTGACAACCAGATTAAAATGATTATACTGGATAGACCAAACCCCAATGGACATATAATTGATGGACCTGTTCTAGACATGAAGTATAAGTCATTTGTTGGAATGCACCCTATTCCAGTACTACATGGATTAACCGTCGGAGAACTAGCTAAAATGATAATTGGTGAAGAATGGTTAAACTCTAAATCAAAACTAAACCTAGAGATAGTACCTAGCAAAAACTGGACCCACAGCACACCATATACTATCGTGATCCCTCCATCACCAAACCTCCCAAATGACCAAGCAATTTCTTTATACCCTGGGCTTTGTTTCTTTGAAGGCACTAAGATAAGTGCAGGTCGTGGCACCGATTTCCCATTTCAAATATATGGAGCCCCATACCCGTCGTTAGGTTCATTCGAGTTCACTCCTACAAGCAAACCATTTGCAGCCAAATATCCGAAGTTTGAAAACCAGAAATGTTACGGAGTAGATTTAAGAAATGCTAGCAAACCAAACTCATTAGATATTAGCCATTTAATAAAAGCTTATAAAGCATTCCCTGACAAGAACATTTTTTTTAACAATTTCATTCAAAATTTAGCAGGAACGGATCAGCTTAAAACACAAATAATAGATCAAATACCTGAGAATGAGATTCGAAATAGTTGGGCTAAGGAATTAAACCAATATCGCGAAATGAGGAAAAAGTACATAATTTACCAAGATTAATTAGTGAAGCTCATAACCTGACTCTTCCCAAGCTTTTATACCACCTTTAAGGTCATAAATCTCTTTAAACCCAGCTTCTTTCAGAATTAACATTGCACGGTTACTTCGATTTCCTGATCTACAGTAAAGGTATATTGGTTTAGACCTATTCATTTTTTTAACCTTATCAACAAAACGCTTATCGTAATAATTCAAATTAACTGCTCCAGCAATATGACCATTATTATACTCATTTGGTGTTCTAACATCTAATATTAGAACATCCATTTCATTGACAATAGTGCTTTCCAGCTCTGAGGGAGAAATCAGCACACTTTTTTGGTTCAATTGCTGACCTTGACTAGTAAAGGAAAGCCTCAATAAGAAGAAAACTAAAATTACCAATTGTCTCATATCATTAAAATTCGCTAATCAACTATCTATAATCAATTTTCTTTTGAACTGAATAATGAACTACTAATTAGTAGGAATTAATACAGAATACTAATTACTAAATATAATGATACTTGCACTGAACAATCTCAACTGTATCTTCTACCACCCGATAAACAATTCTATTTTCTAAATCTATCCGCCTTGACCATATCTCGGACAAGTCAAACTTGAGTTGTATTGCTTTAGACTCTTCACCATAAGGATCATTACAAATTTTTTCAATAGTTTGATCTATGAGTTGTTGAACAGACTTATCAGTTTTTTGCCAATATATATAATCAAGCCAAGCATTAGGAGAATATTTGATTTGAGAAATCATTTTCTCGTCTTGTCGTATCCGCCACCTACATTTAAATCTTCTAGAGACTCAAATATCCTTTGCCCATTTTTGGGACTCCTCATTAGATAGAAAGTTTCCATGATACTTTGATAGTCTTTCTTTGATAGTACTACGACATCCTCTCCATGTGCCCTAGTCACTACTAGAGGTTCGTGAGTTTCATATACGATATCAAGATACGATTTTAAATTTTGACGAAAATTAGTATAAGTTGTTAAGTCCATCGTTGTTTTAATGTTAATTAAGATATAAAATAATAAAACTAAACTAAGACTATATCGAACTACATTTCAAATATTTATCACAAACTTCTTTAAGTTCTTCTCTTTTCATTGGCTTGATTTTATAACCTTTAATTAAGGGGATACTTTTGGCCCTATCTATATCTCTTCTATCTACTGATGAAGATAAAATATAAACTGGAACCTTTGGTATTTGTGTATTAATATATTTTTCAGCGAATCCCCACCCATCTAAATTAGGCATAAAAACATCTAAAAATATTAAGTCAGGCAATTGGGTAGATGACTTCAGAGCTTCAATACCTTCATAACCATCCTTATAAAATTCTACTTCAATATTGACATCATAATCTGACAGCATTCTGTTCATTAACTTGTGAATGAATGGATCATCGTCAATAACGTATACTTTTGGCATAGTTCAAATTAAATACAAACGGAAGTTAAACGATTGTAAGCACAAAGAACTTCAGTGTTAACAATAATTACTAATTCTTTATCATATCATACTCTTTAGTACCTGTTATTAAGTGTAGATTTACACAAATTTTTAGTAATGGAAACAGGAACTTTCAATACACTACTCGTAAATAGGTTCACTTCTAACGGAGCATATCTAATTGATAAAGAAAAAAACGAAGTGCTTCTTCCCAATAAGTATGTTCAAGAAAATCTAAGTGAAGGTGATAATATTGAAGTCTTCATTTACACTGATTCAGAAGACAGACTAGTTGCTACTACAATCCACCCTAAAGTCATTAGAAACCAGTTTGCGTGTTTAGAAGTGAAAGATACAAGTAGTCATGGAGCATTTTTAGACTGGGGCTTGGAAAAAGATTTATTCGTTCCTTTCAAAGAACAAGAAAGAAAAATGCGTTCAGGACAATGGTATCTTATATATGCATACTTAGATCCACTAACAAAAAGAATGGTGGCTTCTTCTTATACTCATAGGTATTTATCTAAAAAAACATCTGATTTAGAAGAAGGAAGTGAAGTTGAGATAATAATTGGTACTACTTCCCCATTTGGAATACAGGTAATTGTCAATAATCAATTCCAAGGTCTACTGTATGAAAACGAAGTCTTTGAGGAACTATTAATGGGAGCAAAAAAAATTGCTTACATAAAAAAAATTAGAGAAGATGGAAAACTTGACATCTCACTTCGAAAAGCAGGTCTTGAAAATTTAGAAGAAGGTGCTCAAAAAATACTAGAGGCGTTAAAAAGGAACAGTGGAACCTTAGCATTACATGACAAAAGTTCACCCGAGGAAGTTCAACTAATACTCCAAATGAGCAAAAAGAATTTTAAACGCTCTTTGGGAATTTTGTATAAACTAAAAAAAGTTAATCTTAACAATAAAAAAATAAGCTTAATCTAAACCATGCGAAGAGTCATCTTCTTAATTACCTCTATCCTAGTTTCCACACAAGGGTTTTCTCAGCATTCTGAACAAGATTATGAAAAACTACTCAAATCAGAACTTGTTCAGAGTATGTCTCAGCGCTCTTTATTGATCCCAAATTATCATAAAGAACTAAAAGCATTAGTAGCCAGACAGGCATACAACTTTTGGATTGATAATGATGTCGAGAAACTTGTATCCCATAAAAATGTATATAGTTCGCTTTATTATGCAAATAAATATCTTGACTATGATAGTATTTCTTCCAAATCATTCAATCAAGCTTTTGGTCATAGTGAATCTGTTAACTCTATTATTTTCGGTCAAAAGAAAAATGTTTTTTATTCAGCAGGATCTGATGGCCGTGTATTGAAATGGAACCTTGAAAATATCCAACTACTTCCAGAAGTAGTATTTAGCAAGGACGTTATCATTAAATCTATAGACCTAAGTCATGACGACAAACTATTATTGATTAATACTAAGGAAGAAGGTATTTACTTTATTGACCTTTCAAACCAGAAAAGTAAAGAAATCAAGTCAGCAATATTTTCAGATAACGAAATATTTCAAGAAGTAACTTTTTACCCAAAAGATTACCGCTATCTTGGAGTGAACAAATCCGGTCAAATAAGAATTAAGGGTTTAAATATTGACTCTACCCTATTGAGAGATTCTAAAGCAGATATTAACGACATCGTCATAAGCAATAATTCTAAAACTGTATTTCTAGGCTCGGACTCTGGTAAACTTGAAATTATTCCTAAACAAGAACTTCCTCTTTCTAAAGCAATACCTGAATTATTTAGTATTAATGCTATTGCCATTAGTCATGATCAAACATTATTAGCTGTAGGAAGAGAAAAAGGAGATGCTATCCTTATAGACTTAAATACAAATAAGATATTAAGAACCATTGCTGGACATCAATCAGCGGTGACAGATGTAGATTTCTCTCCAAATGACCAACTTCTTTTAACTGCCAGTCGAGATCGAACCGTAAGAATATGGGACACTAAAAACCCTAGAAAATTACCATTGATAATGGATGACCACTCCGATTGGGTATTCACTGCCTCATTTACACCAAATGGAAATCAAGTAGTATCTGGTTCCAAGGATAAGCATATACGAATATGGGAACTTAACCATGAAGTCTTAGCAAATAGACTTTGTTATCTTTTGAATAGAAATATGACAGATAGCGAATGGAAAGAATTTGTCGGACCAACAATAAATTACGAAAAGTCGTGCCCTATTAGCGAATGATGAAATACGACTTTCTCAAATAAGTTTTTTACCATAGCTTTGCTGCGACTTTAGGGGTGTCTTTTTAATAACTAAAGACTGAGAAATACCCTCAATACCTGATGCTGGTTATGCAGACGTAGGGAAAAGTTGAAGCATATCTCTGCTCCTGAAGTCTAATTGTATGAATATGAAAGTCAGACTCAATAATTCGGAGCTTATAATCAAAGAAAAAAGTAACTTGATAAACTTAATGAAAGAGAGAAATCTCTATCATGAAAGTGGTATTGCTGTGGCTATCAATGAAGAAATCCTACCAAAAGGTCAATGGGAAGGATATCAAATACAAGACAAGGACAATATTTTAATTATCACGGCAACTCAAGGCGGTTAAATACTAATTATTATGACAAGACCCGATCAAATTCCTTCGGAAGAAAAAATAACTAGAGACCCTTTTCCTAATTCAAAAAAGATTTATGTAAAAGGGGAAATTCATGACATTGAAGTAGCGATGAGGGAAATATCGTTGAATGACACGAAGTTGAAATTCAACCCATCTGCCCCCGTAGAAAAAAACCCTCCTGTTACTGTATATGATACTAGCGGGCCTTATACTGACCCCAATGTAAATATCGACGTAAAAAAAGGTCTTCCTAAACTAAGAGAACAATGGATCATAGATAGAAATGACTCAGATGAACTTGACGGGATTACCTCTGAATACGGAAAGGAAAGATTACATGATTCGTCACTTGACCATTTACGTTTTGAGCATTTGGCTAAACCGAGAAAAGCTAAGAAAGGTCAAAATGTAACACAGATGCACTATGCAAAAAAGGGCATCATAACTCCTGAAATGGAGTATATTGCTATCCGAGAAAATCAAAGGATTGAAGAGTGGGGAGAACTAAATGATCAGCACGAGGGAAATAGCTTTGGAGCTAACACTCCTAAAGGCAAAATTACTCCTGAATTCGTTAGAGATGAAATTGCAGCTGGAAGAGCTATCATCCCTAATAATATCAACCATCCAGAAACTGAACCAATGATAATTGGTAGAAATTTCTTAGTTAAGATAAATGCTAATATTGGCAACTCAGCTGTAACTTCATCAATAGAAGAAGAAGTAGAGAAAGCAGTATGGGCATGTCATTGGGGTGGTGATACAATCATGGATCTTTCTACTGGAAAAAACATACATGAGACCAGAGAATGGATACTTAGAAATTCCCCCGTCCCAATCGGAACAGTTCCAATTTACCAAGCTCTTGAAAAAGTTAATGGTAAAGCTGAAGATCTTACTTGGGAAATATTTAAAGACACTTTAATAGAGCAAGCTGAGCAAGGTGTAGACTACTTTACAATCCATGCTGGCGTTTTACTAAGATACGTTCCGCTTACTGCTAAAAGAGTAACTGGAATAGTCTCTAGAGGTGGTTCTATTATGGCTAAATGGTGCTTAGCCCATCATAAGGAGAATTTCTTATACACTCATTTTGAAGAAATATGTGAGATAATGAAAGCTTATGACGTTGCTTTCTCTCTAGGAGACGGTTTGAGACCTGGTTCTTTGGCTGATGCTAATGATGCCGCACAATTTGGTGAATTAGAAACTCTTGGAGAGTTAACGAAAATTGCTTGGAAACATGATGTCCAAGTAATGATCGAAGGTCCTGGTCATGTACCGATGCACATGATTAAAGAAAACATGGACAAGCAACTTAAAGAATGTGACGAAGCTCCATTCTATACATTGGGACCATTAACGACTGATATTGCACCCGGCTATGATCATATTACTTCTGGGATTGGTGCTGCTATGATTGGTTGGTATGGATGCGCAATGCTTTGCTATGTGACACCTAAGGAACACCTAGGGCTACCAAACAAAAAAGATGTAAAAGATGGTGTGATCACATATAAAATAGCTGCACATGCGGCTGATTTAGCAAAAGGTCATCCTGGGGCTCAATATAGAGATAATGCGCTTTCTAAAGCAAGATTTGAATTCAGGTGGGAAGATCAATTCAACCTTTCTTTGGATCCGGACACCGCTAAGGAATTTCATGATGAAACTCTTCCTGCAGAAGGTGCTAAAGTTGCTCATTTTTGCTCTATGTGTGGGCCAAATTTCTGTTCTATGAAAATTACTCAAGATGTAAGAGAGTATGCTGATTCTAAACAAATAAAAGCTGATGAAGCATTACAAGCTGGACTTGAGGAAAAAGCAAAAGAATTTGCTGAAAAAGGAAAAGAAATTTACCTAGAACAGTAATGAAAGTATTGGTCATCACTCCTGAAGAATCTGTTGACCAAGAAGTAGAGACATGCAATCTCTTATTGTCATGCGGACTTGAGAGATTGCATGTAAGGAAACCTAATTGGACCAAAGATCGACTTAGAAATTATCTAACACAGATAAATACTGAATTTAGAAGTCAAATTTCAGTTCATGAACATCATGAATTGGCTTCTGAACTTAGTCTTGGAGGTGTTCATTTTAAGGGAAATGATCAAATATTAAAGTCTGAAAAACTCACATCCAAATCATGTCATTCATTTAATGAATTAATGGACATTGATGGAAATGTTGATTACGCGTTTATCAGCCCAATTTTTGATAGCATTTCTAAAACAGGATACAGAGGTAAGTATTCGATCAAGGAACTAAAGGGGATTATGACATCAATGAACTATACGGCTGTTTATGGTTTGGGAGGAATTGACACTACTAACGTTAGTACAATTGATAAAACGGGACTTAACGGTATTGCTGTTTTGGGAGCTATTTGGCAGAACGTAGACATCAATTCAAGAGTAGAGAAATATCATCTTTTGATAAATACTATGGCCAAAAAGAACAAATAGATTTTCCTTTTAAACACTTTAGGTTCATTCAAAGCAAATCAAGGAATAATATCAAACCATTAAACTACCCCTAGTAAAAACATAGAATAATTAAGTAAGCATATGATTAGTACGCTACACTATATTTCTCAAGAAACTTTTGACAAATCTCATGTAGAAAATATCCGTGAGGCATGCAGGCTCGGTATTGATTGGGTTCAACTAAGAGTGAAAGATAAATCGCAGGATGAAATTGAAGAGATCGCTTTTGAAGCTAAAAGTATCTGTAAGAAATTCGGAGCCAAACTTATAATCAATGACCATGTAGAAATAGCTAAAGCTGTAAAGGCAAATGGAGTACACTTGGGTAAAAACGATATGAACCCTATTGAAGCTAGAGAAATCCTTGGAGATAAGCCATATATAGGAGGTACTGCAAACACTTGGGATGATGTTGTTAGTCTAAACCGTGCCGGAGTTGACTATATTGGATTAGGTCCTTTTAAATTCACTGAAACAAAAGAAAACCTGAGCCCAATACTTGGAATTAAAGGGTACTCTACTATTCTAAACAATATGATTATTAGCAATATAGACACACCAATTATTGCTATTGGAGGTATTACCATAGATGATATCTTTGATATTCAAATGACTGGATGTCATGGTGTTGCAGTAGCTAGCCTTATAAATGAAGCACCCAACAAGGAATTGATGGTAGAAGAAATAAAAAGCCTTCTTCCCAATACTGAATTTGGAATAACGGACCATTCAGTATCGAACGAAATCGAAGATAAATTCAATGACTTAGAAAGTAACAATTATGGAACTGAAGATAGCGGACAAGACTTTTAAGTCAAGGTTATTTACTGGAACGGGAAAATTCAGAAATAACGGTGAAATGAAAGAAGCTTTAGAAGCATCAGAATCGGAATTGATTACTGTAGCTTTAAAAAGAGTAGATGTAAATGATCAAAATGATCAAATTCTAACTCATCTACAACACGAAAGAATCAATTGGCTACCTAACACATCGGGGGTAAGAAGTGCTAAAGAAGCAGTATTTGCTGCCGAACTCGCGAGAGAAGCATTAGAAACAAATTGGATTAAACTGGAGATTCACCCAGACCCAAAGTATTTAATGCCAGATCCTATAGAAACGCTAAAAGCCACTGAAGAACTAGCTAAAAAAGGGTTTATAGTTATGCCTTACATACACGCTGACCCAGTTCTTTGTAAGAGGCTAGAAGAAGTAGGAACTTCAGTTGTTATGCCACTAGGATCCCCTATCGGAAGTAATAAAGGTCTCAAAACGATTGATTTTCTTGAAATCATAATAGAGCAAGCAAAAGTCCCTGTCGTGGTAGATGCAGGAATTGGTGCTCCTTCTGATGCAGCTAAAGCAATGGAAGTCGGTGCTGATGCTTGTTTAGTAAATACAGCAATTGCTGTTAGTCAAAACCCAACTAAAATGGCAAAAGCTTTTAAAATAGCCGTAAAAGCAGGCAGGATGGCCTATGAAGCCAAATTAGCATCTCCGGTAACTAATGCTGTTGCAAGTAGTCCCCTAACAGCCTTTTTGGATGAGTAGTTTTCGAGAAATATTTGATCAATATAATTGGTCTCAGTTAGAACACGACATTTATTCCAAAACTGATCAGGATGTTGAGTCTGCATTGAAGAAATATCCCCGAGACTTGGAAGACTTTAAGGCACTAATTTCTCCCGCTGCCACACCGTATTTAGAACAAATGGCACAGTTAAGCCATGAATTAACTTTGCAACGATTTGGCAATACAATTCAGCTCTACACTCCTATGTACCTGTCTAACGAGTGTCAAAATATCTGTACTTATTGTGGATTTAGTATGAACAATAAGATTAAGAGAAAGACACTATCAAATGAAGAAATTGATCAAGAGGTTAAAGCAATAAAAGACTTAGGATATGACCATATCCTATTAGTAACTGGAGAGGCAAATCAATCTGTAGGAGTTGGTTACATTGACAAAGCAATACGAAGAATAAGACCTCATTTTGCTAATGTAAGTATGGAAGTACAGCCTTTAGATCAGAAAGATTATGAGAGACTAATTGATTCAGGCCTTCATTCCGTTTTGGTATATCAAGAAACGTATCATCAAGAAGAATATAAAACCCATCATCCTAAAGGTAAAAAATCTAATTTCTACTATAGACTAGATACTCCAGATCGTTTAGGTAAAGCTGGAATTCATAAAATGGGACTTGGAGCCTTGATAGGACTAGAAGATTGGAGAATAGATAGCTTTTTTGTTGCGCTTCATCTGGACTATTTAGAGCGAACTTACTGGCAAACTAAGTACTCATTATCATTTCCTAGACTTCGTCCTTTCTCCGGAGGTTTGGAACCTAAAGTAGAAATGAAAGATAAAGAGTTGGTTCAGCTTATAAGTGCTTATAGACTATTCAATCAAGAAGTTGAACTTTCTTTGTCAACGCGAGAGACAGAAAACTTTAGAGACAATGTAATGAAACTTGGAGTAACTACAATGAGTGCTGGATCCAAGACCAACCCGGGTGGATATGCAGTTGAACCTCAATCTTTAGAGCAATTTGAAATATCAGATGAAAGATCACCTAAGCAAGTTGCAGAAATGATTAAGAATAATGGATATGAACCTGTATGGAAAGATTGGGATATAGCTCTTGAAGGAGTCTAATCTTGAAATTGATGTCGTGTAAAAATATTTGAAGGGTTAATCTTATAATTGGTTTGCCCTTTTTCATTTTGAACGTGCACTTCCATATCATTAAATCCAAATACATACATGTTTAACTCTATATTCAGATTTACATCGTGACTTAGAGCTTTTTTAAGAAGCCCCCAATTCCTACGAATCTCGTCCTTTTCATCTTTGGTTAATTTTGAAATACTTGTATGAATAGAATTAGCAGTGATATATGATTCCTTTACTGAAATTTTAAATCTTCCCATATCAGACTTTACTCCTTTTAATGCCTGCTCATATAAATGTTGGGCAAACAAATCATGATTTTTTAAAGACAACAATGAGGACTTAATTGAATCATCTTCTATGTTGTCATAAGGAAATTCCTTTTCAATCCAAGTATCCGTTACCTCTAGTACTGAAAATAACAAAGTATCATAAATAGCTGCACTATAAATACTAATCGGTACTAGTATCATTGTATAATTTTGATGCTCTGTAAAGTGCTTTACAAAGATATCCAGATCGTCCCCTATACTAATATTCTTTTTATGGAATTGATTAGAAGACAATAAGTGTCTTTTCTCTTCTTCTACGAATTGTTCAACGAAATTATTAGATGAAGACAGATGATGGATCATATCTTCAATCTTTTCAAGGTGATTCTCCTTTATGTAACTCTTCATAGACTCACCTATTACGTGTACGTCTTTTTGAGCACTTAAATTAAGCGACATTAAAAACGTAATTAACAGGAGGACATTTTTATCAAGCTCAAACAATAAGCAAAGGCTTTTAATGAAGTTCCCTCTATATCAAAATGAGGTATAATTTTTTTATTAAAAGTAAAAGTCGAGTAATATCTATTTAATACTCAATCCTATCATAGTTTTCGCACTATCAAGGTTTAAATTATCAGCAACCTTAGAAGACTGTTCTGACATTGGTAACTGATGTATTGACCTTAAATATTGTAAAAACGAGACCCCATCAGCTGCGCCATTATCATCTGTCACAGTTTGATTAAATAATCCTTTACTTATAAAGTAAACCTCCGTGACATCGTCAGCCTTATTAGTTTTTAGTTGAGGAAGATCATTACCTTTAATATTCCAAGACTCATTACCTCCATTTAGCATTTTCATTTTTTCATTCGAATCAAAATAATATGTATTTTGATTTACTCCTGAAAACTCTATTTTCTTATTATCAGGATCAATGACAACCATAGAAATATCCAAATCACCTAATGTCTCAGATGAATCGAAATACCTTTCTTTTACTTTCGTCAATACTACTGATAAAACTTCCGAAGGGTCCAAATTTCCAATCCTATATACGGACTCTATAAGATTTAAACTAATAAACGATTTAAGACCAACGAGTGAGGCAGAGTTTTTACTAGTACTTAAAAGAGAAACTAATATTTTCCCATCTTTTTCACTAAACCAGTAGCTATTATTATTCTCTGGAGTACTATCATGAACAATAAAGCTATTTTCAACTATTTTCTGTAAATCCGATTCTCTAGGAAGCATTGAGTCACTAACTTTTACAACAGACTCACCCGAAGTAGCAGCACTCATTGCACTCTGTTCCTTTTCTTTTTTAGCCAAAGCCTTGTCAAACTCAACCTTAAGTTGATCTCTATCCCATGGTTTAACAAGATACTTATCTAGACCAAATTCATTGACTGCTCTTATGATAGCACCTATATCACTGAATCCAGTCATAATCATTCTAACAATGTTAGGATGTTTAGGAACGATCTTGGCCAGTAAATCAACACCTGACATACGCGGCATTTGCTGGTCTGTAATAATTAGATCAATATGTTTTTCGTTTAATATCTCTAAAGCATCAAACCCATTTAAAGCGGTATAAATATTATAGTCCCGCTTAAATGCATGTTGAAATATTCTCAAATTCACAGGTTCGTCGTCCACATACAAAACACTATATTTCTTAACGGACTCTTTTCTCTGTGGACGCTGTAATACTAACTCCATTCTTATCTATTACGATTACAATAATTGATCTTCTAATACTTTTTCGTCAACCTCTAGTTTCTTCGGCAATTTAATAATGAAAGTGGTACCAACTCCTATTTCACTCTCAACTCTTATCTCACCATTGTGTTTTTCTATAATACCATGTGAAATTGACAATCCTAGACCTGTTCCTTTACCGATATCTTTAGTTGTAAAAAACGGATCAAAAATTTTATCTTTTACATCATCAGGCATTCCAGAGCCATTGTCCTGTACCCTTACTTCAATCCAATCTTCATCAAGATCTTTGGTATAAATAGTAATTACTCCCTCTTGACCATCTATTGCGTCTAATGCATTATTTATTAGATTGACAAAAACTTGATTGATTTGACCTGGGAAACACTGTATTTGAGGAAGGCTATCATCTAAATGCAACTCTATATGAGCCTTATCTTTTGATTTATTCTTTAATATCAATAATGCTGAATTAAAACTCTCATTGATATCCGCATCTTTAACTTCTGCTTCATCATGCCTAGAGAAACTCCTCAATCCATTGACAATCTCGGTAATTCTGTTAATACCATAATTGACATCTTCAAGAAGTTCTTCACTACTCGATTGAAGATCTGTCAATGCATCTTCGTCCTCTTGAAGAATAGCCGCGTACTTTTTTATTTCTGCAAGATCGTCAAGTCCTAAAACTTTTTGATAATTAGCTATAAAAACACTTAATTCCTCAAAATTCCTTAGTAGTGACTGAACACCACTTGAAACAAAATTGATAGGATTATTAATTTCATGTGCTATACCTGCTGTCAATAAACCTAAAGAAGACATTTTTTCAGCTTGAACTAAATGAACTTGAGTGTTTTTTATTTCTTGATTAGCTTTTTCGAGTTCTTTTTTAGTTTCTTGTTCTTTTTCAAGAATAACCTTCAAATTAAGATGCGCCTTCTTCAACTTATTATTCATAGCCAACATAGCTTCTGAACTTTTCTTGAGCTGAATATTTCTATTTAAAATAGTCTTTTGTTGTTCAGCTAAATTTTGGTTCTGTTCACTTATAGTCTTATTAGTATTAATAGTTCTATAAAATGCGACTCCTAAAATAGCTAAAACAAGTACTGAGGCACCAATAATAACATATTGAATGAGCTTTGCCTGTTCAGCTTCTTTTGCTTCAAACTCTTTTTGTTGTTCTAAAATTTGTTGTTGCTGTCTAGCTATTTCTAATTGTTTTTCTCTTTCCTTTTCTCTTAAACTTATATTCTCTTTTTCTACTTCTAATTCCTTAAGCCTTTTTTCCCTTTCAAGAGCCTCATAATTTTGTTCTGCAAGCAATAAATCTTGTTGCACCCTCTCTGCTTCGAGTGCCTTTTGTTCTAACTCAATAGCCTTTAATCTACTCTGCTGATTTTCATATTCAAGTTGCTTGATTTTTTGCTCTGATTTAAGTTTTTCTTGCTCTTCTGCGAGTCTTTGATTCTCTATATTAGACAATAATGCCTTTGCTTGTTGTTCATAACTTTCTGCAAGGTTCTCTTTTGATTGCGAAATTTTTGGGCGGTACTTCCCTGACTCCCCCACTTGAAGTTTGACCGCTTCATATTGTTTTTTATAATCGGCTGCTAAAGCCATTGCTCCTTTTTTTGTATGAACAAGATTTAGCAATCTATATGTCTCCAATAAAGTTTCCTTAGAATTTCTTGATTTGGCTATCCTTTCAGCCTTATCTAAAAAGCTTAACGTTGAACGATAATCTTTTTTATCATAGGATACTTGAGCCATCTCGTTGTAAACATCGGCAATGGATGAAGTCTGACGTTTCTGTTCATATTGTTCAATAGCTTCTTCAAAAGAGGCCATAGCCTTGGAATGATTTCCTGTTGCTGCTAAAGCTAAACCTAGAGAGGAATAATATTCTGTAACATCGCCATTATTTTTAATAGCTAATTCGGCATAACTCAGAGCTTCTTTTCCCTTACCTACATTCAAATACTGTCTCGACAACATATTTGCTGCATCAGCCTTCCTTCTTTTATCTCCTTTGTCTTTAATGCGCTCGAAATACAGTGTTCCAAATTCAATAGCTTTTTGACTATTTTTAGCAACTATGTATTCTTTAAAAAGCATTTCATGTGCTTTTCCTACGTATGAGTATTGTTTATCAGTCAAAGCTAATTTTAATAGCTTTTCATAAACTTCGATCGCGTTATTAGATTGATTAGATATTGCATAGTTATCACCCAAGGCAGATAGAACTTTCGCTCGCCCTTTGAGGTTTTGCTTTTTGTCATAAAGAACAAGCACCTCCTTATAATAATCACTAGCCTTATTATAAGCCCCCATAGCCTTATAAACATTGGCTAAGAAATAAAAACCATCTATTCTTCTATCGTTATTTCTATTTCTATCTCCATATGAAAGAATAGAATAATAATTTGAAACCGCCTTTTTATAATCTCTCTTAGTGAGATATATATCTCCAAGAAGCTCTTTAAATTCTAAAACTAAATTTTCATCTCCTAGACCTTCTGCTTGATCTAACCCCAACATGCCATAACCTTTGGCAGCCTCTAGGTTACCTCTTTTTTTATTGAATTTAGTTTTCTCTAGCAGGTCCTTAGCATCATCCGAATTAAAACTCTGAGAAACAGCAACTCCTGTAACAAACACAAATACCAATAATGTAAATAATCGGAAAACCAATCTCATAATATTATATCTGTTCATACATGCATAGAGAACATACCCTTAATTCTTGTCACTTCTTTCCAACCAGAAGTAATTATTGCCTAAATCCAAATCTCGATCAAAAATTAAAATACCACAATATTGCGATAAAAAGTATTTAAAAAATGAATTAGTAGACCATAACAGAGAAATATTCGACCAACTTATAGTTTTATTCTATGGATGCAAAAACTCTAAGCGTTAAGGTTTAGGGAAGTTCTCAAGTCAGAAAACACTTCCATTCTTAAAATAATACAAAAAATTAAAGACCTTCATCATAAACACAAACAAAACAATACAATTATTAAATGCATTTAACTTCGATCAACCTAAATTTTGTTTATTTTAAAAAACGTATTTTGCACTATTGCAATAATTATTTTGATTTTTAAAATATTAAGCATACTTTAGTGTAGTAATATTTCCGTTTATTAAACCTGTATATAATATGATTAAATCATTACTAAGAAAAGTAAGACCTCAAGAAGGAGCTTTAAAGCTCAAGTTCAATAAGGAAGAAGGTATATGGATGGTTTTAAAGGGACACAGCATTATGTTCATGGGACAAGAAGAACAATGCAAGACTTATATGAGTCAATTTGGATAATCAAAGACACAAAAAAAGGGAAGTTGAAACTTCCCTTTTTTTGTGTCTTTGATTATGGAACTTGATCACCCCGTATTCCTCATTGCGCTAGCGATAGCATTTATGGTCAACATTAGCTCTGTTTGAATAGAATCCATTTCTGCATTCTCATTCTTCTTAGCCTCTCTCCATTTGGTCAATAAATCAATTTGCTTCTCATGAAGATGTTTCATCAAAGGAGTTCTCAAATAATTTGAGTAATGATGATTTCTTCTTCTCTCTTCAATAGGGTTTTCCAGAAGATCCATCAAAATTGTTCTTGTCCTTTTTAACTCCGAAAGAAAAAGATCCAAAAACTTATCCTTAACCTCTTTAGTATTCACGAGATCAGCATACATACTTATTATATCCTCATCAGTTGCAGCTAAGCTTGTATCAACATTAGTTAATACGTATCTGACAAACGTATCAGTCTTCGTTGCTTCTTTGAATTTAGCATAATTATCAGGATCATTCTCTTTTAACTTAGTCAATGCTGTACCTACTCCATACCAACTTGTCATGTGATATCTAGCTTGACTCCAAGAAAACACCCATGGAATTGCCCTCAAATCCTCCAAAGTACTTGCACCAGTTCTTTTGGCGGGTCTAGAACCAATTTTACTTGTCTCAATAGCATCTATTGGTGTCGCATGCCTAAAGTATTCAATAAACCCTTCTTCATGAGTTAAATTTTCGTAATGGACTTTACTTTCCTTAGCTAATCCATTAAGAATATCTGCTAGCGGGTGATAATTCGACTCTGATTTTTCATCAAGAATTCTTTTAGTCAAAGAATTTGCTACAAGCAATTCTAAATTATATTCAGCATTTACTTTATTCTCATATTTCTGAGCAATTGTTTCACCTTGTTCAGTGAGTCTAATATTGCCTTGAATAGCCCCATACGGAAGTGCTTTTATAAAATAATGAGTAGGACCTGATCCACGACTAATAGAACCTCCTTTTCCATGGAAAAATGTTAACTGAACACCAAACTTACTCCCTATCTCACTTAACTTGTATTGTGCCTTATAGAGATTCCATTGACTAGCTATGATACCACCGTCCTTATTACTATCACTATAGCCTACCATTATTTGTTGTGATGGTTTAGGCATATCATTTTCAGTCTGCAAGTATTTTAGACTCCGCTGCGTAAACTCATGACTTAACCATTTTTCAAGAATTTCTGGTCCATTCTCTAAATCTTCAATTGTCTCTAATAATGGAACCACAGGAATTTTACATATCAAACCATCTTCAGTCATCTCCGTCAACCCCGCTTCTCTAGCTAATAAGTACACTGATAACAAATCTGATAATGATCTAGTCATACTTACGATAAAAGACCCAATACCATTTGTTCCGTAGTTAGAAATTTGCTCTTCGACTACTCTATAACAAGAAATTACTGCATCTGCATTTGGACCTAATTCGGTTTTTTGATGAGTAAACGGTCTGTTAGAGTTCAACTCATGAGTTAAAAATTGTACTCTTTTCTCTTCAGACCATTCAGAGAAATTAGTTTCTTCAAACTGAGCTGCAGTTAAAAGCTGTTCTATTGCCTTATCATGAAATGCGCTGTTTTGTCTTACGTCAAGTTTTGCAAGATGGAAACCAAAAACCTCAACGCATCGAATAGCTAAATTGACATCATCATAAGCTACTGCCGAAGCACCAAAGCCCATCAATTCTTTTTTCAAAAGCGCTAAATCATCCTTTAAAAATTTAGACTTTGTGTAGCTTCCTTCGTGTTCTGACAGCTCAGTAGCGTGCCCTCTTTCTATGTGAACAGGTAATTTTGCAATGATGAGGTTGACATATTGTCTGAAACTTTCACCTTTATTTCTATTGAAAGCCTCCTCTCCTATTTCACCAAGGTCAACCTTAAATTGAACTACTCTTTCTTGAAACTCTTTAGAACAATCTTCAAGTGAACAAGTAAAGCTTAGTTGCTTCACTAATTTCGTCAACTTCCTTTTTAAGACTACAAACGCATTCAACCTAAGTGAATGAAGAGTGTCTTTTGTCACTACATCAGTAATTAATGGATGACCATCTCTATCACCACCTACCCAGTCACCAAAGTTGATTTGTGGAAAAGCATGCTGTTCAAGAAGTTTAGACTTATCAAGATCACATGCTACCCAAGCTTGAATCAACCTTCTGTCTAATACTGGAATAACCTCTGGGAACACATTGACCAAATAATGCATGATATTCCTAATCTCTGAGCTTACATCTGGCTTTTCAAGATATATCTCACCAGTCTTCCAGAGTCTGTAAAGGGAAAGTTTAATATTATGCCTGATATTCTTCAACTCATTATCTGAGTACATTTTATTCTCTAGACTGACAATTTGCAAATAAAGCTCTCGGTGATGATCAAGAACGGTAGCTCTTTTGGCTTCAGTTGGATGTGCCGTTAATACCGGCTCAACCACAGTTTGAGGGAGCATCTCTAGAATATCATCTTCTGAAACACCGTTTTCGATTAGTTCTTTGAAATTTTTAGCAAAAAGTCCGTTTACTTCATAAAGAGCCTTATCGTTTTCTGTAGTTCTTCTATTCTGTACAGCAGCATTTACTTCAACCATATTAACAAGCTGGAACACCAATGAATAAAGCTGAACATGTTTGGAAGACATCTCTGCTCCATCTTTGAATGGTACTTCATTGATAAAAGGAATATCTTGAGCTATTTCTGCTTCACCATTTTGTTCCATCACCTCTTTGAGGCTCGTTAAAAGAAATTCTAAATCTCGGTATGGTTTACCAAGCTTACCCTGTACTTCACTAAGAATTGAATTCATATAATTGGCTTTAAGAGTACTTTACATCGTCCTTATTTGCACCTGCAAATTTCCTCGCAATTTAGAAATTTATTAAGATTGAAAACAGGTTTAAACATGATTGTTCGTATAGTCTCCTTTATTTATACAAGTAAATATTCCCTGACTTGTTTTTTGAGTCTTGAGGTTTCATTTATTTGTTTAATTTAGCTAAGATTGATTTTTGAAAACATTAAATATTGATAGGGCGTTCCTATGGAAAAATATAAATGCGTTGCAATAGACGATGACTTAGTTTATTTGGAAATATTCAAAAAACTTGCAGAAAAAGTCGATTCTATTGATTTAGTAGGTACTTTTAGTAGTGCTATAGATGGAGCTGTGGGAGTTTCTAAGCTCAAACCTGAGATTCTATTTCTAGATATTGAAATGCCTTATTTGGATGGATATGAAACTATTTCAACACTTGAAGATAAGCCTAGAATCATAATCGTTTCATCACATTTAGAATATGAAACTGATGAATTGAAAATTGATGTTAAAAAATTTGTACGAAAACCACTTGAAGGTCCTGAACAATTAGAGGAAATTGTTAAAGAAGTAATGTCAATGTAATAACAATAACATTAAAGAAAATTTTAAAGGTCGTTTCTCTATGAGACGACCTTTTCTATTTAATATGCTTGAAATAATATATCAAGATGAACATTTTATAGCTATTAATAAACCTCATGGTTTAATAGTTCATCGCTCTAATTTAGCTAAGGACGCTACTATCTTTGCACTACAGGAATTGAGGAACCAAATCAATCAGGCAGTTTACCCAGCACATAGAATAGACAGAAAAACATCGGGTATTCTATTATTCGCTCTGTCGAGAAATGCTCTTTCTGAAATCAGGAAACTTTTTGAGAATAAATCGATTACAAAAAAATACTTGTCGATTGTTCGTGGTTATACTCCTAATCAACAATCAATAAATTATCCTCTTACGAATGAAAAAGGAGTTTCTCAGCCATCAATCACTCATTTTCAAACAATAGAAAGAACAGAAATTAATATCCCTTTTGGGAAGCACCAAACCTCTCGATACTCTTTAATAGAAGTCTCTCCTGAAACAGGAAGAATGCATCAAATCCGAAAACATATGGCGCATATTTTTCACCCTATCATAGGTGATCGCCCACATGGCTGCAATAAACAGAACAAACTCTTCTTAGAAAGATGGGGAATCAAAACAATGTTTCTACATGCATCTTCACTTTCATTTGTACACCCATTCACAAAAGAGTGCATTACCATTAGTGCAAAGCCTCAATCTGAATTCTTAAATTGTATAAACCTCTTGAATTTTAATTATTCTACACTGTCTTAGACTTTTGATTCTGAATCATTAGCGTACTTTTGCGGCTTTATAATTTAGGAATACTATGATCTCAGCAAATAACGTATCACTACAGTTCGGTAAAAGAGTACTTTTTGACGAGGTAAACATTAAGTTTACCCAAGGAAACTGCTATGGTGTAATAGGTGCCAATGGCGCTGGAAAATCTACATTCCTTAAAATTCTAGCAGGTGACATTCAGCCAAATTCAGGTAAAGTTGTGTTAGATTCGGGTAAAAGAATGGCTGTTTTAAGACAAAACCACTTTGAATTTGATGAAGAAACAGTACTAAACACTGTTATGAGAGGGCATAGCATCTTATGGGATATTATGCAGGAAAAAGATGCTTTATATGCCAAACCAGACTTCTCTGATGAAGATGGTATTAGAACTTCAGAACTAGAAGAAAAGTTTGCTGAAATGGACGGATGGAATGCTGAACCAGATGCAGCGGCACTTTTGAGTGGGTTAGGTATCGAAGAAGGTATTCATTATAACTTGATGAAAGATCTAAGTGGAAATCAAAAAGTAAGAGTTCTTTTGGCTCAAGCTTTATTTGGAAATCCTGACATATTGATTTTAGATGAGCCTACCAACGACCTTGACCTTAAAACGATATCTTGGTTAGAAGATTTCCTTTTAGATTTTAAGAATACAGTAATTGTAGTATCGCATGATAGGCACTTTTTAGATACTGTTTGTACACACATTGCTGACATTGACTTTAGTGCAATTTCAATTTTTACTGGTAATTATTCTTTCTGGTATGAGTCAAGTAAGCTTGCTCTTGCACAAAGATCCTCTGCTAACAAAAAAGCTGAAGAAAAGAAGAAAGAGCTTCAAGAATTCATCGCTAGATTCAGCGCTAATGCTGCTAAATCCAAGCAAGCTACAGCAAGAAAAAAGATGTTGGATAAAATCAATGTTGAAGAAATCAAACCTTCTTCAAGAAAATATCCTGCAATTATTTTTAATCAGAATAGAGAAGCCGGTGATCAAATCCTTGAAATCAAAGGTCTCTCTAAATCAAATGAAGGTAATTTCTTATTTAAGGATTTTGATTTATTTGTAAACAAAGGAGATAAAATAGCTTTTATAGCAGACAATAGTCAGGCTTTAACCGCTCTATTCAAAATATTAGCAGGGGAAATAGATCCGGATTCTGGAACTTTTAAATTTGGCCAAACTATAACTACTGCTTATCTACCAAATGAAAACTCAGAATTTTTCCAATCAGATTTAAACCTTATTGACTGGCTAAGACAATATTCAGACGGAGAAAAAGATGAGGTTTTTATCAGAGGCTTCCTAGGTAAAATGCTTTTTTCAGGAGAAGAAACATTTAAGAAATGTAATGTTCTATCAGGAGGTGAAAAGGTCAGATGCATGGTTTCAAAGATGATGTTAACTGGTGGAAACTTGTTAATGTTAGATGAGCCTACCAATCACCTCGATCTTGAATCTATTCAGGCTTTCAACAATGCATTGAAAGACTTCCCAGGAACGGTCCTGTTCACTTCTCATGATCATGAATTTGTCCAAACTGTGGCTAATCGAATTATTCATATCAAAGGAGAGACTTTTGTTGACAAACTATCAACCTTCGATGAATACATTCAATCAATTACCGAATAGCATTCATTATTAAACACTTATATGCTTCAAAACCATGAAAAAACTCGTGGTTTTGATAGTGTTTTTTCTTAATTTACTAATGTTCTTGCGTAATTCAAACGCAATGACAAACCTACATCTATAGTTATGAGATAAGATTATTTACATTTGATTGTCTCACCAGATACATTGTTGAATGAGAAACGTATTATTCCTTATATTATCACTTGTTTTTACTGTCTCTTCCTCTCATGCTGATAATGAAAAAAAGCTCAGCAAGAAAAAATTAATAGAGCAAGCTGACTACTATTTTTTTAAAGAGAACTTCCCTAAAGCATTAGAGCTTTATGAAAAAATTCTAATTAACTATCCTAAAAATCATTATGTACAATATCACCAGTATGTAGCTCACCATTTAACGAACGGAAGAGGTACAGATCTAACTGGTCTACAAGAGTTTGAGAAAAACGAAGGCCAGACCGACAAATTTTACAACTATTGGTTAGGTAGAATTCACTATGGTCGGTATGAATTTGAACTAGCAGAAGAGCATTTCAAGGCTTTTCTAGCTTTGGATATCTATAAGACAAAGGAAATTATAAGAGAAAGCAAACAACGGCTAAAAAGAGCAATCAAAGCCAAAGAGTTTTACCTTAGCCCAAATGAATTTGAAGTAGAGTTGTTATCCTATCCTATCAATTCAGAATATGCTGATGTTTCACCAGCGTTTTTTTCTGATCATGATGAATTACTTTTCGTTTCGTCTAGACCTGATGTGGTAAATCAAGAAATTGCAAAAAACAGCTATTGTGTATTTCATACCAAAAAAAACGGAAAAGTTTGGGGAACTCCTTCTTCTCTAAAATCAATAGGACCACTAGAAAAAAATTGCAATAAAATCGAGGTCGTAAATGAGGACGGACGTTTGTTTATCTATAATGGGGAATTAAACGATCTTTTTTACAGTGAACCACAAGGTGATGATTGGAGTAAACCGATTGAATTTGACACAGACCTTCAAAACAGAAAAATTGGATCTCACTTCTTTATCAATGACAGAGAAAACCTAATTTTCTTTTCTTCCAAATCTGCAAATGGACGTCTAGACCTTTATCAATCGCATAAAGATCCTCAAACACACAAATGGGAAGATCCTTTTCCTGTATTAGGAGGAGTTAATTCTAAATATGATGAAGATAGCCCTTTCCTATCACATGATGGCAACACATTATACTTTAGTTCCAATAGATCTGAATCTGTAGGCGGCTTTGATATTTATAAATCAGAGTGGGACAACAACCTTCAAGAATGGGGTAAACCTGTTAATATGGGTTTTCCTATCAATACGACTGATGATGAATTAAACTTTGAATTAAATGAAGACAATATTTCTGGATTTATAAGTAGTAATAGACTTCATGGGCGTGGCGATTTTGATATTTACCATTTCCACAAACAAGGCAAGGTGCTTGCCCAAGGTACTGTTTTTGAAAAAGAGACTGGCAAAGCATTAACTAATATACAATTAGATTTTCACCCTCAAAAATATAAGGACGAAACGTTTAGAAGCTACACAAGTGATGATGGATCCTTCAGTGTAGAAATCCTTCAAGAAGAAGACTTTATAGTAGAGTTCTCCATTAATGGGCAGGTCATTTATAAAGAAAGTGTGATTTCGAAACACGAAGAACTAAAAAAGACATTCAGTAAAGACTTTCATATCACTGTACCAGATCAACTGGATAAAAAAACAGATTTCATAGCACTATACGATACTTCTAAACCTGAAGCGGCATATGAAAAGGTTAATATGTTGGGAAGTAAATTTAGAACAGGTGAAAAAGCAATGCTAAAAAATGTCTATTTCGATCTTCATTCCGCTCATTTAAAGAATGAGTCACAAGATGTTTTAGAGACTCTATTTATTACTATGAAAGATAATTCTACTCTAAAGATAGAAATCGGAGGACACACTGACAGTACAGGTACGGCAGATTCCAACAACCAACTGTCAAAAGCAAGAGCAGAAAGCGTAAAAAAATACTTGGTATCAAAAGGCATAGAGTCTAATCGCATTACTACAAAGGGATATGGTTCTAGTCAACCTCTAGCTTCTAATGATGATGAAGCTGATGGTCGCGAATTGAATCGAAGAATTGAGGTAATCGTGATGAATTGAAAGTGACTAATATTTTTTGTTGTTTAAGTAGTTACACACTAGACTTATAGCTTGAACTTTAAGATTATTAACTGATTTAAGAAATAATGCTTCATTTAAAAATATTATAAATTCTAATTCCCCACTTTCCTCGCTTTAATAGTCAGCATTTATAACACCATCATCGCCTATTTATAGCATTTCATCGAACCTAGACCAATAGTTTATTTCCTCCCAAATTTGATCAAATCTCTAATTTAATATTATCTGCTTTTTGAAGTATTGAGGCTTATTTGATTACCTCCTATAAGCCATTGATACTTAACACCGGTAATTACCTTGCAAAAGCCATATTCAAAATATTATTTTAACTCGATTACATTTAATTAAAATAAAACCTTTTTAAAAATCAAAAAACAAAATAACATTCTAATAAAATTAAAATTATCCAAAAAATACTTGCTTAAATAGCAATTTATTAACACCTTGAAAATCAGCAGAGATATTCCTTTTAGAGAAAAATTATCGACGCATGATGAAGACTAAGTTTGTAGCAGCTATTGCGGTTATACTTATACCGTTTTGGTCCATTGAAATTTTCGCACAAAGCAAAAATTTCAAATTAGGAAAACAAGCATATCAAGAAGGTAGAAACCATGATGCAATGAAACACTTGCAGATTGCTGTTAATGATGAGAAGTTTTTCATGAAAGGTAAAGATATTCCTATCGCTTATGCTTATTTGGCATTGATAAAGAATAGATACCTTGAAGCAAATCTAAATAAAGGAAATATGTCAAGTATTAAAACTAATCCTGGCATTCTCAAATCATCTATTTCAGATATTAAAACAGCAGTAGAGTATAGTGTTTCCAGCAATCCTATCATAGATGAAGCCAAGGAAATTCTATATAGAAACGCTTACTTGATGGGAGATATAATTACAAAGTCTATCATGAAATTAGATTTTGAAAACAACCCTAATAATGAAATAAAAGATTTAGCAGCATTATTGAATTACGAGTTAAAATCCTTTTCGAATTTAGATTCTGATCACTGGCAAATCCATGATATGCTTGGATTTACCCACTATTTGCTTAACGAAAAAGACATGGCAATGACAGAATATTCAATTGCGAGAGATGTCTATCAACAATCAAACAGTAATAAAGTAACTGAGTTACATTTATACAATTATTTATTTAGCACCCGTCATTACTTTTTAGAATCCAAAAATTATATCGAAACTGAACTTCTCACCTTAGAAGCAATAGACTACGTTCGTAAAATGGCGCACCATGAAAAATATGATAATATGGAGCAAATAAAAAGACTATCTGGGTTCGAAGGAATATTCTACAACATCAAAAAACAACTCTCGGATATAAGAAATGTTAGTTCAGCAGAAGATTAAGTAAAAAAAGGCTCTAAAATCAAGTATTAAAGCCTTTTCTGTTACTAAGCTGATCCTATTTCATTTTTTGAATTATTAAACTAGCTGCCCCAACAATTGGAGCTGTTTGGTTGTCAAGTTTAGATGGCAAAACTTTTACCTTGTCTTTGAAAATTGCCATTGAGTTATCGTTTAAAGCTTTTATTGTAGGTTTAAATAACAATTCTCCTGCCTGAGCTAAACCTCCCATAATAAAAATAGCTTCTGGATCTGTATAGACAACAGCATCAGCCAACTTTGCTCCTAAAATACTACCCGTATATTCAAAAGCTTCAATAGCCAATGCATCACCTTGCTTTGCGTGATCAGCAACAATCTTAGCATTTAAGTCAACAAAACTATAATTTCTTAATTCGGAATCAATATGATGATCTGCCAATAACTTATAAACAGTTCTTTTTATACCAGTTGCAGATACGTAAGTTTCCAGACACCCTTTTTGTCCACACTTACACTGTCTACCTCCTTTTGTCTTTATAGATTGATGTCCTAGCTCTCCAGCAAACCCTTGATGACCAAGAATCATTTCTCCATTAGAAACTAGCCCTGAACCTAACCCTGTCCCCAGTGTAATAACAATGAAATTTTTCATTCCTTTAGCACCACCATAGACCATCTCTCCTATTGCTGCAGCATTAGCATCATTGGTCAAAGCTACCGGCACTCCAAATCTATCTTCAATCAATTTCCCAATAGGAACTACTCCACTCCAAGGGAGGTTTGGAGCCTCTTCAATAGTTCCTTTAAAATAATTTCCGTTCGGAGCTCCGATTCCTACTCCTACTAATTCATACGTATCAGTAAGACTTTCTAGTCCCTCCCTGATTGCATTTTCTAATTCATCGATGTAATCATTTACATCTGGAAACTGAGTTTTGACACTACCTTGGTAAAGAACATTACCTTCATTATCAACTAGTCCATATTTAGTACTAGTTCCTCCGATATCAACACCGGCTATGATTTGAAGCATTTTAATAAAGTATATATAGTCCAAAATACCCTAATGCAAAGCAGAAGGGATAAAGTTCGAATTTAACAAACTTCATACAATTAGGTCATCTCTATTCACTGTCTATGCATGAAATCATTTATTAAACTAATTTAGCTCAGTGGAACACTATTCTCTCTCTCAATTTAACGTCGAAGTAAAACAAACTTTAAAAAACGCCTTAGAACCATCTTATTGGATAGTTTGTGAAATAGGAGAACTTAATCTGCACAGAAATGGGCATTGCTATCTTGAACTAGTTGAAAAAAAAGACAGCAGAATCTTAGCTAAAATACGAGCTACCATTTGGTCATACACTTATGCTAATATTCATCGGCTATTTCACCGAATCACTGGAAGTGATTTATCAGTAGGAATGCAAATATTAATAAATGCGACTTTAGAGTTTCACGAAGTTTATGGGCTGAGTTTAAATGTAAAGGACATTGACCCTAATTACACTCTTGGTGAAAGAGAGAGAAAACGTCAAGCAACCATTCAGCAATTAGTGGAAGATGGTATTCTGGACTTAAATAAATCTTTAATACTACCTCTTGTCCCTCAACGAATAGCTGTGATAAGTGCTGAGGGAGCTGCTGGTTATGGAGATTTTATGAATCAATTGAACAATAATTCTTATGGCTATGTGATACATACTAAACTCTTCAATGCTACTATGCAAGGTGAAGGAGCACCTATTTCAATACTTGACCAACTACATAGAATTTACGAACTAGAAGAGGAATATGATGCTGTAGTAGTAATACGCGGTGGTGGCTCAAAAATGGATTTGGATTGTTTTGACGATTATGAGTTAAATGCACATCTAGCTCAATTTCCACTCCCTATCATTACCGGTATAGGACACGACCGAGATGAAACTATCGCAGATCTAGTCGCCAACATAAGTCTTAAAACTCCTACTGCAGTAGCTGAGTTTCTACTTAGCGGATTTATGGATTTCGAATCCAAAATCACCGAAGTATTTGATAGAATTAAAAATTTAATTGAGCTACAGTTATCCAATGAAACTTTCATCATTCAGCAGTTAAAGCATGATTTAGCTCAAAAAGCAGGAATAAAAATACTTAGCGAAGAAAACAAACTAGATAAGATAAGCTCATCTATAGAATCGAATTCCCAGACATTACTTAAAAGCGAGCTATCTAGACTCCAATTAACTTCTAAAATTCTAGAAGCCAGAGACCCTAAATCAATCCTAAAGAAAGGCTTTACAATCACCAAAGTAAACGGCAAATCCATTAACGGACAAAACATCAAAGAAGGAGATATAATTGAAACTCAAACCGCAACTAATAAAATCATCAGTAAAGTAGAAAAATCATGAGCAAGAAAAAACTTACTTATCAATCGGCTTCAGAAGAACTAAACAATATAGCTAGTCAATTAGAAGACGATAACGTTAACATTGACGACTTAGAGAAACTAGTAAAGAGAGGTCGCGAATTAGTTCTTTTTTGTCAAGAAAAACTTAGATCTACACAAGAACAAATCAAAAAGTCTGAACAATAATTTAAAAGCTTTATTTAGACATTTTCAAAAGCATAAATAACTAACTTCCAATATTCTGATAGAGTCTTGTTGAAAAGGAATTATTTAAAATCCTCACCAATAAATATTGATTATCAAGAATATGCCAACAACTAAAGAGTAAGAGACTTTATAGACGGTTCTTTTCTTGAGTAAATCTCGCTTCGAAAATTCTGAAGTGCCTTACAATTCTTACCATACACCTAATTTGATAAAGTAAAATGCACTCACCATAGTGTAAGCCTCTGCTGATAATGTATATCAGATAATGAAATAGAAACTACGTAGTTTTTGCACTCTCCTTCTGTACTTTTGAGGCTGCCCAATTTTTTATTAATTCAAAACTTTATCAACATGAAGAAATTATTTACAGCAGTAATACTCTTACTTGGTTCAGCTATGTCATGCTATGCCCAAGGAAAAGGGGGCATTGATAGCGGAGATACCGCATGGATGCTTATCTCAATGGCATTAGTAGCACTGATGACTCCTGCAGGACTAACTCTATTTTATGGTGGTTTGACTACACGAAAATCAGTATTAAATACTATCGGAATGAGCTATGTTTCATTCTGTGTGGCTACAGTGGTATGGGTAATTGTTGGATACAGCATCGCTTTTGGTGAAGGCAATGCAATCTGGGGTGGATTAGATCATTTCATGCTACGAAACATACCTGTGGACAGCGTCAGTGGAACAATCCCTACTCTTCTTTTCGTTGGATTTCAAGGAACTTTCGCAGCTATTGCAGTAGCCATCGTGAGTGGTTCTATCATCGAAAGAGTAAAATTTTCAACTTGGTTAATTTTCTCGGGACTATGGGTAGCCCTAGTTTATTGTCCAATCGCTCACTGGGTATGGGGTGGTGGATTCCTAAGTAATCATGGCGAACTAGACTTTGCAGGAGGAACTGTCATCCATATCAATGCAGGTATCTCTGGATTACTTATTGCTCTATTCATTGGTAAAAGAAAATACCACGACAATCATACCAACAAACCTGCATCCCTGAAGTTAATGATTTTAGGGTCTGCCTTGCTATGGTTTGGATGGTTCGGATTCAATGGCGGAAGCCAACTTGCAGCAGATGGAATCGCAGCGAATGCACTTTTAGTCACCAATGTTGCTGCATGTATTGGAGGTCTTACTTGGATGATCATCGAATGGAATAGAGAGGAAAGAAAACCAACATTACTTGGCTCCGCATCTGGCGTAGTTTCAGGACTGGTTGCTATTACACCAGCAGCTGGATTTGTAGACGTCACAGGAGCATTAATCATTGGTCTTTTTGGAGCAGTGGTAGGTTATATCGGAGTGGTAAGAATCAAATCTATATTAGGTTATGACGATACTCTTGACGCCTTTGGAATACATGGACTGGTAGGTATTTTTGGTGCAATCGCTACTGGTTTATTGGCTAATCCTGATATCAATTTTGGAACTGGTCTCTTTTATGGAAATCCAATTCAAGTTTGGCACCAAACGAAAGCCGTTCTTGTAACAATGGCGTATGCCAGTATAGCTTCAATTGTACTTTTTAAGATTACTAGTTTACTTACTAAAGGCGGCAGAGTACATGAGGAGCTAGAAGATCAAGGAATGGATACAGGATATCACGGAGAGTCGAGTATCAATGTGGAAATGGATTAGAAGTAAATAACCAATCCAAAATAGTTCTTTGGGCATCAGAACACATTACATGGGTGAAACAAGCTTCCGCAAAACTGCAAGATACTGTTTCATCCATAAAGCAGCGTTTATCAGACTTGTGAAACGTTAGTTTATTAATGAAACGGCCTTCTGCAAATCTGCAAAAGGCCGTTTTATTTATGCGATAGCACTCCTAAAGTTATATTTAATCCACTTTATCTGTGAATTACGTTTCTACGAAAACATAAATCTTTCAAAAAGAAATTTACTAACTAATACAACTCTTTTGAACATGGATTCCCAATTTATCTCCTTCTTCTTCTATCCCTGTTATCTCTACGAGACACCTTTTTCTTGCCATTACCTTGGTGATTTCCACCATATCTATTATTTCTTGAATTTGATTTCTTTTTACCCTGCTTATCCGTAGATGACTTCTTGCGATTTGCATCCTCATCAAGATTTACACGAATAGCTCTTCCTTCTATATCGATATTTTCAAATTTTTGAAGCAGCCCACTTTGTTTGCCTTTTTCTAATTCAAAGAAAGCATTCGTTTTTTGCAACTCTATAGAACCAAAAGCCTTTCTATCTATACCAGAAACATCTGATAAGAAGTGAACTAAATCTGATTTAGTTACACCATCCATGGTTCCTACATTGATAAAATAACGAAGGAATTTTCTATCCTTACCCTCTTTCTTTTTACCTTGAATTTCATTGAGATCATCTTCTTCACCGTTTTGGGCTATCAAATGATCTAGTTGAGTGGTGATCAACCTTTTCAGAAGGTCATCCTTTGAAAGACCTTGAAATTTCTCCTTTATTCCACTTAAAATTTCATCTGCCTGCTCATCCACTTCTGTATTGACTATCAGATTAGCCCATTTACTTATCCTAACAGACTTCACTTGTTGAATACTTGGAACCTCAACCTTCTGAAAATCAACATTAATTTTCCTTCCTAATTCATCTACTCGACGCACTTCGCGAGGGTTGACAAAAGCTATAGAAAACCCTTTGTTACCAGCTCTACCCGTTCTACCACTACGGTGCGTATAACTTTCAAGCTGATCTGGAAGTTTATGGTGAAGTACATGAGTTAAATCGTTGACATCAATACCTCTCGCAGCAACATCTGTAGCTACCAGTAACTGCATTGAACGACTTTTAAAACGCTTCATCACAGCATCTCGTTGAGCTTGAGATAAGTCACCATGTAAAGCCTCTGTTCCGTAGCCCATACTACCCAATGCATCTGCAATCTCTTGAGTTTCACGTTTGGTTCTACAAAACATAATTCCTCGCATATCTGGTTGAATATCCAAGAATCTTCTTAACGCTGGAACTTTATTAGCCGTCTTAGTAACAACATACTGATGAGTAATATCCTTATTAGACTTAACCTCAGACTGGATTTTAACTTCCAGAGGTTGAACCATATATTTATTAATAATTTTCCTGATCTCGGAAGGCATAGTTGCTGAAAACAACCATGTCGATCTTATATCCAAGGTATGCGAAAGTATCTGATCAATATCTTCTTTGAAGCCCATATTGAGCATCTCATCTGCCTCATCTAGAACTACGAAACGAACATTTCCTAGTTTAATAGCCTTACGCTTAATCAAATCAAGAAGTCTACCAGGAGTAGCTACAACAATTTGTGTCGTTTTCTTAAGCGCCTTCATTTGATTAGTAATCGCTGCACCGCCATAGACTACCTCTATATTCATCTTAGGAACCGCTTTTGAAAAATCTTTCAATTGCTGCCCAATCTGCTGTCCAAGTTCACGAGTTGGTGCCATTACCAATGCTTGTGTAGCCTTTTCTTCCACATCGATTAATTCAATCAATGGAAGACCAAAAGCTGCTGTCTTACCTGTTCCTGTTTGCGCCATTCCGATGAAATCAGTTGGATCATTTTGAAGCAATAAAGGAATAGCTTCTTTTTGGACTGGGGTAGGGTTTTCAAAACCCATATTTTGAAGGACGTCTGCCAGCTGTGCTGAGAGTCCTAATTTTTTAAATTCGCTCAATCTTTTCTCTTAAATGAGCTGCAAAGGTAGGTATTCATAGTTACAGTACCCGAAATAGTCGCCATATCAAATTAATTAAACGAAAAAATTATTGTTTCAATAAGCCCCGTTGTATCTTACTAGTCTTCATTTAAGAACAAATCTGAGATAATTAATCCTACCTACTAATGTACTAGTAGTTATGAGAATAAAAGATATCGTAGATTTTTTTATACACCCATCCTATTTCAACGACACTAAATCTTTAAGACAAGTCAGATTATTAGTCAGAACGAGTTTTCTTACCAGTTTAATTAGCAACTCATATATATACCTCAGCTATTATTTTGAATATGACAAAGGTGTAACCTTTATGATAGCAAATGTTGTAGGTTTTTTACTCTTACCTTTCCTAGTCAAAACACGGGTTCACATCACTATTATTGGTAATTTCTACACTACTATAGGAGCAATTGCTGTAATTACTCTTACTTACTTCTCCGGAGGAATGTATTCAGGAATATATCCTTGGATTATTTCAATTCCAATTTTATCCCTACTTGTAGTGGGAAGAAAGTCAGCTTTTTTTTGGGGGATACTTGCCTTAGGCTTTATGATTTGGTTTGGATGGCAAGCTATTATTGAAAATGATCTTCCCGTAGAATACAATGTTGAAATGAGAGCTTTATGGTACACTTCTGTACTCACAGGTCTATTAATGATTTTATTGTTTATCACCTTCGTATTTGAATTCAACAGATCTCATGCCTTATCAGAACTTGAAAAATCAAATCTCCAACTCATCAAACAGAAGAATAAAATAACTCTCCAATCAGAGCAGCTAAAAGAACATATCAACGAAAAGGATTTTTTTATTCAAATTTTATCACATGATCTAAAAAATCCTCTTGGAAATATAGAAAGCCTATTCCACCTATTGCAAAAACAATCTCTTACCGCTGACCAAAAAGAACTAGTTGACCTTATACACGACTCTAACCAAAAAGCTACTCAACTCATAGCAAAGGTTCTAGATGTAAGTTTATCTGAAAGTAAGATTAATGTTGACCTAAAAGCCACTGATGTAAATACAATCATAACTAATTGCCTAAATGACTTTCAAGGAAAAGCTGATAAGAAAAACATCCTTTTAAAATATAGAAATGGCATACATCCTAAAGCCCATGCAGATGCGACCTACTTGTGTCAAGTAATAGAAAACTTGCTATCCAATGCCATTAAATTCTCAGAAAAAAACAAGGTGGTAAGCGTTTGGATAGAACAAGATGAAATTCATGTTTTTATATTTATAAAAGATCAAGGGCCTGGTTTTCAACCAAAAGAGAAAAAACTTATGTTTTCAAAATTTGCGCAAATGAGCGCTAAACCTACCAACGGCGAAGGCTCTACCGGTTTAGGTCTTTCTTTAGTGAAAACATATATAGAAAAAATGAACGGCTCAATAGAATGTGATAGTAAACCTAATCAAGGTGCTACGTTCAAAATTTCACTACCAAAAGTTTAGATACTCACAATTAAAACATTACAATGTTTAATGGTCAGTATTACGTTAATAAAACTCGGTTCTTCATTTTTTTGTCTAACTTTTCACAACTTTTGTTAGTCAAAAAAGTACAAGGAATACATGAGCACAAAAATTTCAATCATTGGAGCTGGTTTCTCTTCACTCAGCGCTGCTTGCTATCTTGCCCAAGCTGGAAACAACGTAACCGTTATTGAAAAAAACACACAACCAGGGGGCAGAGCGAGAGTATACGAACAAGATGGATTCAAATTTGATATGGGACCTAGTTGGTATTGGATGCCCGATGTATTCGAAAGTTTTTTTGCTGATTTTAATAAAAAACCCTCAGACTATTATCAACTAAATAGACTAGATCCAGGCTATTCGGTTTATTTTAATAAAGCTGATAGATTTGATATAGGAGCAAGTCTTCAAGATATTTACACTCTTTTTGAAAATGAAGAGTCTGGTAGCTCTAAACATTTAAAATCATTCTTAAAAAGTGCTGAAGACAACTACAACATTGCAATACTAGATCTAGTTTACAAGCCTGGTTTGTCATTAAGTGAACTTATCACTGTAGAAACAGCTAAAAAACTGGATCAATTCTTTAAAACCATTCAACAAACAGTAAGAAAGAAAATAAAGTCTCCCAAACTTAGACAAATATTAGAGTTCCCAGTACTTTTCCTAGGTGCCAAACCTTCAAATACTCCTGCATTTTACAACTTCATGAATCATGCAGATTTTGGTCTTGGAACTTGGCACCCTGAAGGCGGCATGTTTGAGGTGGTAAGAGCCATGTACGAATTGGCTATTGAATTAGGTGTTACTTTCAGATTTGACGAAGATGTTACTAAAATCAATGTATCCGATAAAAAAGCAGTAGGAATACAATCTTCTAAAGAGTATATAGAATCCGATTTGATACTTAGTGGAGCTGATTATCATTTCACAGAGACACTTTTACCCTTACAATACAGACAGTATTCAGAAAAGTACTGGAAGAAAAAAACTTTTGCTCCGTCCTCATTATTATTCTATATAGCCTTTGACAAAAAGTTAAAAAACATATCACATCATACTTTATTCTTTGATACTGACTTTGAAAAGCATGCTAAATCTATCTATGATGATATAAATTGGCCAGAATCACCCATGTTCTATGCGAACTTCCCTAGTGTGACGGACAAATCTTTTGCTCCAGAAGGCAAGGAAGTAGGAACTTTTCTAATTCCAATCGCTCCTGGAATAGAAGATAACGAAGACATAAGGAATAAGTACCTAGAAATAATCTTGAAAAGACTTGAGTTTATAATTGATCAAAAAGTAGGTGATTCAATACTATTTAGTAAGTCTTATTGCGTATCTGATTTTGTTTCAGATTACAACTCTTACAAAGGAAATGCTTATGGATTAGCAAATACCTTGCTTCAAACTGCATATCTGAGACCTAAAATCAAAAGCTCAAAAATAAACAACCTGTTTTTCACTGGGCAACTAACCGTTCCAGGACCTGGAGTCCCTCCTTCTCTCATATCTGGAAAAGTTGTCGCTAATCAAATAATTCGTATCTTTAATAAAACACTTATCTATGAAAAAGCTGTTTGACGAAGTAAGTTGTCGTTGTAGTGAATATGTTACTCATCATTACAGCACATCCTTTTCTAAGGCAGTAACTATGCTTGCTCCATCAATTAGATCTCACATACATAACATCTATGGATTTGTAAGATTCGCTGATGAAATTGTAGACACCTTTCATGACTATGATAAGGAAACGCTTTTGAATGAATTCGAAAACGAATATTATAAATCTCTAGACAGAGGAATCAGTCTTAACCCTATATTAAACTCTTTTCAGCAGACGGTTAAATCCTTCAATATAGACAATGAGTTGGTCTCGGCTTTCCTTAAAAGTATGAGAGCGGATCTATCAGTTCAAAAATATGAGGATGTAGAAGAAATAAACGAATATATATATGGTTCTGCTGACGTTGTAGGCCTGATGTGCCTTAAAGTATTTGTTGGTGGAGATCAAGACAGGTATGATCATCTGAAATTTTCAGCTATGAAATTGGGGTCAGCTTTTCAAAAAGTGAACTTTTTAAGAGATCTCAAACATGATGTTCAAAACCTATCAAGAAGTTATTTCCCTGGAATCAATATGGAATCTATGACAATGACCCAACGAGACCAAATCATAGAAGATATTGAAAAGGACTTTGCAGATGCTCTCATTGGAATTCAGCAATTACCAAAAGAAGCAAAATTCGGCGTTTACGTAGCATATATTTATTACCGAAGACTCCTAAGTAAAATTAAAAGTATGCCTTTGGAAGAACTTACTAATAGAAGAATAAGAGTTTCAAATACTCAAAAAGCTTCATTACTATTAGGGTCATATTTCAGATATCAACTTAACTTGGTTTAATGAAAGAAGATCAGACCAAACAAAATGTTGTTATATTGGTGGATGAGCATGACAATGAAATAGGATTAATGCCTAAAATGGAAGCTCATGTAAAAGGTAAATTACATAGAGCTATTTCAGTCTTTGCCTATGACTCTGAAGGTAATTGGATTATTCAACAAAGGGCTAACGACAAATATCATTCACAAGGATTATGGTCAAATACTTGTTGTAGTCATCCATATCAAAACGAAATTTCTAAAGAGGCTGCATCGAGAAGGTTAATAGAAGAAATGGGAATGTCTGGAACCCCGTCCAAAGTATTTAACTTCAAATACAAAGCTGAATTAGACAATAATTTAATAGAGCACGAGCTTGATCATATTTTTATTCTTCAGACTGACGAAACCCCAAAACCTAACCCAGATGAGGTGCAAAATTGGAAAAAAATCAAGTTTAATCGACTTCAAGAAGATATAGGTTTACATCCTGAAAACTATACTGAATGGTTTAAAATGTTATTTCAGGAAGTGCAAAGCCACATTATAAAATCTACGACTTTAGTCAAATGACACTCTCCATCATAATAATTTTCGCCACGTTTTTTTTTATGGAATTCTTTGCATGGTTTGCTCATAAGTATATTATGCATGGCTTCCTTTGGCACTTACACGAAGATCATCACGTAAAAAACCCTGGAGAACATTGGGTAGAAAAGAATGATTCATTTTTCATCATATTTGCTACCCCTGCTATAATTTGCATCATTTTAGGAACATCTCTTTCTATCCCTTTTGTTTTACCAATTGGAATCGGAATTACCATTTATGGCGTTGCGTATTTCTTTGTTCATGACTTATTTATTCATCAACGCATTAAGGTACTTCGAAAGACTAAAAATAGATATTTCTTAGCCATTCGAAGAGCCCATAAAGTACATCATAAACACTTGAGTAAGAAAGATGGTGAGTGTTTTGGAATGCTAATTGTACCAATGAAATACTTTAAAAAAGTATAAAACAATTAGAACTCTACAATTACAAACTCTGTGCGACGATTGGCCTTTTTACCTTCTTTCGTAGTATTATCAGCTATTGGCATCGACTCTCCATATCCTTTAGCCTGTAACCTATTATCATCAATCCCTGCTAATTTCATATAATCCTTAACTGCTTCTGCCCTACTTTGGGACAGTTTTAAATTAAGAGTTTCAGCACCAACATTATCCGTATGTCCACCTATTTCTATAACCATCGTCGAATTCTTCTTCATCAAGTCTACAGCCTTATTTAGCTCTACATAGCTAATAGGTTTTAACTCGGCGCGACCAGACTCAAAGAAAATATTATTTAAAACAACCTTAGTACCTTTCTCAATTGGTTCTAGCAATATGTCTTTAGTTATTTCTAAATATGAAGTATCCTTTGGCAAATCAAAACTTTGAGAATAAAAGAAATAGCCATCCTTACTTGCAGATACGCTATAATTCCTACCTACTGGCAACACAACCAAATATTCTCCAGTTATAGAATTACTTTTATTCAAAGCTAACATCTCTCCATTATCAAGATCCTCTACCATTACCACAGCCTCAATAGGAGCATCATTATTAGAATTTTTTACAAGACCTTGAATCACCAATGAAGGCTCTGGTTTTAAAAACTCTGGTAATTCTACTTCAAATATGTCATAATTTTTTGGATCTAATCTGGATGATGCAAAGTAAGCTTTTCCAGAAGCTGAAGTAGTGAAATTTTTATCATCACCTGATGAATTAATTGGCGCACCTACATTTTGAGGTTTCATCCATCTACCTTCATTAAATACTGCAAAGAAAATATCTTGACCTCCATATCCAGGGTGTCCATTACTTGCATAGTAAAGTGACTTTCCATCGGGAGCTAAATATGGACTACTATCTTTAAAAGGGGTATTTACAATACTTCCTAAATTCACGGCTACTCCCCATTGTCCATACTGGTTTTTCGAAGTCATATATAGATCTATACCTCCATACCCTCCTTTTCTAGCAGAGGCAAAAATAATACGAGTCCCATCTGAACTTATTGTAGGTTGAGAATCCCACTCAGGACTATTAACTACATTGCCCATATTAACAGGTTCAGTCCATTTCGTTCCTTTTAAGTGAGTAATATACAAATCGCAATTGCCTACACTTTCTTTTTCACCACATCGAACATAGACCATTGTTTGACCATCCCCTGAAAAGGAAGCCCCAAAATCATCTTTATCAGAGTTAATTGGAGCAGGCATTAATTGAGGTGTACTCCATTGACCATTGACCAAATCAGAATAAAAGATATCTTGAGCCACTTTACCAGAATCGGATAATACACCTCCTGACCGTGAACTTGTAAAATACATCTTAGTACCTGTTGGACTTACTTGTGGAGTAAGGTCATTTGATGAACTATTTATAGAAGACACCTCTACAGGATCTGAAGTAGTTGGAGACATAACCCTTACGTCTCTACTTAATTCAGCATACTTTAATCTATTATATCCAACATGACGTTTTAATGTGTTCTTTGGTGATTTAGAAGTCTTTTTTAAATAATTCCGTAAGTACTTTTTAGCAGAAGAGAACTCTCCCATCTCTACATACATCTTTCCAGCCTCTAAATAAAAAATAGAGTTGAAGTCTGGATTCAAATACTCAATCTTTTTAAAGGCATAAGAAGCTTCTTTATAATGTTTTAGATTCTTCTGAGCCATAGCAGTCAAATACCAAGCATGCTCCATGTCTGGCTTTAATTTCAAAGTTTCCTTTAAAAAACTAATAGACTCAGGATAAGCTCTTCTATTATAAGCCCTTACACCTTTATTATAAGAATTCTTATAATCTTGTGCTAATGCTACTATTGAAAGAAATAAAAAACAGAATGAAATGACGAATGTTTTTTGGATCAAATTCATAAAGTAATATTGTGTAAAAACTCAATTTAACATTAAAAACCTAAAACTATAAAATTGATCTCTTTGACTACCATAATGACAAATTCTAATGACTTTGACTCCTGTTTTAAAAACTCACTAATCATATTGGTTACACAACTTTCAGGTTAGAATTTAAAAATCAATAATATTGTTTTTAGCATCATTTATACTCTCTAAACAATGACAGATTACAAATAACAATGGCCTTATAAAAGCAAAGCACAAATTAATTTCAAAGTATCATGCTTTTGATTGACTAATGCTTAGTAAGCATAAAAAAAGCCATTCCGTAAAACGAAATGGCCCAATATATTCTAAGTATTACTAGTTTACTTCACTTGATCAACTACAGCTTTGAAAGCTTCAGGATGATTCATTGCAAGATCAGCCAATACTTTTCTATTTAACTCCACATTAGCTTTAGCTAATTTACCCATAAACTGAGAGTAAGATAAACCATGTTCTCTAGCCCCAGCATTAATTCTTTGAATCCAAAGTTTTCTAAACTCTCTTTTCTTAACTTTTCTATCTCTATAAGAGTATCCAAGTCCCTTTTCGACAGCGTTTTTAGCTACTGTCCATACATTTTTACGACGTCCGAAATAGCCCTTGGCTAATTTCATTACGTTCTTTCTTCTAGCCCTACTAGCTACTGTGTTTACCGATCTTGGCATAATTTTAAGTTTTTTTGATAATTGGCGTCTTTTAAATCAAGAACTTAATACCAACCACCTGGTGAAAAATAAAACCTAATTCTATTATCTAACAGAATTAAATATTGAGCATTTCTTTAACATTAGCGACATCTGACTTGTGTACTAGACCCATTTTTGTCAAATTTCTCTTTTGTTTAGTTTCCTTCTTGGTCAAGATATGACTTTTGAAAGCATGCTTTCTCTTAATCTTACCTGTTCCAGTCAGTTTAAACCTTTTTTTAGCTCCTGCTTTAGTTTTAACTTTTGGCATTTTACTTTATTAATAAATATTACTTTTTCTTAGCTGTTTTAGGTGCAAGCATTAAGAACATACGCTTACCCTCTAATTTTGGGAACTGCTCAACCTTAGCATGTTCTTCTAAAGCTTGAGCAAATTTGAGTAACAATATTTCACCCCTTTCCTTAAATACAATTGTTCTTCCTACAAAGTGTACATAAGCTTTAACCTTAGCACCTTCGCTCAAGAATTTTGTAGCATGATTGAGTTTAAAATTAAAATCATGATCATCAGTGTTAGGACCAAATCTAATTTCCTTTAACACGGACTTATGAGCTTTAGCTTTAATCTCTTTCTGCTTTTTCTTTTGCTCGTACTTAAACTTTGAGTAGTCAATGATCTTACAAACTGGAGGATCTGCATTTGGCGATATTTCAACCAAATCCAGCGATTGCTCCCTAGCCATTGCAAGAGCCGCCTTAGTAGAATAAACATCCACTTTAACATTCTCTCCTACAACCCTAACCTCACGAGCCGTAATCTTATCATTTACTTTGTAGGGCTCCTCTACGCGTCCGCGATTCCCCCTTCTTCCTCTAAAACCTTGCTTAGCGATCTTTAATTATATTTTAGGTTACTGAATTTTTTCAAGCTGCAAATATCAAGATAATTTTATTATAATACAATCAAAGATCCCTTAATATAAATAGTAATAATAGTGGCTTCCCACATCAAAGTGTCCACCTTTATAAAGACAATCTTAAATACCTAGTCTATTTAAAATACTTCAATCAGCTACAAAATGAACTCGACCTAGAACCTATAACACTGATATTCTAACACTTAAGTAGATTGAAATAAATATTTTGATTTTAAGAATCTAAATACATTTCTTTGCACAGATTTTTAAACCAAACAATAAAAAGAATGTCTGATATTGCACAAAAAGTAAAGTCAATCATTATCGACAAATTAGGAGTAGAAGAGTCTGAAGTATCTGCAGAGGCTAGCTTCACAAACGACTTAGGTGCTGATTCTCTTGATACAGTAGAATTGATCATGGAATTCGAAAAAGAATTCAACATTTCTATTCCAGATGACCAAGCTGAGAACATTGGCACTGTAGGTCAAGCTATAAGCTATTTAGAAGAAAACGCAAAATAATTAACTTCTCGAACGAGAAATAACACCCAAATATGCAACAACTCAAACGCGTTGTAGTAACAGGCATTGGTGCTCTCACACCTATCGGAAATACTTCTGAAGATTATTGGAATAACCTTTCGAAAGGTGTGAGCGGTGCTGCGCCGATCACTAGATTTGATGCTGAAAAATTCAAAACAAGGTTTGCTTGTGAAGTAAAAAACTATGACCCTTTAGATCATTTTGATCGTAAGGAGGCTCGTAAAATGGATCTTTTCACTCAATTCGCTCAAATTGTATCAGCTGAAGCAATGGCTGATTCTGGATTAGACATTGAAAAAATCAACGTTGATAGAGCTGGGGTCATTTGGGGGTCTGGAATTGGAGGATTAAGATCTCTCCAAGACGAAGTAATTGATTTTACAGAGGGCGGACATACTCCTAGATTTAATCCTTTCTTCATTCCTAAAATGATAGCGGATATTGCTCCGGGATTAATCTCTATTAAATACGGATTCAGAGGTCCAAACTTCACTACTGTAAGTGCATGTGCTTCAGGCACAAATGCAATTATTGATTCTTTCAATTATTTAAGGTTGGGCATGGCCGACGTATTCATTACTGGAGGTTCTGAAGCAGCGGTTTGCCAGGCTGGAATCGGTGGTTTCAATGCACTCAAAGCTTTATCTGAACGAAATGATTCTCCTGAAACAGCATCCAGACCTTTTGACAGGGAAAGAGATGGTTTCGTTTTGGGTGAGGGAGCTGCAGGTTTAATTCTTGAAGAATATGAACATGCTAAGGCAAGAGGCGCCAAAATATATGCTGAATTGATTGGAGGTGGCATGTCTGCTGATGCTCATCATATGACTGCTCCACACCCCGAGGGTTTAGGTGCTAAAAACGTGATGATTAATGCAATTAACGATGCTGGAATAGATAAAACCGAAGTTGATTATATCAATGTTCATGGAACTTCTACACCACTAGGGGATTTAAGTGAGGCATTGGCAATAAAAGATGTTTTTGGAGAGCATGCATATAATTTGAATATTTCGTCTACAAAATCAATGACTGGTCACCTTCTTGGCGCTGCTGGTGCTATTGAAGCGGCGGCCTGTATTCTAGCTATTCAAAATCAAATGGTACCGCCAACAATCAACCACTCTGGAGATGACGAGAAGTTTGATGCCAAATTGAATTTCACGTTCAATAAAGCACAAGAAAGAGAAATTAATGTGGCTGTAAGTAACACATTTGGTTTCGGAGGTCATAACACCTCTATCATCTTTAAAAAATTCGAAGAATAACAATCAAAATAGAGCAGTCTGTTTTTCTTTAGTAAATCAAAAAACCGAGCATACTCTAATGCTATAAATCGAATTACTGGGCAATCCCCAAAAAATCTCGATTTATATCACTTAGCTATGAGACATACGTCAGTAGCTAAAGAAAAGAGAAAAGGGTTTCTTGAATCCAACGAAAGATTAGAGTATTTAGGCGACGCTGTGCTTGGCATGGTAGTCGCAGAATACCTTTTTAATAAATACCCTTTTAAAGACGAAGGATTTCTAACAGAAGTCAGATCGAGATTGGTTAATAGAGAGCATCTAAACCAATTAGCAAAAAAAATAGGATTATCTGATTTAATAGAGTATAGTGGTAGCCCAAAGGGTAACACTCTATCATTTAAATCGATTTATGGAGATGCATTAGAAGCACTAATAGGAGCATGTTACCTAGACAAAGGGTATAAAAAGACGAAAATTTTTATCCTTAAAAAACTCCTAATTCCACACGTAGATTTAGATCTTATAATAAGTACTACAACCAACTTTAAGAGTAAAATTATCGAATGGTCGCAGAAAGAAAATAGAAATTTAATTTTTGAGGTCAACGAAATTAGCAACAACAATCACTTCAAGAAATTTGAAGCTGTTATCTTAGTAGACGAAAAAGAAGTGAGTAAAGGTCAAGGGCTAAGTAAGAAAAAAGCAGAACAAAATGCTGCAGAAAAATCTTGTCAGATTCTGAACTTGATATAAAACTCGATAAACCGATGAAACAAGTAAAAATCGGTGGTGCAGCACTTAATCAAACACCAATTGACTGGGAAAAAAATTTCCAAAACATTCTATCTGCTATTAAAGATGCAAAAAATCAACAGGTAGATATTCTCTGTCTTTCTGAATTGAGCATTACTGCGTACGGGTGTCAAGACTTGTTCTTAAGTGAATGGATCTCAGAAACAGCTCTAAAGAAACTAATAGAGCTCATTCCATTTACTGAAGATATAGATATAATTGTCGGTCTACCCGTTATACATGAAAGTAAAACTTATAACAGTATTTGTTACATAAGTAATACTAACATTCTTGGGTTCTACTGTAAACAGTTTCTTGCAAATGACGGCATTCATTATGAAAAACGGTGGTTTGACCCATGGCCAAGTAACTTGATTAAAAATATTGAAATTGAAGGACAATTATATCCTATAGGAGATATTACAATAAGTTCACATAGTATCAATATTGGGTTTGAGGTATGCGAGGATGCCTGGCACATAGACCGCCCAGCGTGTCGACTTGCAGGGAAAAACATTGATCTTATAGCTAATCCCAGTGCTAGTCATTTTGCACTAAATAAAATACATCAACGAGAAACACTTGTAATCGATAGCAGTAAAAAATTTGAGTGTCACTATTTGTACGTTAATCAACTGGGTAACGAATCAGGACGTGTGATTTACGATGGGGATGTTTTAATTGCAAGTTATGGTACATTAAATACTAGAGCAAACCGACTATCTTTCAAAGACTATACTTTAGCAACACATATATTAGGTACGAATAGTCAAGCTAAACTAGAAAAACACCCAAGTCAAAACGAAGAGTTTGGAGCTGCTGCCTCTCTTGCCCTCTTCGACTACATGAGAAAGAGTCGATCCAAAGGCTATACGCTTTCTCTAAGTGGGGGTGCTGACTCTTCTTCTATAGCGGTACTCGTTGCAGAAGCAATTCGTAGAGCTGTCGATGAATTAGGTATTGAAGAGTGTATTAAAAAACTCAACCTTCCTTCTGTAAACTCTTCTAATTCACAAGAAGCTGTAAAAGCTATTGTTGGTCAAATCTTATTTACAGCTTACCAAGGAACAAAAAATTCTGGAAATAGAACGTTAGAATCGGCCCGTGAACTCGCCCGTTCTATTGGAGCACAATTCACTGACTGGAAAATTGACAATATCATTCATGAGACACATAATATTGTAGAAGAAGCTATTGACAGAAAACTCACCTGGGAGACAGACGATATCGCACTTCAAAATATCCAAGCTCGCTCCCGTAGTCCTTTGATATGGATGATTGCTAACATTCAAAATTCAATTTTGCTAACTACCTCAAACAGAAGTGAGGGAGATGTAGGATATACCACTATGGATGGTGACACTAGTGGAAGTCTAGCTCCTATTGCTGGTATAGACAAACCTTTCATAATACAGTGGCTAAAATTTGCAGAAAAAGAGCTTGGGTATACTGGGCTCAAATATGTAAATAGCCTTACTCCTACTGCTGAACTTCGTCCAAAAGAATATGTACAAACTGATGAGGATGACTTAATGCCATACTGGATTATGGTAAAAATAGAAAAGTTAGGTATCTATCAAAGAAAATCTCCATTAGAAGTATTCTATACTCTTCTAGACGAATTGGACATCGAAAGAAAAGTTTTGAAAGGTTACATCAGTAAATTTTACCGACTGTGGTCAATTAACCAATGGAAAAGAGAAAGATTAGCTCCCTCATTTCATATCGATGACTTTAATGTCGATCCCAAGACTTGGTGTAGATTCCCTATACTATCAGGTTCGTTCAAAAAAGAGCTGGAAGACCTAGAAAAACTTTAATTATTTTTTGATTTGATATATTTTACCTGGCAAAGAATTGACCAAACCAGCAAATTCCAAATTTAAGAGTAAGCTTACAACTTGGTTAACCGAAATCTGAGTTTTCCAGCTCAACTCATCTAGATGAAGCCCTAAGTGAAAGTCGGAAAGTACAGTCAAAACACTCCTCTCCTTTTCTGACAAACCAGAAAAGTCAAAAGCAGGCATGTTCACTACTTTCTCGCCTTGCTTATCCCAATTCATCAAGTATTCAATATCTTCTACCCTCGTGAAAATATTTGCTTTTTGATTTCTAATTAGATGATTACACCCTTCGGAATGAGGGGAATTAAGATTTCCTGGTACTGCGAAAACCTCTCTATTATATGAATGTGCAATATTCGCAGTAATTAACGCTCCACCTTTTTTAGCTGCTTCTACTACTATCAAAACATCAGACATACCTGCTATTATCCTATTTCTTGCTGGAAATAAATGAGCATCTGGTTGAGTACCTATCGGTTGTTCAGACATGATACCTCCCGTCATCTGCATCTCATCAGAACTTTTTCTATGTATAGCAGGGTATATCCAATCTACACCACCAGCTAAAACACCGACAGTAGGTAAATTATATTTAAGAGCGGCTCTATGCGCTGTAATATCAATTCCATATGCTAAACCGCTGGATATCAAAACATCATGAGAAACAAGTGACTCCACTATTCTTTCAGTAATCTCTTTACCATATGATGTAGCATTTCTTGTACCAACTATACCAACAACCTTTCTATTTTGATAGGACTTTACTCCTTTGTAGTAAACTAATAATGGAGAATCATTTATTAATTTGAGTTTTTCAGGGTAATCTTTATGATAATACGGAATTATCTCTACTCCTTGATTTTCACACTCATAAACACTTTTCTCTGCATTCTCTAAAATTTCATTACTCTTTAGTGCATCTATTACTTTATCTCCAATCTGGGGAATCTTACGAAGATTACCCTTGGTTTCATTGAAGACCGCCTCTGCAGAACCGCAATAACTAATTAGTTGTTTAGCTATAACATCTCCAACTCCGGAGACTGATTTAAGCGCGATAATATGTAAGAAATCAATTGACATAAATAGGTTAATTAAATATGAAGATTAAGTATCTACTTGTCCAAGCTGTTTCTCATTTCAACTAAAAAACTCCGAAGGCTTTTAAGAGATTCTATTAAATCGATTTTGTCCATTGCTGCTCCAACATCATTTTTGATAAATTCACGAGCTCCATTTAAAGTATAACCTCGTTCTTTAACCAAATGATAAATTAGTTTGATTTTTTTAATATCTTCTTTTGTAAACTGACGATTACCCTTTCTATTTTTTTTGGGAGAAATAATATCAAACTCAGATTCCCAAAAACGAATTAATGAGGTAGCTACACCCAAATCATCAGCCACTTCGCCGATGGTGTAGTATCGTTTTTCTATTTGTCTCTCTTTATACGGCACGATTATTAGCGATCAATATAGAAAATAAAACCTGAATCATCAATTTGAATTTTGCTTTCTGGAAAATCTTTTTCCGTTAACTCTTTTGCAATTTTTATTGCTTTCTTTTTTGAATCAAGTTTAGGGCCACCTGCCCCCAATTGTTTCACCGATATTAATTCACCTTTTAAGAATCGTCCATCAGCATCCGTATAAACTTTGGCAATTGGAGCAATTCCTTTTACTCCTCTCAAACTAAACCTTCCATAAGTACAAAAGTTACCTAAACTATAAGCTATAAAGCGGTCTTTATACAAGTCAAATGCTCTTGTCACATGAGGACCATGCCCAAAAATCACATCAGCGCCTGCATCAACCATCTTTCTAGAAAAATCGTAAACATTCCCCCTATCTTCTCCATAATAAAACTCACGCTTACGTGTCACATGTTGGTGATCTTCACCTTCGGCACCTGCATGAAAAGAAACGATTACAATATCTACCAAAGAATCCAGTTTAGAAACTAGTTTTATTGCTTCATCTTCATGATGTATTAATTGAGTCCCTCTATTTGGAGAAAATGCTGCCAGACCATACATCATTCCTTCTTTTTTAAAGATAGTAATAGGACGTGATAACAAACCTGCAAAATGAATTCCTACAGAGTCTAAAACTCTCATGGTATTATCTCTTCCTGATTGACCAAAATCCCCTGCATGATTATTTGCTAAACTTACTGCATCAAACCCTGATTCAATTAAATTCTCAACGTAGGACTCGGGTGATCTAAAGAGATAACAAACTTTGGGGTTTTTACATTTCTTTTGCTCACCTCCATCATCTAAAATAACCCCTTCTAGATTTCCGAATGTGACATCAGCCAACATAAGAGTGTCTTTTACTTCTTCCCATAAGTCACTGGCGTTATTTGCTGGAAGGTAATTTTTACTAGGAAAGTTGGTTCCCATCATTATATCTCCAACACCTATGAGAGTGACTGTATCTTTTCTGACACGAACTATTTCGATATCAACTTCATCCCCTAGTTGATCAAGAGTATCACCTAGTTGAGTAACTAAATAAACTGGCTCCCTTATTACTTCTGTTGTGTCAGGTTTTAACGAATTATCAGACACTAATGCAGCTTTTTTTTGGGTTTTACACCCCCACAAAAAGCCACCTAGTAGTAAAAGAAAAACAGTAATTCGTTTCATACCTCAAAAATATCTCTGTGAACGAAAATGTCACTTAAAGTTCACAATGAAGTTTTCCACAATGTGCTAATAAAAAAGCCCAGTAAAATATCACTGGGCTTTTAACTCATATTTTCCTCAGTCTTAGAACGAACCAAGAGCTTGGTTTTCAATGGATGACAACCTTAATATCTCTTCATATTCAGTAGGGTTGAGATCCTTACTAAAATAATGTACTGGGTTAATTTTCTTACCATCTTTATGAACCTCATAATGTAAGTGAGGAGCAGTAGATCTTCCAGAATTTCCTACATAACCTATACATTCACCTCTCTTCACTTTTTGTCCTTTTTTAACATTGAAAGCACTCATATGAGCATATTTGGTAACATAATTAAATCCGTGATCTATCTCTACTTGCTTACCATAGCCTCCTAAACTAGATGTAACTTTCTTCACTATTCCGTCTCCTGTAGCATAGATTGGGGTTCCTTTAGGAGCTGCAAAATCAACACCAGGATGCAATCTTCTCACTTTCAGAATCGGATGAATCCTCATACCAAACCCAGATGACAGTCTTTTAAGTTCTTTATTAGATACTGGCTGAATCGCTGGGATGGATTTAAAAAACTTATCCTTGTTGGCTGCCATTTCCATCAGCTCATCATAAGACTTCGTCTGAATATACATTTGCTTCTTAAGCTTGTCAATCCTCTGATGTCCCTCTAATATCAAATCCTCTCTTTCTAGACCCTTATCTAGTAATTCCTTATACCTATTTACTCCCCCAACTCCAGCATTTCTGATAGTGCTAGGAATAGGTTCAGCTTCAAAAATTACTCTATAAACATTATCATCTCGTTCTTGTAAAGATGACATCATGTTTGACATTTCATCTAATTCCTCAAAAAATATCTTGTAATAGAAATCTTTCTCCTCGTTTTCTTTCTCAAGCTGAGTGACAACTGGTGACTTAAAATTTATGTTATACACATAAAATATAATTACAGCCAATATCAAAGATAGAGACAGGAAGCCAAGTGCATTTAGAACAATGTCCCAAGTTGAAACTTTGACTCGTTCATATTTACAGGATTCGGTATCGTAATAGTATTTTATTCTCGCCATATTAACTTAGAATAGCCTAACTTTGTACTTCGTTTGTGGTAGTTAATATTTTTCTATATACGGCTTTATAAATAATAATATAACACGCAATTTAGCGCATTTTTAATAAACACGTAGTGTATTAGAAAATACTTACATTTTATCGGCTAATCATTGATGAATTCTAAACTAATAAGACAAAAGTTCTTACAATTCTTTAAAAACAAACAGCATGAGATAGTACCCTCTGCACCTATGGTACTCCAAAATGATCCAACACTCATGTTTACAAATGCTGGGATGAACCAATTCAAGGATTATTTCTTGGGAGATTCAGATCCTTCTTCACCCCGTATTGCTGATACACAAAAATGTTTGCGTGTATCTGGTAAACATAATGACCTTGAAGAGGTAGGCATGGATACTTATCACCATACCATGTTTGAAATGCTTGGAAATTGGTCTTTTGGTGATTATTTCAAAAAAGAAGCAATCGAGTGGGCATGGGAGCTTTTGACTAAAGAGTTTGACTTACCGAAAGAAAGACTTTATGCTTCCGTTTTTGGAGGTGACCAAGAAGATAAAATGCCTTTGGATCAAGAAGCTTATGACCTATGGAAGCAAATTATACCGGAAGACAGAATTCTTGAGGGAAATAAAAAAGATAACTTCTGGGAAATGGGGGATACAGGTCCTTGTGGACCATGTTCTGAAATCCATATTGATTTGAGACCTCAAGAAGAAATAGACAAGGTACCAGGTCGAGATCTTGTTAACATGGATCATCCACAAGTAGTAGAGGTATGGAACCTTGTTTTTATGCAATTCAATAGAAAAGCTGATGGATCGCTTGAGAAACTACCCGCTCAACACGTAGATACTGGAATGGGTTTTGAAAGGCTATGTATGGCTATTCAAAATAAACAATCCAATTATGATACTGATGTTTTCACTCCATTGATCGATTTTGTATCAAAGCTTTCAGGAGTAAATTATGAAGGCAAGGATAGTAAAACAGACATTGCACTCAGGGTAATTTCTGACCACATTAGAGCAATATCGTTTGCTATTGCTGACGGTCAGCTCCCTTCAAACAACAAAGCCGGCTATGTTATTAGAAGAATTTTAAGAAGAGCGGTAAGATATGGTTATACTTTTTTGAATTTCAGAGAGCCTTTTCTTAATAAAATATTACCAACCCTTGCAGAACAATTCGATGATGTTTTCCCCGAATTAATTGCCCAGCAAGATTTTGTAGCTAAAGTGATCAAGGAGGAAGAAACCTCCTTTTTAAGAACTCTTGAAAAAGGTTTGACAAAACTAGATGGTATCATGACAGATGTAAAGTCAACTTCTAAAACCATTGATGGAAAAACCGCTTTTGAACTTTATGACACTTATGGTTTCCCATTTGACTTAACCTCTTTGATTGCAAGGGAAAACGGGCTGACTGTAAATGAAGAAGCTTTCAACAAAGAGATGGTTGTACAGAAGAATAGATCTAAAAAAGACGCTGAAACTGCTACTGGAGATTGGGTTGAATTGATGTCAATAGATCAAGTTCTTTTCCTTGGATATGATTCTTTAACATCTACTTCTAAAATAGCAAAATATAGAGCAATCGAAGAAAAAGGTAAAAAACTATATCAGATTGTACTTGATCAAACGCCTTTCTATGCTGAGAGTGGAGGGCAAGTAGGTGATATAGGATACATTGAATCTGATGGTAAAAAAACCAGTATTATAAATACGAAGAAAGAAAACAATTTGATAATTCATTTCACTAGTGAATTACCTACAGACATTGAAGCTGAGTTTAGTTGTATAGTAAATGCTAGTAAAAGAAAGCTCACTGAAAATAATCATAGTGCTACTCACCTACTTCATGCAGCTCTTAGAGATGTATTAGGAGACCATGTTCAACAGAAAGGTTCCTTAGTAAATGACAAAGCTCTTAGGTTTGACTTTTCGCACTTTTCAAAAATGACTGATGAGGAAATTGCTAAAGTCGAAAAAATAGTCAACAGCAAAATAAGAGAGAACATCAAATTGAATGAACAAAGAAATGTACCTATCGAAGATGCAAAAAAACAAGGTGCTATGGCATTGTTTGGTGAGAAGTATGGGGATTTCGTTAGGGTAATTACATTTGATAAAAACTATTCCGTTGAGCTATGTGGAGGCACACATGTACAAGCCACTGGCCAAATCGGTTCTTTGAAAATTATTTCAGAGGGTTCTGTAGCAGCTGGTGTAAGAAGAATTGAAGCTATTACTGCTGACAAAGCCGAAGAATATAACAACGTCCAAGAAGGGGTACTTAAGCAAGTATCAGAAATTTTAAATAACCCTAAGGATGTTGTAAAAGCAATAGAATCACTAGTGAATGAAAGAGCTGAGTTAGCTAAAGCCATTGAATCTGTAAATGCTGATAAAACAAAAGAACAAAAAGTAACTTTAGCAAAAAATATTGAGGAGTATAATAGTTATAAAATCCTTGTTTCAGAAGCTAGCTTTCCTGATGCTGAATCACTTAAGAAAATTTCATTTGAATTTAAGAATGAAATAGAAAATTTAATCATGGTATTGGCAGCAAACATTTCAGGTAAGCCACAAATTTCTGTAGTAGTTTCAGAAAATTTGGTATCGACACTTGATTTACATGCTGGTAAAATGGTCAAAGAACTTGCTAAAGAAATAAAAGGTGGCGGAGGAGGTCAACCATTTTTCGCTACTGCAGGTGGTAAAGACATTAGTGGATTATCACAAGTAATTGTAAAAGCGAAAGAGTTAATCAAAAGTGTCACTAACTAATTAATAGACAGTGAAAGAGTATCTTGAAAAATACGACCTCACAGTAGGTCTTGAGGTTCATGTTCAATTAGCCACCAAAAGTAAGCTTTTTGCACCTGACCGAAACAATTTTGGCGATACTGCCAATTCTAATATTAGTCCGATTACTTTAGCGCACCCAGGTACATTGCCTAAGCCGAACAAAATGGCTATTGAGTACGCTATCAAAATGGGATTAGCCTGTCAATGCGACATAGCTAAAAAGACCTCCTTTGATAGAAAGAACTACTTTTATCCGGATCTTCCTAAAGGGTATCAAACGACTCAGGACAATTTCCCTATTGCTCTAGGTGGATATATAAAGGTAAAGAGTGGCGAATCTATGAGAGCCATAAATCTCAACCGTATTCATATTGAGGAGGATGCTGGAAAGTCTATGCACGATACTGAGCACACGGGATCAATGCTTGACTTCAATAGAGCTGGTACCCCACTAATCGAAATGGTTACTGAACCAGAGATTCACTCTGCTGAAGAAGCAGGTAACTTTCTTACTGAAGTACGTAAGATTGTTCGATATCTGGAAATTGGTGATGGAAATATGGAAGAAGGCTCATTAAGGTGTGATTGTAATATATCACTTGCTCCTAAAGGTTCTAACAAATTAGGTAAAAGAGTAGAGATCAAAAACATGAACTCTATTAAAAATGTCCAAAGAGCTATAGAACATGAAGTTAAAAGACAGGGCACTCTACTTGATAATGGAAGAACTATTCTTCAAGAAACCCGAGGGTTCAATGACAATAATGGTGAAACTACTAGCCAACGTTCTAAGGAAGAGGCTAATGACTATAGATATTTTCCTTGTCCCGATTTACTTCCAATTGAAGTTACTCAGGAATGGTTTGATAAAATAAAATCCGAGATGCCTAAACTTCCATCTGATATGGTTAAAACCTTCACAGAAGAGTATGGGCTAACAGCATACGATGCAGAATTCCTTGCTAATTCAAAGGATATGGCCGATTTCTTTATTGCTATGACTCAAAAATGCAATATGTATAAGCGTATCGCCAACTGGACTATGGGACCTATAAAGAATTATTTAAATGAGAATAACATATCGATAAGTGACTTTCCAATATCACTTGATAGAATGGTTGAGATCATTACATTAGTCGATCAAAACAAATTGAGTTTTTCTACAGCTTCTACTCGAGTATTCCCTAAAATGTTGAAATCGGAAAAATCAGCAACAGATATTGCTACAGAACTTGAGCTATTCCAAGATGATAATGAAGATGAATTAATAAAAATAATTGACGAGGTTATCGATTCTATGCCAGACAAGACTAAAGCTTATAAAAATGGAAAGAAAGGATTAAAAGGTCTATTCATGGGACAAGTCATGAAAAAGTCAGGAGGCAAAGCAAATCCTCAAATTGCAAACAAATTATTAGAAGAAGCGTTGAGCAAGTAATTCATATTAGTTACTAAAATCATGAACTTTAAATTATTCACATTAGCTATATGTATACTTTTGGTTACTGCATGTAGTAAACCAGAAGGTATCAAAATCAGCGGCGAACTTTCAGATTTGGAAGAAGGCAAAATAGCCTATATTGATTTAATAATTAATCAAGAAAAGATCCCGGTGGATTCTTTTGAGATCAAGCCCGATGGTAATTTTGAGAAATATATTAAAGTAGATGAACCTGGTTTTTATAGAGTTAGTTTCGATAGACGAAACTATATAAACCTTGTATTGAATGATGAAGATGTAGAAATATACAAGAATACCGAAGATAGTGGTCCCTCCTTCTTAGCTAAAGGATCTACAGATACAGAATTGATTCAAAACATTGCAAAAAGCCAAACTGATTTTGAAAGTGAGGTTTTGCGACTTAATAATGAGTTTAACGAAGCAAGAAGTAGAGAAGATATGACTTCAATGCAAAGCCTTCAGCAGTTATATATCAGAAAAAACAAGGAGCATGCCCAGAACATCAAAAATTCTATATGGGCAATGGATAATTCAATTGCGGGTATTTTGGCAATTAATTTTATCCAAGACTTGGAGTCTGAAGCATTATTTTTAGATAGTCTTGCTACAAAATATGAACAACAACTTCCTAGTTCACCTTATACCGTTGAGTTAAGAGAAACAGCGGACAGTTTTAAAGTATTAGCAATTGGAGCTGATGCGCCAGAAATAGACCTCCCTACTCCTTCTGGTGAGAATTTAAAACTGAGTTCATTCAAAGGAAAGTATGTTTTAATAGATTTCTGGGCAGCTTGGTGTGGTCCTTGTAGAAGAGAGAATCCTAATGTCGTAAAAATGTATCAAGAATATCATGATAAAGGGTTTGAGATCCTAAGCGTGTCTTTAGACCGAAGTAAAGATAAGTGGGTAGAAGCTATAGCACAAGATGGACTTATCTGGAACCATGTATCTGATCTTCTATACTTTAACTCGAAAGCTGCTCAAACTTATCAAATCAATGCAATACCTGCTACGTATTTAATCGGGCCTGATGGAAAAATAGTGGCTAAAAATTTACGAGGAGTATCATTAGAAGCTAAGCTAAAAGAGATTTTTGGATAACTTCATACAATCCACTGATGGCGGTCACTATCACTATTCAAAAAATTATTGTGATAGTGACTGTCTTTCACAAGTCTCAAAACTCTATTAAAATAATTGCTGAATAGCACCCCATAAAGACTTCTTCATTTCTGTCGAGATAGCAACCTTAGACAATGGATCAGAAATTATAATTTTTGTACCCCCTTCATTGTACATAGAGTATTTTACCTTCTGTGTAAAGTTGTAATTTGATGTGAATGCTATCACTTTTTCATAAACACTCAAAGGAATAGGAATGGCATTTGGACGTATATCTACCTGATCCAAAGAACAACTCACAGCTCCTAAAATTTTGGAGAGCAATTCCATATCTGCAATATGCATTTCATCTGTAACCTGACCTTCATAGAGTATCAAGATATCATTTTTAGGCTCATATGAACTAGACACTTCAGAAACTGGCTCTTTTGCCTCTAAAACCTTTGAACCAGGTTTTGGAATAGAAACTTGATTAGAAGTAGAGGAATACATTTCATCTTCGATTATATATATATCCTCATTAATCAAATACTTCAAAAACTCACTACTCATCGGTTAATACATCTTTTAAAGATAGACTTTCCTTTAGTCTCATTTTCCCTGCCATAACTAACCTCAACTCCCTTCGCTGTAAAGCTGTTTTGAAAAATTTCCTTTCTTCTTTTGTTTCTGGTTTAATTTCTGGAACTATTACTTTATGACCTTCATTGTCCATAGCTACAAGTGTATAGAAAGCTGAATTACTTCCTATATGTTGCTTAGTACGAGGGTTCTCAGCAGTCACCTCAATATACACCTCCATTGAGGAATTAAAAGCTCTGGTTACCCTTGCTTTTAAAGTTACTACATCTCCTTGTTTTATTGGTTCAACAAATGACACGTTATCAACTGATGCCGTAACCACTACACAATTAGAATGTCTTTGCGCTGCTATTGCTGCTGATACATCCATCCATTCCAAAAGTCTGCCTCCAAATAAATTATCTAGAGAATTAGTATCATTCGGTAACACTAATTCGGTCTTAACTACTTCTGATTCCTTTGGCGTTTTATTTATTCTTTTCATTTCCTCCATCCCTGCTTTCCTAATAATGGTACAAAACTAAAATTATGAAACTCTTCTTGTGATAACTTTGAATCAGTTACTCTCGTTATTCGAAGCATCTTCTGTACTTTATCATCCCCTACGGGAATTACCAATTTACCTCCAACCTTTAGTTGCGAGATTAATGCTTGAGGTACAGTCGGTGCACCTGCTGTTACTATTATTGCATCATACGGAGCATACTGATCATTACCTAAAGAGCCGTCTCCAATTATGTAAGTTGGATTATATCCTAAAATGCCTAATTGCTTTTGTGCAATTAAAGACAATCGCTCCTTATACTCTATGGTCACAACGTTTGCCCCTACTTCCAATAAAATACAACATTGATAACCAGAGCCAGTACCAATTTCCAACACATTATGACCTTCACTTATATTCAAAAGTTCTGTTTGGAAAGCAACTGTATAAGGCTGAGAAATAGTTTGCCCTTCAGCTATAGGAAAGGCTTTATCTTGATAAGCATGTTCTAAAAAAATTTCATCGAAAAATACATGTCTAGGAACCTTACCTATTGCATCTAGTACTTTCTTATTACTAATTCCTTTCTCCACTAGCTTTCGAACTAGAGATCGACGCATTCCTTTTTGCTTATATGTATCTTTTATATGGCTAACGTCATAATTCATCGTGGCCAAAATTATATCAATATTTATGTTTCTCGATTTCTACACACCTTAATTTTACTATCATTACAAAATCATAGATAATCGTAAAACCAAAGTATGTTTACAGGAATAATCGAATCACTTGGAACCATTTCGAATGTTGTAAGAGAGTGTACTAATGTGCATTTCAATATTGAGAGTAAAATAAGTAGTCAACTAAAAGTGGATCAGAGTGTTGCTCACAATGGAGTATGCTTAACCGTTACCTCTATTAAAAATAATACACATACAGTAACAGCTGTTGAAGAAACATTAAAAAAAACAAACCTTAGTGATTGGAAAGAAGGTGATCTTGTTAATCTGGAAAGATGTATGCAAATGAATGGACGCTTAGATGGCCACATAGTCCAAGGACATGTCGATCAAATTGGAAAATGTGTTAACAAATTAGTTCTTGATGGTAGTTGGTTATATGATTTTGAATATGACTCTAAAGAAGCAGGTCATGTCACAGTTGAGAAAGGATCAATTACTATTAATGGAACAAGTCTTACCTGTTTCAACACAACAGAGAAAGGCTTCTCTGTAACAATTATTCCGTACACTTTCGAAAATACTGTATTTAAAACCCTTGAATCTGGAGATAAGGTCAATCTTGAATTTGACATTATTGGAAAATACGTTTCCAAACTTCTAAATAAAAACTAACTTAAGATTTGAAACCTAAAAACGAACCCCGTATGGCACTAAACTGCATGGTAGTCGATGACGACGAATTGGCAAGGCTTATGATTAGAAAATACGTTGAGAAAACAGACTTTCTAGAAATGACTCATGAGCTTTCAAACGGTATAGAAGCATCCAATATTCTTCTTCAAAAGGATAATCCTGACGTAGATATTATTTTTCTAGATATCGAAATGCCCGAAATGTCAGGAATTGAACTGATGGAATCATTAACTGCTGACTATCAAGTTATCTTAATTACTTCCGCGGAAAAATATGCTGTTAGAGCTTTTGAGAAGAATGTGACTGATTATCTAGTTAAACCATTTAGTTATGGTCGTTTTCTTAAGGCAGCTGTAAAAGCCAATGAAACGCTTGAAAACATCAAGAAAAAAGCAGAGAGCTTCCATGAACTTTATGTGAAATCTGACTCTAGAACGTACAAAATTATTCTAGATGACATTCTTTTTATAGAGGCGATGGCAGACTATGTTATATTTAATACGGTTAGAGGTAAACATATAGTTCATCATACTATGAAAGGTATTGAAAAAAAACTACCTGGAAGCATGTTTGGACGAGTTCATCGATCATATATTATCAATTACAATAAAATCGATTATTTCGAAGACATGAATGTAGTCATAAACGATAAATACATACCTGTTGGAGTTTCATATCGAGAAAAAGTATTTGATAGAATCAATGTTTTATAGCTGATCAATAGTTTTTAAAAACTTTATTAATGTCCTTGAAATTTTCTATTTCAAGGACTTTTTTTTGAGTAAGTCTGTTAAAAACTCCCAGATTAATAGTCAAACTCAACATAGCGTAAAAACTTATAAATTTGGTTTTATACTAATAGAAAAGGCTTGATCTATATTGACCAAGCCTTCCTGTAGTGTATCTTTTTCTTACAATTATCTATAAACCATCAATTTTCTATATTTGAACTCATGAGAAGCTCCTTTAATTGATAAATAATACAATCCTTGAGGATATGAGTGAGTTTGAATCTCAAATTTTTCCATTCCAGGATTCAAGCTACCTCTATCCCTTACTCTTCCCATCTGATCTACCAGTATCCAATCTACTTTCTCACCTACAGCATTATCAAATTTAACCTTCACTAAATCATCAGTTGGGTTTGGATACATGATGAAATCATTATTTGATAAGCTCTCTGAAATACCTAGGGCAGGCCCATCTTTTGATGTTTTATTAGAGACAAAAAGATCACCATCTGCTGCTCTTACTATTTCAGCTTGATATACCTCTTTAGTAATTACATTCTGAACGAAAACGATTGCTGACAATCTAGTAGGATCAGAAATTCCTACCACTTCCCATTCTATTGGGAACTCATCCACTCCATTAGCAAACTGAATAATTTCTCCAGATGTGGTTCCTCCAGTTCCTATTTTTACGTACTGACCAGAAGCATCTGGAAGTAACTTTCTAAGTACACTTGCATGTTCAGTTGTCGAAACTCCTGCTATCTCAGCCGATACTGTATCCTCTATGATAGCTACCATTAGAACTAGCTCTTCATTCTCTGCTATATCATCATTAGCTATGACTTTCACTGTACCAGAAATCACACCTTCAGAAGCATTAGGATCACCTTCAATGTCTAAAAGAACTCTCGGTCTAATAAGTCCATCCAGATCAAAGTTATTCTTATCCCAAGTCAAACTTCCTTGATCAGCTTCAATGGCTCCTTCTTGACCTCCTAATAGTGAAGTAACACTTTCAACACTATAATACGACATCCTAGCATCTACGTCAGACTGATTCATTTGATTAAATGGATCTTCATATCCAAAGTCTGCGTGATAATTTACCATAATAAATGATTGGTCTCCAAGTATACCTTCAATACTAGATCTGATACCTTCAGTTTCATCATTTACATTTTCTGACTCTGGGGATAACGAATAGAAGTTTTCTACTAAAGTCTTTTTCCTTCTTTCTTCGATAGCAAAATTATCTAGAATAAAGCCAAAGTAATTTTCTCTTTCATCTGTAACAGTCGAAGAAGATGCTAAAGCAAACCTAAATCTAAGATTGGTAGCTCCAGCCACCTCATCTAACTTGTGACGTCCTTGTCTCCATGTGAAAGTATACAAATCATCGGTAGCGTCACCTCCAGACCAGCCATGAGATGACTCCTCTCCAAACTCTTGTGTTTGATTACCTGGATCTGTCAATACCGTTTCATCATTATACCATTCTAAACCAGATGCCGTTCTATTGTCTTCGTCAAAACTTCCTAATCTAATCCAATTTATTCCATCATCAACCGAGTATTGCAAAACGACACCTTCATTGGATTCCATAAAATTGTAAGCATAATCAAAAGAAACAATAGGAAAAGACATGTTTGAAATATCAAATGCTGGACTGTATAGCCAAACACTTTCATCAGACTGATAATAGTTTATTTTAGATCCATTTTCGAAGTCAAATATTGTACCCCAACCACCATTATCAGCACCTTTCTCTCCAGTTATCACATTTCCATTTCGATCAGTGACACCTGAAGCAATATCAGAATTCCATCCCCATGATGCTTTACTGTGTAGGCCTGCATCGATTATTGCATCTAAGTTTCCATCATTATTTGAATCAATAGAGTCGTATCCTAAAAGAACAACATTTGAATTGTAGCGTTCCATAAACCACTCAGCATCAGTGGAGAAATCCTCATAATATCCATAAAACTGATTTACTGGATCATTTATAACCGGATCTGAAACAATGGAAGGAAGTATTTCCATTTCTCTAGTAATAATATCATGACATCCTTGATTAGAAATTACAAGTGCTGTCAATTCATATGTTCCAGCAGTAAACTGAGTAGAGAATTCATTTGGAAATGCACCAGTGCTATTATACCCAAATACTTCTGTTTCTTCCTTATATAGAGTTCTATAATCCTCAACAACTTCATACTCTTCTATACTAACATCTGGGTTAATATCTACAGAAAGACCTGTTATATTTAAATCATACGAATAACCGCCTAAAGTACTTACATCAAAATTATCCACATCATAAGTATCATCTAATGTAGCATCAGTTGAAATATGAATTTCACTAATATTCTCAGGAGAAAGGAATGTTTCATTTACATAGAACTGGATCGGTAAACCTTCGGTGCCTCCCTCCCAAACTATTGAAGGTTCAGGCCTCTTCTGAATTGACAATTCTCTATTAGTATAATCATCAATAAAATCGGTTTTACAACCAGTCATCTTATGTTCACCAATAGTTAATAACTGATAATCCGCTTGACTAGACCCCTGAGCTATAGTAAAATCTACAGTAATCGTGTCAAACTCCGCAGCAACAGATAAATCAGTCAACGGACCAACAAGAGTAGTGGCTTTATTATTCGCAAAAACACCTCCATCAGCATCTGTTATGTCCCATATCCAATTTAAATCACTTCTATCAATACCAGTATAGCTAGGAACTGGATCAGTTGAACCTAATCCTATTTCCCGAACTACCCTATCATAGGTTGACTCGAATGAAATGTTAACTTGAGGGTCAACACATCCACCATCCACATCAAAAGAGAATTCAGGTATGACATTAATATGCATAGTTTTGTAAATAGTATCATTACAACCTGTGATTCCATCCGTGTACTCAAAAACCAATTCAAAATCACCTTGAGTCTTCGGCATCAAATCGGTCCCGAAAATTTGACTTCCTAATAGTCTTGAATCTACAGTAATCTCATCAATACTTGTATTAGTGGATACTGATGCGTTCAAATCCAAAAGTGTAGAAGTATAATCATCAATATCATCTCCATCATTATCATAATTAATAATGAAAGACCTGCTTCCTGTTGTTGTTATTCCTCTACCTGCATTAATGACGAAATTATCTCCTACACCTTCTGGATCATCAAGAGATCTAGTATCAGTCAAGCCCTCACAAATTGTAAATTCAGTATCTGAAATTCCGAAAGCAGCTCCTGTTGATGTACTTGACAAAGTTAACTCTGGTATAGGGTCAACTTTCACTATAGCAGAAACTGTATCAGAACAACCTGTAGCGGTATATTCATAGGCAAATTTAAATTCATGATTTAGTGCTGGCTGAAACTGTACAACATCTGGTGTGCTTGAATTATAACCGTCTAGTTGAGCAGCTTCACCATTGATGGTAAAGAAATAAGTATCTGCTGTAAAACCATCATTAGTACCATCATCATCATTTGCAATCCAAGATGCCGTACCAGCTATTCCAGAGTAGGTTGAATTATATACATCTCCGTCTACTTCTGCTTGATAACTATTTTCCAAATCAAAACAAACAGTAGCATCAAATGCTGAACCGTCCTTCATATCAATTCCATCTTGATCAAAAATCTCAACGGTAGGAGTTTGATTTATAACTATGTCTACCTGAGTTGGTGCACTTTCACATAAACCAAAAGTTGTCTGAGTTACATAAATAGTACTCGTCCCTATTGTATTAATGTCTGTTATATTATTAAGGTCCAAAAACTGGAAACTAAATGCACCTTCATCTTCAGGAGTCAATAGATCATCCTGATTAGTATTGATAAATGGGGCAACAGAAACACTCGTTGGATCCGATGGATACCAGTTATAAATATTACTAGACCCTGTTTCCATTTCTGCATCGGTAATCGTCAACAAACTGTCTGATACATTATATCGCTCACAATACAAATAAACATCCTTTGATCCATCGTTTACCTCTGTATTAAATGGAGCAATTGGAGCTGGATAAACAATAACTTGTACTGTCGTTAAAGTATCTGCAGGAGCTGCCGAAATTGGTGAAGGACAGCCTAAATAAGAGGCAGTTTTATTTGCATTTGTAGCGAACCTATTAGGTGCATTAAATTGTCTAACGTAGTACGTTTCAATTTCAGGGCTATTACCTGATGTATTGGTATTCACATATCCTAACTCTGTCCTATTGGCTCTAGAACCATCAATAGAAACAAGAGGAATCTGACCAGTTCCGTTAGCAGCGGTATACCACGCAAATGACTGATCATCATAGTCCTGCAAATCAATTTCTAGTCTATCAGAAACTGCTCCACTACAAAACTGGAAGGTACTATCTGAAGTAATCCCTCTAAAATCACTTATATAGGGCGATATCGGAATTGTGTTAACCTCTACTGTGATTTTTACCAAATCACTCCTATAACCTCTATAACCAGTATACAATGGATCAATTTCCTTATCAGTACCACCCCCATCGAAATTATTATCATAATAAACTTGAGCCACCCAGAAGGATAAATACTGTCCTCCTTGACCTGTCCAATTTGCTCCATTCTGATCCTTAAAAACTGATCCTGGAAGCAAGAATGGATTAATAAAGTTCAGATTTGCTGAAGAGTCATAAGGACTCAAACCTGCGGCATCTGAGTATAATACAAAATATGATTCGGTAGCCTCATCAGTATCCTTAGTATCTTCTAATACCACTTCATTTCCAGTGCTTGCAACAACTCCGTCTGAACAGAAGTAATACAGATATTCATTATTTTCTTGATAAACCTCACCATCTGCAGGATCTACAGCCAAGTCTATTATTGGAATGCTAGGTTTACTTCTTATTTCAATATCAATCTTAGATAAATCTGACTCACAACCTCCAAAACCTGAGCTATTTATATCTGTATATAATGTATTAGAGAAAAATAAATCTGTAGAAAGTGCATTATTTGGTTGGTCCGTTCCAATAAAATCATTTGGAGTCATCACTTCTTCGTCAGTCAAACTGGTAAACTCTCCTAGACCATTTGAAAATAAATACCAGCTGATTACATCAGTGGCAGGAGTATATTCTGAAATCAAATCTGGAAATACCTCAATACCGTCTGCATTAAATTCAACCACATAGTCTCCTGAACTTTCAACTCCAAACCCAGTCAAAGACGTCAATAATGCTGGCTGATCTGGCTTTGCCAGAACTTCTACATCTTTAAAAGTTGTATTCACACAACCTTTGGTATTATTTATACCATCAGTATCAATTGGATTGTCAACAGCATCTGTAGTGTGAGAAATTCTATATTCTCCTGGCCCCCATGCTACTGGCGAAAATAAATCAGAAGCTAAATTATCTTCATTTTCATAAATCATCGAAACTGGATTGTATCGAGACGTATCAATATTAGTTATTGCTTGGCTACTAAATGTACCTGATGTACCTGAAAAGTCAATTGTTAAATTTACATCAGTGCCATCCTCACAATAATACCAATTGTCTTGTATTCCAATCAGCTCTATTGTAGGCAAATCATTAACTATCAAAGTATTATTAAAAAATTCAAACGCATTCGTAGCATTATACCCTCCTGGTTGAGATTTATCCATGGCAATTCTTACCAACTGATATTCTCCTACTTCTAAAGATTGAGGGTTAAATGTCCAACCTGCAGATATCGTACCTCCTTCTGATAATGTGTGGCCAGCAGGAGCTGTCAATGTACCGGTTGGAATAGTATAACCTGGATTTGATTTAGATCTAATTTCTAAATTGTAGAATGAAATATCACCTGTCAAATCAGCAGTTTTTACGCTAAGTACCACATTAGTATTTTCACCAAAACAATAATCAGCTTCAACAAAAATGTCAGAAGTACCATTGGTGAAAATTTCAGCTTGATTTACAACATCGAAATTTTTCGTATATACATAACTCGATCCTGTAGATGTATTCTGAATATTATAACTAAAAGTTGAAGCAGATATAACACCTAAACTGGGGACAAAATTAACAGTCGCTGGATCAGTTCCTGTATTTGCACCTTGAAGATTATCTCCTGTAAAGAAGACTGTATGATTAGCTGGATTAGAACCTGAAATAGTAACAGGATCATCCGTAACTAAAAACTGACTGCCCAAAGGAGACTGTAAAATTTCAACAACAGCTACATCCACATTAGTTCCTGTACTAATACAACCATTTTCTTCTACTCCATAAGCTGTTAATTGATATATTCCTTCAGAAGTATTATCAAAATTACTTGGGAATGTACCACCATTTAGTTCTGTTTCAGTAACAGTTGCTGAAACCGATTGTGTTGTATTTGAATTATAATAATGCCAGTTATAACTGTCAAATGAATCTCCTAACTGAGGCGATGCTGTTAAACTTATTGAACTATTTGGAACAATAGCATAGACATCGTTTGACACATCTAAACCACCGTTATTATTTGTAATAATAGGACTGCTATTCTGAAGAGCATTATATGTTACATCAAGATGCGACCTGCCGTGAGAAACACTGTTGCCATATAAATCTGCATTACCACCCGACCTGAAAATTGTCGCTGTTGTCTGAGTCGCAGTACCTTTATTAATAGCTATTCCCTCCAGAACAATTTGATCATGTGTTCCATATGTTCCATCATGATCAAAAGTAACTATGATATTTCTACCATCATTTGTCACACTAGTTACCGTAATATCTCCTTCTACTGATGAAGCTCCTTTTACTACAGTATTTGACTCAAAAAAGAATCCTGACCCTAGTTCAAGTTCTATAGTATAAGTACCAGCACCATCTCTGAAATCATCCATATTTGATTCTTTCAGTACAATATCACCAACACCATTCAATCCAATAATAGCACCTGATGGACACACGTCAATAGTAGGAATATCTACTGGTGAAGCTCCAGCATTCTCAATAAGCATTCCTGATTGAGTTGTAAAAGACCAAGTTCCTAAAGTAAATGTATTATTTGATCCGTCTTTTACCGCTCCATTATCTATATCAATGGTATAATCATTACTTGCAAACAGGTCATTAGTAGGGTCTATAGTAATGATAGTAGTACCACTACCTGAAACTTCAGGGTTATTTATTAAAGAAATAACCACATCAGGAAGTATCCCATTATCGTCAGATATAGTCAAGTTACCAGTACTTAAAAATACTGGTTCATCAAAAGTCAATACAAGATTCGATCTAATATCAACATTGGTAGTAGTATTCAACGGATCAAGAATAGCCACTGGATCTGAAGTATCACTAGCTGAATTAGTAGTAAAGTTCCAATCACTAGTAGCTGAAATATCAGAGGTTAGATTACCAGAGGCATCACTAAAAGCTTCATCATCCAATAAAATATAATAAGAAGTATTACCAGATAAAGTTCTATTAAACGTTATAGAGGACCCTGGAGCTACAGTAGCATCTTCTAAATACGTTCCATCGGTTTCAACATCAAAAGATTCAACTAATTCTCCATTGGAATAATAGAGATGTAATGACTTACCTGATTGAGGAATTACCCTCTCATCAAATGTTATTACAATATTATTTGTAATTGAAACAGTTGGAGAGCCATCTAGCGGGTTTAAGGTCATTTCAGGCACAATCACGTCTGTTGCCGGATCTGTATCAAACATCTCAACACCTGCTGCAACACCAGAATGAAACTCACCTTCATTATCCACATAAGCATCTCCTGGGAATGTTATATAGTAAGAAGTTCCCCCTGGAAGTTGTTGACCAGTTAAATCAGAAATATCATAGAAAAACCCAAAGTAACCCGTAATTGGATCTGAACCTGAAAGTGATACAGCGTCGACATCTATACTAAAAGCCAGCGTATCATTAGCTAGATTCATGTCATTGTCTCCAAAATAGAAATCTAAAGTTTTACCCGACTGTGGTGTTACATACTGGCTAAAATACAACCGAACTTCATCACCATTAACTACATCCATAGGGTTAGAGTATTGGAAATAATGCAGAGGAGGAGATGCTGAAAGAGGATCTGTTTCAAAATTCCATGTATTTGGAGAAGAAATACCTACAAACGAATTGACACCAGAAGTAGAAAGGTCTACTATAGCACCTTCATCTACTAACACATAATATTCAGAATCACCTGAACTAATGAAACTTGTAAAAGCAATAACCTCATCATTGTCAGTATTCTCCGCAAATGCAGCTAATTGAGTTACATCATATGATATAACTTCTAAATCCGCTCCTGAAGCTTCGTCATAAAACAACGTAATACTTCCGGCACTACCTAATTGCACTGGTTCGTCAAAAGTCAATTCAAAAGTCACTTCATTTCCAGCGCCTGTAGCTGCCACAATTCCAGTTGAATTATCAGCAGGGCTTTCAGAAACGAGAATTGGTGGTTCAACATCATCTATTGTCGTGAAACTCCATTGTGTAGATCCTGTTATTCCTCCTGCCACAGCGTTACCAGAAAAATCTTCAAAAGCTGCTGCATCAATTGAAATCTCATAGGTGGTAGAATTTTGAAGAGTAAAACCAGATACACTTACTGTATTACCAGATACTTGTACTTTTTCAATGTTATCCGCAGAAAAAACTTCTGCGTCTGATGAAGCTCCTTGTTGTCGGATTCTAATATTTCTCTTAAAAATACCTCTTACCGGCTCACTCATAGTGAAGGTAAGTGTAGGTGTTACAGAGACATTACTAGCTCCATTGGCTGGACTATCTATACTGGAGTAAGTTGGGTCATCTTCTTCGATGGCAGCAGTAAAATTCCAAACACTTGCACTTTCAATCCCTGCAAATGCTTGCATCGAATTATCTTGTATAGCTACACCATCATCTGTTACCGTTTTGAAATAGTAAGTGTTCAAACCTGATAGATCATTAGTTGGATTAATACGAAGTACATTTCCTCTTATTTCAATTTCACCATCATCTAAAGTGGCATCACCATTTATACTCGCAGCAGTGAAAGTTTCTACTGGGGTAGTGGAAGTAATTGTAAACAACTCTATCTCGAAGGAAGACCCGAAGTTTACTGGCTCATTGAAAGTAGCACTTAAAATAGAACCTACCCCTACACCTGAAGCATTTTTTATAGGGTCTAACGCACTAATAACTGGTGGTATAGCATCTGAATCAGTTGTAAAAGTCCAATCAGTAAAATTTAAAATACCAGCAAATTCATTACCTGCATCATCAACAATCGCTCTTGAACCAATTTGAACTATATGAGGAGTATTACCTGAAAGCGTAATCCCCGTCAAATTTATAGTCATTTGATTGCTGCTATAGGAAACACGAACACTAGAAGACGGAAACTGAGCTACAGTGATCCTAGGTGAAGTATCTGTTAGAATACGAATCAATCCATTTCCAGCTTCTACATTATCATTAAAAGTAAGTACTAAACTTCCTATATTAGGGTCTACACTAGTTGCGTCATCTGCTGGCGTTAAGAGTGTTATTAAAGGAGGGTCAATATCTCCTGCGTCATTCGAAGTAGTGAAGGAAAATGTGGTCGGGTTTAACGTTCCTACATTAGACACATCCTCAAATGCACCTGCTGGAATACTAACAGTAATAACTTCTGACAAACCATAATTAGCAGTAGGATTTAATACAATTTCATTTGTCCCCCAACCTGTTATTCTTGGATCATTTCCTACATTATCTGCTACACCATCCGTATCTTGAGTTGTAAGAGTTTCTGAATAAGTATCATCTCCTGTAATTGTAATATTAAATAGACCAGTAGGTGCATGAACGATCTCATCAAATGTCAAAAGAATAGATTTAGTTACTGGAATGTCAGTGTCACCATTTGAAGGATCGGTTGAAGCAATAGAGATCCCCTCATCTTTTACATTAAAGTTCCAACCATTGGCACTACTTATTCCAGCGTATTTATTTCCGCCAGCATCTACAAAAGCACCGTCATCTATCTGCACAAAATATCCAATACCTTTTGGTAACAATTCTCCCAAAGAAATGGTAACGGTCTCCAAATTAACATTTACTGAATTAATATCCAGAACACTAAAGCTGTAAGCTGGATTTAAAGGGTCTTTCAAACTAAAAACGTTAATATTTCCTCCATTAGCTATTACTGGTTCAGAAAAAACCATTACTAATTCATCTGTAGAAAACACTTCATCGGTACCTGTATCTGACAGATCTGCAGGAATTAAATCCGTCAAAGGAGATGTTATTTCAGGAATAAAAGAATCATTTATTGTAACGTTAGTAACTGTAACTGGAGTCGAAACTCCTGTAGCACCAATACTTATATCATCTGCAATACCTCCATTAGAAACTCCTCCAAAGAAACCACTTGCTATATTGATCGTACCAGACGAAAAGTTCGCTTCATCTAATTCGTAAATTGATAAGTCAGCATCATTAAAAGTAAATTCAACTGCTCCGTTAACATCCAAATCTAAATTTCCATTTCCATCAACAGCTTCTAAATCAAGAGAAAAACCGTTATCTCTTTCTAGGGTAACGTTATCATTAAGAGTACCTCCCAATCTGAAAATATCAGTAGCCGTAACTTCAATCTTATTTTCGTCGGTAGTAGGATTAGTTTTCGGTTTTAAAGTTGGGTTGCCAGCAGGGGCACCATCTGGATTAGCCAATCCTGATTTATTTTGATCAAAATAAGCCTCTTCAATTTCTAATGTAATAATCTCATTATCTGTCACTTCATCATCTCCTTGCTTAAAAGTAACATAAACTCCTACTCTTCTAAATTCACCATCGGGAATATCAAAATTATCATTGTTAGTCCAGTTAGAGTTATCATCATCTAAATTAAAAGTATACAATCCAGTTCCTCCATTATCTGATGAACTATACTCTCCTATCTCTGTATCAGCAGGAATGACATTTCCAGTAGCACCAACAGCATCTATAGTATATAAAGCTATTTTATCAATATTATCCAGACCGTTAGTAACTCTAATCTTAAAACCATCCGCAGAATTTGGACAAACTGGAGAATTATTACCTCCTCCACAGCCATTTGCATCAAGACGAGTAGGATTTGAATCTGCATCAGTACGAACGCCATTTACACCGTCTGAAATTATAAATTGAGCAATTTGCACACCATGATTTGTACTATTATTAATTGACCCTTGATGAAGAGTATAGTCAATGTTTTGAGGATAAATAAATGCTGGATCTTCTATAATATCAGATGTGGATGCCGAAACATCAAAAGTGAATACGGGCGAATCTTGATAATTGTTGGTATTATCCTCTACAGTTAAAGTAACTCCCGATCTTACGTTATCAAATTGTAAATCAGTCCAAGTTGCTGTACCATTTGTAAGAGAGAGAGCGGAAATATTTGTACCTGTAAAATTAGCGTCAGGAGTTGGGTCTACAACAGCAACCGTCCCTCCGTAATTTAAATCAATACTACCATTTGCATCCCTCATTTCTACAGAAACAGAAAATGGAACACCCAAAGCAATACTAAGAACATTAGTTTCTGATAATACAATCGTTGGATCTGCCCCTCCAATGCTCGTCATATAAATATCATTAGCTGTTACTTCCAAGGTATTTTCAGATCCAGTATTCACACTGGTCGCTGAAATTGGTACAGCCACTATTGACGTATTTGTAATTGGTTGATTCACTACACTAACACCTACTGTAAATTGATTTCCCTCAGTTACAGTAGTAGAAAACGTGGCATAAACATGGTAATCTTCATCAAGCCCTTCTCCAATGGATTCTGTAGATGTTAAAGTTATTTCCTCAAAAGCAGCTAACGAACCTCCTGTTATTTCTCCAATATTATTATTGCTCTCATCAAAAATTGCTACCGCAGATAATTCTGACAAATCAGTTGCTGCAAGTGTTAATGTTATTGAATTAATTAAAGTCGGTAATTCATCGCCAGCATCATCTGCTACATTAAAAGAAAATAATTTTACTGCATTACTTGTAGTCAATGTATTTGCAGCAGTAAAATTTTCATACGCAATAAGCCCACTTTCACTAGAAGTTACAGCAGCAATTGTAGAATTAACTTCAGGAGCAACAATGGAATATGTTTGGGATGAAGTAATTGACGACACTGCATTTCCACCATCAACATCTACAATATTGTAAGTTCCTGTATAGGCGCCAAGAGTAATACTTAATGTACCTGTATTTACTCCGTATCCTGAAACGGTGATATCATAATTGGATGCATCTACTGAACTAACCCCACTTACTGCGGCACTCGTGACGCCGCTGACCACAAAATCAGTTGCATCTACATTAGTTACATCTTCACTAAAAGTTGCTCTGAATACCACATTGTCTCTACCAGTTGTAGAAGTTGATGGATCTTGTCTGGCAAATGTTAAAGTTGGCCCATCATTTCCAGCTGCTCCTATACTCGCTGCTCCATTAATAAAATCGTCAGCATCTACGCCCGTATCAACTCCATTTGGAAACCTAAAAACAGATTCATCAAATATTTTTCCATCAGTAGCATTACCATCAGGATCACCACCATCTGATAGTACGACCTCATCAATTACAACACCATTAGGATCTTTCAAAGTTAGCGTAACATCGAGCGACAGATTATCAGCTCCTGTAGGGTCTCCAAGTACTAAATAACCACCATTGTCAATATCTGTTAATGATCCAGCACCAGAAGCTACCTGAAAATTAAACGTAGAAGTAAAATTCCCACTCCACTCTATAGAGGCATCATTTCCATTATCAATTTCTACAGTCCAACTTGAAAGATCAACATTATCAGAAACAGAATATAATTCAATCCATTCATCATCTTCATTCACTGTAGTTCCGCTCACGGTCCCTGTAAAACTTCCAGAGCTCCAGTCGCTCTGTGGATCGTTTATTATCTCATTAATAACTACTTGTACCGGAGAAAAATTTAAAACTGTAGGATCAGTAATAGCTACTAGGTCATTCCCGAATATATCTTCTAAAGCACCCGTTTCTATTAAAACATAATAATCTTCACCAAGCACAAAATCGACTGTTGGATTAATTGTAACTTGATTATTAGAAATTCCAACCGCTACTGTACCAGGGGTAAACCTCTCTACCTCACCAGATCCATCATATAAAACAATGTCTCCCGTTACTGAAGGATTATTTGCTTGTACATTTTCGTTAAAATGTAAAACTATGTCCTGAGACCATAATACATTATTATCATTATCAGCAGGCGCGCTATTAGCTGCATCAAGTGTTGGAGGTGTTGTGTCTATATCATCATTAGTAATACTTCCTGTAGCAGTTGAAGTTCCGATTTGAGTAGATGACGGATTATCAATAGTAACTGTGAACTCTTCGTTAAACTCAGAAGTTGCATCACCAGATACATTAATACTAATAACCTCTGAAGCATCACTGACTGCAAAATTAATTGTTCCTGAAGGTAACGAACCTCCAAAATCAGTAGCATCAGCTGCATTAGCACCAGTACCTGTAACAGCATAATCTACTGAACTAGTACCTGTCAACAATCCTGAACGAGTCACTGTAAAAGTAAAGGTTGTTGTACCAGAATTACCTTCGGCTTTTGTAGCATCTGTTGCGGCTATGGAAACAGATGTATCGTCATTAGTAATTGTCCCTGTAGCAGTCGTGGTTCCCAAGTCGGTACCAACTTCATTGCTTAAGGTTACAATAAACTCTTCATCAACTTCAACATCAGTATCCCCACTAACGTTTATTGTTATTAGTTTTGAATTTTCTGAGGCGAGAAAATTAATAGTTCCACTAGCAAAAGCCCCACCAAAATCGGCAGCATCAACAGGGTTGGTCATAGAAGCAGATACATCATAATCAACATCACTTGTACCTGAAAGATTTCCTATTCTAGTAACTGTAAAAGTAAAAGAAGTAGTTCCTGATGCTCCTTCTGATTTCACAGCGTCTGTTGCAGCTATAGAAACGGATGTATCATCATTAGTTATTGTTCCTATAGCAGTAGTAGTCCCCAAATCTGTTCCTACTTCACCACTCAAGGTTACCGTAAATTCTTCATCAGCTTCAAAATCATTATCTCCTACAATATCGATTGTTATTATTTTAGAGTTTTCTGTAGCAATAAAACTCACAGAACCACTCGGTAAGGAACCTCCAAAATCAGAACCATCTACTGGATTAGCTCCACTACCTGTAACAGAATAATTAACAGAACTCGCACCTGATAAGTCTCCTGATCTAGTGACGGTGAAAGTAAAAGAGGTAGTTCCTGATGCTCCTTCTACTTTTACAGCATCCGTTGCAGCGATGGAAACAGATGTATCGTCATCAGTGATGACAACATCATCACTAGTTGTCGTCCCGGCTGTAAGTGGGGAAGCGTAATTACTTAAAGAAAAAGTCGCTGTCTCATCACCCTCGGCATCTGAATCATCCGTTACCGTGAAATCAACAGAACCTGTAGATTGATTATTAAGAATAGTTATTACTTGAGTCAAGCCTTCTCCAAAATCACCAGCTGTTATCCCTGTACCTGTAACAGTTACATCAACTGTTTTATCTCCACCAGTAACATTAGCACTCGTAGTTGCTGTCACAGTAATAACTGTTGTTCCTGACTCTGTAGCTGTAGGAGAACTTAAACTAAGATCTACAGTTTGTGCAAAACCAACAAAAGAAATACATAACAGCAGGCAAACTGATAATGTATATTTTATTTGAGTATATATTCTAATCATAGCTATGATCTTATGGTCTTTACTAATCAACAAACTTGAAAATGCACTATTATTATAATAACACAATTAAAAACTTGAACATTTCAAAGCTAGCAAAAGCCATATTGTACTTAAATTATTTTTCGATGAATTATTTAAATATTTCGTTTGAAATATCAATTATTCAATTTTGCCAAACTTATTTGTCTTAATAACTGATAAGACTTGTTCATCAAAACCAAAATCCACTGTTGCACCTATTAGGATACTACCGTCTTCATTTATCTCTATGCAGTTTCCAGCATCATTTCCATCGCTACCAAAAACTTCAAAATCACTGAGTAATGAACCATCAGTAGCAACATTTACAATAAATACTTCGTCTTGCTTGTCGCTGCTAAAAGATTTAACTCTCCCTGACAAATAATAAGAACCTGGATAAATACCATTTGATGAAACTGTAGCAATATCATACCCTGCTCCACCTTCAATAAATTGTTCTGTAAATTCGGTCCATGTAACAATTGGTGAATTCAATCCCAAATTATCCTTATTTACTCTAAGCATAAATGGCTCAGGAGATTGGTCATTTTCATCGCTAATTACTGATCTACCAGTGATTACCAAATAGCTTCCATCAACTATTATATTAGTAGGGATTTCATTTTTAGCATCGGTTCCATACAATTCAGAACCTCCATCATCTATTATTCCACTTTCTTCATTGAAAGAAGCTACCACAATTCCTTTTCTTAATGTATTGATATCATCGTATACTCCAAGAAAGAAATAATCATCATCTAAAGTTTTAATTAATTTTACCCCTTCATTATTTACTCTATCATCACCATAAACCCTATAATAAACTTGACTTCCTTCAGGGTTATCTGCAGGTATTGAACCAAGATCATTCGGAATTTTTGATAGTAAAAGGTTATATGTAGTTACTAATTGGGGACTGGCTGGCTCTAAATAAGTCATCGTACCACCTAAAACAATATAGTCATCGCCATTTTCAATAACATCCACACCTCTAGTTCTTTTGAAACCTTCAAATTCGGGATCCCCTCTTTTTTCAAAATATTGATACCTATAATACTCAAGTACAGATCCATCATCTAAACTGAACTCAATAATCATTGCAGCTTCATTTTCTGAAGCATAGTCCACAGTCCCTACAAGTATACCATGCGACCCATCTTCACTCAATTTGATAGAACTAGGAACATCATCTCCATTAAGAAGTTCTGGAACCTCTTGATATTGAATATCCCAAAGTCTATTGCCTCCTCTATCCGTTCTCAATAGATAGAAATCTCGGTTATCAAACTCCGTATTTTTGGTAGATGATAATAATAACAGGCCTTCATCTTCCAATTGAATCATATCTATAAGCTCCTCTTCATCTCTAGATCCAAAATATTTTATAAAAACTTCTTCTTGATCCAGCCTATCTGAGTCTTCGATTGCACATCCAAATATGCCCATTACCAGAGTAAGCATTCCATAAGTGTAAATTGACAGCTTTTTCATTTGCTTCATTATATATCTCGCTTACCAGACTTTTTAGCTAATTTCTTATCAGAATATCTTTTTGGATTATAAATAGATTTAATCCATCCTACTGTTAAACCTATATGATTGATAGATTTATCATCATCCACATGAGCAAGATTAAAGTTGTTATCTTGATCCTTATATCTATTTGTAGCATTTACAATATTGGCACCTCCTATATTGTAACTCACTTCAGCGAAAAATGAGTTCGTTCTCTTTATAGGCAGCTTAATTCCTGCGCCAGCTATATAATTCCAGTTGATTTGATCTCGCAACCCTGCACTTTTCAAATCCAAACCACTAACGCTACGCGTAATAGTACCTTGACGATCACCTGTAGTTTTGGAAGAAAGTAAGTACTGAAAGGAAGCTCCACCGAATGCATAGGGTGTAATTTTTTCCAATTCAAAATTATATCTCAGTAAAACTGGTAGAGATAACCAAGACATAGTTTCTTTTAAATTATCAACGAAGAACACGTTGCTTATAGGATAGCTCACCGAGTAGTTTTGAGAAGAATACTGCCCCCTTAAGACAATTTCCAAATTCTCTATGGGCTTATATTCAAATGAAAAACCTCCATGAAAGCCTAAACCACTTGTGTATTCCTTTTCAATGCCCTCGGTTGTACTAAAAGTACCATATTCTGAAATTGTATTGACAGAGGTGAAATTCCCTCCAAAATAGACCCCCAATCTAAAAATTGGCTCAGATCTATATTTATTATACATATATTCAAATTCGGCAGGCTCATTCTCATCCAACGGATGTTCAGGATCTACCGTCAACAAATTAATCACCGCTTCTTCAGCATTTATTTCGTCATCCATAAATATGTATACAAGAGCTAATAACTTGTAGGCCCTCGTCCTCTCCTCTTTAGAAAAGCCATCTTCCAAACAATCACCTTCTTTTAGCTTTCTTAGAACTTCTACTAATCTTCCTTGATCGTACAGATCATTGGCTTCTTTTAAGTTCTGAGTACAATTTTCTTGACCTATTGCGTAATTCGGTCCTAAATACCCTAGAAAAAAGGAAATTATGACCAAGTACTTTAGATTATTCAACATATTAATTCGATTCCTCAAGTTTAGGTTTTCCTTCACATGTCAATCGATAGTCAATATCTTCTCCGACATATGCATCCCATGTATTTTGATCCAGATTATACTTAATGATATCAAAATCACAAATTTCGTTTGCCATCTCATCTGGCTCAACTGGCCAGTATCTTATTATACCATCTCCAGCTCCAGTCATGAGTGATTTACCATCAGGAGCAAATGAAACTGACCATACCCAATTTCTACTTCCGATACCATGTCCATGATCATCAAGGTTAATAGGAAGGTCATTAAGATAATTCATTACCCAAATCTTAGCTGTACCATCATAGCTACTTGATGCCAACAAAGTATTATCCGGACTAAACTCAAGATCAGATACTCTTGCTTGATGACCAGTTAAATTCTTAATCAGTTCACCTCTTTTAATATCCCACAGCGTGATATCTCCTTCTTCATTACCAAAAGCAACCATTTGTCCATCATTACTAAATACTAAAGAATGAACTGCAGATCCTTGTTTTACATATAAAGTTGTCTCCTCATAATCGTTTTCAGTATCCCATAGATATACACTCCCAGCATCACTACCTCCAGCGATATACTTACCATCTGGACTTATAGCTAAAGTTGTTACTCTTGACGAAACTCTAGCAATTTCTTCTGTAGTATTAAAATCATTCTTTCGTATTACTTTATCACTTGATACAGAGACAAACCCTTCTCCATTAGGCAAGAAATCTAAATCAAAAACTTTACCCTTATGTCCTGCCAGTTGCTTTGGGGCTGCTCCTGGGTCTTTTAGGTCATACAGTAAAATCTGATCATCATCTGACCCTACTGCTAACCATCTTTCATTAGCACTTAAATCTACTACTCTATTGATTTGATGGCTCTCCAATATGGCTACATGATCTCTCTTATCATTGGTCATATTCCAAGAAAGAATAGTCCCATCACTACTTGCAGAATACATTCTTGATCCAGTTTTACTGTAAGAAACAGACCTTACAGCTTCACGATGACCCTTATAGTGATTGAATGATGAAGAATCAGCTCCTCCATTTAGTTCACGATATGCATAATACACACCAGCATAAATATCAGGATTATAATCTTTCCCCTCCAAACCATACTCTTCATCAAACTGCCATGCTTGACCTGCAATTAACGCACGCTTAGCTGCATCATCTTCAATATTCATTGACTTAATCGCCATTGAGTTAGCTATAGCTTGATATCTTAGAGCTTCTGCTGCCTCTCTGGCAGTTTCTGCAGCATCAGCCTGTGATTTAGCCTCGATCTGAGCAAGCTTAGCTTCTACTGCTTTTTCTTTGGCTAACTCTTCATTCTTAAGTGCTCTATCTGTAGCAGCTACAGCTTTTAAACGTTGCTGCTCTGCTAGAGCTTGTGACTTTCTTGCTTCATCTGCAGCCTTCTCTGCATCTTTTTGAGCTTCCTTAGCTTTTCTTTCTTCTTGGATCGCCTTAGCCGCTAATTCTGTTGCTTTTCCTTCTGCTGCTTCTGCTGCAAGTCTGTGTTTTTCAGCTTCTTCAAATAAAGCAATAGCCCTTCCTTTTTCCTTTTCTGCCTCACTCGCTTTAATAAAAGCATATACCACAAAGAAAATAGAAACCATCATGGCTCCAGCTAAAACCATAGCAACAACTCTTGATCTTCTAAGCGCTCTTTTCTGAAGAAGTTCTTTGTTACGTTGCTCCGTCTCATAAGCCTTTTTACTGGTCTCCAAGAAAACCATTGTTCTCTCAAAGGCTGGGTCATACCTCTGTCCCCAAACAAGAGTTGGCTTATTTTCTTCCTGCCAATTAAGTGCAAGTTGTAAATCAGGCATCTTCCATAATCCTGCTCGACCAAGTTGAAACCTCTCTGCTGACTCTGCTAGTTTTAAATACATTTCCGCAGAACGAGATTCTTCGTCCAACCATGATTTCAATCTCGTCCAAATCCTCATTAATGATTCGTGAGATATATCAACTACAGTATCTGACTCTAACCTAACACCGTATGGAGGCATCAAAAGTGACCGCCCAGGCTCTCTAAACTTGTCTACAACCCTTTCTACTTCTTCTTCATTTACCCCAGCAATCGCTGCTATGGTTCCTATTTTGGTAGGACGACGTATACCTGAAGATTCTGTTCCTCTTTCCGTAAGCGCCTTAAACATTGCTTCGCAAATTTGTTGCTCTCTCTTCGAAAGAGAATCAAAGGCTTCATTAGCATGTTGAGAAAGAGCCTCTCTGAGAGTACCAATAGCATTATAGTGCTTAAGATCCATTGGTTCATCTTCTCTTCTGTGCTCGACCCAAAACTGCCAAGTTCTCATTAAAGCATGTTGAAGAATAGGAAGTTGATCCGGATTATCTCCTACGTCATTGAGAAGCTGCTGACTTAGTCTTGGTGCTATTTTTCCACCACCAACTGCCACAGGACCTTCTATAGCTAAACGTTTTTGGTCTCTAGTCATCTGAGGGATCAGGTAATGACTATCATTTATCATCTGGGTTAAGTCTGGAAACTGTGCACAATCACCTATAAAATCGGACCTCATCGTCAATGCTACGTAAATAGGTGCATCATATTGATGAACTGCCTCTAAAAGCAGATTGACAAAAGCGGATGACTCATCTAAATCACTTGACAGGGTTTCTAATTTCTTATACCTAAAAAGCTCCTCAAACTGGTCAACCAATATCAATATGTTCTCTTGATCAGAGCTTTTCAACTGATTTACAGCCTCAATTAAGCCTAAAGAACTACTTCGAAGAACAGTAGATGTAATTGTCTTTTTGATTAATTGCTCTTCTTCATCTAATCTCTTGTAATGATCATCCTTTTTCAGAAGTGCCTCAGCCAAATTATCAACAGGGCCACCACCAGGTCTAGTAACTACTATTCTCCAATTGGATCCAGCTTGGGTCATAAAACCACCATGTAATGTTGGGATTAAACCACAATACATTAATGAGGATTTACCACTACCAGAAGCACCAAGAATACCAACAAACTTGTTCTCTGATAATTTCAACAATACTTCATCACTCTGTCCTTCTCTCCCAAAGAACAAATGACTTTCTTCAACACCAAAAGGACGTAGACCTGGAAAAGGGTTAATTGACTCTTCTATCTCTACAGAGTGCTGATTGCCTTCTAAAACTTCTTTTTCACTCATCTTAATTATCCAGTTTAGCCAAGAATGGTTTCAATTTATCCGGTGTAAACTCTCCTTCCTCCAAAATCATAGTTTTGGTATTCCTTATATTCTGGTTGATTAGCTTCTCCTTATCCTGAGATAAAATTGCAGAAGCTCTCATTGGTTTTGTTCTTCCAAAACCAGGCGCCTTTAACAAATCCTGAAGCTTAGTTCTTATCCATTCCTCAGACGATTTACCACAGTATATCAATGAAGCATCACATCTCCTCAAATTTTCTTGATGGAGGTATCTCAAATCCATTAAAGCTCCTTCAAACATTGAAGTAACTACATTATAACCATTGGTTTTCAAAAAAGATTGAACCTTCTCCATATCATCTCTATCCTGCTGATCACAGATTAAATAGATAATGTTACCCTCATCAGGCAACTGGTTGTCTATTTCAATTTCTTTGGTTTTAAATCTACCTCCAGTAACTAACTCCTCTCTTATAATAGACTTTAGTTCTTGCAGTGGGATTTGAAGAACCTCTGCCTCATCCAGAGTAGCTGCATCACTTTTTAAGTCTTCTATAAAAAGTTTTTGTCTTTCTGAAACATTTTTCAAATCTGGTGACAACCAAATCAAACGACTAAATTTCTCCGTACCTCCATGCTTTTGATTGTAATCTTGTACTTCAAAAGTATATCTAGAAGCTACTCGATTTTGGATATCAACTACAGACAAGTCTGAACCCGTTGGTTTGTAACCATAATCTTCACCTATCAAATGAATTGACAAACAACAATTAGATAAATCGTTTTTCACCATTCCTTCCAATGCATTTGCTTCTTTCGGTAAAGATTGATCAGGCAGTACTTTATAGCCGTGACGTATCAGTTCTCTTTTAACAATATCTCTTTGAATAATCATATCTACTCCACTATTAGCCAAGTAGATCGTTTTTTCTTTCCCTACAATCTCGGATTTTTTACCAACTGTAACTTCTGACTCTAAAACCCTATTTATGATTTGATTGATATCGTAGGCCATATCTACCATTTTCATCCAATAGCTTCGCTCAGCTTCGTTTCCAAAAAATCTTTTAAACTCTTGAGGCTCACCTGTCAGAGCATCTATTTGATAAAAATCATACGACAAAATATCGGACAAATCAGACAAACTTGCATCTACATCTACAGGGAATTTAATTACCTTAAATAATCTTGAAAGTCCACGAATATGAAGGTTACCAGTATCTTTCGCATTTCCAGCAAACACTTTCACACCATTGACCAAAGTAGGATTATTTAAAAAATTCCTAGACAGAATAGTCACCAATACTCCGCCTTTGGAATAAAGGTCAACATGACTATCATTCTCTGAAATGAGTTTAATTTTTGGCTTATTTCCTGATACTTGCTCAACCAATGTTTGCAAGAATTTATGAAAATTAGTTACCCAACCTTTGCTGCTTCCACCAATAGGTTGATCATCCTCCGTGTGATAAGCAAGTAATATGTCGTATTCAAAATTCATTCAACCCAATAATTTTTACTACACATTGAAGATTGATTCTTCTTCAACTTTATCATAGCTCTCATTAATGATATCAAGTATCCCATCCACCATTTCTACATTTCTAGAAACAGCATCATACAGTTCATCCTTCTCTATTGTCAACAACAAGCATTCTGTTTGGCTTGTCAAGCGATAAGTAGAAAAATCTGATGAAAGGATCATTTTATGTCCAATTATTCCTTTTTCTTCAACTGTTCTTTCAGAGCCATCTTCATTTTCAACTAGCAAAGCCCCTTTCAGAATTACATAGACAGGAGTATTACCTTCATCTCCGATTTCTGTCACCACTGTACCCTGACTTACTCTTATTTCTTTAAAACGCGCCGCTAGATCCAATAATAAAACTCCTGAGATTTGCTCGAACGATTCTATTTGCTTTAAAAATATTGCTCTTTCAATTACAATAAGTTTTTGATGAAAATCCTCATCATTCTTAAACACGGGAGGAACAATATCCTTATCAAGCCTCTTTTTCAGCGAAGTTTTAAGTCTCTTTGTATGTGTTTGATATAAATTTTTATCGAGCTTATATATTACTGCAGCGGCTGTCTGAACCATCGTCGAGTCTGGATTAAACAAATTAGCTACTAAATCCATAGTTACTCCTTGGTCAGCAATATGAGATAATTTGTACATGGCCAAACACTTGGTCCATTTATTAATATTGTTATAATCTCGATTAACAATTTGTAGCAGTAAATCCGAATAATTATCAAAATTTTCTGGGGGAAAGAAATCGTTTAATTTTTTTAATTTCTCATCAACAGGCACATCGTCAAGAACAGCAGAAAGCTTAGGTTTTAGATTTTCATCTACAAAAATATCGAGCATCTCAATACCAAAAGAAACACTATCTGTAGTACCTAGTTCTATGTTATCTCTTACTAGTTTAATACTTTGAGCATCATATATCATGGACAACAGCATAAACATATGATCAAAGTTTCTTTTATTCTCCTCCTCGAAAGCAGAGTGAATCAACTTATCATAAAAATCATCTCTAGGAATCTCTTGAACCGCTTTTAAATTCCATGCCAAGTCACTGATAGTGCTCTCTATCATTAATCGAATTCTAGCAGCTTGAAAGTCCCTTGCTTCAAACCCGATATAACTTAAAGAAAGAAGTATCTCAGAAATGATTAATTTATCTGGAAAATCAATTTTTTTCCATAACAATTCAGTCGCTGTCCTACCACCTATCTTACCCATTATTTGAATAATCCTGAGCATAGTGTCTTGATATTGCCCTGTTTTATAAAAGGCAGAATCAATCGCATAGAATACCGTTTCTCCAGAAGAAATCAATGCTGAATCAGCATAATTACTATAGGTAGGTAGATGTAAATTTTCTATTAAAATATTCCAAAACTCTGGTCTCCTTAATTTTCCTGCTGTAACAATTGCTGCTTTTCTCACAGCTGGATTTATATCTCTTAATAATTCCGTCAGAAAGGGAATAAATTTATCCTCTTCCATCTTAGCCAATACTCGCGCTGCGTATATTCTGTCTATTATATCAGTAGACCTAACAAGCTTTTTTATTGCCAATTCTGATAATTCATAATCCTCCATTTCGTGAAGAATTTCTAAAGTATCTGCAGCAGCCTGTTTAACTTCTGTTTCATCTTCCTTTCTTACCTCTCTATCAAGAATATCCAAGGTATTGAAACTTTTCAGGTAACCTAATCTCCAATAAGAATATTCCCTTACCTCTTTATGTTCTGAACGAATAAAATCAAGTAGCGAGAAATCCAACAGAATAGGCTCCATTTTCTCCATCAATTTCAAAGCAAAAAGAGTACGATCTGGCTGTCTTTTTCTAAGCTCTTTCTTCAAAACGTTAATGGTACTATATTCGTTCTTAGTCCCACCACCTTGCAACTTCAATTTTTGATCCTCTAGTGTCTGAGTGAGCTGAGATTTATACTCTGTATATAATTTACCTGCATAATAAATAATACATCCTGCCAGAATCAATACGAAATAAGCGTAATGGATCAACTCAAAAAACGCCATCAGCCCCAGAGCAATTTGCAATGAACCTGCAATCAATGTTGCAATTTGAGCCATTACACCTTCTACCCTTGACTGAATATCAAATCGAATTTTCACATCAAAAGGCAGGAAAAACAATTTAAAAGCTGGATTTTCCAGAGCATCTCTTAGAGAGGAAGTAAATACTTTACCCACTACTATGAAAATAAAGAAGAACAGGAACTCTGCCGTTTTTACTTCATAACCAAATAGGTGTCCCGAAACGATAGCTCCAATTGTAAAAAGTCCCAGAATCAATGGCATAACCATCAAGGATACTTTAAGTCCAAAACGCCCAATAATTATGTCATTGATAAAACTTTGAATGATAAAACTCAATACCATGATTGCACCGTTGGTGAAAGAAATGAAATTCCTCAACTCTGAATCATCTGAAGGATCTTTATACATGATCTCTGTAGCAGTCATGTAGATATATTCTGCAAATACAGCCGAACTAGCAGAGAAAATCATGAAAAGACAAAGAAGCCTTAGATACTTATTATTGAATAAGTCTGAATATTTAACTTGTTTGACATTGTCCGTTTTTCGAATCCTTGCTGCAATATCAAGATTGTAATCTTTGACTATCCAAATAGTAACTGCTAATACTCCTAATGCTGAAACAGCAGATATAGATAACAAATCATAAGTCTCATTTATAAGATCTAATTCTGTCAAAAGAGGAATTGAAAAAAAAGCAATCATCGTGGCGGTAAGTTGTCCTGTGTCTATACCGCCAATTGTTCTCTTTGCTTGCTTTAAATCAAAAATTCTCCCAAACACACCCCAAAAACCAAGAAGTGTTATTGCTGTAATTGGTCCTGTCATTACAAATAAGACGAAAGGCAATGCCTCAACCCCTCCAAACTTTGGATTATCTAAATACCAAAAAGAAAGCCTTAATAGAGAAATGAAAAGAAAAATGAGAGCTGCATTAGAAGTGACCAAAGTAGAGAAATTGGTTCTTTTCTGTACAAAAACATAGAGAGCAGTAGACCCAACTCCTAAAAAACCTAAAATGAAAAATGCTTCACTTAAATATTGTTCTCCTAAAGTATCTATAAATAGAGTTTCTGCACCAACTTGATAAGTAGCTAGAAAGACTCCCATGAAGAACCCTTTAGCCAATAGTAAGAGGATAGTTTTTTCCTCTCCTGGTTTTCCTCCTAAAAACTCTAAAAATGATTGGAGCACTCTTGTTTAAGTTTAGTTTCAGTCCTAAGACCTTCCAAATCTTAAACACTTAATTATTGCACCAAATTATACTATTCTAATAATACAGCACTCATATTTTATCACACTTCAAATAGTAGTATTAACAAAACATTAGTCGCTTTGGCACACCAATTCATGGGTGGATTTGTGGTCTATCCATCAAACATAGAAAAAACTTAGCTTTAATCATCAAATTGAGAAACCTATTACACCCTTTTTCAAGGCTTGAAATGATAAAAAACAGAAATGATTAATTTAAGACAAGTAAAAATTAAAATAATACAACTAACATCCAGTAAGCTTAGTAAGTTCTCTTAATCCTTACAGTACTTGATAAGTAAATAAACTAGAGGACATAGGTAATAATACGGATACTCTGTTCGTTATAAAGAGTTATAAAAAGCAACAACTCTTATCAAATCATTTAAATTCTCTAGCTTCAACTTATTCTTTTTCACATAGAACCTGACCGTTTCTTGATTACCTTTTAAAATGGAATACAAATCATTCTTTCTACCCTCGAAAAATTGTATTTTTCCTACTTCATCAACAAAATAATAACTGTAAACTAAACGCTCACGAGTTCCACTTCCTCCAAAGGAAGAAAAACCATCATAAGGCTCGCTCTCTATTACGATTTTCTCTCTGGCGAGCAAGCTCATTTTACCTTCAAAAAGAATCTCAAAAAGTATCGGGGCCTTATAGTTTAATCTAATATGATAGGGAATAGAGTAAAACTGACGAAAGTGATCTCGATTATTGTCGTAGAATTCGAAATACATAACTTTTTTACTACTAAAAGTTAGTATACGATTATTTGGGTCTTGTGGGGAAAAAATATGAATGCTGTTGGTGGGAATGTCATATTTAAGAGTACCTCTAAGAGTATCTTTATCTAAAGTGACAAGCATTCCATTTGGGTGCCAAATTCTCATAGAAAACTGTTGTGCATTAACAAAATGCACAACAGTAAAACATATCACTAAGCTAACTAAGCCCAGTTTCATTTTTTCAGTATGGTATGCCCCATCTTATCTCGCTTAGTTTCTAGATATTTTTGGTTATGTGGATTAGGCTCTACTTCTATAGGCACATTATCAACAATTTCCAATCCATATCCCATTAGTCCTACTCTTTTTGTAGGATTGTTAGTCATCAACTTTATCTTAGACACACCTAAACTATGCAAAATTTGAGCTCCAACACCATAATCTCTTTGATCACTTTCAAACCCAAGTTCATTGTTCGCTTCAACTGTATCCAAACCATCCTCTTGAAGTTTATAGGCTTTCAATTTATTAAGAAGACCAATTCCTCTACCTTCTTGATTCATATAAACAACAACACCTTTTCCAGCTTTTTCAACCATTTCCATAGCTTTATGTAATTGAGGGCCACAATCACACCTGCATGAACCAAAAATATCCCCAGTTACACAAGAAGAATGTACTCTAACTAAAACTGGTTCATTTTCATCCCACTCACCTTTAACCAGTGCCAAATGATCTTCCCCAGTATTCACTTGTTTAAAATGAGTCAATTTAAACTCACCCCATTCTGTTGGCATTTTAACAGTCACCTCTTTCTCAATCAAAGACTCTTTCTTCATCCTATAGGCAATTAAATCTCTGATAGAAATTAGTTTTAGATTGAATTTTTCAGCCACCTTAATCAAGTCTGGTAAGCGAGCCATAGTACCGTCCTCATTCATTATTTCAACCAGAACACCTCCTGGTTCTAACCCTGCCAATCTAGCCAAATCTATAGCTGCTTCAGTATGGCCTGCCCTTCTCAATACTCCTCCTTTTTTGGCCTTCAGTGGAAAAATATGCCCTGGTTTACCTAATTCTTCTGGATCTATATTGGGATCCACAAGTGCTTTTATTGTCTTCGATCTATCGCTTGCCGATATACCTGTCGTACAACCATGCCCTACGAGATCTACAGACACTGTAAAGGGAGTTTCAAACGCGGCAGTATTCTTTCCGACCATTAATTCAAGCCCCAGTTGTTCACATCTTTCCTCTATTAATGGTGCACAAATTAATCCTCTTCCATGTGTAGCCATGAAATTAACAATTTCAGGAGTTATCTTTTCTGCTGCACATACGAAGTCTCCTTCATTTTCTCTATCTTCATCATCTACTACAATGATGACTTCTCCATTTTTGATGGCCTCAATAGCCTCTTCTATGTTGTCTAACATTCTCACTTCGTTGTGACGTTACCCAAAGACTGGGCTATTGTCATTTCCATTGCTTTTAAATCTTTTTGTATCTGTAGACACTCTTCTATTTCTGAATCTTGCTGTGCCAATTTGATCTTTTCCATATTCTCATTTATCATCTTCTGAACAATACGAAATTTCAACCTTAAAATATTCGTAAAAGTAGAAGATTTAAGTGTATCTCTCTCATGAGAAACTTGTATCTCGTATTTATCATTCCAATTAGGACTTACCTCATAGCGCTCTGTTGAAATATCTACAGCTGCTTGACTCACTGCCCTATCATCATGCCCTACCAGGTCCGATATTGAAAGAATGTTACCTTTTTCTAAAGCCGATCTGTACAAATTCAAAATCTCACGATAGACAGGCACTTGAAAATCAATATCGTCAATTTCTGCCATAAAGTAATCAACCAGCCTATAACCTACCCCGCTCCCAGTAACTTCTTCCACTAACTCTTCCCCATAATTAATTAACATTCTCAAACTATCCCTTTCTTGAGTCTTAATTGCTTCATCAATTGAAACTACCTTTTCTTGTACAGGAATAGGAATACTGGGTTGAATGATTCTTGAATCTTTAAGAACGTTGGCAACTTGATTACCTTCTCTATGTGTTTTAAGTATTAGTTTATTCAGTTCTGTAATCAGAGTCTGTTCATCCACTTTTAACAAGGAACTGCATTCTTGAATGTAAACCGTACGGCGTATAGGATCTGGAACCTTTGCTATACTATTGACTATCTCACGAATAGAATCAGCCCTTTTAATAGGATCTGAACCATCCTGCATATAGACATCAGTTTTGAAAGTAATGAAATCTTTAGACTCTTTAGATAGGTACTCTTTAAAAGCGTTTGAACCTAAAGCCTTAGAGTAACTATCAGGGTCCTCCCCTTCTGGAAAAGGTACAGATTTCACGTTAAGACCACCTTCAAGCATCATATCTATTCCTCTCATAGATGCTTTAATACCTGCCTTATCCCCATCAAATAAGACTGTTACATTTCCTGTAAATCTCTTAATTAATTTAATCTGATCTTCAGTGAGAGCAGTTCCCGACGATGCTACTACATTTTTAACGCCAGCTTGCGCCAAAGAAATAACATCTGTATAACCTTCTACTAAATAGCAATTATCTAAATTTCGTATTTCATTTTTGGCTTGAAAAATACCATACAGAATTTTACTCTTATGATAAAGTTCAGTTTCAGGGCTGTTAATGTATTTGGGACTTTTTTTATCACCATCTTTAAGTTTTCTAGCTCCAAAAGCTATTACCTTACCTGTAATGTTATGAATTGGAAAAACGACTCTACCTCTAAAACGATCGTAAGCTTTATCATCCTTAACTATTTTTAAGCCTGCTTTTTCCAGATAATCTTGATTATACCCTCCCGAATCGGCCGCGTCAATAAGTCCCTGCCACTGATCTAAAGAATAGCCTAAATCAAAATTCTTTATTGTATCTTCAGAAAACCCTCTTTCTTTAAAATAGGTAAGTCCAATATTCCTACCTTCTGCTACTTCCCAAAGATTTTTGACAAAATGTTCTTTAGCAAAATTCATTATGATAAAGAGACTTTCCCTCTCACTCTGAGCATCTTTATATTCTTGTGAAGTTGATTCTTCCTGTATTGCCACGCCGTACTTATCTGCTAAGTATCTTAATGCCTCTACATATGTCAAACCATCCATCTCCATTAAAAATGTAATCGCATCCCCTCCCTTGCCAGTACTAAAACATTTGAATATTCCCTTAGAGGGAGAAACGTTGAAAGAAGGCGTTTTTTCGTCTGTAAAAGGGCTCAAAGCTTTGTAGCTGGAACCTGCCTTTTTGAGCTGAACAAAATCACTGACCACCTCATAGATATCCATTCTATTTTTTATCTCTTCTATGGTGCGGTCATTTATCATTTAATTGAATTTGGATTAGACGACAAATCTAAAACTAAAATAAATGATGTAGTGAGTCAATATTTACCATATACCTTAAATTGCGGCAAAATTGAAAATAAGAGCAGTGATATGGTTACTGAGAAAGATTTACTCAAAGCATTAAGTACAGTAGAAGATCCTGATTTAAAGAAAGACTTGGTCACTTTAAATATGATTAAGGATATCCAAATTGATGACAGTAAAATCTCTTTTTCTGTAGAGTTGACTACTCCAGCCTGTCCTCTGAAAGAAAAAATCAAGAACGACTGTATCAAAGCAGTTGAAAAAATTGCTTCAGGAGAAGAGATTAGTATTAATATGACAGCCGATGTCACTTCAACTCGCCAACAATCTTTCACTCTTCCTGGAGTTAAAAACATCATTGCTGTAAGCTCTGGCAAAGGAGGAGTAGGAAAATCAACAGTCACTTCGAACTTAGCCGTGGCTCTAGCGAAAAGCGGAGCCAATGTCGGAATCATTGATGCAGACATATTTGGTCCATCTATCCCAACCATGTTCAATTGCGAATATGAACAACCTGAAATGATTAAGGAAGGGGATAAGAACTTAATCGTCCCTATTCAAAAATATGGAGTTAAATTAGCGTCAATCGGATTTTTAGTACCAAAAGATAACGCTGTCATCTGGAGAGGACCTATGGCAAGTTCCGCACTTAAGCAATTTGTCAGTGATGTGCAGTGGGGAGAATTAGATTATTTATTAATTGATCTACCTCCCGGAACAAGTGATATTCACCTAACCCTAGTACAATCAGTTCCAGTTACTGGCGCCATTATTGTCACCTCTCCTCAAAAGGTAGCTATTGCGGATGCTCAAAAAGGTCTTTCAATGTTCAAATTGCCACAGATCAATGTTCCTATTTTAGGAGTTATAGAGAATATGGCTTATTTCACTCCAGAAGAGCTTCCTGAAAACAAATACTACATCTTTGGACAAGATGGAGGAAAAAACCTAGCCGAGAAAGAAAACGTAAACTTCTTAGGTGAAATCCCCATTGTACAATCAATTAGGGAGAGTGGAGACAGCGGTTTTCCTGCTGTAATGAAAGATGGTATAACGGAAAATGCTTTTACTGAACTAGCTCAGACAGTAGCTAGGAAGGTAGCAATACGAAATGCGACACAAGAAAAATCAAAAGTCGTAGAAATAAACTAGAAGATTTCTAATTACTTTACAATATGGAAAATCAAGATTTGTTAACAAGAGTTGAAAAGGCTATCGAAAATATAAGACCTTATCTTGCGGAAGATGGCGGAGATGTAAAGGTGGTAGAAATAGATAGCGACAATGTAGTTAACGTAGAACTGCTAGGTTCTTGTGAAACTTGCCCTATGTCTCATATGACTATGAAAGCTGGTATAGAGGAAGCCATTAAAAAAATGGCTCCAGAGATTACAGCTGTAAAAGCAGTAAATGCAACTACTGCCTAACTCTTTTCTCAATTATTCAATTTTTTATCTAGTTAACCGTTGTATCTTCACAAGATATATGACTGTCTAGAACCTTGAAATTGAAAAACATTGCGCTTTTATTGGCTATTGTCTCAATAGCCTATTCTTTAAATGCTCAGCATCGCTGTGGAACATCTATCCACAATGAGAAAATCAATCACCCTGCATTCAATGGACAAAGACCGAAATTTGAAGAGTGGATTCGATCCAAAAGAATTAATAAATCTAGAACACTTTCTACTTCTAGTGATGAAGTAAAAACCATCCCAGTAGTTTTTCATGTGATTTATAATGGCTTCGACTCAAACTTGGAAGAGGCTAGGATATTGGATCAAATGGTCACATTAAATGAAGATTATTTGCGTCAAAACCCAGATGCTACGGAAACCCCTTCTTATTTTGTTGATGTAGCAGCAAATACCAAAATCAAATTTGAATTGGCTAAGCAAGATCCCGAGGGTCTTCCTACAAATGGTATAACTAGAACTTACAATCCTACCTCTAAATTTGGATTCGAAGAAGGTGATAAAATCTCTAGGATTATTCATTGGCCAACAGACCAATACCTAAATATTTGGGTGGTTGATATGGAAGTCGTAAAATTGGGAGAAGCACAATTCCCAAATAGTGATGAGCCTGGACTCGAAGGAGAACTAGAGTTATTCTATGAGTCAGATGGTGTAATAATGAACTATAGATATATAGGTGAAAACTACGTTACCGCAACAAAATTTCAATCCTATGGCCGTACCCTAACTCACGAAATAGGACACTGGTTGGGATTATTTCATACGTTTGAAGGAAACTGTGAAATCCGAGATGATGACCGTGAAATAGCTATAGGTGGTGATTGGCTTTACGATACTCCTGCACAATCCATTGATTTTCAGAGAAAGTGTCCTGATGAAGATGTGTTTGGAGGCTGTGGAACGCATAAAGTAATGTTTCAAAATTACATGGACTACACCAACGATGAATGCATGAACTTATTTACAGAGGATCAATCAACCAGAATGAATATCATTCTGGAAAACAGCCCTCGCAGAAAAAGTCTATTTAGCAGTAAAGCTCTTGAAGATCCAATTTCTTATGACCTCGATCTTGGAATTAGTAAAATCATATCCCCAACATTTGGAAACTGTAGTGGTTTGGTCAATCCATCAGTTATGGTTAGGAATTATGGCTCAAATGATATTGACAACTTCGATATCCGACTTATCAAAAACAATATTGTTGTAGAAAGCATTACGGTCGAAGACCTTGATGGTTCAGATAGTAAGATTCCTATACTTGAACTCGAAACATATGAGGTGATGTTTTCGGAAATAGAAATTAAATCTTCAGACATTATTGAATTTGAAATCTTGTCAGTTAATGGAACAGGAGATGAAAACGTAGATAATAACAATAAAGAAACCACAGTATTTGTAGCAGTAGATACTAGTTCGCCAAACCTGGTTTTTAATAATTTTGAAGATCAATCATTTGGCCAATGGGCGACCGTAAACCCTGACGCAACGACAAGTAATTGGATCATTCGCAATACACCTTTTGAAACAGATCCAAATTATGCTTTAAAACTACCTTACTATGGCTCATCTGATGACGGAATGGATTATTTGATTAGCCCTAGTTTAGACTTATCTGGAGCCTCTAGGTTCTCTCTGTCCTTTGACTATGCTTACAGTAAGCTTTCAGGTATAGAGTCTGATGGTCTGGCCATTATGATATCAAAAGATTGTGGAACCACATTTGAAAAGGATGACATACTTGAGACCATGTGGGCTACCGAACTTGCAACCACCACATCAAACAAACTGGATTTCACTCCGGTAGGTCCAGGTGATTGGAAATCATATTCGATTGATATTACTGATGATAAATACCTTAATAAAGATGACATAGTAATTGCGATATTAGGATTAAACGGCAACGGTAACAATATCTATTTGGATAATCTAATGTTAGAAATAGAGTATTTCGATTACGATTTGAAAATTGAATCTATTAGTCAAGTACCTCTAACGACATGCAGTGAAACTTTAACAATAAATGCAGAAATAAAAAACAATGGTGGTAGCGTAGACGCCCCAGTAGTAGTCAACAATTTCACACTTACAACCACTTATGGAGAAACTACCACGGTAAATGAGTTTAATGAGTTAGAGATGAATAGAGGCGAAACTGAAAAAATTAGATTTACCATCAATGCGCCTTTAAAAGATCCCGTAAAGGTTGAATTTAAACTATCTGGTCCGAATGGCGAAGAAGATGACAACCCCTCAGATAACTATGACAGTTCGTTCTTTGTTTATGCAGAAGAAGAGGATATCATTCCAATTAAATTAGATTTCTCCAACACCTTTGACTATCAAGATTGGACAATGATACGCCCAGATCAAACTACTGATTTGCAGATTTATACAACCGAAGACTTTAGACAAAAACACCTTCAATGGCCATACTTTTCAGTTAAAGATTTAGGTATTGAAAACTGGTTTATTAGCCCAGTTCTTGACCTTTCAGGTCTTGATTCGGCATCTTTACGATTTGAAGTATCCTATGGCTATAGAGGCGGTGGAGATGACAGACTACAAGTTTTAGTCTCTAAAGATTGTGGTCAAAACTATAATTCCATTATTTATGATAAAAAAGATGAGGATTTAGCCACAGCAGAAACTGGTACGGAATGGATTCCTGAAGAAGACGAAGATTGGAGACTCGAGACTGTTGACATTTCAGAATTTACAGGTTTATCAAATGTGAGGGTGGCTTTTAAGGGAACTGGCCAAAATGGTAACAATATATTCGTTGATGACATTGAATTCTTTGTAACCTCTACCCCTCCTAGTAAAATTGATGAGCCAATATCAACCTTTCCTAATCCTGCACAAAACGAAATTAATGTTCAACTCAATTTTAATAATAGAGACGATATAACGATTCAATTAATCTCCATGAGTGGAGACGTATTACACAAACAGTTTTTCCCTAATTCACTGAATCAGATCTATACACTTCAAGACCTTAAGCTTCCGAATGGAATATATGTAATTCATATTTTTGGAGGTCAAACCTTTCTTAGTTCGACGGTCATGATAAATAAGTAAATATTTAACTGAGAACCTTTATTTAGATTTAGAACTATTCAGACGTGAAGCTTTTTGAAAACGATCAATAGCCAAACCGATTAACTCCGAAATTAAATCTTTGTATGATAAACCTGTAGCTTCCCACAACATAGGATACATACTAATTGCTGTAAACCCTGGAATAGTATTTATTTCGTTGACAAGTAAACGGTCATCTTTAGTTAAAAATACGTCTACTCTACCAAACCCTGCACACTCCAAAGCTTGAAAAGTATCAATAGCCATTTGCCTTACCTTTACCATTTGATCATCTGAAATATGAGCCGGTATATCAATTTTAAACCCTTTCTCATCTTCATACTTCGCTTCATATGAATAAAAGGAATGCGTAAATGAAATTTCCCCTGCTACCGAAGCTTTTGGCATCTCATTACCTAATACAGCACATTCTACTTCACGTCCGTCTATAAATTCCTCAATAATAATCTTTGTATCAAAACTAAAAGCCTCATCTAATGCCTTTTGATACTGTGATTCATCATCTACACGATTTATACCTACTGATGAACCTAGATTTGCCGGTTTTACAAAACAAGGTAAACCAAGTTGATCAACTACAGTTTGAAATGATGGTCTTTCTTCATGTTCTCTAACCGTAACATACTTTCCAATTGGAAGATCAGCTTCTACCAATAGGCGTTTCATCACTTCCTTATCCATTCCAACAGACGCACCCAAAACATCTGCTCCTACAAAAGGTACATTGGCTAACTTGAGCAGCCCTTGAATCGTCCCGTCCTCAGCCAATGGTCCATGCATAACTGGAAATACAGCATCCAAAGTAGGAAGCTCTTTTTCACTAGTTAAATTGAAAAGTTTTCCATTACACTGAGGTACCAATGCTACATGTAAACTGTCTGGGTTAATAGTCAAAGAGCCATCAGGATCTTCTACTAGCACTCCATCCACGTCATTGAATAACCATTTGCCATCCTTATCAACACCTATTAAAACAGGACTAAATTTATTTTTGTCCAATGCTTCAATAACATTCTTAGCTGACTTCAATGAAATTTCATGTTCAGCAGACTTACCACCAAATAATATCCCAATGTTTAACTTTCCTTCTTTCATAGACAGCAAATCTATGAATAAACCCTTACAGGATAGATTTAGAGCTAAAAATATTCATCTGGAAAAAAGATCCTTGAGGATTCTTTTACAAAGTCCTCCTTAATTCATAAAATGATATATTAATTTGCCATGTTTCTGAAACATAATCATAGAATAAAATCTAATGACTAAAAAAGATCTTTTCATCCACGGAGGTATTGCAATAGCTGTATTAGTAGCGCTCGTACTTGGGACATTTTATATTGTATTCCCGATAATCACCAATCATGGAGAGAGTATGACTGTACCCAATTTAGAAGGGATTCCTCTTGAAGATCTCGATAAATTCTTAGAGGATAGAGACTTAAGATATGAAGTTGAAGCGGATTCAGGTTACTCTCCTAAATATGAGCCACTTGCAGTTCTTAAACAATTTCCACTTCCAAATTCAAAAGTGAAGCAGAATAGAAAGATCTATGTAACGCTCAATAGTGCCAACCCGCCAAAGGTCAAAATCCCATCGCTACATGGACGATCACTTAAGAATGCGCAACTGGAACTAAGAAGTCTAGGCCTGCTGATGGGGGATATTACTTATAAACCGGACTTTGCTCTAAATACTGTACTTGAGCAATACTATAAAGGTCGAAAAGTCAGTAAAGGGTCTAGTATTGCAAAAGGCTCACGAATTGATTTCGAAGTCGGTGACGGTCTTGGAAGCCAAACTTTCCCTATGCTAGACTTAAGAGAGATGGGACTAGAAGAAGCTACTTTTGTTCTAAGAGGATATGGTCTGAAACTTGGAGACGTGTTTTACAAAGAGTCTGGTAAGGTTCATATTAAAGTAGATGAAAAAAATGCAGATGGCAGTAATCAATATGATGTAAAAGACGCTGAACCAGGTACTATTTTTAAACAAGTTCCAAGTCCTAAAAAAAGAGCTAAGATTGGTCAATCCGTAGATCTGTGGATCGTAGAAATGGATTCTACTACTTCAAATCAAATTGTCCCTTCATTAACACTAGCAGAAGAAACTGAATGAAATCATTCCTAATTGTTATACTGACCTTTGTAATTAGCAGTGCACAAGCACAAATTTTCATTAGGCCTATTGAGAAACCCAAAAAGGCTATTTCAAAACAAAGAACTTTAGAAACGGATGGAGTATTATCATTACCCTTTTGGGATGATTTTTCCTTTTCTGAATCCGTACCGGATACACTCTGGGAAGCAGGTAGTGATGTTCATATTAATGCGACTTGGGCGATAGATCCTCCTAGCATAAATGTGGCTACATTTGATGGAACTACAAGGGAAGGTTTCACTCATCGAGACACTGTATCTTTTCAACCTGTCCTTTGTGACGTACTAGTATCCCGACCTATAGACCTCTCAGGTCTTACGGATGCAAATGATGTGGTTCTTAGTTTTTTTCTACAACGAGGTGGCAATGGCTATATGCCTTCTGAAGGAGATTATTTCTCGGTACATTTTCTCGATTCTGATAATAAATGGAATGAAATATTAAGAGTAGATGGAGGTGATGATTTAGTCTCTGATAGTACAGAATTTATTTATGAAGCTATTAATATAACTGAACCAAAATATCTACATGATTGTCTACAGTTTAAGTTTGAGAATGTAGGTAGCCCTACAGGAATGTTTGACGCATGGCATTTAGACTATGTATATATGAATGCTAAAAGGTTCAATGTTGCATCAAAAGCTATTATTGATCAAACAATAGCAACTCCTGTCTCTAAGTTATTCTCAAACTACACAATGATCACCAAAAGCATGTGGAACGGGTTCGCTAATGATCTTTTTGAAGAATTATCTTTCAGTATTTATAATTTGGGTCCACAAGACCGTCCAGCAAAATATGATTATAACCTATACAGTAGTGACACTGTTGCAAATACCAAAGAACTAGTTTACACGGAATCATTTGGTGATGATGGAGCTCTTACAGATAGTAGATCTCTTGATGATGAAACTGGAAGGCTAGAAGTAGGAAAACACCTTGTCAGTAACATTCCAGCACTTTCGACCGACAAGTTTCTGATCGAAACATTATCAGAAGACACCTTGTTTTTGACATCAGAAGTTATATATACTGAAGTAAGGGATAAGGAAAAATACTTCAAAGACCAAAATGGCATTGACATTCCCAGCGAAACTTACAATTTCACTATAAATGACACTTCAAGAGTAGACTTGACTATTCTCAATTCACTGGCCTATGATGATGGCACAGCTGAAGTAGCAGCTGGTGGTAGAGGATTCAATACTCGTCTTGCTATAGAATTTAATATCCCAGTCACTGACTATGTTGAAGCTGTGGATATTTATTTTCCAAAAATTGTAAATGCAACAGGGGCTATCAACAACTCGTTTAACCTACTTATCACCAATAAGCTAACTGTCACGGATGCCGCTTCAATTCTTACTTCAGGCAACTTTGCCAGTGGTTTTTCCAGCATTAATGAGTTTCAAAGATTTACATTTGGTAATACGGCTACTGTCAATGGTACCTTCTATATCATTTTCGAACAAAAAACAGACGAATACTTCCCTATTGGATTGGACAAAAACACTAGTAGTATGAGCAAAATGACTTACAACACTGGTGGACTGGACTGGTTCGAAGGTACTGACGTGATGCCAGTAGGGTCATTGATGATTAGACCAGTATTTGGCGAAGAAAATGCGGCTGAAACGGTAGTCTCTTCCAAAAACATCATTAAGCTATATCCTAACCCGGCTAGCAATTTCATTCAGATCGATGGAGAGTTCCAGCGTTACTCATTAAGGGATATGTCTGGTAATGAAGCTAAAGCTGGGACAGAAAAGAAAGTTGATATTTCTAGCTTCTCAGAAGGCATTTACATACTAAATGTTGTGACTGATGAGTACGTGAATTCTCAAAAAATAATGATAGCCCACTAAGAGAGTCTATCTCTGTATTCCTCGTACCCAAACTCTTTAATAAGTTGAAATCCCCCTCCTTTCTTCGCGATACCTATTGAAGGGTGATGGACACCATTGAAAGTGGTTGTCTTCACCATTGTGTAGTGTATCATATCCTTGAAAACTATAGGTGAACCTATCACTAGTGGCTCAGGAAAGGAATATTCTTCCAAATAATCTCCTGCTAAACAACTAACACCTCCTAGCCTATACTTGTAATCATATTTAGCGGAATCACTTGAACCTACTTCAAGATTGGGTCGGTAAGGCATTTCTAAACAATCAGGCATGTGACAAGTGAATGAAGCATCAATAATAGCTGTCTTCACTCCGTTTCGCTCGACGATATCTAGTACCGATGTATGAAGAGTGCCTGTCTCCCAGGCAAACGCACTACCTGGTTCTAGTATTATCTCTACTCCATGCTTAGCTTTGAAGTTTTTCAATAGATGAACCAACAGTTCGACATTATAGTTCTTTCGTGTTACTAAATGTCCTCCACCTATGTTAAGCCACTTGATGTGAGGTAGTAAATGACCAAACTTTTGCTCGACGGCATTAAGCAACCCTTCCAAAGACTCAGCGCTTGACTCGCACAATACATGAGTATGTATACCATCTATAGGCATAGACAACCCATCTTTCAATTCGTTTTCAGTAACTCCAAGTCTGGAACTAGGGGAAGCGGGATTGTAAAGGTCAGTTTCTACATCTGAAAATTCTGGATTGATACGCAATCCTATACCTACACCCGCTTTCTGTGCCTTTTCATGATAATGGGATAACTGACTAAGACTATTGAATGTGATGTGAGAAGATAACTTCAATATCTCATCCATTTCCTCCTCTCTATAAGCCACACAATAAGTGTGTGACTTCGTATTCATGTAGTCATTACAAAGTTTAGCCTCATTGAGAGAACTAGCAGTTGCACCATTGATGTATTGCCTAACCAGAGGAAAAGCACTCCACATGGCGAAACCTTTGAATGCCAAAATAAACTCAACTCCTGCTTCATCAGCTATTGACTTAATCCTTTGAAGATTTTTCTCCAGTAATTCCTCTTGGAGTACAAAGCATGGAGATGGAATATTAGAGGCACTCATTATTGTACCTCCAAATCAATATCGTGTAGCTCTACCCAAGGTAGGCCTTTAGTCATGAGCTGCTCCATGAATGGATCTGGGTCAAACTCTTCTACATTGAACACTCCAGCTCCTGTCCATTTTCCAGTTATCAGCATCATCGCCCCTATCATAGCAGGTACTCCTGTGGTATAAGACACCCCTTGTGCTCCAGTCTCTTCAAAAGCATCCTGATGCTTACAATTATTATAAATATAATACCTCTTGACCTCACCATCTTTGATGCCTTTGATACGACACCCTATCGAAGTCTCCCCTACATATTTTTCTCCCAAACTACCTGGATCAGGTAATACTGCTTTGAGAAACTGAAGTGGAACGATTTCTTTTCCTTCGAACATTACAGGCTCTATACCAGCCATACCGATATTTTGAATTACTCTAAGGTGAGTAAGATATTCATCTCCAAATGTCATCCAAAACCTTGCTCTTTTTATAGTGGGGAAGTTTTTCACTAAAGACTCAAGCTCTTCATGGTATATCACATATGATGATCTCTTCCCTATCTCTGGATAACTTAGTTCTTGACGTATTTCGTGCGGTTCTGTCTCTACCCAATCACCATTCTCCCAGTATTTCCCTTTTTGGGTAACCTCTCTGATGTTGATTTCAGGATTGAAATTAGTAGCGAAAGCTTTGCCATGATCACCGCCATTACAGTCTACAATATCCAAGTAGTGCATCTGATCGAAATGATGCTTGGCAGCATAGGCTGTAAACACACTGGTGACGCCCGGATCAAACCCACACCCCAGTATAGCAGTTAACCCAGATTCCTTAAAACGGTCTTTATACGCCCACTGCCAGCTATATTCAAATTTGGCTTCATCCTTCGGTTCATAGTTGGCTGTGTCTAGATAATGAACACCACATTCTAAACATGCATCCATTATGGTCAAGTCCTGATACGGAAGTGCCACGTTGATGACCATGAAAGGCTTCTCTCTATTAAATAAATCAACTAATTGATCAACATGATCAGCATCTACTTGGGCAGTATGAATCTTAACACCTAGTTGTTTTTCTACATCTAGAGCAATTTCCTTGCACTTTGATTCTGTACGGCTAGCCATACAGATTTCAGTAAATACATCTGAGTTTTGCGCACACTTAAACGCCACAACTCTGCCGACACCACCAGCGCCGATTATCAATACTTTTGACATTTCATAAAGGTTAAATACTCCCGCAAAGATATATGCAGGGCTCGCTGTACAACACTATACTTTAGAGAAAAAGTTCACCGATTTCTTAAAAGAATTCTAATACCCTTAAAGTCAATTCGAAATCAAATCTCAGCTTTTCAAAAAGGTTATCCTTCTTCAAATCTTTTACCTTAACATGAGACTTATAAAATACGGTTTCCTACATCAAAGTAGAAAACCGTTTTAATGATACTTAGCTTAGAATGATAGTTGACTACGGGTCAACAACTACTTGACGATATACTATAAACGCACATCCTTGTACTAGTGACTACTTACCATGTACCTATGATTCACGACCACGTACCAAAGACTGCCAACCATGTACCAATGACGCACGACTACGTACTAAAGACTGCTTACCATGTACCAATGACTCACAACCACGTACTGGAGACTGCCTACCACGTACTAATGACCAACGACCACGTACTAGAGACTGCCAACCATGTACTAATGACTGACGACCATGTACTGGAGGCCGCCGACCGCGTACAAATGACTCACGACCATTCCCGAACAATAGACTACCAAGAATATGGCTAAAAACTCATTATGCCAATATCTGTGCGGTATGATCTTTAGTCTTCACCTTAGTGATTACTTCTTCTAAAACTCCCTCTTCATCTATTACGAATGTAGTTCTAAATGTCCCCATATATTTTCTTCCATACATGGACTTCTCTCCCCATACGCCAAACAGTTCATGAATTTTCTTATCTGTATCTGCTATCAGATCAAACGGTAGTTCATGCTTAGTGATGAATTTTTGATGAGAAGCTTCTCCGTCACTACTAATCCCAAGTACTACATAGCCTTTTTCTTGTAGGACCTCGTAGTTATCTCTCAGGTTACATGATTCAGCTGTACATCCTGGTGTATTGTCTTTTGGATAGAAATAAAGAATAACTTTTTTCCCTTTATAATCGGAAAGCTTAATTGTTGATCCGTCTTGGATTACGCCTTCGAACTCTGGAGCTTTATCTCCTGCTTTTAATGTAGTCATAGGTTTAAATTTTTGTGCAAATTAAGATGTTTATGATCTTCATACCACTACAAATAAAAAATGGTCGCCAATTTGACGACCATCTCAATAACATAACTCTAAATGAAGCGCTCAATCCCAAGGGTACATGGTGTCTTCTCAATTTTAATTAAGGTCAACACATGGGGGTAAGCATTAAACTTCATAGGCTATTGCCCTTCAATTAAATATTAGTAATCCTTAGAATCCTCTCTTGATAATCACTCCTAGCTCTGTAGAATCCAACAACCTAATTTGATTGGACTTTATTTCTATCAGCTTCTCATCTTTGAAATCTGACAGTGTTCTGATTACGGACTCTGGAGAAGTTCCTACGATATTTGATAAATCTTCTCTTGAGATAGCGAAACTTTTACCAACTCCGAAATTGCCTTCTACTGAGATTAGCGCTTCGGCCACACGCTGACGAACGCTGTTGTAGGCTATGTGAAGCATCTTTTCTTCTTGTTCTTTAATGTTTTTGGATAGGATTTTAATAAACCTACTGGCTACCGATCTATCCTTATATATTAATTGAAGGAAGTCATCTTTATGGATATAGTATGACTCTGTATCCTCGATAGCCATAGCAGAGTCTGTATGATCTGATTGAGTAATCAAGTCATTGAATCCTATAAACTCTCCTTCACCAAATATCCCTGTAATCAAATCCTTACCATCCGTATTAGTCTTGTAAGTCTTTACCTTCCCTTTATTGACATAGATTAGGTAATTAGGATAGTCTCCTTGCAAATAAAGATTAGTCTTCTTCTTGTGGTTTCTGACTTTCTTGTCTTTGGATAACTGTTTGAGACTTTCAATTTCTTTGGCATCATTGAAAAAACTATCCAATCCAGAGATCGAAGGCTCATAATCTTTCTTCATCTGCTCGCTTCGACTGATTCTAGCTTCTACGGCATCCAATAACTCGATATCATCGAATGGCTTGGTCAAATAATCATCTGCTCCAAGGTTCATTCCCTTTCTCATATCGCTTCTTTCAGCCTTGGCAGTCAAAAAGATGAAAGGTATATGCGCAGTAGAAGGGTTTTTCATCAAAATATGGAGTACACCGTAGCCATCTAACTCTGGCATCATTATATCACAGATGATTAAGTCTGGAGTAGTTGTTTTTAGTATTTCTATTCCTTCTTTACCATTAGCTGCAGTGATCATTTCGTAGCCTGCTAACTCTAAGATCTCTGAGGTATTCTCGCGTACCGCGTCGTTATCCTCGATTAACAATATTCTAGCCATTTTATATTGAGTTTAATTTTACGATAAAGGTTGACCCTTTTCCTTCTACACTTTCGAAGCTGATTTCGCCTCCGATCAACTCTAAATATTTTGATACTATATTGAGCCCAAGCCCAGTTCCTTGAATATGACTGGCATTGTGTGCTCTAAAAAACTTTTGGAATAAATGCTTTTGGTCTCCTTCTGGGATACCTATACCTTGATCTATTACCTTGATAATAATGGTATTCTTCACTGTATTTCCCTCCAACTTGATATCTGACCCTTCAGGAGAATACTTGATGGCATTGGATACTAGATTAGTCAACACCTGCTTGAGTATCTGAATATCACTATTGATAATACAGTTTTGGATATCAGCTTTTAAGATAATTTCCTGATTTGGCTTAGTTACAATTTGCAACTCTGAGACCACCTCTTCAAGCATATGACAGACATCGAACTCGGCTAGGGTGACGGACATCTTACCGTCGTCTAACTTATCCAGAGACAGGAAGTCATTCAGAATATTTGTAAGTTCACTGACGTTACCTTTGATTCTATTGATATGCTTCATTCGCTTAGGCTCTGTATCTGGAGCATTGTATTTGGATATCAATGATGCCGAAGACAGAATTGTACTTAAAGGAGTCCTAAACTCATGTGAAGCCATAGACACGAATCGGGTTTTCAATTCATTCAGTTCTTTTTCTTTGGAAAGGGCTATTTGCGCTTCATTCTCGGCTTTGATTCTTTCCGAGACCTCTTTTTTCATACTTTCATTAGCCTCTTTCAGACGTTCGACTGTAGTAGCTAGCTCCTCTGTTCTTTCATGGACTCTCTTTTCTAGTTCAGCAGCGTACCTTAATAACTGTTCCTCACTTTTTTTTAGATTATCCTCGGCTTGTTTCCTCTTTGATATGTCTATGATATGGGTAATAATGGTTTGTTCTCCATCCATCATAGCAGGGTTTAGACTGACTTCTACAGGAAAAGTAGAACCATCTTTTCTGACAGCCATCAGGTCTCTGCCCACGCCCATCTGACGAGTATCAGGTGCTTTCATGTATTCAGACCGTTGTTTTTCATGAGCTATTCGCCCAGATTGTGGTATGAAATTTTCAACACTCATACCTATTAATTCTTCATGAGAATAACCGAATAGACTCGTGCATTGAGGATTTGCGAGTATTACTTTTCCTCTTTGGAAGACCATGATCCCTTCCACGCAGGTTAAAAATATCTCTTTGTAATGATCTAGTTGTGTTGATTCCAAGTCGTCAAAATTTTAATAAGACAAATCTACGAAATGGAAAATTTGAAAAACTGATTTACATCATATTCTGCCTTGACTGATATCCTTATAAAGCGCACATACCACACCTAATTTTGAACTATGTTAAAAACCCATTCTAACAATACAATGAATACGGTATCCAACATTTTAGTGCCTATTGATTTCTCAATAGAATCGAAGGCAGCAACGCAACTGGCATTCGAATGGTCATCGCTACTAAAATGTAACGTGATTCTATTACATACATATAGACTCATCGCTTCTGATGACGAAAAAAGTGCCGTGACTCCTCGTGAGATTAGAGAATCTATTATCTCTAGAAAGATGAGAACATTTGAAAAATTCAAGGAGGAAGTAGACTTTAGGAAAGCACACAATTATCTATTCACCTTAGAACTTGGCTTCACACCAGATTCTGTATCGAGATATGTCTCCGACAATGACATAGACCTTATCATCATGGGAACGGATGCTAGACAACCCATTGACTCACGAAAGGGGTTCGAAGAAATCATCAAGAAAACTGCTATCCCAGTGCTAGTGGTGGATCAAGGGTATACTTTCAAAACGGATCACCAAGAATATGATATATTATCTATGGAGAACACCGCTTTTGTAGGTAATCTGGATCGCAATTTGGACAAACTATCCAAACTACCAGATCAGACCTATTTGGTGTATCCATCTCCTGACCATGAAAAACAGTTCACAGGCAAGCTTTCAAGCATTGCAGATAGGATAGTTAATTTCAATAAGTCCACTTAATCATCAAAGAAAGGTTGGAAAATGTAACTGAAGTAGAGTCGGTTTGCTATCACTGTGGTGAGCCTACAGAAGGAGCAGAAATATGGAAAGATGACAAGCAATTTTGCTGTTATGGATGTAAAACTGTATTTGAGCTTCTGGATCAAAATGATCTATGTGACTATTATGACCTTGAAAATACTCCTGGCAATCAACTCAAACATTTTTTTAAAGAGAAATATGCTTTCCTAGACAATGAAGAAATCACTCAACTTCTGTTGGATTTTAATTCTGAAGAGTTTCAAAAAATCACCTTTCATATACCTTCTATTCACTGTAGTTCCTGCATTTGGCTTCTAGAAAATATACATAGATTCGATGATGGTATCATTCGATCTCAAATTAACTTCAGTAAAAAACGATTAACTGTAGATCTCAACCCACAAAAAACTACAATCAGAAAAACCGTAGACCTTCTTTGTCAATTGGGCTATGAACCGAATATTTCTCTTGAAGGAAATTCTGAAAAGGTCAAAAACAATTCAAAAGAGACTTTTGTGAAATTAGGAGTATCGGGATTCATTTTTGGAAACATCATGCTTCTCTCATTTCCAGAGTATTTGGGGTTAGAATCAGACAGTGTATACAAAGATTACTTTGCCTACATTAATCTGGCTTTTTCACTACCATTAATATTTTACTGTGCGCAAGAATTTTACACTTCGGCCATTGGTGCGCTTAGGAAAAAAATACTGAATATAGATTTACCCATCACTATTGGAATAGCTACTCTTTTTTTCAGAAGTATATTCGATATAATTTCAAATTCTGGCCCAGGCTATTTGGATTCGTTGGCGGGATTGATATTCTTTCTTTTGATAGGCAGATGGTTTCAAAGTAAGACTTATGAAGGTTTGTCTTTTGACAGGAACTTTAAATCTTATTTCCCTCTTGCTGTCAATAAAGTAATAGAGCAAAAGTTAAAAAGCATACTGGTTAGTGATATACAGATAGACGATGTATTAGAAATTAGAAATGAAGAAATCATACCTTGTGATAGTATTCTATTATCAACAAACTCATATATAGATTACAGTTTTGTCACTGGAGAGTCACAACCACTTGAAGTAGAGAGAAAAACTACACTTTATGCAGGAGGTAGAGTTAAAGGGCCTTCGATCAAAATACGGGCGATTAAAAAAGTATCTCAGGGCTACTTAACTGATCTATGGAATAATCCTGTATTTGATAAAACTCAAGATCAAGAAGAAGCCTCAATCATAGACAAGGTAAGTCAGTACTTCACTCCTATTGTTTTATTAATTGCTTTTGTTTCTGGGGCTTATTGGGCAGTAATAGATTCTTCAAAGTTGCTGTTTGTGGTATCTTCTGTACTGATTATTGCATGTCCCTGTGCTTTGGCCTTAGCTACTCCTTTCACCCTAGGTACAGTGCTTAATTTCCTAGGTAGCAAAGGAGTTTACCTCAAAAACACTTCCATCCTCGAGAGATTTTGGAAAATACAGCACTTAGTTTTTGATAAAACTGGAACATTAACAACAGGAAGAGATAATCTTATTTCTTTCGAGGGAGAAAGCCTAAGTAATAAGGAACTTGGAATGATAAAGAGCCTGGTAAAAAACTCAACTCATCCAATAAGTCAGCAAATTTCAGCGCACCTTTCTGACGTGGAAACATTTAAAATTGATGAATTTATAGAGGTTAAAGGAAAAGGCATACAAGCATCTATCAGCGGATCCGTAGTCAGATTGGGAAATGCCTCTTTTTTAGGAATAGAGAATGAAACTATATCAGGAGCACAGGCTTTTGTATCGATCAACCAAGAGTACAAGGGGTATTTTGTTATAAAAAACCAATACAGAAAAAGCCTTGCTCAGTGTATTCAACATTTAAATGAATACAAATTCACTATTCTATCTGGGGACAATAGTCTTGAGGAACTCAACTTAAAGACAATATTTCCAGAAAACACAGAATTCCTTTTTGAACAATCACCTAAAAGCAAACTAGAATACGTGGAGCATATTTCTAGAAATGAAAAAGTCATGATGTTGGGCGATGGCTTAAATGATTCGGGAGCACTACAAGCAAGTAATATCGGAGTCTCAGTCGCAGAGAACATTTCATCTTTTACTCCAGCTAGTGATATTATCATTTTGGGAAATAAGGTAAGTCAGTTGCATCAAGTTTTCAGCCTTGTCAAGACCGCGAAGTCAATCATAATTGCTGGTTTTATTCTTTCATTCGCCTACAACCTTGTAGGATTAAGCTTGGCGGTAGCAGGTTATATCACTCCCGTATTTGCAGCGATACTCATGCCTGTAAGTAGCATTTCTGTCGTTATCTTCTCAACATTAGCTACTAGAACTTTAGGAAATCGAATTTTTAGAACATGGAAATAATAATCGGGTTAATTGTTGTCAGCCTAGTTGTGGCTATAGTTTTTCTTTATCTGTTCGTATGGTCTGTCAAGTCTGGTCAATATGATGATACAGAGTCCCCTGCCGTTCGGATATTATTTGATAATAATCAGAAGAAGAAGTAACGTATGAAATTCAATTCAATGTCATAAGGCATAGTTATTTAGCTGTGTTTAAACTAACTTTTAATAAAACCATCCAACTTAAGCTAGTAGTATTTTATGCCTGGATTATCCGTTATCCAATATAAAAACCAAAGTATTTTAGTTCTTGATTACCGTGGAATGATTGAAGATGAGATCATTGAAACATTGATAAAAGCCGAAGAGCTACTAATGAAAAATCAAGAACCTAATTTAAATCTCACCATTATCAGTGGAGTGTTTGCTACCAAGCGAGTAATGGATCAAGCATTTAAACTTGCACTCAGAACTCAACATTTATCAAAAAAAGGAGCAATCATAGGAGCAGATGGAAGCAAACGAATTATTCTAGAGAACCTAAACAAAAATTTATATAATGATGGTTTGAAGCCTTTTGAAAATGAAGAAGATGCTCTAGAATACCTCACCAGTTAATTTGCTAACCATGCCAATCTGCATACAGTTACATGCGTTTTACTCATTTTAATTCAATTTGTATAATCTCATATAGCCCAAGAAAAAACTTTCCCGATATTTAGAAGAGCAGCAAGTCCAGCACCCATAGTCTTAATTATTTAATCTTAGAAATAGATTTCTATGACTATAAAACGCAACTTGAACCGTGTCATTCGAAGCATGGATAGTTTTTCTTCTAGATCCAATATGGTGGCAATTAATGCTTCTATTCGCGCAAGTAAACTAACAAATAGTGAAGGAGCGGCTTTCAAAGTTTTGGCGCGGGAAATACAAGAAATGAGCACTCAATCCAAGGATAAACTGGAAGAAATTAATGAACTCATTAACGAAATTGCTATCCTATCGAAACTCATTAATAAAACAGGAAGTCTTCGTATGCTACTCATGCGCATCGTAAATGCTAAAATCCTTAACAACAAAGAGCTTCAAGAAAAAACTACAGAGGGTTTTGATAAAAATATAGATATAATTTCTGAAGCCTCCATTAACTCAGATTACACCCTATCTCAAATTGAAAATATAAAAATGCAATGGATATACTTTAAAACTGACATTGATAGTTGGACTTCGGAACAAGCTCTAGATGAAGCAAATGAAATCATCGATGTAATTAATGTTTTGATTAGAGAATATGAAAAGTACTCTGGGGACTGATATGTATCATTTAACAGTCCGCTCATCATGCCGTTTGTTACCAATAAAGTATATTAGTTGACAAATAAAAATAGACCGATGAACAACATTTTAGTACCATTTGACTTTAGCGAACATGCGATAGCAGGTTTGGACTACGCAATAGAAATCAATAAAATAAATGAAGGAAGAATCCACCTTCTTCATGTTATAGAGTTTCCTGTTACGAACACTTTCAATGTGGAAGGAGAAATGGGGAATCTGGACTTAGAAGAGAAAGCTTATGTATTAGCCTTGATTAAAAAGACTTCAAGAGATCTAGAAGAGATCATGTCTTCTCCTAAATATAAAGATGAAAATATAGTATCTAAACTTGTAGTAGGCCGTCCATACCAAGGAATTACAGAAGCTGTAGATGAGATGGGAATCGACCTGATCATAATGGGTACTAAAGGAGCCACAGGTCTAGAGGAGATGTTAGTAGGATCAAACGCAGAAAAGATCGTTCGAAAGGTCAAATGCCCTGTCGTTACTCTTCATTCTGACATTGTATTCAAACCAATTAAAAATCTATTAGTTGCTATTGATATCTCTAGTGATAATGATCAACTATTGGCTGCTGCTAAAAAGATTCAAGAAGTTCAAGGTGCAGTTATTCATATGCTATGGGTTAATACTCCTAAAGAAGAATACCACCATGACGATATCAATGATAGAATGAATAAAATTGCAAAGAAAGCTGGTATAGAAAATTATGAGTCTCACATTGCCCCAGGTCTAAAGCCAGAGGAAGGCATTATTACCTTTGGAAAGGAACTAGGAGCTGAACTTATCGCTATTTCTACGCACAGCCGAAAAGGACTAGCTCATTTTTTACTTGGTAGTATTGCTGAAGACACTATCAACCACAGTCCAATTCCAGTATTGACAATAACATTAAATTAATTATCAAAGAGTAGGTGTTTTTCATTCATGATCAAGATCACCTACTCTACTAATTAACCTCACCAAGCTTCCCCTTCTCCTTTTATTCATTTGCTATTCTTATCCAATCAAATAGCAATGAATAAAGATCTCATTAAAAAATACAATGTGGCAGGTCCAAGGTATACTAGCTATCCTCCAGTTCCTAATTGGAATGGTGACTTCACAAATCCAGAAACTTGGATTAATCATCTAAAAATAAGAAACAACTCTGAGGATGCTAAAACTGGAATAAGCATATATATTCATTTGCCCTTTTGTGAAAGTCTATGCACCTATTGTGGATGTAACAAACGAATCACTGTAAATCACAATGTGGAAGTTCCGTACATCGAAGCAGTTCTTAAAGAATGGAAGATGTACTTAATGACCTTCGATGAAAAACCTCTTGTTTCCGAGTTTCATTTAGGAGGTGGCACTCCTACTTTTTTCCATCCGCATAATCTAAAGCACCTTATTGAAACTATACTTAACGATGTAGATATAGCCGATAATAGGCAGTTCGCTTTTGAAGGTCATCCAAATAACACAACCAAAGAACACATGCAAGTTCTCTACGATGTTGGTTTTAATCGAATGAGCCTTGGCATTCAGGATTTTGATCCAAAAGTTCAAGAAATAATTAATCGAAAGCAATCTTTCAGTCAAGTACAAAAAGTAGTAAAAGAAGCTCGAAACATAGGTTATAAGTCTATTAACTTCGATTTGATTTATGGACTTCCTCTTCAAACATTGGAAAGTATAAGCATGACAATTGACCTTGTGAAAAAACTTCTACCTGATAGAATAGCCTTGTATAGCTATGCTCATGTTCCTTGGGCTAATCCAGCGCAAAAAATGTTTACTCCAGAAATGCTACCTGATGGTGATAATAAAAGGTCTCTCTATGAACTTTCTAAAAATATGTTAGCTGAAATGGGTTTTAAAGAAATTGGAATGGATCACTTCGCATTAGTATCAGACCAATTATATATAGCCTTGACTGAGAAAAGGCTAAACAGAAATTTCATGGGATACACCACTTCGAAGTCTAAAATTACGATTGGTCTTGGAGTATCTGCTATTGGTGATACTTTCCACGGCTATTCTCAAAACACAAAAAAAGTAGAGGATTATTATAAGCTGATTAATAAAACCCAACTCCCTGTAATTAAAGGACATTATCTATCGGAAAAAGAGAGAATTGCAAGAAAACACATAACGGAACTTATGTGTAATATGCAAACCTTGTGGATAGATAGCGGTGATTACTATTTCGAAGAAACTAACAATCGACTACAGCAATACTATAAAGATGGTATCATAGAATGCACCAAGAATAATATTCGCATTACCAAAGCTGGAGTACCATTTGTTCGGAACGTTTGCATGGCTTTTGACCCTCACCTTTGGAAAAATACTATCAAAGAAACAAAACCAGTGTACAGTAAAATAATTTAGCTATTTCTATTATCAATCTACATAATTTGACACCTCCATTCTGTCATAAAATTAATCATTATAGCACAACTGTATTCGTAATCGATTCACTTAGCACTAGTATTACAACAGGCAAAATACGCAAAGGCATCAAAAAGAAAATGGAAGAAGTAAGCTCGGGTTTATGTGTTATTAACACAAAAAGAGCTTCTATATTAAGAGAAATTCTAATAGAGCAAATACAAAAAAAGTCTTAAAATATTTTTTACTCAAGTTTAGGTAATTTGAAATGATTACAAACACCTCTATCATTTAATCATAAATGTCACCTAAATGGTAAAATTTCAAACTACTCTTAAATCAAAGTATAAAAAAACACACGAGCTTTTCAACTCGTGTGTTTTGTTAACAGATAAAACAATCAATTAACCCAATAACCATTTTTCACAGTCCTCTTGAGTATTGAAGTTTTCAATTGTTAAATTCCTCATTTGCACTCTATTGTTTGACTCGTTCACATCATCCACACTTTTACGAGTGAAGACATTCGGAGATATCAAGGCAGCGATTTTAGTAATTCCTAAAGCTTCTACTTCTGGAAACCATTCTGTTGACAAGTAGGTCTTACATTCATCATTCAATACCTTTAATTCAGAGTGGTCGCTTAAATGAATTTTCAATCCGTTTTTCTTGATGTAGTTTGTCAACACACCGCACCCATTTTTAATTTGGTCGATTGTTAAGAAACCATTCCACTTAGCATATAAAATCCCATTATCTAGCATAGCGATTTTACAATAGTCTTCATCTAAAAGACTCTCCTTAATTGAGGCTGATAACTGTTCCATTATTTTTAGATTTATAATTTGAGAGAGTTAATTAGACTCTGACTAAGTTCTTCAATTATTGACAAAAATCATCTATTTGATCACTTTAATTTCGACAAATTGATCCAAAGCGTTTTCTAACTCTCCAATTTTTTCAAGATTAATACTATAAATATAACTTAATATATCTGTAGAATACCCACCGCTACCTTTATCTTTTCCTGTTTCGTCCTGATGCTCATAAGATTTATCAGCTAACTTCTTGTGAGGCTTCCTGAAGCTCTTTTGTGAATTACATAATTTCATGAGAGATTTTGCAGACCTCAAAACTTGATCATTAGATCCTTCTCGGCTCAATTTTATAACCATTTTATCTAGAAGACTATCCCAGCCATCATACTTGTCGTATATCTCTTGCATAAAGCCCATGTTGAATTTCAAATATGTCTTTTTAAATTTCACATATTCCTCATCAAGCACCATAGAACTCCATAACAAGTGGTCAAATACAAACATAGGCATCTCAACAGCGCCTGGACCTATTAACTCTTCTTCTCCCACTTTAATAGGATCAAAATAAAATCTGAGTTCCTTAGCAAAAATTTCCGGAGAGACTTCTCTATAAGCTAAAACTATAGCTTCTACAACATATTTAAACTTGCGGGTTGTTTGATCACAAATCTCTTCAAATTTTGAGGATTCAAAGGGTGTATGGTGTAATTGTAACAAAAGGTCTATACAACTATCTAATGCTGGAAATGCATTTTTTACACTTTGAATAAGAGAACGCTCATCTTTATAGTGAGTATAGGTTCTCATTCTCTCACCATCTGGATTCCAGATGGTATAGTGCATAAGAGTTTCCCTTGCCGGCAGTTCAGTAATCCTACTGAGTTCATGCAAAACATATTCAAGTTCGGGTATAACAGATAATGGCTCAACACCGGCCTTTTTTATCGAACCTAGCAGAATACCAATGTCCCTCATAGCCGCTAAAGCCGTATAATAATCATAGCTATTTAGTGCTTCTGGTAAAGGTAATTTAGAGAATAACAAACTTACTAACTGTTCTGTTCTTCCTTCCTTATTGTAATCGCGAATAAGGCCTAAATCATGATCTAACCCTAGAGGATCCAATAACTTAACTTCATCATCTACTCTTAGAAGTTGGTAGGCAGATATTTTAGATTCTACATCTTCTTCAGTAGTCTTTCCTTCTTGCTCTTTTTTTAGCCAATTTAAAAAATCCTTCTCTAGGCCGAAAGTAAAAAAAGACATTGAATTACTTCCTTCATATTTCTCAATTACCTGATTCATACAGGCTTTAGCAAATGGATCTAGAGCCGTAAGCAGGGCCATTTTCTCAATTCCCAAATCTTCCAATGCTCCCAACCATTTCTTAGACAAAAAGTCTTTAGACTTTTCGTTGAGTATTTTCATACTTAACTGATTGCAAAACAACAAACTAACGCTATTCAGCCTTACATAATTTAACACTGCATTGCAACCTTCTGTTATTTGAGCATAAGTCAAATAACCTTCCCAGTTAACATTTACCGATTCTGATTCTTCATCAAACCATACCTGACACCAAGTCTCTTTTAAAATCTCGTAATTACTCATCTTTAGGATTTAAGTTAAACCCCAAATGCTGCTTCATTTAAATACCAATTGGCATTCGTAAAAAATAATAAGGTGGAAAATCCTTAAGCTATTAAGGACATTATCACGGCTGGTCTCAGTGGTTATGTACATTCCTATTTCTTAAAAGTAAAACTTTCATTTATATTTTCACACTTAAATCGATAAAAAATAACGGCAGACTCAGGTATTTTTATTTGACCAATTAAGTGACAATTGAGTAACAATTATTTTAATATTTCGTAGCTTCCATTTTTTAAAATAGTCATTATCTTGGCCGCTTTTACTCTCGATAGTAAGTAACGGCAATCATTGTATTTAATCATTAAAAGTGTTATGGAACTAAGCTTATCAAGGAAAATAGTATTACGCAAAGACTTTCATAAAAGTATCCGCTTCAAATCTCTTATTACTCCACTACTAGTTTTAATACTTACTATACTGAATTTCAGGTTTTTCCTTAGTCACGTTTCATATGAAGCCTTATTTGATTGGCTAGGCGTGTTTATAATGTTAATAAACACAGGAATGATTGGCGGTATATTCTTTTATAACAACAGAACGTTATTAAAGTCTTTTGACATCATAAATTCTTACGTAAGAAATCTATCAAGAGGTAAACTTGCAAATAACATTGAATATACCGTTGATGACGAAATAGGAGAAGCCATACACAATTTAAAAGCTCTGGATAGTAATTTGTACTCTATCTCCAAGTATGTAGAAAATATTAGTTCAGGTAATCTCAATAATAAACTTGATTTACTTAGTGAGGATGATAGACTTGGAATAGCTCTTAAAACTATGCAATCTAAGCTTACACGATCCTTTGAAGAAATCAATGATGCTGTACAAGAAGCTGGTCAAAATGGAAATTTAAAAATTAGAATAGATAACGAGCAACGTGTTGGAGTATGGAAAGATTTAACACAATCATTTAACAATCTATTAGAATCAATCGACACTCCTCTTACTGAAGTAGTTGATATTCTAGAGAATATGTCAAACGGGGATCTTTCTGGAAGATGTCAAATCAAAGCTAAAGGTGATTTTAAAAAGCTATCTGATAACTTAAATGCATCGCTTGAAGCTTTATTAATGTTATTAAAAGAAGTAAGCTCTAGTTCATCTCACATAAACACTTATTCTGAGGAAATGATGACCGTAGGACAGGATATGAACGTCTCTACTGAAGAAATTGCAGGAGCTATAAATCAAATCAGTTCTGGAGCTCAAGACCAATTGACAAGACTTGAAGAAACTTCTGTCTTAATAGAGCATATATTTTCATCATCAAAAAACATGCAACAGCTATCTGGTAAAATTGACATGTTGGCAAATAATGGCGCTGAAGCTTCACAAAAAGGTAATAATCATGTAAGTGGTTTAATTGAAGTAATCAAAGTCGTTGCAAATACATCTGAAAAAGCTAGCAATTCTATAAACAATTTAAATCAAAGGTCAACGGATATATCTAGAGTCCTTGGAGTAATCACTGAGATTGCAGCTCAAACTAATTTATTAGCACTAAATGCGGCTATTGAAGCTGCTCAAGCAGGTGATTATGGAAGAGGGTTTGCTGTAGTAGCGGAAGAAATTAGAAAACTAGCTGAAGACTCTAAAAAATCAGCTAGAGAAATTGAAATACTTATTAATGATATTCAAAAAGATACCAAAGTATCCGAAGAAATGATCACCAATATGCTCACTGAAGTAAGTAAAGGTGTCAACTCCTCTACTTTTGTCTCAGAAGTCATTAATGACATTTCGAGTGCATCAAGCTCTACTCTTTCTTTATCTAAACAAATTCTATCTTCAGCAGATTCGCAGACTAACAATGCTTCATCAATAGTAAAATCTTCAGGTGACGTCCTTGTTATAGCCGAAGAAACTTCTACAGCAACAGATCAAGTAGCAAGTTCTGCAACAGAACTTGCAGCAGGTATGAAGCAATTTTTAGAGCACTCCAAAAACTTCAATGTACTTTCTAATCAGTTGCAAAGCACTCTTAATATGTTCACTTTAGAGAAAAGAAAGTAAAAGCTGACTAAACATAACTTTTCAACTCCAAATAATGAGCAACTACTTGACTTAAAACCAAATAGTTGCTCAGAGAAATGAATAATTCAATCTTTAACTGGAACAAATAACTTTTATCTGATTGACTAAAAAATGACACCCATCATTAAAATAAAATTGCTTCCATCTTCCAAAGCAAAAAGATTGCTATAGAAACTTAACTCACCAAAGAACAAAACTTACATACAACACTAACTAACAAGCACTTATAAAGTGTTAAATATCCAGTCATATTTAGATATGACTTAGATCATGTGAATGATCAAACTACGTCATTTACCCCAATACTCCATTCAGCTACTTTAGCCAGCAACTATACAAACTAGAATCTTTATGGAACTGGAAAAATTTAGCTATGACAATAAAATTGTCAAGTACTTTACCATTGCATCGATCATTTTTGGAGTAGTTGGGATGTTAGGCGGACTTACCGCTGCTATTCAACTATTCTATCCCGTATTCAACTTCGATTTGCAATACACTACATTTGGTCGTATCCGACCACTTCATACTAACGCCATAATTTTTGCTTTCGTAGGAAACGCAATGTTCGCTGGAGTATACTACTCTATGCAACGATTGCTAAAAGCAAGAATGTTCAATGACACATTATCATGGATTCATTTTTGGGGATGGCAACTAATTATCCTAGCAGCTGCAATCACTCTACCTCTGGGATATACTACGAGTAAAGAATATGCTGAACTCGAATGGCCAATAGATATAGCTATAACATTGATATGGGTAGTATTCGGTATTAATATGATTGGTACCATCATAAAAAGAAGAGAAAGACACATGTATGTGGCTATCTGGTTTTATATAGCAACATTCGTCACTGTAGCCGTATTACACGTGGTGAATTCCTTCGAGATGCCTGTTTCACTTTTTAAAAGTTATTCATGGTATGCTGGTGTGCAAGATGCATTGGTACAATGGTGGTATGGCCACAATGCTGTAGCATTCTTCCTTACTACCCCATTCTTAGGAATCATGTATTACTACCTTCCAAAGGCCGCAAACAGACCTGTATATTCATACAAGCTATCAATCATACATTTCTGGTCATTGATTTTTATCTATATATGGGCTGGACCTCATCATTTATTATACACCTCACTTCCTGACTGGGCACAATCGTTAGGTACGGTTTTCTCCATAATGCTAATTGCACCTTCTTGGGGAGGAATGTTAAATGGTTTATTAACTCTGAGAGGTGCATGGGATCGTGTAAGAGAGGACCCCGTACTAAAGTTTATGGTGGTAGCTGTAACGGCTTATGGAATGGCAACTTTTGAGGGGCCTATGCTATCATTGAAAAATGTCTCTGCCATTGCGCACTATACGGACTGGATCGTTGCTCATGTTCACATTGGAGGACTTGGTTGGAATGGTTTTATCATTTTCAGCATTTTTTATTGGTTAATACCTAAAATGTGGAAAACCAAACTTCACTCCATACCATTAGCCAATACCCACTTCTGGTTAGGTACTCTTGGTATCATTTTCTATGCTCTTCCTATGTATGTAGCTGGTATTACTCAAAGTCTTATGTGGAAAGAGTTTGATAGCGAAGGCTTTTTAGCTTATGGTAATTTTTTAGAAACAGTTGTCCAAATCATTCCACTATACGCTCTAAGGGCAGTTGGTGGTGGACTATACCTAATAGGTGTATTCTTAATGATTTACAACTTGATAAAAACTGCTAAATCTGGCCAATTCCAAGCAGAGGAAGCTGATGAAGCTCTAGCGTTAGAGAAAAAAGAAATCACTGGTGGTCACTGGCATAATGTACTAGAAAGAAAACCCGTAATATTCACCGTACTTACTACAGTAGCAATTGTAATTGGTGGTGTAATTGAGATGGTTCCTACATTCTTGATAAAATCGAATGTACCTACTATATCTTCTGTAAAACCCTATACCCCACTCGAACTTCAGGGCAGAGATATTTATATCCGTGAAGGATGTAACAACTGTCACTCACAGATGATCCGTCCATTTAGATCAGAAACCGAGAGATATGGTGAATACTCTAAAGCTGGTGAGTTTGTGTATGATCACCCATTCCTCTGGGGATCAAAGAGAACAGGTCCAGACTTAGCTAGAGAAGGTGTGGGTAAATTAAAAAAATCAGATACTTGGCACTTTAACCATATGCTAGAACCAGCAGCAGTATCTGAAGGATCAATAATGCCAAATTACCCTTGGTTGTTTGATCAAAAAATCGACAAATCATCTACTGGGGCCAAAATTAATGCTCTAAGAGCTGTCGGTGTTCCATATGAAGAAGGGTATGAAGAAAGAGCTAGTAAGGAACTAGAAGCTCAAGCAGCTGGTATAGTAAAAAATCTAAGGGGTGATGGTATTGAAATCAGTCAAGACATGGAAATCATTGCTTTGATTTCCTATTTGCAAAGATTAGGAACAGATATTCAAGGAGATAAAAAGTAAAACGATGTTTAAGTACTATTTCGAACAAATTCATAATGTAGCCATATGGCCTATTATTTCACTGTCGATTTTTTTCGTCTTCTTCATCGGGTTGCTCTGGTGGGTTTTTAAAGCCGATAAAAAATATATCAATGATATGAGAAATCTACCTGTTAATGAGACTAAAAATTCTTAATGCTATGACAATTGATAAAAAACTATGGATTAAAGGATTACTGACAGTAGTTCTATCAGCTCTATTCCTGTCAACAGGTCAAGCTCAAAATACATCAGGTACTTTTATGGGAGAAGACTATTTTACTGTAGCAATATTCTCGCTAATGGTAATTATTCTAGTAGTAGTATTAATTATATCGATTGTTCTTTTACAAATTTTAAAAGTAATAATTACTCAAGATGCTACTAAAAAGGCTGTAGAAAAGGGTGAAGAGTATGTTCCTGAACCAAGTATGTGGTCTGTTTGGATGAATAAGTTAACCAATTCAATTCCTATTGAAAAAGAATCTACTATTGAGCTTGATCATGAGTACGACGGAATTCGAGAGTTAGATAATCACCTTCCACCTTGGTGGACAGCATTATTCTATGTCACTATTGTTTTTGCTGTAGTCTATATGTTCAATTACCACATTTTAAAAACAGCACCTTTACCAGTTGAGGAATATGAAATAGCTATGGCAGAAGCTGAATCTTCCAAAGCCAATTCCGGTGAACAAGAAGTCACAATCGATGAAAGTAATATTGTTTATTCTGAAGATGCTAGTATTATAGCTAATGGAAAAACCACTTATGACCGTAACTGTGTTGCTTGTCATAAAGCCTCTGGAGAAGGAGGAATCGGACCAAACCTTACAGATGAATATTGGTTGCATGGAGGGTCTGCTTCTGAAACGTATTATTCAATTAAAAACGGTATTCCTGAAAAAGGTATGATAGCTTGGAAAGATGTATTATCACCAGCTAAAATCTACGAGGTAAACTCCTATATAGCTACTCTGAGAGGGACTAATCCGCCTAATGCTAAAGCGCCTCAAGGTGAAAAATACATAGAAGCGGCAAATTAAAAGCTCAAAAAAGCGAACACATAATTAACGAAATGGAGACCCAATTTGAGTACGAAGAAGAATACAGAGATTCAATATCTACTGTCGATGAGGAAGGAAAAAGAGTCTGGATTTATCCTAAAAAACCTAAAGGAGCTTTTCACAAGAAACGTGTAATAGTAACAGCATTACTACTTTCTTTACTCTTTTTGGGGCCATTTCTAAAAGTTGGGGGACAACCATTATTACTTCTAAACTTTTTTGAACGAAAATTTATAATCCTAGGGCTACCATTTTGGCCTCAGGATTTTTTTCTACTCGCATTACTTCTAGTCACTTTATTCGTATTCATTATTCTTTTTACTGTAGCCTTTGGAAGGGTATGGTGTGGATGGGCATGTCCTCAGACCTTGTTCATGGAGATGGTCTTTCGAAAAATTGAATATTGGATCGAAGGAGATGCTAATCAACAGCGAAAACTAAATGATGCTCCTTGGACTAGAGAAAAGATATTCAAGAAAATCAGCAAACAAACCATCTTCCTGTTAATTTCTTTATTGATTTCTCATACCGTCATGGCCTATCTAATAGGAGTTGAAGAAGTGGTAAAAGTAGTGACACAGTATCCAACTGAACATTTATCTGGCTTTGTTGGACTAATGTTCTTTACCGGTATTTTCTATTGGGTATTTGCATTCTTTAGAGAACAGGCTTGCGTAACAGTTTGTCCATACGGAAGACTTCAAGGCGTTCTTCTTGTAAAGGATTCTATCGCTGTAATGTATGATTGGGTGAGAGGCGAACCTAGAGAACGAATCAAAAAAGGAATAACGTCCAACGAAGCGGGAGCTTGTATCGATTGTAAACTTTGTGTTCATGTCTGTCCTACTGGCATTGATATAAGAAATGGTACGCAACTAGAGTGTGTTAACTGTACTGCATGTATGGATGTCTGTGACGATGTCATGACTAAAGTCGGACGTCCAAAAGGGTTAATTAGGTACGCTTCCTATAATTCGGTCAAAGATGGTATCAGCAGATTATTCACTACTAGAATTGCAGGATACATTCTAGTATTAATTGCATTAGTTACTTTCCTATCTTATATGTTGGTGTCTCGAGAGGAAATTGAAGTTACAATTCTTAAAGCTCCTGGCCAGGTATATGAGAAACTTGAAGATGGTAGAATCACAAATCTGTATAATATAGAATTTGTAAATAAGACTTTTAACCATAAGTCACTCATAATTAAAACAGTAGGAGTAAATGATGCAGAAACCGAAAAAATTGGTAAATCAACCATACAATTGGGTCCGAATGAAAAATCGGAAGGCACTTTCATCATAAAGATTCCGAGAAAAGAACTAAAAGGCAGAACTATGAACATAGAAATCGGATTGTTTGATCAAGACGAAAAACTGATAGATACATACCAAACTAAATTTACAGGACCATCAAAATTTGAAATACTATGAACTGGGGAAAAAGCGTAACATTAGCATTCGTCCTTTTTGCAGGTTTGATAATTACCATGGTCACTCTATGCATGAAGCAAGACGTTAACCTTGTAGCCAACAACTATTATGAAGAGGAACTAGCCTATCAAGACCAAATTGACAGAATCAATAACTACACCCGATTAGCAGAAAAACCAGCTATTATTCAAAATGGAAGCATGATTTCTCTACAATTTCCAGTTTCAGTTATTACACAATTAGATAAAGGTAAGATTCACTTCTTTCGTCCTTCAGAAGGAAATATTGATAAAACCTTTTCTTTAAAATTCAATGAAGAAGGTATTCAAGCTTTTGATTTAAAAGATACCAAGCATGGACTTTGGAAGACCAAACTTACTTGGGTTTCTAACAGTGGCGTAGAGTATTACTACGAACAGTCAATAGTTATATAAAGATGTTGTGGAGTGGCTTTATTCTTGGGTTGTTAGGAAGTACGCATTGTGGAGTCATGTGCGGGCCATTGAGTCTATCCATATCTGGCCAAAGAAACCTAATTAGATTTTTACTATCTAGAATACTTTACAATGTTGGGAGAATAACCACATATGTAACATTAGCAATAACTTTTGGGTACTTTAGATTTATATTCATCAACAAATTTCAAGAATTACTTTCAATTGGTGCTGGGGTCATAATCATTTTACTTTCATTTTCAATCCTGAATAGATCTTTCGAAAGAAAACTATCCAACTCTATTTCACCAATTATTTTTAGGATTAAAGCATCATTCAAAAGATGTGTCAATATTAAAAGTCTTTTATTCCCTTTCTTGACAGGGACAGTAAATGGATTCCTACCTTGTGGACTTGTGTATATCGCTTTGTTGGCCTCTATTAGTTTTTCAGATTTGTCTGACAGCATTTTGTACATGACACTTTTTGGTCTTGGAACCATACCAATGATGCTATCTATTTCAATAATCGGCTTCTCTTCTCAAACAAAGTTTAATCAAGCATTTTCTAAAATCACACCAGTATTCACACTTATTCTTGGATGCTTATTGGTCACACGTGGTCTTCACCTTGATATACCATACCTTAGTCCAGCTCTTTCTATTTTGTATCCAGATTTATCTACACCTAGTATTTGTCGATAAGAGTATTCAGCGAACGAAAAAAATCAATCATTCATCGAATGAAACTAGACGGTTAGCACCAATAAAATCATCTTTATCGTGAGTTAATTTGAAACATTCTGACGGGTAGAGATTCTATCCAGAAACACATTAGTTATATTGCAGTGTAAATGATAATTATCATTTTGTGAATGTTATTAAATGATTCATCCCACCTCTTACCCGTTTGTATAATTACTTTTATGTGATGAAAAAGCTTTTAATAGCATATATCCTTTTTCAGGTAATAGTTTTAATACCGTCGCAGTTAATAGCTCAATTGCCAAAGGAAAAAATACACCTTTTGCAGTCTAAACTAAATGATAGAAAGGATACTACAGAGGTCAACTTGATTCTAGAACTTAGTTGGAACTATAGAAACATTGATGCTGACTCTGCACTTTTTTATGCCAAAAAAGGATGTGATTTAGCAAAAGAAATTGATTACAAGGCTGGTTGTTCTAGAGCTATGAATTTCATGGGGATAGCCCACCGTAACAAAAGTGAGTATTCAAAAGCAATGACTTTGTACTTTGATGCCCTTAAAATATCGGAAGAGGAAAAAAACGCTAAAGAAATAAGCTATACCCTCTTAAATATTGGTAATATCTATGTGATACAAGGAGATTTCAAAGGTGGACTCGAATATTTTGAAAGAGCACTTCAATATGCGCTAGATCTTACAGACTCACAGTTGACAGCTTATTGCCACTTACATATAGGTAGATCTCTAGCTGGTTTAAAACGCTATTCTGATGCTGATGTACATTTTACACAAGCTAAAAAACTTAGAGAGGCTTCAAATGACCTAGAAGCCATTGTTATTGTCAATAATGAATTAGCAGATTTATACATGGCTATGAAAAAACCAGATGACGCTCTAGTACTGCTCAAAGACAACCTAAAAAACATTCATAAGCTTAGTCATTACAATACTCTTGCTGACAATTACTTTAACACTGCCAAAGCATTAAGGTTAAAAGAAGATCTCGATGCCTCTTTAATGTATTCTGAAATGGCTCTTGACATAAGTAGAAAACATAATTTAAAGAGTGTAGAAATATTGGTTCTCAAAAACAAAGCCGAGATTTTAGAACAACTTGGAAAAACTGAATATGCTTTATATACCTTCAAGCAATATATTGGTGTAAAAGATTCTGTTTTCAGCGAAGAAAATACCCGAAAAATTGCCAACATCTACAATACTTACACCAGTGAAAAAAGTGAATCTGAGAAAAAAACGCTTCAAGCTCAAACAGAGATAGACCAGACAACCATTCATAGACAGCAGACTGTAATATTCTTAGCAGCAGTATCGGCAGTATTATTTTTGGTAATGGCCATTATGGCGTATAAATCTTACATCCAAAAAAACCGATTGAACGAACAAATCCAAAAGCAAAAGGAAAACGCTTATCGACATAACAACAAACTGATTGACCTTAACAACGAAAAGAACAATCTTATTCGGATTCTGTCGCATGACCTACGATCTCCAATAAACAATATCAAAGGCTTGACAATGGTTCATCAAATGGATCATGCCGATCAATTTAGTGAAGCAGAAAATCACACACTAAACTTAATCAAAAGTGAATCTGACAGACTGCTTAATATGATTTCTAAAATTCTAAATGTAGAATCTTTAGATAATGATGAAAGTAATATTAAGCTTGAAAAGCTATGTATCAATACGGTGACAGAAGAAGTAGTTACTGGTTATAAAAACACTGCAAAAAACAAGAATATAGAACTTGAAATAGAGATTCCTGTGGAGCCTATTTATGTATTAGGAGATCAAATTCACCTTCATCAAGTTTTAGAGAACCTTCTATCCAATGCCATCAAATTTTCTGAAAGCGACAAAAAAATAAATATCAATTTGTCTAAACATGGAAGTAAAGTAAGGGCTGCCGTTAAAGATCAAGGACCCGGGCTCACGGAAGAAGATAAAGCTAAAATCTTCAAAAAATTCCAAAGATTGAGTGCTAAACCAACTGGAAATGAAGAAAGTACCGGACTAGGACTATCAATTGTAAAAAAGTACGTCGAGGAAATGAACGGGAGAATATGGCATGAAAGTCAGGAAGGAAAAGGTACTACTTTCATAGTAGAGTTAGATATAATAGAAGAAGATACTGAGAAAGCTTAATGAATGAATTCCCACTGCTGAAAATTTCGGAAAAAGATTCATTTGCTGCCTTCACGTTCAAAGTAAGATATCCTAAGTTATTAAATGACTTGATCAGTCAAGTAGAGTCCACTCCTTACCTTCAAAACCAATTATCTGAACTTAAAGAAAACCTCCTAACATTCGAAGTAATTGAACTAACTCATGAAGAACCACAATTATGGAGGGCATTCTATGATCAATATAAAGGTAAACCACTTATTCAAGTGCCATTTTTATATGCAGAGATATATCTATTCTCAGTAATAAATTCTTTTTACCAAGCCGTAGAACTGCCTATCGATCCATTTGGATTTACAAAAGAGTTGAAAAAAGATCATAATAAGACACTAAGTCTTATTCAGCTTTCTAATGAATTTTTAGCTAAGAAATATTCATTAGAAGACCTAGTTCAAATATCTCTAACTGGAAATACTGCCGACCTAAGTCAATTATCAGAAGTAAAATCTTCTGAATTAATTATCATCCTAAATGACAGATACAATCTTATAAGTGATATCAGAAGAGCAGAGGAGATTCATATTATTCTTGACAATTCAGGGCAAGAACTGCTTTCAGATATTCTTCTGTCTTTGAAAATAATTGAGGATGAAGACAAACCTGTCACAATTCATTTCAAAGCATCCCCTATTTTCGTATCAGATGCTTTAGAAAACGATCTTTGGATTTTACTTAATAGTTTGAGTATCCAAAAACTTACTCAAAAAGTTCAGGATCATATCAAAATGAAAAAGTTAAAACTTAGAAAGTCTGAATTTTGGTCTTCCCCTAACTGGTTTAAATATTGCCCTAAAGAGCTAGAAATATTTCAAAAAAAAAATTGTACAATAGTAAAGGGTGATGCCAACTATCGTCGTTTGTTTAACGATAGAAAATACCCCATCAATTTATCCACAAAATCTGCTGCGAATTATATTGATGGAAGTACCTATGCTATCCGAACATTAAAGTCAGAACATCTTGTGGGCTATGAAGGAGTTATACCTTCAGATCCGAAATGGCTTATTAATGGTCAGTATGGTTTAATTCAACAGATTTAAAGTTATTCCTCCAAATCTGCATTTTGATTTACCTTGTAAGTATATAATCCTTTTTGTGCATTCACTACTTTCAGTACATCCGAAAACTCATTTGTTCCAGTATATAAATACCCGTCTCTGTATATCAGATACTTCTTTCTATAAGTGATTTGAGCATGCTTCTCTATTACCTGCTCCAGATCCGCTAAATAATCTAGCAAATACTGGGCTGGATTTTCATAATTCTCTCTAGCCATTTTATTATAATTTTTCTCAATACAAAGATGAAAAAAATATGACTACTGTAATAGTAGCAGTATAACGTATTCTATAAATTAAGTATTCTGCTTAACATAGAACACCCTAAATTCGCTAGGTTACTTAAACACAAAAAGTTATAATCCAAATGAAAAAGACTATCCAATAATATTATTGGCTTGTATAGCTACTCTGAACTCTTTTGCGCAGTCTGAATCAGACTATGAACGCTCTTTAACTAAACTATTAGAAGTAAGTGGTGCTGAAAAGACATTCAGTATGGTAATCCAACAAATGATGACAGCTATGCGACCTCAATACGAAAGCGTTCCTCAAGAATATTGGGATGATATGGAAAAAGAATTTAAAAGTACTTCTTTGACTGACTTAGTAGGTATGTTAGTTCCTATTTACCAAAAGCACCTAACACAAGATGACTTGAAAGAAATCATTAGTTTCTATGAAAGTCCTCTCGGAAAAAAATTCGCGGAAAAACAGCCTTTCATTACGCAAGAATCCATGCAAGTAGGTCAACAGTGGGGAATGCAAATCGGAATGAAAATAGCGGCTAAGATGCAAGAACAACAGGAAGGTAAATAAGAGAATGAAAGCTCAGGTAAATGAAAACCTGAGCAATTTTGATTATTTCTTTTTTACTAAAACAGCCCAGTCTTGTTTATTATATCCTTTGGGAGAAAACCCTAAATTCACTTTTTCACCACCAGATACCGTTTTTAAAGACCCTTTAAGATACTTCCCTCCAATTGGATCATACCACTGTATAGCATATTTCCCAACCACAGAGGACAAGTCAAGCTGTACGGGCTTAAAACTATCCATATAAACGACATAAGTATCTCCTTCCTTAGCTAAACAGCTAACATGATCTCCAGATACTAATTCATCCGAAGATTTCATTTGTTGCAATGGTAAATTCTCAAAAAAACTAGTCGCCACTGCTGTCATCGACCAAAGTCGATCTTTCGTATGCCAATCTTCACTAGATAAATCTGAATGCTTTTGTTTGTAACCGAAATAATGCTCATACCCCGCTCCTCCTTTCATTAGATTTGCCCACATTACATATTTACGAACTGTATCCTGTTGTTCTGGTCTGGAATCATCCCAAGATCCAACTTTAGCAGGTCCAATTTCATCTATCCAAACCGCCCAAGGCTGACCTTTATTCTCAGATTTCTCTACCCAAGAAGCTGTAACTTTAGCTGCATCGTGCAAATGATGTATCTGAAATGACACAGCATCAAGAGATTTATTTCCTAACAGGGGCGTCATAGTAAAATCATGATCCTTCAAACCGGGAAGAGTATGAATAGCTACTATATTTCCATAAGGCTCTATACTATCGAAATACTCTATCATCTTAATTCTCATCTTATTAGTTTGAGCAACAGGTGTCCATTTTGCATAACCGTTTTCTTCACCCATATTCCAAATAAGACCGAGGTGATGCCCAAACCGAGCCACTAATTCTCTATAATACAGTTTCCTTTGAATGCCTACATGACCAATATCAAGTAAGTTCTCATTTTCTGTCTCTTGAGTAATAACATGTTTCACTAGGCCGATTTTGTCCATGTGGTCGAACACCAATTCCCACTGCGCCAACTTACTGATATCAAACCTATATCTCTCATAATCTTCAGTCCAGGGCCATACATTCTTACCATCACCCTGTACATTCATTGTAAGAAAATAGACCGTATTCACACCTTTACCGGATAAATAGTTCAATGACCCTATGATGTTTTTACCTTTTCCTCCTTGCCATGTCACATCACCTTCTTCATATTCTTTAGCATGTGAAGGATACTTATGTTTTTGCCGAGTTCCATCAAATTCATAGTAAGCCAATAAATCTTCTGGACTATTAGTTCCGCCTTTTATAAAAACCTCCCTTGAGCCTTCAAAAATTGGATAATGTCCATTAGATATTAATCTACCTTTTGCTCTCAAGTCTTTACCAGTCTTATCTGATTTAGAAATATTTAGCTTGCCCGACTCTCCATCAAAAAACACTGATTCACCTTTTGAGCCATCTTTAGCTATCGAGATTCGTTTTCCTTTTTTAAACGAAATATGGTAATTCCATTCCCCTATTTGATTAGGAACAAACTTAACCTCCCAAACATTTCCGGACCTAGCACTTGTCTCAGCAGCATCTCCATCCGCTGCATAATACCCAGCCACTGTTATTGACTGATCACCCATAGTAAAGGTAGCGTCCAATCGATAATCCAAGAAAGGATTCAGAGTATCATACTCACTCGTTTCTGGACCTTTGAATTGAAGGGTTATTGTATGCCATTGTTTCAATTCACCTGAAATATCAGCAGCATATGATAGTAGTGGAGAAATCAAGGATAATACAAATATTAATCTCATCTTCATACTATGCTAGATTTATAACTTGGCTTGCTTTACATAGCTCTTAGGAAACTTCTTAATGCTCTTCATTTGGATGTTTCGATAGTAGCACTCAGCACCTTCAGATTGAAGTTGAATTTTTCCTGAAGAAAGAGGTAACTCTTCTCCATCGACTTTCATTCGTGTATTAGTAGCTGCGTTCACTACGATGCCATTTACTACATGAATGGATGTTTGTCCAATAGTCAAAACTTCAAGAGTATTCCATTCACCATTGGGTTTTTCGAAACTAGGCTTTTCAACCTGATCAGGATATTCTAAATGCTCAACCCAGCTTAATGATTTTAGTTCTCCGTCTGGATGGAAGTAAGCATACTTTTTGCCGTTTTCCTTAGGCTTATACTTCACCTTCAAGTCTCCTAAAGTACCCAAAAGTGTGATAAAATCTCCGCAATCCGTTTCTTGAACCTGAAACTCCAAACTTTTCATCCAAACATTCCAAAACGCTCCATGCTTACCTTGACAATGATACAGAATGCCATTATCTCTAAGTTTGTCCAATCTTGGAGCCCATTTCTTTTCTCCCCATTTAAACTCAGCTTTCAAGTGGTAATCACTATACTCAGCAAGAGTAGTTAGACCTCCATATATTTCCCCTGTGATATAAAGTTGAATTTCACCATCCACTTCTATTACCGAAAATACGTTTTTAGGATCATTTCCTAATCCTAGAGGTGTTCCTTTTCTAATATCATCACTTTGCGGTACATCAAGGCCTTGAACTGTAGTATGAGGAACCCCCATAAATAGTTCCCATTTGGAAAGATCCTTATCCAGCATTGGTGTCCATGACTTTTGTGCAAATGCATTTTGCGCTATTACCAATAGCACTATTACAAATATTCTTCTCATAATTTATATTCTATAATTAGGGTTATTTCATCAATTTTCTAGCGTTGACTGTGATTGTAGTCTTTGATTTTGCCCCGAGCTCCACACTTCTATTGGAAGGTAATGAACCTGACACATAAATTTGGTAATTTCCTTTACGTACTACCTTTTGCCCTTCATCGGTAAACTGGTGAAATTGAGCCAATGTCAGATCAAAGGACACTTCTTTTTCTTCTCCTGCTTGGAAAGACTCTCTTTTGAAAGCTTTCAAATCATAAATGGGATCACCTTGACCTGCTATCGGAGAACTGATATAAAATTGAAGAACTTCTTCAGCAGCTATACTACTGTTATTCTTAACCTTGACTTTAGCAACTGCTTTGCCTTTACTTATTCTTGATACGCTTAAGTCACTATATGTAAAATCAGCGTATGACAAACCAAACCCAAATGGGAACAGAGGCTCTTCTGTCATGTACTTATACGTTCTTCCTTTCATGTTATAGTCTTCGTAAGGAGGAAGTTGGTCAATAGATCTAGGAAAGGTAATAGGAAGCCTTCCTGATGGTGAAACATCACCGAATATCACGTCAGCTACAGCGTTCCCTCCTTCTTCGCCTGGATACCACACAAATAAGATAGCATCTGCTATATCGTACAACTCTGGAATTGCGATAGGGCTCCCTCCAGTTAAGACAAGTACCAAAGGCTTATTACTCCTCTTCTTCAACTTTTTCACGAAATCAATTTGGTTTTGAGGTAGTTTCAGTGAGTTGCGATCTCCTTTAGCATCTGATGCTATAGCTTCTCCTTCTTCTCCTTCAAGCAAACCAGATATCCCCATCACAGCTATCAAAGCATCTGACTTCGCTCCACTTCCCGTTGCCCAATCAATTGGATTTATATTCTTATCCCAAGGAAGTTGACCGTATTTATAATTGATGGTAGTACCAACCGAAACTTTTGAAACAATACCATCCAATATTGATTGAGTACTTGACGTCAAGCCAAAGTAATTTCCTAATAAAACTTCTTCACTATGAGCGTTAGGTCCAGCTATGTAAATAGATCTAATATCTTTTTTTAGAGGAAGTACCCCGTCATTTTTAAGCATCACGATAGACTTCTGAGCCACTTCTTTAGCCAATGCACGATTTTCGTCAGAATCAACCACATCTGTGGAGATGTCATCATAGGGATTAGAACCCGCAGGATCAAATAGACCTAGTCTGAATCGTGTGGTATACTGTTGGACCAACCTTTCGTCAAGCAGCTGCTCTTCAACCAACCCTTGTTCTATTGCTTTATCCAATGCCTTGTAAACCCCACCACAGTTGACATCTGTACCTGACTTCAGAGCCAGAGCAGCAGATTCTGCGGGGGAGTTAGTGACTTTGTGAAATCGATGAAAATCTGAAATCGCTCCACAATCCGAAACGATATACCCATCAAACCCCCAATCATCTCTTAAAATATCTTGAAGTAGAAAAGGACTACCACAACATGGCTCTCCTAGGGTTCTATTATAAGCTCCCATGACACCTTCTACTTTAGCTTCCTTGACTAGTGCTTCAAATGCTGGCAAGTAAGTTTCGTATAAATCCTTTTTATTGACAATGGCATTGAATTCATGTCTAAATTCTTCCGGTCCAGAGTGAACTGCATAGTGCTTGGCGCAAGCTGCTGCTTTTATATACTTATCATGATTTCCTTGCAGTCCTTTGACAAAAGACACTCCAATACGGCTAGTCAAAAACGGGTCTTCTCCATAAGTTTCCTGACCTCTTCCCCACCTTGCATCGCGGAAGATATTGACATTAGGCGACCAAAAAGTAATACCTGCATATCGATTCCTATTTCCTATCGCTAGAGAGGCATTAAACTTTGCACGAGCTTCATCAGAAATCGCATTTCCCACTTTTTCTATAAGCTCGGGGTCAAAGCTAGCGCCAAACGCAATTGCTTGAGGAAAGACAGTGGCACGACCATTTCTAGCCACTCCATGTAACGCCTCATTCCACCAATTATACTCTGGAATATTAAGCCTCTCTATGGACATACTCTGATCCACCATCTGTGAGATTTTTTCCTCTAATGTCATCTCCGACACTAAAGCTGTGGCTCTGTCTTTATAAGGTTTTGAAGTGTCTAACCAAGGCCTCTGTGCATTCGCAATGGATATCAATGAGAATACAAATAGGGGTAATAGGCTTATTCTTATCATCGTGTTTTATTACTAATGTTACGTGCAATTTAGATCGACTACATTAGACCTTAGGGGGTATATTCTTAATATGAAAAGCGAGTTTACAATTCCCCCTGAAATCTTATTATTTGACCATCATTAAATTCTTTAGCTCAACTCAAAACTCTCATTTTGAATTCAAAATGATCGAGCACAAACTTATAAGTATATTATTAATATCAAATGATATCTATCAGTCTTCTATGAGTTATCCAATCAGATTTCCGCCTTGCAAAATTAGCTTATAATTTAATTTAGGTGCAGAATCATATCTTTCTGATTCACTAATACTTAAGACAACATATCATTAACTAGGTTTAAAAACCCCAACAATGTCTAATATTTTTAGCAATCAGTGAATAGAGAGATTCAACCGACTTTTTAGAACAATCAAGGTTCTAAGATATATTTGCATGCATTTTAGCAATAAGCTTGAAAGCACCCCATATTATAACTTTAACTTCAAGTAAAAATTGACTCAAATTATCAATATCAACATCCTACCATTCTTATTCCTACCTGTGCTATTTGTAGCATCTTGCAGCCAACCTAAACCCTCGAAAAAAATAGAAAGGTTTATTGCTAAAAAGACATCAGTTGAGCACATCATGTCGCATGATTGTCTTCACTGTCATGGTGTGGTTGATAAAGTAGTAGGGCCACCTTATTTAGACATTTCAAAAAGATATATTGGAGACAATAATATAAAGCCAATCCTCATCGACAAAATTAAAAATGGTGGAGGAGGACTCTGGTATGGAGGAGTGATGTCAGGGCATCCTCTTATCAAAAATGAAGAAATCGAAAGCATGGTAGATTGGATACTTTCGATCGACTCACTAGAAAATATTAAGTTACTGTCGAATTCAAAGGTCAAGTTCGATATTCTAAGATTTGGCTACTCTAAGGAACTAAAATCCTTCGATGTTCTTGATTCTACTCTTGTTATGTCTTCGGAGCAAAAGGAAATTAAAACAGACGAATTAATTCAAACTCTTAAACCTAAAAAATATGAGGTCGTTCAACTTCAAGCTAATATTGAAATCTCAGAATTGGCTAAGTATATATTTCGATTAAAAGGCTCCACTCCTGCTCAATTATCTATTGACAAAAAGACTTCAATTTCAATAAAGGAACATGATCAAGAAGCAGTAGCTGAACTAAAAGAAGGAAAGCATACACTCACCTTAACTTTTCAGCAAATTGATTCTGAAGAGAAAGTAGAGTTACTATACCTAAGTGGTAAAACTCAACAGTTTACTACTATACCTATGTTTTTAAACTGATCAACCTAGATACACCGTTAACTATAAGGGTTTTAACCTATTAAATAGCTATATCATTATTCATAGAATAGGTTATTAGAGGCAATACTTTTCTTTTGCAAACTAGGAAAAGTATTAACTATTTACCGAATTGTACTATTCCTACAAAATAGGCAATAGATATCAATCAATTCATCATACCACAAATACTAATTGTACTTATATTAGATTTGTCTTACCCTTGCAATCGGAAAAAAGAACAAAAAGAGCCCATGAGACTATATATTTCCTTTATAATATTATTTCTATTTTCCACCTCTACATTTAGCCAACTCAGAATTGATAAGGCTATCCCTCCATCATTTGATGCAGCTGCGATCATCAAGTATTGTGATCACCCTACCGGGATCAAGTATGGAATTCCTAAAATTCAATTTCCTATGAGAACTTTGATTGATCAGGATCTGTATGTTCCAATTAAGCTAAACTACCACCCTCTGGGTATTAAAGTGGAAGAAGAAGCTACTTGGGTAGGACTTGGATGGTATTTGCAGGCTGGAGGTATGATTACTAGAATCGTAAGAGGTGAAAACGATTTTGCTCTTTGTGATTTTCCTGATGAAAACAAATCTAAAGGCTACCCATTTGAACATATCAAACCTTGTTTTGATGATTGTGAAGAAAACGAGAATGACGAATTTCACAAGTCTGTCTGTGCGGGAGAAATAGACTCCGATCCAGATATTTTCTTTTTTGATATTCTAGGGACTAAAGGCAAGTTTTTATTGACTCCTGACCACAAACCAGATGCAGAGTATGTTGAGATAGAAATCGTTTCTCCTAAAAAGATGACGGGTAAATACTTCCTAAAGTCAAACAGCTGGGAGTTCGTAGATAGTAGAGGATACAAATACGAATTCAAAACAAGATCTACCACATACAACTTAAATAACTACTTTGACTATAAGTTTCAGTCTCATAAAATCCATTTTGATTTTCAAGAGATCCATGCCACGAATGCCTGGTACCTAGACAAAGTAACCTCACCCAAAGGAGCTAATGCTTATTTCGAATATGACGACATGGGTTATAAGAGCGATGGAGCTTTCCAAAAAATGAATATCAATGATGCTGATGTTTGGGATGTACATTACTCATCTTATTGCTTCCCTGAAAATATCGAAAATGTACAAATCACTGGTCAGAGTAATTATCAAGATGTCTATCTGAAATCTATCACTTTAGGAGGTTTTAGAGCTGAATTCACTATTTCAGAACAAAAACATTCTCACCCAAAAGAAGAGATCCAAAGTAACGACTCTAAACGACACTTTTCAGATATCGGTGATGGGCTAGGCCGTCAAAAACTTGATAAAATATCTATCACTAGAGATGGGAAAGAGATTCAAACAGCAGACTTTAAATACTCTTACTTCTGGAATGGAGATGGCAAAGATTTACCCATGCTCTATTCAAGACTTAAACTTGATGGTCTATCCATTACAACTGGCTCAAAAACGAGAACAATGGACTTCGGTTACCAAGAGAAATTTGGATTAGCATCCAAAGAAAGTCATGCTAGAGATCTTTGGGGTTTCTATAATGGCGAAGAAGACCTGTACAACATTACACCTTCAGACTACTTCAATTACAGCCAGCCTGAAAAAATGCTGCAAGAGGAAGGAAGGAGTAAGCATTATTCTCTTGACCACATCATGGAAGGTGTTCTCAATAAAGTAAGCTATGCTGGTGGGAAAGAGGTTTCATATTTGTATGATCACCAAGAGTTTTTTCATATTGATGAAGAGATATCAAGTCACTTCGAGAAGAATATGGCAGAATCAAATTTAGATCATGCACTAAATCCATTTCTATTTGGAGGACTTCGAATCAAAGAGATCCAAGAAAAGTACCCTGACGAAACGATCTACAAAGAGTTTGACTATACAATGGATGGACGTGAAGACGGTAAGTTAATTATCACACATTACAGTCACTCACATCATGGATACGGTCACAAAACATCTGGAAATCACTGTGTCAAATATCAAAAGGTGTCTATCAAATCCGGTAAAATGCACAACGGACAAAAATTTTAAATCAATAAAACTTCTATTCTAATTCCGGAAACGGAAAAGGAGTATTGAGGAATGATATATTCTGTAAGACCACTAACAAGAAAATAATAAGCATATGAAATCTCTATTAACTTTTTCTTTCGCAACTCTAGCATGGTTTCAGATCCAAGCTCAAGATATGGGAATTATGTATGATGACCGTGATGGTCAAGAATACGAAACTATTCTTCTCACATTTGAAGTAGATGGTGTGTTACTTACTAATGAGTGGATAGCTTCCAATCTTAACTATGAATCTGAAGAATCTAAATGCTACAAAAACTACCCTGAATACTGTAATACCTACGGAAGACTGTATAGTTGGAAGGATGCTAAAAGCATATGTCCTCAGGGTTGGCACTTGAGTAGCGACAAAGAATGGAAACTAGTCATTGATAAATTTGGCACTAAAGCGATCGCTGCTAACACTCTGCGTGAAGGAGGCGACAGTAATCTCAACCTAATTCCCGCTGGATTTGGTGAAAAAGGTGGGCAGTTCATCGATATAGGTGTCAATGGATACTATTGGAAAAGTGATGACAAGTTTTCCTCTACTCCAGGGACTATCACCATTCATAGAGGTGTAGAATACATCACAGATGATCAAGTAGATGAAACACACTACAATAGTGTAAGGTGCGTAAGGGATTGAGCAACATGACGCAAGAGATACTAGAAAGAAAAGGAGCTCGAAAAGCTCAAGATATTCCAGCAGAAGTTTTAGAGTTACTGAACAACGGAAAAATAGAGACAGTAAACCTAACTGAGTGGTTGGCCATAGATCATTTGATACTTATCAAAGCTATTTTCACAGATTTAGGTATTAGTTCTGATAAGGTCAAATTAATTACTGAAGAGGTTGAGGCGCAAAAAAAGCCTTCAACAATGAATACAACTAAGCTCGTTGGCTCATCACTCTACGAACTGTATTCTAAAACTGAGGATCTCGAAGAAATATTCAACAAGTTAAGCTCTCATACGTCTGATTCTATTCGCTGCTATGCCCCCTATTTGATTGGATTAAATGAAAAGTTTTCGATCGAAGAGAAGCTTATTAAAGCTCAAAAGCTAGTAGCCGATAAGCACTTCGGGGTAAGGGAAGTAGTTTGGATGGCATTACGACCCGAAATTGACACTAACTTGGAAGAATCAATCAAAATCTTAAGTCAGTGGACTACCGACGGAGACGAAAATATAAGACGGTTCACTACTGAATCTACTAGACCTAGAGGTGTCTGGTGTAAACACATAGAAGCACTCAAAGAAACCCCAGAATTAGCATTACCAATATTGGAACCTTTAAAGTCTGACAGTTCTAAATATGTTCAGGATAGTGTCGGAAACTGGCTAAATGATGCTAGCAAAACCAGTGCTAATTTTGTCATAAGTCTATGCGAAAAATGGAAGAAAGACTCTTCTTCAAAGGAGACGGAAAAAATCATCAAACGAGCTAGAAGAACTATCGACAAAAAATAAGTTGTCATTCTAGCTATGATCTTTCATTCTCGATCATACATATTCCAAACTAAAAAGTCTTTTTTAGCTTCCTCCGCGGCGGAGGAAGGTTTTTACTGGTGACAAAAGCTCGCTCCGCTCCGGAGGAAGGTTTTTACGCATGACAAAAGTGTGCTCCGCGGCGGAGGACGATTTTTACGCCAAACAAAACGTTGCTCCGCTGCGGAGGAAGGTTTTTACGCTAAACAATTCCTTCCTCCGCCGCGGAGCAGCCTATTATTGATTTTTTGGGTTATTTACGATTTTGCAGCCTTAGCATTATCAAATACAGAGAAAACTACCCCTAATACCACGACTCCTAGACATCCAATTACATTAAACCATAAATAACCTATCTCTGTAGTATTGTAAAGTACGATCACTGCTATTTGAGAAATAACAGCCGCGAAGAATACTGCACTACCCCCTACTCGCTTTAGAAAAAAAGCGACAAGGAAGATTCCTAAAATCACACCATAGAATATTGAACCCAGAATATTAACCATTTCAATTAGGTTCTCTGACTTGTGTGCCCAAAACGCAAAGAAAATAGCAATAATCCCCCAGACGAAAGTCAACCATTTGGAAGCCTTTACATAATGAGACTCTTCACCTTCTGGTTTGATAATATTCTTATAAAAATCAACCGTCATGGTAGAAGCCAATGCATTGAGCTCTCCTGAAGTAGAGGACATCGCTGCCGAAAATATTACAGCAATCAACAATCCTACTAACCCCACTGGTAAAAACTTAAGAATAAAAGTAAGAAACACATAATCCGAATCTTTAGTCTTAGCAGATTCATCCTGAGAGGTGATCAAATCTTTCATTTTCTGCCTTGAAGCATTGAGACCATTAGCTGCAGAATCTAAATTATGCTTAGCTATTGAGACTTTAGATTCGTCACCATTATTCAGTGCATCTCTCAGGTCCAGAGCATATACTTTTCTTCTAAACGCCCAATCATCATGCTCACTGGTTATCTTTTCGTATTTATCTTTTTGATGATAAGCGACTTCATCCATTGCAGACAAATTGAAATGAACTGGTGGCTGGTAGAATACAAAGAAAACGTAAAGCAACGCACCAGTCAGCAAAATGAAGAACTGCATAGGAACTTTCAATACGGCATTGAACATCAAGCCCATTTTACTTTCCGTAGCGTCTTTACCTCCAAGATATCTCTGTACTTGGGACTGGTCTGTACCAAAATATGAAAGTGCTAAGAATAAACCTCCTAGCAATCCAGTCCACACAGTGTATCTTTTCTCAGGATCAAGTGAAAAATCAACAGTATCCAACTTATTTGAGGCTCCTGCTATATCAAGTGCCTCTCCAAAGGAAACAAACGGCGAGAGATAATACACTATATATCCAAAGGCGATAATCATACCTATCAATATAATCGTCATCTGCTGCTTTTGAGTAATACTGACAGCCTTAGAACCTCCGCTCACTGTATAGATGATCACCAGCATACCAACTAATACTACCGTGAATGCCAAATCCCAGTCTAATATGGTTGAAAGTATAATAGCAGGTGCGTAGATAGTTATTCCTGCTGCAAGGCCACGCTGAACTAAAAACAAAAATGCACCCAATAACCTCGTCTTCTTATCAAATCGCTTTTCCAGAAATTCATAGGCTGTAAAAACATTGAGCTTGTAGTAAATAGGAATAAATACTACACTGACAATGATCAAGGCAATTGGTAAACCGAAATAATTTTGGACGAAAGCCATTCCACTTTCATATGCTAACCCTGGAGTGGAAATGAATGTAATTGCACTCGCTTGGGTAGCCATTACTGATAGCCCTATGGTTCCCCATTTCATTGAACTTCCCCCCTTGAGGTAATCTGACAAGTCCTGCGTTCCTCTTGTCTTATATACTCCATATCCTACGATAAGAGCCAACGTACCGAATAGTACGATAAAATCTAATATACTCATACTGTAAATACCTGACTAAAAGTGAACATTAGCCCTACCATTACGACTAGCCATAGTACTACAGCTATATAAATCCTTTTCCAGTTCATTTATTTTTGTCCGATTGAAATCAAGTTTGTGAACAAACGATAAGCTCCAGGCACCCCAGCAGGCAGCTGTCTAAACCAAGAATAGCCTGAGTAGACATAATATCCTTTTCCATATTTGGCAACTAATAATCCACCGTCACGGGCGGGTTCATTTGGATCGTGACTAGATAATATAGGTGTAAATTCGTCTGCCCATTTATTAGGGAAATACAATCCTCGCTCCTGTACCCATCCATCAAAATCCTTTTGGGTTATCTTATTAGGAAAATTCAATACTTGATGATCTGGAGCCAATACTTTAATCTCAGCTTCCTCTTTTGTCACTCGATCTCTTGACAATGTCAGGTCATAGGGCGCAATATCTTTTGTCTTTAAAGCATGTGAAGTATTGTACTGTACTACCACATTCCCACCTTGCTTCACATACTCTTTTAAATCCTCAGTATGAAACTTGAGTGATTCATTAGTATTGAAGGCTCTTACTCCTAGTATAACTGCATCATACTGACTCAATACATCAGTCTTAATCTGGTCATTGGATAGCTCTGTAACAGTATAACCTACTTGACGCAAACTATTTGGAATCTGATCTCCAGCTCCTTTAATATAAGCTACGTTTTGGCCTTTCTTTTCCAACTCAATTTTTACCAACTTAGATTTAGCCTCAGGCAAAATGATCTGGTTTGGAATATGATCATACTCTATTCTGACAATACTTTTATCAAAGTTTTTTCCATTGTAACTAGCTATGGCTGATACATATCCCACTGACTGCGTATCAGGAGGTGAAACCTTAAAAGTGAAAGATTTCTCTGACCCTTTTTGTTTCAAACTATATTCAAAAGATTGAGGTTCAATTTTCCAGCCTTTAGGAACGTCCAATTTTACTTGACCTTTTACTCCTGACTTACCTGCCAAAACATTGACCTCTAAATTCTTGGAGTATCCATTCCCAAACACATATACAGGATCAGAAATATTGACCATTACTGGAGGAACGATTTCTAAAGGTTTGTAAACCTCTCCTCGTACAGGATCTCTTTTTTTATAAATCAAAGGAGTACGGATAACTACTTCTTGTCCTTCTATATCGAGTCTGAATCGAACAGTAAATGCTGGTTGGTTCTCTGGAGTTCCGATAAGCATTTTATTTTTCACCACATACATCCCTACTGTTCCCGGTTCATCCAGCCAATATGGGTTTGTGTACGAATAGTCAGTTGGAATTTTTAATTCCCCTTTCTGGCTGAATTTAGCATTATCAATTAGGCGCGAATCAATCTCTACTGATACCTCTGATCCGATAGATACTTCCTTTAATTTCATTGAGATTGAAGATCTATTGACCACTTCCAAAGTATAATCTATAGCATCTCCTAATGTATAGCTATAATCAGAAGCTACTGCCTCTACATATAGACCTGAACAGGCTAAAATTAGCTCATCTATTTCGGCTAGTTTTCTAAGTCTCCAAGTTTCATTTTCTAATACATTGACTTGCTTTCTAAGCGTAACCAAAGAAGGAACGATGCCTGAAGGATTTGCTGGATTGAAATTTGACTTAATTTTTGAAACTATCTTAGAGATAGATTTAGTTTCATCTAACCTATCCCAAGAAGTATCAATCGACTGGAACAAATCCACCTCTGAAGGTGCTCCTTCTGGTTTTTCTCCATACAAGAATTCAAAGTATTCGGTTTGTTTACCACGAGTACCTATGGTACCAAAACCTTGACTTTTATGCTGACTTCTACTCTTAGCAGCTATCTCAGAATAAGACTCTCCTAAAAGCGAATTGTATTTCCCAATATCTATAGTGTAGAATTTAGCAGTGTCCATTTTCGAGTTCGTTCTTCTGTAGAACCAAACACTTGTATTGAAAAACAAACGCTTACTCTGCCAAGTACCATATATCGCTGCAGATTCTGGAAAGGCTTTATCATCAGCAGCTAGATTAAATGCTTCAGCTGCCAACAAAGCAGAAGCGGTATGGTGACCATGTCCTCCTCCTCCATCTTCTGGAAACCTGGTGATGATCACATCTGGTTTATGCTTACGAATTGTCATTACAAAATCTTCCAGCACTTGCTGCTTGTCCCAAATCTCAAACGTCTCCTCTGGAGTCTTGGAATAACCAAAGTCATTTGCTCGACTGAAATATTGGGTTCCTCCATCAGTTCTACGAGCTGCTAGCAATTCTTGCGTTCGAATCACGCCTAGCGATTCACGAATCTCAGGACCTATCAAGTTTTGCCCTCCATCACCACGAGTAGCCGATAGATACGAAGTGTAATAATGTCGATCATTAGCCATATAGCTAATTACTCTTGTATTTTCATCATCTGGATGGGCTGCTACATACAAAACTGAACCTAGCACTTCTAGTTTATTCAGCATATGCTGAATCTGCGAAGAAGGGTAAGACTTAGGTTTTAGCGCAAAAGCTTGGTATACTGACATTGATATTGCCAGCATCAAGAATTTTATCTTCATACTTATTTAATTGAGATCGCAATTATAATTCTGATCAGGCAGGAATGGAACAAAACGAAATGAATAGGTGGAGGTTGTGAATTAGCCCAAACTTAAAGCAAGTAATTTAACTGTACAATAAAAGGTTTAAAACTCACCAAAAAGACCTAAAAAGAACTTTAAGATATTTAAAAACACTAAAAAAGAGACTAAAACCAATACAAATACAACACATACCAATATATTAACAATAGTTTCCATTTTAAGAAAAGTGACCTTTGTTCAATCAAAATGTAGAACAATGGAAAATTCAAAGAAATTCTTTTCAGTACTAGATGTAACTCCTACTACTGATATCTGGATTCCCGACTATTTAGAACCAGCTAATAGACTAGTAGCTAAATATGGAGGAACATATTTAGCACGTACTGGATCTCATGAGCAACTAGAAGGAGAAACAAAAGAAGCTGCTTTAAGAATTATCATTGAATGGCCTTCAAAACAAGCTGCTCTTGATTTTATGAATGACACGGGGTACGCTCCTCATTTAGAGGCTAGAACTAATGGATCTGTTAGCCATCATTATCTAATTGAAGCAAAAGACGACCTTGCATAGAGGTCAACTGATGCTGTTTCAAAAGAAGAAATCATCATATTGAGTAATTAATAAAGGGAATATTAAGCCCTATATTTTTCGATTTTATCGATGAAACACTTTTCTGACTTTTGATACAGCATCAAACATTTACAATAAATTGAATACGCTATTTGATCCTTAGCTCAAGAAGGAATTGAAAAGTAGTCAATAAAATAATAGTAGAATTTCATCAACAATCTGAATACATACTAAAATGAAGACAATATTAATCACTGGAAGCACTGATGGCATAGGTAAGCTAGTAGCTATTGAATTAGCGAAAGAAGGCCATAGGATTTTTGTACATGGCCGAAATGAGCAAAAAGTAGATTTGACGGTCAAAAAAGTCAAAGAAGAGTCGAATAATGAGAATATTGAAGGTTTTGTTGGAAACTTATCTGATTTTGCCTCGATCAAGGAATTAAGTAATAGCATCAAGGCAAGCACTGATCAGTTGGACGTATTGATTAATAATGCTGGTGTATTTAAAAGCCCAAATGTTAAAGCACCGAATGGCTTGGATCTAAGAATGATGGTCAACTATTTAGCACCGTACACTCTTACCAATGAACTTTTACCTTTACTTCAAAATGGCAATTCGCCAAGATTAATTAACCTTAGTTCTGCAGCTCAATCACCAGTTACAGAGAGTGTTCTTACAGGCGAGGTAACAATTGGAGTTAGTCAAAGTTATGCTCAAAGCAAATTAGCACTGACTATGTGGAGTTTTGACTTTGCAGAAAAACATCCAGATATCATTACTATAGCAGTTAACCCAGGCTCATTACTTAAAACCAAAATGGCATTGGAAGCTTATGGTGATTATTGGTCTACTCCTGACAAGGGCAGTAACATTTTGTTTGAATTGGCTACGGGAGAGCAACATGCTGACAAATCAGGAAAGTATTTTGACAATGACTCAGGCGGATATAAACAAGCTCACCCTGATGCTTATAATCCAAGTAAAATAAAAGATTTGTTAGATGTCACCGATAAGGTTATAAAATAAACTTCTAGCTCACCAGATTATAAATAAGGGTGTTTTGTCCATGGACAAAACACCCTTAACTTTTTTGTACAACAATGGATGTTAGATAAATACGCTATCTCACTTCCAATCTACTATAGACAGTAAAAGGCTTCCCTCCATCAGTAATTCCTTCCACCTCGACATAATATTGCCCAGATACATCATTTGCGTGAAACACCTCTTTGATCTGACCATCTTCTGATGGTTTCAAATTAGGATTCCAATACAAGGTAGACCTCATATCTGTTTTGGCATGGTCTTTTGATGGCACATCGTAGTTAGGTGAGTAGAACTCTTTTTTATTGTAGAAACCAGGATGTGTATATGACCCTATCCCTTTTACAATAGTTTCTACTGACCTATTTGGATCTGAAAACATCACTACCGCTCCATTGAATGCTCTTGAATTATATACCGTCGCTTCAAAGTCATATAAAACGTCTACCTTTTTGATCTCTGACTGCTGGATCGATGTCAACTGATCAAGTGACACTTCAAAGCCGTCCAGAATAAACACTATACCATTGACTACAAAACCATCACCGCCTGATGAGTCACCCAATATAGGATCTCTAGGAAGAAATCTCATTATCCTGATAAACTCAGGTCTAGAACTAATCAAATCCCACATAGTACCAGTAGGAATTAAATCATCCATGCTCAGAGTCTGATCAGCATATGAGTGAATTACCCATTCTTCATCTTCTTTGATCTCTTCGTCTTCTATGACAATTCCTTCTAGGATAATCGTCCGGTTAGCCATTGCGAAAGCTGAATCTATTTTAGCAGCTTTGATTCTTGCTTGTCTGTTTTTCTCAATAGTTTCGGCAGATATCGAACTTGGCAATATGTCTAGTTCTTCCACTTGTGGCGGGGTCTTCTCTTCAAGGTTCACACTCACATTGTTAGCTCTAGTGGCAGTATTTTTCTTAGCATTGAACCTTCTAGCTTGGAAATAAAAATCCAGCGTATCGAAGAACACATAGCCCGAAAAGAAGAACTTTCCATTAGCATAAGTAACTAGTGTGTCGCTGATCATAGGACTAGCAAAGGCAGTTGCAGTAATCTGCGTCTGCACTTCCTTTTGGGTAGATACCCAGCCTGTGGTAGAACCTTGGAAAGTAATTCCTTTTTCAATCTGAAAATCAGGAAACTTTGGCTCATAAACCAACATATCCTGCCAACTATACCTTCTCCATCCATTGGTTAACATCACTAGATCTAGTCTTTTAGCTTTATCAGGACTAAAATCCATGAAATACTCTCTTGGCCGTTCTATTTTCCCTTTAAGATCAGAAGTCAATAAAAGTTGTGAGACAATATTTGATTTCTTATCCATCAGATTAACATGTTCTTCGTTGACCACGGACAAAGAACCATCGAAGTTCAAAGGGTTACCTTCTTTATCTCTAATAGCGACATCAACTTCAATCTTGCTTCTTTTTTTGAACCTGTCTTTAGAAACCTGCAATGAAGTATTGATTTGGTTTGGAGTCTGATATACAAAAACCAGTCTCTCAGACCTTGGTCTCAATTGATCATCAAACAGTGTTAGTTGAACAATCCCATCATTCAAATACCTAACTGGAATATTGAAATTATGCGCTTTTTTAGACTCGTCAACAGTCTTTACAATCAACAGTTCCCCAGCCTGAGTTACTGCCAAAGTAGTATTCAACAAATCATCATTGTTAGATGCACGAATCTGTACCAATACATCTCCATTAGCCTTGCTCCTTGTAGTAAGTGTATACCCTGCTTGCTGAACTTTAGGTAAGGTAAACCTTTGACTAGTCGGTTTACCATTGACTTCAGTAATCAACGCTGTGAATTCTTCTCCTGTTTTTGGTAATAAAAACACATTACCCATTCCCGAGTGTACAGTCTTTATATCACTAACCTTTTCATTCTTACCGTCCAAAAGCTCACCTGAAACCTGAACACTGCTACCATCTTTACCAACAGCTTTGAAAGCAACTCTACATGTCAAACCATTAACCATCTGTCCACCTTCTGGAAAAAACTGAACGTCTATTTTTTCACCTCTACTAGATTCTTCTGCCACCTGCTGCTCTTCATTAACCTCTTCTGATAGCGAGCCTTTTTGACTAGTCTCAATAGCTATTTTATCTCCAACAGAAGTGACTCTAATATCTTTTTCAAAAAACAAGCTCTGATCAAAATTCCTCATCCAGTTGGTATACGCACGAACACTATAAATACCTGATGACAAATCATCTTTCAGTTTGAAATCTCCTGCTCCAAAATCGTCTCCAGCAAAAATTAATCTCTTATCTATAACAGTTCTTTCAGCATCAATTAGCTCCACATAAACAGTGGTACTCAAATTTGATCTCATCAGACCATTTAGATTACGTAGATAAACCTTAAACCAAACAGTCTCACCACTGGCATAATTAGGTTTATCAAAATGGAGGTAGATTTTTTCTTGTGCGTTGTACTTTTGATAGTTCAAGAAAGTTGAAGCTACTTTATCTTCCAACAGCTTGCTTTTTGAACTAATTAACAAACTCACAAACGCCAGTAATATCATGGCTAAATAGATGGACTTTTTCATTCGAAGTAATAGTTAAACAATCATAATTTTATGACTAGATTTTATTGGTGATAATAAGTAAAAGATATTCTTCAAAACTTATTCTAAATGAAAATTCCCAAAACTGTTAAAATCAAGACAATATTGGGAATCAACACATTATAACATCTTAAACGGTCTAATCATAGTACAATGAATAGACCATTTACTTATTTAGCCTTAGATAGTAAGTACTCGACTCTACGAGGCACTACTTTTCCTTCCATCTTAGACCATTGTGATTTTTCAATTTCAGCCTTTTGAAGCTCTAAACCAGCTCCATCCATTAACAAAACCACTGTATTCAAAATCAAATTGACTTCAACTGGATCTGTACTCTTTGATAAAATATCCATTACTTGAGGAGCTAGCCCTTCAGTTCCTTCTACTAAACCAATAAATTCAACTGCCCTTGTTCTTACTAAGAGACTTGGGTCATTCTTAGCCAATTCTTTCGCTTTGGGTAAGAAAATAGCAGCTTCTTTACCAAAGGCACTGCAATTAATCAAAGCCCAATACCGCTTGTAAGGATCATCCATTTCTAGAGCAGACTTAAGTTTACCTTTTACTTTCTTAAAACTGAGTAATTGCCAGTCAGCAATATCCACTAAATCACTAATTCTGCTTGAATTTTCATTTCCATACGCCTCTCCGTCTCCACTACTATTCTTAAGAAACTCAGATTCGGGAATAAAACTCAAATCGTTCATGCATTTTACCCTTTTCTGAACCTCTTTTCTCATTTCTTTTAATACAGACGCAAATTTCGGATCGTTTGCTAAGTTGTTCGTTTCATGCGGATCACTTTCAAGATCATAAAGCTGCTCAGGCTGTCTCGGCTCATAAAAAGCACCTTGCACTTCATTCAATTTACCACTCCAAGCCATGTCTCTCCATTCTCTAAATGCTGGCTGCTTGTAACGGTATTCGTTAAATAATCCATCGTAGTTGAAAGGCTGATAACTTCTCCAGTAAGTATACTTCCCTTTTCTTAAGAATCTAACTAGGTCATACTTCTCATCAAATCTATCTGCATATCCAAAAGCTACATCATCCTTTTTGAGACTTTCAGTAGTAACTCCTTTACCTAAGAATGGCTTTCCATCCATTTGCTCAGGAACATCAACCCCTGCAAGATTCAATACAGTAGCAGACAAATCCACAAACTCGACCATTCCATCTACACGAGACCCTGCAGCGGCAGGTGCTAGGTGCTTCCAATTCTCCGGTACATAAACGACCATAGCTACTTGCAAACCGTCATTGTGAGCATACCCCTTTCCTCCAGGCAATACTCCTCCATGATCTCCATAATGAAAGATAAATGTATCATCCATCAAACCGTCATCCTCTAGCTGCTTGATTAGTCTACCTATCTCTTCATCTACTATAGTATTTAGAGTTACATACTGAGCGTATTTCTCTCTGAATAACTCTGTATCTGGATGGTAAGGAAACAATTGAACCTCACTTTTCTTTACTACAGGCGTTCTTCCTTCAGGTAGGCCTTTAAACATTTGACTTTCATGCGTTCTATGATAATTCTGAACATGAAAAAATGGTTGGCCTTCTGCTCTTTTTCTATACGATGCTCTCTTAGAGCTTTCATCCCATACTCCTATCTTTTCATCCTTATTGAAGTTATAATCTTCTTTGTGGCAATTAGAAGTATAATAACCTGCTTCTCTTAAATAAGCTGGAAACATTTTTAACCCTTTAGGCATAGTCACTGGACCTTGGTTTCTATGAAAATGAGATCCCAACCTTGGACCGTAACAACCTGAAATAATAGTACTTCTTGCCGCAGAACAAACTGGAGCACATGAATATGCATCGTTAAATACTAAGCCGTGTTCCGCTAACTTTTCAATATTTGGCATCGCAGCACCATTCTCTGGATTGTATAACCTATACCAGTTAGCTGAATTATCCTCGGATACAACCCATACTATGTTAGGTCGATCTTGTTTAGCTTCTAATGGTTGTACAAATTGAGTCAAAAGGATCAGACTCAATATTGAAAACAAGTTTAAAGTGTTTCTGTTCATCATATATTACTATTCAATTCTTGGCAAATTAAGAAGATTCTGTGAGCAATAGGGACATATACATATGATGTCTAAAATGCCCCTGTTAATATCTAATATTACACCACACGCCTAACCTTAAAATTCAGGATATGTTGAGTCTATTCAGCAAAAGTTAAGCCAATTAAATACCGCAATTTTTATTTTAACTAAGCTGGCAATACTCAATTGACAACACTGTGTAGCTATAAATGAATAGTACTAAGACCAATCCAGAAGTTAATTCTATCAAAATTGATCTCTTCTATATTTTAAGCCTAAACCTTGTATTTTCCGTTTTAAATAGAAGTGATATCTAAATGATTGTTTAGTTTAAGTAAATGATCATTCAGAACGTCTGATTAATTAAATACAACTTCAACTCTTTATTGATTATGAAAATACTTGTTTGTATTACACACGTACCTGACACTACATCCCGTATTGCATTTACTGAAGATGACACTCAATTTGATAAAACTGGCGTGCAATTTATCATTGGACCTTATGATGATTATGCATTAGCTAGGGCTGTTGAATTGAAAGAGCAACTAGGAGGAACTATTACAGCCTTAAATGTCGGTGAAGCTGAGACAGAGCCTACGATTAGAAAAGCATTAGCGATCGGTGCAGACGACGCTATCAGAGTAAATGCTATCCCAACTGATTCTTTCTTTGTTGCTAATGAAATAGCAACTATTGCCAAAGAAGGTCAATATGACTTGATACTAATGGGTCGAGAATCTATCGACTTCAATAGTGGAGTTGTTCACAGTATGGTAGGCGAAATTTTAGGAATCCCATCGATATCTCCTGTGATGACTTTAGATATAGAAGATGCGACAGCTAAAATGACACGAGAAATTGAAGGAGGAAAAGAGTCTATCCAAGCCGAATTACCTCTAGTTCTTGGATGCCAAGAGCCAATTGCTGAATGGAAGATTCCAAACATGAGAGGAATTATGACAGCAAGAACCAAGCCTCTAGAAGTCAAGGAGCCATCGGCTAATACGACCAAAACCGAGTTCAAAAACTACGAGCTACCACCAGAGAAGGGTGCTGTCAAAATGATTGATGCGGATAACGTATCAGAGCTGGTAGACCTTCTCAAGAATGAGGCAAAAGTCATATAATCAATGTACAACCCAAGAATTATAACGAAATGTCAATATTAGTATTTATAGAAATAACTGAAGGAACAATAAAAAAATCGTCACTGGAAGCAATAAGTTATGGAGCTCAACTTGGTGACGTTACCGCCATCGCATTTGGTGAGATATCAGTCGAAGAATTAGCAAAAGCTGGTCTCTCTGGAGCTAGTAAGGTTTTGCATGTATCGGACGAAAAATACCATCTAGGCAATGTTCAGGCATACTCCAGTGCAATATCCGAAGCGATGGAGTCTATTGGTGCAGATACTCTTGTCTTGAGTAAGTCCTCTTTAGGCGATCCGATCTCTGCCAGAGTTGCTATCAAACAAGGTGCTTCTCTAGCGTCCAACGTAATAGAATTACCTGATACCTCCGATGGATTCACAGTAAAAACGAGCATATATACAGGAAAAGCTTTTGCGATCACTAAACTAACTGAAGACAAAAAGGTGATAAGCATAAAGAAAAATGCCATCGGCATCAAAGAAGATGGTAACGCTGCTACAGTAGAATCCTTTACTCCTTCATCAACTGACACAGACTTCAAGGCCAAAATCACTTCACAAAATAAAACAACAGGAGAGATTCTACTTCCAGAGGCCGATTTAGTAGTTTCTGGCGGAAGAGGTCTAAAAGGCCCAGAAAATTGGGGTATGATTGAGGAACTTGCTACTACTTTAGGTGCAGCTACAGGATGTAGTAAACCTGTATCGGATATGGATTGGCGTCCACACCATGAACATGTTGGTCAAACAGGTATAAAAGTTGCGCCTTCCTTGTATATTGCGGTCGGAATCTCAGGAGCTATTCAGCACCTTGCTGGGGTCAACTCTTCGAAATATATCGTAGTAGTTAATAAAGACCCGGAAGCTCCATTTTTCAAAGCGGCGGACTATGGTATCGTAGGCGACGCGTTTGAGGTGATTCCTAAATTAACTGAAGCTATCAAGGCAATTAGTTAATCCAATAGTTGGAACACTAGTTACCTTAAAAGTTAGAATTTTGGCAAGTATCTAGGCTCAGCGTGGGTACTTGCATTTAATATTAAGAAGCATTGGATAAATTAAAACTTGAAATTATTGGACTATCATCTAGTCACGCTCAATCAGGTTCTTTCGCACTAGTATTAGGAGAAAGCAATGGCAGCAGACGATTACCAATAATTATAGGAATGTTTGAAGCACAAGCTATAGCTATTGAAATTGAAAAGATTTCCCCTAACAGACCAATGACTCATGATCTCTTCAAATCTTTTGCAGGACACTTCAATGTTGATGTCAAAGAAATATACATTTCTGACCTTAAAGAAGGTGTCTTCTTTGGAAGAATCATTTGTGAAGACTCCAGTGGCAATAATGTTGAGATAGACGCTCGTCCTTCTGACGCTATTGCTATAGGTATTAGGTTCAACGCTGAAATCTATACTAATGAAAAAGTAATGGAAGAAGCTGGTATCTTAGTAACTGACGAAGTAGAAGATGAACTGGAAACGGTAGCAGCTGATCAAGAGGAAGAAGAAAACGATGAGCTTAAAAACCAATCTCTGGATAAACTGAATAGTATGCTGGAAGAAGCTCTTCAAAATGAAGACTATGAAAAAGCGGCTCTAATCAGAGACGAACTAAATAAAAGGAATTAATTTGATAGCTAATCAGATACTTGATTTCTACCAATCCCTAACTCCTCCAGATTTACTTCCTGCTAATGTGGAAACTCTTAACCCTTATATCACGAAAGAAGGTTGGGATACTACAGAAGCTTTTTACCATAAGTTTTATAACGATAATAACTTTCGTAAAATCTTATTTGGGATCAATCCTGGTAGACTAGGAGGAGGATTAACTGGTGCTCCATTTACCGACCCGATCTGTATGGAAGATTTTTGTGGCATCACTAATCCATTTCCAAAAAGGCACGAATTGAGCTCAAAATTCGTCTACGAAATGATTAATTTTATAGGTGGCCCAAAAAATTTCTACGCCAACTATTTTATAACAGGAATTTCTCCTCTTGGCTATATATCTGACGGTAAAAACCTAAACTACTACGATATCAAGGGTTGGAAGGAGATTTTTGAAGAGTCTGTGGTTCAGTGGATCAAAGCTCAGTTGCAATTCAACATAGATACTTCCATAGCCTATAGTATTGGTAAAGGAGAAAATATAAAATTCCTGAAATACGTCAACAAAAAACACAACTTCTTCGAAAAGATCGAATCTTTACCACATCCAAGATGGGTCATGCAATACAGATTAAAATCAAAGCATATTTTTCTAGAAGAATACAAAGAAAAACTACCCTTAACCAACTGAAATACTGCACATTAAAACCAACACCTTAACCTATCACATAATTTACCAACAAGTCTTTCTTGGAATAATACCACTTATTAAAATAATACAATAAAAATACATTCAAAGAGATACTAAACCCCTTTTAAAAGAAGCTTTAATTATTAGATAAATCCTAAATAAATAACCGATTACTAATTTTATCTTTAAATAATCATAAATAAGTAAAACCCTTATATTCTATATTACGTGATTATACCCATTGATTTAATTCAATCAATATCTAAATTTGAATCGTAAAATAAACTATTATAGCCCTTGGAAACTAAAGCTCTTAAAACATCGATTTTATTCTATGCCATTGCTTTCAAAGCAGCAAGTGTAGCCTTATACCTGATTTTAGTTTGATACCAAAAACCAGCCTATTTTAAAGATAAGTGTTGGCTTAGTACAACTTCATTCAAGTAAAAAATGTGTAGGACTGTTCATAGAGCAGTCCTTTTTTTCTACTTGAGCCCAAATCAACGTAAAATACGATTTCTTAATTTCTGTATTGGATTTATACAGATAGAATTCTTCTTTCCCTCCTTAGTAGACTTTTTATAGTTTAGCTTAACTAAAAACATATGAATAGCCGATTTCGTTTTGGCTTTAGTATTTCCTAGATGAGTATTTCAAAAATCATAAAGTATATGCTTTTAACAATTTTGAGCATTGTAAGCACCTTAGTGCTTATTGGCATTTTAATTATCAACTTCTACCCTTCATTCGGAGCTAAACCAAGCGGTGAAAGATTAGAAAAGATTAAAACGTTGAAAACATATAAAGATGACAATTTTGTAAACCTATCTCCTGTAAAGCTTGAATTCTCCTTTTCGGATTATAAAAAGATGATTTCAAAAATGCTCAAAGGAAACCCAAACGGTAGACCTGCTAATAATGTCCCAGTACAAAGATGGTCTAAGGAAGAAGTAGAAAACATAGCAGACTCTACTAGCTCTGCCATCTGGTATGGGCACTCATCTTTCTATCTGAAAATGAACAATAAAAACATACTTCTGGATCCTATGTTTGGTGAATACCCTGCCCCTCTTCCTTATCTAACAGGAAAGAGGTATTATAACTCTGATTCTATTCCCATAGCAATAGAAGACCTCCCTGAAATTGATTTAATTGTCTATTCTCACGACCACTATGACCACCTTGACTACCCTACGGTACTTAAACTCAAGAACAAGGCTAAGCACTTTTTAGTACCTATGGGATTAGGATCACACCTTGAAGGATGGGGCGTTCCCAGCGAAAAAATCACTGAGCTCTATTGGGATGAAGAAACTAATATTGATGGAATCAGGTTCGTATGTACTCCTTCACAGCATTTCAGCGGAAGAGGACTTAGTGATCGAGCCAAAACTCTTTGGTGCTCATGGGTTATTGAAGGAAAGAATAAAATCTATTTTAGTGGGGACTCTGGATATTTTGATGGGTTCAAAAAAATCGGAGATGAACATGGTCCTTTTGACTTATGTCTAATGGAATGTGGGCAATATGACTCATTATGGAGTGATATTCACATGTTCCCTGAAGAGACTGTCCAAGCCCATATTGATCTTAAAGGAAAAACTTTAATTCCAATTCACTGGGGCGCTTTTACTTTGGCCAATCATGAATGGTATAACAGCGCTGACAGAGTACTAGCTGCTAGCCTAAAGCATGGCATCGATATTAAAACACCTCGTATCGGTGAAGAAATATTGATTGGCAAAGATCAAAAGTTTGATCATTGGTGGAAAACTGTACAGTAAGTCAAAAAATGATTAGATCTCTCTACTCTATGAATAGCTGATTTATCGGCATAATTTCCAATAAAAATTCAAAATAAAGGACTTGAAATCCGGTACTTTCTCAAAAAGTAGTAGGCATGCAGAATAGTTTTCTTTTGTAAAGCACTAATATATTAGTCGAATTCGTTAACTTAAATGAACTCTTCCCCATCCCTACTTTGTTCTCAACCTACTATACCTGAGACAATTGAAAAAAGAAAGTATGAGGAACACTATGTTCGTATTTCTATTTTTGGCTTCCATTAGTACTCTGGCAAAGAAGCGTCCAAACATCATATTGTTGATGGCAGATGACATGAGCCCACGAGAATTACCAATCTATGGGAATAAAATTGCCAAAACTCCTCATCTAGATTTATTAGCTCAAAATGGAGTCTTTTTTAAAACGGCATGGGCTACACCTAAAAATCAAGCTACGCTAGCCATGCTCATGACTGGCAAATATGCTCACCAAACTGAATGGTATCATGGATCTATGAGACCCAGCATAGAAGAAAAAAATCATCACCTACATGAGCACAAATTGTTTTCGAATGTGGCTAAAGAAGCTGGATATAAGACTTTGATGGCGGGAAAGTTTCAACTCAATGGAAAAGTCACTGATCACGGGTTTGATGAATACTTCATCACTGGTGATTGGCATGGACCAGAAGGTTTTGGTCAATACGTAACCAAGAAAGGAAAAACAAAACCTTCATGCTACTGGAATCCTTATGTAAGTATTTATAAGCATGAGGAAGATACCGCAGAATGGCTACAGACAACAGACAATGACTTTGGTCCTGAGATGGTACTTCGATATTCAATGGATTTCATTAGACGCGCACATAGAGAAGATAAACCATTCTTACTCTATATGCCGCTACACTTGGGGAATAGAAATGGGAACAACAACCTTCCTAAAACCCCTCAATATTCTTTCTTCCCTAGAAGAACCTATATCTATAGTGACAACTCCATGGCTGCTCATGCTAACTACATAGACATGATGATTGGACAACTTAAACTCCAACTCCATAAAATAAAGGAACTGGAAAACACTATTTTCATTATTACTTCTGATAACGCTAGTGAGGATTTTGGAAAAGAAAGTGTATCTCTAGAGAAAGGTACCCGAGTACCACTCATCATTAGTGGCGCTGGGGTAAAAGCAATAGGTAGGTCTGATGCTTTGACTGACCTAACGGACATTTTCCCTACTATCGAAGAATTGGTAGGTGCTAAACTTTCTCAAAATATTGACGGTGTTTCTCTAGTCCCTGTACTTCACGGAAAACACAAAACACATCGTGAATGGATTTACAGCTATATGACGGTTCATCAAATGGTCCGTACTAAAGACATCCTAAAAGATGGGTATAACATGTATTGGCACCAAATGGATCATGGACCTTACAAACTCATCAGTGGAAATTCTGTCGAATTTGCTGACCAAATAGCTATAATAAAAAAAGTCCTCAAAGAGATCCCTGCTCCTTCCCGCCAAGATTCTCTCTATCTCCGGTATATGACAAAAATTAAAGACAAAAAGAGCAAGGATGGCCCTTATATGTCAAATACTCCGAAGTAGTGTTTATTGTTGAGAAGCCTCACTGACATTACATATGATTAACCAGACGTTACATCTCATCAACCAGGCATTACATGTGATCAACCAGACGTTACATTTCATCAACCAAGCATTACATGTGACCAACCAGACTTTACATTTCATCAACCAAGCATTACATGTGACCAACCAGACATTACAATTCATCAACCAAGCATTACATGCGATCAACCAGACGTTACATTTCATCAACCAAGGGTTACATGCGATCAACCAGATATTACAATTCATCAACTGTCATTCATATAAAAAGCCATGCCTCAACAGAAACATGGCTCAATAATTCGTATTAACTACTATAACAGGAATGCCTATTCCATTGCCAACTCCACCTGTTCTTCTTCTACTGCAGGTTGCTTCCTAAATAATGGATCAGCACCTATAGTTCCTACTAATGTATCCAAGTACGCAGATGCTGACACTCTTTCAAATTCTACCTTCAGTCTTTTTAATTTGGACTCGATATCTAAATCAACGGTAAGAGGAGCATTTTGAGGCAGCTTTATGAAGTTTTCTAAGTATTTGATCTGCTTCTCCACGAAAGAAATGTCTTTCTCTTGCTTCAGCTTCAGTCGCTCTTGATACCAGTCACTTGCCAATACATGATCGCGATCAAACTGTTTTCTGAGTTCTGGGTCGCTGATATCCTTACCTTCATAGTGACCATAAGCCATTACGTGTAGTAGAATTTGTAGTGGAGGTATCGCAGCGCTCACACTATTGTCATCGAAATATCTCTTAGCTACTTTCTGCTGAGTTTCGACGATATTATTGATACCATCTACATAGTCTTCCATACCCTGAAGCTCTGGCTTCAACATTCTCTCTGTGAATACTGCTCCTGGTTCATCAAACAGTCTATTCATACACCTAAAGGCAAACATGTTGGTAATTCTATAGCCAAGTCTACTGGCTAAAACTTTCTTGCCTTCGAACTCAAAGTCGTCTAACTTCTCAAGGGCTTTGTGCTTAATCAATTCCTTAGGATCTCTATCCTCAGGCATCATCCTTGCCCAAATCTCTGGAATCAGTAAACTAATATCATGATCTACTTTATTCTCTGCTCCTACGTATCCTGCTGCCGTACTAAATGCACTAGATTCGGTTAAGATGTGTGCTAGCATAGCATTGTTCAAGTCAGATGTAGGTGTCAACATATTGAAAGGGCCTTTGGTCAAAGCACCTTCAGATCCAGCACCTGTAGTAGATGGAGACTTACCGGTCAAACTACTAATAAAGTCCATGAACAGTTCAGGAGTCTCTTGATAGTGAATAGGGTTGTATACAGCCAATGGTCTGATCCCGTTTTTCCTGTCTACAGGATTATTTCTTCGACCTGGCAATACAGCATTGACAGTATAAATCACAGGATCTTCGGATTTTATCTTCCTGAACAATCTTGTACCAACTTCCGCGATGTATTTATCTTCTGTCTCTCCAAAATGAATATTTTTCTCAAGGTATCTTGGGTTTACAGTAGGGGTCCCGTCTACAATTCTAGTATGAGATGGTACAGCAAAGAATTCATCATCCTTACCGTTTTCAATGATATCCATCAGAAAATCCTTCACAGGCTGAGTATACTTATCAAAATTGATGGTATCCTCATACAGATCAATCGCATCTTGCCGAGATAGTGGCTCATAGTTAGTCAAGAATACTCCATCAGATACTAGATCCTTTTCCGCTTTCTTATCATACCCACGGACGATAGCTTCATCTGGTCTCTGAAATAGGTGAGCCTCACAGTTTTCAAGAATTTTGACACTCCTATTAGAATATTCTGGATTTAGGTTCTTGATACGGTCTTTAGGAAGAACAATAGATGCTGAGATATCATCTTCTGTCTGAATTTTCTTACTCGCTGAAAAATCTGATCTTAGTTTGTGTAACAACCATGTTCCTTGCTGGTTGAAACCTATTCTTACATAACTCCCTACTACAGGCTGATTATTATATAAGAATTTAGTCCCTTGATGGTTATTAATGATCTGTACCGACATGCTATCCTTCCAGTTCAAACCGCCTTCATTTTGTCTATACAGACGTTTGATGAATAATACCAATGACCTAATATGATCAGGAATACTGCGTACCCACTCATTGTATTTATCTGAATGTTTATCCGATACGGTTAAAAGCTTAACCGTAGACCCCAAAGAACGATCTGGGCTCAAAAATGCTCTGGACTTTGGTCTTTTAGCCTTTTCTTCTCGATATCTATCAGAGTAATCTTTCTCAATAATCTCATCAGCCATTTTAATATCCTCTTCCAAATTATGGATATGGAAAGCATTGTATGAGATTGCATTCTGCATAGACTTTGAAATCTCAGATTTACCTCCCCCTGATACGGTACATGGCTTGTGACAGAATACTCCTTCTGCCCGAGTGGTAACTATTCTCCAGAGAGAAATAGCTGGATGTTTCTCCAGGTTATATTTATTTCCAGATGGATGAATATAAGTTTTATAAGGAGACAATGTTAGCTTCTGTTCTTTGCCCTGATACGTCCAACTGATACTGTTGGTATTTGTATTGATCAAGGCATACTCCGGTATGTATATGATATTGGGATACTTCTTATCTACCGCATATTTTTCTGGTTTAACGTCTACCCTATCACCTAGAAGTTTCATTGCATCCTCAAACTTGTGAAGATTACCCAGCTTCGCAGATACTCTTCTTCCATCCACTCTATCACCCAGTACGGCCCTGTGGTAAGCAATAGCTCCTCCAGCATGCTCTTCTTCTAGCAATCCATATAGATTAGCGGAGTAACTGATCTGAGTTTTAATTTCCTTCTTAGAATACCCGTAATAGTTATCAGCAATCAATGTCACCACTACACCTCTATCATCTCTACAGGTCAATTTGAATGCACCACCATCATTATACAGTTCATTTTCATCCTTCCAAGCCATACCATCGTTGCGCTGACGTTCTGTAGCAGCATCCCAATGTGGAAGACCAAGATCTTTCATCTTCAATGTCTTCAAATGAGGTGCTAAAATGATACAACCAGTATGTCCAGTCCAGTGCTCTGGATCTAAAGCAGAATCATTCTCTGCTAAGTATGGATCTCCAGCGTTACCGAAGATATTCTCCACAAAATCAATGTTCGAGACCAAAGTTCCTGGCACGAAAAATCTAACCTCTAGACGTTTCTTGGGCACGACTCCCTTTACCTCGGGACAGACTACAGGTCTTAACAATGAAGAGACCATCAGTTTTGCCTTTTCGTCTTGATTTGCTGTGAATGGTAATACCTTAACATCACTCGGCTGATTAAAAGCCTCATTCAAGAAATGTGCGAATACAATCTTAGGAACTTCTTTTTTATCTAGCGGAACTGGTAAGTCCCCTTCCACGATATGGAAAGTACCTTTAGTAGTTCTTTTATCCTTCAAAGGATTATTTAGAACCCCTTGTTTTATTCTATGAGACGTTACATCTGCACTTTTGAAATAGTTAGCATCTGGAGGCAGACTCAATTCTCTTGCATGACCTTTCTTAGTCAGAACTAGCGTGTTATTTGCAAGTTTAGGGGCTTTATCAATCTCAACATCCTTCAAATAATCATCAATAAAATCTTGAATTCTCTGATCTGCTGGAGAAAGTGGTTGATCCACAAGTCGAGATACTTCACGAGTACTTTGAATAAAACCATCTGTAAGCGCTGTAAAATTAGGGTTACAAAATGCCCCATCCCTGTCTTCGAATACTGGCTGTCCTAGTGCTGCCAGTTGAAGGTTAAGGTACTGAACTGTGTCCTTTCGACTTTGACTGATTTCGTTGTTTTGTTCTTCCATCTTTAGTTTCCGTTTTGGTAGAAATGATGTCAGTAGAGATTAGTTAGTTCTTAATAAGTATCTACTGGCAAACAGGGCTTAACCTGCCTTATCCGATTGTAAAAATGGACTAGACCTATTCTTGAAAACAGGACGTAGATCATATGTTTCTAGATCTTGATCATGTTTTAACGATCACATCATATTATTGCCCGTGCAGCTACACGAAAAAATTCGTGCTCGTACACGTATAAATTTCACCAATCATCTAAACCATGACCTTATTACTATTTCGTGACCTGTATCATTGGCCATGCTAAAGGCATATCTTCTCTAATGGATCGAATAATATGACTGCTTTTGATGCCTCGTTTGTATTATTAGTATTTTCAATAAGAATTAACCAATTTCGACCATTAGCTCATCAAGGTGGTGAGCGTATTTCTTATTTCTAACCAATACTAGATTTATGGGATTATTCTCGAAAATCTTTAGCAAAGGTGCTAAAGACATCTTGTCGGAAGGTGGCAAGATTGTAGACAACTTATCTACGAGCGATGACGAAAAATTGAGAGCAAAAAATGAACTCTCTAATATCGTATTCAACGCTATGAACAATGTCCAAAATGCTCAGCGAGACATCATCACTGCTGAGGCTTCGGGCAACTGGCTACAACGTAGCTGGAGACCAATCGTGATGCTTACATTCGCTTTTATAGTAGTGTATGCATATTTCATAGAACCTGCATTTGTCAATACAGCAGACCCTATTAGCAAAAACATTGATCCTAAATTTTGGACTCTCCTAGAAATCGGTATCGGTGGGTATGTAGTAGGTAGGTCTGCGGAAAAGATAGCTACGACCGTCACTAAAAATGTCGATATTCCTTTTGTAAGGAAAAAAGACCGTAAAGACATCTTTGGGTAAATTATGATGGAAATAGAAGATCACTTATTCAAAAAAGGTGAATCAGTCAGTCACCTTTCTTGTCCAAAGAATACTGTCAAATTCGCACCCGGCCAGCCGGATACTATCATTATCCATTATACTGCTGGTAAATCTGGTGAGAGCTCTGCCAAATATCTTTGTAGAAAAAAGGTCAAGGCTTCTGCACACATAGTATTAGATAGATCTGGTCATATCTATCAATTAGTTCCTTTTGATACGGTCACTTGGCATGCTGGTAAAAGCTCATACGAGGGTAGATCAGGATTCAACAAGTTTTCTATAGGAATTGAAATAGATAATGCTGGGGTTTTAGAGAAAGTTGGTAACAAGTACAAATCTTGGTTTGGCAAGACATATCCAGAGGAAGAGGTTATGCAAGCAGTCCATCGAAATGAGTCAGCATCTAGGTTTTGGCACACTTACACTGAGGTACAGATTGACAAGACTATAGAAATGATCGAGGCGCTGATGGATAGATATCCTACCATTACCAATATTCTAGGACATGAGGAGATATCTAAAGGACGCAAACAAGATCCAGGCCCTGCATTTCCATTAGACAAAGTCAGAAATGGTTTCTTGGAGAGCAGAGAAGAAGAATTGCCGATGAGCGATGATTATGAAGGAATTGTAGATGTTCCCAGACTTAATATTCGTGAAATGCCATCTGGAAGTGCTGATTTAGCAGCAGCTCCACTTGAAGGAGGTACAAAACTCAAAGTGCTCCAACAACACAATGGGTGGCTAAAAGTTGAAACTAAAATTGAAGGCTGGGTAGCTGGACAGTATGTAGATATTAAATAATAGTAATAGACAGGAGAGCTAACATTCATAACTCTCCTGACTTTTTTACATTCCAAGTCTTTTCATGATTTGCGAATCTATTTTTTGGCAAAGTAGATGTGGTTTCATTGTTCTCCAATTAATTGCTTCCAACTGCCCCCCTGAGTTAACATAACTATCAATACCATAGTTATTCATTTCATCTAATACGAAATCTCTGAAACCGATAGCAGTTACCCAACCGTCTTCTACATCTTCAAACCATTCTTCGTAATAGCTATCATCCGAACCATGAAAATTCATTACGTTCTCCCCTATTAGAATAAACTTATTAACTCCTTGATGAATCATCTCATCAACGATATTTCTTTTAAGGTTCATGATATCATTATTTATGGCATCATTCCACTCTCCTATGAACTCAATTACTGCAAAACCAGCATCATAATTCACATAAAGCAGCTTCAAATAAAGTGTCTCTGACCCCATAAAGTCCCAGCCTGGTGCTATGTAATAGCCATATATAGTATCCGAGTACAGATCATAGTTATACTCTTTACCGTTGAATGGAGAAAGTGAATCAAGGCTGGAATCATAATACTTAAGCCAACCAAAGTAAGGTTCTAACTGATGCATTGTACGACTATTTATAGTTTTGCACCGCTGCTCTCACTGAGCCATATTTCTCCACCAATTTCTCAGCAGTAGCTCTATCGGCACCGGTTTCATCCATCACCATACGAGCAGCACGATCTACAAGTTTCTCATTACTCAGTTGCATATCGACCATTTTATTTCCTTTCACATGACCTAGTCTAATCATGACAGATGTTGAAATCATATTTAGAGCTAGTTTCTGTGCAGTTCCGGACTTCATTCTCGTACTACCCGTCACAAACTCTGGTCCAACAACAATTTCAATAGGATATTCTGAAGCTGCAGCAAGTTTCGAATCACTATTACAAACAATACAACCTGTAACAATTCCATTGGCTCTTGCCTTTTCGATTCCACCTATAACATAAGGCGTTCGCCCTGACGCTGCGATTCCAATCAAAACATCCTTATCTGATATATCATTGGCCTCTAAATCTTTCCAAGCTTGTTGGGTATCATCTTCTGCAAATTCCACAGCCTTCCTAATAGCTCCATCACCTCCTGCTATTAACCCAACTACCCTTCCATGATCAAGGCCATAAGTAGGGGGAATTTCAGACGCATCTACTACTCCCAATCTACCACTTGTCCCTGCTCCAATATAGAAAATGCGTCCACCTGCCATCATTTTCTCTAATATCTTTTCAACGAGCAGTTTTATTTCAGGAATAACCTTTTCTACTGCTAACGGGACAGTTTGATCCTCCTTGTTCATATTGATAAGAAGATCCTCAGTAGACATATTTTGGAGATCATTGTAATTAGATGCAGATTCTGTAGTAGACATATAGAATGTTGTTGAAATAAAAGTTCAAAGTAAACCCTTGAACTAAGTTTAGAGACTGTTTTAAATTTTGTTCAGCTAAGACCTAAGAAATGAATCATAAGGTTTTAATAAATTTTTACCCTGAAATTATAAAATAGATTCCTCTTTATGATAAAGTGTGAGACCAGCTATCGGGCTTTCTACAACATGCCCTATTGTAATGCCTTTGTCTTGACCAGCTTTGCGTAGAATATTGCTAAAGTAATAAGCCACTGAGCCTGTAAAATGAACAGGTGTAGTCTCGTACCCTTCGTATTGCTGCACATTAAGCTCAAGGAACTCTACCATAATGCTATAGACCATTTTATACATTCCCGGATCCTTGATATTTTGAAAAACAAACTTGGAAAATTTAGAAATGTAGCGCGCTGAATTCTCAGCATTATAAATTTCTCTAATCAGTTCATCTTGATTGTCACCAAATCTCTTTTCAAAATTCTTGGTTACTTGACTTGATAGGTTTCCTCTAAAATAGTTCTGCAATAACTTCTTTCCTATGTAAGAACCACTACCTTCATCTCCTAAAAGATAACCCAATGAACGAACATTGGCAGTAATCTCTTGCCCATCATATAAACACGAATTGGAACCAGTACCTAAAATACAGGCTATTCCAGAATCATGCCCACACAGCGATCTAGCTGCTCCAAACATGTCGTGATTAATATACACATTGGCAGAAAAGAAGAAAGACATAAATAACCTATGGACAAAAGCAACATTCTTCTCAGCCTTACAGCCTGCACCATAGAAATACAGCTTTACAGATTCTGATTTGTAATCCTTTAAAACAGAAGTGATATTGACCTTAATTTCTTCCTCGGTCATATAGTTTGGATTGATTCCCTCTGATTTAGCCTGTGTGACATTTCCATTAGAATCAATAAATCTCCAATCAGTCTTAGTCGATCCACTATCCGCAATTATTATCATGTATTATTACTTTTAAGAGAGGTGATAGTAAGCGCTTATACTAGTTGACCAACCACTTCAAATTTATCAAAAACATTAGCGTTGTGAGGTGCATCAGTATCCAATTCGGAAGTCAAATCCTGACCTGCCCAGTGTTCATAATGTTTACCATTTTTCCACATTCTAGATCTAGTCACATCATAAATCTTACCTTGATATGCTACCCAAATTTCTTCCCTATCTTGACCATTTCTAAGGGCCAATTGACTTCTAGTATATGTTCTTGTCATAGAAACTCGAAATTAAAATATCTATCGCCGAAACGCTTATTACTAGCGAGATTCATCATTTATAGTTGCAAAACAATGTTTTTAGTGACCTAAAAGCATATTAAAAACAACCATAACTCATTAAAAACACCAACTAAAAGACACTTTAATTCCTCACAATCTGCATTTTAATCCAACTACGTAGAAAATACTTTTGTTGGATGTGAAAATATAACAATTAAGTCAATCAACTAAACAGAGCTACCCTGACCTTTCTCTTCACAAAATTCAAGTAAGAGGCACCCATAACAACATTAGTCCTTTTTGTTTAGAAGACTGAAATCCATCTGTACTAAAAGATTAACAGTTGACAGGACGACTATGTCCTATTATGGAAAAAAATGAAGAGAATAATTATCCCATTCATGCTCTTTGCATTAGCTCCAGCTTTCGCAAAAGCAGACACGTATTCAAATCAAATGGTAACCATGAATCTAGACGATTTATGGGTTTTGGTAGCTGCCGCACTGGTGTTTTTCATGCAGGCAGGATTTAAAGTATTAGAAACTGGATTAGTTAAAAAACAGCACCGAGCAGGTATAGGGGCTAAAAACCTCTTAGACTGGGTTGCTGGAAGTATAGCTTTTTTCGTTGTAGGTTTCGGTATTATGTTCGGAAGTTCAGACAGTGCATGGTTTGGATTCGATTTTTTTGCAGGTAATAATATTGACACAGGTAAGGAGTATATTTTCTTCCTTTTCCAGTTGGCTTTTACAGGTACTGCCCTCACAATAGTATCAGGAGCTATGTCTGGTCGTACTGGGGTCATACCGTATTTTATAGCCTCTATGATGACTGCCATGGTAATTTATCCAGTATTTGGATACTGGTCATGGGGTAATCTTCTTATTGAAGATAATACACCTTGGTTAGCAGGATTAGGATTCATGGATTTTGCAGGGTCTACTGTGGTTCATAGTACTGGAGCATGGATAGCCGTAGTAGGCATCTATATGGTGGGACCAAGAATCGGTCGATATGATGCCTTGGGCAAACTCCAAAAGATGCCTGCCTCTGATTATTCTTACAGTATTCTGGGTGTAATGATCCTCTGGCTTGGCTGGTGGGGATTCAATGGAGGAAGTACTCTTGCATTCAATGAGGATGTAGTAAAGATAATTCTGAACACGAATTTGGCAGGGGCTGCTGCAGCCTTCACAGCTTTCTTTTACGCCGTTTTCTTTCAAGACAAACAAGATGTAATTGAAAAGCTTGCAGGCGGGAGTTTGACTGGACTAGTAGCCATTACCGCATGTTGTAATGTTGTCTCTCCTATATCAGCTATTTTGATTGGTGCTATTGCTGGAATAATTCACAACCTCTTCTATGTATACCTTTCGGAAAACCTAAAACTTGATGATCCTGTTGGGGCAATAGCAGTACATGGTATCGGAGGCATCTTCGGTACGCTAGCAGTAGCCCTTTTTGGAGAAGCTGACCTATTAGTACATGACAGATGGCTTCAATTAGGCATTCAAGTAGTTGGAATTATAACCTGTTTTGGATTCACTACAGTCATCTCGCTAGGCATGTTTATTCTAATTAAAAAAACAATAGGGCTAAGGGTATCACCTCTAGAAGAAATGAAAGGAGCGTTTGTAGGGCAGATAGCAGACGAAATGAATGATGAGGTCGATGAAAACAGAAAAGTAACTCAAGTAGCCGTACAGATTAGTGCTCGTGGATACAACATGTATTCAATAGAAGAATATCTGAAAATCGAACAAGACAAGCGCAGTGAACTTGTTCGACATGACAAGGTCAAATATATGGATCAAGTAGGCAATATTATGTCTCCTTTGATAGCAGTCAGACAGCTAGGACAACAACTAGAAAATGAAAAGCATCAAATAGAAGAAGAAAGAGACAAGCTCATTGAAGAGCAAAAACAGACTACGAAAAACATCTCACATGCCAGTAAACTACAAAGTGCCTTGCTTGGCAGCATAGATACTTTTCAAAACCTCTTCGAAGAGAGTATGATTTACTTCAAACCTAAAATCAAAGTTTCTGGTGATTTTTACTGGTTTAAAAAAATCGGAACTTACAAGATAGTCTTATGCTGCAACAGTACTGGCTCTGGAGTTTCTGGTGGCTTTTTATCAATCTTAGGTATGTCAATGATCAATGAGATATTTAGTAGCAATAAAGTGCTCTACCCTGAAAAAGTACTAGACATAATCGATAGAAAGTTTGTCAAAACTCTGCGTGCAAAATCTCTAGGCCAGCAATTGATGGACAAACTAGACATGTCAATAATAGTAATAGACGAGCTGAAGCAAGAGCTGCATTTTGCAGGTGCAAATAGCAATCTGTACATTGGAAATGATGGAGCATTAAAAGAGTTCTTAGGCAACAATTGCTCTATTGGCAGAAAAGACATGTCAAATGACAGTATTTTTAAAAGAGAGTCTATCAAATACAAAACAGGTGATATTGTCTATTTGTTTACCAATGGTTACTATGATCAAAAAAATCTAATTGGTGAACCCATTACTAAGGAGGTTCTTCTTGATATCCTAAAAACAAATATGGACAAGTCCTTTGTCAATCAGCAACGCATTCTTAAAGAAGACTTTGACAACTGGTCCACAGGAGCAGAACAAACTGATGATGTTCTGATCATGGGATTCAAACTTAGATAAAGAGATTCCTAAATTTTTCTAACTTCTAATTATATGCTCCTCCTCTATAGCTATGGCTATCAGTGTGAGGAGCATTTTTTGTTTATAATTTTAATTACAACCTCCAATCCTGCAATTTTTCCACCACCAAGGTTTCACTAACATTGAAGGAAGTAGACTGATCCGCTACAGTAATTTTAAAATCTCCCTTCTCTATTAACTTCTGGTAGTTTCTATCGACAAAAGCCAAATCTTTGATCGGCAACTCAAAGAAAACAGTTTTTGACTCACCTTCATTTAGATATAACTTCTCAAACTTTCTTAACCTTTTCACAGAAGGAGTCACTGACGCTACCAAATCAGACGAATACAACTGCACAACTTCCTTTCCGCCTCGGTCACCAATATTTTCAACATCTACTGAAACACTAATCACATCATTAGCTCCATATTCTTCTTTATCAATCTTCAAATTGGAGTACTTGAATTTCGTATAACTCAAACCGAAGCCAAAAGGCCATTGTGACTTTATAAATGGGTCATTGTATTCGCTACCATCAGCATGAGGAGAAGCTTCAGAATACTTATAAAAATAAGGGATCAAATCATTAGTATAGCTTGGATAGGTAAAAGGAAGTTTTCCGGAAGGGTTAGCATCACCATATAGAATATCTGCTAAAGCTTCTCCTCCTTCATTACCAGGTAATAAAACATCAATTACAGCATCAGATAGTTTAACCTCGTCTCTTATTATTCTCGGTCTCCCCTCATTTATTACCAATACTATCGGTTTACCTGTTGTACTCAATAACTTTACTAATTCCTTTTGGTTCACAGACAGAACCAAATCATCAAGATCTCCTTGTTTCTCAGTGTATGTATTCTCTCCGATACAAGCTACCACCACATCGACATTCATAGCAGCCGATTCTAGGGCTTTCATATCCACTATTTCATCTTTCCAATATTTCCCTTTTGAATAAGCCACCCCTTTTTCAAACAAAACATTATCATGACCTACTTTCCCCTGAATCGCCTCCAGTATCGTAAGCTTCTCTTTGGCAAACTGGTCAGTCATTTGCCCCTGCCAAGTGTAAGACCAGCCTCCATTCAATACTCTCATATTATCGGAATTTGGTCCACATACCAGTACTTTTTGTCTCTTACTAAGAGGAAGGATATCGTTATCGTTTTTCAACAACACAATGGACTCTAATGCCCCTTCTTTAGCTTTAGCAATATGTTTATCAGACCCAAAATCAGGATAATTTTTAAAATCTGTCAAAGGGCTATCAAATAGTCCAAGATCAAACTTGAGCTTCAAAATTTTACGAACCGCATCGTCTATTCTTGACATAGGAACTTCTCCCTCATTGACCAAAGCTGTTAGGCAATCAGCAAATTCAATATCGTTCGGCACCATAGCCATGTCAATCCCTGCATTTATAGCCATTTTTGTAGCTTCTTTTCTATCTACAGCTACATGGTGACGTTCTACTAGGTTGTATATATCATACCAATCAGTAACTACCAGACCACTAAAATTCAACTCCTTTTTCAATAGCTTAGTTAAGATATCGTAATTAGCATGTACAGGTATTCCATTCACCTCTCCTGAGTTAATCATAATAGAGGTTGCACCTTGATTAATAGCCTCCTTAAATGGGGGAATAAAAAGTTCTCGCATCATTCTCTCAGGAATCCAAGCTGGAGTTCTATCTTTTCCACTTCTAGGATTGCTATATCCAATAAAGTGTTTAATACAAGCCGCTACTCTGCTGCTATCAGATATATCATCACCTTGGAACCCAGATTGCATCGCCAACCCCATCTGAGCAGTCAAATAAGGATCTTCACCAAACCCCTCCCATATTCTAGGCCATCTAGGGTCTATTCCTAGATCCAATACAGGGCTGAATGTCCACGGAATACCAGAGGCTCTAGTTTCATAAGCAGTCAATTCTGCCAATTCTTCAACCAACGAAGGATTCCAAGTTGCCGCTAAACCTACTTGCTGTGGATATAAAGTTGCACCCACGGTATAATTAGTCCCATGTATAGCATCAATACCATAAAGAATAGGAATTCCATTTTTCGTATCTTCTAAGGCCAGTTTTTGAAAGTAACCTATTAGCTCATTCCATTGTTCCTTGGTATGAGCAAACCTTCCTGTGTTTAGCACAGACCCAATGCCGTATTCAACTATATACCTGCGAACTTTAGCTGTATCTAAGGTAATAGGCAGACCAAAATGCCTTTTAACCTTTTTATTAGACATAGAGCCTATGGTAAGCTGGGTCATTTGTCCTACCTTCTCCTTTAATGTCATCTTCGACATGAGTTCAACAACTCTTGAATCGACCTCTGTTCTAATATCTAGTTGAGAAGCTGAATGACACGAAAGAAGACCTGTAAAAAGCCATCCAATTATTAAAGATTTAGTTACGTTCATCATACTTAGTTCGTAATTGAATCTTCAAATAACTATGAAATTGGCGAAAGTGTAGGTGGACAAATTGACTTTTCAAATTCAAATTCAGCTGACTTAATAAAACACACCTCTTTTTTTGGTTCAATTCTAATCATTATGAATAGGTTACTTTTTTATCAACAATAAGCTTCCTACTTTTGTGAATAACTTGTGAACAACGATACTTTGACTAGAGAACTGGAATCTTCTGAATTTCTTCAAAACTTTGATAAGGACAGAAATATCCTTCTAAAAAAGGCTCAAGAAGGGCTTTTTAATTTTTTAGCTGGATATATGATCAAAAAATCTTTTGACAAGTACAAAGTACTGTTCAATCCACTTGGTCTTGTGGATAGCACTTTCCAAAGAATATTAGATTACGACTACGAAGACAAATCAGATCTCTCAGGAATCTATGAAAACCTTTGCGTAATCTACCGATACAAACATGGTGATAATCAACTTGAAATCATGTGGGATGGTCGTACACATGAAGAAGTTTACAGAGAGCAGTGGACAGAAGTATTCGATAAATGGATAGATGACCTAACAAACAATACTACCTTTATCAAGGGAATCCTTCATCTTACAGCATTAAAAGAGCCTGGATCAAATCCTGTTTTCATCCGAAACTATGTTAAGTCTGTAATTAATAACCACTTTGAAATAAAAGTTCTAAAAAGAAATGGTGTAAAACGAGTAGTAGTGAAAGAGAAAAAGGTACAACTGAAAAAAGCTAGTTAATCGTACTTTACTTCAAATCCTGATATCTTTTCAAAAGGTATTTCCTCCATATTCACTTCTTCTACTCTTGCCATCTCAGGACCTACTTTACACCAAACTGTTAGGTCATCAAGTTTTTCCGTTTCCCCATACATTTTAACTTCCACATCTCCGTTGGATAGATTTCGAACCCAACCGTTCAAACCTAATTTTTGTGCTTGCGCTATAGTACTGGCTCTATAAAATACTCCTTGAACTTTTCCTTTGATAATTAGTGATCTGCCGGCTTTCATGATAATTTGATTGATAGTGCTAATGTACGATCCCACATTCATCGCAAAACTTCCGTTTGCTTAAAGGTCGTTTTTTAGGTTTCTTTTTGTGTCCGAAGTACAGAGGGTCACTGTATTGCGGCTTTTCCATATCCTTACTCATTTTCGCATACTTTTTCTTATTCTGCTTCATGAGTGCCTCATATTCTTTTAGACCTTGTTCGTAGTTAATAGTATACTTCTTAGAACCTACTTTTCTACTCTTAAAAACCTTTCTACTACTACTGGACTTTTCCTTCACTTCCGAATCTCTTGACGTCTGTGCAGCCGCTTCATCAGCAAGTAACATAGAAAGGCCAAAAGCCATCAAAAATATAATGTAATGGATACGTTTCATCATGTGCAAATTAAGAAATAATCAAAGTATAATTGCGTCTCAACGGCGTGTTCTCTTACCAATTTCATGCCATTTGACATTTGGTTAACGCATAGATAACACAATTATTGACGAAGAGTTAATATTCTAAATTTTAAGAAATGAAACCAACACTTTTAATACTAGCAGCAGGAAGAGGAAGTAGATTCGGAGGTGCAAAACAGGTCGCACCTATGGGACCAAAAGGGGAAACCATCATGGAATATTCTATCTATGATGCACTCAGTAGTGGCTTCGAAAAGGTCGTTTTAGTGATTAATAAAGATGTGGAGCAAGACACTTTCGAATTGATCGAAAAATTGGGCGATCTAAAATCTAAAGTAGAGTACGCTTATCAAGATCTCTTTACAGAAGTAATCCCAGATGAACTACTTGAGGGAAGGTTAAAACCTTGGGGAACAGGTCACGCTGTCTACAGTGCTATTGATCAGATAGACGGAGCATTTGCCATGATCAATGCAGATGACTTCTATGGCAAAGAGGCATTTGAAGCTATGGCCAGCTTCTTAACTCAAAACACTAAACCAAGTGACTTTGCGATGGTTGGCTATGACATGATCAATACTCTCTCCGAAAATGGTACAGTATCAAGAGGGTTATCAAAAAGTGATCAAAACAGTTTATTAACATCTATAGTAGAAACTCATGGCATCTATGAAAAAGATGGAAAAATATACTGTGAAGGAAAAAATGGAGAGGAACTTATCAGTGAAGGCGTAGCTTCCATGAACTTTTGGGGATTTCAACAAAGCGTATTTGATGAGATCAAAACAGGCTTCCAAAAGTTTCTCAAAAACGCTAAAGACATTACTAAAGACGAATATTATATACCCTCAGTAGTAGACGCTATGATTCATGACGGACGAGCTACAGTTACAGTATTAAAAACGGATGCTAAATGGTTTGGTGTAACTTATAAAGAAGACACTGAAACGGCCAGAGCATCTGTCACAAACGAAGTAAACAACGGTAAATACCCTAACCCTCTATGGAAATAACATGCTAAATAAAGGATCAAAAATGCCAGCTTTTAAGTTGCTGGATCAAAACAAAGAAGAGGTAGAAAGTAGTTCTCTTTTAGGTAAAAAAACAGTTATTTTTTTCTATCCAAAAGACGAAACTCCAGTCTGTACGGCAGAAGCTTGTAGTTTTCAAAGTGAATATGAGACCTTCAATGATTTGAATGCTCAAGTAATAGGAATAAGTGCAGATAGCCCTGAATCTCATGCTAATTTTGCTTTGAAACATGGCTTAAAATACACATTACTTAGTGATGAAGACAAATCTGTAGAAGCGTCTTTTGGACTCAAAAGGTCGTTTTTTGGCTTAATGGCTCAGCGTGTAACTTTTATTTTCGATGAAGATGGAATCTTAATTGAGGTTTTTGAATCAAGGTTCAATGGCAAGAAACACATGCAGGAGGCTTTAAAAACTTTATCAAAATAATTCTCCCTGATATACAAAGAGTTAAGACGCTATAGAAAATTTGAATTGCAAATTCAGTTAATAACATTCGGATAATAAGAAATTAGAACTAGTTTTGCAGCGGCAAATCGATACGACCAGCTCCTATCGAACTCCCCCAGGTCTGGAAAGAAGCAAGGGTAGATAGTCGTAGCGGTGCGATGTTGGTTTGCCATTTTTATTTCCTTTCCCTTCGTTTCTTCCTTATTTCTATAATCCCTAATTAACCAGACTAAGGTTTTATATTATTTTTCTATTTTCGTGCTGATGAGTTAGTCGTAAGTTTCATTTACCTTCTCTAAGGAAATTTATCAACTTTATTCATACTCATCTCTAATTATAATCGATTAAACTCTATAGTTTCACCTAGCGATTAAATCTACTAATAATATGGAATTTGAATCAAAACCTGTGATTTCTGTCAAAGAGACTGACATCTACCAAGAAGACAATGCCGTTTTAAGAAATATAGGTTTTGAAATTGAAAAGGGTGAGTTTGTTTACCTAGTAGGGCGAACAGGTAGTGGAAAGTCCTCTCTGCTCAAAACTCTTTACGCAGATCTTCCTTTGATCAATGGTGAAGTGATCGTCGCTGATTACAACATTGGCAATATAAAAAGTAAAGACATACCATTCCTTAGAAGGAAAATCGGCATTATTTTTCAAGATTTCCAACTCTTTGCTGACCGCACAGTTACGGAAAATCTAAATTTCGTCATGAAGGCAACTGGATGGAAAGACAGAACCAAGATGAAAACCCGATTGGCTGAAGTATTGATGCGCGTAGGACTAGGAGCAGCCGCAGATAAAATGCCACATCAGCTATCCGGAGGAGAGCAGCAAAGAGTGGTGATAGCGAGAGCTCTTCTAAACGAACCTCTTATATTGATCGCTGATGAGCCTACTGGAAACCTTGACCCCGAAGTATCTGATGGTATTTTTAATTTATTTTTAGAAATCAACAGAAGTGGAACAGCTGTTTTAATGGCTACCCACAATCACAAATTCATAAATGACTATCCTGCTCGTACTTTGAAATGCGAAGAAGGCAACCTACTCGATTCTTTAAAAGAGAAATTCGAACTTAGCGGTCATTATTAAATACAAAAATAGATTGAGTACTAAGGAAGAAAACTTTCAAGTACAGAACAAGGTCATCTCTTATTAGTATTCTTAGTATTCATTGATCATAAAAAAGCCCCGATAAATCTCTCTATCAGGGCTGTAATCAAAAACAACTTCTTTAATTGGTTGGATGGTCAGAGTAATTATTTACCGACTTCCAAAAGTAAGTGATTAATCTGCTATTTTCTATAGTGTGATCAAATAAACGTAAAAATAACGTTCAATACATTAATATCTTACTTGTTAGATACACTCCTACAGAAAGTATGCCTAGCCCAAGCGAAACATAAGAGGAATTAATAAGCTTCATTCTTACTGACTTATATTTTTTAATCTTAGTCCAATTTTGTTTTGACTCCTCCTTTTCGAGCTCTTGCGCAGTAGCATAGAACCTCCGCGCATCCACCCTTAACTCAATCAAACAAAAGATCACCGTACTCAAAAAGGAAAGCAAAGCAATCAACAATGATGTCTTCTGTAACAATGTAAATTTAAGAGCATCATTACTAGTTAAAGCCACAAAAAACACACCTGTACCTCCAGATGCTACTGAAAGAACATAAGCTTTGAGAGTATTTCCTGATTCTTTGGCAAGTTCGTGATAGCGATCATTATCTTCCATAGCAATATCTAAATAAACTCCGAAATTAGCTGTTTTTGTTTAGAGATTGATAGAGCAGCAGTTTCAAAGAAAACTTTGTTACTTCAAACTCATAACCTATTCCACAGTTAGATTCTTATTTTTCGGATGCTTCACAGAGTATTTGAACTCTATTTTCTTAGATTCTGATGGTTTTAGAATGATATCCCAAGAAACACTGCCAGTTTCTTCAGCAAACTCACCACTTGAAATATCAATAGGTGTAACTTCAATTTCTTGCATTGTAGAGACAGGTATCTGATCATCTATCGTTATATCTATCTCCTGACTTTTATTATTCTTAATCACTATTTCATACGCTCGAGATATTTCTTTTTTACTACCGATAAACTGCTTGTTCGTAAAATCTCGTACCTTCTTACGACTAACCGAAATCTGCTTATCTCTCCCCAAGGAAATCTGCATTGTATCTGAAGCGTATTTCACATCCAAAACTGTTTTTCCAATATACGTACCTTCAAAGAATAGATTAGCTTCTCCTTCTAACAAGTTATAAGCTTCCCAATTTGTAACAGAAGCAATCAAGAAAGCATCCTTGTTAATTTTAGGAACCGAATAATAATGGTATTGAGCATCCAACAGATAAGCATCAATATCAACAGTATACTTTTTATTATCAGAATTAATAGAATAAGGTCTTTTAATTGTAAAATCTACCGAAGTCTGTCTTTCTACCTGAGTAATAGGGATTCCATTTCTTTTATCAGACAGATTAGACTTAACCCGTACTCCTCTTTCTACATTGACGCCAGCAACTGCACCTGATAAAGCATATCCTATATCACTAGACTCTCCATACCCTACGACTACAACTTCTTCTAAAAGGCTTTCATCAAGTTCCATTGTAACGTTGAGTGCATTTCTAGAAATTGTTCTTAACTGATCCTTATATCCAATAAAAGAGAACTTTAAGCTTTGGGCATAATTAGGTATGGTAATATCATATTTTCCATCAATATCTGAAATGGTTCCAATCGTGGTTCCTTCGATCAATATATTTACCCCTGGCATTGGTGCTCCATTCTCATCTAACACTACTCCAGTAACTCTTTCTATATCCACATTTTTATAACTCGGAGGCAAGGTATAATAATCCAAAAAATACGTCTTTAGCTTCGGTGCTACACCAGAGACATTTGGATCTGCTGAAGATAATTTGAGAGAAACATTATCCCAAGAAACCTTTGTATCCTGTTTTACATTGGCCTTATAGGTTAAACTAATAGGTTCTTCAATATTATTCGCTCTAATATCATAAGACGGAAACCAGCTTGCATTACTTACCAAATAAGCTAATTCAAATAAAAAAGTACCTTCCTTTTTTGAATCCACGCTAACTAACACCTCTCCAGTAGGATATTCTTTAGTATCGTAGCGTTTCTTAATCTTGTCATTAAGATCCTTCTTATCTTCCTCAAGCTCTTTTGATTGCCTATCAAGATCCAGTTTCTCCATCATCAATGAAGTAAGCTCATCACTATAAAACTTATATGTACTTTGAAGGTCGTTAACCGAGGTGGTCTGATCAGAACCAGAAATCACCTTATTGTCTTTCAAAAAACTAACTCTTTCAAGAATTATCGACCGTTTTAGTGAAATTATCTCGATTTTATCCTGAAGTTTTTGAACTTCATTCTCCAACTCAACAAGTTCGTTATCCTTCTTGACACTTGCAGAATAATTCTGCTCATGACTCACAGACAATACTATCACCTCGCCACCGACCTTCACCTTAATACTTTTGGCATCAATAAAAGGTGAAAGCCCTGTGAACCTAACAACAGATTTACCTTTTGGCAATTTGACGTTTTTCCTTCTAGTTATTTGGGCTCCCTTTAAAAATACTGTCACATCCTTTACCGATGTTTTGACTTTTTCCTCAGGAATTTCTTGAGCTAATAAGTTGAACGTAATCCCAATAAAAACTAATACAAAAAGGTATTTCATAAGATTAATCAAATTCTAATTCTTGAAAATTAGTGTAAACTAATCACAAACTATTTAATAGATAGTCATAAGGCTTTACCGTACGTACATCATTGAATAATTAGAAACCCATAAGACTATTTATTAAAGGTCTTTAAGGGAAAAAACTTCAAACCCACCTCTCCAGTACAATTTTATGTTTGCATGGAATACCATTTTCAACAATGGGATCGTGGTAGTGATCCACAAAATAATTGTTGATGATCTCTCGGATCTCAAAACCTTCTTTCTGATAGAGAGCTAACTGACCTATACTAGAATTTCCCGTTGCGATTTCTAGTTTTACCACTCCTTTTTGAGAACATACTTGAAGAGCATATCTAATTAATTTCTTTCCTATGCCCCTTCCTTGTTCAGATTCCTTTACTGCTAAATTTTTAATCTCTGCACTATCAAAACCTTTATCAGAAATAACTATCACCCCTATCACTTGGAAGCTTGACTTAGCTATATAAATCATACTTGTTGACAGATAAGAATCTATTTTCTCTCTATCAGGATCAGCTAACTCAAGAAGATGATAAGGTACTTGGTCATTTGAGGTCAAAGGAGTTATTTCAAAAGACATATTAATTAATCAAATTCTATTTTATCTCTGTCAAAAATTGGGGTATTGTATAGTAACAATATTCATCTTGAAATTCTACGAAAACAAGAATAGATCATTACGGATCTGAGGCTGATACAAACAGTATCTGTCAGATCTCGAATAGCTCTTCTCCAATATCTTGAGAAAAGCATCCGACATGACCAATACTATTATAGAATCCAACAGACTCTTTCTACCAGTGTTAATTGAATATTGATAAAACTCCCCGACTCTAGTGTATAAGGTATCTTCTAAATTTTTCAAATCCGATCAAAGAGTCGGTTAATTCAAACCATAGAGCTATCGTCCTGCGATTAAATTATTATTTCATCGAGTGAAGAGCCACTTGATTACCTTCCGAATCGATGAACTTAGCCATAAACCCGTTTTCACCGATATCAGTTTTGGCAAGTGTCACCTTCCCTCCTGCTTCCTCTACTCTAGAAAGAGGAATTTGTAAATCATCACCACCGTTCAAATACACTAATGTTCCTGTAGTAGACGGTTCAAAACCTTCGCTTTTCAAAATACACCCACCGATTCCATTTTCTAGATCGGCAGGAAAAAAAGCTGATTTCATCCCTCCCATGTCGAAAGGCATCATCTTAGCCCCTAGTACTGTTTCATAAAAAGTCTTGGCTCTTTCAAAGTCTATTACTGGTATTTCGAACCAGTTGATTGCATTTGTCATGTTGTATGGTATTAGTGATTAAAAGTACTCCTAAAGGTACAGCATCACATTAACAAAGCTGTGACCTGAGTGTTAAGTATAACATGTAACTCTTTTAAACACGCTCAATACCATTTGACTCTCTTTCATACCTGGCTCAACACCATTCTCTTTTTCACTTCTCTAAATAGCAACAAGTAAAGAGTCGCAGCTATAAACGAGACTAGAGTTCCCCAGTATATCCCTAATACCGGATAAATTAGAGAGACCACTAATGAGTATATAATCAAAGAAAACACCCCTATTGGTACATTTTTAATGATCGTGTGTACATGATCTTTAGTATAAGTGAAGTGAATAATTAACATAAAAGGAAATAGAGTCGTCGGAAATGCTGAAAAGAGCCCTGACCAAGATGCTCCTACATAGTTGGGGAGACTTGTGATTACCACTATTATCAATGCTGCGAAACTACCTCTCAGTAATAAGGTTCGATAACTAAGCTTAGCTCGGGATTGAATATCAATATTTTTAATATTTCTAAAGGCAAACGCAAACAAAACTGCTATCGTGGAAGGAATCAAAAATGCTATATACCTATTAACTTCTATATAATGTATCGACCAAACCACAACTAGATATACAAGTATCCCAGATATGGAAGACCACAAAATACTGAACTTATTAAAATATGTAGAAGCCAAGTAATAGGCTAAAACAAAAAATAATGCTGCTGACAATCCCAGCATATTATAAATGGCACTATCTGCTGCAAACTCTGGACTTACTTCCAAGCCAAAGAAAAAGAGAGAGATAGCAGAGCCTGTAGGATAAGCGGATAGAATACCAGCTACTTTAGTACTTACATTTTCAGCTAAAAGAGAAAGGCCTACTACAAAGGAAATAGCTATAAGTAGCTTAACAAAAAAGAGTGCTTCTATCATGTTCAATTGAGACAGTTTAAGATTTAAAATACTTTTCTATCAACTCCATCATATTCGATCATTCCACCTAAGAACATGACTATACTATGGAGTACAATTTTCTTTTAGCTTATCACTATCACTTTGACTTGAATCCGAACACCAACGACTTTTAGAAATCTAATGTTACAGATATCTAGTTATTTTTTTCACCTTATTTAATTCAGTCTCAGGTCACCACCTCATTAAGGTTGATAATCAAACATTTATATATTTTCAAAATAAAATCCTAAAATACACTTCATACCATAGACTACAAAGTTTTTATAATTCTTCCTCTTCCTTTTTAACCTGCTTAATGCGTTAGAAAAATTATCCCAAGTTTAACTATGGAATATTTGTAAGTCAGAAAGGGCCAGTATCACTGATTCGCTGATCATACTGTAAGTTTGAACCTGATATGGATTCTGTAACACAAATAGTATTAGGCGCAGCTGTGGGAGAAGCTGTTTTGGGTAAGAAAGTGGGGAATAAGGCTATGCTCTACGGAGCTATAGGTGGAACAATTCCAGACTTAGATGTAATAGCCTCTCACTTCACCGATACAGTGACTGCACTAGCCGTACACAGAGGTTTTACTCATTCCATAGTATTTTCAGTCCTATTTGCGCCATTTTTTGGATGGATCGTATCGTTATATGAACGACTCAAGGACTTCAAAGCATGGTCTTGGCTATTTTTCTGGGCATTCATCACACATCCTCTACTAGACGCTCATACTACATGGGGTACACAGCTTCTATGGCCATATGACCTTCGACTTGCTTATAAGACCATTTTTGTCATAGATCCATTATACACGCTGCCTTTTTTGATTTGTTTGATTATCACGATGATTCATAGACGAACAAATCCTAAACGTCAATTTTATAATAAATTAGGCCTTTGGGTTAGCTCATCCTACTTGGCTATCACTGTATTTCTTAAATGGTTAACCTACTCAGAGTTTGAAGTAGCGCTGAAATCTCAAAATATCTCATACACTCAACTAGATACAAGACCTTCCCCACTAAATACGATCCTCTGGAGTGCCAACGTGGATACTGATGAAGCCTATCTCCTAGGTAATTATTCATTTTTTGACACGAAGCCTATCGAATTTATTTCCTATCCTAAGAACCATCATCTTCTCGGAAGTTTATCTGACAATGAAAAAGTCAAACAAATGATCAATATTTCGGAGGGCTGGTATACTATCACTAAGAAAGATAGAATACTATACTTCAATGACCTTCGATTTGGACTTATGAGTATGGAAGCTGATGCTAAAGACTTTGTATTTAGCTATCAAATCGTAGCGGACGATTCTGATCATGTACAGTTCGTCGAAGTCAAAAAAGAAAAACGAGATGCTAAAAAGCTTTTGACCCAGCTATGGGGACGTTTGAAGGGTAATTGAATTACAAAGCAACTTACCTCCATTTATTCCTATAGCAAAAACTTAGTAGCTATTCCAGAAAGTGTTAAGCAGTAAGAAGTCTCTCTATTTCTATCACTTTATCTTCTCGACGTTGCTTCTCCGATTTTAAATCATCGATCTTAAATTGTTGAAGAAAAGCCTCTTCGTCAGTCAATACTTTAATAGTACTGCTATTGATAGTTCTATCCAATTCTATTTGGATCTTATCCACTGTCAGCTTTTGGTCATTAATCATTTTCTGAGGAGTATCTGTATGCTGTAGGTGAGTTAACAAACTTTTAGCATTTGTTAGACTCTCTTTCAATCCATCAATCTCGCCTAGAAATATTTCTTTCTTGAAAAGTTCTGTAGACAATAATTCTTGTATTCTGACAATATATTGATCTAACTCTACAGCCTCCACAGACAATTTATCTCTCAGGTATCTTAGTTGTATCTGTGTCATTTCTTCTAATGCTATCATATTCTATTTTTGTTAATTGAAGAATGAACTACCTAGACAACCTTGCTAACTCTCTTACACTTTTGCCCATGATTGCTTCTAGCCGTTGCAAAGTAATAGCATTAGGAAAATGAATAGCCCTTTCTACTTTAGAGATAGTCGTTTGATTGACTCTAAGCTCTTTTGCAAATTGCTTTTGATTTAATTTAAGATACTTTCGAGAGTATAGAAATACCCTAGCACAAATCTCATTTATATCCATAGTATACTGGTTTCAACAGCAGGGCGTAGCTTGTTAGGTTTTTATCATACAATCTTCGATGCATACATCGGGTTCAACCCGTGCCCTGAGTGAATTATAATAAAATTCCAGAATATACACTACACGGATGGGACTTAGAATTTTTAAATCCGCTTTATGTTGTTAGAAAATTTATTTCAATTTTAAAAAACTTCAACCCAATAGCTTTACTTGGTTCTAATCATTCATTAAAGCGGCACCAAATCTGTCAAAACTCCTTAATTTATTGTTGTTCAACTTTCACTGCATAGTTCCAAAGTATAAGTCGGTCTGAAGATGAATAACCATCCTGCTATTTTAATACCTCAAACAAAAAATATAAGATGTAAATCATACAACCTATCTATCAAAAAAAATATGCACACCCTAGTCCCCTTGCATATATGCATACCCTAACCCCCTTGCATATATGCACACCCCATATAGTGTGCATAATTTCTATTTGACCCTTTTAAAAATATGCACACCCTTAGACCCTTGCATATATGCAAGGGTCTAAGGGTGTGCATAAAATATATTTAACCCCTTTTTTCTTGTTCAGACTCTATAAAATCTATGCATAGTACTATTTCCCCACAGGTTTTCCGCTTGATCCGAGATTAGTACAAAGACACTTAAAATATAAAGGTGACTCCGTACCACTTTACATTAGACACTAGGAGTTATAATCTTTCTTGGTAAGAGGACAGGAAATTTGTTGAAGAAGATGTGTACACATATCAACCTAAGTAGGAAGACACTGAAATCTAAGATATGATCTCTAATTAAATCCCCAGAAAACCCTTTATAACTTTGAGAGTTTTCATTACAGATGACACCTTTTGGATACGCATAAATAAACTGGTCACGCATCATTTGGATGATATTAAAAGTACGTACATGTTTGAAGCTTAATCAAACATGTACGTATGTATGGCTTTTTAATTCAACGAAATTTTAAAGCTACCTTCAGATACCTTTCCATCGCTAAAAGTCACCTTGTAGCCATAAGCTGGAATTCTAATTCCGTCTTTTGTATCCTGATCTACTGGACCCAAATTAACTATTACCTCAGTGCCTGATGAAAACTCTGAACGTTGTAATTTAAAATCATCACTTAGATATTCATGATTTGTCAATTCGGCAAAGAATGTTTCTCTATTTACTGGACTGACTATCTCATTAGCCATTTTTATCATTTCTTTCATTCCTTCGAATTCATATGGAGAGAAAAAAATCGTCGTTCCCATACCAAAAAGTATATTCCTCAACGATTTAACTCTAAAGTCTCCATTGATGGAAATTTGATTATCTGGATCTTGAATCTTTCCAAAAATGGCAATTGCATCATGATACACTAAATTGAACAATGGTGCCCTGTGAGAAAACTGCACCAAATTTGGATTTGGTAAATAGGTCAATCCTTCAAACATATCAAAGTAAGGTATAAATTGTTGTTGTCCGTGTTCAGTACCATTTACCAGATTCAATGAATCTACATATTTCGCCAAATTATATAATCCCGTATTGTCTTCGTCTGGAAAAGTAGCAAACGAAATGTCCGTAATATCAGCCTCCAGCTCTAGAGCTGATATCTCTTTGTGCAAGCTTTTTTGGGCTAACCCTAGTTGTTTATCCTGATCTATATTAGCCCATCTACTTCCTGTATTTTTGAGTTTCCCTTCATTATCGGTAGCGAACAAATCTGTGTCAAAATTAGGAGCATGCTCTAAGGTGGCCGAATATGCATGGTATGATGAATATAGATACCCATACTTTTTCGTCAAGTCCACAGCCTTTTTAAGCCCAGATACTCCACCTAAGTTCTCATTTATTGGCCAACAATTCGGAACAAAATTTGAAAACACACCCCAAGCATGGAAAAATGCATTGTCCACTCCAAGTTCCTTATGAGTAGCTTTGATAATGTCCTGCAAGTCTTTGAAAGTAAAAGCCATACCTGGCATCTCTACATAATGAGGGTATGCTCCATAGACCCCCATATATATTGCACCGGATAGTTTATTCACATCAGGGTCTCTTTTTGCTTTTTCCTTTAATGATAGAAAATACCCATCCTTAATAGCTTGTTTTCTATAGGCTTTCGCCATTTCGACATGTGTACCTTCAGGAATAAACTCGTAAGTAATCAATTTACGTTCATTCATTCTATTCAAGTTCCAAACCGGATCTAAGAATTCAATTCTTTTGTAAGGAGACATCACTCCTTCCTTATTGAACAGATATTGGCCATTATTATTGATATTGAAAAACATTTTAGGTCTAGCAGATATGTCCACTATTCCAACTACTGCCGTCTTCTCAGTATGAGTTCCCCACCATGGCATAGTCAGACCATTACCATTATCAAATAATGGTAACTTCCCTCTAGTTTTCCCATAATAGGTAGCATCATCCCATAGACAGAAAGAACCTCCATTCATCGGAAAAATGTACGATGGACAAATTACACCTTGTTTCTGTGGAATTACAGCAGCCCCTTTATCAACATCGGTCTCTAAGCTGAAGGCTCTTACAGGGTATCTTAACTCGGTCAAGGCATATCCCCCTTTGTTCACAGATACTACCTCGACCTCCAATTTCATAAGGTTCTCTATGAGTCGCAACTCAGTATCAATACTAATTCCTCTAGCTACTGAACCGTCCTTAAAAACAGGATTTGTAAACGCAATTCTTACTTTGTAATCCCCTTCTTTCTTAACTTGAATTTTTTCACAAAGTGAAATATTCACATCCTCTATTTTCCCTTTGTTTCGGATAGACAAAAGCCCTGCTGCTTTCACCCAAGGATCTTCCTTCCACAGGTGATTGGACTTTTTTTCCAAAACTGAAAAGGAGCCTGTTGACTCATCAATAGTTACTTTGATTTGATCATTTTCAAGAACTATTGGTGACGATTCTCCATGCGCCAGGGAATATGAGAATAGTACCACAGTAGTTAGAAAAAGGATAGATAATAAACGTATCATTTAAATTAATTGTGTTAATAAATTGAAATTAATTGAATTGGCTTGTCTTCACTGAAGAATCATATACCAAGGTTTAAATTAGACCTCGGGTCAAACTGCCACTGAAATCTAAAACCAGACCATGATAGTTATCTACCATCTTTTTCAATTAGGTTATTTCATAGAAGAGATAGATAAAATAGTACTATCACTCGATGAAATATGATGTCAATACCCGAATCAGACTGATCTCCTCTTCGTCGACAGATATTGTTGTTTGAACGACAATTTTTAATTAATCATTATTTTTTAGATTTCTTTAGTTGTTTAATGAATGATAACTAAAACAATATGATATGACAGATTCTGATTTTTTTGAAGTACGGAATGAGGACAATGAAATATTGCATGTGAAACTGAAAGGCTTTTGGAGTAAGACCGATGCCGAAACAGAAGGAGAAAGATTGATCCAAAAATTCGAATCAGTAGTAGATTCTTTCGAATCAAAAGATTTTATAACACTTGCTGATTTGAGTGAGTTTGGAACACCGACTATTGAAACTAAAGCGGTAATAGCTAAATGCATGAAATATGCATTAGATCACGGCATGTACAAATCTATTCAAGTAATCAATAGAAGCGTGACGAAGATGAGTATCGATAAAACTGCACAAAAAGTAAGCAGCAAGGATTTCAGAATAGTAGTAACTAGTCTAGAAGAAGCGAATGATTTAATAGCCGAAATTAGAACCGACAAATTAACATGACCCAAATACTTCTGAACTCATAGACCACCAATTTCCATTTCTATATTATCCCTCGCCTGTATTTCCCAATTTTCAAAAAATAAATTCGTTTGATATATTCTATCAACATTTAAGAACTCTAGAAGTAGTTTCTTACGCCCTCGATTATATAAGAAGTCAGGATATAAGCCATATTCCTTTCTTATTTGTTTAGTGTATGTTAGGTACCCTTCTTGATCGGCAGCCAAGATAGAGAGGTCAATATCCAAAAAGAATTTAGCATCAAAAGAATCTAGGCCTTTGGGCAACCGGTGCGACTTCGTAGCAATTATTATTTCTTGACACTCAGAGATTACTGACTCTTCGACTCCCAATTGAGTTAAATGATTTCTTGCCATCTCTGCACTACTTTCTTCATTGTTGCTTTTGGAGACATTGTAGATTACATCATGATACCATACCGCAAATTCAATGGTTTGAGGAGATTTTAAAAGGTATCTGTATTGCTGTACTAGCCTTAGAAGAGCTGTAATATGATTAAGATTGTGATAATGCCTCTTAGAATTACTGTATAGTTCGATTATTTGATTGTAAAAATCAGTCTTAACATCTGGTAGATCACAGGTTAATTTATCCCAACGACTTTGAAGAAATTCTATCATAAAATTTATTCTTATTTTCGAACCTTTCTATGAGACTGGTAAGATCAACTCAGTTTTTCATACTTTCTGAAAAGTTGCAAGGACGTACTATTATGAATAGTAAATGGTATTTATAAGAATACTCTTTCTACAAACCAAAACAAACCCACTAATGCAATCATTATAGAAGCTGGTATTTGTACTCTTTTGCGATACCAACTTTTGTCCCTAATGAACCAAACTAATAATGCTGCTACTACTAATACAATTAATTGCCCTACTTCTACACCTATATTAAAGGCTAATAGTGAAGGAACTAAATTGCCTTGAGGCAATCCATATTCGCTCAATACAGATGCAAAACCTAATCCGTGCAAAAGCCCAAAACTAAAAACAACAAACGGCCTCCATTTACTAGCTTCTTTGAATATACAGTTTTCCGCTGCTACCCATACAATAGATAAAGCTATCAAAGGTTCTACTATTCCAGCGGGCGCTTGAACTATCCCTAAGGCGGCAACGGCTAAAGTGATCGTGTGGGCTAGTGTAAAAGCTGATACCTGCCAGAGCAATGATCCTAAAATAAGACTAGAAAAAAACAGACCCAAAACAAACAAAATATGATCGAGCCCTTTAGGTATAATATGTTCTATACCCGCTTTGACAAACACGAAAAATTTTTCATACCAAGGCATTGCGGAAAGTTTGCGAATCCTCTGTCGTTTCAAGGCAGCAGCATACTCAGCACTGACTTGCTGATCTTGAACCTCTAGCTGTCCTTCTTCTATCTCACGAATAATAAGTTCGTCTTCTGGATGAGATTGAGCTCTAAAACTCAAACAAAGAATAGATAAGAAAATGAAAGGAAATAAAAACCTCATAATCATAAGAATAGTATTTTCACTAAACAAAAACGGCTCGGATTCCCGAGCCGTTTTTAGTCTTTTTCTGGTATTATTTATTCCATAGAGCCGTCAAGACCTCTCACTTTCAATAGTGCATCGATCTCTGGTTCTCTTCCTCGGAACTGAACATAAAGATCCTTAGCCTCTTCAGTAGAACCTTTCTCATAGACATACTTTCTAAGTTTAGCAGCAAGTTCAGGATTGAAAACATCTCCAGTTTCTTTGAAAGCTTCGAAAGCATCTGAATCAAGAACAGCAGAATGAACGTATCCATAGTATCCGGCAGCGTATCCTCCAGAGAAAATATGTGCAAAATAAGTACTGCGATATCTAGGAGCTATTTCATCAATCAAACCAATCTTATCTAATGAAGCTTTTTCAAAAGCATCTGCATCTTTCAGCTCTTCGTCTGCTTTGATCGTATGCCAATCCATATCAAGCAATGAAGCTGCCAGATATTCTGTATTAGCAAAACCTTGGTTGAACTTAGAGGCTTTGAGCAACTTGGCGATTAACTCATCTGGGATTACTTCTCCAGTTTCATAATGTGTAGCAAACGTTTTAAGAATCTCAGGCTCACTAGCCCAGTGCTCTAATAGCTGCGCTGGAAACTCTGTAAAGTCTCTTGGACCTGAGGTACCTGACATACTACCATAAGTTACGTCAGTCATGATACCATGCATAGCATGACCAAACTCGTGAAACAATGTAGTCACATGCTCGAAAGTAAGCAACGAAGGAGCATCTCCTATAGGAGCAGGGAAATTACATACATTGACAACAATAGGACGCTTTCTACCATCTAGATTAGACTGGCCTTTGAAACTACTCATCCATGCTCCTCCTCGTTTGTTAGAACGAGTGAAGTAATCACCTATAAATATGCCCAAATGGCTTCCATCCTTGTCTTTCACTTCCCATACTCTCGCATCTGGGTGATAAACTTCTACATCAAAAATCTCCGTATAAGTCAGCCCCCAAAGTTTATTTGTAGTAGCAAAAACTCCATTGAGTACATTGTCAAGAGATAAGTAAGGCTGTATAGCTGCCTCATCTAAATCATATTTAGCTTTTCTCACTTTCTCTGAATACTGCCACCAGTCCCAGCCAGCGATTTCAAAGTCTTTACCTTCAGCATCCACTACTGCTTGCATATCTGCCACTTCCACTTTGGCTCTTTCCAAAGCTGGCTTCCATAGCTGCATCAACAAATCGTAAACTTCCTCAGGAGTCTTTAGCATGCGCTCTTCTAGTACAAAATGAGCATGAGTTTCGTATCCCATCAACTTAGCTCTCTCAGCACGAAGTTTCGCTATTTTAGCAGTGATTTCTTTATTATCCGTTGCATTATCATTATCTCCACGCTGGACATATGCTTTGTACAATTGCTCCCTTAAGTCACGACGATTAGACTCAGTCAAGAAAGGATACATGCTACTTCTATGAGGAGTGAACACATATTTATCTTTGTACTTAGCTTTCTCTTCTTCAGTCTCAGCCTTCTCCATTTTTTGAGTCGCTGACTCAGCAGCTGCAGCAATGATACTTTCAGAAAGACCATCTAAGTCCGTTGAATCCAAAACCAATTCAAAACCATTCGTTTCAGCTAAAAGATTCTGACCAAATGCTGTAGTCAATTCAGATATCTCCGTATTAATCTTTGTGATTTGCGCTTTTTCTTCCTCATTCAATAATGCTCCACTTCTCACAAATTGCTTACGAGTATCCTTAAGTAGCTTAAGTTGTTCTTTGTTCAACCCAAGACTCTCTCGCGATTGCCAAATTGCTTCGATACGCTTAAACAGTCCTGCATTTAATGTGATCTTGTCATAGTGCGCAGAAATCAATGGGCTTAATTCTCGCTCTAACTCTTGCATCTTAGGATTTGTATTTGAACCTGTTAGGTTATAAAACACACGTTGCACTTTGGTCAAAAGCTTACCTACTCTTTCCAATTCCTCAAGGGTATTCTCAAAAGTCGGGGCTTCAGGGTTATTGACTATTGCATCGATCTCTGCAAGATTATCTTTCATCCCTTTTTCAAAAGCCGGCTTGTAATGTTCGTCTTTAATTTGTGAAAAAGGAGGAGCACCAAATGGAGTATCCCACTCCACATAAAAAGGATTTTCTACAGCCTGCATTTCAGTCTGATCTTTTTGAGTTTGACAAGCAGCAAAAAGCGCCACTGTCGCTATAATAAATAGTTTTTTCATAAATGGGGTGTATTGTTATGTGGGCAAATATAGTTTTTCTTTTTACCACACCTAGCGATGAAAATTTAGATTGAAAAGAACAAAATTATAGATATACTCAAGAAAAAATAAAACAATTCCAAGCCTCATGTTTACACCTAATAAAACACAGATGGCTTCATGCGACATGTCAGTGATAGTAATAGAATGAATGACACTCATTCGATCCATAAATGATTGGCTTTGAGCAATAGTATGATTAACTTTTAGTAAGAAGGCCAATTTAATAGAGACATACGAAGTAGCATGAATAAGAGAATGGTAGTGAAGCATTTGATTAGGAATTTAACAGCCTTTTGCTTTGTTATATTCATTTCTCTATCCGCCTATTCAAAGAATCCAAATAGACACCTAAGGTTCATTAATATCAACACTGAACATGGATTACCACACAATAGGATCTATGATTTTACTCAGGACAAATTAGGTTTCGTATGGGCAGCTACTGAAGAAGGCGTAGTCCGCATTCACAAAAAAGGAGTATGGATATTAACTGACGATCATAGCTATGTACCCACTGGCAGAACCAAAAGAATAGCCACTCTAGAAAACGGTGATATTGTTTTCGATATTATGAATCGAGGCTTCTACAAATATGATTACTCATTAGATACTGTCACTAAATATTTCCACTTACAAAAAGAATTTCTCAACTTAAAGATTGATCACGTTTCAGAAATAAGTATCGCTGAAAATCATATTTTCTTGGCAACTCCAAAAGGACTTTTTTCCTATGATCTCAACTCTCAAGAAAAAGGTAATAGGTTAAAATTAGTATTAGATACACCCAGTTTATTTATAGAGAATTTACCAGATGGCGGATGGGTTATTGGGCACTACGATCTCTATTACAAAAAAGGAAATAACACTCCAGTACATATCACCCCACTAATTAAAAAGCTTGGGAATAAAGATTTTAGGATAGGACCTATAGTAGCATCGACTTATGATCAAAATTCAAACAAAATCTACTTAACCGGCAAAAAAGGAACTTTTGAACTCGACTTGGACACTTACGAAATGAAAATCATTTCTCAAAATCAACCTACAGTCTTATGTTTTGACACAGCCTTAGATCTAAATGGCAAGTTGTACACCTGTAGTAACGACGGACTTGAAATATATGATATCAAAAATGAAGATTTTACAATCATCAAGAAAAACCCAGAAAGAGGATTAGTAACGGATGTCTTTCACAAGGCTTTTGTAGACACAATGGGAAACATTTGGATCTCGACCTGGAATTTTGGCATTATGTTCTTAGATAATCAAAGCAACAAGTTCCAAACCATACTCAGTGGAAATGACGACAAGTGTTTTCAAAGCGAATTCGTTGAAGGCATAGAGTTTCTCAATAAAAAACTGTATATCAATGCCAGTAAAGGCGAGCTATATGAATACGACATTAAAAAAGACATTCTTGAGATGTTGCCCCTTGATGGTCATCTTATTAATGGAAACATTTTTCTAATAAAGAAAATTGATGAGTCCAAGCTCTTGTTGAGCGGTAGAAGAATAACCACAATCTATGATGTCAAAAAAAGAAAGGTTTTAAAAGAGTTCTTCTTTACGGGTAGGTTTTTATTAAATGCTTTCAAAGAAAATGATGAAACTACTTGGCTATTGAGCTGGGGAAAAATGGGGAAATTGAATAATAATACACTTGAGGTCACCTACCCCAAATTAGATTTCGAATTTAATCTTCCTCTCAATTGTATGGCTCGTCTATCAAAAGATGAGCTTCTGATCGGTACTGACAAAGGACTGTTGAAATTTCGCTCTGCCACAGGTGAAGTTTCAAAAATCCTTCCTTCCGACTCTCTGTTATCCAAAGTAATGATAAACTATCTATCTGTTCATAATGAAACAATATACGCCTGTACCAAAAACAATGGTTTATTAAGAATAAATGCTAAGAATGGCCAATATAGTAAAGTACATAAATGCGCAAATACACCTTTTAACACAACTGATAATATCCAAATCGATTCAAACGGGAATTTATGGGTATCTGGAGAAAATGGAATATTTCGGTACGCCCCTGAAACAGAAGAGACGCTGACATTTAGTAAAGATGATGGCCTGATGAGCAACATTTTTCAAAGCCGATCTGGCATGACCGACGCCGATGGTAATATTTACTTTGGTGGATGGAAAGGAATCACATTCTTTCATCCTGATAGTATCCTAGAGACAAAAATCGAACACCCCAAAACATTCATTACTGAATTTACATCATACAATACCAGTACAGAACAATATGAACAAATAGATGATGGTCCCATTATCAATACTGATGTCATCAACCTACCTACAACTAATCGAAGATTTAATATCTCATTTGCTAGTGCCAATTACAATTACAGCAACAAAATCATGTATAGATACAAGCTTGAAGGTTTTGACTACGACTGGCACAGAACAAACGACTTTGAAATCACCTACAAAAATGTAAGGCCAGGGAAGTACACCTTCCATGTCACCACACAAAATGCTGACGGTTCATGGAGTGATAGCATCAAAAAAATAAAGATCCAAATAGCTAAACCTTGGTGGGCATCTACATGGTCAATATCAGGATTCATTCTATTAGGCATTTTCGCCATAAGGCTTCTGATTTTTTGGAGAACGAAGAGTCTAGAAAAGTCTAAAAGAACTCTTCAACGAATCGTCGAAAAAAGAACAAAAGAAATCAACCACAAAAAAGAAGAGTTGGAAGTGCAGTATAGAACTATCCAAATGCAGGCTGAGGAACTACAGACCTATAACGATTCTTTGGAAGAAATGGTAAATGCCCGAACGAACGACCTTAAATTAAAGAATCAAATCCTAGAAGATCATGCTTTTTTCAATTCTCACATGCTTCGAAAACCTGTAAGTAACATACTGGGATTGATTCAATTATTTGATCTAAGACCTGATGATATCAGCAAAAGGGAGATTTTTGATACGCTCAAAGTATCCGCAAGAAATCTTGATGGATACATTAGAAAAATTCAAGAAATGTTAAGAAATGAGCGTAAAAACTAATCTAGTTGGCGTTACTCACGAAACTATAAGAAGGGCTAAAAACAATAAATAAAGGAGTTCTAACAATCTTTTTCGACTGGAAACAGCATTTCCAATTCATCAAGCGGGGTAAATAGAAAATGTAGTTGAAAGCTTGGTTAGACTTAGTTAGGGTAGATAAGCAGACTTAACTCTGGAAATTAGGCCTGAGATCCGGTCTGATTAACAGACCGGGTCTCAAATTTTAACCTAGACTTCACCTTGTAATGCTGCTGGATCCGTTTCGTGTAATTAGGTTGATCCTGCTGCCCCTCTTGCTTATCTATAAAAGCTAGAAAGGTATTTTTATTTATTTCTCGGATAATCTCTATCCGACTCGTGACGGACTAAAATATTCTTAGAGTCCAAGTCACTATATTTTACCATATGAATGAATAGTGGGGTCATATCCTTATAAACAACCTTTATATTCAATGCATTAGAAATTTCACTTTCCAGTCCTGATGGAACCATCGCCAATAGCTCACGCTCCTGAACAGTGTATATTTCACATAGTTCGTCTAAATAAGTACTCTCGCTGCCCTTAGAAACATATCTATTAATCTCATGAGAAAGTCTAGTATGTTCTTGAAGCATTAAACTGAGGCTATTCCTATCCATTCAGAAAACTTTTCATTTTGTTTTAGATCAATTGACCGAATATTGAAACAATTATCAGTCTAGAACTATATTTGTGTGAATACCTTCGTATTTACGCTAACAAAAATAACCCAATTGAACGAAAATAAAGTTCATTTGAACGAAATAAATCTCAATAAATGAGTATTGCCTCTAGATTACTGGAATTTGCTGACTCAAAAGGACTAAAAAACAGTGCTTTTGAATCCGATATTGGAGTGAAACCTGGATATCTAAAGGCACAAATAAGGCGTGAGTCAGAAATAGGTCCTAAAATTCTTCAAAATGCAGTAGCCAAATACCCTGAAATCAACCTGAGATGGTTAATTACTGGAGAAGGCACGATGATCTTAGGCGAAAGCAAGTCTGAGTTCGACAATGATGCTCTACAGACATTTTTAGATTCTACTGACCATCAGGATGAAACATCGATCATCAAATACATGCAAGAGCTTCAAAAGCTCAGAGTATTCCCAACGGAAATAATTAGTAAAATCAACTCGATGGTGGCAGGGCTGTATCAACAGATAGCTGAGCAACAAGATAGTAGAATATCGGCTATGACAGCCTATGAGAAGTTACGTACCAAAGTCAGAAAAGACCTCAATATCATGGATTGACCAAGGTCTGATCCAGTTCCTTGATAAAAGTTTTGTATTTATTTCTTTTCTTTTGACGAGAATAGTATAGCCAACTGACTAATGAAATAATAGCGATCATCAACATACTCGCAGATATCACCCAAATCAAATATTCTTTTTCAAGCTTTTGATTCTGAAGGCCTATCTCAAAGTCTTTCACCATCAATTTGACATTACTATTTTCCAGTTCAGAATTGTTCTGGGCCATTTTTTCTATTATACCAAGATCCTCTAATAGATCGCTATCATTTTTGGCTACAGCCACCAGCTTGAGGTATTCAAAAGACTCCTTCAATTCTGCTGGATGATGAGGTTGACCTGAAGGATTGAAATTAAGATTAAACCCCTTATTTAGATATACTAATGCAGAATCATACGACTTCAAATGATAATATATTTCTCCCAAACTATATAATATGGGAATATAAGTCATAAGGTAATCCTCATTCATACGCCTTTCAGCACTGCGAATTAAACTTAGAGCCTTGTCATATCGCTTCTGCTTCATATAAATAAGACCGACATTCAGCTCTGATATTGCAATAGACTCCTCTCCTATTCCTGACACCTGTCCGGATTCATAATATAATCTGGCAGCCTCATCCAAATCTCCTAAATCCTCACTATTCCATCCAAGCTCACACAATGAAGACGAAACCATTTCGCTCATCCCATTACTTTTAGCCAATTCTAGACATTTCAAAAACATTTCCGTGGAAGCACCATAATCTCCTTGTTTTCTAAACGATAAGGCTATATTGTAAATACAGTTAAGCTTTTGAGGTGTCATCCCCAAATCTTCCGCTATTACCAAAGCTTCTTTAAATTCATTATTAGCTTCATCAAAACTGTTTAAAAAAAAATGGATTAAAGCAGACTTCTGAACTATCTCAAATTCTAATTCCCGAAGGCTTCTATCCTCTAGAACTAGTTCCTTTGATTTGAGTAGAAAAGACAGGCTTTTCATATATTCCCTAAGTTCGTAATATTGGTTTCCTACTAAAAAATAAAACTCTGCAAGCTCAGCTTTGTTCACATTGCCATTTTCAGAAAGATATTCATCCAATAATTGAATCGATAGATCAGCAGAATCTAATGCTTCCGCTTCTACTTTGAGTTTTTGTAAATTGGATAAGTCAAGATCTGCTTTGGCAAGAAAAGTACTAGTAAAAATAAATAGCCAAAAGACTGATAGTTTTAGGCTCATTGTATTGGTCTTATTTCTCAACAATTTTAAGTTAGTAAAACAATCAGAAAGTAAGGAGTACAACTTAATACCTTAATGATTGATTAATGATTGGTCTATCTCATCTAGTAGAGACTTGTAGCTGTCTCTCTTTCTTTTTCTAGCATAGTATACCACAACACCCCAAATCAACATAGCAATCACTAATACAGAGGCAATGGCAACCCAAATGAGATAATTGCTTTCAAGTTTTTCATTCATCAGTCCATTTTCATAGTCCTGAATCATCAGCTGAGCATTAGCTTTTTCAACATCATTCAAATTGACCATCAGATTACTATTATACTCGGCCATTTTTTCTACCACGCCTAGATCTGTCAATAAATACTTCCCTTCCTTTGCTTCGGCTACCAACCTTAGATACTGATAAGACTCTCTCAACTCTGCAGGATGATAGGCCATATTCGAAGAGTCTGGAAGATTAAGGTGAAATGCTTTATTGAGATGAAATAGAGCAGAATCATACAATTTTAAATGGTAATAGCTTCTACCCAAACTATTTAATATTGGTACATAAGTAAAAAGGTAATTTTCATTAATTCGCTTTTCTGCTTGTAATAACAATACTATTGCTCTCCTGTAATTATTTTGAACCAAATTAACATGACCCAGATTTAATTCAGATATCGCTATAGACTCTTGACTGATTCCTGAAACTTGTCCTGATTCATAATACAACCTTGAAGCCATTTCTAAATCACCTATATCTTCACTATTCCAGCCTAATTCGTTCAAACAAGAAGAAATTTTTTCACTCATATTATTCTTCTTGGCTAATTCCAGACATTCAAAAAACTTCTCAGTCGAAGCTTCATATTTCCCTTGATTACGGAAGGCTAAACCAATATTAAAAACACATGAAATCACTTTACGAGTTTCATTTAATTCCTTGGCAATCAATAATGCAAGCTCAAACTGTTTTTGCGCTTCTGTAAAATTGTTCATGAAATAATTGATCAAAGCAGACTGATAAATTATTTCACATTCAAGTTTTCGAAGGTCTCCATGTTTTATAACCTGCTCTCTTGACTTGAGAAGAAAAGACAAACTTTCTAAATATTCTTTCTGCCTATAAAACTGCTTTGCTATTAAAAAATTAAACTCAGCAAGCTCCTTAAGATTTGTATTCTGGGATTGAGACAAATACTCATCTAATAGTTTTATCGAAATTTCCGCTACATCTTTATCTTCAGCCTCACTTATTAACTTTTGAAAATAAGAAGAGTCAGCTTGAACTGATAAAATATTAGCAAACATAATTATGTAAATTGTCAACCACTTTAGACCCATTTGACCAATCTTTTATATCTCAATCTAAAACTGGAAGAAACTCTTTATTTCTTCCAGTACTCTTTAAACTTTCTATCTGGATTATATACCACTATCTGGCAATCCCCCTCCTCTACCTGATTCTGGGCTAGTAACCTCTTGGTTTTGTTTTTCTTCCTTTACAGGCATTTCATCTTCAGCACAAGAGCTACAGATAAATGGAAAAACTAATACTGCGAACAATTTAAAAAAAGTTTTCATGATAATAATGATTATTTGTAAATACCATCACCTACCTAGGTGACTTTCTTAGAGTTAAAACTAAAAGAGTTGGCTATTCTTTGCCCGTTAACTACTACTACTCTCTTGATTTAATCGGTATTTACACAGGTTTTGCCCTATCACATGAGCATATCCGCATTATTATCCCTCCACCTATTTCCTACTATATTTTTCTACATTAATCACACATATTTTCATGAAATAAGACCGAGTCAAACAAAAACTGTTTCGAACAACTATTAAGTGTAGAATAAGATCTTCTAACACCATAAATGAGTTTTACAATCAACGAATACTCCTTAACCATTAGATTAAATGATGTGCAATGTCAAATTGTAGATGATTCGTAATAAATAACTCCCTGAAAAAGAGCACTTTTCCTAGAAAGGATCAGAGTAGAGACTCGAACAAAAAAAATTGAAGAAAATTGGAGTAAGACTTAAAATGAAGTCGGTTTTCACCTGAAACCATACCATTCGAAATATAATTTTTGCAAAAATATTTCAAATAGCTATTGAAATATAAAGCAACACTTTATCTTCGCATCAGGTTAGGTTAATTAGATAAAGGGGCAGTTCACATTCGTGGCTGCCCTTTTGTTTTTCAAATATCTCAGGACTGACTTTAAGCTTCCCCCCTTCAATTACGTCTTTGATTTAGGCGATTACTCTCTAACCATTTCCATAGATTTTTAGCATATTTATTTTCACTAAAAAAGAACAAAACCGTTGTTAGTGTAAAAACATCATTTTAACTTCGCATCAGGTTAGGTTAATTAGATAAAGGGGCAGTTCACATTCGTGGCTGCTCTTTTGTTTTACAAATATCTCAGGACTGACTTTAAGCTCACTTCTTAACAAGTGCATCTCCATTTAGACACTCATTTATCAGCCATCATATCAGGTTTTTTAAACCATTTATTTTCACTAAAAAATCACAAAACCGTTGTTAGTGTAAAAACATCACTCTACCTTTGCATCAGGTTAGGTTAATTAGATATGGGGCAGTTCACATTCGTGGCTGCTCTATTTTTTTTATCAAGGCTGTGACTATTAAAAAGCCATTCTCATAGCAATAGTGTTCATATATAGACACTCTATTCACCAATCTTCATCGTACAGTTTTAGACTAACATTTTTTACTAAAAAAAGAACAAAACCGTTGTCAGTGTAAAAACAACATTTTACCTTTGCATCAGGTTAGGTTAATTAGATATGGGGCAGTTCACATTCGTGGCTGCTCTGTTTTTTTCACCTATAATACATCAAGGTAATTCTCTAACATTTTTTAAGCCTCTCCTCCACAAAGCACCCTAATAATTAGCATTTGAATTCCAATCTTCATGTAGTATAGAACAGTAGATAATTTAACAATACCGTTGTGTATATTTATAGAGAACTTTAGCTTTGCAAAAATCAGATTAATTAGATAGTTGGGCAGTTCACTTTGTGGCTGCTACTTTTTTTAATACTGTTTCAAAACCAAAACCAAAACCAAACTCCTCTCCGGGCAAAATCACACCTATTACGATCAACAAACGAAATATTTTTTACTAAAATCAATACGAGTCATTGGGAATACAAGAAAATCTTAATACCTTCGCATCAGGTTAGGTTAATTAGATAATGGAGCAGTTCACATTCGTGGCTGCTCTATTTTTTTGCACCTATAATAAAAGCCTTACTTAAGGCGATTCTCTTAAAAGTATCAACAACTACCATTCAATTTCGGATTTCAGCCAATAGTGAGGCCTCCTTTACTAAGTACATAAAAGTACCTTCAACATTATATTGCTTGACTAGCCTAAAGTTCAGCCAAACCACTTAGCTATCGCTGCTGATTAAATTTTACAAAAAACAATTACAACCGTTGTGAGTGTAAAAGAAGCATTCTATCTTTACATCAGGTTAGGTTAATTAGATATGGAGCAGCTCACATTCGTGACTGCTCTATTTTTTTTGTGCATATAGTAATAGAGAACTATTACACACCTTTTGAGTAATTCTCATTTCCTAGAACAGTACATTTACTACTCTTTATTATCATTCATTAATCTTCCATAAGATGACTAACGGAAACGTGACTGCTCTATCAAACGAGTCGTGTGACTCCCCTCTCCTAGTATATATTACTACGACTAAAACTGCTTCTTATACTGATACTTTACTTTGTAGCGAAGAGTTAAATTTTGTTGAGTTTTTTTTTTAGAAAATCATTGTAAGTATCAGAGAGGCATTTTAGCTTTGCATCAGGTTAGGTTAATTAGATAAAGGAGCAGTTCACATTCGTGGCTGCTCTTTTTTTTCAGCATTCATATCTGAACCTCTTTCATTTCTATGATACGCGCTTTGATAATCTGCTTTTCTATATAGTATTACTTAGAATCAACTTCTATTTCATCAACTAAACCTTTATAGAATACAGACTGGTAGAAACGACTTTCATGCATCATGATTAGCAATGATTCAACCTGTCAAGAGAGCTCGACTGAGAGCAGTTTATCAACTAACAATAAAAAGCCGATCCAATGCAATAGTTTATGCACCAGATCGGCTTTTGGTTTTCGAAAGTGTTGAGAAATAACTTATTTCTTCTCCAAGAATTTCGTTAGTTCTGTAGGCTCTGCGCGATTTCTATAGTCAGCATCTAAGAAAGCATATTCTATTTCTCCATTTTGGCTGATGATATAGGTAGCTGCTAATGGAAGCTCGTTTGATTCGTCTCCGTTATGCTTATTCAGTTCAAAGGCCATATTGTATCTTTTAGTTACTTCATCAGTAAGTTTAAATACTATACCATATTCTTTGGCTACTGTATTACCAATATCACTTAATACCTCGAACTGCAATTCGTGCTTTTCTTTGGTAGTGATCGATTGATCTGGTAGCTCTGGAGTCAAAGCGATCAAGTTTGCACCGTTTGCTTTGAAGTTAGACAACTCTTCCTGCAGTGCATGCAATGTCAGATTACAATATGGACACCAGTTACCTCTATACCAGGTAAGCACTACTTTACCTTTCTTGAGATATTCTGATAAAGAAACCGGCTCACCGAGGGCATTGTTCAAGGTGAACTCTGGCGCCTTATCCCCTACCTGCTTGGCTGAAGTGACTATCCCACTCTTTTCTACTGACTCTATACCTTCCTTGTAGACCTTTTTAGTGTCCTCATCGGCCTTGAGACTAAAAGTCGATTTACGTTCTTCTAATTTAGATTTAAGCGTATTCACAGCCTCATTTTCTACTTTTTCAGTATCTAGACTTTGTTCGACTTGCTTGGCTTGTTTTCCTCCTCCACACGACATCATGAAACCACTCAATACGAACGCGGTTAAAATTTTGTAATTCATACCTTATTAAAAAATTATGGGTTATTAAGTTCAATTTGAGATAGTATCACAATTCACAAAACGGAAAATTCTTCGACCTTGGAAAGCGGAATATATTATGGGATTTTGTCTCACTATTCCATAGAGGCTCTGAATCACCACAAAAGGTTATCACCTTGCCATTGAAATACTCCTCTCATATTTTGCACGATTAACGTAACCGATCCGGTTATAGTTCAAAAAACGTTTGAAAACTGAGGTTTTATTTGTGAAGTAAATAAATCGTCAAATTGTTAGTCTCTATATTTCACTAAATAATGGACTAACACAACATTTTTACCTACTATACAATTTAGATACTGCGTCGAAATCAGTGTTTTGACCAATTTTATAAAAGTAGTTTAGTTGCCATTGTTGAGTCCTTTGCGCTTGTTTACTCTGCGTTTCATCCCACGATGGATATACTCTAAACCCTCGCTTCCCTTCTTTTATCATAGTTGAAATCAAACCTTTATTAACTAAGGTAGATTTCGGAAATACGAATTGTCCGTATTCATTACCTTGGCTTACATTGACAATAAAGTAATCGAAGGGGTCAGAATCTTGAAATGGTTCTATGGGACCATCCTGTTCTCTTTTCCAAAACGTCACAAACTGCCCCACTTTCTTTGGAGTGATTTTAGCATCTCTGCAAATGACATTCCTTCCATTGAGCTGAAACCTACATGCTTGGTAATCTTGGCTTTCGGACTCTTTTTGATAGTTAGAGACTGGAAGTCCTAATTTTGAATATACTTCCCGACTGACCAGTTCTAGACTTTGATTCATACTGTTGCTTTGTGCTTATTCTTTAAAGGCAAACTTCAGTAATTATACGGAACACTTGAGATAATTACACAAAATAGTACGTTTGAACAGCTAGGTGATAGATTTTTATAATTCTCTTATCTCTTAAAGGACCTTTATATAACCTTTTTCTTTACTGATACAGATTAGAAAGCATACGGCAATAATGCATCTAAGCCTATTAACCGACTTGTCTTTCGAAGGCTATAAAATGCGTAGTATCTTCATTATATAATGGAATTATTTTAACCTCACACTTGTATAGTGAATTGTCTTTTCTATGATTTACCACCACTTCATGAAATGGTTGGTTTTGTGTTATTTTCTGCCTAATCCTTTTCTTAGTTTCTTGGCAAGTTTGGTCTCCTTGTAGGAATCTAGGCGTCTTGTTAATTGCATGCCTTTTGGAATACCCTGTCATAGTCGTAAAACCATCGTTGACCCAAATGATATTTTGATTCCTGTCTGTAATGATCAGTGCTTCGTAATGATTCTTAGAAAACTCTGTGATTAAGTCATTTTTCCAATTGAACTTCTTAGTGAAAGAAAGGACTTTTTTCATCTCTGATTCTTTTTTAAACTGAACCAGTCTCCTTTGATATTCAAACATAAAAATATCCCAACTCATCAACGGCATGGGGTTGACTTGTGGTGTTTGGGTTTTGCTTTTCTTCTCTTTCGCAATCATATTTAGAACAATTAGATAAGTATCTATTTGAAAAAACCAAGCTCCACGACAATACTGAATATCTTCAGCGTTCGATTCTAGCTCGTGTAGAAAATTTGGGTTAAGACTAGTGCCAATTAACAATTGGACTAAAAATCCTTTGGGATTCCCTGAAACTATTGATTGAGTTAAATTATCTGGATGCTAAGGAATTGAAAAATCCTTTTCCAGACTAACGCAAGGCTAGTCTTTAATGGTTTGATTCACAACCTAAATTATTTACTATTCATAACAGATGTCGCTTCCATTACATTGAACTAACGGTTTTTAAATGAATCTTTTAATCTCTACGATTTTTTTTCATCTAAATAGCTCAGCATACTTAGCTGCTAGTATAGGTAGAAGTAAAGGGCTATGTTTAGCGTGTTTATCTAGGTGGGAATGGATCTATATAAACAAGACTTTCTTTTGATTCTTTTATTAAGGTTGGCTTGCTTTTAGGATTTAAAGATTGTTAGCTGCATTAAGAATAAATGGTTTAGAACGTCACTTTGCTTTAACCATTACCATTTTCATAGCTAGTCCAGTTAACACTGAAGCCATAAACCATTTTTGAATCCTTAACCAAATCGGCTTTTTTGAAAACCAAGAAGCCATTTTAGCAGCGGAAATAACAATTAATAAATTTATTGTGAAACTTATCACTATTTGAACTATTCCTAATTGAAAACTTTGACCTAAAATCGAACCATTTTCAGGTCTTATGAATTGAGGAAAAAAAGACAAATAAAATATAGCCATTTTAGGATTCAGAATATTTGTCATAAGTCCAATATTAAACAGTTTCAATGGCTTATCTGGCTTTAGATTCATGTTAGCATTGAAAACTCTATTTTCTGACTTAATCGAATGATAAGCTAAGTAAAGTAAATATCCTACACCTAAAACTTTCACTACAAGAAAGGCATAAGGAATTGCAAAAAATATTGCAGTTAAACCAAATGAAACCATAAGTATATGAAACAAAAAGCCACACATTACACCGAAAAGCGAGATAATTCCAGCACTTTTTCCATGGGATAATGACCTTGAAATTAGATAAATCATATTTGGGCCTGGTGAAATCACCATTATTAAAGCAGCTAAACCAAATAGAAGTATATCATTGAGTGGCATCATATTATTTCTAATAATAAATTGTTCGAGTTATTGTATTATACAACAACCTAATATTTTTTCCATCTGTTTTTTGTTTTTAAGTTGACACACCATACTAAAATCGACAATTATTATACAGGTGGATTAATTCATCGTCCTATCACCAATGAGATGACTTTTTGTTTTGAAAAGATTAAAACTGTTAGTTTATGAAAAGTTTTAATCTACTTATAAGGGTATTCAATTACGAGAAATACTCCTTTCTGATAGGGCGTAGACTGCTCACTTGACTGATAAAACTAAGGCTGATCAATGGTGAAACACATCTCCATTAGACCAGCCCTTTTTTTAACACTAAACCAATTAATTATTGCTTATAACTCCAATGTGTATACAGCTACATTACGAGGTGCTGAGAACATTATATATGGATTTCCTTGACTGAATACTGTTCGTGGTTGTCCGACATTCGATCTAAAATCTTCTTTTCCTACTATTCCCCATGCATCATCTTCCAGACTGTACACATTTACATTAGCAGACCCATTCTCGGTTCCAGATAAATACAAAACGTCTTTTTCTATTGTCAAATTTATTCTCAACCAATTCCTTGGAGGGTTAGCATTAACTACTTGTCCCCAGCTATTCCCTGTTTTCTTTCTCAATACGACATTGGAATTGATATCAGTATAGGCATACCACAGATCTCCTTTACTATCGAATACCATAGCTCCTTCTCTTACAGTAGTCAAATTAGTCATAGTAGTGACAGTCCAGTCAGACGCACTAGGTGCAAATGTGGCGATCTGATTTGATTTCCCTCCGGCCACCAAGTTGCCATCACCATCAAATCCAAAAGCATAGAGATTAAGGAAATTGGAGATAATTGGATTAGTTCCTACTGGTGTCCAAGTGTTATCACTACCAAGCTTAGAAACTGCCAATTGACCTCGATTCATATTATCGGGATCGATGAATCCTATATAGTAATCGTAGAATTCACTAATCGGAGCTCTCTTTTTTCTTATCAGTATAGCTTCTCGAGCATTAAGATCGGTAGTCACCAAATTGGTTCCAACTTGTTCCCAAGTAGACCCGTTAAACTTTCTCACCTTCATTCCTCGCTGATCATCAGCCTCACCCTGCCAACTGTTATAAATTAAATAAGGAACATTATCAAATACAGAAATGGTAGGAAAATTACCAATACCACCAGCAGAAATACCGCGACTACCTACTAACTCCCAGCTGGTACCATTGAATTTTTTGACTGATAACTTATCTCCATTCCCTTCTTCTCTAAAGGCATAGTATATAGTACCATCTTCGGCTACTGCTATATCGTGATGTCCATTGGTACTACCAGGTGCTATGTCTAGACCGTCCGTACCTGCAACTTTCCAATTTTTGAAAATATTGATAGAACTAGTAGTCAATACATAATTTAAAGCTTGTACCCGTACAGCATGGTTTCCAGTTGTCAAATCATCTGGTATATCTACTACTAGTTTATTGTTATCAAAAGATTTTACAGTAGCAAATACTTCATTATCACCTTGAATAAAGCTAACTGTGTAAATATCCTCTGATGGAAGGTCAAACATGTTAATGGTTAACTCTGCTCCAACTTCAATAGGAGACGAACTAAAAAACCAATGTCTGTAAGGCCTTATAACTTCGAAAGTCTCAGTACTCTCTACTGACAATCCATTGACAGAAATATAGATATTGCGAGAACCTACATTATCTGGAACAAATAGTACTATTTCAGTTTCTGTAGAAGAAAACAATACTGCGGACTTACCTTCTTCCCCTCCAAACCTCACCTCTATATCAGATAGTTCAGTACTGAAGTTGGTTCCTGTAATGGTAATCTTAGTTGTCACAAATCCTCTATCCTGAGAAATCGCAGTGATAGTAGGGGTTTGGAGGACTTCAAAGTCGGCTTCTGTGAGTCCGATTTGATCATTCACTGTTACTTTGATTTTACCAGTAGTTCCACCCACTGGCACTGTTACTTTGAGTTCAGTCTTACTCGCTGAAATCACTTCTGCTTTGACTCCATTAATCTCAACTAAGTTCTCTGAAACTGTTTCGCCGAAGTTGCTACCTGTGATGGTGACTTCTTCTCCTATATCAGCACTCTCGGGTGAAAACCCTGAGATCACTGGCGCTGTGCTAGGTGTCGGCTCTACTATAAAATCAGTTTCGCTAGTGAGGGTCTTTTCATGAGTAGTCAACGTGATCTTCCCGTCTGTGGCTCCAGACGGAACTAGCACTTTGATTTCAGTTTCTGTAGATGATATCACATCTGCATCAGTCCCGTTGAACTCGACTTCATTATTATCTGAATTCGTATCGAAGTCTACTCCTGTCAAAATAACCTCTGTACCTACCATACCTTTAGACGGACTAAAACTGGTTAATGAAGGCTTAGGAGAGGTAGCCGTATCAGGATCATCTGAGATACTTGGTTCTTCGTCTCCTCCGCACCCGAAGAAGAGCCCTACAAATAAAATACACAGGCATAAATACCTATTTAAAAAGTAATAATTTTTCATAAATGCACTTGATTAATTAAAGATCCGCAAAGATGTTAATCAGATACATCAATTGATAGTCCCCTAATTTGGTATTTTTCTATAAATCGAGTCGATTTTAGTGGTGGAGCTATAGCCTACTGGGTTTCATTTCTCGATTCTAATAACTTCAGTGTTTTCAATATTAGATGATCAAAACTTTTACTCTTGAGTATGAGTAAATGAATGATGATCTAAAACAAAAGCCCGATCAACAGAGTATTTCATCTCGGTTGATCGAGCTTCTATTATTAATTAAATACTTTCAGAAACGGACAGGTGCTATTATCACATATTAGTATACGATAGTAGAACCTAAATCTATTTCACCATTTTTCTATACGAATACTCAACAGTTTGATCTTTGGAATCACTATCCAGATACTTATAAATCAAGACAATGGTATCGTCACTCTCTACCTCAATCGTAACTGCCGATACTCCTTCCAATAGAACCGTCTTATCGTCTTTGACGATATAGTTTAGTTGACTCTTTTTAATGAATTGACAAGAAGCTTCTGTATCAAAAGTAACCTGATCTCTACCTTTGGACACTTTAGCTGAGAATTTACTAGGAATGGGGTAACTCACCCCTATGTTGTAGTCCAATAAATCGTTTCGATTAAATGTCGCTTTGTATTGAACAAATTCTAAATCTTCATCGGACTTGAACTCTAAAGTATTCTTTTTAGAACATTCATCAGAAGACTCATGTGTCCATGTACCTTTTAATTTTTCGATAACTGCAGACCCATCAAATTTGATCTCCTCCTTTTCTGTCTTGTCGGTTTCTTCCTCTGGAGAAGTCTGGATATTCGTGGTTTTCTCTTGATCACTTACTACAAGTGCTTCACTGTCTTTTCTGATAAAGACATCTGTTTGAGATTCACTAGCTTCATTACTATAAGTAATATGAACGGATTCATCAATTAGTTCAACTTTATCATCAGATCCAAAGAAGGAAATACTGGTTGAATCTATGACCGAATAAGTTCCTGACCTTTCCGATATCATAGAACAAAGACCTGAACTAGAGCCCATGTTCACGTACTTGATAAAGTATTTGTCTTCGCTAAATGTAGCTTCAGAATTCTTTAAACATTCAAAATCTTCTACCGAAACGTTCTCACCATCTACCATACTACTTACCAATTTCCATTCTCCAGATAGTTTTTGTGTGATCACTTCTATTTCTTGCTCAGTTTGCGAACCTTGAGAAGATTCATCATCAGTCGAATCACATGAAAACAACATAATGGAGCTGAAAACAACTGATGCTATGTACGGTGCGGTTATTCTAATTATTCTATTCATTAATACAGGGATAAAATTGTAAACAACCAACAAACGATACTCGTTTTGAATATCGTATGATTATAGAAATTATTTTTTCTTTCTCGTCTTAGCAATAGGAATTCAATCAATACCGATATTCCATACACTACCATCTATCTAAGAGTCAAATGGCAATGTAGAACCTGAATTAACAATAATAAAAAAACCTCGATACTCAACCTTAAGGTCAAATTCGAGGTTTTGATTTTTAGTACCAATGTTCAGTACTACTTATAGAAAGATTACTTTTTTACGAACCTTATAGATTTTTCTCCTTCAAGTTTCAATATGTAAACACCTGAGTCAAGATTGCTAATATCTATTTGTGCGAATGCTGTACCTTTCAATACTACAACACCAACACTATTGTGTATTTCATATACCAGGTTTTCAGACAGCCCTTTTATGCTCAATATGTTTTCTGCAGGGTTCGGGAATACCACCACCTCCTTAGAATTTACCTCCTCTATATCACTTACTATCGGCTCATCGGGGTCTGGGGTATCAGGGTCATCTGGAGTGTCAGGAGTATCTGGTGCATCAGGATCATCTGGATCTGGTGTATCTTTCTTTGTGGCTTTGATGAAGCTCCATTCAGAAGTAGATGCTTCCCTTTTCTCTATCACAAATAGAGAAGCCAAATCCCCAACCTTTCTTAGTGCACTTTTATGTTCATTCCCTCCAGGTGAGAATACGTACTTTCCATTAGTACCTTTAAATACACTCCACCCTGGTTTTCTTTCGGTAGAAAAGGATCTTATTTCAGCATTGGTTGCACCTTCTCCTCCATTGGAAAACCGATTATTCAATTGAGCACGTTGCTGCGGAGCATTTGGTCCTTTATAAACATATAGGTATTCTCCTGTTCCTACATTTTTAATAATATAATAATTACCTAAGGTAGAAGCTTCCTTTAGGTCTTGTTCGATTTCCCAAAGAAAATTATCATCAGAATCGGGACTACTTGATTCTATTAATTTCACTAGACCACCATCGTTGGCCAAATACTCTTTATCGTTCCATCTTATTAAATATGTGCCATCTGGGCCAATTCCTTCATCTGGACAGGCTTTGGTAGTAATATCTTGATGATCGACACCTAAACCTGGCTGACCTGAACCAATGTTTAAACCTGTCGAACCACATCCCCATGATCTAATGTAGTCTTTTCCTGCAACAGGATTGTTGATAGTGTTACCAGTAATAGTAATATCATCCAACGCCATACCAATAGCAAAAAATCCCAACAAATTAGAACCAGCTGGTTGATTGACAGTGTTATTAATCATTGTAATATTGGTACAAGACTGTGTTGCTCCTAAGTTGAATATCTGTCTATTCGTCAAAGTTCCTGATAGATTAACCGTATTACCATCCATGATGATATTTTGGCTAAACTCCTCCGCATGAACAACTTCTTTTTTGTAGATATCAAAGTCAAATATGTTATTAGTGATTTTCACATTGCTTCCTTTAGAAATCGAAGTTCTACAATTCTTCATTTTCGAATTTTTGACTTCTGTGAAATTCTGATCCCATAATGCAGGGAATTCATCATTACCAGCATCTATGGTTAGAAACTCTGCAATCTCAGATTGATAAACCACTGAAGGAATGAAGTTACACCATTCTACTACCAGCTTTTTTCTATCCACAAACGGATCAAAACTTTTGGAAGCTGTTCGGTTCGATACGATTGACTTTTCAAAACCTAAGAAAGTACAGTTCTTAATACTTCCTCCCAAACCATCAGGGCATCTAAATATCTGCTTATCTAAAAATGCATTAGGAGCACTTTCAATATCAAATATACAATTGGATATGTCGACATCAGGTTGATGTCTATTCACAGCATGAAACCCTCGTCTATTGATTTGGATATTTGAAATATTAAGATTGTTACATCCAGATGTGATCTGTACACGTTCACCTGTGAAAGTAACTATAGATTTAATATTGGATGCAGGAGAGTCATATGCACCTCTGTTATCTGCCGTTCCGGCTATATTACTACCTATGATAGTAACATCCTTTTTCAATTTGGCTTCGCCGGAATTTAAGTTTATTGACCAAGAGCCTTCTTGAAAAGTAATAGTACCTCCATTAGAAAAAACATTGATCAGTTTTGCCTTTGCCTCTGCATCAGTATTAAGCGATGTGACAGTTTCATCAACGGCAAACGCTAGAGAAGTGGAGAGTATAAAATAAGTAAAGATTCCCCCCCTCTTTAGCTTTTGAATGAGTGAGTAGTAGCAATTTGTCATCATTGAATATTTAAAGTAACAGCAATAGTATATGAATATTCTATGATCAAGTTGGATACACGAAAGTAAAAAAACGAATTCAATTAAGAGCCTATTGATTATTTATTTTAAACTCAACGGTTAATAAGTGGCGTAAAGACATAATATGTAGGGAGTGAAACGTGAGATATAAGATTAAACGAATCTTGAAATAATTACTCGTACACTTATTTAACTATTTCTACTTATCGCTTCTAAAACCTTACTTATGAATTCAGCCTTGAAAGGAACATGCATTAAGTAGTTTTAGTTCCACAAAACTCTTCACCGACAAAACCAACCTATTAAAGAGAACTACATATTACTTGCATATCTTTTGAGCTCTGAATCATTTTTTAGCATCTTATTAAATCGATTTCACTCTTAATATCTTATCTTGCTGATTCCAGCCTGTAGCCTAACTGAATATACATACCGTCTATTACCCTACTTACATGAAATCCACTACTCTTGATATAAAGTGCAGCGAAGGCTTATTAGAAACTCTAATTGCTCATAAAGACAATCTAGATGTCATTGCCAATTCTCTCCCTTGTTCCATTCATATCAATGCTATTGACGATTTTAGGTTATTATACCTGGACCCTAGACTCTGCCGCAATCTTGGATTCAAGTCCCTCAAAGAACTTGGAGATTCGGCTGTCAATCTTGACATATGCCATCCAGATGATTTAGAACATGCAAAAAAGGTTTGTATTCATTATTTAGAGCATATTGATGACTATAGCACCTATAGTTTTGTTCAGCGAGTTAAATATAAGAATGGCAACTATCATGCTCTGTATACGACAGGAATGGTCGTTAAAGAATTAGGAGGTCTGTTACAATTCAGTGTTGAAATACAAAATGTAATGGATCAATTTGGTAGAATTGATCAAATTATAGAGGACACTGAATTCGCACGGACTAATTTTGAAAAGATCCAATTACTATCTTCTGGAGAAAGAAGCTTACTCCCCTATTGGCTTAATAATACAACAACGGACGAGATTCAGAAAAAGCTTAACCTCACACCACAATCCATCAAGACCTATAAGAAAAGAATATTTAAAAAACTCGAAGTCAATTCATTTGTTCAATTGTATGAGTATGGACGAGCATTTGACTTAGTAAAGAGCGAAACACCAAAAAATCAAAATATCAATAGTGCTAAGTCTCTATTACCAGAGATCTTTCATCAGCGCAAAGGTTATTCTTCTCCCAAATATCCAGGATTTTACCACCTTCATTACACAAATGATTTTACGGTACTATTCATGGATGAAGAAACATGCAAAGAGTTTGAGAGTAGCCTTGAGGAAATCCAGTCACTTGGTGGAAAATTTCTAGAGTTAGTGACACATCCAGAAGATGTCCCTAGGGTTAAAAGTCTTCTCAAGGGTTTAGTTGAGTCCAATGATGAGAACAAAATACTAACCTATTTTCACAGAATCGTACTGAAACCTGAAAACCAAGAAGGCTATACGATGGTGATTACCAGTGTGAGACTGGATGTGAAAAATGGGATTTTCTACTGTATGACCAACTCTACGGATCAGCTACAAGTGTTTAGTAAAAAGATCTCTGACGCACTTAACAATTCTTTTAATTCAAAAGAAAAGCTGTCGAAATTTGAACAGTTGACTAGGACTGAAAAGAAAATGTTTGCTTTACTTTCAAATGGAATGTCTACTAGAGAAGTCTCTAAGAAAGTAGTAAGGTCTGTCCGTACCATAGAGCAACATAAAAAGAACATATATAAGAAGCTTAACATCAACAAACTTTCCGAACTAGTAGATTGGTCTTCCAGACTCAATCAATAAACCCTCTTTTTTCTTAACTAAGTAAGTATTGGGGGTGTTTTTCCTATTGCGCTTCAAATTCCGTAACTTATAGGTTATGGTAGGTTTCGTATTATCTATAAGAATTCTCTATACGAGAATAAATCCATTAGATAAAATCTAAAAGGTATTGCCTACTGGATTGATTTACTTGTACCTACTTTTTTAAACAACTTATAAATTAATCCTAGAATGAAAGACTCAAATACGGGTACCTTCTCAGGTACGAATACTAACTCAAATGGCGCTAGTAAGTGTCCATTTCACGGAGGATCCATGAAAGAGAGTGCTGGTGGAGGCACAGCTAATAGAGACTGGTGGCCGAATCAATTAAAGCTCAACATCCTAAGACAGCATTCTAACTTATCGAATCCTATGAACGCTGACTTTAACTACAAAGAAGCCTTCAATAGCCTTGATTATGATGCACTTGTCAAAGATCTCGATCATTTAATGACCGATTCTCAGGATTGGTGGCCTGCAGACTATGGACATTACGGACCTTTCTTTATAAGAATGGCTTGGCATAGTGCTGGAACCTACAGAATCCAAGATGGACGTGGAGGCGGTGGTGCTGGTATGCAGCGATTTGCACCACTCAATAGCTGGCCTGACAATGGTAATCTAGACAAGGCTAGAAGACTACTATGGCCTATCAAGCAGAAGTATGGCAATAAAATATCATGGGCTGACTTGATGATTTTAGCAGGAAATCGAGCTTTAGAAACTATGGGATTCAAGACGTTTGGTTTTGGTGGAGGCCGAGAAGACATGTGGGAGCCTGAGGAAGATGTTTACTGGGGACCTGAAACTGAATGGCTGGGTGATAAGCGATATGAAGGAGATAGAGAATTAGAAAATCCGCTAGGCGCTGTGCAAATGGGACTGATCTATGTAAATCCCGAAGGTCCTAATGGTACTCCTGACCCTGTAGCTTCTGGACTTGACATCAGAGAGACATTTGGCCGAATGGCTATGAATGATGAAGAAACAGTAGCATTAGTAGCTGGCGGACATACATTTGGAAAAGCTCATGGAGCAGGTGATCCAGATAAATATGTTGGTCGAGAACCTGAAGGGGCTTCCATTGAAGAACAAGGTTTAGGTTGGAAGAATACTTTTGGTTCGGGACATTCCGAATACACAATTACAAGCGGTATTGAGGGAGCTTGGACACCTACGCCTATTGAATGGGATAATAGTTATTTCGATACACTATTTGGATATGAGTGGCAACTTACTAAAAGTCCTGCTGGTGCACACCAATGGATTCCGACAGCAGAATCGGCTTCTTCAGCTGTACCAGATGCCCATGTCAAAGGAAAATACCATGCCCCTATCATGACTACAGCAGATATGGCGCTAAGAATGGATCCTATTTACGAGCCTATCTCAAGAAGATTTCACGAGAACCCAGAAGAGTTTGCTGATGCTTTTGCCAGAGCCTGGTTCAAGCTTACTCATAGAGATATGGGACCTGTAAATCGATACCTAGGATCAGAAGTTCCAGATGAAGAATTGATTTGGCAAGATCCTATTCCTAAATCAGAATATGAAACTATTGAGGAAGCAGATATCCAACAATTAAAAGAAAAAGTACTTCAATCAGGACTGACCACAGATGAATTAGTCTCTACGGCATGGGCTTCTGCTTCCACTTATAGAAACTCAGATAAACGTGGAGGTGCGAATGGTGCAAGAATTGCCTTAGCTCCGCAAAGAACTTGGGAGGTTAACAACCCTTCACAACTTGACAAAGTACTCGGTACCTATGAGCGTATTCAAAAGGAATTCAATGACGCTCAATCGGGAAACAAAGCGGTATCTCTAGCAGACTTAATTGTATTAGGAGGAACTGCTGCTGTCGAGCAAGCAGCTAAAGACGCTGGTAGTGATATCTCTGTTGGCTTCACTGCAGGTAGAACTGATGCTGCAATTGATCAAACTGATGAAGAGTCTTTTGCTGTACTTGAGCCACAAGCGGATGGTTTTAGAAACTACCTCAAACCTCATCATCGAATCTCTTCTGAGGAGCTACTAGTAGACAAAGCGCAGTTATTAGGTTTAACAGCACCCGAAATGACAGTCCTAATAGGTGGTATGAGAGTATTGAACACCAACTATGATGGATCTAATCACGGTGTATTCACAGATCGTAAAGGAACATTAACGAATGACTTCTTTACCAACTTACTAGATCTAAGTATTGTTTGGACTCCAACAACTGATGATGCAGAAGTATTTGAAGGTAGAGATAGATCTTCTGGAGCTGTCAAGTGGACTGGAACCAGAGCAGACTTAGTATTCGGATCCAATTCCGAATTGAGAGCTATCGCGGAAGTCTATGGATCAACAGACTCAGATACGAAATTTGTGCAGGATTTCGCCGCTGCTTGGACAAAAGTGATGAATTTGGATCGTTTTGATTTGAATTAAGTCTGATTTTACCATTAAAAGGTGAAGACTAAAAGCTTGTTATTTTGAGCGCTAGCGAAACGATTGACACATATCTATATCTTTCGCTTCGCTCAGAATAATGAGATTGTATTTCGATATCACTGACAAATCACCAATCATTGGGCTGGATATCAGACGCTATTGATTAGGGTAGGGAAGTCGAAATGTACCTTTTGTTGGTTCATTACCGTAAATAAATAAGATTATTAACTGTTATTACCATTCAATATGTTACACCTCATCAGTATACAGGGTGAGAGTGCACGGGACTTTTTTATGGAAAGTGCCTTAATCCCTGATTTCAAAGCCCTATTAAGGGCTATCACCTCTGGTAGAGTTATGATTATACCTACTAGATTTCGTTCAGACCTCATTTATAATGCAGAAAGTTGTCTTAATTCTGCCATCATTAAACTCTGGGCATTATACACAGGTACCTGCTTATCTGATATAAGAAATAAAGACATACAGAGCATAGATGGCGATAAACCTTCACTCAATTCTTATTTCGAAGATATGAACGCTCTATCCAGCAATTGGTATAGATATAGGACTTATAGAAAAGAAGTATTTGAACGATATGATGCTGACCGGTACAACCCAGTCATTCAAACAGTACTTAGTTGTGACAAGCACCTTACAAGCTCACCATTGATTCATCGAAAGCCTTTAATCAATGATTTTCAGACCCGTTTGACTTTGCTCAACAAAGACACATTTACTCTCGCAATGAAACTTATCAAAAGCGGAGTTCATGAAAATTGATGAAGGTAAAGTGATGTGCAAATGATATGCATTGCTTAGTAGGGTATAATTTGAAACTTCATTCATACAGCAAGTCATTATCTTAGCATTATAATAATAAGAATGACTTGAGAGAGCACTATCTAAATATTCTAAACCTACATCCGTCGGCAACCGAAGACGAAATAAAATCAGCGTACCGAAAGCTGTCTAAGCGCTATCACCCTGACCTAAATCAAGCTGCTGATGCCAAATCAAAATTTATAGAAATCAAGGAGGCATATGATTACCTTACTTCTCCTCAGCCTAAATATATAGACACTCCTTCTCACTACGAAGACCCAAGAGAGGTATTCAAACGCGAATACATGCGTAAGAAACGAGAAGAAAAAATCCAACAGCAGCAAATGCTTCACCAGATGATGGTTAAGTGTAATAAATACTTTCGATCTGTCGCTGTAATTATTCTTATTTTCAACTTGCTTCTAGCAGCAGACTACCTTCTACCTAGAAAAGAATACTTAGATAAAATCATTGGCTTTAACAAAGTATTCGAACGTTCTGGTGGAGGGAAATACAGTAGTGGTACTAGTCACTATCGATATGATGACATCTACTTTCAGAAATACCAAATGAGATTTGAAGGAGGAGAAATCATAGGACATGGAACTTATTTACAAGAAGCTGTCGTTTTAATCACTCCGATTTTCTCTAAGCCTATGACCGTAATGTTGAATATCAATGGTCATCAAGAAGCTCATCATCAGCTCTACAATATCTACAATTTTTTTGGCTATATCATCCCTGTCACACTATTATGTATATGTCTATTCTTTTACCTTAAACGTCCTTCACAAGCTTTCAATACAAGTATCATTTTGGTAGTTTGTGGGTTATTTGAGTTGGTATTGTTCTTTGTGGTTTAGCGTATCTATAAGTATCCTCTCCTTCATGTAACTTCGCGACTCAAACACGATACATAATCATGGCAATTTCATTTGGAGAATTAGGAATATCAAAGAGTCTACGAAAAGGGCTGAACGAACTAGGTATCAAAGAACCAACAGAAATTCAAGCTAAGGCTATACCGACTCTCTTAGAAATGGAAACAGACTTCATCGCTCAAGCGAAAACTGGAAGTGGTAAGACAGCAGCTTTTGGCTTACCTATCTTAATGAATATTGACCCTGAAGTTCAACAAATACAAGCTCTAATCTTATCTCCTACTCGTGAACTTTGTCAGCAAATTGCCAAACAGCTTTTCAAGTTCACGAAGTATACTGAGAAGATTTTTATCGAGTCTGTATATGGAGGCGCTAAGATCGACGAACAAATCAGACGCCTAAAGAGACCTACTCATATAATCGTAGCTACTCCAGGTCGATTACTTGATCTAGTGGAGCGTAAGGCAATTCAACTTGACGGTATCAACACGGTGGTCTTAGATGAGGCGGACGAAATGATGAGTATGGGATTCAAGAAGCAACTCAACCAAATCTTAGAAATCACTAAATCTAAAAAGCAAACCTGGTTGTTCTCCGCTACTATGCCTGACCATGTAAAACAAATTATCAAAACTTACCTTTCTCCTAAGGCTAAATCTATTGGGGCTGAGATGCGTCTAGAGGCCAATCGAGACATTAACTATCAATACACGGTCTCAACGACTCCCGAAAAGTTTAAGATCCTGCTTTCTTTCCTCAACTCTCAATCAAATTCGAGAGGATTGATTTTCTGTAATACTAAAAAATCGGCTATCAACTTAACCAACCTATTGATCGGAAAAGATGTGTCTGTTGATGTGCTCGAAGGAGGAATGAAACAACTTGAACGAGATAAGGTAATGAGAGCATTTAAAAAAGAACGAATTCAATTGCTAGTAGCGACTGATGTCGCCGCTCGAGGTCTTGATGTGAAGGACTTAGGTTTTGTAGTCCATTATGAGTTACCTATGCATTTAGATGAATTTACGCATAGAAGTGGTCGTACAGGCCGTGCAGGGAACAAAGGTTTAGCACTTTGTCTTGCGGAAGAGAATGAAACTGCGAAAATTAAGTTCTTTGAGAAAGGACTTAATATGAAAATGAAATTAATAAGATAACCACTGAAAGCCTCAGTCCCCCAATGTCAATGTAACTAATGGGGAAAGTCTATAGTCGTATCCAAAGTCTCTAGGTACAGGATTGTACTTCATATCCAATGACCTCATATTAGTTTCTTTGATCAGCTCAGGAAATAATGTAGCTTGATTATCATAGATAAACAACGAACGCAGCTGAGTCAATTTGTGAAATTCCTTAGGAATGTCTTCCAGCCCATAATTATCCAAATGCAACTCGTATAGCGTAGGGACAGTAGCCAATACGTTCATCGTATTTTCTATTTCCAAAAACTCATCATCATTGATATATAATGTATGTAGGTGAGACATTTCCTTGAACTCCACCGGTAAGGTTTTCAATGGATTACCAGAAAGATACAGCACCTCTAAATCTGTCAAAAGCCCCATGGATTGAGGTAGTTGAGAAATATTATCATACCCCAAATCCACACTTCTTAAAGTAGAAATCTCTGCGAGTTTAGGAATAGTTTGATCAACATTGAAGTCTACCAAGTGTGAAAGGTTTATAGACATTAATGAAGGCATCTGTCCTATTGTTTCGGGAAGTTCTGTGATACTTGTTCCAGACAAATTAAGGGACATTAAATTATCAAGATCCGAAATATTGTCTGGATATTTTTTCAATTCTAGTATTTGATAAATCTAGATACTTAAGATTAGGAAATGTAAAGAGTTCATCAGGGAAATTAATCATCGACTCGGAATTCAATTCCAACCATTCTACGGTTTCTGGTTCTAACAACGCCTCGTCCAAACTACGATAATGCTTAAGAGATTGTGATTGGATTTGATGCTGAATTCCAATTAGAAGATAAAGACTTAGACTCAGTTTCAGTAATAGTTTAAAGTATCGTTTCATGCTTCTAATGTTTTGATTTATCAGGATTAACGAACTGATAATGTTTTTGTTAACATCTATCATCATAGAATCTATAAGTTGTCAGCTGTCTGCTATTTCCCCAATTTAGCACCATAACACATTTATCATTGTTAAACGTTTTCATTATTAATATAAATATTGATTAATAAACCAAAAAGATAGTTTTGCGTGACTTTATGTAAAAAAGAAGAAGGCATGAAAAACAGAATACTGAATCGCAAATCCGTTTACATATTGCTTTTGGCAATTCTATCAGTGGCACTAGCCATTACTTATATTTTCTCGAATGGTTTATTTGCTTACCTACTTGAGGCTTCAATCATACTGGCAATGCTTGCCACCATTGCACTATTATCAAACTACTCAAACAATCTCAACTAAATATGGATTTACAACTATTTGCTGACAACTTAACCAACCCTGCATTACTGTTTTTTGTATTAGGAATACTAGCATCTCAAATCAAAAGTGATCTTGAAATTCCAAAGCAATCTTCCAAATTCATTTCACTGTATTTATTACTCTCGATTGGTTTCAAAGGCGGTCAAGAACTTTCGCATAGCACATTTAACAATGAAATCGTGTATGCAGTAATAGGTGGAATAACTCTGGCTCTGCTAGTCCCTGTGTACACATTTTTTGTATTGAGACTTAAATTCAATGTAGAGAATTCAGGTGCTATAGCTGCTGCCTATGGATCTGTGAGTGCGGTTACGTTCGTGACAGCGGTTAGTTTTCTTGAAATGAAACAAATTGATTTTGGAGGTCATATGGTCGCAGTGATGGCAATGATGGAAGCTCCATCAATCATCATAGGAGTTCTCCTTATGCGCATACATTCAACTGAAAGTGACTCTTCGAAAAAAATATCTGACGTCATCAAACACGCTTTGACGAATGGTAGTGTACTCTTGATTCTTGGAAGTTTGGTAATAGGGTTTTTAGCAAGCGACGCACAAGCTGAAGGTATCAAACCATTTACAACAGATATATTCAAAGGGTTTCTTGCCGTCTTCTTATTGGATATGGGAATATCAAGTGGACATAAAATTGGTTCATTACTCAAACAAGGATGGTTTGCACTTGCTTTTTCAATTTTAGTTCCTATTGTGAATGGCATATTCATTGCGGCTTTATCTGGACTATTTCTATCCCAAGATGGAGATCGATTCTTACTGTCCATACTAGCTGCTAGTGCTTCTTATATCGCTGTTCCTGCTGCAATGAGAATAGCTGCTCCTAAAGCCAACCCAAGTTTATACCTCCCAATGGCACTGGCTATCACCTTCCCTTTCAATATCACTATAGGAATGCCTCTGTATATGTATGTCATTCAATGTATCTGATGAATAGTAACAGAGCTAAAGAATATTGTCGAAAATATTGATCACAAGAATGCAATTCTGTTATCCTATTCTATCATCATAGCTTATCCTATTTTGATCCCTTATGCAGGACAGGTTCTTTCCCTTATGCTGGACAGGTGTTGTCCCGCATAAGGGACAAGTGTTGGACAGGTAAGGCTATTATAAAAGACCTTTCAAAAATTGACAAAATTGAATAGATATCGATACAGCTTACTAGTCCTCATACAATGAATCTAATGACTCATGTATAATTACTTTCATAAGAGCAGAATATGTGCTCACTATTGAGCAGACACTCTGCTCAGTACTTAGCAGACATCGTGTCCTTATGTGAGCAGAGTGTCTGCTCTTGTAGGGACTTATTTCAGCGAATTTCACCCTATAAAGAGACGCCGATACTTTCTGATGGTTTTAACCCCAAAAGAACAATATTGACATATTCAATGATAAACCGCGAAACCTACCTTCATCTGACAATCTTAAAAATAGCATCATCGTATGAATGTAGTACAGTAAGGTTTTTGGCTTCTGGAATCAATAGGAGCACAAATCAATCCCAATAAAAAAAATGAATAATAAGCATCTAGATATGTCACTGGAAGTATTCCAGTCTTTAAACAAAGAAGCTCAACTAAGAATATTGTTTTACAACCGGATACCACTGGGAAGTAAAGAGTTCGACCACTTCTCTACAGCGTTATTTTATTGTTTGGGATTATTTGTAGAAGTTGTTTATCACACGGAAACTCTAGAGAACTTATCTATTCATGGCTCCTACGAACCGATTAATTTGGATTTGTACCTAGAGCAAATTGACGAATCTATTTTACAGATTTGATAATCTATTCTTCTAAAGTTACCACTGTAATACCAGCACCACCTCGTTCGACATGCTCATCTACAGCACTTATAATTTTGTGATTACCACGAAGTACGTTTCTGACCAAATCACGAAGTATTCCGTGTCCTTTGCCGTGTAAAATTTTAACCTCAGTATGACCAAGTAGCAATGCTTCGTCTATATAATCTTCCACCTTACCTATGGCCTCTTCGGCACGAACTCCTCTAATATCCAATGTAGGACTGAACATCGCCATCTTCTTATTGAGATCGATCCCCGTAATCTGCTGCACTCTATTTTCAGCTGTCTGTTTATACTGCTTGGACGAGATTTTTTCTACATCCTTCAACTTGACTCTTGAAGTCAGTCCACCTAGCTGCAATTCTAAATCTTTTCCTTTAATGGAAACTACCTCTCCTGCTGCTCCTGACTTTATGATCTTAACCTTATCTCCTACTTTGACTACTGGGTCAATATCTTTGATCGCAACAGCTACTTTAGGAGCTTCTTTTTTCTTAGGCTGACGTTCCAACTTCGCCTCGTGCGACTTAAGTTTTTCACGCGCTTCCAAAGTTCGTTTCTTATCCGCCTTAGATTCTTGAATCTGTTTGATCGTAGCTTCGATCTTCTTATTGGACTCCTTTATGACGCGAGAAGCCTCTTGCTTAGCTTCAGAGATGACCTTTGATTTCTGCTTTTCGAGATAAACTTTAAGATCTTCATAGTCCTTGATACTATCTGCTAACCGCTGGTTTTTTGCCTCTATCTCCTTCTTTTGCTTATCAATATGGTTCTTTTCGTTCTCCAATTCATTGAGCAATCGATCAAACTGAACATGCGAAACACCAGCCTTTTTCTTTGCACGTTCTAGCATATCTTTATCTAGACCGATCTTACCAGCTATTTCCAATGCAAACGAACTACCTGGTTTTCCTATCTCCAATTCATACATCGGTTCCAAGCGTTTCACATCATACTTCATTGCGGCATTGATGATGCCTTTTTGCTTATCTGCCAGCTTTTTAAGATTACCGTAGTGAGTTGTGATAGCACCATAAGTACGCATTTTATTCAACTCAAATAGAACTGTCTCTGCAATAGCTCCTCCAAACTGTGGCTCAGTACCAGTACCGAATTCATCAATTAAGAAAATAGTCTTTTTACCTGCATTTTCAAGAAAGTACTTCATATTCGTCAAATGCGAACTATACGTACTGAGGTCATTCTCTATTGATTGTTCATCCCCAATATCAATAAAGATCGAATCAAAGGTTCCGAACTTAGACCCTTCTCCTACTGATACTGGAATACCAGATTGGATCATATATTGGATCAATCCAATCGTCTTCAAACATACAGACTTACCACCTGCATTTGGACCTGATATCAATAGTATCCTATCTTCTTTATCTAATTTAATATTGAGCGGAACTATTTTCTTACCTGTGGATTTTAAAGACTTCTCAAGAATAGGGTGTCTGGCATTTTGCCATTCTACCAGCTGCTGATTAGAAAGCTCTGGACAAATACAATTGTAGTCGACAGCAAACTGGGCTTTTGCTCGTACAAAATCAATAATCCCAAGCATCTTCAACCCTTTCTTGATTCCTTCAGAATTGATACGAACGTGATCGGTTAACTCTGTCAGTATACGAATGATCTCGCGACGCTCTGCATATTTGAGCTCTCGTACTTCATTATTAATTTCAAGAACTTCAGCTGGTTCTAAATATACTGTCTGTCCAGTAGAAGATTCATCATGTACGAATCCTTTGATATGACGCTTGTGCTCAGCTAATACAGGGATCACTAATCGCCCGTCACGAATTGTTAAACCTGCATCTTCAGGTGTATACCCGTGACCGTTAGCCTGTTTCAATATTTTATTGACAGAAGTCCTAGCCCTAATTTGAGCTTTGGAAATCTTCTCTCTGATTTCCATCAATTCACGACTAGCATTGTCTCTAAGCAGCCCTTTTTCATCAATCTTTAGGTCTAAATGATGATGCAGACCTTCATCTAATAGTTCATTGGAAAAACGCTCAGTGGAAATAGGATACTCCTCTCCATTTTCTTTGAAAAATCTATTGACTTTGATCAGTGTATCCAAAACCAACTTGATATCAAATAGCAAATCCTCATCTAGAAATGTACCGGGTATTTCACATTGTTTGAGATGTGTGGATACATCAATATAACCCGACTGAGGGAAGCCTGTACTGGAAGTCAGAATATGAATAAACTCACGAGTTTGACTCAGCCACTCGTTAATTTTTTTAGTATGACTGGAGATAGCTACCTTTTGCGCATAGGTTTTACCCATATCGCTAATACAATTCTCCTCAAGTATGTCTTTTACTTTATCGAAGCTGAGTTTAGCCTCTAAATCTAATGGGTATGCTCGCAATTTATTTCGCTTCTATTATTTCCTTATTCTCTAAAGAATCTTCAACAATCAATTCCTCTGATAAAGAATCTAATTCCTCATCAAACAGTCCTACCATGCCTATCGAGTCCAAGGTATAACCTAGAGAATCTCCCAAATACTTCAATGAATCTGTCGATATCCCAAGAGTATCAGCCAGTAATTGAATAGAATCTACTCTAGCCAATGAATCAAAATACGCATCATAGAACCCTGTCAACCCTAGCGAATCTAGATTGTATTGCATGGAATCAGTCAAGAAAATCAGAGAATCAACAGATATATCTAATGTATCAGCCAAAACCTTTAAAGAATCCATTCTCAATTTTACTTGTGCAATAGAATCTTGTCTAGCTTCTTCAGCCAACGCTTCCAATTCTTCTTGCTTCAATACGAGCATATTTATTTTCTGTTCTTGAAGATTCAAACTATCTACTATAATAGCATAAATGGCTTCTAGCTCTTTGGGTCTTTCAGCATAGTATGTATAGCTCCTTTCGTACTGATTCTTAGTGACATTATGCTTTTCGAATAAGTCCAGTTGATAGCTATTGAAGATTTTGATAGCCGAGTCCTTTTTACGAATCGATAATTGTTGAACTTTGGCTTCCAAAATGTGAATATCTGTTAAAACAGATACCATTTGTGCACGTGTGAGTATTTTTTCGCTATTTTGCCGCGAACTGCATTGAATAAAAAAGAGCGTCACTAACGCTCCAAAAATGAAGTTTTTCAACATTTGAAAAGTTCTGTAAAAGAATAATTTTACGGATTCAAAAGTACAAGGAATGAAGGACATCCTCAAAAAGTTAAGAAAATACGAGATAAGAATCAGAAAGGCCATTAATTCTCAGATGCAAGGTGACTTTCACTCTATTTTCAAGGGCTCTGGATTGGAATTCGATGACGTTCGTCAATACGCCTATGGAGATGATATCCGAACGATCGACTGGAATGTATCAGCAAAAGGTCATGGAACTTTTGTCAAGACTTTCAAAGAAGAGAAAGAGCAAAGCGTATTTTTCATGCTAGATGTCAGTGCTTCTCAAGAAATAGGAGCCAAAGGACAACAAAAAATAGACGTCAGCAAGGAGATATGTGCACTATTGGCTACGTCTGCTTTGAAAGAAAACAGTCAGGTAGGGCTAATCTGTTTTTCTGATCAGAAAGAAAAATATGTCAAACCCGGCAAAGGAATGAAGCATTCATTTCAGATTGTCAACGAAATCTTTAAACTAAAGCCCAAATCAAAAAGAACCAACATTAGTGCTGCTGTCAAGTTTGCTCTTGGTATGTTCAAGAAGAAAAGTGTGATCATCATGATCTCCGACTTCATTGATGAAAACTATGAACATGACTTGAAAGGGCTAGCCAGATATCACGATTTGGTAGTCATACATCTTAGTGACATTAGAGAAACTTCTTTCCCAAAACTGGGTATTATCCCGATGATTGATAAAGAATCAGGAAAGACTTTCTGGAAAAACACTAATTCTAAATCTTTCCGACAGAAACTTGATAACTCGTTTGGCAATAAGCAAGTCGATTTAGAAGGATTTTGTAGGAGAAATGGGGCTGACTACCTCAATATCAATACTGCTGAGGACTATGTTCCGAAGTTGATTAAATTATTTAAAATCAGAAACAAGGTTAGAAAAAGTGGATAAACGACTTTTAGCCATCATCATTTTCGTATTAGGGATTTCCCAATTAAGGGCTCAAGAAATCAAGCCTCGTGGAGAATTCTTGTCCGACAGTATCAAAATAGGTCAAGAAATTGGCTATGCACTTACTGTTAAGTATCCTAAAAGGCTGCAAATTATATATCCAGACTCTACATACAGTTTTGGATCTTTCGAATTCTATAGTAAGAAGTATTTCGAAACGACGGTAGACAGTACTATGGCTACTGATAGCGTAGTATACGGTATTTCTACTTTTGAAATCGATCCTATTCAGAGCCTACAACTTCCTATTTATATACTCAACGGTGCTGATAGTGTTGAAATAATGTCCAATTTGGATTCGGTCATTCTAGTTCAATATGTGGCTCAAGTTCCAGACTCATTGAGTCTAATAAAGAATGTAGACTACTTCGATGTGGATTATGATTTTAATTACCCATACTTGATGATTGGTCTCGGAATTTTCGCAGTATTAATAATAGGAGCAGCAATTCTCTTCGGCAAGAAGATAAAAATGAGGATTAAACTATATCGAATGAAAAAAGACTTTGAAAGGTTCTCTATCAATCTGGAGATCGGAATTTCAAATATTCGAAAAAACCAATCTGATAAGACATTGATAGAAGAAGTATTGATTGTTTGGAAGACCTATATGGAGAAACTAGAGGATAAACCTTTCACTAAGTACACATCTAAAGAAATTGAAAGAGTTGGTTATGAATCTTTACTTATCGACACGCTCAAAAACATAGATAGGGCTATTTATAGCAATGTCACATTAGAAGAAATTCATAAAAATTTCGAATCATTAGAAGATTTCACTGCGAACAAGTATCAAGAGAAAGTAAATGAGTTAAAATCAGTCTAATTGATTTTAACTCATTATTATATCAAGAACATGTTTAACTCCTTACAACTGGCAATAGGAAAACAATAAACAAATACGAAATGGGTGAGCAATTTGGCAACACATCTGATTGGGTATCTCTGAAGTGGTTTTCATGGTCTATACTTCAGAATTTTCAATGGGAAAATAAGATAGCCTTTTATGGTTTGGCTGGCATTCCATTACTTTTAATCGGTTGGTGGCTATATACTATCCTACAAGGACAAAAACTCTCGGTAGCCTTAATGGAGAGAGATATCAAATGGAGCGCAGAAAGTCTTCTTCGCCACATTCCTAACATCATCCTGCTTATTGTTTTCGCACTACTTCTTACCGCACTGGCCAGACCTCAGAAAACAAATGAAAAAGTAGAACAATGGACTGAGGGAATTGACATCATGCTGTTGATTGACATATCTGAGTCCATGCAAATCGAAGACTTCAAACCTAATAGGCTGGAAGCCGCAAAACGAACTGCCAAGAGTTTTATCGAAGGTCGATTCCAAGATCGTATCGGGCTAGTAGTTTTCTCTGGTGAAGCATTTTCTAAATCACCGTTAACTTCAGACTACAACTTATTAAATACATATATCGATGATATAGATTTTGGTCTAATTGAAAAGAGCGGTACTGCCATTGGAAGTGCTTTAGCGGTTGGTACAAACCGTATGAGAGAATCTGAGACTAAGTCTAAGGTTATAATTCTACTTTCAGATGGAGATAATACGGCTGGAAATATTGATCCAATTATAGCCGCAGAGTTAGCAGACGCATATAATATTAAAATCTATACGATCGCTATTGGTAAGGAAGGAAAAGTACCTTTCGGCAAAGATTTTTTTGGAAGACCTAGATATGTTGAAAACTCTTTAAATGAAACTACACTCAGAGAAATAGCCAAGATAGGTCATGGAGAGTTCTTTAGAGTTTCGGACAATCAAGCACTTGAACAAGTGTTTTCGCTTATCGACAAATACGAAAAAGCGGAGATCAAAGAAAATCGATTCAAGGACACTACCGACTTCTACCCTATCTATTTGAAATGGGCTATTGTATTCTTCCTTCTGTGGATGTTATTAAAATCAACATTCGTAAGTAATATTCTACAAGATTAATTTGCAGTAAGTTCTATTTATAAAAAGTGATAGTGAAACATATATTCAACATTTCACTATCACCCATAGCTAGTCTAAATTGACTAAAAGCCTAATTATTTTGAGCTAATGTAATCGTCTACAAGAGACTCTAAAATATTCAAAGGAACTGCTCCACTTGTCAAGACTACATCGTGAAACTCTCTAATATCGAACTTACTTCCCATTTGTTCTTTGGCTTTAGCTCTCAATTCTAAGATTTTCAACATACCCACTTTATATGCAGTAGCCTGAGAAGCCATTACTATATGACGTTCAACCATTTTAATACACTGCTTTTCACTAGCAGAGGTGTTTTCCTGATAATATTTAATCCCCTCTTCTCTAGTCCATTTTTTCAAATGAATACCAGTATCTACCACTAAACGACAAGCTCTCCATAGCTCCATAGCTAATCTTCCAAAGTCTGAGTATGGATTTGAATACTTCCCGATTTCTTTTGGAACGAGTTCACAATAAAGTCCCCATCCTTCAACATAAGCTGTATATCCACCATATTTTCTAAACTCAGGAATACCCTGTAACTCTTGAGAGATTGTTCTCTCCATATGGTGACCCGGAATTCCTTCATGATATGCCAAAGCCTCCATTTCATACTTAGGCATATTAGTCATATCATATAAATTGGCATAATACGTTCCTGGTCGGGATCCATCAGGCGCTGGAGATTGATAAAAAGCAGTTCCTGCTGATTTCTCTCTAAATGCCTCAACACGTTTTACTATAATATCGGCCTTTGGCTTTGTGATAAACAATGAATCCAACTCCTTTTTCATGTCATCTATGATGACAACAGCACTGTCCAAATACGCTTTCTTACCCTCTTCTGTATCTGGATAATAAAACTGTTCATCGTCTCTCATGAATACAAAAAACTCTTGCAAAGTACCTTCGAACTCTACTTGCTTCATGATCGCTCTCATTTCATCATGTATTCTAGCGACCTCTTTAAGACCTATTTCATGAATCTCTTCTGCGGTCATATCCGTGGTAGTCGTACGTTTCAAAGCATTAGCATAAAAGGCATCCCCTTCTGGCATCTTCCAAACACCATCATCTGTAGTAGCTCTTTTCTCCTGATTAATAAGAAAGGTAATTAACTCATCATAAGCAGGTTTTACGGAATTCATCAAGGCTGCCTCTGCCTCAGCTATTAAAGCTTCTTTGGTTTCATCCATCAATTCGATTCCATTCACTTTTCTAGTAAAGTCCTCAAGCAAAGCATTTGTCCCTTCACCTTCAAAAGGTTTTCCACTAATAACGTTTTTACTATCGTCTATTACTCTAGGGAATACAAACTTAGGAGGTACTATTCCATTGTCTTCCCTTAGCTTTAACCCATCAATTAACTGTTTGAAATATGGTTTTATTCCTTTTAACCTCTCTATGTAGGCCACGGCATCACTAGAATCTGACACTTGATGTATATTGATTAAGAAAGCTGGTGTTCCGGAGTGAACTCCAAACATTTGATTTACTGGATAATCATGTAACCTCCATTTATAATCTGCTATCTGATTCTCCATATTCTCTTTAAACAATCGGTAGCTAATACCTGTTTGTTTATCTAATAACTTGGGATTGATAGAATCTAATAGATATTGAAGTTGTTCTTTTGCTATTTCGATTTCCTTAAGAGCATTTTCTTGAGAAATATCATCCCATTTGTCATAGTCAGTTTTAATTCCCAGATAAGACTGCCATGAAGGTGTTCGATCTAGCAACTGATTAAATGACTTTTCAAAAAAATCATTGGCTCGTTTAGATTCAAGTTCAATTTGCTCGGGAGTCGGAGCTTTCTCTACAGAAGTACAAGAAAGCAATAGAAAGTAACAGGCAAGGATGGTAATAGAAGTAATGAGTTTCATAATTGTGTTTAATGATTTGTTCACAAATTAAGTTTTTATAGAACTATTCACGCAACCAACCACAATTTTTATAAAACCGATGTCTTACAAGAAACCCTACGACATCGAATTGAAACATTAATAGTCACACTCTTAACTTTTAACAATCCGAGCTGCTATATCTTTCATTTGTTTTTCTCGATAGATTTTAAATACTTCCCTCCCATCACCTTTGAGAATATTCTAGTTGGAAACAATGAAAGAGCACCAATACCTATTCTATTACCTATACCTGGGATAAAATCATGACTACCTTTTATAAAAGTGGTTACAGCTAATGCAGCTGCTTCATTGACTGGCATTAGAAACTTCTCCATATCTTGGAACCCATCAGCATCGGTCATTTCTGTTTTGATTCCCCCAGGGCTAAAAACTGATAGCTTTAGTTTCTTGTTTCTTAACTCATGCTTTAAGCTATGGTAAAAATTAGTTAGAAATGCCTTTGTCCCTGAATAAATAGACTGATAGGGAGCTGGTACTTTTGCCGCCAAACTAGAAATGACCATAAGTCTACCAGTATCACCAGACAGTTCAAAATGTTTTACGAAAGCATCAGTCAACTGCACTGAACTTTGAATATTGAGCTGAATAATTGATTGTTGACTATCCAAAGGTTGCTTTACATACTTACCTAAATAAGTCATCCCTGCATTCAATACCGCGCCATAGAAGTTTTTGAGATTCAAACACTCTTTGATTACTTCATCGATTTGTTTCGCCTCACTCAAATCCGCAGATATCAACTTAATCTCAACATCCGCTGCTTCTTCAATTTTGTTTTTTAGAGCCTCCAACTTCTCTTCCCTCCTCGCTACTAATACTAAGTTAGCCTGATATCTAGAGGCCAATTCAAAGGCTATAGACTCTCCCAAACCAGATGATGCTCCAGTTACTAATACCCAGTAATCCTTTAAGTTTATCATATCAGTATAAGTTCACTTCTGTCTCAAGAGTGATTCCAAACTGCTCCTTGATAGATGCTTTTATATCTTCAGACAATTGACGGATTTCACTACCATTTCCACCACCATGATTTACTAAGACCAATGCCTGTTTATCATGAACACCAATATCACCTCTCCTGTAGCCTTTCCAACCTGCTTGATCTATCAACCAACCTGCTGGCACTTTAACGTCTCCTGAAGATTGAGAATATGAAGGAATATTTGGATGTTTAATTTTCAATTGTTCAAACTGGTTTTCAGGAATCACTGGATTCTTAAAAAAGCTCCCAGAATTACCGATCTTAGTTGGATCTGGAAGTTTTGATTGACGAATTTCAATTACCGCATTGCTTACATCTTTGATGGTAGGTTCAGTTATGTCATGAGATTTCAACACTTCCTCAATAGCTCCATATGAAACACTAATTCTTGGCTGTTTACTAAGTTTCAATGTCATCGACGTAATCACATACTTCCCTTTTAACGCTCTTTTAAATACACTTTCTCTATATCCAAATTGACAAGCTTTTGCTTCAAAAACTTCAGTCTGTTCAGTCTCTATATTAAGAGCCTCAAGAGAATCAAAAACATCTTTTATTTCTACTCCATAGGCACCTATATTTTGCATTGGTGCAGCACCCACAGAACCTGGAATTAAAGATAAATTCTCTATTCCTCCCCAGCCTTGATCAATACAATACATAACAAAGTCATGCCAAATTTCTCCACCTTGTGCTTTGACCCATACATGCTCCTTATCTTCTTTTATCTGCCCTATACCTGACAAAGAATTTTTCATTACTAAGAAGTCTAAATCTGTAGTCAATAAAATATTAGAGCCTCCTCCTAAGATGAAGTTTTCTACTGAATTATCCTTTGACCAATTGAGTCCAAATTTCAATTCTTCCAAACTAGTAAACTCCAAGAAATAATTGGCCTTGACATCTAGTCCAAATGTATTATATGGCTGAAGGGATATATCCTTCAAAATAGGTGATTGAGACACGTATTCTTATTTTTTAATTACAATGAAACGCAATTTAATCAAGTAAAACCATTAACAATTTTCAGACTTACTCTATAGTGCTAGATGACGTATAAATTATCCTAATATTAAGCTTATGATCGAACCTATTTTGATTAGATTTGAAAGATTTTATATGATGATCATGCATCTGTTCTTGAGCATGTTAATAGTTTTAACTATGACATGTTATTTACTCAAAGAACTCTACATGACGAAGCATAATTTTGGAAAATGAGCGAAGAAAATAAAGCCCCAAAGACAGACTATTCAGCAAGTAATATTACCGTCCTCGAAGGACTCGAAGCGGTAAGAAAAAGGCCTGCAATGTACATCGGAGATGTTGGTATCAAAGGTCTTCACCATATGATCTGGGAAGTTGTTGACAACTCTATAGATGAGGCGTTGGCTGGGCACTGTGACACTATTTACGTAACTATTAATAAAGATAACTCCATTACTGTCAAGGATAATGGTAGAGGTATCCCAACCGATATGCACCCTAAAGAAAAAAAATCTGCTCTTGAAGTAGTAATGACTGTCCTTCATGCTGGTGGAAAATTCGACAAGGATACCTATAAAGTATCTGGCGGACTACACGGTGTAGGTGTTTCTTGTGTTAATGCACTTTCTACTAAGTTAGAGGTTACTGTTCATAGAAAAGGTAAGATATTCCAACAGGAATACTCTAGAGGTATCCCTCAGTATGATGTAAAAGAGATAGGAACTACTGACATTACAGGTACTACTGTTCACTTTGTTCCTGATATGGAAATTTTCACTATTGGTGAATACAAGTATGAAACAGTTGCCTCCAGACTTAGAGAGCTTTCATTCCTCAATGCTGGAATTAAAATATACCTTGAAGATCAGAGAGAAACTGATGAAGAAGGAAATTTCATAGGTGAAGAATTTTTCTCTGAAGGAGGCTTAAGAGAATTCGTTGAATATCTTGATGGGTCTAGAGAAAAGCTAATTCCAAATCCAGTTTTCATGGAAGGTGAAAAGGGTGAAATACCTGTTCAAGTAGCCTTAACTTACAATACTTCATACTCAGAGAATGTAGTATCATACGTAAACAACATCAACACCATTGAAGGCGGTACTCACGTAGCAGGTTTTAGAAGAGCATTGACTAGAACCTTGAAAGCATATGCTGATAAGTCAGGAATGCTTGATAAGGTCAAAATAGATATCACTGGAGATGACTTTAGAGAAGGATTAACTGCTATTATTTCTGTAAAAGTAGCAGAGCCTCAATTCGAAGGACAAACAAAAACAAAACTTGGTAACTCAGAAGCTTCTGGAGCAGTTGACGCAAGTGTTTCGCAGATGCTACAAGAGTTCTTGGAAGAAAATCCAAAAGAAGCAAAGGCAATAGTCCAAAAGGTAATTCTTGCTGCACAAGCAAGAAATGCAGCTCGTAAGGCTCGAGAAATGGTACAAAGAAAAAATGTACTATCTGGAACTGGACTTCCTGGTAAACTTGCAGATTGCTCAGAAAAAGACCCAGCAATTTGCGAATTATACCTTGTAGAGGGTGACTCAGCTGGTGGTTCTGCCAAGCAGGGGCGTGATAGAGCTTTCCAAGCCATTCTCCCACTTAGAGGTAAAATCCTAAATGTGGAAAAAGCTCAAGAGCATAAAATCTACGACAACGACGAGATTAAAAATATGATAACTGCATTAGGAGTTAAATTCGGTACAGATGATGACCCTAAAGCTTTGAACATGGAGAAACTGAGATATCATAAAATTATCATCATGACAGATGCTGATATTGATGGCTCTCACATACGTACATTAATCTTAACATTCTTCTTTAGATACATGAGGCAACTAATTGATAACGGCTATTTATATATAGCTCTTCCTCCTCTTTATCTATTGAAGAAAGGTAAAAAAGAGAGATATGCATGGTCCGAAGAAGATAGAGCTAGAACAACTCTTGAAATGGCAGGAGAAGGCAAAGAAGACTCTGTAGGACTACAAAGATACAAAGGTCTTGGAGAGATGAACCCTGAGCAACTTTGGGAGACTACTATGAATCCTGAAAACAGATCACTTAAACAAGTTACTATAGAATCAGCTGCTGAAGCTGACCACTTGTTTTCAGTACTGATGGGAGATGAAGTTGCACCACGAAGAGAGTTCATAGAGAAGAATGCTAAATACGCGAACGTAGACGTGTAAAACTACTAAAGAGTCAAAAAGACTAAAGCCCGTTCCGAATAACTCGGAACGGGCTTTTTGTTTACAGATAAATCAATAATTAGCTATAACAAAATAGTATAAAACAAAAAAGGCTGTCTCGAATCGAAACAGCCCTTCATGAGTGTAAGCGGATGCTTATTATTTTTCTTCTTTTTTGGCTTCTTCCTCTTTTTTAGCCTTAGGAGTGGCTTTCTTTTTTGGAGCAGCTTTCTCAGCCTTTGGTTCCTCTTTTACTTCTTTCTTCTCTGCTTTAGGCGCAGCTTTAGAAGCATTCTTTTTAAATTCTTCTTTGATTGCCTCTACATCTACATTTTTTATCACTGGAGATGCACTAAGTCTTTGGATGTTAGCCAATTTACTTTTAGCAACTACTTTATTTCTTCTTCCTTTTCTTTTTAATCTTGTTACAGCCATCGTTCCGCCTTTAAATTTTGGTGTGCAAACTTAGTGATTTGTACATCAAAACAAAACTATAACTAGTAGTATTACACAAAAAAGTCTGACTCTCAAAGAGTCAGACTTTTAAAAATGCCATTTTCATTTACTACTAACCTTCACCATTCATTATGGCTGTTTGTCTTTTGATAGAATTGTCATGAATCAATTCATACAAATCGTGCACAAAAGACTCCTTCAAATCTACCTTTTTACCTTGAGCAACTCTATTCTCCATGATTTCATCATATCTACCTGGCTGTAGAATAGTGATTTCATTATCCTTCTTGTGCTCAGCGATTTTCTCAGCGATCTTCATTCTTTGAGCCAATGTTTCGATCAACTCAGCATCAATCTTATCGATATCGCTTCTCAATTCTTTCAATTTAATTTCGAAATCAGTGTTATCAGATTCACCATGTCTAATCACTACATCATTCAAAATCTCTCCTAGTCTTTGAGGAGTAATTTGCTGCTTAGCATCAGAAAGAGCATTATCTGGGTCCAAGTGAGACTCAATCATTACACCTTCCATTTGAAGATCAAATGCCTTTTGAGTAATAGGCTCAATCAAATCTCTATTACCTGCAATATGAGATGGATCACATACAATTGGTAAATCTGGAATTAATCTTTTCAACTCGATAGCAATACTCCAAGTAGGATCATTTCTATATTTAGAACCTGTTGCAGCAGAGAAACCTCTGTGAATCCCTCCTAACTTAGTAACGCCAGCACCATTAATTCTTTCCAATGCACCAATCCAAAGTGCTAAATCTGGGTTAATAGGATTTTTTACTAATACTGGAACATCAACGCCTTTTAAAGCGTCAGCAACTGCCTGAACAGAAAAAGGGTTTACAGTAGTTCTAGCTCCAACCCATAATATGTCAATTTCATATTTCAAAGCCAACTCGACATGTTCAGGTGTAGCTACTTCTGTAGCAGTCAAAAGACCAGTTTCTTCTTTAGCCTTGTTCAACCATTGTAAGCCTTTTACTCCGATACCTTCGAAACTACCAGGTCTAGTTCTTGGCTTCCAAATTCCAGATCTTAAAATCTGAATATCTGTATGCTCTTTTATCAGTTTAGCAGTTGCACAAACCTGCTCTTCACTCTCCGCACTACATGGACCACCAATTATCAAAGGCAACTTTACACCTTCGATCCATTGATCCATTGGAGTCAAATTCAAATCAATCTTCATGTTTATAAAAAATTCCCGTTATACCAATTGTTTATTTTTTGCCTTACCGTTAATACCGTCTAAGACCCTTCTAATATCATTTGCTTCGCGCATAGTTTTGATTAAATCAACCTCATCGCTAGCATCAATCATCTTTTTAAATCGCGCTAAATTATCTATATACGCTTCTAAAGCACTAGAAATGTGCGTTTTATTTTGTTTAAAAATAGGAGCCCACATCTCTGGAGAACTCTTCGCTAATCGTACAGTAGATTCAAAACCACTACCTGCCATATTGAAGATACTAGCCTCATCTTTTTCTATTTCCAATACTGTCTGTCCTAGTACAAATGAACTTATGTGCGAGATATGTGATACATAAGCTATGTGCCTATCATGCTCTTTACTATCCATCTCGATTAAGTGCATCCCTAAATGATTAAAACAGTCTCTAGATATAGACAATGCACTTTTTGAACTCTCCTCAACATCACATAAAATACCAGTTTTACCTTCAAATAATTCAGCAAAAGCTGCTTCCGGACCTGAGTTCTCAGTACCTGCTATTGGATGCCCAGCTACAAATTGTGATCTCTTATCATGACCTTTTACAGCTAGAGCAATTCTTTCTTTGGTAGATCCTAAATCAAGCACTGTGGTCTGCTCTCCTATTTGATCTAGAATACTTGGTAATACCGCTTCCATACTAGTGACTGGGATTGCCAGTAACACCAACTCTGCCTCCGCAACTACAGACAAATCCGAGATATTATCTACTAGTCCTAACTCAACGGCCTTATCAGCATTTTTATCGTTACGGTCAACTCCTACCAAATCTGTAGCAAAACCAGTCTGTCTAAGCTTCAAAGCAGCAGAACCTCCAATAAGACCTAATCCAACAACTACAACTTTCATGCGTTCACTGCTGTCAACCTTCCTATAACCTCGTTAAAAACCTCTATTTTAGAACAAAGTGAAATCCTCAAATACCCTTCTCCATTAGTCCCAAAAACAGTTCCAGGTGTAATAAATACATGTTTATCATGAAGAATCTCATCTACAAACTCTTCACTCTTTCTTCCTTCTGGAATCTTAGCCCACATAAACATGCCTGATTGTTCTTCGTCATATCCGCATCCTAGAACACCCAATATTTGCTCAGCTAATTTCCTTCTTTCTTGATACTCAGCATTAATACTTTCAAACCAAGAATATGGAAGCTGCAACGCTTTGATAGCTGCATCTTGAATGGGTCTAAACATTCCTGAATCAACATTTGATTTTACTCTCAATATAGCGTCTATGTATTCTTGACGACCACACACCATCCCAACTCTCCAGCCAGCCATGTTAAAAGCTTTACTCATAGAATTCAGCTCCAGACAATTTTCTTTACTGCCCCCAACAGACAATAAACTGATTGGATTATCATTTAGAATAAAGCTGTATGGGTTATCATTGACAACAAGAATTTCATTCTCTTTCGCGAAAGCTGCTATACTTTCAAAAATCTTCTCATCTGCCTTTTTGCCCGTTGGCATATTTGGATAATTCACCCACATTAACTTGGCAGACTCTATTATTTCTGAATCTATATCTTGAAAATTTGGTAACCACCCTGTTTTTTCAGTCAGATCATAAAAAACAACATTTGCCCCCATCATTTCAGCAGCTGTTTTATAGGCTGGATACCCTGGATTAGGTACTAATACGGTATCTCCTGGGTTCAGAAACGCCATTGAGATGTACATCACACCTTCTTTTGACCCTAGAAGTGGTAAAATTTCAGTCACATGATTTAACTCCACTTCGTAATGTCCAATATAAAAATCAGCGATTGCCTGACGTAACTCTGGAATAGATCGATATGATTGATATGCATGCTTGGAAGTATCTTTTGCACTATCAATCAACTGCTGAGCCACTTCTTCAGCTGGAGGAAGATCAGGACTACCTATTCCTAAATTGATCACGTCATGACCAGCAGCAATCATTCCCCTAATTTCATCTAGTTTCTTTGAGAAGTAGTATTCCTTTACTTCCGATATTCTATCTGCTACCTCTATCATTGCGTTGGTATTGTTCCTTTTTCGTATTCTCCATGTACTTTAATGCTTTCTGAGCTTTTTGCTACTTCTTTCATTGCTTGCTCATATTCAGCATAATCCTCCCATATCACATCTATATTGAAAGCATATCTATATGGCTCACCTATGATTGGCATTGATTGAATTTTAGTCAGGTTAATATTGTGATCTTTAAACGCAGTTAACACATTGGCCAATGCTCCTGGATCATGTTTAGTTACAATTCTCAAAGAAGCTTTATATGGAACTCCTTCATGCCCATTCATGCGACTCTTCAAGATCAAAAAACGTGTATAATTCTTTTTATTAGTCTCGATATCTTCATCCAGCATTTGCATACCAAAAATATCAGCTGCTTTCTTACTAGCAATCGCCCCTGCATGCATCATCCCCTCTTCCTTGACCATTCTCACACTGTCAGCTGTGTCATCAGATTCCGTCAACTTTAAGTTTGGATATTTTGACAAGTAATCGGCGCACTGTAATAAAGCCATTGGGTGAGAATAAACATGTGTCAACTCTTCTACTTTAGTCCCAGGATGTGCGATAAAATTCATTTGAATTCGAATATAAACCTCTCCAGAAATTTCCAAATCGTATTCATTCATCAAGGCATAGTTAGGTAAAATACTACCTGCAATCGTATTTTCAATAGCCATTACTCCATAATCCAATTCTTTACTAGATACAGCTTTTGCCAATGATCTAAAATCATGGAATGGCTTGAGGCAAATCTCATTCTCTTCAACAAAATAGATAGATGCCGCCTGATCATGAAAAGATCCTAATACGCCTTGAATTCCAACTTCCATTTAAAATTTTGTTATAAAAAAAGCCTCGACTTTTGATCGAGGCTTTTATAATTTCTTATTGAACAAGAACCTATAGACTACCTCGCCTCTACTGAATAGTAGAAGTAATAGAAGTAGTTGTAATATGATTTATTTTTGTTCATACTTTATATCGTGTTGCAATTATCGTAAATGGTTCGTAAGATTCAAAACATATTCTTTTTTATTGTCAAAATAACACTTATAAATTACTTATGATTAAGTCTTAAAAGAGTTTTACCTTATACTAATTAGATTGCAACCCCAATCTCAAAAATTGCATTTTTAGTTTAAGTTTTTACTTATGAAATACTTTTTCCTAATTGGTTTTTTATTCATTACTCATATTGGATTGGGACAAGGAATAATGAAGCGTGATGGTCTTATGAAAATGGATCAGGGAGCTGATGCTATGGCAGATGGCAAGTATGTAATAGCAGATGAGCTATTTAGAGAGGCAATGGGATTGCTTGAAAAACTACCTAGTGATCTAGCATACTATTTCGGAAGAAACTCATTCCATCTTGGAAAATACAAGCAGTCAATAAATTGGTTAACAAAATACGTTGAACTAAAAGGTACACCTGGTAAGTTTTTCGATGAAGCTTCTAGATATCTTGAACTCTCCACTATTGCTTTTCAAAAACAAAAGGATGATATTCTTAACGAGACAGTAAAAAAACTAACAGAAGAAGAATACTATGATTGCCCCGCCCCTATAGTAATGTGCCCTGTGTGCCAAGGAACTGGAGTACTAATTACCCCTGGAAAATTTGGAGCTATTTATCAAACTTGTCCTGTATCCGGACTCTCTGGTAGAATGACTTGTGATGAATACAATGAATATCTTAAAGGAGAACTTTATACACCTTTTGAATAAATTTTTTCAACTCAAAGAAATCTGGTATTTCGGAATTTAAGTTAAGCTCAACCAAACAAAAAGGGGGGAGGGGGAATTAAACTCAGTGCAATTTTTTCGACTAAACCTCTTTTTGCTTTTTCACTTCAACGAAAACAGCCCCAAGTACTAAGCAAACTACCAATATTGATGCCCCCATAGAAACTCTGTTACCTATAAAGTAAGATTGGGGCTGAAACTTAAACTCAACTTTATGCTTACCTGCTGGAACCTCTAAACCTCTTAAAATATAATCAGCTCTTAAATAAGGAACCTTTTCCCCGTCAATATATGCATCCCAACCTTCGGCATAATATATCTCAGAAAATACTGCAAAACCATTATCATCATTATTTGTAGAGTATACTAGATAGTTTGGCTGATATAAATCTAATTTAATTGATGCCTCGGCATTACTTATTGCGTTGCGAGACAACTTAAACTTACTTACATCCACAACAGCATCATTTTTTTGATCGAAAGTGGCTAATTCCGCAATCTCTTCATCAGCAGTTGATACCCTTATAATATTATTTGCAAACCAAGCATTTCCTAACGCAGTCTCTCTTTCAATAAATGGTTGCTGAGGCTGATTTGTAATCAAATACTTACAATTCAAAATATCTAGCACTTTCTGATTATTTTTTGAAATATGCCTTTCGATCAAATCTTGATATCTCTGCATCTTAGCACCATGATAGCCTCCAATTGATTTATGATGTGCGGAAGTAATTCCATTATTAAATGGGTTATTCAAATCCAATACTCTATAATTTGATTTATCATTCTGAATCTGCAAATCAATCTTACTTGGACTTATTTGATCCGTAATTTTTTGTCTTACAAAATCATTAGAGTTAAGATACCTTTTATTTATAAACCAAAGATCAAGCAATGAGAATAAGACTATCAATCCCAAAAGGCCTGTTTTTTTGACTTTACCTAAATAAAACAAAAACAAGCTTCCAAGAGTTGTCAAGGCAAAGAACAAAGATCTTAAGGAATCTCTATGAAACAATGCTTTTCTGTCCTCAACTATCGCATCCATCAACCAAGAGGGAAATTGCATTGAAGCATCTCTTTCTCCTTTGAACGACAAGAACATTAAGCTAAAAATCCATACACCGCCAATTACACCGGCAGATACTAAAGCTACTTTTTTTAATATTTGAAATTGTTCAGTCTTTGGTTTTTCTAACCAATTCTGTAAACCAAATAAACCAATCAAAAGCATACAAAATGCAGTAATGGTTAAAGTCATGGTTACTGCTCTGAACTTATTAAACATCGGCACATAATCGAATATGAAATAGTTAAAGGTTGCAAAATTCTTTCCTAGGGCCAATAGAGTAAAAAATATAGTACCTATTAATAACCATTGCTTATCAGCAGTTGGAAGAGTAAATAAGCCTAAAATAAAAAGAACTAAAATAGTTATACCGAAATATACCGGTCCAGAGGTGAAAGGCTGTGGTCCCCAATAGGTAGGAACACTACTGCAAAACTGTTTAATGCTACCTCTTGGAACATTTTGAGCTTTTAGTTTCTTGAAAGTATTCGAGTTCTTACCTAGTTCTTGTCCACTTGCTCCTCCATATAAATTTGGAATAACCATAGTCATCGTTTCCCAAACACCTTGACTCCATGCAAAAGCGTAGTCCTTATCAAGTCCTTTCTTAGGAGAAGTTTGTCCTGGAAGTGGTGTTAATTCTTTTTCTCCTCTGATAGTATACGGGTTATATTCTTGTATTCCCCAAAGTCTACCTGTACTTGGACCTACTCCTAAAATCACTGAAAAAAGCACAATGGCACCATTAACAACTACTAGCTTTACACTTTTAATCTCTCTTACCATGTAAGTCAAGGTCATAATCGCCGCCAACAAGTATCCATAGAATGTAATTTGATAATGTTGCGCTGCCAATTCAAGTCCTGTACCTACAGCAATTAAAGCTGCTCCTAAAACTTTTCGATTAGTGAAGACAAGCTTAATTCCTCCAAACAATAATGGTAAATAACCTATTGCTAAAACTTTAAACAAATGACCCGCTTCCGCGGTAACCATAGTAAATGTAGAGAAAGCATATCCTAACCCTCCGACAAAAGCAAGGTATGGGTTAACTCTAAAGCAGAGTAACATAATATAGAAGCAGAGAAAATTAATAAAGATTGCATCTACTGTATTCGGTAAAAAACGAAGGAAGTGATTAAGATGCATCATCCAGTCTCCAGAATAATGAACACTTATTAAATATGCTGGCATACCTGAGAACATAGTCCCAGACCATAACGGTTCTTCCCCTAATTCTGCACGATAATCTCTAGTTTCTTGTGCTGCTGCAATTCCTTGTAAAACATCATTCTGTTTTAGATGTTTCCCTTCAAAAAAGACTGGAGCGAAATAAGCTGAAAGTACAACTATAAAAAGTAATACAGGTAGTACATGGTTAAGAACCTTTTTTAGATCCATTAGTTTAGTATCTTTTTAATTATTTCAAAATTCTTTAAAGTTTGATCAAACAATCTATCCTGTTGATCTAAAAGTCTAGAATTAGTCTCTTCAACATTCTTCTCATTTACCGACTCAAACTTATCAATTATTCTTTCTCTTAAAGTTTCATGATCTTCTCTTAGATCAATAAACCAATCTCCAGCTTTTAAATCCTCAAGAAAAAACTTCACCTTGTTATGAGATCCAAGAGAAATAATCCTTGTGTTCACACCAAAAGGAACCATCTGTGCATGGCCTCTTGCTCCAAATACAATATCCATTTCATTATAGAATGTGTATGCATACTCTGGAGAAGCATATTGTAGATCAACTCTTTCAAAATTAACCCCTTCTGCTTCTAAACTCAACCCAAACCAAAAGTCCTGAACAAGATGACCAACTAAATATATCTGATAACCCTTGGTCTGTAAATCCATCATTGCCTTAGCAGTCTCAATCATTACTTGATGCATATTTCCTTCAAATCGCTTTTCATAACGATCAAAAGCCATATTAATAGCTACCTTTTTAGTTGGCATTGATGGTTTGTTTGCAAGATTCGACAGTCTTTTCCTAATTACTGTAGTTGTACAGGGCTGCCACCTCACCTTTTCTTTAAGTTCAGGCCTAAGCAACCTCTTCACTCTTTCAATACTACCTAAATTTCTTAACCCAAAGAAATCAGCTCTATTTACTAAGGCATTTAAGTTCTTTACAAACTCAGAATTCGTAGATTGACCATGGAAATAGTTAAAACCAACTGAATAGATTAATAATGGCACTTTAATTTGCTCTAGTTGTTCTTTACTGATTGCCCATTGCCATCCAGAAACATCGTTTTTATTAGAGTCTGGTAAGAATAACCCCCCGCCTCCGACAACAACATATTTGCTCTGATTAATTCTGTTAATAGTCTTATCTGTAACGACATTTGTTACCCTTTCAAGATCCCACTTTTGCTTAAAATGTACATTGAAATTATCCCTAACACATTTCGATAATATTGTATCACCAGCGTTCTCCCACAGGTTGTAATAAGAGACATGAAACGCTTTTAGACTTCCTCCACTACCATTTGTTTCTTTCTTCAGATAGAGCTTGTCCTTGATAGTATGATAAGATCCAATTCTATAATAGCGATCAAAAACTTCCTTTACATTCTTTTGAAGAAAAGGCTGAACAACCATCTGCCTTAGAAAAGTCTTATTCTTACCTAATACTGGAACAGAAGGAAAGATATTCATCAAACTTTTTATCCTAATACTTTTTTTCTTCAGTGAGCTAAACTCCTTACTATCAAAGGTAGAGGAAGAACTCTTTACAGCATATACATACAAAGCACTCCCGTAAAAACCTATATTCTTCACTTCAAAAAACTGTGTGAAAAGAAAATACAAACTACTCATGGTAAAGTAGTGTATATGCGGGCTCCAATAAGTGAACTTTAAATCACCATAAGAGTGAACTTCCATAGACGGTAACTCAAAAAGTATTTGACCGTTTTCGTTTAAAAGTTCCTGAGCTTTCTTTATGAATTCTTTAGGATCTTTTACATGCTCAAGGACATGAAAAGAACAAAGACTATCGAATTTTTTATCTGAATTATAATTTTCAAGTAGCGCTGAATCTTGCTGAAAACCATACTGACTCATTGAAAATTTCGCGTAGTCCAGATCTGGTTCTATTCCCCTCGCTTCAATACCTCTCAATTTCAACAAGCTGATAAATGAACCTATAGAACTACCTATTTCAAGAGTATTAGAAAACTGACTAATTATTCCTTTATAAAATTCAAGTCGTTTAAATGCTTTTTTATCAAGACTCTTAATTTTATCATTCGATGGAACATTAGAATTATTACGGGCAACTTTTGAGAACTCCCCAGACGTATACAGATCCTTGTATTCTTCAATAGGCTGATAAACATGGAGACAATTATTGCATTTTACCAATTCCAGTTCTTCTATATCACGAGCTGTAACTTTAAAAGTCTCTACCTTCTTACTTGAACAAATGATACAAGTTGATCGACTGCTTTCCAATTAAATAATATGTTTAATAAACTCTCTGATAACTCCGCTACCTCCTTTAGTTTCTAATTGAAGTATATTAGATAATGATTTAACTTCAAATTGAGCATTAGATGGGCACGCAGCCAAACCTACTACACTTAATACAGGAATATCATTCACGTCATCCCCAATATACGCAACATTAGAATATTCAATCTTTTCTTGTTGGCATATTTCATCTAATATGGCAAGCTTATCATCAATACCACTATACTCATAATCTAGATTAAGCTTCTTGGCTCTTCTTTTTACCAGTTTAGTGTTTTCTTTTGTAATAAGTCCTCCTTTTATTCCATTATCTCTAAGCATAGAGAAAGCCATGCCATCATAGGTATTAAAACGTTTTATCTCATCTCCCTTTTCAGTATAATACATACTAGCATCAGTCAATACCCCATCAACGTCTGTTAAGACAATTTTTATCTCAGAAGACTTCTTTTTTGAGAAATATGGGTGATACTTTCTCATTTGCCTTTCAGCCACTATCCAATCTTCTGGCTCATCTATTTCAATACTAGTTTCATCGCCCATTTGGAATACCCCAATCCTACCAGATAGTCTATTTCTATCTTTTAAAATATTCCCTATTAAGTTGATATAAATGGCACCATTCTCAAGAAATACCCCTTCAAAATCTTGTCTTCTAGGCCTTGATTTGTAGTCATAATTAATAGATCTACCTTCTTTATCCCAAAAAAAACGTTTAGATAAAGTAGCACTCAATACAGAATCAAATTCATCCGTTTGACTCAGTAATACAGCTTTGTCAATGTGAATTGAATTGGTTAAGGGTGAAGTGGCCTGAATCAATACAAATTGATCATCAGCTTGATGTTGTCTCAAAGATAAATATTCTAGCATCACTGACTCAGTTGATGCTATATCAGTAGCATTGATATCGTTTCGGTCAAAAACTTCCAATTTATCAAACCCAAACCCTAGCACGGTAGTTTTAATCTCATTATCATCAGTTGCGATTACAAGCTTATTAACTGAATCTGACTCTTGACATGCCATAGCTGTCCAATAAACTAACGGTTTACCGCAAAAGGCTTTAATGTTTTTTGATTCAATAGACTTACTACCTCCTCTAACTGGAATGAATGCTATTACACTCACGCTTTTCGGAATTTTAGTTTTTCTCTTTGTTCGGCCTCAATAGGCAAAATATCGACTTGTTTATGAGTCAATGAATTATGAGTCGCTTTTAAATCTCTAACCAACTTAATCATCCCTGGAGCCTCAAGTGAAGCAGCATGATCTGTACCTTTCCAAGTTCTATCCTTGGTAAAATGTCTTTCTATCCAATTACCTCCCAGTGCATAGGCAGCTACATCTACAGCAATTCCCAAATGATGACCAGAGAACCCAATATTCTTGACTTTATTACCATACTTCTCATAAAAAGTCAAAATATCGAGAAGGCAAATATCTTCAAACGGAACTGGATACCCTGAGGTACAATTATATATTACCAATCTCTCTTTAGCTGTCTCCTTTTGATCAAAGAAGGAAATAATATCGTCAATTTCATCTTTGGTAGTCATCCCTGTGGAAACATGTACTTCTCCATCGTAGTTATCTCGTAATAGACCTAACATCTCATAATGATTATTACACGCTGAAGGTACTTTAATAAAGTCTGGATTAAGCGCTATAATATCCTTTGCTGAAGTAATATCCCATACTGAAGTAGCATAACCAATTCCTATTTCTTCGCAGAACCTCTTTAAATCTTTGTGTTGATCAATACTCAACTCCAAAAATTCGCGGTGTTCACCGTAGGTATCTCCATAGCTATTACGTGGATTCGGGTGAGGAGCATTATATTGTTCCTCCGTTAACAACTCTTTTGCATTACGCTTTTGAAATTTAGCGTAGTCACATCCACATGTTTTAGCCAATTGAACAAGCTCTTTGGCTATGTCAAAATCCCCCATATAATTACATCCAATTTCAGCAATTACCTTAGGTTCTTGATATTTTTCTACCATTCTAATTTTTCTATAAATCTTTCAATGAGACTTTTTCAAATGCGTCTATGAATGAACCTTCCGTTGTATTAATTATTTCAACATTCATTGAGTTTGCAAAATCTTTTAAAAGAAAATAACCTTCAAATGCCAGCATAAATTTATGCAAGACTTCAAACAATTTTCTTTTCCCCTTACCCCTTTTATCAAGGGTAGAAGCTTTAGAAGTTCCTTCATCATAAAAATGTTTTTGATGAAGGAGCACATCATTTTGTTTGGTCACTGATATTTCAGGAAGCCAAGAATGATCTACACCCCAAAGATATATTTTTTTATACCCCATAATAATAGCATTGGTAATACTTGGAATCATAATATTATGCGGTCGAGGCATACCAAGTTTTAATCGATACACTAAATGACTAAAACTCAAAAAACCTTCAACACCAATATTATTGAAATAAACAATTTTAATATTATGGTTACCAACCAATTGCTCTTTCCATCTAGTATACTTTTTAGCTTCAAAAGGAATAAAAAAAGTAATTGACCAATCAGTTACTTCAGCCATTGTCTCAAATAATTTCTTACTTGCAATAACAAACTTCTCATCAATATCATCTAACCATAAATCAGGTGCCGATGTTATATAATACTTTGGCTTTAGATCAATGTACTCTTGGGTAATCGGAAAATGATTAACACACATAATATCTTTACTATCTAAAGTATGTATCCAATTAGTCAAATCAGATTTTAGTGAAGGGCCATTTCCTAAGATTACTAATCCCTGTTCTTTCTCAGCCAACTTAGGTAGATTAACATTGTACTTGCTTAAAAAAGCTACTCTCAATATTGATACAAGTGTTTTCCAAGCATTCTCTAACCAGACTTTTATTACAAACAGCATTCGTTTTGTTAAATCAATTTTACTAAATCTCTAAAAGTGTTTATCTACCTATTAAAAGTCCGCGACTTACCCAATACCGGAATTTTACAAGAACTATTCCTTTGCCTAAAGAAAAGGTAAACAGATACCTAAAAAAAAGGACTAAGGTTGCTAGCCACTTAAATACTTCTACAAGACATCTACTAATAAAGCTCTCTTCACTTTTAGACCTGAATCTTTCACTTAATCCTGTACCTAAAGCCTGTCGTTTGATATAATTGAGGTTCAGTCTTTTCTCTGGAATATAATGTTGAATAACAGCACCAGCAACATAGTTAGAGAAATCACTTTTTAAATGAGCTCGAGAAATCAGCTCTTTTTCTTCACCAGCTAATAACTCTACTCCTTTTCTTCCCAAATTCGTATCAAAAAGACCGTAAGTATGAAAAAAACTACTCCGAAAACACATATTTGCTCCTATTGGAAAGGAATTTTTTCTAAATACTGAGTCACAATCACCTAAATTTTGCTGAGCATATAATGGCAATAGGTAACTTGACAACCAAACAGGAGGATCAACTTCAAAATATGGAACAACCTTACCTCCTGCTGAACTCACCTGAGGATGTGATTTAAAAAACTTACAATAAACACTAATTAGATCTCTGGATGCAATTATATCATCATCTAAAAAACAAATCAAACTACCTTTCGATTCTTTAACACCACGATTTCTTGCATAACTTAATCCTTGACTAGTTTCTAAAAAATTCAAAATTCGATTCTCAGGATATGTTTTAATAAGACTTTGAATTACCTGATTTGTATGATCAGTACTTTGATTATTTATTATCAGTATTTCATAATCTGATCTTGAAAAATCTTGGTTGCAAAGGCTTTTAACCGTTTTTTTTAATAATTCCGCCCTATTATAGGTACAAATAACAACTGATAGCAGCAATGTTTAACTTTTTCCTACAAATGTAATACTTTGCCGGCCTCAAACACACCAGTATTTTTAATATGAAGAAACAAGGACTATTAAGTATGATTATTGTGTACATAGGCATTGGTCTAGGATATCTCAACATGATTATCTTAATGCCAAAATACTTCACAATTGAAGAAATTGGACTTAGAAATTACCTTATTGATTTTGCCACCATCTTTTTTCAATTAAGCTTATTTGGTTTTTCTTCTGCTACTATAAAGTATTTTTCTCCATTCAAAGAAGTCAACGAAAAAGGATATTTAGCTTTCATTTTCTCAATTCCAATTCTAAACTTCATTTTCCTTTCAAGTATTCTTCTAATAGGAAAAGGATTCCTTTTTTCATTCTATAACAACTCTCCTTTATTCATTGAATATTTCTATTTAATATTCCCTCTTACTTTTGCACTATTATCTATCACTTTATTTGAGTCTTATTTAAGAAACTATTACAAAGTGTTGGTACCAACATTCTTTAGAGAATTTTCATCTAGGCTACTATTTTTGGCTCTGATTATAGTTGTTGGAATATATTCTTGGGACAGAAGTTTATTTTGGTGGCTTTTCACTGGAATTTATTTAATCCAATGCATAGCACTCATCCTCTACATTATTTTTCTGAAAAAACTCAATTTAAGACTAGACTTTAAAGTATTTAAGTCTGATTTAATCAAGGGAATTCTCAACTACTCAACCTTCGCAGTTCTAAACGGGACGGTTACAATGCTTTTCCTAAAATTTGATGTAATAATGTTAGGAGCACAACTTAGCCTAAGAGAAGTTGGCATATATACTACTATGATATATATCGCTACTGTTGCAGAAATACCAAAAAGAATCTTAATGCAATTTGCGTCTCCACAAATTGCTGCTGCGTGGCATGAAAACAATAGCCATAAGATTGACCAAATCTATAAACAATATTCACTTATCCAACTAATCCTTTCATCAACGATTCTACTCGCATTGTACTATGGGATGGATAGTATGTTTACCATTTTACCTAAAAAAGAATTTTCAGAAGGAGCATTAGCATTAATAATATTACTATTCACTAAAGTTATTATTTCAGGTTTTGGTCCAGTAAATGAGATTATTTCTTTCTCCTCAAAATACAAAATAAACTTAATCCTTAGCACAATAACTTCAGTCGTTGCTATAGTTTTAAATTATTACTTTATTCAATATTGGGGGATAAATGGAGCCGCAATTGCGACTCTTTTGGTAATAGGATTAAGTCAAATATTCAAATTGTTCTATATCAAATATAATTTTGGCTTTTTTCAATTCACGTACAATAGCCTTGGTGTTGTTGCATTAATAGCAATTCTATTTATAGTAAAACCATTAGTATTTAACTTAGAAAACATATATCTAGATTTGATATTAAAGTCTAGTGGAGTCAGTATAGTTTTTATTGCTTCTTTATTTTCTTTTAAATTACTTCAAAGAAAACACTTCGATTTTAAAGAAAGGCGATAACTAAAAGTTCTAGTAAGAAAGCATTCAATAATAGAACTTTAGCATGAAATATACTTTATGTATCGTTATTCCGTATAAAGCCTAAAAATTTATTAGCCTGTCAAAGCCCTATTATATATTCTTACATCATCAACTTTACTTTTAAAATATCTATATCTACTTTCTCCTGTTGGAACTGACAATACCCCTACAACCAGATTAGCTGTTCTTGTTAAATCAACATTCACTTCAAAATATAATATCTGACTCCTCGAAACACATCAATGAGAACTTGTTTCCACCCCTCTTATTTCCTCAAGTAATTCTTTGTTTTTCTTATTTGAATGAACATTTATATTTAATATTTTCCTAGCTACTTCCCTCACTTCCTCATCAGCAAAAAACTCATCCCTAAAATGATGGACACACTTCATCAACTTAAAAGCGTCAAACCATTGAAAAAACCGGTTACGAAAGACTTTTAAACTTGTCGAATAGTTATTAAACTCATTGATTTTGGAAATGAACTCTTCTTTCGAAATGAAAGACTTTATCTGTACTGATAAATTAAAATACTCTAATTCTAATGTAGTACACCTATACCAAGTGTCCGACTTCTCAAAAAAACTTTTTAACACTTCAAAACTCTTTGGACTATAAGTTAAATACAGATCTTGATCGCTTTCTATCCAGTCGCCTATTGCCTTTCCGGTACCAAATGGAACCCTATCAGAAACTCTTGGAGAAGGGATTACCATTGTCGTGTTTAAATCTACAAAGCCACCTAGTGGAATAATTTTGTGTAAAAAGTAAAAGTCTTCTCCTGCTTTTCTCTTATTCATGCCCCCCTGTTTTTGATACACTGAAGATCTGACTGCCATACTCGACCCAATAGTCTGATGAGCATAAGGAAATCCACTTAGTTTTTGCAGATTTACATAACAACGAAGGTGAAGCTCATAGTTTATTATTCCTTCATATACATTCCTGTCTAAATCACCATCTAATGGATGCTCAAAATGAATGCTACAGCCTTTTACAGAAGAATCTCGAAATAGCTTCTCTAACTCTATCAAATAGTTTGGCCTACATTTGCTATCTGCATCATAACAAATTATTGGCCCATTCTTTCTAGTCGATTCATATATACGAACAGCCTCGTCCATCCCTATTTTTCGTGCTAAGCCTACACCTGCATGCTTTTTTGGTAATTTATTATCCAGAATAAAGTGATAGGTATACTTCCTAGAGGTTTCATATTGCCATTTCTTAGCTTCAAATAGAGTTTCTTGATTCCTCATTTTCACCTTTTCTGAGGAATGTTCTCCCGCATTTATTACCACAATAACCTTAACTTGTCCTTCTGGCTTGTGACAATTTTCAAGTGAATTAAGAGACGATATCAAATCAGGCTCATTGTGACATGGAATGACAATAACCATGTCTGGATTTCCATAATCAGAAGCTTGAATATATGTCTTAGATACAGCGTATCTTTCTAGATATACATTTTTCTCCTGCGTCATCAAGGAGCAAGTCTATAGGTCTTCCAAATGTCACCATCCTTCTCATAAACAATACGATCATGAAGTCTGCTTGAACGTCCCTGCCAAAACTCTATTCTAGTTGGATCTATTAGATAGCCTCCCCAATACTCTGGACGAGGAATTTCTACAGATGAATTGAATTTATCTTCAAACTCCTTATACTGTTCTTCAAGAAAGCTTCTATTAGGTATTATTTGACTTTGAGGAGAAGCCCAAGCACCTATTCTACTTCCTAATGGACGCTCTTTGTAGTATTCATCTGATATTATTGGATCTACTTTAGAAACAATTCCTTTGATTCGTACTTGCTGTTCTTTAGTTCTCCAATAGAATGTCATAGCCGCTTTTGGATTTGATTCGATATCATTAGCTTTTCTACTATTGTAATTTGTATAAAAAGTAAACCCGTCTTCACCATAAAATTTCAACAATACAACACGCCCTTCAGGCATTCCGTCTTCTCCAATAGTTGATAGCGTAAATGCGTTTGCCTCGCTACCTTCCGTTTTCACTGCTTGTTTAAACCATTCTTCAAACTGATCATAAGGATTAGGATTTACATCTTCTTCTCTTAGCTCCCTTACGCCATAATCCTTGCGCATATCGTACAAATTACCTTGATCCATTGGTCTTTTACTAATTAAATTATAATTACAAATATTGTATAAATCACCGAGTAAGTTTCTTTTTGAAATAAGATTCAAATCACAAAAAGAACTTCGTTTTCATTGCCTACGCACTTTTTGACCCTAATGCATGCTAATATGCGACATTACAACATGAATGAAACTATTATTCTATGGTTGGTACGAACCTTTACAAAAAACCATGTAACTATTTTGAAGAAGTAAAAGTTTTGAAGAGATTGAGAATCAGTAGTTGAATTATATATTGGTATTAGCCAGATTTAAATAGCATTATTGAATTGCCTATGGATTATTTTCACCCCTTTCAGAACCTGAAACCTGAAAAAGGAGATTTATTAATATCAGAACCCTACCTCCCTGATCCTAACTTTGATAGAACTGTTGTTTTAATCTGTGAACATGATAATGAAGGCACTTTCGGATATGTACTAAACCAAAATGCTGAAGTTAATTTTGGAGAAATTGTAAAACAAGTAGAAGGCTTTGAGCACCCCATACATATAGGTGGTCCTGTCCAACAGGATACTTTACATTTCATCCACAGATGTGAAGATAAACTACTTGGAGGCCAAGAAATTAATGAAGGGCTTTTTTGGGGTGGAGATTACGACAGGTTAATTGAATTAATAAATATTGGACTTGTAGTCGAATCTGATTTTAAATTCTTTATTGGATACAGTGGCTGGGGCACTAATCAACTTCAAGATGAAATCAATCAGAAATCATGGTTTATCTATAAAAACCCTTTAACCACTAAACTTTTTGATATTCCGTCAGATATGTTGTGGAAATCAATACTTGAAGATCTTGGAGGGAAATTTAAAATGATCTCAAAATATCCAACAGACCCGCGACTGAATTAGCATTGATTTAAAAAATAGCTAAATTGCTAACTGCATAAAGTACAATCACATGGAAGATAATACAATGGCTGGCAATTTAGAAGAACAACCTAGAAAGTCAGAGGCTGTTCAGGGATCCCCTGAAAAAACAGATGAAACTAAAAATCAATCGGCTGTAGATACACCTAAAGCCGAGGAAGAAACTAAAACTGACTTTTCTGAAAAATTAAGTAATGAAGTTTCAGAAAAGGTTAGTGGCGAAACACCTGAAATATCTGAATCAGTTAACCAGGATTCTCAAAACGCTATTTCAGAAAAAAATCTTGAAGCCACTGCTTCAGTATATTCTACAGCAGATATAGGAGAAGAAACTCCCAAAGCTGCCACTAATTCTGAAGATGAAGATAATACTCATTCTGACCATGAAGAATTACATGAAGAGGATCATGAAGAAATAATCGATTATTCTAACTACAGTAAAAAAGAACTTTGCAAAGCCATTGCGTCATTTTCTAAAGACGAGGACGGTTATAAAAAAGGAAAGGCAATCTTTGCTATCAAAGAAGCCTATGACCATATTTTTGAAGAAGAAAAAAGCACAGCGCTCGAAAAATTTATAGCTGACGGAGAATCAGAAGATGATTTTGAATATCGTCTTGATGAAATTTCTCAACAATTCGAAGCTTACTTCAAAATAATCAGAGAGAAACGAACAAGAAACGCTCGAGAACTCGAACAACAAAAGGAACAAAACTTAGCCAAGAAAACTGAGCTTCTAGAAAGAATCAGAGTTTTCGTTGATAATGACGAAAACACTGCTAGTATCAATGAGCTTAAAGTAATGCAAGAAGAATGGAAAACAATTGGCCCTGTTCCTCATGTACACAATAAGACTCTTTGGGCTAACTATAATGCTTTGATGGATCGATACTATGACCATAGAAGCATCTACTTTGAACTAAAGGAATTAGATCGTAAAAAGAATCTAACAGCTAAGTTGGAGCTTTGTAAGCAAGCAGAGTCTCTCGATAAACTAGAAAACCTTAATGAAGCTATTACTAAGCTTAATGAGCTTCATGAAGAGTATAAGCACATAGGTCCTATACCGAAGGAACAACAGGAAGAAACTTGGCAAAGATTCAAAGCTGCTTCTGACAAAGTCTATGCTAAAAGAAAAGATTATTTTGCTCACCTAAAGGAGGCATTTGAGGAAAATTTTGTCAAAAAAACAGCACTAGCTGAAGAGGCCATATTACTTGAGTCATACACTTCTGAGAATATAGGTGAATGGAATGCTAAAACTAAAGAAGTCCTAGAGCTACAAAAGAGATGGGAAGCAATTGGAAGCATGCCTAAAGAAAAGGCTAAGGAAGTTAACAGAAAATTCTGGAGTGGCTTTAAAACGTTTTTCAAACACAAGTCTGATTTCTTTAAAGCTCTTGATAATAAACGAGAAGAGAATCTTGTCTTAAAACAGGAACTTATATCTAAAGCTAAAGAATTAAAAGAGAGCTCTGACTGGAATAAAACAGCCAATGCTCTTAAAGACCTTCAAAAGCAATGGAAAGAAGTAGGTCCAGTTCCTGAGAAGAAAAGAGAGTCAATCTATAAGGAGTTTAAAGCAGCATGTGATGAATTCTTTAATCGAAAACGAGAAAACTCAAAAGGATTAGAATCTAGCTACGAAGATAACCTGAAACAGAAACAAGCAATATGTGACGAAATCGAAGCTCTTGCGACTTCTGAAGAATTAGATCCTGAATCTATCTACGAATTGCAAGACAAATACAATGCAATAGGATTTGTACCTAAAAAAGCAATCAAATCAATTCAGAACAGGTACAAGGAAGCTTTATCAAAAGTAATGAATCAAGCTAAAGGCATGGATACCGAACAACTTGATGAATTCAAATCTTTGGTCAGTATCAATAGAATCAAAGCAGGCCCTCATGGAGATCAAAAACTTCAACGAAAAGAGCAAGCCTTGAAACGTAAGATTCAACATCTAGAGAACGACATATCGACATGGAAGAATAACATTGGTTTCTTCGCAAGTTCGAAAAACGCGAATGCTCTATTAGCTGATTTTGAAACTAAGATTGAGAAAGCAGAAGCAGAACTCCTTGAGCTAAAAGAAGAGTTGAAAATTATTTCATACGCTGGATAATTCATTTTCAACTAGTTACAAAAAAGTGTAATATTTTTCATTTCTTACACTTGCACAGTAAATCAAAAGCTCTAGTTTTGCACTCGCAAATGACCAAAAGGGTCACAGAGAGCAAAACAAAAGGCCTCCTTAGCTCAGTTGGTAGAGCACCTCACTTGTAATGAGGCGGTCGTTGGTTCGAGTCCGACAGGGGGCTCTCAAAGAGAAACAAACCTTGCAAATATTAATTTTGCAAGGTTTTTCTTTTTTAGCCCCAATCAAAAATAAATATGGTTCACCTCCAAAAAACAAAAGGCTACCCTATTCGAGTAGCCTTCTATATTTGAATGAATCAGACACCTGATTCATTTATTAATTCCTGATTTCAATTAGCAGAAATATCAACTGTTCTTTTAATAAAGTCTGTCAATGCAGACCCTTCTAATAACCCTTGAGATAACAATGCCAAGTCATATGACTGTCTTGCCAAACGTTCCTTAATTTCATCTGAGTCAGCATTCAGTACTTTAGAAATTAATGGGTGATTCGCATTGACGGATACTGAATACTGATCAGGCATATCTCCCATCATCATCATTCCTCCGCCACCTTGTCGCTGCATATCCTTCATTCTTCTCATGAATTCTGGCATCGTTACAATAACAGGCATTTCGTCTGAAGCTAAACTCTCTACATTAACAGTTGAGTTCTTGTCATTAATAGCTTTTTCGAAGATTTCCTTAGCCTTAGTTTTCTCGTCGTCAGATAAAACAGACTCTTGTGTCTCTCCTTTGTCAATTAACTTATCAACAGTTTCGGCATCTACTCTCTTTAATTGAGTCTTCTCAAGCTTGTGCTCTAAAGTTCCAATGAAGTGGGTATCTAGAGGCCCGTCTAGCTTCAAAATATCGTAAGACTTGTTTTTAATAGACTCGATAAAAGCGTGCTGCTTAGCTGGCTCTGTAGCATACAAGTACACCAAATTATCGTCTTTATCTTTTTGTAGTGCCTCTACCTTCTCTTTATACTCGTTGAAAGTAAAAAACTGGCCATCCACGTTTTCAAGAAGTGCAAAGTCTTTAGCCTTGTCATAGAACTTCTCATCGCTAAGCATACCATACTTAACAAACAGTCCAACATCAGGCCACTTAGACTCAAACTGTTCTCTGTCTTTCTTATATAGCTCATTGAGCTTATCTGCTACTTTCTTAGTAATGTAAGTATTTATCTTCTTCACATTACCGTCAGCCTGTAGAAAGCTTCTAGACACATTCAATGGAATGTCTGGAGAATCAATCACTCCATGAAGTAACATTAAGAATTCAGGCACTACATCCTTCACCTCATCAGTGATAAAGACTTGTCTAGAGTACAGTTGAATTTTATTCTTCTGCATCTCGATATCATTCTTCACCTTAGGAAAGTAAAGAATACCTGTTAAGTTGAATGGATAATCTACATTTAAATGAATCCAGAATAATGGCTCCTCAGAAAATGGGTAAAGCTCCTTGTAGAACTTCAAATAATCGTCATCAGAAAGATCTGAAGGGGACTTTGTCCAGATTGGTGATGGATTGTTGACAATGTTATCAACTTTTACCTGCTTGTATTTTGGCTTACCTTCTTCATCTTCACCGTCAGGTTGACTTTCGTCTTTTTGACCAAACTTAATCTCAACCGGTAAGAACTTACAGTATTTAGTTAAAATACCTTGTAGTCTAGCTTGATTCAAGAACTCTTCAGACTCTTCGTTGATGTGAAGGATGATATCTGTACCTCTTTCAGTTCTAGTACCTGCTTTGATTTCGAACTCTGTTGATCCATCGCAGATCCAATGTGCTGGCTCCGAACCATCCACATGCGACAATGACTGAATTTCAACTTGGTCGGCTACCATGAAAGCAGAGTAAAATCCTAGACCAAAGTGTCCAATAATCTGCTGCTCATCACCTTTATCTTTGTATTTCTCTACAAATTCAGTTGCTCCAGAAAATGCGATTTGGTTGATGTATTTTTTGATATCCTCGGCAGTCATACCGATACCTCTATCGCTAATAGTGATAGTTTTAGCCTTCTCATCGAAACTAACTTCTACAGTCATGTCTCCAAGCTCACCTCCGAACTCGCCCATTCCTGATAGTTGCTTTAGCTTCTGCGAAGCATCTACTGCATTTGACACCAACTCTCTTAAAAAGATCTCATGATCTGAATAGAGGAATTTTTTGATGATTGGAAAAATATTCTCGGTGTGAATCGAAATATTACCTTTCTCGCTCATTTGTATTTTGCTTTTGTTGTGATTCTATTTTTTGACAGATTCTTAAATTTTCCATCAAGCTGCTTATTTACAAAAGCTGTTCCAAAGAGGAATGATACAAAAATGCGTGACAGGATGTCAGATAGAGATGGTTATGTTGGCAGTATAGCAAAAATTAAAAAAAGCATTGAGTCTCCCCAATGCTTTTCTACTTATAACAGTATCTATCTTACAAAACAGACACTTTAGAATCTATTTCTATTAGAAACGAAGCTCGTCTATATCTAATCCCCATACTAACTCTCCGTCATAGCTAAGAGAATAAGTTGTTTCATAGTCTAGATTATCATTATCAACTATAGACACCTCGAATTTGAAAGTTTTGTTATCAACATCAAGTGCCACAGTTTTGAAATCAAAAGTGAAATCTTCATCTTCTTCTATTGCTAAAGGAGAAACAATTACATCACCTGGACCATCTTCTGGCGCTTCTTCAGATTCTGCATAATATGTACTCTCTACATTTATCATTTTAGCCGTCTTTTGTTCTTCTAAACTAATGATTCCATAAACATCATAGCTAAAGTAAAGAACTGAAGCCGCTCCCGTTTCTTTTGTATCAATTACAGCACTGATAAAAGCTACATCTCCAATTGGAGGACCAACAAAACTAGTATTAGATGTAGCTCCTTGTAATGCAATTGTAACACCATAGACCCCTTCAAGAGTCTCCTCAACAGGAACTTCACTTTCAAGAGAGAACCTTGGACCTTCTACATCATCAATGTCGGTAATTTCATACATCGAAAGAAAATACTCTTTAGGCCCAGCCAGTTTGATCAACTCCTTCGTAGAACTGAATGCAATAGTAGACTCCTCAGATTCTTCATCTTCAAATTCACCATCTATTTTAAAAATTAAAGGAGACTTAATGTACGTACTTCCATAAATATCATTAATTGAATCCAAAGCGGTAGCCAAAGAATCAAGATGAGAATCTAAAGAATCAGTAACATTTGAAAGTGAATCAGTAACGCCCGAAATAGAATCAGTTGCAGTAAAAATAGAGTCTACATCGCCTGTTAGCTGCGAATCATCAAAGTCTTCATCACAAGAATAAAATGAAATAGTCAGTACGGCAGCAAATGCCAGAATTAAGGTTTTTAGTTTCATTAGTTTGTTTGTTAAATAAGTAAGTGATTTTGTTAAAATTAATTAGCAGCAATGATGACTTATGTTTCGAACAGCAGATGTAATTGTTCGATGAACAAACCTTATTTTTAGACAAGTGATTAAATTTCACTCAGCACTAAGAGAAACCCGTAAACACTTGGCTAGTAGTATCACTAATAAAATAATTCATAGATCATTAAATAAAAAAAGCGTTTGCTACACTGTATTCATTCTACAGTGTAGCAAACGCTTTTACAATTTTTTTATTTAAAAAGGATGTTATTTATCTAATTCTATCAGCTGACCTTACCAACTTTTCATCGTTCTTGATAAACCTATTGGCGAGGATATTACAGATCATACCTCCTACAAAAAAGTAATAACCCAGCATGTATTCACCTCTTATCATTGGAAGAAACTCTTTTTCTGCATTCATGGTCAAGTAAACTGATAGCCCAAGAGCTCCTCCCATTACTAATGAATTGACGGCATTGAGTTTCATTTGGAATAGTCTATTATCGTATCTGAAAATAGAGTACATAGCTATAGCAGCGCCCAGGATACAGAGCACTGCAATGTAAATGGTGTTTTTTTCTGATATGACAGCTACTTCGCCTGTTTCGATATCTGTTTTCTCTAGTTTAAGTGACATCACTGTCAAGGTCATGGCTTCATTTTTATCAACATCTAGCTTCTGCCACATCGGGAAGAACAAGATAGTAATCATACAAGCCGCAGTAAAAAATAGAAATATTGATTGTACTCTTTGTAGCATATCATTGAATTTTCGGCAAATGTATGAGCCGAGCGGAAAAGTTCAAAGTTTAACTGGTTTTATGGCTTAGAAAGTCTACTACTATGTGAAAGCTCTTTGGATCAGTTTATTTATTACCTCTCTGATTTATGCAGAAAATAATCTCTTCTGGAGCAGAGGAAGTTATTTCAACGTTTGATCATTTCATTAATAGAAGATAAGTGACAATTATAGTCTCCCTGCGTCGATTTTTGGGTCTCCTGTAGTATAATGTAGGCTTCCTTCAGAATAAACCTTTCGCCCTGCGTCAATTTAACTGTTCCCTGCCGAGGAAGACATGCTCCCTGCGCTATTTGGCACCCTTCCTGCTCTGCAGGGAGTGCAAAAAATTATGCAGGGAGGTTTAAAAAATTCTTATTCAGGTACACAAGGACTTTGAACGGCCTTTTTCATATAATTTCTCATATCTGCATCGGTATATTTGTGTAGATCATACAACATCCATCTATCAATATGATAATTGTTAGATCGACCTGTCACGGTAAAAGTATAGGTTTCACCAGCTATTAATGTATAAACTGCCCATGGTTTAAAGCTTAAGTGCGCATCTAGCATTCCTGTAATTGCCCAAAACTTATTTGATGCTCCAAAATACTTCGTTTCCTTTTTCAAATGGTAAGTACTAGAGACTAGTGTTTTATCTGTTTCTCTTTCTTTACACTCCTCATTAAGTTGTCCGTTTTGAAAATTGCCTTCCATTTTCACAAAACAGTCGTTGAAGGTATCATGTCTCTTTTGATTCTTATCAACAGATTTAATGCTTCGAACCATTAATCTATAGCTACCAGTATTCTGAACTTTAATTTTATATACTAGAGGAGACGGATTGTAATTGGCTTTATCCTTACTCCAAAAACCTCCTACATATTTTAGATACCCTTCTCCAATATGATCGTTAATAGTTTTGGTTTCTAATGGTTCTACTTTTAAATCTTTACTTACCAGGACCTCTGTATCAGCACTACTTAGTGTCCAGTCCCCTAATTCTGAAATCGTATTTTCAGCTTCAAAAATCACCATTCCATTTTCTTCCAAAAACGTCCCACACTTACCCGAATTAGCATCATCTCTATTTGAAAATAATGTCCTTGCTGGTTGTGTGATTCCTTCACAAACTGGAAAATCAGTTAGTACGATCTCATTGGTCGTTTGATCACTTGAATCACCTTCATTATCGTTATTGCTTGAATCCTCGTCAGTTGTTTCATCATCTGTATTTTCATCAGAGACATCCTCATCGGTAGATTCGTCTTTATTTTGCTGTTCTTCTAGAGCATCTTTGGCAGCTTGCTCGAGTTCCTCGTCGGTTTCACATGCCAATACTCCTACCAAAAAAATTAGGCACAATGTGGTAATCTGAATTTTCATAGCTTAATCATCATTCATATTGAAATATATCATTCTGTGATAGGTATGAGATTGGACGAAAAGTCCAAGCGCACTGTACTAAATAGCCGTATTTCCAATACCAAAGTAGGTTTGCATTCTTCGACCAATTAGCGACCTATACTCTGTAAACATAGAAAACAAGATCTTATTTTGAATTCAAAACTCAACAAAGTTGAGTTTTAATCAAGGCATGTTCAGGTAGAGTTGAGTACTACATAAGTTTTATACAATAAGTAAAATTTGTTTATCACAGCATGATCTAATCAAACATCCATGCTAAAAGGACTAGTAGGTAGATAAGATAAACCATGGATATAAGATTAGTAGCGAAGTTGGCTCCGTTTATCCATTTAGATCTGGACACTAACTGATGACCTTGACTAGACAGGTTATTGAACTCTTCGTCTCTGATGTTTATTTTCAATGGAATAGACTGATCAGAGCTATTGGTCAGATCTATTTTTCGTTCAAAATAACTGCCATTTATTTTCTTAACAAGGACTAAAGTATTGTTCTTTAATCCCTCTAAATCCAAAGTCAATTCTACATCACTCTTTAACGTCCAAACTCTCCAAAACTGTGAATATTCCTCACCTTGGTCTGTCGCTAGAAATAGTCGTCTGACTTTCGACCCGCTGTACATCTCTACGTCAATAGGTTTAGCTGAGTCATATCCTGGGGAGCTTCCTGTATACTTATAGCAAGCAAGCGCTACAAAAAATGAGATTGATAATATCATCAAGACTTTTTTAACCATTCCTTGCACCCTGGTCTGAGCGACAAATACCATGATCAATAATACTAAGTCGATAGCCGCTAATATCCATGCGACCTGAAAGGGGAATTGATATATCATTCGGCGAAGTTATATGTAATGAATAAGATAATTACACAAACAATCCACCTATGGAAGGAATGGTAGTATAATTTACCATTCCTATTGAACATCATGCGAATGTTTGATTTCTACAAATAAAAATTCTAAAAAGAAGAACCTTCTTGAAGCTCCTATAGCATCGATAAACAAAATTCCGCATCAAATGATCTACTGCCTAAATCATGTATTTTTTAGGACAAGTCACGGTTTTACCTGTATCTATAGCTTTTTCGGTCAATAGGGTCCATAGACTAGCATTATATCCTTCACGTAGCATCCAGTCCGGAGCAGATTTTGTTTTGATAAATTCTACAAAAGTCAATAGCTCTTCGACAGTTCCATCTCCTTTTTGACCTTCATATATTGATTCTTCTTTAGTCTTTTTAGCAGTCTCTGGCCTCCAACTTGCTCCTCCTATTGCTGCTGGCTTCTTTTCTCCTTTTTTGATATCATCCACCATTTTTGATACTGGAGTCTTCATAGGGCCATTGACTGTTTGATTGGGCTTATCCCATTGAAGTTTATTAGTTTCCATTCTCAGCGTGGCGTAGTCTGCTATGATATGTTCTTCAACCCCATAGTTACGATTCATATTCATGTAATCAGCTATACATCTCGAACCATCGGCATAGGTAAATATGGCTGCTAGGTTATCTGGTACTTCTCTACCATCTTTCCAAAATTGAATACCTCCAGAGGCTTGTACAGATACTGGTGTATTTTGGAATGCCCAATTGGACACTTGAATCTGATGAGACATCAATTCGGTCAATAACCCTGCAGAATACTCTTTGTAAAGTCTCCAGTTCAACTGTCGCTCTAGCTCTGGTTTACCCTCTGGGATAGGTCTTCTCCAGTCTTTGTTTCGATGCCAATAAGCTTTCACTTGTCCTACTGGACCAAACTCACCAGCGTGTATTCTTTCTATACCATTGAGGTATTTTTTGTTAAACATTCGTTGATGACCTATGATAAGAATACTTCCAGATTTAATACTAGCATCATACATAGCTTTGGCATCGCTAAGTGTACGAGCCATTGACTTTTCACATAAGACATGAATCCCTGCATTGAGACAATCAATCGTGATATGAGCATGCTGATACAAAGGAGTCGCAATAATTACTCCATCTACTGGAGCATCCGCCATTAACTTTTTATAATCATCGAAGGTTTTAGGAGTAATTTTATACTTATTGCAAATCTTCTTAGCGGCATCCATACTAGGCTGGTAATTGTCACAAATGGCTACCAATTCATAAGTATCATTATTGGACATTTGATTAAGCAAGTGTTCCATTAGAAACCTTCCTCGTCCTCCAGTACCTATTACTGCTAATCTCACTTTCTTACCAAAAACTCCTCCCCAACTTTGGAAGGAAGATAACCCGAGCGCTAGACCCGTACCAGCTACTATGGATGTCTTGATAAAATCTCTTCTATTATTACTCATAATTCTTTAGTCTCTTATTTTGATTGGATTATTTGCCGGTCTTATTCGTTAAGTACGAGCTGTTCGCTTCCTATAAGAACTTTCTCTATTTCAAAATTCTTTAAGATATCATGGCGTTGTTGTTCGCTGGCTATGAATAGAGCTGTGGATAACACCTCTGCTTCTATGGGGTTTTGACTCTGTATGGTTACGCTTTTTCCACTTTGCTTTGGTATATCTTCTCCAGATTCGAAAATGTGCCCTTTGCCATGGTAAAGACCACTGACTGATAGATTAGTATTATATAATTCTAAGGTTGTGTCTATACCTTGTTCAACTTGAAAATCAAATGGCCAAGCGCCTCCTTTTGGGTGAATTCCTCGACAATGGATAGAACTTCCTCCAAAGCTTATAAAAGCATTTTTAATCTCATTTTGATCTAGTAATTCTATCGCTCTAGCTAATAAAATACCTTTCCCAACCCCTCCAAAATCTACTTGTACATCTGGTGATTTTTTGACAATTGTTTTAAGTACAGGGTCTACATCAACAAGATCTTTTTCATGACGGGTTTCACTGTTTTTTGATAAATAAAACACGTCAAATAGTCCTTTAGTCTTTTGACGGTATTCAATGACCTGTATGAATGAGTTCAATAAATCATCCCCTAATTGCATTGGTTCATTTTCTACTAAAGAATTAAAATGATATATCTCTGCTGTAGGATCGAATCTACTCAACAACCTTTCCCAATACTCCAAGGCAGCACAGATTTGATTAAAACATACTTGCTGTTTTAACTCAGACTGTCCCCACATCACGACCTCAAGACGAGTATTCATCCCCATTGTCGTTTCATAGAAAAGATCTATATCTGTTTGCATGTCATTGAATATTTTTTCAACTAAAGAATCACTAAAAACATAGGAAAAGACTTCTATCGGTGTCTAAAGGCTTTTCATCATCGCTCTTAGTGACTACTTTAATTGATGAGATGTGTAGTAAAATTAGTTATAGAGTTGGTTCCCAACCCTTTTCATAATCTCGCTTCCACATTTTTTTGGCGTCTTTGTTTCCGATTACTTTACCTGTTTTCGGATCTACATCTAGACTTACTTTCAAATCTTGAGCGATATTTCCTAAGTGACAAAGCTGGGTAGAAATAGCTGCATCTGCGATCGGTGCTTTCAAGCTTTCATTTTTAATGATAGCCATTGCGAAATTGTTCATATGATTCACAGACAATGTGTCAAACCCTGTCAAGTCAGCCGTATCATTAGCTGCTTTCGCATTCTTGTTCTCCCACTCTGTTTTGATTTTCTTACCTTTTAAATCCAGTAATTCATACTTAGCCCTATCCAACTTGATAGTTCCTTCAGTACCATGTATGGTAGTACCTCTTCCTCCGGAAGGTCTGTAACCATTGCAGCTTCTCCCTTCCCAGGTGATCATTTTACCATTATCAAATTCAAAACTTGCGATCTGAGTATCGAACCACTGCCAATCATCATTTTTATAATGTAATCGTCCTCCTGTAGAAACTACTCTTGTAGGATAGTCTACTCCTAGCATCCATCTACATATATCTATCTCGTGGGTACCATTATTATGAATCTCTCCTGTTCCCCATGTTCTGAACCAGTGCCAGTTGTAGGGATGCACATTATCTCTATAATCTTCTCTTGGAGCAGGTCCTTGCCATAATTCCCAATCTAAAGTAGAGGGAACTGACACCTTCTTTCCTTTTCCTATTGATTTTCTAGTATTTGCATAAAAGGCCTTACCAGCATATACTTCGCCAATTACACCGTCCATAATATCTTTTTTGGCCATCGCTGAGGTGAAAGACGAACGCTGTTGGTTGCCCATCTGACACACTTTACCATACTTAGCTTGAACCTGAACCAACAATTCATTTTCATAAGGATTGTGACTACACGGTTTCTCGACATATACATGCTTACCAGCCTGCATTCCCATAATAGCCATAGGTGCATGCCAGTGTTCTGGTGTGGCTATAGCTATTGCATCAACATCTTTATTGTCTAAAATTTTCCTGAAATCTTGAACCATCTCTGGTTCATACCCTAGTTTATCCTTGCAAAAGCCTTGAAATTTTTGAACTCTCTTTTGATCTACATCGCAGATATGTGATACGGTCATTTGCTTCACAATACCAGCGGCTTGCGCCAATCCATGTGCTCGACCACCTGTACCTATAATGGCAATATTGATATTATCATTCGCGCCGATAATTTTCCCAAATGCACTGGCTGAACTCATCATGGTCAGTCCTGCTGCACTGATTACTGTATTTTTTAAAAATTCTCTTCTTGATTTCATCTTATGTTTTTTTGTTGTCATACTGACTATAGAAGAATTCTAACTTCTATAAAAACAAGCTGCTTTTCGTATTCACTTCCGCCCTAAAGCCAGTATCACTTGAGGTTAATGTCTTATTATAATTCTTTAATCTTGATGCTCTTGAAATGCACTTCGTCTCCGTGGTCCTGAAGTAAGATTAAACCTTCTTCTGCTTCTCCGAAGTTGGGCCATTTTTTATACTTACTATATGCGACCAGAGCTTTCCACTGCTGTGTACCTCTTTCGTACTCTACTACAGTACAGCCGTTTAAAATATGCTTGACCTTAGATCCTCTCACTTCAACTCTAGCTCTGTTCCATGCTCCTTTATTGACATATTTCTTAGGCTTCAACCCTTCTACAAACAACCTTGAATCTGCTGTGATCAAATCATACAATGAACCTACAGTTCTATTTCCTGCTGTACCTTTCTTGGCATCTGGATGTTTTTTATCATCTAGAATTTGAAATTCGCATCCGATAGCTGATCCTTTTCCTTTATTAAGCTCTGTATCGACAAAGTACTTGATTCCGCTATTGGCTCCTTCAGTGAATTTAAAATCAAGCTCTAGTATAAAGTTCTTGTAAGGTCGTGTTGTTACAATATCTCCGCCATGAACGGATTCTCCTCCACCTGATGCATGAACGGTTAGTACCCCATCTTTGATAGACCAACCTTTATCTGGAAAATCATCTCTTTTGGCTCCTCTCCATCCGTTGGTTGTCTTACCATCCCATAGCAACTTCCATCCATCGGCTTTTTGCTCTGCGGTCAATTCATTTTTCAAATAACTAACTACTGGTGCTTGAGCTTCTGCAAATGAAGGTTCTTCTTCCAACTCCGTGATAGTGATGTTTCTCCATCTATTTTCACGACCATCCTTATTTTTGCCAGCTCCATGAACTTGTAGAGCTATGAAGCCAGGTTCTACTACTTCTTCTAAAAGGTTGGCCACATTGACACCATTTACGAAGGTGGCAACATGATTTTTAAAAGCTATTAGTTTGACTTTGTTCCATGCACCTTTTTTATATGCTGATCTTGCCGCTTTGTTATACTCTAATGGATATCTCCAGCCTTTACTACCTTGGTAATAAATGCCTCCAGTCCAGCGTCTATTAGAGTCATCTTCTTCCACCTGTAGTCCCGACACTACTCCTTCGCTGTTAACTTTACTTCGAAACTGAACTCCTGAATTCAAATCCTTTCCAAGCAAGAATTCATATTCTAAAATAAAATTGGTGTATTCCTTCTTTGTAGCTAGAAAGGTACTTGATCGTGTTGCTTTAGATACTCCTACTATCTCTCCGCTTTCCACTTTGAACTCAGCATCTCCATTGTACTTTACCCATCCTTTTAGGTTTTTACCATTAAAAAGAGGTTTGGTCTTTGGTTTGGCGAATACTGTAGTCGCACAAACCATCAATAACATTATTAGTCTCTGTGTCTTCATCCGTTTGAATTTGTATTTAACAAATTATGCTTCCAAACGTAATAAGAGCCCTTTTTTAGCTACCCACAGTTTTGTATCAAATAGCCTTGGTTTTGTATCATTCTATTGAACCCTCCTATTTCTTTAATTAATTGTTAGCTTATTGAATACATATTTGAACCAATTGAATAGCTGGCAGCGAACGGCCTTTTACTACTTTTACATCTACCGAAGTACTAGAGGATTGAATATAAGACACTGCACATACGGACTTTTATTGAGTGTATTTTTAACAGTATCGTTACAGGCTCAAAATGTGAAGTTTGACCATCTTGATATCAAAGATGGATTATCTCAAAAGAATGTTTTTAGTATGAAATTCGATTCACGAGGAAACTTGTGGGTCGGTACGCTCAATGGACTCAATAAGTACAATGGTTACTCTTTTGAAGTTTTCAAACCCAACTTGTCAGATTCTAATTCTATCACTTCCAACAGTGTAAAAGCTCTGGCGTCAGGTATCGATGGAAATATGTGGGTCTATACGATAGATGGTGGAATTGACCGGTACAATGCCTCAGAATATAGATTTGAGCATGTTACTGATTCGATATTCAAAGGAATCAATTTGGATTTGATGACTGACATGACCTTTTCCAACCATTGTCTATGGATTTTAATTGGAAAACGCATTTTAGCTTATGATACAGAGAAAAAAGCTATCTCAAGACTGAGATCATCAGTCAACTGGAGAGGTATATTTAGTTTGAATTCTCAAATATTCATTTTCGGTAACGAAGGACTCTACCGGTTAGAAATCAACAATCATAAAATCATTAAAAAGCTTCTACTAAAGGAATCTATTTATGGAGCGTCGGTTCAAAAAGGGCAAATTCATCTTCTTACAAAAAATGACCTCATCAATTTTAATGTATCACGTAACGAGACTAAAATAATTCTCCAAAACCATAAAATATCTACTTCTGTTTCTTCACAGTCTTCAATTCCTATTGTCTTAACTGATCAACATGTATGGGCTAAACAAAATTTCAATCTTGCCAGACAAGCTTTGGACGGAACTGGCTCTATTGAATCATTTAAGCACAACCCTTCAGACCCCAATTCTTTTACAGGGCATTATGTCAGCCATATTTTAACAGACCAAAACCAAAACATTTGGATTGGTACTCAGAAGCATGGGCTTAATTACTTTGGTCACTCTAAGAATCAATTTGAGCATATTTCTTGGGACTATAGTCAAGATCAAACTAAAGCCATAGATCCAATCCGTGCTATTTGCAAAACAACGAATGGTGATCTCTGGCTGGGGTTCGATCGAACTGGAATTGGTATTATACACTCTGATGGTACACAATCGTCTATCGACAGCTACTTGGGTAGTGATGGTAATAAAAAGAAACTACTTTCTGTCCGAGCAATATTCCAAGATGCCTTAGGTAATATATGGGTGGGTTCTATGCGAGGAATATCAAAGTTTGATCAACGAAAAAAACGACTTGTACATATTAGTAATATTCTAGAAGATGGATGGAATAAGCGTACTTATGCTTTCGAGCAACTGAATGAGTCGGAAATAATATTGTCTAATGCTAGTAAAATAGCTCGTTTCAATGTCCTGACAGGTGAGCAAAAAGTCTTTAATTATGAAGACAAGCTTAATATCAATATAACTATCAGAGATATCGAACTTGATGATCAGAAGAATTATTGGCTGGCATTAGATAATAAAGGTATTGTCTTCGTGAATGCAGAAATGGACTCTGCTTACCATTGGTCTGCTGACAAAATAGACATCAGTGATGATAAAGTTTACAATCTCAAATTTCTCAATGGCTATTTATGGATCGCTACGAATTCTGGTCTGAATAAACTCAACCTCTCTAATATGGTTGTCGAGGCAAAATACTTCGAAGAAGACGGTCTAGCCAATAATGTAGTGTACTCAGTAGATGCCGATGAACAGGGACGAATTTGGACTAGCTCCAACTGGGGTATATCGGTTCTAGATACAAATACGGAACAATTTACTAGTTACTTGACCGATCGTTTTTTTATGGATGATGCCTCCAGTAGAGACGAAGCGGGTAACTTTTACTTTGGGGGATATTCTGGCACTGTGTCTTTTGATCCAAACTCAATTTCCAATCAAAAATCCATCAAAAGACTTTCATTGGAGAGTTTTAGTGTTCTAGACCAAATTATTACACCTTCAAGTAATCTACTTGAGCACAACATAAACCAATCCAAATCTATCAAACTTGATTACACTCAAAACACATTTTCTTTCAAAGTAGGTGTCACTCCTTTTGACCTTCCTAATAATGACCAAATCAGATATATGCTACGAGGTTGGAATAAAGATTGGCAACTAGTTGATAACAATCAAAGAGTCGTTTCATTTACGAACGTTTCTCCTGGCCAATACAAGCTGCTGATACAGGTAAGTTCTAATAAAGAGAACTGGGAAAGTACTAAAGAGCTTCAATTGGTCATCACTCCTCCTTTTTGGGAAGAGACTTGGTTTAAGATTGCTATACTGGTCTTTGTAATATTATTGATTGTTGCTTTTGTAAGGTATCGGATTCATCAGATCGAAATTCAAAATAAGCTACTTAGTCAAAAGGTTGATGAACAAACGAAGGACCTGCGCATCAAAAATGAAGAGATTCAAAAAATTTCAGAACAACTACACGAAGCTGACCAAGCCAAACTCCGTTTTTTCACGAATGTATCTCATGAATTTAGAACACCTCTTACTGTTATCCTTGGCTACTTAGATGGACTTGATCAAGATAACTCAAAGAAGACACGAGGTATAATTCGCAACAACGCAATTCGTCTACTTCGTCTCATCGATCAGGTAATTGAGTTTAGAAAAATAGATCTTCAACAGGCTAAGCTTAGCGTATCTGAAATCAACCCTTCCAAATTCACAGAAGACATTGTAAAATCGTTTCAAATTTTGGCCGACAAAAAGGGTATCAATCTTGAGTATGAAAATAAAACGATTCCAAGCTTATGGTCCGACCCTGACAAACTTGACAAGGTTCTTTATAATCTCATTTCAAATGCCATTAAATATACGCCTAGAGATAAAGTGGTATCGGTGAGTATTGAGGCTAGTGATAGTACGATTGATTTCATCGTCAAAGATGAAGGTCTTGGTATTCAAGAGTCTGATTTGAAATCTATTTTTGATCGTTTCTACCGTAGTGATAGCCAACATCAACAGATGGCTGATGGACATGGTATTGGCCTTTCGCTTGTCAATGAGTTGGTAGAAATGATGCATGGGGTTATAGATGTTCAATCTACAGTCAATGAAGGCACTTGCTTCATAGTTTCATTTAAGAAAGGTAAACAACATTTTGACGAAGCTGACTTCGGAGGTAGTTCAGCGAAAATTAGTCTTCCTACAGAAGTAGAAAACCAACCTTCCATAGACAGTCTTTCTGTGAAAGAATATTCTATACTGATAGTGGAGGATAACTTAGACTTGAGAGAGTATCTGATCAGTATTTTATCTCCAAACTATCAAGTAATCAGTGCTGAACACGGAAAGGAAGGGATTGAGGCTCTTGATCATCACTTACCGGATTTAATTATTTCGGATATTATGATGCCCGAAATGAATGGTATTGAGTTTTGTCAAGCTGTTAAAGACGAGATTATGACTTCTCATATCCCCATCATTCTACTTACAGCAAAAACTGATAACAGATCAAAGATCGAGGGGTTTGAGCTTGGAATCGATGACTATATTGAAAAGCCTTTTGACAAAAAACTATTCCTCACTAGAGTGCGCTCTTTACTTGATAATCGTAAAGCTTTTAAACAACAACTGATCACCGTTCAAGCTAGTGATAACATAGATCAAACTAAGATTTCTAAACGGGATTTGGACTTTTGGAAAAACGCTAACCATATCATGAAACAAGGCATCTCTGACACCAACCTTACTATGGAGTCTATTGCCGAGCAGCTGTATATGAGCAGGTCTACTTTTTACAGAAAGTTTAAATCTCTGACAGGAGAAAATGCGGCTGACTACTTTAGAAAGATGCGACTACAAGTCGCTGCAGATTTAATAAAAGATGGTCATGACACGATTTCGACTATCAGTGCTCAGGTCGGTTTTGATAGTGTAGAGCAGTTTCGAAATAAATTCAAGGAACAGTTTGGAATGACTCCATCTGAGTTTAGAAAGTGATTTCTGCCTATTCTTTAAGCTTTTAAAACACCCGAAATAAATTATTTGATTTTGCTTTTCACTTTACGAAAACCTTCTTTTTTGTCTTTTTTAATGGAACAGCTGCCGCCAGTCGGCGGGAGAAAAATCGGCCGTCATTTTTCTTCCCGCTGAGTGAGGGACGAAAAACGAGCGTCGTTTTTGCTGCGGACGAGTGAGGCTCGGAAAATGGTCGTCGTTTTTGTTGCGGACGAGTGAGGCTTGAAAAACAGCCGTCATTTTTGTTGCGGACGAGTGAGGCTCGAAAAACAGCCGTCATTTTTGTTGCGGACGGATGAGGGAAGAAAACTGACCGTCGTTTTTCTTCCCGCCGCATGAGGCTACCAAAACGACAACTCTCTTTTAGTTCCAACTTTTACCATTCATAGATTAAGAATCACCATCTATCCCAATACATGGTTAGCGATATTTGTACAACCTCTAACATTAAACTTTAAAACACATAGAAGATGAAAATTGGAGTAACTGCTGCAAATGGACAACTGGGTACGGCAATCGTCAAAGCTCTTATCAAAGAGGTAGGAAAAGAAAACGTAATCGCTATCGCTCGAACTCCTAAAAAAGCTGAACACTTGAACGTGGAAGTTAGAAAAGGTAATTATGACAGTCCAGAAGAGTTTGATGAAGCTTTGAAAGGTATCGATCGACTATTACTTGTATCCAGTATGGATCTTCCTGACAAAAGAATTCAACAACATAGAAATGTAATCAATGCAGCAAAATCGAACGGAGTAAGAAAAATCGTATACACTAGTATCATTGGCAGTGAAATTAACACAGATTTCAGTCCTGTAGTTCAGAGCAATCGTCAAACAGAAAAGGATATACAAGGCTCTGGATTAGAATGGGCTATTGGTAGAAACGGAATTTACATCGAGCCTGATTTAGAATATTTGAGCACCTATATCAAGGAAGGTTGTATCAGGAACAGTGCTGCTGACGGTAAATGTGGTTACACAAGTCGGACGGAACTAGGCTATGCCTATGCTCAGCTTTTGACAAATGAAAGTGATCAAAAAATTTACAATTTATCTGGAGAAGCGATATCGCAAGACCAATTGGCTGAATTAATGAATAATGCGTTTGGAACTAACCTTAAATACAAACCTGTTACCGTTGAGGAATACCGAGTGGAAAGAGAAGTAGAACTCGGAGAATTTCTGGGTAAAGTTATTTCTGGAATTTACGAGGGTATTCGAAATGGCGACAACAATATTCCGTCAGACTATTTGGAAGCTGCCAGTAGACCTCATATACCTCACAAGGAAACCATAGAACTCTTCAAAAACAATAAATAGACTTGGTGTTAGTCATGTTTAAAAGGCATCTTTTAAAACACTTTGTAATTCATTGACTTTCTAACAATTAACTGACAAATTAAAAATTCTAGAACTATATCAAATCTACTTTCAAGTACATTATCAGAGTTCTTTTCGATATTATTTCTCCATTTTTAACTAGATAGGAAACTGATCAGGTATTTACAATACCTACTTTTAGGTTTCGCGTACACCTCGAACATTTCAAATCTAATACGACCTTAATCCCCCCTGTAATTCGATGTATTTTTTGTATTCAAAATTCATATTTAAAAAACGATATATGGGTATTTTTATGATAGTATAAGAATTAGATAAGACCAGACTATTAACTATCATGCTACGCTCCCTAATTGTAGTTCTAGGAGGCATTGTATCCATACTCCCCGCAATGTCCCAAACTCCCTCTATTCAAAAAATAGATACTCGAAACGGCCTATCACAAAATAATGTCGCCTGTATTCTACATGATCAATATGGGTATTCATGGTTTGGCACAGACGATGGACTCAATAAATATGATGGTTATGATTTTGTAACATTTCGAATAAACCTAAACAGCGACACTGGCCTTAGTAGTAACTTAATACTCACTCTAGAAGAAGCTCCTGATCAAAAAATATGGATCGGCACAGCAGACCAAGGCATTTGTGTATACGATCCTAAAACTGAAGTAATAAGACCTTTCAAACCTGATTTTTTACCTAATCATATTCTCAACCATCGTGTAATAGATTTTAAATTCATCAATGAAAACGTAACGCTTATTCTTACACCCACTAGACTTTTCGTCTATGACAAAAAGGATGGCGAATACCAGATTCGAAAGTTTGGGAATAAAAACCATTTAGAAATTGATGATGGTGTTTTTAAATTCATTCACCCTGTATCTGAAAGCAAAGTCCTTCTTGGTAGCATAAAGGGATTATACTATTACGAATGGAAGGAAGAAGAATTTGAATTCGAAAAAGTTCATTTGCTAAACCAAAAACACATTCGATCTATAATAGACACTCCTAATCATGGTCAAATCTATTCCATTGACAATTCTATTATCTACCGTGATTCGAATGGCAAATTGACAAACCTGATCGATGGTCAGTTTAAAAGTATGGTTCTCGATCATGAAGGAGATCTTTGGGCAGCATCGAAGCACGGTATCCATGTCTTTAAAGTAGACCTCATCAACCAATCACTATTACAAACAGCGCTATATACTGAATATGAAGACGGGGAACCTATCAATGGACGTGAAGCTTTAGATATGTCAGTTGATCACTCAGGTATCATTTGGGTGGGATTACGCGATGACGGTCTTATTAGAATTGACAAAAGAGGTAAAAACATTGCTCTATACAATGATTTTAACAATCGTCGTGTCAATTGTATTTATGAAGATTCTAAAAAAAACATCTGGGTAGGAACTACTGCTGGTGGTGTTTTCAAGGGAACAGTAAAAGAATATAATCACATAGCATTTACGCCAGTAGATTTTGAGTTTGAAGGAATTACAAAAGTACTTGCTATGACCGAGTTAAATATTGATAATCAAAACTATCTAGTAACAGGCACTCACTTCAAGGTCAATCATAAAAAACATATAATCCATGAAAATGGCACTCTTACCAATAGTGACATGTCTGCTGTATTAGATTCTGTAGTGTACGCCACCTATGCAATGATCTCTGATGAAGACTATCTATGGATAGGAACATACGGTCAAGGTTTAGCCAGGTACAATTACAAAATTGATGTATTGGATTGTTTTTTACCTTCCAATACAAATATCCCTTCTAAAATAGTTCGAAGTCTAATGAAGGACTCTAAAGGACGAATATGGGTCGGTACAGATAAAGGACTTTGTGTGATATCCAAAGGTCAACGAGATAGCGATTTACCTTCTTTCAAAGTATATACTCCTGACATACAAAACCCACATTCCATCTCTCATAACTATATTTTACCCATAACTGAATCTTCGACTGGTAAAATATGGATAGGAACTCTTGGAGGTGGGGTCAATATTCTAAATGAGAATACAGATACATTCCAAAAAATCACAACAGATGATGGTCTATCCAATAACAGCATAAAAGCACTTCTTGAGGATGATAATGGTAATATGTGGCTATCTTCCAATAAAGGTATATCTAAGATAGACTTGCCGAGCATGTCAATCTCCAACTTTGACTTGAATGATGGACTTCAAGACCATGAATTCACTGATCTGTCCATGTGTAAACTCTCCAATGGACATTTGGCGTTTGGTGGTGTAAATGGAATCAATGTTGTAGATCCTAATTTGATTCATAATGACATCGCAAACCCCAAACTTTTTTTCACTGATTTACAAGTTCTTAACCAACAAATTAGACCTAGTCAGAAAATCAATGGACGTGTCATTATAAAAGCCAACCTCAATGAAATCCCTAATCTAGAACTTCAATATCAAGAGAACAGTTTTGTAGTAGGGTTTACTGCACTTCAGTATTCTTCTCCACAAAAAGTCCAATATGAATACATACTGGATGGGTTTGATGATAATTGGATAAAAACAGATTGGAGATCTCGCTTTGCTAAATATACGAGTTTGTTACCCGGTGATTATACGCTTAGGATAAGGGCAATAAATGGTAATGGACAAAGAACTACTCAAGAACTTACTTTACCTATAAAAATCATCCGACCTCTTTGGCTGAGCAACGGTGCTCTAATACTATATACTATTCTAATTATCGGGGCGGTTGCGATGAGAAAGAGGTATTCTATCATTAAAACCAACACTAAGAACACTTTATTAGCGGATAGTATTGAGCGTGAAAAAACCAAGGAGCTAACTCAACTTAAACTCCGGTTTTTCACGAATATTTCCCACGAATTCAGAACACCTTTATCTATTATTCTAGGTTATCTAGATCAGCTGTCAGACCATTGGAATAAAAACGATAAAGAGAGTGCTAAACAAGACTTTTCGATCATCAAACGAAATGCCAATGTAATGCTTAGACTTATCAATCAATTGATTGATTTCCGAAAGTTTGAACAAGGAAAAATGTCTCTAAATGCTGCCAAGGGAGACATTGTGAGTTTTGTAAAAGACGTATATCGTTCGTTCCAAGTGTTAGCAGACCAAAAAGATATCACTTTGAGCATTGAATCTAGTACAGATAAAATAAGCCTTGTATTTGATCATGACATGATGGAGAAAATCCTAAATAACCTCTTATCGAATGCTCTCAAGTACACTCAAAATTGCGGTCATGTAGAAATATCAGTTTCAGAAGATTCAGAGTTTGTTCAAATTGAAGTTAGAGATTCAGGTGTTGGAATTCCTGAAGAAATGCAAAAGAGAATATTTGAACGTTTTTATGTCGCCAACTCTCTAAAAGATTCTAATATCAATAGTTCAGGAATAGGCCTTTCTTTTACTAAAAGTCTAGTTGATATGCATGGAGGTGAAATATCCCTTATTAGCAAAACAAATGAAGGAACGACCTTCCTACTAAAATTCAGCAAAAAACTAGAAGCGACCTTAGAGACTGAATTGATCACTAGACCTGAAATTGATGTTGAAGAGCTAGCTGTACAAGACATAGAAACGCCATCGAAACCGACTAGTTCTGAATCATTCATATATACAGTAATGATTGTTGAAGATAACCCTGAACTCTTGCAGTACCTCACTTCGAGTCTCAACAGTGACTATCAAACAGTAACTGCTAAAAATGGTAAAGAAGCACTTGATTTCTGTGCGGAACAAATCCCTGATCTCATCATTAGTGATGTAATGATGCCTGTGATGGACGGAATTGAGCTATGTAGTAAGATTAAAAACAACGAGAGACTAAGCCATATTCCTGTTGTTTTACTCACTGCAAAGACCTCAATAGAGTCGGAACTTCAAGGGTTTCAACATGGTGCAGATGCGTATGTGTCTAAACCTTTCAATATGACTGTACTTAAGGCCAGAATAAAAGCTATCGGGAAATCAAGACAGAATATTTGGACTCGATTTAAGGAAAATCCACTTTTTATTCCATCTAAATCTCAAGTAACAAGTGCAGATCAAAGTTTTCTGAAAAAGGTTTCTGATCTGATCGATGAAAACCTTTCAAAATCATCATTCTCTGTAGAACAATTAGCTTCTAATTTCAACATGTCTCACACCACTTTCTTCAAAAAACTCAAGTCTATCGTAGGTGTGACTCCTAATCAATATATGCGCTCCATTAGACTCAAAAAAGCAGCTGATATGCTGCTAGAAGATGAGTATAACGTAACTGAAATCATCTATAATGTAGGTTTTAGTGATCTACGCTATTTCAGAGAACAGTTCAAGAAGACCTACAATGTAACTCCTAGAGACTATCGTAAACTTCATAATAAAGCCAGTATGTCAACCCTATAGAGATATCAATAGATTCAAGTCAATAGAACAAGAGTCCAAACATCTACTTCGAAAGAAAAAAACCTAAAAAAGTAGTCTCTCTGTTCTCTATTTAAAAATCAAAAAAAGGGCAGTTAAAATCTATGTCATCAAGGTGACACAAATTGAAAACCGCCCCTAAAGACTATTAACTATTTATATACTTAGCTTATCTCTTTAGATAAGGTTAAGTCTCTTTACTTCGGTCTCACCATCTAAAGTCAAATGAATGACATATAGACCAGAGCCTAGACCTGATAAGTCAATTATTGGGTTTCTTTTGGATGCATATATAACCCTCAATAGTCTACCTGACATACCTAATATTCGAATCTCCGTTCCTTGCTTACAATTGATCTGAACTTCACCAGTAGATGGGTTTGGAAACACTTTCAATCCTCCCTCCAATGTTGCAATAGCTGACACCTCACCTGGATCTTCATCTATTTCTACCGTGATGGTCGATACAGCAGTGTGATTTCCATCTTGAGATTTTACAGTGATAGTTGCTGTGCCGCTAGCCATAGCTGTAACCATTCCTGAGGCATTCACTGTAACTACCCCATCGTCACTTGACTCCCATGTTACACTTTTGTTTGTAGCATCGCTGGGAGTAATTGTTGCTATAAGTTGTTCCGTTGCACCCTCAGACTCTAAGGTCACAGATTCTGCCGCAATCGAGACACCTGTTACGGCAATATCTGGAGTAGCAGATCCATCTATAGTCACAGTTAATTTAGCTACGGCCGTATAGTTACCATCTTTGGTTTTAACAGTAATGTCAGCCGTTCCATTAGCTACCGCAGTAACTAATCCTGATCCATCTACAGTAGCTACACCATCATCACTTGATTCCCATGTCACCCCCTTATTCGTAGCGTCAACTGGTTCAATTGTAGCTGTCAGTTGCTGCGTAGCATCCTTAGCATCCAAAGAAAAGCTCGTAATGGTAAGTGATACTCCAGTAACAGGAATATTAGGAGCTGAAGAAGCATCTACCGTACTCAAGACTTTATCATCATCATCAATATTAGAACTCCAATTTCCACCTGGAGGACGAATAGCGGTACTAAGTTTGTAGTCCGTACCTACTGCTAATGCAGCCGTTAAGGGAAGAGTAAGAGTAACTTGTCCCGATCCTTGTGTCACATCGTATTTGATATTAGTGATGAATTTATTTCCTACAGCTTCATGAAGAGCAAAATTGATATACCTGTTTTCACTTGCACTATATGAAATCACCGCACTTATTTCCGTCATACCGTTGGTCAACTGGGACGGAAAAGAAGAAAAACTGACTAAATCTTCAAGTGTAGGCAAAGTCTCAACTACATTAAAAGTCTCAACCTCATTCAAGACTGCTGAACCGTCAATACCACCATCTGGCCTTAGCTCCACTTTTACGCTATAATCATTGGCAAGAGCTAAAGATCCATCCAGCGCAATAGTCACAGTTGCCACGCTTTTACCAGCTTCAACTGAAACCGTTTTTGATTTTATCAACTCTCCCGTAGGTTGGTGAATTGCTACATAAATGTCACGAGCCTCATTCGCAGTATAGCTTACTTTCACAGGTATCTCATCGACAGTGTTCAATATAAAACCTGAAAAATCTACCACTCCTAAAGCCTCAGACCTTGACGTAATCCCTAGTCCACAAATATCTAAACTTACCCAACGACCTCGTGCAGTAGCAAAACCATCACCTTCTGGCACCAAATTGTTAGATACTTGATTAGATGTTACTCTGATTACATCTCCTTTTTTAATAGCGACAGGCGTATCGTTCATCACTAAATCTTCATAGGTATATGGAGGGATATCCGTATCAAATATTCTACTAGTCTGCTTTTCCCCAACTTTGACACCATTGACATAAACTGCATAAGTACATTCACCATCAGGTTCACTTACCGCCTTCACTGTAAAAGTCGCATCAGTATCAGCACCGTTATAAATTTCTTCTGCGGCGATTGGTTTTGTTTTACCATTATTCCCCCCGCATCCGATTACTTGTTCTCCTTTATTAATTCCATCTGCTGGAGTACCAGGTATCTTTCCTTTAGTTGCTGGGTCGAATCCTGCTACATTTGTCACGTCAAAGTCATGTGCTCTGACAGTCATACATCCATTGACAGGGATACAGGTAGGACTCATTCTAGCAGGAGTATGCGTTATTAGATCCTTTCGTTCCGCTATGGTGACACCATCTTGTTCCTTTACAAAAAGGAAGTAATCAATCGATGTTCGAGTGGCTCTACCGCTGATTGAAAAAGTATATTCCACGCCTGACTTAAGGTTATATACTGGAGTATATTTCTTATGGTTTACATCCATTTTGACAAATGCTCCCCAGTCTCCTTTAAGAGGTTTACCCCCATCATGTCCTCTACCGTACAGCTTGGTCCAACTAGTCAATAAGTTCATCGGAGTGGCGTTTCCAGAAGTGAAATCGCCCTGCATCTTCACATAGATATCATTACACTTGTCCCAGACTGCGCCTTGTAGGTTTTGAGCCATACGTCCGGTCAGTCGATAAGCTCCATCAGAGATAGGAGTAAACTTATACACCAATATATCATTACCTGAAGGATTACCATTCTCAGTACCTCCTGTGTACTCTAAGTATGTATCATTCAAAGGAAGAACCCCTGAAGTTCCCTCTACATATTGAGACCAACCTGGAGTTCTTACCTTCCATTTACCTAAATCAGAATTGGTGGCCTCTGCCTCAAATGCTATAAAGTCCTCTCCTACACAATAATCGGCAGCCTCTACTTCTCCTACTTGAATAGTTGCGCGAGCAACTTTACCATTGTCAGTGGTCGTAACTGTAATCTCCGCATAACCTATCTTATGTCCAGTAATCAACCCAGTAGCACTTACTGTAGCTACAGCCTCATTACTAGACTTCCACGCTACTGATTTATCTACTGCCGTACTTGGTTCAACTGTAGCAGTTAGCTGAAAAGTACCATTCAAATCCTTGATATGATGAGAAGTTGTATTTAATGAAACCTTAGATACTCTAGTAGGGTCAATCACCACTGGAATCTCTTCCGTTCCGATCCACTTTTCCAGTTTTACAGGATTTCCAAATTCATCTCCACGAACTCCATCTAAATCTGCACAGAAGTAATAGGCCATACCAGCATCCGAATAATCTGGTCCTCCAGGGTTCGCCTGCCCTTTAGTATAAACCCAATTTATATTTGGGTCTTTATGAGCTCCCATCCATGCCCAGTTACTCCATGCAGGAGCACTGAACTTATCTTTACTCTTATAAGCTTGAGACCCCTCACCTGTTCCATTTTGATCACTGATATGATTAAAGTTCACTTTAGTACCAAAAGCTGTTTTCATTTCATCCCAAGTCCAGCCACTATGTGCAGACTCTGCATGAAACCCAGACTTGGAATAGTTATCAGCATGTTTATCATTCCATACTGAATGAGAAATAACAGTTACATGGTTCAGTGAAGCAGGAGTCAAAGCATTCGCTCTATCCAAACCTTCACCAACCACCTGCATTGGTCCTGCCGCAATAATATATAACGGATCCTCGGCAGTAGATTTTACGATTTCATCTCTCATCGCATTATAGGCAGCTTCTGGATCAGATACCGCTGCTAAGAACTTTGTACTTTGAAATCCAAATCGTTCTCCTCCTCCTTCTGCACTTTCTTTCATGATCGCTAGATCGTTGTTTTCACTTGCCCAGACATGATCGGCATACGTATATAGAACTGTATTTTCTTGTAATCCAGCTTTCGCCAATATCATTAGGGTCATCATGGTGGCTTGCATGTCGTCATTATCATGCTTATTTCCATCAGAGCTACAGGCTATTCTTCCTTTGCCTTCCCATAAGTTGGATGCACCTGCAATTGCTCCAGCTAAAAAATAAAGACAGAGCACACACGTTAATAGTATTTTTTTGATTGTCATAGTCACATAATTTTTGGTCTTGAGAACCAAGGTATCTAGATGTGACTAAGTGAAATAGGGAGATAATTAAAGATAGGGTGGGTAAACGTACAAATGGGCTATATACCCATACATCAGTAGTTCTTCATCACAATTCTCAAGCCTTACCAAGATAGAAATGGTGCATATTTTAAATAAACCTCTACTTATATAGCACAAAAAAACTCGCACATCTATCAATCATTAAATGATTAGATATGCGAGTTAATTTTGATAAACAAAAAGCCTTATTCGTCAACTAACTTCCAAGTTCTGACCCAATCATACTTAGTGGTCCTTTGATCTAAAGTTCCATTGATGACAAGATTGTTATCATCATCCATAGGATTCCAATCATATGTTTCTATGGCCATTGTAATATGACCAGACAGATCAAAATCCGCCGGAGGATCAGTGATTTGGTGTATTAGTTTACCATCTAGGTAGAATAGAATTTCTGAAGGTGATTTCCACCAACATCCATAAACAAAGTATCTAGAATGATTTTTTTCTTCTAATAAAGTCTTAGCTGGGGAGTTTTGTGCTTCATCCACATCACAACTACGAGCATGTCTCCAAGTATTAGAATGAAATATATTATCCCATTTCAAAGCCCATGTTTCCGTTTCAGAGTGCACTCTTCCTACACACTCCTGTATATCAAGTTCCAACTTTCTAGTCGGACCCTCGGTACAACTCTGCTGAAATGCAATCCAGAAGGTAGATGACAATACAGTAGCATTAGCTTTCATCCGTGTCTCATAAAATTGCCCAGGACCAGCAGTGGCCTGTGAACGGATAATACACCCTCCATAATCGAAAGACACTAGATTACCTCCTATCGTTTTGGATTCAGGCTCTTCTAGTTTGAAAACCTCCACATTCATGTTCCCCTCTCCTACGCTTACATTCTCTGGTCTAAACAGTGTCGGTTCTCTACCATACCATTTAAAACCATCATCCTCTGGGTCTCTCCACCATTTGGAATCATCAAACTCCGTACCGTTGAATTCATCGGAAAGAGCATCAACTCTTTCCCATTTTTTACCCCCAGTATCTACACCTCCTATGACAAAAGGTTCCTCTAAACCTTCCAAATCTCTAATAACCGTAATATCAAAACTACAAGAACTTGTGTTTCCAGCTTTATCAGTTACTGTATAGACATTGGTAGTTGTCCCATCAGGAAAAGTTGAACCCGAAGGTAATCCTTCTACCAGTTTGGTAACAGGATCGTTGTCATCCGTACCTACTGGCGGATCAAAAGACACAAATGCCTGCTCAGAACCTTTTACCATGTGTTCTATGTTACTAGGACAACTGATAACTGGATCTATTTCATCTTTAACACCATTTTCTTCTTCTGTTCCATCACTATTATTTGTTTCACTCTCATCACAGCTCATAGCCATGACCAGAAAAGAAAAAATGAAGAACATCATCTTACTTCTTATCATCATACCTGCACTTAAAAATTGAATAAAATATCTACCACTAAGATAAATAGCCAAGTAAAAACCATACATGGTCAAAATAGAACTGTATCAGGAGTGATTTTGTACAACATGAAAAGCTATATGCAGCACCAATTGCTAAAACCTTATTATCAATTTTTAAAGAATTTATTAAAACAAGACAGCTTATTAAGCTGATACAATGTATTAGTAGCTGAATAAAGGTTCTATTAATTAGATTTTTTTTTATCAATATTAGATGCAAATTAGCATCCTGAATTTGTTGGCGTGAACATACATTCAGACCTCCCCAATCACGCACTAAACATTAATTTTCAAACCTAATTATCCATGAAAGAAGTATATATTTTTTTGAATCAGCATTCATGGAAAACATTATTATTAAACAGTACAAACCAAAAAAACTATCCAACTACATAGAACGAATTTCTTTTGGATATGCCAAAACGAATGATGTCAACCATTTTCAAATCCCCTTACCGTTTAACCCTTGGGTTATTCCTTTAAATGATCATGGGTTTTATTACAATGACGATTTCTTTGATAAACCCATTGTACAAAACATTAGCTTAGTACCGGCCACTTATAAAATGCCTCAAGGCTCACAAATGCTACTTGTGAGATTTTACCCTGGTAGTTTCTATCCTTTTTGGGATTTCAGTCTTAAAAAATATCAACCGATTCTAGATTTTATTCCCAATCAAGAGGATTGTGAAGATCCTGAGCGATTAGAAATTTGTTTATCACAAATCTATGACTATTTGGACACGAAGTTTTCTCAGTCGAGAGCTGATAAGGTAAATATTATAAAAGACCTCTACCAATATATAATCAATAACCCTGAGTCCACTATAGAGTCATTCTGTGATGAAAGAGAAATTAAGTATATGTCTCTTTACCGTTTATTTGGAAATAAACTAAACATGACACCAATGAAATTTGTGAGGTTATGTAAGTTTAGAGTAGCTAATTATCATCTATTTCATAGTAGTAAAAGCCTTACTGGTATAGGGTCAAACTCGGGATATTATGATCAGCCACATTTTGTAAAAGAATTCAAGCATTTCGTAGGAGTCACCCCAAAAGAGTACATTCAAATAATCAAACAAAATGAAATTTACTCTTCGTCTGCCTTTAAGGATTTTTCATTGCTTTATTTAGATATATAGTGTGTCTTTTCGGATTTTAAAGTAAAAAGAAGTTTTGATTTTTAAAGTATTTGATTGCAATTTCACGATCCTATTTAACCAGTATGGCCGTGACAAACTAGCTCAACCTCTCATTCAATATTCCACACCATGAATTATCCATAAGTACAGACTAAATAGAGAAAAATTTATCAATAAGTATTCATGGAAAACTTGATTCTTAAGCATTATAAACCTGAAAGACTCACATCATATATAGAACGATTTAGTTTTGGATATGCCAAAGAAAGTGACTTTGATCATTTTCAAATTCCAATCCCTTTTCATCCATGGATTATTCCTTTGAATAATTGTGGGTTCTACTACAATGATGAATTTTTCGATCAACCTACTGTTCAAAATATAAACCTAACGTCTTCAAAGTATAAGATACCTAAGGATTCTCAGCTACTTTCAGTCAGATTTTACCCATCCTGTTTTTATTCATTCTGGGATTTAGACATAAAAGGCTGTATGCCCATCACTGACTTTTCTTTGAGATATCAAGACCAAGATGATCCGAGTTATATAGAAAATTATATAACTCAGATATACGACTACCTAGAAACGAAATTTTCTCAATCGAGAGCAGATGAAGTAAGTATCATAAGGGACCTTTATGAGTATGTAATTAATTCACCTAAGGAATCAACAATAGAATCTTTCTGTGATGAAAAGAAAATAAGCTACATGTCTATTTATCGCCTATTTGGGCGAATACTAAACATTACTCCAAAGAAATTTGTGAGATTAGTCAAATTTAGAATTGCTAATTATCGTATTTTTCAGACCAATGAAAGGCTCACAAAAGTCAGCACCAATTCTGGATACTATGATCAGCCTCACTTTGTGAAAGAATTTAAGGATCTGGTAGGGGTTACACCGAAAGAGTATATTCAAATCATAAGACAGAATACGACATACTCCTCTTCTACCTTTTCGGATTTCGCAATACTGAACTTAGATCTGTAAACCACTTTCTATTCCAAAATCAACACAGCTTAATCCGAAATAAAAACACTGAAAATGCACCCAAAGAAATTCTTAAAATTTTAATTAAGTATTCAAGCTTTTGTATTGAAATTAAATCAATGAATTTCAGCAATGTACAGAAATAACTAGTATCAATTGAATAAGTTTTTATGATGGAACTTTCAACTTTTTAGTGTGTTGAAAGAAAAATACAATTATTAAAAAGGTATACAACGTAGCTTCGCGCACACCATTAAATAGCACAGAATTTTGCTAGTAAATAACCACGTTAAAATAACTGAGAAAAATATCTCCATTATAAGGTGAGCTTTAAATATTCATCAAGGCACTAATGGATTATAGTCTAACTAATAAATCATGAAATTATAAATATCTGTATGCCTTTGTAGGCAACTATGAACATTCCTTCTGAACTGTCAGCGCTTGTTGTTCATTTATTATACAGATAGAAAAATAAACATCGTAACTGATTATAGTTGAATAAAGCCGGATTTTGTCATTGGAGTTTCTTGTCGAAAATAGGTCACAAATCAAAACACAAGAGGAGCAAATTAAATTTCAAGGTGGTCTATGAAATTCTTCTTGTTGATTGAACAAATGTGATACTACATCGATATAGAATATTCTAATGTCACTTCCGGTATTTAGCGTCCCCCATTAGTAGATGTCTAAGTATCAAGAGGTGTACTTAGTTGATTCCGGTTGAATATCTGTATACTAATAGACCTACTTCTCAATCGATAAAAGACATCAACATTAAAAATCGACAACCTTTTAATTATCGATGAAACTTGGATAAAACCAGCATCACCTAAACTATCGCACTATTCTCTAGACGGATAAATTTTAAGCATGAGAGACTTCGTCATTTCGATGCTATCAGAATAATTCAATCATTTAGACAAGTTTAATTTCAAAGCCTTCCTTTTCAGTTAATTAGAGCGTTCTAACGCACAGCATAAGAAAAGCGAACAATTGTTGACAAAACTCAAGGGGAAATCATTTCTGGAAAACTATACCCCTCCACAAACTATTTTTATTGGCTCTATTCGAGTTTTTTTTTTCTGGCACATAGTTGTACTATAAGACGATTCACACTTTTTGCTTGAAGTTTTCCAAACTTGGGACGAATCTTCTAGTGCGTAAAGCGGGATAAAAGCAACACCAACCATTCAGTATAGATTATATTTTTTTCAATTTTTTACCCGTTGAAAGAAATATACAATTTTTAGAAATCTCTCCTGTTTAGATTCGTGTCTGCTGTCATGGTAGATGAAGTTTATTCTGTTTGGCTTTCAAACCAAGATTGTCATATAGCATACTTCTAATACCATGGAAGAATTACCAAAAACTCCAACCTACATCTTAGTAAAAAAATAGTCTAGTTAAATAGAATATGAATAACGATCCGATGTATGCTGTTCAAAGCCCTCAAAAGGTAGGAATTAATGGTCTTAAGGGATGGATATCAAAAGTTTTCTTTGGTAAAGGTTTTGAAAATGAAGTGGATGATTCTCTAGAAATAGCGAACAATCAAATGAAACTGATAGAAAAGCAAAACCAATTGATTATTGAAGGTATTAGTGCGGAAGCTATCGTAACCGAAGTCAAAAAAACTGGAAAGCTTCTAAACTTTACAGACCCTATCCTTACTCTTAAGCTAAAAGTAATACCAAATAGTTGTGTGTTTTTTGAAATAGAAACAACTATGGCTTTTTCTAATTTAACTATTCCTCAAGAAGGTCAAAGAATAGAAATAAAATATGATCCACAAGATAAATCGAGTATCGTGATTTTATGACTTTAGATATTCTAGCAATGCAAAACCAGCTGATCTGCCATAAATGAATTAAATAAGAAACTCTTTAAATAAAGGTTATAGGGTGTTATAAATTAGAGTTAAAATTGGATAGTCTATACTATCCAATTTCTCTATTTCATTGTAATAGAAGAAGACGTCATCTATCAAACTTAAATTATTTACCTGTGACCTAAACAGCTCTCCATCAAGTCTCTTGAGTTAAAAACAACCACCTTAATCGACATAAAAGAAATAGTATAATTCACTTAAAACAGCTTCAAAAAAGCACTTACTCACCTGTAGTTTAAGAATATTTTTTGTCAAAAAAGGCACTAGAAACAATAATGATTTCAATAAAAACGATAACGAAAACTACACTTCTTTCCGCAATTCTAATTGCTAAGGTTTTGATTAGTTGCGATACTAAAAAAACCATGGTATTAGAATACGACACGAATCTCTCTGCAGGTACGACTATCACACTGCCGCTGGACGGATCGACAAATATTACAGTAGACTGGGGAGACGGAAGGAAAGATCAAACCATTACCACTGCGGGAAACATCGACCACACTTACGCTGAAGAAGGTGTATATATCGTAAAGTTAGAAGGCACTTTGGAGCACTTTGGGAGTAAGGAAATGAAGGAAGAAAAAGCGGACAAATTAACCCGAGTTAGAAGCTTTGGAGAACTTAATCTAGTCGATTTATCATATGCATTTCATTGGGCCAAAAATTTAAAACAAGTTCCGAATATTATCCCTTCTACAGTTCATACGACAGCCCATATGTTTTTACTAGCTGAATCTTTCAATCAAGACATCAGCAATTGGGACGTTAGCAATATCACAAACATGAAGGGCATGTTTCATTATGCATCCTCCTTCAATCAGGATCTCAGCAACTGGGATGTCAGCAAGGTCACCGATATGAGTTTGATGTTTTGTAATGCTATGACGTTTGATCAGGACATCAGTAGCTGGGATGTAAGTAATGTCACAAATATGAGTTCGATGTTTAGCGGCGATACGAACTTCAATCAAAACATTGGAGATTGGAACACCAGCAAAGTAGTTAATATGAAAGCCATGTTTGAGGAAACGCCCAACTTCAATCAGGATATTTCCAGATGGGACGTTAGTAATGTCACAAATATGTCTGGCATGTTTCAGGAGGCAACATCGTTTAATCAAGACATATCGAATTGGGATGTTAGCAATGTCACTGACATGAGCTTCATGTTTGAGGAGGCCACAAAATTCAATCAGGATATCAATGGCTGGAATACTAGCAAAGTCACCAATATGAGATGGATGTTTATGGATGCATCATCTTTTAACCAAAATATCGGCGATTGGAATACAAGTGAAGTGACTACTATGCAGCATATGTTTAATGGTGCTATTGTATTTGATCAAAGCATAGGAAATTGGAATACTGGAAAGGTTACCACTATGGAAGGGATGTTTTCTGGTGCCGCTAATTTTAATCAAGATATAGGAAACTGGAATACTTCGACAGTCACCGACATGAGTGCTATGTTCTATGAAGCAGCTAGATTCAATCAAGATATTGGACGCTGGAATACGAGTGGGGTAAAATGGTCAACTCAAATGTTTGGTCACGCAACTGCTTTTAATCAGGACATTGGCAATTGGGATACCAGCAACATAACTAGTATGGATGATATGTTTTTTAAAACATCCTCCTTCAATCAAAATATCGGCAACTGGAATACGAGTAACGTCACTTCCATGAGAACCATGTTTTACAAAGCATCAAACTTTAACCAAGATATAAGCGACTGGGACGTGAGCAATGTAGAATATATGCAAGGTATGTTTCTGGGGGCTACAGCATTCAATCAAAATCTAAATAGATGGAATACTCAGAAGGTATTAAACACAGTAGCAATGTTCCAAGAAGCTTCATCTTTCAATAAGAGCTTCGTCAGTAGATGGAAAGTAGCTGATAAAGAAAACATGTTTTAACAACTCATCAAGTCTTTTTTAAACCAGTGAAATCAAACATGAATTCAAAAACAATTTTTGCGATAATATGCCTATTCCTGCTTAGCTGGAACACATATGCACAAATGATCCTACACTACGACACCCGTCTTTCATCTGGCACTACGATTACCTTACCCCTATGGAAAGATATTAGTACAATAAGGCAGGAAGTATTATACTCGGTAGTTCTACTCAAAACAGAAATAAGTAATGCATAATTTAATCCAACCAAATAAAATTACTTTGTTTCATGCTTCACTTTGCATATTAAGTATTACTGTTTCGTTAATTACAACCTCGGTACAAGCGCAAAGCGGTCGGTCTGACTATGATCTTGACAACGATGGCCTAATTGAAATCAATAGCCTGGAGGACCTATTCGAAATTGAAAACAACCTTGAAGGAAAGTCCCTCTATGGCAATTCTATGGGTTGTCCTGAAACAGGTTGTATTGGGTTTGAATTGACCCGGCATCTGGATTTTGACACCAACTCTGATGGTTTTGTTACTGCAGAAGATGATTACTGGAACCATGGTTCTGGCACTCGGCCAATTGGAGACGGCTCAAATAGTTTTTCGGCGGTTTTTGAGGGAAATGGTTATGAAATCAGAAACCTTAACGGAGGTGGCTTATTTATGTATGCCCGTGACGCAATGATTCTTAATTTAGGTATTGCAGGTAGTCAGGTACATATTTATGGTGGAAGTCAACTGGGAGGAATAGTAGGTGTTGGGAGGAATATAACTATTTCTAATTGCTATGTATTAGGCAATATTATAGGAACAGATAGGTTTGTAGGTGGATTAGCTGGCTATTTAGATGATAGTAAAATCATCAAGAGTTACTTTCAAGGCACGGTAGAAGCTGAAAAGATTGCTGGCGGATTAGCCGGACGACTGCAATCAGGTTTAGTGCTCAACTGTTATGCAAAAGGTGATGTAACCGTCCAATACTATCGTGCTGGTGGGCTGCTAGGAGTTGATACTGAAACACAAATTAAATATAGCTTGTATTCAGGGACGGTGAAGACCTTAACCAAGAAGAGTGGCGAAGGTACCATTGGTGGGCTAGTTGGCGGCAGACCAGACAGTGTAGTTAATAGTTATTGGAGAGTCAGTGAAACTAACCAATACCTAGATAAAAGAAATCCAGGTTATACTGACATTGAAATGCAATGCCCACAAAGACCAAATGACCCCGCGTGCTCCAAAACACTTTATGAGGGTTGGGACGCTACGGTTTGGGACTTTGGCCGTGCGTCCAACTTTCCGGCCTTGGTGATAAATGGCACTTCTCACCGGGATGATGATGGCGATGGTATACTGAACCATTTTGACAGGTTTCCTGACGACTATGATAACGACGGTATTTTAGTCCCTAAGGATAAATTCCCCCGTGACTTCGACAATGATGGCACCGACGACAACGAAGATCAGTTTCCTACAGACCCAAAGGAATACCGTGACTGGGATAATGACGGTATTGGCGATTCTGCTGACAAGGATGATGATAATGATAATGTACCAGACAAAAAAGATGCCTTTCCTCTTGACCCTAGTGGGCAGGTGAAGGCTGACGCAGTAGACAAGGACGGTGATGGACTAATAGAAATCTATACCCTCGAAGACCTGGATGCCATACGGAAAGAGCTGGATGCGGTACGTACCAATTTTAACATACTTCGGCTTCCAAAAAAAACGGCAGGTTGTCCCCGTCCTGGCTGTACCGGTTTCGAATTAGCCGCAGACCTGGATTTTGACACCAATGGAGATGGTGCGATCAATGAGCAAGATGCATTTTGGAACGAAGGTAAGGGCTGGGAGCCTATAGGCCGATATGACAATGAGTTTCAGGCTATTTTCGAAGGCAACGGATTCAGCATTAAGAATCTGTATATCAATCGCTCGACAAAACAAGATATCGGACTATTTGGTGCTATTAAGGATGCTAAAGTATCTAATATCCGTTTAGTTGGTAAACTACTCAAAGTGCACGGATACTCGAATGTAGGAAGCCTTGTTGGTTATGCTAAAAATAGTACTATTCACAACGCTTCAGTCACTGGCATCGTTGTTAGTGAGGATTCGGAAGCGGGTGTATTAGCAGGCCTAGTCGTTGAAAGCAAAGTCTCCAACTGCTCGGCAAGCGGTGCGGCTAAAGGTGAGGCGTCCTGTATAGGCGGATTAATAGGTTCACTAAGTGAGTTCAGTCAATTGGTCCAAAGCCATGCCAACAGTTCAGCTGAAGGTACCAGTTATAATTCGAGAGGTGTTGGTGGTTTGCTTGGGTGCGCATATTCTAGTGAAGTAATGCAAACCTTCTCCGAAGGAACTGCTAAAAGTAAAGGTAAGAAAACAGGCGGATTAATTGGATATGTGCAAGACAGCAGAATTATCGAAAGCTACACTAGATCCCATGTAGTCTGTGATGAAGTAACTGGAGGGTTAATCGGCTATCAGAGCCGCTTCCAAGAAAGTACTGCTGAGTCTAGTTTTTGGGATATTAATGTAACAGGCAAGACCAAAAGCAGTTTGGGAAAAGGGGTATTTTCAAATCAACTCCAATGCCCCATCAGCGTGAATGATCAAACATGTAAAGACAATCCATTCACCAATTGGAATGATAACATCTGGGATTTTGGAACCCAAAAGGACTACCCTGTTTTTGTTACCGATGACTAATTACCCTTTTCGTTTGTAAACATTTTAAAAAAATAAAACCATATCAATCAGCCATACAAAACAATAAAATATGACACTTACTAATACTTGTAAAAAAGTATGGTCATTCCTGATCACTATAACTTTTTTTCTAACATCCTACCAGCTTAGTGCACAAATGATCCTACACTACGACACCCGTCTTTCATCTGGCACTACGATTACTTTACCCCTGCATGGAAAAGTTGATGTATCAATTGATTGGGGGGATGGCAGTGCACTTAAGACCATTACAGAAGCAAGAAACATCCAACACTCATATGAAAAAAACAATAAATACATTGTGAAAATCACAGGTTCTTTAGAGCATTTTGGGTTTGAGAAAACTGGAAAAAAAGTATACAATGTCCTCAGAAATGAACACTCTTTAGTCAAGGTGGAGAGCTTTGGAGATTTAGGTCTAATCGATCTATCATACGCCTTTTATTCTTCCCAAAATTTAACTGAAGTGCCTTTTGATCTTCCCTCTACAGTGGCTAATACAGAAGGCATGTTTTGCAATGCAAATAGTTTTAATCAAAGTCTTGACTCTTGGGATGTTAGTAATGTCACTAACATGAGCTATATGTTTAGCAAGGCATCTTCCTTCAATCAAGATTTATCAAATTGGGACGTCAGTAATGTCACCAACATGTCAGGTATGTTTTGTAGGACTAAAGCGTTTAATCAACCTATAGGAAGTTGGAATACCAGTAGTGTAAACGATATGAGCGAAATGTTCTACTGCGCAGCCGCCTTCAACCAAGAGATTCTTGATTGGGATGTCAGTAATGTCACCAACATGAATAAGATGTTTGACAACGCAGTAGTTTTTAATCAAGATATTGGAAAATGGAATGTTGGTAAGGTCACTAACATGAAGAAAATGTTCTGCAAAGCAATTGCCTTTAATCAAAAGATAGGCGATTGGAATGTCAGTAATGTCACTGATATGAACGGAATGTTTTGGGAAGCGCAAGCCTTCAACCAAGAAATTGGGAACTGGGATGTCAGTAAAGTGACTGACATGAGCATGATGTTTAGAAATGCCTCTTCCTTCAATAAGAACATCGGTAATTGGAACACCCACAATGTCACAGACATGCGTTGGACGTTTTATGAAGCACTTGCTTTCAATCAAGACATAGGAAACTGGAATGTTAGTAATGTGACTAAAATGCACTATATGTTTTCAGGAGCGTCTTCGTTCAATCAAGATATAGGTCAATGGGAAGTCAGCAAGGTAAATAACATGAGTGAGATGTTTAGACAGACCACATTTAACCAGGATATAGGACAGTGGAATGTCAGAAATGTAACGAATATGATGGGAATGTTTAGGCAGTCCAGTTTCAATCAAAAAATAGGTAAATGGGATGTCAAAAACGTTACCAACATGAGGGCAATGTTCGCAGAATCTTTATTCAATCAAGATATTCATCACTGGGATGTGAGTAATGTTACCGATATGAAGGCAATGTTTAAGGATGCATCTATATTCAACCCAGATTTCATGAGAAGTTGGAAAACTCCTAATAGAGAGAATATGTTCTAACTATCTCTGTTTTTAGATAGTAAAAGTGTTGATTTTAAAAATTGGATACCGTGTTTTTATGAAAACAAAACCATTAGTCATTCTATGCTTACTATTTATGACTGTAAGCATTTCTCAAGCTCAGCAAAGAACACAAACAAATGAGCAAACAATCAATGCCTATATCAAAGCCTACATGTCTTTGTATCATAAAGCCACTGACTATACTTTTAAAACGCGCGGATACTTAGAAGCATCTCAAAATGATCGACCCCTACATAGTTTAGGCAATAAATTATTGCCGGTATTCGATTCTTTTCAAGAGTCTATAAGAAAAACTGCATCTCATCCTCAGTATCCTCAACTGAACAAAGACTTGCTCGGAATGTTGGAAGCCGTCATACAAATGAACCATGCCAATAATGCCAGTAAAGCCTTTTACAAGGAAGGAAATTCCCCCCAACAATATCAAGAACTAGCCAAATTCGAAAAAGCTAGTAACTCTATGCAAAGACACAGTCTTAGTTTTAGAAAAACAGTACTGTCGCACCAATCTAAGAATATAGCTTCAACCAGCAATTTGGATCAAGTTCTGAATTTAATGAATGAATTACTGGCCATTAATGCCAGTTTTCACCGACAAATAAGATACTATGGATTGCCTGATAGATCTGTAGATATTTCCATTCCTCAAGTAGAAAACTATCTCACCGCCATCCTAGAATGGCAAGAAAAAGTAAGGCGCATAAAAGCAGCAAAGAAGAATGATTTTCTACTGGATAGAACAACCAATTACGCTTGGAACAGCTTCAAATCAAGTGCCCACTCACTCGGCGGATCATGTCTAGCTCATCTAGATCTTAGTATGGATGAAAGGTTAAAAGACGTAGGGATTTTGAGCGTCCGGCGTCTCCAATCATTTACAAGTCAATATAACCGAGTGTTGAAAACAAATGACTTAGAAGCAAGTCACTTACGAGCAATTCCTGTATACATCGGCTTCCGTATAAGTTCTCCTCCAACTGATAACAGAGATAATAAAAATGACGAAAATGCAGTTTCCATAGATTTGTTCAAACCAAACCAAGACACACTGGAGGTAAAAGCTGCGGTTCGTTCACTCAATGCATATGTTCAGCTCCTTAGTTGGACATCTGGTTCTTATTCGCTTAATGATTACAAAAGGCTATTATGGAGTATAGAAAAAGAAAAAAAACGTACTATTGAAAATAGCCAAGCAGCCATCTTCCCCGAAACTTATCCTACTATCCGTCATATGGGCTATAAGCGGTCAGAGGTTTTTAAAGCTTTCTACTATGGTAAAGATTTGTACCCTGTTCACCGCAAAGAACTGCAAGAAAAAGCAGGAAATATTATTCGCAGTATTGAAGAACTAATTATAAGTCAAAATGCCCTAGATAGTTACCTTAAGGAAAAAAGGTTATCGGATGATTTAGAAGTGCTGGTAAAACGCTTGGCTAGTCATAGCCAGCAAGTACATCAGGTTCAAAGTCAAGTTAAGCGCATGTATTCTAGATTAAAGGAACTTCATTCCGAATACACTCAGAATATCACTTCCGTCAAAGCCTCTACAGCCCAAAAAGAAGCATTAAAAATATTGGAACTCTGCCAACCAGTAATACAGGCTATTCAACAGTTCGAAAAAGGAAACCCTCAGTCAATACTTAATCCTGACAACTTCACATCGCTAATAGATTATCGAGACAAAATCAACCAAGAATATGGCTCTGAATATAAAAGTTTAAGAACCATCGTTGACCATATTGAGAGTTTTGACCAAGCTAAAGGCAACTTTCGGGTTGATTTTAAAACCATCAGAGAGATCATTCTTCAATACAACTATTTAGTGTCCCATTACAATGAAACACTATCTGCTTATGATTTAGAAAAAATGCCCTTCATGCAAAATGACTTCATTATTAATCAAGGCATATTGGCAGGAGCCTATCAGGGTTACGAGGGCTATGTCCCTTGTGCTTGTGAAGAGAAGTCTAAAGTAGATCCAAAAGCCGCCCCGAATAACATAGGCATAGTCTTAAACTTATCTAGTGATGAAATGGAGAGCCGCAAGCATATGCTCAAAAGAGCGGTAAGACACTTGGCTCCTACTTTACGCCCTCAAGATCATGTGTTTATTGTCAACATAGCCATCGGTGGTTTTAATCATATTGAGGATAACCGATTTTTTGTAAAATCTGGAGGTTCTGCTGGGTATTATGACCTACCCACTTTCGACGGAAGTCAAAAAGAAAAAATTATTGAAGCCTTTGACAAAATAGTAGAATCACCATATCCTGGTTACAAACCCGTAGCTTCTTTTGAAGTGACTTACGATTTTTTGCAAAAAAACTTCAAAAGAGAAGGCAACAACCGACTGGTCTACATCACTGATGGATTTCGTGATCCTGTGGATCGAAACAAGTGGCACAATATGGTTTCCAACAAAGAAGCTGAAGGTGTAGACTTGTCTATTCTTAGTTTTGCCAATACCTACTATTCATGGAAAGACCTTACCACGCTTACTCGTTTTGCCAAAGGATTTTATATTCCAGTCAATGAAGACAACCTGAGCAAGCAATTGGTACAAGAATTTTGGCGCAAAAGAGAAAGTGAAGCCAAATATGCCAAAGAGCAAGAGCCCTGTGACTGTGAGCAGAGACGAACCCAATTCACAAGCATGGATGGATTTGCTCATAACAACCTGCTCCTTTTACTAGACGTGTCGGGGTCGATGAGCGATCAAAACAAATTGCCACTGCTCAAGGAATCCTTAAAATATCTCATCAGCATCATGCGTCCTGAAGATAAACTGTCCCTGGTAACCTACGCTGGAGAGGCTACGGTAATACTAAAACCAACTTCAGCTTCTGATAATGAGATTATAGAAGAAGCCTTGGATAAACTAAAGTCTAAAGGACAGACCAATGCAGAAGCAGGCATCAAACTAGCTTATAAAACCATTGGGAATAGTTTTTTCCCAGATGAAAACACACGAATCATACTCGCCACCGATGGGGAATTTCAATTGAATAAAACGATGACCAGTTGGGTAGAAAAAAATGCGCGCAAGGGAATTTACCTATCCGTCTTCAACTTTGGAGATGCAAAAACTCCTGTCAAAAACCTAAAGACGCTAACTAAAAAAGGACATGGAAATTTTGAGCACATCCAACCTAACAATATTGGCTTTAAACTGATCAAAGAAGCACAAAGTAAGTTATTGAAATAATTACCCAATAAATGAAAACAAACATAATCGGACAATTAGTTTTACTAATAGTCATCATCCCCCTGCTGATAAGTTGTAATGTAAGCTCTTCAGCAAAAAGCACTCCTCCAACTGTAGAATATGACACCAATCTCTTCATACTACAATATGACACTCGTCTCTCGTATGGCACTACCATTACTTTACCTCTTAACGGAGAAGTCAATGTCACCATAGACTGGGGTGATAGTAGTGCATTGCAAACCATTACTGAAGCCTCTATAGTCAAGCACACCTATGGATCAGATAGCCTATATACTGTGAGTATTTCAGGTAAACTAGAGCATTTTGGCGGTAGTACAAATGCTGAAAAACTCGTAGGTGTTATCAGTTTTGGTACTATTGGAATAACTGATTTGTCTTTCGCCTTCAGCAGTGCAGAGAATCTAGTCCTTGTACCTTCTCGCCTTCCTCCAATGGTAACTAACTTGGAAGGGATGTTCGATGAAGCTTCATTATTCAATCAAGATATTGGTGGCTGGGACGTCAGTCATGTAACGAATATGAAATCAATGTTCAGAAAGGCATATTCCTTTGACCAAAATATTGGTGATTGGGATGTGAGTCAGGTGACAGATATGAGCCGGATGTTTTATGGCGCCTCTGCCTTCAATCAAGATATAGGCAAATGGAATGTGAGTAAAGTGACAAACATGAGCGGCATGTTTTCTGAAGCACCTGCATTTAACCAAGCTATTGGAAAATGGAATACAAGTAATGTCACCAAAATATCAAGTATGTTTTTTGAAGCATCCTCTTTCAATCAAGATATCAGTAGCTGGGATGTAAGTAAAATAACAGACATGAGCTGGATGTTCTCTAATGCATCTTCCTTCAATCAAAACATAGGGAATTGGGAGGTAAGTCAAGTAACCAATATGTATGCTATGCTTTCTGGAACCGATTCCTTCAATCAAGACATAGGTAAATGGAAAGTAAGCCAAGTAACCAATATGAAAGGAATGTTTCAAGAAGCGACTGCTTTCAATCAAGACATTAGTAATTGGGATGTCAGCATGGTAACTGATATGTCGTCAATGTTCTTCGGTGCTTATTCTTTTAATCAGAACATTAGTTCTTGGGACGTGAGTAAGGTCACCAATATGATTTGGATGTTTAGAGAAGCATCTTCGTTCAATCAGCCTATAGGAAGCTGGAATACAAGTAATGTCGAGGCTATGTTTGAAATGTTTAAGGAAGCTACTTCCTTCAATCAGAATATAGGAACTTGGAATACCAGCAAAGTAACCATAATGAGCGGGATGTTTAAGGATGCTTCACAGTTTAATCAGAATATAGGAGGATGGAATACGAGAAATGTTAAAGAGATGTCTGAAATGTTTTATGGAGCTACTGCCTTTAATCAGGATATTGGAGACTGGGACGTCAGTAATGTCATTGATATGAGTTGGATGTTTTGCAGCGCTAAAGTTTTCAATAAAGATATTGGTCCTTGGGATGTCAGCCAGGTTAATGACATGACTGCTATGTTTATAAAAGCTTACTCTTTCAATCAGGATATTAGTGGCTGGAATACCAGCCAGGTGACTAATATGAAGGCTATGTTTGAAGAAGCTTACTCTTTCAATCAGGATATTGGTAACTGGAATACCAGTCAGGTGACTAATATGAATGGCATGTTTACTAAGAATGCAGTATTCAATCAAGATATAGGTAACTGGGAAGTAGGCCAAGTAATCAATATGGGAGAAATGTTTCAAGAAGCGACTGCTTTCAATCAAGACATTAGTAACTGGGATGTCAGCAAGGTAACAAAAATGAATAGCATGTTTGAGGCATCCGGATTCAATCAAGACATTGGTAATTGGAATGTAAGTAACGTCTCCAGCATGAAAAAGATGTTTTTTAAAGCAGAATCCTTCAACCAGGATCTAAGTGACTGGAGGGTCAACCAAAAAACTAATACACGAAACATGTTTTATGGAGCTACTTCATTCAACCCAGCATTCATTGACAATTGGAACATATCCAATAAAGAAGATTTGTTCTAATCCCTCGCTTCTTCATTACAAAACTCTTCAGATCATATATGAACTATAAGAATATACTACTACTCATTTTCATATTATTCAGCTGGAATACTCAAGCACAAATGATCTTGCAGTATGATACTAATCTATCATCGGGTACTACGATTACTCTACCCCTTCAAGGAGAAGTAACAGCAACAATAGAATGGGGTGATGCAAGTTTACAAATCATTACCGAAGCAGGAAATATAGACCACACATATGATACTGACGGTATTTACACAGTAATTGTAAAAGGTTCATTAGAGCATTTTGGAAACTATAATGCTGATAATGCAGAGAAATTGGTTAGTGTAAAAAGCTTTGATGTTACGGAATTAACTGATTTATCCTTTGCTTTTAAAGGTGCAAGGAACTTAACAAATGTACCTAAAAATATTCCTTCCGACATCACCGATGTATCTGGGATGTTTTATAGCGCTTATTCCTTTAATCAAGACATCAGTAGCTGGGATGTAAGTAATATCATCACTATGGACGGTATGTTCTTTAAAGCACTCACCTTCAATCAAAACCTTAATAAATGGAGTGTAAGTAATGTTACTTCTATGGTAGGGATGTTTGAAGGGGCATCAGTGTTCAATCAGAATATCAGTAATTGGGATGTAAGTCAAGTGACCAATATGAAAGCAATGTTTCATAAAGCTACTAGCTTCAATCAGGACATAAGCAATTGGAACGTTCGTAACGTCACAGATATGGAAGCTATGTTTCGAGGTGCATCGTCATTCAATCCATCAATCATTGACAATTGGAACATATCCAATAAAGAAGATCTATTCTAACCTTCAAGTTTTTTTAATACAAAGCTCTTCAGATCATATATGAACTATAAGAATATACTACTGCTCGTTTTCGTATTATTCAGCTGGAATACTCAGGCACAAATGATCTTGCAGTATGATACCAACCTCTCGTCAGACACAAGTATAATATTGCCTCTCAATGGAAAGGTAAATGTAAGCGTTGATTGGGGGGATGGAAGCATACCTCAAAATTTTACTAAAGATGCAAATGCGCTCCATACCTATGATTCAGATGGCATCTATACTGTAAGCATCTCTGGCACATTAACACACTTTGGCCAATACGGGTCTTCTTATTCAAACGAAGAACTGGTAGCGGTAATCAGTTTTGGTGATATTGGGCTTGAAGATCTGTCTTTTGCTTTTATGAATGCGAATAACCTAACAAAAGTACCAAATGACCTTCCGTCTGCAGTGACTAATTTGGAAGGCATGTTTTACAAAGCATACCGCTTTAATCAGGATATCAGCGGCTGGGATGTCAGTCAGGTAACCAATATGGAGGGTATGTTTTATAAAGCCTCTGTCTTTAACCAGAATATTGGGAATTGGGATGTAAGTAAGGTCACCAATATGAAAGGAATGTTCGCCAACACGGTGTTCAATCAAGACATTGGAAAGTGGAATGTTAGTCAAGTCACAGATATGTCTGCAATGTTTGCTGAGTCCATCTTCAATCAGGATATTGGTAACTGGAACGTTAGTGAGGTGACTGACATGACTGGGTTATTTGAGAAGTCGGTCTTCAATCAAGACATCGGGAGATGGGATGTAAGTAAGGTGACCACGATGAAAGAAATGTTTGCTGAGTCCATCTTCAATCAAAAAATTGATAAGTGGAACATTGAAAATGTTACCAATACGGAAAGTATGTTTAAAGAAGCATTCGCCTTTAACCAGTATATCGGGAATTGGAATGTCAGTAACGTAACGACTATGTCTGCAATGTTTAATGGGGCACCCGCCTTCAATCAGAATATAGGCAGTTGGGACGTCAGTAACGTGACTAATATGAGTTGGATGTTTAACAACGCATCTGCTTTTAATCAAAATATAGAGAAATGGGATGTGGGTAAAGTGATCGATATGAACCACATGTTCTCTGGTGCTTCCTCTTTCAATCAGGCGCTAAGGAAATGGAACACTAAGAAAGTGACAAACATGACTTTCATGTTCGCATATAGTTCTTCTTTCGATCAGGATATTGGTGATTGGAATGTTAGTCAAGTGACTGACATGACAGGGTTATTTTTGAGGTCAGTATTCAATCAGGACATAAGTCAATGGGACGTGGGCAATGTCACCTCCATGGCAGGTTTATTTTCTGAATCTATTTTCAACCAAGACATAGGCAAGTGGGATGTTAGTAAAGTGACCAATATGGTAGGAATGTTTGCTGAAGCCAAAGCCTTTAACCAAGATATTGGAAAATGGAATACGAGTAATGTGATAGGCATGACCGAAATGTTCTATAAAGCATACTCTTTCAATCAGGATATTAGCCAATGGGATATAAATAGTGTTACCCATTTCACTAATATGTTAAGAAATGCATATTCTTTTAACTCCAATTTTATACGAAATTGGAACATACCCAATAAAGAGGATTTATTCTAACCCCTTCATTTTTTCAATACAAAGCTCTTCAGATCATATATGAAAATTAAAAATATACTACTTCTCATTTTCGTATTATTCAGTTGGAATACTCAAGCACAAATGATCTTGCAGTATGATACTAACCTCTCGTCTGGTACTACGATTACTCTACCCCTTCATGGCAAAGTCGATGTTGCCGTTGATTGGGGGGACAATAGTAAAGAGCAAACCATTACTCAAGCAGGAAATATTAATCACACCTATACGAAGGAAGGTAAGTATACAGTAATTATCAATGGTACTTTAGAGCATTTTGGTGACAAGGAGATTAATCGAAAAACAGCAAATAAACTTATCCGAGTTAAAAGCTTTGGAGAACTCGGCTTGTTAAGCTTATCCTATGCTTTTAAAGAAGCTTCTAATCTAATACGAGTACCTCATACTCTACCTACTACAGTCACTACCCTGAGAGGGATGTTTAGCGGAGCTTCCCGTTTTAATCAAGATATTGGTAATTGGAATACAGGCAACGTCACGAATATGAGAGCCATGTTTATGGAAGCATCCAACTTTAATCAAGAAATTGGTAATTGGGATGTTAGCAAGGTTACCAATCTACAAGCTATGTTTTATTATGCAAGAGCATTCAATCAAGATATTAGCAAATGGAATACAAGTAATGTGACGAATATGGAAGCTATGTTTTATGAAGCACATTCATTCAATCAGAATATCAGTGAGTGGGACGTTAGCCATGTGACCAAAATGGGAATAATGTTCTTTGGAGCAATAGAGTTTAACCAAAACATTGGTAAATGGAATGTAAGCAATGTAACTGATATGGGAGAAATGTTTTATAACGCATCTGCCTTCAATCAAGATATTGGAAATTGGGATACTAGTCAAGTCACATATATGACAGGGATGTTTTTAGGAGCATCTTCATTCAATCGAGATTTCATCAAAGATTGGAACATATCCAATAAAGAGGATTTATTCTGATCTTAGCAAGACTATCGCTAACTAGACTTAACCTAAAGTAGACCACAAACAGCTATAAACTCTATGAAACTAAGAACAACCACGCTATCGCTTCTATTCATCGTATCTCTTTTCTTAATGAGTTGCAGTTCAGACCCAATGATACTTATCTATGACACTAATCTCTCTTCTGGAACTACGATTACATTGCCGCTTCATGGTAAAGTGAATGTAGTCGTGGATTGGGGAGATGAAAGTAAACAGACCATTAATACTGCGGGAGACCTGGATCACACCTATAAAGAAGAAGGTTCCTATATCGTTAGCATTGATGGTTCATTGGAGCACTTTGGCCACGAGGAAATCGGACAAATGCAAGACAAACTGGTCAAAGTTGAAAGCTTCGGAAATATTGGTTTGACAGATTTATCATACGCCTTTTACAAAGCTGCAAACTTAACTCAAGTACCCTTGAAACTACCTGCCACTGTAACAAATCTGGAAGGGATGTTTGCCGTCACTTATAAAATGAAGCAAAACATCGGCAGTTGGGATGTTAGCAATGTGACCAACATGAAAGAGATGTTTGCAGCATCTGATTTCAATCAAGACATCGGTAAATGGAACACCAGCTCTGTCACCGATATGAGTGGTATGTTTTTAAAAGCCATAATTTTTAATCAAGATATTGGCAACTGGAATACCGGTAAGGTCACTGACATGAGTGTGATGTTTTTAGAAGCTTCGCATTTTAACCAAAACATTAATGATTGGAATGTCAGCAAGGTCACGGACATGAGTGGTATGTTTCAAAAAGCCACTTCTTTCAACCAGGACTTAAATAAATGGGATGTCAGTAGAGTAACGAATATGAGTGGCATGTTCAATGAGGCTTATAAGTTCAATGGAAATATTGCAAACTGGAATACTAGTCATGTTACTAATATGTCAAACATGTTTAATGAGGCAGCTGTCTTCAACTCCGATATATCGACATGGAATACGGCACAGGTTACACGGATGGTTGGCATGTTTTTCAAAGCAGACGTCTTCAACCAAAATATAGGAAAATGGGATGTCAGCAAAGTTACCGATATGACCGCTATGTTTGGTGAAGCTTACGCATTCGATCAGGATATCGGCCATTGGAATACCAGTAAAGTAACTAATATGAACGCTATGTTTTATTTGAGCATCCTCTTCAATCAGGATATCGGGGACTGGAATGTCAGTAATGTAATCAATATGAAAGAGATGTTTTACAACGCATATGAGTTCAACAAAAACATCGGTAAATGGGATGTGAGTAAAGTAACAAAAATGAAGGGTATGTTTGAGGGATCTGGATTCAACCAAGACATCGGCAATTGGGATGTCCGGAATGTAACCAACATGGAAAAAATGTTTTTTAACGCAGAATTCTTCAACCAAGACCTAAGTAACTGGAGAGTCAACCCAAAAACCAATACACGAAACATGTTTTATGCAGCTAGCTCATTCAATAGAGACTTCATAGATGGCTGGAACATATCTAATAAAGAAGACCTGTTCTGATCTATTTCAAGAATTAAGAGAATCTCAAGTTTTTACAAGCATTTCAAAGAATTATATAATCAGTATTTGGAGTTCTAATAGAAATATTCAGATGCTTCCAAAACGTTAAAAACACAAATAGCGGATGGTATTAATTAGCCGGAAGCCACCATTAAACAATAAAAACAACAACTATGGATTGGTATTTAAAAGTTCTACAACAATATGCTGTGTTTACAGGAAGAGCTAGAAGAGCAGAATATTGGATGTTCGTATTGTTCAACTTCATATTCGCGATTGTTTTATTGATACTGGACAATGTACTTGAACTAGCGATTGATGGAATCGGATTTGGACCACTGTTTATTCTATATATACTTGGTATGTTTATTCCAGGGCTAGCGGTTACAGCAAGACGACTTCATGACGTAGGTAAGAGTGGATGGATGATGCTCATTTCTCTAATTCCAATATTGGGAGCAATATGGCTTTTAGTACTGACAGTCACCGACAGTGATCCTGAACCTAATCAATATGGACAAAATCCAAAGGCCAATTCTGACGAAACCAGTTTTTCTAATGAATCAGTGCCTGCTGCGGCTGCATCGAACGGTTCTACAAGAGATACCATCACTGTCATCGTAGTCGTTTGGATGCTTATATCGCATTTATTCTACGGAATGATCGCAGGTCAACTATATGATACTAGTTGGTTCAATGTATTAAATATGATTACATCATTGATTGGTAGCTTCATCCCATTAGCCCTCGCATTCACCGTAGAAAACCAAACAAAGCGGATTATTCTATTGGTATTGGGAGGGTTAGGCCTAATACCTATGCTTTATGAAATAAGCAAACTAGTAATGGGGTTGGATAATTCTCTTGTCTTTTAGTAGCGTTTCTCACTATGAACAAATTCATCAGAAAAGCGATCGTATTTTTGATTATGGTCTCGTGCGGTTACGGATTGTATGCCTTATGGGACCCGAATGCTCCTCTACAAGACAACATGAACACATATGGAGCAGTACTTGGAATAGGTACTGCTCTATTGGTAGTAATCTGGGGAGTCGTAGGAAGTAAGTTGCGTTCATCTCGGAAAAGAAAACAAACCAAAGAGGTAATTGGCAGTATTGTAAGCATCAAATACGCTGGCATGAAAGATCACGATGGAGTCAGATATAATATCACTGCTGATTATTTGGATATTCAAAGGACATTCTATTCAGTGGGCAATGAAGTATCATTCAAACCAGAAGCTGGTGATCAAATCGTAATACTGACTGATCCGAGTGATCCTAGGAGCGCTTCCATCGACGTACAAGCATCTATTGCACTTAAGAGCAAAACATCTACGGCTTCCTCCGACTCCAGTAAAAGTAATGCCATGTTCAAGGTAACAGAAATTACGCCCAAGTTTGAGCATGCGCCTAATACCTACTTAGTCATAGGAGAAGTATTCCCAGACCAAGGAGCCTCTTTCCAAACTGAAATTGAGCAAGTCTTAGATAAAAGTTTCGTCTCAACCATTGTACCTGGTAAACTGCTAGCCGCTTACACAGATGGAGAAGCCTTCGGAACCGTTTCCATTGTTTTGTAGATCAATTATCAGAATTTCAAATGAAGACATACTTCTATTTTGCCATCCTATTAGGGCTTGGGTTACTTACCAAAGCATTTTACATGGATGATTTCATCAGTGGAGTCATGGCCTTGATACCTTTTTGGTTTGCTTATAGCATATATCAACCCAAAGTAGACCATAATCGATGTACAGAACATTTTGTAGGCAAAATCACTTCCATCAAATGGAGCACTTTTCGACTCAATACAGAAAAAACCTACAACGTGACGGTAGTTTATGGAAATGTAACTAAAACTTTCAAACAGTTACCCCCAGAGTTTAGTCATCAGTTCAGTACTGGTGATTCTATCTCTATACAAGCTAATCCTAATAACCTCAAAGAATCTTACTTAAAATACTAATAAACAACATGAAAGGAACTAACGCCAAAACCATTCTAGTATTAATCGGTGTAGTCATAACCATTTTCACCTTATACCAACAAAAAGATGCGCTTCTCCAACTGTGGCAGCTAAAACAAGCCAGTGACGCTTCATCATCCAACAAATCCTCTAAGCAAGAACCTATTTTCAAGCATAGTGATGGTGTATTTTACTTCGACACGCAAGGCACCATTTGGTCTGTCGACAAGAACAGTAATAATGAAGAAGGTATGAATGTCTCTATCTATAACCCAAAGACCAAAGAATTACTGAAACGCATTCCCCTACCCTTTTTAAAATCATTCATAGGCATAGAAAGTGCCAAATGGGGAGATAATCTTTGGATAGTCGATAGCCCTAATGAGGAGTTGGCCATCATCAATAGTCAAGACTACTCGATTACCAGAGACCCTAAACAAGTCAATGCACTATTCCCCGTTTTACCCGAAGCAGTTTTTAGTGTTGATGGAGCAGATGAGCACTCTCTAGTATTGACGTTCGAAAGTGGCAATCAAGTATACTTCAACCCAGAACTAAAAGTATTTTCGAAAAGTCATAATCAATACAAAAGAGCTGTTTCTGATGCATCACCTCAAGATTTCTATTTCAAAACCAAAGAACAAAGCCAAAGCCATGCTATCATCGTGAGATATCAGAACGGCAAAATGGTATCCGAGGGAAAAGAGTCTTTTATCAACTGCTCTAGAGTCTACGATGATGGGCAATTTGTAGTACTTCAGCATCGTCAAACGCTAAGCAAAAAGTCTGAAAAGCTCATATCCCTAATTGACAAAAACTGTCAGACGCTATGGACTATCAATGCTCCCAGAGATATCAAGAATGATTCCTATGAGGTTCTCTACCTTTCTGAAAAAGAATTAATTCTCACCAACGGATTCAGAAGCAGTAAAAACGTCATCTCCATTGATGCTGCTACAGGGCTTATCAATTGGAAAATGTAATACAATCATTAACCTCATCACTCATTATAAAGCTATCGCATTGGCTTTGTTCTCTTTAGATCCAAAGACATTATTTTCAAAAACACAAATGAAAAAAGCATTATTCATTATCATACCTATAGCCCTAGCCATAACTGTATCAGAAGTACGACTATACTTTTACAAAGAAGCTTCAGCTGAAGAACAGGCTATCAAAGAGCAAAAGCAAAAAGAGTTTAAAAACAGGGATGTGATTCTTTTTGATGAAGATAGCAGCTTCCATAAAGACTGGACGACTAGCGGCTTTATTGAACCCGTCTTACTTGCCAACTTCGACGATAAGTCTGAACGAAAAACACATAAGCTTACAGCCATAGAGTGTAAAACAACTGGGTATGGATACTATACTGATATTGATTTTTATGATGACCAATTTGGAATAGCTGTTGGAGGGTATAAGCTCATCAGTGTGACACACGATGGTGGTGAGACTTGGAGACACATAAGAATTCAGCGTGACAATTCTCTGTTTGGTGTACAAATTGTCACTGATAAGGTGGCTTACGCTGTAGGTAAGTCCACTATTTATAAAACAGTAGATGCTGGCCTGACTTGGAAAGGTGTCCACTCCACATTCTCCGCTAATGATATCAGGAAATACGATGAACAGTATGCCAGTTTACGACATACTACTATCCGCAGCGTGTACTTTACTGATGAAAATAATGGTGTAGTAGTTGGTCACAACTTAATTCTCCATACAGAAGATGGTGGAAAAACTTGGGAAAATATCCCTATAGCTTACGCCAACCATAAATATCCTATTACACTATGGAGTGTAGATTTCAGCGATGAAGAGAATGGAATCGCTGTAGGGTCAGATAATACCATTTTCACCACTGGTGACGGAGGTAAGAGCTGGAATTTCAGAAAGTTTGAATACGATCAAACACTGACGCGAGTGATCACAGAAAGTAAGAACAAACACTTTGTGGTCGGATATGATGGGTTCTACGCAAATACCGATCTAAACTTCAAGAATAGCGATGGCTGGCCATTTATCTCTCCGAGCATATTAAAAAACCGTCCTATGATGCGTGACATCACAAGAGTAGACGACCAGAGACTACTGGCGGTCTCTAATGATTCACATGTTTATTTGATGGTCAACGATGGAAAAAGCTGGTATGATGGCATCACGCAAAACCACACTGTCGGATCAGGTGACGACATCACTGCTGTAGACTATCAAAATGGCAAAATTTGGTATGCAGGTAGCGAAGGTCAGTTAGGCTATTTCATGTGGGAAGAAGCTAATCTATAGATAACCAGAAAATTTCATCATAGCCGGCTCTTACAAGTTGCCGGCTTTAGTTATCTAACTTGTTTACCTATAATAATAGATGTTTATTGGAATTAACTAAGTGCGTAAATAAGACATTTATTCTACTACTAAAATGAAAAATAGAAGAGTATCAATGACCATGAGACGAATTACCATTTGCTTGTTTTTCTTACTAGCAGGCTGGCAAACTTCTGCTTTAGATATAGAAGAAAAAAACGGAAACATCTACATCATCGATGACAATGGAAATGAAGAACTCGTATTTCAATCCACTAGCGATCCCAACAATGACGTTAGTTTCGGTATAGATCAAATTTCGCAATCTGGAATATGGGCTATCCTATATTCAACTCATACTAGCAAAGATTCCAGATTTTCAACAACAACCTTTTTATACAACATCAGACACAAAATCATTGCTAAAGAGTATGATAATCTAACAGGAGGAGAAGCTTTTGTTATGATCAAATATGGCACTATGGAAGTCCTAGAACTAGATAATGGTGAAAAAATCCCATTAAGTGATATAAAACTTTTTGAGCCGTCTGACCTTAGTCAATTCAAACTCGACGTTTACATTAGTGATAACCTTTTCACCCTAGATATTGCATACCTAAACAATAATGGAGAGTATGTCATTGATATAGATGACAGTATGAGTAGAGGAGAAATGTTAGGCAAAGTAGACATGCATATCTCTATGAAACATCTGGATAGTGATGAGCGATACAGTTCAAAAGTGTATTCCATTAATAATCCATCAGGCCTATTGGATGACAACTACTTGAAGCTTGATGAGAATGGCAACTATACCATATCTAGAGGAGGTAAAAGAGCCATATTCTTTCCTAACTCACTAGTCAAAGGCCAATATGACTTTCAAGTCTTTTTACAATTAGCCAATGGCGAAAAGATATACTCTAATACCATCAATGTCAGCTTACCGCTCCCCGACTAGAGGCACAGGTATTTATTTTATTTATGAAGTGTTAAAACTCCAAAATAAGATCTAACATAAACACCCTAAGTCCAAGCAAAGGGTCTTCTAAGGCCTTAGTCAGATGTTTCGTACTACTCCACATTACTGATTTTTTTATAGTAAAGAACATAAGTATCTCGTCATCACGAACGGAGTGAAGTGATCTGTTCGAGTAAAGCACTACCCTAATCGAGCAGATCGCCGCGCTGCGCTCGCGATGACGATATTTTTACTTTTCAACATTTCTTAATAGTGGACTTGGTTCTCTTCCCCCCCACTAAAAACTAAGCCCAACACAGCCAAAAAAGTAATCGTCATCCCAGAAGCTTTTCTCATGATAGTAGAGAAAAGCTATCAGGGATCTGACCAATACTGCTCGTAGCTCACTTTGATTTAGTGAGATTTTTCATCCAGCTCTGCACGACTGCTTTTTCTTCAACTATTTCCCAACTGTAAGAAATATACAATTATTGAACAGACTGAAAATGTACTTTCGCCCAATTATTTATAATCTAAATCAGAGGCCCTAACCTCTTATTAGTATATGCACGGTCTGGATTAGGTGTACCGCGTGCTAGTTAAATTATAATCAGTTTATGTTTATTAAAAATCTAAAATTGCTAGCCTTATCAGTCATCATGACTGCAATATGGATATCCGCCTGTGATGAGAACGAAGCTGGACGCCAAAATACCGCGCCAGAAATCACAGATCAATCATTCTCTGTCTTAGAAAATGCTTCTGACGAAGTAGTAATCGGTACCGTGACTGCTAGCGATGCCGAGGATGATAAAATATCCTTCTCTATCGCTAAGAATACTGACGAGCTGTTCGAAATTACTGCTACTGGTGAATTGTCTCTCGCTACAGACAAAAGCCTAGACTTTGAAACGACTAAGAGCTATACGATAATGGTAGAAGCTGAAGACGCTTCTGATGCCAGTGAAGCGACTATTTCTATCAATGTTTTAGACGTTGATGAAAAAACTGGTGAGCCAGAAGTACCAGAGACTGAAAATGAAGCTCCTGTGGTGGCTGATCAGTCTTTTACAGTCGCAGAAGATATAGCCGATGGCTCAGAGATAGGAACGATTATCGCAACTGACAAGCAAACACTGGCTTTTACCTTAATAGAGAATAGTAATGATCTATTTGAGCTATCAGCAAAAGGTAAGTTGAGTCTAGCAGCAGAAAAATCTCTGGACTATGGAACCAAAGCCAGTCATGAGATCACTGTAGAAGTATCGGATGGAGAAAAGACTACACAAGCTAAAATCACTATCAATGTAGAAAATAAAGCTCCCGTAGTAGCTGATCAGTCCTTTATAGTCGCAGAAAATATAGCCGATAACGTAGAGATAGGAACTATCGTAGCCACGGACAAGCAAACATTAACTTATACAATAGTAGAAAACAACAGCGATCTATTCGAGATATCAGCCGAGGGTAAGCTTAGTCTAGTAACAGGAAAGATACTTGACTTCGAAACCAAGGTGAGTCATGAGATCACCGTAGCAGTGTCGGATGGAGCGCTAACTACACAAGCCAAAATCACTATCAATGTAACAGACGAATATGATCCATTTATCACAATATGGGAGACTACGATAGCTTCGCAGGAGATTACAATTCCTACTAATAATTCTGATTATACCTATGACTATACTATAGAATGGGGAGATGGAAGTGCTATAGAAACCCATACAGGAGATGCTTCTCATACTTATGCAGAAGCTGGAACCTACACGGTAAAGATTGCTGGCGAATTCCCTGCTATTTATTTCAATGATGAAGGTTCAAAACATTCTATCCTAGATGTAACTAGCTGGGGACAAATTGAATGGAAGTCAATGAGGAGGGCTTTTTATGGTTGTTCCAACCTAGAAGTATCTGCTACAGACGCGCCAGATTTGAGTGAAGTAAATGATATGTCCTTTATGTTTAGTGGTGCTTCATCTTTGAACCAAAACCTAAGTGACTGGGATGTATCTAGCGTTACTGATATGAAATCTATGTTTGAAGATGCCAGTTCTTTTAATCAATCCTTGGATTGGGATGTATCCAGTGTTACAAATATGACTTTGATGTTTGCTGCAGCGAGTTCTTTTAATCAACCGTTAGATTGGGATGTGTCTAGTGTTACGAATATGAATGCTATGTTTTTTGAAGCGAGTTCTTTTAATCAACCGTTAGATTGGGATGTGTCTAGTGTTACGAATATGAGGTATATGTTTTCAGAGGCTAGTTCGTTTAATCAACCCTTGAATTGGAATGTGTCTAGTGTTACGAATATGAATGCTATGTTTAATGGAACCACTTCCTTTAATCAACCTTTGGATTGGGATGTATCTAGTGTTACATATATGAATTCTATGTTTTCTAGAGCCAGTTCTTTTAACCAGCCATTAGATTGGGATGTGTCTAGTGTTGCATATATGGATGATATGTTTAATAGAGCGAGTTTGTTTAATCAACCCTTGGATTGGGATGTGTCTAGTGTTCTAAATATGAGTTATATGTTTTATTCTGCCAGTTCTTTTAATCAAGACTTGAATGGATGGGATACTTCTGCTGTTACTGTTTGTACTAATTTTTCTTCCAATTCTGCATTGGAGGCTTCGCACTTACCGACTAAGGGGTGTTTTGCTCCTCGGTAGTTAACCTCTATTCAAACCGAACTCTAATATGATTGGATGATCGGTAAGAGGCTGTTTTCAGTAGTTAAAATTTCGTCAAGCTTAAATCATAGCGAAGGGTCTTCTAAGGTCTTAGTAGATCTTTCGCTGTGCTATTCTTGACGGATTTTTGCTTTGGAGGACAGCCTCTTTTTTATTTGATAATGTGCATTGCTTAAGCCTCGTTCCTATTTCGGGCATATCAAATGACTCACCAACTAGGTTACGTCGAGTAACCTAGTTGGTTTGCTACCCTAGTCGAGCAGATCGCCGCGCTGCGCTCGAGATGACGATATTTTTACTTTTCAACATTTCTTAATAGTGGACTTGGTTCTCTTCCCCCCCACTAAAAACTAAGCCCAACACAGCCAAAAAAGTAATCGTCATCCCAGAAGTTTTTCTCACGATAGTAGAGAAAAGCTATCAGGGATCTGACAAATACTGTTCGTTGTTCGCTTTGATTTAGTGAGATGTATCACACTGCTTATTCAGGAGACAAGGTCATCACGAACAGAGTGAAGTGATCTATTCAGGTCATGCAGCAGTTCATTGAACAGATAGCCACATAGCGTCTCAACTTTCTATAGAGAAGCTATTCGTGAAGATAGATATCCTACTCCTACTCAATCAGGTATTCTACTATAGACATAATCAGGAATGCTATTTGACATCCCTGCATCATTCATGATCTGTATATATTCTTGATAAACTGGCAGCGCTAAGTCTTTTTGTTGATTGTCATAGTAGACATTGGCTTTCAAAAGTTTTGCTTGATACAAAGTCGGGTCAAACGACAAAACACTATCAACAATTAGCATTGCTCCGATAAACTTACGTGCCTTCATCAAGTAGTCCGCTATATCCAGATACTTAGAAACATTACTTCTTACTATGGGTTGTTCTTTTAGTATCATGAGTAGGTCAAATTGATCCAACGCTATTAGACCTACCACCTCTCCTTTCTTATTACGTTCGATGACTGCCTCTAAATGCTCCGCTATTCTGGTTACTTTATCTTCTGCGTCTGTTGAGCTATAGTCTATCTCTATTGTACTTGTATTTATTGACAAGTCGGAATCGATCATTTCACGGGTACTTACTCCTGATACATACGCAAATTCAATTAGATCCTTTTGCTGTTCGTTATATGTATAGTAAGTCACATATGGCACTACATTGACATCGCAGCAATATTCATATATAGCTACAATCTGAGGGGCTTTATATTGTACATATACCTTGCTTCCCAGCTCATAAGATTCGTCATCAAGGTGCTTACAGATAGGGTGATCAAGCGAAGACAGCCGGAAACAAACTTCTCTATTATCAATGACTTCCATGCTATCAGGAATGGAATCGCTATCAAGGTAAAATTTCACATCTCCACCTATAGCTGATAGCCAACAAAAACTACTTATTGATAGCAACACTATTCTTAGCATAAACATTTGCTTTGATTCCTATTAGCAACAATCATTAGACTTTTAATCTAGAATTGCTGCGAAACTCACCATCATTCAAGATAAAATATTTATCTACTTTCTTGTTTGACCAAGAAAGTAGCAAAGAAGTCAAATCTATAAATCAGAAAGCTAAATTTTACCCCATAAAAATACGGGGCCGTTACAGCCCTACTAAAAAGTAATCGTCATCCCAGAAGTTTTTCTCACGATAGTAGAGAAAAGCTATCTGGGATCTAACAGCTTGTGAAAACTCGTCGTCGAAAAGCAGGACAGAAGATTTTTCACAATAGCATAAGATTAACCTTTTCTAACACGCTGATTCTTAAGCAAGACTAAGTGCGGGCTTTTGCTTTTGAATCAAATCAGCGATACAGTCCCACAGTGCGATTCTTTTTGTCAAAGCCTCTTTAGCGATCGTCAATACTTCATCCCACTTGACCTCGTCATCACCGCACAGCTCTGAAATCATCAATAGCGACAATGGACCATGCTCGTCTCCATCGAGCTCTATATGACGCTCTAAATAATACCTTAGCTTGTTGTAAGAAGTATTATCAGCATCCGCCGAATTCAAAATCTCCATAAACATATCTGGTATCACATCCTCTCTACCAAATGTAAATGCTGACGCAATCATGTGCGGCTGATTCGTATCTATGATGGCAAATGAATACTTCACGAAATCAACTACTCTTTGGTCTATCTCCACCTCATTCAATGAATAATCAACCGTATTACCGGAACTGATCAGCTCGATAAATTTGTCTATCGCTTGAGTACTAGCGTTGACTTGCTGCATAGCTTCCACGTACATCTCAAAATGACTCTTCGGCTCTCCCAGCTCGTTGATATCACTTTCTTCGCCATGTACTATCTCATTGATGAACCTACTCAATGTAGGATTCTTAGCAGGTATCCAAGGAGTCTGTACATGGGTCAACTCTATCTGCAAAGCCTTCAGTAGAGACATAAAATCCCACACGGCAAAGACATGGTTTTCCATGAAAACTTTCACGTCTTCTATCTCATCTAATGCGCTATAAAGCTGATGTGTCTGAAGTTGATTTCTTAAATCAGAAATCTCATTTTCTATGTGCTGTATTCTATTCATATGATGGGTTACTTCATCAGTCCAGCTACCACTCGATAGCTGGACTTTTAAAATTTCTGCGAAAGTATCAGATTGCAATAGTCTATGCAAATAGCGCTGACACCTTATCAGCGATAGTGTTTATCAGCTGACTTTTTATAGATCCGATAGTTACATGCTCTATGCTGAACATACTCTATTTTGTATTCGAAAAGTAGCATCGAGATGATCTCCTGCATCTCATCTTCATCGAGACCTATGCTCTCTCCCAGCTCAATTTCATTGAGTTGACCGTCATTCTTTTTCAATAGATCTAAGTATTTATCTTTAATGTTCATAGTTATTCTGTTTTTGGGTTGATATCATCATTTGAGGGCTAAATGCCAATAGGCTTGAATCGTTTTGTATTATTTCTAGTAGAGTGACCGGTACCTCTGCCTATGTCTAATATTCTCAATGGATCAATGGAGATATATTTCTCTATAAGAGTATTTATTCTTTCAATTTCATATACCCCCATTTTCTCAAGTCTATCAAGAATATTAGAGTTCTTAGAAGTACTTCCGTACGAATAATATTATTAGGATTGGATAGAGCCATCCGTTGGTTGAAGGCTATCCTGCTTTCAAAGCCTTAATCTGATCTTCCATGAAGGAAGAATCGAATAGATATGTGAATTAGTAAATCAGGCTGTAAAGATAGAGATTCTATATTTCTAAAATCAGTTTAGAAAAAAGGGAAAACAAAATGTGAAACCATCTCTAGGAATAATTTCAGCTATGTACCTTATTGAATATTTTCTAAAATTTGCGCTGTGTTTTTCACCACTATTGTGCCTTTAGTAGGAATCATATTTTTCCAAACCCAATTATAGTGATCGATCACTTGTTTGGCTGATAAACCTGGACGGTCTCCCGTAGTATGTCCATCTTCTACTACAGTAATGCTATAGTCCTTGGTCAGTGCCGACTGTATGGATGACTCCACACAGAAGTCTGTCGCACAGCCCGTGATGACTAATTCTTCAATACCTAAATCAGAAAGCTTGCCTTGTATGTCAGACTGATAAAACACATCATTGGCGTATTTATCTATTATGATGTCAGAAGATCGTACCTCCAGCTCGTCCAAGTTCTCCCATTCTGTAGTTCCCTTTTCAAACTCACCTGATCCAGTACCATCGTGCTGAACATAGATAACGGGGCTATTCAATTTCCTGAATTGTTCAGCAAGCTGATTGATTCGATATACAACTCCATCAGTGTCATACCTCGGAGTCTGTGGAGTGAAAGATCCTTTTTGCATATCAATGACTATCAACGCCTTTTTTGTCATACTGCTACTGTTTTTTTACTGTAAGTATTTTTGTCTATTTCGGTTACCTCTACTGTAATATTCTCGATATCAAATTGCCCTATTAAAGTATTCAAAAGCCTGCTGCTCAACTCCTTTTTTTGACAATACGATCTTCCATTGAGTATCTTGATCGTAAGGTGAACAAATGATTTCTCTTCGCCGCCTACTAGATAGACTGCGTATGGTATTGCTCTCGTTTTAATAGAACTTTTGTCGAACAACCCCGAATCTTCTAAGTCTCTTGTGACTATTTGAACGGTTTCCTTGATTCGTTCATTATTATCTAGATCACTAGAGTATTCGATAATACAATGCGGCATAGTATTTAGCTTTTAGTCACCATTCATAGATAAAGTTGACTTGGTAAAACTAGTCATATCTTCAATAATAGAATGATAACCTTTAAGGTCAATTTGGATAACAAATTCACTTGATTGACCAATATCTTTTAAAAGCTAGAGATAGCTGAATGAACCTTAAGCCTTTGGCATTTCTTCTTTACTTTTTCATTGATCAGCCAAGTATCTCTTTCAAGTCATTTATGAATACGAATACTTCTCTCTCTATCAATTCTGTCAGTTGAGTTCTATTGTTAAAGTCAGCATTGTATATGATCTGATGGTTGATGATAGATAAGCTGTCTTCTACTGATTCGACTAATGGGTATTTGTTCCAGTCACTGGAGCTAAACATCTCCCAGTACTTCTTTCGAACACTTTTGTTTTGACCTGATAAACAAATGGTAAACGTGGACGTTTTGTGACTCAAGACTAGTACAAACTTGAGCTTTTGTCTTTTGAAATCTTCGGTGGTCAAGGAAAAATACGAATAGTCTGGATTGCCTAAATAAATGCTACCATACTTGAAGTAAGTATCATACCCTTTTTGAATATGTGCTTTCAGCTCTTTCATATAGGCTACCAAAGTATGATAGTCCAATGGGATGGTAGCCGAGCTGCTTTTTGATATTTTAAAACTGTCTTTCTTTCCGAGCACAAGATTCTTTGTGCTCTGTAGTGGGATAGAGATTTCGAGCATGCATTTCCCTTCGGGGTGTGTTTTGGGATCATTGAGATAGGCTTCAAAGTACTGTCCGTCTCCGAACTCATATTCATTTTCGATCACCCATGTGTTCATGCTTTTCCATGCTTGGGGTATGTCTTGTCCTAATATTTCAAATCGTCCTACGGCATAGATACCTTTCTCTATAGTTAAAGGCCTAATTTCACCATCTGATGCTATTTTCTTATTGGTAGTGACACAAGCGCTATGTCTTACTTTGGATAGCTCCGTGACATTAGGATTATCATGATAGACGGTAATGGCGCTAAAGTTTTCATTAGGCAACACACCTCTACTATGTCCCCATTCCATTAATCTTTGAAACATATTTCCTACCTGATCAAATTCTCCAAAGTGAGACATACTGGCTAATTCCATTTTGGGTAGTTCTTTTATTGTTATTTGAGCATTCATCTGTATCCATTGCTTTATGCTATCAATAGAACAAATGTATTTTTCGGAAGAAAATGGTTCTATACCGATCTTGCTAAGTACTTCTTTGCCTTTGGACTTAAATTGCGTGGGGGTAACACCGTAATATTTTCTAAAAGCTCTTGAAAATGAATTATCACTGTTGAATCCATATTGAAAAGCAATCTCTTTTAAGGCTTGATGGGGTCGAACTAGCACGATGGACGCTATTCGTTCGATACGTTTCCTAGTAATGTATTCATTGAGTCGCTCGCCGACCACTGTTGAGAATAGTCTATGAAAATGATAAGGGGAATAGTTGGCTTTTTGTGATAGCAATTGAAGTGACAAGTCTTCGTTGAGATTTTCTTCTATGAAGTCTAAGACTGCATTGATTCGTTTGATATAGTCTCGTTTTGTTTTGCTCATTAAATAGTAGAGTATAAACTTATAGGAGTAGGTAATAATTCACCTCATTTTCGGCTTAGAAAATTGAGAAGCCTCATTTACCATTCTCTTCTGAGGTAACCTATTTAATACACCTCCAATTTTTTTAAAAAAAATGCTCCTTGAAAGAAAACTACAATTTTTTCACAAATTGAAAATGCACTTTTGCAATATCATATATAACTAAAAAAAGACATCCTAACCTCCACAATTAATTATACCCGTATGGATTAGATGATCCGTGCGTTATTTGAGAATCATCAATACATTTTTTATGAAAAACTTAAAATTACTAGCCTTATCAGTCATCTTGACTGTCATTGGAATACTCGCCTGTGATGAGAACGATGCTGGACGCCAAAATACTGCGCCAGAAATCGCAGATCAATCATTCTCTGTCTTAGAAAATGCTTCTGATCAAGAAGTAATCGGTACCGTGACTGCTACCGATGCCGAGGAAGATAAATTATCATTTTCTATCTCTGAGAACGCAGACGATCTGTTTGAAATCACCGCTACAGGTGAACTGTCTCTCGCTGCAGACAAAAGTCTAGACTTCGAAACGAACAAGAGCCATACTATAACTGTACAAGTTAAAGACGCTTCTGAAACCAGTGAAGCTACTATCACCATCAATGTCTTAGACGTCGATGAAATAACTGGTGAACCAAACGAGCCTGTAGAACCAAACGAACCAGAAGCACCCTTAGAACCAGAGGAAGAAAATAAAGCTCCATCAATGGCTGATCAATCCTTCACAGTATCAGAAGATATTGCTGAAGACGTAGAGATAGGAAATATCATCGCTACAGACGAGCAAGCATTGACCTATACTCTAGTAGAGAATAGCAACGATGTTTTTGAACTATCAACTGATGGTAGACTAAGTCTAGCATCGGGAATGTCTCTAGACTACGAAGCCATAAATAGTCATGAGATCACTGTAGAAGTATCAGATGGAGAGCTAACTGCACAAGCAATAATCACTATTAAGTTGATAGAGGTATATGATCCGTTTATCACTCGATGGGAAACCTCTACAGCCTCAGAGGCGATTACTATACCTACGAAATCTAATTATACTTATGATTACACAGTAGACTGGGGAGATGGAAGTGATATAGAATCACATACAGGAGATGCTTCACATACCTATACTGAAGCAGGAACCTATATCGTAAAAATTACTGGTGAATTCCCTGCTATTTATTTTAACAATAAAGGCTCTATACTAAACATACAAGATGTAATAAGCTGGGGAGATACAGAATGGAAAACAATGGTTAACGCTTTTTGGGGTTGTTCCAACCTAGAAGTAACCGCTACTGACGCTCCGGATTTGAGTGATGTGAGTAATCTAGGGGCTATGTTTCGAGACGCTAGATCACTTAATCAGAATTTAAGTCACTGGGATGTATCGAGCGTTACCTTTATGAGTCGAATGTTTTATCAAGCTTCTTCCTTTAATCAGCCTTTAAATTGGAATGTATCTAGCGTTACAAACATGTTTGATATGTTTTATTCTGCAACGCTCTTTAATCAAGATTTGAGCGAATGGGAAACAGACAATGTCTTATCATGTGGTGGTTTTTCTAGAGGCTCCGCACTAGAAACTTCGAACCTACCAACTAAGGGCTGTTTTGGCTTTCGGTAGTAGTTAACCTCTATTCAAACCAATCTCGTATGATTGGATGATTAGTAAGAGGCTGTTTCAAAGGTTGAAAATTTCGTCAAGCTTAAATCATAGCGAAGGGTCTTCTAAGATCTTAATAGATGTTTCGCTTTGCTATTCTTGATGGTTTTTTGGCTTGGGAAAACAGCCTCTTTTTTTATTTAATAGTGTGTATTGCCTTAGTTCCGTTCCCGCTTCGAACATAACAAATGACTAACCAACTAGGTTACTTCGAGTAACCTAGTTGGTTTGCTACTTACATGAGGTGAGTTTAGCGATAGTAAATCGCTTGTCTACCCTTTTCTAAAAGTCGCTCACAACCTAAAAAAGGTAACCGTCACCCTGAGCTCAAACGAAGGGCCTTCTAAGGTCTTAGTGAGATGTTTCGCCGTACTCAACTTGACTGCGTTTTTGTATAAATAAAGACCGTAAGAATTTCGTCATCACGAACAGAGTGAAGTAATCTGTTCAAGTGAAGCACTACCCTACCAGAACAGATCGCCGCGCTGCGCTCGCGATGACGGTCATTTTACTTTTTATGTTTTTTAAGCAATGGACTCAGGTTGCTTCTTCACTTCTAAAAACAAAGCCTAACACAGGTAAAAAAGTAATCGTCATCCCTGAAGTTTTTCTCACGATAGTAGAGAAAAGCTATCAGGGATCTGGCAGATACTGCTCGTAGCTCAATTTGAATTAGTTAGATGTTTCGTCCCTGCTTATTCGGGAGACAACGTCATCACGAACAGAGTGAAGTGATCTATTCAGGTGAAGCACTACCCTAGTCGAGCAGATCGCCGCGCTGTGCTCGCGATGACGGTGTTCTAAGGCCTTAATGAGATGCTTCACGATGTTCACTGCTATTTAGTGACCAATTCTCACACTTATAAAATTGATTTTCAGGATAATGAGTAGCAAAAATGCCCTTCTAATTCTGAACGACGATATCGTCTATTAAAACGAATCTACTATTCAACGATCTGTTTGACCTGGGTAAGTACGCCATTCCAAAATTCATCTGATCGATTCTTTTGTTTTTCAGTAGGGATATTGTCTTCACTTACTGCCAAAGTGGTGTTATCGTTCTCTTGGGTGATGTCAAATGTCCATGTACGGTAGTGCTCTGGTAGGTCTGGTAGTCCATCGAAGTGACTCCAATGAGAATACTGGAGCTGGATATTAGGTTCTACATTTAGGATAATACCTTTTTCTTCATAGCTATTCCCATTGTACTCTCCTTTGAATTTGATAGGGCTTCCTACTTTCCAATCTGTAGTAATTTCTGCGCCGAAGAAATACTCCTTAGCGATCTCAGGCTTGATTAGTGCTTCCCAAATTTTCTGTGGTGTCGCCTTTATTTCAACGGACGTTTTAGATACGTATTCTTTGCTCATTGGTAAGGGTAAAATGTGTTGTTTGTTACTATGATCACTAGTACTTGGATACTATTTAGGCGATTATTTTCATACAACAGTTAGCCAAAAATAATCTGAAATATGCCAAATCCCATAAGTTTGTCTTCTGGAAGGATAACGATGCTTTGAGGAGGTATAAACCTGCTTATTCCAGCGCTAGATAACCTCCCTGCAACACTTTAGATGCTCCTTGCACGAAGATATGTTAGAGACTATCTCAAGTTCGCGACAGGCTCGTGCAACCTGCAGGAAGTTTTCGCGAGTTCGCGACGTCGAGTTACAGTGTGTTTGAAGCTTTCGCGGATTCGCGACGAGGCCATGTAGATTGTTTGGTGGTTTCGCGGATTCGCGACGCAAAGCTGCAATGTGCAGGAGAGTTTCGCGGGCTCGCGACGTGGCGCTGCAAGCTGCAGGGAACTTTCGCGAAAGTCAGCGAGTCTGTTCAACAAAGTGTGTGAGGCGTCCTAAGAAAGTTGACGGGTTTTACACTAATACTAATATTAGTTTACAATGTTACTCATTAATCCTAATTGTACTTTACAAGGACATGTATAATCCTATGTGCAGTAGACAGGCTAGGATTTAGTCCTGCTTTGGGTTGACTTCTTGTTTGTCTACTTTCTTTGTAAAGAAAGAAAGTAGAAGCCTGCTCGGCTCAAGAGCATATATGATTTAACAGAGAATCCCTGATACAATCAAAAATCTAGCAAAGTCTAAATTCATATTACTTTATCTATCAATAGTTCGAAAGGTCAGATTTATTCTAGGTGTTCTTACTTTTTTAGTGGGTGGTAGACGGTGCAGCCAGTGTGTCTGTGTTTCGCCTTTCATGACCAATAGGCTTCCTTTCTCTAGGTGAACCGATACTGTTTGTTTTGATTCTTTATGCTTAAATGAAAATTTGCGTTCGGCACCAAAACTCAAGGAGGCTATGGCTCCATTCTTCTTTAGATCCTTTTCGCCATCACTATGCCAAGCCATACCTTCCTCTCCGTCATGATAGAGGTTCAGTAAACAAGAGTTAAACGACTCCCCTGTCTTCTCTTGAACCAACGCTTTGAGTTCCAAAAGATCCTTCGTCCATGGCAAAGCTGATTTGGTAGTTTTGGAATAGGTATAGCTAAATGGTTTGTCTCCATACCAAGCTACTTTCCTTTTCGTATAGATCAGTTTTCCAAAAATGATGGCTTTGTCACATTCCCATTGAATGCCTTCGAACAATCGGTCGTAATAATATCTAGCTTTTTCAATATTCAATATCGAACCATAATACTTCACTTCTCCGTCGAAGGGTAGTATGTTCTCATTCTCTGAAGTTTCAAACAAGTCCATCTTTCCAAGTTTTATATTCATCTCGTAAACAATGTCCGCATGGCCTAAAACCTAACTCTTTCGCTTCTTCAATGGTTTTGAAAAACACACGGTTTTGTTTTTTCATTCTTTTGCCTGATCTGCATTTCAATGTACCGTATATCTTCAATTTTTGGTTTCCTCCGTAGACGACTTCCTTTTGTTTTATTTTTTGATGAAGCGCTACATCATGCATATCTACGTGTTTTATCATCTAGCTAACTTATCGCATCATGAAATATAACTCCCAAGGTATGTCGTTCTCCACTATTGACTTCGCTCACACCATGCTTCATATTTACTCTATAATATCCTCTTGACCCTTTTACAGGTCGGAAATTAGTTGTGAAAACGACCATATCACCTTTATTAGGTTGTAGAACTATCGCTTTCGATTGGGCTCTTGGTGTTTGCTGTGTCAAAACAAACTCTCCTCCTGTGAAGTCTTGATTGGGTTGGTTCAAAAAAAGAACAGCCTGAAGAGGGAAATAAACTTCTCCATATAAATCTTGATGGAGGGTGTTGAACCCACTTTTACCATATTTCAATATCAATGGTGTGGACTTGAATTGCTTACTCTGATGACACTGGTGATGTAACTCCTCCAAAGAGGGAGGAAAGACTTTATCTATCTTCAAAGCTTTCATCCATAGGTTGGCTATTGGTACCAAGTAGGGATAAGTGATTTCTCTTAAGGTTTGAATAATTTTAGGCAACGGATAGTCGAAATACTTGTATTCGCCTATTCCAAAGCGGTAACGCTCCATTACCACTGTTTTTCGATACAGTGCTTCGTTACTATATTCTTGTATTAACCCCTCACATTGATGGTCAGTCAGTACATTCGGGATGGTAACATAGCCTCTATCATGCATAGTTTCTGATACATATTCCCAATTGGTAGCTTTTATTTTTTCTTCGATACTAGCTATCATGGGAGTCGCTTGAAACGTGTTGTTTTGATGCTTCCCATCCAATAATGGCTGTTTTTCGGGTAGTTCCCCACATGTACCCGCCTATTACCCCAGTGGATTGTATGACTCTATGACACGGGATCAAAAAAGCGATGGGGTTATTGCCAATAGCTGTACCTACTGCTCTAGAGGCTTTGGGCTTTTGAATAAGGTGAGCAACATTACCGTAAGTGACTAGATTACCTGTTGGTATTTTCAGAAGGGCTTCCCATACTTTCAACTGAAACTCTGTCCCTTTCAAGTGGAGTTTGATGGTATCCAATGCGTTCCAATCTTTATTATAGACTTGCAATGCATTTTGTTGAATTTCATCGGTCTGATGGATGAATTTTGCTTTTGGAAAGCGCTGTTTCAGTTCTGAAAAGGCTTCTTTTTTATCATCCGAAAAGCCCATGTAGCAAATCCCTTTGTGTGTAGAAGCGACTAATATTTGTCCAAACAGACTATCAGCAAAGCAATAGTTTATACTCAAGCTTTCTCCTTTGCTTTTGTATTCCCCAGGTGTCATACCTTCTATTCTCACGAATAAATCATGCAATCTACCGGTACCTGAGAGTCCCGTTTGGTATGCTGTCTCTGATAGAGTGGCTTCAGAACTTTTCAATATTTGCTTGGCATGTTGAATACTGATAAACTGTAAGAATTTTTTGGGACTGACTCCTGCCCATTCGGTGAACATTTTTTGAAAATGAAAAGGACTTACATGCACTTTATTGGCTACTTCATCCAGTGTTGGCTGATCAGTATGATGAAGTCGTATGTACTCAATAGCTTCAGCGATTCTATTGTAATTGATAAGTTCTTGCTCGTTCATTAGGGTCAACTTCTAAATGACAACTCTTCTTCTTGAGTCAACTAATTTTATTCGTGACGAAAATAGAATTGATCCCATTGTTAGAAAACCCGATTCTTGCTAAAGATTGATTTAAACAATACTATTCTAAATTTTAAGATTTGGTTAAAACTAACAAACAAAAAGGGAGGCCAAAGCCTCCCCATATTTGTATACAAAATAAAGCCGTTTCTTTTACTTGATTATCAGTCTTTGTGTCTGACTTCCCTTGCCTGAACTGATATTGAGGTAGTAAGTCCCTTTGCTAAGGCTTTCCAAGTTCAATACTGTATTGGTAGTAGTAACAATATGTGAGTCTACCTCTCGACCCACAGCATTCATTACTTTGATAACAGCCCCTTTCTGACATGTAACATTCAGGATACCGGTTGTGGGATTAGGATAAGAAGAAATCTTAACTTGAGCTATTGACGGTTCATCAGTATCTATTACTCTAGCATTGGATGCAACCATATTAAAGAATGCATCTTCTTGTGCAATGTTTGTTCGCCAATCACCACCTTTGGGACGGAGTGCGACACGAGCTAGGTAATTATTCCCTTTTGCCAGCCCTTTCGGCAATGTAACTTTTATTGTCGTTTGTTTAGTTCCTGCGCTTACAGACACGGTTTTGTTGGTAATGTAGACATTCTGAGGTGTTTTAATTACAACATCTATATCACGTCCTGTCGTAGCTGTATACCCTACTTTTATCGAGATTTGAGTTTGAGCATTGGTAATAGAAGCAGGGATATTGACGACCGAAATAGCTTCCTTCTTAGGTTTTGATACGACATCGAAAAATGCATCTTCTTGTACAATATTGGTCTGCCAATTACCTCCTTTGGGACGCAGAGCCACACGAACTAGGTAATTCTTGCCTACTGGTTGTCCATTTGGCAACTTCACTTTGATAGTGGTTTGCTTCTTACCAGCACTAATTGATACGGTTTTGTTGGTGATATACACATTCTGTGGAGTTTTGATCACTACATCTATATCGCGTCCTGTCTTGGCAGTATAACTTACTTTGACTGGTATTTCTAGCGTGGTAGGAGATACAGTAGCCGGCAGTTCTGCGATAGATATCAGTTCTTTAACTATTGGGTTGCTCTTACCTACAGGTATAAAATCACTTCCTATCCAGTTTTTGAGTTTATTGTAATTACCAAATTCATCGTTGTGAATGAGATAGTACACCATTCCTGCGTCTGAATAATCTCCTCGACCTAGGATAGATTTACCTCTAGTATACACCCAGTTGACGGATGGGTCTGGATGGTTTTTCATCCAAGTCCACCTGTTCCATGATGCGCTGAAATCATTCTGATCTCCGTATGGGTTTGGCTCGGCTCCATTTTGGTCATCTATCTCTACGAAGTTGACTTTTGATCCGAAGTTATTCTTCATTTCTTTCCACGTCCAGCCACTATGGTTTTCACCTTTGGCAGGGTTGTCAGAATGTCGTTCGTTCCAAGTAGAGTGAGATATGACAGTCACATGATTGAGTGAGCTGCCGAGTTCTGCATTGGCTCGTTTGAGACCTTCACCTACGACTTGCATAGGGCCAGCTGCTACTATGAAGAGAGGATCATTGGCGGTAGACTTGACTATCTCATCTTTGAATGCATTGTAGGCTGCTTGAGGGTTTTCTACTGCTGCCATGAATTTGGTATTCCAAAAGTTCCAGCGATCATCTGAACCATTGATACTCGCTTTCATCCTAGCTAGATCATTTTTTTCACTACCCCAGATGTGGTCTGCATAAGTATAGAGCACTGTCTGTTCATGTAACTCCCCCTTAGCAAGGATCATTAGTGTCAACATGGTAGCGAGCATATCATCGTTGTCATGCTTATTACCATCAGAACTCAAGGCTATTCTTCCTTTGCCTTTATAGTAGTTAGGTCCTCCTGCCCAGCTATTCTGAACAATAGATAAAATCATCATAGCTACAATTAGTAAACATTTAGTTTTCATATTATGGTGTGCTTGGTTGAAAATTGTTGTCTACAGAATTTAAAAAATACAGATGTCGATTTGATAAGTGAAAAACGTAGTTATGGGGAGTTAAAAATTGGGGCTGTCGAAAAGAGTGTGATTTGTATTTACCCAACATTTAGGTGAGAAATAACCATATGTATCTTTGAATCACACAACTTTTTACTAAACAACGGTTACTTAATTCAATTTGCTTTAAATCAATAAATTATCTCCCTGACAAGTATTCTTTTAAAACAAAAAGGAGGCCGAAGCCTCCTCATTGTTGTGCGCAATAATTAAGAGTTATTTGATGATAAGTCTTTGTGTCACATTACCTGTATCAGAGTTGATCTGAATCAAATAGGTTCCACTACTCAGGCCTGTCAGATTCAATACTGGATCAGCTTTAGTAGCAACTTGAGCTTCTACTATACCACCCACATTGTTCATAATCATGATGACTGCTCCTTCTTCACACTTTACGTTTACTATACCTGATGACGGATTTGGATAGAAGGATATCACAGGCCTGTCAATAGCTGAATCTTCATCTATTATTCTAGCATTGGATGCCGTACCCGTTACCGTTAGTTCTGGTCTCAGAGTAGCGTTGCCGTTTTCATCCGAAGCGAATGATACATCATTACCAGATACCTGAGATACTATTAAAGTCAACTCTCCACCTGCTGTTAGCTGTGTATGATCCAAGGTCCATACATAAGTACTTCCTTTAGCATAGGTAGAATTTTTGGTAGCTAGTACGCCACTTGAAGATGGGGCATTGGAAGTAGATAAATTCAATTCTGTCCAGCTATTGCCATTTCCAGCTGCTATTTGAATCACACCATTTCCTGCGTCAGAGCTAACTCCTAGTTTTAGCTCAGCACTTTCTATAGAAGTTAACGAGCTCAGATCAAACTTCAGATAGCTTACTCTCTTTCCTGACTCTACTCTTAGGTCTGTAGAGTTGAATCGAGTGGAGTTTTGTAAGTAAGCATCTTGTATAGCACTCAAATTGACTGTTTGACTTACAGGAATAGCTACGGTGATATTGGCAACAGCCTCGAAACCTCCATCATCAGTGGTAACAGTAATTGCTGCTGTACCATTTGCCACTGCGGTCACTAATCCATTTCCATCTACCGTAGCCACTGCATCATTGTCAGAGGACCATGTCACACCTTGATTAGCCGCATTAGCTGGACTTATAGTAGCACTCAGTTGTTGAGTCGCTCCTTGTGAGTCAAGAGTAGCACTCACAGGGTTGACAGTCACGCCATCTACAGCTACACTAGCTGGTACAACATCGAATGTGCCATTATCTACTAGAATATTCGTCTGCCAATTGCCTCCAACAGGCCTTAAGGCTACGCTAATAATATAGTCACTGGCTACTGTCAATGGTGACGCTAGTGAAACTGTAATCGTCGACTGACCAGATCCTGCTGTAAAATTGACTTGGTTATTGGCGATGTATGTATCTCCCGGTGTTCTTACGGCCACATTGATATCTCTAGCTTCATTGGCAGTATAACTTACCGTGACCGGAATCTGGGTTTGTGAGTCAGTGATAGAAGTGGGAATACTCACTATTGAAATAGCCTCATCTGCAGATTCTTCTGCTACATCAAACGTGGTATCATCCTCAACAATATTTGTCTGCCAGTTACCTCCATTTGGGCGAAGCGCTACATCAATAATGTAATCATCAGCTATAGCTAATCCTTGAGGTAAGGTTACTGTGATCGTCGTTTGACTAGTTCCAGCACCTACAGCTATTTGATTATTCGCAATGTAAACATCTTGCGGTGTCTTGATAGCTACGTTGATATCGCGACCTGCCTCAGCTGTATAACTTACAGTCACAGGAACTTCGAGTGCTGTAGGTAGAATAGAAGCGGGTGAACTTACAATAGTTACTACTTCATCATCTATTGGAGGATCAGTAGTATCTTTTGTATCACATACTTTCAAACTTCTCCACCTTCCTCGTGCTGTTGCAAAACCATTTCCTTCTGGAACTAGGTTATTTGAAACTTGATTTGAAGTGACTCTGATCACATCTCCAGTTTTGATAGCGATAGGAGTATCATTCATCAGTAAATCTTCATATGTATAGGCTGGTGTAGAAGTTCCAAAGATTCTAGCAGCTTGCTTCTCTCCTACTTTAGTTCCATTGAGGTAAACTGCGTAAGTACATTCTCCATCTGGCTCTCCTACAGCCTTGACAGTAAAATAGACATTGCCATCTGCACCGGTATAAGTTTCCTCTGCTGCAATCGGCTGAGTAAGACCATTGCTACTAGCCGCACCGATTATTTCTGCTCCTTTGTTCACTCCATCCGCTGGAGTTCCCGGTACTGTATTTTTAGTAGCAGGGTCGTATCCTGCAACTGTTATGTCATCAAAGTCATGTGCATTGATCGTACTACAAATGTTCACCACAGGTGTACAAGTTGGACGCATTCGTACGGGAGTATTAGTGGCCAAATCAGCTCTTTCAGCTATGGTGACTCCTGTTTGTTCTTTGACAAATAGATAGTAATCAATAGCTGTTCGCTGTGCTCTACCACTGACTGAGAAGGTGTATTCTTCGCCAGCTTTGAGGTTATAGACAGGATTGTATTTAGTATGATTAACATCAAGCTTGACAAATGCTCCCCAGTCTCCTTTCAGTGGATTTCCTCCATCATGGCCCCTACCATAGAGCTTAGACCAGCTCGTCAAAATACTCAATGAGGCGTTATTCCCAGAGGTGAAATCACCCGCCATTTTCACATATATATCATTACACTTATCCCAAACTGCTCCTTGTAAGTTTTGAGCCATTCTACCTGTCAATCTATAATTGCCTGATGTCTTAGGTGTGAATTTGTAAATCAGAATATCCTGTCCTGAAGTGTTGCCATTTTCTGTTCCTCCTGTATACTCTAGGTAAGCGTTATTCAATGGTAATACTCCTGAAGTCCCTTCAATGTATTGAGGATGACTAGGCTGACGAATTACCCATTTACCAAGGTCAGAATTGGTTGCTTCTGCTTCGAAGCTGATAAAATCATCTCCTACACAATAACTACTGCCGTCCACAGTACCTACATCAATGGTCGCTTTGGCGGTATAGCCTCTATCATTCGTCTTGGCTGTTATTGTAACCGTTCCTGCTTTAACGCCAGTTACTAATCCAGAGGTACTGACTGTAGCTACAGCACTATTACTGGTGGTCCATACTACAGATTTATCAGTGGCAGTCGCTGGACTGACTACTGCATTTAATTGAACCGTTCCACCTATATCAGCTATTAGATGATAACTTGGGTTGATGACTACTCCACTGACTGCTCCGGGATCATCTGTACCTACGGGTATGAATTCATTACCTATCCAGTCTCTCAGTGTGTTATAGTTACCATACTCATCATTATGAATCAAATAATAGAGCATTCCTGCGTCAGAGTAGTCTCCTCTTCCTAAAATTGACTTACCTCTAGTATATACCCAATTGACTGAAGGATCAGGATGTGTACTCATCCAAGTCCATTTATTCCAGGATGCGCTGAAGTCATTTTCGTCTCCATACGGATTTGGTTCAGCACCATTTTGATCATCGATCTCTACAAAGTTGACCTTAGACCCAAAAGAGTTTTTCATTTCAGCCCATGTCCAGCCACTGTGATTTTCACCATTGGCGGGACTGTCTGAGTGTCTTTCGTTCCAAGTCGAATGTGAAATGACGGTTACATGGTTAAGTGAGCTACCCAGTTCTGCATTAGCTCTATTAAGTCCTTCCCCTACAACTTGCATAGGTCCTGCTGCCACAATAAACAATGGGTCATCAGAAGTGGACTTAACTATCTCATCTTTGAAAGCATCATACGCTGCGTCAGGATCTTCTACTGCTGCCATGAATTTGGTATTCCAAAAATTCCAATAATCATCAGAACCTTCAATACTGGCTTTCATTCTTGCAAGATCATTGCTCTCACTGCCCCAGACATGGTCTGCATAGGTATACAACACCGTCTGTTCATGCAACCCTCCTTTAGCGAGGATCATCAGTGTCATCATGGTCGCTAGCATGTCGTCATTATCATGCTTATTGCCATCCGAACTTAAGGCTACTCTTCCTTTGCCTTGATAGTAGTTTGGCCCTCCTGCCCAGCTATTCTGCACAATAGATAGACACATCAGAGCCACAATGAGTAAACGTTTAGTTCTCATTTGAAAATGTGTTTAGTTAAAAATCAGTTGTACAATCAATCTAATGATACCAGTAGGCAATTGCCGTTGTTAGAAATAAGAATAAGGTTGGCAAAAACAGAATGATTTATAAATACCCACCATTTCTTTAGAAATACCTACCCAAATCCCCTCAAGCAAAAAAAGTTACGGGTGAAATCATAATTTGCTTATAAACATCAATAATTCTTAAATGCGTACTCCAACATGGGGGGTAAAGCCGTTGTTTTTAAGCTGTCTTTTTGAATACAATCCTCTATAACTTGTATGACTGAGAATCATAATTGATTTTAGAACATATTCTTCAACCACTAAAATCATCTGATTGTGAACCTCTAATTACCTTAATCATTTTAAGACACATCATATACAATAGACAGGTATGGAGTTCTCCTAAGGTTTCCAAAAGAAAAGGTCTATGGAAAATCGACTTTTAAGACAACGGGAATTTGGAGACTCTATATCTGACAATATGTTAGACCAAACTTCTCTGAAATAGACTTGGAATAATTGCATAGCCTGTAAAGGGGGACATTTTCTACTCACAAGGCTTGAATGAAATAGGGTAACTCGGATATTCAATTTTTCTAGGGTCACGAACTAGGTACTTAATAGACAAAAACGGAAACGTTCTTAACTCAAGTTATGATAAGGCAAAATCTCCTCTTCTATTAAAAGAAAATTTAACAAAACACCGCTAAAAAACCCTGAATCACACTTTTTCAGTTAATGCAGTAAAGTTTATAAACGCTAATGTGTTAAGTTAATATTATCAAAAACTGCCATACGGCAGGTTTTAACATTTACTGAGTAATAACTTAACGTCTCTATTTTCATTCTTTCCCACCCCTACCTAAACCACTATACCACAATAAATTACGGTGTTTACCTACAAATTATGATTAAGACTATGAAAAACTTTACCCAGTTATTAGGGCGAGGAAGTGTATTGTATGCACTTTTCTTATCCTTTACCTTAACTACCTACGCGGCAACTGTCCACGTAGCAAAATCAGGAACTAATGCGCTCTCAGGAAGAGGTTCAAGTTCCAAACCGTACAAAACCATTAGTTACTTATTTAATAACGGACTAGTAACATCAGGAGATGTAATCCTTGTGCATGAAGGAGTATATAGAGAGACTGTGACTGTCAATGTAAACAATGTAACTATCAGACCAAGAGGAAATGATATAGTATCAATCTCAGGTGCTAATTGGTATGGTAGCGCAAGTTGGCAAGCTGATAATAGTAGACCAGGCGTTTTTAAAATGACCTTGAACAAGAATAATGTAGAGACTGACTTCACTCAATTATTCGTTAATGGTCAACATCAGCAAATTGCTAGGTTTCCGAATAATACCGCTCCAGTGAAAAACTATATGTCTGGCGCGAATAGAGAAATGATGAATCCACTCGATCAGAAAAGTGGGTTTGCTGTTTTACTAAATGCCAGTAAACCTTCTGGTGCTAATCAAACTGGAAAAGTCACTTTCTCTTGGCACAATGGCACTCCAAAATTACCCAATGTAACGTTTTCGAATGAAGCCATTTTAAGAGGGTTTATCGGAAAGCTTCGAAATAATATTTTTTCATATTCTCAAGATGGCGGAAATATAAAAAGAGCAGGGAATCGACTAGTAACCTTCAAAGCTTTCAATACTCAAGGAAACAACTGGGCTGAAGCAGCGGCTTATTCGGCTCCTGAAGGATTTGGCTATATCATGGATCTTTCTGTGCTTGACTACAATGGTGAATGGTTCTACAAGAAAACTGCAAACACACTTTATTACAAACCTATTGGCGGCTCGATGTCTGGTAAAGGCGTTGAAGTAAGACAGAGAAAATATGCTTTAAAAGTAAGAGCTAATAATGTCTCCATTGAGGATATTGATATCAAGGCTGGGGAAGTAGAATTAAAAAACTCTAGCAACACATCATTTACCCGATGTACTTTCACATACATGACTCCTTTTCATTACAGAAGGCAATATGGTGTATTCAGACAAGGTATTGTTCTGGATAACGCTGACAATTCTAAATTTGAAAGCTGTTACATAGGTCATACTTGGGGTAGCGGAATAATCATCCTTAAAGGGTCTGACAACACGAAAATCAACAACTGTATACTGGAGGACATAGGATGGATGGGACAATTCACCATTTCTCTTGAAAATAATGGGAATAATACCCAAGTGACCAACAACACATTTGGTAAGGCTTCAAGGTTCCATATTCGTACTACCGAATCGGTATACACCAAGATCACAGATAATGAATTTCACCATGCTATGAGTATGGGAGAAGATGCTGGTTCTATTATGTTCACTAGTACTGGGAAATCTGCTCAACTCAACATGAATGGCACCCTTATCGCCTGGAATAAGATTCATAGCATTAGTGGGATTCCTGCTTATGATACAGACCCAAAATACAACAGACAAAAAGTAGTCGCTTTGTATCTAGAGGATGTGGACAATTACACCGTACATCACAATCTAATTTATGATATCAAAGGAGACAGCTATGTAAGTAAAAGGTTGAAATCGAATGGGCAACCTCAGGAAACGCAGAGTAAAGGAGATGTCATGTATCTAGGACCGAGAAACAGAAACCTAACTCGGAAAATGGATTACTATAATAACACTTGTTGGAACTATGATTACTTCATGACCTTTTGGCATCATAGCAATACCCCGGCTGACGTTAACAATTGCAACGTTAAAAATAACATACTAATGGAAGGTGGATCCAATAGTGTAAGTGCAGGGGCAAATAGTGTGACTGAATCAAGCTTTTACAACTTCACTTTGGAAGTTGCGAAGTCTCCTCTGAATTATACCATCAGTGGTGCTCGAAATAGAACAGTTATAAATGCATCGGATCATTTCGTAAATGCAAACAATGGTAATTATAGACTTAAGTCTAACTCAGCCTATAACAATGACGGTATTGTAATTTCAGGAATTACTACTGAAACTACTCCTGCTATTGGTGCATGGGAAGGTAAGGCCAACTGGCAACGAGAGAGAGTATTCAACGCTGGAGCTAACATCACCAGCACTACTTTCGCTTCTAATAGCAGAGACATTACTGAAGAATTAGAGGAAGGAACTATTATTGAAACTGAGAGCATCGTTTACCCTAACCCTTTTGATCAATTTCTTCAGGTTTCGATTGACCCCAATAACTTAATTGAAGGTACTGTAGAAGTGAAACTCAAAAATGTAAATGGAAACACCGTTTTAAGTAAAAGTGTTGACTCTTCTGAAAATCTAGGAATAAATACTTCTAAGTTAGTAGCTGGAGTTTACTTCTTAGAAGTGAACTATAAACAAGGTCAGATTATTAGAAAAGTAATAAAACAATAGGTTCTCAAAAGTTAAAAACAAAAGGTGCTGTCTCAAACAACTTAATGAGATAGCATCTTTTACTAAACTTAAGTATCACTTTATTTCTTCGAAGTCAGAGTTCATCTTAATGACATTTCCATCTTTGAATTCAATAGAAAAATACTCTCCTTCTTTGCTCTTGTCATAATTCAACCTACCAAAATTTTTCAATCCTCCTCTATCAGCTACATACATCATTAGGTTTAATGGAAGGAAATCATAGTTATTCATATAGTAGCGGGTATAGTACCATTCTCCATCTTCAGTATATACTATCTTACCTTTTTGATAATCTACAATATCAGTTTTGAACACCACCTGATACTGATAACAGTTAGGCTCATCTGCTTTTTTTCCTTCTAGGATGTACACATTTTCCAATCTTGATACAATATCCTTTTTCACAGACTTAGTCAAAATACCTTTGATATGCATAGGACCTGATTTCATTCTCTTAAACTTTTTATTCAGACAATAAACCTCTCCTGACTTCATGGAAACTAAATAGTAAGGATCAGAATGATAACTCTGAATATAATCTGCTCCTCTAAAACTCTCTCTCATTTCTTCTCCTACCATATCACCGATTAGATCATTGGCATTTTTAGCTGATCGAGGAATACTTTGCCTAGACTCTACCCATTGACCGTTAGAATCATAGTCTACTCTCATTCTTGTTCTTAGGCCAGGGATCATCTCTCCTACTCCCATAGCCCAATAAAAATCCCAAGGTCTGTAATTTATTTTTTTCAGTTCAAAACTCGGAATTCTTTTGGCTACATCAGCCTTAATCATTTCTACCTCTTTTGGATCTTCCTGAGCTAAAGCCACCTGCTCAAACCCGATACTAAACATCAATAAAAAACTGTATAAGGCTACCCTTGAATAAGGAATAATTTTTCTTCTATTCATCATCATCATGCACATTTTCTAAGTTGCTGCTCTTATAAAATTATCTGAACATCAATATAAAAATAAAAAGAAAGCTGCGAAGTAGAACCCTGCAGCTTTAGTATTATCCCCCCTTTTTTAACTTATTAAAAGAGTTGTTTTTTGAATCTGAAAAACATTTTAATGATCAATGCATTATTTAATCAAAGAATCCAAAATACTCTTTGGCATTGTAATAACAGATATTTTCTATCATTTCTCCTAGAAGTTTTTCATCATTCGGAACTAGACCATTCTCGACATCATTGCCTAGTAGATTACAAAGAACACGACGAAAATATTCGTGGCGACTGTAACTTAAAAAGCTTCTGGAATCTGTCAGCATGCCTACAAATCGACTTAACAAACCTAAGTTGGATAATGCATTCATCTGCTTTTCCATTCCATCCTTTTGATCTAAAAACCACCAGCCAGATCCCCATTGGATTTTACCTGGAGTCTTGCCATCTTGGAAGTTTCCAATCATAGTAGCGTAGACCTCATTATGAGCTGGATTCAGGTTATATAAAATGGTTTTACAAAGCTTATCCTCACTTTGTAGACCATTTAGAAAGTTTGACATGTCCTGAGCCACTAATTCATCACCTATAGAGTCGTATCCAGTATCAGGACCTATTTGTTCCTCCATAAATGAATTGTTGTTTCTGATAGCTCCTACATGAAACTGTTGTGTCCACCCTTTTGAGTAATCCATTACTGCTAAGTCGTAAAGGACTGATGACTTATACTTATCCGCTTCTTCCTTAGAAATAGGTTGTCCATTTCTTGCCTTTTCAAAGATTACATCTACTTCTTCAGCAGTATATTTTTGACTAAAAAACTTATCTAATCCATGATCCGATAATTTACATCCCATCTCTGCAAAGAAGTCATGACGATTTTGCAAGGCTTGCATCATACTTTCATAGGATGAAATACCTACACTCGCTACTTCAGCAAGCTTATCTAGGTACTCGTTGAAAGGCCCTAAATTTTCTATTGCTAGAACTTTATCCGCTCTCCATGCTGGCAGTACCAATACTTCAAAACCTGAATCTTTAATCTGCTGATGGTATTCTAGTGAATCTATCGGATCATCAGTCGTACAAATAAGTTGAACATTTGCCTTTCTAATCAATCCTTGACAGGTAAAATCCGGTCTTTGAAGGATCTCATTGCAGGTATCCCAAATCTCCTTAGCTGTATCTTTATTCAACAACTTATCGATCCCAAATACTCTTTTCAATTCAATATGTGTCCAGTGGTAAAGTGGATTCCTCAAGGTATATGGTACTGTGATGGCCCAGTTGTAAAACTTATCCCAATCGCTAAGGTCTCCAGTAATGGCATCTTCAGAAATACCATTAGTCCTCATAGCTCTCCACTTATAGTGATCCCCAGCTAACCATAACTCTGTCAAGTTTCTGAATTGCTTATTTTCGGCTATTTCTTGAGGAGAAATATGACAATGGTAATCGAGGATTGGTTGATTAGCTGCGTACTCATGATAAAGCTTTTTTGCAGTATCTGTTGACAATAAAAAATCGTCGTGAATAAATGGTTTCATAGCAATTTTAATAAGTTTATAGCCTTGTCTACTACAAGGCAATATTTGAGAAGAGGTTAAAAGTCACACGTTTTTGTTCTTTGAATTGGAAAGATTGGATTGCGTGACAAACATCGTTCTCTTGATTCATAGTTTGTAATTACAGACTGCTTAATTAAGTGTTATTTTTCTAAATCCAGTTTAAATACAGTCGCAATAGGATTGTATTCTACATCTGGCATGGTAATAAAAAAATCTCCAGAGGTTAGACTCCATTCTACGTCTACATCAGATCCCAATAGCTTAACATCTTTGATTTTCCCTGGAGGAATATTTCTATGATACCCTCCAATTGATCTGAATGATACTTTTTCACCTGCCTCTGGTACTCCTAATAGAAAAGTGTACATCGCTGATTTGTCTTTAGCAATTGTAAACCTTACATCCTTTACACCATAGTTTACCGTGGATGAGAAAGCTCCATTATGACCATCACCTCCTCTAGATGGACCATATCCGAACAACACATGTGGACGTGTTCCATAAATTGCCTCTCCGTGTACGTCCATCCAGTCTCCTATTTGTTTCAATACATCTCTTTGCTCTTGATTAATAACTCCATCGGCTCTTGGCGATACATTGAGTAAAACAATTCCATTTTTACTCCATACATCAATCATATTTCTTACTACTAAGTCGGCAGTTTTATAAGGGTGTCCTTCTACGTACATCCACCGTCTCTTCCCTAATGTAATATCCGTCATCCACGGTAAAGGGTGCACATCTCCACGACCACCTTGTTCGAAATCCAAAACACTGGATTCAAGAGGTAAATCTTCTTGCTTATGTGCTGTCGCTACTTCTTTTCCTTGTTTCAATCCATTATTAAAATGATAAGCCATCATTTCCATTCTCTTTTCCTCTGGGATAAGGTTGAGCCATGAATCGTACCACAAGATATCTGGGCTATACTTGTCAATAACTTCTACTACTTGATCTAACCAATACTGATTAAACTCCTCTATCGTCTCGAAATTACCAAATAGCATTCTCAGTTTAGGATCAGTAGTCGAAGTAGGTAAATCTGGGTGATAGACGTAGTGACTGTCATATGCTTTCTTCCATTCAGCCGTGTCTTTTGCATTTCTTTGACCATTTCTGGCATGATGGAACGTTGCAATGGTCTTTAAACCCTCTTTGCGAAGAGCTTTAAATATTTCTCCCAAAATATCCCTTTCAGGTCCCATATCAGCTGCATTCCACGGATTGACCTCACTGTCCCACATCGCAAATCCATCATGATGCTGGGCTACTGGCCCGGCAAATTTCGCACCGGTAGCTTTGAATAATTTAGCCCAGTCTTCTGGATCAAACTTCTCAGCTTTGAACATCGGAATAAAGTCTTCGTAACCAAACTCATAGATACTGCCGTAGTTCTCTTCATGATATCTTCGAACTCTATTCTTATCCTTATACATATTGTGTGGATACCATGCACTACCGAAGGCTGGCACGCTATATGGGCCCCAATGAAAGTACATTCCTAATTTGGCATCAGCGAGCCACTCAGGAGCAGCCTTGTGTCTGTTAATTGACTCCCAATTGGGTTCGTATTTTGTTATCTCTGAGGAAGCCTGAGTTGGTTCCTGATTTTTTGAACTACAGGCAGCGATTAGCAGCGCAAATAGCCCAAAGAATAATAGTTTGTTTATTTTCATTAAGTTCATATTCAGTCTTTTTATCTACTAATTTTCTTTTGATAGATCTTTGCTATCGTTGAAGACTCTCATTGTGACACTTGCTACATGTCCACCTGTATCTGGAAATGAGATCTCTATTTGATTGTTTTCTTTCAATAACTGATAGGCTACAGGAATTTCTAATACTCCATAAAACCGATCTCTAGGAGCCTGATCATATCCTGAATAAGCTTTCTCAGGCACCTTAACTTTGGTTCCGTTGATAGTGATGATAGGATTGAGAGAATAACCATGATCGCGCCCTACTCCTATTCTAAGAGTCGCAAATCCATATTTCACTTTGTTAACGTCTTTGATCGTAAAACTTACCCTCTGACCTGCCTCAATGGGCTTATAGTAATCTGTCGCGTAGTATTTGGTTTCTTCAGAGGTTTCTTTGATTAAGACAGGCTCGCTAAAATTGTATTCTAAAATCATAGTTCCCTCAGGTTCTAGATTTACAAACTCCTTTGCTGATTTAAAGGTCTTCTGTTCTATTATTCCTTCCCTTTCTGTCTCAACGGGCTTAAAAGGGGAATAATAGTGTTTCGTTTTGATAGCTATTAGCTCATTTTGACCTTGTCCAAAGAGGTTGAGCTTTACAGGGACTTGTACTTCTTTTAGATTATTCAGAATAACATAAGCCTTCTTCCCATCTATATAACAGTCCACCTGAATGTCTTGATTGTCAGTTTTAATCTGTACCCGTTTTCCTTTTACATCCGACCACAGTTGGTAAAACTTAACCATATCACTGTACACCCATTGGTCACCAGTCTCTCCTTCTAACTCAAACTCTTGTCTAAATAAACGACTACGATATGGGTAACCTTCTTTATTTCTTCCCCATTCACATTTCAACATAATGAATGGAATCGCAGCAGCAATAGACTGTGGATGATCCATAAAAGTCATCATCAAAGAATTCGCACTTTTCACATAGAGATAGTCTCTCCAAGGAGTCCAAGCTAGTTCCTTGTATCTGTGTGCTTGTGTAGAATATTCTGTAACCAGCATAGGAGTAATCTTACCTAACTTAATCATGCTATACTGCTCAAGCATATCTAGTGTAGCTTCCACATTACTTCCCTTTCGATATCTTTTGATATAGCTGATTTTACCTTTATTATACTTCGGTTTGCATGGCTGATCATATATATGAAATGACCAGAAATCCATATCATCTTCTGTAAGGTCTATGAATTGTTTCCATCTATACTCCCATCTCTTGAAATCATAAAACTCAAAATCAGGAAATGCGCAGGTATAGCCACCTACCATTACATCTGGATTTATTTTTTTTATTTCACGAGCTACAGTAGTGTGAAACTTGGCCATCTTCTGAACGGCTGGAATCTCTTTTTCAGCAATACCTCTTTCTTTTCTAGGTAAAATATCCCACATGGGCTCGTTGATTACCTCGATATACTTAGGTCGAGGATGACCTTCTCCTCCAAAAAATTCTTTGATATAGTGAGCCATGAACTCACCTGTTGCAGTTCCCAGAGGTTGCTTTTTTGTGTCTTTCTGTGACAATGACCATCCTTGTCTGGTCTTAGTTCCATCGACCCAAAATGGATGAAACTGCGCGCCGATTACCATGTTATTGAGTCGATTTTCGTACTGGTGCAGACTTTTATTTTTACTATAGTTCCTTCTGGATTGAAGACCCATTTGCTGGATATGGGAGATATCTGCAAACCCTGTGCGTTTTGGATCTTCTTTCACTCTATTGAGAGCTCCTTTGAGCCCGCCAGTTTCGCGTCCAAAGTAAACATCGTAGCCATTCAAAAAATCATTACGAATATCGTCTATGGCATGATCTCCACTCCAATCATTAGGAAGACTGGCGTGTATAGTAATATACTTTTCACGGTCGAACTCATCAATACCACCTACTACATGTTTGGTATCCAAGTAAACGCTAATTTCAGCTACTTGAGCATTGCATGTAAAATTGATAGATGCCACTAACATCACTGTGGCAGTAATCAGCCAGATGGCATTGATAAGATTCTTTCTCACTTGAATTATTACTTTTTAATCGCAGGGCGATAGCCCTTTGGGTTTAATTCCCCGACCCTTGGGTCGAGTAGAAATAAAATCCAAAAGATACCCCGTACCCTTGGGTCGGGGAGCTTCATTTAGCTGTTTGCTCCTTTAGTTTCTTAGTTTCTTCAGCAATTCTTTGCTTCTGCTTACCACTCAGTCTATGGGTATAGTGAAACTCCGGACTATAGTACATATGATGATCTTTCATTCCTTGATCGTCTACATCTTGGCTCAAATCACAATCAAATCGTAGCAAAATCGTATGGTTTTTACTCCAGTCGCCTCCGGCATTGATGATATGCGAAATACCCCATGTAATACCTCTACCATCCTTAGTATCTGTAAAAGCATCAGGTACAAATGGTCCAGCTGCTATGGGTAGCAATTCTGTGATTGAAGCTATCTCAAAGTTCACCCAGTCCTTAGCATACTGTATAGTATTGTGCTCTTGACCATCTCGCTGTACTATCGCTGCTACTCCTTCTTTGAATGGGAATAAAGTGGTTTCGTGCCCTGAATTGATCACCGGGTTTAAAGGATGTTTCACAAATGGCCCTAATGGATCTTCAGCTATAGCCAAACCTTGCATTCTGATTTTTGAAGGTCTTAATTCAGGTCTTTTGTCAAAGTCTCCTTTGTAATAGATGTAGACTTTACCATCATGAACCAATGGATACGGATCATGGATAGAATATTGATCCCAAGATCCTTCAGGGCCATTTGGGATAACAATTTTGCCCGTATGATGCCAAGGACCATCTGGTGAGTCTGCCCAAGCTACAGATACTGGACAGAAGTCTCCTCTTAGACCGCTTGCTTCCATAAATGCCTGAAAGTATAGATAGTACTTACCTTTAAATTTCAAAATATCTGTTGTAGTCACTGATCTCCATCCTGGTGTTGGTTTCTCTGGTCTATGAACTGCTATTCCTTGTTCTTCCCAGGTAAAACCATCTTCAGAAGTTGCATACCAGATGTCTGACAAATCCCAATCTGAAGAAGGAATAGTGTCATTAGCTAATTTGGCATTTTTCATTCCTACAGACTTTACAGGTGTCTTGCGTCCTGTATACCACACGTAATATTTACCGTTTTCAAAGATTACTTTAGATGGATCTCTTCTTGTCACAGTGCCGTCTCCACCATTATAGTCAAACCCTTTAAGCTTAGTATACTTAAACTGTGTATAGAGCTCAGTCTGCTCAGGACGAATTGCTTCGTAGTTATCGTAGTTTCTTGCTACCGCAGCACTAAGTGGTCTATCAGGCTTCTCCGCGGGAATGAAAAATGGAAATTCCTCCGAAACGGTTTCGGTCTGAGTCTTTGATTGCTCACATGAAGCTAATAGCCACAATGCCGCAAATAGGTAAAGTATCTGTCTCATTTTATTGTCTTTCATTTTGATCTTTTGCCGTAAAACTGTTTCTAAGCTGGGTTTCTATTGATGTCATTTAATATCTCCCAGATTCAAATAATCTGAACTTGCTTCCCAAGCAAATCCTTTTGGAGTCCAGTCTACTCCTGGCACCCAGTATTCGCCTCCAAATTCATAGGCTCCTAGATCTGGCGCTTCTCCCTTGTATCCTTTGGTTATCTTTTTGATTTTTCGCCCCTTGTCAATCAGAGGTGAGTTCTTTTGTGGCATGAAGAGATTGCTTTTGCTAGTCTCAAATGGCACTTCTTTGAACTGTTCATTGTAATCAAAGGTGTTGTCTGCTTCATCACCCATGTATTCCTTTTCATCGACGATAAACTTCCCAGAACCAGAGTGCCACCAAGGACGAACATCACTGATGTTATTGTAAAGTGTGTTATCTCTAACATTTGTTCTTACCCCATTTCTTTCAGGTACCCAACAATCGATCATCGATTGGTCTGGTGGTCCTACATTCCAAAATGTATTATTGTAAATCTCATTTTTGAGTGCATTCCAGTTGAAGTGAAGACCTCCCCACTCTACATCCCAGACCACATTGTGATGGACTATGTAGCCAGCGGAGTTATTATCTAGATAGATACCTACAGCTTTTTTACCTGCGTGTGTATCTGCATAGGCATCATGAAACCAATTATGATGCAATTCAATATTCATTGGAATACTTCTTCCAGTCACATAAAACAAACCTCCATCGGCACCTGAGATCAATGCTTTTTGAACATGGTTGTATCCAAATTCACTGTTTTTTCCTGATACTTTTACTCCATCTCTGGCTGATCCATAAAAAGAGTTTCTAAGAATCTTATCTCCTTCTCCAGCGCTACTAAGTAGGCATGCATGAATTCCTATGGTATTAAAATGCTGGACAATGTTATTTTCTATGCGAGAGTTGGTCGATGCTCTAGTGATTAATATACCGTTTACTGTTCCATTTTCTAAGACACATTTCTCAACGACATTACCATCTCCTTTTTTAATTTGAATAGCCGCATCACTGACAGCTGCACCTTTCAGATTAGTTACTAATCTTTCCGCTCCATGCTTGACCATACAGTTGATGACTTGATTGTTGTCGCCGCTGATCGATACCATTCCTCCAAAAAAGTTGAGCCCATCTAGTTTTATATTGCTTTTTTTGATGTCCGCCGTATACTTTCTAGCAGAAATTTCTACAGCCTGTTCTTTTGGAGATTTGCCATTTGGCGCATAAAAGTAGAGTGTTTGTGCCAGTGGATCATAATACCATTCACGTGGGGCATCAAGCGCCTCTAGCTTATTCATCAGGTAGAAAATTCCTCGATGATCGTTCTCTTTTCTTTGTGGGCTGTGGGTAGGATGAAATGGCCATTTCTTAGGTAGCTCCTCAAAATGTACTCTGCCTAAATCCTTGTCGAAGCCTGTAATAGTTCGCTCCCATGCACAACCACTATGTGATCCTAGATAATGTATAGTTCCTCCAGTCCAGTCAATTTTAGGAATTTCATTATTACTAACAAATGACAAAGACCACGTTCCTTTCGTAATATCTATATACTTCGCATCCAGTGAATACTCATTATTATCTGTGTCATTCGGCCAACGAGCAATCTGCATCTTATCTGTACCTAGGTAAACATTATTGGCGTCTCCGAGCAACATTTGTATTCCTTTCACTTGGTAGATTTTGCCACTATACTGCTGCCATCCTGATACGGGTTCGGTAGCTGAGACAATAACCTTATCTTTTTTGTATCGAGTGAAAGTGATCGGTTTAGAAATTGTTCCTGATACCTTCGGATTAATTATCTCTCTATAAGTTCCAGCATGGATGTAGCAAATATCTCCAGCCTTCATTATCTGACTAGCTTGTGCTATTGTCTGAAAAGGGTTCTTCTCTGAACCGTCTCCTCTTTTAGTATTACGCTGATCTACGTGATAGTCAGTAGCGAAGACACTGCACACAGTAAGTGTACTGAGGATTATTGTGTTTATAATTCTTATCATCTTATCTATTTTTTTTATCAGTCCAATATAGAGTATGTTCAGGTCTTCTTACTTCATTATTAAAACTCAAAAGTCAAGTCGATTACAATTGGTTCATCTACATTCCCAAAGTATTTTTTAGCACTGCCTTGTGGACCAGATGATGATGATGGCATGAACTTGGTTCCCATTCCGGGGATGTTTTTCACAAAGGAAATATCGCCTTTTGGCCAATCTTTAACTGCTGCTCCTTTACCAGGATCTTCAGGCTGCTCTGGTGTTAGCATTCTTAGAAAAGTCAAATCTGAATGACAATACACCGTGAACCCATTTTGATTTTTGCCTTTGACGGTTACCCAATTCAAATTAGAATAGAACCCTTTGAACTCTGGATATACAAAATCAGGAATTCCAGTTAAGGTATTGTTGTAGTCATTCTCCCAAACACTAAACTGTGTACCTTTCATTCTATTGGCCCATACTCGATACGGACCATCACCAAGCCATTTCATTCCGGCTACTTCTTCTTCCGGGAAATTGAATGTGATACCGAAATATTCATCTACTATTTTCTTATTTCTTATCTCCGCTTTTAGGCTTAGTAAACCATTCGAGTAAATCGTCCACTTAAAGAAATCTCGTGTCGTCTCTTTATTCTCTTTCCAATCCCAATATTTGGGCTTAGCTTGATTCAAAGCGATAATTTCAACTTTGTTTTTAAAGGTCTTTATTTCTACACTTTCTAGCTTAGACTTACTTCCCAGCATAATTGGCCCTTTAGTTATAGGAATCAATTCTCCAGATTTCTTAACTTCTTTTAAGATACCTGTCTCTGCCGAAAACTTAAATTCATTCACTCCTGATTTGACGCTAATAATACCTCCTTCTTTCTCCACTTTCACACTTCCTTCTTTTGGAAAAGTGACTAGTTCGGCATTGATCTTTGTAGCCGTTTTAACTGGATATGTCCAAGTATAAACCTCCATGCCATGTGGGTCGGTTGCTGTCAGGTATAGTGCATCAGCTTCTTTCCATTCTTTCGCTAATTCTACCCTAAATGTTCCTTTTGTCATGGGTTCTAAAGCTGGTAGCTCTACCTCAGATTGACTCAACACACTATAATCTGCTCTACCCTTCGGACTATTGAATTTCACCCATTTAGCAGTCATGGTGCATTCATTCAGATTGGTAAAGTGATATCTATTCTCAACCTTGAATATCCCTGTAAAATCATCTCTAATGTATCTATCAGCTACATATATAGGTGACCAGACTTCCTTGATCGTGAAATAACTGGCTTCTTTCTCTCCGTATGGCCCTACGATTCCGTCCGCGCCATGATTACCGTCTGTATCAACGAAATTGTTTTTATCTCTTCGCTCTATACCTTCATCAGCAAAATCCCACAAAAAACCTCCTGCTGCTAAAGACGTATTCCACATCTGCTTCCAATAATCATCTAACCCTGAACCGTGTCCTCCGTCGTACAAACCATGTAAGAACTCAGTAGGGAAATAGATTTTATCCCTATTTGGTGAGTCAAATGAGAATTTATAATAGTCGGGATAATGCATGTTGTCAATCTTTCGAAATACATTCCATGGATGAATCACTTCTCGGTGCTGAATATCCCACTTGTCGTAATCATCATCCATCTCTAGATTCCAACCTGTTTCGTTCCCATTAGCCCAAATCAATATGGATGGATGATTCACGTCACGAACAATCAATTCTTCAACTAATTTCTCACCCAAGTCTGTGTCTAGATATGGCACATGCCATGTACATAATTCATCAATCACAAATAGTCCTAAGGAATCACAAACGTCTAAAAAATGCTTGTCTGGTGGATAATGTGACATGCGTACGGCATTCATATTCATATCCTTGATCATCAAGGCATGTTCGATACTGAGCGCTTTTGAGGTAGTTCGACCGGAGGAAGGGTGAAAACTATGTCTATTGACTCCTTTAAACTTGATCTGATTTCCATTGACGTATATCCCGTCACTTTCTCTAATCTCTACCGTTCGGAATCCTATTCGGTCTGAAACTGAGTGAAGCAAATTACCTTTCTTGTCTAATAGATCAATTTGAAGTTGGTACAAATTCGGTTGCTCAGCATTCCAAGTTTTAATGTTGGAAGCTTTTGACTCTATTGATAGTCTCTCTTTTGTTTTATCCAATGAAGAGACTTTCAAATCCTGTACCTTGTTTCCATACAGGTCCTGAAGAGTCAGCTTTACAAAAGTTGCTTTTGAAGATGATACAAAAACATCAGCCTTTATATCTCCAGAAGCTTGGGCATCTACTGCAAATCTTGATACATGATCCTCTGGTAATACTTCTAAGTAGACGGGGCGATAAATCCCTCCGAAAATCCAGAAATCAGTTCTGCGCTCAGCAAAATTGAGAGATTCATTGCTTGATTCTTTATTGACTTTGACTTCTAAAAGATTGTCTTGACCATATTTTAAGAGCTTAGTAATGTCATGCTTAAATTCATAGAAAGCTCCTTGGTGAATTGGCCCTGCAAGCTTACCGTTAATTTTGACCTCACAATCAGTCATTACTCCTTCGAAGACGATTTTGATTACTTTACCCTTCCAGTCTTCAGAAACATTGAATGTATGCTTGTACAAACCATACTCCTTGTGATATGACTTTTTCGCTTTGTAATCACGGCCATAGTTATAGTTACCAAAGCCTTGTTGCTCCCAACAGGATGGCACCTGTATCTCTGTCCATTTTCCGCTATTCATTCCCTCTGAACAGTAGAAATTCCAACTTACTGTATTGTCCTTGTCCGTACCCGAGAGATATTGAATTTGAGTCTTCTGTCCTGTGACCGTAAGGATAGTTCCTACCAGCATACAAGCCATTAGTATCAACTCTCTATTCAATTTTTTAATCTTATATATCATATCACACTTATTCTTATCGCTTAGAATTCAAATGTTAAATCCAAGACTATAGGCTCATCATCGTTTCCAAAGTAATGTTCTTTGTGACCATGAGGACCAGTGCTTTCGGGGAACTGAAACTTCGTGCCGATACCTGGAATGTTCATGACGAAAGAGATGTCTCCTTCTGGAAAATCTGGGTGTGTTTTCCCTTTCTTATTTTCTTTTGGTTCTTGAGGAGTCAACATTCTCAAGTAGGTATGAGGTGTGCGACAGTAGACTGTAAATCCATTGTCATTTCGACCTCTAATGGTAGACCAATAAAGACTGGAAAAGAAACCTTTGAACTCTGGATAAACAAACCCTGACTCTCCTGTGACTGTATTGTTGTAGTCATTTTCCCAGACTTGAAACCTCGTTCCTTTGGTTCGGTTTCTCCATACTCTGTACGGTCCATCTCCTAGCCATTCCATTCCTGCTACTTCTTCTTCTGGGAAGGAGAAAGTGATTCCTCTGAATCCTTTTAGGTTTCTAAAACCTTTGAACTCTACCCTTAAGTCGAGCAATCCATTTGAATGAATCGTCCACTTAATGATGTCCGACCTTTTTTCCTTGATGGTAGACCATGCTGGCATCCATTTCTTTTCTTCAAAAATGACTATCAGCTCTACTTTATCTTTGGAAGTATTCAGACTGATGTCTTTTATTTTATCCTTTTGATTGAGAATGATTGGGCCTTCGGTCAGTGGGATGACTTTACCACCTTTCTTAGCCTCTAGTAGCAGACCACTGGTCTCTGAAAATAGGTAGGTCATATCACCTGCTTCTACTTTGATTTTCTTATCGCCCGTTTCGGCATTTATTTCTCCATTTCCTGAATAATCAACCTGAGATTCATTCACTCTAGCAGGAGAGGAAACAGGGTATGACCAAGTAAAAACTTCCATCCCTCTCTCATCAACTGCCGTCAATTGAAGTGCATCTGCATTCTTCCAGTTCTGTGGCATATCTACCGAGAATTTGCCCTTTTCCTCAGGCGCTAGTGCCGGTAGTTTCACATTACTTTCAGAGATAATTGTTGTATTTGATTTTCCTTTTGGCCCACCATACTTCAACCACGTAGCTGACATTCTTACCTTGGAAAGGTTCGTAAAATGGTAGCGGTTTTCAATTCTAAAAATCCCATTGAAGTCATCTGTAATGAACCTATCTTCTATATAGATCGGGGACCAAATTTCTTTGATGGAAAAGTAACTGGCCTCTTTCTCTAAATAAGGTCCTACTATTCCATCAGCTGCTTTATTTCCTTGCAAGTCTATTTCATTGTTTCTATCAGTACGCTCTACTCCTTCATCTGCAAAATCCCACAAAAACCCTCCTGCGCTTAATGGCAAATTCCACATTTGCTGCCAATAATCTTGCAATCCTGCTCCGTGACCGCCATCGTACAATCCGTGTAGAAACTCTGTCGGAAATAGAATCTTGTCTTTAGTATATGCATCATTCACTAATGAATGGTAGTGGCTGTAGTGAATGGTGTTGGTCTTTTTATAGATACTCCACGGATGTACTACCTCACGCTTTTGAATATCCCACTTGGTGTAATCTTCATCTACCTCTGGATTCCAACCTTGTTCGTTTCCATTTGCCCACAATAATATTGACGGATGGTTCACATCTCTTACTACTGTCTCTTTGACCAACTTACGTGCTACTTCTGTATCGATCATTGGGTTGTGCCAAGTACAGAGTTCGTCGATGACGAACAGCCCTATCGAGTCACATACATCTAGAAAATGAACATCTGGTGGATAATGCGCCATTCTCACGGCATTCATATTCATGTCCTTCATCAGTTCGACATGTTCTATACTGATGGCCTTTGATGTCGTACGACCTGAAGACGGGTGAAACGCATGTCTATTTACTCCTTTGAACTTGATTCGTTGACCATTGACATAGATACCGTCTCCTTCCAGTACTTCGACCGTTCTAAACCCTATTCTATTCTCTACTTGATGAAGTGGCTTATCTGTTTTATCTAATAAAGTGATTTGAAGCTTGTAAAGATTAGGAGACTCAGGATTCCAAGTTTTAATGTTGTTTGCGTTAGCTGATACTGTCCACTTTCCAGATAACTCTTCGATGTTCTTGACAGGTAAGTCTTGAAGCTTTTTGCCTCCAAGGTCTAAGAGTGCTAGTCGAACATCGCTGGCTTTCTTAGTATCTAAAAATAAGTCTGCTTTGATTTCCCCATCAGCTCTAGCATCTATGGCAAATCTGTCGATGTTGTCCTTGGGAGCTACTGTCAAGTAAACAGGTCTGTATATCCCTCCAAAAATCCAGAAGTCTGCTACTCGTTCAGCATGGTTAATGGATTCATTGGCTGAAACTTTATTGACTTTGACCTCTAGTGTGTTGGTCGCTCCATACTTCAAGAGCTTAGTGATCGTGTATTTGAATTCGTAGAAAGATCCTTGGTGAAGCTGACCTGCTGACTTTCCGTTGATCTTGACTTCAGCATCAGTCATTACCCCTTCGAAAACTATCTTGATATCTTGCCCCTTCCAGTCTATGGGAACATTAAAATCATACTTATATAAGCCATACTCCTTGGCACGCTCTCCTTTGTCCGAACCGTAGTTATAGTTTCCAAAGCCCTTTTGCTCCCAACAGGATGGAACACCTATTTTTGTCCATTCGCCACTCTTACGACCTTCCGAACAGAAGAAATCCCACTCGACTAAGTTATCCTTATCAGTGCCTGACAGGTATTTGATTTGAGTACGAGGCTGAGCGATTGTTGTTAAACAATGCAGCAACACAAGTGCTGCCGCATAAAGGATTGTCCTATTATCCATAATTGTATCTTATTTCATATCTTCTGACCGCTGGTTACAAGGGTGACCAACTCGCTTGACCAAATAAAGCTACAACTCATCAAAATCATTAACTTTAACGCAGCGTTAACGGTATCTATAACCGTTCAAATCGTAGTGACATCATAGCTATAGCGCTAGAATAAGACTTAGACTAAGAATAGGAAAAATGCTCTCTACTGAGGAGAAAGAGAATATATCGAAGCGAATTACAGAAAGTAAAACTTTCAAAAACGCTCCCACGAGTATTGCACTACTGCAATACCTTATCCAAGCCAACATTGAGGATAGGCAGCTGAAGGAGGGCATTATTGACATAGAGTTTTTCCGAACTAAGCCGGACTCTGGTAAGTCCAATCCTAAAGTGCGTGTAAATGTTTATAACCTTCGAAAGAAACTCTTGAAGTATTATGATGAAGAAGGTGAACACGATACTTGGCAGCTGATCATCGACAAAGGTCAATATGGAGTACGATTCGAAAAACGAACTTCAGCGCCACCTATTTCTATTCCAAAGTATCGTAAGGTAGCTCCATATTTATTGGCTGTCGTTCTTTTGATTATTCTTATCGTTTCTCACTTACCGAAGTCTAAGCCTGAGATCTGGAAAGATTTCTTTGACAATGAACATACCACTAGTCTTTACATAGGTGATGCTTTTGGGTTTGGTGGCAAAACCATCTCTGGTAAATCGGGCTGGACGAGAGATTTTAGTATCAATAGTTTGGATGATTATTATGAACTGTTGGAAAGAAAACCTGAACTGAAAGACATTACCAGACCGATGGATCTTTCCTATTCTACTCGTATGGCTGAGAATGCCACGCACGACTTGACCAAGTTCTTTTCTGAACTGGAGGGGGAATTTGACCTCAAATACGCTACTAAGGTGTCATTCAATGATATCAAGAAAAGCAATGTGATCTATGTAGGTAAAACTTTCAACCAAACAGACTTCGTCTACTTGTTCAATGAAAGGAATACTAATGTTAAAATTCTTGATAAAAAGATCATTGTACAGGAGCTACCAAATATCCCTGATACCACTATCAATATACCTAGACTAGGAACGGAAAACGATCTGACAATCGTTTCTAGAGTTTCTGGCCCTAATCAAACGGAGCAATTCCTCTTCTTTTCGAATCATGACATTGGTGTGATGTCTACAGTGAAGTATTTTACGAACCCTGATTCTATCAAATCATTTACTGAACGACACTTGGATGGCAAGGATAACTTTACTGCTATTTATCTAGCAAAAGGAAAAAAGCGTATCGACTTGAGCCTAGAGGAGTTGTTAGTAATAAGTTTCTAAGACAGGAAAGTTAGACTTGTTGAGGCTAGGTTGGTTTTATGAATTTATGGTCTTAGTAACAGGGCTTCCAAGGCCTCTTCTTTAGTATCGAAAGCGATTACTTTATTACTAGCCACAGTATTATAACCTTTCAAAAGGATCTTTTTCAATCCATCAACTCCTATCATGACTAGCTCTCTCGAATCCCAAAACGCACTGTGAGATTTGGCTACTGCCATGTATTCTGTACCTATAGATGCTCCATTATAATCAACAATTAAATGTTTAATCTCTGGGTTTTCTTTTAAGTAATCAATTTGATCCTTAAACTTTTCAACCATTTGCTTTTGGCTCTTGCAGTCATTGTAGTGAAGGTAATGAACCTTTAAACCCTGATATTCGAGTAGTTCGGTAAGATTTTCATTTGTTTCCATATTGTCTAATTTATAGTGGTGCAGTTCTACTGTCCCCAAAAAGAAAGAATGTTTGTAATTTCACTTAAACTCAGGGGAATAAACAAAATCAGTCATTATCCTGCGATTAAATAAATTTGAGGTGTGAAGATTACTCTTTAGTAAATAACTAAAAATAAAAATTTATCGTGATACATAATTTACTTTATAATTTGATAAAACTAGCAAAATAACTTCAATTTTCGACCTGTTTCACGAAACCACTGACTCCTTTAGACTTAAGTTGTTTCTTCTTGAGTTCAGCACCTGAGGTATTCGAATACTTTCCGACATAAACTCTATAAACTGTCTTTTTATTTGAAATTGATCGCTTCACCCATGCGCCTTTATGCTGTTTCGCTTTAGCTGAAGCGTTGGTTTTATCTCCAAATGAGGCTATTTGGACAGTGTAAGTGGGTTTCTTTAAATCCTCTACTTCTAAATCTGATTGATTCTTCCCGATCAAAAACAGCTCAACAGGGGCTGTTCCTCTTTCAATCATATCCAACTTGGAAGCTGCTGCTTTTGACAAATCTATGATTCTATCTTTAGCATATGGCCCTCTGTCATTGATCCTTACTACGACTGATTTGCCATTTCTTTTGTTCTCTACCCGTAGCTCAGTTCCAAATGGCAAGGTACGATGTGCGGCTGTGTATGCGTTTGTATTGAATTTTTCGCCGTTGGCTGTTTTCTTACCATGAAAACCTGGACCATACCAACTAGCCACTCCTGTTTCAATAGTCGTTCCTTTAGCGTTTGTACCCTGAGAGGTAAGAACGTTAGTGCTTTTGCATGATGCTAACACTGATAATAGAAAACATAATCGAATAAAAGACTTCATCATATGGCATATTATTAACCGAGTCAAAGATGCTATTAAGCGGAAAGAAAACCCAGATTAAAAAAACAATGGATATACTTAAAATCAAACACATAACCTAGCCTCGTACACTTTTGCCTTTACTGAAGTAATGAGGCAAAAGTGTATTTACTTAATCTTCAAGAAATCTTATTCAATAGTTTGCAATTCAGATAAGTTGATTTGACCTCTGTATTAATGAATCCAAAGCCTCTTCCTTGCTATCAAAAGACAAAATCTTAATCCTAGCTACAGCATTATAGCCTTTCAAAAGGATTTTTTTTAAGCCTTCTACTCCTAGTAAAGCCACTTCTTTAGAATCCCAAAACGCGCTGTTTGACTTGGCTACTGACATATAAGTAGTGCCTATAGAGGCACCAGTGTAGTCAAATAGTAAATATTTCATTTTTGGATTTTGCTTTAAATAATCAAGTTGAGCATTATACTTATTAATCATTTGCTCTTGGTTCTTACAGTCTTTGTAATGAAAACAATAGACTTTCAAATTGTTAAAATCAATTATTTCAGAAGGACTTCCAATAGTATTCATAGCTGTTATTTTTAATAATATTTAAACTTTTAAATTGTTATCACATTTACTAACAACTAAATTAAAATCACTAAAAACACTTTTAAAACAATAAACCCAGATTAAAACCCTTAATTTAAGTTGATTTTAATAAGTTATTAATACCAAAGTATTTTTATTGGTTTTCATTGTACTCAACTTGGAGCAAGTTAAATGACGGTCTTATTATTAGACGACTCTTATTCCTTATATGGCTTCGACTAAAGCTCTCAAATACAGTTTTAAAGAAGTTATCAAAATCATTGACTATTGCTTCGTTGGTTTCTTCATGGCTAGATCGCTATGTTGATCTACTTCGATCAAATCGGTTCTACACAAGGCTTATTTTTTCTTTTTTGAATTCAATTTCTAAGAATATCATACCATTTCTTGAACTAGTTCAAAGTTCTTCAATGTGAAACCTGAGAACTTGCGCGCTCATTTAATCAATCATAATATGAGAAAAATTATTGGCGCATTATTTACGCTACTATTATTATCAGCCATACCTAAGTCTTATGCTCAAAACACTGGTGTGTATGCCATAGTCAGGGCTCCCCAATTCATGAATTACAATTTCAACACGAATGATGCCTCCTATACTGAAGGACTATCTGCTGGAATCGGCCTGTACCACAAATCTCTGTTTATAGAACTTGCTCCTGTAATCTTGGAAGATAACTACTATGGTTACTACACTTTCTTTGGGTCTACGATCAAGCGTACCGAACTAAGCAAAAACTTCAACCTCAACACAAGTATGTTTGGTGAGGTCACCACCTTCCCAGAGCAATCAGGCATCTCTGATGGAACATGGATATATACTGGTGGACTATGTCTATTCCCAAATGTACAGGTACAAAGAATGAACTTGGGAGTAGTGCTTTGTACTGGACTGGCTTATCAAGACGAAGAGATGATTTTCAACAATAGATTCGTGTTGAATCTGACGTATACGCTCACTGGTAAATAACCAAAATATCAATTCTGACTATTATCGTTCTTCTTCTGATATCTCTGGAGCAGAATGATAATAGCCTTCCGAAACGCTGTAGGGGACTTGAGTGATCAGTTTAGTTGATCATACGACCTGATGAAGCCAGTTTGTTTACACAGTTAACAAGGTCTGTTAAATCGTATCATGCTCTTGAGTCCCTGATCTATCAGACAAGCTCAGCGGGCTTCTACATTTTTTGGATTGAGTAATTCTATGGAATTGAAGCAAAAAAGAATTTTCGCAGAGAGCTTCAGCCGGATTATTCCAAAAAAAATCTTTTTTTCAATAATCCAGTTGGCGAGAAGCTCGAAAATTTTCTTGATTGAGTAATCCGACTGACTTGAAGCAAAAAAGAGTTTTTGCGCAGTTATCCAGCTGATTTACTCCAAAAAAGATCTTATTTTCAATAATTCAGTCGGCGAGAAGCTCGAAAATTTTTCATTTTGAATAATCCAGCTGACTTGAAGCAAAAAAGAATTTTCGCGGAGTTATCCAGCTGATTTGCTCCAAAAAAGATTTTTTTTGGAATGATCCCGTCGGCGGCGAAAAAATATTTTTTTTCTCTGCTTGAAGTCTGGAAATGCTGTCGCTAAAAAATTTTCTAGCCTATTCTACCAATCTATTCGGCACGGTTCATTTTTCAATTGAAGCTCCCCGATCTAAGGGTTGGGAAATTAAGTCCCAATAAAGTTTTCCCTGCGATTAATCACGCTGCCCTATTACCACTACATGTTTTTCGGGGTATTGGTCTAGTTCTAGGTGTAGGACTTTGATGTTGCATTCTAGGAGCACTTTTAGGTTTTCATTGATACCGATGGAACTGTAGTAGAAGGTGTCATTCATCCATTGATCTGTGTGCTCTCCCTCTGCATTTCCGAAGGTGTAGAGAATTATTCCTCTTGGATGTAGGGCGTTGCACATTTTCTTAATCACTGACCTATGCTGGTCTAGGGGAAGATGAAAGATGCTATCCCATGCGTATACCAAATCATACTTCCTTTTGATCGTATACATGGATATATCCTGTACTTCAAATTGCTGAATGGGGTGATTGGATTTTGCTAAGTCTATCATGTTCTTGGAGACATCTATTCCATGAACTTGAATATCGTTTGAAACGAGTCTTTTAATAAATCTCCCTCCTGCTCCGCAGCCTACATCTAATGCCGTTTTAATTCCTTCATAATACTTTAAAGCTCTTTCGAATGCTTCCATTCCGTAGTTTGATTCGCGATGTTGATCATCCCACCATGAAGCTATCTTATCATATCTCAGTCCTGTGTCGTTTGGGTTCATTTGTGTTTTTTGATTTTCAGTCCTTAGCCTGTTTACTTAATATCTGAGCAATTGTCTTTGGTAACTCATTTTCAATATCACTACGATAGGACACCACCATGTCTAATGAAATGTCCAACTCATCCAATTCTAAATAGTCCACTTCTAGCAACTTGTATCCTTGTGCTATACTTTTAGGCAGAATGGATATTCCTATGTCTTTCTCTACCAACTTAAGTATTGAAAATGCATTTAAACTCTCATGCTTTATTTGCGGATAAAAGCCTCTATGACTACACGCTTGTATAATTTGATCTCGAAAATATGTTCCAGCCGACCGAGGATATAAAATGAATGGCACATGGTTCAAGTCAGAAATACTAGCTCCTTTTTTAATATCCCATTTACTATTTGATGCCTTGACTAATACGGTAGAGTCGGTGAAAATTGTTTCTGAGTTAATGAATGGCATTTCTTTATGTGGTCTTCCGATGATCACATCTATTTGTCCATCATGTAACTGGTTAAGAAGGTTTTGACTAGTGGTCTCTACGATATTTGTTTTCACTTTTGGAAATTGATCTTCAATCTCGCTGATTAAATTAGGTACTATATCAACCATCGCAGAACCGATACACCCTATATTGACTACACCTGATAAAGTTGTTCCCATCTCAGCTATAGAAGACTTGATAGACTCCACCTTTTGCAGCAATTGGTAGCCTTCCTTTTGTAGAAACTTTCCCGACTCTGTAAGTGATACTTTGCGCTTATCTCGACTAAAGAGTACTGTTCCTAGCTCTTCTTCGAGATCTTTTATCTGACGTGTCAACGCTGGCTGGGCGATAAAGAGTTTTTCTGCTGCTCTTCTAAAATGAAGCTCTTCGGCTAAGGTTAGGAAGTATTGAATATGCCTTATCTGCATTTGATACTTATTTATTATCAGTCAATGTAAAAAATTCTATTTCTATTATCAAAATACATCCTAGACCTTTGCAGAAAAAAAGATGAAGAACATTCTTAAATATTCTGTTTTCGCTATTGGTTTCACTCTAATGAGCGGATGCGGCACTCAAAATTCTAAGACGATGAATACTCCAAAGTTTGTAGAAATTACGGTTCAAAGCCACATCATATTACATGGGTTTGACGAAAACAATAAGGAAATAATAGAGGAAGTGGAGGTAGAGAAGCCTATTAAAAAACTACTTCAAGTGGATAGAATTCAGTCTATCAGTGAGAAATATATTCTTACTTCTTACGGTTTCGGTAGACTGGTTTTTTGGGAATACAAAGGTTCATACCCTGAAATGAAAGCTCTGCTGATGGGTGATGGTATGGAGTAGTTAGGTGGCTATTGTCACCTTGAAAATTAGTTCTAACAGCCTATGATGACGGTTAATAATCAAAATTTCAAGTGCCTGTTCAACTGATATCACTGAGCCAAACGCTTAAGAAGGTCAGAATCTTCCATAAGAATTGTTCTGAGGTTGTTAGCTGTTGTTATATCCTGCTCAGCTTTTCCTTGTAAAGACTTAAGGTATGCTAGCACTTCAAGTAAGCCTTGTTCAGGCGTATTACTTAAAAGATCATCGATCGCTGTTCTGACTTCTTCTCTACTCATATTACAAAAACATGAAAAATCTGACGTTTGGTTCTACCTGTTGTTTCACGTGTTAAGTGCAACGACACTTGAAAAATAAGTGTCTCCCGACACAGATAGTTTAGCAATACACTATACCAGAGTTCCTAGTCAGGAGACTCTATGGTTCATCTTATCTTTTAAAAAAGATTCTTAAAAGAACAAGGAAATATCTTGACCTATAAAACCCCATTCATTCATAGCATTTACTTACCACACGTTATTTTCATGTTCTTAGCCAATTAACTAACCAATCGGCACTTCCATCAGGATAGAAAATAGCCCAGTCATATTTTGTATTATCCTTCGAAGAAGCTTTTTTAATGTATCCATATATTGAAAAATACTCCTGTTCAGACCAGCTACTTGAGTAGTGAACTAAGGGTAAGATAGCTAAGTGTTTATCGCTAAGAAATCCATCCCCCAAGCCAAGTTCCCAAGGAATCCACTTTGAATTTTTACTATTAGGAGTAGCTAGCAAAATAAACTTATCGGATTGCTTTATTCTTGACCTAAGTATCTCAGCAGTTTTGGAGTTAGGATCATCTGGTAGTGAATCATCGAGGTAGTCTATATAGACTTTAACACCAATCTCTTTTAAAAATCTAACAATAGGATCAACATAGGCTCGATCCTTTCTCCTGTAAGAGAGAAATATCTTCTTATCATAACTGACGTATTTACCGCTTAGTGACTCATTAATAACCTCAGCCTTGCTGAAATATCTGGTCTCTGTTAAATCGTTAAAAGTTAGATAGGACATTATTCTTGTATTCTAGATACCCAGAGTTTGTGTTCTCTACTTATCGATCTTTCACAATCATACACGATTGTTTGATAACCAGTATTCGTTGATTCAATAAGTAATTTTTTCTTAAAATCTTTCAGCTCCTCAATAGCAACACTATAAGTAGAACTCAACTCATCAAATCGTTTGGTTTGTTTCCAAGAAAACATTGTTGCTGATAGCGTTGTGAATAATCCCAGGTAAGAATAATTAGGGAGTGTTTTGGTTAGAATCAAAATGGTTAGAACAGCACCTAATCCCATTGATACTAGTGCAAGCCAAAAAAACAGTTCTCCCTTTTTAGTATTGTACTTTGTTTTTTTGAAATAATATCCTTCCTGATGATTCAGGCGGTATTTTATATAAAATTCAACTCTTTCTTTGTAATCAAGATCAAATGCTTCTTTCATCCAATCAGGTGAGTCATTGTCCGATGATTTGTGCTGCACATACTTTAAATATTCATCAAGGTTTATTTCATTCTTTATTTCCTTAATCTTTTCATGGAAAGATTTTAAAGCATCTGACCATTCACAATCGTATTTGTCAATTTTAAACACCACAAGCCAAACAGTGCTTAGTATACTTTCAGCCAGAAACCTTGATTTCTGCCACCCATCCATATACTTGGTACGGAATTGAATAATCATTAAAATCAAAACACTGATAATTAGGGCTAATTCAATAAAGAGCTTTCCTGTTTCTATGCTTTCGGGAAGTATTGGAGCAGTGGACACGATGGCAATGACTAAAAGCAATAACAATTGCCATTTATGGAATCCTAAATACTTATTTTGACAGAATTTTGATAGGTCATTAAAATATTCATAGGAATCAGGGCCAACAAGATCACGATCAAATTCGGTTTTGTTTATCATATCCCAATAATCAATTAGAGATTCCCAAGTCCGAATACACTTTGTCCTCGTAATACCAGTTTTTTTTCTCGGTAGGTTTAATTGATTTAAAGAAAGGAGGGAAATTATCAAGAGCATGTCTAATCATCCTCATTCTGAATGCTATATGAACGCAGTTTTGGAGTTTTAATATTGAAGGGCATAATGCTTCATCTATTCTCCTTGAATTATTGAGATTAATAGCAATAATTGGAAGCTTCATTGAAAGTGCTTGATCAAGCTCCCATCTGACGAATCTGTAAAGGTTTTTTGTGCTTCCACCAATGAGAACAATTACTTGCTTTGCATTATTCATACGCTCAAGCAATCGCTGTTTGATATACTGTTCATTACTAGCTTGCTTTGTTAACGGATTAAGATCATGGGCATCATAAAAATTGAAGTCAATGTTTTCTAAAGCCTTCCAACCCTTCATGCGTGCATATGCCCACATATCATTATCTCCATCAAAAATCACATAGGTTTTATTTCTGTAGCTCATTTGTTCTGGTGGTGAACGTGTGGTAACGTACGAATAGATAACATATGTCACCTATTGTTAAATTAGGTTTATTTATAAAGTGTCAATTATTGCTCTCGCAAAATAGACTATCCAAAGCTACAAACAAACTCAAATTACACTTAACTGCTTCTTATTTCAAATTACATGCTCTCACATGTTATCCGAAACCTTTAGCAAGGGTAGTAATGAGCAAATACTAGCGAGTCGACCTTAAAATATATGCGTGATTAGATTTTTACTCAAAATATGCGTAGTTGAAATTTTTAGAAAAATATGCGCAGTTAGAATCTGTAAAAAAATATGCGTAGATGACATTTTCAAAATAATATGCGTGGTTAGATTTTTTTTCAGAATATGCGTGATTGGTTTTTAAAAAATAATATGCGTAAGTGTGTTTGAAAAAAATATGCGTGGTTAAGATTTTCAAAAAAATATGCGTGACTTAAAAATGAACCACGCATATATGCGTGACCACCTTACGCATATATGCGTAACTCAAAAAAAACAACTACGCATATTTATTTCGTCTGAAAAAAGATATGCGTGGGTGACGTTTTTGAAAAAATATGCGTAGTCAGGATTTCTGTATCGTCCTCAATCAAGTTTAAAAATTAAGCTAGAGCTTTCTAATAAAATTTCCATTGAGTCAGATCAGACAGAGAAATTATACTCTTATTCTATCTTTCGACCTTATCCGTTTGGATGAATTCTCGAACAGATTCGTCGGAGTATTGTTCTGCTGTTCCTTTCTTACATAGAGTCAGCATGATTGAGTCTAGGATACGATCTTTGGATAAGTCTTTTTGCAATATTTCACCTCTATGAAATATTCCATAAGTTTCTTCTTCAAAAGAACGGCTGTTGTTCAGTATCACCAATCTGTAATGGTCTTTGGGAAAGGGTAGTAATTCTGTCGCGTAGTCTTCTATTGGGTAGTCTTTGTTAGCACCATTGATCTCCTCTTTGGCGCCGAAGTATTCTTCAACGGCCAATCCTTCTTCCTTGATCAATTTGGTATAATCCGCCAAAGACACGCTACTATCTATCTCTGTGGGTTCATAGCCCAGCATCAAAACAGAATGCGGTGTCGAACTGTCTCTGTGAAATCCACTAGTACTTTGATGACTAAATCGACCGAGCCACTGATAGTTGAGCTGAAACTCAGTATACATTTGACAAAGTTCGGAAAGTCCATTTTTGACTTCTACCATAGTTTGTCTGAAGGTATACGAGTCTAAGTCTTTGCCTAGGTCTTTATAATAGAAACCCGGTTGGTCTGTACTGGTTCTTAAAACACGCTGATAAATGGTATTGAGATCGATATCATTCAGTATGGTATGCATAGATTTTATTTTGAAAGTTTGGTACGGGATAGATATGTAAGAGTTGAGCGTTAAGACTGTGTGTTTTTATGATCAGTTTTAAGGTCTTGGTAGGAACCATCTTTGACTTCTTTGAAGTCCCTTTGGTATTGATTGAGATAACCTTCATTCTCCAATAAGTTGGACATCTTTTTAGTCATGTCGTCCAGTTCGTGTGTAGAAGTCTCTATGTGATGTAAAAAAGAACTTGATTCTTTACCCGTATTGAATGGTCGAAGCAGATTAATTAACCCAAGTATTCTAGAAATAGGTGCTCGCAGCATGTGTGAGTTCATAAATAGCTGCTTAGCCAATAGGCGGTTTTTCTCTAGGGTTCTGGTGATGTATTTTGCTTCTATCTTTTCTTTTTGTCTAGCAAACTGATTCATCTGATCTCCTATCGCAAAGGCAAATAGAACTGATTCCATAGCCGAGCCAAAGTACAATGTAAAATCATAGATACGATCATATGGAATAACACCAATGGTAACGATCAGATAAACACCGATACCACTGAGGATAAACAGCCATCCTATGACATAGAACCTGGCATGCTTTACTCCTTTTTTCCACACGTATATACCAGCATACAGCAGACTTGAGTTAAGGATAAATACTAATGTAGGAACTAGTGCCGCCCAAATACTGACATTGATCCATTTGGTATTGTCTATAATAGGCACGATTATGACTAATACAAATACTAGGAATAGTAACCATTTGTATAGTCTTGGAGCCATATTCTTGAGATTGAGGTATCTAATGGCAAAAAATGTACCTGATGAATAAAGTAGGCTCAACCAAATCGTGTAGGACCATTGCTGGGGCCACATGCTCTTGTGACTAAATGGAATATACCCACTGTGAAAACAAACTCCATAAGTCAATACTATTAGATAAACGAGATAGGGTATGAATACTCGGTTGCCTGTAGATAAAAACAAAAAAGTATTGTAAAGAATGACGCACAGCATAAATGCTATGAAGGCTTTTGGGATACTTTCTTTGAATACTAAATGCTCTATTGTAGGTTCTATTCCTCCTATCATGAACCTGTAGTTGCGATTGAATGTAGACCTAATCCTGATAAGGTAATAGCTGGAAGACCCTGACAGTTCTACAACTGTAGTACTATAACTAGCCCCTTTGGAATCAAGAGGAGCTAAATGTTTCTTTTCATAGGTTTTCAAAAGCTGTCCTGTCGAATCTTTGACATAGGTAGCTGCTGACCAAACTTCCATTTGATTGCCGAGCGTCAAATATTGTTTTTCAAGTAAAGGGTCTACTTTTAGTGCTAGCCATATGACGGAATCTGCTATATCAACATGTATATTATCTGTGGTAATGTGGCTAAAATCTCCTTCTTCAAACAATTGCCCTGCTTGTAAAGGATTGATACTACCATCATGGTCTATATACAAATGATAATTGTCTAGCACCTTCAATCGCTCTTGAGACTTTGCCTCTCCGGCGAGAGATAAAATAACAAAGACAAAAAATAGTATCTTCCACAATTGTAGATTCATCAGGTAGACTTAAGTAATAAGAAGTGCAGCTTATACTGCATATTCTATTAAATCTAATGGAAGAAATGACTACGTCCAACAGCAAATCTTGATTAACCCAAAGATCATTCTCAAAAAGCCATCGAATCAGCTACTAACTAATAAAAAAACAGTTGGTCCACCAAAACTCTACCTTTCTTACCTTTATGCATATGCCAACTCGGAAGCTTGCTAATCGGCTTAGCTACTACCTTATAATATTGGTAGGAAACGGAGTCAAAGTTTAATTCTGCGATACGAGAAACATTCAAAGATTTGAAATCAAAATTCTGTTTCTGTATCAGCTTCATATTTTCTTTTTGATCACCTCCCCAAATCTCCACTGTCTCTGGTGGGCTAGCTCGTTGCCATTTGACAATGCTGAAACTAATGGTAATTTTGTCTAGTATGGGTGGAGCATTCCCGAAATCAGCTACTGCTATCAGGGGATCTTTTTCAAATCCAATCCACTCATCTCTTCTCAGGTTTCCACTTCCTTTGCGACCATCTATAAGTCCTGCACCACCTGTGCCTTTGAATCTAGGAATGGGTGTAGTCAGTACGTCAACAGATTGTGGAGTAAACCCTCTATCGAATATTTGATAACTAGATACCTTACTTCTTCCCCAGCCTTCTTTATAAGCAATGGCTTTAATATTTGTATAACCTGCTATTTTTATTGGCTTTGTATAATTGATGGAAGTACTGTCTGGTTTAGTACCGTCTGTCGTGTAGCGAATCTCTACTCCTTTCATTTTGTGTTCGAGTTGAACACGTTCTCCCGCTGCTAAGATTTGCTTTTTATTCTTTAGAAGAGGCGGTGTGAGTTGCTGTTCTTCTTCATCCGTGACTATATACCCATAAGCAATCTTGAGCGCTGGCATCTGCTGCTGTATTTGTGATACTTGATTCTTGGTCAAAGGGGTATTCCATAAATAAACACTTTCCAAGCTTTCAAACTGACTGATTACTTCTTCAATTTCTTCGCTCTGATTGGTTCCTGCCAGAGAAAGCGACCGAAGTTTTTTACACTTCGTCAATACACTTAATTCTTTAGAGGTCACATCTGTGTAATTCAAATTCAAGACTTCCAGATTTTCAAATTGACTAATGGTTTCAAGTCCTTTTGTCCCGATGGGTAAATACGAAAGGTGAAGATCTACTATTTGTTCCTTGACTTTGATGAGCTCTTCTAAAAGATCAGGAGTGTAGGTTTCTTTACCGTAGATAGCCGCTTCGATAGCTGGTGAACTTGGTGATTTTTGAATAACATTTCGAAAAGAGTTATTGAGTTCTTCTATGACTTCACTATCAGCAAAGGCGAAAGTGTAAGCAGGTTTAGACGACTTCTTTTCTTTATTCATCAGATTACTCACTAGCATTTCTAAAGTATCACCTTTTGTTAGTTCACTTATGGTCTGTTCTTGATTAGCTCCATCTTGAATCCATACCTTTAGCAATTCTATTTCAGGATTCGAGAGTTGTGCTTTTCCCTTAGGCGGCATGTGCTCTTTATCCTCTATCGGTAGAAAAGCTCTATGTATAATGGCGCTCTCTGTAGGATTGCCAGCGATCCAAACAAGGCCATTCTCTCCTCCTTTTGCAATACCTTTGGGTGTAGAAAGGTCTAAGTCTCCTTTATGCTTTTCTGAGTTATGACAGCTTTGACACTTTGATTTTAGTATCGGCTGAATGACAGCTTCGAATACCGGTGTTTCTTCTTGGATTTCATTGGACTCCTTAGAAATCACAGGTTCTAGAATAAACTCAGTGCCGTGTGTCAGTCCTGCACCAAAATGTCCGATGACAATGACATTCAGGAAACTTCCATATAGTAGGGTCTTGTATATCCATGATTTTGCGTCAAGCAAAAGCAACAAATAACACAAGTATGCTATCGAAGCACCCGTCCACTTATGTATGGTCATTAGCTCTGAGTCGTAACCCTCTTTGTATAGAAAAAAACCCATCAAAACGGCTACTATCGTAGACAGAGATGTCAACCACAGTAAGAAACGATTGACTTTGCGATATGATGACTCATCTAGCTGTTTTCTGAATAGATCTAACAAAACCAATAGTGCAACAAATGCAATAGGAAAATGCAAAATCATGGGGTGCATCCTACCGAGTGGTTGTAGCCAGATAGGTACTTGCACATAGTCTTCGAACACTAGGAACAATGTCAATATGCTCAGCATACAAAATACAGTAGCTGATATTACTCTCTCCAACTTCTCCATCAAGCGATAATATTTTTAACTACATGGCCATGCACGTCGGTCAGTCTAAATCGTCTACCCAAGTATTTGTAGGTCAATTTTTCATGATCTAGTCCCATCAAATGCAATATGGTAGCTTGCAAGTCATGAACATGGACTGGGTCTTTGATGATGTTATAGCCGAACTCGTCAGTCTCTCCATGAGTGATACCAGCTTTGACTCCTCCGCCTGCCATCCACATGCTAAAGCATCTAGGATGGTGATCTCTTCCATATGAGTTTTCTGAAAGCTCCCCTTGGCAATAATTGGTTCTGCCGAATTCTCCTCCCCATATTACGAGAGTCTCATCTAGTAATCCTCTTTGCTTGAGATCTTGAATCAAGGCTGCTGAAGCTCTATCTACATCTTTGGCCTGTAGTGGCATATCTCTGCCTAGGTTATTGTGTTGATCCCAACCTTGATGATAGAGTTGAACAAATCTCACTCCTGATTCTGATAATTTCCTTGCTAATAAACAGTTGGAGGCATAGGTACCTGGCACCAGACAATCAGAGCCATACATCTTGATAATATGATCTGGTTCGTTAGTTAGATCTGTTACTTCGGGAACAGCTGTTTGCATACGAAATGCCATCTCATACTGCTTTATCTTAGCCTGAATCTCCGGATCACCAAACTCTTCATACCCCATTTGATTCATCTCGGACAAGTGATCTAACATCTTTCTTCTTCCTTGCTTACTGGTACCTTCTGGATTATTTAAGTACAGAATAGGATCTTCACTTGCGCTAAACTGTACTCCTTGGTGGGTACTGTCTAAAAAGCCATTGGACCAGAGTTTAGAATATACCCCTTGACCATTTCCTTTTCCTTTTGATAATAATACAGTGTAGGCTGGAAGGTTTTCATTTTCACTTCCCAGTCCATAGCTCAACCACGCTCCCATACTTGGTCGGTTACCTACCTGTGCTCCGGTCTGGAAAAAGGTCAATGCTGGATCATGATTGATCGCCTCTGTATGCATGGTTTTGATTACACAAATGTCATCCGCCATTTTAGCGATGTTAGGAAATAGCTCACTGACCCAAGTTCCTGCTTGGCCATATTGCTTGAAGCCAAATTTCGAACCTACTAGCGGCAATCTATCTTGCTTGGAAGTCATACCTGTTATTCGCTGTCCTTGGCGAATAGATTCGGGTAAGTCCTGCCCATAAAGCTTATTTAACAATGGTTTATAATCAAAACTCTCCAACTGGGAAGGTGCACCATTTTGCGTAAGCATAATTATTCTCTTGGCCTTGGAGGCAAAGTGTTTAATACCTAATGGCAAATCTGCCGATCCTCCTGCTGATCCTTTAAAAAGGTCAGGGAGCATCAGTGAACCTACAGCAGCGCTTCCCAATCCCAATGCCATCTTGCCTAAAAAGTGACGACGGTTGATATTAAGTCTATTCTCTAAAAATTCTTTGTCCATGACTTTCTTAGCTTCTGGTGATAGTTTCTTCCAAATTATAAATCGAGTGAATGACCTGCATCAATGCAGCAACTTGTACAGAGTCTCGCCCTTCCTTAGCAGGATATTCTCCTACTTTGATGAAGTCTTCTGCTAGCTCTGGATGATCGGTAAAGTGTTCTTTTTGTTCCTTCAAATAACTGATAAGCAGCTCTTTTTCCTGTGGCTTGGGTGATCGACAGACAATCAACTTAAATGCTTTTTCGACTTTGTTGTCATCTGCTATATCTTCACTGCTCAAGTTTTCTGCCAATACCCTAGCCCCTTCTAGTACTGTAGGGTCATTTAACATGATCAAAGCTTGCAATGGTGTGCTTGTGGTCACTCTTCTTACTTCACATTGATCTCTAGATGATGCGTCAAACGTAAGCATAACTGGCGGTGGCACTGTACGCTTGATGAAGGTGTAAATTCCTCTTCGGTACAAGGCATCTCCATGATCCTGATCGTAAATACTAAGCATTCCTCTTCCCGAAGCAGCAGCCTCCCAAAGTCCATCTGGTTGATAAGGTTTGACACTTGGCCCTCCTATTTCAGGATTCAGTAATCCACTACTGGCGAAGACCATATCGCGAATCATCTCTGCTCCGAATCTTGATCGAGACATTCGAGCATAATACTTGTTCTCTGGATCTATGGATAACTTCTTTTTATCGGTAACTGAAGACTGCTTGTAGGTAGCTGACATGACAATGGTCTTGATCAATCTCTTGATATCCCAATCACTTTTGAAGTCTGTCGCTAGCCAATCCAACAACTGAGGATGAGTAGGTAGATCACCCTGCATTCCAAAATCCCCAGTAGTTTTCACAATACCTTTTCCGAAGAATTCTTGCCAAATACGATTGACAAATACTCTACTGGTCAATGGATGTTCTTCACTTAATAACCACTCTGATAGTCCCAGTCTATTTTGGTCAAACTTCATTGTATCAAATGGAAGAATAGCACTCGGAGTTCCAAAAGTGACGACTTCACCTTTAGCATCATAAACGCCTCTTCCTAGGATATATGTATCACGAATACCTGGTTTGTCTTTCATGACCATGACCTCCACAGGCTCTTCTGCCTTTTTATTGATAAAAGTCAAAAGGCTATCGATCATTTCAGAAGTAATCTTCATTAACGGTGGGTCAGCAAAGTTTCGGTCTATTTTGTATAAACCTTTCTCTGGAACCTTATCGAAGAAGGCAAAGGTCTCAAAGTAATTCTTTTGTGAAATAGGGTCATACTTGTGATCATGACACTTTGCACACTCGAACGTCATTCCCAAAAAGGCTTTCCCTAGCGTATTGGTTCGATCCGTAACGTATTCAACTCTATACTCTTCATCAATCACCCCTCCTTCTTGTGTGATCTTATGGTTTCTATTGAAGCCTGTCGCTAAAGTAGCTTCTATGTTTTCTTCTGGTAATAAATCACCAGCCAACTGCCATGTCAAGAACTTATCGAATGAATAGTTTTGGTTGAACGCATGAATCACCCAGTCGCGCCAAGGCCACATCGTGCGAAGTCCGTCATCTTGATATCCATGTGAGTCTGCGTATCGAGCAATATCTAACCAATGAACAGCCATTTTTTCACCGTAGTGCTTATTGGACAGCAACTTATCTACTACTTTTTCATATGCTTCCTCGGAATCGTCATTGATAAAGGCTTCTTGTAACTCTAGGGAAGGTGGTAAGCCAGTGAGATCAAATGAAACACGCTTGAGTAGTCTGGCTTTGTCAGCTTCAGGGTTAGGCGTCAGTCCTATTCCTTCCAGCTTATTTAGGATGAAGTAATCAATTTCATTATTTGTCCATTCTCCCATATCTACCTGTGGAAGAGTTGGTGATTCTGGCTTAACAAAGGCCCAGTGTGGTTTGTACTCTGCTCCTTGTTCTATCCACTTACCTATTACTTTCTTTTCATATTCATTTAGTTTCAAATTGGAAACAGGTGGTGGCATCATCAATGTCGAATCATCTGTCATGATTCGTAGATAGGCCATTGATTTTTCTGGAGAACCTTTTACAATAGCATAGGCTTCTTTGTGTCCTTCCAGTGCTGCATACGCTCCCTCTGGCGTATCTAATCTTAATCCACCTTTTTGATTAAGTTTATCTGGCCCGTGACAGGCGAAACATTTATCAGACAATATAGGCCTAACGTGAAAGTTATAATCTACCACTTTGGGAACTTTCATGTTATCCAACTTTTGCTTCTTTGCGCATGAGAAGAACAAAGAAGATAACACTATTACATGTATAAGGTTCTTCATTTTATACTCTCTCTAGTTTGATAGGGTAAGACTGTCCTGCATTCCATTGACAGACATAAAGGTTTTTATCTTCATCCACACAGACATCATGGCCGTGTTTAAATACTGGCGAATCTTGTATGATCATCTGTAGTTCTCCCTTTTTATAGCGAGGCTTGGTTCCTCCAGGGTTGGAGACTACTTTGTCTGTTTCATCTAGAATGGTGACAAAACCTGAATTGGCTACACGCTCTAAATGTTTCATTCTCGACCAGCATACGCCTGCATAGATATTCTGGTCATGAATTACAGGACGGCACACATATGCACCTGGTATAAATATGGTCGATATATATTTTCCGTCTAGTGTAAATCTTTTGAAAGAGTTTTCAACTCGTGATGTGCAAAGCAGCGTAATATTGTTAGGGTCACGGTCGTCAATGGCTACTCCATGAGCGTTTTTAAGGTTCTTGTCAGCGTCTCCCTTCCCTCCAAACTTTCGAATAAACTCTCCTTTACTATTGAATTGTAAAATAAAGTCTGAACCATAGCCATCGGCAACATAAATGTCTCCATTGGGAGCAATAGCTGTCTCTGTTGGCTTGTAGCGTTGTTTGGGTTGATAGACGCCAATTTTTCGTGGATCAGGTAGCTCCATCATTACTTTTCCTTCTACCGTAATCTTGACCACTTTAGGATTTTTATTATCTGGGTCACAAATGAAGAGAACATCCTCTCCTCCTTCATTAAAAATGCTCAGTCCGTGACCACTTTTGTATTCTGTACCCCAACTTGTCAGAAGCTTACCAGATTTATCATAGACTATGACATTATTTTTCGTCTCGTCGGTGATCATTATCAAACGACCTTGCGAATCCATAACCATTTCATGACAGTTCTTGACTGGCGTAGCGCTAGGGTTAAGGTTTCCCCAAGATTTGTGAACGCGGTATTTAAAATCTCCATGACCAATTACCTCGTCATCTACATCTGGAGTAGTAAGAATATTGAAACTATAGAGGGGTAAACTCAAGGCCGCACCGGCCATTGCAGACTTTTTTATAAAGTCTCTTCTTGCATTGGGTATTTGCTTCATTGATTGGGTAGTCTTATACCCTACAAAGAAGTCTTACACAGCTTCAAATTAGTTGGATTTATTGTGCTTTTAGGTGGACAATACTGTCATTAAAGATTAAAAAGCCTTTTTTAGCGCTTTGGCAGAAAAGAAGTTGGTGATTTACCAAATTCCTTTTTGAATGATCTACTGAAGTAATGGTTGTCATTATACCCTACTCTAAAAGCTACTTCTTTAATGGATAAATTTCCTTGATGAATCAGTTCCATAGCCTTTGATAATCGATATGAGTTAACGTACTCAATAATAGACTTTCCTGTTAAAGCTAGAATTTTACGATAGAGCTGAGATCGACCTACTCCTAATTCCTCGCATAGCATTTCGATACTTAGTTTTGAGTCACTTAAATGATCACTAATAATACTATTGACTTTGGATAAATAATGGTCAGATTGAGAATCTACCACTGCCTTAGTTTCTTCTAGTTGGTATTTTTTGATCAAAGAATTTCTAGACTCTAATAGATTACGAATCTTAAGTTTGACTTCAGTAGTATTAAATGGCTTTTGTATGTAATCTTCTGCCCCTGATGCCAGTCCTTCTAGCTTATTTTCTACCGATCCTTTTGCTGTCAAAAACAATATAGGAATGTGAGCCGTCAGTTCATTACTTTTCAATTGATTGGCTAATTGAATACCATTCATTTCTGGCATCATGACGTCACTAATAATTACATTTGGAATAACAGATAGTGCTTTTTGTAACCCTATTTTCCCATCCTCTGCTTCGATTACTTCATAGGATTCACTTAGTTCTTCCACCATATAGCTACGTATATCTTCATGATCTTCAATGACAAGTATGACCGTACTTTTCGGGTCAATTTGCGGATACTCCACATTACCTTGTATTTGATTTTGACCATAATAATTCTGTCCTATGGGAATTGAAATTGTAAAGTGTGTCCCCTGCCCCAACTCACTTTGTAGTTTTATTTGTCCATGATGTAGCTCAGTTAATTCGGCTGTCAATGATAACCCTATTCCACTACCATGTGCAGACATTTTACTATCGTCTAACTGGTAAAATCGTTCAAAAACCTTCTCTTGAACATCTTTTGGCATCCCCTCTCCATTGTCAATAATTTCAATTTTCATTTGGCCATCAAGCACTTGATGGTCGTGAATTACTGATTCATGGAGAGAAACTTTTAGATCTATATTTCCTCCTGTAGGCGTGAACTTAAATGCATTTGAAATGAGGTTGGTTACAATTTTTTCAACTACATCTTTGTCATAATAAAGAATGTAATTTTCATCAGGTAGACTTACTTTAAAAGTGATCTGTTTTTCATCCGACCAATAGGAATATGCACTTTGAATATTCTCAAACAAAGAAAAAGTACGATGCTTACTTACTTTTAACTGCTGCTGTTCGTTCTCGAGTTTTCTAAAATCCAAAATTTGATTGATCAACTCTAAAAGTCTAGTCGTGTTTTTATGCATCATATTGAGCACACTCTTTTTAGGCGCAGTATTCTCTCTGACATACTTTTCCAACGGAGAGGCTATCAAAGTCAATGGCGTTCGTAACTCATGAGAGATGTTTGTAAAAAACCTTAGTTTCATTTGAGTCATCTCTTCCACTTGTTTGACCCTAGCTTTTTCGATTTCAAACTTTGACCTGTTTCTCTCTCTCTTGGTATTCAATCGAAATAGCCATAAAACCACAACAACAAGGATTAACACTAATAAAGCTCGAACCCATATTTGCTCCCAAAATGAAGGTAAGATCGACACATATATTTCTTTTACTTCATCATTCCATATCCCATCTTCATTGCTTGCCTTCACTCGAAAAGTATACTTTCCTGCTGGAATATTGGTATAAGTAGCTTTTGGTTCACCAGATACTTCGATCCAGTCCTTATCAAAACCTTCAAGCTGATAAGCATACCTACATCTATTATTATTAACATAATGAATAGCTCTGAACCCAATTTCAAATTTGACATCCGAATGATCTAGTTCTATTTTATTAGCTAATATTATGTTTTTAGCCAGTTGTCTGGCTCCAGCTTTTACAGGCTGATTATTAATCCAAAGGTTCGAAAGATAGACTTTAGGCACTGTAGATCTTGGTAGTATTTTTTGAGGCTCAAACGTTTTGATTGTCTTGCCATATCGAACCATCATTGAACCATTTTCAAGCGCCTGAATATCGTTACTTTTCTTTGATTTCAAGTCTGCATTCCCATTTACCCTTCGTGCATATTTAGTCCTAGGATTATATTCAAAAAGACCTTCAGATGAGGCTATCCATAATTTATCGCGTTGATCAAATGCTAAAGAGTTAACCAATAAGTCATTTAGTAGCCTGTGTTGAACCCAATGAAATTGACCGAAATTATCTAAATAACAGAGCCCTGTCTTAGTTCCAATCCAAAGGTTACCAAACCTATCTTCAATTAAGTCCATAATAAAATTATCCTGAACCGAGGTTGTATTACCTATTCTATGCCTGAAGTGCCTAAAGGTATTGGTCTGAGGTAGGTAGAGCTTGAGTCCGTCACCATCTGTCCCTATCCAAACTTGCGACTTGCTATCTTCAAAAATTTTATTAACCCTATGAAAATACCCTATACCATCTGGTATATTCCTATTACATTCATATTTCCGAAAGCTTTCATTTTGAATATTATATTTCGTAGCTCCTAATATATGTCCTAACCAAATGATAGAATCACTAACTAATTGAATAGATGTGGAATAAATTGAAGTATCTATTTTTTGCTGCTTCAATAAATTTCCATCTTCTGAAAATTGATAAAGCTGCCCTTTACTTTCTGCCCATACATACTTTCCCTTATTAGAAACCAATCTTAGTCTCTGACCAAATCCTGAAATAGACTGAAGGAAGTTATTGTCGTGTTTTTGAAATATAGAAACACTTTCTCCATCAACAACCCAGAAGTTACTTCGTGTTTCAATCAACTCATCAACCTGATATTGCTTAAATATAGACTGGAAAGTATCTGTCTCCTTACGCAATAGAAAAAAAAGACCTTTGTCTCCCAATACCCATGTTCCGGTATCATTTTTCCTGTGTGCAATTTTCCCAATTCTCCTATTAGCAGTAGAGTAAAACAATGAATATGGTAGTGATAACTGCACTTCAAGGTTATTATTCAGTACTTGTATCCCTTCCCTATTTGAGAGCCACAACTGACTTTTTGAGTCAATTGCTCCCGAATTATTCCATTCTGCTGGAAATTCAATTTTCTTCAAATTATTATTTCTATCGACCTGAAATGGTGGATTTCCTAAAGAGAATATTCGGTTTTTATAATTAAGAAGATGAAAATAGGCTCTGTTGTGTTGTTTTTGGGAATTACCTACTTTTTTAAATGTATTTGACGCCGGATTAAACCTATTAAGACCTCTCCAAGTACCTATATAAACGTCTCCTTTCTCTCCTTCAGCTAGTGAAAGTACATTATTATGACTGATAGATGTTGAGTCATTGGTGATAAACTCATACGATCTAAATATCTCAGAATTCCTATCTAGAATATTTAAACCTCCACCATCAGTACCAACATAGAGGTTCTGATCCGATGACTCCATGATCACCTTAACTTCATTAAAACTTAAGCTTTTCTTGTCTTCATCTAGATGAAGGTATCTTTTAAAGCAATCACAGTCTTCGATATACTTAAGAAGGCCACCGCCATAAGTACCTACCCATAGAATATCTTTAGAGTCCTCAAATAAACATGAGATATGATTAATTGTAAGACCTGTGCTGTCAGTAGGATCTTTTTGATAATGTTTATAGTCGCCTCCATCCCATCTCCAAAGCCCATTGTCTGTAGCTATCCAGAGGAAACCATTTCTATCCTCTAAAATATCATACATTTTAGTTTCAACAGGAAGTTGAAAGCTGGTAACAGTGAAATTTGTAGACGAAGCTGTAACTCCCTCTTCAAAATACCATAGAAACAACAACAATAAAAAAGCCTTCTTCATCCTGTGAAATTCAATTATTGAAACACAAGATAAAAAAGGCTATTTCAATTAAACCATCGATGGATTTTTTCACCATCTAGATGGAATAAATTGTTAGTAGAATTACTTAATGACCTTACTGACCAATTGACCTTCTTCGTGCACTACTAGCAAGAAATATATTCCTGAAGGTAAATCACTCGTGTTTAAAACCACATCTTTTTGACCTTTAAGCAATTCTGTAGCGACAACTCTACCGTTCATGTTTCTTAAACTAACCGATATAGCATCAATTTCTTCCAACGAAACATGAATTTCATCATTAAAAGGGTTTGGAAAAACAACACCAATATCTTCTAAGGTTTCTATACCCGTTGGTTCGTCAGGATCAATTGGATCTACAATAATATCCCCAGGATTAGTTGGGATTTCTATATCCGAACCAGCTCTAAAAACTCTATTCCTAGATGCGTCATCATTTCCTTCCCAAGCACCAATTGCGGGATTTGGAGAGGATGTAATACCTGCAATAACTTCTCCTCCTGAATTAAATGAAGAACTTGATTTCAATCTAAAGTCGGCATTCTTCGCGTCTAAATAGTGATCCTCTGCTTTGGAAACCATTCCCGAATTACTCACCGATACACTGTATAAAGTAGGATCAGCTGCAACTTTAGTAGCAAAATTTTGAAGATCTGCATCGGTAACTTTTCCAACAAGACTCGATTTACCTTCCATCAATAAATTATTTTTATAAACGAGATCTCCTACGTAACCCTTATTGCCTTTATCGTCTTCCTTGTGCCAAAAGGTCAAGAAATAATCATAATTCCAGCAGGTATTATTGTAGTAATACATTTTTTTGGTCAATGTCTTAGTTCTTGGACCTAGATACATAACATCTCCCTTGCTCTCCGTTTTGGCACCTGGGCGCTTACTGGTATAAGTATTACCTCTGATATTGTAAATCAAATTGTGGTGCACTGTATAATTCTCTGTATCCTCTAAATAGAGTGCTACTACTTTTTGTCTACTATATCCAGCCGGATCGGTATCATAAGCAGGTATACCATGCATATCATGTATTTTATTATAAGCAATCACTGTGTTCTTAACATCAAGCCCTATTGGCTTGCCCGTGCTGGTAAACATTATAGATCCTGCATCTTCTCCCATAGACATTGCTCCATAAAAATCATTATCGGTGATTTCGGCATAAATAGCCTCAGTCATACGGATGTGAAAACGAGAGGCCTTTCCAAAAGTGTTTTGGGTAACTTTAGTACTGCCTCCTTCATTATACAGTGAAACAGTAAACTGTCCCATCCATCCTATATCTTCGATAACACAGTTATTGATAACACTATTATCCGAACCGGGCTCAATCACTATTCCACTACCCCATGTATGTCCAATATAGCATTTATCAAATGTAGCATTGTCGGCATTTTTTATAACAATACCTTCTTTCAATACACCATAGGTTCTTCTATAGTGAAATGGTAAAAGATAGGTAAACGTACAATTCGTAGCCGTGAAATCATTAGCGTTTTTGACTTCTATAGTAGCTGCCGTCACGTTTATCTTTTCAAGTTTTACTTGATTTGCGTTAATCTTAAAGGCATATTTTCTTTTCTTGATATCAAACACTTTATTCTTCATTGACCCTCCTTCAGGTTTATAGTAAATAGTGTTATCAAGTTTTTTATAAAACCACTCTCCTTCATAATCTAACACTGATAGGTCCATTACATAACCAAAGCCTTCTGGCTGACTATAAGCCTCATTTGCAGCCCAGTTGTTTCCTTGTTCGCTGTAAGATTTGAAAGTTACCAGTCTATCTCCTGCTCTAGTCACATTACCACCATCTTGAGAGTAACAAAAAATGTTATTTCTAAGTTTACCTATAAAACCTCTCACAATTGCTTCATCAGTAAAGGTTACATTAGGTATTGTAGGAGTACCATCATGTTGCGAAAATGTCACTTTACCAGTGGCATGTTCTCCTGTTGGCTTACTGGCATCTAAGAGAATAGCAAAACCACTTTTTTGAATCATAGGAGTCATCATTTCTCGATTATTTCCATAGACATATTTCTTATAATCCGATGTATTATTAGGAAATCTGGCTATTTGCTTATGCTGACCATTTACAAAAAGCTGTGTAAATTTCGTTTCTACCTCACTGCTGTTTAAAGTCATTTTATAAACACCTGGTCTCTCGGTGTCGGCCTGCCAACTACCAGCTTTGTAACTATCTGCCCCTGAAACTACAACACTATCATCTTCGAATGGTTTTATAGTAACATCAGCCACATTAACAGTTACTGTTTCTCTATATACTCCTTCGTGTAGAAGTATTACATCACCTGTACTAACAAGACTATTCGCGAAGAGATAGTTTATTGTCTGATATGGTGCATCTTTTGTACCTCTTCCTGTCTTTTCATTTACACCAGATGGAGATACATGGACATCAGCCGCAATACCACCTAGAGAAATAAATAATAAGAACAAACACAACGAATAACGGTTAGGTAACACGTTAACGAGTCTAAGTTTAATCATATTGAATCTTGTTATAATATTAATTCACTGGAGCAATATTATAATACTAACTCAATTCAGAGAAACAAAAAATATGGAATATGGGGTCTATTTGGTAAATGAATAAGTAAAGAATATGTAAGAATTTGAATTGATACACTATTATTAAGTTGATTTCGAAAAATGTTGCTGCCAACTTTCATGATTTAACAATGAGTTACCATCTAATTGAACTTAGATATTAACTTTATCAACCGATGAGTACAAGTAATTCTTACTTCATTTATATCTATAAGAATCTTAGCTTAATTAATTATTTATTCGACTAGTCCGACTACCTAACTTCTCATATTTATCAATTGTCGCTGTTTTTAAATCAAGCTAGTTGGGAAACGTAGGAAACCTATCACTGCCTAATTTAATATTTAAGCCAAAACACGACACATTCAATCATAAAACAGACAACTATATCATCTCATTTACGATCAATTAGTGATTAACAACTATTCACTATGGCTAAAAAGAAAATAACTAAATCTGCTATTCAAAAAGGTTATCAGAATTACTTATTAGATACCTCTGATTTTCCAGATAATGTTCGCGTCTTTACAACTTATCTAAAAATAACGGAAGCTGAATTTTATGAGCACTTCGGATCAATAGATACAGTAGAATCTTCTCTATGGGAAGATTATTATCATAAGGTTATTAATGTATTGGACAAAGATCCTGAGTTCGAAAATATGACTGATCGAGAAAAACACCTTTCTTTTCTTTACACTTTAGAAGAGGTGATCAAGTCAGATCGTTCTTACATTCAGTATAGATTATTGCATAAGACAAAAAATCCTATGCCTAAATTCTTACTTAAAACATTAAAGGTACTTGACAAGGCCGATCTAAACTGGGTCAAACCTCCTAGCTTTATTCCTGAAAGAGGCCAACGCTTTGCTTCATCTACTTATTCTAAAGTCCTTTGGAAACATAGTATATCTGTTATCTATTTTTGGGCTAAAGACAATTCCACAGATACCAAGGATACCGATGCTTATATTGAAAAATCTACAAGAACCCTTTTCGACCTTGGGCAAATTCCAGCGTTAGATTCAGTTCTAGACCTAGGAAAGTTCTTTTTACAAAAGTTAGGTTTTAATAAAGTACCAGCATAATGAGCGAAGAATTAGATAGAATTCCAATAGGAAAGGTACGCCGTGCTGGCAAATTTATCACTACGGGAGCCAAAGTAGGTGGGAATTATGCCAAGCATTACGCTAAGGCAATGATCAATGGATCAGTAGATCAGGAAGAACTTGATAAAGACAATGCCAAGGATATTTATAGTTCATTAAGCGAATTGAAAGGAAGTGCTCTAAAAATGGCACAGCTGCTTAGCATGGATCAAAATGTTCTTCCTAAGGCATATTCGGATAAGTTTACAATGGCTCAGTATAGTGCCCCACCATTATCTTATCCATTGGTAAAAAAAACTATCATGAGTAATCTGGGGAACTACCCAAATGAAATATTTGATTCGTTTTCTTCTAAAGCAAGCAACGCTGCATCAATGGGACAGGTGCACAAGGCGAAACTGAACGGTGAAGAAGTAGCAGTTAAAGTTCAATACCCTGGCGTAGGAGACAGTATTAAAAGTGATTTAAAACTAGCTAAACCTTTTGCTTTGAGTTTGATGAAAGTATCTGCTAAGGATATCGATCCTTATCTTAAGGAGGTAGAAGAAAAACTATTAGAAGAGGCAGATTATGAGCTCGAACTCAAACAATCTCTAGAATTTGCGAAACTATGTAAAAATGTTCCTAATGTAGAATTTCCTCAATACTTACCTCAGCACAGTGGCAAACAAGTCTTAACGATGACTTGGCTTAGTGGAGTACCTCTAGGAGAATGGATGAAAAGTGAGCATTCGTTGGAAGCGAGGCAATTGATCGGTCAAACCCTATGGGATTTTTACATGTATCAAATTCACCATCTCAAGATGATGAATGCAGACCCGCATCCTGGTAACTATATTATAAATGAAAGTAACAGACTTGGAGTGATTGACTTTGGATGTGTAAAACATGTGCCTTCTGATTTTTATGAACCTTATTTTAAATTGGCTAAACACGAAGTTTTAGACGACGAGAAACAAGTAAGAGAATTATTTCAAGAGTTAGAAATAATTCTACCTTCTGATTCTGAGAAAGAGGAAAAGCTGGTTACCAATATGTTTGTTGATCTAATAAGACTTGTTGCAAGACCTATTAATTATGATGAATTTGATTTCAGTGACAATGCCTTTTTTGAGGAGATATATCAAATGGGAGAAATAATTTCTAAAGATCCTGAATTGAAAAAACTACAGGCAAGGGGAAGCAGACATTTCATTTACTTCAATAGAACTTTCTTTGGACTCTACAATATCCTCAACAATCTAAAAGTAAAGATCAAAACCAATAAATCAAGTTTCTTGAAATTAACTGAACAATATTAATTGAAGCTGTGTCAAAAGCCTGAAACACAAAAAAACAATTGTATTTCGGACTTTTGAGACAGCCTCTTTTTCATTAAAAGGTATAGTCAGAAAGTCGTCATTTCTAGATAAATCAAGCAGAATTCACTTATCACACCCTATAAGTCAACTCTTACTTACCTTATAAACACCTTTTTCTACAGCTTCAAACAATATTTATTAGAAAAAACCTTCTCCTTCTATTAACTAAGAAAATGAATTAAGCTGTCGTTTAGGTTGATAATCTAGCTTTCATTGTTAAAATCTAATCCTCTACAAAAAATCAAGCAATATTTAATATCCAATCCTTTCGGAATAATATTCATATTCAAGAAGTTGGAGTTTTGTGTTTTTTAAAAGAGATTCGGGCTGAAATTTAATTTCTTTAAATATTACTATATACCATATGTAATATCATATTTAATCAAAGCCAAACAATGCAAATACTAATTAGACTTTTCTCAATCCTATTCACTGCAATATTTTTTCTTTTTAACGCAAGGACTTCTCTAGCACAGCAGTATACACTAACTGATGATGACATAGAAATGACCCCCTATGGTTATATTGAAAGCTGCTCTTATGATTTCTCCATTAAAGACATCATTATACCTGATGTAATAGATGGACAAACCGTAACCGGTATTTTAGATAAACAAATTGGACAGACCCTTATTTTTGGAGGAAAAGGAATTACCAGTATTGAACTTCCTTCAACTATTAAATATATCGGCGACAATGCATTCTATAATAATGCAATCAGTACGCTAGATCTAACAAAATACCCAAACCTAAAAACTGTAAGAGATCGGTCTTTTGCAAATAACAATATAACTGTTTTAAAACTAGAAAATCACCCTAACCTAAGCCTGATAGGTAATAATGCCTTTACAAGAAACAGCATATCAAGTGTTAGCTTTAAAGATTGTACTACGCTGAAAAGAATAGGCTTTAATGCGTTCAATGACAATGATATAGAAACTCTAAACTTTGAAAACTGTGTAAACCTTAATTCTATTGGTTTTCGAGCATTTTACAAAAACAAATTATCTACTCTAGATTTCAGTGATTGCCATGCTTTGGTGATAATTAGAGAAGGAGCTTTTAAAGAAAATCCTTCCTTAACCTCATTTATGTTACCTGAAATAACTCATGAAAATTTTAAAAGATGGATAGATGTTAATGGTAATACTGTTGATGGAAATATAGCTATTACCGATTTTGATATGATGTACGGTGCTCTTGTTTCTCATACTATTAACGAAGATGATGATTTAGATATTAGAAACAATACACTTTACGGAGCGAAATATGATGGTATATATACTGACATTATTTTTCCTGAAGAACTGAATGGTGAAAAAATAAAAAGAACAATAAGCTCATATCCAGGCATTCGAGCTAATACTTCTTGGTTTGGGTCTATGGGGAATCAAAATATATTATCTCTCAAGATCCCATCGACTTTTCAGGTAATAGGTGCAAATGCCTTTAGAAATAATCCATTGATATTTTTTGATTTGACCGAAGCAACAAGTCTGTCAGAAATCCAAACAGATGCATTTCTAAATAATAAACTCATTGATATAGATTTAAGCAATTGCCTAAATTTAACAGTTCTTGAGGATGACTGTTTTTATAGTTTTAACGGTGTTAAGACTTTCGAACTACCAAATACAGTAACAACAGCTGATTTTATTTTCAATCACTGGTATGAAAACAAAAATAAAGAAATCCCTTTTGAAGGCTTAGCAGAAACAAGAAATGAATATCGAGCCAATATCATTAATCAACCAGACATAACTTTTATAGTAACTGATGGGGTTAACCCCTTAGCAGATGCTCTGGTAACAATGCCCCCTTGGGAACTTGACCTAACGGATGAAGAAGGTCGAACAGTTGCTAATAATACCACTAATAACTCCACATGGAATTACAAAGTGAGTAAAAAAGGTTATTCCACCGTAGAAGAAGAGATCACCACATCAACCTCTGTAAGAACAGAAAACATAGTCTTAGAACCTTTGGGTAAAAAGCTGGTAATTACTGTTACTGACGAACAAAACAGCCCTTTAAAAAATGCTAAAGTATTATTAGTCGATTATGGCACTACTTTTACCAATGAACTTGGACAAGTAACTTATCCAAGTGTATTACCAGAAACACTAAGCTACTCTATAGATTTAGATGAATTCGAAAGTCTACAGGGTAATTTTGACATGGGAGAGGCAGATCAAGACAAAACTCTCATTGTGAAAAAAGTAAAAGATGAGGAGATTAAAGATGATGATGTCGATAATAGTGATGAGATAACAAATATTTCTTTTACTAAACACCAAACTTTAGCTTACCCTAACCCTGCAAATGGTTTGATTACTTTGCCAAATGCTATTGATCAAAAAGTAGTCATTTATGATGCTTTAGGCATTAAAAAACTTTCAGCATTACCTAATAAAGCAGATTTCGTATTGGATGTATCAAACTTGTCTAACGGAGTATATATGCTTAAAATAAACACTAATTATCAAAGAATAGTAATTGAAAAATAGATTTGCTAGTTAGACATTATAGTTTTCAAATTTCATACTAATCTCACCAATATTTGGAAAGATTTTCATTTCCTCACATCGCTCAATAGAAGAATGAGATAAGTGGTATAATACTAAAGCCCCTTCAAGAAAAAGATTTTTTAAAAAAGATGGTCATTTCAAAAATAAATGGTCTCCTCTTCGTAAATGTTAGTTAGTCGAAATATACTACTGACCTTGACTTTAGAGATAAGCCAAGGTCAGTCTCCCTTACTACACGACTAGAACTGTTAGTACCGTAAACAAAAAAGGTCAGCACTTTCGTACCGACCTTTTCACATTTTAGTAGCGGGAGCAGGACTCGAACCTGCGACCTTCGGGTTATGAGCCCGACGAGCTACCAACTGCTCCATCCCGCGATATAATTTTCACCGTAATTAAATTCAGTTCATTACTCCGTTTACGATATCAGAACTTTTTCTGATTTGTCCAATTCTCTGTTACTCTGTTTCTGAATTGGATGGCAAAAGTAGAAGACTCATTACTTAAAAACAAGTACCTTTGTAAAATAAATTTACATATGGGTAACACAGAGTTTAAATCAGGTTTCGTTAGCATCATTGGAAAACCTAATGCGGGTAAGTCAACATTAATGAATGCATTAGTGGGAGAGAATTTATCAATAATTACTTCTAAAGCTCAAACAACCCGACATAGAATAATGGGGATCTTGAGTAGTGAAAATTTCCAAATAGTATATTCAGACACTCCTGGGATCCTAAACCCTAAATACAACTTACAAAAATCAATGATGAGTTTTGTAAGTTCATCATTGGAAGATGCAGACCTTATCCTCTATGTAATAGATTTAATGGAAAAACAAGAAGAGGAAGAACTACTAGAAAAAATACTAGCTTCTAACACTCCTACTCTTGTAATCATTAATAAAACCGATTTAAATAAAGGATCTCGTTTAAAAGATAAAATTGACTATTGGCAATTGCTCTACCCAGAAGCTGAAATCATGTCTGTTTCAGCTTTAGAAAAAGATAATACTAATAAGCTTTTTGATCGCATACTAGAAATACTACCTGTCCACCCGCCATATTTTCCAAACGATACTTTAACTGATAAACCTGAGCGATTTTTCGCTTCAGAAATGATCAGAGAACAAATATTCAAACATTATCAACAAGAAGTACCTTACAGTACGGAGGTCGAAATTTCAGAATTCAAAGAAGATGATAGTATCATCAGAATGAGAGCTGAAATATATGTAGAGAGGAAATCCCAAAAAGGAATTATTATAGGTAAGGGTGGTGAATCAATTAAAGCGGTAGGCATTGGAGCTCGAAAACAAATGGAAGCCTTTTTTGGGAAGCAAGTGCATCTAGAAACTTTTGTAAAAGTGGAACAAGACTGGAGAAAAAAAGACAAGCTCCTCAAAAAATTCGGATATAAGAACTAACACTCCTAATTTACCCAAATCTTACTACCCAATTCATGTCAAGCAACTCTACAACATTTTCTCTGGGGAGAAAACAAACTTGGTACAAGCGAACACTAGTCTTCAAAATCTTGAATACGATCTATATGATCTATGCGGGTCTCTTTTGGATTATAACTTTCCTAATGCTCTTTCCTCTTTTCGTCATCGCTGACAAGTTTAAACTAGATAAATTCGGACTACGGATAAACCATTATTGGGCGAAATTTTTCTTCCCAATGATCGGAGTCCCTGTTAATATCAAATATGAACACAAAATTGATAGAACTAAAAACTACCTATTTTGTGGAAACCATTTTTCTTATTTAGACATAGCCATTATGCCATTGATGCCTGTACCAATTCAATTTGTAGGTAAACTTTCGATAGGCAAAGTCCCAATCTTTGGATACATGTTCAAAAGGTTTCACATCACAGTTGATAGGTCATCGATGAGAGAACGATATGCTACTTATAAAAGAGCAGTAGATGCTTTAAAATCAGGATTTTCGCTGGGGATTTTCCCTGAAGGTGGGATAAAATCAAAAAACATTCCTACGATGGCTCCTTTTAAAGAGGGCCCGTTTAGAATGGCTGTAGAAACTGGAACCCCTCTCATTCCAGTTTCTTTTGGTGATAACTGGCATATGTTCCCTGATGACAAATCATTTAGATTTTTCAGGTCTAAATGTAGAATCATTGTTCATCAACCTATAGAGCCGTCAAAATATTCATTGGAAAACCTTCAAGATTTTCAAGATGACGTTTATCAAATTATTCAAAACGGAATTGATAAGTTGAATCAAAAAGATCAATGATATCAGACATAGTTGTCTACTTGTATTCTTATATAAAAAAATTAAGATAGGATATAATCAAGTTTTGATTTCCTTTGATTCTGTATAACTTTCTCGAATTCAAAAAAGCAAAGTCAAAGAAAGGGAATGAGCAAGAAAGAGATGATTATTGATTTGAGAAACGACTCAGTAACTAAGCCTTCAATTGGCATGTTGGAACACATGATGTTGGCTAAAGTTGGTGATGATGTACTAGGTGAAGATCCTACTGTAGCAGAACTTGAAAAGAAGGTAGCTGGCATTTTCGGACATGAGGCGGCTCTTTTCTGTCCGTCTGGAACCATGGCCAATCAAATTGCAATCAATATTAACACCAACCCTGGTGAAGAAATGATTGTTGATCGCAACTCCTATATTTATTTATATGAAGGAGGAAGTACAGCCTTCAACTCTCAAGTTTCGATGCGATCTCTAGAAGGGGATCATGGACGTATGAGCCCTCTTGATATTACTGAAAATATTAACCCTGTTGATATCACATATAATAGAACTACCATGATTGCTTTGGAACATACAGTGACCAAAGGAGGTGGATCTTTATATGATATTGATAGCATGAAGCAAATCTCCCAGATTGCTAAGGAAAACAATATCAAAATGCACCTTGATGGTGCTAGAGTATTCAATGCTATAGTAAAATCAGGTGTTGACCCTACTGAAATTGGGTCTTGCTTCGATACTATCATGGTCTGCTTTTCCAAAGGGTTAGGAGCTCCGATGGGAGCAGCACTATTAGGAAAGAAAGGTACTATAGCTAGAGCAAGACGACTCAGGAAAGTTATGGGAGGTGGCATGCGCCAAGTAGGATATTTAGCTGCTGCTGCTATTTATGCATTGAATAAAAATATCAAGCGACTTGATATAGACCATAAAAGAGCAAACGAACTTGCAAACATCTTTGAGGACAAAGGATATATTGACAACATATTGGCCGCTGGTACGAACATTGTCATTTTATCAATTGACCCTAAGGTATCTATTCATGAGCTTCTTAGAGACTGGAATGCCAAGGGCATTAAGGCTTTACCTTATGGTAAAAATGAAATCCGATTAGTAACTCATATGGATTTCAACGACGACATGTTATTAAAACTCCGAGATTCTTTGGTTTAATATAACTTACATACTTCCCTATATCTATTAAATGCAAACCCTCTTGGCTACATCAAGAGGGTTTGCATTAACTAAATACTTCGAAAGTCAAGCAGACTACTTCATAAGTAGCTTAATAATTTCAACACCTTTGATGGTAGAAACTGAAACCAAAGCAATGCCTGTATAGTCTGGTGTCAAGAGTGAAACTTGACTTGTTTGAAAATCAGAAGGATTAACCTTTTCTAATTCTCTACCATTAATATCCCTCACTACTATTTCTAATATAGGATCAGATGATTTAATTGTTAAGTCAGTTCCATTTTCCAATGGATTTGGATACACCTCAATAGTGGCCCCACTAGTCTGACTGATAGCAGTAGGCTCTGATACTTCTGGATGAGCTATTGTATCAAATTTAAGCTCGACTCCATTGTCATCCCAAACAAACTCTTCATAAGTCAGAGAACTACCCGGCTTCCAGTTCACACCTCCTACTTCATAAGCTCCTATATCTGGAGCAGCCCCTGTATATTTTTCACTTACATCACTCATTGCATGATGCAACTTAGTACCATCATTGACTCCAGAAATAATCTTTCCTTTATCAACCATGGATGACCCACTTTTAAGCATAAAATTTTGTTCTTCAAAGTTCTCAAATGGCGATAAAGAACTTTGAAAGTTGTTTTGAAAATCATTATCAAGTGTTTCATCTTCTGTGAAACTACCATCTACAGATAACCACCAAGTTCTAACATCAGATAAATTGTTATATATCACATTGTCTCTGACGTCGTGCCTCTCTAAACAATTCCCTGAAGGATCTTTAGTCTTACAAGGAATCCAACAACCAAAAGTTTCCTGCCCCTCTCCTACATCCCAAAAAGTATTGTTGTGAATATTATTGTAAACTGCAGTCCAATTCATCTGTACTGCTCTCCACTGTGTTCTCCAAACCACATTATGATGCACATCGTACCCCCCTGAATTATTGTCCAAATAAATTCCATTAGCCTTTAGCCCAGAGTATGATTCTGGAGAATATGCCTCGTAGAACCAGTTATGATCTAATTCAATATCTTTATCAGTACTACTCCCAGTGATATAAAATAATCCACCATCAGAGCAAATCTTCAATGCATGTGATACGTCATTGTATGAAAATCGACTATTCTCCCCAGACATTCTACTCCCATCTCGCCCCGCATACTTAACTGTGTTATTACTAAAGTGGGTAGTAGGACTGGTCAACCTTACTGGTGTAGAGTGGTTTCCTATAAAATCAAAATACCTAACTATATTATTATTGATCACATGACCAGAAGAGTTACCACTTGTCATTATACCATTGGTATCTCCGTATTCTACAATACATTTTTCTATCGTTGCATTATTAGCATTGGAAAGGATAGAAATAGCTGCATCACTACCTACAGCATTTGATTTACCACTACTTTGTCTAGGAACCAATAGCATATTAGAACCTTGTTTCACACGACATTCTGTAATCTTGAAATTATCACCTTTCACATATACACCTGCTCCAAAGAAATTTAAGCCTTCTAAAACAATGTAGTCTTTATCGATAGTCGCAGTAGCTGTTCGTTTAGCATACTCGATGGTAGCATCTTTAATCTGTTCTCTGTTCAAATAAAGACTCAACTTCCCATCACCATAGTACCACTCGTTTAAAGTATCTAGTGCATGAATTGAATTGTAGATATAGAAAGTTCCGTAGTGCTTATTTTCAAATCTAGCTGGATTGTGAGTACCTGATGGCCAAAGAGTCGATAACTCATTAAATCTAACAGTACCTCCTCCAAAACTGGTAATCTCCTCTTGCAAACTACATCCACTATGTGCTCCTAAATAATAAAGATATGCGCCTGTCCATGCTTTATTAGGAATATCAGGACTGTAAAATGACGAAAAAGTCCCTTTCTGATTGATCTTAATAGCATCAATCGTGAATGGGTCTCCATCCTTGTCATTTGGCCAACGAGCTATCTGCATTTTTTCTCCATTGAGATAGACCATATTCCTATCTCCAAGATCCATTTCCACCTTAGCTTCGTAAATGTTTACATCTACTTCTTGTAAATCAACCGATAAAGAATCTGTAGCTGTTACAATCACATTATCATCCCCATAGGCAGCATAAATAATTGGATTTCCTGATGTCCCAGAATTTATAGGATCGATAGTTTCTCGATAAACACCTTCATGAATATAGCAGATATCCCCTGCAACCATTACTGCGGAAGCATCACTGATCGTTAAATAGGGATGCTCAAGAGAGCCCGTTTCATCAGACGATTTAGCCTGATTATTGACATGATAGTCCTTGGCTAGCAGTGAAAAGGTACTGCACACCATCGCACTTGCAAATAATAAAAGTTTACTAGTCATAGCTTTTAATAGATAGTTATCATCACCGAATCATTAAATAACAATGATCCACATCAAACAAATAAAGCATTAAAATCATATAGCATAAGAAACAAAATACTGTTGTTGTAGGGGGATTTTACGGAAACAATAACAAGAAAATTTCTCCTATTAGGATAGATTATACTTTATAAAAAAGTCAAGCTCACCATATGAAGGCTTAGATTAGACAGGATCGACATATAAAAAATCAAGTCTATTTATTCCTTTTTGAATATAAATCATGATTTATCTATCCTAGTTAATCAGGTAACTTAATGGCCATATAATGTACTCTTCTATAAAGTCTTTTATAGAAGACATTTTATCAAAAACAATTATTGTCTTACTCAAACCTACCCATCAGTAATCCTCAATAAGAAAAAATCATTAAGTAAATGTGGCTATTAGATTATAATAAGATCATATTTGAATAAATTAATACATTTCTATGGCAGAACATCTTGACATTATTATTCCCAATACATCTGATGAGGGAATAGTAATAGAAGACAAACCTCTATCAACTTATTATTCGACGCTTCCAAAAGAGAGCAATCTCAAGAAAATATTAGAAGACACTTTTGTAATCAATGAACCTCTGGAAGAAGTCGGAGGTGACTGCTATTGGGTTTATGAATTTGAAAACATGGTATTTATCAGTGTCTTTGACTGTATGGGACATGGTAAATCAGCCAATGTGATGACTAAGGCATACATTCAAGCTCTCAATAATGTAATAGTGGTCGATAAAGTTCACACTCCTGACAAAATTTTACTTGATGTACACCTAGAAATCAAAAAAAAGTTTGCAGACAATAAAGAGCTTATAGTAGGCTGTGCGGCAGACATTGCTGTCTTGAGAATAGACTTCAATGGTGTGAATAGAACACTTCATTACGCCGGTGCTAAAACAGCATTAGTGCATAATTTAAATGGAGATATAGATAGGATTAAAGGGGATCGAATACAGGTAGGCGACCTTTTTGACTTTGACAGAACATATACTTCTCATTCAATGAAACTACCAGTCGACAAAAAAGCAGTATTGTTCCTGTTCTCTGATGGAGTCACAGATTTAGTAGGTGGTGTTAGAAATAAGAAATTAGGATATGCCAATCTTCAAGAGCTACTTGAGAGAGTCAAAGACGAACCTTTTGAAACTCAGAAAAAACAGTTAAAAAAGTATTTCAAACTTTGGTCAGGACCGAATAAACCTGTAGATGATTTACTATTTACTGGACTAAAAATTTAACTGCAAACGCTTATCTATTCCTATCGAGATTTAACTCTACTATATATATTACTGCATTTTGACTCTTTCAATCATTGTGGTCAATAACATTATAAAGTAAAAAGCCTCTTCAATCACTCGCAGAGGCTTTAATATTATCATTACTCGAAAGGAGAATGAATTACATCATTCACACATTACTTGTTTATCTTTTATGTACAAAGTACCATAGAGGTGCAGCGTAGATTATATGTCTCAACATTGATACGAAAGGAATCATCGGAGACATACCTACTCCTGCTATCCCAGCTCCTAATAATGGGAACATGAAAAACCAAACAAGAGCTATAGTTTCAGCTACTACAAAAATCAATGCCCTAGCCCAGCTAGGTCCCCAAAGTGATGGAGCAATACCTGCATAAAGAACAGCTAACAATATTCCGTTAGAATAGTGTCCAACCACACCATATGCCAAACCTAACCCTGTTTTCTCTCCCAATAGAGCTGGTATATCCCACCAGGAACCCGTCAATACCAATCCTATAAGGTCAAATGCTACAGTGCCTAGCACTCCTCCTATTATCGCGTTTTTCCAATTTATTTTTGCTGCACTCATGATTATTCTTCTTTTATTTTGTTGATAAGTTTCAATTAACATCTTTAACAATGGCTAAAAAAACAGCCCTTGCCGATATTCAGTTTATGATTAAACTGCTGCCTCTAATTCAGGAGCGATAGGAAAATCAATTTCTATTTGTGTCAGATTATGAACATAGTTCATGATTACTTTGTCTCCCACTGCCACTATCACATCGATTAAGTTGGCTTTTGAATACCCTTCATTAAAGAAGTTTGTTAAAACATCTTCCTCTACTTTACCCTTATTAATAGTCACAGACTTTGCAAGTTTTACCAAAGCATCTAGTTTGGTATCCGCACTAAAGAACCCTTGTCTTAGCTGAATAGTCTCTTCCTCAGAAAAACCATTCATTTTACCAATTGCAGTATGTGCTGATTGACAGTATTTACAATCGTTAACTTGACTAACCACTAAGTTCACCACTTCCTTTTCTTTGTTAGAAAGTGAAGTCTTACCTTGTTGAAATTGAAGATAGTTACCTAATGCAGTATCAGAATATGCAATGGTTGCATATAGGTTTGGAACAAACCCTACGGCTTTCTCAAGATTGTCAAATATGCCTTGATTTGCTGGTGATACTTCTGATTTAGTAGGTACATTAAAAGTTGCCATGTGTTTATCTGTTTTTGTTGTTTATCAAAATTGATAATACAAATGTGGGCCAGACTCGACACGTGTTGTTAGGTCAACTTTCCCTGAAGATTGGCAATTTATCCCTCTGCTAAATTTTCTCGAAATAATTTGGGTGAGACTCCCTCTTGTTTCTTAAAAAACCGACTAAACGTTTGAATATCTTCGAATCCTAATTGATCGGCTATTTCTTGTATCTGCAGATCTGAATAAAAAAGTAGACGCCTTGCTTCTAATAGTTTTCTATCATGTATGTAGCTCAAAGGCGTTTTGGAACCTATTTTGGCAAAAATATTTGATATCGTTTTAGGAGATTTGTTGAGGAGGTCTGCATATTCTGCAACGGTATGTTTGGTCTTATAGTAGTGCTCCACCATAAAATTAAACTCACGAACTATATCATGATGAGTGTCCATTCCTGTAGATTCATGTTGCTCTTTGTATAGTCGAGTGCAGAGGATAAGATATCTTTTTAGCATCATTCGAAGCATCTCTATTTGAAGATTATCCTTCGCATCCATTTCAATAGAGAACATCTTCCATAAGATCCCAAAATGCTCTTCCATATCATCGGGTATCTGAACAACGGGTAATCTCGATGCTCCAAAAAATAACACCCCTTTGCAACTTACTTCATCATCATGGTCGATCACACAATAGAAAGGCCTATTGAACCTAAGAAAGTTTGAAGTTTTAATATTCAATCCCTTGACGCGGTGAAACTCGGTAAAAAAGACAATCTGATTTTTACTGAATGTATATTCCTTTCCATCGATCAACAATTGATTATCATCTTCCAAAAACCACAATACTGTCAAACTACTCGCCTCGGAGGCACCAATTGAATTGGACGCATTATCCTCGATTACTTTTAACTCAATAAAATCCTGTAGATCTCCTTGTATTCTCATTGTCTTACCAAAAACAAGCCTAATTATATGAAAACCATAAGGTAATTACACAAAATAGTACGTTTGAACAGCTCAGCAATAGATTTTGATAGATCTCCTAAACGTACTTTATATAATAAAGCACGAATATCAGAGCATAAAATGAGATTAGGAAATTTGTCTTGGGAGAATTTTCAAAATGAATACAACCGTATTTTATGTAATGTTATTTCAAGATGAAACATCTTCTCCAACAAAAAAGCCTCTCCGATCACTCGAAGAGGCTTTAATATTATCCGAAAGGAGAATGAATTACATCATTCCGCCCATTCCTCCGCCCATTGGAGGCATAGCTGGAGCAGCTGCACCTTCTGGCTCTGGCTGATCTGCGATAGCAGCTTCAGTAGTCAACAATAGAGATGCGATAGACGCAGCATTCTCTAGTGCCAATCTAGTCACCTTAGTAGGATCAATGATACCAGCAGCGAACATGTTCTCATAAGTATCAGTAGCTGCGTTGTATCCAAAATCAGCTTTACCTTCTGCTACTTTGTTAACAACTACAGATCCTTCACCACCGGCGTTTCCTACGATAGTTCTCAATGGAGCAGTGATAGCAGTCTTAACGATAGCTACACCAGTGTTTTGATCTTCGTTTTCTAAAGACAAACCGTCTAGTGCCTCGATAGCTCTGATCAATGCAACTCCACCACCAGGTACGATTCCTTCCTGTACAGCAGCTCTAGTCGCGTGAAGAGCATCGTCAACTCTGTCTTTCTTCTCTTTCATCTCTACTTCAGTAGCAGCACCGATGTAAAGGATAGCAACACCACCAGCCAATTTAGCTAGTCTCTCCTGAAGCTTCTCTTTGTCGTAATCAGAAGTAGTGTTCTCGATTTGTTGCTTGATTTGGTTTACTCTAGCAGTGATATCATCAGCAGTACCAGCACCGTTTACGATAGTAGTGTTGTCCTTGTCGATGTTCACTTTCTCAGCAGTACCTAACATATCAAGAGTAGCATTCTCTAGTTTGAATCCTCTCTCTTCAGAGATAACAGTACCACCTGTCAAGATAGCGATGTCCTCCAACATAGCTTTTCTTCTGTCTCCGAAACCTGGAGCCTTAACAGCAGCTATTTTCAGAGAACCTCTGATTTTGTTTACTACCAATGTAGCAAGTGCCTCACCATCTACATCTTCAGCGATAATCAACAATGGCTTACCAGTCTGAGCAGTAGCTTCAAGTACTGGAAGCAACTCCTTCATAGTAGAAACCTTCTTGTCATAAATCAAGATGTATGGAGACTCAAGCTCAGCTTCCATCTTGTCAGTGTTAGTTACGAAGTATGGAGACAAGTAACCTCTGTCAAACTGCATACCTTCTACAGTCTTCACTTCTGTTTCAGTTCCTTTAGCCTCTTCTACAGTGATCACACCGTCTTTACCAACTTTGTCCATAGCATCAGCGATCATTTTACCAATCTCAGCATCATTGTTAGCAGAAACTGTAGCAACCTGAGCTACTTCACTGTTGTCTTTGATTTCTTTAGACTGTCCTTTCAAGTTCTCAACGATAGCAGATACTGCCTTGTCGATACCTCTCTTGATGTCCATTGGGTTAGCACCTGCAGCTACAGACTTGATTCCGTTTCCGAAGATCGCTTGAGTCAATACAGTAGCAGTAGTAGTACCATCACCTGCGTTGTCAGCAGTTTTAGAAGCTACCTCTTTTACTAATTGAGCACCCATGTTTTCGATTGGCTCGCTTAGTTCGATTTCTTTAGCTACAGAAACACCATCCTTAGTAACAGTCGGAGCACCAAATTTCTTGTCTAGGATTACATTTCTACCTTTTGGTCCTAAGGTTACTTTAACTGCGTCAGCTAATAAATCAACACCTTTCTTTAAGCTATCTCTAGCGTCCGTGTTGAAGAAAATATCTTTTGCCATTTTTCTAAATGTTTAAATTTTGTTTTTGTTGAATAGATCAGTTTCAAAAACAGCTAATTGGGAATTTCAAGAACCTACCTAATAATAGAATGATTCAAATAACTGCCCTATGCTGCGTGTTTAAATAGTACCGAAAATGTCAGAGTTTCTCATGATAAGGTAATCTTGACCTTCGATCACGATCTCAGTTCCAGAGTACTTACCGTATAGTACCTTGTCACCAACTTTTACAGTCACAGGTTTGTCCTCTGTACCTTCGCCTACTGCTACTACAGTACCTTCTTGTGGCTTTTCTTTAGCCGTGTCAGGGATAATGATTCCAGATGCAGTTGTAGTCTCTGCTGCTGCTGCCTCAACTAAGACTCTGTCTTCGTTTGGCTTAAAGCTTACTTTTGACATGTGTTAAATATGTTTTGTTTATTTAATTAAAAACTATGCCTCGCTCTCAGCATTTCCTGTGCCAAAACTGACTAATGGCAGGAATCGGACATTGTGACAGCATAGATTATGAGTCTTTAACAATTAGAATGACAGAGATTCATTTCGGACTCTATTCGATGAAAAATTGACAGCCTAATCCACCGAATCCTTAAAACCCCTTGTCTTTAATATTCACATTTGAAGATCGATCTGGATATAGCGACGAAGTTTTCATTTCCTGCGAAAAAGCATGACTTTCAATTAGTTAGATATTTAATTGATTTACTAACATTGAATCAGCTGCATTTTATAACTGTTTCAGTTAGTTGAGAAAAATCATTGATCACCATAGTGATCGAATAGTGTTGTTACCACTGTCAACTAATAGAGCAGATGAATTTATCCTTTTCTCACCATGTTTTTCTCTTTTTCACAATCCTCCTATGTATAGGTTTTTATAACTCATACTCACAGGATTATGCGGAGATAAAGTTCGAAGACAATTCCCTCAAAACGGATCCTTTGCCATATGGCAAAAAAATCAAAATAACCGGTTCTGCTGACGGAGCCGATAGTATTTACTTTCATGTAATTGATAAAAAAAGACCATTCACAGGAGTTGATATGACTGGCACATGGAAGAAGAAAAATGCAAATGATAACGACACTCAATTCGAGATCAAGTTTGATACTCCTTTAAAGTTTAAGTCTACCTATGAGTTTAAATACGTCTTTGTAAAAGAACTTGGTGATGTGTTTTTTGATTCCTTAATGTCCTATTCTAAGCAAGTAGCTTTAAAATCTATCGGGACAAATGATCAAATTGATGCCACCCAATTTAAGATAAACTTTAAAGAATATGACGAAAAACTGGTTTCAGCATTTAAAGTACAACCAAAGGTAACGGATGATGCAGAACGAATAAATGTTATACTAAAGAGCCTTGGTAAAACCTGGATTAAAAATATCTCTTTAAAAACCGAACGAGAAGACGACATCGAAAAGTGGAGAAATAATAATCCTAAACTTCTGAAATTCATTCCTCAACTGGAGAAAATGGCCAAAGAAGACCCTGATGATGATAAAGATATAGTTCAAAGGGAAATCGAGTTAAAAAGCATATTTACGATCCCCTCAGATACCGTTCTTATAGACGCAAATATTGATTTTTTAAACGAGCAAATTGAAGCGTACATCTATTTAAATAAATCCAATAAGGTCATAGATGAGAGCCTTCCTAAAGTCAAAACGGAGATGAGGAAAGTGCTGAAAAGCGTTTACAAAAACGGAATAGTCAAATCAGAAAGTGATATAGCGGTCACTGAGCTAGAGGCTGTAATGATTGGTACCTCTTTTGGATTTGGTCGGATAAAATATAATAGTGAAGAAGGACAAGGTCAAAGCACTGCAGACTTGTTCACATACTTTGCTTTTAAGTTCTATTTATTCCCAGTGGATAAAGGGCTAAAGAATGCTTATCTAAGTGAGAAGTTTTTTCAGTTTTGGTATAGAATGTATGGCTTAGTGGGAATGGTTACTTCCACGGATTTAGAATTTAAGAACCAAAAACTAGAAAATACAGGACTGGGGATCAAGCCAGTTCTAGGAGCAGGTGTAGATCTGAATAGATTTATCAGTATCGAATCTGGTATGGTAATGTATAATCAACCATCTATCAGTCCTGCCATAGATCATTCCAACCTACAGGCAAGTTGGTTCATTAGCTTGAGCTTTGATGTGGATATAATTAATTCCTTAAGTAAGAGAGATAAGTATTACAGCAAATGATATGAAAAATAGAATTGTAAAAGTCAAACCTACTCCAAGCAATTGGGAAACGACTTGTGACAAAGGACTTGAAGTAAGTGTGAAATATAAGCTCTCAGAAGACGGCAAAGCTTGTCTTAGGATCAAAGGCCAAATGGACTGCGAGTTAGTTGACGCTATTGACGGTGAAGTATGTGTAAGTGCTCCGGAAGCGAAAGGAAAGAATTATGGAAAAGTAACAATCAAAGCTTCTTTCGAATGCAAGGATACTTTTGAAGGAAGTACTATTGAATATGAAGTTGTATTAAGAAATAAAAGAGGAGATCAAGTGCATAAATATGAATCTCCTGCTGGATATATCTCTTGTTAATCATGAAGGAATATTTAAAATACATAGCCACCTCTTTGCTATTAGCATCCTGCAATGGTCTTTTTGAACTAGAAGATCCTATGCAAGGGATTGACTCTAGTAAGGTTTTGGAAATAGAAGGTGCAGATACGATCAGTGCGGACGGTTTTTCTTACCTACGGATGTCTGTCAAACTAGGAGAACTAGCAGAACCGGATCAAGATATAAGTCTTACTGTCAATACAGGTTTCCTAACCCAAGTACCTATTACTGATACGTCCAATGCTACCAACACATTGGCATTGAGTATAGAAAGTCGTCATGCTGATTTTGTTTACACGTCTTCACTGGATTATCAAAAAGGCGTTTTACTTACTGCCGAACTTGATTCTATTCTGGTCACATCGGATTCCATAAGTCTAAAAACAGCCTACCCGGACACCATGTATGTCTCAGCAGATAGCTACAGCCAAAACATAAGTCAGGACATCATTGTGACTTCTCACCTACTCAGAGAATTAGGCACGGTATCTAATGACATAAAGGTCTGGGTAGAACAGCTTACCCCTACTCCCTCTTCGGATACCATTAATGTAAACTTTGCTCCTATAGTGCTAACTGAAAATGGCATGGCAAACGTGACGATTAAAAACATCAATGATAGTACTGGAGTAGTCTCACTTAGATTAAGTACTTTGGATGAGAGTGAAAATGTTTTAGCTGATACTGTAATCCTTCAATTTGTTAAATGATATGAGAGGTTGGTTCGTTTTGTTCTTTGTGTACTTGTTATTTCCCTGTCAGCTATATTCTGGAGGTGGGACTACAAATTCAGACCCTAATACCGTTAAGATCAGAAAGCGTGAATACATTGGAATCAGAATAGCCAATCGATCGCTGAATACTATCAATCAAAGACTAAGCAAAATATCGACAAGAGATTCTACACTATATAGTGAGAGAGTATTAAAAGAAATCAAACCATATAATCGCTTCCCTGACACAGAAGACACTACTTCGAGCCATTATTTCAGAAAGTTCGACTACTCCATCTATATCGAGTTGGGTAGAATATTGAAAGATTTTAAAAGGTACTCTGGAGGATGGAAGACTGGTAAGACTTTGGACTTTTCTGAGTACGACCCTGCTATCGAGAGTGACAAAAAGTCTGATCTACAATCTTTATCTGAAGAGCTGCAAATAATTAAAGAGTTGGTAAAAAAATGAATACGATTTCAAAAAAAACGCGACAACTATTCTTTAATAACAGTTAACTCCTATATTTACAAAAATCTTTTAAGCATAACCTTGAATATAGTCTATGAGCTTAACCAAGTATCGCAAGATCATTTCAATCAGCAAATCTTTTTTCAGTATTACTACTAGAAACCTAGTAGGCAGTCCTCGGTACACCGTCGGCAATCAAAAGTACATGGTCGTGAGTCTTCAGTACATGGTCGGCTATCTCTAGTACATGGTAGTGGATAAATAGTACGTGGTTGCCAATCAAAAGTACATGGTCGTGAGTCTACAGTACCTAGTCGGCTGTCTCCAGTACACGGTAGTGGATAACAAGTACATGGTCGGCAATCTCTGGTACATAGTAGTTGGTCATCAGTACGAGGTCGGCAATCTCTAGCACATGGTTATCTGCTAATAGTCCACAAGATTTAATCTTAGCCTTTACTCCAACCTACTCTCTCAATCAAAAAGTATTATATCTAATTTTTTAACATTATAAATATGGCACGTAAAACAATTGACCAACAAATCAGTGACGCTAGTGTAGCGATCAACAACGGGATTAGTAATGTAGATATCTCTAGGGCCTTGGCGGTCTATGGCTATGATGAGAACAAAATGCAGCAGGGCAGAAACCTACTTGCTGAGGTACAGTCTCTTCAGAGCAAACAAAAACTGGAGTATGGTGAGAAAATCGCTTCGACGGACAACTTACATGATGCTCGTGAGGCTTCTAACAAACTGTACATTCCTCAAGTAAAACTGGCTAGAATTGCTTTTAGCAAGGATCGTGGGATGTCCGAGTCTCTTCAGATCAATGGCAGACGCAAGGAATCGTTCGCTTCGTGGATCAGTCAAGCTTCTACTTTCTATACTAACATATTGGCTAGTCCTTCTAGTATAGATGCGATGGCTCAGTTTAATATCACTGTCGAAAAACTTCAGGAGGGTCAACAACTCGTAGAGGAAGTGGCTAAGGCTTTGGCTGTTCAGAAGAAGGAAACTGGTGAGGCACAGCAGTCGACTGAGAATAGAAACGTAAAGCTAGATGAGTTGAACGAATGGTATTCGGACTACATCACCGTGGCGCAAATTGCACTAGAGGATAGTCCGCAGTATATGGAGATGCTGGGCATTATTACACCTAATTAAAATTGAACGGTGATACTACTGGCTAGAAGTGTGGTTGATATGAGAGAGTGTTCTAGTCGGTAGTATAAAAGATTTCTCTAGTTTCTTTCTTGATCAAGAAAGTAGCAAAGAAGTCAAGTCTGTAAATGTGAATCGAGGTTATAATTTTCAAAACAAACCTCATTAATAGTTGAAAGTTAGTTTTAGAGGTCGTTTATCCTGAATCCTAAGATGACTTTTCGTTTTTACTCTGAAAGTCGTGATCTATTTTTGAAGCTGTTTGTTAATCTTTTAATTGACACCAGTTAGTGGAAAAAATAGAGCTTACTAAAGAAGAGAAGTACTTACTGTACAACTTGCATGATGTTTATCAAAACTATAGTGAAGAAGTCTATCTATCGCCATTTAGTATCCTATCGTTTTGGGTAGGAGACTTAGTAGTGGATAAGTTGATAAATAAAATCAATGGAACCGTCAATGGACTATACCGATATGAATTAATAGAAAAACCTGAAGAAGAAACTATTAGAATATCGAAAAAGGGAATTTCATATACTAATAGTAATACTGGGGTATTTGATAAGGTCAGGTTTGAAGATCGGGCTATCGCGCTTCTTGGTAGCTATGAAAAACTACTAGCCAAGGGCGAAGAAGTCCCTTCTAAAATCAAAAGTGGTAAAAGTACCAATGCTATTTCTTTAGTTGATGAAATCCAAAACATTATACTCAAAGAACTTCTCCTAAGAAAAGAACGCTACCCAAATCTCAAGTTTTCGATTTCTACCTCTAAGTCAGACACTCAATTCAAACAATGGGCAAAAGGAAATGAGACTTATATTCATATTGATTTCACAAGAAGGATAGATTTTAACTCCTCTAGAAGTTCGATATCTTTTCAAATAGGTGTCATAGAAAAGAGCGTCATAGGAACACTCTGCTCGATCTCATATTTGAATGAAGATAATAAAGATATAATCCGGTGCTATCATGATATTCAAAGAAGAGTATTTAAGGATAAAAGCACACCTTCATCTAACCCATATAAAGAATCAACTACGCCAAACTGGTTTGTCAAATTCACTGAATTTTTAAATAAAGATTTAAAACAGATCAACGAAATCATTGAAAAACATAACCTGGCTTCTGAGTTTGAAATCAGTGATGAAAGATTCAATGAAAAGCTCTCTGAAACTTTCAAGAAAAGAGAACAACTAGGCTATTCTCCTATTACCTTTAGTGGCATTACCCCCACCGCCAACAGCAAAAACACTGACTCTGATATATTATCAGACAACCCTTCCAAAAAGGATGATCTAGGAAGGAAACTATTGATGGATCTATTGCATCAGAAGATAGAGACTCTATGGAAAACACAACCTGAGGATGAATCCTATACAGTTCTACTCAATGGTGAATGGGGAAGCGGTAAATCGTCCATGCTTTATTACTTGAAAGAAAACCTAGCAGATTGGGAAGTAATCGAATACAACGCATGGCGTCACCAGCATCAGCCAGATCAATGGTGGGTATTGGTCAATAAAGTGAGTAAAGCTCTTTCCTCTTTTTCCGTACCTGATAACATCCCCTACTTTCGTTCTCACCAATGGTGGTTCTTTAAAATGAAACACCAATTTCCAGTCATGTCAATAATATTGATTTTATTATTTCTTGGCAGTAGCGGACTAGTTATCAATTCATTAATCAACAATGGGATAGAAGCTAAACAAACACAACTTTATCTAGGGACCGCTTCATTAGCAGTAACACTCGTACTCTCTATAATTGGCATCCTAACTAACCTTTTCAGTAAAAAAATTTCTACTTCTAATTTATTCAAAGCCAATATTGCAGACCCGTACGAACCTATCAAAAATAGATTTGATAAAGTAGTCGCTAATAAAAATGTAGCCATCTTCATCGATGACCTCGACAGGTGCGAGGTGGATGCTACAGTATGTCTATTGGAGGGTATACAAAATTTATTCAAAGAGTCTAAAGTTTTGTATGTCATAGCTGCGGATGGCAAGTGGGTTAGTAGCTGTTTTGCTCAAAAGTACAATGAGTTCAATGCCAAAGTGGGTGATGGTAAAATCGGTCATAAGTTTCTAGAAAAAACTTTCCAAATGATCGTAGATGTACCTCAAATCGATGACAGACAGCACAAGGAGCTACTTAGTGTTTTCTTGGGACTGGAACCGAATGTAGAAGACAACGAGGCTTATGACGAAGAGGTGACTCGTCAAGAGACGGATAAGTTTAGAACGACGGATGAAATCGAAGACTATTCTTCCAATACTTCTAATATCAATAAGCGCTACGCGGCTGCTAGAAAAGCAGACAGACTGATCGAAGAGCAAAAAGGACATATCCTAGAGGAGTATAGTGATGTCATTCCTAGAAATCCTCGACAAATGAAGCGATTGGTCAATCAGCTATCCATTAAGTTCCAAACACTCATTCTGTACGGCACGAAACGATACGTGCCTGACGATGCATTGATCAGATATGTTTTGTTCTCCAATGAGTATCCATTTCTAAATGATCAAATCAGAAAAAAGAAAACGACCCTTGAGAGCTTAAAGGATGAAAACGAATACCCAGAGGTAAGTAGTCTGGTAGGTGATCACCTGACCAATGAGATGATCGTTAAATATTTGTAGACAGAAGAGCGAGTGCTCCAAGTGGGTTGGATTTGGTGATCGAGGATAAAGTGAGTATTCTTGAACCCCAATTTCTGTATAAAAAGCAATCCGATGCAACTGAGCCAATTCCTAAAACTTTCTGGACTTCTCACTGATGATGAATGCGACACCATTGATGCCGCTTGTGAGGCGCAATTTTTCGAGAAAGGTGACACTATAGTGAAGGCCGATAGTTTTTCGAATAAGCTAATCTTTATAGAGTCGGGATTGATCAGAGTATTTTATCTAAAGGATGGAAAAGACATCACTCACTTTTTCTTTGATGAAAATTCATTCGTAGCACCTGTCAAAAGCATATTTCACAATGAGTCTGAGCCCTACGATTGGGTAGCTGTGGAACCTTGCCAATTGAAACTCATTAAATACGAGGACTTCGAAAGGGTGCAAGATCAATTTCCTAAATTGACTAAACTGGCTTTAAACTTAGCGATGATGCTATTGGATCTATTCTCTCAAAAGCTGAACCTACTTCAGTTCGAAACAGCTGCAGATAAGTATAGGGCTTTCCAAAAAATGTATCCTAATCTCATCAATAGAGTTTCTCTCGGTGATACAGCTTCCTTCCTCGGTGTAACTCAGCAAACGCTAAGCGTCGTGAGATCACAAAAAAATTAATGCTTCACGTCCTTTTTTAAGATAGATGAAATTTTTTCTGGTTTCTCTCAGAGACCTTTGCTGAGAACATAGAACCAGCAAGTTCTTTTCAATCGACTTTCAACCACTGCCCTATTTTGGCAATACTGCCTCAATCCGTCAGTGTCAGGTTTAATTGAAAATAAAAACAGATCCTTCTGTTACATCCAAGCTCCACCTGTCAGTATTGAAAAATTTCAACTATTAATTTTTATGAAGCACGTACTTGCCTCTATTTTGATCTTACTCTACCTCGACACTCATGCTCAACTTAGCACTGTCGTATCAGCTCTGGACAAACCTATCTCGATGGCTATTCATGACAATGAATTGTATATAGGTGAGGAGGAAAAAATCTCTAAAATAGACTTAACTGATCCTGATGCAACCTCTGTTGACTTCCTGACTGGAGAACATAAAGACGCTTCTTTACTCGTAGTAGATAATTACTTATACATAGCTCTGTATACGGGTGGTAAAATTGTGAAAATAGATCTATCAGATGATGACGCCACCCCTAGCGATGTGGTTACGGGAATATATGGCACTACAAGTATGATCGTCGAGGGGGATATACTTTACTTCTGCCAATCTACTCAGAATAAAATATCGAAAATCAATTTAACTGAAGACTCCCCTACTGTCGTCGATGTGGTGACAGGAATAGACTTTCCAAATGGTCTATTGATAATTGGTGATGAGATGTATTTCACACAGGCTCACGATGATAAAATATCTAAGATTGACCTTACAGAATCAACACCTACAGTCATAGATGTTCTTACGAATCTGGACACTCCTTCTTTTGGTCTGGTATTGATTGGTGATGAATTGCATTTCTCTCAAAACACTGGTCAGAAGGTTTCTAAAATTGATATCACTGAAGACAATCCAGAAATAGAAGATGTATTGATCAATGCAGACGGTTCAACACATTTATTGATGTACGGAGATGATTTATTAGTTGCTGTTTCTAATGAAGGTAAAGTACTGAAAATCGAAAATATTGCTTCTACTACTGAGACTTACGATGATGTAGAGGAAGAAGAAGAAATAATAGAAGAAAATGATTCTGATCTGGTAGAAGTAGTTACTTCTCTTGATGACCCTACTTCTATCGCTATCTACAATAATGAAATGTATATTGCTGAACTTGACGAAGTTTCTAAAATCAGCTTGTCAGAATCTAATCCCACTCCGGTAGATGTGGTTACTGACCTCACCAATGGTTCTAGCCTTTTGGTTCACGGTGACGAGTTGTACATAGCGCATTATACGGGTAACAAAGTCATTAAAATAGATTTAACGGAGGATAACCCTACTCCTACTGACGTGGTCACCACAGGGTTGAGCGGTCCTCAGGGTATGGTGATCAAAGACAATTTCTTGTATATCGCTGAATCTACAGGAGACAAGATTTCTAAAGTGGACTTGACTGTTACTAACCCAACGCCGACTGATGTCGTGACTGGATTGGGTTTTCCAAATGGTCTAGCGCTAAATGGAAATGATCTCTACATTCTAGAGGTGGAAGATGATAAGATTTCGAAAATAGATATTTCGGATACTAACCCAACGACCATTGATGTAATCACTGGCCTTGACACTCCATCAATTGGTATTTTCATCGTTGAAAACGAATTGTATTTCTCTCAGTACGGTGATGATAAAGTTTCTAAAATTAACATAACGGATAGCAACCCTATAGCCACCGATATAGTGACGGGACTCAATGGCCCTGCCGGATTATGGCAGAACGGTGATAGCTTATATATCGCAGTACGTTTTGAGGATAAGATCTATAAAATAGAGAATATTATTACTCCTGCGGGTAATGAAAATAGTACTTTGAGCACAGGTAGCATCACGAATCAGAAAATATCATTTTACCCTAATCCATCTAAGGGTTTCGTTACCGTAAGAGGGCTCACCGAAGAGCAAAAAGGTGGACTGTATGACTCTTCAGCTACTAAAATCAGAGACATCGTGATAGAAAAGGATCTGTCGCTAGATATACAAGATTTAAAGCCTGGCTCGTATTACATAGTCCTTGAAAACGGTTTGTATCAAAAATTAGTGAAGGAATAATTCATATAAAATTCAGATAGAGTACGAAGGACAAAGTCTAAAGGGCTATCACTCCGTGCTTAATATAAAGAGGCTGTCAAAAGTAGAAATCAATCCAACATATATCATGTTAAAAAAGTGATTCTCTTTTGACAGCCTCTTATGCTTTAATACCTTTCAGCGGTTATATCATTGCGATTTCATATCACCTCCCGATCAAATAAGAAATACTCAACCCAGCGCTAAATGGTTTGACTGAAATTGGCTGAGACGTTGGGCTGCTATTTAGTAATGAATATCGAAGATTTGGCACTATTGTGATATCTCCACTTGGTAGTTCAAATAGTGTTTTCCTAAGTCCAATATTGATCAACAGCTGATCTGTATAGTGGATGCTATAGTCCTCTTCTGCAAATCGAAACTGCTGATTGTCATTGAGTATCTTACCATATTCCAAAGCAAAGAAGATACTATTGGTCTTACTAGGTAAAATATAAAAGCTACTACCTGCCTTGACTCCTGCCACCCATAGTCTACGATCAATATTGATTCTATCTTCTTCAAAAATAGGTGTCAAGCTCACAGAACTACCACTTTGGGATGCTTCTGCCTCAGTCGACTGTGACTCACGAATGTTAAAAGAGTAATGCTGATTGTACATACTGAATGTAGCCCCAAAATTCAAGATCACTTTTTCTGATACGCTCTTGTAAACTCCTACTTCGCCCAGAAATCCTAACCTCTTTGGTGAAAGCCCTTTCTCTCCTTCTAACCCTTCTATGACCAAATCATCATTCAAATTGGGTTGGATTTGCTGATACAGCAAGAAGGTTCCTATGTCTCCATATAATTTTAGATTTAAAGACTTTCTTGACTTAACCTTTCTTTTTCCAGTCATGGTAAGGTTGTCAAATACTAAAGCTGATGTTTCATCTCCTGATAATGAGTTTTCTAATGCTATAGATTCTACTTTTTCAATTGACTTTCTGCTTTTGTCTGGTTCTTGAGTCCTGTTATTATTACTATTAACTACCTCTGATACGTTATCCAAGCTTTCTACACCTACCTCATTATTCGATTGAGAGACATCTTCTATGACTCTAGAGATAGCCATATTTGAAGTCGGTCCTTCTTCAACCGACTGCTCTATTGACGAAGCATCGGAGATTTGAGGCGTATTAGGAATTGCTTCAATAGTGGTGACTTGCGGAGTAGATTGCGCAATAGACGTAGACTTGTCGACTTTGTTTTTCGATACCGGCGTATTCTCATGGTCCTTTTCACCATCTATTAGCATCCATGAGCCAATGGTGATAAATATTCCAAGCAGGAATAGAGCAAAAATTCTCCACCGCCTATCGGGCTTTGCGGGGGAAGTTGGGATTTTGGCAAAAAGCTTTTCTTTTGCCGAAACAGGTGGCATCGGTTGATGTGAAGATAATTTCTCTCTTAGCTTATCTTCAAATGACTGACTCATATCTTCCAATTCCTAGTTTTTCTAATCTATCTCTCAAGAGCTTTTTGGCATAGTTGAGTTGAGATCGAGAAGTCCCAACTGTAATACTCAATTGCTCTGCTATCTCTTTGTGATTATATCCATCCATTATAAAGAGATTTAATACAGCTCTACATCCTTCTGGTAGTTCATTGATCAATTCAATTAACTTTTCATTGCTCAATTGATCCAGTAATTCTACATATGAGCTATCCTCTACGTTCTCATTTTCGAGAGGTGCTATCCATGAGTGATTTTCGAGTCTTAAAGCATTTAAACAAGTATTGACAGTCAAACGCTTGATCCAGCCAGGAAGAGCGTCTGCTTCCCTGACTTTACTCAAGTTTCCAAATATCTTGATAAATGCGTCTTGAAACATATCATCTACCTGAGAACTTGAAGCTCCATACCTTGAGCATATCCCCATTACCATTTGACAAAAATGATCATAAAGTATCGATTGATACTTAGCATTACCCTCTAGGCACTTTTTGATAATATGTCCGAAATCCCTTTTCATGCAAAAGAAGGCCAAAGAGAACCTTCGACCTTCTTACCTTAACAATTAACCTTAACTACTTACTAACTTAATCCGCTATTTCCACCCTTAGGTGGATTTTACCTTTATCACAGACATTGCCTATGCAAAGTGTATATTCAGCATCTGAAACAATAGTTTCGCCAAACACATCTTCAAGAGAGTATTCATACTCTACTTCTCTATTTTCATTTACTGTCAGTTTCCCGAATTCTGGTTGGGAACTGATGAACATTTCATAATAATTGATATCAGCACATATAAAATCATTATCAACTGGATCAAAAGTTCGATCAGCGACTTCAATAGGATAACCTTGGAATGTCAATGTATCTTCCAGTGCATAGAACTGATCCTCACATGGTCGATCACTCGTGAATGTCATTGAAATAGTTCTTGTAAACTGGCTTCCATCTTCAAATGTTAATTGGTATTCAATGGTCTCAAGACTGTCAACTGGTGCTTCTGGTTGATAGACTATTACAATATCGTTTTCAACTAATAAAGCACTTCCATTAGATACTCCTATAATTGAAGTCGTGACAGGTGGCAATGAACAAGCTGGATCTGGATACTGAATTTGTATTGGGTAAGTTTCTTGCAATGGGAAAGTATAGTGTTCAAATATGTTTGGCCAAACTTTATCTACACAAACGTTTTGTGAGTCTAATTCTTGAACAAATATTGTCGCCTGTGCCATGCTCTCATATACATTTGACTCTTCATCTATCAAATACAAGGTATATACAAACGAATCACTTCCAACAAATTTCGGATTGGGTTCATAAACAAACTTTCCATCATTCACGAGTGTCAATTTACCATTCTTTATTTGCTCATATGAGAAACCTACAGAATCTAACTTTTCTGGACAAATACCATCATTTGTGAGGACATTAAACGTATCTGGCTCATTGGCGTAAACCTGAAACAAATCTGATTGAGCTCCAGCAAAACACCCTATAGAGTCGCCTTTAATGATCTCTACAACAATCGTATCTTCGTCTAATACTTGTTGGCCATCCAAAATTTCAACAACAAAAAGGTCTTTACCTTCATTAAAATTTTGCAAACCTTGATACTTTAATAAGGTTGGATTTAAAAAAGAAAGGTCACCTTTTGTAGGACTTTGAGAGATACTAAACTCTACAGTCTTGTTGGTATTTGTAACCTTACTCAGATCAAAGAGAATGGATCCTCCTGCTCTAATTTGTCTATCTACATCTAGAGTTAAAAGTTCTTCTCCTTCTGGAGACGCATCGTCGCGAAATTCATCGCACGAGATCATCATTACTGCTACTAACATTGCCAAGGCAATGCTAAGTAGATTGGTTTTTTTAAGCTGATTCATAAAGATCTTGTTTTTATTTTAAGGACATAGACGTGAATCAAAACGTTGGAAAGAATTTCAAAAAAAATTCTTTCGATAAAAAAAATGCGCCCTATTATCTTAATGGGCGCATTTTAAAAATATTGTTTATTTGTTTTATTCCTCTGAAGTTGTAATTACCCCACTTGCATCCCACTGATAAGTACTTGTTGAATACTTCAAATACCCAGAACCGTCAGCGTTTATCTTGAGTTCTATCATATCTGTCCCAAAGTCGTACACAAAAGAAATATCACCTGCAGTGTTTGTACTCCAAGTCATCTTTGCTAGCTGAGTACCATCTAATTCGTAATAGATACACCCATTAAAACCAGTCTTACTTGTCACTGAATTGGTTGTATAAGTAACGGTAGTTGTAGTACCTGATCCGTCATCATAGTCTCCAGTGTAGTCAGACAACCAATAGTAGTTGCTTTCATCCTCTCCGTAAGCAAGTGTATATCCGAACCCTCCATAACTCCAGGTATACTGGCCTGTCAATGGTTCTGAACCTGAAAAACATCCAACCATTGATTTTGAAATAGATATTCCTGCTTTAGCAGCATCCTCAGCTGGGGATAGATTCAACGACTGTGCTGTTACAAATGCTGCCATGGATTCAATCTGTGCGTCAATTAATGCACCATATGTAGGATCACTCAAAACGCTAGTAGGTACATTTTCTTTTAACTCTTCGCTAGAAACAGCGACTTCATCAAAGTCAGAAATAGTTTCTCCTGCTTCTTCGTCATTGGATTCTTCATCTCCACCACAAGAGACCAAAAATGAAATAAATAGAATTGACAGTAAATAGGTAATCTGTGTTAATTGATTTTTCATAATACTAATGGATTTAAATAGATTAAGCTTAAATCTATAACACACAAAGACTTGATTCACTATACTTTACGACAGAACACATGTATTTTTCGATAAATAAATAGCATATTTATACTCTATTCAAAAGCTAAACAGAACAGACTAATCGACGTCTCTCTGAGTCAAGAGATCGTTCAAATCATTACTAAACTTCTATCGATGTAAATAGAGAACTACTTTTTCAAAATTGAATAGATCAAAACTCCCCAACCAATAATAAAAAAAGTACCCCCAATAGGAGTAATAGCTCCTAATATGCTAACATTAGTAATGGAAAGAGCATATAGTGATCCGCTGAATATAAAAACACCTATAATCCAGCAATTCGACACCCAGTTAGCTAATCTGATGGTCTCAAAATGAAACCCTACAATCAAAAGAGAAAGAGTATGCATCATCTGGTAATTCACTGCCGTTTCAAAAACCTCAAGTTTGCCATTCTCAATAAGGATTGACTTCAACCCATGAGCACCAAATGCTCCAATGATTACCGTTAAGGCTCCTAATATTGCTGCTATTGCTAAATACCTTCTATTCATTTCAATCAATTTAGAAGCGCAAATTAGAGCTACCAAGAGAATATTCAACCTTTTCAATTGAAAAAGGCTCACAAACGTGAGCCCTTCAACACAATAACAAGAGAGACCATTAAGCCTCCCTCTATTTTATTGTTCAACCAGTACTTTTTTATCATCGTAGAGTTTTGACTTCAACCAAAAAGCTACACGAACTAATAAAATCAAAGCAGGAACTTCTACCAACGGTCCAATGACTCCTGTAAATGCCTGTCCAGAATTCAGCCCAAATACAGCTATAGCCACCGCTATCGCTAATTCAAAATTATTTCCTGCAGCTGTAAAAGCAATAGCCACGTTTTTGTCATATTCAGCACCTAATGATTTACTAATTACAAAACCAATCAAGAACATCAGAGCAAAATAGATCAACATTGGAATTGCTATAATCATTACATCTTGAGGTATTTGGACAATTAATTCGCCCTTCAACGAAAACATCACAATAATCGTGAACAAAAGAGCAATTAAAGTCATGGGAGAAACTTTAGGTATAAAAACAGTCTTATACCATTCATCACCTTTGACCTTTACTAAAACAAGTCGACTAAGGAGCCCCATCAAAAAAGGAATTCCGAGGTATATAGCTACACTCTCAGCTATAGTAACTATAGAAATATTAATAATTGTTCCCTGAAAACCGAACAAAGGTGGAAGTTTAGTAATGAACAACCATGCATAAAAACTGTATCCAAAAACCTGAAATATACTATTCAGTGCTACTAAGCCAGCACCATACTCGCTACTACCTTCTGCAAGATCATTCCACACCAGTACCATCGCAATACATCTGGCTAATCCAATCAAAATAAGCCCTACCATATACTCTGGATAATCCTTTAAGAAAATTATTGCCAAGACAAACATCAGCACAGGACCTATTACCCAATTCAACAGAAGAGATACCGAAAGAACTTTTACATTCTTAAAAACCTTCGGAAGCAGTGCATAATCCACTTTTGCCAGTGGTGGATACATCATTAGTATCAAACCAATAGCTATTGGTACATTAGTAGTACCACTACTCATCGAATCAATAACTACAGGAAATGACGGAACAAAGTAACCTATACCTACTCCAATTATCATTGCAATGAAGATCCAAAGTGTCAAATATTGATCAATGAATCCTAACCTTTTCTTTGTCGCCATAAATAGACATGCTTATTTTCTATCGCAATATTACATAAAAGAATTTAACGTATCGTAATATTGCAATATGGGAATTACAAAAACATCGGGTTTTGACGATAGAACAAATGATCTAGCCCAAATCTTCAAGGCTATTGGGCACCCAGCTCGTTGGTCAATTCTAGAATATGTAGCTCAAAGTCCTGAATGCATCTGCAATGACTTAGTTGACGAGTTACCTCTTGCACAACCAACGATATCTCAGCATCTAAGTGAACTGAAAAAAGTGGGCTTAATACAAGGTACAATTGAAGGTAAGAACATATGCTATTGTATCAATGAAGCCAAATGGAACGAACTGAAAGAAGCTTTGAACAGTGTGTCTGAGCTTGTAAAAAAACGAAATACTTGTTGTTAACTAAATAATAAGAAAGATGAAATTATCAGAATTAAAAAAGATACTAAAGGAGTTAGACGAAGTTAATTTCTCATTAAGTGATGGTAGTAAAGTGCCTGCTCATTTCCATATAACAGAGGTGGGTGCTATCACAAAAAAATTTATTGATTGTGGCGGAACATTGAGAAATGAGGAAAGGGTAAACTTTCAATTATGGACTAGTAACGATTATGATCATAGATTAAGTGCTCAAAAACTCAGGAACATAATAGAATTATCTGAAGAAAAATTAGGAATCAAAGACAATGTGATTGAAGTTGAATATCAAGGACATACAATAGGTAAATATGATTTGGATTTTGTCGATGGACAATTCATATTGCAAAACCAATTTACTGATTGCCTAGCGAAGGATAACTGCGGTATCCCTCAAGAAAAGCCTCGCGTGCGTATATCAACCAGACCACAAGAAGCAGAATCTTGCTGTGTTCCCGGCTCCGGATGTTGTTGAAAACAGTAAAACTATACTTATAAATAAAGCCAACAGTTAAATGCTAACACAAACTAACTACCAAATGACTACGAAACTTCAAGAGGTAATTGATAGTCTACCTATCAATGAAATCTCTGAAGAAAGGAAAGAAGTACTTCAACCATTGATTGACTACATTCAAGGAAAAGTAAGTCTAGGTGAAGATGTCAATCTAAACTTTATCTGTACTCACAATTCTAGGAGAAGTCAGTTCGCTCAATTGTGGGCACATACAGCATCTCATTACTATGATATACCTGTAAAGAGTATGTCTGGTGGAGTAGAAGTTACTTTTTTTAACGAAAGAGCAGTTGCTTCTATCAAGAGAATGGGATTTAGAGTATTTTTTGCTCGTGAACAAAACCCAATTTATTCGGTTTTTGATGCGGAAGAAGGAAAATCTTTGAAGATGTTTTCTAAACTTTTTGATGATAGGAAGAACGACGCTTCAAAATTTGCAGCTGTCATGACCTGTGACCATGCTGATGAAAACTGTCCTTTTATTCCAGGAACAGAAGCAAGAATTCCTGTAAGATATGAAGACCCTAAAGCTTTCGACGACTTACCAGAAGAGGCTGACAAGTATGATGAAAGGTCTAGGCAAATAGGTGCAGAATTGTTTTATACTTTTAGTAAAATAGTCAGATAAAGCAATAGAATAAAAAAAGACCGAAGTCGACTCCGGTCTTTTTTTATTTAATATTTATGTAACACCCCATCTCAAGTATTTAAGTGCTCGCCTATTAGTTAAAACTGCATGATTACTTGCTAACATAAATTCAGTATCTATATCAGATATAAATGGTTTTTCCGATGCTATATTCATTTCCTCATTGTGTCTATTGTTGATTGAGCCATAAATAATCACTGCTGCAACCACCATAACTGATTTAAAAAGTCTAATAAAACTCTTTAAACCGTTTTGAGTGAAAATATTTTTATCCTTTCTCATAATCCTAGTTTTATATAGAAACAAATACTACCATCCTTTCTTCAAAGGATATAGGAGTATAGCCAGCTTAAAAGCAGTCAATAACACCGTTTTAGAAAGTTCTGATGAAAACTACCCTACTCAATTGGTGGAGTACTTTCTGGGTTCTATAATTTCTTCAACCGACAAATCGAAGAGTTGAATCCAATAGGCTATCGCCTGCTATTAAAATTTGGGGAGTAGAGTAAGTTCTTAAGGGTTCGTTAAACTTCAACGCAAAACTCACTCATTAGGATGCATGATTAGGAGGACTTTTACTTTTAGTAATATTCAAAAGCAATTAACAATAATGCTTTCCTATAGATTTCAAGCTTATTTCTTTTTTACCTCATAAATAAGCTTACCTCTTTCATCCCATTCTCTAATGACGAATGGTTTAAATTCATCATCGAAAGGATCTTTTGGGTAAACTATTTCTCTTTTACGGCGATTTTTGATATCGTAGAATTCTCGCCAAGTACCTACTTTATTATCAAACTTATATTCTCCATATGCAGCCATATTCCCACTAGGGTGAAATGCAAAGTAATATCCCTCCTTCTCTCCAAAGTGCACTGGTATAGCTTCTTTGATCTTCTTTTCCTCTTTATTATGATAAGCGATCATAGATTCCTTTGGCCAGCCTTTGTAATACTTTTCTTTTTCTTGAAGAATATCATATTTGTTCCATCGCATCCATCGACCATGCTTCACACCATAATAGAATATACCCTCTTCTATGACTTGGTCATCCAGCAGTTTTTTATAGGGACCATGTAGAATACCCGCATTCTTTGTATCTATCTTTCTTGATTTTACGACCTTACGTTTTCTATAGTCAAACCAGTATACGTCTCTGACATATGGTACTGGCTCTTTATAGGTCTTGAGCATATAGAATTGTTCCCAAACTACCTTATTACCAGAGCCAGATCTTGTCCAGCCTTTTCTGGTCTTTTCACCATAAAATACCTTCTTTTTGACCTTCTTCTTTTTTATCTCAATTGGCTTTTCTTCTTCTCCATCGAGATCGACAGTCAAAGGAACTTCATATTGAGTAGTCAAAATATCTTCTTCCTCAGTCTTTTTTTCTTCTTGAGCAAAAGTTTGTTGGTATGTCAATAAAGCACTGACTGCTAATACGTATCGAAAATTGTATTTCATAATTCGGGTATTCAAAAATAATGGACTAACCGATAACGTAAAATTCACAGGCTCATTTTATTGCGTACTGTAGAGATAGTTGGGCGTTTAATATGTCACAGAATCACCAACCACCCCGTTTCTGATATCGAATAGCTTAGTTAAAAATTTAGTGTTAATGACCTGATTATGGGCTGGTTTGAGCATTACTTTCCACTGTCCTCCGTACACATTCAAATACTCTCCATTGCGATAAACAGATAACTGATAATAAGGAATCATGAGTATATATACATCTATCCTAGACCTAAACCAGAGTGCTATACCTTTGGGTCTAAGTTCTATATTGGTAAAAATCTCCCCATTTTGATGAAGATAAAGATTCGTAATTTCAGGATTGGCAGAACGAACTACTAACTTCTGAGAGCCTATCCCCTTCATTTTAAACCTACGTAAGAGACCAAATGGCTTTCCTATCGTTTCTTCTATGATTTTCTCTTTTTGTTTTGAATAATATGAAACTTGCAGTAGCATATGTCGTTTTGTTCATTAACTCTTCTGCACTAACGCAAATCTTTAATCAGCGATCAATTCCTTTACATCTTATGAGCTATTTGTAAACATTAGACAATAGCACATGAATAATTACATCATCATAGGTGGTTCCTCAGGAATAGGTCTCGGACTGACAAAATCTCTATTAGCTCAAAACAATAAGGTCTTCGCTTCATACAATCAACATCCAATTGAAGTAGATGACGCTAATTTGATCACGTTTAAATTGGACGTGCTAAATGATAATTATCAATTTCCAGATCTTCCAGATACTATAGATGGTATAGTCTATTGCCCTGGCTCTATAGATCTAAAACCTTTTCAACGGATTTCACCATTAAACATGGTAAAAGACTATGAGCTGAATGTGGTAAGTGCCGTAAAAATCATCCAAGCTATGATAACCAGACTAAAAAAATCCAAGGAAGCATCTATAGTATTGTATTCGACAGTCGCAGTACAGTCAGGATTTAATTTTCACAGTCAAGTAAGCGCTTCCAAGGGAGCCATTGAAGGCTTAACACGTGCATTAGCAGCTGAACTTAGCCCTACCATTAGAATAAATGCAATAGCTCCTTCATTAACCAATACACCTTTAGCAAGTGGATTATTATCATCAGAAGACAAAATCAAAGCAAATGACGCTAGACATCCTATGAAACGAATCGGCAAAATAGATGACATCGTAGAAGCGTCTCTGTTTTTACTTTCCAATAAATCCTCATGGATTACAGGGCAAATCATTCCTGTAGACGGAGGTATGTCAGTGGTAAAAGGTTAATAGATGACATTCACTACTGACTATCAAAAGATAATTAACCTATTAGAAGCATACGACCCTTCTAGGTACACTGCTTCGCGTAACTACATAGACGGCACAGTGTCTCGTCTTTCACCTTATATCTCTCGAGGAGTGATTTCCACTAGAGATGTAATGAAGAGCTTAGTGATTAAAGGAGTCGACCTGCGTAGAATAGAGAAATTTATTCAAGAATTAGCATGGAGAGACTACTGGCAGCGGGTGTGGCAGGTAAAAGATGTAAATCTAGATATCAAACACCCGCAGCCTCACTTCCTTCACACCGACATACCTAATGCTATAACTGATACTAACACTGGAATTGAAGCACTAGATAAGGGTATCAATGAGCTGAATAATATAGGCTACATCCATAACCATATGAGGATGTATCTTGCCATGCTAATTTGTAACATCGGTAAGAGTCATTGGATGACACCAGCAAGATGGATGTATTATGATTTATTAGATGCAGACTGGGCTAGTAACGCACTGAGCTGGCAATGGGTAGCTGGAGCTAATAGTAACAAACTATACATAGCTAATCAAGAGAACATCAACAAATACACCCACTCAGACCAAACCAAAACCTATTTAGATACTAGCTATGAGGAACTGATGGGAATTAATGTTCCTAAGGAATTGAAAGAGATATCAACTCTGTCTTTAACCACCTCTTTACCAAAAACGGGTCTAGTTACAATCAACCCTGATCAGCCAGTGTTGATTTATAACTTCTACAATCTAGATCCGAAATGGCATCAGGGTTTAGATGCAAATAGAATCCTTTTGCTAGAACCCAGCGTATTTGAAAAATACCCAGTATCGGATCGCAGTATTCAATTTACGCTCGATTTAGCGGACAACATACCAAACATTCAAATCTTTACAGGAGAGTTCAATGATTTGAAAAGAATGCTAAAGCCCAATCAAGAAATTAGATTCAAGGAACACCCTCTCAATCAGTATGAAGGAATAGAAGAACCTAGAGATTGGATGACTTCAGTGTCAGGGTATTTTCCTTCCTTCTTTTCATTTTGGAAGAAAGCTAAGAGAGAATTGTTTGGGAAAGCTAATGTTTAAGCCAATTAACTTTTTATATAAGCTTTTCGAGGGATAGCAAAACACATTAGCGTCTTAAGTATGAATTAAGATAGTAGGAGTAAGAAAGTTTAAAACTGTAACAAAGAAGCTCTCCACTCCAAGGATCTGGGAAATAAATCCAATGGGCAATTGCCCTATGATTAAACCTTTTTCTTCAAATACTGTCAAAGTATAAAAGACTCAATCATGAAAAAAAGTACCCAATGGCTTATAGCCATAGTCATAGTGACTATTACTCTCTTTTCTTGCGACGAGAATGCTGACGGAAGTTCTAATAACGATTCAGATGATGATTCTTCATCATTTTCGGCAGTAGCTTCTATATCCGTATCACCTAGTTCAGTATCTGAAGGTGACGAAAGTGTAGATTTCACAATAGCGCTAGATAAAACGAATACTACTTCAGCTAATATTTCTATAGCCCTGAATATATCAGGATCGGCTACTGCCTCTTCTGACTATACACAAGTAGCTGAGTCTGTTTCTATAGCAGACGGGGAAAGTTCTGCAAAACTTAGTTTTGCGCTGATAGATGATGATGAGGAAGAAGACGATGAAACGATCGTGGTTTCTATAAGTTCAGAGCAACCTGACGGGATTTCGGTCTCGACTGCTGTAGCCACTGTATCTATCTCTGATGATGATGGTACCGAAACCATAGCAGACTGTCCAAACGACAACAGTATCAGTAGATCAGATATCGGCTGTCCAAACGCTGCATTGGGCACTAGCTCTTACTCTGAGAGTATAACTGATGATTTCAGAATTATAGACGCCAATTCTGTACCCAACCACGATTATGGAGATGCCCGAAATCAATTTGAAGCTATGTCTAGGACATATACGCTAGATGCGACTCCAACTAAAGCTGCCCAAACTACAAGCATACTCAGCGCTACCAATAGACCACAATACTGGTTTGGGATAGCACTAAATGGAGTAATATATGCACCAGCACCTGCTACACCTTTTATCTTTGAAAACACTGAAACAGGAGAGTACAACTGGGATTGGGTATTTGAACCTACTTTGAACAGAGGCTCTGAAAACGGACAAGTACAATTAGACTGCTCAGGCGCACATATTGGCCCTCAAGGCTACCATTATCATGGAAATATGTTCGAGTATGTTGAAACTATACAAACTGGACTTAGTACAGGTACCGTACCAACTTCTCCCGTTCAAGTAGGATGGGCAGCAGATGGGTTTCCAATTCTATACCTATACGGTCCTGACGAAGATGGAAACTTGAAGAAAATGACACCAAGTTATCAATTGAAGAGTGGCAATCGATCTGGTGATGGCGTGTCGGCTCCTTGCGGCGAGTACAACGGCAAATACACTAATGACTTTGAATACGTAGCAGAAACTGGAGACTTAGACGAATGTAATGGTATAGAAAGAAGCATTACTTTAAGTACATCGTCAGGATCTGAGACCTTTAGTTACTTCTATGTCATCACAGAAAACTTCCCTGAGATCCCTAGGTGCTTTGTAGGTACACCAGCAGAATCATTCAGGTAAAATGAGATTCCTTCTTTGTGCCATATTAATTTGTCTTGCAGAGATAACTTACGGTCATAATGCTCAAATCGCAGTATTTGATTTTTTCAGTAGTGAGCATCGGTTAGAATTTCAAGCATATCTGGAGGTAGAAGATTTGGCCATTCTATGGCCAAACTTTGATCAGCTAAGTAAAAGTCAACAAGAGGACTTAGTCACAAACTACATACAAACGAATACTAAGTACTATATCAATCATGAACTACAAGAACTATGCGATATCTCTCTGAGACAAAACAACGGTCACTTGCAGATAACAGGAGTAATCTTTTTTCCTCCAAGAGACATTCTTGAGATGACTTTCAAAAACACTTGCTTGATATCAGAAATTTCAGATCATCTGAACATTGTCAATTTTGACATAAAGGATAAAGAAAGAAGCTTCAAAATGGATAGAGACAGAACGTCGATATCAATAGCTTTCACCCAATAACTAAAAAAACCATGATCAGGATCATTGCAACCCTATTTGCTTTCAATATCTATGGAAATCTATTCGCTCAAGTTTCTCCTAACATCATACTTATCATAGCCGACGACCAAGGCTGGAATGGAACTTCAGTACAGATGGATCCCGACGACACAGAGTCAAAAAGTGACTATTATGAAACACCCAATTTAGAACTATTGGCAGCAGCGGGTATGCGATTCTCAAGAGCCTACTCCCCTTCTCCCAAATGCTCTCCAAGTAGAATGAGTATCCTGACAGCTAAGTCTACGGCAAGGACAGGCTTCACAGAAACCAATCCCGAAATTACCACTGATGAGTTTTTGACCACTCCGGCAAGTATCACCTCTATCACCCAATCTGAAACTACCTTACCTGAATATCTAAAATCTCTTACAGGACTCAATTACACTACCGCTCACTTTGGCAAGTGGCACCTAAGTGGTGGAGGTCCCAGCTTACATGGTTTTCATGAAAGTGATGGTAATACAGATAATAATGATGGAGATAGTGGTACTTCCGTCAATGACGACCCTAAAAAAATCTTTACCATTACTCAAAGTGGAATTGACTTCATGGACGACGCTATACTGAACAACCAACCTTTTTACCTACAGCTTTCACACTATGCCGTTCATACAGACATCGAATCCACTCAGAGTTCACTGGATAAATATAACGCCAAGTCTACAGGGACCCGTCACGACAATGTCAGCTACGCAGCAATGACCGAAGACTTAGATGAATCACTTGGACGCATTCTGGACTATGTAGATGAAAAAGATATCGATGACAATACTTATATCATCTACACTTCAGACAATGGTGGTCAAACCAGTCAGTCCTCCAATGAACCGCTTAAACTAGGTAAGACAATGATTTTCGAAGGAGGAATTCGTGTCCCGTTCGTCGTCTCAGGACCCGGAATATCAGCTAACACGCACTCTACTGAACCTATCATAGGGTATGATCTATTTCCAACGATAGTCGACTTGATCGGCTCTGATCTAGATGGTCTTCCTAGCAACATCGATGGCATCAGTTTCAAAAACATTCTAAAAGGCAATGCCTCTACCCTAGCCAGAGAAAATGGTCTCATATTTCATTCCCCCCACTACGCTACCAATCCCAACAAGGAACCTCGATCCGCTATCATCAAAGGAGAAAACAAACTTATCGTAGAGTATGAAACAGGAACTCGATACTTGTATGATCTATCAGAAGACCTCAGTGAAGCAACCAATCTCTATAGTGAATCAAGTGATCAGTCTGCCGAAATAGTCATCGAACTAAGAGACTATCTGATGTCAGTCGATGCTAAACTTCCATCTATTACTTCTGACAAATCTGACTCTGACGGAGATGGTATACCAGATGATTGGGAAATAGAAAACTTGCTAGGTGCATTGTACTCCGATACTGACGATACGGATAGCGATGGTTTTTCTAACCTAGATGAATATCAAAATGACACCGACCCACTGTCTGTCGATGAACAAACAGATGATGAACTTGAGCTTTCTATTAACTCTACTTCATCATTGCCTACTCTCTATCCAAACCCATGCAGAGGTGTCATCAACATACGTAACCCTCAAAACGAATCCTTTCAAATATCACTCTATTCTCTAGACGGGCGATTAGTATTTCACAAGTCTGATACTAGTTCCAAAGTCTATCTACCATCTGGGATCAAAGGAGTATATTTCTATGAAATCCAATTTCCCAAAAAGTCGGATACTCAAAGAGGCAAACTGTCTATTTTATGAAGAATGACTGTGTAAGCGACAGTACATTTCATAGCAACAGAATCAAATATGGCAAATGAGCTGTAGGCCGTAGAAAAAGGTTTAACCCGCCTTATAATTACAACTTAACGTAATAATTCCTTCCTTATGAACACTAATAAGGTCATTACATATTTCTTTCTACCTTAGCCTTATATCCTAACTCGGCAATATGCCGTTGATCATTGAATATGGAAAAAATACTATCTGACTTAGCAGCTATCGAACTGGAAGATTGGCAATATGCCATGCAGCGCAAACCCAACCTCTCTAGCTCAGCAATTAGCAATATGCAGAAGCGCATCAATAGAATCATACCTGAAAAAGTCCACCAAGTCATCACCTCTGCCATCAAAGAACTGACCAAAGGTGTATTGTTCGGAGCCAACTTCACGACTAGATTACCTGATGATCTAGTGACAGTAGAGCAACGCGAAAAGAGAGCCTTGGAACGAATCAACTTCTACTGCTCCTCTGCGGCAGCCGAAGGAGCGATTACTGGGTTCGGAGGATTTATCAGTGGATTAGCAGACTTCCCTCTTTGGCTAAGCCTTAAGATGAAAATGATGTTTGAAATCGCGGCGACCTACGGCTTCGATACCAATAACTACAAGGAGAGACTATTCATTCTCTATGTATTTCAATTAGCATTCTCTAGCCAATCACAGCGCAACGAAGTATACAAAATCGTAGCCGACTGGGATCAAGTGAAATCTACGCTACCTAGCGATATCAACGAGTTCGACTGGCGTACATTTCAGTTAGAATACAGAGATCACATTGATTTGGCTAAGTTACTACAACTCATCCCTGGCATCGGTGCCATGGTAGGTGCGCTAGTCAACCATCGCCTCACACATCGACTTGGAAAAATGGCTATCAACGCCTACCGTATGAGAATGCTGAATAGTATCATTAGAATAGAAGAATAAAGCCCCCTCTAAAAGTCAACGATAAGAAGTAGAAAAACATTCTTCAACCAGAGCCCAAACGAAAGGTCTTCTAAGTCCTTAGTGAGATGTTTCGCTGTGCTCAACATGACTTCGTTTTTGTATAAATAAAGACAGTAAGAATTTCGTCATTACGAACGGAGTGAAGTAATCTACTCAGGGAAAACTCTACACTAATCGAGCAAATTGCCGCGCTGTGCCCGCAATGAACGGTCATTTTACTTTTTATGTTTTTTAAGCAATGGACTCGGGTTGCTTCTTCCCTTTTAAAAGCAAAGCCTTTCACAGCCAAAAAAGTAATGGTCATCCCAGAAGTTTTCTCAGGATAGAAGACAGGGATCTGGCAAATACTGTTCTTAGTTCACTTTGAATTAGTGAGATGTTTCGCCCTGCTCTGCACGGCTGCTTTTTCTCCAAATTATTTAACCAATGAAAGAAACATACAATTTTAAAACAATCCGAAATTGTAACTTCGACCAGTTTTTTTCTAAATCAAAGGCTTAAATCTCTTAATCAATATAAGCACGGTCTGGATTAGGTATACCGCGTGCTAGTTAAATTATAATCAGTTTATGTTTATTAAAAATCTAAAATTGCTAGCCTTATCAGTCATCATAACTGCAATAGGGATATCAGCCTGTGATGAGAACGAAGCTGAACTCCAAGCAATAGATGAATATGATCCATTTATCACTAGATGGGAGATTACTAAAGCATCTGAATCGATTACCATCCCTACTAACTCTGACTATAGCTATGACTATAGCGTAGACTGGGGAGATGGAAGTGATATAGAAACTCATACAGGAAATGTATCACACACCTATGCACAATCAGGAATCTATACCGTAAAGATTGCTGGTCAATTCCCTGCTATTTATTTCGGTAACGGAGACCCAAAGCTGTCTATATCAAGGCTGTCTATTTTAGATGTAATCAGTTGGGGAGGAATAGAATGGAAGACAATGGAACACGCTTTTCAGGATTGTTCCAACCTGAAAGTAACGGCAATAGACGCACCAGACTTGAGTGAAGTCAGAGATATGAGCGGTATGTTTGCCTACGCTTCATCATTCAATCAAGACTTAAGTCACTGGGATGTTTCGAAGGTCGAGGATATGAGCGATATGTTTGCTTACGCTTCCTCATTCGATCAAGACTTAAGTGACTGGGATGTATCGAAGGTAACAAATATGGCAGGAATGTTTGAGGGGGCTATTTCATTTAATCAGCCGCTGAACTGGGATGTGTCTAGTGTTGCATATATGGATGGTATGTTTTCTGTAGCCACTTCCTTTAATCAACCCTTGGATTGGGATGTCTCTAGTGTCACAAGTATGACTTATATGTTTTACATTACCTTTTCATTCAATCAACCCTTAAATTGGGATGTGTCTAGTGTTACTGATATGAAGAGTATGTTTAGAAAAGCCAGTTCTTTTGATCAAGATTTGAGTGGCTGGAATACTGAAAATGTAACCAACTGTACGTCCTTTTCTTACAAATCCGCGTTAGAAGAATCACACTTACCTAATAAAGGGTGTTTTGCTCCATGATTGGAGCTGCTTTAATGATCTTAATTACTCCCACTTCATTTAAAAACAAGACTTCTAGAGTCTAAAAAGATAAACGTCACCCCTCTAAAACTTCAATCAATTCATCCTCAAAATTCTCCTGTTTCATCAGGTCGGCTGCTAACTGTACATTATGAAAATAAGTCTCGTTATTGTAGAGATCAAGAATGAGTGGTTCGATGTTTTGGACAGTGAATTGACCAACATCTACACCTTTTGGCCCTAGCCCCTTCTCTGAAATAATCTTGTTCCACAAGAACTGATCTATGATATGTGGAATGATCAACGATGGACAGCCGTACTTGATGGCAGAATGGGTAGTCCCTGATCCGCCATGATGTACCATAGCATATACTTTTGGCAGTACCCAGTCATATGGAACACTCTCTACAAAACAAATCAACTCGCGATTGTACTCTTCTACTTCTACCAACCCTCCTTCACTCATATTGACTATGGCAGGTATTTGATGTTTTTCCAACACCTCTAGTAGTACCTTGGTCTTTTGTACAGGTTCTAGGTTGGTCATACTTCCAAACGTTACTAAAAGTGGCTTTTCATGTCTGGCTAAAAACTCTTCGAGTTCTGGCAAAGGAGCCCAATTCATCGTCTTGTCTCGCTCATGATAACCTAGTACATGCATATTCTCTTCCCAATAGACGGGTCTAGCGAACAACTGTGGTGATATGGTATAAACAACAGTATGTCGATGGTAGGCATTTTTGATCTGCTGGCGAGTGATTCCTGACTCGCCAAGCCTCTTCAGAGAACTCTTTATAGTCGCTATGATCCCCCAGTCGGGTAGCTTATAGGTCAACTTATTGAAAAACTCTCCATAGTCACTATTGAATGCCAAATGCGTTTTTCCCTTGACGTAATGTAGATATGGCACTGGAGTTACCATCACCGTCTTCCCAGGGTTCTTTACCTCCCATATCACACTATATAGCGCTTTGGCATGAAATACTACCTTATCAGGCTCCTCCTCCTCCATAGCCTCTTTCTGATACTGAAGTAACGCTCGATTGACGTCTCTATTCTTGATAGCCAAGCGCAAAATAGCCACTACCTTCTTCCATTTACTGACACCACCCGAGCCCATAGCGATCTTGCCATCACGACTATGTAGCATATTGAGAAAATCTTCTCCCATCGTCTGAAATCTCAGCCCTGAACTCTCCGCTAATGATCTAAACTGCTCAGGCATCAAACACACTACATCGTGACCTTTGTTCTGAAGCATTTCTGCTAATGCCAAAAACGGTTCCATATCGCCTCGTGTGCCTACAGCGGTCAATAAAAATTTCATGTGCTTATTACTATGGTTGATTTAAATATAAAGGTTAATGTAGAGGTGATTTTTCAGAAAGGTATGTAAAACTGCTTTGAGAAACGAGTCAGCCTATGGTTTGAATGATTTTCGATCGTCTTTTAGCCCCCTTTTCAAAGTGGGAATGTGCTCAGATGACGGTCATTTTAATTTAGAAACCAAATCTACCACAACATAAAAAGGTAGCCGTCACCCTGAGTCTAAACGAAAGAGATTCTAAGTCCTTAGTGAGATGTTTCGCCTTGCTCAACATTACTGCGTTTTTTTATAATAAAGACGTAAGAATTTCGTCATTCCGAACATAGTGAAGCAATCTGTTCAGGTCATGCAGCAGTTCAGTGAACGGATTGCCGCATAGCCTCTCGATTTTCTATCGACAGTCTATTAGCAATGACGCTGTTATTTGTTATTTCAACTATTAGCCGTCTTGCACAACTTCATGAGTACTGGTAGTCTTCTTTCTTACCAAAGAGGGGATCATTCTTTGAATAACTTACCTATCGGCAACCCTACTCTGATTATTGTGCCCTCTCCATCTTCGCTCGAAATGCACAAAGAACCGTGTAGCTGCTTGATCGTTTCCTCCACGATATAGAGACCAAGCCCTGCTCCTTGTGATAATGAAGTCCCTCGGTAAAACATCTCCCTAATACGATCCAGATCTCTATCTGAAATACCAATACCATTGTCTTTAAAAACTATACACAGTATCGAATCTGACAGACTTATATGAAGGTCTAGGGTAGAGTTATCTTTATGCTTGTCAGCAAAATTATAGGCATTAGACAATAAACAGTTCAAGATGATTTTCATCCTAATACGATCCTGATGCACCATCGATACTTCAAAGCTTGTAGCAATAGACAGCCTCTCGAAGTGAGCATGATAGCTGTAGGCTGCTATTAACTCTTTGACCATTTCAGGAAGGTTGACCTCCTCAAAGATGACTTTATTGTTCATGTTTCGAGCATAATCCATGATCGACTTAATCACACGATCCATAGAGTTGACCCTATCCATGATTAGATGAGAATACTCCTTGACTTTTTCGATATCATATTCTGACTCGATCAGGTTGGTCAGCGCCATAATCGTCGTCAATGGAGACCTCAAATCGTGCGATATCCGATACGAAAACGCATTCAGTTCTCTATTTTTCCTTATTAGTTCCTCCTCATACTTTTTGCGATCTGAGATATCTCTTGCCGAGCTGATAATCAAAGCTACATTGCCCTCTTCATCAAATAGCGGATGGCTATGCACAGAAGCCCATTTCTTCCCCCCACCTTTGGTCAACAATAGTACGTCCATCACTGGAGGTGGGCCATCTACTGTTCCTTCAGCACTGCGCTGGTGGTCTTTTTCTAAAAGCTCTAAGAAATCTGGATGAAAAAACTCGTACGGCGTCTTACCTTCTAGCTCTGTAGGTAGATACCCTACCAAAGAAGTGACGGAAGGTGACACATATAGATATCTAGCATCATCAGGATGATGTAAGCACACCACGTCTGATATATGGTCGGTGATCAGCTGAACCTTATCAATATTAGAGGTCAAATGCCTAGAAAAGTCAGTAATATCATCGGTCGATTCCATGAGTTGCTCAGCCACCTGTGTCACTGAAGCCTTTTCTTCTTCAAACACTTGCCCAAATCCAATATGTGAATCAATCTCTTCTATATACTGAAATCGCCACTTAGAATGCCTCGGTGACTGACCTTGCTCTATTGTCAAAAACAACTCTATGGCCTCCTCTCTATCAGCTTCCAAGTTAGTCTGCAAACTTTCACGCTCTGTATCCCTAAACATTTCTAGCAAGTCATCTGTGGAAGGAAAGGACTTTTGAAAAGCTTCATTGGAAAATAAAACTTTGAAATCAGCATTGAATATAACCGCTGGCTGTGGTGAGATCAGAATAGTCTTCTTAGCGATATCAAACCGAGCTTCTACTGCATTCATCCTAATACATTTACTGTATAAATATAAGAATTAATTAACAGGTGGCTCATTACCAGAGCTTTCGATGTGGCACGGAGGTCATTGATCTACTCTACAGACCTCCTTTTTCGAGAGCGAAATTAAATAAAATTCTATAATGGAGAAATATATCTCCATTGCATCACTATACTTAGTGAAAAAATCTCCACTCCTACTGGCAGATGGTATCCTTTTAATTTCCATTAATCCCTATCCGACTTAACCTTAACTGAAACCTGATATTAAATCCTCCTACTTAGCAAAAGGGCATAGATCACTCCTCCCAAGCTTGCCCTATTCAAATAAATGACTAATTTGCAGGCAGCATTTGAGGGAATTCATTCTGAACCTACTAAACCAGCATTGAATTCATGATAGAATACTCCCTCGTCCTACAGGACGAAACATATCTAAAACACCTAACTCTGATGAACATACCTTCAGTTTCCGAATATTTCTTTACACCATCACAATCGAGCCCTATCGGGTATATCCGATGCATTGATGTAGAGGACAACGACTTTTCGGATGAACCCGAAACCTTCCTGCAGCTTGCAGCGGCTCGTCGGGTAGACCCGAAACCTTCCTGCAGCTTGCAGCGACCTGTCGGGTGGACCCGAAACCTTCCTGCAGCCTGCAGCGGCCTGTCGGGTGGAACCGAAACCTTCCTGCAGCCTGCAGCGGCCTGTCGGGTAGACCCGAAACCTTCCTGCAGCCTGCAGCGACCCGTCGGGTAAGACCCGACACCTTTATTCAACCTATGGCAGACCGTCGGGTAAGACCGACTCCACTAAACAACTACGATTTTTAATTTTTATTTAATAACCAGTAAATAATCGCTATGAATAGCATTGATTTAAGCAAACTACGCAACACCGAATTCTCACAGTTCATCATCGACTTTCTCAAAGTCACTTTTTCTCATGATCCTGCCGTCATGCAAATAGCAGCTGAGTATGAAGCACTCAAAAGCAGCTCTGATGAACTGGTGATACTTATGAAACCTGAACTTGGCAATGCGCTCACTAAGGATCTAGAGTCTGAGGACACACGTCGAGATTCGGCTTTTACGGGATTTAGCACCGTTGTCAGTGGATACACTTACCACTATGACGAGTCTCTCAAAGCCCATGCTGATAACCTATCGAAACAGATCGGCCTCTACGGCTCGGGAATAGCGCGTCAAAACTATCAGGAACAGACGGGTACACTGACTAGTCTGATCTCTGATATCAAGACCAAACCGGAAATGAGCGAGGCGATCACAGCGCTAAACCTCTCTAGCTGGATTACCGAAATAGAGAGTGCCAATGTGGCTTTCAGTGATCTATACATAGCTCGTAACAAGAGCATGGTCAACGAATCTCCTGAGAGCGTCAAAGAAAAGCGCAACGCCATGATGAGCGAGTACTATACGCTCAGAGACATGATCACGGCTTTGAATACCATCAAGAAAGGCACTGAGCCTTTCACCACAGCTATAGCTGAGCTCAATGGTATTATCAATAGCTACAATCAGATCCTCGACAAGCGCAAAAAGAACAACTCCGAAACTGAAGTGGAGGGGTAAGTATTTAGAAACTAAAAGCACCTCGGATGGGGTGCTTTTTTTGAGGATATAGCACCAAACCAGCTTAGCTACATCAAAACAAGTCGAGCGAGTAACTTCATATAGAATGCTTCGGTAAACATAAGAATGGAAAATACCATTTTGCCTTGATCGATATACTTTACCTGCCTACTTTAAAAAGGATAGCGAAAGATCTACCTACTCTTTAGGAATTAATAACAAAAAAATAGTGTCGATATTTAGATAAAACCCACATCTTCACGCACCTCAATACAGGGGGGAATCATTACTAACTTCATTTAACCATTTTATCAATTAACAAACATGAAAAATCGAAAAATTATCTTCTTAGCCGCAATACTCGGCCTTATGTTCTCTACTGCTTCACTCAAAGCGCAAGCCGAAGGTGAATACCTTATCATGCGAACTGTGGAAACAACTATATTTTGGCCTTCACAAATATCAATAGCCTATCCTGATGGGAAACTTGAAGAGATTCCGTTACTAGGTCTTAAAAAGAAAAAGCTTGGAGAAAATGCTGCTTTGATATTGAAGAAGATCAATGAACTCAAAAGTCAAGGGTATGAATTGGTCACTAGTAATGGTGGCAATTCTGACAATGCTATCGTTCATACTTACGTATTTAAAAAGACGGAGTAACCTTTGAATTTCAGATGACAAACAATATTGCAGATACAGACTTAGCAGTTTGTATCTGTTATGTATAATGCTAATAAATATGCTCTTTCAAAAACTAAAAATTGTCTACTTAGCTAAGCAACAATCAATACCTAGAAAGCATTTCAACACTAGTAGCCTGATATAGTTAGAAAACTTAAACTCAAGAATTAAAAACATGAGCAACAAACAACTCGCACAGTACAACATCATCCGACTAAAAGACGAATTGGACTCACCAGTCATCAAGGAGTTTAAAGACTTTCTTGCTCCTGTCAACTTATTGGCTGAAGAAAGCAGTGGATTCGTATGGAGACTAAAAGATGACAGTGGAGCAGCCGCTACAGATCTGGAAACTCCCTATGAAGACAAGCTAATTTTTGTCAACATGTCGGTTTGGGAAGACTATGAGTCCTTGAAGGAATACACTTACAAAACTGTCCATAGCTATTTCCTCAAAAGCAGAAAAAAATGGTCAAATGAAATAGAGGGACACAAAGCCGTAATGTGGTACATTGAAAAAGGTCACCTCCCTACTATTATGGAGGCCAAAGAAAAGTTAGACCTACTGAATAAAAACGGTTCCACTCCTGAGGCCTTTAGCATGAAGGATATTTATGACGAATCTGGTCAGGTGTATAAAGGTTAATACGCTCTAACTGACCATTGATAATAAAGCTCTCCGACCCAAGGGTCGGGGAATAAAACCCATTGGCATCGCTCTGCGATAAAAAAAGGAATGCTCTCGAAAGAACATCCCTATAATTATTCACGAACCCTAAATGTGAATTATTTTATCTCTTGTAAATCAATCAACATGTTTTCCCAGTTCTTTTGATTCTCATGATCGAACTGAGCACCGTTTTGATCAGCTATAGTGAATCGTTTAATAGCTGGTGTTTTACTTGTCGCTTGGTACAACTGGTAAGCCTCTTCTGAAAGAGCTTCAGCTATAGGCAAATCGATAGATGCATATACCGCACGCTTACATGCTTCGATAGACTCCGCTGGGAACTTCGCAATTCTCTCTGCAAGTGCATCCACGTATGGCCCGATTTCATCAGCATCCAAAGCCTTGTTGACCGTACCGAATTTCTCTGCTTCATCAGCATCCCAGTCTCTAGCTCCCAAGATGATCTCTAGCGCCTTACCTAGCCCAGCTTGACGCGCCATTCTTGAAGCTCCACCTCCACATGGAAGGATACCCATACCTACTTCCATTTGCATGAATTTAGCCTTACCACGAGCTGCAAATCTCATATCTAGTGCTAGTGCCATTTCGTGTCCACCACCACGTGCAAATCCTTCTATTTTTGCAATAGTTGCCTGAGGAACATTACTTAATCTTTCTAATACTGCTTGTAGATCTAGTAGCTTCACTTCGTTTCTCGGTACTACTTCCTCTGACATATCTCTCAGTAGATTAGTATCATAGTGACATACCCAGTACCCTTCATTTGATGATTCGAATACTACTACTTTGACACTTCTGTCTCTCTCTAGTCTTAGACAAAGACTACTTAAGTCTGCTAGCATTTCTTGTCCTTGTACGTTGACTGGACCGAAATTGATCGTCACATACAGAATCCCACCTTTTTGCTCTGCAGTGAACGTTTGGAAATTTTTGTAATCCATAATTTTAAATATTTAATATTTGTTAGTTATTGACTGAAGCGAATGTGTGCAGCTTGATCTTCCCATCTTCGACGATGTAGGTATCAGTAGCCAGCTGCACATCTATGTGATTATTCTTACCATTCCAGACAAAATAGACTACGTCTCCATAGGCCTCTTGCTTGATAGTGTTGAATTGAAAATCCTTGAAATTGGGCAAGAACTCTTCGTAGAAATCAAATATCTCTGCCTTACCTCTATAAGTTTTGTCTGGAGTGACAAACAGCGCGTCGTCTGCATAATCCTCCGCTACATTGGATGCATCTAATGTAGCTACAGCCCTCATATGGCTGTCAAAAACATCCTGTGATTTGCTCATTATAACTGTTGTTTTAAAAGTTATAATACAAAGCTACCGTGGGAGGTAGAGCGAGCTTTGGTAAGAAAAAACGAGGATTTAGTAAAAAACGAGGATTGGATTATTTAGACCCTTTTATGCTAGTTTGATAGGCTCTAGCGGACATTCCTTTGTATGCGATGAATGTCTTGTCTAGGTGGCTACTGTCGGTAAACCCTAGTTCGTGCGATATTTCAGAAACAGTCAAATTGGTATACTTGAGGCGTGTTTCTGCCAGTTTTAGTTTATAGTTAAGGATATACTTTTTAAGACCAATACCAGTCTTCATCTTAAAATACTGGCTGACATAGTTCTCTGATATATTGAATTCATCGGCCAGTTCTCTCTTTGATAGTTTGTCCGCATCATGGATATGATAATGAATATAGTTTATCATACCTTGAATCTTAGAATCTGCGACGCTGCTAGAATCTACCTCATTGGTGATAACGAAGTTGACATTTCTGGAGATGATGTGAAGTATCGAATGGAGCGTATGTTTTAAAACTGTTTCACTTTTTAAGCTCTCATCGTTATACTCGTTACATAAAACGGTGAATAATGATAAAATACTGCTCTCATCTACTTTGGACAGAAACTCCAAATGCGATGCTCTATTGGCAGCATGTAGAATAGTTTCTATTTTCTTAAACCACTGCTTTCGCTGTGCCTGATTTTCGTCCGACATCATATCTCCGAAAAAGCTGTTGAGAAACTTTACCGCCGACACAGTAGTAGGCGTTTCTATTTCAAACTTATATTGATCGTTTGGGATTAGAATAAAAATCTGATTGTCTGAATAGTTTACCCTATGATCATTGATCATCAGAACGCCACTGCCTTTTTCTATAAATAGTAATTCGAAAAATCGAATGCTCGTATATTTACAGAAAGCCAAAGAAGTAACATCTTCAAACTTTTCGATTACGATATCTTCAAAAATGGCTCTTGGCATTGTTCTAATATGGGTAAACCTTGACTAACTCTTTTTTATTGATTTGAATCAAAATTATCTGAAAGCAAATGCCTTTGCAAGAAGGCGTACTCTGTACTTACTGTGCATCCTATTTCTGTTTCTTTTTCAACCACCAGTCAAGTCTGGTTTCAGGTTTATAATTTGTTGACTTAGGTTTGGACTCTGCTCTTTCTATAATCAAGTCATTCAAATTAGCTACGACGGACCATATTGTCCCAAACTTTTCCTTCCTTAAATCCAAGCAAACACATTTATCTGACAAGATCTCTTTGGCCTTTTGTAAGTTTAGATTTTCAATGGACGCTAAGTGATCTTTCAACCCATTGTATCTCTCTGAGCTTTTACTCCATTCTACACCTCCGCGATCGAAGGCTTTCATTTCTTCGGTGACAAACTGATTAGTAATGTAGATATATCTCTCACCCTCTATAGGTCTGCGAATTACACTTTTTTGTGGTGCTGATTCTACTACTGCTATGTCTAAGTTCTTATCTGCTATCAGAAAGTTGTTTGCCGAGGATACTTTAGTTTTTTGAATGAGTTCTATTGCTTGTTGAGTAGTGCTACAGTTTTCAAGGACCTTCCTTACGACGAAATGAAACCCTATCCCTGGCTGAACGGTTGTTCCATTGACAAACGACATAGCTATCGATAGTCCTTTTTCATTGATCCCATCAGAGCGACCTATAAAAACATCTGATTGACTTATGTATGATAGCTTGTCTTTAGGCGCGATTAGACTGCTTTCGGTGAACTTCTTGTACTCAAACAGCATATCATAATTTCTACCTACTATAACAGAGTCTTTATTTTTAAAAGCAAACACACTGCATTGTCCACTGGTGTCGAAAATTCCAAGACTCAACAGAAAAGCTGCTAAGTTTTCTGGCTTATCATCTATCCCTTTAGCAAATCCTTCTATCTCCTCTACTACTTCTGGGTAAAAGCTATGTAGCTCTTTGTATGACTCTAGTCCAAATTCGAATTTTTGAGTACTAATTTCTGGAAGTTTGAAATCTGCCTTTTCCTTTAGCAGTGTTCCATACTTCAATCCCATCTCGTAAAACTCTCCGTATAATCTTGGGTGATACATCCTTATAAGTTCATTTGTCAGCACTAGCACATATCAATTTCAGGATTAGTATGTGCAGCCCTGGATCTTAAAATATTTCTTGAAATGAAGTGTAATATCTACTTCTTTGAAAGTGCCAATTTTACTCCCAAGACTATAAACATTCCTCCTGTGATTTTGTCTAGCCACTTTTTAAAGGAGTAATTCTGTCTCAGCCCATTCGATAACTTTGAAGAGAAAATAGCTAAAGTCAAACACCAGATAGTTCCGGTAGTGACAAATGTTGATCCTAATACTAAAAAAGGAAGAAAACTATTCGCATACTCTGGATTGATGAATTGAGGTAAGAAAGCTAGGAAAAACAAGGCTACTTTGGGGTTCAGGACATTCGTCAAAATACCTGAGAAGTAAATCTTTCGATAATCTATTTTTTGATGCTCCATATCGCTAAGCTCAAACTTTTCATCCGACTTAGAAAACAACATTTTCAATCCCAAATAGATAAGGTATGCTGCTCCTGCATATTTTACCATTTCAAAAACCAAAGCTGATTTAGCCAGTAGTATCGATAGACCTAATACAGCAAAGAGACAATGAACAAGTGCTCCTGTAGCTATTCCCAGCGCTGAAAAGATGCCTGCTTTTTTCCCTTGAGATATGCTTCTTCCTAAAATATACATCGTATCCGCACCAGGAGTTAAGTTCAAGACTATTCCTGCAAGTAGAAACGCTTCAAAATTTGTGATTCCAAACATTTATATTGAGTTATACTGATTGACAAATGCTGCAATATAGGATATGCTAGTTTATCTAATTCACGGCATCAATAGTTGAATTCAAAAGATATGAAGACTACTCCTTCTTTTCCGTACCTACAAACTGTGTTTCTAGAAACTTCTGCTTCCATTCACCATCTTCATATATCCCAACAATAAAGCCATACGTCGTATCACTTTTATATTTCCATATCTCAGTGACTGAGGTTCCTCCATAGACATATTTATAGATTATATCTCTGTCCTCCTTCTCAACGGTGCCTTCCGTAAGGTTTCCAAATACATCAAATTCCCAAAACCGTATTGCCTTCGCCTTCTGATCATACTGTCGGACACCATGATTCCTCGACCCGAACTGAGTCTGGGCTGTATCAATAAATCCTTTGGATTCTACTTTGACAATCTTGTCATTCAGAGAAAATTCTAAACTAATTACCTGTTTGAATTGGCTACCGTCTCCCCAATTACCTTCTGCCGTCCAGATATAGTTTTCTAGAGGTTTGAAAATGGACAATGGATTTTCTTGTGCTTTTAACCCAATAGGAAGGAATAAAATAATTGTGACTAGCTTCTTCATATGTCTATATAGTTGATGGAGTATTGACCTCGTCTAATCTAATTTTTCTAATGCTTGTACAGCAGCTGTTCCTTTGTTTAACATTACCTTTTCACCATTAGTAACATCTGTTGCGACGAGGGATAAGGGAATATTAGACTCTTCGATCTTTCTATCACCAATATATTGTGATACCAACTTGCCTAGTTTTTCATTTGAAAACAACGCGTTCTTGGACAACTTGACCTTCGCTATATCAGCCCAATCTAAATCCAACCCTATTTTCTCCATCTCTTCACAGCTCTTTCCAAAAGCATATAGACTAGCCACAAATGCCCCAATACTAGTACCTGTTATTTTCACTACCTCAATATCAGCTTCTTCTAACGCCTTAATCACTCCAATATGTGCGGCTCCAAGAACAGCTCCGCCTCCTAGGGCCAATCCAACTTTTTTCATTTTGTATTTTCCAATAATTAACTGTAGCTCCAAATCTACTTTCTATGAGACTCAGTTACCGAACTATAGTACCAAAATATAGAATTCTAGAAACCTATTTAGTTGATCAGAAACCTGTTGATATTTTATTGATAAAAATAGAGGTCATTCAGGCAAGCTAGTAATTCAATCCCTGCACTTTTTGCAGACAGATTCTATCATCTCGTTTTACTGTTAACAGATTTGTCTGAATTAAAGAATTGAAAGCAGCTAATGAATCATTTGAGCAAATACTAGAAGCGAGAACGGAACAACTGGCAGCTACTGACAAGGCTGTGAAATAATTTAAAGCACAAAAAATCCCCCTTCTCTTCTAACATTAAGAGAAAAGGGGGATCAAAATATAACTTTGGCTGTCTATGCCAAACTAAATCAATCAAAAACGATTACACCTTTGGCATTTCTACCTGCCAACATATCGTCAAATCCTTGCTGAAGGTCTTCTATCTTATATGTGCGTGTAATCATCTCTTCTAATATCAAATCACCTTTTTCGTATAGCGCTTCGAATTTAGGGAAATCGATATCTGGTTTTGCTCCTCCATATAGCGGATTGATATATATTTTATCCCATTCGAATAATCTCATATCCACGGTAATCTCTTCTTCGATACCACTTACCTGTACGGCAGTACCTGCATTTCGAATCATAGCTAATGGAGCTACTCCCAAGGCTGGAACGGCTGTACACTCGAATGCATAATCTGCACCTCTTCCTTGTGTCATACCTTTTACAATTTCAGCTGCATTCAGAAGGCCTTTGTCTTCTCTATCAGCTAAAATGACATCTGTCGCACCGAATTGCTTTGCCATTTCGAGACGGTTTTCATTGACATCAATCGCTATAATCTTGGCAGCACCAGAGATTCGTGCAGCCTGTACTACATTCAAACCAACTCCCCCAGTTCCTAAAACTACTACTGAACTACCCCACTCTGGCTTAGCTGTGTTGAACACAGAACCACATCCAGTCATTACTCCACAGCTGATAGTTGATGCTGCTTCAAAAGATAGCTTCTTTGAAGTTTTCTTTACTACCGCAGAAGACCTCATGATAGCATATTCTGAAAATGTACCAAGATTGAAAGAACGCTCTATGGGCTCTCCTTTCCATGTACTTCTTTCGATAGCCACATGACCACCAGATATTTTTCCTGCATGACTTGCTAAAACTGGCGAATTACACTCACAAATATTCTGATTGCCTATTTGTGATTGAAAACTATCATATGCTGGAGTCGCCCAGTTGAGTATCACCTCATCTCCAACTTCAACTTTAGTCACTCCATCTCCAATGGCCTCTACTACACCAGCTCCTTCATGCCCCATGACTATTGGCATTCCCCAATTCAACGAGTCATGATCGGTATGACATATAGCAGCAGCTTTAATCTTAACTAATATCTCATCACCTTGTGGTGGGTGAATTGTTGTCTCTTCGATCGAGAAAGTTCCGTCTCCAGGGGCTACAGCCGCTTTACATGTAATCATTTTAATAAAATTAGATTTGGGAATATATCTACAATTCAGACTGTACAGATGTATATGCACAATCATCATTATGTTTTACAAAACTCACTATTGCTCCCTTAAATGACTTTCTGCATTTTGTGCAAGAAGTGATGTATTATGTAATACTTGCGCTAAATAATTGAATTAACTATGCATAAATAGAGTATTAATGACAACTAACCTTCTAATGCTTCCCTATACTTCCCACTTATGGAATGAATTCTTTTCTTCCATATAATCCATAAAACATACCCCTGAGCAGAAGCCATGACTATAACAACTACCATACTTGTATAATGTATCTGTTGAAACTTCTCTACCCCTGAAAGAAAGAAACCAAATAAAGTAAATAACCCTATTACTCTGGAGGATATAGATATCCTTGCATATCTTTTGATTCGAGCTAAATAATTTTTGAGGGATTGAATAATACTATCACCATTTATAGGATTGGATACTATACGATGACTTAACGTATTGTGAACGATCATCAACAGATATGTCATGACCAATACTATATTCCAAATTAAAGGCTTGCTATGTCCATCAAAGAAATTGTAGTACACAGCCAAAAATATAGCCCAAGCTGCACTCTCAATTACCATTTGAATTCTGATACCTTTAAGTGCTGGATGTTGGTTAACATCAAGCATTTTAAGGAGAGATTCCCTGCTGATACTAGATGCTTCTGAAGCATTGAATTGTGTTTTTAAACTATCGATTTCCATATGATTATAAGTTTAAGATTGCTTTTAGTTTTTTCTTTATTCTTGTCAGGCGAATACCAACGCTGTTTTCACTGATACCAAGCACCTGTCCTATTTCAGAATAACTGAGATCTTCAAAATAGGCGGATAAGACAGCTCGGTCTGATTCATTGAGTTTTCGAATGGCTTTATATAGTTCTTCAGTTTTTTCGCTGTCAGACTCAAGCGTGGCTTCAAATTGTATTGAGTCTTCCAAAGTAGTCTGCTTGATTGATGGTTTTCTGAAATCTGCTATGGCTGTATTCACTCCTATGCGATACATCCAAGTTGTAATCTTGGACCTGCCTTGAAACTGACCAAATGACTTCCATAACTGATAGACAATTTCCTGAAAGAGGTCTTCCTGATCTTCATGGCTGTGACGATAGACTTTACATATCTTGTATATGATCCCTTGATTTTGTAATACTAAGTCTAGAAAAAGCTGTTTGTCATTCATTGCTCTAATCGAACTAACTGTTATCAATTTTTCCAATTGGTAGGAAAAGAGCAAAAATCCTTTCAGTCAATCTGAAAATATTTTTAGACTAGATGTAAAAGTGAGTTGGCCATATATGTACCTGAATCTATAAACAACCTATTGGTCAGCTATTAAAAATTTGCATTATGACCATTGTGATAACGCATGCAATATGAATAGCATCTTGACTAAAAGGTAAATAAGTGCTAGTAATCAGTCTGGCTACAACAAAAATGGTGGATTAGCTATCTTAAGCTGCCTCTTCCTGATCCTTTTTCTTCTTCTCTTTTTGAACAGGCTTTTCGGCTTTTGCCATTAGGCTATCTTTGTCTTGATCGACATTACTGAGGTATTGATTGATAAGGCCTCTTACTTCTTTGACAGAAAGGTTATGTTGAAAACGACCTCCTATAGCGGCTGTTAACTGCCCAGTTTCCTCTGAAACCACTATGATAAGCGTATCAGTATTTTCAGACATGCCTAAGGCCGCTCTATGTCTCAAACCATACTGTGCAGGAATATCATCTCTTTCAGATACCGGCAGTATGCATCTAGCAGCTACGACTCTATTGTCATTGATAATAGCAGCCCCATCATGTAATGGAGAGAGTTTATTAAAAATTGCTAAGAGAAGTCTTTTTGAAATCAAAGCTTCTAGTCTATCTCCAGAGTCAGCATAGAACTTCAACTCGGAGTCTTTAGAAAAGACAAGCAGTGCCCCTGTGTTTGATCCGCTCATCGTTTTAATTGCATCCATCAGCGGAGATAGGTCTAGATGGTTCTTATCAAACTTTTCTCTCCAGATTTGTTTGACATTTCTGAAGACGTTTCCTTCTTCGAAAATCGTTGTCTTCCCGAGTAGTAAAAGGAACTTTCGAATCTCTTGCTGAAAAAGAACGATAACTGCTATCACACCTACTCCCATAAACTGGCCTAGTATAATACTTAGTAATTCCATGTCAGCCGCCTTGACTACTAAGAATACAAGGTACAAGAATAGGAACCCAATAAATATCTTGATCGCCACACTACCTTTCATCAGCTTATAGACCTGATATAGCAGTACCGCTACAAAGAACATATCAATTATGTCCACCCAAGTGATCTCAAGAAATCCGATATAAAATGCGAGCAGTGCGTTCATTTAGCTATTGATCATGGATTGGTATAAAGATATAGTCTCTTTCGCCTCTTTGACATCATGTACTCTCAAAATGTTTGCTCCTTTCATCAAACAAACCATATTAAGCGCAGTCGTTCCATTAAGAGCATCATCTGGTTGACCTCCTAGTGTTTTAAAAATCATCGACTTTCTTGACACACCACATAGCATTGGAGTATCCAACATACCTAATAGTCCAAGCTTATTCAACAGTTCAAAGTTCTGTTCTTTAGTCTTAGCAAAACCAAAACCAGGATCTATCACAATATCTTTTACTCCTCTTTCAGTTAAATTTTTAATGCGAGTCAGGAAATAATCTATGACGTCAGTTGTCAGATCATCATATTCAGTCAAACCTGACATAGTTTGAGGAGTCCCTCTCATGTGCATCATAATATAGGGTACATTAACCTTCTCCAGCAGATCAAACATCTGCTCATCTAGTTGTCCTCCGCTAATGTCATTGATAACCTGAGCGCCAGCTTCCAAAGATTTCTTAGCTACTTCCGATCTAAACGAATCTATAGAAATTACAGCTTTAGGAAACTCTTTCAATATGGTTTTTACACCATTTTCAGCTGTTTCCATTTCTATCTCTAGTGGAATATCACTTGCTCCAGGTCGGCTTGAATACGCTCCTACATCTAATATGTCGACGCCTTCAACCATCATTTGCTCCACTTTAGTGAGTAGATCCGTATCTGATTTGATCTTTCCTCCATCATAAAATGAATCTGCGGTCAAATTGACAATCCCCATCACTCTAGGGGTAGAAAAATCCATTAGACTACCTTGTAGATTTAAAAATTTAGCTGCTTGGGTTGTGGTCAAAATGATTAATTTTAGCCGCTTAAATCACATATAAATAAGCGGAATTGGAAGAAAAAACAATAGGCGAATATAGACAAGTTATCAAGGCTTGTAAAGACATCTTCGAAAAGAAAACCAAGGACTATGGCACTGCATGGCGCATTTTAAGAGCATCGTCACTAACAGATCAGATTTTCATCAAAGCCAAAAGAATCCGCTCTATTCAAGAAAAAGGAGAACAAAAAGTACAAGAGGACATTAGTGGTGAGTTCATTGCCATTATCAATTATTGTATCATGGCTATCATTCAACTTGAAATGGATGAATCAGAAGGTTTAGATATCCCCTATGATCAACTAGAGGCTCTATACGATAGAATCGCTGAAGATACATTGAACCTTCTGACTAATAAAAATCACGACTACGGTGAAGCATGGCGAGATATGAGAGTCTCTTCGATGGTAGATATTATCTTGATGAAGATCCTAAGAACCAAACAAATCGAAGACAATCAAGGTAAAACTTTGATTTCGGAAGGTATTGATGCCAATTATCAAGATATGATCAACTATTCTGTCTTTTGCTTGATCTTGATGAAATTCGTTGATTAGATATATTATCGGTCAGTATTTAAAATCGACGAATATGTTAACATTCGTTAAACCTATTCTGAAAACATACGTCTGCCATAACTTAGTAAAAAATTACATTTAACTCATGAAGTACTTATCAGCTATCATTCGCTATCTAGTAGGTGGATTGTTTATTTTTTCAGGTCTCATTAAAGTCAATGATCCTATAGGTACGGCTATAAAGATGGAGGAATACTTCGAAGTTTTTGCAACAAACTTCAGTGAGCTTTTTCATTACTTAATACCTCTTGCGCTTCCAATTTCTATCATTTTCGTAGTATTAGAAGTTGTCCTTGGTGTAGCATTGATTCTTGGATACAAACAAAATGCAACATTATACTCTATTCTAGGACTTTGTGTATTCTTTACATTCTTAACAGGATATTCTGCTATTACTAATTCTGTAACAGACTGTGGATGTTTCGGTGACGCTATCAAACTGACTCCATGGCAATCGTTTTATAAAGACATAGTATTGGTAGTTCTACTTCTAGTTCTTATGTTTTTGGAACATGATGTTCAATCAAAAAAGTTTGAAAAAATATCGCATTACATAGTAATAAGTTCTACTATCATTTCATTCTTTCTATGTTATTGGATGATAGAACATCTTCCTTTCTTAGACTTCAGGGCGTATAAGATTGGCAATCATATTCCAACTGAAATGCAGCCTTCAGCACCCTACATCTATGAGTTTGTAATGACGAAAGACGGCAAGGAATATAAATTCAAAGAATACCCTACAGACACATCATATAAATATGTAGCAATGAATCACCTTAACCCAGAGGCAGCACCAAAAATTACGGATTTTGGTATCTGGAATGATGAAGGGGACTTTACAGAAAGTGTATTTGAAGGAAGAAAATTATACGTAATCCTTTACGACGTCAGCAAAGCTGATTTGAGCCACCTAGATGATATTAAAAAATTAACAGAAGAATTAAGAGGACAAGTAGAAGTGAATGTTTTAACAGCATCTTCAGCTGATTTTTATGCTAAGTTTAGTCAGGAAAACGATTTTAATTTACCCTTCTACTATACTGACGCGACAGTATTGAAAACTATTGCAAGAAGTAATCCAGGTCTTTGGTTGCTCAACGAAGGTACGGTGGTTGGTAAATGGCATCATAATGATGTTCCTTTTGCCAGCACAGTCCTTGATTTACTTTAAAAAAACTGCACCGTCGTATATAAATTTAGGGTCAATAAGGACTAATTACCCCTTTTCAAATCTGTAAACAACTACTTTTTTCAGACTGTAAATGCTGTAATTCAGTCGAATAGCTAGTAATCATAAATTAATAATATATAACAATAATAAGATTGAATATTAATTTATACTTTTGAGACTACTATCTATTCAACACTATTATGGCTTTCACTCCTTTATCAGGTGCGTTAGGTAAAAAGCGTGCCGCACACTTACTAAGAAGGGCTTGTGGAGGGGCATCTCCAAGCGAAATCGACAGAATCGCTGCAATGACTACCGCACAAGCAATGGACGAATTAGTTCAAACTGGTTTGACTACTCCTGCTCCACCAATAGATCCAGAAACTGGAAGTGAATGGGTTACCTCAGGTGCTACTGATGGAGTAAATAGTGGGGAGTTTCATCTTAGCCAGTTTTTAGTAAGATGGACACTAGCACAAATGCTTGCTACAGATGTAGATGAAGCTCAAAAATTGTCCTACTCATTCAGAGAACGAATTACTTTATTTTATCATACTCTGTTTACTTCGAAAATATCGAAGATTCGTAGTAGAGGACAGTATTTTCAAGGAGCACTCTTTAGATTCTTTGCATTTGATGAAGAAGATACAGTAGTTACTCCACCTGAAAGTACGCCAACCAACCCACTTCCTGACGAGACTCACCCTGTCAACCTAAAGCAACTAACTAAAAAAATAAGTATTGAAAATGGAATGCTTATATTTTTGGATGGTCGCCAAAATGTAAAGGGAAGTCCCAATGAAAACTATGCTAGAGAACTCCTAGAATTATATTCTATAGGTAGAGGTCTAGAAGGTCACCTTCCAAAAGGAGACGGACCCGGTGACTATGTCTATTTCACTGAGGAAGATGTACAAGCCGGTGCCAAAGTTCTATCGGGGTTCAATGTAGATAACTCTTACAGCAATTTTGATCGTCAGACAGGTCTACCTATTGGAGTTGTCAAAAACAATGGTAATAGTCATGATTACTCAACCAAAACATTTAGCAAAAGGTTTGGCAATGCAACCATAGCACCTGACAATCAAATCATCACTGATGGAGGGACACAAGAAGATCAAATGATCGATGAAGTTGGACAATTGGTTGACCTGATATATGATCAAGATCAGACTCCAATTCACATCTGTAGAAAACTCTATAGATTCTTCGTATATCACGAAGTGACTCCTGCGACTGAGTCTGGTATAATTGCAGATATGGCAGCCATATTAGTAAGTAATGACTATAAAATAATCCCTGTACTAAAAGCATTGTTCTCTTCTGAAGAGTTCTATGACGGAGCTGCAGGCGTGGCTGACAATTACTATGGTAGTTTAATTAAATCTCCTATAGATTTATGTATAGGCTTTTTCAAAAATTTTGACCTTACCATTCCTTCTCCTGAATCTGACTTAGATGGATACTATAACAGTTTAGGTGAGATACAAGGAGCTATTGGTTCTCAAGGCATGAGTTTCTACGAGCCATTTGAAGTAGCAGGATACAGTGCCTTCCATCAATTCCCTATTTATAATAGGTCTTGGATTACTACCAACTATCTGACGAATAGATATGATTTCGTTCGAGCTAGAATGGTAAAAATCGCAGATATTGAAACTGGCGAGTTTAGCCCGTTCGAGTTTGTGAGAGACAATTTTGGTGCTGTAGCTTCAGATGCTAAATCATTAATTATTGCCTTAGCGGAGTATTATTTACCACTCCAATCTGATTTGACTTTTAGCGTTTCTACGGATAGTGAATTGACTACAGAGAGATTAAACTATTTCCTATCAGCTTTCTTGATGAATCCACAAATAGATACTGATCCTGAAGCAGCTTGGACTAATAGATGGAATAATGGACTAGATCTAGAGGTTAGAGAAGTCCAACTGATGAATTTATTTAATGCGATGATGCAGACACCTGAGTATCAATTAATGTAAATACCATGAAAAGACGGAATTTCATAAAAAAAATAGGATTTGCAGCAGGTGCTCCATTAGCCTTTCAAGGCGTACCGCTGAAATTAATCGCATCAGATTCAAGGATGCATCGACTTGCTTCTCAAAGTTCAAATGACAATGTACTAGTCATACTACAAATGCATGGCGGGAATGATAGTCTCAATACTTTCATTCCAATAGAAAACTACAGTCAATACTATAGTAAACGAGCAAATATCGCTATTCCTTTTAAATCTGGACGTCGAACTTTAATTCCACTAGACAGCACAGTACCTAGTGCAGATCAAGTAGGAGTTCATCCAGATATGCGTGACTTTAAAGACATGTATGACAATGGAATGGCTGCTGTTTTTCAAGGTGTATCTTACGAAAGAAATAACGGATCTCACTTCAGAGGTAGAGATATATGGCATATGGGCGGCGGTCCTGATGATTATTTTTCATCTGGATGGATCGGTAGATATCTCAAGCAAGAATACGCACCAAAATCTTACCCTGATGATTTCCCAAATGATGAAATGCCCGACCCCCTAGCTTTAGAGATGGGCAATAGCCTTTCATTAGTTTTCCATCAAGAAAACAATATTCCAACATCCATCTCACTAGACCGAGCACCTGACTCTCTACTTAAAAAGGTAGAAGGTTTAGAAGGTTTTGTAGATGATGGTATAGACCCACGAGGATTACCACCTACATTTTTGAATGACAGTCCGTATGGGAAAGAAATGGATTGGATTCTTGGACTTGAGGATAAGTCTGAAATTTATATTAGAAGACTAGCCGAAATATATGCTAAGTCTACGGAAACTAGTGTAACATATCCAGACAAGTATCCATTTAGAGCAGATTCAACCAACCCTCTTTCTAAACAGTTAAAACTAGTTGCAAGACTATTGGAAGGTGGTGCTAAAACTAAGGTTTTCTTGGTTAGGATTGGAGGATTTGACACACATGCCGATCAAACTGAAGCTGGTGACCCTACTGTTGGTAGCCATGCGGCCTTGCTTTATCATATTTCCACAGCAATGAATGCTTTTCAAAAGGATTTAGAAGCTAAAGGTCTAGCAGATAAGGTATTAACTATGACCATGTCTGAGTTTGGTCGAAGAGTCCAGAGTAATGGAAGTTATGGAACTGACCATGGAACTGGTGGTGCTCTAATGCTTTTTGGTAAGCATATAAATGCCGGAATTTACGGAACAAATCCTGATCTAAATGACAGGAATATAGCTATGCAATTTGATTACCGTCAAATCTATGCAGGTATACTGAATGACTGGATGGGTGTAGATGAATCTACGCTAACTAATGATATCTTCTTCCAAAACTTTATTACTGGTGGAACTTATCAGCCTCTCGAATTGATCAGTTCGGTAGAAGATAACTTCTTGAAAAAACACTTCAAGATTAGTAACCTTCACCCCAATCCGGCGACAAACTACGTACAGATTGAAATTCAAGTCAATGATGTACAGCCTACTACTATTGAACTCATCAATATAAGTGGTTCTGTGGTTAAGACTGTATTCAGAAATCTGATTCCAGGAAAACATAATGTAACTTTCGACCTTTCAAACCTTCCAGGAGGGATCTATTTTATCAAAGCAAAATCTACTAAACTTAATGACACCAAACGTCTGTTCGTACGCAAGTAAACTATTGACAGTTTGCTTCTTGCTGATCGCTGCATCCACATACGGACAGCGAACTATGAAACCCAAACTTCCTAATTCCGACTACAAAAAGTTTCTAAAAACCCAATGGTGGCTAGGAATGAGAGTTGGAACTACTCTATCAGGTCCATCGGCTAAAGAGACATTCTCATCTATAGACCCAATAGACTATGAAGTAGAGGACTTATCAAAAACATACTCAAAATATAAAAACCCAGGAGTACTAATTGGTCTTGACTTGACCTTTTATCACAGAGGAGTTTCTGCAGGAATTCAACCGACATTCAAGCAGCTTATATATGGATACTCAAGCTTACTACAGTGGGAAGGTACTACACCAGAGCAAACTTTTGAGTCTAGTTATGACTCAAAACAAAAGCTAAACTATCTAGATATTCCCTTTATACTCAAATTTGACATCCTTACTGATGGCAAAATCAGGCCCTTCGTTGGTGGAGGTGTAAATTACGCTTTTAATATCGGTGCTGAGAAGGAAACATCAATTGTAAACACAGATAACACCTCAGGGACTCCACGTTCTTATGATGCTGGGAACTTTGTGGTAAATAACCAGGACCAATTCAAAAACTTCTTTGGAATGAAGTTCGGAGGAGGAGTATCATTTGACTATTTCAATATACGAACTGCGATAGATGTATTCTACAATTTAGGCTTCACCAATGTCTCAGATGAAAATGCCAGATATGAACTCAATGAACTAACGACCTTAGGAGATGTGAATGATGACCTTAATCTCAATCATCTATCTGTAGCTGTGAGTTTCCTTTTCCCTCTGAGATATATTGACAACACTTTTCAACCGTACTAAGCCATGAAGAAACTATTATACCTTTCGACTTTAGTTATACTCTTGGCATGTGAAGAGGAACTAAAACCATCAGATTCTTTTACTAAGATCTATGATACGAAAAGAAGTGATATTAAATACGAGCCAGTTGATGTAGTAGAGATAGAGGAAGGCTTCATTATCTTGGCCAAAGAAGACCGTGAAGAAATTACCTACGCAGGAGTTCAATTAATGGTAATAGACGAAGATGGAAATTTTCTCAAAGCCGTATCGATGGACGACAACCACGTGTTACCTACAGGAAATTTCGTCACGATCGAGGACAGAAATTATTTTCTTGCTATGAACCCTAGTTCTTTAGATGCAGAAATTGTTTCAGTTGATGATTCATTGAATATAGAAACTGTAACTCTTTCAGGTATCCAATATCCTTTAGCATTTAATAAGACCTCTGACAACCAATTTTTGGTATTAAGCTATTCACTAGACGATGGAGAAACGGTTCTATCTCTCCATGATATAAATGGTGTTTACTCCAATGGACACCCTTTCACCACAGGAGCAGGAAACGATGTCACTGATGACATTATCAATCACTATTTAGATCCTCAACGTTCAGGGCTTCCTTTTAAATGCGGTGAAGTATCATCAGGAAGCTACTATTTCAATGGGTTCTACAACTTTAGTTTTTCGATGGTATTCAATAAGTTAGCTGCCCCTACTGGTGTCATCCAAGGTCAGGGAACCAATGGAGGTATGACCGCAATACTTCCAGTAGATGGGAGCAATTTTGCAATCTTTGGCTTTCAGTTTAACGATAACTTTTACCAACCTCTTCAAAGTATAGATATCAATAGTACGACTTCTAGTATTGATTATTTAACTCTTCCGGCTTCTGAATACATCGCTAGAACAGCAGCTAAAATTGTTTCTTATGAGAATGAAACTAAGTACACTGTAATAGCAGCAGAAACTCAATCTAGACAAGTCAATATTAGTTTTTACGAAGCTGAGACAGGCGAATTGAAAGGTTCTCGAAACATTGGATTTATCAATCCATTCAACTTAAGCTCGGTTAGAGTAGATTCAGAGAACAACTTACTTATACTAGGATCGACATTAGTATCTGGAAGATTCCAAAGAGCCTTCTTAAACAAAATTCACTCCAGTGAAATAGAAGATATATTGAATTAAGAAAGTGGCAGTCGTATCACTATTGATGCCGATGAGAAATGCAGCGTCATTTCTCATCGAAACCATCCAATCAATACAAACTCAAAGTTTCCAAGACTGGGAACTAATCATAGTTAATGACCACTCTACTGACAAAGGTCCCAGTTTAGCAAAACAAGAAGCCAATAAGGATTACCGAATTCTTTACTTTGAAAACGGTGAAAACGGTATAATACCCGCATTGACCCTAGCCTTGGAAAAAGCTTCAGGTACATATATATCCAGAATGGATGCGGACGACATAATGCCGCCCAGAAGGCTGTCTACGATGATAGAAGCAATTTCCCAAGCACCTTCAAAAACTATTGTCACAGGACTTGTTAAATACTTTTCCGAGAAGGAGATCAGTGACGGTTATAAGAAATATGAAAAGTGGATCAATGAAATCAACCTGAATGGACTTCAATGGCAAAACATCTATAGAGAGTGTGTAATTGCCTCTCCAAACTGGATAACTCGAAAAAATGAATTAAAAAGTCTAGGAGGATTTAATAATTTAAACTATCCAGAAGACTACGATTTAGTATTTAAATGGTATAAAAATGATTATCAAATAATCACCATTCCTGAAGTTACATTGCTATGGAGGGAACACGGTGCTAGAACTTCTCGCAATTCTGATCATTATGTTCAGCAAGCCTTTTTCAATATGAAAGTGAGAGAATTTATTCTGAATGAACTTACAGATAGACCTTTGGTTCTTTGGGGAGCGCTTGATAAAGGACAGTTAGCAGCATCTATTCTAAACCACCTAGAAATAAATTATATATGGATGGACATGCATAAAAACGACAGTTTTATTGGGAAACAAAAAATTGGTTATTTCAAGGATATAGAAAATATAAAATCCCCTCAAATCCTAATATCAGTTTATCCTGAAGACAAAGACAGACAGAGAATCAAGTCTTACCTTGGAGATCAAGATTTAATCGAAGGAAAGAACTTTTGGTACCTTTAAAATCCAACAAAACGCTTTTAGTGTTTAAGTGTTAATCCTTTCAATTAAGGAGAAGGACTATTTTTAACAGCAAAAAAGTGTTGCATACCATTATGCCAATTAAATCGCTTCAAATCTCACAGTAAGGGTTTGACTTACATACTTACTCTAGATGGAATTCTTTTCTCAATAATCTTGTATTAACATTCTATACTGGCAACAAAGCCGACTAGATTCTTGGGCCATTTATTAGATTGAATTACCATCTAAATTGGAGTTAATCATTTGTATGAAAAAACTTATTAGAGAAATACAACAGTGCACAATTTGTGTGAACGAATTGAATCACGGAGTTAACCCTGTCCTATCAGCTCATCCCAATAGTAAAATTGCTATTATCGGACAGGCTCCTGGGGCAGAAGTCCATCGGACTGGTATACCTTGGGATGACAAAAGTGGTCAAAGACTTCGAGATTGGTTAGGAATAGACAATGACACGTTTTATGACGAGCAGAAAATCGCACTGATTCCAATGGGGTTTTGCTATCCAGGAAAAGGAAAATCTGGCGACCTACCTCCGCGTAAAGAATGTGCCCCTCAATGGCATAGTCAAATATTTAGTAGCATAAACCAAATTGAATTAACCATCTTAATTGGCTCGTATGCTCAATCCTACTATTTAAGAAACAGAAAAAAGGATTCTCTGACTAAAACCGTCCAAAACTTCTCCGAATATTTGCCCGATACCATTGTACTTCCTCATCCTTCTCCTAGGAACAATATCTGGCTAAAGAAAAATCCTTGGTTTGCAGAAGAGCTATTACCCATACTAAAAAACTTAACAAGCCAAGTACTTTCTCTTCAATAGTCTAGTCACCTATGAGTTATAATCTTTATTACTACATTTTAAGGCAGAAACATATTCTAGGCCTTATTATAAACTTGTAGCTGATAGCGAGTATGGAAATAATAAATGTAATTAGTAAGCTTTCAAAAATCTTATTAGTTCAAAGGGATCTGAAATCGGAATTACCTGAGTAGTTGGTGCTTGGTAACTATCGGTGATCATAGATCCAGAAATAAGTAAAGGCAACGAAGTAGCCTCGGAAACTCTATTAATCAGTTTCTCTATTCCCCCTGGAGAACTTACTACAGAAATAGTAAGTAACAAATCACAATCCGAAATTTCGACTACGTCTTTGATATTCTCATAAGGTACATTGGCGCCTAAATAGAAAACCTTCCATCCTAGATCTTTAGCAATATAATAGGCCAATAGAAGACCTATTTCGTGCATCTCTCCAGCAGGAAGGAATAATACTATACTCTTACTAGCTTCTTTACTGTTAGATATTCCGTCAATAGCGGTGATTAATTTCTGTCTTACAAGGCAAGAAATAAAATGCTCTTGTGCAGGCATCGCTTTACTCGTACCCCAAAGGATACCTACATGAGCCATAAAAGGATATATCAGATATAGCATCGTATTGAGTAAACCCGCTTTATTAACTTGCTTCTGGAAAATTTTGTTGAACATATCTTCATTCATTTCCAACATAGCAATGGTCAGTGCCTGAACTTGATCGTTTAGTTCATCATCTATAGGCTGTGACAAAATATCTGTTACCACATCATTGATCTCTTCATCAGGCATCGCGTCAATGTGAGAAATTTTGTAACCATTGCGAATTAGAATTCCAATATTGAGCAGCTTTCGCATTTGCTCATCGGTATAATATCGAATATTGGTAGTAGTACGCTGAGGTGTCAGAAATGAGTACCTCCGCTCCCACACCCTCAATGTATGTGCTTTGATTCCTGAAAGAGCTTCGACTTGTGCTACAGAATATATACTCATTCTTCTAATTTGTTCAACAATAATACTGCTAAGGTAAACAAATCATTATACGAAAAACCCTACAAAAAGATCAATTAGGAGATGTTTCTAATTTTTGTTCAACTTTTTTTAATTTTATTTAAACAAAAAAGAACATTACCCCGTTATACTGTTCAACTTTAATCACTAAATAGTTAAACATGAAAAAGTTATTGATTTACCTCTTAAGCTTGACGATCATTTCGACTATGATGATCTCTTGCTCTGATAGCGATTCAGATGATGAATCGATGGATGAAATGATGGAAGAAGAAACGCTTACTGATGACATCATTGACATAGCGGTAGCTGCATCTACAGCCTCCGAAGCAGAGTTTACAGCTCTTGTTGCTGCACTTACTAGAAGTGAAAATGAAGGTTCCAAACTAATTACGACACTTAGAACTGATGGACCATTTACTGTATTTGCTCCCACTGATGCCGCTTTTACTGCTTTATTGCAGACTATTAGTGGTCAGTCTGATATTACCCTCGACGACATTCCCATCGACGTTTTGGAAAACATCTTAAAATACCATGTAATCTCTGGAGCTAAAGTGATGTCTGGAGATATAACTGATAGTAACGTAGAGACAGTTTTAGGAACTGATATAACTCTTTCTACTAGTGGAGGTGTCAAAGTAAATGACATATCTGTAGTAGCTGGATCTATCGATATAGAAGGAACTAACGGAGTAATCCATGCTATAGAAGGAGTTTTAGTTCCTAAAGACATAGCTGACTTTGTTGGCACGGTATTAGAAACAGCATATTTTAACAAAGACTTCACTACACTGGTTGCAGCAGCTGTGAAGGCAGATTTAGTAAGCACTATTCTAGCACAAGACGCTATAACAATCTTTGCTCCAACCAACGCGGCATTCAAAGCGGCTGGTATCGATGGAAGTGAAGATGCTTCAGTTTTAGCCGATGTTTTAAAATATCATGTTGTCTTAGCAACAGCTAAAGCTGCTGATGTTTCTAGCCTTGGAGGATCTGCTAACAGTTTTCTTGTTAAACCAACCGCAGTAGAAGCAGCAGAGGAAGTGGCGACAGAGTATTATAAACTGTGGTTTTCTACACCATCTACTGAAGCGGGTGGCGGTGTATATGTAAATGGTATCGAAGTAACTAGTGCTGATCTAGTAGCGGATGACAAGGCAGGTGCAGTTGTTCATGTCATCGATGGGGTACTTGAAATTCCAACAGATAACATTGCAGATGTAGTGATAGCAAGTGATAATTTCACTTTACTCGAAGCAGCACTTTCAAAAGCAAGTCTAGTCAGTGTCTTCCAAGGTAGTGATGAGTACACTGTATTCGCACCTACAGATGCAGCTTTTACCACCTTGTTGGATGGACAGACCTTGGACGAATTTGTAAATGACCTAGGTGGGGTTTCTGCTCTTCAAGAAGTTCTTAAACACCATGTGGTTAGTGGAAGGGTTTATTCTACAGATCTAAAAGATGCTTTAGGTGACGGTTCTACTGTAGAGGCCCTTTTTGGTGATATCACTATAAACTTGACGAATTTAACAATAGCAGGAGAATCTAGCGGAACGGCAAAAATTACATCTACTGATATTAATACATCCAATGGAGTGATTCACGTTATTGATGTCGTAATAGTTCCAAATCTCACTCCTAGCGAAGTAATCGCAACAGAAAAATAAAATATTGAAGATACACTTAGTTCTATAGCTCAGAAGTAGAAGGATGGTGTGGTTGAGTTAAAGAGTCGGCGATAGAAGGTTGCCGACTCTCTTTTTTAACAGCTAATTTGACTTCTTTTGAAATCAATCGGCTAATAACAAAAACCATTGCTTGCTAATAGAATTAAGAACATTAGTTTTTACCTTTTTTCTTAATTAAATTCTAATACAATGTTCGGATTATTCAAAAGTAAATCACCTATCGAAAAGCTAGAGCAGAAGTATGAGAAGCTCATCAAGGAGTCTCATCGCCTGTCCACTATCAATAGAGCCGAAAGTGATGCGAAGTACAGCGAAGCTCAGGCTATAATGGACGAAATTGAAAAACTCAAGCAATAAATCCTCAACCATGGCATTTTATCAATTCAAAGCAGAGCAAAAAATTCCAGCCTGTATGGAAGAAGTATGGTCATTCATATCTTCTCCTTCTAACCTCAAAAAAATCACTCCCGCATACATGGGGTTTAATATCACGAGCGACGTTCCGAAGCGAATGCACCCTGGACTAATTATCACTTACAAAGTGAGTCCACTGCTAGGGATCAAAACCGACTGGATGACTGAGATCACTCATGTAGAAGATGGTAAATATTTCGTCGACGAACAGAGAATAGGTCCATACGCGATGTGGCATCATCAGCATCACATCGAAGCTCACAATGATGGCGTATTGATGAAAGATATTATTACATATTCTCCCCCTTTTGGAATATTGGGTAGAGTAGCCAACCAACTATTTATTAAAAATAAACTGAAAGAGATATTCGATTTCCGAAGAGAAGCTCTAATTCGAGAGTTCGGAGAAGTAAAAAATTAGATTGATAATACATACTCGACCGCATGAAGATTCTACTTACAGGAGCTACTGGTTATATAGGAAAAAGACTATTACCCGCTTTGATCAAGGAGGGGCACCATGTTGTTTGCTGTGTCAGGGACAAAAACAGGTTTTCCCCTCCTACTTCGTTACTGAAAAGCTTAGAGATTATTGAAGTAGACTTTCTTGATTCTAAGACTCTAGTATCTATACCTAATGATATCGACGCAGCTTACTATCTCATGCATAGCATGTCTAGCTCGACTCAATACGAGACACTTGAAAAGCTGTCTGCTATGCACTTCAAGGAGAGAATATCTCAAACTAAGTGTGAGCATGTATTATATCTAAGTGGCATCATCAATCAAGATACACTAAGTCAACATTTGGCTTCAAGGAAAGCGGTGGAAGAGGAATTGGCTACTGGATCTTATCATTTTACGGCATTAAGGGCAGGTATCATTATAGGAAGTGGTAGCGCTAGTTTCGAGATCATCAGAGATTTGGTAGAAAAACTTCCTGTTATGATCACGCCAAGATGGCTCAATACCAAATGTCAGCCTATCGGAGTACAAGATGTGATTTCATTTTTGACGAAATCACTATTCAAAAAAGAAACCTATGACAAGAACTTCGATATCGGAGGACCGGACATACTTTCATACAAAGAAATGCTACTTGGCTATGCCCATATAAGAGGTCTGAGAAGGTGGATAGGTACTTTACCTGTAATGACTCCTCGGTTGAGTTCTTACTGGCTCTTTTTTGTCACATCTACCTCTTACAAGCTCGCCGTTGCTCTGGTCAACAGTATGAAAGTGGAAGTGATCTGTCGAGAGAGTAATATCAATCAAATCTTAAACATTACCCCTATCAGCTATCATGAAGCATTGAAACGAACACTGCTCAAAGTAGTGAGCAACCAGATCGTTTCTAGCTGGAAAGACTCATTGGTCAGCGGTAGATTCAAAACTAACATTTCTGAATTTTTGACCGTGCCTTCTTTTGGTTGTTTCAAAGATGAAAGATCTAAGGAGTACGAGGATCTTCAGACTTGTAAATCTAAGCTCTGGAGTATAGGAGGAGATACGGGATGGTACTATGCTGACTGGTTATGGAAGATCCGCGGATTCATTGATAAACTGGCTGGAGGAGTCGGCCTAAGAAGAGGAAGAACCCACTTAGATCAGATAGAAGCTGGTGATGCTGTAGACTTTTGGAGGGTACTTTATAGCAATAGACAAGAAGGACGATTATTGCTATTCGCAGAAATGAGACTCCCAGGTGAGGCTTGGTTAGAATTCAAAATATGTGGCAAAAAGCTCACTCAAACGGCTACTTTTCGTCCCAAGGGGCTATGGGGAAGAATATACTGGTGGAGTGTATATCCTTTTCATGGAGCTATTTTCGAGGGAATGCTTCGACAACTAACCACTATATAAAAACCTTATGAAAATTAACATCTTTTGGTTCAGACGAGACCTGCGCTTACATGACAATGTTGGTCTGACTGCAGCACTTAATTCCGGAAACCCTGTTCTACCTATATTCATTTTTGACAAAGAGATTCTTTCTGAACTAGAATCGGACGACCCTAGAGTACAATTCATTTATCAAAGTCTTTTGGTCATAGATGAGAAATTAAAGAAACATGGAAAGTCTCTAAAGGTTATTCATAATAACCCCATTGAGGCTTGGAAAGAACTGATCAAAGAGTTTGAAATCGAATCTGTGTTCACAAACAAAGACTACGAACCATATGCTATTGACAGAGATTTAGCTATCAAGGATTTGTTGAACGAAAAAGGGATTCAATTTCACTCATTCAAAGATCAAGTGATCTTCGAAGAGTATGAAATCGTAAAAGCCGATGGAAAACCATACACGGTATATACTCCTTACAAAAACAAATGGCTTGAAAAATTCAAAACCATTAGTCTTAAGCTAAAGGTCAAAACAACAACAATAGACGATCGTTTTTTTTCTTGCAATTACTCCTTTCCTAAATTAAATCAAATAGGATTCGAGCCTTCTACTATTCAGGTCGAACCGTATTCACTGATTCAGCTTGGCAACTACCACGACACTAGAGATTTCCCCGCTCAGAACAGCACTAGTTATCTAAGTCCTCATTTGCGATTTGGTACGGTAAGTGTCCGTGAAATGGTCAACTTTGCTGAAGAAACTAATTCCACTTTCTTGAGTGAACTCATCTGGAGAGAGTTTTTCATGCAAATACTATTTCACTTTCCCTATGTGGTATCTCAAAGTTTCAAACCAAAATATGAAGGTATACAATGGCGAAATGACAAAGTTGAATTTGAAAAGTGGTGCAACGGAGAGACAGGTTATCCAATTGTAGACGCAGGAATGCGTGAATTGAATGCTACTGGCTATATGCACAACCGTGTAAGAATGATCACAGCTAGCTTTCTAATCAAGCATCTGCTAATCGATTGGAGATGGGGCGAAGCATATTTCGCTAAAAAACTGCTAGACTTTGATCTGTCTGCTAACAATGGCAATTGGCAATGGGTTGCTGGTACAGGCTGTGATGCGGCTCCCTATTTCAGAGTCTTCAACCCTACTGAACAAGTTAAGAAGTTTGACAAGCAACTTGAATACATCAAAAAGTGGGTTCCTGAGTTGAATTCATTGGAATACCCTACACCTATCGTGGAACACAAGTTCGCAAGAGAGAGAGTTTTGGAAGCCTATAAATTAGCTACCGCATAAAAAACCCCAGCCTCATACGAGACCAGGGCATTCCACTTTAACCTATTACTTGATCCTAGTAGGATTCAAGACTTCGTACCTAATGCTAACTTTTATTTGCGTGTTGCTCTTTTAAACTTTCTTTTCCTATGTCTTGGATCAACTGTGATCTCTTCAGATACATCATCGATGGTCACTACTGCTAGATTATCACATTCACCATCACCGTAGTCGATCACCTTATCAGACTCTCCTTCTATAGCGATCGTTCTAGTTCCAGATACTGGAGCGTAAATTCTATCTTCACTATCTCTGCATGCTCTAGTATGAACTATTGGATCTTCTTCTACTACTGAATATGTATATGCCAAGCCATCTTTATTCACACCTGTAGCAGTTCCAAACTTAGCTGTCTGCACTACCTTACCATCCTCTAAGGTCATCACTCTTGTTCTGTCCGCAGTTCTAGTGACTATAGTACCATCTTCGAAGGTCAATGAACCTGTCATTGAGATTGCATGTGTAATTTCAGTATCAGACACAGCTGTGACCTCTACAGTCCGTGTACCTTCTACTGCAATACCGTCGAAAGAATAATCAACGAAGGATATAGTCTTAGTACTTCCTACCGTTTTTCTATCTCCACTCTTAGTGATTACGATCTGTCCAGCTCTTACAAGTCCTCTTCTACCAGTCACTCCTTCACCAAAATCAATTGTCGTGGTAACAGATCCATCCTCATTTTCTTCCTTAGTAATAGCTACCTCTTCACCGTAGGCATGATCTTCAGGTCCTGATTCAGTTAGTTTAGGGTCTTCGATGCTTCTACCATTTGACTGGGTAGCTGCAAAATTTACTTCAGAGATAATGTCAATATCCTCCAGTGCAGCATCGGTAGTGACTGAAGTATTAGCGTCTTCTTGAGAGATTTCAAATTCCGTGACTGCGGTTACTGGCGAACTATTGTTATCATCTATCAGATTAGTATCATCTTCACTACAAGAGTACAGCAGTGCTACTGATGCAAATACTCCTATTATTCCAGTTAGTCTTTTCATAATCATTTCATTTAAATTATTCCACTTTTAAGATTGATTTGCCCTTTTGACAACAGTCAGTCAGAAAGGTTTAATGCAGAATAAAAAAATGATAAAAAAACTTTAACCGATGATGCTATACCCTGAATAGAACCCAATTAAATATTTAATCACCTCCCTCTATATATTGACTTAACCACAAGTAATAAAATCACTTTCCCTCGTCATTTTATTAATTCCCATCGGTTTTTTCTATATCTCCCTCGATAACTTCAGTAACATCCTCTAAGATTTTATAACCCCCCTCGTAAATTTTACAGCTTCCCTCGGTGATTTTCATGTTTCCCTCGTCGTGGGAAGCTATTTTTTTACCGAGGGAAGCTTATTTTATATTGTGGGGACGTAATTTGATACCTCGAGAGACAATATAAATTAGGTAGGACTATAAATTTTAATGGTAGAAGATACCTTTAGGCTAATAGACCCCTGTAGAAAGTTGACAAGCCTTACTTGATTCCTAAAATGAATTTACAATAGTGGATATTAATCCTAAATCTCACGTACATGGATGTACATAATTCTATATAGAATAATCGTGTCTATTACCTCTCTCTAAATACCTGAAATATCTTTGAACTTTCGGAACTAGAAACTCTCACAAAGAATAACCCAGATTGCTTATCGTCAAAAGAAAGTATCATTAGACCATCTTCAATAGAAATGTAAACGGGAACTTGTCTACCCATTATATCATGAACAAAGACTTGCCTGTCGCTTGACACAGATTCGGTAATAAATAATTTATCGCGAAATGGATTTGGGTAGGCACCAATATTAGACATAGGGTTAGCTATATCAGCTGCCAACTCTATTTGATAATCCAGAGATACCGTATCAATACATCCTGTAGCACTTTCAGTCACGAGAGTCACTTTATACATATCTATTTCTCCAAAAGAGATCGTAGGAGAAGATGATTGATCTAATAATTCTCCATCGACAAACCATTGAAATGATTCTTTACTCTCATTACCATCGTATTCGAAAGTCGCTGTATTTCCTTCAGTCCAATAAAGTACTTCTGGAGTAGCTAGAATCTCTGTTTCATTACTTGAAATACTAAAATTAATTTCTACCAAATCACTCTCGACATAATTATCCACGGCTGCCATATAAATCACTGTATCTCGACCTATAGATTTCACCATCAACTCCGTACCGTAACCTAAGAATTGACTTCTAGCCTCATCAGCATAATAAACATATTTTTCTCCATTATCCGACTCTATTAGACTATCTGACCACTTGCATACTTCTATGCTCTTTGATGTAGGAGCTACTGATTTCAAAATTGGAATATTTCTCTGCGACACATCAATGCATCCTTCTAAACTTGTAGCGGTCAACTCTACGTCTACTTGTGAAATACCTGCTGGATCCAACTTGAGTAAAGAGGAACTACCTTGATCTATATTGTTCACCTTCCATGATACAGATACAGCCTCTACAGATTTATTGATCAACTGCATGGAATACCTACCGTCTGACTCTCTAAAAGGCACATCTTCAAAAATCGCTTCTACGGGATTGATATCTATGTCCACCGCTATACGTTTGCTTTCTTTAGTATCGATATGAGAGGACACATAATAAGTAGTAGGCTCATTCAAAGCTGGTGTAGTCCATTCCGTTCCTTGAAAAAACGGCAACTCACTAAGTTCCTCTGTCAAATAAAATTTTAAAACATTTGAATTAGAAGCGTCAAGGGTAACTACCCCTCCCTTACAAACTACTTCATCATCGATGATCGGAGCAGGACTTCTCTCATCTACTAAGTATTTAATGGTAACCTGAGCGTCACAGCCTTTATCATTTTTGATCTGTAAGTCAATGTCATACTCCCCTAGTGTATTAAAAAAGCTAGATGGATTTTGAGAGCTAGATAGATATCCGTTGTTAAAATCCCATTCCCATTCCGAAGCTTCACCGATGCTATTATCAGTAAAATTGACACGGTTATGTTCTATTTCACCCAAATACAAAACAGCAGGCTCTGCCTTAAAATCAGCTACCATATTCATAATATCGACGTCCACTCTTTTGAAATCTGAATAGTAGCCATCGGTGACTGATTGATAATAGAACGTACTATCCTTAGCAAACCCTGGAACGCTAAGTTTGATTCCTTCTGCTCCAACTATAGGTTCCAAACCCAATGCATCTTTGTACAGTTTTACAGTTTCAGTATTCTCAAACTGCACGGGGACATCTTCACAGATCTCAACATTCCAGTCTAAGTTTGGTGTGGCTAAAAACTGCGAGTACTTCATCTGAGCACTACCTTTCGCTACTATCAAATCAGATAAACTATTTCCGGTCAACCAAGTAAAAGCGACCTTAGCAGAGCCCTTGGAGGATAAAGTTCCTAAGTCGGCTATGAGTAATTGAGCTACATCGCTACCTGATACTCCTCCTGCCGAAGTATTGGAGGAATTCAAAGCATTATATTTCGATGTTTTTGAGAACTTTCCTCCTATTATATCTTCAAAAACGCTACTCCCACTTCTTACATTTATGGCATGGGGGTAATTAACCTGACTCGACAACAATGAAATTCCCACATATTGACTACTCAACTCATCATAGCTATACAAAATCCCACTACTCACATCCCAATCAACTTTATCGTTGTAAATATTATCTAGTCCTACATTAACATCTGCAAACAATCCCATTTTAAGATTATCCCTATCCCAATTCTTAGTATTGGTTACATAATACTCACTGATCAAATAGTCTTCATCGTCTATCAACAAGTACTCTTGTTCAATCAAAAGCCCTTGATCATTAGAAGCTCTACTATCAGCGAATAAGTTTCTGATATATTGATCAGTATCACTTCTATAGTATTCATTGATCTTTGTTACTTCTTCAAAATCATTCGAACGGGTAAAATTCGGATAGTCATTGATGACATTATCAGATATTGAGTCTGCGTGATTTCCTATGATTATTCCAGAATAAGGAACTTTGATATCGTCCCCTATTGTCATAGAAAAACTACTCATCGCAAAACTTGTAGATATTTGATAACCTATGGCGCTGGCACTATTGATGGTTACTGAAAACTGTCCATTACTCAAATCTGCCCAAGGAGAATTGGTATAGATGTCTATATATTCAAAATCTGAATAACCTCTATTATCCTCAAACTCCAAACGAATAGGAATCCTAGTGTTATAATCTGCCAAATCTGATACTACCAACTTCAATGAATAATCTTTGACCGTGTCCAGAGTAGCTATATTCCCAACCAAAAACTCATCATCTAATAGCTCAGCCATCAATGTCTCCACTTTAGCCTTGACCTTTAGCCCCTCTACAGGTCTCAAAATATTCACTAAATCAATACTGAGATCAATTGTATCACCTGCAAAAAGATTGGTGGTACCTAAGCTAGTGGCATCATATCCAGCGATTCTCACGGCGGCATTGTTCTTCTGCGACACAGCCTTATAGGCATTTAACCTCCCTTTGCCAAGTTTACCGTAGTAAGCCATATTAGTCCCAACATCATAAATTTCATCAGATGATATCCGAACTTGCTCCATGACTTGAAGTGCATTGTAATCTGGAAATTCAGCCCTTACTAAAGCAGCTACACCTGCTACAATTGGTGAAGCTAAAGATGTTCCACTTGCCGTGCCATATCCACCACCCTTTGTAGTAGTTTGGATATTGATACCAGGAGCACATAAATCTACCTTATGACTATAAGTACTCCACCATACGCGTTGATCATCATCCTCAGTCATCGCTACAGAAAGCACATTTCGATAGGAAGCTGGATAAAAGTCCAAATCAGCATCAGTATTCCCCGCCGACGCCACGATAACTAAATCCTTTTCTATGACTGCGTAATCAATCAAATCTTGAAGTATTTCACTTGGCCTTCCTGAACCTCCCCACGAAAGATTAAGAACGTCCAAACCTAAATCCGCAGCGTATAAAATGGATTCATAAGTACCATATCCTGAACGGTCTTTACTCCTAAAAACTTTGATTGGGAAAAAACTTGAATTAAACCCGACTCCAGCAACACCTAGCCCATTATCCGTGGTAGCTCCAAAGACACCTGCCACCTTAGTACCGTGACCATCAGCATCATCCGCATTATTATCATTATCTGCTATATCTACTCCAGAGAAGTCATCAACAAAGCCATTCCCATCATCATCAATCCCATTCACCGGATCAGCTGTATTAACATATCTATTACCTAATAAATCTTGATGATCAATATCTACACCTGTATCGCTGACTCCTATCACAATGTCAGAGCTACCTTGGGTAATATCCCAAGCACGATCTGCTTCAATAATATCGAGGTGTTTCTGAATAGAGAAGGAAGGGTCACTTGGTATATACAACAGTTCAATATCTGGCTCTGGCTCTACCGATGAGATATTATCATAATTACCAAGAATGCGACACAAGGAATCCAGATCAACACTTTCTTCTACTTCTAGTACAAAAACATTATCTAACCGAGAGTGTTTTTGTATCGTGCGCTGATTACTAGACCCATTTTTAGAACTAGGAAGACTAAGAGGTTTCGTTTTTTTAATACCAACGCAACCAGTTAATTCACTTAAAGAAATATTGTTATGATCGATTGATTTTTTGAGCTGGTCATCTTGCAGCATTTTGATGTAGACCCTTTTCGTCTGAGCATAGCTATCACCGAGCGATAAAAGCAGCGCTATGATTATAATCAATCTACGAGTCCACACACCTATTATCATAGTTTTCAAATGTATTTATTAACGAGTAGGTACATCAAACTATTTCTATGAATATACAACTATTTACGACAAGTTTCATCATTTATTAGCCTGATATAAACCTGCCAATATGTCGCATTTTTCTATCTTTGCGCTTTAGTTAATTGTAGCGAAGTGAAAGAGATAATAAGCGATTTGGATATTCTTCAGAAATCAGACCTTGAAAAGACTGAAGAAATACACATCACAAAAGAGGATAAAGTAGAAGGAAAGAAAAAACTCTACATCGAAAGTTATGGCTGTCAGATGAATTTCTCAGATAGTGAGATAGTTTCTTCTATCATGAAAAAAGAGGGATTCACTACTACATCCAATATCGAAGATGCAGATGTTACTTTCTTGAACACTTGCTCAATCAGGGAAAAAGCAGAGCAAACGGTCAGAAATAGGTTATCTCAAATCAATAAAACTAAGGAGAACAAACCTGAAATGGTAGTAGGTGTTTTGGGTTGTATGGCTGAAAGATTGAAATCCAAGCTACTAGATGAGGAAAAAATAGTTGATCTCGTAGTAGGCCCAGATGCTTATAGAGATCTTCCTAACCTACTAGAAGAAGTAGAAACAGGTCAAAAAGCAGTCAATACTTTCTTATCTAGAGAAGAAACTTATGCAGACATTAGCCCTGTTAGACTAAACTCTAATGGTGTTACCGCATTTATATCTATTATGCGTGGATGTGATAACATGTGCTCATTTTGTGTAGTTCCTTTCACTAGAGGTCGAGAAAGAAGCCGAGATCCTCAGTCCATCGTACAAGAAGCTCAACAGCTTTTTGAAAAGGGCTACAGAGAAGTGACACTACTTGGTCAAAATGTAGACTCTTACAAATGGTCGGCTGAAGAAAACAACAAGAAGAGATTAGAAAAGTCTGGTAGTGACGAAATCGTCACATTCGCCAACCTATTGGAAATGGTCGCTAAAGTAGATTCGGATTTAAGAGTAAGGTTCTCTACTTCTCACCCGAAAGACATTACAGATGATGTATTATATACCATGAAGAACTACGACAACATCTGTAAGTACATCCACCTTCCTGCACAAAGTGGAAACTCAAGGGTATTAGAACTGATGAATAGAACGTACGATCGTGAATGGTATATTCAGAAAGTAGATCGTATACGAGAAATTCTTGGTGATGAATGTGGTATATCCAGTGACATGATCACAGGGTTCTGTACAGAAACAGAAGAAGAACATCAAGACACAATTTCATTAATGAAATATGCTCAATATGACTTTTCATATATGTTTTTCTATTCAGAGCGACCAGGCACACTTGCTGAAAAGAAATACGAAGATGACATTCCATTGGATGTTAAAAAACGAAGACTCAACGAAGTCATCGCTTTGCAGATGGAACTATCCCATGATAGAAATAAAAAAGACGTAGGTAATACCTATAGAGTATTAGTAGAAGGCATTTCTAAAAAATCAGACCAGCAAGTACAAGGAAGAAACAGCGCCAATAAGGTAATTGTATTCGATGGAGATGCTAGTTTAAAGGGTCAATATGTTAATGTTCACGTGAACAGTTGTACTGCCGCTACTCTATTAGGCACTATGGTTTAACCAAATCTATTTTATCTTGAAAGAATCCGAAATTCAATCAATCAAGCAACGGTTCGGTATTATTGGCAATTCACCTCTCCTTAATCAAGCCATCAATGTAGCTGCACAAGTAGCATCTACTGATATGAGCGTCTTGATTACAGGTGAAAGTGGTAGTGGTAAAGAGTCTTTTTCTAAAATCATTCATTCCCTCAGCGCGAGAAAGCATGGTCAGTTCATAGCTATTAATTGTGGCGCTATCCCAGAAGGAACGATTGACTCGGAGCTATTCGGTCATGAAAAAGGATCTTTTACTGGTGCTCATGAAGCACGAAAGGGATATTTTGAAGTGACTGACGGGGGTACTATATTCCTAGATGAAATTGGTGAAATGCCTCTTGGTACTCAAGCAAGACTATTAAGAGTCCTAGAAAATGGTGAATTCATTAAAGTTGGCTCGTCCAAGGTCCAAAAGACCAATGTAAGAGTAATTGCCGCTACCAATGTTAAATTGATCGAAGCAGTTCAAAATAAAAAGTTTAGAGAAGACCTATACTACAGACTTAATACGGTTCCGATATATGTTCCCGCTCTTCGAGAAAGAGGAAATGATATTGAACTGCTATTCAGAAAATTCGCCTATGATTTTGGTGAAAAGTACCGAGTAGATCCAGTAAAACTGATGGATGAGGCTAAATTGATACTCAACAAATATCGATTCCCTGGAAACATCAGACAATTAAGAAATCTAGTTGAGCAAATCTCAGTACTAGAAATCGACCGGTTATTATCAGCAGAAACTCTGTCTAATTATATCCCGAGAGAATCCTCTAATCTTCCTGCCGTAATTGGAAACAAAGACTCTAAGGACACAGAGAACTTTTCAGAAAGAGATCTTTTATATAAAATTCTCTTCGACATGAAAAATGATATGAATGACTTGAAAAAGCTCGTTCTCAAAATGATAGAAAATGGCGAAGCTTCGGAAGACATCTTAAACCAGCACCAGAGCTTGTTTCAAAATCTCGAATCACCATCTGAAGCTCTAATTCCAACTACAGAAACTAATCACCCAACACACACTCAGCATGAGTCTATTGAACCTGCTGAAACGACCCCTTTGATTATAGATTCCGCGACTGACAGTATATCCGCTATCGACATTCATGATATCTCGGACGTCACAGAAGAAGAGGAATCTTTGTCTATAGAGCAAAAAGAAAAAGAATTGATAATCAAAGCCTTGAAAAAAAACCGCAACAAAAGAAAGTATGCAGCTAAAGATTTAGGGATTTCTGAGCGTACTTTATACCGCAAAATCAAATACTATGGCCTGGATGAATAGACTCAACCTCATTATTATAATAGCTTTTGCCGTCATGAATACTTCATGTGGCGTCTATTCTTTTACAGGAGCTTCTATTTCTTCTGAAGTTAAAACCATTTCGATACAGCAATTTTATAACAACTCTCCACTAGGTCCTTCCAATATGAGTATTACCTTCACAGAGGAGATTAGAGATTACTTTTTACAAAACACAAACCTTACATTAGTAGACGAAGAAGGGGATCTTCAAATAGATGGAAGTATTGAAAACTATACATTGACACCTGCAGCAGTTTCATCTAATCAATCGGAAAACGGAATTGATCTTGCTAGTTTGACAAGACTCACCATATATGTAAAAGCTAGCTATGTCAATATATATGATGACCAATTCGATTTTGATAAAACATTCTCATTCTTCAAAGATTTCGATCAAAACAGCCAAGATTTATCAGCTAATGAAGAAGAATTTGTTGAAGAAATCTTCGACCAGATCATTCTGGATATATTTAATAGCTCTGTGGCTAATTGGTAATTTTTGTTAACTTTAGCACCTTAGCATAAATCAAAAACCCTTGAATAAACAAAAGTTTGTTGAGTTAATGAGTGCTCCCGAAAAAATGTCTGGGAGCGATTTTGCCGAACTTGCCAAAGTTGTTGCTGCCAATCCCTTCTTTCAATCTGGTCAAATCGTCTTGGCTAAAGGAAGCAAAACTTATAAAAAGAACTTATCTGGTAGGTTAATCAACAGAGCGGCACTTTATGCTACAGATAGAAATTTATTCAAAGAGTACATAATAGGTAAAGTTCAATCTGTTCCAAAACCAACTTTAAACGCGAAAAGTGCCCCACCTGTTAAAAAAGTACAGGTTCCACCAACAATGGACTCCTCTGAGCAAGATGCTCTAATCAGAGACACTCTCTCAAACCTCAAAGGCTGGAAAGATAATCTAGAACAATATCTAGAATATGAAAAACAACATCCCGAAGAGATTGTTATTGAGCCTGTTGAAAAAACTCCTGAGCCTACTTCTATCGATACTTCCAGTATGGAATCTCTTAAAAGCCAAATTGCTGAAGAAGTAGAAAATGAAGAGATCCAGGCAGCTGTTAATAAGGTAGAACAACGGTTGACCCCAGAACCTGAAGAGCCTAAAATTGAAAAGCCTTCGGAGCCAATAAAAAATGAACTTGCAGAATCACTAGTATCTTCTGCTGAGGACGCATTTACAGCGGAAGAAACATTTACCCCTCCTCCTCCTATCGATAAGATAGAAGATCAAGTGGTTGAGAAGCCAGAAATACAAGAAACTAAAGAAGAGGTAAAAGAGGTTTTAGATAATTCTGAACCTACTTCTAATGAGATTCAAAAAGACATCCCACAAGATGAGGTGATTTCGGAACCGATTATTGAAAGTATCGATGATCTCGAGATAGACCTCAGCCTTGATATTACAGAGTCTAGTGATGCTGAAGAAATAGAGGAAACTATTCCTTCTAGCTCACCCCAACCTGATGTTACTCAGGAAGAGCCTGAAGAAACTGTTTCAGTACAAAAAGAATCGACAACCACTTCTATTGAGCCACAAATAGCTGCAATTGAAGAACCTTCAAGCCCTTCTTTGGAGCAAATAGAAGACATCCCTGTTCCTTCTCCTGAAGATGACTTAATATCTGCAGATGAACTATCTGCTATCGTAGATGCCGCAGAACAAGTTTTCAAATATCAAGAAGTAAAAGAAAAAGAAGAGGAAGCAGCTAAAACTGCAAACCTTGATAATATTTTCAAAAGCACTACGGAAGATAAACCAGCTCCAGCACAGGAACCCACTCCGCCGGCTCCAGTTGCTTCTGTGCCTGAGTCAGAACTAGATGCTGCAGAAAAAGCTGTAGATGATTTTGTCTCTAAAGAAAACGAAGAAGAGCAGAAAGAAGAACTTACAGAAACTGAAGTAGAGACAGATGAGGATGAACAATCAACCTCTGAGGAGTTAGAAACGTCAGTACCTGATGAAGTGGAAAATATCTCGATGGAGATTTCGAGTAATGACATTTCCACTACAGAGAATGAAGAGGTTCTTGATAGACTAGACAGCGAAAAACAGGCGTTGAAACTTGATATTGAGAAGAAAGATAGTGCTCCTAAAAAGTTTAGGCTTTCAGTAATGAAACGCCCCATTAACTTCACTAAAAACAAGCCCGAAGTTAAAACAACCTCTGAACCAAAAGCTAAAGAGGAAACTAAAGCAGTAGAACAAACACCTAAGAAAACAACTGCTAAAAAGAAAACACCGACTAAAAAAGCTTCCACTAAGTCAACTGCAAAAAAGACTCCAACAAAAAAAGCATCATCATCTAAGAAAACAGATGAGGGTGAAAAAAAAAAGCCCGAATAAACCCAAAAGCTAAACCGTCAAGAGAAGAACAAAACAATATTATTGACGCGTTCATTACTGCGGACCCTGGTAACATCAAAATGGAAAAGGGTTCGGTAACGAAGTTTGATAAAATCGAGGACTTGTCGATTGACAGTGCAGACTTCCCTGATGACCTTGTGACTGAGAACCTAGCGAGTATTTTGGAAGAGCAAGAAAACTATGAAAAAGCCATTTCCATGTACGATAAATTAATTTTGAAAAATCCTGAAAAAAAGACTTACTTTGCCTCCCAAATCGAAAAATTAAAGAAGTTAATATAATATGTTCGCTACAGTAATAATGCTCATCGTATTGGTTGCGTTTCTATTGATCATCGTGATTTTGGCACAAAATTCAAAAGGCGGTGGTATATCTAGCCAATTTGGTGGGGCTGGTGCTTCACAATTAATGGGAGTCAAGAAAACAGGAGACTTAATGGAAAATTTAACTTGGGGTCTTGCGATCGGTCTGATCGTACTAACGTTATCCACTAAGTTCATCATTCCTGAAATAGGCGGACAAGAATTCACATCTCCAAACATTGAAAGTGCAAAAGATAAAATAGTAGCTCCTAGTTTGGATGTAGCTACTCCTTCTGCGGAAGAAACAGAATCGTTGGGAGAAGAACTTAACGTAACTGACTCAGCTCAGTAAGATTTAAAAAATTTACTAAAGCCCTGATTATCATTGATAATCAGGGCTTTTCTTTTTAAACCTTTCAAAGCGACAAGTCTTGCCCCCGCATTTTACCGCTTCATGCATTGGCACTTTGCTATGAGGGGTTACAACAATAAATCAGTGAGTTTTGAGAAAGAGACTTTGCAGAGCCGCTATTGTGATTGATTAAAACTTAGTGAAATGGCTGATTTGAATTTGTCAGAGTTTGAATAGATTACCAATCTATAAAGCTGGTTTAAGAATATTCTAATTAACCATCCCCCTCTCCCTTTTATGAACAAGGCCAATACTTCCACTTCGACAGATGATCTCTTATTTGACGGAGACTGAGACTATTTTCAAACCACAAAAATTTAGCATTGATTTTTTTCTGGACTCCTTCATATAAAGAAAAAAAAGGGGTGCTTAAGTATTTTTGTTACTTAAGCGCTCCTTAAAGGCAACAGTCCAATTAATGAACACCTAATTACTCATATTTTGTAAAAAACACTTCTCGACTTTCTAGCAACAAATCTTCTCCAATGAGATCTATCTCTCCTGAGAGTCTAATATCAGCTACCGAGGCACCTATTTTAAATTCGTACTTTCCAGACTGAACGAACCATTGATCATTTTCAAACTGGATCAATTGCTGTGGACTTACTTTGAACTTGATTTCTTCCTCTTCACCCGCTTTCAACTTTACTCTTTGGAACCCTTTCAGTTGAATAGGCTTCATAGTCGTTGGTTTCATAATAGGCGAAACATATAACTGCGCTATTTCAGTACCATCCTTATCTCCAGTATTCTTAACCTTACAAGAAATTGTAAACCTATCTCCTCTTATGTCAGACTTTGAATCAATTTTAAAATCGCTGTACTCATAGGTTGTGTAAGATAACCCGTAGCCAAACGGATACTGATAATTTTCAAATCCATTTTTGTAGTTAATTTCCTCTTTCTTTTCAGATTGTGGATAGGTCACACATAATTTGGCGGAAGGATTAACTTTTCCAGTCAAAATATCCGCTATTGCATTTCCACCTTCTTCACCAGGAAACCAAGCTTGTACTATGGCTGCACATTTATCTTCAAACTTACTCACCAACTGTTGACGACCACCAAACATAACTAACACAACAGGTTTACCTGTAGCCAGTAGCTTCTCTACAAACGCTTCTTGCTCTCCAGGCAGTCTAATTCCTTTTCTTTGACGTCCTTCTCCACATAAATAGATATTCTCTCCAACAGCAGCTATAATTACATCACTTTGCTCAGCATACTTTACAGCTTTATTCAAGTCCGGCTGAGACAACCCTTGAATGGCTATTATTTTAGCTCTGCTTAACCTATCATCCCCTAAAGAGGCCGTGTCTATAACAGATTCAAGTGGTGCACTCCAATCACAACCTCTTTCTTGCATAATTTCTACGCTAGATCCTACAGCTCTTTCGAGCCCTGCCTGTAGTGTCACTAATTTAGGATTAGTGGGATCAAATGACTTCCCGTGCCAGAATGATATCATTGACTGATAGGTATAATCACCTAATAGACAATGAACTGTATTTCCATTTGGCCCCAATAGAGCAATTTTCTTAACATCTTTCTTTAATGGTAGCACGCCATTGTTCTTCAATAACACAATAGATTGACATGCTGCGTCATAAGCCAATTTTCTATTTTCAGGACTATCAAAATCTAATTCTCCATCTTTACCAAAAACTGGATTGTCATCTAATAGCCCAAGCTTAGCTTTCATTATAAGATTTTTTCTCACCGCGTCATCAATCCTATCTTGTGTCACCAAACCTTTTTTCATTGCTTGTGGTAACAAAGGGTAAACAAACTGACCGGGAAACTCGATATCTATACCCGCATTCAACGCCAATGCACCAGCCTCTGTTAAATCTCTAGCTTGCTTGTGTCCTCTATGAACCAACCTAATCGCATTGTAGTCACTTACTATCAAACCATCGAACCCTAATTGCTTTCTTAATATTACATCAAGCATTACTGGGTTTGCTGCGACTGCCAAGCCTTTGAATTTACCATAGGAGGGCATTACGCTCTTCACCCCGCCTACTTTTATTACTGCTTCATGAGGCATTATATACTCTTCGTAGAGTTCCTTTGTATCATGATTTTGAGTCCCATATCCAGCGAAGTGTTTCGTAGTAGTGGCTACACCTGTTTTAAAATCATCTCCCTGTAGACCTTCAATAAATGAAACAGCCATAGATGATGTCAAATAAGAATCCTCACCATAGCTCTCCTCGATTCTATTCCAATGAGCAGTTCGACTTAAGTCAAGCATGGGAGACAACGCCAATGTAGCCCCTCCAGCTCTCATGTTTTGCTGAGTAGATCTAGCGTTGTTTTTTACAATCTCTGGATTCCATGAACACCCAATACCAATTTGTTGAGGAAATGTAGTCGCACCTTGAGTGGCAAAACCGGTAATAGCTTCCTCATGAAAGATTGCTGGAATTTTAGTGTTCGTTTCTGTAAGTAAATAATTCTGAAATTGTCGCACAAAATCTCTCAATTCCTCTGGCTCTATCGTCAAACCTGAAGAAAACTGACAAACATGACCTATACCATGAGGCATCATTTTTCTACATAATTCTAATGAAAGCTTCCCATCCTTCATAACATCTCTTGGACGAACTGAAATAAGCTGTGCGAGTTTTTCGTCCAAAGACATATCAGCAATAATTGAATCAACTTTAGAATCTATTTCAGCAGTAGAATAGGGTGGAGTGTTTTGTTTATATTCAACAAAATCCTTTTTACTACTACAGGCTGATATAAGTACTGCTATTAATAGTGTCGACAAAAATGCGTAAAAGGGTACTTTTTTAGTCTTCATATTTGAATTTGAATTAAATGTGACAATCACATATAACCAATGCAATTTGCCCTTAAATCAATAAACTATGAAGAGAACTAATAGGTGATCCAATCTATCCCCTAACTCTTGTGCTTTTTACCACCCACATTCAAAAAGAAGCTACAGGAAATCAATTTCAATCTTGAGAAAGGTAATCTAAAGCCTGCTCCTTTAGATCAAATAAAACCGCCTTACTAGATGTAAATGTTTGGTACCCTTTAAACAAAACCCTTTTAAGTCCAGTGATCCCTATCATGGCCGTTTTCACATTTTTTTCGGCTAGAATTTCTGCCACCCTCTCTTTACCTATTGCCATAAAGTCCGGCCCTAAAGAAGTATTAGTAAAGTCAAGAAGAATCAAAGTTTTTTCATGAGGGCTTTTACTTACTTCTTCAAAAGCTAACTCTGATTTTCCAATTAAAATAACTTGGTCTGATATTCCTGAAAGATCAACATACAGTATGTCTTTTTCTCCTTCTTTAATCCAGTTAATCGGCATATACGTTTTGGTCAAATTTTATGCTCAACATAGAGCCCTTCACAATTAGGTTTGTTGGTGTTGAAAACTTGATAAAGTTAATCCAATACTGCACTTATGTATTGAGGATAAACTTCAAGTACTTTATTATTCCCATCAATATTCTCTTCTGTAATCCACTTACCTTTGCCGAAAACAGAAACTTGACTACCTTCATTGAGTATTCCTTCTTTAAATCTTAGTTTCTTATTAAAGAGTCCCAAAAAACCTTCACTTGTCTGTCCATGTTCTAATAGGTATTGTTCAAGTGATTCAGGAATTTTGTCTAAAGCACTCAAAGAATAAATTTTATCTTGTTCAATATGACTTTTGATGGTTCCGCCTCTAACAACAGCATGAGAATGACCATCTGAAATCAAATGATCAACACATTTTTCTTCTTCAATCATCGGAGTCCACGCTGAATGTCTTCCTCTTACCTCCTCTACTAGAACATAATAATGGGAACATTGTCGCTTTGATAAAGGAGCTATCAAAGGGGAATTAACATGTTCTATATTACCTATAATCTTAATTTCCTCATTATCTTTTACTTCAGAAATTGATTTCAGAGGTAGCCTTTTAAGCCGTCGCAATTCAATTGCGGACTTACTGAAGTAATCTAAGGAAAAAGAAAATATAAAAACAGCAGCGTGCGCTGAAAAGACAATAATGGTCGAAATGGTTAAAGTGTCCATTAGGTTAACTATTTAAAAGTTAGCTATAATTGAAGCAAGTAAATTCCCCGAGAAAAAATCAGGGAATTTATTTCAAAGTCGATCCAGTTTTAGTTTTGACAAATCTGAACGGTAAAGTTTCCATTGATGGAAGATGATGAAGATTCTCTCGCATCTATTCTTCCTGTCACTTCTGTATTCGTCACTGACAATATCTCAACAGCCCCACTTGTCGCAATAATGTTCAATGGGCCACCATCTCCAGCATCTCGATCAAGCATTGTTATAGTTTGATTATCTTCAAAATCATCAAAATCAAACTTCAACTCATATACTCCCACTTCTGCATTCACTGTAAAAAAAACTATCTGATCTGGAGTTCTTGTAAATACATCACAAGGGTCGGAAGCCTCTTCTGGACTCAGTTGAATACTAATCTCTGATTCTTCAATGCCTGCAGTTCCTTGTTTAAACTCCCAATCTTTCCCATTAATAGTTCCTTGAATTACTTGATCTTTAAAATCATAACCTTGACCATCATCAAAGTCCAATAAACCATCTTCTTCTTCATCACATGCATTCATTAAAAATGCTGCCAATAGCAGCATAAAAACAAGGTTAACCTTTTTCATATATAATTAATAAAATAAAAAAGACTCTCTCCTATCTGGTGACAGCCTTAAATTGAATATTCTTTTTTATCCAAATTCATCAAAACGACTAGTAGAGACATGTGTTCTAGCCATAGTTGCCTTAGCCACTCTACCTATACCAAGAACGAAAGCAGCAGTTCTGAAATCTACATTATTAGACTTAGCAGTCTTAGCTACACTCATGTATGCTCTAGAAATAGTTTTATAAAGTTCGTCATTGATACGGTCTAATTCCCATCGAAACTGCTGGATATTCTGCGCCCATTCAAAATAGCTTACTGTAACACCACCAGCATTAGCAAGAATATCTGGTATCACTAGTACATCTTTCTTGTGAAAAATTTCATCTGCTTCAGGCGTAGTAGGTCCATTTGCTGCCTCTACAATAATCTTAGCAGCTACGTCATTGGCATTTTCTTTGGTAAGAACTCCTCCTAAAGCCGCTGGTACTAAAACATCACAATCCCATGTCAAAACCTCATCACTTTTAAATGCATCTCCACCATCAAAACCTTCAACTGTTCTATTTTCCTTTACGTACTTCATCAAAGCTGGTATATCAAGACCTTCGGGATTTGAAACTCCTCCTTTATGATCTCCTACAGCGACTATTTTTGCGCCATTCTGAGCCATTAACTTAGCAGCATGACTACCAACATTTCCAAAGCCTTGGAATGCAACTCTAAGACCTTCCCAAGACATATCTTTATCTTTAAGAGCATGTTCTAGAGCTATTGTAACTCCACGTCCAGTCGCTTCTTCCCTACCATCGCTACCAAAAAGATGTAGTGGTTTACCAGTAACTACTCCTGGAGAAAATCCATAGTGCTTAGAATATTCATCCATTATCCAACCCATAATTTTTGAATTTGTATTCATATCTGGAGCTGGTATATCAAGGTTTGGCCCAATTACTTCTTTGATGTGACCTACAAAAGTACGTGTAATATCATGAAGCTCTTTTTCAGATAGTTGTTCTGGGTCACAATTAATACCTCCCTTAGCTCCTCCATAAGGAATATTTACCACAGCAGTTTTCCAAGTCATCAATGATGCCAAAGCTTCCGCTTCATCCGCATCTACACTGGGGTGATATCTCAGGCCTCCTTTCATAGGACCTCTAGAGTTATCATGCTGAACTCTAAAACCTAAATGATGGTGAAACTGTCCATTATCTGCATCTGAAACAATTTCCACTTTTACCATTCTGAAAGGCGTGGTTAGAATTTTACGCCCTAATACAGGCAGATTCAACACATCTGCCGCTTTATTGAAATAATATTTACTCTCTTCTAACATATCATTCTTGGGATTAAATTATTGGGATATCGACAAGTTGTCGAATAAAGTCTTCGATTCCAATTGAAGACCTAAGAAATACAATCTATCTGGCCTAGGTACCAATCTTCAACGGGCTAACAATACTACTTTTTAATTCTCCATGGTGGATTAAGTCTATTTTCTCCGGCATAAAATAAAATCAACCGATTGCCATCTAAATCTTTAAGTCTAGCTTCTCTCCAAAGCCATGATTGATCTATAGGCTCTAAATCAAACTTTACACCCTCTTTCTGTAACTCAGTCACTTTAGCATCCAAATCTTCACACTCAAAATAGACATAGATTCCTTCACCTCTTGGAAGTTCATCGACTTTATGCAGTGAAAAAGATGAGCCGTTAGGGCATTCGAACCTTGCATAGTGAGGAATTGATTCAACAATTAGTTTCAACCCCAACTTCTGATAAAATGGCACTGACCTTTTAAGATCTAAAGAAGGAACCGTGATTTGATTCAGATTCATAGTTTGAGTTTTAATATTTGAATAATTAGTACTTAAATGAATACTGTCTTTAAGAAGTAGAGTTTCATATTTTTTTATCCTTCTTTCTATTCTTTTGTGAATTGCTACACCGGTTTACCTTAACATCTACTATCTAATTTTAGATAGACAAGAACTCTTTTGAATAAGGTCCAAAATATCAACTTTTCAGCATCAATACTCTGTTTTCTTCTCAGCAAAACAAGTCCACTATTCAATTGATGTATTTCTTCTACACTTTTCAGGAGAGACTACATTTAGAGGCAAGCTCAAAATCTTGTTTACACTAATTCGAACAGTTTATTATGATGAGGTCTTTATAGTAATGCTAATTTAATTCCAATCAAACCTAAAGTATGCGAAAGACAGATGTTAACACCTGTATTTTACCATAAAAAATATGATTTAGTTTTTTTATAATATAAATAAATCAATAAAACCTTAACCTATTTCAATATTTATAGGACTATACAATTATAATTTTGACTCAATTCAATATGTAAAATCAAGCTATTTGACCTCTTGCAAAGGCGAAGGCCAAGTTTATAATCTTTAACGACGTTATGAAAACAAATAAACCGTTAAACCTCCTCCCTAATACTTTATTAATATTACTCTTGACGAGCAATATTTCATGGTCACAATCGGGTAATTCTATCAGTCATGAGAGAGATGGAATCACATTCACTTTTGAGTTCAACTGTGATAATGGTCCTTGCCAATATGGTCAGTTTGTAACAGGAGACTATTGGGTCGTTCCTTCAACACCTGACGGAGTGGTTACAATTACCTCTATCTCACCTACTGGAGAAGCTAATGGTGCTATGGTCAATCCTGATCTGCTTAGAGACTCTGATAACATCCCTATCGATAGAAAGGAGCAAAAACAAGGAATTTTACCCATGTATGACCACTATGACATGAGCTTAAATCTCATGAATAGTCTACCTTATCAAGCTCATGGAAATGAATCAATATTCAAAATAAAGTCTCAAACCACGGACTGCGGAACAAAAGGAATAAGAGACGGCTGTGTTAGTACAGCTACTGTACTAACGGTTCTTTCCGAGCCTCCAGCTGAAAACGGAGCAAAAACATTTCGTCCGCCATTTCACGGTGATTTCAAACCTCTATTCACTACTGACAAACTCAGAATGGATCGGTTACCTTCCTTAACCGAAATCTCTACAGACTATGATAAACTGCTGAAAGACACTGAGCAGTGGTTAAGCCCGCAAATTGAATTGGGCCGACAGGGGTTGGGTGAATTTCACAGAGCCACGATTCCACATCTAGCACAACGCCCATACGCAGCAGACCAAGCACGTGCTATGCTGCATCAAATATCGAAACTATTCGGGCCTGGGGATACAGAAGCTAAAGAAGCTTGTTTACTTCCAATCATTCAAAAGGGTATTGATAATTATGGGGTTTTCAAAACCAAAATACCTTTTAGTTCTGGTGCTGGACAACATCTTGGTAAAAAACCACCTTTAACACTTTTTGCTGCTCTTTATGATGACAGAGAACTTTTAGAAGAAATCAGAGCGATTGCTCTGGATGATTACTATCAGGATAATTCTTTCTTCCAGGAAGATTCACAAATACGTGTAGGTCCAAGCGGCATGGCCGTATGGGGCGACTTTGACGCCACTTTTTCTAATGTTAACAGGTACTTTGGTTTACTATATCCGCGTCTTGATAATAAAGGAACTTTTGGGGACCCTTATCGATATATTGATGGGCCAGCCGGAGCTATACATCCTGATAAAAGTCAAACAAGAGATAGAAACTACATCACTGTAGCAGGAGGAGCTCTTATCAGCTATGCTTTTTTACAACATTTAATGCCTTGGTATAAATATGCAGCTGGTGATCCTGAGATTCTTCTATGGGCGGACAGAATATATGATGGTTATGGAATACCCAACTTTGATGGCGGGTTATGGACTGTTCCTGACCCGGTAGCCCCTTATGATAGAAACGAGTCTGATTGTCACCCTCACAAAGGAGGAAAAGGTTGTGACAACTACGGAATTACTTGGGGACCTAATTTAGACGACCCTTCAAAATTCATTCCTCACAATGGTGACCCATACAAAGACGGCCGAATGCCAGAATTACATGGTTACAAACTTGAATTCAATAGATTGATAAGACTTGTAAAAGATCATTGGGATGACCTTCGACCTTGTGCTGACCCAAGAAACCCTAGTTATCCATGTGAAGGGTTAGGAAGTACTCCAAGTTTTTATGATCCACTCAGTATTGATAGCCAAGAAACTGCGTATTTCAATATTAAGCAGTTAGGAAACATTTTAACTTTCGAACTAGATACAAGTATAGAGCAGTTTGATATTTCTATTCATTCAATAGATGGCAGGCTACTCTACTCTAAAACGCAAAAAGGAAATGAAATTAGCATTTCGATAGATCATATATCTAATTCTCGAAAGGAATTACTCGTTTATCATATCATTTCTTCGAATTCGAATCTATCCGGAAGAGTCTTGTGTGATTACAGATAATGATAAAACTCTACAGGCACGAGCTAGACGTTTGTGCCTGTATTTTATTCTATAACTTTAACTCAATACCCACAAAATAGAACCTGTCAAGAAAAGTCTTACACAACAACTTGACATCAATATACCCTAAAGTCCCAATTATTTCGATTAATATAGAAGCTTTGAAAAAGTAACTTATTCTAATAAAACAATGTTACTAGGTTATAAATCTAAAAAGTAAGTTAGATGAATGGATTAGAATTTATCGGATGGCTAGGAGCTATTATTCTTTTATTAGGCTTTGCTTTGAACCTTTTCAATAAGATTAACACAGAATCTACTTTTTACATTCTGTCAAACCTTATTGGTTCGTTCTTATTACTTTACAACGCTTTCCAAAACAACGCTTATCCTTTTGTAACAGTCAATTTTGTATGGGTGATATTCTCCGCATACAAACTATTTAGAAAGAATAAGTAACTGTATTATACTCGATATTGAGTAAATACAATTTAAAATATACTTAAACATTACCTCCAATTCTAAAATTTCAGAAACTACGATTTGAAATCCGAAGTTCTCATTACTAATCTACACCCTCGAATAATTTTGAATTCCAGTCTATTAAAGAATAGACTAAAGGATTTTATAAAATCTATATTTCGATTGACTCAACAATCTCATAGGCCTCTTGAATAGATTTAACTTCAACAGCTGTATACCCAGCAGAATTAGTTAAACGATTGAATTGCATCTTGGAAATTGGATTTTCAACGACTCGCACAATTTTTCCTACTCCAATTTTGAACGCTTCCGCCTGAGCAGCCTTTATTTCTTCTGCACCCTCTGGAGAAGCAGGTTTCATTTTGCTAATGTCGTTGATCACTGTAAATCCTTGAGTGAGTTTTGCCATCTCACTTTTAGCTTTTTGTGCTGCTTCAGTTAGTTCTTTGTTCGTCAAAAAACCTTCAAGCTGTATTACTAGAAGATTTTTTTGCTCATCGGCTTTGATAAGGTACATTGTATTGAATATTTAGTATTTAAATGTTAATCACAATAATACAATTCAAACCTTTTAAATTCTAATTTTTAGACCTGCTATAAAACAGATATAACTCATAACTGTACCAAGTCATTTAACACATATTTTGTACGTTTTATATTTCGAATAACTAGAGTCCTCAACCGGAGTATTTAATAAAATAAAAGCGTGTGTTTGAATAGAAATAATTATTATTCCAACACACGCTCTAATTTTCAATAATAGAAAATATTTAAATCTAGTCCAGCTTAAATTATTATCAATTTAAACTCAATAGATTTCAGTACACACTTTAATTCAATGGGTGATTTCAAATTCAACTCTTCTATTTTGAGCTCGTCCCTCCTCCGTATCATTACTTGCTACGGGATTAGCTTCACCATACCCTTTTGACATGATCCTAGCCCCTTCTATTCCATCTTCAATCAAGTATTGTTTCACTGCATCTGCTCGTTCTTGAGAAAGCTTTAAATTCAATTGTTCATCTCCTGAACTATCAGTATAGCCAGACACCTTTAGTTTAAAACCTTTATGAGCCTTCAATACCATAGTGACATTATGCAAATTTGGCTTGGAATCTTCAGTTAAAACGGCTTTACCTAGTACAAAATTAACACCCTCTAATGCTGATTTAAGAACTGCTTTTTCTTCACTAGTTAACTCTGGACATCCATCATTATCTTTCGTCCCCGCCTCATCTGGACAATCATCACTTTCATCAGGTACGCCATCGCCATCAGAGTCAACGGCTTCACCACAGCCTGAGTCACCCAATAGATTTGGCGCTATTACACAGAGGCCATTTGAAGTGACTACTTTGTTTCCATTTCCACTTACAACATTACAACAAACTTGAGCATAAGTAGAGGTAAAAGCTAATACGAGAATAATTAAAATTAAACTTGGTTTCATAGTTTTAGTTTTAGTTTGATTATTACGTTAAGCTAAGAGTTTTATCTTTAAATAGTGGATTAATAGAGAATAATAGACAACACTCTAAAAATACTATAGCTAAGCTAATTAGCTAAATGGAGTATTAATGATCAAAAGTACCTTCAAAAACAGCCTATTTGTTGTAGATATTAAGAAGCACCTACTTGATAGTAAAAACAAAGTTTTTCAAGCAGATGCTCAATTATTTAAAAATTCATCAGGTTCATCCCATTATAAACTTTGAAGCCTTATCTGTAGATTCAAAAACCATTATTGGTCCGAGCTTATCAAACCTAATACCAGTTTGAGCTAAACGCTTCATTTGCATTGAAGTAATAGCATATCAGTAGCAAATACATCCTTTTCCATACCTGCTTCCACTGCAAAGTTTTGCGCTTGTATAAAAGCTTCTGCTACTTCCGGTTTCAAAACTTTTGAATCCATTAAATCAACAAAAACTCTAAATGGTTTTCCTTCGTAAGTATTGACTATTCTACCGAATTCCTGAGCTGCTCTTTCAAATTCCGATAGTTCTATCAGACCATTAAACTTTACTGTAATAATCATAGAACCATTACTGGCTGCAGTTTAACTAAAAGTGTAATTATTATTCTCCATAACTAGTTTTAATAAGAAAGTATTGAATTTTATTTTCGTGAATAAGCACGAAATAATTAGTAAAACTAAGGCTGAAGAAACTAGTTTTCAACTCTATGTATTCATTGAATACTTACCACTCTTTTCCTTAAAAAGAAATTCAATTCCGACGAATAATCTTTGGCGAAAAATAAAATTGAGCCTATTTTCAATTACTCAAAATACTCTACCAAACTCACTGAAAAAGTAACCGATAGATTTCAGATAGTTCATAACGAAAATTGTTAGCAGAACATTTGTTGGTTCAATTATTATAAAGCCCTTAGTTATGACAGCACTCACCTATTGGCAATTTTCCTTACAGATATGCAAAACAATGGCATTATCAAATAAATAAGAAGGGTTAAAAAAAGATGTAAGACAGCTGTAGACCAAAATTTGGTTGGTGAAAATTGACATAAAAAAAACGTCAATTTAAAAAACAGAAAAACTCTTTTACAAACTGACGTCTATATTTCATTTATAGTTTTAGTTCTCAATAATTAAGTTTTATCCCCACTGCGTAGATAGAACTTAAATAATCAGTCCCCATACCTTCAGGAGAAGTCCGATCAGTAATATTTCTTCCTGTAGCGAATACTCTAAACCCTTCTCCAAGAGAATAGTTAATGGTAGCATTAAGTGTAAACTTTGATTCAATATTGGATACAGGCTGATCAATAACCTGACCTGTCTGAAAACTATATTCGTTTTGCAAATGAAGAATATGATCTCCAAAATAATATCCCGATAAATCTATTGACAATTTATTTATAGGCTTTGCTATGATATTAAAGCCACCCCAAACATCAGGAATAAATTCACTCTTCTGATCAGTCACACTATCAATATGCCCTTCTAAACTATAATCTGGTCTATCCCAAGCACCTTCTACATTATAATATGGAGAATAGTCTTTTAGATCTGTTCGTTGCACGGTCACATTTGGTCTTAAGATTAATTTTTTATCCAACAGATCTAAGCTAAATGCTAAAGTTGTTCCTATTTGATTTGCACTGAGTCTTAGGTTAGAATAAATAAAATCAATATCTACATTAAAACTTTCATCTACCCTAGGTGTTTGAACAATTGGCATACTGAAATTTTCGAATGTTTGATGAAAAATAGTTACATCTACACTTAACCACTCAGTAAAATTCCCTCTATATCCCAACTCATAAGTTGTGTTGGTCATGACATCTAGATTGGGATTACCTATTAAATTGACATACGTACTTGTAGGAGCACCTTCAGGAGTAACATCACCTTCTGAATTTAAAAAAGTTGGTACTATGAATACACTGTTACCAGACTTACCTGTAAAGGCTCTAACAATATGATTTTTACTAATCTGATAATTCACTGCGGCTCCATATGTGAATAGTCCATTTTCTGAAGTTGAAAAATCATCATATCTTCCTGATAACACAACCCTAAAAGGGTTATTAGGGTTATAATCAAAACTAACTGCTCCAGCGAAGTTATCAATAGTTCCTTCTTGGTTAAAAATTCCGTCGACACCTTTATCTACAGTATAGGCCTTGTCACTAGCATACGCCGATCTAAAACTAATAGCAGGCCTCACAGTCAAATCATCCTCCAATAAATGAAAAGAATAATCTCCGTAGATATCTAGGTTATAATAATCTGCCTGATTTTCCTCCCCATTGCCTGTTAAACCCTGAATACCATCAAGGTAAGACACCTGAATAGTTCCATCATAAAATTGACCAGCCAAATCAATAAATTGACTTTCGTTGATATATGTACTGATCGTAGCTGAGGATATTGCTAACGGATTAAAAGCAGAAGACTGATTTAGCCCGCCAGTCAATCTTAATGAAATATCTTCATTTACATCGTAATATATTTTCGCAGTGCTAGCTACTGCAGACACGCTTTTTTCAGGGGCTGGGTACCAAGTTACCCTTTCTTCAATATCATCAGAAAAAATACTATGGTTTTCAAGATCGACATATTCTAAAACCTCATCATCATAGAATCTCTCATCAGGTCGTGTTCGAAAATTATAATTGACCGAAAGGTCTACAGCCAACTTATCACTAACACTCTTACCTGCATAAACAGAGCCAGTATTGATATGAGTACCAGTTTGCACAAAACCACTGACATTGTTTTTTTGATCTCGAATATCTTTAGTTATAATATTTATTACACCAGAAACTGCATTAGGTCCATAAAGTGGTGCTGTTGGTCCATATACTACTTCAATTTGCTGTACTTCTGCCAAACCTACAGGCAGGTTTTCCCAAAAAGTACCACCTCTATAATAACTAAATACTGGACGATTATTTATCATAACTAATATTGAAGTATTAGTATATGAAAAACTATAAGCAGGTAATCCATCCACCCCTCCTCTGATAGATACATCATATGTACCATTAGAAGTCTCACGTACTAATACTCCTGGACATGTCCTGAGCGCATCTGGAATGGAAGTTGCTCCCATTTCAGAAATTTCTGCAGAAGTTATTACGTAAGAGCTAAGAGGGGAATCAAATAATGATTCGCTTTCACGTGAGGCAGATACTATAGACACATTCATTAAATCTTCTAATGACATGTCCAAAAAGCCATCATCCTTGGGTTCTTTTGATTGAGCAGTAGAATCGGTTTGAAATAAAAAAAGTAAGGATAAGGATAGGCTTAGAAAAACAGATATTTTTCTATAAAACATTGGTTTTAAAGTTTGTTAAAAAATTAAGCTGATACTAGGTTAAGCAAACGGGAAGCAAATATAGATTTATGCCCGAGCTTTCAATTTAATTTTCTGACGTACTATCAAAAAGGTAGGTTGAACTTTATAATTTACTCGTTGAAATGCGATCTTCATTAAAATTGTTTATTACACTGTGGTTCTATTCTGCAAAAAATGATCCTAAGTATGGTATTTGTAAAAGAATTTATCTCCTACAGAAACTTCAACTGTTCAGCTAATAGGTATTCCACTAAGTATATCATCTATAAAAAGATGAACATTCATCGCCAAAAAATGCTACTGTTACAAAAAAGAGTGCCCGTTTAATGTCGAATAATCAGCATTTAAACAAACACCCTTTATGTAATTTAATTTGGCTTTAACTTAGTAATTAAGCTTCACTCCTACTGCATATATAGAGCTTAAATAGTCACTACCCATGCTTTCTGGAGAGACCTGATCAGTAATATTTCGTCCAGTAGCAAATACCCTAAAACCATCTCCAATAAAATAGTTTATAGTAGCATTCAAGGTGAACTTTGAATCAATAATAGATGCTGCCTGATTAGTAATCTGTCCATCTTGGAAACTTGATTCATTTTGTAAGTGAAGTACATAGTCACCAAAATAGTAACCAGATATATCTACAGAAAGCTTCTCAAAAGGTTTCGCTATTAGATTGAATCCACCCCATAGATCAGGAGTAAACTGACTTTCTTGATTTTTAACGTTATCCACACTTCCAGTAAAATCTTCACCTCGTGCTCCTATAACATTATAATTGGGTGAGTAATTTTCAAGTTCCGTCTGCTGTACCGTCAGGTTAGGACGTATGATCAATTTCCGATCCAATAAATCAAAATTAAATGCTACTGTGGCTCCAATCTGGTTTGCTGTCAAATTAAGATTAGAATAAACAAGATCAAGATTCAAAACGCCTGGTTCTCTAATTAAATCAGGTTGCTGCAATACTGGCGTACTGAAATTTTCAAACGTTTGATGAAATACTGTAGCATCTATACTCATCCAATTCGTCAAATTACCTCTATACCCAAATTCATACGTGGTATTGGTCATGACTTCTAGATCAGGGTTACCAATTATATTGATGAAAGTACTAAATGGGGCTCCCGGCGTAGAAAAATCAGCGCGTGTATTTAAAAATGTAGGAACTATGAAAACACTATTCCCAGATTTACCTGTAAAGGCTCTGAGCGCGTGTTTTCTCCCTATTTGATAATTCAGTGCAGCTCCGTATGAAAACAAGCCATTTTCTGAAGTAGAAAAGTCATCATATCTTCCCGACAAAACTACTCTGAAGGGATTGACTGGATTATAATCTAAACTAATAGCTCCAGCTAAATTATCAATAGTTCCTTCTTTATTAAAAATCCCTTGAACTCCTTTATCAACAGTATAAGGCTTATCACTGGCATAAGCAGATCTAAAGCTTACAGCAGGCCTTACTGTCAAATCATCATCTAATAAATAAAAAGAATAGTCTCCGTAAATATCAAGGTTGTAGTAATCTGCTTGGTTTTCTTCTGCATTACCTGTTAGCCCCTGAAAACCATTAAGGAATGATACTTGAATAGCCCCATCATAAATTTGCCCTGTCAAATCAAGGAATTGACTCTCATTTACATAAGTACTGATTGTAGTAGATGTAGTCAGAGATGCTAAAGGTTTAAAAGCTGCAGACTTATTCAAACCACCTGTCAACCTAAGCGAAATATCTTCATTAAGATCGTAATATAATTTAGCTGTACTCGCCACGATGGAAGCGCTCTTTTCTGAATCAGGATACCAAACAGATTTTTGAAAATCGGTCAACACACTATGATCTTCCGTATCGACATATTCTTCCGCTGTCGCGTCATAAAGCCTTTCATCTGGCCTAGTACGAAAATCATAATTAACTGAAAGATCAACAGCCAACTTTTCATTAACACTTTTACCTGCGTAAATAGATCCGTTATTTATATGGGTTCCTGTTTGAACAAACCCACTTACTCTTGTGCTTTGATCTCTGATATCTTTAGTAATAATATTGATCACTCCCGATACAGCATTTGGACCATACATAGGTGAATTAGGACCATAGACTACTTCAATTTGCTGTACTTCAGCAAGTCCTACTGGTAGGTTTTCCCAAAACGTACCTCCTCTATAATAGCTAAATACCGGACGATTATTAATCATTACAAGAATAGAGGAATTGGCACTAGAAAAACTATATGCAGGCAATCCATCTACCCCTCCTCTGATAGATACATCGTAGGCGCCGTGAGCTATTTCGCGAACAATGACCCCTGGGCAAGTTCTTAAAGCATCTGGAATAGAAGTTGCACCCATTTCAGATATTTCTTTAGAGGTTATAACGTAAGAACTTAAAGGGGAATCAAATAATGATTCACTTTCACGGGAAGCAGATACAATCGAAATACTCATCAAATCTTCTAAGGACATATCTAATATATCATCCTCATCAGAATTAATTGACTGGGCTAAAGATTCGTTTTGAATTAAAAAAGATAAGGATAGTAGTAGGCTTAGAAAAACAAAGCTTTTTCTAGAAAACATAGGTTTTAAAATTTGTTAATACAATTATACAAGTACGAGATTATTAAAATTGGGGAGCTACGCAAATATAAATTCAAGTTTCTTCTTAATATGATCTTTATCATTCGAAAAACGGTATCAACCATTATAAAAACGGTATCAATCATTATACCCCCGATAAAAACTCCTATTCTTCTATAAAAGAACCTTCTCATCTATCCTCTCGACCTTTTACATAATCGATTTACCAGATAGTAATTTATAATATAGTTTGGTTAATTAGTTCTTGATCTTAAAGCAGCCCCCTTGATTAACCTGCTTTATGCACTAGAACTTTATTCCAAATAAAGAAAACTTCAGGCCAGTCTCTATACTAGGTTTTAAACATTTTCTACCGTGGAACTTAGCCTCTCTGTTAAAAGTCCTTGACTAATTGTTGTTTAACTTTCACTACATAGTTAGAACTCATAAGTCGGTTTAAAGATGAATAATCATCTACCTATTAAAAACCTCCAAACAAAAAGTAAAAAGTGTAAATCGTTTTATGGTACACTGTCCATCAGAAAAAAAAAATGCGCCCCCCAACCACCTCGCATATATGCGTACCCTTTATAGTACGCATAAAATAAATTTGAGCTTTTTAAAATTATGCGACCTCTCGGGACCACGCATATATGCGTACCCTAAACACCTCGCATATATGCGCGCCTTATCTACCTCGCATATATGCGCACCCCATATAGTACGCATAAAATAAATTTGACCTTTTTGGAATTAAGTATTGGATCAACTTAGCAAAAAGTTTGAATAGAGCTAATAAAAATAGTTTCTAGCAGAACAATGGCTTCTCCGAAATGATTACCTGTTGAGTTTTCTCAAAAATTGCACTCTTTTCTAATGCTATGTATTAGGACTCTTTGATTAACTGACAATGAGTGGTTTTGCAATTAAAATTAACTAAGAGATTGAATTCTTCTGCTAATATCAAAAAACAAAATCTATAACACATAAAACTGGGTAACAAGCCCCCCTTGGATATAAGTATAACTTATATCTCATCCAGAAAGGATGAATATTATAATTCTTGATTTGTGCTACCTGTTACTGATTATCAATGCGTAGACTCTTCGTCTAATGATGTCTATGAGGATGAAGTTCTTTAAAAACCCCTTTCAAACAACGACTAACATAGGGGTATTCTTGGGTCACAAAATAGGCATATTGACCATTTACTTCTATTCCATTACATTCATCCAATTGTCCATATCCCTCTTTATAAACCCAATCTGAAACAAATGTCCCATCTGGCTGAGTGCTATTGAAATCTTTATACATAGTCCTTTTGGGATTAGAATATTCACAAGCATTTCCAGTCCTGAGTTTTTCAGATAAAACATAGCTTGGCTTATATTGACTGCTTTTAGAATAGTACATTGGAAAACCATCTATAGCATAACCGATCAGAATTATATCTCCACCCCTATCAAGTAACTTAATTAACTCAGTAGGTACTCCATGATAATGATAAGCTCCAGAACGTTGAACATGAGCATTATTAAAATCTAAACCTAATTGCACCAAATCCTGAAAAGCCTCTATTTTAAATACCTCACCTGTTTCACATACAAACCTTTCTGCAGTTCCTGGTTCAAACTTTACTCCATTTACTGCAACACCAGGTTCCCTTACCCATTTTGCATGAGTCCCTATCTCTGGATCTATAGGGAATTTGTATTCTCTATTTTGTGATAAAATTGTATTTGGATTTCCTCTTCTTGGGTAGTTTCCAGTTGGATGATTAGGCAACGCATTAGTTTTCATAACTCGAAAACTATCGTTCAACGTCACAATAGTTTGGGTTCCGTATTTAACATCGAATAGTCGATATTCCTTGTTGAAATCAATTTTCTTGAAGTCAGCATAATCGACTTTTGTGTCGACATAAAAACTAGAACTAATTAGAAAAAAGAACAGGAAAAAAATCTGTCTGTTTCTCATACTATACTTTTTGGTTTAAACAGTTAGACTACATTTCACATTCAATCCCTCGATCAACGAAATAAAACAACACGTTTTCATTAATAATAGATTAAAACTTGTGCTTTCATCACTTCAAACCCTGATTAAGTAATACATCTGACTAAATTAATGACTGCAAAAAGAAATTTATAAAAACTGTAAGACTGCCGCTCTATTTTACTACAAATGATCAAAACCAATATATCATGAAAACTTTAGTAATAGGAGCCAACGGAGCTACCGGAATACATCTTGTAAATCAACTTATTAATATGAATCAGGAAGTAAAGGTTATTATAAGAATGACCTCAGAATATCCTAAAAGCTGGAACAATAACCTTCATGTAAAAATTATTAAAGCAAATATTTATGAACTTCATGTCAATCAAATGGCCGAATACATCAAGGATTGTAATGCGATAGCGTCCTGCTTAGGACATAATCTTAGCTGGAAAGGGATTTATGGAAAACCTCAAAAACTCGTAACTAATGCAGTAAAATTACTTTCTGATGCTATTGTATGGAACTCTCCAAATCGTCCAGTAAAATTCGTATTGATGAATACCTCTGGAAACAACAACCATGATATACCTGAAACAAATAATGTTGGAGAAAAAATAGTTCTTGGGTTAATTCGATTACTACTTCCTCCTCATTCTGACAATGAGCAAGCTGCAGAACAATTAAGGTTGAGAATAGGTCAAAACCATCATCTAATAAACTGGGTAGTCGTAAGACCTGATACATTAACCAATGAGAAAAATGTAACGCCATATACTCTTCATCCTTCCCCTACAAGCAGTCCTATATTCGCTGCGCAAAAGACAAGTAGAATTAATGTTGGCAATTTCATGGCAAAACTTATGACGGAAGATGATTTATGGAATAAATGGAAAGGTCAAATGCCAGTGATCTACAATTCTGAACAATAGTATCTTTTAAAGCTATTCTCAAATTTACCTTTCCACTTTGTCCAGCCCTTTTGCATATTTGCGGCATGATTTCAATTAACAATTTATCTTACTATTTGGGCAGTCGCGCCTTATTCGAAGAAGCTTCATTACACATTAAACCCAAAGATAAAATTGGCTTAATTGGACTCAATGGAAAAGGCAAATCCACTCTTCTCAAGCTAATTACAGGTCAATTACAAAAAGACAGTGGTGATATTTCGAAATCCAAAGACTGCACCATTGGTTTTTTGAATCAAGACATGTTATCCTTTCAATCTGATGATTCGATTCTTTCTGTGGCAATGGAGGCTTTTCAAGATGTAATTGATATTCAACATCAGATTGACAAAACTCTTCATGAAATGGAGACCAACTACACTGATAAGTTGGTTGATCGTCTTTCTCGACTTCAAGAACAATTCGAAGCTAAGGATGGGTATACATTACAAAGTAAAGCAGAAGAAGTTCTCGAAGGAATAGGTTTCAAAACGGAAGATTTACAACGCCCTCTTAAGGAGTTTTCGGGAGGATGGAGAATGAGAGTAATTCTAGCAAAGTTACTTCTAGAAAATCCTTCTCTACTTATGCTGGATGAACCTACTAACCACTTAGACCTGCCTTCTATCCAATGGATCGAAAACTATCTCAAAACCTACGAAGGTGCGGTAATGGTAGTATCTCATGATCGGCAGTTTCTTAACAACTGCGTCAATAAGATAGTCGAAGTTTCTCAACAAAAACTTACTTCCTACCCTGGAAGTTATGACAATTATTTGGAAGAAAAAGCTCTTAGAAATGAGCTTCAAAAAAATGCCTACGAAAATCAACAGCAAGCAATCAAACAAACCGAGGCTTTTGTAGAGCGATTTCGTGCCAAAGCTACTAAAGCGAGGCAAGTTCAATCTAGGGTAAAAGCACTAGAAAGAATGGAACGTATTGAAGATGTCGTAGAAGAAAATGCTGCAGTGAACTTCAAATTCAATTTTGGAAAACAATCTGGGCGACATGTTGTACAAATGAAAGATATTTCAAAATCTTATCCTGGTATTGACATATTGAACGCTGCATCAGCCAATATTGAACGAGGTGACAAAATCGCTTTAATCGGAGCCAATGGTAAAGGAAAATCCACCTTATTAAGGATAGTCGACGGAGATCCAAATATATCAGGGGAAGTCAATATTGGCTACAACGTAGACCAAGCATTCTTCGCTCAACATCAACTTGAATCTTTAAATATTGAAAATGAAATTTTACAAGAACTCAAGGAATTTGGTTCAGGTAAAACTGAACAAGAACTTAGAGGTGTTTTAGGTTGTTTTCTTTTCTCAGATGAAGATGTATTCAAAAAAATAAAAGTTCTATCTGGGGGAGAGAAGTCAAGAGTAGCACTAGCCAAAACTTTGATTTCAGAGGCCAATTTCTTACTTCTTGATGAACCAACCAACCATCTAGATATGATGTCTGTGAATATCTTGATTCAAGCTTTACAACAGTATGAAGGTACATTCTTGTTAGTGTCACACGACAGACATTTTGTAACCGAAGTTGCCAATAAAATATGGTGGATTGAAGACCAACAAATCAAAGAATATCCTGGTACATATCAAGAATATCTTTGGTGGAGAGAAAAGAATCAACCGAAGGTAAATTCGACACCCGTCACTACATCAAAACCAAAAGAGAAAAAAGAAAGTACTAAAGTCAAGAATATTGATCAGAATAGACTTTCAAAACTCAAAAAGGAAATCGAAAAGTTAGAGAAAGAAATCGAAAGGCTCGAAACAAATGAATCTGATTTAGAAGCAAAACTTGCACTACCTGAAGTCTATGAAAATACGCAAAAATTAGAAGAAACTAACATAGCTTATACCTCCATAAAACAGGATCTTGAAACAAAGAACGAACAGTGGGAAGCAATAGCAACAGAAATTGATGAGTTAGAAAACTAATTCATGTAAGTTTAAAGTATCACAGATACCTTACATGGCGCAAAGACTATTATTTATAAGTATTCTACTGATTGGTTATTCAAGCATCTTTGCTCAGGAATCAGACAGTATACTACTAAATCCATTTAGAAAAGGAAGGTGGTATACAGGGTTATCGGGATCAATAAGCTCATCTACGAATAACTCAAATGCGAGTAAAACTGCCTCCAATGATTTCAATTTTAATATCTCATCAGGTAAATTCATACAAGATCAATGGCTATTAGGTATTCGGTTCTTGGCAATGAGAGATCAAAGAATAGGAAGCATTACAAAAAGTGATTCTGAAATTTTATACATAGGTCCTACTGGATCATACTATTTCCAAAAATCTTCAAATGGGTCACTTTTAATAAATGCTTCTATTGGATTCGTTAAGTTTCGAGAAGAATCTTCCATTCTTGATCAAACAGATATAGTTACAAATGCTGAGAATAAAGGTCAAGGAATAGGAGGCATTTTTGGTTTAGGGTATTCTTATACCATGTTTGACAGAATTTCTTTTGACATTGGTTTCTCAATTGATAGTTTTTGGGTAGATGGAGAACAGACAGTAGCAGGTACAAAATCTAATGGAGATACCCGCATTGGAGATATTTCTTTTTCATTCGGATTCAATGTACTTCTTGACAAATTCTTCTTCTGATGAAAAAGGTTATTCTAATCTTATTGCTTTCAATTTATTGGAACAAACCTCTATTTGCTCAAGACCAGTATAGAGATGAACAAATCCACCTAGGTGACACAATAGTTAATACTGGCTGGATCAAGACAATCGGAATACCAATAATTTTTTATACCCCAGAGACAAATCTTGGTTTTGGAGGTGGTGCTCAATTTTTCCTAACACAACAAAACAATAAATTCAATCAAAGACGATCTAATATTCTAGCAAGTGGGATTTATACTTTAAAAAAACAAGTAATAGTTGACATAAAGCCTCAAATCTATCTAGCTGAAGGTGAGTTTTTTTTGGATATGGTTTACCAATATAAAGTCTTCCCAAACTCTTTTTGGGGTGTTGGAAATAATACTCCAGATGACAATCGAGAGGAATTTAATTCTACTTCTAACATTATTAAAGTGGCTTTTTTAAGACGGATTCCTTCTTCACTTAATTTCGGGTTAGAATATCACTATGAACATCATTACATCACTAAGGTAGAAGAAGAAGGGTTATTAGCTCCCGGCAATATTCTAGGCAGCAATAAAGCTGTGATAAGTGGATTAGGAGCGGTTTTTAATTTTGATAGTCGTGACAACACTGCTTCCACATCTAATGGACACTTCCTTCAAATGAGTGCCAAATACTCTAGCATCAACTTTGGCGCCACTAGCGGCTATAATAAGTTTGTAACGGACCTGCGAACTTATCGTCCTATTACATCCAATTCTACTTTAGCATTTCAAGTATATACTGAAAATAATTACGGAGAGGTGCCTTTCCAAGGTATGGCTTGGTTTGGAGGTGGAGAAAGAGGCCGTGGTTATTTCAAAGGTCGATTTATGGATCTTAAAATGTTTGTCTTACAAGCAGAATATAGGTTACGTTTTCACCCTAGATGGACTGCAGCAGGATTTGCGTTGGCTGGCAATGTAGGCCCACAAACAAGTGAAATGATCAATTCAGTAAAATCTAGCTATGGTGGTGGAATAAGATACAAACTAACAAAAGATGAAGACATCCGCATTAGGTTAGACTTTGGGTTTGGTCAAAATGGAAGCAATGGTATTTATTTCGGTGTTAATGAAGCCTTCTAAAAAAAGAGCGGCTGCCATTTATAGTTAATACAAAAACGCAAACCGCTCCAATCATAATAACCGATTTAGTTATTCCTTCACATGACTACTCATCATGTAACTGTACTTTAAAAGCAATTGGTTTCTGTTAGTGATAGTCTCTATTCAAAGACTCTAATGATCCTATGTTCCCTGCACGGGCATAGTATCTACAATTGTTTAAGAGGTAATAGAATAATAAATCCTCTGCTAAACTATCTAATCAAGGTTAAGAACACTTTAAAACACTTTAAAACTTTTCCACATATCGTTCAAAAACGAAATATTATTTCATAAAACTACTCTTGTGGCAAAAAATGATCTGTCCTAAAAGGTAATGCAGGAAGCCCCGCAGCATTGTAAAGATTAACTTGTGGATTTCCCCCCCAAGCATATCTTACGTATTTTGGTTTAGACACATTGCTTGATAAAAGAATGATTCTTCCTCTTTCAATACGGGCTTTTGCAGAATAATATTTCCCATCACTGCCGGCTATTTCAAAGCCAAGAGGTTTTTTGTTATCTAAAGTTTTTAGTCCTTCACTATTTTCAAAACTTACTACTGCTTCTGGACTATTGTACTCAATATCTTTAAGTTTAGGTCCTTCACATCTGGTATCCTGTTGATACGACTTTTTTAAAGCTATGGCTGCTAACCTTTCCCCTACACTTTTCTTATCTTTTGGGTGCATGTTATATGACTCTCCTACATCAATCGTTACTACCATTCCCGTCATAGGCAGTTTGAGTGCTTTCTCCTGAGCTTCCCTAAGATAGGCCCATGAATTTTTCATTTCCGGCTCTACTTTTGGCTGCCCCCAATTCGCCAATTGAACATAGTAAAATGGGAAGTACCCTTGTTTTGACTTTATACGCCAATCTGTTATCAATGAAGTCAACAATTCCTCATACTGACCTCCTTCCTTTCCATTTTTCTCACCTTGATAATAAATAACTCCTTTAAATTGTTTATCCAGTAATGGATTAATCATTCCATTAAATAGAGAAGAAGGCACCGTTTGTATCTCAAAAACCTTGTCTAGAGACTTCTCAATATCATTCGAATATTTCCATCTTTTACTTAAATCAACAATTATTTGTCCTGACTTACTCTTAATAGATGGTTTAGCATCACTATGTGATAAAAAAGGTTTAACTAAAGGATTACTAACCCTTAAAACAATGATATTCTTACCCTTAGTTAGAAATTTGGCAGAAACAGTCTTGATGAATGGTTTATTTTTAGCTACACCAATGTGACGATTATTAATATAGACATCAATTTTGGCTCCAGGCATTCCAAGATCAAAAATCACCTCACCGTCAAGACGGCTAGTGATATTCACTACTTTTCTAAACCAATAGACTTGATGCGTTCTGGCCTTCCAGTTTTCAATATCCAGCTGCCCCCAATTATTATCATTGAAACTGGGTTTTGTAACTCCAACTGATAATCCATTATATGAATCCGTAGAAGCTTTTGATATTACTTTAACCTTGTGTTCGTTAAGTTGACCAAAACCCTCCAAAGAATACTTACCAGACTCAACTTCCGGAATTTTTGGTCCTTTATTATGAGGTAACCTAGACAAAGACTCCTTGCTCATCCATGCTTCGATTGAACTTCCTTCTTTCGATGCTAAAACAATACCTATTGGTACAGTAACTTCATCAAAAACCTTCTTAGCAAAAAAGTAGCTAACCGCCGAAAATTCACCAGCAGTCTGCGACGAACATACTTTCCACTCTCCCTCTTTTATTTCTAACTCTGGCGTATTTGCATATTTATTTGGCACATCATATTGTCTAACCAATTCATAATTAGCTTGATTAATTTCTTGAGCCCCATCCAAAACACCTTGTTTCATCTTAAAATCCATATTAGACTCTCCGATTGCATACCACACATCTCCCATGTAAATATCTTCAAATGTCTCGGTCTCTTCACCTGCAACAATCTTCATTTCATGAGGACCTCCAGCGGGTAATGGAGGTATTACAACTCTCCATTTACCATGTTTGTCAGCTCGTGTTCGATTCAAGCCTCGAGCTAACACTACTTGCACTTGAGCATATGGTTCACAGCTTCCTTTCATTATGATTTCACGATCTCTTTGTAAAATCATATGATCACCAATGAGATTACTAAACTTTAATTTTTGAGAATAGGATTGAATACCTATACTAATTAATAATAGAGATAATACAGATTTAAATACAGACATGGCATAAAACTAGATCAATTCATCAAACTCTGATGTCGATCATTACTTTTTCCTTGGGAATAGCTTTTATTCGCAATCAATTTCAGGATAGTTATCATAAAATTAATACCAAGAGCGTTTGGATATAGAACATTTGACATTCCTTTGCCGAGATTTCTAAAAAGTAAGATTTTGACATCTAATAATACACCAGAACAAAACAAATTTGTAAAACGCTTGGTACCATATATGTGGCCATGGTCTACTCCTTCAGGAGGACAATATAAGTCTTTCCTGTCATGGATATACTCAAGAAAATTTAGCATATTCTATGTATTAGCTATTCTGGTCGTCAATCTAATATTTGGATTCGCACCAAGAAGACATTGCTGGGAAGGCGATTGGAACATTGTATTTCAATGTAACTGGATGATGTGGATGGCTCAATTCAAAGAAGATTTTTGGCATTTCATGGCAACTAGTATGACCACCATCTGGTTCCACAATGACTTTGTACACATATTATTTGTCATCCTTTTCGGCTTTCTTTTTCCTGTCCAATCATTTGAAGCCCAACATGGTACAAAGAAAACATTAGTTGTATATTTTCTATCCTATGTCTGTATTGCACTTTTCATGGGGTCTTTATTTACTTATCTCATTGAAACCTTCCCGAACAATGAAGTCGTTTTAAAAGGCTTCTCTAGAGCATGGATGGGAGGATCTGTCGGAGTGTTCGCACTAATCGCTGCGCTTGGATACTACAGTACTAGAAAATGGTTTTTATTCTCAATGATATTTGCATTTGAAGTTTTCAACCACTTCATTCTTGGCAACAATATCTATATATCATTTATCCATATTATGTCTGGCGTTTTTGGGTGGCTAACTATTTGGGGATGGGAAATAATAGCCGACAGAAAAGAAAATGCAAAATTGAAGGCAATTAAAGCGAACTAGACATATATATATCTAACTGCTTATCAAAGCAACTCTTCCAACTCAGTTCCTGAGCATAATTTCGGGCTTTTTCTTTTAGGCTCGATTTTTGGGCTGATTCATTGAATTTTAAAACTGCAGACACTAAACTATCTTCGTCGACTTTTGGCAAAATATAACCCGCTCCTGATTTTTCAATATGTTCCATCGCAGCACCATCACCAGCTGCTATTAGCGGCAATCCTGCACTCAATGATTCTACTAATGACAAGCCAAAAGTCTCCCAAGCGCTTAGTGCAAAACCTAAATCTGCACTTGCATAATAAGTAGCCATATCTTCTTTACTATCAATAAATCCCTTAAAATGAACGTGTTCATATTTATCGGCAGCTTCTTCTACTAGATTTTGATAAGGCCCAGTTCCTCCTATCAATAATGCGGGCTCTATAGACATCGTATTAACCAATTTTTCATATGCACCCAATAGAATATCCAATCCTTTCTCCTTACTAAACCTATGTGGAAAAAACAGAATCAACCTATCTTCATTTCCTGCTTTAAGTCTTTCTCTAAGTTGGTTATCTTTTTTATTCGGATGGAACAAAACTTCATTAACTCCCAATGGAACGAAATGTATATCTTCAATTCCATTCAATCTCATTCTATCAATAATGACTTGACTAGAGGCCAACACCCCATCCATTCTGTTGTATCGCTTCCTACCCATAGACCAAGCCCAATTCTCTCCGTACTGGGCTAAATTAAATGGCATTCCTGACAAAAACCTCTTAACATAAGTTACTGGAAAATCAGCGTGCCAAAAACCAAAAACCCGCGCCTTAAGCTTATTTTTAGAAACGATGGAGTTTACTATTCTTGGCATAAAATAAGGAGACCCTACCTCAATAGAATCTGGATCATGTTTTACGATCAAGGGCTCTATGGACTTGGAATTAAGTAAATATCTATACTCCCAATTACCCATTACTTTTGATACTCCTAGATGCTCTATAAAAGAAGTCTCTCCGATTTGCTCAGTGTAAGTCTTGCTATCATGCATAATGAAGACATACTTAACATCTTTTCTATTTTTGAAATACTCCATCTTTTCGAGATGATACCTTCTTACCCCTCCTCCAGATGGACTCCAAAAATTATTGCAATCAACAAGTGTAAACATCTTTATGACTTACTATATATTTCTTTAAACCAAGTAACGAATTCTTTTACACCTTCCTGAATTGTCACCTTAGGTTGATATCCAATTTCTCGACTCAACTCAGAAGTATCAGCATATGTACTGACTACATCTCCATCTTGCATAGGCATAAAGTTTTTTTTCACTTCCATACCCAGCTCATTACCTAATGTTTCTATAAAATCCATTAGTTGAACAGGTTTGCTATTTCCTATGTTATAAATCTTGTATTGATTCCCGTTTTCGTTTTCAGAAGGTACAGTGGTCATAACCTTGCATACCCCTTCAACAATGTCTCCGACATATGTAAAGTCTCTTTCCATTTGTCCATTATTAAAGACTTTAATTGGTTCTCCTTTGGAGATTGCATTCGCAAATAACATAGGAGCCATATCAGGACGTCCCCAAGGCCCATAAACAGTAAAAAATCTAAGACCAGTAGTAGGAATATTAAACAAATGACTATAAGTATGAGCCATCAGTTCATTACTTTTTTTTGTAGCTGCATAAAGACTAGCAGGTTTATCCACCTTATGTTTAACAGAAAAAGGTTGCTCAGTATTGAGTCCATAAACACTTGAACTACTAGCATATACCAAATGATCAACAGGATACTCTCTACAAGCCTCTAGTATATTGTTAAAGCCTACTACATTAGATTGAATATATGCATTAGGATTATCTATTGAATATCTAACACCTGCTTGAGCTGCTAAATGAATTACGTAATCAAAAGACTCTTTTTGAAATAAACTAAAAAGTGCTTTTTCATCAGTTACATCCATCCTTATAAACTTGAAGTCTTTAAATGTTTCACTAATCGACTCCTTACTATATCTAATAAAATCAGGATGAATCCCTAATGCCTTTAACCTCTCAAATTTTAAAGTCATCGGATAATAATCGTTTATATTATCCAACCCTATCACCTCATAGACCTCTTCTGAAACCAGTGATTTGATAGTATGAAAACCAATAAAACCAGCTGCTCCTGTTACTAAAACTTTCTTCTTCATGTGATTACTACCCTGATGGATGACTCCACCATTTTTAATTCAATGTTTTTAACAATATTTAGATATGAAACATCTATATAAAAATTAATTATTCATAGACCACCACTCTTTTTCGAAATACTTGTAGAGTTTATTATTATTTGTATTATCTGAATTGACAGTATTAGATAATCCCAAACCACCTGTTTGTCTCAATGAAACAAATCTCCCAAATCGGAACGGGCCAGGCACCACATAAACAGGAGAATTGGCACGGGACAAATTACCACTTAACCAAATATCATCTACGTAAAATGCCTCTCGAGGTGCATTATTAAAATCAAAAACTCTTTTATCAAAAAGCTTTGGCTTCACTGCAAAACTTGCAGCACCTTGTAAACAATCTACTCGTATCGGTTTTTTTATAGAATTATCTTTTCTGTAAAATCGCACTATTCCTCCATAAAGCTGCACCTTATCTGCATGGTCAAATGAATCAGGAGCTACCCATCCAGAAATCGTCATTGCTGCATCAGGTAGTTTTTTTGACCACTCTAAATAATTCTCAACTAACTCCTTCGGATAGATTTGATCATCATCCAATACAATGATTAATTTATCAATCTGGTCTTCAAACAAATCCAGAGTAGGTAAAAGCTTAGTAGCAGGACCTAAATCACTCTCTATCCAATTAATATGCACTAAAGGATGAGTATTAATACAATCTGGAATTTCGTAATTTGTTTTGTCCCTTTTGAAATACTTTGGAAGGTTCAAAATAATCTTTTCAGGAAGTACAGTTTGATCTGTAAGAGAATTCAGAGTTGGAGTCAACCCTTCAAACCTTGATGGCAACACTGACATGGAAATAACAGCACCAGATGTCTTTTTACCTTTTAACCTTTTTACCCAATACTCAGACGAGGTAGTCCTCAACCTAAATAACCTTAATATCTCTGAGAAAAATCTACTCATAGTATTTTCAATATTTTAGGCGGCAAACATAATTGTTAATTAAGTAAAAGTTATAAAAATAAAAACCCACAATATTTAGGGGTAAACATTCTTAAAAAAGACTTATAGGAAGAAAGCAATCATGTAAGTCAAATTATAATATGCAGCAATTACATTTGATCGAAGAAAAGAAAAAAAGTAATTTCAATCAATGGACGCCTGTAAAAGTTTCAAATATCGATGAGAAAAAAAGAATTGCAATATTTGCAGATGTTTTGGAAGAAAATTTTGACGGTGTTAGTATTACATTAAACAAAATTCTGGATAGTATCCCTAGACATCGATTTGAAGTATTAATTATAACTTCTCATCCTCCAAAAGATATTACTAACTTCCCTCACAAAATTATCTTGCTTCCGTATATCAAGGTACCTTTTCAGAAAGGTTATAGACTTGGAATACCTAAAAAGAGTATTTTAAATTCAGTTCTTGATGATTTCAAACCTGATTTACTCCATTTCACTTCACCTACGTTATTTGGCAGGTATGCCATAAACTATGGAAAAAGACATAATATCCCAGTACTAAACATATATCACACTCATTATCCTGCATATTTTCAATATTATATCGGCAAAATAGGAAATGCCATATTTGGACCACTTCTTAACACAGGTTTTCTTTGGTACTATAAAAAGTCTGACATAACCTTAGCACCGACTAGAACCATCAAAAAGGATCTGATTAAAAGAGGGGTAAAAGCTAACAAAATAAAAATTTGGGGTAGAGCAATTAAAACAAACTCATTTGCCCCATCATATAGAGATCCTAATTACTTTAATAAAATCCCCCAAGATTATAAAAAAGTACTTTTCGTAAGTCGGCTTATTAAAGAAAAAGAGATGTCAACGATAGTAAAAGTATATCGCCATCTTGAAAGAAGTAATGAGAAAATTAAAATGATAATTACAGGCGATGGCCCTGAAAAAGAGTACTTACAAAAAAGAATGGCCAATGCCGTATTTACAGGAAAGAAAACGGGAGAAGAATTGTCTAAAATCTATGCTTCTAGTGACCTTTTCTTTTTCCCTTCCGCCTCAGAAACTTTTGGAAATGTTGTCATAGAAGCAATGGCTTCAGGGTTAGCTGTAGTCGCCGCCGATTCAGGAGGTCCTGCTGAATTAGTTAGGGATAAAAAAACTGGATACTTAGTAAAGACTGGGAAATCAAAAATTTTTGCTAAAAAAATCATCGAACTCTTAAATGATGACGATACAAGGAATAAAATGGTCAGTAATGCTTTAGAATTAATCCAACCGCAAACAATAGAAAACCTTCATATACAACTGTGGAAATATTATGAAAATGCAATAGCTAATCATCAAGAAAAGCAACTAGCTTCGCGATAAAATTGCTTTCATGAAAAGGTACTCTCTCTATTTTAGTATACTCTTTGTACTTGCTTTGCACCCAAAACAAATCTTCGGACAGGTTCTATACCCAAACAGTGAGCTTTTAAACTATTATCGATTTTATGAAATAAAGAATATTCATAACCAACAAGATCGTCTCAATATTTTCCCTTCAATTATGCATCAATATAATTCTACTGACTCAGCAGAATGGAATCCTTGGAAAATAAAAACAGACTATAACCACAAAACTCAATTACTTCCAATAAGACTTGAAAATCACTACAACACCCAAATAGCGAATGGCTATAATGACGGTGCCCTATGGAAAGGGGCTGGATATACAGGCTCTATTCAAGGAGGTTTTACTGGAGACTATGGAATATTAAAATTTACATTTGCCCCTATATTTTTCTACTCTGAAAACTCTGAATTTCAGTTGGCTCCTCAAAATGACAGTAACAATTCTTTTAATTACCAATTCAAAAGCAATAGGATTGATTATGTTCAACGTTTTGGCAACAAGTCATTTTCAGATTTTGACTTTGGACAATCAGAAATAAGACTCGCATTAAAAAACTTTACGATCGGTCTTTCAACAGAAAACATTGTTTGGGGACCTGCTCAACAAAACCCCATCATGATGAGCAATCAAGCAGCAGGAATACCTCACATAGATCTTGGGACGAACAAACCAATAAATACTAAAATAGGTCTATTTGAAGCTAAATTCTATTACGGAATATTAGAGAAATCCGACTACTTCGACCAAGCAAATACTTGGAATTATAGATATTGGAGTGGAACTTCTATTGGATATAGCCCTAGCTTCCTCCCAAGTTTAACATTAGGCTTCAACAGATCATTTTATAAAAAAATGGCTGATTTCAAAGCTACAGATCTATTGGTATTTTTGGGTAGTTTTGATGACACTGATGGGGATCCTGCGATAAACGATGATTTCGATCAATTGGGATCTCTTAGTGTAAGGTGGCTCTTCAAAGAAGTAGGTTTTGAAACATATTTTGAATTCGCAAAAAATGATTTTGGAGGAAAACTTCATGGCACAACACCTGAACATTCAAGAGGTTATGTTATAGGGTTCAGCAAGTATTTTGAATTAAAAGAGGAGGATGTACTAAAACTAACCTACGAACATACTTCTCTTGATAAACCTAAAAGTTATGTCTATAAATATAACAATTCATGGTATACTCATGCAATCGTCAGGTCAGGTTATACCAATAAAGGGCAACTAATCGGCGCGGGGATAGGGCCAGGTTCAATCAGTGATTATTTCGAAGCGATTTATATCAATAAATCAAGCTATCTACAACTAGCTGCCCAAAGAACTAGGTTTGATGATGATTACTTTTATGAAACTCAAATTAATAATGAGAACAATCATGACCATGAATGGACATTATCAAGTTCATACAGCAAATTTTTCAATGCTTACCAAATAGGTACTGTATTCGAATACTCCTACAGAAAAAATAAATATTTTGTAGAAAATAACAATATCACCAATTTCTATTTTGGTTTAACCATACAGAGGTATTTCAGATAAGTTCAAATATAAAAGATGAAATTTTACTCCTTAAAGTATACTAGATTATAAAATTTGAACCATGAATGATTTTTGGATTCCTATTGAAGAGAGAATTAGATACTATCTCAATGGACTGGACAGTCACGAATACGCACTATCCGAGTTTAATAGACTCAAAAATAAAAATGAATGGACAAAGATAGAAGTCAACCATGTAAGTTACGATTCTTTAAAAAACACCTTTAAACATTGGTATTGTAAGAATATTGTTCATCTTCCAAAAATCAGGAATATTAGAGTATTACCAATGTACAAACGATACAAGGATCTTCACTCTTTGATGAACTTCTTTCTCCCCTTCGATACTGGCCTTTTAACCGAAGAAGTGCAATATCAATATCCACTTTTTTATGGAGAGCATGGAGATACTGATGGGATACCTTGTATACGTAAATCAAGAAAAGCCACTGACAAATTAAGTGTCATTTATAACTTCAGGTCACTCAGGCTAACAACTCCATGTAATTACGCTAATCAAGAAGACATACCTTGGGAAAAGAAAAGAAATAATGTTGTCTGGAGAGGAGCTACTACTGGAAAAAAACAGAGAGTAGAATTTGTAAAAAAACACTTCAATAAATACGATGTAGGGTTCGCCACCACAAAACAAAAACCAGAACTGAAGTCATATAAAAAAAATAAAATCTCAATAGCAGAACAACTAAAATACAAATACATAATAAGCTTAGAAGGAAACGATGTAGCAAGTAATCTTAGATGGGTACTTAGCTCAAACTCAGTTCCCATAATGCCTAAACCTTATTGGCACTCGTGGATTATGGAAGAAAAATTAACTCCAAACATTCACTATTTAGAACTTAACGATGATTTATCAAACCTTGAAGAAATTTTAGACTGGGCTGCTAATAATGATAAATTATGTAAAGATATTGCCTTGAATGGCAAAAAATATATGAGTCAATTTTTAGATTCAGAATATGACATACAAGTTCAAGCCCTACTACTCAAAGAATATTCAAACCGAGTAAAATTAATTAAGTAAAATGATTGATATATTAATGCTCTCAACTGAGCATATTGACATTTATACACAATATTCTATTCCAATATGGAAAAAGTATTGTGACAAACATGGGTATAATTTTTGTCATTATGGAGAAAAATTGATTCCCGATATGGCGTTTACTTGGAGTAGAATCAAAATGATTCAAGACCATTTTAAAAAAACTGACGCTGAATTTGTAATGATGGTTGACGCAGACACTCTCTTATATGATAATCGATTTGGTTTAAAACTGGAAGATCTCATCTCTAAATATATGAATGGAAATAAGAAAATTTTATTTCAAAAAGATGGATCTGATAGATTTGGAATCTATTTTTCTCATAATTTCAAACTAAGCTGGGAACTGAGGAGGTGGGTTTTACCAAATGCTGGTTTTAATATTATGAAAAACTGTACAGAGGTACATGAGTTTATTGACATGTGGCTTGAACTAGGTCAAGGAAAATTAAGACATTTGGCGAACATTCATCCAAGAACTCAGAACATCCTTCTAAGAGGGTTAATGACAGAACAAAAATATGACAACCTAATTGGATATTTACCATCCAGTATCGTCAGCAAGAGAAATACTACTTTTTGTAGGCATTTGTCAGCAATGACAAAAGAGCAAATCGCCTCTGTTATTAAATTAGAATACAACAAAATTTTCGACCAAGTAAAATAATCTCTGTATGAGAAAATTATTCCCATTAGTTAAAAGTCGAATTGGATTATTTATGATAGGAGCAATCACTGGAATTCTTTCTGGTTTTTGCACATCAAGAGTTATTACTCTTATTAAAAGTGGATTAGACACCGTAGACAATATTGATTTAGATTTTATTTCTCAAATTTTAGGATTTAGTTTGATTGCTACGATTTTGGGGATTTCGTCTGGCTACTTCATGGCCAAAATAACATCAATAGTAATAAGGCAATTAACTCAAAATTTATCGAATAAGATTCTTAAAGCTAATTATGAATATATAGAATCAAATTCAGAAAGAATAGTACCTGTTCTTACAAGAGATATCACTCTTCTTTCTGAATTTATTAACCGCATTCCACAATTTCTAGTCAGTACAACTACTGTATTAGTTACTCTTTATATAATGTTCACATCAGATTGGCAATTAACGTCATTTTTTATGATTGCGTTCTTGCTTCAAGTGATAATGATTGCCTCAACGCTACCACTGGTAAGAAAACTGACGAGAAAAGCTACAAAATACAATAACAATCTATACAGTGATCTAGGAGGAATGGTTCTGGGCTTGAAAGAGCTATCTTTAAATGAAGGCCGAAGAAATGACTATATTTCAAAAGTAATTACAGAGAATTTACACAATTGGAACGAGTCGGAAGTAAAAAGAAAAGTACTTTTAGAAACTACCGATAGACTATCAGACCTATTGGTATTCATTTTTTCAGGAGCTTTAATGTTTTCAGGAATATATTTTATCCCAATTGATTTTCATCAGTTCAAAGTAATTTTACCAACAATTCTCTTTCTAATTCCGTTCACAACAAAAATTGCAAGTTTTTTTAGACTTAGAAGTGGTGCGATGGTATCATTAGAACAAATCACGCTTCTAGGAATAGAAGTAGATAAAGAACAAATTTCATCTCAAAATAGCCTACCGAAAGATTTAGATACTAATAAACCGATAATTGAGTTTAGTAACATAAAGTTTCAATATAGAACTCAACTTCATGAAAATGCATTAGAGTTTGGCCCCTTAAACCTTACGATCAACCAAAATGAAATAACATTTATCATTGGCGGAAATGGAAGCGGTAAAACCACATTCTCTAAAATATTGACTGGATTATATACCCCTAAAAGCGGGGATATTTATTACAATCAAACTCCAATTAACGAGGGTAATCTTCTAAGCTATCGCGATGTTTTTTCCGCTTATTATGCAGATTCACACATTTTCGAACATCTTTCCCATGTTAATTCCGAATTTCTAGAAAAAAATGGTTCTAGCTTTATTCAACTTTTAGAAATGGATTCTAAAGTCGAAATAGATAAAGAAAAATTCAATTCTACCAAATTGTCTTATGGACAAAAATCTAGACTTGCTTTAATCGCAAACATGCTTGATAATAAAGAGATTTATTTATTCGATGAATGGGCTGCAAATCAAGACCCTTACTTCAAAGGGATTTTTTATCAAAAAATCTTACCACTATTAAAGGAACTGGGAAAAACCATAATCGTTATATCTCACGACGAGAAATATTTTGATATAGCGGACAAAATAATAGAGTTAAAAGAAGGCATGATAGCTAACTAACTAACCCGAACAAGTATAATATATTCTTGATTAAAACCTGAAAATTTATTTTTCTGCTCTTATTCTCAGTGTATTTTAATGCTTCATACATTGTCTCAAAATTTTCAGAACCACTCAAATACTTAATATTCTTATTAAAAGAATTTAGAATAATCTGATTCTTATCTCTTGTGCTGATACGATCATCCTGCTTCAGCCTTTTCAAATAATGCAAAAGGCTTTTAACCACTCTTTTCTCAAAAAACAAACGATCTGATTCTAACCTATTTAAAGGAATTAGATGGTTTTGTATTATTTCAAATACTTGTGGCAAATCCGAGAAAAGATTCGAATAGTTATTAGTGATAGCTCCATGTCTATTAACTCTATAATTATAAAAAGGTTTTCGAACCAATTCCACATTCTTCACACCATACAGAAGCCTTGTAGTAGTAGCGATATCCTCTGAAACTAGTCGTTCAGGGTAAAAAACATTGTAATCAGTAAAAAGTGTTTTTTTATAGATTTTATTCCATGCTAACACGTTGATACAATTCATAATATCAGCCTGTCGTCTAAACTTTTTAACCCGTCTTAATTTAGTTTTTCCAGAATCCTGAAAGTGCTCCATGAAATAACATTGAACAATGTCAGCCCCTTTACTAATAGCTCTTTCATGCATAACCTTAAACATTTGAGATTCAATCCAATCATCACTATCTACAAAAGCTATATAGTCTGCTTTAGCTAACTCTATTCCAGTATTTCTAGCACCTCCAAGCCCTTTATTTACGTCGTGTTTATAGTACACCACTCGATCATCAGTCTTTATGTAATCTTCACATATTTCATGATCTTTAGGATCTGGAGAAGCATCATTAATTAAAATAACCTCAATATCCCTAAGGGTCTGTTCTAAAACACTATCGACACATTTTCTCAAGTATTTAGAAACATTATACACTGGAATAACAACAGAAAGTTTCAACATTTATTTATATTTATCGAACCAATAATGTATTAATGACCCTTTTTGAAAAGGTTTTTGCTTGTCAAAACCAGAATAATTCTTAAAACAATTATTCCATAGATGAACCGCATAAGTAGGAGATAAATCCAGTTTACCTAGAAGATTTCCATCATAAAAAATGCTAAACCATTCAGTATAATGAATAGGGAAAAACCTATTAAAATCTAAAGCTTTAGTTGCTAGATTGTATTTTTTCATTAATTCAGTTAGTGTAATAGGTTCTCCGACTCCTCCCCATTTTGTGTTTTCATAATAAATCTGTCTCCTATCGTATTCACAAATAAATTGCTTAAAAAGAGCAACTTTACTATCACTATTCTTCCAACTATTCGGAACTGTTTTAAAATTCAAATCTCTAAATAGCCAAGGTTTATCAAACCGTTTAATAATTTCGGCCAAAGCATAGTTATTTGGATTTAATTTCAGTACCGCACTACCTATTAATTCATCATCTTCCCAAGCATAAACTTCTGAATCCTCAGCAAAATCAAAATGTTTTAAACAAATAACATCTGTATCAACCCAATAGCCACCATATTGCTGAAGCATAACCATCCTAAACAAATCAGAAAAAGCTGCATAACTGCCTCTTGCTTTGAAAATTCTAGATTCAGCAATTACAGTTCTTGCATCCTTTAACATCACTCCTTTGGGCACACCAAAAACTTCACCATAATGATAAAGGTGAACTTCATGATGGTTTCTAAGAAATGACTTAAGACTTAATTGCTCTATAGGGCTAAGCTCCCCTTCTATCCACAAGCTTTGAATAATAGACGACATAGATTATTAATATGGCACGAATATAGTAACTCTACAACATATGATTAAAGGAATTACAAGCGCAAAAGAGTAGTTTAAATATTGTCAGGGTGACATAAAACTCATTACAAAAATATATGAATTATCATTGCAATAGATTTAAAGTCAAATTTCTTAAAATGAGAATAACATTTTTATTAGTACTAGTAATAATCTCATGTGTACCAAACCCTAAGCAAATAAAAGGTGACAAAAACACAGATGGTGAAACTCCTTTAAAAAGTGGGTATTCAATGATTTTTTTCAGAATAGATGATTACGTGAAAATTTATGCTGACAACACTGAAATTTTTGATAGTAGGAGAACTTGGGTTAGTGGAAAAGAGATGCTTATTGATTTAAATGAGCTGGGTGTTAGTGAAAAAACACAACTTAAAGTTGAGTGCCACAATACTGAATGCAATGATTGCAGAAACAATAACTGGGAATTAGTCTATGAACTATACAAAAACGGAGAGGGAGTTGAATATGTAAGTGAATATTCTAACAATCAACACACGGATGAAGGTTTAGCCCATACTGTAGTTCATGACCTCTCTTTTTATGATTAAATTCTAATTTCAAGTTTGCTTATTAAATATTGTCCAGTAATTCTTTATTATGCTTTAAAAAAGTATAATCAGCAGCATAAAAATAGATCCCAACAAACATCATCATGAAAAAAGTATTAGCATTCGGAGCTAGTAATAGCAAAAAATCTATCAATCAAAGACTGGCTGTATGGGCTGCTAATCAATTGAACGAAGTCGAAGTAATCACTCTTGACCTCAATGATTTTGAAATGCCAATTTTCAGTATAGATAAAGAATTAGAACAGGGAATCCCTAAACTGGTTCATGACTTTAAAGCTATTATTAGAGAAGTAGATGGTCTTGTAATCTCATTTGCAGAACATAATGGTAGCTTTTCAGCAGCTTATAAAAACGTAACAGATTGGGCTTCTAGAGTTGAAAAAAGTATGTGGTTAGACAAGCCCGTATTTTTAATGGCAACTTCACCAGGCCCACGAGGAGGAATGAGTGTGCTAGAACATGCCAAAAGTATTTTCCCTTTCAGGGGGGCGACCGTTACAAGCAGTTATTCTCTTCCCTCATTTGAAAAGAATTTCAATAACGAAATCACCAACCCTGAAGAAAAAGAAAAATTCAAAACTGCATTTGAAAACTTCAAAAAGGAGTTGAAAAATTAAATTGGTTAAAACAAAAAAGGAAACCAAAAGGCTTCCTTTTAAAATACCTTATAGTATTTAGACTATTTCCTCATTTGATCTATAATATCTTCTGTTATACCAGATGTAGAAAATCCTCCATCATGCATCAAGTTTTGCATAGTTACCATTTTTGTCAAATCTGAGAACATAGATATACAGTAGTCGGCACAAGATTCAGCTGACGCATTACCTAAAGGAGATATCTTATCTGCGTAAGACATAAAGACATCAAACCCACCTACACCACTTCCAGCGGTAGTCATCGTAGGAGACTGAGATATAGTATTTACTCTTACTTTTTTCAATCTTGCAAATCTCTCACCATAGCTTCTAGCTATAGACTCTAGCATAGCTTTAGCTTGAGCCATATCTGAATAGTCTGGAAAAGTTCTCTGCGCAGCAATGTACGAAAGTGCTAAAATTGACCCCCACTCATTCATAGCATCTTGCTTCTCAGCTACAGCCATTACTTTATGAAATGAAATTGCTGAAATATCCATAGTCTTCAACATCCAATCGTAATTCAAATCACCATATTCTTTCTTCTTTCTCACGTTTGGACTCATACCGATAGAATGTAGAACGAAGTCTAACTTACCTCCCAATACTTCTTGAGATTTAGTAAATAGATTATCAAGATCTTCGACGGATGTAGCGTCAGCACCAATTACTTCAGCACTATTACATTGCTCAGCTAGTTTATTGATCTCACCCATTCTCAAGGCAATGGGTGCATTAGTCAAAGTAAAAGCAGCACCCTGCTCATGTGCCTTCTGAGCCACTTTCCAAGCGATAGAATCTTCATTCAACGCACCGAATATGATACCTCTTTTTCCTTGTAATAAGTTATTAGCCATTTTATTCTATATTCTAATTAATACTCTTCTTATAGATAATTCGGTGCAAATATATGTGTTCTAGGCATTCATGCCAATTAGCTCTCTAGCACTATTTTTAGCAATTTCACTAGGGTTTTCTCCACCTATCATTTTTGCAATTTCTTCTAGTCTATCAGACTCATCTAATAACTTAATCAGACTCTCCGTTTTATCAGAACTATTGTCCTTATAGACATAGTAATGTTGATCGCCTTTTGCAGCTACCTGCGGCAAATGGCTAATGGAAATAATTTGATGACGAAAAGACATCTTCTTCATTAGATCCCCCATTTTGAGTGCTATCTCACCACTAACTCCAGTATCAATCTCATCAAAAATTACTGTAGGCATTGCAGTTTTCTGTGCCAACATAAACTTGATACAAAACATTAATCTAGAAAATTCTCCTCCCGAAGCTACCTTAGCCACTGGTTCTGGACTGACCCCTTTATTAGCCGAGAATAGCACTTCTACTTCATCAATTCCTAGCTTCCATGGCTCTACTCTTTTATAAGCTATTTCAAATTGCCCTTCAGGCATTCCTACCTCTCCTAGAAGTTCATTCACTCCTGAAGATAAAGCATCAATAATTGAACGTCTCTTCTCCGAAAGAATCTCGGCTTTTGATAATAAATCCTTGGAGGCTTCATCAACCTGTCTATTTATTGATTCAATTGATTCAGTTAAAGTTTCAGTTAACGAAGTGTGTTCTTCTAATTGAATCTTAATGTCTACTAACTGTTCCACACTTGAAATATTATGCTTTTGCAATAATCGATTAAGCATATCCAGCCTTTCTGAGACAGTTGCTATTCTTTCAGGATCATACTCAATAGTATCTTTCACACTGCCTATACCACTTATAATGTCGAATATTTCGGTAGTAGCAGAATTAAGCCTACCTGTAAAACTTTCAATTTCTGAAGAAAAACCGCTGATCGACTTAAGTGTATTTACCACCTCTTTTAATCTATCATTTACAGACAACTCAGACTCTTCAAACTCACCATAAATCTGAGAAAGCTTGAGTTTTATATCCTCAGCATTCTCCAACATCTTTAATTCGCCTTCTAATTGTTCAAATTCTCCTTCTTTAAGGTCAGCCTTAACCAATTCATCTAATAAAAACCTCTTATATTCTGAATCTGCATCGGCCTTAGTTTGCTGTTCTAGCAGGTCAAGAAGCTTCTTCTTTAACTTTGCATGTAAATCAAATGCCGTCTGATATACTTCTAACTCGTATTGAGTTTGTGCGAATCCATCAACTATTCCCATCTTCACTTTCTTATCACTAAGAGATGTGCTTTGATTTTGAGAATGAATATCAACTAACTTTTGACCTATCTCTTTAATTACATCAAGAGTAACCGGTTGGTCATTAATAAAAGCTCTTGACTTTCCTTTTGGGCTAATTTCACGCCTTAAAATTGAATGATCATCATAATCAACGTCCCATTCCTCAAATGAATCCTGCAATTTCAATGAAGAGACATCAAACTCTCCTTCTATCACACATTTCAGTTCCTCATTAAGCAGTGCCTTGGTATCTGCCCTATTTCCAAGTAACAATCCAATGGCTCCTAACATTATTGACTTACCAGCACCAGTCTCACCAGTAACAATATTTAACGCCTTATCAGGCTCTATATCAAGTTGGCGAATAAGAGCGTAGTTACTAATTGAAAGTTTAGAAATCATATTTTAAGTACTGGAAATGCAATGAGACCAAAATTAATTAACTAGCATAATTATTTGTAATTCGAAAGCCTCTTTTAGCAATTCTTGACTAGCTAGATCAAATCCTATTTAAAAAGAATAAATCTCTTTTTTTAGTTTGACATAATCTTCTGAAAATCTTTAGCTCTAGCTGGGTCGATTTGTTTGAGTATATCAAACGCCTCTCGACGAATACCCATATCTCCTTTGGAAAATACATTTACCAATTCATCTTTCTTAGCATCAATAAACCCGATTACTAAAATAGATCTAGGTTTTGCACGATTGACAGTTTGAATTTTTCTTAGAGCTTCAAGCACATTAACTCTCGCTTTTTCTTCATCCTGTTGCATTAGGTCAATCCCTTTTCTATGATATTCGTATATAGCGACCCTAAAATCAGTCATTACTTGATTTTGAATATCATTGACCCACCAATACCTATTTCTTATGTTACTAAACTGATCCCAACCAGAGAAACCTTGACCTTGAGCAGCGGTAACTATTGACCAAGCACGATCATAATACTGATCGCCCCCATTCAGTGCAAAAGAATCATAATCATATGCAAGAATCATATTAGCATAGTAGCCTAGAAGAGAAGTTAAATTATCAGAAAATCCACTTTCGTTAAAAATTAATGGCTGACCTTCTATATACCTAAATTCAAATTCACGATCAGCAAAATTAATAAGTGTAGTCTCATACGTTGTATTATATACTGGACGGATCGAAATCACTTGAGCTGAAGCAACATACCTACCTATTTCTGGACTAGACTCTAACGTTAATTGAAAAACACACTTAATTTTTTCTTGATTTTCGTATCGATCATCAGTCCATGTCCTATCGTTAATGAAGTCTTCCAACGCCTTCTCCATCTCATCAAACACTAATCGTTCTGTGGTTTGGATTTGTTGAGAGTTAATCTTGACTTTGCAAATCAACTCCTGAGCTGAAACAGAAGACGCAATTAAAAGTAAAAGTAAAAACAGATTAATCTTCATATAATTCGAAAACCGCATCAACAATATCTTTCGCAACATCTTCCTTTGACTTAAGAGAATAGCGACGAGATTCTTGATTGGCGTTGAAGATAGTAATTTTATTGGTGTTGTGCGAAAATCCAGCACCAATATCATTGAGAGAATTTAGAACAACAAGGTCAAAGTTTTTCTTCTTAAGCTTACCCAAAGCATGCAATTCTTCATTTTCTGTCTCAAGAGCGAAACCTACATTGATTTGCTTTAAAGTTTTCAACTTGCCCATTTCATAGGCTATATCTTTATTCTTTACCAATTCGATTATCATTGCATCTTCAGCCTTCTTAATTTTCTCAGAAGATATTTTAGCCGGACGATAATCGGCAACCGCTGCAGCAAATATAGCTACGTCTACCTGTTGGTAATTGGATTTTGTAGCTTCATACATTTCATCTGCTGTATTAACTGACAATTGATGAATGTCAACTTCATCTAGCTGCTCAACACCAGGTCCAGACACAAGGACCACTTCAGCACCCTCTGAAATAAATTTTTTCGCTATACTCACCCCCATTTTACCAGAGGAATGATTGCCAATGAATCTCACTGGGTCAATTTTTTCAAAAGTAGGGCCTGCAGTTACGAGTACCTTCTTTCCGTTAAACCTCTGTTTACTATTAAAATGATTCTGAATGGCATTGTAAATTTCCTCTGGTTCAGCCATACGTCCCTCCCCTTCAAGGCCACTAGCTAACTCTCCTATTCCAGGCCGGATGATAATATTACCATAAGAAATAAGAGTAGCCTGATTAGCTTTAACAGATGGATGTTGATACATGTCCAAATCCATTGTTGGAGCAAACATCACTGGGCATTTGGCAGATAAATAAACTGACATCAACAAGTTATCGCAAATTCCATTCGCCATCTTAGCCATTGAATTAGCTGTAGCTGGAGCAATAACCATAAGATCTGCCCACAGCCCTAATTCTACATGGTTTTGCCATTCACCTTGATCATTCTTAATAAAATCAGAGGCGACAGGATTTTTAGATAAAGTAGATAGAGTAAGTGGAGTAATAAATGATTTTGATGAAGTTGTCATAACAACTTTCACCTCATAACCATCTTTGACAAGCAGTCTCACCAAAGAAGCAGTTTTGTATGCGGCTATACCGCCGCATACTCCTAATAAAATTTTCTTTCCCTCCATGAGGGTCATCATTTAAACGTTGATACCGCCTTCTTCTTCCTCAGGTCTTCTGAACATAACTTTTCCTTCCAAGAACTCAGCCGCAGCTACTTTAGTAGGCTTCGGCATTCTTTCATAGAATTTTGAAATTTCAATTTGTTCTCTGTTTTCGAAAATTTCTTCTAAGTTGTCTACGGTAGAAGCAAATTCTGCCAATTTCCCATTCAACTCTTCCTTTATGTTAGAAGAAATTTGTCTTGACCTTTTTGCCATGACATTGATAGACTCATAGATATTACCTGTAGGCTCAGAGAGTTTATTAATGTCTCTAGTTTCGATTGACGCTTTTACTGCCATATTATTTAAGTTATAACTTTTCTATTTGTTCCAACGACTTAGCGTATCTTTCTTCGGCTTCTTTTAATAGTTCGCTTTCCGGATAGCGATCTACAAAAGCCTCATACAACTCAATCGTTTTTTGATATCTTTCTTTTTGTTTGGTTCGAATACTCTGTTCAGCATACTGATACTCCGCATCCATAGCCATAAACTTCACTTCTTCTATTAGCTTAGAATCTGGGAATTCATCTTCAAATGTCTCAAAAGCTACTCTAGCTGGCTTCCACTTTCGAAGTTTATAATAAAGTTTGGCGTTCTCAAACCCCTTTTTCTCCAATTTCCTTTGCAGCTCATCAATCATTGCTGAAGTCTTCGGAGCATATTCTGAATTTGGATTTCTATTCAAAAAGTTTTGAAAAGCCTCCATCGCTTCAACGGTCGCCCTCTGGTCCAAATTATAATCTGGAGACTGCATATATAGCGAATGTGCAGATAAGTAAGCAGCCTCTAGGGCATACTCACTTCTTGAATAAACTCTAGTAAATTCTTTAAAATATTCAGCACTCAGGATGAATTGCTGCTGATGATAGTAAGAGTAAGCTCTTAGGAAACTTGCTCTTTCCCCATCTGTAGTACCTTTGATAATTGGAAGAATTTGATCCAAAAGCACACTAGCCTTATAATAATCTTCTTCATCATAATACTTAATGGCAGCCTTATACTTTTTTTCCCAATCGGTACTTTTTTGAAGTTTTCTAAATTCACTACATGAAGTAACCAAACTAATGGCCAAAAGGGTCAAAAAGAAGCCTAAAAACCTACTTTTTCGCATAAGGTTGCAAATATACTTGGGTTTGATAGAAATACAATAATTAAAATAGAGTCAAAGAATAAACCAGATCAACTAATGTATGAATGCTATTTACTAATGAGCGGTTGCACTGTTTGCTGAAGTTCATCAACAGTTTTTTCAGGTAAATCTAAATTATCAATAGCCTTCTTTATTTTGGACATATCTAAATCACTTGGAAGTTTAATTTTTTCCTTAGTTTCTACTTTTTCAACTTCCTTATAATATGTAGCTACATCTGATTTTTCAGGTCTCTCCTCTATTCTCCAATTAAAACCCTCAAGAAAAACTATGGCCTGTTTTAATTCATGAGGAGGAATAAACTTCGCTTCTGGATTAGTGTAAAATGAAATATTATTGAGATCATTATTCTCAAAGCGCATCCTCATTTTACTACAGAAGATTTTATTCATCCCTACAAAAAGGCTATCTCCCTCTAGTACAAAATAGTGGCTTTCCCCATTCCCATCTACATCCATTATCTCCAAATCACCTAAATCATCAAAATACCCATGCATTTTTCGGCCTTTAATTTGATTATGCTGACCCATGGTATCTAGAGAAGTCATAAATGAATTTCTTTTCAATCTCATTTCATGTAATAACCCATTAGAGAAAGTTACATTAATAGAGTCTGCTTCCATTTGATTGTCTTCATTCCAGAGAAGTGGATCGATATACATGTGCATCGTAGAATCTGCTGAAAAGTATGCCACAGAATCACATATCCCCTGTAAGTCTTCTTTGAACATTTTCACTCCATGATATGCTAATACTCTTTCCTTATCTTTATCTGCATGTTCAATAGCAACAAGAGTATCAGCAGACATAAACAAAGTATCTTCGGCCATGACTTTTTTCATCAATGGATTACCATACACCTTACTAATACCAAGCTGCTTATCATAAATACTTTGATCACCAAAAATGATAATATTATCCTTCTTTGAAGTCATTACCACATTCCCAGTTGCTTTGTAAAAGCGTTTTTGATCATCAATAAAAATATCATCACCTACTAAAATATAATTCCTAGTCTCTATAGTACCTTTATTAAAAGTAGTTTGTTCAATTCTAGTCTTGAACACCCCTCCATCAGAGTCAACAGTAGTACCATCTCTATTATCTATAAAGGTAGGCCCTCGTGTATAAGCTACCTCTGTCAAAGTGTTATATTCCATTTGATCAGCCCTAAGATTATACTCAGGTGCTACCAACAACACATCATCATAGAAGTAAGCATAGTTTGATCTAGATAAAAATTTACCTGAATTACTGGTCAAAGTATTATTATCATCCACCAGTTTACCATTATTGTAAAATTTTGCCACCTCTAAAATCAGATTATAATCCAAAAAATCTGTATAAAGCGTCAAGCTATGACCTCTTTTGTAAACTACGTTATCTCGTAATTTAGCCATGCCTCTATTACCCTCATAGATTAAAGATTTTGATCTAATTGTTACAGAATCACCATCTTTAATTCGGACACGTCCGAATGCTTCCATTCTATTATCTTCTTTAAAGAAGTATGCAGAATCACAATAGACAATAGTTTCATTCTGTTTGAAGACAACCTTATCCAATAATTTCTTAAAGCGAACACCATCTTCACGACGTGCATTGGTGAGTTTCTCAGCTTTATATTTGATTTTACCTCCATTCTTTTGAGCCTGTAAATGTGCTGACAGGCACAACAAAAGAAATAAACAGAAAAGTGCTTTTTTACCCATTTGAAAAATTGAGAGGACAAATCTAATAGGTCTCTTTATTGAAAAAAACGAATGTCCTATTAATTGGATTTATACTAATCGACAACCAACAACTTCCCTGCCGTTTTTTAGCGATATTTGATACTTTATTTTTTACTCTATGTCGAATCTTCGAAATCTTACTCATCAGTTCATTAAAAAAAATAGCTTGTTCCAAAAACAAGACAAACTTCTTTTAGCAGTAAGCGGAGGTTTAGATTCAGTAGTTTTATCTAAGATCCTTCGTCAACTTGACTTTCAAATTCATCTTGCTCACTGCAATTTTGGACTTCGAGGAAAAGATTCTAATGAAGATGAGGCTTTGGTTAAAGAAATTTCAATTAAGCTGAATACCCCTTTCTCCTCTAAACGGTTTAAAACTGAACAATATGCCTCCAACAATAAGGTTTCTATACAAATGGCGGCGAGAGAACTACGCTACAAATGGTTTGACGAAATCATAGAACAATTTAACCTAGATTATTTAATCACCGCCCACCATGCAGGTGACCAGACAGAAACTACTCTTTTTAATTGGACCAAAGGTACCAGCATTAAAGGCATGAGAGGTATACTGCCTAAAGCGGGAAAAATTGTTAGACCTTTAATTTTCGCAACTAAATCTCAAATATTAGAATACGCAAAAGAGAATAATATAGAATGGCGAGAAGATCAATCAAATAAATCTAATAAGTACCATAGAAATAAACTTAGAAATGAGATCATTCCCAGATTAAAAGAAATAAATCCAAATATTCATCAAACTATAGGTATCAATGTAGAGAGATTTAGATCAATGGATGAATTGATAGAATCAGAGATTAAACTGATCAAAAAAACGCATCTATACAAGTACGAAAAAAGCATAGAGCTCAGACTCCATTGGCTAAGAGGTAAAAAAGGCGGGCTAATTCTTTTAGAAAGAATTATCGGTGAATATGGGTTTAATTTTGAACAATCTAAATCTATCATTTCAGCTTTCGAAAGCACATCAGGACAAACCTATAATTCTACTGAATATATCCTGACCTTGGATCGCGAAAGTCTTTATATTGAAAAACATTCTTCAGACTATGAGGAAAAATTAATCCAACCTGAAACTACAAAAACCGAAGTACTGGGACAGCTATTTGAAATTGAAGCTGTAAACAAAAGAATGAAAATCAATCCGGATCCTAACTATGCTATCTTGGATGCAGACCTTTTGAATTTCCCGATTAAGGCTCGACAAAAATGCGACGGAGATAAGTTCATTCCACTAGGCATGAAGAATCAAAAAAAGGTAAGTGATTTTATGATTGATGAGAAAATTCCCGTAAACTTGAAAAAACGGACTGTGATTTTTGAATCTAAAGATGAAATCATCTGGATAGCGGGACATCGCATCAGTGATAAGTTCAAGATCACATCTAAAACCCAGCGATGCCTTATCATCAAACGGCTTCAGAATGATTAAAATCTTCAAGAGAGACTACGCAGACGACGAAATAAAAATGTTTGAATTCCTAAGAAAAGTTCGTCTTTTCTGGAATCTAACAAATAAGGAACTTGAGTTATTTATTCCAATCATGTATCTGAGAAGCTATGGAGTAAACGAAGCTATATTCTTCAGTGGAGACCCAAGCCAAGCACTTTACATTGTAAAAAAAGGGAGTGTATCATTAACTATCGATATTGATGATAAATTTGAGGATTTGATGAAACTTCGTCAAACACATGCTTTTGGTGATAACTCATTAATTGAAAACACAAAGCGTATCTATAATGCCGTTTGTACTACGGATAAGACGGAAGTTTATGTTTTACCTCATATCAATATGATGGAAATCTTTAATAATCACCCTGAGGTAAAAGCAAAAGTCATGACAAACATGGCTGAAACGTATAATACCTATACCAAAAACCTTTTTAAAGTCTACAAATCTAGTTTTGGCTTTTTTGAATTGACAAAAGTATATAAAGATCAGGTTTAATCTTTGTCACCAATCTATAACACCTCTCTATCTGTAGAAAAATCAGTCATTTAGACACACAAAAAGTGCTGATTTTTCCTAGTTTTGCTGCCAAATCGCAGCAATAGGTTTTATTTAATCATAAAAAATTCAATATCATGAAAGTAACCGTAGTAGGTGCTGGAAACGTAGGAGCCAGCGTAGCGGAATACATCGCTATGAGAGAGATAGCTGATGAAGTAGTAATCCTTGACATTAAAGAAGGATTCGCTGAAGGTAAGGCAATGGATCTTAATCAGTGTGCAACTTTGAATGGCTTCAACAGCAAAGTAATCGGTACGACTGGTGATTATTCTAAAACTGCTGATTCGTCTGTAGTAGTGATCACTTCTGGTATTCCTAGAAAACCAGGCATGACAAGAGAAGAGTTAATCGGAACAAATGCAGGTATTGTAAAATCCGTAACTGAAAACTTAATCAAATATTCTCCTGAAGCAACTTTAGTGGTAATCTCTAACCCAATGGACACAATGACTTATCTATCTGCTAAGTCAAGTGGCCTACCAAAGAATAAAGTTATTGGTATGGGCGGAGCATTAGATAGTGCTAGGTTCAAATACAGGTTATCTGAAGCTCTTGAATGCAATCCTAACGATGTAAAGGGAATGGTAATCGGTGGACACGGTGATACTACAATGATTCCTTTGACAAGGTTGGCTTCTTATAATTCTACTCCTGCTTCTGAATATATCTCAGCTGAAAGAATGGAAAAAGTATCTGCTGACACTATGGTAGGGGGAGCCACTTTGACTGGTCTTCTTGGCACTTCTGCTTGGTATGCTCCAGGAGCTGCTGGTGCTGAAGTTGTTGAGGCAATCGTTAGAGACAAAAAAGTAATGATACCATGTTCTGTTTTGCTTGAAGGGGAGTACGGTCAAGAAGACATTTGTATTGGAGTTCCTGTTATTCTTGGAAAGAATGGTATTGAAAAAATCATTGAGCTTGACTTGAATGATGAGGAAAAAGCTAAGTTCGAAGCAAGTGCTGCTGCAGTAAGAAAAATGAACGAAGCATTAGAACTTTAATCCTTCGTTTTATAACATAAAAAAAGCTACTCAATCGAGTAGCTTTTTTATGTTATCTACTTTAGATGATAAATCCTAGCTTTGAATTGAGAAATTAATCACAACCAAGTATTATCTTAAGTTATATCTGAACTTCAGAAATAGAATTAATCAATTTAAGAACCTCTTCTTGAGTAGTCTTCCCTTTATCAGAGTTATACCATTTTTGTAAATCATGGGATAATTCGGAATATGCTGGTTTTTTATCGTCTGGTAGTTTTTTGTATTCCAAAACCTTTGCCTGAGCAGGTTCAGGTCTAGGTCCCCAAACAGCCAGTTCATTCCAACTTTCATCAAAAAGAACAAGAATTGGAATTGATATTGACCCATTTGTTTTGTATAAATCCATAAACTCAGGATTAGAATCTCTTAAAACTATTTTTAAATCTATCTTATCCGTAACCTGAGACATTTTAGCTATAACAGGCACTGTTTGAGAAGCATCTCCGCACCATGATTCAGTAATAAGAATCCAATTCTGCTTAGCTTGAATTGATTTAAGAATGTTTATTGAATCATTACTTAATTCTAATTTTTTATAAATTCTATTCATTCGAGTTAGGCTCATTAAAGAGTGCTCGAAATATTTAGAATTATCTTGAAAACTAGTAGCTTTTTTTTTCTCATGTAATGATTCTATAAAGGCTATATACTCATGATACCCTACAGCATCATTCTTTGCATTCTCAATTATCTCTTTTTTATCCATATCTGAAATAATAATACTATTAGGCAAGCATAACGATATAAGACATAAATAAGTTCGAATATAGTTTCACTATAAACAATATGAATAACAACACTCTGCTACACGGATATATAAAATTCGAATCTTGGTAGGTATGTTTTTGAACTATCCTTCGCCTCAAACTTCTAAAACCACACTAGAATACTCAAAAAATGTAAACTGTATTAATGGCTATCAATGCTAACTCCTTTTAAAAACACTCTAAATTCACACTTTATATATTAAACACTCCCTGCACATATAAGCTTAATAATGTTTAACTCAAGAAAAACCTGTTGGAATTAAAGGTAGCTATCCCTCCCTATTCGGATTAATATTCCTATAACTTAGAGTAACGAACATTTTCACTGGACTAAATGCAAAAGACAAAAAACTAAGGACTTCCTAGATTTAATTGAGTTGCTATAGAATCTCCAGAGGTTCATTAACTTTGATCTCGTATGAATAAAGAAAACCTTCCTGAAATTTCAATTATCATCCCACTTTTCAACGAGCAAGAAGTATTCCCTATTCTAATTGAGAGAATAAATGCAGTAGTTACTTCATTAGAAAAAAATATCGAAGTGATTCTAGTAGATGACGGAAGTACTGATCAAACTGGAGTATTGATGAATAATCTTAGTACCTCTACGCCTCATTACACTTCAGTTTTTCTGTCAAGAAATTTTGGTCATGAAAAAGCAATAAGTGCTGGTCTTTCAGTGGCTAAGTCTACCGAAGCATGTTTCATCCTAGATGGCGATCTACAAGACCCTCCAGAACTACTACCTAGTTTTATAAAAAAAATGAATCAAGGCTATGATATCACCTATGGAATAAGACAAAACAGAAAAGAAAACTGGGTATTAAAAAATTGCTATAGGCTCTATTATAGACTTCAAAAATCAGTAGCTACCATAGATATACCATTGGATGCTGGAGACTTTTGTCTTATTAGCCGAAGAGTGACTGACCATTTAAATGAAATGCAAGAAGAAAGTCTCTACTTGAGAGGTCTTCGTTCATGGACAGGTTTCAAGCAAATAGGCTTACCATACGACAGAGAACTAAGAAAAGGTGGCAAGTCTAAGTACTCTATCAAATTACTTACCAAATTAGCATTCAATGGTCTTTTTAATTTTAGCGAATTCCCTATTCGGTTGATTAGTAAATTGGGTTTTTTTACGATCTCCATTGCCCTTATTTACTTTTTTTACAATCTTATTAAAAAATTTTATGGTGCTGGGGTCCCAGAAGGCTATACATCTCTTCTCTTTGCAATTATTCTTTTTAGTGGAGTTCAACTTCTTTCTTTAGGTATTCTGGGGGAATATATTGTTCGAGTATTTTTTCAAGTCAAAAAAAGACCTCTATTTATTATTGAAAAAGTTGTAAAAAAACATGACTGATGCGGTTCTGTTTTTCTTTATTGGTATAGGAACCGTTATCGTATGTTTTGGGACGGGATGGGTTTTCACGTATAAAACCCTTTCGTTTTCATTGATGTCATTCATTCTACAAACAATAATTGGCTCTCTAGTATTAGTGTGTGTTTACGCTATTATCATTACTCAGGGGAAAACAATCTATTGGAGTATTCTGCTAGCACTGATGGTTTTAATTTGGTCTATACACAAAAATAAAATAGACCTACCCAATAGATATCATTTCAAATCTTGTGCTTTTATAATAATTGTAAGCTATTCAATTACTTATTTATTATCATTCTCTCAAACTATAGACCTATCGCAAAACAAAATCCGAACGGAATTCCCAAAATCAGGAAAATACCATCCTGACTACCACTTTTATACTAGCATAACACATTATTTGACCGAAACTGGACAGGAGAATGAATTTCATGTTTATAACGCCCTAGACAAGTCTTACCACGGTACAACTTCTTATCATTACTATGAATTATGGCTTCATAGCTTAATTGCTAAGTTAGCAGGATTAAACCTACATAAATCCTATTCTTCCATAGCTGAACAATTTTTTCTTTTTTTAGTGCACTTGGCATTGATAACATTACTTCAGCAACATACTAATAGATCTAATTGGGAAATACTCACTATCAGCACTATGCTAATTATTTCCGCTCCCTATCCAGTCGGCAAAGACCTTTTTCCTTTGACATTTTTAAATGACTTAAGGTTTGCTTATCCACTTCTTGGGTCTACATTAAAATTATCTCAAATTAGTCTCTTTCTTATTTGTAGCTATTTTCTAATTAAACAAGGCTTTTCTCAATCAGGTTTACTGCTACTGACTTTACTAAGCCTGGTAAACTTCACTCCCTTTCCAGCTGTTTTAGGAACTTTAGCAACATTGTTTTTATTAAGTACTATACTGCCTGACTTTAAACACTTGAGAAAAATTTCATTGGTCTGTTTAGGAATCTCAGGTCTGTTCATCTTCAACAAATTACTTTTCTCTAATCCTGATCTTAGCAGAGCTGGAACCTCTTTCTCTTCGATTATTGCTTTAAAAAATGTTCCCCCAATAGAATACTGGACTACTGTAAAAAATGCTTTTTTCGGATCAGGGTTACGATATATTGTTGAATTTTTTAGCTGGGTTTTCCCTCTATGTATTGTTCTTTTTAATTCACCAGACTCCGCTCTAAAACAGCTTAAGAAAGTAGAAGTAATTATTCTATTGTCCATGATATTATTCTGTACTATTGCTTTTTCTCTTCTTGGAAGATTTGTAGATGCTATTCAATTGATGACAAATATCTTCGAACCGATCATGATGATCTTTATTAGCCTAACATTACTAACTATTAATAGAATCAATCTCTCATTAAAAATTGCTTATTGGACTTGGTTAAGTTTCATACTTATATCAAATATTCTATTTGTTAAAAACTACTTAATACCTGCTAATCTCAAATACAATCAAGCTTACATAGAAAGAGTAAATAAATTTCTACAGTCTGAGGAGTCGAATCTTATAGGAGCATCTTTTGACGAAATCGCCCCAAATGACATTGATGCAAAGACTTACATATATAGCTTGGGAGAATATCTTACATTAGGCAAAAATGGTGCATATACGATTAGTCTTTCGGATTATGAAATACCTATACCAAGCAGTCCAAGCCTGCTAAAAGAACGATTTGAAAGTAGTAGAAACATAGGCTTGTTCTATCGACTAGTTCAAAAAGAAATAAAACAAGGAATATTTTCATCTATTCCAGAATCACAGCTATCCTTCATCAAAGAACATAATATAAGGTATGGAATTGCTACTAATACTTATCCTTTGTCTCCACTCATTGAAGAAATAATCGATTACGAATTTTGCGACCCTATATCCAAAGAACGTTTCATGGTTTTTAAAAACTAAAAAGCCTCCAAAGGAGGCTTCAATATTTCTTCAAGAGTGCTAATTAAATCTCTTCATCTAACAAATTAGTAACTACATGATACCTTGGATCATCAACAGCAGTCTCAATAATTTCCTCAAACTTCAAATCGGCTCGTAATAGTAAATCCTTACACTCTGGTGATAGATGTGTCAATTTTAATGTCTTTCCTAAATCCAAATACTTGTTAGACAAGTTTCTAATTGCTTCTACTCCAGAATGGTCGCTAACTCTTGATTCTATAAAATCAATTTGAACATTTTCAGGATCAGTTTTCACATCAAATTTCTGTAAAAAAGACTGAGTAGAACCAAAGAACAAAGGCCCCCAAATTTCATATACTTTAGTACCATCTTCTTTCAATGATTTTCTAGCCCTAATCTTAGTAGCATTTTGCCATGCAAATACAAGTGCAGAAATAATCACTCCAGCGATTACTGCCACAGCTAAATCCTTCCAAACTGTAATAGCTGAAACTGCGATTAACACAATAGCATCTGCAACGGGTATTTTATTAATTATTCGAAAACTACTCCACGCAAACGTTCCTATCACAACCATAAACATTACGCCAACTAGAGCAGCAATAGGCATTTGTTCTATCAAAGGAGCTCCAAATAAAATAAAACACAATAAAGCTACTGCTGCTACTGTTCCTGACAATCTTCCTCTACCTCCGGAATTCACATTAATAATCGATTGTCCAATCATTGCACAACCTCCCATACCTCCAAACAAACCATTCAGAATATTAGCACCTCCTTGTGCAATACACTCTCTATTTCCACTACCTCTAGTTTCCGTAATATCATCAACGAGGTTAAGAGTCATTAGTGACTCAATTAAACCTACGGCTGCCAATAAAAATGCTGTTGAGATTATTAGACCCCAATTATTCTCTAAAGTATAAATGAGCGTAAATATTTGAGATTGAAACGAAGGAAGTGTTCCTTGAAGGCCTTTCCCTCCTCCTTCTCTAATAAAAGATCCTACGGTACTCACCTCGTCAAGACCACCGAAAATTGTTATACATGCTACTACAATGATGGCTGTAAGCGCTGCTGGCAATTTCTTAGTCACTTTAGGCAAGAAATACATTATGGCCATTGTCAATGCTACAAAAGCTAACATTATGATCAATTCAGTTCCTTCTAACCATACTTTGGCACCTTTAGGTCCAACCTTAAACATCTCAAGTTGAGACAAAAAGATTACAATAGCCAAACCATTAACAAACCCCATCATAACTGGATGTGGGATTAACCTAACAAACTTACCTAGTTTAAAAATGCCGGCTATTATTTGTATCGTCCCTACAAACAAGAGAGTAATAAATAACCACTGCAACCCTAAATTGTCTACAGGAGTAGCTAAACTTAGACCTACTTCATTTCCCTTTTGAATCATATGTACCATAACGACTGCCATGGCACCTGTAGCGCCTGAGATCATCCCTGGACGTCCTCCAAATATGGCAGTTACCAATCCCATCATAAAAGCCCCATACAATCCTACTAACGGATCGACACCAGCTACAAAAGAAAAGGCTACAGCTTCTGGAACTAACGCCAAAGCAACTGTAAGACCTGAAAGAATATCATTTTTAGGATTGGAAGTAAAATTATGTATCAATGCCTTCATCGGGTATTATTTTTTACGAAGGCGCAAAGATAGCCTTTTAGACAAGACAATATAAATCAGGAGTAATCAGCTTTTATAATCTTTAAATAAGAAGAAAAAACATCTATTTAAAATGGTATATGATGAGTGTCTAGATTAATGAATCACAAAAACTAAGTAATAAAAATGTTTCTTCTTAGCGTAAAAAATCATTTGAGAATTCATTTTCATGATTGATAAAAAATGTTCTGTGGCATTCACACCGAAAAATGGTTTGAAACGAATTTTTTAATGGCTTGTCTAGCTTTGGATTTTGCTGAACTTCTTATGAAGAAGTTACATTTCTTTAGTCGTTAAGGATATAATTCTACTTAATCCCAAATAATAGAAAATAAAAAAGCCTTATCTCATTTCTGAAATAAGGCTTCCATATTTTTTTAAGACCTGAATTATTTTGGCATCGTACCAAAAATTCTATCCCATATAGTAGTAGTCACACCAAATGCTCTTTCTTGCTGTTTGTAATGATGTATTCCATGATGAATCCAAAGATACTTCCAGAAGCCTTTTTTGGGAGGCTGAACAGCATGTACCATATAGTGCACTCCTAGATAACTGGCATAGCCCATTAAAAAACCTGGCAGAAACCCATATACTAAATCTCCTAAAATCAGTCTATATAGTAGAAAAAATAAAAAAGCTAATGTCAAACTCAAAGGAACTGGCATAGCCAATCTGTCTTTATCTCTTGGATGATCATGGTGTACACCATGCATGGTATAAACCACTTTTTTTCTTAAGTCAGTAGATTCGTCCATATGGAACAAAAACCTGTGCATAATGTATTCTACAAATGTAAAGAGAAACAAACCTGCCAAGAATAATGCAGCAATTTGCCAAACTACAAGGTTGTACTGAGTAAAACCTTTGAATACAACATAAGACGAAACCAATGTAAAAGCAGTAATGGGCGCTGCTATATGGGTTTTGGTCAGTTTTTCCAAGACGGGATTCTTAAAAATAGTTCCCTGTCCTGTGTTTTGTGCTTTAAATTGAGTTTTCATTAGTAAACAAAATTTTCAAATACAGTTCGTAAATCCGTTCACCCGTGTATTGATTGAGCTAGTGGCGAACTCTGGCAAAATTATATATTAATTGACTTAAATTCCTCAACAACCTGACGATAGTATGCTTCGTACTTAGGTAGAATATTTGACAAATCGAATTTTTTAGCAGTCTCTAGAGCTCCTTTCTTGAATCTAGCTAGATTGTCGTCATCTAAAACCTCGATAGCCCTCTCTGCCATCTTTTCGACATCACCCACATCACACAAAAAACCTGACACTCCCTCCTCATTGAGTTCTGGCAGACCACCTGCATTAGTACTAATAAGAGGAACTTCACAAGCCATAGCCTCTAGTGCAGCTAAACCAAAACTCTCCTTTTCTGAGGTCATCAAAAACAGATCCGCAACACTAAGCACCTCTTCTACTTGCTCAAGCTTGCCCAAAAACCTAATATCCTCTGAACCACATTCTACTTCACGAGCTAGGCTTTCTATATAGGATCTTTCTGGGCCATCACCGACCAAAAGAAGCTTTGCTGGAGTTTTCTTTCTTACTCTGCAGAATACTTTAACGACATCCTCCACTCTTTTCACTTTACGAAAGTTGGAAGTATGAACAATCATTTTTTCTCCATTCGGACAAATAGCAGTCTTGAAATGATCTTTCTTTTGCTTTTTAAATCGATCTAGGTCTATAAAGTTGTGAATAACCTCTATATCTTTCTTGACATTGAAGTGATCATAAGTATCTTTTTTAAGATCTCCAGATACTGAAGTAATACCGTCTGACTGATTTATTGAAAATGTCACCACAGGTTCCAATGATGCATCTTTACCTACTATCGTAATATCCGTACCATGTAGAGTTGTTATAAAAGGGACATAATAACCTTCAGACTTTAATATTTCTCTTGCCATATAAGCCGCAGAAGCATGAGGAACTGCATAATGAACATGAAATAAATCCAACCCCTCATGCTTAGCTACATCTACCATCTTACTTGCTAGCGCAATTTCGTAGGGAGGGTATTGAAATAACGGATATGGTTTAATGTCTACTTCATGGTAGTACACATTTTCAATAAAAAAGCCTAAACGTGTAGGCTGAGAATAAGTAATAAAATGAACCTCATGACCTTCTTTAGCCAATGCTTTGCCCAATTCTGTGGCAACGACTCCAGACCCTCCATAGGTCGGATAACAAACTACACCGATCTTCATATTGCTTGCAATATTCGCAAAATATTTATCTACATGTCTGTTTCAACAAACTTATCTTTTGTCAAAAACGATTCATAGATTACATCATGAATCCTAGTACGAGTATTGTTTTTAATAAGTTTATAATTCTTAGCATCTGGGTGAATTCTATTGGACAAGAAAATGTAAATAAGGTCATAATTAGGATCAGCCCAAACCAATGTCCCCGTAAAACCTGAATGTCCGAAAGAAGCAGAAGAAGCGTACATGGAACAGTTAGATATTGATTCATTGGGTTTATCCCATCCTAAAGCTCTTCTGTCACTGTTATAGGGTTTAGTAGTAAAATCTTCTACTAGCCCTTTATTAAAATATATTTCTCCGCCATATCGCCCATCATCAAGCATCATTTGCATGTACTTGGCAAGATCAGTCGCATTAGAAAAAAGTCCCGCATGCCCACTAACACCTCCCATGATTGCAGCATTTTTATCATGTACTTGACCATCAAGTAGCTGTTTACGAAGTTGTTGATCATTTTCAGTAGGCACGGTTTCAAAACTTCCTTTTTTAATAGGGTTAAACATGGTATAGTTCATCCCCAGTGGGCCGAAAAAATATTTTTGCACATATTTATCAAGCTCTTCACCTGATGATTTCTCAACTATCTCTTGTAATAAGATAAACCCTAGATCACTATATAGATATCTAAACGTACTGTCTGCATTAATCCTTCGGTTAAACCTTGACCTCACAATCCAGGCATTAACACTATCTTCCCAATTGGTAGGAGTAAGTTCGTTCAATGGTTGATACTTTTCTACTTCATTTTTATAATAATAATCCATGGTCAAAGTATCTAGTTCTGCCTTTCTCCAGAATGGATAATATGACAATAACCCTGATTGATGAGTTAACAATTTATCCAATTTCAAATCAGCCTTAGAAGTCGAATCAAATACTGACAAGTATGTACCTAATCGATCTTCAATCGATACTCTTTTCAATTTAACTTCATTCATCAATGCTGGTACTAATGCAGTAGTCTTAGTAACTGAAGCTATATCGTAAAGATGATTCCATTGTACACTTTTGAGACTATCATAAGTGTGAAACCCGAAATTTTTATGATACATCAAATGTCCTCCTTTCACAACCATTATCTGACATCCAGGCATTTCTTCATTAGCTATCGATTCTACCACAATACTGTCTATCTTAGATAATTTCCTATAGTCAATACCTTCTATATTTTCAATACTAAAGTCAAGTCTATTGGTTCTCTTTCGTTCAATACCTAAATTCTCACCTCCACCATAATAAGACGGGAACCGCCCATTAACAGCTCTTAAACCTAGCACTATCCTAGCCAGTTCATTTCTAGCGTCTATATTTTCGACTGGTGACCAGATGACTTCTTTGAACTCAAGTAAATCGGCATTGTAAGTTTTATCCCCATATGACAATAGTATCATCTGTTGGCTTTTTTGCAATCTCAGCAAATGATTTCTTAGCATCATAAACTGCTCTTGATCTACATGAGCTAAATCAACTACTACAATAGCCTCATTAGGCCTATTATCGGCTTCCTCAAAGTCAGCTTTCAAAAGTTGATCGAATGACCAATGAGAAGCTACCTTTTGTTGATCAATCAGCATACGCCAATTTTCATCTTTAATATTTGAAACTGTAATCAGAAACTCTGTAAACCGCCCGATTGGTAGAATTGAATCTTCATCTTTCACTAGTACTTTTGATTGATAATTAATTTCTTCTACCAAATTATCTCTATCAACCACGTCTTGTTCTTTAACTTCTAACTTCCTATTAGCTAAATCTTCTTTGACCTTAAAATATGACTTTACTGCGTTTTTGAAATAAGACTTAGTTTCAACGCTAGAATGCAGCCAATTAACTGCTGACAATTCAGCCGCCCCTGTATGCCTAATCAAACCAGCGCCATCTCTGATTTGATTCAACTTATTATTTACGTTTCGTTGTCTTTGGTATTCTTCAACAAACAATCCATCAAATTGTTTTTGTTTCCTGAAATAAGTTCTGGACTTTCTGACTTTTTGACCAAAATGACATAAGCCCGAATCTACTAGATATACATTATTCCAGCCTATTCTCTCTGCTAAATTAATAGCTTGAGAGCCAAGCGAAAAGCTTAATCCAACATCTCGAATTCCAGCAAAATACGATTTAACTTTTTCTAATTCGGTAACTCCAAAATTTGATATCGAGTCGACATAAACCAAATCAAACCCCATCCCTCTGAGTTCTTTTCCATGGAGTCTACCAAGATTATATACCAACTTAGTATCTCTTATAGATTGGATTTCAAGATAAGTTGGCCACTTCTTATCTGTTCGAAAGGGTATTTCAAAAACGGTATGTAATTCACAAACAAAAACAGGAGTTAGATTCTGATTATTTTTCATTTCTAGAATCCAGTCACTTACCTCCTTCTCATCTCCATTGCTAAGACTCACTACTCCTGGTTGATACTTACGAATAAATTCAGATGCCGCCACATTATGATCAAAGTCTATGAATTGATACCATAATAGCGGAGTAGAACCTTTGCTAACCTCCCATTCATTGTAGAGACTATCTACTTCGTTTGTACCAGCAAATACTAATAAAGGAAGGACTGTAATTACAGAACTAATCAGCACTACAAAAAGTGACCGACAAAAACATTTATCTACATACCTTTGCATCATTATAACCTTCCTCTTGTTTTTAAACGTTTGCGTCTGTAGGCAATAAATAATAATAAAAAAAGTTTCGCAACTTTTATCTGTCTATTGTGTACACAAATCGATGAACAAAAATTCAATTGAGTATGAAGTTTCCATCATTCATCAAGACTGCGAAGTATGGCAGGTTTCACTATGAACCTAGATACTATGACCCTATCAAAGAAGAAATCCAAGGTAAAATAGCTGCTGCGAAACGTGAAGCAGAACACCATAGTTCGGACAATAATAATGCCGAAGTAAGGGCTTCAAGTATTTCAGCAGCATTCAGCCAACGAGAAAGAAAGACAAAAGAGACTTCATGGGCTCAAATGGCGATAGCTGCAGCACTGATGGGTACGTTCATTGGTTGGTTGTTTTGGGGTAATGACTTTCTCTATGCCTATTTATTATTAGCTCCAGTTTATTTTTATTTCAGAATTAAAAATAGAGCGAAGAAGTCTTAATGTCTGACATAATAAACCTCCTCCCAGATTCAATTGCCAACCAAATAGCTGCTGGCGAAGTTGTTCAGCGTCCTGCATCCGTGGTCAAAGAATTATTGGAAAATAGTGTTGATGCTAAAAGTTCCAAAATTCAACTTGTAATCAATGATGCAGGAAAACAACTTATTCAAGTAATAGACGATGGCATTGGAATGTCTGAAACTGATGCTCGGATGAGTTTTGAAAGACACGCTACATCCAAGATTCGAGAATCAGAAGACTTGTTTAAAATAGCTACTATGGGATTTCGTGGTGAAGCATTAGCATCCATCGCCGCGGTGGCTAGGGTAGAACTTAAGACTAAACAAAGTAACTCAGAGCTAGGAACCTTCATTCATATAGAAGCTTCTGAAGTCAAAAAACAGGAGCCCACAAACCAATCAAAAGGCACTAATCTAGCAGTTAAGAATTTATTTTATAACGTACCTGCTAGACGCAACTTTCTTAAGAGCAACCCTGTAGAAACCAAGCATATTCTAGATGAATTTCAACGAGTGGCTCTTGCTCACCCTGAGATATCATTTTTACTAAGACAAAACGAAAAAGAAACCTACAACCTTCTTGGTGGAAAATTGAGTCAAAGAATTGTAGGGCTATTTGGTAAAAACTATCAAAAAAACCTGATCGCTTGCAGTGAGGAAACTAATTGGCTCAAAGTAACAGGATACATTGGCAAGCCTGAGTTTTCTAAAAAAACCAGAGGCGAGCAGTTTTTCTTTGTTAATGATAGATTTATCAAAAGTGGATATTTAAACCACGCTATTACTGGAGCATACGAAGGGTTGCTCAAAGATGAACAACATCCATTTTATGCTTTATTCATTGAAATAGATCCTGTCCATATAGACATAAACGTCCACCCTACTAAAACAGAAATCAAGTTTGACGACGAACGAAGTGTCTATGGAATCATCAAAGCAGCCGTAAAACAAGCACTTGGTACTCATAACGTCACTCCATCATTAGATTTTGGTACAGATGTCAATTTTGAATCATTTGCTGTTAAGAATATGGATTTCGGAGCACCAAAGGTGTCTTCAAGCAAGGATCGTAGTTATGGAAGTTTTAAAAGTCTAAATCAAGGCACCAACAAACAAGCTCATTGGGAACAACTATATCAATCAGCCATGCAAGAATCCATGCCTAGCCCACAAGATATCCAAAAGGAAGAAATGGCTGGTTCATTCACTCCTGCTGACCTTTCCTCTAAACCAACGGAGAGTAAATTAAGTGCAGCATTTTCTCATAAGACAGAAACTCCTTCATCAAAATCCATCCCAGTACTGATGCATGACAAGTACATCATGAAACAAATGCCTTCTGGTATCATGGTGATGGACATAAGACTCGCCAATGAAAGAATCCTTTACGAACTATATCTAGAAAGACTAAAAAGTCAAAAAGGCAGTACTCAGCGTTGTTTATTTCCAGTAAACCTTGAATTAAGCCCTTCGGATTTTGCATTGATTGTAGGTTTAAAAGATGAAATTGCCGCTCTTGGATTTGAATTTGAAGAATTCGGCCAAAATAGCATTGCCATCAATGGCATCCCTGCTGAGGCTCAACACATGAATGAAAAAGAGCTTTTCGAAGGACTATTAGAACAGTTTAAACATAATCAAGCTGAATTATCGCTGAGTATTCACGAAAACTTGGCTAGATCTATGTCAAAACGCTCAGCCAATAGAACCAAAATTTCTGGCGACAAATTAGAACTAACTACTCTGATCGATCGTTTGTTCGCCTGTGCTCAACCAAATTATACGCCTAAAGGTACCCCTACATTTGTTATCTTAGGCCTTGAAAAAATTGCAGACTTATTTAATCAATAGTACATGTTCAACATGACACCGATGGTCAAAAACATCTTGATCATCAATGTAGCGATCTTCTTTTTAGGCAACTTCCTTCCATTTGATGTATCTGGATTGTTTGGTGTCTATAGCATTTATTCTGATCATTTTTTCATATATCAATATGTCACCTATATGTGGCTTCATGCAGGCTTCTCTCACATCATTGGGAATATGTTTGCAGTATTGATCTTTGGACCTATGCTTGAGAGAGTTTGGGGATCAAAAAAATTTCTAACTTTTTATTTAATAACAGGTATTGGAGCGGGTTTGCTTTATGGTGTAGCTGATACTGTGGAAAAAGGAATGGTTAGAAATGATGCTTATTCGTTTTACGAAAACCCCAACCCTGAGGAATTTTACAAGTACATTCATAAACACGGACGTAGATATGATTTAGTTCAATTATCTGACTTTGCAGACGAGTACCATGATAATGAAAGTAATAGTAGTTACATAGGTCAAGCAAAATCCTATGTAGAACAAATCTATGAAGGTATGCTGGATATCCCGATGATTGGAGCATCTGGAGCTGTCTTTGGAATTTTAATGGCATTTGGCATGCTGTTTCCAAATACTCAATTGATGCTACTATTTCCTCCTATTCCTATCAAGGCAAAATATCTGGTCATGTTCTATGGTGCCTATGAATTATATTCCGAGATTAACCGTGCTGGAACAGACAATGTAGCCCACTTTGCACATCTTAGTGGTATGTTAATTGCGTTCATTCTATTAAAATTTTGGGCCAGAAATGGTCGTGATTTCTATTAATACAACAACCTATGAATAGCTTTTTAGACGATTTTAAAAACGCTTGGAACAGACCTAACAATGCTCTACCACAGATAATTATAATCAATGTGATAGTTTTCGTATTTCTTGTACTCTTGAGTCTATTCAGTAGAGCAGCAGGAATTGGTTCTATTGCAAGTTTTATCATAGAACAATTTCAACTGCCGTCAAGATTTTCTGAGTTCATTTTAAGACCATGGACACTGATCACCTATTCCTTTGCTCATAGCACTAGTGGGCTAATGCATATTCTTTTCAATATGCTTTACCTCTATTGGTTTGGTAAACTGATAGTAGAGTACCTAGGTAATCAGAAATTGATCAACTTGTATGTACTAGGAGCATTAACGGGAGGTCTTATGTACCTTGTAGTATACAATACCGTCCCTGGATTAACTAACGAATACGCTAGAATGGTAGGCGCTTCAGGAGCAGTGTATGCTATTACTATAGCAGCTGCAACATTGCTACCCAACTACACATTTTATCTAATGTTCTTAGGGCCTGTTAAAATCAAATACATAGCATTATTTGTTCTCCTATCCTCATTGATAGGGCTTCAAGGTCATAATGTAGGTGGTAACGTAGCACACTTTGGAGGAGCAATAATGGGTTACGTTTATATCAAACAACTACAGCAAGGAAATGATTGGGGACTTTGGATTGGAGGAGTAATGAAATTTTTCAAAAGCTTCTTCGTCAGACAAGAGCGCATCAAAGTGAGTCACAAAAGAAGTAATACAAGAAGAAGGAATACTTCGAATTCGACTACCTCCGCTAATTCAGGAAGTACAGCAACTAATATAGCTGATCAAGCAGAAATCGATAGGATACTAGATAAGATATCTCAATCTGGATATGAAAGTTTAAATAAAGAAGAAAAGCAAAAGCTGTTTAACGCCAGTAAAAAAGACTAAACAACACCATTAAAGACTCTTTAAACCATGAAAAATTTAGCTACCGTCTTACTAGTTGCCATTTCATTTACAGCTATTTCTCAGGTACCTGAGAAATTCCCTGCAACAAAAACTGAAAGCCTTACTCATAAATTCATTGACATACCCAAAGACATCAATGGTCGGTACAGTCTATTGTGTATGGCATCTACTAAAGAAGCTGAGACACACATGCAAACTTGGTTTAACCCTATCTACAACCACTTTTTAACCAAACCAGATCCCAATTCGTTATTTGGTTTTTCATACGACATAGATGTTTACTTTATTCCAATGTTCACAGGTGCTAAAAGAGTGGCCTACAAAAAACAAATGGCTAAAGCCGAAAAAAGTGTAGCTCCTGAAATGAAACCATATGTATTATTTTATGAAGGGACTTTGAAAGAGTATAGAGATAAATTAGGTATGGAAGATAAGAAAGAACCTTACTTCTATATACTAGACAAAGAAAGTAAAATCATTCACACTACTTCTGGGAGATACACTAAAGCGAAGATGCAAGAAATCATAAATCTTGTAGAGCCAGCTATGATAAAATAGTTTTTAACAGCTAGGCACTGATATACAAGCTCTAGACAAGGTAAAAGGCCAATGCAAAAAGCATGTTTTTTTGTATTGGCCTTTTTCTTTTTCTAAACATTTTTAAAAAACCATCAATAAGTTTAGTTGCATACGCAACCACTTTATCTATGTATCGTAATTTTGTCCGATGCAAAACGTAATCAAGAATATCAATGAAATAGAAAAGAGTCTCCTACCATGGCTAGGCAGAACCATGAAAGGTCTGGACTTCTATATCACTGACGCATTCAAACGTAACAACATAAACCTAACCAAAGCTCAATTCATCTTATTACGCCGATTAGCAATCAAGGATGGGTTAGCTCAACACAATCTAGCTTTTATTACAGATAGAGACAAAGCCTCACTGACTCGCCTCATTTCTACCATGGAGCGCAAAGAGCTTGTCCACCGTAAACCTTCCCGCAGTGACAAAAGAGTCAATCACGTGTTCATTACTGAAAAAGGAATAGACATCCTTAGAGTCGGAATGCCAGTAATCATCGAGGTCATCAGCCAATTCCAGCAAGGAATATCACCTGAAGACATCCAAACTACCATCAAAGTACTAGAGCAAATAAGAAATAACGTTAATACAGAACAACATTGGACAACAGAAACAACTTAATAATTCGTCAAGGATCTATTATTCTGGCATTATTACTAATCATTGGTGCTTTTTTTGGTGCTAAATCAATTATTAGCAATAAAAAAGGCAAGAAACCAAAAGCTGAACGCCCATTATATACCGCTTATATAGAGACTGTCAAAAATGATGATATACCAATCCAAATTGAAGAATCTGGCAGACTAATGGCCAAACGTAAGGTAAATCTATACTCAGAGGTGCAAGGCGTAATGCAATCCCTTGAGAAGGAATTCAAACCTGGTACTACTTTCAACAAAGGAGAAACTATTCTTAAAATTAGAAATGGAGATTTCTACGCCAATTTACAAGCACAAAAAAGTGTACTTCAAAACCTAATAACTAGTATTCTTCCTGACTTGAGACTTGATTTCCCCGAATCTTTCCCTACTTGGAATCAGTACTTAAAGGACTTTGATATTAATAAAAGTATAGCGTCATTACCAGAACCTAAGTCTGAAAAAGAGAAATTCTTTATAACTGGTAAGAACATTTATACAACATATTACAATACAAAAAATCTTGAAATCACTTATGGTAAATACACTCTGAGAGCACCATTTAGTGGAGTATTGACCGAGTCTAATGTAAACCCTGGTACGGTAATCCGTCCAGGACAGAAACTTGGTGAGTTTATTGACCCTTCTATTTATGAATTAGAAATATCAGTTAGTCAATCCTTGGTAAACTCAGTAAAGGCAGGTGTTGAAGTAGAAGTTTATCTTGCAGACAATCCTAAAACTATTTGGAAAGGAATCATAAGTAGAATTAATGGTAAAGTCGACCCTACTACTCAGACGGTAGATGTATTCATAGACTTGAAAGGAAAGGACTTGAAAGGAAAGGACTTGAAAGAAGGTATGTTTCTAGAAGCTAGACTTCCAGGGATACAAAAAACAAACGCTTATGAGGTACACAGAAAACTCCTAGTAGATGACCATCAACTCTATGTAGTGTCAGATAGCATTCTTCAACTCATACCGATCAATGTACTACACAAAAACAAGACTACAGCTGTCGTTTCTGGTCTCAAAGATGGACAACAGCTTGTATCCAGATCAATCTCTGGAGCATACGAAGGAATGAAAGTGTCAATAGCATCGAATAAGGAAGCGAAGTAATGAAAAACATAATATCACATTTTATTAAATACCCAATTGCAGGTTGGGTAGTAGTGATAGGATTTGTCGTTTTTGGAATCGCGGGATGGTCTTCTCTGAAATCATCCTTCTTCCCATTGGTTGAATCTAGAAACATCACAATAAACATCACCTACCCCGGCGCATCTCCTCAGGAAATGGAAGAGGGTATTGTTCTAAAAATTGAAGATAATCTTCAAGGGTTGATAGGGTTAGACAGGTTTACGTCAACTTCCAAAGAGAACTCTGCATCTATCAAAATAGAAGTCTTGAAAGGCTACGATATGGATGCCGTACTGGCTGATGTCAAAAATGCCGTAGATATGATCCCTTCGTTCCCTGTAGGAATGGAACCACCAGTTGTTGCCAAAGGACGGCTTCGTACCCAAGCAGTAACTTTTGTGGTCAGTGGCGACAATGTCCCATTGAAAACACTTAAAGAAATCTCTAGAGAGATAGAGAATGATCTTAGAAGTATAGAAGGGGTTTCTCAATTGTCTTTATCCGGATTTCCAGATGAAGAAATTGAAATAGCTGTAAACGAAAATAAGATGCGAGCATATGACCTGACTTTTCAGGAAGTCGCTAACGCCGTATCTAAATCGAATATCCTAGTAACCGGAGGTTCAATAAAAACTACTGAAGAGGAATACTTAATACGGGTAAGAAACAGATCATATCATGGCGATGAACTAGACCATATAATAGTAAGGTCTGACGATAAAGGATCTCATGTATTACTGAAAGACGTAGCCTATTCAACCGATAAGTGGTCTGAATCACCAAACAGGATATATTTCAATGGTAAAATGGCTATTCGCCTACAAGTAGATGCTACGATATCTGAAGACCTAATTGGTGTAGCAGATATTACTAAAAAGTATATCGAAAAGTTCAATGCAAAACATACCAATGTAAGACTGGATATTACTAGAGACTCCTCTATTCCGATCGTACAACGAACACAATTATTACTTAAAAATGGCTTACAAGGTATCTTCCTAGTGCTGTTCTTTCTAGCCATTTTCCTTAAACCTCGTTTAGCTTTTTGGGTAGCCTTTGGATTACCTATTGCATTCTTTGGAATGTTCATGTTTGCAGGCTATTTCGGAGTGACTATCAATGTACTCTCACTATTCGGGATGATCATTGTTATTGGAATACTAGTAGATGACGGTATAGTGATCAGTGAAAACATTTACCATCACTACGAAAAAGGAAAAAGTGCAATTCAAGCTGCTATTGATGGTACGATGGAGGTAGTTCCAGCAATCATCTCAGCGATTCTAACGACTGTTGTAGCATTCTCTACATTTTTCTTTTTAGAAGGTCGAATAGGTGATTATTTTAGTCAAGCATCCGTTATTGTGATATTAACGCTTGTAGTATCATTGGTTGAAGCTCTTATTATTCTTCCATCGCACGTAGCGCACTCTAGGGCTCTAACTCAAGAGCAAAAGACTTACTGGTTCAATGCCTATGCAGATCGTGGAATGAATTGGTTCAAAGACAAAGTATATGGCCCCTTTTTGAACTTCTTTTTGCACAATAGATTCCTAGGATTTGCCATACCCCTTTCTATGTTGATCGTAACTATTGGAGCTATTGGCGGAGGAATTATTCGTATTACATTTTTTCCCAATATAGCGTCGGATCAAATAGTCGTGACCCTAAATATGCCTCAAGGTACTAACGTAGCAATAACAGACTCTATTATTTCGACCATTGAGGTAAAAGCTTGGGAAGTCGGGGAGAGCTTTCAAGACATGCAAAAAGATGGGCAACCAGTCATTGAAAATATTGTAAAGAGAATCGGCCCTGGTACCTCTACTGCTTCACTTCGAATCAATCTATTAGCTGGTGAAAGTCGTTCATTTCCTGCACACTTGATGTCTACTGAACTATATGAAAGAACTGGTCGTGTGGAAGGTGTAGAGAGTTTGGTATTTGGTTCTGGTGGAAGGTTCGGAGGAGCACCGATTTCAATGGCTCTATTAAGTAACAATATCAAGGAGCTTAAAGCAGCCAAAAAATTAGTGAGAGAATACCTTCTTCAAAACCCTGCATTAAAAGACATTACAGACAATGATCCAGCTGGTATCAAGGAAATCAGTATTTCTCTAAAACCTCGAGCTTATGCTTTAGGGTTTAGACTTGAAGATGTAATCAGTCAAGTAAGAGCTGGTTTCTTCGGATACCAAGTACAGAGATTTCAACGCCGTCGTGATGAGATCAAGGTATGGGTACGCTATGATTTGGAAACTCGATCTTCTATTCAAAATCTGGATGAAATGAGAATCGTCTCTCCTACTGGAAACAGAATCCCGTTCAGTGAAGTAGCCAACTATCATATCGAGCGAGGGGAAATTGCTATTAATCACCTCAACGGCAAACGTGAAATCCGAATCGAAGGAGAATTGAAAAATGAAAGTGCAAGTGCAACAGATATGATGCTTGAAATCAAAGAGGAAATTGTACCTATGATCAATGCACAATTTCCAAATGTAAAGGCGGTATTTGAAGGTCAAAATAGAGAAGCTAACAAAACGACTAGTTCAGCAAAGGCCATCTTACCTATTATCATTTTTAGCATCTTCGTCATTATCGCATTCACTTTCAGATCTATAAGCCAACCTTTCATTTTAATACTTATGGTGCCATTCAGTTTAATTGGTGTCGCATGGGGTCACTGGATACATGACTTCTCTATCAATATATTATCCTTCCTTGGCATCATTGCTTTGATAGGTATAGTGGTAAATGATGGCCTTGTACTGATAGGTAAATTCAATTCCTACTTAAAAGAAGGTATGAAGTATAACGATGCTATGCTTCAAGCCGGTAAGTCAAGGTTTAGAGCGATATTCTTGACATCAGTAACTACAGTAGCTGGTCTAGCGCCGCTAATTTTTGAGACGAGTCGTCAAGCGAAATTCCTGATACCGATGGCTATTGCAATTGCATACGGAATCGTCCTAGCTACAGTGCTAACACTGGTAATGCTACCACTCATGCTCTCTACAGGAAATTCCCTAAAAGTCTATTGGCTATGGCTATGGACAGGTCAAAAACCTACACGAGAGTCTGTAGAGCGAGCAATAAAAGAACTAAAAGTAGAAAATGGAAATGATCATGAATAAGTACTTATTGATCGCCTTATCTTTTTTAATGAGCAGCAAGGTAGCTGCTCAGGAAATACTAACCAAGGCTGATGCTGTAGCTATCGCCTTGGAAAACAATTTTGATATCCGGGCCATCAAAACGGATGTATCGGCCGCGGAAAACAATGCAAAAATTACGAATAGTGGTTATTTACCAAATTTAAGTGGTAATGCGGGTGCAGACTATTCTAAGTCTTGGGTAAAGCAAAACGGAGCCAAACCTGAAATCACAAACTACAGTGCTGGCCTGAGAATGGACTATACTGTATTCGATGGATTTGGTCGAAAGTATAGCTATGCAAAACTGAAGGAGGATTACAATCTGACAGATCTTCAAGCTAGATTTACAATGGAAAATACGCTTTTGAATCTATTCAGCAGCTACTATGAAATAGCTAGGCTGACACAGAACCAAATTAATCAAGAGCAAACCCTTTCTATTTCAAGAGAAAGATTACAAAGAGCAAAGTATAGTTTCGAATATGGTCAAAACACACAACTTGATGTACTGAATGCTGAAGTTGACTACAACTCGGATAGTATCAACTACCTGACAAATAGCCAACAGTTAGAGAATGAAAAACACAATTTGAATTTACTACTTGGTAGAGATATTAATACTGTTTTTGAGGTGGATACAACCTTGACTTTTACTGAAGATTTGAATTTAGGTAGTTCATTAAGTGATGCTAAAGAAAGGAATGTAAGTATTCTACAACAACAAGGAAACGTTCGTAATGCTTATAATCAGATCAAGGTTGAAAATGCTTCTATCATTCCTAAGATAGGTGTGTATTCTAGCTATGGCTGGAGCGAATCAATCAACCCCTTCAATGTGTTTCCTGAAGTGACTAGAAATACTATCGGCGTAGGAGCATCTCTATCATGGAATATCTGGGATGGAGGAATTTCAAACACTAGAAGGCAAAACTCAAGACTAGCCAAGGAAAAACAAGAAATCACTCTCGAGCAAACGACGTTAGATTTAGAACGAAATGTTAGCAACGCTTGGACAGCATACCAAACTGCACTGTTCGTGATGGAAGCTCAGGCCAAAAACCTTGAGACTAACCAACGAAACTTCGATCGAACTAAAGAACAATACAGTCTGGGACAGGTAACGAATATTGTATTTCGCCAAGCTCAGTTTAATTTACTCACAGCTCAACTGAATTATAGTCAAGCTAAATACAGTGCTAAAAATGCTGAGCTAGCACTACTACAACTTAGTGGTAACATCCTGAAAGCTAGCTACTAACAAAGTTTAAAAACATAATAAACCCTGCAATATAACATATGATTAAGATCATATGTAAACTATCATTGTACTGTTGGTAATTTCATATAACAGTTAATAAAAAGTTCTATAGCCTTAACTTACAAAACCTCGTGCTGCACACACGAGGTTTTTTTATATCTATACTTTTCTTGAGGGGTATTAGTCTCTGTTACACTGACAATAGATTGACCCTCAAATTAATTGAAGACTCAACAATCCAATTTATAAAAAAGAGCAAGTGGTAGTAATGAGTATTATTTCTTCTTTAATCCTCTAACAATCATGATGGCATCTGCCTCATACTTCCAAGGTCTATCATCCCAAAAACCATGTTTCTTAGTATCATATGGTTCCTCTTTGCTAAATTCTCCAGTCTGAGTATTGAACCATTGCCGAGTAACATTGCTGGTATCGAACTTCTTCTTAGCAGCACCTAATCCTACCCACTGATTTTCCTTAGGAGTATAAGTCAGCATGATTCCGTCCTCTTCGTTTGTCAAATTGTAACCCGCAGAGTTGGCTTGTTCCCAAGGCTTGAATTTAGAAAAGTCAAATTGATCAAAGAATGTTGCCATGTGAGTGAAGTACTCAAACTTCGGTTTAGGGAAATCAGTTGGCTGCTCAAATGGATTGTGAATCAGTACATTCCATGAAGCTCCTTGCCAATAGTATGTGGTATACCCTCCTGCGAACAAGCACATATAGTTTCTACGTAAGCACGTCTCCGCATTGACGTATGCGCCTGGAAACACTACATATGGTGATTCTTCATATCCCCCATGCTCTATGTTGAAGATGGGTTTGTTTGGAAAATCTTTTGCGGCAGTAAGCATAGTCTGATAAAGCGTGTGCTTCCAGTTTTGCATAGAGATGAAATCGACTTTGTCAGCATTGTTTCTACAGAATCCATAATCATGTACAGAGACCAATCGATTGTAAGAATCCACCTTTCTCGTTCTTTCTACTCTCTCTAGTATATACTCCTTGGTCGCACGAGTATAGTGAAGTGCCTCTTTGGATACATCCCATATGATGTTGGGATAAGCTTGATATCTCTTGACTACATAATCATAATACATGTTATCTGCTTCAGATTCCATGTCAGGCCAGTTTACTTCCTTGTTCCACACATAGATCATTAAATGACTTACTATCTCTTGATCATGCATCTCAGCAATAACTTTATCAAAATGCTTAAAGAAGTCTACATTTAGAGAGCTAAAATCAGGGTCAGAATTGGAACCTAAAAACGGGAAAATATCTTCTCTCTCACCATATTCATGCTCAGGATGATCTGCCAACTTAGGATCTTTGGGCCATTTCACATCATAGGAATAAACATTCATCACTATCTGATTGAGCTTATGTTTGTTGAGAAGAGAAAGTAGATGCTTAGTCTTAGGAATCTCTTGCTGCCCATAGTCTAATGCAAACAGCCAATCACACTCAAAGGCTAGATTGAAATAATGCTTACCGTCTTCATAGTAAAAGTGATTGGGATCTTTGTCTTTCAAGACTATTCCTCCATGACGGTCAGTCTTTGCATTTTTAGTAATTGTGATTTTACCTTTCTTACCGTTCAGTTCTTTGATGTCGGACTCGACTACGAAAGTTTTCTTACCTATAGTAGCACTACTGTAGCGAAACACCCATTGATCACCCCCATTGTAGAAAAGAGGAATGCGTTGCTCTCCTACTTCGTCTTTTACAATAGCAAATGCTTCTTGTAAGAATGGTTTATCAAACTTTTGTTTGACAGTATATGTAAGGTCGTTTACTTCCCATTGTGCAGAAGTCACAGACCTAGGAGATTTCCATACTTTAGGTTGCGCAGTTAGGGCTAAAGAGGCTATTAACAATAAGCCCAGTAAAAATGCTTTGTTCATTTCTTATCAATTCAAATCAATGAAGTTACCCGACCCAAAGAGGTGAAGTATCTTCGGAACTTTATTTAGGCTCGACCCAAAGATCGAGGAATTAAATCCTAAGGGCTACCGCCCTGCGGTTAAACCGGGAAATGTGATCCCGTTTCAAAACAAATTCATTTTGAATTCAAAACATCAATTCTTGAAGAAAAATAAGACTCAACGAAAAATGAACGAAGACTCTATGAAACAAAAAAAGTGTCAATTCTATTACGGAATCGAAAATCGTAATAGAACTGACACTCTTAATTAAGTATTATATCAGCGACTTACTTCTCTAGAGGCTTAAGACCACGGACTATAAGTACAGCATCTACTTCGTATCGGAATGGACGTGGATGGTGTTGATCCCAAGCTGATGGCTTACCTTTCTTATAGCTCTGTAGTTCTGTAAACTCACCTGTCAATACATTGAACCATTGAATCGTTGCGTCATCGGTGTTGTATTTTCTCATTGCTAACCTAGTCGCTGCATAGTGACTCTCTTTCGGTACATAGATCAGGTAAATCCCATCTTTTTCATTGATTAAGTTGTATCCACTGTGATTGAACTGAGGCCAGTTTCTACAGTTTTCAAAGTTTACAGAATCCATCAATGTTCTCATATGCTTGAAATACTCAAAATGAGGCTTAATGAAGTCATCAGGCTGTTCGTATGGATTGTGAATAATGGCATTCCATGAGGTACCTTGCCAGTAGTAAGTCGAATAGCCTCCTGCGAAAACACATTTGTAATTTCTTCGCAAACATGTCTCTGCATTGATATATGCTCCCGGAAATACCCAATATGGTGACTCTTCATATCCTCCATGTTCTATATTGAAAATAGGCTTGTCAGGAAACTCTTGCAGCGCATCATACATGATATTGTATAAGGTGTAGTCCCAGTTTTGAAGGGAAATGAAATCGACTTTCTCTGAGTTTCGCTTACAAAAACCATAGTCATGAACTGAGACAAGACGCTTATAAGAATCGAGCTCACGAGTGCGCTCTATACGCTCCAAAATGTACTCTTCGCCTACTTTGCCATAGCTCAAGGCTTCCTTAGAAACATCCCAGATCAAGTTGGGAAACGCTTGATATCTCTTGATGACATAGTCATAATACATGTTATCTGCGTCAGACTGTATTTCAGGCCAGTTAACAAGTTTGTTCCATACATAGATCATCAAGTGGCTGACTATCTCTTTGTCGTGCATATTGGTCATCACTTTGTCAAAATGCTTGAAGAAGTCGACATTGAGTGCGCTATAGTCTGGATCTGAGTTAGACCCTAAGAATGGAAAAATATCTTCTCTACCTCCATATTCATGCTCAGGATGTTCTTTTAGCTTAGGATCTTTCTTCCACTTGACATCATAAGTGTAGACATTCATCACGACTTGATTGAATCCATTTTCTTCTACCAATGAAAGCAGATGATCTGTCTTCTTCAATTCATCTTGTCCATAATCCAAAGCAAACAACCAATCACATTCAAAAGCCAAATTGAAGTAATGAGATCCGTCTTCATAGAAGAACCGCTGAGGATTATCTTCATGTAGTACTATACCTCCATGTCTATTAGTCTTCGTATTTGAGATAATCTTGATGTTACCTTTTTTTCCATTTAATTCTTTTAAGGCTGATTCAATGACAAAAGTCTTCGCTCCTACTTCGTCACTTGAGTAGCGAAATACCCACTCTTTGTTGCCATTGTAAAACATAGGAATCTTTTGGGTCTGACCGTTTCCAGTCACGATAGCATATGCTTCTTGTGCGAAAGGTTTCTCTACTTTCTTTTTCGTAGTATAGATAATGTCTCCTACCTCCCACTGGGCCATTTCGATAGTAGTGCTGGATTTTGGATTCTTCCAATTCTTAACCTGAGCTAAGACCAATTGAGAGAGGGAAAGGGTGAATATTAGGGCAAAGATTATTTTCTTCATTCTGTATTAATTAATCATCAATCATTTCTGTAGACAAATTAACCATACCAATGACAGACTAGAACATCTTAGATACCCAAATTCAATTATTGTAAGGTGAGTAGAGAGCAAAAAAGGCCTTCAAATAGATTTTAAAGGCCTTTTGTTAAGTTTATGTAAGGTGCTTAGTTGACTTATTTCTTAAATCCAGCGATCAGATGAGCCCCTATGAGCGTTGGCAATAATAGTCGTTCGTCTTCAAATCCTCTATACTTACTTTCTTTCACGATTACAGCTCTCTTGGAGCTTGGTGATAGGAAGCCTCCTCTCACTTCGGATTCAAGCGGCGGGTTAGGTTGATTAGGTTGGTTATATGTTTTATTGTAGATCACCTTACTTCCTAGATCACTCTTGATGGATATTTCCTCATTTTGATTTTCTCCATAATTTGACTTTTCAAAGTCTAATTTGATATCGTACGTCATACCATTTGCGGACAATGGGAATTTCAACAGTTTGATGTTCTTGTCTTGGACTATTCCATATTCACGAAGCTTTGTGTTAAGCTCTTGACCATAATTCTGCCAGATAGACTCCTGTGTGAAACGACAGTCCTTATCTCCACATAGGTCACTACCGAATATCGTTCTATTATACACTTCTTTATCGCTTCTCACATCTTGTATTATCAATTTGAAAAAGTACCCTTGTGGTGGATCAGCTTCACCTGTGTCAGTATTGTACCTGATCCAAGCGAAATAATATTCGTCTTGAGACCAACCAACTGGATACATACCTCCGAAAAACTCACTAGTTCCTACAATAGCTTTTGGAGGTGTATAATCATCGTTCTGGGCACTCAACGAGAGAGAGAGTAGAAGTGAGTGGATCAAAATCAATAGCTGAGTACTGTATTTCATAGATTCAAGTTGTGCGAGTATCTGAGTAAGCAACACGCTGGTTTCTTTTATTTCGATCAGCAATACTATATCTGACGGTCTCCAATTACAAATGATCGGCCAAGCATTACTTGCGATCAACTAGACGCTATTACCAACCTTCTATGAAGAGTTACTGAGTTATTTACTACATCAAAACCTTGTATAAAAAAGCACCTTTTAGGTGCTTTTTCACTAGGTATCAACTCTATCTAATAACAATATTCAATACTTTATCACTTATTGATAGCTGGAGCTGGTATCGACACCTGTTGTATGAGTTCATTTAGAGCCTTCGCCAATGCTTTTGGATCTTCAAGAGGAATAAACGTTTTCAACCCCTCTAAACGTACTAAGGTTGCATTTGGAAAATCTCTGGCTAGCTTTTCGCCATCGGATATTGGAAATACTTCATCTCCATCACCCCAAACAATTGTCACTGGATAAGTTAGGTTAGCAAAACGACTCACTGCCTGTAATGTAGTGGTTTGACTATCAGCGCCTGCTATAAAAGTAACCGAATCTGCACGGCTTTGCTCAATTTCATTGACGTTAGCCAAAAGTGCCATAGCCTGATCTAAAGGTATTGTTTTACTACAAACCGTTTTCATGAATTGGGTGACACCCTCTGGCCCTTTTAATAAACTTGCAAATACATTGTTTGCTTCAGAGGGGTTTGAAATACATAAGTCTCTTAATGGAATCATTTCCTTAGGTGGAAATTTCTCATAGCAGTCAACATTCGTAAGTAACAGACCTGCAATTCGGTCGACCGCAGGGTTATCCGCAGTGACAGCAAGTTGACAAATTGCGCCTCCCGAATCATTACCAACGAGTATAACATTGGTCAAATCTAATCGCTCAATAAACTCCAAAACTAATGCCGCTACACCATGTGGGGATAGATCCGCATTTTTCAATGATTCTCGGTGACCACCTATAGGCCATTCAACTTGATAAGTTCGAGCATTTATTGCTAAATTATCGACTGTATCATCCCAAATTCTACACGAGACCCAGATACCTTGAACAAATACTACTGGTATACCTGTACCTACTTCATAATAGTTAAGAGCTCCTCCATTTACTTCGATGCGTTTTTTTGATTTCAATTTCTTTCCCATTTTATCAATTTCATTGAATACTTAGTGATTTAATGATCGAAAGTAGAAGTGGAAATCTTGATAAAATTGTACAGAATTTACCCTTGCAAAAATTGTTTTGGAGTCACTCCACAGTGCTTCTTAAAAACTCTAATAAAATGTGACTGATCATAGAATCCAGAATCGAGGCCAATATGAATTAGTTTCTTTGATTTACTATCCTGCAACATTTGAATAGCATAATTTACTTGCTTTAATCTTATGTATTCGCTAGGAGTAATGTGATAATGAGTTTTAAACTTCTGAATAAAACTTTTTTGTGAACTTGAAATTGAATCACTGAATTGCTTTAAACTTCCCTTTTGTACAAAGCTCTTAGCTAGATGGTATTCAAATTTTTTAAAATCAAGATCTATAGAAGGGTTCCCAAATGCCTTGAACAAGTCGCGTTCTAACTTGTCTAGATCTGGATCTAAGGTTGCAAAAAATTGTTCAAAAATTATTTCAGAGACTTGATCGAATATCTTAGACCCAAACTTATTATAAAGCATACCATAGCAATATGGTTTTAATATAAGTCCTGCATTGTTATACTTCCCTGAAACGCTTACTTGAAATGGTTCTGTTTTTAACCCTGACAAAATTTGATGGTCGAACCTAGAGTGTATGTTTTCGACGTTTTGACCATCTAAAATGAAGGTGTCTCCGTAGTTAAAAATAAGTTCAGTAAATAATGCTGCATGATGACTTGAACTTGTTTTAAGCTCAGGTGCTGTACCTACCCATATCATATCTACACATTGATTTAATGGATACCTAGGGTAGTATTTTTTTTCAATATACATTTATTACAATACTAAAAGCGACTGTATCCAATTACAAATAATAGTGATTAGCCTATATTTTCAAACACAGACCTCTCTGAGCCAAACACAAAGCCCTTGATCTTAAACACAAGGCCCTTTACATCAAACATAGCTATCTCCCAACCAAACATAAGCCCCTTGACTTCAAACATAGACCCCTCTAGCTCAAACACAGCTATCTCAATTCTAAACACAATGGGGTTAAAAGCAAACACAGCATACTCGAGCGTAAACACAGCCTCCTCTACAGTAAACATTGGATACCTTAAGTCAAACACGATGACTTACTGCAACTAAGCATTACATGTGATTAACCAGACGTTACATCTCATCAACCAAGCATTATAGGTGACCAACCAGACGTTACATCTCATCAACTAAGCATTACATGTGATCAACCAGACGTTACATCTCATCAACCAAACATTACATGTGATCAACCAGACGTTACATCTCATCAACCAAGCATTACATGTGACCAACCAGACGTTACATCTCATCAACCAAGCATTATAGGTGACCAACCAGACGTTACATCTCATCAACCAAGCATTACATGTGATCAACCAGACATTACATTTCATCAACCAAGCATTACATGTGATCAACCAGACGTTACATCTCATCAACCAGGCATTACATGTGATCAACCAGACGTTACATCTCATCAACCAAGCATTACACGTGATCAACCAGACGTTACATCTCATCAACCAAGCATTACATGTGATCAACCAGACGTTACATCTCATCAACCAAGCATTACATGTGACCAACCAGACGTTACATCTTATCAACCAAGCATTACATGTGATCAACCTGAGGCGTCCGCTTACTGTTTTATTTCAGCGAATTTCTCATCCAATAACGCAGCCATTTCCTTTACTTTATTAGGGTATTGATCAGCGAGATTGTTTCGTTCATTTGGATCGTCTTTTAAGTTGAAAAGTTGAATTTCTAGATCCAACTTTTTATTAGGTATATTGGTGGGAGTGCCTTTTCTGTACTTCCAGTCTCCTACTCGTATACTCATATCTCTGTTGTTAAAAGCTATGAGATAAAATTCTCTACCTGTGTCTTGATTAAAATTACCTTTCAAAATATGAGACACATCTATTCCATCTATAGCTCTATCATTTGGCAATGATACTCCTGCCAGTGTAGCGATAGTAGGTAGCAAATCCATTGAAGCTATATGCTGTTTGCATACTTTGCCCTCTGGAATCATTCCTTTCCACTGCGCTATGCAGGGAACTCTGACTCCTCCTTCGAAAGTAGTCATCTTACCTCCTCTGAGATCACCGGCTGATCCGCCATTTTGTTTTTTGACTAACCAAGGACCATTATCAGAGGTAAAAACCACTAAGGTATTTTTCTCGATTCCGGCTTTTTTAATTGCTTGCAGTACTTGTCCCACTGACCAATCTATTTCCTCGACTACATCTCCATAGAGCCCTCTTTCAGTTTTACCTTTGAATTGCTCGGAGGCAAATAAGGGAGTATGCGGCATAGTGTGTGCCATGTATAGGAAGAATGGCTTTTTCTTATTCTTTTGGATAAAACTAATGGCTCTATCTGTATAGCGTTTGGTCAACTGGGTTTGATCTACTGGCCATTCGATCACCTGCTCACCTTCCACCAAGGGAACTTTGTCACGGTATTTCTTGATATTCTCTTTCGTCATTTGATCCTTGGTATAGGACTTATAGTCTTCTATAGTATATCCTTCTAGGATCTTGGCATCCTTGTGAATTGGTGCATCACCATCGTGCCACATATCATTGCTGTATGGTATCCCAAAATATTCGTCAAATCCTTGGCTGGTAGGTAAGAATTCTGGTTTGTGGCCAAGATGCCACTTACCTACGGCGGCTGTTTTATAGCCTTTAGCTTTCAACATCTCCGCTATGGTCTCTTCACTCTGTGGCATACCTTTAGTATCTCTAGGAAAGAATACTCCTCCTTTGTATCCCCATCGATGAGGGTATCTTCCTGTCAGTAACGCAGCTCTTGAGGGTGTGCATATTGGGTTGGAGACTGAGAAGTCTGTGAACTTCATACCCTCAGCGGCCATCTTATCTAATGAAGGTGTTTGGTACCCTTTGGCTCCTCCGAAACATTTTAAGTCTCCATAGCCGAGATCATCAGCGAAGATGATTATGACATTGGGCGGATTGGTTTTAGACTCGACCTTAGTCAGTCCGATGATAGGTAAAAGAAATAGTAGTATTAGTCTCATCTTTATTCTTTTCAAAAGTGGTATTAAACTTCAGTTAGTTCGGTCAATCACTTGGTCTTAATTCTAACATCTGGGAAACTGTCAAAAACTTGAATCCTTGTTCCTTATAATATTTGATAATGTCAGGAAGCACGTTCAAGGTCTTTTGTACTTCATGCATCAATATGATCCGTCCATTATCAAGTTTGGGAGAAGTAGTTGCCGTTTCATAGATGTATTGCTCGGTCGTTTCTTTAGCATAGTCACGGGTTCCGACTGAGGCATTGACAGGCACTAGATTTTGTGATACCAACACTTTCATCACTCGGTCATCATACTTCAACTTCGGTGCTCTGAAGGTCTTCGGAGTATATCCAAATTCTTCTTTGAACTTGTCTTGAAAGTCAACGATCTCCTTTGTCAATTCCTCATCACTCAAAGAGATCAAAACAGGGTGGGACATCGAGTGATTGCCTATCTCATGCCCTTCTTTGATGGTTCTCTTAATGAGCTTCTTTTCATCTGAGTTATCCCCTATTGGATAGAAAGTGACTTGTACATTTTCCTTTCGAAGAATATCCAACATCTGACTATGAATTTCAGGTCGTATCCCATCATCAAAAGTCAAAGCTACTGCCTTGCCTGCTTGAGGAACCGACTTTATTGGTTGCAGCCTTTGCGCAAATGAGTGCTGAATCAATAGTACGAAAACAAGTGTTCCGATTAGTTTCATAGCAATGTTTGTGATTTTTGACATCCATTCTTCATTAATGAGAAACTACCGATCCTGACAATCATTCTCACACAAGCGTAAAAATGCTTGTCAGGACAACGGCTATTTCTCTGGTATATCTTACGATTTATCAAAGTTTAAAAGTACGCTCATACACCGGCACTGCTTTGATACTATTGATGTCTAGCACATTTTCGGTCATATTCAGCTCCGGCCAATACTCTCCTGCTATGTACACTTGATCCTTTGGTTGTAGCGGTATGAATTTCAATTCCAATTTCATATCAGTACTATAATCTGATAGTAAGTGTTTGGTACTTAGCTCAAAGACATTGCCATTGAAGTAATTATCATACTTGAACTCACCATTTTTGTAGAATCGAAGGGCACTAGCTTTATAATCTACTTTTACTCTGACGTCATTCAAGTTTGATGGTATTCCTTCCGCAAATGCTAACTCTACTACTGCTCCTTGATGCCAAACAGAATCTAGAGGTCTTGCTATCTTATATCCTTTCTTTCTATTATTAGATCTGTTTTCGAAAGTCAAGCCCTTCCCGTCTTGTGTCTGTTGATAAGTCATGGCTACCTGCTCTGGCTCGAAATTGACTTCAAACTTATCAAAGAGTCCTGCCTTCTGTGTTCCTATTCCATCAATCGTGTTTGAAGGATAAACCCAAACTGAGTTATTGGTTTGCTCACTAATGAGTTGTAGTTCGCTTTTCACACTGTCAAACTTCAACACCTCAGCGTCTGACAGGTATAGCTTATCATTATTTTTATATAGCTGCTTCGCTTGATCTTGTGTCAAGATCAATATGCGGATAGTTTTCCCTCCCTTTTTCTTGATATCAATATAACAATCCAAGCCTGCTTTTGTAACAGTGACCATCGCACCATTAGATGATTCTATGACATCAGCGTTATTAGCTTCCACTGCTTCGATATTCTCAAAAACAAATTCTGCTGGAATGCCTTCATTTTCAAAGAACACATAAGTTTGACTTTCGTCTAATGATAGTACCGGCTGAGCGGTAGCATACTTGATATTGATTCCCTCAAGCATCAAATTGAAAGGCCAATAGAAATAAGTATGAGGTACAATATTTATAGGCTTTTCTGGAATCATTAGCGTCTCGTCTTTGAACTTCACTTCAAACTGAACATTGCTAAACTGATAGGTGGTATCAAACATGTGATGGTTATTCACAAAGACAAAACCTGTCTTGCCATCTGTCCTAATGGCACTTTGGAGCTTATCGGTTTGACCCAGTCTAAAGCCTTTGGTATCATCTATGGACTCGTGCACATAAGTCTTACATGGAGCCACATACTTTCCAAAATCAGCCATGAAAAGCAGTTGCGTTTTCAACTCATGAAAGCTCTTCCTTACTTGCCCAAACTCTCCTATCGCTGCTTGAAAATCACGGCTAATTACTCCATTATCATTTGCCCCTTGCTCGATATCTCGGTTCATGTATGTCAGTTTTCCTTTGGGGTTGTTACCTCCTACATTCATGAAATAGCCTAAGCCATTGGCTCCACTTCCAAACTCTACAAGTGATAGTGCTGCATTGTCTAGGTGACTGACATTGGTTCGTCGATGATAGGCCATATCCATTCCTATACCGGTTTCACAAGTCATGTATGGGTTCTCTTCATAGTGCGGTAGGCTCTTAATTTCTACCCCACTGTCTTTATTGTTTTCAGTATCTATGTCATTCTTGGCTCTGAAGACACTGAAACTGAAGGCTTCGGTCACATGCTCAGCTTCTGCTGGAATCCAAAAGTAGTCGGCATAAGAACCATAAGTTGGTATCGTATTGTCTTGTGTAAATGGAGCGTGTGCCCATCCAGTCACTGTATAAAGTGGTACATCCATTCCATATTTTAGTGCTGTCTCCTTTTCCCAATCAATGAGCGATGCATCTCCCTTAGATACATGATGTGAGAATTCATTATCAAACTGAATCGCATATATGGGACCGCCGTCTTTCCAGTACAGACCTTTCATTTGTTCGGCTAGTTTCTCATAAAGTTTATCAACAGCTGCTAAATACTCAGGAGCCATAGTTCTTAGCTTACCTCCACGACCGCTATTACCAAATGGATTCTTTTTATTGCCTAACCTTGCCACTAACCAATCTGGATGACCGCCATTTCTCACCTCTCCATTGACCCAAGGGCCTATTCTAGCGAAAAACTTGAGGTCGTGCTTAGCACATAGTTCTATGAATCTTCTGAGGTCATTATCTCCTGAAAAGTCCCATTCTCCTTCGATCTCTTCATGCATGATCCATAGCACATAGGCGGATACTCCATCGAAACCTTGAGCTTTCATCTTGATCAACGCATCTTCCCAGTGCTCGGCTGGATACCGTTGATAATGAAATTCACCATATGATGGTATCCAAGGTTCTCCGTTCATAGTTACATATTGGTTATTAACCTTGATCTCCTTTCCGTTGGGAGAACTTGCTACCATATCTGGTATATCTCTTAAGGTAGATTGAGTCAATTGACTAAAGTCATAGCTGACTGGAGCGTCTAGTGTGATATTGTTTTGAGAAGTATTAGAGGGTTCCTTTGGTGAAGTACAGGAAATGATTATTGTAGATAATACTATTGACCATAGTGCTATTCTTGATTTAGAAGAACATTTAAACTCTGTTATCGGTATTGATACACTGAATAGCCCACTGTCATTCAAGTTTCTATTTTTTAAAAGGCGTCTTATCATGGGGTATGCTTTTTTTGGTTTACTAGTCATTCATATTCCAAACCTTACCATCAGTTTGAAATGATATATTTTTTGAAATTAGAATGGGTGATTTACTTCTTTCAATATCATTCTATCTAGATATTGAAAGTGACTTTAGTAATATAGTCAATTAGCCCCGAGTATAAACTCGAGGCTATTATTAACAATTGATAGAATGACTTTCATCATTTCTATTTCTTTAAAGCTTCAGCTTGTAGTCGTGAGCTCCTGGTTTCGTATTGTTTCGATGGACTTCAGTTCCGATGGCTTTGGTATTCTTACCAAAATTATCACCTCCCCAGTTGATTTCTGCTCTTCCATCTCCTATTACTATGTCTAGCAGTTTCTTTTTCATTTCCATCGCGATGTCTTCATACTTCGAATCGAAAGCTACATTATTGATTTCATTTGGATCTACTGTAGTATGATAGAGTGCTGGATCTAGTTCTTCGTAACTAGCACTCATCGCCCAATTCATATTCAGACCTCTTTTTGAGTTGGGCCGAGTTTTTACTGAGAACATATAGTCTTTAGTTCTGATATAGGCTCTAGGGCCAATGGAATGATGACTCTCTCCTATCACGTAGTCTCTAGATACTGCTTTACCCGAACCTACTTTTTGAAGGTCCAGCCCATCTAAATGATTGAATTGATCATTAGATATATCAGCCCCTCCCGCTGTCAATATGGTCGGTGCGATATCTACGAACTCTGCAAAGTCTCTGACTACTTTACCTGCTGGAAATTTCTTCTTATCGGATGACACTACTACTATAGGATTGTGACTGTCCATCTCCCAAGGTGTATTCTTTGCTATCGAACCATGTTCGTTCAACTTCCAGCCATGATCACCACATACATAGACTATCATCCATTCCTGTTTTTTGTTTTCACTATAGGAAATAAACTCATCTACAGCTTTACCGACCAAAGCGTCTCCGTAAGCACAGAAAGCATAATAATCCCTTACCATTAACTGTTTTTGCTCATCTGTAAAATTATCGGAATAGCTTCTCTTTACTCTTTTTTGAAATGCCTTAGCCATCTTTTTGAATTCTTCATCCGTCAGCTCTGGAATCTTATAATCGTATTTTGCGAATCGATCTTTATATTCTTTTGGTGGCAATACAGGTGTATGTGGAAAGTCATAGCCAATATGAGCAAATAACGGTCTTGAGGTATCTACACCATCGAAAGACTTACTTCCCATCTTAAACTTTTCATTCTCTGATTTCAAAAATTTAATAAACCCTTCTGTATAATTACCGTCACGCGTTTTACCAGCTGGCTGAGGACTTTCACCTGCCAATATCCCTGAATTGAAAGGAGTCAAAGGCTGTCCTTTTTCGTTGTTGTACTTAAAGAATAAGCCGTATCGGTCGTATGCTTCCTGAGCCATCCCTGCAAACTGGGGGTTCTCTTCCTCTAATTGCTTGGATTGATAATACACCTTACCGTCAGCATCCTTTAGGTATACCACATTCCTAATTGGCTTCTTGAGTTTAATTCCTTCAATTTCTCTAAGCAGTGGATACTTACCCCACTCAGGGATCATATCAGTAGCTAAAAGCTTGAAGCTCACATCTGTTTCATAGAGATCATAATTCGAAGGTTTGCCATCTTTTAGCGTTCTGATCCTCACGCCGAGTTTACCAATATGAAAAGTCTGGTATCCTAACTTGGACATTTCTTCCGGCAGCATCGGATAAGAATTATCAGTGTTATTATTAAAATACTCAAACTGATATATACCCGATCTAAATGGATAGCGACCTGAGTGCATTGAAGCTCTAGACGGTGCACATCCCTGAGCTTGACAAAAGGTATTGATGAAAGTAGTTCCCATCTCTGTCAACTTATCGACATTCGGTGATTCGACATACCCTAATGCGCTTTCCGCTCTACCGTGTAGCATCTTATTAAATGCAGGAATAGCGTCGTAACGTTGATCATCAGTCAATATCCATAAAACGTTAGGTTGTTTTTTCTGTGCGTTGACCGACTTCGTTAAAAACAGGCCTAAACACATCAATAAAAGTACTATGTTAGTCTTCATCATTTTTATAAATTCTATTTACCAAGAATTAGTTCAATTTTAACTGCACTCTCTAAATCTCTCTGTTACGAAATGCGAACTAATATTGGATTAACATCCATGACTAAGCTAAGTTCTGCTGGATCAAATTGCAGAGAGTTTTTATCAACAAAAAGAGGTAAACAATCCCCCTCCCTATTTATGCGTTTTTTTTCTCTCTACTAAGTATATACTAACATTAATAAGCACTACTTCAATACTTCATCATTTAGATTTTATACCTACTTCTTATTCCATACTACTTGATCAGACTTGTATTTAAATTCCTTAACCAAATCAGCGTACTTAGGTTGATTAGCAAGGTTATTCCACTCCTCTGGATCAATAGTCAGATCATACAGTTCGTAAACTCCTTTACCAAAATCTGTAAACCTGTACTGCTCTGTAACTACTCCACGATGTCCCCAACAGGTATAGTTTGCATCATATTTCCATTTTGCTTTGGGGTTCTTCAATAATGGTGTCAGATCATGACCGTGAAATTTTACATCTTCTGGCTTTTTCACACCTGTCAGTGCCATCAAAGTGGGATATATATCAATATTCTGAACCATTCGGTTGCTTTGCTTTCCTCCTTTAATACCTGGAGCTTTGATAATTAATGGGAATCTGTTACTTACCAAATAGTCCTTATTCTTTTGCCACAATCCATGCTCTGACAAGTGATAGCCGTGATCTCCCCACATGATGATAATGGTATTGTCATACTCTCCTGACTCTTTCAGTGCATCTATTATTCGCCCCATTTGAGTATCTGCATAGGTGGTGGTAGCCATATATGCTCTTATCAACTTCTTGGCTTCCGAATCACTTAGCCCTTCATTCCATAGGTTGGAACTAATAGGTCGATAATCTTTTTTTAGTATGACCTTTTTGACTCCTTCAGGTACTGGAGCCAATTTGCCAGCATCTTCTGGATACATGTCAAAGTACTTCTTAGGTGCTACCCAAGGTAAATGTGGTCGACTAAAGCCTGCGCAAATAGCAAAAGGTTTAGATTTATCTCTTTTGTTCAATAAATAATCAATAACATCATCGGCTACTGCTCCTTCGTGAAGTTCATTATCATCGCAGTCTATTGATAGATATGCCAAGGCTCCTGGACCACTTCCTCCAGACATCATTTTATCTACGTCCTTTTGTACACCTCCTTTATCGACTACTTTTTTGAGTAGCTCTGAACTTACTCGATATGGCCCCGGATCGCTGTAAGTCGAGCCCGGTATGTCCCAGTACTTCTTATGTCCTTTGGGAACATTTCCATGATAAAGCTTACCTCTGGTAGCTGTCCAGTACCCTGCTTCTCGTAATACTTGAGGCCAAGTAGTTTGCATCCCCAACATTGACAAATACAGAAAGTCTTTTTTTCGCATACCTTCTGGAACTGGTTCATTTCTTACAAAATTTTTGTTGTCAAATCGAATACCAGTGAGCATGGATGATCTTGAGGGCAAACAAAGAGGGTAACTTACTACAGCATTGTTAAACCTAACACCATCTCCAGCAAGGGCATCTAGTGCTGGAGTGATTACTTCATCACTATTATAAGCTCCGATCTCTGGTCGTAGGTCATCATATGAAAACACTATCACATTGGGTTGTTTTTGACCTGCTGCGACTCCAACAATAGCTCCCCACAAGAGTAAAAAGGCAATGGTCTTATTCAATCGTATCATTCTCTTCTAACATTTGGTAATCTAAGTTAGGTAGTCACTTCATATTACATTCATTCAAAAAACCGTGATTGTGAGGGCTATTTTGACAGATATTGAGAAGTTCAGTTTTTGATCAGGAAAAGATTAAGACTCTAATATTTATTCTTCCCTTATACATTCTTTGTAACAAACAGAGAGAAATTAAAGTAGTAAATGATGAGGTGTTTTAGTAGTTAAGATTAAAAAGCCGAAGAGGAGGTGCATTCATTCTATTTCCAATGTGCAGATGGTAATAAGATTTCTGATGACTAGTAACTCAGATAACGCACCCTTACCTCAACGAACTTTTTAATTTCCTAACACAAGACATCAAACCGTGATTCTTCAATGTCTTTTTTGTGTATAATTGAAAAATCAAATGTATACCCGCGCACTTTTGAAAAACGAAAAACACACTACACCAAAAATACACCAGACCAAAACGGGCTTGTTATCTCCGAACAAAAGCCTATCGTACTACACTTCAAAACGAATAACTAAAAGCCTCTTAAGATCACCGTTTAGAGGTATTCTTCTAATTTTATTGTTCAAAATAGGGGGCTCTTTCTTATTAGAAGCAAAAGATATCAATCTTAAAAAGTCATTTCAGGAAAACATACAAATCAGTAAAAACCATCCTGATTCAGCACTTGCTTTATTCAATGATCTATATAAAAAGGCCATAGATACTGAAGACACAACACTGGCAGTCCAATGCTTACAAAAAATGTCTGACCTTAACCTAAGACTGGTACAACGTATAGATGCTATAGAAAATACTGGAGAGGCACTTATTCTTTCTCAAGCTCTACAAGACACCGTACTCCAATACGAAAACCTCAATATCTTATCTCGTGTCTACCGCACCTATAGAAAATTTGATGAAGCTCTTGAGTATCAAAAAAAGGCATTGGTCCTTCTCAAGGAATCAGTAAGATCGGGTAATATGAAAAAAATAGCACTAATTGAAGGCTATCACGATATGTCTTTGATTAGTATAAGTTTGAAGAAATTCGATTCTGCATTAATGTATATCGACAGTTGCAAACAAATTTCTAAAGAAGTAAATCCCAACCCACTTCATTTCGGAAATGTCCTAATTGCAGAAGCTCGTATACTGATACATCAGCAAAAGATTAAAGAGGCTAAATCAATTCTGATGCCTTTAAAAGAGTTTTATGAAAACCATAGAGCTAAAGGAGAGTATACAAACGGCGAACTTGTACCTCTAATAGCTATTTACTCTAGGCTGGCTTCTATCTATGAGCAGGATAAACCAGCTCTAGCAGTCAAATATTATAAAAAATCAATTGTCACTATTGATGAGTTACAAAGCCAATTAGGACAAAAACTATTTCTCTACAATAGATTATCAAAAATTCAATTCAGGCTAGAGAATTATAAAGCTGCGTACCATTCTTTGAGAGCTTTAAAAGACCTTTCTGAAAAATGGAACAGTGTGAAAAGTTCGAGAAATAGTGACCTAGTAGATGTAAACAATGTTTACCTTAAGGAGCTTGAACGAAAAGAAAAAGAACTAATAAAACAAAAGCTCTCTGTTGCGGAATCTGAAAAATCTATCTTAAGGCTACGAATTATTTTGATCGTTGTATTTGCAATGGTTTCGATACTAGGATTATACTACCTGTACCGAAAGATGAAACGTAAGCAGCTAGAGACCAAGAAAAAATCTAAAGAGAAAGACAAGCACAATAAGGAAGTATTGGAGCTAAAAAACCAAGAGCTTACGTCTTATACTTTACTCTTGATCGAGAAAGAGGAGATGCTTGAAAAAGCGGGTGGGATCTTAAAAAAATACCCCGAAGACAAAGAAGCAAAATCTTTAATACGCGCACTAAAAAAAGGAGACACTAAAATATGGGAAGAGTTCAATCAACGCTTTTCTTCAGTCAACGAAGGTTTCTATGATACCCTTCGTGAAAAGTATCCAGAACTCAGTAGCACGAACCTTAAGCACTGTGCTCTGATCAAACTCAACTTTTCTAGTAAAGAAATGGCGTATCTACTAGGTATATCTGAGAGAGGTGTATTTACCTCTAGATATAGAATTCGAAAGAAAATGAATCTGGATACAGAAGTTAATTTAACTGAATTTCTGAATAGTATTTAACCACGCTAACTACCTCAAAAAAAATCAAACACCTAACAACCAGTTTAAGGCACTCGTAGGATCACTAAAATGCACCATATAGATATTTTCATACATCTCCATTTTTGAGCTTTCGTAGATTTCCATGTGAACTGCTAACATATCTACCTGCCCTCTTATATCATATGGTTGAACGAAAGCTATATACTCCAAGCCTAACTTGTTGACCGTTGGGAACCACTCCTTAATGATATAATCTTTAACTCCTTCAGGATAGGTCTTCACTCTTCTAATATCTATATGCGCCTTCTTGATTTTATACTGTGCTATCAATTCGAACTCATATTCAACTACATCCTTGAACTCTTGTAAAGTTTGATACTCTTGAAAGTCCACAGAAAGTATGTTGTATTCGCTTAGAACCCTTACTATTGCTCTTTTCCCCATAGAATCAAATGCTACTTTCTTAGGTTTTTAACCTGAGGAAAAAGTAATTTCAAGCAATATTATACTATTGCTACTCTCATAATGAGACGATTGAAATCCTACAGGCTTATCACAAAACGAATAAAATTAGATCAAAGTTCAAATAGGGTTTAGAAGAACATTACTGTGTAAAGCACAACCAACATAGTTACTTTAAAAACAATCTCATCCCAGGCCAAATTTGAAATAATACACGTTACTCAAAGAATCAACCATGCCTTACTATCTAATAAACTTATTCCAGAAGGAATTTCAGCTCTTTTGCAGTTTTAGAAGGAACAAATTCAATAATTTCATAGTCAGCCAAATCATTTATTTTGAAAGGATCTTGCTCAATGATTTGTTCTATTTTTTGCGAAGACTCAACATTAGATAAGATAATACCACCAGTTCTAGGAACTTTTCTTCCTGAAGCAAGAAAGTTACCTTGTTCATATTGATGATTTAGGAATGTAACATGTTCATCTAAATACTGATCAACCTTCGCCAACTCAGTTTTATATTTCAAATTGATAATAAACATTGAATTATATTAATAATTAAAAGAAACAGAACTTAATTCAACCTGAAAACCACCGGAAATACCAAAGTTGATTTTACCTTTTCTCCATTATGCATTGCCGGTACCCAACTCGCCATTGTCATAGACACAACTCTTTTGACTTCTCGATCACAATCAACATGAATACCTTTGACAATAGATATATAGTCAACGTGCCCATCAGTATTGACATTAAACTTGACAAAAACTACCCCATCTATTTCTTGCCTTCTAGCTGCTTTAGGATAAATCATGCGCTCACCAATAAACCGATAGAAAGCTGGCATTCCTCCTTTATATATCGCTTTTACTTCTGTAGAATGATAGAGCTTCTGCCCATCTTCCAATAATTCATAGCTACAATAGAGTTTATGATTCTTGTATTCGTAATAAATTTCCACTCCATCCTTTTCTCTTTTTTCAGAGAAAGTACCGTTTCCATCTTGCAGCTTTGGTTTTCCTTGTTTATCCCAATACTGAATACAATATCTGTCAGTCTCTTTGAATTCGTATTGTGCTTTTTTACCACCGAATGAATAAAACTCAGTTTTTAAACCAACTTGCTTACCTTCCTTGTAGATTCCTTGATCTCTCAAGTTACCTTCGTTAGGATAGTATGTTTTATAAGCCCCATCCTTTACTTGCATACTCTTGGTTAAGTAGAGATAGTCAGTGAATAACTTATTACCATCAACTAAATACTCTAGTACTCTAACTCTATTAAGGTCTTTTTCTTTAGTTATCAATCTATAGTACTTGGCTTTTTCTGGTGAAGACTGTATTCTGTTCGCATCTAGATATGTCTTCTTTTGAGCATCTACTGCAAGCGTAGTCAATATGCTAAGAATGAATAAGGCTATTTGTTTCATACTGAATAAACTAGGTTATTTCATTCAAAATAAATGAGTTACTGCCGGATCTGATCAAGAATATCAACTATTCTATAGTTTCTAATTTAATCCAATCTGGAGCAATATTGTAAATCAAATACTTGCTTCACTGCTAAAAAAGTGGGTACCTTAATCAACTTTTTATTTTCTAATAGAATTAAAACCTCACTTAACCTCTAACACTTCCAATTGGCTTCTATCTAATCTTATTCTCAACCAATCTTGCATTTTGTTTTTCTCAGACTTTCGAATTGGCTTTTTGAACTTAACCATTGCAATGGCTACAGTATCCATAGTACTGTCAATCAAACTTCTTCTTACTACGTCGGAGATTGCAAGTTCGGTGAGTGAAGAGTAATGTATCTGCATCTCTGCAGCTACCGCCTCTACTGGATAAATGGTAGATTTTCGTTTAATGAGCTCCTTTTCTAACAAGGCTATTTGCTTATCTTTAGAAGCTATGAGCTCTTTGTTGTCTTTGTATAAGTCTTCAATGATATCAACTTTCAGTTTCGAACTCATCTCAGCAAATTCTGCGTCGAAATTCAGTTCTTCTTTGTACCCTTGATGAATGACCAAATTAGCATTACCAAGATTGAAAATCGGTAGTTGGCGTTCGATATCCTTCACTTGTTCAGCACTTAAAGGCCTACCATACAAAGTAACCTCAATAGCACTACTATCGGCACTATAATATACATCTTTATTGATCACTTCTGTTTCCTCCCAATTACTAAATTCTGCTGAAACAAACTTTCTAGCATTTTGCTCAAAAAGTGTCTTTTGCACCAAGTGATATGCTAGATACACACTAGGTATAGTCGTTAATACTACAAAGAATGCGATCAATCGTTTGACATGTGTCTCTGTAGATGGGTCGTCAAATTTCTTCTTAGGGTAATTAAGAAACCTAACTATCAAGAAAGTAGCGAATGTGATGAAAACGCTATTGATAAAAAACAAATAGAATGCACCTAGAAAAAAGTACCAATTCATGTTTGCCAAAGCGTAGCCTGCAGTGCATAAAGGAGGCATCAATGCAGTAGCAATAGCCACTCCTGGAATAGCGTTTGATTTTTCTTTTCTAGATCCAGCTATAATACCAGCCAATCCTCCAAAAAAAGCGATCATCACATCCCAAAGTGTGGGGTTGGTTCGCGCCAACAGTTCTGATTGCGCTTCATGCAATGGTGTAACCCAGAAATAAATAGCTGAAGTGAGTATACTAATGGTAACTGCTACACTCAGGTTCCAAAAGGCTTTTTTAATAAGTTCAAAATCATTGATCCCTGCTCCTAGCCCAATTCCCATAATGGGTCCCATCAATGGAGAAATCAACATTGCTCCAATGATTACTGCTGTTGAATTGACATTGAGACCGACTGATGCTATGATAATCGCAAAGATTAGAATCCAAAGGTTAGTTCCTTTGAATTCTACTCCTTTACTAATATCCTCTATGGTCTTGGTTTCTCGTTGTTTATCCTCGTGTAAATCAAAAAGATCATGAACAAAAGCTTTAAGGCCTTCAATGGGTTGTATTCGTCGCTTGAGCATGAGACATTACTTTTTCTTCGCTTTCAAGAGCTTTTTTTGATATCGACCCTGTACTATATCAATAGCTACAAGAACAAAAATCACAAAATAGAAAGTAGTAGTACTCATTGGCGTTACATGACTACCAAACAAGGTAAGTTCAGCCATGTGACCTCCTTCTGATAGGAGCATCACTCCTACCAAAAATAGAATAAACAGACCTAATATTTCGTAAAGTCGATTTTTTGCCAAGAACGCAGAAACTTTATCTGATAGCCACATCATCATCAGACCACTGATCACAATAGCTGTAGCCATTACCCAAAATACGTCACTAAGAGCCATTGCGCTTAATATAGAATCAAATGAGAAAATAAGATTCATCAAAACGATCATAGAAATGATCTTAGTAGTTGAAACCTTCTCTTTTTCTTCAGAATCATGCTCTTCGAGATACACCAGATGCCAAATTTCTTTCAAAGCAGTATAAAGAATAAATCCTCCTCCAAACAATACAATCAATGCATGTATATTGAATGTTCCATGAATCCATCCGAATAAGTCTATATGAAGAATGGGATCTTGGAAGTATTTAATCAAATTCACTAACACAAAAAGCAGTAATATTCTTAAAATGATCGCCAGTCCGATACCGACTTGTCGAACCATCTTTTGCTTTTCGAGTGGAGCTCTTTTCGATTCTATGGAAATGTAAAGAAGGTTATCAAAACCTAGTACAGCTTGAAGTAGTACAAGCATCAGAAGAGTTAGGATATTTTCAATCATACCTTAGTCAATTAGTTTTATACAAAGTTCAATATTATGTAAAAGGTGCTGAATAATCTAAGGTAGAGTATTAGTTTTCCGTTTAAAAAAATCTTTAACCTGATGACTATACACTTAATTGTTATCTTAACTCTAGCCTTGGGAATATATTGGTTAATCCTCCAGTCAAGAAAAAATAGACTACAGACCAAGAGGAGCACCGAAGTGACCACTGTACCTACCCCTCTTAAGTGGATTACAATTTTAAATGCTAGAGTTACCTTCTATCAAAACTTGTCAGATGACAAGAAAGTACAATTCGAATCTGATGTCAAGAATTTTTTAGCTCATATAAAGATCACAGGAGTACAAACAAATGTTGATCTTGAGGACAGACTTTTAGTAGCCAGTAGTGCTGTCATTCCTCTTTTCGGATATCCAGCTTGGACTTATACACATCTAGATGAAGTAATTCTGTACCCTGATTCTTTTGATCGCAACTTTAAGATTGGTAGTAAAGAAGAAATCATAACAGGCATGGTAGGAAATGGACCAATGGAAGGTAAAGTTATTCTATCCAAGCCTTCACTTCACTTAGGTTTTGACATCAACAGTGATAAAAAGAATGTTGGCATTCATGAATTTGTTCATTTGTTCGATAAAGAAACTGGAAATATTGATGGCATCCCTCCAGTATATGAGAACAAAGCTTACTCTTTACCTTGGTTAGAATTCATCCAAGAAAAAACAAAGGAGATACATGATAACAAATCTGACATTAATGACTACGGAGCTACAAACAAACAAGAGTTTTTTGCTGTAGCATCTGAATACTTTTTTGAACGTCCTCACTTACTCGAAAAGAAACATCCAAAACTCTATGAAGAGTTGGAACAAATTTTCAAACAGGATATGACTAATACCATTAACAAGTCTTCTTTTGAAGCAAAAAAAGTAATTGGAAGAAATGACGACTGCCCCTGTGGCAGTGGTAAGAAGTATAAAAAATGTTGTATGAAATAAAAGGTGATTCTCTCGTGAGGGTTTCAATATTTCAGCATGAATTTACTGTTTCATAGTACCAACTTTTCTAATATTATTCGTAGGCATTGAGAATGCAAAAACAGTTTTATTCGTTACCAATAATTAGTTATGAGTAAATTTTGAATACTTAATATCCTAGCCTTGAATTCTCTTTAACTCACATAGAGTATCTCACAACTATCTGTGGGATACAAAAAACGGCATTTCATTCCTATGATTCTTCTGAAGTAGAATCTGTTATATTATGGAGTCTGATCGGGTATCAATATTATTTTAACTCAAACCTTCCTAATAAGACTGCATTTTCCTTACGCTGATACCAATCATTGAAGACAAGTTCTACAGATTCAACCATAAAATCACCGAATAATGTCTCTTGGTAAGACCTCAACAGTTCTATCAATTTATCTGGGTTAATTAATGGGTGCTGAAAACGTACTATTGTAGAATGTGCTGTTCGCAAAACATACCTACTATCAATTGATTGCTCAAGACTGGAAGATTTAAAATTGTCTCTTAATCGATCTCGCAGTACCTGCATCATTTGCTGATCTGGAAACCCCTGAATTATAATACCTGACTTTGATAGGTTTACCCCCTGATATCGAATATTGAATGACTCGACTTCTTCTATACTTTGAGCGACCATTCTTTTGTAGTCAGCTACATTTATATTTCTAATTTCAAAACCACTGTAGCAAGAGATAATAGATAGAATAGTAATATGGATATCTGATGATGGGTAAAAATATTGTTTCGGCTCAAGGAGTCTTACTTCTTTAATAAACTTCTGGATATTATTTTTAACTTTTTGAGTTGGCCTGATAAGTAATGAAACCCCTCTTCTACTGTCTTGTTTTGGAGAAATTAAAAAATTATCAAGGTTATAATTACCTTCGACAACCTCATTAGAAGCAATTTTATAAAGCTCCCTATAATGTTTGATTAAACTCATTCGATACTGGAATAGTACAATGTAAAAATAAAAATTGCAGAATCATGAAGTAATTTGGCAGGATTTGAAAGTGAAATATGTAGACTTTTGTTATTAAGTTCGCTTCACTACTACTTATGATAAACTATATTAATCTCAATAAACTCCGTAATGGAGAGTACATACAGTTTCACAAACAAGTGTTAAACTACGTACAACAAGTCTCACCATCTGACCCCAATTTACAGTATTATCTTGCAGAATTAGCTTCATCATGTAATAGAATAGAAATTGCTTTCTATCATCATATTGATCGAGGACCTAGTGAGCAAGTAAAATCTGCTGACAGGAACAGAATGTATGTTCTTAATGAACTGAAGGACTTCATTGAGTATAATACTACGTTTATGTATAACTCTAAAAAAGTAGAAGCAGGTACGCTTTTGAGAGAAGTTTTCAAAAAAATGAATCTCTCTCTAAATCAAAGTTATAGAAGCAAATCAATTTTGATTTCTACTTTATTGATAGAGTTTCATAAAGACCCCTATTTTGAAGCGTTAGAAACCATCGCTGCTGTGGATTGGATAAGAGAACTTCAAAAAGCAAATAACAGGTTCTATAATCTTCATTATGAAAAACATCTTGACTTTGAAATCCCAGCCAAAATCGCTGAAACATATAGAGACGAAGTATTAGAGAATTACCAATTGCTAATCGAGCAAATTTCCAATCTAAAGATAACGTCAAAATTTGTTGGTAAATACGATGCTGTTGTCAAAATACTGAATCGACACATCGAACAGTATCAAATTTTGATTAACACTAGAGAAAGCATGGAGGAATTAGATACGGATAGACTAGAAATTCAACTTGCTTAACTTAAATACGATTTTACTTGCCTCTAATTACAAACTTATTTTATTTAGAAAGGCACGTTATTTCTATCTAGCATCAATTCAGGCCATACAAACGGTTCTCTGACTTCAGAAACATTTCCTACATAAGGCATTTCCTTTCTATGACGAAGATTTCTAGTAGTATGAAAAGAAAGATTATTTTCTGGATACGGCTGACACAATGAGAGAATTTTCTCTTCAAATTCAACAGACTTTTCTAAAGGATTGGCTTGGAGATAATCTTTTATCTGATGTTGTTCCAAAATCACCAACATTCGATGACCGTTTCTCTTAACCATTGCTGGATTATTATGAATTCGTGCTATTGCTTCATTGGCCTTACAAGTCAGAAATCCTAGAGAAGTTTTAGATATAATTTCACCCGACTCAGGATCAAGCAATTCCCCCTTATTATAGACTGCAGCTATCCAAAGAGGTTTGTTCTCTTTTTGCATTATTCGAAAAGGATACGTTTTACCTGTAGCGTGATGATGTTCATAATAAGAATCCAATGAGACAACGCATCTTCTGTTATAAGCCGAATCTTTGAATGTTTTCTTCTCAAACATAGTTTCGCTAACTACATTAAGACTATTCATCCACGGTTTATCATAGTTATCGTAGACATCCTCTATAGAACGAGCTAAAGATGAAATAAATCCCCATTCTGCAAGTATCATTCCTTGATTTGTTAATGATACCATCAGAGGATGATCAGTCCCACTTACATGGTAATATACCGGTAAATCCAGCTCTCCATTTGAACGGAAATTATTTCCATTGAAAATTTTACGTAGCTGTTCTTCAATTTTTTCAACTTCTTCCGCAGGCATGCCTTGTTCTTTAGCTTCCTTAAGTTGTCTTCTTAATTGATATTCAGTATCGAAACACATTCATCCTTACTTATTTGCAACTACTTATAACAAAAATGGATTATCTTATTAAATAATCCATTCCAGTCAACCAATGTACAATATTCATTGATACAGCAAAACCAATACTAAGATAGTATTATGCATTTAATATAAAGATACTAGGATTTAAAACTAGCCTTGAACTAATTCCAGAGTTTCATTTAAATGTTTCAGAATCTTTTCATTTTCCAATTTTATAGGAAACTTATCAGCTATTTCCGAGTTCTTAGCATCAAATACAAATACCATCGCAGTTACTTTTTGATATTGCATATAGTTATATAAACCATATTTTTTAAGCGTAGGAATTGACTTTTGCTTAGTCTCATTATTTGTCATGTCATTATTGATCACTTTGACTTTATGGTCCAAAGCATATTTATCAATCAATTCATGAATTCTCTCTCCATTAGCCTTACAATATTTACACCATGACGCTTCATTTATCACAATGTATAATTCATTTGACTGAGCTTGAGATACTAGGGATATTAAGATGAACGATAGAGATAGTAGTGCTTTTAACTTTTTCATTTTGGAACCATTTGTTTGAACTGTCAACACGATTCTTAGAAAAGAAAGTTCCCTCCTTCAATGCAAAATCTTGCAAATGACGGTCTTATTTTTTCATTAAGTAGTGCCTATTGCTGTTGTACATTAACTAACTTTTGATATATCTAGACGTAATTTATTATAAACCAAGAAAGATTTAAGTTCCAACTAATCAATACGATATATGAAAAGGATAAGACTTCAATGGATATTGATACTCACGTTATTTGTATCAAGTTGCACAGTAGTAAGACAAGGTGAAGTAGGGGTAAAACGAAGGCTTGGTAAATTAAGTGATAAAACAATCACTCCAGGAGCTGCATTTTATTTTCCCTTCACTACTAGGGTGATCAAACTTCCAGTTAGGACAGTTAATGTCCAAATCACTTCAAATCTTCCCTCAAAAGAAGGTATAAATGTCGGGACCATCATTTCAATTTTGTACCGAATAGAGCCGGATAAAGCTCCTCACATTATTGAAACAATAGGATCGAATTATGAGGAAGTAGTCATCAGCAGTGTATTTAGGTCTGCATCTGCCGATGTTTGTTCGAGGTTTTATGCAAAAGATATGTACACCGTAAAACGATCTGAAATAGAAAACGAAATAGCGGACAAGATGCATGAAATTTTAGCACCTCGTGGATTTGTAGTAGAGGCTGTTCTTCTAAAGACAATACAACTTCCCGAAGGGCTAACTCAAGCTGTAGAAGATAAATTAGAAGCTGAACAAGATGCTTTACGTATGGAGTTTATTCTTCAAAAAGAAAAACAGGAAGCTCAACGTAAATTAATAGAAGCACAAGGTACTAGAGATGCCCAAAAGGTTCTTTCCGAAGGTTTAACTAATGAAATCCTGAGATGGCGCTCTATCGAGGCGTTCCGAGAGTTATCTCAATCCCCTAATTCTAAAATAATAATTACAGATGGTGATACACCTTTCATAGTAGGAGAAAATCAAATGATGAAATAGAAAAACGTTCTTTCACTATTAAAAAGGTCTAATCGATTAAGTGTTAGACCTTTTTTTAATCGAAATTTCTGCGACAGAGTAAAAGTTTTCAAACAATCATTTAATAAATTAAATACTTAACATAATTATTATTAATTAAAATAAATAGTCTTACACCTCAACTAATTCGTTCTGACAATCGATAGAAGTAAAAATTACACATCATTAATCGGTATAAGAATGAAAGATTTAAAGAATATTTGGATAGGCATATTTTTAATAGCTTTGACTAGTTGTACTGTAGTAAGACAAGGAGAAGTCGGAGTCAAAAGAAAGCTCGGTAAACTAAGCGACAAAACAATTGATGCTGGTCCAGCCTTATACTTCCCTTTTACTACAAGAGTTATCAAATTGCCAGTCAGAACAGTCAATGTTCAAATCACATCTAACCTTCCTTCCAAAGAAGGCATAAATGTAGGAACAATTATTTCTATCCTATACCGAATAGATCCAAGTAAAGCTCCGGATATAATTGAATCTATCGGGGTGAACTACGAAGAGGTTGTCATAAGTAGTGTATTCAGGTCAGCAGCAGCCGATGTTTGTTCTAGGTTTTATGCTAAAGATATGTATACTGTTAAACGTGCAGAAATTGAGCAAGAAATAGCTGACCGGATGCATGAAATACTAAAACCGAGAGGGTTTGAAATTGAAGCTGTTCTTTTAAAAACAATACAACTCCCGAAAGGATTAACTCGAGCTGTAGAAGATAAACTCGAGGCTGAACAAGACGCTCTTAGAATGGAGTTTATCCTTCAAAAGGAAAGACAAGAAGCTCAACGTAAACTAATAGAAGCACAAGGTACTAGAGATGCTCAGAAAGTTTTATCTGAAGGTCTAACAGATGAAATACTACAATGGAGATCTATTGAAGCTTTCCGAGAGCTTTCTAACTCCACAAATTCAAAAATTATTATTACTGATGGTGATACTCCATTCGTCATCAGTGAATCAGAATAGGATTGGTCTCCTTACATATACTATAGTGTTAGTTACCCTGCTGGTAGTCGACCGGCAGGGTTTCTTTTTTACTAAATTGGCTATAATTTATGTGTTGATATATTCGATATCAATCAACTAATTGTAGCTCCATTCATCATAGCTACATTTGGTTGGATGAGTTTTAGACTACCATCATGATCTTCAGCCATCAGAATCATTCCTTGAGATTCCACTCCCATTATCTTACGAGGAGCAAGGTTGGCTAAAACAGTTACCTGCTTACCTATCATTTCTTCAGGAGAATAGTACTTGGCTATACCACTAAGAATGGTACGTTTGTCAATTCCAGTATCTACAGTAAACTTCAAAAGCTTGTTTGACTTCTTGACTTTTTCTGCCGTCAGAATTGTACCTACTCTCATATCCATTTTCATGAAATCATCAAAAGTAGTTTCCGCTTTCTGTGCTTCTACTTCAGTATCTATAGCCTGATTGGCCATTTTAGAATCTTCTAATTTTTGAACTTGTTTATCTACCACTTCATCTTCAGTTTTCTCAAACAACAGGGCAGCTTTCTCAATATCTTGACCTTGAAGTAATAAGTCAGAGTCTCCAGCATCTTCCCATTTCTTACCTTCAAGATTCAAAGTTAAAGCTAACTTTTCTGCAGTCCTTGGTAAAAAAGGCTCCGATAATATGGATAAATTAGCAGCTATTTGAAGTGCAATATTCAATATCGTTCCAGTTCTAGCTTCATCTGTTTTAATCAATTTCCATGGTTCTGTATCAGCCAGATACTTATTCCCAAGTCTAGCCAAATCCATCAAAAGTGCTAAAGCTTCTCTGAATCTAAATTTGTCAATGCTAGAGGCTATTTTAGAAGGAAACTCTTCGAGTTCTTTCAACACCTCTTTATCTACGCCGTCTAACTCACCCAAAGTCGGTACCCTTCCTTCAAAATACTTATGAGTCAAGACTACCGCTCGATTAACGAAGTTTCCATAGATAGCAACTAACTCAGAATTATTTCTGGTTTGGTAGTCTTTCCATGTAAAGTCATTGTCTTTTGATTCTGGAGCATTAGCACAAAGTACATATCTTAATACATCCTCTTTATTTGGAAGGTCTTCTAGATATTCATGTAACCAAACTGCCCAATTTCTTGAAGTGGAAAGCTTATCCCCCTCTAAATTCAAAAACTCATTTGCTGGTACATTAGTCGGCAGCAAATAGCCACCATGTGCCTGAAGAATAGCTGGAAATATGATGCAGTGAAAAACAATATTATCTTTTCCTATAAAGTGAATTAGACAAGAATCGTCTTCATCATTCTCCTGTTTCAACCAGTAGTCTTTCCAGTTTTTACCATTAGCTTTAGCCCAATTCTTAGTTGCAGAAATATACCCAATTGGTGCATCCAACCACACATATAATTTCTTTCCATCAGCACCTTCAATCGGAACATCTACTCCCCAATCAAGATCTCTGGTCATTGCTCTTGGTTGCAAACCTGCCTTCAACCATGAAGTACACTGACCATAAACATTAGACTTCCATTCTTTCTTTTTACTGTCTTCGCCTAACCATTTTTCCAGCCAAGGTTGATATTTATCAAGTGGTAGGTACCAATGTTTTGTACTTTTCAAAACTGGTGTTTTTCCACTAAGGGTTGAGATAGGATTTATCAAATCAGTTGGACTCAATGAAGTTCCACATTTTTCACATTGATCACCGTATGCAGCATCATGACCACAGTTTGGACAAGTACCTGTAATATACCTATCGGCTAAGAATTGTTTAAACTCTTCGTCATAGTACTGTTCCGACTCCTTTTCTATGAACTCACCTTTGTCATATAGATCCTTGAAGAAAGCTTGTGAAGTCTCATGATGAATCGGTGCAGAAGTTCGATCATAAATATCAAAGGCTATTCCAAACTTTCGAAAAGTCTCTTTATTTATTTCGTGGTACTTATCGATTATAGCTTGAGGAGTTGTCCCTTCTTTCTTAGCTCGCAAAGTAATCGCTGCCCCATGTTCATCACTACCTGATATGTAAACAACATCCTTTCCTTTTGATCTCAAATATCTTACATAGATATCTGCGGGTAAGTACGCACCAGCAATATGTCCAATATGAAGAGGCCCGTTAGCATACGGAAGGGCTGAAGTGATAGTGTATCTTTTAAAGTCTTTGCTCACGCTATTCTCGATTTTTTCGGCAAAGATATCAGGCATAGTTAAAAGTAGAAGTCCATAGTTCAAAGTTTAAAGCCAAAGGTTGAAAGATTGGTCTACTTTTGTACATATGAGTAATAATATTAACTCCGACCCATGCTTTCACAATTTCAAAACTTCAATCGCTGAATACAAACTTCCTGTTCGATTCAACTACCCTCATTATTACGAACCTCACCCCCTCTGCCAACTAGCCTCGAAAGAACTTCAGGAATATCTTGTCAATGAAGTCAAATGGAATCATAACTTCTCCCCTGACCCTTCAGACTCCAAAGCTGATATTGGTAAAATGTTTGGAGTTTTATTGGTACAAACTGAACAAGGTAAAATTGGCTACTTAACAGGTTTTTCTGGAAAAATCGCCGGAAACAACCAACATCAAGGTTTTGTCCCACCTATTCTTGACATGCTAAAGGAAGATAGCTTTTTCCGTCAAGGAGAAAACCTGATCTCCGAGATCAATCAAAAAGTCATTGATATTTTAGAATCCAAACAATACAAAGAAGCTAAATCATCACTAGACAATGCTTTAAGTCAATCTAAAGACGCAATAAATGACCTCAAAACTCAAGTCAAAAAAGCAAAAAAAATTAGATCTCTAAGACGAGAAGAAGCTAAAAAGAATCTTGATGAAAAAGAGTTTCAAGAACTAGATCAAAAATTAAAAAAAGAGAGTATGAAAGCTCACTATACTCTCAAAGATTTAAATAGATATTGGAAAAAAGAACTTCAGTCTAAACAAGAGGTATTAAATGACCTTAAATATAGAATTGCCACTTTAAAAAAGGAAAGAAAATCACGTTCAAACGATCTACAAAAAAAGCTCTTTGATGAATATCATTTTTTAAATATTAATGGGCAATCTAAAGGTTTGATTCCAATTTTTACTGAAGCTATTAACGACATACCTCCTTCAGGAGCTGGAGACTGCGCTGCCCCAAGAATGCTTCAGTATGCATTTGAGAAAGGTTATAAACCTCTAGCAATGGCAGAATTTTGGTGGGGAAAACCTCCTAAATCTTCAATAAGAAAACACGGCAACTACTACCCTGCTTGCAAAAGTAAGTGTGAGCCAATCCTTGGTCATATGCTTGAAGGTATGGAAGTAGATGAGAATCCTATGGGAGAAATGGTATCTAACAAAAATTTATTACTCGAAACAGTTTTCGAAGATGAATACCTCGCTGTTGTGAATAAGCCTGCTGGAATGCTTTCTGTGCCTGGTAAAAAAATAAAGCAATCAGTTATGTCTATTGTTGAAAAAAAATATCCTAATGCGACAGGGCCTCTGATGGTTCATAGGCTAGACAGAGCTACATCTGGACTGCTTTTAATCGCGAAAACCAAGGATACTCATGAACATCTACAACGTCAATTTTTAACTAAAACAATTCAAAAAAGATATATCGCACTTTTAGAAAAAGAGATTGAAAATGATGAGGGAGAAATTAATCTTCCTCTTAGAGTAGATCTTGATGATCGTCCAAGACAACTTGTTTGTTTTGAACATGGTAAGCCCGCAAAAACAAAATATAGGGTCATAAATAGACAAAACGGCAAAACGAGAGTTTATTTCTACCCTATTACAGGACGAACTCATCAATTGAGAGTCCACTCGGCGCATCAAGAGGGGTTAAATGCTTCGATAATTGGAGATGAGCTTTATGGTCAAATATCAAATCGACTACACTTACATGCTGAAAAAATTCAGTTCTTACATCCAAAAAATAACGAAGAAATGACATTCAAAGTGGAAGCGAAATTTTAGTTTGAATTTTTACTAGGCCTATTGTCTTTAACATCAAGGCTAAAAACGTTAACCATAAAATGTATGGTATTGTCATTTTATAAATCTATTTTTCTTGTCCAACCTTTAGATTATTGTGTTTTATAAGTAACTTCTAAACACAAACTTAAACCAACTTAAAACCTACTAACCATGTCCAACCATATACTAATGGCTGCTTTAGTGGCAGTTACGTCTTTTAATATCGGATATAGTCAAAATCCAAAAGTCAACTACTACAAACCATCACAATATTCAGAGTCATCCTTTATGGACATTCAGTGCTCGGTAGATTTAGTACTTCAAGAACATCACAGACAAAATCAAATGAACTTCGTGTTTTTGGGAGATGAAAACTCAAAAGGATCAATGAAGGTTTGCATTAATTTCAACCATACTAATCAGCGTAGTATACCTATTGGATCCAGTGTTATTTTCAAATTAGGAACCGACGATATTATAGGTATTCAAACACAAAAGAGGTTTTCAAGTAAAGTGAAAGGTCAAACATTATTCAATACCTATTTTGAGGTTTACCTATCACAGGATGACGCACTTAAAGTAGCACATGGTGGTATTAAAAAAATAAGACTATCCTACAGCAAAAAAAAGGTCGACTGGAATGTTGATGTAATAGAATCAAAGGTACTAGCCGCGGAAGTATATAACTCTAATTTAACAGCCGTGAAGTAAACTAAATCACCAATCACCTATACGTTAATTTCATTTCTTATTAGACTAAAACGAAAGTCAAAAATGTTTTACTTTGTTGGCACCTAACCAGAAGGTATAATGAGTCAAAATTACTCTGGCAGATATATTTTACTCAATACGATAAATATTCATTACTAATTATATGTCTATCAAAGTAATAGAAACTGGGGGAACTATAGCTAAAGAGTATAACCCTATTCAAGGTACATTGGACTTTTCATCTAGTCGATTAAAAGAAATGTTGGAAAGATGTAGAGTCACTAAAGAATATGTGTTGGACTCTACTAAACACGTTGACAGTCTGGATATGACAGAGGAAGACCGTAATGAAATAGCCAATAAATGTAAAACTTGTTCTGAAAGTCAAATCCTTATTTCTCATGGGACTGATACTATTGTTCAAACAGCAAACGTAATTGCTAATCTAAGACTTGATAAAACTATCGTACTATTCGGAGCAATGATTCCTTATAAAGTAGTTAACTCTGATGCTCTATTCAATTTGGGATTTGCTCTATCTTGTGTGCAAACATTACCGGCAAGCGTTTATATAGCTATGAATGGAGAAATATTTCACCATCACCAAGTAAAGAAAAATACCGAAAAAGGGATTTTCGAATTAGTCTTTTAACTCCCTAATACATGACGAGAAATCACAAGTCTTTGAATTTCAGAAGTTCCTTCTCCTATCTGTAGCAATCTTTGATCTCGGTAAAATCGTTCTACATCATATTCTTTCATTAGCCCATAGCCTCCATGTATTTGAACAGCGTCATCTGCTACTTCTTTAGCAATCTCTGAACAATACAGCTTAGCCATAGCTGCTTCCTTTCCGAAAGGACGTTTTTTCTGCTTGAGCCAACAAGCTTTATAGAGGAGGTTTCGACCTAACTCAATTTTTGTAGCCATATCTGCTAATTTGAATGAGATCGCTTGATATTTTGATATCATTCTTCCGAATTGCTTCCGCTGTTTAGCATACGTTAATGAAAGCTCATATGCTCCTTGAGCGCAACCTAACCCCATGGCTGCAATCGACAACCTTCCACTATCCAATGTAGAAAGCATAATCTTAGATCCTTGCCCCCTTTTTCCTAAAATATTTCCCTCTGGTACTTTACAGTCATCAAAATACAGTTCTGCTGTATTTGAAGCTCTCCACATAAGCTTACCGTGCATAGTTTTGGCCGAAAATCCAGATGTCTCTTTCTCCACAATAATCGTAGATATTTCCTTTCGACCATCTTTATGAATATCTGTAATGGCTTGTACCGTAACCCCTTTAGTCAATGGGGTGTTAGCATTAGTTATGAATATTTTCGAACCATTTATTTCCCAGTTATCACCTTTTAATTCTGCCTTGGTTTGACTCGCTCTAGAATCGGAACCTGCCTCAGCTTCTGTTAACCCAAAAGCCCAAAGCCCATCTCCAGTACACAACTGTGGTATATACTTAATTTTCTGTTCACTTGTCCCGAATTTCTCCAGTGGTCCGACTCCTAAAGAATTATGTGCTGCCACCGTAGCTGCGTGAGAACCATCCACTCTAGCTAATTCTTCTACTGTGATAATATATGATAGTACGTCCATTCCCAAACCACCATACTTCTTTGGGGCTCTCATGCCGAGCATTCCTTGTTGCCCCATTTGTTGAGTAATGTCTATTGAAAACTCTTCATTTTGGTCCAATTTCTGTGCTTGAGGCTTAATTACATGCTCTGCAAAATCTCGTACGGATTGTCTCAGTAAATCATGTTGTTCATTGCAAAATATATCCATCCCTTCTACCTTCTATTTTTGAATCGAATCATAAACATATTGAGGTACCCAAACCTTTTGTGATAGTACTGCCGCAGCCAACATTTTCCCTTGTGAATCTATCCGTCCTGAAACAGTCCCTCCTCCGTCTAGCACATTGTGCAATACATAGTTCAGTCCCATCATGTTATCTAACGAATATTTATCCACCTGAGTAACACCTAAATCATTGAACCAACCGGAAATGACTTTTTCCGTCAAATTCTTTTTCATAAACTGATAGATATCTTTGGTTCGAGGGAGAATACCAATATTTGCATTATTACCCTTATCTCCTGATCTAACAAGACAGAGTTCTTTCATTTTAACCTCTATACTTTGTACATCAGCGATCAAAATATCAATCTGAGATGGTTCAAAACTTTCACTAGGAAAATCTGTTTCAGCTCTTTCTACATGATCAATAGGAGTAAATGAATCAATAAGTTTTGAGTCTTTTTCATATACTTCATACAAGTCCATTTTTAGATCAGCCTTGTTTACCAAAGTAGGCCAATAAGCAATAACATCTTGAACTCGTGGTCTACTGGTGGCAGCTGATATTCCCTGAGGTGAGCTCAAAATCAAACCCGATACTTCTTTAGCAAATTTTACAAGCTTACTTTTATCAGAATCGAAAGCTACAAATTGCAATAACACTTCATTAGACTCGCTTTTTAAAGCTTTTCCTAAACTATCTATACCAATTCGATTCACCTGAGTTTTCTCAAAATCCAAACCTAAACGCTTCCAAAAAGCTTCGATAATCACTTTACACTTTTCCAAACTTTGATCTCCACCCACCATAATCGAACCAGAAGCCTTATATCCATGATGATAAGCCATCGATACTTTCCAAGTATCTGGTGGGGGTATTCCTTTTACTCCTGATACTTTAACCTTATTATCAGACAACTCTTCTAATTCTATTTCTGACATATCGGCAATTACATCAGGACCTAAATATGCTTTTGGATTACCTACTTCATATATTAACTGCTCTCGTATAGTATTTACTGAAACTAGCCCCCCAGTATTTCCTGGCTTAGAAACCAGAATTTGGGCATCCTCATTGATCTCTACAATTGGAAAACCGAAATCATCCCATGAGCTTACCAATTCCCAATCACTGAAATTCCCTCCTGTTGCTTGAGATCCACATTCTAAAATATGGCCTGCAATCATTGCAGAAGCTATTTTATTCCAATCGTTTGTTTCCCAAGCAAATTCATAAATTAAAGGCCCAATAGTCAATGCACTATCAGAAGCTCTACCCGTTATTACGATGTCTGCACCGTATTTCAACGCCTTAACTATCCCTTCAGATGAAGTATATGCATTAGCTGCTACGAGTTTATTTCCAACTTCATTAAAAAGAACCCCTGTATCCAAATGAGAAAAAGAATTACTTTTCGACAAAGACAAAACATTGTTCATCAAATCATCTCCTACTACTGCAATGACTTTTTTATCAATATTGTTGACTGACAATAATTTTTGAAGTTCCAAAGCGCAGCCAATTGGATTATTTCCACCGGCATTAGTAATAATTTTTTGGTTTTCTAAGTATTCCAGGCCTATTCCAACATGTTCGATAAAGTCAGAAACATAACCAAGATCAGGATCTCTCTTCTGCTGTTTATGCAAAATACTCATAGAAACCTCAGCCAAGTAATCCGCTACTACATAATGTAACTTCCCCAATTTCAATTGGCGTCGTAAGGCATGAGGCTCATCTCCCCAAAAACCACTACTGTTACCGATGCGTAATACTTTCGCCATCAATCAATCCAATTAGGTCTTCTTTTATCGAGAAACGCTATCATTCCTTCTTGAGCTTCTTCCGAATCTCTAGTTTTAGCTATCCATTCAGCAGTTTTAGCGCCTGCTACTTCGAAACTGTAATGATTAACAACTCTATTAATTAAGTCTTTGGTACGTCGTAATGCATTTGGCCCTGAAGTCAATAATTCGGCTACCAAATCATGCAAATCATTATCATTTTGATCATAAGAACCACGGTAGTTCACAAGATGAATCCTTACAGCCTCTTTTGCTCCAAACTTATTTCCTCGAAGCATCATAGATTTTGCTTGGAATTCACCAACTCTTTTAATGATGTATGGCGAAATACACGCAGGTATTAAACCTATTTTCACTTCACTCAAAGCAAACGTTGCATGATCATGCGCTATGACAAAATCACAAGCACCAGCAAAACCATTACCTCCACCATAGCAAGCTCCATGAACTACCGCTATAGTGGGCTTGGGAAATTCATAAATGGCTCTTAAGCATTTGCTCAACAATAAGCTATCATCGAAATTCTCTTCATAACTCAGCTTTGCAGCATCCTTCATCCATGAAATATCTGCACCAGCACAGAAAGATTTTCCTTTTCCCCTCAAGACCAACACTCTTGTACCAACATCACTAGCCAACTCTTCTAATGTTTGAATTAGTTCTTCCAAAACCCCACTATGAAAGGCATTGTGCACTTCTGGACGATTAAGCCAGACAGTCACCATATTAGACTCTCTTTCTATTATTAAAAATTTTTTAGTCATCTCACTACATTCTAAAAACTCCAAATTTCGAATCCTGTATTGGCTGATGTAAGCAAGCTTGTAAAGCTCTTGCTAATACCTCTCTTGTTTCAAATGGATGAATAATCCCATCATCCCAAATCCTGGCTGTACCATAATACGCGCTTCCTTCTTCCTCGTATTTTTCTAATATTTTTTGACGTAAATTTTCCAAGTCGGCCGGTTTATTCTCTTGCTCTTTACCTACCTGACCTTTCTTTACACTTACTAAAACACTAGCAGCTTGTTCTCCACCCATTACAGACACTTTAGCATTAGGCCAAGTAAACATGAAATTAGGATCATACCCTCTTCCGCACATGGCATAGTTTCCTGCACCAAAAGACCCTCCAACTACTAGACTAATTTTTGGAACACATGCATTAGCTACCGCATGAATCATCTTTGCCCCGTCTTTTGCAAGACCCGAATTTTCATACCTTTTCCCTACCATAAAACCTGTGACATTATGAAGGAAGAAAATAGGAATTTTACGTGATGTACATAACTCTATAAAATGAGTTCCCTTCAAAGCAGCCTCTGAGAAAAGTATCCCATTATTTCCAATTATTCCGACATCGATGCCTTTAACCTTAGCAAAACAGGTTACCAGTGTTGGTCCGTACCTTTCTTTAAACTCTTGAAATCTACTTTCGTCTACAATGCGAGCGATTACCTCTCGCATATCAAACCCTACTCTCAGATCGGTAGAAATTATTCCGGTAACATCCTCTATGTCATAAATCGGTTCTTTGTATGGTTTATGTTGTGAATAATCTTCTTGTTTGATGTGTTCAAAGCGATCTCTACAAATCTCTAATGCCTGTTCATCACTATCAGCCAAATAATCTGCCACACCAGAAACCATTGTATGCATTTCTGCCCCTCCTAGTTCCTCAGCAGTTACATCTTCCCCAGTGGCTGCTTTTACTAAAGGTGGACCTCCAATAAAAATAGTTCCTTGCTTTTTCACCATAATGACTTCATCACTCATTGCTGGAACATACGCCCCTCCAGCAGTACAACTTCCCATAACAATAGAAATCTGAGGAACTGAAAGAGATGAAATTCTTGATTGATAATAAAAAAAACGTCCAAAGTGATCTTTATCTGCAAATACTTCCGCTTGATCCGGAAGAAAAACCCCTCCTGAATCAACTAAGTAAACACACGGCAATAAATTATGAAGTGCTATTTCTAGTGCCCGAAGGTGCTTTTTTATAGTCTGAGCTATATAAGTCCCTCCCTTTACAGTAGCGTCATTAGCTATGATTACAGTTTCTACACCTCTAATCTTTCCAAGGCCTGTTATTATTCCTGCTGATGGAAAACTATTCTCTTTAATACCAAATGCGGCAAGAGATGATAACTCTAAAAAGGTATCTGAATCAACAAGTTTCTCAATTCGTTCTCTAACTAAAAGCTTACCTTTCGACTTATGGTTTTTAACTGATGATTCACTTTTGCGTTCAGCAACTAGAGTCAAACGCTCACTATACAGTTTCAATACATCTTCAAATGCATTCTTATTTTTTTGAAATTTCTCTTTTGAATGACTGACTTTTGATTGAAAGGCTGTTGGCATATAGGGTTCTTCGTTGGTAATAACTATAAGTTACTTTATAGATACGAAGAAACAAATGAAGTGGGTGCAGGTCTGTATAGTGAATGCTAAGAAACTGAGCTAATTCCTCGTACACTTACAATCAAAAACTATAAATCTTGATAAAAATAATCAGTTAAAACTCAATTCAGGCTTTTTACCAATATATCCTTTCATTCGACTTTCTATATATATCATGTCAGACTTCATATCTCCTGTAGGCTCAAATTCCTCTAAATATCTGACTACCCTACTTTCAAAGTCGAACGCAACCATAATAATAGGTACTTTAGCTCCAAGCGCTATTCTGTAAAAACCAGTTTTGAAATGCTCAACCTTTCTCCTTGTCCCCTCAGGAGCCATGGCTAATATTAAAGATTCTCTCTGATGGTATAGATTGACTACACTGTCAACCACATTATTTTTAGCCTCACCACTACGTGCAATAGGAATACCTCCAGTTTTTTTTAGAAACCAAGCTAGCGGAAAGAACTTAAACAATTCTTCTTTGACCAAATAACTAGCTCTAAACCCCTGAATGGCTCTAACCGCTACTCCAACAAAAAAATCTGCAAAGCTTGTATGAGGAACAACGATGATAACGCATTTCTTTAACCCTTTCGACAACTGACCGTCTATAGACCAACCAGCTACTTTAAACATGAGTTTAAAGAAATACTTTATCATCGTTCATAACTATTTTATTAAGCGTAAGAGCCCATATCACTAAACTTAGCGATACGTTCTTCAATTCGCTTTTCTACTGAGATATCATTTAATTCTTTAAACGACTCTAGAATAGTTTTCTTCAATTCTGATGAAGCAGCCTTCATATCATTATGTGCTCCTCCTACTGGTTCTTTGATTACGCCATCAATCAAACCATTCTTCATCATATCGCTAGCTGTTAATTTCAAGGCTTCTGCGGCTTGTTCTTTAAATTCCCAACTTCTCCAAAGTATAGAAGAACATGACTCTGGAGAAATAACTGAATACCAAGTATTTTCCATCATCAACACTTTATCTCCTATTGCTATACCCAATGCTCCTCCTGAAGCTCCTTCTCCGATTATTATACAGATTACTGGAACTTTAAGCATAAACATCTCTTGGATATTTCTTGCAATAGCCTCTCCTTGCCCCCTCTCTTCTGCTTCTAATCCTGGGAAAGCACCTGGAGTATCAATTAAACAAACAATTGGCTTACCGAATTTTTCAGCCATCTTCATTAATCGAAGCGCTTTTCTATATCCTTCAGGATTTGCCATCCCGAAATTTCTTATTTGTCTTTGCTTTGTATTTCTTCCTTTTTGCTGACCAATGATCATAAAAGTTTGACCATCTATAGCCCCAAAACCGCCTACCATTGCTTTATCATCCTTAACAGATCTATCTCCAAAGATTTCTACAAAATCATCTGTAATCTCATAGATGTAGTCAAGTGTGTATGGTCTCTCAGGATGACGAGATAATTGAACCCTTTGCCACCTTGTAAGATTTGCAAAAGTCTCTTCTTTTAACTTCTGAATCTTATTTTCAAGAGTGATTACAGCTTTACTCAACTCCTTATCATCTGAAGACGCTAGTGCCTTCATATCTGCCAATTTCTCCTCTAACTCAGCAATCGGTTTCTCGAATTCTAATAACATATGTTGTGCCATTCTTATAGGTGCGCAAACCTACATATTATACTTTAATAAGCGTAAAGATTTAATAATACCAAAGAGAGTATCTTCTTCTAACATGCTTTCTGATATTAATCATAAAAGCAAGCATTAAATAAATTAGAAGAGGTGATCCGAAAGTCATAAAAGAGAGATAAATAAAAAATAACCGGATACTAGAAGTTGGAATCCTTAGTTTTTCGCCGAGTTTGGTACAAACACCAAAGGCATATTTTTCAAAAAAATCCTGTAACCCTTTCATACAATGCAAATTTAATCGATTCGATGCAATTCTAAATATGATGTTAGTTTTTTAGCAGATACTAGTTTTTTACCTATTATTGCCATTATTTCGAATATAAGTACCAAAAGTTATATCTATTTTAAAACATTTATTCAAATGAGAAAATCAAATTTCCTACTAGCTGCCTTAACTGGCTTAGTTCTTTTATCGGGGTGTAGTTCCCTGAATAAAATGATAAAACTAGCTGAGCAGCAGCAGTTAGACATTGTCCCTAGTCCTTTGGAACTTCATGGCGACTCTATAAAGTATTCTGCTTCTGCAGTATTGCCTGCTAAAATGTTACCTGAAGGTTATTCTTTCATAGTAACTAATTATTACAAGTATGGAGAATCTGATCTAGAAGTTGGAAAAATGACATTTGATGCTTCTGATTTCCCAGAAAGCAAGACAACTACTTCTAAAAAAGAGCAATCATTCAGTTTTGCTTATGCAGACGGAATGCAGAATGGAGACTTAGAAGTGATCGGAATGGCTGTAGATCCTAAAGGTGAAAATAAAAGCACCGCTAGAAAGCCAATGGCAAAAGGATTAATTGTAACATCTTTGATGGTTGAAGATGTAGTGTATGCTGCATATGCTGCTTCAGGTTACACTGATGAGGAAGAACTTGAGCCAACTAATGTTGAATTCTACTTCGACAGAGGATCGTCAGTATTAAAGTGGTCTGAGAAAAGCGGTTCAAAAGGAAAAGAATTTTCTGCATTTATAGCTGACAAAAATGTAACAAGAACAGTAACAATCACTGGTACTCACTCTCCTGAGGGATCTGAAACAGTCAACACTGGTCTTTCTGAAAGCAGAGCTAAAGCTATTGAGAAGTACTACAGAGCTCAAATGAGAAAGTATGACTACAAAGGAATGGCCGACTCTATCGAGTTCATTTTGAAGCCTGTTGTAGAAGATTGGACTGAGTTCAAAACTAAGTTAGACGCATACGAAGGTGTTTCAGATGAACAAAAGTCTGAGATTGTAAAAGTGGTAAATGGTCAAGGTACTTTCGAAGACAAAGAAAAAGCTCTTCAGAAGCTTGATTCATACAATGCTATTTTCAAAGATATTTACCCAGGTTTAAGAGCTGCTAAAACAGAAGTACTTACCGTAATCGAAAAGAAAACTAACGCGGAAATTGCTGCACTAGCTAAGCAGATCGTAGCTGAAGATACTACAGCTGCTTTAAGCACTCCTGAATTATTATTTGCTGCAACTTTGACTCCTGATCTTGATGAAAAAGAAGCTATTTATATGGCTGCTACTAAGCAAGAAGCTAGCTGGGTTGCTCATAACAACTTAGGTGCTGTGTACATCGAGAAAGCTAAAATGGCAGAAGGATCTGAAAAGACTTCTCTAATAGAAAAAGCTATCGCTCAACTTGACATCGCTGCACAAAAAGAAAATGCTGTTGAAGTTCAAGCTAATAAAGCTTCAGCACTAGTTTTACAAGGAGACAAGGCTCAGGCTTACGACGCAGTAACTGGTGCATTAGCAGCAGGTGCTGGATCACACCAAGCAGACCTTTATGGTGTTAAAGGTTCTATTGAGATCAAACTAGGTGACTATACATCTGCCAGTGCTTCATTGAATGGAGCTCAGGAAACTACTAAGGTTGCTTTCAACAAAGGTTTAGCTGCTCTTTTAAAGAAAGATTATGACAACGCTAATACAGGATTCGATTCTGCTATTGAACTTGACAGTGAGTTCACCAAAGCTTACTATGCTAAAGCAGTTACTGCTGCTAGAGAAGGTAAAGCAGAGGAGTTAGTTAAGAATTTGAAAACTGCAGTTGAAAAAGATCCTTCATTGAAGGAAAAAGCACTAGCTGATTTAGAATTCAGAGAATTCGCTTCTCAGCTGGCTACTGCATTAAACTAAGATACTTATCATTTGAATGAAGAAGCCTCGGTCTATGACTGAGGCTTTTTTGTTTACAGCCCTACCCTAATCCTATAAAATCTTTCTATATTCGAATTTTAAGCACTATTCAGTCAATTTTCACAGGCATAGAATAGAATATATGAAAAGAACACACCTGCTTGCATTCGCTTTACTGATTATTTACAATAGCAGTATTGCTCAACTTAGAATTGACAAAGTAATTCCACCTTCTTTCAATTCAACGGCATTAATTAAATACTGTGATCATCCTGTGGGTATTCCATATGGCATTCCTAAAATCAAGTTTCCGATCAGAACTCTCATTAATGATGACCTATTTATCCCCATCAGCATGAACTATCATGCTATTGGAATTAAGGTTGAAGAAGAAGCTAGTTGGGCAGGACTTGGATGGTATTTAGATGCCGGAGGTGTAATTACGCGCATAATTCGAGGAGAAAATGATTTAGGAATAGTAGATGAAAAAGAGGCTACTAATGCAAAAGGATACCCTTTTGAACATATTAAACCATGTTTTGAAGACTGTAATGAAAATGAAAATGTAGAATTCCACACTAAGGTGTGTGCAGGGGAAATTGATTCTGATCCAGATATTTTCTTTTTCAATATTCTTGGAATGAAAGGAAAGTTTTTTCTCACTCCCGATCATGATCCCAATTCTAAATCTATTTCTATTGAAATCATTTCACCTAGAAACATGACTGCGACATTTAATTTGAAAGAGAATTCCTGGACGTTTAAGGAATCTAGGGGATTTATCTACCAATTTAAAACTCGTGAAATCACTACCAACCACAACTATTATTTAGATTATAAGTATGAATCACATTCTGCCAAATTTGATCACATTAAGCATATAGCTACCACCTCTTGGTATCTTGATAAAGTAGTTTCGCCAAATGGAGCTATTGCGTCTTTCAAATATGATACATCTGTGGATGGTTTGTCCACATACATAAGTGAAGGAGCTTATCAAAAAATGAATATAAATGACGGCGATGTTTGGGATGTCCACTATTCATCATATTGCTTTCCTGAAGATATTGAAAATGTTCAAATCAATTCAATCAATATCCATCAGGACATTTATCCCAAATCAATCTCTTGTGGTGAGTATGAGGCCACATTTCATAAGAGTGAACAAGAGCATATGCGCCCTCCTGAAAACATTTCTACAAGAACAGCTCAAAAACAAAGTATTGGCTATGGAAGACAACAGCTTGATAGTATTGTAGTAAAACAAAATGGAAATATTATTGCTAGTAGTAAAATGAACTACTCTATGTACAAAGCAAGTCAAACTGAAAGTTTAGGATATTTGCATCGAAGGTTAAAGCTTGACAGTCTTACTATAGAAACTAAGAAAGTTAGAAAGATGGCTTTTGAGTATAAAATCACCAAAGGACTTCCTTCCAAAGAAAGCCATGCAAGAGATTTATGGGGGTTTTATAATGGAGAAGAAGACCCTCATAACATTACTCCATCAGACTTTTATAACTACAGTCAACCCGAAAATGTCCTACATGAAGATGGTAAGACTAAACATTATTCTCTTGAAAATATCCAAGAAGGCGTACTGAGTAAAATAAATTATGTGGGAGGTAGAAAGACCGAATTTTATTATGACCATCAAGAGTTTAATACAGTAAGTGATGAAATATCAAGTCATTATACTACTAAAATGAAAGAGAGCAATTATTCTCACCATATAAAACCTTTTCTGTTTGGAGGTTTAAGAATTAAAAGCATAATAGAGCATTATCCTAAAAAAGACCTATATAAAGACTTTTATTATAAAATTAATGATGTAGAAGGAGGACAATTAATCATCTCTCATTACAGTCATGACCATCATGGCTATGGACATAAGACTTCTGGAAACCATACAGTACATTATGACAATGTCCGTATCAAATCTGGCGTTCTTTTTAACGGACATAAATTTTAGCACCTTATTATGAAGCGTTTTCTAGCAACGATCTTTCTGTTGAACTTGATCTATATCAGTCAAGCTCAAGATATGACTAGTGTTTTTTATGACCCTCGTGACGGTGAGGAATATGAAACCGTATTGATGGAAGTAAAAACTGATGATGGAATAGAAAGTGTCCTTGAGTGGATGAGTACCAACCTTAATTATGAAACTAAGGAGTCTTTTTGTTATAACGACTACCCAGAGTATTGTAATGTATTTGGGCGACTATATAGTTGGAGAGCTGCTATGGAAGCATGCCCTCCTGGTTGGCATCTCCCTTTAACTTTTGAATGGGAGCTGGTCATGAAGAAATATGGAGGCAAAATGAAAACAGGTCCTGCAATTAAGGAAGGAGGAGAAAGTGGACTAGCCTTGAAGCCAGCTGGTTTTGGTGAACCTAATGGAGCTTATATAGATATTGGTGTAGATGGTTATTATTGGAAAAGGGACACACATGCAGCTACTAACCCTGGTACCATAACTATTCATTCGGGTGTAGATTATATAACAGATGACCATGTTGATGAATCGCACCATAATAGCGTTAGATGTGTAAAAGACTATAAATAATATTTCATTGTACCGATGATAGCTCATTATTGATGCCCTCTACTCTAATATAAATTTTAAAGCATTACACACTTTAAGTGTTACATCTCATTTGGCTGATTTAATTCAGCCTTTTTTGTTCTATACCTATGATCAATTAACTAATTTAATAGGATGAACTTAATTATTATTTTGAATTCATTATACATTTAATAGATTTACCTAAGTTAAAATATTAGATAAAACTCAATCATGAAAAGTTATAAAATAGCAGCTGTCAATGGTGATGGAATCGGAAACGAAATCGTACCTGCAGGAGTAGAGGTTCTTATAGAAATTTCAAAGAAACATGGTTTTGAAATGAACTTTGACACCTACCACTATGGAGCTCAATACTACAAGGATCATGGCCACTTCCTTCCAGAAGATGGTTTAGACACCTTGAAAAAGTACGATGCTATTTATTTTGGAGCGGTTGGACTTCCTGAAGTAGACGATACTTTACCATTCAAGCTTTATACTAATTTCATGCGTACCAACTTCAAACAATATGTTAACCTTAGGCCAGTTCATTTATGGGATGGAATAGCCAGTCCCCTTGCTTCAAAAGGTAAAAAGGATATTGACTTTGTTATCATAAGAGAAAATAATGAGGGTGAATTCGTTCAAAACGGTCGTCAGATGTACCCTGACTCACCTGAAGGTTTTGCTACAGAAACTGCACTTTTCACTAGGCAAGGTACTACCAGAGTAGCCCATTACGCTTTCAGGCTAGCTCAAAAGAGAAGAAAAAAACTTACTAATGTAACGAAGTCTAATACCCTAATTCATACTTTATCTTATTGGGATAGAGTAATCGAAGAAGTTGCTCAAGAATATCCTGATGTAGAATATCAAAAAATGTATGTAGACAATGCTTCAGCTAGTTTCGTGCTTCATCCTGAAGTATTTGATGTAATATTAACAACCAACATGATTGGCGATATACTTTCTGATCTTGGGGGAGCAATTATGGGTAGCTTAGGATTGGGAGGCAGTGGAAATATTAATCCAGAAAATGACTTTCCTTCTATGTTTGAACCTATTCACGGATCAGCACCAGATATTGCTGGAAAAAACATTGCTAACCCTATAGGACAATTTTGGTCTGGGGCATTGATGCTAGAACATCTAGGTGAAAACGTTGCAGCATCTGATCTCATGAAAGCTATTCATAAAATGACCTCGAGCGGACTTAAAACTAAAGACCTTGGAGGTACAGCAACAACTGATGATATCACCAAAGCTACTATAGCAGCTGTATTAGAGTCCGAAGTGGCTGTATAGACCAATGATTGACCTGGAGAAATTTATCATTCATGACCTGACCCACTCACTGAACGATCAAATGGTAGGTTTTAGCTCAAAGCCTGCTAAAACGTTGACAAAAGATGGGTGGAATGCACGAACACTATCAATATACTCTCATGCGGGTACACATATGGACTCCCCTTTCCATTTTGGAGTAAGTAATGAAACTATAGATGATTTCACTCCTGAAAACTTAATGTGTTCTGCGGATATATTAGAAGTAGAAATTAAGGAAGCAAAACAGCTTATTACGATTGAAAGCCTAGGTACTCTAGCTAAAAATTTCACCAGTGGAAATGGCCTTTTAATCTGTACCAAATGGTCTGATAAACTGAATGATATTAACTTCAAAAAAGATCTTCCAAGAATCAGTGAAGATTTAGCTATTTGGTGCGTAGAAAAAAAAGTAAAAATTTTAGGTGTAGAACCGCTTTCTGTCGCTGATGTTGAAAATATTGAAGAAGTAACGAAAATTCATCAAATACTCCTAGGAGGAAAGGTTGTTATACTAGAAGGACTTAAGAACCTAGATAAAATTAAAAAAAAGGAAGTATTCTTAATTGCACTTCCACTAAAAATAGAAAATGGTGACGGTGCACCTGCGAGAGTTATTGCCTTTGAAGAAAATGGAGACTGAAACAAATCTAACATATGAATCATTAGTTGATGACCTTCCAGAAATGGTAGATCTACCATCAACCAATCAATTACTTAAGACAGTCAAAGAATCTGCCGACGTAATTATTGTTCTAGATGACGATCCTACTGGTACACAAACAGTTCATGATATTCCGGTTCTCACTGAATGGACATTCGAAGCTATTGTTAGTGAATTAAAAATTGGAACTCCTCTATTTTACATTTTGACCAATAGCCGCAGCCTTCCCGAAAATCAAGCTAAAAAACTAGGATTAGAAATAGCCCATAATATAAAACAGGCTACACAAAAACTTGAAAAAAAACACATTGTCATAAGTCGGTCTGATAGCACCTTAAGAGGTCATTATCCATTAGAAATTGACATACTTAACACAGTATTTAAACCGAATAAAGCGGTTCAATTTCTGATACCTGCTTTCTTCGAAGGTGGTAGATACACTATTAATGACATACACTATGTCAAAGAAGGTATAAAAATGACTCCAGCTCATTTGACGCCTTTTGCCAAGGACAAAGTGTTTGGTTTTAAAAATAGTCAACTAATAAAGTGGGTGAGTGAGAAATATAATGGTGAGTTGCTTCAAGAAATCCATTCATTGACTCTCTCAGAAATAAGAAGCGAATTGACGGATGTTTTATGTACTAAAGTAAATCGACTGAACAGTGGTGACATATGTATTGTTAATGCAATTAACTATGATGACTTAAAAAAAGTCATATTTGCAATATTACAATCTGAGGTAACTCCACTTTTTAGGACAGCAGCATCTACTATTGCTACCTTCACCCAACAAGACACACATTTTATAACAAACAAAATATGTGGCCCTAACTCCAATGGCGGATTAATAGTTTTAGGATCATATGTACCTAAATCTACTCAACAACTAAATCATACTTTAAAAAACACAAATCTCCACCCAATAAAAGTCAACGTCAATGACCTTTTAAAGAATCAAGCAGTCAATGAATCGGAACTAGCCAAAAGAATAGATTATCATATTGAGCAAGGAACTGATGTTATTCTTTACACTAGTAGAGAACTTGTTTCTAGTTCAAACAAAGAAAAGAACTTAGATATAGGTTCTACAGTATCAAAATACTTAACCAACATAGTATCAATTTTAGATGTAAAGCCAAGATATGTTATTGCAAAAGGTGGAATTACCTCTAGTGATTTAGCAACTAAGAGTCTTAAAATAAAACGAGCTTTAGTTAAAGGGCAGTTAATCCCAGGGGTACCAGTATGGGAACAACTTGCCGATAGTAAGTTCCCAGGAATCCCTTATATTATCTTTCCGGGAAATGTTGGTAACGAATCCAGTCTCACTGAAGCAATAAATAAACTAACTATAAACCTTTTATGAAACTACCAACCAGACATATTGTCGTCTCAGGCATGTTTATCTTATCTCTCCTACTTTATGTTGACAGAGTTTGCATCTCTGTCGCAAAAGAAACTATCCAAGCAGACTTGGGTTTATCAGATATATATATGGGTTGGGTACTTTCAGCTTTTGCTCTAGGATATGCACTTTTTCAAGTTCCGAGTGGCATGTTATCCGATGAATTTGGACCCCGAAAGGTACTAGCATCCATAGTTTCGGTATGGTCAGTTTTCACAGCTATGACGGGGTTTGCTTGGAACTACTTATCTCTAATATTTACTAGGTTCTTATTTGGAGCGGGAGAAGCAGGAGCATTCCCAGGCATGTCTAGAGCTATTTTTTCATGGATTCCACTCAAGGAAAGGGGGCTTGTTTTAGGTCTCAACTTTTCTGGTTCAAGACTTGGAGCCGCGTTCGCTTTACCGTTCGTAGCTTGGTTGATAAGTGAATTTGGATGGAGAACATCTTTTTATATTCTAGGTGTTATTGGAGTGGTTTGGGCTGTAATTTGGTGGTTTGTATTTAGAGACGACCCAGAAAAGCATCCCTTCATTAGCGAAGAAGAAAAAAAACATATTCTATTAAACAGACAACAACCTGAAACTACAAAAAAAGAAAAACTCATTATTGGAACTCTTTTAAAATCCTCCAATATGAAAATTGCTATCATACAGTACTTTTGTAGCAACTTCACTTTCTATTTTGCATTGACTTGGCTCTTCCCTTACCTTAAAGAAACCTACTCATTAAATAGCCTTGAGGCTGGATGGTATTCTATTGCTCCATTTGTTGCTGGTGCTGGTGGCAACTGGATTGCTGGAATTTTAATTGATAGAATATACGCTGCTGGAAAATGGAACCTATCTAGAAAATTACCAGCCATAATTGGATTCTCCCTAGCAGCCATAGGGTTAATAGGAAGTATTTTTATGAAAACACCGATTACAGCAGTCATTATGCTCAGCATTGCCATTTTAGGAGCAGATATGACACTACCACCTTCATGGGCTCTATGTGTAGATATTGGTAAGAGCAATGCCGGAACAGCTTCAGGAGCCATGAATATGGCTGGAAATATTGGCTCATTCTTAACAGCACTTGCATTTCCATACCTTACAGCTTGGACAGGTACAGTTGATTACTTTTTTTATACTGCAGCTGGACTAAACATTATTGCGGTGGTCATTTGGTCAAGAACAAAAGCAAAAGCCGGTTTAGCTTATTGATTAAATAAGGATGAATAAATTAAAAATTGTAAGCATAGGAGCTGGGTATTTTTCTAAATTTCACATAGAAGCTTGGAAACGTATTCCTGAAGTAGAATTGGTTGCAATATGTGACCTAGACTTGCCAAAGGCTGTAGAAATGGCTAATGAATTTGAAGTCAAACATACTTTTGAAACCTTAGAAGATGCTTTTAATAATATTGACTTTGATATAGTTGATATCATTACGCCTCCCTCTAGTCATTTAAAACTTTGTCAGCAAGCAGCTTCTCATGGAAAGCATATTCTTTGTCAAAAACCTCTTGCCCCTTCTTACAGTGAAGCCAAGAAGCTAGTAGAATCAATGAACCAGTCAGGGGTTCAGTTTATGGTACATGAGAATTTTAGATTCCAACCTTGGCACCAAAAAATTAAACAGCTCTTAAATAGTGGTATAATTGGAAGCAAAATTTTCTCGCTATATCACAGAATGAGAATGGGAGATGGATGGCCAGACGATGCATACCTAGCTCGTCAACCTTATTTCAGAGAAATGCCTCGATTGCTTATTTATGAGACCGGTATTCATTTTATAGATGTGTTCAGATACTTACTTGGAGACATTCAATCTGTCTATGCAAAACTTAGAAAACTAAATCAACATATTGCAGGAGAAGATTCTGGTATTGTTATGTTTGAAATAGAAGGCGGTATTCAAGCAATATTAGATGCCAATCGATACAATGAAGTAGAATGCCCCAATCCAAGATACACTTTTGGTGAAACACGTGTTGATGCAGAAGGAGGAAGTCTTCGATTAGATATTTTTGGTAATATTTTTATAAAAAAGCTCGGAAAACCTGAAGAACAAATCGAATACCAGCACAACCAAATCAATTTTGCCGGAGATTGTGTTTACTACACTCAAAAACATTTTATTGATTGCATGATTAAAAATATTCCTTTTGATATCACTGGCAACCACTACTTGCAAAATCTCAAAGTTCAAGAAGCTGTATATCAAAGTCATCAGCAAAAGAGAGAAGTCAAAATAGATAACTAAAAGCCTACTTTCACCCCTAAAAGAAGGAAAAAACACTTTTCCCCCTTACTATTCGACAGTTACATTATTGTAAAATCTTGATGTAGAATTGCACATATCGACTCTACTTTCTACCTTGCTATTGCATCTGTAAAATTCCTTCATTCAAGTATTTTTTATGCTTGAACCCATTTTATTTTCTGATTTGTCAACCAATTACAAGTATTGTAAAGGCTAATAAATTGGAGCAACCAAAAAAACCTTAACTTTAATTGAATTTCGGTCAAAAGCCGTAGAGAAGTAAATTTTATAATCGCTAACTAAACATGAGAATACTCGCGAACCCACTGTGTAAAACAGCAGCGTTGTTAGTATTTGCTCTTTTTATGCAATCTACTGTTCAAGCTCAGGACAGTACTCGTCAGCAAAAAAAAGGGGTGGATATTATCATTACACAGTCACCAAAAATCATTATCAATTTAGAATCCACAAAAGACAACTTTTGTAATGGTGAACAAAAAGGAGCCATTGACATTTCAGCAGAAGGTGGATATCCTCCGTATAAGTACTATTGGAGTCATGGAGCTACTAGTCAAGATGTCGCAGGTCTAGCAGCTGGCACATATAAAGTAGCAGTCTATGACGGATTTAGTTGTAGTGATACTTTAGAAATTGAGATCAAACAGCCTGAGAAGCTTGAAGCCAAAGTTATCGGTACCAAGGATATCTTGTGTTTTGGGTATAATCAGGGAGAAATTGATATTGATGTTGAAGGGGGTATTGAACCATATGCCTATAGTTGGAGTAATGGTACAAGGTCTCAAGATCTTACTGGTGTAATTTCTGGAGAGTATTCAGTATTAGTAACAGATGCTAATAACTGTCAAGAAATTGTAACAGCAGAAGTAAAGGAAACGCCTCTGATCGTACGATCTGTAGACGATGTAAAGAATATTCTTTGTCAAGGAGACCAATCAGGTGAAGTTAACATCTCCGTTGATGGTGGTCGCCCCCCCTATTCTTACAATTGGAATAATGGAGCAACTACGCAAGATATTAGCAACTTACCTGCAGGAAACTATGAAGTAACAGTTACTGACTCTGAAGGCTGTTCTGAAGTATCAACAGCTAAAGTTCATGAGCCAGAAAAGCTTGAACTCTCATTTGATCGAATCAGAAATGTAAGATGTTTCGGAGATCATGGTGGAGCAATAGATATTCATGTGCAAGGAGGGGTTCAACCCTATAAATATGATTGGAGTAATGGTCTGAACTCTCAAGATATTGCAGGCGTTCAAGCAGGTGAATACTCGGTCAAAGTAGTTGATGAAAACGGGTGTTTAGACACTTTAAAAACAAGTATTACTCAACCAGAAAATCTTGAGGTTAAGGTTTTAGAGTCTAAAAATGTATCTTTTCATGGAGGAGCAGACGGTAACGTATCTATTTCAGTAGAAGGTGGTACCGCACCTTACAAATATCAATGGAATAATAACTCTACAACTCAAAATGTAGACGGTCTGAAGACAGGTAATTACAACGTAAGAGTTACAGATGCTACAGGATGTAACAAGATTGTAAATGTAACTATAGAACAACCAGCAGAACTTACTGCTAGAATTGATTATGCAACTGACATCAAGTGTTTTGGTGATCAGACTGGTGAAATAGGAATATCTGTAGAAGGCGGAGTTCAGCCTTATACTTTTAATTGGAATAGTGGACAACAAACTGAGGATCTAACAGCTCTTCCTGCTGGAGAGTATAGTGTGACTATTACGGATGCGAATGATTTCAAAATTCAATTAGACACTATACTATCTCAACCTGACAAATTTGCCGCTGAAATCACTACAGTTACTGATATCCTTTGTTTCAGTGAAGTGAAAGGTGGTATAGATGTAGATGTAACTGGTGGTCTTGCGCCATATAAATACCATTGGTCGAACGGCATGATTACTCAAGATATATCAGACGTTCCTGCAGGAGACTACTCTGTTAAAATCCTCGATGCAAACCGATGTGAGTTGAACTTAGAAGCTTCTATCACTCAACCAGAAGAATTAGTTGTTGGATTCAATAAAGTCACAAATGTTTTGTGTTTTGATCAACGAACTGGGGCTATTGATGTAGACGTTCAAGGGGGAAGCACGCCATATACTTTTGAATGGAACAATGGATTGACTACTCAAAATATAGCTGAAGTAAAAGCAGGGGATTATGAAGTAATTGTTAAAGACAATAATGGTTGTGAGAAAATAATCAATACTAGAATAGAAGAACCTGAACTTCTACTTGTCAGAGAAGGCAAAGTTGGAAACATTGATTGTTTCGGTAATAATACTGGTGAAATCAATCTAAATGTCTCAGGTGGAGTTAAGCCTTATAATTATGTTTGGAATACTGGTGATTCAATCCAAAACCTAAGTCAACTAGCTGCTGGTAAATATACTTTGAGTGTAATGGATAAAAACGGCTGTAAAACTGGCTATGACAAACTTCTTACCTCCCCTCCTAAGTTAAAAACTACTTTAGCTAAAATCACAAACAACCTTTGTGCTGAAGATAGACTTGGAGAGGTGAATGTTGAGGTTTCTGGTGGAGTGAAACCTTATAATTACCAATGGAACAATGGAGCTACTTCTCAAGATATTGTTGATGTAAAAAGTGGCCTTTATAAGCTAGAAATAGTTGACACCAATGGATGTAAAGATACTATCAGTGCTGAGGTAACTGAACCTCCTGTGATCGAAACTTCAGTTGACGTGACTCATATCTTATGTTATGGTGAGAATACCGGTGCTATTAATCTCTCTGTAAAAGGTGGTAAATCACCTTACACTTACAAGTGGAGTAACGGATCCACTACTCAGGATATATCAGATTTGAAAACAGGACAGTATTCTGTAGTGGTAACAGATGCCAACGGATGTACTAGTATAAGAGATGTAGTCATTAATCAGCCAACCAAGTTCATCGCTATTCTTGAGTCTGAGAAACATATTAAATGTTATGGACAAAGTACGGGTGCTGTCACTATTAGAACTACAGGAGGTGTAACTCCATATACTTTTGCCTGGAGCAATGGAGCTACTACACAGAACCTTGCAGAAATTCCTGCAGGAGAATATACATTAACAGCAACTGACGCTAACGGTTGTACTCAAATTGTAAGCAGTACTATCAACCAGCCAAGCGAGGTTAAGTACACTGTTAAAAACATTACTAATGTTAACTGCTTCGGTGCAGAAGAAGGTGCTATTGATATTTCTATTACAGGAGGTGTAGGACCATATCAATACTCTTGGAGCAATGGAGCTACTACACAAGACCTTGTAAATGTTCCTGCAGGAAAGTACAAAGTTCAAATTGCTGAAGGTAATGGCTGTCAAAATGATATAGATGTTGAGATTAAGCAACCTCCATTGCTAGTATTAAACTTGGATACGTTAGGGCATGTTCTTTGTAATGGAAATAACACTGGATTTATCAATGTTTCAGTAGAAGGAGGAACAGCACCATATAAATATAGCTGGAGTAACGGTTCTCAAACCCAAGACATCAAAAACCTAGTAGCAGGTAAATATACTTTGACTGTAACTGATGCTAAAGGATGTACTAAAACTGCTTCTACTGCAATCAAAGAACCAACTCCTTTCGTAGCATCTATCTTAAATGTCGAAGACATTAAGTGTTCAGGAGACTACACAGGAAAGATTGCATTGAATGTGATGGGTGGAGTAAAACCATATACTTTCAAATGGAGTAATGGTGCTACAACTCAAAATCTGGATAATTTACCAGCAGGAACCTATTCAGTAAGTATTACTGATGCCAATGGTTGTATCCAGAGATTGACTCAAGTTATCACACAACCTGAACCTCTTCAAAGCACTCTGGTTTCTTCATCTGACATCTCTTGTGCTGGAGGAAGTGACGGGTCGATCAATATTTCAGTAACAGGAGGAACAACCCCTTACAGATACATGTGGTCTAATAGAGCACAAACTCAGGACATTAGTGATGTAATGGCTGGTAACTATGCTGTCATTATCAAAGATAAAAATGGATGTACTGATTCTACTATCAATGTTACTTTGACTCAACCTGAAAAACTGATTGCTGAGTTCAAAAAAGTTACAAATATCAGAACATTTGGTAACAGAACCGGAGCTATTGATTTAGCAGTCAAAGGGGGTGTAGCGCCATACAGATACAGTTGGAGTAACGGGTCTGCAACTGAAGATATAAGTACACTACCTGCAGGTAACTACTCTGTAAACGTGGAAGACTCTAAAGGCTGTGAGGTGATGCTGCATACTGTTATTACTCAGCCGCCTGCATTGGAAGCTAAAATCTCTCGCATCACAAATATCATGTGTCAAGGAGAAAGTACAGGAGCAATAGAGTCAGTGGTAACAGGTGGAGTTAAGCCATATACCTTCTCTTGGACGAATGGTGATAGTACTCAAAACGTAAATAACATCCCTGCTGGAGAATATGCTTTGACTGTAGTGGATGCGAATGGACATGTTGAAGTGGTACCTGCTACCGTCACTGAGCCAATAGGAATGAACATTCAAATTGACAATATAGATCACGTACTTTGTAATGGAGCTACCACTGGTTCTATCGCACTTACTGTAATCGGTGGTGTATCACCTTACACTTACTCTTGGAACACTGGTCAAAACACTCAAGATTTGACGAATATCCCTGCTGGTGACTACGAAGTAACTGTTACTGATAAAAACGGATGTCAGAAGACTCTTCCTATCAAAGTTGAGGAGCCAGAAGATCTTCAAGCTAAAATTGCTTCAATCGACAATGTAAAATGTAACGGAGACAATGAAGGTAATATCAGAATCGAAGTACTAGGAGGCGAAAAGCCTTACAAGTATAGTTGGAGCAATGGAGAGAAATCTCAGAATTTGAATAACGTGATTGCCGATGATTATCAATTGGTAATTACTGACGCTAATGGATGTATTGAAAACTTGACTGCTTCAGTAACTGAACCTCCTAAAATGGTGGCAGAGTTCGGGAACATTGTTAATAACAACTGTTTCCAGCAAACAATGGGATCGATTGAAACTAAAGTTACAGGTGGAGCTGGAATTTATACTTATAGTTGGAATACTGGAGACAGTACCAGAAACATTAAGTTCCTTAAAGCTGGAGATTATGATGTGATCATCAGAGATACTCTTGGTTGTGAACAGAAGTTAGCAACTACAATCGAAGAACCTGAAGAGCTCTTAGCCTCTATTGTGGATCAAACGAATATCAAGTGTAGCAGTGATAGTGATGGAGCGGTATCTATCGATGTTGAAGGTGGTACTTCACCATATCAGTACGAATGGAGCAGTGGTCATGATACTAAAGACCTTTCGAATTTGGTAGCTGGTCAGTATAAGCTTACAGTTAGAGATGATAAAATGTGTACCAAAGAAGTGATTGTTGACATCACTGAACCTACACCTCTACAATTGGCTCTAGATACGGTACAACACAACCTTTGTAATGGTGACAAAAAAGGTTTAGTAGACATCACTGTAAGTGGTGGAGTCACTCCTTACCAATATTTCTGGAGTAATGGAGAACGCACAGAGGATTTGATCAACGTTATTTCAAATGCCTATACTGTCCAAGTAAAAGATGCCAATGACTGTAAACAAGAAATCAATACTGAGGTAACTGAGCCTGAGGTTTTGATTGCCAAAGTTGAGGATATTACTAATGTCAATTGCTATGGTGACGAAACTGGCGTATTGACTTCTAAAGTAACTGGAGGTGTAGCACCATATTCATATAACTGGAATAATGGAAGTACTCAGCCTTCACTAAACAATGTAATGGCAGGTAATTATACAGCTATTGTTACTGATCAAAATGGATGTACAACCAAATTGTCAGCTGAAATAGAACAACCTGTTAAATTGATATCTACTATAGATGCTATCACAGACATCCAGTGTTTTGGTGAGAAAACAGGAGCAGTTTACGTTACAGCATTAGAAGGAGTTGAACCTTACCAGTTTGCTTGGAGTAATGGTGAAACTACCGAAGATATCATTGGATTATCTGCTGGTAAGTATGAACTATCAATTACTCAAGGTAACGGTTGTGTGAGTACATTAGAAGCCGAGATCGTACAGCCACCATCATTCGAAACAGAAATTGCCGATATCAAAGACGTTAACTGTTTTGGAGAAAGCACTGGATCTATTGATATCACTGCTGCTGGAGGTGTTGAACCATATGAGTTTGCATGGAGTAATGGTGCTACTAGTCAAAATATCAGTGAAGCAGTAGCTGATGATTATTCAGTCATGATTACTGATGCCAATGGCTGTTTGAATACTATCAATGCTTCAATAGAGCAACCTGATGAACTTGAACTGACTATTGACTCTGTTCGCAACGTTAAGTGTTGTGGAGATCAAAGTGGTGCGATCTTTATCTCTGTCAATGGAGGTACAGAACCTTACAAGTATCAATGGAGTAACGGTGCTACTACACAGGATATCCAAAACCTTATTTTGGGTAGATATACTGTAGTCGTAACTGATGCTGTTGGTTGTGAGATCCGTACTTTGGATAGTGATGAACTTAACCTTTACGAGCAAGTTGTTACTACTGGTAAATTCATCACAAGAAATATTGAGTTTGATGTAGGAAAGTCTACAATCAAGCCTGAATCTTTCCGTATCGTGAATAAGATTGCTACTTTAATGAAAGAGCACCCGGACTTGACATTCCGAATCGAAGGTCACACGGATGCTGATGGTACTATCGAAGCAAACCAGAGACTTTCTGAAAACAGATCTAAAGCGATTAAGGAAGCTCTTATCAAATTTGGTATAGCGGACTCTAGACTATATACCAAAGGATGGGGAGAAAGCAAACCAATTGCTTCTAACTTGACTCAAGAAGGTAAGAGACAAAACAGAAGAGTTGAATTCGTAAGTTTGACCGGTACACTTAGTGGTAAAATGGTCGACAACGAAGGTCTATAAACACTAATTGAAGAAACCTAACGAGAGGCTGTAGTATTTTCAAATGTTAACTTCTGACACAAGTAAATCAGAAAAACCACGTTCATTTGAAGTACTACAGCCTTTATTTCATTAATCAGAATTACATTGACAAATAGAAGACTGAATATAATATGGAGAAAAGCCTCTGTAGGGCTCTTCTTACTATTCATTTTCTTGATATCTGCACAAAGCTCTTTTGCTCAGAAACGATTACCTAAACATCGATCGGTAGAAGACAGTCTAATCAAAGTCTGGGGCAAACTCCAAAGACAATCTTATTTTTCAGGTAAATACGAAGAATCAGTCTATTATTTTGACTCTTTATTAGAACAACAAGGAGTAAGGATAAATTATGTATCCTATCGAATTGGATTGTTTTGTGCAAAAAAAGCTAACCTGAAAAGAGATCTAGATTTTGGTGAGAAAGTATTTGGCAAACAAATAATGTCAGAAAAATGGCGCCTAGTAGTGAATGTTAACGAAAAGCTCTATACACGATGCTCACATCCTCCTGAACCGAATGGAGGAATTAAAAGATTTGAACGCTATCTTAAAAAAAACCTAGAATATCCTAAAGAGGCAATAGAAAGACAAGTCGAAGGATCTGTAGAGGTTCAGTTTGTTATCAATAAAGATGGGACAATTGGAGGAGCCTGTGTACATAAAGGTCTCACCAGAGAGTGTAATAGAGAAGCAGAAAGGTTAATCAGAAATTCACCCAGATGGCATGGTGCTAAACATGGTGAAAAACCAGTGTACTTTAGAAAAACGATTAATATAGATTTTAAGCTCCCAAAATAAACCTTAAGCTATTGCTTTAATGTAAGATCAAAACGAATGACCGCCTGATTATACTCTACATACTCTGGGCTAATATAAGTCTTCCATTTAGATCCATTTTTGACAGCTTCTAATACAGCATTCCCAAAAACTGCATCCGAACTATTTCTTAAGCCAACGTGATTTGGGTTACCATCATCAGACACTTCTAAACTCACTTCAGCAAACTGAGCATTTCCATCCTCTAATAGCACTTTCTTATTCTTTAGTCTGGTTAAAATTTCATCTGCATACTTGCTGAACCCTGATACGGGACTTGGACTTTCAGAACTTTGAGAAGATGCTACTAACTTATACTCTACGACCTTTTTAGCTTCCTCTTTCTTCTTTATGACAGAATTTGGTTGAGTTCTCTGAACCTCTTCTTCTACTTTTGAAACTTCCTCTTGAGGCTGGATCTTATTAGGCTCCTCCTTTATTAGTTTCGATTTTTGAGGCTTTTCTTCTTTAGGTTCTATCTTTTTAGATTCCTGCTTTGAAACTAAGGGCGCTGTTTTAAATGAGTTCTGCTTTGATTCTGATTGTTCACTGATTACTTCTTTAGTCACAGGATCAGGAATAGTTTTTTGCTCATCTACCGTCACTTCCTGGCTTTCATCAACTATTATTTCTTCGTCCTTTACAACAGAATCCTCAACAAACTCTGACACTATTACAATATCTCGACTCAACGAATCATTATTGACTAAATCATTGTTTGGTTGTATATCTTCAACCTCAACTTTCTTATCATTAAATAAGAAATTGACTAAAAAATAACTCCCAATCCCAGTTATAACTAATAGGCTTAGTATTAATTTTAAAGAAGGTTTTCTATTAGGGGTTGACCTTAGGTTTTCAACTTTTTTCCTACATGCATCGCATTCTTCAAGATGCCTTTCAATGCGGATCATATCATCCACGAAAAGATCCATTTTAATATATGCAATCAACTCTTCTTTGGTCGGATGACCTTTAGATTTAGAACTCATAAATCCAAAATACAAATTTGTGAATTAAGTCACTAAAGTTATTTAGCTGATTCCTTTATTTAGTGCTCTTGTTCTTAAAAACTGGCCAAGTATTCCTTTAAGATATTCGCCCAAATATCATAACCGCTTTGATTCATATGTAACATATCTTCAATGAATAATTCTGGACGAGTATTACCTTCAGGATCCAACATAGCTGGATGAATATCTATCAAATTAGTGTTAGGACGTTTTGCAACTATTTCGGAAAGTCGTCTATTGAATTCTCTTATCTCCTCCATTAAGTAAATCCTATCTGGACTTGGCTTTACTGTCATAATGGCTACCGTAATATCACCAAATCTTTGGTCTATTTGATCTATCAAAAGCTGAAGATTTGCAATTACTTCTCTAGGATTGGGCACATGGCTAAGGTCATTATCTCCACCATAAAGAATGATCTGCTTAGGTTTGACATGCTCAAATACTTCCTTAAAGTAATAGCTGCACCACAAATAAGTAGATCCTCCAAACCCCAAATTCAAAACTCGATTCGGAGCAAGATCTCTTTCCATATTAGCCCAAAGACGGATAGACGAACTACCAAAGAAAACAGTCAAATCCTCAGGTTGAGAGATAGATAGTATTTTCTTTTTTAACTGCTCTATTTCATCTGTCCAAATGTCAGGAGACTCAGGCAGTTTGATATTCTTCACATACTCATCTAGCATCAGTTGGTTAGAATATTTCTTCGCTTTCTCTACTTCTTCAGCAAACTCTTTCTGATACTCTAACACAAACTCCTTGAGAGATTGACCTGCTTTGACTCTCTCAGATAGCTTGAAAGGTTTAAGAATTTTACTATAGAGCTTTACGTCTGAGATGCGCTTATCGAAATTGCAAAAGACGACAGGAACAATATTTGGATCTATTCCAGATCTATCCGCTACGTTAAAAGGTCCCATTTTGAATGGCCCAGGAGACTGCTCTGTAGAGTAAGAAGTACCCTCAGGACTAATCACCATATTACCTCCATCCTTTATCCAGTTGACAGCTTTTTCATAAAAAGCTTCCTTAGCCTTAGACCTAACATGCCCATCATGCATGTCTGAATCTTTTGTAAATACTGTAATAAACCCAAGATTTTCATAATAATCCTGATGTCCATATTCAATACTCTTACCAAACCTGACAGTCCGCATACCTGGATCTCCATATTTCTCATACAGAACCGAACTCAGGAAATGTGAATCCAAAGTCAGCTGAAAAAGATTGGGTAATGTATAATAGCTATCATTCAAAAGATGATTGTAAATAAAAATGTTACCTCCTTCATCAGGTAGGTTTTCAAATCCATCTAATTGAATATTTGTTTTCTTAAATACTTCTTTAGTTTTTTCCGCACAAATAACCCTATTCTCCTTCGCTTTATCAGGAGTACTTTCAGCTACAGCAGTGTACACCTCCCCTATTTTCTCTAAGAATTGAGTCTCGTATTCTTCACTTTTCAACAAGTCCAGACAAATCGAAGCAATGTGTCTTTCATGAATCGTGCCGTCATGACTGAGCTTATGCAATGCCTTGAAAGCACTAGGCTTAGTAGCGGTTTCTTTGAGTAAATGAGGAATTTGATGAAGTATAGACGATAGCGGGAGTTTTGGTCTATTGATATCTATGATGTGCTTAACTGATACGATGTCGTATTCGTCCAGTAAATAAATATAACGGCTATGTGACAGTTCTAGCTGATTTCCCAATAGCCAGATAAGCATTTTATAAAATGCAATCCCGAACTCTGTCCCTGAAACCAATCTATGTAAATCCTTTTCACGAATGTGATAAATCAATGTCTTACGTTCAGCTCTTGCGCGGCAAACATCCTTTACTCCTAAAGCACTTGACCAGCCGAAAATATAACCAGGAGTAGAAATCGACCTTAAATCCAGAAAGACATCATCTTCTACCCTTCTAAGAGAAACATCACCCTCTATTAGTATATTAATACCATGAGCATAATCGTCTTGGTCATGAATCAAGTCTCCCGCTTCATATCGCCGCATGTGCATCAACTCAGCTAGTGATACAATATCTTCCTCTTGAAACTCTCCGAAAAACGGTGAGCTACTTAAAAGCTTGACTCTTTCTTCAAGTGTACTTTCTTCAGATATAAAATAACTATCCATCTCTACAGCATTATGCTGTACTTTTGGACTCAACAAGGCAGTTTGTTTGCGGAGAGAAAGATCTAACTGATGATATAGATTATCTCCGATAGTTCTCAGAATCTTATCATCCATTTCTTCCAAGAAGTCCTCCACTGGCATCTTTAACAGAACCGCCTCTTCAGAATTAACCACTACATCACAAGCGTATCGTTTCGGTGGAATGAGACAATTCCAACCTACTGCAGTATCCTCTCTGGAGACAGTATAGAGTAAAGTTTCTTCATTGGATATTTCATCTCTAAGTAGATAGGCTAGCTCTCCTTGTTTTAAAAAGTATACGTAATGCACTTTGGCGTACATATAACAAATCTTGTAGCCTTTTTTTAAGACTACTGCTTCGCTTAAGTTGAATTTCGCTGTTCTGATATCGGTTGAGTTTGAATGATTTAGTAATTACTTATGAGAGTGCTATTCTACAAAATAACCAAGATTTATTGAAAGCCTCAAAGGCACCTTAACTTGACTCTGTACACTACTCTTTAAATCAAGCACTTACTTTAACAAAATGAAATAAAGACATCTTAAAACCTGTGTTTTAACACCTTTAAAAGCGATAGCGAAATCGCTATGCAACAAGTTACTAATAGTAGTTTTTTATTAACTAATGGAAGGTTATTAATCCGGATGCTATAAATCAAGCTCTCGAACACAAGAATAAAGCAACTGATCCAATAGACTACAACCTGTGCTAATGAGGTTCTATAATCAAGTACATGGAGAATCTTAGGAATTTTATTTAAATGCTAGACCAAAGGGTCTTGGAATTACACCCAAAGGGCTATCGTCCAGCGATTAAAAATGATTCTGTTTATACAAAAATGAAATTGAGACTCAATAAGTAAGTATCTTGCGTTACCGAAATTAAAATATCCACTATGAAATCTATTAAACCCTTTCTGATTGTACTATCTATATCATTTATAGCCGCGATTTTAGTACAATGTACCGGAGCAGAAACTGAGGAACCAAATGAATTAACAATTGAAAAAATTTCATTTAAACAACCTACATTAAACATTGTCCTTGGAACCACTATTGATTTAGACTCACTTTTGGAAATAACTGGGGTAGACTCCGCCCAAGCTAAATTTACCTTTACTTCTAGCGACAATGAGGTAGTCAAAATCGAAGATAACATATTGGAAACGGTCGACACGGGTCAGTCTACCATCACCGCTACAGAAATCAATACTAATCTCAAAGACTCCGTATTAGTAACAATTGTCGATAAATATATCCCCCTAGAATCAATAAGCTTCTCTGAAGCTTCAATTGAAGTAGATATGGGTAGTTCTTTTCAACTTACTGTAACTAAATCACCTTCTGACAATACGAATACCAATGATATAAAGTGGTCATTATCGTTAGTAACTGAGGATGAAGTAGAAGCAGATTATTATGCTACCATTGACGAAAAAGGAATAATTACTGGAATTAATGAGTGCAATGAATGCTTGGAGTTAACTGCAACGACTACAGAAGGTGATAAAACTATTTCTACCTCTACATTAGTAAGTGTCATTTCAAATTATATCCCTATTGAATCATTGAGCTTTACTGAAGTATCTCTCAAAATTGGTATGGGAGAGGTTTCTACACTTACAGTTACTAAGTCTCCCTCCGACAATACGAATACTAGCAATATTACATGGGCGCTTTCATTGGTCAATGAAGAGAAAGTAACTGTTGACTATTACGCTACCATTGACCAGAATGGAACTATAAAAGGTATAAATGAATGTAAGGAATGCTTAGAAGTGACTGCTACAATTGTAGAAGGTGACAACAAAATTTCAGCTTCAGCCTTGGTAAGTATAGAATATATTCCAGTGTCTAGCATCTCTATTGTACCTAATAACTTCTCAATGTTAGCTGGAGAGACAAAACAATTGGAAGTCAAGATCCTCCCTGAAAATGCAAGTGATAAAACAATATCTTGGAATGTGACAGCAATTCCGATAAGAAGCAAGTGTGAAGTTTTGAATGAAGAAATCATTTCACCACTAGCATTAGCACTAGACTATGCGACGATCGATCAGAAAGGCTTACTTACTGCTAATACTTCACTTAATCAAGTGTGCGAGTTCATGCAAGTGACTGCCATTAGTGCAAGAAAAGAAGTAACTACCGTGGTAGATTTTGACATCTCAAAATTAGTCATCACAGATGTAAAAGCTCAACAAATACTTTCACCTTACAAACTAGATTGTCCTTCTACTCCAATCACTTTAGAAGCTAGATTCTATCCTGAAAACACGAAGCAAAACGTAGTTTGGAAATCAGATTCTGACTTAATTTCTATTGATGCTGGTGGAACAATGTCCTTTAAAGACCCAACAGCAACGGCTACTGTAAATATAACTGCGACAATGTCCTCTGGACAAAGTACTTCAATCCAAGTAGTAACTAGCTGTACTCCCAAATAAACCTTAAGTTCTCAATCAAAATAAATTTTCTCATTCTAAACAGACCTACTTATGATCTAATTCGATTTAATCGATTAAGGGTATAAACAAAAATAAATCAGGCTGAGAGAGTGTTTTGAACATAAGATTCTATTATTCGTTTTTCTAGTCTAGACAGTTTAAAAATAGCATGCTTTATTTTCATAAAAACACTGACAAGCTTGGTGATGACATCAAAGACTTTCTTCAGAACATTTCTGCGGCTCATAAAATAGTAGACATCCAAGATCAAGAATCGCATTTAGTCCTTGATGGAAAGCCGATCATTGGAGAGCAAGCTGTGTTTAGATACCTTGATTCATTAAAGAGTATATTAGAAAATGAACACGTTCTCTCAGCCGATGCTTGTATTGTAAGACCTAGTGGAGATGGTAAAGTTTGTTGAGTTTCATCATCATTCATCAACAGTCTCTGCCTCTGCTAGAACCGCCAATATAATCCCAAACAAAGTTCCGGTAACAGTAAAAAAACTTCCTACTCCTGTAAGTTCTGACTCCCGAATTACATTACCCCTTGCAGGCAAATTGTTATTGGTATTAATAATGTCCGAGAGCCAAAAACTATGATCTAGAACTTTAGGGTGTTCCCCATTCAATGTATTGATATGAATATAACTTCGATAGTGGTAGGCGGAGTTGTTAGGATCAAATGAGTAATACCCATACTTTCCAAAAATAGAATCACACTCATGGACTTTTGGCATGGCAAAATGTTGATATGAAGTGTGTACTGCGTCATATATCTCGGTGACCGTAGAATGTGGAGGAATATATTCTCTTGTAGCTGAAGGAATAAACTCTCCTGAACCTAAAATTTGCATTTCATGGGTACTTTTTGCTGACGCAAACTGATAAGAAGTTGCCTCCAGATTAAAACTACCTTTTCGAAAGGCCTTTGCACGACCATTTATAACCATTGATGATTTGTCCCAATCTACATAAATCAGACTGTCGCTATTATTGTAAATAGTTACCATAAATCCCGAACCAGCCAGAAAACTATAGTTCACTTCTACTTCATCCTCTATAGACTTAAACCCTTCATACCTATCGTAAGGCAAATCACTAGAAAACACTAAATATTGAGACTTAGTACAACTCATCAATACAAGAGAGGCTAGGCAAATGGGGAGAATTCTGCTTTTCATATTTATATCAGTTAATAGATTTTACACCTAGCTTAACAAAGTGCATACCAACAAACAGAAATCGGATAAATAAACCTGATTAATATTGTAGTATTTCTTAAGACTGTTTGATTAGATGTCGTCTGACATTCCATTAACCAAGCCTTACAATTGACCTTCTAAACATTACATCTGATCAACCAGATGTTACATTTCATCAACCAAGCATTACATTTCATCAAACAGGCATTACATGCGATCAACCAGGCGTTACATTTCATTAACCAAACATTACATGCGATCAACCATGCGTTACATCTCATTAACCATACATTACATGTGATCAACCAGACGTTACATCTTATCAAACAGGCACTGCATGTGATCAACTATGGATACAGTTAGCATAGATATCAATGATTATTAACGAAACCTTCATTTGTAGAGAAGTTTAGAAAAGCTAGTTTTACTTATCAGACATCTATCTAATAATCTCTTATGAAAAAAATAATCGAATTCATTAAATCAACCTTACTAGGAGGTTTTATTGTAATCCTGCCACTTCTTATCCTAATTACCTTCGTGTCATGGGCGTTTAGTTTCGCAAAAAATTCTTAGCTCCTTATGCTAAATATTTAAGTGACTTGACTGGTCTATCTGACTCTACCTCTACCTTTTTAGTAGGGCTATTCTTTATTTTATTATGTTTTGGTGTCGGGTCCTTTGTACAGACACAATTGGGACAAGTGGTCTACAGAAAGATTGAAGGCAGTATGATCGAAAAAATTCCCTTTTACAAAGTCATTAAAGAAACTGTTTCTCAGTTTTTTGGAAAGAATAAATCTCCATTCTCTTCAGTTGCTTTGGTGAAAGTTTTTGGTAATGACACGATGGTTACAGCTTTCATTACAGACGAACACGAAGATGGCAGTTGTACTGTATTCGTTCCAACGGGGCCCAACCCGACTTCAGGCGCAATCTATCATGTAAAAGAAGAAAACCTCACTAGGCTCAATGCCAATATTGATGATACTATGAGATCGATCATCAGCTGTGGTGCAGGCTCTGACAGAATAATGAAACAAACACCTGAAAAGACTTAATGCTCACTTAGCTAATTTTTAAGAAGTTAAGTTTATCTTGCTTTGCTCAACTATAATTAAAGTCTAAATGACCAAATGCTTATTAAGCGTCTTCATTGTCGCTCTCACCCTTTTATCAAATTCTCTTTTAGCTCAAAACACCACCAAAGACTTAGACGATTTATACGCAAACTCTAAGTGGGGTAATATCATTTCTTCTTTAAATATAAAAAACGAGTTAAAGCCTCATGAACTGGAACTCCTTGTCAAAAGCTATGCAGATTCGGCCTCATTTCTTCAAATAAATGGTATTGAGACAGCTGCTTTGATGTACCAAAAAGCTTTTGAATATGGCGTAAAGAAAAACTTGTTCCCAACCGATAACAAATCACTTTTAGCTCAAGCTATTGGTTACTTCTGTCAGCAGCAATTCTCATCAGCTAAAGCTATACTAACTGATCTCATAGATAAAAACCCTCAAGAATCCGAATACCATTACTGGTACTGGAGTGTTGACATTTCGTCTGGAAACAGCAATATGTTTCAGCACCCTAATCTCCTCAAAGGATTAGAACTTGACCCAAAGAGCACTGATATCCTAATGAACCTAGGGATGCTTTATTACAACAGCAAGGATTATATCAATAGTCAAACTTATCTAAAGAAGTGTATAGATATCAAGGATGACTTCTACCAAAGATATTTCTATGGTTGTACATTCTCACAACAGCAAAACTGGGAAGAAGCTAAAAAACACCTTTCAATCTGTATCGATCAACGTCCAGATTTCGCCATGGCCTACTATGTATTAGGCTCTATCGAAATCTACCAAGGCAATATCAAAGGGGCCGTTTCCTTGTTCAAAAAATCGCTTCAGATCGTTCCCTCCTATCTGAGCTATGTTGAAAATATGAAGCAATATTATCCTGCGCTCAAAGAATACAATTTTGTCAAGAAAGTAGAAATTAGGCCAAGCGTAGATTTACTTAATACTGGTATTCAAAAGTCTAATAATGGTCAGTATGCTAAATCAATAGGTTTAATAGAAACGGCCATCGAAGAGTTTAGAAAAGAAACACCAATGGATACTGCAATGTTAGTATCAGCATACAATTGGCAAGTGGTTAATTATTATATGACAAGAGAATATGAAAGGTCAAATCAGCTTGCCAAAGCTATTCTCAATTTGCCATATAAATCTGATTTCCAAACTGCTGAGCAGGCGACTCTATACGCTTATATAGCCAACAATTATCAAGCTATGGGAGATGAACTTAATGCAATGAAGAATGCTATTGAGTCATTTCAGAGAGTAGAAAAAATGGAGTCTACCAAACAACACCGATTGACTGGAGCTAGCAATGTGGCTTATTTAGCCCTCGAAGCTGAAGAATATGATTATGCTGACTCCTATATCAACAAGGCTAAAGAAATTCAAAAGGCTAGTTTATTCAATCTGGAAGATGCTATCCATCTTCTCGAATTAAGTATTAAGCTAAAAATTCAAAACAAAAACTATAAAGCGGCACTCAAAGAAATAAACCTTGCTACAGAGTCATTTGATTTCTCTACCGCCCCTGAGATGGAACATATTCTGGACGAACTAAAATTCAAAGTATATGTCCAAAATCACGATATCACTAGGGCATCGAAAACACTCAAATTGCTTGAAAAGTCTAAAAATCAAACAGGCTTATTCAAATTTTATTACTCTGAACTAATCGCTGACGAACTATCTGACTACTGGGTACAACAAAATCGTAACCACGAGGCTTTTCAAGTGATGAGGCATAAACTAAATACTGTCAGCTATGAGATGTACCTCAACTTCCCCTATATGAGCGAAATAGGGAAAAGCATGCATTACGCTAAAAACAATGAGTGGCTAGCAAAGTACTTTAGTTACCTGTATCTCAATAAAGATGAGAAGCTTAGTAAAAACAAAATCGTTTACGGCGCAGCTGCCTCCAACTTCTTCAAAAACGCTATCATCAATAACAACAATAAACTTTTCAGATTAATACATCAACGTCAAGATCATGAAGCCATATCGTATTTGGACACGCTTCAAATGGTGAAAGAACGACTTAGAAATGACAACTTAAGTGAAGATGATCGAAAAGAATTTGTAAAAAGTGAAACTAGGATATTGAATTTCCTTAGTGAACGCTACAGTATTCAAATGCAGCAGGACTACCTTGACTACACCGATTACCAAGAGAAAATTCCTGAAAAAGATGCGGTTATCAATATTGTAAGATTTGACTTTTATGATTTTGAAAAGTCTAGCTTCACTGAAAATAAATCACTTTATGCCTTCATAGTTTTAGGCAAGAACAGAAACACTGAAATACGCTTCTTAGAAAATGGAGACTTATTAGAAAACAAATACTACTCTTCCTACCGGTCACATATTAAATTCCAAATCCAAGATGACAAGTCATTCAAACAGTATTTTGGAAAAGTGGCTGATGTTTTAAATGATAGTGAGAATACTTGGATAGTAGCTGATGGAATATATCATTTCATCAACCCCAACTCCCTCTATGTTCCAGACACCAAGAAGTACTTGATTGAACAAAACAACATACGTTTGATTAATAAATTCGAAGGAAAAGTATTTGATAAGAATGAGAACTCATTCACTACTGCTACTATCATAGGCAATCCCAACTTTGATATTGGACATCAGGAGATCACCTCCACTATCGATCAGCTACCCTATGAAATTCATATAGATACTGACCAGCTGTATACATCGAGAGCTTCTCGCTCCACCAGTGAGAAAGTCCCGAGACTTCCAGGTACTCAAAAAGAAATTGAAAACATCAACACTACTTTAACCAAAAACAATATTCGTATCAATTCTTTTGCAGGAGACCAAGCGATTGAGCCGATCATCAAAAATCAATTGAATGGATCGATACTTCATTTTGCCACCCACGGAGTATTTGAGAATACAGACAATGATCTAAATAATGCTCTAAACGCAGGCTTACTACTTTCTGGTGTTAATAGCCATCTTCCAGACCCTAATATTGATGGATTTCTTAGTGCCAAGGAAATTGAAGATCTACTTCTTTATGATACCGATTTGTTAGTTCTATCTGCTTGCGAAACGGGACAAGGTACCGTAAAAGATGGACAAGGTGTTTTCGGGCTTCAACGTGCTTTTATCAATGCAGGAGTAGATCAACTAGTCATGAGTCTTTGGAAAGTTGATGACGAAGCTACTAGTCTACTTATGACCTATTTCTATGAAAACCTTTTCTCTGAAGAATCAGTAGATCTTGCATTCAAAAAAGCTCAGCTACAGCTCAAAGAAAAATTTCCAAACCCATATCACTGGGGAGCTTTTGTGTTAGTAAAGTAGGCGCCTATATATATCTTCTATCATACAATCATTCATTCTGATCTATCCGGACTAAGTATTTTCGTCACGTTCACTAAATTCGCATCCAAATACAGAAGGATATGATCGTACTTATTTCACCTGCCAAGTCCGTAGATTTCGAATCGCCAGTAAACACTGAAATGACCTCTCAGCCTGATTTCGTAGAAGAATCAACCAAGCTGATCAAAAAGCTCAATACTTTTTCGGGTAAGAAACTAGGTGAACTCATGAAGATCAGTCCGGAACTTGTAGCTCTCAATATGGATCGCTACAAAAAATGGACACCAACCCCTTTAAGAGAAGATACGAAGCAAGCAATGTTGGCCTTCAATGGCGAAGTCTTTCGTGGTTTGAATGCTAGTGAAATGAACGATGGCGACCTTGATTTTGCACAAGGACACTTAAGAATTCTATCCGGACTGTATGGGGTTTTAAGACCAATGGATTTAATTCAGCCATATAGATTAGAGATGGGAACTAAGCTGAAATATTACAGTGCCAATAATCTTTATCAATTCTGGGGAGACAAAATCACTGAACGTCTAAATATAGATTTAGATAGCGCTGAAACAGTAGTGAATTTAGCATCGACTGAATACTTTAAATCAGTTCAACAACCAAAACTCAAAGCTCAAGTCATCACTCCTATCTTTAAAGAGTTCAGCAACGGAGAGTACAAGATCAAAATGACCTATGCAAAAAACGCCCGTGGTACGATGGCTAACTATATCATCAAAAACAAAATCGAAGATGTAGAACAAATCAAAGCATTCGATACGAGCGGATACGTTTTCAATCCAAGTATGTCTACGGATACAGATTGGGTATTTACAAGAGGATAAAAAAAGCCTCATGCGACTAGCATAAGGCTTTTAACATTTTTGGCATAACACGATCTATAACAATAGATCCTGAAATTATTTCTTTATCACTCTCTTAGTAATCACTTCTCCTTGACCGTAAAGTCTCAAGAAGTATACTCCAGTTGAAACTGTTGAAAGATCGACAGACTCAGTATTGTAAGATTCTTTGATTAACAGTCCGTCCATATTAACTAATTCAATCTTACTGATAGATTCTTCATTTGATTCTACATAGACCATATTACTAGTAGGAATTGGATATAGTTTTAATCCTGAATTAAATTCTTCAACGTCATTTACAGTGTCTTCTTCCTCTTCTTCCTCTTCCTCTTCCTCTTCCTCTTCCTCTTCCTCTTCTTCCTCTTCCTCTTCTTCCTCTTCTACCGATAAAGTAATATTCTCTCTTGTGACAATAAGGTCAGAAACTGAGGGGTGTGACATGATACAGGTGTAAACTCCAGTATCATCTAAGGTCAACTCCTCTAATTCTAGTGTATGAGTTGCGGCACCATCAATACGCAACTCCTCCTTAAACCATTGATAATTGGTACCATCTGGTTGTTTAGTAACTTCTAAAGTATAGCTTTCATTTTCCGTCAAGACAATATCTTCTGAATTGTCTATTGTTTGTTTATCATATACAAAATCAGAATCATCATCCTTCAAAGAAAGATTAACCATTATATCTGCAAAACCAATTTTATTATTGTTTACTCTAAATCCATTGAACATACCTTTACCAAAATTGTCTAATGAAGATAAATCTGGAATTCCTGAAATTTGATTTGAAGATATATCTAGAGCATAGAGATCTTTACAATTGACTAATTCACTTGGTAAAGCTCCAATAAGCTTATTATTATCTAAAAAAACCGCAAAGAGATTATAGAGCCTACCAATGGATGCTGGAATTTCGCCAGTTAAATTTGCTTCATAAAGTGAAAAATACCATAGCTTTCTCAGAGTACCAATAGAAGATGGGATTTGACCTGAAAGAAACTCATTAACAGAAAGATCCAAACTTTCAAGCATTGTCACATCTCCTATTTCGGCAGGAATAGTACCGTTTAGGTTGTTATCGCCAAGATCTAGCTCAACAATCCTATCACCTTCCCAAGTAGTACCATGCCAATTCTGAGGATCCCCTGATAAGTCCCACGAAACATTCCAGTTATCCCCGTCTGTAGCATTGTATAAAGCTATCAAAGCATCAATGTCACTGGCATTACTGCCTTTGTTAAAGTAAATATCACTACGATAAAAAGTACTTGATACATCTGTATGAGTCATTTCACAAGAATAGAAACCTATATCTGTAGCATCTGCTACATCAATTTCATACTCATGCGAGGTAGCACCATCTATCTCTTGTCCATCGTGAAACCACTGATAATTAGTACCTGAAATTTGTTCCGTTACAGAAAGAGTATAAGATTTTCCTAATTCAAATGAAACGAAAAGCTCTTCATCTATATGTTGGTCTTCAAACCTGAAATTTGTCCCAGCTGAAACTAAATCAAGATTTTTGACAATTGAAGCAATCTCTATAGCATTATCTTGAACATCCAGACCTTCATAGTATTCACTTCCCAAGTTTGTCAATACTGTAAAATCAGGCAATGATGTAAATCTATTACTTGAAATATCCAGTGATTCTAGTAAAGTACATTGAGTCAATGTACTAGGAACACCTCCTGCAAACTGATTATTATCTAGTGAAAGTAATTTCAGGTTACTCAAATCCCCTAATTCCATTGGAATACTTCCTGAAAATTCATTAGAACCGAGATCGAGATTCTCCAAAACTATCAATTCACCAATCCAATCTGGGAGTTCTCCTTCAAAATCATTGCCTCGGAGAATTAACTGTTCCAACTTGTTAAAGTTTCTAATAACTGGTGAAAAATTACCCGATAGATCGTTTGAGCCAAGGTTTAGATTATTGAGGTTGACCAAACTACTCCAAGAACTAGGAATATTTCCAGAAAAGCTATTGTAGCTTAAATCTAAATCTACCAAAAGAGTAAACTCACTAATCCAGTCTGGAAGCTCTCCATCAAAACTGCTGCTACCTAATTCTAGTCTTTCTAACTTTTTAAAGTTCCTAATAACTTCGGGAAAATCACCTGAAAAATTATTAGATCCTAGTTTAAATTGAAATATTTCTTTAAGTGAGCTCCATGTACTAGGAACATTTCCTGTAAAACTATTATTATCTAAAAGAAGGCTGACTAATGAGGTTAAATTTGATAAATTCTCTGGCAGTTCTCCTGTAAAATTATTTTCGGAAATATGAAGCCACTCTAACGACAGCATACTTAATATGGCTTGGGGAAATTCACCCTCAAAATTATTATAACTTAAATAGAGAACCTCCATCTTGGTCAAACTGGAAAACGAACTTGGAATTGTCCCTGATAAAGAGTTATTACTTAGACTCAAAAAATCAAGTTCAGCAAGGTCCCCTAATTCAGATGGTAATGTTCCAGACAAATTATTATTACTGAGATTTAGAGATGTAAGCTTTTCCAGTCCTCCAATGGATGTTGGTATACTTCCCGACAAACTATTTTCACCCAAACTTAAAAAAGTTAGTCTCCCACTTTCCCACAAGGTCCCATACCAAAGGGTATGATCACCTCCTAAATCCCAAGTATTATCCCAGTTAGCTCCATCAGTAGAGTTATAGAGTTCAATTAGAATTTCCTTGTCGGTAAGTGTGGTAGCTTGTAAAGAATAAGTGAATAATAATATAGATAGTAAGGTTGGTAAGGCAGTAGATAATTTTCTCATAATTAGAATTATTAGTAATAGATTAATTGAGCTCGAAACTATTTATAATATGTAATAGCAGAAAATTAATCTTGAAAAATTAATATGTTTTTTAGCATATAGTATGATATTAATCATCTATACATAGCAAGAGTCTTTATAGTTTGCATTCTAGAATGATAAGTTATGTTGCGTAGTTGGGTTCGAATTAGCTTTCTATTTTTATTGAGTGTAGCGGTTATTGGTACACTTCTTAGAGCATTTCCATATTTACGTCTCAATTGGAATTACACTCATTTACTTCATGCCCATTCTCATATTGGGTTTCAAGGATGGATCTATACAATGATACTGCTACTTATCCCTGCCCTATATTTAAACCCTTTCCAAGTCAAGAAAAGCCGGTATTCTCTTCAGTTTAGAATTACGATTCCGCTGATTATATTGATCATGATCGCATTTGTTATTCAAGGATATGCATTGTACTCAATATTGTTTTCAACGCTTTTTCAGTTCTTGAATTACCGGTTTTTCTGGAGTTTCATTAGAGATTCAAATAGGTATTATAGCCAATCTCCTCCTTATTCTTTACGCTGGATCAAAGCTGGAATGTGGCTAGGACTTCTTTCAACTTTCGCACCATATGCCATAGGAATTATTTCTGCTAAGGGGCTATCAGGTTCAGAACTATACCATTCAGTTATCTATGGATTCCTCCATTTTCAATACAACGGTTGGTTTCTGTTTACGGCAATTGGACTGTTCTTTAGAGTACTGGAATTAAACAATGTTTCATTTAACATTAAGTATGCTTTGATATTCTATTGGCTCAATGTGGTTGCTGTGATACCCGCATATGCTCTTTCTCTATTGGGTATGAGTTTCAAAGAATTAATATATCCATTTGCTGTTTTTGCTGGACTGACGGAAATAATCGGGTTGTATTACCTGATAATGAGCTTTAAAAGCACATCGATTAAAAGTCTACTAAACAACCAACTATCATATCTACTGATCGTGATGTTGGTATGCTATTTTATCAAAATACTTGCACAAGGCCTATCATTAATCCCAAACTTGCAGATTTATGCTAGCAGTAATAGGTTTATAATTATTGCATTTATACACCTAAGTTTAATCGGGGTAATTTCATTCCTGTTTCTCTATATCCTACTCAGACTCGAATGGATGATATCGAGTATAGTTACTCAAGTTGGAACATCTTGTTTATTGGTAGGTTTCGTATTGACGGAATCTATACTTCTTTTGGTCGGGTTTGGTTTTGGATTTTATCCAAAAACCTTAATGGTATTCAGTGGTTTGATGGGGCTTGGCGTTTTGTTACTAACCATGAGTTCTTTTAAGGAAGAACGATTCTAACAATTGTATAAAAAAGGAAAACGAAAGATTGTTATAGCCATGTTGGCCCATTAGTCTTTACCAGTGTTGCTTTAAGCTATTTTTAAATTCGTTCTTTCGTCTGGACAACCAGTATCAGTTTTCTTTCCACTTTGACAAGGGCATCTGTCGTACAAGTTGATAATACCATCTCCATCAAAATCACCAAACTTATCTAGAGTTGCTTCTTGACCAATCTTTTGCTTTTTGATAGTCTTGCTGCCTATTGCAGTTACATCCTTATTTGAAGCCTTTTCTTTACTCATTGCAGCATTATTTCCAAAAACCAATACTGACACTAAAACTATTACCTTAACAACTCTCATTTTCCTATACTTTAAATTTTCACAATCATTTCCCCTTACAAAAACACTCTATGTATCGGTGATCTTCATAAGTACAATTCAAAGTTAGAGGAGCAATTTTCTGGAATTATTGAGAATAGTTTAGCCGTAAATCTAAAGGGGTGAAATACGCTTTTTGTATGATTAACCAGTCATCGGTTGAATTCGACGTTTCAACCTACAGGCTTTGCATTAGGATGTAATAGTGACCCTAAAAAAGGTTTATTAATCAATTCTTAAGTTTTAAAGCTGATGAGACAATCTCAAAAGTGCATTTTGAAAGTGATACAAACTAGTATATAGTAACCTTTTGATTACCACTCATATCAGACGGGTGGCAATAAACCTATCGAATTAAAGCCACGCTACCTCGTTGCTGGATTTCTCCTAGCTCTGGTTGAAGCCAGCTTTCAAAAGTCATCACGTATACATAGGTTCCACCTTGAAGGAGTTCTCCTTCATAAGCACCAGTCCAATTGAAGTTTACATCATTGGTTTCGTAGACTTTTTCACCCCATCGGGAATAGATCTTGATATTGAAATTGTGAACATAAGGGTTATCATAGACAAAGTATGTGTCATTAACACCATTGCCATCTGGTGTGAAGGCATTTGGAGTATGAACGACAGGTCTACAATCATCATAGATTTCTACTATATCTGTAATACAGGTAAAGCCATTGGTGATTCTGACTTCATACCAGCCTACTTCTGTGACTGTGTAAAAACGATCCGTTGATAAAGTATCTGGTTCGTCTTGCAAACTCCAAGCATATGAAGCAAATGATCCTGCATCAAGAGTTACTTCACTAAATTCAGTATTAGGGTCTATAGGGCAAATCCCATCTCTATTGGGTAGCACCAAAAGACTGTCTAAGATAGGAACGACTTGAGCATCGAAAGATGAAGTGGCTGTACAAACATTGACAGTTGATGCTACATCTACGGTATAGGTTCCACTCTCTGAGGCTGTCCATTCAGCAGTAGTATCACTCAAGACGGTACCATCTGGTAATGTCCAGGTGAAAGTGACGTCTTCTGTGATATTAGCGTAAGCATCTATAAAAATCTCTTCTGTATTGTCACAATTGGGTTCTGAAACTTGGAACACCGTCAACTCTGGATATACTTCTATGTTCTGTGTAATGGTCGTCGAACAACCTGTGCCTTGATCCAAGAAAGTAACAGTATAATCGCCAACTTCTGTGATGGTTCTTTGTGTAGACAATAATCCATCGGACCATTGATATGACAAGTTACCTACAGCACTAGACGTTACCTCCGCTGTAGCTAATCTTTCCCCATCACAGACATCACCATCAATAGTAATGGCTCCTGCTGGAGCACTGTTTTGGGTTACATTAACATTTTGTATTTGTGGGCAATAACCTGTACCTCCAGATGTGACTGTATAAGTTCCTCCTGTGGAGACGATGACTGAATCTCCCACATTAGTCCCTACAATATTTCCAGCTGGTGTCCAAGTGTAGGAAATGACAGCATCAACGGTAACTGGTGAAATTCCAATTTGGCCTTCAGTACCGCAGATTACTTCTGGCTGCACCAAAAAGTCTGCGTATGGCAGAGAGTTTAATTGAATATTATCTTGAGTTCTGATGCAACCTCCGACTTCTTCTAATACTAAGTCATAATTACCTGAATCAAGATTAGCTATTACGACATTACCAGTCCCTGCTGCCACTGGTAGAGTACCATTGTAAAGCAGCGTTCCTAGCTGATCATAAAGCTCATAGTCGATATTAGCAGGTGGAGCAGTGCCCAATGTAATTGTAATCTCACCTGCATCATCACACCCCGGATTAGTATTGGTTGCATCAATAGTATATCCAACTCCTCCATCGGCAATAGGTGTAGAAATAGAATTCACACAACCTGAAATGACATTAGTGACTGCGACTGTGTAGTTACCGGCTCCTAATCCTGCACCTCCATTATCTATAACATAAGTTGCACTTCCTGCTACAGCTGTAGGTCCTTCGACAGCGGTTCCTGTCAACTGATAGAAAAAGTCTCCTGTTTCGTTGATTGTCAAATCGATTTGTCCATCAGTGCTACCACAAGCGCCCGTAGTAGCTACTGCTACAGCATCGGCGTCAGGCGTAGGGTTAATGGTCAGGAGTAAAGTATCTGTTCCTACACAACTGAAGATATCCGTTACCTCCACTGCATATTCAAATGTCCCTGCGGTAAATGTTTCTACTGGTTGTACACTAAGACCATTTCCGGTATCGGTTCCGTTAATCGTCCATACGAAGGATGAACCAGGGTTATTGGCATTCAAGTCTGCGAAAGCTACATTTTGGCAAATGAATTGATCAGCTCCAAGATCTACTGTTGGAGAGGTATCATCTACAAAAGTGGTTCGGGTATTTGAATTACAGCCATTGGTATCGGTGATGAAAACTGATAGTAATATCGGTTCGTCCACTGTAATCTCTCTAGTAGTTTCTCCATTACTCCAAGTATATGATAGCCCTACCGAGTCAGAAGGCCATGCTTCAAGTGTCACTGCTCCCTGACAAATGTTAGCTGCATCTTCTACAGTAGGTGCGGCTGGAATGGCATTAACCGTAGCTGTCTCATTGAATAGCGTATCTAGTCCACATCGGTTGGTTATTCTCAAGCTGATCGGGTAATCACCTTCTAGGTTATATGTTACGGAGTCGGTTTCATTAGTACTTGAGGTTCCATCTCCAAATGTCCAGAAATATTCGTCAATGATTGATGTACCTGTACCTATGAATAAAGTTGATTGCCCCAAACAGGCGTTGGAAATCGAAATACCAGGCTGCTGTGAAGATACGGGATTGTCAGCCACGAAGTTAGGAAGTCCTAGTCTACTGGTTCGGCTTGCTAAATCAAAGCCACTTTCCACGAATCCAGCTCCAGCATCGTCTTCATTTGGACTGGTGATTGTTCCCAGTGTTGACGAATTATTAATTGCCATATAAATAATACCATCAGAACCTGTTGACAGGGCTCCAAATTCGGCACTGCTTGTCCCCAAAACAAACTTACTTCCTTCAATATCGGCTACAGGAGTTTCACCAAATAAGCTATCAAGATCAAATTGAATCAGTTTGGAACCACTGCCATTAGTAGACACATAAAGCTTCTCCATAGAACTAGAAAATTCCAATCCGTAAATCTTCACAGGGTCAGTTTCATTGATATTGATCAGTGCCAACTCTGACACTTCACCTGTCGTGTCATTGACCTGAAGTAGTTCGACATAGTTATCTGGTGTATCTTGAATCGCTACGGCTAATACACCTGTACCAATCTGCATCTCTGCAGTTCCCATTTCGTCATTGTTAAACCTCAGCGAAGTTCCTGCACTTGAAATCACTGGGGGCTCGATGCCATCTTCTGTCAATCGATAGGCTCTTACATTATTGTTCCCAAATTCATGCACATACAGCATGGTAGCATTTGTCCCAAGACCGATGGCGGTCATCTTTTCTGACGAATTTTTCATGAGAACCTGATCTTTGACAACCACTTCCCCACGGGCTTGGTCCAGCTTCATATCTACAATAGAGTATTTGAGTTCGTAGGTTCCCTCTCCTACTGAGTCTGTGGTAAAAATGTAATAGGTCGTGGTATCTCCAGGCATTGGGACAATCATCGCTCCCTGTACAGATTCATTATTTCCTCCTAGCAGATCGCCATTCACCATGACATTATGCTCTTGATTCCAAACAGTCTCTCCATCGGTATAGAACAACAATTCACCATTCAGATCGGATACTGAAGACGATGCTTGAGGAGACATGATCAAATTAGCGTCTTCTATAGGTGCGGAATCATCATCAAAATCAATCCCTGCTCCTTCACCGAAGTACCATTGGTTTCGGAAGGTAGTTGTGTCACCATAAGTAGTGACTCCGATATAGTCGTAATACACACAACCTGTGGAAGAAATCACACTAACAGAATAGACCCCAGTAGTATCCACAACGATAGACTGACTAGTCTCATCGGTATTCCATGCGTAAGAAAGGGCTCCCGCTCCCGCATCTAGTGTCAATGTTTCTCCAGCACAGAGTACTGTATCTGTACCTAGATCAATACTCAGATCACCTGCTACTATTTCTATATCCTTGGTAACTGTTTCCGTGATACCATTGAGCGATACCCTGAGTGTTACTGTGAAGTTACCTGCTGTTTCATAAGTATAGACAGGGTTGACCGCATCTGATGGATCTCCACCATCTCCAAAGTCCCATTCGTAACTAGTTGGTGTAGGTGATACAGAAGAAAATAATTTAGTTGTTCGGTTGGCACAGGTATCCAGTACCATGATATCTGCAAAGTTGAATGTTTCGAAATGCTCTTCTGGCGAAGTAGGAAACTGCTGAGCAGCTATATTGGTAACATCCAATGGCTGTGGATCATACTGTGGTCCCTGAGATGGGTCTGAATTATTGAAAGTACTATCAGCTGCTGTTATGACGCCGAGTTCAATATTACTAGTAGAGGATGATTGGTATAAGTGATAGATGTGATTGTCGGGCCCTCTTTTAAGACCAAAACTTCTAAATACAGATGCGGGTAATATTGAATTCAATGCCGTCACTGTACTATTGACGTCATACTGATAAACATTAGCGTCTGTAGCTGCACTTCCAAATCTAGAGATATACAGTAAGTCTCCGGATGCTGACCATTCCAAATCATAAATGGATTCCCCTAGACCATCTGATCGCCCAGTATTGAGGATAACATCGTCAAGCGTAAGTACTCCTGTACCCGAATCGAAATCAAACAAGGTTACATTTCTATTTTCAGTCTTTGGGGCTGCTGCTAATTTACCATTGACGGGATCGTATGCAAAACTTGATATTTCGAAGGATAGTGCGGTTGTGGTATTCCAGAGATTGTAATTCGTGGTGGCTCCTACCACTCCTGAGTTAACTTCCGTGACGCTGATTTCGGTACTGACGACATCTTGTGTGATCAACCAATAGTTATCGATATCTTGACGAATTACGATCATTCCCTCTGCTGGATTATTCAGTCCTGCTACTGGGATATTTGAAGAAACAAAATCATTGGTGATTCGACTAAAAACAGACTGCTCTATAGCCGCTCCTGTATTGGTTAATATATGATACTCTCCTACTGAATAAGGTCTTGCAATGACTACGACTGAGGTATTCAGGTTAGGATCTCCGTTGAGAGTGGTTGAAGTGATAAGGTTATCATAGAGATCATAGGCTGACTGACCGTCTGTGTACATCAAAATATTTCCAGTCACGGGATCACTTATGGTTACTCCTGATCCTACCCCTCCTAAAGCCGAGACTCCATTAATCAACTGTGGTTCGTCACTGGACTGTCCAAATCTAATGGAAGCATCTGTGGTTCCCAGATACCAGTTGTACTCTGATAGGTTCTGAGCATGCGCTAATGAAGGCATCAGAAATACCACAAACAGAATTCGAATGATGCATTCAGTAATTTTGATCGGGGAGTTAAGAGTCATTTATGTCTGGAGTTAAAGTTATTTGTTGGTAGTTGCAGGGCTTAACACTGACCAAATTCTACTCAAGAGTTTGCCTCGCCTAGTCTACACAACAACTAATTCTCTAATCGACTCCGCTACTGTAGCCTCACAATACGGAATCAAGGGCTAAAAATAAGCCAAATCCATAGGATTCAAGTTAGTAACGATAGGAATAATGTTTTCTATGCTCATCTGATCAAGTAAAACCAAATGATTTTCTAAATGGGGCAATATTTTATAATTTGCATCGATTCTATATACACGCAGTAACAGGACATTTTCCCTCTACAATGATCAAAAGACTCGTCTGTTTATTCTTGACTTTCATAGCACTGATGAGTGCTTCACTTCAAGCTCAGGACTTGCAGTTTTCTCAATACTATGCAGCACCACTATACCTCAACCCTGCTCTCGCTGGTATCAATCAAATGGGTAGAGCGGGTATGAACTACCGTCTACAGTGGCCTGCTATCGATGCTAAGTTTGAAACTTTCTCTGCGTATGTAGATGTGAATTTTGACGAAAAGAATAGCAGCGTAGGCTTGATCTTTACCAATGATGAAGCTGGGGCTACTGGACTAAGAAATAGTGAAGTGGCGCTACAATACGCTTATCAAGTACGTCTCAATCAACAATATACTTTCAGACCTGCCTTTCAAATATCTTATGCTACTAGAAGTATCGATTTCTCAAGTTTGATCTTTGGAGATCAGGTAGATGAAAATGGCTTTACTGGAAACCCTTCTGCTGAAACCTTCGGAAATCAAAAGGCTAACTTCTTTGACACTGGCCTTGGAGGTATCATCTTTTCTAAGAACGCATGGATCGGGGTGGCAGTACACCATGTATTGGAACCAGATCAATCTTTAGGAGTTGTTTCTGATCCGTTACCTAGAAAGACTTCAATACACGGCGGATACAAATTCCCGCTTAGTACCAATTACAAACCGGGCGTAAACGCTAGAGGTCAGGAAAAAAGCATAACTCCCACTTTCAATTACCGAACACAAGCTGGATTTCACCAGCTAGACCTAGGAGCGTATTTCACTTACTCTCCTATCATCATGGGACTATGGTACAGAGGAATTCCTATCAAAGAAAATAATCGAGCGGAAGCTATCGTAGCTATGCTTGGTCTTCAAAAGAACAATTTTGCTTTCGGATATAGCTTTGACTTTACACTATCTGATCTCGGTATCGCTACTGGAGGTGCTCATGAATTTTCACTGACTTACTCTTTCAAATGGGGTGATCCTCGTAAACCTTCTCGCAATGTAAGGGAACTTCAGTGTCCCGTTCCTTATATGTTTTAATTGGTGTCTATGCATATGGGTCAAATGACAGATCGGAATCAATTAGTAAACTGTCTTTTACGAATTAGGTAGCGTTTACTTCTTTCTCATGAACAAATTCGAAATTTTCATAATAGTTACTTCCTTACCTCATATAATACTGGCAGTAATAACTCAAATGATAATTTTGAAAACGACCAAATTAAACCCTAATCAAAAGATTATTAACACCATTCTAAATTGGGTTATTCCTTATGTTTGGGGCTTTATAATCAGAAAGATGATCAAAGAACCTGTACTCAAAGTTTATACAAAGCAAAACAGAAAAAGAAACTCTAATTCCAATACTGATAATTGGAAAACCTTAACAGGATTTGGAGACGGTGTTTAAGTCCATTAAACAAGCGAAATTGCCTTCATTCACTAAATCCTGTAGTTTTACATTATGACTATTGCACAACGTAAAATATCGTTAATCAATTGGATAACTAATTTACAAGATGAAAAGCTCTTAAGTAAAATAGAAAACTTCCGTAATCTATCGTTAGATGAGTTACCATCGGAAATAGTTGAACTCCTTCAATTAGCGGACACCGAATCTCCTGATCATGGTATGAAGCACACCAACTCAAGAGATATCCTGAACAGATAATGAAAGAAGTAATCTGGAGTTAAACAGCTCAAAATTCATTAAACTTCTTTGACTTCGGACCAACTAATAAGACCCAAAACAACTACTTGATAAAATTCAAAATGCTTGCAAACTGTAGTAAAATCATACAGCGTCAGTAGCAGTTGTATCTCATCTAGGAAGCTAACAAGTCCATAAAAGTTCCGATTATTAAGAATATCAGAGCAATTATTTTGAGTATAATATTCAACTTTTTCTGAGCTAAAACCCACAACATAGGAACCAAAAAGAAAGTATTCCACAGGTAAAGCAGAGAAAAAACCAATAGCATTAAAAATGTTATTAAAATTGGAGTTATGTATCCAGACAAGGCCAAAACAAACGAAGCAACGAAATAAGCCAAAAGCCAATGCATTGATTCAGAAAATACAACCCAACTATAAATTCCATTAAAACTGGCGGTAATAACAATAACCCAAGCAAACCAAGAATCTACTTCAATAGAGTCCTTTTCAGCTTCAGTCAGTTTTTTTTCACCAATCTTTCTGAACCACTTTCGTGTAGTATTAACAGCGTAAGTGGCAAACTTCATAAGTTTCTTAAAATTAATTAGCTCTGCAATATCATAACTGAACCTTTTCAACCTCTCATACCCTATAATTTCAACCACAACTAAGGAAGCACCAAAAAATTGAATAAGAATACCTATTCTACCTATCCAGAGAATTGAAACCCCATAAACTTTATAGCTTGAAAGTTCAGTCCCCTTAAGCCACAATTCACAGGCCTTAAATAAATCTAAATCCATGCAAGAAAAATAAGAGAGAGATTGTAATGTATATAGTGAATATCCAAAGGGTTTGACCGAATCACTATCCTCAATATTAGGACTAGGATACTGAAAACTGACAATAGAGCCCTAGAGTCTACTGACACTCTACTCATTTTTATAATTCAGAAGACAGCCAATAACTAGAATAGTTGTACACTATTATTTGTTAGGGTCAGGAGACACTAATTTAACCTCTCCGTTATCACTTACAACAAGCTTTCTCCCTAACTGTGCTTTCTGCTTTTTAAGCTTTTCAGCAGATATTGACATACCTTCCAAAATTGCTTTTCTCAGCTGTGATATATCCGAATTCTTCATTTCTGTAAATATTCTTTAAGTGAAGATAACCTCACATGATCCGAAACCTTGATATCTCCATGAATAATCTGCTCAAATATCAATACTGGGTCCGAACTTGAATTATCAAACACCATCGAATAATCGCAAATAGGAAGATACAAATTAAACAAATTATCTATTCCCTTCTTATACCTACGTTCTATAACATCTTCAGGTATATTGTGCCCTCCTTCTTCAACTCGCGTCTCAACTCTCTTTTTGGCTAGATCTACAGAATCCAACCAATAAAACAGTAATGTCACCCTGTATCCTAACTCCCGAGCTTTTCGAACTTTGGAAACATAACTACGAGTTGAAAGAGTTGTCTCAAAAGCAAAATCTTGATTCTGGCTCATCAATTCCTCTATTCGCTTCAACATCAATCGACCTGCTTCTAGAGCGACTGAATCCGTATTAAAAGGAGAAAGCCCTTTAGCTATTTCGTCTGCATTAACAAACTCCTTGCACTTCAGTATCTCAGGCAAAATATTAAAAGACGCTGTTGTTTTCCCTGCTCCATTACAACCAGCAATTATGTAAAGGTTCTTACTTTTCACAATGTAAAGATAAGCGATGAATTGATGAGTAAGTCGTATCGTCAGACGCCATCACTCACCTTTATGTTTTCAGAAGACTTCAGATAATGAATGTTATAGATACATGCTATTGCGACCAAACAGAAATTGATTGAACGACTGCTAAATTTGGTACATGGAAATTCTCAAAGATCATTTGAATACAATTACAGATCAATTGAATCCTAAGTCTACGCTTGAGGATGTTTATAAGCAACTCGCTATGCTTTCTGACATTGAAAAATCAGAACAAAATGAAAAACCTAACGGAGTTTACTCCTCTTATGAGGTCAAGGACAGATTAAATCAATGGGTAAATCTGGACTAAGGTGAACAGAAGAACTTTTCTGAACTTGCCCCAACAAGCTAAAAAACATATAATCAACGCCTTCTTTGAATAGAAAACCCCATTAACTCATAGCATTCCGAGACCAAAAAAGAAGAGACTGACCATATCTAGGTCAGCCTCAATATTAATAATGATACTATGATGTTGTTTTTGATATGTTATTTTAATAGATCAGTCCTTCTTAAATCTAACTGATTGACCCGTTCCTAAAACTTTCAATAGATAGACTCCTGATTCTAAGCTTCGAACATCAATAGTCCCTGAAGTCGATGTAGCTAAGACTTGTCTTCCTGTCATATCAGTGACTACCACATCAGTAACTTCCGAAATCCCTTCGATGGTAAGTACATCACTTGCTGGATTAGGGAAAGCCGTCAATGAAGCAGTAGAAGATTGATCACTACCTAACTCATCTACGCCAAGCTCTCTATTTCCACTATTGCCAGCCACAGGTCTCCATGTTCTAACCCATTGATATCTAGTCAATCTTCTCCATTTGGGTTTGGTGAATCCATCTATCACATCCGCATTTGGCCCAGTACTTGGGAGATTGTGATTATAAGTCTCTACTACCATCATGATATGCATATCATCGACCGCATCAGATGGAGGTGTGATAGTCCACATGAATCTTCCATTGTGATAAAAATGCAGCTTAGTCTCCGATTCCCAATAGAGTCCATAAGTATGATAAGTAGCGTCTGGATCAAAATTATTCGATCTATGAGGGTCTCTATCATCATCGACACATCCTCCTCTACCGTGAACGTTGGAGTTCATACCAGTAGAAAACTGACCACCTAGCCAAGTAGCTCTATTGGAGGTAACTCCTACGCTTTCGGTAATGTCTACTTCTACTCTAGGGCAAGACCCGGGAGGATTGATCAACCAAAAAGTACCAGACATGATAGTTTCTGTAGTTTTCATACTGCACTCTACATACATACCTTTCTGCATTTTGGCTCTAGACCTGACCACTCCTCCACCATGGGTCCAATTGGCGGCTAATTTGGGAGAGGTAAATTTCTCCGCTTCTATTCGTAACTCTCCGTTCCAGATAGATACATTATCTTCCTCAAAAAGACCTGGCCATCTTCCTGCCCAAGTCCAAGGACCTTCGACCGGAGTTTTCGTCCAGTGGTCAGAATTGAAAGAATCCCATTCACTAGTCAAGTTCCATACTCTAGTCCAGTTTTTATTCGTTACCAGTTTTTCCTTGGCATGGTTACCCGTCACTTGAGGTTGTAGCTGCGCCATGAGCGAGGTAGCTGATAGCATTAGCGCACAAGGCATGGTTAGTAAGGCTCTTAGAAAAAGCTTACGAGGTAAAAAGTTTATTTTCATTGTTTGAAAAATTAAATAGTTAATAATCTGTTACAGACATCATTTATAGCATCATAATAATCATAGTTAATAGTGTCAAATAACACCCGAATATACACCTACACCAAATACCTACTTCAGCACAAACCAAATATTCATTTGTAGATAAGCATATATCACCGTTATTCGATACACTATACAGAATACAACCTTATTTAATTTCGAACCAAGAAATAACCACCCTTAAGAGATAGGACTAACAATTCTTCAATTACAAGCATTAATAACTTAACAAACCTATAACTACACACTAGATTCTGGATACAAAAACACTCCTCTTGAATAGAATACGGGATGGTCAATAATGAAAGCCTCATACCAATAGTAAAGGACAGTTGTAATGCTGGAAAAGCCTCCTATCCAAAGAAATAGCACATAACCTGAAAACTTGTGAACGATGAAATTGTGATTGAAAAACCAGATTATTCCATCTTATGAAAATGATCTTCCACTATTTCCAAGAACAAATCACCCCTAACACCAACCTTAACATGGACTAATTTACCCTTACCGTAGAGTTTACCCCCCTACCGCTATACCTCAAAACTGATCATTTAACTACAATCAATCCGTCAGGATGGAATGAGCATATTGTGCCTTATGTGGTGTGAGTTCTATACCTTATGTGGCTTAAGTGTTGTGCCTTATGTGGCGTGAGTGCTATGCCTTATGTGGCATGAGTGCTGTGCCTTATGTGGCATGAGTGCTGTGCCTTATGTGGCATGAGTGCTGTGCCTTATGTGGCATGAGTGCTGTGCCTTATGTGGCATGAGTGCTGTGCCTTATGTGGCATGAGTGTTGTGCCTAATAAGGCATCGTACCTCGCCTTATTAGAACGTTAAGTGATTCCTTGTAAAGGCACCGAACCAGTCACAAGAAATCACAAAAAACAGATCTTATAATACTTGAAGACTAGAATTCAAGACACCAACTTTTGCTTCCTTCGAGCCATTAATCTTAGCCCTTACCTCTAATCGATACTCTCCAGCTGTTAAGCCTTTAGGAATCATGAATATCAAATTACTTGGTTTGTTTCTAACTATGGTTTCAGACCTGGTAGTTGTTCCATCTTGCGCGACAAAGAACACTCCTTGCTCTACATCCAAAGGGTCTACTTTTAACCTATTACCCTTGACTTCTCCTGCTCCGCCGATACTCAGGACATCATTGGTGGTATTAGATATCGCATCCTTGAAGTTGGTCAAGGTAGGGTGTGGTAATGTAGCTTCCACTTTCTTCACTTCTATTTTCGGTGCAATCTTCGACACCCGACTTCCTCCCATTACATTTAACTTCACTTGATGTAGACTTTTATCAAAACTGTCTGATTCATGAAATACTCCTTGAATAGAAGGAAATATTTTAAACAACGGCGTTTTGACACTATACCCTTGTTCCAACACATGTTCTATAGCCGCTTCAAACTCTTCCAAAACAGACAAAGTTTCGGCCTTGGTCACCGTACTTCCTCGTCCGATCATTACATCGATTATATCTTCTTTGGTTTTTGAAACCTGATCCTGTATCGCAGCTGAATAATCATCAGGTGCAGTAGTCAAATAGTTGCGGAACAAGGCATACTTAATAGGCATAATTAAAAATATTTAGTATTGATAATTGATTTTCAATTGGTAATCCAAAGAGTATGTCTACTTATCGAAGACACTGACATACTAGCTTGAAATGCTAGCACGCGCTACTACTCGGATATATCTGAATTCTTGTGATTGTTGGCTTTGAACTAGCCTAGACTGAATTATAGTCGTGTAACATAGGTTAATAGATAATTTCATTATTAAAAATTCTCCACCCAAGAGGCAAAACATATTCTTGAATATTATTAAAGCGCTGACAGAGGTGGCTAGTCAAAGTCAATGGATTATCGTATCCTGACGATTAAACTAGAATCTAAAAATAATGCATATTCTTATTTAGAGAAGGCTATCAATTGATCTTTTAAATCGGTTTGATAGAAACATATCTTAAGTACCAGAAATTCACACTAGAATCCCATAAACCGAAATAATAGGAAATTGTCCTCGACTGAAGAGTGCACATGTCTACCATTTTTTCACTAACTTATTATAAGGTTTTAATACAAATGCTAATAGCAGGTATTAATTCCTTAACTCTAAAACTCGTTTTATCTCATCTCAATAAAGACTCTTATAGCTCAAACAAACGACAAATGAATGAACACAACCTCAACTTAGAGTATGCAAAGAACTTTTCAACGCTATTTAAATTCTATTGTACAAGCTGTAATTTAAAATCAAAAATGAAAGTACTAATACCAACTTTAATCTTGACCTTCTGTCTGTCTCAGGTATATGCTCAGGATGATTCTGGTGAAGATTCCAATGACTTCCTTGAATTGTCACTTGAGAGTTTAATGGACATCAAAATAGTATCAGCATCTCGAAAAGAAGAAGATTCTTTTGATGCGCCCATTTCTTCCTTTGTGATTAGTAAACAAGAAATTGAACTCTACGGTGCCACCAATATACCAGAGGCACTGCGACTGTGCCCTGGGGTAATCGTACGAGAAATATCCAATGGCACCTATGATGTATCACTGAGAGGAGGGGTCGATGGATTCCCTCCTTATGTATTTAAGTACACTAACTTCACTATTCTTTTGATGATCGATAACCGCCCCGTATATGACCGAATGGAAGGCGGTGTTTACTGGCAAAACTTACCAATCAACATCACCGATGTAGAGAGAATAGAAATAGTTCATGGACCAGTTGCACCTCTATATGGTCCAAATGCCGTATCAGGTGTGATCAACATAATTACCACCAGACCAGAAGGGCAGGAAATGTCTACTTCGGTCAACGCTGCATTCGGTCCATTCATCGAGCAAATGTCAACGACGATAAGTAAAAACTTGAATGATAAATTCTCCGCACAGGTGGGGTTGGGATATGAGTCTAGAGAGAGGTATGATGAGAAATATTATGATCCTAGTACAGGAGAATACGTCTTACTTGATTCTATAAGTGCATTGGAATCTCTAAAGGAAGCTAGATATCCTGAACCCAACTTAAACCTGAGAAGGTTTTCTGGGAATATAGACTTGTTTTATGACATCGAAGAGGATGTCAAACTACGATTTGGTCTGGGAGTCAATCGAAGCACAGGGCTTAATCCATTGTCCTTGGACTTAGGCATCTCTACCCATACCAACGATTCTAAAAACTTCAACCTGAGTGGAGTAGTAAAAAACTTTTCTTTTGTAGCGGCTCACCTATCTGGTGTACAGGGTGTGCTAGGAAATGACCGATCAAGGCATTTCAACTATAAGAATACTGATATCTATGTAGACTATAGTCTTAAAACACTGAAGGACAAACTAATCATAAGGCCGGCAGTAAGCTACCAGTCCTCATTTATTGATGACCGAGAGTTCTCCGTAGATAAAGAAATAAACGGCATTTTGAGTGGAAAAGCTTCTCTCAATAACATCGCTGGTTCACTTAAGTTAGAAGCCACCCCCACTGACAAAATCAGGGTAGTATTAGTAGGTCGATATGATAGGTTTAACTACCCAGATGATGGTGTTTTTGCGTATCAAGGGGTACTTAATTACAAACTAGCAGAAAATCACCTTCTACGAATACTGACAGGTAAGTCGTATAATGGATCATTTATCATACGAACCTTGGTAAACACAGATGACCCATTGGCTGGATCAAGAGGCAATTTTAGGTTTATGGGAAGTAAAGATCTAGACCTTTTAAGCAATACTATGTACGAGGTAGGCTACCGTACCAAATTCAACGAAAACATGGTATTTGATGTAGCCTTCTTCTCACAAAGGTTCACTGATTTTAGTACAGCTATTTTTCAAACTCCTCAGTTTGACCCTGCAACAGGCTTGACGCTAAGTATGATTTATGAAAACTTACCGCTTGAAGTAGAGCAAGTTGGAACTACTGTTTCGTTTCAAGCCAACTTATTTGAGAACAAACTTCAAATCAGACCTCACATGACTTGGCAAGCCACTGAAGCTAAAAACTTCTCCCCCAATGACAATGTAGAAGGTGCTAGAGATAATCCAGAGACTGGAACTGTCTTCGAAGGTCACAAAAACAACACCACTGACATTGATAGCGAGTTCACCCCATCGGTTTGGGGAGGGGTTAATATTATCTCAAATCCTGCTAAAGGGTTAAGCATAAGTTTGTCTAGTTACTATTATGATAGCTATAAATTAAACTCACTATCTGAAGTGGACTCAGATACCGGTAATATCAGTGATTTTGACGGAAACAAAATAAAAAGCAAACTAAGACTGAATGCTTACGTCTCATATTCTTTTTTCCAAAGCTTGAAAGTATTTGCCAATTGTGTCAACCTCACCGATCAAACTGCTGCTGAAAGTTTCGGATCTGACAAACTTGGTCGATCCTTCATGATAGGTCTAAACCTGAGATACTAGAGCAATCAGAAGTAAAACACTCTTAGGTCAAAATTCATGTTAGGTATTGAATTTTGACCTATCATATACTAGACATCATTCATTAAATACATGAACCTAACTTGTATTTACTGCCTAACTAATAAATTGCTTCTCAACCCAAATGATCTAATTGGATTTTGATATATAAATTTGCCGCCAAATCAGAAAGATATGAGCGAGCAGACTATTCTTTACATTCTTATTGGTATCACTGTTTTTGACTTCCTACTCGGAAAAACCCTAGGCATACTCAACAATAGAAGTAGCAAACAAAGTATTCCTTCCGAACTTGAAGGCATCTATGATGATGAAAAATATGCACGTTCGCAGCAGTATCAGTCAGAGGTCTTTAATTTCTCTATTTTCTCCTCAGCTCTTAGTTTCACCGTCACACTAGTATTACTTTGGACAGGTGTATTTGGCTGGCTCGATGGTCAAGTTCGTGAATTGGTCCCAATGGAATCTGTCGCTACTTTAGCTTTCTTCGGTATTCTCTTCATAGCATCAGACCTTATAGGTATTCCTTTTGATCTATATGGTACATTCGTCATCGAAGAGAAGTATGGTTTCAATAAGATGACCGTCAAGACCTATGTCATGGATAAGTTAAAAGGATATCTATTGACTACTATCATAGGGGGAGCATTGATGTCAGTATTCTTACTACTCATAGATTCATTCGGGCACAACTTCTGGATTTATTTCTGGATAGTGGTAGCAGTCTTCCTAGTGGTGATGAATATGTTTTATACTTCACTCATCATGCCTCTTTTCAATAAGCTTACGCCAATGGAGGATAGCGAACTGAAAGATGCCATCACTGAATACAGCCAAAAAGTAGGCTTTCCTCTAAACAACATTTTCGTCATTGATGGTTCTAAACGATCTTCTAAGGGTAATGCATTCTTCTCAGGACTGGGCAAGAAGAAAAAGGTAGTGCTATATGATACGTTAATAGACAATCACACAACCGAAGAACTTGTAGGTGTGATGGCGCATGAAGTGGGACACTTCAAGAAAAAGCACATTATCTACTCTATGATTCTCAGTGTACTTCAAATTGGTTTTATGCTCTGGTTACTTTCCAAAGTGATATTCACTCCTGAAGTTTCTATGGCGCTTGGTGGCCAAACTCAAAGTATCGCATTGAACATCATGGCTTTTGGCATATTGTACTCACCTGTCAGTATGTTAACAGGTATCTTGATGAATATATTTAGCAGAAAGAACGAATATGAGGCGGATGAATACGCAGTCAGAACCTATAAAAAAGAACCATTAATCACTGCTTTGAAAAAATTAACGTCTGACAACTTAGGAAATTTGACTCCGCATCCTTGGTACGTATTCGTAAACTATTCACACCCTAGTCTCCTACAGAGAATCCAAGCAATGAATACTATTCCATAAAATCAATCTCGGCTCTGAAAGGGAACTTCATGAAATAGTTGTGAGAATCCTCCACGGTCATTTCACCTTTCATGATCTTGTCGAGTGTTTCGGTGATAGGTACTCTAATGTTATATGTCTGTGCCAGATCCTTGATGATTCTGATCGTATTGACACCTTCAGCGACTTCCTCCATCGATTCAATAATCTCCTGAAGAGTCTCTCCTTTGGCTAGTCTATACCCTACCGTGAAATTTCTACTCAAGTTGGATGTACAAGTAGCGATCAAATCACCTACACCGGCCAATCCCAAAAATGCTTTGGTATTACCACCCAAGGCATTGCCTATATAGATCATCTCTACCATTCCTCGACTAATCAGCAGTGACCTAGTATTTCCTCCAAGTCCCATTCCACTGACCGCCCCAGAACCAATGGCTATGATGTTTTTCAGCACTCCGCAAAGCTCTATGCCGATCAAATCATTGCTACCATAAATCATGAAACGATCACTCTTCAAAAGCTTCTGCCCTATATCAATGACCTCTTCGAAATGACTAGCAACTACACTAGCTGCTGGTTGTCGTTCTGCTATCTCGGTAGCCAAATTTGGCCCTGCCAAACAACCTACTCTTAATACTGGAGTCAACTCACGAATGACCTCACTCATGGTTTTCACTTCCTTGCGAGTAAGTGGCTCTCCTTTTTTATGATCTGGCACATTGACATCCAACCCCTTAGTACCGTGAATCAATACATGATATGGCTTTAAGTGCGGAGCTAAGTCTTCTATCATTGCTCTAAAGTTCGCTGAAGGAACCACTGGAAAAATGACTTCACATCTATTACCGATTTCGGAGATATCCGATGTAATCTCTATATTATCTTCTATTCTCTGAGATGAACTCAATCTAGAAGTTCTAATTTCCTCAGCTTTCTCTGCATCACGTACGTAGAGTAATACATCGCTTTTCTCCGCCAAGATATTAGCTACAGCAGTACCAAAACTACCAGCACCGATTACCCCTACCAAATCACTTGCTGAGCTCGATGTCATATCCGACTAACTTATTGTGATAGTAATAGAGAACATTCATATCCTGAATCTTCAAGTCTCCAGACTTAGTCCAGACAGCAGGAAGCATTGCATGGTACATTCCCAGATTCTTGACACCGTGTTTTACCACATCATCGATATCCAAATACATGTGATCTGCTAGCCCCAGTTCGCCTGCCTCTTTCTTTTCCTTAAGTATCCTTAAGTTTTTAGAAAACTCATCTCTAAATGCCGAATAGCTTATAATTAAATCCTCATCAGATAACCTTAGTAAGCTATACAGATCTAAAGATGGATGTATTTTTTCTAAATATTTAAAAGCCGTAAATGCTACTAAATGACTCGAAAACCCTCTATTGATTCTATGAAACTCTTGTACGATCTTCTTTCCTAGAATCCTGTTATACTCTTGTTCGCGCTGACGATCTTCGGTAATCTCTCCATGAGACTTAAAATAGTCTTCGAGATCAATTTCTTTCCCTTTATTATCTATGCTATTTCCGTTCTCATCAACGTAGTTTCCCACTACATCTAGAGCTTTCCCTATGCTCACAGAGATATCAGAACCCTTCGTAAAGAACTTCATCAGAAACTTAGAGATCTTATAAGAAGAAGTAAACTCATCTCTTTCTCTATAGTACTTTTCTCTCCCTTTGATTCTTAAATAGTCATTGATCAAACTCGGAGCTTCCAATACAAAGTGATAATGAAGTGTCATCGGTACTATAAAGATCTTACTATTCTCAGGCTTTTCATCACTCTGCATTATCTGACGCTGAGCTTCAATCGCAGTACCTAATAGACCAAGTTTTAGTTGCTTCTCGACCTTACCACTTCGTGACCTAGTTCCTCCAGGAAAAAACAAACTATGACATCCCTCTCTTATCGCCGTGGTAGAATAGGACTTCAGAGCCTCCAAATAAAGAGGATTCTTCTTACGACGGTCAACTTTATATGCACCTACACTGTTCATAAAGTAGGCAAATATTTTAAGGTTGAATAAGTTCAAACCTGCACCATAGATAAATGGTGGCAATCCAAGATGCTGAATGACCCAGCCTATTAAAACAGAATCAAGGTTACTATAATGAGTAGGAACCATCACAATGGTACCTATTTTAGCCAGCTTTCTTAATTGATCAATTTCTCCTTTGACATGGATCTTATCATCTAAATCCAATTGGTTGCTAAAAATTGACCACGGGCCTTTAACTCTCGCTACATTTAACAAACGACCAAAACCGATGGTAACAACGGCTTTAGCCACACTGTAATGAGATGGGTTAAAGTTCCCAGCTATTTCATTCCCATATCTAGATAATATTTCCTTCAGAATAGACTTTTGCCCTGCTTCCTGTTCATCCTCTGGATATGCATCTACCTCCATCAGCTTATGCTGCATACCACTCCAAAACTCCTTGTCATCCTTAGGGTCGACTTTCCAAGGGTTGTTTTTGGCACGTTGTTTCTCTCTGAATATTGTAGTTTCGAGTTCCTCACGCAATGATTTACCCCTACGCTCCTCTAGAAGATTTTCATAACTTTCTTCTACAACCAGCTGAATAAATTCATTCCTTTTTTTTGCCATTTGAACCACAGGCCAAGACTTGGCACTTTTGAGAATGGGCTTGTACTGTTTTTTATTTCTACGTCTTCTTAGCACTAATGGCTTCATATAACCTAAGGATCAAGGACATACAAAATTATTGTCCTCACAGCCCGCAAATTTATCAAATAAATGCTTTTACACTGCATTTTACATCTAGCCTATTGTATCAACCTTCATTAATCTGTGAATTAAAAAACTATTACTATTTTAGTAGTGCACCTGTCCAGAAATAAACCATCTTACTTTAACTCACTCTTCCTCAAAGAATTGAATAGATATAATCTTCAAAAAGAAATAGATACGTTTAAAAAAATCACTATTCACAACACTTTATTAGTGTGTAGCATTGTGAGGTTATGGGCATATACTGTCAACTATTACCCGTTTGCTCATACTCATTCAATATTCTGGATAGAAACATCTTCTCTTATTTTATTGGGCTTAGTCTATGTTTTTAGAAACAGGTTCTCTCTACAAGTAAAAGCTGTACTTGTTCTTTCAATCCTAGTAGCCGTATTGCTTACAGATGTTTGGATTTGGGGATTTCATCCCTTGAATATGATACTGATGATAATGACTCCATTTTATGCGATGTTCATATTTTCTCTCCGAACAGCTGTTGTCAGTTATATCTTATGCCTTACTGGATATTTAATACTAGGTATATTACACGTAAATGGCGCTATTGTTTGTATTAATCCTAACGATCGAATTCTCTCCTTAGAAAACTGGATAGAAAGTGCTGTCTTAATATCTCTAATAGTTTTCGTAGTCATGTTATTCACTCAAAAGTATAATCAAGTATTGGACAACTTGGTAAAATATTTACAGACTAGGAATGCTGAACTACATTCAAGCCAAGAACAGTTAAAAAAAGAACAAGCATTCATGAACCACATGATTGACAGTATGCCAGGTACTTTCAATCTTTACAAAAAAGATGGTGATAGGTTTAAAATAATTCGTTGGAATCAAAACACCTCAGAGGTATTTGAAGTCCCCGAAGATGAAGTCTCTGGAGATTCATTATTTGCTCAAATCCATCCTGATTATATCCAAGACGCTTACAAACAGACCCAACTGATACTTGAAGGTAAATCTGTAAAAACAGAGGTCAAACTTCAAACCAATAAAGACAAATGGATGATTCTTCAGAGTTATCCATTCAAACATGGAGAAGAAGAATACTTTATTGGTACTGGTATAGATATTACTGAAAATAAGCTGGTAGAAAACCTTTTAAAAGAGGAAAAGCTCTTTAGTGATAAAATACTTGATACTATACCTGGTATATTCTATTTGTATGAAATTAATGACGAACACTTTAGTCTTAGAAGATGGAATCAGAATTTCGAAAAAGTTTATAACCTTTCGCAAGATGAGTTGTATGGCAAAGAACCTTTTGACTTCTTCCCAAATGAGTATCATGAACAAATGAGAAAAATTATGGCTGAACTAAAACCTGACAAGGTCTTTTCAGTCGAATTCCCAATCAATACGCCAAATGGGACTGGCGATCTTTGGCATTTCGAAAATGTAGCTTTTAGAAACAAAGACAAATACTATATCATAGGTTTTGGAATCGACATAGCAGAACGCAAAATAATGGAACGTGAGCTAGAACATCGAAATATGAACCTTAGAGATATGTTGAATGATCTTCAAAACAGGAATAAACAACTCACTGAATATGGTTTTATCAACTCACACCTTTTAAGAGCGCCATTGGCCAGAATGATTGGACTTGCAGATTTGGTTTCTCGCCATGTAAAAGCTGAAGAGCACCAAGACCTTATTGAAAACTTCAAGACTTCAGCAGCTGAATTAGACACTATAGTTTCGAAAATAAATGAAGTGCTTGACCAAAGATCAAATCTAAGCAGAGAGGAAATCCTTGAAAGTTTGAAGAATATTCAAACAAAAGACGATTAGCTGTAAGTCTAGAAGCCAATCTAACTACTAAGCTACTATGAGAACAATCGGAAACATTATTTGGGTAGTCTTTGGTGGATTAATGGTAGCCATTGAGTACTTTTTATCTTCACTTGCTTTATTCATTACCGTTATTGGCATTCCTTTCGGGATTCAAACACTCAAACTAGCATTCGTTGCTTTATGGCCATTCGGCGCCAAAATCAGTGAACCAGAGCCGCAAAATGGATGCTTAAATATCATCATGAACATCATTTGGTTCTTTGTAGGTGGGTTTTGGATTATGGTGACTCATCTACTACTTGGAGTCCTTTTTGGTATTACTATCATAGGAATTCCCTTTGCAAAACAGCATTTCAAGCTTGCTTCTTTGGCATTCACTCCATTTGGTAGACAAATAGACCTTGACATCTAAGTCTATTTTATAAATTCGTATTAGCATTCACCATTTTATAAAATTAGTCTAAACATTAACTTCGATCATGAGAAGAACACTATACATCTTACTTATAGTCACTATATCAGTGGCCTGCACTCAGTCAAAAACTGACGAGTTGATATCATCTAGCGACGGAAAGTACACTTATGAATACGTCGAAGATGATCCAATGAAAACAAGGATCTATACACTCGAAAATGGCTTAAAAGTATACTTAAGTGCCTACGCAAATGCTCCTAGAGCACAAGTCTTGATTCCTGTACGCGCTGGAGGTAAAAATGATCCTGCTGACAACACCGGCTTGGCTCACTATCTAGAGCATATGATGTTCAAAGGGACAGGTGATTTTGGAACTCTAGACTATGAAAAAGAAAAGATACTTTTAGATAGCATCGAAATGATGTTTGAACACTATGGTACACTAACAGATAAAGAGGAAAGGAAAGCATACTATGCTAAAATAGATGAGATATCAAATAGAGCTGCCGAGCTTGCCATTCCCAACGAATATGACCAAATGACTGCCCTCCTAGGTGCTAAAAGGGTAAATGCATGGACTTCATTCGATGAAACTGTTTATACGGTTGATATTCCATCCAATGAACTAAAACGTTATTTAAAAGTTGAGGGCAATAGATTTAAAACTATAGTTGGCAGATTATTTCATACGGAGTTAGAAACTGTATACGAGGAGAAAAATAGAAAAAGTGATGGTTTCGATGCTTTTCAAGGAGTTCTTGAAAACCTTTTCCCTACTCACCAATATGGGACACAGTCAGTTATCGGTACTGCCGAACATTTAAAAAATCCTTCCATCACAGCTATTAAGAAATATTTCTACAACTACTATAGACCTAATAATGCTGCTATATGTATCAGTGGAGATATAGACTATGATAAAACCATACGGTTGATAGATCAGTACTTTGGCGATTGGAAACCGAATGAAAACCTTACCGAGTGGGTTCCTGCAAAAGAAGAACCAATTACAACTCCTCAATTTAAAGAAGTATGGGGACCTGAGTCTGAGTTTGTATATATCGGTTACAGATTCGACGGTCGCAAGACAAAAGACTACATTCTATTAAGCCTAGTTGATATGATCTTGAGTAATTCTCAAGCTGGGTTAATTGATATTAATCTAAAGCAACAACAACAAGTACTTTCTGCCGGTAGTTTTCCATATTTCTTGACTGACTATTCTACTCAATTCCTATATGGATACCCTAAGGAAGGACAGACACTTGATGAAGTGAAAGAGTTGCTATTGGGACAGCTTGAATTAATCAAAAAGGGAGAGTTTGAAGAATGGTTGCTTGATGCTATCATTACTGATTTTAAAATCAGTAAAATGAAAGGCCTTGAAAGCAATAAAACTAGAGCTTCAAATCTTAAAGAGGCATTCATATTCGACATTAAATGGTCTGACTATCTTAAAGAAATTGAAAAGATGGAGAGTATCACTAAAGAGGAAATTGTCGCTTTTGCTAATGAACATTTCAAAGACAACTATGCTTACGTTTATAAGCGCACTGGTGAAGACCCAAACAAGCAAATTGTAGAGAAACCTAAAATCACCAAAGTACCTGTAAACCGAGGCGTTCAATCTGATTTCAATAAAGAAATCACTGAAATGACCCCAGAAAAACTATTGCCGGTATTCCTTGATTACGATAAAGAAATCACCAAAAACGATATCGAATCAGTGAAAGTCTTATCTAAGAAAAACGAAGAGAATGAATTATTCGAATTGAGTTTCTTGTATGAATTTGGGAAAAACGATCACAAAACAGTCGGAATAGCTGCACAATACAGCGAATACATTGGAAACGGGTCTCTTTCTGCTGAAGAATTTAAAAAAGAGATGTATAAACTAGGATGTTCCTTTAGTATCAAAGTAGATGATACTCGTACTTCCATTAGAATTAAAGGGCTTGATGAGAAAATGCAACCAGCGATCGAGTTAGTTGAAAGCATGTTTGCAACTCCGTCTGTAAACCAAGAAGCTTTAGACAAACTCGTTGAAAGAAATCTGAAATCAAGAGTTGACGCTAAAAAAGATAGAGAAAGAGTACTTTGGGATGGTTTGGCCAACTATGGAAAGTACGGAGCTAAAAACCCATTTACTAATAAACTATCAAACGAACAACTAAAAGCTTTAAAGGCTGAAGACTTAGTATCCGTGATTCAAAACTTCACTAAATGGAAACACCGAATCCTTTACTATGGTCCAAAATCACCTAAAGAGATAGTTGAATTCATCAAAAAGAACCACTCAATCACTGATACTGAATTACAACTTCCTGCTAAGAATAATTTTGAATTGGCAGATGCTGACAACAAAATATTTTGGACGCACTTCGATATGAAGCAATCCGAAATTGTATTCTTTAATAAGAATATTGATTTTAATCCGAAATTGAGTAGTAAAGTAAGGTTATACAATCAATATTTTGGAAGTGGTATGAATAGTATCGTTTTCCAAGAGATCAGAGAGGCACAAGGACTAGCATATTCTGTGACTAGCCGCTACGTCGAAGCAAAAAAAGCGGATGACTCTAATTACTTATTCGCATATGTAGGAACTCAAGCTGACAAACAAGCAGAAGCTATGTCTAGCATGACTGATCTTCTAAATAATATGCCTGAGTCGGAAGGAGCTTTTGACATAGCTAAGAAGAGTATTCTAAATAAAATAGAGAGTGAGCGCATTACCAAAAACGGTATACTTTGGAACTACGTGAGAGCACAAGACAAAGGTCTTAACTACGATATCAGAAAAGATATTTATCAAGACGTTCAAGAACTAACTTTAATGGATATCAAGGATTTTCAATCCCAAAACGTAAAGGACAAGCCTTACAATATTGTACTCATTGGAGATAGAGAACAAATAGACATTGATAACCTTTCGAAATATGGAGAGGTAAATGAGGTATCTCTAGAAGAGATTTTTGGATATTAATTGAGATGAAACGAGTAGTGATTAATAACTGCTCGTTTCATTATAAAATTTTTGTAGACCATTAATAATGTGCCATTGAGCAAGGATATAAGGAGCCATTATAAAAACTTGTGCATTATTCATTGGTACATGGAATCTATCTAGAACCAGTAAAACACCTGAAAACATAAAGAAAACAGCGCCTAGAATAACCTGCTTTGTCCCTTCAACAGAAGCTCTTCCATGCCTCAAAACTGCACTTAAAACCATATTCAAACTCAACAGTGAATAAATAGCCATAGCAGCGAATAATTCAACCGAAACCTTGTCCCAAACCATATTCAAAACACCCCCTAAGACAATCAATAATGGCACAGCATATAATACTTTCATCAGCTTATTCGGCTTTGCTGAATCTAAATCAATGGCTTTATTGAAGCTAACCGAATACATAATTTGAGTTATTGAAAAAGCTCCTAGACCGAGTAAAAAGAACAATTGATTATCATCAGCAAACATAAAAGCTGAATCTCCAACGAAAGAGAAGAGCAGCCCTAAAACTGCCAGCATAAAAGATGATGACAACCTGCCTTTTAGGCCTTTTCTAAAATAAACCAACAATAAAGGCATAAGTAACGGCTTAGCTAAGTGGTGGAGTCGGTCAATATCTAACATCAAAGCTAAAATCTCCAACGCTGCAACTACAATATACGCGTACTTCAAGTATATAGCTTGCTTTTCATCACTCATGTTTCTTTTCTTTTAGTCTTCTTACTGGTTTAGAGTATAGGTACAAAAATGACATTAAAACACTAAAGGCAGACATGTAAAATACGTATTCAATATTCTGAATTTCATTAGCAAACACCCAGCCTGCCATAGAAGCTCCAACTCCTATTCCGATTTCTAGCGCTATATACATAGTAGCAATTCCTCTCCCTCTATGCTTTTCATCACTTAAGTCAACAGTCCAAGCAAACACTGTTGGAGAATGAAGTCCTACTCCTATTCCAAATAATATACCTCCTACCACAAACCAAAAATAAGTATCCACTTGAGACATAATAATAAGTGCCAAAAAGACTACTATTCCCCCAGCTTTCAAGACGGGTATTCGTCCGTATTTATCCGACACTTTCCCTGCTAACAATCGAATTAAGAGAGAAGAAAAGGTAAAGAAAGTAAAGAACTGACCTCTATTGGAGACCCCTAATGAGTCACTGAGATCTGGTACCACAGTCAAAATCGCTCCAAAAGAAAACACCGAAAGCCCCATATTGATAGATGCAGGAATCACCTTTGGTTCGAACACCTCATCTGCTTTTATTTTGAGATACTCAGCACTAAACTTTTTTGGTGCTTGTAACGTTTCTTTCATACCTATCAAAATGGCAACTGAGGAAACTGCGAATGCTGAGGAAGTATAAAACATCATGTTCAGAGTAAACTCACTAGCTACCCATCCACCGATTGAAGGCCCAGCTGCCATTCCAAGACTGCTAAAGAATCCAATTACTCCCATTGCCTCTCCTCTTCTATCGACTGGTACTAAATCCGCTATATAAGCAGAAGTACCTGTAGGTTTGAATCCTGTAGAAAATCCATGAAATAGCCTCAAGGCAAAGAAGCCTACTACTCCTGATATCAAAGGATAAAACAATGCTGCAACGCCACTTACAACTGCTCCTACTACCATCACAGGAATACGACCAACCTTATCTGCTAACTTACCACTAAACGGTCTGGACAATCCTGCTGTAACAGTGAACAAGGCAATAATGAGACCTTTATACTCCCCTCCTCCAATGCTATCTAAGTATGAGGGTAGCTCAGGTATCATCATATTAAAACTTGCAAAAAATAGGAAGCCACTAAAACAAAGTAAGAAAAACTGAAGAGAATAGATACCCTTTTGATCAGACATACCTAAAGATTACAGCCCTGCCGGAGGACTTGTTTGACGCTTATCTAGTTTTAGATCTTTCAGCAATGGAGAATTAACTCTTATACTAACAAAATAAGACTGCCTTACTCCAAAAGGAACCCAATTAAAACTTAAGTTCCAACAGTGTAAATCGCGATTTGCACTGATTTGCGTATACGTGAACTCTTTATTAGACACATCATATCCAGAGCTCATATTTATTTGAGTTTTATCTGTCAAGCTCAAACTACCTCTAAATGTAAGCCCGTGAGTAATATCATGATCTTCAAAACCAGTTTTGGTATAGTTCATAGAGTAATTAACACTGAGTTGCCAAGGTAAGTCAAAAGGAACATATTCATTCGGATCTTTAGAAATATAGTGATTAACATTTCCAGCGAGAAAATCTTGTTCGGGTGTTGTTTGAACAAAAGGGTTATCTGCTTGTTGTGCTGCTGCCTGATCAATTTCTGCTTGAGCCTCTTCTGCAGTTTGTTTGAATTTACCTGGAGACAGACTAAACCCTACCGCTAATGACATTCTTGTCAGTTGCCCCAAGCCTTGTCCATTATTCCAAGCGTACTTATCGATTTTTCTCTGATAAACCCTTTGATCAGAAACACCTACACTATCTAATAAATACACATATGGGTCAATAGTACCGCTCATATTTACTGATATGGCGCTATTAAAAAACGACGTTCTGGCATTCCAGTTTATATTGCTGAGATTAAAAGAATCTGCCAGTAAATTATAACCTGAAGACATTGATAAGTTATCGAATATCTTGATCTTCTTGGTTTCGGAAATAGAGTCGTTATTATTTCGAACTTTCATCTCAAGATTGTTATTTAAAGAAAAAGATACTGTAGCACTTTCAGCTCCAGTTGGTCCTCCATAGGCAAAGCCTTCATATTTCGATAACGTACGTGTATTCCCTAAACTATCTACTACCACCTCTTTATATGTTCCTTTACCAGGTGATGAAAAATCTGGGCTATAACTTATACCTGCGGAAGGCGTCAATACATGTCTTATTGCCTGAATTTTACCAGTTCCCAACGGATAAAAACCATATAATCTAGTGTTCACAGAAGCACCTGTACTCCACCATCCAGCTCTAGAAAAACCTTGTAAGGTATCTACTCTTACTCCGCCAGCATCCTGATCATAGTCTGTATAACTTAATTCTTTCCCATACCATACTTCCGAATAATTAAAACTTGGAGAAACAGTAAAATACTTAGCAACATTAAAAGAGGTCGAAACAGGAACCTGATGTCTAATTCCTTGCTTTGCTCTGGCTAAAATAATGTCCATGTTTTCAGAATTAAAACTAACTATAGAGTCTGCCAATGGGTCTTCATTAGCTACATCAAAACCACTAAATTTTGAAGCTGGCCCATTGGACAGTTCATTTTTCGATGCAAATCTGTAAGAAAAACCAAGTTTACCAAGTGGGGTATTTTTCAGATCTCCTATATTCTTAAAAGGCTGAATTCTTGATGCATTCACACTTAAATCTGGCAAAGTCAACCTTACAACATCCGTTGCTATGTTTTGACTATGACGTGCATTGGCTGCCATACTAAATGGAGTTCCTTTAAAAGTTTTTGAATAACTCACATTAGAACTAAACTCAGCACTTACATTTCGATTAAAATCTTGATTAATATCATTAGAGTTAGCAGTAAAAGAACTAGTCCCTGCATTTACTGAAGCAGAAAACCTTGATGAACCTCTTGATTCAGGAGTATGCGACCAAGTGACCCACAGGTCTTTTGAGAAAGAATCGTCCTCAAAATTAGTACTGTTGGTCTTATTGTATCTGACATTCATATTTCCATTAAAGTTGTACCTAACACGATACCTATAATTACCATTTACCCCGTAGCTACCATTAGAATATAAGTCACCAGTAGCTTTCAGATCCATGTAATCATTGATATAGAAATAATATCCAAACTGTCTTAAAAAGAAACCTCTATTTTGATCCTCTCCATATCCTGGAAAAATAATCCCTGATCTACTTTCTTGAGGCTCAGGAAATATACCAAAAGCAAAACCTATTGGAGTAGGAATATTTCCAAAGTGAAGATTGAAAGGACCAGACACAATTTTATCTCCTGGAATAGCCTTCAACTTTGAGGCTTGAATGTGAAAATGTGGATGAGCAAGGTCACAAGTAGTATATCGCGCATGTCTTACAAATAACTCGTCTTTTTCATTCTTTTTGACTCTTTCTCCGTGCATAAAACCACCATCTTGCTCAGTTATCACTCCATTAATCAGTGCTTTTCTACTCTTGAAATTGTATACCATGTCTTTAGTTTCATAAACATCTCCTGCATCGGTAAAAACTGGCTTCGAAATCATTTTACCTGTAGAATCTTTTCTTGAACTAGCACTCAGGGTATTCTCCGTCCAATCCATTTCAATACTATCGGCCTTCAGATTGATATTTCCATAAGTGATATCTCCGTCTCCATACATGTATATCTTTTGCGCCTTCAAGTCAAAATACATCGAATCCGTCGCCTTGTAATCTACTGTGGTCTCTACATCTCTTTTAACACGCCCAGACGGCTGGAATAAGGAAGTATCCTGTCTAATTTGAGTTCGAGGGTCATTTTTTGCAACTCTCGTGAGCGAATCCATCCAAAATTGAGCTAGCTCAGAATTATTCGAAATAGAGTCTAAAACAGTCTGCTGAATCACTTCCTTGTCAATAATTCCCGCTTGATCTAAAGAGTCTATTAGACCGATAGCCTTATAGGGGTCTCCGTACTCTCCTAGTGAATCTGAAGCTACTGAAATCAAAGATTGAGCAGATTGCGTATCAATAGAAGGAGATTGAGATTGACCGGAAAATGCCCAGAAGAGTGTAAAAGATAAGAAAATGAAGTACTTTATATGGGGCACTAGGTTTCCAGTTTCAACTAAAAATATACATTTTTGTGCAAAAATAATTGCGTGCAAACATAAGCAGAGGACTCTTGATGAAAAATATTATTGGCATAGTAATTTTTTCCACAGCCCTACTTTTTATGTCTTTCAACCATACAGGAGTGAAAGATTACACTATAAGAAAAGTAGTAATTGACGCTGGACATGGAGGTAAAGACCCTGGTACCTCGGGACAGTTTTCTAGAGAAAAGGACATTGCTTTAAGTATCGCATTGGAAACTGGAGCTACCATAAAAGAGTACATGCCGGATGTGGAAGTTATTTACACTCGCAATGACGATAGTTTCCCAACGCTAAGAAATAGGTCTGAAATAGCTAATAACAACCATGCCGACCTATTCATTTCTATTCACTGCAATTCCGCTCCTTGGAGTAACCAAGTTCACGGTACCGAGACATATGTAATGGGGCTTCAAAACTCTGGAAGGAACTTTGAAGTAGCTAAAAGAGAGAACTCTGTAATCCTACTTGAAGAGAATTATGAAGAAAATTATCAGGGTTTCGACCCCAATTCGCCAGAATCTTATATCTTGTTTTCTTTAACTCAGAATGCTTTTCAAGAGAGAAGCATATCTTTGGCTAGTAAAGTTGAAGAGCAATTTAAAAATCGAGTTGGTAGAAAAAGTAGAGGTGTGAAGCAATCTAGTTTGTACGTTCTCTGGAGTACAGCGATGCCGAGTGTATTGATAGAAACAGGCTATTTGAGCAATGCGAAAGAGGAAAGGGATCTTAATGACAAACTACAACAAACCTATATTGCCTCTGGAATTTTCAGAGCCTTCAGAGACTACAAAAACGAATTAGAATCTAATAACTAAACTCCATCGTGAGCAAAGAATTCAAAGTAGGATTATTTACCGTAATATCAGGAGCCATATTATTCTTTGGTTTCAACTTTCTTAAAGGAAAGGACTTTCTAGACCCTTCAAACAAATATTATGCTATCTATGACCATATAGATGGCCTAAACGTTTCTAACCCTGTTATAATCAACGGGTTTTCGGTTGGACGAGTCAATAACATTAGGATATTACAAAACCAAAACAACAAAATCTTAGTGGAGATAAGTGTGAAGGATGATGTTGTTTTAGGAAAAAGTACAAAAGCACATTTACGAAATTCAGATTTCATGGGAAGTAAAGAAATACTTCTTGAAATCGGTGATATCACTCAACCTCTTGAAAACGGTGATACTCTAGATTCAGAAATTGATAAAGGGCTTGCAGCTGTAATCGAAAGGGCACAACCTCTTACCGATGATATTGGTGTTACCATAAGTCGACTGAACGAAATCCTACTTGGTATGGAAGGTGCGGGTGAAGAGATAGTAGAAACTCTTCAAACACTAAAAACGACATTGAAGAATGCTAATAGCATGATCTATTCAACTAATAAGGGAATGACAAAAACATTAAACAGTACAAATATCTTATTGGCCAATATCAATGATAAAGTAAACAAACTAGATCCTATCCTAACTAATGCTGATTCTACTCTTCAGAAAGTAAATACTTTAGATTTAGAGAAATCATTTAACGAACTCAATAATTCTCTAGGAGAAATAAGTGTGTTGATGGCTGGAATAAATGCTGGAGAAGGAACTATGGGCAAACTAATGAAAGACGACTCCCTTTATAATAGCTTAAATCAAGCTATGATTGATCTTGACATATTGCTAGTGAATTTCAACAGTAATCCTAAACATTTTTTAGCTCCATTGGGTAAATCAAGTAGAAAAATAGAAAAAGATAGAGCTAAACAAGCTCAAAAGGCACAAAAATAAGAAGAGGTTATTAATCTCCTCTTCTTACTCCAGCAATGTCATTGACATCAATCTCTTTTCTTTCTGGGCTACCAATGTATTTTATTTGAGCTAAATCGCTCGCCCTAGCAACAAGCTCCTTATTAGTTTTAATATTAGCCTTAGAAGCATCGGATGCTTTTATATCCACCCTTTTAGCATCCAGTCCGTAACTATCCAAAAAAGAAGCATCATTAACATCTGCCGTTAATTCTAGCAAACTGCCAGATAATTTTATTTTGCTTGCACCTGAGGCTTTTACGGACAACCTATTGACATCTATGTCTGCAATACATTTGGAAGCACCATCAGTAACTATCCTAAAGCTTTCCTGATCATCAACATACAATTGAACAGTACTCAAACCCCGTACGTTGACTTCATCGATATCAGGCATTTTAATATGTATACTTGTCCATTCATCTGACGGGAGCCCTTTAAAAATTGACCATGCATTACTTCTGTCTGATATTCTTAGTTTTCCTGCACTTTCTCTAAGGCTGATATCTGATAAAGATTGATCAGTCCCTCTTACTTCTACAGAAAAATAATCTGACTGAGTTAAATATACTTTATATGCTCCATTCACCTCGACATCAGAGAAGTCTCTAAAATCAAAAGTCACTTTTTCTTTTCGGTCACTAGATTGAATACTTCTTCCTATTGCGGATTCACAACTCAAACACTTCAACCCATTACCGTCAAACATCCAAGTATTACCATCATGAATATCTTCGGAATCGTAACCAAATTTCCAAATCGACTCTCCGAGTAAAGGTTTCATCCCATGAGACAGTACAAACTTTTGTCCTACAGGTATGTAGAGTATTGATCTAACTTTTTGATTTCTAAATGCAGCTTTATCTTCAAACTGATACCTAGAATCAAACATTAACATATCCCCATCTTTTCTAACACCGTATTTTATTTCTTCAGAATGTTCTTTCGCATCTTTCAAGTCTTTACCTAAACTGGTAAATTGATTTTGAAGTAACCATACTGAGTCTCCGTGAGAATACAATCTCACAAATCCACCTTCATTATAAGATTCTCCTACATAATTCACATCGAGTGTAATAACTTCTTTATCAAACTCGAACCTAACCTCTTCGTTTCGGATAGTTTCAGTAGAAAAACTAGAAATCACCATAGGAATTGTAATGACAGAAACTACACCTCCTACTAAAAAAGCAACAATTAACCCCCAAGCTAAAGAAACTGGAAAAACAATTCTTTTAGCAAAAGCAGACAATCCGAGTAATACTAGAAACATGAGCGGAATAAAACCCATAACATATGCCAACAGATAGATCCAAGAGCTTAATGTAAATGGCATTAAATGCAATGGTATATTAGAGTGAAACAGCGTCAGTGTTTCGGAGGGAATCACACCTAGCACTGTAAAAAACAGCATAGTTAAAGTCAATAAACACAACCCTCCAATGATAACCAATATAGCTCCTACCAAAACTCGTGCTATGTCTATTAAAATATGCGAAACTGGTCCGATTAACTTTATTAACGCTTCAAAAATTACTGCAATCAGCCTGAACGGAAAGAGTAATATTTTGGCCAAAGCACTTTCTTCTCCTTCTTCAGTTTTGAGACTCTTTTTAATACTTTCTTGTATATTATTAAGTGTTACGGCCTCCCCTTTCATCTGCATACGCTCGGTTACAGACATTGCTTTAGGAGTAATCATCCACAGCACAATGTAAATAATGAGCCCTGCCCCACTTGCAAATATGAGTACGACAAACAAAACTCGAATGAGCGAAACATCTGCTCTTAAATAGGCAGAAAGACCTCCAGCAACACCTCCAAGTACTTTTGATTTTGGATCTCGATATAGCTTCTTAATTTTTTCGTCCTCTTCAAGCTTGAATGAACCCGGCACAACTATCCACAAAATGACATAAATCAAAAAGGCAAAACCACCGATTGGGTTTAAGACCACATTGAAAAACAATATCACAAACAACAAGCGAACCCAGAGTGCATCTATCCCAAAATAATGACCAATTCCTGAAGCTACTCCTCCTAATATTTTTCGATTACAATTTCGATAGAGTTGTTTTTTTATTGGTTCCTGCGTAGAATCACTATGCTCTTGACTATGAGTTTCATCAGTGGTTTCTTTTTCATCCTGAGACTCGTAAGTATCGCTTTCTGCTTCAAAATCGGAGACAGTCCCCATTTTTTTGATCAAAGCATCGACGTCCTCAGCGGTGATTACTTGTTTACCATCTGCCAATTTGGATAGAAAAATCTCTGCCACACGAGATTCTATATCTTCAATAATTTCCTTACTATCTTCATATCCTGAAAAATAGGAAGATACAGAGTCTAGATATTGTTTTAGTTCAGTGTATCCATCCTCTTCTATATGGAATATTATACCACTGATATTAATACTTATATTCTTTTTCATTTTGAGTTTAGCGTTAGGAGATATTCTTAGAAGTAATCTGTTTTGTAGAGGCTACTAGTTCTGTCCATGTATCATCTAGACTCTTAAGAAACTCGCGACCAGAATCCGTGATGGTATAGTACTTTCTGGGAGGACCCGAAGTAGATTCGACCCATTTATATTCTACTAACTCTGCCTTTCGCAGGCGAGTTAATAGCGGATAAAGCGTACCTTCAACTACCATAATCTTAGCCGAAGTCAACTCTAAAAGCATATCAGAAGCATAAACTTCTCCTCTTGAGATAATTTGCAGAACACAGTATTCTAATATCCCCTTCCTCATCTGTACCTGTGTATTCTCCAGTTTCATATCTGTGATGGTTAACTGAATACCCTACTGATAAACAAAAACACTAGGGCGAAAACAATAAATAATAGTAAAAACATGATGAATAGATTGTTGAGTTTTTATACAATACTAAATTACGTAAAGTACCTTGTTATACATAGTACCTTGTGATAATGTTTCGATATTTGATTAAAATTTTGCTCTTTTTTCAAATTTCATGTCAATAATCGGCTCTAAACCGTCGTTATCGACCTAACTTCTCCTGTATTCGTAAAGTTTTTTTTTAGTGCAATCTGGAATCATTGGATACTCCTTCATTGTTAATAAATTTGATTTAAGTAGAAAAAGCGAATTGAAAAGAGTCCTATTTTTATTGTGTATTTTGAGTTGGATAAAGGTCTATTCACAGTCCAATGCACCTAAATACAGTAATGAATTCCTTGCCATCGGAGTGGATGCAAGATCATTTGGAATGGGCAATGCTTTTACTGCTGTCAGTAACGATGCTAGTTCAGGTTATTGGAATCCTGCTGGACTTAATAAAATACAAAACGATTTCGACCTTGGATTCATGCATGCTGAATACTTTGCAGGAATAGCTAATTACGATTATTTGGGTTTTGCTACAAGAATAGATAGCCTTAGTACCTTTGGAATCACAGCTATTAGATTTGGCATAGATGACATTCCAGACACTCGTTTTTTGTATGACGCAAATGGAGCACTTAACTATGATAATATAAAGTTCTTTTCTGCAGTCGATTATGCTTTCCTCTTTACATATGCCCGAATCTTACCCTACTTTGGAGGAATTGAAATTGGTGGAAATGTAAAAATTATCCACCGTTCAGCTGGTCAATTCGCCAAAGCTTGGGGATATGGTATTGATCTAGGAGCACAAAAATCCATAGGCAACTTGAACATTGGTTTGATGCTAAGAGATATTACTGGTACTTATAATGCCTGGTATCACAACACTGAATTAGTTGCTGACATCTATACTCAAACAGGAAATGAAATACCTGAAAACTCTATAGAAATCACACTTCCCAGAGCGATTCTTGGAGTTAGTTATTATTATTCTTTTAAAAGTATAGTAGGAGTTTTGGTAGCATTCGACCTAGAAAACACTTTTGATGGACCTAGAAATACTATAATCAAAGCAGAATTTGCTTCTATGGACCCTCGATTCGGCCTTGAACTAGATTATCGGCAAAAATTCTATGTTCGTGGAGGGGTAAGTCAATTTCAGAAAATTCAAAATTTTGACCGATCATATAACACAGTCTTTCAACCCAATTTTGGTCTTGGAATTAAACTCCAAATGAAAAAAGAGAATACATTCAAGATTGATTATGCTTTGACTGATCTTGGTAACCAAGCGGAGACTCCATATTCTCATGTCGTTTCACTTAAATTAAGCTTCGATGTTGAGTAAGAAAATAGCTATACTGTTTACTCTTGTTCTTGCAAGTCTATATGGAATATCTCAACACACAAATGATTGGATAGTCAAGAGTCAACCGTATTTAAAAATCTCTATTACTGAAACAGGTATCTACAGAATCAACGCTTCAGAACTAGTAAGTTTCAATTCCAATTTTGTAACTCGACCAGACAAAAACCAATTGTGGCATAAAGGTCAGCAGATACCGATTATTGAAGAAACCAGTGGATCGAATCTCAATTATATTGAATTTTTTGGAGAAGCTATAGATGGAAGGTCTGACACTCCTTTATACGAACAAGAATCTTATCAACCGCATAAGCTTTACAATTTATTTACTGACACCACAGCATATTTCTTAACCAATACTCTTTCCGAAGATGGCATAAGGATGGATTCATATGATGAAAATGCCGGCTCTTTAACAGTAGAACCTTTCTTTTATGAGACCAAAAACTTAATACTCACCTCTGACTACAATGCAGGAGATTTATTAGCAGCTGACGATAGACTGCAACACGCTTATTATAATGATGCTGAAGGCTGGACAGGACCAATTATACAAAGAGGAAATACGGTAACATATAACCTAGATAAAATAAATGATGCTGTAAATACAGCCGGAAACCCTTCACTTACTGTTCAGTTGACAGGACGTAATAATAATCAACATAACGTTTCAGTAAATACTGGATCTAATCTATGGAGTACATTTTCATTCAATGCTAGAGAATATGAAACCACATCAAATAATGTAAGCTGGTCAGATATTAATGGTTCCCAACTTTCAATAAGTGTAACACCCAATGGAGTAGGTGGTGCTGCCGATGTAGTCAGTCTTAGTTACCTGTCTTTGCGTTATCCAAGAGGATACGACCTAAATGGAGAAAACTCTAAAACCATTGAGTTACCAATAGCTGGAAGTGGTACTAAATCTTTAGTGGTCTTAAGAAATGTACCGGTCAACTCATCAAGGTTATTTGATATTACTAATCCTTCCAGTCCCATCGAAGTAGAGTTTGATAATATAGGAAACTTACAAGCTGGTATACGAAATACAAATGTCTCACGAACTCTATTTTGGGAGAGCGCTCCTAAATCAGCAGTCTCAATAGTAGCAGTTGATTTTAATTCAATAAGACATTCTATTGACCCTACTAGCGACTACATTATCATCACAGCTCCTGAACTAAGAACACTTTACCAAGGGCAAGACCAAATCGACGCTTATGAAAATTATCGCGGATCTAGTGCTGGTGGTGATTTCAATGTTCAAACAGTACATTTTAAAGATGTTGTTAATCAATTCAACTATGGTGAAACCTCACCACTTGCCATTCGAAATTTTTTAAAGTACATGTATGAAACGGATAAAGTCAAACACCTATTTTTTATAGGGAAAGGGCTAGAGCCTCAATACAATTATTATCGCCAATCTTCCCCTAGCTATACTCAATATGTACCAACCTTTGGAACTCCTGGGAGTGACGGTTTGTTTTCGGCTGGATTTGATGGAGGATCGAGTTACGAAACCTTTGCTACAGGTAGACTTAATGCGACACTACCAGTCCATATCCATGATTATTTGAACAAAGTAATTTATCAAGAATCAAAAGGATTTTATAACCTCAGACAAAAACACATTATCCATCTTAGTGGAGGAAATAGTGAACGAGAACTAGCTCTATTTAAATCTTATATAGACAATTACGCTAACAAGGCTGCAAAACCTTATATAGGGGCATCTTCATCTCAAATCAACAAGAACAATTTTGATGCTGTCGAATTCATTAATATTTCAGATGAAATAAATAAAGGAGCTGGTTTAGTTACCTTCTTTGGTCACTCCGGAGGAGAATTCACAGACATAGAAATTGGGGATGTCTCTGACCCAGCCAACGGATACGACAATGATATTTATCCTGTTTTCTTAGTAAATGGGTGCAATGCGGGTGAATTCTACGATTCAAACGAAAACTCTTTTGGTCATGATTGGACAATCACTCCAGATAAAGGGGCTGTTGGTTTTATAGCATTAAGCAACTTTGGATTATCTGGGGATTTAAACCGTCATTCAAATCTTTTCTATGATATTGGCTACAACGAACTTGAATGGGTAACTAAATCTCTCGGTGAAGTTAAACTTGAAGCAAGTAAAAGATTTATCAATCAATTTGGAACATCTGAAAACAGAAGACTACAAGCAGAATCACTTAACATTTTAGGTGATCCTGCTGTCAAACTATTTGGTGCAGACAAACCAGATTTTAGTATTCAGGAATCATTAATATGGTTAGACACCTACGATGGAGAACCGATCAAAGCTGAAACAGACTCCTTTTATATAGATATTGATTTAAAGAATTTTGGTATTGATGTTTCAGATGATACACAACTTGAAATCACAATTCTTAGAACCTTACTCAACGGACAAGTTGTTACATATGGACCAAATTCTTTTACTCCTACCTTAAATACCGACACAGTTAGAATAAAAATTGATAATGAAATAGAAAACATAGAAGGTGTAAACTCCTTTAGAATATTAGTAGATCCAAATAACAAAATTGATGAACTAGATAAGACTAATAATGAAGTATCGTTTAACTATCTATTCACCGACGGGGCTACACTCAATATTCTACCATTTAACTATAGTCAAGTTAACAATAGTGAAGTCAATTTCTTTTTCCAGAACACTAATATTCAATCAGGAAGTAAATCATATACTTTTGAACTGGATACTACATCTGATTTTAGCAGCTCCTATCGAATACTCCAAACCATTGACGCTAGCTCTGTAGGTCATATTAATTTAAATTTAATTTCAAAAGGTTCGATTCCAAATGGCACTGTCTTCTATTGGAGAACAAAACTCAGTGCCCCTAATGAAAATGAAAATTCAGAATGGATTAATAGTTCATTCACATATAACACCGATTTCGATGAAGGTTGGAATCAGACTTCTCACGATCAATTCAAAGAACTCAATTTAGAAGGAGTAGAAATCAATGAAGATGGAATTTGGGAATTTTTAAGTACCACCATGAACATTGATATTCAAAATCATGGATCCGCCTCATTAAACAACCCAAATGAAACCAAAGTCTATCTAAATGGCCAAGACTATTATTCTACACTCTTTGGAAATTTAGCTTGTAGTAACAATAGACTCTACCTTTTAGCTTTCAAGAAAGAAACAAATCAACCATTTTACCCTACAAATTTAAACCTAAGTTGGTGTGGTCGATACCCAGGACTATTGGTTAGATATACTGAAAGTGGATTGAAAGATGTGAATAATGGAGTACAAGCTTATATCAATGAGTTGGAAGATGGAGACAAACTGCTAGTCTTCTCAACAGGACAGCTTAATTACACAAACGCAACCAACTGGACTCCAGAGGTTCTAAATGCATTTGAAGACATTGGACTGAGTTCCAACACTTGGAATTATATAACAGATGACCGTCCTTTAATTATTCTAGGAATGAAAGGACGACCGACAGGTACTGCACAAATAATTTCTGGAGCTAATAATGCAGCTAGTTTAAGAATGCAAGAAGGATTAGTTGGCAGCTCAATAGAAAGCGGTAAAGCTACTTCTAATATCATAGGTCCAGCTATGGCATGGCAGGAAGCTACTTTTGACATTATGAACTCTAGAAACGCTTCTGATGACACCTGGGAAATAACTGTTACTGGAATTAGTCAAACAGGTGCAGAAACGGAGATTACTAGCGCTTCATCTGGAAACTCTATTGATCTTAGTTCATATTCAACGACAGACTACCCTTTCCTTAGACTCAACCTTGAAGTAACAGATCCAGTTCAATTTTCCCCACCTCAGTTATTGGATTGGTCGGTAAACTTTGTTACACCACCAGAAGGTGTACTGATAAAAAATGATCAAAGTGATTTAGAAGAAACTAATTACATCCAAGCTGGTCAGCCATTAAAAAGTTCTTTTACATTCTGGAATATTTCCAACAAGAACATAGAAACACCTATAAGAGTAAGACACGATCTACAAAGTACTGAAAGTGGCAGTTTACTATTGGATTCTATGGAAATACAAGCACTGGAAGCTGGAGATTCAATAAACTTTGATGTCACTTTACAATCATCCAACTTCTTGGGTGAAAGTGATCTGATTGTTAATGCTAATTCAACAGGTAAAGAATTAATTCTCTTCAATAATCTAGCACGATTCTCAAAGTTCATTAACATCGAAGCAGATAAACAAAATCCGCTAGTAGATGTATTATTTGATGGAGTATATATCATGGATGGAGATATTGTATCACCAGTACCTTCCATTAATATAAAGATAAAAGATGATGGATCTTTCATATATAAGGAGGATACTATTGGGCTTAATATCTACATGAAAAAAATATGCTTAGCGGAAGAAATTGAAGAATGTGATAATGAATATCAACGAATTCCGTTCAGTAGCCAGAATATCACATGGAAACCTGCAACAGTAGAATCTCCTTTCGAAATAGATTATAAACCGACAAGACTTGAAGACGGATTGTATTCACTAAAAATTGAAGCTGTGGATGGATCTGGAAACAGCACTGGTTTTCAACCATACGAAATCTCCTTTGAGGTAATTAATGAATCCACAATTACGAACTTTTACCCATACCCAAACCCCTTCTCTACTAGCACTAGATTTGTATTTACTCTTACTGGTATGGAAATACCAGAGGATATTAAAATTCAAATTCTTACTATATCCGGACGCGTAGTTCGAGAAATATTTATGAATGAACTTGGTTACATTCATATCGGAAACAACAAAACTGAATATGCTTGGGACGGCAAAGACAATTTTGGAGATCAACTAGCTAATGGCGTCTATTTATACAGAGTGCTTATTAAAAATCCTGGAGAAGACTTTAAACACCGAAACACCGCAGGGGATAAAGCATTTAAGAATGGTTTTGGGAAGATGTATATTTTAAGATAAAACCTACTTGTATACTATTCTTAAGAGTGCACTAAAAAAGATCTATCATGCAGTAATGGCATGATTCCAGTTTAAGAAAAACTATTGTCCAGCTAATACTATACAACCTCTCAGAAAAATAATTTTATCCGACTTATTTATTCCAACGCTAAAGTCAGTAGTGATAGTTTAAAGAGATTGTAAGAACTCAAGTGTATCTACTCCGTCAGCATATTCATTCACTGCAGGGCACTGTGTATGTCCATAAGGTATAAATCCTTCTCCAACTACACACTGAACCTTTTCTTTTCTCTCTTCTAAAATTTTTTTTAAGCTCTCCTCACTTTCGTAATGTTCAAAATATAGAACAGAGATGGGTGACACCATATCCTCTGATGCTCTTATCAAAAGAAACCCATTATCAAAATGCTTTTCTCGGTTAACAAGATAAATTGATTTATTATAGTCATAATTATTTCGATACTTATGATGATCACCTACATACTCAAAATCTTGAATAGCTTCAAAAAAGTCGTCGAATACATATCCTTTAGGAACGAATAACTTAGAAATATTTCTACACCCTAAACCATAATATTGAAAAACGTCTTTGCCTAATAAATGCAACTGATCTTTCGTTTCAGAACCTGTTAACACTGCGACCGAACTTCTATTGGCTCTGATAATATGAGGCTTATTCTTAAAATAATATTGAAAGTATCTAGCTGAATTATCACTACCTGTAGCTATGAAAGCATCTGCATCATTCAATCGTTCTACTATATTAAATAATTCTTCAAAACTTGTGTCAATGACAATTAGTTCCTGACGTATAAATTGCATTAATACTTGATCTTCAGAGCTGGGTTTTAGCAATAACCTATGACCTGCTATTAAAACCGAAAGTACATCATGAAAACCGACTAAAGGAATATTTCCTGCTGCTATGACACCTACTTTTTTATTAGACGTCGTGTTCAACTCATAATCATTTACCCATTGAATCAGCTTAATTTCATCCAAAAACACTGTAATACCTTCAATGGCTTGAATTACACTTTCTCGAGTAAACCAACTATTACCGTTTTGAGCAGCTACGCATAAGTTCTCTAATTGGTCTTCTCTAAGACTTTTTAACTTCTCTCCTAGTGTAGAAAAACACTTTATTCGCTCCGAAAGCAACATATTTAAATTGATTCAGTATTGAGTAACTAATGTTACAATTTGTTTGGCAGGCAAAATTAATCCTTATTTTTGCAGACTTAATTTTTAGGACAACTAAAGTAAAACTAACATGGCAATTATTATCACAGACGAATGCATCAACTGCGGAGCTTGTGAGCCAGAATGCCCTAACACCGCGATATATGAAGGTGGTGTTGAATGGGATTGGGCTGAAGGAACAAGTCTTACCGAAGTGGAGCTAGAAGATGGTACTCAGGTTGACGCAAAAGAATCGCAAGAACCTGTATCTGATGATTTATACTATATCGTTCCAGGTAAATGTACAGAGTGCAATGGCTTTCATGAAGAACCACAATGTGCGGCAGTTTGTCCAGTAGATTGTTGTGTTGATGATCCCGACTACGAAGAGACCGAAGAAGAGCTAATAGCTAAAAAAGCTTGGCTTCATAATGAATAGTAGACTGACAGCAAAAAAATAGCCATTTTGAAAATTCAAAATGGCTATTTTTTTGTTCTACCTAACCTAATCAAACTTAATAAGAAGCGGGTTGGAATCCATAGTCCACCTATGAGCATGAGATAGACCCAGCCCAGTACCTCGAAATTTTGCAAAAGCACAAATATTTCAAGGGTACATATACTACCGTATACTCCAATATTTAAACTTTGTTCGACAAGTTAAGGAGAAACTAAAAGGAGCTAGCTTATACCAACTCCAATTATATTTTTCTTATCCTACGTGTTTCTTAACTACCTCTACCAAATCCTCTGCAGTAAATGGCTTTACGATATAATCTGACGCACCTAGCTCTATACCTTCGTTGATCACAGATTGCTGCCCTACAGCACTAACCATGACGACTTTAGCCTCAAGACCTTCATCCATCAAAACTTTCAAAATATCAGTACCAATCATATCAGGAAGGATATTATCCAAAGTAATTAAATCTGGTTTCAATTCCATTGCCAAATCAATAGCAGATTCGCCATTTGGAGCCTCTCCAGCTATCTCAAATCCTTCCTTGATCAAAGCATCTTTAATCAAAGTACGCATGTACATAGAGTCGTCAACTACTAATACTCTCTTGCTCATATTGATAAATATTTAGTTATTTCTTTTTATAAATTCTGGTTTTCACATCAAATGCGTCAAAAATCTCTTTCCCAGCATCTGGCATTATATCATAGTACCCAATGACTAATGTCCCTCCTGGCTTCAAGCATTCATGAAACATCTTTAATACTTGTACTTTCAAATTTTCATCGAAATATATCATTACATTTCGACAAAAGATAATATCAAATCTCTCATGCATTTCATCATGAACCAAATTATGATTCAAAAAGCGAACATGCTTGCGATAAGTATCTTTGATAACAGCAAATTTATCACTGAAATCAAAAAAATTCTCCATTTTCTTGTTCGGATAAAACGACAAGAACGGTTTCATATATTGTTTTAAAATTAAAAGAGAATATTCTCCTTTAATTGCAGTTGCTAGAGCGGTAGAACTTAAATCTGTAGCAAGTTGTTCCACCTTGTGCAATAATCTTTTCTCTTCGAGGACGATTCCCATAGTATATACTTCCTCTCCTGTAGAACAGCCTGCGTGCCATATTTTAAGGGAAGATTTACTTCTAAATTCGGGAAGAATCTTATCTCGAATCATAATCCAAGCATCTGGATTACGAAAAAGCTCCGTCAAATTCACTAACAAGTCATCTATACTATCAAGAAAGAACTGTTTGTCACGAATAATTCGCGACCAAAGCTCAAGCATGGACTCCATCTTGTGTTTCATCATTAGCCGGACGATACTTCGTTTAAACGACTTCTTTTCATAATTCGAAAAGTCAAGATCGTAACGATTTTTCATCGCCTGAACTAACGAGTTCAACTCTTCATCTGATATTCTTTCGATCACTTGGTAGTTAGTTGGTTATAATTCTACTAAATCTCTAGATTTTTCACTCTCTGAGAAATTTTTTATTAAATCAATTATTCTTTCTTGAAACGCCCAAATAAACTCAACAAAAACATTGAGTTCTGGAACGTGCATAATCCCTCTAAGAGCATTTGGAGCTTCCGCTTCGTTGGCTTCTTTAGTTATTATAGCGTTAGCCTCTCCTGCATTAACTACATTTAGTGCCGGAACATTTCCGTACATTTCAAGCTCTAAATAATTCGCCAACTCGGTAATGACTGCACCTGCCACCATATTGTCTAGTTCAGTCATGAACTCCATTTTCATCATCCGACTGTGTGAATTATTCTGCTCAAGTACTTCAGCTGGAAGACATTTTTGTTGGATCTTAGTCACATCATCTTCAGTAAAAACTAAATGACAAAATCCTTTTAAATCACCTACCAAATCCGTACGAAGCAAATGACACTTAGAATCCCCTTTGTTGGTAAATAAAGTAATACCATTCTCCTGAGATAAATCCATTTCTATTTGCTTAATCACAACAGGGGACTGTACTACCATCTCTAAAGCTAAAGACCCTTTGGCCAATCCATACTTGATGAGTCTATCAGCTACTTGCGCTTCTTTTTCAGTCCATTTACTTAACATCCTCTATCTTATCTGTTTAGTATTTTATCCAATTTATTCCGCTATAGCTTTGGTTTTATATAGCATATCTATCAAAGCTACAATATCTATGATCGGGCATACATTACCATTTCCTAAAATAGTAGTGCCACTTATCATTTTTACTTTATCTAAAGGCTTAACTAAAGACTTTTCGATTATTTCTCTTTGGAGTAATAATCTATCGACTACCACTCCCATTTCTTTACCCATGTAAGATATTACAATAACATCCAATTCCGTAGAATCTTCTAAAGCTTCAAAAGTCTTATGAAGAGCTCCATCCTTCTTTAGCTCAGATAGTTTCTTCGCATTGATAATATCTTTAAGGAAAACGATTGAAATTGTATTATCGAGATAATTAATCATCAATCCATCGCTAATCTTATGAATTTCTTCAATATTAACTGAAATGACCGCTTTAGTATAAGACAATGGAATGGCGTATTCCTGAGTACCAATCTCAAATAGTAGAGCACCTTTCAATGCCAATGACGAAGGCAAATGGAGAGAAACTGTAGACCCATGTCCTACAACCGTATCAAGACTAATGTGACCTCCTATTGACTCAGTAGCTCTCTTAACCACATCCATTCCGACACCTCGTCCAGATATTTCTGTAACCTTCTCCGCATTTGAAAATCCTGGCTCGAAAATTTTCATTATTATATCGTCGTCACTCATGGCGTCAGCAGCAGCCTTTGTCATCATATCTCTTTTGACAACCCTATATCTTATAGCTTCTGCATCTATTCCATTACCATCGTCGGATACGTCTATTACGACATTATCTTTTTCATATCGTGCATTTAAAGTAATCGTACCAACATCACTTTTATTGCGTTCAGCTCTTACTGATGCTGGCTCTATTCCATGACTCACTGCGTTACGCACTAAGTGAATCAACGAATCACTCATGATTTTCAAAATATTTCTATCAATCTCAACATCTGTGCCTTTGATCTCAAGATTTACTTTTTTCTTTTCAATAGCTCCAACGTCACGAACAATTCTGTGGAACTTATTAAATAAAAATCCCACTTGAACCATTCTTGCATTCATTACAGCGTATTGAAGGTCCGAACTTATTCTTTGAAGTCTTTCAAACTGAGATGTACCAGTTCCAGCTTCTGTATTGACACTAATTAATCTATCTCTTTCAATAATAAGCTGACCTACAAGATTCATCAGCTCATCCATTTTCTTAATTGGTATCTGAATTACTTCAGTAAAAGTAATACTTGGTTGAGAGGCACTTTCATCCACTTCGTCCTCCTCCTCTTCAATCATCTCCTCGGTTAACTCTGCTTGATTGATCTCAGAAGTAGATTTCTCAGCATCAGCTGAATCTCCAGTACCATCACCATCCCCTGCACCCGATTCTAGAGCATTTTTCAATAGAATCTTCAGCTTAGTATTTATTCCTAAGAAACTAACTTTTTCGCCAGTCTCTAAAGCCTGAATCAACGCTCCAAGTTTATCATTAGCCTTGAATAAGTTATCAAAAAGCTCTTGATTCAGTGATATTTCACCATTTTTTACTGCTCCCATGACATCTTCCATGACATGAGCCAGTTTAGCTACAGGATCAACTCCGATCCCCATAGCATTTCCTTTCAGTGTATGAGTAATTCTAAAAATAGAATTAATCGCATCCTGATTCTTATGATTTTTTTCTAGCTCTGTAAACAGGTTATTAAGCTGCTCAAAATTCTCGAGAGCTTCCTGACGAAAGAGTTCAATATATTCTGATTCTTTGGACATCTTCTTTTACAAACTATTTACTAAAAATCCTCCAATTTCATCTATATCAATCGACCGTTCGACAGCTTCAAATGCAACTGCCGCCTTAGGCATCCCATAAATTACACATGTTTTTTGACTTTGTGCAATTGTATAACCTCCCTTATCACGAATCGCCTTCATACCTAGCATTCCATCTTTACCCATTCCTGTTAAAATTACACCAATAGTACGCCCCCCTACAACTTCTGCTGCAGATAGCATCAACGCATTGATCGAAGGTTTGTCATACTCTCTATACACTTCATCAGTAAAACCTATTTTAACATCTCCCAAACTGGTTTTCTCCAATATCATATTGGTATTCCCTGGAGCTACAATTACTTGTCCCGCCTTTGGCTTAACATTAGCTCTTCCTTCCATTACTTTTAGTGGTGTCATTCCGTCTAGTCTTTTAACAAAAGAACCAATAAAGTTTGAAGGCATATGCTGAACGATTATAACAGGAACTACAAGATTTCCTGGCAATGAGTTGATAACCTTTTCAATCGCTGATGGTCCACCTGTAGATGCACCGATTACAATCATATCGTAATTCTTCTCAGCGCTGAAGGTGTGTGTATTAGTATTTATTCTAGTATCAATGGTACTAGATACTTCAAAATTTGCCCTACTAACACTTTGTATCTTATGAAGCAGTTCTTGTTCAATCAATCGAAGTTTAGAACTACCTCTTTGCGGTTTATTTAAATAATCTACTGCACCTAAATCAAGTGCTTCGAAAATTGGTTGTAGATCGGTATTCCCTAATGCACTCAAAATCAATATAGGCAGTGGGCATTCTTCCATTATACGCTCTACTGCGTACAATCCACTGTAGTCACCCATATTCATGTCCAAAAGAAGAACATCAGGCTTAGTTTTCTTAACCTGCTCTACCGCATCCTTTCCGTCTACAGCTGTCCCGACAACCTCTATCACCTGACTTTCAGCAAGAATATCTGAAATCAGCAAACGCATGAAGCCAGAATCGTCAGCTATGAGAACTTTAATTTTTTGCAATGCCTTTACTTATTTTAATTGAGCGATAGTTTGAGACATTACTTTTACATCATTGTCTTCTATAAGTTCCTTGATATCGAGATATATAACCATTCCTATATCGGTTTTGATTAACCCCTTAATATAAGTTTCATCTAATGCTGTATGACCTAATAGACCGGCTGAACTTACCATATTATCTCCACTTACTTTTAAGGTAGTAGGAACTTCATTCACTATTATAGCCGCATTAAAAATGGAACCTTTAATAACTACGGTATAAACACCCTCTTTATTGGCCAAAACAGCAGAGTCTTCTTTTTCTGTCTTGTATTTGAATTTATAATCAAGGTCAATAATGACCATAATAACACCGCGGATATTTGCTACTCCTTTGATAAACAATGGAGCATGAGGAATTTTTGCTATCTGTGGTATTGGAACTACTTCTTTAATTGCATCAATGTCAATAGCATATCGTTCATCTCCAATTGTAAATGTTACAAGCTGTAGTTCTTTACCCTTATAACTTAATATTTCATCATCAAACTTAGCCTGAAGACGTTGTCTTTCTTGGTATTCTTTTTCAGTAATGTATTCACCACTGCTTATTTGCTTTCTAATTTGAGCTCCCTCATCTATTACCTGCTTCTCAGCATCGGAGACTTCTAAACTCTGAACTACTTTTTCCTCTATTTGCTCAGCTATTTCCTGAGTAGCTTCAGGTGTTTTCTTTTTAAGCGTAGTCTTTTTCTTAGTTACAGCCTTGGTAGCCTTCACCTTCTTTCCTGAAGGAATTAGCGTATCCTTTTTAAGGTTCTTTCCTATTGGCATGTCCTTATTTTTTCTTGTTCAATGAAAGAATTTCTTTAGCAAATGCAGTATAATCAGCTGCACTATTTGACGATGGAGAATAACTCAAAACACTCTCACCAAAAGAAGGCGCTTCACTTATTCTCACATTAGTACGGATACGAGACTTAAATATGTTCACTTCATAATTCTGTGATATGTGATCATGAACTTCTTTACTTAATTTTCTTCTATTATCTACCATTACTGGTAATAAGCCTTCAATTTGAAGATCTGGATTTAATACGTCTTTTATCTTGCCAACAGTAGATATAATTTGATCTAGTCCTTGAAGGCTAAGCACTTCCATTTGCAATGGAACAATTACTTTATTAGAAGCTGTTAGCGCGTTGACTGTTAATAAAGATAATGAGGGAGGACAGTCAATAATTACATAATCATAACCTTCAATCTGACCTAAGGCAGTTTTTAGTAGACTTTCTCGATTATCCATACTAGCAATATTAATTTCCAAATCTGCCAGATTCATATCCGATGGAATTACATCAACCCCTTCTCTACTCATAGCTACATCCTCCAAAAGGCACTCTCCAAGCATCCAATCTCCTACACTCAATTCTATTTCACCACAACCTAACCAGTAGCTAAGATTTCCTTGGGGATCCAAATCTATTAACAAAACCTTTTTTCTTTTCTTGGCAATTGCACAACTCAAATTCACCGCTGTAGTTGTTTTACCAGTTCCTCCTTTTTGGTTAATGATTGTATAAATGGTCGTATTAGGCATATCTCAATTCCTCCGGTTTACTTGTCTCTATTCTTCGCGAATAGATTCATCTATTTTCAATTTAAGCTGTTGAATAAGATCAGTTGTACTAGAATCAGCCACCATATTCTTAGTTAAATCTCTTGAAATCCCAAAAGTACCTATCACTTGATTCTCCAAATCAAATAATGGCATCTTTGTAGTAGTCTCATACTTAACTTCACCATTATTAAGATCCACAACCTGAATTCTATTAATCATTGGCTTACCAGACTCCATAATTTTGACCTCATCCTCACGGGATGAGTCAGCATGCTCTCCAAAAAAGTCATAATCTGATTTACCTTCTAAATTACTAGTCCCAAACAATGCTTCCATGGATTTACTCCATCTTATGAACTTACTGTCTTTATCTTTAAAGTAAATTGAATCAATACTATGATCTAATAGAGCACCCAATAAAAACTTCTCACGTTCATAATATTCCCTCATTTTGAACATTTTATCATTTTTACCTGCCTCTCCCGAGATCTTGATCATACTTACTCCTTCTCTAAGAGAATCGGCAATTTGCGTCAGCTCAGTTATTTTATCATTGTACCCATCCATTCCAGTCGAGAGTTCTGTAGCACTACTAGCCACTTCTTCTGTACCAGCAGCTGTCTGTTCAGCTATCACTACAACTCCTTCTATTATGGTCACTACGTTGTTAATTCCTTCTGTCTGATCTTTTGTACTTACTAAAATTCCTTCTGAAAAATTCAATGTGTCAGTTGAAGACTTTGAAATATCTTCGAATGCCTCAACTACTTGTTTAGATGTGACTTGACCGTTTTTCACACTTTGATTCATTGTGGTAATGGCCTTAGCAGCAGCATTTGTATCTATTTGAACATCATTAATTAAAGTTTCGATTTCTCTAGCTGAATTTCGGGAATCTTCTGCCAGTTTTCTAATTTCCTCAGCTACGACAGCAAACCCTCTACCTGCATCCCCTGCTTGAGCAGCTTCTATTGCCGCATTTAAAGCAAGTAAGTTTGTTTGGGAAGCTATCTCAGTAATCAACCCTAGAACACGAGCTATTTCTTGAGACCTTTCAGTGAGAACCTTGATTGAGTCGTTAGCTTGAGTAGAAAATTGACCTATATCGTCCATATTTTCTACCATATTATGAACCATCTTCATTCCTCTTTCACTAGTCTCTACTCCCTGCTTAGCAGCGCGGTTAATATTTTCAGCTCTATCTCCTACATCATTGGAAGTTCTAAGAATTGTTTCTATCAACAAAGATGACTCATCAACTTTTGTCACTTGATTTTGTGCACCATGACTCATTTGGGAAATAGCTGAGGCTATCTCTCGTGTATTGGTACTCATTTCTTGACTAGAAGTAAGCATCTCTTCAGAGGCATCGTCGATTGTTACAGCTGTTTTTGAGATTTGGTAGAGAAGACCATCTACATTAGCTAAGGCAATATTTAAATTATCAGCCATTCTTTTAATGTCTCCTTTTGATTCTTCATTGTAACGCTGAGTCATATCTCCAGATGACAACTTACTGAACAAGGAATTGAATGTAAATAAAGGTTTAGATAGAGAATCTATTAAACTATTAATTGACCCACTAATATCTCTCCAAACACCTTGTTTGTCGTTTAGCTCTACTCTTGTATTAAGCTCACCCTGATCTCCTACCAACCAGATAACTTCTCGTGTTTCGTTTATTAAATTAGAAAGATGATCTCTAATCAAAACCAATGAATTCCCTAATTCATCTTTTTCACTACTCACCTCAAACTCTGCATTTAAAAAGCCAGAACCAATCTGCTTAGAAAATTCTACCTTTTTATACATATCGTTAATCAGCCTATTGACTGAAGCTGATAAGCGACCCAATTCTGTATTGTCTTCAACTAAATCGGAATTTCCTTCTAGCTCTCCAATGGAAAGTTTATCGATCAAAGTTTTAATTTCATTAATTCTAGCATTTCCTCCTTCTGTACTAGTTAATGATCTAATAAATAGAACTAAAGAAATTAATAAAACCGAAGATCCTAATATTAGGCCTGTAACTGAAATATATTGAAAATCTGATACTAGTTGCTCATTGATACCAGAGTTCACAAGTTTTTTTGTAGAAAAGTAGAAAAACATAGACAACGTCAATAACAACACAGACAATGCTCCACTTAAAACTAATCCTTGTTTATTTATCTCCAGTCTCATTGTTTTTTTCTTATTCGCTTGTAATCTCAGTTCGAGCCATCAAGTCGTGAATATCAATCCAAACAATCATTCGTTTTTCTCTCTTGATAATTCCTTTTACATAATCAGAAATCTGACCAGAGTTGTTAATAATATTAGAAGGAGGATCTATCTCGGCTTTTGATACGATCATTGTATTGGGTACCGTAGTACAACTAATTGCGAATTGCATTTCCTCACTCTTAATAACCAAAACAAATTTTGGGTCTGCTTTCTCTTTAACCTCTTCAGCCTTAGAAAACATCTTTAAGAGATTAATAATTGCTAATACATTCCCTCGAACATTCGCTACTCCTTTCACATAATCGGGCACTTGAGGAATAATAGCAATTGGAGGAATAGGAACGACTTCCCTAATATCATCAATAGAAATAGCATACTCTTCTTCTCCTACTGGAAATACAATAAGCATGACACGATCAGAATCTAGAATCGCAGCCTCAAGCATATCTTGTTCTTGGGCTTTTAATGCTTCTTGTCCACCACTAGCACTAACGGCAGCTACAGATTCGTTTATTTCCTGAAGTTTAGTAGCGTCCATACTTGATGTTGTAGCTGGAACAGCACTTTCTGCATCGGAAGGTTGAACCTCTGCAGGCTTTGATTCACCTTTATTAATATTTTTCCCTAGAGACATTTTATACAAGTCTAAGTCCTATGACACTCTTATAATTATACTCATCAAAGAGCCTTTCTTGCATGCTCATTGGATAGTTATGAATATCTTTCAAGAACATTTCAATAGCTTTTGGATTGTAAGTTCCATCATTAGTTTCTTTAGCAATATTTTTTGGAATAAAGTAAACTTCATCCAAAGCACTAAAACTTACTTTATTTGTTACAAACTCAACATCCTCTCCTGGTACTAATGATTCGCCAGATCCTTTAATCATTTTTAAATTATCAGAACGATCATAAAAGAACAAATCATGATTGGCACCAGACATAGATAATATTTCGTTCTTTTTATCAATTACTGTAATTGCAATATCAATTGTAGCAGTCATTTTCTTACCTCTATTAACATATCGAACATTAATTCGATTAGCCAATTCTCTCAAAAGTTCATCTGACTTAATGTTCTTTTCCTTGTACACCATTTCAGTCATCATTACACCAATAAAAGTATTCAATGTTAGTGCTTGAATAGAATCTGTTTTAGAATGAAAAGATGCTAGTACAACACGGTCATTCAAATCACCAAACCAGTAACCATTCTTATTAACAGACTGATGATCATAAATAATAATAGAGTCTTCAATATAAAGCTTTAACTCTTGCTGTATAGGCATCAATGACTCTTTTAATTTTAAAAGATCATTAGTATCGCTTTCTATGAATTCTGGTCTTGTTTTTGCCTTGTTAGACTCTACTAAATCATTAATTTCATTATCTAAAGCGGTTGTTTCAGGAGTCTCAACAAGAGACATCGTAGACTCTAAAAGATCTAATGATTCATTCTGAGTTTTGTAATCCTCTTCCTCCTTCTTAGGTTCTTCTTGCAATGAACCTTTTCTAAGTTTAAGAGCCCTGTCAAATTCCTCTCTTAAAGCATTTTTATTCCAAGGCTTGACCATAAACCTATCTAAACCTACTTCATCATCCACTCTTAAAATCTCCTCTTCGTCACTAAATCCTGTCATTATCATCCTAACTATGTTAGGGTACTTAGGAACAATTTTTAGAAGTAGTTCAACACCTGTCATATTAGGCATCCTTTGGTCGGTCATTATTAAATCAATAGGCACCGATTCCAGTAACTCAATAGCATCTGCACCACATATAGCAGTATGAACATCGTAATAGTTTCTAAAAGCTCTTTCAAAAATTCGCAAGTTGACTTCTTCATCATCTACATACAAAACCTTGTATTTCTTAGCCTTGTCTACCTTATAAGTTCTGTTGAGTACTTGCGCCACGTTGAATTAAGTTTCTTTTAGTTTCTGATTTTTTTCAATTTGATCTTCTTTGGTAAAGAAACGAAAAATGTAGTTCCTTCTCCTTCTACACTTTCTACCTTTACAGTACCACCATGTTTCTCTATTATACCATAGGTAATACTAAGACCAAGACCTGTTCCTTTACCAACTGGCTTGGTGGTATAAAATGGATCAAATATTTTTCGCTGAACTTCTTCTGACATCCCTTTACCATCATCTTTGATTTGTATTTCGATGTTGTCATCATCTTTGTTGATAGTTCGGATAGTAATAGTTCCTTTAAAGTCTATTGCATCTGATGCATTACCTATTAAGTTCACCAGTGCTTGGTTAAGTTGTCCAGGTAGGCACTTGATAGTTGGCATATTGTGATCAAATTCCTTTAAAACCTTTGCCTTTTTCTTGTATTTCGGTTTAAGAATTAGAAGAGCATTATCTACAATATCATGAACATGCGACTCTTTTACATCTAGCTCATCCTGTCTTGAGAAAATTCTCAATCCATTAACAATTTCTGTAATTCTATTGGTACCATAATCCACATCTTCTAACGATTCTTGTATTGATTGAATAATACCATCATACTCTTTATCGTCACTTCTAAGTATTTTATAATACTTTTTAACATCCTCTAGAGACTCTTGTTCACAAACGCTCCTATAATTATCAATGAATACTCCTACTTGCTCAAAATTCTCTTTAAGAGTATTGATACCATTCGAAACAAAATTGACGGGGTTATTAATTTCATGAGCTATCCCCGCAGTTAACTGACCCAATGATGACATTTTTTCAGCATGAAGAATCATTGCCTGTGCATCTTCAAGTTTATGATACACTTTATCCAACTCTTCTTGAAAGCCTGTTTCTTGACTTACGTTTTTCAAACTCTCTTGCGCTTCTTTAAACTTTTGAGCTAGTTCATCGTATGCTGCCTGAAACTTAACTCGCAGTTGTTTGTTTTGGTCGTTAGATGCTTGAAGTTTTTTAACTACTTCCCTACCTTGATTATGTTTTAATTTTACTTTCTCTTTTAAGTTTATGACCTGCTGCTCATACTTATTCTTGACTAAGTTTTCACGACTAATAGCCTTATCTCTTTCTTCCTCTGCTTTCTGTGTTTTATTAAAGAACATTACAGAAACACCTATTCCTGCAAATAGGGCAATAGCAAAGAGTATCATAAAAATATTGATACCTCCTGCCTCAGATGAAGCAGCTGTGGTGGCAGCTAAGGCTGGTTGGACAAAAAGTCCAAATATTAAAAGTAAGCGGATTGATTTTTTGATCACTTTTTGACTTGATTGAAATATTTAACGTCCAAACACTTTAAAATCAGTGATAATCAGACGACATGATGAATTAAAAATTAGTAATAATAAGATTAAAACCCAATTAACTAGCCTGTCTTAATTGCTGTTTAATTTTATATACCCCTACAAATTTAAATGGATGATTATAGTGTTGACTTATTTCCTTTCCTGCATCTAGTATTTTTTCATTATTCTTTTCATAAAACCAATTAAATACTATCTGCCTATTAGCATTAGCCAGAGAAATCAATTTTTTTACAAGAATATAAATATAGGTAGTAGAACCAGTCATATTCTTCAATGCAAAATTGATAGTAATAACTTCATTCTTATATTTCTCAAACTTATGTAATTGACTAAATACATGCCCATAAAAGCTTAGTGGATCATCAGGAGTAGAAACTCCGGTGATGTCCAAATATCCTTCCTCTGGATTGAATTCAACCATAGGAGTAGAGCCAGTAGACCTAATAATATAACCGTCCATAGCGATTTTTAAAGATGAACTTCTTCGTAATTTAACGCATTATACAAGAACAAATCTATCCAAACGACAATTGCTCTACAAGACGTTAAAACACCTAATATCTTGTAGGAAAAACCCCTAACAAAAAAAGACTAAAAATCCTTTACTGACTCTTTGAGTATTCGAATAGTCAAAACGAAAAAACAATATTTTTCATCCATTGGGTCAAAGTAATATTCGTACTCTGTTCCTGTTTTTTTCTTGATATCAATAAATCCAAGACCTGCCCCACCTACACTACTAATTGATCCTTCTTGCATCTTTTGCTTGTGAAGCTCTCGTAATCCATCTTTATCAAGGGCATTGATATGATCCAACATATCTCTAAGACGAACTACATTCTCATTTTCTATCTGATTACCAGTAGTAACGTAGTATTCTGTATCACTATTTCCTATTACAAAAATCCCTTCTTGAGCAAGTCCCGTCTGTAAATCACTAGAGGCATATTCTGCAGTACTATCTGCATGTTTACAAATGTTTTGTAAGGCTTCAATCATTACATGATAGACTCTTTTAGTCGCCTGACGAGGAAGACCTTCATCCTTCATCTGACTCTCCATCATATCTGTAATCCCATCGATAGTAGGTTGAGTCACTTTACCATAATAAACAATATTAGCGTGTCCCTCACCCATCTTCTCCTTGAATGTCATGACATTCTTGAGATGATTCAACATATTATACTGCTTACTAGCTCTTGGGCGTCTCATACTCCTACTTACTTCCGTTTTATTCGTTTTCTCAAATGCGAATTAAATATATGAATCTCTAAGATAAAACATATATAATCAGTCATAATATGACCTAATTATAAATACTCTCAATATCTATCTCTAATTCACCTAAATTCAATAAAGCATTAATCAAACTTACTTTAGAAAAATTTTGAAGATTACTTTTTAGAATCTTAATTTCTTTCAAAATTCCTCTATCAATTAAAAAAGAACGTTTTACTCCTTTCAACAAATAGGTATTTGGCGTATACCATCCTTCTCCATCATAAAACGCTAAATTAGCAAAATAAGAATCAGTTAATTCCCCTTTGCTATTTACAATTATTATATCATCATTCTTACCTTTTGACGAATACAGCTCGGTCAATAATGTTCTTGATAAAGATTTATAAGAATATGACATATCCTTCCCTTCTACTAATTTCAATGTAAATACAGGTTTAACTACATAAGGTTCAATCTGAACACGAAATTCAGAAGCATTATACAGAAACCTACATTTGTAACGACCTTGCTTAGGCATAATATGCTGTAAAAGAATTTCATCTATTACAAAAGGGCTACCATTAAAGTGATTATCCCAAGTCCAATTAAGTCTTGCTTGATGATATTTCAACAACTTTGGCTGACCATCTTGAATGCAAATAGTTTCAACGAATTGGAACATACACCTTATCAATTAACTCTTGGTATTCCGTAAAGGCATCACTCAAGTAATGTATACCTCCTCCACTTTTATAAATGAGCTTATCGTTTTTCTTTTCTATATATCTTATCAAGACTCCACTATCAAATGAATCTCCATCAAAATACCCTATCACTCCAGTATAAAAACCACGATCATACTGCTCCGCTCTACTAATAATTTCAAGGGTTTTCTTTTTGGGGGCACCACTGATAGATCCCGCAGGCAGAAGTGAAAATAAAATATCGCCTAAAATATCGTGAAAATTATGATCTAACTCCCCTGTAATCTTACTACTTACTTGAAACAGATTCTTTTCATTCGTATAAACCTCTTCAACATAACGAAAATCTTCAACAGTAACTTTGGAGGCAAACTTGCTCATATCATTTCTAATAAGATCTACTATGGTGGCATGCTCTGCCATCTCCTTTGCATCAGAAAGAATTATCTTTTTTGCATCAGGAATTCTCGAGTCAATTGTTCCCTTCATAGGAAAAGAAGAAATCCTGCTATTTTTTATCTGAACAAATTTCTCAGGGGAGAACACAACAAATTCATTCTTGAACCACAATTTATACCTAGCCTCGCTTTGAATAAATACATCTCGCAATTCTCCTTCTAACTCAATAGATGTGGGCTGTGTAAGATTAAGTAAATACGAGTTCCCTTTTCCCAACTCTGAATGAACAAGATCGAATGAGCGCTTGTAATGCTCAAAAGGTAATGGTGACTTTTTAATAGAAAGATTAACCGAAGATTTGCCTAGACCATGCGCATTCGTTCTGCCATTTATTCTATATAATACTTTATTTGGGTCTATCTCCTTCTCTTCCCAAACAAAGTTATTCTTCCCTGAAAAATCCGAAATGAATAAAAAAGGTCTTCGCAAACCTGCCAATTCATTGATGCGAGAAATTGCTAGCTTCTTACTTAGACTCTTCATTTACTTTACTTCCTACCAGACGTTTCCACATTCTTAATTCGAACTCCCAAAAGAATTTGAACTTCCCGAAAATCAATCCATAAAAAAGTAGAATTAGGTTATAAATTGGTAGAATAAAAATATAGTACAGGACACTGTATAAAGTACTATCAGCTACCTCTTTTGAAATCAAACCAAGAAGTTCTCCCTTCAGAAACATTACAGTAAATCCTGTACTAGCAAAGACAATTAGTACAATGACTAGATCTGTCATAGACTCCAGTTTCCACTTTGATTGAAGTTTCTTCAAATACCTCATTAAAATAACTTATCTAGATATTTATCTTTTGAAAGAACCTTGGCACTAGTCTTATCTAAAACAAGAAATTGCTCCCAAAAGTCGTTCTGAGGAACTCCTGCTGTTACCTTAACTGGTTCCTTGCTCACTGGATGAATAAAGTCTAGATGACGTGCGTGAAGATTAATGCTAGCGTCAGGATTGGGTCTGGCAAAACCATATTTAATATCTCCTCGTATTGGACATCCCATACTAGCTAATTGGACTCTTATCTGATGAGGCCGCCCAGTCAAAGGCCTCACTTCTAACAAGTAATGTTCATTCAGCCTCCCCAAAACTTTATATTTTAACTCGGCTCTTTGAGAACCATCTATTTGTTTATCATATGCGGTTGTCTTGTTTATTTTTTCATCTTTCTTCAACCAATGAATAAGCTTATCTTCTTTTTTAGGTGGTCGATTCTTTACGATGGCCCAATAAACTTTACTTACTTTTCGATCCTTAAAAATCTTATTCATGCGCTCAAGCGCTTTGGACGTTCTAGCGAAAACAACCGCTCCACTGACAGGACGGTCTAACCTGTGAACGCTGCCTAAAAAAACAGCGCCTGGTTTATCATATTTCTTTTTGATATAATCTTTACAGAGATCTAGTAACGGTACGTCACCAGTCCTATCACCCTGAACCAAAACCCCAGGTGATTTATCAACAATCAGCAAATGATTATCTTCATAGATAGGTACAAACGCTTTCTTTACCATGCAGCAAAATTAACCGAATACATTAGAGTATTATACAATAAATGGTTTATTACAGGCTGTATGATACATTGACCTTAAATACTAGGTTTTCACTTTTGTTTCGAAAAGCATACTTTCCATATCTATAATGTGCCTCAACTCCCGCGGTCAAATAAGCAAGATTAACAAGACTTACTCTAATCAAGTTCTTCAAACCCACTCCAGCTTCAAAATAGCCTTGTTCCATTGTCTTAAATTCCACTTGATTATGCACTTCAGAATCCTCTAATTCCCCAATACCCGTACTGTGAAACACTACTAATTCAGGCTTAATAACCTTACTGTTAATCAAGACATTCCCAAAGTTGTGACGCAAAAACAATGCAGCATATTGATCTGACAAAAATTCATAACGTCCCATGGTCTGAAAAAATCCCCAAACGGCCACGTATGAATCCCTATTACCAGATCCAGTCATTAAATAGGAATATGGTAGACTACCATTTGTATAGTTTCCTTTGGCAATCATTCGAGTCTTACCTAAACGATACTTCTTTTCATAATGAAAGTATAAATCATATCTAGTATAATCAAAATCACCACCCAATAGCGAAGGGTCTGCATAAGCATATCGAAATTTAATTATAGGAAACTCTACACCAGTAGCGACCTTTCGTCCATAGAGGTCTACATACCTTTCTTTTCTAGCAAACCTCATCGAGATTGCCATTTCATTAAGGTCATAAGCCTCCAAAACACCATTTTCTGTTTGAACACTATAATCGTATGTTGGATTTAATTCTGCTTTTTTTATACTAAACTGAGCATATGTAAATGGAGCAACTCTACTATTTGCAGTGACCTTATAATGAGTTTCCATATCAAATAAATTCCCTTGAAATGATCGTATTAAATCAGCCAAATTACCATAGCTCTTTTCAAAATAATCTACAGCCCCTACCTCTCTAAGATCATGACGATAATTCAGTAACAGATAGGAGCTATTCCTTCTGTTAAATTCAAATTTCATATTGGCCCCATATTTCCAAACTCTGTCTCCAGTTCCATACCCTCCATATCCTCCAACTTTAAACCATTTCAACAAATTATCATTGGTCTCTAAGCCTAGACCTAGCCTCAACTTTTCATACCTATTATAGCCTATAATATCATTTAAACGAAGGTCTAACTTCCCAACCTCATATCTCTGAGTGAAAAGAGATTCAATAGCAGTTTCAATTGGTCTCAATCTGCGGGAGATACTATCCATTTTATTAAAAGTCTCCAATTCCATTACATCGAGTGCTGTAGGTCGTTTCTTCTCAATCAGTTTGATACTCTTCTTAGGATCTTGTCTTTGGATACTTAAACTCACATCGCTAAAATCGTCGGCAGTAAGGTTAGGATTTATACTGATATCTGACAGATACCTATAATTTTCTAAAACCACTCTATGGCCGTAGTATTTAAAATCTTGCAACACCCAATTAGTATACTGCATCACAGGGAACCATTGTCCTTTAACCATATCATAGTTTTGTTCTATTTTCAGCCCGACAGTAGACTTTTGATCGGCATTTTCAGCGACTACATGTGTGATTGCATAATCATTCTGATGAATAGAAACTTCCCCAACAAAACCATCTATTTTTTTCCCTTGCTTTGGCTCAAAACTTAACACCCAAACAGTATCAATACCATGATAGAAAAGAGTATCCTCTATATAAAAGTCATATTGAGATAGACCTGCTGGATTAATTGGGTTTACATATTCTGTACCCAGCATACTAATAACTGGCTTATAAAACCCCAGCGGCTGATAGCTTGAACCTGTTGCTGCCAATAAACCACTATTAAAACCTGACACATTCGTAGCCAAAACAGTCTCATTTCTCATACCTGGTTTCATGTATTTGACTTCAGATACAGACTCCGCTACAAAAATGTGTCGTTGTCTAAGGTTTTTTTCAATCTGTAGCTTTATTGAATCATTCTTAGACATTCCTGTATTAGCACCAAGTAAGTTTAAAAGCGAGTCTGAAAAAGCTTCATTTGGGTCAAGCCTATATATCTCTTTTGCATAAGAAGTGAACTGATGACTTCTCAATCTATCTGGATCATGAAGCTCTCTATTTTTGATAGTTCGGCGAATTATTTCGTTAGCTGGGTTTTCTCTAGCTTGAAAAACTACCTCAGATAACTGCTGTATATCCTCTTCTAAAAAAATATTAGGATTTTTACGAAGATCCGATGCAGTAATAGCTTGCATATGATAACCTACGTTTCTTACAAGAATGACTCCTTGGTAAGAACTTGGTAGATTTAATTGATAAGCTCCATTAATGTCAGAGGTAACTCCATTCCCTGTATCACCGATGGCTATAGAAACAAAGGGTAAAAGCTCACCTGTTGATTTTGATTTTATCTCCCCAGTAATAGTCTGAGAGAAACCATCAAAGATTGACATTAAGAAGACAATGCAGAAAGTCAAATGTCGCAGTTGTCTTTTTAGCATAATTAGATATTTATTTCTGGGTAAAGTTAAAATTCACTCGTAAAGTGGAATGAAATATCTGGAAAATTATCTTGAACCATCTGAAGCCATGCACGTGATTCTGCCATAAAGACCATTTTACCATCCTTATCTTGAGCAACATGACGATATTTAGATTTGATAAATTCTTCTAATTTTTTCTTGTCGTCGCTACTAAACCAACAAGCTTTGAAAAGATTCATTGGAGCAAAACGACATGAAGCACCATATTCATGCAATAACCTATGCTGAATTACTTCAAATTGAAGAGCTCCTACTGTACCTACGACTTTTCTAGATCCCATTTCATAAGTAAACAACTGAGCAACACCTTCATCCATTAATTGAGTCAACCCCTTGTCAAGCTGTTTGGTTTTCATAGCATCAGTATTGATCACTTCTCTAAATATCTCTGGTGAAAAACTTGGAATACCTTTATACATTCCTTTTTCACCTTCGCTCAAAGTGTCTCCAATCTTAAGGTTACCAGTATCATATAACCCAACAATATCTCCTGGAAAAGCCTCATCTATAATCTCCTTGCTCTGAGCCATGAATGCAGTAGCATTAGAGAATCTAAATTTTTTATCTAGCCTAGAATGATAGTAGGTGTCCCCTCTTTTAAATTTACCTGCACACACTCTCACGAAAGCTATTCGATTTCTATGCTTAGGATCCATATTAGCGTGAATCTTAAACACAAATCCAGAAAATTTTGACTCTGTAGGTTCTACTATTCTAACTTCTGTTTCTCGCTTAATTGGATTAGGTGCAATATCAATGAAACAGTCTAATAGTTCCTGAACTCCAAAATTATTCACGGCACTACCGAAGAAAACCGGTGCCACTTCTCCACTTCTATATGTTTCAAGGTCAAATTCTGGATAAGCTCCATCCACTAGTTCTACATCTTCGCGCAATGTTTCTGCATAATTATCACCAATCAACTCTTCTAATCTTGGGTCATTAATATCTTCAATCAAAACATCACTATCAGTATCTAGTGTCTGCTTACTAGCAGTAAAAAGCTTAAGTTTCTTTTCGTAGAGACTATACACACCTTTAAATGTCTTACCCATACTGATTGGCCAACTCAGGGGACGGACTTTGATATCTAATTTTGCTTCAATTTCGTCGAGCAAATCATATGGATCTTGTCCTTCACGGTCAAGCTTATTTATGAAAACCATCACAGGCGTATTCCTCATCCGACAAACTTCCATAAGTTTTTCTGTCTGAATCTCTACTCCTTTTACACAATCGACAACAAGCACCACACTATCAACAGCAGTCAATGTCCGATAAGTATCCTCTGCAAAATCTTGGTGACCAGGAGTATCAAGAAGGTTGATTTTTCGGTCTTTGTAATTGAAACCCATTACGGAAGTGGCAACGGAGATACCTCTCTGTTTCTCAATTTCCATAAAATCAGAGGTAGCATGACGATCGATTTTATTTGACTTAACTGCACCTGCAGTTTTGATAGCTCCTCCGAAAAGAAGAAGTTTCTCAGTCAAAGTAGTCTTACCAGCATCAGGGTGACTGATGATTCCAAATGTTCTCCTCTTATCTATCTCTCCTTGTAGACTCATTCTTCCTTATAATTAATTAGCAGTATAATTATATAATACCAAAATTTGGCGGCAAAGATAGAGTTTAGATTTGAGATTTAAATATTGTATGGGATGACTTATAACTAACTGAGACAAATGTCAATCCAAAAATAACAGGCATGAAGGTGATTTGATTCCTCCAAAAGTTTTTAGTAACTCAATACCTCCATTTTCTTCAATTGAATAAAAACTCAACGTATGAGAATCTTGGCCTAACACAATTAAATATTTCCCATCAGAAGAAATATTAAACTCTCTTGGAGTCTTGTCTACCAAATAGGTATAGGTGAGCAACCTAATTAACCCATCTTCTAACATTTCATATATAGTCAACATATTAATTTCACGATTGGCTACATATAAATAATGCCCATTGGGATGCATTCTAATGGCAGCTGAACTAGGTGTTCCTTTGAAATATTTTGGAATAGATTCAACTTGTTGTAATAGCTCTTTCGACTCTGCATCAAATACCGATACTCTACCAGTTAATTCAGAAACAACATAAACATAGACCCCATCATCAGATAGCACCATATGTCTGGGTCCTTCACCTTCTGGCAAGACTAAATCATCTTCTGGCAACGCAAAAACAACACCTTCAACCAGCTTGTATGCAACGCATCTATCCAAACCCAAATCTGGAACATAAAACTTTTCTTCATTCACAAAACAAGTCATATGGGCATGAGGTGATTCTTGTCGAAATTGATTTACACTCTTTCCTTGATGCTGGATCATATTTCTTTTACCCACAAATTGCCCATCTAAGACCCCTTGAATAATCACATTCCCAGAGCCATAATTAGCGATAAGTAAATTTCCTTCATGAATATTAGCATGACATGCTAAACTTCCTACGATCAATTTTTGGTCTGTAATCTCAAGAGCACTGCCATTATTAATTTTATAGGAAAAAAGCATAGGAGCACTTTGTTCAAATAACTCTTCCGCTGCATATAAGTATTTCTTATCCTCACTAAGTGCTAGATAAGCTGGATTTCGCTGTTGCTGTTTAGATAAAAGAGTTAATTCTAGCTTCTCTTGGTTAAACTCAAAAATGGAAATCCCATCCCCTTCACCTATAATTTCTTCAGATAGTTTTTCAGTATAGCTTCCGACTATGATCTTCATACCTTTTTATTTTTGAGCATTGTCTATGCGAATATATGGCTGATAGAACCTCTGAGATCATTATTCTGACAAAAATTATTCAACTGATTTTATTTAAAATTACCGTCGAGATAAGATTTCATATCCTATAGATTCTAATAGATACCAGTATACCATTAATATCTTTTGGATGGGGCGGTATCTACTCCATTTAAGGAATGAATATCAGAGTTATTAAGAGTGATTGGGATATTTAAACCAGAGAAGGGAATTTGTGATATGAAATCAATGACATTCAAGAATAAACTAGCTTATCAAAGCTGTTTTTTTTCAGGAGGAAGTATTAGCTACACTTCTATTCTGCGAAAAACAACATCTAAATAAACTCATTGTAAATGCATATTTATTGGCCTCTATTCTTAGATTAAAAAAACTCAATGAACGCCTAAAAATTCCAATGGATCATAAAAATAATATTTGAGTTGTTCTTCATTGAAACATTCTAAAGTAAAAGAACTAAACTTTCTTTCGCTATTGTTGACATCGTAGCGTAGAGGTCTAGGTGCTCGTTTCAGAACCTCAAAATGAAAATGATCAAATTGCCAACCAAATCGATCCAGTTCTTCTCTATTAAAAAATCTTGCAACAGGTTCTCCAGCCTCAACCCAATCTCCTAGGTGTACTTCAATATCGGCTACATGCTCATATAAAGTCCAAAATTGTTCATCGTGGTTAATAATTATTTGAGCATATGCAGCATCTCGCCGAATGCTAATCACTTCTCCATCAGCTATAGCTAGTATTGGAGCATGATCATAATCTCCATTAGCTCTTTTAATATCTACTCCTGTATGTAAATGTGCAGGAACCCTTGGTCTAGCCTTTCTCTTTACACCAAACTGACCAATCTTGGTCAATTCGATGTGATTTGACGGAATAGGTAACTCAACTAAAAAACTAGAATTAACAAGAAAGAAAACAACAAATAGCATTTTATTCATAGCAATCAATATTACCAAAATCGTGAGACATCACCAGATTAGTTCTATGTGCTTTACTTATGTTAAGAAATCTTGGCAGCTAATAAAACCTTGCTTTTGCAATCCTCTGCCACTATGACATACAAAAATCTGCCAAAGCCGTTTGGCACAAGCATTGTTGAAGGTGGAGTGCAATTAAGAATAAAAATTTCGAAAGAGAATAATTTATAAATCATGGGTAAAATAATCGGTATCGATTTAGGGACGACCAACTCTTGTGTATCCGTAATGGAAGGAAACGAGCCAGTGGTGATTCCTAATAGCGAAGGAAAAAGAACCACTCCATCAATCGTTGCATTTTTGGATGGTGGCAAAGGAGAGAGAAAAGTTGGTGATCCAGCCAAAAGACAAGCAATCACTAACCCTGAGAACACTATTAGCTCTGTGAAGAGATTCATGGGTAAGAAATTCGGAGAGATCTCTGAAGAAAAGAAAAGTGTCTCTTACAAAGTAGAAAGTGGAAACAATGACACTGTAAGAGTATCTATCGGTGATAGAACATATACTCCTCAGGAACTTTCTGCTGTAATTCTTCAAAAAATGAAGTCTACGGCTGAAGATTTCCTAGGAACTGATGTAAGTGAGGCTGTTGTAACTGTACCTGCTTACTTCAACGATGCTGAGAGACAAGCGACTAAAGAGGCTGGTGCTATCGCTGGTCTTGACGTTAAAAGAATCATCAATGAGCCTACTGCAGCGGCATTAGCTTATGGCCTAGACAAGAAAAACGCTGATATGAAAATTGCAGTGTTTGACCTTGGTGGTGGAACGTTCGATATCTCAATCCTTGAGTTAGGTGACGGTGTATTTGAAGTAAAATCGACTAATGGTGATGTCCATCTAGGTGGTGATGACTTTGACACTGTTATCATAGATTGGTTAGCTGAAGAATTTCAAAATGATGAAGGACTTGATCTAAGAAAAGATCCAATGGCTCTTCAAAGATTGAAAGAAGCTGCTGAAAAGGCTAAAATTGAGTTATCTTCAGGAACTTCTACTGAAATTAACTTGCCATACATTATGCCTGTTGATGGTGTTCCTAAGCACTTGGTTAGAACTTTATCAAGAGCTAAGTTCGAGCAATTGGCCGACAGTTTAGTAAAAAGGTCAATGGAACCTGTAAAAGCTGCTTTGAAGGATTCTGGTCTTTCTGTATCAGAAATCGACGAAGTAATCTTAGTTGGTGGATCTACTAGAATTCCAGTTATCCAAGAAGAAGTTGAGAAGTTCTTTGGCAAGAAGCCTTCTAAAGGTGTAAACCCTGACGAAGTGGTAGCCGTAGGAGCTGCAATCCAAGGTGGTGTATTAACAGGTGAGGTCAAAGATGTTCTTTTACTAGACGTAACTCCACTTTCTTTAGGAATAGAAACTATGGGAGGTGTGATGACTAAATTAATTGAGGCTAACACTACGATCCCAACTAAAAAGTCTGAAGTATTTTCTACAGCGGCTGACAATCAGCCTTCTGTTGAGATCCATGTAGTTCAAGGTGAGAGACCTATGGCGAAGGACAATAAGTCTCTAGGTAGGTTTCACTTAGATGGTATCCCACCAGCACCGAGAGGTATTCCTCAAATAGAAGTGACTTTTGATATCGATGCAAATGGTATCATGCATGTAACTTCTAAAGATAAAGGAACGAACAAAGAGCAAAGCATTAGAATCGAAGCTTCTTCAGGATTGACTGATGAAGAAATCGAAAAGATGAAGCAGGAAGCTGAAGCTAACGCTGAGGCAGATAAGGCTGAAAAAGAGAAGATTGAGAAAATCAACGCTGCTGACTCTATGATCTTCCAGACTGAAAAGCAATTAAAAGAGTTTGGTGACAAATTGTCTGCTGACAACAAGTCTAAGATCGAAGGAGCTTTAGAGCAATTGAAAGAAGCTCATAAATCTGCTGATTTAGCTGCTATTGACACTGCTTTAGAAGGTATGAACAAAGCTTGGGAAGGTGCTTCTCAGGAGATGTACCAAGCAACTCAAGACGCACAAGGTGGAGCTGCCGGTCCTGATGCTGGAGCAGGTCAGCCAGGTGCAGACGCTGGTGCAGGAGACTCTGATGTGTCAGACGTAGAATTTGAAGAAGTAGACGATAAGAAGTAATCTTATCATAGCAATAGATGAAAGCCCATCTCGACTTTGTCGGGGTGGGCTTTTTATTTTACCCTCCTGCCAAAAACCATAATCACATATCCTACTTTAACATCATACATCTCAGTCGAGGTTGTATATTTGTGACCTGTTAAGATATGAGAATATGACTTTACAAAACGACTTAATAATTCGCGCTGCAAAAGGAGAAAAAACTGAAAGAGTACCTGTATGGCTAATGAGACAAGCTGGAAGGATTCTTCCTGAATATCGAGCCGTTAGAAACAGCGTGAGTGGATTTATTGAGTTAGCACAAACTCCTGAATTAGCAGCCGAAGTCACTATTCAACCAGTAGACATCTTAGGCGTTGATGCTGCAATTATCTTCTCTGACATTTTAGTAATTCCTGAAGCCATGGGACTTCCTTACAAAATGATCGAGAAGAAAGGACCTTTCTTTGAAGAAACTATTAAGTCAGAGGCTGACCTAAAAAAAGTACGAATTGCTGATCCACATGAAGACCTAAATTACGTTGCTGAAGCGATTAAGATAACTAAAAGAGAATTGAATGGTAGAGTTCCATTGATTGGCTTCGCTGGTGCACCTTGGACCATCTTCTCTTATATGGTAGAAGGAAGTGGCAGCAAGACCTTTTCTAAGGCTAAAAAAATGCTCTACGCTGAGCCTGAACTATCTCACAAGCTTCTTGAAATGATTACGGAAAGCACAATTAAGTACCTTAAAATGCAGATTGAGTGTGGTGCTGACATTGTTCAAATATTTGATTCTTGGGCTGGAATTCTTTCTCCTACCCAATACGATGAATTTGCATTGAAGTACATTTCTAAGATTTGTGACGCAATCAATGAAGTACCTGTAACCGTGTTCGCTAAAGGAGCTTTCTTTGCTCGAAAAAGAATGTCAGACCTAAATTGTGAAACTATCGGTCTTGATTGGAACATGAGTTTCGCTGCGTCCAGAAGATTAATAGGAGATTCTAAAACACTACAGGGAAACTTAGACCCCTGTGTTCTTTACAGCTCTGACAAGGAAATTGAAAGACAAACTATTCAGATGTTAGAAGAGTTTGGAGGTCACAGACATATTGCCAACCTTGGTCATGGTGTCTATCCTGACATCAAACCTGAGAAAGTAAAAGTATTTATAGAAACGGTTAAAAAGTGGAGAGCTTGATCGTCTATTAGTTTATTCCCCTTCTAACGGGGGTTCTTTTTTTCCTAAGTGAATCAAAATTTTATTGTAAAGGTCATTTGGATCGAACGGCTTGGTGATATAGTCATCCATACCAGCTTTAAATACCTTATCACCTACATCTAACATGACTGATGCAGTCAATGCAAGTATTGGTATCTCTACTCCATTCTTTCGCAATTCCTTAGAAGCAGTATAACCATCCATTATTGGCATTTGGAGATCCATCAGTATAATATCATAAACATTTAATGACACTTTCTCCACAGCCTCTCGCCCATTTTCTGCCAAATCAACTTCAATATCCCATCTAGAAAGGAATTTTTTCGCTACCATAACGTTAACTGGATTGTCCTCTACTAGCAATATCCTTACACCTTTCAAGTCATGTTCGTCTTTCTTAATAGTCTCTGTGCTATGCTCTTGCTCTTCACTGATAGTAAACGGCTGGGTAAAATAAAATCTAGAGCCTTGCCCTTCGATGCTGAACAAATTGATTTTTATATTTTGCATTGCTAGTATCTTTTTGGTAATCGACAACCCTAAACCTGTTCCGCCATATTTTCTCGTAGTAGAAGTAGATGCTTGGGAGAAGCTATCAAATATTTTAGCTTGTTTTTCTTTTGGTATTCCTATACCTGAATCTTCAACAATAAATTTGATAGAAACCTTTTTTTCATTTCGACTGATTATAGCGAGGCTTAAAGTAACTCCTCCTTTGTTTGTGAACTTGATGGCATTACCAATTAAATTAGTCAGAACTTGACTTAATCTTAACCCATCACAGATAACAAACTTCGGAATGTCATCATCACAGATAAAATTCAGATAAATGCTCTTCTCCTCTGCTTTCTTTTCAAAACCCTTTATAATGTTTTTGGCCAACTCAATAATATTAGTATCGACCAAATCAAATTCTATCTTTCCAGACTCCAACTTACTGTAATCTAGCACATCATTGATAAGAATATGTAAATGTTCCGCCGAAAACCTAAGAGTTCTAAGGTCCTCTTCATGATCCTTTTTGGGTTTATCGCTAATTAAAAAGTTAGTCAATCCAATTACTGCATTGAGAGGTGTTCTTATCTCATGCGAAATCATTGATAAAAAGTCAGACTGTGACTTAGCTGCTTCTTCTGCCTTTTCTTTTGCCAACTCTAAATTCCTGCTGTACCTATTGAATAATATGATAGACTGAACAAAATAAAACTGCTGGAATCCTATAAAAGTATAAAACATAGGGACTTCAAATGCACCAAAGTATTCCAAAATCTGCATTATCACGACTCCAAAAAGCACTAAAGAACTAACTAATGACAACCGTGATCCATTCCTATTGTTTAATACAGCAATGATGTAAGTGTAGAGTAAATAGAAAAAAGACACCGAGACAAAAACTGAAAAAGGTGCAACTACATGTGTAAAAACTGTGACCGGAGCAAAAAGAGCGAGTAATACACATACTGAAAAGAAGACTGTAGCAAATGATAAAAAGACTCTTGAGGTCTCTTTTTTATACAAGTAGTATGAATAAAAACAAAAAAACAGTGCAGATAAAAATGTCGTTACATACTCAAACTTCACCGTCAGCAACCAAGGCAAATCTGGCTGCAATGAGTGTAAAACATAATTCCCTGAACCAATAGCTCTATAGCTAAAGAAGAAGCAAAACAGTGAATAGAAAAGAATATGTTTTTCATGCCTTCCAAACCAATAAAGAATCATGAAAAACAAGCCTATAAAAAACAAGCTAGCTGCCATGATCAAGTCATTAGCTTCTTCCCTCTTTCGATGTGTTTGCATGTATACTTTCTCACCTATGACTATTGGGTATCTAGCTCCTCCACGAGCATGCCTAAAATTAGACACTTGGAGAACTATATCTAGCGTATCACTTTTGACTTTGAGATCATGAGTAATGAGTTGCCAGTGAGGTACAGAAGTTTCCTCAGATATACCGACATGACCATTTGCAGAAATAAATTCTCCATTTACTAATAAAAAATAAGCACTATAGAAATGAGGTATAGAAAGTGTTAGTTCTGGTGTGATAGAGCTTAATATAACTCGTGCTCTGTAGGTTGCATACCCCTCCGGCGAGATTTTATCCTTACCCACCATTTCATAATTCCAAAGCTTTGTAAACTCTCGATAGTGAACAGTATCAGGTTTGTGCAGATCAAAATCTTCAGAAAAGAATAATTGCTCCCAATAAAATTCCCATTCACCATCTAATTCAACTGAACCGTCTGTACGAAACTCCCATTCTCGTAAATCGACAATACCATTTTCTATTTTTGGAGAAGGTGCTTTGGAAAGTACCGTAAATGGCTGTAGAGCGATAAACAGCCACAAAAAAGTAATATGATTGATCTTTATAGAATATTGCAATTCTCAACAGGTTTCTAGATCGGTAAATCTAATAAGTATTCGTAAAACCAATCCTTAGACTCAAAACAAATACCTGAAGTACTCATTCAAAATGAGCAGTATTCTTTTTTGCTGATCGCGAATTTGTCATTCAAAAACACATTGAACCGCTAAATCAGTTTGTTAAAACAATTAAAGTAATCTTATCAATGATACTTTTAAAATAGACGAGATCATTCTATCCATAAATTATAACTCAAAGCTATATCTCGGTTTTTGTTTAATAATTCACCAAATAATGTTCTATACTCATTTGAAATTCATCCATAGCTACAAAGAGACAAACTCTATCGAATCATCAAAAACATAAGTCTACATATAGATTTTGTAACATATAACAATCATTTTTGACATCACTTATGAACAACTATCAAATCCATAAAGTCAGATCAGAAGATCAACTAAAAATCACAAAAACTCTTTTCACCGAGTATCAAAAAGAACTTAACGTAGACTTATGTTTTCAATCTTTCGAACAAGAGCTAGCTTCTTTACCAGGTATATATGAACAACCAGATGGTGAAATTCTACTGTTAATTGACATTGAAACCAATCGTTATGTTGGATGTGTAGCTGTCAAAAAACTAGAGGGTCAAGATTGTGAAATGAAGAGGCTTTATGTCCAACCTGACTTTAGAAAGAAAAAGTATGGATTGGTTTTAACTCAGAATATTATAGAAGTTTCAAAACAGCTTGGCTATAAAAATATGTACTTAGATACCCTAGAGGTACTTTCAGGAGCAATCAGTCTCTATGAAAAAATTGGCTTTGAGAAAACTAATTCATACTATGACAACCCTCTTGAAGGAGTAGTTTATATGAAAATTAGCCTGTAGATCTCTTCTTGAATAGAAAACTCTGTTACTTCAGTATCCACTTTACTTGACTGCATTTTGAAATAATATTGAAAAAAAAAGCCTTGGACCAAAAAGGCACAAGGCTTTCAGCTGAATTTTATAATTCTTTATTTGTTACCCTTAGCATAGTCAGCTAAGAATTGAGCAAGACCTTTATCTGTCAATGGATGATTCAATAAGCCCATAATTGCTGACAATGGACATGTAACTACGTCTGCGCCTACTTCAGCACACTTAATTAAGTGAAGAGGGTTTCTTACAGATGCCGCTAATATTTCAGTCCCAAAATCGTAATTGTCATAGATATCAACTATCTGCTCTATTAATTCCATGCCATCAAATCCGATATCATCTAGTCTACCAATGAATGGAGAGATGTATGTAGCTCCAGCTTTCGCAGCTAAGATTGCTTGACCTGGACTAAATATCAATGTACAATTTGTTCTTATTCCTTTATCAGAAAGAGCTTTGATAGTTTTAACACCATCCTTGATCATTGGAACCTTTACTACGATTTTTGGATCTATAGCTGCTAGTTCTAGACCTTCTTTCAACATAGCATCATACTCAGTTGCTATTACTTCTGCACTGACTTTGTCATCTACAATATCACAAATAGCTTTATAATGGGCTCTTATATTCTCTTCACCTGTGATGCCTTCTTTTGCCATCAGCGATGGATTGGTAGTCACACCATCTAAAACACCTAAATCATACGCTTCCTTGATTTGATCAAGATTAGCTGTGTCGATAAAAAATTTCATACCTCTTAGTTTTCTTTTCTGTTATACTTTGAAATAAAACGAAAAAGGCCTGTTTTCACAGGCCTATATATTTTATTTTCCTAATAGCTCTAACACCTGATTTTTCACATTCTCTCCTGTGAAACCAAACTTCTCATCAAGTACTCCTGCTGGTGCACTCCAGCCAAAATGATCTAAACCAAATACTTTTCCTTTTGGACCTACCAAGCCTTCCAAGTTAGCTGGCAAGCCTGCAGTTAAACCAAAAACTGGTTTATCAGTTGGAATAACACTTACTTGGTAAGCTTCATCTTGAGTCCTAAACAATCCTTCAGAGATAACTGAAACGATATTAGATTTGATACCCTCAGACTCTAACAATTCTGCTCCAGCAACTAGAGTAGAAACCTCAGAACCATTTGCTACAAGAATCACATCTGGATTCTCAACAGACTTTACTATATATCCTCCCCTCTCAGCTTTAAGCGCATCTTCATATCTACTCCCCTCAGAAGGCAGATCCTTAATACCTTGTCTCGAAAGAATCAAACCTGTAGATACTTCTGTATTCTCAAGAGCCATTTTCCAAGCAACAGTTGCTTCATTTGCATCTGCAGGTCTTAGAGCTAAAAAGCTGTTTTTACCACTATGGTTTTTCACCTTCTCCATTAATCGAATTTGAGCCTCTTGCTCGATTGGCTGGTGAGTTGGTCCATCCTCTCCTACTCTGAAGGCGTCGTGAGTCCAAACATACTTCACGGCTAGTTCTTGAATGGCTCCCAGTCTTATAGCTGGCTTCATATAGTCAGAAAACACAAAGAAAGTTCCTACCACAGGGATAACTCCCCCATGTAATGCCATACCATTCGCAATGGCAGCCATAGTCAACTCAGCAACACCCGCTTGAAGGAATGCTCCTCCAAAATCGTCTTTTTGAATAGACCTTGTTTTCTTCAAAAACCCGTCTGTCTTATCTGAATTAGACAAATCTGCTGAAGAAACAATCATATTTTCTACTTTGTCAGCTAAGTAACCAAGTACAGCAGAGCCAGCAGCTCTAGTAGCAACACCTGCTTTTTGTTCTATCTCACTCCAATCGATTCCTTCCGGTAACTCACCTGTAAAAAACTGATCAAGCTTAGCTGCCAACTTAGGCTCAGACTTTCTCCACTTAGCTTCTACAGCCTGAGCTTTTTTAGCATTCAATCTCTTTTTCTCTATGACCGCAGCATATTTCTCTTTAACATCAGAGAAGATTTGGAATGGATCTTCAGGGTTAGCTCCTAAGTTTTCCAGCGTCTTAACATAGTCAGCACCTGTATTACCAATTGGCTGTCCATGAAGCTCGCAATGACCTTCAAACATCTCACCTTCAGCAGTTACACAGCCTTTACCCATGATCGTTTTACCAATAATCAAGGTTGGCTTTTCAGTCTCAGCATTCGCCTCATCTAGCGCTTTTCTAATTTCATCATGGTTATGCGCATCGATAGTAATCACTTTCCATCCCCATGCCTCATATTTCATGGCTGTATCTTCAGTAGTTACTTCATCTACCATCGTTGACAGCTGTACATCGTTGCTATCAAAGAACATGATAAAGTTACTTAGGCCTAAGTGACCTGCTATTCTACCTGCTCCTTGAGAAATTTCTTCTTGAATACCTCCATCAGAAATAAAACCATAGATTTTTTGATCCATCCAGTCACCAAACTTCGCTTGGAGGAATTTGGCAGCAATAGCAGCTCCTACTCCCATTACGTGCCCCTGTCCTAATGGGCCTGACGTGTTTTCAATTAATCTTTCGGGATCCACCTCTGGGTGACCTGGAGTTGGAGACTTCCACTGACGAAAGTTTGACAATTCTTCCATCGAAAATTTACCAAGCATACTATACTGAGCATACATCAATGAAGATAAGTGACCTGCATCCATGAAGAATCTATCTCTTGCATGCCAGTTTCCATTTTCAGGATCAAACCTCAAATACTCTGAATACAAAATATGCATGAAATCTGCTCCACCCATTGGCCCTCCGGGATGTCCTGATTTAGCCTTTTCTACCATTGCTACAGCTAGCGCTCTAATATTATCTGCTGCTTGTAAGTCTATTGTTTTCATCTGAAAGTGTTAATTTCTATTAGTCTCCGTGCTATTTTCTTTTTTACAATTAAAATCATTTCATATTCGGGAACTCATTTAACTGTTTTAAGCTTTAATTAAAAAATGCCTTGAAACTAGGTTTAACCTGTTCCAAGGCATATAGCGCGGCACAAAAGTATTGTAAATTCTATAATTTCAAAGCCGCAAACCAAAGTTTGATCATTACATTTTACAATTAAACTCTCTGTATGCCAAGACCTCAAGTGACTTTAACGATAATTATCGTTGCCCAATTTCTCTGTACCTCTATGTGGTTTGCTGGCAATGCCGTTACCAACCAATTAATTGAGTTAGGTCTGGACAGATCTATATCTTCACAACTAGCTTCTTTCGTTCAATTTGGATTTTTAGCAGGGACAATCATTTACGCCTATTTAGGAGCTTCTGATAAATATTCTCCTTCTAAAGTATTTATGATAAGTGCTATTCTTGGTGCTATTGTCAATGGTACCAGTGTGTTTGCCAATTACTTTTTCCCTACGCCTACATTATTAATATCAAGATTTTTTACTGGACTTTTTTTAGCAGGGATTTATCCTGTCGGTATGAAGATAGCAGCAGATCATTTTAGTGATAAATTGGGTAAGTCATTAGGCTGGTTGGTTGGTGCCTTAGTGATTGGTACAGCCTTACCACATTTGATTAGTGGTTGGTTGAATAACTTCCATTGGTCGATTACCATTCTTTCTACATCGGTACTGGCATTAATTGGAGGGCTAATAATTGGCACATTGGTTCCGGACGGAGAACACCGAACGATATCTGGAGCCTTTGAACCGAAAATGGTCTTTGAAGTTTTCAAAAATCGAGCTTTTAGAAAAGCAGCTTTTGGGTATTTTGGTCATATGTGGGAACTATACACTGTTTGGGCTTTGGTTCCTTTCCTTATAAAGTCAACAATCGTTGGATTATCAGAATCATCTACCTCATACCTTTCATTTGGATTGATTGCTTTCGGAGGTCTGGGTTGCGTTGTAGGAGGTTTGGCTTCATTCAAATTTGGGCCGCATAAAATTGCAATAATATCACTAGGTACTTCTTTGATATGTTGTTTTGGTTACTGCATCGGAGTTGGTGTACAAAATCAAATATTGACCATAACTGCTCTATTCTTCTGGTGTTTAAGTATCATTCCTGATTCTCCAATGTTTTCAACGTTGGTGGCCAAAAACGCTACTCCTGAATTCAAAGGCTCTGCTATTACAATTGTCAATGGTATCGGATTTGGCATTACAGTTTTAAGTATTTGGATTGTAAACTGGGCTTTGGTCAACTTTAGCACCCCTATTGCATTAAGTTTAATATCAATAGGCCCTCTAATTGGTTTGGTTGTTAATCGAAAATAATTCGTAATTAATCGATGTAAATCGTTAGTCATCCAACATAATTATCACTTGATCGAAAAAGCTATTCGTTAGCTATTCAGTTCCAGTAGCTTTCCGTAAAGAAAAGGTATGAACAACGGAAGCAAAATACTGTATCTAGATGATGAAGACACCAACTTATTCATCTTCAAGGAGCTTTTTAAAGGTCGATACAAGATTATAACTGCTGCTCAACCATCCCAAGCTTTTGAAATTCTCCACAATGATGAAATAGATATCATCATTTCAGATATGAGCATGCCAATAATGACTGGAGTAGAATTTATAGAAAAGGCCAAAACAGCCTTCCCTAATAAACACTATTATATACTCACAGCATATGATGTCAATGGGGAAATATCACAGGCGATAGAAAATGGTTTGATAAAACAATGTTTTCAAAAACCGATGAATGTAGAGGAGATTTCAAATGAAATCTCAAACGCTCTACAAACAACTTAATTTAATGCTCACTTAGCCATAATGAAAGTGATAGGAATTATCATTCTTACACTTACCGATTTACCTCTTTGTTTTCCAGGAACCCATGCTGGAGCATTTTCAATAATCTTTTGGGCTTCTTCGTCACATCCTCCTCCTATTCCTTTTACGACTTGAACCTCTCTTATTTCACCAGTCGAGCCTACTACAAACTGAACAAAAACGCGTCCTTCTATACCTTGTCTTGTTGCCATTCTAGGATAATTTAGATTATTGGCTACATACTTATAAAATTCCTTCATACCTCCTTTTGGAAAAGGCGCCTTTTCCACTATTTGAAATACTTCTTCAACCTCCTCTTGCTCTTCAATAGCAACCTCTTCAAAAACTATTTCTTCTATCGCTGTCTCTTCGGTAACCTCTACATCAAAATCAATATCAACTTCTTCTAAAATTACCTCATCTTTCACCTCTACTATAACTACTTGCTGTTGCACTTGAGGAGGTGGTGGTGGTGGTTGGTTGGTTAAAGGTATTTCGTATAGTTCATCAATTTCTTCAGCTTCTAGAAGTCCCAATGAAGTAACAGTTGCGTCATCATAGAATTTCCACTGAAAAGCCAAATTGACAAACAGTAATGAAAGAACTAAACCGATAGTAAAGAATAGAAATCTATTTACTCTTCCTCTTTCATTTTTTTCTTGCTTAATCTTCATTAAGTCATCTAAGTCAGACTTAAACAGAAGAAAAGACTTTTCTTGAGAAGTTGATATTACACTTTGCTTTCTGGTTTCGACATTATGTTCTCTTCTTTTATTAGAACCTTTATCAAGGCCGCTACTCCGAGATTTGTCTACATTATTCATGGCTATACTAGTTTTTTGATTTCCTAAAAAGACACCCTTTGTCTTTCTATTTTGGCAACAAGTAAAACATTTAGCGGTGATCAAATAATGATTATAAACATCTAAAGGAATGATCTTAGGCTCCAACTTTAAATAGAGACTTATAGCTATTCTGAACTAACTTTTCAGGTTTAAAAACACTAGGATGTTTGTTACCTAGAGCTTCACGAATGAGTTGATCAATCGACCTAATTTCTAGGTCTTATTTGATAACCGTTGAAATTTTTTAATCTGAAAACACGTTAAATTCGCGGTCAATACAGCAGAAATAGTAAAAGGGAAAGAAATTGGAGATTTACAAGAAATTTGCATTTGATTCGGCACATTTTTTACCAAATGTACCTGAGGGACACAAGTGTAAAAACATACATGGGCACACCTATCATCTAACGGTCTTTTTGGAAGGTGATTTAGTACCTGATCTGGAATGGGTAATGGATTTTAAAGATCTAAAAGATGTAGTTAAGCCATTAATTGATGAATTAGATCATAAACTCTTAAATGAAATAGAAGGACTGGAAAATCCTACAGCAGAGAGAATAGTAGTATGGATTTGGGATAGAATCAAGCCTAAACTTCCGCTTTTGAGCAAATTAGAATTAAACGAAACACCTACGTCTGGAGCAATATATAAAGGAGCATGAAGAAAGTAGAGAAACATGATATCGAAATAATGGCACCTGCAGGCTCTTATGAAAGCTTAATGGCAGCTATCAAAGGTGGTGCTAACTCGGTATATTTTGGAATAGAACAGCTCAATATGAGAGCTAAATCTTCTAATAATTTCACAATAGAAGATCTTAGGAAAATTGCTGAAATATGTAATGAAAATGGTCTTAAATCATACATTACTCTAAATACGATCCTATACGATCACGACATGAACCTAATGAGGTCTGTTGTAGATGCTGCGAAAGATAGTGGTATCTCTGCAATCATCGCTGCTGATCACTCAGTGATGAATTACGCTCGTAAAATTGGTTTCCCTATTCATATTTCCACTCAAGCTAACATTTCGAATATAGAAACGGTTGAGTTTTACTCTGCATATGCTGATGTGATGGTCATGGCTCGTGAACTAAGCTTGATGCAGGTCGCTGATATCACACGAGAAATCAAGAAAAGAGAAATCACTGGGCCGTCAGGTGAATTAGTAAGAGTAGAAGTATTTGCTCATGGGGCTCTTTGTATGGCGGTTTCAGGCAAATGTTATTTAAGTCTTCACTCTGATTTTTCAAGTGCCAACAGAGGGGCTTGTGTCCAAAACTGTAGAAGAGAATACACCGTCAAGGATGAACAAGGCAACGAACTAAAAATAGACAATGAATACATCATGAGTGCTGCAGACCTTTGCACGATTGACTTCATGGACAAGGTCGTGGAAGCTGGAGTCTCTGTATTCAAAATAGAAGGCCGAGGAAGGGCTGCTGATTATGTTTACACTACCACAAAGTGCTATAGAGATGCTGGAGACGCCATCCTAGTTGGTACATATGGCCAAGAAAAATTCGAGGACTGGAAAGCCGATCTTGAAAAAGTCTATAATCGAGGTTTTTGGGACGGATACTACTTAGGTAGAAAAATGGGGGAATGGAGCGATGCTCACGGCTCGAAAGCTACTACTAGAAAAATTTTCTTAGGACGGGGCGTTAAATATTTCAACAATATACAAGTCGGTGAATTTGCTATGGAAACTCACTCTCTTGATAAGGGTGATGAAATTATGATTACTGGCCCTACTACAGGCATCGTTAAATTAACTGTAGGTGAAATGAGAGTGGACAATTCCGTAGTGGATCAAGTAAAGAAAGGAGATAATTTCTCTCTCAAACTTGACGAGACTATCAGACCTTCGGATAAGCTTTATAAAATTGTTTCTGCCTGATGTTCAAAATCACCCATTATCGTGATAAATGCATAGGTTGTAATGCATGTGTAGAAGTAGCACCAGATCGCTGGAGAATTTCTAAAAAAGATGGTAAGTGTACGCTGGTAGGTGCAAAAGAGAAAAAAGGTATCTATCATGTGGATCTTCCAGAGCACGAAATGGAAGAGAACATTCAAGCTGCTAATAACTGTCCTGTAAAAATCATATTGATTAATGGAAGGAAACCTTAAATAACAAAGGCTGGATATCACCAGCCTTTGTTATTATACCTTAATCAATCAACGATTTATTCCATCTTCCTTTCTTAAAAACTTGTCTTCCTAGATCTCTACCTTGACGCAGTTTTTTCTGTTCGTCTTTAGGAAGCTTAAGTACATCCTGGCAATCAGTAGAGCAACATTGATCGTACTTCTTAGCACATTCTTCACACTGGATAAATAGCAGATGACATGCATCATTTTTACAATTGATGTGCGTATCACATGGTTTTCCGCATTGGTGACAGTTACTGATTACGTCATCAGAAATTCTTTCGCCTAGTCGTTCGTCAAATACAAAATTCTTCCCGATGAATTTATTCTCAAGCCCCTTTTCTTTCGCATCTTGAGCATATTTTATAATACCACCTTCTAGTTGGTAAACATTTTCAAAACCTTGGTGCTTAAAATAAGCACTTGCTTTTTCACACCTAATCCCACCCGTACAGTACATGACGATATTCTTATCCTTATCGTCTTTTATCATTTCCTCCGCCATCGGCAATGCATCTCTAAACGTGTCAGCATCTGGCAATAGCGCTCCTTTAAAATGTCCTACTTCACTTTCATAGTGATTCCGCATATCAATAACCACTGTATCTTCTTGATCAGTGATCTTATTGAAGGCCTCTACATCTAAATGAGTTCCACAGTCTGAAGGGTCAAAAGTAGAATCATCCAATCCGTCAGCGACTACTTTGTCCCTGACCTTTACTATTAACTTAATAAAGGATTTGCCATCATCATCTACAGCAATATTAAGCCTAACCTGATTCAAGAAATCAATAGCATACATAGCTTCCTTGAACTTATCAAAATTCTCTTCGGGGACACTTACCTGACCATTGATACCTTCATGAGCCACATAGACACGCCCCATAGTTCCGATAGCTTGAAAAGTGGCATAAAACTGATCCCTAAATTCACTAGGGTCTTCTATCTGATGATACTTGTAAAATGACAGAGTGACTCTCTGTTCATTGCTCTCATGCATTTCTTGCCTGAGAACATCTTTATTGACTTTGTTGTACAGTGGCATGCTATACTTTTTGGTTCAAATTATTCTCTGTATAAAACCGAAAGTCCTTTCGGTAACTGCAAAGATAAACTTCTCTTCAAACAATACAGAAAACCAATCACCAGTAACTACTTTAAATAAATGTTTTGACTTGTTTAACTTATATATTGAATCACTGAACCTTTTATTCTTGATTGCAGTATTCAATAACGTCATCTAACTATTTAAAAATGAAATATGTATTCGTCATTTACCTACTAACACTAACTGTTTTCACTAGTAATGCTCAATCTATAGTCGCTGACCAAAGCTATATCGAATTCAAAATCGGAAACATGGGTATGATGTCTGTAAGTGGAACGATTGAAGGAATGGTTGGAGAAGCAGTTTTCAACGAAGACAACCTAGCTTCCTCGTATTTCAATGTGGCTATTGATCCGTCAAGCATAGATACGGACAATAAAAAAAGAGATGAACACCTTCAGAATGAAGATTTTTTCAATGTTTCAAAATATTTGGAAATCGAATTTAAGTCAAAAAATATCTCCAAAGTCGATACTAAAAAGTATCTGGTAAAGGGAGAACTCACCATGGTCGGGGTTACTCAAAATGTTGAGATCCCTTTCACAGCCTCAGAGTCTGAGGACATAAAAACCTTGGAAGGAAAATTTGAAGTAAATAGATCAGACTACCAATTAGGAATGAAAGCTTATAGCGGTGGTTTCATGGTAGGTAAAACTGCTCAGGTATCTGTTAAATGTGTTTTAAAGTAGTACCCGAACATAGCAGCGGACTTTAAAGTGTAAACTTCTTTAAATCTAACTCGCAGCGCTCTCCTTCCAGAACTTCACCGTGAGTTTCGTCCATGATAATGGCTGAGACTTCTTTTACCTGCTTTCTAAACTCTTGTTTACCTTCTTTTCTCTTCATTGCTTCAATAAATAGTCTTACTTCATCTTTAGACTCTAATCTCAAAGCAGGAACTTGAGTAGGCTTATCGTCATCACCTTTTGCGACCATAGTCACGTAGCTAGTATTGGTATTCTTAAGCGTTCCTTCTTTCACATTCTCCGCTACTACATTGATCCCAACAACTAATGATGATCTACCTACATATACTACGGCTGCTTTCAAATGAACTAACTCCCCTACCTCTACTGGCTCCAAAAAGTCTACATTGTCAACAGATACAGTCACACAGTAGTTACCAGCATGCTTACTAGCACAGGCATATGCCACCTTATCTATCATGGATAGTAGAATTCCTCCATGAATTTTCCCTCCAAAATTGGCATATGAAGGGATCATTAATTCGGTAATAGTGGTTTTAGAAAAACTCACTGGTTTTGATGTGGGTGCGCTCATTATATTTGCTTTGATTCCAACTTCAAAACTAAATAAACCTACTCAATTTCAACATATGAGCTATTTTACTGACGAAGAATATAATTCTATTAATTCTCTTCCTTTCGGAGAATATGAAAGCTGTTCATTCAAAAACTGTAAACTATCCGACGTAGATCTCAAAGAATACAAATTCATAGCATGTGAATTCATTGACTGTGACCTTACAAACACCAAGGTGAGAAGCACGTCTTTTCAAGATGTAAGTTTTGACAATTGTAAACTCATTGGTGTTCAATTTTCCGAAGCTAAGGATATGGGACTAGAAGTGAACTATAAGAATTGCCTAATGGAATCTTGCTCCTTCATTAATAAGAATATTTCCAAGACAAAATTCATCGATTGTAATTTAAAGTCTGTGGATTTTTATGAAACCAATCTCTCTAGCTCACTATTTGACAACTGCAATCTAGAAGCAGCTCTTTTCGAAAACACTAACCTTTCTCTATGTGATCTCAGCACCTCCTTCAATTTCACTATTGACCCAAATCAAAACAACATCAAAAAGGCTAAGTTCTCTAGGGAAAACCTAGTAGGGTTAGTCGCTCATTTGGATGTTAAAATCATTTAATCATGGAACGGTGAACTACAGAAATTAATTCCCTAACTCTCTCGATCGATAATAAAACCCAAAGAGATACTCCATCCCATTTTAATCAGAGATCTTTCAATTAAACGGTATATTTTTCAAAAAAGAAGGAACCTATTATTTACTTATTCGTTTCTTGCAGGGTTAATTTGTTTCAACAAGTAATTAGAACAAAATGGGTTTAATAGATAATTTAAACTGGAGATATGCCACTAAGGCATTTGACCAAACTAAAAAGATTTCATCTGAACAACTGGATCAACTCAAAGAAGCAGTAAGACTATCAGCTTCTTCATATGGTCTTCAAGCATATAAGGTATTAATCATCGAAGATCAAGCTATCAAGGATCAATTAGTTCCTGCATCATGGGGTCAAAAACAAGTTGCTGATGCATCTCATGTCTTTGTTTTCTGTAATAATACCTCTGTAGGAGATACAGAAATAGATTCTTATCTGGATCTAAAGTCTAAAGTCAACAATATCCCTAGTGAAAACTTGAAAGGATATGGTGATTTCATGAAATCTAAAATCACTGAATTACCTGAAGACGTTTTAAATAATTGGACTGCTAGACAAACATACATCGCAGCTACCAACCTTATGTCAATGTGTGCTGAGCTAGAAGTAGACTCTTGTCCTATGGAAGGCTTTGACCCTGCGCAATACAATGAAATTTTAGGATTGAATGATAAAAACTTGAATGCAGTTGTAGTTGTTCCTGTAGGATATAGATCTGAAGAAGATGCAACACAGCATGCTGCAAAAGTAAGAAAGCCTGCTGAAGAGCTTTTTGAACTGATTTAAGACAACATTATCGTAATAATAGTAAAGCTCGGTCTAATGAAAGATCGAGCTTTTTTGTATCACACTCCACCTACTTTATACAAGCCTCAATCAAAATGATAAGCTCTGCAGCGATCCCCCAACTGTTTAGCGTAAAAATTATCTCCTTCTTCCGCTAAAGAGATTGATTTTAATGGTAACACCATCTCAAAATCTTAATCATGGAAAACCAGTCACTTAACCACCGTTTTTTTTTTAAACAACGGTATTAAAAACACCTCTAAGACAAACCTGGATGTACTTAGGGGGGGGTCAATTTTATAAAACGGATGAATCAGATAGCAAAGTATGGGCTGTGCACAGTACGTCTCTTGGCTACGATGTTATCCTCAAACACTTCCTTAGCTATGAAGATGTAGACGATTTCACTGTGAAGATTTTATATATGTAATTGCTGCTGGTCATGGAGATACTTATTCAATAGAAATTGATAATATGAACAAATTAAAGAGTTTTTACAATAACAACTTAAGTACGATTCAAAATACGATTCTTCTACTGATAAGTTTATGACAGAAAAGGCTGATATTTTAACCAAAAACGAGGGAGTCAATTACGAAAAATAAAATGAATTAGCTATGCTAATTTTACTAAAAAACTCTGATTTAATTCTAGCTAAACAGAGAGTATAATGACGAATGGAAAACAATTGAGAGAAAAAATGATAACGGAATCTTTATAAAATCGAAAATAACCGTCCCTATTGAAAGCTCTCCTAATAGCTCATCAGCCAGTTCTATGACATTTCACTATGACGATAGTGATCGCTCTCCAAGATAGTGGTAAAGCTATTGGAATATTAGTCAGCTCCTCACAGAATCAAAAACTAAAAAGCCGTTTTTAGCTTCCTCCACGGTGTAGGTAGGTTTTTACTGGTGACCAAAGAATATAAAAATTCCTTTGAGTCACCTATCAAAATATATTACTGAACTGTTTAAATACACTATTTTGTACAATTAATCTATGGATTCCATATAAATACTATGAAAGTGCAATATGTATTGAACTACAGCTCAAAAAAGCTTGTACTAAAAAATAGAGTCCTTAAATCAGATGCGTAAAGAATTTTGATAGAAAGAAGCGACCAAAAATTTTACTGTCTTAGGAGACGCGACGAATTTAAAGTTGTTATGTGTTTCCTATCAGCTAAAAAATGTGGTCTATTTCTTAGCTTTAGGGGCATAGCACTTAGCAACGTCATGATCTTGAAACAATAAGGAAAAGACTCGAGGATCTTGAAGCTAAAGCTTCCCAAGACAACCTCATACTAACATAGTCTCAACTTCAAGCACTAGAAAGTAGTAAACAGGAAAAAACACATGAGTATAAACTCTACCTAACTATCGAGTGACATAGATCACTCAAAACCAGAGCCAAAAATCCTCAAACAAATGGGATTTGTAAGCGCTTTAATCGAACAGTTCAACAGGAATTCTTTGGGGGTCAAATTCAGAAAGAAAACATATAAAACTATTTATGAATTGCAGCAAGATCTTGGTCTGTGGATGAAATAGTATAATAGCGAGCATACTCATTAAGGAAAGTTTTGCTTTGGAAAAACACCTATGAAAACCTTCACCGATTCAATAACAATTGCTCAAGAGAAGCTTATTGAGCAGAAAGAAATATATTTCATTCCTAACTACCTTTTGTTCTTCGAAGATAGCTTGGGAATGAAATATATTAGGGTAGCATAAAGAGTGTCGGATAACTCTTATTCATCAGATCAAGTTGTGGCTATTACACATTATGACTCATGGCCGTCAACTCAATAGTACTTTCATTATTTTTCTAGTTCCTTATTACTTGTCGAAACAGCAGCATAAGCTTCTTGATTCAATTATCAAGCGCGTTTTCTTTTTTTAGTCCCTAGAATGTACTCTTAAATTACGCCCCAGAATCTGCCAATTTCTTAGTATCTACATATTGCTGAAAAGCTTTAATTTTGCCCTCGCTATTCAGTGTCCAAAAATGTGCTGCTTGAGCACTATAGGCCTTTCCAGTTGCTCTTACTTTAGCTTCATAACGCAAGGTGGCTAGAACTTTATTGTCACTCATGTTGTGAAGTTGAATATCACTCAAATTAAAATACTCATGGTTAGCACCAAGACGCTCAAAAACACCATTTAAAATAGCATCTGGGCTCGTGTATGGATTACCATCTGCTAGAGAATTGCCCTCAGCTTCATTCCATTCAATATCAGGATGCATAGACCCGAGTACTGTAGGCATATCACCCGTTGCAAATGCGTTATACAGATTCTCAACAATCTGAAGGTTTTGTTTATTTTCCATAATTTTTGATTTTAATTAATTGATTCTATAAGTCCATGTGTGATATTTTCCTTTTGTCAATTTCTTAATGAAACATAACACACTCGCAAGACACAAAGCTTCATCATACATATAGGATACTATAAGCAATAGTTTTATAAACCGCCTACCCTCCTATTATGAGTAGTGATTAGATAGTTTAGTTCAGCTATGCCTTGTCTTGTTGGTACTATCAACTAAGCATTCGTGTGGTCAATACCCCTATGCCCAGTTGATAGCTGTGGCTTGATAATTAGCCTTGGTATTTATTACCTATTTTTTTTCATAGATAACTTCCCCTTTTCTAATAGTATAACTCACCTCTGAAAAATGTTCAGCACCTTGTCTGGGGTCTTTTTCTAGTAAAACCAGATTAGCTTCTTTGCCAACATGAACGGTACCTGATACATTTATATCTCCTAGTAACTCTTCTGGTTCGGTAGTAAGACTCTTTAAAATATCATGCGCAGATAAATTCGCTTTTTCCATCAATACAAATTCTTCGGCTGGGTTATAATCCGAAATGAATCCAGTATCCGTCCCAAAACAAATTTTACCATCCCTTGATTTAAAATCTTCAACTTGTCTAATTGCGATCTCTTCTAAATTGTCGATCGCTACTTCTGGTAAACCAACTCCTGTATATGCGATACGATGCAATTTGAGCGTAGGTATTAACTTAACATCTTTAGAAATCATATTCTCCAAAATCTCATCGCTCAGATCACCTGCATCAGGAACACTATGAGCAAGAAAATCAACACCTGCATTGACTGAAGTGACTAAGCCTTCTAAAGAATGAGGGTGAGATGAAACCAAACAGTTTTGGTTATGACTTTCCTCCACTGCAGCTTTTGCAATATCTTCGGGTATTACCATAACTAAGGACTGATCTATGAAAGTTCCCACATAGAGTTTTATATGTTGAGCTCCTGCTGAAATCTCGGTCTTTACTTTATTCTTAGCATCACTAATAGAGGTAATTTGAGGTAACTGTTCTTCAATATAAGAAGGGCTAGCTCCTTCTGCAGTAAAACCTGATCCAGCGGATAAAATCCTAGGCCCTTTTAATTCACCTGTTTCTATCCTTCTCTTTATGACCAAGGTATTTTTTATGTTAGACCCTAAATCAAGAACTGAAGTAAAACCATATTGATTAAACATTTTATCGAGTGACTCCTGTAGTTTTTCTACTTGAATTGTATCAGCACCTTGCCATTGAGGTTCTGTTAAATGTACATGACAATTCCAAAAACCAGCTGATGCATAAGCCCCTTGAGCATCAATGACTTTTTGAGCTTCAGGCTCTTCACTCCCTACATCTAGGATAGCGGTAATTTTCCCATCTTTAATCGCAATACTTGCATTATTTACAACAGATGTCTCTGGATCAGGAAATAAATTAATATTCTTAATTAATAAATCAATTTTATCCTGAGAATCAAGAGCTAATTCATTTCTATTACAGGATGATATTAATAATGATAGGATTAGGATAGCTAAGCATTTATTTAAATGTGCCATATCTACTTTTGTTTTTATATTATCATTTAATTGTGATCAATCAACTTCGATGATTAACGCTTAGAAAACGTGTTAACCTTTCGCATTTCACATAACGCTGCCTTATCTATCGTTTGTAACGGACTTTCCACTCCGCATGGAATACCTTTAACTCAGTTCACAGCATTTGCTGTACACAGCTTTATGTTTAGTTAAAAGAAATCCGATATTCTAATGGTGTCTGGTTGGTTTTGGACTTAAAAAACTTACTAAAAGACTGTGGATGCTCAAAACCAAGACTGTAAGCAATTTCGCTCACAGAAGACTCTGAGGCAGACAATTTCACTTTAGCCATTTCTATCAATTTATGATGAATGTGCTGTTGTGTATTTTGTCCTGTCAAACTTTTGAGCATGCTACTCAAGTAGTCTGGGGAGACATTCAGGTATTTGGCTATCTCATGAACAGAAGGTAAGCCCTTGTTGATCGCACTGTTCTCATCAAAATAATCATCCAAGTACTCTTCGAGCTTTTGCAGGATCTTATGATTGGAGATTTTTCGAGTCAAAAATTGACGCTTATAGAATCGCTCGGCATAGCTCAGTAATAGAACCAACTGATTCATAATGATCTGTTGACTGAACTGATCAATGTTAGTTTGATATTCTGCCTCTATGTTCTTTAGAATACTCAAAATCACTTGCTCTTCTTTTTCAGATAGAAACAAGGCCTCCCGAACTGAATACTTGAAGAAGGGATACTTTTGAATATCTCTTGCTAATGATGTTCCAAAGAAAAAATCTGGATGTATAGCTAAAATCCACCCTGAAGGAGGATTCGTTATAGTATTTGATTCTAAAAGCTGGACAGAAATAAGCTGATCAGGAGAAAAAAAAGTCATGACCCCCTCATCAAAATCATAGGACTGCTGACCGTAACGATACTTACCAATGACATTCCGTTTCAAAGAGATGGAATAGTATGATTGAATCCACTTAAGCTCATTGGTCACTGAAGTCTGCTTTACCAAACTGTAATCAATTAGGCTAATCAATGGATGTTCGGGTGAAGGGATCTCATTGAATCTATGTAGGTCACTTATAGTCTCTAGACGAACTGTATTAATAGGAGTCATAATGATAAGCTAATCAACTAACTTAAAAAATAATGGTATCTCTCTATACTAAACCACCACTATTTATAAAAGTGAATTTAAACACCAACCTTTAGCATACCTTCCATACCAAAAGCAGTATAAATTCCCTCGGTCATTTGAGCATACTGATTGTTATAGGAGTCAATAGCATCTCCCATTCCCATTTTATCTACCGTCGTTCTCATCGGACGACTACCAACTGGTGTATTGATTAGATTAACAATAGCATCGGCTACATTCTGTGGATTCTGTTCTGGATTATTTGCCATAGCACCCTCAAAACTTTCAAATGCTTGCTGTGGGGCATTTACCATATCTCCGTAACTTTCATTTTCTGAAGTATCAGAAGGCTTCATTAACCCTTGAAAGAACCCAGTTGGATATCCTCCAGGCTCCACAAGACACGAGTCAATTCCAAAACCTGACAACTCCACGCGATAATTTTCTACCATGGCTTCTAGTGCCCATTTTGATGCATTGTACGGTCCGTAGAATGGAAACACAATTCTTCCTAAAAGACTTGAGATATGAATCAATAAACCAGAGCCTTGTTTTCTTAAGTGAGGAAGGACTGCTCTAGTCACACGCTGTACACCAAATACGTTTACATCAAAAATACGCTGAAAGTCATCAGCAGTGTATTGTTCCTGGATTCCCAAAGAGCCAATACCTGCATTATTAATTACAATATCTAGTCCTCCAATTAACTCAATCCCTTCTGCAACTCCTTTCTGAACGCTTTCATCGTCTATCACATCCAGATTCACTACTTTAGCGCCTGCGGCGGTTAGTTCTTCTGCCACGGACTTGTTTTTTGATTCCATATTTCGAACCGTAGCTACTACACTATGCCCCTCTTTTAAGAGAGTTTTTACTGTTAAGATTCCAAAGCCTCCATTGGCTCCTGTTATTAATACTTTTGACATTTTTTTTCTTTTTGAATAACACAAAATAACAATTAAGAAAATATTTTCAATTAGCCAATTCCGAGGAGATTGTAACCAATTCCATGAAATAAGTGACTTTAGTAGTATAGGAGATTGACCTTCTTCAAAAAGAAAAGGTCAATATTTATGAGTTAACTCATCTAAGAACACACTAGTTCAAAAAACCATTCTCCAATGTTTATCTAATTGATAATAAAAAATTAAAGAGTATGTAGTAACGTAGTCGAGGAAAAAACAAAGAAGTCAATCAGTCACTCAAGACAAACCACAGTAAACGACCACTACCTGAGGGGTGGCTTTCTTGTTGCTTAACTATTTTAGCCTTCTAATTTACAGACTTGACTTCTTTGCTACTTTCTTTCTTGACCAAAGAAGTAGAGAAACCTTTTATTTATTGGAGCAAGGGTGAGTTTCTCAGCAAGCCCTACCCCTATTACTATCTCAGTCTCTCAAATAACCTAGTCCATGGTAAATGTAAAAAGTCACCTTTGACATACGGACTAACATCCTGACTCAAGTGATTAAAACGCTCACTGGACCAATACAAAAACTAGTCACATCGAAAGAGATAAGCATCGGAGTAAATGAAGCTTCCTGATCAAAGATTACTCAAAGGGTACTAGATGTCTTCAAGATGATAATAAACACGTGACTCAATCCAAGAGTCGGGGAAGTAAACCCAATAGGCTATCGTACTGCGATTAAGGTCAAGTGATTGGTGATCGATCTGAGGCATTGTATTATGAATAGCCAGCTGTTCAACTTGTGATCATTAATCAAACTCTTAACTTCAATAACAGTCAGACTAATGATCATAACTTAAATAGTAATATTCATAATAGACATGCTGACTACCATAATGTACTTATCAATAACAATAATGTAAATCTTAATTTTCATAATAAAGATTTACATTATCATAATACATTTACTAAAGTTCACAACATACTTCTCAACTACCACAAGTCAAATCTCCACCCCAAAAATCTGAATCCGCTAGAGCATAATACGATTTGTTTCATTGCTAAAGCTCTACAGCCACGCTACGGCACAAGAGGAGGCTATCAAAGCGTTGTTTTAACATGCTGACTGCTCATAGACAGATAGCGGGGACTCCTGAGCTAAATACGAAGTCCAATGAATGGTCTAATTTGGTAAACAGCTACTTATAATTTTTAGCTAAAAAATGTATGTATCAGGGTTTAAAAAGTTTCAACCCGCTTTATGTATTAGAAAATTAATTGCGAGTCTAAACAACTTCAAATCAGTCGTTTCACTAATTTTTGATCAATCTCCGTAGCAGTGCTACGCCTCTTTCTCAAAACATCCTGACTTATTGTTGTTTAAACTCTCCTTACAAAGTCCCAATACATCAACCGTATTAAATCTTAGATATTCTATAATTCTGTTTTACTCCAGCACTTTCAAAATGTAGTACATACAATCCTGAGGGCAAGAATGCCAAATTGATTTTAGCAGTTCCATTGTCGAAATCAGCGCTAAGAGAATATCCAAAGCTTCCATCTACAGAGGTAATGGAAATATTGTTTAAACCTGACTCGGTCACTCCTGCTACTTCTATGAAATCCTTAGTAGGGTTTGGAAACAGCTGAACTCCATCGAAGAGAAGTTCGTAATAAACACCTACAGGAGAGAACTCTTCACTTACTCCACTATAGTCTACTTGCTTAAGCTTATAATAGTATCTTCCTGAGCTAGAAGGTGAATCCTTATAAGAATACTCTTTCATTGTGCTTGACGTTCCAGCTCCATCTATCTCTGCCACCTGCACGTAATCAACTCCATTTGTAGATCGATACAAATAAAAATGTTCATTATCTAGTTCTGACGCTGTAGACCAATTGACTTCTACAGCATTACCTTCCTGACGAGCTGCAAATGCTATTAATTCTATAGGTAGGGTAACCGATCCTCCTGGAGTAGAAATTGTCGCTGTTCCAAAATTGTTAATTGAACCTGATACTGTTATTGCTCCTCCTCCATCAACTGTTACAGAACTTCCGTATTGATTATTTAGGTCACCTCCTATACTAAAAGTTGCATTATCTACTATTAAATCTCCATTAGTAACTGTAGTACCAGTAGGATCAATCCCATTATTAAAATCTCCAGTAATAGATACATTACTACCTCCATTTATTGTCATATCTGACAGGTAGTCAACATTCATATTTCCATCTACACTTAGGTTACTGCCTGTTATAGTTAAAACTGTCTCATTTTCTGTTTGAAAATCCCCATTAGAAAGAGTCAAATTAGAATTGGTTAAATTAAAAGTTCCCTGATAGTCAATCAAGAGATTACCATCCGAAACAGTAAGGCTTGAGTTTACGACACTGAGAGATGCAGCATTGGCTGATCTGAAATTACCTTGAACTACCGTAAAAGAAGCTCCATTTTCTAAAATCAATGTACTTTGATCCATACTAATCACAGCAGAAGAAGAAGTGTTATTCATTGAAGCAGTAACATTATCAAATGTCATTGAACTTAACTGACCCACGGAAACTCTTCCTCCTGTATTAAGAATACCTCCACCATCTATTTCTAATACCCCAGAATTATAACTACTAGACAATTCACCCGAAATCGTCAAAGTAACTCCTGGGTTGATAGTAAGCTTAGATGTGCTATTAAATGTAATATCACCAGTAACAGTGATATTGGATGAAATAGTACAGTCAGCTGTTAGAGAAATATTCCCTGTATAATCACCCGTAGGACACTGACTAAAAGACAAAAAAGGAGGTATAATTAGAATAAGGACTATGATAACTCTCATTACGTTGCTAATGTTAAGATGAATCAGTCCTTCTCATTCACATACAAAACGCGAAGCTAATTACTCGAATCCAGCTGAATAGTTACTTTTCGACGAAGTGGCTAAATAACAGGGTAAAACAAATAGTTTTCTTCGATAAACCGTAGGGTTTTAGCTTTCAAACTTCTCAAGGTCTCATTTGATAAGCTTTCGGCTGTACAAAAGCTCTTATACCTTGACTACTTAATGTTGAGCCTACTCCTGAGTTGCCTCTGCCCGACCAAGGTAAGTTTGGGCTTACACGGTCACAGCAGTTCCAATACACAGTACCTGTATTCATTTCAGAAAGAACCGCCTTTGCACGCTCTTCATCAGCAGAAAAAACAGCTGAAGTCAAACCATACGCTGTATCTTTCATCAGATCAATGGCTTCTTCATCTGAACTCACTTTTTGAATACCTATGATGGGACCGAAAGATTCTTCTTTCATGATTTTCATGTCATGATTTACACCTACTAGCACAACTGGTTCGTAAAAATAGCCTACACCTTCAAGGGCATTGCCTCCAGTCAATTTTTGAGCTCCTTTCTCCAACGCTTCATTTACCTGATTATCTAATATTTCGATCTGCTGTGGTCTAGTTATAGCACCGATGAAAGTGTCTTTATTTTTGGGATCCCCTATTTTATACCCCTTGACTTCTTTGACAAGTTCTTCGACAAATTCATCATATATTTTTTCATGGACATATATCCTTTCCACTGCACAGCAACTTTGACCATTATTGTAAAAAGCCCCTTCAGCGGCGTTGATGGCTGATTGCTTGATATCAGCTACATCATCCATGATATACAAAGGATCTTTACCTCCCAACTCCAGTTGAACTGGAACCATCTTAGGGGCTACCGTTTGGATAATATGCTTACCTGTAGCGTACGAACCTGTAAAAAAGTAACCGTCAAAGTCTAATTCTAGAATAGCTTGTCCTACCTCCTTACCCCCAATAGCTGTCATAAAAACATCTTTGGGTACTCCTGCTTGATGGAGGTACTTTTCAAACTCTAGCCCTGTTAAAGATGAGAATTCAGAAGGTTTATAGAGCACCGCATTACCTGCTACTAATGCATACAGAAAGACATTGTAACCAACATTGTATGGAAAGTTCCAAGCAGAGATATTAGCTACTACCCCCAGTGGCTCATACTGAATAGACTCTAACGTCTGACCTTCTTCCACTAGTTTTTCACTTGCCAACCATTTTTCGGCATTAGTCTGAAGGTGATCGATGCGATTATGTGCTCCGTTGATTTCGTTTCTGGATTGTTGAATTGGCTTTCCTGTCTCTGAGGTTAAAATATTAGCCAGCTCTTCTGTATTAGATTTGATTAATTCACCGAAACGAGTAATAATTTCTAACCTTTTTGAAACTCCTAATGCTTGCCAAGCTTTTTGGCCATTTCGAAGGGTTTGTAATCTTTCTGCTACTTTCGATGGAGTGTCTTCTGATAGTGTATTTATTTCCTGCTCAGTTGCGGGGTTAATAATGATCATTTCTGACAGTGTTTTAAAAATTCTTCTATAAGGATATCTGGGTTGATAATTTTTTCACCTAGTGTATGAGAAAACTCTGGATGCCATTGTACTCCAAAACATCTACCATCTGGTTGCCCTTTCACTCCAAAAGCTTCAATCAATCCATCAGGCGAAGTCGCCCAGACCTCAAGGTCATTAGCCAAGTCTTTGATTGCCTGATGATGAATACTATTGATATGAGGGCTTTCTACACCTGCATAAATATTGGAGAGGAAATTATCTTCTGTGAAAAATACAGGATGATGCTTTGAATCGTATTCCTCAGAAGAACGGTGATCTTCACTACCTTCACGCTGGGTCAAAGTATCCTGATAGAGCGTCCCTCCGAAGTAGACATTCATCAATTGGAAACCACGACATATTCCAAAAATTGGCTTATTGTTTTTGACAGCATAATCAATGATTTGTAACTCGTATTGATCACGTACACCATCTCCCAACCATCTACCTATTGGCTCTTCTCCATATGTCTCGGGTGCAATGTCTGCTCCGCCTTGAATAATAAACCCATCCATCTCTTGAAGTATATCGTCTAAGATACCATCTTCTACATCTGGGATCATGACAGGCAAAACACCCTTCCTAGCGACATAGCGAGCCATGTCATTTTCTACATAACTGAGTGTTTTAGGGCCAAAAACTGTCCGCTCAGGATTAGGATATTCAAAAGCCGCTGATATTCCTATCTTGATCACAGTGCGCTATTATATATTTTGATAAAATCAGCCTTAGTTGCAGGCTTAGGATTGGAAGGAAGACAGAAGTCTTGGACTGCCAAATCGGACAATGGCTCTACATGTTCTGGTTTTACATCTAACCCCGTCAATTTAGTCGGTAAAAACAGGTTTGTATTCAGTTCAAAAATATGATCTATGAACTTATCACCCGATCCATTGGGTAGTCCAAATGCGACAGCCATCTTTTCGAATTTATCTTCAAAGCCGTCGTAGTTATACTGAAGGCCATAAGGTAAGTTAACAGCATTCGCAATGCCATGATGAGTATCTAATAAACTAGATAACGGATGAGACAAACTATGGACAATTCCCAACCCTTTCTGAAACGCTACTGCTCCCATCAAAGAAGCTAAAAGCATCTTTGCCCTAGATTCTAAGGTAGCATCTTTAGTAGCTTGTTCGATAGACTGGCCTATCAAAGCTATTCCTTCAAGAGCTATTCCATCGCACATTGGATGAAATCCTTTCGATAAATAAGCTTCTATATTATGAGTCAATGCGTCCATACCAGTCGCAGCTGTCACAAAAGCAGGTAGATTCATCGTCAACTCTGGATCTGCGAATACAATCTTTGCTAACAACTTAGGACTAAATAGAATTCTTTTCTTCTTAGACTCGTCCTCTGATATCACGGCTGATCGTCCGACCTCGCTACCCGTACCTGAAGTCGTCGGCACAGTAATGAAATGAGGAACTTCTTCTGTCACATATTTATCTCCTCCGATCAAATCATCATAATCAAACAAGTCTCGCTTATGATTTACTCTAAGTACAACTGCTCTTGACACGTCTAAAGCAGCTCCTCCACCGATACCGATAATACAATCACTCTTAGTCTCTTTGTAGGCCTCTCCCCCTTTAAGCACATCAGACTTGACAGGGTTTTTGCTAATCTCACAAAAAACGTCAGGCTTCAATCTTGCTAATTTTAGATCACTGACAATCTCCTTCAGAAAAGGTAATTCAGCCACTGTCGGGTCGGTAACAATCAAAGGACTGGACAAGTTATTATCCTTTAGATAGGCTGAAAGTTCTTTAATAACACCTGCTCCAAAGCGAATAGTTGTTGGAAAGTTGTACTGGTAAGTTTGAGAAAAGTTGATGATGCTCACGTTTATTAAATTATTTCAAAGTATCGTTTTATTTCCCAATCTGAGACATGTTTAGAGTACTCCTTCCATTCCCAGATTCTGGTTTTAGTAAAATGATCGACAAAAGCTTCTCCAAAGAGTTCATTTGCCACATCAGATGATTTCATGTAATCGGTAGCTTCCAATAGATTGCTTGGAAGTACTCCGTTTTGTAAGTCCTTATATCCGTTACCTACAGTTTGTTGAGTATCCAATTTCAATCGCTTTTCAATCCCATATATCCCACTTGCTAGACAAGCTGCCATTGCCAAATAAGGATTTACATCTGAGCCTACTACTCTAGTTTCAATACGCGAAGATTTCTCTCCTAATGGCAGCGCTCTCAAAGCAACAGTTCTATTATCTACACCCCATGTCAAAGTCGTCGGTGCCCAAGCACCTTCTACCAATCGTTTATAGCTGTTCACGGTCGGCGCTAACATGGGAAGGATATATGGTAGACAAAATAATTGACCTGCTATATATTGCCTCATGACCTCACTAATTTGATCCTGATGAGCGCTATCAAAGAATAAATTCCTTTTCTTATCCGCATCCCAAAGGCTTTGATGAACATGTCCGCTGCATCCAGGCAAATCAGCAGTTTGCTTTGCCATAAAGCTGGCCATAATACCATGTTTATAAGCAATTTCCTTTACTCCTGTTTTGAATAAAACAGCTCTGTCTGCCGCTTCTAGTATGTCAGAGTATTGTATTGCAGCTTCAAAAACTCCAGGTCCTGTTTCGGTATGCAGCCCCTCCAATGGAACACCAAATTCTGTCAACAGGTCAAATAAATCATGAAAATAATCACTATTCTCAGAGGCTCTCAATAAACTATACCCGAACATACCAGGCGTATATGGCTTAGGGTTGGTAAAACCTCTTTCTTCCAATATACTGTTATTCTCTGCAAAATTGAACCACTCAAACTCTTGAGAAAAGAGAGGTTGAAAACCCATTCCTTCAGCTTTGGCTATTATCTTCTTTAGCAGACTTCTAGGGCAAGCTGGAAAATCTTCACCATCGTGTTTACTAAAATCTCCTAAAACAAAGGGAACGTGATTCTCCCAAGGCACCTGACGAAAAGTACTCACATCTAGTCTAGCTTCAGCATCTGGAAATCCTGAATGCCAACCTGTAGCCTCAATCGCCATGTCTTCATATAAGGCATCATTCATATCCCATCCAAAAACCACATCACAAAACCCAAAACCAGATTTGACAGCTGACAGGAACTTATCCTTGTGCATAAACTTGCCTCGAAGCACTCCATCAATATCTGTAACTGCCACCTTGAGTTTGTGATGAGGATGACCCTCTATGAGTTTTAATATTTCTTGTTGGTTCATTTTAGTAAGATATGTTATTTTGAAATTTAGCGAATAGGTTTAAATGCTACGGTTTTGTTAAGAAACATAAACAACTCACTATCTAATCTTGATCATTCCGCTTCATCAGCCACCATAAACCATAAGAACCTCCCAAAATACCAAGATATACACTCCCTAATTTCAAGTTGTAGATAAACATGGCCACCAAGGCTATAGATGCTATTATCAATGCCAAAGCAGGAAACAAAGGATAGGCTGGCACTTTGAATGGTCTATCCATATCAGGTTCGTTTTTTCGCAATGCAAAAAAGGCAATCATCGAAACTATGTATAATGTCAATGCACCGAAACAAGCTATAGTGATGATCTCACCTGTCTTGCCTGTAAATAAGGCCAATATACCTATTGCCATATTTACCAACAATGCATTCATAGGAGTTTGAAACTTACCATTAGCTTTACCAAGCATCTTGGGCGCATTGCCTATTCTTCCAAATTCAAAAGTAGATCTTCCTGCTGCCAAAATGATTCCATGAAAAGAAGCTATTAATCCCAAAAGACCGATTCCTACTAGCATTTTGTAGAGCACATGACCTTCGCCCATGACATAGGAAATAGCTAATGGCAATGGAGAGTCAGAGGCATCAGTAGATCCTTCAGGATAAACTACGGCTTCCCAACCTGCTACCCCAACAGAGGAGAAGAAAGTCAATATACATAGTACCACTAAAGTCAATATGGCACTTCCAAAACCTATCAACACACTACGTTGAGGGTTAATAGCTTCTTCGGCTACATTAGCCACGCCTTCTATGGCTAAGAAAAACCAAATCGCAAAAGGAATGGCTGCAAATACACCTTGAAAACCATTGGGTAAGGGGTTAGATTGAAGATTGGACAGTTCAAACTCTGGAAGTGTTACCGTAGCAAAAATCAACAGTTCTATTACTGCCAAAATAGTAATCACCAACTCAAATGAAGCTGCAAGCTTCACTCCTAAAATATTAATCAGCGTAAATAATACATAAGCTACGACTGCAAAAGTGATGACATTTACAGAAGGGTATAGAAGATTTAGGTAGGCTCCAATAGCCATTGCTATCGCAGGAGGCGCAAAAATGAATTCGATGTTCTGCGCCATACCAGCTATAAACCCCAATTTACTTCCTAGACCTTTCTCTGCATAGTCAAAGGCTCCTCCAGCTTTTGGAATAGCACAAGCCAATTCTGTATAACTAAAAGTGAAAGTCACATACATGATGATGATGAAAAAAGTCGCTATTGCCAACCCATAGGTCCCCCCTTCAGCTAAACCTAGATTCCATCCGAAGTACATTCCTGAAATCACATATCCTACTCCCAATCCCCATAACATAAATGGGCTGAGAGTTCGTTTGAGTTGAGTATCTGCCATTCTTTTAAGTTTGTTACAAGTTAGGTCTACTCGCGCAAAGCTCAAAAGCGTTACTCTTATCACTAATAAAACCTTGGCTTATATCTCTGTCTAAATCTTTATTTTTGACATGAAGCTATCTAGTCAATGGATACAAAGTGTCTTCAAAACTTTATTTAAATCCTACCTGAGTTCATGGAATTAAAGCCTGATAAACTATCGTCCTTGTTAAAATGAAAGAATACTCAAGCATACTTAACAATATAAAAAGATACATTAACCTTAATCAAGAGGACGAGGCTCAATTTATCGAAATAATACAGACTTGTAGGGTCAGGAAAAAGCAGATGATTGTCCAACCTGGTTTTACCTGTAAGCACCAAACGTATGTCAATAAAGGAGCGCTTAGGAGTTTCTTCTTGAGTCAAGAAGGTGTAGAACACACCATCCAGTTTGCCATAGAAGATTGGTTTATTAGTGATTTCAACAGCTACATCAATCAAGAACCTGCCTCTTTATTCGTTGAGGCACTTGAAGATTCCGTTATTCAACAAATTGCTTTTGATGATGTAGAAAGATTATGCGACTCCAATCCCAAATTTGAACGCTTTTTTAGAAAAGTAGCTCAAAAGTCATTTGCATACTCACAGAATAGAATTCTTTCCAAACTAGATAAATCTGCAGAAGAACGGTACTTAGAATTTAGTGATCAATATCCATTAATAGTCAATCGAGTACCTCAGTACATGTTGGCTTCGTACCTTGGAATGTCAGCTGAATTCTTAAGTAAGATTCGTAAAAGACTTAGCGAAGTATCTTGAACTAGTTCAATCAATTTTCCTATTCTAGTTCATTTTAGTTGTTGGCCATCTAACTGAATTTTGTAAAAACTAATTAGAAAATATGATGGAAAAGAAAATTTGGCTCATAACAGGTGCATCAAGCGGCCTAGGGAAAGCCTTAGCGGAATCAGTCATGCGAGAAGGTGATTTTGCCATCGGTACTTTTAGAAATGAGAAACAGGTATCAGAATTCAAAAACAATAATTTAAATAATGGAGATGCCGTATTACTGGATATTACCAACGAACATCAGATTAACGCTACAGTTTCAGAATTGATTAATAAATATGGACGGATTGATGTACTTGTAAATAATGCTGGATTTGGTTTCATAGGTGCAATTGAAGAATCATCATTAGATGAAGTAAAATCGGTTATGGACACCAATTTCTATGGAGCTCTAAATATGACCAAAGCTATACTACCTTATATGAGAGAAGAAAAAAATGGTCATGTTATCCAAATCTCTTCTCATGGTGGTTTTAAAGCTTTCTCTGGTTTTGGGATTTACAACGCCAGTAAGTTTGCTTTGGAGGGATTTAGTGAGGCTTTAGCTCAAGAAGTAGAACCTTTAGGAATAAAAGTAACTATTGTTCAGCCTGGACCATTTAGAACAAACTTTGCCAATACAGGACTCTCTGAAGCAACTCAAATCATAGACGATTATTCCAACACAGCTGGAGTCTTTCGAAGCAAAATCAAAAGTGCTAACGGGTTACAGGAGGGAGATCCTATAAAAGCAGCTAAAGCAATTTACAATCATACAAAACTTGAGAACCTTACCCTGCGTCTTCCGTTAGGTAAAACTGCAACCATTACGATTTCTCAAAAACTAAATCATGTAAAGTCTGAATTAGAGGCGAATATTGAAATTGCTAAATCTACCGTATTCAACGAGTCGTAAGCGGTCTAAAGTACAAACCAGCCAACCTAGCTATTTTCAGCCTGCATACTTATTCAGTTCAAAACTAAACTCTGAGCCTTCTCCGAAAGTACTTGTCACATGTATCTCACTCTCGTGTGCTTCAAGAATGTGTTTTACAATAGACAAACCAAGCCCAGTACCACCAGCTGCTTTTGATCGACTTTTATCAACCCTATAAAAACGCTCAAAAATTCTATTCAGATGCTCGGCAGGAATTCCTACACCTGTATCCTTAATACAGACTTCTACCTTATCAATATGATCTATTAGAGAAACCGTAACTTCAGCACCTTCATTAGAGTACTTAATAGCATTAGAAATCAGATTTACCAAAACTTGATCAATTCTTGCACTATCTGCTTTTACTAACTTCTCTCCGCCAAAGTGATTATTGAGTTTTAACTGAATGCCATTTTTACCCGCTGGAGACTCTAATTGATCAAATATCTCTTCCACTTGAGCTACCAAGTCTACGGAATCAAACTGCATCGTGATATCTCCAGCTTCCATGTGAGAAACGGTTAATAAATCTTGTACCAAAGCATCCAAACCGTCTAAGTTTTTCGCTGCTTTTTTCAAGAACTTCATACGATTCTTCTTATCATCAATCGCACCGTCCAAAAGCGTATGCACAAATCCTTGCGCTGCAAAAATGGGAGTTTTCAACTCGTGAGAGACGTCTGCCAAAAACTGGCGACGAAACTGAGCTAATTGTTTTAACTCATTAATTTCACTCTGCTTATTATGCGCATAGTCATAAATTTCTTTATGAATTTGACTAAGTGAACTATGACCATACTTTTTATTGGCTTCTAACTGTGATAAGTCGTTTGAACGAATTTGTTCAAACATCCGATAGATTGATCTCAACTCCTTAAAGAATAGAAACTCAAGAACTATTGCTATCAAAATATACGAGGTACCTATAGACAGTAAAAAAACTACCCAATATGCATATAGTGGCAAATCTGGCAATAAAAACATGCAGCCTGTGATAATGGCTGAAATACATAGTGCCAGAATAAGGGCGAGCCCTTTAGAATTAAGAAACATAAATTGATTTAATCCAGTTCGAACTTATACCCTACTCCTTTAATAGTAGAAATGTAGCCATCACCGATTTTCTCCCTTACTTTTCTAATGTGTACATCAACTGTCCTAGTCAATACATACACATCTGACCCCCAAATATTATGTAACAAATCCTCTCTGCTAAATACTTTCCCAGGATGCTTGGCTAAGAAATAAAGTAATTCAAATTCCTTTTTAGGAAAGTTAAATTCCGTCTCATTTTTACGAACAATAAAGCCTTGCTTATCGATCATTAAATCACCTACGTTGATTTTTTCCTCCGTATCGATTTCTTTTTTGGACCTTCTGAAAATAGCATTGATTCTACTCATCAGCGCTCTAGGCTTGATAGGCTTTGTCAAGTAATCATCTGCACCATTTTCAAATGCCGCCACTTCAGAGTACTCTTCTACTCTAGCGGTCAAGAAAATAATAAAAGTACCAGATAGCTCCGAAAGCTCTCTCATTTGACGACAAGTCTCAACTCCATCTTGCCCTGGCATCATAATATCCAGTAAAATCAAATCAGGTACGAAAGTCTTTGCTATTTCTACTCCTTTGATTCCATCTTCTGCAACTTTGACTTGATATCCTTCTTTCTCGAGATTGTATCTCAATAAGTCCAAAATATCTTCTTCGTCATCAACTACTAGGATTTTCTTATTACCTGACATGTGTTATACTAATAAATCTAAACTCAAATGATCGCATTGATAATGCGAGACCAATTTCTTAATTTAAATTTAATAATCACCTGACAAAATAAAGAAGTTACAAAAATTTAATACAACCACCAAAACTTTATCACAGCTGACTATCAATACCTTAAATCATTTTGCTAATTTTATTAGTCTTTTAGTAACTTTTTGAAATAACTCAATCTATATTTGCTAAAATAATTATGAAGACTTTGACCAACTTTAGTCACAATAATGTCGGTTTAAGTAATGACAGAAAATAACAAATTGAATTTAACTTTCCACTGCGAAAGAGATAAATATCCAAGACCATGAGTGAATTGAACGAAAAACAAAAAGCACTTCAACTTACCCTTGATAAATTAGAAAAAACCTATGGAAAGGGAACAGTCATGAAACTCTCCGATGAGAGTGTAGTTGATGTTCCGTCTATTCCAACTGGCTCATTGAGCTTGGATATCGCACTGGGAATAGGAGGTATTCCTAGAGGAAGAATCGTAGAAATCTACGGACCTGAATCATCTGGTAAAACGACATTGAGTATGCACGCTATTGCTGAAGCTCAAAAAGCTGGCGGAATGGCTGCTTTTATAGATGCAGAGCATGCTTTTGACAAAGTATACGCTGAAAAGTTAGGTATCGACACCGAAAACTTATTGATCTCTCAACCAGATAATGGTGAGCAAGCTCTAGAAATTGCAGAACACCTCATTAGATCAGGAGCTATTGATATCATTGTTATCGACTCTGTTGCAGCTTTAGTACCAAAAGCCGAACTTGAAGGTGAAATGGGAGATAGCAAAATGGGACTTCAGGCTAGACTAATGTCTCAAGCACTCCGAAAACTTACAGGAGCGATTAACAAAACTGGATGCGCCTGTATTTTCATCAACCAATTGAGAGAAAAAATTGGCGTAATGTTCGGAAACCCTGAAACTACTACTGGTGGTAATGCTTTAAAGTTTTATGCTTCTGTAAGACTTGACATCAGAAGAATAGGTCAGATCAAGGAAAGTGCAGACAATATTCTAGGAAATAGAACAAGAGTAAAAGTCGTGAAAAACAAAGTCGCGCCTCCATTCAAAGTAATAGAATTCGACATAATGTATGGTGAAGGAATTTCAAAAGTCGGTGAGATTATTGATATCGGAGTTGAAATGGAAGTAGTGAAAAAGTCAGGGTCATGGTTCTCATATAAAGGCAACAAACTAGGTCAAGGTAGAGATTCTGTCAAACAGCTTATTCTTGACAATCCTGAACTGATGGAAGAACTAGAGACTGCTATCAAAGCAAAAATGAATGGAGTAGATGAAGTAGATGGTGTAGAAGCATAATCTCGTCCAAAATATAAAGGTCTTATGACCACCAAAAATTGGAGCACTGGAAACAGTGCTCTTTTTATTTAAAGCTAAACTAAATCATACTTTAGCCCGTATGGAAACCTTATTAAAAATAATTGATTTAACCTTAAGTACTAATAGCTAAAGCCTAAGTGAACTTGTAAATAGTTTTTTTCTAAAGATGAAAAACGCACAGGAGCAACTTATTACTAGTTTGGCGTTTACTGCTTTAAATCTGAAATAAAAATAAACGGGATTTTTCTACTAATTTTCATTTATGAAATACACTTTAATCATTTGCTGTCTACTGTTTTCTACACTGAGCAAAGCAGATATTCCAATTTTCGAAAAATTTGATCGATTCGAAGAAACTGTACTTAGCAATGCAAACTCTGACACTACTTACGTAATTAATTTCTGGGCCACATGGTGTGCGCCTTGCGTAAAAGAGCTTCCCTATTTCGATGAATATGGAAAGAAAAACGCTAATAAACCTGTAAAGGTATTACTAGTGAGTATGGACTTTAAAAGTAGAATTCAATCTCAACTAGTTCCATTTATAGAAAAAAAGAAAATCGAAAGTGAAGTGGTTGTTCTTGCCGACCCAAAACAAAGCGCTTGGATTGATAAAGTTGACTCAAATTGGTCAGGTGCAATTCCAGCAACCATTTTCATTGTTAATGGAAAAAAATACTTTAAGGAGAAATCATATCATTCACTTCAAGAACTGGAGAACGAAATAAATCAGTTATCAAAATAATAAAAACATGAAATCATTCATCATTACTATTCTAACTCTATTTGCTTTTTCGGCAACAGCCCAATATAAGATTGGAGATATTGCTACAGACTTTTCTTTAAAAGGAACTGACGACAAGATGCATTCTTTAGCTGACTTTAAAAACGCTAAAGGTTACATTGTAATTTTTACTTGCAATCACTGTCCTTACTCTGTAGCCTATGAAGATAGAATTATTGCCTTACAATCAAAATATGGCAGCCTATACCCTGTTATAGCTATCAACCCAAATGACCCGCGTGCATATGAAATTGATAGTTTCGAAAACATGAAAGTAAGAGCAAAAGAAAAAGGTTTCAACTTCCCATACCTTTTCGATGATGGACAAAAGATCTTCCCCCAGTATGGAGCTACCAAAACCCCTCATGTTTTCTTACTAGACAAAAACAGAAAAGTTCAATATATAGGTGCTATTGACGATTCAACCCAACCAGAAGGTGTAGAAGAAAAATTTGTAGAAAATGCAATAGCAGATTTAGAAGCTGGTAAAAAGCCAAAAACAAACTACACTAAAGCTATAGGGTGCAGTATTAAGACTATTTAAGTCTATAACTAGCGCGAGGGCTATCTTTTACCAAATCCGCTTTTACTGCCATAAATTTGAGTCCTGTTTTAGAAGCAGGACTCAAATTTTAAAAACCTACCAGTGTCTGAATATCTATTTTTTTATCAGCGCATAAACTTTCTCTGCCTTTTAGAAACTCAAGTTCCACCATAAAAGAGTATCCGCCCACATTTCCTTCACACTTCTTGATCAATTCAGCAGCAGCCAATGCTGTTCCTCCTGTTGCTAACAAGTCATCATGAATCAAAATGTTTTGCCCAGGCTTGATGGCGTCGATATGAATCTCCATTTCTGCAGATCCATACTCAAGATCATAACTATGTTTAATAGTTTGAAAAGGAAGTTTGCCTGCTTTTCGGACTGGTATGAAAGGAACCTGAAGCTCTTGAGCCAGTTTCATACCAAATATGAACCCTCGTGATTCAATACCTACTATCCCATCTATATCCTTATTTCGCCAATAAGCCAAAAAAGCGTGACTAACACGCTCTGAAAGTTTAGGGTCCGCAAGTACTGGAGTTATATCCTTGAAAAGGATGCCCTGCTTAGGAAAGTCAGGAACATCTCTTATTGTAGCGATTAATTGCTCTGTTAGTGTCATGGCTCAAAACTATCAGATTCGGATGACAGTGACCGTACCGTCCAGTGCAATCTTTCGTACAATTCAAATATAGATTACATATGTTATTCAATCCTTAGGTATGAATTAAGCTTCAATCAAGAGTTGTATTTGAGATTTCACAAGAATTTAACTTCTATCTTGAAACATAAAACTACGAGTCGAATTTAATCGCATGGCGATAGCCCTTAAGGTTTAATTCCCTGCCCTTTCCTTGGGTCGATTAGAGATAAAACTCTAAAGATATCCCTTACCCTTGGGTCGGAAAGCTTCATTTCTTGTAGCTTTTGATTTTATACCAATTCCTCCACCATATGGTGAACAATGCTAGATTTAAGAAATCTAGAATACCAATACCCTGAGTCTTTGATAATTCTTTTCTGTGTTTCAATATCTGTATGAACTATTCCGAACTTCTGGGTATATCCTTCAGCCCACTCAAAATTGTCCATCAATGTCCATAAAAAATATCCAGTAACATTAATACCCTTCTTCTTAGCTCTTAAAACTTCATATAGATAAGACTGTAAGTATTTGACCCGATCTTGATCTGCAACCTTCCCATCAATCACTTCATCTTCAAACGCCGCTCCATTTTCGGTAATGATAAATTCTTTGATTTTACCATACTCATTATATTTCTTGAGCATATTGTAGATTGACTTCGGATAGACTTCCCAACCCATTGTGGTCATATTCTTCACATCTCTATCTTCTGCTTTTACGAGTTGAGCCTGAAGATAGGGAACGAACCAAGCATGCTTAACAACTTCTCTGGTATAGTTTTGAATTCCTATAAAATCAAAATCAAAAGGCATATTTGCTTCATCATCTGGCTTCAAGTAATCTTCGACTCTATTGGCAATAGGTAGGTCTTCCACAGGATAGCCTAGACCTATGGCTGGTTCGATATATAATCTATTCAAGAGTGCATCTATACGCTTAGCTGCTTGTATATCTTTCTTATCTTCTGATCTTGGATCTATATGAGAGCAAGAGAATGTTGTCCCTATTTTAGCTTCTGGCAGTTCGTGTCGAATTAGTCTTCCTCCTAAGCTTTGAGCTAAGGTGGCGTGATGCATAGCAGGAATAAAATTGCCCATACCTCTTCTACCTGGCGCGTGATAACCTAAGAAATAACCTGCACCTGTAAAAACCATTGGTTCATTCAGGACCATCCAGTTTTTGATTCTATCTCCAAAACCACGTACACAATGAACAGTATATTCTTCAAACCAAGACAGAACATCTCTATTGGTCCACCCCCCTTTATCTTCGAGTACTTGAGGCAAATCCCAATGATATAAGGTAACCCAAGGTGTAATCCCTTTCTCCAAGCATTCATCTATCAGACGGTCATAGAAATCCATTCCTTTTTGGTTCGCTTGACCTATTCCATTAGGAAGAATTCTTGACCAAGCAAAGGACATTCTATAATTTGGAATATTGAGCTTATTCATAATGCTCACATCTTCCTTATAATGCTCATAGTGATTACAACCTACATTGGCATTTGATTTATCATCAATTTTACCTGCACCATTGGAAAAGGTATCCCAAATGGATAATCCCTTTCCATCGGTTTGATATGCTCCTTCTATTTGATATGCCGCAGTAGAGACGCCCCAACTGAAGTCATCTCCAAAATCGTCCTTGGTAAATTTCACTATTTATGCTTGTTTAAAAATTGGTAATGAGATCTCCATCTTTTTGATCTCTTCTCCCAATGTTGTGATATGAGTGGTAAGTAGTTCATCAATTATAAACTGCGTTTGATCTGGGAAAGACACTTCGATCTTCTTTCCTTTCTTTACCCACTTCTTTATTTTATCTACTTGTTTCTTGCTTAGTTTTTTTATCACAGGCACTCCCAAATCTCTTAGCCCCTCTGCATTGAAATGCTGCTCGTATTGCTTTTTCATCGGAACTACCATCAGTTTCTTTTCAAGAAACAATGCCTCTGCTGGCGTTTCAAACCCAGCTCCACAAAGAACCCCCTTACTTGAAGCCAAGCTCTCACCAAATTTAGTACCATTTACTGGCTCTATTTTTACATTCTTAACTTGATAAGCTTTGTCACTATGCTTTGAAAACACATGCCAGTTGGCTCCTGAAATTTCGGATAGAACTTTAATTATCTTTTTATCTCCGTATGCTGGTAGGTAAACCGTATAATGATCTTTCTCTACAATCTCTTGTTCACGAACCTCACTTCTAATTACAGGTGTAAACATCTGCTCATCGTATTGCTTAAAATGAAAGCTATAATAATCATGACAAGGAGCATAATACTTCAGAACCAAAGATCCCATCCAGTCTATATGATCAGGTTTAGGAACATTTTTGGATCGTAAAGAGGCCTGATGGCTCAGTGAAATACATTTTACTCCTTTAATCTTACATGCCCAAGCACTAACGGGTTCAAAATCATTAATCACTAAGTCGTAATCCTGCACAGGGCAAGACCTAATTTCATTTATAAGCCTTTTGGTTTTATTTTTTTTAAAAGTATCCCAAACATCCACGCCTCCATTTTTGCCAAATATGAAACTGAGTCCATGATATCTATATTTTATTGGAAATGGCAAATCAAGATCAGCTTGTATTCCACTAATCATTACATCTACATTGACACGCTTCATTAGTGCAGGAATTACATCCTTCGCTCTACTTAAATGGCCATTGCCTGTCCCTTGTATGGCGTATAAAACCTTCAACTCTTATCTTTTATGTACATATCTTGGAGCATCTTGCCGAACAGCTCCTTTGGTGTTTTTTCCGATAGATTATCTAAATCCTTTTCAGCCATTTCTTCAGAGGTCTCTTCATCGAAGTCTTCGTCATGGTATTGATATAGAGACCATTTCCCTTTATGATACTCGAGAGAAGAAAGGTTTTCTATCCAATCTCCACTATTGAGATATTTCACTTTCCCATGTTGAGTTTCATATTCCTTCATTTCTGGATGATGAATATGACCACAAATCACATAATCAAAGCCATTTTCTGCGGCGATATCTGTAGCAACTTCCTCAAATTGATTAATAAATTTAACAGCGCCTTTGACGCTATTTTTTACTCTCTTGGATAAAGAAATCCTAGCTCCACCGAACTTCTCACTGAAGAAATTAACTACTTGATTTATCAAAATGAGCGCATCATAACCAATGGCTCCCAACTTGGTCAACCATCTAGAGTGTTGCATGGTCACATCAAATACATCACCATGAAAAACCCACGCCTTTTGACCATCAAGATTTAAGGTCATTTTATTTTGAAGTTCAAATGAGCCAACACTGAACCCTTCGAACTTTCGAAGCATTTCGTCATGATTCCCCGTGATATAGGTAATCTTAATCCCTTTAGACATCCACTTGAAAAGGTGACTAACTACCTTCATATGACTTTTGGGCCAGTACCTTTTACTGAACTGCCATATATCAATAATATCCCCATTGAGGATAACTTCTTTAGGTTGAATACTCTTTAGGTAGTTCAATAGCTCTTTGGCCCTACACCCATACATGCCCAAATGAACATCCGAGATAACCAAAAGATCTACTTTTCTCTTGCCTTTTCCTTGTGAATTCTCTGTCATTTACATTACGCTTTAAATGGCGACCACAAAGGCTTGAAGAACTTCATTTCTATAAAGAATATGATGTCCTGCACAGATTCCTTTATCACCACGTCTAGCGTATGTTTGTGTTTATAACTGTGAGAAGAAGATTTCAAGCTTTGTCTAATGTCTAGGTTTGTGCTGGATATTTGCATAGTTTTTTTCTTACAAAGTTGACAGTTAGTTATTACTTCATGGTTGAGGTGAGGTTACATTTAGATTACTCCTATCGAATGATTGTTAAGTTTCTTTGAAGAAAACCCACCCATTCATCGAAATCAGATAACATCACAATACAATTACTCGTTTTGCAGAGTAACTTCCAAATAATCGTCTAATAGCCTTAAATGAGTTTTTTCGGCAACTGTCGGATAAAAAACATGGGTTAACACAGCTTATTTTACTCTATATGGGGTAAAATCATATTATGGTAAAGTAAAATGGGAATACTCAAGCGCATATTTAGAAAGAAAGGAGCGACAATTGTTATTGGTGTCCATGGACTAGATAATAAGCCAAGCAAATCTTTATTGCGAAGGTGGTGGAAAAACTCCTTGACAGAGGGTTTAAAAAAAATCGATGGGGCTCCAAGTCACTTTAAATTTGAAATGGCTTATTGGGCTGATCTAATGTATAAAAAGCCACTAAACCCTAGAATCAAAGATCCAAATCATGAATTGCATATAGAGGAACCTTACATCCCTGAGCCTATTCCTTCTCCTAAAATCAGGCATACTTTTTGGCACTACTGGAAACTCGCTTATGACCGTATCAAGGAGACAATATTCTTGAGTAGAAATGGACTGGCAAACTATGAGGTTCTATTTGATATGGTAGTAAAAGCTTCATTCAAGGATTTGGACGCCTATTTCAATAGCGATGAAAGCGCTGAAGAAAAATTAGAAATGAAAGCTGTCAAACAAAAGGTCAGACAGCGCCTACTTTATCTACTTAGAAAACATAAAGACAAAAGAATTATAATATTGGCTCATAGCATGGGCTCATTAATTGCTTATGACGTGCTTTCTCAGCTTCCAGAGCAATATGAAATTGAGTCTTTTATTTCATTTGGCTCTCCTATTGGGTTGCCAGTGGTAAGGGAGAAGATGGCTAGAGATCACAAATGGGACTATAAGGAAGATACTCTTCTTCCCACTCCCAACTGTGTTCATAAATGGTTGAACTACTCTGATCCTGAAGATCATTTTGCAGTTTTCAACAACCTAGCATCATATTATTCGCCTAACAAACATGGTATAATGCCAGTTGATGTTATTGTTGACAATGATTATAAAGACTGGGTAACGAATAACGCTCATAAGTCCTTTGGCTACTTAAGAACACCTCAATTGGCACAGGAAGTAGGAGAAACTTTAGGACTGAAACGAAAAAATGTATGGCAACGAGGTAAGGCATTGTTAAAGCATAAGAAAGAAAAAAAGGATTCCAGCTTTTCAGGTGATCCTTCCTATTCACCTGTATCATCTGATTAAGACACTATGTATACTTTAAGATAACAAAAAAGGGTCTGCAAAAACAATTGCAAACCCTTTTGTTGTTGTTGTTGTTGTTGTTGTTGTTGTTGTTGTTGTTGTTGTGCTTTAGATAAAAATTTACTTAATCAAAACTTTACCGATGTAACCTTCTATTTTGACGACATATAACCCTGGAGTCACATTTTCTAATTCAATACTTCCAGTATATCCTCCTTGGAATACTATCTGTCCGTCTAGTGAAGAAACTACTACATTAGTCCCTACCACTACACCTTCCAAACTAATATTACCTATTGATGGATTAGGGTAAATTGATAGAGTTGCTAAGTTTTCACTAATACCTGTAGCTTCCTCTAGCTCAAATACTATTGTATAAGTTTCTGTAGAAGAACCATCTTGAGCAGTTACTACAATGGTAGTAGTTCTAGCTGCTTCATCACCTGTCAGATCAGTCGCATCAGTTATTAATTTAGTTGAATTTGCGTCACTTGCAGTTGCTGTCACTGTTGGCACTGCTGTAGTACCTGCAGGAAGTTGAACTGAATACATCTTAGTCGCTGCGTCAAACTCAGGATCTAATGTACCTTCATCCAATGTTATCATTGATAAAGTGGCATCTGTAGAAGCTGGAAGCACACTAAATACTATCGTATAATCCTGAGTAGTGGTACCATCCTCTGCTGTCACAGTTACGGTAGTAGTCCTATCTGATTCTGTTCCACTTGTCACATCTGATGCATTGTCTACATCCGAAGTCGCATTAGAATCATTTTCCGTGGCTGTTACAGTTGGCGTTGCTGTCGTTCCGAATGGTAACTCTACGGTGTAAGAAAAAGTACTAGAGGCAAATACTGGATTCAAGCTTCCTAAGTCTGTTGATAATCCTGACAAGGTAGCATCTGTCGCTCCTGCTGCTACATTAAATACTATAGTATAATCCTGAGTAGTGGTACCATCTTCTGCGGTTACAGTCACTGTTGTGGTTCTATCTGATTCTGTTCCACTTGTCACATCTGATGCATCGTCGACATCCGAAGTCGCATTAGAATCATTTTCCGTGGCTGTTACGGTTGGTGTCGCAGTCGTTCCAAATGGTAACTCTACGGTGTAAGAAAAAGTACCAGAGGCAAATACTGGATCCAAGCTTCCTAAATCCGTTGACAACGCTGACAAGGTAGCATCTGTCGCTCCTGCCGCTACATTAAATACTATAGTATAATCCTGAGTAGTGGTACCATCTTCTGCGGTTACAGTCACTGTAGTGGTTCTATCTGATTCTGTTCCACTTGTCACATCTGATGCATCGTCGACATCCGAAGTCGCATTAGAATCATTCTCTGTTGCTGTTATGGTTGGCGTTGCTGTTGTTCCAAAGGGCAACTCTACGGTGTAAGAAAAAGTACCAGAGACAAATACTGGATCCAAGCTTCCTAAACCCGTTGACAACGCTGATAATGTAGCATCTGTCGCTCCCGCTGCTACATTAAATACTATCGTATAATCCTGAGTAGTAGTACCATCTTCTGCGGTCACAGTCACCGTAGTAGTCCTGTCTGATTCTGTTCCACTTGTCACATCTGATGCATCGTCGACATCCGAAGTCGCATTAGAATCATTCTCTGTTGCTGTTACCGTTGGCGTTGCTGTTGTTCCGAATGGCAACTCTACGGTATAGGAAAAAGTACCAGAGGCAAATACTGGATCCAAGCTTCCTAAGCCCGATGACAACGCTGATAATGTAGCATCAGTAGAAGGTGGAAGCACATTAAATACTATAGTGTAATCTTCAGTAGTTGTACCATCTTCTGCTGTTACAGTTACCGTAGTGGTCCTATCCGATTCTGTTCCACTTGTGACATCCGATGCGTCGTCTACATCTGATGTCGCATTGGAATCATTTTCTGTTGCTGTTACGGTCGGTGTCGCAGTCGTTCCAAATGGTAGATCTACTGTATAGGAAAAAGTACCTGATGCAAAATCTGGAGAAAGCATACCAACACTAGTAGTCAATACAGATAATGAAGCATCAGTAGAAGCTGGTGCTTCAGTCACAGTTACTGTCCAATCCTGGCTTCCGGTTGTTGTTACAGAATATGTAACTGGATTTGTGAAATTTTGTGCGACACCAGTATTTGGAGATACTGAAGCCCCATCAGACAAATCAATAGTTGGAACTAAAGCAGTTAAACTAGTTCCAAAGGGCACTTCCAAATCAACAGTAAAATTGGTAGCGTCAATGTTTGCTGGCTCTACTTCTTCTGGAATAGAAAACCCTGTAATACCTTCATTTTCTATGATATTAATATTTGTATTAAATCCTGTTTTTGTAGCTTCAGCACCTCCTCCAACTGGAATATATTTTAGTCTTGCTACAAACTGGATTCTATGCGTCGGGTCTGTTGGTAGATCCAGTTTTGGAATGGCTCCAGACAAATTCAAATCCACCGTCGCGGTTCCTGTTTGAGTTCCTGCTATTACTTCGTTTGAATTACTTCTTGTAGTCCATGACAATTCTCCTGTTTTTATAGTACTCCAATTTTCCAAATACCTAAGTTCCAAAGAAAGCTCTGTAGCTTCATTACCTGCTCCTGCATCATAATTAAGGGTAATGGTTTCTGTAGTGTTGGTTGTCAGAGTAAATGGTGCCCCTACGTAAGAGACACTTTGCGCGAAAAGAGTTGGGATAAAAATACACTGAAGCGCAAAAAGAGTTAATAGTCTTTTCATAATCTAATATTTAAACATTCATACATTCGTTTCTGCGTGATCTCAATCCAGAACAACCATACGAAGTCTATCATAATAGATATGCAAAGACCTACCTACAGGTGATAAGTAGTCTTTTAACCCTAGTCAATAATCAATCATATACTTGTCCTGTGATTTTCAACCACAAAACATCTTTTAATATAAAAATAGAGTACTGATAACATGAATATTAGAACTAGACACACCCTCGATCATAAGAGTACCCCCCTCCTTATCAAAACAATATACGGTCGTACATCTATAAATAAAGAGGTGAAAATTGATGCATTTGAGATAACAATAAACTAAAAACATACTCTTAAGCATCTGTTTGATGTTATCTCTGAGTCAAATAATAGATAATTAATAGAACTTAAATAACACTGAAACCTCTACATAGAATAGTGTTAAGAACAATTTACTCAGATAGATATCAGTAACGAATTTTGAAAGAAATATCTATTCTTAATAGTTTAAGTATGACTTTGTCAGAAGCGTATTAAGATCGTTTAGATAGGTTAGTGTTTCCATCAGAAACTCTACAGGTTTATCCTTGATCTCATCGATAGTTTTGTATTTCAAATATTGAGACATTTTACCAACACTCCATTCCAGACTATTTTCTTCAACATTCTTACTTCTGCTAATTAGATTAAAATACTCACATAGTGAATTGATATTATATGAAATAGAGCGTGGAAATTTTAGACTTAGCACGACAAACTCTAATACATCCTGTTGATTTGGCAAGCGAGAGTACTCTCTCCTGAACATATCAAACCCTTCTACCGACTTGAGCATCATAGCCCATTGGAAACTTTCAATAGATTTAGTTGCCTTATGTTCAGTGAGCATTTCTATATCGTTGAACTTACTAAGCAACATTCTATTTACCTGAGTAGCCCTTTCTATATTCAATCCTGCAGTTATAAATGCCCATACCTGATCGTGTAAAAGAGAAGACCCTATCTTATTTTTTATAATAGAACAGTGCTCATTGGTAGTCTGTGTAAAGTCATAAAGCCCTTTCGTTTTATAGTAGTCTTCAGGATAATCATGAATAAACCTGTAAAATTTATTGACCGCATTCCAGAGTTCAACGGAGATCACGTCCCTCGCGCCTCTTGCATTTTCTCTTGCATGGTGCACGCAGGACTTAATAGAGTTTGTCCCTTCATCGTCCATCGCCACCGAAACTAAAATATCTTCTTCAAAAGTATAGTCATCATAGTTCTCAGTGTCGAGACCAACCATATGAGCCACACTTTTGAGTGCAATCTCCTTTTGTAATTCAAAATCAGTATCTAGTGATGAGAAATATTGAATGTTTAAATATCTGCTTATTTGTTCACAACGCTCTATATATCTACCCAACCAGTATAGGTTGTCTGCTACTCTTGATAACATCTATGTCTTGCTATTCAGTATTGGAAAATAAATTTTTAAATGTCAGGTTTTACATGTCTGCCACCCAAGTATCTTTAGATCCTCCGCCTTGAGACGAATTAACTATCAGACTACCTTTTTTCAAAGCTACTCGAGTAAGCCCTCCCTTGAGTACATGTTGAAAGTTTTTGCCAAAAAGAGTAAAAGTACGAAGGTCTACATGTCTTGGCTCAAACTCTCCGGAGTCCTCCATAAATGTAGAATGAGAAGATAAACGCATGATTGGCTGTGCAACATATTCTCTAGGGTCCGAAAGTATCTTAGCCTTCATTTCCTCTCGCTCAGCCTTAGTTGATTTATTCCCCATGAAAATACCATAACCTCCGCTTTGATCAACCGGTTTGATAACAAGCTCTTCCATATTTTGAATCACATGGTCACGTTCTGAAGGTATCTCACACTGATACGTATGGACATTTTGTAGTATTGGCTCTTGATCTAGATAGTATTTAATAATCTTAGGGATGTAAGTATAAACTGCCTTATCATCAGAGGCTCCTGTACCTGGTGCATTAAGTAGTGTAACATTTCCTTGACGATAGACATCCATTAAGCCGGGTACACCCAACATCGAATCTCTTCTAAACACCAATGGATCTATAAAATCATCATCTACTCGTCTATATAGCACATCACACTTCTTTGGTCCATATATAGTTTTCATATATAGAAAACCTTTATCTACGAACAGATCCCGTCCTTCTACCAATTGCACCCCCATACTTTGTGCCAAGAAGGCATGCTCGTAATAAGCAGAATTGTATATCCCTGGTGTAAGGACTGCACAATTAGCTCTATCTACTCCCTCTGGGGAAACAGATCTCATACAGTTAAGTAGCGCTTCAGGGTAATCATAAACTGTTTGAACATTGAGAGAGGTAAATAAGTTGGAAATTGTTCGTTTCAGTGCATCTCGATTACTTAAGACATAACTCACCCCAGATGGACATCGAACATTATCTTCAAGAACATAAAATTGACCATCACTGTGTTTTATTAAATCAGTTCCAGAAATATGATTGTAGATATTTCCTTGTGGTTCAAAATCTACCATATACTTATTGTAGTTCACCGAACTGAAGATTAAATCGGAAGGAACTATTTTATCTCGTAGTATTTTCTTGTCATTGTAGATATCCTGCAAGAATAAATTAATTGCCGTATTTCTTTGAATCAAACCGCGCTCTAGAATTTCCCATTCGTTTTTAGTTATGATTCTAGGCATCAGATCAAATGGAAAAATACGTTCTGTACCTTTCGGGTTTTCAGTATAGGTGGCAAACGTTACTCCTTGCAAAAGAAACGACAGCTTGGTCGACTCATTCATTTTCTTGAACTCCTCTGGACTGTACTGGTTAAATACACTATATAGCTTCTCATAAGATGGCCTAATTTCTCCACTATTCATGAATACCTCATCATAGAAGCCTTCTGATACTGTATAGGGTCTGAGGATCTCCTCTCTTATTTCTGCTACAGACATATTTTCTTGGTTTGCGTTCTATACAAAAATATCTAGCTGTCAACCCGAAAAGTATGGTATCACTCAACCTAAGCTAATTTTATGAGCAGGTTTCTACATGCCAAATAACAGCTTCTTCACAACAGCTTTTTACTCTTTCAATTTGCTGAAAACCAAACAAATGAAGAAGCGCATTTTATTATTTTTTTAGCTATTTGAAGCGTTTCAAAGTTTAGCGCATTAGCAAGGAATGACTAGCTTTCTCCTCAAAGTGTCTTTTGAATTATATTGATAAACAATAGTAAAAAAAGGCGCTCAACCACTAAAGTCAATGTCGCAGGAAAGAAATGAAACTTATTTCAGTTGATTCACATCTACCGTTACATCCATTTCTTGATCGCCACCAGAGTATACGATACCTTTAAGTGGAATAACGTCAGAGAAATCACGACCTGATGCAGTACGAATATGCTGGTCAGATACAAGTAAGTTATTAGTTGAGTCAAACTCTACCCAGCCAATATCTGGAATAAAAAGAGCAATCCATGCATGTGATGCATCAGCACCTACTAATTTGGGTTTACCTGGAGGTGGTATTGTTTCAATATAACCGCTCATATACCTCGCTGCTAACCCTATAGATCTCAAACAAGCTAATCCAAAATGAGCAAAGTCCTGACAGACTCCTTTTTTGGTTTTGAATACTTCTGAAACTGGAGTGGATATATCTGTAAATCCAGGCGTAAACTTAAAGTCATTAAATATTCGTTCATTTAAGTCCATCATAGCTGCCATGATAGGCCTACCTGGCATGAAGGACTCTAATGCATATTCTTTGTAATGACGATGAAGCTCTACATTTGTTGAACCAAGATAAAACTGCCTAGTATCATTCATCGCCTCAGGAGTACGCAACCATTCAACTACTTCTTCCCAAGACTGAGTCTCTAAAGGATTAACTTTCATCCACTGTGGTACTTCTAAAGTAACCTCTGCTATTGACTCTACTGACAGTTCCTTATGTAACTTCTGAATTGAAAAGTACAAATACTGATTCTCAAAGAAGTCTCTTCGATTCATCTCATAGTTAGGCTCTGGAGAAATCCTGTACTTGTATGAGTTGACTTTTTGGAATGGATAATCGGAGGGGCATTGATAAACAATGTTGTGACACAACTCAGCAGGTGAGTTGTATTTATATTTAGTAACATGTCTAACCTGATACCTCATATTTCGGGGATTAGAGTTGAGTTGGAATGTGCATGGAAAGTCGTATGACTAAAGTACTGACTAGAAATATCCGTCGAGACAGATGCTAAAATCTGTACCAATTCTGTAAAGAAATTAATTAGGTTAACTCTTTTTTCACTACCCTCCTTGTCGACTAGTACTAGTTGATCAGGCTCACATAGGCGAACCATCATACTGGCCTTTAAAAGTTTTTTTTGAATACTGCTTAAGTATTGTGTGTGTTTTGAAGGAAGCCTACCTAACTCCTTCTGAATATGCTCTAGGTGATAGGTTAATGATCTTGGGTTGGTTTCATTTATTAACAATAAAGAAATCACACTAGATATTTCAATTGCTGACTTGTAATGATATCTATAGGTTATTAGGCTTTCATTAACCATTAGAATTTTTTCAAGTAGCTCTCGTTCTACTTCTATAGGATAGTCTTTTTTAAGAACTTCTTTGAGAATTACACAAATATTGATAGACGACTCTAAGAATCTACCTATACTGTAGATATGCCATGCATCATCACGTGTCATGGTATCTACCATCATCCCATGGAATCCCATTAATCTTACCAAAGAGTTATCCAGTTTAGAGGTCATCACTCTAAGATCATCAATTTGTTTGTAACGTACACTACTGTCATTGATCATATCTAGAATCCTCCATATATCCAATCCTAGCTTATCTCTGACGCTATAACTATTATTTAGAAACGCTTGAATTGACTGTGCCAAAGAACCTATCTTGGCTGTATCCTTGATCAAAGACAAGAGTTCTTCATCTGGTGACTTTAGTGTATCTTCTTCTTCAAAACCCGGTTGGGTCAAAGTCATTGCGGTGAGGGACTGGAGCAAGGCTACTAGCACATCATCTTTTTCTGGATGTACTATATCTGGAGATTCTGTTCGACGCTTCAATACGGTCCTCAGTAGTCTAATGGTATGAATAGAACGTTCACCATATCTTCCTAGCCAAAACAAGTTTTCAGCAGTCTTACTAGGAAGAATCCAATCTCCATAATGAACTTTTTCCTGTATCGATTTTGTCTGTTTAGTTGAGTCATCTCCAATCACCCATGTATCCTTACTGATACTTTGTGCGTTGGCTGATGGCATAAGTAGCCCTTCGTTTTTACTACTTCTTGACAATCCTCCGCGCATGATGGTATATCCATCTTCACTACCATCTGCTATAGCATATCCTCTAAATACTGCACTTTTGGGTTGTATTTCTCCATCAATGTATGAAGGAGTTGTAGAAAATGTTGCCATTTCCTGTCCTACATACATATATGGTTCTAATAAAATAGCTTCTTTGAGCTCTAATATTTCCTTTTCTCCTAGTTGTGCGCCCCAAATGGATTTGGCTTGACTATCAATATAAATTCTTTTAATGACTAGATTTTGAATATTATCTAATACATAATCTAGCTCCTTTTTTTGGCCACACCACCAAGTAGCTACGGATGGAAGAAGTAGGTCTTCTCCTAATATTTTTTGTGATAGCTTAGGTAAAAAAGCCATCAGCCCTGGGTTTTCCAAGACCCTACATCCCAGTGGATTAATTACTGTAACTTTTTTATCTCTTATAGCTTCCATCAGACCGACTACCCCAAGTCTAGAGTCCATGTTAAACTCCATTGGATCACAAAATATATCGTCGACACGTCTAACAATTACATCTACCTTTTCTAACCCTCCTATAGTCTTCAGCCAAACATACCCGTCGCTGACCATTAAATCATCTCCTGTCACCAAGGTAAACCCCATCAAAGATGATAAGTAGGCATGCTCAAAAAAGGTTTCATTTCCAGGACCTGGAGTTAAAATAACAATTCTTGGATTGAGCTTGTCCTGCCATGAAAGTCGCATTAAGGCTCTTTTCACCGCATTGTAGTATTCATTGATTCGCTGAATTTTATTATTTCGAATCATATCAGGAAAAGCCTGCATCATGACAGACCTGTTCTCAAATGAATACCCTGCACCTGAAGGCGCATCGGTTCTGTCATTGAGTACCCACATTTTGCCGTTTGGCCCACGAGCTAAATCGGCGGAGTACTGAATCAATAGTTGATCTCCAGGAAGACGAAGCTTGTCTAATTGTCTCAAAAAACCTTTGTGGTTATAGATCAATTCAAATGGAATATCTCCTGATCGGATCAACTTGCGACTTCCATAAATATCCTTCAAAACAATATCGAGCAACTTGGCTCTCTGCTTGAGTCCCTGGTCTATAAATGACCAATCCTGTTCACTGAACACCATTGGAATAGGGTCCAACTGCCATGCACGATTAAGACCATCGGGGTCTCCATATACATTGTGAGTTACCCCATTTTCCCGAAGAATTCTGGATACATCCTCTGCACGCTCCTTGAGAGACTCATCTCCCATCTCTCCAAATTGTCTCAACACCTCTTTCCAATGCGGGTAAACATTACCATCCGCATCAGATACTTCATCAAAAAACTTGCGTTTCTTCCCTACTCGCTCTGACAGATAAGAATTAATCATACCTCAAAATTCCTGAATTTTCACTTAGAACGAGACATTTTTGCCTTATATCTACGCAAATCCATGGTATGTGGGTATTCAGCACTAGATTCTGATTCTGTAATAGCATATTCTGAGACTAAATCTACTTTAGTAATAAACCTACCACTAGACTGCTGATTGACTACAGTGGGCTCTACTAGATTGATCGAATGTCCAAAATCGAAAAATCTTGAAATACGTCGAGACTCTGCCTCATAACTATTGACGGGAAAAGTTTCATAGTTTCTACCCCCGGGGTGTGCTACATGATATTGGCATGCTGCGACAGACTTGTTGGTCCAAGTATCAAATAAATCGAGAACTAATGGAGTATCTACTCCTAGAGTAGGATGCAATGCTGATGGTGGTTGCCAAGCACGATATCTAATCCCGGCTACATATTCTCCTTGTACTCCAGTACTTTTCAATGGAATCTGACAACCATTACATAGTAATTTATACCGACTATCTGTTAGTCCTGAAACTTTGACTTGTATTCTTTCTAATGATGAATCTACGAATCTCGAAGTACCAGAATTGGACATTTCTTCTCCTAGAACATGCCATGGTTCTATGGCCATTTTAATTTCAATGTGTATATCATCCACATTTAATTCTCCTAAAAACGGAAATCGAAATGCAAAAAATGGATCAAACCAATCAAGTTCGAAACCATATCCAGCTCTATTGAGATCATTGACTACCTCGGCCATGTCTTTGTAACAATAGTGAGGCAAAAGGAATTTATCATGAAGACCTGTCCCCCACCTTACAAGATCATGCTTGTAGGGTTGTTTCCAAAACCAAGCCAACAGACCTCTTATCAATAGAAACTGTACCATGCTCATTCTGTAATGAGGTGGCATATCAAACCCTCGGAATTCTAATATCCCTAGCCTTCCAGTAGTAGAATCTGGGGAATACAACTTGTCTATACAAAACTCTGCTCTATGTGTATTCCCTGTAATGTCTATCAGTAAATGCCGGAATATTCTATCAACAAGCCAAAACGGGACTTCATTTTCAGCCAAATCATCTGGTATCTGATCAAAGGCAAGTTCCAGTTCATAAAGAATCTCATCTCTTCCTTCATCCACTCTCGGAGCCTGACTTGTTGGACCTATGAATTGAGTAGAAAACAAATATGATAATGAAGGGTGATGCTGCCAATAAGTAATAAAACTCCTCAACACGTCTGGTCTCCTTAGAAGAGGACTATTTGCTGGTTTTTCTCCTCCTAATGTAATATGGTTTCCTCCTCCAGTACCTGTGTGCTTACCATCCAGATTGAATTTTTCCGTTGCTAATTTGGTTTCTGCCGCCTTTTGATAGAGAATCTCATAATTCTTTAATACTTCATTCCAGTTTTTGGCAGGGTGAATATTGACTTCTATCACACCAGGGTCGGGAGTGATCATAAACTTCTGAATTCGATTGTCCGACGGAGGATCATATCCTTCTATAAGGACGGGCAGCTGCATCTGTTTAGCTACTTCTTCCACTGCACCAACCAGCTCCAAGTAATGCTCAATGTGTGTCAAAGGAGGAAAAAACACAAATAATTTCCCCTGACGAACTTCAACACAAACAGAAGTCTTAAATGGTATGGTGCTAGTATTAAATGGAATATTATCTGTTAATGACCGTTTAGTTTTAGGTAAGTCACCGACTTCTTCAAACAAATCTCTTTCTGGTCTGTATTCAGCATCTTGTTCGTCTATATGTTGGATAGAATCTAAGGGTAGTCTTAGTCCAAGAGGTGAATTGCCCGGGGTTAAAAAAAGGTGCCCTGATCTGAACTCCCATTTACAACTTTGCCAGTTGGTTTGATCAAAATCCCATTGTATCGGAATAGCATACCCTATTGGGTTTCCTAAACCTTGCTGAAGTAACTCTGCTAATCGTTGTCTTTCTAATGCTGATTTTAGATCCTTTTCATAGGGATCTATATTAACAGGTACGCGCCTTTCTTCCCATGCGAAGTAAAAAGGATCTTCATAGGCAGGTTGGATATTTTCTTGATCAAGGTTCAACTTTTGAGCCAATGTTTTCATAAAGACTTCAGTCTGCTCCTTTGTCACACCATAGTCTTTTGATAAATCTGCCAATAGCTCATCATCGTTCCATATCGGATGTCCATCGAGTCTCCAATAGCAAGCTAGCTTCCATCTTGGTAATGGCTCACCGGGGTACCATTTCCCTTGGCCGTATTGCATCAATGCACCATTTCCAAACTCATCTTTTAGCTTGTGAAAAAGTTCATTAGATAATTTTCTTTTGTGTTCACCATCTGCAGCTGTGTTCCACTCAGGGGCATCTTGGTTATCAACGGCGACGAAAGTAGGCTCGCCCCCCATAGTCAAGCGAACATCACCCGCTTCTAATTCTTCATCTATTTGAACTCCTAAGTCTACTATCCTATTCCACTGTGAATCGGTAAAAGGCTTCGTTACCCTCGGCTTTTCTATCACACGTTTTACAGAATTCTCAAACTGAAATTCAGTCTTTACAGCTTCTGCAGTTCCTGTTATAGGGGCAGCACTTTCGGGGTGCGGTGTACATGCCAAGGGAATATGCCCTTCTCCTGCAAACAATCCTGATGTAGCATCTAATCCAATCCATCCGGCACCTGGAATATAAACCTCTGCCCAAGCGTGCAAATCGGTAAAATCTTCTTCTGGACCTGACGGGCCTTCTAATGATTTCACATCTGGTTTCAATTGTACTAAGTAGCCTGATGTGAATCGAGCGGCTAGCCCAAGGTGGCGCATAAGTTGTACTAACAACCAAGTGAAATCACGACAAGATCCAGATTTCAACGCTAAGGTTTCAGCACAACTTTGAACCCCGTGTTCCATGCGGATGTTGTACTTCAAGGAAGAGTAAACCAATTGATTGAGCGCTACCAAATAGTCCACTGTGTTCATATCTTCTGTGAGTAGAGACTTGGCTTTTTCAACCATTTTCATCAATTCTGAATCACGCTCTATGATTTCAAGATATGGAACGAGTTGTTTTTGTAATCCCGCTTCATATTGAAATCCTGGCTTTTCGGCATATTCTTCAATAAAAAAGTCGAAAGGATTGATCACCACCATATCTGCGATGACTTCGACATCTACTTCAAAGTGATCGATTTTCTCAGGAAATACTATTCTAGCTAGGTAGTTACCAAACGGGTCCTGCTGCCAATTAATAAAATGATTAGCAGGTTTAATGTTCAAGGAATAGCCTTTTACCTGTGTTCTAGAATGTGGAGCAGGCCTAAGCCTGATGACTTGAGGAGATACCTCTATATGATGTTCATATTGATAGCTCGTAAAGTGTCGAAGTGCAACCTTAATAGACATGGAAAGATAAGTTTTGATCAATGACTTACTCTCACAAAAATACCCGCTTTCGGTACAGTAGGCACTGCACCGTCAGCAAATCCAAACATTTATTTGAGAAGGAATACGACTGCGAAAAAGCAGCTTTCAAATCAATACTCTTGGACCACTTTGCAGTAAATCTTGAAATTCTCAACCCCTATCGATCAACTTGTCCTTCAAATCATTGAATTCATCCACTGTCTCGTGTGAAAGTAGGTTCATCAACTCGTCCATCGCTTGGCTACTTACCCATATAAGGAAATTCTCCCGCTCGACTCCAGATGCTTTGCAACTAAAATCTAGATTATAGAGCAATATTTAACCCTTGCATCGCGGTGTGCTTATGGCTAATCAGTATAAGATTGGAGATAGTGAGGAATTGTACTTTGTTAGATTCACCATTAAAGGCTTGAGCATCATAGCCCAATTAATGCCTTTCATAGATTTGATTGCCTGATGTTCAGTGAGTATTTCAGTATCGTTGAACTTACTAAGCAACATTCTATTTAGTCGCCTTTTAAAAAATATGCGTAGTCAGTTTTATTTTCAGAATATGCGTGGTTAAGGTTTGTGAAAAAATATGCGTGACTAAGAATTCGAAATAAATATGCGTAGTCAGATTCTTTTTCAAAATATGCGTGATTGATTTTCAAAAAAAATTATGCGTAAGTGTGTTTGAAAAAAATATGCGTAACTCAAAAAACAATCACGCATATCATTTTGTTAAAAAAAAATATGCGTGACTTAAATGAACCACGCATATATGCGTGACACCCCTACGCATATATGCGTAACTCAAAACACAACCACGCATATTTTTTTCTAGGGGAAATAAATATGCGTAGTTGGGATCTAAGAAAATATGCGTGGTTAAGGTTTTTGAAAAAATATGCGCAGTCAGGATTTTTTTTGCCCTAAAATAAATTTGTGGGATGACCTCCTCTATCTAAGGCAAGGTAGTCTCAGAAGTTTTACTAAGCTCGCCTCAGTGGTGTGGTGCCGTCTCCTTGATTAGAGTCTTTTTTCCTCGGTTTATTCCTTCTTTTCAGTACTTTTGAAATGCGAGACTTCTTAAAATTATTATCACAATGGTGCAATTTGCATTTATCAGGTTTAAACACAAGATATTGGATAGGCATACGGGTGTAAGTCCCGAGAACCAATCAAGGCACCGCTTTGAGGAGTTTCGCAGTGACCTATCCTCTTTTTATTCATTTATTAATCCATTATTATGCGAAACTCCAATGGTTCAAATGTATGCCTAAATGGCAAAAATGTAGAGTCTGTTAATGATTCTGAAATCTTTAAATCTGTAAATTCTGTTGAGCAGGAATTTATTGGCAATCTCAAATTTCATGGAATTGAGGAATTAATTGAATCCTTAAAAATGGTTCATGATTTTGCTTTGTATCATACAGACTTGTGTTTTGATACTCCTGAAAAGATTGCTCTTTTTAATCTTAAGTTTTTGTGGGGGGGGGGTGGAGCAGTTGGAAAAATCTTAACTCTACAAAACCCATATAGGAAGACTATCTAATTAGGTAGTCTTTCTTTGTATTACCGACGCTGGTGTAAATGGAGTGTAACGGCTCGAATATGGGGCGTTTGGCACTTCAAAACACCAACCTGTCAAACCTCTATATATTTTATTATTTGTACTTAATTCAAATTTAGCACTATCCGCCAAATGACCTATATTTATTGTTAGGTTTTCGTGCTTTATTCTCCGCAGTCTGTCCGTGTGGTGGGGCAACCATACTCTTTGACAAGTTTTGGTTTGTGTGTCTGCCTTTTGTGCGACTTGGCAATGTGTATGGTTGTGAAGCGATGGCATTAAAATAGTCCAGTTTTATTGTACATTTTGTCTAGATATGGTTGCATCGTTTCATCAACGCTATTATATTCATCAGTTTGAAGTAGACTATATCTCTCATTTAACTCAACAATAGGACAATCAAAATCTATCCCGTATAATTCTTCAACACCAAGAATCATCTGACTGTCTTTAGGTTGATTTTTTAGTATGAAAGAATAAATCAGGTCAATGTGCCCTGTGTCTTGAGCTTGCTGATTTGGAGAATCAATAACAATTGGGCAAAAAGTAGATGACCCATATTTATTTATTGTCTTAAGTATTGAAAAATAATATGATATTAATGCTCTTGGTAAAGTACTACCTGTTTCTGGTATCGTAGTATTTATACTCTTCATATCTTCCTCACTTATAGACCAAACATCTAAGTCCCTTAAATTTGTCCGAACATTAGTTCTATAAAATTCTAAAATTTCCTTTTTCCTTTCTTTATTTTCAATTCCTTTTAGTTTTTCATTAAGCTGATTAACCTGATAAGTCAATTCGAAAATCTCTTCCTTCAAAGCATCAATATTTTCATCAAAGACCTTTTTTAGTTCTCGTTTTCCTTCATTTTCGATAATGTCCCTTAGCTTAATACCTCCTTGTTTCTTTTCTAAAACAGTTTCAACCTTTACAATTTCCTCATTATTATTCGTATAAGCTTGATTAACTTTAGCGATATGAGAATCTAATTCAGTTAGTTCCCTACTTAGTTCAATAAGTAACTCCTTACATTTATTTTCATCTTGAGCAATTTCAAATCTTTCCTCAAAGGAGTTTTCATATGTTGCACCACAGGTTGGACAATCGATATGGTCACTAATCTGATAAAAGGTAGCATGCTGATAGTCTTTGCGAACTTCATTCAATGCTTTCTTTGTTATTTCAATTTGAGTTTCGCAATTATTTTTAAAGTTGTGAAAATCAACCAATTTAGTTTTAAGTTTTTCTTGAGCTTTTTTCAGCTCTTGTGACTCTAATAATAACTCTTTTATTTCTTCTTTAAAATCATCCATACTAAAGGCAAAATCAACTTGTTCCATCTGGTCTTTTACCTTTTTAAGCATGTTTTGAGCTAGTTTTTTTTCACTTTCTAATTCCTTTACGGTTACAAGGTGTTGGTCAATCTCTCCTTTAGTAATGTAATACTCATTCGGTCGAATTCCAGTATGATAATAGCTAATTGGGTCTTTGTACTTTTTTACCTGAGATAGATTTTTAAAAGAAACCCATGGTTCTTGCCAACTTGAGTCTTGGTCAATATAATATGGTAAAAAACAATAAGCAGGAGGAGGAGTTATTATATTATTATTCCTATCAGGTAGTTGAATTTTAAAATCAAACATTTTTGCTAAAAATGGACCTAAACCTTTTGTTACGCTATCAAATAGACCAATTAAATTGTCATTCCTATCAAAAATAGCATAGGTTTTATAATCCTTAACGATTACAAAATTGACATCATCAACTAAAAATCTAACCATGATTATAGGAGATAAATTAACCCACCTAGGATTAGATTTTCTCGGGTTTGCTCCAAATGCTTCGTATATAGATTTTATAAGGGATGATTTCCCAGTATCATTCTTCCCGTAAATTACCGTTCGATGTGGATTTAGTTCCACTGCTTTCGCCTTCTTTTCTTTGTGAGACAAGAGCATTATTTCGGACAAAACGAATCTTTTCATATTTCTTTGTTCTTAGATTCCGAATAAGTTTTTTAAAATTTTCACTTGTATTAGTCATACAGTTCACATAATGTTAATGCTTCAATAAATATTTCATCATAGATTGTTTGGTTTATAGGCGCTTGGTTATATTTCGACAATACTTTATCTACACACTCTAGCAAAGTGTCATTATCCAATAAATCATTTTCCTCAAAATGCTTTATTAATTCTTTAATCTTCTTAATTATGGAAGCTAATATTGAATTATTAGGCTCCATTCTTTCAATTTCAACTTTATCCCAAGCATTCTTATATTTTCTAATTCTAGAATATTTAACACCTTCATTTGACAATATTTTTTCAATGTTCTTCCAAGCAGATTCAAAGTCCTTTGATGTACCGCAAATATCTAACATGCCTTGAAAAGAAGATTTTCCAATTGCTTTACATTTGATTAAATCATCAAAGGATATTACATCTTTATTGTAATTGGATTTGCGCTTAACTTCATTGAATAGATGTTGATAAATTAGAGGGATATTGTGTTTAGTATTAGGATATGAATCATTAAGAAAATCGGCAATTTTCCCTTTGGTGTATGTTGGACTATCATGCAAGTTTAATTCTGCAACTTTCAAGAAGGTGATATCTTCATATTCAGAAATATCTTCACTAGGATGTTCTATATTTAGTTTTTCATTTATTTTTTTCTTGTCAGTTTCATTTAGTTCTATTACACATACTTCTTTTTTATCCAGTGAATTAAAGTCTTTATCGCCAACTTTAAATCCAATATTCGAAACAAAATTCAGAGATTCTGTGTTCTTTTCTGCTTTAATTTTGCAATCATATAGCTTTCCAATAATGGAAAGAAGAACATCTCCTTTTGTACTTTTTGGGCTTTTAAGCAATTCGCCCAATGTCCAATGAGCTTTATTTTGCTTTCCTTTAATTTGATAGAACGAAACTTTTTGAGGAGTACTTTCTGAATCCATTATCATTAGGTCTTCTTGATAATCAAATACAAATAAATAATCACTTTTCTCATTGTGAAAATCAAGTAATTGGCAGATACTCCAATCTTTCTGATAATCAAAACGGCTGGCAGACCTAGCACCAGCTTTTTCTCTCGGTTTGTTTTTTATTAAAGTATCTTTTATATCCATAATTCATTGTGTATTGGCAAAAATTTGGCTCTTTTACAAGCTGAAGTGTCAGCCTGTGTGTTAGAGCTTGTAAATGTGCCAAATGTGCGTTGGCTCGCGTCGTTCTTGCATGAAACCTAACGTAATTGTAATGTTAATGTGTATAATGGTGATTATAACCATTATATCTAATAGATTCTTGATATTCATAAAATCCTGCTCGGTCGCAAATATTTTGCGACTGAAATCTAGCTTAATAGAGAAGTATCTAGCAATTGCATTGCGGTAATCTTGATGTTAACTTGTATTTATGGCTTACAGATATAAGATTAGAAACTATGAGTGATTGTACTTTGTTAAAGTAACCATTAAGGACTTAATGGTACTATATTAGTAAAGGAATTGGATTAGTTTAAATATGAAGGTCACATCACAGATGCTGTAGACTAATAAAATCGCAATACAATTGCGATCAAGCGGAGCAAATGGAGTGTAACGGCTAGTATATGAAAAGTAGCGGATTTATAAGCACGAACCTTTTGGAAAGCAATATACTTAATTAAACGCAAAAGCGATTCAGGCTTGCACCTGAACCGCTATTTTTTATATACATTGTTGTGCGTTCGTACTTTTTTCACGCTCAATTTCCGTCCTTTTTTTATTCTCCGTGATACATATTAGAATACATTTCAGCTAATTTTGAAGGTGATTCTTTCCAAGCATTAAACATTCCAAGTCCCATTTCGTCAGGTACAATATCCAATTCTCCTGCTTCTACTTTGTCTAAAATTATTGTCGCAACTCCGTCTGGTGCTGGCATATCCCATTCACTACCTTTATTCATATCTGTATCGATTGCTCCTGGATTTATAGCGTGTACAGTTACCCCTTTTTTGGCAAGCTCAATTCTTACTGAAAGTGTTGCTGAATATAAAGCTGTTTTTGATGCTGAATAACCTGCAATTGACGGAAGTGGCGAATATGCAACAATCGAAACTATATTAATGATTTTAGCAGGTGTGTTTTTCTCTAAAATAGGAGCAAATGCTCGCATCATATTTATTGTTCCATAATAGTTAACTTTCATATCGTTTTCTAAAGCACTAATTTCTCCCTCTAAAACATTTCCTTGACTTAAAATTCCTGCATTATTAATAAGAACTTCTACGTCTTTAGTTTTTTCTGCAACTTTTATAATTTGAGCGTTATCAGTAATGTCTAATTCTAATGCTACAACTCTTTCGTCTCCAAAATTTGGCATTTTGCTTAAATCTCTGGAAGTAGCATAAATTTTTCTCGCTCCTTTTTCTAATGATGCTTTTACGAGAGACTTTCCAATTCCTCTGTTCGCTCCTGTAATTAATATTACTTTGTCTTCCAATGTTTGCATGTTTCGTTATTTTGATCAATAATTATAATGCAAAAATATTTTGATGATAAAGCCTATAAAACCCGATACTTGCGGAATTAAGAATTAGGTTTAATTTCGATTGTTCTAAAGGTTAAGTTTATTCTCGGACTTTTTACACCCGTTATTTTAAGTGTAAGTGCAACGGTACTTAAAATTGAAGATGAAGTTCTAGTGTCTCCCGACACGGCCTTTCTAGTGCTATCTTTAAACTAAAAGTGTTAGTAAATGGGATATTATTCTTATTCGACCTTTCAAGTACATTGGCTAAAAACCAATAGCGGCAAGGGTAGTTGATGTACCTGAGCATTAATTTGATCAGGTGTAAATAATTATGTTAATCGACAGGAGGCACTTGGATATAGAGATGCTTTTAATAAGCAGGCCGTGTCAGGTTATTATTTATAAGTGAAAAAATATTAACTTTTATATTTTTAAATCAATTCAAAAAATAGGGTAAATCGTAATGTCTTTAAGGTCACTGTTCTTAGTCGTAGTATTCGTTTTAACTGGTTGCGAGAATAAAATTAAGTTTGGAGAGTTAAAAGGAGAGCAATTAAATGACAAGATCTCGACTTTTACCCCCGAATCAATTAAAGAACTGTTAAATAAAGAAATAGTACTCAAGGGCCTGACTCCCCGAGGTGTAAATGAGATGATTGATCTAGAAAAAGGTCAATGTATGCTAGCGTTTGGAGCTAAAAAAGAACTTGGTTTTGGTGGACGTTTCTTTCTAGGTGCTTTTACTAACTCATCTCATGAGTATGATATTAATGATTTTATACCAACGAACGAATTTACTTCAGACAGTTTTAAGTTCGAAAATGAAATAGAGCTTCCAAAAGAAGTTTGCAAACGATGTGATAATTTCGAAGATTGTTTGAATAAAGGAGTTACAGCTTCAGTAAGTGGGAAGGTGATTCGAGCTTGGAAGTGGAATGGAGATACAAATGAGCCCGGAATTACGAGGATCTATATTAAGTTAAGCGGCTACGAACTTGTTCCATACCCAAAATAATTTCCTCATTATTTTAAATGTAAGTTTGACAACCTTATTCTCTTCCCATTTAATCAATTGTCTGAACTTGATAAAACCTGAGACCATTTATGACTAAATTTACAGCTAAGTTTCTGCTGCCTTTTGTACTTTTCTTGTTAGCAGCCTGTAGTGATAATCAAATAAAATTAGGTGAGCTTAGAGGGGAAGTTATTAATGAAAAAATTAAAGGGATGTCTGAAGAAGAAGCAAAAAGTCTAATTGGGAAAGAAGTAATTTTAAAGGATCTTCGAACCCTGGGTATTCATGAAATGATTGATGCTGAGTCAGGACAATGCATGCTGGGATACGGTAGTAGGAGAGAACAAGATTTTGGTCGATATTTCTTTGTTGGAGCCTTCACCAATAATTCCTCGAACTACGATGTAAATAAATTTCTAGGGAAGGAAAGCTTTCTAAGTGAAGATTTTAGTTATAGCAATGAGCTTGTAGTTCCAAAAGAGGTTTGTAAATCTTGTGAAGGCGACAATATTTATAAGTGTTTAAATAAAGGCCAGAAAGCAACAGTGAGTGGTAAGGTATTTGGCATTTGGGCTGATGGCAGCGGAGAAGGAACTACTATTTATTTAAAACTGAGCGGCCTGCATATTACAAGCTATGTAAAAGAGTAATTTTATGAGTAATAATGATAGGGAGTCTACTTTGAGACTCCCTATCATTATTACTACTTAGTTAGTTCCTCTACTAACTCTGAACTTAATCTTCCAGATTGAACAGAATCGCAAGGTAATAAACCAATTGGTTCATCGTCGATACTTGCTAAGGCAAATTCAGGAAAAATAGCTACCTGACTGTCCCAAAACTCCCGTTATTTTAAGTGTAAGTGCAACGGCACTTAAAATTGAAGATGAAGTTCTAGTGTCTCCCGACACGGCCTTTCTAGTTTTATCTTTAAACTAAAGTGTTAGTTAATGGGATATTAAGCTTATTCGACCTTTCAAGTACATTGGTTAAAAACCTATAGAAGCAAGGATAGTTGATGTACCTGAGTATTAATTTGATCAAGTGTAAATAATTATGTTAATCGACAGGAGGGCATTGGATATAGAGATGCTTTTAATTAGCAGGCCGTGTCAGGAGACACTTGGGGTTCATCTTTAAGTTTGAAGTCACCCTTCGGAAGACTTCAAACAACTGGGTTTACAGCTGACCTGCCATGATTTGATACAGCATGTTATATTCTTTAGCTATCCCATTGAATTTGTTCTGCTAGTGAAACTAACTCTCCTTCTTTTGCTCTTGATGATAGATAGATATAGTTAGTATACCATTCCCATCCTTGGACACTAATTTCTAAATCTAACTTTTGGTCACCATCAATATCTCCAACCCATTTTATACCGATGAAGTGAATCGGTTCTGAACAACATTCGCCCTCATAATTTTTTAAGGTCGGTATTGAAAAAATTTCTTGGTCGGTAATCGTATCACCCTTCTTCTGTCTTAATATTATTCGATAACTTTTATTGGCGATTGGTTCAATTTTATTACTACTAATCGTGGTTTCAGATAATGCGAAAATTGAATATTTGTATAGAGTTGAATCTATGCTGTAATTCAGAACTCTACTACTAGAGCTTCTTAAACCAAATCCAGTAGAAAACACCTTGACTTTTATTTTTGTTGGTGATGACATGAATACAAGTCTTTCTTCTGTGTTTTTTTGAGCTTTTCGCTTGCCTTGTGCCTCCTCCATTTTTTTGGTGAGATAATCGAGTGTATTTATATTCTCAATTCTGAAAGTTGTTTTCGTATTGTTGTAATAGTAGGCTGAAAGTTCTGGATATATAGAGGAAATTCTTTCGATTTCCGTTAAGCCATAGTAGCATATCATACCAAGATCTTCTTCAGTAAATATTTCACCTGCAATTCTATCAATGTATGGATTGAATAAATAGCCCTTGAATTCTTTGAATTTACTAGGCATCCAAGTACCTATAATATTTTCAATAGTATCGGACACTATCTTTCCCATTCCGCCAGCTCTTACAATGTTGTTATATGGAATTGACGTAATTACTTTAGAATTCGTGGAAGGCTTTTCTCTTAGTTTTAGTCCGTTAGTACTGGTCACTCGATAGAAAGCTTCAGTATGACGATAAGATTGAGCTTTGGAATATTGAGTAAGGAAGAAGATTAAGGTTAGTAATAATAGATGCTTCATATTGCTCGCATATAACGACCGAGTATATAACACTCAGTTTTTCTTTTATTGTAACATACAATACTATTAATGACAACAATTAATTACAAATGGTGATATGTAACAAACACCCCATTCCCGTCATGCTGCATGGAGGTTTTACGATCCACAGATCATAGTTAAGACTACGTTTATATTTAACTAGATTGGATCAGCCGAAATTACAAAATCAAAAACCCTAAGAGAGCACTTTACCTTCAGCAAATCCAAACATTATCTAAAAAGAATACGACTAGAAATAAGTAGTATTTTTTTCAAATCAATACTCTTGGGCCTCCCTGAAGTAAATCTTGAAATTCTGAAGGTCCATCGATCAACTCGTCTTTCAAGTCGTTGAACTCATCCATTGTCTCCTGTGAAAGTAAGTCCATCACTTCATCCATAGCCTGACCACTTACCATGTAAGGAAATTCTCCTAGGGTCATTTTATCTCCTTGACACTGAGCGTAGATCTGACATTCGTTTACTTCGTCAATAGATCTGTTTTTGATCAGACACTGTTTCATATAATCATCAACATTCTCGGATTCAAAAGTCACCTTTGCGCGTTCAACAAAGTTGATCTGAGTAGAGAAATAGTGATTTATATTTTCCATACTCTCTTTTGAAATCTTTGACCTCAGCCCAACCGCACATGGCATACACATAGCATACTCAAATATGGTAGAATAGGCTTTGTAACCGTTATAAGGTTTTATTGCTTTTTCTATCACGTATGGCACGCTTCCGTCCAAAAGCTCTCTTTCACAATGGATACAGTGATCAAAATGATCTCCTGTAAGATCACATTTAAAAATCTTTGGAATATCTACCTGTTGAGGATTTTGATTTTCTGAGTTCATACCGACAAAGCAATTACAGTACCTCGAGTATTCAAAATCTATACGACTACTTTTCTTTGCTCTACTCCTGAATATGCACTTAGTGGCCTTATCAGTTTATTATCTGCATACTGCTCCATTATATGTGCACACCATCCTGTTATTCGACTCATCACGAAAATGGGCGTAAATACATCTATATCGAATCCCATTAAATAATAGGCTGGTCCAGCTGGAAAGTCAAGGTTGGGATAAATCCCTTTGTCTTTGATCATTTTCTGTTCAAGAACTTCGGAAATATCACGCCATTGATGATCACCAATATAATCTGCCATTAGGTTAGCATACTTTTTCATCGTAGGCACTCGAGAGTCTCCATTCTTATATACTCTATGGCCAAAACCCATCACTTTTTTCTTTTCGGCAAATGCATTATCCAACCATCTTTCTGCTTTACTCGCAGAACCAATCTCCATTAACATATGCATCACCTGTTCGTTCGCGCCTCCATGCAAAGGGCCTTTCAATGCTCCAATAGCACCTGTCACTGCACTATACATATCAGATGTCGTACTGGCTATTACTCTAGCAGTAAAGGTTGAAGCATTGAAACTATGTTCGGCATATAGTATTAGAGATACTTCCAAAGCTTTGACTACTTCTTTAGCTGGAATCTCTCCAAAACACATATAGAAGAAGTTTTCAGCCATACTTATGTTCTGCTTTGGGATAATAATATCTTGATTGGCAGCGTGTCGATAGCAACCTGCAATGATGGTTGGAATCTTAGCTAAAAGATTAAGAAATTTATCAATACTTGTTTCTTCAGAATTGTCCCAAAGCCGAGGGTCTTCACACCCCAAAAAACTAACACAAGTACGCAATGTATCCATCGGATGCGCTGCTTCAGGTAAATAGTGAATGCGCTGTAGTTGCTCCACTGATAGCTTTCTCTTTTCACGTTCTTTAGTCTGAAACTCTTCTAATTCTTCCAGCTTGGGAAGCTCTCCATATATAAGTAAATAGGCTACTTCCTCAAAACTGCAGTGTTCGCAAAGCTCTTCTACCGCATAGCCACGATAAGTCAATGAATTGGTCTCTGGCATTACTTTGGATATTGCCGAATAATCGACTGTTACTCCATTAAGACCTTTGTTAATTTTTTCTAGGTTCATGATTGATTGCTTTAAGTCATTTCACAATTCAAAATTGAAAATATCATTATCAAAGGCATTGTACTTTTCATACCCTAAGACTTCATAAAGTCTCTTTCTATCCTGCATTTCAGGCAATAAATTTCCTTGTGTTCCTTCATCCATAATGGTCTTCAATCCGAGTTCCACTGATTTCATCGCCAATCTTTGCATTGAAACTGGATAAATTACAATGTTGAAACCTAGTTCCTGAAGTGTCGATTTTGACAACAGCTTAGACTTACCAAACTCTGTCATATTAGCTAAGAGGGGCAGATCTATCTCTTTTCGAAATCTCTCAAAATCCTTTTCGTCTCTCATGGCTTCTGGAAAAATCATATCAGCCCCTGCATCCGTATAGGCTTTGGCTCGATCAATAGCACTTTCTATCCCTTCGACTGTAGCCGCATCCGTCCTAGCTATCAGGATGAAATTTGGGTCTATTTTAGCATCAGCGGCCGCTTTTATTTTTTTGACCATCTCTTCTACTGATACTATTGCTTTATTATCCAAATGACCACAGCGCTTTGGGTTAACCTGATCTTCTAAGTGACACCCAGAAGCTCCTATTTCTTCTATCTCTCGAATAGTTCGAGCCACGTTCATTGTTTCCCCGAACCCCGTATCAACATCGACAATGGATGGAATAGTGACCCTAGCGCAAATTGGCTTCGAGAATTGAAGTACTTCTGTTAGCGTTGTCAAGCCAATATCTGGTAATCCTAAAGAATTAGAGATTACAGCTCCTGACATATAGACTCCATCAAAACCAGATTGCTCTATCATCATTCCTACTAAAGCATTAAAAGCTCCTGGAAACTGTAATATCTTGCCTGAATCAATTTTACTTCTAAGTTCGACTCGTTTCTGTTTTGAAGTTTTTGCCTGCTGTATCATCCAAATATCCCTTTGACGTTACACTGAATTAAATACTCTTCTGGGACCACTGGATTAATTTGCATCACTTCATCAGAAGTCAATCCCGACAACCTTTCAACTAACTTTAGGAACTTTTCTGATTCCTTGGGTTCCAAAATTGAATCAGTTAAAGTTTTGAATTTACTTATGTACTGGTCTCTCTCGAATGGTCTCGCTCCTGCCGGATGAGCATTAGCTCTCTCGATTTCATCTTCAACTGTCGAACCATCTTTCAGAGTAATAGTGACCTTACCTCCAAAAGCCTTTTTGTTCGGATCTGGATCATGATAGAGTTTAGTCCATCTATCTTTCTCAGTAGTCGATACTTTCCTCCACAGCTCTATAGTATCCGACCTTTTAGCTCTGTCTGGTGAATAACTATCTATATGATGCCATTTACCATCTTGTAATGCCACTGCAAAAATGTACATGATACTATGATCTAATGTTTCTCTGGAGCTTTCTGGATTAAACTTTTGTGGATCATTTGACCCTGTTCCTATCACATAGTGTGTATGATGAGAGGTTTCAATAACAATAGCTGCTATTTGGGACAAGTCCTTTACTCTATGTCTCATCCGAAATGCCAAGTCTATTAATGCCTGAGATTGATATTCAGCACTATGCTCTTTGGTATATGTCTCGAGTATTGCCTTCTTTTCTTCTCCCCTTTCTGGAAGAGGAACCCTATAATCTGATTCTGGGCCATCTAATATCCAAGCTAAAACCGAATCCTCACCTTCATAAATAGGCGAAGGGCTTTTTTCTCCTCTGATAGCTCGATCCACTGCCTCTATAGCTAGTTTGGCACCATGTGCTGGCACATATGCTTTCCAGCTAGAAATATCTCCCTTCCTTGATTGGCGAGTAGATATGCTAACATGCAATGCTTGTTGTATAGCTTGATAGGTTGTACTCTCATTTAACCTTAAAAGTGCACATACGCCTGCTGCCTGTGCTGGACACAAATGTGCTACATGATCGATCTTATGCTTGTGAAGACATATTCCCTTGACTAAACTAACGTGTACCTCATAAGCCGCCACTATAGCTCTCAAAACATCTTCTCCTCCTTTCCTCATCTGCTGAGCAACTGCCAAAATAGCAGGAATACTATCCGCTGGATGAGAATAGTCCGCAGCTAAAAAAGTATCGTGATAGTCCAATTCACGAACAGCTACACAATTGGCCCATGCAGCCCACTCTGCATGTACATTGATCTCATTTGGAAGACCAAATAGAGTTGCCCCTCTTTGTCTAGAATGACCTAAGGCCTGCCCACGAGCATTAATTATTGGCATTCTATTGAGCGAAGCAATACCGACAGAGGCATTATCGATGATTCTATTGATCACCATTTCTTCTACCTTCGGAATAATTGGGACTGGATCACAAACTACTTGAGCTAGCTTATATGCCAGCTGTTCAATTTTAGGCAAATCAAATTTTGATGGATACACCCTTACATGGTGATTAATCATAGTTTAGTCTTGTTGTTCCTATTAAATATAGTGAATTTGAGACACTTAACTATATCATGTAGATATCCAAGCTTTTTGATTGAGTATATTTATTGTAAGTATACTTTCAACAACTAGCTTACTGCGATGAACCAGTCATTCCATACTAAGATTCATATTTCTATTCCTATTGAAAAAGCTTTTCATGCTATAAGAAAGAAAATCTACGAATGGTGGACTGAAGACTTGGAACAAATAGATGAAAGGACATTCAGAGTAAAATTTTCAAATGGATCTTTTTGGACTATTAAGGAAGTCAACTTTCAACCACCAGAACAAATAACTTGGAAAGTAACTGAATCTCACCATATTTTCAGTTCTGATAAAACTGATGAATGGAACAACACGGCTATTAAGTGGTTACTGATTGAGAATTCAAACTCTACAACGATTCAGCTCTCACACATAGGCCTAGCAGAAGAGCTTGATTGCTATCACATATGCTCAAAAGGATGGCAATTCTTTTTAAATAGTTTAAAACAATATCTAGAAACTGGAATAGGAAAGCCTCATCAAATAAGGTCAAAAACTAAACCTTCTCTCAACCACGGAGTATGAGCTAGGAGCAAATTGTATATTTACTAAAAAATAAATTTAAATCATGGCTAAAATAACCCTTAAAGGAAACGAGATTAATACTATTGGAGAATTACCAGAAGTAGGATCTACAGCTCCAGAATTCGAAATGGTCAAAGGAGATCTAAGTAGAGCTAAATTATCCGACTTTTCAGGTAAGCTCGTATTAAACATTTTCCCTAGTGTCGATACTAGTACTTGTGCTACATCTGTTCGTAAATTCAATGAAGTAGCTTCCTCTGTTGAAAACACAACTGTACTGTGTATCTCGAAAGACCTTCCATTTGCTCAAAGTAGATTCTGTGGAGCTGAAGGAATAGAAAACGTAGTCATGCTTTCAGACTATGTTGATGGTACTTTTGGAAAAACTTATGGTCTTAGAATAGTAGATGGCCCACTGGAAGGATTAGATTCAAGATCAATAGTAGTGCTGGATGAAGACAAAAAAGTAATATACACGGAGCAAGTATCTGAAACAGTAGATGAACCTGATTATGACAAAGCTCTAGAATCACTCAAATAAAAGTGTTTTTATAGCATACAGATTTTTCATTGATTAAAATGTTGGGATAAGTATTTCAACATTTTAATCGGATGAAAAAAGAACACTAACTTGATGGTAGAATAGGCTCCTGATTCAGCTTAGGCAGCTATTACAATACTACAAGCTAAAAAGTTGAAGCTTAAATTTAGTCAGTCACAGATTAACCTATCAAACTGTTCTTCTGTGTAAGCAGCGCGCTTAAGTTTCTCACCTTTCTCATTATAATAAACGACGATATTGTATCCAGCCTCACTAAATGCCTTTTCTGCAAAATAGATCGGAACTTTTGCACTACCTAAGTTCAATACATCTGAGTAGACAGGCAGCACAATTACACCATTGACTTGATCATAAACTCCATAACCTGTCTCTGTCCGGTATAAGATAGATGGATGAGCACCTTCTACCTTCTCGAAAGATATAACCTCTTCTAATAAATACCTGTTATTCTTAATATCCAAAATACCCCAAAACCCTCCTTCATTCACTAAGGCTGTAGTATCTGTCCAATACTGTAACTGTTCAAATTCTGGTTCTAGAACTACATTTTTAGCCCTATCCCATATACCATATAAACCATCTTGCCTGACCACTATCAAATCATTTGCATATGGTTTAGGCATTTCATCAAAATCCAAACTAATCAATACAAGACTGTTTAAATCAAAGCACCCAAACTTACCACGATAAATAACTGACACCAACCCATCTTCAGCTGTTCCTACAGCATCGTACTTGGTCCTGAGAATAGGCACTCCCTTTTCATTAACCATCCCATACTTGCCATTTTCATACATAGAAAAGAACTCATCAGTTACATAAGACAGCTTTTTTGCACTAGTTGCAAAGAGTTTAACTCCATCTCTATACAGATACCTCTTGCCATCACGATCAATGACCAGAAAGTGTTTTTCTGAACTTTCTGAATTAGTCAATCCAATTAACTTCTCTCCGTCTTTGAACTCAACAGTTTCCTTATTTGGAAAAATAGCTACTCCTTGTTCATCTCTGAAAACCATTGCTATATTGTGACCAATTAGCTTTAATGAATCTATTGCTAGCAATTCTTCACTATCAATATTTTTTGGCTTGACACTCCATTTGCCAAACCTATTTGTACCTATCCATTCTGCATTTTGCTGGACATCATGAAATCGAGTTGGATTTAATTGGTTGGACTTTGGATCAAAAAGAAGAAAACTAGAATCTTGCTCAAACACCCAAGTTTCATACCGTGTATTTATTCTATTCGTATTTTCTGGAGTAACTATTTCTAAATTTTGATTGATAATCAATTCACTGTCTTCCGTATATGCAATAACATACTCATCAGATAACTGTTCAAATTCCTCAAAAGGCAAATTAGCAATGGGATCAAATTTAGATAGAGAAGATTCGTTCGTCAGATACAAACTATCCCCAATAGTTAGTACCCAAAACACACCAAGTGTATCAATATCATCATATTTCGGAGGCAATATCTCCCCTCCCATATAGTCCAACAATCCCACTCCTTCTTCCGATTCAGCTATAAAATACTTACAACCTGACCATTTCAGATCTTCATACTTTGGTTCTACTAGATCTATCCCTGATACGTGAAAAGCTCCAAATCCTGAATTCATCTCAAAAAGTACAACACCATCTGCACTTTCTTCTATTGATTCATAGTTACCTGAGATTACTTGCTGCCCAGCCCTATTAACAACAATTTTAGCACTATCATTTTCTACTAAAAGTAGATTCTTATCAATTCTCCCACATAAATATTCGGGAGCAACGTTAGTAAAAGTGACTCCATTCAAAGGGTCTGTATTAGCTGTGACAAATCTAAATTTATCCTCATCGAGAACAGGAACAATCGTTTCTTCAGATAGGGCTTCAACTACTTGTATTGAATCACGCCACACCCTATTCGTATACTTCTTTCGAATGCCTTTATTGAGTTTATTCCAACTATATAATACATCTATAGCATTTCTCTTTAGTTCATCACTCTGAGCTATTTCTAAAAAGCTCTCTAACCCTGAAAAATCAACTCGTGCCAAATTAAACTCAAAGACTTTACTCTCAACTTTTAATCTATATGGACTCTTCGGATACTCTTTTATAAACTTCTTCCATTCTTTAAGACCTCCATCACCAACTTTTTCTTGATAGACTAAATCATTAAACCTTTTCTCAGCTTCATTATACTCATTTGAATCTGGATAGGTGTTCATAAAGGTTTGATACGCTTTCCATGTATTCTGTCTAGAAGCTTCTTTAAAAGCTAATCGGTTTCGTAATTCAATAGCCCCAGACAACCATTTACTATCTGCATAATCATATATATACAACTCACAAGCTTCAATACTCTCAGCTTGAACCACCTCTTTATATGCTAACTCATCAATATTGTGCTTTAGTTCAAGAATATCTTCTTTAGATATTTCTGATCGTTCCAGTTCCTTTAAATGATCCTCTGTAGCTTCTGACAAGTAATCAATTGACTTAATAATATATTCATGAGCCATCCCAATATCATAGGCATCATACTCTTGAGAAGTATAAATTCTAGCATACACATAAAATGTGGCTGGATTCAGACTATCTTTTAGTACAGACTTCTCTTGCAACTCAATGAGTTTTTCGTACTCCTGAGATTCAAGCAATTTGATTGCCTGTCTGGATTTTTGGCCAATTACTGCACTCGGTAAGAGTAAAAGAAAGATTATAGAAATTCGCAAATACAATTTTTTGGTCTAATTCAAAGGCGGCTAATTTAGCAAAATGAACGTACAGCAACTAAATAACGAACTAGGCAATATTGACTTATATCTTTTAGATCAAATTTTAAAGGCTAAAATACCAACTGACGCTAAAATCTTAGATGCTGGATGTGGTGAAGGCAGAAATATTTTTTATTTCCTCAACAACGGATACGATATACACGGAGTCGATATCAATGAGGATGCTATTCGAATGTTACATTTTATTCTTGGGACAAAATTCCCCTCTATTCCGAAATCAAACTTCACATTGGGAGACCTAACTAATCTCCAAGTTGACATAAAATTCGACTACATCATTTGCAATGCTGTTCTTCATTTTGCTGAATCTGAAAAGCACTTTTGGGACATGTTCAACCAACTTAACAAGGCTATTTCTGACAATGGACAGCTATTTATTAGAATGACTGGAGTTTTTGGGTTATCAGATATAAACTGGGGAGACAATGGAATTGCGAACTTGGAAGATGGAAGTATTCGATTTCTACTGACTCAACGAATCGTAGATAAAATTCTTATGGACTATAATTTTCAGCTTGTTGAGCCTTTAAAAAGTGTATGGGTGGATGGAATGAGATCGATGACTACACTTATTATTCAAAAAAGCTGATCAGATTGATTATCAGAATTGAGACTGCTTTTGAAGTATTCTCTTAATTTTACCCAATCGACAATTACCTATGATTAGAAAAATCACTCTTTTAATTGTTTTAGTGTTTGGGTTGTGGACAGCTCACGCCCAAAGTTTTATGGGTTGGCAGCTACGTGACCGCTACTTTTCAACCTATGCTGGAACAGGGTTCTCTGGTTACTTTGGTGACTTGACCAATAATCACCCTATGAGCAATGGTTTGTCTAACTTCAACTTTGGTATAGAAGCCAGATTGTTTTATCACCTGTCTGCAAGGGTTCAATACACCTATTACCGAATCGAAGGTTCGGATAGCAATGCCAAAGACTCTACATACAATAGACAACGAAATCTATCTTTCCAATCCAAAAACCATGAATGGTCTATCCAAGGGGTCTATTACTTATTCAAATACGGCGGAAAGTATTATAAACGAAAAACATATGAACCTTATGTGTATTTAGGAGTAGGTCAAACGTTTTACAACCCCAAAGCTAAATACAATGGTACATGGTATGATCTACGCGAAATCGAAACAGAAGGAAATACCTATGGAAAATCAACTATAGTCCTCCCTACTGGTCTGGGAGTAAAAATGACGCTCAATGAATTCATGAATCTTGGAATAGATTTTGGTTATCGATTTACCTTTACTAAGCATCTAGACGATGTAGCTGACAACTATTCTACAAATTATGAAACAGGAACTGTTGAAGGCTTTTTATCAAACCGATCTGATCAAATACCTGTCATCAACCAAGAAGCATTAAGTATAATGTCTCCAGGAGCTTCTCGTGGAAATGGTAAAACAGACGGGTACTTGTTAGTCAATTTCAATATTGAGATTTACTTACCTGGAGACCTATTCCAGAGTAAAAAAGGTCGTAAAGAAAAAATTATAGGTAAATGACACTCAGATTTATACTTTGCATAGTTTTTTGGTTGTCTTTCAGCGCGTCAAATGCTCAGACCCATTATCTCAAGATCGCAAAAGTTAAATATAAAGGTGGTGGTGATTGGTATGCTAATAAAACAGCACTTCCGAACCTTGCAAAATTCTGTAATCAGCAATTAAAAACTCAAATCTCAGAAGATGATGAAATAGTAGAAATTGGTGCTCCTGATTTATTCTTATACCCTTACGTTTATTTAACAGGACATGGCAATGTGGTTTTTTCTATGGACGAAGCAGAAAACCTTAGAAACTATTTAATTGGTGGTGGATTTCTACATATCGATGACAACTACGGTTTGGATCCTTTCATAAGGCTAGAAATGAAAAAGGTTTTCCCTGAATTAGAGTTTATAGAGTTACCCTTTGATCATGATATCTACCATGCCAAATTCAAATTTCCTAAAGGGCTTCCAAAGGTTCATGAGCATGATGGAAAGCCTGCTCAAGGGTTTGGATTGATATACGAAGGACGTTTGGTATGTTTCTACTCATATGAAAGTGACCTCGGCAATGGTTGGGAGGATCAAATCATCCATGACAATTCCGAGGGCACCAGATTGAAAGCTCTACAAATGGGAGCCAATATTATCTCTTACGCTTTTGCTAGCTATTGAAATTTATCCCTATTGACAACTCATTGGATTGACCAACTGACAGTACCACTATACTGTCTTTCGTATTCAGTGCGTTTGGGGGACATGAAACCGGTTCTATTGCTATCTCTTTTCTAGATGGAGGAGTATAGATCTGACAGTATTTGTATTGTCCTTCACCGATGGTCTGCCAAAGACTAAATTCCAATCCTCTTCTAGCATCCTTCAATCGGACATTGAATTTATCATTTGATTCACTCACCTTAAAGCAATCATCAAGTGCTAACTCCCCAATTAAGGAAGCATTTTCAAAACCGTGAACTGGCTTTAGAGGATTGTTTACCAAAGAACTTACACGTTCTGCAGCTCCCATGTGCAATTCCACTTCGTTAAGGTTTTCAAATTTAAAATATGGATGCCAACCATCTCCTATTGGCATGTCTATTGACCCCGTATTGTCGATAACAGTTTTAATCTCAACACCTGATACATTTAAAGTATATATGATTGATACGGTATAAGAAAATGGAAAGCCTTGAGCAGTTCCCAAATACCCATGTTTCAGCTCTAGCAATGCTTTTTCGTCACTTTCTACTACTTTCTGCTCCTCAAATTTGACATTATGTAAAAGGCCATGTAATTGATTTCGATTTCCAAATTCATTAACTGAAAACTGATAATCCTGACCATTAAACTGAAACTGTCCATCTACTGTTCTATTTGGGATGGGCGACAACTTAGATCCTGCGAACTTAGTATGATGTAATAATCGAATGTCATCTTCTGATCTATAACCAGATAAAACAGAAACAGTATTACCATCACTATTGGTGATTCCTAAATCATTAATTCCGGCTCCGAAATCTGAAAGCACTTCTAAAAAACGCCCGTTTGACGTGTCTACCAACCTATGTGCATTGAATCTACCATAGGCTACTTTTTCTACTTTAAACATGTGGGATTGTGAGTCTTATACACTAAAAGCACACATCATTCATTGGCTTTTCGGCTCGTTTATCTCCAAGCTTAATTGCCTTCTTGAATGTTTGGCATGCTTCATCGTTGTTTTGAAATTTCATGTAAGCTAATCCAAGATTATAATATACTCCTGCGTCAGGTCCTACATTGTCCAAATATTTTTTATAGAACTCAATTGCATACTGATAGTTTCCAATAAATTGATACGAATTCCCTGCTAGAATAAAATTTTTAGTCAATGAGTTATCATAAAATACGGATTTCTTAAAGTCTTTGATAGCTTCAATCGGTTCTCCCAGCTTAAGCTTCACTACTCCACGATTCATCAGATCCTTAGCGTTATCAGGTCTAATATTTAATGCGGAATCAAAATAAAATAATGCACTTTGAAATTCTCCTTTCTGTGTAAAATCATTCGCCTTTTCTGAATATGCAGTTGCATTATTTCCCTCTCCGTACAAGCGTGAATCTATTTCTGTCCGCTCTTGTTTAGTAACTAATACCTTGAGGCTTTTTAATGCTGGTTTATGAGAGGGATTAATAGCTATAGCTTTTCTTAAATCAAGCTCAGCCCAAGCTTCAAACCCCGAGTCAAGTTCAAATTGGGCTCTATTCACATAATAGTTAGCATCGTTGTCATTAAACTCTATGGCTTTATTATAGTCAAGGAGAGCTGGCGTTCTGAACCCTAATTTACTATAACATTTAGCTCGATGATCGTACATATCAGCTAGTAGCTCATTCAAACTTATAACTCTTGCATTCTCGATTTCATAACCTTTATATTGAATCCCTCTAAATACCAATTCTTCAAACTCGAAGACCTTAGTTGAATTAATCAAATAGGTTAAATCATTTATTGATTGCTTATAGTTACCTCTACGAAAATATATTAAGGCTCTTTTGTACTGAGCAATCACATAATGTGGATTGATCCTTAAAGCCGCATTGTAATCTTCGAGAGCTAAAAGATCATCATTCAAAAACTCTTTAGTCTGCCCCATACCGAATAGATAACTACAATTAGTATCATCTAACGCATTCGCTTTAGCATAAAACGCCAATGCTTTAGAGTATTCTCCCAATAAAACAGCCTGATTTCCTTGTTGATATAATTTTTCAGCTGGCTGCGATAATGCGATATTCGCAGTTAAAAAAAACAACAAGAACGATATTTGAGCACACTTAGGCATTGGTACAGATTCCAAGATAAATTGACTCGCTGGTGAAAGTTTCGTTTGACAAAAATAAACGTTACTTAATGATACATAAAATATAACTTTTACGACCATAAAATAAAGACTATCAAACATATTTGCGTCTTATTTTGGTGAGGTTCATCCACCTCTAATAGTAAAACAAGATATTGGAATAATGATAAAAGACTTCGTTGAGGAATTGAGATGGAGAGGCATGATCCACGATATGATGCCAGGTGTGCAAGAGCAAATGAACAAAGAAGTGACTGCAGCTTATATCGGTTTTGACCCTACAGCCGACTCGCTTCATATTGGTAGCCTTGTTCAAATCATGACTTTAGTACATCTGCAACGATCTGGACACAAGCCCGTTGCTTTGGTCGGTGGAGCTACGGGTATGGTGGGCGATCCTTCTGGAAAGTCTCAAGAAAGGAACCTTTTATCAGAGGACATACTTCAAAAGAATCTTGCTGGGGTCAAAAAGCAATTAGAGCAATTCTTAGACTTTGACTGTGGAGAAAACTCGGCAGAAGTAGTTAATAATTTTGACTGGTTCAAAAACTTTAATTTCCTAGATTTTATTAGAGATGTCGGTAAGCATATTTCTATTAATTATATGATGGCCAAAGACTCTGTTAAGACAAGACTAGAAACAGGAATGTCTTTTACAGAATTTAGTTATCAGTTAGTACAAGGCTATGACTTTTACTGGTTGAACCAAAATAAAAACTGTAAAGTCCAATTAGGCGGATCAGATCAATGGGGAAACATTGTTACTGGTACTGAATTAATCAGGAGAAAAGGTGATGGTGAAGCTTGGGCGATCACTACTCCACTGATCAAAAAAGCAGATGGAACCAAATTCGGTAAGACTGAAGGGGGAAATGTGTGGCTAGATAGAGAAAGAACTTCTCCATATAAATTCTACCAGTACTGGTTAAATGCTTCTGATGAAGACGCAGAGAACTATATAAAGATATTTACACTATTCGCTAAAGAAGAAATTGACTCTATAATTAAGGAGCACAAAGAAGCCCCTCATCTGAGAAAACTTCAGCAAACTCTAGCAAAAGATATTACTGTAAGAGTTCACTCTGAAGAAGATTATGATATGGCTGTCAAAGCTTCTAACATTCTATTTGGAAAATCGACCGCTGAAGATTTAGAATCAATCGATGAAGCTACCTTATTATCTGTATTTGAAGGAGTTCCTCAAACCACAATTACTAAAGCTGCACTAGAAGCAGCTGGAAATGTAACTGATCTTCTTTCTGAAGTAACGAACGGTATAGTTTTCCCTTCCAAAGGAGAAGCTAGAAGAATGATTAAAGGTGGCGGTGTAAGTATCAACAAAGCTAAAGTCGGTTCTGCTGAAGATGCTGTCAACGTAAAGCTTTTAAATAACAAGTTCATTCTAGCTCAGAAAGGAAAGAAAAACTACTTTTTAATCACTGTTGAATAATCAAAGGTTAAATAGACTTTCAATAACAGATATTCAAATGAACGTCCACGAGTAAGTATTAAGCTCGTGGACGTTTTTGTTTATACTTGTTAGATTATCTAAAACTCTATTTGAAAGACGGTATTTCTAAATTCAAAAACATGCTCAAACCCATCTCGTTAAGCATTGCATTAATACACATTTTCTTTTTCTCCTGCTCTCAAAAAATGGATAAGAAAAACCAATATACAAATTCACTAATCAACGAATCTAGTCCGTATTTACTTCAACATGCTCATAATCCAGTGGACTGGAAACCTTGGGGAGACAAAGCTTTAAAACAAGCTAAAAAAGAAGATAAGCTTATAATCATAAGTATAGGTTATGCAGCCTGTCACTGGTGCCATGTAATGGAACACGAGTCCTTTGAAGACACACTGGTAGCCAAAAAAATGAATAATAGCTATGTATCCATCAAAATTGATCGAGAAGAACGACCAGACATCGATCAAATATACATGGACGCAGCACAGCTTATGACTGGCAGAGGTGGTTGGCCGCTAAATGTAATCTCTCTGCCTGATGGGAGACCAATCTTCGCAGGCACCTATTTCCCAAAAGAAGACTGGAAGAAAATACTGGATTATTTTGCAGACATTCGAGAAAAAGACCCACAGAAAGTGGAAGAACAAGCTGAAGGAATAATGAGAGGCTTACAGCAAATGGAAGTACCGAGTCTAAGCAGTTCAACATTAGAGTTTTCAGATAAAGAGCTAAAAGTAATCGCTCAAACTGCCATAGAATCTATCGACCTTCAATATGGTGGTAGAAAAGGTTCTCCTAAGTTCCCAATGCCATCGGTTCAAGAACTTCTATTAACCAGTAACTATTTTTATGAAGATAGTAAAACACAAAAAGCTCTAAAAACAACCCTGGATCGCATGGCTGACGGAGGCATCTATGACCATCTTGGTGGAGGTTTTGCGAGATACTCTACTGATGATCAATGGATAGTACCGCACTTTGAAAAAATGCTGTACGACAACGGGCAATTGATAAGTCTATATAGCCATGCATTCCAAGCATTTGGTGATTATAAATATGAACAAACTGTCAGAGAAACAATTTCTTTCTGTCAACGAGAGTTGTTGGATGAATCGGGAGGTTTTTACTCTTCATTAGATGCTGATAGCGACGGAGAAGAAGGAAAATTCTACGTGTGGAGTAAAAAAGAGATAGATGAGTTACTGTCTGAAGAAGAAGCTTTAGTCATCAAGAAATACTACGGGATCACTAAAAGTGGAAATTTCGAAGGTCACAATATATTAGTCAGATCCACTGATATAGAAACATTAGCTAAGAGTGAAAAAATGTCAACCGATCAATTATCTAGCATTCTTATTTCAGCTAAATCTAAACTGATTGATCACCGATCAAATAGAATCAGACCTGGACTAGACGATAAAGTACTTACCTCTTGGAATGGACTAATGCTTATCGGGCTTACTGATGCTTATGAAGCTTTTTTAGACGAAAACTACAAATTACAAGCCATTCAAACGGGTAACTTTATCCGAAAGAACCAACTTAATAAAGATGGACGACTCTGGAGAAATTATAAAAACGGTAAATCAAGCATTAATGCCTTCTTAGATGATTATGCTTTTACTATTCTTGGTTTTATCAGTTTATATCAAATCACCTTCGATGAAGAATGGTTATTCAATGCTAAGAAAATGCTCGATTACGTTCATCAACATTTTTTTGACGAAGCATCATCTATGTATCATTACACATCTGACATTGATCAAAAATTAATTAGTCGTAAAATGGAGCTCAGTGACAATGTCATACCAGCTTCTAATTCAGCAATCGCTGAAGCAAATTTCCTGATCGGTACGATTTTTTATGATGAACCTAAAGTTGTTATAGCCAAACAAATGGTCGCCAACTCTTTACAAAATATTAGAGCCTATCCGAACTATTATAGTAATTGGGCAAGACTCTATTTATTGATAGGAAAACCTTTTGCTGAAGTGGCTATTATGGGAAAAGCCTTTGAAGAAAAGAAGAAAGAACTTTCTAAACCATTTATTCCTAATAAAGTATTGATGGGGGGAAAAAAAGAAAGCTCGCTAGAACTACTCAAAGGCAAACTATTGGCGGAAACAACAATGATATTTGTGTGTGAAAACAAATCATGTCAAATGCCAACAGAAAAGGTAGAGGTAGCTTTAAAACAAATCAGAAAGTGATCAATAATATTTGAATAGAAATAAAAAAATTGCCCCTGACATCAAAGAAATCAGGGGCAATTACTATAATATTTTAATCAATTATTTTAATAAGCGCCATTCGCCGATACTTTAGCTACTCTTTCGTCAATCATAAGAAGTGCCATTGGCTCTTCTCCCAACATCTCGAAATAGTCTAAAATTCTTTTCACGGTTAATTCTTCTTCAACTTGTTCCTTGACAAACCACTGTAAAAAGTTTTCCGCAGCATAATCATTCGCTTTACGACAAGCTCCTACAATTTGATGAATAGATTCTGTCACAGCTATCTCATGTTCCAGAGTAGTCTCGAATACTTCTCTCAAAGATCCATATTCTGATTTTGGAGCTGAGATTTCTGGAGATACTGCAACACCTCCTACTTCACTTACATAGTGAAATATTTTAAGCATGTGATCACGTTCTTCATTACTCTGTGCATAGAAAAACGCCGCACTATTATCAAAACTATTCTGCTCGCACCATGCTGCCATTGCTAAATAAGTAGCAGAAGCCTGTGCCTCCATTTTTATTTGCTTATTGAGAAGGGACATAATATTCTCTTGCACCCCTACTCTTTGTCTCATTAGATCCTTCATGTTACCTATCTTATTGTTGATTGGAATTATACAAATGAAACCAATAAATACACTTCAGGTTGCATTAAAACCTGATTTGGAAACAGTCTAAGTAAAAAAGATGATTAAAATCAGCTAATTTGAGCTTTATACTAACTGAAAAGAATTAATCCAAATTACATAAGAAGGAAGGGAGTAGTATTAAAGGGTCGAAGAATAGACCCTAGAATGTAGTATAGAGTTTAACTCCAACATAACCATTGCACCTGGAAAAAGCTCTCTTAACTCCAGAATTTCATCAATTGTTAATACCAAAAGTCTTTCATCGTTACACAAAGGAACAATAGCAATATCAGCACCTAGTTCATCAGATATAATCATTTCTTCAATGTCAATATTGATGAGTTTAGTCTTCAAAGCAATAAAACCGCAAACATTGAGCTTATACTGCTGTCCTTTGAAATCAAAATAGAAGCAGTTTTCAATATCAGATTGCCAAATTTTTGCGTTGTTTGTGTTGTGAACTAAATGCATAATGCGAAATTAATATTTTATTTAGACTTGATACAAATAAATCAGCAAATACCTTAACCCAATTCCCCCGTATTTTAGAATTATAATATTTTTACCACATGAATTACCTAAAATTATCTCTAGTAGCTCTTTTTTCAGTACTTACTCTGGTAGCTCATTGCCAATCCGTGACTTATATAGCCAGTGAAGGTGTATTGATTGAAAACAAAGGATCTAAAGTATTAATAGATGCTTTATTTGGTCAGGAAAACCTCACTTTTGATGCGCCAACACCTGAAGTAACTCAAAAAATCATCAATAGTCAGGCTCCTTTTAACGGAGTCAAACTAGTCCTATTTACTCAAGCTCATAATGACAACTTCGATCCATTGATCACTTCAGACTATATGATGGCCAATAAATCAGCTAAGATGATCGCTACAGTTCAAGTTGTTGATTCTTTGAAAAGTCAAGCAAGTATTTCTGAAGAAGTTGCTGGACGTATCACTACGTATCCTTGGAAAAAAGGATGGAGATCAACGACAGTTGAGGGTATTGGTGTTAAATCAGCTTACCTTATACATGGAGGTAAAAGGAACTATAAGGTTCAAAACCTTATACACTTAGTACAACTTGGCGATAAAAAGGTTCTACACCTTGGAGATACTCAAATGGAGCTTGATCAATTTAGAAATATGCGTATTAATTATGAAGACGTAGACATCGCTATTGTTCCGTTCTGGTATCTAACTAACCATTATGGGGCTGAATTATTAAAAGACTACGTAGGAGCTAAAAAGTATATAGGTGTCCACTACCCTACTCAAGGAAGCCCTGAATCCTTAAAAAAAATAGAAGCACTATTCCCTCAGGCTACTGTATTTAGGTCTCCTGGACAAAAAGTCACTTTTTAAAAATCTTGATTTTGGACTAGAAGGATATAATCTCCTTCTAGCTCTAAATATCCTTGATCATAACAATACCGATAGGTATGACCAGCCTTAGTTTGATAAACACTAGTAATCAACTTAAAATCGAACCCATTTTCCAATAGTTTCTGTCTTTGAATTTTAGTCTTACCTGTTTTATTTAAAGTCGACAACACCTTCCAGTTCTTGCGTAGCGAATTATTTACATTTCGCATCTTATTTGTTATCTGAGCAGACTCCTTATTATTATAAGCATTGCGACAGGAGTCAGAGCAAAACTTCTTATCTGCCCTTCCGAATACCGGTCTTTCGCATTCAGGACATTTTCTTTGTATTTGATTCATGTTGTTAAACTACTGTCCTACAAGACTAAAAACAACAACAAACGACTACAAACGATTTTAAATATTTATGAACCGATTATCGTTTAGCGCCTAATCAGTTTTGCCATATCAATTATCACATTGAATGAACATTATAAAAACTGTCTAAAAACATAATCATGAAAAATCTTAGAAACAACGTACAACTCATTGGCAGACTAGGAAATGATCCTGAACTTCGAACTTTTGAGTCAGGTAAAAAACTAACGTCATTCTCTCTAGCCACCAATGAATATTATACCAATAAAAACGGTGAAAAAGTAACAGAAACCACTTGGCACAATATAGTCGCTTGGAATAGTGTGGCTGAACTTGTAATAAAGCATCTCAAGAAAGGAAATGAAGTGGCGATCCAGGGTAAATTAACCAACCGCAAATACGAACAAGATGGTCAAACCAAATTTGTAACGGAAATTTCTCTGAACGAAATGATTAACCTCAGTAAAAATGAAAGCTAATTGTTAATTACTTCTATGGCCTCAGGCGCTGTAGCTAGATATTGCAGCGCCTCTTCTTTGGTCTTGAATATTTTGAGCTTACTACCTGTAAATCGAATATAGCCTTGCACCAATATCTGTTTAAGCCCATCTATTCCTATAATAGCAGTGACTATTGGATACCTAGTTAAAAGAGTTTTTGCATCCTTTTTGATATGTGCCATGAACTTTGCATTGACTGATGCCTCTTTAAAATTAGCAAGAAAGAACCTGCATCCCTCTGCCACCTTCAAAGTCTGAACAGTATAAGCAGCTTGAGCTAGCAACTCGTCTTCACTTTTCATTCCTTCAAAATTGGCATAAAGAATATTTCTTCCCCCTACTTGTAAGTTTTCAATCGCCATTGTTTGAATATTTTATATCTACAGATACTATTTTTCAAACTAGCATAATTACATTACAAGAACAATATTTATAAAAAAAATCGCCTTTTTCGTTCAATATGGCTAATAAATCAATATCTAGAATAGAAGGCATTCTTCAGTTTTATTCCAAGGCATTAAGTAAAGACTATAATGCTTATCGTAATCATGTCTATCGGATATATCACCTTTCTCTAATTTACTACAATCATGAAATTAAGGATAAAGAAGAAGAGCTATTCGCTATCGCATGCACATTTCACAAACTAGGAATCTGGACACATCACTCAATGAATTATATATCTCCGAGTATTGACTTAGCGAAATCCTACATGAGACAAAACGGACTACAAAGTGAAAAAGTAGTAGAAATAATGATCGAGCACCATCATAAAATTACTCCGTCTGATAATTCTCTAGCCGAATCTATTCGAAAAGCACATAAAATAGACCTTAGTTTCGGTATGCTGAAGTCCAAAATGAAAGGGTCATATTATTCCATCCTCAAGACAGATTTCCCATACCTAGGATTCCAATTCATGATGACCAAAAAACTTTTGAGCTATGCTGTAAGAAACCCTTTTGACCCTTTCCCTATGGTTAAAAAATAAAGAATCATCAAGTGTTATTGACATCTATTTAGATTACAATAAAATCATCAAACGTATCTTCGCAAGAAAAAATATGAATCAAAGCGGTATTCAAGATCATCTTAAAAAGCAACTAATCTTATTAGCTAAAGAAAAAGAAGAAGACCTCAAACAGTACCGCCAAAAAATGATGAGTACATCGCTGAAAGAGCGTCGCAAACAAGGCGTTTGTTGGTACCCAGTCCAAATGATTAAATCCCATTTTGATGCTGGAGAAAGACTCATCATAAAAGTATCGCGTCCTGCTGAACATACTGATGCTCACCTTTTTCAATCTGGAAAGCTTATTAGTTTCTTTAGCAGTACTGGTGATAGTGATGGTAATGAAAGTGTCAATGGAGTAGTAAACAACGTGACCAAAAGTGAGATGATCATCACATTGAATGCGGATGAAATTCCTCAATGGACGCATCATGGTAAATTAGGTATTCAGCTACTATTTGATGAGAATGCATATCGTGAAATGGAGAAGACTCTTCAGTCTCTACTCAAAACCAAAGACGATCAGCTGAATAGACTTAAACGAATCATTCTTGGAGATAATACCGCTGAGTTTTCTAAAGGGCAGTATGTTCGAGACCTTGGAATGAATTATAGTCAAAATGATGCACTAGAAAATATTCAAAATGCTATGGATCTAGCCATAGTACATGGGCCTCCTGGTACTGGCAAAACGACTACTATGGTTCAAGCTATCATGGAGACTTTGAAAGTTGAAAAACAAGTAATGGTATGCGCTCCTAGTAACGCTGCGGTAGACTTACTTTCAGAAAAACTAGGTAATCAAGGGATTAGTGTCCTACGAATCGGTCATCCCGCAAGAGTTACAGAAGACATGCTCAGTAAAACGATGGACGCTAAAATTGCAAATCACAAAGACTATAAAAACCTTAAAGACCTTCGTAAACGAGCGGAAGAGTATTTTTCGATGGCAGCAAAGTATAAACGAAGTTTTGGTCATAATGAAAGAGCCCAACGAAGAGCCATAAAAGCTGAAGCTCACAAACTTCGTGATGATGCTAAACAACTTGAATTCTATATTGCTAATGATGTCATAGCTAAATCTCAAATAATCGCATGTACTCTTGTAGGAGCTAATAATTCGCTAATCAAAGGGATGAATTTCCAAACTGTTTTTATTGATGAAGCTGGACAAGCTATGGAGCCTTCATGTTGGATTCCTATTCTCAAAACTCAAAGAGTCATTATGGCTGGTGATCACTGTCAGCTACCTCCTACTATAAAGTCATTCGAAGCTGCTAAACAAGGTCTTGAAGTCACATTATTTGAACGAGCTATCAAAAACAACAACGTGGATATCATGCTTCGCGAACAGTATCGAATGAATGAGAAAATAATGAACTTCTCAAGCAGAATATTCTACAAAAATGAACTGGTGGCCAATGAATATGTAAAGTCTTGGAACATTTTCGAAGGAGATATGATCGTTGAATTCATAGACACAGCAGGATGTGGATATTTTGAGGACGTAGATAGAGAAACTCGAAGTTCATTCAACTCTGAAGAGTCAGCTTTGCTTATTCGTCACTTAACTGGATATATAGGGCAAATCGATTCAATGAGTAAACAAGATGAAATATCTAATATTGGTATCATTTCTCCCTATAAAGCCCAGACCAATTTATTATCTGAGAGTATAATAGACGCTGGACTGGACGAAATATGGCAAAAAAAGATCAATGTAAACACTGTTGATTCATTTCAAGGTCAAGAAAGAGACATTATATATATCAGTCTTGTTCGATCCAATGAAAACGGAGAGATTGGTTTCTTATCAGATGTTAGAAGAATGAACGTAGCTATGACAAGAGCAAGAAAGAAGTTGGTCGTAATCGGTGATAGTGCTACCATAGGTCAAAACAACTTCTATGATCAGTTTCTAGATTATGTAAATGAGATAGAATCATATAGAAGCGCCTTTGAACTTATGGAATAGTATTAAGAAATAATATTGACATTTTAACATATTGGCACTTAACGTAAATTAGCTAATCACATTCTCCTAAAGAGTATTGTCAAATGAACACAAACAGTGTATTTTTAAATAAACAACTTTAATAAGAAAAGTTGTAGTATTTATTCCCCACCTGTTCCAATCACACAACCAACTTAACTCTTATGAGAACGGGCTTGCTATTACTTATTCAGTTCCTACTGTTTTTTTTACTTTCTTTCTCTTCCTATGCACAGAAAGTAAATAGCATATTGTCTGACTCTAGTATCTCTTGGTCTTCAAATAAATCGTGGATAGAAAATATGGCTCCAAGCATTAAAAATGTGAAAGGGAAAAATATCACTATATACGGGTACATAACAGTATTACAATCTGATATTTCCTCTGCTGGAGGGCGTTTAATGTTCGGTAGTAATGTAAACTCAGACTACGAATTAAAAATTGAAAAAGAAGGTTTGTTAGTCATAGAAGGAGATTTATACTTCGAAAACAATTCAGTTGACATAATAGTGAAGGAAGGTGGGCGTCTGGTAATTCTTGGGTCTTGGTCCTCTACGAATAAAATTTCTATCAAAAATGAAGGAATTATAGTTATCCGTGATAATATGACATTCGGTGGAACACAAGGAGTATTCAGTCAAGAAGGAAATGGCTCATTATATGTTGGAGGTTCGGTATCTGGTAAATTCAAAAACAACGATAACATTTCTCCCAATACGCTTTCCCAACTAAATCAACGACAAGGTTATTCAGAGAATCAATTATATAAACTTTTAAACCTATTTGAGCAAGGTGAATTAGTAGTACGTGAGACTGACAATGTTACAATAGTCAATGAACAGAATATGACAGATTCTTTTGAAGTTGAACTTTCAACCAAACCAGAATCTGATGTAGTTGTAGATATTGTTAATCCATCTTCTGATGAATCTTTAACAGATATCAGTTCATTGACATTCACTACAGAAAACTGGAATATCCCACAAAGTATCACAATGATAGGTATCGATGACCATATCATAGATGGAGATCAATTCTTTGATGTTTCTATATCTGTGAATAAAAATCTAAGTGCTGCTAATTACCAAAATGTACCTATAAAAACTGTAAAAGTTCTAAATATTGATGATGACTTGGCTGATGTTATAATTTCCCCTTCCACAGGAAGTACTAGTGAAAACGGGAAAATAGAGAACTTTACTTTTAGATTAACCAGTAAGCCGTCACATGAAGTACGAGTCAAGCTAAAATCAAACGATGAATCTGAAGGAACCGTATCACCTAAACTATTAATTGTAAAACCAGAAGATTGGAATAAAGATCATGTATTTACTGTTACAGGCGTCGATGATGAAGTGTCTGATAGAAATGTTGTTTATCAAATTATAATTGATCCCCTAAAATCGACAGACTCTCATTATGACAGCATAGATCCTGACGACATCAGTTTAGTAAATATCACCAAGAATAACGATATCCCCATGATATTAGGACATGTTCCATTTGAATCTGATGAGGATAAAAAATTTGACCTAGAAGTCGAAAAAATTCTGATAATGGATTCTGACAATACATTTCCAGATGATTTTGAAATAAAAATATTAGTTGGAAACAATTATGCCTCCTTGGGTAAAACTGTAATTCCTGCTGCTAATTTCAACGGTGATTTGACAATACAAATTCAAATTTTTGATGGACTAGATTATTCGAATATTTACAATTTAGAAGTGCCAATATTACCTATCAACGATAAACCTATAGCAAAGACCCAATACCTAGAATCCAATGGAGTTCTAATGGGAAATTTATTGGACTATGTGTATGACATAGATGGAGATAATATTAACCCTGAAATATTTATTCCTTCACCTCCTGAAAGTGGAGAATTAACTGTAGATACTGACGGAAATTATTACTACACTGCAGATTTAGGATTTGAAGGAATTGACTCATTCGAATATGAAGTTTGTGATTCTGGAGAACCATCTCTATGCACTATTGGATTAGTTAACATTACAGTTGTAACCCCTACATTGTCAACAAAGTAGCATTTATTTTAATACTCATAACTACTTTAAATTCGTTTATATAAGTCATAAAAGGCAGACAACTTTCATAGGTAATTATTCATTACCTTAACAGCAATATTTTGCTTTTACAATGAATCTACGCTGCATAGTCATCTTTACTATTCTGTCCTCTCCGTTGATGCTTATTGCTCAAAAGATTACCTTAAAAGGCAACATAGCTGATATTGAGTCTTTAGAAAATATAAACGCTGTGCATGTATATACCTCCAAGGGTGGTTCTTCCACTTCAGATATTGATGGCAACTTTCTTATCAATGTCAATCATAAAGACACAGTTTATCTCAGGCATATTAGTTACGAAGAAAAGTTTATAGTAATATCTGACACCTCTTCCAATCAATCTATCATTTTGATGCTCAGACAAAGAACGAAAAAACTGAATGAGGTACAAGTTGAAGGAGATCGTGAAGCTTCAGAAACGGTCTTGACATTACCTCAAAAAAATGTTGACAATATTCCTGGAGTACGTTATCCAGAAAAACCTTACGAACCGAATTACCGATTAGGTGTAGCAGGATCAATTTTTCATCCAGCAACAGCCATCTATCGACTTACCAGCAAAGAATACAAACAAAGAAAGCGCCACCATAAAGAATCTCAAGAACAAATTAAAGAGCGCCAAACTTATATGAAGGCCTATTACAACTTTTACGAAGCATTAGACTTACTAAAGATGGGCTTTGATGAATACCGTATGGTGGATTTCCTATTCTATATGGGGTACTCTGTAGAAGATGCAGCAGCTACTGGAGCTAACTATCAACTATACATTGATATTCCCAAAAAGATTGACAAATACTATAACCAACTAGATGTCGAAAAGTACTAATCTCAAATTTCGACATCTACAGTATCAATAAACTAGATATCTCTTTCTAAATCAAACTTCTCTAGATAATCAGCAACTCTCTTGACGAACATACCTCCTAATGCTCCATCAACTACTCTATGGTCATAAGAGTGAGACATGAACATTTTATGTCTAATTGCAATGGCATCTCCAGCTGGAGTTTCAATTACTGCCGCTTTCTTAGTGATCGCTCCTAGCGCTAAAATACCAACTTGTGGCTGAACTAAAATAGGTGTACCCATCACATTACCAAAACCTCCAATATTAGACACTGTATAAGTTCCATCAGCTAAGTCATCAGCTGTAAGCTTATTTTTTCTAGCTCTACGTGCTAGATCATTTACCTTTCTTGTTAATTCTCGGAGCGATAGCTGATCTGTTTTATGAATAACTGGAACGATTAGATTACCATTTGGAAGAGCAACTGCCATTCCTATATTAATATCTCCTTTGCGAATAATCTTATCACCATCTACTTGAACATTAATCATCGGGTAGTCACGAATTGCTTTAGCAATGGCTTCTAAGAAAATAGGTGTAAACGTTAATGCTTGACCTTCTTCATCCATCAACTTTCTTTTCATTGAACCTCTCCAAGCTACTAAATCCGTAACATCAGCTTCTACAAAAGAGGTCACATGTGGAGAAGTCTTTACAGAATCCAGCATACGGTCAGCAATCATTTTGCGCATGCGATCCATTTCTATTATCTCGTCATTGCCATCAAAAACGTTGACTTGCTGCGGTTCTGGAATTGATGCCCCTTTAGGCTCTCCTACCGATACTTGATAGGAAGTATCTCTGTTCTTTTTACTCCGTACTAAGGCAATAACATCTCTTTTGGTAACACGACCGTCCTTTCCTGTACCGTCAAGTGCATCCAATTCTTCTATAGAAACTCCTTCGGCTTTCGCAATGTTTAGAACTAATGGAGAGTAGAATTTGCCAACTTCAGATTTCATTAAATTCTTTCTCTCAGACATATCAGCTAGAGCTACAGTATCTGTCGCTTGTGCTACTGATTCCATAATGTCTTTAGCAGCATCTGGTTCCTCTTTTTTCGATACAGGTAATTCGCCATCAATTTCTATTAACGCGACAGGGTTACCAATTTGAACCACTTCCCCTTCGTTCACAAGAAGCTCTTTTACTGTACCAGTATAAAGGGACGGTACTTCAGTATCAACTTTGTCAGTAGCCACTTCTAGTAATGGTTCATCTTCATTTACAGAATCACCTACTTTTTTTGTCCATGTCAAAATTGTGGCTTCCATCACGCTCTCGCCCATCTGGGGCAATACCATCTCTACTACTGTCATATCTAAACCGCTATTGCGGAAATTTAATGTTCAAATTCAAATCAAGCTGATATCACTTGTCTCGCTCAATCGAGCCCCAAAGTTAAAAGAATATCAAAATGGGATTGAATAAATAGTATCAAAACTCTAAGTTGAGTATTAATCATTTATTCGAACTCAATCTTCACCACATTCGCTAAAGAATCCATACTAGTCGTAGCAGGCTGTTTCACTCTGAAACCCCAACCATCCAGTTCATAGTCAAGCTCCTCACCAGTATTCATTAAAGATACTTTTTTAATTGTCCCTTCTGGGAAATATCGTTGATCTGCCATCAATCTAAAATTATCCGACCATCCTTCCGCCGGTACTCCCAAAAAGAACATGTAAAGTGTTCTACCATCCTTGGACTGAGTGAATCGAATATCAGAAGCAGAATACTCGACTGTAGCTGATTGACCTCCATGACTTCCTTGACCAGCTTGAGCATTTCCAAAACCAAACATGATCCAAGGCCTTGTATCGAATACAGCTTCTCCATGTTTCTCAAACCATTGTCCCATTTCAAGTAAAACACTTTTTTGTTCCTCAGGAATTGTCCCATCAGATTTTGGAGAAAGATTAAGTAGAACTACCCCATTTTTACTAACAACATCTATCAAGTTTCGAACCACCATAGAAGTAGGTTTGTATGTCTGACCTTCCACATAACACCATGACTCCATACTGATAGTGATATCAGTCATCCAAGTTTGCTCAGAGACATCTCTACGTCCTCCTTGTTCGATATCCAAAACTCCTACATCACTTGGTAAGTCATTTTGCTTGTAAGCAATAACTACTTCCTGATTGTTTTCTAGTTCGTTGTTAAAGAAATTAGCCACCATCTTTTGACGCAAATGCCCGGGCATAAAATTTAACCATGAATCAAACCATATGATATCTGGATCATAGTTTTTGACAACTTCATCAATCTGATCATACCAGTATTGTTCAAACCATTTAGGATCTACATTACCATAGAATTTCTTAAGATCAGGATCTTTTGATGAAGTATGCCATTCTTTGTTGTATATAAAATGAGAAGCAAAACCGGGCTTTTCACCTTTATATCGTTGAAGATTCCGAGCATGATGAAAAGTCGTAATTAGTTTCATATCATTCGCTCTTATCTCCTTAGCAAGTTCTCCGGTGATATCTCTTTTTGGTCCCATAGCCTTAGCATTCCAAGGGTTTACTTTACTATCCCACATCGCAAAACCATCATGATGTTGGGCTACAGGTCCGGCAAATTTGGCTCCTGATTTCTTGAATAATTCTACCCATTCCTTGGCATCAAAGTTCTCAGCTTTAAAGTCTGGAATAAAATGATGATAGCCAAACTCAGATTGATCACCATATGTTTTCTGATGATAATCCCACATATCTGAACCTTCTCTGTACATATGATAAGGATACCACTCGCTTCCAAAAGCAGGAACAGTATAAACTCCCCAGTGAAAGTAAATACCCAACTTAGCATCTTGAAACCATTCTGGTGTATTATCATGGTGCGCCAGTGATTCCCAATTTGGCTCGTATTTGATAGTGCTTGTAATTTGCTTTTCGATAGATTCTTTAGATTCTTGACACGAAAAGACTAAAAGAGTGGTAAAAGTCAAGAGAGTGTAAAGTGATTTCATTTTAGTTATGGTATTTTGAATTCAAAAGCAATATGACAGCTTAGATTTCATTTAACAACTCCTACACATCAAATTAGGAAATACCCCTGTTATTGTCCAATAATCACCGAAGACTAGTTCTATCCTGTATAACTATCCTAGTACTTTCTTAATGTTGAAATACACTAAAAATTCAATAAAAGCTGAATATTACTCCCCTTCAACAATTCCCAAATGAGCCTCTCTAAAATCATGAGGGGTTTGATTCATTACCTGTTTAAACTTTCTATTAAAATAAGAAAGACTATTAAACCCACTATCAAAGGCAATTTGTGAAATAGTCATGTCATTGGACATTAGCAGCTTACAGGCATGATTTACCCTATACTCGTTGATTAGCTGTGTAAAAGTCTTCTTTGTATGTTTTTTAATGAATGCAAAAAAAGCCGGTTCACTCAAGCTCAACTTTTCAGACACTTCTCTAATTACAACTTCCTCTTTGAAGTTGTTCATTATGTGATCATAAACGACTTTCATTCTATCGAAACTGGATTCATTGTCATCCAATATATACTCCTTAGTACAAATACTAGTAGCATCTGGAGAATTGGCTAGCATATTTAGTAACTCGAGTAGATTTACCAACTGACCAAAACCAACCGACTGTATGACATCTTTAATTTTTTTCACGGCACGGTTTCTAGTGCGGCCATTAAAAAACAAACCTCTGTTGGCACTATGAAATAGCTGCTTAATAGATTTTAACTCAGGTTTTTCAATGAACTCACTTCCTAAAAAATCCGAATTCATCTGCAAAACAACTTGTCGACAAGGATAACTGGTAACAAAGCCATGAGGTAAATTACTTCCAAGCATCACGATATCAGACTCTTCATAGTGCCTGACTTGGTTTCCTACAAACAGCTTTCCTCCTCGACTTTTTTCGGTATAGCAAATTTCTATTTCGGGATGATAGTGCCATGCATCACTTAGCGTAGGCCTCTTCTCTCGAATGACAGTTTTAGCAATAAAAGATCGCTCTGGCTTCTCTAATATTTTCTCATAATCGGGTCTCATCTCTACTAATATATTCAATTTCAAGCCAACATAATGACCATTTTCGATAGAATAGTGCTACATCTTAATAGTATTCTTCAAGATTTCATTCAGGAAGTTATTCTCCTTTGTCTTATAAGAATGATCTCTTAGTCAGGTCATTACCCAATTATGTATTATTTAACTGTATAATGAATGAAAAGGCTAAACTCTATTATGAGTCAATGCGCATTGGTGCTAGCAATGCTGTTGACAACCAACTTACTGATGGCTCAAGTCAAAATCTCCGGAACCGTCAAGGATGAAAACGGAGATTTACTCATCGGTGCTAACGTCGTTATCAAAGGAACATTGATAGGTTCTGTAGTTGACTTCAATGGAAACTTTGAAATCCCAAACGCTCCTTCTGGAGAACAAACGTTGATTGCTTCCTTTACTGGATATACAAGTCAAGAAATAGCTATCAACGGTAGTGATGGTGGTAACATAACTCAAAACTTTACTTTGTCAGGTGATGTGATGGCACTAGATGCGGTAATAGTAACGGGTACTTTTGCTGACAGATCTCAAAAAGAGTCTCCAATTTCTCTTACACGGATAGGCTCCAAACAACTAGAAACGTTATCTGCTAACTCACAAGCTGATATATTGAGAACAGTACCAGGTATCACCGCAGAAGGTGGTGGTGGTGAAGTCGCTTCTAACGTATTCGTTAGAGGTATGCCGTCTGGTGGACAGTATCAGTTCACCCCGATTCAAATCGATGGACTCCCTGTCTTGAGTTCTTTCGGATTAAACTCATCAGCTCATGATGTGTACTTTAGAGGAGATATGGGATTCTCAAATCTAGAATTTGTAAGAGGTGGTGTATCTACACTATTCGGTGCAGGAAGTGTAGCAGGTATCATTAATTACACCAGTAAAACTGGATCTTTTGATCCTGAAAACAAGGTGCAGCTAGAATGGGGATCTGGAGGAAGAACCAAAATGGACTTCTTGAGTTCTGGCCCCTTAAGTGAGGACTTACTTTACTCCGTATCTGGGTTTTATAGATATGATGAAGGTCCACTTGAAACAGGATTGACTACCAAGGGCTATCAAATCAGAGCCAATATCAAAAAACTATTCAACGAAAATAATAGTTCGTTTACGGTATCTGGTCAGATGATCGATGACAAAGTTCAGTTCTACCTTCCATATCCACTAAATGGTGATGACAAGTCTAGACCAACGGGCAACGATGGTAAGGAAGTGTTTACATTACTGACAAGTCAAGCGACTGATTATTCTTTTGATACACCAAATGGAAGATTTGAATCTCCAATTGGAAATGGAGTAACAACTAAAGGTGGATATTTGATGCTGGATTTACAGCATTCATTTGGAGATGACTGGTTGATCTCTGCCAAAACCAAAGCAGCTAGATATGAACACTGGTTTAATCTTTTCTTAGATGGAGATGGTGTACATAATGTTCCAGAAGATCAAGCTAGCTACCTGTCTGATCGTGGATTACCAGCAGATGCACAGTTCACCTATGCTGACAATGGAGCTCAATTAGCAAGTAGTGATCTATTATTCGAAAACAGAATACTAGATAGAGAAAGACCAATGGAAGAAATGGTCGCTGAAATCAATTTGACTAAAACAGTAGATATTCATACTGTAACTGTAGGAACATTTATGTCTGATACTAGAGCAGAGGACAATAACTGGATATCCAATTTTGTAGGCGATTTCCGTAATGCCCCTCGTGTAGTAAATATTCAATATGACGATCCTGCTACAGTAGCTGAAGATACAGCCTACTACTCTACTAGTGGTTTTATCTCTGGCAATCAAACAGCCAATAGATATCATCAAAGCACTAAAATTGCATTCTATGCAGCTGATCAAATGGAATTTGATAGATTCAATTTTGACATAGGATTTAGATGGGAAAGAGCTCAAGGTCAAATCAATAGAGAAACTGGTGTAGGTTCTAATACTTTTGAAAATGGAACTGTATCTGCTTCTGATTTTGCAGTAGCTTTAGCTGGTTTGTATAAGCTAAACACCACTACTAATCTTTATGCCAACTTCTCAAAAGGTTATTTCTTCCCTGAACTTAGAGGGGTTAGATTTTCAGCCCCAGGTGTGCCACAGACCTATGAAACAGAAGGAACTATCCAATCTGAACTCGGCATCAAATATGGAGGTTCTAAATTCTCAACTACGGCAGCTTTATTTTATGTTGGATTGAATGATAGAAGAAGCATTGACTTTGTCAACGACCCTAATAATCCGAACAATGTAATCGAAGAAGTGAGTGTCCAGAGTACTCAAACTCTAGGTATCGAAGTAAGTGCAAACTACAATGTAGCGAAAGGCGCCAATCTGTATGGAAATTTCACTTTTCAAGATCACGAGTTCACAGAATTTGAAGGAAACGAAGATTTCGTAGGTAATAAGCTAAGAAGACAACCGAATGTAATGGGTATGGTAGGTGCCAATTATACTGTTGGAGGATTTGACGCCAACATATCGGCAAACTATCTAGGAGAAAAGTACGCAGACGATGCGAACAATAACAAACTAGATCCATATACAATAGTGAGATTAGATGCAGGATATCGCTTCACCATGGGAGAAAGAGAATCCCTTAGAATAAGTGCTTCTGTTTTCAACCTATTTGATTCTGATGGAATCACTGAAGGGTCTCCTAGACAAGGAAGTAACCAAACAGCAGGAGCATATTTTGTAGGTAGACCTATTCTTCCTAGAAGATTGTTTCTAAGAGCTACATTCGACTTCTAATTAGAAGCTGAATTAACAAAGAGCATGTAGTAGTCCACCTCCATTGAGTACAGGAGAGAAATAAATTCTCTCCTGTCAGGAGGTGATTTTAGCTCTGAACAGTCACATTATCATATCAAAATTTTATATCACATGTTTGATGAGTTAATCAAAAAAGCACACGAAGTCTTAGACACTAACTGGAAAGGGGAATTTACAGTTCCTACCAATACCCTCTATCCTTTTCAGTGGAACTGGGATTCTGGATTTGTAAGCCTTGGAAATGGCCACAAAAACCTTGATCGATCTATCAAAGAAATTAACTCCCTACTATCAGGTCAATGGGCCAATGGAATGGTGCCACACATCTTGTTTCACTCTGAAAATGAAAAAACATACTTCCCTAATTTTGACTTCTGGGAATCTTCTGTGAATTCAGGCTCTCCCGACAAACCAAAGTCATCAGGAATTACCAATCCTCCTGTCATTGGATTCGTCCTAGAAAATTTACTAATTCAGCACCCAGACGATGAAAACCTCGTAGCCTTTGTAAAGGAGTCTTTTAATAAAGTGGTCAACTTTCACAGATTCTTATACAATAGCAGAGACCCTCACCATGAAGGATTGATGTACATGTATCACCCATGGGAATCTGGGCGAGACAACTCTCCTCTCTGGGATGAATCTCTAAACCGAATTGAAATCAAAGAAGGCAGCCTACCTAACTATCAACGAAGAGATCTAGATGTATCAGAAGCTGATGAAAGACCCACAGCAGCACAATATGACAGATACGTTTACCTCCTTTTATTTGGAAAAGAAAATCAATACGATAGTCCCAAGATAGCGGAAGAATGTCCATTTCTGATTCAGGACAACATGATGAATGCTATTCTGATTCGTTCTAATGACAGTCTTATTCGAATAGGTGAAAGATTTTCTTTTGATACCAGTGAAATAAAAGAATGGCAACAGCAAAGTATCACCTCTTTCAATTCAAAGTTTTGGAATGAAAAGCTCAAAATGTATGTCCCATATGATCTAAGAGCACAGAAACAAATTGAGTACAAAGAAATAGGGAGCTATGTCTCACTATTTGCTCAAGTAGCGTCTGGGCAGCAAGCTGCTCATCTTCAAGACCATTTAGTCCATTTACACAATAATGGGTACTATTTATGTCCAAGCTTTGACGTAGACAGTCCTGAATTTGATTCCAAAAGATATTGGAGAGGTCCCATTTGGCCACATGTCAATTGGATGATCTATCATGGATTAATGGAGTATGGGTATCGTGAGATAGCTAATGTAGTCAAAGCTGACACCCTTAAAATAGTCAATAAATGGGGCTTGTGCGAATATTACGAACCTCAAAAAGAGGTAGCAAAAGACTTATCTTTAGGATATGGAGGTAAGAATTTTTCCTGGACAGCATCTACCATACTGGATTTAATGTATAATACATGAATTACCTGGACTATTTAGTAATCGCTTCATATACCATTGGTTTCTTGTTTCTAGGAAAACTTTTCAACAAGAACAAAAGTGGAAATGACTACTTCCTAGGAGGAAAAAGCTTTACTTGGTTTCCTCTTACCCTGAGTACAGTCGCTACTCAACTGTCAGCCATTAGTTTTATTTCAGCACCAGCATTTGTAGGTATATCTAATGGTGGAGGCATGAAATGGCTAACTTATGAATTTGGAGTACCGATAGCCATGATTGTGCTGATGGTAGTATTAATTCCTCCCATGTACAAAGCAGGAGTAGTCAGTGTATATGGATTTTTAGAAAAACGGTTTGGTGCTTCTACGAGAGTACTTTTAAGTATAGTATTTCAATTCAGCAGAGCCTTTGCAACTAGTGTAATGATCTACACTGCGGCATTGATTCTTACCAGCGTCATGACACTACCCCTTTGGAGCACTATTGTAATAATGGGTGTGGTCACATTGATCTATTCATATCAAGGAGGCATGAAAGCAGTGGTCTATGGAGATATGATTCAAATGATTATACTGATGATAGGTATAGGTATTTGTCTATTTGCTGGACTCAATCAAATAGGAGGCTGGGAAGAATTCTCTGCGAATGTAGATCCTGCAAGACTCGAAGTAGTTGACTTTGGTTCTTTGGGACTAACAGATGGAGAAGGTTTTGGATTTTGGCCGATGTTAGTCGGCGGCATGTTCTTGTACATTTCTTACTATGGAACAGATCAGAGTCAAGTACAACGATTGTTTTCAGCCAAGGATCTAGCCACAGTCAATAAAACCATACTCGCTAATGGTCTAATCAGATTCCCTATCACACTTAGTTATTGTATTATGGGACTTGTGATAGGAACTTTAGCTATATCCAACCCAGAATTTATGAGTAAAATCCCAAGTGAAAAACCAGACTTAATGGTTCCTATATTTATAAGAGACTATTTACCACATGGAGTTATCGGAATACTTATGGTGACGATTTTGGCTGGAGCAATGTCGTCCCTTAGCTCTACGATCAACTCTCTAAGTGCTGCATCAGTAGAAGACCTATTCAACCGAAACAAAGACTTGGATACCAAAACATACATGAAGTATTCTAAGATAGCAGCCCTATTTTGGGGATTATTTTGTCTCATTTTTGCCTTTTTTGTTGGAGGAATAGCACCTACAGTAATTGAGGCGATCAATAAAATAGGCTCCGTTTTCTATGGCCCTATTATGGCTACCTTTATATCAGCCCTATTACTCCGTAAGGTCAATACTAAAGGAATCAACATTGGGTTAATAACTGGAGTATCAGTCAATATCTATTTGTGGTTATTTGTTCCCAATGTATTCTGGTTTTGGTGGAACGCCATCGGAGCAGCTGTGACTCTAACAATAGGACTATTGGCTAGTAATTTGTTTAAGGGTAATTATACCTCCTCTCAGAGTGATATAGGATTAGAACTCAATACTATCCTTAAAGAGAAAACGAAAGTAGGTTTATTGCTTATCTTCTTTTTAGTCATTCTATGGTTTAGCATCACATTTCAACATATGATATAAGTATGAAAGTTCTCATTGCACCAGACAAATTCAAAGACTCCCTGACTTCCGAAGAGGTCTGCGCTGCAATAGCCAAGGGAGTTCATAAATCTTTCCCTAAAGCTGAAATTATAACTCAACCTTTGGCTGATGGAGGGGAAGGAACTCTTGAGGCTATAGAAAAAAGCTTAAGCCTAGAAAGTAGGACAATAGAAGTCCATGATCCGCTTTTTCATAAAATAAAGGCTCCGTACATGTACAAAGGTGATATGGCTTTTATAGAAATGTCAAAAGCTTCAGGTCTACAACTTCTAAATAAGGAAGATAGGAACTGTATGTATACCACTTCACTGGGCACTGGAGAATTAATTAAAGATGCTTTGCAACACGGCGCTAAGAACATATACTTATTCATTGGTGGCAGTGCCACCAACGACGCAGGTATTGGAATAGCTTCAGCTTTAGGATATCGATTCTTAGATGCTCATGGCAATACTTTGAAACCTACAGGGGAAAACCTTATAAAAATTGACAGAATTGACAATTCGAAAGCTATCCTCACTCCCGATGTTGAATTCGTAGTACTATGCGATGTTAGTAACCCTATGCATGGCCCGAATGGAGCTGCATATGTATACGGTGCTCAAAAAGGCGCGAGCCAATCAGAAATTAGAAGTCTAGATGACGGATTAAAGAATTATGCCCATGTTATTCAACAGGCCTTCAATATGGAAGTTAGCAATATTTCTGGGGCTGGTGCAGCCGGTGGTATAGCTGCCTCTATGATTCCTTTATTCTTATCAAAACTTCAGCGCGGTATTGATGCCATAATAGACATTGTAAAATTTGAAGCACTGCTAAAAGAGGCCGATTTTGTCATCACTGGTGAAGGAAAACTAGACCATCAATCACTCGAGGGCAAGGTAGTCGATGGGGTCTCTGGACTTTGTCTTAAATTCAGTAAAAGTCTAGGCGTACTAGTAGGTAAAATAGATCTCGAAGAAAAACAAATTAAACAGCTAAGAGCACATCAAGTAATGAGCGTAATGGACGAAGCCAAGGATGTAAAAGACGCTATGAATAATGCATCACAACATCTAGAATCGCTGAGTTCTAAGTTGATAAAATCAATTTATTCATCGCTGTAAAACATTCACAAGTGACATTTTCTGACCCAAGGATCGAAGAATTCAGCCCAATAGGCTATCGCCTTGTGATTAAAAGTAAACCTAAAAGGAGGATTCAATTTGATTGAATCCTCCTCTTTTTTAGAATTTGGTTAGTCCTCACTAATTATTCCCTAATTACTTTGAATGAATACACTTTTCTATCTGTAGCTACCTCTATGACATACACTCCTGGGGAGTAAACTGATAGATCGCACTTAATTTCATTATCCTCAGAAAGAGTATATGGTAAATCAACTCTAGATCCACTAAAGTCAAATAAGCTAACAGCCAAAACTCTATCAGAATTATTTTTTAAAGAAAGAGATATTTCTCCATTCGTAGGGTTTGGGTAAGAGAGCAACGAATTGACCTCTTCACTATTAAAATTACTAATATCCGTAACATCGTTGAGCACTGAAATATTGTAAACGGTATCCTTTAATGCAGGATAAAGATTGTCATCATAAGTATATGAAATAGTGACTTTATAATCATCCGATGGAGTAAGGTCTTGTTTATCCCAAATAATATCCCGCGACAGTGTTCTCTCTCCATATCTTTCAATATGTCTTTTGGTTGCTACTATTTTACCATCAGGATCAATAAATGAAATTTCTAACACCCCATTTTCAAGAGCAGAGTAAGTGTAGTCAACTCTTACAGTAGTGTCATCCATATTGATAGAAGAAGTTGTGCTATTGATACTAATATCTCCCCATGCACCTTCAGTTAAATCTACATTGACATCACCTATTGATACAGCCATTGGGTCCGATTCATCCATACCCTTTCGGTGCATATAAGTTTTTAGCACATAATCATCACCAGCATCTAGTACTGGATCAAGACTGACATTAACCCTTGATACACCTTTACCTTTGTCTACATCAGCAGTAAAAATCCCAACTGAGGTTCCGTCCGGTTTCTTCAATTCAATATTAATAGTGCTTTCCTCATCAGTCTCATACTCTACAGGAATCTGATAGCTAGATTGGCGAGGCTCTAGGGATGTTGGATACAAGTCACTCGAAAGCTGTTTAGTATAAGTAGTAGCTTGAACATTGACTAGTGTTTCATCATCGACTAAGACATTCGTACCATCCAATATCTCAAACCTAACTTTGTAATTAGACGCAACAGCTACTTCATCCCCGACTTTTAAGTTTGTTCTAAGCGAACGCACACCCTTAGTTACATTAAACTCCTGTCTGTCCAATTCATCACCAACTGGAGATAACAGCTTAGCAACAACCTTTCTATTTGCTTTTACAGAATAAATTAAAGTCGCCTCTATATTTCTTCCTTGATAAGTATCTATTGTTGTTGACGGTGCCTGCAAATTATCTTTAGTATCATTAATCTGATTAGCATCTATATCTACAAGTTTCCAAGCTCTTACCCAATCATATTTGACTGCACGCTGGTCTTTTGTACGAAACTCCTCATCCCACATCCACTCTGCAGGCTTAGGGTTTCCAGCATTATTTTCATCATCCTTTTTTGTTGTATATGTTTCCATAGACAAAATCAAAACCATCGGAATGTTGTAATCTCTAGCAGGGGTAATAGTGCTAAACTGCCTATCATTATTATAGAAATGAGCTGTTTTCTCGTCCTTCCACCACATCCCTACTGTAAAAAAAGCATGACGATCTTCTAAATCATAATGATCTGCCCCAGCAGACTGCCACGGATTATCACTTAGGATACAATTACCCGAACCATCAGATGTCATGATATTCTTTGTATGACTATTCACATGCTGAACATAATTAAAGAAACCTCCACGACTATCAAACTCACCAGCTCCCGGACCTGTATATCCCATATTTTCAATAAGATCCAACTCCGATGCATATCTATCATCACAAGCTATTGCAGGATTTCCTCTAGAGTTCATAAAAACACCTGATCCAAAAGGAAAGTCAGACGGTCGGATTCTTATCTCATAGTACCCATAAGTTTCTCTATGCTTGGTATCAAGTGCCGCTCCTGAAAACTGGTAAGTACGACCAGTAGATGGATGAGTCCAGACTTCATCCTCATAATACCAGATAGGATTCAAAGTCAAAATGTAATTATCAGTTCCAGGCTCTTTCTCAACACCCAGCACTTTGGGATCAAAAGCCGAAGTTCGATCCCAAGATCTGTCGTGACCATATACATTCCAGACGTCCAAGTTGGGGCCTTCTGGTCCGAATTCATCACTCATCAATTCATTCAACACCCAAACTTTCCCAGGTGGAGGAGTTGGTGGATCTGCCAGAGTAGATATAGAAATCAAGCAAAGCAATCCACTAAGCAATCTAGTCTTTTTCATCATCATCATTTTTGTCTTAGATATTACCTCCCACCTTTATCATATGCTCCGTGCAGAATAATCACTTACTACACACAAACAACTGATTATTAAGACAAAAGGTAACTTCAAAGAAAAATTCACTTTGCATTATTTAAATAATGTTTTTTATCATTCTAATCATGTATTCACTTAAAAAAGGCTAATGTCATGAACCATCGCCTGTTGAGTAGACATAATTGACAAATCATAAAGGAAAAATCACTGTAAAGTTTTTAACATAAATACCAGTCAATCCATATGACCATGAAAGATTCAACACTCAAGGGAACTTCTCATTATTAAATCTTTAACTCAAAATAAACTTTATCAAATTAAAGCTTTAAACCTGCCTTTTTACATAAAATAGTATCACCTGTGCTAACAATAATTGTAATTTAGCGCCCGTTTAAAACAAATGAGTTCTAACACCCAAGGTCAGGGAATCAAACTCAATGTGCTATCGCCTTGCGATTGAATGAACGTACTAGATTGTAAAATCAATTTTTCACAACAACACATTTACCCCATGATTAAATTTAAAAATTACTCTAACCTCCTAGCCCTGTTACTTGCATTTAACTGCTTAGTTTCATGCAGTTCAAGTGATGATACCAATGAAGATGGTGATACAGGAAGTAGCTCTATTGATATCAACGAAGCGCTTTTATCTGATTTTCCATTATTTGGAATTACTCCTGTATCGATTGACATTACTAACCCCAGCATAGAAGACAATAAAGAAACCTCACATGGTAAAGTTGTAATTACAGTATCTCACTCAACTGTGGGACTTGACAAAATATCTGCTTCTATCACTTCAGACGAACTAAACCTGAGCAAATTCGAAATCACACCTAGTAACAGTGAACAACTATCATTTGAGGATGGGAAAACGCATACTTTCACCATTAGCTCGGTAGAAACTAAAGAAGAATTGCTCCACTATGACGTTCAAGTCCTTCAAGAAGAAGCTCCAGTCGATCGAACTCCTAGGATCACTAGGTTTTCATTTGAGAAGAGCAAAAATCCAGCATTGACAGAGGACATAGATATACATCATTCAGTACAAGAATTTGGGCTAAATAAAATCTATATTTTTGTTCCCGTAGGTACAGACTTCACTGACTTGACACCAACGGTTACTTTTGAAGGTAGTAAGCTTTACTATAATCAGGAGTCAAGTTCAACTGATCGTACAGAATACACAGATCAATCTATGAGCTTCGATCTTAAGTATCCTAAAACCTTAAGTCTCATCGTAGAGGATGATGAAGGTGAGCTTAAAACCACTTCCATCATTGTAGATGTGATCAATCCTGTAAAATTAGGATCGTCAAGTGTATCGACTCCTAACGCGGTAGAATTGGAAGCCCACTATTTCAGCGATGTCACTACTTGGACGAACCAAGGTAACCACCCTATCTCCTTCTATAAAGCTACCAAGTACGAAAACAGTACTTCCTCTCCTACATTTGCAGACATCACTGCCTCAAGAGTCGTTCCTGGTGGTGGCTTAAAACCCGGAGAAAGTGCAAGTATCAATGTTACTATCTCAAGGTACTTTCCAGCAGGGAGTTATGAGACCACAGCGATCTTCTACACCAAAATATTCAATGATCATGACAGCAATGATCTATTCGAAGAGGCTAAGCTGACTATATCTGCTGAAATTGTAGCGACAAGGTAAAGGTTAGCCTTATAGGTAATAAGAGAAATGAAGCTCCCCAACTCAAGGGTACGGGGTATCTTTGGGATTTTATTTCTACTCGACCCAAGGATCGGGAATTAAACCCAAAAGGCTATCACCCTGCGATTAAAATTTAAATAGCATCGGGGTATATCTCGATGCTATTTTTGTTTTTATAGCTTATGGCAGAGAAAATGCTCATTCATCATAAGCTCAAAGAAATACATACTCCCCGCTCTTGTTTCCTTTCTCTATTTGATTTTTAAGTTGATCTATTATCTTCGCGCCATTCTCTGGCAACTTGAAAAGAGCACTACCCATACTGATGCTATTAGCGATGACGATGCCCTACCTCAAACAGGTTAGCATCATGATTGATTTCAAAATCAATCAAAGCTTCATTGCAGAGGTTCTCTGTATCAATAGAGAAAAGCCTATGTCCATGTGTAATGGTAAATGTTATCTGGCCGAAAAGCTCAAAAAAGCACAAGAGAAAGAGGAGAAACAAGCCCCCTCTGGTAAGAAAGAGAAACTTGAAGTGTCTTACTACTATACTAAAAGCAGCTTCGAAGGTTTATCAAGATGTTTCGATCAATTAAACCATCTAAACTCTGAATATCTCAGTGTATTTCATGACACTATGCTTCCTGAAGGCATCTTCAGACCTCCAAAAATCAATTCCCTCACATGACTAAAGAATGGCAATAACAAGTCATTCAACCAATTAGCTAGAGCATTGTATATGGTACTCGTAACCTCCCTATGCTCTAGCTGTCTTACTAAAATTTCAATTTAATAATAGAGATCAATGTCGGTCTTTCATATCTATACCTTGTAATAGATAAGATATGACTATCGCATTGTTCCGATAAAAAATTATCAACAAAGATGAATTTCAAATACATCATCACAGCCATACTGTGTTTATGGATGACTACTACCTATGCCCAACAAATCATAACTGGAACTGTAACGAATGGAGAAACAGGTGAAGCAATACCATTTACATACGTGTCCAATCTATCTGAAGACAACCAACAAACTGTATTGACTGATATACAGGGAAAGTTCAGCATCAAAGCAAAATCTGGAAGGGACCAGCTGAAGGTGTATATCATGGGATATAAACCTCAAATGACTACTGCAGAAAAAGGACTTGTGATAGGGCTAGAAACAGACGTCCTGTCTCTCAATGAAGTCGTAGTCAGTGCCAACAGAGAACAAGAAAAGCGATCAGAAGCCCCCATCGCCATTTCTAGTGTAACTGCTAAAACCATAGACGACAATAAGCCCACCACGATAGACCAAATACTCAATCAAAACCCTGGGGTCTACATGGTAGACTTGGGCAATGAACAGCACACAATGAGTATTAGAAGACCGATTGACTATGGAGCATCTTATCTATACCTAGAAGATGGTGTGCCTATCAGAGCATCTGGAGTATTCAATCACAATGCCTTACTGGAAATGAATATGGCCAAAGTAAAAAACATTGAGATCATCCGAGGACCTGCCTCAAGTATCTATGGTAGTGAAGCGATCGGTGGAGCGGTGAACTTCATCTCTCAAAAGCCATCTTACCGCCCAACTGCTGGTATCAGTATCCAAGGCAATGACATAGGATACAAAAGAACTGATTTCTATGCGTCAAATACCTTCAATAAAGTAGGTGTAAGAGTAGCAGGGTATTATGCAGACCAGCGAGATGGTGTCCGAGAGCACAGCGATTTCGATAAGTTGGCTTTGAGTTTTTCTGCTAATTACTTTGTCAATGAAAACACTGAGATAGTATGGAGTAATACACTGATCGATTACTATTCAGAAATGTCCGGCTCTATTGACAGCGCAGCATTTTTCAGTGAATCTTATGAATCAGAGCAAACATTCACCAATAGACAGGTGGATGCCATCCGTACCAAACTGGCCGTCAATCACTACTGGAATGATCATGCTAAATCAACTTTTACTGGTTACTACAGAAACAACTCTGTCAAGCAAAACCCATCATACAGGGTAAAAGATGACTTCAAACCTTGGATTCCGGCGGGAAACCCAAACCTGGCTCATGGCGAAATCAATGACAATAGCTTCAATAGTTTCGGCCTCATCTCCCAGCACAAGCAAGACTTCAATTGGATGAATAGTAGTCTGATCGGAGGAGTAAGTGTCGACTATAGTCCCAATACATACGAAGCTAACTATATCGAAATCTCTAAAAACAACGAGGGTATATATGACTCATTTATAGAGACTGATAGTTTGCTAGCCGACTATCAAGCAGACTTAGTGAATACCGCAGCATATATTCAAGGCAAGGTGGAACTAGTCGACAATCTTAACCTTATTGCCGCGTTGAGATTTGATCATTTCAATTACCAATTTGAAAATGCACTAGACAGCAATGCCTATACAGCTGTATTGGATGGAAAAAATTCTTTCAGTCAGTTTACTCCAAAAGTTGGATTCACCTACGATCTAGAAAACAATCGTGGGATATATGCTAACTACAGTCAAGGGTTTGTACCTCCTCAAGTAGGTGAGCTATACCGAGGGAATGAAATCCCTACATTGAAACCTGTTTATTACCATAGTTATGAACTTGGTGGCTGGGTAGCATTCGCCAATAATACAGCAAGACTTGAAGCTACGATTTACCAAATGGATGGTCGAAATGAAATCATCAGTGTATTACTAGATGATGGCACTAGAATCCGTAAAAATGCTGGCAGTACGACTCATCAAGGAGTGGAATATAACCTGCAAGTACAACCAATACCTTCTATTCTCATCAGAGTAAGTGGAACAAATGCGATTCACAAATTCCTAGATTATAAAGAATCAGGTATCGACTATTCAAATAAAAGCATGCCACAAGCCCCCGAATGGACAGCTAATGCGCAGATTACCTACAAACCTGAGTACCTAAAGGGTTTCAGAGCAAGTGTAGAATGGCAGCATGTCGGTGAATACTATATGGACGCTGTACACTCCAAGTCATACGAAGGCTACGATATTTTCAACCTCAGACTGGGCTATGAATGGAAGGCATTTGATATATGGACCAATATCATCAACGCAACGGATGAGCTCTATGCCACAGTAGCTAGATCTAACCAATGGGGGGAGTCTTACTCACTCGGAAATCCTAGAAACTTCAATGTAGGAATCGGGTACAAATTCGCACAGAAATGAACACGAAGCACTTACTACATCAGTGGCTATGGAAATGGCACTTCATAGCAGGTCTTGTTTCGCTGCCTATCATCATATTGCTTTCTATCACAGGTATAGTATATCTATTTAAAAGCGACTATGAAAAACCCATGTATGATAGTCTGAAAGAAGTGCCTGCTGAGCCTCACCTAGTGAGCTATCAAGAGCAATGGGAGATCGCTAAGAAAAACGCAATCAAACCTCCCAACGCCATGATCATCACCGCTGATCAAAATAAAGCGACAGAATTCATATCCGGTAGATTCTCTGGTAAGTCTAGTCTTTTCATCAGTCCGGTAGATGGGTCTGTCAACGGCGAGGTAGTCACCAAAAACACCGACATGTACTTGATCAGAAAACTGCATGGAGAGCTGCTACTGAGTAAGTACGGAACCAAAGTAGTGGAACTAGTCGCTAGCTGGATGGTGGTACTGATACTGACAGGGCTCTATATCTGGTGGCCCAAGGACGGATGGAAGCTAAAAGGTGTTTTCACCATTCGAACTGACGGTTCAAAGCGTTTGCTCTACCGAGACATACATGCCGTCACAGGATTTTGGTTTTCAATCCTGCTTCTATTAGTACTCGCAGGGGGGCTACCTTGGACGGATGTCTTTGGCAGCAACTTCAAATGGGTACAAGATCAAACAAATACAGGTTTCCCTAAAACGTGGGATGGGCGAGCTTTCACTTCTGAAATCAAAGGCGAACCATTGACCTTAGATCAAATGGCAATGATAGCCCGAGAGCTGGATCTACCTGGAGAAATAAGTCTCCACCTCCCCCTCTCTCCTAAGGCTGTATTCAGCGTATCCAATAGAACAAGCGAGCTATCCTCTATGAGAAAGCTCCATTTCGACCAATACTCTGGAAAACCTGTAGCCAAACTAGCGTGGTCAGACATCGGTATAATGATGCAAGGAAGGCTATGGGTGATGGCTTTTCATCAAGGAGAGTTTGGGCCATGGAACTGGTATTTGATGCTAGTAGTTGCATTTATGCTATTGGTGATGAGCATATCAGGTTTGTACACTTACCTTCTCAGGAAGCGAAAAGGAGAATGGAGCGTACCAGTAGTACCAGCCCAGTTCTCAGTAGGCGTAGGATTATTCATCATCATTATAGCCCTAGGCATCATGCTACCATTATTTGCACTATCAGTTGCACTCATTTTTGCCTATGAGCAATCCAAATTAATATTAAGCTCATAAGGTTTTTTCAATTAGCTATTCAATCAAAGAGTCTGCCGTACCTACAGCAGACTCTTTTTTTGTATGACTATCGCTTACAGCCGATACAAACCAAAAAGGCAAAATCAAATCCCTTTTCTTTCACACTCCTCTTTCAGCGCTTGATTCATACTTTCAAAGCCCAATCGAGTATCCTCTAGTTTGCCACTAAGAATCGACACCAATATCCCCTGAAAGTACTCTCCATGCAGGAAAGTAGTTTCTGCATCATTTACTTTTTCCACTCTGAAATAATGCTCTCCGCTAAACAGCACATCAGCGACAAGCTTTCCTCTCCACTTCAATTGATCATTAGCATCAAAGTCCAACACTATGGGACTAAAATTCATTCCTCCTGCTCGAACTCGAATCGTCTTTCCTAATTCAACATTCCCCTCTATTGACTCAATAAACGGATTCCATGACTTATAATTCTCAAAGTCTGTTAATACCTGCCATACACGTTCTATAGGTGCAAAAATTTGAATAGAGGTATGTATTTCTTTTTTTGCCATCATTAATTATTTGAATGTTCAGAATCAATGACAAATAAAAAGTGGGGAAATAGAACATCGCTTGACAAATGTCAAGAAAGCATCTTAGCTCTAATTCTACTTAGTGTTTCTGGAGACATACCCAGCATAGAAGCGACATATTGAAGAGGCACCTCATTAAGTAAATTATGATTTTGTCCGATCAACTTATGATACCTCTCCTCTGCACTTAGTGATATCAGATCATGTACGCGGTTCTCTAAAGTCACAAAACACCTTCCTATAAAGCTCTTCTCGGCTTTGGACCAATTAGGGATTTTCTCCCCCAATGATTCATAATCCGACTTACTGATACTATACATCTCCGTATCTTCTAAGGCTTGAATATTCCACCTTGAAGGCTCTCCAAAAAGAAGGCTATTGAGATCTGTCACAAAATAACCGCTAGGAGATATCCATTGTGTGACTTCCTTGCCTTCTTTCAAAGCATAAAACCTCATATACCCACGCTGTACAAAATTGAGAGCTTTACAATACTGCCCCTGCTTCAAGAAAAAATCTCCTTTACTATACGATTCCAGACGGAACAGTGAACCTACCTCTTTGAGCTCATTGGGTGTTAAAGGAAAACACAAACTCAGGTATTCATATAAATTCTGATTCATGACATATCGATTTCAGGGTAGCATACGAAGATACAATTTGTAGGAAACACACCTAAAAGTTATGTGAATAGAAAAAAGTTGTCAGATACACCATAGTTCACAACGTTTTTTCAATATCCAATCTCAATATTGGAATAAATCACCTAACTTTAATTATAAACCAAACTACCCAAACCAATGAATACCAAATCCTACAACAAAGACGTAGAACAAATCCCCCAAGGCCTTTCTCTCAATGCCACTTCTTCCAGAGAATTACTATGGCAGGAGCTAAGCGGTAAAAAAATGATGGGCTATCCATTCCACTATCAAAAACCACTCAAAGGTTACATAGTAGATTTTTACTCACACGAGCTGAAGCTAATCATTGAAATAGAAGGAGGTTCGGATGCAGAATCCAAGACGGACGCTGATGACCAAACCCGTCAGAGAAAGCTTGAACTGACCCGATATGAGATCCTCAAGTTCGATGACACCGATGTCAAGACCAGTATGGAGTTCGTATTGAAAGTCATAGAAAACTACATTATTGGCTTCGAAGAAGAAAAGATCAGGATACAGTCTCAGTGACTCAAGCAATAGTTTACTGTATTTTAGTCTACTATTAGGTCTATCTCATACACTCAGATAGGTTCTAGCGGTGTGTTTATATTCCTGTCCATATCCCCATATAGATACCTGCAGTTGACTAAGAAAAACTATGAATCGTTAAGTCTCATAGCTTGAACTATTCAAGCAATTGCCATACGAATTCCTAGAATGTACAATAGACCCGAAACTACATTCTGAATCAATAATCTATCATGAGTAAATGCAAGATTTACTCATGACAAAACTAAAAGATCATATACTTTGGACCACCAGAGGAGCTTGATTAGTATCAGCTCCTCTACTTTTCACTTCTAAGAATTATGGTTCTAGGCCTACCCTTTGTTTTCAGATGATCAAAAACAGTGTTGTTACATTTCATCAACCAAGGGTTACATGTGATCAACCAGACGTTACATCTCATCAACCAAGCATTACATGTGATCAACCAGACGTTACAATTCATCAACCAAGGGTTACATGCGATCAACCAGACATTACATTTCATCAACCAGACATTACTTATGACCAACCAGACGTTACAATTCATCAACCAAGGGTTACATGTGATCAACCAGACGTTACATTTCATCAACCAAGCATTACAGGTGACCAACCAGACGTTACAATTCATCAACCATGAGGTGTCCCCCTCATTAACAGGATGCTTTTTTACTTTCATAAAGAATTAAATATGAGTAAATTAACGAGCCCAGTATCCACATATAATTGTATTAGTTCAGTAGAAAACCATTCTATCAATGAAAAGAAATCTAATCCTTCTACTAGCAGTATCCCTTTTTCAATTGGCTTGTTCAAAGACTGAGTTAGGAACATTTAAACTTCCCACAAATGCTAAATTTCTTCTAACAGGTGACTCATCGAAAACTTGGAAACTTGCCCGTAGATTCAATAATAAAACCCGAATAAATATGGGAGATTGCTTCCTTTCGCATAGGGAGACTTATAAGTCTGACATGACCATGCATGATAACTCTGGTGATCACAGAGACTGTGGTGAGACTATATATGCCGACTGGAAGTTCATCAAAGATCAGAAAGGGTACTTCTATATTAAATGGACTAGCAAACGATTGCCTTCCATTATGAATATTGAGGAAGAACATAAGTATTTCAAAATACTAAGGCTATCAGAGGAACAGCTTACTGTCCAGTTTGAACATGAACAGTTCTCCAACAAGTCTACTCTAATTACGGACATTTATGTTCCAGAACATTTACCTATCAAAGACAGGGAATTTCACTGGTAGCCCTCCTTTTTATTTACTTTTTACTATTCTATCTCTCAATAGTAACGAGGTAGGTTAGGTAGATTCTTTTCTATTAGTAAAAACATGTAGGTGATGGGAATCGACAGTTTTTGTAGATTGTATCTTGAATATCTATTGCTTGTACCAAATCAAGTAACTCAACGTTATGAGCATTAGAAGTAATTAATCACAATGAATAGAGATACTGAAAGGAATTCCTTCAAAAACAAGGTAACTATACCCAACCCACTAATAATTCAAATACTTACTTATTTCGTTGTGATGATACTTTGTTGTATCACTCTCCTATGTTGTCTGTGGGCTGCTATTGTTGTAATATCAGAAGGCTTTGTATCTATTGGAGGTATTCCTGTTATTATTTTTTTCGCAGGATATAGTTCATATGTAGGCATATTGGTATCAAGGTATAAGTCCGCAAGAGTTACTTATCATGAAAATGGTTTTACTGTCACTCATGGGAGAAATAGTAAAAGCTATTCATGGGAGGATATGACGAAACCCAAATACTTCGGTATGTTTCAAGTATTGAAGCTACATGACACCAATGGTCGTACGATCTATACTATTCACGGCAATACAAGAGCCGCCAAAAAGTTCATTCAAAAAGTAGGTAAAGAAGTTGGGTTTACTACAGATGTATTTTGAATCTAGTTCGGTCGAGCTTTACTTAATGTGTCTTCAAATAATTGGAAGAGTTGTGACAGCTTGATCCAGATATCAATAGTATAGTGATAGATTTGACTGGAATATTGAAGAACTACCGTGAACAGACACATACTTTTTATAATTCTTATAAGTTCATTTTTGAGTATCAATGCTCAAGCTCCTATTGACAACCTACTCTCTGGAGAGTACATTTCAAGTATTGGTTTCCAATGTGAAAAGACTCCTAAGCCGACCCCTTGTGCCGGAGTAGAAATGTTTTTAGCCTTAAATTTCTCTAAAGAACATGACCTTTGAGTTGTCGATTAGTAATATTGTTTTTGCTCAAGGACATTACTAGTATTTCGAAAGGAAGAGAAAACGTTACTCAATATTGCTTAACTATCCTTGTATTCAATTTGATTAGTTCTAAAGTAGATTACCCCATGATTAGGTCTGAAATTGCAATGCTAGTTTTAGCAATACTCCTTTCTTCATGTTCCAAGGATACTGAGGTCAAGCCTACAAAAATACCTGCAGAAATTCCCAGTAACGAGATAATCAGGATTCCGATAGTGGTGCATGTAGTTAATTATTCTCCTGCCCCTTTTGAAATCAGTGACGAGAAGATCAAATCACAAATCGAAGTTCTCAACCAAGATTATAGAAGACAAAACCCAGATCATACCAATGCGCCATCTGAGTTTATCGACCTAGTAGCTGATGTGGGAATAGAATTTCATCTGGCGGAAAAAGATCCAGAAGGGAACTTGACTTCGGGTATCGTTAGAACTTCAAGCGAAGTAACTGGATGGGATGGTAAAACAATAGCTGATGAGACTTCCTTCGAAGACCTCAAATTGTACAATACCAATCAAGGTGGTCAAGATGCATGGCCTCGTGATCAGTATTTGAACATCTGGATAGCCGATCTTAGCGACCGTCATGGAAATCTTGTATTGGCTGGGTATGCCCAATTCCCTGATTGTGACCCTAGGATAGATGGAGTGGTTATAGACCCAAGAGCATTTGGGACACTCCCTCCAATAGCACCCAACCTCAACTACGGCAGAACGGCGACTCATGAAATAGGACATTGGCTAAGTCTGTTACACATATATGGTAAAGATGGAGACTGCGAAGAAGGTGATATGGTGGATGACACCCCCGTTCAGTTATCCCAGTATACCGGTAATCCAACGTACCCTCAGAGCTCATGTGGCAGCAACGACATGTTTATGAACTTCATGGATAGAGTCTATGATGAATCAATGATTATGTTTACCAAAGGTCAACGAGAGCGTATCAGGTCAATCTTTAACGATGGTGGGTCCAGAAGACAATTATACCTGAATACACTGAATAACAATTAGTAATTTCCCTTTCAAGAAATCCTCGAAGAGTATAATAGTTTACTTGTTTATTTCAACCTCTATTTCCTTTTCGGTTTCGTTTCCTAGTAAATCACTACCCGTAACTTTTATTTTATAAACGCCATTCTTCTTTAATGATATGATTGCGGAGTTGTACACCTCAGCTCCTCCGTTTAGAGAATAAGATATATCCTGAAGTCCTGTATGATCGTCTTGAGCTGCTAAATACACCTTGACACTAGAATGGAAAAGATAGCGGTCGCTATTACCTTCATCAAATTTCCTACTAAAAGAGGATATCAGATGAGGCCCTGTACTATCGACAAAGATGTTTAGATGAGATACATTTCTATTATTGACATTGTCATATCCATAATAGTCTACAGAACGATACCCACTTTCTTTGAACTGGAATGGATCTTTGTAATCATACTCTACCGCAGATTCACCTAAGTTGTAGGTTATCTTTCGCATTCCAGATTCAGAATCTGTAGCCTTCAAAATGATCTTAGTATCTGAGGAAACAAACAAAGTATCTCTTGCAACCAGTGCTGGACCCTCGTAGTCAAAACTCAAATCCGGTCCAGTAAGGTCTACATAGACTTTAGTAGCTATATGCTTAAACTCTTGAAATCCATTTGTACTGTTCCGACTGTTTGTTTTATTATTAAAATTATCTACAGAATAGTATCGAATCTTATGTATTCCTGATCGACTAGGGAGATAAAACGGTTTAGTGTAATCCACAAAATCCTTTTCGTTGATACTATACTTAATCTCCTTCACTCCTGCTCTATTGTCTACTGCAGTCAATTTAAGTTTACTCCTCCCTGAGAAGTAAATCTTATCCTCGACAATAAATCTATCTCCTAGTATAACAGCAGAGGTTATAGGTGAAGAAATGTCTAAATAAAACTCGTAGCTAATTTCTTCTTCTCTATTGTTCACATTATCTACAGAGTAGTAAGTGATCTGATGATACCCATCACTCAATTGATCTATCTCGATATTCCTAGTATAGATTTGATAATCGCCACTATCGAACTTGTAAAAAATAGAAGATACACCTGATAAACTATCCGTAGCTTCAAACTTGAATTTAGATTTAAAAGTGAAAGTGTTATTTATTTGTGGTCCTAAATAACTTAGAGTTGTTTTTGGTGGAGCATAGTCTAATACCAAGTTAACCTGATTCTCCTTCTCTTTATTTCCAACATTATCCACCGCAAAAAACTTTAACGACGATGAACCAGAAGCATCTACAAAGTCAATAGTATCTGTATAAAGCTCAAAATCATTTTGCCCTTTGGCGTAATAAATCTCTTTCAGCCCAGATTGATTATCAGCTCCTGATAGGGCTATCCTGATTCCTTTCCCCAAATACTCTATTCCATTGTTGGTATATCTAATCGCATTTTGAAAGGTGGCTTTTGAAATAGGTGCAGTACCATCAGCATAAATAGGCAAAGCTACTTCTTGGTGTGGCAAGACTACTTCCTTGGTTTGATTGTTTACAGCATTTCTAGTTCTGATATAATTGACCCCTTCCGTGTCTAAATAAATAGGATTAGAATACTGAGACTGATCTTCGCTTTTCAACAAGACTCCTTTCTCATCTGGTGTACTTGCTATCCGCAGATAAATGGGAGCATTTTTATTCCAATATATTTTACCATCCTCACCAGTATAAGCTGGTGACTGAAGTGTATCAGACTGCGAGTACGCCATCTGAACTAAAAACGCTAGGGATACGAGTGTGGTTAATATCTTCATTCAACTATCAGTATCATGGTTAGTTTCATCCAGAGTAGATTCGCTAAGTGTAAGGCTTTCATTGAAGAGAGTAAGTGCCTCGTCTAGTTCATTGTTGCTTGCGTCCAACATTTCTATGAGCTGCGCATTTTTTTCATCAACACCATTTTGATTCAATAAATTGACAATCCCCTTGATGTTAGCTACTGGTCTCCTAATAATATGGCTATTCGAAAAAATAAATTCACTAAGCTTTTCATTGGCAAGTTTGAGCTTCTTCGTACGTTGCTCTACCAGCACCTGAAGGTTTGCATTCAAGTCTTTCAACTCATTTCCTTGGCGTTCGATTACCTTATTTTTTTCGGCCGTTGAGATTGCCCATTTTTTGGTTCTCCTTTTACTTCTGACAAGGAAGAACAAGATGATTAAAACAATCAGTGTAAAAATCAATGCATAATGAAGCTTCCTTTTTTCCTCTTCTTTCTCTGCTTTTTGCTGATTAATCTGCTGTTGAGCTTTAAGCTGCTCTATTTGCGATTGTTTAGTGAGCAATTCAAGTTGAAGTTCTTTCTGTCCAAGATCTGCATATAAAGATCTAGTGATACTATCGTAGGAGTTTAGCTCTTGTTCAAATTGATTCTTTTTAGTCTCTATCAAATTTAATTCTGCTTGCTTCTCTACTAACTTCTGTCGATTTTCATTATTCTCTATTTCCAGCCGTTGTTTGATAAGTTTCTCTTCAGAATAATCCTCCATGACTTGATTGATCTGTTCATTTTGGATCATTTGGGTAAAGGTCTTGTACAAATTAAAATAGTAAATGGACTGATCGACATTTCCCGCTTTCTCATAGGTCTCCGACAGCATACCATAGCAACTTTTCATTTGATGTACATCCCCCATCTCACGCGCTAGCTTGAGAGACTGCTGTAGAAAATCAATAGACTCATCGTACCTCTTTAGATTATTCAAGACCACAGATAAATTGATCATGGCCGATATCATGCCTATTTTTTCATTTTTGGATCGACGAGCTGCCAAGGTCAACATGAAGTACTCATAAGACTTTTCATAATCCATAATATCCGCATGCAGCATACCTAGATTATTATGAATCATGGCGATTCCATTCTCATTCTCGATTTTCTCATTCAATTCAACAGACTCCTTATAATATTCAATAGCCTTTTCATATTGATTATGCTCCCAGTAGATAAAGGCAATTTCATTCAAGTATCTAGAAGCTTCTTTGAAATTTACGTTGTTTTGGAGCTCCAATTCATAAGCCTGGGTATAAGACACTACCAGAGCAGAATCGTGTTTGGAGAGTGGGTGCTCTTGCGCATTTGCCGAGTAAATTGCTACAGCCAATACGACTATAATAAGAATAGCTTGTTTTAAGATAGTTGAGTATGTCATGAAGCCAAAAGGGTATTTCTAATTTACCGATCTTAAGCAAGCAATTTCATACTAGAAAAGTAGAATAAATTCAATTAATCGACAAACCAGTAATATTATTCGTCAAAAAGACGCGAAAACAAATAGCATACAACTCATTAAGGGCTGAAAAAAATACTTATAAAAAGAAATGCCCTCATAGGAAAATTCCAGAATAACAACTTCAACTGAACTAAGAAAAGTATGATGCATACTTTTCTAAAAGAATCTTAATGAATCACCCTTCATTTAGGAGCTTATCTTTTTCGTCCCAGTATTTTTTTACTTAAATTATCGAAATGAATTAAGGTGGCGAGTTGATTACCAATCACAATGAAGACGTTTATTGTGTGTTCATGTCTAGGACTATGTCACTAGCTAATTAATTCTAACAGCAGTATTTTTTTGAGAAAAAGTATCCATGGATCAATAGCAGTTCATCCAATACATCTGCTATCGTGATAAACTTTTTTTTACATTTTAAAACAAGTACTGTGACTTTGAACTCAACATCAAAAAAACACGAGGAGACCGAGATACTGATCGTCGGTTTTGGCCTAACAATCATCCCTCTATTGAGAGAATTAAGAAATGATGGAAAAAAATACACCATCATATCTGATGGCAATTCTGTCTGGGAGAGATTCGAAAATGAAGATCGATTAGATTTTGATTTAGTAAGTAGTGTACATACAAGCATGTATTCTTTCGAACTAACTGATCAAAGCATTAAAGACCGTTACCCTACCTCTCAAGAATTCTTGGATTTTCAGAGAAAGCACTTCAAGGATTACAAGTCAGATGTCATTAAAGACTTTGTCTCTGAAGTGAAGAATTTTAAAGATCACTCTCTAGTATACACAGAGGCCGGAAGAGCTTATAAAACTAAGCATCTGATTTTCGCTACTGCTTTTAAGAGGTTGATACATAAGTCTCTAAATAAATTTGACTATGATGCGGCTGAAGGTAAAACGGTTGCTTTCAATGTTTTTGGAGATTCAGCTAACCTCATGGTTTCAAAACTGATCCCAAGAAACTGCAATATCCATCTGATTACAAATGGTTTTGTTTGTCTAGATAAGTTATGCTTTTATAACGGTGTCTCATATACCTTGGAGCAACTAGAGTTTCACAACATTAGAAAAATCTCCACTTTCCTATATGAAAACTTATTGACTGGATTAGGTGCACTGAAAGCTGGGATATTTCCTCGATTCATCGGCAAGCTGTTTTTCGGAAGCAATTTTACCATCAAGTATCCACTCAGTGATCGTATAGGTATGTTTATGCGCGACTTTGAGAGAAAAGAAAAAAGTGGATTTGCCAATGGATTCATCACTGTAAAATACTGGCCTGTAGATGCGTATGAAAAGCTTTTCGGAGGCAAAGACCTAAAACAAAACATAGAGAGAGGCTATCGACTCAATGACATAGCACTATTCGTAGAAAAAGGAATGGTGAAACTATGGGGCAAGGCAGATACTACTATAGATGAGGCTAATAAAACATTTACCAGCAATGGTGAAACTATCAAATATGACTTCCTGATCGAGGGAGACAATGAAAGACCGAACTTACCTCCTATCACTTACATTGACGAAAACGGAGAAGAAGCGCTTTATAACTACGAACACAGAAATACTTATCTAGGTGTAGTACCACGAGAGCTTAACAATGTATACGAAATAGGATATACGCGTCCTACTACAGGTGGACTAGTTAACCTTGCTGAGATGCAATGTCTACTGACACACAAGTTGGTCACTGAAGAAGACTTTCACTCTCAGATATTCGACAACCTAGAGGAAAGGATAGAAAAATATAACAGAGCATACTACACTACGAAAGACGTTAGACCTAAAGACCACTTAGTTCATGCAGGATTTTTCACAGAAGACGTTGCTCAGGTTATAGGTATCAATCCTAAGTTGTCAGACTGTCGATCTATCAAAGATGTACTACAATTCTTTATCGCTCCTAATATTGCCTACACCTATAGAAGGTCTGGTCGATATAAGGTAGAAGGTATGGAAGAGATGTTCCAAAAAGTATGGAAAGAACACAATGGATTTAAACTGATCAAACAATACATATCCAATTACTTATTGATTCAGCTCAACTGCGTATTACTTTTTAGCCTACTACCAATACCTTGGTATGCTAAAGTACCGTTGATAGCAGTACAGTTATTAAATCCATTTGTGGGTATGATTCAATCACGTGCAATACCTCTTCATGGCTATCAAAATTTGATTCTACTTCTAGGAATAGCTGGCACTATTGCTTTCCCAAGTTTCATTGCTCCTTTATCAGCTCTGTCTTTGACTTTGTTGGTAACAGTACTGGGTAGAAAATTTGGATGGAGTAGACTAATGTTCAACGACCTGAAGTATAAAACACAGTACGACGCATTCCTAGCTAAATATCTATCTACATGTAGAGATCTCTTTGCAAAAGATAGAGAGAAGAAAAGCGCTTCAAAGGAAACTGTAGCTACTATGTAAACTAAGGGCGACTAAATAATATAAACCTCCTAGGTCTCTGATTCAGTGTTTAACATAGCCTGAGTCAGGGACTTTCATTTTAGGGAGATAACATGTCAATTTTATTGCTCTGTCCGCGAATTAAAATAACCTTATCAAATACAGTTTTGTGGTATAAATCTTATCAATTACTTTCGCTCTCACTAACAAGCATTAAGTGCAATACTTAATTTCAATTAACCAGATCTCATGTCAGAAAACAAAGACTCAAAATTATCTAATCAACTTTTCGAACTATTCAAGTGGCTCATTGGAACTATTGGATTAGGCTTCACGGGAATTTTCATTAACGAAAAAATCCAAAGTACAGAGCTTGAAATAAATCACGAAACCCAAACTACAGAACTCAAAATCAAAAGACTCGAAGCGGATGCTCGATTCTTAGAAGTAGTCACATCTGATATCGGAGAAGAAGTAGTGAATAGTGAAATAAAATATCTAGAATATATTCTCACTTTTGTCACTACTCCCGAAATCAAAAAAGAAATTCAAGAAAAAATAGTTCGTAAAAAAGCTCTAAAAATTCGGGAAGAAGCCAGTAAAGCAAAAACTCAAGAGTCAAAAGAAATAAATCTCATAAAGGGTAAGTTGAGCGCTCAGCAAATAAGAGACTTTGAGGAAAAAAGAGATGAAGATGAATCAAAACAAATAATTGAACCAGAAAAGAGTATTGATGATCTTAAAAATGAAGAACAGACTATTGCTCCCGAGACAGAGATCATAAACCTTGGAAGTAACATTGATTCTTTGCAGAAAGCAACTACTCCTACAGTAATAGTAAGTAAAGAAATAGATTACATACTCATAGGTACGCCAGAGACTAAATGGGTTAAAAAAGGTTACTACATTGAGTTTAATGATAGGCTCAGAATAGGTGTAAAATCCCTTGATAAGAACTCAATAACTATTAATCTAAAAGACATAGAAAATTCTAGTTCCAGCCCACATTTACTCAAAAACAATATTACGCTGTCAGAAGGCGAAATCTGGGTAGAAGATGTCAAAGAATATCGTCACCAGATCACTTTAAATTATATTGGAGCTGCTGGTAAAAATCCATTTACTAAAGCTGCATATATTACAGTATCAACATATAAAAAAACAGCTACTTAGCATAAACTAAGTCAACAGATCAGTTGTGAGCTATCGATCAAACTAAATATTCCCGTTGAACATGTATCCTATTCACAACTACAATTTTTGTCTGATATTGAATAGCTACTAGAAATACCCAATATTGGCTTTCTAGGCATCTAATTAACATAAATTTCAACTCTTTACTATATAACTAAGCGCTTCACTCAGTTGTTTAATTCAGTGATCCCCGTAGTAAAATCTTACATCTAATTTCTTAATTTGACTATCATGATAGATTTCAACCAGCTCGAAAAGAATAAAGAAATATTTCGCGAAGAATTCCTCCTAGCAAAACCATTTCCTTATTTGGTGATTGATGATTTCTGTAGACAAGATGATGCTGAAGCTCTTTTCAACCAGCTTCCTAAAGACTACCTTAGAAGTAGAAATAACGTATTTTCTAGAGATAAATTTGAAAAAAAACACTGTGAAATCAATTCAGAGATATATCAGTTGTTTTACAAAGAACTCAATTCGGATAGATTTCAGGAATTTTTGAGCTTTGTGTCTAATGAATCAGTATTCATAGATCCAACTTATCATGGCGGTGGTCTGAGTCAAACAAAAGCAGGTAGCTGCTTGGACATGAATTTAGACTTTAACTATCACCCCAAACACCCAGAATGGTTTCGAAATCTTAACTTATTTTTTTATCTCAATAAAGACTGGGAGGAAGAATATGGTGGTCACTTAATCATCGAAGATTTTAGAACAGAAGAGAGTAAAAAGATTCCAGTACCTTTCAATAGATTAGTGATCCAACAGTCTAGATCATTTACACTACATGGACATGACCCAATCCGTTTCCCTAAATACACTTGCAAAAACAGTATCACTTCTTACGCATATTCTTTTCATAAGAATCGAGTAGAGAAACTTAGACCAATAAGTAAAGCAGTAAAAAATAAACCCAATAATTTTCGCGACTACGTGTCTTATACTCTTATTAATTGATTCAAAAAAGTATTCAAGCCCCCCCTTTAAAATACTTGGTACTTAGGAGAAATCCTTGACATAGAAAAATCTATTCAGTTCTTCTTTGGCTAACTGACTACGCTTAGTCGTTGTAAAGACTAAAAACAAGATACCAATAGATTGCATTGTTGGTTTCTATTTCGTTATAGCTATTTTCGAAAAAAAATGATCATAGCAATATAGACAAATGGCTTTCACTTTCTATTTGAGTCTTCTTATCCAAGAGAAACAATGAGTAGTTGAAAACCAGTTGTTTTACCAACTATAGTGAACCCAATCAATACAAATAATATGTCTAGCTGGTACGAAGAAGTAAGCGTAAAAACGGAACCCATTTTAAAACAAATAAAAGAGCATGTCTTCATTAAAGAATTGATGGCAGGAACGCTTCCGAAAGAAGTATTCAATTTCTACATCAATCAAGACACGATTTACTTAGCTGAATACAAAAAAGTCTTAGCGCAAATCGGCATCAAGTGTTCTGATGATAATGACATTCAATTTTTTCTAGATTCAGCGACTGGAATAATCAATGTAGAAAATGCCTTGCACCAACACTTTTTAAAAGAAGAAATAACCACAGATGAAGCTTCAATCACCTGTGAGTTATACATCAGTTACCTTTCTCGAATGGCCCATACCAAACCTCTTGAAGAAGGTCTAGCAGCTGTACTACCTTGTTTTACGATTTACAAACAAGTGGGGGACTACATTCTTGAAAACCAAAGCAACAAAGAAAACAATCCTTACCAAGACTGGATCGACACTTACGGAGGTGAAGAGTTTGCAAACTCAGTTCAAAGTGCGATTGACATTACTAACAAATTTGCAGCTAGTGCTTCACCTGAGACTATTGACAAAATGAATGAAGCTTTTGAAAAGGCATCCAAATTAGAATGGATGTTTTGGGACAGTGCATACATTAAAGAAGCTTGGAAAATATGAAAACACCTTACAAAAGTGTCCTAACGATTGCTGGAAGTGATTCAGGTGGATGCGCGGGAATCCAAGCAGACATAAAAAGTATATCTGCATGTGGTGGATATGCTGCTAGTGTCATCACTGCCACTACAGCCCAAAATACTCAAGGCGTAACAGACATACATGCTATCCCAATAGATCATATAGAGAAACAACTAGATGCTGTTTTCAGTGACATCCACTTTGACGCAGTCAAAATTGGTATGCTACATTCATGCGAAGTCATTAAAACGATATCTTCAAAACTTAAAGAATACAAAGCACCCAACATTGTCATTGATCCAGTAATGGTTGCCACTTCTGGTGACAACTTAATCACAGACAATGCCATAAATTGCTTAAAACATATCTTACCACAAGCTTCACTGGTTACTCCCAACAGTAAAGAAGCTGAAATATTAATTGGACACTCGGTTGATAATAACAATGCCGAATCAACAGCTAAGGAAATCGGAACAGCATTTAAAACATCAGTCCTTTTAAAAGGAGGTCATTTGGATGAATCTACGGAACAAATGTTTGATGTGTTATTCGAATACAAAAGTGATAGAACTTACTTATTCCAAAACCCTAGAATAGACACGAAAAATACGCATGGCACTGGTTGTAGTTTATCATCGAGCATAGCAACTTTCCTTAGTCAAGGAGATAGTTTAGAAAATGCAGTAAGAAAAGGTTGTCAGTATATTAACCAAGCGATCAATGATGGCAAAGACAAAATATTAGGTAAAGGAAATGGTCCAATAAACCATTTTGGTTTGGAATAATTCCTTTGCTTAGCCCCTTTTACTCTAATTTCTAGTCAATCAAAATATGGTCAATTCCGACCTTGTGGTGAAGTCTTCCAAGAATTTCATTCCCAGGTAGGAATTACCTTTAAGATTTAGCTTGGGGCTCCAAACTGCGAAGGTGTAGTTCTTAGGATATACTGCTACTATTCCTCCTCCTACTCCACTTTTGCCTGGAAGTCCCACTCCAAACGCGAACTCGCCAGACTCATCATAAAAGCCACAAGTCATCATTAAAGCATTGAGGCGCTTGGACTGACTTGAAGACACTATCTTCTTACCATCAGCTATCCTTCTTCCTCTATTAGCCAAAAAACCAAAACATTGCGATAACTCTTGGCAAGTCATCATCAGCGAACAAGCCAAAAAGTAGAAATCCAATACCTCTGACGGATCATTTTCTATGTTACCAAAAGACTTGATATAGTTACACAGAGCCACATTTCTATAACCACATGACTTTTCAGAGGAGGCTATTTCTTTTGAATATTCTAACTCGGGTAAGTCTGCCAAATCCCTTACAAACTGTAAAAACTCCTTCTTAGGATCACCAAGCTGAGAAACAAGTATATCGCACACTACGATAGCCCCAGAATTAATAAACGGATTTCTAGGAATTCCTTTATTAGTATCCAATAAAATGAGTGAATCAAACTTTGCCCCAGACGGCTCTACATCTACTCTTTCCCATATTTTCTCACCTAATTTTTGATAGGCCATTGTCAAAGTCAACACCTTAGAGATACTTTGAATAGAAAACTTTTCCAAGTCGTCACCTATTCCAAAATCCTCACCATCAAGGTTAGTCATGTAGGCCCCAAACTTCGAATCATCTACTCTAGCAAGCTCAGGGATATAGTCAGCTAAAGCTCCTTTTGATGGTAAATTTTTGACATATTGATAAGACTCTTTGATGCATTGTTGATAATTCACTACCCTATTCATTAGTAAAACTCGAATTTAGATTTTAAATCCAGATTACCCTTTAAAAAGGAACTACTTATTCAAGACACCTATGAAAAGGTTACACATGTTTTATACCGTCAAATAACTGCTACAAAGAATCCAACTTAGATTTCATTTGATTCAAATCGAAATATCCAGCTGCAAGAGGATGTGTTCCGACCGCTGTCTCGACTAACAAAGTTGGAAACCCAGAAGCCATTGAACCTGCTCTTTTAAACTCTTGAATAGTTTCTTGAACATTAGACTCAGTCATCCACACTTTTTGAAAAGTAGAATAGTCAATTGAAAGTTGTTCAACAATCTGCTGGTATGTTTCCTGTTTATCAAGCCTCTTACCATCCAGTATCAATGCTTTCTGAACCAAACCAACAAACTCAAAAAGCTTATCCGGAGCTATTTGTCTGACTGCTACTATAGCCGCTGAAGGTTCAAGACTGCTAAAGGTGTATGATGGATCTTTCGCCAAATCATAATAGGCCTGACCAACCTGTGCTCCCGTAGTCTGAGACATTCTAGGAGCATGAGTTTGTAGAAAACCACTAAGTCCCTCTCCTCCTTTAGGAGCATTTGGTCCAAGCCACATTCCTCCCACTAATAACTCGAATTCCAACTTATCTCCATACTCTTGGTATAGAGACTTGATGTTACTACTATTTCCGTAGCACCATCCACACTGTGGATCCATGATGTATATGACTTTCATTTTCTCTCGTTTTATAACTCTGCTATTGTCTGATTGACCAATACAAGAAAGTGCTGTTGCTGACAATACTGTCACAACTAACACTTCTTTAAACTTATTCCACATCAAAGACATGATATTGGATAGTTATGCAAATAGAGCCTTATAGCTAGATCTATTTAGCACCAACAAAACAATGTTTAAGATCCAAAAAACAAGTGCAGGTAAAATTCCGCCCATATCCAGTGTAGCATGAAAAATAGTTGCCCCAAATAAAATTGGAAATATTAATACAAGTGCAAATGGTACAAATTTACGAGTCACTAGCATAACTCCTACAGCTACTTCAACAATAGAAATCAATGGAAACAAAACCCCAGTACTACCAATCGCACCTAGAAAAGCACCTGCCTCTGGTCCTACCTCTGGCATAGGCATGAAATGTAAAAATCCGTTTAGACCAAAAACTACAAATAATACTCCTAATACAATCGTTAAAATATTCTTTAAACTCTTCATCTTCTGTTGATTTAATGATAGAGCAAAATTGATCATCACAGCTAGTAGTTCTTGGTGCTATTCCGCACAAAAATGGTACTATTTTACAATCACTGCTGTTGTCTGAACTGCTTAGGCGTAATATTAGTAAGCTTCTTAAAAAACTTGGTAAAGTAAGAATTATCTTGAAAATTGAGACTATAGGCCACTTCCATCACGCTTTGATCCGAATAAGACAATTGCCTTTTAGCCTCTATCAGTAGCCTCTGTGAAATAATATTCTCTGTAGTAGTTTGAAACAGAGATTTAATCACCTCTCCTAGCTTCCTCGGTGTGATATTGAGTAAATCAGCATAAAAACTAACTGACCTATTATGTTTGATATGCTCATCCATCAACAATTGAAACCTATCAAACAAATCTATTGACTGACCGTAATCTCCTCCCTGCGGAAACTGAAGTCGCTTGACATCATCAAGTTTATAGATGATCGTTTTTAGTAAATGAATAATTACACTAGATCTATCATCTTCTAGAACATACTCAGTCTTAAATAAACTAAACAACTGCCCAAAATAAGCAGCTATATTTTCATCGATCTTGACCTCCGACATATAGCTAAACTTACTAAATAGCAACCTAGGAAAATCATCTAGACTACTCTCCGAAAAACGAATCACTTGCCCGACGATAGCTTCCTTTGGTAAAAATTGATGAATCCGATCCTTGGGTAAAATAAAGAATGCGGGTGCCTTCACATTGAAAAAATCTCCATCGATGATAAATCCCGCATCACCTTCCTGCACCCACATGATTTCATGATATTCCTTCTTACGAGGAGCCAAAGGTGATGACACCAAGTCTTCTGACGCCTTACTATCTATTTCGAAATACTGTATCAATATGAAAGATCAAACACTGAGATTACAAGAATAAATGACTTTTATGATAAAAACCCAACTCAATATGCTACTGGCTTCTCGAATAAGTTTGGTTTTCTAGCCAACAAAAAACAACTAAATTTGATACAGTTCTATTCTAATAGATTCTAGCCTTCTTGTATTAAGCCCAATACCCTTTACGGTGGAAATAACCCCTCTTAAAAATTACATCCAGACGAACGTCGATTTTTCGGAAGCCGAACTAGATACCTTTTGTTCGTACTTTACTCAAAAAACCGTCTCAAAGAAGGATTTCTTATTGAAACAAGGAAACATCTGCCGATTCGAAGGTTTCGTCATCAAAGGATGTTTTAGACTTTTCAGTCTTGACAAAGAAGGCAGAGAAAACGTATTGTATTTTGCCATAAAAAACTGGTGGGTGACTGATATAGATAGTTTCACCAATCAAAAACCCGCACACTTATCTATTCAAGCATTAGAAGACAGCGAAATACTTCTAATCAATAAAACAAACAAAGACAGACTCTATACCGAACTACCAAAAGTTGAGCAGCTATTTCGAATCATGACACAAAAGACACTTGTCTCGCTACAGAGAAGACTGATTCGAAATCACAGCGACAGTGCTCAAGAACGATACGACCACTTCGTCACCACTTACCCTGAAATAAATCAAAAAATAACTGACCGACAGGTGGCCGCTTATTTAGGCATCACTCACGAGTTTGTAAGTAAAATCAGAAACAAAAGAATGCAGAAAAAAATAGAGTAAGATCCTTTGTTGAACTTGTTCAACATTTTGAATGATCGATTGACTGTCCTTTGCTGAAAACAAATATTCAAACACATGAAACATTTTTTTTCATCAGTCATTCTCACAATTCTAACTTTATTGAACATGAACGCACAAGGACAAGACTTCAGAACTATTGACGCAGGAAAACTTAAACTAGAAGTATTCAATGCCTCTGAAAACAGTTTTGGTGTAGCATCCGTGATCGTTTCTGGCAAAACTGAAGCAATATTGATCGATGCACAGTTTACACTAGCAGATGCAGAAGTAGTAGCCACACGCATCAAAGAATCTGGTAAAAAGCTAACTAACATTTATATAAGCCATGGAGATCCAGACTTCTACTTTGGACTAGAAGTATTCAAAAAATATTTCCCTAAAGTTACTGTTTACGCTACCCCTGCTACCATAGACCATATTAAAGCAACTGCTCAAAAGAAACTAGATGTATGGGGTGGTCGATTAGGTGATGCTTTAACGTCAAATGCTATTCTACCTCAAGTAATCAAGGATAACTTTTTCGAAGTAGACGGTGAAAAACTAGAAATAGTGGGACTAGAAGAATACCCTTCACGCACATTTGTATGGATACCTTCGATCAAAGCAGCCATAGGAGGAATAAATGTTTTCGGAAATACATTCAACCTTTGGATGGCGGATTCTCAAACCACAGAATCTCGTGACAATTGGATCTCAATACTGAATTCGATTTCAGATTTAAACCCTAAGATCGTCGTACCTGCACATGCTGCTTCCACAGCCGCTTTTGACATGACTTCTGTGAATCACACCAAGACATATATAGAGTTCTATGAAGAGGCCCTTAAAACCAACAAAACTTCTGTAGACCTTGTAAAAGCTATAAAAGCAAAATACCCAGATCTTACATTTGAAGTAGGCCTACAGCTCAGTGCTAAGGTCACTACTGGAGAAATGAAGTGGTAAAAACATGATTATCAAAAATCAAAAGTATATCCTGCCTATGATTGCTATAATGCTATTGGCAGGATGTACTCAAAACCAAACTCAAATGACAAACCTAGAAATCATAAAGAGTACCTATGAAGGTAAAAACTCAGAGGAGAATGGCAAAAACCTCCAAAAGCACTTATCTGAAAACGTCAAATGGACAGAAGCGGCAGGTTTCCCATATGCGGGTACCTATACTGGATTTGAACAAATCGCAGAGAATGTATTTAGTAGACTAGGTTCCGAATGGATAGACTATAAGTTCATTCCCGAAGACTACGTAGCCTCTGATGATAAAGTGGTGGCTTATGGAACCTACACTGGTATTTTCAAAAAAACAAACAAGCCATTTACAGCTCGAGTAGCTCATGTGTGGAAGCTTGAGCAAAGTAAAATTATCAGCTTTGAACAGTTTGTGGATAGTAAAGTAGTAGTAGACTCTATGAGCGAAGACTAAAAAATTTTCTCTTACCAAGATAGTACGTAACACACTGAATACCAACATAAAGGTATCTTCGAGCAAGACTCAGAGATACCTTTTTTATTTAAATCTTAATTTTTTTTCATTTCTCTTTTAATGAATCTAGGACTTGTGCGTCAGTAGGGTATAAATCATTTTTCAAATCAAACTTTTTCAAAATGAAACCTTTACATTTATTACCAATCATCGCACTATTTGCAGCATACACTACATTCGCTCAAACATCACCATGTGATCAACTGATCAAAAAATATGCTGACCAAGAAGGAGTCACAGTAGTCAACCTCTCCGGCAACTTCCTCAATAGCTTTATCGATGATGAAGACAATCAAAACACCAAACTTACTTCTATCAAAATCCTATCTATAGACGACGAAGCTCTCAACAAAAAGCTAAACTTCTTCGAAGAGGTCATTCCTAAGTTGAACAAAGAAGACTACAAGAAAGCCATGGATGTCAAAAGTGATGGAGAAGAGTTTGTTATCTTGTTCAAAGAAAAAAAGAATCGGATCACCGAAGCCATTATAGTCTCTGGAGGGAAAGAAAACACTTTGATTCAGCTCACAGGAAGTCTATCTATGGATGAGGTAAAAATAGCTTCCTCTTCTTTTTCAAAATCTTAGAATAGCTAAACACTAAAAGCATTATCTCTGAACAAAACTGAATTTAAAAAAGAAGTCTACCGCTAACACTAAGTGTTACCTGGTAAACTTTATCACATAAACCAGTTTTCATTGGTTAATTAAAAATTCAGCGACTGTACATATAAGAAATCCCAATACAACCAGCTAATTTGAAGATTTCTAATTATAAGTATCAAGAAAGAGAAAATGATAAAATATAGAGCTGCTAGTTTAAGCGATGTTTCAAACCTACTGGTTTTAGAACAAGAGATTATTGAAGCCGAAAGGCCATTCAACCCTACCATTAAAAATGAAAAAACTCATTACTACGATTTAGAACAACTTATTTCCGATAAGAATACTTATTTAATTGTAGCAGAAGAAAGTAATCGTTTAGTGGGAACCGGATACGCTCAAATTAGAAAATCAGTGGAAGCATTTAAACACTCTTATCACTCCTATTTAGGGTTTATGTATGTTATTCCTGAATACAGAGGACAAGGCATTAACAAAAACATTATCAATGAATTGTTGAATTGGAGTAAAGACCGTGATGTTTTTGATTTCTACTTAGAAGTTTATTCTGAAAATGAAGCTGCTATTAAAGCCTATCAAAAAGCAGGTTTTAATACATCGTTTATTTCGATGAAACTTAATTTGAATCAATAAAAGTCTTAAATAAACAAGGACTCCAAAACACCATCTCAATATGAACAAAGCTGAATTTAAAAAAGAAGTCCTACCGCTCAGCGACAAGATGTATAGGCTAGCGCATAGGCTTCTTTTTGACAGCGAAGCTTCTAGAGATTGCGTACAGGAGAGCTTGATCAAGATCTGGGAAGCAAGAGCCAAACTGGAAAAAGTAGACAACTTGCCAGGATATATACTGCGAATAGTAAGAAATACCGCTCTGGACAAACTTCGAAAAGAGAAACGAATCCAAGAACTAGACGCCGAACCTCCAGACTATATCACTGACTCTAACTACGAGCATGAAGAAGGAAATTCATTGATTTTGCAGATCACAGAGCGACTTCCTGATCAACAAAAGATGATCTTTACACTAAGAGATATAGAAGGGTTTACTTATGATGAAATAGCCAGTTCACTGGACCTTTCCGTCAACAATGTGAGAGTAAACCTGTCAATCGCTAGAAAGAAAATAAGAGAGGAAATGACTAAAATCTATAATTATGGACTCAGATAAGTTAGACGAAATATTAGAACGGTATTACAACGGAACATCTACTGATGAAGATGAAGAGGTGCTAAAGGTACATTTCCAAAGCTCCTCTGAGGACAACGTAGATCAACGTCTTTTTCAGCAGCTATCCGAGGTAAACAGTCCTGTACCAGATGATCTCTTTGACGAGATGGATCAAGTCATAGAGTCAGAATGGGAGAAAGAAAACAAACTAAAATTTAAGTCAATATATCTATGGGCTAGTTCCATAGCAGCAGTATTAATAGTAGCGCTGGGTATTATGTTCTATCCTCAAGAAGACCCTACCCTATTAGCTGACACTTATCAAGATCCAGAAGTTGCATACTTGGAAACTCAAAAAGTTCTACTTTTAATCTCGAGTACGATGAAATCGAACTCTCAAAATCTAAAGTATCTGTCATCCATAGATCAATCTCTGAGTCATTGTTCAAAAATCTCTAAAATCAATTCAACAATTAACACCATCAAAAGTGAAAACGATTAAGATATTCATATTAAGCTGTCTGTTTGCATTGCAAGCCAGTGCACAAGACTCTCCAGTAGACCAATTGTTCAATAAATACTCTGACAAAGATGGATTTACCTCCGTCTATATTTCCAAGTACATGTTTGGACTATTTTCCAACTCCGATTCGGAGGACAAAGACGAAGACGATATGTCCAATGTGCTTTCAGGATTAGAATCCATCAGAATCCTTACTGTAGAGGACAAAGAAATCAACAACAGCATCAATCTCTATGATGAGATCATTAAGGATATTTCTCTATCAGAATACGAACAGCTCATGGTCGTCAAAGAAAAAGGACAAGATATCCGAATGATGGTCAGGAAGGAACAAGGTAAAATTGTCGACTTTCTAATGATAGGTGGCGGATCTGACAACTTCCTCATCAGTATCAATGGCAACCTCGACCTCGATGCCATTTCCAAACTATCCGATACTATGGACATCGATGGACTAGAAAATGTCGAAAAACTGAAGGAGTAAGAGAACAAAGTTTAACCTAACCTAACCCCGACCTAACCTCTCTAAAACCTCCTTCTTCTTTCTTAATAACTTAAGCAACCAATTTCAAACACACCTACCTAGTTACAATCTGAAAATCAATCACAGCCCCATGAATTGTACTAAATACAGAACATTTTAAAATCTAACTAGACGAATTTGAATTTTGTCTAGAGAGAATGTTAATCTGGAAAGGCTAAAAGTTTATTTCATTAATATAAATTATAATATTTTAATATAGAATGTAAATTTGTTTATACTGTATTATAATTTTACTATACAAAATTTAACTTTTCCAAGACAGCATATAAACAAGCACACTCATGACTGCTTCCATACAACCCCACAACTAGCCATTTGAAATCATGAACGACCAAAATCAATGTTAAAAGACAAATCTGATCTGATATTAGCGGCCTCTGTTATCACTTCAATAATTCTGTCTGGATCTAACCGTACCGTGTAGTCTTCAGCTACGAAACTGTAAATAATTTTTCTCTCTCTGTTCAAAACAAATGTTGCTGGCATCGGTAGCTCATAGTCCTCGTTTCCATTGTGCTTATCTACATGTAGACCAAAAGAATGATAGAGTTCACTTAAGTCTTCGGGCATCTGAAATACCAAACCAAGGGACTTAGCATATAGATTATCTATATCACTCAACACACTAAAGCTTAACTCATTCTTCTCAGTAGTAGTCAAAGAGTTGTCAGGTGTCTCTGGAGAAATAGCTATCAGATCTGCATTTAGTTCTCTCAACTTCGGTAAAACACCTTGTAAAGCTCTAAGCTCTAAATTACAATATGGACACCACCCTCCTCTGTAAAATGAAACAACTAAAAAGTCGTCTTGAAAATCGGTAAGAGATACTTGTTCGTTTTTCTGATTGGACAGCTTGAATTCTGGCAGAGTCTTACCTTTTTGAATGACATGATCAATCAACGAAGACTCTTTAAGCTCTTGTGTGCTTCTCTCCATTATTGCCCATTTTTCTGCGGGGATTTTCTTCTCATTATTCGACTTCAAATCGGCAAGGGACTTCGACAGTTTCATATGCAATACATTTAGTAGTTAACCCTTACAAAAATGAATCACATCACCACTTCAGAAAATGGAAAAAATATCTAAATGATGGAATAAATTCCCTCCTACTCCTCGACCGAATGCTGAGCTCTGAACTGAATCGGAGTAAGACCTGTATTTCTTTTGAAATACTTAATGAAATAATAAGGATCATCAAAGCCAAACTGATAAGCTATCGCCTGACTAGTATCATCAGTAGTGAGCAATTTATACTTAGCCTTTTCGATCACTTTTTGAGTAATAAAATTACAAGGTGTCTTATGCTCACTTGACTTTACTTCTTTAATCAATTTTTTCAGCGGAATATCCATCATCTCAGCGTATGTACCTGCACAATAGTTCTTTTCTATATTTTGATCTATTAGCTCTGAAAATTGCTCTACAACTGATTTTTTCTGAAGGCTATTCTTAAAATCACGAATAATTTCACTCCACAATATGTGGGTATAACTTTCTACCAAATGACTATTATTCTCTGCCTCCAATAGAGACCTGATCTTACTTTTTTTATCCTCAGGATTCTCCACATCCCTGATATCAAAATAAGATTCTACACCTGACAACCCTTCTTTGACATCAGGAAACTTCTCCAATTCGTCTTTCCCGATTTTTACCACATACCCTTCAATAAAAGGCGAAGCCGCTATGATTTCAAAAGCCTCATCAAAGAACAAGTATTTTCTCGAAGGGACAGCACCGATGTTTCCATCCTTCTCTATAGTGATCGTACCTCCGAACAAGATCAATAAATTCTTATGATCTGGGGTTATCTTCTCATTATTTTGAATTGCGTGTATCATTTAACATTGTGAAATATGAAACGTTCAATATGTCTTTACTTCTTCTTAGGCCTAAAAACCTTCATTTCCTCTTCATTAGTTTCTATGAAAGGACCATCGATCAAGTCAATGCAATATGGAATCGCTGGGAATACAGCTTCAAGACATTCTTTAATAGATTTAGGCTTACCAGGAAGGTTAACAATCAACGACTTTCCTCTTATACCAGCCGTCTGTCTAGACAAAATTGCAGTCGGTACATAGTTGAGACTGACTTGTCTCATTTGCTCCCCAAACCCCGGAAGCATCTTCTCGCATATCGCTTTAGTAGCCTCTGGAGTCACATCGCGTACAGCAGGCCCTGTACCACCAGTAGTCACTATCAAGCAGCACGACTGCTCATCAGCCATTCGTACCATTTCCCGTTCCAGTTGATCCTGCTCATCAGGAATCACCGCATACTCAGCCTCCCAATCATTCTTCAACCACAAATCCATCAAACGTTTGACTTCCTTGCCCGGTAAGTCCTCATACTCACCACGACTTGCACGATCAGAGACGTTGATTATTCCTATTCTTACTTTATCCATTGTTGATTCTCGTTCAGATCAACAAAACTATTAGAATATAGGAGAATCGATATTGATTTTTTTACTGAGAGCACAAAGCAACTTACCGTACCTGATTATTAAAGGTTAATAAAGGAAAACAAACGCATAAACTCCCCATGCAAAAACTCCCCACCCCAGCCATTTGACAAACTTCAAACTAGCACTCTTCTGCAAAACACCCCAGATCAAAATACCAATCCCATAAATAATAGATAAGCCTGTTAAAAATCCTGCCACGAACTCAAAGGCCATTTCTTTGTAAGGCATTTCTACTCCATGAGCATACCACGTTATGTAAATTGTTGGCATATGGCGGATGGAGTTAAAGTGATAGGCAATGGTTAATAACATGTTTCGATATTGGACAAACGATTTGGAAGAAGATTATGACGAAAGTGGAGAAATACTTCTTCACAAAGAGACAAAAGAGCGAATAACAGGGAAGTAGTTGCTATGGATAAAGCTATTAAAGCTAGGGGTGGTAGTTTTACCGAATCAGATTTACAAGATTTTTTATTATACAATAAAAAATTACACATAGCTGAAAATGCTTCACCACCCCGCTGTGTAAATTGTTGGCATTTTACAGATGGACTAAAAGTAATAGGTAATGATTAGTGCGGTTATGATAGGAAAAGAAAAATTTGAATACTATGAATCACATCAAGCGTGGATTTATGAGTCTTATTTTTTGACGGATGATGAATACAATAAAGTATCATTCAGGTTATTAAATAGTATAATAAGTAAAATTCAAAGTAATTCAAACTATTTAGAGACTGCTGCTCAAGCCAAGCTTTTTAGTCTTGTAAAAGAAATTGACTTCTTAAGTAAAGAAGAGCTTGAAAGTATTTTTTTCGAATATATGTTTACTGGTTTTCAATTAAGTGGAGATGGCGAGGTAATTAAGTATATTAGAAATTATTCTCTTAGTGGGAAATTATATCAAGACATTTATGGCGTTTGGGAAGTAACATTTGAGGGATTAGAAATAGTAAAAGCCGAAAGAGTTAATGGGTGATAATTTATTGCGAACTAATATCTCTACACTTTTGATCTACCAATTTGAGAATAGTAGGCATTCTAAAATCACCGTGCATGCTGATTATTTTTTCACTAGCTATTTGTAAATCAAACCCTAAGACTGTTATAAATAAAGGCTTTTTACTACCGCCCCGGAAGATAGTTTTTTTTAATTTATTTAGTGTGAAGAAATTGTTTTTAGCGACACCAATGATTGGTACTTTAGTTTTGAGTTCATTGTATAGATACCCTCCGAGTCCTATTTTTCCTTCGTCTGATAAGAATACATAACCGTCAATGACTAGGATATCCTTTAAAGGGTCAAGGTTTATTTTGTCAATAATACTCAAAAGACAAGGGAGTTCCCTTTTGTAGAAAGCACCACTTTCATAGTCATTGACTTCACTAATAGTATCTGTGAGTTCAAATGCAGGTTCAGGAGAATACCAATCTTCAATGCCTACTACAGCAGTTTTGGCGCAATCTTCTCGATAGAATGTATCAAAGCAATAGATCAAGAAAGACTATATTGATTTAAGTTTAACTTTAGTAATTATAGCATCGAGCGCGAATAGTATGTGTTCTTGTCATACTACTGCATGGCAGCAAAGCAGTTTTACAAGGCATAAAATTATAAAAACTAAGATTATATCACTATGAATAAGCTTACTTGGTTTTGGTATTTCTGATGACCAGATCGATAGCAACTTACCGTACCTGATTATGTAAAGGTTAATAAAGGAAAACAAACGCATAAACTCCCCATGCAAAAACTCCCCACCCCAGCCATTTGATAAACCTCAAACTAGCACTCTTCTGCAAAACACTCCAGATCAAAATACCAATCCCATAAATAATAGATAAGCCTGTTAAAAATCCTGCCACGAACTCAAAGGCCATTTCTTTGTAAGGCATTTCTACTCCATGAGCATACCCATGAAAGATGGCAAATACAGATGCCAGAATATAAACAAGAGCGTGCTTCAACTTTTTATCATATCCTACCACTAGGCCTGAAACAATTACAGATACACCTATAGCATACTCAATATAAGATATGTAGGAAGATTGAAATCCAATAATAGTTCCGAGAAACATCGATACGACTAAAACAAAAAGAACATTCCAAGAAATGTCATTCTGATTACCTAGAAAAGCAAAGCATAAAAAGGTCAAAAGGTGATCCAAACCGAATACAGGGTGCAAAAGACCAGAATGAAAACTCCCTGCCACAGTGACATCATGTCCCATTGCGGTAAGTGGAAGCATAAGAGCAATTAGTACAATAGTTGGTTTCATGATCAGGATATATTAGAGTTGGGCAGTTAGTGCTGGTTGATAAGGCAAATCATTGATATCAAAAGGAATCGAATCCAAGCAAACGGTCATACTATGATTCATAATGTATAGCGAATCATTTTTTGTAACAAACTTATAGTTTACCCCTTTGTACCTTAAAATCTCATGAACAAAATAATAAGCATCAGTCCCCTTAGGATTGCAATAAAAGAAAACTCGTTCACTGCGGTCAATAGGAACTTTGATCCCAATGAAGGAAAAATGACCTACCTCGGTATTATCCCCTGAGTGAGAAGATCCATATCCTCTGACTATGCATTCACCGTGATAGTCAATGTAATCTTTTCTATTTTCAAATGAAGACTTGGGGACTATTCCTTTACATAACCTAGCCAATTCTGAGACCTGCTCGGTTGTAAACCCTTCTTCGGTATCTAGTCTAAACTTTTCACCTTGGTAGTAATAATCAATTTTAGAAGAGACAAAAAATGTAGATATATATGAAAGTAGTCCAATTGTAACCAAGAGGCCAATGGCTTTAAGGATGTTCTTATTCATTTCGGGAATCAGTTAATAATCAAATGAAAATCACTATTCTAAATCTAACGAATAAGTCAAACAGTTTCAATGATCTTTAATATTGACTCCTTTAGTTTTAGTATACCCCCTAAAATGTAAAGCGTCCATCTAGCAAGCTGGAAACAGCTTATCAGATGGACGCTTTTAATCTTAATAACTCATTTAGTTAATCACATGACTCCCGGAAGGTCTAATTTATAGTCATGAGCATCTGGTATATTCTTACTCTTATATGATTTAGTACCACTACCCCACTTTTCCCAATCCACTTCGACCCGCTCGTCGAAGATAATATTGGTGAGTTTTTCTCTCATCGCCTCAGTGATAGCCTTATACTTTTTATCAAAAGCTAGATTATTGGTTTCCTTAGGGTCATTGACCATATCATACAACGCTGGATCAATCTGATCCAAGTTCGCTTTTCTAGCCCAGTCCAAATTCTCTTGATTCTTTTTCCAAGGCCTAGTTTGCATTGAAAAGACAAACTCTTTCGTCCTGATAAATGCTCTAGGTCCGGTAGCCGCATGACTTTCACCAATGATATAATCACGAATAGGTGCTTTTCCAGCTGCTACTTCCGCCATATCCATTCCATCTAGATAGGCGAACTGTTTGCTTTTCAAATTAGCACCACCATCAGCTAGTATAGTAGGCGCAATATCTACGAACTCAGTATAGTCTTTGACTACTTTTCCCGGAGGAAATTTCTTTTTATCAGACGATACGATCACTATCGGATTGTGCGTATCTACATCCCAAGGAGTACACTTTGAGACTGCTCCTTTATCGTTCAGTTTCCAACCATGATCACCATTCACATAGACAATAGTCCAAGGCTGATTACGATCTTCACTGTATTTGATAAACGCCTCTGTCGACTTTCCTATCAAATCGTCACCATAGGCACAGAATGCATAGTAATCCTGAACCATCTTCTGCTTTTCCTCATCTGAGAAATGATCCGTTTCAGCCTGTTTTCTATAACCTTGAATTTGCCTTGGCATAAGTTCAAGTTCCTTCTCATCAAACTCAGGCACATCGTATTTATACTTTTGGAATCGATCTCTATAGCTCTTTGGAGGAATCACTGGTGTGTGTGGAAAATCATATCCCAAGTGTACGAAGAGTGGCTTATCAGCCTCCAGACCATTTACTGTTTGCGAACCGACTTTAAACTTAGGATCAGTATTGTTGAGATAATCAATTAATACTTTATTGTAATAACCATCTCTAGTTTTGCCAGCAGGCTGAGAACTAACACCGGCTAGAATCATTCCCTTATCCAAATGTTTCCCTTTCTTTTCGTTGTAGATACGTAGAAGGTCGTATTTCTTAAGCACTTCCTCACTCATACCTGCAAACTCAGGTTTTTGTCTTTCCAGCTCTGTAGAGTTGTATTCAAATGTTCCATCAGGAGACACAAAGAATACTAGGTTTTTGATAGGCTTTTCTAGCTTTTCTCCTTCAAATGTTCTGAACCAATCCTTACCCCAATCAGTCATACCATCCTTTGCCATCTGCTTGAAACTAACATCATTTTGATAAATAGGATGTGCCTTAGTTTTTCCTTCGGCTGTAATAGTCTTGATTCGTACTCCTAGTTTACCCACGTGAAAAGTTTGATACCCTAAATCAGCCATTTGCTCTGGAAGCGTCGGCTTGCAATGATCAAGATTGTTGTTGTGATATTCGAAGGCATATACGCCCGTTCTGAAAGGATATCGTCCATAATGCATCGCTGCTCTAGATGGTGCACATACCGCCGAGTGGCAATATGAGTTGACAAATGTAGTTCCCATCTCTGTCAGCTTGTCGATATTGGGTGATTCGACATAACCCAATTCACTCATCTCACGACCGTGTAGCATCTTGTTGAATGCTCTTACTGCATCATACCTGTGATCATCCGTCACGATCCACAGGATGTTTGGTTGTTGTTTATTTTGTTTGGCTAGGGCTCCATCCTTAAATAGGAATAGTCCTAGACATACCAGAATAAATAATCTCATATGTTTCATTTCTACTTCGTTTTCTTTTTATTCTTTGGTCTTCTGCTAAAAACCTTTTCCAAAGAACCTACTTTTTAATATTTATCATGAGAACATAGTATCTCTGATCAAGGGTGGATTTTACTACTATTTTAGATACCGATTAAGGCATCACTGTAACTATAGTGTAATCCGAAAACCTACCATCCGTCGTAGTTGCCCAGATCTTAGTTTGCCCCTTGCTGACTGGAATCACTTCTCCTTTATCATTAACTTTTGCAATAGCATCGTTGGCAGACTTCCATAGAACAGACTTTTCACTGTATTGAGGGCTCACAAAATCGGCATGCAATTGCTTTGATTCCTTATTAGTGAACTTGATAGATCGTTGTCTTATATCGACTACCTGTACCTTACCTCCATTCTCTAATTCACCTCTATAAAATCCTGTACCCTTAGTAGCTATCCACATTTTGCTTGGGTCTAGAATATCGAACTTTACATCTTCGATCACCTGAGGCAAAATGATGTCCTTATTACATTTTGACCATGTTTCGCCTCTGTCTCGACTGATATAGACGCCTGGATTTTTCTTACCGTATCTATTGCCTAGTACAATCATATTATGATCAAATGGAGAAACATCAATTACATCTACTCCCGCATAGCCGAATACTTTTGTCCAATTTTTTCCAAAGTCGTCTGAGTACCACACTCCGGCACCACCTCCTCTGTAACCTGTGGTAATATACATTCGGTTGGTATGATCAAAGTATACAAATTGTACACCCTTCACCTGATCCGGTGTATTTACTCTTGTCCAAGACTCGCCTCGATTAGAGGAATGAAATAAACCTCCCTCAGCCGTTGGACCATGGTACGCGAAATTGCTATACTCTGCCGCGATGAATAGCGATTGGCAAGAATTATCTCTTGGATCAAATTGCACGTCATTGACCCGAACTGGAGATGGTAGACCTACATTACTAGCTTGAAAAGTCTTTCCACCATCTTCTGATCTGAAGAAACCACCTTCTTTCAACCTTTTCTTATTGACAATTCTTGTGACCCCATGGTACATGTATTGATTATTGATTGGGTCTATAGTCAGTCCATTAGTATAAAAATCATCAAGCCAAGTTTTGGATGCTGGAGTAGCTACGCCATGAATCTTCCAAGTTTCTCCTCCATCTGTTGACTTAAATATGTGCTCTTTATCTTTTTGTCTATTTGAGGTCAGGTAAGCAGTCTGACTATCATAGGGATCAAAAACAATGTTAGAAACTGTCTCTGGAGCAGTATTGACGTACTTGATCGCAATTCTATCATCCTGACTCTCGTCAGTTGGTATCCAAAGACAGTGCTCTGCAGCTCCCAAAAGAGTAATGCTATCTCGTTTGTCCTGCGTGATAGTTAAAGCACACATATTGCTATTACCATGACCTATTATCGAACCTGACGCACTATAGTCTTCGTCACATTGCTTCCAGCTCTTACCAGCATTGGTACTCAGAAAAGTGTTATGACCATTTAACATCATTACACTACCATCTGCCCCAACATCAAAACCTCTGTTAGCTCTAATCGGATAAATACCTCCCCACTGTATCGGGTGATGTTCGTGGCCTGCCTCCATATTTTCATGCCAAGGGTTACCTCTAGATTCCCAGTAATCCTTATCATTTTCCCAAACATGAGTAAATAATCTCGCTGTGTTGGTCCATCTATTGCCATTGTCCTCAGTCACCCAAAGTCTCCCTGGCACAATCGACTTCTTTTGATGTGGGTCATCGAACCCTATATAGACTCTACCTTTCATACTTGGGTCAGTACTCAATGAGTTGAAATACTGCAATGCATCAGTTGGTAATTCTGGGTATAGTTTTTTGGCTTCGGCTGGTTTGATACCAAACCACCTACTGATGAATCCATAATAGCTCTTAGGTACTCCACCTGATAATTGATTAATATCCAATCCCAGATTACCGTTAATTTTCTTCCATGACTTGCCTTCATTACTACTTGTATAAACACCTCCAATACATTTGGTTGTTTTACTATCCGGTAAATATTGAATCTGATCAATGAGATAAAGGATAAAATCACCACTTGAAGCATCATAATAATAGTCCATATCCATTATCACATTGCTATTGAAGGATTTAGCACCGATCTGTTTCCAGCTTTTGCCTCCATTGTCAGACTTATAGAGCCCATATGTAGAAGCTGCAAAGACTTGCTTTGAGTTTTTGGGATGAACAATGATTCTGCCAATTTGGGCTTTTTCGTGTATCCCTGAGTTGATCAACTCCCAACTTTTACCTGCATCGGTTGTTTTCCAAAGCTTACCTTCTCCTTCAGTTTCTTTGCCATGAGGATTGGCTGCATTGGCGCTTTTCATAGTAGACATCCAGTCCATTCCACGAACATGGCCTCCGCCAGCAACAAACCATGTATCGGATTGGTTAGGGTCAATGGCTACAGCCGCTACTTTCTTTCTCCAGCTATCCTTATCCGATCCATCTTTATCCTTTTTATACCAAGGACAATTCAAGACTAATTGAAAACTACGTGCCGTATCTCTCGAAACCCAAAGCTCAGAAGTCGAGATTGAAATAGCTGTCTTAGGGTCATTTAGACACCATTCTACATCCAGCATACGCCCAAATCGACCATCTCCATCATAATCGACAGTACTATACCATCTACTACCATTATTATCACTTTGGTAATGGTTCCACATATCTTGTGATAGTGCCACCTTACCTGGTATAGTAGGATGGTAACGAATGAAATTGGCATATCCTGCATTACCTGGGGATACCTGAGTCGTCCAAATAACTGTATTATCAGACTCAACTCTTTCTGACTGTAATTTTTTAAAAAACGCCTCTTGCGCTTGTGTTTCTACCATGCCTGTCACCAATAGTGCTAGACAAATTGTTAGTCTTTTTATCATCTTACTTCTTAACTTACCTCACTTCGTACCGATAAAATCTCTCCTTTCGGAGTCTCATCCATCGCAAATAACAACTGTATACTCAAAAGGAAACTCCATCATCATGTACATTATATGTACCAGATTGATCAATAGTCTGGCTAATAAGAAACAAGTCAAGATACAAACAAGTCTAGGTAGAGCATTTTTATATTATAGCCCTCAAATCAAAAAGAGAATACAGTATAGAAGGTTTCCCTATACCGTATTCCCTTACTCTGTAGTATCTTACTTTTTAGGTCTGATGATCAACTTATGATTGAAAACTTTTACGATTTGGCGGAATTCTCATCTTTTCAAGTCTTTGCTAAAGTCAAACTTCTGAAGCACTGCACTACTTATATAGCCTCCACTATTTGAAAACTTAACTTCAACTGTATTTTGTGCAGAGTTATTATCAATCAATTCATATGGAACTGGAATCTCCAATACTCCAAAAAATCTCTTTCTGGCACTTTGGTCATACCCTCGCCAATCAGTAGGTATATCAATCATAGTACCATTGAAAGTCACTTCAGGATAAACAAACGACTCTCCTTCTGAAGGGTGTTCTCTACCAATTCCAAGGCGTAATACCAGTTCTCCATATTTAGCTTTTTTCAAATCTGCTGTCTTGAAATTGAATGTATTGGTTTTGCCCGCTTCTATTTTCTTTAAATAGGTGTCTGCATATATTTTTGTTTCTTCCGAAGCTTCATCGATGCTCACCTCTTTTTGGAAAGTATACTCCAAAATCATTGTTGCACATTTTGAAACTTCTACCTGAGCGGTATTGACATCTAATTCTATTTCTTCTAGTGTCGGTAAACCGTTGACTTCATATAGGTGCTTAGCTTTGATGCTTTTTACCTTGTTGTTACCTCCATCTATTAGATTCAAATCAAGAGTTTGATTGCTCTGTTCGATATTGTTCAAGATTAAATACATCTTTTTCCCATCTATATATGCATCTACCTGTATATCTATATCTGAAGCCTTTGTATCTACTCTAGTACCTTTCACATCACTCCATAGCTGATAGAACTTAACTAACTCTGTAAATACCCATTCGTTTCCTGTCTCTCCTTCGAGTTCGTACTTCTGTCTGAACAATCTATATGGATATCTAGCACCACTTTCTTTCTTCCACCAGCCTGCTTTCAACAGCATGAATGGAATCGTTTTTTCCATTTGATCTGGCCTTTCCATTAACTGCATCATGATGGTAGAAAATGATCTAAGGTTCTCCCATTGAAACTCCTTGGTAAACTCCGTAATCTCCTCTCTTTGCCAGAAATAACCGTATTCAGAAATCACAAACGGTTTCACTTCACCTATTTTGATCATGCTATAGCTTTCGATAATATCCAACATGGCCTCCATATTACTACCAGATCTGTAGTAGTTTTCTTTCCCATCTTTGGCCATACCGTCGTAGATGTGCAAAGAGTAAAAGTCCATTTCTTTACCCGCTACATCTATGAACCTTTTCCAGTTGTTATTCCAATGATTGAAATTAGAGTTGTTGGCTGAGTATTCAGGATATGCAGCAGTATAACCACCTACTTTCACTTCAGGATTCAACTTCTTGACTCTTTTGGCTACTGCTACATGAAACTCTGAAATCGCTTGTCTAGTTGTTCCATATTTTCCCGATTTTACAAAAGGCTCGTTGATGACTTCAAGGTATTGAGGTCTTGGTTCTCCTTCTCCTCCATAAGCTTGTTTGAAGAATTGAGCATAAAACTCAGCTGCTGCTTCATTATTAGCTAAAGTCCAAGGCTTGACTCCCTTGTAGGTGGGTAGCGGCTTTCCTGTTGGATAATTATTGAACTGACCTCCAATCATCATACCTCCGGTTCTGGCTAAAAGATCAGGATTTACTGATTTAGAAGCATATTTCTTTTTTTGAGCTTTCCCTACTGATTTGATATCAACGACATTGGGCCAACCTTCTTTTTTAGGGTCTTCGCTGATCCTTCTGATATATCCTGGCAGCGTTCCATTCTCACGTCCTAAATACACATCATAGTTAGTCAAGAAAGTATCTCTAGCTACCGTATTTGGCCATTCACCATTGTTCAATCCGGCGTGCATCACAATGAATTTTTTACGGTCAAACTTAGACTCTCCACCTACAATATGTTTGACATTGAGATTGACATCTACTAATACTTGAGCAGTCGTATTACAAAGGCTCATTACAGTGATTAATAAAAGAATTAGTGTAAAGTGTTTCATAGTCATTACTTCGTTGATTTGAGATTGCTTTAGGTTACTTCGTATCGTTTAGCAGTGATTTCAGTTTCTGAATAGAGACAGAAAAAGGCTCATTGCGCTGACAATGAATAGCTTCATAATCCACATAGAGAGTTGGACAGCTTGCGTATTGTTTTTTGAGCTTTCGCCATTCTGCCCATTTAGCCTCATAGGTATCTAGAATTAATTTAGCTTCTTCTTTATCAAAGGGGTTACCTATTTCCATCTCAGCAAACATGATCTGAGTTCGGAAAATTAACTCTATCAGTTCATATTTAATGCGTCCATATGTCGTAGAGACTCTAACAAACTCTTCATCTTCTTTATTTGGCATGGAAATGCTATTCGCTATTTCCTCCATTTTGTACCAAGTCTTCAGGTTTTCCTTTTTCTCTATCAATACCGTATCTGCAATTCCTTTTCGCACATAGATAGACATGTCTTGCGCTGAAAAGAAATGATCACGTATCCACCAAGGCTGCATGTATTGTAGACTTGTAGCTTGACCTTTAAATACCGCATCCACTGATAGCATACATAGCTCTCGTAGTTTACTTATATTTTCAGGCGTCATATTTAGCACTGAAGTGGCATATTCATTGAAGAGTTCTTGTTCGGTCTTCTCCGGTTTTAGAGCAAATTCTCGGATTATGTTTTCATTCAAATCCATCCAGAATTCATTACCAAAGTATGGTCCATACCAGCCATCTCCCCAAGTCCATGTCCAGATACCTTTGACTTGTTCCGCATCGTATAAATCTCTCAACCCTTTCTTCTGTTCCATCTCTGGCCAGCCTTCTGTGACTCCTTTACCTATGTAGTATGGATGAGCGTTTCTACCATACATACCTGCTTGATTGATCGATACTTCTACAATCTGTTGGTGATCACCGATACCAATTGTTTTGTTGAAAGGAAGATCTCTCAAGAAATCTCCATTCACATGCTTGATCGAAAAATATAAGTTTGGGTGGGGTTCTACTGCATTGGTAATTTCCAAATACACATCAGGTCTTAGATGAAACTTCTTCTTGATTTTGCCCCAGTCCCACGTTCTATAGAACAGTTTTTTATCTCTTTTGACACACACTTCTTCTCTTAGCAAGTTGAGAATCTCAATATGGTCTTTAGGAGATCTAACAGGCCTATCTCCTACATGAAAAGGTGTATCGTGTAAATAAGTCTCACCAAATCTGATAGTCAACCCTCCGAGTTCTGGATACTTTTTGAATATTTCAGCTATCTGAGCTTTTAAAAGCTCTTTGGTTCTCTCTTTTTGAATGGATATATATCCATCCTTTTTCATCTCTTCACCATACTTCTCCATCACAGATTTTGGTAGTACCAACACATCCGTAAATGGGTACATAGGCATATCTGCACGTTTGGCATTTTCAAGCATGATTCTGATGTCAGCTGCTTTTCTATCGATCCAATGTCTCTCAGAGGAGCCATAAGGAACCAAAGCTTCTTCATAGTCATCGTAGGTAACTGCACACTGGATTTCAAATTTCGGAACTTGTCCATTGTAACCTAGTTCTTTGATGTATGATGGTTCAGTATATTTAGTGTTGAACCTAGGTTCACCTGGATTATGGTGAACCATGTTAAAAAGAATTGGGTATCGGCTATCTAGCTTATTGCTATCTTCACGATCTGTCTTACATCCAAGCACTAGAATCGCAATAACAGCTACTAAAGGAAATATTTTCATTTTATTCATTTCTTTCAATTCAATTAATATGAGGACTACGACTAGCCATAGTCTCTTATTCAACTAATATCTTGACAACTTTTCTCTCGTCCTGCTCCAGAAAGCTTAACAAATATACTCCAGCACTTAACCCCAAAGTATCAACTTGACTTCCTGTACCAGTTGTGATTTTTGAACCAAAAGAATCGTACAGCACAAACTCTGACACACTCCCTTCTTTTGCAAAAACAATGGTCTCTCCTACTTGGACGGGATTTGGATACACGACTTGTCCTAAATCAGTTTTAATTGAAGTAGGGTTATCATCTTCACCACCTTCCCCAATGCAATCAGCTAAAAATTTATTTGATGACTGATATTTTGCAATAGTGTTTCCTGTCGGTAAACTTCCTTTTAGTTCAAAAGAACCAGAGGCTCCTACTCCATAAAAAGTATTGTCCGCGATTTCCAAGTTAGTCGAGTTTTCAAAGAGTTGAATTGTACTAGCTTTTTGATCACATCCTATGAATTCATTATCAGTGATACTTACATTATTTATTTCCCCCACCATCTTAAAAGGGTATTTACGATCCATCTTAGTAAACTTGTTGGAAGTCACATGATGTCCTCCAAATGGAGGTGAGCTTCGTTTGGTACTAGAAAAATACACACCATATTCAGGCGGGTTCACTATCTCGTTTTCCATCACCATTACTTCTTCTTGAGAATCCTTGATCTGAATCCCTCCATCTTCTAGTCTATTGTTTGAAAACACAGTGAAACCGGCCGTCTCATCTGTGACCACAGTTGAAAAAACAATATCAGAATGTTTGATGTCATTATTCTTGATGGTCATTAGTCTAGTATCAGACAAAATCATGCCATAGCTTCTTATAGGGCTATTTGGCGTTTTAGTACCTGAATTCCTAAGTGTAACGTCAATCTCATTGTTTTCTATCAGCAGATTTTGACAATGCTCTTCAATATGAATAGCTTGATTGTAGGTATTGAATGACTCTAAATTTCTACTGTAGAAAGTATTATTAATGATTTTAGCATCATTAATTCTTGCCAAGGCTACTCCAAAGTGACTAAACTCGCTAAAGGTATTGTCCTTTATCACTACATCAGTAATGTTGGATACCTGATCCAAAGTAATACACATGTGACATTGACCTTCAAAAAGATTTTCCTTGAAATAAATACCGTGGTGGTTTTTCTGACCTTTGGTAGATATCGCTCTCAAAGAGTTGATGAATTTATTTTTCTCGAATGAGATATTCTTCAAATGACTGTAGAGTCGAAATACAACTACACTACCTGACTCTTCATAAGTATTAGGATCTACGGCATAGTTGCTGATAATTGTAGAATTCACAATCTTCACATCTCTGGCATTATTATCGATCCCTATTACCTCATGGGTATAACGTCTATCGTTTTGCCTCATGTCCATAGAAATGTTATCTATAGTATTGCTCCCTTTGAGCTTCCACATATTATCCTGAGTGAGGATAAAATTTGGTTGAGATTCTCCAACACCTTTGATGGAAACAAACCTAGAAATGGCAAGGTTTTTACTTGTCACTTTGTACTCGCCTGAAGCAACCTCAATAGTTCCACCATCAGGTAAGTCTGCAATAGCTTCTTTTAGTCCAGCAAACCCATCAGTAGATATATAAGGCGACTCTACTGTCCCTGCTCCTTGTACATAGTCAGCAAGCTTAACCACTTTTGTCACCTCCTTATCATCATAGTTTTCTTCAGGTATCAAAATATCATGTGGCATGAGAATAGTATCTGCCCTTGGGTATTTGTATTCAGAGGGGGCAGTAATAGCCGTACTTGCTTCTATGAAGCTATTGATTTTTAAAACACTTAGAATTGGCGACTTGATGAGTTTTCCTCCTTCATAGTAGATAAACTCATTATTACTATTATTGCCAGTGGCCTCTACGTCTATCGTAATGGTCTTACCATAATAGTCTCTAGGATCGAAATTGGCCTTTGTGTACTGTCCTGAGCTTTTGTTATTTCCCCAAAAACCCATCGCTGAAATGGTCCCATCTCCTTCTATCAATAGATAAACCTTTCGAGGCATGTCTGTTTCATGCTCTTGCACATAGACACGAGTAAAGTATCCTGTCTTAATAACATGCTCAGCTGCGTTCGCTATTCCTACACTGACGAGTAACAGCAGCAGCCATAGTACTTTGTTATAGTTTTTAATAATCATAATCCACTAGTTTGATTGTTTGTAATGATTTATATCCTGCACTTATTTAAAGCTACTTCACCTTCCTCAGCTCAAATCCATTGAGCCAAGTAAAGCTGTCTTTTATATCTACTAGAAAATCCAAATTCACTTCTTCTCGATCGATCACATCAAAAAACTGAGTATAATGTATCGGTGCCCTTTCGCCTGAATCGTTATGTTTGAAATAGCCAACCATGTGCTGATCGGGAGTTTTCCAACGCTCAGCATGCTGTATATCGTTGTTAATATTATATGGGAATTGTCCCTTGTGAGAAATGGCATTATGATAGGTGATTATCTTGTACTTCCCTGCTTTCAATCCCTTGATGGAAAGAGATATTGAGCTACCCTTCACAAAAACTCCGTCAGCACCTACAAATGGCAAATCGCCTAACATAGTAGGTTGACCTTTTGTCCATTGAATCTCCCCAGCCGAAGAAACTGAAAATAGAACTCCTGATCTATCAGTGAACTTCAAATCACTGGTATCAGACACGTTCCAAGCCGTCCAGTCAAATTGTGGCAACTGTTCTTTATGACCTATATCTACTTGCCAGATCGGGAAGTCATAGATATCCTGTGCATTGGCTAAAATATCATTGGACTTTTCCTCCACTGTGTTTAAGACTAGAGAAGAAGATTTGAGCCTAGATGAAGTAGCCTTGATTTTGACTTGCCCTGCTACTTCAGTTCCCCTGATGAAAACAGTAGCAATACCGTCGTAAGTTTTCATCTGATTCATATAGTCTTTCTCTTCATCAACCAACTCTCCTTGTCCAGTCACTTCAAAGTGAACGCTCTTGTTAGCATTGGTCACTATCTCATTATTCCTATCGACCACATAAGCTCTGACCATTTTGACATCCGAACCGCCAGCTAAAAGCTTTAACTCTGGATAATCTACTTTCAATTTAAGTGCATATGGAGTAGCTGGCATTTTACGTTCATGCATAGCCACCTGATTACCATTTATGTATGCAATGGCCTTTAAATCTTCATCTTTCCAGTCGAAATAAAATGAAAATGATGGGTGGTCATTGTTAGACTTTTCGTGAACATTGTCAGGCAATTGTGACCCGATGAGTTTATTGTTAGCATAAAGTTCTACTCTATCAGCATTGCTATATACATGGACTATACCATTGGAGGACACTCTCTCATCCCCTATGTGTACCATTTCCTTCTCATTCATCTCTGATCTGTACCAATGATAGACGGGGCGTTTGTTTCGATACATGTCCAACACAGCATAATTGGTATGTTTTTCGGCGGTCGTATCCTTTCTGAATTGGTAATAATCAGCAGCTACCCATGTGAGAGTACCTATATTGTTTTTGCGCTTTTTATACCTCGAGATATGAAATTGATTCGCTGCGCCACTTGGGTTGCAGCCATGTTCCATCACTAGGGTAAAACCTTCTTCTGCCCAATCAGATCTTCTATAATCCATCGTCGCATAGATATCTGTCGGACCTGCGTGTCTCATTCCGTTCCAAGGGCTTGATGCACTAGCAGTCAACCTTGTAGGATCTTCTTCTTTTGCAGCTTTAGCCAATCTGGGCACATTTCCACGGTGATTAATCCCTGCTCCCCAAATAGCAATGGACGGGTGGTTTCGATGGTTTCTCACCATTACCCTCGCTGACTCTTCTAGCTTATCCATCCACTCTCCTTGTTCCCAAAGAATCCATGTAGCGGGTTCTTCATAAAGTAATATGCCCAACTCATCACAAGCCTCGATGAAAGCATCATCTTGTGGGTAGTGTGAAAGCCTGATTGTATTAAAACCAGCTTCTTTGAATCTCAGTGCTTCCTCATAGTGCATAGAATTGGGTACTGCATCTCCTATGTGAGCAAAGCTCTGATGTCGATTGGCTCCGATCATGAAAAAAGGCTCTCCATTGAGTAAAAGTCCTTGCCCATCTACTAATTCTAGTTTTCTAAATCCGAATTTATTTTCTACAAAATCAACCAGCTTTCCTTGAGAGTAGATATAGGAAACCGCGCGGTACAGATATGGTTTATCTGGCGACCATGTAAAAAAATCATTGTCTTCTAAAACAGCAGATTGTTTGAAACTATAACTAGCTCCTGCTAGAACTGTTTTTGAATTTCTAACAGTCTTCAGCACTAAACCAGCCGCATTGACAATTTTAGTAACGACTTCTGTATTTTGATTTGAATCATGGCTATTGGCCACTGTGGTCGTGATCGCTACAATTCCATAACGCCTTTTTACGGTTGGAGTGGTAATTCGTACACCTGCCTCGTTGTCTTCCCAGTTGAAGTTCACCCTAAGTTTGTTAGTAGTAACTAAGTAGACATCTCGATAGATTCCTCCCCACTTGATATAATCTGTCTTGTGTGGGTCTGGCGGTACTAACTTGTCAAATCGGTTATCAGCCTTTACCATGATATCATTGAGTTCGCCTGACTTCACTAGGTTAGTGATATCTATATGAAAGGGGGTGTAACCTCCTAGGTCATTCTTACCAGCGTACTGGCCATTAATCCAAACCTCAGTCACTGAATGTACGCCTTCAAACTCCAAAAAGACCAGCTGATCATTGGTTCTATTGATCTTCATTTCCTTGCGATACCAGTTGATATCTCGCATACTCTCTTTCTGCGGCCATGTATCTCGAACCTCATCCATATTCAATGTCACTGGGTCTGGATTGTGAGGAATAGAAACCTGCTCCCAAGCAGATGAATTGATATCCAAATTGGAAGGAGTCTCAGCTTTATCCTTCATCCATTTCCAATTCAGATTGATATTTTCTCTTGTACGTGGTAGGTTCTCGTAGCCCTTTGGCTGCGCAATGATGGCTATGCTGGTGAATAGCATAAGTAACAAAGTGGTTACTAGCTTTTTCATAAATCATTAATGTTTTTAAGTTCTTTTTCTCTCCAGTTATTCTGATAATTAAAGCTCAGTCATTCCAATGTCTATCTATAATAGCCTTGATGTCTGGATAATTGCTATCTGTTTCGTTGAGCTCTTGTCTTTGATTTTTCAGTTCCTCTTTTAGAGCTGCAATAATTTCTTTGTAGGCAGAGTCTTCATATTTATTGTTTAGTTCCTGAGGATCATTCTTTAGGTCATAGAATTCCCACGTATGTGGCGTCTCCAACTCCTCTCCATGATAGTTTTTAGCCCAGTAGTGTTTCTTATGTTCAGACTCAGGTAGATAATGTTTTCCGTAGAAAAACATCAGCTTGTAATCTTTAGTCCTGACACCGAAGTGAGCTGGCACGTAGTGGTGAATTATATGCATCCAATAGCGATAATAGGTAGCCTCTCGCCAACCTTTCTCTTCTTTGCCTTTGAGTGTTTTGACAAAGCTATTACCCTGCATATACTCAGGTGCTTTTCCTCCCGCTAGCTCGATCAGTGTGGGAGCAAAATCGGTGTTATTGATCAATAAGTCTGTAATCTGCCTTGGCTTGATCAGTTCTGGATAATGCATGATAAAAGGCATCCGCATGGACTCTTCATACATCCATCGTTTGTCTTGGAAATCATGCTCACCGAGCATCATACCTTGATCGCTGGTGTAAACAATAATGGTGTTTTCATAGAGACCTTCTTCTTTGAGAAAGTCCATCAATCGTCCAACGTTATCATCGATCCCTTTGACAAGACGTAGATAACCTTTCAAATAATGCTGATAGGCCTGATGCGCGGATTCTTGATTATTAGAGGTTGGTTCAAAGTACTCGCTGTGATAGTTTATGTATTGATTCCTATTGGAAACAGAGGAGCCTAGGTAATTGCGTAAAGAATCGTCTTTACCTCTTGAACCTTCAGATCCCCAATTAGGTTGAAAATACATACTTGCTGGCTCTGGTATTTCTGTATTAGCTAAATACTCTTCATAGCGTGGAGCATACTTGAAGAAGCCATGTGGAGCTTTGAAGTGATGCATCACAAAGAATGGCTTTGACTTATCTCTATTTTTGATGTGATCTATCACTGCATCTGTGATCACATCACTTGAATGCCCTTTGCTCGTAACTTTATTCTTTTTCCATTCCCCTTTGTCTTTTTCTAAGAACACGGGATCAAAGTACCTTCCTTGACTTGGTAACACTTTATAATAGTCAAAGTTGACAGGCTCATTTTTCAGATGCCACTTTCCAAATATCGCGGTACTATAACCTTGCTTTTTTAGTTCTATCGGCAAGTATTGTTTATCTGGATTTAGTTTGTGATCAAGATCCAATACTCCATTGGTTTGAGAATATTGACCAGAAATGATGGTAGCTCGACTCGGGGTACAAATCGAATTGGTACAAAAGGCATTTTCAAAACGAATACCTTCCTTAGCAAGCTGATCAAGGTTTGGGGTAGGATTTAAACTCTCAAACCGCCCTCCATATGCTCCTATAGCGTGAGCTGCATGATCATCTGACATGATAAAGATAATGTTGGGAGGCTGTTTAGCAGAGACTGTGAAGCTGGAAGCTAGTATGAATAGAGTAAGAAGCTTTTTCATATTTAATACCAATACTGAATCAGTGATCTGTATCCTTAAAGTCCTCTGGGTATAAACTAATCTTGATTGGCTCTTTTTGAGGTACTATATTCTTATACTCATCTTGAATACCGGCAGCCTTCATGATGTTCTTGGCCTCTATCGAAAAGTCGGAAGTCATGAAATGATGCGTATTTTCTATGATAGTATTCTTGCCATTATCCTTGATATTGTTGCTCTTGACGTAGTTATCTTGGACGACATTATCATGACAGTTGTCTCGCCATATATGTAGCCAAAAAATACTTTTTATTTTCGGAATACGATTGTCAACTACATTTCGCTTGATAGTCCAATAGGCTGAACCGTCATCTGGATATATGCATCGACGACCTTTGTAGAGATAATTTCCTTCCATCACACTATTAGGTTGCTCACCCAATGCATAGATGATCCCACCGTCTTTTAAAGCCAAATGTGTCTTCCCAGCTTTGTTAAAACTCATGGAATTGTTCTTGGCTACTTTGGACGGTGGCAATCCAGAATTGCCCCACCACCATCCTATGGTAATCGCGCCGTAAGGCATACCTGCAATATCGTTGTGATCTATCTTGACATCTGCTACGAAGAATGCCGTGATACCTTCGAGCTGCCTAAAATCTAAACTTACATTTCTGATATAATTGTTGGTAACACCGATGTTTTCACACAGCCCTTCTACTTCAGGAGAATATACACCTTGACCATCTCCTATTTTGTAGTGCTGAGGGTGACCTATATTGATCGAGTTACCCAATAAGTCATGAAAGAAGTTTCCTGTGACTACACTGTTTTTCACATCATTGACCATATTGATAGCCATTCCAGAGCTAAGCCTTTCGAACCTATTGCTCACTAATGAAATATTTTCTGCATTGGCTACCTGTATGGTTCCTCGAGGAACTCCTACACAGTTATACTCGGTAGGGTGCCAGTTACCATCCGATACGTACTGAATAGCCATACCTGTACTTTGAACTCCTGCAAATGCATGTGAACCTTCAATATCCATTAACTGCCAGTGATCATATGAGAATGAAATGCCCTCAAACTGTAAATTTTCAACTCTTGAAGTAGTAGAGGTACCTTCAATCACAATTAATCCATCAGCAGCAGGTGCCATAACCTCTACTGTCGTCATATCCTCTCCGTCACTATAGTAGTAGAGTTCCTTCTTTTGCTTGTCAAAATAAAATTCTCCCGGTCTATCAAGCAGCTCATAGGCATTTCGTATAACAAACTCTTTGTGGTATTTGATCTTTCCAGCCCAAGCCATGCTTGTAGCTATTGCTCCATAGGGTTGTTGTAGTTTTAATATAGTCGTATCACCAACTTGCTGAGCTTCGCGAATACATAGTATCTTTTCTGTCCAGACATTGTTTTGAACTAATTCAACATCCTCCGGATTCCTATAAGAGCGTACATCCGCTGTTCTGAACATAATGCCATCAATTGCAGTACCCGAATCATAAGCCCAGCTTTCAGTTCCTTTGACTTCATACTCACCCCATTTCCCTATTCCTTTGACAGGTACTTCTGTTCCAGCCATGCGCTTTCGCTTGCCGTTGACGAATAACGTTCGCAGTTTAGCATCACGGTTAAGTTGGGCCTTGTAGATATTTCCACTGACATGTTCCCAGTTTTGTACTTTGATTCCTCCACTGATCAATGGAGTTTCATTTTGATAAGCCTTATAGATAATAGTATGTCCATTCGTACCTGAGTCTTTTTCTTTGAAGACTAATGGAGCTTCCAAGTTATAGGTACCACCATGCAGGTAAACAATGATATCCTCGCTCATATTTTTATTTACCCTAGCTACTTTTTGCTTAGCTACCTGGATGGTATTGAAAGGTGATGAGAGAGTGCCGTTACCATTTTTATGGGCGGTCGGTGAGACATGGTACTCAATGGCAAACGTATTGAAGGCAATAGCACCAAAAAGGAAAATGGAGATTACTTTTTTCATGTCTTATCGTTTCTGGATCTAATTAGGGATTTGCATGTTTACAAATCCCTAAAATGCTAAATGACGTGACAAGATTTGTTCTAAACCACGCCTCGTTCTATCTACACAAACATAAGAGTGTCTTAAGCCTAGAAGTACCTAAAAAGACAGTAAAACCGAAAATTAACGGTTACTGTTAACTGAAAACATCTAATCTCAAACGATTGATTTAATGATAGTTAGAAAAGAATAAGTTATACTTTACTTGATGGGTATGCAGACTATGGTTTTATCACCCACAAAAGATGTATAAACTCTCCCCCTTTCTTCATTATGTACTTAACAAAGGTTTGTGCAGTTTTACGGCTGTATGAATCATGACATCAATGCCAGCGAAATAAGAGAGCTACTCAAGAAAGTCTGCGAGGACCCCATTTTTGCGAAGTCTCCTCGGTATACTCAGCTATTGACTTTTCTGACTGATCAGGCACTTGAAGGAACTCATGTCAAGGAACAAACTATTGGCATGTCTATGTTCGAGAAGACCTATAATCCTATCAAGGACGATGGTAAGGTCAGGGTATACATGTTCAACCTTCGTAAAAAATTAAGTAAGTACTACAGCGAAGAGGGAGCCAATGACCCTATTATTTTTTCTTTGAAGAAAGGGACCTATGACTTACAGTTTGAGGATAAGAAGACCTATTCTGAAGAGACTAATGATTTAGCTGTAACAACTGATACTGTTAATTCCTCTCGACGATATCAAAAGCTTACGATTCTATTATCCTTAGTCTTAGTGGTTACGCTTGTTAGTACTTTTTATGATAGCATAATCTCTCAAGAAATGTACTGTTGGGAGCCATTTTTGAATGAGGATATCACTAATACCTTCGTGCTAGCCGATCAAGTAATCATGTCAAAACCAGGTACTGCTAGAGGAAGTTTATTCACTCGTATAGAGGTCAATAGCGCAGATGAATACATCGAATACAATCTAAAACATCGAGAGGATTCTTTTTCTCTTGCTGACTATACCCTATTTACAAAAGGTATACCTTTTTCACTCATCAAGTTAACGAGTCTTTTCTCTCGGTATAATGCTGATATCACTCCTCAACCTGAAAGTGAACTGAAATACGATGCTGTCAAACGAGGCAATATTGTCTATATCGGCCAACAAAAAACAATGAGCTTATCGAAAGAGATCTTTCTCAAAAATAGCAAAGCCTTTGAGTGTAAAAATGAAATGATCACTTTCACGAAAGACGATAGAAAAACTATTTATAGACCTAAACATGGTGATAATATTCGAATGGAATATTCTATCGTTTCGTATATGCCTCTAGAAGATGGACATAAAGCACTCTTCTTTACTTCAAATCATGATATTGGAGTCATGGCTACAGTGGATATGTTCACTGACCTTGAGCAGCTGAAAGAGTTTTATAAGAAACTACCTTCTAAAGACTCCTATTTCAATGCACTATTCAAAGTTGAAGGGCTAAACAGACTGGATGTTAGTTGTGAATTAGTCGAGCTAGAGATAGTTGAATAGTCTTTCTCATCAAATAGTCAAGGTCTTCGACCTTTGACAACAAGCGTTACCAATGATCAAAGACCTTGAATAGTATATTTTCTATTCTCTTTACTGATTAATCATCCCAGTGCTTTTTTACTATCGCTTGGATCTCTGGATAGTTTTCATCAGTCTCATTGAGTTCTTCTCTTTGCTCTTTGAGTTGTTTTTTAAGATCTGCAATGATATCCTGATACGCTGGGTCATTGTATCTATTATGAAGTTCCTCTGGATCGTTCTTCATATCATAAAACTCCCATGTATGAGGTGTTTCATTTTGGATTCCATAATAAGTCTTAGCCCAGTAGTGGCCTTTAAACTCGGATTCTGGCAAGTAATGCTTCGCATAGTAGAAGATCAATTTGTAATCCTTAGTACGGACTCCGAAGTGAGCAGGAACATAGTGATGAATGATGTGCATCCAATACCTGTAGTAGGTAGCTGTCCTCCAGTTCTTTTCTTTCTTTCCTTCTAGGGTTTTAATAAAGCTCTTTCCTTGCATGTATTTTGGAGCTTTACCACCTGCGAGCTCGATCATAGTCGGTGCAAAATCTGTGTTATTGATCAATAGGTCTGTAACCTGTCCTGACTCAATGCCTTCCGGATAATGCACGATAAAAGGCATCTGCATTGACTCTTCGTACATCCATCTTTTGTCTTGTAGATCATGCTCTCCTAGCATCATTCCCTGATCTCCTGTGTAGATAATAACAGTGTTGTCCCAAAGCCCTTCTTTCTTCAAGAAATCAAATAGGCGACCCAAATTATCATCCACGCCTTTTACACATCTAAGGTATCTTTTCAAGTACAGTTGATAGGCAATGTGAGCCGAGTTTTCACGGCCTTTCAAAGTATCATCAAACCAGAACTTGTTATAGTTTCGATACATATGTCTATCAGAAATCGATGTCCCTATGTAATTAAGCAGCGAATCGTTTTTTCCTCTTGTTCCTTCTGATCCCCAGTTGGGCTGATAGTACAGGCTTGATGGCTCTGGAATCTCTGCATCAGCTAAGAACTCATCGTACCTCGGTGCATTTTCGAACATATCATGAGGTGCCTTATAATGGTGCATCAAAAAGAAGGGCTTAGATTTATCTACATTCTTCAAGTAATCAATAGAAATATCTGTGATCACATCTGTAGAATGTCCTTCAGTCTTCACCTTGTTTTTCTTCCACTCCCCTTTTCCTTTTTCTAAGAAAACTGGATTGAAATACTTTCCTTGACTTGGCAATACTTTATAGTAATCGAAGTTAACTGGCTCATTTTTCAAGTGCCATTTACCTACTACAGCAGTACTATAGCCTAACTTTTTCAACTCAATTGGAAGGTATTGTTTGTCAGTATCCAACTTATGATCTAGATCCAAGACACCGTTGGTCTGAGGATATTGACCTGAGATGATAGATGCACGGGATGGTGTACAGATCGAATTGTTGCAATAAGCATTTTCAAAACGAATTCCTTCAGCAGCCAGGTTGTCAAGGTTCGGTGTAATATCAAACTTTGAAAATCTAGATCCATAGGCTCCGATCGCATCGGCTGCATGGTCATCAGACATTATGAAAATGATATTAGGCTGCTTCTGTGCAATTGCCCCTAGTTGTATCAAAAACAACAACACTAGGGTTAGTACTTTATTCGTCATAGTCTTATTCAATTATTCGATTTGATATTCGTCATCAATGGTCGCAAATAAACATAATAGCCACCAGAGATTACCTGACCAGCCTCATCCAAAAAGGTAGCTTTTACTTTTTGATCGCCTTCCTCTAAAAGGAAATTAAACTTAACAGACTCATCTTCTGGCTTGACCAAGCTTGTTTTTACAATTTCACCAATTTTCAACTTAGCAGAAAATACAGGTAAAGCCTTCATTTTCGACCCGTAAATTAGTCTTTCAACTCCTCCATTAAGATCATAAGCATCTACCTCTTTTGAGAAAGTAGGTATTCCCTGAATTGTAGCATTTGCCTCGCGAGGCCAACGTCTAAGTTCTACTTGATAATTTCCTTTTTGCAACACTTTAATATTCCATTCTCCTGCTAATGGGCTTCCACTAGCTACCTGTGCATGATTCCAAGGAACCTTGGGTAAATACCAATCCGAACTGGTAAGAAAAATCTCAGGATCATTTGGATGTCCAAGGGAACTAGCAGCAGGTACACGATCATCCTTAGTTACTACCTGCCAATACTTTTCATGATCTTTTCGAATGAGGTTGACTACATCGGGGAATTGATCGATTACGTTAGTTTTTTGCCCAGGATCTACAGATATATCATATAGTTCATTATTATTTACTAACCTCCACCTATTAGTCATACCTACCGTAAAATTCCAAGCCTTAGCAATGAAAGTTCTCTGTCTTTCAACAAAAAGAGTTCTGACTGACAGTTCTTTTGAAGGGTTGAGTAATTGTTCCCTAAAACTTCTTCCGTCTATATTATAATCCAGTTTTAAATCACAGATTTCGGCCAATGTTGGTAAGACATCAATATGAGCCGTCAAGTCCTTTACATCCATTCCATGGGCAACTTTTCCGCCTTTCCAATGAAAGAAAAATGGAACCCTATGCCCACCATCGTATGGACTTCCTTTGGCTCCTCGCATTCCAGCATTATAAAGCTTTACACCTGCAGTACCTCCATTATCAGACATAAAAATGATAATAGTATTATCGGCAATTCCAGATTCATCTAGAGCTTCTCTAAGTTTTCCTATGTTTTGATCTATTCGCTCTATTCCAGCAAAGAAAAAAGCAGAATACTTGGATATTGAACTATACTCATCTGCTAATGTAGAATCAGGAAGAGTGTGAGGGCTATGCGGCAAATAGGAAGGCAAATAGACAAAAAAGGGTTTATCACTTTCACTAGACTTGATAAAATCAATCGCTTTACCATAAAAAACATCTGGTGCATAACCATCTATTTTTTCTCGAACTCCATTGTGCCAATAGGTATCATTCACCCTGTCATTGTCAAACCAATCATCTGTGGTGCCCGTACCGCCGTCTCCATTACCTATCCATTCATCAAATCCCCTATCCATAGGGCGGTAAGGGTGATTCGCTCCTAGATGCCATTTACCAAAAAGTGCCGTTCTATAGCCCGCAGACTTAAAGATATCTGCCATTGTTCTTTCACTGGCTCTTAGGTAATTGCCTCCGCAGACTGTATGCCAAACGCCTACATGATGAGAATACTTTCCTGTCATCAGCGCAGCTCTTGTGGGAGCGCAAGTCGGATCAACATGAAAATCAGTAAACCTCACCGATTCTTCATACAATCTATCAATATTAGGAGTGTTGATATATGGATTACCATGACAGCTTAAGTCACCATACCCTTGATCATCTGTGACAATTAATATAACATTTGGAGTGGTATTTTTTTCAATACTTGGTAAACAAGAACTTATAACAAAAACTAGTAGCACTAAAGCTATTCTAATTTGAATTGCATTATTTGTTATTCCTGTTACCTTCATTTTCAATACTAAATCTTGATTTTAAAGACCAACGAATGCTCTAAACCTGTATTTTGAGGGAGTTTAATAGTCATCTGTTCTTCATTTTGATCAAACTCGATATCTCCTTCATAGCCTAAGAGTGATATCTTGTCTACTTTCATTTTACCTGAATTCAGATATTTGATATTGACCTCATCATCAGCTGGCTCTAGTGCTATAGCATACAAATAACCGTCATTGGTAGTAAAGCGTATATCCTCTTCAGTAAACTTCTTGTTCTTGCTCTCTGATAGGTGCCCTGTTGCTGATCTAGTAGGGCCTTCACCAAATACTTCCCAGTATTTAGAACCATAGATTGCTTCACCATTGATTTTAAGCCATTTGCCCATATCCAGTAGCGTTTTCTTTTGATCATCGGGAATGATTCCGTCCTTTCTTGGTCCAATATTCAAAAGCAAACATCCATTCTTGCTGACGATATCTACTAGATCGGCTATCAACTCACCAGCTTCTTTTGGCTTCCAGTTGGTCGTGTAGTACCATGAATTCTTACCTATTGATGTATCTGTTTGCCAATATTCGCTTCTAATAGAATCCATCTTGCTTCTCTCAAGGTCAAGCATATGTGTGCCCTTTTTGTAAGATTCGAATCTAAAATTCTTAGTCTGTAAGACGACGTCGGTATTTCTTTTCAAACCTGAGTTATAATAGTAAGCGGCTAACTTCTTGTGATAAGGGACGAATTCAGGTCTATCAAGATAGAAATCAAACCAAAGGATATCTGGGTCATACTTATCTATTATTTCCTTGGTACGTGGCCACCATACCTCTGCCAACCACTCAGAGGTTACAGAATCCCCCATTTGATGAGGTGGAGCATACAAGTCAGCATACTGTGGATCTCCTGTATCGAAGTGTGCTTTTTGATTGTAAAAATTATAATTAAATGCCAAGTGTGAACTCACACCACAGATCAAACCCTGTCTTTTAATTTCATCAGTTAAGTCTTTGAGCACATCGCGCTTAGGCCCCATATCTACAGCATTCCATCTGGTGACACTAGACTCATATAAAGCAAAACCATCATGATGCTCTGCGACTGGGACTACGTATTGTGCACCTGATTTTTTGAATACGTCCACCCATTCGACTGGATTGAAGTTTTCCATGGTCCACAATGGAATCAGATCTTTGTAACCAAAATCTTTTTGGTCTCCGAATTTTTCTCGATGATATGCTACAGCAGGATGAGGTTTACTGGTAGTGATTTTACCTGTCTGAGGATTTACATTTCCTGAGTCTAAATACATCCATCTAGGATACCAGTCCGTGTAGAGTTCAGCAGCAGAGTTAGGCCCCCAATGTATGAATATACCGAACTTAGAATCCTTCATCCATTGTGGAATTTCATATTCTTTCAAGCTTTCCCAATCTTCGGTATACGATTTGACTTCAGTAGTTTCTTCTTCCTTGGGTGTAGAACAACTTATCAATCCAGCCAAAACTGATAAAATAACTAGTCTTTTCATCTGTGTGTTTTTCTTATGTGACAGGAATCAATGGTATAAAGTGCTAGATAACTAACCTCACAAAAGCATTGTCCTGCTATTAAATGCTTATACAAAGGTCTTGTCTTTCAACAGGGAAGTACTGCATCATTACGTACAGTTTATATACCATATTGATGTTTTAAAACCTACCAATTACGATTATCACTAATTATGTATTATTTCCTACTTGACAGATTCGGTACAAAAGACTTACTTTCTTCGTAATGAATCCCAACTTTGCTAAGTGCTTTTGATCAAATGAAGAAACCCTTCTTCAGCAGACGGGCTCCTTCATTACTAACTAATAATACTTAACTCAGTTTCTTATGATCATGCAATAGACTGAGGCACTCTATTAAAAATCCTTCCTAGACTTTTTATTCCCTAGAATATCACTAGGCTTATCTTTTAGCATTACCTTGAAGCAAAGAGCATTTTTCAACTCATGATCAGGCAACTCGATCACAAGTTCATCTTTTTGCTGAATCCATTTGACCTCTGCATCACTACCTAGCAAAGTCACGTCTAGTATATCGTCGTTCAGTATTCTATTTTCAGAACCTAACGCTCTTAGCACAATCACTTCCCTATCATCAGGCTTCAGCCAAAAAGCATAGATGCTTTGTCCATTTTTAGTATATCGGAAGTCTTGAGAGGTAAAGCCCTTTTCATGAGAATTGCCGTGAAGTTTCATAGATGCATTAGTAGGCCCTTGACCAAATACTTCAAATGGTCTGGAGGAATAAATTGCTTCACCGTTGATTTTCAACCAAGCTCCGATCTCTTTTAAGATCGCCTGTTGAGGCTCTGGAATCACTCCGTTTTTATTAGGAGCTACGTTAAGTAGTAAACAACCATTTTTACTCACGATATCTATTAAATCATTGATATACCCACTAGGTTTTCTCATTTTGTAATTATTGGTATATCCCCATCTATAGCCTCCTAAGGACATGTCCGTTTGCCAAGCTTCTTCTCTGATTCTATCTAGCTTGCCACTCTCAATATCCAATACTGCTGTACCATCAGGAGCTCCTAGGTATCTTATATTCTTATAGTTAAGTACTACCTCTTGATTATTCTTAATTCCTTGATTGTAGTATTGGGCAAAGATTTTCTGACGTACTTCTTCATAGGCTGGCTCACTAAATCCTAAATCAAACCACAATAGATCTGGCTTATATCTTGTCATCATATCGGAAGTTCTATTGTAAAAGTGCTTGATATATGCCTGAGTCGCAGGTTCCCATCTTTCATGCTTATCCCAGTAAAAGTCCCTTAGCTTTGGATCCGTGGTTTCAAACTTATCCTTATAAGTCCACCAGTGCCATCCATAGGCGAAGTGCGAAGAGACTCCTACTTTCATCCCTCGTGATCGAGCTTCTTTAAATAACTCTCCGACGATGTCTTTTTTAGGTCCCATGTCTACGGAATTCCAACGGGTGATCTTAGAGTCATACATAGCAAATCCATCACAATGCTCCCCTACTGGTACCACATACTTAGCGCCTGCTTCTTGAAACAGATCTATCCATTCTTTAGCATTAAAATTTTCTGCTTTGAACATCGGTATGAATTTGGTATAGCCGAAGTCCTCAGGCTTTCCGAAATGCTCAACATGGTATTCGTAGGCTTTTGAAGGTTTCTTGCTCGGATTACCTAGTGCATCTACTTGTCCTTCATTCCACATATGAAATCCATACCACTCAGCAGACCCATAGGCTGGCACTGTAGTAGGTCCCCAATGTATAAATATTCCAAACTTAGCATCTCTATACCATTCTGGAATTTCATAGTTCTTGAGACTTTCCCAATCTGCGGTAAATTTCTTTTGTGCTACAGTAGCCGAACTAGCTGCTAATAGTGCTACTACTATTAATTTCAATACTTTCTTCATATCATCTTTTTTAGTCTTAACAAAAGGCCTGTTGACAGACAGAGTCTGTACACACCATTAATAAGAATGTGAATGCTAGTTTATTCTGAAAATTGATTGCCTGAAGGTCCTGTTAGTGGCAATTAACCAAAGTATAGGTATGGCTCTCAAGTACCGATTTTTTTAAGTTTTCGATACTCTTGAGCATTAATAATCGCAAGACAAAGATGCATTAGTAGTTGGAGTTAGGAATATAGGATTGTGATGTATTTATACACTATTTTGATCTATTTTCTTCACTTCTAAACCGATGACTGACTCTACTATTGTTACTTTATATTCTCCCTTTCAACAAAAGACAAAGTTGGCTCGAATTTTCAGTTTTGTGGCAGATTATACTGATATGAGATATGAAGATATTCGATTACTTGGCATAGTTTAGAGTAATAAATAAATCTATACTGTATGAGGTGCGCTAGTGCACAAAAACTAACTAAAGCATGAAGACAATTAACCGAATGATGACTAACATTTGCTCTGACAATTTGATAGAGAGCAAAGAATTCTACACCAAACTTTTCGACTTTAATGTTGACTTTGACAGTGAATGGTTTGTCCATTTGATATCTAAAGACAAGCAACTTGAACTCGGCATCATTGACAGAAAGAGTGAGTTAGTCCCCTCTGAATTTCAAACTAATCCTAACGGCTTTTACTTGACTTTTGTAGTCGACAATGTGGATGAGACTTTTAAAATCGCTCAGTCTGAAAATTTTGAAATCATTTCAGAGCCTGAGGATACATTTTACGGACAAAGAAGAATGCTACTCAAAGATCCCAACGGGGCATTAGTAGATATTTCATCTCTTATGTGACCATATGCTCGGAACGCCTCAAAAAGACGTGATCCCAACTACGGGAAAACTCCCTGCAGTCTGCAGCGACTCGTCCCGAGACCGGGAAAACGTCCTGCAGTCTGCATGAAATCGTCCCGAATAGGGGAAACCTTCAAGCAATCATCAGCAATTCGTTCCGCACCCGGGAAACCTTCCAGCAATGTGCAGCGCTTCGTCCCGAACGCGGGAAAACGTCCTGCAACTTGCAGGGGCTCGTCCCGGATTTGGGATAACTAATTCTTTCTAATTAAATATTTGAGTTTTATTTCACTGTATAGCATTTAACTACTCAACAGAAATATGAGAAGCTAAATTTTCTATTAAAGAAATGTATATAGGGTTTGATTTTTATCCGCCCTGTTAAGCAGTAATATAATTCAAGAAGATACCTTGTACACTTGGTTCGGAAAGCTTCATTTGGTGATTGAATTTGTCAAATAATCAAAGTCCAACAAAGCCTTGGGATGCAATTTAAGACCAACCGCCAGCTTCTTGAGCGAGGTAAGCGAAGGACTTCTTACGCCTCTTTCATACCTGCCTACTTGGGTAAAATCAATATTTGAATCTCTTGCTAACTGTTCTTGTGTTAAACCAGCTTCCAATCTTAACCTTTTCAAATGCTGACCGAAAGCGGTAATATATTCTTGATCATGATCCATGGGCGTCAATGATCAAGAAATCATAGCTGAATAATTAGGGCCAAACAGCCCTATTTTGTTTTTTAGTTGTTATAATTACCAACAAGAATAAGTATGTCTAAAATATTTGAAGTCCCCTGTAAATCAAAAATCTCCGAAGAGATGGTACTAGAATTCGTAGAAATAATCGATGGCATAGACATTCGAACTTTTAGAAGAAATCTACGCATGCTTACTTTCTACTTTCTAAATAGGGAGCACGAAGGGCTTTCTACAGAATTTCAGCTCTTTATGAAACAACTTCCTGCATTCTTTGGCTTTCTAGACGTCATAGAAGATGCACTACAAAAAGAACAAACGTCATAGAATAAGTAATATAATCCATTCTTCACAGGTTTGATTCTGACTATACCAATAAGCAGTAAACTTTAAAAAAACTGACCTCAGTAAAAACAAACCTAGAAAATGTGAACCTATACATAACTCTAATGAAACTTCTCCAAACGATACTCATCTCTTCTTTAGTCCTACTGACCTCTTGTAAAAAATATGTGAAGCAAGAAACGACCAACTATCAATACTATGATGTCAAGGAAGTTGACTTATCTAATATTGAAAAACTACTCGCAGTGACCAAAGAAGGATATCTCCAGTACGGTATTGATGTGGCCTATATCAATTCAGCAGGTGATACTATTCTCCCCTTTGGCCAGTATGCTTATTTCGGAACAGATACTTTGGAGTACTATGCTACAGTAATGGAACACCCAAATGACTCTACTTATGGTAGACAGGTGGGTATCAATAGAGATGGAAAAATTTTATTTGACTTGGTTCTATATGATATGGGGCCTGATTATTTCAATGAAGGGCTTACTCGAGTCAAACGAAATGGAAAAATGGGGTTCGTTAATAAGAAAGGCGAAATCATTATTCCTTGTCAATATGATTTCGCAGGTTATTTTGAAAACGGCTCGGCCGAAGTCACATTCGAAGCTAGAGAGTATTACGACTTAGATGATCACCTCAATGTCGAAAGTGACTCTTGGTTTTGCATTGATAGGAAAGGGAATATCCAACATTGCAAAACCAATTAGTCGGTTTGGAGGGAATCAAGCCCCTCCTATTATTTTGATTGCTGGGTATTCTTTCTTGACTGCTGCTAATTCTTCTGCTGTCAATTTACTTCCCCAAACATACACTGACTTCAGTGTGGGAAGTTTTCCCAATGTTTTTATTGACTCTGTGGTCACTTCAGTACCGTATAGATTGATGCTTTCTAGGTATTCTAACTGACTCAACTGAGATACTGCTTGATCATCGATTTTATTGTTAGCAAGTTTCAATACTCTCACTTGCGAAAACTGCTTGACTACCATGATTTGCTCTCCAGACAGGCCTGTTTTATTCAATGATAACCAGTAAATATTCTCTTTGATCGGTTCTAATGACGCTAAGAAGTCCTCAATCTTATTGGAGTCGGATACGGATGATGATAGCGTCACATCCAAGGCATTGGAGCCAGCAACTAGTTCACGAATTTCAAAACCTTTGGCTCGTAGGTTCTCTAGTACTGCCGAGTCAACTTCTGCCAACTGAACATTAGAATGCGCACCATGACCATGACCTAGGCCTAGTTGCTTTTCAGCTATTGCTACAAATTCTTCTTCGAGATCTATACTATCTAAGGTAACCTCAAAGCTTCCGTTTGCTTTGTCTACCCAAAAACTCAACACAGCTATCTCTTCTTCTGACAAAGGTGTTTTACCATCTGGTGGCATGATATCATCGTGACCTTCTGGCAAAGTAATTCTCTCTATCAACTGACTAGCGTCAATATCTCCTGCCACAAATAGATCTCCATGCTTGCCTCCTGCTAGATAGTCTTCAATGGAAGCGAATGACAATTGTCCTTTCTTCTTCTGATTATTGTGACAACTCATGCACTTTGACTTGATGATCGGGTGAACCATATCCCCAAATACTTGTGCTTCTGCTAGTGTTTTGACTGGAGGTCTATCTAATGGATCAACAACCTTTGGTTTGAATGGCATATAGTACGTCAAGTAATCTGTACCATGAGTCAAATTGCCTCCTAGGTGTCCTGTAGCACTCATGACTGCTACCATCACTCCTAGTGCTCCGAAATAAACCATTTGCTGTAGTTTTAAAATCTCAGCTTTGATTAGAAATGCTACTAAGGCTATTCCAGTGGTTGCAAAACCTGCCCATTTATGAGCGTCTAACATTTCTCCATTATAGTCACCACTAGTAGCTAGCATTAGGCCTAGTACTGTTGCAGCTACTGCACTAAGTGTACCTAGTAATAGTGTAAATATGGTGGCACTTTTAGCTTCCTTGACCCATGACATTCTCTCTGCTACTTCCAGCATGACTGCTAGTAACAAAAAACCTATCGGTAGGTGTACCAAAAGAGGGTGAAACCTTCCAAAAAATAATATAATGTTAGACTCTTCCATTTTATTCGCTTTGCGCTAATTGCACTTTTAATCTTAAAACTGTCTCAAAACTGAAATACATCCACTACTACTATCATCGAGCAGTAGTGAAGTATCATTCTAAGCTTTGAGAACCCATTTGCTACTACTCTGTAGTATGCTTTTTGAGACATATTGATTCACTAGACTCTTTCTAGTTTCAATGGCGCTGTTTTGTTGGCATTCCACTGACAGATATATAAGTTCTTATCCTCATCGATACATACATCATGACCATGCATGATAGGCTTGTCTGCTAGCTGATACGATTTTTGTAATTCCTTTCCCTTATACTCAGGAGCAGTTCCTCCTGGATTGGATACGACCTTGTCTCCTTCGAGAATCGTAACGAAACCGGTATGCTCTCTCCAGTTCATTCTTCCTCCTTCTGGGGCTGACCAACAAACACCTGCATATAGATTGGGACCATCAAATACTGGACGACAAACCCACATATTGGGTAGTTTGATTGTCTTCACCCATTTACCTTCCAAGGTATAGAATTTGAAACTCTGTTCTTGTCTTGAGGTACACACTACTAGTGGATTCTTCGGATCACGATAATCTATTGCTACACCATGTGCAGACTTCAGGGTGTAATTAGGATCGGCATTCTTACCTCCCCAGTGTCTGATATATTCTCCATTGGCATTGTATTGAATGATTCGACTCATCCCATAGCCATCTGCTACATAAATATCTCCATTAGGCCCAATGGCTACCTCCGATGGGCAAAACTCTTCTCCCGGTTCGTAAACCCCTATAGTCTGTGGATGACCGATATCGAATATAACTTTTCCGTCAGTGGTTGATTTGGTTACACGGCCATTTTGCTTGACCATCTTGCCACTATGGTGAAGATGCCATCCAGAGTCTGTCATAAACAAGAAATCATCCTCTCCTTCTTTGGACAAAGTCAATCCGTGCCCACCTGGATACTGCGTACCCCAGTAGTCCAATAGTTTACCAGACTTATCAAAGATCAAGATGTTGTTGTCTGTATGGTCTCCCATCATGATCAACCTTCCCTTCGAATCCATCACCATCTCGTGACAGTTTAGTATTGGTGTTCTTGTAGAACTAAGTTTTGCCCAGTCTCTAACTAGTTTGTACTGATAGTCTCCATGTCCTAAAATCACATCTGGTTTTTTCGCTGCTCCTTTAGCTCTTAGGATATTGAATCCACTTAGTGATGAAGCCATTAAGGCTCCAGTAGCCAAGCTTGTTTTTTTAATAAAGTCTCTTCTCTGATTGGTTATCATCTTCATATGTTCTCGTTCTTTTTAGGTTCTCCTGTAGGAGGCTCATCATGGCTAGTGAGGTATAGCTAGCTATCTATTGGCTTAATCAATAGATAGCCTTATTTCATATCTATCCATGTAGGGGTTTAATTCACAAAAGGATTTTTTTTTAGACAGACATCAATTTATGACTATCAATTCTTATATCATGATTAGCTAAGAATATCCTTCACTACATGACCATGAACGTCTGTCAATCTATATCGTCTACCTTGATGTTTATAGGTCAATTTCTCATGATCTATTCCCATCAAATGCATCAATGTAGCATGGAAGTCATGCACGTGTACTGGATCTTTGACGATATTGTAACTAAAATCATCAGTCTCACCGTGAGTATATCCTGCCTTAACTCCAGCTCCAGCCATCCACATAGTAAAGCATCTTGGGTGATGATCTCTACCATAGCTATCGGGTGTCAGTTTTCCTTGAGAGTATGCAGTACGGCCAAATTCTCCACCCCAAACGATCAAGGTATCTTCTAACATTCCTCGTTGTTTCAGGTCTTTGATCAACGCAGCATTTGCTTGGTCGGTTTTCTTACTCAAGTTCTTAATACCCCAAGGGAGTCCGCCGTGATGATCCCATCCTCTTTGGTAGAGTTGTACGAACTTAACATCTCTTTCTAGCAGTCTTCTTGCCATGAGACAATTAGCAGCGTATGTTCCTGGCTCTTTGGCATCTTCACCATACATATCATAGATATAGTCTGGTTCATCAGACATATCCGTTACTTCTGGTACCGAAGTTTGCATTCTATAGGCCATTTCATACTGCGCTATTCTAGCATTGATTTCAGGATCGCCATAAGCATCGTGCTGCAACTCGTTCAAATCACGTAGATAATGAAGCATCTGCTCTCTATCCTGACCATCATATCCCTCTGGATTATTCAAGAAAAGGACTGGGTCTTTACCTGATCTGAATTGTACTCCTTGATGCTCCGTAGGTAAGAAGCCATTTCCCCAAAGTCTAGAATACAATGGTTGTCCTCCTCCATGTTTTGAAACCAATACCACAAAGGATGGCATATTCTTGTTGTCTGAGCCTAAACCATAGCTCATCCAAGAACCTATGGAAGGTCTTCCTGGTAACTGATGTCCTGTTTGGAAGAAGGTAATCGCTGGATCATGATTGATTTGCTCTGTGTACATAGATTTGATAAAACACATCTCATCTACTACTTCGGCAGTGTGTGGCATAAGTTCACTTACCCATGCTCGGCTCTCACCATATTGGTCAAACTTGTACTTAGATGCTGCTAGGGGGAATGAAGATTGCTGTGCACTCATCGCAGTCAGACGTTGATTACCTCTTACTGATGCTGGTAAGTCCTGACCGAACATATCTACCAACTTCGGTTTATAATCAAATGTTTCGAACTGAGAAGGTCCTCCGCTTTGAAATAGATATACAATTCTTTTAGCCTTTGGCATGAAATGCGGCAAAGATGCTCTGACTCTAGCCAAATCATTTTCATCTCCTAGTCCAGCTATTCCTCCTAAAGCCTTTTCAGCACCTAATAATGAACCCAAAGCGGCTGCTCCAAGTCCCAATGAAGTTTTGGTTAAAAACTGTCTCCTATCGAGTTTACGCTCCTCGCCTTGAAAATCTTTATTGTTTGATCTTATTTTATCGTGGTGACACATAGTCTTATCTTTTCATTATTGCTGCATCCGAATTCATTATCACATTGGCTACGACAGTATTGGCAGCCAACAAATTTTGATCAAGCGACGGGTCAGGCTTATACATCCCCATGCTCATCCAACCTTTGGATCTAGATTCCTCAGACTTAAAGTTTTCAATTTCTTTCTCTCTCAATTTCATCAAGACATCTAGTTCCTTCTCCTCGACTTCTCTTCCTGTCAATGCTAAGAATGCCTGCGCTACTCCCTCCGCTGGTAGATCTGCTTTGGTGATCGATTCTCCCAACTTTCTTGAGGCTTCTACATACGCTGGATCATTCATGAGAACAAGTGCTTGAAGTGGTGTATTAGTATTTTGACGCCTCACAATACATTCACTTCTGTCGGGTTGATCAAATGTCCCTAATGTTGGATTAGGATTTGATCTTCTCCAGAAAACATATAAGCTTCTCTTATAAATAACATCAGTTGTATCTTGGTGATATGCTCCATGACCAAAGGCATATAACCCTTTTGGCTGATATGGTTTAACACTCTTTCCTCCAATATCTTCTTTCATCAGGCCACTTGCTTTAAGTGCATTATCTCTCATCATTTCACTAGACAGCCTAACTACCGGCCCTCTAGCCAAAAGTCTATTCTCACCGTCGATTGCTCTCAACTCTTCAGGACAATAAGAAGATTGTCTATAAGTAGCAGACATTACCATTTTCTTTTGAAGCGCTTTTACATCCCAGCCACTTTCAATAAACTCAGCTGCTAACCAATCCAACAATTCTCTGTGCGTAGGTAGCTCTCCTTGATTACCGAAGTCTTCTGTAGTTTTGACTATTCCGTTCCCAAAATAGTTTTGCCAGTACCTATTTACTGTCACACGAGCCATCAATGGATGATCTCTGCTCACTAACCACTGTGCTAGCCCCAATCTATTTTTAGGATAAGACTCATCGAATGGTAAAATCAAATCTGGCACACCTGGAAATACTTGTTCCCCATGTGCATCGTATGCACCTCTCTCCAGAATGAATGACTCACGCGGCTCTTCCATCTCTTTCATGACCATGATTTCTTGAACCTCATCTACTAAAGCCACTTTTTCTGCCTCGGCTTTCTCCCAAGACTTTTTGGCCTGATCGTAGGCAGCTGAGAAATTATTCCAGTAGTGTTCTTCAAGTAATTCTTTTTGAGTCGTGGACAAACTAGTGGGTGCAGCTGCCAATAAAGATTTGAAAGACTCATTATTACCCAAAGACATCACATCTAAAGCACTCAACTCTCTATCAAAGACCTTGATTTCATCGACCAATCCGTTTTTCAATCCAAGACCTCTCCATCTTCCTCCAAACTTCAACCCTGGTTCAACTGGGTTTTTATGGATTTGATCTGTCATTTGGTTGAATTTGAATTCTTTGTAGAGGTTATCATTCTCCACAGTCATTTCTATCTCCTTGCCATTCAAGTACAACTTAGCACCACTCGCTTTACTAGAGCCATCATACGTCATCGCTATATGTGTCCATTGATCTCGAGGAATATCTTCTTTAGATATTTTAATTATAGCATTTTCAGGATAAGTATGTGCCAGAATCACCTGTAGCTGCCCATCTTTGATATATACATTATAACCTTTCTGACTATAAAGTCTATATCCTTTATTCTTATGGAAAATCACTCCTTCTTCCAACTCTGACGGTACATTCACCCAAGCTGAAACTGTGAATTGATCAGCACGACCATAAATCCCTACTGGCTTCAGGTCGAGCCAAGTATCTCCGTCCATTTTCAAACCTTGACCCGACTTGCCCTTGACATAGTTCGGAAGCTCCTTCTTACTTCCAAAACGTTCCATTTTGCCTTTCTCAGAGCCAAGCTTATTCTTGAGTGTATTGTTTAAATTGAAGTGAGCTACCAGTCCTTTAGGTGAAGAACTAGCCTTCTTATATAATCCATTATCAATCCATTTCTGAACATTATTTGCTTCAGATTTTTTTACTTCTTCGAGCTGAGACTTTCCTTCCGAGGTAATCTTTTTCAAGTAATCAATTTTATCCTTTTGCTCATCAGTTGGCATTAGCATAGTAGGAACAGGAATATCAGTACTTGCCCAAGATATCTGTCCTGTTTCATTTACATTATTGAAGAAACTATACATCTCATAGAAGTCCTTCTGCGAAATAGGATCGTACTTGTGATCATGACACCTAGCACAAGCTAAAGTCAATCCCATGAATGCCTGACCAGTCAAAGATGCTCGGTCAGCCACATACTCTACTCTAAATTCCTCATCTACAATTCCTCCTTCAGCATTTTGAGGATGGAGCCTATTGAATCCAGTAGCTAAAATTTGCTCCTGAGTAGCATTTGGTAGTAAGTCCCCCGCTAACTGCCAAGTCACGAACTCATTATATGGCTGGTTTTTGTTAAAGGAATTAATCACCCAATCTCTCCAAGGTGACATGTCTCTTTCTCTATCCGTAGAATATCCGTTGGTATCAGCAAAGCGTGCTAAGTCTAACCAATCAGCAGCCATCTTCTCACCATAATGCTCAGAAGCTAATAATCTATCTACCTGCTTTTCATAAGCACCTTCACTGTCATCCAACACAAAAGCCTTAATTTCTTCTACTGTAGGTGGCAATCCTGTTAAGTCTAGTGTTAACCTTCTCAATAAAGAATGCTTGCTCGCCTCTTCACTTGGTTGTAATTTTTTCTCCTCAAGCTTCTCTAATACAAAGTAGTCGACTTCATTTTTTACCCACTCTTCGTTTTCAACGTCTGGAACTTCTTCTTTTTCTATCTTAGTAAAAGACCAATGCGGCTCGTACTTAGCTCCATCCTCAATCCATTTGGTCAATGTAGCTTTCTCCAGTGCAGTCAAGGTTACATTGAACTTAGGAGTCGGCATTACATATTCAGGATCATCTGAAATGATACGAAGAAAGGCTTCACTATTTTTTAGACTTCCCGGAACAATAGCGTGCTTCCCTGGATTTTCTGGTAGTTCCGCATAAGCAAATTCCGAATCATGTAGTTGTAATCCGCCTTTGATTTTTTGATTATCTGGTCCATGACAAGCAAAACACTTGTCTGACAAAATAGGCTTTACATGTATATTAAAATCTAACTCTTTGGGCAGAGTCTTGTATGCCTCAGCTACGTCATCTGGTAAATCCATCTGACATGCCGAAAGCCAAATAATCGCTAATAGATAAAGGTAATTCTTAGTCATCGTACATTCAATTTTCACATTCTGCTAACGAAGCGTGTCTTTCAAATACCAAACAAGAAAATAGATCCTTATCCAGTCTAACACTTTTCCAAAAGTGGATAATCCGTGTATTTTTACATAATAAAAGCTATAGACTCCATATAGACTGAATGAAATATTGAAATGACTGGAGTCACATAAACTCATGATTTACATCATTATTGAGGGGTATATTCTAAATCAGCATGCATAATAGACTAGCACTTTATAGACTTTTCACTTTTTTCACACTCTTTATTTTTCAGACTTCTGTCTATGGTAAATCATCAAAAGAGCTCCCGGAGTTTAATGATTGGATGGCATTGATCAAGTCCAGTACAGAAAATGATTCCACCATTACACATCATGAAAAGCAAGTAGAAATCGCACTCATGGAAGGTGACACTCTGGCTGCTATTAACAACCTTAGAGAACTTGGTTCTCTTTACACTTCAAGAGTAGATTACGGAGACTCTTATGATACACACTGGAAACTTATCATGCTTGCGGAGGCATCGGGTGATAGCATCTCTTTAGCTAGAGCCTATAATGGTATGAGCATATTATATAGCTTATATGAAAGAAGAGATGTAGCACTGGATTACATAGAAAAATCTCTAGTCATTAGAAAAGAACTTGTAGCCAAAGGAAAAGCTGAACAAAAAGAGCTTGGAAGTAGCTACTTTCCTCTAGCCATTCATTATCGATTCAGTAATGACTTACAAAGAGCAAAGATCTACTTAGATAGCTGTAAACTTTATTGGTCAACTGGACTGCTAGTAAGAGCTGAAGATGGTTATCAAGCAATCTGGAATGGTAATTATGAAAAAGCTCGAAAACAATTGATCCCTATTGAAGATTCTATCGCAAACAACCTTCAGTCTTACATGGTAATATTCTATTCCAACCTGGGGGACCTTCACTTATATTCTAAAAACTATGACAAAGCTATTGAGTATTACAGCAAGTCCATACTCAATGGATATGAACACCTTAGGCACCTAAATTACATACCAGATATTTACTTGCAGTTGGCAAAGGCTTATCAAAGTATAGGTGATTTCAGGAATGCCAATAAATACCTCATCACAGGTAATAAAATCAATGAATGGCTATATAGTAGTCGAAGTGAAAACAACCGATACCTGCTTGAAATCAAAGACGACGTTCGTATCGCTAAAGAGAAGAAAGAAAAATTACTCAAAGAGCAACGCATCACTCAGCTGGAACATGAGCAACAAGTCTGGTGGCTCAGAACAATAATAATTTCTGTCTCAACTATTTTCCTTGGTGTAATGGCTATTATTTGGTTTAGAAGAATACGAAGAAAACACAAAGAAGAACAGGCTAAACTGGAACAAAAAAGAAAAGAAGAAGACGCTAAAAACAAAGAGATCCTTTCTATTAAGAATCGAGAATTAACGAATTCAACACTTCAAATCATCGCTAAGGATGAACTACTTTCTGACCTGAAAGAAGACTTGGATAAACTGCAAAAATCTTCCAATTCGAAAGAAGTACAATCACTCATCAACAATATCAAGGTAAATAAAGATATCAGTTGGTTGGAGTTTGAAAATCGATTCACAGCAGTAAACAGTGATTTTTTCGAAAAACTTAAAGAGCAATTCCCACACTTAAAACCATACGACCACAAAATATGTGCGTTGATTAAACTTAACTTCTCAGGCAAGGAAATGGCTAAGCTGCTTGGTATTTCACCAGAAAGCGCTAACACATCTCGGTACAGACTCAGAAAACGCCTAGGACTAAAAAAGGAAGATAACCTAGTAGAGTTTATTGACTCTATTTAAGCAAAGTACCACATACATTCAGATATGTATTAGAAAACAAAACCCCATTCCGAAATCGAAATGGGGTTTTTAAAATATCAATTAAGACCTTAATTAGTCTTTCTTAGCTTTCTCTTGCTTTGGAGGTCTTGGAAGTAACACCTTTCTTGACAGCCTGAACTTACCAGTTTTCTTGTCAATATCGATCAACTTCACTTTCACTTCTTCACCAGCTTCTAGCACACCATCCATAGACTCAAGTCTTTCCCACTTGATCTCAGAGATGTGAAGTAAACCATCTTTTCCAGGCATGAACTCAATGAAAGCTCCGAACGGCATGATCGATTTCACCTTACCTACGTACTCCTCACCTACTTCAGGCATCGCTACGATATTCTTCACACGTCTCAATGCATCATCCATAGAAGTACCATCATTAGCAAAGATGTTTACGATTCCATTGTTATCATCTTCATCTACTACAATCGTAGCACCTGATTCTTTCTGGATTTCTTGAATAATCTTACCACCTGGCCCGATTAATGGTCCAATCATTTGCTTATCAATCTTCATCGTATGAGATCTTGGAGCATGATCTTTCATCTCAGCTTTAGACTCAGACAAGGTCTTTCTCATCTCGTTCAAGATGTGAGTTCTACCTTCTTTAGCCTGCATCAATGCCTCAGTCAACACTTCGTAAGACAAACCATCAACCTTGATATCCATCTGACAAGCAGTGATACCATTATCGTTACCAGTCACTTTGAAGTCCATATCTCCTAAATGATCCTCATCTCCCAAGATATCTGACAAGATTGCATACTTACCAGTCTCAGGATCAGAAATCATTCCCATTGCGATACCAGATACTGGAGATTTAAGCGAAACCCCTGCATCCATAAGTGCTAATGAACCAGCACATACGGTTGCCATAGAAGATGACCCATTTGACTCTAGAATGTCAGATACTACACGAATCGTATATGGATTTTCATCATCAGCAGGAAGCATTGGCTTGATTGCTCTCCATGCTAAGTTTCCATGACCTACTTCTCTACGTCCAGGACCTCTTGCTGGTCTAGCTTCTCCAGTAGAGAAAGCTGGGAAGTTGTAATGAAGCATGAACTTATTATATCCAGAGTGAACTACTCCATCAATCATTTGCTCATCTAACTTAGTACCTAAAGTCACAGAAGTCAATGATTGAGTCTCTCCTCTAGTGAATACAGCAGAACCGTGAGCTGAAGGCAAATAGTCTACTTCAGACCAAATTGGTCTTACTTCGTTTAATTGACGACCGTCTAATCTTACTCTTGTTTCAAGTACACAGTTTCTGATCGCTTCTTTTTCCACATCGTGGTAATATTTCCCGATCAAAAAGTCGTTGTACTCTTCACCTTCTGGTAGCTCAGGCAATGCCTCAACATACTCATCGATGATCGCCTTGAACTTCTCTTTTCTTAGCGCTTTATCAGCAAGACCTTCTTTAGCAACAGCATATACTTTGTCGTAAGTTTTAGCCTTAATATCTTCGAATAATGCCTCATCGCTATCTTCGTGAGAATACTCTCTCTTCTCAGTTTTACCAACAGCAATAGTCAATTCGTTTTGAAGTTTACACTGCTCTATGATAGCCTCGTGAGCCGTTTTGATCGCTCCGATCATTATCTCTTCAGAAACTTCAAGCAATTCACCTTCAACCATCATGATATCTTTCTCAGTACCAGCGATGATCATATCTAATTCAGAACCTTCTAATTGTTCTTTGCTAGGATTGATTGTGTACTCACCATCTTTATAAGAAACTCTTACTTCAGAGATAGGGCCGTGGAAAGGGATATCCGATACGGCGATAGCAGCAGATGCAGCCAATGCAGCCAATGCATCAGGAAGATCACCTTCCTCCAATGAAATCAATGAGATTGCTACCTGAGTATCTGCATGATAATCACCTGGAAACAAAGGTCTCAAAGCTCTATCTACCAATCTACTCACAAGAATTTCATAATCTGAAAGTCTTCCTTCTCTCTTTAAAAAACCTCCTGGAATCTTACCTCCTGCAGCGAATTTCTCTTGATAATCCACAGATAGAGGCAAGAAATCAACGCCGTCCTTAGCATCTTTTACAGACACTACAGTAGCGAGAAGCATTGTGCCTCCCATTTTGACTACAACCGAACCATCAGCCTGCTTAGCAAGTTTTCCTGTTTCAATCGTAATCTCTCTGCCATCTGGTAAATTGATGGACTTAGTTACTACGTTCAATGACATAAGTTTACGTTTAGTGAATTTTGACCGAGTGAATGAGTGTGAGTAATAGCCAAAATTCGTTTCTTAAAAAAGAGTGAGAAAGTAACAAGAAAGGGAACCCTTTAGAGTTCCCTTCTGCGCATATCTTATTTTCTGATACCTAATTCAGCGATAATCGCTCTGTATCTACTGATATCCTTTTTGTAAAGGTAATCTAGAAGACTTCTTCTCTTACCTACCAATTTCAAAAGACCTAATCTAGTAGAGTGATCTTTTTTGTGAGTTTTCAAGTGCTCAGTCAAATGATTGATACGAAAAGTAAAAAGAGCGATCTGCGACTCTGCAGAACCTGTATCTTTTTTAGCTTTCGCCCGACCATGATTCTCGAAAAGCTCTTGTTTCTTTTCTGTTTCTAAATACATGCTTAGTACGATTTAAAAGTTTCTAAAAATTTAAGCTGCAAACTTACACAATTACAAATGATATAATAACAATGAACAATAATTTATACCCATCCCAAATCCGTATATCAAGTTCAAAACTTTTGGTGAGTTAAAAGCCTAGGTAACCACAATTCATACTTCTTCAGATTTAGTTAATAATGATGTTGACAGCTTCAAGAGATACTATATATCTTAACCAAAAAATTCTAATAGTTATGAATAAAGTTATAATTAATTCATTTTTAAAATCTCTCACTTTCTCCCTTATAATCGCATTTTGTTTTGCTTGTAGCGAAGATGAAAGCAGCAATGATCCTGAAAATGACAATAATGAAGAAGAAAGTACTGTTGATGAAAGTAATACTGAATCAGGAATAGAAACAAACATCGATAACTCTCAAATACTAGCCATTATCAATGAGCATAGAGAAGCAGGAGTTGTTTGTAATAAAACAAGTAAAGAAGCTGTACCTGCACTTGAGTGGGATGACAACCTAGCTAAAGCAGCCTTAGACCATAGTAACGATATGCAAAAAAACGATTATTTCAGTCATGATGGACTTAATGGATCTTCATTCTCTGACAGAGTAAAAGAAACAGACTTTGATGGATTCCCTGTAGGAGAAAATATTGCAAAAGGCTATCAATCTGAAGAATCAGTAATGGATGGATGGATGAATAGCGAAGGACACTGTAAAAACATCATGAATGGAAATGCAACACACATTGGTGTGGCTAGATCAGACGATGGAGCTCTTTGGACTATGGTGTTAGGGAATAAATAATACCTCTTTAACTAACCGCACTCTGAGGTACCCACCCTTTACAAGCAAGAGCTAATTCAGAAATCAAAAAACATTGGAACCAACTAATTAAAAATTCCATAATAGAAACTCAATACTATAAAATTCAAAATATGAAAGTTTTACTTGTTACTCTTCTAACACTCTTCATATCAACACAGATTTACTCTCAAAAAGTGAAAAACTTCACACTTCAATCTGTAACAAATGACAAAGAGTTTACATTAAATGAAGCTAAGGGTCGGTATATAGCATTACATTTTTTATTGAAAACAGAATGTCCTGTATGCATGAGACATACCATGAACTATTACAACAGAGCAGGTGAACTGCCTAATGTTGAACAATTATTTATCAAGCCTGACACCGATGCTGAAATACAAGAGTGGGCTGATGACCTTTCAAAAGATGATGGAATTGACATTACAATTTATCAAGACAAAGAAGCTCAGCTAGCCAGAAAATTTAAAATCCCTCATGGCTACTTCTTCCACAAGCAACTAGTTCATTACCCTGCTTTTATTCTACTAAATGAAAAAGGCAAAGAGGTATTTAGATATGTTGGAAAAAACAATCGAGACAGATATTCATTCGATCAACTCGTCGAGAAAATGAATAAAATCAACAATTAGAGAAAAGCTGTATTAAGCTTTTCTCTTTGATTTCTGACGCTCCTCCCACCATTTCTGAGCCTTGTCAATCCAAATCAAATAGAAGTCCGGATCGAATAATCTAGCATCTTTTCTGGCTTGTTTGAGGAATATTAATCCCGGTGGAAACAATACGAAATTTGCCATCCAAGCAGCATAAAAGCCTTCTATCCTACCTGCTTTGGCCCATTTATCCATCACACTGGTCACCACATAGAATATCACGAAGAAGAACACACTAATAACCACAGGAAATCCTAATCCTCCTTTTTTGATGATGGCTCCGAGCGGTGCCCCTATTAAAAACATGACGATACAAGAAAATGCCTGTGCATACTTCTTGAACTTTTCTACGACATGAGCATCAATAGACTTTCTAAAATTCTCCATTTTACTGAGCGATGTACCTATGGAGGCTTTTATCTTCCTTGCCTCTTCAGTAGCATTTTTAACTGCTTCTTGTCTAAGATATCTGTCAGATAATTTTTCACTCAATGAAGCGTCAACACCATCTCTCGTAACAGCTGCCAAATACATTGAGTCTTTCCTAGCCTTTTGAACAGACTTATTTTCAATAAACTCCAGTACTTCTTCCTTTGGATGCCTTGACAAAGACTGACTTCTCAGTTTAGCTCTTTTGATTCCCTCTTCTGTCTCAAGATCTAACTCATCATTTTCGTCAGTTACTTCTATAGTATCTAAAACCTCTTTTTTCTTCATCTGATCGTAGTCTCGAACGAAAGTCTCTGATGGTGCTACATATCCACCAAGGTTATACTTATATGAAGTTGACAAATTCTTCATCAATGAAAACTGAGCCGAATTTCTTTCGGTTCTCATTGAATCAATACTCTCTTTAAGCTTACCTACACTCTTCATATATCTATTTCCTGCAAAGAGCTTATCATCTGATCTATCTAGATCAAAGGAAGCAAGACTGAAGACCAAATCCATTCTATCAAACTTTGTTCTAATAAAACGATTGATATTTACATCTTCTTTGGTCTTCTTCTTTTTGTTTTTTAGAGTTCCATTCTTATCGTCTTCGATGTAGTGGTTTCCATTATACAACTCCATCATCAAATACCGGTCATCAATGAACGTGTACATTCTACAAGAATCCGAGGATATTACTTTGAGGTTACCACTACTAGACCCAGAATGATCGTAGATCAATACATCTTTCATAGCTACACCATCAGGGTACTTATATTTTACCCTAATACTATAGCCTGGAAGCCCATCATAAAACTGACCCGCTCTGAGATCTAGCGAAGCTTTGGTCTGCTTAATGTCATAGAGTAAGCTGTAAGCTTTGAGATTCGCAGCGGGAACAACTCTGTTGTTAAAAAAGAAAGCACCTATAGACAAACAGATTACAAATACGAAAATCGGAACCATGATTCTGATAAGAGAGATGCCTGCACTTTTAATCGCGGTAAGCTCAAAGTGCTGTCCAAGATTACCAAAAGTCATCAATGAAGAAAGTAAGACTGCTAATGGCAACGCCATCGGCATCATATTGACACTGAAGTATAGCATCAGCTCTGCGAATACTCCAAAACCTAGATTCTTTCCGACAAAATCATCGAAATACTTGAGCATATACTGCAGAAGCAGAATAAATACGGCCACCAAAAAAGTCAGAATAAATGGCGACAAAAATTGCTGGAGAATCAGCTTATCTAATTTCTTCATACAGTTTTGAGAACTAATTCAGGACGAGCCACATCACTTGACATTTTTCTAAACTTCGTGCGCTTCGCAAAATCAATCACGAAGAATAATAAAATGAGGATAAATATGATAAACGCTACTAAAAAGATCTTCTGCGACTTGTTCATGTGGCAAATAAATTGAAAATCAGTTTAGCCTTCAATGTTTAGACCACCAAATTGACTAATCATATTTCTTATAAAGCTTTTTCTTTCCCTTTTTGGAATATTGATACCATTCACCAACTTCCTTGCCAAAAGCATAATTACCTTCAAAAGTCAATTGACCATCATTGTTGTAAAACTTCCATAAACCATCATATTCTCCTTCTTTGTAACTACCCTCCTCGACCAACATACCGCTTTCATTATAAGTAAACCATTCGCCATGAGGCTCTCCTAGGTAATAACTGCCTTTATATTTTATCTCTCCATTTTCATGATACGACAACCACGGACCTTCGTACAGACCTCTTTTATAAACCCCAACTCTTTTAAGCTGGCCTGAACAATAGTAGTATTTCGCACTATCGACTAAATAATCGTATTCATAATTCTCAACACTCATTATCCCTCCGTCTGGACAATAAGTTTGACACACACCATACTGTTTACCTTTTTTGTATTGAGTATCTACATTCAAAGAACCATTTGGGTAGAAATATTGCCACTGACCATGTTGCTGTCCATCAACCAGAGTCCCTGAAGACCTGAGGTTCCCATTTGGATAATGAGTTTGATGTGTTTGAGCATTTAGCTGACTATGAGACTCAACTAAAATCAATAGAAATAAACTGGAGATAAAAATTTTCATATTAGCGTACTAATACGGTACAAAAAGCATGCAGAACGTATTAGTTCCAAATTATATTGTGAAGTGCGTTTTATTACTAGTCAAAAATATATTAAAATTGGCACTGCAAAATCACAAAATACTAACTATGATTAACTCCAAAAACTTACAAAGCATCCTTTCAGTAGTGGTTGCGGCTCTTATTTTGAGCTCTTGTGGGTCGAATAAAAAATCCAAGACTGAATTAGAAGCTGAAGCAGAAGTATATGAAGCTGCTGAAAAGCAATTATTAAATGAAATCGACAAAGTGGTACATGACATGCCACCTCCATCAGAGGTTCCATACATGTTGATGGCTACTGGTGCAGAATTCAACAAAGAATTGATCAATCCGATCGAAAACGCAAAGAACTATTATAACTCTGCCGATAAGGCGGCCTTGAACTTGGGAGCATTTGCTTCTGATATTGGATACCTTTCTTCATACGATCAAGCACAGGATGCTCTAAAATATATGGAGGCTTGCCAAAAGCTAGCTGACCAAATCGGTATCGCTTCTGCTTTTGAATTAGAATTGATGGAGAGATTTGAAAAAAATCTTGGCAACAAAGATTCTTTAGCAAACTTGATCAACTACGCTCTGGATGTAGCTGAACAAAAACTCGAAGCAACTGATAGACTTCAAATGGTGGCATTGGTTCTTTCTGGTAGCTATATCGAAGGATTGTACTTGTCTTGTATGGTATTGGAAACGTATCCAGAAGACTTACTTCCTGAAGCTCAGAAAAACATCATCCTTGAGCCAATCGTGAGAGTGATTATCGATCAAGAGAAACCTTTAGATGATGTCATTAAATTATTGAAAGATCTAGAAAGCGATCCAGTTATCGCTGAGGTCATTGCTGAATTTGACATTTTAAAGGCTCTTTACAAAGAAGACTTGAAAGATGTAAAGACAAGAATCAGTGAAGGTGATAAGACATTAGTTTTAGACAAAAAATTGTTGGCTGATGTGATTTTGGAAGTGAAGAGAATTAGAACTGAAATGGTTCAATAATTCTTCCAATTAAGAAAATTATGAAAGCGTTGGGGTGACTCAACGCTTTTTTTATTCCCGTTTTTATCCTAACTCTTTACAAATATGTCAACATCCATTACCGACATCTCCAACTCTAGGACATTTGAAAAGGTTTTCAAAGAGTACTATTCTCCTCTTACAAACTTTGCTTATCAATATCTCCGAGATCATGAAGAAGCTGAAGAGATAGTTCAAGAAACCTTCTCAAAGGTGTGGTCTAAGAAATCAGATCTTGAAATAAAAACTAATATCAAATCCTATCTATTCGGTGCAGTCAGAAATGCATGCCTGAATAATCTAAAGCACCAGAAAATCATAAGAGAACATGAAAACTATGAAATGCATAGAGATCATAGTGACTCGACTGACTTCATGGAATTAGACGACTTGCAGAAACAAATCGATTCAGCACTAGAAGAGCTTCCAGAAAAATGCCGACAAATTTTCATAATGAGTCGATACGAAGAAAAAAAATATCGTGAGATAGCTGACGAACTAAAAATCTCAGTCAAAACAGTAGAAACGCAGATGAGCCGAGCTTTGAAGGTCATGAGAAAGGCACTTCAGCAATATGTTCCGCAGTTTGTTTTTTGGGTATTATGGGCCATCGAAAAAAATCTGTCAGGGTAAAATTAATCTTAGGTGTCAAAAGAATAACTACGCATGAATAGCGAATCAAAACATAACGTCAACGAAGAATTACTTTACAGATATTTCAATGAAGAATTATCTGCAAGTGATGTCGAGTTAATAGAAAATTGGAAGTCCGAATCTAAGGACAACCTCAAATTCTTCGATGAGACTCAACTGCTTTATCTCGATCAAAAAGCTATATCTCAGGTTGGCAAGGAACAAAAACAATACAATACCTCCTCCGCTTGGAATCAGTTCAAAGAAATTCACTTTGAGAAACCAGCTCTTCATATCAAGATTTCTTATACCGCATTGAGAATCGCTGCATCTATTATTTTATTGATAGGAACTGGGTTATTTTACTGGATACAGATCAATAGCATCTCTGATGTAACCTTTACGGCCAATGCGGATAAAACCTCTTTGACATTAGAGGATGGATCCATTGTTCTATTGAGTGATGGAAGTTCTATTACTTATCCTTCCTCTTTTTCTGATCAAGAAAGAAAGGTCAAACTAGAAGGAAAGGCTTTTTTTGACATTACCAAAAACCCTGATGCTCCTTTCGTAATTGACTTACCCAACACTCAGGTTCAAGTCCTAGGAACAAGTTTTGATATCGATGCGAGCAAGTCCGATAGTGTAGTAGTATCGGTTGAAACTGGAAAGGTATGGTTCAAATCTTCCAGAGATGCTCAAGTATTGACACCTGGTCTAAGTGGGGTGTTTGTATCCTCCTCTACAGATATAAGAAGTGTAGAAACTCCCAAAAACAGTATCGGGAACTTCTGGAGGACACGCACACTAGATTTTGATGGCGTATCATTATCCAGAGCTGTTAATATTATCAGTAAGAGCTACGAGAGCAATATCATACTTTCGGGAAGCAACTTCGAAAACTGTAAAATTTCTGTTCGGTTCGAAAATGAACCTCTCGAGAATGTCATCGACATTATAAGTACAACACTTTCATTAGAAGTACAACAACATGAAAATCAATACATTTTACAAGGCAGTGGCTGTGAGTAGATGGGTCACTGCATTAGTTTTTAGCTTGACTATTAGTCTTACAGTTGAAGCTCAGCAGTCTTATTCTATCCAGTTTGAGAACACATCTACAGTAGCAGCTCTCAAACAAGTCCAATCCTTGAAAAATGTAAAACTATCCTACAATCCTGACCTATTTGATCAAGCATCTGTAGTCAACAAATCGTTCAAAAACGAATCTATTGACAATATCATCTCTGAGATACTTCCCAGAGAATTTGAAACGAAGAAACGGGGCAACTACTACATTATCCAAAAAAGAAAATTAGAAAAAACGCCAAAGGACTTCCTAGTAGCGGGTCAAATAACGGACGCTACCACTGGAGAGATAATATCAGGAGTATCAGTGTATGAAGTCAATGAACTGACCCCTACTCTATCCAACCAAGCTGGTGAATTTGATTTCACCGTCTCCTCCAAAAGAGAGTACATCACTGTGGCGGTGAGCAAAGAAAATTATCTAGATACTGTCTTGACTATTAACACCAGAAGCAGTTTAGAAAACCAAATCGTTCTTCAACCCAAAAAGGAAAAGAAACTAAAAATAGAGATGGATCGATTCAATATCGACACTCAGTGGTTTGTGAATTTCTTCACTCCAAGTGAAACGATGAAACATTCTAAAAATGTAAAGTTCAAAGAAGTAAGACCAATTCAACTATCGGTCATTCCAGGAGTCAGTACCAATGGCAAACTCAGTAGTCATGTTAAAAACATGTTCTCTTTTAATTTGATATCGGGTTACAACGCTGGAATACATGGAGTAGAGATAGGTGGAGTTTATAACATCCTTCGCAAAGATGCAGTCGGTGTACAAGTTGCTGGTTTTGGTAATACCATTGGAGGTAAAGTAAATGGTGTACAAATAGCAGGATTTATCAATACAGCTAGCAAGGACATAGAGGGAGTCCAGATAGCGGGATTCAACAACGTGACCGCGGACTCTATATCAGGAGCGCAAATAGCGGGATTTTCAAACGTGTCTAAAAAAGTAGAAGGTATTCAAATCGCTGGATTTAGTAATGTCAGTTCGGATAGAATTGATGGATTACAAGTATCAGGTTTTTCCAATTTTGCCAAAAACAACATCGACGGTATACAGCTCTCCGGCTTTCATAATTCTTCCAAAAATCTAAATGGTGTACAGTTATCTGGAGGTGTTAATACTGCCAAAGATGTAGACGGCTTGCAACTATCAGGCATTGTCAATACCGCTGAAAAGATCAATGGTATGCAAATGACAGGAATAGTCAACCGAGCTAAAAGTATGGATGGCTTTCAATTTGGATTAATCAATATCGCAGATTCATTGACCAAAAACTCTGGAACATTTGGACTGATCAATATCTCTAAAAATGGTAAATCTGAAATCGGACTCGAGTACAGTGACTTTATGGATGCGACGCTAAGTTTTAGATCTGGAGGCTATAGTCTATATACCATATTATCTTCTAGTTTCGAATGGAGAGGCGAAGATCCATTATTGGCTGGAGGTTTTGGAATTGGTACTCAACTCAATTATACACCTAAATTCTACAACAGCTTTGAAATTTCAGCTCATCAAATATGGGACATTTACGATAGTAGAGCGAGTCAAGATCTCAACTTAATGAATCGTTTTCACCTCAACTTCGGGTATTCGATCGCAAAAAACTTATCTCTCAACGCTGGCCCCGTGTTAAATATCTACGTGACGAAAATCTATGATGAAGAGACTGGTAAATATGGCAATATCAGAGAGACTGTAGGAAGGTTTGAGACTATAGAAGATGATGTCTATATCGGTATGTGGATGGGATTCAATGTCGGACTTAGGTTTTAGTAGTTAGTAATTTAATGGATTCTTATTTAGCCCCTCAAACAGAGCACAACTTCTTTATTATAGTGCCTAACCCATTTATGAACTTGTTAATTTCATTAAGAAACTACGTAAGTTATTAAGTTGATTCTATGAAAGTTATCTCCAAGACTGATTTGAAGGCGGTTATTAGAAAAAGAATTTTCAAATGGCAATTTTGAATTAATTTTACATAAATACTATTCAGAAAGACACATGGATATACAAGCAGAGAAATACATGGTTATCGAAGAGCTACTGAAAGTTGAAGACATCAATCTAATAACTCAACTTAAGCATATAATTCGCAATCGAGACACAGTAATAGCTTCTCAATCCTCTGGTGCCCCCATCACGGAGACACAAATGCGATCAGATATTTTAGCGGCAAAAGAACGTATCCAATCTGGTAAATACACCACACAAGACGATATAGAGAAGGAAGCAGAAAACTGGTAGTGAACAAAATTAAGGAGTATATCGTCAAGTGGGATGACGAAGCGAAAATAGAACTACGCTATATCTATGATCACATTAAACAGCAATCAGAAACCAATGCTAAACAGGTAAGAACAGAAATCCTAAAGACAGCAAGAAGCTTAAAAAATATGCCCGAAAGGTATGAAAGTTATCCGCCGATGGAAAGAATACCTGGAAACTACAGGTACAAAGAAATATTCTCTTATCTATTGATATATGATGTAACAGAAACCGAAGTTCACATTGTTAAACTGGCGCATAAAAGAAAGATATAATAGTATTCAATATATTCTTAACAACTATCTGATATCATCTAAATCAATATGTTAAAATGAACCTAACAAAGCTTTCAGAGGGATTTGTAATAATTGCTACCACTTGTCAATAGAAAACCACCGATCATAAAACATGCTCAACTGCCCTAGCCCATTCACTATATGTTCGCTTCATAACCATTCCAAAATACAATTATGAAACGAACACTCCTACTAATGGCACTGACATGGACAGCAGTCCAGTCCTTCGCACAAACGGTCAATCTTAAAAAAGGTGAAAGGTTAGAGTATATGACCTCTGACTTCAATCAGATTAGCCGAGATGAAAACTTCCCTGACAAGCGACTAGGACTATTTGGTGAGCATTATTACAAAAATAAGATCGTACTAGACATTATTGAAAGCAACAAGAAATCCTACATTATCCAGGCTTGCAAAGAGCAGGTTAAAAACTATGTAAGATCAAAGAAAGACAACGAAAGCAGCTGGGTATCCAATTCGTTTTTCTACAAAAGTTTAGTAAAAGACACTACAAACAATACCACTACTCCTATTCCCTACTGGCAGTTCAAACTAAGTAAATCTGGTAAAGTTTCAGAACTCACTTTGCTGGATTCTGCTACACACAACTATCCTAGAATGCTCAAACACCCTTGGATGGTGACCGAAAAGTATTTTGAAAAATATTTCATTCCATCCCAGAAGATCGGAGCCAATAGCAAAGAAGTAAAGATTGAAGAACAAACATGGGATATACTTACCAACTCCGAAGATCAGGTATCGATTAAGCTCGAAAATGAAAAAAAGTACTTCGTCAAAACATTTGATCCGCAAAGAGGAATACTAATAAATGAACAGTCTTTTTCTATCATTGACATTCCTAAATCATACGATCCTCTGAAGCCTCTAAGTCCAGGTAAATTCATGAATAGAACGCAGTTGATCGATCATGAACCTATACCTTTTCAATGTTCTTTCAGTAAGAATAAACAAGAGAAAGACACCACCTTTTTCTCTACTAATGTCAGTATCACTGGACGTATCACCGACCCTGAAGAAAAGAGGCTAGTGTTTCTTAAATGGAATGAAAGAAAACCAAATAGGTACAATCGATATCAAATCAAGGTTCCACTAAGAGAAGACAATACGTTCGAAATTAGACTTCAGATTGATCAACTGACTTCTGTAGAATTAATTCATGGAAAAAAAGCAAAATTCTACCTGCTCCCTGGAAATGATGTAGATATCACATTGGATACTAAAAACTTTAACCAAACCATACAGGCAACTGGTCTAGGAGCGGAAAACATCAACTACATGTTTGCGAAGTACCTGGTCGAAAAGAAGAATGGCTCTTTCCAAAAGTCTTTGTCAAGAAAAATGAGGCAAACGATGGTCAATATGACACTAGAGCAGGCTTTTGATACTACAGTGAATTTAATCACTAAGAAACAGGAGTACATCAATAGTCAACAACACTTACTTGCTCCTGAAATCTATTTAGCCGAATACTGGAATACGCATATTGAAAACATGCGAAACTTCAACTCGAAATTTTTATCGAGCAGAGACAAATATTTGGGACAAATTGAGCGCCTTGACCTGCACAAATTCAGCCAGGCTGACAATGACCTGATGAGTTTTGCTAGTGGGTACCAATACTACATCAAAACCTTTTCTATCTATATTTTGGGTCAACAGATCCGTACACTTACTGGTATAGGGTATGGCGCACTTGCCAATCAAACTCAAGACGGTGGTCAGTATCTCAATGAATATTCTATAGCTCATTCTTCATTCTCTGGGTGGACACAGCATCTACTGAAGTACCTTACTGTTTTGGACGCAATGAATAGAGGAGACTGGAGTGTATTCGAGCAGCTTCATTCCCGCTTTCAATCTGAGTACCCCAACTCCATAAGAGCTCAGTGGATGAAAGAAGCTTATCAAAAAGCTAACAAAGTAAAGCCCGGTTCTTTGGCTTATGACTTCGAACTGGAGAATATGAACGGTAAAAAAGTCAAGCTATCGGACTTCCGTGGCAAGCCAGTTTTCATCCAGTTTTGGAGGAGTGACTGTTGTTCTAATTATCTGGACAAACAAGGAAAAGAGATTGCTGATTTCATGGCTAAAAATGACATTCAGCTACTATTTATTTCCTTGGATAGGAAAAAAGATAAGGTGATGAACCATACTATTGATGAGGATTTGAAGAAGCATATTCTACTCTCGACGGAGAAATCTGACCTTCTCCGAGAAAAATTCTATTTCAATAGTTACACAGAACAGATACTCATTGATTCGGAGGGCAGACTGCTGAAAAAATCGCTTTCTCCATTTATATTCTTAAAACACCCTCAGGCTCTACTAAGTAGACTAGAACCCGGCTGAACGGTGAGCGAAGAGAATCGCGAAGTAAAAGAACTCAAGACCCTTTTGTATGGCCTATTCGCTCTGGTGATTGTTCTTCTGATCCTAGGAGTAGTCTATAGACAAATAGCTAAAACGAAACTCCAGACTGCAAACCTGCATGCTAAAGTAAGAGACTTGGAACTAACAGCGATTCGAGCGCAAATGAACCCTCACTTTCTGTACAACAGCCTGAATTCTATTCAGAACCTTGTACAGCAAATGAAAAACGACGAGGCGCATAGGTACCTTTCAAAGTTTGCTAAGCTGATCAGAGCCATATTGAATCACAGTTCAAAAGACGAAATCACATTAAGTGAAGAATTAGATATTCTGAAGGAGTACATTGGCATCGAACAACTCAGGTTTGATTTTGAGTATGAGATAGAAACAAGAGATGTAGATATTTACGCCTTTTATGTACCTCCTCTATTGCTTCAACCCATCGTAGAAAATGCTATCATTCATGGACTTGCGGGCAAAAAGGCAGGTGCTGAACTAAAAATCATTATCTCCAACGAGCAAAACTATATTTGTATGGAAATCCTCGATAATGGTGCGGGTAGAGACTTTTTAACTCCTAAACCATCTGGTAATGGTAAGGGACTAGCATTTTCGGAAGAAAGGCTAAAGCTGATATCTCAAAAACACAATACTGAGTATCAGTTTGAGATCAAGGACCTAAAAAAATCGGATGGATCAGCATGCGGTACTTCTGTAAAATTATGTCTTGAATCAGAATAAGAATGAACAACATTAGGGCAGTAATCATCGACGACGAACTCAATGGCAGGGAAAATCTCAAAGGGACTCTCTCTAAGCACTGCCCTAATGTTCAAATTATAGGACAGGCAAATTCTGCTGTCGAAGGGATCAAAACCATTCAGGAACATTCTCCTGAATTGGTTTTTTTGGATATCGAAATGCCAGGTGGAAATGGCTTCGAAGTTTTGAAATTCTTCGACAATCCAGACTTTAAAGTCATATTCGTAACGGCCTATGATCATTTTGCTATCCAAGCTATTAAGTTTTCTGCACTAGATTATATCCTAAAACCTATCGATGCGCTACAGCTGATCGGTGCAGTCAATAAACTAGAAAAACTTCAATCTGAATGGAATCGTAAACTCCAAAACTTTTTAACCAACGAACACATAGGCAGAGAGAGACAGCGTATCGCACTCACCTTTTCAGATAAAATTGAATTTATCGAAATCAACAAGATCATTCGATGTCAAGGAGAAGGTGCCTACACTCGTTTTTTCATAGCAGACAGTCCTGAAATACTAACATCCAAACCTCTCTCTGAATACGAAAGTCTGCTAGCAGAATTTGGTTTTATCAGAACTCACAAAGCTCACATCATCAACAAAGCACATATCAGCTCGTTCGTCAAAAGTGATGGCGGCTACTTAGTCATGTCGGATCAGTCTATCGCACATATATCCAGACGCCGAAAGGAAGAAGTGATCCAACAATTGAAAGGGTAATTACCTTCACACATCATCAATCAATTTTCACAAAAATACTTAAGTAGTAAATCCTTATTTGTAACTAAGGAACAACAAGAACTTATCTCATTACTGAATTCCATATCCTTGAAGACGAAAGAGCATTAAATCTACTTCGTTGATTCAGACTGGCATTAATTCAAGATTTCCAGACACTTTTTAAGCTTACTTTAAACCAATGTATAAAAAGGCTAATAGCGATTTCTTAAAGTGAAAAGAGTACGCTGCTCTAAGTACCTTTCCTCCTGTAGCTGAATTAAAGTACCCCTCTAAATACCACTCTGCTATTACCGTAACATGTAATACATCATATTTTCAACCAGTTAATTACATATAACAAAATGTTTTTTTATCACTTCTAAGAAACCGGCCAAAAACAAACAGAATTACTTAAGTATTTTTAACTCAAACAAATAAATTGCTTAAGTATTTTATCACAACACTTCAGATAATCTCTAACATATTTAAAAACTAAAACAATGAAAAAATTCTATTTAGGCGTTTTTGTTTGGCTTGGTCTAATCCAACTAACAATGGCCGGAGGAGCAGACGAAAAATTAAAGTATCTGAGAGAAGCTCCTCAAATTGAAGCTAAAGAAGAAAACAAGAATGAAACAACAGCAGATGATGAACCTTTCAAACCCTCAGTCAACGTAGGTTCCATAGTCCATATGTTCGCTTCAGCACAGCAGTCTGGGTTTGGAGTAGGCGCAACTAGTTACGATAATGGTTCCAACGGATGGGGAACAGGGTTTAGTCTTTACAGAGCTAGAATACTTGTAGGCGGACAACTATCTGAGAACGGAAGCTTTTTCTTAGAAACAGAACTTCCTACTATAGTTGGTGGGCTTAAAAATGACAGTACCAAAAACATAAAAGTAGCTCAAATCATCTTAGATGCCCAGTATGAGCACCAACTAGGAGGAGGACACATGATAGTAGCAGGTAAGCAGCTAGTTTCTCACAACAGAAACGGACTACAAGGTGCCGCATCACTTATGGCCAACGATTTTACTTTTTTCCAATACCCATATAACCTATTTGAAGGTCAGCCATTAGAAAACAATTTTGGTAGAGATCTAGGAGTCAACGTAAGGGGTTTCTTTCTAGATGATCAACTTGAGTACAGAGTTGGATTGTTTACAGGTCGACGTGCATTTGCTAGCGGTAAAACTACCCCAAGAATCGTAGGTCGTCTAGCCTATAATTTCTTTGACGCAGAAAAGGATTACTATTACGCCGGCACTAAACTAGGAGCAGGAAAGACAGCTGCATTGGCGATTGGAGCTGATGTTCAAGGAACATATTACAATATAGGAGGCGACTTCTTTTTAGACATGCCGGCTGGTGAAGCAGGCTCTGTAACACTCAATACAGCCTTTACCTACATGACAGGCGGTACTGACTTGGAAAACGACTACTCATTTGCTTCAATGATACCAGCACAAACAGTCGAGTTTTTAGAGTTGGGATATTATTTCAAAAGCGCAAAAATCCAACCTTGGATCAGGTATGAACGCCAAAATATGAGTTCTAAACCAGAGCAAATCGGTGATTTTGCTTCCACTTCGGATTTCGATGATTTCAATTCAACTACCATATTTGGAGGAGGAATCAACTACTTCTACAATGGCTATGGTTCGAACATCAGATTGTCATACACTAGTTCTACTCGAAAAGGATTCAATACCGACACTGGAATGACTGAAGATGGAACTTATGGTCAAATCTGGCTACAGTTACAATTCTTTGTTTTCTAAAAGACCGTCAACTACTAATTCATAAATAATAGTTACAACCTGTGGAGGAGCAAAATTGCTCTGATACAAAATAACTTCTAAAATCTTTTAGACCCTTAAAAACTATAATCAAACCAAAAACATGACACTATTTCCATTTCTTCTAGGCATCATACATTGCTTTGAATCTGACCATTTACTAGCTGTCGCTACATTAAATGATGGTGAGAACCGAAACATCAAATCGCTTTTAGTAAAAGGCGCTTCATGGGGAGTAGGTCATTCCATACCAATCTTAATCTGTGGATTGATTTATATGAGTTTAGAAGTATTCGTATTGTCTGGCATCCCAATCAAGCTAGAATTGCCCGTAGGTATACTATTGGTTGCTATGGGGATATACCGTCTAGTATTTTTTCAAAGAAAGAATACCAAAACAGACGGACATCATTACCTGACTGTTGGTTTGATTCATGGAATAGCAGGTTCTGCAGGCGTTGTTTTGGCAGGACTCACGACAGACACCAGCTTTGGAGGTCAATCCACCAGTCTATTGTTATTTTCTATTGGAGCCATCATTGGTATGGGCATCATCAATGTCGCTATATCTCAGATTTCTTCCATATCTCGTCAACTAAAACCTATACAGTTTGTAACAGCACTTGCTTCTATAATTTATGGAGCATTTATTATTTATAATCATATTTAAGAATAGAACCAAAGTCTTACTCTTCATGAAATCAGAAATATGAATAACATAAATTATTGTATCAAAGACTCTATCGATTGTTCAAAAAATAAACCCTAATAAATTTTACATAAAATGCGAAAAACAAAACATCAATTAAACGTTTTCCAACTGCTCTTTCAGGTCATGATTGCAGCAATAGGAAGTGTACTAATCTCTTGCTCTACGCCCAGTAAAAAAACTGAGACCAAAGAAGCTCCGGCTGAAACTAAAACGGCTAAAATTGGTATCCTCCACTCATTGAGCGGTACTATGGCTATATCAGAAGTATCTCTAAAAGATGTCGTAGAAATGGCAGTCGAAGAGATCAACGCTGATGGTGGTGTACTAGGCATGCCGATAGAACCAGTAGTCGTTGACCCTGCATCTGACTGGGACTTATTTGCAGAAAAAGCCAAAGAGCTATTGATAGATAGAAAAGTATCAGCAGTATTTGGATGCTGGACTTCTGTCTCCAGAAAATCTGTACTTCCAGTATTCGAAGAACATAACGGCCTACTTTTTTACCCTGTTCAGTATGAAGGTGAAGAGTGTTCTGCCAATGTAATATACACTGGAGCTACACCTAATCAGCAATTAATTCCTGCTGCAGAATATCTAATGAGTCCAGAAGGTGGAGCTTATGAAAAGTTCTACTTGCTAGGCACTGACTATGTTTTCCCTAGAACGGCTAACAAGATTTTGAAAGCATTCCTATTAGCTAAAGGAGTTCCTGAATCTAATATCATCGAAGAATACACCCCATTTCATCACCAAGATTACCAGACGATAGTCTCTAAGATTAAGACTTTTGCAGTAGGTGGCAAGGCTTGTGTATTAAGTACCATCAACGGTGACTCAAATGTACCTTTTTACAAGGAATTTGCGAATCAAGGATTGTCAGCAGCCACTTGTCCTATCATGGCATTCTCTGTAGCAGAGGACGAGCTCAGAGCGATGGATACCGAATTTTTAGTAGGTCATTTGGCCGCTTGGAATTATTATCAATCTGTATCTAGCCCGATCAATGACAAGTTTGTAGCTGATTTCAGAGCATTCTGTAAAAAGAACGGATTGCCGGGTGGAGATACTCGTGTGACAGATGATCCGATTTGCTGGGCATATACTGGTGTGTATTTGTGGAAATCTGCTGTAGAAAAAGCAGGAACTCTTGATGTAGACAAGGTAAGACCAGCTTTGTATGGTTCTACTTTTGAATCACCAGGAGGGCTAGTCAAAATGGACCCTAAAAATCATCACTTAGCTAAACCAGTTAAAATCGGTGAAATAAGAGCAGATGGTCAGTTTGATGTAATCTGGGAGACCCCAGGACTGGTAGATCCACAACCTTGGTCAGAATATACTTCTCCTAACAAAAGCTGTGACCACGTAAATCACGGTGGTACTTACACCAAGATGTAAAAACACAAAAATTCATGATGTCCGGGTAGCGCTTAGTTTGCTACCCGGTTTACTTAACGGGACTAGTTCCCTTCACGATTTAACTTTCTATCATATTGCGTTTCAGATATTATACACTCCTCTTAGTGGTGATATTTATACCATTGTCTATGCTCGCTCAACCGGACGAGATGACAAGCCAACTGATATCTAAAGATCAAGCCTTGAGAACACAAGCGCTTGAAAAGCTAGTCAGGGAGAAAAAAATAGAGCACTTCCCATTGATTAGCGCCATCAATCAAAAAAGACTGTACTTGTATGACCAGCAACTGGTCACTATCGGGGAGCCAATAGCGGCTGACCGAAGTGATGAATATCAAGTATTGAAGGTATATCCTGACACAAAAATTCTTCGAAACAACCAAGGTGGTGTCATGGCCAAAAAGAGAGCGGAACTAACAGAAGTTCGATTTTCAAGACCAGCGCGACTCATTTTACTACCAGTATTGCCTTATGTAAATTTAGTAAGCCCAAAACTAGAGACACGGAAACTAGCTTTTGTACAGTTTCAACAAAATGGAAACCCTGAAGACCTCAAAATTTTATCTGACGCCAGAGATTTAGAAAATGATAATTACATGAGTCGTCTGGCAACGGAAACCATCCTGTCCATTCAGCTTAAATCCTCAAAAATCACAGAAAAAGTCCACTCATTAGTAGATCAACTAGTCTCCAACCAAGGCGATAATACGGCATACATACTTGAACAGTATCTCGAGCAAATACCAAAAAGTCATCCTAGCTACTCATACATTTTGACTCAAAAAGAAGATTTGGAGGATCGAGCTAGTAGAATAGCGTTGATTCAAAATGCTTTCAGTGGAGTAAGTTTAGGAAGTATCTTAATCATGATCGCACTTGGACTATCCATCATCTATGGTCTGGCAGGAGTAATTAACATGGCACATGGCGAATTCATGATGATTGGAGCCTATACTACTTTTTGCGTGCAAGAAATCTTTAACAGTATCTCTCCAAACTCCTCAGGCAACCTCTCTTTCTTTTTATCTCTTCCACTAGCATTTGTTGTAGCAGGAGCATTTGGATTATTGATAGAAAGACTCGTCCTAAGAAAACTATACAACAGGCCACTGGAAAGCTTATTAGCCACATGGGGAATTAGTTTGATATTGATCCAGCTAGCCAGATCCATATTTGGAGACTTGACCTCAGTGAGCACCCCCTTTGTATTATCTGGAGGATGGGAAGTTATCCCTCAGCTCGTTTTGCCCTACAACCGCCTTTTCATCATAGTTATGACGATTGTATTAGTAGCATTAGTGTACTTTTTCTTATACAAAAGCAATAATGGATTGCGGATACGTGCAGTAACTCAAAATAGAGACATGAGTGCCTGCCTAGGGATTTCAACTGCCAAGATAGATGCTATGACTTTTTTCATCGGCTCCGGAATCGCAGGCATGGCTGGTTGCTGTATCACATTGATTGGAAATGTAGTACCTGATATGGGACAAACTTATGTAGTCGATTCGTTTCTAGTAGTAGTGAGCGGTGGCGTAGGAAATCTATTTGGCTCTGTGATCGCTGGACTAGGTATTGGTCAACTCACTAAGGCATTAGAACCCATATTCCATGCAGTATATGGCAAAGTCATCATTCTTATAGTCATCATGATCTTTTTACAATTTAAACCTAAAGGACTATTTCCTGCTAAGGGAAGAATCTCTGAAGATTAAAACACTATGCAAATCAAGGCTGTTTTTAAAAATTATGAATACCTCCTTTTTCTAGGTGTATTTCTTATCCTCCTCCCTATAGGTTACGCACTAGACCTAGTATCTGTCAACACTGTATCACTATGGGGGCGGTACTTTTGCTTCGCCATAGCTGCCATTAGTGTCGATATTCTTTGGGGATACACGGGAGTACTTTGTATGTGTCAAGCGTTTTTCTTTTGCCTAGGAGGATATGGGATTGCCATGCACATGTTGTTAGCTGATAAAGGTACTGGAGTATATGGTGCCGTTATTCCAGACTTTATGGTCTGGAATCAAGTCGATACTTTACCCCTTTTTTGGGAGCCGTTTTATTCCTTTCCTCTGGCATTGCTCACGACCTTATTGGTACCTCTTATTTTTGCGATGCTTTTTGGTTACTTTATATTCAGGAGCAGGCTAAAAGGAGTCTACTTCGCCATTATTACACAAGCACTAGCACTGGCTATGTGGTTGCTATTTTTGAGAAATGAGACACTTCTTGGAGGTACCAATGGACTGACAGACTTTAAGACATTACTTGGATTCGACCTTACCACTTCTACAACCAAACTATCACTGTACCTGTTGTCTTGTATGGTATTAGTACTGGTTTACTGGGGCACAAAAAAACTGGTCAATTCAAAATTTGGAAAGGTGCTAGTTGCCATAAGAGACAGTGAATCTCGTGTGCGCTACGCTACCTATAGGGTCCAAAATTACAAATTAGCGGTTTTTGTGTTGGCCGCTGTGATCGCCGCGATCGGTGGTATGCTGTATGTACCACAGACCGGCATCATTACCCCCGGTCGAATGGAAGTTAAATCTTCTATAGAAATGATCGTCTGGGTGGCACTGGGTGGCAGAGGCAATTTAAAAGGAGCAGTACTGGGAACGTTGTTTGTCAATTTTCTATATAGCATCTTCACTTCACTCCTTCCAGGATCATGGCTATATGTCTTAGGGATTTTATTCGTGGTGACTGTACTTTATCTAGACCACGGATTGATCGGACTACCAGCCCAAATAAAATCAATTATTTCTAACAAACGCACTTCAAAACTATGAGTTCAATATTAGAAGTCAGCCAATTAAAAGTAGCATTTGGAGGTGTACAGGCACTAGATCTAGAGTCATTTTCGATTCAAAAAAATGAACTACGCGTCATTATCGGTCCCAATGGAGCAGGAAAATCAACCTTCATGGATATTCTATGTGGCAAGACGCAAGCCGACTCAGGAGAAGCCCTTTTCAGAGGAGAATCTATTTTGGGACTGAAAGAAGTAGATATTGCTGAAATGGGTATAGGACGAAAATTCCAAAAACCTTCCGTTTTCACCAGCTTAACAGTGTATGACAATATGTTGTTGGCCTGTCGGATGCCTAAAGGAATATGGCATTCACTTTTTTTCAAGATCAATTCTGAGATTGAAGATAAAATCCATGAAGTAGCCAAGAAAGTAGGACTCGAATCAGAGATGACTCACCTCGCAGGCAGTTTATCACATGGTCAGAAACAGTGGTTAGAAATAGCCATTGTCGTCCTACAAGATGCGAAGTTGATGCTCATAGACGAACCAGCTGCAGGTATGTCTGACAAAGAAACCTATAGAACCGGAGAGTTAATTCTTAATTTGATGCAACACCATTCAATCATTGTCATCGAGCATGACATGCACTTTGTAGAACAGATCGCTGTGGACAAAGTGAGTGTACTCGTACGAGGAAAATTACTCACTGAAGGAAGCTTTAATGATGTTCGGAATGATAAAGGGGTAATAGAAAGCTATCTAGGAACTGGTGCAGCATTACAATTAACTGAATAGTAATCATGAATGAGATGACAAGTGAATATATGCTACAGTCACAAGCTGTAGAAGCTGCATACGGACAAAGTAAGATCCTCTGGGGAGTTGATTTAAATGTTAAGAAAGGCTCCGTTACTACCATCATGGGAAGAAATGGAGTAGGCAAAACCACCTTTCTAAAAACTGTCATGGGATTACTAAAAACCGCTAATGGCGAGATCACCTATCAAGGACAGGTACTCAATAAACTATTGCCTCACAAACGTGCCCGATTGGGAATAGGGTATGTTCCTCAGGGTCGTGAGATTATCCCTAAGCTGACTGTATATGAAAATATCCGATTAGGATTAGAAAGTACTAAAGAGAAAACCATACCCGAAGAAGAAATTTATGATCTATTCCCTATTCTCAAGGAGTTTCGCAAGCGGCTGGGAGGCAACCTAAGCGGTGGACAACAGCAGCAATTAGCTATTGCGAGAGCCATCACTGGCAGACCCGGATTACTATTACTAGACGAACCCACTGAAGGGATACAACCGTCTATCAGTCAAGAGATCGCACAAATACTTGTGCGCCTAAAAGAAGAAAAGAACATCTCTATTTTGTTGGTAGAACAAAAAACAGATTTTGCCCTACCGATTACAGATCACTACTATTTTTTCAGTAGAGGAAAGGTAGTTCACGAATCAAAGGCAACAGACATCACTGCTGAGGAGATCAATAAATTCAATTCAATATAACCTTATAAACTATGCGACTATCCCCCAAGGACCTCGACAAACTTATGTTGCACCAAGCCGGTTTTGTAGCCCAAAAGCGGTACGCTAGAGGAATAAGGCTTAACTATCCCGAAGCAGTAGCACTTATCTCTGCTCAACTTTTGGAACTTATTCGCGAAGGGTACAGCGTATCCAAACTAATGAACCTAGGAAAGCAAATCCTGTCCATAGCAGATGTGATGCCCGGTGTAGCTTCCTTAATGGACGAAGTACAAGTAGAAGGTACTTTCCCTGATGGTACTAAGCTAGTCACAGTTCATCATCCAGTTTGCAACGACGTACTGGACAACAATCTGGCGCTCTATGGTTCCGGTCTCACTAAATCAGCCGAAAAACTAGAGATTGATAATATTTCAAACGAATCACCAGGCCAGAAAATCTTGCAAGACACTCCTATAGTATTGAATGAAGGAAGAATATCGCTAACACTATTGGTGCTCAATAGCGGAGATAGACCCGTACAGGTCGGATCACACTATCCATTTGCAGAAACCAATAAAGCTTTAGTTTTTGACCGAGCTCTAGCACTCAACTATCGATTAGACATTCCAGCAGGAACTGCGGTAAGATTTGAGCCGGGGGAACAGAAAGAAGTCCATCTAGTGGATATGGCTGGTGAACAAAAAATATTGGGCGGTAATAATCTAATCAATGGTGTAGTAGACGAAACCAATACACCTGAAATATTAGATAAAATGAAATCACATGGATACATAACCTAAGCTGACCTAACCTAATGCAACCCGCCTGACCAAATGGGCTAACGCCTGCGATTAAATCAGAAAACCTAGACAAAATACAATGAGCAAAACAATACATCGAGATGCCTATTCAGATATGTATGGTATCACTACCGGAGATAAAATTACATTGGGCGATACAGGTCTCACCATCGAAGTAGAAAAAGACTATACGGTCTATGGTGAAGAATGCAAATTTGGTGGCGGTAAAGTGCTTAGGGATGGCATGGGACAAGCATCCGGTCTGGGCAGAGAAGATTGCTTGGACTTGATGATCACCAATGCCCTGATCGTAGACTATACAGGCATCGTCAAAGCAGATATAGGTATCAAAGATGGGCGAATCAAAGCCATCGGCAAAGGTGGCAATCCTCATATCATGCCTGATGTGCATCCAGAAATGATCGTTGGAGCATCTACGGAAGTCATCGCTGGAGAAGGAATGATCATTACCGCAGGGGGAATCGACAACCATATTCATTTTATATGTCCACAGCAGATAGAAGAAGCACTCGCATCAGGAATCACCACATTTGTAGGAGGAGGAACTGGACCAGCTACAGGTAGTAATGCCACCACCTGTACACCCGGTGCTTTTCATATAGAGATGATGCTAAAGGCTACGGATGATTACCCGATGAACTTTGGTTTTTTAGGTAAAGGAAATTCTTCTCACCCATTGGCACTAGAAGAGCAAATAAAAGCTGGGGCGCTGGGCCTAAAACTACATGAAGACTGGGGGTCTACTCCAGCTGCAATAGACACCTGCTTAAGTGTCGCCGATGCCTTCGATGTACAAGTTTGCATCCACACCGATACGCTCAACGAAAGTGGGTTCGTAGAAATCACGAAAGACGCACTCAAAGGCAGAACAATACATACCTATCACACAGAAGGAGCTGGAGGAGGTCATGCACCAGATATCATCACCCTATGCGGTGAGAAAAATGTACTCCCCTCCTCTACTAACCCGACTAGACCCTATACGGTAAATACCATCGACGAGCACCTAGACATGCTGATGGTGTGTCACCACCTAGACAAAAACATTCCCGAAGACGTCTCTTTTGCCGAAAGTAGGATACGAGGCGAAACCATAGCCGCTGAGGATATCTTACATGACATGGGAGCGTTGGCTATGATCGCATCTGATTCTCAAGCCATGGGACGTGTAGGTGAAGTGATTTGCCGGACTTGGCAGACGGCTCATAAAATGAAATTACAACGAGGTGCTTTACCCGAGGATCAAGGAAACGATAATGACAATTACAGAGTCAAACGCTACATATCCAAATACACCATCAACTCTGCACTAGCACATGGATTTGGACACGAAATAGGGTCTGTAGAAGTAGGCAAGCTCGCCGACCTTGTACTCTGGAAACCCGGATTTTTTGGATCAAGAGCCGAAATCATAGTGAAAGGAGGTATTATCGTTCAAGCTCAAATGGGTGACCCTAATGCTTCAATCCCTACACCACAGCCATTTTACTCAAGACCTATGTTTGGTGCATTAGCTAAGGCAGTAGGTGGATGCTCAAAAGTATTCGTATCACAAGTATCGATGGATCAGGTCAAGCGCTATGGATTATCAAAAGAACCAGTAGCAGTAGAAAAATGCAGAACCATCAGCAAAGAAGATATGCATTTCAATGACTACGAACCAAATATCACAGTGGATCCTGAAAAATACCACGTGGAAGTAGAAGGCAAACACCTTACCTGCGACCCTATTGCCAAAGTCCCTCTAGCCCAATTGTATAACTTGTTTTGATAGACATGAGTAGCAATCCAATTCAAAACGAAATTAATCTATACCAGTTATCAGACTCGATGTTTCCAATCGGAGGTTTTGTCTATTCGTTAGGCATGGAATCGGCGGTTAAGTTTGGGCATGTTCGAACTAGTGATGAAGTGTACAGGTATTTATTAACCTGTTTGGATCAAATGATTTCGTTCGATTTTCCATTCATCGATGCCGGATACACCTATATAGATGACGCCAACCAGTGGATCGAGATCGTACATACCTATGAAGCTATGCTTATCAATCCTAGCATACACAAGAGCTCTGTAGTCTTAGGCAAAAACTGGATTAAGCTCGTCACCTCACTATATGAAAGCAAGAAGCTCACAGATATGATGTGCTACTTTGACCAGCATCGATTGGCCTACCATCAAGTTATCATATTAGGACTTGGCGGCGCTGGTTTGGGAATTCCAGTGGATCAAATCAGACAAATATTTGCCTACACCTTTTTCAGGGACCAAATAAGTGCATTGACCAGACTAGGCACTCTAGGACCAAAGGGTGGTCAATTATTACTAACTAAACTACTAAAAGAGAGTCTACCGAAATTAAAAAACTACCAAACGAAACCCTACCATGAAGCGTCCAAGTCAGCCTACCTACTAGAAGTCATCCAACTAAACCATGACAAGATATACTCTAAGCTATTTCAAAACTGAGGAGGAAGTATTTCTTAAAAAATAGATTTTCATTCAAAAAATTCAAGATATGTTCAAGATACCACCACTTAAGTTTCACCAGTTCGACTTTGAAGGGTCTGGAGAATTCGCGCAGCGTGAGTTTATGAAACAAGACCGAGACTTTGCCAAACGCCCATTTACGATAGGCATCGGAGGACCTGTAGGTACAGGCAAGACAGCTCTTATCCGACAACTTTGCGTAGCACTGCGAGACAAAATGCAATTAGCAGTCGTGACCAATGATATTTTCACCAAAGAAGACGCCGAGTTTTTGACAAAAAACAAGGCCTTGAGCCCCGATCGCATCGTCGGTGTAGAGACTGGTGGTTGTCCTCATTCAGCGATTCGAGAAGATATTTCCTCCAATATGCATGCTCTAGAGGAATTATACGATCAGTTTCCCGATCTGGAAATGATGATAGTAGAAAGTGGAGGAGATAACCTAGCCGCACACTTCAGTAAGGAACTAGTCGACTATTCTATCTATGTGATCGATGTATCAGGTGGAGACAAAATCCCAAGAAAAGGAGGTCCCGGCATCACCCAGTCCGATCTATTGATCATCAATAAAATTGACCTAGCAGAATTGATCGGTGCAGATCTCTCGGTAATGGATCGTGACGCTAAAAAAATGCGGGGTGAAGGTCCATTTCTATTTGCAAGAGCTAAAGACAAGTATGGTCTAGATGAAATCATCGGTCATATTTTACATGCCAAGTCTCATGCGCTCGGTGAAGTACACCAGCATACTCATTAGAAACCTGACATATGCATCTAGTGGAGTAAAAACAGTAAATAGTTAGTAAGTATATTCAGTTAGCCCTATTGGAAATCAGTGTATCAATTCATTGATTCTCCAAGGGGCGTTGAATTCATATCATTACAAGAAGACGCTATGACTAAGACCTAATACTTACGCTCCACGAGATCAAAGTGCAGCAACTCTTTACTAGAAAGCACCTCTGAAATTTTACTGATCACCCTTCTTAGACTCAGTACCTCGGGAGAGCTAAAACGAGCTACGTAAGTATTTTCATTGATTCGCTGAGCCGAAGAATAAGTATTTTCAGTCTGACCTGCCTCTGCTTGTATAGTATTGAGAGCATTTTCTATCATCTCTACCCTATCCAAATCTTGATTTCCTGCTAGGTATATATTCATAAAACTCATATGATCAGCTAACACTGCTGGAGAAGAAATATCCATTTGGTCAGGTGTCAGATGAAATTTATCCTTGATGACCAACCTGTCTGACATGAATATTTCGGTCTGTGACTGGTAAGATCTAAAATCATATTGTTCCCCATTGTCTGTACGTCCTGCAGCAAACCAATCTACTAACAGCAAGACTGACCCTTGCTGCATACTGTATTTAAACTTTTGATCAAATGTGCTTCCATGATGCATGACTAGAGGGTCGTTAATAAAAACATGAAATGCATTCTTTTCCATGATCGTGTCAATATACTGACTACAAGTAGCTCCTGTACTTTCATAGACTCTAGTATTGGCCTGAGAACTGATTACTGATGTGGTCTGTTCCTTACATGCTATATCTAGATACGTAACATCTCCCTGTACGAACCCTCCACCATAATTGGTCAGCATACAGAGGCATGATTTTTTAGATGACTTTGGATTAATGATCTTTAATGGCCTGGCACTCAACTGCTCAGTTAATACGGTTTGATCATTGATGTATTTAAATTCAATAACAGACTTTTCCATTCAGTACTTCACCAGTTTTTCTTTCCAAAAATAGCTGAAGTCTTATTATTAAATCCAAAATCGACTTTATTTACTTAAGTAATTTTACTTTTGTCTAGCTTCATAGACTAAATACAATATCTAAGTACCGTTTTTGACCTACCAACTTTCCGCTTATATCCAGTAGCTTTTGAGAAACTGGATTATCTATTTCATATACATGAATGATACGAAGTATATACTGGAGCTGGGCGACATGAGTCTAAGGCTTAGAAATCTGAAAATTTGATAAAATACATACACTACACTTATCAAATAAACTGTTTATAAGCTATTTAAATTCTAAACTGAATTCCCTTAAATATTCCAGACTATTACAACATCAAATAAACAGAACTTAGATTTTGGCACAACATGTTCTTTAAAAGACAACAAAGTATACCTAAAAAACCAGACGGAAGTGAGACTTCGAAGTGGCTCACTTTTATGTACATTTTGGCATTATCCATTATAGCCTTAGTGACAGTCTTTAGTCAAGGGTTGATTCAAGAATACTTAAGCAATCAGGTCAAAGATTCTCGATTGATTAATATTTCAGCACGGCTACGTACGTATAGTCAGGTACTGAGTAAGACTGCTCTACTGATAGAGAGAGGGAGTAATGTAGATACGAATAGGAAGGAGTTTCTCAATACCCTCAAACAACTTCAAAAATCTCACAATGGATTGATCTCTGGGAGCACCTTCTTTGATATCCCGACCAATGACCGTGCTGACCTGGAACAGATGTATGGTATCATAGATGGACCATACAAAAAGATCATTGAGGCTTCAGACTCTCTGATCAAAGAAATGTACCAAGAGACTCCTAGACAGGAGATAGTCTCTAAGTATGTCAATACTATTCTTAGTTATGAACAGTCCTATTTACTAGGTATGGAACTGATCGTATTTGACTATGATCGGTTTTCACGAAACAGTGTAAAAAACCTGAAAAAGATTGAATACTATCTATCTGGCTTTATTTTACTCATGCTAGTCATGGAATTCGTCTTTATTTTCTACCCTATTTCTAGAAAAGTCAAAAAGAGCATGCACAGCTTACAGCTCTCTGAAGAAAAACAAAAAAAGCTGCTGGAAAAGATGAAGTCTGCCAATCTGGTTTTGGAAAACTCACACCGAGAACTAAGAGAACGTGATTTTGCTTTAGAGAAGGCAAATTATCTAGTCAAAACAGATACTGCTGGTAATATCTTATATGCTAATGATAAATATGCCCACGTCTCCAAATACCCCGCTAGCGAATTGGTCGGTAGACCTATTTTTTACAATAATATGGGAAGTCAAGAAAGTGTGGTCTATGGTCATATCAGGGATGAAAATAGACGACGAGAAGTCTGGCAAGGTGAGATTTTTGATCACGCCTCGGACGGGACAGGGTTTTGGTTAGATGTCACTCTCATGCCTGTATTCAATAATATGGGAGAAATCTATCAATACCTGGTGATAGGCACTGATGTGACGAAGAGAAAAAAAACGGAAAGAGAGCTGAGACTCCTGATGGAGGAAAAACTTAAAAATCAAAAGGACGAACAAAAAACAAGGTCATACTCCATCATCACTGGACAGGAGAAGGAACGAAAACGAGTATCTAAGGAAATCCATGATGGCATAGGGCAAATGCTCACCAGTATGCGAATGCGCCTAGAAATGGTTGTGTCTCAACACCCTTCTGTAGCACAAGATCTGACGGATATTCATGGGCTATTACAATCTATCATATCAGAGACGAGAAGAATATGTTCTAATCTATTGCCCAACGTACTGCATGATTTTGGATTAAGAGCTGCGGTCAATGACCTTGTGAAATCCATGCGCGAGAGTACTAATCTCAAAGTGGATCTTGAGGAAAATCTACTACTCGAATATGTCGACAAAGAAATAGAAATCGGAATATTCCGAATTGTACAAGAAGCACTGAACAATGTCATGAAACATTCCAAAGCCCTTCAGTTAAGTATAAAGATTCAAAATGATCACAAAAGACTTGACTTATATATCGAAGATAATGGTAAGGGATTTTCATACAATGAAAATGAATTGTTTGTAAAAGAACACAAGACCAAAAACAACGGCTTGCGCAATATGAAAGAAAGAGCTGAACTACTCGGAGGAGATTTAAAAATCACTTCGACAAAGAATATTGGAACATCTGTTCAGCTCACTATATTTTTGTGAAATGGAAGTGATTAAAATCGTATTGGCTGATGATCATGAAATTTTTCGAAATGGATTGAAACAACTCATAGATAAAGAGCCTGATATGCAAGTAATAGGCGAAGCTTCAAATGGAAATGAAGCACTTGAGTTGCTCGACAGCCTCCGTCCAGATCTGATTATTTTGGACATCAACATGCCGGAAATGAACGGCTTGGAAGCGGCTCAAAAAGTGAAAAAAAATCATGAGTCCACCCGAATCGTGATTTTCTCCCTGTATGACAATGAAGACTATGTAATAAAAGCACTCAATGTGGGTGCTTCGGGCTTTCTACTAAAAGACACCAGTAATAAAATCTTTTTGAATGCGCTCAGAGCCGTCCACTTAGGCGAACAGTACTACATCGGAGAGGTATCAGACGTAGTCATTAGGCACTTGAAGAATACCTACAGTACCAATGAAGGGTCCCAACAGGCTAGAAACACTGCTGATATTCACCTATCCAAAAGGGAAGCCGAAATAATTAATCTAATAGCGGAAGGAAAGAATAGCAAACAAGCCGCAGATGAATTGGGACTGAGTGTCAGGACTGTGGATGCTCATCGGTACAATGTCATCAAGAAGTACTCTGTCAACAGCATCGAAGAGGTTTTACAAATTTTGGGTCGTGAGACTAAAAAATCTTAAGCATCAACACTTCATACCTCAACTAAATAATTATATCTCATTCAAAACACTCATCTCGCTCTCCAATCCTGCAATCTTTGCTTCCAACAATCTGACCTGAACAATAGAATACTCTGTCAATAGATACTTCAAATGATCTTTTCGGTTGTTAAGCCATTTGATTTCCTTGGCATTAAGATTAGGGTCAGCCAATAGCCTTTGGCAAGCGTCGAGTCCTCGAAGTATGGTATCTCTTTTGGAGATCATGGCTTGAAGTTTCTCGTTTTGAACCAAAAAACTTCGCTCTAGCTTTTTCATTTTCGTAGGAATTGCCTCTGTTATTAGAGTATGCTCATTCTCTAGTTCATCACTGATATAGGACAATTCCGCTATTGGACTTTCTAAATTCAAAGCCTTATCCAACTTAGTCAACGCCAGTGCTATCTCTAAATTATAGCTTCGGCGATTAGCCAAAATAGAGTCTATTGTGTTGACAGAAGTATTTGAAAAATTGGCTAAATCAATACTACTAACTTGAAAAAATTGCTTGATTCTCTTAATCATTGGTGAGTTAAGTAACTATTATAAAATGGATTACTGTCTCCATAGTCTATTCCGTCCACAAATGCTTCCTACTAATTGACCTAACAGATAACCAATACTCATTGCTATCAAATAACTCCTCAAGCATCATGAGTGATCAAGAATCCCACTAATCAACCTTCAGAAGAGCTTTTTGTACAAGAATAATCTGTACAAGAAAATTATTTGTACAAACTTTTCTTGTACAAAGTCAAATCGAAATGTGTACAAGAAATTTATGTACAAGAAAAAAATTTGTACAAACACTTCTTGTACACCTCAAAATGAAATTTTGTACAAGAAATTTTCAACTTGAAAAAATCTTGTACAAAAACGACCTAAAAAAACCCGAACGAGTCGGGTTTTCCTCTAAAGCTATGGCTCAAAGGTTAATCAAAGCTCGGCTTTATGCTGTTCTATGAGAACAATCGTGTCTGCCAAAACTGGGATTTGAACTGCAAGCTGCTCTTGATCTACTAAGTCTTCGATCAGAGATACCGAACTATAATTGGCCTGGCGATTTTCCAGAGCCTGTAGTTTAGCCTCTTCTCTTTGGACTTTGAGAGCAAGTTCTCTCTTTGCCTTACCCTCAGTGATCACTTCCATCGCCGCAGTATAGCCGGCGATAATAGCTTTCACATCTGAGATACCCTCTGTGACTTCAATAGTCCTCGCAGAACGACTCTCTAGAGATTCCCCTAGGTTTCTCAGTCTTCGTTCTATTTGGGTCTTTTCAGCAGTGATGATGTCGAGTGCGTTATCACACTCCTCTACAGTTTGCAATAGGTTTAGATCAATTGCCATAAAAATATAATTTAAAAATTAAACAAGGCCGCAAGCTATAAAATCCAACTTCACCAACAACGGTAAGCATTCTGTTTTTATTGATTTTTAACAGGTTTTAACAAAATAGACGTGTACGCTCAACCTAATGAGAAGGCATAGAATATATAATTCGTATCTTCCGCCTTTCTTCGGCTAAGCTTTACTTCATGCTAAATCTGATGGCAAATGTTTATACCCTATTTTGAAAATTTCTGTACATCCTTAATCATTTTTTCGGCTAGTACTATCTCCTGAAGATGACCTTTCATCTCAGAGGGTACATTCATATCTAATTTCAGTTGACAATTTGGACAGATGACTGTCTGCTGTGCGAGTAACGTTTCCATCGTGAATTTGATTTTGAAACTACATTTTGGGCATTCTAATCCTGTGTTATTTGACATTTTACTATTGATTTAATTGATTTTAGATGATTTTGTGAGTTCCCCTATGAACTTGATGGTTCCTTCGGAGGCTACTTTATTATTTTTTTCCAGATAGGTTTTGAATCGTACTTCTTTAGTATTGAACTGCTGAGATGATATGACTCCTGATACGGTAAAGGTTGTCTCCCCCCACGCATTAGTATATTGCTGATAATATGGTTTGTCAGGAAGATAATTAAAAGTGATTCCATCAATATCTTGATTATTAAGTACTAAAACTATAAGCTGATTTGGTATCTCGGTCTTGCTACTATCTTTCAAGGAAGCCGTTATTTTCACGCTGAAGTGGTAGAGTGTATTCCCATCTTTTTCTCTATCAGCAGTGAGGTCTGACAATACTACCTCAGGTTGTTCGGGCGAATTAGTAATCTTCCAACCGACCTGGTCTTGTACTTCTGTGACATCATTGAGTACGGCTAGCATATTGATCAAGCCTCCTGGCATATCTGAAGCACCCATTTCCAGCTTGACTTTCATATTAGCTTTCATGGATTCTTTCAACTTATCTTCATTACCTGCTGATGAGCTAGCAGTCATTACGCCTCTTAAAAGGACCTTAGGAGGTTTTGATTTTCTTTGTTTGCTTTTTGCGATTTCTTCAAGAGAAGGTACTTTCTCATCTATTTCGGTATTATTATTTTGCTTAGACTGATTATCAACTGCCATCGTGAATAGCTGAACTTCCATGTCAAAGTCCGCTTTTTTTATTTGTAGCAGGGGCAGTTGAATCAGCGACAAGGCTGGAATTTTGATGGTTACCTTCTTTCCATCTTGATTGTAGGTAAAAGAAATCATCCTAAGAGGCCCTAGTTTTTTACCACCTTTGGCATCATCCTCCTCTTTGGTTTCTATATTGCCTTTTTCGACATCACCTTCATCCGAGTTCTCAAATCCATAGGACTCAATGAAGTTTGCAATACTGTTTGCCAAACGTATATCGGCATCAATAACTGCATTGAGAGGGGCAGAAAAAATTTTTTCTAACCCTGTCGCTGCATCATCATATATGCTAGTGTTCATAATACTTGATTATTCTGAAACTGTTCTTTTAATCACGTTATTCATATTGAGTTTCATGGTCACATTCTGAATAGATTGAGGAGGAAGGTCTTTTAACTTGTCCTTGTCCACAGTGATATTCATACCTGTGTAAATGATGTCATCGGCCTTTATATTCAACTGCTTGTACATGTTAGCACTTTTCATCTGCTGGTCGAGCAGAGTGTACAGTGAGGATGAAGAAGTAATGAGTGGAAGGTATAACGCGACTTCGTCTTGACGCTCCAAAACACTGGTAAAAGCTTCTAAAAACTCTTGGTCAATTGAGATTATTTTTTCGGGGATAATCCCCACTTTTTTTGACGGTAGATCTGTTATTTTATTGACAAACAAGCTTTTAAACTTATTCATAATCAGGTCTGTCAGTATACCTTCATCCAGTAACTTTTTTACTTCAGTCCATTTAACCTGATCATGTATATCTTGACTCTTTTGATCTATTTGCTCGGCTATTTTACGTTGAAGACCATCCGCTATACTAGCCGTACTACTTTCAATATTGTTGTATATCTTTTGAATATCAATCTTCTTTATATCTTTTTCCACATCATATCCATCTTCATAGGCATAGTTGATATTGAGAGTAACTTCTTTAACCTCTGCTACTGGTATGGGAAATAAATTCTCAGAAATACTACTACTGTTGTCTTGTGAAAACTTGTATGATTCATATTGAGACAGTGACAATCCTTCTAGGAGATTGGTAAAAACGGTTTCTAGTGTCATTTTTTAGTTGATTTTAAATTAAGATTTATCAAACTCAGTCAGGCTGAGAGTAAGTAATGGATTTATTGACAGAGTGATAATGGCCAATTACCACTCTGTTTTTATCACCATTGAATACTCCTCGAGGTATCTTCAAAACTTTATTTGAACCAGACCTGATAGTCTTAGAATTATACTCTATAGACTATGAGCCTTATTTGGGATCCTAAAGCTATTCACCGGTAGGTGGTTCTTCTTGATTACCATTTTTTGGATCATTCGTAGCATTTGGATCATCTTCATCACCATTCGAATCATTTCCAGCTACGGTACCAATTACTTGCAGTGTCCCTTCATAGTTCAGGTCTGTATCTGTCACTTTAAGAGTGAAAGGGATAGACTCAGCTACTTGATCTCCAGCATCACCAGTGATTTCCCCTTTTATGGTGAATTTTGCAATACCGGATTTATCGGTTGTTGCTGAGTCAATGTTTTTGAAAGTTACTTTACTATCTTTTCCATCTTCTCCATCTTCTTCAGGAATTGTAAATTCTACCTTCTTACCTACTACCAGTAGTCCATTGCTGTCCTTAATAGTCGCATTGATTGGAAAGTTGAAATCGTTAGTACCTTTAAGTGTTTCCTCATTAATTAAAGTAGAAGACAAAATGAATGAACCTTCTCTATTCCCTTCAGTGATACTCTGCTGTAGAATATTGAGAACACTGGACATACCTGCTGGCATATCAGACTGACTCGCATGGACATTGACATCCATAGTATACTCTACAGAGTATTTGGACTCTTCAGATGCCTTAGAGTCTTTTTTACTAGAGTAATTGGCATTAATATTAGCTGAAAGACTAAATGGTCCCCAACCAACCTTCGTTTTAACATTAGCCGATCCTCCTACATTAGTTTCTTCTGATGTAGAGCTCACGCTAGACGAAGCTGCTGAAATATTGGCTTTGAACTTAATATCCACTTCATCTACTGCTATGTACGGAATCGGTACGATGGTCAATAACGGAACTAATAGTTTAGTCATTTTCCCATCCTTGTTGTAGTAGAAGGTGACATTAATTGCCTCTTCCATTTGAGTCTCAGGATTGGTCGTGAGTCCTACATTTTGGATAAACTCCCAACTTGTTTTGGCAGCCTGAGCCTGTGCACTAATCGCAGCATCCAATGGTCCTCCTATTAAACTGGAAAACGGGATGGCTTGCAAGGCACTAGTTGCCACTGTTGACGGTGCTGTATCTATCGCCATAATTGTTAATTTAAGTTTATTATTATCCTACTCGTATGGCTTTTCGGTTATCGCCCTTGCTTTCTTCTGTGCAAGTCAGATAGCTTTTTATAGTGGTGCTATTCCACTTTGGACTCGACTTTGCCTACAACTGTTATTAACACCATAAATACGTACTTTACTGCATTTTAGAATATTGAATCCCTGTTACGTTTGGCATGTATATGTCGGGCAAGTCAAGACTTATCTTAGGTTCTCGGGTCGCACTACTTACAGTCTGTTTTGAAAGAGTGCTTTGCTCGCTCTGGAAATACTGACTTTATTCACCAGTGACTGGATATGGTATGAATGAAAAAGTAGAATTCCTTGGTGCCAATGAAACGATCTATGACAATACAAAAATTGTTTGACCTATGCTGATTGACAAAGCTGTTACATTCCATCCAATCGTCATGCGTAGTTAGGCAAAGCATAGCGGACACAGAGGTGAAAAATGGAGATACTGTAGGTAACAGTTTCTCCATTTTTTAATCTTTATACTAATGAGGGTACAGAAGAATCAATCACGGGACCTACTGCATTCACAAAAGAATAGTCGTTGGATTCGTCGAGATTGACGCTCCAACACATTGCCCCTCCAAATTGCTCATCTGCATGTATAGAACTGTACTGCTTTGCTATGCGCTCATAAATGTCTGAAGGAACGTCTGATTTTGGGAAAATACTTGTTCCTGCTGCCTTATTATTGGCTGGTTCTCCTATCACTATTTTAGTAGCAGAAGGAATGGTGTTCTTCAAGTTATTGAATGCTGCTGAGATAAAACAAACATCCGTTTCCTTGCATCCGTTGACTTCTGGCCATCCGTTGTTGTAGGCTTGTACAAAAAGATAGTCAAATCTATTATTGGCCACAGCTATTTCAAAGATGTTGTCGTTTCCCTGGGAGACCAAAAATAAATTGCTGCCATGATCTGCCTGATTTAGCTGAGGAGCTGCTGTGATTATCAATGACTCGTCTAGCTTTTTGATTTCTGCACACAGTTGGTCTAGGTATACCTGATCGTTTTTGTCACAACTCAACTCCAAATCAAAATCAATTCCTGTAAAACCATATTCACTTAAATAAGCAACTATATTTTGGGCTAAAGTCACCACATCTGCGTTCTTAGGACAATAAGTATTGTTTCCTCCTCCTACTGAAAACAGTACTTGTTCTGCTCCATTTTCTTTTGCTCCTTGTATATCCTTCTTCAATTCCTCAGGTGTGGGAGACGGAGCAAAAGCACCACCATAAATCCCTACTTCGCTTCTGTTAATTTCGCCAAAGGCCATTACCGGTGTAGTATAGCCTCTCTTCACAGCTTCTGTAAATGTGATATTTGAGCTCCCCCAACTCTGAAGGTATCCTACCATTAATGCATTTTTCATTGTGTATTTATAGTTTAAGTTATGTGAGTAATTATTATGCTCTCAATAGGCCGTAATATTTGTAATTCCACTACTCCAATTAATTTGGATATTTCCATTTCTAGGAACCAGTACATTGTTTGCTCCTTCTCTCCTGACAATTACTGTATCTCCTTCTAAGGATGTTTCTAATTGAACAGATTGCTCTGGTTGTTGTAGACCTATAGTCCCATTAATATTATCCAGTTCATCCGGAACTAACTCTACCTCAGCAACATTCGCAGCATTAGGAACGTTGGCAGGAATATTCAAACCGTTGATGGGAGTAGCACTTTCTGTTCCTGTGCATTGTACAAATACTGTTGTAGAATTGTTGATTATTCTTAGATTCATTTTCTTTTTATTTTATTGTTGACAATACTTTTTATTTATAACGGTTGTAACCAAAGACATTGTTATCCCTGAGTACTTTACTCGTTCTTAAATCAAATCCTGTTACGGGTAATTTGTCCTTCTGTATTTTCCCAGCTTTGATCCTGATCGTCCCATCGTTGTAAATACAAATTGTAACCACCATTAAGCCCTTTTGGGACGACTGTCGTATATTGGTCATAGCCAACTATCTGCTCCCTCAATACTTTCATATCTTGATTTCTAACAATCAACAGCAGTCGATATTGATCGTTTGGCTGATACATTTCTTTGTACTGAACACTGAAATTTAAGGGCATCACTTCTTCGATTCCTCCTTGAGAGATTGGAATTATTTCTTCCATAATTGATATAGTTTATTTTGATATTAAACATATGACTGTCCTCTTCAGTCAAATAGATAAGAACAGTCAGTTGAATTATCAGCAACCAAGCTACCTCGATTACTAATTACAATTCAAGGATAGCTACCTCACTGAAAGGATGCTAATTAGATGTATGAACGTGATGATTTTGTTTATGAGTGATAGGCTATTTTGTATGAATGGAATATGCAGGATGCCTTGGAGACATTGATAATTTGGTAGGAAATGTTTTTTGGAGATCGACGATATTTGACTGGGTTAATGACCAGCGAGCTAAGGTTTTCATTATCTAAAAAACGCAGTCATGTTGAGCAGCGCGAAACATCTAACTAAGGTCTTGGAATACCCAAGAATGGGCAGACGTAGCAGCAGTATTCTCGGATCAAAAGAATTCCAGAAGGCCGAGGTTGACTGTGCAGATCGGATCGGTTAGTTTAGTGCTTTTAAAAACTGTACTGGCACAGACCTATACAAAGACGTTATCAGTAACTACATCTAATAATCAGAATTTATCCAAAATGAAATATCAATCTTACCTGACCCTATTATTTGCATTATTAACTCTATCCTGTGATGAAGATAATGCTCTTCATACTAACACGGCGGACTGGAAGCCAATTGACGATGTTTCGTATGAGGTCAGAAATGCGTTAAACTTAGGAGGTAGTACATTCTTAGTGGGTTCAAACTTACTTACAACAGTCTCCTTGAACACTGCAAATGATAGTCTTGATATAACAAAAAATATAGTCAGTTATTCTAGCCTTTTTAATCCACACGAGTACAGTATCTCCAAAGATTATACAGTATTTATTGAAGCCAGAACAAATGGCGTTTACATTAGTTCAATGAATACCAGTTCAGATCCGTTGTGGGTTTCAATATCACAATTCGATCAACTTTTTACTGATTTTGAGGTTTGGCAAGGTCGTCAGCAGGTTGGGGCTGCAATTTCGGATAATACAATAATGATTCCTTATAATGAATCTAGCTCGTCGGTTCATTTCAAAGTTCTTTTGATTGAGCTTGGGAATAGTGACGAAATATCTATTGAAGATCATAAAATCATCGAAATTGATAATGTAAATTCATACACTAACTTCATCAGAGGGATATTTATGTTTGGAGATAACTTTTATTTAAACGATGCTGAGAGTTGTATTCAGGTTTCGAAAGATGGTTCACAAAAAGTGGTATGCAACGCTTCTTTTGAGAACATGTTCGAGTATAATGGCGAAATCTATGGAGTCCCTTTCAATGGTGGGGTCTATAAATCATTACAGGGAACAAGGTGGAATCAAGTCATGACAAGCAGTCTTGAGATCATTAATGGCTACACTCAAGTAGAAGATGAACTCATTGGTTATGATCATAGCAAATTGATTCAGTTAACAATAGAGAACGATAGTATTATTTTGAATGACATTACTACAGCAAGCCTCAAAGATTATCAAATCAACTGTATTGGAACGATTGGCACTAGACATGTCATCCTAGGCACTCAATCAGGAGCGCTAAAAATTAATTGGAATTCTTTTATTAGTCTGTTAAAATAATACTGATAATCGAGTAGACGGCAGTGAGCTATAAGCCCATGATGCACCTCTCAATCCCTAGTTGGCACAAGCTTGTAGCTTGTGCTTGCGATTCGCAGATCATTTCCTATGGTTTTATATGAAGTACTATACAATGATTAAATACCATGAATCAGCTTTGCTTTCCTCAAATTTCACCCACTCAATCAGTCTAGCTTAGTATACTAGTGCCACTGATTATTTGATAAGAAATGTTTTTTTTGGAGGTCTACGATAATTGACTGGGTCAGTAACTCGGGTACAAGCTAAAAGCGCACCAGCGAAGCTTTATACTTGGGTTAAAGTATGCTGTGCTTAAAAACAACATTAAATAATACCATTGTTTGTGATAAATTATCTTCTTAGATATATTATGTAGAATTCAAGCTTGAATAGCTAATAGCTATGATTTAGAAAACTTTAATTACCATGAAACAAAACCCATTTTCACTATATGATTTTCTAGGCTATCTAATCCCTGGTTCTACACTTATTTATGCTTACTTAGTATTTAAAAAATGGGGTGTTAACATTAGTGATTTTAATTTGGAATACTTGTTTTCATCAATGTTCCAATCTTATTCTCAGGATATATTATTTTTCGTAATAATGGCTTATTCATTAGGTCACTTGATGAGCTTTATTTCTTCAATTACAATTGAAAAATTCGGAAATTGGAGATATGGATATCCATCAAAAACGATGTTAGGCTATAAAAAAGAACCATTTTGGGTCTTCTCTAATAATAATAGTTATTGTGATGCTGACGGAGATGAAACAAATCCATGTTTTAAAAATATAGGTAGGTTTTTTTTGATATTAATTATTTTACCTCTTTCCATTATGGATTACTTACTAGGTCAATTATTGAGATTTAGAAATTTCTACTCGAAAAAATTAGATGATCATCTAATAGATATTACTAAAAAGAAAGTTTTGGCTCTTTTAAAAATTCTTACAAAAAACGAGGAAAAAGAGATTGAGTTCAATTTAAAAGAAATTGATTTTAATAGAATAGTTCATCACTACGCATTCGAAAACAGTCAACATCATCAATTTAGAATGGTAAACTATGTTGCTTTATATGGTTTTCTAAGAAATCTAGTTTTAATATTTATATGTGTTTTTTGGTATTATTTCTATTGTAGCATAATCACTATTGACATTAGTTTATCCATTAGTCTTAATGTGATTCTCTTTAATGTTTTGTTTATGACTTTAACATATATATCATTTATGGCCTATATGAAATTCTATAGAAGGTATACTTTAGAAGGATTGATGCTTCTTGTTGTGATTAAAGATATTTCAACAAATGATAATACTAATAAGTAGACACTTGGCTTCGGAATTAGTTTCAAAGCCGCTACACTTACATTAAAAACGTTTCTATACTAAAAGGAGATTGATATACGATTCACTGATCCGCGTTAACCTCCCTTAATTTCTCCGTATAAGATTTATTCTCAGTAGGTTTTAACAAAATTGATAATCAATACTCCAAGGTGAAGCTATATGATATAGTAGCCTTTTATGCATAGAGAGGATTTTAGCAATGTCTCTTCACATTGGAAAATGACTTCAATGTTCTCAATACTTATAGAAGTCTTAAACTAAATAGCATCGTTGACAGATTTATTGATATAGTCTAATAGATCAACACCTTCTGGCGGTGAAATCTTCTTCTTTATTCTATACTGAAGTTCCCTTATAGAGCTCTCTTTCACATTTAAAAGTTTAGCCTTTTCTTTTTTACTCAACCCTTGTTTCATATAAACAATGTGGCGAAGCTCCTTCTCAGAAAGGTCAATGTAGTTTTGGCGTAGTTTACCATAAAACCCGTTATAAGTCTTATCAAAACTCTCAAAAAAGGTTTTCCATTCATCATCTTCTGAAAACCCTTCCTTAAACACTCTAGTCAATTCTGGAAACTCTGCTCTTTCTTTTGGGGTGAGATTAAAATATTGGTCTTTTAGGGTTTCTAAAGTCGCTTGTCCTTGCGAATATTTTATCACCAAGTTTGACAACTCTACCTTATTTGAAGACAGCTCTTCTTGGAGCTGTATCACTTGCTTTTGTTGAATTTCGAAAAGAGTATGCTCCTGATTTGAATTAATAATAGAATGCCTGATAAAAACTATGGTAAGTAGTAAAAACCCGAAATTGGTTGTTGTAGCTTCAATAACTTGAAAATCACCAAAAAACACAATCACTGGTAACCCACACCAAAAAACTAAGGAAAGAAATACTGCTCCTAAATTAATCCAGTTTATTTTCTGACTAGGCACTCCAAAGATATAGCGCTGGTAAAGGCTCTTACCAAGAAAAACAGTAAACACAAGTCCAAATATGAAAGGTAATAATACGGTTAGTTTACGAGCGAATTCCAGATCTCCTGTCCAAACGTACGGGACTATAAACATCAATAGAAATGGTAAAATCAAAAGGTAAAAAGTAAGTTTAAATACAATCCATTTCAGTTCTTTAAGATCATAAACCTTATAACAATAGTATGGGAAATAGATACTATGACAGAAACCACTAGCATAAGCTAATACTACCTGTACTCCATAAGGTATATAATGGTTGTAGGCATCATCTGGGAGCAATCCGCTTACCACATTATACATAAGCAATGTAAAAAGTAAAAAGAGATAGTGTAAACGATCTTTATCAGAATGACGAATAGAAAACCAGAATAGGGCAAATAGAAGCATCACCGCTTCAAAAACAGAAATTAAAAATGTAACTAGGTACATCTCTGTTCCAAATACTTTGGTCATAGTTAAATAGTCAACATAACACCCAAGACAATAATTTATGCTGTATAAGAATGGTTAAAACAGTTTAGTCTCAGCTAAGTGATCGAAAACAATACATTATCAGGTGATGAGTACACTTTTAGTGCTTTTTTAGTCTTACTACATAGCCTTTTAGAATATTCTGATAAACTAGTGTAGATAATGATAGGGATATATTTATTAAAGAAAGCAAGCTACTAAAAACAACAATTTCTAACAACGGTTAAAATTCATTTTTATCGAACCATTAAACGAAGAAATAGAGGTGCAGTATCTAAATAGAAGGAGGCTATGTACTTCTACAGCCTCATAAAAGTACACCTCCCTCTTATCTAAAAATCTCTTTTTCAAAATAGTATTACCACACAAAAAGTGTCAAGCTTAAAACTATTCTTGACTCAGAAGGCAATGAGGAAGACCCCGGAAATTCTAATTCGCGCAATACTTCGTAAGGATCATATTCAGTGTATTCAACCTTTATTGACCAATAGGCGTAACTCTCGGCTGGCTCAAAATAAAGTCCCAACCCTATACCATAAGACCACTGACTTTTCAATTCTCCTCTAGCCGTTTTACTCACGAAGGATTCAGTTTCAGGATCATACGGGGCATACTTCACCTGACGAGAAAGTGCAGGAGCAAAATATACTCTAGGATCTAAGTATATGCCTATATCCTTTTCTTTCTTCGTTCCTTTTTTTACCGTACCGAATCTAAAACAATGACGATAACCTGTCAACAGCGCCCATGAAGCAATGTTATCATCGACTGGTAAACTATAATGCGAAATTTCTGCACCACCATATACATAATCAAATGATGTAATAGAATACCCTATACCTGCTAACAAATGTGTTGTAAATTCTGCTCCAAGTGATTCATAGCCATCAGAAACTCCAATCTCTATATTGAAGGATTGGCTGTAGGAAGAGCAGACAGAAAGCAATAGAAAGAGAATCAAACTGATTAATTTCTTCATCTCTTGATGAAATTATATCCAAAATTCAAATCAATATATTGTCCGAAAACATTTTCAGGATCTTCATTAAACCTTCTATACCATCCAGCTCCCAAAGAAAATTCAAAACTAAAACGCTTGCCAACTTGCCTTCTCATTCCCCAAACTGGCCCTAAAAAAATAAAACCTGACCTTATAGTACCATTATTTATTTTTTGAACAGACTCTGGCTCATAAAATACAACGGTAGAAATAAAATTACCACTGTTACTTCTAATGTTTTTTGTCTTTGACACCCTCTTTTCCAGGTTGTAATACCATCTTGGCTGTATAGCAAAATAGGGATACCATACATTACTACCTTGCATCCTAGCATATCCCGTTCCTGCTTCCAACCTCAAAGAAAAAGTAGGGGTAAATCTTTTTTCTTGTGATAGAGACAATCCTGATAGTCCTACATTGATTCCGGTAATACTTTTTTCTATGGTAGCTTCTTGCGCATGAAGCTTTTGAAAGGATAATAACAACAAAGTAGCGAATAGAATTACTCCTCTTTGGTTGAGTTTAAAAAGCATATGATAAAAACTAAACTGGTTGTAAAAACTCGGATAACGGTGTATCTGTCAGTGAACAAAGATTGAACCAATTTTTTTGATAAAAGAAATTTTACCAAAGCTACACTTATAAAAGTATAGCTTTGGATTTCTATTTTGATATCAAAAAGATTGTTGACTAGTCCTTATAGCTGTAATAATATATAAGTTGCTATTTTCTAAATACCTATTCTTACACCTCTCCATTTTCCATTGTATTTGATGGCTCCAAATATACTTCCTGATTTTAACTTAGCTTTTACGTTTCTATATTTCCCCATTTCAATATTTCCGTCGTTATTCTTTTTTATTGCAAAACCGCCACCCAAAGTCAAAAAATTAGCTTTTTGTTCTTGTTTGTTTCGATGACGTCCTATCCCATCCGAAATAAAATATTCTTTGCGCCCGTACTGAATAGCCACCATTTTTGCCGCATCAGCATCATAATTAGTATGAGTCTTTACAAATTTGGTTGTCCCTTTTTTTATCTCACCTTTTACCCAATCCTTGCCTTGATTCCACAAAAACTCATTAGCTCTTCCGCCAGATTTAAGATTTACCTCAAAACGAAATAACCTAATGTAACCAGACCACCCTGATATAAAGTCGATTTTTTTGAGTCCATTATAACTAAGAGTGTATATGGCATCTCCAGCTATATGAGGGTATCTATCATAAACATCATAGTAGTTGCCTCCTTCCCAACCGAATGGATACGTAAACTCCAACTCCATTTCTTCCTGACCAATAACCAAATCACTGGCGGTTCTTTTCACCCAATAAGAATATAAGTTTTTACAACGTCTTTTTCGAAAAATCTTAACGCATGTTCGAACTGTCTTTTTCGTTTGAAATTTGACCTTAAAATTCGCATAATTCGCTCCTGCAAACCCTATATTAATATCAACTTCATCAAGTGAAACCGCAACCCTATGATCTGAATCAAACATAGCACTGCGAACATTTAAAATTCCAATTTTATTCGTTTTTGGTTTACTAACAGTCCTCAATCCATAAACAACGGTGTTTCCTCCATTGGTTCTAGCATTAGAAGGGCCTTCTTCGATAACTTCTCCTTGATCAAAGGTTTCGTAATTACCGCTTATAAAATCAATTACTTTTTCTTCGGATAGATCTTTTCTAGCCACATATCCGAATGAATCTTTAAACAAAACATTATTATAGCGATAAGTAATAGAATCAATTTGTTCTGAATAATTTAAGTATTCATCTAAAAAATTCTCGTACAAGTTTTCAAACTCATTCGTATAATTAGGAGAATAAATAAATGTACCACCCTCCGTAACATGATAGATATCATTGGCAATTTTTAACCTTCTAGCTGTGTCCAAAACATAATGTAAAGCCTCATTCGGAATAAGGTTTTCATTGATAACCTCTGCGATTTCAATTGCAATAGCCTCATCTGATTCACTTCCCTCTAGTATTCTTGAATTGTCGCTAGAGGATTTATTATGATAACTATCCACCAATGGTACAAATCCTTCTGGCAAATCAACCTGCTGAATTGTACGTGCATTACTTTGACTTTCATTTTCGATCGCTATGAGCTGTTGTTCTATTCCAAATAGATACTCATCTAAAGTTTCTAAAGAAGAAAAGTTCATAAGGCCTTCTTCTACAGAATAAGGAGTGTCATTATCTATACTATTTGCTACATCAGATGTATTTTGTATATCATCAAATGACTCATCTGCACAAGATGCTAGCAAATAGAAGAGAGATAAAATTATAACTGGTTTTTTCATAAATAATATATGTTTTTGTGATTCGACGCGAAACTATTTGGGACATCTAAAAATCCTAAAACCAGCTAAAATCAGGAGTCAACAAACCGTCAACAAGTCATAATAATTATATTTAAACAATGAATTATCACATTAAACAACAAACCTAAATAGTCTCTTAATGTTGAAAAATTGACCATCATTAAACACAACGGATTATACTTATTAAATCATATTCAAACTGACACCTCTATTCAACTTTAATGCTAAATTGCTCGCCTTTATCATTTATCATATCAGCTAAAACAATGATCGTAGCGAATAAGTCTCACAAAAAAATAGTCCGAAAAATTCTATCCTCTTCTTTCAAAGAAAATGGAAGCATAAAATTCGTAGTCAAAAATGATAAGACAGAATTGAAGAGAATCGAAAGGCTTATTGATTATAGTTTTGAATATGGATTGACTTTTGGCAAAGTTTTTCTTTCTGAAGACCACAAGTCTTGTTGTATCATGCTCTTGCCCGAAAAGAAAAAAACTACCTTCAAATTCGATGTGTACTGGACAGCTATTCTAGTACTAAAAGTTATAGGCTTTTCTCATGTATTAAAGGTGCTAAATAGAGAATCTAAACTCAAGAAGTTTCAACCTAAAGATGCCTTTTATCACCTCTGGTATATTGGTGTGCTACCTGACAACCAAAAGAAGGGAATAGGATCTAATCTTCTCCACCATGTTCTTGACGAATATAAAGACCGCCCAATTTACCTAGAAACTTCAAACCCAGTGAACATCCCTTGGTATCAAAAACACGGGTTCAAAATCATTAAAACATTAGAATTGGGCTATCAACTCAATATCTTGAAACGCGAGACATTGAACTGATATTGCTGTCAAGAACTTGTGACGCTTAAAAGTTTAAACAGGAAGGATATTTAAATATCCTCCTTGTCCAAAACATAATTACTAAAGGAGATTTATGTGCAATTCATTGATCCTTGCTAATCTCCCTTAATTTCTCCATTGTACCCCTCTCCTTTTCGGATAATTCGATAAACAATTCGGAAGCTTGATTCACATCCGACATTTCTTTCTTCTCACTAATCTGCTCAAACAAGGATGCTACCTGACTCCATAGCAGTGCTATCTCTGCATAGTCTTGACTCGCATCTTCTATTTCCTTTGAGTCTAAAATCACCGCGCTTTCTTTGAGAAAATCACGATAAATATTTCTAAACAAAGCCCCTCCTGTACCTCCACGCTCCATTAATGACGCTGAGGTAGCAAAGTCCTTCTCAATATTATCACTTGTCCGAAACCATTTTTTGATTTCTGTACTAGTCTTATCAATCCCTTTGTAGCCTATATTCTTGATCGGTGGGTTGAGAAAATCGACTGCGTTATTATAAATAGCTTTTTTGATTACTTTTTTTAAGTCGGGCAATTCTTGATGTTTCGTAATCGTGTATGAGAGATTTCTAGATGACATAGGTCCTCTCTCATTTCTAGCCAACTCCAAGCTCTTTAGTGTTGTCTTCGCATCCCTAGCTTGTTGATTTGTATCATTGAGATACGCCATATTATTATCATATCCATATATAGAAGCATAGTGCCCTGCAAAATGAATCTTGGTCGTAAAGTACTCTAAGTGGTAACAGTCCAACTTGAGTCCTACTGCTTTTCCACTATCCAACTTAGATTTAATGTTTTCCCAAGCTTTTTTGGTAGAAGATGTCTCTTGCACTTCGAGCTTTAGTTTCAAGTTTTTACAGATATTATCGGTCAACAGGTCTGGCTTGATTCGCCCACCGATGAATGGAAAGTCCATTACTTTCATATTCCAAAAAATATACCCTAGTCCTTCCCCTATCCCGAATAGCATAGGTTCTGAGAGTTCTATACCTAGCTGGTTTATCAAACTTCCCGTGGCCGTAGTCTCACAGTGCTGACCATTAAAAGTCTTAAAGTTTTGTAGTATCATAATTCGTTCTTTGGCACAAACGTAGAATCAGGGTATGACAGCCCTATGTCAGCTTTCACTGGTATTTTTCAATAAAGTACTTTGTAAGATTAAAATTGACATCATTTCGAAATGTATCACTGGTCAATTCGTAATCTATAATTCTATCCAATCTAAACTCTCTGTGCTCATTTCTCTGATGACAAAACGCTACCAGTATCCATGCTTGACTAGAAAAATAAACTCCTAGAGGATTGACTCTTCGCTTAGTAATTTTATCCTGATGGACAGCATGATAGGTTAGTTCAATTACTACGGTACGACAAATGGCATCTTTAATATCAGATAGTGAGCTGCTTTCGAGTGGTGTTTTTAGATAGGACGGGGCAACTCTTTGCTCTAATAGTTCATAGTTTTCTTTTTGAAAGTTTTTCAGCACCGATTTTATCTTAAATAGCAATGAGGAAAAGTCCTTTTGCAATGAAATATCCCCTTGGTTTTGGATTAGTTTCTCTGCTATGACCAGTGTATTTACTTCTTTTTCGTCAAGCATGATGGGAGGTAAATGATAACCGCTTGCTAGAAAATACCCTTTCCCATTTTCAGAACCAATAGGAACTCCAGCATCTTGTAGAGTCCTGATATCACGATAAACTGTGCGTAGACTGATTCCAAATCTATCCGCAATTTCTTTTGCTACGATTACTTTCTTTGATTGCAACTGAATCAATATAGTCGTCAACCTTGTCAGTCTGTCCATTCTTGATTTTCCTTTAGTTGATGACCTGCTTTCGAATAAATAGGATTGAATAGCGTGGACTATGACACATATGTCTACATCGTTTTATTTTACAGTCAATATTATTCTGTCTGCTATATTCTTAGCTGTAGTAATGTTTGACAAGTCTTTGTAAAGTTTCCCATCCTTACCAGAGTGATGACCATGTCCTATTAGGTTCATGATTTTGTGAGTAGTGGATACTAAGTCTGTACTACTGATCTCTGATGCATAAATCAATGAAGGCTGACCTACAGCCCCTGATCCCGAATAGATTTCATCTTCAGGAAATCTAGTTTTGGAATAATATTCATTCCAATCAAAAGACTGATTGAATTCCACTAAAACGCTATAATTATTGTCGCTATATAAATTCCCTTTGGAATTAATTATCCAATTGCTTTGAGGGGTAGCTCCAGAAACTCCATCGATGTCGGGAGCTCCCTCCAATGGAATATAAAGCCCATCTGGTGCTTTGATCCCGCGCTTATGAGACCAATAGGGTAAAGCCTCAGGTCTCCTGACTATTGCTGGTTCCCATGTATCTCCTACCCTTTTACCATACTGAAAAGTACTAGTCGAGATGTGTTTCGATACATATAAGGTTTGAATGTAATTACCTGCTGTATCTTCTAACCAGATGGCAACGATTGGATGTCTAAAGGAGACACCTTTCTTAAATTCTACACTAACATCACGGTTTCCTACTGCCTGATCCAAGTCTATAATTTCATAGTCAAACGATACTTCTTCCTTCCCTATTTGTGTATTTCTCAATTCGTTCCCCCAACTATATAGTTTATCAAAGACAGGTAGGTTGTAATAAACAGCTAATGATATCACCACTAGCACTACCAAGATCAATGGAGAAATGAGCTTTTTTAGATTTGATAGACCTTTGCCTGTTATGTAACTGGTCAGGGGTAATTTATTATTCAGAATATGAAACAGTATTGCTATCAAAAAAAGCAATCCAAAAAAAGTATGCAATGAAGCGGTACTGGTTGTATGAGGGGTAAAATATAAAAACAATCCAGAACCCGACAGCACGACAAACACTACTGTGAGTACAATTCCTAAAAACCTTCTGTTCATATAAAAAATATTAGCTGATCAAAAATAAAGCTATTGGGAAACAAGGAGGCAATACACCTTGCTACCAATAGCTCCGCGATTTAACTAACTTTTAGATGAAAATGATACACTTTGAAGTGTTTATGTTTCCATTCCACACTAAATAATCAGCTAAGATTTCCAGCATACATACAAAGACAATACAGGTTGTATCTTAAAATCATTTCACTTCATGTGGAGTTTGTATTTGTGACACATCTACTTTCAAGATTTTCGCAAATCTATCATTAGGGTTATCGACAATGTACCAAGTATGCTTTGTCACTGCTTTTAGACGGGTGTCCTCTTTAGTAACTCCTTCCCATTCAAACTCTACAGACATTTCGTATTCATTTTCTACAATTGTCTTTATGGAAAAGTTCTTTGGCGAATGACTACTTTCCTTCAACTGCAAAGGCGAACCATTGAGCCATTTTTCTAAACCTTCGACAGTATTGATAGGGTCACTGGTTGAAAAGTTTAAGGTAAATCCCTCGGCTAACAACTCTTCAAAAGGCGCTACTTTGCCGTCTAGACTTTCCATATTGGCTAACCAATAGTGCATCAATGACTTTGCTCGATTCTCAGGGTAAGCGTCCTTGAACTCCTCATCCGTTTCAGAGGTAATTTCCATCTCCAAGGAAGAAAATTGTGGAAGCTCGTTTTCAGATTTCTCTAATGAAGTATGGTAATGAATAGTATAGCTACTACTAACACCGTCTGGACGTATGTTTTGATAATGAATATCGGCTTCAAGTTTTACCTCCTCTTCTGTAGAGACGACTGATACATCTTTTACATGATGCGCGTTTTTCCATCCATCATAAGCTGACAAGCGCTCTGGATAGTTACTTTTTCCTTTCATTTCACCAGAAACCGACTTAATAGAAACATCTTCTGTCAAAATCTCCAATTGATTATTGATTCGATCGGTATTCATTTGCCTTTCATACAGTTGGTACCATCTATACAGCTGTACCTTAGCAAGGTGTTGTTCTCTAGTTTTTGTCATGTCACTTGAATTGGTTTTTAATAAGAAATTTTCAATTGCCTGAGCAGTTTCCAATGGTACTTCTAGTTGGGGAGAATGACCTGCATTCTCAATAAACTGAAGCCTTGCACCGGGTATATTATTTTCAAAATATTCAGCAGCATTTAAATTGACGACCTTGTCATGTTTGCCCCAAAGAACAAGTGTAGGTGCTATGATCTTTGAAATGTCATCTTTCAAGTTGAAGTACTTACCATTTTTCACTGCCGTAATTAATGTGTTATCTACAAAGTCCTTACTATCGTTGATAGTATTGATCATATGCCTCCTTATAGGAGCTGGAATCTCAGGAATTTTATAGAACATCTTATTTAGTAGTCTATCGAAATCTTCATCATTCTCTATTGTTTTACCAAAGCCTGTGTAGGTCACATGATCATCGATTTTTAGACCGGCAGCGTTTAATAAAACTAACTTTTTCACTTCCTTAGGGTACTTAATAGCGTAAGCTGCTGCAGTATGTCCCCCCATTGAATTGCCCACTAGGTCAAATTCATGTACTCCTAGTTTCAATAAAAAAGAGTGTAAAAATGTAGACTGTCCATATATGGAATAATCCATACCAAGTCTTTGCTCGTTTTCTCCATGTCCTGCCAGATCTGGTAGAATTAAGTGAAACGAATGGGAAAGTAATTCCGCTGACCGTAGAAAACTATTCTTATCGTCTCCCATACCATGAACTAGTACCAATATCTCGCGATTGCTTTTGGGAGTACTCTCATAGTAGTTGACTAAATATCCATCTACCTCTATTTGCTTTTTCTCTAGTTGAGCTGCTTTAGCGTAGCTAGCATTTGCTAGATCAACTAGAACTTTGGGAAACAAAAAGTAGACTATACCTCCACTAAAAACTAGTAGAACCAAAATTGCTCCCAATACCTTTATTGTTTTTTGCATAACTAATATTCTAGAATGTATTTTCTATGCAACAAAGATCAGAGAGCGTAGATTGGGATCAGTTGTCAAATGACAACAAATGATTATCGTCCTTTTGAACCTGATTTCTAATTCGGCTGAGAGAAAATTTTGTAATACCTAAGAATGAAGCAAGATGATTTAATGGGACTCGCTGGACTATGGTAGGATATTGTTTCAATAACTCTAGATAAGATGTCTTAGCATCTTGATTGATTAATTTTCGCTGGAAAACAGATTTTGCTAAAAGTGTCTTGTTGGTAATAGCTTGCATAATCATATTCCAATTCGGTATTTGCTCAGAAAATAATTCCCAACTACTTCTAGAGATAACTAGTGTAGAGCAATCTGTTTCTGCAGCTATAGTTCCAGAACTAGGGATGTACTCAAAGAAACTGTTGACGTTGGTCACAAAGTCGTTTTCTGCCATGAAAAAGGAAGTAATCTCATTGCCTTCTTTGTCATAAAAGTAATAGCGAAAGACACCTGACAATACAAAGTCTACCTGATTTACATTTTTACCAGCTTCTACAAATACATCACCTTGTGTATATTCTTTCGGATTGCAGTGCTCTGATATTATTGAGATATCGTCTGTAGTTAAAGTACCGAATTTCTGAAGGAAGGTCACTAATGGTAATGTTTCCATGTTGAAGCCCTTTTGGTTTAAATAAAAGAATCTAGTACAAAACAATCACTATTCTGTATAGAAAGGTAATAGTCCTATAGAATGAACTAAAATAGTCAGCTATACTTCTCATCTTGCCCCCATTCATGACACTATAGTTTTCATTTAGCATGAACAGTTATTTCAAACTCATCAAACAGCTTCACCTCTCCTAATGCGGTCACTACTATTTCTCGCGTATTTTGCTTTCTTCTGATCCAATCGTTTCTAACAAACAGCTCCAAAATTGCTGCTCCTAACGCACCTCCTATGTGATGCTTTCTTTCTGTCCAGTCCATACATGGATGTGCAAATGATCTTCTTTTAACTTTCAAAGCATCTATGTCTATTCCCAATGCTAAAAACCACTCCTTTCCAAAATCGGTAACGGCATAGTCATTCTCAATCAGAACGATTACTTTTTTATCGATCAAAGATTTTACTATTTCTATAGATAATTCACCGGCAAGATGATCATAACAAGTCCTAGCAAAAGCTAGTTTCTGAGCTTCAGCACTCTTCTTAACTTGAATTTTATGAGCTGGAATCAAACTCGCCATAGACTCTATCACTTGTGCCACTCGCTCATTGGCCAATCTATAATACCTGTGCCTTCCTTGTTTCTCGACTTTCACTAAACTAGCCTCCATGAGCTGAGACAAATGATTGCTCACCGATTGTCTAGAAATATTAGCAGAAACGGCCAATTCTGATGCGGTATAGGCTTTACCGTCAAGCAGTGACCACAACATTGTTGACCTTGCCTTGTCACCTATCAATTTGGCTATTTGGGAAAATTCATTTTCTACTTCCATAGTACAAAAGTGAATATACATGATCATTCATAGTTCATTCTATAATGAATCATCGTCTCTCTGCTCCCTTTTTATTTGTGACCAATAAAATTTTACATCATGAAAGACATAGAAATAATATTCAACAACAAAGTAGGCGAACTGGCCTTGATGGGTGAAACTTTGGGAAAACATAAAATAAGCCTTGAAGGAGGTGGTGTTTTTGAAAAAGACGGTTTATCAGTGGCTCATTTTTTAGTAGAAGAAGCTGATAGGGCAAAGCAGGTTTTAGAAGAGGAAGGAATAATAGTCACAAAAATCAACGAAGTCATCATACAAAAATTAAGGCAAGATGTACCTGGGCAGTTAGGTTCATTTTGTAGAGAATTAGCCAGTGCAAATGTCAATATATTAGTTCAATACAGTGACCATTCGAATCAACTGATTGTTGTTCCTGATAATTATGAAAAGGCTTTGAAAGTATCCGATGAGTGGATGAAAACTTGGTGGAGCCATGAAGATTACGTGATATGAAAAAGTATCATAATTATTCAACCCATGTCAGTTGGACAGGAAATAAAGGTAGCGGTACTAGCAGTTATCTAGACTTCGAGAGAAGTCATACTATTTCGATTGAGAACAAACCGGATATTTTAGGCTCCTCTGACCCTGTTTTCAGAGGTGACAAGACCAAACATAACCCTGAAGATTTTCTGGTTGCTTCCATATCTTCCTGTCACATGCTTTGGTATTTACATTTATGTTCCGAAGCAAGAATCATTGTCGTAGATTATAGAGATCATGCTGATGGAACTATGACTGAAAGATCTAATGGAAGTGGGCAGTTTTCAGAAGTTACGCTACGCCCCATCGTGATAGTGATGGAAAAATCAATGGCAGATAAGGCATATGAACTGCATCAAAAAGCGAATGAAATGTGTTTCATTGCCAATTCTGTAAACTTCAAAGTAAAACATCAGCCTATCATCAAGGTCTACAAGTAGTCTTAACTCATTTTTTTAAAAAAAGTATATGAATTCTATTGAAATAATCTTACTGAATTTCTCAGAAATAAGAAGACGGAGTATTAAGCTTTGGACTGGTATTCCAGATGAATACTTACATTGGAAACCTGATGAAGGGGCTTTCTCAATCATCGAAATGATCAGGCACGTTTTAGAAGGGGAACATCTTTTTCATAGAATAATAATGAACCGTGGAAATCTAGGTGATTATAGGTCTCCTTGGCACGAAATGAGTTATTCAGACTTGAAAAATGAATTAGAATTTGCAGAAAAACATAGAGCAGAATTTATCAATATGATCCTAGAACTTCGGGAAGCAGATTTAGAGAATATTCGGATTGAAAGAAAAGAAGTCGGACAGTGCAAAAAGCTTGGAGATTATCTAAATCGAATTGCTTACCATGAATCTGTTCATACTGGGCAGATGCTTGATTATCTGAGAACCGCAGGTATTGAAAGGCCTATGATCTGGGATTGATAAGAATTGATTAATTCTGATTCTGACAAACTTTTGAGCCTGTATTATTCCCAAATCCCATTCGACTCTGTTAATATCACTGGCTCTTTATCTGTAATCAAAATCGTCTGCTCGTGCTGTGTTACAAAACCTCCATTGTTCCCCACCAAAGTCCATCCATCATTAGATTCCAGAGCTAAAGTAGATTTGGTAGAGATAAAAGTCTCAATCGCCACAGTAGTGTTTTTTCTGAACCTTTCCCTGTTTGTCTTGACCCTGTAGTTCAAAATATTCTCTGGCTTTTCATGCAGGCTTCTCCCTACTCCATGTCCTGCTAAGTTTTTGATCACTTTGAATCCAGACTTTTTAGCTTCTTTCTCGATCAACTGACCAATATCTGCGATTTTTACTCCTCCTTTTATATTATAAATAGCCTTCTTCAATATATCTCTAGAAGCATCTACAAGAGGTTGGTAATTATATATATCCTTCCCAAGTACGAAAGAGCCTCCATTATCAGACCAATATCCGTCTAACTCTGCTGATACATCAATGTTGATCAAATCTCCTTCTTTGAGTATTTTTCTTTCTGAAGGTATCCCATGAGCTACTTCATTGTTTACACTAATACAAGCATATCCTGGAAAGTCATAAGTTTCATTTGGAGCTGATTTTGCTCCAAAGCTTTTTAATATCTCACCGCCATATTCGTCCAATTCTTTGGTAGACATACCTACTTGGGCATATTCTCTCATCAGTTTTAGTGTGGTTCCGACTACCTCACTAATCTTTTTCATTCCTATTAATTCAGACTCTTTTGAAATTGACATCTTAAATTGGCTTTATAAACAATTAATGTACTAATATAAAAAGTAGCGGCTTGTATTCGCTTTTCGCTTTCAAGCCACTACTCTCATTTCACTAGGTTGTTTGTGATACGAATTTATTTGATTCGTACTTCTCCGTTAGTTCTAACATATACAACAGTTTCTCCTGCTGACTTATTAGTTACGGTATGAACGGCCTTATCAGTCGAACCGAAATAACTTCCTGTATCTAATGATTTTACTTCTTTCTCTACAGGTAATAGATAATCTAACTCTCCACTAATCACTACTGAGTGTAAAAGTGTTCCGTCAGTTTCTATCTCACCCTTGAACCCTTTTGGAAGTTTGATAAAAAGACTTCTTAGTCCATTAGACTCTAGTAAAAAACTCACTTCCACGTTACTCTTTGGAGAAATCCAGTTAATAGTTTCACTATCTAACCAAATGATGTTAGAAACATCAATATTTATTGGTCTTTCACCGCTATCATAAGCTTCACTAATAGGACGTACTAAGTAAGGCCCCTTGTTAATTTCTACTAAGGCAATAATTTTATCATCACCTTTTGCAGAAGTAATATGAGACTCTCCTACTGGCTGAGTCCAAAATGAACCTGGCTTCATCCACATGTTTGCTGCTTTAGGATCGTCGTTATGCACTAAACCTTTGATCACTACAGCTCTATAGGTGGCATTATGAATATGAGGAGGAGATGAAAAACCATCTACAAATTTGGCCAAAAATCCCGTTGGGACTCCATCTTCTGCCTTTCTATCTCCCCAGAGAGTTCCCGCTTGTGGGCTTTGATCTCCTCTAGCAGGATTTAGCTTTTCCCATACTACATCAGAACTTAATAGAACCTTGTTAGTAGGGTTCTCAATAATTGTTGATTCTTGAACTGTTGATTCTTGTTTTGGGGTTTCACAAGAGTTCGATACTCCAACAATGAATAATAAAATTGCTACTTTTTTAAACATTTATAATTTGTATTTAATTGTGTTGAATTTGCTTCAAACGGGTTAATTAATTTTCTGTTTTATTTTAAACTTTATCAGTTAAAGTAATTACCAAATCCTTAAAACTACATTTGTGTATTAGAGACCTCAGGGTACGGCTTTGGAATGGGTTCATCGTCTTCAATCATTTCTCTAATATCAATCTCTATTCCTCTAGATATAGTTGTTATCGGTACATCATTACTCATCCCTTCAAAAGGATTTTCCGACACATCTCCGACTCGCTCCATTGTATAAAATATCCATGAAATCACTACACTAAATGGAATGGTTAACCAAACGAAATTTCCTGCTATAAGCTTATAAATCAAGTTCGAATGATTGGCTTCAATGACTTGACCTATATTATGAAACTCATGCATCAATCCATAGGGTAATAAGAAAACGAATATCCAGACGAAAAAAGCATTAAGAGTTGCGAACTGCCTTGGGTATGGAAAGTTCTTTATTCGCTCAGCTTTTCCTTGAAGAGTAAAAAGGTCTCCTATTAAATTTTTGAACTCCATATGCCTAAAATCTTCGATTAAGCCTTCAAGTTTCAGGTCTTTAAACTCACGTGATTGAAGATTGAGACATGCGGCTTGCTTGTTAGTCTTACTGAGAACATATGTTTTTTCTTCTTCAGATAAATAACCGTCAAACTCTTGTTTGAGTGAAAACTCATATTCTCTAACCTTGATATCACTCATGTGCTCTTGATCGGACTTATTACTCACCGTAGTTTCCCAAGGTCTCTTTCCTCTCAATGCATGTCTCAGGGCCGTCATCCAAGCTACATGACGCATTATAATCCTTTTTTTGATGTGAAGAAATTCCTCGTCCGTTCTATGGCGATCCACATGTTCATTGGTGATGAAGTCATTCACCATGGTTGCAAGTAACCTTGATGAGTTGACTATACCTCCATAAATTTTCCTAGCTTCCCAAAGCCTATCATACGAGGCATTGTTCTTAAACCCACTGATAAATGCTAAAGCCATACCTACCAAACTGATCGGTAACCAAGGAAGGTGTAACCATTTCCAACCTACAATATCATATAGTATCACTGGAATAAGTGAGAGCAAAACGAATACATAGATGTATCGTCTGGTCCAGCTTAATACTATAAAAATTGAATAATTTTTCTTTGTATACATGCTATTTCGATTTTAGTTCAGAGCTTACTATAAAGGTCTTTTAATCAATTTACCAAGGGTTAGCATGTAAAACCTCTTCATTCACGATAGGATGCTTTTCAATGGCATGTTGAACCTTTTCTAAGAAAAATTCTTGCATATCAGGAAGTTCTCCTTTGTTTGAAACAATATTGTTTCCATGATCTCCCCAGTATACCGTCTTATAGTTAAGATTCTCTAAGAGATATTTTTCTTCTTGTAAAATTTGTAAAGGAGTAGCCTGAATGAACTCTCCTCTTTCCACTTCTTTAGCTAAAGAAGTTCCTGGTTGAATAGCTAGTGCCATAGGAGCAATTTCCTCTGGCTGAATTGTATTTAATAATCTTGTAGTTTCACTAATATGTTCCTTGGATCTATGTCTCCCCCCTAAGCCGAATATGAAAGACGCTAAAACTCTTATCCCGGCTTCTTTTGCTTTAGAAGCTCCAATAATAGCCTGCTCAGGTGTCATCCCTGTTGTCGTATCAGCTAATACTTTAGCATCACCTGACTCTAGTCCCACATAAGCCTTGGTAAGACCTGCAGCTTTTATGGATTTTAATTCTTCTACAGTTTTTCGTCTAAAATCATTGTACTGACTATACAGTGCAATGTTTTTACTTTCTGGGAATAACTCTTTGATCTTGGCCAATACCTTAATAAGGTGTGTCGCTTTGATCACCATGACATTACCATCGACCAAAAAGAAATTTTCTATGTAGGGATTAATTCTTCTGGCTTCTTCTATGTCCTGATAGATATCTTCTAGTTTTCTAACTTTGAATTTTGGTTTGTCACTATACATATCACAAAATGAACACTCGTTATGCGAACAACCGATTGTGATCTGAATAAGTAAGCTATTGACCTCCATCCATGGTCGATACAATTTCCCTACGTATTTCATTTATCTTGCTGTGAAGTGAGAATTTAAATTCAAAGTACTGTTAAAGAAGAGTAAGTCTTCTAATATACTTACCCCTCTCTATTGTCGATGTTATTAGAAAATCAGTTTTCTACAACTACTTTACCTATGGCTTGCCCACTTTCTAGACGAGTATGAGCTGCACCAATTTCTTCTAATGAAAATTGTTTTTCATCTAAAATAGGAGTCAAATTTCCTGCCTCAGCTATCAATGCCAAATTCTTTAAAATCTCAGCATGATCTCTTCTGTTGAAGTTATGAAGCATTGGTATCAACATAAATACTACATGCAACGAAAGCCCTCTAAAGTGAGCCATAGTCAAGTCCAATTCACACAAAGAAACTGTAGTAGACACATGACCATTTAGCGCTGTAGCATTGAATGAGTTGATCAGATTAGCGGCACCAACTGTATCAAATACAACATCAAATCCAGCACCCTGAGTGTATTTACTCACATAATCCTCTACACTCTCCGTTTTATAATTGATGGCTGTTGCACCTAGTGAATCAATTACTTTGAGTTTTTCGTCGCTACCATCTGTAGCGTATACTTCTGCCCCTAGATTTTTCGCTAACTGTACAGCTACGTGTCCTACACCTCCAGAACCTCCATGGACTAAAACTTTTTGGCCTTTATTTACTCCAGCACGACTCAATGCTTCGTATGCCGTAATACCCACTAATGGTAAAGCTGCTGCTTCGCGCATAGAAAGGTTTTTGGGCTTATGAGCAATCAATTGATGATCTGCTACTATGTATTCAGCTAATGTTCCTGGAAGGTCCGCTAAACCTCCTGCACAACCATATACTTCATCTCCAACTGCATACTCTTCTACTCCATCACCGACTGCTTCTACAGTTCCTGCGAAATCCATCCCTAGTAATGCTGCCGTATCTGGGGAAAGAGGTAAATCCTTACCCATTTTACGAATCATAGTGTCTATTGTATTGACACTTGATGCTGCTATTTTCACCAATACATGTCCACTCTTCACTTCTGGTTTTTCGATCTCTACTGACTCAAATACAGCATTTTCGCCGTACTCATTGATGACCATTGCTTTCATTATAACTAATCGTTTAAATTTATAAAGCAATTATACTCGTGGAGTGGAGGCGCGGTTTTGTAAGAACTGAGTAGCTTTTAGTAAGAATTAAGGAATGTTTATTTTAAGCTACATTTTAGGACTTCTAAGCAAGCCGGCAGTCACTCCTGTATATGAAAATAAGGTCTTATCTAGATGACTACTATCTGTAAATCCTAACTCTGAAGCTATTTCAGAAACGGTAAGATCAGTGTACTTCAATCGAGTTTCTGCTAGTTTGACACGATGATTGAGAATGTACTTTTTGATACTCATACCCATTTGTTTCTTAAAATACTGACTAATGTAAGTCTCAGAAATACTAAACTCATCTGCTAAAGATTTAGCTGAAAGTTTGGACGGATCATCGATATGCAAATGAATGAAATTGATGATATCCTGAATTTTGGAAGATGCTGTTTTAGAAGATGTAGCATTGACATTGCGAGATACAATATGCAGTATAGCATGAAGTGTGGTCTTTAGGATAACTTCACTATTGAGAGACTTATCATTGTATTCATTTCGCAATACCTTGAATAATGCTAGCATGCTATCTGTATCTGTTTCTGACTTGATATTCAAGCTTGACGTCCTATTGGCACTATGAAGAATATTTTCAATTTTTTTGAACCATTCTTTTTGCTGTGAATTTTGATCATACAAAGAGAAGTTTGTGAAAAAGCTATTAAGAAATTTGATGGCTGTGACGGTAGTAGGCTTCTCTATCTCAAGGTTATATTTATCATCAGGAATAAGCGTAAAAATCTGATGTTTGTGATAAGCTACCGTTTGATCATTGATCTTTAACCATCCATTGCCTTCCTCAAATAGCAGTATTTCAAAGAAACGTATAGGTGTGTACTGACAACTTGCTATTGCTGTAATCTGATCAAAATTCTGTATTACGATATCTTCAAAAATTGCTCTTGGCATTCAATTATCTATTTAGCTCTATCAATAATTTGTAAAAATAATAATCAACCGAAATTCTATACGCTTCTACACACTATGACTAAAAACATTACACTTTTTTGATCCTCTGTCAGGGTAAAAATCTACTCAGGTTTCTTAATAGCAAATCACACATTTTGAAACCATGAAAAAGAATATATTAACCCTCCTTTTAGCTACTCTTCCCCTATTTGTATTTTCTAAAGAATTCGTTCAGACTGTGAGAGGAACTATTCTTGACCAAGATTCTAAAACACCATTAATAGGAGCCACTATACAAATCGTTGGTAGCAATCCAGTGATTGGTACGGTTACAGATATAAATGGACAATTTAGACTTAATGAAGTCCCCATAGGAAGGGTGAGTATTGCGGTTAGCTATATCGGCTATGATCAAAAAGTACTGTCAAACTTGGTTATCACCAGTGCTAAAGAAACAGTATTAGAGATCCCTCTACTTGAATCTGTGGAAAAACTAGACGAAATAGTCATCTCTGCAGCAGATGATAAATCAGAGGCCATGAACGAAATGTCAATCGTTTCTGCAAAGACGTTTAGTGTTGATGAAACGAAACGATTTGCAGGTTCATTCGCTGATCCAGCTCGTATGGTATCTAGTTATGCAGGTGTAACCAACGATCCAGAAGGCAACAACGACATAGTAGTCAGAGGAAATTCGCCAAAAGGAATACTCTGGAGATTAGAAGGGTTAGAAATTCCAAATCCCAACCACTTCGCTAACGAAGGCGCTACTGGTGGTCCTATTAATGCTATGAATCCAAACATGCTCAGTAATTCAGATTTTCTAACAGGAGCTTTTGCCCCTGAATATGGAAATGCTCTGTCCGGTGTATTCGATATGAGACTTAGAAAAGGCAATAATGAACAAAAAGAATACACTGCGGGATTGAGTACACTCGGAGTAGACTTCACTGTAGAGGGACCTTTTAGGAAAAATTATGATGGTTCGTATCTTGCCAATTATCGCTACTCTTCATTAGCGCTAATCAGTAGAGCAGGGATAATGGACTTCGGAGGAATACCCGAGTATCAAGACATGTCCTTCAACATCTACCTACCTATGAATAAAAAACACTATTTCTCATTTTTTGGACTTGGAGGACTTAGCTCGATCAGTACTGAGGACGAGGACAATGATACCGGAGAACTTTCTTACAGGGATAAATTTTCATCTAATATGGGAACCTTAGGGTTGACTCATAATTTCCTTATGAGTAAACGAACATTCTTAAAAAGTACCCTAGCTCTATCTGGAACCCGATTATTATATTTTGGAGAAGAACCAGATAATAATGGTATGATGCAAGTTTATAATGACGCTGACTTTCAAAAATCATACATGAGAGCACTTGCCTCGCTCAATCATAAATTCAATGCTCAACACAAACTAGAGGCTGGCTTGATATACACGCGATTAGGCTATGATATGCAGCAATTACTTCTTAACGAGGACACTGATATTTTAGAAGAAGTCATGGAAGATGAAGGCTCTTCCTATACCACTCAAGGATTTACTACTTGGAAATATCGAATCAATCGTGATTTGACTCTGATAAGTGGATTACATTATATACACTTTGGGCTCAATAACTCCTATAGCTTAGAACCACGTGGTGCAATCAGATGGCAATTCAAACAAGACAAAGCGCTTTTCTTAGGTGTAGGTGTTCATAGCAGGTTAGAAAGTTTAGCAGTATACCTCGGAAAAGAATCTCAGGATGATGGTACACTCATTCAAAACAATAAAAATCTAGAAACATCCAAAGCATTACACTATGTTTTAGGCTATGATCAAAACATAGGTGATTGGATGCATGCTAAGATTGAACTGTATTATCAGAGCCTGTACAATGTACCTATTGAAAACGTAACAGGCAGCACGTTTTCATTACTAAATTCGTCTGATGATTATGTCACCGAACCTTTGGTCAATGATGGTACGGGTCGCAATTATGGTATAGAGATGACTCTTGAACGATACCTTCATAATGGCATGTATTTCATGACGACTGGATCGGTTTATCGTTCATTATATACCGCTATGGATGGTATCGAAAGAAATACTGCATTTGCTGGAAATTATACTTTCAATGTACTAGGTGGTAAGGAGTGGAAATATGGTAACAGTCAGAAGCAAAAAGTCTTCTTTGTCAATCTTAAAACCTCCATAATAGGTGCTAAACCATACACACCTATTCTTTATGAAGAATCCATCAACAAAGGCTATGAGGTAAGAGATGACAGTAAACCTTTCACAGTTAAATCTGACGACATATTCATCTTGAATATTTCCATTGGTACACGTAAAAACAAAAAGAATACAACACAAGAGTTTAAAATTGATCTTCAAAATGCAACGTTTCAACAAGCTCCAGTAGATCTATACTACATAGATTCGTCTCAAGAAATCGTAGAGTCTCCTCAACTACCTTTTTTCCCTACGATCTCATGGAGTATTAGCTTTTAATGAATGAAGTTGCTCATGTCCTCTAGATGCAAATGGTTCTTAAGAAGTTTCTATCAGCTCGGCTAATGTAATAGTAAAGAGATTTGACCAAACCAGTTGTCAAATTGCTGTCTAAACTAAAGTCCATAGTCATTTCAGATTTTATAAATTGTTTTTTAGAACTGGTGTTTTACTGACTATGGTTTTAGTCTTTTTAGGTCAAGTTGTTACCCTCTTTTTAAGAGGTAGTTATTTATTTGTAAATAATTGATTTAGTTAAAGTTACACATTGCAATAAGATGGTTTTTAGTTTCATTGCTATATCAAACAGCTTGACAATAAAACCATGCAAAACAAACCAACATCAAACAAGCCACATGTGATCAAAGATTACAGTGCACTCGATACCTCAATGCAAGAAAAAATCAGAATGAAATATCCTGACGGGCTTGAAAAACACATGATCAGATTTACTAACAAGGAAGGTGTATACTCCAAAGCTTTACCGTTCGAAACAGAGGATAGAAAGTACTTAATTAGGATGACTTCATCGATGGCTAAAGACATCGAAAGAGGAAAAAACATTAGTGCTACTTTCGATAAGTCATTACTTGATCAAGATCTAAATGAAGGGGAATAAGCTTTACTGAAAAACTCTCCGACCCTAATAAGGGTACGGAGTATCTTCTGGTATTTTTGATGGTCTGACTCAAAAACGATTAATCAATACCCACAAGCCAATACCATGTGATTAACATTGAAAAACAATTATTAAGACTATAATTCTAAAGATAATTCCTCATTTCAACAGCTCAGAACAGTAAAAGAGTCAAGACGCCGATAGAGTTGCTTAATCAATTGGAAATACTCAATTCATTTCTTATTTATTAAACATACATGCCTTAAAACATTTTTTAATAAGTGTTTTATCATGTTTTTTACTGTTTTAACACCCAACTACGTAGAAAGTACTGAGAAAACTTTCCTAATGAACATGTTTGAACAAACTTGTAAGAAATAACCCTAAATTCTTAAACCCATTTGGCAGCTATGAAGAAGAAGTCTTTATTAACGACTTCACTGATTTTTTATGCAGTGACGTCACAGGCCGCCGACCTACCATTATCAACTGAGTCGATTACCTTTTCCGTAGATCATCTATGGGTACTGGTGTCAACTGCTTTAGTATTTTTCATGCAAGCAGGCTTCAAAGCTTTTGAAGTAGGAATGGTTCGTACTGAACATTCCAATGCTGTGAGCATCAAAAATATCATTGACTGGATCGTCGGAAGTCTTATTTTCCTTTTCGTCGGTTTTGGAGTCATGTTTGGAAAATCTCACTTAGGATTCATTGGTTCCGACCTATTTTTTGGAATAGGTATCCAAGACAACCCTGAAGGATCACCTCTTGGCACCATATTTTTCCTTTTCCAGATTGCATTTGCTACCACTGCACTTACTATTGTTTCGGGAGCGATGTCTGAAAGAACCGGTTTTATTCCTTACATGACCGCATCTGCATTTATTGCGATTTTCATATACCCTGTTTTTGGTCATTGGGTATGGGGAAATCTATTCTATGAGAACAACCCTGCTTGGCTGGCAGATCTTGGATTCATTGATTTCGCAGGATCAACTGTAGTACACTCCATTGGAGCATGGGTCGCATTAGTAGGTATTTGGATGATTGGTCCGAGACTTGGTAGATTCGATGAGAATGGAAAACCTGTTCATTTCAAATCATCCAGTTATTCCTATAGTGTACTAGGACTAATCATTCTGTGGTTAGGATGGTGGGGATTCAATGGAGGCAGTCAACTTGCTTTGGACAAAGCCGTAGGTGATATCATTCTAAATACAAACATTGCAGGAGCTACAGCTGGACTAGTTGCGTTTTTTCACTGTTACTGGTTTCAAGATCGAAAAGACTTGTACCCAAAACTACTCGGAGGAGTTATTGGTGGATTAGTGGCTATCACAGCTCCTTGTGCATATGTGAGCCATTTAGATTCACTAATTATTGGAGCTATTGCCGGATTAGTACACAATTACTCCTTTGATTTTTTACTTCACAAACTGAAGTTAGATGACCCCGTTGGTGCTATTCCTGTTCATGGTTTTTGCGGAGTATGGGGAACTTTAAGTGTAGCATTTTTTGGAGATTTGGCAGCCGATGTTTCAAGGCTAGAACAACTAGGAATTCAATTACTTGGCGTAGTTGTAGCATTCGTATTTACTACCTCAACTTCATTTTTAATGTTCGCTCTATTAAAGAAAACAGTTGGTCTACGAGTGTCTCCACAAGAGGAAAAAACAGGTTTCATCATAGGAGGTGAAAAAACTGAAGACGAAAATTCTGAGGATGAAATAGATGGTATGTCCGAGGAAGAACTAATGAAATTAATAACATCAGATCAATAAACGCACCAGTAAGAAAAAATGACAGTACACCAGATTTCAATTAAAGTAAAATCAGGCTATAACTTAATATCAGTAGACAACTATATAAAAATGTCTGCTAAAGATCGCGTTGGTTTGATTTCTCAGAAGCGTATTCAGTTTTTAGATGTGGAAGGTAATACTATACCGTTAATGCGGGCAGTAAAATCCATCAATAAGGCAAAAGCTGCGTAAGCCTCTTCAAAACATTTCACAAACTCTAGCTAAAACAGAAGCCGGAAAACTTTCGTTTTTCGGCTTTTTTATGCTTGTAAAACTGTACATGCCTCTGAAAACAAAATTCACCATACTAACACTAAGAATTATCACTGAATTGACATCGTCAACCTTGAATATTACCCGATTAAAAAATGGGAAGTGCTATCACCATACTGATAATTATACTCTTACTGTATTGGGCAATACAAAAACCTGCTACCCTAATTAATAGAGGTAAACTACTAGGAACATACCGTGTATCAATCAACGACCATGAATACTACATTGAAGAAGTAGAATTCAAAGGGTACCAAGAAGCCCTTCACAACTATTTCAAAATAGTCTATGACATAGACAATACAGTCACTTCTAAAAACGTCAAATTCGATCTATATGATTGGTCATTCAATATTTGGGAAATTGAGAATTCAATTATTGAAATTAGACATTTTCGTAGTTTCAATAAGGTTAGACTGGTCAAAAGTCTTACTCAGTTAACAATGGAAGAATATGAAAAAGACAATATGGGATTGGTTGAATTATAAACTATCGTTGCAAAAACTATAGACAAAAAAATAGCTCAAAGTATAAAACCTTGAGCCATTCTAAAAATTTAAGAAATGATGTAATTAAACTTCCCTTTCTTCTAATCCCTTACCACTTAGTGTTTGTATTGCATCCTCAATTGACATTACAATGTGATTTCTCATTTCAGCTTCTGCCCTTTCGCCATCTTGATTCTCAATAGCCTCTATGATAGCCTGATGTTCTGATAGGGTCTCTTCAGGACTTCTTAGTAAGCCAGCCTGCATGGCTCTCAAATGAACATTACTAATCACTTCTAATTGACCAATTACTTTATTCCCACTCCAATCTAAAATCAGACTATGGAATTGTCTGTCAGCTTTAGCATAAGCCTCCATTTTGATTTCTGACTTTCCTTCAAATGGTTTGAAACAAGCCTTAAGTTTTTTCAATCTATCAGGTGTAATTCTCTGTGCTACCAGCCTAGCAGAAAGACCTTCTAATACTGCACGACATTCGAAAATATCCACCAACTCATCCATATCAATTGATTTGACATACATTCCTCTTCGTGGAATACTTTCAACGAGCATTTCAGCATCAAGCCTTTGAAGAGCTTTGAGTAAAGGGCTTCGGCTTACGCCCAACTCTGCTGCTAACTTTTCTTGAACTATTTTCTGTCCTTGCTTAAGCTCTTGATTGAAGATCATTTGCTTGACCTTCGCATATATTCTATCTACCAATTCAAGATGTTCCACCCTGTATCATTTTTAATGTCGAATAATCCTGCAATTTAGTCTTTTGCGGCGAGATAAGAGCTTTTCATTTTGTTCAATGTATTTCGAATACTAAATTCAAAACTGAACATTTACCACAAAAAAACCAGCCCACACACCTATCATTACGAGGTTTGGACTGGTTTAGTGTTGTAAAGATAATAAGTTTAAGAGACAATTGGCACATTCGTTTTCTACTACAACAACCGAATGCACCATATTTTTGCCTCTATCTTTTTTGGAATTTAGCTTTTACGACTAAACCACCAGTATTTTACTCTATAAACAATTGTAAACAGCACTGGAACTATAATCAAAGTAAGGAATGTAGCTACTATCAACCCGAATATTACAGTCCATGCTAAAGGTCCCCAGAAAATCACGTTGTCTCCTCCGAAGTAAATTTTCGGATCGAAGTTGGTAAACAATGAGAAAAAGTCAACATTGAGACCTATTGCCAATGGAATTAAACCTAGAACAGTTGTTATTGCAGTAAGTATAACTGGTCTCAACCTTGCTTTACCCCCCTTAACAACCAATTGAACTACAGTATCTTTATCTAGATATTGCGTTTCATCCATCTTCAACTCTTCTTTTTTACGATCAATCAAAAGTTGAGTATAATCTAGTAATACCACTCCGTTGTTTACTACGATACCTGCAAGAGATATAATTCCCATCATAGTCATCATAATAACAAATGGCCATCCAGTTACAATCAAACCACCAAATACTCCAATGAAACTTAGGAATATTGCCAGCATAATGATTGCAGGTTTAGACACGCCTCCAAATTGAAATATCAACAAAAGCATAATCAAACCAAGACCCGTAAAGAATGCTCCCATTAAAAAATTCATCTGTTTTGTCTGCTCTTCTATCTGACCAGTATAATCAATCCTAACTCCTTTAGGTAATCCATCATAATCTTGCATCTCTTCTTGAATTTCAGCAACAATAGCCCCTGCATCCGTATAGCCTGGCTGTAATCCTGAATAAACTGTCACTACTCTTCTAGTATCTTTATGTTTAACCGCACTGAAACCAGATGTATTCTTAAATTTAGATACTGCTGATAATGGAACTTCTTTAATCTGTCCATTAGACTGATCTCTATAAATTATGTTCTGATTGAATAACGCACTTGTGTTATATCTCAAATCCTGATTAAACCTGACATTAATATCATAATCTTCACCATCTACTTTATAAACACCTGCTTTCTCACCAAAAAGAGATCGTCTTAACTGGCTCCCCACTTGTCCAACTGCTACACCAAGTTCTCCCGCTTTCTTCCTATCAACCAAGACTTCCATCGCTGGCTTGTCTTTATTAACATCAATCTTTAACTCCTCGATTCCACCGATGTTCTTAGAGTTAATGAAATCTCTCATTTTCTCAGCTGTACTTATTAACAAGTCATAATCCTTGCCTTCCAACTCTATATTGATAGGATAGCCTGCAGGTGGACCAACAGCGTCTTTTTCAACTGAAATCAATACACCAGGATATATACCTTTCAAAGCTTCTTGAACTTTCCTTCTTAGCTCTTCAGAATCCAATCCATTTCTGTATTTATATTCTCGCATAGATGCTGTGATCTTACCCCTATGAGGCATCTCTGCTGCAGAACCTCCATCAGTCTGAGGGTTCCCTGCTCCTTCTCCTACTTGAGATACAGCTGACTCAGTCATGAAATTGAAATCACCTTCGAAATACTCTTTATCATTAAGAATACTATATACTTTCTGTTCGATTTCTTTAGTGATAGCATTAGTCTTTTCAATAGCTGTCCCCTGAGGATACTCGATATACACTATGATTTGATTTGGAGTATTATCAGGAAAGAATTCTACCTTAGTTCTACCAGAGCCAATTGACATTCCAAAGAACATAAAAGCAGCAAAAAGACCAATAGTAGTGATAGAGAAGAACCAATAGATATTTCCTCCTCTCAAAGAAAACTTCAGTTGCTTTTCATAGAAGTTCTCAAACTTGACAAGTAAAGTTCTTTGAAACTTATCAGCTAATTTCTTGATCACATATTTATATAACCAGAACATAATTGCAGTGAAGATCAATAATGATCCAAGACCTCTTGCACTACCACCGAATACTAGCATAAATACTCCAAAGGACACTAAAATTAGCGTCAACCTAACCAAAGACTTTACACTGAGCTCCTTGTTACTAATGTCCATAAACCTTGATACCAACATGGAATTCATGAAAATGGCGACAAAAAGCGAAGAACCTAGAACAACAGATAATGTTATCGGGAAGTATTTCATGAACTGCCCCATCACCCCAGGCCACATTCCAAGCGGCACAAACGCTGCAACGGTTGTCGCAGTAGAGATAATAATAGGAAATGCTATTTCACCAATACCTACCTTCGCTGCCTGCAACCTAGTCATCCCTTCTTCCTCCATCAGACGGTAGACGTTCTCTACTACCACTATACCATTATCAACAAGCATTCCTAGTCCCATAATCAGCCCGAAGAGAATCATGGTATTAAGTGTATAACCAAACAGATTCAATATCATAAAAGACATGAACATAGACATAGGAATCGCAAAACCTACGAAAAGGGCATTTCTAAAACCTAAGAAGAACATTAAAACCGTAACAACCAGAATAATACCAAAGATGATGTTATTCACCAAGTCTTCTACCTGATTAAGTGTTCGTGGAGCAGAATTATTCGTGATAGTAACGGATAAATCTTTTGGCAATACTTCTGCCTGCGCAGTGGCTAAAATCTCCTCGATTTTATTTGCTGCTTCGATCATGTTTTTCCCAGCACGCTTTTTCACGTCAAGCATTACTACATTATGACCAAAATCTCTTGCGAAAGTAGTTTTATCTTCCTCTTTAAAAGTTACTTCAGCAATATCCTTAACATAAACCGGGGACTCTCCTTCATGCTTTACTACAAAATTTTTGAGCTGCTCCGGATCATCAATTTCACCTAGAATCCTGATAGTTCTACGTTGTCCACTAGCTTTCATATTACCAGCGGAAATAGTCATATTTCCGTTACTGATAGCTTGTAACACATTATCAAAGTTAACTTTAGCGGCCATCATCTTATAGACATCCACTGCAACCTCAACTTCCTTATCTTGAGCACCTCTGATAGCTACAGACTTAATTTCTGTTAACTTTTCGATCTCATCTTCTAAGTACTCACCGAATTCTTTTAAGCTTTCAATAGTATAGTCACCAGCCAGATTAACATTCATGATCGGCATTTCTTCTGATATATTCATATCGAATACATTAGGCTCTACCTTAGCACCATTGAACAATGGCCAATCTTCATTGGCAACCTCGCTATCTACCTTGTCCTTTACCTTCTGCTTTGCAGCATCCACTGTGATATCTTCATCAAACTCTACAGTTATGATAGAATAATCCTCCTGAGAAGTTGAAAGTATCTCTACTAGATTACTTACGTTCTTAAGTTGATCCTCTAGAGGGTCAGTAATTAACCTTTCAATATCTTCTGCAGTGTTACCTGGATATGGAGTACTTACATATATCTTAGTCTCCTTGACTTCTGGAAAATTTTCTCTTGGCATCGAAAAGTACGATGACAGTCCAACCAAAAAGAAAATCCCAATCATTACATAAATCACAGACGAATTGTTGATCGCCCATGTTGACAAACCAAATTGCTTGTCTTGATTGATTTGATCACTCATAGTTACCCGTTGATGATTTTAACTTTCTGGCCTTGTTTTACATTTCTTGCTCCTTCATTAATCAATTGATCTCCTACTTTGATTCCTGAAGTCACTTCCACTATATCGCCCTGTGTTTTGCCAGTTTCAACGATTTGTCTCTTAGCTAAACCAATATTCTTATCATCCACTTCATACGCCATGAATACGTACTGCTTACCTTCAGCATTTTCTGAGATAATACTTTGAGGAATCAAGATTGATTTTTCATTACTATAATCATTTATTTTTACCACTGCCGTCATATTTGGCTTGATTTGTTCGTCTGCATTTTGCACTGGAACCTCTACTGTAAATGACCTGTTCTGTGGATTAATAAAATTACCAGTCTGTCTAACTTTTGATTTAAGTTTCTTATCTAAAACTGGAATATATACCTCTACTTCAGTTCCTACATTTATTGATGAAATATAATTCTCCGGTACAGCAACTTCCACATACATGTTAGAAAGGTTAATAATTCTAAAAACCTCAGAACCCGGACCTGAAGGAGCTACTACTGTACCCTGATCCTTAATCACATCATCAATAATTCCCGCAAAAGGAGCTGTGATCTTAAACTTAGCTAACTGACTTGTCAGCTGTTCAACAGCCTTCTCTTGAGACTCATAATTAGATTTAGCCTGTAAAAATTGAATCTCTGTACCCACATTTTGATCCCAGAGTCTCTTCTGTCTTTCAAAAGTAGTTTTTGCTAACTCTAACTGAGTCTTTAATTGAATCAACTGGCTACTCATTCCTCCATCATCTATAGAAGCAAGCAATTGACCTTTTTTTACACGTTGACCTTCTGTCACATATACACGATACAAAACACCAGACATTTCTGGATAGATCAGTACATTTTTCTTAGTAGCTATATCACCTTGTAACTCAACAAAGTGCATAAATTGCTCTTCTGATGCCGATAATGTAGTAATCAAAGGTAAATTTCTATCACCCGAAATTTTTCTAATAGCCTCGTCCAAGACTTCTATGTCAGCAAGTAAATTATGATTTAAAGTTGACAACTCTTTTTTCTTTGCTCTGATCGCTTTGATGTCTCCGCTTTCGGCGATTTCTTGAACGCTAGTTTTATCCCCGCCACAGCTTGTAATCAAAACCGCTGACGCTATAATTGATGATAAAATATATTTTTTCATGTGTTTATGAGTTAAATCTGTTTAGAGTAAGACACCATATGCTTTCTGAAGTGCTATCTTAGAGATAAGTGCATCATACAGTGCGTTGAAATAGTTAGTTTGAGCTTCTTTATAAGATCCATCGGCATCTATCACTTCTATATTAGAACCGACACCTTCTTGATATTTCAGTTTAGCTACATCATAGACCTCACGTGCTAATTCCATATTTTCTTTTTGAGCTTTCATTCTATCAAACTCTCTATTATAGTTGGATATAGCCTGTTCGATTTCTACATCGATATTATTTTTCAAGAAGTCAATCTGATTATCAATTTTGTGGGATTTGAGCTGGCGCTGTTGCACTTGACGTCTTTTCATCAGTCCGTCAAAAATTGGCATCGTGGCTCTCAATCCAATAACGCTGTAAGGATGCCACTCTTCCAATAACCATCTACTGCCAGTCCTTGCCCCAGTTAAAGTACCTAACTGAGCATAAAGTCCAATTCGAGGATAATACTGCCCCCTAACAGTTTTAATATCCATTTCTGCCAATTTCTTATTAATATTAAGCTGATCAAACTCAACTCTATCCTTGTACGTAAAGGTCTCAACCTCAGAAAAATCAAAAAAACCAGCGTCCTCAATTTTATCTGTCAAATCAATTTTTTGATTTCGATTAAGTCCTAATTGGAACAACAATAAAGACTCAGACAAGTCTATTAATGCTTGATAATTATCCAATTCAACTTTTACATTATTATACTGAACCTGTACTCTACTAACATCTATTTTTTCTGCAAAGCCTCCTTCATAGAGACCTTTCGTATCTCTCAACAGGGAATCTGTTCTTAAAAAGTTGTTTTCAACTAATTCATATCTTTCCTTATTGACTAATACTAAAAAGTAAGCTTTTGAAACTGCTTCAGCGACATCTATATCGTTTTTCAGCTTATCTCTTCTTGCGAGGTCAGCATAAACTCTAGCTGCTTTGACTCCAGCAAAAAACTGACCGTCTATAATTAATTGTTCAAGACTTAAGTTCAAATCAGAAGTATAAGGAACTCCCAATGCAGATGCCTCAACATCAGTACCATTAGGATCGAAAGTACCATCAAACGCTCCCGCCGGTATAACAAATGGCCTTATATCATGATTATAAGCAATGTCTGCGGTACCATTGATCTGAGGTAGCCCTCTTGCTATTACCTCATCTATTTCTCTTTGTGCGACCTCTACATCTAATGCTGCATTTTTACTTTGCTGATTGTTTTCTATCGCAAAACTTATCGCCTGATCTAGTGTAAATGTCTTTGGAGACTCCTGTGCAAAACTTACCTGGTAAGCCAAGAGGACACCTAGTGCTAGTAGAATATTTCTATTTATCATTTTGTGTTGAGTTTCTTAATTTATCGAAAATTTCATGTCCTTCTACAGTTAACAAACCATAGACGAAGTGATCGAAAAGTTCCAGTTGTATATCCACAAGGTTGAACTTTTCTTTTGGGAATATTTTAGGATCAAATGCAAGCTGAATAGATTCAATACGATATAACGCTAACACCTCTGCATCAATACTCTGTCTAAAAACACCTTCGTTTTTACCTCGCTTAATCGCATCAACCACCATGTCTTTAATAAAAGAATATTTAAAATCTTCCCATAGCTGCCAAGAAGTTGGATGAAACTTTTGCAAGTCGAAAAGCAAGGATGGATTAATATCATTTAAATTCTTTCTGAAACATAGCGAGAACTTATATAATTCATCAATAGCATTATCTGACTTTTCTAACACCTCATTAAAATCCCTAATCTCCTGCTGAATATTAGATTCGGTCACATAACGTACCAAGCACTCTTTATCCTTAAAATATTGATATATAGTCTTTTTAGACATTCCTAACTCTCTAGCTATATCATCCATAGATACACTCCGTATACCATATCGATGAAACTGGCCATCTGCTACTTGTAATATTTTCTCTTTTGTATCCATATCGTACTGCAAAGAAACGGAAGAAACTATCAATTCTCCAAAAGTTTCCTGCGTTTCTACGTAAGTATATTATTAAGGTTTAGATATTTGGAATATTTTTCTATTAAGAATAGATAAGATGCACAAGACTTTTGTTGATAAAGCTGGAAATCAACTCGAATACGAGCTGTATGGTGATGGAAAAAAGATTCTCTTTTGCTTTCCAGGATTTGGAGAAAACTTAAAAACTTTCTCATTCTTAAAAGATGAACTGGTGAATTACCAACTAGTGTCTGTTAATCTATATTTTATTGCAAATAGCAAAAAGAAACATCCAAGAAAGGTTCTAAAACCTACAGAATGGAGTATTACTTTTAGTGAATTTTTGGAATACTTGAATGTACAACGATTTTCAGTGTTGGGTTTTAGTCTAGGAGGAAGGTTCGCTGCCGTAACCTTTAAGTACTTCAACAGTAAAATCGAAAGGCTAATAATGGTAGCTCCAGACGCAATAAGAATAAGATCAACCTATCAAATTGCCACGTTCCCTATTGGACCTAAGCAATTATTTTGGATATTAATGAAATACCCTAAACCATTAATATCCATTGCCAAGGGCTTTTCTTTATTAAATGTCTTGAATCCATTCACCATTAAATTCGCTCTAAAACACCTGAAAAATCAAGAAATTAGAAATCTACTCTATAAATCATGGAATATTTTCAAACCTGTTAGAGTCAAGCAAAAAGAACTGATCAACCTTTTAAACAATTCTGACTGTAAGTCACTTTTTATTTTTGGTGAAAAGGATACTATAATTGATTTTAAAAGACACTCGAAATTTTGCAGCCAACTTACAAAAAGTAAAATTTTAATTTTACCGTATGGCCACAATAAACTTGTAAATAATTCAATAGTTCATTTAAAAAAGAACTTAATCTCTAATCAATAACCTTCACAATAAAATCGGTCATCTAAATTCTTAAAATAAATAATTTAGAACACATAAAAAACACTTTCAACTGATGACTAAAACCTTATAATCATTAAACTTTATTCTTTGATCTGACTAACCTATTTTTGCGGCTCATTTATAGTCCTTCCATTCATGGTATCGATATTTAAGAAAAACAACACCACCTATTATCTTGTTGGATCATCTACTACTTTAATCAAAGGCGATATTTCTAAATTGATTTGGTTATTTGGTGACGCAGAATTCCTAAACGAATCTTCAATTTCTGGAGAATTCATTGGACCACGAAGAGAAATGATCACTCCATGGAGTACCAATGCAGTGGAAATAACTCAAAACATGGGGATTGAGGGCATAGAAAGAATTGAAGAATTCACTACAGAAGGGAATTTTGACCCTATGCTTAATGAAAAGTATTTATCTCTAGATGAATCTGTTTTTGTAATTGAAAAAGAACCAGATCCTATTGTAGAGATTAAAGATATTGCGGCTTATAATGAGCAAGAAGGGTTGGCTTTAAGCCAAGAAGAGATAGACTATCTGGATTCAGTAGCAAAAGACCTAAATAGACCTTTAACAGACAGTGAAGTATTTGGATTCTCTCAAGTTAACTCTGAGCATTGTCGCCACAAGATATTCAATGGAACTTTCATTATTGATGGAGAAGAAAAAGAAACCTCACTCTTTAAACTAATAAAGAAAACTTCTCAAGAGAATCCAGGGCAAATAGTATCTGCCTACAAGGACAATGTTGCCTTCGTAAACGGACCCAAAGTCCAACAGTGGGCTCCAAAAACACAAAACAAACCCGATTGGTTTGAACCAAAAGTAATTGAATCTGTAATATCTCTTAAAGCTGAGACTCATAACTTTCCTACAACTGTAGAACCATTCAATGGAGCAGCTACTGGTTCAGGAGGAGAGATTCGAGATCGTATGGCTGGTGGACAAGGAAGTATCCCCCTAGCAGGAACGGCTGTATATATGACTTCATACCCAAGACTCAATGCAAATAAGCCTTGGGAAAATAATATCAAAGAAAGAGATTGGCTTTACCAAACGCCACTTGAGATTCTGATCAAGGCTTCTAACGGAGCAAGTGACTTTGGAAACAAATTTGGTCAGCCAATGATCTGTGGCAGTGTATTAACATTCGAGCACGAAGAGAATGGAGAAACTATGGGCTTTGATAAAGTCATCATGCAAGCTGGTGGTATAGGAACTGGTAAAAAACAAGATGCACTTAAAAAGCCTGTTGAAACTGGAGACAAAATTGTCATCATGGGAGGTGACAACTATCGTATCGGTATGGGAGGAAGTGCTGTATCGTCAGTAAGTACTGGAGAATATGCAAACTCTATTGAATTAAATGCGATTCAACGTTCAAACCCTGAGATGCAAAAAAGAGTGGCAAATGCTCTACGAGCAATGACAGAAGGGGACGAAAATCCGATTCACTCTGTTCACGACCATGGAGCTGGTGGACACTTAAACTGTCTATCAGAACTGGTTGAAGACACAGGAGGAGATATCAATATTGACTCTTTACCTGTAGGAGACCCTACTTTGTCAGACAAAGAAATAATCGGCAACGAGTCTCAGGAAAGAATGGGAATAGCTTTACCTGAGTCAGCGATTGAAAACTTAAAAGAAATAGCCGCCAGAGAAAGAGCTCCTCTTTTTGTAGTAGGACAAGCTACTGGCGAAATGAATTTCAAGCTTTCAAAAAGTACATCTGACAGACCAGCGGTTGACTGGAAGCTTTCACACATGTTTGGATCTTCTCCGAAAACTATTTTAGAAGACAAAACAATAAGTAAAGAGTTTGCTCCAGTACAAGCAACAGATTCAACCTTTATAAAGGACCTCGTAAGTCTTTTACAACTTGAAGCTGTGGCCTGTAAAGACTGGCTTACCAATAAAGTTGATAGATGTGTTACTGGACGTGTAGCTAAACAACAGACATGTGGAGAGCTTCAGTTACCACTTAATAATGTTGCCGTAATGGCACTTGACTTTAGCAGCAATAAAGGCATTGCTACGTCATTAGGACATGCCCCTATTGCTACTATAGCAGACCCAATAAAAGGACCTCAGCTTGCCATTACTAAAGCTTTGACAAATTTGATTTGGGCTCCCTTAACACATGGACTAAAAGGCGTATCTTTAAGTGCCAACTGGATGTGGCCAACTAAAACAGAAGGAGAAAAAGCTCGATTATATAGCGCTGTTCAATCAATCAGCGAATATGCTATTGCACTTGGAATCAACGTACCAACTGGTAAAGATTCACTTTCCATGACTCAGAAATACCCTGATGGTTTGTCTGTAGACTCTCCTGGAACAGTTATCATTTCTTCTGTTGGCGAATGCTCTGATGTCTTTAAGACTGTTTCTCCAGATACGGAAGCAATAGCTGGCAGCAAACTGGTTTATATACCTTTGTCTGATGGCGATTTTTCTCTAGACGGAACGAGTTACGGACAAACAAAAAATGCTTTAGGAAACAACCCCGCTTCTGCTCCAGAAACTGAATACTTCAAAAAAGTATTTGCTACAGTTCAAAAACTAATAACTGAAGATAAAGTTTTAGCAGGTCATGATGTATCAGCAGGAGGTTTAATAACCACGCTACTCGAAATGCACTTCCCTACTACTAATACAGGTGCGTATATTGACCTCAGTGAATTAAGTGATTCGATTGCTAAAATTGCATTTAGTGAAAGTCCAGCATTGGTATTACAAATAGAAAGCGAAGAGGATCTTAAAAACATTGAGGTAGAACATTTCATCATTGGCGAAGTGAATACAGAGAGATCTTTTACGCTCAACGACATCAGTCTAGATATAGATCAATTGAGAGATAAATGGATGACTACTTCTCATCTTTTGGATCTCAATCAAACTAAAGAAGAAGAATCAAAGTCAAGATTTAGAAACTATAAAAATCAACCATTAAAATTCAAATTCCCTGAAACATGGAAAGGAAGTTTGAAAGACAATGATATAGATTTAAATAGAACTGCTAAATCAGGAATAAAAGCTGCTATCATAAGAGAAAAAGGAATCAATAGTGATCGTGAAATGGCTTACTGTCTATATATGGCTGGTTTTGATGTGAAAGATGTGCACATGACCGACCTTATTTCAGGCCGAGAAGATTTGTCAGAGATACAAATGATTGTGTTTGTAGGAGGTTTTTCTAACTCTGATGTCCTTGGATCTGCAAAGGGATGGGCTGGAGCGTTCAAATACAACGAAAAAGCAAAGGCTGCATTGGACAACTTTTATGCTCGTCCTGACACTTTAAGTTTTGGAGTCTGTAATGGCTGTCAGTTAATGATGGAACTGGATCTTATCTGGCCTAATAAAGACAACCACCCTAAGATGGAGCATAATAGCTCTGGCAAATTTGAATCTGGATTTATTAATGTTGACATCCCGAAAAATGACTCAATTATGCTGAGCAATTTAGAAGGTAGTCGACTAGGATGTTGGATAGCACATGGAGAGGGTAAATTTGTTCTCCCTGAAAGTGAATCATCATATGAAGTTGGAATAAAATATAGCCATAAAGAATACCCTGGCAATCCAAACGGGTCCGATTTTGGTGTAGCTGGAGTTTACTCTAAGGATGGTCGTCACTTAGCAATGATGCCTCATCCAGAACGTTCAATGTTCCCATGGAACTGGGGATACTATCCTAATCAAGAAGATGAAGTATCACCGTGGATTATTGCTTTCCAAAATGCAAAGAACTGGGTAGCAGAGAATTCGAAAAAAAGTTAATATTTTCTTACCCTAAAGTTTGAATTAGAGAAACAAAATTCTACTTTTGTACTCCCAAATTCAAGGGATCAGAAAATTGTCCGATGGTGTAACTGGCAACACGTCTGGTTTTGGTCCAGAAGAGTCTAGGTTCGAGCCCTAGTCGGACAACAAAATCCCGCTCTCTAAAGCTGAGGGCGGGATTATTTATTTAAATGCGCGCCATGTCTAATGTTAAACTTTTCGCTGGATCAGGCTCTCCTGAGTTAGCAACCAAGATTGCCGAGGCTTATGGACAGCCTCTAGGAAAATCAACTTGCAAGAAATTCAGTGATGGAGAAATCACTTACAGCTACGATGAAACTATCCGTGGCTGTCATGTATTCCTTATACAGTCTACAAAAGGATCCGATAGCATCGTAGAGTTGATGATCATGATTGACGCTGCAAAAAGAGCTAGTGCTGAAAGTGTCACTGTAGTAACACCTTATTTTGGATATGCTAGACAGGACAGAAAAGACAAACCAAGAGTATCCATTGCGGCAAAACTAATGGCTAACATGCTGCAAGCCGCTGGCGCAAGCCGAGTAGTAACATGTGATCTTCATGCTGATCAAATTCAAGGGTTTTTCGACATTCCTGTAGATCACCTAGTAGGTGCATCAATATTTGTCCCTTACATTAAGAGCTTAGACATTGATCAACCTCTCTTTGCAGCACCTGATGTAGGATCAACGAAGAGAGTAAGAGAGTTTGCTAAACTTTTTGCTGCAGATATGGTAATCTGTGATAAACATAGAAAACGAGCCAACGAAGTAGCATCCATGCAAATAATAGGTAATGTAGAAGGGCGAGATGTTATACTTATTGATGACATGATCGACACAGGAGGCACACTTTCTAAGGCTGCAAATCTTATTATGGAAAAAGGCGCAAAGTCGGTAAGAGCACTATGTACCCATCCTATTCTTTCCGGCAATGCTTATGACAACATTGAAAATTCCGCTTTGACTGAATTAATAGTAACAGACAGTTTGAAATTAGAGAAAGAATCATCTAAGATCAAAGCAATGTCTCTTGCAGACTTATTCGCTAAAGCGATAAAAAATATTGACGAGAACGGTTCAATCAGTTCTTTATTTGTAAACTAAAATTTAAAAATTATGAAAACTCTAGAGATTATAGGGTATAAAAGAGCAAATCTCGGAAAAGCTGACTCTAAGGCGTTGAGAAATGAAGGTATGGTACCATGTGTTGTATATGGACAAGGCAAACAAATACACTTCTACTCTCCAGCTATTCTTTTCAGAGACTTAGTTTATACTAAAGCTGCACACTTCGTAAAGCTTAACATAGAAGGTGAAGAAGTTGACGCTATCATGCAAGACATTCAATTTCACCCAGTAAGTGAAAATATCCTTCACATTGACTTCTTTGAGTTTGTTAATGACAAACCAATCAAAATGGATATTCCGATCGAATTATCAGGAACTTCTCCTGCTATAGTAGCTGGAGGTAACTTAATCATGAAGAAGAAAAAGCTTAGTATCAAAGCTCTATCAAAAGACATGCCTGAAGAAATCAATGTTGATATCACTTCATTAAACTTTGGGAAACCTATCAAAGTAGCTGACTTAACACCAGAAAATTACGAGATTCTGGATGCACCTCAGTCTTCTATTGCTGTAGCTGAAGTACCTAGAGCACTTAGAGGTAAAACTGATATGGCTGCAGAAGCTGCAGAAGGTTAATCACTTAAAACATCGCTTAAAAATCCTATCTCTTACGAGATGGGATTTTTTTTTGATGAAAGATTAGATCATTTCATATTTGACTCATGAAGTACTTGATAGTAGGATTAGGAAATATTGGCCCAGAATACGAATTAACTCGACACAACATTGGGTTTCTCGCTCTCGACAAACTTGCTGACGACAAAGGAGTTGTTTTTGAACACTCGAAACTCGCTAACAAAACTGAATTCAAACATAAAGGAAGAACTATTCACCTAATAAAGCCTACCACCTACATGAACAAAAGTGGCAAGGCAGTAAATTATTGGATGAAAGAACTAAAAATTCCAATTGAAAACATCCTAATAATACTTGATGATATCGCACTTCCTCATGGTAAACTAAGAATGAGAGCAAAAGGAAGTGATGCTGGTCACAATGGGCTAAAAGATATTAATCAATCATTAGGAGGTAACAACTACGCAAGATTAAAATTCGGAATCGGAAACAACTACCATAAAGGGCAGCAAGCTGATTATGTATTGAGCAATTTTTCTAAAGATCAATTAAACGACATCCCTGAGAGATTAGACAAAGTTGCAGATATGATCCTGTCATTTTGCAGTATTGGCACTCAAAACACCATGAATAAGTACAATGAATAGATAAATAACCGTTTGTTATCGACGAAAACTTGGCAATTAAATTTATTCCTCATAATTTCATCGCACTAACTAATTATTTTACTAAATCTTGAAATCATGAGAAAAGTCTATTTGACACTTTCAGTGATCGCGACTATGTTCGTTGTATCTTGTTCATCATCTACTAAGAAAGCTGAAACAGCTTCTGAAGAGACTACTACTGAAGAAGTAGTTGCAGAAGCTGAAGAGGCAGAAGAAGTAGTTACTACTGAAGTAGAAGCAGTAGTAGATAGTGCTGCTGCTGTAGTTGACTCTGTAGCTACTGAAGCAGAAGCTGTAGTTGAAGAAGTAACTGAAGAAGTTGCTCAATAATTAAGCATTCAAGAGAATTTGAATAAAAAGGGTGTCAATGACACCCTTTTTTTGTTCTAAACAAAAAATAAACTTCTCAAAATCAACAATTAACCGACTCATCGCTTAATTTTGCCGTCTTATTTTTAGAACGTAGGAAAAGAATATACTTTCAAAATTGCAATACTTACTTACAGATTGGGTTCACGCAGGCTTTTCCTATGCCAATATTCAACAATATAGTTTTAGCGAATGAAGTTATCTAAATTCAAGTTTGACCTCCCTCCAGGGCTGTTAGCCATGTACCCTACTGAAAACAGAGACGAGTCTCGTCTGATGGTAGTACACAAGGATACAGGTGAAATTGAACATAAAATATTCAAGGATATTATTGAGTATTTTGGCGAAGGTGATCAAGTCATCGTCAATGACACAAAAGTATTCCCTGCAAGACTGTACGGCAACAAAGAAAAAACTGGTGCTAAGATCGAAGTATTCTTACTTAGGGAATTAAATAAAGATCTTAACTTATGGGATGTACTTGTAGATCCTGCAAGAAAAATCAGAGTAGGTAATAAGCTATACTTTGGTGAAGGGGAACTAGTAGCCGAAGTAATCGACAATACAACTTCAAGAGGTAGAACCATTAGATTTTTGTTCGATGGAACTAATGAAGAGTTTTATAAGGCTATAGATGAACTAGGAGAAACTCCTCTTCCAAAAGAAATAGCTAGAAAGGCTGAAGAAGAAGACAGAGAAAGATTCCAAACTATTTATGCTGACAAAGTAGGAGCTGTAGCAGCACCTACAGCTGGTATTCACTTTACCAAGCAAGTATTAAAAAGAATGGAATTACACGGTATCGACGTCCACCCTATTACGCTTCACTTGGGCTTGGGTACATTTAGACCAGTAGATGTAGAGGATTTGACGAAGCACAAGATGGATTCCGAAAATTATGTAGTCCCTGTAGACACAGCTGAAGCTGTTAATAAAGCTTTAGATGAGAAGAAGAAGGTTTGTGCTATTGGGACAACTGTTCTTAGAACACTGGAATCGTCAGTTTCGGCGATGGATAGGTTAAAAGGAAATGAAGGGTGGACTGACAAATTTATTTTCCCTCCTTTCGAGCCTAAAATAGCTAATGCACTAGTTACTAATTTCCATTTACCTGAATCTACACTGTTAATGAATGCTAGTGCTTTTGGCGGATATGATTTGATTATGGACGCATATCAAGTAGCTATAAAAGAAAAATATAGATTTTTCAGCTATGGTGATGCTATGCTAATCATCTAAGAGATATTTAATAGAAAAAAAATAAAAACTCCAGAGATAGCTTTGGAGTTTTTTTTATTTTAAATAAATCTTGAATTACATACATTATGAAAAAAAGTGCAGTAATCGTAGCTGGTGGTAAGGGAAGCAGAATGAATTCAGAAATACCTAAGCAATTTCTATTAATCTCAGGACGCCCAATACTCATGCACACCATTGAGGCTTTTTATATGTATGATAGTGCAATCCAAATCACAGTGGTACTCCCAAAAGACCAATTTGAATTTTGGAATGATCAAATTCAAGAATATGATTTCGAGATCAAACATCTTATGGTTGAAGGAGGTGACTCTCGATACGAATCTGTTAAAAACGGCCTAAATACAGTTAATGAAGGAATTGTAGCAATACACGATGGCGCTAGACCATTAGTTTCTCAAAAAATCATTTCAGAAGCTTTTATCATCGCTAATCAAAAAGGAAATGCAATTACATCCTTAGACATGAAAGATTCTATTCGTAAAATGGATGAAAATAGTAGCAAAAGTGTAGATCGATCTAAATACAAAATCATTCAAACTCCACAAACTTTCAAGGTTGAACTAATAAAGACGGCTTTTGAGCAGACTCAAAACTCTTCTCTTTTTACGGATGATGCCAGCGTTCTAGAGTATGTAGGACACTCAATAAACCTATCGGAAGGAAGCTATGAAAATATAAAAATCACTTCACCTGAGGATTTATTAATAGCTGAAGCTATTTTAAATTCAAGGCAATAAAAATCCCTGACCTCGTAAATACGACATCAGGGTTCTCATTTTTTCTAACAAGTTAAGTTAGTATTCATCTTCGTTAAAGAAGAAGTCTTCCTTAGTAGGATAATCTGGCCAAATCTCCTCAATGTTTTCGAACGGATTTCCGTCGTCCTCCAACTCCTGTAGGTTTTCTACAACTTCTAATGGCGCACCAGATCGAATAGAATAATCAATCAACTCATCCTTTGAAGCAGGCCAGGGTGCATCCTCCAAATATGATGCTAATTCCAATGTCCAATACATATCAAATCCCCGTTTTAGTGGTTTAAAATTTATGCGTGCAAATATATTTTTTTTGCACACATATCAAACTCAATTATCAAACTATAAAAACTAGTTTTACAGTCTTTTCTCTCTGAATATACAATCTAGGAACAAAAGACACAAGTATTTTGTTCATTCGTCGCTTTACTTATTGATCTTAGACTTATACTCTTTCAGTAGCTCCCTCTTCAGAGCCACCTTTTCTTTTAACCCTTCCAACTTACCTTCCAACATATCTACAAAAGATCCTTTATTAATAGTCATTTTATCCATATTGTCGGTAAATGAGGCTAATTCATCTTCATCTCTACGAAGAACATTTCTAATAGTTTTTGTCAATAAACCAATCTTATCCTCCTCTTTCAGAGACTCAAATCCTTTATTCTTTCTTTGTGTCAAATTCAGAATAAATTGTTTCTCTTGAATCGTTTTGAGAGTCTTATAATAATTATCCTGTAATTCCTTATAAGCTCCTTTAGACATGTGTCCGGCTTTTTTCCACTGAACTGCTATCTCATCTAGTTCCTTTTTCACATTGACTAATGAACTTTTATCTAGTAATTCCTCCAGTGTTGAAATAATATCCTTTCTACCTTCTATTGACTGTTTCTCTGACTTTACTCTACTCTTCTTTTCTTCAGACCTAAATTGTTTTACTTTTTCGAAATACTCTTTAGTCACACTCCAATAAGTATCATTGAGCTTTTTGAATTGTTCCTCAGGTATTCGACCTGCTTCTTTCCACTTCTTTTGTAACTCCTTGACTTGTTGTTGAGTTTTTCCAAAAGATTTCTGGTCAATAAATTCTTGAATCTTATCTATTATACTTTGATAATCTTCTTCTCTTGCAGTATTAAGCATTTGCTTTGCTTCCATAAAAGACTTTCTCTTATCGAAAAAAGCATCCATCTTAGTCTTATATTTCAACTCTAGCTCTTCTGCTAGAGTCAAAACTGGACTTCCTGTTTTGACCCACCTTTGTTTCAAATCCTTAATTTGATCAAAAGCTTCCTGAATGTCGTTATTCTTCAAAACTTCATCCATTTCTAATAAAAGAGCCTGCTTTATATCCGTATTCTTCTCTCTATTTTTCTGAATAAAATCTGTTAGCATGGACTCGTACTGCCCTATTTTATCCAACATAGTTTGATAGTCACCGATACCTTTGTGACTCCGAATAGAATCTTTAATATTCATCAACGATGAATAAAAAGACCCTTTATTGTTACTAGAGTTAATTTTATTAATCACATCCTCTAGCTTATCACTAAGCTTTTTAAAATTAGCCTCAAAATGAGCTACATGCTTTCCTACCTCATCTTCGGCCACTTCCATGAGTTTCAGCGCCTCTATATCACCAAATGCTGCTCTGTATAGCACTTTATCCTCAATATATCCGTATGGAATCCCCACCTCTTTATTGTTTTAAATTCTTGTATATGAGATTTTTCGCAAAAATATAAATTCAAACCTAAGACAGAATTTTTTCAGCATATTTGTCAAAAAATCTAGTAAAGAATGAGCGACGAAAAAATCATATTTTCGATGGCAGGTGTAAGTAAAATATACCCTCCTCAAAAACAAGTACTTAAAAATATTTACCTCTCGTTTTTCTACGGTGCTAAAATCGGTGTCTTAGGCCTCAATGGTTCTGGTAAGTCATCTCTACTTAGAATTATAGCTGGAGTAGATAAAGAATATCAAGGAGAAGTCGTTTTTTCTGATGGTTATTCCATCGGACTTCTAGAACAAGAACCTAAACTGGACCCAAACAAGACAGTAAAAGAGATAGTCGAAGAAGGTGTACAAGAAATAGTAGATGCACTTAATCAATTCGAAGAAATCAACGCAAAATTTGCTAATCCTGAAGTTCTAGAAGATCCTGACAAGATGAATAAACTGATCGAAGAGCAGGCTGTTGTTCAAGAAAAACTAGACGCCAACAATGCTTGGGAACTGGATAGCAGACTCGAGAGAGCTATGGATGCTCTTAGAACTCCTCCAGGAGATTCTAAAATTGAAAATCTTTCAGGTGGTGAAAAAAGACGAGTAGCTCTTTGCCGACTTTTACTTCAAGAACCTGATGTTTTATTATTAGACGAACCTACGAACCACTTAGATGCAGAATCTGTACATTGGCTGGAACAACATCTAAACCAATACAAAGGAACTGTAATTGCAGTAACTCACGATAGATACTTCCTAGATAACGTGGCTGGATGGATACTTGAACTAGATCGAGGTGAAGGCATTCCTTGGAAAGGAAATTATTCTTCTTGGTTAGATCAAAAGCAAAAACGTCTTGAACAAGAAGAAAAAACGGAATCTAAGAGACAAAAAACACTTCAAAGAGAACTTGAATGGGTTCGTATGTCTCCAAAAGGAAGACATGCTAAATCAAAAGCACGTTTGAGTGCATATGACAAACTAGCTGGACAAGATGCACTTGAAAGAGAACAACAACTTGAACTATATATTCCTGCAGGAGAAAGACTTGGAAACAAAGTAATTGATGCTGAAGGAGTTTCTAAAGCATTTGGAGACAAGCTTTTGTATGAAAACCTAAGTTTCAGTCTTCCACAAGGAGGGATAGTCGGTATTGTCGGTCCTAATGGAGCTGGTAAAACAACTTTATTTAACCTTATTACTGGAAGAGAAGAACCTGACACTGGTACTTTTGAAGTCGGTTCAACAGTTGATATCGCTTACGTAGATCAAGAACACGATAACTTAGACCCTGAGAAAACTGTTTGGGAAACTATCACCGGTGGTAATGAACTAATAGAGCTTGGAGGCAAGCAAATGAATTCTAGAGCATATGTAAGTAAATTTAATTTCGGAGGCTCTGATCAAAACAAGAAAATCAAAGAACTATCTGGAGGTATGAGAAATAGAGTTCATTTAGCAATGACTCTTAAGCAAGGTGCCAATCTACTTTTATTAGATGAGCCTACAAATGACCTGGATGTCAATACACTTAGAGCTTTGGAAGAAGGATTAGAAAATTTTGCTGGTTGTGCTGTGATTATATCTCACGATCGATGGTTTTTAGACAGAATTTGCACCCATACTCTGGCTTTTGAAGGAGATAGTCAGGTCCATTTCTTTGAAGGAAACTTTTCAGAATATGAAGAAGCAAAATTGAAACGTCTTGGCAATTTAGAACCAAAAAGAATTAAATATAAAAAGCTTCAATAAGCTTGTTAGTCACACCCGAATTATCAGACTTGAAGAGTCAATATTTTCGGGTGTTACTTTCTTATTTGTGAAATTTCAATAGTAATACTTCCCTTTAAAATGGCTTAATGGTCCATTGCAACTGAGCAAAGGTTGTAAAGTACTCTAGCACCTACATTTGCATTCCATTCCTTATCTCCCTCTTTTGGAGCCACTTCGCACAGATCAAAACCAATAACTCTTCTCCCTGATTTCACTATCATATTTAATAGATAAATGGCCTCGTTATACTCTAAGCCTCCTGGAACTGGCGTTCCTGTACCAGTACACAAGTGAGGGTTCAATCCATCAATATCAAAACTCACGTAAACAAAATGCGGCAGTCTACTAATTATATCCTTTGCCATTGTATGCCAATGTCCTCCAGTAAATCGATTCTCCATCAATTCCATATCAAAAAAGGTTTCTACCTTTTCTGACATCGAAGCAAGATGCAATTCTTCTTCACTAAAATCCCTAATACCTACTTGAACTAGTTTAACAACTGAAGGAAGTTGGATTGCATTGTACATAGAAGAGGCATGAGAGTGTGTAAACCCTTCATAAGCTTTTCTCAAATCCATATGAGCATCAATTTGCAACACTCCAAACTCATTATACTTAGTACTTAGAGCCTCCAAAAAACCATATGAAACACTATGATCTCCTCCAACTATTCCTACCATCTTACCAGCGTCAATTAACTCTTTAGCCGCTTTCATGACAATAGCATTGAGTGATAGAGAAGACATATTAACCTTATCTATAACCTCTTGATAATGTGAACCATCAGCACCATCCTCCAACGCTTTCATATATGGCTCTACCAGTTCTCTCAACTCTTTAGAGGCCTTTAGAATTTTCTCTGGAATTACATCCATGAAAATACCGTTTTTCCAAGGAGCCTCCTTTCTTCCAAAAAGTTGAAGGTCTATCTGTGGTGAAGCGTCTAAAATTGCCTTGGGACCATTAGCAGTTCCTGATTGATATGAAGTAGTGACGTCCCAAGGTACAGGAACAAGCACTGTACTAGCATTAGCTCTATCAAAAGGAAGACCAAATATGGTTCCTTTCTTCCCAGGTCCACTTGAATTGTATTCTTTAGTATTTGACATTGACATTAAGCTATTGGAGGTGTTTGATATTGTATTAAATCCATTGTTTTCTCAGAGATTTCAGCCCAATCACCTTCATAGGACAATTCAACAACCCCTGCTGGTGATACTCCAACAAGAATATCCCCAGAAATATATTCTGCTAAATAAGGAATACCTGGATTATGAGCAACAATTACCACTTTCTTCCATGATTCCTCTAACTTATTAATTTCATGCAGAAGAATTCTGGTAGAAGCTTCATAAAGCTCATCTTTAAAAATTATCCTTTCTGGATTAAAATTAAGCTGCTCAGCAATCAATACAGCAGTCTGTCTAGTTCTGATAGCTGAACTACATAATACGGCGTCTGGCCTTCCCAATAATTCGCTCAGCTTATTTCCTACCTTACTAGCTACCACCTCACCGTCAGGAGTTAGTGTCCGATCAATATCCTTGAGTTCAAAATTACCCATTTCGGCTTCGGCATGCCTTATTAAAAACAATTGTCTGGTCATATCAAAAGTTTTATGTCAGATGCGGTAATATAGAGAGAAATTGATTTTTAGCCCGTTGCTGAAATTAATTTTTTTTCCTCATATTTGGCGCTTTCAGTTGTAACCGCATCAAATAAATGTCGAAAAATTTAGTCATAGTTGAGTCACCAGCGAAAGCAAAAACAATAGAGGGGTATTTAGGAAAAGACTATAAAGTGACGTCGAGCTATGGTCACATACGTGACTTACAAAAAGGCAATGCAGCTATAGACGTAGAGAATGGCTTCGAACCCAAATACGAAATATCTGCGGACAAAAAAGATGTTATTCGAGAGTTAAAAAAATTAGTTAAGGATTCCGAGACAATATACCTCGCGAGTGATGATGACCGTGAAGGAGAAGCTATCTCTTGGCACTTAATGGAAGCCCTTAAACTGAAGAAAAATCAGACTAAAAGAATCGTATTTAGAGAAATCACTAAAAGTGCGATAACAGCAGCTATTGAAAATCCAAGGGGAATAGATGTTGACTTAGTCAATGCTCAGCAAGCTCGGAGAGTACTTGATAGACTAGTTGGTTTCGAATTATCTCCTATTCTATGGAAAAAAATAAAAACTGGTTTATCTGCTGGACGTGTTCAATCAGTAGCAGTAAGATTAGTTGTAGATCGTGAAAGAGAAATAGATACTTTCAAATCTACGTCATCGTTTAAAGTAACTGCAGAGTTCGAGTTGGAAGGAAACAAAGTACTTCAAGCTGAACTCTCTCAAAAATTCAAAACAGAAAAAGAGGCTTTACAATTTGTTTCAGATTGTACAAAGGCTGATTTTTCAATTAAGAATTTAGAAAAAAAACCAGGAAAAAAATCACCGGCTCCTCCGTTTACCACTTCAACTCTACAACAAGAAGCTAGTAGAAAACTTGGTTTCTCTGTAGCCAGAACAATGAGCGTAGCTCAAAAGCTATACGAAGCTGGTAAAATATCATACATGAGAACTGACTCTTTAAACTTGTCTAAGGAAGCAATGTCTGCTGCAAATGCTGAGATACTTAGCAGTTATGGAGAAAGCTTTGCTAAGAGTCGCATTTACAAGACAAAAAATGAATCAGCACAAGAAGCTCATGAGGCCATAAGACCTACAAACTTCAGTGATCACCATGCAGGTAGTGATGATGCTGAAAAGCGACTATATGATTTAATCTGGAAAAGGGCTATTGCTTCTCAGATGTCAGATGCACAACTAGAAAAAACAGTAGCGTCAATTGATATTTCCACAAGAGATGAAAGCTTAGTCGCGACTGGTGAGATCGTTAAGTTTGAAGGTTTTCTAAAAGTTTACCTAGAGTCTTCAGATGACGAAGAAGAAAATGAAGATCAAAAAGGAATGCTTCCACCTCTAGAAATCGGACAGACCCTTAATTTGAAAAACCTTAGAGCGAAAGAAGGCTTTACTAGACATCCAGCGAGATATACGGAAGCTAGTCTGGTTAAGAAACTTGAAGAAATGGGAATTGGGAGACCTTCAACATATGCTCCTACCATAAGCACTATCCAAAAGCGAGACTATGTAAATAAAGAGTCAAGAGATGGATATGAAAGAGGATATCGTGAAATTTCTATCAAAAGTGGTGAAGCAATTTCACAAACTAAAAAGGAAAACACTGGTGTAGAAAAAAACAAACTATTCCCTACAAATATAGCTATGGTAGTGAATGACTTCTTAGTGGATCACTTTCCAAATGTTGTAGACTTCTCATTTACAGCAAAAGTTGAACAAGAGTTCGATGAAATAGCACATGGTCAAAAAGTTTGGAATGACATGATTGATCAATTCTACGGAGGATTCCATAAAACCGTAGAGACTACCGAACAAATAGATCGTCAGGAATTAAACACAGCTAGAGAATTAGGAACAGACCCTAAGACAGGAAAAAAAGTATTAACCAGACTGGGTAGGTATGGCGCTATGGTTCAGTTGGGTGAAGCTAGTGAAGATGAAAACGCAGAAAAACCTCAATATGCAAGTCTAAGAAAAGGGCAATTCATAGAAAGTATCACTCTAGAAGATGCACTTGAGTTATTTAAGCTTCCAAGGCAAGTTGGTCAATTTGAGGATAAAGTAATGACCGCAGCTATTGGTAGATTTGGACCATACATTCGTCATGATGGCAAATTTGTTTCTATTCCAAAAGGTGTTGATCCACTTGAAATAACACATGATGAAGCTGTAGAACTTATTCTAGCAAAAAGAAAAGCAGATGCAGAAAAACATATCAAAAGTTTTGACGAAAACCCTGATGTTCAAATATTGAATGGACGATGGGGCCCATACATTAAATTTGGAAAAAAGAATGTTAAAATCCCTAAGGACATAGAAGACCCAAAGGCGTTAACATATGATGATGTGGTTGAGTTAGAGAAAAAAGCTCCAGAAAAGAAAACTAGAAAAAAGAAATAATTTTTATTTCAACAAATCCATATCTCTAATTAGGATTCGCCGACGATCAAAATTAATAATGTTTTGATCTTTCAAGCTATTCAAGGTAGTTGTGACTGTTTGACGGGAGGTCCCTGTCAAACTAGCAATGTCCTTGTGAGTGAAGTTGTTTTTGATTAATGTTTCAAAACCAACTTTCTTACCATTTTCCTCAGCCATTTCCCTTAGAAAATCAACTATCCGTGTTCTTGAATCCTTAGAAATTATTGATTCAAGTCTACTCTCCAACATTGATATTTTCTTTCCAAAAATGCCTAAGATATTGACATTTAACTCTGAATCATTTCTTGAATTATTCAATACATCTTCAACCTTATAAGCATAAACTTCAGTATCGTTAACTACTGCTTGAGCATAAGAATCACGCTTTTTCTCACCAGTCAGTGCCTTTTCTCCAAAAACTGATCCTCTTCCACTAATAGTTTTGACTACCTCACTGCCATGACCGCTTGGTTTAGCAACTTTAACACATCCAGAACTGATCAAAAATATCTCATTTGACAAGTCTCCAGACTGAAAAATAAAACTTCCTTTTGATAACTTCACTACCCTAGCAGGAACTGAAGCCATTCCAAACTCAACTTCATCTTCTCTAGGAATGCTATCAAACTGAGGTGTTAAAGGCAATCGAGTAATCTTTTTCTTTTCAATTATCATAACTCCGATTTATAATTTACCAATACAACAATATTTCCTATAAATAATATTCATTTACGTAATAGAGCTAACAAAAATCAATCACAGTCTGTCACCTTCTTTTTTATATTTGCGGCACTTCGAATCATGACATATTTTTATTTAAAAGCTCTGCACATCATTTTCGTGACCACTTGGTTCGCGGGATTATTTTATATAGTTAGACTATTCATCTACTCTACAGAAGCCCAAGAAAAACCAGAACCAGAAAAGTCTATATTGTATAAGCAATTAATGATTATGCAAAACCGACTCCTTGTGATCATCACTCATCCTTCTGCAATCATTACGCTAATTATTGGAGTTTGGTTGGCTGTTGCAACAAACTTTTGGAAACAGCCATGGTTTCATGTTAAAGCTTTGTTTCTTATTGGTCTATATTCTTATCATCTAATTTGTAGCAAAATTCACAAGCAAATGCAAAAAGGGGTTTTCAAATACACTTCCAACCAATTGAGAATTTGGAATGAAGTAGCTACAATTTTTTTATTCGCCATCGTGTTCATCGTAGTTTTAAAAAGCACTTTCACTTGGATATTCGGAGTTATGGGACTGATTATTCTAAGTATAATATTAATGCTAGGAATTAAAATTTATAAAAGACTAAGGAATGAAAAATAGCATTTTAATCATCATCGCAGTATTTAGTTTAAGTTGTAGCTCGATTCGTAAGAAAGAGGTTCTTCCTGTCTTAGGTAGATATGAGGTCATTGAAAAAACAATTGATGGTAAAAAAACATATGACTCCATTCCCCATACCATAGCTGATTTTTCTTTTTTGAACCAAGACAGCATGATTGTCGATAATGATTTCCTGAAAGGAAAAGCATATATAGCTGATTTTTTCTTTACTTCATGCCCTACTATATGCCCTACTATGAAAAAACAGCTCCTCCGAGTTTTTGATAAATACAAACATGAAAAGGATTTTGCTATTTTGTCTCATACTATTGACCCTAAACATGACACTATACCACTGCTGAAGGACTTTTCGGAAAGATTAGGAGTAACAGGTGGCAATTGGCATTTTCTTTATGGTACTCAAGAAGAAATTTATAGTATTGGAGAAAAAAGTTATATGCTGATAGCTGGAGAGGATTCTAGTGCACCAGGAGGATACATTCATAGTGGAGCTTTTATACTAGTTGATGACCAAAAGAGAGTTAGAGGCATATATGACGGCACGGATGTTGATCAAGTAAATATTTTATTAATTGAACTAGACTTATTATTAAATGAAATCAAAAGCCGCAATTAGCATAATATTGTTCATTACTCCAATATTTGTAGCATGTAGTCAAGATGTTAAACTCAAACAATATATTGCTAAGGGGGAAGAGCTATATTTAGCAAACTGCATTCATTGTCACCAAGCTGATGGTTCAGGCCTAGCAGCAGTGATTCCTCCAGTGAATTCCGACTTTTCTATTAAAAACAAAGCGTTTAGCATTTGTGTAATTAAAAATGGATTACAAGGAGAGATAGAGGTTGAAGGACAAACGTATAATGGCAATATGCCTTCTGTTGCTTTTACTGATTTGGAGTTAGCAGAATTGATTACATACCTCAATAACTCTTGGGGAAAACAAGAGTCAATTACTACTATTAGTGAAGTAGAAGACGCGCTTAAAAATTGTAGATAAACTACCCCCTAGTCCTCTGTATTTTGGACTAGGGAATGCTCTTTTCAATTTTTAATATCTAGAAAGCGCTTTTTCTGCATCTGACTTAGCAGTAATCATATTGGCTTTAACAGCACTGATTGCAGTCTTTTGCTCTTGTAAATATTTCATAACATCATCATGACTCATTTCTTCACTAGGCTGTTCGAACTCTCTCATCCAGTTCATCATAGACTCATTAGCCAATTCTACAGTGAGGGATAGGTCTTGCAACTGTTTTGAAACATCTGTATTAGTAGCAGAGTCTAAAACCAATAGAGAATCTGCTGTTTGCCTCAACTTACCTGACAACTTATGTAAAGTACCCATCTCAGGCATTACTTCATCATGAATGGCAATAACTTCATCCATCAGCACCTGCTCACTTTTCTTTTCACTGCTGCAAGAAAACAAAAGTAATATCGCACCTAAAAATAATAATTGATTAATCTTCATCTTTTAACATTGTTAATTCGACTACGAATTTAAAGCATTCAACAAAAGAAAAAGACAACTCATCGACTGATCTATTCTTTCAATACCTTCATCGAATAGATTATAAATTAAAGGTTAACCTATAAATCTTTACGCATCAAAAATGATTCAATAGTGAATCAACAATACCCACAAAAACTTTATTAGCCATGTTATCTGTATTAGTCCTATTTTCAATATCAATTATTTTTCTAAGCTACATTCGATACAAGCGAGATTTACAACGTTACTCAAACGAATAGAAAACCACGTTTTAAAAGTATCTTGATAAACTTTAAAAAGGAATTAACAGCTTATTGATTCTTAATAGCTGTTTTATGCTTCAAAATTATTAACATTGTGCAGTTTATAGAAACATCAATCACCGCCATTTAAATTAGAGATTATACTATCGACTTATGAATATCTTAGATATTTTAGCCCTATTTATATGTTTGGCGGGTATATTTATCTACATCAACACTTATTACCTGAAGCTTCCTTCTTCAGTAGGGTTGATGATATTAGCCATGGGCCTATCTTTTACGCTTCAAATACTTCAAGTAGTTATTCCTGAATTTCAAACTGGGGCAAGAAGAATTCTTCAGGACTATGATTATCATGAGGTTTTGTACCAATTGGTACTAAGCTTTATGCTTTTCGCAGGAGCACTACAAATAGATTTCAAAAAGTTAGCTGAAGAACGTACCCCTGTTTTAATTCTTGCACTACTTGGGGTAATAATATCAACTATAGTAATAGGATCTGCTGTTTGGTACCTATTGAGTTTTATAGGAATTGAAATGGATATTATGTATTGCCTTGTTTTCGGCGCATTAATATCCCCTACTGACCCTATAGCAGTAACAGCGACAATTAGAAAATATAGTCTATCGAAGAACTTAGAAACCAGAATAGCAGGTGAATCTCTGTTTAACGATGGCATAGCGGTTGTAATAGCACTTACTTTATTAGACCTGGCACATGCTGGAGAGGATCATTTTTTAGGTCCGGTTGACATTCTTTGGGTTTTCGGTACTGATATCACTGGAGGTATAGTGATTGGGTTGTTCTTAGGATATTTGGGATATCGAGTACTTAAATACATAGACAACGACGAAGTTGAGGTTGAAGTATTAATGACTCTTGCACTTGTAATGGCAGGTACTCAAATTGCTGAATTCACCCATGTATCTGCTAAGCAGGCCGTAGTCATAATGGGATTGGTTATAGGTAATGAAGGTAAGAGTGATCATGTAACAAGTGCTGCGGGGGATTATGTTTTCAAGTTCTGGAACTTGATTGAAGAAACGCTCAATGCAATGTTATTTGTCCTAATCGGTTTAGAGATGCTGATTATCCCATTGAGAATGGATTATTTTGCAGCAGGACTTTTTGCTTTTATCATTGTTCTTGCAGCTAGATATATTAGTGTAGGTGTCCCGATCGCTGTAATGAGTACTTATCGAACATTCGAAAAGAATACACTTCAAGTATTAGCATGGGGAGGACTAAGAGGCGGTATTCCTATAGCCTTATCACTATCACTTCCCGAGTTTGAAGGAAAGGATGTTATCATAACCATGACTTACACTGTAGTGGTCTGCTCAGTGCTATATCAAGGCCTGACGATTCCTAGGCTTATGAAATCTACATTTCCAACAAGGCGATAGTTATTCTCAATAATAACACCTGACAGATTTTTCTTTATTTTGATGGAGAGACGTTATATTATTGCCTCTTAAGATTAAATAATGAGAAAACTTCAATTGCTATTATTATCCACTGTACTATGCTGTGTCGCACTGTGTAATTGTGGAACTAAAGCTAAACAAAAGCCCGAAACGGCTAGAATCAAAAGCAAAGTAAAAGTAATATCTCCCAAAAACGGATTTAAAATTGTAGATGGAGATAGTCTTAATATCCAATTTTCTTTAAAAAACGAAAGCACTAGTATTGACTCATTTCAAATAGAAATTGAGAATAAAAAAATAGTACAGCAAGGGTTTAGTAGCCTTGTTAGTACTGAAGGGATAAAAATGGGAAGACAAAATATTGATTATACCATCTTCTTATCAGACGGCACACAAGAAAGAAAAAGGTCAACTATAATAGTCAAGTCTAATAAAAGACCTAAAGCATACACTTATAGAATAGTTAAACAATACCCTCACAGCAAAAAAGCTTTCACACAAGGTCTTACTATAAGAAATGGAGAGCTTTTCGAAAGTACAGGTCAAAATGGAATGTCAAGTATTAGAAAAATAGATGTTTCAACAGGTGAAATTCTAGCTCAGAAAAACTTAGAAAGTCAATTTTTCGGAGAAGGGAGCACTATAATTGATGATAAAATCTATATGCTAACTTGGACTAAAAACACAGGATTCTTATTCGATAGAAATACACTTGAAAAAATAGGAGAGTTCTCTTACCCCTCTGAAGGTTGGGGATTGACTAATATGGGTGACACGTTGATTCTAAGTGATGGTTCTAGCAATATTTATTTTAAAGAGAAAGAAAGCTTCACCGATATTGGGGCTATTCAAGTATATGATAATAAAGGTCCAATAGACGACTTGAATGAACTGGAGTATATCAATGGAAAAATATTTGCCAACCGATGGATGACTGATCTAGTCTACATTATATCACCAAAAACAGGTAAAGTTGAAGCTGTTATCAACTTAGAAGGATTGTTGACTTCCAAGGAACGTAATGATATTAGCATTGACGTTCTAAATGGAATAGCCTACGATAAACAATTGAAGAAACTCTATGTTACAGGTAAAAACTGGCCTAGCTTATTTGAAATTGAGTTAATAGAAAGAGCAAAACCATAACTATGACATTAGAGGAAACCACCAAAAAAGTATTGATCTTGGCTTCTGAAAAACATGGAGCAATAGGCAAAAAAATCAAATTTAAATTTCCTGAAGGAGTAATAGTTCTAGATGATACTCAAGTTTCAACTATTGTAAACAATGAAGACTCTACCGATATAGACTGTGTCATAAGAATAAGCCTAGAGAACTTTACTAAATTAATGACTAGGGAAATAAATGCCATGGGTGCTTATATGACGGGAAAAATAAAAATTGATGGTGATATGAGTGTAGCTATGAAACTTTCTTCTCTATTCTAAAAATCATATTCCTATAACTAAACAATCTATCATCTGAACTGTTCAAAAAAGACCCGATTATAAAATTTAAAAACTTGGAGTGGTTAATAATAAATAGCATAACTATGCTACGGCTGTCATTAAATAGGGATCCCATTCTTTTCTCATTCTCAAAGTGGATTTAAGATAAGTAACAAAAGAAGGTCTATATGGTTTTCTAGCCAATCTTAATCCTGCTTCTTCAGGAGACAAATCTCCCTTTTTGGAATTACATGTTTTACATGCCGTTACTAAATTTTTCCATGTTGTTTGTCCCCCTTTACTTCTAGGTATAAGATGATCCATAGTTAGATCTTCTTTGCTACCACAGTATTGGCATTCTCCATTATCTCTTTTGAAAAGATTTTGTCTAGTTAAAACTACTGCTTGGTAAGGAACACGAATATATTTTTTGATCCGAACTACTAAAGGCAAAGGAAATGATTCACTTACGGAATGAAGTTGAACAGTATTGTCTGATTCTATCATATCCGCTTTAGAAAGAAAGACAAGTAAAAATGCACGGCTGACTGTACAGATTGTCAGAGGAGTGTAATCTTGATTCAATACTAAAACCTTATTCTGTACTAATTCCAAATCGACTTGAAGTAAATTCTATAATCGATCAGGAAATTAATTAATTTCTATTGAAATACTTAATATGACTACAAAAAACAACTAGTAACATATTCACTTTCAACAAATTGAACTACACCATAAACCGACGAATGTCTATTTTCTCTATTACAAACTCAGGATTGGATATTTTTCTAACTTGCCCTTCTATTACTCCCGTGAATTGTCCATCTCCTAAATAAACGAAACCTAATTGATTTCTTTTCTCTCCAGCAATAACTACATCACCGCATTTTAAATCTTCTAAACCCTTTACTTTATTTCCAGCATATCTAATTTCATCGAGCGTTCTAGGTACATAATACCCTCCAATTCTAAACACTTGTTGAATAAACCCTGACTCATCGATACCAAATATTGTCTTCCCTCCTTTTTGATAAGGGCTACCTTGATACATATCCAATAGTTCAGAGAGCTGATCAAAATTCATCTTTTCAGAATAAAGTTTAGAAGCTCCATCAAATGTGACTTGATCATCCTGAAAAAGCCCATTAGAAGTAACAGGCACTACACTCCCCAAAAGGACATTAATCTTCTTCTTAGCAAGTTGAATGCTACCACTTAGGTTAACGCAAATTTGAAAATCGCTTTCGCAAAGCTGTTTATAAAACTCGTCTGGAATAGTTTTGTGCTGGGAGATTAGAATCCACCCTACCGAACCATCATAAGCTTGTTTTACCTTATACCATTCTCTTTGACTACTTATAACTTCGTAGTGCTCTCCATACAATAATTGAGAAACCTGATCAGCTGTACCTTCTGCTCTGGTTTTCATGCTAACTACACTGAGCCTACAAATTCCTTTTAGCAACTCACTCATGGTCAAAATCTATTTCGATCCATTTCCCTTTTGATATCTTTATCTTTGATACTGTCTCGTTTATCGTGGATTTTCTTCCCTTTTGCTAGTGCGATTTCCATTTTAGCAAAACCTCTCTCGTTTATAAACAAACGTATAGGAATAATAGTCAAACCCTTTTCTTGGCTTTTTTTATCCAGTTTAGCAATTTCTTGTCTATTGAGAAGTAACTTTCTTTCCCTTACTGGATCATGATTATAGATTGTTCCTTGTTCATATACTGAAATATGCATTCCTTTAATAAACACCTCTTCATTAGAAATATAACAGTATGCTTCTTGGAGACTAGCCTTTCCTTCTTTAATGGATTTGATTTCCGTACCCTTAAGTACTAAACCTGCTGTATACTTATCTATAAACGAAAATTCAAAACTCGCTTTCTTATTTTTGATATTGATACTATTTGAAAACCTTCCTTTTGACGCCATATTAATGCATTTTCATTCTTGGTTCTGGAGATACAGCAAGATCACTATACTCTCCCAACTCTAACATATAATGTCCAGTAATAGCAATCATGGCAGCATTATCAGTACAGTACTCAAATCGTGGAATATATGTTTCCCAACCCTTGCGCTTACCTAGAACTTCTAGTTCTGTTCTTAAACCACTATTTGCAGATACCCCACCAGCTATTACAATTTCATTGATTCCTTCTTGATCAGCAGCTTTTTCAAGTTTTTCCAAGAGCATCTTAATCAACTGTGCTTGGATACTTGCTGCAAGGTCTACTTTATTCTCCTCAATAAACTGACTATTCTTTTGTAAATTGTTTTGAATAAAGTACAAAAATGAAGTTTTAATGCCACTAAATGAATATTCTAAATCAGGCATATCCGTTTCTGAAAAAACAAACTTACTTGAATCACCTTGTTTAGATAATTTGTCTATCATAGGACCACCAGGATACGGCAGCCCCATTATTTTAGCACACTTATCAAAGGCTTCTCCTACTGCATCATCTTGTGTTTGACCAATCACCTTCATTGATAAATAATTATCGACTCTTACAATTTGAGTATGCCCCCCACTGACCGTCAAACATAGAAATGGAAATGAAGGTTTTGGTTCTTCAATAAAGTGAGCCAGTATATGTCCTTGCATATGATTTACTCCTAGTAAGGGAATATCTAGTGCCATAGCCATTGACTTAGCAAATGAAGTTCCTACTAGTAATGCCCCCAAAAGTCCTGGTCCTTGAGTAAACGCAATAGCGTTTAATTCTTGTTTAGTAATGCCAGCAATTGAAAGAGCTTCCATTACTACGGGTGCTATTTTTTGTTGATGGGCCCGTGATGCCAACTCCGGTACAACTCCTCCATATTTACTATGTATTTCTTGAGAAGCAATAACATTACTCTTGATCACTCCATCTATACATACTGCTGCGGAAGTCTCATCGCAGCTGGACTCTATTGCTAAAATGACATTTTTCATATCTGTGGCAAATGTGGGTATATTTTTTGTAGACTACGCACTAGTTTTTGTTTAAGGCACTTTAAACGATTTCAATTAGTAAGTTTTAGTGCATTAAAGCATGAATTAAAAAATTAAAACTTGAATCCATTTCTATCGTAAATCAAGATCTGATAATTGGCCTTAGAGAAACCAATAATAGAGGTAAATTTGCCTTTATAGAATGAATAAAAAAGCAAAAGTAGAATCATTAGTACTGCTACGTAAGTCCCCTAAAATCTTCATTTGGACTCTAGCTATCTTAGCAGTTTTTTTTATTGCTTTTATATCGGCATTTCAAATCCCAAGGTTTCAAACTGAATTAGTTAATAAAGTTTCTGAACTCATATCTTCTAAAACAAGTTTTGCAATCACCGTAGGCAAAGCAAATCTGACTTGGTACGACCAAATGGAATTAAACGATATTAGGATATTTGAAAAATCCAATGATAGTACCTTAATACAAGTAGATGATCTATCTCTAGATGTTAATTTAATTCATTTCTTATTCACGCAAGAAATCAAAGGAAGAAGACTGACACTTGAAAAACCGCAAATACATATTATAAAAAGTAGCGATTCTCTTGAAATCAACCTTACCCGATTCTTAAATGAGCTAAAGTTGGCATTTAAAAAAGATGAAAATCAAAAGAAGACTAGCCTGAATATTAGCTCTACATTTATTTCTAATGGTGTGTTCAGTTATAATGATGTAACAAGACCAAGAGAATATGATTTCAAAGACATCAACCACATCACATACAATCAACTCAATGGAAAACTTAGTGAACTTATATATTTGAATGACAAAATCGATGTAAAAATAGATTCATTAACTGCCATCGATCCAGATTATTGTTTTGATATCAAGTCGTTTCAAAGTCATTTACTTTTCAACAAACAATCACTTTCCCTTAATCGACTTTCTCTAAATATAGGCAGCAGTCTTGTACGTGATTCGATTACATTCTTGTACAGCACCCCAAGCCAATTTAAATATTTATTTGACAGTATATACTTACATGCCAACCTTAAGAATACTATCATTCATACCAGAGATATCCAAAAGTTCATACCTAACTACCCCGTAACCAATCAAACTATTAATCTATCTGGAAAATATATAGGTACTATTAATGATCTCGAGCTGAAATCTGCTGAAATCCAAATTGGAAGACTATCCAAGTTTAGAACTTCTGGGATAGTTGTAGGACTTCCTAGTATCAAAGAAACTTTTTTTGATCTTAAATTTCAGAACAGCTCATTTTCTCATATTGACTTCAGTCAATACCTTCCATATAATTTCATTGAACGAATCACTCCTTTAGGAAAAACCTATTTTTCAGGCAGTTTTACTGGGTATCTAAATGATTTTGTTACAAAAACGAAAATAAATTCTGAAATTGGAACAGCCGACATAGGTGTAAGTATAAATATTAGAGAAGAGACAAAAGCATTCTACAGAGGAAGAATTAGCCTTGACAATTTTGAACTCAGCAAGTTTCTCACTCAAGAATCAAATGGTATTGAAAAAATCACTTTAGACGGAACAATTAAAGGAAATGGTCTTGAGGTTGAAACTGCAATATTTGATCTAGATGCCTTAGCAAAATCTGCTCACATTAAAGGATACCCATATAAGAACATTAGAACTAAGGCACATTTTGAAGCTGGAATATTCGCTGGAGAAATTGCTATCAATGATACTAACCTTCAGCTTGCAGGGCTTATGGACATCAATCTTAAAGAAGAAATTAAAAAGATTGATCTTGCTATTAAGATCGACACAATTAATATCGAACCATTAAACCTGTCCAGTGTACCTTTTAGTTTTTCATCTCAAATCAACGCTAAATTGTCCGGATCTCACTTTGAAGATCTCAGAGGATATTTAAACTTAAAAAACTTTTACATAGGTCACCAAAACCAAATTTTAAAAGTTGACTCCTTAAAATTGATTTCATCCTTATCTAAGGAAATGAGAATAATTGAATTAAAAACCAACAATTTAAGTGCTAGTCTTAAAGGACATTATACAAATAACAAATTAATAAAGGCTATCAATCACTTACACCAAGACATATCTACTCACCTCAAAAATAATGGAGCTGAAAAAAAAGATTATTATTTAAATAAAAGCTTAATTAAAGTGGATAATATAGATGCCAACTTATTGATATCTGCATCTAATCTTAATGAATATATCCAACCCTTCTTTCCTAAGATTAGTTTTTCTAAAAACATTAATATAAGTGGACAATTCAGTCAAGATTCAACTGTAAACCTAAGTCTATTCACAGAATTTGACTCCTCGTCTTTAGGTAAAAGTCAATTCATTGAAAATGAACTTGATATTCAATTAACTAAAAGTTTTTATAACTCAGACATAATAGCATCCATATATACTTCAAGCTTTAATCAAACATATGAAAAGATAAACAGTAAGAACCTAAAACATGAACTGTTATGGTTTAATGATGAGATTGAATATTACGGCACTATAAATCAACAAGGGCAAGAAAACGGTGCTGAAATAATTGCTAGAGCTTTTTTCAAAACAGATACTACTGTTATCAAATTTATTCCCTCTAACATAAGGATACTTGGAGAAAAGTGGAATTGGACTAAAAATCATGAAATCAACATAATAAATGATCAAATTTTATTCAAAAACTTTGGTGTAAGTTCTAATGATCAAAAATTTAAAATTAATGGCATTTATTCCATCTACAACACTCTGAATGTCAAGGTTACAAACCTTGACCTTTCGCTATTAAACACTATTACTCAAACAAAGATCGAAGGTATTCTTGATGGTGATTTTATAATCAACCAAGAAGAAGAACATCACCTTGTCAATGGTAAATTCATCACCACGGATATAAAAGTGGATGACTTCCTAGTAGGAAACCTATTTAGTTCTTCTAAATGGGAACCAAATGAGAAAAGACTCAATATCAAATCTTACTTAGTTCGCGATGATGATGAAAAAATGGATATACTTGGACATTACTACCCGTCCATGCAGGAGTTTGGAAATCTTGAGTTTAAAGCCAAATTTCATGATATGCATATTAAAACCCTAGAGCCATTTATCAATCAATTTTCTAATCTTGGAGGTACAGTCAAAGGAGACTTTTCACTCAGCGGGACTTTAGCAAAACCAATTATTGAAGGCCAAGGAAAAGTTTCAAATGGCAAATGTAAAGTTGACTATCTAAATACTAATTATGGATTTGAAGGATCGTTAAACTTTACCAAAACATCTATTTATATGGATGGATTTTCCATTAAGGATAGAGAACAAAATCAAGCTTTTCTTTCTGGAAATATCTATCATGAAGGATTCAAGAAATATGAATTAGACTTATTTGGAGAGTTCACCAATTTCAATTTGCTCAATACAACATCAGTAGACAATGATTTATACTATGGGTTTGCCTATGGGTCCGGAAACGTTCAGTTTACCGGTGCTTTGGAAAATCTTAATATCAAGGCTGAAGCGAAAACCACAAAGGGTACTCGACTATCTATCCCTTTGGATTGGAACTCCTCAACAGGTGGCGAACAAAAAGAATACATAGAATTTGGAACTATAGAACAAGATCTAAAGCAAGACAGCATTCAAACTACGTCGACAAGAGAGCGTGTTAAAATTAAAGGCATAGTTTTCGACTTCAATATAGAAGTCACTCCGGATGCTTATTTAGAACTCATTTTTGATGCCAAGTCTGGCGATATTATTAGAGGTAGAGGTAATGGCAATATGAACCTAGTAGTAGATACTCAAGGAGAGTTTAATATGTTTGGTGATTATCAGATAGAAGAAGGAGGGTATAATTTCACATTATACAACATTATCAACAAAGAATTCATAATCAACAAAGGAGGTTCCATTGCCTGGTACGGTGACCCATATGGTGCTCAAATAAATATCAATGCAAGATACCGACAGTTAGCATCCGTAGCTCCTTTGTTAAACTTATCAGAAGAGGATGTAGCATCACCAGAATCACGAAGAAAATATCCATCCTATGTAGACCTCTTTTTAACAGGCGATTTATTGGAGCCAAAAATTCAATTTGACATTGAAATTGAAGATTATCCAAGAACTATTAGCATAGTTTCTGACCCCGCATACCCTCTTGATACATATATTAATTCCTTTAAAACCAAAATACGAAATAATGAACAAGAGATGAATCGACAAGTTTTTAGTCTTATTATTCTAAGAAAATTCTCCCCAGAAAACACCTTTGATGTTAGCTCGACAACTATTGGAAGTAGCTTTAGTGAATTTATCTCAAATCAATTGAGTTATTGGGTGAGTCAGGTTGATGAAAATCTAGAAGTAGATGTAGATCTAGCTAGCTTAAGCGAAGATGCTTTTAACACTTTTCAACTAAGGCTATCGTATACGTTCTTCGATGGAAGATTAAGGGTCACTAGAGACGGGAGTATCAATACAGATAAAAACCAAGACACTCAAAGCAATAATAATAGTTACATAGGAGATTGGACAGTAGAATACATGCTCACCTCAGATGGAAGGTTTAGAGCAAAGGTTTACAGTAGAAATGATCTAAATGCAATTGAAACACAACCTAATGATACTAACTACGAAACTGGATTTAGTTTACAATTTGTTAGGAGTTTTGATGAGCTAAAACACATCCTACATGATAAACGTAAAGAAGAATTAAAGAATCAAAACATTTAAGTAAAAGAAAAACTGATTTGATAGTTCTTTTGGTTCAAACTCCAGACCTACCGTTTCTAGTACCATCAACAAATATTTTAGACTTTTTGAGTAACAACTAAAAATACTCGATTTTCATCCTTTTGTCAATTTTGTTACTTTTAAACAAAGTAATTAAATCCACCCTGTAGACTACTTTTCATGCAATTGAATCAATTTATAAAACCTTATGCTGAAGAGATTAATGGAAACTTTTCAGAGTACGATAATTTAAGATCTGTAATAGTAGTCCCTCTTGACATGGATAGACAGCAAGCCTTAGTTGCTGAATTAGATGAAGATAGTAAAATCATCACCATTTTTTCAAAAGTATGTATCGCTGATGACAAAATTCGATTCAAAGATCTATTGGAGGAAAATCATAGATGAATATTTGGAAAATTCACTATTGCTAATGATTTTCTTAAAGTAGAATCCAAAAACCAAGCAGAAGAAGCTAGTGAAGAGACTATCAAAAGAAGCATTCAAGAAATTGCTAAATTGGCAGACAAGTGGGAGTTAAACATTACAGGTAGAGATATTTTCTAAGGCTCTCATTTACTTGCCTATTCCTATATAAATTTACAGCATAGGTCGTCCTATCGTCCCGAATATTGTTTTCGGGAAGGAAAGTCCGGGCAACATAGAGCATCGTACTTCCTAATGGGAAGTCTCTTGATGAATCAAGAGGAGAAAGTGCAACAGAAAATATACCGCCCTGAGCTAGTCAAAGGGTAAGGGTGAAATGGAGAGGTAAAAGCTCCCCGCTTTGGTGGTGACATCAGAGGCATGGTAAACCTTGCGAGTTGAAAGATCAAATAGGTTCTGTTAGAAGTGGCTCGCTTCATCCTCAAAGTATCGAGGTAAGCAGAATGGGTAGATTGATAGACTCTAGATGTGAATCTAGAGCTAGATAAATGATAGGAGTTCATCCAATATTAATTGGTTTGAATAACAGAACCCGGCTTACAGACCTGTTATTACAATAATAAAAGTTATGCCTACAAAAATTTTAATAATTGATGATGAGAAGAGTATCAGACATACGCTACGAGAAATTCTCGAATACGAAAATTATCTAATAGAAGAAGCAGAAGACGGAAAACAAGCTCTTCTAAAAATGAAAAGTGAGAAATACGACTTGGCTTTGTGTGACATCAAAATGCCCGAACTAGATGGTATCGAAGTTCTGGAAGTGGCTCAAAGCCTAGATCACACGCCGCAGTTTGTTATGATATCTGCTCATGGCAACATTGAAACAGCCGTAGATGCTACAAAAAAAGGTGCTTTTGATTTTATTCAAAAACCACCAGATTTAAACAGACTTTTGGTAACTATTAAAAATGCTCTAGACAAATCTAACCTAGTTCAAGAAACTAAAATCCTTCGTAAAAAAGTCTCCAAATCAATGGAGATAATTGGCAATACAGAAGCTATCAATGATGTCAAATCTACAATAGAAAAGGTTGCACCGACAGAAGCCCGAGTACTCATCACAGGAGGGAACGGCACAGGAAAAGAATTAGTAGCAAATGCGATTCACAAACTCAGCAATCGAAATAAGAGTACATTAATAGAAGTCAATTGCGCGGCTATACCTTCAGAGTTAATTGAAAGTGAGCTATTTGGACATGAAAAAGGATCTTTTACATCTGCTGTCAAACAGAGAATAGGTAAATTCGAACAGGCAAATAATGGCACCTTGTTTTTGGACGAGATCGGAGACATGAGTCTTTCTGCTCAAGCCAAAGTCTTGCGCGCTCTGCAAGAGAACAAAATAACCAGAGTAGGTGGTGAAAAAGAAATAAAAGTAAATGTGAGAGTATTGGCTGCCACCAATAAGGACCTAAAAGAAGAAATTAGAGAAAAACGTTTTAGAGAGGATTTATATCATCGATTGAGCGTAATTATCATCAAAGTCCCATTACTGAAAGAAAGAAGTAATGACATCCCCTTACTTGTAGATAAATTTCTAGAAGACATAGCAAATCAACATGGAACTGCAGTTTGCTCAATAGAAGCAGATGCTGTCGAGGAACTACAAAAAGGTGAATGGACTGGAAATATTAGAGAACTTAGAAATGTAGTCGAACGACTAGTCATTATGAGCGATGGCAAAATAACTAATGGACTAGTAAAAAAATATGCGGATATCAGTTGATACCCGCATATTACTTTTTAATTCTCTTCAAATATCTTATTTGGATAATTTCGTAGTTGTATTGTCTTGCTTAGCATAAGTTGGACATGTTCTCTGAGTACACGCACTCATCGCGAAAACAACCAAGGCTACGACTAATATTTTTACTTTCATGATCTCCTGTTTAACAATTACCAGCTCGAATTAAAGCTTAAATATATATAAAAATAACACATAACTAAAGGCAGACTATTATTTATGTCTTAAAGTTCCTATTCACTGAACAAGCAAATTACAACCTCTTAGATCAGAATTGTCTAGTCTACCCAAAACTTGAAATTGACCATTTTCTTGAACTTTTCCAAGATCTTGGGTTTCAATAAACGCACATGAATGAACATTCGCTAAATCAATAACATTCAGAACTCCCGTTTTATTATGATATGGCTTTGAAAACGGGTCTACAGGATCTCTAACTAGTACTTTCATAGAATGCGCACAAGTATAATTTGCCTCTTTCAAAGAATATGCCTGAGACATCAATTCAGTCATACCATACTCTGACAAAATACTTATCTCTCCTAAATTATTCTTGAGTAAATTATAATACTCTTCTTTAGTCATCTCAGCTCTTCTACCTTTCATCCCTCCCGTTTCTATTATTTTAAGTCCATCAATTTTAGAAGTTGACTTCTCAGCAAAATCTAACAAGGCATAACCTACTCCAAACAGATAAACACTGCGATCGCTATTTAAATACCTATTTATTCTTTCACCTAGCAAGGTAAAATTTTCCAGACAATAGTCTGATTCTTTAACTTGATCCATAAAATGATCCACCATACAGATTAGAGAAGAATTACTTTGAGCTTGATAAGAAGGTAACAATGCCAATACCACATCATTTTTATTAAAATCTTTAAACACTCTTTTAAAAGTATCAAGAGCATGCTCTCTGTAAAAAGATAAATCTTGAACTTGATGCTTACTTCGAGTACTATTTGTAGTACCACTACTTTGAAAGTAAAATTCAGAACTCCAATTACCGCAGACTACGTTATGATTTTTAAAAAACTCAATAGGTAGGAAAGGAATATCCTCAAGAGAAGAGACAGACTTGGTATCGAAGTTCAGATTATTTAAATATTGCCGGTAAACACTGTTATTGTCGGCTTGATACTGAAATAATTCTATAGCATGAGCTTCAAAGCTTTCATTGGTAATTCCTTTAACCTTATTTTTGAATCTCTCAAGCTCGTTCATAGATGTGATCATACTGAAATGAACGACAAAATAAATTGAATTGTGCGAGTGTTGAAATGTAGTACTTGGTCTTTTTTAGTTTTTGGTATTTTCTTTTTAAATATTACTGTTTTAATAAGCTGTCAAGCTCCAGAACCTTTTTCTAATACCCCATCTATACAGTTTTCCGAATTAGTTTACGAAGAAGCGGATCAGTCGAATCCATTAGGCATTCAACAAACCGATAAAATTATTCTTACCATTGAATTCACTGATGGTGACGGTGATCTAGGAATAAGTCAAGATGAAGTTTATTCGCCATACCATGATTACGACCTAGTAATTGATTCAAAGAATAACATTGTCACTTTTAATTCTCTACCATCATACCCACTCACAAGACTTGAAAGAGTATTTAATGGTACAGAATTGTACTGGACAGGTGTAGAGTCAAAAACCTTAGATGTAGAAAGTCTCCCTTCCTATGATTGTGCTGATTATGAATTACTATATATAAATAAAGAGCTAAGTCAAGTTGTAGCCCCAGGACAAATAAGTAATATCCCTGATCCTTCGAACTTCAAACTAGACACCCTATTAAAAGTAGAAAACGAATTTAGATATAACATGTATGTTACGTTCTATAGCGATAATAATCCAGATGGTGTCTTCAAACCAGTGGATTGGCCGAAAGAAGCAGGTACAGGTTGCCTCATCGACTATAATAGTCGGTTCCAGCCATTAGGTACTGCTTTCGAAGGACAGTTAACCTATAAAATTCAATCGGTAGGGGGTGGTTTTGGACTTGCCTTAGCAAAAGGACAATTCTATCTAGAGTGCTATATTTTCGATAGGTCACTTAATAAAAGTAATACTATAGAATCTCCTAAATACAGATTAAGCGACCTGCTAAATCAAAACAATAATGACTTATAGCCCTCCTGAATATAAAGGAGGGAACATTTCTGGTTCAGCCTCCACCATCATATCATAAATCTTATCAAAAAGATTCTCTACATTGGGTTTAGAATAATAATCACCATCAGAGCCATATGCAGGCCTATGATCTTTAGCTGATATTGCTACAGGAGCTGCATCTAAATACTGATATGCATCTTGCCCATCGACTATTTTTTGTAGCATATACGCAGATGCTCCACCAGAAACATCCTCATCAGCAACAACCAAACGATTAGTTTTTCTAATTGAATGAACTATACCATGATGTCTATCAAAAGGAAGTAATGTTTGCGCATCGATTACTTCAACCTGTATCCCAATCTCAGCTAGTTGAGTGGCAGCTTCTAAAACTATTCTACACATCGATCCATAAGTCACTACAGTCACATCACTACCTTCTCTTAAAATCTCTGGAACACCAATCGGAATCTTGAACTCTGCAATATTTTCTGGCAACCTTTCCTTTAAGCGATATGCATTTAAACTTTCGATCAATATTGCTGGATCATCAGACTCAAGCATCGTATTGTACATTCCTGCAGCTTGTGTCATATTTCTTGGTACTAAAACATAAATTCCTCTAACAGCATTAATTATCATCCCTAGAGGGGAACCAGAATGCCAAATCCCTTCTAACCTATGACCTCTAGTTCGCAAAATCAAAGGAGCACATTGTCCTCCCATAGTTCTGTATCTCAAACATGCCAAATCATCAGATAAGGTCTGAATAGTATAGATTAAATAATCCAGATACTGAACCTCGACAATAGGCCTTAAACCTCTCAATGCTGAACCTATCCCTTGTCCAATGATAGTACTCTCTCGAATTCCAGTATCCGTTACGCGAATCTCACCATGCTTCTCTTGGAGTCCTGCAAACCCTTGATTTACATCTCCGATTTTACCAACATCCTCTCCTATCGCAAAAATTCGCGGATCTCGAGACAAAGCGGCATCAAAACATGCCTGCACTACTTCTCTACCATCCACCATCTTCGATTTAGCAGAGTATTCAGGAGCTTTATATTCTACGTTTAAGGCACTATATTTTGTATCACTATATAGCTTAGAAGAATACTCTAAATCACGCAATTCTTGATTTTGATTAAGCCATGTAATCATCATATCACGACTTCGAGAATTCTCATTCCTAATTAGTCTCAAAGACTTTTTTATAGCACGGGTAACATTAAGTTTTGTATTGTTTAAACCTTCACGAAGCTCTCTCGCGATTGACAAAAGCTTTGCCTTATGTCGACTATATTCTGCAGCCGACTCTATCATACTTACCCCTGCATCTATATCTTTCTTTAGATCTCCCAGATAGTCATTCCAAGCAGCAGTTCTTTCTTTTTTTACGAAGGCACTGCACTCTTCTTCAATTGCATCTAACTCATGATCAGTAGCAACCTCATTTTCTAGAATCCACTCTCTTAGTTTTCTAAGACAATCATGCTCTTTTTCCCAATTAAGTCTTTCTTGAGACTTGTATCTTTCATGTGACCCAGAAGTTGAATGCCCTTGTGGCTGAGTCAGATCATATACATGAATCAACACTGGTATATGCTGTTCTCTTGCTAGCTTATCAGCTTTTTGATATGCCTCCATCAATCCAAGATAATCATGTCCTTCAACAGCAATTATCTCAATACCTGCTCCATCTTCATTTTGTCTGAAGCCTTCTAAAACCTTAGAAATACTACTTTTCGTAGTATGATATTTATTCGGAACTGAAATACCATATTCATCATCCCACACCGAAATCACCAATGGTACTTGTAAAACACCAGCAGCATTGATCATTTCGTAAAAATGTCCTTCTGAAGTAGATCCATTACCTATCGTACCATAAGCAACCTCATTTCCATTCACTGAAAAATTTGACATTCCATGAAGAGCTGGATTTTGCCTATATAATTTGGAAGCATATGCAAAACCTAATAACCTTGGAATCTGAGCAGCCGTGCAAGAAACATCGGAAGCAGAATTATACATTTCCTTTTGGTTTTTCCACTCTCCATCATCATCAAGAGTCCTAGTCCCAAAATGACTGTTCATCATTCTTCCCCCAGATGAAGGCTCCAATTTCACATCTGTATGAGCATACAACTGAGCAAAGAATTCACGAATTTTGGTTTCTCCTATAGCAAACATAAAAGTCTGATCTCTATAGTATCCCGATCTCCAGTCTCCTTTTTGGAAAACTTTAGCCATAGCAATCTGAGCTAACTCTTTACCATCGCCAAATATTCCAAATTTAGCCTTACCCATGAATACTTCTTTTCGACCGGTATAACTAACCTCACGGCTCAAAAAAGCCATTTTATAATCAGACAATACTACGTCTTTAGATAGTCGCAAAGCTTTTGTTGTTTTACTTGTATTCAATGTGATAATAACTTTTATATAAGCAAATGTATTTAGGAATGCTCATGCAAATATAGCATATCCCACTAAATGGAATTAATGACTGCTACCATATACATTACTGATATTTCGGTATACTTTCCAGAAAAGTAACATCACCTGTGGAGAAATTTTGTTCACAACAGAAATGCTGTAATCCGTTGGTCACTATGAGATATTTAGATTTAAGTTCTTTATTATAAACTGAAGCTTGTTCAAATACGTCACTTGAAATTTTAACAGTTGTTGCTTTACACTCAACTAATATTAATGGCAAACCATCATTTCCGTAAGCAAGAATATCTGTACGTTTTTGTCTGCCATTATACTTAAGTCCCCCCTCGTTTCTAATTAATGAAAGTGGATATCCTAAATCATTAATTAAGAAGTTTAAAAAGTTTTGTCTTACCCATTCTTCCGGAGTTAAAACTAAATACTTTTTTCTAACTGGATCCCAAACCTCCTTTCCATCAGAAGTTTCTTTTAACACAAGTTCATATTCTGGTAGATTTAATTTTTCCATCAAGCCATTGCTTTACGATGAATTCCTGAACGCACTAATAGAAACACTCCTACAATAAAGAAAACTGTTAATACCAAGGTACTATTTCTCATAGAACCAGAGATATACTCAATAAACCCAAAAGAAAAGGTACCAAGTACAATAGAACTTTTTTCCAAAACATCGTAAAAACTAAAATAAGAGGTATTATCAATGGAGTTTTCAGGGATTAGTTTTGAATATGTTGACCTAGACATTGATTGTATACCTCCCATAACAATTCCTACAAGTACCGCTAAAGCATAAAACTCATATTCTGTCTTTACAACGTATGAAAAGACACAAATACCAATCCAAATTATAAGCATTAGCAAAATTGACACACCGTCATTATACCTTTTTGATAATTTAGAAAACAAATAAGCTCCACCAATCGCCACTAATTGTAAAACAATAATCGTAACTATCAGCTTCGCTGCACTCAAACCCAACTCTTTCTCACCAAAAATAGTAGCCAAATGCATTATAGTCTGAACTCCCATACTATAAAAAAAGAACGCCATCAAATAGCGCTTAAGCACTTTTGAATGCTTTAGAGAATCAAAAACCTTAACGACCTCTTTTGCTCCTTTTCTTAGTAGCCCTACTTCATTAGAATGAGTGGTATTATTTTCAGGTAGCCTTCTAAAAGCAAATTGGGCAAAACCTAACCACCAAACTCCTACGAATAAAAATGATAAACGAACAGCTGAAGTTTTCTCCTCAAAACCAAAAGTTTGATACATCTCAATAAGAATAAAGCTTGCTAATAAAAGAAGCACACTACCAATGTACCCCAGTGCATAACCTTTAGCACTAAGCATATTATAATTTTCCTCAGAAGTAATCTCTGGTAAAAAAGCATTGTAAAACACTAAGCTCCCTGAGTAACCAATTGCCGCGAAAACAGACATTATTATCCCAAATTCAATATTATCTCCTTTAAACCAAAACAGAGATAATGTCGAAAAAGAACCTAAATACGTAAATACTTTTAGGAAGAACTTTCTTTTACCTCCATAATCTGCTACTCCAGAAAGTAATGGAGATAAAGCTGCTGATACTAAAAAAGAAAAGGATATAGCATAAGAATACAATACCGTATTTTCAATTTGAAACCCAAAAAAAGTAACCTCATCTCCTCCAAAAACCCTACGAGTAATTCCATTATAATATATTGGAAAAATTGTAGATGATATAACCAGAAGGTAGGCTGAGTTAGCCCAGTCATACATACACCAGGCATTTTTTATTCTAGCTGATTCTTGCATAGCACAAAAAAAGGTCTTTTCATTACGAAAAGACCTTTTATCAATTTATTTGAGATTTATTATTAATCAAGTCTCCTAAGAGAGCTATAAAGAACTTTACGAGCATTTGCTTCTCTAAGTTCCTCTTGTACATCAGATACTATACCCATCTTAGCCTCAACATCGACTTTCAATGACATAGTAATCTGATCACGCTCAACTTCACTAAGTTTATCTTTCTCTTGGTTCACAAATCGAATTATATCCTTAGGTTCAACAAACACATCGTTTACTTGAATCTTAGGTTCCGACCCGAATTGATCAACCTTATTTGGCTTACCGATATATATATAACTAACCAAAGATTTTCTTTCCAGCTTACTCAATTGAGTAGACTTTGGCAATTCTTGTTTTACCATTATGGTTTTGTCTCTAAGCACGGTAGTCACCATGAAAAAGAACAACAGCATAAAAATGATATCTGGAAGTGCCGCAGTAGGGATTTCCTGACTAGTTCCTGAACTTTTCTTAAACTTAGACATATCAACCTCCTATTTTATTTGGTTCAGCAATAGAAACAGCCTTAGGAATACCTTCTCTAGCTGCTTTGTACATAGCTTTCTGCTCAGGGTCTCGCTTATCTAGAAGTAAAAACTCCTCTGCACTCAACCCAATTCTAGCTCCATACACTTCATTGTAAGCAGCATGAATCTCATCTAAAACCTGAACATACAACTCATAACTAGTACCTCTATCCGCCTTAAAAGAAACAATTGCCTCTTTAGGCTCATCAGAAGAATCTTGTCTTCTACCTCTACTATTTACATGACTCCTTAACGAAGCTGGTAATGAGTTATATAGTGCTCTTCCTTCTGCTGATGGCTTTCCAAAGTTCAAGATAAAATCTTTGATCATACCTCTTAATTCGGTAACCTCAGTTAAAGGCTCTTCTTCCACCAATAACTTATCTAGAGAATTAGCCTGAATCTTAAAAATATTCTTCTGATTCTTCGTGATATCTGGTGGTGGTTGCGTAGGGTCTGGTGGCGGTGGCAATTGCATCAACACCCCTTTATCATTTGCTATCGTGGTTGTAACCAAGAAGAAAATCAAAAGTAGGAATGCGATGTCAGCCATCGACCCAGAGTTTACCTCCGCAGTGGGTCTTGATTTACCTTTCGCCATATTACTTTATAATTTTAGATACTTCTGTATATACGATACCAACTATGGCAATACCTGTCAAAATATACATCATAGTCAAGAGACCTCCGATAAACTTCGACAAACCTGCATCTACGCCAAACTCAATGTAAGATTCCGTTACTTCAGCTCCAGCAAGAGCCCAACCGATACCAAAGACTACTAACAATGCTCCTAATCCAGCAGCTGATTTAGTTAAAGACTTAGGGTCTCCGAATGAGTTAAATAACGGAAATGCAATAGCTGCTATACCAGCCAAAATTGTTAGTGCATATGAAATATATAGTGCTACATCTATTGAATCCATTTCTAATTTCTTTTAAGTTGAAAAATCTTATTTAGAAGCGTTTTGCTTAACCAAGATATCGATCAAAGAAATAGAAGCGTCTTCCATAGAGTTTACTAAAGAGTCAATTTTAGATACCAAGTAGTTATAGAACAACTGAAGGATTACTGCAACTATCAAACCACCAACTGTAGTCAAAAGTGCGACCTTGATACCACCAGCAACCAACGCAGGAGAAACATCTCCAGCCTCAGCAATCGCATCAAAAGCACCAATCATACCAATTACTGTACCCATGAAACCAAGCATTGGAGCCAAAGAGATAAAAAGAGAAATCCAAACCATCCCTTTTTCTAATTTACCCATTTCAACAGAACCGTAAGAAATAATAGACTTCTCTACCATTTCAATTCCTTCTGACATTCTCATCAAACCTTGAACGAAAATAGAAGCAACTGGTCCTTGAGTATTTCTACAAACATCTTTTGCAGCTTCTACACCACCAGATGCAAGAGCGTCCTCAACTTTACTCAATAATTTCTTAGTATTTGTAGTAGCTAAGTTTAATGTAATGATTCTTTCAATAGCTACAGCTAGACCTAGAATCAAACAAAGTAATACGATACCCATGAACTCCCATCCACCTGCGATAAATTGTTCTTTTACGATTTGGTGAAATGATGGCTCAGCAACAGGCTCTACATATTCTTCTTCTGTTTCCTGAACAACTTCTTCTTCAACTACTGTTTCTTCTACATCTGCACTATCTGCGGCTACCATCTCTGTAGAATCACCCTCAACAGCTGCTTCTACATCTTGAGCTACAGATTTAAAATGAGTCAAAGTGAATACACCCATCATCATTAACAATACTACTATTCTTTTCATGGTTTACTTTTTAATAATAAATCTTCAAATAAAAGTTAAATAATGTCTTAGTCATCATGATTATCGCTATGCTGCAGAGAGGAAGGGATTCGAACCCCCGGTACCCTTTTGGGGCACACTCACTTTCCAGGCGAGCACCTTCAACCACTCGGTCACCTCTCTGAATCACCCGATTTTCACTTAGGGCAACAAATAAATGACAATTTTGATCTAATTGCAAATCGAGTTCTTTTTTTTCAAATAGGCTAGCAAAAAGGTGATTTTAAGCCGTTTTAAGCAGTTTTCTTATTGATTTTAATCACGTTTCTTCCTGTTTATGCTAACTTTTAAATATCTGTAAGGCACTATTAGTGGTAGACTGCGCGACCTCACTGACTGGTATATTTTTCAGATCAGAAATTTTTTGTGCTACCAATTCAATAAATGCAGGCTCGTTTCTTTTACCTCTGTAAGGGGTTGGAGCCAAATACGGACAATCTGTTTCCAACACCATATTTTCAAGGTCTATCTCCAACAAGACTGGATCAAGACCTCCATTTTTAAAAGTGGCTACTCCCCCTATTCCAATTTTATGCCCTAGAGCTATTATTCGTTTTGCTTGTTCAACATCTCCAGTAAAACAATGAAATATTCCTTTTGGAGCATTTGCCATACCTTCTAAAATTTCAATCGTTTCATCAATAGACTCTCGACAATGAATAATAACCGGTATGTCATTTTGATTGGCTAGGTTGCATTGAATAATGAAAGCTTCTTTTTGTAATTCAAAAAGAGATTTATCCCAATATAAATCTGTTCCTATCTCTCCTACTGCTACAAACGGTCTCTTTGAAAGCCAATCTTCTACTATATAAAGTTCTTTTTCGAAATCCTTTTTAACTGAACATGGATGAAGACCCATCATTGGAATGCAATATTCTGGGTATTTATTCTCAAGCTCTAGCATACCATCTATTGATTCGTGATCTACATTAGGCATGTAGATTTTAGATACTCCAGCTTCTTGACTTCTTTCTATTACATCTGCAATATCCTCTTTAAACTTTGATGAATAAATATGAGCGTGTGTTTCTACGAACTGATTATTATCTACCATAGGTCCTTTCTTTCCATACCACATTTGAGGTGGTCAATGAGAGTACAAAAGTCACAAAATATATTAGGAATTCATACAAGTCAAAAAAAAGCAACGCAAGGCATTTTTTAAATAATACTTTACCTTCTAGATATGGTTCAATCAATATAAATACCAATAAAGCCTTAGTAATTAATACTGCAATCCATATATATGAATCAGGTATTATCAGTAAATAAATCAATGAAGGTAGATATAGGTACTTGACGATACATAATGGTAGAATGTACCATTCAATTATAGAAAAGCCCTTCATCCAACGCAATCTTTGACCAATCACTTGGGACATAGTTCTTGACGGTAAAGAAGTAACACATGATCCTGAAGAATTATTAATTGTGACTTTTCCGATGGCTTTAATCTTTTGCATTACTGCAACATCTTCTACTATTGAATTTGTAATGTTTTTATAATATTCAATTTCTTCTAGAGCCTTCTTTCGAATAGCCATATTATTACCCCAAATAGTAAGTGGACCAAATATTTTTGTATACCAATCAATCAATCGTTGATGTAATAGCCAATCTATATTCTGAAAATAATCTAACAACCTAGTTCCTATTATTCGAGTCATACCAGCAAACTGATCCCCAGACTGATTCAACATAGATTGTACCCAAAACTCGGGCATTCGAACGTCTGCGTCTGTAAACAGCAGCCATTCACCTTTTGCCTCTTTACACAATACATCAAGCATTTTCGACTTCCCGTAATCAACGACTTTAGCTTGATACAAGCTTATATTGCTTCCCTTAGAGTTTTCTTTAAGTTTCCTCCATGTATCATCTTCACTATGATCATCTCCTATTAATATTTCAAGTTTGTCTTTTGGATATTTTAAATGACCCAAGCTGTTTAATAAATCTATAATGTTATCAGACTCATTCCTAACCGAAATAACTATTGAAACATAAGGAAAGTCTTCATCATTGATTACCCCTGATTTAACTCTAGAAGAAAAAAATATTACTAGCAGTCCAAAGAGATTTATCAAAACTATAAAAGCACAACCCCACCAAATCATAGTAATTTGAACTCATATCCTTGGGATAAACAATGGTCTAAATATCTAGGTAGGACAAACCCCAAATTATGAAATGACTTAGAATTATCATGAAATACAACAATATCTCCTGACCTAGTTTTTTGCTTCAAAGATTCTAAGCAACGTTCAGGAGAAAGTGATTGATCAAAATCGTAAGACATCAAATTCCACATTATGATTTGGTGAGTTTTCTTCAGTTTAAAAAACTGAGACGGTGTCAATTTTCCATAAGGAGGTCTAAAACTGCAAGTATTTTTTTTTAAATATCTATTGAGCAAAGCATCTGTTCTTGATATAGATTCGCTAAACTTTAAAGAAGAAACTCTCCAACCAGAGTCGTGGTTATAGGTATGATTGGCCAATTGATGACCTGCTCCCAATATTTCTTTCACTAACCTAACTTCCGTCTCTAAGTTTTTACCTAAAGCAAAAAAAGTGGCTTTGGCATTTCTGCTTTCCAATTCTCTCAACACATAATCGGTAACCATTGGCGTAGGTCCATCATCAAAAGTCAAATACAGTATTTTCTTTTCTTTAATTTTTTTATTCCAAAGTATAGAAGGAAATATATAGGACCATATAGCGGATACACGTTTTGCCACTACTCATTGACTTTTACAGCAAGTAATGTTAAATCATCTCTGTAAGGTTCTTGACCTCTAAATAATTCAGCTTCTTCAAGCAAAGTTTTATTAACATACTCAGGATCTGAACATTTAAGCTTGTTCAGAAGATTGAATAAACGTTCTTCTCCAAACTCCTCGTTTTTGGAATCAAATGTCTCTGTCAAACCATCTGTGTAACAAAACAAACAAAATGAACTTAAGTCATCTACTCTACCTATCTCAAGAAATGGTAATGGATCAAACATTCCAAGAACTGTAGTACCAGTACTCAAAGATTCGATTTCTCCTTTGTATCTAAGCATTTGAGGATTATGCCCACAATTAGCATAGTTTAAGGACTTTTTATTACGATCATATAACATGATAAAAAAAGTAATAAATATCTCTGCATTACCACTGCGATAAAGTTGATAATTCAGCTCACGGACGATTTTATCAAGATCATCTGTTTGACGTACAAGTGTCCTCAGAGAAGCTTGAAAGTTAGACATCATTAGTGCTGCGGGTATCCCCTTTCCAGAAACATCAGCAATACAAACCATGAATTTATCTTCATTAATTGGTATGTAATCATAATAATCTCCTCCAACATTATGATGTGGCCTGTAAACTGCATCAACGATCAATTTATCCGTTTTTGGAAGTTCTTTTGGAAATAAAAACTGTTGAACCTCTTGTGCTATTTCCAATTCTTTTCGAATTGCTTCTTGCTCCAATTGTTTCCTTGCCAACTTCTTGTTCTCAATAGCTACAAGGATAATGTTAGTCAAGGCCTCCAAAAAAGTCGTAGATGATTTCCCCTTATCCAAAGACCGCATACCACTGACATCACCTACAAACACTAATGCTAAAAGTCGATCCTTATGATGAACTGCAATGACATTATCAAAGACATCAGCAGCTTTGGAATTATACAAGTTGACCGCTCCTGAAATATTCTCAAATGAGGTAAGGTTCAGTTTTTCTAAATCCTTTTCTTTAATCCCAAACGAGACTTTTTTTTCCCATTTATCGCCTAGTACATAAAGTGCTAACTTTTTCACTTTTAAGTTCGCAAGCAATGTAAAGTGATAAATCTTATAGAGTGACTCTTCTGGTAAATTATTATTAATAGCTTCAGTTACCTCAAGGAGAGCGTTAAGTTCTAGTTCTTTAAGATTGGATGATATGCTTTCTTGTATGCTCATACAGTATGCTCCTTCATTCCTAGTTTTGTAGCTTGATAGAAGTATTTCCGAAATTTAATTTCAAGATCCACCTGTTCATAAGTCAACTCTATATCTGGCTCTTCAAAACACTTTATCCATTCTTTTTTGTGCAGTTTATCCAATACGGAATACAAATCTACTTCTTCAAGTCCTACAGCAGTTATTAGATCCTTAAAATGCTTTAAGAGATATAACTCGTCCAATACATCATATTCTAAGTCACTCATAGGCCAGAGATTTAGGTTTTGAATTTTCGTCCACGCCAACTGTATCGACCAAAATTAGAAGTCACTCCTACAAATACTGCATAAAAAGGGTAAATAATTTCAAGTTTCAAAATACCCCAAAGGCTGACTCGGTCCTGAACAATAGAGTTATACCCAGAACAAAAGAGATATTCTGAAACCATCTTTATCATTAAAGCTATAAATAAGGCACCCCATTCTCCAGACCAAAAAGATTGTATTAGACTTAATAAAATTATTAGATAGAAAAAGAAAACTGCAATGGGCGAAACTTTAGAAGCTAAATCTTCATGATACCTCCATTTTGATGCCCATCTCCTTCTTTGATGAATAAGACCTCTCAACGTTTCCGCTGGAATTGTTTTGACCAAGGCTTCCTTTGCTTTTAAAAACTTTACCTTCCTTGGGTATAAAGCATGGACTTTTCGTAAAAGAAACTCATCATCCCCTGAAGCAATATCTAGATTACCTTCAAATGCATTTACCTCTTTGAAAACAGCTCTGCTAAATGAGTAATTACACCCATTGATCATCCCTGTTTTCCCAATCGCATTGTAAACAGCACCAAACATTACCAAAGAATAGAGTTCTAAATTCAGCATATTTGACCATTTCCCTATATATTCTACAGGTCCAAACGAAAGCTGATTACCTTCTCTAAATGATAAAACATGCATTTTAACCCAATGATTAGAAACCTTTGTGTCAGCATCAGTGCAGATAATTAAATCACCAGAAGAATTATTGACCCCATGTGTGATTGCATTTTTTTTACCTTGACGATCAGAATCAAGTTTCAATAATTCGACTCCATCTACAGAATTTACAACATCGGCAGTACCATCATCAGAATGATCATCTATTACTATCACTTGCAACAAATCTTTCGGATAGTCATTTGATAAAATGCAATCCAAAGTAGCATGTATGTTACTCTCTTCATTTCTAGCAGGAACTAGAACAGTTACCCGTTCATTGAGATCATAATTTATAAGTTTGACATGAGGAATTCCTTTCCAAATTTTTCTGCAAAACAAGAGTAATACAGAATATATAGCACACAGAGATAATGCTAGCCAATTCATTAACGAGATAATTGTCTAGGTAAAATTATAAGTCCAATAAATGATGGGAAAACAATGTTGATCAACCAAACTAGAAAGCTAGTAGCAATAACTAGGTCAACGCGATCAGTAATTAACGTGAAAAACGCTAGTGCTGATAATTGTCGTTTAGCTAAATCCCCAAAGAGTGTTATCGCTGGAATAATTGTTTTTATTAAAAACACCCAAGCTACTCCCAAAAACATTTCTATATAAGTCAACTCAAACCTCAATGCCTGAAAGACTAAAAGGTATTGAATAGTAAAAACAATGTACCTCGCCAAAGCTAACCCTTGAACCTTGAACAACAAACTCAACTTAATATCCATAATAGCGCTAGCGTATTTTTGTAGAAACAATGGCTTTACAAGTCGAATGGTTAAAAACAAAATAATAACTCCTACTGTGGAAATTGCTATACACCACAATAATTCTATACCTTCTAGAGTCAGTCGCATCCAATATAGAACGGCTACTGTCCCAAAAATAAATGTCGGGATGGTTAAGGTGATACGATTCACCATGATTGCTCCTAAACTTTGAGATTTACATTCTTTAAATTGTCGATATCGAGCATAAAAATCTCCAAACGCAAGTGGAATAATCATATTCAAAGCTTGACCAATTAATATTGTTCTTAAACTCCTAAGAAAAGAAACTCTCTCTATTGAGTATGTTAAAAGGTTCCATTTTACAGCTTCCAAACTATAATTCATAGATAGCAGAACTACAGTTGTTACTAATGGTAAAACGTCTAATTCTTCGATGATAAGCTGAGCTGCATCGATCCTGTACCTTTCAAAAACCTTCCAAAATACCATTGCTAGAACCGACAAAGAAATTATCGACCAAAGCCAAATTTTAAGTAAATAAGGAACATGAAACTTATTAATGGTGGATTGCGAGTACAAATGGGTAGAACTTTTATTTCTGTAAATTGCAACGCTACACATATGATGCAAAACGTCAAAGAAAAAATTATTTTAGGAATTGATCCGGGAACTACTGTCATGGGATATGGAGTTATACTTGTGAAGGGAAGTAATATTAGCCTTTTACAATTTGGCGTCATCCACTTGTCAAAATACTCATCACATGAATTAAAACTTAAAAAGATTTTTGAAAGAATTAGTTCAATAATAGAAGAATTTGGACCGGATGATGTTGCGCTAGAAGCCCCTTTCTATGGTAAAAACGTTCAATCAATGTTAAAACTAGGCCGAGCACAAGGAGTAGCAATGGCAGCTGCTCTGACCCGTGGAATTCCTATTACAGAATATGCTCCTAAAAAGGTTAAAATGTCTGTAACTGGAAATGGTAATGCCTCCAAAGAACAAGTAGCAGCAATGCTAATTTCCCAACTCAAAATAAAAGAGGCACCCAAATTACTGGATGCCACAGATGCACTTGCAGTCGCACTGACTCATCATTATCAAGCAGGTGCTTTACAGATGAGTGCAAAATCATGGAAATCATTTATCGCCGAAAACCCCGGGCGAATTAAATGATTACCATGTAGCAGACTTAATATTTTTTGCCGCTTTCATAATATCTCTTCGACTTATTTGACCTTTAAGAATACCATTTTCAGTCACTGGAAACCTTCTGTAATAAGTACCTAAAAACTCATTAGCACAGTCAACCACATTGGTATTGATGTCCAACGTACGCACATTACTAGACATATAGTCTTGAACTTTACCCTTACCACTCGGAATATTGTGATAAGATGACTGAACCAAAATTTTGAGACAGTCCTTTTCCGAAAGCATACCTACCAACTCCCGTTTTTCATTGAGAACTGGTCCACCAGAAATCCTCTTTTCTAACATAATATCTATTGCCTGAGCAATTTCCATGTCTGGTTTAAAAGTAATTAGGTCTTTAGCTTTGGCCATGTAAGCAGCAATAGACTCATATTCTACTGTATCATCATGCTCAATTTTGGCACCTTTAAAATTCATTACCATGGTGTTTGGGGTTTAATTTTTTAAATCGAATCACTTAGTATAATACTTGATTTTCAGGGCTTTTGCAATGAGAACTCGTTTTAAATAATAATTAATAGGAATATTGCGTTACATTGAGTAGATTGATGAATTAGGTCAATTTGAGTCATAGGACTATAGATGACAAATGTATAGTTGTGAAATTTTTAAAGGTTGATTAGTCATCTTTTAATTGACTTACAACGTATTAAACTATAAATTTGCAAGCTTATCGTTCCCCCTACTCGTAAGACGGTAAGTTTTATCGTAAACAAAACATGGACAACAACATATGAGACAGTTAAAGATCACGCAATCCATAACTAACAGAAGAGAGAGTCATACCCTCGAAAAGTATTTCACTGAAGTTAGTAGCGTGCCGATGATCACACCTGATGAAGAGGTAGAATTAGCACAGCGTATCAAACAAGGAGATGATCTTGCACTCGAAAAATTAGTAAAGTCTAACCTTAGATTCGTTGTATCTGTAGCTAAGCAATATCAAAATAGATCATTGCCCTTGAATGATTTGATCAACGAAGGAAATCTAGGTTTGATTAAAGCAGCAAAGAAATTTGATGAAACCAAAGGATTTAAATTCATATCATATGCGGTATGGTGGATTCGTCAATCAATTATGCAAGCATTAGCCGAGCAGTCTCGTATTGTTAGACTTCCAATGAACAAGTCTGGTGCAATCAATCAAATTAGAAGAGCTTATGCTGAGCTAGAGCAAAAATTCGAAAGAGAGCCTACTGAAGAAGAATTAGCTGATATTTTGGACATGAAACCTAGTGAGGTAAGAAACACTTTAGGTGCTGAGGTAAAGCAAATGTCTATGGACGCTCCTTTTGGTGAAGACGAATCTGGTTCACTTCTTGATGTATTAGAAAACAAAACTTCTAGACCTACTGACGGTCAGATGGTATTTAATGATTCTTTAAAAGTAGAGACGATAAGAGCTTTATCAACTTTAACGGCAAGAGAAAGAGAAGTTGTTAAAATGAGTTTTGGTATTGGTTCTGACAATCCGTACACTTTGGAGGAAATTGGAGATATCATGGGACTTACTCGTGAAAGAGTAAGACAGATAAGAGAAAAGGCTTTACAAAAATTAAGAGAGCCTTCAAAAAACCAAAGATTGAAAGAGTTCTGCGCAACTTGATCAATAGAAAAATTCAAACAAAAGAGATCTTCGAAAGTCGGTCTCTTTTTTTATACCCTGAGTTTTTTAAAATACATGTAATAGACTAATAAACATATCCATCTAATTGACAACCAAACATCAAAAATCATGAAAGCCATTACTTTCCGTGAGTATGGAACACCTGTAGTTCTCAAGTTAGAAGATCTTTCTATTCGCCCAATCAAACCAAATGAAGTACTTGTAAAAGTCAAAGCAGCTTCTGTCAATCCTTTGGATTGGCGTTTGATGAGAGGAGCTCCATATTTTGTAAGATTTACATGGGGAATATTGAAACCTAAGAATTTTGTTTTGGGAGCAGATGTTTCTGGAATTATTGAAAAAGTAGGTTCTAAAGTAACAGCCCTTAAAGTAGGAGATGAAGTCTTTGGAGACACTATGCCTTCTGGCTGTGGATCATGTGCTGAATATGTTATTACTACACCATCATTACTTGCCTTAAAACCAAAATCAATTAGCCACATAGAAGCTGCCTCATTACCAGTTGCTGGTATCACAGCTTTACAATTTCTACGAGATCATTTACGCTTAAAAGCAGAAAAACAAATACTAATTAACGGATCATCAGGAGGAGTAGGCACATTTGCTATACAGATAGCCAAAGCTATGAATACGGAAGTAACTGCTGTCTGCAGTGAGCAAAACCAAAGCTTGGTTAAGGCTGTTGGCGCTGACCATACAATCAATTATTCACAAACAAACATTCATGAAATAAATAAGTCATTCGACTATGTGATGGACAATGTAGGCAATCTTAAAGTCAAAAACTTCACGGATCTACTGAAAAACAATGGTAGTGGAGTTCAAGTTGGATTTCAAAATTTTAGGATAACTTTTCCAGTAATGTTTGCTAGTATGAGAAAGTCAATAGAAGATGGAAAAAGACTAATAGTTAAAACTGCAGAAACCAATACTTCCGACCTTCAATTTTTAGCCGATCTCATAGAGCAAGAAAAAATTAGACCTATTATTGATAGAGTTTATACTTTAGAAGATACTGCTGAGGCAATAAAGTACTTGGAAACTTCTAGAGCCAAAGGAAAAGTAGTCATAGAAGTAAACGATGATTAACTTTGGGCAGTAACTGCTTTCTATGAAAAATCTAATATTTACTCTCACTTCACTAACCTTTATTTATTCTAATATATCAGCTCAATCTATTGGGGGTTCTGTAATGGACAGCCTTACTAACGAACCCTTACCGTTTGCAAGTATTTCAGTCAAAGGAACTGGTAAAGGAACTGTAACCAATATAGACGGAGATTTCTTGATTGACATTTCTAAACTATCCAATAGTGACATCATTTCGATCAGCTATATAGGCTATCAAAGTCAAAACTTCACTCCAAAAACACTGATTAACAATCCAAATGTAAAACTATCAGCTGCAGCAGTCAGCTTGGAGGAAATTATAGTATCAGCAGACAAAGAACTTTCTGCTAAAGAAATAATTGAAGAGGTAAAAGATAATTACGATAAGAATTACCCTAACCCAACCCAAAAGATGAAATTCTTCTTTCACAAGTTTGAACAAACTCCATTTACAGATAAAAATAAAATGACTGTAAAAGAGTCAGATTTTATAGGATTAGATGAAGAAAATGTCAAAACGATTTTTGATAAAATTCCTGACCCTATGACGGAATTCATTGAGGCTCAATCTGACCTCTACAGACGTGACGATGATTTTAAACTTTTAGTTAAAAACGGTATCTCTCTTGAAGAAGGTTCAATGGAAAAGTTATACGATGAGCTTGAGCCAATTATGGAAGATTTTTTGAATGATATCAAAACAACTAATAAAAGCTCCGAAGAATATTACCAAATCAGATCTGGACTGCTAGCTTTTAAGTACGGCAAAAATGGAATAGGTGATGATACTTGGAAACTTCAAGACGAAAACCCTGATTCATACGTATTGAGAAGTAAATTCTTAACTATTGACATTAGTAAGCTTCTTCTAGATAATAGCACCTTAAAAGGTGATAACTGGGAAATGATTAATAGTCCTAACAAGTATAATTACAAACTAGATCGAGCTACTATTATGGGAGATGACATTGTATATCAAATCAGTTTTATCCCTAAAAAAAGTGGAATATTTGAAGGCACAGTTTATGTATCAACAGAAACATTTGCCATACTTCAAATTTCCTACAAATACGCTAAGGGAAAGCAATCTGAAAAAATTAACCTTCTTGGAGTTAATCATGCTATGAAGAATGAGACCGCAACAGTAATATTTGAAAAGGGAGAAGATGGAGGCTATTATTTCAAATATGCATCTCTCAATTATAAAGAATATGTTGGACTGGATAGACCTATTTCCATCACCAAAAAAAGAAAAAGGTTCTTATTTGATAAAAGTTTAAACCAAATCAAAGCTAGACTCGAACTTGAGTTTGAACCAGAGACTAACTGGGAGTTTTTAGTTCAAGAACGATCGCTTATCACTTCGGAGAAATTTGAATCTACTCAACACAGGAAGCATGTGCTTTTTAAACGCCACTTTAGCTACTCACCAGATATCTGGTCAGAAGGAACTGTTCTCACACCTAGTTCAGAACTAAAAGAGTACAAGCGAAGTAAATAGTCATTGATTAAACTTCATAAATGAATGCTTATCACCAATTTCTATTTAACCATAAGAAAAACCGATAAACTAGCGTGAACAAAAAAATCTATATTTGCGTTTTACTGACAGATAACAACAAAAAATTTCAATACAATGGGTAAAGCATTAGAAATCACCGACGGTAACTTTGACGAAATCTTAAAATCAGACCAACCTGTATTGGTTGACTTCTGGGCAGAATGGTGTGGACCATGTAAGATGATCGGACCAGTTGTAGAAGAATTAGCGCTGGATTATGAAGGCAAGGCTGTAGTGGGTAAAGTTGATGTAGATTCTAACCCTGAAGTTTCTGCTAAGTTCGGTGTAAGAAGCATCCCTACTTTATTGGTATTCAAAAATGGAGAGGTAGTAGATAAGCAAGTTGGCGCAGTTCCTAAAGGAGTATTAGCAGGTAAATTGGACGCTCAGCTTGCATAATTAAGATAATTGTAATTAAAAATATTAAGCCATTCCGATGTCTCGGAATGGTTTTTTTTCTGAAAGTCTCTTCACACCAATGCATAGATTACCTAAATAACTGATGATCTAAGCTGTTTTCTATTAGAGAAAAATTTTTTCTACGTGCTCTACGGCAACAACTGTGGGTGCTTAGCGTCTGTTATCGGTTTTATGCTCGGGG
>NZ_QFZQ01000021.1 GCF_003171675.1 Reichenbachiella versicolor | reverse complement strand
CTATCCAAAACGGATCATTTACTAATTACACCTACAAAAAGCGTCAAATGCTTCTCAAGCGACTTGATAGACTGAAGCGTCAATTGGATCAATTAAATGTCAACTTGAAAACAGCCGCTACTGGAACCATAGCTGCTGGTATGATGATGCTAAATACTTCTGACGCTCATGCACAACTTGAAAAAGTAGGTACAGAGTTCAAGGTTAATACTGAGAATGATAATGGTTCATATAGTAGAAGATATTCTGATATCGCTATGGATGAAGATGGTGATTTTGTGATTGCTTGGAGTACCGTTAATACTGGAGTCTATGCTCAAAGGTTCAATGCTGAAGGAGTCGCTCAAGGAGATGAGTTTACAGTAGCCAGTGGAAGCGTAGGCTATAACTTAGCACCTGCGGTAGCAATGGATTCAGACGGAGACTTTGTAATTACTTGGCAAATGTCAAATTTATCAGCAATGGATGATCGAGGTATCCAAGCTCAGAGATACAACTCTTCTGGTGAAAAACAAGGCTCCGTATTTTTAGTAAATACTCATACTACAGGGAATCAAAATACTCCTGATATAGCAATGGATGCTGATGGTGACTTCGTTATTGTGTGGAGTGGCGATGGAGGTTACGTTCATGGAGGTACTGATATAATGGCACAACGATTTGATGCTTCTGGCAATAAGGTCGAAAGTGAATTTAGAGTCAATTTTGGAACTTTTAAGAATAGTATCAATCCTGCTATTTCCATGGATGCTGATGGTGATTTTGTAGTCACTTGGCAGGATGAAAATGTTGATGGTGATGATTACGGGATAGAAGCAAGACTTTACAACGCTTCTGGCGAAGCACAGACAGACCCTTTTTTAGTCAATACTTTAGTAGATAATTATCAAACAGACCCAGCTACGGCTATGGATGCTGATGGTAATTTTGTAATTACATGGAATAGTGATCATTCAGCAGGGTTTCACGATGTTTATGCCAGAAGATATAATGTATCAGCAGTAGCACAGGATACGGAGGAATTCTTAGTCAACACTTTTAAAGGTAGTGGAAGTATTCAAGATAGAGTACCATCTATAGCTATGAGTGTTAATGGAGATTTTGTGATTACTTGGGATGGCTTTGGTCAAGGAGATGATTTTAGCTCAGATATCTACGCACAGCGCTATAATGCATCGGGCATAGCTCAGGGAGATGAGCTTGTAATTAATACGGAAAGATCCAATGATCAAAAGAGTCCAACAATTGCTATTGATAGTAATGGTGATTTTGTGATAGCATGGAGTAGTGAAGTCACATCATATGAAGTAATCAACGCTCAACGCTTTGAATTACCAAAAGTCGCTCCAATATTGGATGTAATCGAAGATAAAGAAGTGGATGAAGGAGAATTATTAGCTTTTACCATATCTGCTTCAGATGAGAATAATGACGAATTAACATATAGTTTAGATGCTGAATCAATAGCATTAGGTATGACCTTAAACTCTACAACTGGAGAGTTTAACTGGACACCAGATAGTGATCAATCAGGAACATATGATGTAACTGTAACAGTTAGCGATGGAGACTTGACAGATAGTGAAGCTTTCAAAATCACAGTTGCAGACAAGCTTATCTCATCAGTCGAAGGTGAGTTATCATCAGACATAACACTATTCCCGAACCCAGCTACATCTGAAATTACATTGAACAGTGAATCTTCAGTATTTGATAGTTATGAGATTTCAGACCTATCTGGAGGGTTGGTTCAAGCTGGTAATTTATTAGCTCAAAAATCAATATCGATTGCTGATTTGCCTACAGGGATATATATGCTAAAAGTATCTGGTGTTGACGGAGTGAAGACCATAAGGTTTATTAAGAAATAACTTTTAAGGCGATTTCTAATTCACAACAACACATAATAATAAAAAATAAAGGCCAGAGTTTCTCTGGTCTTTTTTTGTGCCTTTTATTGAAGATCCTGTTCTAAATGTTGAGTCTTATTTTCCTCAAAGAATCCATCATCAGAAGATCAGTTTACATAACATTCTTAT